>NZ_JAKLUA010000001.1 GCF_022012435.1 Bradyrhizobium zhengyangense
GCGGTCGACGCACTGAATGATGCCTTGGCCGCCGCCACTGGCGGGCTATCGGTCTGACGGTACTTCATGTAGAGCCTCATCTGGTGATCTGTGATGTGTCGGCCGGGCACGCGAGTGATTCCTCTTGGCGGAAGAACCACTTGCATAACCCCGCCGGCCGCGATCACCAGTCGGCGCGGTCCTCCTCGGGATCGCGCCGACGCTGGGGCTCGTAACTCCGGTCGGGCTACGCCCTCCCTACGTCACGAGCCCAGCGAAACTCTCTCACCTTGATTGACGCTGCCTTCCATCCTGATCGCCGCGCGACAGCAGGTTCCGCGCGAGAATGATGGCCTTAGAAAATCCTACGATCCCGTAATAGATCTGCAATGGCTGCACTTGGAGTTGAGCGGAGGCGGCGATGTCAAAAAATAACCTGCCTTGTTGCAAACAGGCGGCAATGTCGCGAGCTATTTCAGTTGACGGCATCCTTCCCGTCGATTGTTTGACAATCGCTTTGAGGTTTGATGTGCTTTCAAGAAATCTAATCTTGTTCCAGTCTTGAGATGGCATTAGGCCGCCTTATCTTCTTTGTCTGCGCCCCGCATGACAATGCTTAGCGCCTCATCCGGCAATGGCCGCTTGCAGGACCTTGGCCTCATCCCACGGCTCGCGCAACCAAACATCGCGCTCCTCGTCGGTGGTTAGGATCACGGGCATGGCTTTCCGCAAATTGGTTGGTAGTTGTTCAATAGTAGATTGCACATTGCGCCAAACCGGACGATTTCATCACCGATTTACAGATTGTTCAAAGACGAATTTGACTGGAGCATGCGGCATGCCGTCCTGCCAGCTTAACTCGATAAGTCTACGAGATTTTCCTATCGACATCTCAATGCTGCCGGGGCGATACAGCCATTGCTTAAGGCCGGGACTGGCGGTGACATTCGGCGCTGCGATCATCATCACGAATTCGAGGCCGTAGAAGCTGGCCCATAGTCCGACGATTTCTTCTTGAGCATCGTCGAACCAGGGCTGAAGTCGAAACCTTGGATGATTGATGAAGCGCGCGCCGGTCGGCATTATAAAGTAGAGACCCGCAGCCGAAGGCCATTTGTCGGAGTGGTCCAGCAGCTTGATGACGTCGACATCGCGCGCGAACACTCCAGGCAATCTAACACGACCTCGCGCGAGGTTTCCCGAAACAGCCATCGCTTTCAACGTCTTCAGAAGCCACCGTTCGATATCGTGTCCCGAAAACAAAAACGGAGTTGGAGCGTCCTCCATTTCCATGCAATCTCGCAAACTGGAGAAAAATAATCCAGCAGCGCTATCCAAGGGAGTAAGCGCGCTGTTGTGCCGCCTGCACAGGCAATTAGCGGTGAGGTTGGCGGGCGCTAGTCGCTTTTCCTCATCAGCCTCTTGCCAGGGCAAGCCCGAAACCGTGAAGTCACCTTCGCCTCGAAGAACTTTAATGACGCTCTCGGAGATCAAGTGCTCGCCCGAAATAGGACCTTCACAATTTTGCAATTCGCGCATGTAGCATCGGTCGTGCGATGTCTCATGTGGCAACATTTGGAGACCTAGCGGCGCTGGCTTTTTGTGCCAATAGGGACCAGCAAAGCAACAAGCTGCTGCTGGAAGCTTGGACCGACACCTGCACGGTGACGCCTTCAATCTGACGCGCTTGGCTTTAGCTTCACCCACGGGTGCAATCTCCAAGAGGTAGCGAACAACAGTACATGATGCCTATTGCTTTGTAGCGTCATCATAAACCCTCGCGCACGCTGCCGAACTTGATCGTCCAAAGGCTGAGCGCGTGTAAACTCCGAGAATGGCAAGGGCTGCGGCTTGGTACGGCACGTCGGGGTCTGCACCCATGATCAGGGAGATTGCTCCTGTCGCATCGGGAAAGCCGACACCTCGACACATGCCAATATACGCGAAGCCCGCTGCGGCTCTTTTGGCAAGCTGCGCCTGCTGCTCGTTGAGGCGATAATGGGCAATGATCTGTTGGATCGGCTTGTCAACGGTCAGCAATCCATCGTCAGGAACGCTGACAGCGTCGGCTCCCGCCGCCATCGGTTGAGCACACAGCAAGACTACAAGAGCAGCCCTGCTCAATCGGGTCATTGTTTCTCCTGAAATCGTGGAATTTGGCTCGCCAAACTCTTAGGTGCGAACCCAGGGATATGGAGCCAGTTTGAAGCCCATCCTGCTGCCATAGTTTTCCGCCCGATGGTTGATCCACAGCTTCGCGCTACTTTTGATTGAGATTAATTGGTAGGCGCTTCCCTGTCCACAGGCTCACGAGTGCAATGGTGGCTAGGCCACCACTTCCTCTGCTTCTGCCAATTTTCGATAATCGGCAGTATTCGACCGGAGGTGCGCCCGCCGAGGCGGGCACTTACCCTTTCCTCAATGACGCTGGACAATCCACCGATCCTCCTCTGCCGGGAATGCGGGCGGGCCATGGATTACCTTGCAACGTTGCCGCACATTGCAAACCTGCCCGCCGTCTACGCGTATCGCTGCTTACCGTGTCGGAGGGTCGATACGATCCCTATTCCCGCTTGATCGGCTTACCCGGCCAGTCTTTTGACTTCGTCGCGATCCATTCCATCGCCTCAGCCTCAGTCTCGAAATCCCCGACGTGTGAGACTGGCCCGTACCCGGTTGTGACGGCCACGAACCAGCGTCCGCTCTTCATTTCCGGTTTAAACTTGGGAAAGTGCTGCATGATCGCGGCAGGTTGGAACTTCGAGCGCTGCCAGTCCAGCTAAAGTTCCGACTGGCCGCAATTGTCGAGCGGCGTGCTTAAACCGCCACACCAACGCCGTTCCTGCTAACGGACCGCCAGATTTAATGCGCCACGAAATAATCCTGAAACAATCCGTCGCTCTTATAAGCGCGTCCGGGCACTACATTTCATCCTTAGAGTATTTCACCCGGGGCTGGCTTTACGACACCTATCATTTTGACGCGCGGAAAGGGTCGCCCGATCAGGCGGCCCTTTCTCCTTCATTAGCGCTTTCCCCGCACCAACAACGTCCATACTGGCGACACGCCGTCCCAGCGCCGGAGGCGCCCATCGAACCGCACTCGCACCCCAGCCTCCCGCAGCCGCTCCACGACAAGATGCAGCGCGATCACGTCTCCCTCTGACAGCTCGACACATCCGCGCTTACGCGACCACACGGCCCCCGGAAATTGAAAGAGGTTGGCTTTGAGCCATCGGCCCCCGCGCTCTGACAGCGGTCGCAAGTCCACTTGTGCGCCGTCCCGAGGCTTCACTCCGACATCAGGCCGACGAAGCCAGTTCGCAATCCATCCCATCGCTCTGCAACCCCCCAACGATGATGGCTTGCACGACGCGGACTGGACTTGTCAATTTCAGAGGTCGCCCAACGGGAGTAGCCCGGCAGAACTACGTTGGTTGCGCTTCCAAAAGAAGGGAGTAGGATTTTAAGGTGATTTGAAAATACGGAGGCACAGCATGACTGCAGTCCTCGTTTTTAAAGTTGCTACCGTTGCATTGGGCGTGTTTTCGACGGCTCTCGCTTATTGGCTAATTCAAAGCTTCTAAGAATTCGTCTTAGTTATACCGGACAAACGAAAGGCCCCGGTTCGAAAACCGAGGCCTCGGTATTCCGGTACGCACTCAACTCCGTCGGGGGACGCGGGGGCGAACCCGACACAATCTGTAATAACAGCGGCGTCCTAATTTACCGTTACGGGTGTCCTAATTAGACCAGCACCGAAATTGGTGGCTCTGTTTAGCGTTTCGTAATCATCAAGGCGGATGCTTTCGTATTATGCCGAAAGTCTTTTTAGCCATAGTGATCGCATTCAGCGGCCTTGTCGCCGCCGACCGGCATTACAGCTACGGCCTCTATACGGACGCGGCGCTCAACATGCTGCGCCATATGAGGCATTCGTTCGGATGGTGAGGCCGCCTCGCGTCGTCTTCATCTCAGTGCAATCTTGCAATGACCGGAAGAACGCTTGTCGCGTCCGCCTCTGGCGGACCGACTAGAGCCCAAATAGCGACGGCCTAAACCGCATCACGGCACCATCGCCATAACTTTCCCGCTGCGGCCTTCCTGCCTTCAGCGAGGCATCGAGAGTAGTAAGATGCCTTTGTAGTCTGCCTATCCCCTGTTGCAACCCCAGGCCGCCCCGAAGAAATCGCAGCCGGTCGCGCAATTGGCGACAAGAGCGAACGGCCTTGCGTTAGGAACTCCTCTGCCTCCCCTTGATTGCCCTATCTAAATGGGAAGGAAAGAGCATGGCTCGGGCACCGATAATGATTGCAGTTGCTTGGTTGGCACTTTCAGCAACCGCATTCGCTCAGGGCGGAGGTGGCGGTGGAGGTGGTGGCGGCGGTGCTGGAGGCGCGGGCAGCGGATCGTCCGGCGCGGGAGCAGCCTCTTCCAACTCCGGCGCATCATCCTCGTCAACGTCTCGAGCGAGTGGATTATCGCCTGCGGGCGGCCGCTCCGGCGCGCCCGTCCCAACCTCCAAAAATCCGACGTTCTCCTCCGGTCAAGGAACGTCCACATCTCCCGTGACCACCAGTGTCAATCGCCCAGGAGCGACCACGACCAACCCATCGACGGTTGGGACAGCGGGTCCTCAAACCAACACGACCGGGAGAGGTGCAGGCACGGCTCCAAACGGAGTGCCTATTGGCAATCCCGGCTCAGGTAAGGGCTCGCCTGAAAATCCGTGGTGACGACACTTCGCGCGTGGGGCGTCGAACCGATGCGCAACGCGTTGATGGTGCGAATGCTAGGGCGGCCTCAAGACGTCCGGCATGAGCAAAAAGGGGCGCCGCTAACGGCCGTCAGTTGAAATCAACGTGGGCTGAAAGAGGCCGCCAACCGACCCGGCTCAATTGTAGAACCTGCGTAGTGCCTTGACTGGCGGTAGTCCTCAATGGTCTCGCGGACCAGCCCGCGCAGTTCGCGGGACCGGATTGTATTCGCATCCCGTTTCATCTCTTTCAGGACGGCTTCCGCCTTTGACAGGGTTTTCGTCGTCGCTACCATCCCTAGAAGGCGGCCCCGGAGTGCCTAGGAGACCGGGGCCATAACCTCAGTGACGTCGTGGCGGCGCCGCTCGGCTACGTTAGATAATTTATGAAGCTTTTATAAAGGTGCATTGAGATAGCGCAAGGTCGCGGTCCCAAAGAGCCTCGTCAACTGCCGCGCGACCTTCAGCGTAGCATCATGTAGACCGCGACCCCAGCGATGACTGCCAGCCATGTCAGCGAGAGGTAGAAATAGATGTTGTTGCGGTCCATTGGGCACCACTTGTTTCCGTCGAGACCTGATACCTTGATCTTATGTCACGGGTTGGTCTGGGATGCCGTTGAAAGGAAGCCACCAAACCGAGACAGCCCTACTCTTGCTGCTCGGGATGAAGTAGGGACTTTTCAGCCAGCAATTCGATGATGGCAGCTTCCAGACCTTGGCTTAATGCGTCATCATCAAAGCGAGCTGCGATCCTTCTGAAGCGCTCAATCTTTGCGTCAATTTCAATGCACTTATAACACATGACCGCCTCGTTGCGGGTATCTGCGGTTCCTCAATTATCAAATGATAGGAGCGGTTCCGAGGAGGGGCGAAATTAGGATATCTCTAAAATCGGCGCCACGTAGCCTCAAACTGGATAAGAACGCTCACAACCGAGACAAGACCCTTCATCGTAAAGCGGGCCTTGTCCCGACCCTGTGTCATTGGAGCCCGCGTACGCCGTTGATGTGAAGGATCAGCAAAGGCCAACTTTCTAGCCCCAATGCAAGTCAAGCGTGCCCATCTACTCCGCGCAGTCGGCGGAGATGCACATGCACGGCCTCATCGGCCTTTGCCAGGATCGCTGCCAGCTCTGTTTCCAAGGCTTTACGGACCTGATCGTTATTTGGTGCTGCCTCCGCTGGTAGCTTCAGTAGCTCTTGGCGTGCTGCGGCCATGAGCGTCTCGATATCCGCAATTCCGTCTTCAGCTTTTATTTTCGTCATGTTCTGTTCGCTCCTATCGTTGCGGCTTCACGTTCATGCTCCCGCGTCCGTTCGGCAGCCGTATCGGCAATCTCTTGTCGCATCTGAAGAATGGCGGCCTCCATACTACGACGGGTCGTCAAATCGCGGGTGCAACGCGCGGGCAACCCACTGAGGTGGGTCAACATGATGCCGACGATCTCGTCTACGGCGGCGACGTGATCCTCAACCTCCATTAGCTGCTTTTCTTTTCGAGCATTTTCCAGCTCAAGGTGCCTAGCCTTCGCTCTTTGATATTGGGCCTGTGCTTCTGCCACCGGCGAACTTCGTCGCGCTTCGCGGAGCCTCCGGATGTAGCGAAGGCGACTTTCATCGAGATCAAACTTGCTTGCTCCGTCTCTCGCGATTGTGCCGTCCGCCACTAAGCGATCCAAATAGGGACGTGACAGACCAAGGTGGGCCGCCAATTGTGTCCCTGAGACCTTCGTCATTCTCGTTTTCATGGCAACTGCAACCTCAAAATCTAGAACCTCGAAAATCCTGGAGGGCGGCGGTCAGGCGTAACTCGACCCAGGCCCGCCGTAGGAGGACCCGTAGGAGCCTCCTGATCGGAGGGGCCTCCCGCCCGAGCCCGGCCCGCTGGTGGGCATCCACGGCCCGCGCTGCAAGCCCTGAGGCTCCCTTGCAGAGATGGCGCATTGTCGGCCCGCAAGCGAGCCCTCTACACAACCCAATCTCAGCACAAGCCCAGCTTCACGAACAGCATCGCATCTAATCCATGGCCGCCCGTGCGTGGGCGAGCGCCTTCGCGGCCATGCCGAACGGTTGCCGAACATCTGGCTCCGCAGAAGGGACATCTAGCTCCACGCCCAGCACAGCGCGCGGGTCGGCGTCGGCGCGGTACTCCACCCACAGGCCATCGTCCTGCATCCGCCGAACCAAAGCGCACTCCTGCCTCTCGGCCGTCAGCTTGTCAGCGCTGATCTGCGCCAGCTTCTCTGCCCGCGCCTTGACCGACAAAGCGGCTGCGTCGTCCGCGATGGCGTCAATCTCTTCTTCGAGGCGTGAGACCAGGGCGTCCCGGTGCAACCAAACGAATAACCCCACAGTGTCGATCACCTCAGCCATAGCATTGCCTGCGAGTTGATCGCCGGTCTTTGCCACTATCCCAGCGAGCCCCAGACGCTGTATCGCCAACGGCCAACCGATTTCGGCGTCGGCTTCGACCAGGGCGCTGACATCCACCGCACCTCGCTCTGCAAGCTGCTCGACCATTGCCCGCGCGCGTGCCTTGGCATGGGCGGCAGGATATGGAGCGGAGTTATTGCGGTGCTGATCGGCGGCCAACTCTCGCAGTCGGTGACGCAAACGGTCGAGCGCCCCTGCGATGCTTTCGTTACGCTTCGTGATCATCGCGATCTCGATCTCGGCGGCTTCTACGATCACTCTGCCGCTTGAGCGACCTTCTCTCAGCCAGCTTTCGACACTTGCGACCAATCTTGCAGCACTCTGCGCGCGAGCACGGCGAACCTCGATCAGCTCGCTCAGCCGCCTCATCTCACCGTCGATAGCGGCAAGCTTGCGTTGAACCTCGACCACGCTCGTGTGCTCGTCGTCCAGGCCCGACCCGCCTTGGCCGCGAGGGCGCTTCAATTCAGCAAGGCGGACGCTCAGCACATGCTTGTCGGCACGCAGCTCGTCAAGCTTATCCAGCAGCGGTCTCACAAGGTTTTGTAAATCCTCGCTCCGTTGCCGGAGCGAAAGCATCAGTGGGCGTCTTGACAGCGGCAGCAGCTCGACACCATCGACTGGTGGCGGCAAGCCGGGCATGACAGAGGGAATGCGATTGCTTGCGTCTAACGGTGCTGGCGTGAATGGCATGGTGGCCTTCTCCTATTTAGGTTGGTTCGCCGTCATCGTGGAGAACTCCGTTGCTCACAAATAGCCTCCCGACAAATTTTTCTTGGCAAGCGCACGACGCGACGTTGCCACCGAGATCGCGACGTCGCGCGTCCGCAAGATGCGCCAGAAGAATTCACGTAAGCTTCCGCGATGACGTGCCGGACACCCCAGTTCGGCGGCGTCGCGTCGCCATCCGGTGGACCTGTAACGCCCGAATTCCTCCGCAAGCTTCGAGGCGGCCGCGAATTCGGACATCCCGGCGCAATGCCGCGCTGCCGCCCGACGAAGCAAGCAATCTCGCTCGGCAATGGCCTGCAGTGTCGTTGGCAATCGACGCCCAGGCCCGCGCAAGACGAGGACAACATCACCTTGCGCGACCGGCATCGCCCCGGCGAGATCGGTATCGTTGAGCGGCCTCATGATCCACCGGCCGGATCAAAGACGCCGTTGGGCACGATGCGGCGCAGAATGCGCACCGCCGCTAGTTCGATCTCGCAAAATGGAGCGTCATGCCAGCATGCGACACAAATCGCAGAAGCAGAGGCCATCGTCGGCCTATCCGCGCCGCATGAGAAAAGAAAAGCCCCAAATGGCTGCTCCGATGAAAACGCGCAGCCGCAGATAATGCACTTAACTGACGATGGTCTGCGATAGACCTCACCGACTGCCTTGCGAAAGATGTCAACATGCGCGTGCCCGTCGAGCGGCGCGCCAGCCTCAATCAGCGTTGTATCGAGGGCTCGGCCAGCACGTCGCCTATACCGACCGATCTCGGCAGCCTCGCGACGGCGCACGGCGCGATTGGCGGCGGTCTGTTGCAGCGTTGCAATCATGACGCGGTCTCCGGCATTGGCGGCCACGTGCTGCGCCGAAAGCCGTGCTGGATGGCGCCGAAGTCGAATGCCTCGATGTCACAGAAGCCACCGTCATCCTCTGCGCCGAATGCCTCGGACAGGTTGTCGCCCCAAACAGCTCGGTGCTCCAGGGCATGCTGCTGCGCGATCTCGCGAGCCTGCGCGATAATCTCGGATCGGCTACGAGGCGGCCGGTCGTCGCTGCCGGTCACACGGAGCCGCCAAGCGTCCTCGTCAAGGGGACCGTCATCGCAGCGGCGATCTGGACCGAGGTCATCGTGGTCGTCAGGCAAGGCGGGCCAGCGGTGTTTCGAGGTTTCGACCTCTGCTTCAACAACTAAGACCTTCTTCTTGGAAGCAGAGATACTGTTAGGGTGTTCCCCCTTAGGTGTTAGGCCGCCGCTAGAGGCGGATCGCGACCCGCCGCTAGAGGCGGATTGCCCCCCCGACCGATCCGCCGCTGGGGGCGGATTACCCTCCACCCGTTTTGGGGATGCCAGAGACCTGCGTCCGTCCGTCCGGCTAGCCTTGGCGGCGTCGAGCAGCATCACCTGCTCGTCGGTGATCGCGCCCAGGTTGCCGGTCAGCAGCCTGTAGATGTTGTGCGTTTTGCGAGATCGCCGGTCGAAGATGCGCTCTGAAGCGAGCCAGCCGATCTCACGGAGCAGCCTCAATGCTCGCTCGACCACGCGCACCGGCAGGCGGGTCTTGATACTGATCGTTTGAACGCTCGGCCAAGCCGTCCCCGTCTTCTCATTGACGTGGTTGATGATGCAGAACACCACCTTAAAGGCGGGGCCGGTGACGCGGCTGTCGGCGTTCAACGCCTTGAGCAGTTCGATGTTGTCCCCCGTGAAGGTGCGCTTTTTCTTCGCGTCGATTGCCGCCTCGGCGGTCTTGATGGTGTTCGATCCGGGTGCTACAGTTTTCATAACGGCGGTTTCCTAGAGCTGTCGTCGTTGATTTGCGGATCACGCCCTCCCGCCCGGACGGTTTGATCCTGGGTTTGCCAATAAGCGCCGTCAGATCGGGACTGATCTGACGGCGTTTTGATTTTCAGGGAGGAGCGCGTGGTCTTGCTGTGGCGGCCTCAGCCTCGACAAAGCCGCAGAGGGAAACGGCCCGACCGCCACCTCGTCGGACAGCCCGATCTGAAACAGGCTATCGATCTCACGGTGCACGATCTCGGCAATATCGACCGGCAGGCGGTCACGGTCGGTGAGGCTGGGCCGGTGGTGAACGTCGTTGTGACGGATGATGGAAGGCGCGCTCATCATGGCGCAGCCTCCGGAAGAGGTGATCGGAGAGAAATGGTGGGCGGTGAGAGGATCGAACTCCCGACCAGATGCGTGTAAAGCACCTGCTCTACCGCTGAGCTAACCGCCCACGGGGTATGTGTTGCCGTTTCTGTTGCGCTAGGCGTCAGCGGCGGCAAAAGTGCTTTATAAAGAACCACTTGGGCGGCAAGAGCATCCCGGTGTAAACGAGATGCTCTAACCAGCTGAGCTAACCGCCCCTCGGCGCCTCTTTAGCCCTCCGGCGGGTGTTGGAGCAAGGGGGGCTATGGTGAACAGACCGGCCAGCGCGGCCTTATTCGGCCGAGCGGTTTCCTCCGAAACCGTCCTTCCTCCGCGACTACGCGCTGATTTCCGCGATGAGGCTGGACGTTGCCGGGAACTCCGGCGACACTCCGGCCTTATTCGATATTGTTCCCAACCCTTATTGCGCCGTTCGATGCTGCGTATCGATGGTGATATTGCGCAGAACTATTGTCCGCCGGCGCCGCAGCCGCCGGAGGCGCGGTTGCGGCTGTTCAGGCTGCTCGCGACGCTGAAGCGCAATCCTCTGGAATGCTGGAGTGCGGAGTTCTTTCGCGAGCCCATCGCCAGGGTAGGACTGCCCTTTACCGACGCCTTTCTGGTGCACGATCCCGCTGCCATCAGGCACGTGCTGGTCGACAATGCCGATAACTACCGCAAGGACCCAATTCAGCGCCGCATTCTGGCGAGCGGTCTTGCGGATGGGCTGTTGAGCGTAGAGGACGCGCGCTGGGAAACGCAGCGGCGCATGCTCGCGCCGCTGTTTGCCCGACGCGCGGTGGCGGCGTTCACGGAAGCGATCCTCACAGCCGTCGACCGGTTGACGGCGCGTTGGCGCAGCCGGGTCCCCGGGGCGGCCTTCGACGTCGCGGCCGAGATGGCGCTGCTCACGCTTGACGTGCTCGCACTCACGATCTTCTCGGATGGCATCGCGGGCGATTACGACGAATTCCGCAGTGCGATGAATGCCTATTTTGCGGTGATCGGACGGATTGGCGCGCTTGACCTGCTCGGTGTGCCGCAATCAGTGCCGCGCCCCGGACGAGCCCGGCTGCGGCGGACCCTGGACTATTTCGAAGGCATCATCGACCGCATCATCGATACGCGTCGGCGCGTGCTTGCCGGCTTGCCGGCCGGGGAGGGGCCATCCGATCTCCTCACGCCGCTGCTGCGTGCACTCGATCCCTCGACCGGTCAATCACTGTCGCTTGCCGAGGTGCGCTCCAACATTCTCACCTTCCTGTCGGCAGGTCACGAGACGACCGCGAACGCGCTGAGCTGGTCGATCTTCCTGCTGTCGCAGTCGCCCGACTGGCGCTACCGCGTGCGGGAGGAGGCGGCGCGCGAACTCGCTGGACCCGTGGAAGGCCTCACCGACCGGCTGGTTGTGACCAGGGCGGTGGTCGAGGAGGCGCTGCGGCTTTATCCGCCGATCGCCGCATTGAGCCGGATGACAAAGGACGCCGACACGCTGGGTGGCGTCGCGGTGAAGCCTCGTTCGCTGATCGTCATTGCGCCCTATGTGTTGCACCGGCATCTCCTGCTGTGGGAGCAACCCAATGCGTTCGATCCAGCGCGCTTCATGCCGGCGCGCCGCGGCACGATCGGACGGTTTGCATATCTGCCCTTCGGCATCGGTCCGCGCATCTGCATCGGCGCCTCGTTCGCGTTGCAGGAGGCGACGATCGCGCTTGCCGCACTCATGCAGCGCTTCGACATCATGCTCTCGCCGGATGCCAAAGTTTGGCCCTTGCAGAAAATTACGCTAAGGCCGGAGAGCGGCTTGCCGATGCGCGTAACCCCACGCGATTGCGGGGAGCGGCCGGTCTTACATGAATGAAGAATAGAGGGACTGATGGAATCGCCCACCGGACACGAGAAAAACGCCGACCAGATCGCCTATTGGAACGGGCCCAGCGGGCAGCGCTGGGCCGATCGCCATGCGGCACAGGAGACCATCCTCGGGCCGATCGCGGAGGTCCTGATCGACCGCGCCAGGCCCAGGCCGGGCGAGCGCGTTCTCGACGTCGGCTGCGGCTCGGGTGCGACCACCTTTGCTTTCGCGAAGGCCGTTGCGCCCGATGGCTTCGCCCTCGGCCTCGATGTGTCCGAGCCGATGCTGTCGCAGGCGAGAGCGTTTGCGCCAAAGGGGCTGCCGGTCGATTTCGTGCTGGCGGATGCGACGGTGTATCCCTTTGAGCCGGCGAGCTTGGATCTGCTCGCCTCACGCTTCGGCGTGATGTTCTTTGCCGATCCGATTGCGTCCTTCACCAATCTTCGCCGCGCGCTAAAGCCGACGGGACGACTTGCGTTCGTCTGCTGGCGCGAGCCGAAGGAAAATCCGTGGATGATGGCGCCGCTGATGGCGGTCTACAAGCACGTGCCGAAGATGCCGCCGGTCGGGCCGGAGGAGCCGGGCCCGTTCGCGTTTGCTTCCGAGGAGCGCGTGATGCGCATTCTGAAGGGCGCGGGCTTCGTCGACGTGGCGATGGAGCCGCATAATCTGCCGATGGACATCGCCATCGGCGGCGGGCTCGACGCTGCCGTCGACGGCTCCTTGCAGATCGGCCCCGCCAGCCGTGCGCTGCAGGGCCATTCGCCGGAGACGGTCGCTGCGGCCAAGGCGTCGATCCGCGAGACGCTCGCGCCGTTCGTGAAGGGGCAGAACGTGGCGCTGCAGGGCGCGATCTGGATCGTGACGGCGAGGGCGGGGTAGACGACCGCCGCTCTCTCCACCGTCATTGCGAGGAGCTCGCGACAAAATTGCTTTGCAATTTTGCGCTGATGCGACGAAGCAATCCAGACTGCCTCCGCTGAGGGATTCTGGATTGCTTCGCTGCGCTCGCAATGACGGTATTGATGAAGCGGAGCCTCCCTCACACCACATCATCCGGCGCCAGCGCGCAGCCGTTGTCCGGATGGGTCTCGATCTGGAGCGTGGTGTGGCCGATACGGAAGGTGGTCTTCAAGAGTTGCGCGGTCTCCATCAAGAACGCGTCGACGGTGCCTGCGGGCATCACGAGATGGCAGGTGAGCGCCGTCTCGGTCGTGGAGATCGGCCAGACGTGGAGATCGTGGATCGCCGAGACGCCGGGGCGCGCCAGCAGGAACGCCTTGATCGCGGCAAGGTCGGTGCCCTTGGGCGCGGCCGCCATGGACATGTCGATGGAGCCGCGGAGCAGGCTGGTCGTGCCCCACAAAATGCTGGCGCAGATGGCGAGGCTGGTAACTGGGTCGAGCCAGAGCCAGCCGGTCCAGATGATCAGCGCCGCCGAAATCACTACTCCGAGCGAGACCGCGGCGTCGGCGGCCATGTGCAGATAGGCGCCCTCGATGTTGATGTCGTCCTTGCGGCCGCTCGCAAACAACATGGCGGTAAAGCCGTTGATGAAGATGCCGATGCCGGCGACCACCATCACGGTCACGCCCGCGACGGGCTCGGGCTCGCGCAGCCGCAGGATTGCCTCCCAGCCGATCGCACCGGTCGCCACGAGGAGAAACACGGCATTGGCGAGCGCCGCCAGAATCGTGGACGCGCGGAAGCCATAGGTGAAGCGGCCGCTCGGCGCACGCTTCGCCGCGACCGAGGCGCCCCAGGCCACGACCAGGCCGAGCACGTCGGACAGATTATGGCCGGCATCGGCGAGCAGCGCGGTGGAATTGCCGATATAGCCATAGATCGCCTCAGCCACGACCAGCGCGGTGTTGAGCGTGATGCCGATCGCGAAGGCCTTGCCGAAATTGGCGGGCGCATGGACATGGGCGTGACCATGACCATGGGAATGATCGTGGCCATGATCATGCGCGTGGCCGTGGTCATGGTGGTGATGACCGTGATGGTCGTGGCTACCCAAACCTAGCGCTCCCGGCTTCAGCCAAATCAGGCGCCATTGTAGGCGTTTCGCCTGCGCCGTCACGCCGGAACAGCATGTAGAGCGCCGGTAGCACCAGCAATGTCAGGATGGTCGAGGAGATGATGCCGCCGATTACGACGGTCGCGAGCGGCCGCTGCACTTCGGCGCCGGCACCGGTTGCGAGCGCCATCGGCACGAAACCGAGGGAGGCGACCAGCGCCGTCATCAGCACCGGGCGCAGCCGCGTCAACGCACCCTCGCGCACGGCCTCGGCGACGGGGCGTCCGTCGCTGCGGAGCCGCTCGATGAAGGCGATGATGACGAGGCCGTTGAGCACGGCGACCCCTGATAGCGCGATGAAGCCGACCCCGGCGCTGATCGACAGCGGAATGCCGCGCAGCAAGAGCGCCGCGACACCGCCCGTCAGCGCCAGCGGTACGCCGGAGAACACCAGCGCCGCATCTGCCGCCGATCCCATGCTCATGAACAGCAGCAGGAACACCAGCGCGAGCGCGACCGGCACGACGATCGTCAGCCGCTTGCTGGCGGAGACCAGTTGCTCGAACTGGCCGCCCCAGCCGATCCAGTAGCCCGGCGGAAGTTTTACTTTCTCGGCGACGGCGGCTTGCGCCTCAGTGACGAAGGAACGCAGGTCGCGGCCGCGAACATTGGCCATGACCACCACACGGCGCTTGCCGTTCTCGCGGCTGATCTGGTTGGGGCCGGGCGCGATCTCGATCGCGGCCACGGAGGAGAGGGGGACGTAGCGGAGCGTTGCGCCCGAGACGCCGGACCAGGCGGTCTTGGTGACGGGCATCGCATCCTCGCCCGGTGGCAACGGGATCGGCAGCGACTTGATCGCGTCAGGATCGGCGCGCAGGCTCTCCCGCAGCCGCACCACGATATCGAAGCGGCGATCGCCCTCGAACAGCTTTCCGGCCGGCTTGCCACCGATCGCGATCTCGACGAGGTTTTGCACTTCGCTGAGGCTGAGGCCGTAGCGCGACAGCGCCTGGCGGTCGAGCTTGACGGTGAGGATCGGCAGGCCTGCGATCTGCTCGGTCTTGACGTCGGCCGCGCCGTCGATGCCGCGCATGACGCCATCGACCTGCTGCGCAACATTGGCCAGCACGTCGAGATCGTCGCCAAAAATCTTGACGCCGACGTCGCTCCTGATGCCGGCGATGAGCTCGTTGAAGCGCATCTGGATCGGCTGGGTCATGCCATAGGCCGTGCCGGGCAGGGTGTTGGCGGCGCGTTCAATCGCCTCGATCACCTCATTCTTCGGCTTGGCGGGATCGGGCCATTCCTCGCGCGGCCTCAGCGTGACATAGGTGTCGGCGGCGTTCGGCGGCATTGGATCGTTGGCGATTTCGGCGGTGCCGATCTTGGAGAAGATGGTCGCCACTTCCGGCACCTGTTTGACCGCCTTCTCCAGTCGCAGTTGCATGTCGACGCTCTGGGTCAGGCTGGTGCCGGGAATCCGGATCGTCTCGATGGTGATGTCGCCTTCATCGAGGCTCGGGATGAACTCGCCGCCCATGCGCGTTGCCGCAAACAGGCTGCCGGCGACGATCAGGACAGCACCGAGCGCAACGCCGCGCCGGTAGCGGATGGCACGGCCGAGCAGCGGCACATAGACCCGCTTCGCCGCGCGCATGAAGATGTTCTCGGTCTCCGAGACCTTGCCGGTGACGAAGATCGCAATCGCTGCCGGGACGAAGGTGACGGAAAGCAGCGCCGCGCCGGCGAGCGCCATCAGCACGGTCAGCGCCATCGGGGTGAACATCTTGCCCTCGGTCCCCGTCAGCGTCAGGACCGGGAGGTAAACCACGGCGATGATGAGCGTGCCGAACAGGCTCGGCTTGATGACCTCGCTACTGCCGTCTCGGATGGTCTGGAGCCGTTCATCCAGCGTCAGCAGCCGGCCGCCCCGGTGCTGCTCGGCGGCCAGCAGCCGCAGGCAGTTCTCGACGATGATCACTGCACCGTCGACGATGATGCCGAAGTCGATGGCACCTAAGCTCATCAGGTTGGCGCTCACCTTGCTTTCGACCATGCCGGTGATCGTGAACAGCATGGACAGCGGAATGACGCAGGCCGTGATCAGCGCGGCACGGATGTTGCCGAGGATCAGGAACAGCACCGCGATCACCAGCGCGGCGCCCTCAATGAGGTTCTTCTCGACGGTTTGAATGGTGGCTTCCACCAGATGGGTGCGGTCGTAGACCGCGTGCGCGATGACGCCGTCGGGCAGCGATTTCGCGATCTCGCCTAGCCTTGCTGCGACCCGCTGGGCCACCGTGCGGCTGTTTTCGCCGATCAGCAGCATGGCAGTGCCGAGCACCGTCTCGCTGCCGTTTGCTGTCGCAGCGCCGGTGCGCAGGTCCTGGCCCTCACTCACCTCGGCGACGTCGCGGATGCGGACCGGCACCCCGCCGCGCGAGCCGATCACGATGTCTCTGATATCAGCGATATCGGCGACCTGGCCCGGCGCACGGACCAGATATTGCTCGCCGTTGCGTTCGATATAGCCGGCGCCGATATTGGCATTGTTGGCGGCAAGCGCCGTCATGATGTCGCGGAAGCCGAGCTTGTAGGCCATCAGCCGACCGGGGATCGGCAGCACGTGGAATTGCCGCTCATAGCCGCCGATCGAGTTGACCTCGATCACGCCGGGAATGGTGCGCAGCTGCGGCTTGATGATCCAGTCCTGGATGGTGCGGAGCTCCGTCGGCGTAAAATCAGCACCGCTCGGCGACTTCGCGCCCGCCTTGGCTTCGACCGAATAGACATAGATCTCGCCGAGCCCGGTCGAGATCGGTCCCATCGCGACCTCGGTGCCTCCAGGAAGCTGATCCTTGGCCTGCTGAATGCGCTCGTTGACGAGCTGACGCGCGAAATAGATGTCGGTGCCATCCTGGAACACGACGGTCACCTGGCTCAGGCCATAGCGCGAGATCGAGCGGGTGTAGTCGAGCCTGGGCAGGCCGCCCATCGCGGTCTCGAGCGGGAAGGTGATGCGCTGCTCGGCTTCCAGCGGCGACAGGCCCGGTGCGCGCGTGTTGATCTGCACCTGCACGTTGGTGACATCAGGGACGGCGTCGATCGGCAAGCGGGTGAAATTCCAGACCCCGAAGGCGCCGGCCGCGAGCGCAAGCAGCACCACCAGCCAGCGCTGGCGGATAGAGAAGGAAAGCAGCGCGTCAATCATGATCGGCGTCTCCTTTGCCCATCTCGGCCTTCACGACAAAACTGTTCTCGGCGACGTAATGCTCGCCCGCGGTGAGCCCCGCCTTGATCTCGACGAATTGCGGATCGGAGTCGCCAAGCTCGACCGGGCGCGCCTCGATCTTGTCGCTGTCCTCGCGAACGAACACGATGGTCCTGTTCTCCAGTGTCTGGATCGCGCTCCGGCGCACGGCGACCGCGACATTGCGGGCGGCGAGGACCAGCCGCGCGGTGACGAACAGGCCAGGACGCAAGCGTCCGTCGGGATTTGCCAGCAACACGCGGGCGAGAGCAGTCTGTGTCTCGCTCGAGCCGATCGGTGCGATGTAGGAGATCGTGCCTTTGATCTCTCCGCGGCCGTCGTCGGGATCGATCAGCACCTGATCGTTGAGGCGCACGCGCTTGAGGTCCTGCCGATAGATCGAGAGGTCGACCCAGATGGTGGAGAGGTCGGCGACGACGAAGGCCGGCTTCTGCTCAGAGGCGTATTCGCCGAGCGAGATCTGCCGGTCGATGATGGTGCCTGGTATCGGCGCCTTCAGCTCGTAGACGGTGAGACTCTGGTTGCTCTCGATGGTGGCAAGCAGATCGTCCTTGCCGACCTTGTCGCCGATGCGCTTCTGGATCGATTTTGCCACCCCCGGAAAACGCGGGGTGACCTGGACGACCGCTTCTTGATTGGCGCGCAGGATGCCGTTGAAGGAGAGCGTATCGGTCAGCGTGGCGCTCGCAGCTTCCGCAAGCGTCACGCCCGCTGCGGCCAGCTTGACATCGGAGATGCGGATGCGGTCAGCGCCGTGCTCGTCCTGCTCGACATGGTCGTTCGGCTTCTCGGGCCTCTTCTCTGCCGCGTGTTCGGTCGATGCGACCTTGACCGGCGTGAGCATGGAATAGCCGTAGGCGCCGAGGGCGGCGGCCACGATGGCCACAACAATGGTCGAGGACGTCTTCATCGCGCGCTCTCCCGGGCCAGCGCAAAGGGATTGCCGACGAGGCCTTCAATTGTGGCGACGCCGGCGTGGAAGTTCTGCAGGGCTTCCTGCTCGCGCAGCCGCGCCTGTGTCACGCTCGCCTGGGCGTCGAGCACCTCGAGCAGGGTGAAGCGGCCCTGGCCGTAGCCTTGCGAGATCGCATCCGCCGCTTCCGTCGCCTTGGGGATGGCGGTCTCGCGCAGCACCGAGAGCTCGCGCAGCGAGCCCTGCAGTGAGTCATAGGCGCGCCCGGCGATCACGATCAGCGTGTTGCGGTTGGCCTCGCGTTCGGCTTTCGTCTTGGCGAGACTTTCCTGGGCCGAGAGGACGTTGCCCTGGTTCTGGTCGAACACAGGGATCGGCACCGAGACGGTGAGACGCACCGCGTCGTCATTGGTTTCGTTGAAATGGCGCCAGCCGGCGGCGATCCGCACGTCAGGATAGGGTTTGAGCCGCGCCATCAGCAGCTCGGCATTGCGCTGCGCATAGACGGCGGTCCAGCGCACCAGCTGCGGATTGGCATCGATGGCCGCGACCACCGACTGAAAGGTCGGCGGCCGTCCCGTGGTGTCGAGCCGGCCGGAGACCTCGCCGAATTTCGCCATGGGATCGCCCATCAGCACGGCCAGCTCGCGCCGGGCGCTTGCCAACGTTGCCTTGAAGCGCTCGCGGTCGGCTTTCACCAGCGCGGAGGCGACCTCGGCGCGGCCGGTCTCGGCCGGCGAGGAGGCGCCGGCCTCCACGCGGCGGTGCAGCAGCGGCGTCAGCCTGTCGATCGCCGCAATCTGCTCGTCGAGGATCTGGATGCGCCGCTGTGCGCCGAGCACGCTGAGGAACGCGATCGCGGTCTCCGACAGCACCTCCAGCCTGATCGCCTTGCGCTGGATCGTGGCGATCTCCATGCCGGCCGCTCCGGCCGCGATCCGCGCTTCGCGCTTGCCTGATAGCTCAAAGGCCTGGCTGATCTGGAGCGTGGTCTCGGCCGATTTGGTGCCGCGATAGACGCCCGACCCGAACGAATTATCCTGCTCGTAGGATAGTTCCGGATTGAGCAGGGCACCGGCCTGGATGCGCTGGCCCGTGGCGATGCCGACATCGCGCTCCGCCGCGGTCAGGCGCGGGCTCGCGGCCAGCGCGCGCGACAGTGCGGCGCGCATGGTCAGGGTCTGGGCCTGCGCTCGTTGCGCCAGCCAGGGGCTGATAAGCATAGCCATCGCGCACGCAAGGCGCGCGGCCGTCCGTCTGCAAGACATGAAGGTGACCTGTGAACGAGAGCATCATTGGCGCCGCAGCGCCCGGCTGATCAGTTCAGTCAGGACTTGGGGGGCGGGGAGACCGTATCGGGCGCAATTCCGATCAGCGCAGGCACGCGCTGCTGAACCGGCGCTGCCATCAGGTCTGTCGCGGCGCCGGATTGCAGCGGCTGCACGACAGCGACGGAGAAGCAGCCGTGGCAGTGATGGCCTGCCAGCGCCTTGTGATCGCCGTGGCCGTCAAAACCGCTGTCGAGGAGCGATGCGATCTCCGATCCGCCCGAAGGGCTGGTGACATCGATGTCGTGCGCGCCATGGAGCACGCCCGCAAGCAGGTAGACGGTCGCCACCACGATAGCCACCAACCCACGCCAGTTGCGCGGGGAGCAAAAGCTGGAGATGCGGCGGGTCGTGGTCACTGTGGCGCTCGGTTCCTGATCTGCCTCCGGTAGCACGGCGGCCGGAACAGTGTCGACCCGCAACATTGTTACGTGTGGGGAACCTGATGTCGCGAGCGCCCGAACGAAAAGGCCCCAGCCCGGGGCTGACCGGC
Source organism: Bradyrhizobium zhengyangense (assembly GCF_022012435.1). Lineage (GTDB taxonomy): Bacteria > Pseudomonadota > Alphaproteobacteria > Rhizobiales > Xanthobacteraceae > Bradyrhizobium > Bradyrhizobium zhengyangense. Next base: position 19,918 of record NZ_JAKLUA010000001.1, read on the forward strand.
TGAGGCCTCTTCTGCTCACAATCTTCATCCGTTGGGACTTGCAGAGACAATTTCGGTCTCGCTGGTTCGTTCCGGCAGCTTGTAAAATTTAGGAACGTTCTCCGGTCCCCCTCATTAGCGCCCCGGAGCGTTTGAGGAGGAAGGGACTATGGACGGACTGATCTATCTGATCGGCCTGATCGTCGTGATCATGGCGATCTTGTCGTTCTTCGGCCTGCGCTGAGAGACCCGCTATGACGATTGAAACTCTCGTGCAGGACAACATCGTGGAAGGCGGCTTCATCGCCGCCGAGGAGCAGCGGAGCATCCAGTGGAGCTCCGTCATATCAGGCGCTTTCGCGTCCGGCGCAATGGCGTTCATTCTGGTCAGCTTTGGCGTGGCCATTGGCCTCGGAGTCAGCTCGGCGTCGCCGACATGGCGCGACGCCTCGGCCGCGCTGGCGCTGCTGTCAGGACTGTATCTGATCATCCAGGCGATCGTCAGTTTTGGCTTCGGCGGCTACATCGCCGGCCGCACGGCCAGGCCGGCGCCCACGCTTGCAACGATTGAGGATGACGGCGAGCGGCGCGACGGGCTGCACGGGCTGATGTCATGGGCGCTGGCCATTCTGATCGGTGCCGCGCTGCTGGCGATCATCGGTGCCGCGGCGATCGAGCGCTCGCCGGTGCGCAGCGGAGCCGGCAACGCGACCTCCGCCGAGCCCTTGCTCAGCTACGAGCTCGACAAGTTGTTCCGCGCCCCACGCCGACCTGTCAACACCGACATGCGGGAAGCCCGTGCCGAAGCCGGGCGCATCCTGATGACGTCATCGAGCCACAGCGGCATCACCGTCGATGATCGTGCCTACCTCGTGCAGCAGGTCGCGGCGCTGACGGGACTGGGCGCACCCGACGCCGAGCGGCGCGTCGATGCGTCGATCGCCGACGCCCACACGGCGATCAATCGCGCCAGGCGCAATTCGGTCATCGTCGCCTTCTCGGTTGCAGCGGCGGCCCTGATCGGCGCTGCCGTGGCCTGGGCTGCGGCCGTGGCGGGCGGGCGTCACCGCGATGGCGAGCCGCTGCCGAACTGGATGGCCAGTTCCAACCGTTTCCATCGCAGCCGGCGTGCCATGCCGGTGCCGTAGCCGGCCTTCAGTCGCCGCTGGCGCGTTCGAAGCTGGTGCAAAGCTGCTCGGTTTCCTGAAGGGTCAGCTGGGCCCGATGAAGCCGGCACCGAAACTCGGTATCGGTGCGCGCCTTGTTCAGGCGCGCGTCGGCACTTCTGCGAAGAAAAATACAGTCGCTGCAACGACCGGCGCTGGTTTCGGTGCGTGGTGCGTCGATGCGGTTCAGGATTTCGTTCAACGCATTCCTGAGCTTCAGGCGATCCTCCGCGACCAGTGTCGCGATCGCGTTCGCCATGCCGCTGATCGGGTCATGCTGGGCAAGCAGTTTGTTGCCTTGTGGGGTCACGCAAAGCATCACCGACCGCTTGTCGCTGGGGGCAGGTTCGCGGACCACATATGATTTGTCCTCGAGCGTCTTGATGATCTGTGTCGCGGTCGCCCGGGTCGTGCCGATATAGTCGGCGACTGCCGTCGGGGATTTCGAGAATCTGTTGGCTCGCGCGAGGAATCGCAGCGCCTTCCATTCCCGGTCACGCAATCCGCGCAGATCGTCCAGAACCTGGCAGGCGCCCGCCGCCTGAACCAGCAACTCAACTGTTTCGCGTATGAGGGGCATGATCAGCTCGGATAAGGACGGAGGGAGGTCTGCCGGCGTGCGGCAGCGCCCGGCCGGCGGCGGTTTTCGTTGACCCAGATCAAGGGTGGACAAGGTTGCTGCCTGTGAAATCGCAGGCTCAGGGGCGTCAACGCTCGCAGAATCAATCGTGCCGCCCGTCCTGTGATCTAGGAGCGGGCTGCGGTTCCGTCTTGTGATTGCGAGCCGGCGATTTGGCGATCGGGGTCAATCGCGATTGATACTGCCATGCACCACACCAATCGCTTCAGTTCCATCCCCAGCGCATCAGGCGGGATCGCGCGATTGGCTTGCGCGCGCGTTCGCGACGCCGGACGGGATCTTGCACAGATGGCGTCGCGGGCAGGGCTGGCGCTTGCGCTGATCGACGAGCCGGCCCGCCGGCTCGACGTGGCCGCACAGATCAAGCTGCTTGATCTGGCGGCTCGGGAGCTCGGCGACGAGCATCTCGGCTTCCATCTGTCGCAGGACTTCGATCTCCGCGAGATCGGTCTTCTGTATTACGTCATGGCGTCGTCGGAGACCGTCGCGGACGCGCTTCGCAATGCCGCGCGCTACAGCACGCTGAACAACGAAGGGGTTCAGCTATCCGTCGATCTCGATCGCGGCACTGCGATTTCGCTTCACTATCTCGACGTCGAGCGTCAATCCGACCGCCATCAGGTGGAGTTCTGGATCGGCGCCCTGGTGCGCGTCTGCCGGCGGCTCACCAACAACCGATTGGCGCCGCAGCAGATCAGGGTGAGGCATCATCGTCCCGAACTTTCGGCCGGGATCAAAAACTTTCTCGGCTGCGAAGTCCACTTTGGATCTTATGCCGACGAGATCGTCTTTGCCGCGGGCACCGCGTCGCTTCGATCCGTCGACGCGGACTCCTATCTCAACCGCCTGCTGTTGAGTTACGCCAACGAGGCCCTGGGCAAGCGGACGCAGCCGCGATCGAGCTTGCGATCTCGCGTCGAGGAGGCGATCGCTCAAGCCTTGCCACATGGGCAGGCCAATGCCGCCATGATTGCGGAACGTCTCGGCATGAGCCGCCGGACGCTCGCGCGCGCCCTGGCGGAGGAGGGCGTGACGTTCTCGGAGTTGCTCGCAGAACTGCGGTCGCTGCTGGCCAAACGCTATCTGAGTGAGCGCGAGCTTCCGATCTCGCAGATCGCCTGGCTGCTCGGCTACCGCGAGACAAGCTCCTTCACCAACGCCTTCGCCCGCTGGACCGGTTCGACGCCACGAGAATTTCGCGACACCCACGGCGGCCGATCAAAGCCGTCCAATGGCCGGCGCGCGGTGAGAATGCCGGGCAATCGCAGCAGATGAGCTTAGGCCTTCTCCTCCCAGATCATCGCCAGATGCACGATGGTCTGCACCGCCTTTTCCATGTCCTGCCGGCTCACCCATTCGAGCCGCGAGTGAAACGCGTGCTCGCCCGCAAAAATGTTGGGGCAGGGCAGGCCCATGAAGGAGAGGCGCGAGCCGTCGGTGCCGCCGCGGATTGCGGTGCGCATCGGGCGCAGGCCGGCCCGGCGGATCGCCTCGATGGCGTATTCGAGGATATGCGGGTAACGATCGATTACCTGCTTCATGTTGCGGTACTGCTCGCGCACCTCGAACTTGTAGGTCGAGCGCGGGTAGTCCTTCATCACGTCCTTGACGATGCTCTCGAGCAGGGCTTCCTTGTCCTTCAGCCCTTCCTCGGTGAAGTCGCGGACGATGAAGGAGAGCGTCGCCTGTTCCAGCGCGCCTTCGATGCCGACCGGATGAAGAAAACCCTGCTTGCCTGAGGTGGTCTCGGGCGAGCAGCCTTCCTTCGGGAGTCGCTCGACGATGGCGGCCGCGATCTTGATGGCGTGCTCCATCTTGCCCTTGGCATAACCAGGGTGGGCGCTGACGCCCGTGATGGTGATGGTGGCGCCGTCGGCGGAGAAGGTCTCGTCCTCGACGCTGCCGGCGCTCTCGCCGTCCATGGTGTAGCCGAAGTCGGCGCCGAGCTTCTTGATGTCGACATTGTCGACGCCGCGGCCGATCTCTTCATCCGGCGTGAACAGGATCCTGATGGTGCCGTGCTTCACGTCCGGGTTGTTGATGAAGAAATGCGCGGCATCCATGATTTCGGCGACACCGGCCTTGTTGTCGGCGCCGAGCAGCGTAGTGCCGTCGGTGGTGATGATGTCGTTGCCGATCTGGTGCTTCAGCGCGGGATGCTCGGTGAAGCGGATCACCTGGCTGGTGTCGCCCGGCAGCGTGATGTCGCCGCCGCGATAGTTCTTCACGACCTGCGGCTTGACCTCCTTGCCGGTGACGTCGGGCGAGGTGTCCATGTGCGAGCAGAAGCAGATCACCGGCACTTTCTTGGTCGTGTTGGCCGGGATCGTCGCGTAGACGTAGCCGTAATCGTCGAGATGGGCATCCGCGACGCCCATGGCCTTCAGCTCAGTCACGAGAACGCGGCCGAGATCCTTTTGCTTCTCGGTCGATGGCGAGGCAGGGGAATTCGGATCGGACTGGGTGTCGATGGTGACGTAGCGCAGGAAGCGTTCGGTCACGGTATGCGTGAAGGTCAGGGACATTTCTGGTCAAACCGCCGGGCTTTGGGGAGCAGGTGTTGGGAAGCAGCCGATATATCAGAAAGCGGGCGGCGTTGCGGCACCGGCGACGCTGGATCAGGCTTAACGAAGCGTAAGCGCTCAGATCGCCTCTTTCAGCTCCTTGACCGGCCGGAACGCGACCTTCTTGCTGGCCTTGATGTGGATGGCTTCGCCCGTGGCTGGATTGCGGCCGGTGCGGGCGGCGCGCTTGCGAACCTGAAGGATGCCGAGCCCCACGATACGAACGCGGTCGCCCTTCTTGAGGTGCTTGGTGATGAGGTCGACCATGTCGGTCAGGACCGCTTCGGCATGCTTCTTGGAGAGGTCCTGGCTCTCAGCGATGTCGGCGGCCAGGTGCTTGAGCGTGATCGTGGCGGGGGCGGTGGCCTTCTTCGCCGAATCCTTCTTGGCCGAGTCCTTCTTGGCCGAGTCCTTCTTAGCCATGTCTGGCCTCCTCGATTCTTGCGGGGTCGCGGAGAGAGGGCCTCGGAACCTCGCAAGTAACGGAAGGCGTAGACGATTCGGGACCGGGCTGACTACGTCGCGGGATGTGGGAGGGACGATACCTGCGCGCTGGCGGCGCGACACGGGACTATTCCGGCTGTGGGTGCCAACGTCCTTGACTTCACAATGTCACGCCTTTAAGTCCCCCCTCGTTCCGCGGACATCGCGTCACGCGGGAGTAGCTCAGTTGGTTAGAGCGCCGGCCTGTCACGCCGGAGGTCGCGGGTTCGAGCCCCGTCTCTCGCGCCATTTTTGGCAACATCTTCCTCCCTTCGCCGCCACCATCACTATCCAAACCACGCCCGTCGTGCGACCGCCGCTGATCAGGCGGCAAATTCATTTGTCTTATCAAGATGTTGTGTGCTGATCTTCAGTCGTTTCAGGAAAGCAAAAGGCCGCCTCGTGGCGGCCATTGCATCTCAAGTCGGACCTTTTTCGGCGATTAGCGAATTTCAGAGGTGCCCGAGCTCGTGATCGCCACCGGCTTGCCGGCCTTGATCACATGAGTGGACTGGGCGGTCTGGCTAAATTCGGCGTTGGTGCGGGCTGCGATCCCGAAGGCGGCCACTGCGATGCCGGCCACCAGCGCCACCACCACGATCTTCAGGTGGGTACCCCGATCTGCAGAGTGAATTGAGTGGTTCATCGAAGCCTCCCGACGGGCTTTGGCGCCGTCTGTAGGCTGATGTCTTAAGGAGCATCTGTTTCCGGATCGTTTCGCGGGTTCCGCAAAATGGTTTCATCTGGCGATTTCACCGCTTCGCCTTGGGCCCTCTTACCTGCCGCGTAATCGCACAGGCCCCGTCAGCTCGTCATGATCGCTTCCATCGGCCGCGAACAATCCGGCAAGGGAGAAGCACCATGAACCGTCGAACCGTCCTCGAAGCCACGCTACTCGGAACCGCCTTGGCGGCATCGGGCACAAGTGCGCCAGCAGCGGCCCAACCTGCTGTGCGATCGCCCTATGTGACCGCCAGGGACGGCACGAAACTGTTCGTGCAGGACTGGGGCAACGGAAAGCCTGTGCTGCTGCTGACGGCCTGGACCTTCGATGCCAGCACCTGGGGCAGTCAGATCGAGGCTCTCACTGCGAAAGGCTTTCGTTGCGTTGCGCCTGACCGGCGCGGACATGGCCGATCGGAGATGCCCTCATCGGGCTATGACCTGGACACACTGACCGACGATGTCGCCGCGGTGATCGAGGCACGCAATCTGCGTGACGTCACGCTGGTGGGCTTCTCGATGGGGACGGTCGAGGCGGTGAACTATCTCGGACGATATGGCTCGGACCGGATCGCAAGGCTGGTGCTGGTCGCGCCGACGACGCCGTTTCTGGTCAAGACCGAAGACAATCCGGATGCTGTTCCGAGGGCGATGATCGAGGCCGACAACGCGGCCGTCGCGCGCGACTTCGCCAAATGGATTGCGGCGAATGAGGCGCCGTTCTTCCTGCCCGAGACGCCGGAGATCACGCGGACCTGGATCCGCGAGATGATGCTGCGCGTGCCGTTGCCGGTGGCGATGGCCTGCCGCAAGACCATCTCCCTCTCCGATCTGCGCGCGGCTGCCGCCAGGATCGATCGCCCGACGCTGATCCTGCATGGCGACAAGGATGCCAGCGCGCCGCTGCCCTTGACGGGAGCCAAGACCGCGAAACTGATCAAGGGCAGCAAGCTGATCGTCTACGAGGGCGCGCCGCACCCTCTGCCGCTGACGCACGGCGAGCGGCTGATTGCGGACATGCTTTCGTTCATGGCGGCTTGAGGGGGCTCAGCCCGCCCTGACGATATCGGCGCGGATGGTCCGCGCCGCCCAGATGAACAGAAGCGCGCCGAGCGTGGTCGTGACCGCCGCTGAGAGCAGCGAATAGCGCACGGCATCATTGCCGTAGCTGCCCTTCAGCGCATCATTGACCACGCCGACGGCGAGCGGGCCGACACCCTGGCCGAAGCAGGTCGCGGTGAGCGCGATCAGAGCCGAGGCCAGCGCCCGCATGCTGGGCCTGGCCACCGTCTGCGCAATCGCGAAGATCGGCCCGAGATGGAAGCCGACCAGGAAGGAGGTCAGCGCCAGCATCGCGACCATCATCGCGAAATCCTGCGTCAGCATGCAGAGCGCAAAGACGGGACCGGCGAGGCCTGAGGTGATCGCCGGCGCCCACAGCTTCCAGCGGTCGTCGCGGCGGCTCACTTGTGCCACCACGAAGCCTCCGAGCAGGGTGCCGGCCATGCCGGCAAGCCCCTTGAAGGTGCCGGCATAGGTGCCGATCTCGGCGCTCGACAGATGATGCACGCGCGCCAGGAACGGCGGGATCCAGGCCGCGGTCGCGTAATTGGTGTAGGTCGTGAGGCAGAAGCCGATCAGCACGATCATAAAGCTCTGCTGCGAAGCGAGGAAGCGCAGCGTCGGTCCGAGTGGCTCGGGCACGAAGCTCTCCTGCATCGCGCCGCGCTTTGGCTCGGAGATCGTCAGCCACAGGGTCAGCGCGAGCAGGATGCCCGGCACGCCCGCGACATAGAAGGCCATGCGCCAGCCATAGTGCTGATTGACATAGCCGCCGACGAAATAGCCGAGGAAGACACCGAGATAGGTGCCGATGGCGTAGACGCCGAGCGCACGCGGGCGCTCGTTCTTGGCAAACAGGTCGGCGACGATCGATTGCGAGGCCGGGGAGCCCGCGGATTCGCCGATGCCGACGCCGATCCTCGCAAACGCGAGCGCTGTCACGCTCGACGCGGCGCCGCACAGCGCCGTCATTGCGCTCCAGAACGCGAAGGCGATCGCCACGATGTTGCGGCGGTTGAGCCGGTCGGCGACGCGCGCGATGGGAATGCCGAGCAGGGAATAGAACAGCGCGAAGCCGAAGCCCGCGAGCAGGCCCATCATGGTGTCGCTGAGTTGAAACTCCTTCTTGATCGGCTCGATCAGGACGTTGAAGATCGTGCGGTCGAGAAAGTTCAGCACGTAGATGATGGTGAGCAGGCCGAGCACGTAATAGCGCCGCGCCGTGGGTTTCTCCGCGGAGGTGGTCTGCACCGACATTTGTGACGTCACATCGACCATCGCTCCCCCCAATCTGTCTTTTGTTGTTATCGTTGGTCCAGCCCAGTTCGGGCTGACTAGCCTTCGCGGATGTAGTTCCCCGCTTCGAACGCGACTTGCGGCGCGCCTGTGTCGAATGAAACGCCGACCGGGTCACGGCCTGCTTCCATCGCTTCCAGTTGCTCGCCCAGCATGCGCCGGATCATCAGGATGCCGCGGTCGCTTTGGCCGAAATGCTCCTCGGAATGAACGGTCACCGGGCCCTGGCCGACCTGGGCCTCGTAATCGCCGGGGAATTGCTGGTGCTCTTCTTCCGTCATGTCCCACCAGAATTTTCCGTTGAACTTCGAGCGCATGCGGCCGATGTCGCCTGATGTCTTGACGCGGCCGGCGACATAGATGCGGAACGAGGTGTCGTCGATCGGCAGCGTCCAGCCGATCGACTCGACACGGGCAAATTGGGCGACGCGCGGATTGGGAACCACGCGCAGCGTGGGGAGGGCGGCTTCGGTGACGCGGTAAAAAACTTTGCCGTCGTCCTGCTTGCGGATCGAGCGCACGGCGATGCCGCGTGGCGTCTTGTCGAACGTCACCTCCGGCATCGAGGCCATCATGTTGGTGAATTGCGGCCCCGAGAACGAGCCGTGCAGGACCGGCACGTGATAGGGATCGACCACGTTCTCGAAATGCTGCAGCCAGTTGCAGGGAATGATTGCCGGTCCGCCGCCACCGATCGATGAATCGTCGGCCTCGACGAACTCGCCGTCGTCCATGTTTTCGAGGCACTCGTAAGCCGGCAGCACCGGACGTTTCTCGGCCGGGCCCATATAGGCGAAGATCAAGCCGTAGCGCTCCTCGACGGGGTACCAGGGCTGGCGCACCTTGTCCTTGAACTGGCCGCCATCGGACTCACAGGGTTGCTCCAGGCAATGACCCTCGGTGTCGAACTTCCAGCCGTGGTAGCAGCAGCGGATGCCGTCCTCTTCGACCTTGCCGTAGTAGAGCGTGGTGCCGCGATGGCAGCAGCGGGCGTGAAGCAGGCCGACGCGGCCGTGCTTGTCGCGGAACAGGATGAGGTCCTCGCCAAGTGCGCGCACCTTCTTCGGCGTGTCGGTGGCGTCGCTGACGAGGCCGACCGGATGCCAGTAGCGGCGGAGCAATTCGCCCATCGGCGTGCCGCGTACGACCGAGGTGAGCTCGATGCGCGTGAGCGCCGGCTTCATCGCATAGGCTGTGCCGAGATCGCGATCCTGCTGGGTCATCGTCATGCTGGTTCCTCCCGCCGCGGGCCTTGGGTGGCCCCGTCGCTCCTGGCGCGTTGAGCTAGTGAAAAATAATTCGATGACAATGTCAACGATCATCCCAGGGTGCTTCGCAGGCGCATTTGGGACAGATTGGGCAGGTTGCGCTACCAACGCTCTACGACCACTTGGCACGTCCTGGCTTTCTTGGCAGAGGTGGGCCATGAGCCAGACATCGAGCAGGGACGGGCGTGCATCGTCCGATACGGACGACAATCATTCGCCGGCCCCGATCACCGTGATGCTGTCGTCACGGCTGATGGTGCTGGCCAATCTGCTCAAGCGTGGCGCCATCCTGCGCTACAAGCGTCTCGCCGGATTGTCCTCGGTCGAGTTCGGTCTGGTCGCCTCGCTCGGCCGGCGGCCATCGATGAGCGTGGCCCGGCTCGCCGAAGCGGTCGGTCAGGACAAGGGGCAGATCAGCCGTGCATTGGCGGAACTCGTGTCGCGCAAGCTGATCGAGAAGTCGACAAATCCGAAGGATAGTCGCGAGGTGCTGGTGTCGCTGACACCAGCAGGCCTCGCCGCGCATGATGTGATCGTCGAAGGCGCGCGGGAGCGCAACCAGATGTTGCTCGAGCAATTGAGCAATGACGAACTCGTGACGCTGCTCGCGCAAATCGATCGTCTCACCGCAACCGCGGAAGCGATGCTCGAAGCCGAGAAGGTTGTGCGCTGATCGTCCGGGTATCTCCGGATCTCCTGACATGACGCATTCGCTAGACGAGCCCCGGTCCCGTCGTGACGCATGGCTCCCCTGACCGCGCGCCTATGGATACGTGTCTTTGCTGCACCGGTCTTGCTCGCCGCCGCGACCAGCACGGGTCTGTTGGCTGCGCTGCTCTGGGGAACGGCGGGCCAGTATGTCGCCTGGGTGACAGTCGGGCCACCGGTGGCGGTCGTCGCCTGGGTTTGGGTGCGTCGCCGCAGCGAGAAAACCCGGCCATTTCCGCCGGCGATCCAGGGCAAATAGCGGGGCGTGGCGGGTCCGCCGCAATCTCAGAAACTGCTGCCCTGCAAATCTGTGCCTGCCCTTGTCGCGTCGGGCGATCTGCTCCATACCAGCCGCCGGGTGATTCCGGGATTTCCACCGGTCTGGGAGCAGCAAAGGGCCTGAAAAGAGCGTGTCTTGCGCCCATTGGTGCACTGCGCTAAGGCTCAGAATAATTCCAAATCGGACGAATCCGTGGCTGTCCCGAGGCTGCGGGAAAAAGGGCTCGTCAATGAGCGGCATTCTACAGAACTATCTTCCACTCGTCGTCTTTATAGGGGTAGCGGCCATCATCGGCCTGGTGCTCCTGATCGCGCCCTTCATCGTGGCCTTCCAGCAGCCGGATCCGGAAAAGCTGTCGGCGTATGAGTGCGGTTTCAACGCCTTCGACGATGCCCGCATGAAGTTCGACGTCCGCTTCTATCTGGTCGCCATCCTCTTCATCATCTTCGACCTCGAAGTGGCATTCCTGTTTCCGTGGGCGGTGGCGTTCGGCAAGCTTGGCGCAACCGGCTTCTGGTCCATGCTGGTGTTCCTCGCCGTTCTGACGGTGGGCTTCGCCTATGAATGGAAGAAAGGCGCACTCGAATGGGATTGAACCCTGCAACGTCCTCCGGTCCGGTCGTAGCGCCGGCGCCCAAGGGCATCCTGGACCCGTCGACCGGCAAGCCGGTCGGGGCCAATGATCCGTTCTTTCTTGAGGTCAATTCCGAGCTCTCCGACAAGGGCTTCTTCACGGCTGCGACCGACGACCTCATCACCTGGGCCCGTACCGGCTCGCTGATGTGGATGACCTTCGGTCTCGCCTGTTGCGCGGTCGAGATGATGCAGGTGTCGATGCCGCGCTATGACGTCGAGCGCTTTGGCTTTGCGCCGCGTGCCTCGCCGCGCCAGTCCGACGTGATGATCGTCGCCGGCACGCTGACCAACAAGATGGCGCCGGCGCTGCGCAAGGTCTACGACCAGATGCCCGAGCCGCGCTACGTGATCTCGATGGGCTCCTGCGCCAATGGCGGCGGCTACTACCACTATTCCTACTCGGTCGTGCGCGGCTGCGACCGCATCGTCCCGATCGACATCTATGTGCCGGGTTGCCCGCCCACGGCGGAGGCGCTGCTTTACGGCGTGCTGCTGCTGCAGAAGAAGATCCGCCGCATCGGCACCATCGAACGCTAAGGTTTTACGTCATGGACGACGCCAAGCTCGACGCCCTGGGGCAGACGATCGTGAGCGCGCTTCCGGGCGCTGCCACCGGTTATCAGGTGGCCTTCAACCAGCTCGCGGTTGATGTCGAGGCCAGCAAGATCGTCGAGGTGGTCAAGTACCTCCGCGACGATCCGAACTGCCGTTTCGTCAACTTCACCGACATCACGGCGGCCGACTATCCGTCGCGCGAAAAGCGTTTCGACGTGATCTATCACTTCCTGTCACCGACCCTGAACACGCGCATCCGTCTCAAGGCCCAGGCCGACGAGACCACGCAGGTGCCGTCGCTGATCGAGGTGTTCCCCGGCGCCGACTGGTTCGAGCGCGAGGCCTACGACCTCTACGGCGTGTTCTTCGTCGGTCACCCCGACATGCGCCGCATCCTCACCGATTACGGCTTCGAGGGGCATCCGCTGCGCAAGGATTTCCCGCTGACCGGCTTCCTCGAGGTCCGCTACGACGACCAGGAGAAGCGGGTGGTGTACGAGCCGGTCCGGCTCAACCAGGAATTCCGCAAGTTCGATTTCCTCTCGCCATGGGAAGGGGCGGACTATCCGCTTCCCGGTGACGAGAAGGCAGGACCGAAGGCCTGATCATGAACGAGCAACCTGAACAGCTTCGTAATTTCACCATCAACTTCGGGCCGCAGCATCCAGCCGCGCACGGCGTGCTGCGTCTGGTGCTGGAGCTCGACGGTGAAGTCGTCGCTCGCGTCGATCCGCATATCGGCCTGCTTCACCGCGGCACTGAAAAGCTGATCGAGCAGAAGACCTATCTGCAGGCGATCCCGTATTTCGACCGGCTCGACTACGTCGCGCCGATGAACCAGGAGCACGCCTTCTGCCTCGCCGCCGAGAAGCTGCTCGGCATCGAGGTGCCGCGTCGCGGCCAGTTGATCCGCGTGCTCTATTGCGAGATCGGTCGCATCCTGTCGCATCTGCTCAACGTCACCACGCAGGCGATGGACGTCGGCGCGCTGACCCCGCCGCTGTGGGGCTTCGAAGAGCGCGAGAAGCTGATGGTGTTTTACGAGCGCGCCTCGGGCAGCCGCATGCACGCAGCCTTCTTCCGTGTCGGCGGCGTGCACCAGGACCTGCCGCAGAAGCTGGTCGACGACATCGAGGCCTGGTGTGATCCGTTCCTCAAAGTGGTCGATGACCTCGACCGCCTGCTCACCGCCAACCGCATCTTCAAGCAACGCAACGTCGACATCGGCGTGGTGCCGCTGAAGGAAGCCTGGGAGTGGGGTTTCTCCGGCGTGATGGTGCGCGGCTCGGGCGCGGCCTGGGACCTGCGCAAGTCGCAGCCCTATGAATGCTATGCCGAGATGGATTTCGACATTCCGATCGGCAAGAACGGCGACTGCTACGACCGCTACCTGATCCGCATGGAAGAGATGCGCCAGTCGGTGCGCATCATGAAGCAGTGCATCCAGAAGCTGAACGCGCCTGATGGCAAGGGCCCCGTCGTCGTCGAGGACAACAAGGTCGCGCCGCCCCGTCGTGGCGAGATGAAGCGGTCGATGGAAGCCCTCATCCACCACTTCAAGCTCTACACCGAAGGCGTTCACGTGCCGGAAGGCGAGGTCTACGCCGCGGTCGAGGCGCCCAAGGGCGAGTTCGGCGTCTATCTGATCTCCGACGGCACCAACAAGCCCTACAAGTGCAAGATCCGCGCGCCGGGCTTTGCCCATCTGCAGGCGATGGACCACATTTGCCGCGGCCATCTGCTCGCCGACGTCTCGGCCATTCTCGGCTCGCTCGACATCGTGTTCGGAGAGGTCGATCGGTGATGGCGCAGGCGCCAATCCAGTTTGACCGTGCCTCGGGGGCCCTTGAAGGGGCCAACCTGTGGGAGCGGACGGCTGCCTTGGCGCTGGTGACGGGCTCGAAGATCTCCTCGCACTTCTCGCACATGGGCTACATCGCCTGCGCGAATTTGCTGCGGAAGACGCTGCCCGAGCGCAACATCGCGATCAAGCTCAACCCGGACGCCGTGTTCGAATTCCCGTACGGCGACGGTTACTGGAGCAAGCTGCTCAACCGGTCCTATTGCTATGAGGACGAGCTGGAGCTCTTGTTCAGCGACTCCATCGACGTCGATTACACGTTGCTCGATTGCGGTGCGAACTACGGCTACTGGTCGGTGCTGGTGTCGAGCAAGCCGTTCGGTTCGCACAAGGCGATCGCGATCGAGCCGTCGGGCCAGAACTATCCGAAGCTCGCCAATAATTCGCGCATCAACGGCAACCGCTTCGAGACCATGAAGTGCGCGATCGGCGCTGCCCGCGGCACCGCGCGTCTGTCAGGCACCAAGCACGAAGCCTTCAGCATCGCCGGCGCCGCATCGGCCGGCGGTGAAGAAGTGCCTGTCCTCGCACTCGATGACCTCATCGACGACGGCAAGATCCCGGCATCAGGCAAATACCTGATCAAGCTCGACGTCGAGGGCGTCGAGATCGAGGCGATCAAGGGCGGCGCCCGGCTGCTTCAGACCGACAGCGTCATCATCTGCGAGGAGCACGGCAGCGACCGTTCTCATGCGGTGTCGCGCTACATCCTCGAACAGACCCCGATGAAGCTGATCGTGCTCGATCCGCGCACCAACCGGCTGGAGACCGTGACCGAGCTGTCGATCCTCGACCGCATCAAGGTCTCGACCCACGTCGGCTACAACGTTTTCGGCACCGCAAGCGCGTTCTGGCAGGACAGGATCAATGCCCTGAACGCCAAAACCGCGCGCCGCATGCAGTGAGAGATCAGATATGTCCGTTCGCCGATTAGCACCGAAGGAAGTCCAGCCCGCGAGCTTTGCGTTCACGGACGAAAACCTCGCGTTCGCCAAGCAGCAGATCGCGAAATATCCAGCCGGACGTCAGGCCTCGGCCGTCATCGCCATTCTCTGGCGCGTCCAGGAGCAGCATGACGGTTGGGTGTCGGAAGCCGCGATCCGCGCCGTCGCCGACCTGCTCGACATGCCCTATATCCGCGTGCTCGAGGTCGCGACCTTCTACACGATGTTCCAGCTCGCCCCCGTCGGCAAGAAGGCCCACGTCCAGGTCTGCGGCACCACGCCGTGCCGCCTGCGCGGCGCCGAAGATCTGATCCATGTCTGCGAGAGCCGGATCCATCACGATCCCTTCCACCTCTCCAAGGACGGCAATTTCAGCTGGGAAGAGGTGGAGTGCCTGGGCGCCTGCGTGAACGCGCCGATGGTGCTGATCGGCAAGGACACCTATGAGGATCTGACCGCGGAAAGCTTCGGCAAGGTGCTCGACGGTTTCGCGTCGGGCAATCCGCCCAAGCCCGGTCCGCAGAACGGCCGCCAGTTCTCCGCGCCGATGGGCGGGCCGACCACGCTGAAGGAGACCTCCTGATGGGTCTTCCGTCCAAGGCGAACCGGGGGAGCGAAGCCGTGAAGAAATGGGGCTTCATCGCCATGCACTCCGCGCTCGCCGCCGCCTTCATGTTCCTGCTGCAGCGCTTCGTGATGAACGCGACGCAGGAATCCAGTCTGCTCTGGGCGCTGACCTTCGCCGTCTGCGCCGCCGGGCTTGCCTACAAGCAGGCCAACCGTTGATCGGAAAGCACTGATATGCTCGAGGACAAGGATCGCATCTTCAAGAACCTCTACGGCCTCCATGATTGGGGGCTCGAGGGCGCGCGGCGCCGCGGCGCCTGGGATGGTACCAAGACTATCATCGACAAGGGCCGCGACTGGATCATCAACGAGATGAAGGCGTCGGGCCTGCGCGGCCGCGGCGGCGCCGGCTTCCCGACCGGTCTGAAGTGGTCCTTCATGCCGAAGGAATCCACCGACGGCCGTCCGAGCTATCTCGTTGTCAACGCCGACGAATCCGAGCCCGGCACCTGCAAGGATCGCGAGATCATGCGGCACGATCCGCATCTCCTGATCGAGGGCTGCCTGATCGCCAGCTGCGCGATGAACGCGCACACCTGCTACATCTATGTCCGCGGCGAATTCATCCGCGAGCGCGAGCACCTACAGGCCGCGATCGACCAGGCCTATGACGCCAAGCTCGTCGGCAAGGACAACGTCAACGGCTGGCCGTTCGACATCTACGTCGCGCACGGCGCCGGCGCCTATATCTGCGGCGAAGAGACCGCGCTGCTCGAAAGCCTCGAAGGCAAGAAGGGCCAGCCGCGCCTGAAGCCGCCGTTCCCGGCCAATGTCGGCCTGTTCGGTTGCCCGACCACCGTGAACAACGTCGAGTCGATCGCGGTTGCCCCGGACATCCTGCGCCGCGGCGCCGCCTGGTTCGCCGGCATCGGCCGTCCGAACAATGTCGGCACGAAGCTGTTCTGCATCTCCGGCCATGTCGAGCGGCCGTGCAACGTCGAAGAAGCCATGGGCATTCCGTTCCGTGAGCTGATCGACAAGCATTGCGGCGGCATCCGTGGCGGCTGGGACAACCTCAAGGCCGTGATCCCCGGTGGCTCGTCGGTGCGCATGGTGCCCGCCGAGCAGATCATCGACACGCCGATGGATTTCGACAGTCTGAGCAAGCTGCGCTCGGGCCTCGGCACTGCGGCCGTGATCGTGATGGACAAGTCGACCGATTTGATCCGGTCGATTGCCCGTATCTCCTATTTCTACAAGCATGAGAGCTGCGGCCAGTGCACGCCGTGCCGCGAGGGCACGGGGTGGATGTGGCGCGTGCTCACCCGCATGGCCGAAGGCCGCGCCCACAAGCGCGAGATCGACATGCTGCTGGAAGTCACCAAGCAGGTCGAAGGCCACACCATCTGCGCGCTCGGCGACGCGGCGGCGTGGCCGATCCAGGGCCTGATCGCGCATTTCCGTCATGAGATCGAAGCGCGTATCGACCAGTATTCGCACAAGGCCGACATCGACGATGCCGGCGTCCGCGATCCCGTGAACATGGTCGCGGCGGAGTAGAGAGAATGACCAAGCTCATCATCGACGGCAAAGAGATCGATGTCCCCGCCGACTACACGCTGCTTCAGGCGTGCGAGGCGGCCGGCGCAGAGATTCCGCGCTTCTGCTATCACGAGCGCCTGTCGATCGCCGGCAATTGCCGGATGTGCCTCGTCGAGGTGAAGGGCGGCCCCAAGCCGGTCGCATCCTGCGCCTGGGGCGTGCGCGATTGCCGTCCGGGCCCGAAGGGCGAGCCGCCGGAAATCTCGACGCGGTCGCCGATGGTGAAGAAGGCACGCGAAGGCGTGATGGAATTCCTCCTCATCAACCATCCGCTGGACTGCCCGATCTGCGATCAGGGCGGCGAGTGCGACCTCCAGGACCAGGCGATGGGCTATGGTGTCGACACCAGCCGCTTCGCCGAGAACAAGCGCGCGGTCGAGGACAAGTATCTCGGTGCGCTGGTCAAGACCTCGATGAACCGCTGCATCCAGTGCACGCGCTGCGTCCGCTTCTCGGCGGAAGTCGCCGGCGCCCCTGAGATGGGGGCGACGGGGCGCGGCGAGGACATGGAGATCACGACCTATCTCCAGCACGCACTGACGTCGGAGCTTCAAGGCAATCTCGTCGACATCTGCCCGGTCGGTGCGCTGACATCGAAGCCCTACGCATTCGCGGCGCGCCCCTGGGAGCTCGGCAAGACCCAGTCGATCGACGTGATGGACGGCATCGGCTCTGCGATCCGCGTCGACACGCGCGGCCGTGAAGTCATGCGCGTGCTGCCGCGCATCAACGAGGCCGTGAACGAGGAGTGGATCTCCGACAAGACCCGCCACATCGTCGACGGCCTGCGCACCCAGCGCCTCGACCGGCCCTATATCCGCGAAGCTGGCAAGCTGCGCGCAGCGAGCTGGCCGGAAGCTTTCGCGGCGATCGCCTCCAAGGCGGCGCGAACCGACGGCAAGCGCATTGGCGCGATCGCCGGCGATCTCTCCGGCGTCGAAGAAATGTTCGCGGTGAAGGATCTGCTGGCAAAATTCGGCTCGGCCAATCTGGCGGTGCAGGGCGGCGACGCCTTCGATCCCGCGCTCGGCCGCGGCTCCTACATCTTCAACCCGACGCTCGCAGGCGTCGAGCAGGCGGATGCGCTTCTCATCATCGGCGCAAATCCGCGGAAAGAGGCGGCCGTATTCAACGCCCGCATCCGCAAGCGTTGGCGCGCCGGCGGCTTCAAGGTCGGTGTGATCGGCGCCAAGGCCGATCTCACTTACGACTATGATCATCTCGGCGCAGGCACCGAGACGCTCGGCGAGCTCGCCTCCGGCAGGCACTCCTTCATGGACGTGCTGAAGAACGCCAAGAATCCCGTCATCCTGGTCGGCGCAGGCGCAGCCTCGCGCCACGACGGCGCTGCCATTCTCGCCGCCGCCGCCAAGCTCGCGCTCGACGTCGGCGCGGTGAAGGACGGCTGGAACGGCTTTGGCGTGCTGCACGAGACCGCTTCGCGCGTCGGCGCACTCGACATCGGCTTTGTTGCAGGTCAGGGCGGCCTGAACGCCGCGCAGATGACGACTTTCGGCACGCTGGATCTGCTGTTCCTGCTCGGTGCGGACGAGATCAAGGCGCCTGATGGCACTTTCGTCGTCTACATCGGCACCCATGGCGACCGCGGCGCGCACCGCGCCGACGTGATCCTGCCGGCGGCCGCTTATACCGAGAAATCAGCGATCTACGTCAATACCGAAGGCCGCGTGCAGATGACCGGCCGTGCCGCGTTCCCGCCGGGCGAAGCCCGGGAGGACTGGGCGATCATCCGCGCGCTCTCGGAAGCGCTTGGCAAGAAGCTCGGCTACGACTCGCTTGCCGCGCTGCGCCAGGCGATGTTCAAGGCCGTGCCGCATCTGATCCGTCTCGACCAGATCGAGGCCGGCTCCGCCGACCAGGTCAAGAAGCTGGCGGGGAAGGGCGGCTCGTCCGAGAAGGCGCCGTTCAAGGCCGTCATCGAGGACTTCTATTTGACCAACCCAATCGCGCGTGCGTCCGCCGTGATGGCGGAATGCTCGCGGCTTGCCTCCGGGCAGATGCTGACCGCAGCGGAGTGAGCTAGAATGGAATTCTTCGAAAGCGCATTCTGGACCGGCTTCCTCTGGCCGCTGATCATCATGATCGCGGAGAGCGTGCTGGTGCTCGTCGTCCTCCTGGTCGCGATCGCCTACATCCTGCTCGCCGACCGCAAGATCTGGGCGGCGGTGCAGATCCGCCGCGGCCCGAACGTGGTCGGGCCCTGGGGCCTGTTCCAGTCCTTCGCCGACCTGCTCAAATTCGTGCTGAAGGAGCCGATCATTCCGGCCGGCGCCAACAAGGGCGTGTTTCTCCTTGCTCCCTTGGTCTCCTGCGTGCTCGCGCTGGCGGCCTGGGCGGTGATCCCGACCAATCTCGGCTGGGTGATCTCCGACATCAATGTCGGCATCCTCTTCATCTTCGCGATCTCGTCGCTGTCGATCTACGGCATCATCATGGCCGGCTGGTCGTCGAACTCGAAATACCCGTTCCTGGCCGCGCTGCGCTCGGCGGCGCAGATGGTGTCCTACGAGGTCTCGATCGGCTTCGTCATCATCACGGTGCTGCTCTGCGCCGGCACGCTGAACCTCTCGGCCGTGGTCGAGGCCCAGCATGTCCGCGGTCTTGCCAGCCTGATCGGGCTGCCGCAGCTGACGATCCTGAACTGGTACGTCTGGCCGCTGTTCCCGATGTTCGTGGTGTTCTACGTCTCGGCGCTGGCGGAAACCAACCGTCCGCCCTTCGACCTTGTCGAAGCTGAATCCGAGCTCGTCGCCGGCTTCATGGTCGAATACGGCTCGACGCCGTATTTGCTGTTCATGCTCGGTGAGTACGTCGCGATCGTCACGATGTGCGCGATGGCCACGATCCTGTTCCTCGGAGGCTGGCTGCCGCCGGTGGACCTGCCGCCCTTCAATTGGGTGCCGGGGATCATCTGGTTCTCGCTGAAGCTGTTCTTCATGTTCTTCCTGTTCGCGATGGCAAAGGCGATCGTGCCGCGCTACCGCTATGACCAACTGATGCGTCTCGGCTGGAAGGTGTTCCTGCCGCTGTCGCTGGCGATGGTGGTCGTGGTGGCCGGCGTGCTGCAGTTCGCCGGCATCGCGCCGAAGTGAGGGCCGTCATGGGTATCAACATCAACGCCACTGCACGCTCGCTTCTGCTGTCGGAATTCGTCTCGGCGTTTTTCCTCGCCATGCGCTATTTCTTCCAGCCGAAGCCGACGCTGAACTACCCGTTCGAGAAGGGCCCGATCTCGCCGCGTTTCCGTGGTGAGCACGCGCTGCGCCGCTATCCGAACGGCGAAGAGCGTTGCATCGCCTGCAAGCTCTGCGAAGCGGTCTGCCCGGCGCAGGCCATCACCATCGAGGCCGGTCCGCGCCGCAACGACGGCACCCGCCGCACCGTGCGGTACGACATCGACATGGTGAAGTGCATCTATTGCGGCCTCTGCCAGGAGGCCTGTCCGGTCGACGCCATCGTCGAAGGTCCGAACTTCGAGTTCGCGACCGAGACCCGCGAGGAACTGTTCTATGACAAGGCCAAGCTGCTCGCCAACGGCGACCGTTGGGAACGCGAGATCGCGAAAGCGATCGAGCTCGACGCGCCGTACCGGTGAGATGAGAGCATGATCCTTCCCGCGCTCTTCTTCTATCTCTTCGCCGCCGTCTGCGTCGCCTCGGCCGTGATGGTGATTGTCTCGCGCAATCCCGTGCACTCCGTGCTGTACCTGATCCTGGCCTTCGTCAACGCCTCGGGCCTGTTCGTGCTGATGGGCGCCGAATTTCTCGGCATGATGCTGATCGTCGTCTATGTCGGCGCGGTCGCGGTGCTGTTCCTGTTCGTGATCATGATGCTCGATGTCGACTTCCTCGAGCTGCGCGAAGGCTTCATCCAATACCTGCCGGTCGGCGTCGTGATCGGCGGCATCTTCCTGTTCGAGCTGCTCCTGACCGTCGGCGCCTGGGTCATCAACCCGACCGTGAGCAAGACCATCACGGCGCCGATCCCGAGCAACGTCTCGAACACCGAGGCGCTCGGCCTGGTGCTCTATACGAAGTACATCCACTACTTCCAGCTCGCGGGCATGGTGCTGCTGGTCGCCATGATCGGCGCCATCGTGCTGACGCTGCGCCACAAGGCGAGCGTGAAGCGGCAGGACATCAACGTTCAGAACGCACGCACGCCCGACATGGCGATGGCGATGCGCAAGGTGGCGCCGGGGCAGGGGCTCTCGGACGCGGATGCTGCGGAGTGGGTGAAATGACGATCGGGCTCGGACATTATCTGGCGGTCGGCGCGATCCTGTTCACGCTCGGCATCCTCGGTATCTTCCTGAACCGCAAGAACATCATCGTCATCCTGATGTCGATCGAGCTGATCCTGCTCTCGGTCAACATCAACCTGGTGGCATTCTCGACCTTCCTCGGCGACATCGTCGGTCAGGTCTTCGCGCTGCTGGTCTTGACCGTTGCGGCCGCCGAAGCCGCGATCGGTCTTGCCATCCTGGTGGTCTATTTCCGCAACCGCGGCTCGATCGCGGTTGAGGACGTCAATCTGATGAAGGGCTGAGCTCTCAAATGGTCCAGGCAATTGTCTTTCTGCCGCTGCTGGGCGCCATTCTGGCCGGCCTGATCGCGCTCGTTGGCGCGCATGGCCGCAACCCCTCGGGCGACGAGGTCGAGCATCACGGCGATCACGGCCATGGCGATGCGCATGCCTCAGTCGCTCATGACGACCATGGTCACGACGACCACGCCCATGACGACCACGGCCACGGTCCGGTTGAACCGGCAGCCGCCGGCTCGCGCGGTGCCGAGCTGATCACCACGGCGCTGCTGTTTGTCTCGGCGGCGCTGTCCTGGATGACGCTGGTGGATGTCGGCTTCAACGGCCACGACGTCAGGTATCAGCTGCTGCCCTGGATCTTCTCTGGCGACCTCGAGGTCTGGTGGAGCTTGCGCGTCGACACGCTCACCGCCGTGATGCTGGTGGTGGTGACGACCGTGTCCTCGCTCGTGCACCTCTATTCCATCGGCTACATGGACGAGGATCCGAACCGACCGCGCTTCTTCGGATATCTCAGCCTGTTCACCTTCGCCATGCTGATGCTGGTGACGGCTGACAATTTGGTGCAGCTGTTCTTCGGCTGGGAAGGCGTGGGCCTGGCGAGCTATCTCCTGATCGGCTTCTGGTACCAGAAGCCGTCGGCGAACGCCGCCGCCATCAAGGCCTTCGTGGTCAACCGGGTCGGCGATTTCGGCTTCGCGCTCGGCATCTTCGCGATCTTCATGCTGACGAACTCGACCGATTTCGAGACCATCTTCCACGCCGCGCCCGGCCTGACCGGCAAGACCATCAACTTCCTCGGCTGGCATGCCGATGCGCTGACCCTCACTTGCCTCCTGTTGTTCATGGGCGCGATGGGCAAGTCGGCGCAGTTCCTGCTGCACACCTGGCTGCCGGACGCGATGGAAGGCCCGACCCCGGTGTCGGCGCTGATCCATGCCGCGACCATGGTCACCGCCGGCGTGTTCATGGTGGCGCGCCTGTCGCCGCTGTTCGAGCTCGCTCCGAATGCCCAGGCCGTCGTGATGTTCTTCGGCGCCACCACCGCGTTCTTCGCGGCGACCATCGGTCTCGTCCAGAACGACATCAAGCGCATCGTCGCCTACTCGACCTGTTCGCAGCTCGGCTACATGTTCGTGGCGATGGGGGCAGGGGCCTATTCGGTCGGCATGTTCCATTTGTTCACGCACGCCTTCTTCAAGGCGCTGCTGTTCCTAGGCTCCGGCTCGGTGATCTACGCGATGCACCACGAGCAGGACATCCGCAACATGGGCGGTCTCTGGAAGAAGATCCCGTACACGTTCGCGGTGATGACCGTCGGCACGCTGGCGCTGACCGGCTTCCCGCTGTTCGCCGGCTACTTCTCCAAGGACGCGATCATCGAGGCGGCCTATGCCTCGCATAACCCGTTCTCGACCTACGCCTACCTGCTGACGATCGTGGCCGCCGGCCTGACCTCGTTCTATTCCTGGCGTCTGGTGTTCAAGACCTTCTTCGGCGAACCCCACGACCAGGAGCATTACGAAGCCGCACATGAGAGCCCGATCTGGATGCTGATCCCGATCGGCGTGCTGGCGGTCGGTTCGGTCCTTGCCGGCTTCCCGTTCAAGGAACTGTTCACCGGACCGCACGGCGTGGAGGAATTCTTCCGCGAGTCCGTGAAGATGAACCCGCATATCCTCGAGGATATGGAGCACATGCCGCATCTCTTGGGCTGGCTGCCCTTCGTGATGATGGTGGGCGGCTTCCTGGTGTCCTATACGTTCTACATCCGCAAGCCCTACCTGCCGGTCGAGCTCGCGAACACGCAGCCGATGCTCTACAAGTTCCTGCTCAACAAATGGTACTTCGATGAGCTCTACGACCTCATCTTCGTCCGTCCGGCGAAGTGGATCGGCTACCAGCTCTGGAAGAAGGGCGACGGGTTCATCATCGACGGCTTCGGCCCCGACGGCGTCTCGGCCCGTGTGCTGGATGTCACCCGCAACGTCGTGAAGATCCAGACCGGCTATCTCTATCACTACGCATTCGCCATGCTGATCGGCGCCGCTGGCCTGATCACCTGGTTCATGTTCGGCTTTGGAGGCCAGTAAATGACAACCTGGCCCATCCTTTCGGTCACGACGTTCCTGCCGCTGGTCGGCGCGCTGATCGTTTACCTGAGCCGCGGCGATGACGAGGCTAGCAGGCGCAATTCGCGCTGGATCGCACTGTGGACCACGATCATCACCTTTGCCGTGTCGGTGATCCTGGTGATGCGCTTCGACCCCTCGAATGCCGACTTCCAGTTCGTCGAGAAGTCGGCCTGGCTCGCCACCGGCATCACCTACCACATGGGCGTCGACGGCATCTCATTGCCGCTGGTGATCCTGACCACCGCGATCATGCCGTTCTGCATCATCGCGAGCTGGAAGGCGATCACCAACCGCGTTCGCGAATACATGATGGCGTTTCTGATCCTGGAAACGCTGATGATCGGCACCTTCTCGGCGCTCGATCTCGTGCTGTTCTACCTGTTCTTCGAAGGCGGCCTGATCCCGATGTTCCTGATCATCGGCGTCTGGGGCGGTCCGCGCCGGGTCTACGCGTCGTTCAAGTTTTTCCTCTACACGCTGCTCGGCTCGGTCTTGATGCTGCTCGCCATCATGGCGCTGTACTGGAACGGCGGCACCACCGACATCCCGACCCTGATGCACACGGCCGTGCCGCGGTCGTTGCAGACCTGGGCGTGGCTGGCCTTCTTCGCCTCCTTCGCGGTGAAGATGCCGATGTGGCCGGTGCACACCTGGCTTCCTGATGCGCACGTCGAGGCGCCGACCGCGGGCTCCGTGGTGCTCGCCGCGATCCTGCTGAAGATGGGCGGCTACGGCTTCCTGCGCTTCTCGCTGCCGATGTTCCCGCTGGCCTCGCACGACTTCGCGCCGCTGATCTTCACCATGTCCGCGATTGCCATCATCTACACCTCGCTGGTGGCCTTGATGCAGGAGGATATGAAGAAGCTGATCGCGTACTCGTCGGTTGCGCACATGGGCTTCGTCACCATGGGCATCTTCGCCGGCACCATGCAGGGTGTGGCCGGCGGCATGTTCCAGATGATCTCGCACGGCATCGTCTCCGGCGCGCTGTTCCTTTGCGTCGGCGTCGTTTACGACCGCCTGCACACCCGCGAGATCGCGGCCTATGGCGGCCTCGTCAACCGGATGCCGCTCTACGCGCTGACCTTCATGATCTTCACCATGGCCAATGTCGGTCTGCCCGGCACATCAGGCTTCGTCGGCGAGTTCATGACATTGCTCGGCACCTTCAAGGTCTCGATCCCGACCGCGTTCTTCGCCACTTTCGGCGTGATCCTGTCGGCTGCTTACGCGCTGTGGCTTTACCGCAAGGTCGTGTTCGGGACGCTGGTCAAGCCGACGCTGATGAGCATGAAGGATCTCACCTTGCGGGAATGCGTGATTCTGTTCCCGATGATCGCGCTGACGATCCTGTTCGGCGTCTATCCGAAACCGGTGCTCGACATGTCGGCCGCCTCGGTCCAGCAACTCGTCAATAATTACAACACCGCTGTGACGGCCGTGAAGGCCGCCGCACTGCTCCAGTGATCGGGCAGGTCAGGATATCGCCATGAGCATTACGACTGCAGGTTATCAACTGGCGCCGGTGCTGCCCGAGCTCGTGCTCGCGATCGGTGCCATGGCGCTTCTGATGCTCGGCGCTTATCGCGGGCAGGGGACCACAAGCACGGTCACGACGCTGGCGGTGCTGCTGCTGATCCTGGTCGGCGTGCTCGAATACATGCTGCCCGCAGGCAAGCAGGTCACCTTCGGCGGCAGCTTCATCGTCGACGACTTTGCCCGCTTCATGAAGATCCTGGCGCTGATCGGCTCGGCGGTGACGCTGATCCTGTCGACCGAGTTCCTGGCCGACGCGTCGCGCCGCATCTTCGAATACGCCATTCTGGTGCTGCTCTCGACGCTCGGCATGATGGTGCTGATCTCGGCCGGCGATCTGATCACGCTCTATCTCGGCCTCGAACTAATGTCGCTCGCGCTCTATGTCGTGGCGGCATCGAACCGCGACAACGCCAAGTCCACCGAAGCCGGCTTGAAGTATTTCGTGCTGGGCGCGCTGTCCTCGGGCATGCTGCTGTATGGCTCCTCGCTGGTTTACGGCTTCACCGGGACCGTCAGCTTCACCGGCATCGCAACGGCCGCGACCGCCGCGAATGTCGGCCTGGTGTTCGGCCTGGTGTTCCTGCTCGCCGGCCTCTGCTTCAAGGTCTCGGCCGTGCCGTTCCACATGTGGACGCCTGACGTGTACGAGGGCGCGCCGACGCCGGTCACCGCCTTCTTCGCCTCGGCGCCGAAGGTCGCCGCGCTCGCGGTCTTCACGCGCGTCACGCTGACCGCATTCCCGGGCATCGTCTCGCAGTGGCAGCAGATCCTGGTGTTCGTGGCGATCGCCTCAATGGCGCTGGGCTCGTTCGCCGCGATCGGCCAGAGCAACATCAAGCGCCTGATGGCGTATTCCTCGATCGGCCATATGGGCTTCGCGCTGGTCGGCCTCGCCTCGGGCACGGTCGAGGGCGCGCAGGGCGTGCTGATGTACATCGTGATCTATGTCGCGATGACGCTCGGTTCGTTCTCGATTATCCTCGCCATGAAGCGCAACGGCCAGGCCGTTGAGCAGATCAGCGACTTCGCCGGTCTCTCCCGCACCAACCCGCTGCTCGCCTTCATGTTCGCGATGCTGCTGTTCTCGCTCGCAGGCATTCCGCCGCTCGCCGGCTTTTTCGCCAAATGGTACGTGTTCGTCGCCGCCATCAAGGCGAATTTGTTCACGCTCGCCGTGATCGGCGTGCTCTCCAGCGTCGTGGGCGCCTACTACTATCTCACCATCGTCAAGACGATGTACTTTGATGAGCCGGCCGGCCAGGTCGATCCTGTCAGGTTCGAGGTGAAGTCGGTGCTGGCGGTCGCGGGCCTGTTCAACATCCTGTTCGCCCTGTTCGCGGGCCCGGTGGTGAGCGTCGCCTCCGCCGCAGCAAAATCGCTGTTCTAGGATGGGATTCGCGCTCGGTTCTCGCGCGTCAGCGGCAGGCTACAAGCTCGCCGCCCTTGAGCGGACCGGCTCGACCAATGCTGACGCCATCGAAGCGGCCCGCGCCGGCGAGCGCGGCCCGATCTGGTTCGTCACATCAGAGCAGACGGCCGGTCGCGGCCGTCGCCAGCGCCCCTGGATCGCGCCCAAGGGCAATCTCGCCGCCAGCGTCCTCGAAGTCCTGGACGTCTCCCCAGCCGTTGGCGCCACGATCGGCTTCGCCGCCGGACTGGCCGAGGAGGCCGCCTTGGAGAAGGTCAGCCTCGAGGCTGCGCTACGGCTCGGCGAAGGCAGGCCCCGCTATACCTTGAAATGGCCGAACGACGTCCTCGCCAACGGCAAGAAGCTGGTCGGCATTGGCCTGGAGGCCGAAATCGTCAGCGATCGCCTGGCCATCGTGGTCGGCATCGGCACCAACATCGTGGCGGCCCCCGAGGGCACGCCGACGCCGGCGGTGTCGCTCGCGGCCCTCGGCGTCCAGATCAGCGCGGAGGAGCTGTTCTCGGCGCTCTCGGACGCCTGGGTCGAATTCCGTGGCATCTGGGACAATGGCCGAGGCTTTGCCGAGATCCGTAAGCTGTGGCTGGAGCGTGCCGCCCGCCTGGGCGAGCCGATCGCGATCCATACGGGAACCACGGTCTTGGAAGGCATCTTCGATACGATCGACGACACCGGCTGCCTGATCGTCCGCACCGCGGAGGGCCGCCTTGTGCCCGTGGCGGCGGGCGAAGTGTTCTTCGGCCCGGCCCGTTCGGTGGGAGCTGCGTGATGGCAAGGCCTGACGAACTGGTGTTTGCGCCGCTCGGCGGTGTCGGCGAGATCGGCATGAACCTGTCGGTCTACGGCCTCGGCAACCGCCACCAGCGGTCTTGGTTGGCGGTCGATCTCGGCGTCTCCTTCGGCGACGAGGAGCATCTGCCCGGCATCGACCTGATCATGCCGGACATCTCCTTCCTAGAGAAGGAACGCAAGAACCTGATGGGCCTGGTGCTGACGCACGCCCATGAGGACCATTTCGGCGCCATCATCGACCTCTGGCCGAAGCTGAAATGTCCGATCTATGCGACGCAGTTCAGCGCGGCGCTGTTCGAGGCCAAATGCGCCGCCGAGCGCAACGCGCCCGTCATCCCCGTTACCGTGGTCCCGTCAGGCGGCCGCATCGACGTCGGCCCGTTCAACATCGAGTTCATTCCGGTTGCGCATTCGATTCCGGAAGCGCATGCGCTGGCGATCCACACCGATGCCGGAGTGGTGCTCCACACCGGCGACTGGAAGATCGACCCGACCCCGACGCTCGGACGTCCGACCGATGAGAAGCGGCTGCGTGAGCTCGGCGAGGAGGGCGTGCTCGCCTTGATCGGGGATTCCACCAATGCCGTGCGCGACGGCCGTTCACCGTCGGAAGCCGAGGTCGCGCGTACGATCATTGATCTCGTCAAGTCGGCCAAGGGCCGCGTCGCGGTCACGACCTTCGCTTCCAACGTCGCGCGCATCAAGGCGGTCGCCGATGCCGCGAAAGCCGCCGATCGCGAGGTCGTCGTGGTCGGCCGCGCCATGGAGCGCGTGGTGCAGGTGGCGCGCGAGACCGGCTATCTCGACGGCGTGCAGAACTTCCGCTCGCCCGAGGTTTACGGCCATCTGCCGCAGGACAAGGTGCTGGCGCTGTGCACCGGCAGCCAGGGCGAACCCCGCGCAGCGCTCGCCCGCATCGCCAATGACGACCACCCTGAGATCACGCTCAACCGCGGCGACAGCGTGATCTTCTCCTCGCGCACCATCCCGGGCAACGAGAAGGCGGTCGGCTCGATCATCAACAATCTGGTGCTGCAGGGCGTCGAGGTCCTCACCGACCGCGACCATCTGGTCCATGTCTCGGGCCATCCGCGCCGCGACGAGCTGCGCGACATGATCTCCTGGGTGAAGCCGCAGCTGCTGATCCCCGTCCACGGCGAAGCGCTGCATTTGAACGAGCACGCCAAGCTCGCGCGCGCCGCCGGCGTGCCGCGAGTCCTCGTCATTCGTAACGGCGACCTGGTCAAGCTCGGCCCCGGCGATCCCGGCGTGGTCGGCGAGGTGCCGTCGGGCCGGCTCTACAAGGACGGCTCCATCCTTGAGGATTCCAAGTCCCGTGCGGTGGTCGAGCGCCGCCGCATGGCGTTCTCCGGCTGCGCCTTCGTCGCCATCGCCATGACCGCGCAGGGCGAGCTTGCCGACGAGCCCGAGGTCGATCTGGTCGGGATCCCCGACAAGAACCGGGCCGGCGAGCCGCTCGACGACATCGTCTTCGATGCCGTGATGTCCACGGTCGAGGGCCTGCCAAAGGCGCGCCGGCGGGATCCGGATGCGCTGGCGGAATCGGTGCGACGCGCCGTCCGGGCCGTCATCAACGAACATTGGGGTAAAAAGCCCCCCTGTCTGGTCCACGTCCTGACAGTGTAGGTTGGGCGTGGTCGTTTGGATCATGCCCTGAGGGAGAAGAGACATGCTGGGTCGCCTCAATCACGTCGCGATCGCGACCAAGGACGCCGTCAAGGCCGCCAGGATCTACGGCGCGGCGTTCGGCGCCCAGATCTCCGAGGCCGTGCCGCTGCCCGAGCATGGCGTCATCACCGTGTTCGCGACGCTGCCCAACACCAAGATCGAGTTCATCGAGCCGCTCGGTGAAGCCTCCCCGATCGCAAAATTCGTCGAGCGCAATCCTGATGGCGGCATCCACCATGTTTGCTACGAGGTCGTCGACATCATCGCCTCGCGCGACACGCTGGTGAAGGAGGGCGCGCGGGTGCTCGGCGACGGCGTGCCGAAGATCGGCGCCCACGGCAAGCCGGTGCTGTTTCTGCATCCGAAGGATTTTTCCGGCGCGCTGGTCGAAATCGAGCAGGCGTAAGACCGGATCATGGCCATCCAGATCTCAACCGCGCTCGCGATCTACTTCGTCATCTGGTGGATCTCCTTGTTTTTGACGCTGCCGTTCGGCGTTCGCAGCCAGCACGAGGACGGCGTCGGCGCACCCGGCACAGACCCCGGCGCGCCTGTGCTGACGGGCATGAAGCGTAAGCTGATCTGGACCACGATCATCTCGGCGATCATCTATGGCCTCGGCGTTGCCGCCTATCACGCCGGCTATCTCTCGCTCGAGCGTCTCTCGAGATTGATGGGCATGCCGTTTTAGCTTTTTCCGTTGCGTCTGGTTTTGGGGGAGCAAATGACTTTTCAGAGGATCGTCGTCGCGCTTCTGGTGCTTGTGGTCGCCGGTCTCGGGGCGATCGGCTATTTCGAGTGGAAGATGGCTGTGCAGGTGCGAACGCTCAAGGCGTTCGTCGAGGGCTATGTCTTTAACGAAGCCGTGATGGCCTGCGAGCAGGCCAAGAGCTCGACGCCGTTCAAATGGAATGGCGGCAAAAGCACCTCGGTGATCGGCCTGAACTCGGTCAAGCTGGATAAATACACCGTTAGCGCCAGCTACACGCTGGTGGCGGACAGCGTTTATTGTGATTACGATCCCATCAAAAGAAAGGCCGAGATCGGCTCGAGCTTCCTGGAGCGGGAGTAACGATCCGGCGCCTACCAAGCATGATCCGGAAAAGTGTGAAGCGGTTTTCCGAGAAGATCATGCTCAAGCAATTGGACAGGATCGTCATGACCGGGAGCCGGACGGGGGACTATCGGATCTTGCAGGAAGCGGCCTTGCGGGACTATCTCGCAGGCCTGCCTGACATCAAGAAGCTGCTCGGCGGCGAGCCGGCCGTCTGGTCCATTACCGAGGTCGGCGACGGCAATCTCAACCTCGTCTTCATCGTGAAGGGCGCGAGCGGCGGCATCGCCGTGAAGCAGGCGCTGCCTTACGTCCGCCTCGTCGGCGAGAGCTGGCCGCTGCCGCTGTCGCGGGCCCATTACGAATATCTCGCGCTGTCCCGGCAGGCCCGGCTGGCGCCCGGCCTCGTGCCGGCCCTGCTGCACCACAACGAGACGCTCGCGCTCACCGTGATGGAGCTGCTCGAGCCCCACATCATCATGCGCAAAGGGCTGGTCGCGGGCACGCGCTATCCGCGCTTCGTCGACGACATCACGACGTTCATGGCGAGGACGCTGTTTTTCACCTCCGATCTCGCGCTCATCGCTGCCGAGAAGAAGGAAGCCATCGCGTCCTTTGCCGGCAACCATGCGCTCTGCAAGATCACCGAGGATCTGATCTTCACGGATCCCTACCGCATCGCCGAGCAGAACCGCTGGACCGCGCCTTATCTCGATGGCCTCGCCGCATCCTTGCGCGAGGACATGGAGCTGCATGTCGCGATCAGCAGGTTGAAGCTGAAATTCATGTCGAGCCCGGAAGCGCTGCTGCATGGCGATCTCCACACCGGCTCGATCATGGTGACGGCGTCGGAGACGCGGGTGATCGATCCGGAATTCGCCTTCTTCGGTCCGATGGGGTTCGATGTCGGCGCGGTGCTGGCCAATCTGCTGATGGCTTATTTCGCGTCCGCCGGCCACGAGCGCGCGGCGGGCGAGCGGCGCGAATTCGAGACTTGGATGCTGGAGACGGTCGAGCAGGTCTGGAGCGAGTTTGCGCGAAGATTCCTCGACCTCTGGCGATCGGAGGCGAGCGGCGATGCCTATCCCGTCTCGCTCTTTGCCGGCGAGAAGGGCGCGATGCGCCTCGAGGCCGAGCGGCAGGCCTACATGCAGCGTCTGTTTATCGACACCGTCGGTTTTGCCGCGGCCAAAACCATCCGTCGCATCTTCGGCCTTGCCCACAACATCGATTTCGAGCTGATCGAGGATCCCAGAAAGCGGGCGATCAGCGAAGCCCGCGCCATCAGGCTGGCCCGCGGGATGATGGTGGAGGCGGCGGCATTTCGGACGATCGCCGACGTCACCGGAGCTGCGCGGAAATTGCGGGAGTGGCAGCCGGAATTGTCAGGTTAAAGCCGTCGCAATGACGGGGCGAGACGGTCGCAGAACGCTAATAAAGATGCACTGGCAGCAAGACGCCGTGCGTCTCGACCAGCAGACCCCAGGTCTCGTTGGCCGCGACCTCAAACTCCCGGCTGCGCGCCGCACTGCCGTCCACCGCGTTGCAGATCAGACGCTCGCCGAGAAAATTGGGGGAGCAAGGACCCCAGACCGTCCACCAGATATCGGCAACTTCCCCGTTTGACCGCGAAATGTGGGACCAGCCGGCCTCGATGCCGTCAGCGGCTCCGTCCCTGTCAGGGGTCGGTGTGACGGGGATCGCCATCGCAGCGATCGCGGCGACCAGAATGCCGGCGAGCAGGACAGCTGGCGTTCGACGATTCATTTTTTCCGCAATCCCTGGCGCTTAGACAACGATCGTCAGCTTGGTCGCGGCGATCCCGAAAAATGTTCACCGCCCTGGTTGCTCGATGACGCACTGCGTCATCAGGCGGGCTTGCGTCACGTGGGAATGCAACCCCCGCGAGGTCTTCATGCCTGCCTCAGGAACCGGCATCAGCTGCCATCAAAACGAAGCTTGCATTCCACGGGCGACGGATGATCAAATCCCTGATCGAAATACCTGCGTTGATGGGGGACCACATGATGTTCAGGATGAGCGTGATCGTCGCGGGGATGGCACTGGCGCTTGCCGGATCAGCGGAGGCCCAGACTCCACGCAAGGGCGGAACCATCCGCATGACCGCGCCCTATGGTTCGAGCTTCACCAGCCTCGACATTCACACCACCCAGCGTGCCCAGGACGAGATCTACGCCAAGGCGCTGCATCGCTCGCTCTACACCTGGGACTCCGCGGAAGGAAAGCCGGTTCCGGAACTTGCAAAGGAGGTCGTCGTCTCGGGCGGCGGTCTCGTTCAAACCTTCAAGCTCCGCGACGACGCCTATTTCCACAACGGTCGCAAGATGACGGCCGACGACATTATCTGGACCTTCAACCGCATCATGGACGGCACCAAGGCCTATCCCGGCGCGCGTTATGTCCGCATCATCGAGGGGGCGGCCGCAGTCGAGAAGGGGCAGGCCAAGGAGATATCCGGCCTGAAGAAGATCGACGACTTCACCCTCGAGATGAAGCTGACCGAGAAGGTCGATCCCGGCTTCTATTTCTTCACCGCGCTGACCTCGATCTATCCCGCCGACGAGGGCGCCAAGGACAGCTTCATCCAGCATCCGATCGGCCTCGGACCGTTCAAGTTCGTCGAGCACGTGCCGGGTTCGCGCATCGTTCTGGAGCGGTGGGACAAGTTCTACAAGCCCGGCAAGCCCTACGCCGACAAGGTCGTCGTCTCGATCATGGGCGAGGCCGCGGCGCGCGACGTCGCCTTCCGCAACAAGGAAATCGATACCTCGGTGCTCGGGCCGGCGCAGTATGTCGCCTATCAGGCTGATCCCAACCTCAAGGGCACCATCGTCGAGGTCGCCGAGGTCTTCACGCGCTACATGGGGATGAACCCCGCGTTCAAGCCGTTCTCCGACAAGCGTGTCCGGCAGGCGATCAACTACGCGATCGACAGCGACCTGATCATCAACAAGCTGGTCAAGAACAAGGCCTATCGTGCCACCAGCTGGCTGCCGCTGACTTCGCCGGCCTACGACAAGACGATGAAGCCGTATCCCTACGATCCGGCCAAGGCCAAGCAGCTGCTCACCGAGGCCGGCTATCCCCAGGGCTTCGAATTCGAATGGACCACCAGCCAGAATGAAAGCTGGGGCCTGCCGATCGTCTCGGCCGTCATCCCGATGCTGGACAAGGTCGGCATCAAGGTGAAGGTCAAGCAGGTCGAGACCGCGGTGCTGGCGGAGGTGGTGCGCACCGGCGACTACCAGGCCTTCATCTATTCCCAGCAGAGCGGACCGGATCCGCTGGCTGCGCTCAAATGCTTCCACTCGTCGACGCCGCAGCCGGCCTGCAATTACATGAATTTCAGGAATCCCGACTTCGACAAGATCCTCGACGAGGCGGGACAGACCGACGACACCGCCAAGCGCAACCAACTGCTGCAAAAGGCCAATGCGTTCCTCTACGAGGAAGCGCCGGTCTGGTTCTTCAACTACAACAAGGCGGTCATGGCCGTGCAGCCCTGGCTCCACGGCATTCAGCAGAACCCGACGGAGCTGACCCATCAGAACACCGAGGAGCTATGGGTGGACGACACTTCGCCCGCGAAATGACACGCGTTCTCGTGCTCCCTCCATCGCCATGAGCGGTGGAGGGACGGAAGAAAGTGCCGATGCTCTCCTTCCTGATCCGTCGTCTGCTGCAAACCATTCCGACCGTGCTCGCCGTGGTGCTGCTGGTCTTCGTGCTGTTCAGCGTCGTTCCCGGCAGCATTGCCTCGACCATCAGCGACGACGTCGATCCCCAGGTCGAGCTGCGCCTGAAACAGCAGCTCGGCCTCAACGATCCCATCTATGTGCGGTTTGGCAATTACATCGGCAAGCTCGCGATCGGTGATTTCGGGACGTCGTTTCGGACCCGCGAGCCTGTCACGAGCATGATCGCCAAGCGGGCCTGGCCGACGCTGCAGCTGATCTTCACGGCCATGGCGTTTTCCGTCTTGCTCGGCGTGCCGCTTGGCTTCGTCGCCGCTTTGCGGCCGGGCGGCCTTGTCGACAGTGCGGCGATGATCGTCGCGGTGACGGGGCTGTCCATTGCCAAGTTCTGGCTCGGATTGGTGATCATGTACGTCTTTGCGCTGAAGCTCGGCTGGCTGCCGAGTTTCGGCTACGGCGATGGCGGCCTGAAACATCTGCTGCTGCCGGCCTTGACCCTCGGCGTCTCGCCGATGGCCCTGTTTGCGCGGACGACGCGCGCTGCGGTCCTCGAGATCATGACGGCCGATTTCGTCCGCACCGCGCGCTCCAAGGGCATGAGCGAGACCAGGGTGGTGAAGTGGCATGTGATGCGCAACGCGCTCGTCATCATCCTCACCACCGTCGGCCTGCAATTCGGCGGCCTGATGGGGCAGGCGGTCGTCGTCGAAAAACTGTTTTCCTGGCCGGGCATCGGCTCGCTGCTGGTCGACAGTGTCCTGCAGCGCGACATTCCAGCCGTGCAGGGCTCCATTCTCGTGGTGGTGCTGGCCTTTCTCGCGATCAATCTGCTGGTCGATTTGCTCTACGGCGTGATCGATCCGAGGATCAGATACGCATGAAGCTCCGCGCCAATCTCATCATCGGTGGCACGTTGTTCGCGCTCGCGATCGTGGTCGGCGTGCTGGCCCCATGGCTGGCGCACACCGATCCCGTCATGGATGCCAACCTCATGAACGCGGAAGAGCCGCCGAGCTGGACCTGGTGGTTCGGCACCGACGACCAGGGCCGCGACATCTATTCCCGCGTCGTCTATGGCGCGCGCGTCTCGCTGACGGTCGGCATCGTCTCGCAGCTCATCAACAGCGTCATCGGCGTGGCGCTGGGCCTCAGCGCCGGCTATTGGGGCGGCTGGTGGGACGATGTCGTCAACGCCCTGACCAATGTCATGCTCGCGATCCCCTCGCTGATCTTCGCGCTTGCCATCATGGCAGTGCTCGGACCGGGCCTGACCAGCCTCCTGATCGCGCTTGGCCTCACCAACTGGTCCTTCACCTGCCGGATCGCGCGCGCCTCGGCACTCTCGCTGCGGAGCCAGGGCTATGTGCAGGCCGCCACCGTGCTCGGCTATGGCGATTTGCGCATCATGATCACGCAGCTGCTGCCGAACATGCTGGGACCGATCGTCGTCATCGGCACGCTCGGCATGGGCAGCGCGGTGCTCTCGGAGGCGGCCTTGTCGTTCCTCGGCCTCGGCGTCCGTCCACCGTTTCCGAGCTGGGGCAGCATGCTGTCGGATGCCCGCGACCAGATTACGACGGCACCGTGGCTCTCGTTATTTCCGGGCCTTGCCATCTTCCTGACGGTGCTCGGCCTCAATCTGCTCGGCGACGGCCTGCGCGACATTCTCGATCCCCACTCGCGGAGCCGGCGGACATGACGGGCGCGCCGCTGATCGAAGTCGAGGACCTCCGTATCGATCTCGACAGTGGATCCGGGCGCGTTGCCGCGGCCGAGGGCATCTCGTTCCGCATCGATCGCGGCGAGACTTTTGGTCTCGTGGGCGAATCCGGCTGCGGCAAGAGCATTACGGCGCTCGCTCTGATCGGCCTGTTGCGGCCGCCGCTGTCGATCGGGGCCGGCGTCATCAGGTTTGACGGTCGGGAGATCCAGCATCTGTCTGCGGCCGCCCAGCGCGACCTGCGCGGCAACAGGATCGCCATGATCTTCCAGGAGCCGATGACGGCGCTGAACCCGGTCTCGCCGGTGGGGCGGCAGATCGCCGAGATGTTCGTGCTGCACAAGGGCAAGAGCTGGCGTGAGGCCAACAAACTCGCGGTCGAGGCGCTGGCTGATGTCCGCGTGACCGCGCCGGAGCGGCGCGTGAACGATTACCCGCACCAGCTTTCCGGCGGCATGCGCCAGCGCGTGATGATCGCGATCGCGCTCGCCTGCGGCCCGGATCTGCTGATCGCGGACGAGCCGACCACCGCGCTCGATGTCACCGTGCAGGCCGAAATCATCGAGCTGATGCGCAATCTCTGCGCCGAGCGCGGCACGGCGATCCTGATGATCAGCCACGATCTCGGCCTTGTTGCCAATGTCTGCCGCCGCGTCGCCGTCATGTATGCCGGTCGCATCGTCGAGGAGCGCGGCTCTGCCGATATTTTCCGCGCGCCTTCGCATCCCTATACCCAGGGCCTGGTCGACTCGCTGCCGCGGCTGGGCAGCCGCGCAGCGCTTGGCCGGAGCAGACTCAAGGAGATCGCGGGCGTCGTCCCGGCTATCACCAGTTTCCCTGACGGCTGCCGCTTCAACCCGCGCTGCGCCCATGCGACCGACATTTGCAGGAGCGTCGTGCCGACGGCGGATTTCCTGGAGGCTGGCGGCCTGGTGAGGTGTCACCACCATGCATGAGCCGCCAGGGAAGGTGGACAACGATCTCATTCTCAGCGTCGAGGATCTCGCGGTTCATTTTCCCGTTGGAGGCGGCCTGTTGGGCCGCAACCGGCGGGTGCTCCGCGCCGTTGATGGCGTCGATCTCAAGCTCAAGCGCGGCGAATGCCTCGGCCTCGTCGGCGAGTCCGGATCGGGCAAGTCGACGGTGGCCTTGTCGATCCTGGGCCTGCTGGCGCCGACACGCGGCCGCATCGTGCTGGACGGGCAGGTGGTGACATCAAGGCCATCAGGCGATCGCAAGGCGCTCGCCCGCATTGTGCAGATGGTCTTCCAGGATCCTTACGCCTCGCTCAATCCGCGCCAGACCGTGCGCCGGACGCTGGAAGATCCCCTGCGCGTGCATGGCGTGACCGCAAGAAGCGAGATCGAGGACCGCGTCGCGACCATGCTGCGGCATGTCGGTCTGCGGCCCGAACAGGCCGACCGCTACCCGCATGAATTCTCCGGCGGCCAGCGCCAGCGCATCGGCATTGCGCGCGCGCTGATCCTCAACCCCAAGATCGTCATCTGCGACGAGCCGGTATCGGCTCTCGACGTCTCGATCCGCGCCCAGATCATCAATCTGCTGCTGGAATTGAAGGACACGCTCGGTCTGTCCTACATCATGATCAGCCACGACCTCGGCGTCGTCGAGCACATGAGCGACCGCGTCGCCGTTATGTATCTCGGCCGCATTGTCGAAAACGGCGACTGGCGCGAAATTTTCGAGCGGCCGGCGCATCCCTATACGCGGGCGCTGATATCAGCGATCCCCGATCCCCTGCACCATGCGCCATTGGCGACGACCGGCGGCGATTTGCCCAATCCGCTCAATCCGCCCAACGGATGCGCCTTCAGTCCGCGGTGTCGGTACGCGGAAGACGTGTGCCGCCATGAGCCGGGGCCGGCGCTGGAGACGCGGCCCGATGGGCATGCGGTAAGGTGCTGGCGAGCTGAGGAGATTGCCGGACGCATGGCACTCGCGTCCACTGAGGGCGGATAGTCCTGGACACGCTGACGAACCGGCTGACCGGCTTCGTCCGCTGGCCTGGCGAGGCGCGTGACCATGCGCGCAGCAACCAGGTGTCGGGCGGTCTGAGCGTCACGTTCTGAACGCGTTTGGCGTAGCGCCCTGACGCTTTTGCGGTCGCAAGCTTCGCCGGCGATATCGGCGCGGTGCTGACGAGGCCAGATATTTCGACTATCCTTCAGTCTGTATCATCAAGGGCGGGCAGGGCCCACGAGGGGAGATCGATGAGCACAGTAAAAAGCGCCCTGGCTCAGAAGCGTGGCGCCCTGATCCATGTTCGTTCCAGCGACATGGTCGTCGAAGCCCTGCGCCAGATGCGCGACAACAAAGTGCGCTCGGTGCTGGTCATGGACGACGACGTCCTTGTCGGTATCGTGACCCAGGGTGACTGCGCCATCAAAGTGCTGCTGCCCGGGCTCGACGCGAAGCAGACGCCGGTGAGCCAGGTGATGACGGGCAACCCCGTCACGGTCAAGCCGGATGATCCACTGGAGGGCTGCATGGCAATGATGGCTCAGCGCGGTTTTCGCCATCTGCCGGTGCTCGACGCGGGCAAGGTCGTGGGCGTGATCTCGGTCGGAGACGTCGTCAAGAACATCATCCGGGATTTGGAGCACAACGTAGACGACCTGATGGGCTACATTATGAAGGACGGCCCCGGGGGCTAATAGACGAACCGAGCGGTGCCCATAGTCCATGACAACCGATTGCTGGGGCGCCCTGAGAGAACGTGATTGAAGTCCGATAGCGCCGCTCTGCGGACCAGACCTCAAATCAGCGCCATCGCAGTTCCTGCAGCGGCGCTGAAGGCGACCACGACCAGGGGAGGGGCGCGCCAGGCGACCAGCAGGACGAAGCCGACAAGGGCGATGCCGAAATCCCGTGGCGAATGCACGGTGGTGGTCCAGACCGGATTGTAGAGCGCCGCACCGAGCACGCCGACCACCGCGGCGTTGACGCCGCGCATCATGGCCTGGGCGCCTGCGCGCTTCCGGAACGAATCCCAGAACGGCAAGGCACCGAGCAGGACGAGGATCCCCGGCAGGAAGATGCCGACAAGGCCGAGCACCGCCCCGGCCACGCCATGCGGTTCCGGAGAGACCACCGCGCCGAGATACGCCGCAAAAGTGAAAAGCGGGCCCGGCACCGCCTGGGCTGCGCCGTAGCCGGCGAGGAAGGCATCGTCGGTCAACCAGCCCGGCGTGACGAAAGCTTCCCGGAGGAGCGGCAACACGACATGGCCGCCGCCGAACACGAGCGCGCCGGAGCGATAGAAGGCGTCGAACAGGGCGATGCCCGTCGAGCCGGTCAGGGCCTGGAGCGCAGGGAGACCTGCCAGAAGAACGAAGAATATCCCGAGGGTGACAAACCCTGCGGTACGTGACACCGGCATCTCCACATGCCCGGACGAGGCTTGCGCATCGCTACGGCACAGCCACAGACCGGCGAGCCCGCCAAGGACGATCGCGCCGATCTGGGCGATCGAAGCGGTACTGAACAGGATGATCAGTGCCGCCACGACGGCGATCGACGCACGCTCGCGATCCGGGCAGAGGTTGCGCGCCATGCCCCAGACGGCCTGCGCCACGATGGCGACCGCGGTGAGCTTCAGTCCGTGCAGCAGGCCGGCGCCGACCGGTCCGCCCAGCGCGCCGGCACCATAGGCGAACAGGACGAGGATAGCGGCCGACGGCAGGGTGAAGCCGGTCCAGGCGGCGAGCGCGCCGGGATAGCCGGCGCGCGTCAAGCCGATCGAGAAGCCGACCTGGCTGCTGGCCGGGCCAGGCAGGAACTGGCACAGCGCGACCAGATCGGCGTAGGCGTGCTCGTCGATCCACTTTCGCCGCACGACGAACTCGTCACGAAAGTAGCCGATGTGAGCGATCGGGCCGCCGAAGCAGGTCAGACCCAGCTTGAGGAAGATGCGCAGGACTTCCAGCGGCGAGCCTGCCGGGGATGCTTGACCGGCTGAGATGCCGGTCGATGGATTGAGCTTGCTTGTGGGCATTGAACCTCATGCGCCTTACCGGATCCTCGTAATTGGAACGAGGTCGATCGTTGTCAGTTGGTGCGCCGTCGCGCCGGACGCGTTTCGGGTCGGAGGCGCCACATTAGCAGCGAGGAGACTTGCCATGGCAAGTGCGGCAGATCGCGATCCCCGACACCATACGCAGAAGATGCAGAAGGCCTTGCACGATATAAGGAACCATCTGCGCGAAGATGTGCAGAAGGTGGACGAACCGCAGTTGAAGGCGATGTTCGAAACCTCCGCCGAGGTTCTGGGCGGGCTCGAGAAAGCCTTTAGGGATTACGAGCAGAAGAACGAAAAGGCCTGGCGCTGACAGGTCCTTGGCGCTGACAGGTCTCGGTGCTGGAGTATATCGGCCTTTTGCAACGGGCCGGAAGCGGCCGACAACACCCTCTGAAAGACTCAAGCGGCGTCCGCGACGCCGACGATACTCGCGGAAACTTCGGCCGTGCCTGGACATTGCGGGCGATCTCGGCGGTTGCAGCCCTTGATCGGAACCGGCTGGTCGGCGATGATCGTGGCGCCTCGCGTCCGTGACCTCTAGGAAATCTCATAGAAGATCCGTGATGCTGACACGTCGCGCATTTGCGATCGGTGCCGGAGCGGCCGCATCCGCGAGTCTGCTCGATCCGGGCTTCGGCCGTGGCGAGCCTGCTCGCGCGGTGACTCGCTTGCCGGTTCCGCAACTCATCGACGCCGCCATTCACCACAACGCGATCGGGCTTACGGTCTCAGCCGGCCACCACGAGTTCTACAAGGGAAAGCCCACCCGGACTTACGGCTATTCGGGGCCGATCCTCGGTCCTGTCCTTCGGTTCCGGCGGGGCGACCATGTCGAGATGAGTGTGCGCAACGAACTCGGCGTTGCGACCACGGTGCACTGGCACGGCTTGCTGGTCCCGGGTGATGTCGATGGAGGGCCTCAGCGCAAGATCGAGCCAGGCGCAACCTGGCGGCCCACACTGTCGATCGACCAGCCGGCAGCGACGCTCTGGTATCACCCTCATCCGCATCACGAGACGGGCCGGCAAGTCTACCTCGGTCTTGCGGGGCTGATCATTGTCGAGGACGGTCATGACCTGGGCCTACCCGATCAGTTCGGTGTGGATGATCTGCCCCTCACCATACAGGACCGGGTCATCGACGAGACGGACGGGTCGATCGGTTACGATCTCAGTGAACTTGACGTCGTGTATGGCGTCCGCGGTGATACGGTCATCGTCAATGGCGCGATTACACCAACGGCTCACGTGCCTGCAGGTTGGGTCCGGCCCCGGCTCCTGAACGGATCCAACGCCCGGAACTTCGAGTTGCGATTTCAGGACGGGCGCACCTTCCATGTCATCGCCTCAGACGGCGGCTTTCTCTCGCGGCCTGTGCCGATGTCGGTACTGCGCATTTCGCCAGCCGAGCGTTTCGAAATCTTGGTCGATTTCTCGGGTGGACAGCCCGTGGTTCTTGAAACGGGACCGGATCGGTCCATGGGTCTCTTTGGCGCCATCTCCGACGCGGGCACCGACGAATATGCTCCTGTCATGCGTTTCGAGGTTGGTTCTGCATCCGAGACGGCAGGGCGGCTGCCATCCCAGCTTGTCGAACCGGCGGCAATTGCTCCTGTTGAGGCGGTTCGGCGGCGGAGTTTCGTCCTTAACAACGGCGTGTGCGGTCAACGAACACGGATGAGCAATCATGATGGCATGCCGGCCTTGATTGGCATCAACGGGCGCACGCACGACCCAAACCGGATCGATGCGGAGACGAAGCTGGGAACGAGCGAAATCTGGGAAATCACTTCCGTCGGAATGGCGCATCCCTTCCACGTGCACGGTGCGTTGTTCCGGATTCTTTCCCTGGACGACAAATCGCCGCCCGATCATCTGAAAGGCTGGAAGGACGTCGTCTTGGTGGAAGGCAAGGCCGAACTCCTGGTCAAGTTCACGAAGCCGGCAGCCCGCGGATATCCCTTCATGTACCATTGCCACATCCTCGAACATGAAGATGCCGGCATGATGGGACAGTACGTCTGCACGTGAGCGCAGCCGGACTCGCCTGTCAGATCAATTTACGAAGGTCACGACCTGCCGAACGAGGTCGAGAAACGTCGTGGAGTGAATTCCTTGCTGGCGTTCATTCAATTCAACGACCCGAACGGCGACGA
The DNA here is from genome assembly GCF_022012435.1 of Bradyrhizobium zhengyangense. Classification (GTDB taxonomy): domain Bacteria; phylum Pseudomonadota; class Alphaproteobacteria; order Rhizobiales; family Xanthobacteraceae; genus Bradyrhizobium; species Bradyrhizobium zhengyangense. Next base: position 61,083 of record NZ_JAKLUA010000001.1, read on the forward strand.
GACGCTTCTCCGGCACGATCACGATCAACTGTCCTCCGTAGCCGTTCGCAAAGATTGCGCCGCGTCCCCAGGTGCCGGCATCGAGAGTCCACCATAGATAGCCATAGCCGCGGTCTTTTCGATCGGTCTCTGAATAGGCCTTCGTCGACTCCGCCGTCCATTGCGACGGAACGACGGAAGCGTCATTCCATCGCCCCTTGTTGAGGAACAGCCAAAGCGTGCAAGATCCCGCGCGCTCATGCTGAACACATAGGCGCGATATCGCGACGAACCGTCTCCAACGAAAGTCCCGTCATGGGCCGTGAAATCCTGCATCCCGATGGGACGCGCGATGATGGGGCGGTGTCGTCGATTCTCAATTGTTCGAGCGTGCTTTCGAGCTTAATCTGACCGCGCTCGATGGCGATGCCGTAGAGAGCACTCAGGAAGCTCTTTCGAACGGAGCGAACATTGACCTTGCGGGCGATGTCGCCCGAGGTTGCGACCACGAGTCCGTCCTGCACGACCATGATTGCGGTCGGCTTGTATTTTCGCGCGTAGCTCTCGATAGCGCCTTGAACTGGCGACACCCGCGCCGCCTGCTTGGAATCCAGAGACTGCCATTCAGATCCGAGCTCGGCACTTGCCCACCCCGACCAGAACGGCAAGGTCGCGAGCAGCACAAGATACCGCATGACAATGGCCTCGCTCTGAGGGTGGTGGAGGATCGGAGAGGGAGGAGAGGAACCGCGGGTCGCTTCACCAACCCGGGCACGCACCCCGGGCCGGGTGCTCGCCGCCATGATGACATCCTACTCCTGTTTTGCCCGACGCGTCAAACTGGAGTTCGGAAATATCGCAATGTGTTCCGCGCCGAATTCCCCAATGATTTGTACTGTGCATGGGGTTGTTTTCGCGGCTTTGTCTTGCGGGCGGTCTACTCCGCCGTTTTTTCGCGCAAGCGCTGCGCATAGACGTTGATGATCAGGGCGGCCAGCAGGATCAGGCCGCGGATCAGGATCTTCAGGAAGCTGTCGATGTTGACGTGGTCGAGGCCATTGTTGAGCACGCCGAGCACGAACAGGCCGACGATGGTGTTGCCGATGCCGCCGCGCCCGCCGAACAGGCTGGTGCCGCCGACCACGACGGCGGCGATGGAGTCGAGCAGATAGGTGTCGAACTCGTTCTGCTGCGCGCTGCCGAAATGGGCGACGCCGAGCATGCCGCCGATGCCGGAGCACACCGCGGAGATGATCATCACGCTGCCCAAGATGAGCTTGACGTTGAGGCCGGAATATTCGGCCGCCTCGCGATTTCCCCCGACCATGTAGACGTAGCGGCCGAAGCGCGTGTAGGTCAGCACGAGGTGGCCGGCGAGCAGCATGATGGCGGCGACGATGACGATCCAGGGTATGCCGCCGATCGAGCCCGAGCCGAGGGTCGTGATCAGACTCGGGACCTTGTAGGCGATCTGGCCACGCACCAGGAGGGCCGAGATGCCGGCCGCGATCTGCATCATGGCCAGCGTCATGATGAAGGAGGGGATGCCGATGACCGTCAGCCCCAGCGCGTTGACGAGGCCGAGAGCCGCGCAGAGCAGGAGCGACAGGATGATCGCGATCGCGCCGGGCAGCGGGATGTTGGCGATGTTGACGTAGGACTCCTGCAGCGTGAAGTAGGCGACCGCGATGCCGGTGACGTTGGCGATGCCGGCAATCGAGAGGTCGATCTCGGCGCAGAGGATCACGAAGGTGAGGCCGACGGCGATGATGCCTGTGACCGACACCTGCGTCAGGATATTGCCGAGATTGTCGATGGTCGCGAAGGAGGGGCTGGCGACGGCGAAGAAGGCGGACAGGAAGATCAGCGTCAGGAACGGCGCGATGTTGCGCATCTGCGAGCGCAGGAAGGTCGCAACGCCGCGTGCGCGTTGGCTTGCTGCCGGTGCCGTCTCACTGCTCGCCATTGTGCTTCTCCGTCACGCCGCTTCCAGCAGGCGGTCCTTGCTGACCGGCTCGTTCTTGAATTCCCGCACCAACGCGCCGCGCTTGAGCACAAGGATGCGGTCGGCCAGCGACAGCACCGTTTCCGGCTCGGTCGACAGCACGATGATCGCGAGTCCCCTGGCGCGGAGGTCGCGGACGATGTTGATGACGTCGTTCTTGGCGCCGACATCCATGCCGCGGGTCGGCTCGCACAGCACGAGCAGCTTGGGCGGATAGGTCAGCCATTTTGCCAGCGCAACCTTCTGCTGGTTGCCGCCCGACAGCATGCCGAGATCGAGGCCGACCACCGGCGGCCTGATTTGCAGCTGCTCGACCTGGCGCTGGGCGATATCGCGCTCCTGCGCCGGCTTGAGCAGCAGCGACGAGATGCGGTCGAGGATGCTGATCGAGATGTTCTTGTAGACCGGCTCCTGGTGGAACAGCATCGCGCGCCGGCTCTCCGGCACCAGCGCGATGCCCGCGCGCCGCGCCGCCGCCGTGCTGGCGAAAGTCTTGGACGCGCCTTCGACGATCAGCGTGCCGGTGTCGGGCTTCAGCTTGCCGAACAGGATGCGCGACAGCTCCTGCTGGCCGCAGCCCATGAAGCCGTAGATGCCGAGCACCTCTCCGGCGCGGGCCTCGAAGGAGACGTCCTTGAGGCTGCGCGCCAGCGACAGCTGGTCGACCTTCAGCACGACCGAGCTGTCGCTCGGTTTCGGCAGCATCAGATCATCGGTGTAGCTGTGCTCGAGCGCCTCGCCGCCGCGGCCGATCATGGCCTCGATCAGCGCGCCCTTGGTGGTCGCAGCGCTTGCGGTCTCGGCGACCTTCCGCCCGTTGCGGAAGACAGTCACCGTGTCGGAGACGCGAAGAATGTCCTCGATGAAATGCGAGATGAAGACGATGGCCGTGCCTTCCTCGCGCAAGCGCCGCAGCGTCGTAAACAGCCGCTCGACCTCGGGCGGCGAGAGGGCGGAGGTCGGCTCGTCCAGGATGACGATGCGCGCGCCCGAGAACAGCACGCGGGCGATCTCGATCAGCTGCTGCAGCCCGATCGGCAGGTCGCCCAGTCTCGACATCGGATCGACATTGATGCCGAAGCGCGCGAGCTGCTCGCCCGCCTCGCGCGCCATGCGTCGCCATTGCACGAGGCCAAGGGCGTTGGTCGGCTGGTTGCCGAGGAAGACGTTCTCGGCGACCGTGAGGTCAGGGGCGACAGAGAGCTCCTGATGCACCATGGCGATGCCGGCGGCGTGCGCATCGCGCGCCGATCGGAAATGGGTCTCATGGCCGTCGATCAGGAAGCGGCCGGAGAATTCGGTGTGCACGCCGGCGATGATCTTCATCAGCGTGCTTTTTCCCGCGCCGTTCTCGCCGACGAGACCGTGGATCTCGCCGGGGAGAAGCGCGAAGTCGACACCACGAAGTGCCTCGACGCCGCCGAAGCTCTTCGTGATGCCCTGGAGTTCCAGGATGGGCTGTTGACCCTCAGGCATGCAAGATCAGATCTTGGGAGGATTTCAGATCAGGAAGTGATCCTGCATCCACTGCATGCCGGCGGCATTGGCCTTGGTCACGACAGGGCCGTCGGTCACGACGTTTTTGGGAATGCCCTGGCCGCTCTTCTCGCCGCCCGCCACCGCCGCGACGCCCGCAACGATCGCGCCGCCATGGATGCGGCAAGACGGATTGCGGACGGTCGCGTACATCCGGCCCTCGCTTACCGCCTGGATGGCCGGCGGCATGGCATCGACGCCACCGATCAGGATGTTGGTGCGGTTGTGCGCCTTCATGATGTTGGCGGCAGCAAGCGCCATGTCGTCGTTGTGGAAGAACGCCGCGTCGATCTGCGGGTACTTGGTCAGGTAGGTCTCCCAGAGCCGCGCGGTCTTGGAAACGTCCCAATCCGCCGGCTGGGTGTCGAGCACCTCGATCCCAGGGAATTGCTTCACCACCGAGTTAAAGCCCTTGGCGCGGCCTTGCGCGCCGGTATGGCCGAGCGCTCCTTGCGTCATGATGATCTTGCCCTTGCCGCCCATGGCGTTGCAGAGCGCCTGCGTCACCGAGGCGCCCATGAACTCGTTGTCGGGGGCGAGGAAGGAATGGACGTTGATTTGATCAAGAGGAGCAATCAGCGTGTCCATGTCGATGACGGGCGTGCCGGCGTCGATCATCTTCTGCACAGGCTGGGTGAGGGTGCCGATGCCGAAAGCCTGGATCGCGACGAAATCCCATTTCTGCGAGGCCATGTTGTCGATCGCAGCGCGCTGCTTCACCGCATCGAGCTGGCCGTCGAACCAGGTGACTTCGACATTGAACAGCTTGCCCCAGAATTCCGCGGCCTGCTTTCCCTGCGCGCACCAGGTGGCCTGAAGGCCTGCATTGGAGAACGCCGCCTTCAGCGGCTTCTCGCTTCGTCCCATTTCGGCTGCCAATGCTGGGTTTATGCCCATGCTGCCGAGGATGGCAGTCGCGGCGCCGGCGGTCGCAGCCGCCTGAAGAAGATCGCGCCTCGTCGTCGAGAAATCTTTCGTCCCGGACATCGCTCGCTCCCATATATCTTGTCGTCGGCGCGTCATTGGTTGCGCTACCGATCTGGAAAGTGTCTCACAAGAAGTGATGCCACTCAATGCGCAATCAATGGTGAGATTGTCACGGCAGCGTTGGTGCAGCGCAAAGCGTTACACTGCGCTGCCTACGAAGTCCTCGATCTCGACGAGGAAGGTGTCCCACGCTTGAGCAATGTTCGGTGACCATGCGCTGCCGAGCAACTCGCGCAACGTATCCCGGATGACGCCGAAGAAGGCGATGAACAGCTCGCGCGGCGTGCCATAGGCGTCATGCGAGGCGGCTTCGCAGGCGATCAGCCTGAAATGTCCACTGCGCTCGCCTGCGAAGTCGAGAATCGCCTCGATCGTCAACGCGAGCATCGATCCCATCACGAGCTCGCTCCCCTGTGTGCGGAACATCGTCCGCGTTTCTGGATGCTCTTCGAACAGCCGCTGGTAGACGAGGGGCGTGAAATCGGCGCAGCGCAAGGCTGCGAGCTCGAAGCTCTGTTCGATCGGATTGGGGGAGGTACTCATCGGCACATCAGCCGCGCAGATAAAAAAAGAGCGGGGCCCTAGCCCCGCTCAAAAATTGTGTCGACCCTATTATCCCCGATTCTAAGATTTGCTCTTGATTGACGGGGCGACGCTGCGTTTTGCGCGCCAGGGGCTCCTCCCGAGACTTGGACCACCAGACTTCGACCTCACGGCCAGCCTGAGCAAGAGGGATGCTAGATCAACTTTTCTCACTTGTCATCATTTTCGGCAACGATTGTTCAAAATTCGAGCAGTTGACGAAACGATCGGGCTGTAAGGGGCGTAAGTATATGACAAATATATGAATTTTGTAGATATGGCGGGGCGGTGCCGCTGCCTCAAATGCCGGATACCGCCCGGGCGGAGCCCTCCGAGGACATCCGTCGAGAAATTTGCGCCGCCCCAACGAGGCTGGCGATGTGATCTCGACTCGAGCCAAGCGTGGTGTTTAGTTAGCAGACGAACGAATGGTTCGGCGGATGCGCGCACGGCTGCAAAAATTCCTACCGGTTGTCCTGCTCGCTTTGGTGATGCAGGTGCTGGCGCCGATTGCCGCCTGCTGGGCGGCCGGCCAAGCCGTTGCCGATCCGGTTGGTGCCGGCATCATCTGCCACAGCGTCAGTGAGCAGGGCGCTCCGAATAACCAGGGTGGCTCGCCGATCGCCCATTCCGGTGCCTGCGCGCTGTGTTGCCTGGCGCAGGCCAACGCGTCGTTCGATTCGCCGCCGCATGCAGCGCTCTCCAGTCCCCTCCGTCACGCCGAACGCGTAGTGTGGCATGAGGCGGATGCATCCGTTCTCGTCGCTCACAAAGGCGCAAGCGCCCAAGCTCGGGGACCTCCCTCCATTTCCTGACCAGCCTTCATGATCGCAGCGGTCCATCCGCTGGCGATTGATGTTGTCGATTGGCCGGAGCGACAGCCGGCGTCAGGAATGCAACCATGTTACCTCGTCATGCCCGCTGCGGCGTGAGCGTCGTTGCCGTTCAGGCAGCGCTGCTCGCCGCGCCGAGTGGAACCTTTGCCCAGAGCAGTCCACGAGAACTGCCAAGAGAACTGCCAGCGGTGACCGTTGACGCGCCCGCAACGGCGAAACCCAGGCCGCGCAAGCCCACCGTACAAACTGCTGGTATCAGGAGAAATTCGGCCAAGCCGACGGTCGAGCGGCCGGCCTCGGTCGCCACAACCAATGAGCAAGGCACGGGCAGATCCCGGGCGTCACTCGATCAGCCGACGGCGGTGGCGCGCTATCAGCTGCCGCAACGCTCCTTCAGCATTACGGCCAAGGAGGCCGACGAGACCATCAATCTCAAGGACCCCGAAGACGCCGTCAAATACATGCCGAGCCTGTTCGTGCGAAAGCGCAACGACGGTGACAACCAGGCCGTCCTTGCGACCCGAAGCTGGGGCCTGAACTCGAGTGCGCGAACGCTGATCTATTACGATGACCTGCTGATCTCGGCCCTGATCGGCAACAACAACTCCGGCGCCTCGCCGAAGTGGAATCTCATCTCGCCTGAGGCGATCGGGCGGATCGATTTCCTCAATGGACCGTTCGCAGCTGCCTATCCCGGCAATTCCATCGGCGGTGTCCTGCTGATCACGTCGAAGATGCCGGACAAACCGTTTGCGGTGGCGAAGGAAACCGTCTCGGTGATGCCGTGGAATCAATACGGCACCAAGGACACCTATGTGACCAGCCAGACGAGCACCGCTGCGGGCAATCGCGACGGCAAGCTGTCCTGGCTCGGCAGCGCGAACTATCTCGACAGCTACCAGCAGCCGCTGACCTACACGACGAACGCCACATTCCCCGCCGGTACGACTGGCGGCTTTGCAGCCCTCAACAAGACCGGAGGCGTCGCCAACGTCGTGGGCACGGGCACGTTGGCGCATTCGCAGCAGACATCCGGCAATCTGCGACTCGCCTACGACATAACGCCGCTGGTGCAGGCGACATACTCGCTCGGCATCTGGAATAACCACCAGACCTCCGATCCGCAGACCTATCTCAGATCAGCAGCGACAGGTTTGCCGACGTTTGGCGGCGTCAGCAGCTTCGCCAGCAGCAAGTATACCTGGGACCAGCTCCACATGAGCAACGCCGTCGCGCTCAAGAGCGACACCAAGGGCGTTTTCGACTTCGACCTCGCTGCCTCAAGCTACAACTACCTCCAGGACACCCAGGTCAATCCCTTTACCGTCGTGCCGTCGCCTGGCCTCGGCTATTCGCTCAATGGCAAGGTAACGCGGATGGATGGGACAAACTGGCAGAACGCCGACGCCAAGGGCATCTGGCGCCCGTTCGGCGGCGATGGTCCGCACGAGATCAGCTTTGGCGCTCATGGCGACCGCTATCGGCTGGAGAACCCCGTCTATGCCTCGACCGTCTGGTTCAATGCGTCCTCGACAGGGAATGGCCAGGTCTATTCGACCGGTGTCGGCGAGACGCGCACCGAAGCGCTCTGGCTACAGGACGCCTGGAAGATCAATCCGCTCGTCAAGCTGACACTCGGAGGACGGCTGGAGAGCTGGCAGGCGGTGGAAGGCTTCAATCTCAACACCACGACGACGGGCGCTGGCGTCATCACATCGGCGGTGCCGACATGGCAACCGGGGCTGTCCTCAACCAATTTCTCACCGAAGGCGTCGCTTTCGTTCGATCCCACCAAGGACTGGAACGTGACCGCCAATTTCGGCGAGGCCTACCGCTATCCGACGGTGACCGAGCTCTATCAGAATATCAGCGTCGGCGGCGTCACCTATCTCGCCAATCCGCTGCTATCACCGGAGCAGGATTTCACCGGCGAGCTCAATCTCGAACGGCGCTGGGTCGACGGGCGTGTACGGCTTTCCGTGTTCGGCGAGCGGACCAACAACGCGCTGATCTCGCAATCGACCACCGTGACGGACGCAAGTGGGGCGCAGTCGGTTCAGACGGCCGTCAGCAACGTCGGCGCTGTTCGCATGAACGGCGTTGAACTGTCGGCTGACAAGGACAACGTGCTCGTGAGCGGCCTGCAAGTTTTTGGCAGCGTCACTTATGTCGATTCCAGGATCATCTCCGATCCGAACTGGAAGGGCCCGACCGGCGTGGTCGGCAAGCGCGTGCCTTTCGTGCCCGACTGGCGCGCCAAGTTCGGCGTCACCTATCGGCCGAACGAGAGCTGGGCCTACACGGTCGCGGCGCGCTATAGTGGCAAGCAGTATTCAACATTGGACAACACCGACAGCGTGTCGCACGTCTACGGCGCCTTCGATAACTTTTTCGTTGTGGACTTGAAGATCCATTACAACGCGACGAAGAATTTCGCGTTCGACTTCGGCATCGATAATCTGTTGAACGAGCAATATTTCCTCTTCCATCCGTTCCCGGGACGAACTTTCGTTCTCGCCGGCAAGTATACGTTCTGACGGATGGGGTACTCTCTCGACGGCGACAAGAAAGGCAATCGACATGAACAAGCTCTCAACTCTCTTCGCGTTCGCGGCTCTCTCAGCCGTCGTGATCGCGGCTCCCGTCCGCGCCGACGACGTCAAGGCTGGCGACCTCGTCATTTCGCAGGCCTGGAGCCGGGCTACGCCTGGAGGCGCCAAGGTCGCCGGAGGTTTCCTGACCATCGAAAACAAAGGCACGGCGCCCGACAAGCTCATCGCCGTGTCCGCTGAGATCGCCGGCAAGGCCGAGGTCCACGAGATGGCGATGGACAATGGCGTGATGAAGATGCGCCCGCTGGACAAGGGCCTCGTCATCGAGCCCGGCAAGACCGTGAAGCTTGCGCCCGGCGGCAACCATCTGATGCTCCAGGACCTGAAGGGCCCCTTCAAGCAGGGCGATAAGGTGCCGGTTACGCTCGAGTTCGAGAAGGCCGGCAAGGTCTCCGTCTCGCTCGACGTCCAGGGCGTCGGCGCGCAGGCGCCAGGCGGTGGTGGCATGATGATGAAGAAGATGCCCGATCATTCGGGAATGAAAATGTAACAGACGTGATCTAACGTCCGGGAGATAGAGCATGTCAAAGACACCCTGGCTGATCCTGATGGCTACGCTTGCCGCATCGCCTGCGGCGGCCCACGTCTATCTGGAAGGCAAGCAGGCCACGGTCGGCGGGTCCTACAAGGCCGTCTTCGCCGTGCCGCACGGCTGTTCCGGTTCGCCGACGGTCAAGATCCGCGTGCAGATTCCCGAAGGCGTGATCGCCGTGAAGCCGATGCCGAAGGCCGGCTGGAACGTCGATGTCGTCGAGGGGCAGTATGCCAGCGCATACGACTATCACGGCAATAAGCTGACCTCGGGCGTAAAGGAAGTTGTCTGGTCCGGCGGCAAGCTGCCGGATCACAATTACGACGAGTTCGTCGTCAGCAGCTTCCTCACCGACAGCCTGAAGCCGAACACCACGCTCTATTTCCCGGTGGTGCAGGAATGCGAGAAGGGTGTCAGCCGCTGGATCGAAATCCCGGCGGAGGGCGCAGCGCATTCGCGTGAAGACAAGTCGCCGGCGCCTGGCGTGAAACTGCTGCCCAAGCCGTAATGCGTCTTCTCGCCGCGCTCGTCACGCTGCTCATCCTCGTCGGCACCTCGACCGGCGCGTCAGCGCATGCGGCGCTGATTTCGGTCGAGCCGGCGAGCGGCAGTGTCCTTGCGAGCGCGCCAAAGGCGGTGGAATTTCGCTTCAACGAGGCGGTGACGCCAGGCGCGATCCAGTTGATCGACGGCGCGGGCAGGGCGCGCGATGACGCACGCGTCACGACATCGGGCGCGGGCATTTCCGTTGCGATGCCGCCGGACCTGCCGCAGGGCACGGCGGTCGTGAGCTACCGTGTGATCTCGCAGGACGGCCACCCTGTGGCGGGATCGGTGATCTTTTCCGTCGGCGCGCCGACGGCCACACAGCCTCTGCCCAATGCCGACGGCCGGTTGGACGTGTTGATCTGGCTGTCGCGGATCGGTCTCTATCTCGGACTGTTCGTCGGCGTCGGCGGCGTGTTCTTTGGCCGCTGGATCGCGTGGTCGATGACGGGCATGGGCATGCCGCGCGCGACGCTGCTCATCGGCATCCCGAGCGCGGTCGTATCTCTTGGCGTGCTGGGCCTCGATCTCCTCGGCCTGCCGTTGGCAGCTGTTGTGACGACGGCGCCTTGGAGCATCGCATTCGCGACCAGTGCCGGCCCCGCCTTGCTCGTCGCCATGGCGGCGATGCTGCTAGCGCTGATGGCGCTGAGCCGGGCTTGGTACGCGCGCGTGTTTGCCGCCATCGCGTTGGCCGGCGTCGGCCTGTCGCTCGCGATGACCGGCCACGCGGCAACGGCGTCGCCCGAGGTGCTGACGCGACCGGCGGTCTTCGTCCATGGCCTCGCTGTCGCTTTCTGGATCGGCGCATTGGCCCCGCTGGCTGCGCTGGTCTCGAAGCCGACGCCGGCCGCGCTACCGCTCCTGAACCGCTTCTCGCGCATCGCCATGCCGGTGGTCGTGGCGCTGGCTCTGACCGGGCTTACGCTTGCGATCATCCAACTCGAAAAGCCGTCGGCACTGATAGAAACCACTTACGGCCTCATTCTGTCGGTCAAGCTGGCGCTGGTCCTGTCCTTGTTGGTGCTAGCTGCGCTCAATCGCTATCGATGGACGCCAGCGCTGGCGAAAGACCGCGGGGCCGCATCCGCGCTCAAACGTTCGATCCTGCTGGAGTGCGGGGCTGCGTTCGGTATCTTCGCCATCGTCGCTGGCTGGCGCTTCACGCCGCCGCCGCGGACCATCGTGCCGGAGACGCCGCTCGCGATCCACATCCACAGCGACAAGGCGATGTTCCAGGTGCTGGTTTCCCCGGGCAAAGCCGGCATGGACGATTTCGTGCTCCAACTCATGACCGGCGAGGCGACGCCGCTGAAGGCCAAGGAGGCGACGCTGACGCTGAGCCTGCCGGAGCGCGGGATCGAGCCGATGGAGCGTAACGCCGAGCTCGGGCCCGACGGCTATTGGCACGTGCGCAAGGTCGAATTGCCCTTCGCCGGCCGCTGGCATGCGCGGATCGACGCGCTGGTGACCGATTTCGAGAAGATCACCCTTGAGGACGACCTCGAGGTCGCGCCGCCCTAGCTTCGACACGGTTCAACTCGAACCTTAAGGCAACGGAAAAATGACAGGAATTCCGCCGCGTTAGCGGCTTTTCCTCATTCCCGGTCTTGTTTTTTCGCTCCCAATCCGGTTTCACTGCAACCCCTCACTGATTCCCAGAGTATTGCCATGCGGTTGTCGCGGTTCTTTCTGCCCATCCTGAAGGAAAATCCGAAAGAGGCGGAGATCGTCTCGCATCGGCTGATGCTGCGCGCTGGCATGATCCGGCAGGAGGCGGCCGGTATCTACGCCTGGCTGCCGCTCGGTTTCCGGGTGCTGAAGAAGATCGAGCAGATCGTGCGCGAGGAGCAGGACCGCTCCGGCGCGCTGGAACTGCTGATGCCCACGCTCCAGCTCGCCGACCTCTGGCGCGAGAGCGGCCGCTATGACGCCTATGGTCCGGAGATGCTGCGCATCGCTGACCGCCACAAACGCGAACTGCTGTATGGGCCGACCAACGAGGAAATGATCACCGAGATCTTCCGCGCCTACGTGAAGTCCTACAAGAACCTGCCGCTGAATCTCTATCATATTCAATGGAAATTCCGCGACGAGCAGCGTCCGCGCTTCGGCGTGATGCGCGGCCGCGAGTTCCTGATGAAGGACGCCTATTCCTTCGATCTCAACGAGGCCGCGGCACGTGTCGCCTACAACAAGATGTTCGTCGCCTATTTGCGCACCTTTGCGCGGATGGGGCTGAAGGCGATCCCGATGCGCGCAGAAACCGGCCCGATCGGCGGCGATCTCAGCCACGAGTTCATCGTGCTCGCTGAGACCGGCGAATCCGGCGTTTTCATCAATCGCGACGTGTTGGACCTGCCGGTGCCGGGCGAGGACGTCGACTATGACGGCGATCTGACGCCGATCATCAAGCAATGGACCTCGGTCTATGCCGCGACGGAAGACGTCCACGATCCCGCGCGGTTCGAACAGGAGGTGCCGGCCGAGAAGCGCGTGAACACCCGCGGCATCGAGGTCGGTCAGATCTTCTATTTCGGCACCAAGTACTCCGAGCCGATGAAGGCGATGGTGGCGGGCCCCGACGGCGTCGACGTGCCGATCCACGGCGGGTCCTACGGCGTCGGTGTCTCGCGCCTGCTTGGCGCCATCATCGAGGCCTGCCATGACGATGCTGGCATCAAATGGCCGGAGGCGGTGGCGCCGTTCCGCGTCGCGATTCTCAACCTCAAGCAGGGCGACGCGGCCGTCGATGGCGCCTGCGAGAAGCTCTATGCCGAGCTCACCACCAAGGGCGTCGATGTGCTCTACGACGACACCGACCAGCGTGCCGGCGCCAAATTCGCCGCCGCCGACCTGATTGGTATCCCCTGGCAGATCATGATCGGGCCGAAGGGGCTGGCCGACGGCAAAGTCGAGATCAAGAAGCGCAGTGACGGCGCCCGCGAGACGATGTCGCCTGCGGACGCGGTCGCGCGCCTGGTCGGCTGAATATTGTTCATCGCCCGAGATCGCGGCCGCCAATCCGGCCACAATTGACCCCGAATCATGGGATTATCGAGCGATGGATGAAACCATGACCGAGACCGTCCAAACTGCGCCGTTCGCGCCCTTCGAGTGGATGCTGTCGGCCCGCTATCTGCGGGCGCGGCGCAAGGAGGGATTCATCTCGGTCATCGCCGGGTTCTCCTTCCTCGGCATCATGCTGGGCGTCGCGACGCTGATCATCGTGATGGCCGTGATGAACGGCTTCCGGAAGGAGCTGCTGGACAAGATCCTCGGCCTGAACGGCCACATCCTGGTGCAGCCGCTGGAATCGCCGCTGACCGACTGGAAGGACGTCGCCGAACGCATCAGCCAGGTCCAGGGCATCCGGCTGGCGGCTCCCGTGGTCGATGGCCAGGCGCTGGCGTCCTCGCCCTGGAACGCCTCGGGCGTGCTGGTGCGCGGCATCCGTTCCGACGACCTCAACAACCTCACCTCCATCGCCAAGAACATCAAGCAGGGCTCGCTCGAGGGCTTTGATGACGGGCAGGGCGTCGCGATCGGCCGGCGGCTCGCCGACCAGCTGTCGCTGCATGCCGGCGACAGCGTGACGCTGGTGGCGCCGAAAGGCGCGGTGACCCCGATGGGCACGACGCCGCGCATCAAGCCGTACAAGATCGTCGCCGTATTCGAGATCGGCATGTCCGAATACGACCTCGGCTTCGTGTTCATGCCGCTCGCCGAAGCGCAGGCCTATTTCAATCGCAGCAGCGACGTCACCTCGATCGAGGTGTTCACCACCAACCCTGACAGGATCGACGCCTTCCGCAAATCGGTGACGGAAGCCGCAGGCAGGCCGGTGTTCCTGGTCGACTGGCGGCAGCGCAACTCAACTTTCTTCAACGCGCTCCAGGTCGAGCGCAACGTGATGTTCCTGATCCTGACCATGATCGTGCTGGTCGCGGCGCTCAACATTGTCTCCGGCCTGATCATGCTGGTGAAGGACAAGGGCAGCGACATCGCGATCCTGAGGACGATGGGGGCCTCGCAGGGCTCGATCATGCGGATCTTCCTGATCACGGGTGCCTCGATCGGCGTGGTCGGCACGCTGGTCGGCTTCTTCGTCGGTCTCGTGATCTGCCTCAACATCGAATCGATCAGGCAATTCCTGTCCTGGCTGACCAGCACGGAATTGTTCTCGCCGGAGCTCTACTTCCTGTCGAAACTGCCCGCCGAGATCGACGTCGGCGAGACCACGGCCGTCGTCATCATGGCATTGACACTGTCGTTCCTGGCGACGCTGTACCCGTCGTGGCGCGCCGCGCGCCTCGATCCGGTCGAAGCGCTGCGGTACGAGTGAGGGGCTGATGGAGCAGCAGCAGGGGGCTGAGGATGTACCGGTCATTTATCTCCACGAGATAAGGCGCCAGTATCTCCAGGGTGAAGCGGCGCTGACGATCCTCGACAACGCCAAGCTGGCGCTGTGGGCCGGGCAGTCGGTCGCGCTGGTCGCGCCATCAGGGTCGGGCAAGTCGACGCTGCTGCACATTGCGGGGCTGCTCGAGGCGCCCGATTCCGGCGAGGTCTATGTCAACGGCGCGCCGACATCGCAACTGCCCGACATCGAGCGCACCCAACTCCGCCGCAGCGATATCGGCTTCGTCTACCAGTCGCACCGGCTGCTGCCGGAATTCTCGGCGCTGGAGAACGTCATGTTGCCGCAGATGATCCGCGGCCTCAAGAAGTCCGAGAGCGTCAAGCGCGCCAAGGAGATCCTCGGCTATCTCGGCCTCGGCGACCGCATTACGCACCGCCCCGCCGAGCTGTCAGGCGGCGAGCAGCAGCGCGTCGCGATCGCCCGCGCGGTCGCCAATGCGCCGCGCGTGCTGCTGGCGGACGAGCCGACCGGCAATCTCGATCCGCACACCGCCGACCACGTGTTCCAGGCGCTGATGCAGCTGGTCAAGGCGACCAAGGTCTCGATGCTGATCGCGACCCACAACATGGAGCTCGCCGGCCGCATGGACCGGCGCGTGTCGCTGGCGAACGGCCAGGTCATCGAGCTCGAATAGCCAAAAGCCGAAAACAACCCCATGCACAGTAGACGGCCGCGGCCGGCTACATCAGGGGTGATCGGCCTCCAGCCCTCTGATAAATCAGGCCTATCAGCCGCGACAGCGCGTCGCCACAGCGGGCAGGCCAATCACGGCCTGATCACCGTCATCTTGAACGGCCCGCCATTGGCCGCGGCATGCGCGACAGCCTCGTTGACGTGATCGAGGTCGAAGTTCGTCGTCTGGTATTCGTCGAGCCGCAACAGGCCTGCGCGCACCATCGAGATCAGGCGGCCCGCCGCATCCGGCGGATACATCCAGACGCCATGGATGGAGATGCAGTTGCGCATGAGCCAGGGGTAGGGCAGCTCGAGCCCCGCACCGCCCGCCATGCCGACGCCGCCCATCAGCACGACGCGGCCGTAAGCGCGCACCGTCATGACCGCCGCGCGCACCACGTGGGTGCTGACCGAGGGCGGCATGATGTCGAGCACGCAGTCGATCGGTCCGCCTGCCGCGCGCTTCATCGCCTCGCGGTCGTCGTCCTCGTTGCCGGACAGCTTCACCGGCTTCACCCGCGCGCCGAAGCGGCGGACGAGATCGGCGATAACAGCCTCGTTGCGGCCGGGCGTCACCACGCAGGCCGCGCCCATCGCGAGCGCGACCGAGACGGCCGCGCTGCCGAAATTGCCGGTTGCCCCGCTCACCAGCACGGTCTCGCCCGGCTGAAGCTTTGCGGCGAGAAAGCCGCCATAGGGCACCAGCGCCGTTCCCAGCGCGCACCATTGCGAGGCTTCCTCAGGCGTGATCTGGCCGAGCTTCTTCACGTTCTCGGTCGGCACCCGCATCTGCTCGGCATAGGAGCCGTGGCGAAAATGCCGTTGCAGCTTCATGCCGCCGGGGCCGGCGGCGGTGAGCCCCTGCAGGGCGATGTCGGGCGCCACGACATCGTCGCGCGAACGCACCGTAGGATCGCAGAACACCCAGTCGCCCACGCTGAGCTTGGTGGCATCGGGCCCGATCGCGCGCACCCGGCCGATGGCGCCAGGGCCCGGAATGATCGGCAGATCGAGCGCATAGTTGCGCTCGCCGCTGAAGACCTCGTTCATGTAGGAGAGGACACGCGTGGCGACGACGTCGACGATGACCTCGCCGGTGCCGAGCACCGGGTCCGGAGCAGTCTCGACCACCAGCGGCGATCCCAGGGATTTGAGTACGGCAGCTTTCATGATGTTCACCTCAGAGACAGGTGATAGTCATATGAGGCGGCGCGGTGGGGACAAGAAGGCCTGGTATTATCCTAGTATTGAGGAGGCCCTGCATGCGATCGCGATATCCCTCAACGAAAGAGTGGTTCGCTGACCCCTGAGGGAGTGAAGGCGGGGAAACTACCTCGACCTCATCGGACCGTCTTCTGACGATTTGATTCAGCGCAAGGAAAACGGCTGGCGTTCTGATGCAAATGACCTTGGCTCCAAAGCGGGAGCAGGAGATGCTGGACACAACAACAGCCGAGCTTTCAAAATCTCAAACAGAACGGCGACACGTCGGTGATTTCGCTATTCCGTTCATCTTCTTTACACTCGCCGGCACAGCCATGATCGCATGGATCGCTGGTCTGGGCTGGCTGAGCTGGCGTATCTTAGCGTGGCTGCTATCCTGAGCCGACGAGCATGAACGCCATTTTTAGCGACTCCGCCATGGAGGTAATTTCGTTCAACAATCCGGTCGATCTCCGCCAGCGAAAGCTTCGGATTGCGGACATGCAAGCGCCCCTGGTATTATCCTAGTATTCCAAGACCCTCCATCCGCAGGAGCACGCCATGGCCGATCCCCGCCGCGTCGAGTTCGGCGATTTCCTCCGCTCCCGCCGCGAAAAGCTGTCGCCTAAGACCGTCGGGCTTCCTGCAGGCCAGCGGCGGCGCACCGCGGGGCTGCGCCGCGAGGAGGTGGCGCAACTCGCCGGCATTGGGGTCGACTGGTACATCCGCCTCGAGCAGGGGCGCACCGTCAGCCCGTCAGTCACGACCGTCGATGCGCTGGCGCGGGCGCTGCGGCTGAGCAAAACCGAGCACGCGCACCTCAAGGACCTCGCGCGCGATGGCGCGAGGGGTGCCTTCACCCGCGAAGTGGTTCCGCCGGCCATTCGGCGCCTGGTCGAAAGCCTGCCGCATCCAGCCTACATCACCGGACGGCGCTGGGACGTGCTGGCCTGGAACGAGGCCGCTGAGGAGATCTTCGCGTTCGGCCGGTTGCCGGAAGAGGATCGCAACACGCTGCTGTTGATGATGACCAACAAGAAGACGCGGAAGTCCTACGGTGCGGGCTGGGCTGACGTCGCCAAGCGCATGGTCGCGATGTTCCGCGCCACCCACGACGTCTGGGCCGGCGATCCCGCGTTCGCCGAATTGCTGACGCGCTTGCGCGCAGGCAGCCCCGAGTTCGTCAAATGGTGGGGCGCGCATGAGGTGCACGGCACCTTGTCGGGCCGCAAGACCATGACCCATCCGACCAAGGGCGTGCTGCATTTCGAGCACGCCAGCTTTCAGGCCAATGATGATCCGGCGCTGAAGCTGGTGATCTATACGCCGGTGTAGGCGGGCGGACTCGACGGCCCAGTGTTCACGTTTGTTTTGCGCCCAGCAAGATAGGGACGGTATCCCGGAGCTTGAGGGATTTCACCATGTCCTGCGTGATCGCCTTGTACATCTTGAAATGAGCCGTCTCGATGTGAGCTTTGTAAGCATCGATGTCGGTATAGATCTCGAACACGAAAACGTGCGCCGGATCCTGTTCGTCCGCCACTGCATATAATGCGAGCACTCCCGCTTCGAGCCGGACAGCAGCCTCGATCTGCTCCTTCACTGCCGCCCCGTAGGACTCGACCTGCGACGGCTCGATCTCGATCTCCGCGACTCGCACATAGGGCTGATGCATCTCATGAACTTTCTCTTGGGCTTTCTCTTGGGCTTTCTCTTGGTCTCCTGCGGGACCGGCCAAGGCGACTGTCAGCATCGACGCTGCAAGAACGAGACATTGTCTGGCGTCCATGTCGGCTTCTCGTCTGTGCTCCTTTGGCCGGCTTCCTCGATTACATCCGATATTGCTCGTCGTTAACCTTCTCCATCCAGTCGACATTCTTGCCGTCGAGGGATTCCTGGATTGCGATGTGCGTCATCGCCGTTGTCGGCGACGCGCCGTGCCAGTGCTTCAATCCCGGCGGAAACCAAACGACGTCGCCGGGGCGGATTTCCTCGACCGTGCCGCCCTCGCGCTGCACCCAACCCAGTCCTGCCGTGACGATCAGCGTCTGTCCAAGAGGGTGGGTGTGCCAGGCGGTACGGGCGCCGGGCTCGAACGTGACCTGACCCGCGCCGACGCGGGCAGGATCAGGAGCCTGGAAGAGCGCGTCCACGCGCACCGCGCCGGTGAACCAGTCCTGGGAGCCCTTTTGGGATGGGCGAGATCCGTTTCGCTTGATGTCGAGGTCCATGGCAAACTCCTTTGCTCCGGACGCAAGCGCCCGCGTGCATTCTCCTCCGATTGTCGCGGCGGCGCTGCCGCGGATGAGCACGCCTCTGCGCGCGATCACCGCGGACGTTTTTCGATCACGTCCTTGAAAACGGGCGCCGCGGAGAATGCATTGGGCCATCCGGCGTAGAAGGCGAGATGACCGAGCACTTCGCCGGCTTCCGCGCGCGTCAATCCGTTGTCCATCGCCCGGTTCAAATGGTAGGTGATCTGGGCGACTTGGCCCGTCGCGATGAGAGCGCTGACGGTGACCAGGCTGCGGTCCCGCGGTGCAAGATCGGGCCTCAGCCAGAGATCCCGGAAAAGTGCGTCGGTCGTGTATTGGACGAGGCTCGGTGTAATCTGGCCGAATTGTTCGCCGACGCGCGTTGCCCGCTCAGTCTCGGCCGCCTCGTCGAGAGGCAGCTGCGGCCCTGATGCCGGCGGAAGCTGATCGGCCCCGATATTGCGGCTCTTGAAGACCTCGCTCAATGCAGAGGTCGCACTCGTCGCGTTGGACCATCCGGTATAGAACGCCAGATGCGTGACGATTTCGGATATCTCGGCAGGCTTCACACCGACGTCGAGGGCAAGGGCGAGATAACGCGACAGTTCGACGGTCTGGTTGCGCGCGATGAGAGCCGCGACCGTGACGATGCTGCGGTTACGAGCAGAGAGACCGGCGCGCTTCCAGAGATCGTCGACCAGAAATTTCTGCCCGTACATCTCCAGCGCGGGTGCGACGGCGCGGACGTCTTCCGATTTCAACATGGGATCAGCTCCTTTGATGGCGGCCTATTCG
The DNA here is from genome assembly GCF_022012435.1 of Bradyrhizobium zhengyangense. Lineage (GTDB taxonomy): Bacteria > Pseudomonadota > Alphaproteobacteria > Rhizobiales > Xanthobacteraceae > Bradyrhizobium > Bradyrhizobium zhengyangense. Next base: position 80,049 of record NZ_JAKLUA010000001.1, read on the forward strand.
GCGGCAGTCGCGCCGCCAATCCACAGACCGATGGAAAACAGAGTGGCTGCGCTCGGTTTCATTGCCGGCTTCCTTCGGCTGTGAACGGGTTTGCCAGCAACCACCACGCAACCAGCGCAGCACACAGCACCGTCAGGGCGCTGGCGAGAAACAGGACGTTCAGCCTCGCTCCGGTCGCGATCAAACCAAGCACGGGGCTGGCAAGTCCCTGGGCCAAGTCTAGAAAGGCCGTGTAGGCTCCCATCGCCATGCCGCGGCTCTGCGCTGGAACGCGGCGAACCGCCTCGACCCCGAAGCCCGGGTAGACCAGCGAAAAGCCGAACCCGGTGAGGGCCGCCCCTGCCAACGCCATTTCGGGTCGAACCGCCAGCCAGATCAGGATTTGGCCGACGGCTTCGATCAATGCGCAGGCTAGCGCAACCTTTGCGCCGCCGATCGCATCGGCCAAGTGACTGAAGCAGATCCGGGCCAAAATGAAGGCCGTAGCGTAAGCCGTATAGGCGAGCCACCCGTTGGCCCAGCCGCGGTTGGCGAATAGCAATGCAACGAACGTTGTCACCGCACCGAAGCCGACGCTTCCGAGCGCCGAGCCAAGGCCGGGCACCCAGACGGCACCGACCACTTCGGTGAACGAAGGGCGCGCGTGCTGGATCGGCGCGACCGTGGGAAGCGGTACGACGAGCAGCAGCGTCATCAACGGAGCCGCGGCCGTGGCGATCGCGATCGCTGCGAAGCCGTGGACGGCATAGAGCGCGGCGCCTGTGGGTGCACCGATCGCGAAGGCCGCGAACATCGCCGAACCAACCCAGGCAATGACCTTGCCTGTGCTACGGGCGTCGGCGAGCGCCAATCCCCAACTGACCGCTGCGGTGATGATGAAGCTCTCCGCCGCACCGAGCAGGCCTCGCCCCAGCAGGAGAATAGTTACAGAGGCCAGCGGCAGCTCGCTGAAATACAGCGAGAGCAGATAGAGCAGCCCGGAAGCCGCCGCCGCAACGAGACCAACGACCACGCCTCGCTTCGCTCCGCGGCGGTCCGAAAAGTGACCCGCCCACGGCCGCGAGATCAGCGAGGCTCCAAACTGGCTGCCCGCGACAACGCCCACAGCGAGCGTACCGAGCCCGAGACCGTCGTGCACGTGGAGCGGAAGCACGGGCATCGCGACACCGATGACCAGAAAGGCGACGAACACCACGCCCATGATCGGCAGCAAGTCCCCGGCGACCCGAGGACTCGCGGTCGGCTCTCGTAGAGCGGCTATTGACATGTCGACCTCGAAGTTCCCGCTGGGGGCCGGCGGTGGAGCATTGCGTGCCGGACACGGCGTTGCCGCCCGATGGCTGATCGGAACCTAGGCCTTTCGTCGTCCCGTGATTAGGTGATAAATTCCGAATGCAATCATTAGGGCAGCTAATCAATGCATCGGGACGACGCGAGCGACCTCCTGGCCTTCCTCGCTGTTGCGCGGGAGCGCAACTTCACGCGCGCCGCCTCGAAGCTCGGTATGACGCAATCCGCGCTCAGCCAGATCATCCGGAATCTGGAGGAACGGCTGGGCGTCCGGCTGCTGAACCGAACGACGCGGAGCGTCACACCGACCCAGGCCGGAGAACGGTTGTTCTTGAGCGTCGGACCCAAATTTACCGAGATGGATGCCGATCTTGCCGCGCTCGGCGAATTTCGTGAAAAGCCGGCGGGATTGGTCAGACTGACGGCGACAGAATATGCCGCCGCTGAAATCCTGTTGCCCGCGCTGAAAAAAGTCCTGCCGAAATACCCCGACATCCACGTCGAGATCATCATTGATTACGGTCTTACCAACATCGTGGCGCAGCAGGTGGATGCGGGCATTCGCCCGGGCGAGCTCGTTGCCAAGGATATGATTTCGGTCCGCGTCAGTCCCGATCTGCGGATGGCCGTCGTGGGATCGCCGTCCTACTTTGCCGAGCGCAAGCGCCCAAGAATTCCCCAGGATCTCACGCATCACAACTGCCTCAACCTTCGCCTACCGACCCACGGTGGCAGCCTCTATGCGTGGGAGTTCGAGAAGAATGGGCGAGAGCTCAATGTGCGCGTCGAGGGACAGCTGGTGTTCAACAGCGCGGGCCTCCTCCTGGATGGAGCACTCAAGGGATTGGGACTCGCCTACCTGACGGAGGGACACGTGCAGCCCTACGTTTCGCAAGGACGGCTGGTCAGGGTCCTGTCCGATTGGTGTCCGCCATTCTCCGGCTATCACCTCTATTATCCCAGCAGGCGCCAGCCTTCGCAGGCGTTTTCGCTGCTCGTCGAGGCTCTCAGGCATCGTGGGAAATAGCATCGGCCTCTCGGCGGGCTGAGGCCGTGAAGTCCGAGAAGGCCAGTGAACCGTTTTGCGACACCACGAAGTTTCGGAGCAGGTTCGTCATTCGAACCAGTGGCGGGGCCGCGGACATGCGCCAGCGGGGGGTACGCGGGATTGCAGCAACTCGCGTCGGCCTTTGAACAACGAGTAGAAACGCCAGGGCGAATGGTTCTTGCCATTTAAAGACCGAGTAGTCTATATATGTGCCTATGCGCCGCCAGACCTCAGAGCCGTTGCCCCGTGGCCGTCCCCGGACGTTCGACACGGAGGCTGCCGTCGAACGCGCGATGAATGTGTTCTGGACGCGCGGCTATCACGCCACGGCGCTGCCTGATCTTCTTCGGGCGACCAAGCTCTCGCGCGGCAGCCTTTATGCCGCCTTCGGTGACAAGCACTCGCTCTTTCTGCGTGCACTTGATCGCTACATTGCCGATGCCCTCGCTCGGATGGACGTCGAGTTTGCCCCTCATAGAGAGCCGGTCGACGGCTTGCGGGCGTACTTCGCCGGCTATGTCGAGCGCAACAGCGGCGCCAATGGTCGGCGCGGATGCCTGCTGGTCGCCACGGCCATGGAGCTGGCTGGCCGCGATGCCGAGGTTGACCGTCGCATCGCGAGCTTTTTCAAAGCCATGGAGGCGAGGGTGGCTGATGCACTGTCCCGTGCGAAGGCCGCGGGCAAGTTGGCCGATGGCGTCGAGCCTTCGAGTGCCGCACGAATTATCGTCTGTTTCGTCGAGGGCATGCGGGTGGTCGGGAAAACGGCTCCGACACGGGTCATTTCGCAAGCCACCGTTGACGCTTTGCTCGATCGCTTCATCAGGTAAACACGCCATGGACGCTCCCGCTGGTCGCACGTCAATATCTGGACCGAATGGTCTTGAAAGTAACGGTGCCATGTCGACCATCTAGGTCGTCTGTGCCGTGGCCGTCCCCTTGCTCTGGGGTTATCAGTTCGTGGTCATCAAGGTCGGCGTGACGGAATTTCCGCCGCTCTTCTTCCTCGCACTGCGCTTTATGGTCATCGCGCTGCTGCTCGTTCCTTTCGTCAGGCGGCCGACGCGGCAACAATTCGGTCCCGTCGCTGCCATTTCGCTGTTCCTCGGCGGACTGAATTTCGGGCTCTTCTATGTCGGTCTCGGGCTCGGCTCGGGAAGCCTGTCGGCCGTCGCGTACCAGCTTGCCCCGCCCTTCACCGTCCTGTTGGCCTGGCCGCTGCTGGCGGAGAAGCCGTCGCTCACCACCTCCGGCGGCGTCGTGATCGCGTTCGCCGGCGTGGCCGTGCTCGCTGCGGGGCCGGGCCTGTCGGCCAACGCGCTTCCGCTGCTGCTCGTGGTCGGAGCCGCATTCGCGTTCGCGGTGTCCAACGTCCTGACCAAGCGCTATGGCCCTTTCGATCCGCTGATGCTGATGGGGTGGTCGTCGCTGCTCACGGTGCCGCAGGTGCTGGTGATGTCGTTGCTGCTCGAGCATGGACAGCTCGCAAGCCTCGTCGTCGCGGATGAACGTGGTTGGCTGGCGCTGGCCTACACGATCTTCATCGGAGGGATTGTCGGATTCGGCCTTTGGTTCTGGCTGATCGCCCGATGCTCCATGGGCCGCGTTGCGCCGTTCGGCCTGCTGCTGCCGGTGTTCGCCTTGATATCGAGTGTGTTGTTCCTCGGTGAGCACGTGACGCCAAAGCTGGTCGTCGGCGGGCTGCTCGCGATATCAGGTGTTGCCATGACACAGGTGCGAGCGGCCTCTCGTCCGTAAGAGGGACAGCGGCGAAGGACCTTGTCCACTGAGCCTCTTTGCGAAACGACGACGTTTCGGGGTAGGTTCGTCGGCACTATCAGATATCGTTTGGAGCTCGCCTGTGACCATCGCCCTCAAGGGCATCATTCCCGTGATGCTGACGCCGTTCACCGAAGCGAACACGATCGATTATTCCGGCCTCGAACGGCTGATCGAATGGTATGTCGCCAATGGTGCCGACGCTTTGTTTGCGGTCGCCCAGTCGAGCGAGATGCAGTTCCTGACGCTGGACGAGCGCGTCGCGCTGGCGCGGTTTGTCGCCAAGACCGCGGCCGGCCGGCTTCCGGTCATCGCCTCAGGCCATATCAGCGATTCCAGGGAAGACCAGCTCGCTGAGCTGTCGTCGATCGCGAAGACTGGCGTCGACGGATTGGTGCTGGTGACGAACCGTCTCGCCTCGCGCGATCCGGCGGGAACTGACTTCACCGCCAATCTGACCTGGCTGCTCGACCGGCTGCCCAAGGACATGACGCTCGGCCTCTATGAATGCCCGGCGCCGTTCCGCCGACTGCTTTCCGACGACGAGCTGGCCTTTTGCGCCGACAGCGGCCGCTTTGCCATTCTCAAGGACGTCTCGTGTGATTTGCCGACCGTGCAACGCCGGGTCAAGCTGACCAGCGGCTCGCCGCTGACCATCGTCAATGCCAATGCGGCGATCGCCTTCGATGCGATGAAGTCGGGCGCTCCCGGCTTTACCGGCGTGTTCACGAACTTCCACCCGGATCTCTACAAATGGCTGTTGACGCGGCACCAGAAGCATCCGCAGCTTGCGACCGAGCTTTCGGTGTATCTGGCGCTCGCTGCGATGGCGGAGCCTATGGGCTATCCGAAACTGGCAAAACTCTATCACCAGCGGCTCGGCACCTTTTCCTGGATCGAGAGCCGGGCGGTCGACTTCGACATCCGCGAGCGGTTCTGGGCGCTGGATGCACTGATCGACAAGATCGTCGAGGGACAGGAGTCGTTCCGCGCGAGAATCGCGGCGACGCGCTGAGCAGGGCGCACGAGACCGCCGGAATCTCGATGGAGTCAGGGCGACGGCGCGGCCGATGGTGTTGCCGTGGTCTTCGGCGGAGGAATTGCCGGCCAAGGGGGCTTCTGGCTCGTCGTCGCCGGTGGGCATGTTTCCTCGAGCTGCGTCCAGGCCGAAGGCAGGCCGGTGGTGTCGATGTCGAACTTTGCCGTGTCTGCCGTTTCGTCCGGCTTCTGCGTGGTCTCACGGACATGCAGGGCGCGGGACGCCATGACCGCTCTGAACCTGCCGAAATCGAGCGAGCCGCTCCACACTTCGTACTTGCCTGACCGCAGCGGACGTCCTCCCGCTTCCTCGGTGGGGGCGGCATCCGCCGTCATCATGATGGTGCGCTGGCCGCTCGCCGTCTCGTCGATCTCGGCCGCGAACATCAGCGGCACGCGAGTTTTGCTGTCGCAGTACAGGCGCCATTCCATGGTTCGGAACGACGGGCCGTTGTCGCTTCTGAGCGTCGCGAACTTGCTGATATAGGGCCGGGCTCCCTTCACCAGCCGCCACATCGTCTCGGCCAAGGGCCGCTTGTCGATGTTGAACCTGTCGAGCTCGGTGCGCGTCAGCATGTGCAGGTTTTCAAACTTCACACTATGAATTAGATCGTCAAGCTCGCGGCTGATGCCCATCGCTACGATATAGGCCGCGCGCTCGTGGTCGGCGCTTGCGGTCCGACGCTGCCTGAATTCGGCGAGCAATGCCTCGGGCGGATGGCCGTGAATCGCGAAGACGAGCCGAGAATTATGAACCCCCAGCGCAGCGTCGGGCGCCACTTCGCGCGATGTCGCGCCGAGAAACACGTAGCCGCAGGCCGAGTTGCACATCGCATGATAGGTGGTGAGCTCGGCCTCGATCTCGCCGCCTGCGTTCTTCGCCTTCAGGCAGGCGGCGTCAACCTGCGTGCCTGCGGCACACGCTGTTGCAATCGTCTGGCCGACGCGGGCAACCGCCTTGCGGCTACGAAGGAGCCGCCCGATGACATAGGACTGCTCCACATTGCCGCCGGGCGAATGCAGGTAGATCGGGCGCTGCGTGTCCTTGACGCCGGCGAGGAAGCGGCGAACGCGCGACGCCGCGTTCGCGTCGATCTCGCCCTCGATGGCGATCCAGCGGTCGCAGCCCGGTCCGCATGCGCCAGGTGCGCCCTTCGCAAGATAGATCGTCAGATTGGAGGCAAATCCGGCTTTCTCGGCCGCCGTCTGCTCCGCGCACAATGCAGTGGGAATCGTCAGGGAGGCCAAGAGGAGCAGAACGCGGACAAGCATGGAATGAGGAAGCCGATGTGATGAAGGACGTGAGCCAACGTTACAGGACGATCGGAGCCGCCACAACTTTTAGTGGCACGCTGGCGCGCTGTGATGCGATGTGGCCGCGGCCCTCCCGGTTGAGATGCGCGCAGACTGTTTGCGCGCCTTCATGGAGAAGTCCCACGCAATTCGCATCTCGCCCTTGGACGCTTCAGCGCTGTTGCGCTGTGATGATCTGGCGCAACGAGGCGAGGAGAGCGCGGTCGTGATCGCGCCGTCCTTGCGCGTTCCGCCTTGGCAATAAGAGCAGCGCGTCACGTGCTCGCACGCGAGGTGATGCAAATGTGGCGATCGCGTGCGACAATGTGGCAGCAATGCGGAGAGAAAACGCGCTTCGCTTTTCCAATCACAGAATCGTGCGTGCGGCGTCGTTACGCGGGTTCCCAACGCAATGCGCAGCTTCAACGCTGGAATCGCTGAACACTCTTGTTTCAAAGGGTTTCCACGCACGCGTTGCTAAACACTCGGTAATGAAACCGGGCCCTTTGGCGTGAACTGTTGCGTCGGAGTTACAGCAATTCCGTCGATCACTGTTATGACGTCGCCACGGCCCGGGGGCCTAACGACGAAACTGGAACGGGATTCAAATGAACAAGAATTTGTTGCTCGCTGCTGTGAGCCTTGTCGCGATCAGCGCGACTGCGCCGGCGCTGGCTGCTGACCTCGCTGCGCGTCCTTACACCAAGGCGCCGGCGATGATCGCCACGGTCTATGACTGGAGCGGCTTCTACATCGGTATCAACGGCGGCGGCGCTTCGGCGCACACGACCTGGGATCAGACCGCTCCGCTGGTGGCCGGTGAAGGTTCCCACAACGCCACGGGCGGCACGGTCGGTGGCCAGGTCGGCTATCGCTGGCAGTCGGCGCAGTGGGTGTTCGGTCTCGAAGGCCAGGGCAACTGGGCTGACTTCTCGGGCGACAATCTCAGCGCTGTGACGGGCTTCACCGATCGCTCGAAGATCGATTCGTTCGGTCTGCTCACCGGTCAGGTCGGCTACGCCTGGAACAACGTCCTGCTCTACGTGAAGGGCGGTGCGGCTGTGGTTGGCACCAAGAACGAGCTGCGCGCCGCCGGCACGACCTTCGCTTCGGTCAGCGACACCCGCTGGGGCGGCACCGTCGGTGCGGGCCTGGAGTTCGGATTCGCTCCGAACTGGTCGGTTGGCGTCGAGTACAACCACATCTTCCTGTCCGGCAAGGATGTCACCTTCGCCGGCTTCCAGACCGACCACATCAAGCAGGACGTCGACATGGGCCTCGTCCGCCTGAACTACAAGTTCGGTGGCCCGGTCATCGCCAAGTACTGAGTACTGAGAATAATCGCTCTGGAACGGGCGATTGTGGAAAGCCCCGGCCTTGCGCCGGGGCTTTTTGTTGCGTGGATTCAGCGAGTTAACCATTTCATTTTGAAGCGCCTGAGTTTGCTTGACTCCATAGAACGAAATGAGAACAATGTTCCTCATACGTTCTGGTGATGGAGCAAGCCATGTTCAGGATTTTCGTGGAAGAAGCCGCTGCACTGACGTCGATCGCACTGTTTGTCGGGATGATCGCGATCTGGGCTCAGGTCATACCGCAGCTGTGATCCCGCAGCTCCAGGCCCCTTGGGGAAAACCGGGATGAGACGGCGAAGCGGCAGCTACAGCGTGGACTCTGGCGCGGCGAGCCCCCACCATTGTGAGGCGAGTCGGCAAGGGTACTCCAATGGCGAGTGGATGATGATCCCGACGCCGGCGACCGCTCCATCTCATCTGCAAGAGGCCGTTACGCGACCATGCCGAGCGCCGGATTTGTCCACCTTCACGTTCACTCGGCCTATTCGCTGCTCAAGGGCTCGATCAAGATCGCCAAGCTCGGCGAGCTCGCGAAGAAGGACCACCAGCCCGCGCTGGCGCTGACCGATACCGACAATCTATTCGGTGCGCTCGAATTCTCCGACAAGATGGCAGGCTACGGCATCCAGCCGATCGTCGGCCTGGAACTCGCGATCGATTTCGGCGACCAGGATCCCAGCGCGCGCAACGCGCTGCCGCCTTCGCGCGTGGTGCTGCTGGCAGCGCAGGAGCGCGGTTATCGCAGCCTGATGCGGCTGAATTCGCGCGCCTTCCTCGAATCCCCTGACAGCCACGCGCCGTTCATCAAGTTCGATTGGTTCGACGGCGAGACCGAAGGCCTGATCGCGCTGACCGGCGGCCCTGATGGCCCGATCTCGTTGGCGCTGGCGAGCGGCCAGGCCGAGGTTGCGGCCGCGCGCTGCGAGCGTCTCGCCGGCCTGTTCGGCGATCGCCTCTATGTCGAGCTGCAGCGCCACAACGTCGACAAGGAACGGCGCATCGAGAGCGGGCTGATCGACATCGCCTACGCCAAAGGCCTGCCGCTGGTCGCGACCAACGAGCCGTATTTCGCGTCGACCGACGATTATGAGGCGCATGACGCGCTGCTCTGCATCGCCGGCGGCCGGCTGATCGCGGAGAGCGAGCGCGAGCAGCTCACGCCCGATCACCGCTTCAAGACCCGCGCCGAGATGGCGGTGCTGTTCGCGGACATTCCGGAAGCGCTGGCATCCACCGTCGAGATCGCCGAGCGCTGCTCGTTCCGCCCGATGACGCGCAAGCCGATCCTGCCGTTCTTCACGGTCGGTGCCGCGGCAAGCACGGACGCGGCCGCGGTCGAGGCGGCGGAGCTGAAGCGGCAGGCGGAGGAGGGGCTCGCCAATCGCCTGCGCGTGCACGGACTGTCGCAGGGCACGAGCGAGGAAGATTACAACGAGCGTCTGGCGTTCGAGCTCGACGTCATCCTGCGCATGAAGTACGCGGGCTACTTCCTGATCGTGTCCGACTTCATCAAATGGGCGAAGTCTCAGGGCATTCCGGTCGGCCCCGGCCGCGGCTCCGGCGCAGGCTCGCTGGTGGCGTGGGCCTTGACCATCACCGACCTCGACCCGATCAAGTTCGGCCTGCTGTTCGAGCGCTTCCTCAATCCCGAGCGCGTCTCGATGCCGGACTTCGACATCGACTTCTGCCAGGATCGCCGCGGCGAGGTGATCAGGTACGTCCAGGAACGCTATGGCCGCGATCAGGTCGCGCAGATCATCACCTTCGGTACGCTGCAGGCCCGCGGCGTGCTGCGCGACGTCGGCCGTGTGCTGCAAATGCCCTACGGCCAGGTCGACAAGCTCACCAAGCTCGTGCCGCAGAATCCGGCGGCGCCTGTCACGCTCGCGGCCGCGATCGAGAGCGAGCCGAAGCTGCAGGCCTTCCGCGATGAAGATCCGATCGTGGCGCGCGCCTTCGACATCGCCCAGCGCCTCGAAGGCCTGACCCGTCACGCCTCGACCCACGCGGCCGGCATCGTGATCGGCGATCGTCCGTTGAGCGAGCTGGTGCCGCTCTACCGCGATCCGAAATCCGACATGCCGGTGACCCAGTTCAACATGAAATGGGTCGAGCCGGCCGGCCTCGTGAAGTTCGACTTCCTCGGCCTGAAGACGCTGACCGTGCTCGACGTCGCCTGCAAGCTGCTCAAGCCGCGCGACATCCATGTCGATCTCGCCACGCTGCCGATCGACGATGCCGAGAGCTACCAGATGCTGGCGCGCGGCGAGGTGGTCGGCGTGTTCCAGGTTGAAAGCCAGGGCATGCGGCGCGCGCTGGTCGACATGCGGCCCGACCGTTTCGAGGACATCATCGCGCTGGTCGCGCTGTATCGCCCGGGCCCGATGGCGAACATCCCGACCTATTGCGCGCGCAAGCACGGCGACGAGGAGCCGGAATATCTGCACCCCGTGCTCGAGCCGATCCTGAAGGAGACCTTCGGCGTCATCATCTACCAGGAACAGGTGATGCAGATCGCGCAGGTGATGTCGGGCTATTCGCTCGGCGACGCCGATCTCCTGCGCCGCGCCATGGGTAAGAAGATCCGCGCCGAGATGGACAAGCAGCGCGACATCTTCGTCGCGGGCGCGGTGAAGAACGGCGTGCCGAAGGGGCAGGCCGAGACCATCTTCGAACTGCTCGCCAAGTTCGCCGACTACGGCTTCAACAAGAGCCACGCGGCGGCCTACGCGCTGGTGTCCTACCACACCGCCTACATGAAGGCGCATTATCCGGTGGAGTTCATCGCAGCGTCGATGACGCTCGATCTGAACAATACGGACAAGCTCTCCGAATTCCGCTCCGAGGCGCAGCGCCTCGGCATCAAGGTCGAGCCGCCGAACATCAACCGCTCCGGCGCGACCTTCGAGGTCGGCGACAAGGTCATCTATTACGCGCTCGCCGCGCTCAAGGGCGTCGGCATCCAGGCCATCGACCAGATCATCGAGGAGCGGACCAAGCGCGGCCTGTTCACCTCGCTCGCCGACTTCGCCGCACGCGTCAATCCGCGCGCGATCAACAAGCGCATCATCGAGAGTCTCGCTGCCGCCGGCGCCTTCGACACGCTGGAGCCGAACCGCGCCCGTGTTTTCGCCGGCGCGGATTCGATTCTGGCCGCTTGCCAGCGCGCGCATCAGGCCGAGACCAGCGGCCAGAACGACATGTTCGGCATGGCGGCAGATGCGCCGACCATCATGCTGCCGCAGATCGAGCCGTGGCTGCCGGCCGAAAAACTCCGCCGCGAATACGACGCCGTCGGCTTCTTCCTGTCGGGCCATCCGCTCGATGATTACGCCACCGTGTTGAAGCGGCTGCGGGTGCAGTCGTGGGCGGAATTCTCGCGCGCGGTGAAGACCGGCGCCACCGCGGGCAAGGTTGCAGCGACGGTGGTATCGCGCATGGAGCGGCGCACCAAGACCGGCAACAAGATGGGCATCATGGGGTTGTCCGATCCCACGGGCCATTTCGAGGCCGTGCTGTTCTCCGAAGGCCTTGCACAATATCGCGATGTGCTGGAGCCGGGCGCGGCCGTGCTGCTGCAGCTCGGTGCGGAATTGCAGGGCGAGGACGTCCGCGCCCGCGTGCTGCATGCCGAGCCGCTCGATGACGCTGCCGCCAAGACACAGAAGGGCCTGCGCATCTTCGTGCGCGATACCAAGCCGCTGGACTCGATCGCCAAGCGCCTGGCCGGCCCCGAAGCCGCAGGCACGAATGCCGCCGCACCAAAAATCGGCAGCCCCGGCATCGCACCGCGCTCCAACGGCGACGGCGAGGTCTCGCTGGTGATGATGCTCGACCTCGAGACCGAGGTCGAGATGAAGCTGCCCGGGCGCTTCAAGGTCTCGCCGCAGATCGCCGGTGCCATCAAGGCGGTGGCCGGCGTGGTGGATGTGCAGCAGATATAGCCGTGCTGCCGCGCAATTGCGCGTGAGCCCGGCGGGCGCGGTAAACGCAAACACGCCGTTGCAACCAGACGATGTTTCCGGCTAGCATGCCTTCGGGGAATAAAGTTCGGGGGCGTGATGTTGTTGCGTGGACTGGTGCTGCTCGTGGCTGCGGCGTTGCTGTGCGGCTGTGAGACGACTGCTCGAAGCGGGCTGGATTATGCGGACACGCTGCGGAAGATCGGGCCACCGAAAGCGGGCCAGGCGCGCATCGTTGTGCTTCGCGAAAAGGGTTATGGCGGTCTTGCCGATGCGGGCTGGGGATTTAAGCTTGATGGCACGCCGCTCTCGGGGCTGAAGACCGGCACCTACGTCTATGCTGATCGTCCGGCAGGTCTGCATTGGTTCGTGGCGGAGGAGGCAGGCTTTCCCGGCGTCACGCACGTCGAGTTTACTGCGCGTTCGGGGGAGACCTTGTTTTTCGTCGCCCGCGTGAGCGAACGCAAGAACGCCGTGATCGCAAATGCCAGTACGGGATTGCTGGGCTATGGTCTCACACTCGCAATGACCTCCGGCTACAAGAACCAGGGGCCCGTCGATTTCCTGGCGCTGGATGAAGCGGCGGCACGAACGACGATCGCCGAGCTGAAGCTGGCCCAGGCCGAGTAGGTGCGGAGCAGGGCGACTCCGGGGTTCGTGACGTCGTCGCAGCAGGGATGTAAGATAGCGCGTCTGCGCTGATCCCGTCGGAACGGTCGAGGAGACCAATCATGTGCGACCAATGCCCTGAAGATCGCTCCAATCATGCAGTGCCTTCACGCCGGTCTGCGATACTGCTCGGAGCCTCTGTGCTGGGCACCGTCTTCGCCGATCGCGCCTTCGCCAAGGAGCACAAGGCGCCGCCCAAGCCGCAGAATGTGCTGGCGCCGGACGCGGCGCTGAAGCGGCTAATGGACGGCAATGCCCGCTACGTCGACGGCGTCACGCGGCGCCACGATTTCAAGCACGAGCGTGAGGCGTTGGCCGGCGGGCAGAATCCGTTCGCGGCAGTGCTGAGCTGCGCCGACTCGCGCATCGCGCCGGAGTACGCGTTTGACACCGGACGCGGCGATCTCTTCGTCTGCCGTGTCGCAGGCAATTTTGCCGGCACCGAGACCATCGCCAGCATGGAATACGCGGTCGCGGTGCTCAATACGCCGCTGATCCTCGTGCTCGGCCATGACGCTTGCGGTGCGGTCGATGCAACGCTGAAGGCGATCAAGGACGACAAGCCGCCGCCGGGACATATCCCCTCGCTGGTCGATGCGATTGCGCCGGCTGCAAAGGCCGCGATGCAACAGGGCGGGGACACGCTCGACAAGGCGATCCGCCAGAACGTGATCGACAATGTCGCGAAGCTGAAGGCGGCGGCGCCGATCCTCAACGCGGCCGTGGAGCAGGGCAAGCTGAAGATCGCCGGCGGCATCTACCGGCTCTCGACGGGAACAGTGGATCTGATCGCGCAAGGCTAAGGCAAAGGCATAGGCGGAAGCTTACGCGGAGCTGACGCGAGCTGGCGGGATCGGCAGATGCCATGGCGCCGCCTCAATCCGAGCCTTTCGTTCAAGTGCCGTTCAGACGGCCGCGCGTCTGATGCGTGGTGGACACTCAACAACAATAATGGGCAGCAAGCCATGCGCGGGACACACAAGGCCTTCCTCTGCTTCCTTCTACCGATCCTGCTTGTTGCAGGCGTGATTGCTCCGGCGCGCGCGCAGCAGCAGGAAAAGCGCATCGCGCTCGTGGTCGGCAACGGCGCCTATTCCAAGTCGCCGCTGGCAACCACCGCCAATGATGCCGGCCTGATCGCGCAGACGCTGCAGGCCGCGGGCTTCGACGTGGTCGGCGCGCGCGATCTCGATGGCGACACGCTGCGCAAGAGTCTGCGTGACTTCATCCAGAAGGCGCAGGCCTCGGGACCCGGCACCGTCGCGATGATCTATCTGTCCGGCTACGGCGTGCAGCTGGCCGGCGAGAACTATTTCATCCCCGTCGACTCCAACATCACGCGGGACACCGACATTCCGACCGAGGCGCTTCGCCTCAGCGACTATGCCCGCCAGCTTGCCGCCATCCAGCTCAAGGCCAACATCATCGTGCTCGACGCCGCGCGGGCGCAGCCCTTCGTCGAGGGCGGCCAGCAGCCGATCGCGAGCGGACTGGCGCTGGTCGAGCCGGATCCGAACATGCTGATCGCCTTCAATGCGGCGCCGGGCACGGTGGCCCCAGAGGAGCCGGGACCCTACGGTATCTATGCGCAGTCGCTTGCCGAGATGATCCGCACCGGCGGCCTGTCGTTGCCTGAGGTGTTCGACCGTGTCCGCCTGCGCGTCAATGAGTCCTCGAAAGGCGCACAGGTGCCGTGGGACGACCAGAAGGTCTCCGCACAGTTCACCTTCTTCGATCGCGCTCCCGACGCGCCGCCGCCAGCGGCCGCGCCCGACCAGGTCGCGGCGATCCGCAACAGGCCGATTCGCGATCTCGGCGTGCAGGATGCCTATGCCGCCGCGCTCGAGCGCGACACGCTGCCGGCCTATGAGGATTTTCTCGCAGCCTATCCCGGCGATCCCCTGGCCAAGCGCGTGATGGCCATCGTCGCGGCGCGCCGCGAGGCGATCACCTGGCGGCGGTCCTATCGCGCCGACACGCCGGATGCCTATTGGTCGTATCTGCGCCGCTATCCGCGCGGGCCGCATGCGGGCGATGCAAGGCGCAGGCTCGCAATCCTGACCGCGCCGCTCGAGCCGCCGCCGACTTTCGCGATGATGGACTATGACGTGCCGCCGCCGCCGCCGGAGGAGGTCGTCTATGTCGACCGTCCGGTGCTATATTTCAGCGATCCTGTGTTCGACTTCGTGCCGCCGCCGCCGCCGCCGATCTATTTCTGTCCGCCGCCGCCGCCTGACTTCGTGGTGCTGCCGCCGCCGCTGCCGGTGGTCGGCTTGTTCGTGCTGCCGCAGCCGGTCTTCGTGCCGATCCCGGCGTTCTACAGTCCGCCGGTTTATGTCACGCCGCCGCCGAACAACATCATCTTCAACAACATTCATAACACCACGGTCATCAACACCGTGATCAACCAGCCACCGGCGCCGCTGCCGGCCGGCAACGCGGCTGCGGCCGCAGCCATTGCCGCCAACGGACCGGGGCGCCCGAGCGGGATGACGCAGGTGCCGACGGTCGTGAAGCAGCAGGCGCAACAGATCCAGGCCAATCCGAACCAGCCGCTCAAGCCGAGCCAGGCGGCGCTCGTCAGCAACCCCACGGCAAAGCCGGCGGCGATGAAGGTGATGCAGGTTCACGCGACGCCGACCGCGGTCACTCCGTCTACGGCGGCGCCCGGCCATGCGTTGCCGGGCTTCCAGAACCCGCCGGCCGCGCCAGCCGGTGCGGCCCAGGCCCCCAACGGTAAACTGGCGCCGACGGCAAATGCGCCGGCCAGTGGCCAGCCGCCGGCCCATCCCGCTACGTCGGCCGCGCCCACCACCACAACTGCTCCGGCCAACGCCGCAACCACGCCGGCTTCCAAGCCGCCCGTGGCGCAAACACCGCCGACGGGCGCGCCGGATCCGCATGCCAAATCACTGGCGCATGAGCCGCCCGTCACGCCGCCGACCACGACCCCGGCAGGCAAGCCGGGCGTGACCACGACCAATGTGACCAATGGAAAGCCGACGCAGCCGTCGCCGCCCGTCGCCGCGCACGAGCCGATCAAGCCGCAGGGCCAGCGGCCCGCAACGCCATCGCCCGCGCAGGTAACAAGGCCGCCGCCGCCGGCGCCGCACCCGCAGGCGCTCGCAAGGCCGACGCCTCCACCTCCGCCACACGTGGCGCCGCCTCCGCCGCGGGTAGCGCCCCCGCCGCCGCGGGTGGCCGCGCCGCCCCCGCCACCGCGCCCGCCGGTTGCAGCCGCACGGCCCGCTCCGCCGCCGCCGCCCGTGGCCAGGCCGGCGCCCCCACCGCCGCCGCCGCGAATGGCGGTCGCGCCGCCCCCGCCGCCGCGTCCGGCCGCACCGCCGCCACGACCGCCTGCACCGCCGCCAGCGGCGAAAAAGTGTCCGCCCAACCAGCCCAAGTGCTAGCGGACAGGGCGCAAATCCCGAAAAAGGCCTTTCGCGAGCGGTAAAAGCCCCGAAAGGCCCTTATTTCCTTGCTTCTGGCCGAAATGGCGCTATATAGCGCGCCATCTCACACGGAAGCATGGCTCACAAGGCCGTCCGGTGGCAGCCGGGGCGACATCGCTCCGTTTTGCTCACACGCTTCCGGAGGAACCAACCGGAGAATTAGAACGATGGCACTACCCGATTTCACTATGCGTCAGCTGCTCGAAGCTGGCGTGCACTTTGGTCACCAGTCTCACCGCTGGAATCCGAAAATGGCTCCGTTCATTTTCGGCACCCGTAACAACATCCACATCGTCGACCTCGCTCAGACCGTGCCGTTGCTGCACACGGCTCTTCAGGCCGTCAGTGACACCGTCGCCAAGGGCGGCCGCATCCTGTTCGTCGGCACCAAGCGCCAGGCGCAGGATGGCGTTGCCGATGCGGCCAAGCGCTGCGCGCAGTATTTCGTCAATTCGCGCTGGCTCGGCGGCACGCTGACCAACTGGAAGACGATCTCGGCCTCGATCAAGCGCCTGCGTCACCTCGACGAAGTGCTGGCCAGCGGCGACGCCAGTTCCTACACCAAGAAGGAGCGCCTGACGCTCCAGCGCGAGCGCGACAAGCTCGACCGCTCGCTCGGTGGCATCAAGGACATGGGCGGTCTGCCCGACATGATCTTCGTGATCGACACCAACAAGGAAGACATCGCGATCCAGGAAGCCCAGCGGCTCAACATCCCGGTCGCCGCGATCGTCGATACCAATTCGGATCCGAAGGGCATCACCTATGTGGTGCCCGGCAATGACGATGCCGGTCGCGCGATCTCGCTCTATTGCGACCTGATCGCGCGTGCCGCAATCGACGGCATCGGACGCGCCCAGGGCGATTCCGGCATCGACGTCGGTGCTTCGGTTCGTCCGGTCGCCGAAGAGCTGCCCTCGACGGCTGGCTTCCAGGGCCTTGCCGGTCCGCGCGGCACCGCCGACGACCTCAAGAAGCTCCCGGGCGTGTCGGGCGCGATCGAGAAGAAGTTCAACGACCTCGGCATCTTCCACTTCTGGCAGCTGGCTGAGCTCGACCACGACACCGCACACACGATCGGCGAAGAAGTCGGTCTGCCGAGCCGCGCGGATGCCTGGGTGGCCAAGGCCAAGGCGCTGACCGCGGAAGCGGAATAGTCAAAACGGCGATGGGTTGGCCGGACCGGATCCGGCCACCATTTCATTCAGTTGACGCGAATTCCTGAGATGGACCGCGGCGGGGCAATTGGAGCCACGCCGCGGCAAACCGGCAGGCAAGAAGGATTTTCAACGATGGCAACGATCACTGCTGCGATGGTCAAGGATCTGCGCGAGTCCACCGGCGCAGGCATGATGGACTGCAAGGCCGCGCTGACCGAGAACGACGGCAACATGGAAGCTGCGCAGGATTGGCTGCGCAAGAAGGGCCTGTCCAAGGCCGCCAAGAAGTCGGGCCGCGTCGCGGCCGAAGGCCTCATCGGCGCGCTCACCAAGGGCAACAAGGGCGTCGTGGTCGAGGTCAACTCCGAGACCGATTTCGTCGCGCGTAACGGCCAGTTCCAGGGCCTGGTCAAGATGGTCGCCCAGGTCGCTTTCGACGCCGGCGCCGATGTCGAGAAGATCAAGGCCGCCAAGGTCGGCGACGTCACGGTGGAAGCCGCGATCAACGACGCGATCGCGACCATCGGCGAGAACATGACGCTGCGCCGCGCGGCTTCGCTCGAAGTGAGCCAGGGCGTGGTGTCGAGCTACGTCCACGGTGCGGTCGTCGACGGTGCCGGCAAGATGGGCGTGATCGTGGCGCTGGAATCGCCCGGCAAGGCCGACGAGCTCGCAGCGCTCGGCCGCCAGATCGCGATGCATGTCGCCGCCGCCAACCCGCTTGCGCTGGACCCGTCCGGTCTCGATCCGGCCGTCGTCAAGCGCGAGAAGGACGTGCTCGCCGACAAATATCGCCAGCAGGGCAAGCCCGAGAACGTGATTGAGAAGATCGTCGAGTCCGGCCTGAAGACCTACTACAAGGAAGTGTGCCTGCTCGAGCAGGCCTTCATCCACGACACCGGCAAGTCGGTGGCGCAGGCGGTGAAGGAAGCCGAGGGCAAGGTCGGCGGCGCCGTGAAGATCGCGGGCTTCGTGCGCTATGCTCTCGGTGAGGGAATCGAGAAGCAGGAATCGGACTTCGCGGCTGAGGTCGCGGCGGCCAGCGGCAAGAAGTAAGCGCCGGAACGTTCCTTCCGGCGTGCCGCCGGAAGCGGCGCCCGGACGAGGAAAGTGCTCATGACTGATCCGGTCTATCGTCGCGTCGTGATCAAGCTATCCGGCGAATATCTCGCAGGACAGCAGGGGTTTGGCATCGATCAGCCGACCATGGACCGGGTTGCGGATGATCTGATCGCGGCCCGCCAGCTCGGATGCGAGGTGGCGGTCGTGATCGGCGGCGGCAATATTTTCCGCGGCGTCGAGGTCTCCTCGCGCGGCGTCTCCCGCACGACCGGCGACACCATGGGCATGCTCGCCACCATGATGAACTGCCTCGCGCTGGAAGCCACCATCGAGCGCAAGGGCGCGCCGGCGCGGACGCTGTCGGCGTTTGTCATGCCCGAGATTTCCGAGCTGTTCACGCGCACCGCGGCGCACAAATACCTCGCCGAGGGTCGAATCATCGTGCTCGGTGGTGGCACCGGCAATCCGTACTTCACCACGGACACGACGGCCGTGCTGCGCGCCGCAGAAATCGGCGCCGAGGCGGTGCTGAAGGCCACCAATGTCGACGGGGTTTACTCGGCCGACCCGAAGAAGGACCCGTCGGCCAAGCGGTTCGACCGGCTGACGCATTCGCAGGCTATCGAAGGCGGCTACAAGGTGATGGATGCGACCGCCTTCGCACTTGCCCGCGAGACGTCGCTGCCTATCATCGTATTTTCGATCGCGGAGCCCGGTTCGATCGGCGCGATTCTGCGCGGCATCGGCCACGGGACTGTTGTCGCCGGCTGACGGGCTCGTCTTGGTGCCCCGAAGGAGGGGTGCGGTGAGGTCGCCGGACTATTGAAGGAGAAGCGTGATGGCCACGGGTAATTTCGACCTCAACGAAGTGAAGCGCCGCATGCAGGGCGCGGTCGCATCCCTCAAGCACGAACTCGGTGGCCTGCGCACGGGCCGTGCATCGGCCTCGATGCTCGATCCGGTGCAGGTCGACGCCTATGGCAGTCACATGCCCCTCAATCAGCTCGCCACCGTCAGCGTGCCCGAGCCGCGCCTGATCTCGGTGCAGGTCTGGGACAAGTCGATGGTCAAGGCCGTCGAAAAGGCGATCGTCGATTCCAATCTCGGCCTGTCGCCGGCAACCGAAGGCCAGGTGCTGCGCCTGCGCATCCCTGAACTCAACGAGGAGCGCCGCAAGGAGCTCGTCAAGGTCGCGCACAAATATGCCGAGGCCGCCAAGGTCGCCGCGCGTCACGTCCGCCGCGACGGCCTCGATGTCCTCAAGAAGCTCGAGAAGAATCACGAGATGTCGGAGGACGACCAGAAGCGTCACGCCGACGAGGTGCAGAAGGCCACCGACGGCACCATCACCGAGATCGACCAGCTGCTGGCCGCCAAGGAAAAAGAAATCCTCACCGTTTAAGGCCTTTTTCGATGTCCAACGCCGCCGCGCCCGCAACGGACGGACCTGATCGGTCCGATGTGCCTGCGCATGTCGCCATCATCATGGATGGCAACGGGCGTTGGGCGGCCGCGCGCGGTCTGCCGCGGGCCGAGGGCCATCGCCGCGGCGTCGAAGCGCTGCGGCGCGTGGTGCGGGCCTCACACGAGCTCGGCATCCGCTATCTCACCATCTTCTCGTTCTCGTCCGAGAACTGGTCGCGCCCGGCAAGCGAGATCGGCGATCTCTTCGGACTGCTCCGGCGCTTCATCCGCAACGATCTCGCCAGCCTGCATCGCGACGGCGTCAAGGTGCGCATCATCGGCGAGCGCGCCGGGCTCGAGGGCGACATCTGCGCGCTCCTCAACGAGGCCGAGGAGTTGACGCGCGACAACACGCGCCTCACGCTCGTCGTCGCCTTCAATTACGGCTCGCGGCAGGAGATCGCGAAGGCCGCGCAGAAACTCGCCCGCGAAGTCGCCGACGGCACGCGCGATCCCAAAACGATCGACGCCGACGCACTCGGCGCCCATCTCGATGCGCCCGACATTCCCGATCCAGATCTCATCATCCGCACCAGCGGCGAGCAGCGCCTCTCCAACTTCCTGATGTGGCAGGCCGCCTATAGCGAGCTCGTCTTCGTGCCGGTCCATTGGCCGGATTTCGACAAGGCGGCGCTCGAAAGCGCGGTCGCCGAATTCGCCAGGCGCGAGCGCCGTTTCGGCGGCCTGGTCGCGAAATCAGCCTCGTGAGCGAACCCGAGGCCGCACCGGCGGGCACGACGCCGGCCCCGAGCAATCTGGTGATGCGAGTTCTCGCTGCGCTGGTGCTGGCGCCGATCACGCTCGCGCTCGCCTATGCCGGCGGCTGGCTGTGGGCGCTGCTCGTCACCCTGGTGTCGATCGGGCTGTTCACGGAATGGCTGACGGTGGTGGGCGCAGGCTCGACCGCGCTGACCGGGGCAGGGACCATCGTCATTGCCATGATGGGCTTGTGCGTTGCCGCAGGCGCGCTGAAGACCGCCGTCATTGTCGGCTTTATCGGCGGCGCGATCGTGACGCTGATCGCGCGCGGCAAGTTCGTCTGGGCCGCGAGCGGATTTGCCTATGCATCCGCGGCGCTGCTGGCCTCGATCCTGGTGCGGAAGGATCTCGTGCACGGCTTCACCGCGCTGATGTTCGTGCTGCTCGTGGTATGGGCGACCGATATCGGCGGCTATTTTGCCGGCCGTGGTATCGGCGGGCCGAAGCTTTGGCCGCGCGTCAGCCCGAAGAAGACCTGGGCCGGCGCGTTCGGCGGCTTTGCGGCGAGCCTTGCCGTTGCGGGCGGCTTCGCGGCCTTCGGCATCGGAAAGGCGGTTCCACTGCTCGCCGTCAGTGCCGTCCTGTCGGTGGTCTCGCAGGCAGGCGACCTGTTTGAATCCGCTGTGAAAAGACGCTTCGGCGTCAAGGATTCCAGTCACTTAATTCCCGGCCATGGCGGGCTATTGGACCGTCTGGACGGCTTTGTCGCCGCCATCCTGGTGGCATGGATTATCGGCTTCCTCCGCCATGGTGTGCATAGCGCCGGAAGCGGTCTTATGGTTTGGTGAGGATATGAGCGCAGTCCCATTGCGTAATAACAAGCTTGCTGCGACCGACATCCGCAGCGTCACGGTCCTCGGCGCCACCGGCTCGATCGGCGACAGCACGATGGATCTGCTGCGCGCTTCGCCCGAGCGCTATCGCGTCGAGGCGCTGACGGCGAACAGCAATGTCGAAGCGCTTGCAAAACTCGCGAAGGAATTTTCCGCGCGCTTCGTCGCGATTGCGGACAGCACCAAGCTTGCCGACCTGAAGTCTGCTCTTGCGGGCACGAGCACGGAATGCGGCGCCGGCGAAAGCGCGGTGATCGAAGCAGGCGCGCGCCCGGCCGATTGGGTGATGGCCGCGGTGAGCGGCGCGGCGGGATTGAAGCCGGCGCTGGCTGCGGTCGATCGTGGCGCGCATGTCGCGCTCGCCAACAAGGAATGCCTGGTCTGCGCCGGTGATTTCTTCATGCAGCGCGCGGCGAAAGCCGGCGCATGCATTCTGCCTGCTGATTCCGAGCACAATGCGCTGTTTCAGGCGCTGGCATCGGGCAATCGCGACGAGCTGGTCCGCGTCATCATCACGGCATCGGGTGGCCCGTTCCGGACCTGGAAACCCGCCGACATCGAGAAGGCGACGCTCGAGCAGGCCCTGAAGCATCCGAACTGGAGCATGGGCCAGAAGATCACGATCGACTCCGCCTCGATGATGAACAAGGGCCTCGAGGTGATCGAGGCGTCCTATCTGTTCGCGCTTTCGCCCGACGAGATCGACGTGCTGGTGCATCCGCAGTCGATCATCCACGGCATGGTCGAGTTTTCGGACCGCTCGGTAATGGCCCAGCTCGGCTCGCCCGACATGCGCACGCCGATCGCCCACTGCCTTGGCTGGCCCGACCGGATCAAGGGACCGGCGGCCAAGCTCGATCTGGCCAAGATCGGCCAGTTGACCTTCGAGGCTCCCGACTTCGAGCGGTTCCCCGGGCTTCGCCTGGCTTTCGAGTCGCTCCGGACCGGGAAGGGGGCGACCACCGTCTACAACGCCGCCAACGAGGTCGCGGTCGCGGCCTTCATCGCCGGCAAGATCCGCTTTGGTGCCATCGCCCGCCTGGTCGAGGCGACGCTGGAGGACTGGATCCGGAGCGGGAACCAAGGCCCCATGACGTCAGCGGATGATGCAATAAACGTTGACCATGTTGCGCGAAATAAAGCTGCCGCCCTATTGCCTCAAATTGCCTTAAAGGCATCCTAGACAGTTCGGGGCCAGGGCCTTGCGGCGCTGGATGAGGGAATTCGATGATCGACTTTTTTACCCATAGTTTCAATACGTTGAGCCATGGGCTCCTCGGCTACGTCGTTCCCTTCCTCTTCGTCCTGACCATCGTCGTGTTCTTCCATGAGCTCGGCCATTTCCTGGTCGCGCGCTGGGCGGGCGTTCGGGTGCTAACCTTCTCGCTCGGGTTCGGACCTGAGCTGGTCGGTTTCAACGATCGCCACGGCACGCGCTGGAAGATCTCGGCAATCCCGCTTGGCGGCTACGTCAAGTTCTTCGGGGACGAGAGCGAGGCCTCGACGCCGTCGGCCGCGACGCTGGAGGCGATGACGGCGGAGGAGCGCGCCGGCAGCTTCCACCACAAGAAGGTCGGCCCGCGCGCCGCCATCGTCGCCGCCGGACCTGTCGCCAATTTCATTCTCGGCGCCCTGATTTTCGCAGGCATGGCCCTGTATTACGGCAAGCCGAGCACGATCGCCCGCGTGGACGGCGTCGTCGCCGACGGTGCCGCGGCCGCCGCCGGCTTCAAGATCGGCGACGTCGTCGTGCAGATCGACGGCAAGCCGATCGAGAGCTTTGCCGATATGCAACGGATCGTGGCGACGAGCGCAGGTTCAGCCCTGGCTTTCGAGGTGAAGCGGGACGGCGGGCTGGTGTCCCTGACCGCGACCCCGGCGCTGCTCGAGCGCAAGGATCCGTTTGGCAACAGTCACAAGGTCGGCGTGCTCGGTGTCGAACACAAATCGCAGGCCGGTGAGGCCTCGACCTCGCCGGTCGGTGTCGGCGAGGCGCTCAAGATCGGGGTCGAGCAGGTCTGGTTCATCATCACCAGCACCTTCAAGTTCCTGGGCTCGCTGTTCATCGGGCAGGGCAATCCGAACGAGGTCAGCGGCGTCCTCGGCATCGCCAAGATGTCGGGACAGGCGGCCAGCGCCGGGTTCCAGTTCGTGATCAATCTATGCGCGGTGCTGTCGGTTTCGATCGGCCTGCTGAACCTGTTCCCAATTCCGCTGCTCGATGGCGGTCACCTTCTGTTCTACTCGGCCGAGATCGTCCGCGGCCGTCCGCTGTCCGAGCGGACTCAGGAGATGGGGTTCCGAATCGGGCTCGGTCTGGTGCTGATGCTGATGGTGTTTGCCACCTACAACGACATCCTGCGGATGGCCGCTTCCTGATCGGGGCTTTTTTGTGGCGTTGCTGTTGAGCAACGTCTTGGAATGAAATTGAAATTACCCTGTCAGCTGCCGTTTGCGATGTCGGGGAAATTGGCTACAAGCGGCTAGAACTTGGGGAATCTCCCAGACCGGCTTTGGGGTTGGGTCTGGTAAGTTGATAAGGGCGCGTTGCGCATGAAGTTTGGACTGCGACTCCGGGGGGGCTTGCTCGCAACCCTGATCATGTTCGGCGCGCCGGTGGTTGCCCCGGTTGGGGCTGTTTTGGTGTCTTCGTCTGCGCTCGCTCAGACCGTGCAGTCGATTTCCGTCGAAGGAAATCGCCGCGTCGAGGTGGAGACGATCCGCTCCTATTTCAAGCCGGGCCCCGGGGGGCGCCTCGATCAGGGCGCCATCGATGATGGCCTCAAGGCGCTGATCGAGACCGGCCTGTTCCAGGACGTGAAGATCAACCGTGGCGCTGGCGGCCAGCTCGTCGTCTCCGTTGTGGAAAACCCGGTGATCGGACGCATCGCGTTCGAGGGCAACAAGAAGATCAAGGACGAGCAGCTCACCGCCGAAGTGCAGTCCAAGGCCCGCGGTACCTTCTCCCGCGCCATGGTGCAGTCGGACACGCTGCGAATCGCCGAAATCTATCGCCGCTCCGGCCGCTATGACGTGACCGTCACGCCCGAGATCATCGAGCAACCGAACAACCGGGTCGATCTCGTCTTCACGATCAACGAAGGCGCCAAGACCGGCGTCAAGTCGATCGATTTCGTCGGCAACAACGCGTTTTCGTCCTACCGCCTGCGCGACGTCATCAAGACGCGCGAAACCAATCTGCTGAGCTTCCTCGGCAGCGGCGACGTGTACGACCCCGATCGCGTCGAGGCCGACCGCGACCTGATTCGCCGCTACTACCTGAAGAACGGCTTCGCCGACGTTCAGGTCGTCGCCGCGCTCACCGAATACGATCCGGAGAAGAAGGGCTTCAACGTCACCTTCAAGATCGAGGAAGGCCAGCAGTACCGCGTCGGCACCGTCGATTTCCGCTCCACCATCCCGAACTTCGACCCAACCACGTTGCGCTCTTTTTCGCGCGTCAATGTCGGTTCGCTCTACAATGTCGAATCGGTCGAGAAGTCGGTCGAGGAGATGCAGATCGAGGCCTCGCGCCGCGGCTATGCCTTCGCGGTGGTGCGTCCGGCCGGCGATCGCAATTTCGATGCGCACACCGTCGCCGTCGTGTTCAACATCGATGAAGGTCCGCGCACCTACATCGAGCGCATCAACATTCGCGGCAACACCCGTACCCGTGACTACGTGATCCGCCGCGAGTTCGACATCTCCGAGGGCGATGCCTACAACCGTGCGCTGGTCGACCGCGCCGAGCGCCGCCTGAAGAACCTCGACTACTTCAAGACCGTGAAGATCACGACGGAGCCGGGTTCGTCCAGCGACCGCGTGGTCCTGGTCGTCGATCTCGAAGAGAAGTCGACCGGCGACTTCTCGGTCTCGGGCGGTTACTCCACGACGGACGGTGCGCTGGCCGAAGTCTCCGTCTCCGAGCGCAACCTGCTCGGCCGCGGCCTGTTCGCCAAGGCGTCGGTCACCTACGGCCAGTATGCGCGCGGCTATTCGCTCTCGTTCGTCGAGCCTTATCTGCTCGACTATCGCGTCGCGCTGGGCCTCGACCTCTATCAGCGCCAGCAGCTGTCCAACAGCTACATCTCCTACGGCACCAAGACGCTCGGCTTCTCGCCGCGTCTCGGCTTCGCCTTGCGCGAGGATCTGTCGCTGCAGCTGCGCTACTCGATCTACCGGCAGGAAATCACGCTGCCGTCCTATCTGGCGAACTGTAACAACGTCCCGACCTCGGGCGCGTTCAACCCGAGCCCGGCCTATGCTGCCCTCAACGGCATTGATCTGAGCTCGACCAACGGCCTCGGTTGCTACAGCGACGGCGAGGCCTCGCTGCCGGTCCGCAAGGAGCTTGCGAACGGCAAGACGCTGACCTCGGCGCTCGGCTACACGCTGACCTACAACACGCTCGACAACAACAAGAACCCGACCGACGGTCTGCTGGTCGACTTCCGGCAGGACTTCGCCGGCGTCGGCGGCGACGTCTCCTATCTGAAGACCGCCCTCGACGCGAAGTACTACCAGTCGCTGGTGTCGGACCTGGTCGGCCTCGTCCATCTCCAGGGCGGTGTCCTGAACAAGATCGGCAGCAAAGATCTGCGCATGCTCGATCACTTCCAGATGGGTCCGAACCTCGTTCGCGGCTTCGCGCCGAACGGCATCGGCCCGCGCGACATCAACCCGTACGACACGCAGGACGCGCTCGGCGGCACCAAGTATTGGGGCGCCTCGCTCGAATTGCAGATGCCGTTCTGGTTCCTGCCGAAGGAAGTCGGTCTGAAGGGCGCGGTCTATGCCGATGCCGGCGGTCTGTATGACTACCAGGGCCCGACGACCTGGACGCTGACAGGCGAAACCACGACGACCAAGAACTCGAATTGTATCGCGTCGACGATCAATCCGAACACCGCCGGAACCTGTACTGGCCTCGTCTACGACGACAGCAAGGTTATCCGGTCGTCGGTTGGTGTCGGCTTGATCTGGGCCTCACCGTTCGGTCCGCTGCGCTTCGACTACGCAGTGCCGCTCACCAAGGGCAAGTACGACCGTACGCAGGAATTCCGGTTCGGCGGCGGCACTTCGTTCTAATTCGATCAGCAGGGCTTGAGCCGGCCGCTTTGGGAATTCCTCCAGGAATTCCTTGGGGCCGGCCGCCAAAAAGATCGTGCTCAATCCGTGAGATAAGGCATGATGCGGCCTGACCGCTTCATGCCGAAGCCGGACCGCGACGGGGTGGAATGGCGCAGCCGACCTTCTTCAAGAAACCGCCTGCTACGGCGCTGGCCGATATCGCCACGCTGACAAAGGCGCAACTGGTCGACCCGAGCAGGGGCGGTCATGTCATCACGGGTCTCGCTTCGCTGGACGAAGCCGGTCCGATGCATCTGGCGTTCTTCGACAACCTCAAATACGCCGATGAGCTCAAGGCGACCAAGGCTGGCGCCTGTCTGGTGAGCCCGCGATTCGAGGCGCAGGTGCCCGCGCATACGGCCGTGCTGCGGGTGGCGCAGCCGTTCCGGGCCTTCGTCAGGATCGCCCGGGAATGGCACGCGGACGCATTGCGCCCAAAGTCCTGGTTCGGCAACGACGGCATCGCGCCATCGGCCATCATCGACCCGTCGGCACGGCTGGAGGACGACGTCATCGTCGAGCCGCTGACCGTCATCGGTCCTGACGTGGAGATCGGCAGTGGCACTGTGATCGGGGCGGGCGTGGTCCTAGGTCCAGGCGTCAAGATCGGCCGGGATTGCAATGTGGGCGCACGTACGGCCATCCAGTGCGCGCTGATCGGCAACAACGTGCTGATCTACCCCGGCTGCTCGATTGGCCAGGACGGCTATGGCTTCATCTTCTTCGGCCCCGAGGGCCATTTGAAAGTGCCCCAGACCGGTCGTGTGCTGATCCAGAACAATGTGGAAGTCGGCGCCGGCACCACCATCGATCGCGGCTCCCTGCGCGACACCGTGATCGGGGAGGGTACGAAAATCGACAATCAGGTCCAGATCGGCCACAATGTGACCATCGGCCGGAATTGCCTCTTGGCGGCCCAGATCGGGCTCGCGGGCAGCTTGACCATCGGCGACAACGTGGCGCTGGGAGCGAAGGTTGGTATCAACAATCACCTCAAGATCGGCGATGGAGCCCAGGTGACCGCCATGAGCGCGGTCAAGGACGACATCCCCCCGGGGGGGCGTTGGGGCGGGCATTTCGCCAAGCCGACCAAACAATGGTTCAAGGAGATCATCGCGGTGGAGCGCCTGGTACGCGACAGCAAGGCCGATCCGAAGGACGAGGGACGGGAATGACGGAGGAATCACCTGTTAAGTTTGCGCTGGTGGATATCAATGCGATCCTCCAGACCCTGCCGCATCGGTTTCCGATGCTGCTGATCGACCGGGTGATCAACATCCGCGCCGATTACAGCGGTATCGGCATCAAGAACGTCACCTTCAACGAGCCGGCCTTCCAGGGGCATTTCCCGGAGCGTCCGGTCTATCCTGGTGTCATGATGATCGAGGCGATGGCGCAGACCGCAGGTGTGATTGGCATCAAGTCGGTCGAGGGCACCGAGAAGCCGCGCGCGGTGTATTTCCTCACCATCGACAAGTGCAAGTTTCGCAAGCCCGTGCTTCCAGGCGACACCATCGAGTATCACATGCGTTCGCTCGGCCGCCGCAAGGCGATGTGGTGGTTTCACGGTGACGCCAAGGTCAACGGCCAGGTCGTCGCCGAGGCCGACGTCGGAGCCATGTTGACCGATTGAGAACGGCGGGTCGCCCGTTCAAGTGTTGGATGAAGTGATTGATGCGAGCTGCACGGCTTGTTCAGCCGGCGTCTGAAACATGCCGAGATCATACGTCACTGGACAGATCGGGCGCAGTCGCGCTAACCAGCGGAAAGCCGAGCAAGTTCAACACATAGTCAGACCTTGTTGATAAGTAAGATCGCTTGATGAGTAAGATCGACCCCACCGCGCGGGTGGAAGACGGCGCCGTGATCGGCGAGGGCACCGAGATCGGGCCCTTTTGCATCATCGGCCGCAACGCCCGGATCGGGACCAATTGCAAGCTGATCGGACAGGTCACCGTCATCGGCCACACCTCGATCGGCGACGGCTGCGTGATCTCGCCGTTCGCGGTGCTTGGCGGCGCGCCGCAGGACCTCAGCTACAAGGGCGAGCCGACCACGCTCGACATCGGTTCTGGCAACACCATCCGCGAAGGTGCGACGATGAACGTCGGCACCGTCAAGGGCGGCGGCAAGACGCGCGTCGGCAATGACGGCTACTTCATGAACAACAGCCATGTCGGCCATGACTGCGTGGTCGGCAACAACGCGATCTTCGCGACCTCAGCGACGCTCGGCGGCCATTGCGAGATCGGCGACGCCGTCTATATCGGCGGCCTGTCCGCGGTGCATCAGTTCACCCGTATCGGCAACTACGTGATGGTCGGCGGCCTCTCGGGCGTGCGCGACGATATCATCCCGTATGGGCTCGCCAACGGCCAATATGCGGTGCTGGAGAGCCTTAACCTGATCGGCATGAAGCGGCGCAAGTTCACCAAGCAGCGGCTTGTGACGGTGCGCGCGTTCTACCAGAAGCTCTTCCACGGCCCCGGCACGTTTGCCGAGCGGCTGGAGTCGGTGCTGCCGCTTGCAAGCGAAGATCCCGCGATCGCCGAGATCCTCGGCTTCATCGGCAAGGGCAAGCGCCCACTCTGTCTTCCGACCATCGAGAAGTGATTTTGGGATGGCCGCGGGCATGACATCGGCGGCTTCAGAGGTTTCATCGCCAGTCGGCGTGGTCGCAGGCGGAGGCGCCATGCCGTTCGCGGTCGCCGACTCGCTCGCTGCGCGCGGCATCACGCCGGTGCTGTTTCCTCTCCGGGGGGCCTGCGACCCGGTGCAGGTGGAGAAATTCCGCCATCGCTGGATCTCAGTCGGACAGCTTGGCCGCGCCATGCGGCTGTTCCGCGAGGAGGGGTGCCGCGACCTGATCTTCATCGGCACCTTGGTGCGGCCCTCGATCACGGAGATCCGCTTCGACATCAAGACGCTGCGACTGCTCGGTAACGTCATCCGCGCCTTCCGTGGCGGCGACGATCATCTGCTGTCCGGCGTCGGGCGGATCCTGGAGCAGGACGGCTTTCGCATGGTCGGCATCAAGGACGTCGCGCCCGACCTCCTGATGCCAGAGGGCTGCATCAGCCGCGCCTGGCCGGCGGATAATGCCAAGAGCGACATAGAGCGCGGTCGCGCAGTGCTCACAGCGCTCGGGCCGTTCGATATCGGGCAGGCCGCGGTCGTGATCGACGGCCATGTCGTGGCGGTCGAGGACATCGAGGGCACCGATGCGCTGCTGGCGCGCGTGGCGCGCCTGCGCGAAGAGGGCCGCATCCGCGCGGCCACGGGGCGCGGCGTGCTGGTGAAGGCGCCGAAGAGCAACCAGGATCTGCGCTTCGACCTGCCGACGATCGGCCCGCGCACGATCGAGGGTGTCGCCAAGGCCGGCCTTGCCGGTGTCGCTGTGATCGCCGGCAACACCATCGCTGCCGAGCCGCAGGCGATGATCGCGCTTGCCGACGCCAAATATCTCTTCGTTGTTGGTCTGCCGGCGTGATGCAGGTTCGCGATCCCAAGCGGAAGATTTTTCTGATCGCGACGGAGGAGTCCGGCGACCGGCTCGGCTCGGCCCTGATGAAGGTGCTGCGCCAGCGGCTTGGCGATGGCGTGGAGTTCGAGGGCGTCGGCGGCCTCACCATGGCGCGTGAAGGGCTCGAGACGCTATTTCCCATCGAGGAACTGTCGATCGTCGGCCTTGCCGCCGTGGTGCAGCAGCTGCCAAAAATCCTGCGGCTGATCCGCGAGACCGCGGACGCCGTGACCGAGGCTGCGCCCGACGTGCTCGTCATCATCGACAGTCCTGATTTTACCCATCGGGTTGCCCGCCGTGTGCGCGCGAAGAATCCCTCAATCCCCGTGATCGACTATGTCTCGCCCTCGGTCTGGGCTTGGCGGCCGGGGCGGGCGCGCGCCATGCTCGGCTATGTCGATCATGTGCTCGGCCTGCTGCCGTTCGAGCCGGAGGAATATCGCAAGCTCGGTGGGCCGCCCTGCAGCTATGTCGGCCATCCCCTGACCGAGCAATTGGGCTCGCTGCGGCCGAACATGGAGGAGCAGAAGCGCCGCGCCGGCGAGCCGCCGGTGCTGCTGGTTCTGCCCGGCAGCCGCCGCAGCGAGATCCGGCATCATCTCGACGTGTTCGGCGCGGCCATCGGCCAATTGCAGTCCAGCGGCGTCGCATTCGAATTGATGCTGCCGACCATGCCGCATCTCGAAGCCACCATTCGCGCGGGCGTCGCGAATTGGCCCGTCAAGCCGCGGATCGCGGTCGGCGAAACCGAAAAGCGCGCCGCGTTCCGGATCGCGCGCGCGGCGTTGGCAAAATCCGGCACGGTGACGCTGGAGCTGGCACTGTCAGGCATCCCGATGGTGACGGCTTATCGCGTCGGTGCGATGGAAGCTTTCATCCTGCGCCGCGCGATCCAGGTATCTTCGGTGATCCTTGCCAATCTCGTGATCGGCAAGGATGTGATCCCCGAATTTCTGCAGGAAGACTGCACGCCTTCGAGGCTCGCCGGCGCACTGTCCGAAGTGCTGACCGACTCTCCGATGCGTCGGCAGCAGGTCGAAGCCTTTGCGCAGCTCGATACCATCATGTCGACCGGCGACAAATCGCCGAGTGTGCTCGCCGCCGATATCGTTCTCGCGACGATGCGGAAAGGGCGGTAGACAGCGGTCTTGTAGGGTGGGCAAAGCGAAAGCGTGCCCACGCACTGTTTGTGACCGAGAGAGATGGTGGGCACGGCGCAAGGGCGCCTTTGCCCACCCTACGAAACTACGGATACTTCCCGTGCCGTCAGGCTAAGCCACCATCGACCCGAAAACACTGGCAGCTGATGCGTTGACTCGCATCTGAGGCGAGGAACAGCGCCATGTCAGCGATATCGTCGGGCGTCACCGCATCGGGGATGGCCTGGCGCGTGCGCATCTCGGTGATCTGCCGCTCGTCCGGATACCATAGCTTGCGCTGCCGCTCGGTGATGACCATCCCCGGTGCGATGGCGTTGACGCGGATACGGTCCGGACCGAACTTGCGGCCGAGCGAATTGGTGAAGCCGACGATCGCCGCCTTGGCTCCGGCGTAGACCGGCAGCCCTGGTGCGCCGCGCATCCAGGCGATCGAGGACATGTTGATGATCGAACCGCCGCCGCGCGCCTGCATCTGCGGCACCACGGCTTGCGCGGCAAAGAAGACGTGCTTGAAATTGACACCGATCATCCAGTCGAAGTCCGTCGGCGTCACGTCTGAGAGCACCTGGCGCTGGTCATTGGCGGCGTTGTTGACGAGAACCGCGGCATCGCCAAGCGATGCGTGGACCTTCGCCAGCGCGGCGCGCAGCGCGTCGATATCAAGGAGGTCGCAGGGCACGAACAGCGGCGCTGTGCCTGACTTCTTGGCCACCTCCTGCGCCAGCGCTTCGCCGGCCTGCGTGTCGATGTCGAGGAAAGCGACGCGGGAGCCCTGGGCAGCGAATGCGTGCACGAAAGCGGCGCCGATGCCGCTGGCGCCGCCGGTAATCACCACCACGCGATTGGCGAGGTCGGCATAGGTCGTCTGGGTCATGCGATCAGTCGCTCCGTCTCAGGGTCGAACAGGCAAATGCGCCTGATATCAAGGGCAAAGGAAGCGGTGGTACCCGGCGTCGGGCGGATGTCCGGCGAGATGCGCGCCTGGGCGGGCTCTCCGCCCAGCCGCAGCAGGACGATGGTCTCGGCGCCCGTGGGCTCGACGAGCTCGACCGGTGCGGTGACCATGACGGGCGGCCCCACGGCTCCGGAGAACACGCGGTCGCCCTCAGCGATGCATTCGGGCCTGATTCCGAGCACCACGTCGCGGCCGACATAGGAGGCCGCCGCGTCATAGCCCTGCAGGCGGAGACGGACCTCGTCCGGACGGCCTGAACCGATCACCACGACAGGTCCGTTGCTATCTGCCTCGAGCCGGGCCGGCATCGTGTTCATCGGCGGCGAGCCCATGAAGCGGGCGACGAAGAGATTGGCGGGATAGCGGTAGACGGTGTCGGGGTCGGCGAATTGCTGCACCACGCCGCGATGCATCACGGCAATGCGGGTCGCCATTGTCATCGCCTCGATCTGGTCGTGGGTGACATAGACGATGGTGGCGCCGATGCGCTGGTGCAGCCGCTTGATCTCCATGCGCATCTCGACGCGCAGCTTGGCATCGAGATTGGAGAGCGGCTCGTCGAACAGGAAGAGCAGGGGATCGCGTACCAGCGCGCGTCCCATCGCCACGCGCTGGCGCTGGCCGCCTGACAATTGCGACGGCTTGCGACCGAGCAGCGGCTCGATCTGGAGCAGTCGGGCGACGTTCGCCAGCGCCTTCTCCTGCTCGGCTTTGGCGACGCCGCGGCATTCCATGCCGAAGGTGATG
The DNA here is from genome assembly GCF_022012435.1 of Bradyrhizobium zhengyangense. Classification (GTDB taxonomy): domain Bacteria; phylum Pseudomonadota; class Alphaproteobacteria; order Rhizobiales; family Xanthobacteraceae; genus Bradyrhizobium; species Bradyrhizobium zhengyangense. The sequence goes on from NZ_JAKLUA010000001.1 coordinate 112,728, forward strand.
TTCTGACGCACCGTCATCGAGGGATAGAGCGCATAGGATTGGAACACCATGGCGATGTCGCGGTCCTTTGGCGGGACGTCATTGACGATCCGCCCTCCGATCTCGATGGTGCCGTCGCTGGCGCGATCGAGCCCGGCGACGATGTTGAGCAGCGTGGACTTGCCGCAGCCGGACGGCCCAACCAGCACGGTGAATTCGCCGCTCTCGATGTCGAGGTCGATGCCCTTGAGCACCTCGAGATTGGCGTAGCGCTTGGACAGGGCGCGAATGCTCAGTGCTGCCATGACATATCCATCATTTCACGGCCCCGGCAGTGAGGCCGCGTACAAAATACCTGCCGCCGAAGAGATAGATCAGCAGAGTGGGCAGGGCGGCGATGATCACCGCGGCGCTCTGCACACCTTGCTTGGGGATATCTGCGACAGGGGTAGACAGTGCGATGAGCGCGGCCGTCACGGGCTGCTGCTGGCCGGTCGTGAAGGTCACGCCGTAGAGGAATTCGTTCCAGATATGAGTGAACTGCCAGATCACGGTGACGATCAGGATGGGTGCCGAGAGCGGCAGGATGATACGCCAGAAGATGCGAAAGAAGCCGGCGCCATCGATGCGTGCGGCTCGGATCAGCTCGTGCGGAATGGCGACATAATAGTTTCGGCAGAACAGCACCGTGAAGGAGAGCCCCTGGATCGTGTGGATCAGCACGAGACCCGACAGCGTGTTGATGAGCCCGATGTCCCGCAACACGATGGTCCAGGGCAAGAGGCGCATCTGCTGGGGCAGGAAGAGGCCGAGGGTGACGATGCCGTAGATCCAGTTATCACCGCGAAAACGCCAGAGCGATACGGCGTAACCGGCGACAGCGCCGAGCAGGGTCGAGAAGATCGTCGCCGGGATCGTGATGAGCGCTGAGTTCAACATGTACGGCCGGATGCCGGCGCAGGTCTCGGCGACGCAGAAGCCGCTCCACGCCATGGCGTAATTGCCAAAGGCCCAGTTTTGCGGCCAGCCGATCATCGAGCTCTGCGCGATCTCCTCATTGGTCCGCAGCGAGTTCAGGACGACGACGACCAAAGGCGCAAGGTAGGCGGCCGCGAACAAGGTCACGATCAGATAGATCAGAGCGCGGCTTGGGGTGAAGCTTCGGTCACGCATGGGCCGCCCGCCGTTGCCGGACATAGCGCCACGCCGCATAGGGCAGCAGCACTGCAAGAAGGATGAGCAACATCAGCACTGCCGCCGCCGCGCCCCGCCCGAGCTGGCTGCGCTGGAACATCAAATCGTAAACGACAAGGGCCGGCAGCTGGGTCGCGATTCCCGGCCCGCCATTGGTGAGTGCGCGGACGAGGTCGAATGCCGAGATCGCAAACTGCAACTGGACGACGATGACCGTGACGGTGATCGGCCAAAGCGTCGGCAGAATGACGCGCCAATAGGTTCGAACAGGCCCGGCACCGTCGATCTGTGCCGCCTTGATGATATCGGAATCGACGGAGCGGAGGCCGGCCAGGAAGAGGGCCATGGCAAAGCCGGAGGATTGCCAGATCGCGGCAATGACAATGGTCCAGATCGCCATGTCGCGGTTGACCAGCCAGTCGAAGTGGAAGGAGGTCCAGCCGAGATCATGGGCAAGCTTCTCGATGCCGATGCCGGGATTGAGCAGCCAGCTCCACACCGTGCCGGTCACGACGAAGGACACGGCCAGGGGATACAGGAAGATGGTCCGCAGCACGTTCTCGCCGCGAATGCGCTGATCGAGCAGGATCGCGAGCAGGAGGCCGGTCGTCAAACTGAGCAGCACGAAAGCGATGCCGAACAGCAGCAGATTGTCGAAGGCGATCTGCCAGTTTCGCGACGCCAGGACCGAATTGTAGTTGCGCAAACCGACCCAGCCCGTCACGGGAATAAGGGTGGAGGGCGTGAACGAAATCCAGATGGTCCAGATCGAAAACGAGATGAGGTGCGCTGCTGATAACAGCAGCGGCACCCAGATCACCAGAAATTCGGGCAGCCGGCGCACCATCTCGGAGGTCGCCGACCGGCCCGGCCGTGTTGCTGTCGAAGCGACGTCGGTCAACGTGCGCCCTCGACGGCCTCGGCGAGGCGGCTGACGGCCTCATCCGGCTTGATCGTCTTGTTCTTCACATATTCGGTGATGACGTCGATTATCGCGGCGGTCAGGCCGTTTTCCTGGGCCATGTTGTGGGCGAGGCTGAGGACGGCCTGATTGTTGCCCATGGCATTCTTCAGTGCAGCCGCGGTTGTCCGTTGACCGTCCGACCAGCCTGCACCGGTCAAATCGACATCGGTACGCACGGGGATCGATCCCGTGATCTGCGAATACATGGTCTGGATCGCCGGATCCATCACGAGCTGTGCCATCAACATCTGGCCGGCCTGGAGATCGGCCTCCTTGCGCTGCCAGAAGATGAAGGCATCGGCATTCAACAGGAAGACAGGCTTGCCGTTGTCACTGGGGCCGGGGGTGATGACGTAGTCGTCAAACTTGAAGCCGGCGTTCTTCAACACGCCCTGCGCCCAGCCGCCCATGATCAGCATGCCCATGTCGCCGTCGACGAAGCGCTTCAAATTAGTGGCATAGGGTTGGACGCCGACATTGGGGTCACACCAGTCGGAGATCTTGCGCGTCTGCGCGAAGGCTGCCTTCATCTCGGGGCCCTCCAGCGCCTTCTTGTCGAGATTCATGCAGGCGGCGCGGTATGCCGTCGGGCTGATGCCGGCCAGGGATGCCTCGAATTTCTGCCCGTCGTCGGCGCGGGTGCCGCCATTGGCGATGGGGTAGGCCATTCCGGCCGACTTCATTTTCTCGGCAAGGTCGTTGAAGTCAGCCCAGGTGACGGGGACCTTGTCAGCCTTGGCCTTGTCCATCCCGCGCTTGGAGAGAAACAGCATATTCGTGCTGTAGATCTGCAGCGGCAGCGCGATCCACTTTCCGGCCGGCTTGTGCAATTTTGCAAGATCCGGCGCGACGACCTTCTCGTAGCCGGCCGCCGCGACCACGGCGTCGAGATCAACGGTCGGAGCAATCTTCGACCAGGCGGCAATCTCGGGGCCCTTGAGCTGCGAACAGGCCGGCGGATCGCCGGCGATGATCTGCGCACGCAGCTTGTTCATCATGTCCGTGGTGAAGCCGGGGACGGGCGAGTGCTGCCAGACGCCGCCTTTCTCCTCGAATTTCTTGCCGAGTGCGGTGATGGCGGCTCCATCGCTGCCGGCGGACCATTGCGAGATTGCGGTGAGGCGCGGCTTGACCGCGCCCTGTGCGCGGGCAAAGGCCGGCAGCGCGAGTGCGGCAGCAGATCCAGCGAGCAGACGGCGCCTTGTTGTTGTGATCGGCATGGCTAGTTCCTCCCGGGTGTGAAGTTTTTGCGCCGTTTTGGCGCGGTTGTTGGCGTGCGCGAGCCGCACGCGGCTTAGGTCATCTCAGGCGGCCTCCGTCGATGCGGCGGCCATGCCGCCGGATCTCGCCAGGCAGAACGCGGCGAAGGCGAGGGCGGCCTGCGGATCGTTGCCGGTCGAAGGCGGCACAAAGGCGAGCGACACCTGCGCCAGCTTCCGGCCGCCGAGCAGGCTGGAATCGATGCCGTCGCTCACGGCTTTTCGATCGTCTTCCGCAAGAAGCGATGGCCAGCCGCTGACGACAACGCCGCGGCATGGTTTGACGTTCAATGTGTTGCCGATGGCGAGACCGAGCCGGAACAGCCGCTGGCGCAATTCCTGCCGCAGCCGCGTCGTGAGGGGGACCGTTGTCACCCAGTCAGAGCCAAGCTGGAGCAATTCTGCTTCGGTCATGCGCAGCAGCTCGGCCAGCGCCGGCAACGACGTGTAGGCTTCGACGCAGCCATGATGTCCGCAGCGACAACGCGGGCCGTCGGTTCCAAAAACCATGTGGCCGAGCTCGACCGGCTCGAGTGCGTCGTCCTCACTGGGATCACCGATCCAGGCGCCCGCGACACCCTGGCCGACGAAGACGAACAGATGCGCGTCGGCGAACGGATAGTTTTCGTTGCGGCAGCGATGAAAGGCGGCGTGCGCGACCACCGAATTAGTGAAAGTCACCGGCACGCCCGCAAACAGCTCGGCGAGCATGTCGCCGATCTGTTCGATGTCACAGGGAATGATGGGGTTGCCGAACTCGCTGAGGCGGCCGAGGCCCGGAACGGTCACGCCGACATGTGCGAGCCTGATGCGGCGGCGGCGCGTCCAGTCGCGCAGCAGGTGCAGGGCTTCGCGGAACACCCGGCCCATGGTTTCGACGGTCGGCTTTCGCGGCAGCGGCACACGCTCGATGTAATGCAGCTCGCCCGACAAATTGCCAACGCCGACGCTGAGCCATTCTCCGGTGAGCTCGAGTGCAGCCAGCGCCACCGTGCGATCGAGCGAGACGAGACCGGTCGGGCCGCCGACGTAAGGAGCAGGGCGCCTGACTTCCTCGATCAGGCCTTCAGCCTTGAGGTCGAACAGGATGCGCGACAGGCTTGCTTCGGACAGCCGCACGGCTCTCGCCAGCGGCGGCCGGAACGAGCCGCCGGACTGGAGCAAATGAGTCAAAATGGCGGCGCGCGTCTGCCGCCGACTTCTCGGCTGCTCCGGCATTTCCATCCCTGTCGTCATTCTTACTTAGAGTAAGAATTTGCCTACGGAGCGTTTCAACTGTCAAGCGCTCGTCGGCGCGATGCGTCGACTTGTTGTTGTGCGGGGCAACACGTAGGGTGAGCACAAACAAAAACGGCGCCATCGCGAGATGGCGCCGCTTCGAAAGCCGTATCGACAAGACTTACTTGCGATCCTTGATCGCGACGTAGTCGCGGCGGGTGACGCCGGTGTAGAGCTGGCGCGGACGGCCGATCTTCTGCTGCGGATCCTCGATCATCTCGCTCCACTGGCTGATCCAGCCGACGGTGCGGGCGACGGCGAACAGCACGGTGAACATGGAGACCGGGAAGCCCATCGCCTTCAGCGTGATGCCCGAATAGAAGTCGACGTTCGGGTACAGCTTGCGGTCGATGAAGTACTGATCGCTCAGGGCGATCTTCTCGAGCTCGAGCGCCACCTTCAGCATCGGATCGTCGCCATGGCCGGTCTCCTTGAGCACGGCGTGACACATCTTCTGCATGATCTTGGCGCGCGGATCGTAATTCTTGTAGACGCGGTGACCGAAGCCCATCAGGCGAACTTCGGAATTCTTGTCCTTCACCTTGGCGATGAACTCGGGGATCTTGTCGACGCTGCCGATCTCGGCGAGCATCGCGAGCGCAGCTTCGTTGGCGCCGCCATGCGCCGGACCCCAGAGGCAGGCGATGCCGGCGGCAATGCAGGCGAACGGGTTGGCGCCGGAGGAGCCGGCGATACGCACCGTCGAGGTCGAGGCGTTCTGCTCGTGGTCGGCGTGCAGGATGAAGATCTTGTCCAGCGCGTCAGCGAGCACCGGGTTGATCTTGTACTCCTCGCACGGCACCGCGAAGCACATGTGCAGGAAATTCTCGGCGAACTTCAGCGAGTTCTTCGGATACATGAAGGGCTGGCCGATGGTGTACTTGTAGGCCATCGCCGCCAGCGTCGGGATCTTCGCGATCATGCGCATGGAAGCGATCATGCGCTGCTTGGGATCGTTGATGTCGGTCGAGTCGTGGTAGAACGCGGCGAGCGCGCCGACCGAGGCCACCATGACTGCCATCGGATGGGCGTCGCGGCGGAAGCCCTGGAAGAAACGGGCCATCTGCTCGTGCACCATCGTGTGATGGATCACGCGATCGTCGAAATCCTTCTTCTGCGCGGCGGTCGGCAGGTTTCCGTAGAGCAGCAGGTAACAGGTCTCGAGGAAGTCGCCGTTCTCGGCGAGCTGCTCGATCGGATAGCCGCGGTATTCCAGCACGCCCGCATCACCGTCGATATAGGTGATCTTGGACTGGCAGCTCGCGGTCGAGGTGAAGCCGGGATCGTAGGTGAATAGGCCGGACTGGCCGTACAGCTTGCCGATATCGATGACATCAGGTCCGACGCTGCCGCTGTGAATCGGAAGATCGTAATTCTTGTTTCCGACCGTCAGCGTGGCGGTCTTTGGGCTTTCTTTGGCGTCCATCAGAGGTCCCCGATGTGTGGTGAAACGGGCCGGAGCCGGAGGCCCCCAAGGAGAAGATGGGGCAGGCCGGATGTTCCAGAATGTACGGGGAGATGGGTATATTATTGCTGTGTGCGCTGCAAGATCATGGCAGCCATGGCCTACTTACGTCGTAGATTGGTCCTTAAGCCGGTCCAGGCTTTCCTGGCGTCCCAGCACGTCCAAAACCTCAAATATTCCAGGCGACGTGGTGCGGCCGGTCAATGCTGCTCGCAGCGGCTGGGCGACCGCGCCGAGCTTGAGACTATTTTCCTCGGCGAAGGCGCGCAGCGCAGCTTCGGTGGCAGCGCCGCTCCAGGTCTCGCCTTTCTCCAGCGCGGAATGAAGCTGGCCGATCAGCTTGCGGTTCTCGGGCGTCAGCAGGGCTGCCGCCTTCGGGTCGAGCTGCAACGGCCGGTCGGCGAAGATGAAAGAGGCGCCGTCGATCAGCTCGATCAGCGTCTTGGCGCGCTCCTTCAGGGATGGCATGGCCTTGAGCAGCTGGGCGCGCGTGGCGTCGTTTAACTTGGCCTTAATCTCGTCGCGCGCGGGCACGACGTGGTCGAGCACGTCCTCGAACATCTTCACGAGCGATTGATCGTCGGCGTGACGGATGTAATGGCCGTTGAGGTTCTCCAACTTGGCGAAGTCGAAGCGGGCGGCGGCGCGGCCGACATTGGCGAGGTCGAACGCCGCGATCATCTCCTCGGTCGAGAAGATCTCCTGATCGCCATGGCTCCAGCCGAGCCGGACGAGGTAATTCCGGAGCGCGGCCGGGAGGTATCCCATGGCGCGGTAGGCATCGACGCCGAGCGCGCCGTGGCGCTTGGAGAGTTTTGAGCCGTCCGGGCCGTGGATCAGCGGGATGTGGGACATGTTCGGGAGCGCCCAGCCCATCGCATCGTAGATCTGCTTCTGGCGGGCGGCGTTGATGAGGTGGTCGTCGCCGCGGATGACATGGGTGACGCCCATGTCGTGGTCATCCACGACCACAGCGAGCATGTAGGTCGGGTTGCCATCGCCGCGCAGCAGGACGAGGTCGTCGAGGTTCTCGTTCTGCCAGACCACACGACCCTGGACCTGGTCCTCGATCACGGTCTCGCCGGTCTGCGGCGCGCGCAGGCGGATGGTCGGCTTGACGTCAGCCGGCGCGGTGGCCGGATCGCGGTCGCGCCACATGCCGTCATAGAGGCGGGTGCGTCCTTCCGCGCGCGCCTTCTCGCGCATGGCGGCGAGCTCCTCGGCGGTGGCGTAGCAGCGATAGGCCTTGCCGTCGGCGAGCAACTGCTCGGCGATCTCGCGGTGGCGGGCCGCGCGGCTGAACTGGTAGATGACGTCGCCATCCCAGCCGAGCTCCAGCCATTTCAGCCCGTCCAGGATCGCGCCGATCGCAGCCTCGGTGGAGCGCTCCCGGTCGGTGTCCTCGATCCGGAGCAGCATCTTGCCGCCGTGCTTCTTCGCAAAGAGCCAGTTGAACAGCGCCGTGCGGGCGCCTCCGATATGGAGGAAGCCGGTCGGGGAGGGAGCAAAGCGGGTGACGACGGAATCGGTCATTCTTGGCAGGGCCTATGCATTGGAGGCGGTGGTATATAACAGGACCAGAGCATAACTAAAGCCCGACAGCGGACGCCTTAAGGCCTTGGCTCAGCCAAGCGAATTTGGCAGAAGGACCGCTGATTTCCCTACAGGATTTTCATAATGACAGAACCGGTGGCGACTGAGGTTGGGCGCGATTTCATTCGTGACATCATCCAGGCCGACCTCGATCAGGCCAAATACAAGGAGATCGTGACCCGGTTCCCGCCGGAGCCGAACGGTTACCTGCATATCGGCCACGCCAAGTCGATCGCGCTGAATTTCGGCATCGCCCAGGAATTTCCGGGCCGCTGCCATCTGCGCTTCGACGACACCAATCCGGTCAAGGAAGAGCAGGAATATATCGATTCCATCCAGGCCGACGTGCACTGGCTCGGCTACGATTGGGGCAAGAACCTGTTCTATGCCTCTGATTATTTCGACCGCCTGTACGAATGGGCGGAGAAGCTGATCCGCGACGGGCTCGCTTATGTCGACGACCAGTCCCAGGAGGAGATCCGCCTCGCGCGCGGCACGCTGACCGAGCCCGGCAAGAACTCGCCGTTCCGTGACCGCAGCGTGGAGGAGAACCTCGACCTGTTCCGCCGCATGAAGGCCGGCGAATTCCCGAACGGCGCGCGCGTGCTGCGGGCCAAGATCGACATGTCCTCGGGGAACATCAATCTGCGCGACCCCGTGCTCTATCGTATCCTGCATGCGCATCATCCGCGCACCGGGACGAAGTGGAGTATCTATCCGAGCTACGACTATGCCCATGGCCAGTCGGACGCGATCGAAGGCATTACGCACTCGATCTGCACGCTGGAGTTCGAGGACCACCGGCCGCTCTACGATTGGTTCATCGAGAAGTTGCCGGTGCCGTCCACGCCGCACCAGTACGAAATGGCGCGGCTCAATCTGACCTACACGCTGCTGTCCAAGCGTGTCCTGACCCAGCTCGTCCGCGACGGCCATGTCGCCGGCTGGGACGATCCGCGCATGCCGACCATGGCGGGGATGCGCCGCCGCGGCGTGCCGCCGGCGGCCTTGCGCGAATTCATCAAGCGCATCGGCGTGGCCAAGGCCAACAGCGTGGTCGATGTCGGCATGCTCGAGTTCTGCATCCGTGAGGAGCTGAACCGCACGTCGCAGCGGCGCATGGCGGTGTTGAAGCCGCTCAAGGTCGTGATCGAGAACTATCCGGAAGGGCAGACCGAGGAGCTCGAGGCGATCAACCATCCGGATGATCCCTCGGCAGGCACGCGAAAAATCACGTTCGGCCGTGAACTCTATATCGAGCAGGACGACTTCATGGAGAGCCCGCCGAAGAAGTTTTTCCGCCTGTCGCCCGGCAATGAGGTGCGGCTGCGCTACGCTTATTTCGTCAAGTGCACCGGCGTGATCAAGAACGACAAGGGCGAAGTGGTGGAGCTTCGCTGCACTTACGATCCCGCGACCAAGGGCGGCAACGCGCCTGACGGCCGCAAGGTCAAGGCGACCATGCACTGGCTGCCGGCGGCCAATTCTGTGCCCGCGGAGATCCGCATCTACAACCAGCTGTTCGCCAATCCGAGCCCGGACGCCTCGAACTTCGCGGCCGATCTCAATCCGAACTCGCTGGAGATCCTGTCCGACGCGCGGATCGAGGCCTCGGTTGCGGAAAGCAATTCGACCGAGCCGATGCAGTTCGAGCGCCAGGGCTATTTCGTGCGCGACAAGGACTCGACGCCCGGCAAGCCGGTGTTCTCGCGCACCATCGGCCTGCGCGATACCTTCGCGAAGGAAGTGGCCAAAGGCTGACGCAAAGGGCTGACAGGCACATGAGCAGCGAGGCCGACGCCATCGTTTCCGCCATCATCGCGAAATGGTGCGCCGGGTTCGCGACGCTCGATGCGGCTGCGCTGTCGGCGCTGTATTCGAAGAACGCATTCTTCTTCGGCTCCAACCCAAGGCTCTATCGGGGCAGGGATGGCGTCACCGATTATTTCAACGGCCTGCCGCGCTGGCGCAAGCCGGGCGCGGCATTTTCCGAGGTGCAGGCGGCGCAGGTCGGTCCCGATCTGATCAATATGGGCGCGACCATCACGTTCAACTTCGCAGGTGAGCGCCCGGATCTCGTCGTCAAGATGAGTTGGGTCATCATCCGCCAGGACGGTGACTGGAAGATCGTCAATCACCACGCCTCGGCCAAGGCGCTGCTGATCTGACAGGCGCGCCGTCACACGCTATCGTCATTCCGGGGAGAGCAACGAACGCGCTCCCTATGCGTTGGGTGGGTCCAACGAGGATCCCACCATGCAGAACATCGCAGAGCATATGGAAGTCATCGGCGCCGACGGCGTCCATATCGGAACGGTCGACAAGGTCGAGGGCAACCGCATCAAGCTGACCAAGAAGGATAGCGGTGAGGGCAGTCACAAGGGACACCACCATTTCATCGACAAGGGCCTTGTCGCCGGTGTCGAAGGCAACAAGGTCCGCCTGTCGGCCAAGGCGGACGTCGCGGTGACGATGGAAGAGGAAAAGTAGGGGCGCGGCCCCTTCGTTCCTGATCCGTACCGCTATTCGGCGACCTGCACGTTCCGGTAGGCTCTGCGCCCGTCGCGTATCGCAGGGGTTGCCAAGGGAATGGCGGAGCCGGGCCGGCCGCAGCGTCTGTCGCAAGGCATTGCCGGGACTTGGCCGACAGGCCGGGCCGCGTCGGCCGGAGGCTTTGTGCCGGCAGGGTCGGGCGTCTGGCCCGGGGTTGTCGGGACGCTGCGCGAATGGGCCAAGGCCGAGGCTGGTGCGGGGCGGCTGTTTCCCTGGGTGCCCATCGCCTTCGGCTGCGGCATCGCGCTCTATTTTACCGCCGATCACGAGCCGGTGCTGTGGGTCACGGTTGCGACGGCGGCCGCGCTCACGCTCGGCGCGGCCCTGTTGCGGAGGAGCCGGTGGTTTGCGCCCGCGATCATGATCGCGGCGGTCGCGGCCGGTTTTGCGGCGGCGACGTGGAAGACGGCGCGCATCGCCCACACTGTGCTCGCAAAGCCGCTTTATTCCGTGTCGCTGTCGGGCTTCGTCGAGACCCGCGACATCCGCGAACGCACTGACCGCTTCGTGCTGCGCGTCACGGTGATGGAGGCGCAGCGCAGCGACGTGAAGCTGGAGCGCGTCCGCCTCTCCGTGCGCAAGGGAACCGCCCCCGACGTCGGCAGCTTCGTGCAGCTGAAAGCGCGGCTGATGCCACCGCTGTCGCCATTGCGGCCGGGCAGCTACGATTTCTCGCGCGACATGTTCTTCCAGGGCATCGGTGCGTCCGGCTTTGCGATGGGAGCAATCACGACTGTGACGCCGCCCGTGCCGGGCGGATTGCAGCTACGCTACGCCGCGGTCATGCAAGGCCTGCGCGATGCGATCGACGCGCGCATCCGCGCGACACTCGACGGCGACAACCGCGCCATCGCGACCGCGCTGCTCACCGGCCGCCGCGATGCGATCACCACGCCCGTCAATGACGCGATGTTCATCTCGGGGCTCGGTCACGTCCTCTCGATTTCAGGCTATCACATGGCCGTCGTCGCGGGTGTCGTCTTCTTCGCGGTCCGCGCGCTGCTCGCGCTCGTCCCGGGACTGACCGTGGGCTTTCCCATCAAGAAATGGTCGGCCGCCGCTGCGCTGGCTGCGTCGGCGTTCTATCTGCTGCTCTCGGGCGCCGAAGTCGCGACACAAAGATCGTTCTTCATGACCGCGGTGGTGCTGATTGCTGTCATCGTCGATCGCCGCGCGATCACGTTCCGCACCCTGGCCGTGGCGGCGCTGATCGTGCTCGCAGTCGCGCCGGAAGCGCTGGTGCATCCAAGCTTTCAAATGTCGTTCGCCGCAACGCTCGGGCTCGTCGCGCTGGTGCAGGTCGGCATGCCGAGCCTGTTTGCCTCGCCCGATCATTCGGCGACCGCGCGCATCGCGCTGTGGGGCGGCCGCGAGATCGCGATGTTGTTCATGGCCTCGATGATCGCGGGACTTGCGACTACGCCTTACGCCGCCTTCCATTTCCACCGTGTTACGCCTTACGGCGTGCTTGCCAATCTCGGCGCGATGCCGGTGGTCTCGGCGCTGGTGATGCCGGCAGGGCTATTGGGATTGCTCGCGGCTCCCTTCGGGCTGGACGGAGTGTTCTGGTGGTTGATGGGGATCGGCATCGACTGGATGATTTTGGTCACGCGCTGGGTCGCTGCGTTACCGGGCGCGGTCGGCCACGTCGCGGCCTTCGGCACGGCGCCGCTGATCGTTGCGAGCTTGGGCCTGGTCCTGATGGGCCTGCTGCGCACGCCGCTGCGATGGTCGGGAGCATTCGTGCTGGTGGCGGCGACCATCTGGGGTCTTTCCATCAGGCAACCCGACATTCTCATCGCCGGTGACGGTCAGAACGTCGCGGTGCGAGGCAGGGACGGGCAGCTGCATCTGATCAGGACGAAGAAGGACAATTTCCTGCTGAAGGAGTGGCTCGCGGCTGACGCTGATCCGCGCGATGCGGCGAGTGGCTCGCTCGGTGACGGCGTGTCGTGTGACGACGCCGGTTGCGTGACGCCGCTTGCTGACGGCCGCATGGTCGCCCTGGCGCTGCGCATCGACGCGCTGGCCGATGATTGCAGCCGCGCGGCACTGGTGGTGACCGCAAGGCCCGCGCCGCCGGATTGTACCGCGATGGTGGTCGACCGGCCGCGTCTGGTGAGCCAGGGTGCGCTGGCGCTGACACCCCGCGGCGACGGTTTTGCGATTCAGTCGGTGAGGGCGAGGGGCGCAAACCGCCCCTGGTCGCCGGCGGCGGCCGGCGATGGCGATTTCGAACTGACCCTCGTGCCGCGGTCGGCAGCTCCGCGCTCCAAGGACGCAACACCGTCGGAGGCCGACCTTCAGGCCGAGGATTAGAACCGATGGTTCAACCGATCGGCAGGCGCGGAGGCGTCGGACTGATATCGGAAATCACTTGCGGCTTATGCTCGCGCTCACCGAACGGCTGGGTCACCGGCAGCTGCAGCACGGTTGCGCGCTGGCCTTCGACGAGTTGGGTCACCAGCACATATTTGCCATCGGGAAATTCGATCGCGTCGTGATGACGATCGGGAATGTGCGGATCGACCTTGCCGAACTTGCCGACGCGCGAATTGATGGTGCGCGTCCAGATCCACCTGTTGTCGTAACGGACGTTGTCGGCGAAGGCGAGCTCCGTTCCCGGCAGCAGGCAGACCGCGACCGACATGTCGGCTTCGGAGGCGAAGCCGCGCGTCGAGGTGCCGCGGAAGGTTGTCGTGACAATCGTCTCGCCGACTTCTGCGGGACGCGTCGCGACGGCATGCAGGCTATAGTCACACATCGGGTGCTCCTCATCAGCGATAGAGCACCGCGCCTCTTCTGAGGCGCAGGCCTCTATCAGAGTGGAAGCTTGCAATCATATGCGATGTTGGGGGCAAATCTGCGGCTCAGATCCGCGGCTTGCAATCACAATATCTTTCCCGCGCCGATGAGGAACAAAGCCTGCTCCTGTGCATTCGGGAGACTTCGCTCTCAGCGTCCTGATGGTGCCGACCAGCCCGAATACGGCCAGGCCGACTGCGCCTGCTGCTTGACGGCGTTGCGGGCATTGCGGAATTGCTCACTCGTCGTGGCCTGTGGCGCCTTGCGAACGCGATGCTGCGGCTGCGCAGCGATGGCCTGCGACCCTGATGCCGCGATCAGCGCCATCGCGACGGTGCTCAGAATGATTTTGCGCATGGCGGTCTCCTCGGTCTTCGTTGTGGCGTGCCGGGGATGTAGCGCCGAAGAGGGGGCCGGATAATCTGTGCAGAACCTGAAGGACTATCCAGCCGGAGCGGACAATCGTCCGCTCCAATCTTAAGGGCGTGCTCGCCAGGTGCGAGCGCGGGACGAGTTCAGTATTTCCGGTACAGCCCGATCAGCTTGCCCTGGATCTTGACCCGGTTGGGCGGCAGGATCCGGACCTCGTAAGCGGCGTTTGCCGGCTCGAGCGCGATTGAAGCGCCACGGCGGCGGAAGCGCTTGAGCGTCGCTTCCTCGTCGTCGATCAGGGCCACCACGATATCGCCGGTGTCGCAGCTCTCGTTGCGCTGGATCAGCGCCATGTCGCCATCGAGAATGCCGGCGTCGACCATGGAATCACCGCGCACTTCGAGCGCGTAGTGCTCGCCCGCGCCGAGCATGTCGGGCGGGACACTGATGGTGTGGCTGCGCGTCTGCAAGGCCTCTATCGGCGTACCGGCCGCGATCCGGCCCATTACAGGAACCGCGACAGGACGCTCGCCCTCGTCGGCGGGCGGGCTCGAGGTCGTGCGCACCTTGCCGAGATTGCCCTCGATGACGCTCGGCGTGAAGCCGCGGCGGCTTCCGGCGGCCGCCTGGAGCTCGGGCAGCTTGATCACCTCGATTGCGCGGGCGCGGTTGGGCAGGCGGCGGATGAAGCCGCGCTCCTCGAGCGCGGTGATCAGGCGATGGATGCCCGACTTCGAGCGCAGATCGAGCGCATCCTTCATCTCGTCGAAGGAGGGCGGCACGCCGCTCTCCTTCAATCGCTCGCTGATGAACCGCAGGAGCTCGTATTGTTTGCGCGTTAACATCTCGACCAAAATCCCCCTGACGATGTCGTTCGATTCCGAGACGCTGAATTCAGCAATAAGCCGCTACATGCTCGAAACAAATCATGAACGGACACTATATGTTCGATACATGTTCCGCAACTGCTTAATTTACCGTGAACGCGGCAAAGTTCGCGGAACGGTTGCGAACGACGCGCTCACGCGGGCAGTCGCAACACCTCGCAAGGCGTGCCGGCTTCGGCCTTCGGCGCGAACGGGGCGCGCACGAGAAGTGCCTGTGCCGCAGCGAGATTCGCAAGCAGTGAGGAATCCTGGTGATTGACGGGAAGAGCGACGAGCGTGCCGTCATCCCGCGTCTCCAGACGCGCACGCAAATAATCCTCGCGCTGGTCATTGGCGCTGACGTCGCGGCCGAGCACGGCGCGTTCGCGGCGATGATGAATCACTGAACGGCCCGACATCGCGCGAATCAGCGGCACCAGGAACAGGAAGCCGCAGACATAGGATGACACGGGATTGCCGGGCAGGCCGATCACGCGCATCGGCCCGAGCTGCCCGTTCATCATCGGCTTGCCCGGCCGCATCGCGATCTTCCAGAACGCCATCGAGATACCTTCGTTCGTCAGCGCCTGCTGCACCAGATCGTGGTCGCCGACAGACGCTCCGCCGGTCGTGATCAGGATGTCGGCACCGGATTCGCGCGCGCGGCGGATGCCCGATGTGGTGGCGGCAAGCGTGTCGGCGGCAACGCCGAGATCGATGGTGTCGGCCCCCTCGCTGCGGGCGAGGGCGTGCAGGGCGTAGCCGTTGGAATAGACGATCTGGCCGTGGCCGGGCGTCGAGCCCGGCATCACCAGCTCGTCGCCGGTCGCGAGAATCGCGACCTTCGGACGGCGGCGGACGGCAAGCTGCGGGTGGTTCATGCCGGCGGCGAGCGCAAGGTCGCGCTCGGTCAGGCGCGTACCCTTGTGCAGGAGCACCTCACCCTCGCGGAAGTCGATCCCGGCGGGGCGGATGTGCCGCCCGGTGACGGCGGCTTCCTTGATCGTGATGCGCTTGCCGTCCGCGATGGTGTCCTCCTGGATCACGACCGCATCCGCGCCGGCGGGAACGACGCCGCCGGTGAAGATCCGTACGGCATCGCCAGCGCCGACTGTTCCAGCAAACGGGCGGCCGGCTGCGACCTCGCCGATGACCGTAAGCTGTGCATCAACCTTCGCCGCATCGGCCGCGCGGACGGCATAGCCATCCATCGCCGACATGGCCTCGGGCGGCTGCGTCCGCCGCGCGGCAACGTCGCGCGCGAGCACGCGATGGAACGCCTGATCCAGTGCGATCATTTCCTCTGCCAAAGGCTCTGCACCGGCGAGCACGGCGGCAAGCGCATCGGAAACCGGCATCAGGGCCACGGCGTACTCCCGCAACAAGATCGAAGGACTCGGTCGGCGAGGTTTTAGCCGAGCGGAGAGGCCGAGGCAAAAGGGGGTATATTGCCGCGAAGCTTACGCTTCGGGCAGGGCTGGTGTCCGCGACGTGATCCGGAAGGCGCGGCAGACCGACACGAGGACAGGCAGCCTGCGCGCAGCGTTACGACCGCGTAATGGGATTTGCCCTTGCCGCGTTTCCGTCTTCAGCGACGTCGGGAGCCTTGGGGCCTTGATCCTTGTCGGGCATAGGATCGGCTTGGGCCTTCAAGTCGGCCGCCTTGCTCATCAGCTTGGCGGAAAGCTCGGAATCCGAGGTAGTCTTGGCGAATTTGACCAGCAGGGAGGCCTGCTTGGTGAGGTAGGTTTTGCCCAACACGATGATATTTCCGTCCGTAGAATTCCCAACGGACTCATGAGTCCGGAAGCGGGTATTCGTTCCCGGAACTCTGTACAAAATTGCACAAAGGGCTTTGGTTCCTCGCTTCCGGTCGAAATTGTTCCGGAATTTGCCGCCGGATCAGATCCCCAGCGCCTTCAGCGCAAGGCCGACGTCGTGGGGTGAGGTCACATGGACCGCGGTCAGGCCGCGGGCGCGCGCGCCTTCGATGTTCTCGGCAAGGTCATCGAAGAACACGATCCGGCTGGCCGGCACGCCCATCGCGGCGACGACATGGTCGAACGCTTCCGCATCCGGTTTGCGCAGGCCGATGCTGGACGAAAGGTACAGCTCGCGGAAATGGCGGAGCACGTCGGCATATTCCTTCGAGAAATAGTCCACGTGTGGCCGGTTGGTGTTGGAGAAGGCGTAGACCGGCATCTGCTTTGCCGCGCGCGGGAGCAGGTCCGCGATACCGGGCATCTCGCCGGCGAAAATCGCGTTCCACCCCTCGAGGAACTGGGCATCCGAAATGGAGATTCCGAGCGATGAGCGCAGCGAGGCGAAATAGTCCTCGTCGCTGATCCTGCCGACCTCGTGCAGGCGGTAGGCCTCGTCGCGCACATAGCGCCCGACGATGGCTTCGGGCTTGCAGCCGGCATGTCCCGCCCAGCAGGCGATCGCCTTGGAGAAATCGATGTCGAGCACGACGCGCCCGAGATCGAACAGAAGCGCATCCGCGCTGCCGGGACAGAGCGAGGTCATTGCAGCCTTTCGGGTCAGTATCGATAGGGTTCGTGGTCGAACAGCGGGAACGCGCTGAACACGCTCGGCGCGTTGGTTGCGGTGGCCGGGTGCAGGCAGGATTTGTTGACCTCGGCGAAGGAGGTGGCACCTAACAGACCGAGGCAGCGCAGCACCTCGTCCTCCAGCAGTTCCAGCATCCGCGTCACGCCGGCCTCGCCGGCTGCCGCCAGCGCCCAGCATTGCAGCCGGCCGATGCCGACGAGGTCGGCGCCCGCCGCGATCGCCTTGACGATATCGGTGCCCCGGCAAAAGCCGCCATCGACCATGATCTTGGCGCGGCCCTTCACGGCGTCGACGATCTCCGGCAGCACATGCATGGCACCGCGGCCGTGATCAAGCTGGCGGCCGCCATGGTTGGAGACATAAATCCACTCGACGCCGTGATCGACCGCGATCTGCGCGTCCTCGGCAGTTGCGATGCCCTTGATGATCAGCGGGATCTTGAACTTGTCCTTGATCATCTTCACGGTCCGCCACTCCAGACCCTTCTGGTAATCGCCGCCGGTGGCCCGCAGGCGGCTCTCGCGAACGTAGCGTTTGGCGATGTCGCGCTCACGACGGCTGTAGTGGGCGGTGTCGACGGTGAGGCAGAAGGCGGCATAATTAGCCTTCTGTGCACGGCTGACGATTTCGGCGACGAATGCGTCATCGCCACGGACGTAGAGCTGGAACATGCGCAGCGCATCGGGCGCGGCTTCGGCAGTCTTTTCCAGGCCGGGCTCGGAGACGGAGCTGAGCATGTGCGATGCGCCAAAAGTACCGGCGGCGCGCGCGACGCTGGCTGCGCCAAAGGGATCGAAGATCTCCAGCGCGCCGACGGGGGCGAGCACGACAGGCAGTCGCATCTTGCGGCCGAACTGCTCGACCGAGCCGCTGACCTGGCGGACGTCGCGCAGCACACGCGGGCGGAACGCGATCTCGTCGAGCGCCATGCGGTTGCGGCGCATCGTGGTCTCGGTCTCGGCGGCGCCGACGATGTAGTCCCAGGCGTTCTGGTTGAGGTTGGAACGCGCCTTCCGGATGAATTCGTGCAGGTTCTGGAACGGCTCGTCGCTGGCGCCGAGTTCGACGTTCCGTTCCGGCCGGAGTGCTTCGTTCATTGTTATCCTCCCGAGAATTTGAAGCCTTATTCAATCGCCTATCCCGTCCGGCTCTCCAAAACCATCCTAAAATCGCATAGCTGCGAGGCGCCGTCCGGCCGACTGATTCCCGCCGGGAGCGGGGGCGGTCTTGCCAACGTTGCCAAATGTTTAGGTTCAGGCGAAGGGATTTTTGCCGCGTACCCGCCGGCGTGGCAGGCCGGCCTTGAAGAAACCAGAATGATATTGTGAGAACCGGGCTGGATCGCCACTTGCATGGCGGCTGCCAAGCCTCAAAAGAACCGCTAAGCGAAAAGGCCACCCATTCCATGCGGAAAACCCTGCTCTTCCCACTGGGCGCGCTCACCGGAGCATGCCTGACCCTCCTCGTATCAGGTCCGCAGGGCGGACTATGGGCGGCACGGGCGGCGGCAGGCGCGGATGGTGCGTACTCCCAGCTCAACCTGTTCGGGGAAGTTTTCGAGCGGGTGAAGGCGAGCTATGTCGAGAAGCCCGACAATGCCAAGCTGATCGAAGGTGCGATCACGGGCATGGTGACCTCGCTCGATCCGCATTCGCGCTACATGAACGACAAGGCCTGGACCGAGATGCAGGAGACCACCTCCGGCGAGTTCGGCGGCCTCGGCATCGAGGTCACGATGGAAGAGGGCCTGGTCAAGGTCGTCTCGCCGATCGACGACACGCCGGCGTCCAAGGCCGGCATCATGTCCGGCGACCTCGTCAGCAAGATTGACGGTGAGAACGTGCAGGGCATGACGCTCGAGCAGGCCGTCAACAAGATGAAGGGCCCGGTCGACACCAAGACCAAGCTCACCATCATCCGCAAGGGCGCCGATGCTCCGATGGATGTCGCGATCACGCGCGAGATCATCCATGTCCGCCCGGTCCGCTTCCACGTCGAGAACGGCGACGTCGGCTACATCCGCGTCACCTCGTTCAACGAGCAGACCACCGACGGCCTGAAGAAGGCAATCGCCTCGATCTCCAAGGACATCCCGCAAGACAAGCTCGTTGGCTATGTGATGGATCTGCGCAACAATCCGGGTGGTCTGCTCGACCAGGCCGTGTCGGTGTCGAGCGCGTTCCTGCAACGCGGCGAGGTCGTCTCGACCCGCGGCCGCAATCCGGAAGAGACCCAGCGCTTCACCGCGCATGGCGGCGACCTCACAAAGGGCAAGCCGCTTGTGGTGCTGGTCAATGGTGGCTCGGCTTCGGCGTCGGAAATCGTGGCCGGCGCGCTGCATGACCACAAGCGCGCGACGATCATCGGCACCCGCTCGTTCGGCAAGGGCTCGGTGCAGACCATCATCCCGCTTGGTGCCGGCAACGGCGCGCTGGCGCTGACCACCGCGCGCTACTACACGCCGTCGGGTCGCTCGATCCAGGCCCAGGGTATCGCGCCCGACATCGAGATCCTCCAGGACGTTCCGGCCGAGCTGAAAGGCCGCGTCGACACCATCGCGGAATCGCAGATGCGCGGTCATCTGCAGGCCGCCGACGGTACCGAGCAGACCGGATCGCAATCCTACGTCCCGCCGGAAGAGAAGGACGACAAGGCCCTGCATGCGGCCTACGACTTCCTGCACGGCGTCACGGTGAATGCGGCGGCCGCCAAGCCCGCTCCGAAAGCGACAGTGCCGAACTAACCGCTGCGACTTCAGGACATCCAGACATCGCCCGGGAGTGGATCGCCACTGCCGGGCGAATTCGTTTTGGACGTCGTCTCAGCTCGGATTCATTGCGGCAAAGGCCGTATTGTCGCGGCTTTGCGTGCGACCAAGCGCCGGGTGCGATTGCGGCGTCCGCTGTGGGGATACTAGCCAGCCTCGCGGCGGCGGCCTTCCCGACCTTCGCGCTGGGTGAGCCGGCTGCGATGGAGCGCGAACAGCTCCAACATCTTGTCGGCCGGCTTTGCGGCGCTGAACAGATAACCCTGCATCTCGGTACAGCCGAGCGTGCGCAGCAACCGCTGCTGTTCCTCGGTCTCGACGCCTTCGGCCGTGGTCGCCATGCGGCGGGCGCTGGCGAGATTGACCACGGCCTGCACGATGCTGGCGGAGCCGTCGGGACCTGCGATGTCGTTGACGAAGCAGCGGTCGATCTTGATCTTGTCGAACGGGAAGCGATGCAGATAGCTCAGCGAGGAGTAGCCGGTGCCGAAATCGTCGAGCGCAATGCGGACGCCGATGGCACGGAGCTGGTGCAGGATCGCAAGCGCGGTGTCGTCGTCGCGGATCAACACGGCCTCGGTGATTTCGAGCTCGAGCCGGCTCGCCGGCAGATTGGAGGCGGCGAGCGCCGCCATGATCTTCAGAGCCAGCGTGCCGCTCTTGAACTGAACCGGCGAGACGTTGACCGCAAGGCGAATGTCGTCGGGCCAGGTGGCCGCGTCGCGGCAGGCGGTCGACAGCACCCATTCGCCGATCTCGTTGATCAGCCCGGTATCCTCGGCAATCGGGATGAATTCTGCCGGCGAGACCATGCCGCGCTCGGGGTGGCGCCAACGCACCAGCGCTTCGCAGCCGGTGATGCGGTCGTCCTTCAGGCTGAGGCAGGGTTGATAATAGACCTCGAGGCCACCGTCGCGCCTGCCCTGGGCGATGGCGTGGCGCAGGTCGATTTCGAGCTGGCGCCGCTCGCGTACCTTGGCGTCCATCTCGGGCTCGAAGAAGCGATAGGTGCGGCGCCCGGCGGATTTGGCCGCGTACATCGCCATGTCAGCGTTCTTCAGAATCTGATCGAGCGCGTTGCCGTGTCCGGGCGCCAGTGCAATGCCGATGCTGGCATCGGTGGTGAGGTGATGGCCCATGCAATCGAACGGTGCGCGGATCGCGGCGAAGACCCGGGCAACGAGCTCGCTGACCTGGTCCTGCCTGGTCACCGCGCTCTGCACGATGGCGAATTCGTCGCCGCCGAGACGAGCGACGAAATCGGTCGGGCCGGCGCAGCGGCGCAGGCTCTCCGCCACCGACTTCAACAGCTCGTCGCCGACGAGATGGCCGAGCGCGTCATTGACGCCCTTGAACTCGTCGATGTCGATGTAATGCACGGCAAGCTCTTCACCGTGAGCCATGCTGGCTAGCTCCTCGCGCAAATGTTCGTGGAACTTGGCGCGGTTGGGCAGGTCGGTCAGCGCGTCGTAGTGGGCGAGGTGGGTGATACGCGCCTCGGTGCGGCGCCGCTCGGTGATGTCCTCATGGGTCGCGACCCATCCGCCATCGTCGAGAGGCTCGTTGACGATCTGGATCGATCGGCCGTCGCTGGTGTCGACCACCATGGAGTTGCGCACGTGGATGTCGCGCAGCACGCGCGCGACATACTGGTCCACGTCACCCGTGAACGAGCCCGTCGCCTTGCGGTGCGCGATGATGTCGCGGAAGCTGTAGCCGGGTCTGACGATGTCGGCCGACAGGCCGTACATCTCGATGTAGCGCTGGTTGCAGATCACGAGCCGCCGCTCGGCATCGAACAGCAGCAGACCCTGGGTCATGTTGTTGACGGCGCGATCGAGGCGCTGCTTCTCCAGCGTCAACCGCTCCCGGGACAGGCGGTGCTGCTCCAGGAGCTTGCGCACGATCGCGGTCAGCACGCCCGCAATCGCAAGCACGGACGCGCCGGCGACCGAAATCAGGATTCCGATTTGCTCGCGCCAGTCGGCGAGCGCCGCCGCGCGCGTTGTCGTCGCCATCATCAGAATCGGGAAATGGGGCAAAGCACGCGCCGAGGCCAGCCGGTCCTCGCCGTCGATCGGGCTCACGATACGCCCGGCGAAGTGGTCGAGCGTGAAGATCTTCTGCTGCTCGAACGACCCGTTCCTGAAATTGCGTCCCATCATGTCGCTGGAATCGGGATAGCGGGCCAGCAGCGTGCCGTCCCGATGCAGCATCGAGATCGTCGCGCCTTCGCCGAGCATGACGGTCTCGAAGAACTTCTCGAAATTGGCCGGCTCGATGCCGCGCCCGACGGCACCCATGAATTCGCCGTGCGGTCCCATGATCCTGCGCACGATCAGGATGGTCCAAGCGCCGGAGATACGGCTGTGAACCGGTTCGATCAGTACGTCGGGCGCCTGCGGATCGTATCGGAAGGTGCGGAAGTAGGCGCGGTCGGCGACGTTGACCTTCGGAGCGGGCCATGTCGTCGAGGAATTGATCACATTGCCGTCGGCGTCGATGATGTTGACGCCGCCCATGTACGGAAGCGCCTCGATCTTCGAGCGCAGCATCCGGTGCACGTCCTCGCCGGAGAGGCGCTTGCGGAAGTCCGCTGCGGTCGTGATTCCGTTCACGCGCACGTGGTCGACGAAATCCTTCTGAATGACCGCGAAATCCTGCAGTTGCTGATCGAAATGATGGGCGAGCAGCAGCACGGTGTTTTCCAGCTCGCGGCTGGAGTTGCGCAGCGCGCGCTCGCGGAAATTCTGCGCCATCAATACCGCGCCGACGGCGATTGCCGCGATCAGCAATGTGCCGCCGACCACGAGCCAGCGGATCGGTCCGCTGCGCACGAAGGCCTGGTCGAAGAGGCGGCTGCCGTATTTTGTCATCATGTTGTTCGTCGCCGTCCACACGTCAGGGTCAATTCTTGATCCCGTGACATCCGTCGGTTTACGGGATCGATGTGGAGGCGACGTTAGGAAGCGCGGTTAACGCGACATGAACCGTAATGCGCAAATGCAATCGATGCGCATGACGAGAAGCATGCAGCTTTTGCCGGCCATGGTCGGGATGAGGGTCAGTTCTTGCCGATCGCGGTGGAATCAACCAACGCTTAACCATCTAACCTGCTGACGATCCTCGATGCCACATTGGCACGCGAATTGCGAACTCAGCTCCGCAACGATGCGAGAGAGGACACGATCATGAAAAAGACTTTGAAGAACTTCTGGATCGACGAATCCGGTGCGACCGCGATCGAATATGGCCTGATTGCGGCCGGTATCGCGCTGGCCATCATCACCGTCGTGAACGGCCTGGGTAGCAAGCTCAACACCAAGTTCGGATCGATCAGCACGGCGCTGAAATAACCACCGATCAGGCGCGGTAATGGCCCGACTTGCCGCCCAGCTTTTCGACGAGATGGATGCCCTCGATGCGCACGCCGCGCTCGACCGCCTTGATCATGTCGTAGATGGTGAGGCAGGCCACCGTAACGGCCGTGAGGGCTTCCATCTCGACGCCGGTTGGGCCGGTCACCTTGACGCTGGCACGGACCACGCAGCCCGGCAGCTTCGCGTCAGGCTCAATGTCGACCGTGACCTTCGACAGCGCCAGCGGATGACAGAGCGGGATCAGCTCCGAGGTCCGTTTCGCTGCCATGATTCCGGCGATGCGCGCGGTGCCGAGCACATCGCCTTTCTTGGCGTTGCCTGACACGATCAGGTCGAGCGTTGCCTTCTCCATGACGACACGGCCTTCGGCGACGGCAAGCCGCTCGGTGGCAGCCTTGTCCGAGACATCGACCATCCGCGCCTCGCCGGAGGCGCCGATATGGGTGAGGGCAGGGCTGGCCTTCGCCTTTGCGGGCTTCGCCTTGGATGGCTTGCACACCATGTCAGCGCGTGCCCGTGGCGCGGGCCTTGGTCTGGCGCGTGAGCAGCGTACGCGTGGCGGCCGCGACGTCGGCCTGGCGCATCAGGCTCTCGCCGACCAGGAAGGTCGACATGCCGACGCGCTCGAGCCGCGACAGGTCTGCGGGCGTGAAGATGCCGCTCTCGCCGACCATCAGCCGCTCCCGCGGGATCAGAGGCGCCAGCATCTCGCTGGTCGCCAGCGTCGTCTCGAAGGTGCGCAGATTCCGGTTATTGATCCCGATCATCGGTGAACGCAGCTTCAGCGCCCGATCGAGCTCGGCACGGTCGTGGATCTCGATCAGCACATCCATGCCGTAGGCGATCGCGGCGTCTTCGAGATCCTTGGCGGTCGCATCATCGAGCGCCGCCATGATGATGAGGATGCAGTCGGCGCCGTGCGCGCGCGCCTCGACCACCTGATAGGTGTCGAACAGAAAATCCTTGCGCAGCACAGGCAACGAGGTCGCCGCGCGTGCCGCAACCATGAAGTCGAGATGGCCCTGGAACGAGGGCGTGTCGGTCAGCACGGACAGGCAGGCCGCGCCGCCCGCCTCATAGGCCTTGGCAAGCAGGGGCGGATCGAAATCGGGGCGGATCAGACCCTTGGAGGGCGAGGCCTTCTTCACCTCGGCGATCAGCGCATAATCGCCATTGGCGTGCTTGGCCCTGATCGCGCGCACGAAGCCGCGCGGCGCGTCCTGCGCGCTGGCTTGTGCCTCGACCGCCGAGAGCGGCTGCGCGCGCTTGGCCGCCGCGATCTCCTCGCGCTTGTAGGCCTCGATCTTGGTCAGGATATCGGACATGACAGGCTCAGCTGTTCGAGACCGCGATCAGATGTTTCAGTCGCGCGTTCGCAGCGCCGCTATCGAGCGATTTTGCGCCGATCGCGACGCCTTCCCTCAGGTCCTTGGCGCGGCCGGCGACGACGAGCGCCGCGGCGGCGTTGATCAGCGCGACGTCGCGATAGGGGCTCGGCTTGCCGTCGAGGACGCTTTGCAGCGCCATCGCATTAGCGTCGGCATCACCGCCCTTGAGTGCGCCGGGATCGCATCGCGGCAGGCCGACGTCCTCGGGCGTTACCTCGAAATTCCGGATCTCGCCATTGTGGAGCGCCGAGACGAAGGTCGGGCCGGTGAGGGTGATCTCGTCAAGGCCATCGGAGCCGTGCACCACCCAGGCGGATTCGGAGCCGAGATTCTTCAGCACCTGCGCCAGCGGCTGCACCCATTGCCTGGAGAATACGCCTACCATCTGCCGCTTCACGCCGGCCGGGTTGGACAGGGGCCCAAGCAGGTTGAAGATCGTGCGGGTGGCGAGCTCGACCCGGGTCGGGCCGACGTTCTTCATGGCCGGATGATGGGCCGGTGCGAACATGAAGCCGATGCCGCATTCGCGCACGCAGCGGCCGACCTGCTCGGGCTTGAGATCGATCTTCACGCCGAGCGAGGCCAGCACGTCCGCAGCGCCCGAGCGCGACGAGAGCGCGCGGTTGCCGTGCTTGGCGACGGGCAGACCGGTGCCGGAGACGATGAACGAGGCACAGGTCGAGACATTGACCGAGCCGGAGCCGTCGCCGCCGGTGCCGACGATATCGACGGCGTCCGCGGGCGCATCGACCGTGAGCATCTTCGAGCGCATCGCCGTGACCGCGCCGGTGATTTCCTCCACCGTCTCGCCGCGCACACGCAGCGCCATCAAGAGGCCGCCCATCTGCGAGGGGGTGGCCTCGCCGGACATCACGGCATCGAAGGCGGATGCGGCTTCCTCACGCGACAGGCTGGCACCGGTCGCAACTTTTCCAATGATCGATTTCAGGTCGTCCATCGCGTGCTTTCAACTCACTGGTTCGCGCCGGTCACTTGCGCGAAGGCGGCCTGATTAATGGTGGTCCCGATGTCGGTTTCAAGCTTGTTGACGTAGGAGGCGACCTGCTCGTCGGTCAGCGACTTGTCGACGCTCTCCTTCAGCTTCTTGACGGCGTCGGAGGCGGTGTCGACCGCGGGATCGACGATGTCGGTGACGCGGAAGACGATGACTTCGGTGCCGCCGGTCACCGGCGCCTGGCCGACACCGTCCTTGGCGGCGCGGAAGGCGGCCGCAACGATGTTGGCGGGCACGCCGGCCGGGGAGTCGTCGCGCTTGAAGCCGCTGGCGGTCTCGACCTTGGCATTGATCGCAGCGGCCTCGTCAGCGAGCTTGCCGCCCTGTTCGAGCTTTTGCACCAGTTCGGTCGCCTTCGCCTTCAGCTTGGTGGCGATCTGCTCCTGGCGCCAGCGCGCCTCGACCTGGTCGCGGACCTCATCGAGATTGCGGTCGCGCGACGGCGTGATGGCGAGCACGTCGTACCAGACATAGCCGCCCTTGAACGAGATTGGGTCGTTGTCGACGCCGACATCGCTGTTGAAGGCCTGCGACACCACGTCGAGACCCTGCGGAATGTTGGTAACGGTCTGCCCGTTCGGCGCGCGGCCGGAGCGGTCGACGGCATCGATGGTCACGGCCGTGAGCCCGAGCTTCTGTGCGGCATCGGCGACGCTGGTGCCGGCACCGCGTTCGTCCTCCATCTTGTCACGGAGCTCGCCGACCTTGGTGCGCGCGCGCTCGGTCGCGATCGATCGCTTCACGTCGGCGGCAAACTTGGCGTAGTCGGCCTCGGCGCCGGGCTCGATCTTGTCGACCTTGACGATCGAAACGCCAATCGGGCCCTGGATCGGCTGGCTGATTTCGCCAACGGGAAGCGCGAAGGCGACATTGCCGACGGCTGGTTCGAGCGAGGATTTCGTCACCAGCCCGAGATCGACGTCGGAGGCAGTCAAACCGCGCTCTTTGCCGAGATCTTCAAAGGACAGCCCGCCGACCAGACGCTCGCGCGCGGCCTGCGCCTCGGCGGCGTTCGGAAACACAATCTGCTTGATCTGGCGCTTCTCCGGTGTGGAGAGTTGGTTCTTGCGCTGATCGAACAGTTTCTTCGCGTCGTCGTCGGAGACGTCGCTCCACTTGGCGATGTCCTCCGGCGAGATCACGGCGAAGACGATCTTGCGGAATTCGGGTGCGCGGAACTGGACCTTGTGATCCTCGAAATAGGCGGCGAGCGCCTCGGGCGAGGGGGGATCTATGGTGCCGGCCTGCGCCGTATCGAGCCTGACGAACTCGATCGAGCGCTGCTCGTTCTGGAAGCGCGTCGCCACGTCGAACATGGTCTTCGGCGGTTCGAGGCCGGCGCCGATCGTGCCGGTGATCTGCCGGCGCAGCGCCACCTTGCGCTGCTCGGCCACGTAGCGCTGCTCAGTGTAGCCGAAATTGCGGATCAGCCCCTGGAAGCGGTTCGCATCGAACTTACCGTCGACGCCTTTGAAGTTCGGGTCGTTCATGATGATCTGGCGGATCTGCTCGTCGGACTGGCCGAGCCCGAGCTGACGCGCGTTCTCGTCGAGGGCAGCTTCGGCAATCGTCTGCTGGAGCACCTGGCGGTCAAGGCCGAACGCGCGCGCCTGGTCCGGCGTGAGGGGCCGGCCAAACTGGCGGCCGATCTGCTGGAGGCGGTCGGTGTAGATCTGGCGGAACTCGTTCAGCGAAATCTCGGTGTGGCCGACCTTGGCCAGCGTGGACTGCCCGAAGCCCCGGAAGATGTCGGCGATGCCCCAAATGCCGAAGCTGATGATCAACACGCCCATCACGACGGCCATGATGGTCTTGCCGACCCAGTTTGATGAGGCCTTGCGCATTCCTCGAAGCATTTGGTCCAACTTGTTTGATAAGGAGGGGAACGGGAGCGCGTCTTAATGCAGATTCCGCAAAAGCGCGTCACCAAATTGATATGCCATCATAAAGTGGTGGCTTTCGCCCCGCAACCTCAGGTCAGACCGCTTCGCGAAGCTGCGGTTAAGGGGCCGAAAGCGTTTTCCAGCGAAGCGGTCCCCCGGTTCGCGTCGAGAAAACGCGTCAAAACAAGAATCTGGAACTGCCGCGATAGCTCTGCTAGCGCATGGACAAGACCTCATTCTGCTGGAAAATGACATGACCATCCGCCCCCTGATCGCCGGCAACTGGAAAATGAATGGCCTGAAAGCCCAGGCCGCCGAATTCGACGCCATGCTCAATGGCGCGGCAGAGGTATCAGGCAAGGCCGATCTGCTGGTCTGCCCGCCGGCGACCCTGATCGCGGGCTTTGCCGAGAAAGCGCGTGGCAAGACCGTCGCCGTCGGGGCCCAGGACTGCCATCCCAAGGCCTCCGGCGCCCATACCGGCGATATTGCGGCTGAAATGCTGACTGACGCAGGCGCAAGCGCCATCATCGTTGGCCATTCCGAGCGTCGCGCCGACCATGGCGAGGGCGATGCCCTTGTCAGGCAGAAGGCGGAAGCCGCCTGGCGAGCCGGGGCGGTCGCGATCGTCTGCATTGGCGAGACGCAGGCCCAGCGCGACGCTGGCCAGACCCTGGATATCGTCCGTGGCCAGCTCGACGGCTCGCTGCCGGATGGCTCCACGGCCGCCAATCTGGTCGTGGCCTATGAGCCGGTCTGGGCGATCGGCACGGGCCTCACCCCCACGGCCAAGGATGTCGAGCAAATTCATGGCTTTATCCGGGAGTTCCTGACCTCCAGGTTCAAGGACGAGGGGGCGAAGATGCGGATCCTCTACGGCGGCTCGGTGAAGCCGTCGAACGCAGCCGAGCTGATGGCGGTCAAAAACGTCAATGGCGCGCTGGTTGGCGGCGCCAGCCTGAAAGCGGCCGATTTCCTTGCGATCGCGAAAGGCTGCCCCTAGCTAAGCCAAAGCTTTGATCCGGGGGCGATCGGGGGTGGCAATGCCCCTTCCGATCGTGTAACACCGCGCAACTTCAGGAAAACCCGCGAAGCGCGATCGGCCGCCGTCAGGCGCCGCCCGCTTGTGACGGAAGGATAGCATGCAGACCGTTGTCATCGTCATCCACCTCATGATCGTCGCCGTCATGATCGGCGCCGTGCTGCTCCAGAAGTCGGAAGGCGGCGGCCTCGGCATGGGCGGCGGCGCGGGCTTCATGTCGAGCCGCGGCACCGCGAATCTACTGTCGCGAACCACCGCGGTCCTCGCGGCGGGCTTCTTCCTCACCAGCCTGTTCCTGTCCTGGTATGCCGGTTACAACCGCGCGCCGACCTCGATCATCGGCCAGCCCGCGTCGCAGACCCAGCCGGGCGGCGCCAACCCGATCACCGCGCCGACCTCGGGCGGTATTCTGGACACGCTGAAGAAGGCGGACGAGCAGCAGCAGGCTCCGGCGGCACCGAGCGGCCCGCAGGTGCCTCGCTCACAATAAAGCAGGGGGGCCATGCAGGACGATGGCTACCGTCC
The DNA here is from genome assembly GCF_022012435.1 of Bradyrhizobium zhengyangense. Lineage (GTDB taxonomy): Bacteria > Pseudomonadota > Alphaproteobacteria > Rhizobiales > Xanthobacteraceae > Bradyrhizobium > Bradyrhizobium zhengyangense. The sequence continues at coordinate 141,627 of NZ_JAKLUA010000001.1, forward strand.
TGCTTCAAAGATCCCCATCAAGGCTCTGTCACCATTCTTAGTTTTGGCTCACCCACAGGCCCGCAGATTCTTTGGGGCTGAATACGAATCGCTTTGGCGAATCGGATTCGAGGGATTAGAGGTTAGGTCCCATGGCGCGGTACATATTCATCACCGGCGGCGTGGTTTCTTCGCTCGGCAAGGGTCTGGCTTCAGCGGCACTCGGTGCCCTGCTGCAGGCCCGGGGCTACAAGGTCCGCCTCCGCAAGCTCGACCCCTATCTCAACCTCGATCCCGGAACGATGTCGCCGTATCAGCACGGCGAAGTGTTCGTGACCGATGACGGCGCGGAGACCGATCTCGATCTCGGTCACTACGAGCGCTTCACCGGACGGCCTGCGACCAAGCAAGACAACATCACGACGGGGCGCATCTACCAGGACATCATCTCGAAGGAACGCCGCGGCGATTACCTCGGCGCGACCATTCAGGTGGTGCCGCACGTCACGAACGCCATCAAGGAGTTCGTGCTGTCGGGCAATGACGATTACGACTTCGTGCTGGTCGAGATCGGCGGCACTGTCGGCGACATCGAGGGCCTGCCGTTCTTCGAAGCGATCCGCCAGCTCAAGAACGAGCTGCCGCGCGATCACGCCGTCTACATCCATCTGACGCTGCTGCCCTACATCCCGAGCGCCGGCGAATTGAAGACCAAGCCGACGCAGCATTCGGTGAAGGAGCTGCGCTCGATCGGCATCCAGCCGGACATCCTGCTGTGCCGTACCGATCGCGAGATCCCGAAGGAGGAGCGGCGCAAGCTCGGCCTGTTCTGCAACGTGCGCGAAAGCGCCGTGATCGAGGCGCGCGACGTCGACAACATCTACGCCGTCCCTGAGGCCTACCACAACGCCGGCCTCGATGACGAAGTGCTCGCCGCCTTCGGCATCGGCTCGCGGATTCCGCCGGTGCTGCAGAGCTGGCAGAAGATCAACGAGCGCGTCCGCAACCCCGAAGGCAATGTCACAATCGCCATCGTCGGCAAGTACACCGGCATGAAGGATGCGTACAAGTCGCTGATCGAGGCGCTCTCGCATGGCGGCATCGCCAACAAGGTGAAGGTCAATCTTGACTGGATCGAGAGCGAGATCTTCGAGAAGGAAGATCCGGCGCCGTTCCTCGAGCACGTCAACGGCATTCTGGTGCCCGGCGGCTTCGGCCAGCGCGGTGCCGAAGGCAAGATCAAGGCGGCGCAGTTCGCGCGCGAGCGTGACGTGCCGTATTTCGGCATCTGCTTCGGCATGCAGATGGCCGTCATCGAGGCGGCGCGAAATCTCGTCGGCATCGAGGACGCTAACTCCACCGAGTTCGGTCCGACCAAGGAACCCTTGGTCGGCCTGATGACGGAATGGCTGCGCGGCAACGAACTCGAGAAGCGCTCGCAGGCCGGCGATCTCGGCGGCACGATGCGCCTGGGCGCCTATCCCGCCGCGCTGAGCCGCGGCAGCCGTGTCTCGCAGGTCTATGGCGGCGCGACCGAGATTTCCGAGCGCCACCGCCATCGCTACGAGGTCAACACCGCCTACAAGGACCGCCTCGAGCAGCACGGCTTGAAATTCTCCGGCCTCTCGCCCGACGGCGTGCTGCCTGAAATCGTCGAATACGAGGATCACCCCTGGTTCATCGGCGTCCAGTTCCACCCCGAGCTGAAGTCGCGGCCGTTCGAGCCGCACCCGCTGTTCGCTTCGTTCATCGAGGCGGCCGCGAAGCAGAGCCGGTTGGTGTAACCGGCTCGTTACGCGACGGTGCGGGCGCGCTCTCAAAGCGTGGGTTCGAGTGCGAGACGTGCGGATTGCGCCGGCGATCCCGCGACCAGCGTCATCTGCGGCCGGCGCGTCAGCTTGTAGACGGCGGCCGGCGGCATGTTGAGGAAGGCCCGGTCCACCAGCGTTGCGCGCAGGCCGAGGCGGTCGAGCACCGGCCGCGGGATCGGGCAGCTCATGCCATAGGTGAACTGGTAAAACGCGCCGCCGGGGCGGACATAGCTGAACGCGCCGCTCACGATCGAGATGACCTTGCGCGTCGACATGTTGAGCAGCGGCAGCCCGCTCACGACCGCGCCGACGGGTGCGCCGTCATAGAGGCGCTCCGTCGCCAGTCGCGCCGCATCCATCCACAGCACGCGCGCGACGGGAAAGCGCATCTGCAGGAGCTTCATGAAATCCGAGCCGTATTCGATCAGCGTGAGATCCTGCTGCCTGACGCCGCGCTTCAGGAGCTTGTAGGTGAATGCGCCGGTGCCGGGCCCGAGTTCGAGGATCGGGCCGGTCTTCTCGGTGATCTCGCGCGTGATGAGATCGGCGAGCGCCGCGCCCGATGGCGCGATGGCGCCGACCTGGCGCGGCGAGGACATCCAGGACAGGAAGAAGGAGAGGAAATCGTTGGGCATGCGCACTCCGGCATTTCGTTGGCACCTCGAAGTTCAGAGGTGAGGCGGAGACACTGTCGGCGGAGTGCATTGCGACAGCATTGCGCTGTGAGCAGCGAAAGCGGATTGGTTCAACTTTGCCGATGTGGTGGCAGCGTCATTCTGAAGCAGGTGCCGCCATCCGCGCCGTCAGTGACCGCGACCTGGCCGCCATGCAGCAGCACGATCTCGCGCACCATGTTGAGGCCAAGGCCAGCGCCGCGATCGAGCGGCGTGAGCCGATAGAACGGCTCGAAGATCTGCTCGCGTTGGTCTTGTGGAATGCCGGCGCCTTCGTCGGTGACCTCGATGCAGGCAGGCCTGCTCACGTGAATGCCGATCGTGCCGCGGCGCGGGCCGTGCTGGATCGCATTCTGTACGAGATTGGTCAGCGCCCGCTCCAGCGCGGCTGCGTCACCGATCGTCTCGACCGGGGTCGCGGGCGCATCGAGCGCAAGCTCGTAGCCGGCGGCAATGGCCAGCGGCGCGAGCTCGGCAGCCGCGCTTTGCGCTATCGCGACGAGGTCGACGCGTGTGAACGGATGGCCGCAGCGGTCGAGCCGCTGGATGTCGAGCAATTGCTCGGCGAGCGTCGCCAGCCGCGCCGCATCCTCCAGCAGCCGGGTCTTGTCTGGACCGGAGGGCAACGATTCCAGCCGCGTGTTCAGGATCGCGATCGGCGTGCGCAGCTCGTGCGCGGCATCTGCGACGAAACGCTTGTGCCTGATATAGCCCTGGTCGAGCCGCGCCAGCGCGTCGTTGACCGCGGTGACCAGCGGCACGACTTCCAGTGGAATCCGCTCCACTGACAGGCGCGCCCCCCGCTGATGAATGTCGATGCGACGCGCCTGGTCCGCGGTCGCATCTAACCCCCGGAAGGCGCGCTGCACGATCATCGGCGTCGCGATGAAGGTCGCCGTACCCATCACCAGCAGGCCGGGCAGGGCGATGCCGAGAAACGCCAGCGAGGTCATCAACAGCGCCTTGGCACCGGTCAGCCGTCCTTGCGTCGCCGTGATGATCTGCACATTGCCGGCATCGGTGTTAACGCGCTTGAGCCGCGCTGCCGGCTTGCGCGGATCGTCCTCGAACATCTGCCAGCCGAGGCGCGCCTGGCTGATCTGGTCGAGCCCGTTGCCGATGGCCGCGAATTCCGCCGGCACAGCGCCTTCGGTCAGCGAATGTCCTTGCCGGTCGCGGACCAGGAACCAGAGGTCCGGTGTCTCGGCGCGCAACTGTGTCAGATCGCGCGTCGACCGCAGGGTCAGGCCGCCGCCTGCGTCGCGTGCAAGCGCGCGCTGCACGACATCGATGACGCGGTCCTCGTCGCGCTCCGCCAGCACGAAGCCTGAGGCGCAGAGTGCGCCGACGACCACGCCGACCAGTGCCAGCAGCAAGGCGGCCTGAAGCGCGAGCAGGCGCCAGCTCAATCGCGAGCGCAGGCAATAGGAATCGTCGTGCTCGCTCATGTCAGCTTCTTCAGGAGATAGCCGACGCCGCGAATACCATGGATCTCGACGCCGGCATCGGCTTCGGCAAGCTTGCGACGCAGCCGCGAGACATGCGTGTCCAGCGCGTTGGATTGAATCTCGTCGTCGAAAGTGTAGACGGCCTCCTCGAGTGCCGAGCGCAGCACCGTGCGGCCGATCCGGCGGATCAGGGCTTCGAGCACCAGCAGCTCGCGACGCGGCAGCTCGAACGGCTGGCCGTCGATGCTGGCCTCGCGATGACCGATGTCGAAGACGATACGGCCGGCGCGGATGACGTCCGGCGACAGGCCCGCGTGCCGCCGCAGCACCGCGCGCAAGCGCGCCAGCAGTTCCTCGACCGCGAACGGCTTGGCGAGATAGTCGTCGGCGCCGCTGTCGAGCCCGGCGATGCGGTCGGCGAGTTCGCCGCGAGCGGTCAGGACGATGATCGGCACGCCGTCGGCACGCGCCCGCAGCTTCGGAATCAGCGTGAGGCCGTCGCCGTCGGGAAGCTGGCGGTCGAGCAGGACGGCGGCATGAACGTCGGCGGAGATTGCTTCTTCCGCGTCCGCAAGCGTGGGGGCGTGATCCACCACCATGTCGTAGCGCTTCAGCGCCGACGAAAGGGCGCCAGCCATCTCGACTTCATCCTCGACAAGCAAGATCCGCATGTAACAGGCCCCAACTGAGACTGAGCCATTCTAGCGGCCCGATCATTGCGGCAGCATTGCGGGAACAGGGCGCGGCGCGTTGCCGGGTCCTGTCCAGCCATGCGCGAAACGCCGCGGAGGGTGGCCGGGCAGGGCTCAAGACAGCTTCGTGGCCGATCGCTATAACCGCTCGACCTGTTCAGGGAGGAGACGAGAATGATCTACGAAATGCGCCAGTATCGCTGCGTGCCGGGCCGCCTGCCGGCGCTGCTGAAGCGCTTTGACACGATCACGCTGAAGATCTGGGAGAAGCATGGCATCCGCCAGGCCGGGTTCTTCACCACGCTGATCGGCGAGTCCAACCAGGAGCTGACCTATTTCCTGGCCTGGGAGTCGCTCGCCGAACGCGAGAAGAAATGGGGTGCGTTTGCGGCCGATCCGGAATGGCTGGAAGCGCGCGCCAAGACGGAGGCAGACGGCCAGATCGTTGCCAACATCGTCAGCCAGATTCTGGCTCCAACGGCGTTCTCGTCGGTCAAGTAGCTGTCGTTCCGGACAGGGGGCTGCGGCGCAACCCTGATATTCGAAGGTTAGGACCGAATGGGGTTGATCCCACCCATTCGGCCGCTATGGTCGCGCCGAAACAGGGATTTTGTGTCTTGAGCACCAGTCAATCTGCAGCGCCGGTCGTCACCGTCGGGTCGGTCAAATTCGGCAATGATCTGCCGATCTCGATCATTGCCGGGCCGTGCCAGCTCGAAAGCCGTGAGCACGCGCTGGAGGTGGCCTCCGCGCTGAAGGAGATCGCCACGCGGCTCAAGATCGGCCTCGTCTACAAGACATCCTTCGACAAGGCCAACCGCACCAGCGCGTCCGCCGCGCGCGGCCTTGGCCTGGCGCAATCGCTGCCGATCTTCGCCGAGATCCGTTCCTCGCTCGGCTTGCCGGTGCTGACCGACGTGCACGATGCCGCGCAATGCGCCGAGGTGGCGCAGGCCGTCGACGTCCTGCAGATCCCGGCCTTCCTGTGCCGGCAGACCGATCTGCTGCTGGCCGCAGCCGCAACCGGCAAGGTCGTCAACGTCAAGAAGGGGCAGTTCCTAGCGCCCTGGGACATGGCGAATGTCGTTGCCAAGATTACCAGCGCCGGCAATCCCAACGTGCTCGTCACCGAACGTGGCGCCTCCTTCGGTTACAACACGCTGGTCTCGGACATGCGTTCGCTGCCGATCATGGCGCGCACCACCGGCGCGCCCGTGATCTTCGACGCCACCCATTCGGTGCAGCAGCCGGGCGGGAAGGGAGCTTCCTCCGGCGGCGAGCGCGAGTTCGTTCCGGTGCTGGCGCGCGCGGCCGTCGCGGTCGGCGTCGCCGGTCTGTTTATCGAGACGCATCCCGATCCGGATCGCGCGCCCTCGGACGGGCCCAACATGGTGCCACTGCATCAGTTCGAAGGGCTTCTTCGTACCCTGATGGCATTCGACGCGGTGGCCAAGAGTCACGCGCATTGATGCACGAGCCACTCGCCAGGCCGTCGTCCGACCTGAAGTTTCCGCCTGCGATCAACATTATCGCGCTCGCCAGCTTCTCTGCCGCGTTGTCGACACGGGCACTTGATCCGGTGCTGCCGCATATTGCGGAAGAATTTTCGATCAGCATCACGACGGCGGCGAGCATCGCGGCCGGCTATGCGCTGATCTACGCGCTGATCCAGCCGATCGTCGGTGCGGCAGCCGATCTGTTCGGCAAGGCACGGCTGATGACGTTGTGCCTGGCGATGCTGGGCGCAGCCTGCATTCTGGGCGCGCTCTCGACCTCATTCGCGGGCCTGTTCGCAAGCCGCATGCTCGCCGGCATCGCCTCGGGTGGCGTATTCCCGGTCGCGCTTGGCCTGACCGCTGACCTGGTCGCGCCGACGAAGCGGCAGGTGGCGATCGGACGCACGCTGGCGGGTTCGATGACGGGCAACCTGTTAGGTGCGACCGCCTCGGGCATCATCGGCGATCTCGTCGGCTGGCGTGGCGTGCTGGTGATCATCGGTGCGCTCGGGCTGATCGCGGCTGTTGCGGTCGCGGCGGGCTTTCGCGGCGCCGCCCTCACGGCACCGCCGAAGAGCGATCTGAAGACGTTGCGGCAGGGCTATCGCACCATCCTCGCCAATCCGAACGCGCGCTATTGCTATTCTGCCGTGTTCGTCGAGGGCTGCTGCGTTTTCGGCCTGTTTCCCTTCATCGCCGCGCTGCTGTTCGATCTCGGCGAGACCTCGCTGTCGATTGCGGGCATCGTCATCGCGGGCTTCGCCGTCGGCGGGCTGTTCTACACATTCACGGTCTCGCGCTTCCTGCCGCGACTGGGCGTCAAGGGGATGATGATCGCAGGCGCGAGCCTCGTCGCGCTCCAGCTCGCAGCGCTCGCCCTTGGCCCTGGCTGGAAGGTCCAGTTCGCCATCATGCTGCTGATGGGCTGGGGCTTTTACATGATCCATGGCTGCCTGCAGGTGTTCGCCAGCGAGCTGTCGGTCGAGGCGCGGGCGACAGCGATGTCGCTGCATTCGTTCTTTTTCTTCATGGGCCAGACCGTGGGTCCGCTGGCCTACGGGTTCGGGCTGGCGCATACCGGCAAGGCGCCAACCCTGGCCGCGAGCGCCGTGCTCATGGTGCTGCTGGGCCTCGCCTGCGCCGCACTCCTAAGGCCCCGGGCACCGTCCGACGCGCGAGCCTGAGGACAGTATGTCGCGACCAATCTCCGTATTTTCCCGGAAGCGGACGGTGGCTCAATCCTTTCAATCTTAAACCAAATCTCACTCTTCGCTCCATAGACTGCCGCCCAAACCGCCAGCCGGCGGCAACATCTGTTGGATCAGTCGATGCAAAAACAGCGTTCGGTCGCCCGCATTCTCGGGGCGGTGGTTGGATCTCTCGGTCTCATCCTTGTCGTCATCTGCGCCTACGCCCTGAAGCTCGCGGTGACACGCTATGTCGACAGCAACCGCATCGTCTCGCTGACGATTGCCAGCCGCGACCTGACCAACACGCTGGTGATCTTTCGCTTGGAGCGCGGCGATACGCTGAGCTATCTGTCCTCGGCCGCTTCAGCGCCCGACAGCGTCATGAGCAGCCTCGCCGAGCAGCGCGCCACGGTGCAGAAGAATTACGCGCAGGCCTTGCAGAGCCTCGCCGCCGTCGATGCGCCCGGTCTTACCGAGAGGCTCGACAAGCTCCGCACCATCTGGACCCAGCTCGAAGAGCTGCGCCCGCGCGCGATCACGGCATTGAAGCAGGAGAAGGGCGCACGTGAAGCCAGCCTGACGCCGGCCTGGGCCAAGATCAGCGACGCCTTCATGGATGCGATCGGCGACGTCACCGCCCATGTCGACAATGCAATGGCGCTGATCGATCCCGTGGTCGATCGCCTGCTGATCGCCAAGCAGGCCTCCTGGCAGGCCCGCGCCAATGTCGGCCAGACCATCCTCGTGCAGTTCTCCTCGATCCTCGCCAACAAGACGTGGACTGCGGCCGACGGCGTTGCCTTCGCCGATCTGCGCGGCCGCATCCAGCAGTCCTGGCTGGTGGTGCGTGACCTCGGTCTGAACGTGGCTTCGCCCGAGTTGTTGCAGGCGATCCGGACCGCCGAGCCGGAAATCTCCGGCGCGCTCAGCGACGAGCGCAATGCCATTGCGACCAGGCTGCTCGCGGGTGAGCCCGCCGGCGTCGTCGGCATCGACTTCCGCGATCGCCAGCTTGTCGGCGCCAACAATGTCGTCATCGTCACGCAGACCGCGCTCGCCAACATGATCGCGCGGGCCGAGGAGGGCGCCTCGCGCGCCCGCTTCAGCCTGATCCTGTTCGGCCTTCTGATGCCGGCCTCGCTGGCGCTGATGATCGGCGGGCTGCTGCTGATGCGCAACCGCGTCACCCGGCCGCTGACGGCGATCACCGGCGTCATGACGCGTTTTGCCGATCATGATTTCGCCAGCGACGTCCCGGGCCTCGACCGCAACGACGAGATCGGCCGTATGGCGGCAGCGCTGCAGGTGTTCAAGGACGCCATGATCAAGGCGGAGCGTCTCTCCGGCGATCAGGCCGCGGAGCGGGCCGAGAAGGAGAAGCGCGCGAGCGAGCTCACGGGGCTCGTGCGGCAGTTCGAAAGCCGGATCGGCCAGATGGTGCAGACGCTGTCGAACGCCTCAGGCGAGCTGGAGACCACGGCGCGCTCGATGTCGGGTACGGCGGCGGAAGCCCAGGCCCAGGCCGGTTCGGCCTCGACGCTGGCCGACCAGGTTGGCGGCGGCGTGCAGACCGTCGCGGCCGCGGCCGAGGAGCTCAATGCCTCGATCCGCGAGATCAATCGCCAGGTCGAGCAGGCGAGCCGTGCCACCGAGCATGCAGTCGTCACCGTCAGGGAGACCGACAGCACCATGCGTGCGCTGGCTGATGGCGCCGACCGGATCGGTGAGGTCATCGGCCTCATCACCTCGATTGCCGGCCAGACCAATCTCCTGGCCCTTAACGCAACCATCGAAGCCGCGCGCGCCGGCGAATCCGGTCGCGGCTTTGCTGTCGTCGCAAGCGAGGTGAAGAACCTGGCCTCGCAGACGGCGAAGGCGACCGAGGAGATCAGCGCGCAGATCACTGAGATTCAGGGCGCGACGCAGAAGGCGGTCTCCGCCATCGACGGCATCGTCAAGACCATCGAGGAAGTCTCGAGCATCAACCGCGTCATCGCCGCGGCGATCGAAGAGCAGAACAAGGCCACCGCTGAGATCGCCAACACCGTACAGCATACCGCCGAAGCGACCTCGACCGTGACCCGCAACATCGCAACCGTCTCGTCGGCGGCTGACGAGACCGGTCGCGCCGCCACCGGCGTGCTGAAGGCCGCCGCCGATCTGTCGAGCCAGTCGACCTCGCTCACGGGCGAGGTGGACAGCTTCATCACCAGGGTGCGTGAAGTGGCTTAGGCCGCCGTCGAGATCAAGACAAAAGCGATTAGACCGGAGGCGAAGATCGGATCATAGTCGCGGGGCATCATTTGCGATGGGCATGCGGGGGCAAGCAACAAGGAGCCACCGAATGTACGCCAATCTTCTCTTGAGCACCGATGGTTCGGACGTCGCAACAAAAGGCGTCGAGCATGGAATGGCCCTGGCAAAAGCCTTGAAGGCCAAAGCGACGATCGTCACCGTGACTGAACCGCTGCCAATCGATTATGGCGGCGGACACGACTCGGGATGGATTCCGTCGCAAGGCGAGATTGATCGATTTGACGCGGCCTGCAGGGAGCGCGCCGGCCAAGTGCTCGATCAAGCGCGAGCCATGGCAGAGCGGGGCGGGGTCTCGGTCGAGCTCTTGCACGTTCCGAATTCGCACCCGGCCACGGCGATTGTCGAAACGGCAAAATCCAGAGGCTGCGATTTGATCGTCATGGCCTCTCATGGACGTCGGGGCCTCAGGAAGCTGTTTTTGGGAAGTCAAACGTCCGAGGTCCTCGTGAACGGAAGCATTCCGGTGTTGGTCGTGCCGTAGCCGCTCCGACGTGACTCTTTCGCGCCGGATGCCATCGTCATGGACCTCCGACTAGCCGCGGCCGCGATACGGCGCGACGCCTTGCTCGGGCACCCAAAGGCCTTTCGGCACGCGTCCGGTCTGCCAGAACACGTCGATCGGAATGCCGCCGCGCGGATACCAATAACCGCCAATGCGCAGCCATTTCGGCCTGATCTCGCTGGCGATGCGCTTGCCGATCATCACGGTGCAATCCTCGTGGAAGGCGCCGTGATTGCGGAAGCTCGCGATGTAGAGTTTCAGCGATTTCGACTCCAGCAGCCACTGGCCGGGCGCGTAGTCGATCATCAGGTGGGCGAAATCGGGCTGTCCCGTGACCGGGCAGAGCGAGGTGAATTCCGGTACGGTGAAACGGACCAGATAATCGGTCCCGGCTTGCGGATTGGGGACGCGGTCGAGCTTGGCCTTCTCGGGCGCATCAGGCCATTCCACGGCACGGCCGAGCTGCAGGCTGGGTGAGGTTTTCGATTTGCTGGGCTTTTTCGACATGGGGCCCTCATAGCCAATCATTCGGTGGCCGTCACCCGGCCTTTTCCGCTTCGATGCATTGCGGTAGAAGCAGCCGCGAACTGCCCCCTTTGTTCCCCGAAAAGAGGCCCTCATGACCGCCATCATCGACATCATCGGACGCGAAATCCTCGATAGCCGCGGCAATCCCACCGTCGAGGTCGACGTCGTGCTGGAGGATGGCGCGCTCGGCCGCGCTGCCGTGCCGTCGGGCGCCTCCACCGGCGCCCATGAGGCGGTCGAGCTGCGTGACGGCGACAAGGCCCGCTATCTCGGCAAGGGCGTCACCAAGGCGGTCGGCGCCGTCAACGGCGAGATCTTTGAGGCCCTGAGCGGTCTCGATGTCGAGCAGCAGGCCCAGATCGACCAGATCATGATCGACCTCGACGGCACGCCGAACAAGAGCCGGCTTGGCGCCAACGCCATTCTCGGCGTGTCGCTCGCCTGCGCCAAGGCGGCCGCGAACTCGCTCGACATGCCGCTCTACCGTTATGTCGGCGGCACCTCGGCGCGGCTCCTGCCGGTGCCGATGATGAACATCATCAATGGCGGCGTGCATGCCGACAACCCGATCGACTTCCAGGAGTTCATGATCCTGCCCGTCGGCGCGTCTTCCTTCGCCGAGGGCCTGCGCTACGGCGCGGAGGTGTTCCACACGCTGAAGTCCGAGCTGAAGAAGGCTGGCCACAACACCAATGTCGGCGACGAGGGCGGCTTTGCGCCGAACCTGCCGTCCGCGGACGCAGCGCTGGAGTTCGTCATGAACGCGATCGGCAAGGCCGGTTTCAAGGCGGGCGGCGACATCGTGCTCGGCCTCGATTGCGCCTCGACCGAGTTCTTCAAGAACGGCAAATACGTCTATGAAGGCGAGGGCAAGACCCGTTCGGTCTCCGAGCAGGCCAAGTATCTCGCCGACCTCGTCGGCCGCTACCCGATCGTCACCATCGAGGACGGCATGTCGGAAGACGACATGGACGGCTGGAAGGAGCTCACCGACCTCGTCGGCAAGAAGTGCCAGCTCGTCGGCGACGATCTCTTCGTCACCAACGTCAAGCGCCTCGCCGAAGGCATCAAGGCCGGCCGTGCCAACTCGATCCTGATCAAGGTCAACCAGATCGGCACGCTGACCGAGACGCTCGCCGCCGTCGAGATGGCCCACAAGGCCGGCTACACTTCGGTCATGTCGCACCGCTCCGGCGAGACCGAGGATTCCACCATCGCCGACCTCGCGGTCGCCACCAATTGCGGTCAGATCAAGACCGGCTCCCTTGCACGTTCCGATCGCACCGCCAAATACAACCAGCTCCTTCGCATCGAGCAGCAACTCGGCAAGCAGGCGCTGTACGGCGGCAAGGCGGCACTGAAGGCGCTGGCATAAGCCAGCGTCACCGCGCGAAGGCGCGAACAACGAGGACAGGGGAGGATCGACATGACCGACGGCAAGACCGGACTGCAACTGCGTTCGCTGATCAAGAACAGCGGTGAGCTGGAAATCTCGCTTCTGGACGTGCCGACCCCCGAGCCTGCGGATGACGAGGTCGTCGTCCGCATCGAGGCGGCGCCGATCAACCCGTCCGATCTCGGTCTGCTCGTCGGCGCTGCCGACATGAGCACGGCCAAGGCCTCCGGTACGAAGGATGCGCCTGTCATCACCGCGAAGGTACCTGATGGTGCGATGCGCGCGATGGGCGCGCGGATCGACCAGTCGCTGCCTGTCGGCAATGAGGGCGCAGGCGTCGTCATCAAGACCGGCTCGTCGGACGCCGCGAAAGCGCTGATGGGCAAGACGGTCGCGATGATTGGCGGAGCCATGTACGCGCAGTATCGCACCTTGAAGGCGCGGGACTGCCAGCCGCTGCCCGAGGGCACGACGGCAGCGGAAGGCGCTTCCTGGTTCGTCAACCCGCTCACCGCGCTCGGCATGACCGAGACGATGCGGCGCGAAGGTCACAAGGCGCTGGTGCACACCGCGGCCGCCTCCAATCTCGGCCAGATGCTGAACAAGATCTGCATCAAGGACGGCATCGGGCTCGTCAACATCGTGCGCAGCAAGGAGCAGGCGGAGATCCTGCACAAGATCGGCGCGAAATACGTGGTCGATTCCAGCGTGCCAAGCTTCCTCGACGATCTCACCAATGCGCTGGTGGAGACCGGCGCCACCATAGCCTTCGACGCCATCGGCGGCGGCAAGCTTGCCGGCGACATCCTCAACTGCATGGAGATCGCGATCAACAAGACCGCGAAGGAATACAGCCGCTACGGCTCCAGCGTGCACAAGCAGGTCTATGTCTACGGCGCACTCGACATTCGTCCGATCGAACTGCCGCGTGGCTTCGGCATGGCCTGGGGCGTCGGCGGCTGGCTGCTCACGCCGTTCCTGCAGAAGATCGGACCTGCCGACATCGGGCGGCTGCGTCAGCGTGTCGTGAGTGAATTGAAGACGACCTTCGCCAGCCACTACACCAAGGTGGTGTCGCTACACGAGACGCTCGATCCCGCCAATATCGCGGTGTACGCCAAACGCGCCACCGGCGAAAAATTCCTCATCAACCCAAATAAATAATCGTGATCGGCGGCCGCCGGTCACCCAAAAGACGTCTTGCCTTCTGAGCCAAGCGGGATTTTTATTCCGCCGCGTTGAAAGCGGAAAAACCGCCACGCGCGCTCAGAAGGGGACATCTTCATGATCGATTTCAATCGCCGTCATCTGCTCGCAGGCGCGGCCGCCATCGGCGCGGCTGCCGCGACTGGCCTCCGGCCGTCCACCGCAAATGCCGCAGTGCCGCAAGCCGGCGCTCAGGCGCCGGGCTTCTACCGCTACAAGGTCGGTAGCTTCGAATGCACCTCGATCAATGACGGTGCGCGCAGCTTCCCGATGCCCGACAAGTTCGTCACGAACATCCCGAAGTACGAGGCGCTCGCCGCTTCGGATGCCGCCTACATGCCGAAGGGCATGGTCACCGTCCCATTCAACCCGCAACTCATCAACACCGGCTCCAAGCTCGTGCTGATCGACACCGGCAACGGCGTCGCCAATCTGGAGCCCAGCAAGGGCGCGGTCGGCCGCACCCTGCAAAACCTGCAGGCTGCCGGCATCGACCCCAAGAGCATCGACATCGTGCTGCTGTCGCATCTGCATCCCGACCACACCAATGGCATCCGTCTGGCCGACGGCGGCCTTGCCTTCCCGAACGCCGAGATCATGGTGCCGGTGAAGGATTGGGAGTTTTGGGAGAGCGACGAGAACGCGGCCAAGGCTCCGAACGAGATGACGAAGAACTACTTCGCCAACGTGAAGAAGACCTTTGCGGGGCTGGAGTCCAAGGTGACGAAGTATGAGTGGGGCAAGGAGGTCGTATCAGGCATCACCTCGATCGCAACCCCGGGCCACACGCCCGGCCACACTTCGTTCGCGGTCGCCTCGGGCGACAAGAAGGTGCTGATCCAGTCCGACGTCACCAACATTCCGGAGTTCTTCCTGCGCAATCCCGACTGGCATGTGGCGTTCGACAACGATCCTGCGATGGCGCAGGAAACGCGTCACAAGTTCTTGGACATGGCGGCAGCCGAGAAGGCGACCGTCGTCGGCTTCCACTTCACGTTCCCGTCGGTCGGCCATGTCGAGAAGGACGGCGCGAAATATCGCCTGATCCCGTCGGCGTGGAATCCCACGATCTGATCAATTGCAGATTTGCACGAAAGATTGGGCCGCCGTTTGGCGGCCCGACTGTTTTGGGCGACCGTCTGCTTCCAGGAAACTTAGCGTTTCCAAATCAGATCGGTTCATGCACTTGCATCTTTTGGCGCGGATCGCTTAAGTGCCGCCGGCACTTCCCCCCTCAAGGTTTCAAAGACAAACCAAGGATAATCTGATGGCCTACAACATCGTCGTGATCGCCGGCAGCCTGCGCAAGGACAGCTTCTCGCTGAAGATCGCCAACGCGCTCGCCAAGCTCGCGCCTGGCTCGCTCAAGCTCGAGGTCGTCACCCTCGGGGGCATCTCGTTCTTCAACCAGGACCTCGAGGGCGCACCGCCCGCCGACTGGCTGGCCTTCCGCGAGAAGCTGCAGAAGTCCGACGGCGTCATCTTCGTCACGCCGGAATACAATCGCGCCATCCCGGGCGTGCTGAAAAACGCCATCGACGTCGCCTCGCGCCCCTATGGGAAGAGCTCGTTCAACGGCAAGCCGGTCGGCATCATCTCCAACTCGCCGGGCCCGCTCGGTGGTGTCAGCGCCGCCAAGACGCTCCAGAACATCCTGCCGGGCATTGCCGGCCCGATCATGCAGCAGCCCGAGACCTACCTGAACGCAGTGGGCGATGCCTTTGATGCCGAGGGCAATCTGGTCAAGGAGTCGCTCAAGCCCGTGCTCCAGGCCTACATCGACGCCTTCGCCGCGCACGTCGCAAAGCACCACGGCTGAGCCGGCTCGTGCCTCCGTCATGCCCGGGACCAGCCCTGGCATGACGGAGACAGGTGGCCCAGGGGAGATTAGCACTCCCTTAACCAAGCTGGCCCATCTTGCCAAAATGGTCTCCCGCGCCCGCCTCAAATCTGTCCTGACCGGCCTCGCTCTCTATGCGATGGCGGTCGCCATCGTCGGCTATTTCGGGGTCAACGCCTATACCGGCAAATACGGCCTCAATGCCCGCCAGGAGCTCGACCAGGAGATCGTTGCGCTGACCAGCGAGCTGGCCCAGCTCAAGCGCGAGCGTGCCCGCAGCGAGCAGCGCGTGTCGCTGCTACGCACTGAGAAGATCGACCCCGACATGCTGGACGAGCGGGCCCGGTTCCAGCTCGACTATGTCAATCCGCACGATCTAATTCGGACGATCTCGCAGAACTAGCGCTTTCCGCAGCATTCGAAACAAGCGCGCGCAAGCCGTTCCCTCCATCGTTCCGGAAGTCGTACTCCGAACCGCCACCTTGACGTCGGCGCGGCCGGCGTGCCTTGTCCCGGCGCGGTGCCGCCAAAGGTTGACGAAGATCAATCGGGTTGCGCGAGGCGCCCCTAGACTGCTTCCCGGAGGAAACGGTGATGGATGGGTCAATGCCCCGGCATCACGCGGCTCGTGTCGAAGCCGCCATTGCATCAGGCCAGGCGGCTCGGTCCGCGCTCGTGGCTTCGTGGCGCCGTTCCTCCCGATTGCATCATCTCGACCCTTCCGGCCACAACGCACCGCTGCGGCTGAGCGATTTCGAGCTGCGACAGGCGCGCGAGCGCATCGCGCCGCTGCTCGCCGCCGCACAAGGCGCCATGGACCGGCTCTATCAGGCGGTCGGTGCGGCCGGCTGCTGCGTGCTGCTCGCCGATGGCGACGGTGTGCCGGTCGACCGCCGTGGCACGCCGGCGGATGATGCAACATTTCAATCCTGGGGCCTTTGGACCGGCGCGCTCTGGAGCGAGGAGCATGAGGGAACCAATGGCATCGGCACCTGCGTCGTCGAGCAGCGGCCGCTGACGATCGATCGCGACCAGCACTTCTTCACGCGCAACACGCTGCTCAGCTGCACCGCCGTTCCGATCTACGACCACGAGGCGGCCTTTGCCGGCGTGCTCGATGTCTCCTCCTGCCGCGCCGACCGCACCGATGCGTTCTCCAGCCTGATCGCGCTGGCCGCGGGAGAGGCGGCGAGGCGCATCGAGGCTGATCTGTTTCGCCGGGCCTTCGCCCATGCCCGCATCGTGCTGACGCAAGGACCGGACGGCCAGTCCATCGGTCTCATCGCGGTCGATGCGGATGATCTCGTGATCGGTGCGACCCGCACCGCCCGGGTGGGACTCGGGATCGCGCCGGGCAGGGAGCTGCAGCCGGTTCCCGCGGCAGATCTGCTCGGCGGCGAACCCGCACAGGACCATCTCGCCGGCGGTCAGCGTGCGGTGCTGCAACGGGCGCTGCTCCGCGCCGGCGGCAATGTGTCGGCCGCCGCCAAGGCCCTCGGCGTCAGCCGCGCCACGCTGCACCGGAAGCTGAAGCGGTTCGAGCTGAAGCACTGACCTGTCGCAGTTCTGCGACAGGTCCACTCCGCCATCGCATCCCCCCGGGCTGACAGAAAACACGTCCCGCGAGATCGTTAGCGCAAGTCGTGAACACACGACGATTAGCGCAAACATCAACATCGGGAGTGATCAATGAACAAGGTGGAATTCCTCGGCGTGACCCAAAGTCCGTTCGCCGAACGCTACGACAATTTCATCGGCGGCAAGTTCGTCGCGCCGATCTCGGGCAAATATTTCGACAACGCCTCGCCGGTGACCGGCAAGGTCGTCTGCAAGATCGCGCGCTCCGAAGCGCAGGACGTCGAAGCGGCGCTCGACGCGGCCCATGCCGCCAAGGCCGCGTGGGGACGCACCAGCGTCGCCGAGCGCGCTGCGATCCTCAATCGCATCGCCGATCGCATGGAGGAGAATCTCGAGCGCCTCGCGGTCGCCGAGACCTGGGACAACGGCAAGCCGATCCGTGAGACCCGGGCCGCCGACCTGCCGCTCGCCATCGATCATTTCCGCTATTTCGCGGGCGTCGTCCGCGCCCAGGAAGGCTCGATCGGCGAGATCGACCACGACACCATCGCCTATCATTTCCACGAGCCGCTCGGCGTCGTCGGCCAGATCATTCCCTGGAACTTCCCGCTGCTGATGGCGTGCTGGAAGCTCGCGCCGGCGCTCGCTGCGGGCAATTGCGTGGTGTTGAAGCCCGCCGAGCAGACGCCGGCCTCAATCATGGTCTGGGCCGAGATCATCGGCGATCTCCTGCCGCCTGGTGTGCTCAACATCGTCAACGGCTTTGGCCTGGAGGCCGGCAAGCCGCTCGCCTCCAGCCCTCGCATTTCCAAGATCGCCTTCACCGGCGAGACCACGACGGGCCGGCTGATCATGCAATATGCCAGCCAGAACCTGATCCCCGTGACGCTCGAGCTCGGCGGCAAATCGCCGAACATCTTCTTCAAGGACGTCACCGCCGAGGACGACGACTTCTTCGACAAGGCGATCGAAGGCTTTGTCATGTTCGCGCTGAACCAGGGTGAGGTCTGCACCTGTCCGAGCCGGGCGCTCGTGCATGCGGACATCTACGATCGCTTCATGGACCGGGCGCTCAAGCGGGTGGCCGCCATCAAGCAGGGCGATCCGCGTGCAGCCGACACCATGATCGGTGCGCAGGCTTCCGGCGAGCAGCTCGCAAAAATCCTGTCCTATATCGACATCGGCAAGCAGGAGGGTGCCAAGGTCCTGGCCGGCGGCGGACGGGCCGAGCTCGGCGGCGACCTCTCGGGTGGCTTCTACGTCCAGCCGACGGTGTTCGAAGGCAACAACAAGATGCGGATCTTCCAGGAGGAGATCTTCGGACCCGTCGTCTCGGTCACGACCTTCAAGACCGATGACGAAGCGCTCGCGATTGCCAACGACACGCTCTATGGCCTCGGGGCCGGCGTCTGGAGCCGCGATGCCAACCGCTGCTACCGCTTCGGCCGCGCGATCCAGGCGGGCCGGGTCTGGACCAACTGCTACCACGCCTATCCCGCCCATGCCGCGTTCGGCGGCTACAAGCAGTCAGGCGTCGGTCGCGAGACCCACAAGATGATGCTCGATCACTACCAGCAGACCAAGAACCTCCTGGTCAGCTACAGCCCGAAGAAGCTCGGCTTCTTCTGATCGAGCAGGCACAGGCGGCGTCATGTCGGCGCCGCCTGTGCAGATCGGCGATCGCCGCCCCACCGTCATCCGTCTGTCAGATTGTTGAGACAAGACGACAGCCCGATCGCGACGACGCGATGCCAGGCACAGACGGAGGCGCGGCCATGACGACCAATCCCTTGCAGCGGAAGATACATGTCGGAGCGATGCTGCTCGGCGTGGCGGCCCTGGCGTCGCTTGCGCCGTCCCTGGCCTGCGCGCAGACCGCTCCGGCCAGCGCAAAACCCTTCCTGACCGTCGACGGAAAGGCGCCGCTGATTCTCGGACATCGCGGCGTGCCGGGCCTGGTGCCCGAAGAGACCGAGGCCTCGTACGATCTCGCTGCCGCGCTCGGAACCGACGCGCTCGAAGAGGATCTGCACCTCACCAAGGATTGCGTCCTGGTCGCGCGCCACAACCCCTGGCTGGCCGACAACACCAATGTCGCCGAAGTCGCGAAGACCAACCCTGTCGTCGCGGCACGCAAGCGCACGGTATCAGGTATGCGCGTCAAGGCTCCGGCCGCCGCCGGGACGCCCGTTGACTATCTCACGGATCTCACCAATCCCGCCGATCCCAAATCGGTGCTGAAGTCATTGATCGTCGACGGTGAGGATCACACCAACGACTGGTCGATCACCGATTTCACGATGGCCGAGCTGAAGCAATGGATCGGCGGGACCACCTATGACGCCGCCAACGAGCGGCCGAAGATCTTCAACGGCAAATTCCCCGTCATCAGCTTCCAGGACATCCTCGACATCGCCAAGGCCAAGAGCAAGGAGACCGGGCGTCCCATCCTGGTCTATCCGGAAACCAAGAACCCGACCTGGAACAATGCTCAGGCGATCGCAAACGGCTGCGGCGCGCCGGGCAGCCATCCGCTCGAGGATGCCCTGATCAAGATCATCAGCGACAACGGCCTCAACACCAAGGACGCGCCCATCTTCGTTCAGAGCTTCGAGCCCGGCAGCCTGAAATACATGCGCAGCCACGGCCTTCAGACCCGGCAGGTCCAGCTCATCGACGGCAATGGCATCGACTTCAAATCCGGCAAGGTGCTGCTCGACAACATCACCAATTCACGTCCGTTCGACTGGACGGTTGCAGGCGATGCGCGCCTGTACGATGCGATGCTGACGCCTGAGGGCCTGGCTGACATCAAGACCTATGCAGACGGCATCGGCCCGTGGAAAGCTTATATCGTTCCGCTGAAGGTCGCCTCGTGGAAGGACACCAAAGCCGACGGCACGCCCTACAAGGGATCGACACCGGAGGCTTCGACGCAGGAGGCGACCAGCCTGATTGCCGACGCGCACAAGCTCGGCCTGTTCGTCCACGTCTTCACGTTCCGTAACGAGAAGAAATATCTCGCGGCCGACTATCACGCCGATCCGGCCCAGGAATATCTCAAGTTCTTCCGTCTCGGTGTCGACGGCGTTTTCACCGACTTCACGCACACAGGCGTTGCCGCCCGTGCTGCGTATTTGCGCGAGTTGGGCTGGTAGCCCGACCGCTCGAATCGGACACGCATCGGGACGTCAGCGCCCGAGATATGCGTGTCCGATGTCGTTGCCTCATCTGCGTGCAGAGCTCTCGCAGGCGAGGAGCGAATGTTGCCTGATCAGCGCCAAAGGTTTTGCAAAATTTCGGCCACGTTGCAGTGCGGCATAATGAAAGTCGCGCCATGCCGCTGCGGTGCTTTCACACGCGATTGAGTTGGGTTAGAGAGGACCTAGATTTCTCTGACCCGGAATTCCAATGGCCGCACCCAAGAAAGCCGCCGCAAGCGCTGAGCAAGACAAAACCAACGGCGGTTCGCCCCCGGAGTTCACCAGGGAGCAGGAGCTGAAGGCGCTCCGCGACATGCTCCTGATCCGGCGGTTCGAGGAAAAGGCCGGCCAGCTCTATGGCATGGGTGCGATCGGCGGTTTCTGCCATCTCTATATCGGCCAGGAGGCCGTGGTAGTTGGTATGCAGATGGCCCTGAAGCAGGGCGATCAGGTCATCACCGGCTATCGCGACCACGGTCATATGCTTGCGACCGGCATGGACGCCAACGGCGTAATGGCCGAGCTCACGGGACGCCGCGGCGGCTATTCCAAGGGCAAGGGCGGCTCCATGCACATGTTTAGCAAGGAGAAGCACTTCTACGGCGGCCACGGCATCGTCGGTGCGCAGGTCTCGCTTGGCACTGGTCTCGCATTCGCTAACAATTATCGCAGCAACGGCAATGTCAGCGTAACCTATTTCGGCGACGGCGCAGCCAACCAGGGCCAGGTCTATGAGAGCTTCAACATGGCGGAGCTCTGGAAGCTGCCGGTGATCTACGTCATCGAGAACAACCGCTACGCCATGGGCACTTCGGTCTCGCGCGCGTCGGCGCAGCAGGATTTCTCCAAGCGCGGCGTGTCCTTCAACATCCCCGGCAAGCAGGTCGACGGCATGGACGTCCGCGCCGTCAAGGCCGCGGGCGAAGAGGCGGCGGCCTGGTGCCGCGCCGGCAAGGGCCCCTTCATCCTGGAGATGCAGACCTACAGATATCGCGGCCATTCGATGTCCGACCCTGCAAAATACCGTACGCGCGAGGAGGTCGAGAAGGTCCGCCACGATCAGGATCCGATCGAGCAGGTACGCAACCGCCTGCTTGCGGCGAAGGTGAGCGAGGCTGACCTCAAGGCGATCGATGCCGAGGTGCGCGACATCGTCAACGCATCCGCCGACTTTGCCCAGCATGATCCCGAGCCGGATGCCGCCGAGCTCTGGACCGACGTTTACCGCTAAGACGCGCGCAAGCTTTCTTTGGAGTCGATATGCCAATTCAAGTGCTGATGCCCGCGTTGTCGCCCACGATGGAAAAGGGCAACCTCGCCAAATGGCTGAAAAAAGAGGGTGAGACGATCAAATCCGGCGACGTCATCGCCGAGATCGAGACCGACAAGGCCACCATGGAGGTCGAGGCGACCGATGAGGGCACGCTCGGCAAGATCCTGATCCCGGAAGGCACCGCCGACGTTGCCGTGAACACGCCGATCGCGACCATTTTGGCGGATGGCGAGAGCGCCGCCGATCTTGCAAAGGCGCCTGCACCGGCGGCGAAGGCCGCAGAGTCTGCACCGCCAGCCGCTGCCAAGGCCGAAGCGCCTGCGCCCAAGGCTGCACCTGCGCCACAGGCCGTCGCCGAGCCCGATCCCGAAGTGCCCGCCGGCACCGAGATGATCACCCAGACCATCCGCGAAGCGCTGCGCGACGCCATGGCCGAAGAAATGCGCCGCGACCCTGATGTGTTCGTGATGGGCGAAGAGGTCGCCGAATATCAGGGCGCCTACAAGGTGACGCAAGGCCTGCTGCAGGAGTTCGGCGCCAGACGCGTGATCGATACCCCGATCACCGAGCACGGCTTTGCCGGCGTCGGCGTCGGCGCTGCCATGACCGGGCTCAAGCCGGTCGTCGAGTTCATGACCTTCAACTTCGCCATGCAGGCGATCGACCAGATCATCAACTCCGCCGCCAAGACGCTCTACATGTCCGGCGGCCAGATGGGCTGCTCGATCGTGTTCCGCGGTCCGAACGGCGCAGCCGCGCGCGTTGCCGCCCAGCACAGCCAGGACTATTCGGCCTGGTATTCGAACGTCCCGGGTCTCAAGGTCGTCGCGCCGTTCTCGGCCGCGGACTACAAGGGCCTGCTCAAGGCCGCGATCCGCGATCCCAATCCGGTGATCTTCCTCGAGAACGAGGTGCTCTACGGTCACACCGGCGAGGTGCCGAAGCTCGACGATTTCATCGTTCCGATCGGCAAGGCGCGCATCGTGCGCGCGGGCAGCCATGTCTCGATCATCTCCTGGTCGAACGGCATGACCTATGCCCTGAAGGCCGCCGACGAGCTCGCCAAGGAAGGCATCGAGGCCGAGGTGATCGACCTGCGCACGCTGCGGCCGATGGACACCGAGACGATCATCAACTCCGTCAAGAAGACCGGCCGCGCCGTCACGGTGGAAGAGGGCTGGGCCCAGAGCGGCGTCGGCGCCGAGATCGCCGCGCGCATCATGGAGAACGCCTTCGATTATCTCGACGCGCCGGTTGCGCGCGTTGCCGGCAAGGACGTGCCGATGCCTTATGCCGCGAACCTGGAGAAGCTCGCGCTGCCCTCGGCGGCTGAGGTCGTCGAGGCCGCCAAAGCCGTCTGCTACAGGTAGACCATGGCGGGCCCGAAGGAGCAGCCACTGCCGCCCGACGTCATAACCCGCGACGATGCGGTCGAGATCCTGCGCGTTTTCGTGCTGGATGGCGGGCTGTCGATGGCATTCCAGCGCGCCTTCGAGGAGCCCGACATGTGGGGCCTGCTGCTGGTCGATCTCGCCCGCCACGCCGCGCGCGCCTATGCGCGCGAGAGCGAATACACCGAGGAGGACGCGCTGAACCGGATCCTCGACATGTTCCAGGCCGAGATCGAGCGTCCGACCGACACCGGCACCACGACGCCGCGCGGGAAGGGACACTGACCGTGGCGATTGAAGCGCACCATTACGATTTCATGCTGGAGGCGATCCGCGAGGCAGAGGCCTCGATCGCGCAAGGCGGTCTGCCGATCGGCGCCGTGCTGACGCGCGGCGACAGGATCATCGCCCGTGGCCACAACAACCGCGTGCAGGAGAACAATCCGATCCTGCACGGCGAGATGAGCTGCCTGCGTGAGGCCGGCGCGATCTCGTTCCACGACACCGTCATGTACACCACGCTGTCGCCATGTTCGATGTGTGCCGGCGCGCTCGCTCTGTTCAAGGTCAAGCTCGTGGTGATCGGCGAATCCGTCACCTTTGAGGGATCCAAGGACATTCTCGACAAGTTCGGGATTCCCTGGATCGACCTTGCCGACGATCGCTCCATCACCATGATGAAGAATTGGCGCTCCATCCCTGCCAATGAGCGCCTCTGGCAAGGCGACATCGGCAACTAAACCTGGTCTGTTCGTCTTCACTTTCGGGGACGACGTTTTGAGAAGTTCTTCGTGAGGTCAGCATGCCCATCAACATCCTGATGCCAGCTCTTTCGCCGACGATGGAGAAGGGCAACCTCGCCAAGTGGCTGAAGAAGGAAGGCGACAAGGTCAAGTCAGGCGACGTCATCGCCGAGATCGAGACCGACAAGGCCACCATGGAGGTCGAGGCCATCGACGAGGGCACGATCGCCAAGATCCTGGTGCCCGAGGGCACGCAGGACGTCCCGGTCAACGACGTGATCGCGGTGCTCGCCGGCGAAGGCGAGGACGTGAAGGCCGCGGGTAGCGCCAAGCCCAGCGCCTCCGCCGCGCCGCCCAAGGCGGCCGAGGCTCCCGCTGCTGCACCGGCGCCTGCGCCTGCTGCACCCAAGGCTGCTCCGGCACCTGCCGCCGCTCCGGCACCGCAAGCTGCCGCACCGGCCGCGCAGAGCAACGGCCATGCCGGCCGCATGTTCTCATCGCCGCTGGCGCGGCGTCTCGCCAAGGAAGCCGGCATCGACGTCGGGATGGTCACCGGCACCGGTCCTCACGGCCGCGTGGTTGCGCGCGACGTCGAACAGGCCAAGTCGGGCAAGGGCCTCAAGGCGCCTGCCGCCGCGCCGTCCGCCGGTGCACCCACGATCGCGCCGACCATGTCGGACAAGCAGATCCTGTCGCTGTTCGAGCCGGGCTCCTACGACGTCGTTCCGCATGACGGCATGCGCCGCACCATCGCGCAGCGCCTGACCGCGTCGATCCAGAACGTCCCGCACTTCTATCTCACCATCGACTGCGACATCGGCAAGCTGCTCGCCGCGCGCGAGGAGATCAATGCGGCAGCTCCGAAGGACAAGGAGAAGAAGCCGCTCTACAAGATCTCGGTCAATGACTTCGTCATCAAGGCGATGGCGGTGGCGCTGCAGAAGATCCCGAACTGCAATGTCAGCTGGACCGAGTCAGGCATGGTCAAGCACCATCACTCCGACGTCGGTGTCGCCGTGGCGATGCCGGGCGGCCTGATCACGCCGATCATCCGCAAGGCCGAGACCAAGACGCTCTCGACCATCTCCAACGAGATGAAGGACTTTGCCGCGCGCGCCCGCTCGCGCAAGCTGAAGCCGGAAGAGTACCAGGGCGGCACCACCGCCGTCTCCAACCTCGGCATGTTCGGCATCAGCCACTTCACCGCTGTGATCAACCCGCCGCACGCCACGATCCTCGCGGTCGGCACCAGCGAGGAGCGTCCGGTCGTGCGCGGCGGCAAGATCGAGATCGCGAGCATGATGAGCGTGACGCTGTCCTGCGATCACCGCGCCATCGACGGCGCGCTCGGCGCCGAGCTGATCGGCGCCTTCAAGCAGCTGATCGAAAACCCCGTCATGATGATGGTGTGAGCCGCGAACGTTGCATACGTAGGGTGGGCAAAGGCGCAAAGCGCCGTGCCCACCTTATTTCATAGTGTTGGAAGGCGGTGGGCACGCTTCGCTTTGCCCACCCTACGAAGTTCAGTTGAATGGGAGCCGCAATGGCCGACACATCCTTCGACGTCATCATCATCGGCTCCGGCCCCGGCGGCTACGTCACCGCGATCCGCGCCGCTCAGCTCGGCTTCAAGACCGCGATCGTCGAGAAGTCCTATCTCGGAGGTATCTGCCTGAACTGGGGCTGCATCCCGACGAAAGCGCTGCTGCGCTCGGCCGAGATCTACCACTACATGCAGCACGCCAAGGACTATGGCCTGTCGGCAGAGAAGGTCTCGTTCGATCCGAAGGCCGTGGTGCAGCGTTCGCGCGGCGTCTCCAAGCGGTTGAACGACGGCGTCGGCTTCCTGATGAAGAAGAATAAGGTCAGCGTGATCTGGGGCGCGGCTTCGATCGACGCGCCCGGCAAGATCACCGTGAAGAAGTCCGACGTCGAGGGCCCGAAGGGCTCGCTGGGCGAGGGGGCCTATCAGGCCAAGCACATCATCGTCGCCACCGGCGCGCGGCCGCGCGTGCTGCCGGGGCTCGAGCCCGACAAGAAGCTGATCTGGACCTACTTTGAAGCGATGGTGCCCGAGCGGATGCCGAAGTCGTTGCTGGTGGTCGGCTCCGGCGCGATCGGCATCGAGTTTGCCTCGTTCTTCCATACCATGGGCTCTGACGTCACCGTGGTCGAGGTGCTGCCGCAGATCCTGCCCGTCGAAGACGCCGAGATCGCCGGCCTCGCGCGCAAACGCCTGGAGAAGCTGGGCATCAAGATCATGTCCTCGACCAAGGTGACCAAGCTGGAGAAGAAAGCCGACAGCGTCGTTGCCACCATCGACGACGGCAAGGGCAAGCCCGTGACCACCGAATTCGAGCGTGTGATCTCGGCCGTCGGCGTCGTCGGCAACATCGAGAATCTCGGCCTCGAAAAACTGGGTGTGAAGACCGACCGCGGCTGCATCGTCATCGACGGCTACGGCAAGACCAACATCCCCGGCATCTACGCCATCGGCGACGTCGCTGGTCCCCCGATGCTCGCCCACAAGGCCGAGCATGAGGGCGTGATCTGCATCGAGGCGATCAAGGGCCTGCATCCGCATCCCATGGACAAGCTGATGATCCCGGGCTGCACCTACTGTCATCCGCAGGTCGCCTCGGTCGGCCTGACCGAAGCCAAGGCCAAGGAGAACGGCCGCGAGATCCGCGTCGGCCGCTTCCCCTTCGTCGGCAACGGCAAGGCGATTGCGCTGGGCGAGGACCAGGGCCTGGTCAAGGTCATCTTCGACAAGAAGACCGGCCAGCTGCTCGGCGCCCACATGGTCGGCGCTGAAGTCACCGAGCTGATCCAGGGCTATGTCGTCGCCATGAACCTGGAGACGACGGAAGAAGAGCTGATGCACACCGTGTTCCCGCATCCGACCCTGTCGGAAATGATGAAGGAAGCGGTGCTGGATGCGTACGGGCGGGTGTTGAATATTTAGCCACCGCCGTCATTGCGAGCGAAGCGAAGCAATCCAGACTGCCTCTGTGAAAAGACCCTGGATTGCTTCGCTGCGCTCGCAATGACGAGCAGAGAAAGCCGATTGCAAAACAAGAAGAGGAAATCACCCCATGCACGACAACGACAACCTCACCATCGAACGCCCGACCTTCGTCACGCATCTCGAATGCGCCATGGAGGGCGATCATTACGCCGCCGACCAGGTCCACAACCTCTCCAAAGCGGGCAAGCCTCTGCTCGTTCGCTACGACCTCGCCGGCGTGAAGAAGGCGCTCACCAGGGACGCGCTCGCTCAGCGTCCCGGCGACATGTGGCGCTATCGCGAGCTCTTGCCGGTGCGCAAATGCAGGGACATCGTCTCGCTCGGTGAGGTCACGACGCCGCTGATCCGGCTGCCCAAGCTCGGCAAGAAGCTCGGCGGCGGCGAGATCATCGTCAAGGACGAGGGTCGTTTGCCGACCGGCTCGTTCAAGGCGCGCGGCCTCGTGATGGCGGTGTCGATGGGTAAGGCGCTCGGCATCAAGCACATGGCGATGCCGACCAACGGCAATGCCGGCGCCGCGCTGGCGGCCTACGCGACATCCTGCGGCATCAAGACCACGATCTTCTGCCCGGCCGATACGCCGGAGGTGAATGTCAGCGAGATCGAGCTCCAGGGCGCGACCGTCTACCGCGTCAACGGCTATATCGACGATTGCGGCAAGATCGTCGGCGAGGGCAAGGCAAAGGTCGGCTGGTTCGACACCTCCACGCTGAAGGAGCCGTACCGGATCGAAGGCAAGAAGACGATGGGCCTCGAGCTCGCCGAGCAACTCGGCTGGGACGTGCCCGACGTGATCTTCTATCCGACCGGCGGCGGCACCGGCCTGATCGGCATGTGGAAGGCGTTCGACGAACTGGAAAAGATCGGCTTCATCGGCTCCAAGCGCCCGCGCATGGTCGCGGTACAGGCCTCCGGCTGCGCGCCGATGGTGCGGGCCTATGAGGCCGGCACCGAGCACGCCACGCGCTGGGAGGACGCCCACACCATTGCTTCAGGCATCCGTGTGCCGCAAGCGATCGGCGATTTCCTGATCCTGCGCGCCGTGCGCGAGAGCAAGGGGTTTGCGATTGCTGTCGATGACGACAAGATCTCGTCGGCGCTGAACGAGGTCGCGCGCGAGGAGGGGCTCTTGCTGTGCCCCGAGGGCGCCGCGACCTATGCTGCCTACAAGGAAAGCCTCGCCGACGACCGCGTCTCGAAGACTGACCGCGTCATGCTGTTCAACTGCGCCACGGGCTTGAAATATCCGCTGCCGCCGGTCACCCGCACGCTCGACCGCCACAAGCCGATCGATTACGCGCAGTTCTGACGCGTCATTTCGTCTCTTCACGAACGATCGCTCTTCCCGTACGCGGGAAGAGACAAGAACAAGAATGATATCGTCGGGAGACCACAATGAAGAAGGCTGTCTGGGCCGGGCTGATCGGCATTCTCGCTCTCACCAGTGTCGCGCGCGCCGACGATTATCCGTCGCATCCCATCACCATCATCGTTCCCTTCGCGGCCGGCGGCCCGTCCGATGCAATGGCGCGCGTGCTGGCCGAGCGGATGCGCCAGTCGCTCGGCCAGGCGCTGGTGATCGAGAACGTCACCGGCGCCGGCGGCTCGATCGGGGTGGGGCGCGCCGTCCATTCGCCGCCTGATGGCTACACCATCTCGTTCGGCCATCTCGGCACCCATGTCGCCAACGGCGCCGTCTACAAGCTCAACTACGATCTCGTCACCGATCTCGAGCCGGTGGTGCTCTTGCCGAGCAATCCGATGATCGTGGTCAGCAAGAATGCGGTGCCGGCGAAATCGCTGAAGGAGCTGCTGGAGTGGCTGAAGTCGCGGCCGACGCCGCCGACGGCGGGAACGGCCGGCGCAGGATCCGGCAGCCACATCGCCGGCGTCTATTTCGAAAGCGTCTCCGGCATCAAGCTGCAATACGTGCCGTATCGCGGCACGGCGCCGGCGTTGAACGACCTCATCGCCGGCCAGATCGACATCATCGTCGACCAGACCTCCAACTCCATCAACCAGGTCCGCGCCGGCACCATTCGCGCCTACGCCATCACCGACGACAAGCGCCTCGCCTCGGCGCCCGACATCCCGACCGCGGATGAAGCGGGCCTGAAGGGCTTCAACATGACGCTGTGGTCGGGCCTGTGGGTGCCGAAGGGCACGCCGAAGGAGATCGTCGCCAAGCTCAACGCCGCCGCCGTGGAAGCGCTGAACGATCCCGCCGTGAGGAAGCAGCTCGAAAGCCAGGGCCTGGAGATGACGCCGAAAGATCAGCTCACCCCGGAGGCGCTCGGCGTCAGGCAGAAGGCCGAGATCGCGAAGTGGTGGCCGATCATCAAGGCGGCGAACATCAACGTGGAGTGAGGAGGGTCCGCTTCTACTCCGGCCCCACAAACCCCACCGGCACCGCCTTGGCGCTGGCATCCTGCGTCACCACGCGCTGGTCGGTCTTGCCGGCCACCGCGCCGCTACCCTCGAACCGCGCGCGATAGACCAGCACGTTCTCCATCACGCGCTGGACGTAGTTGCGCGTTTCCGAGAGCGGGATGCGCTCGACCCAGTCGACCGGATCGATCTTGGGATCTCTGGGATCGCCGTGCGCCTGCACCCATTCGCGCACGCGGCCGCGGCCGGCATTGTAGCCGGCGAAGGTCATGATCTGGTTGCCGCGATATTCCGACAGCAGCGCGCTAAGCTCGGCCGCGCCCATCTGCGTGTTGTAGACGGGGTCGGAGACCATCTTGTCCCAGTCGTAGGTCACGCCGAAGCGTTTTGCCGTGTCGCGGCCGGCTTCCGGCGTCACCTGCATCAGGCCAACGGCATTGGCCGATGATTTGTCGCGCTGGTTGAACGAGCTCTCGGTGCGCGCCACCGAATAGATCACGCTGGTCTCGATCGCGGGTGCGACCTGCTTGTGCTCAGGGATGCCGATGGTCGGGAAAGCGTAGTGGTCGAGCGCGAGGCCGTGGGCCAGCGCCGACTTGCCAACCTCCA
The DNA here is from genome assembly GCF_022012435.1 of Bradyrhizobium zhengyangense. Taxonomy (GTDB): domain Bacteria; phylum Pseudomonadota; class Alphaproteobacteria; order Rhizobiales; family Xanthobacteraceae; genus Bradyrhizobium; species Bradyrhizobium zhengyangense. The sequence continues at coordinate 170,918 of NZ_JAKLUA010000001.1, forward strand.
GCATCACGCGCGCGTCGTTGCGTTGGCCGGCGAGCTCGCCAAGCGCCCCGAGCGCGGCGACGTCGGTGCTCTCCTTGGCAAAATCCTCGGCGTAGTAGAACACCGTGTCACGTTCCCCGATGGCATAGAGCATATCGGCGGCGCGTACGCGCTCATCCACGGCCGGCGTGTCGGCGGCGGCCAGCACGGGCGAGGGGGCGCGCAGCTCTAGCCCCTCGAGGCCGAGCCGGGCACGGGCGAGCTGGCCGTAATAGGCGGTCGGATAGCGCGCGGCAGCCTTGTAGCTCTGCTGCGCGTCGGCGGCTGCTCCCATGGCTTCAGCCGCGCGGCCGCGCCAGTAATACCCCCGTGACAGCGCGATCGGATTGGCCGAGCCTTCGTCGATCGCCGCGAAATGCGTCATCGCGGCTTTGGGATCGTCGAGATAGCGCAGCGCAATCCAGCCGCACATGAAGTGATAGTCGACGCGATAGACCTCCATCGCCGGCACGGCGGCCGCGCGCACCACGTCGTAGGCGGTCTGGAATTTGCCCTGGTCAAGCAGCTTTCGCGCGAGCAGACGCCGCTCGCGCCACCATGCATCGGTGTCCTGCACGGCCATCGTGTCGGGCGCAGCAGCCAGGATCACTTCGGCCGCATCGTCGATGTGGTCCTTCTGCAGGTGCCATTGCGCCCGGCACAGCACATAGCCGAGGTCGCGGCGCGCGTCTTGAGGCACGTCCTCGAGATAATCCTTGGCCTTGTTCTCCTTGCCGTTGACGGCGGCGCAGGCCTTGACGATCGCAAGTGAATCCTCGCCAAGACGTTTTGCGGCGCGCCTTGCGCCGGCATAGTCCTTGGCGCCGAGGCGCTTGTCCATGCGGGCCCGATGATCCTCGGGCCGCAACAAATCGTGGAACGCGTCGTAGGAATCCTCTTCGCTGCGCTCGGACAATTCCTCCGAGCGCCACGCCTCGCGCACGAGGCGCGTCGCCCTGTCGCTGTCGCCCTCGGCGATCAGCACGCGTGCCAGCGCAAAATTGCCCTTGGCGCTGATTGGCCGGTCCATCGTGAAGGCGTGCACGGTGGCCGCGTCGCTCTTCTCCTGCCACAGGCGCGCCTCGGCGCGTTTGCGCAGCAGCACGGCGCTCGGCCAATCCGGATTGGCGGCGAGGAAGGCGGCGTAGCGCTTGAAAGGTGCGGTGCTCTCGGAATGGCGCAGCATGAACCAGTCGGCGAGCTTTTGTCCGGCCGGATCGGCAATGCGGTCGCGCGCCGCGGTCGCATCGTCGGTCTTGCCCTTGCGCGCGAGGTCGATCGCGTCCTTCAGCGCGGCGAGGTCGCCCGTCAGCGCCGGCGGCGCGGGCTTGTCCGCAGGCTCCTCGTCCTGCTTCTTCGACTTGCGCTTGGCCTCGGCATGTTTGCCGTGCTTGCCCGATGCAGCATGCCGCTGCTTGCCAGCGGACTTGCTGCCGGTTTTTGCCTCGTGCGTTTTCTTTGACGCAGATGATTTGTGACTGCTCTTCGCTGCCAGCTCGGTGGGAACAAGGGCCAAAGCGGCCACGGCAACGACACACGCGAGCGAGCGTAGGCACTGGTTCATTCGATGGTCCCCCTGCGAAACCACTACAAACCAAGGTCCGCGACGACATGCGGCTTGAGAATCAAGAACGACACCAAAACGATGCCATGACATCGTTTCGCATTCCTCAGGCTCGTTCAACAATGCGGCAAAATACGGATTGGAACTCGCGGAACTTCCGAAATGGCGGAAGTGGCAGTTTCTTTAACCTTTATTAACGAGCAGGGCCTCGCGCGACGGTTGCGGACCGCTCCCGGCGCCAAAACAGCCCGATTGCGCGTGTTCCCCGGCGAAAATCCGGTGTATTGAGTTCCATCCGTCCTCCTTTCAGCCCTTGCCCGAACCTCATGCCGCTTTTCAACCAGTCGATCCGGCGCAAGATCGTCGGCATCGCCCTCGGATTGATCGTCCTGATGCTCGTCACCTCGGTCCTGTCGATGGTGATGTCGAGCCAGGTTGGCATTCTCCTGGACGAGCTGACCAATCGCTACATCCCGGCCTATAGCCATCTGGCCCGCGCCAACATCCGCTCGCTGGAGCGGGCGCTGGCGCTGCGGCAAATGGTCATGAGCAGGATGGGATCGCCGTCGGACGAGGAGGCCTACGCGGCGCGGCTTCGCGACTTCCAGGCATTGGACCGCAAGTTCGAGGAGGAGGCCGAGACCGCTCGCAAGCTGATCAACGCGATCATCGACGATCCAAGGACATCTTCCGACAATGCCGCCCTGGCACGGCTCGACGTCCGCATCGAGACTGCCGTCGCTGAGTTGCGACGCAATCTGGACGAGGGTAACGCGAAACTGCTCAAGCAGGTCGACGCCAACGAGATGGCCGGTGCCCGCGGCACGCTGGAACAGCTCGATGTGCTGCGCGATCAATTCAACCGGCAGGTCGATGCAATCCGCGCCGACATGCTGACGCAGGTCTTCTTCTCGACCTCGCAGGTGATCCGTCGCCAGCATCAGGCGATCGTCATTTCGGGCGTCGTGACGCTGCTCGCAGCCGTCGTCGGATTTGCCTTTGCGTTGCTCGTCTCCGGCGGCATCACGCGCCCGGTGCGGCTGCTGCTCGCCGGTGCCCGCGAGGTCGAGGCCGGCCGCTTCGACAAGAGCATCACCGTCTCGACCCAGGACGAGATCGGCGAACTCGCGGCTGCCTTCAATCGCATGATCGAGCAACTGCGTCACAACGAGCGCATCCGCGAGACCTTTGGCCGCTACATCGATCCCAAGGTGGTGCAGGGCCTGATCGACCGGCCGGAGGTCGCCATCGATGGCCAGCGCCGGGTGATGACCATCATGTTCTCTGACATGAGCGGCTTCACCTCGATGAGCGAAGGCATGACCCCGCGGGGCCTCGTCAAGGTGATGAACCACTATTTCACGGTGATGTCCGCCCCGATCCGGAACAACCGCGGCGTGATCGACAAATATATCGGCGACGCCATCATGTCCTATTGGGGCCCGCCCTTCGTCGAGGAGGACGAGCAGGCACTGCTTGCCGGCCAGTCCGCCATCGACATGGCTGACCAGGTGCCCGCTCTCCAGAAGCAGCTGCCGGACCTGCTTGGCATCCGCGCCATGCCGGTGCCGTGCGACCTGCGCATCGGGATTGCCACCGGCGAGGTTCTGACCGGCAGCATCGGCTCCGAGCTGATGATGAGCTTTACGGTGATGGGCGATGCCGTGAACCTCGCCTCGCGCCTTGAGGCCGCGAACAAGGTCTACGGTACCCGAATCCTGATCTCGCAGGCGACCGCCGAGGCGATTGGATCCGGGCTCGAATTGCGCGAGGTCGACCGCCTTGCGGTGGTCGGCCAGAGTGTGCCGCAGCCGGTGTTCGAGGTGATGGGCAGGGCAGGTGCGCTCACCGCGTCACAGGAGGGGCTGCGCGCGCACTACGCCCAAGCGCTTGCCGCCTATCGCGCATGCCGCTTCACTGAGGCCCGCACCGCGTTCAATGCGGCGCTGGAGAGCGTCCCCGGCGACGGCCCGTCGCAGGCCATGCTTGCGCGCATCGCGCAGTTCGAGACCGCGCCGCCGGCGGCCGATTGGGACGGCGCCTGGCGCATGGACAGCAAATAGCTGTCCGCGCCGGGAATAATTGATTCTACTTCATAACGATGTTCGCCGTGACCCATTTTCCGGGCTTAGGTTTGGTGTCCCTGAGGCGTCTGATGGGGACACGCCGATGACAGAACTTGAGGACAGGCTGGAGCGCTTCGAGACGCTCACCGCCGAATGCGAGCTGATTGCCAAGCTTGCGACCGACAGCAACAAGCGCGAATTCTACCTGAAGCTTTCGGAGCAGTACCGTCAGCTGGCGGTGGACATGCGCCAGGCGATCGCGATCAGGGCCGCCGCCTGACGCCGGCCGGAGGCGCGGCCAAGAGGCGGCCAAGAGGCGGCCAAGAAGCGGCCAAGAAGCGGCCAAGAACGAGGCACGATGTTCCGCATCCGTGTCTGTGCGAGAGGTCGTGCAATCGCAATCCGTTCTTAACACTTGAGACGCATCCTCAATGGGGTCAGGGGATTCGCGCGTTGCGGTTCCCGGCGATGGGAATGCCTGGGGCAAGGTTGCCGTGTAACGTTGCCCGCGAACGTCACTCGTCCGATGGTTGGACATCCCATGCGTCTGCTTGCGGTCGCCTTGTTTGCGCTTTTGACGGCAGCCTGCAACCAGGAGCAGGACGTCACCGGCTCGACCCCGCTCTGCCCGATGCGCAGCTACACCTCCTACAATCCCCGCGACATGAACCAGTGTGTTGCCGCCTGCAAGGCGTGCGACCACGGCAATACCGTGACCTGCACGACCGCCTGCACGCTCCACGGCGCGCGGTGAGGAAAGGCGCTGCGTCGTCTCAGCCGCGCGCTGTCTCGCGCCGCAGTTCCGGGAAAATGGCCTCGTCCTGAAGGATGACGTCGGCCGTTCGCTGATAGTGCGCGGTCAACCGCTTCACCGCCAGGTCGGCATTGCCGCTCAGCACGGCCTCCATGATTGCCGCATGCTCGTCGCCGACGTGGCGTGAGGGGAAGGCTTTGCTGATCGACAGCCGACGGTAACGATAGAGCTGGTCGGCAAGCTGGCCGCAGAACGCGATCAATGATTGCGAGCCGCATTGGCCGATCAGGGTGCGATGGTAGATGCGGTGCAGCTTTTCCCATTCGGGATTGTCCTCAAACTCGGTGGCACTCAGCGAGCGCGGCACGCGGCTCAGCCGATGTTGGGCGAGGACAAGCTGTTCCTCCCAGGCTGGCGTGGACGCTGCCATGGACTCGCGCAGCGCCAGCGCCTCGACCCAGCAGCGCGTCTTGGTCAGTTCGGCGAGCTCCGCGCGGCTGACGTCCTTGACGTAGAAGCCGCGCTGCTCGCGGACCTCGACCAGTCCGTCGGCGGTCAGCCGGTTGAGCGCCTCGCGCAGCGGCGTTTGGCCGGTCTGATAGGTCTCCATCAGAAACCGCATTTGCAGCTTGCGCGATGGGGCGAGGCGTCCGGACAACAAATCCTCGCGCAGCCGGTCATAGACATGGCTCGCCTGCGTCGATGGCGCGGGCAAGGGGGCCGCCGTAGTCAATTCCACCGCTCCAGCCTCCGTTGTTCGCTCAGCTCACGGTTCGTCATCATATACATCTGCTGATGATTCCAAAAAATGTATAAATTTCTATTGCAGAGATGATTTTGTGTAATAAAAGGAAGTTGTCGGTTCGTGAAGGTGCGACCGCGATCAAGAAAACCACGCCCGGCTGGCCCGGACAGTGGCCTGATGGAGGAGTGCATTCATGCCCCGGTTTCCGGTGACAGCGCTGCGCAGCGTCGATCTCGGCACGCCGGACCTGGACCGCTCCATGGGGTTCTATTGCGACGTCTGGGGCCTTTCGCTGGTCACCCGAGCGGCCGGCGTCGTTTATCTCCGCGCGACCGGCAGCGACCATCACGTCCTGGCCCTCTATCAGAGCGAGTTGCCGGAGCTTGGCGCCGTGACGTTTCGCGTGGCGAGCGTCGATGATCTTGCATCCGTAGCTGCCAACGCGGTCGCCGAAGGCGCCCAGCTGATCCGCGAACCCGCGCCCAACGACGCGCCCGATGGCGGCGTGGCGATGGCCATTCGCGCGCCGGAAGGCGGCATCCTGCGTTTCGTTCACGGCGACATCAGTCATGCGCCGGAGCAACTGCAAAGTGACCGGCCCGAGCGGCTGGCCCACGTCAATCTCAACAGCACGGATGTCGATCGCTCCGCCGCCTTCTACGAGCGGGCGCTCGGTTTTCGGCTCACGGATCGCTCAAAGGCGATGGCGTTCGTCCGCTGCAACAGCGACCACCATGCGGTCGTGATTGCCGACGCCAAAGTCAACGGACTCAATCACGTCGCCTTCCTGATGCCGAGCCTCGAGACGGTGATGCGCGGCTCCGGGCGCATGATCGACGCCGGCTTCCCGATTGCGTGGGGCGTCGGACGCCACGGTCCGGGCGACAACGTGTTCTCCTACTTCATTGATCCGGTAGGCACCGTGATCGAATACACCGCCGAGGTGCTGCAGGTGGACGACAGCTATGTCGTACGCGGTCCGGATCATTGGGTCTGGCCGCCGGGCCGTACCGATCAATGGGGCATCGCGCCGCCCAAGGCTGACCACGTCAAGGCCGCGCAACTAGCCGTTCGCTACGCCGCGCCGTGAGCGCGACGATCCATCACCACGTAAACGAGGTATCGAGGTCAGTGTCGGGTTCGATCAGCGCGAACGAGTACCAGGTTGCTATCGTCGGCTTCGGCCCGTCAGGCGCTGTCGCCGCCAGCCTGCTGGGCGCGCAAGGCATCCGGACACTGGCTGTCGATCGCGACCGCTTGGTCTACGACAAGCCGCGCGCGATTGCGCTCGATCACGAGATCCTGCGCCTGTTCGACAATCTCGGCATTGCCGGCCAGCTCGCTCCGCACATCGGACCGTTTCCGGCGTCGGAACATTTCGGCGCGCACGGCCAGTTGATCCGGCGGATAGACATGGTGAGCGAGCCTTATCCGCTCGGCTACACCCCGACCATGGTGTTTACCCAGCCGCCTGTCGAGGAGATCTTGCGCGCGCATGCGCGATCCTATCCCTCGGTGGTCGTCGAGCTCGGCACCGAGCTCCGGCGGCTCGATCAGACGCCTGATGGCGTGACGCTCGAGCTGTGCGGCGAGCACGGCACGCGCAACGTCTCGGCGGACTATGTCATCGCCTGCGACGGCGCATCGAGCCTGGTCCGCCGCCAGCTCGGCATCGGCTTTGACGATCTGGTGTTTGACGAGCCCTGGCTCGTGGTCGACCTCCGGGTCAACGCTTCAGGGATCGCAAAGCTGCCGCGCACGGCGGCGCAGTTCTGCGATCCGTCGCGGCCGACCACCTATATCGTCGGACCCGGTTCGCATCGGCGCTTCGAGATCATGCTGCTGCCGGATGAGGATCCGCGCGCAATGGAGCAGCCCGAGCAGGTCTGGCGGCTGCTCGCACGCTGGCTCACGCCTGACGATGCGACGCTCTGGCGGGCGGCGAGCTATCGCTTTCACGCCCTTGTCGCAAGCAAATGGCGTGAAGGGCGCGTGTTTCTTGCCGGAGATGCCGCCCACCAGCAGCCACCGTTCATTGGCCAGGGCATGTGCCAGGGCGTTCGCGATGTCGCCAATCTGGTCTGGAAGCTTGCGCGCGTGTTGGACGGAGAGTCAGGCGCGGCGCTGCTCGATACCTATCAGGAGGAGCGCAGCGCTCACGTCCGTGAGCTGACGACGCGCATCAAGGCGATCGGCCACGTCATCTGCGAGCGCGATCCGGAAGCGGCCGCTGCCCGTGATGTCCGCATCCTCGCCGAAGGCGGCGGCATGCCGCGCACCATCACCCGTCAGGAGATCGTGCCGCCGCTCAGCTGCGGTCTGCGCGCCGACGTGCCGCATGCCGCCAGTGGCACGCTGTTTCCCCAGCCATGGCTCGTGACATCAAGGGGCCGACAATTGCTCGACGCGACATGCGGCGTTGGATGGCGGCTCGTGCTGAGGGGCGACAGCGCCTTGGCGCGATCACGCGCGATCGCGGCACGCGCGGCGGAGATGGGCTTGCGCCTGATCGCCATCGCTGACGCGGATCAGGATCAGGGGCCGGATGTCATGCGGGAGGAGAGTGGCGTGGTGACGGATTGGTTCACGCGGCATGCCTGCGCGGCCGCCATCGTGCGCCCCGATCATTACGTCTACGGCGTCGCGGCCGACGAAGCCGGACTCGCGGCGATGCTGTCCGATCTCGCGGCAAAGCTGCGATGAACAAAACAACGACAAAATGCAACAGGGGGAAATGATGCCATCATCGGAGAGCTTGACGACGGGGCCCACGGTGCCTGCACGCGCTTACGCGGTTCTCATCATGCTGTTTCTGTTTCAGACGATCAATTTCTTCGACAAGCTGGTCTTCGGCCTCTCGGCGGTACCGATGATGAAGGAGCTATCGCTCAGCCCGAAGGAATTCGGCCTCATCGGCAGCAGCTTCTTTCTACTATTCTCGCTCTCGGGGATGGCCGTCGGACTGTTCGTCGTCGGCCGCTTCCCCGTGAAATGGATCCTGATGTTGCTCGCTGCCATCTGGTCGGCGACGCAGCTTCCGGTGTTCTTCTCGAGCTCTGTCATGGTGCTGGTCGTCTGCCGCATTCTGCTCGGCGCGGGCGAGGGGCCCGGCCTGCCGACGGCCTTGCATGCCTGCTACAATTGGTTTCCCGCCGACAAGCGCAGTGTCCCGAGCGCCGTGGTCTTGCAGGGGATCAGCGTGGGCCTTTTGGCCGGCGGCCCCTTGTTGACCTATGTGATCCTTAGTCATGGCTGGCGCACGGGCTTTCTGGTTTGCGGCCTGCTCGGCATCGCCTGGATGGTGGCCTGGAGCGTCATCGGCGGGGAGGGGCCCTACGCCGCCGCGAGTGCGGGCCACGATGCACCTGCGGCCTCGCCGAACGTGCCGGCGCGGCTGTTGTGGTGTGATCCGACGGTGATCGGCGTCATCATCATGTCGACCATGTCGTACTGGATCGTCGGTATCTCCGCGACGTGGCTGCCGCCGTTCCTCCAGCTTGGGCTCGGCTACAAGCCGACCGATGTCGGCTGGATCATTTCGGCTATCTACATGTTCCAGTCGCCGCTGCTGCTCAGCGGTTCCTGGGTCACGCAGGTCCTTCAGCGTCGCGGCTGGAGCTTGCGCGCGTGTCTCGGCAACGCCTCGGGATTGGCGCTGTTGGTCGCAGGCTGTGCGCTGCTGCTCAGCATCGTAACCTCGGGCGCCCTTCAGCTCGCCTGCGTGGCCATCGCCTTCGCCGCGCCAAGCCTGACCACGATCTTCGGCCCGGTGGCACTCGGCGCCGTGGCGCCGGCGGCCCAGCGCGGCCGGCTGATCGTCGTGATCTATTCGGGCAATGCGGCATCGGCCCTATTCTCGAACGCGCTGACCGGATGGATCGTCGGCGAGGCGGGCAGCAACAGCGCGCTCGGCTATGCTCACGCCATGACATTCACTGCCGGCATTCTCATCGTCGGTGCGGTTGCCGCGTTTGCACTCATCTTCCCGGAGCGGACCATCGCGCGTTTTGCCAAGGCCTCTTCGCGATCACCTTCGGCTACCATTCTTCCCGCCACGTCGACCTGATCGACCGCTTCAAACGTCAAGGACACCACATGAAATTCGCAAGCTTTCAAATCGACAACACCGCCTCGTGGGGCCTGGTGGAGGGCGATAGCGTGGCCGATCTTGGGAATCGCTATCCCGATCTGAAATCGGCGATTGCGGCCGGCGCGCTTGCCGAGGCGGCCAAATCAGCGATTGGCGCGAAGCGCCATCCGCTGGCGAAGATCAAATTCCTGCCGGTGATTCCGAACCCCGACAAGATCCTCTGCATCGGTCTGAACTACGAGAACCATCGCAAGGAGACGGGCCGCACCGAGGTTGAGAATCCCACCGTGTTCGGGCGCTTCGCCAACAGCCAGACCGGACATCTCACCAACATCATCCGCCCGAAGGTCTCGACCCATCTCGACTTCGAGGGCGAGCTCGCGATCATCATCGGCAAGCCCGGCCGCTACATTCAGAAGAGCGAGGCTTGGGGCCACATCGCCGGCTATGCCTGCTACAACGAGGGCAGCGTGCGCGACTATCAACGCCACACCCACCAGTTTACGCCGGGTAAGAATTTTCCGTCGACTGGCGGCTTCGGTCCCTATCTGGTGACACCTGATGAGGTCGGCGATGTCGGTCCGCTGCGCTTGCAGACCCGGCTCAACGGCGAGGTGGTGCAGGACACCACCATCGACCAGATGATCTTCGATATCCCGCGCCAGATCGAATATTGCTCGCAGTTCACCCGGCTCGAGCCCGGCGACGTCATCGCGACAGGCACGCCGGGTGGCGTCGGCTCGCGGCGTACGCCGCCGCTGTGGATGAAAGCCGGCGACGTTGTCGAGGTCGAGATCGACAAGGTCGGCCTGCTCCGCAACGGGATTGCCGACGAAGCCTGATGTTTCCCGGACCTGACGACGGCCTATGCGCCGCTGCTGCGCAGGATTCACTGGGCAACGGCGGCGCAATCGCTCGGCATGACGCGGCTGTTATAGAACGCCGGCGCGGAACCGTTGGACGGCGACGGTGCGTCCGCACCGGAACGATTCACATGGGTCAATCATTACAGAAGGGCGGCAGGACGCGGAGTCCTTAGGAATGGGTATGCTCGATCCCGGTCGGTTTCTGGTGTCATGCTCGCATTGCGAAGCATGGCCGATGGCGGCCAATGTCAAACGTTCGAGCTGGTCGGCGCAGCCGCACGAAGTCAGCTTCGTGTGTCCACGCTGTCGCCGCGAGGAAACCGCCATCATCTCCGCCTCCGGTGAACTCACTCCGATCAAGCGGATCGACGCTCCGCCGCGCGACGTCACCACGGCCTGGGCTCAGGCCCAGCGCCCGAGAGGGCGCGCGTAGCGCGCCTGTCTCGCCCCGTGGGGGCGGTTGGCGGACTTGTCCGACAATGTGGTAGGATCGCCGCCAGGAGATTGTTCATGCCCCTCACGATCCTGCCGCCGCAGTCCGACCACGCCAGGCTTCACCCGGTCGAGCCGCGTTATGCCGCGCTGTTCTGCTTTGCGCTGCTGACTGTGTCCTGCGCGCTGGCAAGCTTTGCGCTTGCCTGTGCGACGCCGTTTGCGGCGTTCGCTGTCGTGGCTGCGGCCGCGCTGCCGCTGCGTCAAGCGCTGCTGGTTGTCACCGGCGCGTGGCTGGTGAACCAATGCATCGGCTTCGCCGCGCTCCACTATCCCATTGATGCCAGCACCATCGCCTGGGGCCTTGCGATCGGCGCCGCGACGCTTGTCGCGACGGCCGCGGCATCGATCATGCTTCGCACCCTGCCGCAAGGCCGCACGCCGCTGATGCTGGCGATTGCCCTTGTCGCCGCCTATGCGGCCTATGAGCTGGCGCTGTTCGCCGCGACGCCGTTCCTTGGCGGGCAGGGCGCTTTCACGGCGGCCATCGTCTCGCGGATCGGGCTGACCTGCGCGGTGTGGCTCGCGGGCCTCGTCGCCGTCTGCGAGATCGCCCGCCTGATCGGCTCCCTCGGGCGGGGACGCGCAACCGCTTGAGCAGCGAAGCCCGTTGGCGCGACGATATCGCCTCATTGGTCTTTCCCGTGGCCGGACATGGCGCGATCTGCGCCGTGCACCGGGGCGCTTTCCGGACGTTGCTCGGTGCGGAGCCCACGCCGGAGGCCTGCCTCGGCTATTTCCAGCGGCTTGAGGCCGTCTTTCGCGCTGCCGCGGACGCCAAGATCGCCCGCAGGGACATTTTGCCCGGGACGAGCCTGCATCTTACCAGTCGCGACATCGCCCGGAAGCTGCTAGAAGACGCGCAAATCGCCAATGGAGAATAGACCATGAGCCAGTCCCAGCTCGCCAACGCCCAGACCTCGGCCCAGATCACGCTTCCGGTCGCCGCAGGGCAGGTGGGACGGCTGTCGCAGGCCGTGATGGCCATGGTGCTCGGCGTGTTCGTCGTCGGCATGGTCGGCTTCTCCCATATCGACGTCGTCCACAACGCCGCCCACGACGTGCGCCACTCGAACGCGTTCCCCTGCCACTAATCTCGAAGGCATGAGCACGTTTCGCGCGATCGTCTTCGCATCGGTCATTTCAGGTTTCGTCGTCGGCCTCCTCGTCACCGCCGTCCAGCAGTTCGGCACCGTCCCCCTGATCCTGAAGGCGGAGGTCTTCGAGAAGGCGGCGGACGCGCACCAGCATGACGCGCCAGCCACGGCGCAGCCGGCAGCGGCCGGGCATGACCACGCAGACCATGACCATGCAGCCCACGATCACGGCGACCATGATCGTGGCGCCGGCGACCACGATCATGGCGGCGCCTGGGAGCCGCGCGACGGATTTGAGCGCAACGCCTACACCGCCGCCGCCAATGTCCTGACCGCGATCGGATTCGCGCTGCTTCTTGCCGGCTTCTTCGCCGTGCGCAGCGGGGCGACGGGGGCGAGCGTCTCCTGGCATGAAGGCCTGTTGTGGGGCCTGGCGGGCTTCGCCGTCTTTACGCTTGCGCCGGGCCTTGGCCTGCCGCCGGAGCTGCCCGGCGTGCCCTCGGCGCCGCTGCTGTCGCGGCAGATCTGGTGGCTCGCCGCCGTGCTGGCGACGGCGGGCGGGCTCGCCTTGATCGTCTTCCGCCGGACGGTGCCGGCGGCGATATCAGCGGTGATCCTGCTGACCCTGCCGCACCTGATCGGCGCGCCTGATCTCGCCAATGTCGAGACCAACGTGCCGTCGTCGCTGACGCACCAGTTCGTCACCGCGGTGACGGTGACGAGCCTGGTGTTCTGGACCATGCTCGGCGGCCTGACGAGCGCGGTGTTCGCGCGTTTCGATCGCGGCGCGACCCTCTAGCGCTTCGCTCCTACCAGTCGTTCGCTGACCGTCCGGGCAATCGCCGCCGGCGCCTGATCGGGGATTGCGAAGCACGAGCTCGCGTTGATCTCGCAGAGAACGTAGGTGTCGGCTCCGTCCGCATTGCGCGGCCCGAACAGGAAGTCGGCGTCCCAGATCACCGGCAGGGACGCCTCGTTGATGGAGAGCAGCTCCATCATTTGCGGCGTCCATTCCTCCTCCATCGATCGCCTCAGCGCCTGGAATTGCGGGGCATCGGGGCCGTGCATGACGCGAGGCCCCGGTTGCGCCTCAGGCGCATCAGGCCCCTCGGCCGGCGGCGGGATCAGGGCCTTGATCAATTGATGGCCGAAGCCTGCGACTTTGGCGCCGCTCATGTAGCAGCGGATCATGCCGTCGGGCAGGCGCGGTTGAAACGGCTGATCGATGATGCAGCCGCCCCAGCCGAAATACGGCTCGCACCGCGCGAGGAAGGCCTCGAGCGGCACGTCCTCGGGAAGGCTGCCGCGCAGCGCATGGAGCACGCGAACCGTCGGGACTGCGTTCGCGAGCGCCTCGACCTTCCAGACGCCCTGGCCGCCATTGCCGCGGTTCTGCTTGAGCACGCGCGGTCCAGCGGCTTGCAGCCGCGGCGGAAACTCCGCCCGAAACGCGGCCGCGCTGTCGTAGCGATGGGTGTCCGCGCCCCATCCGAGATGCCGCGTCCGGTACAGCACCTCCTTGACGCCCATCTTCAGGATGACATCAGGGTGCGCGCTGACCCACGGGCCGCGCGCCGCGACGTCACGCAGCAGGGCGTCGAGCTCGGCGCGCGTCTTGCCCTGGTGGATCGGATCGACCCAGACCAGCACGCCGTCGACTCCAAGCAATTGCTCGCGGACGGCTTCAGCGAAGCTTTCATCGTAGATCGCCGGTTGCGCGTCGATGCCGGCGGCGGCGAGCGCCTCGAAGACGCGAACGAAACGGCTGTTCTGCGGGGTGGTGTTCCGGCGGGCGTCGGCGTCGCCGCGCGAAACAATGGCCAGGGAATATCGGTGAGGGGATTTGGTGTCCATGCGCAAGCTCCACGAATTGCGTGCTGCGCAGACTTGGACCGAAGTCTCACGGGGAGTCTGCTTCGTCCCCACCGGGCCATTCTAGGCGGGATCGTCCGGAAAGCGCAAGACGCGACGATGCGGCATTCAAGCGAGAGACCCACGAACGATTTCGTTCCATCGGGTCTCCGAAATCTTTTCGAAGCGCACCTGAATCCGCGCGTTGACAGCCTGGACCCCCGGGCTTCTAGTTCGGGCATCGGGGATATGCGGTCTCCCCGCGAGGCGACATGCCCAAGCATCGCGTCCTGATCACCAAGGGCGCAGCATGTCCACTTCATCCATCTCGATTGATCTGACAGATCGGCTCGTCCGTCTCGCGCGGCATGCGTCGGCGCGTGCCGTCGATGCCTGAGCCGAACACGGCTTCAACCCTGGGGCAGGGACACCAGGAGAACGATCATGCGACGACGCACACTCTGTCACGCAGCCATCATGTTGGCCGCCGCCTTGGGAGTCGTCCTGGGCGCCGCGCAATTCATCGCGCCGGCCCGCGCGGACGACATCAATTGGCCGGCGATCGATCAAACGCTCGGACGCAAGGCCGCCGTCTCGGATGATGTCCACCGCTACGGATTTCCGCGCAGCGATCTCTCCGTGACCCTGGACGGGGTCGCGATCAAGCCGGCGCTGGCGCTCGGCGGCTGGGTGGCGTTCAAGCCGGCGCATGGCGGCGCCATGGTCATGGGCGACCTCGTGCTGCTCGAGACCGAGATCAATCCGGTGATGGCGAAGATGATCGCGAGTGGTCTGGAGATCACCGCCGTGCACAATCATCTGCTGCGGGCGAGCCCGGCTACGTTCTACATGCATGTCGCCGGACATGGCGACCCCGCCAAGCTCGCCGCCGCGATCCATGATGCACTCGCCGCAAGCAAGACACCGCTCACCGCTGCCGCACCGGCGAGCCCGCCGCCCGCCGTCGATCTCGATACAGCCAAGCTCGACCAGATCATCGGCACCAAGGGACAGGCCAATGGCGGTGTCTATCAGTTCACCGTCAAGCGTCGTGATCCGGTCACGCAGGCGGGCATGCCGCTCGCGCCCGTAGGCGCAATGGGCGTCGCGATCGGCATCAACTTCCAGCCGACAGGGGGAGGCAAGGCGGCCATCACCGGCGACTTCGTTCTGTCAGATAACGAGGTGAACCCGGTGATTGCCGCGCTGCTGGAGAACGGCATCGAAGTGACGGCGCTGCACAGCCATATGCTGGACGAGCAGCCGCGGCTGCTCTTCATGCACTTCTGGGCCAACGACGACGCGATCAAGCTTGCCAAGGGCCTTCGCGCCGCGCTCGACAAGACGGCAAGTGCGAAAGGCTGACCGGCAAGCCAGTCACGTCATCAGTTCGTGCAAGCCTATCCAGCCGGTGTACAGGCCGACAAAGACGATCAAGGCCGCCGAGACATAGGGCGCGCGGTGGGCGTAGCGGCTGAAGCCGCTCCAGTGGCGTTCGACGTGGCGCAGGCTGAGCGCGGCGAGAACGCCTGCCGATACCATCGTGATCGCGAGCCCGATACCGAAGGACAGCACCAGGACGAAGCCGAGGCTGAACTGCTTCAACTGAATGCAGAGCAGCAGCACCGTGATCGCGGCGGGGCAGGGGATCAGGCCGCCGCTGAGGCCGAACAAGACGATCTGCGCCGTGGTGACTGTTCGTCCGGCAAAGCGCTTGCGGATGTCGGCGGCGTGAGCGCGCGCATGCGCGTCATCCTCGTCGCCGAGGTCGATGTGGTCGTGGTCGTGCTCCTCGAACAGCAGTTCGGTCGCGTCGCCGGCGAGGGTGACGCGCGCCTTGAACGCATGCGGCTCGGGAATCTCATCGACGCTTTCGAGGTATCCGTCCCGCGCGGCGAACGCGAAGGCCTGCTCCGCGCCGTCCTCGCGGATCGTGGTCACCCTGATGTCGCCGGCAGCGGGAAGTGCGTCCTTTTCGCTTCGGATCCGCCAGCGCGGCGGTACGTCGTCTTCGAACACCTCCAGCAGCAGCGCGAAGCCGGCGAGCGAGATCGATTGCGGCTCGTCGTGGTGGTGATGATGATCATGATGATCGTGTTCGTGGTTCTGGTCCCGCCAGGTGCGCCAGACCATCCAGCCGGCGATGCCGATGATGATCGCGGCGGAGACCAGTTGCAGCCAGGCCTCGCTGCGTTCGCCTGACAGTTCCTGGCCGAAATACAGGCCCGCAAGCGCGACCGCCCAGACAACTGCGGTATGGGAGATGGTCGCCGACAGGCCGAGCAGCACGGCCTGGAACACGGTGCCTCGGACCGCGATGATGAACGCGGCCATCATCGTCTTCGAATGCCCGGGCTCGAGACCATGCAGCACGCCGAGCAGGATGGCGCTGGGCACGAACAGCCATGCGTGTGCGCTGCTCTGTTGGAGCAGATGAGACAGGTCGGTCATCTCGTTCACTTCAAATAGGTTCGGACGACGTCGATGAGGTCGGCGGCGCCCTTGGCCTTCTCCGGATCCTTCTCGTGCGCGGGATCCACCACATGATGGCGGATGTGGTCTTCCAGGAGCTCGGTGGTGAGACCGCTGATTGCGCCCTTCACCGACGCCACCAGCATCAGCACATCGGCGCAGCCGATCTCCGACTCCAGCGCACGCTCGACGGCTTCAAGTTGACCCTTGATGCGCCGGACGCGGCCGATCAGCTTCGACTTGTGCTTGATGGTGTGCGACATCAGGGTAACATAGGGGGGTACCCTATATGAGTCAATGCGCGCATGCCGTCGCTTTGCGGCGAAGGCCGACTCAGTTGCGATCCACGCACCGTCGCCACAACAGCGGTCGCACTTTCCGCATCATGAAATCAGAGATTGCGAGATGTCATCTTCGCGCGGGTATCACGGTAAGCGAACCCGTGTCTTCCCGGTAACGATTGTGCTGCCTGAGCAACACCTTCTGTGGATTTAACCCTCATCACTGGTCGTTCGCATCGGCGCCGCTTTTTGGCCACACCCGAACATGAATAAAATCACTCGAATGTTTCAGGGGCTGGGCTGGTCCCTTGCAGGCGGCAGGAAATTCCAAGGTCGATTCAAATCTTGGTTCTGATCTTCCTGAACTGACAAGGGTTAGCCAGGAAACTGGACCTGAGGAAACTGGTCGCGATGGACGCCAAGGCCAACATCAAGCAGAGGCTGCCGAGCCGTCATGTGACGGAAGGTCCTGCGCGCGCGCCCCATCGCTCCTACTTCTACGCCATGGGTCTGACCACCGAGCAGATCCACCAGCCCTTCGTCGGCGTTGCCTCGTGCTGGAATGAAGCGGCTCCGTGCAACATCTCCCTGATGCGCCAGGCGCAGGCGGTGAAGAAGGGTGTCGCATCCGCCGGCGGCACGCCGCGCGAATTCTGCACCATCACCGTCACCGACGGCATCGCCATGGGCCATGACGGCATGCGCTCCTCGCTGCCGTCGCGCGAATGCATCGCCGACTCCGTCGAGCTGACCGTGCGCGGCCACGCCTACGACGCCTTGGTCGGGCTCGCCGGCTGCGACAAGTCGCTGCCGGGCATGATGATGGCGATGCTGCGCCTCAACGTTCCCTCGATTTTCATTTACGGCGGCTCGATCCTCCCCGGCAATTTCCGCGGGCAGCAGGTCACCGTGCAGGACATGTTCGAGGCCGTCGGCAAGCACTCGGTCGGCGCCATGTCGGACGAGGACCTCGACGAGATCGAGCGCGTGGCGTGCCCCTCTGCGGGCGCCTGCGGCGCGCAGTTCACCGCCAACACCATGGCGACCGTATCCGAGGCCATCGGCCTCGCGCTGCCTTACTCGGCCGGTGCTCCGGCACCGTATGAAATCCGCGACGCCTTCTGCATGACCGCGGGCGAGAAGGTGATGGACCTGATCGCGTCCAATCTTCGGCCGCGCGACATCGTCACCCGCAAGGCGCTGGAGAATGCCGCCGCCGTCGTCGCCGCCTCCGGCGGCTCGACCAATGCTGCGCTGCACCTGCCGGCGATCGCGCATGAGGCCGGGATCAAGTTTGACTTATTCGACGTCGCCGAAATCTTCAAAAAGACACCTTATGTCGCGGATTTGAAGCCGGGTGGCCGTTATGTCGCCAAAGACATGTTTGAAGTTGGCGGCATACCGCTTCTGATGAAGACGCTGCTCGACAACGGATTTCTCCACGGTGACTGCATTACGGTCACTGGTCGAACGATCGCCGAAAACCTCAAGAGCGTGAAATGGAATCCGCACCAAGACGTGGTGCACCCGGCAGACAAGCCCATCACCGTCACGGGGGGTGTGGTCGGTCTGAAGGGCAATTTGGCGCCAGAAGGTGCGATCGTGAAAGTCGCGGGCATGTCCAACCTCAAGTTTACCGGTCCGGCCAGGTGCTTCGACCGGGAGGAGGATGCGTTCGAGGCGGTCCAGAAGCGCACCTATCGGGAAGGCGAAGTCATCGTGATCCGCTACGAGGGCCCCAAGGGCGGCCCCGGCATGCGGGAGATGCTCCAGACCACCGCGGCGCTGACCGGCCAGGGCATGGGCGGCAAGATCGCGCTCATCACCGATGGTCGCTTCTCCGGCGCCACGCGCGGCTTCTGCATCGGCCATGTCGGCCCGGAGGCGGCGATCGGGGGCCCGATCGGGCTGCTCGAGGATGGCGACATCATCGAGATCGATGCGGACGCCGGTACCCTTAACGTAAAATTGAGCGACGCTGAACTGGCTCAGCGCAAGACCAAATGGAGCGCTCGCGCGACTAACCATACGTCGGGTGCGCTCTGGAAATATGCCCAACAGGTTGGACCAGCGGTCGGGGGGGCAGTGACCCATCCGGGCGGCGCGCACGAGAAACAGTGCTATGCGGACATCTAGGCGTGCCATCGTTGCGTTTGTGTTGGGGGCTACCGCGCTGGCCGCGCCGGCGCTCGCCTTTGACGGCGCGCCTGTCAATCCGAAGGACGCGACCATCCCCGTCGTGACCAGCTTGCCCGGTTCCGCGGGCGCGGTGCGCAAGTCGGTGCCGCCGGTCGCGACCCAGGAAACCTCGCTCAGTGCCCTGCAATATGCCGCCGAGGGCGGTCATCCCATTGCGCAGTGGAAGCTCGGCCGCATGTATGCGAGCGGTGACGGCGTCGTCCAGGACGACGTGCGCGCGTTCGAATATTTCAACCGGATCGCCAATGCGCATGCCGAGGACAGCCCGTCGGCGCCGCAGGCGCAGATCGTCGCCAATGCCTTCGTCGCGCTCGGCCGCTATTATCTGAGCGGCATTCCGAACTCGAAGGTCAAGGCCGATCCCGACAGGGCGCGGGAGATGTTCTCCTATGCCGCCTCCTATTTCGGTAACGCGGACGCACAGTACGATCTCGCCCGGCTCTATCTGAAGACGCCGGACGCCTCGCGTGAGGATTTCCGCTACGGCGCGCGCTGGCTCGGCCTTGCCGCCCAGAAGGGGCAGCACGAGGCCCAGGCGCTGCTCGGGCAGATGCTGTTCAACGGCGACCGCCTGCCGCGGCAGGCCGCGCGCGGCCTGATGTGGCTGACGCTGGCGCGTGACAGTGCCGGCACTGATGAGACCTGGATCAAGGAAAACTACAACCGCGCCTTCGCCAAGGCCTCCGACGACGACCGCGCCATGTGCCTGCAAATGCTGGAACAGTGGGTGCAGGGCCGCCGCGAGTAGGTTCGGCAACGTCGGTGCCGTAGGGTGGGCAAAGGCGCAAAGCGCCGTGCCCACGATCTCTCTCCGAAGCCGGCAGAACGTGGGCACGGCGCGCGAAGGGCGCGCCTTTGCCCACCCTACAGCAGTTGCGACTGCCGCTCGCTCCGGCCAACTCGGCCTAAAGCCTACGCCGCCTCCAGATCCAGATCCGCCCACACAGGCACGTGATCCGACGGCTTCTCCCAGGCCCGCACATAGCTGTCGATGCCGACATTGGCGAGCCGGTCGCTCGCCTGGGGCGAGAGCAGCAGATGGTCGATGCGCAGTCCCTGGTTCTTCTGCCAGGCCCCGGCCTGGTAATCCCAGAACGTGTAGAGACCAGGTTCGTCGGTGACGGCCCTTAAGGCGTCGGTCAGGCCGAGGCCGAGCAGGGACTGAAAGCTCTCCCGCGTCTCGGTCTTGAACAGGGCGTCCTCGGTCCAGGCGGCCGGATTGTGGACGTCGTGGGCATGCGGGATGACGTTGAAATCGCCAGCGAGGATCAGCGGCTCCTCGGTCTTAAGACGCTCCTTCGAATACTCAAGAAGCCGCGACATCCATTTGAGCTTGTAGGGATATTTCTCGGTGCCGACGGGATTGCCGTTGGGCAGATAGAGACAGGCGATGCGCAGCACGCCCTGCTTGAGTGTCACCACGCCCTCGAGGAAACGGGCATGCGTGTCCTCGTCGTCGCCGGCAAGTCCTGACTTGGTCTCATCGAATTTCAGTTTGGAGAGCAGGGCAACGCCGTTGAACGTCTTCTGCCCGTGGGTCACCACGTTGTAGCCGAGCGCTTCGATCTCCAGTCGCGGGAAGGCCTCGTCGACACATTTGATCTCCTGCAGGCAGACGATATCGGGCTGGCACTCCTTCAGCCAGGTCAGCAGGAGATCGATCCGCTGCCGGACCGAATTGACGTTCCAGGTGGCAACTCTGATGGGCATGGGGGGCGGCTCCGGGCAGGGGCCATGGTTAGAACAAACCGCTAACGCCTCCGTCAAGGACGCCGCAAAATCTCCCACAAAATTAACCCGGTTGAAGCCGGCCGTAGGCCATTGATACGGAAAAGGTTCCTTGGAATGGGATGGCCGTACAAATCTGCACAACCAACTGAGCAGCGCGACGGTCTCGTCGGCGCGTTCCTGTACTGGCTCGGCGGCTTCGAGATCGAGGACGGCCTGACCGCCGATCTCAGCGAGCGCGAGCTGCGCCGCATCCGCGCCAAGCAGATCGACGCGGTGACGCGGCTGATCCCGGTGACCATGGCCGTCACCATGCTCAACGTCGCCATCGTGCTGATCCTGTTCTGGGGCCGGGGCTGGAACGACTTCCTCGCGATCTGGGGCGCAACCCTCACCGCCGTCGCAGCGCTCGCGGTGCGCGCATGGCAGCGCTCGCACCGCAATCCACCGCAGGAAGCTTCGCCGCGCGCGGCGCGGCAGATGATGCGGCAGGCGTTCTTCCTTGCCACGATCTGGGGCACGCTGCCGCTGGCGCTGTTCAGCCAGGTCGGGCCGACCAGCCAGCTGATCCTGGCCTGCCTGATGGTCGGCATGATGTCCGGCGGCGCCTTCACGCTGTCGACATTCCCGCGTGCCGGCCTCGTCTACCTCGCCACCATGGCCGTCGCCTGCGCCGGTGCGCTGCTGCTGTGCGGCACGGGGCCATATCTGGTGACCGCTGTGTTCCTGATGCTGTTCGCGTTCTTCATGGCGCGCAACATCGTCTCGCAGGGCAATCTGTTCCTCGGCAATCTCAAGGCCCAGCTCGAGCTCGAGCGGCAGACCGAGATCATCTCGCTGCTGCTGAAGGATTTTCAGGAGAACGCCAGCGACTGGCTGTGGCAGACCGACGCCGAAGGCCACCTCGTCGACGTGCCGCAACGCTTCGCCGACGTCGCGCAATTGCCGCTTCCGCTTCTGAAGGGATCGCAATTCGCCGACGTGCTCGACATGCTGTGTCCCGAGGACAAGGCGGCCGCTTACAACGTCGTCGGCCTGATGGAGCACGCCGAGCCGCTCCACGAGATGAATTTGAAGGTCGTCGCCGGCGGCGAAGCGCGGCTGTGGTCGCTGACCGCAAAGCCGGCCTATGACCGCGACGGTCAGTTCCTGGGCTATCGCGGCTTCGGCCGCGACGTCACCGAGCGCTGGCGCGCGGAGAAGGCCGAGGCCGAGAGCCGCGCCAAGTCGGATTTCCTCGCCGTCATGAGCCACGAGATCCGCACGCCCATGAACGGCGTGCTCGGGCTTGCCAGCATGCTGCTGGAAACAAATCTGGATGCGGAGCAGCGCGAGGCCGTCACCACGATCCGCGAATCCGGCGACAACCTCCAGCGCATCCTCAACGACATCCTCGATCTCTCCAAGCTGGAGGCGGGACGCTTCCAGTTCGAGGCGATCGACTTCGCGCCGCAGACGCTGGTTGAGACGGTCGCGACCGTGGTGCGCGCGAGTGCCAAAAGCAAGGGACTCGCCGTCAAGGTCGAGCTCGATCCGAACCTGCCGCCGACGCTGCGCGGCGACGTCGCCCGCATCCGGCAGGTGCTGCTCAATCTCGCCTCCAACGCCGTGAAGTTCACCGACCAGGGTGAGGTGACGATCAAGGCGGTGTGCCAGGCGCGCCGCGATCTCCTCGCGACCGTCGAATGGACCGTGACCGACAGTGGCATCGGCATTGCGCCCGAAAAACTCGGGCAGCTCTTCTCCGACTTCGCCCAGGCCGATGCCTCGATCAGCCGCCGCTTCGGCGGCACCGGTCTCGGCCTTGCGATCTCCAGGCGCATCATCGAGCAGATGGGCGGCACCATCGGCGTCACCTCGACGCCGGGCGAGGGCTCGACCTTCCGCTTCACGCTGGTGCTGCCGTGGAGCCAGGCGCAGACATCCGATCAGGACGCTGGCCGTGAGGAAGCCGACGATCTCAAGGCCCGCATTGCCGACCTCGACCGGCCGCTGAAGGTGCTGGTCGCCGAGGACGACGCCGTCAACCGTATGGTCGTGAGCAAGATGCTCAGTGCCTTCGACGTCGAATTGCGCGTCGTCACCGACGGTGTCGAGGCCGTCACGGCCGTGTCCGAGGGCGATTACGACATCGTGCTGATGGATGTGCGCATGCCCGAAATGGACGGGCTCGCCGCGACGCGGGCGATCCGTGCAGAGGGCGGACGCTTCGAAGCGCTGCCGATCATCGCGCTGACCGCCAACGCCTTCCCCGAGGACGTCAAGATCTGCCGCGAGGCTGGCATGTCCGACTTTCTGGCCAAACCGCTACGCAAGCCGGCGCTGGTCGCAGCCCTGCTGCGCGCGCTCGACGGCCACGTGCTGACGGAGGGCGCGCCGCTTCAGCCGGCGCTGATGCCCGATGAGGTGGAGTGGACGGACGAGGAAAGGCAGATGACGGGCGCGTAGGCGTTAACTCCGTGCACGAATATGCGTTTCCGCACCCGTTGTCCGGACGCTGGCAATTCGGATCGTCGTGTTACGTTGCGCCGCCATGCGCCTCCTTGTCATGCTTCTCATCTTGTTCACGGCCTCCGCCCGCGCCGGCGACGGTCCGCTAATGAGCACGCACATGATGTTGCCTGTCGTGATCTCCGGCAACAAAGTGTCGCTGGAAAGCTTCGTCATTCGTCCTGATCGCCCCGGCAAATTTCCTCTCGTCGTGATCACTCACGGAATGCCTAGCCTCTCCGGCGAGGAATTCTTCACTGAAATCCTCAACCGCTCTCCGGTCGGCTACAGCAAGGCGGCCGTCGCCTTCGCGCAGCGAGGATATGCAGTGGTCTCGATCATGCGTCGTGGCTATGGCCGATCTGGGGGAGGGTTCTCCGAGTCTTTGCGGCAGGTCTGCGACTATCTTCCGGCCGTGCGCGCTGCCGGCGACGATGTCATTGCGGCGGTCGCTTCACTGCGTAATGAGCCCTGGGTCGACGCCGAGCATGTCGTCTTGCTCGGTCATTCCGTTGGGGGGCTCACGGTGATGGCCGTCGCCGCAGAGAACATACCGGGGGTCGTTGGCGCCGTGAATTTTGATGGTGGTCGGCACACCTTCTCCGCACCCAACCAACCCTGCTCGCCTGATAACTTGGTCGATACAGTCGCCGCATTGGGTCGCACGGCCCGTGTCCCGGTGCTTTGGCTCTATGCTGAGAACGATCAATTCTACGGTCCCGACTTGGCACGACGCATGTTCGCGGCCTACAGCGCTGGCGGTGCGCCTGCGCAGTTGCATCTGCTGCCTCCGTTCGAATCGAACGGCCACAATACCGTCGTGCTCGCGCCGGCAGATACCTGGTTTCCGTCCGTCGACCCCTTTCTTGAAAGGTTAGGTCTTCCGACGAAGACTGTCATAGAGGCGCCGTTGTTCGCTGAGCTGCCAATCCCGCCGGGGGCTGTCGCCGCTTGTCAGGGGGCGTTCGCGGACTACCTCGCCAATCCCGATGATGCCAAGGCCTTCGCGGTGAGCACGCACGGCCACTGCGGAACTGGATTTGGCCGCACAGCTCCCGAGGCACGCGAGCCTGCCTTGATGAAATGCAAGATCAATTCGCGCGGCGAAGATTGCAAGCTTTACGCGGTCGGACAAAAGCTTGCGGGGATTGAAACACGGTCCACGCGATGCAGTGGAACGCCGCGCGGTCACAATTTGCCATAGACCCGCGCGGCGACCGCCTTCAGGTGCTCGACCGAGCCTGACTCCGGATGCGGCTTGACCGGCGCGAACAGGATCGACGCCTGCCTGCCGTTCTTCCAGACAAAGATGTTGACGGCATTGTCGTTGCCCTTGGTGCAGGAATGCTCGCCGAAGGCTTCGCTGCCGAGCTCGGGGATCGCTACGTGCTGGCACGGGCCCGCGCGCTTCATCATGCTGATGACGGTGTCGCGCGACATCGTGATCACCGCAACCGCCATGGTATTGGCCTCGCGATCGAACATCATGCAGCTGCCGGCGCCGGTGCGCTGGACCTGCAGCGTACTCTTGTCGAGGAAGCCGTCGGCATCCGCGGCCGCGAGCCATTCGCAGCCGCCGAACCGCTCGCTGGTCTTGGTCACATTGCCAATGGCAACGCGCGCGGCTTGGGTGATCGGGCCGAGCAGGGCGTCGTCGGCGCGCCGGCCGATCGGATAGACGCTGAGCTGCAGGATGTAATCGCCTGATAAGGCGAGGACCGAGGCCTCCTGGCGCTCCGCGCCGGCGGCGGTCGTTCCGCCCTGGCCTTCCTCGCCGATGTCAGCGACTGCATTCAGCGGCATGCGCTCACCGAGCGTCTTGACGAAGGTCGCGTACATCTCCTTGGCGCGGTCCCTGTCGGGATTGCGGAACACGGACAGCATCATCGTGTCGCCGCGCCCGCCCTGGTAGATGCAGCCGCGACCATCCTGATTTGAAATCAGCGACCATTTCAGCGCCGGCATCGCGCCGGCGAGTTCCTGGGCGCTGATGAACGGGCAGGTTTGGACCGCACGCGCCGGAGGCACGGGGAGGGTTGCAATTGCAAGGAGTAGGGCGAGGCAACAGAGCAGACGATTGATCATGCGCATGGGATGAATTGATACCTGTCAGCTCGCTGAAGGAGGCTTTCGAGCTTGAATGATGTGGACTGTCCCTTGCATTTGGTCGAGTTGGGTACACAACGGGTTCATGGTTGATCCCGAGCAGTGGGCGGACGGTAGGACCATCAAATTTTCTGAGGCCGTTTTCCTCTAGGCAGCTAAGGAGCGGTTGCGGGGAAGCGGGTTCTGCAGGTCCGGTTTGTAGGGTTACTGTCGAAATCACTGGAGTCGAGCTTGCTTTCGCATATTGCTCTCCCGACGGCGGTCGTTGCGATCATTGCGTGGACCTTTTTTCCATTGCTCCGGAGATCGCGGCGTCGCCCGGTTCGGTTCGATCCTGATCGGCCTTATCAGGTCTATACCCGAGAATTCGACGCGGAGATCAAGGCCGACGATCTGGACGCTTTCCTGGCCGAGCTCCCCGACCGGCGCTGGGCCGAGCGATTTCCCGAGGTCGATCCAGCGCAACTGTACGACCTCGAAAACGACCTTGCTGCACGGCGTGCGGGCATGGAGACCACCCAGCCTCAGGCCGCCGATACGATCGTGTCATTGCTCATCGATCATTCCGGCTCGATGCGCGGACAGCCGATGCTGTTCGCGGCCAGGGCTGCGCTGGTCGCCTCCGACCTGCTCGACGGCTTAGGGGCAAAGCAGGAAGTGCTCGGCTTCACGACCTCGCGCTGGAAGGGCGGTCGGAGCCGGGAAAAATGGTTCAGCAGCGGCCAGCCTTCCTATCCCGGGCGACTGAACGACCTGTTGCACATCGTCTACTGCAGCGCCGGCGAGAAGCTGAGCGCGCGACACTGCGCCAGCATGCTGCGGCGGGACCTCGTCAAGGAGAATATCGATGGCGAAGCCCTCGAATGGGCTGCGTCGCGTTTGCGCCGAAGCGGCGAAAGGCAGAAATATCTGATCGTGCTGTCCGATGGTGCGCCGGTCGACGATCCCACATTGCTCGCGAATGGCGATCGGTATCTGAGCCACCATTTGAGCCGTGTCACCGACGAGATCGAGCAGGCCGGCGACATCAGGCTTGCGGCGATCGGCATCGGCCATCCGGTCGAGCAGTACTACGAGCAAGGCATTACCATCAACGCTCCAGAAGAGTTGGAGGACACGCTGGTTCAGCTCATCAATCGACTATTGCGCCCGTCGCCTTGACGTGTCCGTCAGTGCGGGAACGAAGGCGGCAGTCAAGATCTGGGAATTGGACGAGGGCAGGGGCCGCGTCGGCGTTGGGCTGTATCGAAGCTGCCGCGCGTGTGCCTGGTCGAGCACCCCGCACTTGGGATTTCGCGATGATGACATCCTACCCCTGTTTTGCCCGACGGGTCAAATGATTTTCGCAAAAGCCGAAACGCGCCATGCGGGCGTCCCGACTACTGTGCATGGGGTTGTTTTCGAGATTTTGTGCCGGGCTAGATCGAGAAGCTGGTGCCGCAGCCGCAGGACGCCGTCGCGTTGGGATTGTTGACGCGGAAGGAGGCGCCGATCAGGTCGTCGACGAAATCGACCTGCGAGCCTGCCAGGAACGGCTGCGAGGCGGAATCGACCAGCACCACCGCGTTCTCCTGCTCGATGACGAGATCGTCGTCGGTGCGGTCGCGGTCGATGTCGAACTTGTACTGGAAGCCGGAGCAGCCGCCGCCCTCGACCGAGATGCGCAGCATCGCGCCGGTGCCTTCGCCCTTGAGGATCTCCCCGATCCGGCGGGCGGCGCGGTCGCTGATGGTCACGGCAGTCGTCATTGTCGGTCTCCGATCGGCCCGCGGTCATGCCAAGTTCACTTGGTATCCCGCGTCCGGCATAGTTAAGTGCAAGGATACGCAGAATCAAATGGATAGGGACTAAATTCGTCGTGTCCGTCGGAATGGCAGCCCCCCGCGCGCCCTATGCCTGCGACCCCGAGCGCAGCCGCGGCCGGCTGGTCGCCGAGCCGCCGAGCCGGACCCGCAGCCCGTTCCGGCGGGATTGCGACCGGGTGATCCATTCGACCGCGTTCCGCCGCCTCAAATACAAGACCCAGGTCTTCGTGTTCCACGAGGGCGACCACTACCGGACCCGGCTCACCCATTCGCTGGAGGTGGCCCAGATCGCCCGCGCGCTGGCCCGTCAGCTCGGCCTGGACGAGGACCTCACCGAAACCCTGGCGCTGGCCCATGATCTCGGGCACCCGCCATTCGGCCATGCCGGCGAGCGGGCGCTGGATGCCTGCCTGAAGGATTTTGGCGGCTTCGACCACAACGCCCAGGCGCTCCGCGTCGTCGGCTCGCTGGAGCACCGCTACCCTGAATTCGACGGGCTCAACCTGACCTGGGAATCGCTCGAGGGCATCGTCAAGCACAACGGTCCGCTGACCGACCGCAGCGGCGCGCCCGTTGGCCGCTATCGCGAGCATGGCATTCCCGTCGGGATCGCCGACTACGTCAAGACCTACGATCTGGAGCTCTGGAGCTTCGCTTCGCTGGAGGCGCAGGTCGCCGCGATCGCCGACGACATCGCCTATGACGCCCACGACATCGACGACGGCCTGCGCGCCGGCCTGTTCCATCTCGACGACCTCAAGGTCATGCCGCTCACGGCCGAGATCATCGCCGAGACCTCGGCGCATTATCCCGACCTCGAGGACGTCCGGCGCGGGGCCGAGCTGGTACGTGAGTTGATCTCCCATCTGATCGGCGCGGTGTTCGCGGAGGCGCAGAAGAACATCGCTGCCGTCGGGCCGCAATCGGCCCAGGACGTCCGCCAGCAGAGCCGGGCGCTGATCGCATTCCCGCCCGAAGTCGCCGAGGAGGAGGCCGCCATCAAGCGCTTCCTCTATGGGCACATGTACCGCCACAAGCGGGTGATGCGGGTGATGGGCGAGGCGGAACAGATCCTGTTCGACCTGTTCGCGAAGTACACCTCATCGCCGGCCGACCTGCCGCCGGAATGGCTGGTGGGGGCGGAAGCGGACGACGAGGGCGACCGGGCCCGCCGGATCGGCAATTTCATTGCCGGAATGACCGACCGTTTCGCCCTGACCGAGCACCAGCGGCTCTTTGACTCGACCCCGGATTTGCGTTAGGCGGCGGCCATGCCCGACACATCCTCAAGCCCGCATCTGTTCGCCGACGTGCTCGCACGCGTGCACGCCGCCTGCCGCGCGCTCGCGGCCGAAGCCAATTGGCCCGAGGGCATCGATTTTGCGCGCGTGGTGGTCGAGCCGCCGCGCGACGCCTCCCATGGCGACATGGCGACCAACGCCGCGATGGTGCTTGCGAAAGAGGCAAAGGCAAAGCCGCGCGACCTCGCCGAGCAGATCGCCGAGAAGCTCCGCGCCGATGCGCTGATCGCCAAGGTCGACGTCGCCGGTCCCGGCTTCATCAATCTGACGCTGCAGCCCGCCGCCTGGGCCGAGGCGCTGCGCACGGTGCTGCGCGAGGGCGCTGACTACGGTCGCGTCCGCGGCGGCTCCAAGGTCAATGTCGAATATGTCTCGGCCAATCCGACCGGGCCGATGCATGTCGGCCATTGCCGCGGCGCCGTGTTCGGCGATGCGCTTGCGAGCCTGCTGCAGTTCGGCGGCCACGATGTCACCCGCGAATATTATATCAACGATGCCGGAGCCCAGGTCGACGTGCTCGCACGCTCCGCGTTCTTGCGGTATCGCGAGGCGCTCGGCCAGGATATCGGCGCGATCCCGGAAGGCCTCTATCCCGGCGACTATCTGAAGCCGGTCGGCGCGGCGCTGGCCAAGGAGCACGGCGACAAGCTGCTCGCGATGAGCGAGGCGCAATGGCTGCCGACGGTACGCGCCAAGGCGATCGCGATGATGATGGACGAGATCAAGGACGATCTCGCCGCCCTCAACATCCGCCACGACGTGTTCTTCTCGGAACGCTCGCTGATCGAGACCGGCAACAACAAGGTCGCCGAGACCATCGATTTCCTGAAGGCCAAGGGCGATATCTACGAGGGCCGCCTGCCGCCGCCGAAGGGCGCGCCGGTCGAGGACTGGGAAGACCGCGAGCAGCTGCTGTTCAAGGCGACCGCTTATGGCGACGACGTCGATCGCCCGCTGATCAAGTCGGACAATTCCTACACCTATTTCGCCTCCGACATCGCCTACCACAAGAACAAGTTCGACCGTGGTTTTGCGGAGATGATCGACGTCTGGGGCGCCGATCATGGCGGCTACATCAAGCGCATGCAGGCGGCGGTGAAGGCGACGACCTCGGGCAAGGGCTCGCTCGACGTCAAGATCGTCCAGCTCGTGAAGCTGCTGCGCAACGGCGAGCCCGTGAAAATGTCCAAGCGGAGCGGGGACTTCGTAACCTTGCGTGAGGTGGTGGATGAAGTCGGCCAGGACGCCGTCCGCTTCATGATGCTCTACCGCAAGAACGACGCGGTGCTCGACTTCGACCTCGCCAAGGTCATGGAACAGTCGCGCGACAACCCGGTGTTCTACGTCCAGTACGGCCACGCCCGCGGCCACTCGATCTTCCGCAACGCCCGGGCCGAGGTGTTCCCGGAGCTGCCGGAGGATACCGACAAACGCATTGCCTGGCTCAGTGAGTCGGCCGTGGAACGGCTGTCGGACCCCGTCGAACTCGATCTTCTTAAGCGCCTCGCAATTTATCCGAGGATGCTGGAGGCCGCCGCCGCGGCCCATGAGCCGCACCGTATTGCCTTTTATCTCTATGACTTAGCGAGCGAATTTCACGCACTTTGGACGAAGGGGCGCGATTTGCCCTATTTACGCTTCATTATCAATAATGATGCAGATCTTACAAAGGCGCGACTGGCCATGGTCCAGGGCGTCGTCTCAGTCCTGGCATCGGGCCTCGCCATCCTCGGCGTCCATGCCCCGGACGAGATGCGGTAGTTTGGGGCGAACTACTTAAGGGGAATATTTTGGGGGTACCGGCAGAAGCCGGATCGCTTAGACTTGGTTGAAAGCCTTGTGGGTCGAAAGCTGCGCCTTGGTCGAGGGGCGCGCAGCTTTCCCGAAGGGACGCATCATCACGATGGCCGATCGATATCACGACAGACCGTTTCCTTCCGATGACTATGGTCGCGGCGCAGATCAGCATGGGAAGGCGGACAGCGATCCCTTGGCCGAACTCGCGCGCCTGATCGGGCAGACCGATCCGTTCGCAGCGCAGGGCCGCCCGGGTGCGCGGCCGGCAGCGGCGCCTGCGCCGACGCAAAGCTATCAGGACGACGATTACCAGCGGGACGACCATCAGCAGGACTATGCCGAGCCCGCACCGCCGGCTCAGCCTGGGCCGCCTTCATGGATGCGCCGCGCCAACGTGCAGCCGCAGCCGGCGCCCGAACCTGACTATCCCGTTGCCGTGAATCCGATTCATCCGCTGCATCGCTATTCGGCTCAACCGGCCGCGCCCGAGCCGCAGTATCAGCAGCCGCAGCAGGCCTATCAGGATCAGGCTTACCAAGAGCAAGCCTACCATCAGGAGCCGGCCCAGCATCAAGCCTATGAAGCGCCTTACGAGCAACCTGATCCCGCGCGCTACGATGATGCGCTCTACGGGCGGCTCGAGTCGGGCGAGCAGGATTTTCAGCGTGAGCCGGCCTATCCGGACGATCCTTACGCATTCCAGAGCGACTATCCCGAGGCCGATCTCGATGAGCCCAGGAAATCGCGCGGCGGCATGATGACGGTCGCGGCGATCCTCGCGCTCGCCGTGGTCGGCACTGGCGCGGCTTTCGCCTACAAGACCTATATCGGCTCGCCCCGCAGCGGCGAGCCGCCGATCATCAAGGCCGACAACACGCCGACCAAGGTCGTGCCGGCTCCGTCGGACTCCTCGGCCAAGGTGCCGGACCGTATGGCAAGCGGCGACGGCAGTGAGAAGATCGTGCCGCGTGAGGAAGCGCCCGTCGACGTCAATGCCAAGGCGGCCGGTCCCCGGGTGGTGTTTCCGGCGCTGAACCAGAATGCCAACCCGCCTTCGGTCGCCAGCGTGTCGCCTTCGACCGCTCCGCCGCCGAGTGCTGGAGCGATCCCGAGCAACGGGACGATGCCGAACAGCGCGCCGCGCTCGATCAAGACGGTGGCTGTGAAGGGCGACCAGACAGATAGCGTCGTGCCGCAAGGCGCCGCAGCGCCGGCAGCGAAGCCGGCCGTGCCGGCGAAGCCGGTCGCGACACCGGCTGCGCCCCGCAATCCGCCAACCTCAGCCAATGCCAGCGCCAATCAGCCGCTCTCGCTGGCGCCGCAAGCCGCCCCGGCCGAGCCGCCGCAGCGCATGGCTGCGACCAATCCGACACAGATCGCGCCTGCGCCCAGCGGGGGCGGCTATGTCGTGCAGGTATCTTCGCAACAGAGCGAGGATAGCGCCGCCGCGTCCTACCGGGTGCTCCAGAGCAAATATGGTAGCGTGCTGGGCTCCCGCTCACCGGTGATCAAACGGGTCGACCTCACCGACAAGGGCAAGGGCATCGTCTACCGTGCCTTCGCCGGACCGTATGGCTCGGCTGATGAGGCGGTGCAGGCCTGCAACAATCTGAAATCGGCTGGCCTGCCGTCCTGCTTCGTCCAGAGGAATTAGCGGCCGTTTCCTTGACCCCCTCCGGGGGCAGGGTTAATCGGCCCTATGAGCACGCGGGCCTTCATTACCGGCGTATCCGGAACGGAACTGACCGCCGCTGGGCGGGCATTTGTCCGTGCCGAACGCCCATGGGACCTCATTCCCTTCAGGTTTGGCTTTGAGGTTTCGGCCCAAGTCGCGGTCAATGTTAGGGAATTGAACGCGCGGCAGTTGCTTGCGACGGATCAAGCCGGTTGCAGCATTCCCGTGGATGGCGCCGCCAAGCCGGTCCATCCGATGCCGACTTCTGCGACAATGATTGCTCAGGTGATTCGCAGCGCAATCGGGTTCCAGGGTTTGTTAATGAGTAATGACGTGCCGATGAAGACGCTGGCGGGACGCATTGGTGAGGCAAATAGCGCCATGCCGGCGGCCGGCGCGCCGCGTCACAGCAACGACAATGCGCAACTGGACGCATTGATCGCAAACACGGCATCCGCATGACCGCAGAGATTCTATCGTTTGAGACCGGCCGGCCCGCAGAGCTCGCCGAGGGCGAGCCGGCGTTGGTGGTGGACGTTGAGGGCTATGAAGGCCCGCTCGATCTGCTGCTCGCGCTGGCGCGGCAACAGAAGGTCGACCTCGCCAAGATCTCGATCCTGGCGCTGGCGGACCAGTACCTCCACTTCATCGAGGCCGCGCGAAAGATCCGCCTCGAGCTCGCCGCCGATTATCTCGTGATGGCGGCCTGGCTCGCCTTCCTGAAGTCGCGGCTGCTGCTGCCGGAGCCGCCGAGCGCGGAAGGTCCGAGCGCCGAGCAGATGGCGACTGCGCTCGCGAACCGCCTGCGCCGTCTCGAAGCCATTCGCGAAGCCGCCAACCGGCTGATGAACCGGGCGCAATTGCTGCGCGAGGTTTTCCCGCGCGGCGAGCCCGAGCAGATCGCCGAGATCAAGCATCCGAAATACACCGCGACGCTGTACGATTTGCTCACGGCTTACGCCTCGCAGCGCCAGTCGCGCGTGCTGGCGAGCGTACATCTGGCCAAGCGCACGGTGTGGTCGCTTGCCGAGGCGCGCGCCACGCTGGAGCGGCTGGTCGGCAGCATTACCGAGCAGGACGACTGGGGCGTGCTCGACGATTTCCTGATCCGTCACGTCGCAGATCCGACGCAGCGCGCGACGGTGTTCGCCTCGAGCTTCGCCGCCGCGCTTGAACTCGTGCGTGAAGGTCAGCTCGAGCTCAACCAGAAAGAGGCGTTTGCGCCCATCTATTTCCGCAAGGGGCGCGGGAAGCCGATCGTGGACGCAGTATCTTCGCCCGATGCCCCGGTCGGTTAAGTGCAAGAAGGAGAAGCTGCCATGGCAAGCCTGGCTGAAGTGCGGGTAGAAGAGGCCGAGCCGATGGAGAATGAAACCCAGGCACGTCCCGAAGAATTGCGGCTGCTGGAAGCGCTGCTTTTCGCCTCGAGCGAACCACTGGATACCGCGACGCTGGCCAAGCGTATGCCCGAGGGCGTCGACGTGAAGGCTGCACTTGAGCAGCTCCAGGCCGACTATGCCTTGCGCGGCGTCAACCTCGTGCGCGTCGCCAACAAATGGACGTTCCGCACCGCCGGCGATCTCGCCTGGCTGATGACGCGCGAGAGCACAGAGACCAAGCGCCTGTCGCGCGCGGCGATCGAGGTGCTCGCGATCATCGCCTATCACCAGCCGGTGACGCGTGCCGAGATCGAAGAGATCCGTGGCGTCGTCACCTCCAAGGGCACGCTCGACGTGCTGCTGGAGACCGGCTGGATCAAGCCGCGCGGCCGCCGCAAGACGCCCGGCCGTCCCTTGACCTTCGGAACCACCGAGGACTTCCTGTCGCAGTTCACCCTGGAACAGCTCGGCGACCTGCCGGGTCTGGAGGAGCTGAAGGGCACAGGCCTCCTGGATTCGCGCCTGCCGACCGGGTTCAGCGTACCGACGCCGTCGGATGATCCGGCGCTGCGTGAGGACGAGGATCCCTTGGAACCGGGCGACGAGCTCGATCTGGCGCTGGCGCCTGCCGTCGAGCCGGAGACGCCGCCGGAAGGTGGCAATGAGGGCGGTGAGGGTGGCGGCGAGGCGTGATCCTCCGGCCTTCTACGGGCCCCCTGCGACCGGTTAACACTAGCAAGATTACGTAGCGCCAACAGCGAATTGGCGCTGCCTTGGTCCTTGTTTTTGGGCCTTGCGAAGCCTACGTTCCGGTCAAGATCGGCCGGGTCCCGGCCATGCGCGTTTGGAGGGTTGCAGGATGGGTTCACTTAGCATTTGGCACTGGATCTTGGTGATCGCAGTGGTCCTGCTGCTGTTTGGCCGTGGCAAGATTTCGGATCTGATGGGCGACGTGGCGCAGGGCATCAAGGCCTTCAAGAAGGGCATGCAGGACGACGACAAGCCGGCTGAGAAGCAGGAGCCCTCGAAGGCCATCGAGCACAACGCCGCGCCGACCGCTGCGCGATCCGACGTCGGCAGCAAGGCCGTCTGAGCCAGGAGCACGCGAGACGCGGGAAACGGACCCGATCCTGCGCGTGAGGGATTGGGCCGATCGTGATTTCGCGTGAACGGAAGACGTCATGTTCGACATCGGCTGGAGTGAGCTGGTTCTGATCGGGGTCGTGGCCCTGGTCGCCATTGGCCCGAAAGAGCTGCCGGGCGTTTTGCGCATGGTCGGCCAGTGGATGGGCAAGGCGCGCAAGATGGCTGCCGAATTCCAGGGCCAGTTCCAGGAAGCCATGCGCGAGGCCGAGATGGCCGACCTCAAGAAGAGCTTTGACGAGGTCAAGGAAGCTGCTTCCGGCTTCACCGGCGGCGGTCTGATGACCTCGCTGCAGAAGGACGTCAGCGACGCGCTGCGCGTCGATGCGCTCGACAAGCCGGCTGAGACCACTCCGACCGCTGCCATCGAGCCACCCGCGACTTCAAGTGACGCGCCGACGACGCCAACGACACCGGAGGCTCCAACGCCGGAGACCTTCGTAGAAGCAGAGGCACATGCGGCGGTGAATGAGCCTCTCGCCATCACGCGAGAGGTCGAACCGGCTCCGGTCACCCAAGAGACCTTAAAAGAGACCGTCCAGCAGGACACCGCGCCATCCGAGGCGATCAAGGACGCCAAAGCGTCATGAGCGACGCCGAGATCGAGGCCAGCAAAGCCCCGCTGATGGACCACCTGATCGAGCTGCGGTCGCGGCTGATCAAGGCGCTGCTCGGCTTCGGCGTGGCCTTCATCTTCTGCTTCTTCTTCGCCAAGCAGATTTACAACGTGCTGGTCTGGCCGTTCGTGTGGGTCGCGGGCGCCGAGAACTCGAAATTCATCTACACCGCGCTGCTGGAATATTTCATCACCCAGCTCAAGCTCGCGCTGTTCGGTGCCGGCTTCATCTCGTTCCCGATCGTGGCGACGCAGATCTACAAGTTCGTCGCGCCCGGACTCTACAAGCACGAGAAGCAGGCCTTCCTGCCATATCTGGTCGCGACCCCGTTCTTCTTCGTGCTGGGCGCGATGCTGGTCTATTTCGTCGTGTTGCCGATGCTGGTGCGCTTCTCGCTCGGCATGCAGCAGATGGGAGGCGACGAGACCGCCCAGATCCAGCTGTTGCCCAAGGTCGGCGAATATCTCTCGCTGATGATGTCGCTGATCTTCGCCTTCGGCATCGCCTTCCAGCTCCCAGTGATCCTGACTCTGCTTGGGCGGGTCGGTATCATCACGTCAAAGATGCTGCGCGAGAAGCGCCGCTATTTCATTGTGCTGGCTTTCATCATCGCAGCCGTGCTGACGCCGCCTGATATCCTCAGCCAGTGCTCGCTGGCGATTCCGCTGCTCGCGCTCTACGAGGGCTCGATCATCTCGGTGTCGATGGTGGAGAAGAAGGCAGCTGCCTCGCAGGCGTCATCGGGCACTAACGCGTCGTCGGACGCGAATCCGGCGGAGTAGGGGCCGCACCCTCAGCGGTCATGCCCGGTCTAGTTGCGCAATTGCGCACGGGGGCGGGGCATCCAGTACGCCGCGGCCTATCGAGGAATCCTCGCCGTCTCTGGAATACTGGATCACCCGCTTTCGCGGGTGATGAGGCCTGTGCTAGGAGACGCGCCAGTGCGAACATACAACGTCGAACGTTGACTGTTTGCACGTTGATCCAGGACCACAGCCATGCACGACATCAAATCGATCCGCGATAATCCGCAAGCCTTCGACGCCGGCCTCGCCCGGCGAGGCCTGAAGCCGTTGTCGGCATCGCTGCTCGCGATCGACGAGCGACGGCGGGCCTCGATCCTCGCCTCCGAGCAGGCGCAGGCGCGGCGCAATGCTGCGTCCAAGGAAATCGGCGACGCCAAGAAAGCCAAGGACGAGGCGCGAGCTGCCAAACTGATGGCCGAGGTCGCCGAGCTCAAGACCACGATGCCTGAGCTCGAGGCCGCCGCAAAGGCTGCCGACGAAGAGCTGACCAAAGAGCTGTCTGCGATTCCGAACATTCCGTTCGATGAAGTGCCCGACGGCGTCGACGAGCACGGCAACATCCAGCACCACGTGTTCGGTGCCAAGCGCAGCTACGGCTTTGCGCCGAAGCTGCATGACGATCTCGGCACCGCGCTCGGCTACATGGATTTCGAGGCGGCAGCAAAACTCTCCGGCGCGCGCTTTGTCGTGCTGAAGAAGGGGCTCGCGCGGCTCGAGCGCGCGATCGGCCAGTTCATGCTCGACCTGCACACCACCGAGCACGGGTACACCGAGATCAATCCGCCTCTGCTCGTGCGCAACGAGGTGATGTTTGGCACCGGGCAGTTGCCGAAATTCGAAGACGATCAGTTCTGGGCGATCAAAGGCGAGCTGCTCGCTGCGCCCGATCATGAGCGGCTGAAGACCGAGCGCCTCGGCCTGATCCCGACGGCGGAAGTCTCGCTCACCAATCTCGCACGCGAGTCCATCCTCGACGAGAAGCAGTTGCCGATGCGTCTCACCGCGCTAACGCCGTGCTTCCGCGCCGAGGCGGGCGCGGCGGGGCGCGATACCCGCGGCATGATCCGCCAGCATCAGTTCACGAAGGTCGAGCTGGTCTCGATCACCACGCCCGAGACCAGCAAGGACGAGCTGGAGCGGATGCTGTCCTGCGCCGAGCAGGTGTTGCAGAAGCTCGACCTGCATTATCGCGTGATGACGCTCTGCGCAGGGGATATGGGTTTTTCGTCGCAAAAAACCTATGACATCGAGGTCTGGATGCCCGGGCAGGGCGACGGCGGCATGTTCCGCGAAATCTCGAGCTGCTCGGTCTGCGGCGACTTCCAGGCGCGGCGCATGGATGCGCGCTCGCGTGGTCCTGACGGCAAGCCGCGCTTCGTGCACACGCTGAACGGCTCCGGCACCGCTGTTGGCCGCGCGCTGATTGCTGTGATGGAGACCTATCAGCAGGAGGACGGCTCGATCGCGGTCCCCAGCGTGCTCCAGCCCTATATGGGCGGCCTGAAAGTGGTCGCGCGCGAATAGGTGCGATTGCTCGATGGCAATGGCAGAAACGTTTGGTTGCGAAGTTCGGGGCGCCGGCTATCCTGCCGGTGACCACCGAGCCCGAAACCGCCGTTCATGGCCTTGCACCGCGACATCTTCTGGATCGGCCGACAATGGGCGGTGACCGGTGCCGGCATCCAGGCCGTCGACCAGCGCTTGCGTGGTGTACTGGACATCGACATCGCACGGCTATGGGACGACGCGCTCATTCAGGGCCGCAGAGCAAAGGCCGGCGTCAATGTCGAGGATTTTGACAAGGCGGTGACGCTGGCACGGGGCCGCTATCCCCAGATGCCGGTGGCTGAGCCGCTCATCGCGCAACTCAAGACGCTCGGTGTGATTGAAACAACGCCCGTCGCGAGCCCGGTCGTGCCGGCAATGCAACTGCGTGCAGAGGGCAGGCTGGCGCGCTTCCTGCCGCAATGGCGGGTCCGCCGCTAGAGCGAACGGGGCAATTGCTGCGCTGCGGCAATGAGCGGGAATCACGGGTCAGGACTGCGCCGAAGGCGGTTTGCCTGATGTGTGATAGCCGGATAAGACGGCCTGACCCCAGCCCAGGAATCGACCACCGGCATGCGCATTCTCTGCACCAATGACGACGGCATCCATGCTCCCGGCCTCAAGGTCGTAGAGGAGATCGCACGCGCGCTGTCCGACGACGTTTGGGTGGTGGCGCCCGAGCTCGATCAGTCCGGCGTGTCGCATTCGCTGTCGCTGAACGATCCCTTGCGTCTGCGCGAGGTCGGTGAGCGGCGCTTTGCCGTGCGCGGCACGCCGACCGACTGCGTCATCATGGGCGCGCGTCATATCCTCGGTGCCAAGCTGCCCGACGTCGTGCTCTCCGGGGTCAACAAGGGGCGCAACGTTGCCGAGGACGTGGTCTATTCCGGCACCATCGCCGGTGCGCTCGAAGGCACCATTCTGGGTATCCCGTCATTCGCGCTGTCGCAGGAATTCAGCGTCGAGACGCGGGAGCGGCCGCCTTGGGACACCGCACGCAAATTCGGTCCTGATATCCTGCGCAAGGTGATCAAGGCCGGAATCCCCAGGGATACCGTCATTAACGTCAATTTCCCGTCCTGCGCGCCGGAGGACGTGCTCGGCATTCGCGTGACGCGGCAGGGCAAGCGCAATCTCGGCTTCCTCAGGATCGACGAGCGCAGGGACGGCCGCAACAATCCTTATTTCTGGATCGGCTTCGAGCGCGCGGCGATGATGGACACGCCGGCCGAAGGCACTGACCTCGCGGCGCTGCGCGAACGCTACGTCTCGGTCACCCCGCTGCGGCTCGACCGCACCAATGAAGCGTTTTCGGAAGAGCTAAGTGCGACGCTGAAGTAACAGCTAGCCGCCGCGAAGGGCGGCTTCGATGGTCTTGCCGAGCGCGTCGAGCTGAAACGGCTTTTGAAGCGCGGGCCGGTCGCGATATTGCTCCGGCAAGCCCGATGAGCCATAGCCGGTCGCGAAGATGAAGGGGCAGCCCTTGGCCTTTATGACGTCGGCGACCGGCGAGATCACCTTGCCGTTGACGTTGACGTCGAGGATGGCGATGTCGAAATCGGTCGCCTGGGCGAGCCGCATGGCCTCGGTGATGTCTCCCGCTTCGGCTGCGACCTTGTAGCCGAGCTCCTCCAGCATATCCGCGACCATCATTCGGATCATGACCTCGTCCTCGACGAGGAATACAGAGCGGCCCGAAAGCCCTGTCGCGGTCATTGTCGTTGAGTCCTTGCCCATTCCCGAAAACGTTCGCAGATAACGCGAATCGACGCAATGCGCGTTTCGGCCAACCGGCACTTGAAAATGGCCGTGGAGGCGCTTCGGCTGCGAGCCAATTTATGGTCAAACCCTAAGCCCAAAGGGCTATCATCGGTTCCTGAGCAGGAACAAGATTCTGGCCCTGGACATTGGCGCAGAAACCATCGATCCGGACCGGATGAGACGACATAAGCAGCGATGATCTCCAATCAGCCCCCGCCGGAAAAAATGATGTTTCAGCTCACGCTGAGACGTCGCGGCATCAGCGATCAGACCGTGTTGCGGACCATGGAGGAGGTGCCTCGCGAGCTCTTCGTCGAGGCCTCCGATCGTGACGGCGCCTATCGTGACAGCGCGCTGCCGATTGCCTGCGGGCAGACCATCAGCCAGCCCTTTGTCGTCGCCTACATGACCGAGCAGCTTCAGCTTCAGAAGAGCCACCGCGTGCTCGAGATCGGCGCCGGCTCCGGCTACCAGGCCGCCGTGCTGTCGAAGTTGTCGCGCGAGGTCCTGACCGTTGAGCGCTATCGCAAGCTCGCGGACGCGGCACGCGCCAGGCTCGAAAAGCTCGGCTGTCACAATGTTGAGGTGATGCTCGGCGACGGCTTGAACCTACCGCCGAACATCGGTCCGTTCGACCGCATCATCGTCACCGCCGCGGTGGAGCAGATTCCGGAGAACCTGATCGAGCGGCTCGAGGTTGGTGGCATCCTGATCGCGCCGGTCGGCCCGCACCAGGGCGTGCAGACGCTGACGCGGCTCAGCCGCAGCGAGACCGGGATCCAACGCAAGGAACTCGTGGAGGTGCGTTTCGTGCCGGCACTGCCGGGCGTGGCGCGGGAGCTGTAAAACTCCGGATCAGCAGTGCATCCAACATCTTATTGGGAGGGTTAAGCCGTTATTTACTTGGCGCGTGTTTACTTAAAACACCAGTTCTGTTGCGTACGAGTGAGTAACCATGTCTGTTGTCGCCGAGTTGCTTTACTCGCGCCGCGTACCGCAGGTCGCGGTGCTGGCGCTGATTTCCTTCAGTTTCGCAGGGTGCAGTGCCGACATGTCGTCGCGGCTGTCCCAGTCGAACTTCTCCAATCCCTTCTCCTCCGAGCAGACCGGTTCGGTGCAGCAGGCCCCGCCGCCGCAGCGAGACCTGCCGCAATATGCGCGGCCGCAGACCCAGCCGGGCTACTATCAGTCCCAGGCGCTGCCGCCGCCGGCAGTGGCTGCGCCGCAATCCTATCCCGTTGCAGCGGGTGGCGGCGTCTCTGGAGGCGGGCGGGGGCTCGGCTCCTACACGCCGCCGGCCCAGCCGCGTCTCGAAACCACCGGCACCGTGCCGCAGCGCTCCGTCGTGGCTGCGCAGCCGGCTGGCGGTACCAAGATCATCGTGGGTACCAGCGACACGCTCGATGTGCTCGCCAAGCGCTATCATGTGACGCCGCAGGCGATCCTTGCCGCCAACGGCTACAAGGGCCCGCGCGCACTTTCGCCAGGCCAGCAGATCGTCATCCCGCATCCGGGGGCTGCGGTTGCTGCACAAGTGCCGGTCACCGCGCCGGTTGCCGCGGCGCCTGCGATCGCGCCGAAGCCGGTTGCAGCCGTCGCTACTCCGCCCAGCTTCCACTTCGTCAATCACGGCGACA
The DNA here is from genome assembly GCF_022012435.1 of Bradyrhizobium zhengyangense. Taxonomy (GTDB): domain Bacteria; phylum Pseudomonadota; class Alphaproteobacteria; order Rhizobiales; family Xanthobacteraceae; genus Bradyrhizobium; species Bradyrhizobium zhengyangense. The sequence continues at coordinate 211,203 of NZ_JAKLUA010000001.1, forward strand.
CGCTCGCCAGCATCGCGCGCAAGAACCACATCTCCGCGGCCGAGCTTGCTCGCGCCAATGGTCTCGAGCCGTCCGCGAAGCTCAAGCTCGGCACCAAGCTGACTGTACCGGGCGCCAAGACCGCGGCGGTTGCCGCTCCGCTTGCTCCGGCGCCCGTCGGTGCGGCGCCCGTCGCGGCTGCGTTGCAGCCAGTTGCGGCCGCTCCGGCGCCTGCCACCAAGATGGCCGCTGTTGCTCAACCGGCGCAGAGCGCGCGTCTGGCCCAGGCCACCGCCAATATCGAAGAGAAGCCCGCGGCCGAGGCGCCCGCGAAGGCGGCCGAGACCACCAGCTCGTTGCCGACCTTCCGCTGGCCGGTGCGCGGCAAGGTGATCACGAGCTACGGCGCCAAGACCAACGGCAAGTCCAATGACGGCATCAATGTCGCGGTGCCCGAGGGTACGCCGGTCAAGGCGGCTGAAGACGGTGTCGTCGCCTATTCCGGCAACGAGCTGAAAGGTTACGGCAATCTGGTCCTGGTTCGGCACTCCAACGGCTACGTTACCGCATATGCCCATGCGAGTGAGCTGCTGGTGAAGCGCGGCGATACTATCAAGCGCGGTCAGGTCATTGCCAAGTCGGGTCAATCAGGGGAGGTGGCGTCGCCGCAGCTCCACTTCGAGATCCGTAAGGGATCGAGCCCGGTTGACCCGCTTCAATTCCTCAACGGGGCCTGAGGCCGACGTCGCCTCCGCAATAGAGGTGTCGTCGCCCGGCTCGACCGGGCGACCCGGTACGCCGCGGCCTCTCGATCGATCACAATCGCCACTGGAATACTGGATCGCCCGCTTTCGCGGGCGATGACAGTTTCGAGTGTAGGGATAGCCTGGCTATTTTGTCGTCAGCTTAACACCGAGCCGGCCGGCCAGCTCCTGCACGAACTGCCAGGCGACGCGGCCCGAGCGCGAGCCGCGCGTGGTTGACCATTCCAGCGCTTCACGCTCCAGCGCCTCGTCGTCGACCTTGACGCCGAAATGGCTGCAATAGCCGCTTACCATGGCGAGATATTCGTCCTGGCTGCAGCGGTGGAAGCCGAGCCAGAGGCCGAAGCGATCCGACAGCGAAACCTTCTCCTCGACCGCTTCGCCCGGATTGATCGCGGTCGAACGTTCGTTCTCGATCATGTCGCGCGCGAGCAGATGGCGGCGGTTCGAGGTCGCGTAGAGGATGACGTTCTCGGGTCGGCCCTCGATGCCGCCTTCGAGCAGGGCCTTGAGCGATTTGTAGGACGCGTCATTGCCGTCGAAGGAGAGGTCATCGATGAACACGATGAAGTTGAAGTCGGCGTCGCGAAGCTTCCCCATCAGCATCGGCAGCGTTTCGATGTCCTCGCGATGGATCTCGATCAGCTTGAGCTTGTCGGAGGCTTTGCGGTCCGCGTTGATGCTGGCGTGGGCAGCCTTCACGAGCGACGACTTGCCCATGCCGCGCGCGCCCCAGAGCAGCGCATTGTTGGCGGGCAGGCCGTTGGCGAAGCGCTCGGTGTTCTCCATCAGGATGTCGCGCATCCGGTCGACGCCCTTGAGCAGGAACAGCTCGACGCGGCTGACCCGCGGCACCGCGGCCAGGCGGCCGTCGGGGTGCCAGACATAGGCGTCCGCCCGGTCGAACGACTCACGCTCCACGGTCGGCTTGCCCTGGGCGACGAGGTGGGCCGCGATGGTCTCCAGCGCGCGGACAATGCGTTCCTGGGTAAGGTCGGGGGAGGCCTTTGGAGCAGCCTTTGAGACCGCATTGGGGCGTTTTGCCGCGACCTGGGCGCGCTTCGTGGCAGGGATACGGGGGCCTTTGCCGGCCGGGCTTTTGCTGAGGTTTTTGGGCATGTCCGAAGTTCCTGAGAATGCAGCCTTATCGGGCCTGACGGCGCGCCGCAAGGTAGCCAAATCGCCGGTCTGGCAGCGTTGCAATTGGGGCGGTGGTCGCTATAGTCCGCGCGAATTTGACCGAGCCGGTCGCCGTCAAGGCCTGACCGGCTTCCCCCGTTTCCACGAGGATCGTCCGAATGCTGATTACCCCTGCGTATGCCCAGGCCGCGGGCGCCGGTGACACCAACAGCATGTTGATGTCGCTGCTGCCGTTCGCCCTGATCTTCGTGATCATGTACTTCCTGATTCTGCGTCCGCAGCAGAAGAAGGTGAAGGACCACGCCGAGCTGGTGAAGAACATCCGCCGCGGCGACACCGTCGTGACGTCGGGCGGCCTCGTCGGCAAGGTCACCAAGGTGGTCGATGACGACCAGATCGAGTTCGAAATTTCCGACGGTGTGCGCGTGCGCCAGATGCGCTCGATGATCTCGGGGGTGCGCGCCAAGGGCGAGCCGGCCAAGGACAGCGCGAAGGAAAGCGCCAAGGACGACGCCGGGGCGAAGTGAGCGCTTTCCTGCGAGCATCTCAAATCTCCTGATCTGACAGGTCCAGTCGATGTTGTATTTCACGCGGTGGAGGGCGCTCGGGATCATCCTGACGGCGCTGATCGTGTGCCTCTTTGCGGTTCCGAACTTCTTCTCCGAAGCGCAGGTCAAGACCTGGCCCGCCTGGGCGCAGCGGCGCCTTGTGTTGGGTCTCGACTTGCAGGGCGGCTCCTCGCTGCAGCTCGAGGTCGATTCCAGCTATGTGAAGAAGGAAAAGCTCGACCAGATTCGCGACGACGTTCGTCGCGTTCTGCGCGAGGCCAAGATCGTTTACACCGGTCTCGTCACGAAGGGCGATGCGGTCGAGGTGCGCGTCAAGGACGCGGATCTCCAGACGACGCTCGCCAAGTTGCGTGAGCTTGCGCAGCCGATTGGCGGCCTCATGGGGTCCAGCGGCCAGCGCGACATTGAAGTCGCCGACGCCGGTGGTGGATTGATCCGCCTCGGTATTCCGGAGCCCGCGATGATCGAGCGCTTGCGCAAGACCATCGAGCAGTCGATCCAGATCGTCGAGAAGCGCGTCAACGAACTCGGCACCGTCGAACCCATCATCCAGCGTCAGGGGAACGACCGCATCCTGGTGCAGGTGCCGGGTTTGCAGGATCCCACCCATTTGAAGGAGCTGCTGGGCAAGACCGCGAAGATGGAATTCCGCATGGTCGATCCCTCGGTGCCGCTGGACCAGGCCCAGCAGGGCGGGTTGCCGCCGGACACTGAGTTCCTGCCGGCCGCCACGCCGCCGCCGGCCGGCTATGTGGTCAAGAAGCAGGTGCTGGTTGCGGGCGGCGACCTGACCGACGCCCAAGCGACCTTCGACCAGCGCACCAATGAGCCTGTCGTCAGCTTCAAGTTCAATACCTCGGGCGCGCGCAAGTTCGCGCAGGCCACGCAGGAGAATGTCGGGCTGCCCTTCGCGATCATCCTCGATAATAAGGTGATCTCGGCGCCGGTCATTCGCGAGCCGATCACCGGCGGCCAGGGCCAGATCTCCGGCAGTTTCACCGTGCAATCGGCCAACGACCTCGCGATCCTGTTGCGCGCCGGCGCGCTGCCGGCGCCGCTCACGGTGGTGGAGGAACGCACCGTCGGTCCGGGCCTCGGCCAGGACTCGATCGAGAAGGGCGAGCTTGCGGCCTATGTCGGCTCGATCATGGTCGTCGTGTTCATGCTGTTGACGTACCGGCTGTTTGGCGTGTTCGCCAATATCGCCGTCTGTATCAACGTCGCAATGATCTTCGGCCTGTTGTCGCTGCTAAGCGCCACGCTGACCCTGCCAGGCATCGCCGGCATCGTGCTCACCGTCGGCATCGCGGTCGACTCCAACGTGCTGATCTATGAGCGCATCCGCGAGGAGCTGCGCGGCGGGAGAAGCCCGATCTCTGCGATCGATGCAGGCTTCAAGCGGGCGCTTGCGACCATTCTCGATTCCAACATCACGACCTTCATTGCCGCTGCCGTGCTGTTCATGATCGGCACCGGACCGGTGCGCGGCTTCGCTGTAACGCTCGGTATCGGCATCATCACCACTGTGTTCACCGCCTTCACCATGACCCGTCTGATCGTGGCGTGGTGGGTGCAGTGGAAGCGGCCGAAGACTGTGCCGATTTGATCATTCGAGGCCGGCTGTGACCACTACTCAACTCGTACTCATCTCTCTCGGCGTGCTGATTGCCGTGCTGACCGTGGTCAGCGTGCTCGGCCTGCTGCCGTCGCTGCGTATCGTGCCAGACGACACGCATTTCGACTTCACCCAGTTCCGCCGGATCTCGTTCCCGATCTCGGCAACGCTCTCGATCGTCGCCATCGTGCTGTTCTTCACGCATGGCCTGAACTTCGGCATCGATTTCAAGGGCGGCACCTTGATGGAGGTACGGGCCAAGTCGGGCACAGCCGATCTTGCACAGATGCGCACGACGCTTGGCAGCCTCGGTCTCGGCGAAGTCCAGCTGCAGCAATTCGGCGGCCCCGCCGACGTGCTGCTTCGCGTTGCCGAGCAGCCGGGCGGCGACAAGGCGCAGCAGGAAGCGGTGGACAAGGTTCGCGGCGCCCTCGGTGAGTCCGTGGAGTATCGCCGCGTCGAGGTGGTGGGTCCGCGTGTCTCCGGTGAACTGCTGGGTTGGGGCATGGCCGGCCTGATGCTGGCCATCGTTGCGATCCTGATCTATCTCTGGTTCCGGTTTGAATGGCAGTTCGCGCTCGGCGCCATGATTGCCAACGTGCACGATATCGTGCTGACGATCGGCTTCATGTCGATCAGCCAGGTCGATTTCGACCTGACCAGCATCGCGGCGCTTCTGACCATTCTGGGCTATTCGCTCAACGACACCGTCGTCATCTACGACCGCATCCGTGAAATGCTGCGGCGTTACAAGAAGATGCCGATGCCGCAGCTGCTGAACGAGTCCATCAATTCGACGCTGTCGCGCTCGATCATCACCCACTTGACGGTCACGTTGGCATTGCTGGCGCTGCTGCTGTTCGGCGGTCACGCCATTCACAGCTTCACGGCCGTCATGATGTTCGGCGTGGTGCTGGTCGGCACCTACACCTCGATCTTCATCGCAGCGCCGATCCTGATCTATCTCGGCGTCGGCGAGCATCGCGAGGATGCGAAGGAAGAGGCTCCGCCGGCGAAGAAAAACAAGGCATGATCCGAACCGCATGCCCTCGCATGGGTTTGCGAGGGTGATAGCCTCATTCGGACGAAGCTCATGGCCGGCGATCCCAACGCTCCCCATTTCCCGCGCTCGGCGCCGATCGAGGCCTATGGCAAGGGTGGCTTCGCCTTTGGCGGCATGTCGCACCGGGGCTCGCTGCTGTGCCTGCCCGATGCGATCTGGGCCTGGGACGTGACCGATCCCACCAAGATCGACCGCTATTCTCTGGATCGGGTGTTTGCGGCCGCCAACAGCATCGACACGCTGCTGGTCGGCACCGGAACCGGGCTCTGGCTGCCGCCGCCGGAGCTGCGCCAGGCGCTCAAAGCGGTGAGGGTGGTGCTGGACACGATGCAGACCGGGCCGGCCGTACGCACCTACAACATCATGATCGGCGAACGGCGCCGCGTCGCGGCCGCGCTGATTGCGGTGCCATGAGCAGCGCTGCGACGCCGCCCGACACCGTGACATATTGCGCCGACCTCGTGCGCAGCCACGACTTTCCGCACTACGTCGCGACGCTGTTCGCACCGGCCGCGGCGCGCCGGGCGATGCTCGCGCTCTACGCCTTCAATGTCGAGATCGTCCGCGTTCGCGATCAGGTGAGCCAGCCGTTGCCCGGCGAGATCCGCTTCCAATGGTGGACCGATCTATTCTCGGGCCTGGCCCACGGCAGCGCCGAGGGCAATCCGGTGGCGGCGGAACTGTTGCGCGCAATCCGCGATTTTGACCTGCCGGTCGAGCCGCTGTCGCTGCTGGTCGACGAGCATCAGTTCGATCTCTACAATGATCCGATGCCGACCATGACGGCGCTCGAAGGCTATCTGGCTGCAACCTCTTCGGCCCTGTTCGCGCTCGCGGCGCGGATCATGGGCGACACTTCCGATGCGGCCGAGCATGTGGCACGGCACGCCGGGCTGGCGCAGGGTATTGCGCACGTGATCGCGAATCTGCCCCGGGACGCGTCCCATCGGCAATTGTTCCTGCCGCAACAACTCCTGGCCGGCCATGGCTGTGCCATGGAGGATGTATTCTCGGGCAAGGCGACGCCCAATCTCCATGCCGCGCTGAACCAACTGATCGGCGATGCGCGGCAGCATCTGGCGACAGCGTCGTCCCTGCTGGCACAGCTGCCGCCGTCGGCGCGGGCTGCGTTCCTGCCGCTGAGCCAGGCACAGGCCGATCTCGATCGCCTGGCGCGGCCTGGGCGCAACCCCTTCGCCCCGCAGCCGGTGTCGCGGCTGCGTACGCTCTGGACGCTGTGGCGGGCTTCACGCTCCCGGGAATTTACCAAATAGCGGTCGGCTTATCGCGCGTATGGGGCAAATGCACTATGCTGTCCCATGGCCGAATTGTCCCAAACCGCAATCCCCGATCTGAGCGGCTTTCCGGTTACGCCGGCTGACATTCACGCTGCAGCCGAAATCATCCGCGGCGCCGTCGTCGAGACGCCCTGCAGCTACAGCCGAACGCTGAGCAACATATGTGGCTGCGACCTCTGGCTTAAATTCGAGAACCTCCAGTTCACCTCCTCGTTCAAGGAGCGCGGCGCGCTGAACCGGCTCAACGCGCTGACGCCGGAAGAGCGTGCGCGCGGCGTCGTTGCCATGTCGGCGGGCAATCATGCGCAGGGCGTCGCCTATCACGCCAGGCGGCTCGGCGTTCCCGCCACCATCGTCATGCCTGTGGGCACGCCGATGGTGAAGGTCGAGAATACCCGACATCACGGCGCGGAGGTGGTCGTCACCGGGGCGACGCTGGAGGAGGCGGCTGCATTTGCGCGCAGCCATGGCGAAGCCCGCGGCATGATCTTCGTCCACCCCTATGACGACCCGCTGGTGATTGCCGGGCAGGGCACGGTCGGGCTGGAAATACTCAAGGCGGTGCCGGAGCTCGACACGCTGGTCGTGCCGATCGGGGGTGGTGGCCTGATCAGCGGCATCGCCATTGCGGCGAAATCGATCAAGCCTTCGCTGCGCATCCTCGGTGTCGAGGCCTGGCTCTATCCTTCGATGTACAATGCCATCCATGGCAGCAATCTGCCGGCGCGGGGCGATACGCTGGCCGAAGGCATTGCGGTCAAGTCGCCGGGCAAGATCACCACCGAGATCGTCCGCGGCCTCGTCGACGACATCGCGCTTGTCAATGAAGCCGAGCTCGAGCGTGCGGTAGCCACCCTGATCTCGATCGAGAAGACGGTCGTCGAGGGCGCGGGCGCTGCAGGTCTTGCAGCACTCATGTCAGATCCCACGCGCTTTGCCGGCGAGAAGGTTGGTCTGGTCCTGAGCGGCGGCAACATCGACACCAGGCTGATCGCCTCGGTGCTGACGCGCGAGCTTGCGCGCGAGGGACGGCTGACGCAGCTCTCGCTCGATATTCCTGACAGGCCCGGCCAATTGGCCGCGGTCGCGGCGCTGCTGGCGGAGGCTGGTGCCAACATCATCGAGGTCTCGCATCAGCGAACCTTCTCGGACCTGCCGGCCAAGGCGACGCTGCTCCAACTCGTCATCGAGACCCGTGATAGCGCTCATCTCGACGAGGTCATGGCCAAGCTCGGTGCATCCGGATTGAGCGCGCGCTGCACCTGAGGCGACGCTATCGCGACACCAGACCCGCCACGTGGGCAATCAGCCGATCGATCTCGGCTTCCGTGTTGTAATAATGCGGTGATGCCCGCACCACGACCGGGAGGGCGCGGACTTCCGCGTCGATGCGGGTGCTCGACGGATCGGACGCGCCGATAACAATACCGGCCGCAGCGGCGATGGTGACGATCGCGTCCGCTTCGAAGCCTTCCATCGTGAAACTGACGATGGCACCCGGCGTGCGGCCGAGATCGCGAATGGTGATACCGCTGATGGCGGCAAGGCCATTGCGAAGGCGGTCCGCCAAGAGGCGGCAACGCCGCTGGATCGGGCCGAGGCCGATCGCAAGGGTGTAGTCGATGGCCGCGCCCAGCCCGAGCCGCGCCGCGTAATTGTTCTCCCACGTCTCGAACCGGCGCGCATCGTCGCGGAGCTGATAGTGGTCGCGAGAGACCCACGGCGCCGCAAAATGGTCGATCATCGGCGGCTCAAGCTGCTGCAGCAACTCGCGGCGGACATAAAGGAAGCCCGTGCCGCGCGGGCCGCGCAGGAATTTGCGCCCCGTCGCCGACAGCATGTCGCAGCCGATCGCTTCGACGTCGACCTGCATCTGACCGACCGCCTGACAGGCGTCGAGCAGATAGGGAATGCCATGTGTCCGCGCGATCTTGCCGATCGCTGCGGCCGGATTGACCAGCCCGCCATTGGTCGGAACCCAGGTGATGGCGATGAGTTTTACGCGCGCGTCGATCATGCGTTCGAGCGCGCCGACATCGAGTTCGCCGCTGGATTCACTCGGCACGACTTCAATGACCGCGCCCGTGCGCTTGGCAACTTGCAGGAATGCGACATAGTTGGCGGCGTATTCCGCTTCGGCGGTCAGGATCCGGTCGCCGGCGCGAAACGGCAGCGCATAGAACGCCATCTGCCAGGCGACGGTGGCGTTTTCCATCAGCGCGATCTCGTCCGGCGCGGCGTTCAGCAGGCGTGCCACCGAGCCGTAGACAGCGTCGAGCCGGCCAGCCTCGCGGTCGGCGGCAGCATAACCTCCGATCTCGGCCTCGAGGTCGATATGCTGCTTCATCGCTGCGACAACGGGTGACGGCATCAGTGCTGCGCCAGCGTTGTGGAGATAGGTGAGCCGGGAGGTGGCCGGAGTGTCGGCCCGGATTCGGTCGATGTCGATCAAGCGCGTCTCCCTCTCGCAGGCCCCCCATATGGATTAGACGCGCCAAAGCAGGCGGGCAAGACCGCGGGCCGACGAGGGACCGGATCACCTTCGCCTCAGATGCAGAGGCCGAGCAGCTTGACGTGGCAGTTGGCGACTTTGGGCTTGCTGGCGGGTGTGACCTCGCGCTTCACAGCCACAAGGGGCTCGTTGTCCTTCTTGCCTTTGCCCTTGCCGGGCTTCGGCTCGTAATCGCCGGCGATCACCATGGCCCAATAGGTGCGCTTGCCGCTGGCGTTCTTCGCACTCGCGATCCCAACGCGGGAGGCGTTGTGGAGCAGCAGGTTCTTACGATGGCCGGAGGAGTCGATCCACTGTCCCAGCGTCTTTTCGAAGGTGTCATAGCCATAGGCGATGTTCTCGGCGGCGCGGCCTGCGCCCGACGGCGCGACGCGCTTGGTGAACGGACCGAGGGCGTCGTGGCTGAGATCGTCCTTCGCCGCCATCGCGCGCGCCTGGTCCCCGGCAATGCGGTCGAGCGTTGCGTCGCGCACGACGCGGCCCTCACCATGCTTCGCCCGGAAGCCAGAGATCTGTTCGGCAGGGGATTCTGCCGCCGTCACCGGCGTAGCCGCCAGCAGCGCCAGACCTGCAAGCAGCAGGGCCGCGCGGCGCCTTATGGTGGTCCCCCAGCGAGTCATTGGTCCCCAAATCAGTGCAGTCCCCCGGCTTCTCCAACGGCATTGTGGACGCTTCAAGGCACCCCGCATCCCGTAGTCTAACCGGTCGGCAGGTCCGCCTCGAAGTTGAAGCGATCTCGCAGGTTCTTGCGCTGCTCCAGAATGTCCTTGAGGAAGGCGCGATCCTGGTCGTTTCTCATCATCGGCTCGATCAGGTCGAGCTGGTTCATCGCGACCAGTTGCAGGATCTCGGTGCGGGGCCTGCCGCCAGCATCGCGCGGGAGCGCGTGGACGACCTGGATGTGTTCCGGCGGCCTTGGCCCCTTGGCAGCCGCCAATTCGTTACGGAGCTGGCCTTCGAGCGCGGCCTGATCGGCTTCCACGAACGCATAGAGCCCGACGCCGGAGCGGCGATCGGCAAAGGCGACGATGGCGGTGTCGCGCACGGCGGGGTTCTTGCGGATCAGCTCTGCGATAACTGGCGCATCGTTGACGAGTCGGCGGCCGCCACCCTCACGGTCGGTGAAGTTGAACAGGCCGCGGGTGATGGCGCGATAGACCTTCTTGCCGGTGGCAAGCCAGAGGCTCGCGGCGAACGATTTCTTCGCCAGCACCTTTCGCTCGCGTGCCGTCAGCGCCTCCGGCGCGTAGGAGCGCTTGTGCTTGAGCAGATGGCGGAGGTCTTCATAGGCGAGGATGCGGTAGAGCCGACCGCGTCGCTTGAAGCAAGCCGCAAGCTGGAAGTCGGTCACATAGGCGCGGCCATCGCGGCCGACCAGCCAGTTCTGCTCTTTGGCGAGATCGTTGTGGCAGATGCCAGCGCGGCGGAGCCGGCGCAGCGCGTCCTTCGCCGAGCGGAAATAGGCGAGATCGCCATGAGGCTTTGCCAGGTGCAGCGCGACGCCGTCGACAAAGCCGCGCACCAGCGCACGACGTCCGGCCCAAAGCAGCTCAGGGCCGACATCGAGGCCTTTGGCAAGCACCAATGCGTGTTTCTCGCGGGCGAACAAATGGCGCGCCAGCAGGAACGACCACCACGGCACTTCATCCAGCCGGCGCAGCACGGCGTCGACCTCGCCGCTGTTACCGCGGAAACGGCCGCGTTCGACGGTCGAGAACACGTCGCGCTTGAGCAGTACGCCCTCAGTCCAGCGCGCCGAGAGCACCGCAGCGTCGTCTTTCGGGAGACTCATCGAAAACTCACGCGGCTGCGGCAATGCGCAAATGATCGGCGATCCAGCGATCGAGGTCGGCAAGCGCCAAGGCGCTCATGGCCTGCTTCTTGGCTACCGTCTTCTCATTGCCACGAAGACGCGTGCCGTCGGGCTTCTTTGTCGGCGGGCTGGCAAGCGGCGGGAATAGGCCGAAATTGATGTTCATCGGCTGGAACGAGCGCGTGCCCGGCTCGATAGTCTCGATATGGCCACCAGTGATATGGCCGAGCAGCGATCCAAGCGCTGTCGTGGCCGGCGGGCTCGCAAGCCGCTCGCCGCGCGCGTCGGCGGCCGCATAGAGGCCGGCTATCAGGCCGACGCTGGCGGATTCCACATAGCCTTCGCAGCCCGTCATCTGGCCGGCAAAGCGTAGTCTCGGCTGGGCTCGCAGGCGCAGCTGGCTGTCGAGCAGTTTGGGAGAGTTGAGGAAGGTGTTGCGATGGAGGCCGCCAAGGCGGGCGAACTCGGCCTTCTCAAGGCCCGGAATGGTGCGGAAGATGCGCTGCTGCTCGCCGTATTTCAGCTTCGTCTGGAATCCGACAATGTTGTAGAGCGTGCCAAGCTTGTTGTCCTGGCGCAGCTGCACGATCGCGTAGGACTTCGTCGTGGGATCGTGCGGATTGGTGAGGCCGACCGGCTTCATCGGGCCGTGGCGCAACGTCTCGGGGCCGCGCTCCGCCATCACCTCGATCGGCAGGCAGCCGTCGAAATAGGGCGTGTTCGTCTCCCACTCCTTGAACTCGGTCTTCTCGCCGGCGACCAGCGCAGCGACGAAGCCGTCATACTGCTCCTTGGTCATGGGGCAATTGATGTAGTCGGCGCCGTTTCCACCTGGGCCGACCTTGTCGTAGCGCGACTGGAACCAGGCCACCGACATGTCGATGGATTCGCGGTGCACGATCGGCGCGATGGCGTCGAAGAAGGCGAGCGCGCTCTCGTCGGTCAGTTCGCGGATGGCATCGGCCAGCGGCGCTGAGGTGAGGGGGCCCGTCGCAACGATCACGTTGCTCCAATCGGCTGGCGGCAGGCCCTTGATCTCGCCGCGGGCGATCTCGATGAGGGGATGGTCGTTGAGCGCCTTGGTCACGGCCGCGGAGAAGCCATCGCGGTCGACCGCGAGCGCTCCGCCGGCGGGCACCTGGTTGGCGTCGGCCGCACGCATGATCAGCGAGTCGAGGCGCCGCATCTCTGCATGGAGGAGGCCGACCGCGTTGTTGGCGGCATCGTCCGAGCGGAACGAATTGGAGCAGACGAGCTCGGCCAGCCCGTCGGTGCGGTGCGCCTCGGTCATGCGGTCGGGCCGCATCTCGTGCAGCACAACGGGTACGCCAGCTTTCGCGATCTGCCAGGCGGCTTCGGAACCGGCAAGGCCAGCACCGATGACGTGCGCGGGTTTGGATAGGGATCCTGTCATGGGGCGGACAGGTAGCGCTTTTCGGCGGCCAGTGGAATCGCCGAGATCGAGTTTTCTGCCGCTGAAAACGACAGCGCCCGCACGAGGCGGGCGTTATCGGTTCGTCCGGTGAAGGGCTGAACGATATCAGCCCTGATATTGACCGGCGGCAACGCGCGGGATGTCCGAGCGATCGAGGCCGATGTCGGCCAGTTCGCGATCGCTGAGCTGGGACAGCTCGGCAACATTGCGCTGATAGTCCCGGAAAGCCTGGATCATGCGGATGAGCGAGAGCAGCATTGGTAGTCTCCTGTAGTTCGATTCAGCCCTTGCTCGGGCTTCATCGTTGAAATGAATATAGGTGAGGGTAGTGCAGTGCGAAAGTTCCGATGTTGCGATGCAGCTAAGCGAAGAACGCATGGCATTGGTAAGGAGCGATTAACCTCTTGGCACTCCCGCCTAACAGCTAGGCGAAACACGCTAAGACAAGCGATAAATATCCGTGAAATCACGGATTTATCAATCGTTCTGCGGTTCCGATTGTTGCAGAAAATGGGTTACGTTCCCGTGACCTTCAAGGCCGAGGCTTAGCCTCTAGACCCAACTCCGGCATGCATGATTCGCATGAACTAAGATTCTTTGATATGAATATATATTCATATCTTCTAGTCGTGGGTGCCGGTTTGCCGAGGTGGGCGAGCACAACGATTCGCTGGAGGAACGGCCTCATGGTGGGCTCGGGGCGCGTAGCCGCGTCTGCTCCAGCCGATTGCTCTCCCTCCTGCTCAACTGCACCCCAATGCTGCGGTGCACACACGTCAAACGTGCAAACCCTGATTAACAAGTTGTAATGAAAATCAGAAATTTCGCATGAGGCTCTGCGCAGCGCGCAACATCACGCAATTCTCGCGCGGAATTTATTGCGGCAACTTGCCGCGTCGGCAGCAAAGTCATGGTGCGGATTCCGGCAATGTCGTCGGGTCCCAAGAACAAGAGAAGGAAAGTAACATCATGACGAAGTTACTCGGGGTTATCGCAATTGCCGCCGTTGCATTCGCCGTCGCGCCAGCTCAGGCCGCCAAGCACAGCATGGGCGGTTGCAGCGGAGCCAATCTCGAGAAGACCGAGACCGCGATCGAGGCCATGCCCGACGGTGACGGCAAGTTCGTCGCCGAGAAGGAGGTCACGGCGGCTCAGGACGCGCTGCTCAATGGCAAGATGGGTGCGTGCGGCATGCACCTGAACAAGGCGATGCAAGCCACCATGGGCAAGTAAGCGGGCAGGTCAACGCAATCCAAGAGAGGGCCGGTCGCCATGTCGATCGGCCCTACGCGTTTTGATTTCTGCGTGCCTTAAGGGGCGTGGGCGAGCTGGGTCGCAAAATAGGCCACCGTCTTGGAATAGACCTCGCTCTTGTTCCACTGCTGCAGCACCGCGAAGTTCGGGCTGCCCGGCTGCCAGTCCTTGCCCTTCTGCCAGCCGTATCCGGCGAGATAGTTGGCGGTGGAGGCAAGTACGTCGGGAGCGTTGTGCAGCAGGTCACGCTTGCCGTTGCCGTCGAAATCGACAGCGTATTTCATCCAGGACGACGGCATGAACTGGGTTTGGCCGAGTTCGCCGGCCCAAGCGCCCTTCATCTCCGCAGGCGCGAGATCGCCTCGCTGGACGATGCGTAGCGCATCCATCAGTTCGCCGCGAAACTGCTCGGCGCGCCGGCAGTCATACGCCAGCGTCGCCAGTGAACGGATCGTCGCGAACTTACCTGTGTTGACGCCGAAATCGGTCTCGAGACCCCAGATCGCGACCAGGATCTCGCCGGGCACGCCATACGTCTGCTCGATGCGCGACAGCACCGATCCGTATTGCTTCATCATGTTGGAGCCGCGCGTCATCCGCGGCGGCACCATGCGGCCGGAAAACTCCTCAAAGGTCTGGGTGAAGACCTTTTGCGACTTGTCACGGTTGAGCACGCTCTGGTCCAGCGTGACGCCGGCAAGTCCGGCGCTAATAGCCTGCTGCGAGATCCCCTTGGCCGCGGCCTCGGTTTTGAAATCCGCAAGCCAGGTGTCGAAATTGCCCGAGTTGCAGGCGACGGCGGCCAGAGTGGGCTCGACGGACACGATTGAGGCTGAAAGGGCGAGAGCTGCGAGAGCGAGACGAGAAATCGTCAGGGTCATCAGAGGTAATTGATTCCGTGAAGGGTCATGACCGGCGGCGGCAATCTCTGATGTAACCGCGGCCAAAGCAAGGCGTATGACAGCGCCGCTCCCGCCGGGTGACCCCGGCGGGAGCGCTCTGATGAGGTCGCCTGGCTCCTGTCCTATTCCCTGTTCCGCCATGGGAAGAGATTGGCGGGGAAATCGGCCGCCGGCTTGCGTGGGCGCTGTGGCGGGGGCGGCACCGGCCGGGCACCGGGCTCGGAGACGATGACCTTGCGATAGAGATGCCAGGTGGCGTGGCCGAGCAGGGGAATGATGACGGCAAGCCCGAGGAACGCGGGGATCGTTCCGAGCGCGAGTAACACCGCCACGATCAGGCCCCAGGCCGCCATCGGCACCGGGTTCTTGGCGACGACGCGTAGCGAGGTGACCATCGCGTCCAGCGCGCCGGCGTGGCGGTCGAGCATCAGCGGGAATGACACCGCGCTGATGCAAAGCGCTGCGAGCGCGAACAGGAAGCCCGTGCCACAGCCAACGACGATCAGCCACCAGCCCTGCGACGTCGTCAGCACGCGCGTGACGAAATCCGAGATTCCGGTCACGCCCTCATAGCCGAACGCGGCCACATAGATCGCTTGCGCGGTCGCAACCCAAGTCACGAACAGTGCGAGCAGCAAGGTGCCGAGGCCGAGCATGGCGCCGAAGGAGGGCGAGCGCAGCACATCCATGGCATCCCAGGCGCTCGCTTCCTCATAGCGTTCGCGGCGGCTGGAGAGCTCATAAAGGCCGAGTGCTGCGAACGGACCGATCAGGGCGAAGCCAGCGGCGAGCGGAAACAGTAGCGGTATTACTGAATAGCCCATCGCGACGCGCGCAATCACGAGCCCCAGCACCGGATAGATCACGCAGAGGATGATGGCGTGGCTGGGCACCGCCTTGAAATCTTCCCAGCCGCGCTTGAGCGCGTCGTGCAGGTCGGAGAGTTGGATGGTACGGATCACGGGTCCGGCCGCGTCTGCGGACTGGCCCATCGTTGGGACATTGCCCTGATAGAGTGTGGCCATGGTCGGCTTGCTCCCTTGCCATGCAGCCGAATTCGGCGCCGACAACGGCGCAAGCGGCCGCTCTTCTAGGTTTCGCGAGTCCAACCAGACGCGAATTCCTGGTGGCATCGCGAGCTGAGCAGAGAGCGTACGCCTATTTCCGAGTCCTGTCCCTCACGCTTGGGTGAGATTCGTTGCCGCAGTGCAACCTTGCTGACGTCATCCGGTCGTCATTTCGCCGCAGATAAGCTCATGCTGTTTGCGGCTCGCGGAACTTCGCGGGCGCAGCGGCGTAACTTCGTCTATAAGTGCCCACTCAGGGCCTTCCAACGGGATCCTTTTCGGGGAGCAGACATGAGCATTTTCGGGAAAATCATGGGCGCAATCTTCGGCAGCCATGCGGCTTCCGCTGCGCCCGCCGGCGGCGCACCCGCGGGCAGCGCGCCTGCGCCTGCAGGGGCCGCGCCGAGCGGATCCGCGCCAGCGTCTGCGCCCGCAGCAGCGCCTGCCCAAACGGTGGACGTCGCCGCGATCGTCGACAAGGCGGCCGCCGCGCATAAGGGCGAGAAGCTGGAGTGGCGCACCTCGATCGTCGACCTGATGAAGGCGCTCGACGTCGATTCAAGCCTGGCTGCGCGCAAGGATCTTGCCAAGGAGCTCGGCTATACCGGCGACATGAACGACTCCGCCAGCATGAACGTCTGGCTGCACAAACAGGTGATGTCCAAGCTCGCTGCCAATGGCGGCAAGCTGCCGCCGGAAATCAAGCACTGATCGGGCGCGCGTCAGGCGACGCCAAGTAACAGAAAAGGGCCCGCGAGATCGTGGGCCCTTTTGCGTTCAGGCGACCAGATCGGCATCCTCCGGATGCTTGTCGAGATAGTCGACGACGAAGCCGCAACCTGCGATCACCTTGTGGCCGTCGCGGCGGACCAACGCGAGCGCGCCCTTGATCAGCTCGGACGCAATGCCGCGGCCGC
Organism: Bradyrhizobium zhengyangense; assembly: GCF_022012435.1. Taxonomy (GTDB): domain Bacteria; phylum Pseudomonadota; class Alphaproteobacteria; order Rhizobiales; family Xanthobacteraceae; genus Bradyrhizobium; species Bradyrhizobium zhengyangense. The sequence continues at coordinate 227,531 of NZ_JAKLUA010000001.1, forward strand.
GTAGCGCACGCGGCGTCTCGGTGTGGGTGATGATGACAGCCGACGGCGTCAGCCGGTAATTGGCGAAGGCGAGCTCGCTGCCGACATCGAGCTCGAAGCGGCTCCTGTCCTTGTTGTCGCGTACCGATGCCGCCATGCCTGATCCTTCCAAAGCGATGTTCATTCCCTGATCTAGGCCCCTGAACCCTCGCTTGCCAAGGCGCGACCAAGGGAGGTCGCCGCAGGGGAGATATCTGCAAAATGCGTGTTCAGCTCGGTCTGATGGCCTTGCTCGCCGTGCTGGCCTTGGTCGCGCCGGTCCCGGCCGCAGCCGAGGGCGGTCCAGCGTGGGAAGCCTGTGTCAGGCTGACCAGCACGCCGGATGAGCGGGTGCAGGCTTGCTCGACGGTGATCGACAGCAAGAGCGAGGTTGGCCGCAGGCTCGCCGGCGCCTATTGCAACCGCGGACATGGTCTCACCGAAAAGCGCGAGCTCGATGCGGCGCTGTCCGACCTCGATGAAGCGCTGCGCCTCGATCCGAACTACGCCTGCGCCTACAACAATCGAGGCCGCGTCTACAGCTTCAAGCGCGACTATGACCGCGCCATCGCCGAGTACGACCAGGCCATCAAGCTCGATCCGTCGATGGCGGTGGCCTACAGCAACCGTGGCGAGTCCCGCTACAACAAGGGCGACATCGACGGCGCGCTCGCCGATTTCGACGCGGCGATCACGCACGATCCCAGCTATGCCATGGCCTATGCCAATCGCGGCTACGTGTACGCCCGCAAGCACGACACAGCCCATGCGCTCGCCGACTACACGATGCGGATCAAGCTCGCCCCCGATCTGCTGGCCTATATCGACCGCGGCAACGTCTATCGTGACAGCGAGCAGCTCGACCGCGCCGCCGCCGATTATGGCGAGGCGATCCGGCTCGCGCCGACCGATGCGCGCGGCTGGCGCAATCGCGGCATGATCCGGCTCTATCTCGGTGACAACAAAGGCGGCCTCGCCGATTACGACAAGGCGCTGCAATACGATCCTGCCGACGTGTTCTCCTGGAATAATCGCGGCCAGGCCCGGATGCGGCTCGGCGACACCAAGGGTGCGATTGCCGATTTTCGCAAGGCGCTGGAATTGAAGCCCGGCTTGCAGACGGCACAGGACTCGCTGAGGAAGCTCGGGGCGCTGTGATGCCCCGGTTCGGCTAGACCTTCACCAGGTCCTGATAGTCCGGATGCTTCTCGATCCATGCCTTCACGAACGGGCATTGCGGGATCAGCTTCAGGCCGCTCGCGCGGACCTGATCGAGCGCGCCCTGCACCAGCCTCGAGCCGACGCCCTTGCCGGCGAGCTCCTTCGGCACCTCGGTATGTTCGAACGTGATCACGTTGCCGTCGAGCTTGTAGTGCTCGGTCGCGAGATAGCCGTCTACCTCGAGCTCGTAGCGGTGATGGGCCTTGTTGTTGATCACATCGCTCATGATGTCTCCGGTCAGTTCTTCAGCGAGGCCGTCAGCATCTTGCGGATCGCCCAGGCCTCGCCGTCGGAGGAGCCCTTGATGTCGTCGATCTTCCAGCTGCCGGCCTCGCGCACGAAGTCGTAACGCACGATCTGGTCGGCGGGTTTGCGATCGTTGCGGTGGCCGGTGATGGTCACGGCCAGCGTTGCCTTGTCGGCCTCCGTCTTCTCCGCGTCAACCCTGAACGACTTCACGTCGGGTTCCTGCGAGTTGGTGACGGGATCGAAATCGATCGGGCCTACATCGCCCTTCGGCGTATGCGCATCCGCCTTGGCCCACAGCGTGACCAGCGCCTTGGAGAGATATTTTGCTTTCGCCGCCTTGTTCTCGGTGACGAAGCCGGCGCCACCATCGCCCTTGCCCTTGGCGGCGCGGGTGTAGATCGCAGTGAGTATGGATGTGGGGTCGTCGGCGGGCGCCTGCGCGAAGGCGGGCGAGGCGGCGACGACGATAGAAGCGACAATGAAGCTGCGGCGGGTGAGCATGGTTCGTCCCCGAGATGATGGCATGGCGACAGTGGCTGGGTAGCCGATGTCAGCGCGGTATCTCAGTAGACCGGCGCAACAGCCGTTCGGTTCAATCCGCCGCCTTGGCGAGCCGCGAATCTTCCGGCTGAGGTTTGGGGCGTAGGCAGCCCTGGCAGATGACCAGCGAGCGGACCGCGGCGTCCTGGTCGGCGTCGATTCCGTCGTGCTCGGGCTTGGCGGCGATGCGTGTTGCCCGGGCCGGCTCAGCGGCGCGCGGCTGATTGGGATTCTCGCCTGCGCCATCCCAGGCATAACGCGCGGGCTTGAACGCGGGGTCCGAAGCGAGGTGGGCTTGCGGGGCCGCGGCGCATCCGGCAAGCGCCAGCGACAGCAGGAGGAAGGCGGGCGCTTTGACCATGGTGCGGCACTCTGTACGCGAGGACTGAGCGAGGTTGCGCTGATCATGTTTAAAATTCCCTGAACGATGGGGCCGCGCCTGCGACCAACGCCTATGCGATATCTGCTCGTCCTGCTCACGATGCTCACGGCCGCGGCGCGCGCCGATGACGCCAAGCCGTTTGACCCCGCCGACTATCCGCCTGCCGTGCAGAAGGCGCTGCGTTATGCCCATGAGGAATGCGAAAGGCAGGGTGGCGGCGCCGTGACCTTTGGGCCTGATACGGTACGCAGGGTCGACCTCACCGGCGACGGCAGCGACGACTACATCGTCGATTTCCGCGATACCAAATGCGGCGAACGCGAGAGCACCTATTGCGGAACCGGCGGTTGCCTGCTGGACATCCTGGTGACGCTGCCGGACGGCAGCGTGCGCACCGTATTCGACGGCTATGTCCGCAGCTACACCATGGTGGCGCCGCCGATGAAGCGCGGCGCGACGCGCACCATCCGCTTCGACCTGCATGGTAGCTATTGCGGTGGTTTTGGTGCGCAGGCCTGCGTCAAGGAACGGGCGATCACGGCGACGCCGTTCGGGTTCAAAAAGCCGTAAGGCAGGTGCGCGGCCGGCGGCCTTGCTACGCCGCGGGCGATCGCGATAAATGGGCTGTAATGAGCGGGCGGTCAGCGTGCCGTTCGCCGTCGAAGAGGAAGCCCGATGCAGCCGCTCCGCATGTCCCGCCGCGTCATGAATCTCGCTTACATGCTGACGCAGAACGCGCGGCGGCATGGATCGCGGCCCGGGTTTGTCTGGGGAGACAGACCCTGGACCTGGCGCGAGATCGATGCGCAGGTTTCGGCGCTGGCCGCGGCGCTCGCTGCGCGCGGCATCGCCAAGGGCGATCGCATCCTGGTCCATTCCAAGAATGGCAACGAGATGTTTGTCTCGATGTTCGCCGCGTTCCGGCTGGGCGCGGTCTGGGTGCCCACCAATTTTCGCCTGATGCCGGACGAGGTTGCCTATCTCGCACAGGCTTCGGGCGCGAAGGCGTTCCTGTGCCATGTCGATTTCCCTGAACATGCCGCGGCGGTGACGGGCGGCGCGTTGGAGTTCACCTGGAGCGTCGACGGCAAGGCCTCGTTTGGCGAGAGGTCGGTGGCGGACGCCATCGCGTCGCGGGCCGGCGCCGTGGTCGAGAACGTCGCGGTTGAGCATGACGATCCCTGCTGGTTCTTCTTCACATCGGGCACCACCGGCCGCTCCAAGGCCGCGGTGCTGACGCATGGCCAGATGGGTTTTGTCGTCACCAATCATCTCGCAGATCTCACCCCCGGCGTGACGGAAGCCGACGCGTCGCTGGTGGTGGCTCCGCTGTCGCACGGCGCTGGCGTGCACCAACTGGTTCAGACCGCGCGCGGTGTCTGCACCGTACTGCTGCCGACCGAGAAATTCGACATCGACGAGGCGTTCCGCCTGATCGAAAAACATCGGGTCGGCAATCTGTTCACGGTGCCGACGATCCTCAAGATGATGGTCGAGCATCCCGCTGCCGACAAATACGATCATTCCTCGCTGCGTCACGTGATCTATGCCGGTGCACCGATGTATCGCGAGGACCAGAAGGCCGCGCTCAAAAAGCTCGGCAAGGTCATCGTGCAGTATTTTGGCCTCGGCGAGGTCACCGGCAACATCACCGTGCTGCCGGCAGCGTTGCACGATCCCGAAGACGGCCCGCACGCGAAGATCGGCACCTGCGGCTTCGAGCGCACGGGCATGCAGGTCTCGATCCAGGACGACGAGGGCCGTGAACTCGGCGCGAACCAGAGCGGCGAGATCTGCGTCATCGGGCCAGCCGTGCTCGCTGGCTATTACGACAACCCTGAGGCCAACGCGAAGGCGTTCCGCAACGGCTGGTTCCGCACCGGCGATCTCGGCCACATGGACGAGGAGGGCTTCGTCTACATCACCGGGCGCGCGTCGGACATGTACATCTCTGGCGGCTCCAACATCTATCCGCGCGAGATCGAGGAGAAGATCTTGACGCATCCAGCCGTCGGCGAGGTCGCCGTGCTCGGCGTGCCCGATGCGACCTGGGGCGAGGTCGGCGTCGCGGTCTGCGTTGCGCGCGAGGGCGCGAAGCCGGTCAGCGAAGCCGAGATGGCCGCGTTCCTGTCGCCGAAGGTGCCGCGCTACAAGATGCCCAAGCGCTTCTTCTTCTGGGAGACGCTGCCGAAATCCGGTTACGGCAAGGTGCCGAAACGCATGGTGCGCGACGAGCTCGAGGCGCGCGGGCTGCTCGACCTCGACAAGACCAAGACGGGCTGAACGCGGACCATGCGGAGCATCAAGCAGCCGGGCGCGCCGGTCCCCGAGCGTATCCAATGGGTGGAGGCGAGGGGACGCGCCTTTTCGTTCACGCTTCAAGCCGGCTTGCCGCTGCTCGAAGCGGCCGGCCGCGGATTTGCTGCCGAAGGGTTTGCCGGCGGCGTGCTGAATTTCAGCCAGGGGGCGCTCGGGCCGTTTGGCTATGTCATGCCGGCGCTGTCGAAGACTGGCGAGAATGCAGCGTTCTACAGCGACACCTATCGGCCTGCCGGCGTGACGCGTACCAGGCTCGGCAGCATGACGTTGGGATCGCGCGACGGTGCGCCGTTCTTTCACTGCCACGGGCTCTGGACCGAGGCGAATGGCAAGGCGAGCGGCGGCCACATGCTTCCGGATGAGACAGATATCGCCGAGCCGTTCGAGGTGCAGGCTTTTGGGATCGACGGCGCGATGTTCACTGCCGAGCCTGACCCCGAGACAAATTTCAAGCTGTTTGGGCCGATAGCCTTCGCGAGCAGCGGTGCGCGCACGACGAGCCGCGCCCTCGCGCTGCGGCTTCGCCCCAACCAGGATTTTGCCGGCTCTCTCGAGGCGTTTTGCCGCGAGCGCGGCATTGCGCGCGCCAAAATCCACGGCGGCGTCGGTTCGACGATCGGCGCGCGCTTCACCCATGGCGGCGTGACCGAGCCGTTTGCCACGGAGCTCGCGATCACCGCCGGGACGATTGCGCCTGCTGCGTCCGGCGTGCTGGAGGCGGCGCTCGATGTCGCCCTGATCGACTACACGGGCGGAATCGCCGAGGGCCGCCTGATCCGGGGCGACAATCCCGTGCTGATGACCATGGAGCTGGTGCTGGAGGTCTTGGGTTAGCCTCGGCAGCCTCACGCGGCGGAGTCGATCCGATCACCACGGGCTGGCGCGCATTTTTGCCATCGCCAAGTACGTCGATTCACTGATGCCTGACGTCCCTGAGTTCGATCCCTGGAAGAGATCGAGCACGGGCGAGTAGGTCTGGCTGGCGTTCTTTGCGTCATACATGGCCGAGAAGCGGCTGAGCAGCTTCGCAACTTTCGTGGGATCGCCGAGATCCCTAAGATTGAGGTACTTTTCCACGATCTTGGCCTGCTGATCGATCTGCATCGACGCCATCTGATCGGGCAGGTCGAAGGCGGTTCTGAACACCTCCGAGAGAGCCTTGTCGGCGAGAATGTCGTAGGCAGACGTGACGTGTCCCGCCATGCGCTGGAAATACAACGCCAGGCGCACGCCCGGATTGGCATCGCCCTGCTGCTGCTCCAGGCTTTGCTCGAGATAGTTTTTTTGCGTTGCCAGGAATTGATCTCGCTTTTGCGGTCCCACCATCGGCAGCCGCGCGACGTTGCCATCCTTGTCGAAATTGAACGACGCTGCGATCTCGGCAAAGCGAGGATCGCTTTCCGTGTTTGCGAAGCTCTTGGGGTCATTCAAGTCGGAGGCGAATATCTTCTTGAGATAGGCGGTACTCACCTTCGCCGGGTCCAAACCCTTGCCGACAAGAACGAAGTCGACCAGCTTCCTGTTTGCGAGCAGGTCGGAAACGCTCTTGATGCCGCCGATCGCCTGTTGATAGCTAGATGCGTCTTTCTGGGCCTGAGCCTTGATCTTTGCCTGATCCTGCGGGCTCGCAAATTTCAATTTCGCAATGACGTAGTTCTTGGCGATATCGAGAATTTCGGCTGCATCCTGGGCCGCCAGCGGCGTCGTCAGATTGCCCTTGGCGTCGAAGTTGAACGCACGCGCGAGCTTGACGTAGCGATCGTCCTTGAGCGTATAGACATAGCTTTTGGGGTCGCTGAGGTCGCTTTCGAGAACGGCCTTCACGGTCGATTGCGGGACTTGTGTGGGATCGAGGCCGACGGCCGCCAGCGCAAAACCATACGCGCCTGGCGCGGAGACCAGCGCCTGGAGTGAAGTCACGCTAGGGATAGCTTTTCTGAATTGCCCGATCACCACAGCTTCCTGCAACGGGCTTGCCGCTGCATAGACAGCCGATTTGCTGTCGTTGAATTTCTGGTTCGTGCTGGCAAGGTTTGCGGCGGTCTGCGCTGACATCCCCGGTGGAAGCGAGCCGTCGGGTGAAAAATCGAACGCGCCGGCCAAATCCATGAACCCGCCGGTCGTCGCGATCGCGTCGTTGGTGCTGGATATGCTTGTTACCGCCGATTGCAGGCGATATCGTTCGACCAATATCTGCACCTTCAACTGATTGACGTCAGCGCCGGGCTGCGACAGTTGCGTCGTGTAGTCGGCGATCTTCGCGCTGGCGTCGGTGGCATCCGATTTGGCCTGGGCAAGCTGGGCCTTCAGGCCATCCAGCTTGGACGCGAACGTGACATTGACGTAGCTGTTCGGATCGGATGGGTCGCTGGTCAGGACCTGCTTGATCGTGTCGCGCGGCCATTTGCTCTGATCGATCCCGAATGCCGAGGCGACATAGTTGCGGAGGCGATCGTCACTCAGAAGCCGGTCGACGCTGGTCACGGTGCCGATCTTGGCATTGTAGTATTTCGCGTCGGCGGCAACGGAATCGACGTTGCTCTTCATGGCTGCGGTGTACAGCCCGATCATGTCGTCGGTCTGGCTTTCCGATTGCGCGACCTTGGTTGTGCCGCCGCCGAAGGAAAATGCCGCGGCGAAGTCCCGGTAACGCTTGTCGATCAGCGTGTTGGCGAAGCTCTTGGGGTCCGAGAGATCGCTCTGCAGCACCTTCTTCATGAAGGCCTTGGCGTAGGCCATGTCCTCCAGGCCATAGGCCTTCGTGACGTAGTGATACAGGCGATAATCCTTCATCAGGTCGTCGACGCTATGCACCTTGCCGATGTTCGCCTTGTAGTAGGCGGCTTCGCGCGAGACGTCCGATTGCTGCGCCACCCGCGTCAGGGACTGCGTGAGATTGCGCGCGATATAGCTGTAGCTGAAATAGGTGGACACCATGGGCAATTCCTGACGGCTCGTCGGAGCTTGTTGGCAGGTCCTGGACGTCCGTCATTCATTGCCGGGTCGCAAGGTAGAAGACTGGCCTCATGCCAGCAGGCAGAAACATTGTTACATTTTGTTGCTGCGATTCTGGGTGACAACTTCAGGTGTCGCTTGCGTCCAAGCGCCGCATCGTAAGGGGTGCTTCCAGCAAGCTCCGCGCAAGCAAGCGCGAGTAGGAGTCTTCGTTGTCTTGTATTTGCAATCGCGGACACGTCTTCGCCATCTCGCGGCACGTTGTGCCCGAGCTTTGCGGTGATGCGCCCTCGAAAGTGCCGAGGGCGCAGGGAAGGCCGGGAGCCGGCTGGCACCCGCGGATCCACTGTGCGTTATATGCCAAAAAAGTCTGCACAGCGGCGTACAGGGCTGCCTGGATATCCCGGCCGTTCCCTGCGCAGTGGGTTGACGGCTTATGTCGTGCTCTCCCCGGGGACGATGCACTAATGCCCCGTCGCCATGCAGATGACTGATGCGCGCGCCCGGTTGGACAGCGTGCATCACCACAAGACTTGGCGCGCAGCCTTCGGGCGCCAGGACCACACGATTTTGCCGTATGCAGGCTGCACCGGTCGTTTGCGCGCGGCATTCGCTCACGGTTTCCCGCCCTGCGAAGGACCCTCGCGCCAATGCGGCCTGCATCCACCACGTCCCACCCGCGTGTCGTGACGATCGCGATACGCCCCTCGGACCGGGTAGGGTGGATCCCGTATGCGCTAATTCCGAATTCTAGTAAAGCGAATTATTTGCGGCGGAGGCATTGACCGCGCGGTGGTGTGTTTTGCCTGTCGCGCGACACAACGGATAGTGGGGTGCGAACAGTGGTGGATTATGCTTCGCCAATCCACCCCACGTTTCCGCACAAGGTATTCGCGATCTCATCCATCTGGGCGAACATGTGATCCGGCGCAAGCGCCTGCAACGCGGCGGGAGCAGCATAGCCCCAGCTGACCGCGCCGCAGGCAGCGCCGACCGCCCGGGCCGCCTCGATATCGCGGACCTCGTCTCCGATTGAAATGACGTTTTTTGGGGTGACGCCGGCGCGTCGGATCACGCGGCGGAATTTCGCGGGCTTGCCGAACACCGAGGCCGCGCAGTCGAAATGCTGGAAGAGCGCAGCCGACGCACCGAGCTTCTGCCGCGCATTGGCCTCGCTGTCCGACGTCACCAGCGCAAGCTGCACGCCGTTCCTAGCCAACATCCGCAGCATGGCGTCAGTGCCTGCAAACAGCGAAATCTCGGCTGCTGCCTCGCCCTTCAGCCGCCGCGCATACCGCGCGATCGCCGGCAGCTTCCACACCGGCACTTCGAGGCGACTGAGGATCTCCCGTGTCGAGGCATGCCGCAGCCCCTCGACATCCTCATCCCGCACACGCCGAAAGCCGAAGCGGTCGGCGACGTCGTTGATGGTGCGCAGGAACCAGGGGAAGCTGTCGACCAGCGTGCCGTCGAGGTCGAAGATGGCGAGGGAGTAGGGCATGAGGAGGGCACACTGCGGGCGACACGCTGACAGATGCTATATTGTATTCGAAGAGGTGGCAGATGTCGGAGCTACTGGCAAGAATTACGGTTAACCCGCAACCTATGCCTGGACGCCCGCGCATTCGCGATCTGCGCATAACTAGCCATGCCTGATTGGTGCTCAGCTTCCCGATCGCAGCTTGCGGACGTGGACATTGATGTCGAGATCGATGTCCTTGATGCAGGTCTGTGTCGTCCGATGCGAGCCGCCCTCGTGCCAGCGACCATCGCGCGCCCGGGCGCCACGGACGTTGGCGAGCTTCAGGCATCGCCATTGCGGCAGCGGTCCGCTACTCTGGCCGCCAAATTGCCAGGCCAGCACGGCTTCCTCACCGCCCTTGTCAGTGCCGATGATATGTGGGCAAAGCTCGCGATGTCGGCCCTCATAGACACAGGTCACCTGCTGCTGGGCGAGGATGGCGTTGCGGAAGAGTTGGTAGGTTCGGCTGGGCATCGCTACCTCCAGATCGCCTCATCTGGCATTGTCGCACGCTTGAGTGTAGAGGTGCGCGACTGGAAGGAAAACCATGCCGATCAGTGACACCCAGCTCAGCAAATTTCTGAGCCTAGTCCTGCGCCACCAGCCGGAAGCGATCGGGTTGGTGCTGGATTCGCAGGGATGGGCCGGTACCGACGACCTGATCGCCAAGGCAAATGCCGCTGGCACAGAGTTTGGTCGCGACGATCTGCTGCGTGTCGTCGCAGAGAGCGACAAGAAGCGTTTCTCACTGTCCGCCGATGCACATCGCATTCGCGCTGCACAAGGCCATTCCGTCTCGGTTGAACTTGGCCTGGCGGCGCAGGAGCCGCCGTCGGTCCTGTATCACGGAACGGCAACCCGGTTCGTCGAAGCCATCCTGTCCGAGGGCCTGAAGCCGCAGGCGCGCCAGCAGGTGCATCTGTCCTCCGACGAGGCCACGGCGGAGCGTGTCGGTCAGCGCCACGGCAAGCCGCATATATTCAAGGTTGATGCCGACGGCATGCATGCCAAGGGATTCAAGTTCTTTCGCGCGGACAATGGCGTGTGGCTGACCGACCATGTGCCGCCCGAGTTTCTGGCGTAGCTGACGTCAGGGTTTCCAGATGGTCCCCTCGGTCCAGCCGAGTTCGGCAAACTCGGCGGCCCGAAGCGGAGCTTCTCCCTCGGCAAAGAACTCATCGAGCTGAGGCGGCGCGACTGAGGTTTCGGACAGCATGGCATGGGCCTGCCCGCGGTGATGGATCTGATGCTGGAACAGATGCATCAGCAGCCGGTCGCGGCGCTCGGTCTGGACGTGCGTGTCGCGGTTGATCCGGACAAGGCCGGCCAGAAGCTCTGATGTCAGCGCATCGCAGACGGCAAGCAGGCGCTTGTCCATGGCAGCCTGGGCCGACTTCAGCGCGGCAAGCGAGGGGTACGGCACCTCGTTCGCCCAGGCGCGCGGCCCGAGCCAACCACCTTCGAGCGCATCGATGTAGAAGAGGTCGATGACGTAGATGTGGTTCAGCGTGCGTTGGATGCTCGGGAAGAAGCCGGCCCGCGCGGCTTCAAACTCGGCCTGGCTGAGGCGGGCGCAGGCGGTGAGCAGGCGATGGTTCGCCCACGCATTGTTGTAGGCGAACGACCGATAGGTCTGCACGAGTCCTGAGGACACAACTATTCTCCGTGGACCGATCTGTCGGCGGACTACGGCCGCAATCTACTCCGCCGCCTCGCTCGTGCTCCGCCGCTTCGGTTTCCGCGCCTTCTTCAGCACCGGCTCCAAAAACTTGCCCGTGTAGCTCCGCTGCGCCTTGACGATATCCTCGGGCGGGCCCCAGGCGACGATCTCGCCGCCGCCGTCGCCGCCTTCGGGGCCAAGGTCGATGACCCAGTCTGCGGTCTTGATGACTTCGAGATTGTGCTCGATGACGACAACTGTGTTGCCCTGAGCGACCAGCTCGTGCAGCACTTCCAGCAGTTTCTTGACGTCGTGGAAGTGCAGGCCGGTGGTCGGCTCGTCCAGGATGTAGAGCGTGCGGCCGGTGGCGCGCTTGGACAGCTCCTTCGCCAGCTTGACGCGTTGGGCCTCGCCGCCTGACAGCGTCGTCGCTTGCTGGCCGACATGGATGTAGTCGAGACCGACGCGGTGCAGGGTCTGGAACGTTTCGCGCACGCGCGGGACCGCCTTGAAGAACTCGGCGGCTTCCTCGACGGTCATGTCGAGCACGTCGGCGATGGACTTGCCCTTGAACAGGACCTCGAGCGTCTCGCGGTTGTAGCGCTTGCCCTTGCAGACGTCGCAGGTGACGTAGACGTCGGGCAGGAAGTGCATCTCGATCTTGATGACGCCGTCGCCCTGGCAGGCCTCGCAGCGGCCGCCCTTGACGTTGAAGGAGAAGCGGCCAGGCTCGTAGCCACGCGCCTTGGCTTCGGGGAGCCCAGCAAACCATTCGCGGATCGGCGTGAAGGCGCCGGTGTAGGTCGCGGGGTTCGAGCGCGGGGTGCGCCCGATCGGCGACTGGTCGATGTCGATGATCTTGTCGATATGCTCGAGGCCCTCGATGCGATCGTGAGGCGCTGCGCCTTCGCTGGCGCCGTTGAGCTTGCGCGCGATCGCCTTGTAGAGCGTATCGATCAGCAGCGTCGACTTGCCGCCGCCGGACACGCCTGTCACGGCGGTGAACAGGCCGAGCGGAATTTCGGCGGTGACGTTCTTGAGGTTATTGCCGCGCGCGTTCACCACCTTGATGGTGCGGCGATGGTTCGGCGGGCGCCGCTCCGGCACCTCGACCTCGAGCTCGCCGGTCAGATATTTTCCGGTGAGCGATTTCGGATTGCGCATGATCTCGTCGGGCGTGCCTTCGGCAACGATGTTGCCGCCATGCATGCCGGCGCCGGGACCGATGTCGAGCACGTAGTCGGCGAGGCGGATGGCGTCCTCGTCATGCTCGACCACGACCACGGTGTTGCCGAGGTCGCGCAGCCGCTTGAGCGTATCGAGCAGCCGCGCGTTGTCGCGCTGGTGCAGGCCGATCGAGGGCTCGTCCAGCACGTAGAGCACGCCCGTCAGGCCCGAGCCGATCTGCGAGGCCAGGCGGATGCGCTGGCTCTCGCCGCCGGATAGCGTGCCGGAGGAGCGGGAGAGGGTGAGATAGTTGAGGCCGACGTCGAGCAGGAAGGTCAGGCGCTCACGGATTTCCTTCAAGATTCGGCCGGCGATCTCGTTCTGCTGCGCGTTCAGCGTCTTAGGCACGGTCTCGAACCAGGCACCGGCGCCTTTCACGGACAGCTCGGAGATCTCGCCGATATGCTTGCCGCCGACCTTGACGCAGAGCGCTTCGGGCTTGAGCCGGAAACCGTTGCAGGCGCCGCAGGGTACGTCATGGAAATACTTTGCCAGCTCTTCGCGCGCCCACTCGCTTTCGGTCTCGCGGTAGCGGCGGTTGATGTTGGTGATGACGCCTTCGAACGGCTTCTTGGTGTCGTAGGAGCGGACGCCGTCCTCATAGGAGAACTTGATCTCGTCCTCGCCGGAGCCATGCAGGATCGCGTTCTGGGTCTTCTTCGGCAGATCCTTCCACTTGGTGGTCAGCGTGAACTTGTAGTGCTTGCCGAGCGCGGTCAGCGTCTGCACGTAATAGGGCGACGATGATTTGGCCCAGGGAGCGATCGCGCCCTTGCCGATCGCGAGCTCCTTGTCGGGGATGACGAGGTCCTCGTCGACATGCTGCTCGACGCCGAGGCCGCCGCAGGCCGGGCACGCGCCATAGGGGTTGTTGAACGAAAATAGACGCGGCTCGATCTCGGGGATGGTGAAGCCGGAGACGGGGCAGGCGAATTTTTCCGAGAACAGGATGCGCTCGGGTCCGCTCTTGTCGTGGATCTTTGCGGTCTTCTTTTTCTCTTCGACCGGCGCCGCCGCCGGGCTGTCGGCGAACTCGACGACAGCGAGGCCCTCGGCGAGCTTCAGCGCGGTCTCAAAGCTTTCGGCGAGGCGCTGGCCGATATCGGCACGCACCACGATGCGGTCGACGACGACGTCGATGTCGTGCGGGAATTTCTTGTCCAGCGTCGGCGCTTCCGCGAGCTCGTAGAACGTGCCGTCGATCTTGACGCGCTGGAAGCCCTTCTTGAGCCATTCGGCGAGCTCTTTCCGATACTCGCCCTTGCGCCCGCGCACGACGGGCGCGAGCAGATAGAGGCGGGTGCCCTCGGGCAGCGCCAGCACGCGGTCGACCATCTGCGAGACGGTCTGGCTCTCGATCGGCAGGCCCGTGGCCGGCGAATAGGGCACGCCGACGCGCGCCCAGAGCAGGCGCATGTAGTCGTAGATCTCGGTGACCGTGCCGACGGTCGAGCGAGGATTCTTCGAGGTCGTCTTCTGCTCGATCGAGATCGCCGGCGACAGGCCGTCGATCTGGTCGACGTCAGGCTTCTGCATCATCTCCAGGAACTGGCGCGCATAGGCCGACAGCGATTCGACGTAGCGGCGCTGGCCCTCGGCGTAGATGGTGTCGAAGGCGAGCGAGGATTTGCCGGAGCCTGATAGCCCGGTGAACACCACGAGCTTGTCGCGGGGAATCTCGACGTCGATGTTCTTGAGGTTGTGCTCGCGCGCGCCGCGGATCGTAATTGCGCGCAGGCTGGAGCCCGCGTTCTGCTGTTGGCGCTTCGCCTTGATCACTTCATCCATCCGATTTGCCCTCAAGGAATCCAAAAGCGCGCGATCGCGCCAACGTGCAGGCGCGCTTCGCCCGGAACCGGGATCGGCGCCAATGGGGTTGTGAGCGAACGTAGGAAGAACGAAGGCGGATTTCCAGTGGGACTTGCGAATCGTCAACGGATTGTTGGGTCGCTGGCGGGACTTGGCAGCAGCGCCGGGCAATCGAGGCCGACGGGACAAACAAAAAGGCCGGCGCGAGGCCGGCCTTTCGTGACGATCTGACGTCGGTCGCGAAGATCAGTACTGAACTCAGTACTTGGCAACGACCGGGCCATTGAAGTGGTAGTTCACGCCGAGCTGCACGGTGTGCAGGTTGAGCGTGCCGGTCGGCAGGGCGCCCGAGAAATAGGTCTCGCCGCCGAGGCTGCGATACAGGTACTCACCCTTGACCGACCACTGCGGAGCGATGAAGGCCTCGACGCCGGCGCCGACGGTCCAGCCCGAGTGGAACTGGCTGTCGGAGATGCTCACACCGAGCGCGGAGAGGGTGATCTTGTTGTCGATCCAGGCGTAACCACCGGTGCCGTAGAACAGCACGTTGTTGACGGCGTAGCCGATGCGGCCGCGCACGGTGCCGAGCGCGTCGGTCTTCGAGTTCGCGGTCACGACACCGAAACCGGGAACGGTGGCCGCAGCGGAGGCGCTGACGTCAGCCCAGGAGCCATCGGCCTCGATACCGAACACGACGTTACCGGTCTGCCAGTTGTAGCCGGCGGTGCCGCCGACGAAGCCGCCCTGCATCCGCGGGCTGTTCGCATCTTCCCAGGCGCCGCCGCCGACGAGACCGAGGTAGAAGCCGGTCCAGTTGTAGACCGAGGCCATCGCCACGGGAGCCTTGGTGTAGGGGCGCGCCGCCAGGTCGGCAGCCGAAGCGGCGCCAGTGAGGGCGATCAGAGCGGCCGAAGCCAACAAAACCTTCTTCATTTTCAACTTATCCCAGTCCCAGTTTCTGTTGTTGCCTTCCGCAAGATCGGAAGGGCATCGGACGTTCCGGTCCAACTGATGACGTGCTTACACCACCAAAGCTGCAAGTTGTGTCTCTCAAAAGCCACAACAAATACAAAATGTAACGATCGCTGACCTATGGTTCCCGCTCGGGAACAGAAAAACAAAAGGCCGGCGCGAGGCCGGCCTTTTATTCTCGAACGATTCCAGGTGGATCAGTACTTCGCGATGACAGGGCCGCCCCAACGATAATTGACCCGGACGAGACCCATGTCGACATTCTGGCCGATTCGGTCGGTCTGGAATGCAGTGCCACCGGGCGCATTGAGCGTCAGAGTTCTGCTCCCCAGGAAGATGTGGTCGTACTCGAAGCCCACCGACCAGTTCGGCGCAAAGCCGAACTCGACGCCGGCGCCGACCGTGCCGCCCCAGCGGTTGTCGCTGGTCGAGGCGAGCAGGGTGCCGGCTCCGGCGAGTCCGGGCGCGGTGTAGATATTGAACTTGTCGGCGATCACGGCACCGCCGCCCTTCACGTAAAACAGCACGTTGTTCCAGGCGTAGCCGACTTGGCCCGTGATCAAGCCGAAGGCGTCGATCTTCGAGCGGTTGCGCTGGGTCAGGATGAGCGTGCTGACATTGTCACCGGCGAAGTCGGCCCAGTTGCCCTGACCTTCGAGGCCGAACACCCAGTTGGCGGACTGCCAGCGGTAGCCGACCTGGCCACCGACCGTGCCGCCGGTCGCATTGTGGCAACCCTCGCCAAGCAGCGCGCCGGTGGTCGGCGCGACGAAGTCCCAGCACTTGTGGCTCGATCCGCCACCGCCGTTGATGCCGATGTAGAAGCCGCTCCAGTCATAGATGGTGGCGATCATTGGCGCCGGCGCCTTGGTGTAGGGACGCGCCGCAAGATCGGCTGCACTCGCCGGTGCAGACAGGCCCAAAGCAACAATACCGATTGTACTGAACAGAATTTTCTTCATTGCGGTCTCCCCAGTGTCGTCCGCTCCAGTTGTCCCCTGAAGCGGTCAATCAGGCGCGACGCCCATTCGAACCAATTCCGACTCAACGGTAGTCCAATCGGGCGGCAGAGTCCGTCTCTGGAATGCAACAGTCGTCAGGCAATTGATCTGGCCTAACCTAATGAATGTTAAGCGCTTTCTTGCCTTTCCGGTTCCAATTCATGGCGCCGTGCATAGCGGCATTTGATATCGTTTGCACGCTTGGGTCGCGCCAATTTCACCGGGAACAAATCTGGAACACATGTTCGATCGGTGCTATATGTGGGGATAACCGAGGGCGTGCCGGGCCGATCGGCCCCTGTAAGCGTATAGGGTCGACCCAACAGGCGGCAGCGCGGGCGCGCCTTTTCGAAATTCAGTGGCATTTGGAGTGGAGAGCGGCGATGGCGGGAAGCGTCAACAAGGTCATTTTGGTCGGGAATCTCGGCAAGGATCCGGAAATCCGCCGCACCCAGGACGGGCGGCCGATCGCGAATCTGAGCATCGCGACCTCCGAGACCTGGCGCGACAAGAACAGCGGCGAGCGCAAGGAAAAGACCGAGTGGCACCGCGTCGTGATCTTCAATGAAGGGCTCTGCAAGGTCGCCGAGCAGTATCTGAAGAAGGGCGCCAAGGTTTACATCGAGGGCGCGCTCCAGACCCGCAAATGGACCGACCAGAGTGGCGTCGAGAAGTACTCGACCGAGGTCGTGCTCCAAGGCTTCAATTCGACCCTGACCATGCTCGACGGCCGCGGCGGTGGCGGAGGAGGCGGCAGCTTCGGTGATGAGCCGGGCGGCGATTTCGGCTCGTCCGGTCCGGTCAGCAGCGCACCGCGCCGCCCCGTGGCTGCTGGCGGCGGTGGCCGCAACAACGACATGGACGACGATATCCCGTTCTAAGGCCAAGCGGGCTTCGGCTCGGCTCGCGTAAAGCGACAGAACTTCTTGCCAATTGGCGGGCTCAGCTTGGCTTTTCCTGGCTGGCCTCATGTATTGCCTCAAGCCTTTGACGGGGCGTGATGTGAATGATATTAACTTCATGTTAATCTTGTTCACATGGTCGGCTCCCCGGTCGAAGAACGTGCCACATGAGCCTCGCGCCGCTGCTTGATGCTGCTCCGGCGATCCCGTTGCATGCCTTCGCAGCGATGGCGGCGTTCGTGCTTGGCCTCGTCCAGTTCGCGGCGCCCAAGGGCACGCTGCCGCACCGGACTATCGGCTGGATCTGGGTCGCGCTCATGGCCGTAGTGGCGGCCTCGTCGTTCTGGATCCATGAGATTCGCCTGGTCGGATCGTTCAGCCCGATCCATCTGCTGTCGATCTTCACACTGGTGATGCTGCCGCTTGCGGTTTGGCGGGCGCACACCCACCGCGTAACCGATCACCGGCGCATCATGATCCTGATGTTTGCTGGCGCGCTGGTGGTGGCAGGCCTGTTCACGCTGCTGCCTGGCCGCATCATGCACCACGTGGTTTTCGGGACTTGAGCGGCGGTTCCCGGCGGCTCGCTCAGGCCGCGCCCCGGGCGGTGACGGGTAGGGCGTAAGTCTCTGGAAAAACAGTCGGAAAAAGCGCTTTCCGGAAGCCCCCAAGGGTGGTTATCAGGGCGTCGATGCGCTATATGATTCCCAGATAAAATCTCACCGGATTCCCCTTTGGCTGACGACGACAACAAGCCCGGCGACCAGCCGGCGCAACCCTCGGACATTCGCCCCGTCTCCATTTTCGAGGAGATGAAGAAGTCCTATCTCGACTACGCCATGAGCGTGATCGTGGCGCGCGCGCTGCCCGATGCCCGCGACGGTCTGAAGCCGGTGCATCGCCGCATCCTCTACTCGATGAACGAGCAGGGGCACACGCCCGACAAGAAGTACGTCAAATCCGCCCGCGTGGTCGGCGACGTCATCGGTAAGTATCACCCGCACGGCGACCAGTCGATCTATGACGCGATGGTCCGCATGGCGCAGGACTTCTCGATGCGCGTGCCGCTAATCGACGGCCAGGGCAATTTCGGCTCGGTCGACGGCGATCCCCCCGCCGCCTATCGCTACACCGAAGCGCGCTTGACGAAGGCGGCGCTGGCTCTGCTGGCCGACATCGACAAAGACACCGTCGACTTCCAGCCGAACTACGACAACAACGAAACCGAACCGTCGGTTCTTCCGGCCAAGTTCCCGAACCTGCTCGTCAACGGCGCCGGCGGCATCGCGGTCGGCATGGCGACCAACATCCCGCCGCATAATCTCGGCGAGGTCATCGATGCCTGCGTCGCTTTGATCGACAATCCTGCGCTGACCATCGACGAACTCATCAATATCGTGCCGGGACCGGATTTTCCGACCGGCGGCGTCATCCTCGGACGTCAGGGCATCCGCTCCGCCTATCACCTCGGCCGCGGCTCGATCGTCATGCGCGGCAAGGTCGCGATCGAGAACATCCGCAAGGAGCGTGAGGCGATCATCATCAGCGAGATTCCCTACCAGGTGAACAAGGCGACGATGGTCGAGCGCATCGCCGAACTGGTGAAGGAAAAGAAGATCGAGGGCATCGGCGACCTGCGTGATGAATCCGACCGCGAAGGCTACCGCGTTGTCATCGAATTGAAGCGCGATGCCGTGCCGGATGTGGTGCTGAACCAGCTCTACAGATTCACGCCGCTGCAGACGAGCTTCGGCGTCAACATGGTGGCGCTGGATAGCGGCCGTCCGCGGATTATGCATCTGAAGGACCTGTTGGCGATCTTCGTCGACTTCCGTGAGCGGGTCGTCACGCGGCGGACCAAGTACCTGCTCGCCAAGGCGCGTGATCGCGCGCACATCCTGGTCGGTCTGGCGATTGCGGTCGCCAATATCGACGAGATGATCCGCGTCATTCGGACCTCGCCAGACCCGGCCACTGCGCGCGACACCCTGATGTCGCGCGACTGGCCGGCACGGGACGTCGAGGACATGCTGACGCTGATCGACGATCCACGCCACCGCATCAGCGAAGACGGCACGATCCGGCTGTCGTTGGAGCAGGCCAGGGCCATTCTCGACCTCCGCCTGCAGCGCCTCACGGCCCTCGGCCGTGACGAAATCCGCGACGAACTCGACACGCTCGCCGGCGAGATTGCCGATTATCTCGATATCCTGCGTTCGCGCGCCCGTGTCCTGGACATCGTCAAGACCGAGCTTGCCGAGGTGAAGGCGGAGTTCGCCACGCCGCGCAAGACTGTGATCATTGAGCAGGAAGGCGAGGTCGAGGACGAGGACTTGATCCAGCGCGAGGAGATGGTCGTCACCGTCTCGCACGCCGGCTACGTCAAGCGCGTGCCGCTGTCGGCCTATCGCGCCCAGCGCCGCGGCGGCAAGGGCCGCGCCGGCATGCAGACCCGCGACGAGGATTTCGTCAGCCGCCTGTTCGTGGCCTCCACGCACACGCCGGTGCTGTTCTTCTCGTCCCGAGGCCAGGTCTACAAGGAGAAGGTCTGGCGCTTGCCGATGGCCGCGCCGAACGCGCGCGGCAAGGCGATGATCAACATCCTGCCGCTGGAGCAGGGCGAGCGCATCACCACCATCATGCCGCTGCCCGAGGACGAATCGACCTGGGCCAACCTCGACGTGATGTTCGCCACAACGGGCGGCAACGTCCGCCGGAACAAGCTGTCCGACTTCGTCGACGTCCGCCGCTCCGGCATCATCGCCATGAAGCTCGACGACGGCGAGGCGATCGTCGACGTGCAGATCTGCACCGAGCATGACGACGTGCTGCTGACTGCGGCCGGCGGCCAGTGCATCCGCTTCCCGGTCCCTGACGTGCGCGTCTTCACCGGGCGCACCTCGATGGGCGTGCGCGGCATCGCGCTTGGCGAGGGCGACAAGGTGATCTCGCTGGCGATCCTGCGCCATGTCGAGACCACATCCGATGAGCGTTCAGCCTATTTGAAGATGCGCCGCGCGGTCGCCGGCGAAGCTGCGGCGGAAGAGCCGGCAGCGGATGCCGAGGCGGAGGAGACCTCCGGCAGCTTCCAGCTGGCGCAAGAGCGCTATGCCGAGATGTCGGCGGCCGAGCAGGTCGTCCTCACCGTCTCCGTCAACGGCTATGGCAAGCGGACTTCGTCGTACGAGTACCGCACCACCGGCCGCGGCGGCAAAGGCATCGTCGCCATGAGCGTCAACAACCGCAACGGCAACCTGGTGGCGTCCTTCCCCGTCGAGGATGCGGATCAAATCATGCTGGTCACCGACAAGGGCCAGCTGATCCGCTGCCCGGTCGAAGGCATCCGCATCGCGGGCCGCTCGACGCAAGGCGTGATCGTGTTCGACACCGCCGAGGACGAGCACGTCGTCTCGGTCGAGCACATCACGGAAGAGGCGGAGAGTGGGAATGGCGCGAATGGGGAGACGAGCGGGGATTGATGTGTCATCCCCGTAGCCCTGATGGCGCAAAGCGAAATCCGGGTTGCTTGCCATACGCTGAGAGACCCCGGATTGCGCTTCGCGCCATCCAGGCTACGCACTTGCCCTAGATCTCCAGCTCCGTCCCGAACTCCACGACCTGCTTGGTCGGCACGCCGAAAAACGCCGCTGACCGCTCGGCGTTGCGCTGGAGGAAGGCGAACAGGCCTTCGCGCCAGACCCACATGCCCGGAACGTCCTCGCGCGGGATGATGGTCTCGCGCCCGACATAGTAGGTGATGTCGGAGAGATCGATGCCGGGCAGCTTGCCCTGGCGGCAGACGAGCTTCAATCCGTCATAGATCGTCGGGTTCTGCATGAAGCCGTAATGCAGGATCACGCGGGTGATGCCGGGAATGATCTCGATGATTTCGGCGCGGTCCTCGTCGGCGATGTGCGGGGATTCTTCGATCAGCACCGTCACGAGGAGGATTCGCTCGTGCAGCACGCGGTTGTGTTTGACGAATTGCGTCAGTGCGAGCGGCACACCCTTCGGCGCCGAGGCTAGGTATACGGCTGTCCCGGGCAGCCTCGCCTTACACTGGTTGACGGCGGTTTCGATCAGGTCCTCCTCCGGCTGGCGCAGCCGGGCGCGGGCCGCCTCGACCAGCTTCACGCCGGCGCGCCAGGTCAGCATCAGGAAGGCGACGAGGCCGGCGAGCAGCAGCGGAAACCAGCCGCCCTCGAACAGCTTGATCGAGTTGGCGGAGAAGAAGATCACGTCGATCACGAAGAAGAAGCCGTTCACGGCCACCACGAGCCACGGCGAATAGCCCCACTGGATCGCGACCAGCGCCGCGAGCAGTGTGGTGATCGCCATCAGCAGCGACACCGCGATGCCATAGGCGCCGGCCAGCGCATCCGAGGTGCCGAAGCTCAGCACGGCGCCGAGGGTTGCCGCGGCGAGCAGCCAGTTCACCAGCGGCACGTAGATCTGGCCGATCGCATCGCTCGTCGTGTGACGGATCTGCATGCGCGGCAGGAAGCCGAGCTGGATCGATTGCTGGGTGAGCGAGAACACGCCGGAGATGATGGCCTGCGAGGCGATCACGGTCGCAACGGCCGAGAACGCCACGAGGCCGTAATGCAGGAAATCAGGGCAGAGCTGGAAGAACGGATTCTCGATCATCGATGGATCGGTGATCAGCAGCCCGGCCTGGCCGAAATAGTTCAGCACCAGTGCCGGCAGGCAGATCGTGAACCAGGCGAGTCGGATCGGCAGACGGCCGAAATGCCCCATGTCGGCATACATCGCCTCACCGCCGGTGACCGCGAGGAAGGCCGCGCCCAGGATCGCGAAGGAGACCTGGAAGTCCTGGTGGATCAGGAAGTCCACGGCGTAAAACGGGCTGAGCGCCGCGAGCACCGCCGGCGCCTTGAGGATGCCGTGGATGCCGAGCGCGGCCAGCACGATGAACCAGGCCAGCATGACCGGTCCGAAGATGCGACCGATGAAGCCGGTGCCTTGTTTTTGCATCACGAACAGGCCCACCAGGATGGCGATCGTCAGTGGCACCACGACCGGCGAAAGCGAGGGAGCGTCGACCTTGAGTCCTTCGATGGCCGATAGCACCGAGATGGCCGGCGTGATCGCGCCGTCGCCATAGAGCAGCGCCGCGCCGACCAGGCCGACGACCAGTAGGTGCGCGCGCCAAGTGCCGGGCTGGGCGTGACGGGCATGCAGCAGCGCCAGCAGCGCAACGATGCCGCCTTCGCCGCGGTTGTCCGCGCGCAGGATCAGCAGAGCATATTTCAGCGAGATGATCAGCAGCAGCGCCCACAGGATCAGCGAGGCAACGCCGAGGACAGCGTCTTGTGTCACGGTGCCGCCATGGGCGGCCGCCTTGGCGGCTTCCTTCAGCGCATAGAGGGGGCTGGTGCCGATATCGCCATAGACCACCCCGAGGGCGCCCATGGTCATTGCAAGCGGAAGCGGATTGGGATGATGGCCGGAAGCGACTGCGGGCGTACTGGACAAATGCAAACCCCTCAATGGGACCTCGCCCGTCGGGCCATTCCGAGGGGCGCGCGCGCCAAACACTCTGCGACGAGACGTCGCAAATTGCCATGGGGTTTCTATCGGGGCTTGTGCCGGCGTTTTATGACGCCAGCCTGACAATCCGCCTACGGGGTGCGGTCTGCCGTGACGAGGCGAGCAATGCGGACGTCAGCCTTGGTGCCGGCGCGGCGCAGGCAGGAGGCCTCGAAATTCGGCCACGCCTGCTGCGAGCAATCCCTGCCGATGGCCTTGATGTCGAGCCGGTCGCTCTTGGCCAGCGGTTGCGGCACGCTGGCTTCGACTGTCGGAGCGAAGCCGGGCAGGAGGGTGAGGGCTGCAGCAACACACGCAGCAAGAGCGATCGCTGAAAGAGCCTTGATCATTGACTGTCCCCTGTGATGCGGCCGCTACGCCCAGTATGCGGCCCGTCGTTCGTTGGCTGGATTGATAACCATGGCCAGTTTCCGGACGTCTTCACCGATGCTGGAAATGGTTTCGTGCGCGTGCCGTTGTGTGTCGTGGACGCCCCGAGGACGAAACAAACCGGGGCCTTCCGCCGCGCAATGGCGGAAAAATCGGCGAAAACGGGCAGGGAACCGGTCCGGCTTGCCGGGCAGGGCCGGGCGCGGTAGGACGTGGGCATGCCGCGTATTGCCTTTTACCCAGGTTCCTTCGACCCCATCACCAACGGCCATCTGGACGTGGTCCGGAGCAGCGTGCCGCTGTGCGACCGGCTGGTGGTCGCGGTCGGGATCCATCCCGGCAAGAAGCCGCTGTTTTCGACCGAAGAGCGGCTCAAGATGCTTCATGACGTCTGCGGGCCGGTAGCGGCCCAGGCCGGTTGCACGCTCGAGGCGGTGACCTACGACGATCTCGCTGTGGCTGCGGCGCGCAAATACGGCGCCACCGTCATGATTCGGGGCCTGCGCGACGGCACCGACCTCGACTACGAGATGCGGCTCGCGGGCATGAACGGCACCATGGCGCCCGAGGTGCAAACCGTCTTCCTGCCGGCCTCACCTCTGGTCCGCCCGATTACCGGCACATTGGTGCGTCAGATCGCCGGCATGGGCGGAGACGTCTCGGCCTTCGTACCGCCGCTCGTTGCATCTCAGCTCAAGGCAAAATTCGCCTGAAAACGGCGCGCTTTTTCATCTCACCTGATCCGGAGTTTCCATGATCCGTCGTCTCGCAATTCTTGCCACGATGTTCGTCGCGCTTGTTGGCGCGGTCCCGGCCGTGGCGCAGCAGCTGCCGGCCAATCTCGACAAGGCCAATGCGCTCGTCATCGACACCACCAAGGGCCGTATCATCATCAAGCTCAGGACCGACCTGGCGCCGCAGCACGCCGAACGCCTCAAGCAGCTCGCGCGCGAAGGCTTTTACAACAACGTTCCGTTCCACCGCGTCATGGATGGCTTCATGGCCCAGACCGGCGATGGCCAGAACGGCAACGGTACCGGTGGCTCGAAATATCCGAACCTGAAGCAGGAATTCTCCAAGGTCCACTTCTCCCGCGGCATCGTCGGCATGGCTCGGCGCGGCGACAGCGTCGATACCGCCAACTCGCAGTTCTTCATCATGTTCGCCGACGGCGGCAGCCTCGACGGTCAGTACACCGTGGTCGGCGAGGTCGTGCAGGGCATGGACGTCGTTGACAAGCTGAAGAAGGCACCGGCCGGTTCGCCGAGCGGCACTGTCACCGATCCCGACAAGATGGTGAAGGTGCAGGTCGCCTCCGACATCAAGTAGGAGGGCTCATGGCGCGCCGCGGCGACAGGCTCCTGCTCGCTGCCGCGGCGCTGCTGTTCGGCCTCACCAATGCGGCCGCACAGGACGCACCTGTCAACACCATCCAGGACGTCTTCCAGCACTTGCGGAGTTGCTGGAAGCCGCCGCCGCCGGCCAAGGCCCGCCCACTCGACATCACCGTCGTGGTGAGCTTTAACCGGTCCGGAAACATTCTGGGCCATCCGAGGATTACCTATGAATCCGCGGAGGCCTCCGACAATGACCGGCTGCAATACCGGATCGCGGTGATGGAGGCGTTGCAACGCTGCACGCCGGTGCCATTTACCGATGCAATGGCGGGCGCTGCCGCGGGACGTCCATTCGCGATCCAGTTCCGCAGCCGCAAAACGTCACCTGACAAGACTTCACCCTCAGCACAAGAGAGACGAGCATGAGCGTCACCGAAAACACTTTGATCCTCGAGACCACGCAGGGCCCCGTCACCATCGAGATGCGCCCGGACCTCGCGCCCGGCCATGTCGCCCGCATCAAGGAGCTGGTCCGCGAGGGCTTCTACGACGGCATCGTGTTCCATCGCGTGATCGAAGGCTTCATGGCGCAGACCGGCTGCCCGCATGGCACCGGCACCGGCGGCTCGGGCAAGAAGCTGAAGGCCGAGTTCAACAAGGAGCCGCATGTGCGCGGCACCACCTCGATGGCTCGCGCGGCGAGCCCCGATTCCGGCGACAGCCAGTTCTTCATCTGCTTCGACGATGCCCGCTTCCTCGACAACCAGTACACGGTGTGGGGCAAGGTCACCGAGGGTATGGAGAACGTCGACAAGATCAAGCGCGGCGAGCCGGTACAGAACCCGGACAAGATCGTCAAGGCGCGGATGGCGGCCGACAAGGAGTAAGCTCCTCATTCCAGGGGCGCGCATCGGCGCGCTCCTGGTGGCAAGTCACGAATGCGCACCGACCTCTTCGATTTCGACCTGCCGCCCGAGCGCATCGCGTTGCGCCCGGCTAGTCCGCGCGACTCCGCGAAAATGCTGGTCGTCGAGAACGGCGCGCTGCGCGACCAGACCATCGCGGATTTGCCGCACTGGCTGAAGCCGGGCGACCAGCTCGTCGTCAACGACACCAAGGTAATCGCGGCGCAGTTGAAGGGCCGGCGTATCGGCCGCGAGACCGAGCCGAAGATCGAGGCGACGCTGATCAAGCGCCTCGACGGGTCGCGCTGGCAGGCGCTGGTAAAGCCCGCGAAGAAGCTTGTCGCCGGCGACAGCATCCGCTTCGGCAATGAGGGCAAGGTCTGCCTGCTCGGCCATCTCGATGCCGAGGTCGAAGCCAAGGGTGCTGAAGGCGAGGTGACCCTATCATTCTCGTTCCATGGCCCGGCGCTGGATCAGGCGATCGCCGACCTCGGCAGCCCGCCGCTGCCGCCCTACATCGCCTCCAAGCGCACGCCTGACGATCAG
Organism: Bradyrhizobium zhengyangense; assembly: GCF_022012435.1. Taxonomy (GTDB): domain Bacteria; phylum Pseudomonadota; class Alphaproteobacteria; order Rhizobiales; family Xanthobacteraceae; genus Bradyrhizobium; species Bradyrhizobium zhengyangense. Next base: position 253,036 of record NZ_JAKLUA010000001.1, read on the forward strand.
GACATCGCGGACTACCAGACCATGTTCGCAGCCAACGAAGGCGCCGTCGCTGCGCCAACCGCGGGACTGCATTTCACGGCGGCGCTGGAGCAGGCGCTGCGCGACCGCGGCGTCGACATCGTCAGGGTGACGCTGCATGTGGGAGCAGGGACGTTCCTGCCGGTGAAGGTCGACGACACCGACGCTCACAAGATGCATGCCGAGTGGGGCACGATCTCCGCCGAGACAGCAGAGCGGCTCAACACCGCGCGAAAAAACGGTGGCCGCATCATCGCCGTCGGCACCACATCATTGCGATTGCTCGAGAGTGCCGCGAGTGAGGATGGCACCATCCAGCCATTCGCGGCCGAGACCTCGATCTTCATCACGCCCGGCTATCATTTCCGCGCCGTCGATATCCTGATGACGAATTTTCACCTGCCGAAGTCGACATTGTTCATGCTGGTGTCGGCCTTCGCCGGCCTGAACACGATGAAGCAGGCTTATGCGCATGCGATCGCGAGCGGGTACCGGTTTTATTCGTATGGCGATGCGTGCTTGCTGTTTAGGGCGCGGGCATGAGCAACAAGCGCCGCTTCATCACCGTCACCCTGAGGTGCTCGCGCCTCTTCAGCGAGCCTTGAAGGGCGACGGCCCCGCTGCTCCGTCTCGGCCGTTCATCCTTCGAGGCTCTCCCAGCGCTGCAAAGCAGCGCTGGGCTCGCGCCTCAGGATGACGGGTCGAGGGCGCGTTACGCCATCACCCGCTGCGGCAACAGCTCCGCGATTTGTACCGCGTTCAGCGCAGCGCCCTTCAGCAGCTGATCAGCCGCCACGAACATCGAGATCGAATGGCCGGAGGGGTCGCTGAGGTCCTTGCGGATGCGGCCGACCAGGACGTCGTCCTGGCCCGAGGCGTCGATCGGCATCGGGAAGTAGTTCTTGACGCGGTCGTCGACCACCTTCACGCCGGGCGCCTGCGCCATGAGGCTGCGGACCTCGTCCTCGGTGATCGGCTTTTCGCATTCGAAGGTGATAGCCTCGCAATGCGCGCGCAGCACCGGCACGCGGACGCAGGTGACGCCGATCGCGATCTTCTCGTCCTCGAAGATCTTCCGGGTTTCCTTGATGACCTTGGTCTCTTCGTCGTTGTAGCCGGTCTCGGAGTCGATGGCCGTGTTGTGATTGAAGAGATTGAACGCGTAGGGATGCGGCATCACCTTGGGCGTATAGACCTGCCCGTTGAGATTGGCGCGGGTGCTCTCGACGAGCTCGTCCATCGCGGCCGCGCCGGCGCCGGAGGCCGCCTGGTAGGTCGAGATGATCACGCGCTTGATGCGGTTCTTTTGGTGGATCGGCCAGAGCGGCACCAGCGCGGTGATCGCGGCACAGTTCGGGTTGGCAATGATGCCCTTGTGATCCCTGATGCGGCTGCCGTTGACCTCTGGAATCACCAGCGGAACGTTCGGGTCCATGCGGAAGGCGGAGGAATTGTCGACGACGACGGCGCCGGCCTTGACCGCAATGGGTGCGAACTTCTTGGAGATACCGCTGCCGGCGGAGAACAGCGCGATGTCGACGCCCTCGAAGGCGCGCTCGGTCAGTTCCTCGATGACGACATCCCTGCCGCGGAACGACACCGTCTTGCCGGCGGAGCGGGCGCTGGCGAGCGCCTTGAGCTTGCCGACGCGGAAGCCGCGCTTGTCCATGGTGGCGATGAATTCGGCGCCCACCGCACCGGTGACGCCGACAATCGCGACGACGGGATCGTTACTCACTGTGTCCTCCATTGAGATCGATTTAGACAACAAAAAAGCCCCGGACCATCATGGGCGGGGCTGCGGTAGAGCTGATGCGTTTTAGTCGACGACTATGCGCGCACGCGTCCCCAGGCCCCGAAGGCCGTGGTGGTTTTGGTCGTGCGTTTGGTGGTCGCGAACATGGCGGGACTTATGCGGGAGAGTTCTGCGTCCGTCAATGGCTTTCGGGCGGGATTGTGGCCCCGTTATTTGCCGCGGGCGCCCGGCGGCTCGAGCAGGACCTCCTTGAGGTCGTCGCCGCTGATGACGACGATCGCGAAATTGAGCCGGCCGCGCTCGCGCACCAGCCCGCCGCTGATGGCCTTGCCTGATGCCGCCTTCTCGGCGACGCGCACCGCGTCAGCCAGGCGGTGCTTGATGATGCCGAGTACGGCGAGGTTGCTGCGATCCTCATTGTCCAGCTCGGTCAGGGGAAGGGCAGCTTCGCCGCCAATGACCTCGCCGGTCGCCGCGTTGATGGTGTACCGCCAGATCCGGTCATTGTGCAGGGTCTTGACCCGATACACCGGCACGCCCGAGCCGCCATCGAAGCTGATGTCCGCGGTGGTCGCGCCGGCATGACGCGCTTCCGCGATCGCCATCGCCTGGCTGATCGAGACCGACGAAGAGCGGAAGCGTTCGATTTCGCGGCTGACGGCCTGGCGGTCCGCCGCGGCGTCCCCATCTGTGTCGCTGTGGAGGGCGGCGGGCGTAGAGACCGCCGAGATGGTCGCGCGAGCGGGCGCTGCGATGAGCAGGCCCGACAGGGCGATCGCCAGCAAACCGCATACCCCTGGTCTCGTCGCGCTCATGGTCCAAACCTTCGGCCGGCAGGTCTCACGCCGGCAAGTCTGCCGGATGTTCGTAAAGAAATCGCGGCCGACCTTGGGCACCGGCCGGCCGCGGAACGTCACCACGGGCTGTACCCGTCGCGGCGATCCAAGCGGCCCGGTCCTCTTTGGGGCTGGTGAAAAAAGTGGCCCGCACCGCTCTATAAACAAAACCATACCGTATCGTTTTGTTATGGTCAACGAAGCGGCCAGCGTCCGCAGGGGACAAATCGCAGGTCTCACGGAAATGTCAGCGGGAGGGACGGCGCCGGTGCGCGGCTTTTGGCGCGTTTGGGATGCGGTCCGCAGGACCGATCGCGCCGGCCAGGAACAGCTTGATCGCCGCGCGCATCCGCTTCTCGGCGGCCTTCAGCTCCATCGGCGTCCCGAACGTCGCCATGCGGTGCGTGTGGCCGACGACAACGTCGAGGAACACTTCGGCCGCGATCATGGTGTCGTCGACATCCAGCGCGCCTTGCGCCACCAGACGGTCGAAGAAGCGCGCGGTGGTCGCGACGGCCTTCAGCCAGCCCTCTTCCTTGCCGAGCTTGGCGACGTCGGGGAAGTTGATGGCCTGTGACGTCATCATGCGGCTGAAGGCCACGGCGTCGGGACCGCAGGTGAAATTGAGCATCTCGCGCCCGATCTCGACCAGCCGCTGTTCGACCGGGATATCGTTTGCGCTGCTGAGCTGCGTCTCTGCCGCAGCCGACAGCGGCGCGAGCCAGCGCGCGATCTCGCGGCGGAGCACGGCGGCAAACAGGCCGCGCTTGTCGCCGTAACGGGAATAGACGGTGGGCTTGCTGACCCGCGCGGCCTCGGCCACCGCATCGAGCGAGGTCGCGTCAAAGCCGCGATCGAGGAACAGGCGGGTGGCGACCTCGATCAGCCGCTGATCGCGTTCGATTGCGGCGCTCTTGGTCGGCCGGCCGCCGCGCGATTTCGAGACCTCGCGTCGCGACGTTGCCGTTCTTGCCTTGGTCGCAGCCAATCCCATGCCCGATGATGTGCCCAATGATCCGCCCGATGATTCCTGCGCGGTCGTGCCGGTGGTCATTGCTCTATAACGCGCGGCAACCGGGGCGTCATCGCGAATCTGGCCGAATTGGCCGTATCGTCAACGGTCTTCCACCATCGCCGTTCCGCCTCATGGCATCCGCGAGGTCCAGGCTTGACCGCCCGCCGCTTTCTCATAGCCGTACTGGTAGAGCGCACGCATATAGCCGGTATCAAAACCTTCGGACGGCGGCGCCGGATAGTCACGCTCGATGTAGGAAAGATGGAAGCCGAGGTGGTTGCGTTGGGCAAAATCGTAGGTCGACAAGATGACCGAGCGCGTCTGCGATTGAGTGATCGAGGAGAGGCTGCGTGAGGCGACATCGATCGTGCTGTTGGCGACCAGCTCGAAGTTGCGCTCGATCTTCTTGTTGACGAGGATGTAGATGTCCATCTTCGCGTTGCCGGGCAGGCGTCCCTGCAACAGCAAGGCTTCGGGCAGCGTCAGCACCGGGGCGGTCACGCCGCCGTCGACATGCATCTCCTGAAACCTGCGCCCCTGGCCTTCGGCCTCGATCAGGATCGGCGGAAACACCAGGGGAATGCTGGCGGAGGCCGCCATCACATCACGAAACAGCTTTAGCGCTTCGGGCGTGCCGACCGCGGCGATCTTGCCCATGTCCCAGATCGCGGTGCGCTGGGTGTCGAGATCGGTGGTGACGACCAATAGCCGCCGGCCCTTGGCGTTCTCGCGCGCGACCTGCGCCATGATCTCCGGCCCGACATAGCGCGCGACCAGCTCGCGCAGCCGCGTATTGCCGAACAGGCCGGAGCCGAACAGCACGCGGATGATGCTCGGATCGTTCAAGAGGCTCTCGGCGATGCCGCTGGTGTAGAGCTCGCGCAACGTGTCGTCATATTGCGATCCGAGGAACGCAAAGGGCGCGATCAGGCCGCCGGTGCTCACGCCGGAGACGACGGAGAAGGTCGGACGGTTGCGCGCTGCGGTCCAGCCGTTCAGGACGCCGACGCCATAGGCGCCATCGGCGCCGCCGCCTGAGAGTGCCAGATAGGTTCGGCTGCCGGTCGCCTTGTCCTGCTCGAAGCTGAATTTGGTGACAGGCTCGTCGGCGTAGCGCCGCAGACCCTCAATATCGAGCACGCGCGAGCTGCTTGCATCGGCCGCCGTGTAGGGTGTCCGGGGGATCGAGGTGCAGGCGGCGAGCGCCAGGCTGCACGCCACGGCCAGCGACCTGATCAGGCGCTTTGTCCAGTCGTCTGAGACGGCGGACATGTCCGTCGAACATGTGGGGAGGGGCATCGGTCGGTGGCTGACGATCACGCATTTGCGGCCGCCGGCCATTTGCCGCGGCGTCTCGTCCAACCCCCGGCAGCGAAACTATACTGTATCGTTTTGTTTATCAAGCGACTGCGATCATCACGTCCCCGTCAACGCTGTGCCAGTCTGAGGCATCCTGCGGGTTGATCGGGCTCGCCCGACACGCAATAAGCACCGCCATGAATCCTGCTGACACCGCTCTACCCAATCATTTCGAACTGCTCGCCACCGATGGCGCCGCGCGCACCGGCCGCCTGACCACGCCCCATGGCGTGGTGCGGACCCCGGCCTTCATGCCCGTTGGCACCGCCGGCGCCATGAAGGGGATGCACTGGCGCGAGGTGCGCGATGCCGGCGCCGATATCGTGCTCGGCAACACCTATCACCTGATGCTGCGCCCCGGCGCGGAGCGTATCCACGCGCTTGGTGGCTTGCAGCGCTTCACGGGCTGGAACGGGCCGATGCTGACGGATTCCGGCGGCTTCCAGGTGATGTCGCTGGCGGACCTGCGCAAGGTCAGCGAGCATGCCGTGACGTTCCGCTCGCATATCGACGGCGCCAAGGTCGAGCTGTCGCCGGAGCGCTCGATCGAGGTGCAGCGCTTCCTCGGCTCCGACATCGCGATGCAGATGGACGAATGCGTGCGGCTGCCGGCCGAGCGCGACGACATCGAGCGTGCGATGCGGCTGTCGCTGCGCTGGGCCGAACGAAGCAAGCGTGCCTTCGAGAGCGCGCCAGACGGCTACATGCTGTTCGGCATCGTGCAAGGCGGCGACGTGCCGGAGCTGCGCCATGCGAGCGCGCAGGGCCTGGTCGAGATCGGCTTCCACGGCTACGCGATCGGGGGCCTCGCCGTCGGCGAGCCGCAGGCCGTGATGCTGGCGATGATCGACGAGACCGCGCCCCGGCTACCGACCGACCGGCCACGCTATCTGATGGGCGTCGGCACGCCCGATGACATTCTCGAAGCGGTGAAGCGCGGCGTCGACATGTTCGATTGCGTGATGCCGACGCGCAATGGCCGTCACGGGGTCGCCTTCACCCGTTTCGGCCAGGTCAACTTGCGCAACGCCCGCCACGCCGACGATCCGCGTCCGCTCGACGAGGAGAGCGCGTGGCCGTCGACGCGCAATTGCGCGCGCGCCTATCTGCACCATCTCGTCAAGGCGGGCGAGACGCTGGGGGCGATGCTGCTGTCCGAAATCAATATCGCCTACTACCAGTTCCTGATGCAGGGCATCAGAGACGCGATCGCACACGGAACATTCGACGAGTTCTATCAGCGTACGCGCGAGGACTGGGCGAGGGGCGATATCGCCCCGCGCTAGGTCGATCAAAGGTCAGTTGCACACGATCCGCTGCTTGACGGCATGCTTGGTCACGAAACCATAGCCGCAATTGTCGCAGGTCCAGAGATACGAGATCACGTGGTCCGAGACGTAGGCGGACGCTTCAGCGGCAACCATTGAATCGGCGCAGACGGGACAGGTGGGCAACTCACTACAACGCGGATCACGCGTTGGCGCGACGGTCGACAACACTTCAGCAACTGCTGACATCGTGGTGACCTCCCTGCTTCGAGACCTAAGTCTAACATAAGCAGAATCAGTTGACGAGGTCGCAACACGAACGTGTTGATTTTTCGTAATTGCTCCCGCTTCGGCGACGTCTTTGCGATTGTTCCGGATCTATCGCAATGCAAACAACAGTGTGCATTGCGATAGGACGGATGAATTTGTGTTGATCAGATGTCGCGCGAAGCTGCTTACGGCGCCTGCACCTGCACCGGCTTTCCAATCTCGGTCATTGAGCCGGGGGCGATCACGAGATAGCGGCGTGAATCAGCTGTGTCGCTCTGCACAATTTGGCGGATCGGACCAAGCGCATTGACGATCGCCGATCCAGCCGGATTGGTCATGAAGCCAGCCAAGGGCTCGAGCTTGCCGCTGCCGTCGGGATGCGTGGCGAGCGCCAACACGTAGTTGTGTTTGGGCTCGAGCCCGGTCGCTGCGGCCTGCAACACCTGGGACAGGCCCTGGTCGAACAGGCTGACGCTGGTCAGGGCCTTCGTGCTCTCCGAGACCGGACCGACCCGAGCCATGGCGAAATGCGCGACCGCGCCGGCAATGCCGAGCTGCTGCAAATTCGTGGCTTCAGGACTCGTTGCCTCGTCCACGACGCTCATGGCGCCGTTTCCGGACTCACGTACCGTCGGCACAGCATCGGGCACATAAGCGACGGCCTGGGGCGCCTGGCCGATCGGGATGTTCGCGATGACACGGTTCGTGAGCGTGTCGACGGCTGTCAGCTGATCGTCATTCTCCAACCCGACATAGACCCGCGAGCCGTCGCCGGATGGCCAGATGCCATGCGGCAGCTTGCCGACCGGAATGGTCGCAACCTTGCTGAAGTCATCAGTGCGGTAGACCTGGATCTCGTTCAGACCGCCGACGGTGATGTAGGCGAACTGCCCATTGGCGTTGCGGACGATGTTGACGTGATTGGTGATCGGCCCCGTATCCAGCGTCTTGAGCAGGTTGAAGGGAGGGCGGGCGTCGAAGACCTGCGCCTTGCCGGTATCCTTCAGGGTGAACCAGACTTGCGCGCCGTCAGGCGTGGCTGCGAGATCGGGACAGAACGGGCTGGCCTGCGCAACCTTTCCGACGACGGAATGATCGGCCACGGAGATGACCGCGATTTCCGGAACGAACGACGAGCAGACATAGCCGTATTTGCCGTCGGGCGAGAAGATCTGCATGCCCGGCCCGTTCGCCAGCACGATCCGCGCCTTCTCTTCAAAGCTGACGGGGTCGAGGACGGCCACGTAGTTCTCGCCGCGCACGGTCACCCAGACCTCCTTGCCGTCGGGCGTGAAGAAGGCTTCATGCGGCGAGCGGCCGACATAGGTCGTGTGCTTGACCATGTTGGTCGCGGTATCGATGAAGGTGACGGAGTTGGATCCGATCGAGACCACGGCCAGCGTGCGGTGGTCAGGCGAAAATCCCATGCCATGCACCAGCAGCTGTCCCCGATAGAGCGGGCTGAAATTGGCCGGCGACGGCGCGCCCAGCCTGATCACGCCGAGCAGCTTGTTGTCGGCGGGATCGGAGACCGAGATCGTGTTGGAGAATTGCTCGGCTGCGTAGACCCGGTCGTGGTGGCTGACGGGAATGTCGGCCGCGGCCGAGGAGCCCGGCGCCTGTCCGCTCCAGGCCGGCAGTGCCGAAAAACCGGACAGACCAAGCGAAATTGTGAGCGCGAGAATTCGCTTCATGGCGGGCTCCTCCTATTTGCGAACCAGGGCCGCCGTGGTCGTTGACGGCGGCGGCGGTTGATTGAGCGCAAGCTGCATGACGGCGATCTCCTGCTGCTGATCGACGATGATCTCCTGGGCGATGCGGCGCAGGGATTCATTTCGGCCGTAACGCAATTCGGCCTGCGCCATCGCGATCGCGCCGCGGTGGTGCGGGATCATCATCGCGGAGAAATCACGATCGACATCGCCTGACGGCGCGATATCCATCTCGCTCATCATCCGATGCATCGCGGTCTGGTTTTCGGCCATGAAAGACCCTTCGTCGCCGCACAGCTCCGACGTCATCGTGTGGGATTCCAGATGGGCGGGTTGGCTGGCGAACCTGGTGCCGCCGGCGAACGCCGCCACGGCGAGGGGCAGGGCGACTGCCAGGGATTTCCACATGGGCGCTCCTGATTTTTACTTCGGCAGTTGGCCGACCTGTTGCAGCAGGGTGAGATTGTCTTCCAGGTGCCAGTTCTCGGCGATGCGCCCGCCCGCGACCCTGTATATGTCGGTCGCGATGAATTCGATGACCTCGCCCTTTCCTTGCGCTTCCTTGAAGCGGCCGGTGAAGTGTCCGCGGAAGTGCAGATGCGCGACCACGCGATCTCCGGCCACGATCATCTGTTCGATCTCGCAGCTCAGATCAGGGATGGCCGTGCGCACGAATTTCGAGGCGGCGAGCGGGCCCTGGATGCCCTGGGCCCGTCCGGGCGGCAATGTGCGGTCCATGAAATCAGGCGCCAGCGCATCGGTCGCGAGCTGCTCTTCTCCATTATTCCAGAACGAGTCGTAGCGGCGGGCCGCAAGGATTTGCGCCTCGCGCTGCGCTTCGGGCAGGCTGGCATCGACGACGAGCTGCCTTGGCTGGACGAGCTCGGCCGCCTGGGCGGGAGGAACGACAAAGGCTGCAACGGCAATCGCCATCGGGAGCAATCGCTTCTTCGTTGCGGTCATTTCAGAGTGGAAATCCATCGCCAATTGTCTCGGGGCATGGGAAGTCAGTACGTGCCGCGCATACTGCCTCCGAGGTCGCCCTGAGACACCCGAAAATGTCCGCAAGCGATTGAGTATCCGTGCGAATGCGAAATCTGCATCGCTTGATGGAAGTCGATCTCGCCTGTTGCTAAGGTGATTGCATCGACGTTGGCGGTCATGCGATCCAGACGCACGGGAAACGCCACGAATCGTCGTAACAGGGAGTTGATCATGGACGCATCGTCCAAGACGGGACGCCAGCCCGGCCGCGGCCGGATCTATGACTCGATCGTCGAGGCGTTCGGCGACACGCCGATCGTTCGCCTGCGCCGGCTGCCGGGCATGCGCGGCGTCAACGCGACGATTCTGGCGAAGCTTGAATATTTCAATCCAGCCGCAAGCGTGAAGGACCGCATCGGCGCCGCCATGATCATCGCCATGGAGAAGGCGGGCATCGTCAAGCCCGACACGGTGCTGATCGAGCCGACATCAGGCAATACCGGCATCGCACTCGCCTTCGTCGCGGCTTCACGTGGTTACCGTCTGAAGCTGGTGATGCCGGAATCCATGTCGATCGAGCGGCGCAAGATGCTGGCGTTCCTCGGCGCCGAGCTGGTGCTGACGCCGGCGGCGCAAGGCATGAAGGGCGCGATCGCGACCGCCGAAGAGCTGTTGAAGACGACGCCGAACTCGGTGATGCCGCAGCAATTCAAGAACCTCGCCAATCCCGAGGTGCATCGCCGTACCACGGCGGAAGAGATCTGGAACGACACCGCTGGCAATATCGATTACTTCGTCGCCGGCGTCGGCACCGGCGGCACCATCACAGGCGTCGGTCAGGTTCTGAAGCCGCGCAAGGCATCCCTGCGCGTGGTTGCAGTCGAGCCCGAGGAGAGCCCGGTGCTATCAGGCGGCACGCACACGCCGCACAAGATCCAGGGCATTGGCGCGGGCTTCGTCCCCGACATTCTCGATCGCTCCGTGATCGACGAGATCGTGAAGGTCAATTCGACGACAGCGATCGAAACCTCGCGGGCGCTGGCGCGGCATGAGGGAATTCCGGGCGGCATCTCCTCGGGGGCTGCGATCGCCGCCGCGCTCGAGATCGGCAAGCGGCCGGAAGCTGCGGGAAAAACCATTTTGGCTATCGTGCCGTCGTTCTCCGAGCGCTATCTTTCGACGGCATTGTTTGAAGGGATCTGAGAGATGGCGGATCAACCGAGGCGGCCGCGGACATTGGGCGATGCGCGCACCGAAGCCGAGGCGGCATTCAAGAAGGTGACGGCCAAGGTGGCCGCACCGCCACCGAAGCAGAACGTGGCGCCTGGCATCAAGGAGCAGGTGACGCTGCGCATCGATCAGGACGTTCTGGAGTTCTTCCAGGAGGGCGGCCCAGGCTGGCAGGACCGCATCAACGAGGCGCTGCGGAAGGCCGCGGGGAAGTAGGCGCTTGGCTTGCTGCGAGCCGAGACGCTCGCGTGAGGCACGCCTCTCTCCTCGTCGTTGCGAGGAGCCCTTGCGACGAAGCAATCCAGACTATTGCCGGGGCGGGATTCTGGATTGCTTCGCTGCGCTCGCAATGACAGAATTTGCGGCAGCACTGTCCTTCTGCCTTCACCAAGAACAGCAAAGAAAAAGCCCGGCGTGAGCCGGGCTTTTTGTTTTGAGACTGGATTTTTGCCTCAGCGGCGGAACATTCCGCCCATCATGCCGCCGACCACGCCGCCCATGAAAGCCGCACCGGCGTCGCCGCCACCGCTGTGGCGGGGGGCGGGCGCGCTCTGCGCCTGTGCCGGGGCTGCGCGCCGGGTCGGCTTCGGGCTGTCTTCGCTCGCGGTCGTCGTGGTGGCGACGATCTCGGACAGCAGGGCCTTGTGCTGGAGCTTGTTGAGGAAGCCCGTCGACGGATAGCCGCGGGCGGCCTGCCAGCGCTTGAGCACCGAGCGGGTCTCGTCGCTGAACGCGCCGGTGACCTTGGTGTCGAAGCCGAGGCCGGTGAGGCGGCGCTGCACGTCACGGCGCTGACCCTTGTCGAGACCGATCTGGTCCTCGGTGAGCTGGGTGGCGTCGTCGGTGAAAGTTGCGGGATCGACGCCGGCATTGAGGTTGCGGGTCGTGGTCGACGGACCGTTCTGGATCGCAGCGAGCCGCGCCATTGCCAGCGGCTTGAACTGGCCGTTGGGATAAGCGGAGAGGTAGGCGTTGAGCTCTTCCGGCTTGTTGGATTCCTTCACCGAGCGCCAAAACTCGACTTCAGCCTCGGAGTTGCCGGCCACCGCGGCTGGCGCGGCGGTAGCCGTCGGCGCCGCATTGGCGACTTGGGTCGTCGGCGCCGGATTGAGGTAGACGGCGCCGATCAAATTGGTGTGGCCCCAGGGAAGCTGGCCCTTGTGGGTCTCTTCATTGACCTGCGCGCGCACCGAGGTCATCGCCTGCTGAATCTCGACGCCGGGCTTGGTAATGTTGTCGATCAGCGCGCGGGTGAACGGGCTGTTGTTGCCCTCCTGGCCGTCGAGCGCAGTCTGGCCCGGGCCGGTGGCGAACGCGATCAGCGTGCCTTCGCCCGACTTCATCTCGGCGAGACCGCTGCCGACATTGACGCTGCGGGTGGCCGAGTTCGACTTGATCTTGGCGGCGAAGGGATTGTCGCGGCAGGCATCGAGGAACACCAGCTTGACCTTGGCATCGCCCATGGTCTGGTCGAGGGTCAGGTCGATGTTAATGGCCGCGCCAAGCTTGACGTCCATCTCCGACTTGATGTCGGCATCGACGGGCAGGAGATAGTTGGTGCCGCCGACGGCGATGCCGTGACCGGCATAATAGAACACCGCAACATCGGAGCCCTGCGCCTTGCGGCCGAAATCGAGCAGCTTCTCCGTCATCTGGTCGCGGGTCAGGTTGGATCCTTCGATCACCTCGAAGCCGACATTGCGCAGCGTGGCCGCCATCGCCTTGGCGTCGATCGGCGGGTTCGGCAATTGCGCGACGTTCTTGTAGGCGCCGTTGCCGACGACGAAGGCGACGCGGCGGTCGGCCTTGGCGGCGCTGACCGACAGCGCCATGCACATCAGCGAAACGATGATGGTGAGAGTGCGCATCTGAAATCCCCAACAGAATCGAATGACAGGCAGCAACAGATTGGCGTCGAACCTACACGAAAGCGGCTGGCCTCGCGCTAGCAAAACAACTGATGACCCAACCCATTGCCCTGTGACCAAGTGTGCACGATGGAATGCCCCTCCAACGTGATCCAAATCACGCTCGACCACTCGGATGTGTCGCATCAGGCCGCGTGGCGGTTCACTGAGCGCGGGCCGAAACCAGGGCGGCCGGCTTCAAATTCAGGAGATTGCCAAACAGGATCAGCGCCGCGCCAAGCACGGTCCAGGCGTCGAGCCGCTCGGAATAGAGCAACCAGCCGGCGGTCGCGGTGAGGGGAACCCGCAGGAAGTCCATGGGCACGACAATTGTGGCGTCCGCATAGCGCAGCGCGCTGGCGAGGCAGTAGTGCGAGAAAGTGCCGCAGACCCCGATGACAAGCAGCCAGCCCCAGAGTGTCGCCGACGGCCATGTCCAAACGTAGAGCGTCGGCGCGAAGCCCACCACCATCTGAACCACGATCATCCAGAACAGGATCGACAAGGCGCTCTCGGTCCGGGTCAGCGACTTCGCCAAAGCCATGGAGATGCTGAAGCCAATCGCGGCGCCGAGCGCGATCAACTGACCCGGATTGATCTCGCCGGTAGCGGGCCGCACGATCATGACGACGCCGACGATGCCCAGCACGACGGCGGCGATCTTCCAGATGGTCATGCGCTCGGACAGGAAGGTTGCGGCGAGCAGTGCGGTCCAGATCGGCATCGTGAATTCGATCGCGACGACCTGGCCGATTCCGATCAGCATCAGCGCGTAGAACCAGCCGAGCTGCGCAAAATAATGCACGCCGTTGCGTGCGAGATGCTGCGGCAGACGCTTGGTCGCAACGGCCTTGAAGCCGCCGGAGCGGTAAATGATCGGCAGCAGCAGCGTAAAGCCGATCAGCGAGCGCACCTCCATGATTTCAAAGACGTTCAGGAAGCGTGTGGTCTCGCGGCCGGCAACCGCCATGATCAGCATCAGGGACAGCCAGCCGGCCATCCACAGTGCAGCCATCGTTCTCGACGGTGTTGTGCTCATCGGTGCGGGCGGGAGATCGAACCAGAGGGGAGGCCGGTATCAGCGACATCGCCGGTGATTGCAACGGCCAAATCTGCCGATGCAGCGATGCGCGGCGACGTGCTAAGCCAAGCCTAGACCAACAAGAAAATCGGGAGAGCTTCGCTCATGCGCATCTTGCAGCCAGCCGAATGGAAGAAGCCGCGCGGCTTTTCACATGGCGTCGTGGCCGAGGGGCCGGGCCGCTGGGTCGTGCTGGCCGGACAGACCGGCGGCGACGAGACCGGCAATTATGAGCCCGACATGGCGGCCCAGGTTGCAACCGCGCTGAAGCGGATCATCAAGCTTCTCGCGGAGGCCGGCGCCGGTCCCGAGCACATCGTGCGCCTGACCTGGTACCTGACCAGCCGCAGCGAATATGAGGCTGCGGGCGCCGGTATTGGTGCCGCCTGGAAGGAGACGCTCGGGCGCAATTTTCCGCCGTCGACGCTGCTCTATATTGGTGGGCTCGTGGACGACCGTGCCAAGGTCGAGATCGAGGTCACGGCGTTCGTGCCGACTTCGTAAGATCCTGCGCATAAAAAATCGACCCGGCGAGGTCACCGGGTCGATGATCGTGTCACCCGTGCTGTCGGCCTATCTCGACAGCGAGATATTGGCGCCACGGAACTGGCTGTCCGCACGCATTGTGACGCTCTGCTTGTTGCCGCTCGTTCTCAGCGCAATGTTGGCGTTGAATCCGGCGGCAGAGGCGACCACTTCGAAGTTCCCGCCGCCGCCGCGGCCCTGAAGTGAGCCGGAGATGTTGCGGCTCGCCTCGGACCAGCTTCCCGTAATGGTATTACCCGCCGACTGAACGTTCGCGGAGAGGATGAATTTGTAGGCGTCGCTGGCGCAAGTCAGCGTCATTTCCATCGTGGGTCCAATGGGGGCGTATTTGGCCCGGCAACGGATGCGTTCCGTCGATCCGTCCTCGAGGCTGACGGTGCCGCTGCCGCTCCAGCTGCCCGCAAGCGGCGCGAAGGGGCCAGCCTGGGCCTTGCCCTCCGAGCTGGTGGCAGCAGCAGTCACAAACAAAACGGCGACCGCCATGAGCAGCCGCCGATTGAGGACGTTCATTCCGAATTGCTTATTGGCGCGATGCTTCCCACCGCCCGCTGCACGGTATGCCTGCAGATGCTCCATTCCACTTTCCCGATCCGGCGTTGCCGCTGAGTTGACCGTTGGCATATGCACCATTGATCGAAACTTTCACAAGACCCCCACTGCCGATGGTGCCGGAAACGTTAGCGCCGGGCGCGGTGATCTTGCCGTCGGCAACCGTCAGCATGGAACTCGCGGTCGCCTCGCAGGAACCGGTCTTGGTTACAATCGTGACCTGCCAATTGCCGTCATAGGGGGTCTGGGCGAAAGCGGGAGCGGCGAGAGTGGCAGTAATAATTGAAGCGGCACAGAACGCCGCGATGCGACCAAAACGCATGAATTCCGTCCTTGAATGTGTCTGATATGCTGACCGTTATTCGGGCCAAATGTGACGGAAATTTGGTGCAATGCAAAGTCGAAAATTGTTCCTGTGGAAACAATGGTTTATTTGCGTTTTGGCCCCAATTTTTGAAGCAGAATCAATGCGACTTCACGTTAATCCTTAACGCGATAGGCGACTCAGGAAAGACTGGGCGCTGAGGTCGCGAACTGCTCGTCCTGAGTCTTGGCCGGCAGCGCCTTGTGGACCTTGGCGTAGTCGATCACATCAGCCAGCAGCTTGAGCCCGAGCGGCGCCAGCGCGCGTTCCCAGAGCTCGCGGGCGGTCTCACCCTTCTTCACGAAGCACCAGTCCTGAGCGGCGATGGCGCCGGCATCCATACGGTCGGCGAGATGATAGATCGTGCCGCCGGCAATCGGGTCGCCTTCCTTGATGGTCCATTCCACTGCGGCTTTGCCGCGATGGCGCGGTAGCAGCGAGGGGTGATAGCCGATCCCGCCGAGCTTGCTGGCTGCGAGCGCGTCCTTGCCGATCCGGGCATGGCTGTGCGCGGTGATGATCAGATCGGTGTCGGGGGCGATTTCGGAGGCCACCACCAGCTTCGGATTGGCCTGCACCACGACCTCGATGCCGGCAGCCTTGGCGGTTGCGGCCAGGCGGTCGTCGGCGTCGGCTACCACGACCCGCACGACCCCGACGCCGTGCTCGCGAAGCATGTTCAGGGTGGTCACGCCGAAATGGCGGGAGCCGACGAGGGTAATGCGCATGGGTGTCTGATCCGTCTCGCAGCTGCGTCCTCCCCCGATAACACGTCCGGACGCCCTGTCACCACCCGCGCGGCGTTTGCGCCGGTTATCAACAACGCGCGGGCAAGAAACTCGGCGATTGCACCACGGGCCGTTCCGGTGCTTCGATACGCAGACCGCGACCTGCCCGGAGCGAGCCTATGCGCTGCGTGTTGTCTGTCATTTTCGCGACGCTGATGGTGGCGGCTCCAGCCCACGCCGGTGGACCATACCCGGCGGTCCCGCCCGAGATCGGGGTGGCGCCGTTCATCGGCCCGACCTGGGACGGTTATCGTTGCGCTGAAGGCACGATCTATAATTTCTACCATGGCGCCTATTACGGCGAGGAGCCGCCGGCGCTCCATCGCGGCTATGCCTACAGGCCGTATTACCGCTACAGCGCTTATCGCAAATGGCCGCACAAATATTTCTGCGTCTCGGACTGAGCGTTGCCGCAGCGCCACGGTCGGCGGCAAATGATCAATGCGCCGGTTCCTGTGTTTCGTTTTTAACAGAGGAATTCCGTATGTGCGGCTAAACTCTGCGCCAACCGGGGCTGGTCAGATTTCATTCCGGATCCGTTTTCGAACCCGGCTGAAGCCGCTGGCGCAATCGCCAGCGGCTTTTTCGTTGTCCGCCTCACCGGATCATCAAACGGTAACACGTTCTCAACCTCATTGTCGTATCGACGAATCCGTCGCGGATTTGTATTGCGTACCGCGACACCAAGAATGTCCCGCCGGCGTGGGTGCGCCGTGCCGGCATTTTTGCCGGGACCTTTTTCATGTCGAACGCAATTGCGCAGATCGTTGACGCCTATGTGCGGCTGAAGAACCGCCGTGGCCTCGATGAGCTGATGATGCACAGGCAGCGCCTCGCCGTCGATCTGAAGAGCAAGTCAGGCGCTTACGACTTCAGCCTGCCGATCAGCAAGATCGACGAGGAGATCGCGATCATCGAGGAAGGCCTCAGCCGGCTGAAGGCTGAATCCACCGACACCGGCACAACGCGTCCGATCTGACGCTCAGTCGCGCCGTCCGCCATCGATCACGGTGAACAAGGGCCGCGCCGGGGTCGGCTCGACCAGCAGTTCCTCCACCAGCGCGGTTGCCGCGTCGACATATTTGCGCGTGGGCTTGTCGAGCTCGCGTTCCGCCTCGTCATCGAGCGCGACTTTTGCGGCCTCGACCAGCTTGCGCATCCGCGTCGCGTGGTCATCGCCTGCCGTCAGCGTCGCGCGTGCCAGCGAACGCAGCACGAACAGCTCGCCTTCGAGGCGAAGTAGGCGGTCGTTGAGCCGGGTGAGGACAGCGTTGAGGTCGGCCATGGCGTGCTGTTCGTTGCAGGGGTCCTGACCCGTCTAGCTGTCATCGGTGAACGGAGTGCAAATGCCGAAGGCGCAATTGGTCCGATCTGTCCGAGATCAGACCGCATTTCGCGCCAGATAGTCGCGCGCGAAGACCAGATACCAGTCGAGGCAGGCCGGATTGGCCATCGCTTCCTTGTTGATGACCTTCTCGACGGGGTGGCCGAGCAGCAGCTTCTTGATCGGCAGCTCCTGCTTCTTGCCCGACAGCGTGCGCGGGATCTCGGCGACGGCAAAAATCTCATTCGGCAGGAAGCGGCGTGAGAGACCTGCCTCGATCGCCTTGTTGATCTTCGCCTGCATCGCGCCGTCGAAAGCGACGCCCTCGCGCAGCACCACGAACAGCGGCATGTAGCTGTCGCGGCCGAGATATTCGAGGTCGACGACAAGGCTATCGAGCACCTCCGGCAACGCCTCGATCGCGGAATAGAGCTCGCTGGTACCCATGCGCAGGCCGTGCCGGTTGATCGTCGCATCGCTGCGGCCGTAGATCACGCAGGAGCCATCCAGGTTGACCTTGAGCCAGTCGCCGTGCCGCCACACCGGCCCGCGGCCGCTGCCGTCGAAATTGTCAGGATAGGTCTCGAAATAGCTGGCGAGATAGCGCGCATTGCCCTTGTCGTTCCAGAAATAGAGCGGCATCGACGGCATCGGCTCGGTGCAGACGAGCTCGCCGACCTCGTCCGTGACGGCACGGCCCTGTTCGCTGAAGGCTTCCACGGCGGCGCCGAGCAGGCGGCATTGCATCGCCCCCGGCGTCTGCGGCAATTCCCTGTTGCCCCCGATGAAGGCGCCGGCGAAATCGGTGCCGCCGGAGATGTTCGCCCACCAGATATCGGCCTGCGCCTTGCTGCCGTTGGTCTTCGACAGTGCTGCGAAGCGCTCGTTGAACCAGGCCTGGGTGTCGGCGCTGAGCGGCGAGCCGGTCGAGCCGAGACAGCGCAGGCGTGAGAGATCGCCGGCAGCGGCAAGGTCAATCTCCGCCTTGGCGCAATTGGCGAAGAACGCCGCGCCCGCGCCGAAGAAGGTTGCTTTCGATTGCGCCACGAAGCGCCACAGCGTGGTCCAATCAGGCTTGTCTCTGGTGCCGCCGGGGCTGCCGTCGAAAATGCAGCAGGTGGTGCCGCTCAGCAGACCTCCCACTTGCGAATTCCACATGATCCAGCCCGTCGATGAGTACCAGTGATAGCGCTCGCCGAATGAGTTCTCGTGATAGGAGCAGCCGATGTCGTTGTGCAGTCCGAGCAGAGCCAGCACGACGATGACGATGCCGCCATGGCCATGGACGATCGGCTTCGGCAGACCGGTGGTGCCGCTGGAATAGACGATCCAGAGCGGATGATCGAACGGCAGCCATTCCGGCTCGAACGCGTCGACCGCGGCGCCCGTCGTCGCGGTGATGTCGGAGAGCAGGGCGTCCGGCGCCGCGGAAGCTTCGCTATGCAGGATCACATGCTCGACCGTCGGCAGCGATCGCCGCAGCTCGGCGACGACGTCCTTGCGATCATGCCTGCGCCCGGCATAGGTGACGGCGTCGCAGGCGATCAGCACTTTTGGCTCGATCTGCTTGAACCGGTCGATCACGGCCGGCGCGGCCATGTCGGGCGCGCAGACGCTCCAGACCGCACCGATGCTGGCGCTGGCGAGAAACGCGATGATGGTCTCGGGGATGTTGGGGAGGTACGCCGCGACGCGGTCGCCGGGCTTGATCCCCTTGTCCTTCAGATGCAAAGCGAGCGCGGCCGCCTTGCGCCGCAGCTCGGGCCAGCTGGTTTCCGTGAGCTTGCCGTCCTCGCCGCTCGAGACGATCGCGGGCAGGCCTGCGGCATGCGCCGCGTCCACATGCCGGAACACCTGCCGCGCATAGTTCACCTGCGCGCCGGGAAACCACACCGCGCCGGGCATCTTGCGCTCGGTGATGACGGCCGCAAATGGCGTCGGCGACTGCAGGTCGTAATAGTCCCAGATGCTGCGCCAGAACGCATCGAGGTCGCGCACCGACCATTGCCGCATCTCTTCGTAAGTCGAAAAGGTCAGGCCGCGTTGCTCGGCGAGCCAGCTGCGATAGAGGGCGATCTGCGGGACGAAAGGAGCGGTCATCATGTATCGGCTTCAGTTGCGGAGAAGGCGAACTTAGCCGGTGTCGACCTTTAGCAAAAGCCGCGCATCGCCCGCCGAATGGCAGGCATGACTTCGCGACCTCGGTGTGCTTTCGGCCAGCTCCAATGCCGCACCCATCGTTGATCTACGTCAACGTTGCCCGTGCACCGCGACGCACGTTGCGTTCAGTTCAGGCTGGGGCACAGCCATCACTATCCAATTGTGCAATGAGGGAGGATCACCATGCGCCGGAGCGAGCGTCGTTCGATGAAGCCAGTGGTTGTCGCAGCGATTGCGGCCGCCGGTCTTTTGGGGACCGTTGGTGTCGCGCTTAGTCCGACACCCGCGAGGGCCGTGGTCTATTGCCAATATATCGATTATCCGCCGTCCTGCGTCGCACGCGCCGGCGTGGTGCTGCGGCCACGCCCTGTTGCACGTGCGGCGGTTCGGGCCGGCACGGCGAGCAGGACCAATCTGAATGGCGGTGTCAACCGCGTCGGCGTGCGTCGGTAAGCGATCTGCGATCGTTACTACTGCACGCCGGCCCAGCGCCGGCCGAACACCGCTGGCTTGGTCCTCACGGCCTGCCAGCCGAAGAAATGGTGCTTGCCGGACCAGCTGTGCACCACGCTGCCGCAGATGGCGCATTTGAAGCTGCCGGCATGCGGCTCGGCATGCTCCTCCCGGGTCGCGGTGTAGTTCATGCTGCAACCCGTGCAGGTGAATTCTTCGATCGTCCAGATGCTGTTGGCCATTGCACCGCAAGTGTTTTTGGGACCTTGCGACGAAGCATAAATGCGAGCCTTTGCATCGGCGTAAATTGGTCGGCTGAAATCCGGTTAATCGTCGTTAGGCAATCCCGGCGCACGTTGCGGATCTTTCTGGATTTTCCTGGATTTGGGCTAGCCTTGCAGGATCGGGCCCGTCTCCGGCCGTCTTGACGGCCGGCCCGGGGCTCGCAATAACCCGGGGCCGCGCAAGCGCCGGCACCCGCGTTGATGCCCGCAAGAAAGCCGTGCCTGTGAAAAGTCTGCGTCAGCTCCTGACCGGCGAGGACGTCATCCAGCTCGTGATCCGGCTCGGCCTGTTGGCGCTGCTGATCATCTGGACATTCCTGATCGTCCGGCCGTTCGTGCCGATCCTGGCCTGGAGCGGCGTGCTCGCGGTCGCATTCTATCCGGCCTTTAGCTGGCTGGCCAAAGTGCTTGGCGGCCGGCCCAAGACCGCAGCCGCCATCCTCACCCTGGTCACGCTCGGCATCGTGCTCGGTCCGGCGACATGGCTCGGCGTGAGTGCGGTCGACGGGGGCAGGGAGCTGGCGCATCAGCTCAGCACCGGCGACCTCGCGCTGCAGTCCGCTCCGGAACAGATCAAGTCATGGCCGGTGATCGGTCCGACATTGTTCGAGTTGTGGGACCAGGCCTACACCAACATCCGCGCGGTGCTGCGTGAGGTCGCGCCCTATCTCCAGCCGCTGGCAGGACCGCTGCTGACGCTCGCTGGTGATGCCAGCCTCGGCACGCTCCAATTCCTGGTCTCGGTGTTTGTGGCCGGCTTCCTGTTTCCGCACGGGCCACGGCTGGTTGCGGCCGGGCGCGGCTTCCTGTCGCGCATCGTGCCCGAGCAGAGCGAGCATTTCCTCACGCTTGGCGGCGCCACCATCCGTGCGGTCGCACAAGGCGTGATCGGCGTTGCCATCGTGCAGGCGCTGCTGGCCGGCATCGGCTTCAAGCTCGCTGCAGTGCCGAGCGCCGGATTGCTGGCCTTCCTCGTGCTGCTGCTGTCGATCGTGCAAATCGGCGCCTTTCTCGTATTGCTGCCTGTCATCATCTGGATCTGGACCGCCAAGGACGTCACCACCGCCCTGGTGCTGACCGTGTTCTTCGTCGTGGTCGGCTTCATCGACACCATGCTGAAGCCGCTCGTGATGGGACGCGGTCTCAACACGCCGACCATCGTCATCTTCGTCGGCGTGATCGGCGGCACGCTGGCCCACGGCATTGTCGGCCTGTTCATCGGGCCGATCATCCTGTCGGTGGCGTGGGAGATGGCAGCGGCGTGGATCGGGAGCGAGGCGGGGAAGCGGACCGCTATATCGCAGGCTTCCGACGAGGTCCCATAGCGTCTCACGCGCGGGCCACACGCCTTTCGCAGAATGTGGACAATTGGGGATGGCGGTGGCCATCAGGGCGGCCGCGGAACTTGTCTAATGAATTAGACAAGTTACGATGGCGCCAGATTCTTTTTTCGGTTTGCGATAGGAATGGCGAAGTCTTCCAAGCTGGTTGCCGCCAAACGCGGCAAGGTCTTGTTGGTCAGGAGACGGTCGGACGGCCTCTGGATGTTCCCGGGCGGCCGCAAGCGTGCGCGCGAAACCGAGAAGGCCTGCCTGCGGCGCGAGATCAAGGAAGAGCTGCCGAAGCTGAAACTCGGCCGGATCAGCCTCTGGAAAGAGGTGAAGGCCAAGAACAAGCGTTCGGGCCGCAAGATGAGCGACGCGATCTTCATCGCCAAGAGCGCCAAGGGGCGCCTTGCGATCGGCGACAAGAAGGAGATCGACCGCGCCGCCTGGCAGAAGCCGCGCGGCATCCGCCTGACCGCGACCTCGCGCTACATCCGGGATCGCCTGTTTCCGCGGAAGTCGCGCCGGAGCTAGCCGCCAAGTGCGACAACCGAGGGCGTGACAATAAGGGGTGTGACAAAGAATCCGACAAGGCGCGCATCGCATGTGAAGCAGTTCACAAGCCGCCACGCAGAGGGCTGCTACACAAGCGTCATTGCCCTTACCAATTCATAATCTTTGAAACACCCCCAGTGTCTCCACGCGCTGGGGTTTTTCGCGTCCAGCCCCGGATGGCTCAGCCCTGCCGCCGCACGAAGCCGGTGATCGTGACTTTCTCCCAGATGCCGGCCGCCGCGAACGGATCGGTGCGATTGAAGGCTTCGACCTCAGTACGGCCAGGAGACTCGATCAGGAACAGGCTGCCGATCATGGTGGCGCCGTCGTCGGCGACCAGCGGGCCCGACATCACGATCTTGACGCCGAAGCGCGAGGTGTCGCTGAGGAAGGCCTTGTGCGCCTCATAATTGGCAAGCCGCCTCGGCAGTGCACCGGTGCGGTCGATGGCGTGGATGGCAAACAGCATGATGTCTCCGGGAGCCCTGAGGGATGATTGTCACGTTAGCCATCCCATTGCGCCATCGCGGCTGGATCGGAGCAACATTGATGGCCAAGTAGCCGCTACTCGGACCTTCCATGCACCCGAGCCCGCCCGGCGGATGACGACCGCGAGCGCGGAGCCGCCCGCGGTTCTGGCGGGGTCGCGATCCTGACCGCCTCGGCCTCGCGCTGCTCTTTGCGCGCCTGCCGTGCGCTTCGCATTGCGCGCTTGATGAACGGGTGCTGAGCGTCGTCGGCGAAGAACAGCACGACTTCGCAACAAGGACATTGCCTGGAATAGCCGTCCTGCAATCGTCCTGCGCGATCGCGAAACATCGTCTTGCAACGCGTGCACTGGATCTGGACGAAACTCATGCGCCGACAACAATGATCATTGGAAATCGGCAGCCACGGTGGGGCCGAACATCTGAAGAACCCCTCAACGCCGGCGTCCGCTTTCTCGTTGCCGCGTGCATTCGCGTGCGAGGCCCTACTGCTTCGCCACCATCGCATCGAGGCAGTGATTGACAAAGTCGGCCCGATCTCGCGGCAACACCTTCGCCAGATCGGCCTTCTGCGCGCATTCGCGCTGGCGGATCTGCTCGGCGCGGCGTTTTTCGGCCGCCTCGCGGTACTCGGGTGCAACCTTGCTGGGATCGACGAGAGCTTGTGAGCGGGCAGGCGAGGTGGCGAGCAGCGCGACAACTGCGACAGCAATAATGACCTGTTTCAAATGAGCCTCCGTAAAAGGCTCATCGTAGCCCCCGCTGCCGGGCGGCTCAACCGTGCATGCGACCGATAGCGGAGCAGCTGTCCGCGCGGCTAGCGGCCGTCTGAACAGTTCATCCCGAGGACATCAATTCGGTTAAACGACGTCACTTTGGGACATGGTCGATCTTGTGTCCCAAATGCCCGGTGTCGTGGTCACGACGCAATTGGCTCAGCGACGTTTCGTTCAACTGATGCAAGACCTCGCCGAGAGTTGCCGTATCCGGATACCCGGCCGCAAAGCCCTTGCCGTAGATCTTCCGCAGTGTCCCGATCAGCGTGTTGCCGTGCTTCTTGCTGATTGCGCCATCCTTGTCCCGGTGGCGACCATCAAGGCCCGGTTCCTTCATGTTGCACTCCCTCGCAGCGTCTGCGCGCCTGGAAAAAGCGTGCGCCCAAAACAGTCGGTTGGCAATGGGACGGCACGTGCAGGCTGAACACTTGCGTACGGCACCGCCGCGACATTGCTTTCGCTTCCGCAAGGGATCGCGAGCCCAAGCGACCCAGGTGCGCGGGGAGGCGGCTAGGCGGCCTGCTCCTCGAAGGAGGTGTAGACCCGGCCATCGGGATCGACGATCTGAACGTCGCGGCACCCGTCCTGGATCAGCTCCCTGGCCTTCTTCAGGGCGGCGGCGAGGGACTCACGCTTGAGGCTGACGACGCCTGCCGTGTCGAAACCGGTGATTTCAAACATGCCGTTCCCTCCGTTTTGTCGAATCCTACACCTTTCGGGTCTGATGTCTCCTGGCTTTTTTCGGCTGGGCAGATGGAACAGGGGACAGCATGAGCCCGCCGTCACGGCTCGCAGCGCCCCGTAATCAGCCGGGGTCACGGGACCTGCCCGGCGACCGCGTCGCTAACGTGGAATTAATCCGAAAAGCCCACAATTTTAGGCAGTTGTGTAAGTGAGTGCTGCGTAAAGGAGGCGTCGAGAGGACGTTCCGGCGACGGCCTCCTTTTGCTCGCTCATGAGGTCAATGCGCATGACCACGACATCCGAAACGCTGGGCTTCGCCGAGCACCTCGACGCTGCAGCCCTTGCAGCCGCAGCGTCAGAATCCCAGCCTGAGTCCGAGGCCCTGGAAGCTCCAGTACCGCTCAAGCGCTCCAGCCGTAAATCGGTCCTGGCCTTCGCGGTGTGTGCCCTGGCGATCAATGGCGCGGCGGCCATCTACACTTCGCCCTTTGATCTGCCTTCACCTGACATCAGCAACCTGGCCGCGCTGTTTCCGCGCCAGGAAGAGCCTGCGCCGAAACCGGATCCCGTTGTCGCTGCCCTGAAGGAGATCCAGTCGGCCCAGCAGCAGCAGGCCGCCGCGCTGCAGGAGATCAATTCGTCCTTGCAGCAGAACACGGCGCTGCGTCAGCAGGACTCGACGACCCTGATGTCGCTCCGGCAGAGCATCACGGACGAGCGGGGCGATGTGAAGAAGATATCGCCGCAGCTTTCGACGCTGATCTCGAAGATCGACACGCTGCAAAACACGATGATGTCCGATGTCACGGCCTCCATCCCGCGCTTGCGCGCGCGCGATCGGCTGTTGCTGCGCAAGCGGATGGTTCGGCAGCCGAAGTCGATCGGGCCGGTTTCGATTGGGCCGGTTTCGGTCGGAGGCGCTCCGCTGAGCGCGCCCGCGACGGTGGCGGTCCCGGAGAGCTGAAGGCGGGGCGGGCAAAGCGCGGGGCCATTTCCGCGCAAGCCTCCTTGCGGGAGGCGCCGTGCACAGTCACCTTGAATCGAACAGGGGAGATTGGCGATCGAACTTCGCGTCGGGTCATCACCATCGAGTTAGCAGGCGGGCTGACGCGCCTAAAGATGGAGAAGCATGTACATCGATATCATCAGGCCAACGAAAAATAGGATCGTTGAGCCATAGATCATGTAGACAGCCAAGCGAGCTGATTCACCGGCTCTCTCGCCGGGATCCGGCACGGGCTTGCCAGCGCGTACAGCTTCGACTGAGTCGCGGTAAGCCGAGTCGATCGAGGAGACTGCTGAATAGTAGAAGAAGTAGGCGAATGAAAAGCTCGCAATCCCCAGCGCGAACGATAGCGCTGAAACCTTCAATCCGGTCAGGGGGACGTGCTTGTCGAAAGCGCTTCCAATCGCCGCCGCCGATGCAAGCAAGCCAGCCGCGTTCCCTGCGCCGACAATTCGAATTGCTTCAAACGATAGTTCATAAGAAGTCTTGCCGATAACTTTCTTCGTCAACTCATGCGAATCTATCGTCTGCCTCTCTTCTTGCTGGGACATCAGGACAATCTACAATTCACAACCTTGTGGTGTTGTTGCGTATCTTCGCCGGCAGTTGCGGGGACGGTGCTGGACTGCACCCCTGAAGTGAGACACGGGAGTTACGGTGTTACGGTGACAGTGCACTAAATTGGCATTGCCTGGCGCCGACGTTCTTAGCGAGGCTTTAGGAAGGCGGTAGGGTACGGAGTTTAGTGCACTGTCACCGCAATTCACCGTAATTCTGGCGATCGCCTCATAGCCGAAGGCGACGCCATCGAGCCGAGATCTACTGCCGTTCCTCAAATATGTTGCAGTGAGGATCGCCTGGCTTCACCCCGGCGAAGCTCCTGGAACGAAGGCCCGTCACATTGGAGCAGCGTGTATTCCTTGTAAGAGGGCGGCGGTACGCGCCAGCAAAGCGCCTCACCAGCGGGAACTGTGTGGGTATCCCCCATGCCGATCACATAGTTGCAGTCCGACACAGGCTTTTTGACCTGATCCTGGGCATGAGCCTGGGCTAGCGAAGCCACTGCGAAGAACGCCACGGACAAGACGCGCATTGTTCTCCCCTCTCGCGACAGCAAACACTCTTCACTTAGGAGGAGACCAGTGGGGGAGGTAAGAAATTCCCCGATTTCTGATGGCCGCATGGGGCGGCATCAGCACGACATTGACGAACTCCTGATCACGTAAGCTGCGGCAGGTGCGAGCGTTCCATCTCGCTGAAGGTGATTTCGGTCACACAATCAGGCACGACAGCGTCATCCCACTGAATTGAGCGATCGTGAACCCACCGGCACTTGGGGATGATTGACGGCCGAACCACATGTCCAGCTGCGAATGCTCGATTGGAAACAGCGATGATGCGGTCTGTTTTAGCCTTGGGCCTATTGTTTGCTCTGAGTGCTGCGGGGAATGCTGCCACGGCGCATCGCTCAACGTCACCATTGCGCACACGCCAGCAAGTGTTCGTTCCTCCCACTCAGTCCGTTGCTCCCGGTCGAAGCGTGGCCACCCCCGGCTTCGCCGTCCCGGGCTGGACCGACGAGGCCACCAGGCGATGGCTGGACAGCCCCACCGCCTGCTTGGGCTGTGGCGGATAGCCCGCCACGGTGTGGCATCTGACTGCGGAATGGTCGCGGAAAGCGGGTGGAACGAGGCGGAGGCCGCTCGCACTGGGACCACTCAATACTCGGCATCCCACGTGGTGCGTGCCGATCCCAGGCGATGAGCAGGGCTGCCACCACTGGCTTGTTGGTGAGCGCGCTGGGGCTCGAACCCAGGACCCCGTGATTAAAAGTCACGTGCTCTACCGGCTGAGCTACGCGCTCCCATGGCCGCTGATGGCTTCGAAATCGCCATCGTCTTCGGACATTCGAGAAGCATGTCTTGCCGCTACGCTTCAAACTCGCGTCGCGGGGAAAACCGGCTGTTTCCGGATCATGCCTTTCGGCCCGCGCTGTGTAGGGGGATGGGGCGCTGAGGTCAATAGCAGGGGTGACTGCCAAAACACGCGGCAGAAGCGGGGATTTTCCTGCCGCTTCCAGCGCTTAGGCCAGGGTTTTGAACCTGTTTGGCGGGGCGTCATCCACGCTCAAACACCTCGTGACTTTTATTGACGGGAGGTGGGGCACCAATCCGCCCCGTCAGTTCGCCTCCCGTCGCACCTCGCTCGGCACTGGTTGCGCGTTGCCGGGCCCTGGCAGGGCGACGGGGCGGAGGCCAATCAGCTCGGCCGTGCGGATCGCGCTGTCGCGCCAGAACTGGAACGAGTTGATGCGGCTGAGTTCGAGGATCGCGATCGCAACCGCGGCGAGGAACGGCAGGCTCTGCAGCACCAGCACGCCAGCGAAGATGTAGATCTCGGTGATCTGGCGGAAAGAGTTGGAGGCGATCAGCACACCGGCGCCGACCAGGAGCAGAACGCCGATCACGGCCTCCCAGAACGCCTGGAATTCGATCGACATCCGGCTCAAGCCGCCCTTGGACGTGCGCGCGAAGGCGATGTGTTCGGTGATCAGGCCTTGCGCGACGGCGCGTGACACCGTCCATTGCACGCTCATCGCCGCGATCATGGCGCCCAGCATCTGGCCGGGCTTGATCGCGACGCGGGCGCGATACATCGACAGGAAATGCGCAAGCGAGACGACGAAGGCGCCGATGATCGGCAGCGTCAGGATCTTGTCGGGGATGGCGATGTCGGCGAAGGCGACGATCGGCACCCAGACGAGGTTGAGCAGCGCCACGACCACGCCGAGGCTTTCGGCTCCGAGCCAGTTGAGCCAGCCAAGGCCGTATTCGCGCTTCTGGTCGGGCGTCAGCCGGCTCCGTCCGGGCAGGAACTGGCGCCAGTGCTTCTTCACGATCTGCAGGCCGCCATAGGCCCAGCGGTGGCGCTGCTTCTTGAAGGCCTCGTAGGTGTCGGGCAGAAGCCCCTTGCCATAGCGAGTGTTGGTGTAGTGGGTGATCCAGCCGAGCTCCTGGATCGCAAGGCCGAGATCGGAGTCCTCGCAGATCGTGTCGGATGACCAGCCGCCGGCCATGTCCATCGCGGCGCGGCGGATCAGGCACATCGTGCCGTGCACGATGACGGCGTTGAGCTCGTTGCGCTGGACCATGCCGATGTCGAAGAAGCCGGCATATTCGCCGTTCATGATGTAATGCATGATCGACAAATCGCCGTCGCGATGCTCCTGCGGCGCCTGCACCAGGCCAACGCGCGGATCGGCAAAAGCGGGCACGAGGTCCTTCAGCCAGTCGGGCTCGACGACATAGTCGGCATCGAGGATGCCGATGATCTCGGCATCCACGGCAGTGCGGTCCATGGCGATACGCAGCGCGCCGGCCTTGAAGCCCTGCACTTTCTCGGCGTTGATGAACTTGAAGCGCTCCCCGAGCGCGCGGCAATGGTCCTGGATCGGCTGCCAGAACGCCGGGTCCGGCGTGTTGTTGATGATGACGACGCATTCGTAGTTCGGATAGTCGAGCCGCGACAGCGCATCGAGCGTCTGCTTCAGCATCTCGACCGGCTCGTAATATGCGGGGATATGGATCGAGACCTTCGGGTAATAATTCTCAGGCACGTTCTCGATCGGCTTGCTCTTGGTGATCAACCGCTGCGGCGGCCGTCCGAAGGCAACGGCCGCGATCTCGTCGATGCGGGCCATCGCGATGAGGACGAGAGGAACGAGGAGAATCATGCCGAGGGTCAGCGCGAAGGCCGAGCCGAAGATGAAATAGTGGCCGTTCCAGAACGCGAACACGGTCGCGGCCCAGGCGCCGACGCCGTTGGCCGTGGCGGACAGCAGAAAGGCCTGTTTTGCCGTCGGCTGGTGCAGCCGCAAGATGGGCAGCGACAGCAGGACGCCGACCAGGAGGGCGACCGTCATGAGCTTCCAGTAGTCGGGGTTCTCCACCGGGCCGGTCCAGGCGAATTTCGGCTCGCGGCTGGCGTTCAGGATGCCCCAGTACGGACCGACGCCGCCTTCAAAATACTTCCAGGGCTGATCGATCGCCTCGACGATGTTGTATTCCATGCCCATGGCTTCGGCACGGCTGACGAAGTTCCGCAAGGTCAACGCTTGCTGGAACAGACCTGGATCGGCCTTGCGCAGATTATAGCCCGCGCTTGGCCAGCCGAACTCGGCGATCACGATGCGCTTGCCGGGAAACAGGTTGCGCAGCAGGTTGTAGCGGTCGACGGCCTGGTCGACGGCCTCGTCCGAGTGGAAGTTCTCCCAATAGGGCAGCACGTGCGCAGCGATGAAGTCGACGTTGGAGGCAAGGTCGGGGTTGTCGCGCCAGATGTTCCAGATCTCGCCGGTGGTGACGGGCACGCGCACCGCGCTCTTCACCTTCTTGATCATCTCGATGAGGTCTTCGACCTTCTGCTCACCGCGGTAGATCACCTCGTTGCCGACGACGACGCCGTTGACGTTGCTGTTCTTGCGGGCGAGCTCGATGGCGGATTTGATCTCGCGCTCGTTGCGCTCCTCGTCCTTGCCGATCCACGCACCGACGGTGACCTTGAGCCCGAATTCGGCGGCGATCGGGGGCACCAGCTCGTTGCCCTCCGTGGACGAGTACGAACGGATCGCGCGCGTCATGGTCGAGAGTTTTTTCATATCGGCGCGAATCCGTTCGGGGTCGACGGTGTTGTCGACGACATGCCCAGGTTCGAACGGCGTATAGGACAGGCTCGGCAGCAGGCCCTTGAAATCAGGCGCAGGTTCCCGGTCGCGCAGGACTCCCCAGATGCCGGCGTGGAGGACGGACACGAGCAACAGAACGGCGGCGACAACGCGCATCGCGGCTAAACCAATAGGGGCTGAAATGGCAGGGCTGCGGATCCGACCCCGAGATCCGACCGAGTCCGCGGCAAAGGGAGCATACCTCTGCCGCACGGTTTCTCAACTGTCATGGCCTCATGTCCTTATGAGGGCATGGCCTTTTGGGAGCGCGGCAGTGCCAACCCCAGCTATCGCCGATCGTTCCTGAACGACAGGTGAAACGACCTTCGGCTATTTCTGGGGTGCGGGCGAGGGGCTTGCGGCAGGCGCCGGGCTCGCGGCCGGCTGGGCGGCCGGCGCGGCGCCGTTGGTCTGCGCCGGGGGCTGGGAGGCTGCTGCCGCCGCCTGTTGCGGCTGGGCGGCCGGATTGATCCAGCAGGCGTGGACGCGGCTATCCAGGGTCTCGGCAACCTTGGGATCGATCTGGGCGCCGAAGCGGGTCAGGCAGCGGAACGCAGCCTGGATGTGGCCGCCGGGGCAGCCGAAGCGGTCATAGAGGTCGAGATGGCGGAACGCGGTATCGAGGTCATCCCGCCACATCAGCCGCACCACGCGCCGCCCGAGCCAGACGCATTCGGGATTACCTGCCGGCCCGTTGATGGCCTGGGCGGCCTCGGCGAATTCGTCGGTGCGGCGCTGGTTCTGGGCGGTCGCGTCCTTGGCGGCGTCGGCAGGCTGGGCGGCGGCCTTGCTCTGGTCGGGCGCGGGGGTCCCGCTCTGGGCGGAGGCGCCACCGAGGCTGGCGAGAAGCACAAGGGAAGAAACGGCCAACGAGGCGGCGAACTGCCGCAGGACCGCATTTCGTAACTCGAACACCCGTCGCCGCATGAATTCCCCAATGTCTCAGCCGTCCGCCCGCGGGAGGACCTCGCGGACGCCGGTCGTGATGGCGTCCAAATGGGTCTCCAATGCGGCGGAAAAGTCCCGCGAAATCCATTGGCCTGTATTTGGATTTTTGTCCAGCAAAGTCACGATGCTAGGGGCCGGTCGAACCGCCGCAGCCCAATTCGTCGGGGAGAGGGCGCGGCCAAGGCGCCTCACCCCCTTGGCAGACGACGTGCGAGCAGGTAATCGACGGACCCTTCGCGGAGGACGGAACAAATTTCTCTTCGTACGCCACTGGCGCTCCTGCTCGTCTCACTGGGTGCGATTGCTGCCGTGTGGTGGTGGCTTGCCACGCCGATCACGCTCGCGCGCGCCCCCATCGACCCCAATGACAAGGTTCAATGCGTCTCCTATGCGCCGTTCCGCGGCGAGCAAACGCCGCTGGACGCATGGACCCACATCGAGGCCGATCAAATTGAGCAGGATCTGCGCCAGCTCAAGCAGATCACCGACTGCGTCCGCACCTACTCCATTGAAAATGGGCTCGACCAGGTGCCCGCCGTTGCGACCAAGGTCGGCGGGCTGAAGGTGATCCAGGGCATCTGGCTCGGCAGCAATCGCGCCAAGAACTTTGCGCAGGTGGCGACCGCGATCCGCCTCACCAAGGATTTCCCCGACACCGTCTCCGCGCTCGTCGTCGGCAACGAGGTGTTGCTGCGCGGCGAGATGACGACGCAGGATCTCATCGCCATCATCCGTTCAGTGAAGGCGCAGGTCACCGTGCCCGTGACCTATGCCGACGTTTGGGAATATTGGCTGAAGAACCGCGAGGTCTATGACGCCGTCGATTTCGTCACCATTCACATCCTGCCTTACTGGGAGGACATGCCGGTGAAGGCGAAATTCGCCTCGTCCCATGTCGAGGCGATCCGCGAGCGGATGGCGGCGGCATTCCCTGACAAGGAGATCCTGATCGGTGAAACCGGCTGGCCGAGCGAGGGCCGCATGCGCGATGGCGCGCTTCCGTCACGCACCAACCAGGCGCGCGTCGTCTCGGAGATCTTGGGCCTCGCGAAGTCCCAGAAGTTTCGCGTCAATCTCATCGAGGCCTATGACCAGCCGTGGAAACGGCGGCTGGAAGGCACCGTCGGCGGCTATTGGGGCCTGCTCGATTCCGTACGGCGCCAGCTGAAATATCCGCCGGGCCAGCCGATCAGCAATTTCCCCCTCTGGAAATGGTACATGGGCGCCGGCATGGGCCTCAGCGTGCTGGTGTTCGCGGTTGCGGGTATCACGCTGCGGCGCCGGCCCTGGACGCCGCGCTTCTCGGCCTGGCTTGCCGTCGGCATCTCCGCGACATCGGCGGGCATCCTGCTCGGGATCGCCGCCGACAAGATGTATTACGAGAGCTATGGCTGGGGCGGCTGGCTGCAATGGGGGGCATTGCTGCTTGCCGGCATCCTCTCGCCGATCTTCTGCGCGCAGGCGCTTGTCATCGGCCGCAATCTTCCGAGCTTCCTCGACCTGCTCGGGCCGCGCGAGGGCCGCAAATGGTCGAAGCTTTCGGCCGTGCTCGGCCTGACCCTGGCGGTGACGGCGGTGATCGGGGCCGAGACCGCGCTCGGCTTCGTGTTCGATCCGCGCTACCGCGACTTCCCCTATGCCTCGCTGACGATGGCGGTGGTGCCGTTCGCGCTGCTGATGCTAAACCGGCCGCAGATTGGCGTGCGCCCGATCGCGGAAGCGGTGTTCGCGGGACTGCTGGCGGTATCGGCGGTCTACGTGTTTCTGAACGAAGGCCGCGACAATTGGCAGGCGATGTGGACCGGCGCGATCTATCTCTTGTTCGCGCTCACGCTGTGGCGGGCGCGGGCCGAGCAAAGCCAAGGATGAGCAGGCCGATCGCAAGGCCCGCCAGCACGATGTTGTAGAGCACGATGCCGAGGCCGGCTGCGACCACGCCGAGCGTGAGCAGCACGATCGAGGGCCGCATCAGGTTCAGCGTCGCGATGACGAGCGCAACGATGCCGAACACCGAGTTCTTGAACAGCGACGTCGACAGCGAGCGCGCCTTGCAGATCATGGTCTGCAGGCCGGCGTCGCACGCGAGCGCCACCGTCGAGAACTCGATCGCGAGATAGCGCACATAGAGCGCCCAGCCGACGGTGACGAACCCGACGACGATGAGAAACTGGACCTGATAGGGCGTGAGGCGAAACGGCTTCTTTGTCATGCGGGCAATATGGTCGGGATGGCCGGAGGGAGCAACAGGGGGCAGGGCATTTTTGCACCGGGTCACTGCTCGCCCGCTGGCTCATTTGCTGCACTCCGCGAATCGGAACCGTAGCGATACGGATTTGCGAAAATTTTGGCCCGCCCTAACGTTCGACTCGAACGCGCGGGGCGTGACGGCTGATTCGATCAGGAGCTGATCACCTCGTTCAAGGGCGCGATGGCGAGGAAGCAAGCGGGGTTCGCAATGACTGAAGCGTTGCAGATCAATTTCGCGCTGTGGGGCATGATCATCTGTGCGGCGATCAAGATCAGCCAGATGATGGCCATCTAGCGGGGCGCATCCGTCGCCAGATCGCAGCGCGCAAGCTTGGTCATGAGTTGGCCCGGCCTCGCTCACGCAACCCTGAGCTCCGGCTCGTCAATCAAGCGCGCTGATCGCCTATCGCCTGAAGAACGACGATATCGCCGATCCCGCTGACGCCGTCTCCGGTGGCTTGGCTGCGGCTGCCGCCGGCTGCGGCGCGGGCGCCGGCTCTTCGCGCTTCGAGCGCTTGGAGGAGTAGCTGCGGCGATGCCTGTCGGGCTTGACGGTCGGCGCAGGCGAAGGCGCCGGGGTCGTCTCGGCTTGTGGCACGGAGTCCTGGGTCTTCTCGGAGTTCTTCTCCGATCCCTTGTCTTGGGATTTGTCTTGGGATTTGTCCTGAGATCTTTCCTGGGATTTTTCCGAGCCGCCGCGCATCGACAGGCGCTGGCCATCGAACACCGTGGTCTCGCAATGGCGGTCGCTTTCGGCGAGGCCGGCACAGAGCTTTGCCGCGGCGGCGGCATTGATCAGCGGACCTGCGCCGAGCCGGAGCTGCATGCCGAGGCCGTTCGAGCCTTCCTTGATCATGATGATCGGCCGGAGTGCGGCGATCTCGGGGTTGGACTTGCTCAGTCCACGCCAGAGCGCGCGCAAGCCATCGACCGAATTCGCACCGCCGAGTTCGATCGCAAAGCGCGTCTGCTGAACTGCGATGGCGGTGGCCTCGGCTTCCGTTGCCTCCGCCGGCTTGGCTGATGCCGCTGCGACTTCGGTCGGAGCTGGCGCCGGCTCGGGCTTCTTGTCGGCGGCCTTCTCGCTTTGCTCCGGCTGGATCAGTTTCGACGCGGCGGGATCGGGCGGCGCCATGATCGATTTCTGCTGCACCAACGGAAGAATGGGCACAGTCGATGCCGTCGCCGGCGACTGCGGAACGAGCGAGGCGGCAGCCGCCGTCTGCGGGGGCGGGTTCGACTGATCCTTCGCCGCCTCTTTCGAGGCGTCCTTGCTCGCGTTGTCCTTGGCCTCTTTGCCGGGCGTGGCGCGCGGCTTGTCGACCAGCGAGGCGGCGGTCGATGCGACCGGTGCGACGTCAGGTGCCGGAGGCGCGGGCTGCGCGGCGGTGACGGGGACGTCCTGCAGCTTCGAGGCTGGCGCCGGCTGCGACGTCGCGCTTTGCTTGGCGATGGCGCCGGTGACGGAGTCGAGCCCCTGCTCGAGCACCGTGACACGCGAATAGAGCCGGTCGCGATCGGTGTTCAGGGTGTCGATCGCGGAGGCGAGGCGCCGGGCTTCGAGCTGGCTTTGCTTGGTCAGCACCTGAATCTGATCGGATTGGCGGACGAGGTCGGCGGAGGCGACCTGGTCGCGCCGCCAGCCGAGCTGGGCCTGGTTGGCCATCACGGCGATCACGACGGCGCCGACAGCGCCGACGCCCCATGAGCCCAGCCGCCACAGCAAACGACGATCGAAAGGGCCTTCCTCGGCCAAAAGTCCGGAGAACAGCCCGCCGGTCTCCTTGTCGCCGAAGGCATCCGCCAGTGGGTCGGAATCCTTTGCCATGAACGTTAAGTGCCCAGCCCTGTCTGGCTTCCCCGAATCAATCAAGGAACATTAACAGGAAAACCCACGCGCACTTGAATTCCGGGCGTTTGCGGGGGTAGCAAGGCAGAAAGCTCAGGTGGCATCGGCGTGTCGCCCGTCGATGTGATGATCGATTCGGCCATATTTGACAGGATTGCGATGACCGTCCGCTCTAGCCTCACGATCGTGCTCGCCGCCGGCGAGGGCACGCGCATGCGATCGAACCTGCCGAAAGTGCTGCATTCCGTCGCCCACCAGTCGTTGCTGGCCCATGTGCTCGGCGCCGCTCCGCAGGGAACCGGTACGGCGCTTGCGGTGGTGATCGGCCCCGACCATCAGGCGGTCGCGGACGAGGCAAGGCGTATCCGCCCCGACGCGCTCATCTTCGTGCAGGCCGAGCGGCTCGGCACGGCGCATGCGGTGCTGGCGGCGCGTGAGGCCATTGCGCGCGGCGTGGATGACATCCTGATCGCCTTCGGCGACACGCCACTGATCTCGGCCGAGACTTTTGCGCGGCTGCGTGCGCCGCTCGCTAGCGGGGCCGCGATCGCCGCGCTCGGCTTCCGCGCCGCGGATCCGTCAGGTTATGGACGCTTCATCGTCGAGGGCGATCGCCTGGTTGCGATCCGCGAGCATGCCGATGCGAGTGCCGAGGAACGCAAGATCGATCTGTGCAATGCCGGCGTGATGGCGATCGACGGCCGCCGTGCGCTCGCGATCCTCGACAGGATCGGCAACGCGAATTCCAAGGGCGAGTTCTATCTGACCGATGCGGTCGGCGTTACCAACGACAATGGATGGGAGTCCGTCGTGATCGAAACCAGCGAGGACGAAGTGCGCGGCATCAACACCAAGGCCCAGCTTGCGGAAGCGGAAGGCGTGATGCAGGCGCGGCTGCGCAGGGCTGCAATGGAGGCGGGCGTCACGCTGATCGCCCCCGAAACGGTTTTCCTCGCCGCCGATACCGTGTTCGGCAAGGACGTCACCATCGAGCCGTTCGTGGTGATCGGCCCCGGCGTGTCGATCGCCGACGGCACCGTCATTCATTCCTTCTCGCATATCGTCGGGACCACGCTTGGCAAGAAGGTGTCGATCGGACCCTATGCGCGGCTCAGGCCCGGCACGTCGCTCGGCGACGGTGCGCGGATCGGCAATTTCGTGGAGACCAAGGCGGCGACGCTCGAGGCCGGCGTCAAGGTCAACCATCTCTCCTACATTGGAGACGCCACCGTCGGTGCCAATTCCAACATCGGCGCCGGCACCATCACCTGCAACTACGATGGCTTCAAGAAGCACAAGACGGTGATCGGGCAGGGCGCCTTCGTCGGTACCAATTCCTCGCTTGTCGCGCCGGTGAAGATCGGCAACGGCGCCTATATCGGCTCGGGTTCTGTGATCACGCGCGATGTGCCCGACGACGCGATGGCGCTCGAGCGCAGCCAGCAGACCATCCGCGAAGGCGGTGCGGCGCGCTACCGCGAGATGAAGACGGGCGGCAAGAAAACTGAGAAGTAGTCGGGGAAATGAGCGCTGATTGCCGTGTCCCCGCGCTTTGTTCGTGATCTCGTCAGTTTTCTGATTGACACATTCGTCACGGGGATTGGGCGAGTTCTGCTGTGGGAAATCAACGAGTACGAACCGCCAGAGATTGTAGCTCTCGTCATCGGGCTGACGTTCTGGGCGCTCCTCATTTTCCTCGTGTGGGCCGCGCTGATGGGGTGGTGAGGTCTGCCGTTATTCGTCGTCGGCGAATTCGGAGAAGATGGCGCGCGTCAGGCGCCAGCCGCGCGGCTTGGCGCGTTTGACCGGCTCGCCTTCAGGATGCTTGATGAAAACGGGCTTGCTTTCCTTGCCGCGCTGAGGCGGCGGCCAATGCGCAAGGTGCGTGCCGGAGGTCTCACTGGCGCGGATATACAGCGATGACAGACCCTTGCGGTCGGACGTGGTGGCTTTCATGGCCTTGATCTCCCGGTCGGGAATCGTTGGCCAAACTTGTTGACATCGGGTTAATGCGCGCGGTTAAAGGCCGACTAAATCGACGCAGGCGAAGCTCAGGTTGCGGTCCACGCTGTCTCAATCCGCAATAATTATTGAGTATCTGGTTCCCTCTGAATTTCGCTAAAAACCGAGCGTGTCGTTTAGGCGATTTTTCGACGATTTGGGGGATATTGATCCGCATGTGCGGGATTGTCGGCATTCTCGGGCGCGAGCCGGTTGCAGAGCAATTGGTGGATTCGCTCAAACGTCTCGAATATCGCGGCTATGATTCCGCGGGTGTCGCCACTCTCGAAGGCAAGCACCTGGCGCGCCGCCGCGCCGAGGGCAAGCTGAAGAATTTGGAGAAGCGGCTGGAAGCCGAGCCGCTGAAGGGGACGACCGGCATCGGTCACACCCGCTGGGCCACGCACGGCAAGCCGACCGTCAACAACGCCCATCCGCATGCGACCGATCGCGTTGCGGTCGTGCATAACGGCATCATCGAGAATTTCCGTGAGCTGCGCGAGGAGCTCGAGAAGAAGGGCACGGTGTTCCACACCGAGACCGACACCGAGATCGTGCTGCACCTCGTCGACGATCTTCTGACGCGCGGAAACAAACCGGTGGAAGCGGTCAAGCTGACGCTGGCGCGCTTGCGCGGCGCCTTCGCGCTCGGCTTCATCTTCGCCGGCGACGACGACCTCATGATCGGCGCCCGCAACGGACCGCCACTCGCGATCGGCTATGGCGACGGCGAGATGTATCTCGGCTCGGACGCCATCGCGCTCGGCCCGTTCACCGACACGATCAGCTATCTCGAGGATGGCGACTGGGTGGTGCTGACCCGCAAGGGCGCCAACATCTTCGACAAGGACGGCCAGTCCGTCGAACGCGACAAGATCAGGCACGCCGCCTCGACCTCGCTGGTCGACAAGGCGAACTACCGCCACTTCATGGCGAAGGAAATCCACGAGCAGCCGGAAGTGGTCGGCCATACGCTGGCGCGCTATGTCGACATGGCGACCGAGCGGGTCTCGCTGCCGGTCAAGCTGCCGTTCGATTTCAAGGACATCCAGCGCATCAACATCACGGCCTGCGGCACCGCGAGTTACGCCGGTATCGTCGCCAAATACTGGTTCGAGCGCTTTGCGCGCCTGCCGGTCGAGGTCGATGTTGCCTCCGAATTCCGCTACCGCGAAGCGCCGCTGCGCAAGGGCGATCTAGCGATCTTCATCTCGCAATCCGGCGAGACCGCCGACACGCTGGCGGCGCTGCGCTACGCCAAGGCGGAGGGCGCGCACACGATCGGCGTCGTCAACGTGCCGACCTCGACGATCGCGCGCGAAAGCGAGACCGTGCTGCAGACGCTGGCCGGCCCCGAGATCGGCGTCGCCTCGACCAAGGCCTTCACCTGCCAGCTCATGGTGCTGGCAAATCTGGCTATCGCGGCCGGCAAGGCGAGAGGCGTATTGTCCGATGAGGACGAGACCAAGCTCGTTCACGGCCTCGTCGAGATTCCGCGTCTGATGTCGGATGCGCTCACCACCGAGGTTCAGATCGAGAAGCTCGCGCACCGGATCGCAAAATCCCGCGACGTGCTCTATCTCGGTCGCGGCACCAGCTTTCCGCTGGCGCTCGAAGGCGCGCTGAAGCTGAAGGAAATCTCCTACATCCACGCCGAGGGCTATGCCGCCGGCGAGCTCAAGCACGGCCCGATCGCGCTGATCGACGAGACCATGCCTGTCGTCGTGATCGCGCCCTATGACCGCGTGTTCGAGAAGACCGTCTCCAACATGCAGGAGGTCGCGGCCCGCGGCGGCAACATCATCCTGATGACCGACGCCAAAGGCGCTGCGGAGGCGACGGTGAATTCGCTCGTCACCATCGTCCTGCCCGACATGGCCGCGGCCTTCACGCCGATGGTCTACGCCGTTCCGGTCCAACTGCTCGCCTATCACACGGCGGTCGTGATGGGCACCGACGTCGATCAGCCGCGCAATCTCGCGAAATCCGTGACCGTGGAATAGGCAGAAGGGATTCAGGTCGCGCTCTTCCAAAACCTGCTAGAAGCCCCTAGCTTGGACGAAGCGACCGACCTGGAACCCGAATGACCACCCGCGACGACGCGCCAGCGCCTCTTGATCCTGCCCCGGAACCGCATACCGGCCTGATGGGCCGGTTTCGCAATTATTTCCTGACTGGGCTGATCGTCACCGGTCCGATTGCGATCACGCTGTATCTGGTCTGGTGGTTCGTCACCTGGGTCGACGGCGTGGTGCGGCCATTCGTGCCGCTGGCCTATCGGCCGGAAACCTATCTGCCTTACGGCGTTCCCGGCTGGGGACTGATTGTCGCATTCTTCACGCTGACGCTGGTCGGCTTCCTCGCGGCGAACCTGATCGGCCGCACGCTGGTCGATGTCGGCGAGACTTTCCTCGGCCGGATCCCGGCGGTGCGCGCAATCTATCGCGGCCTGAAGCAGGTGTTCGAGACGTTGTTCTCGGGCAAGGGTTCGAGCTTCCGCAAGGTGGGCCTCGTCGAGTTTCCTTCGCCCGGCATGTGGTCGATCGTGCTGATCTCCCAATCGCCGAACGAAGAGGTTTCACGCAGCCTGCCGGGGCAGGAGGAACATGTCTCGGTGTTTCTGCCGTGCTCACCGAACCCGACCACCGGATTTTTCTTTTACGTGCCCAAGAGCAAGATCATCGAGGTCGACCTCACCGCCGAGGATGCCGCAACGCTGATCATGTCGGCCGGCGTGGTGCAGCCCGGCTCGGCCCCGGACCCGAAGAAGGCCGCCGCGCTCGCGGGCATGGCCAATGCCGCGCGCATTGCCAATGCCTCCACGCTCCAGCCCGAGCCTGCGAAGGCGGAGTAGGGCTATTCCCCGGCGGGATAGCCTGCGGTCACGCAGGCGTTTGCGTCCTCTGCTATCGTTCCAGTCGGACCGAGCGTCACGCTTGGAAGTTGAACTGGAGCGCCTCGATGTCAAAGACCATTGCGATCCTCGCGCCCGGTGCCATGGGCAGCGCGGTGGCCCGTCGCCTGAGCGAGAACGGCGCGCGCGTGCTGACGTCTTTGAAGGGACGCAGCGAGGCGACGCAGCAGCGCGCGGCGGATGCCGGCATGATCGGCGCCGAGGACGATGCGATCGCGGGTGCCGATATTATTCTCTCGATCGTGCCGCCGGGCGAGGCGGAGGCACTGGCGGAGCGACTGGCCGGCCTGATCGTGAAGCGGGCGAAGAAGCCGGTCGTGGTCGACTGCAACGCCGTCAACGTCGACACGGTGAGGCGGATCGAAGAGATCATCGGCTCGGCGCAGGCGCCCTTCGTCGACGGCGGCATCATCGGCTTCCCGCCGCAGCCGGGCGGCAAGAGTCCGGCCTTCTACATGTCCGGCGAGCACGCCAAGGATCTCGCCGTTCTCAGGGATTTCGGGCTCGACATCCGCATCGTCGAAGGTCCGGTGGGTGCCGCCTCTGCGCTCAAGATGTCCTATGCCGGCATCGTCAAGGGTCTCGCCGGCATTGGCTCGGCCATGGTGGTCGCGGCGACCAAGGCGGGAGCCGCGGACGCGCTCCGCGACGAGCTCGCGCTCAGCCAGCCCGCAATCCTGGCGCGGCTCGAGGTCGCACTGCCGGACATGATCCCCAAGGCCTATCGCTGGGTCGCCGAGATGCACGAGATATCAGGCTTCCTCGGGCCCGATCATCCGGCAAGCCAGATCTACGAGGGTTTTGCCAAATGGTTCGAGCATCTCGCCGCTGACGCGAAGGGAGAGGCGGTCGATGCGGCGCTGCTGAAGGCGTTTGCCGCCGGTGTCGCGAAGAAGAAGGCCTGATGATCAGGCTTTCGGGCCCGAAGCGTCAGACCAGTTGACCATTACCGCGTCCAGGCGATCGCGATCCCGTGAGCTGACTTCATGTGTCCTGAGGGACCGAGCATCCCGCGCATCACGACGTGCATGATGCAGCATAAATCGGAGCTCAGCCCGGGATGCCGCGCGATCGTGGATCGCGACACCGCGCCGCCGCAGCAGGCGGTCAAGACGGACCCCGATCTGGAGTAAGAGTCGCCACAAAATCCGTGATGTCCCGGTCGCTTCCCAGGCGCACGACTGGGACCTCGGCGCCATATTTTAACCGTTCCGCCTCGATGACCGGCGCACGTTCGGTGCCATATCGCCAGGCCTCGCGCATCAATTTCCAGTCGAACTGCTCCGGGCATCCCTTCGGCAAATCGGGCCTCATCGCGTCGCGATCGACAGCCGAGCGCCGGAGAATGCGCCACTGGCACAGCCAGCGCGGGCGGTCGATGACGACCAGAAGCTCGGCACGCGCGAGCGTGAGATCGAAGGCCAGTCCTGAGAAGCTGCCATCGACGACCCATGCATCGGCCGCGATCGCTTCACTGACGCGGAGGCGAAAGCCTGCCGTTTCGGATGGTTTCCATCCCGGCCGCCAATAGAGCACGTCGAGATGGATGACCGGCAGCCCGAGCTTTCTCCCGAGCTTGAGCGCAAGAGCAGTCTTTCCACTTCCCTGGCTGCCAACGACGATGATCCGGCGCATGATGCGAGGGTTTCACGAAATTTGCCGCATTGAAAGATAGTCGCGCGGGCCGAACTGATCGAGGCGTGGAGAGTCCATCCACATCGTCAACGCGAGCGGCATCTGCTATTGTTTTACGGACGCAGGATTTCTGCGATGGGAGTTCGAATGCGGGTTTTGGTGATCGGCGCGGGCGCGCTCGGGGGGTATTACGGCGCTTGCGTCGCGCGGGCAGGTGGCGACGTGACGTTTCTGGTTCGCGCGAAACGAGCCGAGCAATTGCGCCGGGATGGATTGCGGATCGTGAGCCCGCATGGCGACTTTGCCGTGCAGCCGAAGATCGTCGAGGCCAGCGATCTCAAGGCGCCCTACGACGTCGTGCTCGTCGGCGTGAAAGCCTACTCGCTCGACGACGCAATGAGCCAGTTCGCCCCCGCCGTCGGCACCAACACCATGGTTCTGCCCATCCTGAACGGGTTGAAACATATCGACGCTCTGACCGCGCGGTTCGGCGCGGCGTGCGTCCTCGGTGGCTTGGCCAATGTCAGCGCCGGGCTCGATGCGGATGGCCGTGTCGTTCAGTTCATGGCCAATCAGACCATCGTCTTCGGCGAGACCAAGGGGGCGCTGAGTGAGCGCACGCTGGCTTTGGAGAAGCTGTTCAACGTCCCCGGGATCGACGTGCGCGCCAGCGAAGCGATCATGCAGGACATGTGGGAAAAGTTCGTCCAGCTCTCGACGCTCGCCGGCGTCACCTGCCTGATGCGCGCAAGCATCGGCGACATCCTGGCCGTTCCGAACGGCGAGCAATCAATCTTTCGCTTGTTCGCGGAATGCTGCACAGTTGCGACCGCTTCGGGTTTTGAGCCGCGGGCCCCGTTCATCGAGTTCGACCGAAAACTGTTCACGACCCTGGACTCGCCGCTCAAGGCCTCGATGCTGCGCGACATCGAGCGCGGCTCGATGACCGAGTCCGAGCATATCCTGGGTGATATGGCCAACCGGGCACGGTCGCTTGGCATCGAAACGCCGCTGCTGGATCTGGCACGGGCGCATGTTGCGGCTTATGAAGTCGGGCGCCGGAGAGCCGCGAGCTAGCCAGCCCCGATCAAGGGGATCGCCTCGTCCCGCTCGTAGAGATACAGCAGGCACCTTAGCGCCTCGCCGCGCTCGCCTTTCAGCTTCGGATCGTCCTTCATGATCCGAAGCGCCTCGTCTCTGGCCTGCGTGATGAGCTGGCCGTGGACCTCCGAGCGCGCGATGCGGTACCCGGGCAGGCCGCTCTGGCGCACGCCCAGCACATCGCCTTCGCCGCGCAGCTTCAGATCCTCCTCGGCGATGCGAAAGCCGTCGGTGGTCTCGCGGATCACCTTCAGCCGGGCCTTCGACATCTCGCCGAGCGGCTCGCTGTAGAGCAGGATGCAGGTCGAGGCCTCCGAGCCGCGGCCGATGCGGCCGCGGAGCTGATGCAGCTGCGCGAGGCCAAAGCGCTCGGCATTCTCGATTACCATGATGGTCGCGGCCGGCACGTCGACACCGACCTCGACGACGGTGGTCGCAACCAGAAGGCCGATCTCGTGGGCCGCGAACTGCCCCATGACACGGTCTTTCTCGATGCCTTTCATCTGGCCATGGACCAAACCGACACGATCTCCAAAGCGCTTTTGCAGGCTCTCGAAACGCTTGGTCGCATTGGTGAGGTGCTCGGTGCCTTCGGCCTCGGATTCCTCGACCAGCGGGCAGATCCAGTACACCAGCTTGCCGGACTCCAGCGCGCGGCCGACGCCGTCCATGACCTCACCGAGCCGGCTCATGGCGACGGCACGGGTGTCGATCGGCTGGCGGCCGGCGGGTTTTTCGCGGAGCTCGCTAATGTCCATGTCACCGAAATAGGTGAGCACCAGCGTGCGCGGGATCGGCGTGGCGCTCAGCACGAGAACATCGACCGCTTCGCCCTTCGACGTCAGCGCCAGCCGCTCGCGCACGCCGAAGCGGTGCTGCTCGTCGACGATGGCGAGCGCAAGATCGCTAAAGAGCACGTCGTCCTGGATCAGCGCATGGGTGCCGACGAGCAGGTCGATCCCGCCCTCGGCAAGCTGGGTGATGATCTCGCGCCGCTCCTTGCCCTTTTCGCGGCCGGTGAGGATCGCAACCCGCATGCCGGCGCGCTCGGCGAGCGGCGCGATGGTCTTGATGTGCTGGCGCGCCAGGATCTCGGTCGGGGCCATCAGCGCGGCCTGCTTGCCGACTTCGGCGACGGCCGCAGCCGCTAGCAGCGCCACCACCGTCTTCCCGGAGCCGACATCGCCCTGGAGCAGGCGCAGCATGCGCACGGGCTGCGTCAGGTCGTCGGCGATCGCCTTCGCGGCGTTGCGCTGGGAGGGCGTGAGGGCATAGGGCAGGGCGTCGATGATCTTGTTGCGCAAGTGCCCGTCGCCGGCGTTGCGCACGCCGGCAGGCCGCCGCAGCTGCGCGCGGATCAGCGCAAGCGCGAGCTGGCCGGCCAGCAGCTCGTCGAAGGCCAGGCGTGACCAGAAGCGCTGATCGGGCAGGATGTCCGTCAGCTCGACCGGCTGGTGCACGCGATTGAGTGCTTCCGCAACAGGCGGAAAATTGCAGCGGCGCAGCACCTCCGGGCTGATCCATTCGGGCAGCGCAGGCAGCTTGAGCAGCGCCTGCGCGATTGCGCGGCGGAGCGAGCCGAGCGCGAGACCCTCGGTGAGCGGATAGACGGGATCGATCCCCGAGAGTTTCGAGATCGCTTCCTCGTCCAGCACGCGGTCGGGATGCACGATCTGCGGGATGCCGTCATACATCTGCAACGTGCCGGAAACGAAGCGCTTCTCGCCCACGGGCAGCAGCTTCTCGACATAGCCGGGCTTGGCGCGAAAGAACGTCAGCACGACATCGCCGGTATCGTCGCTGGCATAGACCAAATACGGCGCGCGCACATTGCGCGGCGGAGGCGGGCGGTGACGATCGACGGTGACCTCCAGCGTCACCATGGCTCCCTGGACGGCGTCGCGGATCTTCGGCCGGGCCCGGCGGTCGATCACCTGGCTCGGCAGATGCAAGAGCAGGTCGACCAGCCGCGGCGTCTCGCTCCGGCTGAGCAGATATTGCAGCAGCTTGTCCTGCTTCGGACCGACGCCGGGCAGGCTGGTCACGGGAGCAAACAGCGGATTGAGCAGGCTGGG
This sequence comes from Bradyrhizobium zhengyangense, assembly GCF_022012435.1. Classification (GTDB taxonomy): domain Bacteria; phylum Pseudomonadota; class Alphaproteobacteria; order Rhizobiales; family Xanthobacteraceae; genus Bradyrhizobium; species Bradyrhizobium zhengyangense. The sequence goes on from NZ_JAKLUA010000001.1 coordinate 297,267, forward strand.
GCGCATGAGGGCGAATCTAGGATCGTTTCGGCCCGTCATGCCCGGCTTTATGCCGGGCATCCACGTCTTTTTTCGTGGCGCCTCCAGCGGGTGCCGCCATGCCAAATCGAGGGCTGACACCGGCAGTTCCAGTGGCTATATCACGGCGGCCCGGCACGTCCGGGCTTTCGGCGTTTGACTGGATTTGAGACATGACGGGAACGACACGATCGAGCAGCGGCCTGGATGATCGCCGCAAGCGGCTTCTGTTCCGCTGCTGGCACCGCGGCACGCGCGAGATGGACCTGATCCTCGGCCGCTTCGCGGATGCTGAGATCGGCAACCTGTCTGACGCGGAGCTCACCGAGCTCGAGACCCTGCTCGAGGTCAACGATCCCGATCTCTATGCCGCCATCACGGGTGACAAGCTGCTGCCAGCCGAGGTCACCGGCGCGCTGTTCGCCCGCATCAAGGCCTATCCGATCGCGGACCGCCAGTCGTGAAGCAAGGGATGAAATCTCCTGCCGAGCTGCTCACGCCCGGCCGCGCGCTGACGCTTGCCAATGTCGCCGAGGGCGCCGAAGGCCTCATCGTCTCAGATCTGGCGCGCGCGATCGCGGCGCGGCCGAAGAAGCCGGCTGTCAGCCTCGCGGTGGTCTGCCGCGACGGCGGGCGCATGCAGCAGCTCGAACGCGCGCTGCAATTCTTCGCGCCTGATCTGCCGGTGCTGACTTTTCCGGCCTGGGACTGCCAGCCCTATGACCGGGTCTCGCCGCATGGCGGCATTTTGACGCAACGCCTGACCACGCTGGCGCGGCTTGCGGCGCTCACCGGCAGCGACAAGCCGCTGATCGTGCTGACAACCGCGAATGCCGTTGTGCAGCGCGTGCCCGCACGCGAACTCGTTGCGGCGCAGGCGCTCTCGGTCGCACCCGGCAACGTGGTGCCGATGGACACCATCGTCGCCTGGCTCGAGCATAATGGTTACAACCGCTCGTCCACCGTACGCGAGCCCGGCGAATACGCCGTGCGCGGCGGCATTTTGGACCTGTTTCCGGCCGGCCTGGAGCAGCCCGTCCGCTTTGACTTCTTCGGCGACAGCCTGGAATCGATCCGCTCCTTCGATGCCGAGACCCAGCGCACGCTGCTCGACATGCGTTCGCTCGATCTGGTGCCGATCTCGGAATTCCAGCTCGTCACCGATACGATCCGCCGTTTCCGCATGGGCTATGTCGCCGAATTCGGCGCGCCCGAGCGCGACGATGCGCTCTACGAGGCCGTCAGCGAAGGCCGCCGCCATCCCGGCATGGAGCACTGGCTGCCGCTGTTCCAGGACCGGATGGACACGCTGTTCGATTACCTGCAAGGCGCCGCCGTCGCGATCGAGCCGCAGGCCGAGGACGCCATCCGCGAGCGCTTCAAGCAGATCCAGGACTATTACGAGGCCCGCCGCGATGCGATGGAGCATCCGGGTGGCGGCGCCATCTACAAGCCGCTGCCGCCCGACCGGCTCTATCTGACTGAGGAGGAGTGGAGCAAGCGCGAACGCGACATCCCGCTGGCGCGGCTGACGGCATTCTCGGTGCCGACCGACGGCACCAGCGTCGTCGACGCCGGCGCGCGCAAAGGCCGCGATTTTGCGCCGGAGCGTAACGACTCCACGGTCAACGTGTTCGAGTCTGTCGTCAGCCACGTCATGGCCCTGCAGTCTAGCCGCAAGAAGGTTGTGATCGCGCTGTGGAGCGAAGGCTCGCGCGACCGCATGACCTCGATGCTGCGCGACCACAAGCTGACGCACACCACCAGCGTCAACACTTGGCGCACGGTGCAGGCAACCCCGCGCAACGAGACCATGCTCGCCGTGCTTGGCCTGGAGAGCGGTTTCGAGACCGACGAGATCGCTGTCATCAGCGAGCAGGACATTCTCGGCGACCGTCTGGTGCGGCCGCGCAAGGCGAGCCGCAAGCTCGACAATTTCATTTCTGAGGTCACGAGCCTCACCGCCGGCGACATCGTCGTCCACGTCGATCATGGTATCGGCCGCTTCATTGGCCTTCAAACGCTGGACGTCGCCGGCGCGCCGCATGACTGTCTCGAGCTGCATTATGCTGCCGAGACGAAGCTGTTCCTGCCAGTCGAGAACATCGAACTCTTGTCGCGCTACGGCTCCGACCAGACCACGGTCGAGCTCGATCGCCTCGGCGGCTCCGGCTGGCAGACGCGCAAGGCCAAACTAAAGAACCGCATCCGCGAGATCGCGGGCGAGCTGATCAAGATCGCCGCCGCGCGCCATCTGCATGAGGCGCCGAAGCTGCCGGTGCAGCAGGGCCTCTATGACGAGTTCTGCGCGCGCTTCCCCTATGACGAGACCGAGGACCAGTTAGGGGCCATCGAGTCCACGCTGAAGGATCTCGAGCTCGGCCGCCCCATGGACCGGCTGATCTGCGGCGATGTCGGCTTCGGCAAGACCGAGGTGGCGCTCCGCGCCGCGTTTGCCGTCGCGCTCGAAGGCAAGCAGGTCGCCGTCGTGGTGCCGACCACGCTGCTGGCGCGCCAGCACGCCAAAACCTTCACCGAGCGCTTCAAGGGCTTTCCTGTGAACGTGGCGCAGGCCTCGCGCCTGATCCCGACCAAGGAGCTGAACCAGGTCAAGAAGGGCATCGCCGACGGCTCGATCGATATCGTCGTCGGCACGCACGCGCTGCTCGGCAAGGCCATCAAGTTCCGCGATCTCGGCCTCGTCATCGTCGACGAGGAGCAGCACTTTGGCGTCACCCACAAGGAGCGGCTGAAGGCGCTGCGGTCCGAGGTGCACGTGCTGACGCTGTCGGCAACTCCGATCCCGCGCACATTGCAGCTGGCGCTGACCGGCGTGCGCGAGCTCTCGATCATTGCCTCGCCGCCGGTCGATCGCCTCGCGGTCCGCACCTTCGTCGCTCCGCACGATCCGCTGATGATCCGCGAGGCGCTGCTGCGCGAGCGCTATCGCGGCGGCCAAGCGTTTTACGTCGTGCCGCGCATCGACGACCTCGCCGAGGTCAAGGATTTCCTCGACAAGAACGTGCCGGAGATGAAGGTCGCGGTCGCGCATGGCCAGATGCCGCCGGCGGTGATCGAAGACATCATGACCGCTTTCTACGACGGCAAGTTCGACATCCTGCTGTCGACCACGATCGTAGAATCCGGTCTCGACATCCCCAACGCCAACACGCTGATCGTGCATCGCGCCGACATGTTCGGCCTTGCCCAGCTCTATCAGCTGCGCGGCCGCGTCGGCCGTTCCAAGCTGCGCGCCTATGCGCTGTTCACGCTGCCGTCGCAGCAGAAGATCACGGCGCAGGCCGAGCGCCGGCTCACCGTGCTGCAATCGCTGGAGACGCTGGGCGCGGGCTTCCAGCTCGCCTCGCACGACCTCGATATCAGAGGTGCCGGCAACCTGCTTGGCGAAGAGCAGTCCGGCCACATCAAGGAGGTCGGCTTCGAGCTCTACCAGTCGATGCTGGAGGAGGCGATCGTCAACCTCAAGGCTGGCGTGTCCGAGCCCGCCGCCGACCGCTGGTCGCCGACCATCACCATCGGCATGCCTGTGCTCATTCCGGAGGATTATGTCAGCGATCTCTCGGTGCGGCTGTCGCTCTACCGGCGGCTCGCCGATCTCGACAGCGAGGAGGAGATCGAGAATTTTGGCGCCGAGATGCGCGATCGTTTCGGCGTGCTGCCCGACGAGGTGCGCTATCTCTTCAAGGTCGCCGCCATCAAGGCGTTCTGCCGCCAGGCCAATGTCGAGAAGATCGATGCCGGCCCGAAGGGCGCCGTCATCACCTTCCGCGACAATTCGTTTGCTCACCCTGATCGCCTGGTGTCGTTCATCAAGAGCCACGGTCAGGCCGCCAAGGTGCGGCCCGACATGAAGGTGGTGTTCCTGCAGGACTGGGAGACGCCGGAAGAGCGCCTCGCCGGCACCACCGAGATCATGCGGCAATTGGCGCAGCTCGCGAAGAGCAAGAAGGCGGCGTAGAGTCCGTAGTATTGCGGAGGCGGCGCACCACGATACAGGCTGCGCCGTGCCAAGGTCTGAAAACAGCGACATATCGGCACTTGCGGAATGACGAAGCAGCCGCCAGATTCCGAATTCACTAACTGAGTCCTGCGTACCGTATCCGTCGATCCGCGACTGGTTTACCGGCCGCGGTTTTTTTGTACCGGTTTGCGGGTTGGCCCGCACGTCGAAACAGGTGAGGTCGCGCGCGTGTCTATCAATACCGGTTCTAGCCAGGAATCAGAGCAGAACTCGGAGCACGACCACGACGATGTCATGTATCCGCAGGTCCTCCCGTTCGTGTTGATCCATACGGGATGCCTCGCGGCCATCTGGTCTGGCGTCACGTGGCAAGCGGCCGCGATGTGCGCCGCCCTGTATGGGTTGCGCATGTTCGGGATCACCGGCGGATACCATCGGTACTTCTCGCATCGATCCTACGCGACGAGCCGGGTGTTTCAGTTCATCCTGGCCTTCCTCGCGCAGAGCAGCGCTCAGAAGAGCGTGCTTTGGTGGGCTGCCAAGCACCGCCATCATCATCTTCACTCGGATACGGTGCAGGATGTGCACTCACCCCGGCACAAGGGTTTTGTGTTCAGTCATGTCGGCTGGATCTTTTACCGGCAGCATGATGCGACTGACCTCGTGAAAGTCGCGGATCTGGCGTCGTATCCCGAGTTGATGTGGCTGCACCGGCTGGAGCTGTTGCCTTCAGTCGTGCTCGCCGCACTGTGCTTCCTTGTTGCCGGATGGTCGGGGCTTGTGGTCGGATTCCTCTGGAGCACCGTGCTGCTCTATCACGCCACGTTCTGCATCAACTCGCTCGCACACGTGCACGGGCGCAAGCGGTACGTGACCGGCGATGACTCCCGCAACAATTGGCTGCTTGCTTTGCTGACGATGGGCGAGGGCTGGCACAACAACCATCATGCCTATCAGGCCAGTGCGCGGCAGGGTTTCCACTGGTATGAGATTGACCTCACTTATTACGTGCTGGTGGCGTTGTCCTGGCTCGGCATTGTCAGGGATATGAAGATGCCGCCCAAGCAGGTTCTGCGCAACGAGCATCGGTTGGGATCACGGGTGGTCAAGCAAGCGGCCGAGCAGCTCGCCGCCCGCTTCAACCCCGAGCACATCGCGCATGCCATCAGAACGTCGATCCACGAGACCGAATTGTCGGTCCGGGACACGCTCAGTCAGTTGCAGCACCACGCCGATTTGCGCCTGTCCAGCATGCCGACCCGCGACCAGTTGCTGGCCGAAGCGCAGCGCATGTTCGCCAAGACGATATCGCTGGACGACATTGTCGACCGCGCCTACGAGCTTCTGAATGATTCCGTCGGTTTTCTCCTGGCCGCTCCTGCGCCCGCCCTGGCGACCAACGCGAAATCCAAGGGGCGCGTTTAGCGCGCGGTTATTTCTTCTGGAGGCGTGGCGCGCGGATGGCTAGGACGCCGCGCGCGATGCATCGGCCGACAGCCGTCCGAGCAGCGACCTCGCCGTATCCGACGGCGACAGCGAGTCCACTGACACCACGGGATCGCTGCGCATCTCGTGCTTGCCGTTCGATGTGTGTTTCATTACCGCCGACAAGCGGCGGGCGATCATGTGCGCCGTGCGGAAGTCGGTCTCGGCGAACACCACGATGACAGAGCCGTCCTTCTGCGCCGCGCCAAAGTCCATCTGCCGCATCAGGCGGCTGAGGATGCGCGCAGCATCGAGTTGCGCGCGGGGATTACCGGGGTCGAAGGCGAAGCGTGCTACCGACAGGCCGCCGCCACGGACGAGCGTCTGCTCCACTGCCTTGGCGAAGTCGCGGGCGAAGGCTTCCACCGTCAAGAGACCGCTACGCGGATCGAGCCAGCCGCCGGCGTCGATCGAGCGCAGCGTGCGGCTCAGTTGCGCCTCCATGGCGTGCTGGCGGATCAACGGCAGTGCGTTGGCGGCGACCTTGGTGGGCTCGCCGGGGATCAGCTCGAGATTGGGCAAGTCATAGCTCTGCGTGAGCTGATGCGCGGTGACAACCACAGGCAGGTTGCGGAAACGCGTATCCTCCGCGAGCACCGTGAGAAAGGCGTCGGTGACGCGCGGGGTGAAACCGTCAGACAGAACGACACCGTCGATATCGCGTGTATTGAGATGCTTGGCGGCGGCCTCGATCGAAAGCGCGCCGACGACGCCGGTGCGCTCGCCGAGCGCGACCGACAGCGCAGGGTAGGCGGCGCCGCGGCCGATCAAGAGCACGATGGCATCGCGCACGGGATCGGCGTCCGGCAGAGCGACCTTCACCTCCGGCAGGCGGCGCAGCACGGTGGCATGCAGCGTGCGGATGCGGATCGCGGCGCGCAGGCGCGCGATCAGGCGTTCGGCGGCATTGCCGCGTGTGGCGAAAGGCAGCGCGTTGTGGGGCAGCGTTGCTTGCGCATCCAGCGCGACCAGCGGCAGATAAAGCGGCTGATCCGCGATCTTCTTCGCGAGCAGGGGCATGTACGGCTCGTGTCCGCCAGACATCGCCGCAAGGACGGCGGCCGGCTGCACCTCTTCGACGGCGCGCGACGCGCTCGCCCAATCGCTGTCGACGACGGGAAAGAGACGGGCCTCGTCCAGCGCCGCAAGGAAGGCTGGGCGCTCGGAATTGGACACAAAGAGGATCGGGCCCGCCTGGGACATCAGGATACTCTGATCACGCAATCGATGCTGCGCAATCTAGTCCGGCCGCCTTAATGCAGCGTCAATGTATCAGGCAAAACTGCGCTCAAACCGGGCCGGAGCGGTCGCGAAAAGCCTCAACCATCAGGGGGTTAAGACCGAGTTCGCTGAGCGCCTCGCGGGCGCGGGCATTGTCCTGGGCCCGGCCCGCCAACCGATGGCCCGAGAGCCGGTCGGGCAGGGCCGTCAGCAGCGCGCCCTGGCCGAGCCGGCGCGCCCATTCCTGCAGGTCGTTGGAGAGGAAGCGATAGCCGCCGACGGCCATGATGCCGGATGGCGGCGCAGTGATGCAGATTGCACCGCTGGCGCGGTCGATCCGGGCGGCATAGCCGGTGTCGACATAGTCGCGTGGCGGCTGGGCCGTCAGCGTCTCGCCGACCGGCTGCGGCGGCGCGTAGGCCGCGATCGGCACCATCGGGCCGCGCAGGCCGAGCGTGCCCTTCGGCGTCAGCAGGATCTCGCCGGCGATCGAGGAGCTGGACTGCTCACGTGGAGCGCCGTGCGGGCCGGGCATCACCGCGACAGGCACGCCGTCCTCGCCGCGCCTGGCGCCGAACAGACCGGCCTCGCCGAACAGGTAGACGTCCGTGAGCGGCGCATGCGGCGCGATCCAGGCTTCGCTCGCCGCCACCTGCTCCGGCGCGCGCCAGAGCCCGATGACATTGCGCAAGGTCGGCATCCGCGCCGCCAGACCGGAATCGCCGAGGCGCAGGGCGAGCTGGGCCGGCGCGATCAGCACGTCGCAGGCGTGCTCGTTGATCTGCTGCTCCAGCACCTCGCTCTCGAACGGATGATGCAGCGCCAGCGTGCCGCCGCACAACAGCCACGCCGCGAGCGAGGAGGCGAGGCCCGCGAACGACATCGGTGTGAACGCCGACATCACCGTGGCGCCCTGCTGGATGTCGGCTTCCAGCGACATCGCGAGCCCGCCCGCGATCAGGCTGAAATGCGGCCGCGGCACCGGGCGGAAACCTTCCGCCGTGACGTCGAAGGAGATCATCGCCGCCTTGCGGCCGTCCTGGATCACGGCGCGCGTGGTGCCGGGCGGGCGTGCCAGCACCTCGTCGAGCGAACCCATGCCTTCGGGCAAATCGGTGCCGAAGCCGAACACGTGGCGGATCGAGAAGGCCTCGGCGGCTGCGTGCATCGCGAGGTCGGCGTAGCTGACACTGTCGACCTTGCTCATGGTGACGATGGCGCGGGCCGCGGTGCGGTTGAGCGCGGCCGCCAGTTCCGCCTGTCGCCACAGTAGCGGCAGCACGGCCACGACCAGGCCGGCGCGATGGGCGGCCAGCACCGTCAGCACGAACTCGATGGTCGAGGGCAACTGGATCGCGATCACCGAATTGGCCGGTAGGCCCGATTCGACGAAATGCGCCGACAGCGCCTCGATGGCGGTGTCCGCCTCGGCGTAGGTCAGCCGCCGCGGCTGGTGGCCGGTGATGCGGGATTTGTTGAGAGGGTCGAGCAAAGCGGGCGCGTGCGGCTGCCGCATCAGCGTCCGCTGGAACAGCGTGTCGAGCGTCGGCGATACGGCTGGCTGGTTCACGGCGTCACTTCGCTGGACTGGCTTGAGGCTCACCCTTCGACCACCAAGTCTCCGGCAAATAGCCTGAGAGCGCAGTGGCCTGTGGTTGTTCTATCCGATTCCAGCGCGCGATCCATTGCTCGGATACGTTAAACAAGGGGATTGTGTAGAAGCCCGCCATCAAGGCGCGGTCGAGCGCCCGCACCGCATCGACGAAATCCGTATGATCACGGGCCTCCAGCAGGGCCTTGATCATGGCATCGACCGCGGGATCCCTCGCGCCCATATAGTTTCGGGTCCCCGGATTGTCGGCCGCCGCGCTGCCCCAATAGAAGTACTGCTCGTTGCCGGGCGACAGCGACTGATCCCAGCGGTTCTGGATCATGTCGAACTCGTAGGACAGCCGGCGCTGGTCGAACTGCACCGGATCGACCGCGCGCACGCTCACATCGATGCCGGCGCGCTTGAGGTCGCGCTGGAACGCGAGCGCGATGCGTTCCTGGTCGCGGGTCGTCACCAGCATCTCGAAGGTGAAAGGCGCTTTTGTCTGGCGGTTGCGCAGCACGGTGCCTTCGAGATCGTAGCCGGCGTCCGACAGCAGCTTCAGCGCTGCACGCAGCGTGGTCCGGTCGCGCCCCGAGCCGTCGGTGACGGGCAGGCGGTAGCTGCCATCCATGATATCTTCGGGGATCTGCGCCGCGAAAGGCTTCAGCAGCTCGCGCTCGCGCGCATCCGCGGGCCGAGCATAGGCCGACAGCTCGGAGCCGGCAAAATAGCCGGCGACGCGTGAATACAGCGAGAAGAAATAGTTGCGGTTGACCAGCTCGAAATCGAACAACAGCGTCAGCGCCTGGCGCACGCGGATGTCGGCGAATACAGGACGCCGTGTGTTGAACACCAGGAATTCCGAGGGCTGCGGCACGCCCGGCTTGAAGGTGTCGCGGATCACCTCGCCGCTCTTGGCGGCCGGGAAATCGTAGCCGTCGTGCCAGCGCAGCGGCTCGTTCTCGACGCGGAAATCATAGAGGCCGCGCTTGAACGCTTCGAACTGGCCATTGGCCTCGCGATAATAGTCGAGCCGGATCTCGTCGAAATTGAAGAGCCCGCGATTGACCGGGAGATCGCGGCCCCAGTAATCGGGATTGCGTGTGAGGGTGACGCTGGCGCCGGGCTTGACCGCCGTGACGCGGTAGGGGCCGGAGGCGATCGGTCCTGACAGCGTCGTCTCCTCGAAATTCGCAACGTCGACGGCGTGCTTGGGGAGGATTGGCATCAGGCCGAGGATCAGCGGTAGCTCGCGGTCGTCGGCCCCGGTGAGATCGAAGCGGACGGTGAGGGGATCGGGTGCCTCCGCCTTGGCGACCTTGGAATAGTACTGCCGGAGGTTCGGACGGCCATGGTCGCGCAGCAGCTGCCAGGAGAACAGCACGTCCTCGGCGGTCACAGGCTTGCCGTCGGAGAAGCGCGCACGTGAATCGATGTGGAACGTGACGTAGCTCCGCTCGTCATCGGTCTCGACGGATTTGGCGAGCAGGCCGTAGAGCGTGAACGGCTCGTCCTGGCCGCGCGCCAGCAGGCTTTCGACCACGTAGGCGCGGATCGGCTGCACCGCCAATCCCTTCACGATGAACGGATTGAGACTGTCGAACGTGCCGAGAATGCCCCAGGTCAGCCGGCCGCCCTTGGGGGCGTCAGGATTGGCGTAGGGCATGTGGGTGAAATCGGCCGGCAGCGCTGGCTTGCCGTGCATGGCGATCGCATGCAACTCCTCGGCCTGCCCAGCGCTTGCGATCAGGCCGACGCTGAGGATCAAGGCGAGGCTGCAAAGACGGAGACCGGGCCCCTCGAGCAGGCGCTGGAACATGAACATTCGGACACGTTGATTCGAGGGCTGGTGTAGGGAATCCTATCACAGGGATTTCACTGGGCGTCCGCCCGGATGTGGCCAAAGACGCTTGTCGGCATTGATCTTTCCGTCGACCACGTTAAGAAGGCACGCAATCGCGCAAGAGCGCCGAGCCCGTCACTGATCTGCCTCAATTGACGGGGAGAGAGCCGCGCCCAAGGCGGCTTGGTTCGGTGCTTCGGAGCGGTTCGGGCACTTCCCGTTCAGAAAGGGTTTTCTGCAATGAATTTCCGTTATTTGGCCGCGTCCGTCCGGCCGCGCGGGCGAGTTCTCGCTCTGTTGACGGCGACGGCATTGGCCATCCCGTTTGCCGCTGAAGCCCAGACCCCCGCACCGGCCCCGGGCGCCCCCAAGGCTGCCCCGAAAGCCGCTCCAAAGGCAGCTCCCAAGGCTGCTCCGGCGCCCGCGCCGGCTCCCCAGGCCCAGCAGGCTCCGGCACAGCCGGGTGCTCCGGCGGCGCAGGGTGCCCAGCCCGCCGATCAGCAGATCCAGCTGATCTACGCGCCCTGGACCAAGTTCTGCCTCAAGGGCCAGGATGCCAACGCCAAGCAGGTCTGCTTCACCGGCAAGGACGGTCGCATCGAATCAGGCCAGCCGGTCATCGCCGCTGTCATCATCGAGCCGGAAGGCGAGCCGAAGAAGATCCTGCGCGTGACGCTGCCGCTCGGCATGCAGCTCGTGCACGGCACCCGCATCATCGTCGACAACAACCCGCCGCTGCAGAGCCCGTATGTGATCTGCTTCCAGAACGGCTGTATGTCCGACTACGAGGCAACGCCCGAGCTGATCGCCAACCTGAAGAAGGGCCAGAACCTCGTGGTGCAGGCGATCAACGCCAACGGTGCGCCGCTGACCCTGCCTCTGCCGCTCACCGGTGAATTCCAGAAGGCCTATGACGGTCCGCCGACCGATCCGAAGGTGTTTGAGGAAACCCAGAAGAAGCTGCAGGAAGAGCTTCAGAAGAAGGCTGAAGAGCAGCGCAAGAAGCTGGAGCAAAACGGCGGGGCGCCTGGTGCACCCGCTGCAGCTCCGGCGGGCCAAAAGTAATCGGACTCAGTCCCGGACATGAAAAAGGCGCCCGATCGGGCGCCTTTTTTTGCTGCCTGCTTGATGGCGGTGAAGCTCAGGTCGACGAACGGCTTAGTTCAGCGACGGATTGCGCGGGCGGTAGCCGCCATCCTTGTTCTTGATGAAGATCTCGGCCACCTGGGAATGCCGGATCGGCTCGCCGGACTCGTCGGGCAGCAGGTTCTGCTCGGAGACATAGGCGACGTACTCGGACTCCGCGTTCTCCGCGAGCAGATGGTAGAACGGCTGATCCTTGTGGGGCCGGACCTCTTCGGGGATCGACAGCCACCACTCCTCGGTGTTGTTGAATTCCGGATCGATGTCGAAGATCACCCCCCGGAACGAGAAGATCCGGTGGCGCACGACCTGTCCGATCTGGAATTTGGCTGTCCGCGCTTTAATCATCCTTCGTCGATAGACCAGGATTGTGGCCGATGCTAGTGGCCTGATCTGGAATTAACCTGCCGTTAAGGGGCGGATAACCCCTAAGCCTTCAGAAAACACTTCATCAATGGCCGATATCCTCAATCTGGCGCTACCATATTTCGGCTTGATCTTCGTCGGTTTCGCTTGCGGTAAGGTCAAGTCCTTGCCGGAATCGGGGCTCGCCTGGATGAACTTCTTCCTGCTCTACGTGTCGTTGCCGGCGCTGCTGTTTGCGATCATGTCGAAGACGCCATTCTCGGAGCTGAACAACCCGCCATTCCTGGTGGCGACCACGCTGTCGACAATGGCGGCGTTCACCATCGCGCTGGTGGTCGGCAAGGCGCTCGGGAAGCTGACGCTGCGTGAGGCGACGCTCGCCGGCCTCTCCGGCGGTTACGGCAATATCGGCTACATGGGGCCGGGGCTGGCGCTTGCCGTGCTCGGGTCAAAGGCGGCGGCGCCGACCGCGCTCATCTTCTGTTGCGACAGCATCTTCCTGTTCACGATCGTGCCGCTGCTGATCGAGCTGTCAGACCGCGACCATCCCTCGATCGTGCACGCCTTCGGCGTGGTGCTGAAACAGATCGTGCTCAACCCGCTGATCATGTCGGCCTGTTTTGGCGCAGCCGTTGCCGCGCTGCATATCGAGCTGCCGGTCGCGCTCGACCGCACCATTACCTTCCTCCAGAACGCGGCCGCGCCGACCGCGTTGTTCGTGCTCGGTGTGACCGTTGCGCTTCGCCCGTTCGATCGCGTGCCCTGGGAAGTGCCCGGCGTGATCGCGGTCAAGCTGCTGATCCATCCGCTCGCAGCGTTCGGCCTGATGCTGGCGTTCGGCCCGTTCGCGCAGCCCTGGGCCGCCACAGCGATTCTGATGGCCTCGCTGCCGCCGGCGCTGAATGTGTTCGTGATCGCCCGGCAGAACGATGCCTGGATCGAACCCGCCTCCGTCGCCGTGCTGCTCGGCACGTTCGCGTCGGTGGTCACGCTGACCAGCGTGATGTGGCTGCTGCAGACCGGCCGGCTCGCGTTTCCGTAAAGGCCGCTTGCGCTATTTGCGCCAGGTCGGCGTCAGTCCCTCGCGCATGGCAAAGCGCCTGAGCGGGCCGATGGCGCCTAACAGGTGCATGCCGACGGCGCGGATCGGTTGGAGCGGCAGGAAATCGTTGAGTAGCGAACGATTGGCGATGTCGATCGCAAAGGTCCTGCTCAGAATGTCCGGGCGCCGCGCCCGGTCGTAACGCCTGAGCACCTCATCCGCGCCAGGGTCCTTTCCCGATGCGATGGCCTCGCCGGAGAGCCGGGCGATGTCGGCCGCATCTCGCAGGCCGAGATTGAGACCCTGGGCACCGATCGGGGGAACCACATGGGCGGCTTCGCCGACCAGCGCAACGCGGTCGCGCGCGAAGGATTGCGGCCGCTCAATCGCCAGCGGAAACACATTGCGGCCGGGCTCGACCGTCATGCGGCCGAGGATGGAATGCGACTGCTTCTCGATCGCGACGGAGAGATCTTCGTCGCTGAGGCCGCGAAGCCGCTCGGCCTCGGCGGGTGCCGAGACCCAGACCACGCTGGAGCGGTTGCCGGGCAGGGGCACGAACACGCAAGGGCCATGCGGCGTGTGGAACTCGGTCGAGACGTTACGGTGCGGGCGGGCATGAGCGACGTTGAAGGTCAGGGCGGTCTGCGTCAGGTCGCGCCGCGTCACCGCAATGCCGGCGGCCTCCCGGCACAGCGAATGCCGACCGTCGGCGCCGACCACGAGCCGGGCTGTCAGAAACTGTCCGGCGGCCGTGCGCATCGCGACGTCATCGGCTTCGATGACGACGTTTTCGGCCTCGTCGTCGAAACGCACGAGGTTCGGAAACTCGGCCGCACGCGCTTCCAGCGCCAGCATCAGCGAGCGGTTGTCGATATTGTAACCGAACGCATCGAGCGCGATCTCGTGGCAGGAGAATCGGACCTCGGGCGCGCGGAACAGCCTGTTGGTGTCGTCGACGAGACGCATCACCTCAAGGCTGGCCGCCTTGTCCTTGCAGCGCGACCAGACCTCGAGGCTCTCCAGGAGATCGACGGAGGCACCCAGCAGCGCGGTGGTCCTGTTATCTGCATAGGGCAGGCGTCGCGCGACCAGCGCGGTCCGCGCCCCTCGCTGCGCCAAGGCAATTGCCGCGGCAAGGCCTGCCGGTCCACCGCCGATGACGCTTGCGTCAAAATGTGTCGATGCGTCTGTCATGGAACGACATTTGACACGCCCTGCGGCAAATTCAAGCCCACCTATTTTGCCTGATTTTATGACCGATTGCGCGGCGCAACGCCGCGGTGGCGGATGTGCAAACCGGTCCCGTTCTGGTAGCAGAGGCCATGGATAGCCAAGGGGATTCCCTCAAGCCGACGCCCGTGGTCCGTGCCGCGGCGTTTTCGGTGCACATCTTCACCGCCTTCGGCGCGGCGATCGCGCTGCTCGCGATGCTGGAGGCCGTGCGCGAGCATTGGGCGGCGATGTTCGGCTGGCTGGGCGTCGCCCTCATCATCGACGCCATCGACGGGCCGATCGCGCGCCTGCTCGACGTCAAGAACGTGCAGCCGAACTGGTCCGGCGACGTGCTCGACCTCGTGGTCGACTTCGTCACCTATGTGTTCGTGCCCGCCTATGCGATCGTGGCGAGCGGCATGCTGCTGCCGGTGGCGGCGCCCTTGCTCGGCATCGCCATCATCGTCACCAGCGCGCTCTATTTCGCCGATCTGCGCATGAAGGCGGACGACAATCATTTTCGCGGCTTTCCGGCGCTGTGGAACGCGGCGGCGTTCTATCTGTTCCTGCTGCACTGGCCGCCGCTGTCGTCGACGCTGCTGGTGGCGGCGCTAGTGGTGCTGACCTTCGTGCCGTTCCACGTGCTGCACCCTGTCCGCGTCGTGCGGCTGCGCTGGCTGACGATGTCGCTAATCGTGCTGTGGGGCGTACTCGGCTTCTACGCGCTGGAGATGGATTTTCGCGTCGGCACCGGCCTAACGGTTGCGCTCTGCGCGATCGCGTTCTGGATCGCATTCAGTGATGCATTGATCCGCCTTGTGAGATCGTTCGGATGATGCATTTGTTGACCAGCCCCGAGGCCTGGGCGGCGCTGCTCACCCTGACCTCACTCGAGATCGTGCTCGGCATCGACAACGTGATCTTCCTGTCGGTGATCGTCTCGCGCATCCCCGAGCCGCTGGCCCATCGCGCCCGGCAGATCGGGCTGGCGCTGGCTCTGGTCTTCCGCATCATCCTGCTCAGCGTGCTGGTCTGGCTGATCGGCCTGACCGCGCCGGTGTTCTCGTTCTCAGATTATGATTTCTCCTGGCGCGATCTGATCCTGATCGGCGGCGGCCTGTTCCTGATCGCGAAGGCGACGCACGAGATCCATGCCGAAGTCGACGCCGACGACGAGGAAGGCGAGGGCAAGTCCGCTCGCAGCGCCTTCTTCTGGGTGATCCTCCAGATCGTCGTCATCGACATCGTGTTCTCGCTGGACTCGATCATCACCGCAATCGGCATGGCCCAGGACCTCGAGATCATGATTGCGGCCGTCGTGATCGCCTGCCTGATCATGTACATTTCCTCAGGACCCGTGGCGCGATTCGTCGCGGAACATCCGACCACCAAAATGCTGGCCCTGGCATTTCTGGTGCTGATCGGCGTTGCCCTAGTTGCGGACGGATTCAAATTCCACATTCCCCGCGGTTACATCTATTTCGCAATTGCGTTCTCGGCGGCGGTGGAATTCTTCAACGTGCTGGCCAAGCGCAACCGCAGGAAGGTCGGCAAGCCGTAACCGTTCCAATCTGGGGCGAGTTGACAAGGCGGGCGCGATGTCTTTCGCTGGCTGATGCGAAGAGGAGGTCAGGTGATGACCAAAGCGGTCCGTGTGCACAAGGTCGGAGGCCCCGACGCGCTGGTCTATGAAAGCGTCGACCTGCCGGCGCCCGGACCCGGCGAGGTGCGCATCCGCCAGCACGCGGTCGGCCTGAACTTCATCGACGTCTATTACCGCACCGGCCTCTACAAGGCGCCGGGACTGCCCTTCATCGCCGGCAATGAGGCCTCGGGCGAGGTGGTCGCCGTCGGGCCGGGCGTGACGAATTTTCATCCTGGCGACCGCGTCGCCTACTACCATAATCTTGGCGCGTACACGAGCGAGCGCAACATCCCCTGGGAGAAGCTGGTCAAGCTGCCCGATCACATCACCCACGAGCAGGGCGCCGTGCTGATGCTCAAGGGCCTGACCGTCTGGTATCTCCTGCACAAGACGTTCAAGGTCGAACCGCATCATCGCGTGCTGATCCATGCCGCCGCCGGCGGCATCGGCCTCTTGGCCTGCCAATGGGCGAGCGCGCTCGGCGCCCACGTCATCGGCACGGTCGGCACGCGCGAGAAGGCCGAGCTCGCGGAGGCCAATGGCTGCGACCACGTCATCCTCTACAACGAGGAAGACTTCGTCGCGCGCGTCAAACAGATCAGCCGCAACGAGGGCTGCGACGTTGTCTATGACGGCGTCGGCAAATCGACCTTTCCGGGCTCGCTGTCGTGCCTGAAGCCGCGCGGCATGTTCGTCTCCTTCGGCAACGCCTCAGGCCCGGTGCCGCCGTTCTCGATCGCCGAGCTGAACAATCACGGCTCGCTGTTTGCGACCCGGCCGAAGCTCAACGACTATATCGGCACGCGCAAGGAGCTGCTGGAAGGCGCCGATACGCTGTTCTCCGCCGTCATCAACGGCAAGCTGCACGTGCCGATCAACCACGCCTATGCGCTCAAGGACGCGGCGAAGGCGCATATCGATCTCGAAAGCCGCAAGACGACGGGTGCGTCGATCCTGAAGCCGTAGATGGCGGTCCCGCGAGGACTCGAACCTCGAACCTCCGCGTCCGCAACGCGGTGCTCTATCCCTTGAGCTACGGAACCCTGCCACCTCGGTTTACGCCACGCGTCTTGCCGCGCCGGCCTTGGTCAGGATGTCGTCGAGACAGCCAATCATCTCGGCGATCTCTGCCTTCGTGACGTTCAGCGCCGGCATGAAGCGCAGGCTGTCGAGCTGCGGCGCGTTGAGCAATACGCCGGCCTCGAACGCCTGCGCGACGATCCCGGACGCGATCGGCAGCTTGAGGTCGAGCGCGAGCAACAACCCGCGACCGCGCACGCCGCCGAGGCCATGCCGCGCCGAGACCTTTTGCAGCTCGCTTTCGAGCAGCAGGCCGGTCTCGGTGACCTGCTTCAGGAACTCCGGCTTACCGACCTCAGCGAGCACAGCGAGCCCGGCCGCGCACATCACAGGGTTGCCGTTGAACGTGCCGCCCTGGTCGCCGTGCTCGAAGCAGGAGGCGCGTTCGGTCGCGAGCAGCGCCGCGAGCGGCACGCCGCCGCCGATGCCCTTGCCGAGCGTCATGATGTCAGGCGCGATGCCGGCGTGCTCATAGTGGAACAGCTTTCCGGTCCGGCCCATGCCGGTCTGGATCTCATCGAAAATGAGCAGCAGGCCGTGGGCCTCGGTCAGCGCCCGCAGCTCGCGCAGGAACTGGTCGGTCGCAGGCCACACGCCTGATTCGCCCTGGATCGGCTCGAGCATCACCGCGACGGTGTTGTCGTTGATCAGCCTTTCGACCGAGGCAATGTCGTTCAGCTTGGCTTTCTTGAAGCCGGCAACCTTCGGTTCGAACAGCGGCTCGAACGCCTTCTTGCCCGAGGCCGACATCGTCGCCAGCGTCCGTCCGTGGAAGCCGCCTTCGAAGCTGATGATCTCGAACGCGCCGCCCTTGTGCAGGCTGCCATATTTGCGCGCGAGCTTGATCGCGCCCTCATTGGCCTCCGCGCCGGAATTGGCAAAGAACACCTGGTCGAACGCGCTTTTCTCGACCAGCGCCTTTGCAAGCTTGAGGCTCGGCTCGTTGTAGAAGGCCGGGCTCGGCGTCAGCAGCCGCTTCGCCTGCGCGGCGAGCGCATCCGCGATGACGGACGGGGAATGGCCAAGGCAGTTCACGGCCCAGCCCTGCACGAAATCAAGATAGCGCTTGCGGCTGTCGTCCCAGAGGTATGAGCCGGCGCCGCGGACGAACACGGCTTTCGGCCGTGCAGTGATGTCCATCAGCGCGTCATACGGATGGGTGGCGGTGGTCATGTCGAACTCCTCTGGAGGCGGGTGAAAAAGGACGCGAAAAGCAAGAAGGCCGCACTTTGCGGGTGCGGCCTTCTCGAAAACTTTGCTGAATTACTGGTTCAGCGGCGTCGTCGGACATGGCGCAACCCATCATCGTCGCTGGTGCGACGACGGAAAGCTGCGCGGCGGTTGGTCCGAGAGTTGATCATGGGGCGCGTCCGTACAGCCGAAGGGCAGGGCTTGTCAAGCCGGTCGTTTGCGAGCCATCCGCTCGCTCAGGTCAGATGCGCGGCTTCCTCGGCTTTCTCGTCCCCCCCAGTCGGCATCCGCGATCGCGCTGTCGATCAGCTCGCCGCGCATCAGCCTGAGCGGCGAATTCCAGTACAGCGCGATGTTGTGGAAGGGATCCGTCAGCACCTTGAAGCTCCACACCAGTCCGGTCGTGACGCCGCGCGCGGCGAACAGCTGCAGCATGCGCGCCAGCCCGCCACCGACGCCGATCGCAAGCCAGAGCACACCGACGTGGCGGACGAAGTCGAGGCGATCGACCGGCGGAGCAAACAGGCCGAACAGCGTCGGATACGCGTACAGTGCAGTCGGCGCGCTGCCCCAGACCAGCAAAAGGATGATCTTGCGCGTCTGGTTGTAGCCGACCTTCACCGCTTCCTTATATTCGTTGCTGACGTCATTGACCGCGTCGTAGCCATTCGGCTCGAAGAAGAAGTGCCCGGCCCTGGCGCGTCAGCATCGCGAGCCAGCCGACTAAACCGGCGAGCGCGGGATCCCTGAACAGCAACGCGTAGCAGGCGAGGAAGATGATCGCGCTGATGAGGTGCAGCGTCTGGTTGACAGTGCTCTGGTGGTAGAAGCGGTAATCGTCGAAGCGCTGCGTGCGCAGCATGTCCGGGAGACGGCTCATCAATAATCCTCGCTCGCGTTGAAAGCGCGCGAGGATTAGGACGAGTCCGTGACCTCTGCGTGAATGCAATATAGTGTCACATTGGCGCGCGGGAGGATTACTCCACGCCGTAATGTGCGAACTCGTCGGCGATGGCGGCATTGATCGCCTTCGCCGCCGCGATGTCGCGCTCGGCGCCTTCACCATCGCCCTTCTTTCGCTTCGCAAGCCCGCGGCCGTAGAGCGACGAGTCGAGCTTCGGCTTTGCGCCCAGGGCGGTGTCGTAGTCGGCGATTGCCGCGTCGAGATTGCCGAGCTTCAAATAGGTGAGGGCGCGGCTATCCAGCGTGTAGGGATCGTTCGGCCGCATCCGCAGCGACTGCTCGCAATCGGCCAGCGCGTCCTGCAGGCGGCCGAGGATCGCGCGCGTCATGCAGCGCGAATTGAACACGCCGGCGTAGCTCGCATTGGCCGCGAGCGCGCGATCGTAATCCGTGAGCGCCAGCGCATAATCATGCGCGTCGAAATACATGTTCGCGCGCGCATAGAAATCGCGGTCGTTGTTGGGGTTGAGCTCGATCGACTTGGCGAAATCGGCCAGCGCGCGATCGCGATCGCCGCGATCGCGGAAGATGCGCGCACGGTTGCCATAGGCCGGGCCATAGGTCGGATCGAGCTTGATCGACAGATCGAGATCCGCCAGCGCACGTTCGGCCTCGCCATGTTCGCGATAGGCCGTGCCCCGGTTGTAGAAGGCGAGCGCGAATTTCGGATCGAGCTTGATCGCCTTGTTGTAGTCGGTGAGCGCATGCTCATAGTCGTCTTTGCCGATGTAGGAATTGCCCCGGTTGTTGTAGTACCACGCGTCGTCGGGAACGAGCCGGATAGCGCGCGTGTAGTCCATGATGGCACGGTCGCGGTCGCCGAGATCGTCATGGACGATGCCGCGATTGAACCACGCGGCAGCATCAGTCTCGTCGAGATCGATCGAGCGGTTGAGATCGGCCAAGGCACGCTCGGTCTCGCCCTTGCGCCGAAACATCTCGCCGCGATTGGCGAGCGCGACCGCATTCGACGGATTGGCCTTCAGCACGACCGAGCAACCGGCGAGCCGCTGGTCGTCACTGACCTTGTCGGAACCGAAGCACCATTGCCGCGCCTGCGCCGCCGACGGGGATTGCGCGGCGGCCGGAAACGTGAGCAGGGTCAATGTGGCCGCGAGCGCGCGCAGCGCCGGCCGGATATCGATCTTGTGATTGCGTGTCATTTGTTTGCTGCGCAGAAACCTATGAGCCTCTAGCGCGTTTGTGATCTCGAAACGCGAATTGGTTCGAACCGGACCTCAGCCGGGACAGACCAATGGGGACGGGACCATCAAGATAGTTTTTAGCCTTGTCCGACACGCCTTATCCGATTGACCTCGACAGCATTCGCGGCGCGTTTCCGCCGGGCATCGAGGCGCCGCCCCTGCTGCTGGATTTTGCCGGCTGGCTGAACGGTCGCCCCTGGGGCAGCGTCGGCTGCTTCTCCCTGCAAGGCCAGTTCTCCGATCAGGCCCCGATCTTCGATGGCAGCCCCTTGCGCGACCGCTTCGCGCTGTTCATGCGACTGCCTGACGGTTCGGCCGTCGGCGGCTGGTATGGCGCTGGTCTCGACCGTGACGCCCCCCCGATCGTGGGACTGGGCTCGGAGGGCGATTACGAGTTGCTTGCGCCATCCCTCGACGCATTGCTGGCGAAACTGACCTCTCTGCAATTCGACAAGGCCTGGCACGATCTGCGGCCGCATGACGAGGTCGAGCCGCAGACCGTCGAGCTTGCGCAATGGCTTGCGCGACGCCCGGCCGGCGAACCTGTCGCCTGTGAGGACGGGGAGCTGCCCGACTTCCGCGGCTTCGTCGAGAAGTGGAGCCGGGACCGCGAGGAATATTGGGCCAATCACCGCCTGATGGCCGAGCTCGGCTGGCGGCTGGCCGCGCATCTGCCCAGGGGCAAGAAGGCCTGGGACAAGACTCATTTCGAGGTTGCTATATCAGGCAAGCAATACGAGGCGCGCGTGCTATCGCGCGGGCCGCAGCCCTTCGAGGAAGCTGCCTCGATCGAATCCCTGCTGCGCGACCTGCGCGAGGAGATGCGCCGCGCCCAGCCCGAGCTCGGACTGTGGTACGCGATGAAATTCGGCCTCTACGCCGACGGCCGCGTCATGCCGAATTTCGAATACGATGTGCGCCCGACCATCAACGGCGAGCCGGCGCTGCTCACTGAGGCCAAGGCCGATCTCGCCCGCGCCCCGCGTCCCGAGCGCTGGGTGCCGAAATGGCTTGCTGCGGGCTGATCGCGCCCCGGCAGGCACCCCTTAAGTGTTTGGTTAATGTTTCCTTGCTAGTCACTGGACCGCTTCGGGATGGGGGGAGCGGATGAGATTCTTCGGGCGACGGACAAGCCAGGACCGCAATGGTCAGGTCGGGCAAGCAGTCTTCGAACATTCGGTTGATGCGGTCATGGTGCTGGCGGGACCCAAGATCATCGCCTGTAACGAGGCGGCGGTCAGGTTTGGCGGTTATCGTAGCAAGGCTGATCTGCTGTCCCGGTCACCGGCCGATATGGCCCCTGAATTCCAAGCAGACGGCCGTCGCTCGTCGGACTGCGTCAAGGAGACACTCGCGCGGGCGATGAAGGAGGGGCACGCCCGCTTCGAATGGATCACGCGCCGAGCGGATGGGCAGATGGTCCCGGTGCAGGTCACACTTGTTCCCGCGGAGATCGATGGCCAGCCCGTCGTCATCAGCTTTCGGCGTGATTTATCGGAGCTGATTGCCGCGCGGGAAGAGAAGAAGCGCGCCATCGCCAAACTTGCCGGCGAATTCGAGGAAACCATCGGCTCCATTGCCAACGCCGTGTCGTCGGCTGCCAAGGACGTGGAGGCGACGGCCGGCTCGCTCAGCTCGACCGCCGAGAACGCCGCGCAGCGCGTCTCGACCGTCGCTGCCGCCTCGTCCGAAGCATCTGCCAACGTCCAGTCGGTCGCGGGCGCGACCGAAGAGCTGTCGAGCTCCGTTGCCGAGATCAACCGTCAGGTCGCGACTTCCTCAAGCATTGCCGGCGAGGCGGTGCAGGCATCCGCGCGCACCAATGATCTCGTGAGGAGCCTGTCGGAGGCCGCAGCCAGGATCGGTGCGGTCACCGAAATGATCAATGCGATTGCGAGCCAGACTAATCTTCTGGCCCTGAACGCTACGATCGAGGCGGCGCGAGCTGGCGATGCCGGTCGCGGTTTCGCCGTCGTTGCCGCCGAAGTCAAAAGCCTCTCCAGCCAGACTGCCAAGGCCACCGAGGAGATCAGCGCTCACATCAGTGCCATGCAGCGGGCGACCGACGATACCGTTGCCGCGATCCAGGGGGTCGGCACGACGATCGGACAGATCAGCGACATTGCCAAGACGATTGCCGTTGCCGTCGAGCAGCAAGGACAGGCGACCCAGGAGATCGCGCGTTCGGTCAGTCAGGCCGCTACGGGGACCAGCGAAGTCGCCAGCAACATCAATGCCGTGACGCAGACGATCGACGCCGCTGGCGCATCCGCCATTAACATGCATGGCGCGGCGGGCCAGTTGTCGCGCCATGCCGATGCGTTGCGCGACAAGGTGTCCGGTTTCCTTAAGGCCGTGCGCGCCGCATAGCCCACGGCGCTCGGTTGATCGTCAAAACCCCGCGACGCTGCCGTGCAGATCGTATTGATCCGCGCGCTCGATCTTCGCGGTGACGATCTCGCCGACACGCAAGGGACGGCGGCTCGACAGATACACCGCACCGTCGATCTCCGGCGCATCGGCTTTGGAGCGACCCTTCGCGACCGTCGGCCCGACCTCGTCGATGATGATCTGCTGGCGCGTGCCGACCTTGCGCTTCAGCCGGCGCGCCGAGATCTTCTGCTGGCGCGCCATCAGCGCGTTGTAGCGCTCCTGCTTGACTTCTTCCGGCACGGGATTGGCGATGGCATTCGAGGTCGCGCCCGCAACCGGCTCGTATTTGAAGCAGCCGAGGCGATCGATTTCGGCTTCATCGAGCCAGTCGAGCAGATAGGCGAAGTCGGCATCGGTCTCGCCGGGGAAGCCGACGATGAAGGTCGAGCGCAGCGCAAGGTCAGGGCATTCCTCGCGCCAGCGCTTGATCCGCGCCAGCGTCTTGTCCTGCGCCGCCGGGCGCTTCATCGCCTTCAGCACTTCGGGGCTTGCATGCTGGAACGGGATGTCGAGATAGGGCAGCACCTTGCCCTCGTTCATCAGCGCGATGACCTCGTCGACATGCGGGTAAGGGTAGACATATTGCAGGCGGACCCAGGCCCCGAGCTCGCCGAGCTCGCGCGCGAGGTCGAGGAACTTGGCGCGGACCTGGCGGTCCTTCCACGGGCTCTCGGCATATTTGAGATCGACGCCATAGGCCGAGGTGTCCTGCGAGATCACCAGTAGCTCCCTGACGCCGGCGCCGACCAGGCGCTCGGCCTCGCGCAGCACATCATTGGCCGGACGCGAGACCAGATCGCCGCGCAGCTTCGGGATGATGCAGAACGTGCAGCGGTTGTTGCAGCCCTCGGAAATCTTCAAATAGGCGTAGTGGCGCGGCGTCAGCTTGATGCCTTGCGGTGGCACCAGATCGAGATGCGGATTGTGCGCCGGCGGCAGCGCGCGGTGCACGGCATCGAGCACGCTCTCGTACTGCTGCGGGCCGGTGATGGAGAGCACGCCGGGATAGGCCTGTTCGATCTGCTCGGGCTCGGCGCCCATGCAGCCCGTCACGATGACCTTGCCGTTCTCGGCCATGGCCTCGCCGATCGCCGAGAGCGATTCCTGCTTGGCGCTGTCGAGGAAGCCACAAGTGTTAACGATGACGATGTCGGCCCCGTCATGCTTGCGGGCGAGCTCGTAGCCCTCCGCGCGCAGGCGCGTGATGATGCGCTCGGAATCCACCAATGCCTTGGGACACCCGAGTGACACGAAGCTGACCTTGGGCGCAGCCGTCTGATCCATATCCAAATCTGCCTGATTGACGGGCTTGAGCTAGTCCCAATTGCCCATAATTACAACCCTTTGCATGACGCTCCGGCATGCTATGGATGAATCGCCTGCCGTGAGTGAGCCATGAGCGCCGAACAGTCGCCCAAAATCGTGATCGTCGACGAAAGCCCGGTCAGGGCCGCGATCCTCGAGGAGGGCTTGCGGGAGGCCGGGTTCACGCAAGTGGTCCATATCCGCGAGATGCAGAGCCTGCTGGCCCGTATTTATGCGGTGGACCCCGATATCATTCTGATCGATCTCGAAAACCCCAGCCGCGACGTGCTGGAGGCGATGTTCCAGGTCAGCCGTGCGGTGAAGCGACCGATTGCCATGTTCGTCGATCAGAGCGACTCCGCCTCGATCCAGGCATCCGTGGAGGCGGGGGTGTCCGCCTACATTGTCGACGGGCTGAAGAAGGAGCGCATCAAGCCGATCCTCGACCTCTGCGTGTCGCGCTTCAACGCCTTCGCAAAACTCCAGGAGGAGCTGGAGCGGACCAAGTCGCAGCTCGAGGACCGCAAGATCATCGAGAAGGCCAAGGGCATCCTGATGAAGGTGAAGGGCCTCACCGAGGACGAGGCCTACGTGCTGCTGCGCTCCACCGCCATGCGCGAGAAGAAGAAAATCGGCGAGATCGCCCAGTCGATCATCACCGCGTCGGAGATGCTGAAATGACCGCACCCCTTCGCATCGGATTCATCCCGCTGGTCGATGCCGCCGCGCTGATCGTCGCCGTCGACAAGGGCTTTACGGCCGCCGAAGGGCTCGAGGTCGAGCTGGTGCGCGAGGTCTCCTGGTCGAACGTCCGCGACAAGCTGAACATCGGCCTGTTCGACGCAGCGCATCTGCTCGCGCCTGTCGCAATCGCGTCTTCGCTCGGGCTCGGCCACGTCAAGGTGCCGATCGCGGCCCCCTTCAATCTCGGCATCAACGGCAACGCGATCACGGTGTCGCCGGCACTGCACTCCGCGCTGATGGAAGTGATCGATGGCGACCGCTTCGATCCGATGGTCACAGCAAAGGCGCTGGCCAAGGTCGTCGCAAAGCGCCGCAAGGCTGGCGCCGATCCGCTGACCTTCGGCATGACCTTTCCGTTCTCGACCCACAATTACCAGTTGCGATTCTGGATGGCGGCGGCGGGCGTCGATCCTGACGAGGACGTGCGCCTCGTCGTGCTGCCGCCGCCCTACATGGTCGATAGTCTCAAGAGCGGCCATGTCGATGCCTTCTGCGTCGGCGCTCCCTGGAACTCGATCGCCGTCGATCTCGGCATCGGTCATATCCTGCACTTCGTCTCCGACATTCTCGGGCGTGCGGCAGAGAAGGTGCTGGCCGTGCGGCAGGTTTGGGCCGACAAAAACCCGGACGTGGTCGCGGCGCTGGTGCGGGCCGCGGTGAAGGCAGCCGAATTCATCGAGGAGCCTGCCAACCTCGCCCAGGCCGCGCAGATCCTGGCACAGCCGGAGCGGATCGGTGTCGATGCCGAGGTAATCCAGCGATCGCTTATCGGGCGGTTGAAGATTTCGCCCGATGGCGCGATGCGCGAGAGCGGCCGCTATCTCCTGGTTGGACGTGAAGGGGCAGGGCGCCCGGACCCAGTCCAGGCCGCCTGGCTCTACGCGCAGATGGTGCGCTGGGGACAGACGCCGCTCAGCCCAGAGGCCGTGAAGACCGCCATGGGCGTGTTCCGGCCGGATCTCTACGACGCCGCCCTCGGGCAGAGCGGAGCGGACCAGCCCAACGCCCCCTTCAGCGCCTTTGCCGGGCCGGCTTTCGACCCCACTGATCTCGGCGGATATCTCGCCTCGTTTGAGGTCGGACGGCAGGCCAAATAGGCCTGCTCAAAGCTTAATCACATCGATTCGAAGCTTAATCTTTGGGCCGTTGCTGCCCGAAGCAGCATGAACCATGATCCACTTCATGCGCTGCACACAAGGGCAACTCACTGATTTCATGTGGTTTTGCAACTTATGCTGCGTTGGCACACTCCTTGAATAGAGGATCCCAGCCGCCCGGCGTGGGCGCCGGCGGCTCCAAGTCCATGGTGGATTTCCGCAGCAACGAGGCTGATCGGATCGCCCCGGGTTCCGGCAAAGGCGCGTGCCTGCAACCGGCTTCCCCGCGATCAACATCCGTTTCACCCGTTGACGCCGCCGAGCGCGGCAAGCTGGAGCTACGATATGGATTACGCGAAACCCTCCGACGTTGTGGCTTCGATGGTCGATGCCAGCCTGAAGAAGCTGGCGCTTGCCCCGCGGGATATTCTGATCCGCGGAGCGATTTCCGGGGCTCTGCTCGGTGCTGCCACCACGCTCGCCTTCACCGGCGCTCTCACCACCGGCCAACCGCTCGTCGGCGCACTGATCTTCCCGGTCAGCCTCGTGATGATCGTGCTGCTCGGCCTCGAGCTTGTCACCGGCAGCTTTGCCATCGTTCCGCTCGCGCGCCTCGAAGGCAAGGCGAGCTGGAACGCGGTGATCGCCAACTGGTCCTGGGTGTTCGTCGCGAATTTGCTCGGCAGCCTCGCTTTCGGCGCGCTGATCGCGATCTCGTTGACCAACATGGGCAAGGTCGAGGTCGCCGGCGTCGCCGCGAAGATCGTTGCGGTCGCCGAAGCCAAGACCATCGGCAATGCCGCGATCGGCACCGCCGGCATGGTCTCGGTCTTCGTCAAGGCAATCCTCTGCAACTGGCTGGTCTGCCTCGGCGTCGTCATGGCGATGACCTCGACCTCCACGGTCGGCAAGATCGCCGCGACCTGGCTGCCGATCTTCCTGTTCTTCGCGCTCGGCTTCGAGCACGCCGTCGTCAACATGTTCGTCATCCCGACCGGCATGCTGCTGGGCGCCAAGGTCAGCCTTTCCGATTGGTGGCTGTGGAATCAGATCCCGGTGACGCTTGGCAATCTCGTCGGCGGCTTCGTCTTCACCGGCCTTGCGCTCTACGCGACTTACAAGCCCGCCAAGCCCGCGGCCGATGTCGCGCAGGTCGCGGTCCAGGCAGCAGAGTAGGTTCATTCAGTCCATGAAACTCGATACAGCACCCACGGCCGATTTCTCCGACGAGCAGAAGCGGTATCTCGAAGGTTTCATGTCCGGCATGCAGGTCGGACGTGTCGGGCGCGCCTTCGCAGCCGGCGGAGCGCCTGCCGCCGGCGCTCCGTCTGAACCGATGGGGCCGGACGCTGCGGCGATCAAGGCGCAGGACAAGCTCACGGCGGCGGGCAAGAAGCTCGCCGATCAGGAGAAGTTCAAGCGCGAGATGCATCCGTTCGATGCCTATGAGCGGCTGAAGGACCAGGCGCGCAACAACGCCAATCCGACGCCGGCGGATAATTTCCGCTGGCGCTATTACGGCATCTTCTGGGTGGCGCCGGCGCAGACTTCCTATATGGCGCGCCTGCGTATTCCCAACGGCATTTTGAAGCACTGGCAGATGTCGGGCCTCGCCGACATCGCGGAAAGCTGCGGCGGCGGCTACACCCATGTCACCACCCGCGCCAACTTCCAGATCCGCGAGATCGAGCCGAAGAACGCGGTCAAGCTGATCGAGGGGGTCCAGGACATCGGCCTGTGCTCGCGCGGCGCCGGCGCCGACAACATCCGCAACGTCACGGGCACGCCGACGGCCGGCATCGATCCGCAAGAGCTGCTCGACACGCGTCCTTACGCGCGCGAGTGGCACTACCACATCCTCAACGACCGCTCGCTGTTCGGCCTGCCACGCAAGTTCAACGTTGCCTTCGACGGCGCCGGCAAGATCGCCGCGCTGGAGGAAACCAACGACATCGCCTTCACCGCGGTCGAGGTGAAGGACGGCCATGGCGTCGAGCCCGGTGTCTGGTTCAAGCTCGGCCTCGGCGGCATCACCGGCCATAAGGACTTTGCAAAATATTCCGGCATCGTCGTGCGCCCCGAAGACGCGACCGCTGTTGCCGATGCCATCGTGCGCATCTTCATCGAGCACGGCGACCGCACCAACCGCAACAAGGCGCGGCTGAAATACGTGCTCGACAGCATGGGTCACGACGGCTTCCTCAAGCTCGTCGAGGAGCAACTGAAGAAGCCGTTCGCGCGCGTTCCGGCCGAGGCGTTGCTTCCGCGTCCCTTGTCCGACCGCATGGCCCATATCGGCGTGCACAAGCAGAAGCAGGCCGGGCTCAACTGGCTCGGCGTGGCGCTGCCGGTCGGCAAGCTCACCTGCGAGCAGATGCGCGGGCTCGCCAAGATCGCGCAGGATCTCGGCGACGGCGATATCCGCCTGACGGTCTGGCAGAACCTGTTGATCTCGGGCGTCCGCGACGAGAGCGTCGCGCTCGCCACCGCCGCGGTCGAGAAACTTGGCCTTGCCACGCAAGTGTCGAACGTCCGGGCCGGCCTGATTGCCTGCACCGGCAATGCCGGCTGCAAGTTCGCGGCCTCCGACACCAAGCGTCACGCCGCTGCGATCGGCGACTGGTGTGACGAGCGCATCAATCTCGACACGCCGCTCAACATCCATCTGACCGGCTGCCATCACTCCTGCGCGCAGCACTACATTTCCGACATCGGCCTGATCGCGGCCAAGGTGCCGGGGGCGAGCGAGGACGATCAGGTCGAGGGCTACCACCTCTTTACTGGCGGCGGCTTCGGCCCCGACGCCGATATCGGCCAGGAGGTGTTTCACGATCTGAAGGCCGAGGATGCGCCGAAGATCGTCGAGAGCCTGCTCAAGGCGTATCTCGCCAACCGCACCTCGCCCGAAGAGACGTTTCTGACCTTCTCCCGTCGCCATGACGGTGAAGCCCTGCGCAAACTCGCCGAAGCGGAAGTAGCAGCATGACCCAGATGTCCGTGCCTCCCAAGATCGAGATCATTCCGGCCAATGCACCGTTTAGTGAGGGCCAGCGGCTCTGGCTGAACGGATTTCTCGTCGGCATGCTCGGCCTCGACGGCTCGACGGCTCTGTCGCCGATCGAGAACGGTGCCTTGCTGGCGCCGCAGGGCGATGGCGACGATGGCGAGGCACCCTGGCACGATCCGGCGATGCCGATCGCCGACCGCATGAAACTCGCCGAGGGACGTCCGCTCCGCCGCCGCATGATGGCGGCGATGGCGCAACAGGATTGTGGCCAGTGCGGCTACAATTGCGCCGACTATTCCGACTCGATCGCGAACAAGAGCGAAGCGCGTCTCAACCTCTGCGCCCCCGGCGGCAAGGAGACGGCGCGGATGCTCAAGCAGCTGTTCGAGGAGGTCGACAAGGCGCCGGCGGCGAAGCCCGCGGCAGGGGCGGCTAGGGCTGCGAGTGCGCCGGCTGCGCCTGAGGTGAAGGCCGAGCTTGGCCGTGCCCGCGAAAATCCGGCTGAAGCCACCTTCCTGTCGCGGCGCTTGCTCAACAAGGGCGGTTCGGAGAAGGAGACCTATCACGTCGAGTTCGACCTCTCCGAGAGCAAGCTCGACTATGTCGTCGGCGACAGTTTTGGCGTGTTCGCCCGCAACGACCTCGGTCTGGTCGACCAGATCATCGCGCTGCTCGGCGCGTCCCACACCACCAAGGTCAACAACAAGACGTTGCGCGAGGCGCTGGTCGAGGACGTCTCGCTATCGCCGGCGCCGGACAAGCTGTTCGAACTGCTTTCGTTCATCACCGGCGGCGCGCAACGCGAGAAGGCGAGGGCGCTGGCGCAGGGCGAGGATCCCGATGGCGATGCGGCAACGCTCGACGTGATGGCGGCGCTGCAGAAGTTTTCGGGCACGCGGCCGCATCCGGAGGCCTTCGTCGAGGCGCTGGAGCCGCTGCAGCCGCGGCTCTATTCGATCTCATCGTCGCACAATGCGACGCCCGGAAAGCTTTCGCTGACGGTCGATTCCGTTCGCTACGTCATCGGCAAGCGCAAGCGTCTCGGCGTCGCCTCGACCTTCCTCGGCGAGCGCATCGCCGAGGGCGACAAGCTCAAGGTCTATGTGCAGAAGGCGCACGGTTTCGGCTTGCCGCAGGATCCGAAGACGCCCGTCATCATGATCGGTCCCGGCACCGGGGTTGCGCCATTCCGCGCCTTCCTGCTCGACCGCAAGGCAACCGGCGCGCAAGGCAAGAACTGGCTGTTCTTCGGCCATCAGCGCAGCGACTGCGATTTCTTCTATCGCGACGAGCTCAACGCGATGAAGACTTCGGGGCTGCTGACGCGGCTGTCGCTCGCCTGGTCGCGCGACGGCGAGAAGAAGTTCTACGTGCAGGACCGCATGCGCGAGCTCGGCCGCGAAGTGTGGACGTGGCTCGCCGAGGGCGCGCATCTCTACATCTGCGGCGATGCAAAGCGCATGGCCAAGGATGTTGAGCGCGCGCTGGTCGACATTGTCGCCCAGTTCGGTGCGCGCTCGACCGACGAGGCGGTCAGCTTTGTCGCCGATCTCAAGAAGAAGGGCCGTTTCCAGGCTGACGTGTACTAAGGCCCGGGGAGACCAGCGTGAATCGCCGCCGTGGCGCAATCGCGCCCGCGGCGGCGTTCTACTGTGCATGGGGTTGTTTTCAAAGGTTTGGTCCGGGTGGAACCGGAACCGGTTCCATTTGGCTTGGATTTTAGCGAATAAGATTTCTGGAACCCGCGGCTGCGAAGAATTTTCGCCTGCAAAGCGAGCCAGGGAAGCGCTTCCATCGCTATTTGCACGATGGTCTTACAGCCGTCGTGCTGGATCGTTCATACTGGGCGGATGGTGCGTTGGAAATCGACCATCCGGGAATTGTCGGCGGAAGCCAGGCTTCATCTCTATGCGCGATCGGTCTCGCGCAGGGCAAAGGCGAACGCGCACCACATCGGCATCTTCGGCGCGTGCGCGCTCATCGCAGTGCTTCTCTTCGGCACGCTGTCGGCGCACCCGTTCTGATCACGACCCGCGCTTGAACGGCGCGACATCGATGCCAGCATCCTTCAAGGCCTGACGCAAGGTCCGCGCGATCTCGACGGCGCCGTGCGTATCGCCGTGAATACACACCGTGTCCGTGCGCATCTTGATGACCTTGCCGGTGACCGACACCACCGCACCGTCCTGCACCATGCGCACCACGCGGTCGGCGATCGCTTTCGCGTCGTGCAGCACCGCGCCGGGCTTCTTGCGCGAGACGAGGTTGCCATCGTCCTCATAGGCGCGGTCGGCAAACACCTCATGCACCATCGGCAGGTTCGCTTCCTCGCCGGCCTTCACCAGCTTCGAATTGGCGAGCACCACGAAGATCAGGCTGGGGTCGACTGCCTTGATTCCGGCCGCGATCGCCTTCGCCGTCATGTCGTCCTCGCAGGCGACGTTGGAGAGCGCGCCATGTGCCTTCACATGCGTGACCTTGTGGCCTGCCGCGGTCGCGATCGCCTGCAGCGCGCCGATCTGGTAGGCGACGAGGTTCTCGATCTCGGAGGACTTGAGGCCCGCGATCGGATGCCGGCCAAAACCGTGCAGGTCGCGATATCCAGGATGCGCGCCGACCGAGACGCCGCGCGCCTTCGCCAGCTCCACCGTCCGCCGCATGATGTCCGGGTCGCCGGCATGGAAGCCGCAGGCGACATTGACCGAGCTTGCGAGCTCGATCATGGCGGCGTCGTTGCCCATCTCCCACGCGCCAAAACCTTCGCCGAGGTCGCAATTGAGATCGATCGTCTTCATGGTTGCTCTCCGCCTTTGGTCTTGTTGTCGCTTACGGCTCTGCCGCGACCTGCCAGGTCCCGGCATCCATGGCGCTCACCGCATAGCCCGCAACATTGGCATCGCTGAGTGCCTCGATGTTGAGCTCGACGGTGTCCGACGAGCGCAGGCGATCGGGCAGGGTGCGGATCAGCTGCTGAAACCTGCGTGCCTCGTCCTGCGCCTCGGCCATCGTGACGGCCTTGAATCGGAACGCCGTTCCGGCCGAGGTCTGCGCGAGACGGCCGACATCGGCTGTGATCACGGTCGCGATCTTCGGGTAGCCGCCAGAGGTGCCGCGGTCCATCATCAGTGCGATCGGCGAGCCGTTGCCGGGCACCTGGATGCTGCCGTTGACCGTGCCGTCGGAGACGATGTTGTGGCCGTGCAGATGCTTGATCGCGGGGCCCTCGAGCCGATAGCCCATGCGATCTGACGTCGCCGAGATCTTCCACTCGCTACCCAGGAACAGCGCCTTGTTGGCATCGTCGAACTCGTCGTCCTGCGGGCCCAGCACGACGCGGATCGGTCCGGTCGCGGGCTTGGGCAATTCGATCCGCAACTCGGGCGCACCGCTCGCGGCATCGACCGCGAATTCGTCGCCGGCCTGCAGCGGCCGCGGGTAGGGGCTGCCGAGCCCGGCGCGGGCGTTCACCGCAAGGCTGCCGAACACCTCTTCGCCCTTGATGGCGCCTTCGATCGCCAGATACGTGAACGCGCCGCCACGGGCAAAGCCAAGTGTCAGCGTCTCGCCATCCTTCAGCGTCACGGACGAATCCATAGCCACCGGTTTCCCGGCGATATCGGCGTTGCGCGGCGCGCCTGATATGGCGACGCGCACGGCGCCGTCCCGGGCCGTGAAGGTGGCACCGAACGGGCCGATCTCGACCGCGGCTGCGAACGGCTCGTTGCCAACGAGCGTATTCGCTGCGGCCAGCGTCAGCCGATCCATGGCGCCGCTGACCGTGAGGCCATAGCGCTGCGCGCCGAGGCGGCCGCCGTCCTGGACGGAGCTCGCAGGCCCGATGCTGGTGACGATCAGCCGGCTCATGCGTCGACCCGTTCGGCGATGATCTCGCCGGCCTCGGCCGCGCGATCCAGCTCCTCGAACGTCTTGTGGTCGATCGCAAAAAACGTCACGCGATCGCCGGGCTCGGTGAGGAAGGTCGGATTGCGGTGGAGTTGATAGGTTCGCACAGGCGTGCGCCCGAGCAGATGCCAGCCGCTCGGCGCGGCCAGGCACTGGATGCCCGCCTGGATGCCGCCGATCGAGATCGTTCCTGCAGGCGTGAACAGCCGGGGCGACTGCCGCCGCGACATGTGCAGCGATTTGTCGAGGCCGCTGAGATAGGACCAGCCGGGCGTGAAGCCGATCATGGCGACGCGATAATCGCCGCCGGCGTGGCGGGCGACGATGTCGTCGGGTGTGGTGCTCAGCGCCTTTGCGACATCCTCGAGATCGATGCCATGCTCGCCGCCATAGGCGACGGG
The DNA here is from genome assembly GCF_022012435.1 of Bradyrhizobium zhengyangense. GTDB lineage: Bacteria > Pseudomonadota > Alphaproteobacteria > Rhizobiales > Xanthobacteraceae > Bradyrhizobium > Bradyrhizobium zhengyangense. The sequence goes on from NZ_JAKLUA010000001.1 coordinate 330,150, forward strand.
AATGCGCCAGCGCCGTGCTTTTGTGGTCGGCGGCAGCGGCTGGGTCGCGAGCGCAAGCAGCTTTTCGCCGAGCGCGTCAAAACCGATCTTGCCGGGATCGTAATGCACCAGCAGCGAGCGATAGGTCGGGATCGTCTCGGAGATGCCCTCGATGGGGCTTGCCGCCAGCGCCTTGTCGAGCGCGAGCACGCGCTCATTGGCGGCGTCGTCGATGGTGCGGCTGAACTCGACCGTGACGGCGCTGTCGCCACTGGGCAGAAGGCGGGGCGGTGGAAGCGTCGCGGCCATGAGATGTCGAATTCGGGCCTTGAGGAAATGCGCGGGCTCGACCTTGAGTTCCGCCTCAACCTGCTTCGCGTAAATGCGCCCGCAAGTCCAATAAATTAATGCCGGGGGTGACGATAAAGCCTTGTTATCGCGTCGCATAACCGCCCGGCAGGGTCGCATTCTTGACAGGGCTTTGGCCCTTGACGACGAGCCTCCGGCTCGCAAGATGCGCGCGTTCTTTCCTGCACCTCGGAGCTCGTTCTCGTCCATGTCGCTGTCCCCCGAAGCCCGCAAGACCCTCGCCGGCATCACCACTGCCACCATCACCACGGTCCTGCTGAAGAAGGGCCTGCGCAATGTGTGGATGCGCGGCGCGCGTCCGCTTCGCCCGGGCCTGCCGCGCCTGGTAGGACCGGCGTTCACGCTGCGCTTCGTGCCGGCGCGCGAGGATCTGGCGACGCCGGAGTCTTGGTCGTCGCCGATCTCGACCCGCACCGCGATCGAGGCGATGCCGGAAGGCTGCATCGCCGTGGTCGACGCCATGGGCATCACCGACGCCGGCATCTTCGGCGACATCCTCTGCGCGCGCATGATGAAGCGCGGCGTCACCGCGCTCGTCACCGACGGCGTCGTGCGTGACGTCGAGGGGGTGCTCGGGACCAATCTGCCGGTGTGGTGCGACGGCTATGCCGCGCCGCCGTCCGTGGCCGGCCTCACCTTCGTCGGCTGGGGCGAGCCGATCGGCTGCGGCGGCGTCGCCGTATTCCCGAACGACATCGTGGTCGCCGATCAGGACGGCTGCGTGCTGATCCCGGCGGCAATGCTCGAGCACGTCCTTGCCGAGGGCGTCGAGCAGGAGCGGATGGAAGCCTGGATCGTCAACGAGGTGAACAACGGTGCGGTGCTGCCGGGCCTTTATCCCATGAACGCCGAAACCAAGGCACGCTACGCCGCCAGCAAGAAGTAACAGGAAACGAGGACACCATGGACATCACGCTAGCAGGCACGCGGCCGACCCGTCGCGCGCCCAAGGAAAATTTTACCGGCACCGTGTTGCAGGATCCCATCAACATGGCGCCCGCGCCGGCACGGCTGAACGTCTCGCGCGTCTCGTTCGAGCCGGGCGCCCGCACCAACTGGCACCACCATCCGCTTGGGCAGACGCTCTACGTGATTTCCGGTGTCGGCCGCGTCCAGACCAAGGGCGGCCCGGTCAAGGAAATCCGTCCTGGCGACACCGTCTGGATCCCGCCAGGTGAAGTGCACTGGCACGGCGCCTCGCCTGGTAACAGCATGTGCCATATCGCCATGCAGGAAGCGCTCGACGGCGTCTATTCGACATGGCTCGAGCCGGTCACCGACGCCGAATACGGCGCGGCGCTGGGCTAGAGCGCTCCGCTTACATCCGCTCCGCCGTCCACGTGCCCGAGCACATGGCCCCGCGCCATGTGCCGGAGCCTGACGTGCCGCTGAGCCGGCCGGAGCCGACCGCGTGCTTGATGCCGGTGCTCAAGGAGACGTTGATGCTGCCGGCATCGGCGACGCGCCCTGACGCCGTCACTGCCGTGCTGCTCGAGGCGATCTGGCCGTTGCTGATGCCGATCGCGACAGTGGCGCCGTTGCCGCAGGTTTCGCTCGACGACGAGATGCGGACATTCCATGTCCCGTCGAAGGTCGAGCCCGCGGCATCGGCCTGCGCGAGCGGGAAGGCGATGGCGATAATGGTGGCGAAGAGACCCTTGCGAAATCCGTTCATGACACGCCCCTTGTGATTGACCATGCGGGGATCGTGTCACGGGCACGGAACCGGCGATGTGAGGGCTGTCACGCGCGTCAGGTTCTCTGTGAGGTGACGCACATCGGAGTGACATCGCGGGCAAAAGCAAAGGGGCCCGGATCACGGGCCCCTTGTCTTTCTCGAAATTGTCGAGCGAGGTCTAGTTCACGCGCGTCCAGGTTTGACCGCCGCAGAACATGCCGCCAAAGGCGCAGCCCTGCACGCGCAGGCGGTCGCCTCCCTTTAGCGAGATCGTCGAATCGTAGGTGGAGCCGCTGTTGGGATCGAGGATGCGGCCTGACCATTTCAGGTCCTTGCCAGGCTTCATGTTGATCAGAACTTGCTCGCCATTCTGGTTCGATTTGCTGTCGACCGAATAGCCGCACAAATTATTGCCGCACTGCTCGATGCGGACCTTGCCTTCCTTCTCCTCGGTGAGCCAGACGCCGAGCGGTGAATTGAGATCGCGCGCGGGTGCGGCTGCGGGAGGCGGCGGTGCGACGGCCGCAGCCTGAACAGGCGCCGGGGCAGGCGCTGGCGCAGGTGGTGGAGGCGGCGCTGGCGGTGCAGCCGCTACGGTCGGAGCCGGCGGTGGAGGTGGTGCGGGCGGCACCGCGGCGACCGTTGGGGCTGCACTCGGAGCCGGTTGTGGCGGCGGCACCATATCGTCGGGCGGAGCCGTGCTGGCGGTCGTCGCCCCAGGCGGAGCAGCTGGCGGTGGCGGCGCTGGCGGTGGTGCTGCGGCCGCTGCCGGGGCGGGCGCCGCGGGAGCCTGTTCTGCCGCCGGAGGCGCGGCAACGGGAGGTGGGGCCGGCGCGGGCGGCGGTTGCGGATCGACCTTGGCCTGCTGCGGCGCCTGCTGGTCCTGCTTGGTGTCGTTCTTCTTGGCTTTCTTGGCTTTGCCCTGGCCGGTGTTGTCATAGACGCCGGGGATCTGCACCGTGCCGCGGTCCGGATCGATGCGGATGGTGCGCCCGCCATACTCGAACGTGTACTGCGCCTGCGCTGCGGTGCTCACCAAAAGGAATGCGGCCGTGGCCAACAGCTTCCTCATTTCCATCTCCCGAAAAGCTGATCCCCGCACCGACGCTTACGCCCCGGTTCATCTGCGAAAAGTGATCTAGATCACTGTCTCCGTATGAGTCGTCTGCCGGTGGTCCCCGGTTCAATAACGCCGGACTCGGTCCAGAGTTGGACGGGTGGTCCAGCTACTTCTCCGGGCAGCGCGAATCCGCGGCCTGCTCGGCACGGGCGAGGGCCGTCGCGTTGGCCTTGCCGGTGTGGATTTCGACCGCTCCAACGAGGCAGGCCTTCTCGCCATTGATTGCAAACACCGAGAGCTCCTGGATTTCGCGCTCGTCGTCACCGACCCGGCTCCAGGTCCGGATCACCGCGGCCCTGGGGACGCCGGCGCGCATGATCCACTGCACCTTGTCGCCAAAGGCTTTGCCGGCACCGCGCCATTGCGCCGTCGGCCCCTGCACCTTCTCGATCGCGCGCCTCGGCGCAATCGTCAGCGAGACGATGTTGCCCTCGTCGGCGAAGCGCACGACGTAGCCGGCCGGACCTGGGCAGGTCCACAGCCCGAACCCTTCCTTGGATTGGTCCTTGCAGGCGGGGCCCATCGCCGGCGTGAAAGGCGTCTGCCCGAATGCGCTGCCGGCTCCCGCCAGCGCGAGCGCCGTCGCCGACACGATCACCAGCCGCATGCTAGTCGAACCAGGCGGCGTAGATCTTCTTGTAGCTGCCATCCTCCATGGAGATGTGCAGCCATTGGTCGACGAAGGCTTTCAGCGCCATGTCGCGCTGGAGCCAGTAGGCCTTCTCCGAGAAGTCGAACGGCTTGTCCGGATGCACTGCGCAGAGCACGCCTGAGTTCTGCTTCTGCTGGTAGCGGGTCTCGGAGGCGTCCGTCATCATCAGGTCAGCGTTACCCTTGGCGATCTCGTGGAAGATCTCGGTGTTGTCGGGGAAGACGGTGATGTCGGCATCCTTGATGTTGGCGCGCGCGAAACGCTCATTGGTGCCGCCGGGATTGACGATGACGCGGATGCCTTTCTTGTCGATGTCGGCAATGGACTGGTACTTGCCGACGTCGGCGCAGCGCGCGATCGGTGTCTTCTCCTCGCGCATGATCGGGATCGAGAAGTAGCCCTTCTTCTGGCGATCGAGCGTCACGGAGACGCCTCCCATCGCGATGTCGAACTGGTCCGCCTCGAAATCCTTCATCAGCTTCGGCCAGGCCGTCGGCACGAACTCGACCTTGACGCCGAGCGCCTTGCCCAGCGCCTGCGCCATGTCGACGTCGAAGCCGGAGAACTGCTGTCTTGCCTTGTCCAGATAGGTGAAGGGCTTGTAGTCGCCGGTCATGCCGACGCGCAAGGTGCCGCGCTTGATGATCTCGTCGAGGCGAGAGGGCGACGCCTGCTGCGCGTGAGCCGAAAGGTTCATCAGCAGTGCGACGGCCAAAGCCGCCAAGATTCGAACGGTCATCTCTTTTCCACCCAAGCCCGAGCTGTCATTGTGCAGCTCTTCTGAGTTGGATTTAGACCAGTTGCCGGCCGCTGGCGAGGCGGAATTGAAGGGAATTGTGAAGTGACGATCTCGATGTACGAGGCCTCTGTCGGCCTCTTCGTGCCTTACCTGCGCAATCTGTCCGTGCTGCTCGACAAGGGCGTTGCCTATGCCGAGACCCGCAAGTTCAATCCGGCGGTCCTGCTCGGCATGCGCATGGCGCCGAACATGTACGATCTGGCGCAGCAGGTCGGCGAGGCCTGCCGCCACGCCACAGTGGCGCCGGCCCTGCTGGCGCGGTGCGAGCCGGTTGCGCTGCCGCCGCTGGAGCACGACATGGCCGGGCTTCAGGCTCGGATCGCCACCTCAATCGAGTTCATTGAAAGTCTTCCGCGTGCCGAAATCGATGCGGCGGCGGAGCTGAAGGTCTTCTTCAAGCTGAAGAACGGGACCGAGCTGCCCTTTACCGGGCGGACGCTGCTGCTCACCAACAGCGTCCCGCAGTTCTTCTTTCACGTCACGACCGCGTACGACCTGTTGCGGCACGCAGGCGTCGAGCTGGTGAAGAAGGACTTTTTGGGAAGGAAGTAGAGGCTTGGTCTACACCTCTCCCCGTCAGGGAGAGGTGTACGGAGTGATAGGGCAAAGGAATTACGCTTCGCCCTTGCGCTCGTAATCGGCGAGCGAGCTGCGGCCGGCTATCTCGCTGCGCAGCAGCTCGAAGCGCCTGTTGGCCTCGTCCTCGTGTTCGTCGACGAAATGCACGGCGGCCTCGCTGGTCATTGGGCCACTGACCACGGGAGCAGACTGCTCGCCGATGGTCTCGTGCACGTAATACTGGCCGTCGTCGCCGCGATGGACCGTCCATTTCAGGCGGATCGCCACCATCGGTCCGGGACCGACTTTGCTATAGCCGTCGGCGTCGGCCGGGTGCTGCGGCACCAGCGGCTGCTCCTCGACCACGGGATGCTCGTGCGCGTCCATGGTAGAATGTTCGGCTACGGCAGGATGCTCATCAGCGACGGCCGCCTCCGTCTCGGTGTCCCGGACAACGAAGGTCGGCTCGGGGTGCTCGAAAATGCTGGCGATGGTCGCCAGCGCTTGGTCGGTCGGGTCGATCTCTGACAAGGGTCCATCCTCCAGCTCGACGCGGCCGGCAAGTCTGTCCCACTGCCGCCGCGGCCGGATACATTACGCGGGTTTGATTAAGGCTGAGTTGGGGCCCGATCTGCACCAAAATGGGACGCATTCTGGCCATCCGAAGGCGGGTAGAATGGTGGCCCGCCCCCGGGATTTGCCTCAGCCGAGCACGTCCTGATTGATGATGTTCTGCCTGATCGGATCGCCGTCGATCACACTCAAGATGTTGCGCGCGGTCTGCTCGCTCATGCGCTGGACCGCCTCGACAGTCACGCCGGCGACGTGCGGGGCCATAATCACGTTGGGCAGCGCGAACAGCGCATTGCTGACCGGCGGCGGCTCGACCTCGAACACGTCGATGCCGGCGCCTGCAACCTTGCCGGAGACGAGGGCATCGTACAGCGCGGCCTCCTTCACGATGCCGCCGCGGGCGGTATTGATCAGATAGGACCTTGGCTTCATCCGGCCGATCCTGTCAGCATCGAACAGGCCGACGGTCTCAGGTGTCTTCGGGCAGTGGATGGTGACGAAGTCGGCGTTCGGCAGCGCCGCGTCGAGATCAGTGACCGGCTCGCAGCCGGCGGTCTTGATGTCGGCGGCAGGCTTATAGGGGTCGTAGACCTGCACCTTCATTTCCATCGCCTGACAGCGCTTGGCGGTGCGGCTGCCGATGCGGCCGAAGCCGATGATCAGCACGGTCTTGCCGTAGAGATCGAACGGCAGCATGCCGAGCCGGTTGGCCCATTGGCCGTCCTTGACGCAGGCATGCATCTCATTGGCGCGCTTGGCCAGCGTCAGCATCATGAACAGCGCCTGCTCGGCCACCGAGGGCGAGTTCGCGCTACCCGCGACCATCAGCGGCACCTTGCGGCGGGAGAGCGCGGGTACATCGACGGCGTCGTAGCCGACGCCGATCCGGGTCACGACTTTCATGTCGCGGGCCGCCTCGAGTTCGGTCTCGCCGAACGCGGTGGCGCCGAGCGCCACGCCGTGGACCGGCGCGTGACTCTTCAGCAGAGCCTCAAAATCCTTGGCGGAGATCAGGTTCGCAAACTCGACGAGTTCGATATCGTCTCGCTGGGTGAGGAGGGCGCGCGCCCCTTGCGACAAAGTTTGTGTAACGAAAATCTTCTTCTTGTTGGTCGCCATCGCTCCCCGCCTGCTCCAAGTTTCTTAGACCGGCGTCACAGCACGGCGCCGGTCTCCTCGTTTAGCAGGTGCATGTTGTTGAGGTCCATCGCCAAACGCATGGGAGCCCCGTCCTTGGCGCCGGCATTGGGGTCGACACGGCCGCAGACCGGCGTGCCGTCGAGCCCGAAATAAACCAGCGTCTCCATTCCCATCGGCTCGGTGACGTCGAGCACGGTGTCGAAGCTCTCGACTCCCGACCCTAGATGCGCATGCGACTCGGTGAGATGCTCGGGGCGGATGCCAAGCAGCAGCTTGTCGGTGCGCGGCAGCGCGTTGTAGCGCGCGGCGCGCGCCGATGGCAATGCAAAGGCGATGCGGTCGGTGAGGCGGATCTGGAGCGTGCCGCCGGCATCCTCCAGCCGACAGGGGATGAAATTCATCGCGGGCGAGCCGATGAAGCCTGCAACAAAACGCGTCGCCGGCTTGTGGTAGAGCTCGTTTGGCGTGCCGATCTGCTCGATCCGTCCCTTGTTCATCACCACCACACGATCGGCCAGCGTCATCGCCTCGACCTGGTCGTGGGTGACGTAGACGGTCGTGGTGCGCACCTTCTGGTGCACCTTCTTGATCTCGATGCGCATCTGCACGCGAAGTTTCGCGTCGAGGTTGGACAGCGGTTCGTCGAACAGGAAGACCTTTGGATTGCGCACGATGGCGCGCCCCATGGCGACGCGCTGGCGCTGGCCGCCCGAGAGCTGCTTCGGCTTACGGTCGATCAGGTCGGTGATGTCGAGCAAGCGTGCGGCTTCGGTCACCCGCGCCTTGATCTCGGCCTTGGGATAGTGCTTCAGCCGCAGGCCGAACGACATGTTCTCGGCAACCGTCATGTGCGGGTAGAGCGCGTAGTTCTGGAACACCATGGCGATGTCGCGATCCTTGGGCGGCACGTCGTTGACGACGTCGCCGCCGATCATGATGTCGCCGTCGCTGATGTCCTCGAGCCCCGCGATCATGCGCAGCGTAGTCGATTTGCCGCAGCCGGAGGGACCGACCAGCACGATGAACTCATGGTCGGCGATATCAAGGTCGATACCACGGACGGCTTCGACATCATCGTAGCGCTTGATCACCTTACGCAAGGAAACGTCGGCCATGAGCATTCAACCCTTTGTCGCGCCGGCAGTCAGGCCAGCAATGTAGTAGTCCATCAGGAAGGCGTAGATGATCAGCGGCGGGGCCGCGCCGAGCAGCGCGCCGGTCATGATCTGCCCCCAGTTGAAGACGTCGCCCTTGATCAGCGTGGTGGTGATGCCGACCGGCAGCACGAGCTGGTCGACCGATGTCGTGAACACCAGGGGATAGAGGAACTGGGCCCAGGACACCGTGAACGCGAAGATGGTCGCCGCGATCAGCCCGGGCAGTGCCACCGGAATGAAGATGCGCAGCAGCGTCTGGAGCCAGGAGGCGCCGTCGATGATCGCGGCCTCGTCGAGCTCCTTCGGGATCGAGGCGAAATAGCCGATCATGATCCAGGTGCAGAACGGCACCGTCAGCGTCGGATAGATGAACACCAGCACATACCAGCGGTTCAGGAGCGTGATGCCGGTGAAGTCCTGGATCATCGCCAGCATCTTGAACAGCGGAATGAACAGCAGGCTGTCCGGGATCAGATAAGTCAGGAACACGCCGGTCGCGAGCGTCGCCGATCCCCAGAATTTCATCCGCGCCAGAGCGAACGCCGCGGGGATGCTGATCAGCATCGTCACGATCACGACCACGATCGAGATGATCGACGAATTCCAGAAGAATCGCAAAAACTGGTTCGAGGTCAGCAGCTCGACATAGTTCGAGAGCGTTGGGTGAAACACCCACCACGGGTTGGTTGCCGCCGAGATCTCTGCGCTGCTCTTGAGCGAGGTGATCAGCATGTAAACTGGCGGCGTCAGGAAGAAGATCGCAAACAACACCAGGAAGAAATAGGACCAGCGCAATGCCCAGGCGCGATCCCGGCTCATGCTGCCGAGTTTGCGGGTCGGTCCAGCCTTGTCGATTACGAGCGTACTCATCAGGCTTCATTCCCGCGTTTGGAGACGTCGCGCAGGATGAAGATCGCCGCGACGGCGAGGATCGGCACCATGAACAGCGAGACGCAGGCGCCGAGCGGAATGTCGCTGCTCTGGATGCCGACCTGGAATGCCCAGGTGGCGAACAGATGCGTCGTGTCCAGCGGTCCGCCCGAGGTCAGGATGCGCACGATGTCGAAATTGGCGAAGGTCACGATCAGCGAGAACAGCGTGGTGATCGCGATGATGTTGCGCATCATCGGCAGCGTGATGTACCAGATCTTCTGCCACCAATTGGCGCCGTCGATCGCCGCCGCCTCATAGAGCTGGTCGGGAACCGATTTGAGCGCGGCCAGGTACATGATCAGGAAGAACGGCGCGCCGTACCAGACGTTGACAAGGATGACGGAGAAGCGTGCCCAGAAGGTCTCACCGAGCCAGGGGATCGGGCCGACGCCGAAGAAGGAGAGCGTGTAGTTAAAGGCGCTATAGGACGGATCGAACAGCCACAGCCAGGCCAGCGTGCTCATCGCCGGCGGAATCACCCAGGGCACCAGCAGCATGCCGCGCCATTTGCGCTGCTTCTTGCCGGGAATGTTGTGAACGAAATGCGCGACGATGAAGCCGATCAGTGCCTTGAAGACCACGGCGGTGACCGCAAAGATGCAAGACTGCTTCACCACCATCCAGAACGTCTCGCGTTTGAACAGGAAGGTGAAATTGCCCAGCCCAACGAATTTGGTCATCGCCTTGTTCAGCGTCGCCAGATATAGCGAGAAGAAGGCGGGGTAGAGCACGAGCAACGCGATCAGAAGGATCAGTGGCAGCGTCAGGAAGAACGCCACGGTCGATTTCCGGCCCAGCATGTTGCGCAGACCCGAAGCTTTTCGCGGGCGCGCGTTGCGGACGAGGCGACCTTGCTGAACGACGACATCGGCCATGGAATGAGCTTTCTGACGGAAGATGAAGGAGGAAGCCGGCGACCGGTCGACTCCTTTGTCATGCGGACGGAGTGCGAGCGCGCCTTGGCGGCTCATGCCCGGAGGCACGAACCGCCTTGGCACACACCCGGCTCAGGTCCGCATAAAACCCTCGCACTCGTCCTCGGCCCAGGCGAGCGCGGTTTCCATCTTCTCACCCTGCGCGAAGCGCAACGCCATCTTGGTCAGCGTGGCCTGGAAATAGATCTGCTGGGCGATCTTCGGCGGCGCCGGTGACGCGGCGATCGACAGGGTCTGACGATGGTAGGGATCCGGATAGTGGAACAGCGTGCCCTTGGGCGGCCCTTCCTCGGCCCAGGTCTTGAGCTTCGTCATGTTCGCGTAGGCCGGGAGATCGTATCCGCCGCTCGCCACGACGAACTTTTCAATCGCCGCGGGTGAAGACAGATGGACGAGCAGGCTCTTGGCCGCCTCCTTGTTCTTGCCGAAGCTCCAGACGCCCCAGAAATAAGGAAGGAACGGCGCAAAGCGGCCCTTCGGCCCCGACGGGAAACCATGAGTCCAGCATTGCTCGGCGACCTGCGGCGCATCGCGCTTGGCAACGGCCCAGGCGCTCGGTGGGTTCATGATCATCGCGCCGCGGCCCGAGATCAGCCATTTGTTGTTGGAGGCGTCATCCCAGGACGGCGCATCGGCTGGCAACACGGCGATCAGCTTCTTGTAGAATTCGAGTGCCTGCCGCACCGCGTCAGTCTTGACGGTGACGTCGCCCTTGGCATTGACGAGCTCGGCGCCAAACGATTGGAAGATTGCACCCGCCGTATCGACGCTGTCGGTGGTCTCGCCGAGACCGATGCCGAAGGGGAAGCCGGCCTTCTGACAGGCTTCCGCCGCCTTCAGGAATGTCTCCAACGTCCAATTGTCATCTTTCGGCGGGCCGCCGGCCGGGTACATCTCCTGGACGTCGATGCCCGCGTGCTTCTTCATGAGATCGATACGGGAGCAGGGGCCCTTGATCTGGCTTCCTGGGGTTGCCGGTACTGCAAGCCATTTGCCGCCCGACTGCGCCAGATATTTGACAGTGCCGTTGACCTCGCCATTCTGCTTGATGAGCGGCTCCATGACGTCGTTGAGCGGCTCGAGGTTTTCGGAATAAGCGTGCGGCCACCAGCTCGGCATCTGAAGAATGTCGTGACCCGACTTGGCCTGTGCTTCGGCCGCCGCGGTCAGCTCAATCTTCTTGTTGTTGCTGGTGATGTAATCAATCGAAACCTCAACTTTTTCCTTCTCACCCCATTCCTTGACGAGTGCGGTGGAGGCATCGTTGGCGCCGGGCACCCAGTGGTCCCAGAAACCGATCGAGAGTTTGCCGGCGGCGTAAGCGCCTCGGACATAGGGCGCTGCGATCAGCGCCGTGGAGGACATTGCAGTGGCAGCCACAAATTGACGTCGCGTCAGTGTCTTGCGTGACATCTCGTTTCCTCGCCTTGGTTTGTTTTATTGTTCTGTCGTTTCCTTTGAATTTCCCAAGTTTGTTTTTGATTTTGTTGTTGGACGTTTCTTTTTGGCCTCGTCATCCCCAGCGGCAGATTCACGCGAGGGACGCGGCAAATTGGTAGCGCGATCAGATCATGATTGATTGCGTCTGTCGAGAAAGCCGAATGCGTCGCGCTCTAGAACTAACGTTGTGTATGGGGCAGCGACGGCGCACGTCGTCGGTCATGAGCTGCGGCAGCTCTTATTGCGATGCACACGTGGAGCGAAGCCGCCAAATGACCCGTGCGCAATTACGCCGTAGTTCCGAATAGGCTTGCATCGCCGCTTCGCGCCAAAGCTCTTTCGAGCGGGGACAGCGATGTCCGTACCTAGACCTCGGCTCGGCGAAAACGGTAGAGTTGCAACCGGCAGGAGGCCTGCCGTTTCCTTGAGAAGGCAAGCAGATCGAGATGGAGACCCAAATGATCAACCCGGCGCCGCCTGCGCGGCTTGGCCTGCGACGATGGCTCGCGCTCGGGTCCGTGCTGACACTGCTTGTCGGCGCGTCCGCGGTTGCGAATGCACAAGGTTTGGTCAAGGGCGTCCAGGACGGAGCCGCGGCTGGTAACAAGGCGGCGGGTCCTGTCGGAGGCGTCCTCGGCGGCGCCATCGGCGGCGTGGTCGGCGTATTCACCGGTGTGCTCGGCGTCGGGAATAACAACAACGGCCAGGCGCCGGCAGCCAAGGACGCCAGCAAGGATGCTGGTAAGGACGCTTCCAAGGATGCGAAGGACGCCAAGCAGTCGGGCCCGGCCAAGGACAAGGACGCCAAGACAGCAAAAGGCGCCAAGGGGGCCAAGGCGAGCAAGGAAGCCAAGAACGCTCCCCAGGACACCAAGGACAATAAGGACGTCACGGTCCTGACCCAGCCCGGCGCGCCGCAACTGACCGCCGACCAGATCGTCGCCAACAGCGATTCCTATATCGAGCGGATCAAGACCGAGCTGAATCTCACGCCCGATCAGGAGAAGAACTGGTTCGGCTTCTCCAGTGCCATGCACTATCTCGGGCACAATGGCGCGGAGCGTCTCAACCTGCGGATGGAGCGGGCCAAGCGCGATCCGCCCGACGACATTATCGAGCAGATGCGCAACGAGGCGCAGTTCCTGATCGACCGCGCCGCCGACCAGCGCAATGTCGCCGATGCGGCCGAGCCGCTGTACTCGAGCCTCGATGACAAGCAGAAGCAGGTGTTCATCCAGGAGATGGTTCGCCTCAGCCATGAGCGCGGGCTGGATTGACCAGATTTGGATTGATCGAGCTTGAATCGGATTGCATGCATTGGTGGAATTTGAAGGCCACGAATTCGTGAATCCTTTTCGCAAATGGGGTATGCTTAGCTTCGCAACGAGGCTTGCGGGGTTGATATGGCGGACGGACTCTCCGTTTTCCTGGTCGAAGACGAGGCGTTGATCCGGATGATGATGGCTGACATGGTGGAAGAGCTTGGCCACCATGTCGTCGCGGAAGCGGACAATGTGCGCGATGCGAGCGCTTTTGCGATGACCGCGCAGTACGATTTCGCGATCCTCGACATCAATCTGATGGGCGTTTATGTCGATCCGGTCGCCGATCTGATCGAGCGGCGCGGCAAGCCGTTTCTGTTTGCCACCGGTTACGGGCCGGAATTGCTGCCGTCCTTGCTCCGGCGCCGGCCAATTCTGCGCAAGCCGATAGCGCTCGATCAGCTCAAGAGCATCATCGACTCGCTGTTTCCGGATATGCCCGCCAAAGTGCCGCACTGACACCGTCGACAGTGGAGGCATCGCCCATGAAAATGGCCGCCCGAAAGGGGCGGCCATTTGGTGACGGAAGGTCCGTCAGTGAATCACATCAGGCCGGCGCTGAGGTCGACGCCCTGCGCCATCAGGCTGAACGAGGCAATGAGGCCCAGGCAGCAGAAGACGACAATCGCTTTAAAAGAATAATCGTTCGACCGGGTCTGGATGGCAGCCGGCATTTCGGCGAGCGAAATCATGCTCATGTTCATTCCCCCTCTGTTTAATCCTGAATTGCATCAGGTGAGGGAACTTCTAGAGCAGAAAGTTTGATACAGGATTGCCAAGGATACTTAACGGAATCGCAATCGATCGCAGACTCCTCGCCGCCGGGCGTCAGGCCTTGCAAGCGTTAGTTGCGGCCGCCCCTTAGCACCGTCGCAATGGTGTGGGCCGTCATGGCGGCGCGGTCCGAGGCACGCTGTGCGGCCAAGCGGTCCCTCGCTTTTTCCTCGATCAACAGCTCGATCAGCGCTACCCGCTTCGTTTCATCATCCGCCTCGGTCAGCAGCCGGTGATAGCGGTGATAGTCGAATCCTACATCCTGCTTACGCATGTCACGCCCCCGATACGTACGCCACACACGCCGGGATTGTTTCGCATCGGACGCAAACGGGCAAGCACGATCCTGCATGGAACTGCGGATTGGCCGCAGTCAGCTGTGAATTGCCGGAGACAGACGATCCGTGCCGGCGCCCCTCAAGCCAGATTGTGATCGGCGAACATCTTCAGGCCAACGAAGCTTGCGTCGGGCTTCATGACAAGGCGCGTCGGGATGTTGCGCAAATAATCCTGGAAGCGCCCCTTGGCTTCGAAACGCGCACGGAAAGCTGAAGCCAAGAGGAATTCCGGAAAGCGTGGGACGATTCCGCCGGCAATGTAGACGCCGCCCCTGGCGCCGAAGGTCACCGCAAGATTGCCGGCCACGGAGCCGAGGATGGCGCAAAACATCTCCAGCGTCGCGCGACTGAGCAGGCAAGAGCCGTCCAGCGCCGACTTGGTGATCGCTGCCGCATCGCGTTGCGGCACCTGGGCTTCATCGACCTCGGCCATCGCCTCGTAGAGGGATTGCAGGCCGGAACCGGACAGGGCGCCGCGCTCGATCGAGACATGGCCGAAGCGCCGGCGCATCGAGGCGATTACCCGTTCCTCGCGTTCGTTCTCCGCCGGCAAGGTGGCATGCCCGGCCTCCGTGACGACAGCGAGCCGGGAGCCGTGGCGTTCGACCAGGCAGGAGACGCCAAAACCAGTCCCGGGTCCGACCACCAGCAGTGGCTCACCTGGCATGCCGTCCTGCCCGCCGAGCGGAATCAGGTCGGCCGGCTGCAGGGCGGGCAGGGACCAGGCCACCACCTCGAAATCGTTGAGCACGTGGACGCTGTCGAAGCCGAGCGCCGGCTGGAGCTCGTTGCCGTCGATGACCCAGGGGCTGTTGGTCATGACGCAGCGGTTATTGGTAACGGGGCCCGCTACAGCCAGAACGGCCCTAACCGGCTTTTCGCTGTCGGCCCGGCGCAGCACGTCGGCGATGGCCTCGCGGACCGTTGGATGGTCGGCGACCTTCACATAGTCGATCGGTCCGATCTGCTCGCCATTGCTCAGCGCGAAACGTGCATTGGTGCCGCCGATATCGGCGAGAAGAATGTTTCCTGTCTTGCCGATACTCATGGTCCTTTGGCTGCCGTGGCCTTTGGCCACAGGAACCGTTCTCCTCTGCTTCGTCGCTGCGATCCGTATGGCGCGGATACCAGAGATTCCGCTCTTGGGCACAGCTAGTCAACACGGACCCCCCAAAAGCGTTGCATTCAGGACGGTGGTTGCGAAGCCGGGCGGGAAGGTCGACATTGGCGAGAGCGGCTGGCGCCCGATGCGCCGGTCAGACGGCATTGGACTTGCGATTGGGAAGCGATTGGGGCCTCTCGATGAAGATATCCGACCGCGACGTGCTGCTGGTGATCGACGTGCAGAACGATTTTTGCACCGGAGGGGCGCTCGCCGTTCCCGGCGGCGAGAAGGTCGTCCCCGCCATCAACCGGATCGCCCAAAAATTCGCCAATGTGGTGCTGACGCAGGACTGGCACCCAGGCAATCACGTCTCCTTCGCGCCGAACCATCCGGGCAAGCAGCCGTTCCAGACCATCGAGTTGGACTATGGCACCCAGGTGCTGTGGCCGACCCATTGCGTCCAGGGCACGACTGGTGCCGAATTCCATCGGGATCTGGACCTGACGCGGGCAAGCCTGGTGGTGCGCAAGGGCTTTCGCCGCGGGATCGATTCCTATTCGGCGCTGTTTGAGAATGACAAGACGACGCCGACCGGCCTGCTGGGCTATTTGCGCGAGCGCGAGCTGAAGACCGTTTTCGTTGCCGGCCTTGCGCTCGATTTTTGCGTCCGCTTCTCCGCCGAGGATGCCCGCAAGGCTGGCTTCGAAGTTGCAGTGATCGAGGACGCCTGCCGTGGCATCGACCTCGACGGCTCGGTCGCGGCGACCCATCGAAGTCTTGGGGAGCTCGGTATTTCCGTCGTCAGCCTGGAGGCGTTCTTGTGAGGATCAATCGGTAATGGTGGCGGAGAAGACCAGTCAGCAGCCCGAGGAGGCGGGGCGTGGCCCCGATGACCCCATGCTGTGGCCGTTTGCGGCAGCAAAGCTCGCGATGGATGCCTGCTTCTGGTGGTTGGAACGCAGCCCGACGGAGCAGGGCGAAAGCGAGCTCCCCTGGACCACATCAGGCACCGTAGCATTGGAGCTTGCCACCATGCGGCTGCGGGATTGCGCGCCGACGCGATCCGGCCAGCCGGCGCTTATTTGCGCGCCCTATGCGCTGCACCGGGCCCTGATCGCAGATTTTGCACCCGGTCACAGCGTGGTGCAGTCGCTGCAACAGGGCGGTATCGATCGGGTCTATCTTACCGACTGGCGCTCGGCCACGCCTGAGATGCGCCACCTCTCGATCGACAGCTATCTGTCCGATCTCAACGTGGCTGTCGACGAGATCGGCGCGCCGGTCGATCTGGTCGGCCTGTGCCAGGGCGGCTGGCTGTCGCTACTCTATGCGGCGCGTTTTCCGGCCAAGGTACGGCGGCTGGTGCTGGTTGGCGCGCCGGTCGACCTCTCGGTCGAGTCCAGGCTGGCGCAGCTCGCCCGCAACGCGCCCGAGATGGTCTACGATCAGCTCGTTGCGCGCGGCGGCGGCAATGTCAGCGGCGAGGAGATGCTGCATGTCTGGTCGAAGGTGCCAGGTCCCGACGACATCGCGGCGGCATTGCAGCGAGACCTCTCGGACGAGGAGGGGGCGGCCCTGCTGGCGCGCTTCGACCGCTGGAACAGCGAAACGCTCAATTTGCCCGGCACCTACTATCTTCAGATCGTCAACTGGATCTTCCGCGAGAATCGGATCGCATCGGGTCATTTCACGGCGCTCGGCCGTGCGATCGACCTGAGGGACGTCAAGGCGCCAGTATTCATGCTGGCCGGGCTCGATGACAATGTCGTGCCGGCCGCGCAGGCCTTTGCCACGGGGAAGCTCCTCGGCACGCCGCCGGCTTTCGTCGCAGCACGCTCAGAGCCGAGTGACCATCTCGGTCTGTTTATGGGTGCGCGGACCCATGCCCATGCCTGGCCCCGGATCGCCGAATGGCTGCGCAACGACCTCTCCGGCGTGCTGGCGCGCAGCGCCTGACATCAGCGTGGCTTGCAAATCCGTTATGCATGACGACGGATGGCCTGCACGGGGCTCGGTCGATGGGCTACATAGAGTCGAGAGCCGGCCGCGGCCGGTCCGACAAGATCTAAGGTCCTTTGCGCGATGAGCTTCCACTCGATCTACGCCCACGGCTTTGCGCGCGTTGCGGCCTGCGTCACCACCTCCCATGTGGCTGATCCCACCGCCAATACGAAGGCGATCATCGCGGCGGCAAAAACCTGCGACGCGCAGTCGGTCGCGGTCGCCGTGTTTTCCGAGCTATGCCTGTCCGGCTACGCGATCGAGGACCTCGTCAAGCAGGATCCACTGCTCGATGCCGTCGAGCGCGGGCTCGCCTCGATCGTCGAGGCTTCGTCGGGCCTGATGACCGTGCTGATCGTCGGTGCGCCGCTACGCTTTGGCAATCGCATCTATAATTGTGCCGTCGTCCTTCACCGCGGCCGTATTCTGGGCGTCGTGCCCAAGATCTATCTGCCGACCTATCGCGAATTCTACGAGGGCCGCCATTTCGCCTCGGGCGCCGGCATCGCCGGTGAGGCGGTTGCCATCGGCAAGCTCCAGGCGCCGTTCGGCACCGACCTGCTGTTTGCGGCCGAGGACGTGCCCGGTCTCACCATCGGCGTCGAGATCTGCGAGGACATGTGGGTTCCGGTGACGCCGGCCTCCGAACTGGCACTGGCCGGCGCCAGCGTGCTGATCAACCTCTCGGGCAGCCCGATCACGATCGGCCGGGCGCGCTCGCGTGCGCTGCTCTGCCAGTCGACCTCGGCGCGCTGCCTTGCGGCCTATGTCTATTCCGCCGCAGGCGCCGGGGAATCCACCACGGACCTCGCCTGGGACGGCCAGACCTCGATCTACGAGAATGGCGTGCTGCTGGCCGAGGGCGAGCGCTTCAGGCAGGACGGCCAGATCACGATGGCCGACGTCGACCTCGACCTGCTCAGGCAGGAGCGTGCCTTGATGGGTACGTTCGACGACAACCGCCGGCAGCGCGAAGCGCTATTCCGGAAAGTGACATTCGCCCTCAAGCCGCCGTCCGTGGATATCGGCTTCCTGCGCAAGGTCGAGCGTTTCCCGTTCGTGCCGAGCGACGAGCATTTGCTCGAGCAGGACTGCTACGAGGCCTACAACATCCAGGTCGCGGGCCTCGTGCAGCGCATGCGCGCCACCGGCACCAAGCGTGTTGTGATCGGCGTATCGGGCGGCCTCGATTCCACCCACGCGCTGATCGTCGCCGCCAAGGCCGTCGACCTGCTCGGCCTGCCGCGCGAGAATATTTTGGCCTACACCATGCCGGGCTTCGCCACCGGCAGCGAAAGCAAGACCAATGCACTGGCGCTGATGAAGGCGTTGCAGACCACCTGGCAGGAGCTCGACATCCGCACCACCGCCACGCAGATGCTGAAGGACATCGACCATCCCTTCGGCAAAGGCGAGAAGGTCTACGACGTCACCTTCGAGAACGTGCAGGCGGGCCTGCGCACCGACTATCTGTTCCGGCTCGCCAACCATCATGGCGGCATCGTCATCGGCACCGGCGACCTCTCCGAACTCGCGCTGGGCTGGTGCACCTATGGCGTCGGCGACCAGATGGCGCATTACAACGTCAACGCCGGCGTGCCGAAGACGCTGATCCAGCATCTGATCCGCTGGGTGATTGCTTCGAAGCAGTTCAGCCGCGATGTGAACGGAACCCTGGCTTCAATCCTCTCGGCCGAAATCTCGCCGGAGCTGGTTCCCGTGAAGCCGGGCGAGAAGCCGCAAAGCACCGAGGCTTCCGTCGGGCCCTACGAATTGCAGGATTTCAACCTGTTCTACACGCTGCGCTTCGGCTTACGGCCGTCCAAGATCGCCTTCATGGCGTTCCAGGCGTGGAAGGATGTCGCCGAGGGCGAATGGCCGCCGGCATTCCCGGCCGATAAACGTCGCGCATACGATCTTAAGGAGATCCGCCGCTGGCTTGAGGTGTTCCTGCGACGGTTCTTCGCCTTCAGCCAGTTCAAGCGCTCGGCGATGCCAAACGGGCCAAAAGTTTCAGCCGGCGGCTCGCTGTCACCGCGTGGTGACTGGCGCGCGCCGTCGGATTCCAGCGCCGCGGCCTGGCTCGAGGACCTCGAGCGAAACGTGCCGAGCTGAGGGCGCGGCGGGTCGGCATTGCCGGGGAGACGATCTGATGTCGGCCGGGGACGGGTCGGAAGCGGGCGAGAAGGCCAGGGTCGTCAACGGCCTCTACATCTTCGATATCGAGATGCGTGACGGCAAGCGCGGTCAGGCGAGAGGCGTGGTCGTGCTGTGCGACGGGCGCATCATGGGTGGCGACAGCTATTTCTACTACACGGGCAGCTACACCTTCCGGAACGGCAAGTGGCGCGGCGACATGATCGTCAACCAGCACACCGAGGCGGTCGGAAGGACTCTCGCCTTCGGAGGCAGGGAAGTCACTTGCGGCTTTTCGGGGGACTACTCGGCCGGCGGTGCGGAGGTTGAAGGCATGGCGCTGGTCGGCAAGACCAGCGTGACGTTCACGGCCCGGCCGACATTAAAGGATGCGATGTAGGGCGACCTGATCTTCCCACGAGCGAACGACGATTCGGCTCAGGAACATTCGTACCGAAGGGGCGTTCGCGTCTGTCATTGAAATCGAGCCGTCAACGGTGGGCTCGAGTGCGTGGACGGATTCACTGAGCGTGACGGTTCAGATGCCGGGCGGCAGCTCATCCACCCCGATCCCGCTCGGTACCGCCGCCGGCGATATCATGGTCGCGAAGCAAGGGCAGGGTGACTGCACGGTGATTATCGATCCGCAAACGCGCCGAGTGCTGGACCGGCAAGGCACCGTCAAAACGACTTCGCGCCGCGCGGCTCATAAAGCCGGCGGCGCGAAATTGCGTTCGAAGTAGAAAGTTCCGAGGTCCGGAGTGCCTAGGAGTCCGGACCTCGTCACCTTGCCCCAGCCTTCAATCCCCCGCCCCATGTGGTCCCCCAACCCCATGGTGCGCGATCAGAGGGTGATGCCCGTGGAAGTGGCCGCCGATCGATGTCCCGCGATGTACGCGAGTTGTAGTTAGGATTCCATTCCGGATCACTACGGACTGAAAAACACTTGATCCAGCACGCGGATGTATGCGCATGCGCACGCTGCATTTGCCGCTGCACGAAATCACGCAAGCGCGCGACACGATGTCCACATCTCATGCAGCTTGCGGAACCTCGATTTCACCGGCCTGTCATTGAACTGGTCTAGCGCTGCTCTCCGTCATCGCTGACGATCAAGGGAGCAAGTCATGTCGAAGCCGGTGTTGGGCGCCGCACTGTCCATCAAGTCGATCCCCGCTCATCGCGACTGGCTTCTCGAACGGCAGCGCGATCTCGAAATTCAGGATTTCTTCCGCGCCGATCTGCTTGACGGCGACTGGCGCACGCCCGCCGCTGAAATCAAGCAGATGCTGTCGGGCCACAGCGGGCGCCTCGGCATCCACGGTCCGTTCTGGGGCTTCAAGATCGACAGCCACGATCACCTGATCCGCCAAGCCGTGACCAAGCGGCTGCTGCAAGGCCTTGATGCTGCGGAATTCCTCGGCGCGACGCAGATGGTCATGCATTCGCCCTTCACCACCTGGGATCACAACAACCTCGATCTCTATCCTGATAACCGCGCCAACATCGTCGAGCGCGTCAAGGCGACGCTGGCTGAGGTGATCGCGCGCGCCGAGACCATCGGCTGCGAGATCGTCATCGAGAACATCGAGGACAAGGACCCGCGCGACCGCGTCCGTCTCGCCAAGGCGCTCGAAAGCAGCAGGGTCCGTGTCTCGCTCGACACCGGCCACGCCAACTACGCCCACATCTCCACCGGTGCGCCGCCCGTCGATTATTACGTCGAGACCGCCGGCGACATGCTGACGCATGTGCATCTCCAGGACACCGACGGTTTTGCCGACCGCCACTGGGCGCCGGGTGAAGGCAACATCCCCTGGGTGGCCGTGTTCCGTGCGCTCGACCGGCTGAATTCCAATCCGCGGCTGATCCTCGAACTGCGCAACCATGACGACGTCCGCAAGGGTGCGGCGCATCTCGCCGCGCTCGGTCTCGCCGAATAACAGACATCAGAGGGCAGGGTCACCGCCATGAGCAAGCTTACCCGTCGTACGATCCTTAAGTCCGGCGGTGCCGCCGCCGGCACGCTGCTGCTGCCACGCTTTGCGATTGGGCAGGCCGACAACCGTCCGTCGGTGACGATCGCGGTGCAGAAGGTGACCAACGCCAACGTGCTCGACGTGTTGCGCGAGCAGTCCAACGTCGGCGAGCGCGTGTTCTTCTCATCAATCTGGGAAGGCCTGATTTCCAAGAACTGGCGCGGCAATCTCGAGGCCGTGCCCGGTCTTGCCACCGAATGGCGCCGCATCGACGACCAGACTGTGGAAGTGAAGCTGCGCCAGGGCGTGAAATTCCACAATGGCGACGAGCTGACGGCCGAGGACGTTCTCTTCACCTTCAGCCGCGAGCGCATGTTCGGCGAGACCGAGGCCAAGAGCCGCAGCACCATTCAGGCGTTCGAGAAGATCCCGATGCCGAAGCCCGGCAAGGAATTGCCACCCGACGTGCCCGCGGTTGCGCGCCGCATCTGGCCGGACCTCGTGCGCGTCGACGCCGTCGATAAATACACAGTGCGCTTCTACAACGCGACGCCCGACGTCACCATCGAGGGCCGGCTGTCGCGCTTTGGCTCCGACATCGCCAACCGCCGCGCCTGGGACGAATCCGCAAGCTATCTCGACTGGGCGCGCAAGCCTGTCACCACCGGTCCCTACAAGGTCGTCGAGCTCAAGCCCGACGTGTCGCTGACGCTGGAAGCGCACGACGAATATTGGGGCGGCCGTCCGCCGCTCAAGCGCATCCGCTTCCTGGAAGTCCCTGAAGTGGCGAGCCGCATCAACGGGCTACTCTCGGGCGAATATCAGTTCGCCTGCGACATCCCGCCGGACCAGATCGCCGGCATCGAGAAGAATTCCGCGTTCGAGGTGCAGGGCGGCACCATCCTCAATCACCGCCTGACGGTGTTCGACAAGAACCACGCCGTGCTCGCCAACCCGCTGGTGCGCCGCGCCTTCACCCACGCCATCGACCGGCAGGCCATCGTCGACAGTCTGTGGGCCGGCCGCACCCGCGTGCCGAAGGGCCTGCAGTGGGAGTTCTATGGCGACATGTTCAACGCCGATTGGGACGTGCCTGCCTATGATCCCAAGCTCGCGCAGGATCTGTTGAGGCAGGCGAACTACAAAGGCGATCCGATCCCGTACCGCCTGCTCAACAATTACTACACCAATCAGGTCGCGACCGCGCAGGTGCTGGTCGAGATGTGGAAGTCGGTTGGTCTCAACGTTGAGATTGAGACCAAGGAGAACTGGTCGCAGATCATGGAACGCGCGCCGACGCGTGCGGTGCGCGACTGGTCGAACTCGGCGGCCTTCAACGATCCGGTGTCGTCGCTGGTTGCCCAGCATGGTCCGAACGGCCAGCAGCAGCAGATCGGCGAATGGACCAACGCCGAGCTGAACAAGCTCTCCGAGTTCCTGGAGACCTCGACCGACCGCGCGGCACGCAAGAAAGCTTTCCACCGGATGCTGGAGATCGCCGAGCGCGAGGACCCCGCCTACACGGTGCTGCACCAGAACGCGACCTTCACGGCCAAGCCGAAATCGATCAAATGGAAGGCGGCCCCGGCGTTCGCGATGGATTTCCGCGCCGGCAATTTCGAGGCGTAGGGCGGTGACGCCGCTCATCAGCATCCAGGGCTTGAGCGTTGCCTTTGGCGGCGTGCCGGTCCTGCGGGGCGTCGATCTCGCGCTTGGCAAGGGCGAAGCTCTCGGCCTCGTCGGCGAGTCCGGCTCGGGCAAATCAGTCACGTGGCTTGCCGCGCTTGGGCTCCTGCCGCGACATGCTGATGTCTCGGGCTCCGTCCGGCTCGACGGACGCGAGCTGCTTCTCGCGCCGGCCTCCGAGCTCGACAAGGTCAGGGGCGGGAGGATCGCCATGATCTTCCAGGATCCGGCGAGCGCCCTCAATCCGGTGCTGACCATTCGCAAGCAGCTTTGCGAAGCCTTGGCGCTGCATCGCGATCTCTCCGGTGAGGCCGTGAAGGCGGAAGCGCTGCGGCTGCTCAACCTCGTCGGCATTCCCGACGCGGCGCGGCGGCTCTCCGCCTATCCGCACGAATTCTCCGGCGGCCAGGTCCAGCGCATCATGATCGCGATGGCGCTTGCCGGAAATCCTGACCTGCTGATCGCGGACGAGCCGACCACCGCGCTCGATGCCACCATCCAGGCGCAGATCCTCGAACTGCTCTCCACCATCCGCCGGGAGATGAACATGGCGATGGTTTTGATCAGCCACGATCTCGGCGTCGTCGCCGAAAACTGCGACCGCGTTGCCGTGATGTATGCCGGCCGCATCGTCGAGCAGGCGCCCGCCAACCAGCTCTTCGCCGACCCCGTCCATCCCTATGCGCAGGGCCTGATCGGGGCGCTGCCGCCGCTCGACGGGCCGCACCGTCGCCTAACCGCCATTCCCGGCGCGGTGCCCGATCCGGCGCACATGCCCGGCGGATGTGCCTTCGCGCCACGCTGTGCGCTCGCAACTGAACCGTGCGGCCTTGCCGCGCCGACTCTTGCGCCGATCGCCGACGACCGCACCGTTGCCTGCATCCGCGCCGAGGCCTCGCGCCGCGCGCTGCTCGGGATCGCCGCCGAATGAACCCGCCGCTCGTCGAGGTGTCCTCGATCTCACGCAGCTATGCGATGCGTTCCGGGATGTTCGGACGCAGCACCGCCGTGCACGCCGTTGACGGCATATCGCTGACGATTCCCAAGGGCGAAACACTCGGCCTCGTCGGCGAGTCCGGCTCGGGCAAGTCCACGACGGGACGCATCGTGCTGGGCCTTGAGCCGCCCGATCGCGGCGAAGTGAGGTTCGAGGGCAAGCCGATGGCGGCGCTCGGAACGCCAGCGTGGCGCGCGCAACGCGCCCGCATGCAGATGATTTTTCAGGATCCGCTGGGCGCGCTGGACCGACGCCTGCCGGTCGCGACCCAAATTCGCGAGCCCCTGGATATTCACGGCATCGGCACACCGGACGAGCGCGAAGAGCGGGTCCGTGAATTGTTCCGGGCGGTCGAGCTGACGCCTGCCCATGGCGCGCGTTATCCCGGAGCGCTCTCCGGCGGCCAGCGCCAGCGCATCGTGTTGGCGCGGGCGTTGGCGACGAAGCCGGATTTCCTGGTCTGCGACGAGCCGGTCAGCGCGCTCGACGTCTCGATCCAGGCCCAGGTGGTAAATCTGCTCTGCGATCTCCAGGCGCAGCTTGGGCTGACGCTGCTGTTCATCAGCCACGATCTGCGCGTCGTCAGGCAGATCAGCAATGTCGTCGCCGTGATGTATCTCGGCCGCATCGTCGAGATCGGCAGCGCCGACGATCTCTTTGCGCGCCCAGAACACCCGTACACGCAAGCGCTGGTCTCAGCGTCACCCGCGCCCGGTCGCCGCAGCGCGGGTCGCATCATGCTCTCAGGCGATCCGCCGAACCCGGCGGCACGCCCGCAAGGCTGCGCCTTCCACCCACGCTGCCCGCGCGCCATCGCGCGCTGCGCGAGCGAGGTGCCGCCACTTTCCGCGGTCGGCGGCGACAGGCAGGTGGCCTGCCATCTCGTCACGGGCGCCCAAACGCGGGATGCCGCGTGATGGGACGCTATTTCGCCATTCGAATCGGACGCGCGGCGCTTACGATCGTGCTCGTCGTCACCTTCGCCTTCGTCGTGCTGCGTCTCTCGGGCGATCCCGCGCTGATGATCCTGGGCCCCGAAGCGCCGCCGGAAGTCCTCGCCGCCTTCCGCAAGGCCTGGGGCCTCGATGACCCCATCTGGTTTCAGTACCTCGATTACTTCGGCGCCATCGCCAAGGGCGAGCTCGGCCGCTCCATGCGCGACGGAAGGCCCGCGATGGAGCTCGTGCTGGAGCGAATTCCGGCGACGCTGGCGCTGACGCTGCCGGCCTTTGTGTTCAAGGTCGCGCTTGGCATTCCTGCCGGAATCTATGCCGCGCTGCATCGCGGTTCGGCCATCGATCGCGCCGTGATGATGACGGCGGTTGCCGGCTTCACCGTGCCGAGTTTTGTCCTTGCGCTGCTGCTGGTGCTGATCTTCGCCGTGCAACTCGGCTGGCTGCCGTCAGGCGGACAGGACAGCTGGCGTCACGCTATCCTCCCGATCGCGACACTCAGCCTTGGCGGGGCCGCGGTGCTCGCACGTTTCACCCGCAGCGCGATGCTGGAAGTGCTCGGCCAGCCCTATATCCGCACGGCGTCGGCCAAGGGCGTGCCGTGGCGCAAGGTCGTGACCTCGCATGCGCTGCCAAACGCGGCGATCCCGACCGTGACCATTCTTGGCTTTATGATCGGCTCGCTGATTGCGGGTGCGGTCGTGGTCGAGAGCGTGTTTGCCTGGCCGGGGGTAGGGCGGCTGCTTGTCGTCGCCGTCGCCAACCGCGATCTCGCGGTCGTGCAGTGCATCTTGCTGCTGGTTGCACTGACCATGGTGACGTCGAACCTCGTCGTCGACTTCCTTTACGGCTTCCTCGATCCGCGCTTGCGCGCCAAAGGAGCGCATGCATGACCGAGGCAACGCTGAAGGACACCGCTGTCAGCAGGCGCATCAGCCTGCCGGCGATCCCGATCTCGGTTACGCTCGCAATCACCTGGATCGTCGCGATGCTCGTCATCGCGGCCTTCGCCGAGAAGTTCACGCCCTATGGCTACACGCAGTTCGATCTGCGCAATCGCCTGGCTGCCCCGGGCAATGTCGCGCATTGGCTCGGCACCGACGAGCTCGGCCGCGACGTGCTGTCGCGCCTGCTCGTCTCGATCCGCATCTCGCTGCTGATCGCATTCGGCGCGACCGCGATCTCGGCCGTTGCAGGAACCACGCTCGGCTTCCTCGCCGCGCATTTCCGCGGTTTGGTCGAGCAGCTCGTGCTGATGCTGTCCGATTTCCAGGCCAGCATGCCGTTCCTGATCATGGCACTCGCCGTGCTCGCCTTCTTTGGCAACTCCCTGCCGCTCCTGATCGGCCTGATGGGCCTGTTCGGCTGGGAGCGCTACGCCCGCATTGCGCGGGGCCTTGCCATCTCCGCCAATGCGCAAGGGTACGCCGCTGCCGTCCGACAATTGGGGGCGCGGCCTTCGCGGATCTATCTCAGGCACATCCTGCCGAACATCGCCTCGACCCTGATCGTCTCGACGACGCTTGTTTTCCCAGAGGTGATCTTGATGGAGTCGGGCCTGTCCTTCCTCGGCCTGGGCGTGCAGCCGCCGATGACCAGCCTCGGCAACATGGTCGGCTACGGCCGCGAGTATTTGACCCGGGCGCCCTGGATCATGCTGGCGCCGGCCACGACGATCGTGGTCACGACGCTGGCGGTCTCCGTGATCGGCGATTGGCTGCGCGATAAGCTCGATCCGACCCTGCAATAGGGGCGCGTCGGGAGCAGGGGAGGCCTGCACCGGGCCAATCCGGGGGTGTCAGGGGCAAGTTCCCGTTGCGCCTGACCACCCCGTGCGCTATCCGGCCGGAAAGGCCTGAGGCGGCTCCAAATTTTCCGCCCGGCCGGTCAACCCCGAGGACGGAAACCGCCATGCCAGCCTATCGCTCCCGCACCACCACCCACGGCCGCAACATGGCGGGCGCCCGCGGCCTTTGGCGCGCGACGGGCATGAAGGACGGCGATTTCGGCAAGCCGATCATCGCGGTCGTCAACTCCTTCACCCAGTTCGTGCCCGGCCACGTCCACCTCAAGGACCTCGGCCAGCTGGTCGCCCGTGAGATTGAGCAGGCCGGCGGCGTCGCCAAGGAATTCAACACCATCGCGGTCGACGACGGCATCGCCATGGGTCATGACGGCATGCTCTACAGCCTGCCGTCGCGCGAGCTGATCGCCGACAGCGTCGAGTACATGGCCAACGCCCATTGCGCCGACGGCCTCGTCTGCATCTCCAATTGCGACAAGATCACGCCCGGCATGCTGATGGCCGCGCTGCGTCTCAACATCCCCGCCGTGTTCGTCTCGGGCGGCCCGATGGAGGCCGGCAAGGTCAAGCTGCAGGGCAAGACCAAGGCCGTCGACCTCATCGACGCCATGGTCGCCGCGGCCGATTCCAAGGTCAGCGACGATGACGTCAAGGTGATCGAGCGCTCGGCGTGCCCGACCTGCGGCTCCTGCTCGGGCATGTTCACCGCCAACTCGATGAACTGTCTCACCGAGGCGCTTGGCTTGGCGCTGCCCGGCAACGGCACTGTTGTCGCGACTCACGCCGACCGCAAGCGCCTGTTCGTCGAGGCCGGCCACACCATCGTCGATCTCGTGCGCCGCTACTACGAGCAGGACGATGCATCCGTGCTCCCGCGCAACATCGCGAACTTCAAGGCGTTCGAGAACGCCATGACGCTCGACATCGCGATGGGCGGGTCGACCAACACCGTGCTGCATCTGCTCGCCGCAGCCCACGAGGGCGAGGTGAAATTCACCATGCAGGACATCGACCGCCTGTCGCGCCGCGTGCCCGTGCTCTGCAAGGTTGCGCCCTCGGTCGCCGACGTGCATGTCGAGGACGTGCATCGCGCCGGCGGCATTTTGGGCATTTTGGGCGAGCTCGACCGCGCCGGCCTGATCGACACCTCTGTTACGACCGTGCACGCGCCGACCATGAACGAGGCGCTCGAGCGCTGGGATATCAAGCGCTCCAAGAGCGAAGCGGTGCGGACCTTCTATCGCGCCTCGCCCGGCGGCATCCCCACCCAGGTCGCCTTCAGCCAGGACCGCCGCTACGACGAGCTCGATGCCGACCGCGAGAAGGGTGTCGTGCGCAGCATCGAGCACGCCTTCAGCAAGGATGGCGGTCTCGCCGTGCTCTACGGCAACCTCGCGCAGGACGGCTGCATCGTGAAGACCGCGGGCGTCGATTCTTCGATCCTGAAATTCTCCGGCCCCGCGCGCGTGTTCGAGAGCCAGGACGCGGCCGTCGAAGGCATTTTGGGCGGCAAGGTCGTCGCCGGCGAGATCGTCGTGATCATCTACGAAGGCCCGCGCGGCGGCCCCGGCATGCAGGAGATGCTGTATCCGACCAGCTATCTGAAATCGATGGGCCTCGGAAAGGCTTGCGCACTCGTCACCGACGGGCGTTTCTCCGGCGGTTCGTCGGGCCTGTCGATCGGTCATCTTTCGCCGGAAGCGGCCGAAGGCGGCAACATCGCGCTGGTACGCACCGGTGATCGCATCGCCATCGACATCCCGAACCGCAGCATCAACCTCGAGATCTCCGACGAGGAGCTCGCCAGCCGCCGCGCGGCCGAAGAGGCGAAGGGCGATGCCGCCTGGCAGCCGGCTGCGCGCAAGCGCAACGTCTCGACTGCGCTGCAGGCTTATGCCGCGCTCACCACCAGTGCTGCGCGCGGCGCCGTGCGCGAAGTGAAGCGCCGCAAATAGGCGCATCTTCCGTGGGTGTGATCGCAACTCTTGCGCTCACGCATGGTCAACAAGTTCTGAACGGCCGGCGATAGCCGGCCGTTCGCATTAAGGATGCCCCAACGAACTTCGGCAGAGATGAGTTTTGCGGCGTATAATGCGGCCACCTTCGCAAATCCATTTCGGGCAATTGGGGCGCCACATAATGTCTCGTAGTCTTGCTGTTGTCTTCTCTACAGTCGTCGCCGCGTTTTCGATGACATCAGCGGCTTCTGCCGGCTGCTATAATTGCTACGCGCCGCCGCAGCCGTGCACGACCTGCTATCAGCAGCAATACGTCGCGCCGCAATACCGCACCGTCGATGAGACCGTGATGGTATCGCCGGGGGCGACCGTGGCGCACCGCACGCCCGCGCAGTACCGCACCGTGATGGTTCCGCAGACCGTGATGGTGGCGCCGCCGGGTGTGCAGTACGAGCGCATCCCGCCGCAATACGCCACACGCCAGCGCGTCGAGATGGTCTCGCCGGGTTATTCCTATTATGCTCCGGTGCAGCCGGCTTGCGGCCATTGCGGCTACTGAGCCGACATCGTAACGGACGGATTTGGCGCGGGGCTCTCATGGGGCGCCGCGCTTTTTTTGTCCGTTGCCAAGGAGAAATGGATCGCTTTGAAAGACGACGGCCCGCTTATCCGGTCTCTACCAGATTCCGTTCATGGAATGGCCACCTTGTTCGACACCACTATTCGGCGCCGCAGCCGGTCGATGAGAGCGATGTAAACCGCCCTTGGCCGACTCGCTTCCGGAATCGAGAACCAGAACTCTGAGAGAAGGGACGGATCTGTGAAGCCGCAGAATCCATAGAGCCTCTGGCCTCTGGCGTTGTAGATCTCGACCCAGGTGCGAGATGCAGAGGTATTGAGCCCGCATGGTGGCAGCTTTGGCGAAGCTGCAAAGAGCGCGGGCGAGTAATCGCTCCAGTTGACCACCCTCAGCCCGACGATAAGCGTGGGTCCGAAAATCACTTGCCCGGCAAACTGCAGGACGGGACGTGGAAACGGCTGCGCCAGCGCGGGCGTCGCAAATCCAACCAAAAGCACCAGGGCCCAAAGAATTCGCTTCAGCCTCATATTGATCCTCCCTCGAAGGCGTAGGGCCACGCTAGCGACGACCGACGGAAGCCCATTGATCCCGGTCAACGGAGAGGCGGTTCCTTTTGGCGGCGAAGCAACTACGGATCGGTCGCGATGACACCCTCCTTCCGAAACAGGGCTCCTGATGGCGCCCGAATCTCGATCGCGCCGCCAAGGCCAAACTTCGCGTTGCCTTCCCGAACGGCCTGCGATAAGCGACAGCCAGGTTTGGAAGGGTGGCCGAGTGGTTTAAGGCACCGGTCTTGAAAACCGGCGTGCCCGCAAGGGTACCGTGGGTTCGAATCCCACCCCTTCCGCCAGTATATTGTTCTCCACTGTTCACCGCCCCTCGTGGCCAAGATATTGCAATATCAGAAGAATTTCCCCTGCGCGCCACGCTTGGAGTGAGTGGCTACGGTTGCAAGCTACAAATAGATTCGCTGCCACTTGGAATTTTGAGGGGCCACCCGGCATCCGGCGCGCTAGCTCGGACGTGACCCCATAAATCTTGAGTAGCCGGCGGACGCATAAGATCTGTTCACGTTGGCGCGTAGTGAACTCCCGAAGCAACGGCCCGCGGCGTGCCAGCGTTGACAATCGCTAACGCACCGCGGTTGCAACTGCGGCTACTGCTGCTGGAAGCGACCAAGCCCAGTCACCTGCCGCCGAAACCGCTACTGCGGCAACGACGCACCCCAGGAGGAAACCGAGTAGGCGATGAAGCGAGTGACTGAGCGGCGTTGAATCTTGCGGCAGCAGAGGGTTGTGCACGGCAAGCAGGTCCATAGTCGACAAAACGGCGTTGGCCAGATTGCCGGTCATCACCGCTGTCGAGATTGCGCCGGGCACTGCGAGACGGAGGAGCGCGTATTGGCAGGCCATGGCCGACACGGCCAACAGCGCAGCCGCACCGGCCCGCAATCCAACCGGATCGGCAGATGGCTTGGCGATGACGCTGAAGATCAACAGCGTAGCTAGCATGAGGAATTGAACGCGAAGCAACAGCTGCGCCAGGTTCGAGCCGCGACGGCCGGAAGCTTTGGCGACCATCCAGATGACCGCCAGGGCCAGCATGAAAACAGGGACCGCCAACAGCTGCGCCCAGTGAAACGAGCCGCCGTCGATGACAACGGCAGCGGCTAGCACGATATTGCCGGTCACGTGGGCAGTGAAGATATGACCCAGCGTGAAGAATCCGGTGAAGTCGACCATTCCGGCGATGACGCTGAGCAACGGCGGCAGCCGCGCCTCCAGGCGCGACAGCTTCGCTGCATCATTCGCTAAATCCACGGGCCGTTCTAATATGGGGCTGTCTTGAGCGAACATAGACCAGCAGTTCCAGTTGAGCTTCAGCGGCTCCATCGACCTCAGGTCTGGTGACCGGGGTCGTACGGCTCCGTCCTAGAAGCCAGCGCTTTGTCCGCCATCGACATGCAGGATTTCGCCCGTGACGAAGCCGGCAGTTTCAAGATAGAGGACGGCTTCGACGATTTCGTGGACCTCGCCCATGCGCCCAATTGGATGCTGCTTCGCGAGGACATCATACATCTCGGGCCTGTGCATCGACGTCTTGGTTGCCCCGGGGGCCACAGCGTTGACGCGGATTCCCTTGCTTGCGTACTCGATTGCAAGCGACTTCGTCGCCGCATTCAAACCACCCTTCGTCAGGGCCGCCAGTGCCGACGGCGCGCTGCTACTGACGTTCTCGTCGAGGCTGCTCGTGATCTGCAAGATATGCCCGGACCCGCGCCCTAGCATTTGCGCGGCAGCACGTCGCGTCACGTGGAAGAAGCCGCTGAGGTTGATCGATAGCATCCTGGAATAGTCGTCGTCGGTATACTCAATGAACGGCTTTCCGATGAAGATGCCGGCATTGTTCACAAGCGTGTCGATGCGACCGAACCGATCGAGTGCCTGCAAAACAATTTGCTCTGCCGTCGTCGGGTCGCCGATGTCGCCGGATACTGCGAGAATATCCGGATCCGGCGACGGCTTGATCGAGCGGGCGTTCGCAACCACACGGTAGTTTCTGTCGCGATATGCCTCGACCAACGCCTCTCCGATACCCCGCGAGGCGCCGGTGATGATTGCAACTTTGCGTTCTGTGTCCATGATGGCTTCCGTTCCTGTTCTTCGACTGCTGCTTCAGCTATTGCGCGGTCCAGCCGCCGTCGACCGAAATCGCGGTGCCCGTAATCTGGTCTGCCGCAGCGGAACATAGGAAGGCCACTGTGCCTCCAAGCTGCTCCGGGGAGACGAACTCCGAGGACGGCTGTTTCTCGCCCAGCAGTGCCTTTGCGGCATCCATCTGGCTGATGTTCTTCTGCGCAGCGATGTCGCTGATCTGCTTTTCGACCAAGGGCGTCCGTACCCATCCAGGACAGACTGCGTTGCAGGTCACGCCGGTGCCGGCCGTCTCCAGGCCAACCACCTTGGTCAGGCCGATCAAGCCGTGCTTGGCCGCCACGTAGGCTGCCTTGTGGGTCGATCCGACCAGGCCGTGCGCGGAGGCGATGTTGACGATTCGCCCCCAGCCCTGCTTCTTCATCTCGGGGACCGCCGCCGCGATGCCGTGGAATGCGGCCGACAGATTGATGTCCAGGATCGCGTGCCAGTTGGCGGGCGGAAACTCTTCTACGGGTGCGGTGAACTGGATGCCGGCATTGTTCACGAGGATATCGAGGCGCCCGAATGTCTCGACCGTCGTGGCGATCAACCGGCGTACGGCGTCGCCCTTCGACATATCGGCGCCGTCGTAGACGACGCGCACCCCGTGCTCGCGCTCGATCCCGCCGCGGATCGCCTCGATCTCACTTGCGTCGCCGAAGCCGTTCAACACAATGTTGGCGCGAAGCCTGGCGAGCTGCCGGGCGATACCGAGCCCGATTCCGCTGGTCGATCCGGTAACGATTGCGACTTTGCTTTTCAACATTTGACGTCCTTTCAGTGCTTGGAGGTGGTTGTCGTCTTGGTCGGTCAGTGGCCGCCGCCGGCTTCGATATGGCCGGGTTTCGTGAGCATGAGCGCTGCTGCGAGGGCGACGATCTGCGAGGCGCCGAGCAGATAGAAGGTGTCGCTGAAGCCCAGGATGAATGCCTGCTTCTGGATGATCTTGCCGATCGCGACATAGGCCCGATGAGCCGCATCGACGCGGTCGATCACGCCGTGATTGATGAAATATTGCGTGAGCTGCTCGAGCCGCGTGCGGGTCGCGTTCTCGAACATCGAGACGGATTGCGTCAGGATGTTGGAATGATACTGCTCGCGCTTGGTCAGAAGCGTCTGAAGCGCGGCAATGCCGATGGCGCCGCCGAGATTGCGCATCATGTTGAACAAGGCCGATGCCGATCCGGCGTTCTCCGCCTCGACGCCCGACGTCGCGACGGCCGAGAGCGGGGCGAAGACCAGGGCCTGACCAAAGGCGCGGATGACGTTCGGCCATAGCAGCTGGTCCGCCGCATAATCGTTGGTCATGAAGATGTTCATGAAGTTGGACCCCGCGAACAGTGCAAAGCCGACGCCGATCACGATGCGCGGATCAAGGCGCTTCAGCAGCTGCGGCACCAGCGGAATCAACAGGAGCTGGGGAAATCCGGTCCACGCCAGCACCATGCCGATCTGCTCGGAATTGTATCCCTGGATGCGGGACAGATAGACCGGCAGGACGTAGACGGAGCCATACAGCGCGACGCCGAGCAGAAAGTTCGCGAGCACGCCGAAGCCGAAATTGCGACGGAACAGGATGCGGAGATTGAGCAACGGCTTCTTCGTCAGCAATTCGATCACGACGAACAGCGGCAGAGCGATAGCGGCGACAATTGCGAAATGAACGATGAACGGCGAGCCGAACCAGTCATCCTTGTTGCCTTCCTCCAGCACGGTCTGCAGCGCCGACAGGCCGATCGCCATCGTGATGATGCCGAGCCAGTCGCCTTCGCGCAGCAGCGACAGCTTCATCGGGCCGGGTTCGAGCGAGACATAGAGCATCGCGATCATGATCGCGCCCGGCACGGTGTTGACGTAGAAGATGTATTGCCAGCCAAGATTCTCGGTGAGATAGCCGCCGATGGTCGGACCAATCGCGGGCGCGAACGTGGCTGAGATCGCGAACATCGCGAGCCCGATCGGTTGCTTCGCCTTGGGAAGCAAGGTGATGATCAGCGTGAACGCCATCGGGATCAGGACGCCGCCCGTGAACCCTTGCACGGCGCGCAGCACGATCATCTGCGGCAGGTCCTGGGCCAAGGCGCAGGCCGCCGAGAACACCAGGAACAGGAGGGCGTTGGTCAGCAGGTAGATGCGGATCGAGAACACCTGGGCGAGCCAGCCGGAGAGTGGAATCACCACGATCTCGGCAATCAGATAGGAGGTCGAGATCCAGCCGCCATCATCGATGCCCGCACCGATCCCGCCCTGGATATCGGCCAGCGAGGCATTGACGATCTGGATATTGAGAACCGCCATGAAGGCGCCGAGCGTGGCGCCGATCACGGCAAGCCAGGTCTTGGCGGAGACGGCAGGCGTTGCAGCTTCTGGCTCGCTGGCCGGAACGTCGTCGAGGGTGGTGTTCAACGTGGTCATGGTTGTTCCTCGTCACGTGCGACTGAGCGGCGCGCGGTTGCTCAGCTGCGGGGCTTGCCGTCGCGCGAGGCGAGCTGCTTCCCGGCTGCGCGCTCGGCGACCACCGTCGACTTCGTGTCGATCGTCGGCACGGCCGACATGCCCGGACGCAACAGGCCTTTCAGGCCATGGCCGTCGAGTACGATCTTCACCGGCACGCGCTGGACGATCTTGGTGAAATTGCCGGTTGCGTTATCCGGCGGCAACAGCGCGAATTCCAGGCCACTCGCGGGGGACAGGCTGTCGACATGACCCTTCAGCACGGTCGATTCGAAACTATCGACGTATAGCTCGACGGGCTGGCCGCTACGCACGTGGGTGAGCTGTGTTTCCTTGAAATTGGCGACCACATAAACCGCATCGAGCGGCACCACGGCCATCAATTGCGTGCCGGCCTGGACATATTGGCCGACCCGGAGCGAGCGGGCACCGATCGTTCCATCGACCGGGGCTGTGATCCGGGTATAGGACAGGTTCAGCGCTGCCTGCTGCTCGACCGCACGGGCGCGATCACGCTGTGCGACGGCCTGCGCGCGCTGGGTCGCAAGCACCTCGACCTTCTGGTTGGCGGCGATCAATCCAGCTTTACCTTGCTGCAGCTGCGCGGTCTGCGCCCGCAGCGCCGCGTCGGTCTGCTGGGCGCGCTGGATGGTGCCGGAGCCCGACTTCATGAGATCGTCGTAGCGGGCTCTCTCTTCCTTGGCGAACTTCAGGTTCGCCTCGGTGGCCTCCACCGCAGCGGCCTGCTGTTGAATCAACGGCTGCTGCAGCGCGATTTGCGCGTCGAGATTCTTCACCGCGGATTCCGCGGCAGCGACGTCGGCCTTGGCCTGGCTGAGGGCTGTCCTGAAGTCGCGGTCGTCGATCCTTGCCAGCAGCTGGCCGGCCGTCACCGACTCATTGTCCGTGACCAGCACTTCCGCGATGTAGCCCGATACTTTCGGCGCGATGATCGTGGAATCTGCTTTGACGTAGGCGTCGTCAGTCGTTTCCAGATAGCGGCCGGTCGTGAAATAGTAATGGCCGAAATGGGCTGCGGCAGCGACGCCGAGCGCCGCAGGGAAGGCGATCGCCGCTCGCCTGATCGCCTGTCGCGACGGACGCAGCTTCAACTTCGCCGTGGGATCTGCAACGTAATAGGCGTTCGACATGGCATTCTCCGAATGACCTGATCAAGGGCAGTTAGGCGACGAGCTGGAGCAGCCTAGTCGCGGCGATGGACGTCATGGGTGACGATGCCGAGCTCCGGGTCGGGCGGGTCCAGGCGATTCGGGTCGGCGAGGGTGCGGCGGATGTCGTCGAGGCCGCTCTGCCAGTGGGCGCGCATCGCGCTCAGGCCGAATTCGTAGTCTCGCGAATGGCCCTCGTGGCTCTTGGTCTGATAGATCAGATGAACGATGTTGTAGGCGCGCTGGCGTGCCATCTCGGCGATGGCGCACATCTCGGGATCACGCATTGCGGATTCCGGCAACTTCTCGATCGTCCGCTGCAGCGCCTGACGCATCGTCTGCATCCGCAGCGCCTGATCGGTGACGTTGCGGGTACGGCTGGAATACTGGATGTCCTTCTGCCGACTCGACACCTCCATCATGTCGTAGGGAACGCGTCCCTTGGCCGACCAGAGGTCGATCTGGAACGTCAGCGTGTCGCACGGCTCGCCGGACAGCACACGGGAAAGGGGGGTGTTGGAGACTACGCCGCCGTCCCAATAGTGCTCGCCTTCGATTTCGACGGAGGGGAAACCCGGAGGCAGCGCGCCCGACGCCATGAAATGTTTCGGTCCCAGCCGGCGCTCGGCGGTGTCGAAATAGGTCAAATTGCCCGTGCGGACATTGACCGCGCCGACGCTGACGCGGACCTCGCCCGAATTCAGTCGATCGAAGTCGACTAGCCGCTCCAGCGTTTGTTGCAGCGGCGCTGTGTCGTAGAAGCTGGTCGCTGCGTCGCCGGAGAACGGCGACCAAAGCGGCGAGGGGAAGCGCGGCCTGAAGAATCCCGGCTGGCCCTGCACCAACGCCCGCGTCGCAGCCAGCGCGTTGCGGATCGAGCGAATGTCGAACGCAAAGGGCAGGGCATTGGCCAGTCCTTCGCCGGCCGGCCACTCGATCGAGAAAGCACAGATGGTTTCCCAGAACTCGCGCAGCCGCGCGACGCGCTCGGCCTCGGGTGAGCCCGCGATGATGGCGGCGTTGAGCGCGCCGATCGAAATGCCGGCCAGCCAGTTCGGCCGGATGCCGGCCTCGTGCAGGCCCTCATAGACGCCGGCCTGATAGGCGCCGAGTGCGCCGCCGCCTTGCAGCACGAGAGCAACGACATCATAAGGCAGTGATTTGTTCGACTGCGCCACAGGGTTGCTCTGCTCGCGCATCATGTTCAGCATTTTGATGACTCCCGATGGCATGGATGACGTTCGATCAGCCAGTGCTCGCATCGGCCAGGCTCTCTGCGTGGCCGTGGCGGCGCGTGGTCGCGCTTGACGCGAGATAGTCGTGGACCACGGTGCCTAGCCCGAGCGTCAGGTCGGCGACGACATGCTTGGCCGACAGCACCTGGAGGACCGGCAGCTCGGCGACCGGAGCAAGCGCATGCGAATACAAGTCGAGCGCAGCCGGCCCGGTCCATGCGCCCTTCACGGTGATGTCCTCGAGGTGGTAGCGCACCAGCTCGCAGATGCGCGGCGCGCCGTCGACATGCGGAATGATCTTGAGCAGGAAGTTCGGCGCGGTGAGCTTCTTCGCTTCCATCGCGGCGTCGAGCGCGCGATGCTTGTAGCCCATCGTGCCGGTTGCGATGCGGACCGAGCCGTAGTTCAGCGTGCCGACCAGCGTGTCGATCTCGACCGCGAGCTTCGGTTGCGCTAGCTTCTTGGGGAAACCCCACAGCTCGCGTCCGCCCGCGATGGGAGGGTGATCGTTGAGAAACATCTGATGCGTGAAGCTACCGGTCTGGCCCTGATAGGACACCGGAATGACCTGGCCACTTTCGGTGTAGTCGCCAAAGCCGGTGGAATCGGGCATGCGGATGAATTCGTAGTTCACCACCGGCTCGGTGATTTCGAGCGGAGCCGGCACGATTCGGCGCAGCGCCTCGGGATCCGTTCGGTATTGGATGATGAAGTATTCGCGGTTGACGAAGCGATAGGGTCCGGGTGGGAAGGCCGGATTGGTCAGCGGCATTGCAAACGCAGTTGTGCGCACGGTCTCGTGTTTCATCGGTCTGGCTCCAGATTTACGGAAGACGACGGGCCGCGCTCTGAGGTTCGCGGCCCGATCGATTGACACGGCTAAAGTTCGCCGACGTGCTCGGGATCGGCCGCCGCCAGTGCCGCAGCGCGTTCGGCCGGCGGCGGATAGATCCAGACGGTGTTGATCTGCTGCTTGGTCTTCTTTGCTTCCGCGCCGACCAGTTTCAGCGTTCGCTCCCACCCAAGCGTGAAGATCGCGCCGGCCTCCCCGAGGTCGAGACAGGTGGCGTAGGCTTCCTGGTGGTATGGCTTGGTCGGAATTCCCAGAAGCTCGGCGGCTGCGTTATTGCCGGCAAAGGCACCCATCCGCAGGGCATGCTGGCACGACATCAGGGCGTAGTTTCCAATTCCGTCGCACGCAGCCCTGGCGGCGTCACCTGTGGCGAACACGCCAGGCACCGACAGCACGCGCAGATCGCGGTCGACCAGCAGCCGGCCGAAATTGTCCCGCTCGGCCGGAATCTGCGCGGTCAACGGCGCGGCGCGCATGCCGGCGGCCCAGATCACGGTCGCACTCGCGATGTGCTCGCCACTCGACAGCGTGACGCCGGACTTATCCAGCGACGCGACGCCGACACCAACCCGGGTCTCGACACCGAGATTGCGGAGGGACTCCTCGATGACGGGGCGCGGGCTCGCGCCCATGTCGGGAGCGACCGCACTGTTCCGCTCGACGATGATGACACGGGGTTTGGCATCCTTGCCGAGGATCGCGCGGAGTCGTGACGGCATCTCGGTCGCCACCTCGATTCCCGTGAAACCGCCGCCGGCCACAACGACCGTGTCGCGCGCCGCGGATTGCCGCTGATGCGCCAGGGCGTGCAGATGCCGGTCGAGCGCGATCGCGTCGTCGAGCTGGTCGACGCTGAAGCCGTGCTCGGCGAGGCCGGGAATATTCGGGCGGAACAACCGGCTGCCGGTGGCGACGATCAACCGATCATAGGGAAGCGTCTTTCGTGCGCCCTTGGCCGCAACGATCTGCACGGTGCGGGTCTTGCTGTCGATCGTCTCGGCGCTGCCCTGCACGTAGTCGACGTCGATCGCGTTGAGGACGTCCAGCAGAGGTGCCGTCAGGGTCTCAGGCTTCGGCTCGTAGAGCCGGGGGCGGACCACCAGGGTCGGCTCCGGTGCAACAAGCGCGATTTCGAGAGCCTCGGGCGAGACGCCCTGGATGTCGCGCAAACGGGCTGCGGAAAGGGCGGCGTACATGCCGGCAAAGCCGGAACCAATGATGACGAGTCGCATGTGGTGGTCTCCTGTGGTTTGTGGTTGCTCGGACTTAGGCGCGTTGCCGCCGCCGCCTCTCGTTGGCGGCAAGGCTTTTGCGATCGATGATGACGCGAAGAGGTGGAACGAAATCGCGTGGTCTTACCGGGAAGCGCAACTCGACATCGAGGACTTCAGCGGGAGCCAGCGGTTGCGAAACATCACCGGCTGAGCTGCGTTCGGAAGCCAGTCGGCGTAGGGCCGAGCGTCGTCCGTGGTCATGATCGACATCACCGGAATGGCCCTCTGCATGGACTGAGCCGGAATTTCCATCTGTTCGCCGGTTGCCGAGGTGAAGCGGACGGCCAGCGAAAGGCCGTACAGGATCGTGGTTGCGGCAATTCTCCTTCGCGGTACGAATGCAAGAAGGCTGATGAGGGTTCTCGAGGCCATCGTTTGTCTCCGTATTTGGGAGCGTAGGGGACCCTGAACATCTACCTGTCCGGAGCTGCAATTGCGCCAGAGCGATTGCGGCACCTGCAGAGCGATTGTCATTACCGCGTGCGTCGTCGCCATTCGCTCGGGGTTTCGCCGGTCAGCTTCTTGAACGCCGCCGCAAACGCAGTTTGCGAAGCGTAGCCAAGCTGTTCGGCTACTGAAGCGATCGCCACGTCGCTGTCGCGCAGCATGTTCATGGCCCGCTCGAGCTGGTTCTGGCGCAGCCAGGCATGAGGCGACAGTCCGGTGCTTTCCCTGAAGGCCCGGCAAAAGTGGAAGCGCGACAGCCCGGCATCGGACGCGAGCGCGGCGAGGGACACGTCAGCATCGCTGTCCGAGCGCAGTCGCTCGATGGCACGTCGCAGCGCATGGGGAGAGAGCCCGCCCGCGATTGGCTCCTGCGCAGTCGGCGTGCCGGAGTGCTCTGCCAGGAGACGCGTCGCTATCAGATCCGTCAGTTGCTGTCTGAATAGAGCATCCAAAGCTGCATTGCCTTGCAACACGTCGGCCGCACTCATCAGCAGTTCGAAAGTGAGGGAATCGAGATATGCAGTTCTTTCCAGAAGATCGCCGGGAGCGGGTGCATTGGCTTCACGCGAAACGCGTTCGAGGGTTGCGGGCGGAAGATAGAGCTGGATGACGTCCACAGAGCCGGGGATATCCCATCGCGCGCTTGTCCCGGCCGGGATGATCGTCACCACTCCGGAACGCGCCGTGCCAATCGCAACCGACCTGCCGATGCGCCGCTCGAGGCGTTGGACCCCGGTGGGGTAAGCCATGATGACGTGGTCGGCCATGGGTTCGACCACATCGTGCAGGGCGCCATGCTTCC
This sequence comes from Bradyrhizobium zhengyangense, assembly GCF_022012435.1. GTDB lineage: Bacteria > Pseudomonadota > Alphaproteobacteria > Rhizobiales > Xanthobacteraceae > Bradyrhizobium > Bradyrhizobium zhengyangense. The sequence continues at coordinate 370,046 of NZ_JAKLUA010000001.1, forward strand.
AGTGCGCGATTGCGCCGTTGGAGGGGTCGGAAGCCATCTGGAGCGGTGCGGTCTTGAGGACGCGCGACATCTCCAGATCGGCGGGACGCCGGTCACCGACCGGCAACTCGCGCTGGCGACCGCCAGGCGCAACCAGCAGAGCCCTCAGAGGATCGTTCAAGATCTCGTTGCTCATGGCGCTATCCTCGCATTCGGAAACGGGCTTCGTTACCTGCGGAGCGATTGATGCTAACGGACGCGCTGTCGCCAATCGCTTGGCGTTTCGCCGGTCGATCGCCGGAATGCCGCGGCGAAGGCCGTTTGCGAGGTATAGCCGAGCTCCGCTGCGACCGAGGCGATGGTTGCGTCGGTGTCGCGCAGTATGTTCATGGCCTGCTCGAGCCGGTATTGCCGCAGCCAGGCATGAGGTGAAAGACCGGCGCTCTCCTTGAAGGCACGGCAGAAATGGAAGCGCGACAGGCCGGCGTCAGAAGCCAGCGCATCGAGGGAGAGGTCCGCCTCGCTGTCCGAGCGCAAGCGTTCGATCGCACGGAGCAAGACTTTGGGCGAAAGCCCGCCCACGACCGGCTGGAATGTCGTTGGCGAGCCGGTGTGTGCCGCCAGGAGGCGCGTGGCCAGGAGGTCTGTCAGTTGGAGCCTGAACAGCGTATCGAGGGCTCCATTGCCGTTCAGCACGCCGGCTGCACTCAGCAGCAGTCGGGACGTAACGGGGTCGGGGTGTGCCGTTCGCTCGAGGAGATCGGTCGACGAGGTCCCGGCTTCGTCGGCGACGCGCTTCAGCGAGGCATGAGGAAGATAGAGCTGAACGACATCGACGGATTTCGGAATGTCCCATCGGGAGCTCGATCCTTCCGGAATGATGATCACGACGCCGCGACGGAACGTTCCTTTGGCAACCGAGCTTCCGGTCCGCCGCTCCATGCGCTGGACCGTGCCATTGTAAGCCATGACGACGTGGTGGCTCATGGGTTCGACCACGTCGTGCAGCGGTTCATGTTGCCAGTGGGCGATCCCTGCACCGGAAGAGTCCAATGCCATGTGCAGAGGTGTCGTGTGGAGAACGCGAGCCATCTCCGCATCGGCAGCAAGCCGCTCGGCAGTCGGCATGTCCGCCTCGCGCGTCCTGGCCGCGACCGGCAGAGCCTTGACTGGATCGGTAATCGGCTTGCTCATGGATATTGCTCGCGTCGAGAACAACCTGTGCTCCGCTTTCGCCGGCCTATACGTGGCCGCCGAGGCAGGCTCCTTGTTCCGTGCATGATGATGGGAAACAGCGCGCAGCGGTATCGTGCTGCCGGTTCGGTCTGGCTGGTTCAGCGGATAGAGTCAGCTGTACCTTGGGATAGGATGACGCGTGATGTGCCGGATTTTCGGCTCATGCGCGTGCGGATGGCGCCACCGAGCTTGTTTCAGGGCCGGCAACCGTCAACGGCGGGAGCGCGAAGTGGAAATGCGCTCCGCCGTTCGCACGGTTCACGCCCGTGATACGACCGCCATGCGCCGTGATGATCGACTGGCAGATAGCGAGGCCAATGCCGATTCCCGTATCCTTGGTGCTGAAGAAGCTGTCAAAGATGTGTTCCAAATCCTTGGCGGGAACGCCCGGTCCATTGTCGAGAACGGAGAAGACCACCGAACCTTCGTCGTCGATCGACGTCCGGGTGTCGATCCGGCGCGTCGGTTGGCCCGACTGCACGATGGCCTGGACGCTGTTGACCAGCAAATTGATGATCACTTGCTGCAACTGAATCCGGTCGCCCATGACCTTGGGAAGCTCAGCGCCGAAGTTCGCTGAAAGGAGGATCGACTTTGAATCGATGTCATGGCGAATGAACAGGAGCGCTTCCTCGACCACCTCGTTCAGGTCGATCAGGCGCTTCTCCGGTTCGTGCTTCGCTGCCATGTCGCGGATGCGATGAATGATGTCGCTGGCGCGGCGCGCGTTCGATACGATTCGTGAGGTGAGTTGCGTGACCTTTTCCGTGTTCTGATCTTCGCGTGCCAGCCACCTCAAGCTGGTCTCGCCGTTAGTCACGATGGCCGCAAGCGGCTGATTGATTTCATGGGCGATCGACGTCGCAAGCTCTCCGAGCGTCGCGATGCGCCCGGCATGCGAGAAGTCGGCCTGCAGCTTGCGAAGCTGCTGTTCGGCGTTCAACCGCTCGCTGATGTCCTGCATGGTGATGAAGGTGTTGTCGAGCTGCTCGGGCGGCACCGGATATGTCACCGTGAACAGGACGTCGACGATCGAACCGTCAAAGGCGCGGATCCTGGTTTCCGCAATGAAATTCCGGCGGCCTTCGAAGTGCGCCACCATCACTCGTTCAGCCAGTCCTGGAGCGGCGGCGAAAATGTACCTGACGGGCTTGATGAGATCGGCGGGGTTGCCGGCGCGAAACAGCGAGACGGCGTCCCGGTTGACGTCGGTGACGCGAACGACGTCTTTGGCGTGTTCGACGAGATCCGGATTGCGCCCGAGATGGGCCGCGATATCGTGGACACCGGCTGCCTTCAATTGGTCGAAAGCCTCACCTGCGCGACGCGAATCGACCTGCCAAAGCGCGGTCGGAAGATACTGGATCAGCCTACGATATCGATCCTCGCTCGCCTGCAGTTCCCAGGTGGTCCGGTCGTCATTCGTCACGCCGTTGATCGTCACGAACACGGTGTCGGGCGGCTTCGGCTCCGCCGAATGCCAGGCCTTGATGACGGGTTCGCGCAAGCTCCCGCTCAAGACCATCTTGCGTGTCTCGAGGCGCGTGCGATCGCTGGCGACACTTTCGAGCAGTGTCGCCAGGACAGAGCGGCTCTCGGCTGGCCAGAACGTGTCGATGGATTTTCCGATCATCTGCTCGTAGCCGGCATGCGCACCGAACATGCGGACCGCGCGATCGTTGACGGCCAGGATGCGGGTTGCGGACAGCATCCTGTCGACCCAATCCGGATGCTGATCGAAGTCGATCGCGACGCCGCTACGTCGATGTTCCGCGATCGCATCGAGCAAGGGGCGCGCGGCCGACGTGTCGAGCTCCCAGGATGCAGCGAGGGACGATTGCAGCTCCGCATCCATGCGCAGATACGACGCTCGGGTGAGGGACCCGGCGTCACGACCGAATTCGACAATATCGAGAAGGTCGCCGGCGGAGTCCCGCCTGACGATTTGTCTCACGGCGGCGACGATATCAGTTCCGGTCAGCCCGCGCCGGTGGACCACACCCTCCCACCGGCCTTCGCGCAGCAGTGCGTTGAAATGGTCGGTGCCGGCGTGGGCGAGCGATCCGATCGTCTGGACATGCTGCCCGACCATCGCCAGGGCAGGCCATCCGTAGAGCGCTTCCGAGGCCGGGTTCCAGTACCTGATGACACCATGAACGTCGCTGACGATGATGCTTTCGGATGCCAGATCGGAGAGTTCCGCGACGAAAGGAGCGGCGAAAGCGGGGTCGTGGCCGTTTGCTGCGGCGCGTCGGGAAGAATTAGTCATCTGACGGTGCGTCCCGTCGATCGTCGCGCACGCCGCTTGCGCGGTTTAGCGCCGACTCCAGGTGGCGAAGCAGAACATCATCATTGACCGGCTTCGTCAGGCAGGCAAGGGCGCCGCCGCTCAGCGCGCGTGCGCGGGTGGCCGCATTTGTATCAGCAGAGATGACAATAACCGGCATCGACGAGCCAAGTTCCCGTAGTCGCTCCTGGAGTTCGAGGCCACTCCGGCCCGGCATGCTCACGTCGGTAATCAGACAGTCGAACCGATCGGGCTGATATTCGGCCATGAAGGCTTCCGCTCGATCGAATGTCCGGCATGCGAGTCCCAGCACCAAGAGGAGATCCGAAAGCGCCTCTCGCACGGCCTCGTCGTCATCTATGACAGCGACGATGGGTGCTTTGGGCGGACGAGCGGTTTTCGCTGGCATGGCCCTTCGACCATCCGCCCATTGCGTCCTGGGTTGTACCTATTCTTTGGTGTAGGCCGATGGCTTCCCTCGAATTTCCGGGGGCAATGATTCCCAGATCCTGACCAACTGGCCGACCGATCCGGCCTGGAGTTTCCGCGTCGCATTGCCGCGGTGCAGCTTGACCGTGATTTCGCTGATGCCGAGATCGAACGCGATCTGCTTGTTGAGACGACCCCTGACCACTTCACGCAGCACTTCACGTTCGCGCGGAGTCAATGTCACGTAGCGATCGACATGTTGGCGGACACGTTCGGCCGATGCCCTTTGCGCCAGGTCTTTTTCGATCGCTGCGGTGACCGCGTCGAGCAACGCCTGATCCCTGACTGGCTTGGTCAGGAAATCCACCGCTCCTGCCTTCATCGCTTGCACCGTCATGGCGATATCGCCGTGACCGGTGAGGAAAACGATCGGCCGCGCGTTGCCGTTTGCGGCAAGATGCTGCTGCAGATCCAGGCCGCTGGCGCCGGGCATGCGGACGTCGAGGATCAGGCAACCCGGTCGCTCCGGCAGATCGGCGTGCAACAGTTCCTGGGTCGAGCCGAAGCAGCACGCGTCGAGTCCAACCGACAGCAGCAACTCGCGCAGCGCGAAGCGAATCTCTTCGTCGTCGTCCACGATCAGCACAAGCGGACGGTCGGTGATGTCGGCGTTGATGGTCATGAGATGGCAAGGCGGGTCAGGTGGAGCATGAGAGCTGGCGGTAATATCAAGCATGGCTTGGCCTCTTGATCGCTTCCTGCTCCGCGGTTTGTCGCCGTTTCCTGGCCGGGGCTTTCGGCCCTCAGCTTCGCGGTCTCACCCGGGTTCTTACGGCTCTTAAGGCTATGCAATACCGTCGTCTTTCCCAAAACCCGCGTGTTTTGTCTGATTCTGCTCTGCGCCTTGAGGCGATCGTGCGTTTGGGCAAAGTCGTCACCTGCGACCCAGAGCCGTCGTGAGCGTTTCACAAGCGTGTGCCCGACGGAGAGACCTGACCGGAGCTACGGCTTCGAGCTCCCCTTGGCCCGCCGAGCGGGTAATAGACCCTAGACCAGAAGACTAGAAGCGGACGCCCCTCGTAGGATAGCCGAAGAGGCTTCATGCGACCCATCCTCATCGCAATCTCGTCAAGAGAACGGAGGGGACGATGTCTGTTATCAGGGAACGACAACGAGCGCGGGTGCGTACCCCATCATTTCATCGACCTCGGCGAAGCGCTCCCTTATCCGGCTGCGCCCAAACGGGCTCAGTCGCGTCCGCAACCAGGTGCAATGATCCTGTTTTGCAATCATCGGACGGGCCATTCGATGCCAAGAGCCGCGAGAGGCTGGTCTATGCGGTCCGCCAGGAGGCCGACGTTTCCGACGAGATGCTGCTGAAGAACGTCGCCGAGGGCGACAAGGCGGCCATGCACATCATCTTCGCCCGCCACCGCAAGAGAGTGTCCCAATTCATTCGGTGTCTCGTCCGGAATCCCGCGATCGTCGACGATCTCGTCAACCAGGTGTTCCTCGATGTGTGGCGCTCCGCAAACATGTTCGAAGGTCGCGCGCGCGTTTCCACATGGCTGCTCTCGATCGCCCGATTCAAGGCCATCAACTCGCGGCGAGAACGAACGCACGAGAAGATCGATCAAGACGAGACTCTTGGGATCATCGATGACGGGGATACACCTGATGTTGCTCTGGACCGCAAGGAAACAGAGGGACTTTTGCGGGCGTGTATCGATGAGCTATCCCCGGCTCACCGGGAGATCATCGACCTGTACTACTATCGTGAAAACTCCACGGCCGAAGTCAGCGAGATCATCGGCATTCCGCAGGCGACCGTGAAAAGCAGGATCTTTTACGCGCGCAAGCAACTCGCGAGGATCCTGGTGGCGGCAGGTCTCGACGCCGCGGCAACACGTTGAAATCGCGTTGTAAACCATTCGTGTCATGGGTTCCGCTGGACGGCTCTCCCTCAACCGCGATAATGGAGGCCGACGTGGCAGTAGGCTGATCTGCGGGTCTGTAGGAGCGATGGTCGACCGATATGGCACAGAGCGGCTTTCATGGGGAGAAGTTCAGGGAGCTTCTGCACCTTCGGGACACGCCCTCGTCGCTGATCGCCCGTTCCGTGCGCGGCGTCGAGGTCGCTGCGACGGAAACGCGGGATGACAATCCCGTTCCGGGCCTTTGCGGTGCGGTCGATCCGGAAGACGCCTACCTCGTCAGCTTGAAGCTTCGCGATTACCCGGATTGCGAATATTGGGAGCATGGCAAGTGCGTGACCAAGCCCAATATCCGGGCAGGCGCGACTTACCTCTATGACCTGAAGAACGATCCGCGCTTTGTGATCGACAAGCCGTTCCATTCTGTTCATTTCTACGTTCCTGCTTCGGCCCTTAACGGCATTGCAGGGCAGTTCGGCGTGCGGCGTGTCGGGCAGCTCGATTGCCAGTTCGGCACCGGCTTTCGCGACGAAGTCGTGCATCACATCGGCGCGGCACTTCTCCAGGGATTGCGCCGGCCCGCTGAAGCCAACCAGCTTTTCGTAGACCACATGATGCTTGCGCTCACTGCGCACGTCGCTCAGGCGTATGGTGGCCTGCGCAACGCCGAACTCGTGCCCAGTGGTCTTGCCCCATGGCAGGTGAGGCGCGCTTGCGAAAAGCTCGAGTCGGATCTCAGCGGGAAGTTCGCGTTGGAGGAGATCGCGGCGGAGTTGGGCCTGTCGGTTGGCCATTTTTCTCGCTCGTTTCGAGCGTCCGTCGGGCTGCCGCCACATCAGTGGCTGCTTCGCCAACGCGTCAGCGCTGCGAAGCAGTTGATGACCGTTCGGGACCTGTCGCTCGCCGAGATCGCAATGTCGGTCGGTTTTGCCAATCAAAGCCATTTTACGCGGGTATTTTCCACTTTGGTCGGTCTAAGCCCGGGCGCTTGGCGCCGCGACATGCGGGGTAATTCGGTACGTGAGACGTGAGCTCCGGATAGTGAGTTTCGTCCTCGGCCGAGCGGTTAACCCCGGGCAGGGATTCGCGATCGGCAGAGATCCGTTTGTCCCCGTGTTCCGGATCCCTGTGCAGAACGCTAGGTAAGAAAAAGTGCGCTAATCCAGCAAAATCAGTCGATTGCTCGGTACTCGCGTGTTCGCGAACGTTTTCTGCAATTCGAGCATTTGTCGCGACCTATGCCCAGGTCACTCTCGAGCAGCATGCTTGCGGAGCGTGACCAATGAGGCGCCGTCGTCGAACTCACCGCAAGCGCGACCAGCAGCGGCTGATTGCGCCGAGACGACCAAGGCCCGCCGGTTCAGGCGGCGGCTTCCTTAATAATAGCGATAATAGCGCCGGGGGCGGCGATCGTAGTAATCGTCGCCGTAGTACCCCTGCCGGCCCTGTTGAAATTGAGGCGGTACTGTCCCGGTCGGGTAGCATTGCCCATCTCGGATATCGATGTCAGCACCGTTGCCGCAAGGAACGGGATATCGGCCGCCGTAACCGTATCCACGTCGATACTGCCACTGCCTCGCAGCCTGTTCCTGAGGCGGAAGGTATCCGTTCGGATAGCACCAGCCATCCCGAGCACTGATATCCCAACCGTCCCCACAAGGGGGCGGGTGCCTGGGGACGCCGTACTGGACCTGCTGCATAGGCGGCTGAAAGTCCATGGTCGGCAAAGCCTGACCTGCGAGTAGCGATGCGGCGAGGCCGATAATGATCATCTGAAAACCTCCATAAGGCGAAGCGTGCTTCAGCAGGTATGAACCCCTCGTGAATGGCAGGGTTCACGAAGACGGGCTCGTCACTTGGGAGAACGGGTGGTTTTCCTGGCCTGATGGCAAGCCGCTGGTTGCTCCGTTCGGAGTCGCGGCGGCGTTTGACGCGTGGCATTCCGCGATCCAGGCGCAGCGCCGGCGAGAGTCAAAATTCGCGATTACTGGCGGCTCAAAATGCGCGGGCGCTACTGCGCGTCGCGGGAGTGGAAGAGAGCGGCGGACTCCTACATGGAGGAGCTACTGAGGGATCCGCAAGGCTGACGAGTGAGCACATGCTCGTGCAAGTCTTGCAGCACGTGCCCATTCCAGCATTGATGGTGCTTTTGGGAGAAGGCAAGCAAGACCATAAAACCCACAGCGACCACAACGCATCCGGTTACAAAGTTCTGCATCCATGCACTCCGGAGCAAGCTGTGAGTGGCTAACCCTGGGGGCATCTTAACGAACAGAAATACAAAATCCACCGCGTGAAGGCTTCACGGGTGGGGGGGGCAGATCGCCGCCGTGTCCTCGGAGAGGGGGCATCGGCCGGCCGTGCCCGGTACCCGGGGGCCTCGCATTCCAGCCTGGGAGCGTGTCCTCGCGAGGCTCTGCGAGGCAGGCGCGCTGCGGGAGTTGCAAAGGTTGACAGGTCACCCCTTCAATTTCAGCGTCAATAATTCTGTCTAATTGGCTGAATTGACTGGAGTTTGATCCGTTTAGCTCAGCTTCAATTCCAGGTGGAGGGCATCGGGATCCTGGCCCTTTACGCGCACGAATCCGAATCTATCGAAGACGCGGCGCATGGCGGCGTTCTCGAGGAGCACCTCGGCCATCAATTCGCTCAGCTTGGCGTCGCGCGCCAGCGCGATCAGGTGGCGCAGTAGCAGGCCGCCGATGCCGCGCCCTTGCCAGGCGTCGATCACCATGAAGGCCATTTCGGCGCGGCCAGGCTCTGTGACGATGTAGCGGCCGCCGCCGACGATGCCCGCATCGTCCACGCAGGCGACCAGCGCGACATGATGCTCGAAATCGATCTCCATGAAGAAGTCGCGCTCCCTGTCCGAAAAATGCTGCTTCGGGATGAAGAAGCGACGCCGCCGCGACTGCGCGCTGGTCTGGCCCAGCGCGGCGAGCATCTCGACCGCATCCTCGGGGCGGAGCGCTCGGATCTCGACGGGCGTGCCGTCGCGCAACGTGTCCCTGTGCGAGTAGCTCGCGGCATCAGTCATCGGTGTCTCGCTGCGTTTATGAGGCGGAGACGACGACTGTCGTCTGCATCCGGCGATCAGGCTGGTGACTGCGGCGGAACTGCTTGATCTGGATCAAGCCGGCTGCGCGAGCGGGGCGGCTACGCTTGGCGGGCTCCTGAGGACACAGGCACCGCGCGTGAAGACAATTCGACAAGTTCTGACGACCGACGGCGTCATCCAGCTCGTGATCCGGCTCGGATTGCTCGGGCTGCTGGTCGTGTGGACCTTCCTGATCATCCAGCCGTTCGTGCCGATCCTGACCTGGAGCGCGGTGCTCGCGGTGGCGTTCTATCCGGTCTTCAGCTGGCTCGCCAAATTCCTCGGCGGCAGCCCGCGTATTGCGGCGGCCATCCTCACGGTGGTCATGCTCGGCATCGTCATCGGGCCCGCGGCGTGGCTAGGCTTGAGTGCCGTCGAAGGGATCAGGGACATCGCAAGCCAGATCAGCGCTGGCGAGCTCGCGCTTCGGGAAGCACCTGAGCGGATCAAGAGCTGGCCCTTGATCGGCCCGCAGCTCTACGATCTCTGGAATCTGGCCTACACCAATATCCGCGCGGTGCTGCGGGAGGTCACACCGTATCTGAAGCCGTTGGCCGGGTTCATGCTGTCATTCGTCGGCAGCGCCGGCATCGGCACGCTTCAGTTCCTGCTATCAGTGCTGGTCGCCGGGCTCCTTTTTCCCTACGGGCCGCAGCTTGCCGGCGCGATTCGCAGTTTCCTGTACCGGATCGTGCCGGAACAGAGCGAGCATTTTCTAGAGCTCTCCGGCGCAACCATCCGCGCGGTGTCGCAGGGCGTGATCGGCGTTGCGATCATTCAGGCCTTGCTCGCCGGCATCGGTTTCAAGCTCGCCGCCATTCCGAGCGCAGGCCTGCTCGCCGTCATCGTTCTGTTGTTGTCGATCGTGCAGATCGGCGCGGCCATCGTTCTTCTTCCCGTGGTCATCTGGGTCTGGACGGACAAGGACATCACCACGGCACTGCCGCTGACGGTCTTCTTCGTCATCGTCGGCCTGCTCGACAACATCCTGAAGCCTTTGGTCATGGGGCGTGGGCTGACCACGCCGACGCTCGTGATCCTGATCGGCGTGATCGGCGGAACGCTCGCGCACGGGATCATCGGGCTCTTCATCGGGCCGATCATCCTGGCGGTTGCCTGGGAGCTTGCCGCCGCCTGGATCCGCATCGAGCAGGCCGCGCCGGTGCCGGACGGGATTGCCGATCGTTGACCCAAATCAACGTCGACGATTGCAGCCCCCCTTGAATATCGTTCGGCACCCGCGAGGTTGGTCGATCCTTATGCTGTTGCAATTGACGGTCGGCGCGCTGATCAGTGCGATCAATATCGGCATCCACGCGCTGGTTACACTCGTCGCCGTCGCAATTGCCCGCAGCGCAGGTCTTCGAAAGGTTGGGCGGCCGAGATTGCACCTGATGGGTGTGATGGTTGCGACGGCAGCGGTCCTGAACGTCGCGCACGCGCTGGAAGTTCTGGTATGGGCATGGACCTATGCCGTCGTCCAGGCCGTGGCCGCTGCCGACAGCGACCTCGTCTATTTCGCTTTCGTCAACTACACGACGCTTGGCTACGGCGACATCACGCCGGTGCGCGAATGGCGGCTGATCGGGCCGCTGACCGCGATGAACGGCGTGCTGCTGTTCGGCTGGTCAGCCGCGATCCTGTTCGAGGTCTTGCGCAAGACGCTCGACCACGTCGGGCTGATCAAGGACGACGTCATCCGAAGAAAGGAACAAGTGCCGTGAATGCGACTGTCCCGAAAACGATGAGAGCACTCCGAAACGCAATTTCGCTGGACATGGACCGAAGCGACCATCGGGCGGAGCTGACGTGATGTGCGGATCGTGCCTGTCAGGCTCGTACGGAAACCTTTCGCGGCGCAACGGAATCTGAGGCCAGATGCCCAATTTCGCGACATCCCGGTGGGTTGCCGATTTCTTGTTCGGCTTTGGCGCGCTATTCGCTATCATCAATCCTTACGGACTGGCTTTCATCTTCCTCGACCGGACCAGGGGCCTGTCTGAGGAAGAGCGTGCGGATCTTGCGCTGCGCGTTGCCGGATATGCCTTCGCTGTTCTGTTGGTCTCGCTGTTTCTCGGCAGCCAGATTCTGAACTTCTTCGGCGTGACCATACCGGCGCTCCGGATTGCCGGGGGCCTCGTGGTTGCCGCAACCGGCTGGTCGATGCTCCACGCGTTGCCCGGTGCGGCCGGCCCCCATGCGGAGGCGACTGCCGATCTTGCGACCATGAAGCGGATGGCGTTCTTCCCGCTGACGATCCCGCTCACAACCGGACCTGGGACGATTGCGACCGCCATCGCCATCGGAATAAGCCGGACCGACAGTCTGGACGCGATGTTCGAATCGTCGATTGTTTCGCTGGCAATTGCGATCGCCGTAACCGCGGCAATATACCACGCCTACCGCAAATCGAGCGCCATGGCGCGCGTGTTCGGCGAGGAAGGCACCAGCGTGGTTACAAAGCTGTCGGCATTCCTGCTGCTCTGCATCGGCGTGCAGATCATCATCACCGGGACGACGGACGTCGCGCGAACCATCCTGGATGGTGCTGCACACACCGTCCATTAGCGGCTTCTCGTCAGATCAAGCCGGCAGATCGAGGCTTGCAAGCTGGTGCCGGTCCAGCAACACGATCTGGCGCTGTGTGTTGCCGATAAAGCCGATGACGCCGAGCTCATGCAACCGCGACAACGCACGTGAGACGGTCTCCAGCGTCAGGCCGAGATAGTCGGCGATATCGCGCCTCGACATGGGCAGCGCCATGACCCCAGCCGCTGTCACCCGCTTGTCCATCTCGAGCAGGAACGCCGCAACCCGCTCCAGCGAGGTCTTGCGCCCGAGCAGCAGCATATGGTCTTCCGCATGCTGCAGATTGTTGGTGGTCATGCTGAGCAGGTTCCTGGCGACCACGGTGTCACTTTCAGCGACCAGTTCAAGGCTCTGCCGCTTGACGAGACGTACCGTGGTATCGACGATCGCCTCGGCCGTGAACCGGTGCTCGCTGCCATTCTCCAGGCCAAAGATATCGCCAGTGAGATGAAAGGCGCCGATCTGCCTGCGACCGTCCGACAGCAGCTTGTAGCTCCGCACCGCCCCAGACTTGACTTGATAGACATAATCGGCGGGTTCCTTCTCGCCGTAAACTTCAGAACCTTTCTTATAGGAAAATTCGCTCAGACTGATCAGCGTAGTCGACGAACTGGTCATGCCGAGGTCGCGGAGCGAATTGGGGCGGGGTGCGGAATCCGTGGTGATGCGAACGAACATAGGCCAACTCCTCAGCTCAACGCCGAATTGGTCTGTCGGACAGAAACTCTCGCCGCAGGAAATGCGCCGCGCTATCCCACTCCCGCTGAAGTTGATTTACGACTAACGCGGTATTCCCATCCATTGTCCCAAGGGCCAATGTACCTAGGGACAGACTGAAAATTTCGTTGCGCGGATTGAGAAGCCCTTGCTGCCTTCGGAAAGGATGCCGTGTGGAAGCACGATCGTTTCGGTCTTTCATTCGTCATTGCTAGACTTTGCGAGAGGTGAAGAGTGCCCGGCCTGGTCCACGTAGTTGATGACGACGCATCGTTCCGGACGGCGATCGAACGCCGGTTGAAGCTCGCCGGCTATGATGTCGCGACCTATGCGTCGGCGCAGGATCTGCTGGACGCAGCGCCAGGTGACGATCAGCCGGGATGCATTCTGCTCGACGTGCGGATACCGGGACTGAGCGGCCCCGAATTGCAGAGCCGGCTGGTCGCGTCAGGCTCGACGCTGCCCATCATCTTCCTGACCGGACATGCCGATACGGCAACGACGGTGCGGACCATCAAGGCCGGAGCGGAAGACTTTCTGACCAAGCCGGTCTCGTCAGAATTGCTGCTTGACGCGATCGAACGTGCGCTGGTGCGGCAGGACGCCATGCGGAGCCAACGCAGCAGGCTAGAGGCGTTTCGTGCGCACCTCGCCAGGCTGACCCAGCGCGAACGGCAGGTGTTTGATCTCATTGTCCGCGGCAAGATCAACAAGCAAATTGCATATGAGCTAGGGACGACCGAGCGGACCGTGAAAGCCCACCGCCATCAGGTGATGGAGAAGATGCAAGTTCATTCGCTTGCAGAGCTTGTTTCGATCGCGGAACGACTTGGGATGCTCGATACGAAGGGCGATTAGGTTCCCGTCGCTGGGAAAGTAGTTTGCCGCGTTGGACTGCCCCAAGGGACAATATGAAAGTTCGTGGAGCGGTGCTGCCATGCGGGCATCGCGCTACAGATAGCGCCGGACCGAAAGGTCGCCTCCTTGCCGTCCCGCGATACAGTTTTCGTCGTCGATGACGACCCTTCGATGCGGACCAGCCTGAACAGGTTGCTTCGTGCGCACGGGTTCGTTGCGGCTCTGTTCGACTCAGCGAATGCTTTGCTCGATCAGGGCAAGTTCGACGAGGCGATCTGCATCGTGCTCGACATCAATCTCGGCGGAAAGTCGGGCATCGATTTGAGGCTCCGACTGGCAGGGCAGGGGGTTGTCGCGCCGGTCATCTACATCACCGGCAATGACAGTGCGGCAAATCGTGCCGCTGCGATGGCATCAGGTTGCGTTGCATATCTGACAAAGCCATTCTCGGCGCAATCGCTGATCGCCTCGGTCGAGCGTGCATCCGCCGCCTGACTTCTCGGCCCCTCTCACTCGTCGACATATTGCTCCAGCGTTTTGGCCGGCGCGCCCTTGTGGACGGTGGCGAATTGCGCGAGCGGTATCGACGTCGTCAAGGCAAGCAGATTGGCGTCGACGACCTCCAGCGTCAGCGTCTTGCCGGACTCCATCTCCTTGATCATGGCTGGGTCGGCAACATCAGCTGCGATGCAGGTATTGGTGGCGCACCAATTATAGGGGACCCGGCGAGCCGAGCCGTGATCGATCCTCACCTTGGCCGGCTGTTGCAGATACATGCCGACGGGCATGAACAGTTGCAGGCGCACCGTAGGTGAGTCCTCGCGCTCGATGAGGTCCACGCGTACTGCCGTTTGTCCGGTTGGAAATATTCCGGTGATGGATGTTCGGCAGAGCTTGGGCGCGCCGCCGGCCGTGAAGCATACCTTCTGCCAGTCGCCATAGGTGACATCCTTGGCTTCGCGCTGGCCTCGCGTTGCGACCTCAGCCGATTTGTCGACTTGCGCCGTCGCCTTCCGTGCGGCGAGGCCTGGACTCGTCGCGGAGCTAGCGACAGCGAGGACCAGAAAGCCGGAAAGAAAACGAAGAGGACGGGGCATCGTCGCGGCTCCCAAGTTCAGGCTCATTTTTGCGCATCGAGAAACTGACTCACGATTGGCGACCAGATCGGGATCGCGTCCGGCGAGCCAATAAAGTAATGGCCCTCACTTCCGAATGGCGGCATCAAATGGTACTCTGCCTTGCCGCCGGCGGCGGTAAAGGCCGCATGCATCCGCTTCGACAGATCAGGGCCGAAAAACGTGTCGTTTTCGATGTAGATCCACAGCATCGGTATCCGCGATGTGCGGCCGAAATTCCCCGTCGCCTCGACGAGCTTGTCGGGCGCGCAATTGTTGTTCGGCTTGCCCCCGACGCGGCCGCCACGGCCGGCGGCGAAAGTGATGATGGCCTTCACTTCCGGTGGGTTCATGCTCGATAATGCAATTGACGCCCAACCACCGGCGGATTGGCCGACGACGATGACATCCTTTGGAATGATGCGCTTCTCGGCGGTCAGATAGTCGATGATCCAGCGATCGACCTGTGCGATCGCGAGGCCGGCATCGGGGAAATTGGGGTTCTCACATTTGCCGATCTTCGAGAAAAATGGCCCATACAGCCCGCGCTCCGGAATATCGATCGCGGCCGCCCCATATCCGGTGCCCACCGGCGCGATCACAAGATAGCCGCGCTTCGCGAACCATTTGGCTGCGTCGCGAAACTCCACCAGCGGGAAGAAGCTGCGGTCAGCCATGTTGAGCGAAACGCCGTGGTTCATGATCACGAGCGGGAAGGGGCCGTCGCCGACCGGGCGCACGAGATAGGCGAACATCGGTAACGGCAACGTCAGGGCCCAGAGCTCCTCCTGGATGCGGACCTCATCATCGGCGCGCGCCGGCGCTGCGAAGATGAGGAGGCCGAGCATGACCGTCACGAACGGGCCGAGGATTGCACGCAAGTCACGCATCTGGGCCTCCGTCATCCCGAATATGTGGCGGCGACGACGATCGGACCGAGCACCGTCAGCACGACGTTGCCGACCGCATACGGCACCGCAACGCCAAGCACCGGGGTCTTGCTCTCGGCAACGTCGCAGGCGCCGGTCACGGCGGCATCGACCGTCATGGCGCCGGCCAGCGCGCCGCACGTCACAACCGGGTTCATCCGCAGCACGTAACAGGCGACGATCGTACCGACCGTCAGCGGGACGAGCGTGACAACGATCCCCATGCCGACAAGCAACAAGCCGTGGGCCTGGATCGCCGACCAGGCGGCGAGGCCGTTGCCCAGGCCGATCGCAGCAATGAAGCCGCCCAGGCCGATATCACCCAAGGTCTGCTGCGCGGCTGGCGGCATGGCGCCCATGCTAGGCTTGCGCGAACGCAACCAGCCGCAGACCAGGCCCGCAATCAGCGCGCCGCCTCCGCCGCCCAGCGTCAGCGCAACATTGCCAATCTTGAAGCTGGCGAGACCGGCCAGAAGACCGATGGCAATGCCGGCGGCAAGAAACGCAATATCAGTGCGATCGCTCGTGTTCAGGGCAGAGCCAACCTGCGCCGTCGCGCGCGCGATATTGGGGGTGCTGCCGACCAGCGTCATAACGTCCCCGACATAGACGCGTGTATCGGGCCCGAGCGGCACCTCGCGGCCCATTCGGGTCAGTGCGCGCAGGAAGACGCCGCGGGCGCTATCGCCGACGATCTCGGCGACTTCCCGGATCGAGCGGCCATGCAGCTTGCGGTTCTCCACCAGCACGTCGATGACATTGCCGGGCAGGCTGCGCAACAATTCGTCGGCGTCGATTTCCGCACCGATGACCGGCTTGGCGGCGACGATCGCCGCGGTCGGACCGGTCAGGACGATGTCGTCACCATTTTCGAGCACGACATCGCGATGCGGTCCGACGTCGGCGCCCTGGCGGACGATCCGCTCGACGACGGTGCGCCCGCCGATCTCGGCTTCAATGGCTTCGACGGTGCGGCCGGCGGCCGCCGAGACGCGATAGGCCCGAGCCTGGAATTTGCGGTAGGAGAGATTGTCCGACTTCGCGGGGACGCCGCCGGCAAGCTCGGCCTCGAGTTTCTTGGCCTCCGCCTTGAGATCGACCCGCATCAGCCGCGGCGCGACGAACGGGACGAACGGCAGCGTCAGGATGTAGCCGAGCACGTAGGTGACAGCATAGCCGGCGGCGATATTGGCTTCCTGTTGTTTCAGGATGTCCGGCGCGAGGCCGAGTTGCGCCAGCGCGCCTGATGCGGTGCCGATCACCGAGGACTGGGTCAGCGCACCGGCGGTGAGGCCCGCGGCGGTGCCGGTATCGAGCTTGAACAGGCGGGCAAAGATCAGCACGAGCACGAGGCCCGTCGCGCCGATCACCAGCGACAGCACGACCTGGGCCAGCGTCCGGATGCTCAAGGAGGCGAAGAATTCCGGGCCGGAGCGGTAGCCGATCGTGAAGACGAACAGGCTGAACAGGATGGCCCGCAGGATCGGTGGAAAGGTGAAGCTGCCGAGCTGTCCGATCAACACTGCGACGATCAAGATGCAGGCGGTGGTGCCGATCGAGAAACCGCGGACCTTGATACGGCCGAGAATGGTGCCGATCGCGATCGCCAGCAGCAGGAAGATTTCCGGTGCGGCGGCGATGATCCACCTGACGGTTTCCATGGTCGACGTTCCCCGGCGCTTTTCCCGCGATTTGATTTGCCGCGGGGGGAGATTGCTTGATCCAGATCAAGCCTCGGCGAGGACGCGGCGGCGCCTATGAACCAAATGAAGAATTTAGGCTCCGTATTGTCGACATGAGCACCTTGGACGTTGCCGCCGGCGCAATCCGCCGCGATGAGACGGTCGAGATTGTCCTGCTGCTGGCGTTCGCCGGCGGCTATATTGACGCCTATACTTGGATCATCCACGGCGTCATGGCGAATGCCCAGACGGCCAATGTGATCTTTCTCTGGGTCTACGCCATGGCGGGCAATTGGACCAAGGCATTGCATTTCGTGCCGCCCATCCTGGCCTTCACCGCCGGCATCGTCATAGCCGCCTGGCTGCGCCGTGTGGCCGGAGAGCGGGCCAGCGCGCTCAGCGTCCTGGTCGAGATTGTCTTCTTGATCGTGATCGGCATCTTGCACAACCGGATGCCGGATATTGCAGGAACGCTTGGCATTTCCATGGTCGCGGCGATGCAGTCGGCCATATTTATCAAAGTCGAGGGCGTGGCTTGCAGCACGGTCATGATCACCGGCAACATGCGTCAGACCGTCGAGAATATCTTCGCGGTCGCCTACGGAGGTGCGCCGCTTGGGACCCTGCGCAGGTCCGCCATCTTCTTCGCGCTGTGCGCGGTGTTCGGCTGCGGCGCGGCCGCTGGTGCCTTCGCCACCGAGACCATTCCCAACCTCGCGCTCGGCATTCCCGTCGTCGCGCTGCTGATTGTCCTGCTGCGCTGCGAAGCGACACCGCGTGAGGTGATCACATGAATACGCCACCCGAATCGAGCTGGACGCGGTTCTTTCCACCGGCTGGCTGGCTTGCCGCCTATCGTCGCGAATGGCTTCCTTCCGACGCCGTCGCCGGCGTCACGCTCGCCGCGTACGCCATTCCGGTTTCGCTGGCCTACGCCGCGCTCGCCGGCCTGCAGCCGCAGATCGGTGTCTATGGCTACATGCTCGGCGGCATCGGTTATGCGTTGCTTGGGGCTTCGCGGCAGTTGGCGATCGGCCCAACGTCGGCGATCTCGCTGATGATCGCCGCGACCGTCGGCGTGCTCGCCGGCGGCGATGCCGTGAAATACGCGCAGATCGCAAGTCTCGCGGCTTTCGGCGTTGCCGTGCTCTGCTTCATCGCCTGGCTGTTCAAGCTCAGCGTGCTGGTTCGGCTCGTTAGCGACAGCATCCTTGTCGGATTCAAGGCGGGGGCGGGGCTCACGATCATCATGAGCCAGTTGCCGAGCCTATTCGGCGTTGCCGGCGGCGGACACAATTTCTTTGACCGTGCCCTCAAGCTGGTCGGACAGCTCGGTCATCTCGATCTCCTGGTGCTGGCGATCGGTGCTGTAGCACTCCTGCTGCTTCTGCTCGGCGAACGGCTCTTGCCTGGCAAGCCGGTCGGCATCACGGTCGTGGCGCTTGCGATTGTAGTGGCGACGATATCAGGCTTTCCCGGCCTCGGTGTGCCCGTTACCGGGAAGATCCCGGAGGGGCTCCCGGCGCTGGGCATGCCAACCTTCGGCCTGCTTGAGTTCGACGATCTGTTTCCGCTCGCAGCCGGCTGCGTGCTGCTGGCCTATATCGAGGGTGTATCGGCGGCGCGGAGCTTTGCCGTCAAGCACGGCTATGCGCTCGACGTCCGCCAGGAGTTCTTGGGGCTGGGCGCTGCGAACCTCGCAGCCGCCTTCGGCCATGGCTATCCCGTCGCCGGCGGCTTGTCGCAATCGGCGGTCAACGACAGCGCCGGTGCGCGAACGCCTCTGGCGCTCGTCATCTGTTCGGTGACGCTAGGGCTCTGTCTCCTGTTCTTCACGGGGCTGCTGACCAACCTGCCAAAGGCGGTGCTCGCGGCTATCGTCTTTGCCGCGGTCTACAAGCTGGTCGATATCCGCGCGCTGGTGCGGATGTGGCAGGTGAGCCGGATCGACTTCTATGCTGCGTCGATCGCTCTGATTGCCGTGCTGTTGCTCGGCATCCTCCAGGGTGTCCTGCTGGCCTCGATCGCGTCGATCGTCCTGCTGCTGGCGCGCGCTTCGCGGCCGAACGTCGCATTCCTCGGCCGCTTGCCGGGCAGCGGCCGCTATTCGGACAGCGCGCGGCACGCGGACGTCGAGCCACTCGTTGGCATCATCGCGTTTCGCCCCGAAGGGTCGCTGCTCTACATCAATGCCGAAACGATTCTGGATACAGTGCTGACCGCGCTCCGAACCGCGCCGGGCGTCCATCTGGTCGCCTGCGACCTTTCGGCGTCGCCCTATATCGATCTGGCGGGCGCGCGCATGCTGCACGATCTCTACGACGAGCTCGCCTCGCGCCACGTGACCCTCTGCATCGTCGGCGCGCATGCGCAGCTTCGCGACCTCCTGCGCGCCGAGGGGCTCGGGGAGAAGACCGACAGCGGTCAGTGGCTGCGCTCGCTCGACAGCGTGCTCGGCGAAAACACCGGCGGTCCGGCTCAGCGAACGGCATGACGAGCTTGTTGCGATGCGAATGGCATCGCGCCCGGCCTGCCGAGAATGCGTGTGACCGTTGACTTGGATCAATGGAGCGACGGGCGCCCAAAGCACGATCCCGCATCACCTTTCGCCTGTAAGGATCGGGAGAGATATATGTCCAAGGACACCAAGGCCGCGCAGAAGCGCATCGACCAGTTCTTCTCCGGTCCCGGCGCGCGGGCGGACGATTGGCGTGATCTGGTCGAGGCTGCCAAGGTTTGGGCGCGCGGCGGCGATCGCGCGGCTTATGACGAGGCGCTGGCCAGTCTGTCGGTGACGGAAGAATTCCACGGCTATCCCGGCCTGCAATTGATGGCGGCCCTGCGCGAGGCAGCCTCGTCGGGCGATGCGGCCGCCTCGCGGTCGCTTGCGACGCGGATCACCCAGGCCTTGGCCACGCGATCCTTCCGCCAGCATGCCGGCGATTGGAATGCGAAGGAAGATGGCAATGGCGATGCGCCCGAACTGGTGTCGCCCACCTTCGGTGGTCATAAGGCACGCCGACCCTATTTCGAGACTTTGATCGTCACCGGCATGTCGTCCAGCCAATGGCCGGCTCTCGCGGCCGAATGGCGCAAGCTGCGCCGCCCCGAGGATGGCTTCATCTACGAACCGGTCATCGTCGGCAGCCTCGAAGACGCCTTCTGCGCGACCATGCTCAATCCGAATCTGGGCGCCGTCATCATCAACGAGGGCTTTGGCCTTCGTTCGCGGCACGATGCGCCGGTCCTCCGTTCGTTGACGGCTACGGCCGGTCTCAAGGATGAATCCGACGCGTCCGCGCTGCGGCTTGCCCAGATCATCAAGCGGGTCAGGCCCGAGCTCGACCTCTACATGATCTCGAACCGCGACGTCGAGGAACTCGCCGGTAATCCCGAGGCCAGCGTCGTTCGCCGCATCTTCTATTCGGTGGAAGAGCTGTTGGAGCTGCATCTGTCGATCCTCGAGGGCATCCAGGATCGCTACGACACGCCGTTCTTCGACAATCTCAAGAAATACGCCCAGCGTCCGATCGGCACCTTCCACGCGCTGCCGATCGCCCGCGGCAAGTCGATCTTCAAATCCGACTGGATCCGCGACATGGGCGAGTTTTACGGCCCCAACCTGTTCCTGGCCGAAAGCAGCGCGACCACTGGCGGTCTCGACAGCATGCTGGAGCCGACCGGGAACATCAAGAAGGCCCAGGAAAAGGCGGCGAGGGCGCTTGGTGCCGACCGCGTCTTCTTTGTCACCAACGGCACCTCGACCTCGAACAAGATGGCGGTGCAGGCGCTGCTTGCCCCGGGCGACATCGCGATCGTCGATCGCAACTGCCACAAGTCGCACCATTACGGCATGGTGCTCGCCGGTGCGCAGCCGCTCTATGTCGAAGCGTTCCCGATGACGGAATATTCGATGTATGGCGCAGTGCCGCTCAAGACGATCAAGCAGGCGCTGCTGAGCGCCAAGGCCGAGGGCCGGCTCGACCGCGTCAAGATGCTGGACCTGACCAACTGCACCTTCGACGGCCACATCTACAACACCCGCAGGGTGATGGAGGAATGTCTCGCCATCAAGCCGAACCTGATTTTCCTGTGGGACGAAGCCTGGTTCGGCTTCGCGCGCTTCTCGCCGTTCCTGCGCCGCCGCACAGGCCTCGGCGCCGCCAACGACATCGAGGCGTGGATGCGTGATCCCAAATCGGTCGACGCCTATGAGAAGCAGCAGGCACAGCTTGGCAAGAACCCGACGGATGAGGTTCTGCTCAGCACAAGGCTGATCCCCGATCCCAGGCAGATCCGCTTGCGGGTCTATCAGACCAACTCGACCCACAAGTCGATGTCGGCGATCCGGCAGGGGTCGATGCTGTCGGTCAAGGACGTCGAATTCCACACGGTCGAGCAGCAGTTCAAGGAGGCCGTGTTCACGCATGCCTCCACCAGCCCGAACCAGCAGCTCATCGCCAGCCTCGACATCTCGCGGCGGCAGATGGAGCTGGAGGGATATGGTCTCGTCGCCAATGCGATCGAGATCGCGTTCGCGATCCGTCAGGCCGTCAACAACAATCCGCTGCTCTCGAAATACTTCCGCATCCTTGGTGCCGACGCCATGGTGCCGGCGCAGTACCGCCAGAGCGGCTTCACGGATTATCTCTCGGCTGGCGTGAACTGGGCGACGACGCTGAAAAGCCTCGACGAGGACGAGTTCTGCCTCGATCCAACCCGCATGACCCTCGTGTGCGGCATGGCCGGCTTCGACGGCACCCAGTTCAAGGGCATTCTCGCCAACGAGTACAACATCCAGGTCAACAAGACCTCGCGCAACTCGGTGCTGGTCCAGTCCAACATCAACAACACCCGCAGCGACGTCGCGCATCTCATTCGGGTCCTCGCCGAGATCGCAGGCGAGGTCGACCGCGGGCTGGTGCAAGGCGGCGAAAATGCGCGCAAGACCTTCGAGGCGCGCGTCAAGAGCCTGATGAAGGACGTGCCCGACCTGCCGAACTTCTCGCACTTCCATCCGAGCTTCCGCGGCGATTCCGGCGCCAAGACCAACGAGGGCGACATCCGCACCGGCTTCTACGCCGCCTATGACGTCGCGGGCTGCGAGCATATCCGCCTCCACGATCCCGAGATCGACCGCCGGCTGAAGGCCGGCCCCGAACTGGTCTCGGCGAACTTCGTGATCCCGTATCCACCGGGCTTCCCGATCATGGTGCCGGGCCAGGTGATCACCCAGGAGACGATCGACTTCATGCGCAAGCTCGATGTGAAGGAGATCCATGGCTACGACGCCAAGGAAGGGCTGAAGCTCGTGCGCACGGAGGCTTTGGCGAAACTTGGCCGGCCGAAGCCCGGTGCGCAGCCGAAGCTCAAGGCCGCGTCATAAGTATCGGAGGGGACCGACATGCAGGGTTTTTTCACGTTCCTTCAGCAGAACCCGTATCTGCTGCTGTTCTTCGTCGTCGGCCTCGCCGTCTATATTGGCCGGGCCAGCATCAAGGGATATGGCCTCGGCATGGTCGCCGGCGCCATCGTGGTGGGCGCCGGCCTGTCGGTGTGGTCGTCGACCTACGGCGTCAAGCTCGAGCTGAACAACTTTGCCAAGAGCCTGTTCTACTATCTCTTCATGTACGGGGTGGGCCTGCGTGTCGGGCCATCCTTCATCAACAGCCTGAAAGGTGACGGGCTGAAGTTCTGCATATTGGCGCTGGTGTCGAGCGTGCTCGGCCTCGCGCTGGTCGTTCTTGGTGCCAAGATCTTCGACCTTCCTGTCGGTGCTGCCGGCGGCATGCTGGCGGGCTCGCAGACGATGTCCGCGGCGATCGGCTCGGCGGAGCAGGCGATTACCTCAGGCGTCGTCAAGTTGCCCGAGGGTATGAAGCCCGAGCAGGCTTCCGGCATGATCGCGCTGTCCTACGGCATCACCTACATCTGGGGCACCGTCGGCATCATCCTGATCTGCAAATATCTGCCGCGCTGGTGGGGTGTCGACGCCAGGGCTGCCGCGAGGCAGTATGAGCAGGAATTCGGGGTCAAGGATCTCGAAGGCGGCGGCCTCACCGGCTATCGTCAGTTCGGCCTGCGTGCCTATCGGTTGGAAAATCCCGCGACCGCCGGAATCAGCATCGCCAAGTTCCGCGCGATGAATCCGGAATACCGGATCGTCAATGTCGGGCGCAACGGCGAGCCGCAGGGGGCCGATGCCGATCTCGTGCTGCAAAAGGGCGACATTGTCGCCCTTGGCGGCTCGACCGAGCATCTCACCGACAAGATGGGCCTGATCGGCCCGGAGGTCGCAGATGCCAAGACACTCGGCATTCCCATGGACCAGGCAGACATCCTCATCACCAACAAGGAGATGGTGGGCCGCACCTTCGAATCCTTCCGCGATACGGCGATTGCTGGCCAGTTGCAGGTCACCAAGGTCGAGCGCGGCGGCGTGCAGATCCCGGCCGGTCTCAAGACCAAGCTGGAGCGGATGGACATCGTCTCGGTGGTCGGCCTCAAGTCTGCGGTCAGCGAGCTCGGCGACATGTGGGGCCGCATTGCGCGCACCAACACGTCGACCGACCTGCTGACGCTGGCGGTCGGCATGATCCTCGGCTTCCTGATCGGCATGGTGGACTTCCCGGCGTTCGGCGCCAGGGTTGGCCTCGGCAATGCCGGCGGCCTCCTGCTGTCGGGTGTGATCGTGTCCTCGATCGTGTCGCGGCTGCGCTTCTTCGGCAACACGCCGAACGCGGCCCGCAACGTGCTCGAGGATCTCGGCCTCGTCGTGTTCGTTGCCATCGTCGGCGTCAATGCGGGCGCCGGGCTGCTGTCGCAGCTAACGGGTGCGATTGCCCTCAAGATATTCATCGTCGGGTTCATTGCCTGCACGATCCCGCCGTTCATCGTCTGGGCGATCGGCTTCCACGTCTTCAAGATCAACCCGGCGGTGCTGATGGGCGGCGTCGCCGGCGCGCGGTCGCATTCCGGTCCGTGCCGGGAGGCTGCGGTCGAGATCCAGAGCTCCGTGCCCTGGATCGGATTCCCGGTCGGCTATGCCGTCTCGGGTATCCTGCTGACGATCTTCGGCTACTTCGCAATGCTGCTGGCGCAGTAAACAAAAGGGGAAAGAACGCTATGAGAAAATTGACCGTCGGAGCTGCGCTGGCCGCTTCGCTTGCGATCGTTGCAGGTTTCAGCACGCCCACGCGCGCCGACACCGGCCAGGTCGCCGTCGTCTTCACCAAGGGCGGCTTCATCGTCGGCGTCGGTGGCGGGGAGGGCGTGCTGCTCTACAGGGGCCACAAATATCCCTTCACGGTATCAGGGATGAGCGTCGGCTTCACGATTGGCGCCTCGACGACCAAGTTCGTAGGCCATGCCTATCACTTGAAGGGGCCGGCCTCGATCGAAGGTTCCTATGCAGCGGGCGGAGCCGGCGGTGCGGTCGCCGCCGGCGCCGGCGCCGTGCAGTTGCAGAACGGCAATGGTGTGATCCTTCAGCTCACAGGACCGAAGGTCGGCGCGGAGGTGTCGGCTGCGGTTGGTGGCGTGACCATCAAGCTGAAATAGGCGTGAACGAGGCTTGCAATAAAGCGGGCTGCGTCACCGCAGCCCGTTTTTCATGTTGGGATCATGCGTCTCAATATCGCTCTTCGACGAATTTCAGCCCGCGCAGGCTGGCCTGATCGTTGTAGCGGCCCTTGTGGGAGCGCTGCGGCAGCTTGACCTTCTCGCGCTTGATCTTCTTGTAAGGGATCGCCTGCAAAATATGCGAGATGATGTTGAGGCGGGCGCGCCGCTTGTCGTCGGAGCGGATCAGTCGCCATGGCGCATGCTTGGTGTCGGTCGCCTCGAACATCATGTCTCGCGCGCGGGAATAATCGTACCAGCGGCCAAACGACTCGGTGTCCATCGGGCTCAGCTTCCACTGCCGCAACGGATCCTCGATCCGCGCCCTGAAGCGGAGCTCCTGCTCCTCCATCCCGACCTCGAGCCACAGCTTGATCAGGATGATGCCGGCGTCCACGGCGAATTTCTCGACCAGCGGGCACAATTCCAGGAAGCGCTTGTGCTCGGCCGGCGAGCAGAAGCCCATAACATATTCGACGCCGGCGCGGTTGTACCAGCTGCGGTCGAAGATCACGATCTCGCCGCCGGCGGGATACTGCTCGATATAGCGTTGCAGGAAGAGTTGGGATTTTTGACGATCGGAAGGCGCGGGCAGGGCGCAGACGCGGAACACGCGCGGGCTGACCTTTTCGGTCAAGGCCTTGATGGTCCCGCCCTTGCCGGCGGCATCGCGCCCTTCGAAGATGATAATCACCTTCAGCTTTTGGGCCCTGACCCATTCCTGCAGGTGGCAGAGCTCGACCTGGAGCTTTTCCAGCTCCTTCTCATAAGCCTTGCGCTTCATTTTTTCCGCGGGCTCGTTCTTGGCCATGCCTGTCCTTTCGGCTGCTAGAGCATGATCCGGAAATGTGTGAAGCGGTTTTCCGAAAAGATCATGCTCAAACAAAGAGCTAAAGCGCGATGACGATTCAACCCAATCTCATCGCGCTTCAACGTCGTTACTCGTCGTCCCATGAAATGGTCACGCCGATGTCGCCCGGCATGCCGCCCGGAAAATCGATGACCTGATAAGCGATGCGATAGCCGCGCGGCTTCAGATAGTCGGTCCAGAGCTGGAAGATTTCCTTGGGGATCCCGGTCAGCGTGGTCTCCCAGCCCTTTTCCATCTGGTTGATGGCGCGCCCCTTGTCGGTGCAGAGCGAATTGGGGAAACGATAGACCAGCACCTCGGTGAGGCCGTTGCGCACGGCACGCTGGATGATCGTCGCGGCGAGCTTGATCTTCTCTTCCTCGCTCTTGCCGGAGGGCTTGCTCAAGCGCTCGATCAGCGCACGCTTCTCGGCTTCGGCGGCGGCGGCAAGTCGGACATACTCTTCCGCCTTCTCGGCCTCTTTCAGTGCGGCCTCTTTGCGGATCTGGGTGGCGTTGGGAATGAGATCGTCAAGCCCGGGCATGGCTGCGGCTCCCTGTGATTATTCGAACGGCATTTGCAGAAACGCTATGTCCGGCGTGGGACATTTCCCTTGATTCAAATCAAGCAAATTGCGGGCCGAGCTGGACACAGTGCAGCAAGTGCACGTTTGGCCGGGAGAGACCTTTGAGCGATCAGCTAAATCCGATGGCACCGCACCATCTGCCGTTCTATCTCGCGCCGGGGAGCGGGGCCGACACGCTGATGGTGGTGATGGGGATATTCCTGATCGGCACCGTGCTCTGGATCGGCACGCTTTATTGGAAGCTGCACAGCCTTCCCGAGCGGATGGCACACAAATCGCAGAAGCTCCAATTCGAGTTCGTGGCCGTGCTGGGCCTGATCTCGCTGTTCACCCATATGCACATCTTCTGGATCGCAGGCCTGCTGCTCGCACTGATCGACATCCCCGACTTCGGAACGCCGCTGCGCAGCATCGCTGACTCTGTCGAGAAGATTGCCGATGCGACGCCGGGAGAGGCGGGCGAACCTGCTGAAGCGCCACCACCGGCCGAGACGCCGGCTACCCCCAAGGAGAAGGAGCACAGCCATGTTTGAGCTTATGTTCTGCTCGCTCCTCACGATTGTGCCTGATTATCTCTATCGCCGCTATGGCCAGGGCAAGCGCTTTGGCAAGGAGATCACGTTCTTCTCGGTCTGGTATGAGCTGCGCTGGGGCATCACCGGCTGTTTGATGCTGACGATTTCGCTGATCACGATGATCTTCTATTTCCATCCGGCGACGGATTCGGCGACGCTCTACTATCGAACCGTACCAATCGCGCCTGTAGGCGTGGCTGGCCGGGTAGCCGAGGTGAATGTCGGCTTCAGCGCGCCGGTGAAGAAGGGTGACGTGCTGTTCAGGCTTGACAGTGCGAAGCAGGAAGCCGCGCTCGAAACCGCCAAGCGCAAGGTTGCCGAGATCGACGCCACCTTGCAGACAGCGCAGGCAGAAGTCGTCAAGGCCGAGGCCCAGATCGGCGAAGCCAAGGCGAACTATCAGCAAGCCAAGGATGAGCTGGACGTCAAGAGAGAGCTCCAGAGCCGCAATCCCGGTATCGTGCCGCAACGTGACATCGACAAGCTTAAGGTGCTGGTCGATCAGCGTCAGTCCGGCATCGATGCTGCGACCGCTGCAAGACAGGCGGCGTCATTGCAGGTCTCGACCTCGCTGCCGGCGCAGAAGGCAAGCGCCGAAGCTGCCGTGGCGGAGGCGCAGGTGCTTCTGGACCAGACGGTCATCCGCGCCGGCGTCGACGGCCGGGTCGAACAGTTCCTGCTCCGCACCGGTGATGTCGTCAATCAAATGCTGCGGCCTGCGGGGGTGCTCATCCCGGACGGCGCCGGCAGAAAGGCTCTGCAGGCTGGCTTCGGCCAGATCGAAGCTGGCGTGCTGAAGGAAGGAATGGTGGCGGAAGCGGCCTGCATCTCAAAACCTTGGGTAATCATTCCCATGGTCATCACGACTGTGCAGGACTACATCGCGGCCGGACAGTTCCAGGGTGGCCAGCAACTGGTCGAGGCGCAGAACGCGGCCGCGCCCGGCACGATCCTGGTGTTCCTCGAACCGCTCTACAAGAACGGGCTCGACGGCGTGACGCCGGGCAGCAGCTGCGTCGTCAACGCCTATACCAGCAATCATGAGGAAATTTCGGCGGAGCATACCAGCACCGGCCGGGCCATCGCGCTTCACGTCGTCGATGGCGTCGGCCTCGTGCATGCGATGCTGCTGCGCATTCAGGCCTTGCTGATGCCCATCAAGACGCTCGTGTTGAGCGGTCATTGATTGCTCGAAGGAATAGAAATGGATCCAGGAAAATCGATTGCGCTGGGCGGGCTGATCTCGGTTTCGCTGCTCGCCAACATCAGCCAGGCGGAGGCCATCGATCTCAACGGCCCCTGGGCGACCGACGCAAACAACTGTCAAAAGGTCTTCGAGCGCAAGGGCAACCAGGTCGGCTTCACCGACATGTCTGAAGTTTTCGGCGGCGGCTTCATCGTCGATGGCGACCAGATCATCGGCAAGTTCGCACGCTGCCGGATCAAGGCGCGGAAGGACGACGGGCCAAATGTCAATCTGATCGCGGCCTGCGCGACCGACATCATGCTTTCCAGCGTCCAGTTCAGCCTGAAGGAGCTGGATGCCGACAGTCTCGTCCGCCTGTTCCCGGGCATGGAGGACATGGAGATCCGCTATCACCGCTGCCCGGCGAAGCCTGGGCAATAGTGCCCGCTCTGTGGCCTGTTGGAGCCACGCAATTCCCGCTAGAATTATGGCTAGAAGCGGCTGGAAAGGCCGCCGGCGGAGCGAGATGAGCGGGCGCAAATCCAGGGTGTCGGTCAAGCTGAGGCCGGTTTGGGCTGTTTGGCTCGGCCTCGGCCTGTTGCTGGGCGCCTGCGTTCTCTCCGGCAGCGCCGATGCCGCCCAGCGCAGCGCGCGCGGCGAACTCAAGCGCGTGCTCATCCTGCATTCCTTCGGCCGCGAATTCCGCCCCTGGAGCGAGTATGCGCGGAGCATCAAGGCCGGGCTCGAGCAACGATCGTCCTGGCCGCTCGACATCCAGGAACACGCGCTGCTCAGCGCGCGTTTCAACAATCCTGGCCCGGAAGCGCCCTTCGTCGAGTATCTCGCCTCGCTCTATCAGGGCGCACCGGCCGACATCGTGTTGAGCATCGGTGCTCCGGCGGCGCGGTTCGTGCAGCGGTATCGCGCGAAGCTTTTCCCCGATACGCCGATGGTGCTGACCGTGGTCGAGGAGCGGCTGGTGAACCGCCTTGATCTTACCGACAACGACGTCGTTGTGTCGGCACGTCTCGATTTCATGGCGGTGTTTGACAATATTTTGCGCGTCCTGCCGGACACCAAAACGGTCGGCATCGTGATCGGAGCATCGCCACTCGAGAACTTCTGGATCGACCAGTTGAAGCAGGATCTCAAACCGCTCGGAAATCGTGTCGACCTCGTCTGGTATTCCGACCTGCCATTCGAGGAGATCCTCCATCGCGCGGCCAAGCTTCCGCCCCATACTGTGCTGTTCTGGGGGCTGATGTCGGTCGACGCTGCAGGCGTCGTCTACGAGGGGGACATAGCCTTGCGTAGCCTGCGCGCGGTCGCCAACGCGCCGATTTTCTCGTACCAGGACCCCTTCTTCGGCGACGGCACCGTCGGCGGCCCGATGCAGCTCACGGCGGAGATCAGCCGCGAGACGGTCGATACGGTGATGCGTGTTCTCGGAGGCGAGAAACCGTCTGCCATCAAGTACGCGCCGATCGAATTCGGGCGGCCGAAATATGATTGGCGCGAATTGCAGCGCTGGGGCATCAGCGAAAGCAATCTGCCTCCCGGCAGCGAAGTTCTGTTTCGCGAGCCCACCATCTGGGAGCGCTATCGCAAGCAGATATTGCTGATCGCCGCCATCATTCTGGTGCAGGCTGGCTTGATCAGCGGATTGCTGCATGAGCGCCAGCGCCGCCGGGTTGCAGAGGTCGAGTCGCGCCAGCGCTTCGCAGAGCTTGCCCACGCAAACCGCTATTCGGCCGTCGGTGAGTTGACGACCTCGATCGCGCATGAACTCAATCAGCCGCTGGGCTCGATCCTGACCAACACCGAGGCGGCCGAGCTCATGCTTAAGGGCAATTCACCCGACCTCAACGAGATCCGCCTGATCCTCGCCGATATCAGGCGCGACGATCAGCGGGCGAGCGAGGTGATCCGCCGGCTGCGCAGTGTCCTGAAGAAGACGCCGTTCGAGGTCAAGGATATCGAACTCAACGAAACGGTCCGGGAAGCGGTCGGCCTCGTCAGGGCCGTTGCCGACGGACGCCGGATCACGCTGATCTACACGCCGGTGTTGGTCGATCTGCACGTCAAGGGCGATCCCATCCAGCTTCAGCAGGTCGTTCTCAACCTGATCATCAACGCGATGGACGCGATCTCCGATGCGAGCACCGGCAGACGCGAGGTCAGCGTCTGGACCGTGCGCATCAGTGGCGAGGCCGAGGTCAATGTCGTCGATACCGGACCGGGTGTGCCGGCCTCCGATCTCGCCCATGTGTTCGATCCCTTCTTTTCCACCAAGCCTCAAGGCATGGGCATGGGACTTGCGATCGCGAAAACCATCGTCGAGGCCCACCAGGGCACGATCAGCGCTACCAACCAACAGGCGGGCGGGGCACGGTTCGCCATCCGGCTGCCGCTCCTCGGCTGATCTCTCGCGCCGCAACAGCTCGGTGGCCCGATTCCGTTGATCTCGATCAACGAAAGCCGGTCCCCCGGCCCGATGGTCGTGGATGGAAAGTTGGCGGAGGTCGTGATGTTTCGCTGCGGCAATATCCTGATGGCGCTTGCGCTGATGGTGGCGGTTCCCGCCGTCGCAATGGCTCAGGCCACCACGCCGGCAACGCCGGCCGCCGCTCCAGCTGCGCAGACGCAGCCGGCAGCGCCACCAGCAACTGCCGCCGAGCTCTTGAAGCCCGAGCAGCTCGAGGCGCTGGTCGCGCCGATCGCGCTCTATCCCGATGAATTGCTGGCCAACGTGCTGGCGGCCTCGACCTATCCGCTCGAAGTGGTGCAGGCCGATCGCTGGCTGAAGGACAACAAGAGCCTCAAGGGCGACGCGCTGAAGACGCAGGTCGACAAGCAGAGCTGGGACGACAGTGTCAAGGCGCTCGCCAGCACGGCGGACGTTCTCGCCATGATGAGCGACAAGCTCGAATGGACCCAGAAGCTCGGCGACGCCTTTCTGGCCCAGCAGCCCGACGTGATGGATGCGATCCAGCGTCTGCGCAACAAGGCTTACGACAATAAGAAGCTGGTCACCACCAAGCAACAGAAGGTCAGCGTCCAGTCCCAGGAAGGCAAGCAGGTCGTCGTCATCCAGCAGGCCAACCCTGCGGAGATGTACGTTCCGTATTACGATCCGGCGACGGTCTACGGCACCTGGCCCTATGCGGAATATCCGCCCTATTACTGGGGCTATCCCTCCTATATCGGCGCGGGCGTAGTCGCAGCCGGCATCGCCTTCGGTACCGCCTGGGCGATCGGGCGCTGGGGCAATTACTGGGGCGGCGGCTGCAACTGGGGTAACCGCAACGTCTACGTCAATCATCGCACCACCAACATCAACGGCGGGGGGTGGCAGCACAATCCGGCGCATCGCGGCGGAGTGCGTTACAACAACACCAACGTCCAGCAGCGCTTCGGCAACACCAACGTCAGGGCGGGCGCGTCGGACCGGATGGATTTCCGCGGCCGCGACGGCAATCAGGTGCTGCGTCCCAACCAGGGCGGCCCAGGAGATCGTGCAGGAGACCGTGCTGGCGATCGTGCAGGCGATCGTGCCGGTGACCGTGCAGGTGATCGTGGCGGTCCGGGCGATCGGGCCGGAGATCGGGCTGGTGATCGCGCGGGCAATCGCGGCGATCGAGCGGGCGCTGGCGACCGCGCCGGTGCCGGTGATCGTACCAAGGGCGGCGGCGACCGCGCCAAAGCTGGCAATAAGGGCGGGGGAGATCGTACGAAGGCTGCGAACCGCGGCGGCGCCGCTGCCAATCGCGGCGGCGCCATGAACGTCTCTTCCAGCCGGTCGGCAGCGGCAGCATCGGCACGCGGAAGCGCGAGCATGGCGAGCATGCCGCGCGGGGGCGGTGGCGGACCGAGCATGGCCGGGCGCGGCGGCGGTGGTGGAATGGCCGCGCGTGGCGGAGGCGGTGGTTTCGGAGGTGGAGGCGGCCGTGGCGGCGGCGGCGGTGGCCGGCGCTCCGATATCGCGCTGAAGCACGACATCGTCCTGCTCGGCCATCTCTCCAACGGGCTCGGCTATTATCGCTTCAGCTACATCGGCAGCGACAAGACCTATGTCGGCGTGATGGCGCAGGAGGTCGAGCAGGTGATGCCTGACGCGGTGACCCGTGGCAGCGACGGTTATCTGAGGGTCTATTACGACAAGCTCGGGCTGACATTCCGCACGTACCGCGACTGGCTCGCCGGCGGCGCGAAGATCCCGGCGGCGGAGGTGACGCCATGAACGGCAGGAAATCGTTCCATCGTGCGATCGTGCCCGGCGTGATCGCGCTGGTACTGTTCGCCTCGCCGTCGCGGGCGCAGCAATCCTACAAGTCCCCGGAGGACGCCGCAGCCGCGCTAGCCGACGCGGTCAAGGCGGGCCCGAAAGACATCCTGAAAGTGCTGGGCAGGGCGGCCGAGGACATCGTCTCGTCAGGTGACGAGGTCGCCGACAAGGACATCCGCGCGCGGTTCTCGTCAATGTACGACACCAAGCATGGCATCAAGGCGGAGGGCAACAAGACCGCGACGTTGTTGCTGGGGCCCGACGACTTCCCTTTCCCGATTCCGCTGGCGAACACCAAGGCCGGCTGGGAGTTCAATACGGACGAAGGCCGCATCGAGGTGCTTCGCCGGCGCATCGGCCGCAACGAGCTCGACGCGATCCAGACCGCGCTCGCCTATGTCGACGCGCAGAACGAATACGCCGACAGGGACCGCGGCGAAGGCGCCGGTGTCTATGCCCAGCGCTTCGTCTCGTCGCCTGGCAAGAAGGACGGCCTGTTCTGGCGTGACGACAGCGATCCGAGCCCGCTCGGCCCACTGGCGGCTGAGGCCTCGAAGGAGGGCTATCGCGCCGGCGACGTCGGACCCGCGCCCTATCACGGTTACTACTTCCACATCCTCAAGGGGCAGGGGCGCGATGCGCCGGGCGGCACGCTCAACTATGTCGTCAAAGGCAAGATGATCGGCGGCTTCGGGCTGATCGCCTGGCCCGCCGAATACGGCAATTCCGGCGTGATGACCTTCCTGGTCAACCATGCCGGCACCGTCTACCAGAAGGATCTCGGCAAGCGCACCGAGTTCATCGCCGAGCGCACCACGCTGTTCGATCCTGACGAGACCTGGAAGAAGGTCGATGCCGCAAAACCCTGAATGGCGCATCGACATTCGCCGTCACGCGTTCCGTCTGATGGCGGTCTTTCTGCTCGCGATCGGGTTAGCGGCGCCGCCGAAGCCGTCCTTTGCGCAGGCTGCCGGCCATGTCCGGGCCAAGATCGTCAAGGCCGGCCTGCTGGTCGGCGGCGGCGTCGGCCGCGGCGTGCTCACCTATCGCGGTAAGACCTATCCATTCAAGATCACTGGCCTGAGCCTTGGCATCACGGCCGGCGCCACGGTCGGTCGCTTCGATGGCTGGGCCTCTGATATCCGCGACGTCGGCGACTTCGCCGGCACCTATAGCTCCGTCGGCGGCGGCTTTGCGCTGGTCGGCGGCGTCAACGGTGTTCATCTTCGCAACGAGAAGGGCGTCACCATCATTCTGCAAGGCCCCAAAGCTGGGCTCGAGCTTGCGGCCAATATCAGCGAGATAACGATCTCGCTGAAGTGAGCCACGTCGCACGCGCCGTCTTCAGGCGATCTTCAACTTGAGCGTCAACAGCGCCGCTGGGCTGA
This sequence comes from Bradyrhizobium zhengyangense, assembly GCF_022012435.1. Taxonomy (GTDB): domain Bacteria; phylum Pseudomonadota; class Alphaproteobacteria; order Rhizobiales; family Xanthobacteraceae; genus Bradyrhizobium; species Bradyrhizobium zhengyangense. The sequence continues at coordinate 403,388 of NZ_JAKLUA010000001.1, forward strand.
GCGCAACTGCGACGCCGATCGCGCACGCCGTCCATCCCATCGAATCAAAGAGTTGTCCAAGCACTGCCGTACCTGTCAAACCTCCGAGGAAATAGCAGGCCAGATAGGTGCCGCTGGCGACGCCGCGGTTGTCGGTCGCGGCCTGCCCGACGAAGCCCGTCGCGACCGCTTGAGCGAAGAACGTCCCCACGCCGACCAGGACCATGCCTGTCAACACCTCGGCAAGATGCGGGCGCAGCATCAAAAGCACGCCAAGCGCGGCAAGGCCGAGCGCGCCCCAGATGGCCGGTCGTGTCCCGATGCGCGTGGCGACCTTGCCGGCAAAAAGGGTGGTGACGATCGAGGGCAGGAAGACAAAATAGACGAAGCCAAGGTCCATCATCCCAAGCGAGAGTGGCGGCCGCACCAGCACGAAATTCACGAACGTGAAGGTCCCGATGAAGGCGAACAGGATGCAAAAGCCGATGCCGAAAGCTGCGCGCAGCCGTGGATTGCGCCAATGCGCGAACATGGCGGCAAGTGGCGAGGCGGCTGGAGTCATCGCATGCATCGGCTGGACGCGATTGATGGTGAAATAGACCAGCACAGCGCCCGTCAGATTGAGCGCGGCAAAGAAGTAGAAATTCCCGGACAGTCCAAGGCTGTCAGCGACGGCGGCCGAGATCAGCCGCCCGATCAGATTGCTCGCGACGTTTCCGGTGATGTAGGCGGCAAACGCCCCGCCGGCATCCGTCGCGCTGCATTGTTCGCCGAGGTGAGCGAGCGTCAGCGCAAACGCCGACGCCATGCACAGGCCTTGCGCGACCCGAAGACCCGTGAAGACAGCAAGGTTGGGCGCCACCGCAAGCAGACTGGTCGGGATCGCGAGCAGCGTGAGGCTGAGAAGAATGCCAAGCCGCCGGTCGATATGCGGGCTGAGGAAGCCGACGACGAGGCTTGAGATCGCCATGCCAAAGGTGGAGGCGTTGACAGCAAAGCCCATGGCGGCCGGCGTCACGCCGTAATGGCGCGTCAGGGACGGCAGAATGGCCTGGGTCGCAAAGAGATCGACGACCGTCAGGAACGCGGTCAACCCGATGACGAGCGAGCGGAAGGCGACGCCGGGCGAGCGTCCGTGCATCGCCATGTTCGCGGGTCTCACGTGCGCGGACAGATCCGTCATGACACGGCATCTCCTGGCGAGAAGGAGGATGTGACGCCCGGCATGTGGGGCGACATGGGGGGCGGGCGTCACATCCAGTAGCGAGGGCAGGGGCTTGGTGTACTCGCTACATGTTGTGGTCGTGCTGATCCTTGCGGACGTCGCCGACATAGAGAATGACGGTTTCCTTGCCGAGATTCTTCCACCAATGCGAGGTGCCGGAAACTTCGGGCCTGATATCGCCGGCCTTGTGCACGATCGGATCGACGCAATTGGAGGCGTATTCGACGATCTCGCCCTGCTGCACGAAGATCAGTGCCGGACGGTCGTCATGGCTATGCCAGGGCACGATGCCGCCGGGTTCGATCGTCAACTTGCGGAATCGCAGCTCGCGATCTTTGATGTTGGCCGGCTGCTTCTCGAGGTCGATCGAACCGAGCGTGACGTCGGTGACGCCGACCGGCTTGTAGTCGACCATCTGCCGTGCATTCGGCTTCATCTTGTCGGCCGGGCATTCGCCCGCGAAGGCCGGTTGCGCGGTGAGTGCGAAGGCGCAGGCGAGGGCGAGGGCAGGCCAGATGGTGTACGAGAGCTTGAGGTTCGTGGTCATTTCATGTGTCTCCTCTGTTGGCCGCGACCTTCGGTCACCGGCTATGGCATCAGCATCGTCGAAGTGGTGCGCTTGATGAAATACCGTCTGTCTCTTGAGACGATAGCGTGCCGCTATGCGCGCCCGAGCATGTGCTTGATGTCGGCCGAGAACGTCGGATAGGCGTAGACATTGTCTCGGAGTTGGCTGGCCGTGATGCTGAACTTGATCGCGAGCCCGAAAATGTTGATGAGCTCCTGGCTGCCGTGGCCGACGAAATGCGCTCCGAGGATACAGTCCGAGACGCGGTCCACGATCACCTTCGACCAGGCGACGGTTTCGGCATAGGATCGAGCTGAGAACCAGTCGCGCATGTCGTTGACGTGAACGTCGATGGTGGCACCGGTCTGCCACGCCGTGGTTTCGGTAATGCCCACGGCGGCCAGCGCCGGCACGGTGTAAACAGATGTCGCCATACCCGCATAATCGGGCCTATGTTTCGCTCCGGCGACGATATTGCGTCCGACGATGTCGCCTTCATAGGTCGCGATTGGCGACAGTTGCGGTGAGATCGGGACCGCGTCGCCGCAGACATAGACCAGCGGGTTTGATCTCGAGCGCAGATACTGATCGATCGCGATGCGGCCATTGGCATGCTCGACGCCACCTGCGGCGAGATCGAGACCGTCGATATTTGCCACGCGGCCGGCACCATTGACGACGCGATCGGCCACAGCGGCATGTTCGACGCCGTCATGGGTGAATATCACGCGAAGCTGCCCGCCGGCGGCCTCTATGCGCCGGACGTCGACACCGGTGTTGATCTTGATTCCGAGCCGCTCGCTCTCGGCCCGCAATTGGGCGACCGCGTCGGCGTCCATGGTGGGCAGAAGCTGCGGAAGCGCTTCCAGAATGGTCACGGCCGCGCCGGCCCGCGCATAAACATGGCCGAATTCCAGTGCAATCACGCCGCCGCCCACGAAGATCATCGAGGTCGGCAGCACCCGGTCGCGCAGCATGTCGTCCGAGGTTATCATGTGCTCGGCACCGGGAATCGGCAGAGGCCGCGGCCTTGATCCCGTTGCGATCACGATATGGCGGCCTTCCAGCAGACGGTCGCCGACGCGAATGGTATTGGACGAGACAAAGGTACCAAAGCCCTTGATCACCTCGACCTCGCGGCGCGTCATCGCGCGGGTAAGATTGGCCGGAATGTCCTTGATCATGTCCTTTTCGCGGTCGATCAGTGCGGCCCAGTCGAGCCGCGGCCTGCCGACCGCGATGTGGTGCGCCTCGGCGCGCTCGATGTCGTGCAGCGCCTGACCTGCGGCGACCTGGACTTTTTTCGGCGTGCAGCCCCGGTTGGGGCAGGTGCCGCCGAGATCGGATGCTTCGATCATGGCGACGGACTGGCCGGCCCGCCGGACCGGGCCGGTCACGCCGATCCCGGCATTACCGCCACCCATGATCACCACATCAAATGTCTCGCGTGCCATGGAAGCAGCACCTATTTGCCGGAGATCGTGGACGTGATCGATCTGACGACTGTCGTGGCCATCTTGAACTGCGCTTCGCGGTTTGTGATGTTGTGGCGCTTGGCGATCCAGTCGAAATCGGTCCACACTGCCCAAACATCGCCATTGTCGTCCTGCGTTAGCAACAGGCGCACCGGCCAGTCGAGTCCGGCATTGGGATTGGCGGTGATGAACTGGGTGCCGAGTGGCGGATTACCGAAGATGAGCAGCGTCGAGGGACGCAGCTTGATGCCGGCATCAGCAGCAAGCTTCGATTGGTCGACCTCGAGGAAGAACTTGATGCCCTTGGCGGCGATGTCGGCCTTGATGCGACTGATTGCCTCCGCCATCGGCACGGCACTTTTTACGCGAACGACGCCGTCATCGCTGTCGGCGCGGGCCGCCGGGGCGGCGCCCGACAGCAGGAGAAATATCAGTGCCAGCGAGGCGGCGAAATGGGAGAGAGGCGAGGCGATTTGGCGATTCATGATCGGCTCCTGACGGCTGCAGCTTGGACTGCGCTCAGGATGGACGCCGCACTGAACGAGGTGAAATGCGATCTTGCTCTCGATGCGATAGCCCCGTGCTATCGGGCTTCGATAGGCGACGGCTATCGAACCGATTGGGGATCGGCATTTCCGCCTTCAGGAAATCCGGCGTTCGATGCCAGGGTGCCCAGTCGGCGTTGACGGTGACCCTTGCAGGGGGGACCAGAACGCAAAATAATGTCCCTCGCACCATGTGCCGGAGCGGAAGAATGACGTCCCTGACCCCAGCCGATGCTGAGCAGTTGAAACTCGCCTTTCAGCGCTGCCGCGACATGGAGGGCACGCTGAACGAGCAGCTTCGCGCCTATGCGGATGCCGGCCGCGAGATATTCCCGGCTTACGGGGATGCGGTCGATCGCCTGGTCGAGCGACTGAGCCAGAACGGGGGCGGCGAGAACGCGCCGCGTCCGGGCGAGGTGATGCCGCCCTTCCTGCTGCCCGACGATCGGGGGCAACTCGTCGGGCTGCCATCATTGCTTGCACGCGGGCCTGTGGCCGTCATGTTCTTTCGCGGGCACTGGTGTCCCTACTGCCGGTTGAACGTCCGCGCGGTGATCCAGGCCCAGGATCGGATCCGCGCGGTAGGCGCACAGATCGTCGCGATCATGCCGGAGACGCAGGAGTTTACCGGGAAGTTCATCGCCGATTCGGGCGCGCCGTTCCCGGTGCTCACCGACCTCGACAACGGCTATGCGCTGTCGCTCAACCTGGCGATCTGGCTTGGCACCGAGATCCAGCGGTTATTGTCATACCAGGACATGGCAAAATTCCACGGGAATGACGGCTGGATGTTGCCGATCCCGGCTGTGTTCGTTGTCGGTCGGGACGGCCTCGTCAAAGCCCGCTTCGTCGACCCCGATTTTCGCAAGCGCATGGAGATCGACGATTTGCTCGCGGCGCTGGAGAGCGCGGGCCGGGAGAATTAGTTTTGCCGTCGCCGACTCCTCTCCGACAGGAGGGGATATCACCCCGCAATCGCCCGCCAATCCGCGCCGCGCAGCATCCGCATCACCGTGTTCGCGACGGCTGTCCGCTGACGGCCAGCGATGCCGTAGAGGCTAACGGTGCGGCGCGCGTCGAGGCCGCTCACGGCGGCGCGCTTGAGGTTCTCGGGCACCGGTGAGGAGTGCGGCATCAGCGCGATGCCGATGTCGGCCTCGACAAGCTCGATCAGGTCGCGCTCGCTGGAGATCTCATGGCCATGATCGACATCGATGCCGTGCTCGCGCAAGCTCGACGAGATCCGGCCGGCATGCTCGCAATAGTTTCGGCTCAGCAATTGCTCTGCGCGCAGATCGTCGAATTCGATCGTGCCCTGGCTCGCAAGCCGGTGACCTTTTCCGATCACGAGGTCGAAATTCTCGGTGAATAGCGGCCAGACGTCGAGCCGCTCCCAGGCCCCGTCAATCTCGGCGGCAATGCCGAGCTCGGCTTCACCCTTCTTGAGATAGTCGGCGACTTCGCGGCTTGAACCACGCAAGAAGCGGAACTCGAGCCGGTTGAACTGCCGCCTGATCTGATTGAGGTGGGGGATGAGCAGTGAAAGATCGATTGCATGGGTCAGTGCGACACGCAGCGCGCCGACCTCACCGCTTTTGAAGGAGGAGGCGAGTGAGCGTGCGCCGGCGGCGGCCTCATAGCACTGCTTCAACAGCGGATGCATCCGTTGGCCAAGCTCGGTCAGTTGTGCGGCCGGCCGCTCGCGGCGAAACAAGTCGCCGCCAAGCTCGGCCTCGAGTTGCTTGATGGCGCGCGTCAGCGAAGGCTGCGTCACGTTGCATTCCTCGGCGGCGCGCGTGAAGTTCAGGAGTTGCGCTACCGCGAGGAAATAGCGGACCTGGTGCATTTCCATGGATGGCTCCCAGCAGGATCGGGACGGAACTTAACCGATCGGGACGGGGAATGACATCCCGCGCCCGATAGCGCGCGCGTATCATTTCGGAAGCCATCAGGCATTTCCGCTTCTTGAGGCCATCGCTCACAATTCGCATCAGTCAGGGGTCCGGTCACGAGGCCGACCCGTCGTCATAGGAGGATTGGCCATGAATATTCCCGTCAAGCCACAGACATCTCAGACCACAAGGGCGCTCGCCGGCAAAGTCGCGCTCGTCACGGGCTCGACCAGCGGCATCGGGCTCGGCATCGCCAGGGCGCTCGCCGCTGAAGGTGCCGACGTCGTCCTGAACGGGCTCGGCATCGCGGCCGAGATCGGCAAGATCCGTGAGCAGATTGCGGCCGAGTTCGGCGTCAAGGCAAGCTTCTCGCCCGCCGATATGACCCGGCCGAAATCGATTGCCGAGATGATCGCCGCGACCATCGCGGAGTCCGGCCGGCTCGACATCCTCGTCAACAACGCCGGCATCCAGCACGTCGCGCCGCTTGATCAATTCCCGGTCGAAAAATGGGACCAGATCCTTGCGATCAATCTGACCTCGGCCTTTCACACCACGCGGCTTGCACTTCCCGCGATGCGCCAGAACGGCTTCGGCCGTATTATCAATATCGCCTCGACGCACGGCCTTGTGGCTTCGCCTTTCAAAGCGGCCTATATCACCGCCAAGCACGGAATCGTTGGCCTGACCAAGGTGACGGCGCTGGAGACTGCGGAGGAGGCGATCACCTGCAACGCGATCTGTCCCGGCTATGTCTACACGCCGCTGGTCGAAGCGCAGATCGACGATCAGGCCAAGGCTCACGGCATTTCCCGCGACCAGGTGATCCGCGACGTCCTGCTCGCGCAGCAGCCCAACAAGCGCTTCACCACGGTGGAAGAACTCGGCGCTCTCACGGTGTTTCTCTCGACGGAAGCTGCAGGCTCGATCACCGGCATTGCGCTGCCGGTCGATGGCGGCTGGACCGCGCATTGACATGAGCCGGCGTAACAAACCGCGACGATTCCCGGATATTCAACCAGTGCAAGCTCACAGGGAGCGCGACATGAACGGCAATACAGAGAGTATCGGGTCACGTGACCTGCCGGGCCAGGTCGTGCTGGTGCTGCAAGGCGGCGGCGCGCTCGGCTCCTACCAGGCCGGCGTCTACCAGGCCTTGCATGAGGCCGGGATCGAGCCGGACTGGATCATCGGCACCTCGATCGGTGCGATCAATGCCAGCCTGATCGCTGGCAATGAGCCGGAGCATCGGCTCGAGCGGCTGAAAGTGTTTTGGAAGCGGATGGAGCAGAGCCCGGCCTGGAGCTTCCGCACCGCATTCCCCGGCTTCAACGAGAAGCTCACCTATTGGTCGACCGTCACCAGCGGCATTCCCGGCTTCTTCCGGCCCAATCCGCTGGCGCATGCCGGTGATTCCTATCCGCTCGGCGCCGATCACGCAGGCTTCTATTCCACCGCGCCGCTCGAGAAGACGCTGAACGAGCTTGTCGACTTCAGCCTGGTCAATCGCTGCACGCCGCGGCTCACGGTGGGCGCGGCCCATGTGCGCTCGAGTCGTATGCGCTATTTCGACAGCCGCGACGGCGAGCTGACAGTGAAGCATGTGATGGCGTCAGGCGCGCTGCCGCCGGCGTTTCCGGCCGTGCGTATCGACGGCGAGCTCTACTGGGACGGGGGGATCCTGTCCAACACGCCGACGGAAGCGGTGTTCGACGACAATCCGCGCAAGAACTCGCTGATCTTCGCGGTGCATCTCTGGAATCCCGTAGGTGGTGAGCCAACCACGATGGCCGAGGTCCTGAACCGCCATAAGGACGTTCAATACTCCAGTCGGATCGCAAGCCAAGTTACGCGCCAGCAGCAGGCGCATCGTTTGCGTCACGTCATCAACCAGCTGGCCGCAAGGCTCCCCGAGCACGAACGCGGTAATCCGGCAGTCCGTGAACTGATGAGCTATGGCTGTCCGACACGAATGCATGTGGTGCGGCTGCTTGCCCCGCAACTCGATCATGAGACGCACACCAAGGATATCGACTTCAGCCCGACCGGGATCATGCGGCGCTGGGAGGCTGGCTATGCACACACCCGGGCGGCATTGGCAAGCAAGCCATGGGAAGGCGAGTTCGACCCGCTGGCGGGCGTGATCCTGCATGATCAGCACGAGATGATGCCGATGGCAGCCGAATGAGACGTGCCATCGGGATCATTGTCGCTTGCCTTGGCCGTGATGAGCTCGCCGCGTGGGATTTAACGAGAGGATGTCCGTGGGGACATGACCACGGACATCCTGCTATGTCTTACGGGCGCGCCTCGAGGATCAGGTTGAACGGCGTCTCCGCGGCACGGCGGAAACGCGTGAAGCCGCCCTGGCGGACCACATCGCGCAGTCGCGCTTCGCCAGCCTGCGCTCCCAGGGCCAGGCCGACTTCCTGGTCCAACGATGCCGGCGTGCAGACCATCGTCGAGGCCGCGTAGTAGACGCGCCCGACCGGGTTCAGATTCTCCTCGAGACGGTCCTTGGCGAACGGCTCGATCAAGAGGCAGGTGCCGTCATCGGCAAGCGTGGAGCGGGTATGCCGTAGCGCGCCGACGGGATCGCCCATGTCGTGCAGGCAATCGAAGAAGCAAACGAGGTCGTAGGCCTGCGCCGGGAACGTCTTGGCCGAACAGGTGGCGAAGTGGACGCGACCGGAGAGCCCTGCCTCGCTTGCGGCCTTGCGAGCCGCCTCGATCGAGCCGTCGTGGTAGTCGAAGCCGTAGAACGTCGAATTGGGAAACGCCTCGGCCATTAATCGCGTCGAAACGCCGTGCCCGCAGCCGACGTCGGCGACCTTGGCGCCGCGCTTGAGCTTGTCGACCACTCCCTCGAGTGCAGGGAGCCAATCCTGGACCAGATAATGCTTATAGCTGGTACGGAAGAAGCGCGCCGTTCCGCAGAACAGGCACTCGCTGCGCTTGTTCCAACCGACGCCCTTGCCGGTTCTGAAGGCGTCCTCGATCTTGGGTTCGTCGAGGAAAGTCGCTGAGACGAGGCTGCCGACCGCGCCGAGGAAGACAGGGCTGTCCTCGTCTGCCAGCGCAAGAATCTGCTCCGGCAGCATCGAGAATGTGCCTGTAGCACTGTCGTACTCGACGTAGCCAGAAGCGGCCTGTGCCGCGAGCCACTCGCGGATGTAGCGCTCGGCGGTGCCGGTCGCCTTGGCCAGGGCGGCGGCATCCATCGGACCGTCTTGTGCAAGAGCCTTGTAGAGGCCGAGCTTGTCGCCGAGCAGCATAAGCGAAGCGCTCATCGCTGCGCCGACGTCGCCGATCATCTTGCCCATGAAAGAATTGAGGCGGTCTTCGTTGACTTCCATGACGTTCCTCCATTGCGTTCGAGTTGAACTTGAGGGCTTCGCGCACGGACGGTCACAACTATCCGGGCGTTATCGGTCGGGACGCATCACAAACCTGCAAAACAAATGATCGAGCGAGACCCGCCCCGGTCCATAGGCCATGATCGCCAGCGCCATCGCGGCCCAGGTGATGTGGACCGGCCAGCCGTCCGGCACGGTGAGCTCGACGATGACGGTCATGAACAGCAGCCCAAGTGCGGCAAAGCGCGTGCCGAGGCCGAGCACCAGCAGGACTGGAAACATAATCTCGCCGCAGCCGGACAGGAAGGCCATCGTCGCGGGGATCGGGTAGTGATAGGGGCCGCCGGGCAGATGCAGCATGAACTCGTCGGTAAACAGCGTCACCGCAACGTCGCTGAGCTTGAGAAAGCCAGTCCATTTGAGGATCCCGGAACGCCAGAATGGGACCGCCAATGCCAGGCGCAGCGCGAGCTGCACCATGGATGGAGTTGCGATCGTCTGGACGAGACCATTGGCTCGGTCGATGAGCGCTCCGAAAGAAGGCATGGCTGTTGCGGGCGCGATGCGTTGTTCTGAGATCATCTTGCGTCTCCAGACGTCAGCGAGGCGAAGGCGCCCGCCTCGAACAGGCCGGCGATGTTGGTGGCGAGATCGAATTCGGGTTCGTCTTCCAGCGCCGCTGCAGCGGCTTCTGCCAGCATGCATCCCGACATCAGGCAGGCCAGGAACGCCGCGCCGCCGGGCGGTAACAGTTGCACAACGACATCGGCGTCCGGCCGCGTGATCAGCGCGTCTTCTGGTACAGATGCGTCGATGGTGCTCGCAGCCGCTGTGCCGCGGTTGGCGGCAAAGATGGTCACCGCCGCGTAAGACGACCGCACCACACGGGTCGCCGGATGCACAGTGAAGACAAGACTGGCTAGGCGATCCGGCGCGACAGTTGCGAGTGCAGACGGCGAAAGCGTCGTGCTGTCGGCGGCGTGATAGGCGTCAAGCCATGCCCGCTCGATCCGCGCGACATCGGCGAGCCAGGGCAGCGACTGCGCGTGTTCATAACCTTCGATGAAGGCCGGAAAATTGCGACCGTAGTCGAACAGCAGGGGGGACGTCGGCGGGATTTCCCGGATATGGAAACGCGCCATGGCACGGAAAAAATCTTCTCCCGTCAGGCGCTGCACGGCCGGGTAAATCGACGCGAGCGCGTCGATCAGGCTGACCGTGACGTTGTTGCGATAGACGTTGTAGCACGTGACGGCCGATTTGCCGCATGGCCCGGTCACGATGCTCGGTACCTCGCTGCCAGGATCGAGCAAGGCAGGCGCGAACGCGGCCGCGTAGGAGGCGTGCGGTTCAGGCTGCATGACGAACCGTCCTGATATGGCGATCCAGGATCGCCTGTGCGGCCGCGGCTTCGGCCTGCAGGACGGGCCAATCCGGAATATTGCTGTCCCATTCGATCAGCGTCGGAACAGGGCCGCAGCGCGCGATCACGATCTCGAACAGCTTCCACACTGCGTCCGCGACCGGACCGTCATGGCTGTCGATCAGCAACAGCTTGCCTTCGCCGTCGCTCTGCTCGGCGTGGCCGGCAAGGTGAATTTCGCCGACACGTGCCAAGGGGAAGTCGGCAAGATATTGCAGCGCCGAGAAGCAGTGGTTGGCTGCGGAGACGAAGACGTTGTTGATGTCGAGCAACAGGCCGCAGCCGGTCCGCTCGGACACGGTGCGGATGAAATCTGTTTCGCACATTGTTGAGGTTCGAAACGCGACGTAGGTCGAGGGGTTTTCCAGCAGGATCGGCCGCCGGATCGCCTCCTGAACCTCTTCGATGTGGTCGCAGACGTGGGCGAGTGTCGTCTTGTTGTAAGGCAACGGCAGGAGATCGTTGAAAAAGCTGGTCTCGTGTGTCGACCATGCCAGATGCTCGGAGACGAGGGCGGGCTGGTAGCGCGCGACGAGGCCGCGAAAGCGCGCCAGGTGCGCACGGTCGAGCGGCGCGGGCCCACCGATCGACATGCAGACGCCGTGCAGCGAGAGCTGATGATCGCGGCGCAGCCGTTCCAGCATCCGATGGGGCGGTCCGCCCGCGCCCATGTAATTCTCGGCGTGAACCTCAAAGAAGCCGCGCTGCGGGCCCTCGTCGAGAATTGCGGTGATGTGCTCGGGCTTGAAGCTCGTCCCCGCGACGCCGTCGACGGGAAGCGAAAAGCGGAGGGGGACGGCCGCAGACTTCCGTAGCCTGATCGTTGCGTCCATGTCGCTCCTCCGCGCTTGTTTGCCTTGATGTGGCGTGTGCCTCAGACCGGCTTGAGCGAGCCCTTCTTGCCGCCAGGCAGATCGATGCTGGCGCAGGTGCCGCCCTGGACGAATTTCCATGCGTTGCCCTGGAAATCGACGGTCGAGGTGCCCTGGCAGGTCGTGCCCGGGCCGGCGGCGCAGTCATTCTGGCCCTTCAGCGCCACGCCGAAGCACTTTTCCTTCTTGGCTGCGATGGCGGCATCGGCCTCGGCCTTGGTCAGCGGAGCGGCCGAGGCGAGGGTTGCGAGTGCGGTTGAGACGGCGCCGGCGAGTACGAGCGAGCTGATGGTGGTCCTGGCAGACATGAAATATCTCCTCTGGAGTAGGGCGATGGGCCCACTGTCTCGTTCGTCCTCGCCGCAGCCGCCGTTACAGGAGAAACCGCTCACGAGTTGGTGAGACCATTGGGTGACGCGCACGACGCCGTGCGCTTGGGGGCGGATTAGCGCAGGGCACGCGGGATAATTCCAATGCCTTGTCTCTATGGAGACCTTAGCCCGTGGGCATTGGCCGGGACTGCCAGCATCTGCCAGAGGTAACGAACAGCTGCGGGCCTGCGAAGAAGGTTAGCAGTCGACCTCGCCAACCCGTCGGATCACGCCATGAACGCCCATCCCGGACGCGTGACATCAAGCCAGACGCTACGGCGGCTGACGTTCAGCATCCGTCTGGCGGTGTCGGCTCTGGTCCTGACCGCGATCCTTTTGACCGCGGCCTTGTCCAGCCTCCTGTGGTGGCGCACGGCGGAGGCAACCAGCCGGCAACTTGCCTCGACCATCAATGAGCAGATCGTCGCCGCCGTCCGCAAGGAAGTCGGTGCGATCGTCGACGAGGCGCGCGCGGCGCACACCGCGATCCGTACCCTATTCCTGCAGAACGTCCTCGATACCCGCGAGGCCGACAAGCGTGAATTCGTGTTCCTGTCCCAACTGCAATCGCAGGCGACGATCTCCTGGGTTGCGTTCGGCTGGCCCGACGGCGCGTTCTTCGCGGCTCACAAGCTCGGCGACGGCCGGCTCGAGATGATGGAGATCTCGCTGACCGATCATGTCGGCCAGCGCCGCGTTGACGAATACGATGTCGTGCCGGGCGACATCGAGTTCGCCAACCGACGTTTCGAGCCGACCGATTTCCGCGTTGCCGATCGCACCTGGTTCAAGACCGGACTCACGGGCGAAGAGCCCGAATGGTTCAAGGTCACGGACCATCCGATCGGACAACGTCCGTCGATCGCCTTCGCGGGTCCGATCGACGTCTATCAAGAACGCCAGGGCGTTCTCGCAATCATGATCGAATACACGCGCCTTGCGCGCTTCCTCGCCCAGCTCGAGGTTGGCCGCACCGGAACGGCCTTCATCTTCGACGGCAACGGCGAACTCGTCGCCGCGCCCGATGCCGACGAATTGCACCCCGCGCGCGGTGGCCAGAAGTTGCTGCCGCTGGCGCAGAAGGCCCTGGCCCAGGCCGGCACTGCCAAGGACGGCTGGCGTAGCCGGCTCACCTCAGACGGCGCCGCCTACGAGTTTGCACTCACGCCGCTGCCGTTTCCCGGCTGGCGGCTCGCAACCATCATTCCAGAGGCCGAATTTCTCGGCCCTGTCGAGACAACGCTACGGCACTTGATCCTCGGCCTCGCCGTCGGCGCGGTGCTTGCGGCGCTCGCGTCCGCCTTGCTCGCCCGCACGGTGATCGCGGCACCGCTCTCCCGTGTCGTCGGCGAGATCCGCCACGTCGAGACCTTTGCACTGGAGCTGGTGCGCCGCCATCCCTCGCGATTGAAGGAAATCGCGAGCTTGTCGGGAGCCATCGCAGAGATGGCCGCCGGCCTTTCGGCGTTCCGAAAGTTCATTCCCGCCGACCTCGTCCGCGCGCTGTTGCGCCAGGGCGTCGAGGCAAAACCCGGTGGCGCGATCCAGGAATTGAGCGTGATGTTCGTGGATGTGGCCGGCTTTACCGGCCTTTCGGAGCGCATGGGCGACCGCGTCGTACCGTTGCTGTCGCGCTATCTCGACCTTGCCTCGGAAGTCGTCGTCGCCAATGGCGGGACGATCGACAAGTTCATCGGCGACGCCGTGATGGCGTTCTGGGGCGCGCCGCAGCCGCAAGCCGATCACGCGGAGCGCTGCTGCCGCGCCGCGCTGGACATCCGCCGCGCGATCGCGGAGTCCGGCCTCACCGACGATCTCGGCCATCCCTTGCAGATCCGCATCGGCATCAATTCCGGCCGCATGCTGGTCGGCAATATCGGCTCCGAGTTGCGGCTGAACTACACGGTGATCGGCGACGCCGTGAACGTGGCGAGTCGCCTCGAAAGCGCGAACAAGAGCTATGGCACGCAAGTCTTGATCGGCGAGGCAACCGAGCGCCTTGCCCGCGGTGCCATTGTCACACGCGAGATCGACAGTATCGCAGTCTACGGCCGCGAGGAGGGGATCGCTGTCCATGAACTGATCGGCTTGGCAGGGAAGGCCGACGCAGAACGCCACGCCGTAACGTGGGTCGCGCGCTACGAGCTGGGCCTTGCGAAATATCGTAGCCGCGAGCTCGAGGACGCGATCGTTGATTTCGAGAAGGTGCTGTCGGATCAACCGCAGGATATTCCGGCGAAGGCAATGCTCGCCCGGTGCAGGGAGCTGCTGGAGGATAAACAGGGATTTTGGCGACCGGTCACCACCTTGAACTCGAAATAGGCATTGAGGCGACTGCTGAGCAGCTTAGAATAGCCTGCGCTTTTGTTCTAGCGCGGGGTTCCCATCGGAATCCGCGACAGCAGCAGCGCCAGTTCGGACTGCCGTGACGTCGCGGTCTTGCCAAAGATGGATTTAAGACGGCTGCGCAGCGTTTCCCTGGAGACGCCGCTCTGGGCCGCAATCTCGAGCAGCGTCTTGCCGAGTGCAATGTCGGCGGCAAGCTTGGCTTCAGCGGGGCTGAGGCCGAAGGCCTGTTGCAAGGCGACGACGTTCGGGCGAGGGGCCTCCGCATTGAGATCGACGACCGAGATCACGGCGGCGACCATGTGGAACAGGTCCCGCGCGTGGCCGACGACCGGGACGACGGTCGCGATCAGCGGGCGCGCCGAATTCCGTTTTGGCAGAACGATCGGCTTGCAGGGCGCTGCGTGATCCGTGTCCCGCCTGGTTGCGGATCCGACCGCCTGTCCCAGCTTCTGGTTCGCGTCAGGATGCCAGGACGCCATGCGACGATCTTTGATGGCGAGCGCGCCGCGGATCGCTTGTTCGAAACTGGGGCTCGCATGCATGATCGTGCCGTCGTAGCCAAGCAGAGCGATCGGTTGGCCGTTGAGCGCGAGCGCGTCCGCCAATCTTTGCGAGGAGACCAGCCCGACCCGGACCATGAGTCGGCCGATGTTCTGCAGCTGGCCGGCGAGCGCGTTGATGTCCTCGATCTCCTCGCGGCTATAGGGCTCCTGGTCGGCGCGGCGGATGATGGAGGTCGACAATCGCGAGACGCCTTCCTTGGCGAGGATGACGCCGGCGAACGATGAAAAAACCGTGCGCATGAAGAATTCCTGATGAAAAAGATCGCGCCGGAGCTCGTCCGGCGTAAAGCAGTTCTGTTCGGTCAGTACGCCCTTCCATCCCCTGAAGATCAGGTCCAGTCCGCGGGCCCGGTGCGAGTTCAGCTCCGGTGCTCGCCATTTCCGCCTGAAACCATCGTGCAGCTCATCGATGCCTTCCGAGCCGATGGTGCCCAGGGTCAGGAGACCTTCTGAAAGGTGCAGTGCAGCACCCCTTGCGGATGGCAATTACAACCAGCTTTCCGTCACGGCGACGGATATTGCAGGCATCAAGGCGAGCGCCGGCACCAGCCAATACGTGCTGATCGACACGACGGCCCCGACGGTAAACTCACAGTCGGAGTCTAATCCCGGACTGACTCAGTCCACCACCGAGGTGATCACCGTCAATGCCAGCGACGCCCATGGCGTCCAGTCTGTTGCGATCTATAACGACGTAACGCATCAGAAGGTCGGCGACGCAACGCTCAGCAACGGCGTCTGGACCTATCCGGCTTCGGGTCTCGCCGACGGCACCTACAAATTCTATGCTGTTGTCACCGATGCCGCCGGCAACCAGACCAAGACAGCTGATCTCACCACCGTAACGGTCGACACCACGGCCCCGACGGTCGTCTCGGAGTCGGAATCCGTCTCGGGCCCGACGCAGCTCACGTCCGATATCATCAAGGTCAATGCGACCGATCTGAACGACGTTGCCTCGGTGGCGATCTACGACCATGCGACGAACCAGAAGGTCGGCGACGCAGCGCTCGGCAGCGACGGTGCCTGGGCCTATACGGCCTCCAATCTGACGGGCGGTGCGCACACTTTCTACGCGGTCGTCACTGACGTCGCCGGCAATCACACCACGGCATCAGACCTCGCCACCGTAACGGTCGACAACACACCTCCGGTCATCAGCTTCGGCCAGGTCAAGCTGGACAATCCTGACACGACGGGAACGATGTCGAACGACGGCGGCGCGACGTTGTCTGGCACGGTCTCGGACAACATCGCCGTCGCCCAGGTTCAGGTCTTCAACGGCGCGACGCTGCTTGGCACGGCCAGCGTTGCGAACGGCACGTGGAGCCTTCATACGGTCCTGAGCGTGGGGTCGTACGACCAGCTGCACGCGATTGCGACCGACACTGCCGGCAACAGCACGGATATTGCCAGCCATAGCGTGGTGACCATCACTCAGGTTTCGGGCCTCGCCACCGACGGCTACATCTCGGGTGCTACGGTGTTTGCCGACACCAACGGCAACGGCAAGCTCGACGCCGGGGAGGCGTCCGGCATCACCGACGCGGGCGGCCATTTCGTGTTGGGGGCGGGCACGACGTCAGGGCCTCTGGTTCTGACCGGCGGTACCGACACCGCGACCGGGCAGCAGTTCACGGGCGTGCTGACCGCGCCCACGGGATCGACCCAGGTCACCGCGCTCACGACGCTCGTCCAGTCGGTCGCGGCCGCCAATGGTGGTGACGTGGCGGCCGCTTCCCAGGCCGTCGCCGCAGCGCTTGGCATCGACCCGACCATCGATCTCACCAAGACCGACATCTTGACGAACGCCTACACCGGCGACGCCCAGCCCTTCGTGGCGGCGGCCAAGGTGCTCAATACCGTGTCGATGGTGGCATCGGCCGTCTCGGGCACCGGTGCGTCGACCTTCACGTCGGCAGCGACCGGCGCGTTTTCGGCGCTCGCCGCCCAGATCGTGTCGACAGGTGGTCTCGACCTCACCAGTTCAAGCGTTGTCAGCGCCGTGGTCTCGAGCACGCTGACCAGCGCGGGCGCCACGCTGACTGGTACGCAAACGAGTGAAATCGCCAACGTCGTCACGTCAGTGAACACGGCGACCGATCAAGCCGTGCAGGCGTCGACCGGTGGCACCACCGCGGATCTCCTCGCCAATGTCAGCGCGACCTCGATCGTGGCGCAGGGCAGTGCGTCCGCGGATCTGAAAACGGGCACCCAAAGCGGCGATCTGTCGAGTGCTGTCGCCAACAACACCAGCACAGCCCTTTCAACCGCCGTTCAAAGCGCCGTCAGCCAGGTATCGACTGCAAGCCTCGCACCCGCGGCACCAGACTTCGTCAGCCTGACGCCGACCGACGCTTCGCCAACCGCCTCGAGCGCGGTCCATTACCTGCTGACTTTCTCCAACTCGGTCCAGGGGGTGACCGCAAGCGACTTTAGCCTCGCTACAAGCGGTCTCACCGGCGCGAGCATCACGAGCGTTACGGCCGTGGCGGGGAGCGCCGGCGCGCAATATCTGGTCGAGATCAATCCGGGTTCCGGCAATGGCGCACTGTCGCTCAGTTTCGCCGGCACCACCGTGCAGGATCTGAGCGGCGTAGCGCTGCAGGACCAGAGCACACACACGTCGACAAGCTATACGGTCGATCATTCCGCCGGCGAGCAAGCCGCCCTGGCGCTGGCCGTCACCAACACGCAAGTCAATGCCGCAGGTTCGGCGCTGCTGAATTTCACGATCAGCGGGCTTCAGCCGACCGATACGGGTGTCGTCACCTTTACCGACGGTCAGAACTCGGTCTCCGTCAACGTGAACGGCGGGCAGAGCGGCTATAGCGCGAACCTCAGTGCGCTGAGCGACGGGTCGATCTCGTCCCAGCTCGCCGTCAACACCAATGCCGCCGGCCATTCCTTCACGCCGGTTGCCGGTTCCAGCGCGGTGACACTGACCGGCTTCAGCACGCCCTCGAGCGGCATCAGCGTCGTCCAGAACGCTATCGGTGACATTGCCGTCGTCTCGGCGGTCGCCGTCACCAATCAGTCGGGCATCGGGCTGCTGGCCCAGGAAAGCGCTGGCGGTGTCGGCAACATCGTCGTCAACACGACCGGCAGCGTGACCGGCACGGGCAGCGGAGCGGTCGGTCTCGAAGCACAGAACCTTGACGCCTCCAACGGGGGCAACGTGTCGGTCACGGCGACCGGAGGCGTCACTGGTAACCAGCACGCCATCGTCGCCTCGACGGCGGGGAGCGGCAATGTGTCAGTCGAAGCCGGCGGCGCGATTGCCTCGACCGTGCAATTCGGAATCCGTGCCGCGGCTTCCGGAACCGGCGACGTTTCCGTCCTCACCGACGCCGGCAGCACGATCAATTCGGGTGGTGCGGGCATCAGCGCCATCAATTTCGACACCGTGCTTGCGGCAAGCGCCAACAGCTCGGTGACAGTCACCAACAATGCCGTGATCAACTCCGGCACGACGCTCAATCCGAGCGGCTCGGTGCCGCAGGGCATCGCCGCCGGCTTCTACGGTGCCAATGGCACATCGAACACCGCCATCAACGGCACGGTTCTCGTCAACAATAACGCCAATATCACCGCCGCAGCCGGTTACGGCGTCGACGCCTATAACTGGGGCAACGGCGACGTGACCGTGAACGAAGCGGCCAACACATCAGTGTCGGGCGCCCAGTACGGTCTTGCCGCCTATGCCCTGAGCAAGGGCTCGGGCAATGTTGCGGTCAATGTCGGCGCGAATGTCGCAGTCAACGCGACCACGTTGTTCGGCATCCAGGCTTATGTCAGCGGCGTCGGCAATGTCAGCGTCCAGACCGGCGACGGCGATACGATTTATGGCGGCAGCATCGGCGTCAACGCCCAGAGCCAGGCAATCTCGGAGCCCGCGACCGGCAACATCAATGTGGTGCTGGGTAAGGACACCATCCATTCGGGCACGCTGAACACGCCGAACGGCTCGGCAACCCCCGGAGCCGTCTCGGTCGGCTACCTGCCGAACGGAACCCAGGCGGCCTCGAACGCAGTTCTCGGCAATGTCATGGTGCAGAGCGACGCCCAGATCACCGCTGACAAGGCGAACGGCATCAATGCCTATAACTGGGGTAAGGGCAACGTGACGGTGTCCACTGGCCCCGACTCCACGATCCACGCGGCGGGCAACGGCATCCAGGCCAATGCCCTGAACGGCGGCAATGTCAGCGTCACCAATGGCGGTTCAATCAATTCCGGTGCGACCGGCATCTCCGCCAATTCGAACATGGGCCTCGGCACTGTCGGCGGCACAGTCACCGTCTTCAACAACGGGACGATCACCGCCGCGGGGACCGGCATCGGCTCCGGCGGCAACCATGTCGGCGCCATCTCGATCACCAACAACGGTACGGTGACGGCCACCCAGTTTGCCGGAATCGGCATCACTGCCGTCAGCGGCGACGCCACGATTACCAATACCGGAGCGACGTCAGGAACGAACGGAATCTTCGCTTCGGACAATGGGTCCGCGAACGTCTTCATCACCAACCAGGGGACTGCGACCGGCACGACCTTCTCGGGCATCGGTGCCAACCTGACAGCCGCCGGCGCAACGGGCTCGATCAGCATCACCAACGCCGGCACCGTGACGAGTCTCGGGAGTGGTTCGGCGATCGGACTCACCGAGAACAATGTCGGCAGCGTCACCATCAACAACACCGGCATCATCGGCTCTAACGCCACGGGGCAAGCAATTTTCGCGGGCGGCGGCGATATCACGCTGACCAACAGCGGCACGATCACCGGCAACATCAATGTCGGCAACGGCACGTTCAACAACCAGGCCAGCGGGGTCTGGGCGGTCGGCGCCTGGAGCGGGTTCGGCACGGCTTCGACCACCGGCGTCGTTGAAAGCAACACCGTCAACAATGCAGGCACCATCAACCTGTCGGCCGGCGCCAGTATCAATGGCGCCAACGGCCTCGTCGTGAACAACAGCGGACACCTCGACAACCTGTCCGGGACCAACATGATCAACGGGTCCGTGAACAACACGGGCACGCTTGAGGTTGCGTCCGGCTCCCTCGAGATCGGCGGTGGGCTCAGCGGGACGGGGTCCGTTCTGGTCGATACCGGCGCGACCCTGGTTCTCGATGGGGCAACCGCGCAGACGGTCACCTTCACGGGCAGCGGCGGCACGCTCAATCTCAACTTTGGTGCCGTCAGCGGCACCATCGCGGCGGTCTCCTCGACCGGCGGAATATTCAACGCCACGGGGGCGGGCAACATCACCACCGCAAGTGGCGATGCGCTGGACTTCACGGCCTCTGGCGGAAATGCCGGCAACCCGGCCAGTGTGGTTTTGACGCCATCCGGTACGCTGACGGGAGCGGCCGCCGGTCTTGTGGCGAGCCAGAACGGGGTCGGCGATGTCACGATCATTGCCTCAGGTGCTGTCTCCGGCCTGGACGGGGATGGTATCGTCGCCCAGGACAGCGCCAGCGGCGCGGGCAACATCAGCGTCACGGCGACGGGTGGGGTGAGTGCCAGCGGCACTACGCCGGTCCTGACCGGCAGCCCCCTAGTTCAGACCACACAGGGCTATGCAGCCATTCGCGCGCAGAACCTCGACACGGCCAACAATGGCAACGTGACGGTTACGACATCGGGCGCGCTCACCGGATCGCAGTTTGGCGTCCGAGCGCAGACCAGCGGCAGCGGCAATGTCAGCGTCACCACCGATGCAACCAGTGTCATCAACTCAGGCGGCTCGGGCATCAGCGTGGTCAACTTCGATACGTCGATGCTGGCCTCGGCCAACAGCACGATCATGGTCACGGCTCACGGCAGCATCAACGCCGGATCCATGGTGAACCCCAATGGTTCGACACCTGCGGCCATCAACGCTTCCTATTATGCCAATCCTGTCGGCACGATCACTCCTGTTCACAACGACAACGTCAATGGCACCGTCCTCGTCACGAGCGATGCCATCATTAACTCGGCCGGCTACGGTATTCAGGCCAACAATTTCGGCAACGGCAATGTGACCGTGAACGAAACCGGAGGCAGCATTACGTCCACGGGTTTTGGCATCAACGCCTACAGTCGCGATATCGGCAGCGTCAGCGTTTCGACCTCCTCGGGAGTCAGCATCAACTCCACCGGTACCGGTATCAATGCGGCCAACCAGGCCATTTTCGATGCCTCGAACAATGCAACCGTCACAGTCATCAATTACGCAACGATCCAATCCGGAGCCGTGGCCAATGGCTCGACGCTTGCCGGCATCATTGCCGGCTTTAGCGGAACTTATGGATTGGTCGCGCCTGGTCCCAACTCCGGCGTGAACGGGACCGTTCTCGTAGACAATTACGGCAACGTCTCCGCCGCCAAGGGCTATGGGATCGATGCGTACAACTGGGGCAATGGTGACGTCACGGTGAATGACGGCGCAGGCACCACGGTCACGGGCAATCTCATCGGTGTCGCGGCGTTCGGCTTGGAGGGTGTCGCTGGACAACCAGGTGGAACTGGCAACGTCAGTATCACTGTCGGTGCCAACGCGACGGTCAACAGCGGCGCCGGCAACGACGGCATCCAGGCCTACTCCCTCGATAACGGTAATGTTAGCGTCACCACCGCCGACAACCTCACCGTCAACGCCGGCCGCTACGGCATCGGGGCGTTTGATCAATCTTCGACGGTCTCGGCCGGTAGCACCCTTTCTGTCGTTGCGGGGACCGGGACGATCGATGCCATCAGTGGCGGCATCAACGCCGGCTATTCCCCTGGAAGCAACGCGATCGAGCCGGGCGTGGCTGGCAACGTCTCCGTTGTCAGCAATGCAACCATCGTCGTCACGGGAAGCAATGGCTTCGGCATCGGCGCCTTCAACTGGGGCACCGGCGACGCCACGGTGACGACTGGCGCGGCCTCGAACGTCACCGCGACCAACGGGACGGGTAACGCCATCAACGCCAGCACCAATGATGGCGGCAATGTCACCATCAGCAACGCCGGCGTGGCGACCGGTGGCGGGACAGGCATCAGCGCCTTTGTCGCCGGCAATGCGGTGCACGCCGGTACCATTTCCGTGACCAACACGGGAACGGCGACCGGAAACAGCTTCTCGGGCATCAACGCCAATGATTCCGCGGGCGGCAACGTCTCGGTCACCAACAGCGGATCGGCGACCGGCAAGACCGGCATCAGCGCGTTCAGCAATGGTGCCGGCAGCATCAGCATCACGAACGGTGGTGCCGCAACCGGCACGAGCTTCTCTGGCATCGGCGCCAACCTGACAGCTGCCGGCGCAACGGGCTCGATCAGCATCACCAATTCGGGCACGGTGACAAGCCTCGGCAATGGCGCGGCGATTGGACTCAATGAGAACAATACCGGTACCGTCACCATCAACAACACCGGCATCATCGGCTCTAACGCCACGGGGCAAGCAATTTTCGCGGGCGGCGGCGATATTACGCTGACCAACAGCGGCACGATCACCGGCAACATCAATGTCGGCAACGGCACGTTCAACAACCAGGCCAGCGGCATCTGGGCCGTCGGCACCTGGAGCGGGTTCGGCACGGCTTCGACCACCGGCGTCATCGAGAGCAACACCGTCAACAACGCCGGCACCATCAACCTGTCAGCCGGTGCCAGCATCAACGGCGCCAACGGCCTCGTCGTCAATAATAGCGGACACCTCGACAACCTGTCCGGAACCAACATGATCAACGGGGCCGTGAACAACACGGGCACACTTGAGGTTGCGTCCGGCTCACTCGAGATCGGCGGCGGCCTGAGCGGGACGGGGGCGGTCCTGGTCGACACCGGCGCAACCCTGGTTCTTGACAGTGCGACTGCGCAGACGGTGACCTTCACCGGTAACGGCGGCACGCTCGCTCTCAACTTTGGCGCCGTCAGCGGGACCATCGCGGCGGTGTCCTCGACCGGCGGCAATTTTGCGATCAACGGTTGGGGATCTGTCGCCACTGCGGTTGGCGACGGCATTGACTTCACGGCCACCGGCGGAACCTCCGGCAACGTGGCCGCGATCTCGGTCGCACCCGGCGGCGCCATCACCGGCGCGGCCAACGGCATCGTGGTGACCCAGAACGGCACCGGCGACATCTTCGTCTCCACGTCAGGTCCGATCGTCGGTCAGACGGGGACGGGCATCCTCGCGCAGGACAGCGCAAGCGGCGTCGGCAATATCCAGGTGGTGTCGACGGGCAGCGTCACCGGCTCGGGCGCCGCATTGTTCGGCATCGAGGCGCAGAACCTGAACGCGGCCAATGGCGGCAACGTCTCGGTGACGGCGACGGGCGGGGTCAGCGGCAACCAGCACGCTATCATCGCCACGACCGCGGGTAGCGGCAATGTGTCGGTCGAAGCGGGTGGGGCGATTGCCTCGACAGTGCAGTTCGGAATCCGGGCCGCGGCTCTCGGCACCGGCAACGTTTCGGTCCTCACCGATGCCGGCAGCACGATCAATTCCGGAGGTGCGGGCATCAGTGCCCTTAATCAGGATACGGTCATTGCCGCGGGCGTCGGCAGCTCGGTGACGGTCACCAACAACGCCGTCATCAACTCAGGCACCACGCTCAACCCCAGCGGCTCGGTGCCGCAGGGCATCGCCGCCGGCTACTATGGCGCCAATGGTACGGCCAACACCAACATCAACGGTACCGTCGTCATCAACAATAACGCCAACATCACGGCTGCAGCAGGCTATGGCCTCAACGGTTACAATTACGGCAACGGCAATGTGACGCTGAACGAGGGGGCCAACACCTCGGTGACAGCCGACCAATATGGGCTCGGGGCTTTTGCCAACAGCAAGGGGAGCGGCAGTGTCGCGATCAATGTTGGCGCAAATGTCGCGATCCATGCGACCAACTTGATCGGCATCCAGGCCTCGACCACCGGTGTTGGAGACATCAACATCCAGACCGGCGACGGAGATACGATTTACGGCGGCAGCATTGGCGTCAATGCCCAGAGCCAGGCCGCGTCGGAGCCTGCCACCGGGAACGTCATGGTGGTGCTAGGCAACGACGTCATTCATTCGGGCACGCACGTGACCGGGAACGGCGGAGCGACACCGGGTGCGGTCTCGGTCGGCTACGCGCCCAACGGCGTTGGAACGGCAACGAATGCTGTGCTTGGCAACGTCACCGTCCAGAGCAACGCGCAGATAACGGCGGACGCGGCCGCTGGTATCAACGCCTACAATTGGGGCAAGGGCAACACCACGGTGTCAACAGGCTCTGCGTCGTCGATCACAGCGCCCGGTAACGGTATCCAGGCCAGCGCCCAGAACGGCGGCAATGTCAGCATCACCAATGGCGGTTCGATCCATTCTGGTGCGACCGGCATCTCTGCGAACGTGAATGCCGGTCTCTCCGCGACTGGCGGCACCATTACCATCACCAACAATGGTACGATCAGCGCCGGCACCACCGGTATCTTCGCTGGCGGCAGTCACGTCGGGGATGTCTCGATCACCAACACCGGCACAGTCAACGGCACCAGTTCCAACGGTATCGCCGTGAACCTGACGGCAAGCGGTTCGACGGGATCGACCACCATCACCAACAGCGGTACCGTCACCACCGCGAGCACGATCTCCGCAATCAGCGTCAATGAAAACGCGGTCGGCACGGTGACGCTCAACAATTCCGGAACCATCGGATCTTCCGCTTCGGCCGGCGCGATCTTCGAGGCCGGCGGCAGCCAGATCACCATTAACAACAGCGGGACCATCCTTGGTGGTGTCAACACCGGGGGCGGGGGCATTGGCGCCACGACCACGTTCAACAACAACGCCGGAGGCGTCTGGCAGACCGTCTATGTCGATGACGAGGGCACGATCAATGCGGCGGGTCCGGGCTCGCAGATCACGCTCACCAACGCGTCCATTGGCTTTTCCGGCACCGGCAGCTTGAATCTGTCGGCCGGGGCGACGTTCACCAGCGATTCTCTCTCGATCGGAAACCAGGTCGGCAGTCATGGAACGGTCGTCGTGACCGGGGCTGGCACGAGTCTCAACGCAACGGCGGGTCCGTTTCAGAACATCCAGGTGGGCAGCTCCGGCTCGGCTTCGCTGAGCATCGCCGACCATGCCGCTGTCCTGACCGGAAACATGGATGTCGGCGTCATCTATGCGGCGGGCATTATCGACACGCTCGATATCAATAACGCCACCCTGACCCTTGTTCAGGGCCTCACGATCGGCGATTCCGGAACGGCCCATGCCACGGTGGAAAACGGCGGTAGCATCAGCGCGGGCTACGTCGGTCTCGGCCAACAGGTCGGCGGGGACGGCAGCCTCACCATCGATGGTGCGGGATCACATCTGGCGATCCTGGGCGATACAGACGGCATCAATGTGGGCTTCGGTGGCGCTGGGCATCTGACGTTGTCAAACGGTGCCACGATCACCGCGGACTTTGTCAACATCGGCTCGCTTGCAGGAAGCTCGGGTAGCTTGATCATTTCGGGCGCCGGCACCAGCCTCGACACCACCTCGGGCACCTATCAGAGCATCCAGGTTGGTAGCGACGGTGCCGCCACCATGACGATCTCAGACCACGCGATTGTCACGACCACCAACATGACGCTTGCCGTCAACCATGACGCCGGTGTGACCGACACGCTGACCGTGGACGATGCCAGCCTGCATGTCGGCGGGACGATGACGATCGGCAACGGCGGCGCAGCCACCGCTCTCGTGGAGAACGGAGGCAGCCTGACCGCCGGCTCGCTGATCCTGGCGGAACTGTCAGGAAGCTCCGGCAGTCTCACCGTTGATGGCGCGGGCTCCGTGGTCACCGCTTCCTATATCTCGATGGGCGGGCCGTCGGCCGTGCTGACGCTGAGCAATGGCGGTCGGATCGAGCGCCACGACGATCGCGAACACCATCCATATCGGCGGCGATGGAGCTCTGGTCGGCACTGGCGAGATCACATCGGCGATCGTCAACGACGGGACCATCACGGCGGCCGGTGGCGCGCTTCAGATCGATCAGCAACTGACCGGCTCAGGATTTGCGCAAATCAACGTCGGCGCCACTCTCGACCTGTCGAATGGCGCGGTGTCCTCGCAGACCATCCTGTTCACGGCGCCGAGCGGCTCTACCGCTTCCCTGGTTGTCGATCATGCGGCGAGCCTGCAGGCGTTCATCTCAGGGTTCACCGGCGATGGCACGCTTGGCGGCTCCGATCAGATCGATCTGAAGGACATCAACTACATCTCGCTTTCGGAAAATTACGATGCCGTCAACAACGTGCTCAACATCTCCGATGGCACGAACTCGGCCGCAATTCACTTCATCGGATCGTACCAGCAAGCGAACTTCAGCTTTGTCAGCGACGGCCAGAACGGAACGATCGTCTACGATCCGCCCGTCGCCGGCAGTGCGGCGGCCGGATCGACTGGCACGTCTGCGGTCGCCGCAGGGGATGGCTTCAAGTTCGCCGCGGCCAGCATCGCGCCGAACACAGATGCGGGCGATGCGCATGGCAACAGCAGCGCGTCCCTGGGCCAGATCCTCAACATGCATGTCGATGCATCGGCAACGCCGTCAGGCCAGATGCTCGATCTCGCCTTGGCCGACAACAAGTTCTTGCCGGGGCATGATTACCACGTGCTCTAGCCGCGCGGCCTGAACGCGCCAACCGGCCGTGGACCGAATGACAGAACTGCCGGAGTGATCGCAGCGATCGCTTCGGCAGTTGACGCCGATCGATGGGTTCAATTTCGGAATAATCGCATTTTGCCACTGTTTTGCCCGACGCGTCAATTGGTTTTCTCGGGACGGGCAGGATGACGCGCGCAAGGCTTGATTCGACGGGGCCACGCTACTGTGCATGGGGTTGTTTTGGGCTTTCTTTCGGCAGCATGCGACCGGGCTGGCTGGCGGCGGGAGCTGGAACCTTTCGGTCACCGGCGCATTATCTCGCCATGACTGAAGACCTTTCCTTCCGACGCAAACCCCTGACACCCGAACAGCGCCAGGCGCGTGATGCGGCTCGCCGGATCGAGGCCGAGAAGGCCATGCGCGACCATGAGGAGGCGCAGAAGGCGTTTTACGCCAACCGCGAGCGGCTCAGGGCCGAGCGGCTCGCCCGCGAGGCGGCCGCGGCAAAAACCTGACGGTTCAATGCCGGCTGGACGGGCGCGTGGCGGTGAGGGAAAGCTTGAGTGCCCGGACAGCGACCGCAACGACCCCGCGAGGCGCGTGGAGCGCCTCGATGGCCTCGGCCGCGATGCGGCAATCATCGGCGACCTTGAGGAAGCCTGATCGGGCGAGGTCCATGGTCGATAGCGCGGCCTGCTCGATGCACACCCGCTCAAGCCGTCGAAATTCCCTGACCTCTCTGTTCATGCGTCGCTTCTCGATGTCCCCCAGGCGATACCGCCGCGTGTCTGCCTGACAAATGGCAAGTATGATCGTTTAGCCGGCCAAGCTGGTCCGGGCCTGACGGCTTGACGGCGTTCGCCTTCGGCCGGAAGATTTCAGATCTGATCCGCAGCTGACCAGAACCACGGAGAATTTCGCTCCCAGTCCAGATCCCACCAGCACAATGGAGCTGACCATGACCACGTTCGACAAGCGCGAGCAGGGCTTTGAGGCCAAATTCGCCCATGACGAGGAGCTCATGTTCAAGGCCGCGGCCCGGTCGAACAAGCTGCTCGGGCTGTGGGCTGCAGGCGAGCTCGGGCTCAGCGGCGATGCCGCCGCTGCTTACGCAACGAAGCTGGTGACCGATAGTCTGGCGAATCGGGCGATGGACGAGACCTTGAACAAGGTCTCGAGCGACCTTGCCGCGACGGGCATTTCGCGCGAGCAGGTTGCGCAGAAGATGCAGGAGTGCCTGCACCAGGCGCTGGCGCAGCTCGAAGCCGCATCGCGCCAGGCTTGACGTCGGTCAGCACCTCACTCCTGTTGCTTGCGCGTGGTCGTATCGCTGAACCTGTCGACAAAGGCGATCCCGATCGCCGAGGCGACGAAAGTGATGTGGATCAGCACCTGCCACATCACGCCGCTCTCGGTGAGGCTGGCGCGGCTCGAGCCGAGATTGCCGGCCTCGATGAAGGTGCGCAGCAGGGCGATCGAGGAGATGCCGATGATCGCCATCGCAAGCTTGATCTTGAGCACGCTGGCATTGACGTGGCCGAGCCATTCCGGCTCGTCGGGATGGCCCTGGAGGTCGAGGCGGGAGACGAAGGTCTCGTAGCCGCCGACGATCACCATCACCAAGAGGTTGGAGATCATCACGACGTCGATCAGCGCCAGCACGCTCATCATGATCTCCTGCTCGGTGAGCTCGATCGCATGCGATGCGAGGTGCCAGAGCTCCTTCAGGAACAGCACGATGTAGACGCATTGCGCCACGATCAGTCCGAGATAGAGCGGCAGCTGCAGCCAGCGCGACCCGAAGATGATCATCGGCAACAGGCCGAGGCGCGGCGAGGGCGGGCGGGGGCCGGTCGTGGTTTCGGGCTCTACCGACATGCAAGATCCGATGATGGAGGTGACGCTGGTCTCGTGTACCCCGCCCCGACGGCCGGAGGAAGACGTCACGCCCGGTCGGCTTCTGGAGCTCGCGTCGTCTCATGCTATCGTGCCGAATGGGCGGCCGGCGATCCCAGGGAGGCAGACAGTGCTAGGCAGCGGCTTCGGCCAACGGCTCGGACGGATCGCGCTTGCAAGCTCGGTGGTCTTTGGCGCCGGCAAGGCCGCGGAGGTGGCGGCGACACCGCTGACGCCGTTTCGCTATGAGGACCAGGCCCAGCGCCATTGCCCCAGCGACAAGGTGGTGTGGCTGGATTTCAGGAAGGGTGTCTACTACCGCAAGGGACAGAGGCTGTATGGCCAGGGGTTTGACGGCAGCTTCGTCTGCGCGAGTGAAGCCCGCGACGGCCTCTATCAAAGCTCTCCGTTGGGCCTGCGCTGAGCGGGGCGAGGGCGCGTGGCGGAAGCGCAGCTATTTCTGCTTCGGCAGCGTCACCGGGACATGCGCAGAGGTGCTGATGACCCGGGGGCTTCCATCGGGATAAGTCCGGCCGCCGCGGATCAGCGATTCCAGAACCAGGATGAATTTCTCGGCTAGCATGTTCGACACCTTAGCTGGTGGTGGCCTCTTGAAATTACGTCGAGGCGCCGAACACGAGAATTCAATCAACTAAACGGGAGCGGAGTTGTCGCGCATGTTGCGCTGCGATGCGCAGCGATCCGAAAATGCGAAGGGTGGTTGGAGGATCAGCCGAAGGCTAACGCCACAAGGCTCGAGCAGAGCAAGACCAGACCGCCTGCGGTCAATGCCAGAAAGCCATCGGATACGAGGTCATGTTTGCGCATGGGACACCTGCTGCTCTCGTCCTCGATGCTCGATCGGATTGATTAAAATTGTCCGAACGTGCCGCTGTGAAGAGGTGATGCAATGTCGCCCGCGAGAGTGCCTTCAGGCCCTCGTGCGGTAGCCTTCGAACGCATGGGCCAGGAATATCCCCGCGCTTACCAGACCCATCAGTGCCGAAACCGTCTCGATCATCGTTAAATTCCAATCCCGCCCCTGCACGCGAGAGAACGCGGGCGGCCTTGCACAGTCAAAAGAATTCCGGTGAAGCCAGCGATATCGGGGGTGGAGTGAGCTTTTAGCGCAACAGCTTGTGCGGGACTGGCACAGACGAGCCGATGCCACGGCCTTCACGCCCCGTAGATCAACGGAGAATTGCGAACGTCCTGTTTACCATCCCGGTGCGTTCGCTGTGGGCTCCCCATTTCCGCCGTGTTCGGGTTGCGTTATCGTTACCGTCTCTGGGACGGTGGTGGGCCGCCCGGAGCGTTGAGGTCCGGAGGTGCTCCCGCAGGAAAGCGGGTTGGGTACGTCTCCGGCGAAATGGTATTTGGGGCGAATGGGGATCCGACGGTCAGATTCGGTGGTGCGGGCTGCGCGGTGCGTTGCGGCGGTCGCCACCTGCCTAGCGCTCGCCAATTGCGCCTCGTCCAACAAGTTCGCCAACCGGGTCGATCCCAAATACGGCGTGTCATCGAGCCCGCGAGTCGTGGCCTGGGGCGAGCCCGTCCCCAAAGGCGGCGGCACCTATCGCGTCGGCAAGCCTTATGTCGTGGCCGGCCGGACCTACGTGCCGGAGGAGGACGCCAACTACCGGGCCGAGGGCATGGCGTCCTGGTACGGCGATGATTTCCACGGCCGTCTGACCGCCAATGGCGAGGTCTTCGACATGGGCTCGCTGACGGCGGCCCATCCGACCCTGCCGATGCCGTGCTATGCACGGGTGACCAACCTCTCCAACGGCAAGTCGCTGATCGTCCGCGTCAATGATCGCGGTCCCTATCACGGCAACCGCCTCATCGACGTCTCGAACAAAGCCGCCGAACTGCTTGAATTCAAAGGAAATGGCGTCGCCAAGGTCCGCGTCGAATATGTCGGCCGGGCGCCGCTGGAAGGCTCGGATGACCGCCAGCTGATGGCGACTCTGCGCACCGGCGTGCCGGCGCCGTCGCCCTCGATGGTCCGGGTCGCCTCGGCGCGGCCGTTCGTGCCCGAGTTGCCTTCGTCGAACCGCGGTGCGATCCGGGGCGAGGTCCCGATGCCGGAAGGGCGGCCTTACAGCCTCGGCAACACCTCGGCCGATGTCGCCTCGATCAATGCGACCTCGGAGATGTCGGCCTCGAGCCGCAGCCGGGGCCGGTCGCTCCAGAATGTTCGCCAGGTGTCCTATGACCAGGACGGCCGCTATTCCTCCGATAGCGGTCCTGCGGCCTCTGATGACGGCGCAGCCGAGGCCCGCAGCATCCTGACCGGCCGCGGCCTGTACTGATTCCTCGATTGCGCCGCCTAGTGCGACGACGCTTCGCGCAGGAATCTGACCAGCGCGGCGTTGACCTCGTCGGGCCGCTCTTGCTGCACCCAATGGCCCGCGCCCTCGATGATCAGCTTTCGCGTGAGATTGGGCAGCACGCGCTCAAGTTCGTTGGCGCGCTTGGCGCCGATCAGGCCGGTGATGACGGCGTCTTGTGCGCCGGCGATGAAGAGGGAGGGCTGGTGGATCTGCGCGTCCTGCCAGGGCGCGGTCAGCTCCCAATTGTGGTCGATATTGCGGTACCAGTTCAGTCCGCCGCGGAAGCCGGACTTGCGGAAGTTTTCGGTAAAATGAGCAAGATCGTCCTCGCTCAACCACGCCGGTAGCGGCGCGTCGGCAGTCGCATGACCGAGAAAGCCCTTGCCCTCCTGCACGAACATCGCGGCATTCGGGTCGGCAAGCCCGCGGCCGCCAAGTACCATGCGCATGGTGCGGGCGACGTCCTGCTCGAACTCGGCCTCGGCGACACCGGGCGCCTGGAAATACTGCCAGTAGAAATTGGTAATGCCGCCCTGGCGCAGCAGCTCGAGCGGCCGACCGCGTCCGCGGAACGGCGGCGGCACGCTCAGGCCCGCGACCGCCGTGAAGATGTCGGGACGGAACAGGGCCGCATGCCAGGCGACCGGGGCGCCCCAGTCGTGGCCGACCACCATTGCCTTGGTCTTGCCGAGCGCCTTGACCAGGCCGACGACGTCGCCCACCAGGTCAAAGATCGAATAGGCTGATACGTCCGGCGGCGCCGTGCTCTGGCCAAAGCCGCGCATGTCGGGGGCCACAACGTGAAAGCCCGCGGCCGCCAACGCCGGGATCTGATGTCGCCACGAATGCGACAGTTCCGGCCAGCCATGGCACAGCACCACGAGCGGTCCCTGGCCGGCGGCTTCGCGGATGAAGAGGTCGATTCCGTTGGCCTTGATCACGCGAGTCGTGGACATCGCTTTTTCGCCTTGTTTCAGGGGTTTGGTCAGGAAACATGAGGTGTCACGATAGAGATGCGACGAGAATCGTGCAATCTCGGGGCAAGCGCCGATCCTCGTGTTGTTCGCACCGGTTCCGTTTGTTAGAACGCGGCTCTCAGGGCTTCGCCATGGCATTTCATCTCATCCTGCTCAGCCATCCCCGGTTTACAGCCGGAGCGTGGGCGCGCGGGCTGGTCGCGGCGGCGCTTGCCGTGAGCCTCAGCTGGGGCGGGGTGCTCTATGCCGCCAATCAAAGCGTCCAGGGCGCCAAGAAAACCGAAGATGCCGGCTTCGACGGCGACGCCCCCACGGCGATCCTGATCGAGGCCTCCAGCGGCAGCGTGCTGTTCGAAAAGAATGCCGACGAGCTGCGCGCGCCCTCCAGCATGATGAAGCTCGTGACCGCGGAGGTCGTGTTCAACGCGATCAAGAAGGGCGACATTAAGCTGACCGACGAATATCGGATCAGCGAGAATGCCTGGCGCAGGGGCGGGGCGCCCTCCGGCGGCTCGACCATGTTCGCAGCCATCAACAGCAAGGTCTCGGTCGACGACCTCCTGCACGGTGCGATCATCCAGAGCGGCAACGATGCCTGCATCGCGCTCGCCGAAGGCATTGCCGGCAACGAGAAGATCTTCGCCTCCGACTTCATGACCAAGCGCGCCCGCGAGCTCGGCATGACCAAGTCGACCTTTGCCAATTCTAACGGCTTGCCCGACCCCGGCAACAAGATGACGGTGCGCGAGCTCGGTATGCTCGCGCGGCACATCATCCTGGACTTCCCGGAGTTCTACAAACTGTTCGGCGAGAAGGAGTTCACCTGGAATAAGATCCGTCAGCCCAACCGCAATCCGCTGCTCAATTCGATGGAAGGGGCCGACGGCCTCAAGACCGGTTACACTAAGGAGGGCGGCTATGGCATGGTCGGCTCGGCGGTGCAGAACGGTACGCGGTTGATCGTCGTCGTCAACGGGCTTGAGGATATCGAGGATCGTGCCACCGAAGCCAAGAAGATGCTGGAATGGGGTTTTCGCAATTTCGAGACCCGGACGCTGATTGCAGCTGACCAGCCCGTCGGTTACGCCAAGGTGTTTGGCGGCGAGAGCCGCTCGGTGAAGCTGGTTGCGAAAGAGCCGGTGAAGGTGATGGTGCACAAGAGCGGCGGCGATAAGCTGATCGCACGCATTGTCTATAGCGGTCCCGTGCGTGCACCGATTCAGGAGGGCCAGCGGGTCGGCGTGGTCAAGGTCTGGCGCAGCGGCAATATCGCGGTGGAAACGCCGGTCTACGCGGCAGAATCGATCGGCACCGGCTCGACCATGCGGCGCGCGATCGACGGCGCCAGCGAGCTCGTGATCGGCATGTTCCGCGCGGGCGCCGAGAAGCTTTGACGATGAGTGAGAGCACGGGACAGCGGCCGTCCGGGCGCGGACGCTTCATCACCTTTGAAGGCGGCGAGGGGACCGGCAAGTCGACCCAGATCAAGAAACTCGCCGAGCGTCTCAGCGCGACCAGATTGCGGACCCTGGTCACGCGCGAGCCCGGCGGCTCGCCCGGCGCCGAGATCATGCGCCATCTGGTGCTGTCGGGGATGGGCAAGCTACTCGGGCCCGAAGCCGAGACGCTGCTATTCGCGGCCGCGCGCGACGACCACGTCCGCACCGTGATCGAGCCCGCGCTCAAACAAGGCGTCTGGGTGCTGTGCGACCGCTTCGCCGACTCGACACGAGCCTATCAGGGCAGCCTCGGCAGCGTGCCTGCCGGGCTGATCAACGCGATGCAGCGGGTCACCATCGGCGATCTCAAGCCTGATCTCACCATCATCCTCGATCTGCCAGTCGAGATCGGCCTGGCACGCGCGGCGGCACGGCGCGGCAGCGGCACGCCTGACCGGTTCGAGGGCGAGAAGCTTGCATTCCACCAGGGCCTGCGCGAGGCCTATCGCAAGATCGGCGCGGATGATCCCGCGCGCTGCGTGCTGATCGACGCCAATTCCGATCCTGATACGGTCGCCGGCCGCGTCTGGGCCGCGCTGCGCGAACGCCTCCTGCCGACGCCAGCATCGGTGATTTCGGCATGAGCCCGCGTCAGGCCGAGCGCGAGAGCGCTATCCCGCATCCCCGCGAGACCAGCCTCCTATTCGGCCATCGCGAGGCCGAGACGGCACTGCTGACCGCCTATCGCAGCGGGCGCATCCCGCATGCCTGGTTGATCGGCGGCCCACAGGGGATCGGCAAGGCAACGCTGGCCTATCGTATGGCGCGCTTCGTGCTCGCCCACGGCCAGCCGCTGGCGGCGGCCGTGCAGACCGCCGAAGACCTCGCCATTGATCCTGATGACGCCGTGGCGCGACAGGTCGCAGCCGGCTCGCATGGCGGCCTGCTGACGTTGGAGCGCACCGCCAACGACCGCGGGGTGATGCGCACGGTCATCACGGTCGACGAGACCCGCGAGACGATCGCGTTCTTCGGCTCGACGGCAGCAGCGGAGGGTTGGCGCGTCTGCATCGTCGACACCGTCGACGAGCTCAATCCCAATGCGGCGAATGCGCTGCTCAAGATCCTCGAGGAGCCGCCGCAGCGATCGCTGTTCCTTTTGGTGAGCCAGGCACCGGCTCGCGTGCTCGCCACCATCCAGTCGCGTTGCCGCAAGCTGCGCTTGCGATCACTGACTACCGACGAGGTCATTGGCGCGGCCGCTGCGGCTGCCGACATCCCGCCGACCGATTTGGCGCTGCGCGAGGCAGCGGAGGCCTCCGAGGGCAGCGTCTCGCGCGCGCTGACGCTGCTCGGCGGCGACGCGTTGAAGCTCCAGCAGCGCACGGCGGCGCTGCTGGCACGGTTGCCGGAGGTCGATCCGCGTGATCTGCACACGCTTGGTGAGTCCCTCGGCACCAGCGACCGCGTAGCGCTTGCCGCCTTCGTCGACGGCATCGATCGCTGGATTGCGGACCGCCTGCATGCAGATGATGCCAATGCCAACCAGAACCTGCCGCGCCTTGCGCGCTTGAGCGAGGTATGGGAAAAGATCGTCCGCGCCGCGCGCGACACCGAAACCTACAATCTGGAGCGAAAGCCCCTGGTTTTCTCGGTGTTCGGCTGGCTGGCGGACGCAACGCGCTAGAGCATGATTCGGAAAAGTGCGTAGCGGTTTTTCCAAGAGGATCATGCTCGAAATAACAACCTAACGCAGGTTCGTTTCCAAATTTCGGGAAGCCGGTAAAGGAATTTGTCGTGGCAACACGAGCTAAGAAAGCCGCCAAGGGCAAGAGCAGCAAGAAGGCTGCAAAGAAGGTCGCCAAGAAGGCCGTGAAGGCACTGGCGCGCAAGGCTGCCAAGAAGGTCAAGAAAACCAAGAAGGCTGTCGCCAAGAGGGGCGTGAAGAACAGCGCTGCGAAGACGGCAACGAAGGCCAGCAAGAAGGCTGCGAAGAAGCAGGTCGTCGCCAAGAAAGCGGCGAAGAAACCAGCTAAAGCTCCTGCAAAGAATGCGGTCAAGAAGGCAAGAGTGGCTGAGCCCGCCGTGATCGCCGCACCGGCTCCGATCGCCGCGCCGCCAAAAGCCGCGAAGCCCAAAGTGTCAAAACCCAAGGCGCCGAAGCTGATGGCCGCACCGAAAGCGGATAAGCCCGCGGCCGCGCCCGCTCGCGACAACGTCTTCTACATCTCGACCGCCATCGCCTATCCCAACGGCAGCCCGCATATCGGGCACGCCTATGAGGCAATCTCGGCCGACGTGCTGGCGCGCTTCGCCCGGCTCGACGGCAAGGACGTGTTCTTCCTGACCGGCACGGACGAGCACGGCCAGAAGATGGTTCAGACCGCGCAGAACGAGGGCCTGTCCCCGTCCGCACTTGCGACCCGCAATGCCAACCGCTTCAAGGAGATGGATCAGCGCCTGAACGTCTCGTTCGACCGCTTCATTCGCACCACCGAAGAGCAGCATCATCGCTCGAGCCAGGAGATCTGGCGGCGCATGGAAGCGAATGGCGACATCTACGCCGACACCTATTCGGGCTGGTACTCGGTGCGTGATGAGGCCTATTACGCCGAGGATGAAACACGCCTGAATGACGATGGCGTACGCCTCGGACCGCAGGGCACGCCGGTCGAATGGGTCGAGGAGAAGAGCTATTTCTTCCGCCTGTCGGCCTATCAGGACAAGCTGCTGAAGCTTTATGCGGACCATCCTGAATTTGTCGGCCCGGATGCGCGCCGCAACGAGGTGGTAAGTTTCGTCAAGGGAGGCCTGCGCGATCTCTCGATCTCGCGCACCACCTTCGATTGGGGCGTGAAGGTGCCAGGCAACGAAGAGCATGTGATGTATGTCTGGGTCGACGCGCTGACCAACTACATCACCGGCGTCGGCTTCCCCGACGAAAGCGACAAGAACTGGCGTTACTGGCCGGCGGACGTGCATATCATCGGCAAGGACATCATCCGTTTCCACGCCGTATACTGGCCGGCGTTCCTGCTGTCGGCCGGCCTTGCGCTGCCGAAGCGGGTCTATGCCCACGGGTTCCTCTTCAACAGGGGCGAGAAGATGTCGAAGTCGGTCGGCAACGTCGTCGATCCCTTCAATCTCGCCGACCAGTACGGCGTCGACCAGATGCGCTATTTCTTCCTGCGCGAGGTGTCCTACGGCCAGGACGGCAACTACAACCATGAGGCCATCGTCGCGCGCATCAATGCCGATCTCGCCAACGATCTCGGCAACCTCGCGCAACGCTCTTTGTCGATGATCGCAAAACAGCTTGGCGGCGTGCTGCCGGAGCCCGGCGCGTTCAGCGACAACGATCAGGCGATCCTGGCGATGGCAGACGGCATGATTGCCGCGTCGCGCGAAGCCATGGCGACGCAGCAGATCCATCACTGGCTCAATGCCGTGTGGGCCGTGGTCGCGGAAGCCAATCGCTATTTCGCGGGCGAGGCGCCATGGGCGCTCGCCAAGACTGATCCTGTCAGGCAGAAGACGGTGCTCTATGTCACCGCCGAAGTTGTGCGCCAGATCGCGATCCTGGCCCAGCCCGCGATGCCGACCGCATCAGGGCTGCTGCTCGATAGCCTCGGCATCCCGGCAGCCGAGCGCAATTTCGCGATGCTCGGCGGCGAGAAGCGTATCGCTCCCGGCACGACACTGCCAGCACCGACGCCAGCGTTCCCGCGCTACATCGAGCCCGCGGCCTAGCCTTACGCAACCTTGTGGTGATGCGATTCGGAAACCGGGTCGTCTCACCACGAAGCGATTGCAGGTGTATCAGGACCTGCCAGCCATCGCCGTTGGCCGAAAATCGGTATCGAGATAGGCGGCATCGCTCTGCGACCGGTGTCAAACGCGAGATTCGATTCGCGTCATTGATTCAGATCATTGCAAACGAAACGCAGGTCTCTGCTTCTCATACGGGAAGCAGCAGGGCCAGGTTGCCTCGCGGCGTTCGATTGGGGGACGCATCCATTGCAACGATAAGGTGACGCATGCCAATGAGAGGTCCGAGGCTTTAGCGGCGCCGGTTTGCAGTCGCCGCAGGGACTGCAACGTGCCAAGGGAAATGGTTAGCTCGATATTGCGTCGTTCGCCTGGAAGCGACCTTGAGAGCCGCATGGTAGGTGGGATTTGAGCTATCCGGATACCCGAGACGCTGGCGAGGCTTCCGGAGAATTGAAAACCTCGCTATGGCTCAAACTGCAACAGCGGCTACGCGCGCTGAAATTCGGCAAGGAGTTCGCGCATCGGACCAAGGCAGCAGCCGATTTGCGCGCGAGCGAAGCGAGATTCAGAGGGGTCCTCGCGGCGAGTCCGGACGCGGTGCTCATGGTCAACAACGCCGGTGTGATCGAGTTCGCCAGCGACCGCGTCCAGGATATTTTTGGGTACGCGCCTGAAGATCTCGTGGACAAGCCCGTCAGCATACTGATCCCGGAGCGATTTCGTAGCGGACATTTGCCCCATCTGAGTGCCTACTTCACGCAACCGAAGACCCGCATGATGGGCGGTGGTCTGTTGCTGTGGGGACGCCGCAAAGATTCGACGGAATTTCCGGCCGAGATCAGTCTCAGTCCAATTGCGATGGCCGATCGGTCCGCCGCGATCGCTGCGGTAAGGGACATTTCGGAGCGCAGGGCTCTTGAGGCTCTCCAGCAAAAGGCGGCAGAAGCCTTGCGCGAGAGCGAAAGACGCCTGAGGTATTTCATCAAGTATGCCCCCGCCGCGATTGCGATACTTGATAGAGAGCTGCGCTACCTCGTCTACAGCGACCGGTGGCTTGCGGACTATGGCCTTGGCGGGCAGGACCTGCGCGGGCTGTCACACTATGAGGTCTTTCCTGAGATCCCGGATCGCTGGCGCGACATTCATCGCCGCGCGCTTGCGGGCGAGACTCTTCGTGCCGATGAAGATTCTTTCACGAGGGTCGACGGGCGCGTGCAATGGCTACGTTGGGAGGTGCGCCCCTGGTTTGATACCCTCGGCAACATTGGCGGTGTTGCCTTCTTGACCGAGGACATTACGGATCGCAAGCGGATGGAAGCGCAGCTGTTGCAGGCGCAGAAGATGCAGGCAATCGGGCAGCTGACAGGCGGGGTCGCCCACGACTTCAACAATCTGTTGACGGTCATTCTCGGCAATGCAGAGGTCTTGCTTGACGAGATGAAGAGCGACGATGCGCATCGCAAGCTGGTCGAGCCAATTGTTGCAGCCGCTGAACGTGGCGCAAGTTTGACACAGCTGATGCTTGCCTTCGCCCGACGCCAGGCTCTCGAGCCGAGCACTTTTGATCTGAACGAGGTCGTGACGCGCATGAACGCGCTGCTACGGCGTACGATCGGCGAGAACGTCGAGGTCGATCTTCGTTTGATGAAGTCATTGTGGGCAGTAACCGCAGATATCCGTCAAATGGAGACTGCGATCCTCAACGTCGTTCTGAATGCGCGCGATGCAATGCCGCAGGGAGGCAAGCTGACGATCGAGACCAGCAATGTCGAACTGTCGGACGACTATGCCGCGCATAGCGTGGAGGTCAATCCAGGCCAATACGTCATGATGGCTTTGTCCGATACGGGAAGCGGCATAGCGCCCGAAGTCCTTGACCGGATTTTCGAGCCGTTTTTCACAACCAAGCCGGTCGGCAAGGGGACGGGACTTGGGCTGAGCATGGTGCACGGCTTCGTCAAGCAGACGGGCGGACACATCCAGATTTACAGCGAGGTCGGACACGGCACCTGCGTGAAGATCTTTTTGCCGCGTGCCAAAGCCGATGCGATCACTGCCGCTCAGCCAGCCCGTGCTCCTGCAACCCTTGCGACGGGCACTGAATCGATCCTCGTCGTGGAGGACGATCCTCACGTGCGGATGTTCGCGGTCCAGCAATTGCGCCGCCTGGGCTATACAGTGACCGAGGCCAGCGATGGGCCGTCTGCGCTGCAGGAGGTGTCGCGTTCCGGTTCTCCCGATCTCTTGTTTACAGACGTCGTAATGCCTGGCGGCATGACCGGAAGGCAACTCGCAGAGCGGGTGGGGCAGATGGCCCCCGGCATCAAGATTTTGTACACATCGGGTTACACCGAGAACTCGATCTCCCATCATGGCCGCCTCGATCCTGGGATTCATCTGCTGCAAAAGCCTTACAAGAGCGACAAGCTCGCGCGTAAGGTGCGCGAAGTGCTGGACCTCTGATCGCGCTGCCTTCACTTGGCCTCCGCGTTAGATTGCACGTGCTTCGGAACCGGCCCGGATGAGCGGTTGTCGGTCCCGTTGACGTCCCCTGACGCTTCCCCTACCTGTGAACGGCTGGTCCCGGCTGGCCTCAGGATTTGTTTGGAAAGCGATACTCGGAGATGTTGGTCGACAGTCACTGCCATCTGGATTTCCCGGACTTTGCGGAGGATCTCGACGGGATCGTGTCGCGTGCCCGCGCGGCCGGGATTGGCCGCATGGTCACGATCTCGACACGGGTGCGAAAGCTCGGTCAGCTTCTCGCCATCGCCGAGCGCTATGATGACGTCTATTGCTCGGTCGGCACCCATCCGCACAATGCGGATGAGGAAGACGGCATCTCGCCGGACGAGTTGATCGCGCTGACACGGCATCCCAAGGTGATCGCGCTCGGCGAAGCCGGGCTCGACTATTTCTACGATGATAGCTCACCGGAGGCGCAGGCGAGGGGCTTTCGTGCCCATATCGCCGCCGCGCGCGCCACCGGCCTGCCGCTGGTGATCCACACCCGCGAGGCGGATGAGGATTGCGCCCGCATCCTGGAGGAGGAGGCGGCAACGGGATCGTTTCGCGCCGTGCTGCATTGTTACACCGGCGGGCGTGAGCTGGCGCTCAAGGCGGTGTCGCTCGGGCTCTATGTGGGATTCACGGGCATCTTGACCTTCAAGAAGTCGGATACTCTGCGCGCGCTCGCGGCCGAACTACCTGCTGACCGTATTCTGGTTGAAACAGACTCGCCTTACCTTGCGCCGGGCAAGTTCCGGGGCAAGCGCAACGAGCCGGCCTATGTGGTCGAGGTCGCCAAGGTGCTGGCCGAAACGCGTGGCGTGTCGCTCGATGAGATTTCACGTCAGACGACTGAAAATTTCTTCCGCCTGTTCTCCAAGGTGAAAGCTTGAGGTTGGTAGCCGCATGACGCTGACGCTGACGATCCTGGGCTGCGGCTCCTCCGCCGGTGTGCCGCGTCCCGCCCTCGGCTGGGGCGCATGCGATCCCACCAACCCCAAGAACCGCCGCCGCCGCTGCTCGCTGCTGGTCGAAAAGACATCTCATCACGGCACCACGCGCATTGTGATCGATACCTCGCCCGACCTGCGCGAGCAGCTCATCTCGACCGATGTCGACCACATCGACGCGGTGTTCCTGACGCATGAACATGCCGATCAGACCCACGGCATGGACGATCTGCGTCCGGTCGTGATGCACATGCGCAGGCGCATTCCGGTCTATTTCAATCAGTCGACCGCGAAAGACATCCTGGCGCGGTTCTCCTATTGCTTCATCGCGCCGGAGGGCAGCGACTATCCGCCGATCCTCGTCAGGCATTCGATCGAGGCCGGCGGGAGCCAGATCATCAGCGGCAAGGGCGGCGAGGTGACCATGACCGCCTTTCTGGTCCAGCACGGCAACATTCCAGCGCTCGGCTATCGCATCGGCAATGCAGCCTACACGCCTGACCTCAACGACATCCCCCGGGAGAGCTGGGACGCTTTGGAAAACCTCGATCTATGGATCGTCGATGGCCTGCGCTACACCCAGCATGTCAGCCATTTCAGCATCAGCGACGCCTTGTCGTGGATCGAGCGCTTCAAGCCCAAGCGCGCCGTCATCACCAACATGACGGCGGATGTCGATTATGAGGTGATCCGGCAGAAGCTACCCGCGAGCGTGGTGCCGGCCTATGACGGCTTAAGGCTGGAGACGCACTAGCCTGCCAGCAGCGTACCACTGCTAAACTAGGTCGAGATCGCCTTCGCCGATCCAACCTCGTTGCGCAAAAGGAATTTCTGGATCTTGCCCGTCGACGTCTTCGGGATTGGTCCGAACACGACGGCCTTCGGCGTCTTGAAGCCGCTCATATGCGTGCGGCAGAAGGCGATGATCTCGGCCTCGCTCGCGCTGGCGCCGTCCTTCAGCTCGACGAAGGCGCAAGGCACCTCGCCCCATTTCGGATCGGGCTTGGCGACGACGGCGGCGAACAGCACGGCCGGGTGCTTGTAGAGGATGTCCTCGACCTCGACGGACGAAACGTTCTCGCCGCCGGAAATGATGATGTCTTTGGAGCGGTCCTTGATGATGACGTAGCCGTGCTCGTCGAGCACGCCGAGATCGCCGGTGTGAAACCAGCCGCCCTCGAACGCTTCTTTCGTCGCCTTCTCGTTCTTGAGATAGCCCTTCATCACGATGTTGCCGCGAAACATGACCTCGCCGATGGTCTCGCCGTCGCGCGGCACCTCCTGCATTGTCTGCGGATCGATGACGGTGACGCCTTCCTCGAGCGGGTAGGGCACGCCCTGCCGGCGCTTCATCTTGGCGCGCTCGGCGGGCGGCAACTCGTCCCAGCCGGGCTGTTCGGCGCAGACGGAGGCGGGGCCGTAGACCTCGGTCAGGCCGTACACATGCGTGAGCTTGATGCCGATATTTTCGGCGCCTTCAAGCACTGCAACCGGCGGCGCTGCGCCGGCGATCAGGCCGACGACGCGGCGGGCCGCGTTGCCTCTTGGCGCATCGGGCGCATTGATCAGCGTGTTGTACACGATCGGCGCGCCGCACATGTGGGTGACGCCATGCCGCCCGATCAACTCGAAGATCTTGGTCGGCTCGACCTTGCGCAGGCAAACATTGATGCCGGCGGCCGCTGCAAGCGTCCAGGGGAAGCACCAGCCGTTGCAATGGAACATTGGCAAGGTCCAGAGATAGACCGGATGCTGGCCGAGATTGCCGGCGAGAATGTTGCTGACGGCGTTGAGATACGCGCCGCGATGATGGGTGACGACGCCTTTGGGATTGCCCGTGGTGCCCGAGGTATAGCTCAGCGCGATCGCGTCCCATTCGTCGCTCGGAAGGATCGCCGTGAAATTCGGATCACCTTGGGCGAGGGCGGACTCGTACTCGATCTCGCCGATGCGCTTACCACCCTTGAAGGCGGTATCGTCGACGTCGATCACGAACGGCTTCGGTCCGGCCATCTGTTCCAGCGCATCGGTGATCACGCCTGAAAATTCAGGATCAACCAGAATGATCTTGGCGCCACCGTGGTCGAGCTGAAACGCGATCGAAGGCGCATCAAGGCGGATGTTGAGTGCGTTGAGCACCGCGCCGGTCATGGGGACCGCGAAATGCGCCTCGTTCATTGCCGGGATGTTCGGCAGCATCGCAGCGACCGTGTCGCCGACGCCGATGCCCTTGCCGGCAAGATAGGAGGCAAAGCGCTTGCAACGCTGATGCGTTTGGCGCCAGGTGAAGCTGCGGCCCTCATAGACCGTGCTGACGTGATCGGGATACACAGCGGCACTGCGCGCAAGGAAGCTCAGCGGCGACAGCGGCACGTAATTGGCGGGGGTCTTGTCGAGGCCGATATTGTACTGGTTCTGCCGATCACTCATCGACACCCTCCTCCTTGACGCCGTGCGTTACAGGAATCCGATCGAGATCCAGGGGAACACCGCGACGACGATTAATCCCACCAGCAGCGCCAGCAGATAGCCCCAGATCGGCTTGATGCCCTCGGCCGGGTCGACGCGTCCGATGGCGCAAGCGGCATAATAGCCGACGCCGAACGGCGGAGCGAATAGCCCGATACCCATCGCCAGAATGATGATCATGGCGTAGTGCACCTCGTGCACGCCGACGGCGCGTGCGATCGGAAACAGCAGTGGCCCGAACAGCACAATCGCAGGAATGCCCTCCAGCACGCTGCCGAGGATCGTGAAGGCCAGGATCGACACGGCGATGAAGGTCGCAGCGCCCCCTGGCAATCCGGTCATGGCGGAGGCCAGCGAGCGCGAGAAGCCTGATTGCGTCAGGCCCCAGGCCATGCCTGTGGCCGTGCCGATGATCAGCAGGATCGCACCCGACAGCGCCGCCGTCTCGACCAGCATCGGAAACAGCCGCTGCCAGTCGAAGCGGCGGTAGATGATCAGGCCGACGAGGGCGCCATAGACGATGCCGATGGTGGAGACTTCGGTGGCAGTCGCAATGCCTTCGACGACGGCGTATCGGATCACGAAGGGCAGTGCGAGCGCGGGCAGGGCGATGACGAAGGTCTTGCCGATCTCGCTACCAGTGGCGCGGCGAACATGGCTCATGTCCTCGTGGCGATAGCGCCACCACACCAGCATACAGAGCGTGAACGCGAGCACGACGCCCGGCAGCAGGCCGCCGGTGAAGAGGGCGGCGATCGAGACGCCGGTGACCGAGCCGATCGTGATCAGCACCAGGCTTGGCGGAATGGTTTCAGTCTGGGCGCCGGTCGCCGCCAGCAGCGCGACGAGATCGCCGGGCCTGGCACCACGCTGCTTCATCTCAGGAAACAGCACGGGCGCGACCGCAGCCATGTCCGCGGCCTTGGCGCCGGATATCCCGGAGACCAGGTACATGGCGCCGACCAGCACATAGTGCAGGCCGCCGCGGACATGGCCGAGCAGGCTCGCCAGGAACGCCACCATGGCCCGGGCCATGCCGGTCATCTCGATCAGCAGGCCCAGAAACACGAAGAGCGGCACGGACAGCAGGATGAGATGGCTCATGCCTTCGTCCATCCGTCCGACCAGGACCATGACCGGCGTGTGCGTGGTCAGCGCCAGATAGCCGAAGATCGCAAGGCCAAAGCCGAACGCAATGGGAACGCCGGCGAAGACGCAAAAGCCAGCGACGCCGACGAAGAAGATGAGGAGGTTAAGGTTGCCGAGCGGCCGCAGGTAGGGCTGTGCCAGCCAGAACAGCCCGGCCACGAGAGCAACCGACAACACGGCTGTCAGCACCATCCGGTAGTCGGCCGCGCGCACCAGACGCAGCAGCGCGAATGCCGCCATCAGGCAGAGCCCGACCGGCAGCGCGACGGCGCGCCACATGTTCGATATCTGGAGCGCCGGCGTGGTAATGAAGCTCTCTTCGTACGCGTAGTCGTAGGCCGGCCAGACGATCATCGCGAGGAACGCCAACGCGGCAGAGACCGCCACCAGATCGAGCCAGGCCCGCATCGCAGGCCCGGCGCTGGCGACGATCGCGGTCATGCGCATGTGCTCGGAGCGGCGGAACGCCACCGCCGCGCCCAGCATGGCCAGCCACAGGAACAGGATTGAGGCCAGCTCGTCCGACCAGATCAGCGGCCGGTGCAAGCCGTAGCGCGCGACCACGCCGGCAAACAGGATCACGATCTCGGTCACGACCAGGATCGCCGCGGGGATCTCGACGGCGAGGCCGAGAATGCGTTCCAGCGAGGC
Source organism: Bradyrhizobium zhengyangense (assembly GCF_022012435.1). Taxonomy (GTDB): domain Bacteria; phylum Pseudomonadota; class Alphaproteobacteria; order Rhizobiales; family Xanthobacteraceae; genus Bradyrhizobium; species Bradyrhizobium zhengyangense. The sequence goes on from NZ_JAKLUA010000001.1 coordinate 447,785, forward strand.
CAGCAACGAAGATCGGCGAGGGGACTGAACAGCCACCTCGCCCACCACTTCGGTCACCTGAACCCCGACCTGAGCCATGACGGCCCCAACGCGTTACGACAGCTTGCCGACGGCCTTTTCCAGCAGCTCCCAGGCCTGCTCGCCATATTTGCCCTTCCACTCGGCATAGAAGCCGGCGGAGCGCAGCTTGTCGCGGAATGGCGCGACCGTGGGCTGGTTGAAGGTCAGGCCCTTGCCTGCGAGTTCCTGCTGGAGATTGGCGTTCAGCTTGGCGGTATCCTCGCGCTCCTTGAGGGCGGCGGCGTTGATGTTCTTGGCGACGATGGTCTTGATGCCGTCAGGCAGCGCAGCCCAGGCTTTGCGGTTGGCCAGGAACCAGAAGCCGTCCCACATGTGGTTGGTCAGCGAGCAGTATTTCTGCACCTCGTAGAGCTTTGCCGTCGAGATGATCGCCAGCGGGTTCTCCTGGCCCTCGACGATCTTGGTCTGGAGCGCGGAATAGACCTCGGCGAAGTTGATCGAGGCGGGCGCGGCGTCGAACGCCTTGAACATCGAGGTCCACAGCGGCGACACCGGGACACGGATCTTGAAGCCCTTGAAGTCATCGGGCCCGGTGATCGGCTTGGTCGACGACGTGGTCTGGCGGAAGCCGTTGTCCCAGATCTTGTCCATGACCTCGAGACCTGCCTTCTTGATCTCGCCGCGGACAAAGGCGCCGAGGTCGCCGTCCATGGCCTTCCAGACCGTGTCATAATCCGGGAAAGCGAAGCCGATGCCATTGATGGACGCGGCCGGAACCAGGGTCGACAGGATCAGGCCCGACAGCGTGAAGAACTCGACGCCGCCGGAGCGGATCTGGCTGAGCATGTCGGTGTCGGACCCGAGCTGGTTGTTCGGGAAGATCTGGAGGTCGAACTTGCCGCCGGTCTCGCGCTTGATCGCCGCAGCCATCTCCTTGGCGCGGACGTTCAGCGGGTGCGAGTCAGGCAGGTTGTTGGCGTACTTGTAGGTGAACTCGGCAGCCTGGGCACGCGCCACATAGGGCGCGCTGACGCCGCCAAAAAAGGCGGTCGCGGCGGTGGCCTTGAGAAGCGTGCGGCGGGAAAAACTCATGGGTCTGCTTCCTCGGAAGTTTGTTCTTGTTATGAGACGCAAACCTATACGGCCGTCTGGTCAGCAGTCATCTGCGATCTCGCGAAGCTCGCTTATTGCAGCCGGACAAGGTCGCGGCAATATCGGCTTTCGGCGTGCCCAGCCGCGATCCAAAACGCGAAAACAACCCCATGCACAGTAGGCGTCAAGATTGCAGGCCATCTGCGATGGCACGACCCAAGATTGGTGCTGGAGTGAAGGCGACGTGGCAGAACTTCGACCTAAATAACTGATCTAATTCGATATAAATATATTCCATAATATACCTTATGCGAATTACGGATTGGCTGATGCAGCGCAGCCGGACGGCGATCACACTGTCGTACGCGCTTGATTTTGGCACTGGCGCGTTTCGATTTTGGCACGGCTTCCGTTGACAACATTGCCCCTTTCCGTTTGGGCGGCTCGAGAGTTGTGCTGGTGGCGTTGGAAGCCGAGACTGAAGTTTGACACTGACGTTAGACCGCCCGTTACTGAACTTTGGCACCGGCGTGAAGCGGGCGCTCATCGCACAGGGCGTTCGTGGAGCTGAGCCGGTCCTTTGCGTGAGATGCCCACAGCAGCTGCGGTGGCTGCCGGCCGGAGGCTAACTCTTCTGGACCGCTGTCGCGCGGAATCTTGACCGGAACCCTGCTCTGTCCCTATTCGACTTGGATCCGCCGGTGTTCGTCGCCGGAGATCTGGGGACGAAAGCTATGGGAAGCTACGTCCGCTTGATCGCACGGTAACATACCGCGCGATCGGAGGTGCCAGCGTCACCTTACGGCGACTCCTGGGTCGGCCGCCATAACAGCGCCGAACAGCTTGGCGGGATCTATCGTCTTCGCCTCGGCCCACGCGACCAGATTTGCCGGACGGTACTTGGCGTCGCTGCGCCAGCGGTCGAACACCGAGCCGTCGATGGTCTCATTGATCCGGGACGTCGTCGCCGCGGTCCCTGTCTCCGGCGGGGGGCCAACCGGGCGGAAGAACCGTTTCGAGAACAAGTGGTAGAGCCCCTTCCCAAACTCGCTGTAGGAATCGTTGATCGCCGGGGCCTTCTCCGTCACGTCAATCTCGACCTTGTCCCGATAGGCGAGGCCCAGCGCGCCGGCTTTATCCATGAGCCAGACCAACGGACGCTGGGAGAGCGGATCGCTCGCGTAGCCGCCGCCGACGTTCGCGTGGCAGCCGACGAACCAGCGCTGTTCGACGTGATCGATAGCGCGCACGGGCGCCCCCACCTCGCCTGTTTTTACGGTCCGCGTCCAGAACGTCGCGTTGAAGTTCGCGCGGTGCTCGTCGAGCGCCAACGCATGGAACGCGTGCTCGTTGTCGAGGCGCAGATGGGTGTCGAGGAAACGGTACTTGTGGACCTTGGCTTCGGCGCTGCCGACGGGGATGCCCATCGACCCGACCGTGTCCCAGAGCCCGACGAACTTGATCTTCGTTGGCTGCGAATACTTCGTGAGCCACCTCTCCTCGATCGAAGCGTCCGCAGGCAGAGGCTCTCTGAGCAGCGACCTGATGGTCGGGGCAACGTACAGCCGGTACCGGGCGTACAACTGCTCTATGGACAAAGGCGCGCCGAGCCGCTGGATTCCGCACTTGCTGATCAGTCCTGACAGCGACCTAGCCGTGTAGGCGCCGCGGCTGAAGCCGAAGATGAAGATCTCGTCGCCGTCGTCGAAGTTCTCTATGAGCCAAGTGTAGGCTTGGATGATCTCATCGTCGATGCCGTAGCCGGCAACTCCTCCACGGACCGCCTCGCCGCGGATAGTGCCGACCCCCTGTGAGTAGTAGACGCGCTGGTCGGTGGTCTCTGCCGTTAGCGATTTGAGCCGCCAAACGTTGGTGTTGTTGTTGAGAGTATTGAACGTTCCGTCGAGGTAAATCGCGAGCTTCTTCATGCAAGACCCTGACATATAAAAAGAATCTGGTTGGAGCCCAGGATGAGCGGCGGCTCGAGAGCGCTCTACATATGGTTGTGGGGATTTGGCGCAATATCTACCGAAAATGCTTGCGAGCGACACCACATGTGGGGGATATGTTGAATTTTAGGCGTTTGGAACCAGGTAATTGCAACCATTACTATACAGGCGTGAATTGATTTTGTGGTCCGCGAGCGAGAGCGAACGCAATTTCTTCAGGGCGACCAGCTCTGTGTCTCAAACCATCCGTGCACAAGAAGCGCCCACACCACGCTGCTCATTGGTGGGTCCCTTGGCGCTCGGTGTTGTCAATGACCAGGGCGACCCGCGCAGCAAAGGGACCCGGGCAATGGAGGATCGCGTGACGACGGCGAAAGGTTCACCGCTCGGCTATCTGAGCGACCAGGAGACCAAGGTCGATCTCCTCAACAACGAGGCGATCGCAAAAACCATCGTCCGGCTGATCGACGAGACGGTCGATTCCGCGGTCACGATCGGCGTCCACGGCGACTGGGGCGCCGGAAAATCCAGCGTGCTGGAGATGGTCGAAAAAGCCTTCCCCGAAGATGGCGACGTGCTTTGTCTGAAGTTCAGCGGCTGGCAATTTCAAGGGTTCGAGGACGCCAAGATCGCGTTGATCGAGGGCGTCGTGAACGGCCTCATCGAGAAGCGTTCTCTCGCGACCAAGGCCGCGGATGAAGTCAAACGCATCTTGAAAAGTGTCGACTGGCTGAAAGTTGCCAAGAAAGGCGGCGGCTTGGCGCTGACCGCTTTCACGGGAATCCCGCTCATCGGGCTCGACGACCTCGTCAGTTCTTCGATCGAGCATGTGAAGAACCTAGTGATGGACAAGGACGCCCGCGAGGCGGCCATCAAGTCGATCGAGGATTTTAAGAGGGAAAAGGACGACGAACCCGCCGGGCGGAGCGTCCCCACCGAGATCAGAGAGTTCAGGGAAGCGTACAAGGAGCTAATCAAGAAGGCCGGCATCAAGCGCCTCGTCGTCCTTATCGACGACCTCGACCGCTGCCTGCCTCAGACCGCGATCGAGACGCTCGAGGCTATCAGGCTGTTCGTCTTGTGGGACAAGACGGCCTTCATCGTCGGCGCCGACGAAGGCATGATCGAGATCGCGGTCCGCGATCACTTCAAGAACCTTCCCGAGATCGACGTCGCGTCGAACAATGCGCGCGAGTCCGGCCAGAATTACACCCGGTCCTACCTCGAAAAACTTCTTCAGGTGCCTTTTCGGATCCCGGCGCTCGGCGAAACCGAGACCGGTATCTACGTCACGCTTCTGTTGTTCGGCCGGGCCCTTGGCGAGCAATCGCCGGAGTTTGAGAAATTGCTGGCCCTCGGTCGCGCTGCCCTGAGCAAGCCGTGGGAGGGCAAGGGGATCGACCACGACGCGATCAAGACCGCAGTCGGAGATCGATTCGCCGAGATCGTCGATGCTTTGAATATGGCCGATCGCGTGAGCCCCGTGCTGGCAGCCGGCACGAAGGGCAATCCGCGGCAGATCAAACGCTTCCTAAACGCCCTCGCCCTCAGGCTCGCGGTTGCTCACGAACGGGGCTTCGGCAACGCCATCGAACAGGCCCACCTGGCGAAGGTGATGCTGGCCGAGATGTTCCTCCACCAGACTGTTTTCGATCACATCGCCACGACGGCAGCCAACTCCGAGGACGGCATCTGTCCGGAGATTGCGCTGATCGAAAAGGTCGCTGCGGTCGGCAGCACCGAGCCTGCGCCGGCGAACGACGAAAAAGATGGAGCGTCCGAAGCCACCAACCCCGTGATCGACGAGTGGAAGACGCGCCCCGACGTCATGCGATGGGCATCGGTCAAGCCGGACCTCGGCGCGGTTTCGCTCAAGCCGTACCTGTTCGTTATCAAGGACAGGAAAAACTATCTGGGCTCCGCCGCTCCCCTGCCGTCCAAACTCTTGGCGCTGCTGGAAAAGCTGCTCGGCGGCGACATGTCCGCCAAGGGCGCCCTCGCCGACGTCAAGAATCTCAATCTCGCGGAAGCGGTCCTGATCTTCGATGTCTTGCGCAGGAAAGTGCGGGAGGCGCCGAATTTCGACGTTCGACCGGCGGCCATGCCCGGCGTTGCCGTTGTCGTGGAGGCCCACCCGCCCTTGCAGGGCCGGTACGTCGATATCCTCGAAGCCCTGCCGCCCGATCGCGTCGGTCTGTGGGTCGCATCCGGGCATGCCTTCGTGACGGAAGCGGCCCCGAAGGCCCGCATCGAGGCCCTTCGCGAGAAGTGGAGAAAAGCCACCAAGAATCAGTTGCTGCGGACAGAGCTGGAGCCAAAGAGGCCGGTACGCGGGGGTCGCGGCCATGGGAACGTCTAACCCGTTCGGCGGCGGCAACAATCGTAATCCGCTGGTGCCGGACTGGGTCGGTGGGGCCGGACCCGCGCCCGGAGGTTCTCCGCCCGCCGGCGCCCCAGTTTCGGGTGCGCCAGGTCCAGGCGGTCCTCCAGGTGCCCCCGCCCCCGGAAACGCAAATCCCAGCAATGCACCTGCAGGCGGTAACAATTCCGGCGGTCCGGGTGATGGCGATGCGCCAGCTCCGAACCGCTTCCAGAGCGCCCGCACCAACTTCTTCAAGTTCGCCAAGGCCGGCGGCGGTGCTGCCGGCGGCGTTGGCGGAGGCCGCGGCGGCGGGACCAATCGCAACTTGCGCCGCGCGGTCCGCTCGTTCATTGGCAAGTCGAGCGGCGGCGCACGCCGAGCGACGCAGCGCATGGCATCGGAACGCAGCGCCACCGCGAACTTGGGGCGGATCCTTTCGACCGCCGGTACTGCCGGCATCCAAGAAACCGTCCGCCGCCTCGGCTTCGCACAGTTGGCAACACTGCCGGTCCAGGACATCTACGCCGCCCTCGTCGACGTAATCTGCGAACCGGGCGGCGAACTCGACGAGTCGTTCGCGCGTGAGGCCTACATTAAGGCGCTGACCGAAATCAGCGAGGCCAAGGCGGATCTCGAACGCCCCTCCCCCGAGACAACAGTGTCGTTCCTCGCCTCCTTCATCACGAACGCGATCCAGAACCGTCTGCTGAACGCGATCGGAAACAAGGTCGTCTCGATTCCGCTCGATGTCGCCTCTGTCCAGAATGTCGAACAGCAGATCAACGACTACATCCGCGGAAACGTGAACGACGCGATGGCGGAAGCGGGCGAAGATTTTCCCGTCGAGCGCATCGTTTCGACCATCGACGACATCTACGAACGCTCGGTCGTCCTGCTGGAGGGATCGGACCACGAGAGTTCGGACAACGGTTTCGAAGCTGAAGACCACTCGGAGATCGCGTGATGACGGCATACGCTTTGATCGGTCATATGGGACCAGCGGACCAGCCGCCGGATCTTGTAGGACGTTGGCAAGCACAGTTTCCCGTCGATCTCCTCAGCGGCAACCAAACGCTGGGATACGGGATGGGCCTCGTCGTCCGCAATCTCGGAAGGCTCGGCGTCTATCCGAGCGAAGTCAGCATCGACATCCTGGTCCTCGCGGCGATGGTCCATGCCGCCGATACGCGGATCAATCGCGTGCAGACGTCGCAGGACGCGTGGACGCGCGAGCTCGGCATCTGCGTTCCGGTATCAGATCCCAAACTTTGGACCGGCCAGCGCACCCTGCTCGAGAAAATGCTCAGATTCCTGACAGGCGACCACTGGACGGTCTTGTTCAGGGCGCGCCCCGAAGGAATGGCCGACTTCGTCAGACGTCCAGTTGCGGGACTCCAGAACCACGGGTTCGACTGCGTCGCGCTCTTCTCCGGCGGATTGGACAGTCTGATCGGTGCGATAGATCGCCTGCAGCAGGGCTCCTCTCCTCTGTTCGTGAGCCACGGCGGCGACGGAGCGATAAGCAAACCTCAGAAGGATCTGTTTGTCGAGGTCGCTTCGGCGTACCGTAACGGCAACCGCGAACCGAAACGCGTCCGCCTGGGAATGAGCTTCACCGACAAAATCTCCCCAGGCGTCGGTCGCGAAGAGAGCACCCGCGGCCGTTCCTTCCTCTTCATCGCCCTCGCCGCCATGGCCGGCTCGGGTCTGGCGCGCCATTTTTCGCTCGAAGTCCCGGAGAACGGCCTGATCGCGCTGAACGTCCCGCTCGACGCAGTCCGGCTCGGATCGTTGAGCACCCGCACGACCCATCCCTACTATCTGCGTCGCTGGAACGAACTATTGTCGCAGGTCGGCATCGACGGCGTCATCGTCAATCGGTACTGGAACAGGACCAAGGGCGAGATGATGGACGGTTGCCTCAATCAGGATTTGCTGCGGGCACTCGCCGGAGACTCCCTCTCCTGCGCTCACCCCGCGGCCGGCCGCTGGGTCAAGTCGGCAGCGGGGCGGCATACCCATTGTGGCCATTGCGTCCCGTGCATCATCCGCCAGGCCGCTTTCGACCACGCATGGGGTCGCGGCGCTGATCCCACCGGATACCGGGTCGACATCCACCATGACCGGTTGAGTACGCAGACGGCGGAAGGCAGACAGGTGCGAGCGTTCCAATACGCCGCGGCGCGCCTCACGGGCCGCCCCGATCTCGCCCGTGTTCTGGTCCATAAACCGGGACCGCTGATCGAAGATCTCGCCGACCTAGACGGGCTGGCCGGAGTTTATTCGCGCGGTATCACGGAGGTAGGCGCATTGCTGCGCGACGTAGAGACATTTTCACCGGCGGCAGAGGCCGAGATGACGGCATGAGGCTCGTCGACTTCCACTGCCACCTCGACCTTTATCCTGACTTCGAAGCGTTGGTCGCCGAGAGCGACCGGCTCGGAATCTTCACGCTCGCGGTCACCACGACCCCGAAGGCGTGGGCGCGTAACAACAAGCTCGCCTCGTCCACGAAATACGTCAGAGCCGCGCTCGGCCTGCATCCGCAGTTGGTGGCTGAGCGCTGGAGGGAGATCGATCTCTGGGAAAGGCTCCTTGCCGAAACGCGATACGTCGGCGAAGTTGGTCTCGATGCCGGCCCCCGCTTCTACGCGTCGATGGACCGTCAGATTGAGGTCTTCCGCCGCATCCTGCGCTCCTGCGCCCAGGCGGGCGGCAAAATCCTGTCCATCCACAGCGTGCGCGCGGCTCCCAAGGTACTCGACCTGATCGAAGAAGAGATTCCGGAGGGGCGCGCGAAATTCGTCTTTCACTGGTTCACAGGATCGGCCGCGGACGCAAGGCGGGCCGCAGATCTCGGCTGCTACTTCTCAATCAACAGTCAGATGCTGGCGACGGACCGGGGTCGGGCGCTGGTCACCTCCCTGCCGATCGACCGCCTTCTCACCGAAACCGATGGCCCCTTCACGTCCCAGGGTGCGGACCCCGCCAGGCCGCGCGACGTTGGACAGACAGTGAAGCAACTGGCGACAACGAGAGGCATATCGAGCGAGGAAAGCGCTGCTGTCGTGCTACGAAATCTAAAGAAGCTGACGGTTTAGCCGTCTCTCTACCTGAGTCGTCCGATCGCAAGCGGAAAACGAGCAATGGTCACAAATATTCTGACCATCGGCGGAATTGTATGAGCCGACTAACACCCTATCTCTCCCGCAAATTATCTCCTCGCGAATTGTAGAAATAGCCCTATTGCATGAACCGCGACCTCCACAGCGCCCTAAAGGCAGAAGTCATTAGCAAGATCAATGCCGGCACCATAGAGGTGGTGTTGGCAAGGCTCCAATGGGGCAAGGACGTCAAGGGCTTTAGCCTACATGTGAACCCTAGCTCATACTCGACCGCAGGACTACAGACGACCGATTTCCTCGGCTATCTTGGCTTTCAGCGGCACGACCGCTGCAACTTCACCAGCTTCCAGCGATGTTATTGCAAGTGGGTCAATGAAGACTTCAATCTCCAGGAGTTTGCGAGTGCATTTAACGCCGGCTACGGGCACGTAGGCCGAGCGCAGGAGGCCCTGCAAGCCTGCGGCTTCCAACTGCGTCAGCCTGAGGGCTGGGGATTCTTCAACGGTCGTCCGAGCGGACGTTCGTCGCATGTGAGTGAGCAGATTTCCGGAGACGGACACACGGCAATGAACGTGCGGCCAATGAAAGCGACTGAGGACGATCGCTTTCAATTTCGCTTCACGTTCATTGATACCGGCCGGGACAAGGCCTTCATTACGCACTACCGGCCGAAACACTTGCCCGCATCGTCGGAAATTACCGGTGTGTTCAAATACCTCGGCTTGCAAGAATTCCACAGTTGTCCTGAATTCGAGTTCGAGCCGTGCTACTTCACGACGCGGCGTTTCGCACAGAACGAGGGCAGACCTTTCGATGGGAATGTGGAGCACGCTCATCGTTGTTTCGATGCGCTCCTGACCCGCTTCTCCCCCGGGATCGAAAGTCTACTTGCCGCGAATGCAGCAGTGGAGAACGTCGGAATGCCATTCCTGCCGCTTGTTCGTCCGGCTGAGCGCATGAAAGCCGACATCGCGACAAAGGTGATCCGGCCTGTGAAGCCCGCGGCGCCGAAGCAGGCCGGCAAACCGACCGCGCCGCCGATTCCGGACAATTTTGACGTCGCGATCTCGTTTGCAGGCACTGAGCGAGAGCACGCGCAGAAGCTCGCAGAGCAATTGCGCGAGGCAGGGTACACCGTCTTCTATGACGATTTCTATCCGGAGCAGTTGTGGGGGAAGAACCTAACGGTGTTCTTCGACGAGATATTCCGGAAGAAGGCACGATTTTGCGTGATGTTCATCTCGAAGGAATACCGGGAACGCAAGTGGACGATCCATGAAGCGCGGAGCGCCCAGGCGCGCGCTCTGGACGAAAAAGGCAACGAGTACATTTTGCCTATCCGGGTCGATGACACCGATCTCGAAGGATTGCTCCCTACCATCGGTTATGTGCCGATCAGCACCGGCGTCGAAAAGATCGGGGAGATGCTGGTCAAGAAGCTACGCTCTTGATCAGTTGAGCCGCCTTTCGATAAGGCGCTGCACCCAATGCTCAATCGTAGCGCTTGGAACTGTGGCTCCGCCAAATGAAACGAATAAATCGGCGACCGCCTTTTCCACGGCGGGAGCGAGAGCGGACAAGGGCGTGTCGAGCGGTAGCTCCACCTGCGCTGTGACTTGATCATCATGCGCCGTGCCACCCATGATCGTATCGAAGGGATCGGCCCACCGAGTGAGCTGACGCCCTGCAAGCCCTCTCCAGCGAAACGCAAACGCGAGCGTCGTTTTATCGGGTTCCCAACCGAGTGCCTTCGCGTATGAAATACCGACAGCAATTGCTTCGGTTACACGAAGGATAGTTATAACTGGATCAAGCGCTGTTCTTGGCTGAACTTTATCGGGAACACCATCATCCTGAAGTACCCGGTGAAGGTAGAATTCGCCCTTTGGATTGAGCCTCCAATAGTCCAGGTGAGCGGACCACCCCGTCACGATCGAAAAAATCAATGCCTCGAGGCACCCGCCGGTCACTTTGGGACGGTTGAGAGCGTTGCTTGCCCCCTGAGTGTCGTGCCACACCGGCCAGCCCGTGTAGTTTGGATTGCTTGATGCGATCGTGTTTATGAATGTTTGATCCGGCTTCGCTGCGGCATGCGGCGGCTCAATGACGAGCGCGACACTCCATGAACCCGAATCCACAAGCTGTTGTTCTTCGACGCTAAGTTGCCTTGCGCCGATTGCATTCGAAAACAGCTTTTCGCCATCGTCGAGAAGAGTGGTGCTGCGCTGAGAGAGTGTCGGTACGGGAGGCGGGAGTGATGTGCCGTACTGAGCAAGGCTTGCGAGCAGGCCGGGCAAGTCGCGGCCCGCGAGGTGCCGCCGCAGAAAGCGGCCAATATCGGCCTCCCGGTTATCAAAGCAGATTTCCAGAATGTCGCGCCAGTCAGCCGGCCTCGCTTCAGACGAGCTCGGGACACCGTTTGAGGCAAGCGTGCGGAAGTAAACTGCTCCGACCCGAATTCTTGTTCGACCTCCATCCTGGAGATCGCGGGTAGCTGCGACCGGTGTCTTCACGCCCGGCGGAACGACGATGACGGGATACTCCTTGCCATCGCGGGAGCCAAACGCGACAGCTATCTCAAATGGCTCCTGAGAGTATCGCGAGATTATCGCTTGGATGTCATCGAGGTTGAAGATTGCCCGGACGTCCGACGGCCTGTTGGCAGTATCTGGTGCAAGCGTCTTATCGTCGAAGCCGATCAACATGTATCCGCCGTTGCGATTGCGGAGCGCGAATGTGGCTTTGACAATCTTTTCGACCCCTGCTGGCTGAGCGGGCTCAATCCATGTCTTTAATTCGACGTTGAGTGCTTCGGCAGGTGAAGCGACCAAATTGTCGATAACCGATTGTTCGAATTGCATCGTGATAAAATGGACGCTTGATTGGCCAAAGACACAAAAACAAACGCTACGTTGCAGAGGCCTGGGCCGTCAACTGAGGCGAGCAAAAATTATACTCGGGCGGGGCTCCTCCGATACCCCTCTTTCAGACGCATTGGCGAAGCGACCGAGCGCCGGTTTGCGGCGTTGTCCGCATGGACTGCACGTCCGCACAGACTCAGAATAACCTGAAAAAACTCGCCCGCGAACTCAAAAATGCGCGTTTTCCGCACTCCGAATTCTCAAGCAGTCGGAAATATCCAGCGAAATCAGGCAGTTCCTTTTCACCTATTCCGAGTGTCGGACCCACGAATTGTGAGTCCACAGTTTTAGGTGCACTCGAACTGTGAGTCCGCGTCTGCTTTGCCGCGCCGGGCACAGTTCATCTCCTTCAGTCGAATTCGCATTTCGCCGCCAACGGCAGACTGATTGCGAACGCTAATAGAGCCGCTCGGCGCCTTGTTTGCGCGTCGTGGATCGGAGTGGGGCCGCCTGCATCATTGCGGTGTACATGCCACCGGTTTGGAGACCGGCATTGGGAAGCTAATTTTTCTACAGCCCGGATCGCACGGTATCCTACCGTGCGATCCGGACGACGTGCGCGGCACGCTGTCGGCGCGCCCTCACAAGCGCTGCGGAACCCCCAGCCTTACCCTTTGGGAATCCCTGCTCTGTGGTAACGGCGCGGAACGAGCCGCGCGCGCGAGGATTCGTCCCATCAGGAGACCGGCCACCATGCTGATGACGAAGGAACGAAGACCGAGAGCTAAGACGCTGCGGGGATGGGCAGTCAACGTGCTGCAGGAGGCGGGCGCCATCCACGAATGCGAGGAGCATGGTTGGGCGAAGGACCGGGCCGATCCGCACGCCCGCGAGCGCGCCATCGATCTTGCCCGTCGTGATCCTCCTAACGGCGTCACCGCCTGCGAAGCTGTCGCGGAGGTCCGAGACCTCCTCGACTCGGTCGGCGATACTTGCCCCGAGTGCCCCCCGGACCAGGCCTAGATTTCTGCGGTTTTCCCGCGCCGTTCCCTCAATGCGGCGTCTGCTTCGTCAGCTTCGATCTCTCCGCCTCTGCGAGGTCCGGATTGGCCTTGCGCCAAGGCCGGTCACGGTGGACGAAGTACCGGCCGTTCCGGGTGCCCGGATAGTTCACGCCGATTTCCGCCGCGCCCCCGCAGCCGGCTTCTTCGCAGCCGCTTCCTTCGCCGGCTTCTTGCCGGCGATGGGCATCAACATTTCCTTCTGGCCGACGGATGCCTTCTTCGCCTTCTTAGCGCGCTTGCCTGCGTTCGCTGGCGCCGCCTCCCGACCGACGCTCTGCCGCAGCGCCTCCATGAGATCGACGACGTTCTCGCCTTTCGGCCGCTCCTTGGGGCGGATGACCTTACCCGCGCGCTTTTGATTGATGAGATCAACCAACGCGCTTTCGTAGTGATCCTCGAATTTGTCCGGCTCGAATTGGCCCGCCTTCTGATTCACGATGTGTTTGGCAAGGTCGAGCATGTCTTTCGTGACTTTAACGTCGTGGATGTCGTCGAAATACTCAGCAGGATCTCGAACTTCATAGGGATAGCGCAGCAACGTGCCGATCAGGCCTTTGTCGCGTGCTTCGAGCGCGATGATGTGCTCACGGTTGGTCAGCACCACCCGCCCGATCGCCACCTTGTCCATCTCGCGGATGGTCTCGCGGATCACCGCGAAGGCGTCGTGGCCGACCTTGCCGTCGGGACGAAGATAGTAGGGCCGGATCAGATACCTCGGATCGATTTCGCTGCGGTCGACGAACTCGTCGATTTCGATCGTCCGGGTCGATTCCAGTGCAAGCTCCTCGAGCTCTTCCTTCGTGACCTCGATGTACTGGCCCTTATCGAGTTCGTAGCCCTTGACGATGTCTTCGTTGGGCACCTCGTCGCCGGTATCGGCGTCGACCTTCAGGTACTTGATGCGATGGCCGGTCTGCCGGTTCAGCTGGTTGAACGAGATCTTTTCGGATTCCGAGGTGGCTGGATAAAGGGCCACCGGACAGGTCACCAGCGAGAGACGCAGGAACCCTTTCCAATTCGCGCGAGGGGCCATGGCGAACGCAACACTCCGTGACGGGACTCGGACTCAAGACGAACGAGCGCGCCCGGTTCCGACAGCAGGGCGGACCGCGAGCGGCAATTTTTCTCCGAGCCGGACTCGCGTTTTCGTTCTTGTTATGTTCTTATCGTTGAATGTCAGATCGTCCGGCCAGTTGGCGTTTTCCGACCATGAAACAGATACAGAAGCTCGCCAATGCCCCTGTCGTCGGCAAAAGCACTCCTCCAACGCCAGCCGTGGGCCCGGCCGACGATCTGCCCGATCCCTATTGGGAGGCGCTGCTCGCCGAGGCCGGTGCCGACACCGTGGCTCCCGGGAAGCCGATCCAGGCTCGCAATCTGTCCGAGATCGGCCGTCACGTGCTGCGCGTCTCATGCCGCCGCTGCGCCAGGATCGTCGAGATCCAGAAGGCGGACGCCACTAGGCTGTACGGTCCGCAAGCCTTCTGGAGAGACGTCGGTCAGCGCCTGCTCGACAACACCTGCCAGCAACGCACGGGCCGCCACGAAGAGGATGGTTGTTGGCCTGCGTTCGAGTAGCCGCGCCGGCGAAGCCTGACACTAGGTTATCCGGATGGCCCCTCGCTATCACCCCACGCCATTATCAGGAGGCGACCGCAAGGCACTCGCAAAGGAGCTCGGCCGCGCACGCGCGATGACGACCATCCTGGCAACACAATCCGCCGAAGCCCGAGCTAAAGGGGAAGCGCTGATCCGCGAGGCCGATAAGCTTCTCGCAGAAAGCTGGAACGAGCGCATGTGGGCAAATGGCGGCCCGATCGACCCCTCACCCACCGTCGATCAGGCCATCAACGGCGGCTATGCCTGGCTTGAAATCGAATGCTCGCGATGCAAGACGAAGCGGGAGGTCGATCTGGCCGCGCTGCGCCATCCGCCAACGACGGCCGTCCACGATCTTGCGAGCCGGCTCCGCTGTAGCAAATGTACTAAGGCCGGCCGACGTCCCGCCGCAACCCTCCTGCAATTGACGCCCCGCCCCCACCAGGCCGGGCCGGAAACCTGAATGTGCAACCTTTACAGCATGACCAAGAACGTCGACGCGATCCGACGATTGTTCGGAGCCCTCAACAGCAGCGTCGGCAACTTGCCCAGCATGCCCGGCATCTTCCCGGACTATCCGGCGCCGATCGTCCGGAACGCGGCGGGCGGTCGCGAGATCGTCATGGCGCGGTGGGGCATGCCGTCCTCGTCGAAAGCCCTCATGGATGCGACGAAGAAACGGGCCGAGAAGCTGGAGGCGAAGGGCAAGACCGTAGATTTCAAGGAGCTCCTGCGGCTGGAGCCGGACAGCGGCACAACGAACATCCGCAACACCGGCAGCAAGCACTGGAAGCGATGGCTCGGCCCAGACAATCGCTGTCTGGTGCCTCTTACCTCGTTCTCGGAATACGACACTATCGACGGCAAGAAGGTGCCCGTCTGGTTCGCCCTCGATAAGTCTCGCCCCCTCGCCGCATTCGCCGGGATTTGGACGAACTGGACCAGCGTGCGAAAGGCGAAGGAAGGCGAGGTCACCACGGACGTCTTTGGCTTCCTGACCTGCGAGCCGAACGTCGAAGTAAAGCGCGTTCACCCGAAGGCGATGCCGGTGATCCTCACCACTACCGAAGAGTACGACGTTTGGATGCGCGCCCCCTGGGACGAGGCGGAGGCGCTGCAGCGGCCACTTCCGGACGGCACCCTGAAGATCGTGGCGAGCGGCGAAAAGGAAGACGCGGCTTCCGAGAGGTGAGGCATCGTCCAAGCCCGTGCGGCCGCCAGCGTCCAAGCAGGCTGCCATAACTGGGTCGGCCTGCCGAGGCCGTCCTAGGCCCCTAAAAAGGGGGGATTGGTTGCGTTTCGACCGAAAAATCGATCTTCGGGTCGCTTTCGGAAAAGATGGGAAGCTAAGCCACGTTCGCTGCTCGGTCAGGGAGCTATCGAAGCGATCGCTAACGGACCAATCAGGTATGGCATGCAGCTCGGAGGTGACTATGCACCCGAGCGAGCCCGCAAGAAACTCTGAGACCCCCGTTTTCTCCGACGAGAGAGGCCATGGCCAAAGGACGCGCCACTCCCCCCTCAACCATAAGATCGACCTTTCCACAAACGGCCTAGGCCTGGCAAAACCGGATCGACTCTCCTTTGTCGAGAGTTTTGGCTCCCTCGCTCGCCTGGTAGGTGGCGCGATCGATGGGGACGTCACCTGCCCTGCGGATCGGCGGCCGACCAGCGGAAAGATCGGGGCTTGAGGAGAACCACGTCAGCGATCACCCGCAGCGCCTGTTGAGTGGTGAGTGCTACCCTCAGCGCCCTTCCCGCTGCGCGATCCTGCCTCCGTCGGCGATCCGATCACTGGGGTGCAGCACCACCCGGTCCCCCGCAGCCAGCCCGGAGAGGACCTCGGCCGTCCGGTTGTTGCGGTGGCCGATCTGAACCGGCAGGGTCTTGGCGCGCCCGCTGTCGTCGGTAAAGACGGCCCATTGGTCGCCTTTCCGGAACAAAGCGCTTATCGGCACGGTCAGCGCGTCGGCGGCGCTCCAGATGGTGACGTGGACGACGACCCGGTAGTCGTGGCCAAGCTGGGACCACACCTCGGGCGGGTCCACGAAATCGATGGTCACCCGGACCCGCTGCTCTTCGATCCCCAGGGCGGAGACCTTCAGGAAGCCGGCGGGGTCCACGCGGACCACCTTGCCCTTGATGGGCTGACCGCCCCAGCCGTCGATCCGGACGGGGGCGCCGACCTTGATCTGGACCGCGTCGGTCGAGAGCAGGTCGGCCACGACCTCCAGATCGAGAGGGTTGCCGATGTCGACCAGCGCCGTCCCTGGCAGGACCGTCGCCTCGCTGTCCTGGATGATCTTCAGGACACGTCCGCCCGCCGGCGCGAGCACCCGGACGCAGCAGGCCGGCTCCGCGGACAGCGCGGCGTTGGCCGGGTCCATCAGTCGGGCCGCCAAGCTGGTACGCACCGCGCGACGCATCTCAACCTGAGCCTTCGCGCTCGCCAGGGCGGCCTCGTTGGTGGCCACGTCGAATTTCGCCTTGTCGAAGGCCTGAGCCGAGGTTGATTGCGTCCGCAGGAGCGTCTGCGCCCGCTGGAACTCGGTCCTGGAGAAGTCCAACGCCGCTCCGATCCGCTGCACCTCGGCTTCCTGTTGTTGGATGGCTGCGTCCGCGGCCGCAACTTCCGCCTGAAGCTGGTCGCGGGAGCGCACGTCGATGAAGCCCGGCAGTGTCGGCTGCATCAGGGCGATGATGGTCTGGTTGGCGACGACCTCGTCGCCGACGTGAAGCGAAGGTCCCTGCTCGCCGAGCGGATGCGAAATCCTCAGGACTTTGCCTGCGATGGGCGCCGAAACGGTGTACACGTGGCGGACGCGCGTCTTGCCGTCGTCGTCCGCCGTGACTTCGACGGGGCCTTTCGCGACGGTCGCGAGATCGACCAGAACCGGCCGGGGCCATGCGAACCACGCCAGTCCTCCCGCGATCCCGGCCAAGGCCGCGACACCGATGATCCTTTTCATCCACTGTGCCGGCATGGCTAGTCTCGCGTCTTGAGGACCGCGACGAGGTCCAGGTTGTCGATGCGTCGGCGGATGACGGCCGCGGAGGCGACGGCTGCCAACACCACGACGGATGTGGCGAGCACGTAGGTCGAGTGCTCGACGACGAGGCGGACGCGCATCAGCTCGCCGGCGAGGTTCGTCTTCATGACCCAAGCCAGCCCGTACCCCATCAGCCAGCCGGGCGGCTGCGCGATCAGCGTCAGGATGGCCAGCTCGAGCAGCAGTATCCGCAGGACCTCGCCGCGCGTGAAGCCGAGCACGCGCAGGCTGGCCAACTCCCGCGCCCGCTCGGAGAGCGAGATCCGCGCGTTGTTGTATACGACGCCGAATGCGATCACGGCCGCGAGTCCGGTGTAGATGCTCGCCATCGTGGTGATGAGCAGCGCGACGGTCTTGCGGAAATTGGCGAGCGAGACGCGCTGCAGCGCGACCCCGGCGACCGTCGGCATGGACTTCACCGCCGCGTAGAAGTCCTCTTTCCGGTTCTCGTCGAGGCTGAGGTTGACGCTGTTGACGACGGGAGCTTCGCGCATGAGCTGCCGAAGCGCGTCCATGTCCATCATCCCCCTGATGCCGAAATAATCCTCGACGGTCGCCACGATCGGCATCGTGACCGTACGACGGGCGCCCTCAAGCAGATCGAGCTCGACGGTATCGCCGGCCGCGACCCCGAGGATGTGGCCCAGCATGCCGGAGATCGCGAGGCCGGTCTCCGGAAGCACGACCGGCCGGAGGTCGACGTCGATGATGCGCCTCAGGTCGGCATCGGCGGGCCGGCCGCTGATCGTGATCCGGCGCTCGACGTTGCCATGTCGTATCCGGACGGGAACCTCGCGGAAAGGCTCGGCGGCGAGAACGCCGGGCAGCCGGTGCACCTGCTCCACGACGTTCCCGATCCGCTTCTCGACGAAGCCGATGGTCGCGTCCTGCCGGTCGGCGAGGAAGTAGGTGACGTCGATCAGTTGCTCCATCGTGTCCCGGGTGAACAGCGAGACGACCAGGATCGCGGTGGCCAGCGCCATCCCAAGCGCCGTGAACGTCGCCCGGACCGGGTGCCGAGCGATGTTGCGGACCATCATCAGGGTCGGCTGTGACACGATCTGGTCCAACTGGATGCTCGCCGGGAGCAGCCGCCTATATACCGGAGGGGCCGGCGGTTGCATGGCGACGGCGGGCGGCAGCGTCACCACTTCGCGCAGCGCCCGCAGCGCGCCGATCGCCGCGGCGGCCGCGCTGAGGGCACCGGCGATCACATACAGATCGGGCGCCTTGGCGAACACCAGGAAGGGGAAGTGGAAGAAGTCACCGAACAGCGCGGTGATGCGCAGTCCTAGCCAAGTCCCGACGATGCTGCCCAGGACGATTCCCGCCGCCACGATCAGGGCGACGAACTTGAAATAGTGCAGGACGATGCTGCCGTCCGTGTAGCCCAATGCCTTCAGGAGTCCGATCTGCTCGCGCTCGAGAGCAACCAGCCGGCTGAGGGTGAGATTGACCAGGAACGCGGAGACCAGAAGGAAGATCGGCGGCAGCGTGCGGCTCATGTTGTTGAGCATGTCGAGCTCATGGTCGAGCCAGGCGTGCGAGGTCTGGTCCTTCCGGCCGTGGGCCGCCTGCCCGCCGTAGGGATCGAGCAAGGCGTCCAGCCGCGAGATCACCTCGCGCTCGGAGGCGCCGGGCTGCAGCTTGACCGACACCGCCGAGAAGGCGCCATCGAGATCGTAGACGCCGGCGAGCGCCTTCTCCGACATCCAGACGACCGCGAAGCGGCGGTCGTCCGGCATCAGGTCGCCCGGGCCCACCGTATAGACGAACTCGGGGGACAGGGCCGTCCCGACGATGACGAGTTCGCGCTTCTTGCCGTTCAGGATGGCCGAGAACCGCGCCCCCTCCGAAAAGCCGTGGGCGCGGGCGAACGGCTCGTTGACGACGACCTCCTCCGTCCGCCCCGACTCCGGAAGCCGTCCGGAACGGATGTAGAGCCGATTGAGATGCGCCTCGCCGTTGTCGGGTAGAGATACGAACTGCCCGCTGGCCGGTTCGGAGAAGCCGGGGATGTCGAGCAGCGCCAACTTCGCGATGCGCGCGTCGACGGCGGCGACGCCGGGGATATCAACGATCCTGTCGGCGAGCGCCTTGGGTGCGCGCTTCACCTGGGCGAACACGTCGCCGAAGCCGTAGCGTTCGTAGTACGCGATGCGCGTCTCTTCGAGCGATCGATGCGAGCCGACGGCGAGCACCAGCGTGGCGACGCCGCCCCCGACGACCAGCGCGATGGCGAGGACCTGCGCCCACATTCGCCTGACGTCCCGGAACAGCTTGACGTCGAGTGCCCTCATGCCGTCACCAGGTGAGTTCGGCGGCTTCGCGACGGGTCTCGTTCCTCTGGATCCTGGAGATCCGGCCGTCGGCGAAGAACAGCACCCTGTCGGCGACCTGCTGGATGCTGGCGTTGTGGGTGATGATGATTGTCGTGGTGCCGAGCTGCCGGTTGACCCCGAGCAACGCCTCGATCACACGAATGCCGGTCTTCGAATCCAGCGCCCCGGTCGGCTCGTCGCAGAGCAGCACCGCGGGGCGTTTCGCGATCGCGCGTGCGATGGCCACGCGCTGCTGCTCGCCGCCGGATAGCTGCGCCGGAAAGTGATGCATCCGCTCCTCGAGCCCGACCAGAGCGAGGGCGTCGGCCGGCCGCATCGGATTCTTGGCCACCTCGGTGACCAACGCCACGTTTTCGTAGGCGGTGAGGCTCGGCACCAGATTGTAGAACTGGAAGACGAAACCGACGTGGTCGCGGCGATACTTCGTGAGTTCGCGGTCTTGGAGATCGGTCAGGTCCAGATCGCGGAAGAACAGCCTGCCGCTGGTCGGCCGGTCGAGACCGCCCATGATGTTGAGCAGCGTGGTCTTGCCGCTGCCGGAGGGACCGAGCAGCACGACAACTTCTCGCTCAGCGATCTCAAGATCGACATTGTTGAGGGCATGGACCGCCACCTCGCCGGAGACGTAGGTCTTGGTCAGAGCCGTGGCTGTGAAGACGGATTGGGTCATTGCGTCTCAAACAGTGTGCGCAGTCACTCTCCGCCTTTGAGGCGCCCCTGGATTGATTTAGATCAGGCAGCTCGCTGAATTCGCTCGGTTTTCTCAAAACAGACGCTCAGTAGACTTGAGTTACTCCGGCGACGAGCTCGCCGACCAGTTCCGGGATCCGGCCAAGGTGATCCGATACAATCTCCGCGCCTCGCTCTCTTAACTCCTCCGGGGGAACGCCCTCCTTCGTCGCCAGCCTGAGATGAACGAGATCCGGCATGGACACCGGCGCACCGATCCGGCTGACGATGAGGCACTGCGCTGCGGAGACCTCCGGAATGGCGGTGACCAATGTTTCAGCTACTCGCTTTGCCATGATGTTGTAGATCTTGCCGACGTGGCTAACAGGGTTCTTGCCGGCGGCAGCCTCCAAGCTCATCGGCCGCCAAGGTGTGATCAGGCCATTGACGCGATTTCCCCGACCGACCTGCCCGTCGTCGCCAGCCTCCGCTGAGGTGCCGGTCACGGTCAGATAGATGCTATCGGACGCCGCATCATCAGCAGCGTTGACGGCCACCTCGCAATCCCTAAATCCATGCTCGCTTGCGCGTTCACGGACGTACTCGGCGAGCGCCGCCTTTTGTTGCAGATAGCTGTCCATGTCGTTAAGAAACCGCCCGATCATGGCGCAGGCGATTGTCAGCCTGACGCCCTCTCCGCTTCGGACAGCCATGATTTTGATGTCTTCACCCCAAGCCGGATGGTCACGCGCGCGATCGCGGCCGTGAATCCCCTGTTCGATTGCAAGCACGAGGCGTTCGAGCGCACTGAGCGGTGCGTGACCAACTCCGAAAGACGTATCGTTGGCAAGCGGAATTTGCCGTGCGCTCCCCCGAGAGAACAGCGATTGCAGGTCCTGCGAGCCCTGATGAACCAGGGCCTCGATACAGACGTGACGATCGGCGTCCAGCGCATGGAGATTGGCCTTCAGCCAGGCCCTTGAGCCGTCGATGGCAATGTCCTCGACTGGAATCGCTTCGTTTCCGACGTTGGTAACGGCCCGTCCTGCCAGGAGGATTCTGATCGGATCGGTCACCTTTCCGCCGCTGAAGGTAGGCATTGCCCTGCCGCCGCACAGTAGCGCCTTGTCGACATTGTAGTGCAACACATGGCCGAATCTGCGCAGGTACTCGCGACAGAGATTGCGGGACAGCGTCTCGGCAAGGGCATCGCAGATCGTGTCCGGGTGACCGGCTCCCTTGCGCTCGACGACCTCCACGTCATCGCGATTGTCAAGCTGCGAAAGGACAAGATCAAACATCGGTGTAGCCAATCGAAATAGAGGCGGTCAGCCCTTTTCCGCACCATAAGGGCCGGTCTACCGGCGATGGTCGTACTTGAACTGCAGGGCAGCCGGACTCGCGCCGGTGCGCTCGACAGTGAGCTTCACGGTGTAGAGATCAAATCCGGGAAGGTCGAAGAAGCCGCCATAGGTCGTGGTGCCCGAGATCTGCATTGGCTCAAGCTTCTTCTTGGCGCCGGACAAGCCCAATCCTGATACTTCCGCAGTCACGACGGCATCAGAAATACGCGCGCCGCTTGCTGCATCAAAGACGGCGGCAACGACGTGATATTCATGCGGCCCCTTTGGGGGGCGCCCGTGCATCGGTCGTTCGGTGGTGGAGCCCGACGGGAGGCCCTTCACGATCTCGGCCGGCACGATGCCCAGGTAGACCGTCACTCCTCCTGCCGTTTTTGAGAGGTCGGTGTCCGCAGCGGTCGCTACGCCGATCAAGCAACCGGCCAGCCAGAGGCCTCCGAGCAGAGCGCCGACCGCCCGCCGGCTAACCATGCCGATATCCTCCAGTGGACTCGGTGCCAAAGACCCGGCTCAACTTCGGAATGAATCCCGGCACATCGGCCGCATATCTGACATAGGCCTCGCCGAATTCCGACCTGGCGTCCCGCTCCTCGTCGCGCGCGAGCTTCACGTACATGATCGTCAGCACCGGAAACATCGCCAGCGTCAGGATGGTCGGCCACTGCAGCAGGAAGCCGAACATCACCAGGATAAACCCGACGTACTGCGGGTGGCGGACGTAGCTGTAGGGGCCGCTCGTCGCGAGGCTACGGGTCTGCTGCGCGTCGTACAGCACCCTCCACGCGGCGGAGATCAGGACGAAACCCGCGCCGATGAAGATGAAGCTCAGGATGTGGAACGGTCCGGCGTGCGGATTGGTCTTCCAGCCGAACATCATCTCGAGCAGGTGCCCGGCGTCATGGGAGAACCAATCGACGTTCGGATAGTGCGACTGCAGCCAGCCCGAAAGGAAGTAGATGGTGAGCGGGAAGCCGTACATCTCCACGAACAACGCCACCAGAAACGCGCTGAAGGCGCCGAAGGAGCGCCAGTCGCGCGAGGTCTGCGGCTTGAAGAAGCTGTAGGCGAAAAGGATGAAGACCACCGAGTTGACGATGACGAGGCCCCAGAGGCCGTAGGCGGGCGCGGTGTCGTGCATCACTCCCTCCTTCCGTCGGATGGCTGGCGCTCGGCGTGATGGTGGCCGTGTCCTCCGTGATGCATGAACAGGTGCATCAACGGGCAAGCGAGCAGCGGCAGCCAGACCAGAAGCCCGAGCACGTGCGCCCTGTGCTCGGTGAACAGCAGCGCGCCGGCGATGATCAGGAATCCGATCAGGACCAGGCCGGCCCTGGATTTCGTGGACATGCCCTGCTGCGGGCGTTCCCGATACGCGGGATGGTCCTGCACCGACATCGGCTTGCTCCTATCGTTCGTCGGAGCTTAGCGGCGCCTTTGCCATCATTGTTGCGCTAGATCAACAGCGGCAGTCCCGTAAGATTCACTGGCCTTGTTCGTGGACGCCGGGGCCAATGAGGGCCGCCGGAGGATCTCCCGCCCCCGAAGGTCATTGCATCGGTTTGCCGGGCTGCATTCCCATGCCCATCGTCGCTCCGCTCCGCATCGCGGACATCATCGGCATCATGCCCATCTGCGGCGCGAGCAGTTCGTCGGCGGCCTTCTTCTGCTCGTCGGAAAACGTCGAGACCAGGTTCGTGAGCGCCGATTTCATCGCGCGGGTGCCTTCGAGCCGCGCCGCGAGCCATTTCTCCTGGAACGCGAGCTTCTCGACCAGGCCGGCACCGGCGCCCTGCTGCGACATCATCGAGCCGCGCATCTCTCCCAACGTTTTGGCGTTGGCCCGCAACGCGTCGGCGAACCCGTTCCAGGCGGGCTGCTGCGCCTCGGTGATCTTGAGCTCGGTGCGGAGGAACGCGACCCGGCCCTCAATGTGATCGATCGCATCCATGCCCATTCCGTCGCCGGACTGCCGCATCATCTCCATCATCTTCGCCATGTCCATCATGGGCATCTTCCCGCCCATCATTCCGCTGCCATTCATGCCCTGAGAGCCAGCAGGCGCCCGCTGGTCTGCCTTTGGCGTGGCCTGCTCCTGCTTCTGGTCGGGGTGGTGCCCTTCGTGTTCCGCGGCCGATTGGGCCCAGGCGGCGTGCCCGAGCGTCGTGGCGAGTAGTGCGGCGGCAAAGGTCATAGCGCGCATGGCAAGCTCCTGATCGTAGGTGGCCGACGTTTAGGATGACTCGTTCCCGCCGCCGACCGCTTGATGCACGTCAATGCGAAGCGATGGAGGTCGGGCTCGGCACGACTTCGATCACTCCTTGCGATGTATCAAGGATCCGTCCGCGGTTCTGTGCTTCGATCTGCAACCCATTCCTCGGGAGGAACGGACATGATCACCAGAACGCTGATTGCCATCTTAGCCGCAGCCGCACTTGCTGTGCCCGCGATGGCGCAGAGCACGGACACGGAAAAGAACGGTCACCACTATAGCGGCGGCCCGAAGACCGAGGTCCCTCATCACATGGGCAAGAAGGACAGGGACACGTCCAAGGAGACGGTCGGCTCCGCCAAGGACGGCGCGTCCGGAGGCCATCACTACACGGGCGGCCCCGGCACTTCGTCGCCCCACCACATGGGTGACAAGAAGTAACGACGCGTCCGCCCCGTCCGAGCCGGCGTGAGTCGTCACGGACGGAACGCCGCACCTTCAGTTGGTCGTCATCGGCACGCCTGCCGTAGCGTCAGCCGACGGCTCGGTCTCCGACGAACCGCATGAAGGGCCTCTGTCCGTCGGCCCCGAACAGCATCACCGAATACGGCGCGGGCCGACCGCCTTCCATGCCTGGCGACCCGATCGGCATGCCGGGGACGGCGACACCCTTCGCGTTCGGGCGTTCCGCGAGCAGGCGGCGCACGGCCGCCGCGGGCACATGCCCTTCGACCACATAGCCGGCGACCTCCGCGGTGTGGCACGCCGCCAGATCTGGTGGGACGCCGAGCCGGATCCTGATCGATTCCAGATCGGAGGTCTCGTCCACCCGTACGGCAAATCCGGCGTCGCGCAGGTGCTGCACCCAACCCGAGCAGCAACCGCAGTTCGGATCCTTGTGCACCGTGACGGTCGCCTCATCGGCAAATGCCGCGGCGGCGGGTGCCGCCAGCACCGCGGCAGCGATAAGCCTTAGGACCGTTCGGCGGGTGGGCGGATAGGCGTCATGTTTCATCTTGAGCTCCCGTTCACTTGACCGTCACGTGCCCGGTCATGCCGTACTCTCGGTGGTTCGGAATCAGGCACGAAAATTCGAACGTCCCCGGCTTCGTGAACTTCCACAGCACCTCCGCCGTCTTCTTCGGCGCGACGCGGACGCCGTTCGGCTCGTCGTGCTCCATGTGCGGATGTTTCTTCATGACGGCGGCGTGCTTCAGGTTCTCCTTCGTGGTCGCCAGTAGGAATTCGTGATCCTCGGTCCCGACGTTGCGCAGCACGAACCGTATCTGCTCGCCCCGCTTCACCTCGATGCGGCTCGGTTCGTAGTCCATCTCGCTCATCGCGATCTCGATGGTTCGGAATGGTTGTGACGGATCTCCGGGCTCTCCGGCCGAGTAGGATACGTGCTGGCCGTGTTCGTGGGCCCGTGCGGCCGTGCCGGTCGCCAAAGACGTTGCGAGGGCGAGCATTCCGATGCGAGAGATTCTGTTCAAGCACTTGTCTCCTAGTTGTCGTGGTGGTGGTGATGCTGCTGCACCGGTGCCGCGCTCGAGTACCCGCGCAGTTCGGCGTATTTGGCCAACTGGGAGCTGTCGAGGGTCGCCGCGGTGAGCAGATGGTACTTGAGGTGAGCTTCGCGCAGCTCGCCTTGCGTCTTCGAGATGGCGGCGGTCGCCGATCTGAGGCTTTCCGGGCTGATGGTCCGGGTGGCGAACTGCCGATCGAGAGTGCTCTCCTCCTCGATCAGCCTGCTGCCGATCGGGGTTGTTTCCGACTTCATCGCCGAGAACATCTCTTGGACCTTCATCCGCTGCTCGGCGCTCAATCCCAATTGATCCGCAAGCTCCAGCACGTGCGAGGGGCCCGGATACCCATTGAGCTCGGCCGCGAGTGCGAGCCCCATGCCGCGGCCGGCACGCAGATCGGAGACCTGCTGGTCCGACAGCGCTTTGATCGGCCGAGACTGCAAACCGGCGTAGGGGGTCTCCGCCCAGGCGAGCGCCGGGGCCAGGAAGGCGATCACGAATACGGTCTTTTTCATCGAGTTTTTGCCATCAGGTTTGTGCAATGGAGCCAATCTAGCCTACGCGGCCGCTTGCGGAACGTGCGCCCGTTTCACGGCTTCGTCAGGATGTCCCTCGATGGCGACATCACGTGCGCGCCCCGGCGGAAGGCTCCTGCCCTTCACCAGGCCGAAGATCGCCGGGATGACGATCAAAGTCAGGAGCGTCGAGGAGATCATGCCGCCGATCATCGGCACGGCGATGCGCTGCATGATCTCGGAGCCGGTCCCCGTGCTCCACATGATCGGCAGCAGACCCGCCATGATCGCGACCACGGTCATCATCTTGGGCCGGACGCGTTCGACCGCGCCCACCATGATGGCATCATGGAGATCCAGCCGGGTAAGCGCGCGGCCCTCGGCGCCGCGCCTGGCCTTCACTTCCGCCAGCGCGTGGTCGAGGTAGATCAGCATGACGACGCCGGTCTCGGCGGCGACGCCGGCGAGCGCGATGAATCCGACCGCGACCGCGACGGACAGGTTGAAGCCGAGCCACCACATCATCCAGATGCCTCCGACCAGCGCGAACGGCAGCGACAGCATCACGATCAGGGTCTCGGCGATGGCCCTGAAATTCAGGTACAGCAGCAGGAAGATGATCGTCAGCGTCACCGGCACCACGATCTTCAGCCGTGCGGCGGCCCGCTGCAGATATTCGTACTGTCCGCTCCAGACCACGTAGTAGCCGGCGGGAAACTGGATGCTGTCGTTGACCGCGCGCTGCGCGTCCGCGACGTAGCTTCCGATGTCGCGATCCCGGATGTCGACATAGATGTAGGTCGCAAGCTGCCCGTTCTCGGTCCGGATCGACGTCGGTCCCCTCGCCGGCTCGACCTTCGCCACCTCCCCGAGCGGCACGGCCCCGCCAGCCGGCATCGGCACCAGGATGTCGCTGGCGATGGCCTTCGGGTTGTCGCGAAGGTCGCGCGGATAGCGCATGTTCACGGTGAACCGCTGCCGGCCTTCGACCGTCGTCGTGACCGTCTGGCCGCCGAGCGCCGCCGCGATGGTGTCCTGGACGTCCTGGATCAGGATTCCGTAACGGGCGAGCGCCTCGCGATCCGGCACGATCTCGAGATAGTAGCCGCCGATGCCCCGCTCGGCGTAGGCCGACGAGGTCCCGGGCACTGCCTTGATGACGCGCTCGATCTGCCTGGCCAGCCGGTCGATCTCGACCAGGTCCGTGCCCATCACCTTCACGCCGATCGGCGTGCGGATGCCGGTCGACAGCATGTCGATGCGCGCCTTGATGGGCATGGTCCAGGCGTTCGAGACACCGGGAAACTGCAATGCCTTGTCCATCTCGGCGATCAGGCTATCGACGGTGACGCCCGGGCGCCACTGCTCCTTCGGCTTCAGGTTGACCACGGTTTCGAACATCTCCGTCGGGGCCGGGTCGGTCGCGGTCGCCGCCCGTCCCGCCTTGCCGTAGACCGACGCGACCTCCGGAAAGGATTTGATGATCCTGTCCTGCATCTGCATCAGCTCGGCCGCCTTGGTGACCGAGATGCCCGGCAGCGTCGTCGGCATGTAGAGGAGCGTGCCCTCGTTCAGCGCCGGCATGAACTCGGTGCCGAGCTGACGGGCCGGCCAGATCGAAACGGCCAGGGTCGCCAGCGACGCGAGGATCACCGGCGTCTTGGCCCGCAGCACGCCCCTGATGACGGGCCGGTAGATCCAGATCAGGAAACGGTTGATGAAGTTCCGGCTTTCCGGGACGATTTTGCCGCGGACGAAGATCACCATCAGCGCCGGCACCAGCGTCACCGACAGTAGCGCCGCCGCTGCCATGGAGAACGTCTTGGTGAAGGCGAGCGGGCTGAACAGCCGCCCCTCCTGGGATTCCAGGGTGAAGATCGGCATGAACGAGACCGTGATGATCAGCAGGCTGAAGAACAGCGCAGGGCCGACTTCGGAGGCCGCATCGATCAGGATCTGGACGCGGGACTCGCCGGGCTTGGCCCGCTCGAGGTGCTTGTGGGCGTTCTCGATCATCACGATCGCTGCGTCCACCATGGCGCCGATCGCGATCGCGATCCCGCCGAGGCTCATGATGTTCGAGCCGAGCCCGAGCAGCTTCATGGCGCCGAACGCCATCAGAACGCCGACCGGCAGCATCAGGATGGCGACGAGCGCGCTGCGGACGTGCAGCAGGAAGACCACGCAGACGAGCGCCACGACGATGCTCTCTTCGAGGAGCGTGTGCTTGAGGGTGTCGATGGCGGCGTAGATCAGGTTGGAGCGGTCGTAGACCGGGACGATCTCGACGGATTTCGGCAGGCTGCTCGCGATCTCCTTGAACCGCTTCTTGACGTTCTCGATCACGTCGAGCGCGTTGACCCCGAAGCGCTGCAGCACGATGCCGCTGGCGACCTCGCCCTCGCCGTTCAGTTCCGCGATGCCGCGTCGCTCGTCCGGACCAAGTTCGACGGTGGCCACATCGCGCAGCAGCACCGGCGTGCCGTTGCTGGTCTTCAGCACGATGTTGCCGAGATCGTTGATGCTCTTGATGTAGCCCTTGCCGCGGATGACGTACTCGAACTCGGACAGCTCCACGGTCCGACCGCCGACGTCCGCGTTCGAAGCGCGGATCGCCTCCCGGATCTTCTGCATGCTGATCCCGCGGTCGCGCATCCGCTGCGGATCGAGGACTACGTTGTACTGCTTGACGAAGCCGCCGATGCTGGCGACCTCGGCCACGCCTTCGGCCTTGGCCAGCGCGAATTTCAGATTCCAGTCCTGGATCGTGCGGGTCTCGGCGAGGTTCAGCTCCTTCGATATCACCGCGTATTGGTAGACCCAGCCGACACCGGTCGCGTCGGGCCCGATCGTGGGCGTCACTCCGGCCGGAAGCCGCGAGGTCGCGCTGTTCAGGAACTCCATCACGCGCGAGCGCGCCCAGTAGATGTCGGTGCCGTCCTCGAAGATCACGTAGACGAACGACACCCCGAAGAACGAGAAACCGCGCACCACCTTCGACTTCGGCACCGTCAGCATGGCCGTCGTCAGAGGATAAGTGACCTGGTCCTCGATCACCTGCGGCGCCTGACCGGGGTATTCGGTGTAGACGATCACCTGCGTGTCCGAGAGGTCCGGGATTGCGTCGAGCGGCAGGTGGACCAGCGCGTAGAGCCCGGCGGCAGCCGCGAAGCCGGTGCCGAACAGCACCAGAAGCAGGTTGCGCGCCGACCAGGCGATGATGCGGGAGATCATTTGTGTTCTCCCATGCCGCTGTTGGACGGAGCTTCGGGCTGCGAGGGGCCGGCTTCGGCGAAGCCCTTCAGCGCCGCCTTCAGGTTGCTTTCCGCATCGATCAGGAAGTTGGCGGAAGTGACCACGGCTTCGCCCGCGGCAAGACCGTCCCGCACCTCGACGTAGCCGCCGCCTCTGCGCCCGAGTTTGACTTCACGCGGCTCGAAGCGCCCTTCCCCCTTGTCCACGAGGACGGCCTGGCGGCTGCCGGTGTCGAGCACCGAACTGTCGGGTACCGCGAGGACGGGCGTGGCATCGGCGGTGTCGATGTCGGCATCGACGTACATGTCGGGCAGCAGCGCCGCGTCCGGATTGGCGAGTTCGATGCGGACGCGAACGGTTCGGGTGTCGCGGTTCACCTGCGGATAGATGACGGCGATCTTGCCGGCGAAGGTCCGGCCGGCAAAGCTCCTCGCGCGTACCGTCACGGGCTGACCCACGGCGATGTTGCCGAGATCGCGTTCGGCCACGTCGACCAAGGCCCACACCACCGAGGTGTCGGCGATCCGGAACAGCACGTCGCCGGGATTGGCCCGCATGCCTTCGATCGCGTTGCGTTCGAGCACGATGCCGTCACGCGGCGCCGACCACTGCACGGTCACGGGCGCAACGTGGGACTTCTCCATCTCGGCGATGACTTGTTCGGGGACGTCGAGGTTCGTAAGCCGCTGGCGCGACCCGCGGCCGTACATTTCGACGCCGCCGACCGTTTTGGAGGTGATGGTCGCCAGATATTCCGCCGCGGCGGAAGCGACCGCCGAACTGTAGATCTGCATCAGCGGCTGGCCCGCCTTGACGCGGGTGCCGGTGGTTACGTCGGCGATCTTCTGGACGAAGCTCTCGGCCCGCATGGCGATCACGGACACGCGGCGTTCGTCCAACTGGATCGTGCCGGGCGCCTTCACCGAGACGCGGACCGCGCGCCGTTCGACCGGCTCGGACTTCACGCCTGTGCGCTGAATCTTGCCTGGCGAGAGCTTGACGGTGCCGTCGTCGACGTCGTCGCCTTCATAGACGGGCACGTAGTTCATCCCCATGGGATCCTTCTTCGGCACCGGCGAGGTGTCGGGCAGGCCCATGGGATTCCTGTAGTAGAGGATCTTGCGCGACGAATCCGCCTGTTGCTGCGGCTTCGCCGGCTCCGGGGCGGCCTGTTCGTCGTCGTAGACCGGCAGGAAATCCTGCCCGCGCGCGTCCTTCTTGGGGCCCGCCGACCAGAGGGGCGCGCCGCTCGGATCGCGGAAGTAGAGCGGAGTTCGGTCCGCGGAGGCCGCCGCGGGCGCCTCGGCATGGGCGGACCAACGCTCGCCGCTCGAGTACCAGGTGGCGCCGAGGGCCATGCCGGCCACCAGTGCGAGTGCCGTCAGAAGACGCTGCGTGTTCATGGTGTGCTACCCGCGCGCTCGGGGCGCGCGTCCATGTGAATGAGAGAGAGAAGTTCGGGCGCCGCCGGGCGGCGCCCGAAGGCTCACTTCGTCGCCTTGACGATCACCTTGCCCGTGACGGTGTCGGCCTCGCCCTGCACCTTTGCGGACAGCGTCACCTGGTAGCGGCCGGCCATCGGCAGGTCGGTCTTGAAGGCGTAGACGCCCGGCTCCTTGGACGGCAGCGGCGAGACCGCCGATTCCATCTCGGCCATCCCGTCCGGGGCCATGTCGACGCGGGTCTTGAAGATCACCGCATCCGGAACCGGCTTGCCGGTCTGCTTGTTCGTCAGACGGACGGCGAGCGTGACGTCGTCGCCCTTCTTCATCTCCGGATTGACCGGCTCGAACGTGTAGTCGCCGGCGCCCGCCATGGCGACTGAAGCGGTAAGCGAAAGGGTGGCGGCAAGAGCCGCGGTCGTGAATTTGGAAAGCATTGTCCTGTCCTCATGAATTGATCTCGGCCGTGGCGCCACGGGCGCGCACGTCATCGTCTGCGCGAGCAAGACTGCGCGCGTGCCGGGTTTTGCGAGATCAGATTCGAGGAGGTCGGAAGGGAGGGCTGCCGCCGCGAAAATCGACGACTTGGTCGGAGGGAATGGCGATCTTGCTCGCCGCTACCGCGAAAAAGCCGAATGCGATGGGTCGAACGCCCCCGAGCGCGAGAGCTCCGCCGATGCAGCAGAAACCCATCCCACACTTGTAGCCGTCCTTGTGGGATGTCGTGCCCTTCATGTCGTCCGGACAGCAGTCGTCCATCGACATGTCGCCGCCGCCCGTCATCTGCATGGTCGCGTGCATCTCGTCCGACGACGTCGCGTAGCCGGCGGCGGACGCGCCGAGCGGCAGCATCGCCAGCGAGACGGCGATGGCAAACGCGAGGATGGTACGGACGAGCCGCATCGTGATCGACTTACCTTTCGGGCCGCAACGCGGCTTGAGTAGCATATTCCGGTGCGGGACGCAGTCCTTGATCCCGCTCAAGCATTCGTGACCCTAGCCGGGCTACCTATCCACCCGACCGACGACTTCCATCAGTTCGGCGATCTTGCGGCGCTGATCGGCCTTGTCGCCGCTATGGATCGCGTGTTCCACGCAATGGGCCACGTGATCCTTGAGAATCTCTTCCTCGACCCGGCGGAGCGCGGAACGAACCGCCGAAATCTGAGTGACGATGTCGATGCAGTACCGGTCCTCGTCGACCATCTTCGCGAGCCCGCGAACCTGGCCTTCGATGCGGTTCAGACGTTTCTGACAGGACGCCTTGATGTCGTTCCTCATGGATCGTATATACCCCCCTAGGGTACATTTTGCAAGATGGAGCCGCTGATGGTCGCGCACGACGGTGAGAAGAGCGGGAGCTGCTGCGGGAACTCGCACTCGGGTGCCCACGACCATTCCGGACATGCTCATCATCACGATCATGCCGCCGGGACCGTCTTGGATCCCGTCTGCGGAATGACGGTCGATCCGTCGACGGCTCGCAACAAAATCGAGCACGATGGGAAGACCTTCTACTTCTGCTCGGAGCGATGCCGGACGAAATTCGCCGAGGATCCCGCAAAGTACGCCCACGGCAAGACGAAGCCAGCGACGAATGCCGGCGTTCCGGAAGGCACCATCTACACCTGCCCGATGCATCCGCAGGTCCGGCAGGTCGGGCCGGGCAACTGTCCCATCTGCGGCATGGCGCTCGAGCCGGAGCTCGCCACCGCGGAGACGGGCCCGAACCCCGAATTGATCGACATGACCCGCCGCTTCTGGGTCGGTCTCGCGCTCTCGGTGCCCGTCGTGGCCCTCGAGATGGGCGCTCATCTCGTCGGTGCCCATGGATGGATCGAGCAGTCGCTCTCGAATTGGATTCAGTTCGTCCTGGCCACGCCGGTTGTGCTCTGGGCCGGTTGGCCGTTCTTCGTGCGCGGCTGGCAATCTCTCCTGACCCGCAATCTGAACATGTTCACGCTGATCGCGATGGGCACCGGCGTCGCTTGGATCTACAGCGTCGTCGCAACCGCGCTTCCCGGCGTCTTTCCCGCCACCTTCAGAGGCCATGAGGGCGCGGTTGCCGTGTACTTCGAAGCCGCCGCCGTCATCACCGTGCTCGTCCTGCTCGGCCAGGTTCTCGAGCTGCGGGCGCGCGAGGCCACCTCCGGAGCGATCAAGGCGCTGCTCGACCTCGCTCCGAAGACCGCCCGCCGAATCCGGTCCGACGGCTCCGACGAAGAAGTTCAGATCTCGGTGCTGGAGGTCGGCGACCGGCTGCGTGTCCGCCCCGGCGAGAAGGTGCCTGTCGACGGCGAGATCGCCGAGGGGCGGTCTTCGCTCGACGAGTCGATGGTCACCGGCGAATCCATGCCGGTCAGCAAGGAGGTCGGTGGCAAGGTGATCGCCGGCACGCTGAACCGCTCCGGTGGCTTCGTCATGCGGGCCGAAAAGGTCGGCGCCGACACGATGCTGTCCCAGATCGTGCAGATGGTCGCGCAGGCGCAGCGCTCTCGCGCCCCGATCCAGCGCCTGGCCGACCAGGTCGCGGGCTGGTTCGTTCCGGCCGTCATCGTGGTCGCGATCGCGGCGTTCGCCGCCTGGGCTTTCTACGGTCCCGAGCCGCGTTTCGCGTTCGGCCTCGTCGCCGCCGTCAGCGTCCTCATCATCGCGTGTCCCTGCGCGCTGGGTTTGGCCACTCCGATGTCGATCATGGTCGGCGTCGGCCGCGGCGCTCATATGGGCGTCCTCATCAAGAACGCCGAAGCGCTCGAGCGCATGGAGCGCATCGACACTCTGGTCGTCGACAAGACCGGCACGTTGACCGAAGGCAAGCCGAAGGTCGTCGCCGTGATTCCCGCTGAGGGAATCACCGACGCAGAGGTGCTGCGGCTCGCCGCCAGCGTCGAACGCGCCAGCGAGCATCCGCTCGCCGACGCCATCGTGAACGAAGCCAAGGATCGGGGCATCCAGACGGCCGACGTCCAGGACTTCGATTCGCCCGTCGGCAAGGGCGCGCTCGGAACGGTTGAGGGTAAGAAAGTGCTGCTCGGCAACGCCGCCTTCATGCGCTCGCAAGGGGTGGACACTTCCGCCATGGAATCCGAGGCCGAGCGTCAGCGCGGCGAAGGCGCCACCGTCATCAACATGGCCGTGGACGGCAAGCTCGTCGGCATCCTGGCGATCGCCGACCCCGTGAAGCAGTCGACGCCGGAGGCGCTGCGGGACCTCGCGACGGAAGGCGTCAAGGTGATCATGCTGACTGGCGACAACCGGACCACCGCCCAGGCGGTGGCGCGCCGGCTGGGGATCGCGGACGTGGAAGCCGAGGTTTTGCCCGATCAGAAGAGCGCCGTGGTCGCCAAACTGCAGAAACAAGGGCGGATCGTCGCGATGGCCGGCGACGGCGTCAACGACGCGCCCGCCTTGGCCGCCGCCGAAGTTGGTATCGCGATGGGGACCGGGACGGACGTCGCGATGGAGAGCGCCGGCGTCACCCTGCTCAAGGGCGATCTCACCGGCATCGTTCGCGCCCGGCGGCTGTCGCGGGCGACGATGAGCAACATCCGGCAGAACCTGTTCTTCGCCTTCGCCTACAACGCGGCTGGAATTCCGATCGCGGCCGGCGTGCTCTATCCGACGTTCGGGCTTCTGCTCTCGCCGATCGTGGCCGCAGCGGCGATGGCGCTGTCTTCGGTCAGCGTGGTGGGCAACGCGCTGCGGCTCCGGACGTTGCCGGTCTGAAGGTGCTGCCACTGAGGTACACGTTCGTACAAAACCGCGCTCCGGCCGGCGATCGCCGGTCGCGTTAGTTGAGATCTCTTACTCCCCGCGCGAGATCTTCGCGGTCCCCTGACGAATCTCGTCCTGATGGTTCTCTAGCCATTCTTTAATCGCCTCCTCAGCGAGTTCGTACGAAGGCTGCCCCTTTGCAAGCGCTGCGAGCTTGAGCTGCCGGATCACGCTTGGAAACATATAGATCAAGAGTTGACTTCTCTTGTCCTTTCTCACCCGCGCTTTGGACGCCTTCTTTTTCGGCTCGCGCACGACTTGCTCCTCCGGCGTCAGATAGCTGACCATCTAGGACGCTTTTAACACTGCGCCGAGTCTGGCGGAAGTGCTGATTTTCGGAAAAACCCAAGATATCCACAGCGCCATCCGTTCAGCCGACAGCCGACCTTCTATCTCTAGATAGCTGACTATCTTGACTCCGGAGACGCCACCTGCTTTTCTCTGGCTCGCACGGACCGGGTGAGGCAACGGCAATCCGACGACCTATTGGCGTCTTAGCCAACACGCTTCTCCCGTGAAGTCGGAGACGATTCGTGATGCAGACAGACTCTCAAGTTCGTCGCTATCGATCGATCAACCTTCTTTCGGCGGGCGGCCGAGCCATGCTCGGGTGCGGAAATGAGTCCAGCAGTCGGCGCCTTGCCGTCCAGTTGACACTGGACCCGGGGGTCCGTTCGCTTCGGTTTATCGCCTCCCTTCCCCTCGCCGGCGAGCAAATCGAAGTCGGCATGCTGGTGGCTGAGTACGACGACGGTCTCGTCGCATATGACATCGTGGACGAGCGCGCGCATCGGGACATCGACACCGAGG
The DNA here is from genome assembly GCF_022012435.1 of Bradyrhizobium zhengyangense. Classification (GTDB taxonomy): domain Bacteria; phylum Pseudomonadota; class Alphaproteobacteria; order Rhizobiales; family Xanthobacteraceae; genus Bradyrhizobium; species Bradyrhizobium zhengyangense. Next base: position 482,811 of record NZ_JAKLUA010000001.1, read on the forward strand.
GGATGCTGCTGATTGCGCTTGATCAGCACGGCATCACGCTGCGAGCGGTGGACACCAATACGATCGGCGCGCATCCCCTCGCCGACCATTGCGAGCGCATCTGGGAACATCGCGCGCTTCAGGTCAACCATAGGCTAGGCGGAAGAATTGAACGTGCTCTTGAGAGCAAACGTCTCACGGTTCGCGAATTGGGAGACGCCGTTGGAGAACGCAACATCGTGCCAATCGTCTGCGCCCTGATCTGCAGACGCGTTCTCTCGGCCGACCTCTCGACCTTTCTCGATCTGGACGCCTGGGTGGTTCGTCGCTCTGATCGCGCGGTCGGAAGTTCCTTGATGAGCCGCAAGACTGCGGGACCGATGAAATTGAAACCGGGAGGTGCGACATGACGACGTGGCAAGGGGCGCTTATCCAGAAGTATCCTACTCTTTTCGTCCGGCCGTTCCGGGGGGTGGCGTTCGCACCGGGATATCCCCGCTGCGCCCCGGGTTGGCAGCACGTCGTCACGCGCCTCGTCGAACGAGTGGCAGCTGCAGCGAACGACGGCTCTGTCTACTTCACGCAGATGGTCTGCGAACACGGTGTATTGCGCACCCATTGGAGTAGTAGGTCCGAAATTCCGCAACAACTGGCTCTCAAAATCGAGGAAGCGATTGGCCTCGCCGAGGCTCGCTCCGCAAGCGCATGCATCGATTGCGGTGCCGAGGGTCGATTGTTCGCCACCGACTTCGTACTCGCACCGCTCTGCAGGCTCCACCAGCGAGGCACGCCCGTACCCATCGTCGCGGGTCGCGACGTCTATCTCCGGCGAGGCGTCGTGAGGCAGCGCCCTGTTCTCGTTTGTTCCCGATACGACTGGGAGTCGGATGCTTTCCTCGATTTGCCGACCTCGGCGGATTCGAGGCCAAAGCGCCTTTCGGATGATTGTGAATTGTAGAGTGCGCAAAGAGGACTGAGCATGGCAATCAGAAAGAATAGCGAGCGCCCGCCCCAAGTGGGTCAGTTCGTATCTGTGAAGTGCGGTGGATCTGTCCCGGTGCGGCATCCCTTGATGAGGGATGCGCTGCTGCAAGCTGCGCTCGACCCGACGGTCCGATCCATCGAGTATCTCCCCGCCATTCCTGCGGCGCCTCCGACATGGGACATCGACGCCATCGTCATCGAACGCGACGATTGCCGCTATTATCTGGACATCGTCGAGGCCAGACCGCGCCGCTCAACAGCTCAGCGTCTCATGATTACGCAGGCGTTGCTCGATCTGGGGCTTCGTCCATTGGTTCGGATGGAGTCAGACGTCATGCGCGAGCCTCGCTGCACCAACGCCCGGGCGGTTTTCGCGCACGCCGGTCGGCCCGTGGACGTCGGGCTGCGCTTGCAGATCCTCGGCGCGCTCACCGAAGACGGTGCGATGCCGCTCGGCGAGCTTCTGCTCCGCCTGCGGAGCCACCGCGATCCGGTCGCCGCTGTGATGTCCCTGGCCTGTAGCGACCTCATCGAACTCGACCTGATCTCGACGCCCCTAGGGCCGCGCACTGTGACGAGGCTGCGCGAGTGAGTTTTCGAGATCTGCGCCCAACCGAAGAAGCTGAAATCCCGGAAAGTCCCGAAATGCCTACGGTCGATAAGCGGTCTCCAATCGATGCGATCCTCGAAGTCGCGTTTGGGAGGGCTTTGAGTCCGGCCCTTGAGCGCTCGCTTTCGGGTGAGGCGGCGCATGCAATCATCGTGATCGTTCCGACAGCGGCATGGGTCGCACCCTGCAAAACGTTCTGGGAACGTCGCTTCGGCAATCGCTGGCATATCCTCGGTCGGGATGGAGCGAGCCGCTCCGAACACAAACCTACGGTGGGAAACCAGACTGTGTCCAAGGCGCTCGCCGCCGGGCAATCGATAGTGGGCATCGCCACCTCGATCGACATTCTGCCATCGACTCTCGCGGTTGGCGCAGATCACACGTTTTACTTGTCGTCTCCGTCTGGCGACGTGCTTCGCCAGATCTTGGAAAAGCATTTCGGACGTCCTGTTGCGACCCCTGTGCCAGCGCAGGTCGGCGCCGGATTGGACATCGACGACCTAGCAGCGGCCTTTCGTCCTCGATCGACATCGCGCCAGATTGTCGCCCGGATGGAGCGAGCCACGAAGCGGCGGATCGGCTCCGAAAGCAACGATCGATTGCCCTTGCTCCAGAGCGCCATCGAATACGGAGACGCTCGCCAATTTTTTTTGGACCTCGCAACCGATCTAAAAGATGGCGTCCCTTTCAGCCAACTGAGCCGTTCCGTGATTCTGTACGGCGAGAGTGGAACTGGTAAGACCACCCTTGCGAAACTAGTCGCGGCGCACTTGAATCTTCCGCTGCTCGCGTTTTCCGTTGCGGATCTTTTCGCCCGGTCCGACGGAGCGCTCGGCGGAGTCGTGCAAGCTACCAACGCGATGTTCGAGATGGCGACATCTCAAAGTTGTGTTTTTCTACTAGATGAACTGGACGCGCTGCCCGATCGAGCCACTATCTCGGATCGAGGAAGGGACTGGTGGCTACCTGTACTGACAAACTTTATGTTGAAGCAGGATCTTGCTTTTGCGCGCTCCGGCAGCGGCCACGGGCATATCGTCGTGTTTGTCGCATGCACGAATTACATCGAACGCATCGATGCCGCACTCATGCGCCCGGGCCGCTACGAAAGGGCAATCGAGGTCCGACGTCCAAATCTCGCCGGCACCATCAATATTCTCGGCCACTATCTGCCTGAGATCGAAGGCGGTGAGCGCGCCGAACTCGGACGGCTGCTTGAGGGATCGACCGGTGCCGAACTGATGATGGTCGCGCGCGACGCCCGGCGCATCGCGCGCCGTGAAGAGCGCGTGCTCCGCGCCGAGGACGTGCGCGCCGCCGCTATGTCCGATGAGGATATTCCACCTGGGCGCTTGCGCCGAATCTGCGTGCATGAGGCAGCGCACGCGATCGGTATCTTGGTCTTACGTTGCGGTACCCTGCGCGGCATCGTAGTCCAAACGCGTGATGGAGCGGCGGGACGGACAATGTCGGTCCACGATGATACCGATCTTCCGACGAAACGTGACCTTGAGGCCCGCGTCGTCGCCACCTTGTGCGGTCGGGCCGCCGAGCGTTTATTGTTGGGAGACATTTCTGTTGGAAGCGGTCTCGATAAGCGAAGCGACATCGCGATCGCGACCAAATTGGTCGCATCACTTCATGCGTCGACGGGCTTGGGAAGCAAACTCACTTATACATCTGATCACAACGACGTGCTCAGGGCTGTTTCGCGTGACAAGTCGCTGCGCCGCCTGGTTGAGGCCGATCTAGTCCGTTTGGAAAAGGAAGCTGAGCGGCTGGTGCGGCGTAATCGAGATGCCATCTTGGCAATCGCCGATGCGCTCGCTTTGGCTAGGTACCTGTCTGGAGAAGCGATAAGCGCGATCTTTGAACACAAGAGCCGTCCGGCATCGTAATTCGACAAATGGAGGCACACATGCGTTGCGAGACTGTAGACATCGTGCGGAGTGACTTCGAACTGGGTGCGGACAGCCATCGTTTTTGGTTCATCCCGCGAGTCTCATAATGTCCAGACAGCAGCAGGCGCCGTTGCCCTTCCATCCGGACAGTAGTTCCTGGCTCGAGGACCTCGCCCGGACCGGCTCCGCCACCTCCACTATCGACTGCTACGCTCGCGACCTGCGGGACGTCGCGGACGCCATCGGGAGTATAGGCGTCGCGGCGATCGATCAGGCTGTGGTCGACCTGGTCGCGGAGCGCTGGCGCGCCGATGGCGCGGCCACCTCCACGATCTACAGACGATTTGCGAGCCTGCGAAGCTTCGGCCGGTTTCTCGTCCAAGAACGATCGGCAGATTGCTCGAAACTCCTGAGCTGCCGACTTCCTGCGTGCGGCAGGGTGCACCGGGAACCGATCGGAAAAGAGTCCATCGAAGTGATCCTCGCTTCTTCCACGCCGGACCGTGAGGATAGTTGGATCCGCATGCGCGATTGCGCGGCGATACAAGTCGCGGCCACCTCGGCTCTAACGACGGCCGAAGTCGTCGGACTGAACCGCAGCGACTTTAATCAGGCTCTCGCCGTCGTGCTGGTCCGTCATTCACATCTCGAAAAGAGGCCAGCGGCGATCTCGCAAGAAGCCGTGTGTCGGCTAAACCAATACCTTGATCACGTTCCGTTCAAGGTCGGCGACAACGATCCCCTGTTTGTCACGATGCGGAGCACGCGTCTTTCGGCACGTTCACTGCAACTGGCTTTCCGCCGATCCAGACGTCTCGCCGGAGTTTCGCGAACTGCCGTCCCGACCTCGCTGCGCAATGCTATCGGCTTCGATCTAGCGCGGTCAGGCGTGGCGCCCGAGGTCGTCGCTAAGGCGCTTGGCATTGGCGTGGCGAGTGCTTTTCGATATTTCGAGACGAGGGACACGTAGCTATCGAACAGCGCGCGTCGTCTCGCGCGCGCGTGCACTAGTCGGAAGCGAGAGTCAATAGCGCAAAATTTGTGGACGCCATCAGGACCGCTCAGATGATTTCCAGCAAGACGACCAAAAAGCGGTCGCGGAAATCCACCGGATTCATTTCGGTAGGATTCCAAAACACACATGCTATCTCAAGAGGATACGCCAGCCGGCGCGAAGGAGAACATCAAGGATATGCCCGAGTAGACGCGCGACCGGAGCGGACTCCGATCGCGCGTAGTTGGAAAGGTCTTCGGCGCCCGCAAAGCAAACCTCAGACCCAAGTCCGCCAATCCCCGGATTGAATCCGGCACTCGTTCGGCAGAACGACCAAGAGATGCTCTTGGCCGACTGAGAATCGCACGTCCGATTCCAAGTCGCAAGAGTCTTCGAAGATCTTTTGCCGGATCGTACCCACGCATCTCCTTTCGGCTGCGTGTCCCGTCTTTCCAGCAAAGAGATCCTACATGCCGCTCATCCACTCTCCTACCTACAAAGCGAAGTCCGAACGCTTCTTCAATAAACTCGAACGCTTCATCGACGATCACGATGGTCGCTTCGGCAAGCCGACCCGCATCTACACCGACGGTTCGACCGAGTTCATCAGCACCCGCTATCTGATAGCGTTTCTGGATCAACTCGAAAAGGCAGAAGCGCGCGCGAAGCATCATTCCGACGAAGGCAGCGATGCCTCGTAGCCGACGAAAGATCGCGCCGGTCTGGGGATTTTTCTGCGAAGGCGTCGAGGTATTTCGCCTGCAGAACAACGATGCCACGCGGCAGGTGATCACCGGCCGGCGCAATCACGTGGTCGGCGGCCACTTCAGCCGGAAGATGGGCTGTCATCTGATTCACGAAGGCGGCTTCGAGGAACGCCTTGTCAGGGCGGCCGACTGCCTGCTGCGCGTGAAGCGTATCTGGGCTCAGCCGGAGACGATCCGGATGAACCTGTTTGCCGACTATCCGAACGAGATCTACACCCCGGACTTCCTGGTCGAGGAGGTCGGAGCGTTCGTACGATACTGCGTCAAGGATGCCGGCTTCGTACGCTACGAAGTCAAGGAGTGGGAAGACCTCAGGCCGCCCAGACCCGCGGATTGGGATGAGGACGGAAAGGCCAAATGGGAGGACGCCAAGCTCCTGCGAGCTCGCCTGCGCCGCGTTCGATCGGCCTACCGAAAAGCCGGCGTTCCTTGGCGCGTTGTCACGGAGCGCGGACTCGCGAAGCGGTGGGGCAAGCCGAACATCATCGACGAGATCATTGCGAACGATCGTTGGGATATCGACCCGGAGGACCTCAACCGGCTCGTCTCCGCATTGATCGACGCTGGCGGGTCGTTGCCGATGTCGACCTGCGAAGCCATCCTGGCCGAGACCATCTTCCCGCGCGGCGTAGTGCTCTCGCGCATCCCCGAAAACATCGTCTCGATCGACACGTTCTCGCCGATCGACGGCGACACGATCGTCCGCAAGGGATACGTCTGATGCTGGATATCGTCACCGAACAGCCCCACACTGCGCTTCCTTATCACGCGACCGAGGGCAAAGACATCGAGCCATCGATCGACTCGATACTGTTCGACGGTCTCGAGGCGGATCAGATAGTCCTGATCGACCATGTTGCGCATAGGTTCCTGCGCAAGATGCCAGATCGGGGTCCCCATCTCTTTCTGAACGTTGATCGCGGCGAAGTCGCCCGTTATTCGACCACCAGACTGTTTGAACTGCTCGATGATGGAAAATACTACCATCCAGGCAGAACGCGGCCCGCGTTCGATGTCTCCAAATCCCTGGACGAGGCCCGCGCGCTGATCGCGAAAGCCTACGGCACGATCAACAAAGGACCGCGCGCGCGGGCGGAGACGAAGTACCGCTATATCGCCGCCTTCGTGAACCGGATGCTCATCGCACCGCCGGGGCAACCGTTCGACCGAAGTCACGGCAACGCCGACCTCATCATCGAGCAGGTCAACGCCGAGATCTTCGTGGAGAACCAGGCCCTGCCGGCCGACAGGAAGATCTTCCAGCCCAACAATTCGAGCCGCTCCTTGCTTCGCTGGGTGAAGAAGGAGTTGGAAACGCAGATGCAGGAACGCGCCTGCGTGCACCTGAACGCGATCAAAGCCCGCAAGCGCAAACTGCCGGACGAGATCTTCAGCATCATCGCGCTGGAGATCAGGAAAATGCTCGACATCTCGTCCAAGTTCGGACCGACCGAGATCCTCATCCGCGTCAACCTCGAGATTTCGAAGCGGAATGCGCCTCTACTAGGCAGAAATAGAGAGGCCGAAGCGCGGAACGCCGCGAACGAGGAGCGCATCGCGAACGGAGAGGTCGAGAAGGAGCCACTCGAACTGCCCCTTCCCGAAGCCAAACTGACGACGATCCAAAACGAGTTCCGTCGCTACAACGCGTGGATCAGGCTCGCGAAAGACAAAGGCAAACAAGCGGCGGACCTCGAGTTCGGCGGCTCGGGCAAATTCGAACGGCCGACCCGCATCTTGGACATCGCCGAAATCGACCACCACAAGTTCGATTTTATCGGCATTCTCGGAGAGACGCCTTTCGGCAAGGCTTGGTCGGCCGCGGCGATTCCTCGATTTTGGGTCTGCGTCATCCTCGATACCCATTCGGGCTATCCGCTCGGTCTGTTTCCGTCCTTCGAGCCAGGCGGCCTTTATCCCGCACTGATGGCCTTGGACAACGCCATCAAGCCGAAGCACTGGCTGGCGAAGCGATTTCCTCAAATCAGAGGTTCATGGCTCGCTTACGGCAAGCCGAGAAAGATCAGATACGACAACGCGAAGGAGTTTGTCAGCGAACAGATGCGTAGGGCTCTGGCGCGTGTCCAAATCGGTTTCGAGCACGCCGTTCCCCATCGACCCGACACGAAGCCGTTCATCGAGCGCTGGTTCGGAACTTTAGAATCCGACTTCATCGATTGGCTGAAGGGATCGACCGGATCGAGCCCGCAGCACCGGGGCGCCCGACGGCCCAAGCTGGAAGCCATCATCACCATCGACGATTTCATCATGTTGCTCCACATGTGGATGATCGAGGTCTATGCGCGCCGGAAGCAGCGCGGAATGGACTATGACACGCCCGAAGAACGCTGGCTCGCCGGCGCAACGTCTCCCTCCCACCGGCCCCAGGTCATGACCAAGGAGGAGACGGAAAAGTGGGATCTGATTCCCTCGCTCGAAGTCGATGCGAAAGCCGATCGGAACGGCATTCAACGCGACAACATCGTCTACCAGTCCAAGCAACTGCAGGCCATGAGGGCGCGGTCCGGCTGCTTCGGACCGAGAGAGCAGGCGCCGACGCCTCTCAGGATGCGCATCCCTCTCCTCGACGTCGGCCGGGCTATCGTCTCCGACCCGACCGCCCTCGACCACGGGAACGAGCATCTTCCGAAGGAATTCGAGGTGGAATCTACGGATGAGAGGGCGCACGGCCTCAACCGCTTTCAGTGGCAAATGCATCGTAAGTTTATCATGGGAAAAAATCACCTCCCGACGGTCCACGCCTCTCACAAGGAAGGGTTCAATCATCTGTTCGATACCGCTTTGGAGACGATGGGTATGGTGCCCTCCGACCAAAAGCCGCCGAAGATTTCCGATCTGCCGGATGCCCGTCTTCCGCGCTTGGCCGGAGTGCTGGCCTATGGCGCCGAGCGGCCGGCGCTGGCTCGCACGGAAGAATTGATCCAAAAATTCGGGACGTTCGAGCCGCATTCAGTCGATTCGGTCCTTGCTGGCGCACCGATAGCGTCGTCCCCCTCGACGATCGTTAACGGAGAGACAGCTACCGTATCGCCCTCGCCGGCGCCCAAACCGCGAAACAAACTGAGGTTTCCGGTCGACGAAGTGCGGAGCGACTAGGATATGGATAGCAGCTATCAAAATATCCTTTCTTCTCCGCTATTGGCCGCGAAGCGTAGGTCGATCCGAGAGATTTTCGTCGAGCACCCGCAGGCAAAAGAGACGCGCGATATGCTCCGACTGTCTCTCGGCTCGGCCCGCGACGATGGCGAGAACGCCAGTGCGTACGTCATAGGTTGGTCTCGTTGCGGAAAAAGCGAGATCGTTAAGCGCCTGTTGCGGGAACAGACCGGCAAGAAGATTTCGAAAGCGAAGGTTCAATTGTTGTCCGGCAATGGAAAGCGCTTCATCTACGCCGATCTTACGGGAGGCGCGACGCCGCGGACGTTGGCGCGCCTGATCAACGATAAGATATTTAACGACCGAAGCAGTCTTCGCCTGGGCGAGGACGAAGGTGTCGGGGCGCTCATAGAGAACGTCAATGACAACGGCATCGACGGCGTGTTCTTGGACGAAGCTCAGAACATGGCGGACGACCGAAAAGGCATCGTGAAGCTCGGTCGCCTCATTCTTTCTTTCGAAAACCAGTGCAATGCGCCGCTCTGCGTAATCGGCGCGCCCGCGCTCGAGAACATGAGAGATGAAGTCGACGCCACCCAGCAACGGTCTGGGGGATTCAAGAAGCTGGAGCCGCTGGGATTCAACACCGAGGAACACGAAGCCTTCGTGGGCACGTTTTCTGACCGGCTCCCTTACCGCAAGAATTGGTTCACCGAAAACGAAGACGATCCTCGAACCATGCGTTCGACATTCTACGCTCAGCGCGGGAGACCCGGCCGACACGCGCTTCTAGTCGACGCGGCGACCGTTCATGCCTTCATCCGCACCGGCGGAACGGAGCCGGACGAACTCACGAAGGCGGACATCGCCGCCGGCTTCGATCGAGTATTTCGCAACGAAAAGATCATGCTTGGCCTCAACCCCTTCCGAGACGAGAATTATGACCAACTGCCGGAAGCGGTTTTTACCGCAAAGCACGATACGGATCTGCACTCATGAGATCCAATATTCCCTGGTTGCGCACGATCGAACAATTCGAAGACGAGGCGATCGCCTCGACCGCCGTTCGGCTCGCACCGATGGGCAGGATCGATACAGACACCTTACTGTCGTTGCATCTCGGAATGACTGACCAGTCGGTTTCAACGATCGCTTCGAGAGCTGACGCCATCGCCGAGCTCGCGGCCTTGGGTTCATTCGATCACGCGAAGCTCTCGAAGGGAGCCTGGCGTATGTTCAAGGATCGCATTGAGTTCCTAGGCTGCGTTTTACCAGTGGGATGGCTCGTTCCCGAACGCCGCCGTCTGGCGCCCGGGCAGATGGCATCCGCGGGCGAAAACGCACGGGTCAAGAATACCTGGCTGCTGTCGGGCCTGATTTGCGACGTCGAAACGGGTGAAACGCTGCTCGACCGGTGTCCCGCATGCCTCAATCTACTGGCATGGAGAAACCTCCCGAACATCTGGTCTTGTCAAGTCTGCAAGCTAGACCTGCGTTCGGTAACACCCCGACAAAGCCCACCCGAAGCTGTTGCCGCAGTCAGGGAACTTGCGCGCTATCTGCTCAAGCGCGACATTCGGTTGCCCGCCCCGCTCGGCGACCTGCCGTCCCCCGACGTGCTCAAGTTTTCCGCATGGCTGAGCTACTTCAGATGGCTGCCGGAAGATCTCGGCCTCGCTATCTCTCCCAAAAACGTGCCGGCGGGATTCCTCCTGCTGAAGCGATGGCCGACCTGCTTTGACGAAATCGTGCTGAAAAGGATGAAAGCATCCACTGCGGAAGACTTGGCAAAGGGCGACGTGATCTCGCGGATCAAGGCTGCGGGCACGCTTTCGTCCTCTGTCGCGCGCCTGCCGTCCGCAGCGGCCCAAGCAATCGTAAAGTCCCGCCTTGAAACGCTTTTCGGCTTCCTAGATGGCTCCAGCGAAGGGTTCCAGGACGTGATGGTGCCGATCTCCGAGCTCGTCAACTCTCGCTTTTGACCGGATCGCCAGCGATCGCATCGACTCGACCGAGCCAAGACTGTGCGAGGTTCAGACCCATCCGGTTCAGGAGATAGACTGTCGTTGTGCCCCCTCTGTCCTTCCCTTCGGTTACCAGACCGACCGTTTGAAGGACCGTCATGGCCGCTTTAATTCGAGTTTCCGTGCTGTCCAGGACTTGTAAAAATTCGCCTACGGAGCGCGGCCCTAACGCCAGCAGTTCGACGATCTTGCGGGTGTTGGGGTTAGCGAGACACTGAAACACCCTGCTCAGAAATAGCTGGCTGTCTGGATTCTCCGCGTCGAACATTTGAGGCTCACGATTGGGGCGTCAGAGGGTTCTAGCCCGACTCGAAAGTTGCCCCAAGTCAACGGCGTCCCTATCCGAAAGCGGGGAAAACCAGCTCAATTGCTGCGGTTGTTCGTGTCCTTCATTGCGCACGCGACGGGTCAGTGCCAGATTTGAGTAGCGGCAGCGCGCAGGATGCCAAAATTCGGTCTTCCGTGCCAAAATCAACCACCGGCTCGGAAAATCGGCGCAGTGAAATCAATAGGTTAGGTTGCGGGAAAAGCCGGCGCCGTGCCAAAATCGGGCGCGTACTACACACACCACTCATCGCGCGGCAGGTTTCAAGGTCGCATTTCGCCAGCCGTCGCAGCAGATCTTCGATCTGGTCGATGGCCTGCACGGCAGTTGTGGGGTCGTTGATGGCGGGAGACAGCGCCTTGATCGCGACATCGACCAGCAGGCGCATGGCATATTTGGGATCCTGGTCAAAGGTCCGTTGGTCGTCAAGATGGACGTGACGACGCAGCTCTTTTTCGGAGAGGACAGCGCCCGCCCCGTGGGCTCGCAGAACCACAGTGTCTTCGAGCAGCGTGTCGCCGACGCCGCACTCGATCACCGCGAGACCGTCCATGCGGCGGGCAAGCGCGACCAGCCGCGAAATATCGATCGATGTCACCGATTGCGGCCTTCCGACGTGCCTGACGATCAGCTCCGGCCGCGCAGGTTGCTCCTGCGGTCGCGCGCGCGTTCCAGATACGGGCCACTGGGCGGCCTGATAGGTGCTGACGATGACCTGGCGGCCGGTATCGCCGAGCGTCTGCAGCACGCGCACGATCTGAAGATTGTTCAAGCGCTGGACGAGCTGCGCCAGCATCAACACACTGACCATCAGCATGGCCGCCACGATCGCTGCGGACAGGAAGGGTACGCCTTGGGTACCCTGGCGGTCGACCCAGGCCAACGTGGCCAGGCTGTACATGAAGGTCGCGACGAACATGCCGAGCGAGTGAAACAACAGCCGGTCGCGCGCGAACCAGACGACGAGACGTGGGGAATAGACCACCGCATTGAACTGAACCAGTACGAAGGCGATCGAGAAGACAATGCCAGTCAGCGCCATCATTCCCGAGGCAACCGCGGACAGATACGCCTGAGCAGAGGACGTGGACAAATTGAGACTAACGGCCAGAAACGCTGACTCGAAGCGCGGCACGAGAAAGCCCGCCGCGATGCTCGCAGCGGCGTAGAGAGTGGGGATCAGCCAGAGCTGCATGCCACTTCCTTTCCGTTGTCCCGCAATCTGGATCGGTGAACCGTCGAGTATTTAGCATCTTCGTGATTGCCTGCGGCTCGTTGATCTCGATCAACATGGGCACGACGATCCGTGGATCGATCAAAAGTCGATGCGACAAGAGCCTCGACCATGAACTTCGCCGTCGATTCCCCGCCCTCCTTTGAGACTGCCACCAGCCATTGGATTCACCTCATCGGCGTTGGCATCGAGATATTCGGCGTCTTCATCATCGTCGTGGGGATCATCTGGTCCGCCCGTTACATCCTCGGATCAAACCCGGTCGGGCCAGGACAGCTTGGGCAAGAGATCAAGTCTCGCTACGACAACTACAAGATCAGCATCGGGCGGTCGCTTCTGCTCGGCCTCGAGGTGCTGGTTGCCGCGGATATCGTGAAGACGATCGCCATCGAGCTGACATTCATGAGCTTGGGCCTGCTCGCCGGCCTCGTTGTGGTCCGCACCTTCCTGAGCTGGACCCTGACGCTTGAGATCGAGGGCCGCTGGCCTTGGCAGCACGAGCCGGTGTCGGCGCGCGGGACGGAGCGGCAGCAAAGCTCCTCGGAAGCTGTGCCGAGCTGAGGCGCGTTCGCCGCGTCGTCCGGCCTTCGAAATGGCCTCTCCTGTGCCCCTCCGACGGCGGCGCGCTGCCGAGGTCAATGAATCGCGTGTGGATCGAGCCGTAGCGCCGGTTAGGCGCCCTCCCCAATGGAGCTGCTTTACTTGGTTCGTGCGACTGGGGCGCTGCGCACCAAAAATGAATCAAAAAGTGTGGGCCAGTTCATAGAACCGCCAGCGCCGGAACAGCACAGTTGAAGTTTAGAAATAGCGACTTTGGGTTGAGGTGCCGCCGACTTTGCGACCGAAGGCATGGGGCAAATTCTTATGGCCGCGCCGGCCGATCTCATACAAGCTTAAAGTGCATTGGGTAAAATAGTACGCAAAAGATGTATTTCGGCTGGGTCGCGACGACAGGTCGGCCGCCAGCCGCCAGGGAGGCAGGACATGCGTCGCGATTTGACCATCAAGACCGGCAGCATGGCCGGCACGTCGGATTTCAGGGTGTTGGCTCCGATCAAGAAGGGGTTCGTGCCGTCCCTGGACGCGACCACGTACAAGACGCGGGCCAAATACGTTCTGCGGGGGCTGAATGGCGGACGTGCGAGCGCATATGAATACGAACTCGCTCGCGTCCTGTCCGACTCCGTGGACCGCGTGGGACGTATCCATTCGGTGGGCATCGCCGTGCTCGAGCCAGAGGACGGCACCGAGGACCCCGTCGACTATGTGCTGCTGACAGCAACGTTCGACGGGTCCTGGGAGGCCTATGTCCGCGTCATCTGGCAGAAGGCCGCGCGCCTGCTCGATCTCATCTTCTGCAATACCGAGGGCTATGTCCTCGGTTACGAAAACACCTATGAAGACTGGGGCATCTGGCTGAAGAGCCGGCAGAGTGAAGCCTACTTCCTCTACACCACGCCGGACCTGACCGTGGACGACACCCGCTTCCTGCGGATGGAAGAGCGGGTTTATCGGCGCGCCTCGGGCGCCGGTGCCGACAAGATCGTCACGGAAATCAAAATTCCCTCGCCGGAGGAGATTGCGCGACGGTCCATCTTCCAGGTGGACGGCCTGATCGGTGTCGATCCCACCGACGCAGGCTTCAGCAAGCCCCTCACTCTCGAAGCCGCCGGTCGGCCCCCTTTCCGTCACGGCGTACGCGCGCTCGCCGGGCTCTACCATCTCGCCGACTTCTACCCGCCCGGCACGCATGACGGAGTGATCCTGCACCGTGCGGCGCATGAGCTGCTGCCCGAATTCGTCGCCATGATCAACGATGGCAACAGCTACGCCGAAGGCATCGGCCGCGCGCGCTTGCGCATTGACGAGGCCATGACCTGGCTGATGACCCCGCCTGATGTCGCAGAGCCGCGCCGGGACCTGCCATTTATCCCGCCGGACGAACAGAAATTGCAGGATCCCGGCAATGTGCAGGCCGGCATCGTGAAGGCTTACCCGGATTCGGACCATGGCGCCCTGCTGTTGTTGCAGTTCGCGACGCCCGCTGCGCTCGCCGCCTTCTTGAACGTCCTGAAGGTGACGACCGAAGCCGACGCTCTGAGCGCGGGGCAGATCGTCACCAACATCGCCTTCACGGTCGAGGGCCTGCGCCACGCCGGCCTGACGGATGATGAGGTGCGCAGCCTGCCGGATGAGTTCGTGCAGGGCATGCAACGGCGCGCCGGCCTGCTGGGCGACGTCCGCTGGAATCATCCTGAGCGATGGCGCCTGCCGGCGAGCAACTGGACGCTCGGGGCCGATGCGCCGGACCTGCGTGCAGATGATCCTACTCCGCGCATCGACCTGGGCGCCGTCCACGCCATGCTTCAGCTGCGCCACTTGTCCACGGCGACGCCGATGGCGGAGACGAGAGCAGCGTTGCTGGCCGAGATGAAGCGTCTGGTCGACGTGGATCCCGGCGTCAGGCCGCTCTCGATCCAGTGGATGCAGCGGCAGCGCGATGCCGCCGGTAACGTCCAGGACCATTTCGGTTTCAAGGACGGGACGTCCAATCCGGTGCTCAACAAACGCGATGCCGGCCTGCGCTATTCCAATCAGGTACATCTCGGCGAGATCCTGTGCGGCTATCCGAATGTGGCCGACAAGACCGCCCCCTACGGCGACGCCAGCAATCGTGCTCACGCCATGCTGCGCGACGGCAGTTTTCTGGCGCTGCGCAAACTGCGGCAGGATATCGAGGAGCTGGAGGAGGTCCTGCTTCGCAGCACGCGGCAGGCGACCGACGCGGCGGCCGCCGGCGACCCCGCCCCAGTCCTGACGCGCGAGACGCTTCTGGCCAAGATGATGGGGCGCTGGCCCACCGGCCACCCGAAGGCGGGCCAGCCGCTCACCCCTACTCCACCAGCCGGCCCGGGGTTCAATGACTTCAACTATGATTACGACACGAAGGCCCAGTCCTGCCCGTTCCACGCGCACATCAGGCGCGCAAATCCACGGGTGCGATTGACTCTGGCCGACGGCGGCGCCCGGCCGCCGCGTATCGTCCGACGCGGCATGTCCTACGGTCCGCCCGTCAAGCGTGGCGACGCGCAGGCTGCCAAGGATGCCCTGCAACAGGAGCGCGGTCTCGTCTTCATGGCCTACAACGCCAGCCTCGGCGAGCAGTTCGAGGTGGTGCAGAGCTGGCTCGCCGGCGGCAACAGCTCGGGCAGTTCCTCCGGGGAGAGCGATCCGTTCCTCGGTCTCGCCGAAGCTGGCCGTCTCCGGCATTTCCGTTTCGAGCACGAAGGCCAGACCGTTCGCATGTCGCTCGACGGTTCGGACCGGCTCCACGACGAACCCCGCCCCTTCGTTCGTCTCGAATGGGGCGCGTATTTCTTCGCGCCATCGAAGAAGGCGTTGGCGAGCTTGCAACAATGGGCCGCAAGCCTCGGCCGCAAGCCGCTGGTGCCGTGGAGCGTGGACGATGGTGAAAAAGAAATCGCACGGCTGCGCGAGATCGAGCGCGTCGAGGGCGAAGCCGCTGCGATGGCAGGCTGGAAGACGGCGATCGAGGACCCGGATTCAGCTGCGAATTTCATCAATGCATCGGTATGGGCTGCGATCCGCGAGCGCCACGGCGGCGTGCTGCGCACACCCTTCGGGGTGCTGGTGGCCGACCGGGACATGGTCACACAGGTGCTGACCGATCCCTACCGCCATTTGACGATCACCGGCTATCTCCCCCGCATGCAAGTGTCGTTCGGCATTCTCTATCTCGGCCGCGACGCCGGACAGGAAGACCAGGCCTACGAGCAGGAATCCGCCGTCTGCAATGACGCCATCATGGCTCTCGACCAGCCAGCCGCATTCGCGCTTGCACGTGCGACCACCCAGAAAGTCCTGCAAACCCTGGTAGACCTATCGATCGGCTTTGCCCAGGCCGACGGCGAAGCGAGCTGGGAGCTGACGGTCGATGTGCGCGAGCTGCTGGAGCCGCTGCTGGCCGTGTTCTGTGAAGAGTGGTTCGGGCTGACCCAGGACGGAGGTTTCTTCCGCCGCGCCGGCTATCGCTGGGACTGGACGCCTGGCCAGCCACCCAACTATCCCGGCCATTTCCTGTCACCCTCGCGTTACATCTTCCAACCGCATCCCAATCAGCAGGTGGAGGCGATTGGTGCTGCGCACGGCTCGGCGGCACGGACCGCCATGATCGGCTTCCTCAACCGCTTCAACGCGACGATCAAGGCGCCCGTGACACGGGCCGTGCTCGATTCCCAACGGGCTCAGGGCGACATCCCGTTTGTGGCGCGCACCATTACCGGCTCCATGATGGGCTTCATTCCAACCGTCGAAGGCAATTTGCGCAGGATCTTGAATGAATGGCTGCGCGAAGGGACCTTGTGGTCGTTGCGCGCGCGCTATGCCGGCACGGCCGCAACGGATTACACCGATGCCCTCAACCGGTTGGGAGACGACTTCATTCCCGCGATGCAGCTGCGTGCGGTGCCCGAATTGATATGGCGGACGGCTGTCGCGTCATTCGCGTTGGGGACGGGCGAGCACACGGTCGATGTCAAGCCAGGCGACATCGTCGTCGCCGGCGCGGTCTCCGCGACACAGCAGAACCTCGTCGACGGCCGTAAGGACTACTATCACGCCTTCGGCGGCAACAGGAGGGTCGCGGGCCATCCCACGCATGCGTGTCCCGGCGCGCATCCGGCGCTGGCCGTGATGTTGGGTTTCTTCAGCGGCCTGGTGGAGTCGACGCTGCCGTTGCGCGCGGGCCCCGCGCCGCTGACGTTGAGTTTGGACGGAAGGCTGCCGGAAAACCCCGGCTCTCCCCTCACCCTTGCCCTGGAGACCAGAATGCTAACCGCCAACGATTTTCGTGCATTCGAATTGCGTTCGCCGTCTGTTGCCGCGCTCCACGATCCCCATGAATTTCAGATCCAGGAGGCCAAGAAGCTCCAGAAAGTGGCCACGGCCCAACTCGTGACACTCGGTGACTCCTGGCTGTTCAAATTCCCATTCGGCCTCCGGCCAAGCCTCGTCTCTTCGCTCGAGAAGCTCGGCTATGTTGCGGCTGACAGCCAGCGCTTCGGCACGTATGGCCGGCGGCTGGAGGAGATGGCCGGCGCCAATAGTCTGGATGAGATAAGGAACTGCTTCCAGAACCCCGATCCCTCCGTACCGGCACCGCAGGCCATGCTGATCGGTGGCGGCGGAAATGACGTGGTCTCCGGCTACACCTCGCCGGCGAGCACGCCGCTGTACAAGATGCTGCTCCAGGCGCCGCCCGCCGGCACCGATCCGCTGATCGAGAGTGAGGTTCACGCGTTCATCGACGTCAAGATCGCGAACTTCTACCGGACGATCCTCGATTGTGTCGTCCACGAGCTGAAGGATCTGACCAACATTCCGATCCTGATCCATGACTACGATCATTCGATTCCTGACGGCCGCAAGGATCCGGTGGCAGGGCCCTGGCTGTTCCCGATCTTCCAGGCGCGCGGGATCACCGATCTGGCGGTGTCGCGAGACGTGACGCGACGTCTGATCGACAGGGTCGGCGCGATGGTGGCAACGGTCGCGGCCAGCTATCCCGGCCGCGTATTCCCCGTCAAAACCGCGGGCACGCTGGAAGCGGACCCTCGTTTTCCAGGAAATTACAAGCTGCTATGGGCCAACGAATTTCATCCGACCGAGGACGGCTTCGACCTGCTCGCCAAGGTGGTCGCCGACAAGCTCAAGAACGATTTCAATATCGGTTGAAGAGAGCCGCCGGCTTACAGGAGACGGCTTGTCTGTTCCGCATGCCAGTGCATGCCGAGCGCGTTGAGCCTTTCGGCAGCCTCGGTTGCGGTTTGACGGGCCGCTTCGCCCTGCCCTTGCTGCGCGAGAAGCTCGGCGCGCGCGGCCAGATTCAGAGCAGCATCGCGCAGCGAGCCGCGCCAGCCTGCGGAGCTCTCGGCCCGCAGCAACCAGCGCCGGCTTCGTCCAAAATCGCCCCGACGGGCCGCGAGCCTCGCGAGCGCGCGGCACGCCATTGCCTCGCCCAGCCGCTCACCCTCGCGCGCGCGGCCCAGCACGTGGGCTGCATACCGCCGTGCCGTATCGACATCGCCTTCGGCCGCCGCCGCCTCGACCAGCCAGCTATATTGAACCGACGTGTAGAAGTGAAAGTTGCGCCGCTCCATCCATTGCGCGGCGTTTCGTAGCTGCTGCAAACCATCGGCGTCGCCGGTCGTGGACCAGCGGGCAAATCCTGACGCAGCGCGGCACGCTGCCAGCATCAGCAGGCTGCGCATGTTTTCGGCGGCGCGGGCGCCCTCCACGGCCAATTGCTCAGCCTCCTGCCAACGGCCTTGCCAGACCAGCGCGACCGAGATCCAATTGCGCACCGAGCTGACGACCGGATGGGTCGAACCTTCGACCAGGCTCATCGCTTCGTTGAAGCACTCGTGAGCGCCATCGAAATCGCCACGATCGGCCAGGATGCTGCCCGTGCAGGACAGCGAATAGGCCGAGCCGACGGCGATCGCGCCATGTCGGCGGCTGCGCGCAGTCGAGATGGCGGCGTCGATCAAGGCGGTGGCCTCGTCGTATTGGCAGCTCGCGGCGAGAATCTGGCCCAGCACGGCTTTTATCCGGGCGATCAGGCGCGGCTCGCCGTGCTTGTGCGCCCATTCCAGCGCCGTTCTCGTGTGCGTCACCCCTTCGCGAAAGCGGCCGAAGCCGTAGCACATGTAGCCGAGCCACTCATAGGCACCGGCCGTTGCGCCGGTGTCGCCGAGCGAGGACGCGATCGCGACCGCCCGTTCGAACACGCTGGTGTCCTCGGTCAACGACAGGGGATCGAAGATGTTGGCCATGCCGAGTTTGTTCGCCAGCAAGCACCAGCGCAGGGACTGCTCGCGCGAGCGTTCCGGCACGCGATCCAGCGCATCCATGGCGGCCTTATATTGGGACCCGGCAAGGTCCAGCGCGAAGGCGGCCATGGCCTTGTCGCCAGCGCGTTCGGCATAATGAGCCGCGTTTTCCCAATGGCCTGCGCCGCGCGAATGGTAGGCCAGGGCTTCCAGCGTATCTTCGCGATCGGCCTGCTCGGACCGCGCCAGCAAACTGGCTTCGATGCGCTTGTGCAAGGCCTGACGCTCGTGCAGGGTGATGCTGTCGTAGACAGCATCCCGCGTGATGCCGTGCTTGAAGCGAAGCACATCGCCGGCTGGATCGGCGAAGAGAAAATCCGCGTCGGCCAACGCCCGCAAGGTCTCCGCGTCGGGCTCGCTGCCGCAGGCCGCCATGAGTAGGCTTTTCGGCACCGTGTTTCCGATCACCGCGGCGGCGCGGACGACCTTCACCTGACCGGGCGGCAGGCGCGACAGGCGCGAAGCGACCAGCGTGGCGATCCATCCGCCTTGCTGGCTGCGCATCTCGAACGATGCACTGTCGTTGGCTGCGATCGAATGGCACAGCTCTTCGATGAACAATGGCACCCCGCCGGCATAGGCGTGAACACGGGCCACCAGGAAAGGATCGGCCTGTGGCACCCAGCGTCGTACGGCGATGTCGGTTTCCTGTCCCTCGAACGGCTCCAGCCGCATATGCGGCGCGCCGGAAATCCACTCGGTTCCGTCGTCGCGCGGCCGGCTGGCGAGGATGAAGCGCGGTCCGTTAGGCAATTGCAGGAGCTTTTCCAGCAACTGCCGGCTCGCGTCGTCGGACCATTGCCAATCGTCGATCACCATCATCAACGCGCCCTGCGCGGACAGGACGGTAAAGAAGCCGAGCAGGTCACCGACGACGCCATCGACGGTCATGCGACCGCCGCGCGCATCGGCACCCGTTGAGGCGAGTGCGATGATCGTTTCCGCGCGTGAACCGAGTTGGGCGAACCATGGCTGCAGGGCGTCGCGCGCCGTCTCGTCGGCCTCGGCGATGGATGCGTTCGGTCCTATTCCCAAAGATGTGCGCAGCATCTGCAGAAACGGTTGCAGCACCTCCGCACCGACATAGCTCTCGCAACTGCCCCGCAGCAGCTTGAACTGATCGGTATCGCAGTCTCGCAGCACCTCTTCCAGCAGCCGCGTTTTGCCAAGTCCAGGACCGCCGACGATGACCGCACAACGTCGCGAGACCGGCTGTGGTTCGCTGAGAAAGCCGGTCAAGAAGTCGAATGCTTCATTGCGCCCGGTGAAGGGCGTCAAGCCGCGCCTGGACGTTGCGTCAAACCGCCGGGTCACCGTGCTTCGTCGCAGCACCGCGCGCGCCTGCGGCATGTCCGGTCCCGCATCTGTCACCTGAACCGGGGCGCCGAGCTCGAAGAAATTCGCATGCGGACCGAGGGCATCAACGCTGGCGAGGATCTGGCCCGGGGCAGCCCGACGCGACAGATGCGCAGCCGTGTTCACGACATCGCCGACCAGGTCATATCGGCCGGACTCGATATCCCCCTCAGTCAGGAGCAAGGTGCCGGCGTGGATGCCCGAATGCATGCGGAGCGGCAGCAGAGCTGGGGACACGCTGTCGTGGCGCAACAACCCGACCCACCTGTGAATGTCGATGGCGGCTTCGGCGGCACGACGACCGTCATCCTCGCCGGACCGCGGATAGCCGAACACGGCGAGAACGCCATCTCCCTGCGTCCGGATGACGCGCCCACCATGCTTGGACACCGCGCGATGCCAGATATCCCTGAGCTGCCCCAGCAGTTCGGAGAGATGTTCGGATTCGATTTCCCGGCCCAGCACGGTGGACCCGACGAGGTCAGAGAAAAGCACCGTCAATCGATGACGTTCGCCTTTCAGGTCGCGGGACTGCGTGTTCATCGGCGCTGTCGAGGCCAGCTCGTTCCCAAACAGCAAGCACGGCCCAAGCTGGCGCCAGACCGGATGCCGCAAGATATATCATACACGCCCGCAAGTTGCCGGCTAGCGTCCGCAGGTGCAAAGGTAAATCTCGCGCAGCGGCATTTGCGAATGACAGATTCGCGGCCGCGGCCGCCTGAAAACCAGCTCTAATCACCTGATGCACGCCCCTCGGGCGGATCACCCAAATAATTGGCTGATGCAGGAAGGCAGGACGGCCGGCACCTCCCCTCCCAAAAGGCCCGGTGACATTCGGTCGCGACAGAACCGGGACCCGCTCCGGCCGAAATCCGCGATACCGGCGTCGGGCGTCAGCACGATACCACCGCGAACCGGACGATCCGTTGCGCGATCGCCCGGCTTCCTACTGTGCGGCCACAAAGAGCCTCCTGACCGCGTCGACCGGCGCAGCGAAGGCAAACCCGCTCCGTCGCGCCAGGACGACCCCGATCAGCTTCCCCTGCAGATTGACCAGCGCGCCGCCCGAACTCCCTTGGGCGACGCGAACATCCGATTGGATCAGATCGCCGTTGGCGATGCCGGGGCACGAACGATGGAGGGCTGACACGATGCCAACTGTCACGCTCTGTCCCCAATCCCCTGGATTTCCGATCGCCAGGACCGGCGCTCCCACCTCGAGCGCGCTAGCGTAATCGAGAGTTATCGCGCGCAGATTGTCGGGGGCGACGCGGAGCAGCGCAACGTCGTCTCGATCGGATCGTACGAGCACAAGGGCGTCCAACGCCCGGCCATCCTGGAGCTGTGCCTTTACGACCGAGGCGCTGGCGACCAGGTGATTTGCGGTCACGATGAAACCCGCCAGGGCGTCCACGACGACACCCGCTCCCTGCCATTCTCGTGGTGTGGGAGGATCCGGGAATCCGGCTTCCGGATCGAAGATTCGAGGCTCCGAGGGCAGGCCCCAAGCCCGGATTCCCACCACGGCCGGCGAGATGCGTTTGACCAGAGGCGCAAGGTTCATGGTCGAGAACGTCTCTGCCTGCTCCCTGTCAAATTCATTGGCTCGGCAAACGCCCGATCCAAGCACAAGCGCCAGGCTCAATGCCGACACGATCGTGGATTTGAGGAAGCGGGAGAAGGTACAAAGCGGCATGAGGGACGCCTCCGGCGATCCGAGTGACGCCACTCAAGAAGCCTAACAACAGCGGTTCGGCGCGATTTGAGAATTCTCAATGTTCGCCACGCCGGCTTCGGAACCTCCTCGTGAACGTCGGACCGCCGCGCCCTCTTCCATGCGTCCTTACGGATATGTCCTTAGGTGAAAGGCCCGAATTTCGGCCCTCCGACCGATGCGTTAAAGATCCATTGCCAGCGTGAATTCGGCTCGTTGACGATGGAGCCTGCCGTGAATCACTCGATCTACACCATCGATAAGACAACCCATCTGAAGGTGGTTGTCTTGGTGCTCGTCGGCAGCATCGCCATGATGGCGATCACGCTGACTGCCCATTTGGCTCATCCTGAAGTCAATGCGCGGGCGACGGCGACCCGGACCGTCTACAAGCCTGATCCCGGTCATACCCTGACCGAACTGACCCGACACGAGAAGCATCCAATCTAGATCATTTGACGGAGAGCAACGAATGACCAACGAAGCGATCAAGGCGCTGATGGTACTTGCGCTCTACGGGATCCTTGAGATCGCGCTGTTTTCCCCGGCAATCGGCAAATTCGCCAAGCGTATCGTGCCGTCTGGCAACCGTCGCGCCCGCGACAGGTAAATTCAGGAGGACGCACCCCGCGACTGCGGTGTGCGCTTTGACTACAATGGCTCGTCGTCCAGCGTGGACGGCTCCATCTGCAACGATACGAAATCGCCGCCGCCGTAATCATCCTCGGGATCCGGTCGATCGGGCTGGAGATAAAGCCGGTCCTCCACCGCTCGAACGCCTGCAACGTTCTCGCAGGCCACAATGACCGCCTGATGCGCGTTTTCACCCCTGACGACGCCACGTAACGTGACTGTTCCGCCCTTCACGCTGACGTTCAGGCAGGTCGGCTGCCACGGCATCCGGGTCAGTGCAGCAAGGACGGAGCGACGAATCTGGCTGTCATTGCTGGAGTAGCCGGAAGCACTGGTCAGGGGGCCGGCAACTGCGGACAGGAAGTCGGATCGGGTGATGATCCCGACGACGCGCTCGCCGCGCATGACAGGCACATGATTCAGATGCCGCCGCTCCATCAGGTCGGCAACCTCCACAAGCGGCGCCTGCTCGGTGGTGGACACCGGCTGGCGGGTCATCACCTGCTCGACTGTGCGTCCGTGTTCCTTCACGAACTCGGCTGCAATCCGATCGGCTCCGCGCAACATCGTGAGCAAACGGTTGCGTTCATGCTCGGTGCCGATTTCAGTCCGCCGAAGGAAATCGCTTTCGCACAGGATGCCGACGAGTGTCCCGGTTGAGTCCACCACGGGCAGGCCGCTAATATGATGCGCAAGCATCACCTTGATGGCGTCGGCGACCGGCGCCTCCGGCCGTATCGTCACAACGCATCTGGACATGATCTGGTGGGCGCGCATGTCTTCCTCCGAGAGAGACACAACAGGTATTTGCCGTGGCGAACAACGTCTTGATCAGGATCAACGCCAGTACGGTCTGCAATGCCATCCTCAAATGCGACATCGGAACATTTCGAACATGCGCCTACGAACGGTTCTGTTGAGTGCGATCATCATCGTGCTGTCCGCCTTCGGCGCGGCGGCGCCGGCCGAATTGTCTGCGACACTGGCCGACCTCATGACCAGACTTCAGCTCCAGCACGCAAAGCTTTGGTTTGCGGGCAAGCTGAGCAATTGGAGTCTGGCGAATTACGAGATTCAACAGATCGACGCCAATCTTGAAGCGACCAGCAGATTGCTCGCGAACCCGTCACAAGCCGATCGCGCCAAGGAGCAGGTCCGGGCCGTACGCCAGGCGCTCCAGTCGAAGGACGTCCCCGCGTTCATGACATCGTATGCCGGCCTGACGAACGAATGCAACGGTTGCCACCGGAGCAGCGGATATGCCTGGATCGCCATGCAGATCCCGCTCACCCTGCCCGTTCCCAATCAGTTGTTTGTCGACCAGGTGTCCGAGGGGCGCGCGATCGCCAACGCCACTTGCGGGACGTGCCACGTCGTCGCTGACGCTGCCAAGGAAACACCAGCGTTCCGCCCGTCCCCACCAGCTTTCCCGGAGATCGTCAGCCGATCATCCTTCTCCGCGGACGGCCTCCGGCATTTCCTGACGTCAGGCCATCGGCGACTGGGACCCGACCAGGCCATGCCGAATCCGAGGCTCAACGAGTCCCAGATCGAAGCCGTCGTGGCCTATCTGGAGACATTGCGGGTCGACCAGCGGCGCTGAGACGCGCCCCCCGCGGCACCACTCTCGCACGTCGCGATCTCCGGCCGATGCACGCTATCGCAACGGCAGCAAATCCAGTTGGCCCTGCGCCTTCTTGACCGCCGCTGCGAACCAGCTCTGGCTGGGCGCCTCCTTGGCGAAACACTTGGTATAGGCCGCCATCGCCTGGTCTTCCTTGGCCATGGCATCCTCCGGCACTTTCTTCGCCATCATCTGCTTCCAGACCTTTTCGCAGGCGGGGATTTCAGCTGTCTTGATGGCCTCGGTCGCAGCAAGGAAGTAGACCTTCTCGCCCTGGATGGCCACCACGTCGATCTCGTGCGGCGGTCCCTTCAAATCGCCATTGCCGCGCACGCCGAGCACCGCGACGGCGGCGCTCACGGATGCCGGCTTGGTGATGGGCAGCTCGGCATATTTGGCAAAGGCCGCGTCCTGGATGGCGGCATAGTAGAAGGTATCGGACTTGAACGCCGCGTCGGTCTCCTGCGGCATGGGATCCCTGCGGTGCTCGGCAAGCCAGTGCTTGAGCAGCGTCGTTGTCGTCACCACTGCCTGCTGCTTGTCGCCCTCTGTGGCGAAGGCGAGCCCGTCGAGGTGACCAAAGCCGATGTCGCCCTTGAACAGCGTATCGACGTTCGACTTGCCCTCGGCCGGGAGTCCCTTGATCACAACTGGTCCCACCAGGCCACGCAGCACGCCGGTCAGCTCGTTGAGCGCGGCATCGTGTTGCTTGCTGGTCTCGTCGCTCTCCTTGGCCTTCGAAAACCTAGTAATGTAGCGGTCTCGCAGATCGAGATAGTGCTGCTCGGAAGAGGCTGCGTGTGCAGGCGTGGCGAAGGCAAGCAGGCCGAGCAGAACGATCGATCTCATTGCGATGTCCGAAGGGTTTTGGGGCAGTCTCCAATCTTGGTGACGCGACCGGCCCGGAAGGTTCATCCCGGGCGGCGCGCCGTGCTCCGCCGGAGAACCAATCCTTCACCATGGCGTGCGGGTTCGATTGAGCGCCGGGAGACCGAGAGGTAAAATCCGCCGCAATGTTTCGCGGGGGCTCCATGAGCGACTTGATGAGCGACTTGCGCGCTGCGACCAGGCAATCCACGGCGAGAACAGGGATCATCGAGTTCGAGGGTGCCAGGGGAACCGTGAGCATCCCCTGCACCATCGCCGATGTCTCCGGCACCGGCGCACGCTTGAAGCTCGACTGGTCGTTGGCGTTTCCGAAAGAGGCCACGCTGATCTTCGCCGACGGCTTGCGCAAGGCCTGCCGGGTGGCCTGGCAGAAGCGGCGGCTGCTCGGCGTCGCGTTCGCCGATGGCGTCGCGAGCGCGGACGAGCAGGCCCTGATGATGACCGAGGAAGAACAGGCCCTGCATCGGCGGCACATCGGTGCCCAAGTGAAGGGCGCGCGCGAGGCGCGTGGCTACACCGAGGCCCAGATTGCGAACCTCGTCGGCGTCTCGCCCGACTTTGTCGCTCGTGCCGAGCGTGGTGAGATCAGCATCCCGCTGCACCAGCTCACCCATATGGCCGATCTGTTTCTGGTCGATCTCGACTCGCTCGTTGCCGGTCCGGCGTCGATCGCGGGGCCGCACGGGCAAGAGCCTGCCGGGGCCCCGCTCCGCTAGCCCTTGTGGCAGCACGATTCGCTGGCGGCGTCCTGTTCGCCTGCGAGCACGCTGCGGCTGTTGCGATCCGGCGGGATGTCGAAGGCCGCATTGGCCGCGAAGAAGCCGGTCGGCTTCAACGTGAAGCCGGCATATTCGACCGGCATGATCGGAAAATCCTCGGGCTTGCAGATGTGGGTGTGGCCGAACGAGTGCCACAGCACGATGTCGGCGTTCTCGATATTGCGGTTCTGCGCGGCGTAGCGCGGCAGGCCGTCGCCGCCGGCGTGGTTGTTGGGATAATCGCCGCTGGCGTATTTCTCGTCCTTGTCGAAGGCGGTGACCCAGACGTGCTTGGTCGCAAACCCTCCGCGCCTGCGCACATAGCTGCCCTCCTGCGCCAGCATCAGCGGGCTCGGATTGACCATCAGCTTGTAGGCCGGCGCATTGCCGACCGAATTGGTCTCATTGGGATTGCTGATCTTCCAGAACCGGCCGGTCTCGCCATTGGCAACGGAAGCGGTGTCGCGCTCGCGCGACAGCACGCGCGTGGTGGTGTCGAACGCGTTGCCGTGTGGATTGTCCGCGCCCCAGGGCCGCGGCACGAACTCGTGCTCACTGACGGTGTTGCCGCCGCCATCGAGATCCATGTGCATGCGCACGTTGAAGAAGTGCTGGTGCGTCGGGCCGCCGAGTACGTCGTCGACCATGCCACCCCATTTGTACTTTTCGCCCGGCTGCACGGCCGCGGTCTGGATGATGCCGGTGAGTTTTGTCTCGAGCTGGATGGTGCCATCCTGGTAGAGGTACCAGTAGAAGCCGTAATCGTAATTGCCGACGGTGGCAAAGAACGAGATCACGAGCCGCCGGGAGCGGCGCACCTCGAACAGGCCGTTGCGGAATTCGTAGTGTTTCCAGGCAATTCCGTAGTCTTCTTCATGCACGCAGATGGCGTTCTGCATGACGAAGGGTTTTCCGTTGTTGTCGGCGGCCGGCACGTCGAAATACCTGATATGGCCGAGGCAATCGCAGCCGAGCTCCAGCGCGTTGGCGAGCATGCCGAGGCCGTATTCGCCGGCGTCGAACGCCGACTTCCAGAAATGGTTCGCGGTCGGATCGGCGTAAGGCACCACCATCTCGGTGACGCTGGCGCGATGGATCAGCGAGCGCTTGCGCGCGCCGTCCTGGTACGCGAGCTGATGCAGCACCAATCCCTCGCGCGGCGTGAAGCCGACCCGAAAACTCCATTTTTGCCAGTCGACCTTCCAGCCGTCGACCGCAAAGCTCGGCCCTTCCGGCTGCTCGATATGCAGCGGCTTGATGTCGGTGCGCGGGTTCGCAACTTCATGCGCGCCATAGTTCCGCTTCTTGCGCGGGATCGGCACGATCGGGTCTGCGTCCGTGAGGTCGATGACCTTGCCGCCGATCAGGTCGACGACCGCGACCACGCCCTCGATCGGATGGGCGTAGCCGTTGTCCTGCGGATGCTCGCGGAAGAAACTGACGGCACGAACGATGCGCGCGCCGCGCTCATATTCGAAATCGAAGAAGCCCGAGGAGAACGGGTCAACCTGGACCAGTTCGATGTCCTTGTTGGTGAGCCCGCGCCGATGCATCGCCGCGCGCCAGCCCGGATCGGCCTTGACCACGGCCTCGCACTTGAAGAATTCCTCGAGCATCACCGATGGCTGCCCATAGGGCGCCTCGCGGTTCGGAATCACATTTCGCGCGACGATCTCGTTGCGGCCGAGATCGACGATGTGCTCGATCGCCTCGCCCGTCACAACGTCGAGGGTCAGCGCGAAGGCACAGCGTGGCGTCCCGCCCGCGGCCAATTCCTGCTTGGTCGGCTCTTCCAGCCGCACGGTCGGGAAGCGGCAGTTCTCCGGCGAAGCGGCTGCCGCACGCACCAGCGTGCAGGCGGCCGTGATCTCCTCCGTTGTCAACGGATCCAGCGGATGCGGCGTCGCGATCTGCGTTGATGAAGTGGCTTTGACTGTATCGAGCATGGTGATGTCCGGAGGTCAGCGCGGAGCCAGATGTGTGACGATCGCCCGGAAGGCCGCGAACCAGCGTTGATCGACCGGCACATCCATCGCCTTGGGCTGAGTCGCGAGCTTGACGATGACGGTGTCCGCTTCGAGATCGACATAGAGATGCTGGCCGTGGATTCCGATCGCGGTCAGCGCATTGCGCGCCGGATCGATCGTGAACCATTTGCTGCGATAGCGCGCACCCGGGAAGAACTCCGCGAGGTCGCCGTCGGCCCAGGCCTTGGGGTCGCCGTTCTCCCTGATATCGTCGATCCACCAGCCGGGCACCACCTGCCGCCCCTCGACCACGCCGCGATTCCGCATCATCTCGCCGAAGCGCAGCAGGTCGCGCGCGGTGACCGAGATGCCGCCGGCGATGCGGCCCATGCCATGGCTGTCGAGCGTGAGCGAGCCGTCCTCCTCCGCGCCCAGGGGCTGCCAGAGATATTCCGACAGAATGCGCGGATAGGGCATGCCGCAGGCGCGCTCATAGACCCAG
This sequence comes from Bradyrhizobium zhengyangense, assembly GCF_022012435.1. Taxonomy (GTDB): domain Bacteria; phylum Pseudomonadota; class Alphaproteobacteria; order Rhizobiales; family Xanthobacteraceae; genus Bradyrhizobium; species Bradyrhizobium zhengyangense. The sequence goes on from NZ_JAKLUA010000001.1 coordinate 511,099, forward strand.
CCGAGCACCTCGGTGTTGGTCGAGACGTAGTGAAACATCTTGCCGTGCGGTTTGCCGGTGCCACGGAGCGTCATCAGATAGGCACGCTGATGGCTGGGCTCGATGCCAGCCGGCGGCAGGTCCCAGCCTGAGGAGAAGCGATAGCGGGCGACATCGCCTGCTGGGTCCTCGTAGTCTTCCTCGAACTGGATGGCGACGGCCATGTCGAGCAGGTTGCGGACCGTGCAGGTGCCGTAGACAGAGCTCTCCAGCTCCGGCACATAGCGCACCACCCTCGCCTCGGGATCGACCAGACCGCGCGCGGCCAGGACACCGCCGACCGTGCCTGATATCGCCTTGCTGATCGAGCAGATCAGATGCGGCGTGGTCACGCTCATGCCGTCGCCGTACCATTCGTGGACCAGCGTGCCCCGATGCATGACCAACAGCGCATCGGCAAAAGTCTCGCGGAGCGTCGCCTCGATCGTGGTCGCCTGACCGTCAGGCGCGGTGAAGCCGAGCTTTGCCAGCTCGCGCGGGGCGCTTGCGATCGACGTCGGCTGCGCGGAGCGACGGATCTCGGCGGTCGGCAGCACTTCGCGGGTGTGGGTGAAGCCCCAGCGGATAGCAGGAAAACTGCGCCAGTTGGCGCGAGTCACCTGGGCCTCCGGCGCCGGCGGGCTGCCGCGCATGATTTCGGTCGGTCGCATCTCGATTCCTCCGCAAGCCATCCCGGCTCCGGTGCCGCGAGTGGTCATGGGGAAGACTGCACAGCGTCACGGCCAGGCGTTATCGAGATCCGGCAATATTTCGCTGGACAGGGCCTGTGGCCGTGCCAGTCTGGCGTCGTCCTTGCTAGCTGCTTGGCGACTGAATTCCGACGTGCTGTCATGGCCTTAAGCGAAACTCTTCCGATTCAGGACTCGGCTGCCAACCTGTTTCAGGCGAGCAGCACGGACGTGGACGAGCATTGCGCCGCGCTCGGCCACTGGCGGCTCAGCTACGACCAGATCAGCGCGGGCACATTCCGCGGCAGCTTCACCCAGCTTTCCTTGCCCCGCATTGACGTGTTCCGCGAGATCACCAGCCAGCAGGTCCGCCAATACGGCCAGTTAGGCGCCGACAGCTTTGGCATCGGCCTGCCCTGGCACGGCGACGGCGAGATTAATTGCAACGGCGCCAGTGTTGCGGGCACGCACGTGATCACCTGCATCGACGCCGAGGTCGACATGTGCACGCCGAAAGCGTTCGAGTTTCGTGGCGTCGTCACCAGCGCGGCGCTGATCGAGGAACTGGCCGCTCGCCTCAACATCGAGCTGCCGCGTACGGTCTGGCACCAGCTGCGGGCGATGGAGATGGCGGAGGCGCCGGTCGCTCGGTTGCGCGCGCACCTCGCCGCGATCCAGGACACGATCACGACCGCGCCGGACCGTTTCGACGATGCAGCCACCCGGCAAGCCTTGGAGGATGCCCTCCTCGTCGAGATCATGGACATGCTGCCGACGGCGCGTTCCGACGATCCTGGCCGTAGTGCCGTGGCGCGCAAGCGCGCCGTCGATCGCGCCCGCGCGCTGATGCATGGCAGCGGCGACCGCTCGCTCTCATTGCTCGAGATCTGCAAGGCGGTCGGCGCCAGCCCGCGCAAGCTCGGCTATTGCTTCCAGGAGGTCTTGGGGACGAGCCCGATGCACTATTGGCGTGCGATGCGGCTGAACCGCGTGCGGCGTGACCTCAAGCGCGGCGACGGAACCTCAGTCTACGACGTCGCCGTGCAGCACGGCTTCTGGCACTTCAGCCAGTTCTCGCTCGACTACAAGCGCCACTTCTCTCAGTTGCCCTCGGAGACGCTGCGGCGCGCAAAGCTGTCGGCCTGAGTTACCTCAGCGGTGCCGCAGCCGGCGGTTGACCCGCCGCGCCAGATAGTCGCCGGCGCTCTGCACGAGCTGCACCAGCGCGATCAGCACGACCACAACGGCCAGCATCATCTCCGGCATGAAACGCTGGTAGCCGTAGCGGATGCCAAGATCGCCCAAGCCGCCGCCGCCGACCGCGCCGACCATGGCGGAGTAACCGAGCAGGCTGACCACTGCGAGCGTCAGCGCCAGCAGCAGGCCGGACAGCGCCTCGGGGATCAGTACCTTGAACACGATCTGGAGCGGTGAAGCCCCAAACGACGACGCAGTCTCGATCAAGCCGCCATCGACCTCACGGATCGCAGCCTCGACCAGGCGCGCGATGAAGGGCGTCGAGGCGATGGTCAGCGGCACGATCGCCGCCGTCGATCCGATCGACGTGCCCGCGACAAGACGCGTGAATGGGATGATGGCCACGACCAGGATGATGAAGGGCGTGGAGCGGGTCGCGTTGACGACCATGCCAAGTGCTGCGTTGACGGCGGGGGCTGCAAACAGCTCGCCCTTGCGGCTGGTGGCAAGGAACACGCCCAGCGGCAGGCCAAACACGGTGCCGAGCGCCGCCGCGATCCCAACCATGAACAGGGTTTCGAAGGTGGCCTGGATGATCAGGTTGATGAGTTCAGGCGACATAGCCGAGACGCTCCGCCGAGATCTGATATTGAGACAGCCAAGCCAGCGCGCGCGTCGCCGCGCCCTCGCCCCCAGAATCATCAAGAGGAATTCCGAGCACCAGCGAGCCGACATGCTGGCCGCCGATCTCATCGATGCGCGCCGATAGCAGCGAGACGTCGAGGCCGAGCTCGCGCGCGAGCCGCGCGACCAGCGTGTCGCCGGCCCCTGCCCCGCGCACCTGGACACGGATCACGGCATGGCTGCCCGGCTCCCGCACGATCCGGCTGACGAGTGAGACCGGCAGGCTGTCGCCGTCCGCCAGGAAGGACTGCGTGATCGGATGCTTGGGATGGGTGAAGATGTCGGCGACATGGCCGTTCTCGACGACGCGGCCGGCATCGAGCACGACAACTTCCTTGGCGAGCTGGCGCACCACGGACATCTCATGGGTGATCAGCACGATGGTTACGCCGAGCTCGCGGTTGATGTTCGCAAGCAGATCGAGGATCGCGCGCGTTGTCTGCGGATCGAGCGCCGAGGTCGCCTCGTCCGACAGCAGCACGTCCGGCCGCGTCGCGAGCGCGCGGGCAATGCCGACGCGCTGCTTCTGGCCGCCTGACAGCTCTGACGGATAGCGGTCATGCTTGTCGGCGATGCCGACCAGGGCAAGTAATTCGGTCACGCGTGCCTTGATGTCGGCCTTGGACCAGCCGGCGATCTCCAGCGGCAACGCGATGTTGTCGGCCGCGGTGCGCGAGGACAGCAGATTGAAGTGCTGGAAGATCATGCCGATCGAGCGCTGTGCCAGCCGCAGCTCGCGGCCCGTGAGCGCGGAGATGTCTCTGTTGTCGACCACGACGCGGCCCGTGCTCGGCTTCTCCAGCCCGTTGATGAGCCGAACCAGGCTCGACTTGCCGGCGCCGGAGCGACCGATCACGCCGGTGATGGAGCCGCGTGCGATCGCAAACTCGATGCCTTGCAGCGCGCTGACGCCGGGCTTGCCGCGATAGGCCGGATAGATCTTCGAGATGTTCTCGAAGCGTACCATCGCGTCTGGCTGAGCCGCGGTGTCCTGGATTTCGACCGGCTCTCCGATCACGAGCGATGGGTGCGCATTCATGGAAGCGGCTTTCATGCAGGATATTTAGCCCGCCCGCCCGAAAGGCGCACGCGAGGCCAGTTCGCGATCTAGGCTACGATGGGTGGAACCAAGACAGGCGCCCGATGGCGACGCTGCATTGCAGCGGATCATCGCCTTTTCCAGTCTTTCTTGCAATTTCAGATATTTGCGGGGGATTGGGCGAAGTTTTCCCAATCACTCGCCGGGGAAGAAAATTCTCCTGCCGAGGATATTTGTCTCCGAGGAAGCTCACCGGACCATGGACAGCCAGGGCAGGACGATGACCAATAGTCCGGCGAAATAGAGCACCCCGAAGATCAGGCCAAAGCCCCAGAACTGGCCCTTCCCGATATAGCCGCTGCCGTAATACATCGGCGCCGGCCCGGTGGCGTAAGGCGAGATCACGCCCATCAGGCCGAGCGAATACATGCAGAGCATGGCAAGCGTCGTTACCGGCAAATCGGCGATACCGGAGCCGACCGCGAGCACCACCGGCAGCACGGCCGCGGCATGCGAGGTGATGCTCGAGAAGAAATAGTGGATCCAGAAGAACAGCGCGACCAGCAGGATCATCGCGGTCGACGGCGAGAGCCCGGCGAGCGGCTTTGCGAATTCATTGGCGAACCATTTGATGAAGCCGATCTCGTTGAGGCCTGAGGCCAGCGTCAGCAGCGAGGTGAAATAGAAGAACACTTCCCAGGCGCTCTTCTCGCTGACGATGTCGGCAAATTCGATCACGCCCGTGACCAGCATCAGCGAGATCACGATGAACACGACGGTCGTGGCATTGACGAAGTTCGAGCCGAGCAAGGGGATGTGAATGTCCGGGCTCGAGCCCGCGATCCATAGGAACATCGCGAGCACGATCAGCACCAGCATGATCCACTCGTTGCGCGACATCGGGCCCATCTCGCTGAGCTCCTTCGCCGCCCAGTCGGAAATCTCGGGGCTGCGCTTCACCTCCGGACGGCAGATGACATAGCTGAGCAGCGGAACGAGCAGCATCAGCAGAATGCCGAGCGGCGCAAAGCCGACGAACCACTGGCCCCAACTCACCTCGACACCAACGGTCTTCTTGGCGATCGCGAGCGCCGCCGCGTTCGGTGCCAGCGCCGTGAAGAACAGCGAGCTCGTGATCGCGGTTGCCGCGAACGCGGTCCACATCACATAGGTGCCGATCTTGCCGGCGGTCGGCCCCGGCTCTGAGCCATAGATGCGTGGGATGTTGCTGATGATGGGATAGACGATGCCGCCGCTGCGCGCGGTGTTGGAGGGCGTTGCCGGCGCCAGCAGGAAGTCCGACATCGCCACCGCATAGCCGAGGCCGAGCGTGCTGGTGCCAAGGCGTCGCACCAGCACCAGCGCGATGCGCCGGCCGAGCTGGCTCTTGCGATAGCCGATCGAGAACACGAAGGCGCCGACGATCAGCCACACCGTGCTCTCGGCGAAGCCCGCCAGCATCCAGCGCAGCGATTTATTGGGATCGGGATCGATATAGCCACTGATGCCTGCGACCGTAAGGCCAATCAGGCCGACCGCGCCGACCGGCATCGATTCCAGGACCAGCCCGGTGATGACGGCCGCGAACACGGCAAAATAGTGCCACTGATTGACGTTGAGACCTGCCGGCACCGGCCACAGATAGATCGCAAGCCAAACCACGAGCGGTGCGATCAACTTCCAGCGAAAGCCTTTCGCCTCAGGTGCCTGCGAACTGGCGGTCATACGCCCTCCCCGTGAATCAACTTCGGAATAGCCCGTTGGCCGGCCGTTTTGTCCCCGGGGCGGGGTATACGGAGTGTCCGTGCCGTGATCAATGGGCTGTGATCTACCGTCCCCGGAAGCGCGGCTTGCGACGGCCGAGGAATGCCTCGACACCCTCCTTGTGGTCCTCGCTGAGGCTGGCGAGCGCGAACTGGTCGACGTCCATGTGGCTGGCGAGATCGTCCAACGCATGCGCGAGACGGTTGACGGTCAGCTTGGTCATGGCAACAGACAGCGGCGGCTGCGCGGCCACCTTGCGAGCCAGTTCCATGGCGGCATCGAAGGCATAACCGGGATCGACCACCTGCTCGACCAAGCCCCATTGATAGGCCTCGTCAGCGGAGATGCGCTCATCGGCCAGGATCACCGCCTGCTTGGTGCGGGCCGGCCCGATCAGGTGCAGCATGCGCGGGATGCTCTGCCAGCTCATGTTCATGCCGAGCCCGATCTCGGGCACGCGCAGATGCGCATCGCTCCCCATCACGCGGAAGTCGAGCGCGACCGCGAGCGCCAGGCCGCCGCCAATGCAAAAGCCTTCGATCGCCGCGATCGTGATCTGCTCCATCTCCTGCCAGGCGCGTGTCAGGCGCGGCCCAAGCTTGAGATGCCGCCTGAGCGAGCCGAGGTCCATTTCCTTGCGCGATCGCCCTTCGTCATCCTTCAGATCGAAGCCGGCGCTGAACGCGCCCGAATTGCCTGTCAGCACCACGACCGACGTTGTCGGGTCATCCTCGAAGCTGCGCGCAGCCGCGGTGAGCTGGCGCAGCGCTTCCGGCGACAGGGCGTTGATCCCGTCATGGCGATCGAACCGCACCACGGCGATTCGTCCATCCGGCCCAAGGCTTTTCTCAATCTTGACGAACTCCTTCATGGGACGCCTCCGAAGCTGAATTTCGCCTGATCGTAGCGCACATCAGGCGTCACGAATATGGGACCTGATGCAGCGCAACGAATGCTCGACAGGACAGGATCATTGCGCTTAATCTTTCGCGCCATGAGCCACGATCACGACCATCATCATCACGACGACCATTCGGAATTGTCCGAGACCGAGCTGCGCGTGCGCGCGCTCGAGACTGTCCTGACCGAGAAAGGCTATGTCGAGCCGGCTGCGCTCGACGCCATCATCCAGGCCTACGAGACCAAGATCGGCCCGCATAATGGCGCGCGCGTCGTCGCCAAGGCCTGGACCGATCCGGCGTTCAAGCAGGCGCTGCTGGAGGACGGCAGCAAGGCGATCGGCACGCTCGGCCATGTCAGCCGCGTCGGCGACCATCTCGTCGTGGTCGAGAATACGCCTGAGCGGCACAACATGGTCGTGTGCACGCTGTGCTCCTGCTACCCTTGGGAAATGCTGGGGTTGCCGCCGGTCTGGTACAAGGCCTCGCCCTACCGCTCGCGTGCCGTGAAGGATCCGCGCGGCGTGCTTGCCGATTTCGGCGTGAGCGTGCCGAAAGACATCGAGATCCGGGTGTGGGATTCCACCGCCGAGACGCGCTTCCTGGTGCTGCCGATGCGGCCGGCTGGAACGGAAGGCTGGAGCGAAGAGCAGCTTGCCGAGCTCGTGACGCGCGACTCCATGATCGGGACCGGCTTCCCCAGGGCGCCCGGAGCTCCGTCGTGAACGGTGTGCACGACATGGGCGGCATGGACGGCTTTGGAAAAGTCGAGCCAGAGCCCAACGAGCCTGTCTTTCATGAAGAATGGGAGTCCCGGGTGCTGGCGATGGTGCGCGCGATGGGCGCGGCCGGCGCCTTCAACATCGACACCTCGCGCTTCTATCGCGAGACGATCCCGCCGCATGTCTATCTCTCCAGCTCCTACTACAAGAAGTGGTTCCTCGGCCTCGAGGAGATGCTGATCGAGAAGGGCTACCTCACCCGGGAGGAAGTCGCCGCGGGCCATGCCAAGAAGCCCGGCAAGGCCCTCAAGCACGGCAAGTTCGATCTCGGTCAGGTCGAGCGCATCATGGTACGCGGCAAGTTCGCCCGCCCTGCTCCAGCGCCGGCAAAATTCAAGATCGGCGACCGCGTGCGTGCCAAGAACATTCATCCGACCACGCATACGCGGCTGCCGCGCTATGTCCGCGGCCATGTCGGCGTGGTCGAGCTCAATCACGGTTGCCACGTGTTTCCCGACACGGCGGCGATGGAGCGCGGCGAGAACCCGCAATGGCTCTACACCGTCGTGTTCGAAGGCCGGGATCTCTGGGGCGCGGATGGTGATCCGACCCTGAAGGTCTCGATCGACGCGTTCGAGCCATATCTGGATCCGGCGTGATGAGCAGCAGCGCTGCCGCCGCAGCGACGGCGGCGATTCCAAGCATTCCGCGTGACGACGATGGCCCGGTGTTCCGCGCGCCCTGGGAAGCGCAGGCCTTTGCGATGGCCTTGAGCCTGCACGATCGCGGCGTGTTCACGTGGCCCGAATGGGCCGCAGCCCTCGCTGACGAGATCAAGCGTGCGCAGGCCGCAGGCGATCCTGATACGGGCGAGACCTATTATCTGCACTGGCTCGCCACGCTGGAAGGCCTCGTCGCACGCAAGGGCGTCGCGTCGATGGACACGCTGCATCGCTATCGCGATGCGTGGGATCACGCCGCGGACCGCACGCCGCACGGCAAGCCGATCGAACTGCGGCCGGAGGATTTTGCGCGGTAGTTGCCTCACCCGTCATTGCGAGCGCAGCGAAGCAATCCAGAATCCCTCAAAGGCGGCAGTCTGGATTGCTTCGTCGCATCAGCGCAAAATTGCTACGCAATTTTGTCGCGGGCTCCTCGCAATGACGGCGGAGCGAGACGCAGCTACTTGGCCGCCACAAACTCCCGCCACCCCTTCGCCCGCAGGCTGCACGCCGGGCACTCGCCGCAACCGTAACCCCAATCATGCTGCGCGCCGCGTTCGCCGAGATAGCAGGTGTGGGACTGCTCGCGGATCAGATCGACCAGCGGGTCGCCGCCAAGGTCATGGGCGAGCTTCCATGTCGCCGCCTTGTCGATCCACATCAGCGGCGTGTGCAGCTCGAAGGATCTTGCCATCCCGAGCGAGAGCGCTGATTGCATGGCGCGGATGGTCTCGTCGCGGCAATCGGGATAGCCGGAATAGTCGGTCTCGCACATGCCGCCGACGATGTGGGTGATGCCGCGCCGATAGGCCAGCGCCGCAGCAAAGGTCAGGAACACGAGATTACGGCCGGGCACAAAAGTGTTCGGCAGGCCATCGGCGCCCATGGTGATCGCGACATCGCGCGTCAGCGCCGTCTCGGACACCGCGGCCAGCGTCGGGATCGACAGGGTGTGGCTCTCGCCGAGCTTTGAGGCCCAATCGGCGCGCAGGCCCTTGATGCCCTCGAACAGGCGGTCGCGGCAATCGAGCTCGACGGCGTGGCGCTGGCCATACTCGAACCCCAGCGTCTCCACGCGCGCGAAGCGGCTGAGCGCCCAGGCAAGGCAGGTGGTGGAATCCTGACCTCCGGAGAACAGCACCAGCGCGGTTTGTGATGAATATGCGTCGCTCATGGGCCGCGCTTTAGCACCGCGGAACGAATCAGCCAATCGGTGGAAATCGACCTGTTCCGCAGGCCGACGCTGGGAACGGCGGCCCGCTTTTGGCATAAGCTTTTTGGACCCAGGAGACTGCCCAGCAATGACCCCTTCCCGCGACATTTCCCGCCTGATCGAGATCATGGCGGCGCTGCGCACGCCAGTGACCGGCTGCCCCTGGGACCTCGAGCAGGATTTTTCGACCATCGCGCCCTACACGATCGAGGAAGCCTATGAGGTGGTCGACGCCATCGACCGCGGCGATCTCGACGACCTCCGCGAAGAGCTCGGCGACCTCCTGCTGCAGGTGGTGTTCCACGCCCAGATGGCCGAGGAGCAGAATGCGTTTTCCTTTGGAGACGTCGTCGAAGCCATCACGCGAAAAATGATCCGGCGCCATCCCCATGTCTTCGCCGACAAGGACGGCAACCTCGCCTCTTCCCACGTCAAGGAAGTCTGGGACCGCATCAAGGCCGAGGAGAAAGCCGAGCGCGCCGCGCGCCGGCCGCCGGAGGCAACGCCGCCGCACAAGTCGTTGCTGTCAGGCGTCAAGGCCGGCCAGCCCGCGCTGACGCGCGCGATGGAGCTGCAGCGCAAGGCCTCGACCGTCGGCTTCGACTGGAACGATCCGCGCGCCGTGCTGCAAAAAATCCGCGAGGAAGCCGACGAGATCGAGGCCGCGCTCGACCGCAACGACAAGCAGGAGATCGCGGAGGAGACGGGTGATCTGATGTTCGCCCTCGTCAACCTCGCCCGGCATGTCGACGCCGATCCGGAAGCCGCGCTGCGTGCGACGAATGCGAAATTCGAGCGGCGCTTTGCCTATATCGAGCGCGCACTGGAAGCGCAGGGCCGCACGCTGGAGCAGGCGTCGCTGGCGGAGATGGATGCGCTGTGGAACGCCGCGAAGACCGCCAGCTGATTCAAGGATACGCAGTGGACATCAGGCAGGACGATCCGAAAGCGCCACATGTCGCCGACTTGTTGGCACATCATCTCGAAGAGCTGCGTAGCGTCATGGGTAAGCACGCGCAGGCACTGGACGCGAGCGGTCTTTCTGCCCCGTCCGTGACGTTCTGGACGGCCTGGCAAGGCGACGCGCTGGCTGGCTTCGGGGCCTTGAAGCAGCTGGATGCCACACATGGCGAAGTGAAGTCGATGCGTGCCGCGCCCTCTGCGCGGCGGACCGGGGCCGGGCGCGCGATTCTGAACCACATCATCGCTGAAGGCCGCAAGCGCGGATATGCGCGTCTCAGCCTGGAGACCGGCACGGCGCCGCTGCACGCTCCGGCCGTCGCGCTCTACCGCAGCGTTGGCTTCGTCTCGTGTGCGCCGTTCGCCGACTATCTGGCGAGCCCGCACAACCAGTTCATGAGCCTCGATCTGTCGAACTGAATCCGTGGGTGCTAGCTCTGCTCGACTGCAATCAGCTCGCGGAGCCAATCCGCGAAGGAGTTGGCGACAAGTTGCAGGTGCTGATCCGGACCTGCCTCGTGATTCCAGAAAACAACGCGATGCTCGTCGTCAACAACGTCCCGGACATCAAGACAATGATGGTTTCCGAAGCCGTCATTGTAGAATGCTATGAGATATGGTGGCATCGGCGGGTACATTTCAGTCCGCTCGCTCAGCGTCATTTCCTTGAGCCGGCACCACAACTGAATCTTCGCGCCAAGACCGTAAATATCGTTCGCGCCAACGCGCAGCCAGCCATAGGCTTGCAGGTAGTCGGCAAAGCTTCCAACGAAATGAGCGCCTAGTTCGCGCTCGCAACTGGCGATCTCGTCGGCCGACGCTCCCGGACCGTGCTCAATCTCACCTGGGAAGTCTTGCAAGATTGTGCGGATCACTTCTGCGGACATTGTGCTGCTTACCCGGGGCGCCCGCGGCTCATGCCACGTGATGCGGCACGGCGTCGAACCTGTTCACCACGATGTCCCGCTTGGTCTCGTCCACCCGCACGGTCATATCAAAACGGCCGTCGTGCAGCTCCTTGGCCAGGACCTCGGAATTGCGATGTAGCCAGCTGATGCCGGCGCCGTCAGAGGCGTCAATCGAGAGATCGAGCGTGGTGCGTTTGGCCGCAAGTCGTTCCTCGATCGCGGCGAGCAGCGCATCGATCCCCTCGCCTGACACGGCGGAGACCAGCATCGCGGGATGATCTTCCGGCCGGCGCGCTGCAATGTTCAACAACGCTTCGCGCTTATCAGGCTCGTAGCGGTCGATCTTGTTCCAGACCTCGATGATGCGGCCGCTGTCATCAGGGTTTATGCCGAGCTGGCGCAGCACGGCATCGACGTCGCTCTGCTGGGCCTCCGCGTCTTCGTGCGAGATGTCGCGGACGTGCAGGATGACGTCGGCTTCCAGCACCTCCTCAAGCGTGGCGCGGAAGGCGGCAACGAGCTGGGTCGGCAGGTTGGAGATGAAGCCGACGGTGTCCGACAACATCGCCTTGCCGCCATGCGGCAGCGTGAGCGCGCGCAGGGTGGGATCGAGCGTTGCGAACAGCATGTCGGCAGCCTGCACATCGGCGCGGGTCAGGCGATTGAACAGCGTCGACTTGCCGGCATTGGTGTAGCCGACCAGCGCGACCACGCGGTACGGCACGCGCTGGCGGCCGGCGCGATGCAGGCGGCGCGTCGCCTGCACCTTCTTCAGCTCGCTTTCGAGCTTGGTGATGCGCTCCTGGATCAGGCGGCGGTCGGCCTCGATCTGGGTCTCGCCGGGACCGCCCATGAAACCGAAGCCGCCGCGCTGGCGTTCGAGATGGGTCCACGACCGCACCAGGCGCGAGCGCTGATAGTTGAGATGGGCGAGCTCGACCTGGAGCGAACCCTCCTTGGTCTTGGCGCGGCGGCCGAAGATTTCCAGGATCAAGCCGGTGCGGTCGAGCACCTTGGCGTGCAATTCCTTCTCGAGATTGCGCTGCTGGATCGGTGCCAGCGCGCAATCCATCACCACGAGCTCGACGTCGAGGCTCTTGGCGAGCGCCGCGATCTCCTCGACCTTGCCCTTGCCGATATAGGTCGCCGGCCGGATCTGGTTGATCGGCGCGATGATGGCGTCGGCAATGACGAGGTCGATCGCACGCGCGAGGCCCGCGGCTTCATCGAGCCGGGCCTCGGCGTCGCGTTGAACATGACTCTCCGATTGCGCGTCGGCACTTCCCGCACGCGCTCGCAAATAGGGGCCGACGACAAGCACCCGCCCCGTTTGCTTAGCCCCAGCCGACCGTGGACGGTCGGCCTCCCCGTCGAAATTCCGGGGTTCCAATCAGATCACTCTCAAGCCGGCTGATCCTCGCCGCCTTCGAACAGCTGGATCGGAGCGCCCGGCATGATGGTCGAGATCGCGTGCTTGTAGACCAGCTGCGAGTGACCGTCGCGCCGAAGCAGCAAACAGAAATTGTCGAACCAGGTCACGATGCCCTGGAGCTTTACTCCGTTGACCAGAAAGATCGTCAGTGGCGTTTTAGTTTTGCGAACGTGATTGAGGAAGGTGTCCTGTAGGTTTTGTGCGCGGTCTGCCGCCATTGTTTTTTTCTCGCTTTGAGTTTCTTTTTATTGCGCCCGGGAGCGGCCCTGTTTTCAAAATTGGGCCTTCTTCCGGTGGCCGCTCCTCATGAGATCCCCCTCGGAGGAACGGCTGGCCGATTAGAGGACAGGTGGACATTTTAGGCAAGCCGCTTCGCGCGGCACAACGCGCCCTATTTCTCCGAAAAACTACGGAAATAGATGATTTTTCTCAGATATCACGCAAGAGCGGCCGCGACGTCGGGCCTTAGCCAACTCCGAGCGCTTTCAACTTCCGGTGTAGTGCCGACCGTTCCATGCCAACAAACTCGGCCGTACGAGAAATATTTCCTGAGAAACGGCTGATCTGGGCAATCAAATAGTCGCGCTCGAACACTTCGCGTGCCTCTCGCAGCGGCAGGCCCATGATGTGCTCGCCATTGTTGCTGGTCGGCATCGCCGGCACCATCGAGCCGACGTCCTGGGGCAGCATGTCGGCGGTGATGATCACCTCCGGACCGCCCGCGGCCAGAATCATGACTCTCTCAACGTTGTTGCGAAGCTGGCGCACATTGCCCGGCCAGACATGCGATTGCAGCACCGCCATCGCGTCCTGGCCGATCTGGCGCTTGGGCAGGCCGCTGCCGGCCGAGATCTGCTCCATGAAATAATCGATCAATTCAGGAATGTCCTCGCGCCGCTCCGACAGCGCGGGCACGCGGATCGGCACCACCGAGAGACGGTGATAGAGGTCCTCGCGGAAATGGCCGGCCGCGATCTCCTCCTCGAGATTGCGCGCGGTCGACGAGATGATGCGGACGTCGACTTGCACCTTGGCGGTGCCGCCGACGCGCTGGAACGACTGCTCCACCAGCACGCGCAGGATCTTGTTCTGGGTCTCGCGCGGCATGTCAGCGATCTCGTCGATGAACAGCGTGCCGCCATGCGCTTCCTCGAGCGCACCAGGCTTGCGCGGATGCTCGCCGTTGGACTGCTCGACGCCGAACAGCTCGTGCTCCATCCGCTCCGGCGTCATCGCCGCCGCATTGATGACGACGAACGGGCCGTCGGCGCGACCCGAGGCCGTATGCAGCGTGCGCGCGGTCAGTTCCTTGCCGGCGCCGGCGGGACCGACGATCAGGATGCGGCTGTTGGCCTTGGCCGCGCGCTCGATGGTTTGGCGCAGCTGGTTCATGCTCGGCGAGCGGCCGACCAGCGAGCTTGCGCTCGGCGCGAGCTGCTTCAGCTCCTTGACCTCGCGCTTGAGGCGCGAGTTTTCCAGCGCTCTGGTGGCGACCAGAATGAGACGGTCGGCCTTGAACGGCTTCTCGATGAAATCATAGGCGCCGCGCTTGATCGCGGCGACGGCGGTCTCGATGTTGCCGTGACCGGAGATCATCACCACAGGCAGATCGGCATTATCCTTCTTGACCTGCTCCAAGAGCTGCAGGCCATCGAGCTTGGAGCCCTGCAGCCAGATGTCGAGGAACACCAGATGCGGCCGGCGGTTGGCGATTTCGGCCAGCGCCGAGTCGCTGTCGCGCGCGGTCCTCGTGACAAAACCCTCGTCTTCGAGGATGCCCGCAACGAGATCCCGAATATCGGCCTCATCATCGACAATCAGAATTTCACTTGCCATGGGTCGCGCCTGTCTTCTCAGCTACCTGTTGAGGCTTCGATTTTCGTTGAATCATTGGTCTTTTCAGCCGGCTCTTTGGTTTCGGCCGCCGGCACTTTTGTTTCCTGCGCCGTAACGGAATCCCTGGCGGACTCTGCCGCCGATTGCTTGATTTCGGGCGTGGTTGCGTCCTTGGCCGTATCAGTCACCGCTGGCACAGGCTCGGCTCCTTCGGCCTTCTTGGCCTGTCCGGAGATCGCAAAGCGCATCCGCATCCAGGCGCCGCGCTGGCCTTCGCGGAAGTCGGAGGCATCCTTCAGCTCGATGCGACCGCCATGGTCCTCCAGCACGCGGCCGACGATGGCAAGGCCAAGGCCGGTGCCCTTGGCGCGCGTCGTCACGTAGGGCTCGAGCAGCCGCGAGCGCGCGACCTTGGGCAGGCCAATGCCGTTGTCGATGACGTCGATCAACACGTCCTCGCCCTCGCGCGACACCACGACGTCGATGCGGCCCTTGCCGAGCTCTTCCGGCGGGACCTGCTCGATCGCCTCGGTCGCGTTCTTGACGATGTTGGTGACCGCTTGCGAGATCAGCCGGCGGTCGAACTGGGCGCGCAGCGGATCTTCTCTGAACTCGGCCTCGATATCGAGTTCGGGATGGGCGACCTTCATCAGGAACACCGCCTGCCGCACGGTGTCGGCGACGTCCTCACCTTCCATGACGGGTTTCGGCATCCGCGCAAAGCGCGAGAATTCGTCGACCATGCGCCTGATGTCGTCGACCTGACGCACGATGGTATCGGTGCACTGGTCGAAGATCTGCTTGTCCTTGGCTTCGGTGATGTCCTTGCCGAACTTGCGGCGGATACGTTCGGCCGAGAGCTGGATCGGCGTCAGCGGGTTCTTGATCTCGTGGGCGATGCGGCGCGCGACATCGCCCCAGGCCGAGGTGCGCTGGGCCGAGACCAGTTCGGTGATGTCGTCGAGCGTGATGATGTAGCTGTCGTGCGGCTGGTTCTTCTCGGCGCTGACACGAACCGACAGATTACGCTCGGTGCCGTCGCGCGTGATCGTGATCTGGCCTTGCACCAGGCGCTGAGTCCCTTCCCGCGACGCCTTCATCATCTCGTCGAGCTCGGGCAGCACGTCAGAGAGCGGATGGCCGAGCGTCTCGGCCTCGGAATGCCCGATCAGCTTCTCGGCGGAGCGGTTGAGGATACCGACGCTCCCCGACGTGTCGACGCCGATGATGCCGGCGCTGGCCGACGACAGCACGGCCTCGATGAAGCGACGGCGGCTGTCGATGAGATCGCTGGCATTGACGAGTTCGTCGCGCTGGCTGCGCAATTCCTGCGTCATCTTGTTGAAGGTCTCGCCAAGCTGGGCGAGGTCGCCTTCCGATTTGTGCACCTGCACCCTCACATGGAGGTCGCCGGTCGAGACGGTGTGGGCTGCGTTCATCAACCGTCGGATCGGCGCCACCAGCGAGTTGGCGAAGTTGAGCCCGATCAGCACCGAGGCCATCAAAATGGTCAGCGCGATCACCGCGAACATCAGCGCGAAGGCGACCTGGATTCCGAGCTTGCGCGACTCAATCTGGGCATATTCGGCAACGCTCAACTCGGTCTGTCTGAGTTGCGCGACGACCCTTGGATCAAGAGGGCGCGCGACGTAGAGGAAGGTATCGGTGAAGCCCTTGAGCCTGATCACGGCTGCCACCAGATTTTGATCGGGCAGAACCGCGATTTCGGGCTCGTTCTCGTTGACGTTCTGAAGAAACTCCGGCGCAGGCGGCGCGAAGGTGAGCGGGACACCGCCGGTTTCCGCCGACAGGATCGGATTGGCGTCCTTGCCCATCAGCATCGCGCCCGGCAGGTTACGTGCCGCTGCGCTCGAGGTCAGCAGTTGCAGGAACGACTGCCGATCCTGGTCAAACAGCAGCGGAACGCGCGAGATGTCGTTGGCCATGCCGAGAATGTCGCCGCGGATCACTTGCGCGTGCTCCTGCATGTAGGCGCGCGCGATGATCAGCGAATTCTGGATGACTTCTTTGGTCGGTCCAGAGAACAATCGGTCGAGGCCGCGTTCGATAGTGACGTTGGCGACTACGGAAACAAGCACCGCCGGCAGCACGGCGACGATCGAGAACAGACTGACGATCTGCACGTGCAGCCGCGCCGCCGCCCGCCCGCGCCGGCGGGCCTGGATCATCTGCCAGACTTCGCGGACAATGATCCCGATCAGGAGCAGGATAGTGCCCGCATTGATCGCCAGGAAGGAGCTGACGACCTCCCGAGTTGGCTCGATGCTGGTCAGGCCAGTTAAAACCAGGAAGGTCAGAAGCGCCGACAGCAATGCGAGAGCCACGGCAAACGGGCCCAGCCAGCGCCTTACCGACCAGCGCCGGGGCTCTTCGGCTGGGGCCGAGTCAAAGGATGCGGCCGAGGTATCTGCGCTGGTCATTCCGGCAATGGGTGCTGAATACGGGGTCCGCTTGGGCGGAGACTGATGTATTCGTACCACATTGTTGCTAAGACGCGACAGTGTCAAATAGCCACGTGATCTCAGTAGCTTGCCGAATTCAACTTCTTCTTTTAGCCATGATTTCCCAAAACGGAGAAGCCGGGATTCGAGAGCTCCTCGCGGCAGGGCCCCTCGCCGGCAGCTGCTCACGGAACCAGCCCCGTCCGCCATGACCTGCGAGCCCGCGGTCCGCGCCAGATCAATTCCCGGCCTGCCGTGAGACTCCCGCGACCCGGTAGGAGACTCCCGACTTGGGTGATGTCAGCTGATTGCCACGGCGCTGCCAGCTCAATCCTGCTTGCGCCGATCGAGGCGTTTTCGTTGCGCCCTCATGCGCTCGATCTCCTTCGTCAGCTCGTCGGTCTTTTCCTCGAGCCGTTGATCTCTCGACACCTGCTGATCGGCGCTGCGCAGCTTCTCGATGGTCTTTTCGACCGAGAGCTTCCTGATTTCAGCCATGACCTTCTCCAACCCGATGATGTGGCTCAGATTTTGGTACCGAACATGGCGCTCGCCGCCTTCATCGCGGACTCGCCCATGGTCTTGGCCTGGTCGGTGAGCGCGCGCATCTGGTCCTGGAAGAACTCGGATTGAATCTTGAGCGCATCCTGCACGTCCTGGGCCTGGATGAGCTTCTCGCCGAGATCGAACGTCGCCGCGACGTTATGCTGCATGCGGGCGCAGATCTCCTTTGCCTGACCGGAAATCGGCAAGGGCGAAGAGCCAAGCCCCTTCTCCAGCAGATCAAAGTATTCCGCATTCGCCTTGCGCAAGCGTCCGAGCGTCTCTCCGAGCATCGTTCGGATTGCTTCTGCGGATGGGTTGATCTCAGCCATGGCCTCTCTCCTGTGGTTATGCGGCAAGTCCCCCGAAGCAGGCGCCGAAATAACCGGCATAGAGCGCCGGCATTTCCAGGTTCATCGAATGTCCGATCCGGGGCACGATCACGAGGCGGCAGTCCGGCATTGCTTCTGCCATCGTGCGTAGGTCAGCCGGCGGGATCCAGCCGTCCCATTCGCCCCACAGCACCAGATGCGGATGCCGCAGCTCTTTCATACGGCGCTCGAGCTCGCGGCTCTCTCTTTCCCGCGTCAGATTGATCGGCGTCCCGATCCAGATGCCTTCCGAGACGCCAAAGGTCTGGTCAATGATGCGGTCGAACAGCGCCTGGATCTCGCCCAGGCCTTCGCGGAAGCGAGGCACGGCGTTCGGCGCCATGCTGTCTGGTACGAACAGCGAGGAAGCCGCGGTCGCCATGACCGTCCGCGTCAGCTCCTTATTCGCCATCATCGCCCGAAACAGGCCGATCTGATCGGCATTGAAGGCCATGCCGAGCGGCGTCACCGGATCGAGCGCGAACACGCGGCCAAAGCGCTGGGGCTGCGCCAGCAGCATGCGCGCCGCAATGATGCCGCCGGTCGAATGCGTGGCGAGATGGCAATAGCCGATCCCCAGCGCATCGAGCGCGGCGATCATGTCATCGGCGTGCTGCTGCATGGAATAGTTTGAATAGTCTGTCGCAGGCTTCGGCCGATCGCTGTCGCCGCAGCCGCGCCAGTCGATGCCGATGACACGGAGGCCCGAGGGAAACAGCGGTGCGGCGAGCTCGATCCAGTCCTTGCTGGCGAGATTGCCGTGGATGAAGACGACGGTGACGTCGCCCTGTCCCCACTCCCGCCAGCCAAGCTGGACTTCTCCCGCCTGCACCCGTGGCATCAACCGATCCTATTTGTTCAAGCCAGCCGTGGGCGCAGCGCCAGGCGGGGTCGGCGCCACGGGGATGGCCGAGGCGACGGCGCCCTTGATCATGCGGTCGGTGCCCAGTGGCGATGATGTGTCCACGCGTCCCTTGATCACGAAGTCGACGACATCGGCGGAATACTCCACCGGGTTGTCGGTGTGGATGAAGTGCCCCGTCTCTGGATAGATCTTGAGCATCGGCCGGTTGCCGGCATTGGTCATGCGCGACATGAACGGCGTGATGACGTCGCGTCCGAGATCCGTCAGTCCGTTGAAGGCCGGCGTCGGAATGAACGGTTCCTTGTCGCCGAACGCGAGGAAGATCGGCGCCTTGATCTCCGTGACCCGCTCGTAGAGGTTCTTCGGATCATCCTGCTGAAGCTCGGATCCGATTGTGTAGATGTCGAAGATGAAGACGTTGCACCATTGTTCGAGCTCCTTGGGGTTGCCCTTGGTGAGCCCGACGCGCTGCTCGGTATGGAAGCGCGCATACTCGCTGTCGCTGAAGAAGTAGCCGCTCTTCGCCGCCGACACCACGCCGGTGTCGGGATCACGCTTCTTGAAATAGAAGAAGTCGCGAATGCCCTGCTCGTCACGGGCCTTCTCAGCAGCCAGGATGCCAGTCTGGTCCCAGATCTGCCTCCACTTGTCGAAGTCGCGGCCGAGACCCGGCTGGAACAAAGGTGCTTTCTTATCCTTCGCAATGGTGATGTCGCGCGGGTATTCCTCGAGTCCTGAAGGCGCTTCGAGTGCAAGCCCCTGCACCGCGTCCGGCCAGGTCAGTGCATAGCCCACCACGAACTGGCCACCGAGCGAGTGGCCGAGATAATAGGCCTTCTTGACGCCAAGCTGGTTGACGACGAGATCGTAGATGGTCTCGCGCATGTCCTGCATGGTGCGCGCCGGGCTCTTGTCGAGATTGCCCGGCCCCGACATGCCGTAGCCCGGCAAGTCAGGAACGATCACGCGCAAGCCGCTCCGCAGCGCATATTGCATGATGTTGCCGTAGTGCCCGCCGAACGCGCCCTTGCCGTGGATGATCACGAGCACCTTCGGGTCCTTATCGGTGCCGGCATACTCATCCATGTAGCCGATCTGCCAGGTATTGCCGATCTTGTCTTTGGCATTGGCGTATTTGACCGGATAAGGATAGGTCACGAAATCCTTCCAGAAGGATTTGCCCGGATCGATCTTTTCGGCGACGCCCGGAACACGATAATTTTTGTCGACAAACAACTGGGCGCGATCGAGCGCCGCCACATCGTCCATGAAGGCGACGAACTTGGGATCGTTCTTGCGCTGGTTGATGATCGGGAACACGCCGTAATGGGCGACCGGGCTTTCCTGCGCGATCAGGTCTGCCCCCGGCACGCGATCGACAGCCTTCTGTGCCAGCTTGAAGTTGAGCCAGAGATCGTTGGTGATGTGCATCACCAGCGTGCGCGCCTGGATACGGCCGAGATAGGGATTGATGTTGTGGGTCTCGCCGACCCGATTGCGCCAGACGAGATCGACGGCGTCATAGAGCTTGGCGCGGTTAGTGACATTCAGGCCCGCCTTCTCGTTCGGGGGATCCCAGTAGAAGATTTCAGGCTGGACGGCCTTCCAGTCCTGGGTCGTGCGAAAGGCAAAATCGTATCCGGTCATTCCCAGGATCGACCAGCCGAACGCGACGCCCGGCACCGGATGCTTCTCCTTGGGGAGCTTGTAATAGTCACCCTTGGTCGCCTGCCAGACCGGGTCGCCCTCGATCGCCGCCGTCATCATCTGGAAGGTCCAGTTACCGACAGGGTCGTCGCCGTCTGACTGCGTCGTGCCGCCGATCGGCATCAGCGCGTTGATATATTCCGGATGCATCACGCCCCAGACATAGGTCTGCGTGCCGCCCATGGAGACGCCGGTCACGAGCGCAACGCGCGCGACCTTCAGCTCGTCCCGTAGCAGGCGATAGTTCGCCTGCACCATGTCGTAGTAGCTGTATTGCGGAAACTTGATGCCAAGACCGTCTGACGGCTTGCTCGCACCCCAGGTGCCGAGCGGATCGACCATGATGACGTAGTAGCGGTCGGTGTCGATCGGCCGGCCCGGGCCGATGATCGGAACACTGCCCGAGAGTGGCGCGCCCTTGACCCACTGCTCATACATGTCCGTGGAGTCGCCGGAATAGTAGGAATTGACGACGACGGCATTGGTGATTTCGCCCGCGGCATTGCGCCGCGCGTTGCCGATCGCGATGTAACTGGTGCGAAGCTTGCCTGCGCCGAGCGATTCCAGCGTGACGCCGCCCTCGCCGCCAAACTCCCATTTGGCGCGATCGGACAGGTCATATTTGCCGCCCAGCCTGAAGTTCGCGATCTCGTAGGTCTTCTTCAAACCATCATGTTGCACTTGCGACGAACGCCGCGTGAAAGGTTGTGCAACTGCCAGCGACATGCCGACGAGCAGCAGGATGAGGCCGACGAAACCGCGCCTTACGAATCCTCTCCCGATCATGATGGAGTCCTCCTCCCTTGCGCATTTTGACGGAACGCTAGGCAGGCCGATCGGGCGAGCTTTGATCTAACTCAATGGAATGCGTCCCGTCGGATGAAGGATCGCGCAATCAAAACCTGCTGGCGAACGCAATGCCCTTCCTCAGTCATGGCTCGTACCGGATTCGCTATGAGCTCGACGGTCCGGCCGACGCGCCGGCCTATGTGCTCGTCAACGGGCTCACACAATATGCCGAGCTGTGGGCGGCCTATCGTGATGCTCTGCTGGCCCGGCACTTTCGCGTCGCCACATTTGACCTGCTTGGCCAGGGCGTCTCGGACAAGCCGGCGCTCTTCATCAATCAGGACGATCATGTCGCCGTGCTTCACCAACTGATCAGCGCGCTCGGCGACGGACCCGTCTTCCTCAGCGGCATCAGTTTCGGCGGCCTGATCGCGCTGCGCTATGCCATCGAACACGGCAAGCGTCTGTCCGGGCTGGTGCCGATGAGCTGCTTTGCCGAGCTGTCGCCGCAGCTGCTCTTGATCGGCAACGCACTGCGTACCGGCCTCATCCTCGGTGGCACCAGTTACCTCCAGGACCTGCTGCTGCCAATGAACCTGTCTGACCAATGGCTGGAACCGCTGCTGGACAAGCTCGACAGCGTCAAGCGGCAGGGTTGGCTCGTCAACGACGTCTATGCGCTGCAAAACCTGATGGAGTCCTTTCTCGACTTCCATCCGATCACCTCGCAGCTTTCGTCCATCGCCGTCCCGACCATGATCCTGAATGGCGAATTCGACTTCCTGACTCCCCGCTCCCTGCACGAGACGCTTCGCGTCGAAATCCCCGACAGTGCGTTGGTGATCATTCCGGAGGGCTATCACGCCTTCACCCTCGAGAAGGGAGCGCTCACCGCAGATCTGCTCGCGCGCTTTGCCGAGGACGTGCTGGCCGGGCGCTGGAAGGGCAACAAGGCGGTCTTGATTGCGCCCGACGAGCCCGGCGGCGAGCTTTCGCCGTTTCCGGCCGGCTACGACCATCTGCGCGCGATTCCCGTGCAGAGGCCCTCGCCATGAGCAGCTTCCTCGGGCCGCTCGACGCTGACGGTCGTGTGCCGCCGCACCAGCAGACGCGCGTGGCTGCTTTCCTGATCTCGGCGCATGGCGCGCTCGCACGGCAATTCGCGCTGGCGCTGCCGTTACGGATCGAGGCCGCCTGGCAGACCGAATTGAACGCCCAGTTCTACCGCGAGTCCGAGATCGTCTCGTTGCTCCAGCGCGCGACCACCTGGGTGCCGGATATCGCCCTGGGCTACATGGCCGCTTCGTGGGAGACGACCTGGCTTCCTCCGGCAATCGAATTGACCGGGGATCGCAGTCTTGCGCCTGCCGTCCATCTGGCCACGCTTGCGCATGCCGTTCATGCCGCCATCCGCCCGGCAGCGCTGCTGCCGACCGAGGCCAGCCCGGCTGATCCCTTCGTCCTGGCGTTGCGTCGCATCGAGTTCGAGAGCGGCCGCTTGCTCCAGGCGCAAATCCTGTTCCTGAAAAGGCCTGAGCTCGTGCCCTTCCGCGATGCCGTCAGCGCGACGCTGGAGCAGCGGCACAATGAGATGCGCAGGCTCTGGCGCGAGATGTTGGCGAGCATCGGCATCGACATACGCGAATGATCGGAAGCCTTGACGCAGATCAACGATGGAAATCTGCCGTCCCGGAACATTCCTCCAACACCATGTCCGCTCCTGCCGATCGGAGTTCCATCGATGAAGGCCGTTTCCATCGAAGAAGCCGTTGCGATGATCCCCGCCGGGGCAAGCCTCATGGTCGGAGGTTTCATGGGCGTTGGAACGCCGGAACGTCTGCTCGACGAACTCGTGCGGCAGAAGAAGACCGGGCTAAGCCTGATTTGCAATGATGCAGCCACCCCGGGCAAGGGTGTCGGCAAGCTGTTCGATGCGGCGCTGGTCGCTCGCTTGACTGCCACCCATATCGGCCTCAATCCCAAGGCGCAGCAACAGATGCTGGCGAACCAGATCGCCGTCGATCTCGTCCCGCAGGGTACTTTCGTCGAGCGCATTCGCGCAGGCGGATGCGGTCTCGGCGGCGTTCTGACCCCCACCGGAGTCGGCACGTTGGTTGCCGAAGGCAAGCGTGAGATCGAGGTCGACGGCAAGCCATTCCTGCTGGAGACCGCTCTGCGAGCGCAGTTCGCGCTGGTGCATGCATTCCTCGCCGACTATCTCGGCAACCTCGCCTACGCGCTGACGTCGCGCAATTTCAATCCCGTCATGGCGATGGCCGCCGATACCGTCATCGTCACCGCGGAGAACATCGTGCCCGTCGGAGTTATCGCGCCCGATCACGTCGTGACGCCGGCACCGCTTGTCGACTACCTCATCACCAACGGGTGACACATGGACCCGCAGATCATCATCGCCCGGCGCGTCGCCAAGGAGCTGAGAAGCGGCAACCTCGTCAATCTCGGGATCGGAATCCCGACGCTGGTCGCAAATTACGTTCCAGCCGATCTCAAAGTGTTCTTCCAATCCGAGAACGGCTTGATCGGCACCGGCCCAATTCCGGAGCAAGGCCTGGAGCACCCGACGCTCACGGACGCTGGCGGCCGTCCGATCAGTGCGCTGCCGGGCGCTGCGACCTTCGACAGCGCGATGTCGTTTGGGCTGATCCGCGGCGGCCATGTCGATATCACCGTTCTCGGAGGCCTCCAGGTTGATGCGCACGGCCATCTCGCCAACTGGATGATCCCGGGCAAGATGGTGCCCGGCATGGGCGGCGCGATGGATCTCGTGACGGGCGCCAAGCGCGTCATCGTCGCCATGCAGCATGCGGCCAAGGGCAAGTCCAAGATTGTCGCCAAATGTACGCTGCCGCTGACCTCGGCGCGGCCCGTGAATCTGGTGGTCACCGACATGGCCGTGATCGGCTTTCCCGACGGCAAGGCAACACTGCTGGAAACCGCTCCCGGCGTCACCGTCGGCGAGGTCCTGGCGGTGACCGAAGCCGAGCTCGCGATCCCTCAATCCGTGCTGGAAATGAAGATCTGAGGAAGCCAGGCCATGCGGATATTCAGCGACTTCAACGACATCAAATCCGCCATTGGTATCGAGATCGGCGTCAGCGACTGGGTCGAGGTGTCGCAGGATCGTATCAACCAGTTCGCGGCCGCGACCTGCGACGAGCAGTGGATCCATGTCGATCAGGAGCGCGCCAGCAAGGAGATGCCTGGCGGCAAGACCATCGCCCACGGCCTGCTCTCGCTGGCGCTGGCGCCCCTCTTCATCCGCTCCGTGATCGGCCTGAAAGGTTTGCGCAACACGCTGAATTACGGCGCCGATCGCATCCGCTATCTGGCGCCGGTTCCGGCCGGCTCAAAGCTGCGCGGCCGCGTCACAGTCGCGGAGGCCGAGGACGTGCCGCCGGATGGCCTGCGCGTCAACTATCATCTCGTCATCGAGATCGAGGGCGGCAAGAAGCCCGCCTGCGTCGCCGAGCTCATTGCCTTGCATTATCGTTGAGCGCGCTCAATCGATGATGTGATAGCCGCCATCGATATACAGCACGCTGCCGGTGATCAGCTTGGCGCCGTCGAGCGCGAGGAAAGCGGTGGCATTGCCGACATCGTCGATGCTGACGAGACTACGCGACGGCGCCTTGGATTGCGCCTTGTCCATCAGCTCGTCGAATTCGGGAATGCCCGAGGCGGCACGGGTCGCAAGCGGCCCCGGCGAGATTGCGTGGACGCGGATGCCCTTCGGACCGAGTTCCGCTGCAACATAGCGGACGGAGGCTTCGAGCGCGGCTTTCGCCACGCCCATGATGTTGTAATTCTCGACGACCATCTGGCTGCCGTAATAGGTCATGGTGAACAGCGTGCCCCCGTTCTTCATCAGGGGTTCGGCGAGATGGGCCATCCGCAAGAACGACCAGCACGACACGTCCATGGTCTTGAGGAAGCCGTCGCGACCGACGTCGACGACGCGGCCGTGCAGCGCTTCCTTGGGTGAGAAGGCGATGGAATGGAGCAGGAAATCGAGCTGTCCCCATTCCGACGCGATGCGTTCGAACACCGCCTCGGTCTGGCCTTCAGCCATGACGTCGAGCGGCATGAAGATCGGGGCTTCCAGCGCCTGCGCCAGCGGCTCGACATGCTTCCTGGCGCGATCGTTGAGATAGGTCACGGCGAGATCCGCGCCGAGCGCGCGGAACGCCCGCGCGCATCCCCAGGCGATCGACTGGTCGTTGGCGATGCCGACGATCAGCCCCTTCTTTCCCTTGAGGGCCACCTTGCTGTCCGGAAATACGGGGATCATGACACCCTCTCAGGTCTAGCGTTGTGCGATTGTCCGTTCATCAGTAGCGACAGCGTGTGCTGGGCGATCATCAGCTCCTCGTCGGTCGGAACGACATAGACGGGGATGCGGCTGTCGGCATGGGAGATCAGCCGCGCGTGGCGGGCGTTCTCGCCTGCATCCAGCACTGCGCCGAGCCATTCGAGCCTGGCTGTAACGCGCGCGCGGATCGATTCCGAGTTCTCGCCGATACCGGCTGTGAACACGAAGGCATCGAGCCCTTGCAGGGCCGCAGCCAGCATTCCGGCGTTGAGGGCGATCCGGTAGACGAAATAGTCGATCGCGAGCCTTGCTTGCGGATCGTCGCTGGCCTCCAGCTCGCGCATGTCGTTGCTGATGCCGGAGAGGCCTTTCAGGCCGCATTCGCGGTAGAGGAAGTCCTGCACTTTCGAAGGCGGCATGCCCTTTTCGGAGATCAGATAAAGCAGCACGCCTGGATCGATTTGTCCGGGTCGCGTTCCCATCGGCAGGCCGTCCAGCGCCGTGAAGCCCATGGTGCTCTCGACGCTGCGGCCGTCCATGAGCGCGCACATCGAGGCCCCGCTGCCGAGATGGGCGACGATCACGCGCTGCTTCGCGATCGCGGGCGCGACGCCCGGCAGCGTTCGGGCGATGTACTCATAGGACAGGCCGTGGAATCCGTAGCGCCTGACGCCTTCGGCGTGGAGCTGATGCGGAATGGCATAGTGATCGGCGACGGCATCATGGTTGCGGTGAAAGGCCGTATCGAAGCACGCCACCTGCGGCAGCTTTGGGAAATTCGTCAGCAACGAGCGGATCGGTGCGAGATTGTGCGGCTGGTGCAGCGGCGCCAGAGAAACAAATCGTTCGAGGCGGGACACGACGCCATGGTCGATCAGGACCGGCCGCGAATAGTCCGGGCCGCCATGCACGACGCGGTGGCCGACCGCGATGGGCGTGACCTGGAGCTCGTTGCGCAGCCAGTCTCCGGCAACGGCCATTGCCGCCGGAACATCGGGCACCGCCTCGATCGGATAGGCGCGATCGGCCAGCGACTGCCCGCTGGCACCGCCGGCACGCAGGCGCGGCCGGCTGCCGATGCCGTCCATCTGCCCCTTGATCTGCCGGCGCAGCGTGCCCTCGCCTTCGATCGAATAGACCTGGAACTTGACACTCGAGGAGCCGGCATTGACGACGAGGATCGTGTCCATGGCGGTCACGCGGCGACTGTCGGCGCCTTCTGGCGCCGGGCGGATGCGTAAAGCGCTGCGACCGCGCAGGATGCCATGCGCGCGCGCGGCGAGTCCGCGCGCGAGGTCAGCACGACCGGCACCCGTGCGCCCAGCACGATGCCCGCGCCGTCGGCCTTGGCGAAATAAGCGAGATTCTTGGCCAGCATGTTGCCGGATTCGAGATCCGGAACCATCAGGATCTGGGCTCGTCCCGCGACCTCGGAGACGATGCCCTTGACCCGCGCCGCTTCCGGATCGATGGCGTTGTCGAACGCCAGCGGGCCGTCGAGCACGCCGCCGGTGATCTGGCCGCGATCGGCCATCTTGCAGAGGGCCGCGGCCTCGATCGTGGATGGGATCTTCGAGGTGACCGTTTCGACCGCCGACAGGATCGCAACCCGCGGCGTCTTGCCGAAGCCGGCCTGGTTGTAGAGATCGATCGCGTTCTGGATGATGTCGCGCTTGGCGTCGAGATCGGGGAAGATGTTGATCGCGGCATCCGTCACGAAAATCGTCTCGGCGTAAGCCGGCACGTCCATGACGAAAACATGGCTGATGCGCCGGTCGGTGCGAAGGCCGCCCGTCTTCGCCGTGACGGCGCGCATCAGCTCGTCCGTATGCAGGCTGCCCTTCATCAGCAGCTCGCCTCTGGCGGCATGGATCAGCTCGACCCCCTTGGCCGCCGCGTCGTCGCTGTGCGCGGCGTCGACGATCTCGAATCCTGAGACGTCGAGATCGAATTTTGCGGCCGTATCCCTGATCTTTTTCTCGGGCCCGACCAGGATCGGCCGGATGATGCCCACGCTGGCGCTGTCGATGGCGCCGCGGAGTGAGGTCTCGTCGCAGGGGTGCACGACGATGGTCGGTGTCGGGGGCACGGCCTGCGCCATCGCGATCAGCCGGTCGTACTTGCTGCCGGTCTTGTGCGTCGTATCGGCCGACATCGTGTCACTCCCGTTTCCGCCAATCCGCGCTACGACGCTCTTGCCTGCGAGTCGAAAGGGGCAACGTTCGACACCGCCTCGCCCTCCCCGTCCAGGCCGAACAGCCCGGCAACACGGCTCAAGCGATTGGCGCGCTCGCCGGTGATGTCCTCGCTCGCCGACAGTACCTCGCGCATCGCCGCGAAGGCCGCGCGCCGCTGGTTCATATCGGCAGGCAACAGACCCGGAATGGCCGCCAGCGCGCCCTCCCGATCCAGCAGCAGCATGAAGAACTGCTCGCGCACCAGCATCTTGAATTCGGACAACGTCACCCGGGGGCCGGCATGGTCGCGCCTGAGCTGACGCAGCGCCTCGATGCTGCGCTCGTCCACCATGCCGCGCGCGGAGCCGACATAGAGCAGCGCGCGGATGGAGGCTTCACGGAGACCACCCTCGCCGATCTTCGCCTTCAACTCCGCAACACGCTTCGCGAGCATGACGCGATGTTCGTCCGACATCTCGCGGCGGCGTGACGGCACGGAATTGGGATCGATGCCGACTACGGCCTGGAGCGCAGGTGAGCCATAAACGTTGAGGAAGATGGTCTCGCTGAGCGCCTCCTGGGTGTCGCGCCAGCTGTCGAGCGCGTGCACGATCTGCTTCGAGATCTGCTCCTGGAAGGCCAGGAACGGATTGTCCTTCGACACCGGCCTGCGCTTCTCCTCGACGCGATCGGCGACCGCTTTCACCGCAGACATCCAGGGATTCTGGCTGCTGAATGCCTCGTACTGCATCCGCAGCGGATGCATGTTGCGCGCCCAATCCGCCACCTGCGGTGTCACCATCTTCTTGATCCAGGGCTGCACGAACTTCTGATAGGCCGCCAGATTGAGCTCGGAGACGCGCTTGGCGGCCGCGAACCGCCGCTCGTCCTCGGGGGAATTGCCGCCCATGGCCCTGATGTCGTCGAGCGTTCGTGCCTCGCAGCGCATCACCCATTGCCCCGCCGCAAGATCGGCATTGAGCGTCTCGTTGCCCCTCGCCTCGAACGTCGCCTCGTAGAGCCCGGGCGGAAGCACGTCGATCAGGTCGATGTTGCTGGAGAACTCGGCATGCTCCTTCTTAGCGACGCCGCCGGACACGAAGATGCCGAGATGGCCGATGCTGTCGTGAACGGTGTAGACGATGGTCTGACCGTAGGCCCTGATCTCGTCGACATCGGCATAACAGTCGAGGATCCAGTCAAGCGCCTGCTGCGGCGGGGTGACGTTGTCGCCCTTGGAGCAGAACACCACGATCGGCGAGCGGATGTTGCGCAGATCGACTTTCTGGCCATCAGACATCTCGATGCGGCCGGCCGCGAGATTGTTGCCGATGAACAGCTCGTCGACGATGAACTGGATCTCTTCCGCATTGAGGTTGACGTGGCCGCCCCACCAGCGCTCGAAATCGAGATATCGCTCGGCCTCGCTGTCGACCTTGGAATAGACGTTGTACTGCTTCGTCCAGAGCGTGTTCGACGGGTTCTGGTTCTCGAAATTTTGCACCAGCCAGGCGCCGTCGAACTTGCCGGCGCCGAGATCACTGGCGAGCGCGGTAAGCCAGCTTCCGCCCAACAGGCCGCCCGAATAGCGCATCGGATATTTGCCGTGGACGCCGGCCCAATAGGCGAGCGGCGCGCCGGCGATGATCAGCGGCCCGAACAGTTCCGGCCGCAGCGATGCCAGGATCATGACCGCCCAGCCGGCCTGACAATTGCCGATGACGCAGGGCTTGCCGTCCGCGTCGGGATGACGGCTGATGACAGTTTCAAGAAACTTCGCTTCGGCCCGCGCGACGCGCTCGATCGTCTGGCCCGGCATGGGTTCGGGCAGGAACCCAATGAAATAGCAGGGATGCCCCGCCCTCATCGCGACGCCGATCTCGCTGTCCGCCTTGAAACCGCCGATGCCGGGACCATGGCCTGCGCGCGGATCGACCACGACGAATGGTCGCCGGGTCATGTCGATCGTGACATCCTTGGGTGGGATGATGCGCACCAGTGCGTAATTGACGGGCTCGTCCAGCTTGCGGCCGTCCGTGATCAATTCGGCAGCATATTGCAGCACATGCGGTGCCGTTTGCGCGACATGCTCGCGATATTGGTCGCCGCGCTGGCGCATGATGTCCAAAAACAGCACGCTGCGCTGTCCGGCATCGACCAGATACTCCACGGCCGAGGCGACCAGCCCCGACATGGGACCATCAGGCAGTTTCAGATCTTCCATCGCCATCTTCGACCTCATCGTCGTCGTGCAAGGTCATTCAAGGCGAGCCCCCATCGGCCTACGTTGACATAGGTCAACGGTGGGCGCCTTGCGCGCGCAGCCGCTACGCGGAACCCTGTGGGGAAAAGGTAAGAAGACCATGTCCGACGGCGGGAACAGATTCCGGCCCTTCCGGCTTAACCGGCATGGACAGGTTCTTTCTCGCAACGATGGTTTCGGCGGTGTTGCTGCTGATCGTGGCCTCTGACCTTCTGGTCAACGGGCCGAGCAGGCAGGACCAGACCGCGCAGATGGCCAACATCCAGCCGGTCGCAGCTCACTTGCTCAGGTAGGTGCGAGACTGCGCGCTGCGACGGGACGACCAATTCGAATGCTCCAACGGAACATTTCAGCCTTATCAGGACTTCTGATCTCCGCGCCTGCCACGAACGGCCAGCGCGATCCGGACAGGCTCAGCTCCGCTGTGGTAGGGGGAGCTGAGCCACCTCCGCGAAAACGTGTATAGCGTTTGTCGCGATGGCTAACCCCCGCTCCTGTAGACCTGGATATCGAGATCCCGGATCTTCTTCCGCAGCGTGTTGCGGTTGAGGCCGAGCAGATCGGCGGCGCGGATCTGGTTGCCGCGGGTGGCGGCCAGCGCAGCCGTCAGCAGCGGCACCTCGATCTCCTTGAGGATGCGGTGATAGAGGCCGGGCGGCGGCACGCCGTTCGGGAAACCCTGGAAGTGCGATGAGAGATAGGCCTCCACCGCGCCGCCAAGATTGTCGACACCTTGCTGGACGGCGGCACCCGGGCTGACAGAGGGCGGCGCCAGCTCGCCGTCGATGACGGATGCGGTGATCACGTCCTGCGGATAAAGCGCGGCAAGGCGTCGGGCGAGATTCTCCAGCTCGCGCACATTGCCGGGCCAGCGATGCTGCTTCATCCGCTCAAGCGCCAGCGCATCGAGCTTCTTCGGCGGCAAGCCGTCTTTCTCAGCGAGCGCGAAGAAGTGACGCACGAGATCCGGAAGATCCTCGATACGCTCGCGCAAGGGCGGCAGCCGCAGCGGCACGACGTTGAGGCGGAAGAAAAGGTCCTCGCGGAACAGCCCCTGCTGGATCAGCACACGCAGATCCTTGTTGGACGCAGCAACGATCCGCACGTCGGTCTTGATCGGGGTGCGGCCGCCGACGGTCGTGTATTCGCCCTGCTGAAGCACGCGCAGCAGGCGGGTCTGCGCCTCCATCGGCATGTCGCCGATCTCGTCGAGGAACAATGTGCCGCCCTCGGCCTGCTC
Organism: Bradyrhizobium zhengyangense; assembly: GCF_022012435.1. Lineage (GTDB taxonomy): Bacteria > Pseudomonadota > Alphaproteobacteria > Rhizobiales > Xanthobacteraceae > Bradyrhizobium > Bradyrhizobium zhengyangense. Next base: position 541,929 of record NZ_JAKLUA010000001.1, read on the forward strand.
GAACCGGCCGGACGCCCGCGTGTTGGCGCCCGTGAAGGCGCCGCGCTCGTGGCCGAACAGCTCGGATTCAATGAGGTCACGCGGGATCGCCGCCATGTTGACCGCGACGAACGGACCGTTGCGACGCTTGCCGTAATCGTGCAGCGCGCGCGCCACCAGCTCCTTACCGGTGCCTGACTCGCCCGTGATCATCACGGTAAGGTCGGTCTGCATCAGGCGCGCGAGAACGCGGTAGATTTCCTGCATCGCCGGCGAGCGGCCGACCAGCGGGATAGCCTCCATCTCGGCGTCATCGTCGGGCGTCGCGACCCGCTCCTTCGGCTCGGCGAGCGCACGGCCGACGATCGCGATCAGCTCCTTCAGGTCGAAGGGCTTAGGCAGATATTCATAGGCGCCGCGCTCGGAGGCGCGGATCGCCGTCATGAACGTGTTTTGCGCGCTCATGACGATGACGGGCAAATTCGGCCGCATCTTCTTGATCCGCGGCAACAGGTCGAAGGCGTTTTCGTCCGGCATCACCACATCGGTGATGACGAGATCGCCCTCCCCCTGGCTGACCCAGCGCCATAGCGTCGCGGCGTTGCCGGTCAGCCTGACTTCATACCCGGCCCGGGAAAGTGCCTGGTTGAGAACCGTGCGGATGGCGGTGTCGTCATCAGCTACGAGAATGCTACCTGCGGGCATCGTTAATCCTCATTTTGCCCCCTGTGATGCAGACGACGACTTCCCGGCAGAGCCGTCGCGACTGCTGTGATCTGCGTGTTTGACCGATGTCGAGTACATCGGCATCAGCACGCGGAAGGTGGTCTTGCGCGGCTGAGACTCGCATTCGATGATGCCCCCGTGATCGCCGACGATCTTCGCGACCAGAGCAAGACCGAGGCCAGAGCCGGTCTGCTTGGTGGTCACGAACGGGTCGAACAGGTTGGGCAGAAGATCGTCCGGCACGCCCGGTCCATTGTCCTTCACGCAGAATTCGAGCGGCAGGGATACCCGGGATTTTTGACCGGGGACTGACAGGCGCACGCCCGGGCGGAACGCGGTGGTGAGCTGGATCTCGGCGTCAGGCACGTCGATCAGCGCTTCGGCGGCATTCTTCACCAGATTGAGGAACACCTGGATCAGCTGGTCCTGGTTGGCCAGCACTGGAGGCAGCGAGGGATCATAGTCTTCGATGAAGCGGATGTTGCGGGCAAAGCCCGACTGCGCCAGCCGCTTCACGTGGTCGAGTACGGAATGGATGTTGACGGGGCCGCGCACCACGGGGCGCTCGTCGCCAAAAACCTCCATGCGGTCGACCAGCGTCACGATGCGGTCGGCCTCATCGCAGATCAGGCGGGTCAGCATGCGGTCTTCGGACGACGCCTGCTGCTCCAGGAGCTGCGCCGCGCCGCGGATGCCCGAGAGCGGATTCTTGATCTCATGCGCAAGCATCGCTGCTAGCGCTATCACCGAGCGCGCAGCGCTGCGGTGGGTGAGCTGGCGATCCATCTTGTCGGCGATGGAGCGCTCCTGGAGCATCACCACGATATGGCCAGGGCGCTCGGTGAGCGGGGCGACATGAAGATCGACCTGGCGGTCGCCGCCCATGCGCGGCGTGCCCAGATCGACCTTGTATTCGTTGACCGGCGAGTTCGACGAGCGCACCTGGTCGATCAGCGCCAGCAAGGGGCTGCCAAACGGCACCAGCTCTTTCAGCGACTGCCGCTTCAGGAACTGCGTCGAGATTTCGAAGAACGCTTCGGTCGCAATATTGGCGGCGACGATCTTGCCGTCCGGCCCGATCATCAGCACGGGATTGGGCAAGGCATCGAGAATTGCCTCGCTGTCGGCCGGTTTGCGATGGTCAGCGGCTGAGCTCATGCAGCGGCGCTCCATGCAAAATCGTCGAAGGCATCCTGCAACGACCGGTGGACGAGGCCCGGATCCTCGGATGTCAAAATCTTCTGGCGCCAGGCCTTCAACGTCTCGACCGACACGCCGCTGGCTTCGGCCGCAACATCGAGCGCCCAGCCAAGATGTTTGCGCGCATGCTTGAGGCCGACACGCAAGCCATAGAGTGCGCAAACGCCCTCATAAAGCGTGCGGACATAATGCAGCTGCGTCGCGAGCGAGGGCGCGGCTTCGGCCGCCCCACCCTTCAACCGCCGCCCGATCTCGCCCGGCAGCCAGGGCTGGCCGTTGGCGCCGCGACCGATCATCACGGCATCGGCGCCGGAGGCCTCGAGCGCCGCGAGCGCTTTCTCGTAAGACGTGATGTCGCCATTGACGACGAGCGGAATGGAGATCGCCTCGCGTACCGCGCGGATCGCATCCCAATCGGCCTCGCCCTTATAGAACTGGCAACGGGTGCGGCCGTGAACAGTGACAAGCTTGATGCCGGCGGCTTCCGCGCGACGGGCCAGCTCAGGCGCGTTGCGGGTGCGATCGTCCCAGCCGAGCCGCATCTTCAGCGTCACCGGCACTTTCACCGCTGATATCGTCGCTTCGATCAGGCCGACGGCGTGATCGAGGTCGCGCATCAGGGCCGAGCCCGACTGGCCGCCGGTGACGTGGCGGGCCGGACAGCCCATATTGATATCGATGATGTCGGCGCCTTCGGCTTCGGCGATCCGGGCGCCCTCGGCCATCCAATGCGCCTCGCAGCCGGCGAGCTGGACCATATGGGGCCCAACACCGGTCGCTTCGCAGCGCAACCGCGACATGCGGTGACCATTGGCGAGCTCGTCACTGGCCGTCATTTCGGAGACGACCAGGCCAGCCCCAAGCTCGGCGGCCAGACGGCGGACGGGTGAGTCCGTCACTCCCGACATCGGTGCCAGGAAGACCGGATTGGCGATTTCAATATCGCCTATTTTCAATGGCTTAGAGCCTGATACTGCCGAGCCGGTCACAGGGGTCTCGTTGCGTGGACGGCGCCTCATCGCGCCTGCCATGATCTATCTTGCGCACAATTCTTGTGCAGTCAAGCGTCATGCCTACAGTTTAGACAGTTCTGCAGATCTTTCAAGTGCAGTGCAGCAAAATGCTGAATCCCACAATCCGGGGAAACCCCCTTTTTTTGCGGGCCTGCCGTGCTAGAGGCATGCTGGCAGTCACCTCACTCCCCGACTCCCCCCTTAGCAGTTGAATATTTGAGTCCTATGGCGAAATCACAGCGCACCGCAGTCGTTCTCGTCGCGGCCGGACGTGGCCTGCGCGCAGGCGCCGGTGGCCCCAAGCAATATCGCGAGATAGGCGGCGTGCCCGTGATCTACCGCGCCATGGAGGCGTTCAGCACCCATCCCGATGTGTTCGCCGTGCAGCCGGTAGTGAACCCGGACGACAGCGCCATGTTCACGGCAGCGGTCGCAGGCCTCAAGCACGAGGCACCGGCCAATGGCGGCGCGACGCGCCAGGCCTCGGTGCTGTCAGGCCTCGAAGCGCTTGCGAAGCACAAGCCCGACATCGTCCTGATTCATGACGCCGCACGGCCCTTTGTCTCTTCGGGCGTGATCTCGCGCGCGATCGAGGCGGCCAGCCGCACGGGCGCTGCGATCCCAGTCGTCCCCGTCACTGACACGATCAAGGTGACGAGTGCGAACGGTGACGTCGAGGACACACCTGATAGGGCGTCCTTGCGAGTCGCGCAGACGCCGCAATCCTTTCGTTTCGATGTCATCCTCGAGGCGCATCGTCGCGCGGCCAAGGACGGGCGATCTGATTTCACCGATGACGCTGCGATCGCCGAATGGGCGGGATTGACGGTTGCGACCTTTGAAGGCGATGTTGCCAATATGAAGCTCACCACTCCCGAAGATTTCGTGCGCGAGGAAGCGCGCCTGGCCAGCCTGCTCGGTGATATCAGAACCGGCACGGGCTACGACGTGCACGCCTTCGGCGAAGGCGACCATCTGATGCTCTGCGGCGTGCGTGTACCGCATACGAAAGGCTTCCTGGCGCATTCCGACGGTGACGTCGGCCTGCATGCCCTGGTCGATGCGATCCTCGGCGCGCTCGCCGATGGCGACATTGGTTCGCACTTCCCGCCGAGCGATGCGAAGTGGAAGGGTGCCTCCTCCGACCAGTTCCTGAAATACGCCATCGAGCGCGTCACGGCGCGCGGCGGCCGCATCGCCAATCTCGAGGTCACCATGATCTGCGAGCGGCCGAAGATCGGCCCCCTGCGCGATGCCATGCGCGCGCGCATCGCCGAGATCTCCGGCGTCGACATCTCCCGTGTCGCGGTGAAGGCGACCACCAGCGAGCGGCTCGGCTTCACCGGCCGCGAGGAAGGCATCGCGGCTACCGCGAGCGCCACCATCCGCCTGCCATTTAACGAAAAGACTTGGAGCGTCTAGGTCATGGGCGGCAGCGACGCACGCGCCCTCTCCCGCTCGCTGCTCGATTTGTGCCGGATGCGCAAGCTGACGATCGCGACCGCCGAGTCCTGTACCGGCGGCCTTGTGGCCGGTGCGTTGACCGACATCCCCGGCTCGTCCGACGTCATTGACCGCGGCTTCGTCACCTATTCCAACGACGCCAAGCGCGCGATGCTCGGCGTCGAGGCAAGCACGCTCACCAATTTCGGCGCGGTCAGCAAGGAGACCGCGACCGCCATGGCAGTCGGAGCGCTCGAGCGCGCGGATGTCGACCTTGCCGTTGCGATCACGGGCATCGCGGGCCCTGGCGGCGCCACGCCGGGCAAGCCGGTCGGCCTCGTCCATTTCGCCGCTGCGGCGCGCGACGGCCGCATCATCCACCGCGAGCAACGTTTTGGCGCGATCGGGCGCACCGCGGTGCGCCAGCGCTCGGTGGTCGAAGCCCTGCGCATGCTGATGGAGCTCGCCCGCGGCCCGCAAGCTGCCGCCAAGCCGCAACGCGCCGCCGCGAGCCGCCTGCGTCCCCGCGTCACGCGCACGCCGCGCCGGCATGCGACAAAGCGCAGGCCGCCACGGTCGCCGCGGGGTTGAGCGCTCTCTCGGCTTTCGTAAGGGTGGGTCAGCCTCGCGGCTGCGCGAAGCGCTAACCGCGAGGCGCAACCGACCGACCGGAGAGATACCAACCGCCGGCCAGCGGCTTAATCGCATAGATGGGGTCGACCTGACATCCGGGAATCGATCGAGACGGGTTCGACGCTCAAGGCAGGTTCGATCCTTGCGAGGTTCGCTCGATCCGAGGGATGACAGGAAGCTTTTGCTCGATTGCCTTCGCGAGCACGGTTCCCGTGGTACGACCGAGCTCCTTCGCGATCATTGTGATTGGCTTGGTCCCTGCAAGCTTCCTGAGCCGATCGAGGTCGTCGTCGCTCCACGATTGCTTCCAACGCGCCATGTCTCCTGGTCCTGCTACGTAAGCCCTGCGCCCGACTCGGATTGTAATTGCATCTCTCACGAATGCAGCTGATGCGGGTGTGTCGCCCACGGCAAGGGGCGTTCCGTCAGTCCAAAGCGTTTTGGCACAAATTGCACTTGTCACTCCAAATGTGCGCAGTTGATGAGCCGCCTCTGACATCAGAGGGTGAAGAAATGAAACAAGGCTCGGGCAAGACATGCAGCGAGGATGCGGCGACATGCGTTCTTGTCAAAACGCACACAATTTTGTTCGAAACGATCGCGAAGCGCGATGCAGCGGCGCGACCGAACGTCATCGCCCTATTGCGAACTTGCGCGGAAAAATATTGCCGCAATAATGCTGCCCTACGTTGTGATCCGGAATCAACCGGATCAGCATTCTGGAGGGCGACAAAGTGTTCGCTCGCGCCACGGCCTTAGCCGTACTTGTCGCCACTTTGGCCGCCTTTGATGGTGCGGCCGCGCAAACGGCGAGCCTGCCGCCCGATACGATGGCGGCGCGGGTCGAGGCCTGTACGCCCTGCCACGGCAACAAAGGCGAAGGCACCAGCGATGTCTATTTCCCGCGCCTCGCCGGCAAGCCCGCGGGCTATCTCTACAATCAACTCCTCGCCTTCAAGAGTGGCCGGCGGAAGTACCCGCCGATGAATTACCTGCTGGAATTCCTCACCGATCCGTACTTGCAGCAAATGGCGGAGTATTTCGCCGATCAGCATCCGCCTTTGCCGCCCGTCGCAGCCAACGATGCGAGCCAGGAGGTGCTGCAGCGCGGTCAGCTCCTGGTGTCGCGTGGTGACCCTCAGCGCCAGATACCGGCTTGCGGGAGCTGCCACGGACCGGCCTTGACCGGAATGGAGCCGGGAATTCCGGGCCTGCTCGGACTGCGGCCGAACTACATCAGCGCGCAATTAGGGGCGTGGCGCTACGGCACCCGCACCGCGAAGGCCCCGGACTGCATGCAGCAGGTCGCTGCCCGGCTGACAGAGGAGGACGTCACGGCAGTCGCGGCATGGCTTGCAAGCCGTCAGGCCCCGGTGAACCTTGCTCCGGTGCCCAAGGGCACCTACGTGCTGCCATTCGCCTGCGGCAGTGAAGGGGATTGAGGAGATGGGGATGCATTGGTGCTCACCAATCCTTGGCACGTGGCTGTTGCTCATGGCCGGTTCGACCGTGGAGGCGCAGCAGGTCGAGCCCGCCGGCACCAAACTCGTCGCGCGCGGCGAATATCTGGCGCGCGCCGGCGATTGCATTGCCTGCCACACTGCGCCGGAGGGCCGAACCTTCGCCGGCGGGCGCGCCATGCCAACACCGTTCGGGACTCTGTATTCGTCCAACATTACGCCGGACCGGGAGACCGGGATTGGCAAATGGACCGCGGAGGACTTTTACAAGTCGATGCATTACGGCCGCTTTCCCGACGGTGGACTGATGTATCCGGCAATGCCTTTCGCGTCCTACACCAAGGTCACACGCGCCGACACCGACGCGATTTTCGCCTATTTGAAGTCGATCCCGCCGGTGAACCAGCGAAACCGCGAGCACGATCTGCGCTTCCCCTATGACAATCGCCAGCTCATCCTCGGCTGGCGCACGCTGTTCTTTAGTGAGGGCGAGTTCAAGCCCGATCCGAGCAAATCGGCCGAGTGGAACCGCGGCGCCTATCTGGTCGAGGGCCTCGGCCATTGCGGCATGTGCCATTCGCCGATCAACGCGCTTGGCGGCACGTCGCAGTCCGACGCCTTCAAGGGCGGTCTGATTCCCATGCAGAACTGGTACGCGCCCTCGCTCACCTCCAACCGCGAGGCGGGCCTCGGCGACTGGAGCATCAAGGACATCACCGATCTGCTCCAGACAGGCGTCTCCGCGCGCGGCGTGGTTTACGGGCCGATGGCCGAGGTCGTGCACAACAGCCTGCAATATCTCAATGACGAAGACACCAAGGCGATGGCGGTCTACCTCAAGGGCATCGCGGAAGGCTCGTCACCGCCGCCCGCAAGCTCCGTTCTGCCCAACACCGAGAGCAGCCTGCTGATCAGCCTCGGCAAGACCGTCTACGACAAGAATTGCGCGAGCTGTCACGGCACGCAGGGCGAAGGCAAGCCGCCACACTGGCCGCCGCTCGCCAACAATCAGTCGATCGAGATGCAGTCGGCGGTCAACCCGATCCGCATGGTGCTCAACGGCGGCTATCCGCCGGGTACCAAGGGCAACCCGATGCCCTATGGCATGCCGCCCTTCGCGGGCCTCCTCTCCGACAACGAGGTCGCCGCCGTCGTCTCCTACATCCGCACCGCCTGGGGCAATCGTGGCTCGCCGGTCTCGGCGCGCGAGGCCAACGAGCTGCGCTCCGCGCCTTTGAATTGAGATCCGCCATGTTCAATTCCGATCCTCCAACCAGCCCAGCAGCCGCCGATCAGGCCGTCGAGGAAGTCGTTGCCCAGGGGCCTTCAGGGGCGATTGTGCTGGCCGGCATCGCCACGGCCTGCGTGGTCGCGATGTGGCTCGCGTTCTATCTGTTCGTCTTCCTGCCGCGCGGGTCGCTGCAATGAGCACAGGGCAAGCCCACGGCAGCGTCGAGGTCGCGGCGCGCGTCGAGCGGCGCTGGGCCACGATTGCCGTGATCATCATCGTGGGCATGGCGTTGCTCGCGGCTTTCGCCGGCATCCATCGTGCGACCATGCCGCAGCCGCGGGTCGAGACCACCGATCCCTCGCGCATCCATCTCTCGGGCGAGTTCGTCGAGAGCAATCTCGGCAGCGTGCTGGAAGCCAACGGCAATGTCACCGTGCGCGCGATCGGCCAGCAATATTCCTTCACGCCGGCCTGCATCGTGGTGCCCGTCGATACGCCGATCACGCTGCGCGCGACCAGCGCCGACGTCGTGCACGGCATCCTGGTCCAGGGCACCAACGTCAACACCATGCTGGTGCCGGGCTACATCTCCGAGCAGCTGATGCGCTTTACGAAGACCGGCGACTATCTGATGCCCTGCCAGGAGTTCTGCTCCTTCGGCCATGAAGGCATGTGGGGCAAGATCAAGGTGATCGACAAGACTGACTTCGCAAATCGCGCGAAGGCCGGCGGGAGGCTGAGCTGTGTTGGTCAATAGGAAGCTCATTCTCGCCCATTTCTGGCTGGCGTTTGCGGTGTTCGGCGTCGCGCTGACGCTTGGCGCCTGGCAGATGTTCATTCGTAGCCCGCTCGGCACCTGGCTCTCCAACCCCGAACTCTATTACCGCTCGCTGACCGCGCACGGCACTGTCATGGGCTACGTGTTCCCGACGCTGGTCGCGATGGGATTTGGCTATGCCATCAGCGAGTCCGCGCTGGAGCAGCGCCTGGTCGGCGTGCGCTGGGCCTGGACCGGATTCTGGCTGATCGTCGCCGGCAGCATCATGGCGGTGATCCCGATCGCGCTCGGGCGCGCCTCCGTGCTCTACACGTTCTATCCGCCGCTGATCGGCAACATCTTCTACTACCTCGGGGTCGTGCTGGTCGTGGTCGGCTCCTGGATCTGGGTCGCGCTGATGTCGATTAACTTGCGCATCTGGCGCAAGGCCCATCCTGGGGCGCCGGTGCCGCTCGCGATGTTCGCCAATGTCGCCGGCTCCTATCTCTGGGCCTGGACCGCGGTCGGCGCAGCGCTCGAGTTGCTGCTCCAGATCATTCCCGTCGCCGCGGGGCTAAAGAACACCATCGATGCGGGGCTTGCCCGGGTGTTCTTCTCCTGGACGCTCCACGCCATCGTCTATTTCTGGCTGATGCCGACCTACATCGCCTATTACACGATCGTGCCGCGCGCAATCGGCGGCCGGGTCTACTCGGACAGCATGGCGCGGATCTCCTTCATCCTGTTCCTGGTGGTGGCCATGCCCATCGGCATGCACCACACCTTCGCCGATCCGCAAGTCGGCGCCGGCTTCAAGTTCATCCATTCGGCTTTCACCGCGCTCGTGGCGCTGCCGACGTTGCTCACGGTGTTCACGATCTGCGCCTCGGTCGAGATCGCGGCGCGGCTTCGCGGTGGCCGCGGCCTGTTCGGCTGGCTCAGGGCCCTGCCCTGGGACAACCCGATGATGCTGGCGTTGGCGTTCTCGTTCGTCATGCTCGGCTTTGGCGGCGCCGGCGGGCTCATCAACATGAGCTATCAGCTCGATGCGTCCATCCACAACACCCAGTGGATCACCGGTCATTTCCACCTGATCTTCGGCGGCGCCATCGTCATCATGTATTTTGCGATCGCCTATGATCTATGGCCGCATCTGACCGGACGCGAACTGATCGATGTCCGTCTTATCCGCACCCAGCTGTGGCTGTGGTTCATCGGCATGGTCGTCACCACCTTCCCGTGGCACTGGGTCGGCATTTTGGGCATGCCGCGCCGCATGGCCTATTTCGACTTCGCCGATCCCGCGATCGCGCCGCAGGCGCTTTCGGTGATATTCTCCGCGATCGGCGGCTTCGTCCTGCTGACCTCGGGGATCATGTTCATTGTCATCCTAGCGCGCGGCATGCGTGCGCCTCAGGTCGACGCCGGCGCCTATCGCTTTGCGGTCGCCGTGCACCAGCCGGCAACCGTGCCCGTTGCACTCAACACCCATGCGCTGTGGGTGGCATTGATGATCGCGCTCACCATCACCAACTACGGCTATCCGATCCTCAACCTCGCGACCACGGGGACATCGGTGCCAGCCGTCTATGTGGGAGCGCAGTGATGAGCGCCCGCGACCTTTTCTCCCTCAACAATCCTCATTTCACGCGGGGCGTCGGCATCATTGCCGCAATCCTGATTGTGACCGCGATTGCCGGCTTTATCGTGCTGCCCTTTGCCCAGCCCTGGATCCAGTTCGCCAATGTCTGGGACGCGATCTGTAGCGCCGCAGGCGTGGTACAACGGACCGCGACCGTCGCAGCGCCCGAAGAGACAAAACGTCTGTCCGATGTCGTCCTGACCTCGCATACGCTGTCGCGTCCAAGCCAGGAAGCGATCGGCCGCGGTGCGACGCTGGCGCAGCGCTGTGCCATCTGTCACGGTCCGACCGGCATTAGCCGCGCAGACTCGCCGAACCTCGCCGGCCAATATGCCGCCGTGATCTACAAGGAGCTGCACGATTTCCGCTCCGGTGCGCGCAGCAATGCCGTGATGTCGCCGTTTGCCGTCAACCTGACCGACGATGAAATCGCCGACCTCTCAAACTATTATGCTTATTTGCCACGGCTTCCGGCCTATCACCCGACGCCGCAACTACCGAAGCCCAACATCGTCATCTTTGGTGCGCCGCTGCGCGGCATCGCACCCTGCGGCGCCTGCCATGGCAGCCTCGACAACAAGACCGGCAGCCCGTGGCTGGAAGGACAGTCCGAGGCCTACATGAAAGCTCAGCTCCAGGCGTTTGCCGAAGGCGAGCGCCGCAATGACATCAGCCAGCAGATGCGCAACATCGCCCGCGCGATGACGCCTCAGGAGATTGATGCTGCCGCAGCGTATTACGCCTCGCAGCCGCCGGATGTCGTCAAAGCCGTGGATTGATCAGGACGACGCCAGCTTCGGCCGGCCGTAGATCGCATCCGCCCGCTTTTCGAACGCGGTTGAAAACCGCGCAAACGCCGCGTCGAACATCGAGCCCATCAGCATCGCCAGCATGCGGCTCTTGAATTCATAGGCGAGGAAGAAGCCGACGTCGCAGAATTCATTGCCGTCCTGCTGGCCTCTCGCCTCGAACGTCCAGCGATTTTCGAGATTACTGAAGGGACCTTGCAGATATTCGACCAGGATCTTCAGATTCGCGCGGTCGAGCGTCACGCGGCTGGTGAAGGATTCCTTGACCAGCTTGAACGACACAGTCATGTCGGCGACCAGCACCTCGGTGCCGTCGGGCTTCGCCATCCGCTGGCGGATTTTCAGCGCGCTGCACAGCGGCACGAATTCCGGGTAACGCTCGACGTCGGCGACCAGATCAAACATCTCGGGTGCGCTGTGATTGACACGGCGCTTGCTCGAAAATTTGGGCATATCGGTTCAGCGCGCGGTCGCGGCCCGAGCGGCCTTCAGTCTCGCAAAGTCCTCGCCGGCGTGATGCGACGAGCGTGTCAGCGGGCTCGCCGACACCATCAGGAAGCCCTTGGTGTAGGCGACCTTCTCGTAAGAACTGAACTCGTCCGGCGGCACGTAGCGCATCACGGCGTGGTGCTTGCGGGTCGGCTGGAGATATTGCCCGATGGTCAGGAAATCGACGTCGGCCGAGCGCAGATCGTCCATCACCTGCTGCACCTCGTGGCGCTCCTCGCCGAGGCCGACCATGATGCCTGATTTGGTGAAGATGGTGGGATCGAGCTCCTTGACCCGCTGCAGCAGCCGGATCGAGTGGAAGTAGCGCGCACCGGGCCGCACCGTGAGATAGCGCGACGGCACGGTCTCGAGATTGTGGTTGAATACGTCGGGCCGCGCGGCGACGACGACTTCGAGCGCTCCCTCCTTGCGCAAAAAGTCCGGCGTCAGGATCTCGATGGTGGTCGAGGGACAGGCGGCGCGGATGGCGCGGATGGTCTGGGCAAAATGCTCGGCTCCGCCATCGGCGAGATCGTCGCGGTCGACCGAGGTGATGACGACGTGGGCGAGACCCAGCTTGGCGACAGCCTCTGCGACGTTCTGCGGCTCGGCCGTATCCAGCGCGTTGGGCAGGCCGGTCTTGACGTTGCAGAAGGCGCAGGCGCGGGTGCAGGTGTCGCCCATGATCATGAAGGTCGCGTGCTTCTTGTCCCAGCACTCGCCGATGTTCGGGCAGCCGGCCTCCTCGCACACCGTGTGCAGGCCGTTGGCACGCACGATGTTGCGGGTGTCGGCATAGCCGCGGGTGTTGGGCGCGCGCACGCGAATCCAGTCCGGCTTCGGCGGCGAAGCGGAATCAGGGCGGTTCACCTTTTCGGGGTGGCGCGGGCGCAGCGGGTTCGTGATGGTATCGACAATAACGACCATGATCTGTCCGGTCTGTTCAGGTCCTACCTAGTCGGTCTGGCTGCCTGCCGCAACCCGGCTCGCGCCGCTTCAGGGAACATGGCAGATATGGGCAATATCCTGCTCTGTTCTCAGGCGATTCTCACCTCGAATGGCTCCAGTCTCGAAGACTTCCACACCCCGGCTCGGCAAAGCCCTGAAGCGCGGCTTTTTCGACCGCGACGTCCGCGAGGTCGCTCACGACCTGATCGGGGCCACCATGCTGGTCGACGGCGTCGGCGGGATCATCGTCGAGGTCGAGGCCTATCATCATACCGAGCCGGCGGCGCACTCCTACAATGGCCCGACGCCGCGGAACCAGATCATGTTCGGTCCGCCCGGCTTTGCTTATGTCTACCGCTCCTACGGCATCCACTGGTGCGTCAACTTCGTCTGCGAGGCCGCAGGCTCGGCCAGCGCCGTGCTGATCCGTGCGCTGGAGCCGACCCATGGCCTCGCCGCAATGCGCCGACGGCGCCATCTCCAGGAGGTGCACGCACTGTGCTCGGGTCCGGGCAAGCTGACCGAGGCGCTCGGCATCACCATCGCGCACAACACCCTGCCCTTGGACCGGCCGCCGATCGCGCTGCATGCGCGGACGGAGGATCTCGAGGTCGCAACTGGCATCCGGATCGGCATCACCAAGGCGGTCGAGCTACCCTGGCGCTATGGCGTCAAGGGCTCGAAATTCCTCAGCAAGCCGTTTCCGAAATAGGCCTACGACGCCTGCTTCAGCCGCTCCAGCGCCTCGAGCAGCTTGGCCTTGCGGGCCAGCGCCGCCTCGCGCTTTTCGCGCTCTTCCTCGACGACCTCTTCGGCCGCGTTGGCGACGAACTTCTCGTTGGCGAGCTTGGACTCGGCACGCTTGATGTCGGCGTCGGCCTTGCCGATTTCCTTGTCGAGGCGTGCACGCTCGGCGGCGAAATCGACCACGCCCTTCAGCGGCAGCGCCGCGACCTCGCCGCGCACGAGGAGTTGAACCGCTCCGTCAGGCGCGCGATCGGCGAAGGAGATGTCCGACAGCCGCGCCATGCGCTTGATGACGTCGGTCCAGCGTGGCGCACGTTCCCTGGTCTCGGCCGAGGCCCCCGCGAGCACGAGGGCCGTCAGCGTCGCCGGTGCAATATTCATCTCGGCGCGCACCGAGCGGATCTGCGTGATCAGGTCGATCACCCAGCCGATCTCCGCCTCCGCCTTGGGATCGGTGAAGTCGGCGTGGTCGAAGATCGGCATCACGAACGCCGGCGAGACCAGCGGATCGGTCGGCCCGGCTGCAGCCGCGAGCATCGCAAGCTGCTCCGGTGTCGGCTCAGCCCGCTTCAGCGGCCATGGTGCCAGCGCGAGCAGGCCATCGCGCTTGGCCGTTACCTCCCACAGCTCTTCGGTGATGAAGGGCATGAAGGGGTGCAGCAGCTTCAGGATCTCGTCGCGCGCCCAGGCGACCATGGCGCGGGTCTCGTCCTTGGCGGGGCTATCGGGACCGAGCAGGACGGGCTTGGCGAGTTCAACATACCAATCGCAATAGACGTTCCAGACGAAGCGGTAGATCGCGCCGGCGGCATCGTTGAAGCGATAGGCCTCGATGGCTTCGGTCACCTCGCGCGTGGTGTGCGCGCTTTCATGGGCGATCCAGCGGTTCAGCGTTTCCTTGGCCTTGGCCGGCTCGAAACCTTCGGGCACGGCGCAATGGTTCATCTCGGCGAAGCGCGAGGCGTTCCAGAGCTTGGTCGCGAAATTGCGGTAGCCTTCGACGCGGCTGGTGGCGAGCTTGATGTCGCGCCCTTGCGCGGCCATCGCAGCCAACGTGAAGCGCAACGCGTCGGCGCCATATTCGTCGATCAGGTTGAGGGGATCGATGACGTTGCCTTTGGACTTCGACATCTTGGCGCCCTTCTCGTCGCGGACGAGGGCGTGGATGTAGATCGTCGAGAACGGGATCTCCTTCATGAAGTGAAGGCCCATCATCATCATTCGGGCGACCCAGAAGAAGATGATGTCGAAGCCGGTCACCAGCGCGTTGGTCGGGTAGTAGCGCTGCACCTCGGGCGCATCTTCAGGCCAGCCGAGCGTCGAGAACGGCCACAGCGCTGAGGAGAACCAGGTGTCGAGCACGTCCTCATCGCGCGTGATGAAGCCTTCGCGCTTGTTGCGGTCGAGCGCCATTTCGCGGCCCTGTTCGACCGTGATGACTTCCTGCTCGACATAATAGCCGAGCGCATGGCTGATCGCCTCCTCCTCGGTCTCTGCGACGAACACCTTGCCGTCTGGGCCGTACCAAGCCGGGATCTGATGGCCCCACCAGAGCTGGCGCGAAATGCACCAGGGCTGGATGTTCTCCATCCACTCGTAATAGGTCTTCTCCCAATTCTTCGGCACGAAGGTCGTCTCGCCCGAACGCACCGCCGCAATCGCAGGCTTTGCCAGCGTTTTGGCGTCGACATACCACTGATCGGTGAGATACGGCTCGATCACGCTGTTGGACCGATCACCGTGCGGGACCATGTGGGTGTGCGGCTCGATGCGCTCGACGAAGCCGAACGATTCCAGCCGCTCGACGATGCGCTTGCGCGCCGCGAAGCGGTCGACCTTGTTGAACTCCTCGGCGAATTGCGCGGCGCCTTCCGGCAGGCCTTTCAGATAATCCTCGTTGTCGACGAGGTCGAGGCATCCTTCCTTGTCCAGCACGCTGATGCGGCGCAGGCCGTGGCGATTGCCGACCTCGAAATCGTTGAAGTCGTGCGCCGGCGTCACCTTCACCGCGCCCGAGCCCTTTTCCGGATCGGAATATTCGTCGGCGACGATCCTGATCTTGCGGCCGACCAGCGGCAGGACCACGTTCTTGCCGATCAGCTTCTGATAGCGCTCGTCCTCGGGATGCACGGCTACGCCGGTATCGCCGAGCATGGTCTCGGGCCGCGTGGTGGCAACCACGATGAAGGTCGAGCGATCCTCCGGATCGAAGGTCTTGCCCTCGATCGGATAGCGCAGGTACCAAAGGTGACCCTTCACCTCGGTCTGCTGCACTTCGAGATCGGAGATCGCGGTGAGCAGCTTGGTGTCCCAGTTCACCAGCCGCTTGTCCTTGTAGATTAGGCCGTCGCGGTGCAGTTCAACGAACACCTTGATGACGGCCTTGGACAGGCCCTCGTCCATAGTGAAGCGCTCGCGCGACCAGTCGCAGGAGGCGCCGAGACGCTTGAGCTGGTTGATGATGGTGTCGCCGCTCTCGGCCTTCCACTGCCAGACCCGCTCCAGGAACTTCTCGCGACCCATCTCGCGGCGCCCGGGCTGCTGGCGCTCCATCAGCTGCCGCTCGACCACCATCTGGGTGGCGATGCCGGCATGGTCGGTACCGGGCTGCCACAGCACGTCGCGGCCGCGCATGCGCTCGAACCGGCACAGGATGTCCTGGAGCGTGTTGTTGAGGGCGTGGCCCATGTGCAGCGAGCCCGTCACGTTCGGCGGCGGGATCACGATGGTAAAGGGCACTGCGTCGCGGCGGTCGGGACGGCCAGCCTTGAAGGCAAGGCTGTCCTCCCACACCACGGACATGCGAGCTTCGATATCGGCGGGCTGGTAATTTTTCTCGATCATGGGGCTGCTAGAAAGCCGCGCGCGGGGCTCAAGTCAACGGAAAGCTCAGCGGCAAAAGGGCTTTCCGGCCCGTTCGGCAGGCCGAATATGGCGCTCAAGCGGGGCTTTATGAGGGCTTGGCTTCGGCCGTCACCGACCGCCGCGTGAGACCCGCTCGATTTCGGCCTTCACAATGCGTTCGACCAGGCCCGGCAGATTGTCGTCGAGCCAGGATTTCAGCATCGGGCGCAGCATCTCCTTGACCAGGTCCTCCAGCGTCCGCGCGTTGCTGCTGAGCACCGTGTGAGCCAGCGAATTGAAGGCGGATTCGACCGCCGAGACGGTCGACTGGGCCAGAATCGGCTGCTGCGGCGGCAGCGGCGGCGCGTCGTAATCGACCGGCGCGTAGGACGGCGGAGGCGTTGGACGCGGCGGCGGTGCCTCGGCGAATTCGAGATCGTCGCGCGGCTCGACCCTGTGGAAGCTCGGCGGGGGCGGCGCCGGTGTCGGCTCGGGATCCAACGCCATCTCGTCGGTCAGCTCGAGCACGTCGGGCTCTGGCTCTGGCTCAGGCTCGGGTTCTGGCTCCGGAGCTCGCACCTCAGGCGCAGACGTGGCCTCGTCCAGCCCCGCCAGCAGCGCGTCGATGTCGTCCTGGTTGTTGGGGCCGGCATCGGCGGCGGGCGCGGGCGACGGAGGCGGCGCGGGCTTCGCAGCCGGCGGCGGCGCGGGCTTTTCGGCGGCAGGTTTTGCAGGCGCGATTTTGGACGGAGGGATGTCGGCCATCGGCTTTGCCGCGGGTGCAGGTGCGGGCTTTGCAGCCTCTGCCGGCGGCGGCTTCGCCTCGTCATCAGCAATGATGCGCCGGATCGAGGCCAGAATCTCCTCCATGGAGGGTTCTGTGACCTTTGCAGGCTGCGTCATCTCCGACTCCACATCATCAACGCCCTCGCATGCGCTGTTTTACACCAAGCACGACGGCATTGGCCGGTTCCGGATGGGTCGTCCGACATTTTCGTCGCGACAGCCAGACTTGTCCCCAGATCACGGCTCAAAGTGAGGCGGCGCGCCCCTGCCCCGTCACTCAAGCATTACGCACGCAACATTGGATGCGGGCCGAATCGACCAGCAGCTTCTTGGCAAGGCTATGTCAGGGCTTTTGACGATTGCAAGCAAAGCGCCGGTCGGTCTCTGCAAGTTTGCGAGGCCGACCGGAGAACTACGGCAATCAGCGTCCGTCGGGCGTACGCACGCCGACCCAGCTGTCGCGGACCTGGTGGTAGTGCACGCTCGGATCGTAGACGGTGGTGTTTAGGCCGAGCACCTGCGGTGCAAGGCGACCGACGGCTGCGAGCACGTTGTAGGACGCAACGACCCGATCGTGCTGTGCGGTGACCAGCGCGACGCGCGCATTGACCAGCGCTTGCTGGGCGTTGAGGACGTCGAGGGTCGTGCGCTGACCGGCCTTGGCTTCCTCGCGCACACCGTTCAGCGCGATCTCGGACGCGGTGACCTGCGCCTGCGCGGACTGCACCTGCGCCTTGCCGGCCTGCAAAGCCCCCCAGAACTGCACCACGTTCGCGCGGACAGTGTCACGAGTCTTCTCGAGGTTCAGACGCTGCTGCGCCAGGTTTTCCTTGGATTGGCGGATCAGCGAATATTCTGCACCGCCCTGATAGATCGGCACGGAGGCCGTCGCGACGGCGGATGCGGTATTCGTTCGGAAAACCGTCAGCTGCTGCTGGTAGGCTGTGCTGGCAGTCGCATTGAGGGTGACCGTCGGCAGCAATGCGCCTTCGTTGACCTTGACCTGGAGATAGTTGACGTCGATGCCATACATCGCAGCCGTGACATCGGGATGTTCCGTCAGACTGAGCTCGACTGCCGAGGCAAGCGTTGGCGGCAGGAACCGGTCGACCGGGGATCCGGGTGCGAGATTCGACGGCTCGTTGCCGATGACCCGGCGGAAATTCGCGCGCGTCGTCGTGAGAGTCGATTCCGCTGTCAGCGCTTGAGTCTTGCCGGCAGCCAGCTGCGCTTCGGATTGCGCGACGTCGGTGCGTGTCACCTCGCCCACGTTGAAGCGATCACGCGTCTGCTTCAGCGTCTGTTCGAGGACACGCACGTTGCTGCGCTGGACTTCAAGGGTCGCGGAGTCGCGCAGATAGTCCATATAGGTCGTAGCGGCACTCAGAAGCACGCTTTGATCCATGCTGCGCAGTGCTTCGCGCGTACCGGAGACCTGGCTCTCCGCTGCCCGCGTCTTGTTGGCGGTCTGATTGCCATTGTAGAGCGTCTGACTAACGGTCACGCTGGCGGCGTTGGGCTGAAGGGGCGGATCGCTATGGATGGCGAGGCCCTTCTGCGTCGCCTGGACGTCCTGATATTGATACCCGCTGCTAAGGTTCAGTTTGACGGTGGGGCGATAGCCCGACAGAGCTTGAGGCACTCCTTCGTCGGTCGAGCGCACCTGGGCGCGCTGTGCGTTGAGCTGCGGATTGTTCTGATAGGCGCGCACCAGCGCAGCCTCGATCGTATCCGCCAATGCAGGCGTCGGCCCGGCAAGCGCCGTCAGCAGGACCGAAACCGCTGCTCCGGTGAAAAGCTTCACCCTATGCATCCCTGAAATTCCGTTCATTCTCACGCCAAGCTCGTGCCCGCGAGCCTGGTTACCGTATCCGAGTGGAGTCGTTGCCCCGCAGCAACATAGGACGCGGTCAAGCGCGACGGAACTACCCCCGAGTAGTTCCCAGCGGAAACTCTTCACGTGCAGCATCCCGGCCACACTTCTGATTCAGAACGGGATTTTAACGGGATTTCAGCCGTCAGAAGACGAAGGCGGCGGCCCGTTCCAGGCCGGGCAGCACCGGGGCAGCCGCATCGAACAGCGGCCGATAGCCGAATTCGCCGTGCGAGCGGGTAACGATCATGGCTCGCGACGGCCTGGATTCGGCCGAGACCCCCACCAGGCGTCCGCCTTCTTTGAGCTGACCAAACAGAGCATCCGGCGTCACCTCGGTCGCGCCGTTGAGGACGATCACGTCATAGGGCGCGGCGGCCGGGTCGCCCTCGGCGCAGGCGGCGGCCTTGCAGGTCACGTTTGTGAGCCCGAGGTTGGCAAACGCGTCCTTGGCTTTGGCAACCAGAGCCGAATCGCCTTCCGTGGCCGTAACCTGGCGCGCGAGCTTCGCGGTCAGCGCGGCGAGGTAGCCGGTCGCGCAGCCGACGACCAGCACGTTGTCGCCCTCGCCGATCTCAGCGGCTTGGAGCAGCTTGCCGGTCAGCTGCGGCTTGATCAGATAACGCTTGGCAGCGCCTTCGCTGACGTCGAGATCGAGGTCGAGGTAGGCCAGCGCCTGTCGGCTCGCCGGCACGAAGGCCTCGCGGGGAACCGTGAACATGGCATCGAGAATGCGGCGATCGGTGACATCATTGGTGCGCACCTGGCCATCGACCATTTTTTGGCGCGCGGTCGAGAAACCGGACATTTGCGGACCCTGCAAGGCGGACGATGCCGCGGAGATGAATTTGCGGCATCTTTGGAACAGGCTCCGCGAAAACGCAACACGTCCGTTGGCCGGTCAGCCAACGGTTGCGCAACGTTAGAGCATGGAGGTGCGACGGCTTATTCGATCGCAACTGCCAGACGGCCAATGAGGGCGGCCACTTCGTCCAGCCGCGCCGAATCGGGGGTCTCGACCGCGCGGGCAAGACAAGCAAGGCATTCATCGTCGCTCAATTCAGGGACGTCGGCCGGTAGAATCGAGGGGGCCCGGCGGGCACGGTCGATCTGGATGTCGGGCATGGGAATCAGCTCCGTAAGAGTCCGGCCCAGCAACGCTCGATGTGAATTAAGTCGATTTGGTGCCGCTTGCTTTGCGGTGTGCGTCTCGGCGTACACGTCCGCTTGAACGCGATTCTGCGGGGGATACCGGCGTGGCGGCGCTGAGGGATTGATCGAGCTAGATCGCGTGCGACATCAATGCACGCCTACAAACAACTGAAAATAAAGCGGAATTTGGCTCCCCGGGCTGGATTCGAACCAGCGACCATCCGATTAACAGTCGGATGCTCTACCGCTGAGCTACCGAGGAAAAGGGCGAACCGTTCGTTCGCGCGCGCTGCGTATAACAAAGCCGATTGCGCTTGCAAAGGACGAATTCGTCATCATCCGCAAAGCATCGAGGAAGGGCTGATCCAGCCCTTCCTCGGGCTTGGGTCAGGCCGGGTTACTCGGCGACGAACGAGGTGGTCTTGGTGCCGGGGTCGTAGCGCAGCCGCAGCGCTGTGAACTTGCAGAGGTTGACGTTCTTCCACAGGACGGACTCGTCATAGTTCTGCCAGTCAACGCGGATGTTCCAAACGCACCCCTCGTCGTCATCGTCGAACTCGACATAGGTGCTCGCCTGGTTCTGCAACACCTTGTCAAGTTCGTTGTCCCATTCGTCCAGGCCATCATCAGGGGCATTGAAGCCCAGGAATTTGATGGCGTAGCCGGTCTCGTTGACGACGGTGACGTTGCGGGAATCGGCGGCGAAGGCCGCCGTGGCGGCGAGAGACAGGCCGACGGCGATCAGTCCGGAGAGAAAATACTTCATATGAAAATCCCCTGATAGAAACAGGCCTCAGCGCCTGACGTCGATCGGCGCAGGCGCCGCGGCAACAAATGGCGTTGCCTCGAGAAATTCGTCCGGAGCGCAGTCGAAAGGTTCGACACACGATCGAACTGCACTCCGGAGCCGTGCGCGACGCGAGACGCGCACGGGCAATTTCTTATCGTTTCGATTTCTCAGCAGCAATGAACCGGCATTCACAGATCGGCGGAGTTTGTTTTCTCCGGGGCAGGCACCGCTGCCGGCGTTACCGCCGCACCATTGGCCTTGCCGGTCACGGCGCCGACCAGCGTCTTCACCGGATCGTCGCCCGTCGCAAAGCCGCTCTGGCGCAGGATCTCGTCGATCATCGGCCGCAGGGCGTGCACCTTGAGGAGCTCGCCGGCGAGCCCCTCGCCGAAGCCGACATTGCCGCCGCCGACGCCGTTGCCGCCGAACGCGCCGCCGGTATGCAGGATGCGGACGTCCTTGAGGTTGGCGATCGGCCTGACCATCTCCGCCAGCGCCGAGGGCATCGTCTCGATCCGCTTCTTTGCAATCTCGAAATCGATGACGTTGGCGCCGAGCTTGTTCTGCGCTTCGTTCTTCATGGTGATGACGGCCGCCTCGGCCTCACCGATATTGCGGACACCAACCGCCTTGATCTTGTTGGATTCAGCCTCGGCGGTCGCCAGTGTCTTGACGGCCTCGGCGCGGTCGAGCGAGGCCTTCTTCTCGGCTTCGGCCGCGACGATCAGCTCGGTCGATTTGCGCTCGGCCTCCGTGCGCGCGGCGAGCACCTGGGTCAGACGGGCGCGATCCGCGACCTCGACCGCGCGCGCGGTGACCACCTTTTCTTCTGCGGAAACGGCAAGTGCTTCGGCCGCCTTGGCGTTGGCCACGGCTTCCGAGGTCTGTTTGCTCTTGGATGCGATCTGGATCTCGTTCTCCTGCGTCGCGATCTGGATCTCGCGCTGCGCGTCGGTCTTGCGCTTGTTGATGGCGAGGTCGGACTCGATGACCGCAGTTTCCTTGACCTGCTTGGCGCCAGCCTCCTTCTCGGCAACCGCCCGGTCGGTGTCGATGCGCGCGTTCTCCTCGGTCAGGCGGGCGGTCTGCGTGGCGGTTGCGACTTCGGCGCGGGTGCTCGCGGTCTTGTTGGCGATGTCGCGCTCTTGCGAGAGTTCAGCTTCCTTCTTGGTGCGTTCGATGGTCAGGGTCTGCTGCCGCGCCTCGAGGTCCTTCTGGGCGATAGCGACCTCGTTGTCGCGCACGATCGCGTTGCGGTCGCGGCGGCGGGTCTCGGTGATGGTCTTGAGCTGGGTCAGGCCTTCGGCGTCGAAGAAGTTCTCGGGGTTGAAGAACTTGACGTCGGTCTGGTCGAGCTTGGTGAGCGACACCGACTCCAGCTCGAGACCGTTGGACTTCACATCGGATTCGACGGTCGCCTGCACGTGCTTGACGAAATCGCTGCGCTTTTCCTGCAATTCCAGGATGGTCATGGTCGCCGCCACCGAGCGCAGGCCGTCGACGAATTTCGCCTCGACCTGGTTGCGCAGAGCTTCGGCGTCATTGGTCAGCGCGCCCAAGGTCTGGCTTGCGAGCGCAATGCTCTCGTCATCGGGGCGAACGCGGACGTAGAATTCGGCGACGATATCGACGCGCAGCCGGTCCTTGGTGATGAGCGACTCCCGCTCCTTGCGCTCGACCGTGAGCCTGAGCGTCTTGAGGTTGACGCTGGCATAGGAGTGAAAGATCGGCAGGATCATGGCGCCGCCGTCGAGCACGACCTTCTTGCCGCCAAGGCCGGTGCGTACGAAGGCCTCGTCGCGGGTGGCGCGCTTGTAGAGGATGGTGAAGATGATCCCGAGGACGATGATCAGCGTGACGCCGATCATGGCCGGGACTGCGATGTCGAACATGACTTTCTCCAAAAATGACTTAGCTGCTGCTTAGAGCGGGTTTGGTCGGTTTCAGTTCATCGTCGGCCCTGACAGCCACGAAGCGGGTATCGACGCGGTCGACCAGCAGCACCAGCGTGCCCTGCGGCAAAGGCGCTGAGCTGGGAGCGGCCACCGCCGAGACGAAGTGGCGGTTGCCGTGGATATCGGCGACGCTGACACGGCCGGGCGGACCCTGGTCGAGCGGGCCGACGACGACCTCGCCAACGCGGCCGACGAGATCGCCGAGGCCGATCGCGTAGCTTTCATCCTTCGGAATGATCCGCGCGATGCCCCGGCTCGCGCCGCGGACCAGCGGGACCGAGACGACGACGGCCGCAAGCGAGGCGAGACTGGCCGGCAAGGGCCCGGCCACCATTCGGGCGACGTCCTGGATCAGGAAGCCGGTGATCGAGAAGGCGCCCAGCGCCAGCAGCAGGAAGATCAAGAGCGGCACGCCGCCGACATTGATCCAGGAGATGGCGTTGATCACGCCATTGTCGCTGGGATGGCTGAAATCGATGCTGGTGCCGAGCATCTCGCTCAAGGAGGCCCCGACCAGCATGGTGACCACTTCGAGCGTGCCGACGATGAGGATCATGGCTGCCGCGATCGCGAACGGCCTGACCTCCGGCGCCATGACGTGTTCGAGCAATGCGCTCATGACACGATACTCTTCAGGAGCGCGACTTCAACCGCGCCAGCCTCGCTGCAATCTCCTTGTCGCGATGCAACGTGCTGAGCTCGTCAATGTCGCTTGAATACGGGATGGCAGCCGGCACGCCGGTGGCGCGCGCCACCGCCCTGCCCGCGCGCAGAGCCTTCGCCGCCGCCGAGGTGCCGCCCTGTTTGCGGGGCGACGTCGCGGCCTGATGGCTCGCAGCCGCCTCGCTCTTTGCGAGATCGGCGCGGCGCTGCTCGGCATCCTGGAGCGCCGAGAGCACCGCGCGCAGCGACGTCACGCATTGCTCGATCTTCTCATTGTTCTCGTCGATGGCGCGGGAGAGCACCTCGAACTGTGCCTCCAGATCCATCTGCCGCGCGATGCCGGCGCGGGCGAGATCATCGCGCCCGTCCGCGATCACCCCCTCGATCTTCGCAGTCAGATCGGTCATCTCGCGCTCGATCTCGGTTCGCCGGGCGTTGAGGCGGTATTCCTCGGCCCGCGCAGACGCGAGCGCATCGCGCGCCTCGCCTTCGGCGCGCTCAATCTCGCGGATGGCCTGTCCCACCACGCCAAGCTTGTTCTTGCCTTCCGCCTGCTCGATCGCGTCATAGGCGATGCCGGCGATCAGACGTCCGACCCGCGACAGGAAATTCTCGGGAGCGGCTGCGATGGTATCCATAGCGTTCTCCTCCTCTGGCAGACTGTTCGGCGTGACGCCGTAGTGAACCTCGAAACCGTCGTCGGTGCGGATGAGATGCGCGGGCACGCTCTGCCCCCAGCCATCCGCGTAGCCGACATAGTCGAAGGGCACGCTGAAGCGCCCTTGAACGGTTGAAATCGAAATGGTGGCCGGCCCCTTGATCTTGGCGAGCTTGTCGTCGAGCGGCAGGCGGCGACCTTGCGCGGCGCGATACTCGGTGCGGTCGCGCAGGCCCAGCGTCACCAGCCGTGACGGCAGCGCGGTCTCTTTCCGGATCGGCTCATAGGCATGGGCATGCAGCAGCACGACGTTGGAGCCCACATTGTGGGTCCGGGCGACCTCATCCAGGATCTCCATCATGCGGTCATAGGCCCTAAACGTCGCCTCCATCGCGGCCTTGGCGGCCGGGTCAGGGGCAAGCCTGTATCGAAGCGCCGATGGCGCGTTTCGGGGCGACGGGCTCATGAAAAGCACTAAAGCACCATTTTGGTGCTTTACAAGGGGGGAGCTCGATCACGTTCCACTGATCCTGATGCACTCTTTGGATTAGTCGCTGTCGCCTGCGGCCGCGTTCAAGGTGTGCCATCACTCCTAAATCACCGACGATCAAGACTTCTTGCACGTGCGGGTTGCAATTTTATGGAAAGCCGATTGCGACCTGGAGCACCTGCCCGAAGTGTGACGCAATGTTCTCTCAGCACCCGTCGTTGCGCGGGGTCTTGCGAGGAAGAGGCAACCGCGGTGCTTTATTTGTCTGCATCTCAATACACAGGCACACTTGCGCGACTGGAAACCATCGATGACTCGTCCGCAGCCAGCCACCAGCTCTTGCACCCGAACCGACCGCCTGTCTCGGTCGGTCGGAGCCGAGATCGCCCGCGCACTGGCGTTTGCACTGCTCGTCTGCGTGACCTGGTCGGCGGCTCAGGCCGAGACGGCCAAGCTGCGGGTGGCGACCCGCATCGTGCCGCCGATGGTCGTCGAAAAGAACGGCGTGCTGAGTGGCTTCAGTATCGAGCTCTGGAACAGCATCGGCAAACGACTGAACCGCGAGACCGAATATGTCGTGTTGCCCGATGTGAGCGAATTGCTTGACGCGGTCGGAAGCGGACGAGCCGATCTCGCCATCGCGGCCATCTCGATCACGTCAGAGCGGGAGGACAGGTTCGACTTCTCTCAACCGATCATGAACTCAGGCTTGCAGATCCTGGTGCGCGGCACGGCCGTCAATGTCGAAGCCAATCCATTGCGCGAGCTGATGCAATTGTTCTTCTCACGCACGTTGCTGGTCTGGCTCGGCATTGCGCTGCTCCTGATCCTGGTGCCGGCGCACCTGATGTTCCTGGTCGAGCGAACGCATCACAGCGGGATCATTCCGACTAAAAAGTATTTTCCGGGGATCTTCCACGCGATGTTCTGGGCGGCGGGCACGCTGGCCACTCAGGCCGATCAGATGCCGCGACACTGGATAGCCCGGATCGTCGCCGTGCTGTGGATGTTCACGGGGGTGGTGTTTGTCGCGTTCTATACGGCGCAATTGACCGCTTCATTGACGGTGCAGCAGATCAAGGGGCCGATCAACGGCCAGCAGGACCTCGTCGGCAAGACCGTCGGCACCACAAGGGGCAGCACTGCAACGGGCTATCTGAATGAGCTCAAGGCTCAGGTTCGCGAGTTCGAGAAGGTCGATGACCTCTACAAGGCGCTGCTGGATCAGCAGGTCGACGCCGTCGTGTTCGATTCGCCCGCTCTGCTCTACTACACGACCCACGACGGCAGCAGATTGGCCCGGACCGTTGGTGACGTGTTTCACAGGGAAGACTACGGCATCGTCTTTCCGACCGGCAGTCCACTACGCAAGCAGGTCAACGAGGCCCTTCTGGGGCTGCGCGAGAACGACACGTACCAGCGGATCTACGAGGAATGGTTCGGCAAGCGCTAGCTGCTCAACCGAAGTGGGATCCCGTCCTTCGGACTGCGAGAACCCGTCAGATCAGATGATTGGGTGCAAAACGCATCTAGATCATAACTCTGTCGGATATCATTCGGATCTGATCCGCATCTGCGTCGGATAAACAGCCATTCAACAGCTTGTCCGCAGCATATCCACAGCCGTCGCCCGAAGGATTTACGCTGGAGACGCAAAGCACTTGCTGCGCACAAATCCACAGGGAGCGCATCAGCCGCCGGCCTGGTCGAACACCGCGCGGCAGGCCTCGCTCAGGCTGGAGCGGTTACGGCGCAGGCAGGCCGTGATGGCTCGAACGTTGGGGATTTCGCCGGCACAGAGCCTGTAAACGTCGGGTGTACAGGCCCGGCGCTGCTCCGCTGTGCCCTGCTGCGCATTGGCGGCGGATGCAAACAACGTCAGGAACAGGCCGAGTGTGGAGGCGCGACGCGCCCGGCTTCTCACACCCGCAAACCGCAAGAACCTCGCCTTCATGTCCAGTCTCCTGTCCGCCCTTCCTGCCCGGCCGCCATCGGCCGGTGTGAGCAAAGAGGTAGGAGGGTTAAATCGCGGGGGATGTGATCTCTTTCACACTTGCCGCCGCTTGGAACCTCCTAAGTTCCCGGGGTTTTCTTGGAGTTTTCTTGGGGATTTTTGGGGACCTTTCAGAAATCGCTAACCAAACCGATCCCGATCGCCCGATCGTTAAAATGCGAACGACCGGGTCAATCGGGAAGCAAGCCGGCTTTGCGACACTGCGCTATCCGCGTTCCGGAGGGTGTGATGAGCGAAGCCGAATTCAATCTGATGCTGGATGCCGTCCGGGACGCCATGATTCACGACAATTTCGCAGCCGCGCCGGAGGAAGACTTCGTGCCCCGCTCGTGGAGCTTCGACGCTGCGCCCAAGATAGCGCCCAAGAAAGCGCTCAAGGCCGCGAATGACAACGAGGGCGCCTGGCCCCTGCTGCCCTTTCCGGACGGCTGGTACGCCGCCTGCTGAGGCAAAACTGACGGCGGGCCACGGGCCTGCGATCAATTCTTGACGCTGTCCTTGTCGTCCTGCTGTACCCTGTCCGGTGCAGCCGGCGGGAAAATGCTGTCATAGATCGCGCGCGCCTCGGCAATGAGGCGAGCCCGCTCCAGCTCGGATTTCGGGATAAATCGGACGATTTCGCCCACGTGTGCTCCAGCGCTCGATTGATAGGACTGCATGCCTTCGCAGATGCGAAGCTTATGCCATCGGGCCTGAATCGAGGGTTTCCAACAAGCCCCGGGCAAACCCGGTGGCGCGGGCCATGCAGTCGCCATCCGCGCCATCGGCGGATCGGGGCGAAATCATGATTTAGGTTGAAATATCAGAAGCTTGGTGATGGAGGCCACGACCAGAATTGAACTGGTGTACACGGTTTTGCAGACCGTTGCGTAACCACTCCGCCACGTGGCCCCGTAGAGGCGGAGCAATATAGGGGATCAACGGCTTAGGCAACCCCGGCGGGGTAGTTACACCTTCGCAGCCCCGAGATATCGGGCAAGAACCTCCTCGATCGTGCCTGATACGGTGATCCGCCCCTCCTCCAGCAGGATGGCGCGGTTGCAGGTGCTCTTGATCAGATCGAGATCGTGCGAGGCCAGCACCAGGATGCCGGCGCGGGCCACGATCTCATCGAGCCGCAGCCTGGCCTTCTTCCGGAACTGCTGATCGCCGACGCCGATCCATTCATCGAGCAGCACGATCTCGCCCTCGACGGCGGTGGCGACCGCGAAGATCAGGCGCAGCATCATGCCACTGGAATACGTGCGCAGCGGCAAATCCAGCCGGTCGCCGAGCTCGGTGAATTCGGCTATCTCGACGCGGCGAGCGTCGATCTCGGTGCGTCGCGCACCGATCACAAGGCCGCGGCGCATGATGTTCTCGTAACCGGTCGCCTCCTCGTCGAAGCCGGCCGACAGGTCGAACAGCGACAGGCAGCGGCCGAGCACATCGATGTTGCCTGCGGTCGGATGGTAGATGCCGGCCAGCACCCGCAGCAGTGTGGTTTTGCCGGCGCCGTTGGCCCCGACGATCGCGACGCGGTCGCCGGCGCGGACGTCGAGATCGATGCCATTGAGCGCAGTGACGATGTGCGGGCGCGGCGCCTTGCGGCGCAAGGTCATGGCGCGCACGAAGCGGCTGCGCAGCGAGCGGTCGCGGAACGACAGCACGGGAAACGTCACCGAGACGTTGCGCAGAATGATGTGGGCTTGGGGGCTCATCTCGCGCCTCACAGCCAATACGCCACGCGGTGGCGGTATCTTGCGTAGCAGCCGAGCCCGATGGCGGCCGCAGCGAGCGCGTAAGCGATGCCAAGCAGCCAATGCGCCGCGTCCGTTGGCTGCGACAACAACGGCTTGCGCACGAGATCGAGCAGCGTCGTAAACGGATTGACCCATGTCAGCCAGGCGAGCGCGGTGCCGCGCACGCTGTCCTCGGTCCAGATCACGGGGGTGAGGAAGAAGATGAATTGCAGCCCACTCACGACCGCAGACCCGATATCGCGAAATCGCGCGCAGAGCACACCTAGCACGACTGCGCCGCCGAGCAGAACCATCAGCAGAAGCGCAAAGCCGGGCAGCGCAAGCAGCATGGTCCAGCGCAGTGGCCAGGGCATCACGACATGGAGCATGACGACGATCAGGAGATGATGGATGAAGATGAGGACGTTGCGCGCGATCATCTGCAGCACGTGCACGATCAGCGGCGCCGGCACGGCCTTGATCAGATGGCCGGATACCACGAAGATGTTGGCGCCTTCCTGGAGCGTGGTCGCGATCAACGTCCAGACGATCAGGCCCACCGCGAAAGGCGGTAGAAAAGAAGCGATGTCCTGCTTGAACAGCGCTGCGTAGACCGTGCCGACGCTTGCGATGGTCGCCGCCAGCGTCAGCGTGATCCAGAGCGGTCCGATCACGGTGCGCCGGTAGCGCAACGAGATGTCCATCAGGGCGAGCGTGCCCCAACGATCGAACTGCGCGGCCTGGGCCAGAATCTCCTTCGCTGCGCTCTGAATTCGACTCTCCCCTTCTGCTTTGCGGACTTGCGACGCTGCGACGGCATCGCAGGCCACGGGCCTGTCGGCCGGTGGTCTGTATCTGCCTGCTCCTTGCGGGGCAATCAACCGGAGGGATGAAGTAGGCTTAAGTCAGGACCGTTTGCCGCGGCGGATACCGCGCCGACGGTCCTTCACAGGCGGCTTCGGAGCCAGTTCCGGCATTTCGGCCTGGACCTCGCGGAAGCGTGTCAACAGCCGTTCAAAACTGGCGTTCAGCGTCTCGGCGATGTCGGGGCGTCGCTCGAGCCCCGCCAGCAGCGTTGCCGCTGCCTCGATGGTCGACAGCCCGTCCTTGCGCGGCTCGCGACGCAGGCGGCCATAGCGCGAGGGGTGCTTCGGATTGAGGATCACGCGTTGGCATTTCAGCATCCAGGGATTGCGCCACCACAGCGCCTTCGCCTGGCTCCAGGTGCCGTCGAGCAGCACCACGCCTTCGAGCTTGTTGAAAATGGCGCGCTGGTTGTCCGCGATCTCGCCCTTGCGGTTGAGCGCAACGATCTCGCCCTCCGCATCGAGGTCGGCGGCGCGCGCCGAGCCGAGATAGAGCACAGCCCAGTGCGAGGCGTTCTCGACCGGTCGGCCAAGCGCCTTGGACAGGCTCGGCCAGGACAGGCCGACCCGCAAGGTCGCGTCGTCAAAGTGCTTGGCGAGCAGCCGCGCGGTACCGAGCGCCCTGTCCTGCTCCTGCGGATGCTGCAGGATCAGGAGCGACAGCTTGTTCTCGATCGGCGTGACGCTGTCGCAGATGCACAGCGGCATCGGCTTCTGGCAGTGCGGACATTCGGGAATCGGCTCCGGCGTGGTGGCCGTGGTCTCAGCTGGTTTCGACATGACCGCCGCTATACGCTTGGTACGGCCGTTCAACAACCCGCCTATTCTGCCGGCGCTGCCAGCGCGCGCGGCTCGGACCGCCGGCGCAGCCGATCGATCAACAAGTAAATCACGGGCGTGGTGTAGAGGGTCAGGACCTGCGAGACGAATAGGCCGCCGATGATGGTAATGCCGAGCGGGCGGCGCAGCTCCGTGCCCGGCCCGGTCGCCACGACAAGCGGAATGCCGGCAAACAGCGCGGCCATGGTCGTCATCAGGATCGGGCGGAAGCGCGCCTGGCAGGCCTCGAAGATAGCCTCAGCCGACGACAGCCCGCGCTGACGCTCGGCATCGAGCGCGAAGTCGACCATCATGATGCCGTTCTTCTTGACGATGCCGATCAGGAGGATGATGCCGACGAAGGCGATCACCGTCAGCGGCGTGTTGGTGATCTGAAGCGCGAGCAGAGCGCCCAGACCGGCCGACGGCAGCGTCGAGATGATCGTGAGCGGATGGGCGAGACTCTCGTAGAGCACTCCTAACACGATGTACATCGCCACCAGCGCGCCGAGGATCAAGAGCGGTTGCCGGCCGCTGGTCCTGGCGAAATCGCCGGCATTGCCGTCAAAGCTGCCACGGATGCCTTCGGGCATGTGCAATTCATCGACCGCGCGCTGGATGTTTTGCGTGGCGGCCTGGAGCTCCACAACGGGCAACGTGTTGAACGACACTGTGGTCGAGGGCACCGACTGCGAATGATAGACCGCGAGCGCGGCAAGCCCGCGTGTCGCGTGGACCACGGCCGAGAGCGGCACTTGCACGCCTCCCGCGCCGGCGACATAGATGCGCTCGAGGTTGGACGGATCGACCTGGAATTTCGGATCGATCTCCAGGACGGTCATGTACTGGTTGCGCTGGGTATAGATGATCGAGATCTGGCGCTGCGAGAAGGCGTTGTTCAGGGCGTTGTCGATGTCCTGGACCTTGACGCCGAGCGCTGCTGCCTTCTGGCGGTCGATGTTCAGTGTGAGCTGAAGTCCGCCGGGATCACGGTCACTCGAGATGTCGGTGATGCCCTCCACCGTCTCCATGCGCTTGGCCACGATAGGTGCCCATTTCTGCAGCAGGTCGAGGTCGGTGCTCGAGAGCGTATATTGGTAATTGGAATCGCTCTGCCGGCCACCGGCGCGGACATCCTGCGCCGCAAACATGAAGAGACGGATCCCGGGCACGGGAAACAGCGCCTTCCTGAGACGGTCGATCACGACCTGGGTCGAGACGTGGTCTCGCTCCTCCGGCGGCTTCAGGCTGATGTACATGACGCCGCGGTTCGAGGTCGCGCCTCCTGGCCCGGCTCCACCGCCGACGGTCGAACCGATGCCGGCGACAGCCGGATCCTGCATCACAATGTCGGCGAGGCGTTGCTGCAGCGTCAGCATCGACTGGAACGAGATGTCGGCCGAGGCCCGTGTTGCGCCGATGACGAAGCCGGAATCATCAGTCGGGAAATAGCCCTTGGGCACCTTGACGTAGAGCAGCACCGTCAGTCCGATGGTGGCGAAGAACACCAGTAGCGTCAGCAGCGGGAATTCGAGCACGGCGCGCAGGGTGCGGGCGTAGAACGCAACGACGCGCGACAGCGAGCCCTCGATCAGGCGGTCGAACAGCGTGGCGGATCCGGACGTGATCTCCTTCACATAATGGGCGCAGATCATCGGCGTAACCGTCAGCGACACCAGGGTCGACACTACGATCGCGAAGGTCAGCGTCAACGAGAATTCGCGCAGCAGGCGACCGACGATGCCGTCCATGAAGATCAGCGGCGTGAATGCCGCGATCAGCGACAGGCTGATCGAGACCACGGTGAAGCCGATCTGCTTGGCGCCCTCCAGCGCCGCCCGCATCGGTCGCATGCCATGCTCGAGGTTGCGGAACATGTTCTCGATCATGACGATGGCGTCGTCGACCACGAAGCCGACCGAGATCGCGAGCGCCATCAGCGACAGATTGTCGATCGAGAAGCCGGCGACCCACATGCCGGCGCAGGTGCCGGCCAGCGCCAGCGGCACCGAGATGCCGGCGGCGATCGTCGGCGTCAGCCGGCGCAGGAACACGAACACCACGACCATGACCAGGACTGCGGTCGCGAGCAGCGTCCATTGCATGTCCATCACGCTGGCGCGGATCGTGGTGGTCCGATCGACCAGCGTCGAGACGTCCACACCAGCCGGAATCCATTGCTTCAGCGCCGGGATCAGCGCCTTGACCCGGTCGACCGTGTCGATGACGTTGGCGTCACCCTGTTTGGTGATCTGGATCAGCACCGCCGGCTGCTTGTTGAACCAGGCGATCGAGCGGGCGTTGCGGACGGCGTCCTCGATATCGGCGACGTCGGACAGTCGGACGAAATTGCCACCGGAGCTCTTGATGACGATGTCGCCGAATTCCTTGGCCGTGCGCATCTGCCTGTTCAGCGACAGCGTCTCGCTCTGGCGCTCGCCGTTGAAGATGCCAACGGGGCCGAGCGGGTTGGCGTTGATGATGGCGGTTCTGACGTCGTCGGTCGCGATCCCTGCATTCGACAGCGCCACCGGGTTGAGCTGGACCCGCACCGCCGGCTGGTCGGCGCCTGATACCGTCACGTCACCGACACCTGGGACCTGCGAGATGCGTTGCGCCAGCACGGTATCGGCGACGTCGTAGATCGCGCTGGCCGACAGCGTCTTGGAGGTCAGCGCCAGCACGAAGACCGGCGCGCCGGCCGTGTTGGCTTTGCGAAAGCGCGGCAGCGCCGGCAGGTCGCTGGGGAGGTCGACGAGGGCCGCGTTGATCGCGGCCTGCACATCGCGCGCCGCCTTGTCGATGTTGCGGCCGATATCGAACTGGAGCTGGATGTTCGCGGTGCCGAGCGAGCTCGTCGACGTGATCTGGTTGATGCCCGCGATTTCGCCGAGCCGCCGTTCGAGTGGCGCGGCGACGGTCGCGGCCATCACGGAAGGGTCGGCGCCGGGGCGGCTTGCCGAGACGAAGATGGCAGGGAAGTCGACGTTCGGGACCGAGGCAACGGGGAGGAACTCGTAGGCGACGGCCCCCAGCAGGAACAGCCCGATCGACAGCAGCGTGGTCGCGACGGGACGGCGGATGAAGGGCTCCGAGATCGATGCCATCACTGCATCCCCTCGGTCGCCCCTGCCGTCGGCGGCTCAGGCTCGGGTGGCGGCAGCGCCTGCTCGAGGCGGCGGTTGATGCGGTCGAGCGCGAGATAGATCACGGGCGTGGTATAGAGCGTCAGCAGCTGGCTCAGCAGCAGGCCGCCGATGATGGAGATGCCGAGCGGGAAGCGCAGCTCGGCGCCGGTGCCGCTCTCGATCGCCAGCGGCAGCGCGCCGAACAGCGCCGCCAGCGTCGTCATCATGATCGGACGGAAGCGAAGCAGACAGGCCTGCACGATGGCTTCGTCGGCCGGCATGCCCTGCCCGCGCTCGGCTTCAAGTGCGAAGTCGATCATCATGATCGCGTTCTTCTTGACGATGCCCATCAGCAGGATGATGCCGATCAGGCCGATCACCGAGAGGTCCTGTCCGAACAGCATCAGCGCCAGAATGGCGCCGACGCCGGCCGACGGCAGCGTCGAGAGGATCGTGATCGGGTGGATGTAGCTCTCATAGAGCACGCCCAGCACGATGTAGATCGTGATCACGGCGGCGAGCAGCAGCCAGGGCTGGCCGGCCAGCGCCTTGGCGAATTCGGCCGCGTCGCCGGCATAGACGCCGACGATGCTGTTGGGCATCTCGATCCGGGTCTCGATCGCCTTCACCGCCTCGACCGCGTCGCCGAGCGCCGCGCCCGGCGCGAGGTTGAAGCTGAGCGAGATCGCCGGGAATTGCGCCTGGTGCGAGATCGCCAGCGGCGCCGTGGTGCGCTTCAAGGTCGCCACGGCGTCGAGCGGCACTTGCGCGTTGGGTGCGCCGGCGGTCGCGCTGGCGCCGCCCGGCAAGTACAACTTTGACAGGATCGAGGGATCGCGCTGGTACATCGGCAGCGCCTCCAGCACCACGCGGTACTGGTTGGCCTGGCCATAGATGGTCGAGATCTGGCGCTGCGCGAAGGCATCGTTGAGCGTGTCGGTGATGGCTTGCAGGCTGACGCCGAGCTGGCCGGCGCGGGTGCGGTCGACCTCCAGCTGCGCGCGCAGGCCGCCTTCCTGGGCTTCGGAGGAGACGTCGCGGAAAAGGGGATCGCGCCGCATCTCGTCGACGAGCTTGCGTGCCCATTCCGACACCAGCGCCGCGTCGGTGCCGGTCAGCGTGTATTGGTACTGCGAGCGGCTCGACTGGGTCGAGATCTGCACGTCCTGCACCGGCTGGAAATAGACGGTCATGCCGGGAATGCCGGAGACTTTCTCCTTCAACCGGGCAATGACCGCGCCGACATCGTCGCGTCGCTCGCCGCGCGGCTTCAAGGTCATGACCAGCCGTCCGACATTGGTGGTCGGATTGACCGAGCCCGCGCCAATCACCGAGACCACGCCGGTGACGTCAGGGTCGGCCTTGATGGCGTCGGCGGCATCGGCCTGCCGCTTCTGCATCTCGGCGAACGACACGTCAGGCCCGGCTTCGGTCACCGCCGTGATCGAGGCCGTATCCTGCAGCGGCAGAAAGCCCTTTGGCGCGACGACATAGAGGACAAGAGTTGCGGCCAAAGTCACGAAGGTCACGACCAGCGTGGTGCGCTGATGCCGCAAAACCACGAGCAGCGTGCGGTGATAAAATTCGACGGTGCGGTCGATGAAGCGGCTGACGGCGGCGAGACCCGGTACCGCCAACTCCTCATGGGCGTGCCTGAGCAGACGCGAGCACATCATCGGGGTCAGCGTCAGTGAGACCACCGCCGAGGTCACGACCGCGATGGTCAAGGTCAGTGCGAATTCGCGGAACATGCGTCCCACGAGGCCCGACATGAACAGTAGCGGAATGAACACCGCGATCAGCGACACCGTCAGCGAGATCACGGTGAAGCCGATTTCACTGGCCCCCTTCAGCGAGGCGGTCATCGCGTTGTCGCCATTCTCCATATGGCGGACGATGTTCTCGATCATGACGATGGCGTCGTCGACCACGAAGCCAGTCCCGATTGTCAGCGCCATCAGCGACAGATTGTCGAGGCTGAAGCCGGCAAAGTACATGATGCCGAAGCTCGTGATCAGCGACAGCGGCAGCGCCACGCCCGCAATCACGGTTGCGCGCAGCGAGCGCAGGAACAGCAGCACGACCAGTGTCACCAGAACGACGGCCAGCACGAGCGTGAACTGCACGTCATGGACGGAGGCGCGGATGGTGACGGTGCGGTCGGAGACGATGGTCAGTTTAACGCCGGCCGGAATCGCGCGCTGCACCTTCGGGATCTCGGCGCGGATCTGCTTGACGACATCGATGACGTTGGCGCCGGGCTGGCGCTGGATGTCGATGATGACGGCCGGCGTGCCCTGATACCAGCCGCCGGTGCGGTCGTTCTCGAGCCCGTCGACGATCTGCGCGACGTCGCCGATCGTGACGGGCGAGCCGTTGCGATAGGCGATGATGACCGGCCTGTAGGCGTCGGCGGCGGCGATCTGGTCGTTGGCCGCGATGATGTAGGATTGCTGGGCGCCGTCGAGCGAGCCCTTTGGCCCGGAGACGTTGGCGTTTGCGATGGCGGCGCGCAAGTCCTCCATGGCGATGCCGTAGGCGGCAAGCCGCGCCAGATCGGCCTGGATGCGCACGGCCGGCTTTAGCCCGCCGAGCACGGAGACGCGGCCGACGCCGGAGATCTGGCTCAGGCGCTGCGCCAGCAGCGTGTCGGCGATGTCGCTCATCGCCCGCAGCGAGATGGTGTCCGAGCGCAGCGCCAGCGTCATGACCGGCGCATCGGCCGGGTTCACCTTGGCGTAGGTCGGCGGATAAGGCAGTGTCTTGGGCAGCACGCCGGCGGCGGCGTTGATCGCGGCCTGCACGTCCTGGGTCGCGCCGTCGATGTCGCGGTTGAGATCGAACTGGAGCGAGATCTGGCTGACGCCGAAAGAGCTCGTCGAGTTCATCGCCGTCAGCGACGGGATCTGGCCGAGCTGCCGCTCCAGCGGCGCCGTGATCAGCGAGGCGATCACGTCGGGGCTCGCGCCCGGCAGCTGCGTCGTCACTTGCACGGTCGGGAAGTCGACCTGCGGCAGCGCCGAGACCGGCAGCGCGAAATAGCCCAGCAGCCCGCCAATCAGCAGCGCAATGCCAAGCAGCGAAGTTGCGATCGGACGGCGGATGAAGGGTTCGGAGACACCCATGGGATGCGCCTGCCGCTCAGGCGGCTGTTGCCGGGATCATGGCTGCTTGGCTCCAGGTCCCGATGGTTGAGCCCCCGGCCCCGGCGCAGGCCCAGTCTGGCCCTTCTGGTCGCCCTCGCTGCTCTTCCGCTTGGCGCGGAACTCGCCGTCCTTGCCTTGTCCGTCCTTCTGGCCATCCTTTTGGCCATCCTTGGCCTGGCCGCCCTTCCCGTCGGCTTGCGGCGCGCGCGTGCGCTTGCGCGGAGCGAGGTCGGCCGACGGCGTCTGCTCGTCGCGGCCGATGACGACCTTGGAGCCGTCGGACAGATTGGCGAAGCCCGTGGTGACGACCTTGTCGTTTGCCGTCAGGCCGCTCGCAATGACCGCATCATGCTCGTTCTGCTGCGTCACTGTCACGGGCTTGGCCGTAACGACGTTGTCCGCGCCGATGACATAGCTGAACGTGCCGATCGGTCCGCGCTGCACCGCCGAGGTCGGCACCACCAGCGCCTGGTTCAGCGTTTCGACCTTGAGGCGGACATTGACGAACTGGCCGGGCCAGAGCTGGTAATTGGCGTTGGGGAATTCCGCCTTGAGCCTCAGCGTACCCGTGGTCTGATCGACCTGGTTGTCGATCCCGGTGAGCTTGCCGGTGTCGATCACGGTGACGCCGTCATTGCCGAACACGTCGACCGACAGCGCGCCCTTTGCGGCCGCCGCGTTGACGCGCATGATCTGCTGCTGCGGCAGGCTGAACCACACCGCGATAGGCTGCAATTGCGTGATGACGACGAGGCCGATGGTGTCGGAGGCGTGGATAATGTTGCCCTGGTCGACCTGGCGCAGGCCAGCGCGGCCCGACAGTGGCGCCACGATCTTGGTGTAGCTCAGCGTTGCCGCCGCATTGTCGATTGCAGCCTGATCGGCCTTGACCAGCGCCTCGGTCTGCGCGACCGCCGCGCGCTGGGTGTCGGCCTGTTGCTTGGAGCCGGCATTGGAGGCCGCGAGCTGTTCGTAGCGCGTCAGGTCAATGCGCTGGTTGGCGAGCTGGGCCTCGTCCTGGGCCTTCTTGGCCACTGCCTGGTCATAGGTCGCCTGGTAGAGCGCCGGATCGATCTCGCCGAGCACGTCGCCCTTCTTGACGTCCTGGCCTTCGGTGAACTTCACCGCGATCAGCTTGCCGTCGACCTGCGAGCGCACCGTCACCGTGTTCAGCGCGCGGATTGAGCCGACGCCGTCGAGATAGACTGGCACGTCCTGAACCCTGGGCGTTGCCGCCAGCACCGGCACCGGCAGATCGGGCCGCTGCTGGCCGCGACCGCCAGCTGCCTGCTGCGGTTGCTGATGCCACACGGTCCAGCCGAGATAGCCGAGCCCGCCGAGGATCGCGAGCGTGATCAGGATCATGACGAAGCCGCGGCCGCGCGACTTTTTCGCCGTCCCCGCTTTCGCGCCGTCCTTCGTGTCCGGCTTAAAGAGCATTGACCGGTTTCTCCATTCGCGGCTCCCAGCCGCCGCCGAGCGCCTGGCACAGGCTGACGATGGCAAGAAGGCGCGCGAGCTGTGCCTGTGACAGCGTGTCTTCGGCCTGGAACAGCGTCAGCTGGGTGTTGAGCACGGTCACGATATCGGCCGTGCCGGCGCGCAGTTGCTGCTCGGCGAGATCGAAGGCGCGCCGCGAGGCGTTGACCACGTCGCGCTGCAATTGCAGCTTGATCGTGGTCTGCTTGATTGAAAATAGTGCGTTGTCGACGTCGGTGAAGGCCTGAACGATGGTTTTGCGGTAGGTCTGCAGCAGTTCGTCCTGGCGGGCCTTGGCAAATTCGAAATTGCCGAGGATCTTGCCGCCGTCGAAGATCGGCTGCGTCGCGCTGCCGACCAGCTGGAAGAACGCCGCGTGCGGCTGGAACAGCGAGAAGAGTGCCGAGCTCTGATAACCGCCATTGCCGGTGAGCTGGATGCTCGGGAAGAACTGCGCGCGGGCATTGCCGATATTCGCAGTGGCGGAGGCAAGCTGCGCCTCCTGCCGGCGGATATCAGGCCGCTGCGTCAGCAGCTCCGACGGCAGCCCGGGCGTGACACGCGGAATGGCGATCCGGTCCAGCGAACCGCCGGCAAGGCGCACGCTCTCCGGCGGCCGCGACACCAGTACCGCAAGCGCGTTGGCGTTCTGGTCGAGGGTCTGGCGCAATGGCGGCACCAGCGCCTTCTGGTTGGCGAGCACGCTCTCTTGCTGGGCGACGTCGAGATCGGTCCCCGTCCCGGCCTTGCGGCGCTCGCGGATGGCATCGAGGATACGCTGGGCGCTGGCGATATTGCGCTGAGCGGTGCGCAGGCGGTCTTGCGAGGCCAGCACCTGGAAATAGGCATTGGCGACGGCTGCGAGCGTCGTCAGCGCGACCGTATCGCGGTCGAAACGATTGGCCTTGGCGGTCTCCTCGGCCGTTTGCAGCGCATCGCGGTTCTGGCCCCAGAAATCGAGCTGATAGCTGGCGCTCAGCGACGCCTGGTAGTTGACAACCTCGCGGCCGCCATTGGTGAGCCCCGAAGAAGACGAGCCGGAGGTGCGCGAATAAGTCTCTTGTCCCGTTCCCGACAGGCTCGGCAACAGCGCCGCGCCCGCCTGCCGCGCCTGGGCGTCCGCCTCGACGATGCGCGCGACCGCGGCAGCGATGTCGAGATTGACGGTCTGCGCCTCTTCCATCAGCTGCGTCAGCTCCGCCGAACGGAAGCCGCGCCACCAATCCAGCGTCGGCGGCGCGTCCGCCTTCCTGGCGTATTTGTACTGCGTGGGAACATCGAGCGCGGGATCGGGAAGATCCTGGGTCAGCACGCAGGCGCCCGAGCTCGCGGCCAGGCACACCACCGCGACGGCTCGCAGCGTCCCGGACGCAGACCCAAGGACTTGGCCAAGGAAATTCGGCCCGACGAGGGTCGGAACCCGCTGTGTCACATCCGCCCCCTGACGGGCAGATCATGCCGCCACCGCGCGGCCGGATGAGCCGATTCGCGGATGGGCGGCCGGAGGCCATTCTGTAACTCGTTCACAGCGTGATGCTTTCTGCGGAACCTAAAATCCATTCTAGCCGGGCGCGGAACTGCGGGACAGTCCCGCACCTGCGAAACTCACCGCGGGCCCGCGTCCGCTACCGGACCATTGGAATGAAGGATATGCCTGTGTTGCAGTCGCTTCTTCGATCCGGAAAGGTTTGGAAACACAATCAAGCTTACAAAGATTTCATGTGATATTGCAGCCACAGTTGCCTCGAAGACGCAACGCCAAGATCCGCTCTCCCCTGAAACCCGCGCCGCAACGCACCGTAGCTTGTGCAGCACAAGGCAGGGGCATTGACGCATGCGCATCGCGGTCATCGGAACGGGCATTGCCGGCAACACGGCGGCCTGGACGCTTTCCCAGCGCTACCCTGTGACTGTCTACGACAGGGAGCTGCGACCGGGCGGCCACAGCCACACCGTCACCATCGACTATCTGGGCACGCCTGTCACCGTCGATATCGGCTTCATCGTCTACAACGAGCTCAACTATCCCGATCTGACCGCGATGTTCGCCCATCTCGGCGTCGAGACGGTCGCAAGCTGCATGAGCTTTGCAGTGTCCGCCGATGGCGGTCGTTTTGAATGGCGCGGCGGTGGCAATGACTGGTGGGCGACGGTGGCCGGCCTGTTTGCTCAGCCTGCCAATCTTCTCTCCCCATCCTACCTGCGGATGCTGACGGAGATCCCGACATTCGGCCGTCAAAGCGTCGACGACCTTCGCAACGGCAGCCTGAGCGGACTGACGCTCGGCGCCTATTTTCGCCAACGGCAGTTCTCCAAGCGTTTGCTGACCGACTATATCGCCCCGATGGGGGCAGCCATCTGGTCCGCTCCCGCCAGCGAAATGCTCGACTTCCCGGCCAAGAACTTCGTCGCCTTCTTCGACAATCATCGCCTGCTGCACTACGACCGGCCAGTCTGGCGCACTGTCAGGGGCGGCAGCCAGACCTATGTCGGGCGGCTCCAGGCCGCCTTCAGGGACCGCGTCCGGCTCGGCTGCGCCGTGACGTCGATCGCGCGCACGGCGCATGGCGTCGTGGTCGGTGACAGCCATGGCCGGCACGAGAGCTTCGACCATGTAGTGATTGCGGCGCACAGCGACCAGGCACTTGCCATGCTGTCGGATGCAGACCCGCGCGAGCGCGACATCCTCGGAGCCATCAACTATTCTCCGAACAAGGTCTATCTGCATCGTGACACCAGGCTGATGCCAAAGCGGCGCCGCGCCTGGGCGTCATGGAATTTCCTGCGCTGGCAGCGCGAGGGAGCGGCGATGAACGATGTCGCGGTGACCTACTGGATGAACCGGCTCCAGGGCATCGACGCCGACAAGCCGCTGTTCGTAAGCCTCAACCCGCCGTTCGAACCCGCGCCCGAACTCACGTTTGGCCAATATCTCTGCGAGCATCCGCAGTACAATGCAGCTGCCTTTGCCGCACAGAAGCGGCTGGCCGAGATCCAGGGCCCGCGGCACACCTGGTTCTGTGGCGCGTGGACCGGCTACGGCTTTCACGAGGACGGCCTGCGCTCCGGCCTTAGCGTGGCCGAGGCACTCGGGGCGACCGCGCCCTGGCGCACGGCTCCAGTCGAGCTGGCGGAGGCTGCAGAGTAGCGCAATGACGAGTACAGCCCGTCCAGCATCGGATGCCGCCTCGCTCTATTTCGGTGACGTCATGCATGCGCGGCTCAAGCCCATGGGCCATCGCTTCAGCTACCGCGTCATGAGCCTCTTGATCGATCTCGACCGGCTGGATGAGACTGACAGGCAGTCGGCGCTGTTCGGCGTCAACCGCGCCGCGCTCTACAGCTTCCACGAGAAGGACCACGGCCCGCGCGATGGCTCCTCGCTGCGCGCCTATGTGGAGCGCTGCGCCGCCGCTGAAGGCATCAATCTCCGCGGAGGCCGGGTCGAGCTGCTCTGCTATCCTCGCCTGCTCGGCTACGGCTTCAATCCGCTCTCGGTCTATTTTTGCCGTGACGCCAATGGCGAACTCGCGTTGGTGATCTACGAGGTGCGCAACACCTTTGGCGAGCTTCATCCGTACATCCTCCCTGTCAGGGCCGACGAGCTGAATGCCGCCGGTCTGCGACAGCAACAGGACAAGCTGTTCTACGTCTCGCCCTTTGTGCCTATGGCGATGCGCTACCATTTCCGAGTGCTGCCGCCGTCCGACACGGTCAAGCTGCGCATTCTGGAGACCGACAATGATGGCCCACTGCTCGCAGCGACTTTCAGCGGCCGTCGCTGCGCGCTGACCTCCTCTGCCCTGCTGCGATCCTTCTTCAGCCTGCCGCTCGTCAGCCTCAAGGTGATGGCCGCGATCCACTGGGAAGCGCTGCGGCTCTGGCTGAAGGGAGCGCGGCTGGTGCCACGATCCGATGCCGCAGGGCAGCGCAGCGACGAAACCATCTTGGCGCGCGGCAAATCGCGTCCCTATATTATAGGTCGCTGACCGTTTGAGGGGCGCGCTCGGGTCAAGCAACAAAGCGGGATCGGCGCGCTCGGCTCGCGGTTGGACAGTATCCGTTGAAGTCATGGATCTGCCGATGTCGAATGCCATTTCGGTGACACCTGATGACGTCGAGACAGTGCTGGCCGACCTGCCGCGCATCGTTCGCCTTGCGCTGACCTTCGGGTCGCGGCTGCGGCGCGGCACGCTCGACGTCACGCTGCCGGACGGCCGCGTGATCAGACTCGGAGGACACGAGCCGGGTCCGAATGCTGCGATGCGCCTGCACAATTACGGCTTCGCATCGCGCCTGATCAATGGCGGCGACATCGGCGTCGCCGAAGCCTACCTTGCCGGCGATTGGGACACGCCCGATCTCACGCAGTTTCTCTACCTGTTCTGCGTCAACCACGATTTGATCCAGGCGATGCTGCGCGACAAGCCGCTGATGCGGCTCGTGCAGATGCTTCAGCACTGGTTCAACCGCAACACTCGCCGCCAGGCGCGGCGCAACATCCACGCCCATTACGACATCGGCAATGCGTTCTACTCAGCCTGGCTGGATCCGAGCATGACCTATTCGTCGGCGCTGTTCGAGGGCTCGACCACCGACCTCACGGCAGCCCAAACCAACAAATATCGCCGCCTCGCCGAGGCGCTCGACCTGAAGCCTGGCCAGAAGCTGCTCGAGATCGGCTGCGGCTGGGGTGGCTTCGCCGAGTTTGCCGCAAAGACGTTTGGCGCGCGCGTCGTCGGCCTGACTATCTCGACCGAGCAGCGCGATTTTGCGCAGAAGCGGATCCACGAAGCAGGCCTCGCCGAACAGGTCGAGATCCGGTTGCAGGACTATCGCGACGAGCGTGATCGCTACGACCGGATCGCCTCGATCGAGATGATCGAGGCGGTCGGCGAGGAATTCTGGCCGCGCTATTTCGCTCAGCTGCGCGACCGGCTGCTGCCGGGCGGATTGGCAGGCATCCAGGCCATCACGATCCAGGACCGGCTTTTCCAGGGCTACCGACGCGAGGTCGACTTCATCCAGCGCTATGTTTTTCCGGGCGGCATGCTGCCCTCGCCCGCAGTGCTGAAATCGCTCGGAGACCGGTTC
The DNA here is from genome assembly GCF_022012435.1 of Bradyrhizobium zhengyangense. Classification (GTDB taxonomy): domain Bacteria; phylum Pseudomonadota; class Alphaproteobacteria; order Rhizobiales; family Xanthobacteraceae; genus Bradyrhizobium; species Bradyrhizobium zhengyangense. The sequence continues at coordinate 584,484 of NZ_JAKLUA010000001.1, forward strand.
AGCATCCCCGTCATCCGCGAGCGCATCTTCGGGCAAGATTATGCCAAGACGCTTGCCACCTGGCGAAATAACTTTCGCGCGGCTTGGCCGGGTCTCGTTCCGCTCGGCTTCGACGATCGGTTCCGGCGGCTGTGGGAGTACTATCTCGCCTATTGCGAGGCCGGATTCCTGTCCGGCAATATCGACGTCCGGCAGGTCATCTTCGCAAAGCAGCAATAAGAGTTCGCGCCCTCGCCTTGTGCGGCTGGCGACCCTACTTTAGGGTCGGACCCTCATCCTGAACCAGCCGGTAATTGCCTGACATGACCATCAAAAACGACGTTGTCGAAGCCATCGGCAACACCCCGCTCATCAAGCTCAAGCGCGCCTCCGAACTGACCGGCTGCACCATTCTCGGCAAGGCCGAGTTCATGAATCCCGGCCAGTCGGTGAAGGATCGCGCCGGCAAATGGATGATCCAGGAAGCCGAGAAGCGCGGCGAGCTGAAGCCGGGTGGCCTCGTCGTGGAAGCAACGGCCGGCAACACCGGCATTGGGCTGGCGGTGGTCGCGAGCGCGCGCGGCTATCGCACGTTGATCGTGATTCCGGAGACGCAGAGCCAGGAGAAGAAGGATTTCCTGAAGCTGTGCGGCGCCCAGCTGCTGGAGTCTCCGGCCCTGCCTTACTCCAATCCGAACAATTACCAGCATGTCGGCCGCCGTCTTGCCGACGAGCTGCGCAAGACCGAGCCGAACGGCGTGCTATTCGCCGACCAATGGAACAACCTCGACAACGCCAAGGCGCATTACGACTCCACCGGCCCCGAGATCTGGGCACAGACCGGCGGCAAGATCGACGGCTTTGTCTGCTCGGTCGGCAGCGGCGGCACCCTGGCCGGCACCAGCCGTTTTCTGAAAGAGAAGAACAAGGACATCCGGATCGCCTGCGCCGATCCGCACGGCGCCGGCATGTTCGAATACTTCCGGACCGGCACCGCCAAGGCGAGCCCGGGCGACTCCATCACGGAAGGCATCGGCCTCGGCCGGAAAACCGCGATCGTCGAGAGCGCGAAGGTCGACGATGCCTATCTCGTTCCTGACGCCGAAGCCGTGACTGTCATCTACGAGCTGCTCCAGCACGAAGGCCTGTGTCTCGGTGGCTCGACCGGTATCAACATTGTCGGCGCGATGCGGCTCGCCAAGCAGCTCGGACCCGGCAAGACCATCGTCACCATCCTCTGCGATTCCGGCAGCCGCTATCAGTCAAAACTGTTCAACGCCGATTTCATGCGCGCCAAGAATCTGCCCGTGCCGGAATGGCTGGAGAGGCGCAGCAACATCAAGCTGCCGTTCGTCTAGTCCAGCGCGAGCAGTCGGCTCCAGACGCTTAACTCCAGCTCGCACGCGCCGAGCCTTGCGACACGCGCGCAAGGCGCCGCTCAGACGTCGATGATTTGCTGGCCGCACGCGCCGGCGGCTCGAACGGGTTGGTGTAAGCGCCCCCGATCTCGGCGCTCGGCCAGAAGGTGAGCGCCAGCAGCAGGCCGAGATTGACCAGCCCGCCGACCATCGTGCCCTGATGCTCCCCGCCAATGGCCGAGGCCGGAAGCCGGCCCGCCACCACATGATCGACGATCATGAGCGCGATCCAGGCCGGGATGACGCAGACCGGGTCCCAGCCGATGTCTCGGATGCGCATGGATTGCAGCGTGAAGGTCGCAAGACCAAAGAAGATCATCGCGACAATGATCGCCCTGTTATGGGTGAGATCCTCGGGGCGGACCATGCTCGGCGACGTCGTGCGCAGCATGGCCATCACGATGGCAAAGCAGATCGCGGTCATCGCGATCGCCAGCGCAACCGTGGCCAGGAAGAAATGCAATCGCCCGAGGCGGGCGTTGAGGCCGAATACGAAACCGAGCATTTGACGCTCCCCTTTTGCGCCACATACTCAAAGGGTGCTTTCGGACGCGTGAAGCGGCGGGGCGTCATTATCGGTATGATTGTTGGCCGGCGACGGAATTGCGTAAAACTCTAGGTTTCGGCGTCCTCGCCGGACTTCAAAGCCGCGGCACAATAGTCCCGCCAGAACTGGCGATAGCCCGCCTCCACCCTGCCCGCATAGATTTCGACATTGCCGGCAGCCGAGGCTGCGATCTGCGCCGGCAAGTCCGCGCGCAATTTCGCCAGATAATCCGGCTGCGCCGCGAACTTGCACGCAATCTCGACATAGCCGTCATCATCGTCGGCGACCCAGTCGCCAAGGCCAGCGGAAGCCACGATGGAGCCACCTGCTCGCGAGGAAGCTCCGTTGCCGAGCTTGGCGACGACAGGAACGCCCTTGTAGAGAGATTCCCAGGTGCTGATGCCGCCGTTTTGCGGAAACGTATCCAGGGAAATGTCGATCTGGGCAAAAGCCTGCAAGTGCTCGGCGCGCGGCGTGGAGCCGAGGCAAGTGATGTTCTCCTCGGCAATGCCCTGCGCGACGAAGCGCGCGATCAGACTGTCGCGCAGCAAGGGATCGTCGAGCAGCCCATGCTTGAGGATGATCTTCGATCCCGGCACCTTGCTCATGATGCGCGACCACACCCGGATCGCATCATCCGAGATCTTGTAGATGCGGTTGAACACGCCGAAGGTGACGTAGCCGTTGCGGAGCATCGGAAGTTCGGAAGGAGTCAGATCCGAGACCGGCTCCATCGTGATCAGGCACGGCAGATCATGGACCTTTTCGGCGAGCAGATGGCGCGCCGATTCCGGGATGAAGATCGGATCGGCAAGCACGTAGTCCATGGTCTGAAGGCCCGTGCCGGTCGCGTGTCCGAAGCCCGAAACCTGGATGGGGGCCGGCTTCCGCGCGAACACATGGAGCCGGTGACCGGTCGTATGCCCGGATACGTCGATCAGGATATCGACCTTGTCGGTCTGAATGCGATCGGCCAGCTCGTTGTCCGACATCTGCCCGGCATCGACCCAGACGTCCGCCAACGCCTTGAAACTCTCGGTGATCTCGTCCTGCAACGGCCAGCAGGAATAGCAGATGACCTCGAATTTGGCGTGGTCGTGATGGCGCAACACCGGCAACAGGGTGAGCGCCGCCGAGTGGTTTCTGAATTCGGACGAGACATATCCGATCACGATCCGCCTGTCCGGATCGAGCTCCCGCGGCGGCAGCTCGATTCGTGACAATTGGGAGCCGACCGCGTCCCACCAATATTTTCGTGCCGCCTGCTGGACCGCGAAATCGGCCTCGGCGAGATAATCCAGCAGGAAGATCTTGCGCGCGATCGCGTCGGCATAGTCCGGCATGATCTCGAGCGCCGCGTCGAGATGCTCGAGCGCCGTCTTGATGTCGCCCTGGCTCGCGTAACACGACGCCAGCAGCGCCATGCCGAGCGCGGACCGCGGATTTTGCTCGAGCAGCGTCTTGACGGCTGCAAACGCCTTTGCCGTGTTTCCGAGGAGAATGTTGACTTGCGTCGTCCCGCGCAACGCCAGCTCGAGCGCGGGCGAAATCGACAACGCCGCATCGAAATCCGCTGCCGCCTGCTCCAGCCGCGACAGATCGAAATGGAGCCGTCCGCGCTGTGCCAGCATCTTGGCCGAACCGGGCTTGATCGCGAGCCCCGCGGCAAGAGCAGCTGCGGCTTCCCTGAAGTGCCGGAGCTCGACGCTCACCATGCCTTTGCCGGCGTGGGCCTCCGCGTGACGCGGCTGAAACAACAAGGCGCGATCGAAACTCTGGTCGGCACGCTCGAACTGGCCCATCGCCAGCTCCGCCATGCCACGGTTGCAAAAGGCGTCGGCATAGTCCGGCTTCAGCTTGATGGCGCGCTCGTGAAGTTCGATCGCCTGCTCGGGATGTCCCATGTGCAGCAGCGTGTTGCCGAGATTGGTCAGCGCGGTCAGAAAATTCGGCTTCAGCGCGATGGCCTTCTCCTGGCAGCGACGCGCCTCCTCGTAATTCTTGAGGTCGAAAAACACGGTCGCGAGGTTATTGTGAGCGTCGGGAGAGCGCGGATCGAGTGCGATCGCGCGCTCGATCAATTGCTGCGCCTCTTCAAGGCGCCCGCCATCATGCGCACACATGCCGAGCAGATGCGTGGCGTCGACGTGATCCGGAAGCACCTCCAGGATCTGACGGCAGAGCGCCTCAGTCTCTGCGTAGCGACCCTGGCCGTAAGCAGAAGCTGCCGCAGAAAGGATAGCGTCCGCCTGCTTCTTGAATTTCTTCTGCAATCGCGCGTTCTGGAACGCGCGCGCGCCGGCGCTGCTCTGCAAGATTGCTCTCCGAAGGATACCCGCCGAAGAGTCTAGCTGATTCGCGAGGCCAGCCGGCCGGTCCGCCGGACCGGAGAGGCCCCGGATTTTCCCGGGATGTCAGGCGTTACGCGCGTTCCTGGCCCGGTGCGCCCAACCTGCCTACCCGACGTCACCGCCAGCCGCGGTCACGGCACAATGGTCGCGCCAGAACTGGCGATAAGCAGCCTCGACCTCGCGCGCATAGTGTTCGACATTGCCGGCCGCGGAGGCTGCAATCTGCGCCGGCAAACCCGCGCGCAGCTTCGCCAGATACTCTGGCTGCGCCGCGAACTTGCACGCGATCTCGGCATAACCGTCATCATCGTTGGCGACCCATTCGCCAAGGCCGGCTGCAGCCACGATCGAGCCGCCGGCGCGCGACGAGGCGCCGTTGCCGAGCTTGGCGACAACAGGGACGCCCGCATAGAGCGATTCCCAGGTACTGATGCCGCCGTTCTGCGGGAACGTGTCGAGCGAAATGTCGATCTGGGCAAAGGCGCGCAGATGCTCGTGGCGCGGGCTCGAACCCAGGCACGTGACATTGGCTTCGGCGATGCCCTGCGCCGCAAACCTCGCTACCAGGCCGTCGCGCACCAGGGGATCGTCGAGCAGGGTATGCTTGACGATGATCCGCGATCCCGGCACCTCGCGCATGATGTGCGACCACACCCGGATCGCCTCGTCCGAGATCTTGTAGATGCGGTTGAACACGCCGAAAGTCACGTAGCCGTTGCGGAGCATGGGCAGCTCCGACGGCGGCACATCCAGGATGGGATCGATCGTGATCAGGCACGGCAGGTCATGGACCTTCTCGGCCAACAGATGGCGCGCCGATTGCGGAATGAAGACCGGATCCGCGAGCACGTAGTCCATGGTCTGAAGGCCAGTCCCGGTCGCATGCCCGAATCCCGACACCTGGATCGGCGCCGGCTTGCGGGCGAAAACATGAAGCCTGTTGCCGGTCGTATGCCCGGATACGTCGACCAGAATATCGACCTTGTCGGCCTGAATGCGATCGGCCAATTGGTCGTCGGAAAGCTGCCCAGCCTCGACCCAGACATCCGCCAGGGAGTGGAATTTGGCGGTCATCTCGTCGCGCACCTGCGCACACGAGTAGCAGATGATTTCGAACTTGGCGTGATCGTGATGACGGAGCACCGGCAGCAGGGTAAACGCCGCCGAGTGGTACCAGAACTCGGCCGCGACATAACCGATCACGATCCGCCTGTCGGGATCGAGCTGTTGGGGCGCAAGCTGCCTTTGCGGCACTCTGACGCCGATCACGTCCCACCACTGCTTTCGCGCGGCCTGCTGAACCGCGAAATCGGCCTCGCCGAGATAATCCAGAAAGAAGATCTTTCGCCCGATCAAGCTCGCATCCGGCGCGATTGCGATCGCGGCGTCGAGAAGCTCGACCGCCGATGCGATCTCTCCCTGGTTTGCAAGACAGGCGCTCAGCAGCGCCATCGCCACCGCGGAGCCCGGATTTTCCTCGAGAAGCGTGGTGCAGGCCAGCATCGCCTGCGCCGTATTGCCCATGCTGAGCGCGACCTGGGCCTTCCCCTCCAAGGCCACCTCGAGCCTGGGAGACAGCGCGAGCGCAGCGTCAAAATCCGCCGCCGCCTGCTCCGGTCTCGACAGCTCGAGATTGACCCGTCCGCGGTTCGCCAGGATCTTCGCCGAGCCCGGCCTGAGCGCGAGCGCCGCCTCAAGGGCGCTCTTGGCCTCGTCGTAGTTCTTGAGCTGAATATTGACCAACCCCTTGCCGACGAGCGCCTCCACGTGTCGCGGCTGAAACAGCAAGGTACGATCAAAACTTTCCTTGGCGCGGTCGAACTGTTGCAGGGCCAGTTCCGCCAAACCACGATTGCACAGCGCATCGACATAGTCGGGCTTGAGCTTGATCGCGCGATCGTACATTTCGATCGCCTGCGCGACCCGGTTCAGGTGCAGCAAGGCATTGCCGAGATTGGCCAAGGCCATCGGGAAATTCGGCTTCAGCGCGATGGCCTTCTCCAGGGACGCGCGCGCATCCTCGTATTGCCCGAGTGCGAAATGCGTGGCTCCCAGATCTGAAAGGGCCTGTGTTGAGCGCGGATCGACGACCACGGCTTGCGTGAATGCCTGTTTCGCGGCCTCGAAGCGCTGACCCGAGAACGCGCACAAGCCCAGCAGGTGCAAGGCTGCAAAATGCTCCGGGAGCTCATTCAGTATCTGTCGGCAGAGCGCCTCGGCCTCGGCATGCGGGCCCTGGCCGTAGGCCGCGTTCGCGGCGGAGATGATGGCCTCCGCCTGCTTCTTGAATTTCTTCTGCAATCGCGCGTTCTGGAACGCGCGTGCGCCGGCGCTGCTCTGCAAGGTCACTCTCCAAGGGATGGCCGACGGAGAGTCTAGCTGATTCGCATGGCCGGCCGGCCGATTGGCGGCGCCCCCGAGATGCCCCCGGTATCAGCGCAGGATTTGGCTCAGGAACAGCTTGGTGCGGGCGTGCTGGGGCGCGGCGAAGAATTCCTTCGGCGTGTTGGCCTCGATGATCTGGCCGGCGTCCATGAACACCACACGGTTGGCGACTTCCTTGGCAAAGCCCATCTCGTGAGTGACGACCAGCATGGTCATGCCCTCCTCGGCGAGGTCGACCATGGTGTCGAGCACCTCCTTGACCATTTCGGGGTCGAGCGCCGAGGTCGGCTCGTCGAACAGCATCACCTTCGGGTTCATGGTCAGAGCGCGCGCGATGGCGACGCGCTGCTGCTGGCCGCCGGACATCTGGCCCGGGAATTTGTTGGCCTGGTGCGGGATCTTGACCCGCTCCAGGAATTTCATCGCGGTGGCTTCGGCGTCCTTCTTGGGAATGTTGCGGACCCAGATCGGCGCCAGCGTGCAATTGTCGAGCACGGTGAGATGCGGGAACAGATTAAAGCTCTGGAACACCATGCCGACCTCGCGGCGCACCGCGTCGACATGCTTGAGGTTCGGCCCGAGCTCGATGCCGTCGACGACGATCTCGCCCTCCTGGAATTCCTCGAGCGCGTTGATGCAGCGGATCAAGGTCGATTTGCCCGAGCCCGAGGGGCCGCAGATCACGATGCGCTCGCCCTTGTTGACCGCGAGGTCGATGTCGCGAAGCACGTGAAACTCGCCGTACCATTTGTTGAGGCCGGAAATCTTGACGATGGGGTCGGTCATGGTGGCCTCGATCAGTTGCGACGGTGAGCGTTGAGGCGGTGCTCGACGAAGAGCGAGTAGCGCGACATTCCGAAGCAGAAGATGAAGTAGATGATGCCGGTGAACGCGAAGCCGGTGAAGGCGGTCGACGGCGTGGTCCAGACCGGATCGGCGAATGAAGCCCGCAGCGAGCCGAGAAGATCGAACAGTGCAACGATCGAGACCAGCGACGTGTCCTTGAACAGCGAAATGAAGCTGTTGACGATGGCGGGAATGACGTGGCGCAGCGCCTGCGGCAGCACGATCAGCGAGGTCGTCTTCCACCAGGACAGGCCGAGCGCGGAGGCCGCCTCTCCCTGCCCGCGTGGCACCGCCGCCAGACCGCCACGCAAATTCTCGGCCTGATAGGCGCCGGTGAACAGCGAAACGCCGATCAGCGCGCGCACCAGGCCGTCGACGGTGAAGTTTCCCGGCAGGAACAGCGGTAGCATGTAGGTCGCGAAAAACAGCACCGTGATCAGCGGCACCCCGCGCCAGAACTCGATATAGGTGATCGAGAATATCCGGATCAGGGGAATGGTCGAGCGCCGGCCGAGCGCGAGCGCGACGCCGATCGGCAGTGACGCCACGATGCCGGTAATCGCGATCACCAGGGTCACCAGCAGCCCGCCCCACAGCCGCGTATCGACGATCGGCAAGCCGCCGCGATCGAGCCCCATCAGCTTGATCACCGCCGCAATTCCGGCGAACGTGGCGAGGCATGTGATCAGCGGCCGTGATCCGACACGCGCTCCGCCACCGAGCACGAACAGGATCACCGACACAATCACGGCTGTGATCAGGAAGTCGGGCCAGGGCCCCTGCCCGGACGCCAGCATCTGGTCGCGCAGCCAGGTCAATGGAAAGATCACCCAGTGCAGCAACGTGCCGACCAGCACGATGGCGCTGCCGATCGCCCAGAGCGCCGGGCCGGCGGCCGAGGTCTTGCTCAGTCCGACCACAGCCTCACCGGCCCCGCTGATGCTGTCGGCGAACAATTGCAGCAGGCCCGCAACCCAGCTCACGCCGAAGCCGGCGATGCCGCCGCCATGCAGCAGGAAGAATGCGACCGCAGGAAAGGCTAGGAAGAACAGCCCGGCATTCACGCTCTTGGCCGGCAGACGTGGGATTAGCAGCGGCAGAAGCAGCACAGCGCCCAGCGCGAAGGTCAGGTTGACCCGCCAGCGTTCGGCCTCGGGATAGAAGCCGTAGAAAAGCTGCGTGGACTTAGCCTGGATAAAGGGCCAGCAGGCGCCGACCGGACGACCTGCATTCTCCGCGAGGCAGGCCGTGCGGTCGTTGCCACTCCAGACCGCATCGACCAGGAGAAACTTGATGCTTGGAACAACGATGTACCAGACCAGCAACAGGCCGAGAATCGTCAGCAGGATATTGGTCGGCGAGTTCAGCAGGCGCGTGCGCACGAAGCCGACAAAGCCGGTGGTCTTCACGGGCGCCGCGCGCTCGGACACCAGGTCCTGCCGGACAAAGGAAGACGCGGCAATATCGGTCATGCACCCAGGCTCCGGCTGATGCGCCAGCCATAGACGCTCATGACAGCGCTGGTGACGAGCGAGGTCAGGAGATAGACGCCCATTGTCATGGCGATGATCTCGATTGCCTGTCCGGTCTGGCTCAGGGCCGTGCCGGCGAACACCGAGACGAGATCTGGATAACCGATCGCGACCGCCAGCGACGAGTTCTTGGTCAGGTTGAGGTACTGGTTGGTGAGCGGCGGCACGATCACGCGCATGGCCTGCGGCACCACGATCAGCCGCAACGTCGCGCCTCGGCTGAGACCCAGCGAGGAGCCCGCCTCCATCTGCCCTTTATGAACCGAGAGAATGCCTGCACGCACGATCTCGGCGATGAAGGCCGCGGTATAGGTCGAGAGCCCAACTGTCAGTGCGACGAATTCCGGAATGATCCGCGCCCCGCCAGCAAAGTTGAATCCCTTCAACTGCGGAAATTCGAATGTGACGGGCAGACCGAACACAAGCGTCGTGACGAGCGGTAATCCGACGAGCAATGCCAGAACGTACGGCCAGATCTGGATCGCGCGGCCCTGATCAAACAGCGCCCTCCGCGCGTAGCTGCGCAACGCCAGCGACGCGACGACGCCGAGCGCGAGCATGGCAAGGAATGGAACGAGGCCGGGCTGAGCCAGCGGCGATGGCACGATCACGCCGCGATTGTTGAGGAAGAAGGCGCCGAGGACCGACACACTTTGCCGCGGCGCCGGCAGTGCCGCGAGCACCGCAAGATACCAGAACAGGATCTGGAACAGCAGCGGCAGGTTGCGGATCGCCTCGACATAGAGACCGCCGACACGCGACACCAGCCAGTTGGGCGACAAACGGCAGAGTGCGACGATGAAACCGATCACGGTGGCAAAGAAGATGCCCACCACCGAAACGAGCAGCGTGTTCAAGACACCGACGATGAAGACGCGGAAATAGGTATCGGACCCCGAATAGGGGATCAGGGTCTGATTGACGTCGAAGCTGGCGCTGTTCCGCAGGAACCCGAAGCCCGCTGCAATGTGCTGGGACTCGAGGTTGGTACGGGCATTCGAGATGATCTCGTAGGCAATCCAGGCCAGGACCGCGCCAAAGACAAGCTGGACGGCGACGCCGTTCCAGCCTGCCTTGCCACCGAGCGCGCGCCGGAGCTTCAGCGCGAGCTGTGGTGGCGGTTTCCGGGCCTCGACGCCCATCGGCGCAGCCTGCGGCTTTGCCGATCAGCGGATCGGCGGCGAGTATTGCAGGCCGCCCTTGGTCCAGAGACTGTTGATGCCACGGCTGATCTTGAGCGGCGAACCGGCGCCAACGTTGCGATCGAACGACTCTCCGTAATTGCCGACCGCCTTCACGATCCGGATCACCCAGTCCTTGGTGAGGCCAAGCTGTTCGCCGAGATTGCCGTCGGTGCCGAGCACCCGCTTCAGCTCCGGCTTGTCGGATTTCGCCATCTCGTCGACGTTCTTCTGGGTGATGCCGAGCTCCTCGGCCGTGACCATCGCAAACAGCGTCCATTTCACGATGTCGAACCACTGATCGTCGCCGTGACGCACCATGGGACCCAGCGGCTCCTTCGAAATGATCTCGGGCAGCACAACGTGATCGGCGGGATTCGTCAGCTTCAGGCGGCTGGCATAGAGGCCGGACGAGTCGTCGGTGAAGACGTCGCAGCGTCCCGACTCGTAGGCCTTGACCGCCTCGTCGATCGTGCCGAACGCGATGACCTCGTACTTCATGTTGTTGGCCTTGAAGTAATCGGCGAGGTTCAGCTCGGTGGTGGTGCCGGTCTGGACGCAGACGGAGGCGCTGTTGAGCTCAAGTGCGGAATTGACCTTGAGCGACTTCTTCACCATGAAGCCCTGCCCGTCATAATAGGTGACGCCGGTGAAATTGGCGCCGAGCGAGGTGTCGCGCGAAACCGTCCATGTGGTGTTGCGCGACAGCACGTCGATCTCGCCGGATTGGAGCGCCGTGAAGCGGTCCTTGGCAGACAACGGCACGAACTTGATCTTGGTCGGGTCGTTCAAGACCACCGCCGCGATCGCGCGGCAGACGTCGACGTCGATGCCGGTCCAATTGCCCTTGTCGTCGGGCGAGGAGAAGCCGGGCAGGCCCTGGCTGACGCCGCAGGACAGCATGCCCCGGTCCTTGATGGTCTTGAGCGTTTGCGCGTCGGCGGCTTGGGCGGAGAGGCCGGCGGCGAGAGCAAGAGTGAGAGCCAGGGTTACGCGTTTCATGGGCTTCAAGCCTTTCAAAGTCATCTCAAGGTCGGGTACGGAATCCCTGCAAGGCTGCGCCTTGCAAGAGTCATGCTGGAAAACCTTGCCGAACACTCGCCCATCCCAAGGAGGCCATACCTTAATCCTCGCCGTAGGCGCCCGCCGTTGTGGCTGTGGCGCAAGGTCCGGTCAGACGATGGATCGAAGGTCGCGGCAGGCCCCTCAACATGCGGCGACTGAATAGCACCTGCGCATCACAGAACGACTGGCGAGCCGGGTCAAGGGGTTGACGGGACTCTTCTGTGTTCTGTTATTAACGATCGCGGCCCCGGGGCCGCCCCGGCCGTGCGATCCGCGCCCGGCGGAAACGCTTTTTTGAAAGCAGACGCATGGATTCCTCGCACCCCCCAGAGCAGCACGCCGAAACCCGCCTGGTCACCTCCGGCCGCGACACCAAGGCTCAGAAGGGGTTCGTCAATCCGCCCGTGTTCCACGGCTCGACCGTGCTCTATCCGACCGCCGAGGACCTGCATGCCCATCGCGGCGAGTTCACCTATGGCCGCCATGGCACCCCGACCACGCGGGCGTTCCAGGACACGCTGATGGCACTTGAGGGACCGCAATGCGCTGGCGTCGGCATCGTGCCGTCGGGCTTGTCGGCGATCTCCACCACCCTGCTCTCGGTGCTGAAGACCGGCGACCACATCCTGGTCGTTGACAACATTTACCGGCCCTCGCGCAATTTCTGCAACGGCATGCTCGCCCGTTACGGCGTCGAGACCACTTACTTTGACCCGCTGATCGGCGCTGCCGTCGAGACGTTGTTCAAGCCCAATACCCGCGCTGTGCTGGTCGAGGCGCCGGGGTCGCAATCCTTCGAGATGCCTGATATCCGCGCCATCGCCGAGGTCGCGCATGCGCATGACGCTCTCGTCATCGACGACAACACTTGGGCGACGCCGCTCTATCACCGCTCGCTCGAACAGGGTGTCGACATCTCCATGCAGGCGGCCACCAAATATATCGGCGGCCATTCCGACATCATGTTCGGCACGATTTCGGCCAATGCCAGGGCCTGGCCGCAGATATCCGAAGGCATCCGCCTGCTCGGCGTCTGCGCCGGCCCCGATGACGTCTTCCTCGCGCTGCGCGGCTTGCGCACGCTGTCGGTGCGGCTGGCGCAGCATCATCGTTCAGGTCTGGAGATGGCGCGCTGGCTCGCATCGCGGCCCGAGGTCACGCGCGTGCTGCATCCGGGGCTCGAGACCGATCCGGGCCATGCGATCTGGAAGCGCGACTTCACCGGCGCTTCCGGCCTGTTCAGCATCGTGCTGAAGCCGGCGCCGCAAAAGGCGGTCGACACCATGCTCAACACGCTCAAGCTGTTCGGCATGGGCTTTTCTTGGGGCGGCTTCGAAAGCCTTGCGATTCCCTTCGACTGCGACGCCTACCGCACCGCGACCAAATGGGCGCCGGGCGGCCCGACGCTCCGCCTCCACATCGGCCTCGAGAGCGTCGACGACCTCAAAGCCGATCTCGATCGCGGCTTCGCTGCCCTCAAAGCGGCCATGTGAGCCTACTCACGCGGCATCCCGCCTGCGGACGCGCCAATGCGCGCCGCGGGAACGTGCATGAATACCGGACGTTAACGCCGTCGCGCCAACAGGGGGTTGATCCCCCGACGTTTGGCGTTAGCCTGACCCCTTCGACTCTAAGTCCGGACACGGAGAATGGGTACGTTGGTCCTGCTAGATCTGATGGGTGGCGTGGCGCTGCTGCTGTGGGGCCTGCATATGGTCCACAGCGGGATTTTGCGTGCGTTCGGTCCTGACCTCAGGCATCTGCTCGGCAAGGCCCTCGGCAACCGCTTCAGCGCCTTCGCCGCCGGCCTCGGCCTCACCGCGCTACTCCAGAGCAGCACGGCAACAGCCCTGCTCACCAGCTCGTTCGCCGCCGAAGGGCTGCTGAGCCTTGTCGCTGCGCTTGCCATCATGCTCGGGGCCAATGTCGGCACGACCCTGATCGTGCAGGTGCTGTCGTTCAACATCGCCGCCGTCGCACCCGTGCTGTTCGTGCTCGGCCTCGTCGCCTTCCGCTCCGGCCCGCGCTCGCGGATCAAGGATATCGGCCGCGTCTGCATCGGCCTCGGCTTGATGCTGCTGTCGCTGCATATCCTGCTCGACACGCTGGCGCCTGCGGAGAACGCGCCCGGCATGCGGGTCGTGATGACGGCGATCACGGGCGATCCCGTCCTGTGCATCGTGATCGCCGCCCTCCTCACCTGGCTGGTGCATTCGAGCGTCGCCAGCGTGCTGCTGATCATGTCGCTGGCCTATTCGCAGTTCATCACGCCGTATGCGGCTCTCGCTTTGGTTCTCGGCGCCAATCTCGGCAGCGCCATCAATCCCGTGTTCGAAGGCGCAAAGCGCGACGATCCCGCAAGCTACCGGCTGCCGGTCGGCAATCTCGTCAATCGCGTGGTCGGCATCGCCCTGGTCCTGCCGTTCCTGCACACGATCGCGGATCACATGCATGCCTGGCAGCCGGATCTCGCCCGGATGACGGCCGCCTTCCATATCGCCTTCAATGTCGGCACGGCCATCCTTTTCGTCGGCCTGCTCGATACCATGTCACGTCTGCTGACCCGGCTACTGCCGGATCGCGTAGAGGAAACCGATCCGGCCCGCCCGCGCTATCTCGATGAGACCGCGCTGGAGACGCCGTCCCTGGCGCTCGCGGACGCCGCACGCGAGACGCTCCGCATGGGCGATCTGGTCGAAACCATGCTGCGCAAGGTGATGGCCGCGATGATGACCGGCGACCGTTCGCTGGTCGACCAGGTCTCGAAGACGGACAACATCGTCGACAGCCTCGACGAGGCCATCAAGCTCTACGTCACCAAGCTGACCCGCGGCAGCCTCGACGAAAGCGAGGGCCGGCGTGCGATGGAGATCATCTCTTTCGCCATCAACCTCGAACATATCGGCGACATCATCGATAAGAATCTGAGCGAGCTCGCCACCAAGAAGATCAAGCGCCGTTTCCAGTTCTCGTCCGAGGGCGCGGACGAGCTCGCCGCCTTCCACAAGCGCACGATGGATTCGCTGCGGATCGCCTTCGGCGTGTTCATGTCAGGCGATGCCAACGAGGCCCGCAAGCTGCTGGTGGAGAAGACGGCACTGAAAAACACCGAGCTCGCCGCCGTCGAGCGCCATCTCGACCGCCTGCGCGAAGGTCGCCCCGAGACGATCGAGACCACATCGCTGCATCTGGACGTGTTGCGCGATCTGCGCCGCATCCATTCGCATATCTGCTCGGTCGCCTATCCCGTGCTGGATGCGGCCGGCGAGCCCTATCGCCGCTCCGAGGCGGAGACATCAGCCCTGCCCGCCTCAGGCGCGACGGCGCTGCCGCGCTAGGGCCAGGAATCAGCGCTCCAGCGTCTTCGACGAGCGGCCGCGGTTCTTGATGATCAGCATGATGTTGCGGACATAAATGATCGTCGCCAGCGCCTGCCCGAGGATGATGACGGGCTCACGCTTGACGACGCCGTAGACCAGCGTCATCAGGCCGCCGCCCATCGAGCAGAACCAGAACGCCATCGGCACCACGCTGTTGCCGGCCCGCTCGCTCGCGATCCATTGCACCAGGAAACGCGCGGTGAAGAACAGCTGCGCGACCAGGCCGAACGCCAGCCAGAAATCGAACTTGGCGACGAAGACGTCGTACAGATAATTGCTGAGGGCCTGGCCGTATTGGATGATCATGCGTTCACCTCAGTCACTTCAGGCGTCGGCTTCTTGCGGCGGATCAGCCACCACACGCCGGCGAGATCCATGATCCCGATCCAAAGCCGGTCGAAGAAGCCGTAATTGGACACGCCGGAATGGCGCGGCCGGTCGATCACGTCGACATAGGCGATATCGAATCCTTCGCGGCGCATCAGCGCCGGCAGGAAACGATGCAGCCCGTCGAAATAAGGCATCATCAGGAAGACCTCGCGACGGAACGCCTTCAGGCCGCAGCCAGTGTCGCGCGTGCCGTCCTTGAGGATCGCATTGCGGACCTTGTTGGCCACCCGCGACTGGAATTTCTTGAAGCCGGTGTCCTTGCGCCCAACGCGCTGTCCGGCGGCAAGGCCGACATTGACACCCTTCTCGACCGCCGCGATCAGATCCGGCAGGAAGGCCGGATTGTTCTGGCCGTCACCATCGAGCGTCGCCACGATCGTGCCGCGCGCCGCGCGCACGCCGCTGCGAACCGCGGCCGACTGGCCGGCGGATTTTGCGTGACGAAGCTGCCGCAGATTGCCGCGCTGCTTCATCATCGCCGCAAGCCGGTCGCCGGTCGCATCGGTCGAGCCGTCGTTGACATAGATGATCTCATAGGCCCAGCGGCCGTCGAGCGCGGCCGTGATCTCCTCGATCAGGGGCGCAATGTTGTCGGCTTCGTTGCGCACGGGGACAACGATGGAAACCGAAGGCTGGGACGACGACAAATCGAAAGCTCGTGGTTGGATTGGCCCGCCCCCGGGAACCCTTGGCCCGGGAAGCAGCCGCTTTTATGGGGCGGATGGGCTGCGGGCAACCCTTTTGAGGCGTCCTGGAAGCGGTCCTGGAAGTGGCACGATGGTGCCATCGGCGCGGATGGCAAAGCCGAGCCTGCGGGCGGCAAACCAGTAGCGCACGGCCATGGCGCCGACCATGCCGACCAGAGCCCCGGCCGTGACGTCGCTCGGGTGATGCGCCAGCAGTACCAGCCGCGTCAGCACGATCACGACCGCGTAAGTGAACATGAACACGCGCAGGCGCGGCCAGAGCGCCGCGACCGCAAAGGCCAGAGCGAACGCCGTCACTGCATGCCCCGACGGCAGGCTGGCATAAGCTCCCGTGCCTTCGAGCGGTATGAAGTTGAACGGATCGGCCTTGCCGCCGACGAACGGACGCCCGCGGCCGATGAGATATTTCAGAATCTCGGCGACGAACACCGACAGGGCAACAGACAGAAACAGATATTGCAGCCTCGTGCCGAAGCCGAGCAGCAGCGCACGGCGAGTGCCGTGCATCCCGGCCGCAACGAGCGCCACGATCACCAGCGCCGCGCCCAGCACCGAGAGCACGTTCTCATCCTTGCCGAAATCGGTGAGGATGCGGATCGGCCATAGCCAGGCCGTGCCGCGCGCCGGCATCAGCTGGATCTCGGTCCGATCGAACGCGAGCATCAGCACGATGATCAGGGCTGCCCCTGCCGCGCTCAGCCACAGCGAATGCCGCGCCAATTTTCGCGCAGCCGCGGCACGGCGCGAATGCGACGGCGAGCGCACCAATTGCGCCAGTGCATGGCCAACGACCGTGAACAACTGCACGGGATAGCTTGCACGCGGCGCAATGGTGGTACTGCCTGGCATCCTACTCGGTGCCCTCGGAACGGAAGATCGAGATCGAAATTGCGCGCCCTTGCGAGAAATTATAGCCGTCGATGCGCGCCCCGACCTTGTAGCGCAGCCCGATGGCCTCGGCGCGCTGCACGAAGCTGCGCTCCGAGCGTTGCTCGACCAGCGCAAACCGACAACTTCCCTGCCTGAGGAAATCGGCAGCGCCTGAGCCGTCGGTCAACAGCGTCTGGGTGCCGGTCAGGAAGACAAGGCTTGGCTCGGCATAGCCGGCCGAGGCCGCCCGCGGGCCGACGCAGGTCACGTTGCGCAAAGCGCGCGCGACCTCGATGCTCGGAAACAGCGGCGTCAATGACGGCAGCACAATGCCATAGACCACGACAGCCAGCATGAGCGCTGCGACCAGCGCGTTGAGCACCGAGCGCTCGGCGCGATTGGTGTCGAACAGCCACCAGGCGAACAGGCCGAAGATCAGCGAGGCCGCGATGAACGGCCAGGCCACGAAGGCCGGCTGCCGCGTCAGCATGACGGCGCCGACCACCGCGATGATCGAACCGCCCGCGGGAATTACGAACCACCAGGCCGAGCCGCGCGCCAGCCAGGAGCGCGACAGCACGTTCCGCTCCAGCGCGCCGACGGTGAGGATCGCAATCGCGGGATAGAGCGGCAGCACGTAATGCGGCAACTTGGTCAGCACGGCCTCGAATACGATCCAGGACGGGACCAGCCAGGCCAGCAAGAATTGCGCGCCGGGCTCACGCCGCGCCCGCCACACGGCCGGCGCCGCCATCGCCGCGAGCGGCGCACCGGGCCAGAAGGTAATCCAGAACAGCGCCAAATAGACGCCGGGCGGCGCGCCATGGGATTCCTGCGCGCCGATCTTGCTCAGCATGTCGCCGCCGACCGAGTCCGCAAAAAACGCATCGCCGGCGCGCCAGAAGATCGCGACGAACCAGGGCAGCACCAGCACCAGCATCCACATCAGGCCCCAAACGGGGCGCAAGCGCCACAGCCAGGAGGCATCGCGGTCCTGGATCGCGAGCGCGACGATGGTGAGCCCGGCGAACATCAGGATCAGCGGGCCCTTGATCAGGATGCCGGCCGCGAGCGCGGTCCAGAAGATCGCGGGCCAGCTCCAGGGCGGATGTGTCTCGTCCTCGGCGCGCTGCCAGGACAGATAGGCGCGCGACATCGCACCCATTGCCGCGACCACCGAGAACAGCAGCACGGCGTCGGTCTTGGCCAGGCGCGCCTCGACTCCGAGCAGAACGGAGGCGGCCAACAGGAGCGCGGCAAGCACCGCCGCGCGCCGCGTGACGAAGCCCAGCGCCGTCCAATAGGTCATCAGCACCGCGCCGATCGCCCCGATCAACGAGGGCAGCCGATAGACCCAGATGCGCAATTCGGCCTTGGGCAGCTTCAGCGCCGTCGCCGCTTCGACGGCCGCCGATTGCAACCAGTAGATGCCGACCGGCTTCTTGTAGCGAACGTCCTCCTGGAAGCGAATGTCCACATAGTCGCGGCTTTCGACCATCTGCTTGGTGGCCTGCGCGAACCGTGCCTCATCGCGGTCAACGGGCGGGATGGTGAAAAATCCCGGCAGGAACAGCAGCAGCGCGCACAGCACCAGGAAGCCCACCGCACGGGCGTGGCTGGCAGTGACGACATCGAGCATCAGCACGAGCCGACTGCCCGGATTCACGGGCGTTTTCGGCTCTCGCGGCGCTCCAAATCGGGGAGTCGGATAGGTCTCGGCCATTGGTTCCGCTTACGCTGAAACCGCCATCGCCACAACCGCTTGAGCCGCTCTCATTGAATTCGAATGACGACTGTGTCCGCGGCGCCCGTGGCGTCGATCACCGTCAGCCGTGCAAAGCCCGGGCCGGGCGGATCGATCAGGCGCT
This sequence comes from Bradyrhizobium zhengyangense, assembly GCF_022012435.1. Classification (GTDB taxonomy): domain Bacteria; phylum Pseudomonadota; class Alphaproteobacteria; order Rhizobiales; family Xanthobacteraceae; genus Bradyrhizobium; species Bradyrhizobium zhengyangense. Next base: position 603,003 of record NZ_JAKLUA010000001.1, read on the forward strand.
GGCGGCGTCCGTCGATCTCGCCGCGCGCCGCACCGTTGACCATGACAGTCATCGGCAGCACCCCGCCGGCGACCTTGACGGGCATGGCAGCAGCGTCAGTGCCGCCTGAGCGATCCACATCGATCCGGGAGCCGTTGAGCGGGAACTGGATGTGGAGCGCCTGCTCGCCGCCGGTCCGGACGAGTTCCCCCACGGGGCGGAACCGCTTCAGCGGCAATGGCAACTTCGCGTTGCTGGCAAGCAGGGTGCCCTTCGGCGGCTTGGGCAGAGGGGTCAGCGTCTTTCCGGTCCGTGCGAAGGCATCGAACAGGATGGGCGCGGCGGCAACGCGGCCGATAAGTCCGGGAACCGGCGCGCCATCGGGGCGGCCGACCCAGACGCCGATGGTCATGCGGCCATCGAAGCCGACCGACCAGGCATCGCGATAGCCATAGGAGGTGCCTGTCTTGAAGGCGATGCGGTTATGAGCCGCGTTCTCCGGCGGCGGGGTTCCCAGCAGCACATTGCCGACCTGCCAGGCCGCCACCGGGTCCAAGAGCCGCAGCGCCTCGCGATCATCCGTGGCGGCCATGATCTCGCGCAATGGCCTGGTGGTGCCGAGCCGGGCGAACCCTGCATAAAGCTGCGCCAGATCCTGGAGCGTGACACCAACGCCGCCGAGGCCCATCGCGAGCCCCGGCGCCTCGTCCTTGGGCAGAACCAGATTGCCGCCGGCCTGGCGGAGCCGCGAGGCCAGCCGGCTCGAGCCGACGCGGTCGAGCAGCACGATCGCTGGCACGTTCAACGAGAGTTGCAACGCCTTCTTCACCGGCACCGTGCCCTGGAACGTCATGTCGAAATTTTCAGGCGCGTAGGAGCCGAAGCGCACCGGGCGGTCGTCGATCAGGCTATCCGGATGAACAAAGCCGTCTTCAAAGGCGAGACCGTAGATGAAGGGTTTCAGCGTCGAGCCCGGCGAGCGGATGGCGCGGGTCATGTCGACCTGCCCTGCCCGACTCTCGTCGAAATAATCCGCTGAACCGACACGCGCGAGCACGTCGCCGCTCTCATTGTCGACCACGATGATGCCGACCGAGATGTTCGGTCCCAGCGCAACGGCGCGGTCGCGCGCCAGCGGCTCCAGCACCTTCTGCAGATTTGAGTCCAGCGTCAGCTTGATAACCGGCGCATCCTTGACCGTTGCCAGCGCGCTGTCGGAGGCGTGCGGCGCCAGGATCGGCATCGGCTTGCGCAGCGTTGGCACGGGCACGGCCTTGGCCTGCTTGGCATCGTCGATGCCGACCACATGCTCTTCGACCATGCGGTCGAGCACGCGATCCCGCGCGATGCGCGCGGCTTCCGGAAAACGGTCGAGACGACGTGTTTCCGGCGATTGCGGCAGCGCCACCAGCAGCGCAGCTTCCGCCAGCGACAGCCGCTTCGGCTCCTTGCCGAGATAGGCGATCGATGCGGCACGGATGCCTTCGAGATTGCCGCCATAGGGCGCAAGCGCGAGGTAGAGGTCGAGGATCTCGTCCTTGCTCATCGTCCGCTCCAGCTCGATCGCGCGGACGATCTGGTGCAGCTTTGCATAGAGCGAGCGCTGCCGCCGCGGCTCCATCAGCCGCGCCAGCTGCATCGAGATGGTCGAGCCGCCCGACACGATGTGGCCGCGCGTGGTCAGCTGCACCGCAGCCCGGCCCAGCGCCAGCGGATCGATGCCGTCATGGGCATAGAAGCGCTGGTCTTCATAGGCGAACAGCAGCTTCAGGTAAGTCGGATCGACATTGGCCTTGGCATCGACGGGCAGGCGCCACCGCCCGTCCGCCATCGCATAGGCGCGCAACAGCTTGCCGTTGCGATCGACAACGGTGGTCGAGACGCGGCGCGCTTCGTCGAGCGGCAGCGGGCCGAGGGAATAGACCCAGCCGACGAAGCCGATGAGGGCGAGGATGAAGGCGAGCGCGGCGATCGAGAAGAGACGACGGCCGTGCCCTACGGCTCGGCCGTCGTTCCGGGATGGTCCGAAGGACCAGACCCGGAACCTCGAGATTCTCAGGCGCGCAATCGCGCGCCTTAGTTCGGTGCTGCGCACCGCCCCGGAATGACGAGAAACGCGATCAGCCTCGCTCATCTCACTACTCACTTCGCCGCCCGCACCTCGACTGTACCCGTTCCGGTGCGGCCGTAACGCGAGGGGTTGTACATGTCCTCGACATAGGCCTGCGGCAATACGTATTTGCCTGGTGAGACCACGCGCACGACATAGGCGACGGTGAAGACTGCCTTGGAGTCCGAGGCCCGGTCGACGGCCGCGGTGAAGCGGTCGTCGCGGAATTCGGTGTCTTCAGGCTCCTCACCATCCTCGATCCAGTCCAGCGTGCCGCTGTCGCCCGACGAGACCAGCTTCGGGTTGTCGATCTCGAGACCCGCCGGCAGATAGTCGGACACCATGATGTGGCCGTATTCGGGCTTGGCTTCCGTAATCTTCAACACCACGGCAAAGCGATCGTTCTGCTTGACCTTGCTGATGTCGGCCGGCTTGCCGTCAAGCGTGAAGTAGTTCCGCTCGATCTTGAAGCCGTTCGACGCGGCCGGCTCCGGCGTCACCGGCGAGCCGGAGACCGAGATCACCGCCTGCACCGGCGCATCGCCGGTGTTGGTGATCTTCAGCGGCTTGCCGCTCAGCATCTCGGCCTTGTAGCTGCGGTAGAGCGCAGTCTTGATCGGCTGACCGTCGACCTCGATTGAGAGGTTTTCCTTGGCCAGCGCGCGCGCCGCCAGCACCAACCACGCATTCTCCTGCGTGGAGGTGTAGGGCGTCAGCCCGCGCGCGGTCTCGACCCGCGCAACAGCCTGCGTCAGCGTCGCCTTCGGCGCATTGCCTTCGCTGGCGAGCGAGACCAGCGCGGCGGCATCACGGAGTTGCGAGCCGTAATCGCTGCGGCCGAACTCCAGCACCGGCTTTGGCGCGAGGCTGTCGAGCGCTGCACCATAGACCCGCTCGGCGCGGTTGCGGTCGCCAACCAAGGCGAGCGCCGCCGCGAGCTGAGACTTGGCGATCGGCGTCGCCAGATTGTTCAGCTTGGTGTCGGCGAGATAGCGGAGGTCGCCGATGGGAGCAGCGCCGTTGCGGGCGAGCACGTAGAGGCCGTAGGCGAGATCGCGGCCGCCGTCCTTCTCCGGCTCGTTGCCGTTGACGACGGAGTTTCTGATGCGATCAAGCGCATTCTTGAACAGGACATCAGGCACCACAAAGCCCTTTTCGCGGGCGCGGGTGAGGAAGTCGGTCACGTACGCATCGAGCCAGGCGTCATCGCCGCCGGCCGACCACAGGCCGAACGAGCCGTTGGAGCCCTGGCGCGCCAGCAGCCGCTCGATGGCGTCGCGGATGCGCTGATCGACCTCGGTATCCATGGCCAGATGTGCGCCGGCCGCGAGGTCGTTGACGTAGAGCAACGGCATCGCGCGGCTCGTGATCTGCTCCGAGCAGCCATAGGGATAGCGGTCGAGCGCTTTCAGGATGGTCGCCGCATCGAGCGCGGTGGACAGGCTCGCCGAGACCGAGACGCTGCCGGTGCCCGGCACCAGGTCGGAGAACATGTCCGAGGTCAGCGTCAGGCTCTCGCCCTTCGCCAGCGTCCGGATCGAACGCCGCGCCAGCACTTGCGTCGCCGCCTTGACGTCGAGCGCGTAGTGGCGCGCGAGCGTGAGGCCATTCGGCCCCTTGATGTCGACATCGAGCGTCGCCTGCCCGGCCGCGGTCGCATCGACCGCCAGCGCGAACGAATTGCGCTGCTTGGCGGCGAGCTTGACGGTGGTTGCGGGGTTACCGGTCATCTTCACCGGGCCGCCGGTCTTGACGTTGATGACGTAATCGCCGGCCTGGCCTTCGACATTGTCGATCTCGAGATTGACAGTGCCGTGGTCGCCATTGAGCAGGAAGCGCGGCAAGGTCGTGGTCAGCACCACGGGGTCGCGGATCACGACATCGGTGTTGGCGCGGCCGAGCTTGGTCGCGGTCCACGCCACCGCCATGACGCGCGCGGTGCCGGCGAACTCCGGAATGTCGAAGCTGACTTCCGCGGTGCCGTCGGCGCCGACGGTGACGATGCCGGAATAGAGCGCCAGCGGCTTCTGCGCGGGCGGTGAGCCCTGCAGTTCAGCCGCACCTGCGTCGCCGCCGGATTTGATCTGGCCGCGCGTGCCGGACATGCCGTCGATCAGCTGCCCATAGAGATCACGGATCTCCGCAGTCAACTGGCGCTGGCCGAGATAATAATCATCCGGCGCCGGCGGCTTGTAATTGGTGAGGTTGAGAATGCCGACGTCGACCGCGGCGATGACGATCTTGGCGTCTTCGCCGGGGTTGAGCCCGTCGAGCTTGACGGGGATCTTCAGCATCGAATTCGGCCGGATTAGATCCGGCGGCGACAGCTTCACAGCAAGCGTGCGGGCCTGCTTGTCGATCCCGAACCATTTCAGGCCGATCGCGCGGCCCGGCATACGCTGCGCAGCCGCATCGAGCGGACGGCGCAGCGTTGCCACAACATAGGCACCGGTGCCCCAATCCTTGCCGACCGGGAGCTTGACCTGCGCGGTGCCTTCCTTGACGTCGACGGTCTGCGTCGTCAGCAGGCGGTCGCCGACCACGTTGACGGTGAGCTTGCCGGCGGAGCGGACGTTGACCGACACGGTCATGGTGTCGCCGGACGCGTATTGCGGTTTGTCGATCGAGGTCTCCAGCAAATCAGGCGTGTCGGCGCTGCCATCGGAATACCAGCCGACGTCGAACTGCACCGAGGTCACCGGGCCGTCAGCGTCATTCGACTTGACGTCCAGCCGGTAGCGGCCGGGGCGTGGCGCCAGCGAGATGCGGGTCGGCTTGTCTGCCGCAATCGTCACGTCACCATCGGCGACGCGCGAGGTCGACTTGACCGGCTCGTACTCCCAGTAATTGTTCTGGCGGTACCACTGATAGCGCGACTCCATCTTCAGGAGCTCGTAGCGCAGGCCGTCGCGGGGAAGCGTCTTGCCTTCCGGTGAGACGAATACGACGTCGAACTCGGCCTTGTCGCCTTCCGCGACGTTCTTGTCGCCGAACAGCGGCTTGACGCCGATCAGCGCGGTCGCCGGCGCGACCGGCAGCACCAGTTTGCGCTCGACGGCGCGGCCGCCGGTCTCGACCATGCGGATGAAGATCTGCGCCTCTTGCGGACGCGTCGAGGACGGCTGCTTGTCAAGCGTCACCGGGAAGGTCGCAACGCCATTGGCGTCGGCCTCGGGCAGGTTCTCCAATGGTGTGCGCTCGTTCGACGTGGTCTGCTCGTCATCGACGCCGAACTGGTAGCCGGCAAAGCCGGGCCGCCCAGCCGCCGCGGGCGCAATCAGCATGTCGCCCTCGAGGCTGAGGCCGGAGGCCGGCGCGCCATAGAGGAAATGACCGTCCGCCTTAAGCTCCACAGGAGCGTTAGCTTTGATCAGCTTGTCCTTGGCGGACAAGTCGAATTCGATCCTGTCGGGCACGTAGTCCTCGACCATGAAGGTGGTCTCGCCGACCGACGAGCCCTTCGGATCGGTGAAGGCGCGCACCCGCCATGTCCCGGTCGGAACGGCCGAATTGAGCGGCACGGCAAGCGTGCGGCCGCCGGCGCCTTGGTCCGCCAGCACGGCGCGGCGGAATTCGACGCCATCGGGACGCTCGATCACCAGGGTCAGCGGTCCGCCGTTGACGGCATTGCCCTGCCCGTCGCGCAGCAGCGCGGTGAGATAGACGGTCTCGCTCGAGCGATAGACGCCGCGCTCGGCGTAGACGAAGGCGTCGGCGCCCGCAGGCACGGCGCGGCCCGCAACGCCGCGGTCGGACAGATCAAAGGCCGAGGTCTTCAGGCTCAGGAAGGCGTAGTCCGCCTTCTCGCCTGTCACCGTCAACATCGCCGGCGACAGGCCGCCCTCGCCCCGCGCGAGGCCCGCCTCGAACAGTACGTGACCGGCATCATCGGTCTTGCGCGTCGCCAAAATCTCGTTGTTGCGGGCGACCAGCCGCACCTCGGCTTTGCCGACCGGATCAGTCGAGGCCAGCGAATTGACGAAGACATGGATGCCGTCATTGCCTGAGTAGGCCGCGACGCCGAGATCGGACACGATGAACCATTGGGTGGCGAGCTGATAATCATCGTCGCTGCCCGGACCCTTGGCCGCCGCCGTCATCACATAGACGCCGGGCTGCAGCTCACCCAGCGCCTCGTCGACCGGGAATGCGGTGGTGACGTCCTGGTTCAGCGTCATCGCGGTCGCAAGCTCGCCGGACCAGACCTTGACGCCGCGCTCGTCACCGAGATCGCCGAGCTGGTACTTCGACAACGTCTTCTGGAAGTCGCTGTCGACCACCGTGTTGATCAGGTTGCGATCGCCGATCCGGAAAACATTAATGTTCACGGCAGGCGTGTTGACGCTGACCACGGGAATGCCGCGCTGGCCGGTGCGCGGCAGCACATAGGCGCGGCTGGTGAAGCGCACGAACGGCTTGCGGTCGCGCACATAGATGTTGAATTCGGCCGATTTCGGCAGGCCTTCCTTGACGGTCGATGGCAGGCCGGCGCGCAGATTGATGTTGTAGCGCTCGCCATGCTTCAGCCCGTCAACGCAGAGCTGCTTGCCCTCGGCCGACAGCGCCGGCTTGTCCTGACCTGCGAGCGCCAGAAACGGCGCGAAATCGGTGCGCTTGGCGAGTTCTTCCGAGAACTGGAAGCAGGCGCGCGGGCTCGCCGAATCCGAGTCCACGGTATAATCGAGCAAGCGGAAGCCGTGCTCGTCGCGCAGCTTTTCATATTGGCCGCGGACATCGGCGACCTCGCGCATGTCCAGCGACAGCCGCAATGCGTCGAGCGCTGGGCGAAACAGGTGCCGTTCGGCGAGCGACCTGCCGAGCACGGCGAGCGCATCGGCTTCCTCACCCTGATTGCCGGCGCGCATGTAGGCGATGTAGGCGGCGGTCGAGGCGCGCTCCCAGAGGAACGTCTGCTCGCTCGAACTCTTCGGCGTGATCTGGAAGATGACCTTTGCAAGCCGCAGCCAGTTGCCGGCGTCATCAGGCGTGGTGGCGGCAATCTGGCCGAGGACCGAGAGCCCGGTGCGGTAATCGTTGCGCCTGAATGCGGCGTCGGCGTCGGTCTTCAGCGTCGCGTTGGTCTTGGCGACCGCCCCCGCTTCACTCTTGATCTGCGCCTCGAGCTTGATCGCGGAATCGGCGAGATCGTCACGCTTGAATGCCTTGTCTGCTGCCTGCGCAGCGCAAAGGCCAAACGCCAGCACGGCGCAGAGAGCGACGGCGCGAACCAGACCAATCATGAAAGGACTCCCGGAAATCGCGGACGAGCGCCGCGGCGGCGATAATGTGTGCGGAAAGGTGACGGACTCATGGCGATGGAACCAAAGGTGCAAAACGTCGCATTCGCCATGGCAAGGCACGCCCAAAGGAGACCGATCGAGATACCGCCGCGCACGCCGTCCTGAGGCGCAGGCAACACCTGAAACAGTCGACCGGCGACCGTGTCCCGGAAGCTGGCCAGCGTTGCCGGCGACGTAATCCGTCGTCCAGTCCGCTGCCGCTCAACCCGGCACCCTGACACTCCGCCGTTCCGGTTTGTCGCTGCATTGAGGAAAACGGTTCGGTTCAGGCTTGGCGAAAGACCAGATTTTTCATATTGCCATGATATATGAACAGCCGGCCCCCAAACCGGGCTGGCCGGAACGGTCCCGTAGCTCAACTGGATAGAGCATCAGATTTCTACTCTGAGGGTTGCAGGTTCGATTCCTGCCGGGATCGCCAGCCTTTCATTCCTCAAATCAACAACTTGGCCAAGTATCGGCTTCGTTCTATCGGTCAAACCGTGTTGCGCGGCGTTCCTTGGCGCTGACAGCAAATTCAACGCGTTACCAGACACTACAAGTCACTCCGCGCAACACGGCCGCAACACCGGCTTTCGCGATATGTTCACCGGAGGCAGATCATGATCTGCCTTTGGATCACGGGTGGAGTTCTCGTGCTGCTCGCGACTGCGCTGCTCGCCCTGCTAGCGATCATCATGAAGGCGCAGCAGTACGATACCGGAATCGAATAGCTGGGTTCTCCACACCCACGACGGGCTGTAGCTCGAGCTCGTTCCGAGCCGCTAGGAATCGACAATTTGACTCTTGCCGGCCGCGCGCTTCGATGGCTGCATGCCTCGCCCTGTCCGCCGCCACACGCCAACGCACGCCGACGGCCGGCCGCTCAAGATCACCTTCGGCGAGATGCGCGAAATGGGCCTGCGCGGCGTCCTGGTCTACTGCCACTGCGGGCATCACGTCGCCTTGGACGCTGATCGGTGGCATGACAGTATGCGGCTGTCGGATCTCGAGCCGCGCTTCGTCTGCCAGGCTTGCGGATATCGCGGTGCTGACGTTCGGCCCGACTTCGAGCGCGGCAAGCCGCAGATGGCGGTGATGGGGTATCGAAACACGAGATGAGCAAGGGCTGGGGGCGGCCTTTCGAGGAGCCGATCGAGGTGACCGGCCGCTCGCTGGCGACGTTGCGTGACGCAGGCGAGTACATCGCCGCGCTGCCGAAGAAGGAGCACGATGCGGCAGAGTGGCGGGCCGCGATGGAGGCTTTGCTCCTGGTGGTCGAGCGCGGCGGCCCGACGATGCTTGCCCGCATCGGTGTCGTGCGAGCGCTGAACCGTCACTATGTCCCGGAGTTAAACCCCAAGGGCAAAGAACCACATTGGGGTCGGCGCAAGCTGAAGAGGGATCAATGACCGTCTTCGTCTATGTGAACACCGCCAAGCAGGTCGGCGACGTCGATCACATCAAGGTCTTCGCCACGGTCGAGGCCGCAGAGATCTGGTTCGAGGAAAACGATCCCGAGGGCGTGGCGTTCGAATACGACGTGATAGGCCCGCCAGCGTAGCCGGCCGCGCCGTAGTAAGCCGGCATAAAACACCTGCACTAGAGGAAATGAGCGGAACAAGATCACGACCTTGACTGTTTATTTCCAGTAATTCCCGAGAGGAGGCTGCTTGTGAAGAGATACATTCTGGCATTTGCCGCGTTAGTAGCCCTCACTGCGGGCGACATCTCTACGGCCCAGGCGCAGAGTTTTGAGATTGGCCCTGGTGGCGTTTATGTCGGTCGCGATCGGTACGATGGTTATCACCGGGGGCGCTACCGCGGTGCCTACAACAGATATGAAGGCGGCACTATGAGTTGTGGCCAGTGGCGTCAGCAATGCGCCGAAAATTGGGGTCCGAATGGTTTTGGCGCCTGCATGCAACGACGCGAAGTGGCTATAGCGTGCGGGCGCTATTAGCGCTGCACTGCGACCTTCAGTGATCCGGTGCCACCCGAGCTGAGGCCCGCCAGCGTGAACCAGCGGGCCTTTGTGTCGTCAGCGGCGGCGCTCTAGTCGCCATCGTGCGAGCCGTAGCCGATAGAGCGTGAGCAAGAGACAGATCAGGCGCATTCGTTGCCCCCGATCAGCGCTACTACCGGCGCCGGCTTCTGCATTGGCTCGCCTTCAGCCAGGAAGTCCGTCACGAGCTGAGTTGCCAGCCGTAGCACGGCTAGGGCGTCTTCGGTCTTTTCCGGAAGTTGGCTTGCCAACATCACGGCATGGCGGCGGTGCCAGCTCTCTACTTTCATGCCATCACCGTGTGTTGCCAGTCTTGCCAGCCGACCTGCTCCAGCAAGCCGTCATGGTCGCCTATGCCGCTTTCCGCAGGATCGCTCTCAAGGTCCCTTCGGCCGCCAGCAGCCCAATGGGTCTGATCGCCGCCCGCCATCGACGGATCAACGCTGCCAAGGGATGGCTCTGCTAGACCGTCATCCTCTGCCGGGTCATCGTCCTCCAGCTCGCTGTCGTCGCCCTCGTCCTCGGGCTCGAGCTCCATGTGGTTCTCGGTAGAGTCGAGAAACCGGATAAGCCGGTCAATCTCGTCTCTGGCCTCCTTGCGGAGTCTGCCGATGGCCTGGAAGATCTGCTCGGGGGGAATGTCGGTCTTCACGTAGACCGCACCAGCGGACTCGCCACGGGGCGGGAACATGGGTCTTTCGATGGTCATGGGGTTGGCGCTTTCGGTTTGGCTTCTCACAGCCGATACCCGGAAACGGACCGGGCAGCCGGGGGGTGAGAACCTGCCGAAAGACAGGTCGTCGCGCTTTTAAGCCTCGCGGCTCTGGACATGGCGCAACGCCCCCGGCATAAAGCCAGAACGGCGCGCCCGCCAAGGCGCTCCATAGCGCCTAGACAGCCCGCCAAGGCTGTTGCGCTTTCGGCAGCCATCGACGCCAATCGACGGCCAGCCTATTTCGGTCCGGGTTCTCACACCCACGGACAACCTGCACCTGATTTGGTTATTTTTCAATGAGCACCCCAAAGGGGCTCGGCCTATTTCTACCCGTAGCAGTTGCGGAATCGCGTCTCTCCCGCCATCATCGCATCAACAGGTGGGGGAACGATGCCGGCCGCTAAATACAGAGTGCTCGCCGTCGGGCCTCAAATCGCAAACACGGCAACCGCCCCGGTTTTCGTAAGCATTGCCGGCGTCGGGAAAGCAGCACTGCCAAATCAGCCGTACATCGTTGCGAACGAGTTGGTGTGCTCCAGCATTGCCAGAGCGTTGCTGCTACCCTGTCCACCAGGTGCTCTCATGGAGAGCGGAAACACCACATATTTCTTCTCTCTGGACTTCAATTTAGCGGGACAGGCACTCCCCCCAGTTTCGCCAGCTGCCATCGTCCAGAGCTTTCCGGAACTGGCCTGGGGCATCATCGTTTTCGACGCATTCGTGATGAACGGTGACCGGCACAACCAAAATATTGCGCATGATGCTACCACTAACCGCGTACAGATCTTTGATCACAGTCATGCTTTCCTAACGCCAGGGGGCGATATTGATCAGACGCTAGCGGCACGAAGTGGTAGTTTGGCACTTGGAGGCCACTGCTTGGCCGGAGAAATCGATACGAAAGCCGGTCTTGCTACATGGCTGGAACGACTGAAACAAATTCCTGATTACTTCATCGAAGGCACCATAGAAGCTGCGTGCAGCTGCGGGATTCCATTCGAGAAAAAAGACGCTATATCAGCATTTATGAAAACCAGGCGAGACAATCTCGGTCAGCTTTTCAGCGCGAACATGGCAAGCTTTCCGAAGGCACCGGCACAATGACAAAATATTGGATAGCAAAATACGTCGAGGATCCCATGCGAAACGAACCCCGGAACGTGGGGGTTTTCGTTGAGCACGGCGGCAGACACGTTGCTCGTTTTATCGGAGAACGAGAAGACGGAACGCTGGATGCTCGGCGGCTTGGAAATAAGTTTGCTTTTCCCAATGTATACACACAATGGCGTACGTACTGGCGCCGCGAAATGCTGTCGGGCATAGAGTCACTCGCAAAGGCTAAGACAGCGAACTATTTCGTTGAACACGGGGGGGAGATCCACGAGACGGAAGGTGATTCAGCAGACGAGATCTGCACGTTCATCTTCAATTTAGTGGTAGGAGGCGGCGTACTGGAAGCGTATCAGTGGGGTTCGGATGAAGACGGGAACGTCGCCTTGGCTTCTGAGATCACGGCCACGCTCGATCAGCTGCAATTGCTAGCCAACGACCGCGAATTATTCACTAGGCACCCGATCGTGAAAGAAAGGCCAGTGTCTGGTCAGCATGTGACGCACACGCCCGCTTTTTCACAGCGCAACGGTAAGCTCTACGTGTTTGATCATATCGATCTCAACGGATCGCGTCCGACCAAGATCAAAGAACGTGCAGGCCTGCTAGGCTACATGTTTTCCGACATTCGAGCAGCCGAGCACGACGCGGTAGCCTATTCTTTGGTTAGACCGCCGCTCGAAAACGCCTCTGATGCTATCGATTATGCGAAGAAGGTTCTTGGAAGCGAGTCCTCTGTCGTGAATTGGACCGATGAACGTGCAAGGAGCGCGTTCTTGGAGGAGCGTCGTAGAGTAGCTGACGCAGCGTAGCCGCTCGCCCATCTGGCAGGCCCCAGCAAACGATCAATCATCACCGCCAGCCCACATCCGAGTACTCAATCACCCGGTTGAAGTTGGTATTCACCACCACGGGCGCCCCTCCAGGCTCGCTGAAGCACAGCGCCACCGCATCTCCCTCGTCAGGGCTCGGCATTCCCCGTTTCTTCATCTCGTCCTTGCTCTCGAGCACCAGTCGGCCGTCGCTCATATACCGGTAGCCAGGGCCGCAAATGTCGGTTTGCAAGCTGTCGCTGTCCGGCAGCGAGAAGCCGGGGCCTTCCAGGGCTGATTTCAGGTGCGACCACATCTCAGCCCGGCGGTTGGCGGGGCCGCCAGAGGCCTTTCCGGTGTCGTCCAAAGACGGGGGCTCGATCGGCTTTGAGCCGAAGTTGATCGCGTTCAGCTTGCCGCTGCCGAATGAGCCACCATAGCCTTGCTCCACGAGGCGGTCATAGATGCCGGCGCCGAGCCCGCCCACATCGATATTCACCTTGGCCGGCTCTTCCTCCCTGATGATCTTTGCCACCCAGCCGGCGACCTGCATGGTGTCCAGGCCGTGCCGCTTCTCCACCTTCTCGATACCGCTGCCGCGACGCCAGGCGATGGCCGTGCTGTCAGCGCCGAACCGGGCAGGATCGACGCCAATGATCAGCGGTCCCGTTCCCTTGTGCTCGTTCTTGCGAGCCCGCAGCACCAGATCATGCGGAATGAAGCTGTCAAAGCTGGAGGCCAAGAAGGCCTCATCGGGCGTCAGCGGATACTCGCGTTTGAAATAGTTGATGTCGCCCTTGTCCGCGATCTTGCAGCGGCGCCAATAGATCTGCTCGGCGTCGAGGTTGTGGAGCTCGGCAAGCCGCTTTTCCTCCGCCGTCATTGCGAAATCGTCGGGGACGGTTTTCCGGTAGGTCGGATCTTCCGACCAAGGCAGGAAGACCGCGAGGAAGCTGTTTTCGCCGGCCAGGGCCTTGCACCAGAACTGGTGAAACTCATCACCGAACTGGTTGCCGGTCGTTTCCACGATGATCTCAGTGTCTGGCAGATCCGGCACGGTCTCCATCAACGCCGCAAGCTGTTCCTTCAGGTTCACCCAGAAGGCCGCCTCGGAGGCGTGGAGCGCCTGTGCGGTTGACGATCGACCGGCGCCGTCCTCGGTCGCGACCGAGACCAAATAGCCGCTATCGATGCTGCTGAATTTCAGTTCCTCGGCATTCGAGGCGCCCGTTACGGGCCGCATATCCTCTGGCATCAGGTCATGCATGCGCTTGACCAGGCCAAACAGGTTGCGGACGGCCGGCTTCTCATGGGCCACAATAGCCGTCAGGAAACCCGGATTGCGAATGGTCTTGTGATAGTAGCGTCCGGCAACGTAGGTACTGACGCCTTCCTGACGGGCTTTGAGCACTACAATGCGGACCATACCGGTCTTGGCGCGCTGCTCCTCGATGATTGCATGCAGCTTCCGTTGAACCGGGTTGAACTTGAACGGGACAATGCCGCCAGCTTTGGGGCGGATCTTTAGATGCTGCTCGGCGAAATACTCGAGGTCGCCATCGAGTCGCTCGACATGATCGAGGGCGCCGCTGATCGAGTCCGTCCAGTGTGTCACTGAGACGCCCTCGCAAAATAATCAGCGACCATCGCGTCTACCCACGGCTTCGCCTCTTCAGGCCCGACGCCAACAATTCCGACCAAGCCCGCAGGGGGCGCCGGCATCACGGCGTGCTTGGGCTTCCAGAGATGTAGGCAATAGCGGTGCATCTTGACATACTGAGAGAGCGGCGGGTGGTACTGCACCACGCATTCCTCTTCATCCCAGAACAGATCCTTGATGAAACACATCTCCAGCCAATTCGGCGACCGGCGGCGCTCCGTGGCAACAGAGACCTGTTCCCAGCCGCTTTCCTCGCCGTCGTAGGAAATAACTCGCAACGTGCAGCCGCATGGCCCCTGGATGAGAAACCGCCCATTGCGCCCTTCATCTGAGCCGAAGTGGTTGGCGACGCGGGCAAGCTCGACCTGTTTAGGGAAGACCGCTTTCATCAGTGCAGCTCGTGGCCTTCGTGCGACAAGTTGGTTTCGAAATCGATGAGCGCCAGACAAGCTTCTCGCACCGAAACGCCCATCTGCTCGGCAACACGTTCGGCAATGCGACGCCGCTCCGCCACGATTGCCCGCACTTCGGGATCGTTTATGCCGTCCAGCAATCCCATCATGCGCGTTCCAAATGCTCGGCCGCCTTCTCGCCATGGAGGACGTACATGGCTTGCGCACACGGGCAGCCACGGGCGCGAAGCTCGATGTCACGGCGGATCGACGGCACCGGGACCACGTTACCGGTTTCGGCTGCAATCTCGGCGGCGTGCTTGTCGATGACCGCGTTGCACTCCTCGCGGATCTGCTTGATCCGATCGTCAAGCGGCAACATCTTTGGCCTCAGCATTCTTTTCCTCTAAGATCGTTAGTTTCGCTTTGCAGACATCCAACTCGGCTTGCACTTCAGCCACACGCTTGCGCGCATCAGCCGCCTCGTTCATCGCCCGCAAGACCCTTCGATCCCGCTCCTTCTCCCGCTCGGAATAATAGAGCCGCAGGGCATGCGGAAGCTGCAAAAACATCAGCTTTTCTTGCTTGCCCCACGAATGCGGCGGCACGATCATATCGTCCACCTTGGCAAGCAGTAGTGCCTCCAGAACGGGGCTCGTCACCGGCCAGCCTTCAATAGCTTCTGATGCGTGTCCTTGAGGCGGCCGATCAGCTCGGCCCGCTCTGCGGCCTTGCGCATGTCCTCAAACGCGATTTCGCCGCCATTGCTGTCTTCAGCATGCAGCACGTCGAGGATTGCCACGCGGTTCTCCCGATTGTGGAGGATGAAGCCGTTCGCGAAATCGTCATCACCGATTGGCTGCCCCGCGTAGTTCTCCGAAAGGAACTTCGCGCGCTCTAGCAGGGTTCGTTTGTCTTCCATCTGATCACTCCCTCAGTCCCAAGATCTCAGCCGCGATGCGAAGCTGCCGATCGCCCGTTGCTGCTGCAAACTGCTTTTCCAGCGCCGCAAGCGTGCTACTCTTCCCCGTATTGCGCACGGCGCCGGCATAACCAGGCTTCTGAACAGGCGGCAGGTCGGCCCGCACGACGGCCTTCGGAGCGTTTTTGATGGCGCGATATCGCAACGCATCAGCCGCCATCCGCTGAAACGCGGGGTGATGCAGCGCCAGATTGGTCTTCGCCTCATGGAGCAGCGCCTCGCGAGTGACGCCAAGCTCGCCCACGTAGCTGACGAGTTCCTCCGCCATCGCGGACTTTTCCGCGTGCGTCATCGGCCCCAGGACTTCATCAGCCTGCCTGTTGTATTCCTGATAGCGAGCCTGAAACTGCTGCTGCTGCTCGATAGCCTGCCGCTGCTGCCATTCAGCGCTGGTCCGCTGCAATGTATCAACACGCTGAAGCACACCCATCGCTCGCTGAACGCGCTGCGGGTCGGCCTGGTTGAGAATCGAGATCGCTTCCGCCCATCGATCGACCGGGATTTCCGCCAGCTCTGGGAGGTGATCAATCAGGTTCGCTTGAGCGAATTGGGTCGCAGCCGTCAGCGCCTGCGCATACTGCTGTTTGGCAGCATCAGCCTTGCCAAGTTCGTCCTCGATGGCCTGACGCACCTGGGGATGCTGCATGGCCTTCGCGACCTCAGGATCGAGGCCTTCGACGTTCGGAGCAGTTTCGGCGGATTGCTGGATCGGCTGCTGCGCTTGCTGCTGCTCGCCGACTTGCTTTGCTTCCAACGAGCGAACATCGTTTTCGTCGAAACCAAACTTCGCTGCGCTCTTAGGGTCGGCCTTGAACTGCTTCAGTCGCGCTTGATCGACCTCTTCGGCGAATTTGGAAAGATCCGCGCCCTCGACGTAGCTGGCAATATCGGAGGCCGCAGCGGTGAAATCATCCGATGCCTGTTCGGCCGTAAGCGCTTCGTTAGGATCGAGCTTGCCCTGGGCCTCCAGGAGCTCCATGACAGGCAGGCTTTCATCTTCGGTGGCCGCAAGCGTGTCAGCCGCTTCCCGCAGCGATGTTTCGTCGCTGCCGATCTCGTCCGAAGGGGCGTCGTCTTTCCTGACGGTGTAGCCGGCGGAAACAAGTTCGGCTTCGCGACCGAAAAGCTGTTCGCTACCGCCCTCAAAGCGGCCGGCGTCGTCGCGTGACTGTTCGACTTCAGACATTCGATTGATCCTTAGACAATGCGAAGCAGCTTGTTCAAAACAATGGTTGGCTGCGTGACCGAAAAGGCTGCGCTTGTGCCACCCTGCGCGGTTCCTGTGAAGGAAGACGTTACGCTGAGCAAGGAAGTCGCAACTGTTGCCGCACCACCTGTCCCCGTACCACCGACTTGGACATTATTTCCGGGCTGAATGAAGCCGTAAAAAGTATTGCCACCGTTGACGAGTGTACTCGTGACAGAGCCACTTGGCGTATACGGAGGAAGGTTTGATGTGCCGATGGTTCCAGACTGCGCGCCGCCGACCGCGCCGAGGCTCGTGCCGCCAGGGCTGAAGACAGCCGAGGTAATACGAGACGCAGCGCTCCCGCCCATATCGTCTTTGCCAGCGATAACGCGCCCACGGAGATCCGGAACGTTGAAGGTCGTCGATCCGTCACCGTTGCCGTAAGTCGTGCTGAAAAGCGAAAACAGAGTTGAATAGGTCGTGCGCGAGATCGCTTGACCATAGGCCAGCACGAACGAGCTGTTCGGAGCGGTCGTACCGCCATAGTCGAGAAATCCGCCGATCGGGATCGAATACGGGTTTGCAAAAAAGCCCTGAAGATAGAACGCGCCGTCACTGTTGTTATAGACCGCAACGTAAGGCGTGCCCTGGACAAGCGTCCCGGCCGGCAACTCAACAGATGGGGCCGAACGCAAGGGCTTCGCTCCAAGGCTGTCCACGTTTAGCGTAACGGTTGCGCCGTTGGTTGTGTGCGGCGTGAATGCGATCATCTGATTGGAGAGCCGGGACAGGCTGTCGAAATTCTGGTTGCTCGCTACGGTATAGGCGGTGCTGGTGCCAGCCGTGACAATCGCACCTGAAATGTCGTCACGCCACTTGGCCGTAGAGGCCATCATCGCGCGTGCACTGTCGTTGATCGTGCTGGGCGCCTGACCTTCGGCCCACCCGACCGTGCTATCCGAGCTGGCATTCGCCGCAGCAGTCTGCGACCACCATGCAATGCCGGTCATGCGTGCTCCATCGACTTCGGCACCACCGGATAAACCCGGACAACCCGGTCACCGTCGAGGCGAAGGGGCAGCGGCTTCAGACGCCAATGCAGCGCGGGGTCAAACGGGGCGTTGTCCTCGTTCTCAATCGGCAGCCACTCGCCGCCATCACGGTCCTTGGTGGGCTTGAAGCTGGTCGAGATCAACTCGCCATCGCGCACCAAACAATACTGCCGGTCAGCAATGGGAAAGCCCTCTGCGGCCAAGGCAGCGTCACACAGCGAGCGAAACAGATCAGCGGGTCGCATACCCTTGCGATCGGCAAGCGCCTTCAGGAGGTCTGCCCGGTCGTACCTGCACCCAATGTCAGCCATCGGTCGTTTCCTTGGAGATCTTCCAGCCGCGTTGCTCTGCCAGCTCGAGAGCGGCGCGGAGTTGCATGTTCGAGACCTGACACAGTGCAGTGTCGGCGTGCAAAAGCCTTGCAAGCTCGCCAAGGTCAGCGCGATCAGGCCTGGGACGGTGGCACATGTCAGGCCGACGCTGGTTTCTTGACGATGTGCCAGCCGAGCGCCGCCATATCGGCCAGCATGATCTCGATCTCAGCATGGCTCAGCCTGCCCAGCTCGTTGCGGCGAAGCAGGTTGAGCATGTCCCATAGGTCTTTGTCGGCTCCGGTCTTGTCGCTCATCAGACAACATCCTTCGGGCCGCGAGAGCCGTCCTTGAGACCGCCGCCGTAATCGGCGCCGACTGGACGCGGGTTAACCTGGCTCTGCGGCCTGCCGTCACCGATGGTGTTGAGTTGCTTGCCGCTAACCGGATCTTTGAACGGCTTGATGCGCGCCCAAGCGTCCTGGTTCTCTGCGTGCGGGGTCTTGAAGTCCTTGGCCAAGTCGTCGCTCCATTCGTCGGATCAGTTGTGCCGAGAATGTAGCGAGAGCCGCCCTCAACCGCTCTAACAGCGTCTTACAACGTCTCCGCCAGACTACGTTTGGCTACGAAAAATGAGGTGGTTTGCAACACAGCCGTAACATAGAGGGTTTAAGTCCTTGATTTGACTCGCAAGCGATCGGATTTCGTATCCGTCAGCCGTCAATTTGCTTGGCAACGCGGGCTCTCAGATCCTCCTCGAGCCAGGCGAATACGGTTTCAGGATCGATCGCATCAGCGGTTGCCTGGATCAACGCCACAAGCCGACGCATCATCTGCATCTCGGCGGAGTCCATCGGTCCCGTGCGGTTCTCGATCGAGACCGCAATGTCTTTCGGGATGATGCTGAACAACACCCGCAGGTACGTTGACGGATCAGTGGCTCGCACACGCTCCAGCGTGGCTGCGCCATTGGCTGTCCAGTCCTTGAGCGCATCGGCGCACGCAGCCTCGGAAAACTTCGCACGCGCTCCCTGAGGCCTTCCCAGCGGGTTGCCAGACTGTCCGGGCTTCCACTTCGTGCTTACCGCCTGTTTGTTCACGCCAGTCTTCTCCTATTTCCTTGGTAACGGTTGGTCACGGTAACGGTCACGTCACGGTAACGGTTGGTCATGGTCACGCGGTCACGTCACGGTTCACCCCCCTATAAGGGGGTGACCGGACGTTACCTGACCCGTTACTGATGCTGGCTCGGCGGATGTAGTCGCATTGAGGTGTTCGCGCTCAGCCCATCGGGGCGTAAAGCCTGGATCTTGTTCGCCACACATGGCGTAGAGCCAATAGGTGAAGTTGTCGAAATACTGCCCCCGGTGGACAACGCTGACGTACCTCGGGCCGATGGCGGTTTGTTTGATCTTTGCCACCGCGAAGTCACCATGATAGGCGCCGTGCCCCAACAACACCGGCAATGGCTGCCCCTCGCTGTAAATCTCCCACCCCAGCGGTTCATCCTCGAATAACTTGCCGTCGATGATGCGCAGCACCCTCATTCCATCTGGATTGCCCATCGTGCCGCGATAGATCGGCGCCGGAGGGGAGACCGGTTGCGGTTGTGTGTGCTTAGGACGCTGCACGGGCGGCAAGTGCTTGGCCCGCTCCAGTAGATGCTCCAAAGGCTCAGCCATTGACCCTCCACGTGCCGGCGTACTCTCGTACCAGGCCCTTGTCCTTGAGGGCCATGCGAGCTTCATAGTGGCGCTGCTTGGTGGCGATGCCCTGTTCCTTGGCGAGCTCGTTCCACGCCTCCACGGTCAGCCCGGTCGGGCCGGCGTCGGACAGAAGCCGGTACATCACGCGTTGATTGGTGGAGAGCTTGGGCTCGCTGGAAGATGTCCGGACTTCGGACACCTCGTCGCCGCTCACGATGTTGACCGTGATCGGGTCGCCGTCGTCGTCGGTGCCGAACTCGACTATCTCAGACGCGAATGAGAACAGCGGGCCGTCAGGTATGTCGTTTGCCTTGTCAACCGTCGCAGTCTTGATGGTGTCGCCGCAGATCGTCACCAGCACGTCAACGTCACCATACAGGGCGTTGGAGCCGCGTGCGCCTCTGGCCTCGTCCTTACCCGTATGCCCAATAAGGGCAACGTGCGGGTTTCCGAGCGCGTCCTTGATGCGCTGGAGATTGGCGAACACTTTGCCCTGGTCTTTCGCGCTGTTTTCATCGCCGCCGCCGGCTGCAATCATCTTGGCGAACGTGTCGAAGATCAGCAGCCCGGCGCAATTGCAATCCGAAAGTCGGATAAAGTAATCCTCCGCACGCTGCACCGCCTCCACTACCAACGGCACAGTTGCCGGGTTCATCATGTCCAGCATACCGGGGTGCACAACAACGGGGATTGGCTGG
Organism: Bradyrhizobium zhengyangense; assembly: GCF_022012435.1. Classification (GTDB taxonomy): domain Bacteria; phylum Pseudomonadota; class Alphaproteobacteria; order Rhizobiales; family Xanthobacteraceae; genus Bradyrhizobium; species Bradyrhizobium zhengyangense. The sequence continues at coordinate 623,003 of NZ_JAKLUA010000001.1, forward strand.
CTCTCCGGAATTCCCAGCTTCTGGCGGTGAGCGATCAGCCGCCGCTTCACCAGATCGGCGCGCTCAAGGGCGAAGTAAACCACTCCCACGGGGTTGCCGGGCGGCCTTCGGCCGAACCACGGTTGATTGAGCGCAATGCTCATTGCTGCAGATGCAAGAAGCGCCGACTTCATACCGCCGGGAGGGGCAATCCATGCCGATGTTTCACCCCAAGCAAAAATACCCTTGATGATATGAGCCTTAGCGCAATCATCCTCGAGAAAGATGCTCTCAAGGGGTTCAAGCCGCAGAGCTGCCCTATGAGGTATCTTCAGCGAGGATAAACGGTCGCGGCGCTCGTCCCGCTCTTGCTGCTCTGGAGGCTTCGCACCAGGCCAAGTATCCGGGAACGGGTCTTTCGGATCGAGGGGCGGTATCGGGCAGGGAAACTGGTCTGTCATTCGGCCCTCATCAGCTCGGGATAGACCAAATCCAACGCACCCATCTCCTCCAGCTTGGAGTCGAGCTCTGCGGTCGTCATGGTGCCGTTCTTTACGGCCAGCCCCATCACTTTCAGCTCATGAGCCAGCCACTGAGCGCGGCTGTACATAAAGCGCAGGCCGGCAAGCTGGAGCTGTTTGCGGATTTCAGGATCGCTGACCATAAGATGATCGCGCGAAACTGGCGCAAGTTGCGCCGGTTTGACGTGCATCATGCCGCGCCTCCACTCGGCTTGCCGATGCCGTCGAGCAACCCGCGAGGTTTCGTTTCAATCTGAACCGAAACTGGGTGCGCCTCCGCTTCACATGCCTCAATGTGATCGCGCAGGGTCAGATATACGCCGAGCAGATCCTGCTCAGCCTGCTTCAGGCTGGCGATTGAATATCCTGTGTGCACGAGATGCGCGAGGATATGTCGAAGCTGGCAATCGATCATCTCGATAGGGTTCTTCATGCCGGCGCCCTCCAAGCTCGAATGCGCGAGGGAGCGCGCTTGCGGAAGCGTTCGCCGAGCGATGCGTGCTCGACGACGTAGCCGCGCCCGAATACGGAGCGAGCTAGTTGCGCGAAGTCGGACGATGATTTAGAAGTATTGCTGTCCGCCAAGACAACACACTTCGTAAGGGGCTCGCTCAAAAGGCGGGCCTTTTCTTTTTCGATCATGCTTCAAGCCACCTCCGCGCCGGTTGCGCGCTTGAGGTAGCCTTCGCGAATTGCGCTCTTCAGAGCGACCCAGCGGCCACCCTGTTTGAATACGCCGGGCAATTCGCCCTTCTCCGCGAGATAAAAGGCGCGCCGCTCCGGGATGCCGGTGAAGCGGCTGATCTGCTTGATACCCTCGATGAGGTCGTCCGCGATGCTATCCATCAAGCGACCTCCAGCCCGAGTTGCCGGCGCAGTGCCGCGGTCGGCACCTTCAACAATCTTCCAACCTTGATCGTCGGAATTTCGCCACGGCCGGCGGCGGCATAGCTGCCGTTTCGGCTCAGGCCGTAACAGATCCTGCCGACATCAGGGACATCCGCAGTTGGGGCCGACAAGAGAGCCCTAAGCTCGTCATTCATTCGATTGCTCCGGTTTGGTTGACCCCTCGACACGGAACGAACCGGGGTATTATTTGCACATGAAATCACTTGCAATAATGCAATATGATACGGCGACACCCCTTGTCAAGGTTTGTCGCACGTGATATTCAGTGCAATAAATGACGTCGAGGGACTAGCAGTGACAGAAACTAGAGAAAAGCGGCCTAGGGGACGTCCATCCGTGCCCGAGGCGGAAAAGAAGGGTCGCAACTTCACGTTCAGAAGCCGGGGCGACATGCATGAAAGGCTGTCAGAGGCCGCTGCTGCAACTGGGCGTTCGATCAGCGAGGAGATCGAGGCGCGACTTGCTCAGTCGTTTGAAGCGGAGAGCAAAATGGCTGCCTTCCGTCAGGAATGGGAGCAACGCATTCAGGACCAGCGAGAGGTAGCTGAGCAGATCCGAAAGGATCTCAATGCCTCAAAGGCCGAAGTCCAGGAGCTCAATGAGCAGGCTAAGGTTCAGATGGCTGAACAATCGGCTGTGCTCAGGAGCTTAGAGCGTGACCTGGATCGGTACGCCGCTTCTGCCAACGTGATCGATGCCCTCATGGGGGAGAATGAAGCGTCGCGCGATCTAATCAGGCGCATTTCGTTTGAGCTCATGAGCAATCCCGAGTGGGACGGCAACGAAGCAGATCGGAAGGCGATCGCTGATCGCATTCATTCGTACATCTATCCGCCAGAAATTTTTGGCTCGAGGATTTAAACATGGCCAAGGTTCGCAAGCGCACCCTTCCCTCCGGTCTCGTCCGTTGGCAGGCGGGCTATATCGATGGCGGCGGTCAGCGCCGGTTCAAGATGTTCGATCGCAAGTCCGATGCTGAGGCTTGGCTAGTTGAGGTTCAGCACGACATGGTGCGCGGGCTGCACACCCCTGGCAGCATCTCCCCCACCATGAAGGATGCGGCGGCGCTCTGGATCAAGCGTTGTAACGAGAAGGGTCTCGAGCCAACAACCATTCGGGGCTACGAAGAGCACGTCAATCTTCACATCGTCCCCTTCATCGGCGCCAAGAAGGCTTCCGAAATGACGGTCCCTGCCGTCAATGCCTTCGCCGATCAGCTCCGCGAGGCCGGCCGTTCTGCCGAGATGATCAAGAAGGTCGTCGGGTCTCTCGGGAGCATCTTCAAGGAATTGCGGCGCCGGGGTCTTTCGAGCACCGCTCCGACCTCTGGTGTTGATCTTGATCTTCCCGACCGCGAAGATCCGCGCCCTGTCATTCCGACCAAGGCCGAATTGCAGACCATCATTGCCGGTGCAACCGGTCGCTGGCGGCCGATCATGCTTGTGGCGATCTTCTGCGGGCTACGGGCCAGTGAGCTACGTGGCCTGACGTGGTCGAACGTAGATTTTGGCGCCAAGCAACTGAGCCTGACCCAACGGGCCGACGCGCACCACCGGATCGGCAAGCTAAAGTCGAAAGCGGCCTATAGGACCGTCCCCTGCCCGCCCATCGTCATCAACGCCCTGCGCGAATGGAAACTAGTCTGCCCGAAGGGTGACATGGACCTCGTTTTCCCCAACGGAATGGGCAAGGTGGAGTCACATTCGAACATGCTGGAACGGGGTCTGCACCCTATCCTGCTGGCACAGGGCATAACGGAAATGGCGCCGGTGCTGGACGAGGCCGGCAAACCGGTTCTCAACGAAACCTGCGAACCGAAGATTGCGGAGCTACCGAAGTACGGCATGCATACCCTGCGCCATGCCTGCGCTTCCCTGTGGATCGAGAACGGCCACAATCCGAAGCAGATCCAGCGCCTCATGGGACATAGCTCGATCAAGGTTACGTTTGACATTTACGGCCATCTCTTCGCCGATGCAGACGCGGATCAGCGCGCTGCGGAGGGTGTACAGGCGCGGTTGCTCGGAGCGTAGCTTGCTGGAGACCTTAAAGATCCTTGGCGCGTTCTGGCTGGCGATGATTTTTTCGCTTCTTGTTTGTGCCATTGTACTTCAGGGGCTTCGATTGCCTCCACGCCTAGTGCGCTGGCTACGCAACACGAGGGCAACACCGAGGAGCTAAGCCATTGATCGGACTCAATATCCAAAAGCTTTCTACTCTGAGGGTTGCAGGTTCGATTCCTGCCGGGATCGCCAGGCGTCTGGTCGACATGCGCTGACGTTCATCATTAACGCGCCACCTGACTTCCTATCGCAAATCTGTCGTGTTTCACGAACGCGTGGGTCGCCTTGCCGCGGGCTTTGAACCCGGACGGTGCGTCCTATCTCAACGCGACGAGCCATTGCGCTCAAACAAGGACTTTCGATGCCGCGGGCCGAATTGACGAGAATGGGGATCGCCTTTGCGGTGGCGCTGGTGGCGATGTCGTATCTGGCAATCGACGCCGGGCTCGTGGACCTCAGCTCCGGCGCGATCACAAAGCGCATCGAAATAGCCCAGGCGTCGATTGCCGATGCCGCCATGAGTCAGCATCAACTGGCCTCCGCTGTCCAGGCGTGGACGCACCGCGATCGTTAGAAGCCGCGGTCGGCGATGATGTGACCTCGGTCTTTCGCGCCATCGCTGCGATCGTCAGCACTGCAACGCGCACGATGGCCGACGGTACTTTTCGATTCGATGGGGCGGCTGGGACCAAACGGGGCGGTAGGGCCGAATGCGGTCAGTCCGTGTCCGTGGGCTCGTCATCGCGACGATCGCGCGCAAGCTGATGCCAGGCCAGCGCCAGTTCGATGAGGCGTTGCCGGTCGGGGCCTTCCGACGCCGCGGCGCGCTTCATTGCCGCCTCGGCTTCGTGCTGTGGATCGTACTTGGTACACATGAGTGCCGACTCTAACCGCTCGATCCGGACAAGTGCGTGGCAATTTCGTCCGTATGATTGCGGATAATTGGGCGTGTTACCGACGATTTCGGCACGCTCTAATTGTGACCCGCATAGAATTGCACTGGCGGTTTCAAACCGCACGCAAATCCCCCGCTGCGCGCGATTGTGACGATCGTACGCACAAATCGGTGAGGCCCGTTCATTTACGCCGATCTGTGAATTGCATCACAGCCGTGGCCCGGCGCGTTCGCTAAGAAGCAACATAGTACTCCGCAGAACGCGACAGAGGATCGATGGCTGTCCCCCTCACGAGACGAGAAGCCGAAGCGCAAGCGCCCACGTCAACGCGCAAGGCCGACCTGCACGGCTTCGCCTTTCTCGCAACAATCGCCGTCGTGATGACCGCCTGGATCGGCGCCCTGGTCTGGGCTGCGATGGCGTTCCTGACCTGGCTTGTCTCGTAGCGCGGATCGCGCGCTATAACAGACAGTGCACGATCTGCACCGTCTTGATCCCCCCGCAAACGATCATGGCCCACAGCGCCAAGCTGATCTGGATCGCGTCCAGCATGTTCCCGTCCCCTGCGACTCACCTTTGATTTTTTCTTTGATCAATCGCGTGATGCCGCAATGAGCGCTAGTGGAAATTTGAGGCAGTTGTTGTGCGCCGCCACAAGGGTTCACCTGCAAAAGCGCAGGCTTCGGCGACCTCCGGAACAAATGAGGCGGACCTGAGCCCGCCTCATTCAGTTCAGATCTCGCTCGAGCGCTCAGTAGCAGGCGCGCGGATCGGCCTGCACGTACTGGCCACTCGGATAGCGATAGTAGCAAACGCCCTCGGCGACATAGTAGCCGGGACGCGAAGCGGCCGTTGCTCCAGCGATTGCGCCGGTCGCGCCACCGATGATGGCACCCGCGGCTGCGCCCGAGGCTCTGCCGGAAATCAGTCCGCCGAGCACACCCCCGACGATGGCGCCGCCCAGCGCGCTCGCGCCGGGATCGGGGGCCGGCGGCGGCGGCGGCGGTTCGTAGGCCACGGGCGGGCCCGGTGGCGGCGCGTAGGCCACCGGCGCGTCGTCCACATAGTCCTCGGAGATATAGGCGGGCGGGCCATCCATCCGTTGCGGATAATAATACCAGACGCCGCCGACATCCCACCACCAGCCGGGACGGCCATTGTGAACCTCGTGACGCCAGCGTCCGCCCTCCCAGGCGAGATTGCCGCGGTAGGCGTGTCCACCCCAGTCGCGCGCGGGCGCCGGACCGCGCGCCATGGTGCGGCCGGGCCCCGGGGGCGGCGCAGCGGCACGGTGCGGACCGGGACCCGGTCCGGGCGCCATATGGGCCTGACCACTGGGTTGCGTCACGGTACGCCCTGCCTGCGGCGGCGGACCTTTGCGCGCGTTCTGATTGGTCGGCGGCGGGCTGCCTGCGCCCTGCCCTGGCGGCTGGCCGGCACCCTTGGGCGGACCGGCGTCCTGCGCCTGCGCGGACAATGCCAGCAACGACATGGCCGAAACCACGGGAATGATGATCTTCATGCGGCTGGACGCACTCATCGGTGCCTACCCCTTACTTTCAGAAATTGCCGTGGCCCACGCGCGATAGACGAATCGGATCGCATTTGGCTGATGCCGGCTGACATAATTGACCTGCCAAGGCCATTTATGTCCCGTTACAAATGTTTAAGATCGCGGCGAATTTTCGTCCGGACGGGCGGCGGGCCGGGCTTAGCGAGCCGGCTCGATCACATCGCAATTGCGTCGCCCCGACATCAGGCAATCCTGCATCTTGCTGGCGGCGGTTAGGTCCCGAGCGAGCCACAGGCCGACCGCGAGAAGAACGGCAGCAATGATGAGACCCGCGATCGCTCCGCGACGACTGTCGCCGGATGGGCGCTTGGGCGAAGGATTCGGCGAAGCTTTGGGCTTCTCTACGGGATCGGGCATCGAGTCCGGCTGGGACATGGCGACCTTGGCGCTCGGCGAGGCCGTTTATCACCTCTGCGACCTCGCGTCACATCCCCGCGCGGCTTTCGCCGTTCAACCCTTGGTCTGCCTCACCGCTTCCTTGCGCAAGGTCTCGACCGCCGGGATCGCCTGCTGGGTGCGCGGCGCGCAGCTCGTCAGGATGAATGCGGTTTGGGTGCACTCCCAGGCGGCTCCAAGAACGGTACTTTCGATGGGCTGCGGACGGGCAGCCAGCAGCACCGCGCCTACGACCGCCACTGCGGCGACCACGATCGCAAGGGCTTTCAGGCTCAGCCGGAAAAAGATCATGCCCGTGCTCCGTCTCGTATGGCGGACGCTAGGCGCCGCCGCTGGGTGTCCTTATGAGGGACATCACAATTCGGCAGTTTTTCCGGGCTACGAATGGTCGGCTGGTTAAGCGATTTCGTGGACCTGATCGGCTGCGATTATGGGTGGCTTCACGGCGCGTGGCGATGTACACGCTTCTGCGTCGTGTGGTGCCTGCTTGTGCCCAGCCGACGTACCAACAGTCACCCATTTAGGATTGAAAGCGAGGAAGGCAAGGCCCGTGAGTGGATTTAGGGAACCAGGCTTCACCGACCGGCAGAAGGCGGCGCAGGAAGCGCGCAAAAATCTTTTGAACAAATTCAAGTCGCAGCCGGGGCACGACGATCCTGCGGTGGCGGCGAAGCGTGCCGAGCGCGAGGCGCTTGCAGCCAAGCGCACCGAAGCCAAGGCCGCGCGCGAGGCCGAAAAGGCCGAGCAGAAGCGCCTCGCAGAAGAGGCCAAGGCCGCTGAAGCTGCACGCCTTGCGCGTGAGGCCGAGGAAGCGGCCGCCAAGGCGGCAGCGCTCGAGGCCGAGCAGAAGGCCAAGCGCGACGCCCGCTACGCCGCCCGCAAGGCCAAGCGGAAGTGATCTTCAGCAAAATTTGACCTGAGGCGCGTGCGCTTCAGGTCAAATGATGCCGGACCGGGCGCGCCAGCGCGCAACCGGCGATGGACCGTGGGCGTACACTGATCAAACGCAGGCCGGGCTCGCCTCGTTGGAGGCGGCCGGCATGACGACAGGAGATCAGTTTTTCTTCATCATCCCGTCGTCTTTCTTCATGCCATCCTTGGACATCGTATCTTTCTTCATCATGCCGTCGTCCTTGGACATGTGATCCTTCTTCATACCGTCCTTGGACATCGTGTCCTTCTTCATCATGCCGTCGTCCTTGCCCATCTTGTCCTGGGCAAAAGCGGCCGGCGACAGCGCCAGGCCAAGCGAGAGAGCGGCAGCCGAGACGCCGAGCACGATGCGGGTGCGAATGGTCATGAGAAATATTCCCTTCGAGATGGTGTTGTGAAAGCGACAGGTGCCGCTACTCAATCTCGACGGATCGGCACGCATGCTTGTTACGCGGCATCGCGAACTTTTTTCGTAAGCCGCCTGACGCCTGCGCGATCGCTCCTTGACCAAAAGCGTTAACGACCGAAACACGAGGGCCCGGCGAGTGCAGCGCAGCAAGGCGAACACTTGCCGGAGCCTTCGGTCTCGAACTATCAGATGAGAGAAGTTCGGGTGAAAGACCGGCTAGGATGGGCCTCTGCGCCGGTCTCTTGATCCACCCAAATTACGTCAAACAAGAACCGTCCCAAGAAACCGTCGAAGGGGATACTCCATGTTCACGCGTCGTCACCTGCTCGCGAATGCTGTCGCAGCCCCCGCCATTCTCCGCTTCGGCATCGGCACCGCGCATGCCGCGACCACGCTGAAGATCTCACACCAGTTTCCCGGCGGCACCATCGACAAGGGCGATTTCCGCGACCGGCTCTGCCGCATGTTCGCGGCTGAAGTCAGTAAGCGCAGCAATGGCGACATTGCCGCCGAGATCTATCCGAACTCCTCGCTGATCAAGACCAACGCGCAGTTCTCCGCGATGCGCAAGGGCGCGCTCGACATCTCGCTGTATCCGATGCCCTATGCCGGCGGCGAACTGCCGGAGACCAATATCGGCCTGATGCCCGGCCTCGTCACCACCTACGACCAGGGCATCCGCTGGAAGAAGGAGCCGGTCGGCAAGGCGCTCTCCGACTTCCTCGCCGACAAGGGCATCATCCTGCTCTCTTGGGTGTGGCAGGCCGGCGGCGTCGCCAGCCGCTCCAAGCCGATCGTGGCGCCGGAAGACGCCAAGGGCATGAAGGTGCGCGGCGGCTCGCGCGAGATGGACATGGTGCTGCAGACCGCCGGCGCCTCGGTGCTGTCGGTGCCGTCCAACGAAATCTACGCGGCGATGCAGACCGGCGCATGCGATGCCGGCATCACCTCCTCCACCAGCCTGATCTCGTTCCGCCTCGAAGAGGTCGCGAAGTCGCTGACCTCGGGCGCGGGTACGTCCTACTGGTTCATGCTCGAGCCTCTGATGATGTCGAAGGCGATCTTCGACAAGCTGCCGAAGAACCAGCAGGACATCCTCGTCGCCGTCGGTGAAGAGTTAGAGGCCTTCGGCCGCAAGGGCGCACAGGATGACGATATCGAGGTCGCCAAGGTCTATGAGAAGGCCGGCGCCAAGGTCTCGGCGCTCGATGCCGCCACCGTCGGCAAATGGCGCGACATCGCACGCGATACCGCGTGGAAGGATTACGGCGCCAAGACCGCGACCGCCGCCAACCTGCTCAAGCTCGCCTCCGACGTCGCTGCATGAGCCACGGCCCTCTGCCGGATCGTGACGATCAGGCGAATGCTGCCGCACGGACCGGCCTTGCGGCAGCGCTCGATCGCGGTCTCGCGATCCTCAACCGCATCATCCTCGTATTCGCCGCACTGGCGCTGGTCGCGGCCTGCGCCATCCTGAGCTACAGCGTGCTGAGCCGCGCGCTGTTCAAGGCCGCCAATTACTGGCAGGACGAGGCCGCCGTGTTCCTCCTGGTCGGCGCGACCTTCATGACGGCGGCCTACGTGCAGCAGAACCGCGGCCATATCGGCATCGAAGCCTTCGTCGGCCTGCTGTCGCCGCTGGCAAACAGGATCCGGCTCTGGATCGTCGATGCCGCAACGTTCCTGTTCTGCGCCTTCTTCACCTGGAAGTCGTGGACGCTGACACATGAGGCCTATGTCGACGGCCAGGTCTCGAACTCGATGTGGTCGCCGCCGCTCGCCGTTCCCTATTCCCTGATGGCGCTTGGCATGAGCCTGCTCTGCGTCCAGATCCTCGTGCAGCTGGCGCTGCCCTTCGCTGGAGCCAGGCGGTCATGAGCGTTTTCGGCATCGGTATCGCTTACGGAGTGGCGACGCTGCTCGTGATGTTTTCGGGCATGCCGATTGCGTTCGCGCTCGGCGCGGTCGCGGTCGTGTTCATGGGGATCTACATGCCCTCGGCCTCGCTCGATACGGTGACGCAGAACGTCTACGAGGAGATGGCCTCGATCACGCTGCTGTCGATCCCGCTCTTCATCCTGAAGGGTGCGGCGATCGGCAAGTCGCGCGCTGGCCAGGATCTCTATTCCGCGCTGCACGCCTGGCTGCACCGCGTGCCCGGCGGCCTCGGCGTCGCCAACGTGTTCGCCTGCGCTTTGTTTGCGGCAATGGCGGGCTCAAGCCCTGCGACCTGCTCGGCCATCGGCTCGGCCGGCATCCCCGAGATGCGCAAGCGCGGCTATTCCGGCGGCTTTGCCGCCGGCATCATCGCCGCCGGCGGCACGCTCGGCATTCTCCTGCCGCCCTCGATCACCATGATCCTGTTTGCGGTCGCCGCCGAAAAGTCGCTCGGGCGGCTATTCCTCGCCGGCATCGGTCCCGGCCTGTTGCTGGTCTCGCTGTTCGGTTTCTACGCGGTGTTCCGCTTCCGCCGGGAATATGCCGCGGCCGAAGCGGCCTACAAGAACGGCGGCCCGGAAGCGGCAATCCTTGCCCGCGACGAATACACACTCGCCGAACGTTTCAGTGTTCTGCCCCGCGTGATCCCGTTCGTGCTGCTGCTCACCGGTGTCATGGCAGCGCTCTATGGCGGCTTTGCCACGCCGTCGGAGACCGCCGGCCTTGGCGGACTTTTGGCGCTGGGGCTGATCGCGGCGATCTACGGCGTGTGGCGGCCTGAGGATCTCGGCCCGATCATGAAGTCGACGGTCCGGGAATCGACGATGCTGATGATGATCATCGGCATGTCGCTGCTCTATTCCTACGTGATGAGCTATCTGCACATCTCGCAATCGGCCGCCGAATCCGTCGTCGCGATGCATCTGCCGCGCTGGGGGCTGCTGTTCGCGGTCCTCGTCATGGTGGTCGTGCTGGGTTTCTTCCTGCCGCCGGTCTCGATCATCCTGATGACCGCGCCGATCATCCTGCCGCCGCTCCGCGCCGCCAATTTCGACATCATCTGGTTTGGCGTGGTCATGACCATCGTGATGGAGATGGGGCTGATCCATCCACCCGTCGGACTCAACATCTTCGTCATCCGCAACGTCGCCCCGGATATTCCGCTGAGCGAGGTGATCTGGGGCACACTGCCCTTCGTGCTCCTGATGATGGGCGCGGTGCTGCTGCTGTGTCTGGTGCCGGAGATCTCGACCTGGCTGCCGGATTTGGTGATGGGGCCGGACGGAAGCAGGTGACGCTCTCACCACCGTCATTGCGAGCGCAGCGAAGCAATCCAGAGTCTTTCCGCGGTGGGATTCTGGATTGCTTCGCTGCGCTCGCAATGACCGAGGACTAGGAAGCAGCCCGCTTCTTCTTCGCATTCAGCGCCGAAGCCACGCGGCTCACCGGCGGCTTGCCCAGCACGACGCTCATCGCGTTCGTCGCCGCGAGCAGCTTGTCAATATCGACCCCGGTCCTCACGCCCATGCCCTCGAACATGTAGACGACGTCCTCGGTCGCGACGTTGCCCGTCGCCCCGGGCGCGTAGGGACAGCCGCCGAGCCCACCAGCGGCAGCGTCAATGACGCGGACGCCCTCCTCCAGGCCAGCATAGAGATTGGCCAGCGCCTGGCCGTAGGTATCGTGGAAATGCATCGCGAGCTTTGCGGCGGGAACGTTGGCGGCGACCACGCGCAGCATCTCCTTGGCCTTGGCAGGCGTGCCGACGCCGATGGTGTCGCCGAGCGATATCTCGTAGCAGCCGAGGTCCCACAACGTGCCGGCGAGATCGGCGACCGCCTTCGGCTTGATCTCGCCGTCGAAGGGGCAGCCGAGCACGCAGGAGATATAACCGCGCACCTTCACGCCATCGTCCCTGGCGCGCGCCAGCACCGGCTTGAACCGCTCAATGGACTCCGCGACCGTGCAGTTGATGTTGGCGCGCGAGAACCCTTCCGAGGCGGCCGCAAACACCGAAACAACTTTCGCGCCGGCCGCGCGGGCGGCGTCATAGCCCTTCTCGTTCGGCACGAGCACGTGGAATTCAGCGCCCTTGACGTGGCTGACGCCGCGCAGCACGGCGTCGGAGCTCGCCATTTGCGGGATTGCCTTGGGCGAGACGAAGGCGCCGACCTCGACGGTATGAAGTCCAGCTCCAACCAGCGCCTCGATGAAGGCGATGCGGGCCTCAACGCCGACCAGCGTCTTCTCGTTCTGGAGCCCGTCGCGGGGCCCCATCTCGACGATGCGGACGGGATCGCTCATGTCACTCTCCGGAAGCTTCGACCACGGCGAGCTCGATGCCTTCCTGCACGATGTCGCCGACCTTGCACTTGATGGACTTCAGCACGCCGGCATAGGGCGCCCGCAAGGTCTGCTCCATCTTCATCACTTCCAGCGTAAGGATCGGTGCGCCCTTCTCGAGTTTGGCGCCCTCCTCGGCCAGCACGGCGACGACAGTACCCGGCAGAGGCGCTGCGATCTTGTCCGCGCCGGTCTGCTCGTCGGTCTCGCCGCCGAATGGATCGACCCAGTGCAGGTCGAAGCGGCCGTTGCGCGTACGCAAATACAGCTCGTGGCCGTCGATCACGGCGGCGACGGATGATTTGACGCCATCCAGTGTCAGATCGAAGCCGCCGTCCTTCGGCACAACAGTGAACGCCAGCTCACGCTCGCCGATCACGAGCGTCGACGGCCCGCTGCCATAGTTCAGCGCGATTTTCTGCTCGGGGCCATGGCCGACGCGCAAGGCGAAGTTGCGCTGGCGACGGCCGACCGGCTGCCAGCCAAAGGTCTGCCACGGGGAGTTTGCCTCGCCTTGCGCCGCCCGCCGTTCGTCATTGACGATCGCGGCAACTGCGGCGCAGAGCTCGAGCTCGCCAGGCGCTGGCGCTCCCGAGGTGAGCGCCGCCAGCTCGCGCTCGATGAAGCCGGTGTCGATCGCATTGGCCCGCACCTTCGGGTGCGTGATCAGCGCGGACAGGAACGGGATGTTGGTGACGATGCCACGGACGTCGGAGTCTTCCAGGCCACGGTTGAGGCGGTCGATCGCCACGTCACGCGTCGGCGCCCAGGCGATCATTTTTGCCAGCATGGCGTCGTAGTACGGCGAGACGCTATCGCCATCTCGATAGCCGGCATCGATGCGCAGGCCGCCCGTCTCCGCCGGCAATCGCCAGGTCGATATCCTGCCGACCGACGGCATGAAGTTCTTGGTCGGGTTCTCGGCATAGACACGAGCCTCGACGGCGTGGCCGTTGAGCTTGATCTCGTCCTGTTTCAGCGGCAGCGCCTCGCCGAAAGCGACGCGCAGCTGCCACTCGACGAGGTCGACGCCCGTGATCAGCTCGGTGACGGGATGCTCGACCTGAAGACGCGTGTTCATCTCGATGAAGAACACGTCCTTGCCGTCGGAGACGAATTCGATGGTGCCGGCGCCGACATAGTTCACAGCGCCTGCCGCCTTGCGCGCGGCAGCGCAGACGGTCTCACGCTGGGCGGCATTGAGCGTCGGCGACGGCGCTTCCTCGATCACCTTCTGGTGCCGGCGCTGCAGGGTGCATTCGCGCTCGAACAGCGACAGCAGATTGCCGTGGCTGTCGCCGATGATCTGCACCTCGATATGCCTGGGATTGTCGACATATTTCTCGATCAGCATACGGTCGTCGCCGAACGCCGCCTTGGCTTCGCGCTTGGCGCTAACGATCGCCGGCCCGAGTTCGGCAGCCGAACGCACGATCCGCATGCCGCGGCCACCGCCGCCGGCGGAGGCTTTCACCAGCACGGGGAAGCCGGCCTTTTCAGCCGCCTTTGCCAGCGTCGTATCGTCCTGCGCATCGCCGTGATAGCCGGGCACCAGCGGCACCCCGGCCTTCTCCATCAGCGCCTTCGAGCCTGACTTCGAGCCCATCGCATTCATCATCTCGGCGGTCGGGCCGACGAAGACGAGGCCGGCGTCGTAACAGGCCTGTGCGAATTCGGCATTCTCCGACAGGAAGCCGTAACCGGGATGCACGGCCTCGGCACCGGTCTTGCGCGCGGCTTCGATTAGCCGTTCGACACTGAGATAGCTGTCGCGGGCGCGCGCGGGTCCGAGCAGCACGGCCTCATCGGCGAGCGCGACATGCATGGCATCACGGTCGGCCTCGGAATAGACGGCGACCGTGCGCAGCCCCATGGCACGGGCGGTGCGGATGACGCGGCAGGCGATCTCGCCGCGGTTGGCGATCAGGAGGGTGCGAAAGCGGCGGTAGAGTTTTGTGCGGTCCATCGCATCACATCCTGAACAGGCCGAACTTCGTCGGCTCGATCGGCGCATTCGATGCCGCCGAGAGGCCAAGGCCGAGCACGAGACGCGTGTCGGCCGGATCGATCACGCCGTCGTCCCACAGACGCGCGGTCGCGTAATAAGGATGCCCCTGGCTCTCATACTGATCGCGGATCGGCTTGCGGAACTTATCTTCCTCCTCCTTCGACCAGCTATCGCCTTTGGCCTCGATATTGTCGCGCCGGACCTGGCTCAGCACCATGGAGGCCTGCTCGCCGCCCATCACCGAGATACGCGCGTTCGGCCACATCCAGAGGAAGCGCGGCGCGTAGGCGCGGCCGCACATGCCGTAATTGCCGGCGCCATAGGAGCCGCCGATCACGACAGTGAATTTCGGCACCGAGGCGGTCGCCACCGCCGTCACCAACTTGGCCCCGTCGCGCGCGATGCCACCGGCCTCGTATTTCTTGCCGACCATGAAGCCGGTGATGTTCTGCAGGAACACCAGCGGAATGCCGCGCTGGCAGCACAGCTCGATGAAGTGCGCGCCCTTCAGCGAGCTCTCGCTGAACAGGATGCCGTTGTTGGCGATAATGCCGACTGGATAACCCCAGATATGGGCGAAGCCACACACCAACGTCGTGCCGTAGAGCTTCTTGAACTCGTCGAACTCGGAGCCGTCAACCACACGCGCAATGATGTCGTGCACGTCGAACGGCTTGCGGCCATCGACGGGCACCACGCCGTAGATCTCCTCCGCCGCAAACAGCGGATCGCGCGGCGGATGCATGTTGAGGTTCGGCCGCGCGGACGGCTTCAGTGTGCCGACGATACGGCGGGCAATGCCGATCGCATGGGCATCATTCTGAGCGTAGTGATCGGTGACACCGGATTGCCGCGAATGCACGTCGGCGCCGCCGAGCTCTTCGGCGCTGACGACCTCGCCGGTCGCGGCCTTCACCAGCGGCGGGCCGCCGAGGAAGATGGTGCCTTGATTGCGCACGATGATGCTCTCGTCCGACATCGCAGGCACGTAAGCGCCGCCGGCGGTGCAGGAGCCCATCACGATGGCGATCTGCGGAATGCCTTGGGAGGACATCTGCGCCTGGTTGTAGAAGATGCGGCCGAAATGCCGCTCGTCCGGGAAGATTTCGTCCTGCAGCGGCAGGAAGGCGCCGCCGGAATCGACCATGTAGACGCAGGGCAGATTGTTCTGCCGAGCGATGTCCTGCGCCCGCAGATGCTTCTTCACGGTCATGGGATAATAGGTGCCGCCCTTGATGGTGGCATCGTTGGCGACGATGACGCATTCGCGGCCCGAGATACGGCCGACGCCGGTGACGATGCTCGCCGAATGCACGTCGCCGCCGTAGAGGCCGTGCGCCGCCAGCGGCGACAACTCCAGGAACGAGGTGCCGGGATCGACCAGCAGATCGACGCGCTCACGCGCCAGCATCTTGCCGCGCGATGTATGGCGGTTGCGCGAGGCCTCGCCGCCGCCGCCGGCGACCTGGGCGAGCTTTTCACGCAAATCCGCAACGAGGCCGCGCATGGCATCCGCATTGCGCGCGAAATCGGATGACGATGGATCGATGCTGGAATGGAGCGGCATGTGGTCCCGCGTTTCTGATGACGTGGTTGAGGGTTTAGGCGGTTTCCGACATCAGCTCACGGCCGATCAGCATGCGGCGCACTTCTGATGTCCCCGCGCCGATCTCGTAGAGCTTCGCGTCGCGCCAGAGCCGGCCGACCGGAAATTCGGATGTATAGCCGACGCCGCCGAGCGCCTGGATCGCCTCGCCCGCCATCCATGTCGCCTTTTCGGCGGAATAGAGAATGGCCGCCGCCGCGTCCTTGCGCAGTGTGCGCGCGTGGTCGGCGTGGTCGCAGGCCTTTCCCACGGCGTAGACGTAAGCGCGCGTAGCCTGCCAGGTCGCATACATGTCGGCGAGCTTGCCCTGCATCAGCTGGAAATCGCCGATCGGTTGGCCAAATTGCTTGCGCTCGTGCATGTAGGGCACGACAGCGTCCATGCAGGCGGCCATGATTCCGAGCGGTCCGCCCGACAGCACAGCGCGCTCATAGTCGAGGCCCGACATCAGCACCTTGACGCCTTCGCCGACCTTACCCATCACGTTCTCTTCAGGCACCTCGCATTCGTCGAAGAACAGCGGATAGGTATTGGAGCCGCGCATGCCGAGCTTGTCGAGATGCTGGCCGTGGCTGAAGCCTTTAAAGCCCTTCTCGATCAAGAAGGCGGTCATGCCGCGCGGGCCGGCCTCGGGATCGGTCTTGGCGTAGACCACCAGCACGTCGGCATCGCCGCCATTGGTGATCCACATCTTCGAGCCGTTGAGCACATAGCGATCGCCGCGCTTGTCGGCACGCAGCTTCATCGAGACGACATCGGAGCCGGCGCCCGGCTCGGACATTGCGAGCGCCCCGACATATTCGCCTGATATCAGCTTCGGCAGATAGCGCTGGCGCTGGGCGTCACTGCCGTTGCGGCGGATCTGGTTGACGCAAAGATTGGAGTGCGCGCCATAGGACAGGCCCACGGCCGCGGAGCCGCGCGATATCTCCTCCATGGCGACAATATGGGCGAGATAGCCCATGTTGGAGCCGCCATATTGCTCCGGCGCGGTCATGCCGAGCACGCCGAGGTCGCCGAGCCGCTTCCACAGGTCGGCCGGGAACAGATTGGCCTTCTCGATCTCGGCGGCGCGCGGGGCGATCTCCGCCTCTACGAAGGCGCGCAGCGTGTCGCGCAGCATGCTGATGTCGTCGCCCAGATCGAAATCGATGCTCGGGATGTTCAAGGCGATTCCTCCTAGATCTTGTCGGGTCCGAACCTACCCCCGCCCGGGCGTTCTGGCGGTCGAAAAGGTTGCATTTTCCGCCAAGTTTGGCGAGGATTTTCCAAAGGACATCCAATGCCTTTCCAGGCCGCAACAGCCACGCCCCGCCGCGCCATGACCCCCGCCGCTTTCGTCCTCGGCGTGGTCGCGGCCTATGCCCGACATGGACGGGATCCGGCTGAGGCGCTCGCCAAGGGCCAGGTCCCATCCGATCTCGTTCGGTCGGCCAACGGGCGGATTACGGCCGCCCAGTTCGAGGCGCTGGCCGGCCACGCCATGCGCGAGCTCGACGACGAGGCGCTCGGCTGGTTCTCGCGCCGCCTGCCGTGGGGCAGCTACGGCATGCTGTGCCGTGCCTCGATCACCGCGCCCAATCTCGAGGTCGCGCTGAAACGCTGGTGCCGGCATCACCGCCTGCTGACCGAGGACGTGCTGTTCGAGCTTGCGGTCAGCGGCGAGACCGCGACCATCTCCATTCGCGAGCAGCGCGATCTCGGCGACTGCCGCGAATTCTGCCTCGTCACCCTGCTCCGTTATGTGCTCGGCTTCTCCTGCTGGGCGGTGGATTCCGCAATTGCGTTACGTGCGGCGGAATTTCCTTATGCAGAGCCCGCCCATGTCTCGGTCTATCCGACCATCTTCTGCAAGCACATCCGCTTCGACGCGGACGCGGCATGCATCGTCTTCGACAAGCATTATCTCTCGCTGCCGCTGACGCGCAGCCCCGCCAACCTCGACAGCATGCTCAAGGGCGCGCTGCGCCTGACGGTGCTGCCCTATCGCCGCGACCGCTTGCTGGTCGAGCGTGTCCGCCGCGTGCTGCGCGAGGGGCGCGGACGCATTCTCGGCGCAGAGGATGTCGCAAGCGAACTCGCGCTGTCCACCCGCACCATGCATCGTCGGCTGCGCGAAGAAGCAACTTCGCTGCGCGACCTGAAGGAAGAAGCAAAGCTCGAGCTCGCCAAGCAGGAGCTGATGCGCGGGCGCACGCCGATCAAGCGGATCGCCGAGATCGCCGGCTTCCGCAACGAGAAGAGTTTTTCCCGGGCTTTCCGCTCCTGGACCGGCGCCAGCCCGCGCGAATTTCGCGACCGCTATCGCTAAAACGGCGAGCGACCTCATTGTCAGCTCACGAACGCCCGCAATCACGAGTGTTTCGGCGGCACGAGCGGCTGTGCCCATGCCGGGCAAGCCCCTCACCTCTCGCGCAAGGATTCCTGCCTGTACCGCAGCAGCGGCGAGAGAAGATATTCGATGATCCGCCGCTTCCCGGTCTTGATCTCGGCGGTCACCGCCATCCCCGGCTCGAGGTCCGTCATGCGGCCGTCGACGAGCATGCTCGTCCGATCAAGCGCAATGCGGGCGGCATAGAGGAGGTCCTGCCCCGCCGGCTCGCTCACCGCAGCGTCGCCGGACCTCTGCGAACTGCCGGCACGGGCGGCCGCCTTGTCGCGGGTGATGGCATCGCGCGATATGCTCGTCACTCTGCCGCGCAGCACCCCATATTTGGTGAAGTTGAAAGTGTCGACCTTGATCTCCGCCTCGTCGCCATCGCGAACGAAGCCGATATCGCGGTTGGCCAGCATCGCTTCGATTTCAATAGTCGCCTCGGCGGGGACCACCACCAGCAGCGGCTGAGCCGGCGTGACGACACCGCCGACCGTGTGAACCGCAAGCTGTTGCACGGTGCCGTCGATTGGCGCCCGCAGGATCTGGTCCTGCATGCGCCGCTCGGCTTTGACGAGGTCCTCGGTGAGCTGCGCCGCCTTCTGCTCGGCCTCGACGAGGTCTGTCGTCAGTCCGCGGACATATTCGGCACGGGCCTGATCGCGCTGGCCGACGGCCGAGCGTTGTGCGGCCTCGACCTCGG
Organism: Bradyrhizobium zhengyangense; assembly: GCF_022012435.1. Taxonomy (GTDB): domain Bacteria; phylum Pseudomonadota; class Alphaproteobacteria; order Rhizobiales; family Xanthobacteraceae; genus Bradyrhizobium; species Bradyrhizobium zhengyangense. The sequence goes on from NZ_JAKLUA010000001.1 coordinate 641,654, forward strand.
CGAGACGCCATCGCTGCACCACCAGCTCGCGCTGCAGCTCCGTCAACCGCACCTTGGCATCGAGATAAGCGATCCGGTTGCCGTATTGAATATTCATGGCCTTCTCGCGCACGTCGGCGGCCTCGGTCACGAGCGGCAGCTCGGCTTCGACCTTGTCGATTGCCGCCTTGACGCTGTCCGCTTCCGCCCGCTTTTGCGCGATCTGCTGCTCGAGCGCCTCGATCTTGGCGATCTGCTGCTCGGCCTGCGCGGTCATGACGGCCCTGGCCCGCGCGACCTCCCGCGCCTGCGCCTCGGGCGGCGGTGCAAAGTTGACCGGGTGCAAATCTCCGTCGAGCCCGGCAATGAGCGCCGAGAGCCGCGCAACGTCGAGCCGGACGCGCTGCAGCTCAGGCCGGATGCGATCGCGGTCCGCCATGCTGGCCGTCTGATCCATGGCGATGAGGACGTCGCCCTGCTTCACACGGTCGCCGTCCCGGACGTTGATGCTGGCGATGACGCCGCTGTCCAGGGGCTGGATGGACTTGACCCGATCGGTCGGCACCACCTTGCCTTGCGCGGTCGCGACGATGTCGATGTGGCCGAACGAAGCCCAGGCGATCGCTATCAGGAGCGAGGCGCCGATGGTCGCGGCGATGGCGCGGCCGAGCGGCGAAGCAGGCGTTTCCATGATCTCCAGCGCCGCGGGCAGGAACTCGCGCTCGTCGCTGCGGAGACCGTTTCCGCCCCAGGCGTCCCGCGCAATGGTGCTAGCCGACATCGCGGAGCCCTCCCTGCAGGCGGTGGAGATTGGCATAGCGCCCGTTGCGCTGGATCAACTCGTCATGGCTGCCGTCCTCGACGAGCCGACCGTGATCCAGCGTCAGGATGCGGTCGGCGCGGCGCACGGTCGAAAGCCGGTGCGCGATGACCAGCACGGTGCGGCCGTGCGCTATTCTGTGCATGTTGTCCTGGATGATACGCTCGCTCTCATAGTCCAGCGCCGAGGTGGCCTCGTCGAAGATCAGGATGCGGGGGTCGCCGATCAGCGCTCGCGCGATGGCGATGCGCTGGCGCTGGCCGCCGGACAGGCTCGCGCCGCGTTCGCCCACGATCGTATCGTAGCCCCGCGGCAGCTCCAGAATGAAATCGTGCGCGCCGGCGAGCTTTGCAGCCACGATCACGCGCTCCATCGGGAACGCGGGATCGGCGAGCGCGATGTTGTCGCGGATCGAGCGGTTGAGCAGGAAATTCTCCTGCAGCACGACGCCGATCTGGCGACGCAGCCAGGCGACATCGACGAGCGCAAGGTCCGTGCCGTCGATCATGATGCGACCGCTTTCGGGCACGTAGAGCCGCTGCACCAGCTTCGTGAGGGTCGATTTCCCGGAGCCGGAGGGACCGACGATCCCCACCACCTGCCCCGGCGGCACGTGCAGGCTGACCTCGTGCAGGACCTCCGGTCCGTCGATCCGATAGCGGAAACCGACACGTTCGAAACTGATCCCGCCCTTGATGGGTGGCAACGCGGCGTGACCGGTGAGATGGGCCGGCTCCGGCGCCGTGTTGAGAATATCGCCAAGCCGCGCGATCGACAGACGCGCCTGGTGGAAGTCCTGCCACAGCTGCGCGAGCCGCAGCACCGGCTGCGACACGCGGCCGGCGAGCATGTTGAAGGCCACGAGCTCACCGACCGACAGCGCGCCGTCGATCACGAGCCGGGCTCCGAAATAGAGCGTCAGCGCGGTGACGAGCTTGCTGATCAGTTGCACGCCCTGGCTCGCCCAGTTGCCGAGCGCGAGCACGCGGAAACTCGCACTGACATAGCCGGCGAGCTGCTCCTCCCAGCGGCGCTGCATCTGCGGCTCTACCGCCATGGACTTCAGCGTCTCGACGCCGGCGACGCTTTCGACAAGAAAGGCCTGGTTCTCGGCGCCGCGGTTGAATTTCTCGTCGAGCCGCGCGCGAAACAGCGGCGTCACCCCGGCCGACAGCGCCACGTAAAGCGGAACCGAGCCCACCACGATCCAGCTCAGGAGCGGCGAGTAGGAGAACATCACCGCCAGGAACACGATGGTGAAGACCAGATCGACCACCAGCGTCAGGGCCGAGCCCGTGAGAAAGTTGCGGATGTTCTCCAGTTCGCGAACGCGCGCCACGGAATCCCCGACCCGCCGCGCTTCGAAATAAGCGAGCGGCAGCGCCAGCAGATGTCGGTAGAGCCGAGCGCCGAGCTCGACGTCGATGCGGTTCGTGGTATGCGCGAAGACGTGGGTACGCAGCGCCGCGAGCAGCGTTTCCAGGACGGATACCGCGATCAGCCCGAACACCAGAACGTCGAGCGTGGTGAGGCCGCGATGCACGAGCACCTTGTCGATCACCACCTGGAAGAACAACGGTGAGATCAGCGCGAAGACCTGGAGAAAGAACGAGGCGGCCAGCACCTCGGCGAACAGGCCGCGATATTTGTGCATCGCCTGTAGGAACCAGCCGACGTCGAAGCGCCGGACCAGCTCGCCGAGCGAGGCGCGGCGCGTCATCACGATCAACCCGCCGCCCCATGCGGCCTCGAAGGCGGCGCGCGGCAGCAGCTCGGGCTTTCCCGTCGTCGAATTGTGGATGATGACCTTGTCCTCGGACAATTTCGCCACGATGACGAAGCTGCCGTCGCGCCATTCCGCGATGGCCGGCAACGAGGTCTTGCAGAGTCGCGTCCAATCCTTCCGGACGCGACGTGCCTTGAGGCCGAGATCCCGGGCGCAGCGCAAAATCTCGGTCGTGCCGAAGCGCACACCGCCAAGTCGGTGCCGAAGCTGCTCCGCATCGCCGGGGATGCCGAAGAAGCGGAGCAGCAGGGTCAGCGACTCGAGCCCGCTGTCAGGCGTGACGGCGACGTCTGACGACGTTGTGGGCATGACCCTGATCCCCGACCCGGCTCTAGGAGACGTGGGCCGCGGCTGCGATCACGGCCCCGGCCGGAGGGCCTGCGACCATTTCCACCGGATGCGAGACGATCACGCCGCCGCCGGCGTCGGCGGACACGGCGAAATCCGCATTGGTGAACTGCCCGATCAGGTTGAGCTTGGCGACTGTCGCGCCGTCGGAGATCGTGAGCACGCCTCCCGTGTTGGCGGCGTTCTCCGAGAAACCAAACGTGGTGCCGGCGCCGGACTTGATATTGTGCAGGTCGATCTTGTCCGCCGCCTGCCAGCCCGAGATGTATCCGGTGAAGTCGCTGGCCAAGGCGAGATCAAGTGTCGCGTTGGTGCCACCGAAGGCCATGTCCTTTGCCGTGCCGCCCGCCTGGACGGACAGGAGGCCACCGGTCTCGACCGTGGTTTCGTCGGCACGGCCGCCCTTGAACACGATTTCCTTGCCGCCGGCGCCGATGTCCGTTTCCGCGGTGCCGCCCCAATCGTAGAGCACGCCGCCCTTCTCGACGTACGTGAAACCTGCCCCGCCCCCCGACTTGACGGACTGCGCCCCGCCCATCAGGTAGCTATAACCTGCGATGCCGCCGGACTCGACGACCTGGAAGCCTCCGGCGTTGACAACCGCAGTGTTGGAGGCGCCCCACAGATCCTGCACGCCGCCGCCATTGACGATGGTGTCGAAGGCGTTGCCGTGAGCGTCCTGCACGCCACCGGAATTGATGACCGTGTTGTACGCGGTCGCGCCCTCCCGGAGGTTCTGGAGCCCGCCGTCGTTGATCGTTACGTCGTGCGTCCTTCCGCGATGATAGACATCCTGAACGCCGCCTTCGTTGATCGTCGTATTGAAGACGTCACCGCCGACGACGATTTCCGTGCCGCCATTGATGACCGTGTCGGCGTCAGCCATGCCGACCACTCGGATCTGGCCCTTCCCGATAGTGCCTGCCATTTTGATCTCCATAAATTTTGTCAAATGCCTGAAGCGAACATGTCGCTGCGCAAATGAGTTTTGATGAACCGTAGCGTCCGGTTGGTCGCGTCCGGAAACCGGCGGTTCAAACGAATTTTTTTGCGGAGATTTTCCGGGATTATAGGGAAATAAAGCAGGACTATACGGAAATCCGAAGCGTCGTCGGCGACCCCGTCGCCCTCTCCGTCCCACGCGCTAGCCGGCCGAAACGGTCCCTGCCGCAAGCTCCTCAACCGGCAGCGGCACGTCCTTCGCAACGCCAAGAACCGGAAAGCTGCGGACGTTCTTCACGTTGGGCATGGCGGCGAAATGCAACAGCTGCTGGCGCATGCTCTCGACGCTCGGCGCCACGCATTTGAGAAGATAGTCGGTGTCGCCCGAAATCCGCCAGCACTGCTGTATCCGCGGGATCGCTGAGATCGAGCCCTCGAAGGCCGCGAGCACCGGCTGCGCCTGGCTGCCGAGCTGGATCGAGACGAACGACACCACCTCATAGCCGAGCAGCCGTTCGTCGATGACCGCGCGCACGGCGCGGATCACCCCGCGCCTGAACAGCGATTTGAGCCGTCGCAGGCAGTTCGGCGCGGACACGCCGACGCGCAGCGCCAGCTCGTTGTTAAGGACGCGCCCGTCCTGCTGCAATTCGGAGAGTATCTTCAGATCGACGCTGTCGAGCTGGTCGCGCCCGGCCATCCCCTACCTCGTCATGGTCCCGTCATAGGACCAGCGAAGCACGGGGGGCGCGTAGTGCCAAGGCCCGTTCCGTCGGACGGCCGAAGGAGCCCCTTAATGCGTCCAGGGCTCACCGCGGCGGAAAGAGAAATTGTCGGCGTAGGCGACCTGGCGGTGCAAGGAATCCTTGGGCTCGATCACCTGGTAGGCGATGCCCTTGCGCTCGCAATAGGCGACCGCCTCGTCCTTGGTGTGGAAGCGTAGCGTGATCTGCTGCTTCATGTCGCCGGACGAGGTCCAGCCCATCAGCGGCTCGACCGAACGGGGCTGCTCCGGCTCGTAATCGAGCTGCCATTCCTTGGTCTTCGACCGGCCGGATTGCATCGCGTTCTTGGCGGGCTTGAAAATGCGTGCGGTCATTGGCGGTCCGGCCTCTTCGTCTTTCGTTCGATTTTCATGCGTCACGGTAGCGATTGGTGCAAACCGCGGGCATAGTATAGAGACACCTTTCGGGAACTGATCGGTGATTCCGGCCCTCCCAGGTCCCTCACCGATGGGTATAGTCATTATGCTGCACTGTGACAATTGCGTACCCGCCTTCCGTCCGGGAATCCCGCCCGGCGGCCAAGCCTTGCCAACACAAGCCTTGCCAACACCTGCCTTGCCAACATTCGCCTCGCCGACCTCAGCGTATCCGTCCCTTTCGAGAGCTTCCGTCGCATGGCCTTCCTGAACATCAACGCCACGCTGCCCGAAAAGGGCCGTGACCTCAGGCTCGACCTGTTTCGCGGTATCGCCAACTGGGCGATCTTCCTCGACCACATCCCCGACAACATCGTGAACTGGATCACGACGCGCAACTACGGCTTTTCGGACGCGGCCGATTTGTTCGTCTTCATCTCCGGCTACACGGCTACGTTCGTCTACGCCCGGATGATGCTGGAGCGCGGCTTCATCGTCGGCGCCACCCGCCTGACCAAGCGGGTCTGGCAGCTCTATGTCGCCCACATCATCCTGTTCGTGATCTATATCGCCTCGATCAGCTATCTGGCGCTGCGCTTCGGCGATTCCGAGATGATCAACGAGTTCAACGTCGCCGGCCTCGTCGACAACGCCACCGAGACCTTGCGCCAGGGCCTGTTCCTGCGGTTCAAGCCGCTCAATCTCGACGTGCTGCCACTCTACATCGTGTTGATGGGCCTGTTTCCGCCGGTGCTGTGGTTCATGCTGCGCAAGCCTGATCTGACGATGGTGCTGTCCATTGTCCTGTGGCTCTCGGCGCGACACTTCGGCTGGAATTTGACCGCCTATCCGGGCGGCCAGTGGTATTTCAACCCCTATTGCTGGCAGGTGCTGTTCGTGTTCGGCGCCTGGTGCGCGATGGGCGGCGCACGCCGTTCGGGCTGGCTGATCAATTCGTCGGTTACGTTGTGGGTCTGCCTCGCCTATCTCGCCTTCGCGCTGGTCATGACCATGGCCGGCCGTTTTCCGGCGCTTGGCGGCATGTTCCCGGAATGGCTGTTCTCGGCGTTCAATCCGAACGACAAGACCAACCTTGCGCCCTACCGCTTCATCCACTTCGTCGTGATCGTGATCCTGGTGATCCGCTTCGTGCCGAAGGAATGGCCGGGGCTGGAGTGGAAGGTCTTCGATCCCGTGATCGTCTGCGGCCAGCAATCGCTCGCCGTGTTCTGCGTCGGCGTTTTCCTGTCCTTCGTCGGCCATTTCGAGCTGTCGATGAGCTCGGGCTCGCTGTTCGCGCAGCTGTTCGTCTCCATCGCCGGAATCGCGATCATGACGACGGTGGCCTATTACATCTCGTGGTCGAAGCGGCAGGACAAGCCGCTGAAGCCGCCGCCGGCGAAGTCCGCAGCTCCCCCCGCGGCAAAGGCCGCCTGAGCCGTCGAACGCCCGCTGGTTCAAGCGAGCGTTCGACGCCCGTTGCCATATCCGGCTTGTCGGGGATCAGGCTGGCCGGGTCAACTTGACTTGGGTCAACCAGGAGCGATGCCGATCAGCCTAGGGTTATCGTGACACGCGCCGCCGCACTGATATCGGCGGCCTTCCCTCGGACAAGGCCCAAGGACAAGGCCCAAGGACAAGGCAAGCACATGCCCTCTCATTTTCACGCCGTGGTCTGGATCGATCATTCGCAGGCCCGGATCTTCCATCTTGGCCTGAGCGGCTCCGACGAAGTCACCCTGCATCCGCAGTTGGCAACGCGGCATCTTCATCACAAGGCCAACACGATCGGCAGCGGCCACGCCGCGCCGGACAAAACCTTCCTCGCCGAGGTGACCAAGGCCATCGCCGATGCCGGAGAAATCCTCATCATCGGTCCGGCGAACGCGAAGATGGAGCTCGCCAGCCACATTCGCGCCCATGCGCCCGATCTCGCCAAGCGGATCGTCGCGGTGGAAGCGGCCGATCATCCCACCGATAACGAGATCGTCGCTTACGCCAAGCGTCACTTCAAATTGCCGCTCCCGCGCATACAGGCCCCCGGCGCCGCCGCGGGGGAAAGACATCAGGGCTGAGCGAAGCGCCTCCGTTTCAGGCCGCCGCCTCGCCGTCATACTCGGTGAATTTCTTGTAGATCCAGTCGCGGCCGTCGTGACGACGCCAGACCTTGCCGTAGACGAGCTGCCCATTGATTGAGCGGCGCGGCACGATGACGGTCCAGAGATGCCAGATCTCGGTCCAGTTCGGCCGTTGGCGGGATGTTTTCGTGGTGAGATCGAAAGCCATGACGGACAACTCGCGCGAAACGAAACACCGCGACGAATGTGATCTCGTGTGAGCCGCTGCTGGGCGTCGTCGCGGGCCGGGACCAGTTGATACCATCAGCCAAAATGACCGCAACGATGGTCCGCGCTTAACCTAACCGATCAACCTTACCCGTCGTCGGAAGGCCGCGTTGCCAGTTGAAACGCCTGCCCATCTTTCCTAAGATGCATGCGCAATTTGAGAATGAATGCGCCGTTTCCGAAGAGCGCACCGGGGCTGATTTCAGGCTGATTTTTTCAAGCGACTGACTGCGCGGGTCGACGATCATGAATTTGCAATGTGCCTATTTGCGGCTGGCAATGGCTTCGCCGCCCCCGACACCGGTCGCTAGGCGGTCGCCGGATCAATCGCCAAAGGCTGTCAACGACAATCATCCGGTCTGGCCGCTGATCCCGTTTCCAGCGGGCTGGTATGCCTCGGGCTAAAGCCCTCAAAAGTGCAACGCCGCGCAAGCGGAGTATCCTCGCTTGGCGGCGTCCGTTAGGCATTGGGCGCTGAAATCCCCAACATCGATATGTCTATGGCGACGTTCCAAAGGTTCGATGAGGCTTTGGTCATTCTGCGCGCGCTAGCTTTGGTGTTTCAGAAGGTTGTCCATCTGGTCTGAACCTAAGAAGCTGAGGTTGCGAAGCTTCAACGTTCCAAGGAAAGACCAGATATAACGTCCACAAGAATGCGCCTTTGACGCCCAAAGGTCGAGAGGCGATGGTGCGCAGCGTCGTCGAGGACGGGCTGAGCCAGGCCAACGTAAGCGGTCGGCTAACCTGTGTCAGCGCTCTTGGATCTCTGGGGATGAAGAGGGTCCACGCCCGGACTGGTCGGGGCAGCTGGATTCGAACCAACGACCTGCAGTACCCAAAACTGCCGCGCTACCAGGCTGCGCTATACCCCGAATGTCCGGCGAGCCCCGTCGATACACGCTTCCTGGGGGGCCATCAAGCTTTCCAAGCCGCCAGGCAACCGCAGCCGCCGACAGGATACCCCCCGGATTTACCGGGCCGGGCGACAATAGCCCTACCCGACCTATTTGCTGCCGAACAAGGGGTGTCCGACGTGATCGCCGGGACGGATACCGTATTTCTGCGCTGTTCCCGCCACCACCTCAAGGACGGCCCGGGCGGGCCCCTTGGACGAGATAATCTTGGTCGAAAGCGGTTCGGTGTTTTCGGCGATGCGCAGGATGCGGCCGTCGGCGCGAATGAAGATCATGTCGAGCGACACATAAGTGTTCTTCATCCACATCGACACTTCCTGCTCGGGATTGAAGTCGAACAGCATGCCTTTGCCGTCAGCCAATTCCTTGCGGTACATCAGCCCGGTCTGCTTCTCCTCATCCGTGGTCGCCATCTCCACCGAGAACACCTGGACGCCGTTCTTGGTGACGATCTCAAGCGGCTGGAAACTGGCGGCACGAACGGGAGCGCCGGCGACGGCGAAGCCGACAATGACGAGAGCGGCGGCAAGAAAGCCCCGGGCAACGGACCGGGCGGCCTTTCGATCAAAGCTCATGGCGGGGATACTCGGCAGGAAATGCGGCAAGAAAGTCAGGACCACAATGACTGGCCCAACGGTTACGGATTGCGACTTCCTTACGCGGCCACCGCCCCAAAAGCCAGAAGCGCGCAGGCCACCCCGCGCGCTTCTGCCCACCAATACGGAAATTTGAAGCTTCTAGTGCGACTGGAGACCCGGCGAGCCGGTCTCCGGATGGATCTCGGCCGCCATCATCCCCTTGGAGCCGGGCCCGAAGCGAACCAGCACATACTGGCCCGGGCGCAGCTCGGTCATGCCGAAACGGCGCAGCGTCTCCATGTGCACGAAAATGTCGGGCGTGCCCTCGCCGCAGGTCAGGAAGCCGAAGCCCCGCAGCCGGTTGAACCATTTGACCTGGGCCCGCTCGAGGCCGCTGGTCGCGGTCACCGTGACGTGGGTGCGCGGCGGCAGCATCTGCGCCGGATGGATCGCGGTCGACTCGTCCATCGAGACGACGCGGAAGGCCTGGTAGCCCTTGGCGCGCTGGATGCACTCGACGACGATGCGGGCACCCTCATAGGCGGTCTGGAAGCCGTCGCGTCTAAGCACGGTAACGTGCAGGAGGACGTCGGGCCAGCCATTGTCGGGGACGATGAAGCCGTAGCCCTTTGATGCATCGAACCATTTGATGACGCCATGAACCTCGACGAGGTTGGCGCTGCCCTCACCTAGCCCGGTGAAAGGACTGAGCGCATTGTCGCGACCGGCGCCGTGCTCGCCCGACGCGGGAACTCCCAGCTTCTTGGACTCAAATCCGTCCGACGACCCCATAACCCCGGACCCCGCAACTGCCATGCAACCCGCCACATTGGCGGTGCTCGAATCACGCGTCTTAAGAGAATCTTCTCACCTCGACGCGACGCGAATCTTTCGACTCAAAAGATAACACTCCCGGTTGAGACGCATAGATAAAAAAGAGATTCGGCGGAACCTATGAACAGCTTGCACAGCCGCGAATCAAACTAACGCCTCAATTGCCGACAAAGGGTCCGAGCGTTTCGCCGATGTCGTGGCGGATGACGAGGTCGGCGATGTCGTCCTGCTCGGTCGGCTCGCGATTGATGATCACCAAACGTGCACCCGAGTTCTTCGCCATCATCGGGAAGCCGGCCGCCGGCCACACCACGAGCGAGGAACCGATCGCGATGAACAGATCGCAGGCCTGCGCCAGCTCGGTCGCGCGTTGCATTTCATCCTCGGGCATCGCCTGACCGAATGAGATCGTTGCGGTTTTGACCGGCTCGTCGCAGGCAGTGCAGTTGGGCGCCGCACCGTCTGCGTCGAACCGGCGCTTCACCCAGTCGAGCTGGTAGGTCTGCCCACATCCGATGCAGCGCGCGTAAGTGGTATTGCCGTGAAGTTCAATCACGCGATCGGCCGCGAAGCCCGAGGCCTGGTGTAGATTGTCGATGTTCTGGGTGATGACCGCCGGGATCTTGCCGGCACGATGCAGCGAGGCGAGCGCGCGATGGCCGCGTCCGGGCTTGGCTGCGGAAAACACCTCCTCCATCGCAAAGCGCCTTCGCCAGGACTCGTCACGCGCCTCCTGGCTTGCGACGAACTCGTCGAACTGGATCGGACGATTGCGAGTCCAAATTCCGCCCGGCGAGCGGAAGTCGGGGATGCCGCATTCAGTCGAGATGCCCGCGCCGGTGAACGGCACGATGATCTTTGCGCGCGCGATCATGTCGCCGAGCCGTTCGACGCCGCTCTGAAGATTTTCTGCAATCACGCGCCGCCTCCCGATTCAATTTCGCGCTAGCTGCAACATGTGCAAGCGGCAAGATTGTTGACGCTCTTATCCACCGGCGTGCAAGAGTTCTGCAACGACAGGGCGGCAATTTTTTCCGACCCTCGCTTATCACAATCCTGCAATGCCTCCTCCCCATTGACGCCCCAATCAGAAGCGCCAATGCATGTGTTGACGCGACTCAACGTGATTGCGGCGGCAGTGCTTGAGTTCACAAGTGCACACATACTCAGGTGTAGTGGGGATTTTGACATGACCGAGGACGAACAACGCAAGATCCGCGAACGCGAAGAGATCGCCGCCCGTGTCGCCGCCTTCCGTGCCACGCAAGAGAAATTCAAGCGCGAGCGCGAAGAGTATTTCGTCTCGACGCTGGAGAACGCGCGCAAGGTGGAGCGGCCCTCGCTCTGGCCGTGAGCGCATCGCGCGGGACAGGCGCCAACGAAAAAAGCCCGGAGCATCGCTCCGGGCTTTTCGATTCCTCCACCGTTACCAATGACGGTAGTAGCGATGGTGCCGGTAATACGGCCCGCCATAATAGGCGTACGGGCCAGGGCCGTAATCATAATAGGCCGGGCCGCCGTAATAGCCGTAGCCCGGGCCGTAATAGCCATAGCCGTACGGATGGGACGCGGCGACGGCGCCGGCTGTGATCGCACCGGCGGCGAGACCGAACGCGAGGCCCGGGCCAATACCGCGCGCCTGTGCAGGGGCCGCAACCGCGGTCACGCCGACGGCGGCGACGGTGGCAAGGATTGCGAGTGTCTTTTTCATGATCTCCTCCTTCGCATCTGGGCGGACAACGCGAGCTGACGGCAAAGGTTCGCTCCGGATGGAACCGCAGCGGGCAGAAATAATCTCGCGGCGGATGGAACGATTGGGCGGGCGGTGGATTGATGCTGTACATGCGAAGGCCTCCGCCATCCGGGTGGGGCAAGAGCATGAAGACCCCGTCAGCATCTCCGCGGTGCTGGCGGGGTTTTCAATTTCGCGGACAAGAATGGCAGCAGACATCAACGGCTGCCAACGGGGCGGGAGGCCGAGGAGACAAGATTGCCGATATCCGCTTTGCTCGCCCGCATCCGCAGGCTCGTTCCCACAACCAACACGCAGCACTACGACGAGATCGTCCGGAACTTCGGCGTCGGTGCGCTCCGCCCGCCGCCAACGCCGATGAGCGACGGCGAGCTCGCCCGCGCCATCGCCGAGTTTCTCAAATCATCGCCGTCCACGGAATCGGTTGCGACGCTCGGCCGGCGGCTCGATCCCACCTCGCCGCTTTGAGCGGCGTTTCCTCGCAAGCGGCGGAACAAGCGCCTCGCGCGCGGGTTGAAATCGTCTCCCCGCGAGAGGAGGCTCATCATGCCCGTCTGGCTCGAAGTCTTGCTCAATCTGTCCGGCTATGCCGGCTTCGTGGCGCTCGCAACAAGCGGCGCTGCGTGCTCGCGCAATTCCGCCGAGGACGAGACCTACCGCAGTAAACGCTAATTCGCCGGCGGCGCGTGACCCGCGGTGCGCACCAGCCGGTCGGCCTTGACCGCGACGCGCGTGTCCTCGTCCTGCGGCCGCAGCGAAACGCTGATCGCCACGAAGGCGAGACAGAACAGCGCGCCGACGACGGCGACACGGCGATAAGTCTGGCGGTCGCCCTGATAAAATGACGGTTCTAAAAAGGGTGTCATGGCAATAATAGGTTTTCTTGTTGTCTTTGCCAGACACCTACCCCAACGCGCAGGCGACGCAACGCGATTGGGCTTTTAACCTAACCGAATAGGGTTATCGCGAGGGCGGCAAGCTTTCGTTAGGAGATCGCGCGAGCGCTTCAGACGTCGGCGAGCCACTTCAGCGTCGCGCTAAAGCCGAGGCTGCGATGGCCGGCGACCAGCACGGTGCCGTATACTTCGGCCCCCTCCTCGGTGAACGTCCCCGAGAATCCGCTGGTCGCCTCGGCGCCGCCAAACAGCGGCCGGGCAAGCGGATCGGCAAACGGCGAATGCTGGTTGGTGGCAAGCTCGCCCTTCCAGGTACCATTGCCTGACGTGTAGGACCCGCGTGACCAGAAGTAAGGTCCGCCGCCGAGCAGGACGCCATCGCGCAGGATCAACACGCCGCTGTCGCGGCCCTTCACGCCGTCGAGCATGCGGATGTGGATGGAGTAGAGCCCGTTCTTCATGGATGCGCCTGCCGTCCCAGCGACGATAGCGCGGCGTGCGGAGAGCGTCGAGACAGGGGCTTGCCGCCTGTTGCGGTCCGCCGACCATCTTTGTTCCAGCTTCGCCTGCATTTCGTTCTCAAAAGAACGAATCGGAATCAACGAAATCGCGCGGAACAGATCTTAACAAATCATTTGCATGCGAATGAGCGACAAACCGCCGCAAGCAGGCGATCCCGCCATGTCGTCGATCATTGATTTGCGGCGACCGCAATGACGACACCGTGGTGCGGAGCATCGCGCTGACTCGTGTTGGCACAGGGCCGCGCGCTGAGGCCCGGACACACACGACCTGTTCTGCATCCGACTCCATTTCGTTCTCGAAGAACGAATCGGAGGCGAGTCAATCAGTGGGAAGCATTTCCTAACGAGCGATGAAGCGACGCGCCGTCACGTAAGATCGTCATCGCCTCGAGCGGAGGTGCTCAAGCCGCCGCGCGCTTAGCGTTGCCCCTCTCCGCAAAGCATTCCAGGATCTGGATGCGGATTTCCTCTGCGGCCGGGCCCTCGACCTTCCTGAGCTGGTTCCAGAGCCGGATCACTTCGCGCTGCTTTTCAACGGTCATGAGTCATCTCCTGAGCTGATGACTCACTAGAACAAAATAAGAACAAAAAGTCCAGCCCACACGCCAAAATTCCTGTGCGTGTCGCGTTGAACCTTTTCGGCGCGCCCGAGACCTATGGAAGCTGGGGATTTCAGCGCCCAGTCATATGGCAGCGCCGCGATGGACGAACATATTCCGTCACCGCGGCGCTGTTGCTTTTTGCGTTTTCAACCTTAAGTTAGGCGAGCGACTGGCGGCCAGGCGCTGAAATCCCAACGCCGTCAGCGAGAGAGCCCCGTGCGCAAGCGCGGGGTTTTTTCGTTGTGCTGGCGATGGGCGTGCAACATTCCACGCTGAACTTTTTCAGCGCTGGCGCGTCTTATCAATGAAGCTTCCCCCCAAGGCTTCACCCCATCAGAAAACCCCGCTCCCCCCAAGCGGGGTTTTCCCCTTTTTGAAGACATCACGTCTTCCAAGATCTCACTCCGCCCATCCGCGTGCCGTCCGGGCGCGCGCGCGGCTCGGATCAGACGGCGTCCTTGGCCACCTTCAGCGGCGAGGCCTTGACCGACTTGCTCGCCGGCTTGGCAGCAAACTGCATCGGCTCCTTGGTGAAGGGATTGACGCCCATGCGGGCCTCGGTTGCCGGCTTGTTGACGACCGACATCTTCACGAAACCGGGAATAACGAACTCGCCGGACTCGTTGAGCTCCTTGTAACCGACCGTCGCCATGTACTCGATGACCGACTTCACGTCGTTCTTCGCAAGCTGCGTGCCCTCGGCAATCGCATCGATCAACTGAGTCTTGGTCATCTTCGGCATGTCTGGAATTCCTCTGAATGGGGTGCGCGCGAGCTGCGCTGTAGCCTTGTCCCGGAAACGGTAAAACTACGCGCGCCGCGTCTGTTCGTGCCTGAAGGCCACGAAGCAGCCGGGCTTAGAGCCCATTAGGGGCGAAAACGCAAGCAGCAGTTCGGCTCGAGTTCCGTCATGTTTCCGGCGCCCCGCGGCGACTACGTCGCCTGGGCAACAGTGGCGAGATATTTCGCCGGCGGCTTGCCAAGCGCCTTCCTGAACATCGTGATGAAGGCGGTGACCGATTCATAGCCGAGACCGGCCGAGACCTGCTGCACGCTTGCGCCCGCGGCAAGCTCGCGGATCGCGACGATCAGATGCAGCTGCTGACGCCAGCGTCCGAACGTCAGCCCGGTCTCTTTCGCAACGAGGCGCGCAAGACTGCTCTCGCTGAGCGCGACGTGATCGGCCCATTGTGCCAGCGTACGACGGTCCGCGGGATTGTCCGCCAAGGCTGCAGCAATGCGCTTCAACCGCGGCTCACGCGAGAGCGGCAGATGCAATTGCTGCACGGGCATGCGCGGCAGCTCGCCAAGCAGCACGCCGATCAGGCGCTCCCGCCTCGCCTCGTCATGCTGCGCGCCATCGGACAGCTCGACGACCAATTCGCGCAGCAAGGGCGAGATCGAGATGGTGCAGCAACGCTCCGGCAGATCGACCAGCTCCGCCTCGACATAGACGAAGAACAGCCGCGCATTCGCGGTGGCGCGATTGCTATGCGGCATGCGGCTCGGAATCCAGACAGCGCAATGCGGCGGCACCATCCACAGCCCGCTGGGAACGCGGCAGGTGACGCCGCCGCCGAGCGACACCACCAGCTGCCCCTTGCGATGGCTGTGCTCGGGGACTTCCTCCTTGGTCCCGTCGGCGTCGACGCGCACGGCAATGACAGGTGCGGCGCGGTCGTCCACATCGAGATCTAGCCAGGGGTATCTGAGCTTTTGCCGGATCATTGACTGAATTTAGCGATCGATTGCGATTATGCATAAATTCGTCCAACGCCAAAGTCGATAGATCTCGCCTCACCTCAACCCAAGGAGATGCGACCGTGCACGGCTCGATCATGCCTTCAGCCCGGATGGGCCGAACCATTCGCACGCAGGCCGGCCAGGTCCGCGGCGCGGTGCGAGACGACAACGGCGTGCTCGCATTCAGGGGCATCCCCTACGCTGCACCTCCCGTCGGACCGCTGCGCTGGCGCGCGCCGCAAGCACCGACGCCATGGAGCGGCGTGCGCGATGCGCTCGACTTTGGCGCGGCGTCGCTCTCATCGCTCGAACATGATGCGCGGCCCGGACCGCGCAGCGAAGACTGCCTTACGCTCAATGTGTGGACGGCGGCGAAGGCGCCCGACGAGAAGCGGCCCGTGATGGTGTGGATCCACGGCGGCGGCTTTCAATTCGGCTCGTCGGCCAATCTCGCCACCGACGGAAGCGTGCTGGCTGCGAAGGGCGTCGTTATCGTCAGCTTCAACTACCGGCTCGGCCTCTTCGGCTTCCTCGCCCACCCTGATCTCGATACGCAGGCGCCCTCGGGCAATTTCGGCCTCCAGGATCAGCTCGCGGCGCTGCGCTGGGTCAAAGCCAACATCGCCGCGTTTGGCGGAGACCCCGGCAACGTCACCTTGTTCGGTGAATCCGCCGGTGCGATGGCTGTCGGCCTCCTGATGGCCTCACCGCTCGCGCGCGGGCTGTTCCACAAGGCGATCGGCCAGAGCGGAGCGTTCTGGGACGGCCGGCACGGGTCGCTGCAAGGGTTTGACGAAGCCCGTGCCCGCGGCCTCGCCTTCGTCCGTCAGCACGGCAACGGATCGATCGCAGCGCTGCGCGCGATGCCGGCCGAACCGTTGAACGCGGCCGCGCCATGGAGCTTCGCGCGCGATCACGTCACACAAGCCTTCTCGCCAAGCATCGACCGTTACGTGGTGCCTGATGTGCCCGCGCGACGCTTCCTGCGCGGCGAGCAGATGCATATCCCGTTGCTCGCGGGGTGGAACAGCGCGGAGGAATTTCCCTTCATGCCGCTCTCCCTGCCCGCTCACTCGGCGCAAGCCTTTCGTGCCGCGGCAGCAGAGCTATTCGGCGAGGGCCGGATGGCGGATTTCCAAAAGCTCTATCCTGATGACACGGACGCAGAAGCGAGGGCGTCGGCCGCCGCGCTCACGGGCGACATGGTGGTCGGCGAGCAGTGCTGGCAGGCGCTGCGACTGCACCGGTCCAGCACGCGTGCACCCGTCTACGCCTATCATTTTTCCTATACGTCGCCCTACACGCCGATCGCCTCGCACGTCACCGAAATCCCCTTCGTCTTCGGCACGCTGACGCCGCAGCGGATCATCGGCAGCACGACGCCGCCTGATGATGCCGACCGCGCGCTGGCGGAGGCGATGATGAGCTATTGGGTGAATTTTGCGACGCGCGGGAACCCCAATGCATCAGGCCTGCCGCCCTGGCCGCCCCATGATGAGCGCGATCTCGTGCATGTCCTCGGTACGACGATCGAGGCCCGCCCGAATCCGCAGGCTGACCGCTTCGCCTTCCTCGGCAGTTTCAGGGAGGACGGCATGCTTCCGATGCGCTGGCGCGCGTAAGGCCGCGAAAGAGAGCTCCGCGCGTGCCTTGAGGGGAGTTTTCCACACGAGGCGTCACCTCAACGTGAAACTTCCATCTTGATGGATGTTGTTCAGACTCTGGTAACCCAACGCATCCACTCTCCATCCAGTCTTGTTGCGTTGGAGTACCCGGAAAGTGCTGAATTTTGAGGAGCTGCGTGAACTCGCAGCCGATGTCCGCGTGTTTGTCGATGTCGCCGAAGACAAGGCCGAGGCGCTCAGGTCGGTCATCAGGGCCTACGACGTGGTGCTGGCGATCTTCCCGTCCGGAGACGGCATGGGCCTTCACGTCATCAAGGGCAAAGAGATCCTGGACGAAATCGCAAAGTCGCGCACGCATGCGATCTACAGCCATACGGCGATCGCGGTGCCCGACCTCGAACATGCCGAAGTGCTGAAATATTTGACGGCGCCGGCAGAGCAACGGATCGCGGCGTAGGCCGCACGAGCCGCCACAGCGAGCGATCGTTCTCGCAACGATCACTCCTCAGTGCCCCCACACCGCGATGGCGAAGCCGATCGCGAGAAGGCCGATGCCGGCGATCACGCCCCCGGCTTCGGCTGCGTCGTCCATACCGAACATCTTGGCGATGAGGGTCCCGACCGCGCTCAGGACGATGTCGAAGACGAAGCCGAGCAAGGCGTCAAGCATGGCGGCTCATCCGGCCTTGCCGTGCTTCAGGCCGTGCACCGCGTCGCCAATCGAACCGCCGACGACCAGCGCAGCGAAGACAGGCCAGCCAGCAGACACGACTAGGATCGTCGCCAAATGCGCGTCCTCGCCCGGCCGCCGATAGGCATCGAAGCCGGCGAAAAAGACCACTGCGATCAGGCAACTGACGACGTATCGCTTGAACCATTCCACAACGAATGACCTCGTTTCCAGGCATTCGTCGCCTCGAGCGCCACCCCGGTTCACTGGGCCGGCAACCCCGCCTCCTCCCCCGGCCGGACATCAGCCGATCAGTGGTTCGGCACGATTTCCCACGACGACACGTAATTCATGATGGGACGCTCGAACCTTGCACCCTTGCTCGTGAACACCTTGCCGAGGTCAAGCATCGGCTGAAACGTATCAAGCTGCTTGGCATCCTCCAGGGTACGCCACAGACTGACCTGGGCGAGCGCATGCGAAGCCTCATCCTCTCCGGAGTAGAAGTGGATCAGGCCGCGCATCTGCCGGATGCCAGGCGCGAGGACGTCAAGCGACTCCGCCATCATTTGCCTGAATTCGGCGAACTGGTTGGGATCGCAGCGCATCACGGACACACGGACGGTCGGCATGTTTGTCTCCTCACTCAACCCACGATCAAGCGGCGGGCCGATATGCTGAAGGATAGTGCGCCGGATCCAGCCGTTGAAATTCCTCTTACTTGGTGCTGCTATCCATTTCATGGATACCAAGAAGGTCGATCTCAATCTGCTTGTCGCGCTCGATGCGCTTCTGGCCGAACCCAACGTCACGCGAGCGGCCCGCCGGCTCGGCCTGAGCCAGCCGGCGCTTAGCGCGCAGCTGGCGCGCCTGCGCGATCTGTTCGGCGACCCGCTGTTTCTGCCGGCGCAACGTGGCCTGACACCGACGGCGCGCGCGATGGAGCTGCAGGCGCCGGTACGACAGGCACTCGACCAGGTGCAAGGGGTGCTGGCGCGGGGACGCGGGTTCGATCCGGCCACCGCCGACGTCACCGTCGCGCTCGCCTGCTCCGACTATGTGCAGGTCGCCATCATCACTCCGCTGGTGCTCGACCTGCGCGTCAGCGCCCCGAAACTGAAGCTAGCAATTCGCCAGCTGGATGGCAGCCTGCTGGGCCAGCAGATGGTATCGGGCGTGGTCGACCTCGCCGTGATGACGCCGGCGACGGCGCCCGCGGCGCTGCGAACGCGACGGTTGTTTCATGAGCGCTACGTCACGATCGCGCGGCGGCAGCATCCGACGGTGAAGGGACGCCTCACGCTCGATGATTTCGTCGCGCTCGATCATGTCGTGGTCTCGCCGCGCGGGGGCGGTTTCGGCGGACCTGTCGACACGGCCCTCGGCAAGCTCGGGCGCAAGCGCAGCATCGCGGTGTCGACGGCGAGCTTTTTGTTCGTGCCCGACCTCGTCGCCCGCTCCGATCTGATCGCGACGGTGCCGGAGCGGCTGGTGCGCGGGCGCGCCGAGCGCCTCCAGGTGCTGGAGCCGCCGCTCGCGGTCGACGGCTTTACCATCGGCCTCGTCTGGCACGAGCGCACCGAACAGCACCCGGCGCATCGCTGGATCAGGCAGCGCCTGCGCACATTGTGCGCCGGATGAAGCGGCGAAGCAGGAAAGGTTGATGCTGCAGGGGCTAAGGTTCGCCTATCCTGCCTGGCCAGGATCCATCGGCTGGGTCCTTGCTCGCGAAATGGCATCCAGCCGCAACCAGGCCCAGCGCAATGTTCACGCCAAGCAGGATTTGCAGGACGAGGCCCATATCCTCGCTCACGTACCTGACGTCGTGGCGGAGGACATAGCGCACGGGATGCACACCGTCAGGCTCATGAGGAGAGATGGCCACAAGCGCAAGCAACGCGACCGTCCCGCAAAGCGCTGCAACCCATGCAATCCGTCCAAGCCTTCGTAGCCAGCGCTTCATGCCAATCTCGTCAGGGCCGCTCCCCCGTTTTGCTTGCCGATGGCAGGCTCGCGATCGCGAGATTGGTCTTGAGTGTGTGAGCCATGTGACTTAGTCGCCCTGGCTCGCCGGCGGTTCAGGGGGCACCTCGCCACCTGGCACCCCGGTCGATGCGCGCAACAGTCAGTAGTGCTCGACAGCGCAACGATCGCGTGCAATCTCACCGTGATTTCAAGTCTCCGCCGCCGCCTTCTTCACCGAAGATCAAGCTTCTTGCTCCATTCTCGACCGCCGCTTGGGGATCATCAGCGGGGGTGCGCGATGAGCGAGGGAGAGCAACGCAAGGACAGGCGCGTCGCGTTCGAACGGCCCCTCGACGCGCGCGTCATGGCGATCGACGGCACATGGCAGCGCGCCTGCAAGATCCACGACGTCTCCGAAATGGGGGCGAAGCTGGTGATCGACGGCGCGGTGACGGATATCGGCCAGAAGGAATTTTTCCTGGTGCTGTCCCCCATCGGCCTGGCCTACCGACACTGCGAGCTCGCCTGGATCAATGGCGAGTTCGTCGGCGTCCA
Organism: Bradyrhizobium zhengyangense; assembly: GCF_022012435.1. Classification (GTDB taxonomy): domain Bacteria; phylum Pseudomonadota; class Alphaproteobacteria; order Rhizobiales; family Xanthobacteraceae; genus Bradyrhizobium; species Bradyrhizobium zhengyangense. Next base: position 661,674 of record NZ_JAKLUA010000001.1, read on the forward strand.
GTTCATCAATCGCGGCAGAGCATCGAAGCGAGCGCGTCGCGGCGAGACCCTGGTCAAGTGACGGCCTCATCAAGCCACCATTTCGTGGCCTAGGTAAATCTCCCGTTCGGATCCGTGTACCGATACGTGTAGGTGTTGTTGTTCATGTCCTCATAGGTCCGGATTTCGAGCACCACATAAACGATCTTCCACGAACCAGAGCCGGGATCGATATTGTTCGGAAGAAACGCGCTGGGGTTCGCCGTCGTGGCATTCGAGTTGCCGTAGGTGATCAGTTCCTGCACCCAATAGCCCGGACTCAGTCCGGATGCGTCGCCGGGCTGCGGATCGGGCAGCAGCAACAGCGCGAAGCGGTAGGACGCAATCACGCTGCTGGCCCAGGCCGGGTCGATCGCGAGTTTCGCACTGTCAGGCAGATTGCCCCAGTTCGGTGGCCCCCACGGTGGGGTTGCGCTGAACGGCTGCAATGAAACGCCCCATTGCGCGGTCTTCGTGTCGATCGTGGTGCTCGAATAGCCGCCTTTGACCCCGAGCATGACGCTGCCCGAGCTCGAGACTCCACCGATGAGCGGCACCCCTGCCTTGGCGTCCCAATAGAAACCGAGCGCGACCGAGCCGCCGACATTCCAGGAGCCATTGTGCATGGAGGTTTGCAGCCCCGTGAAAGCGGAGCCGGTCACTCCGCCAAGCGTCCAGGAGAAGTTGAGATATTTTTGCGACTGCTCGCCGGCGGCTGCGCCGAAGTCGAACGCGGCCGGCCAGATCACGGAATCGAAATAGTCGGTGATTGTGCCCTTCGTCAGCGCAGCCATCGTGGCATTGATGCCGCAGGGCGTGCTGTCGGAGCGCGTCCCGTCGATCGTATAGGTCATGAGATCTCCGGGCGTCACCATGAACGGCACGTAGTCGTAACCGTTGGACTGACCGGTGCTTGGATTCGTCACCGCGAAGATCGGTGCCTGCGGGGCCGAGATGGTGGCGTTCTGTGTGCCGTCGCTGATCACATTCTTGTTTGCGTCGAGGAAGCGCAAATTGGTGATCGACACCGAACCCGACGCTGCGAACACCGTGCCGTAGGGGACGATGCCGTTCCCGATCATCGACCCCTTATCGACGCTCGCGGTTGCGGGCTGCTGGAGCGGCTGCGTGAGGGTGCTCGAGGTCGAGGTCGACCATGTCTTGACGTAACCGCCGGAAGCCGACGCATCCCAGGCCATGCCCGCGCCGCCGCCCTCGCCAAACGATTCGTCGCCGACCTCGGCACCAATCTTCCCGTTGGTGGTCAGGGTCCCGCCCAAATTCCAGCTCTGCTCGCCCTGCTCCTTCTTCTCTTGCGACGTTCCGTAGATCACCGAGCCTAGATCGTTGGTCGTGCTTTCGAACTGCCAACCGATGATGTTCGAGACAGGCAGCGGGATCGGTCCTTCGATGATCCCGGTAACGACGACGGCGGGTCCCACCGTCGGCGAATACAGCGAGATGTTGGCGTAGTTCGAGATCACCTCGGCCGTGCCGTATGGCTGCACCTGCGCCACCGTCGTCCCGCCGTAGAACAACAGCTGCAACAGCTGATAGGAGGTGGTGGTCATATTGCCGGTGCCGTCCGCGTTCGGCTCCGGCGTGGACTGCGCCGGATTGGTGGTGTCGACGATGAACAGCATGCTGGCCGGCGTGCTCGTGTCCGCCGAGGAAGCCGTCACGGTGTACTGGCTCGCATAGGCGAGCGGCCCGTAGGTCGAGAACGTCTCGAACAGCAGGGCCTTCGACAGGTTCTTCTCGCTGGTGACCGACGACCCGCAGGCGATGATGCGACCCGCAGGATCGGGCAGCACCGTGAGCGGAGATTTGGTTGCGACCGGGCTCGACCAGGCGAGCGCCGGCTGTCCCGCAGCCGGCGAGCCGTTGTCGTCAAGCGGCCAGGTGAGCGCAACCTGGAACGACGCCTTGTTCGACCCGTTCGCGTCGGCCATGGTCAGCGTCAGGACCGTCACCATGTCGAGCGCGAGGTTGTTGCTGCTATCGGCGTCGCTGACTTGCGGGACGATCGCGAGGCCGATCCGATTGCCGAGGCTGATGCCCGAGCGGCCGGCCGCGGCAGGCAGCAATGCGCCGATTTCGGCAGCGCTCCGCGCCGTCGACGAGCCGTTCCGCGCGGGCCAGCTTCCGAACACGCCTGCGCTGCTGGTGATGGTTTTGGTCGGCTGCTGGTCGGCCACGTAATAGACGCCGACCATTGCGAAATCCATCAGCTTGCCGTTCTCGATCGGAAACGGCTGCACCATTCCCACCAGGAATGCCTGCGATCCCAGGGAAACTGCACTGATGGAGGCCCCGTCCTGCAGGGCAAAGGGAAGATTGTTCTCGTCGCATAGCACGAAGCCCGCGAGCCAGTCCGTCGGCGCGCTGGAGCTTCCCGGCGGCGTGACTGATGTCAGCGAGCTCACCATGACGCCGGCGTTGTTCGATTCCTTCCACAAATCAGGCTGATTCCAGAACAAATACAGGGCCGGGACTTCGCCGGACTGGATCGCGAGCGCGCATCCGCCCTTGGTTTGCGGCGCAAATCCGTTCGGCAGCGTGAGCCGGCTGTTCGACCAAGAGCTCTTGTTGCCAAGCGTGGTGGACGCGAAGCCCAAATCGGTCGAGTAGAGCGACTGCTGGATGTCGGAATGTTCGTCCGCGCCGACGACGAAGATGTCCGCGCCGAACAGTGCGACGGCATTGCCCTGGGGCCTTGCCCCAAAGCCGAGCTGAATTTCCGGATTTTGCGCGGGGGTCGCCATTCACACACCTCCTCCGGCAGACGCCTGTCATGCCGCCGGCGGCATTACAGTCTATGGTTGCGACAATTGGAAGTCGCATTCTGGTGACGATGCACATGTCTGGCGGGCGCGCGGCAAAGCCACCATCGCCGCAAGTCTTGTCGCTGGGCAGCGAGAGACCTGCGGACTTACGGCACTTCCGAAGGTGGTAGGAGAAGCTGGGGCGTGTGATGCAGCCGGGAGCGAACGTGACCCGCTCGCATCCGTCGCGAAGCATGAACGCTGCCAGCAGCCGCTTCAGTTCGTCGTGGTCTTGCCGCCGCGCATGGACACGAGCTTGTCCTCGCGAAATCCGAGAATGAGCCAAGCGGTTTCATCGAAACCGTGTGCGAGCTTTCCCGCGTGAGAATACACCATCTGAGCCGCTTCCGACTTCGACGGCGGTCCCAACGCCGTGATGATCTCCTGACGCGACATACCCAAATGCAGCTTGCCGTCGAAGACGACGGGCAAGAACTTTTCCGGGATGCTGGCGCAATCGGTCGAGGCGCCGGCGTCCGTCCCGACGAGCTCTTCAACGATCTCGGTGACGCGATGGTCCGTACCGCCCATCTCTCCGCTGGACATCACCCATATCAGATGCTGCGCGCGCCGATAACACAGCCAGTAGACGCTGCCTGCAGCGTCGCCCTGGTGTTGGATGGTCCCTTCGCCCACGGCTTTGCGGACCGCGCCGAGCGGCGTCTCCTCGAAGCGGCCGGCGAATGTGCCCAGCGAAAAGCGGATCGCCAATCTCTTCACGACCGTCGGCGGCACGCGCTCGAGCGCATGTTCGTCGAATGGCGGCGGCGAATGCGCGGAGCAGTCGCGCGTAGGAATCCCGAAAAGGAGAAGCAGCAGCAAAAAGAGCGTCTTTGTCCGAGCCATGCAGCTTAGTCGCGTTGGCTCGACAAGGGTTCAGACGAACTTACTTTCTCTCATTAGGGAGAGCCTGCCGCCGCAAGACGCACGCCGGCGACGAGTGCGGCGGCAGCGAAGCCAACGGCCAACGCCGCCCACTCCTTGCGCGTCACTGTCATGACGGCAAGCGAGGCCGCGCAGCCGACGATGCTTGCCAGCCCACCTTCGAGGCAGGCGGCCGCCACGAAGGCAACGAAGAGATTCCCGGGAGCCAGTTGGAAGAACCTTGCCATTGCGCTGCCCTCTCGCATCAATCCGCCCGCGAGAAACCCTCCTGATCGCATGGCATAGCTGACAAGCCCCAGCACACAGATGGCCGCGAGCGTACGCCAGTCAAGCATGGTCGGCGCGCATCATGCTGAAGCCGGTGCCGATCGCGCCGCCGGCCAGCATGGCCCAATTCGGCGATACGAATCTGCCGACAAGAAGTGCGCCCGCAGCCGACAGCAGCCAAGGCAGAACAGAACGCGCGCCACGCCACTGGGTCGGCAGCAGGGTGACGATGAACGCTGCAGGAAGCAAAGCTGCGGCGACTGAAAGCGGGCCATCCGGTGCCAGCGGCAGGCCGTAGCCAAGGGCGGTCCCTCCCATCCAGCCGACGGCCATGGGCACGCTCGCGCCCAGCAGATACCCGATATCGGCATCGTTGCTTTCCGCGTCCGCGCTCGTCATGAGCCAGGAGGCGTCCGCCAGGAGAAACAGGATCGGCAGCGTGATGCGCTTTCTGAGTTGGCCGAAGATCTGGTAGAGGTGAGCGCCCATGACGAGATATCGCGCGTTTGTCGCGATACAGGCCACCGCCATCGGAATGATCGGCGGGACCGCGGCCCACATACCGAGAGTGACAGCCTGCGCCGTGGCAGAGTAGACGACGACGCTGAACAGAACTGAAGGCACGAAGCCGAGCCCGACACCGCGATAGGCGACACCCATGACCACGCCAGCCACACCATTGCTCAACAGGAACGGAAGCGCCGCGAGCAAGCCGCGCCGAAACCCTGCGCGTGAGCAGATCGCCTTTACCGAAGACGCGGGTTGCGTTGTAATGGTCATGACCATTATATAGGCCCGGCAGGCTCAGCCATGTCAAGGGATCCCCAACGCGCAGCGACGCAATTTTTCGGCGGCAGAGTCTGTCTCGACTTCGCCAACACGTTGGATTGGCGGACATCTGGTGATCCGCAGGAGCTGATCCCCGACTACACCGCCTTTCTCGGCTGGTGTGCCCGCCGGGGAACCCTGTCACATCAGGCGATCAAGGCGCTCGAAGTGATCGCCCAAAAGAAGCCGGCTGCCGCTGCCGCCGCACAAGCCGAGCTCCTCTCGCTGCGCTCGGAGATCTGGAGCATCTGTGATGCGCTACGCCGGGGCGAGCGCAGCGACTTGGCATCTGTAAATGCTCTGCTCGCGCAAGCTCCGCCGCAGCCGAGCCTCGTTCGAACCGACGGCCCGTATGTGCACAATTTTTCGGGCCGGACTCTCTCCGAACCGCTCTGGCCCATCCTGTGGTCCCTGACTGCGGTTCTGACGTCGGCAGATGCATCGCGCATCGGTTGCTGCCAGGCTGACGGTTGCGGCTGGTTCTATGTCGACGAAAGCCCGAACCGAACCCGCCTGTGGTGTTCAAGCGAGGTCTGCGGAAATCGCGAGCGAGCGCGACGCGCCTACGCCAAGCGCCGAAAGACGATCCCCGGCAAGAGAGGCTGACACTTCGAAGGGAATGAGGCGCGACGAAATTCCGGAATTGCACACAACTCATCAGCTCCATGCGGCTCGCATCGGCCTGACGCGGTTGAAAGCCTGCGCCGCTGGACTGCACCTCCCGAATATCTCAAGATGGTTTCAGTATCAGTGCACCAGATCGTCCGGGCCCGGCGCGAGTGACGTGCACCGCAATAAAATTCAAAAAACGGCAGGGAACGATGCAGCGAAAAGGAAATCTGGCGCTCGATGGTGCCATGGCTGGCCTGGCTCTGGTCGCGGCCATCACGGTCATTACGATCTCGCCGGCAAGCGCCGACGATTCAGCCAACATACCGCCCGCGCTCAAATGCGCTGACTTGGCCGGCTGGAAGATGCCGGGATCGACGGCGTCAGTCACCAAGGCCGAAATGGTGCCGGAGGCGCCGCCGGGGACCGTGCAGCCGTCGCCGCCGGCGCCGGCCACCGTATCGGTGGCGCTTCCGCAAAACTGCCGCGCCGATGGCGTGATCGATCAGCGCGTCGGGCTCGAGGGCAAGTCCTACGCGATCGGCTTTGCCGTCGCCCTGCCCGATCGCTGGAACGGCCGGTTCCTGTTTCAGGGCGGCGGCGGTTTGAACGGCTCGATCCGGCCGCCGCTGGGTTTCCAGGCGGCCGGCGAGGTGCCGGCGCTGGCGCGCGGCTTTGCCGTTGTTACGACCGACAGCGGTCATCAGGGCGCGGTGTTCGATGCCTCGTTCCTGAAGGACCAGGAAGCCGCGCTCAACTTCGCCACTGCATCGGTCGGCAAGGTGACGATCGCCGCCAAGGCGATCGTCGCGCATTACTATGGCCAGGGCGCAAAACGTTCCTATTTCACGGGCTGCTCGACCGGGGGCCGCGAAGGCATGCTGGCGTCGGCGCGCTATCCCGAACAATTCGACGGCATCGTCGCCGGCGCGCCTGCGATGCGCACCGGCAACTCCAATATCGGTCTCGCCTGGGCCAACGCTGCCTTCAGCCGGATCGCGCCGAAAGATGCGTCCGGCAAGCCGGAGCCCGCCAAGGCCTTTTCCGCTGATGAGCGCAAGCTGATCACCAACGCGATCCTCGATGCCTGCGACGCCAAGGACGGCGTCAAGGATGGCCTGATCTTCCACGCTAAGGCCTGTCAATTCGATCCCGCGGTCCTCACCTGCAACGGCGATGTCAAGGAGTCCTGCCTGGCGCCGCCGCAGGTCGATGCCCTGAAAAAGGCTTTTGCCGGACCGAAGAATTCGCGCGGCACGCCCATCTACCCGCCGTTCCCGTGGGACAGCGGCGTGGCATCCGAAGGCGTTGCCCTTCCCGGCATCCTGGCGACAGGCGCGCGCAGTCCGGTCGGACCGCCTGTTTGGGAAAGCATCGACGTCGATCAACTCGAAGACCGCGTCAACGCGAGCGGGATGGATCGCCTCGCCAACACCGCCTACTGGACCAACCTGTCGAGCTATTTCGGCCATGGCGGCAAGCTGCTATTTTACCACGGTGTGAGCGACCCCTGGTTCTCGGCGAACGACACCGTGAATTACTACGAGCGCATGGCGGCGGATTCCGGCGGCATGGAGATGGTGCGGGAGAGATCGAGCCGGGCCTTCCTGGTGCCCGGCATGGGCCACTGCTCGAGCGGCGCAACGCTCGATCATTTCGATCTCCTCACCGCGGTCGTGAACTGGGTGGAAGACGGCAAGGCGCCCGATGCGGTGGTCGCGACCGGACCCGCCTTCCCCGGCCGCAGCCGGCCGCTTTGCGCCTATCCGCAACATGCGCAGTACAAGGGCCAAGGCGATCCGGAGAGCGCGGCGAGTTTTGAGTGCAAGTAGCGGAGATGTGGGCGCCAATTGAGCGCGCTGTGACCGTAATTCCTAAGGAAGGCCGGTTGGAATGGGCCCGGGTGACGGCATGGCAGCCGCGCGAGTCGCAATTTCGAATTGTCGCACAAGTCGATAAGCCAGTTCCTGGTATCGCAACGCCTCGGTCTCGGTGGGTTCGCTCATGTTATGAGCCGCGGCGTTTCCGATCTGACGGAGCTCGTGAAGCAAATCCACCGTTGTCTTGTCGATCAGTTGATTCCGGTCCAATTCGCTCACCGTCTTAGGAAAGCTTGCCCGCCCCCTGGACATGCCAACTGCTGAGGCAAACGAATTGACCGCAGTTTCGATGTCCGCACGGGCTTGCATTATGGCCGCTCGTGGCGATAGCCTCGCAAGCGCATCTAGCCGCGACTTCTCGTCGACGTCGGGGGCCGGCACGAGTTCGGGTTCGGGCGGTTCAGGAAGCCGCTTTGCATCTTCCTCTGCTTTATCGAGCCCAAACGATATTTGGACATCTTTGTATTTGAGTATCAACAACGGGAGAAGCTCGTTCAGCTTCTTCCGAAACGATAAGAGGACGCCCAACAAACCGATCGGCCATGCAAAGGCGGCCACCATCGACGTGACCGCCTTCACAATTTCGGCCGTGAGTGTGAAACCGTCCATCAGAGCCGTCGGCGAAACGACGACACGTTTAGGCCAGCTTCAAGAAGTTTGTCAGCCATGGCAGGCTTTTCCGCAGGCGCTGCGGCATTCATGCCGACGAGATCCCCAAGCGTTAAGTCGGTGAGTTTGACTGTCTTGAGCATCGCCTTCACAAGCTCCGGCGAGAACGTCAGCCCGTGGTTCTCAACTAGGCTTTGCTGCAATTCGCTTCCAAAGGTTGCTTTGAACAGCCGCATAACGTCGTTCCGCGTAAGACCGACTTCCATTCTGTAATTTCCGGTAAGTTTAAGCGGCTGATACCAAGCAACAGTGATGCCACAGCCGGAATTATACATGACCGGTTTATCGCGATAAGCCGTGCCATCTTCTCTATACTCAACGCCGGGCAGGAAATGATTGGCAATCTTCGTCTCGCCCATGTCTCGACTCCAGCCACGAACCGTGATTTCCATATTTCACCTCCCATGCTGTTTATAGTTCCCATATTTGCGATAAAATGCGTTTTTTGAGAGGCGATAAACAGTATCGCGGCTCTCCCGGCTAATTAATGCGACGTATAGGGCTGGGTGGCGGCGTGCGAAGACCGAAGCTTGATGCTGCAAAGCGGAGGGAGAAGTACCGGGCGGCGGAATAGCCTTTGCAAAGAAAACCGAGTCTCAGCCATGCATCTGGCTTCGACGATCGCATTACCTGCCTCCGCTTGCCGAGTCATCTACGCAACCGTAGGATGATTGCGGGGCAATCATGGCTGACATACTTCGATTCGACGATTTCGAAGACGACACGATCGTGCTGCACTTCGGGGGTTCCGAAGGGAGTATCGACGCCTATACGCTCGCGGAAGCCCTTATCGGGTTCGCGGACATGGCACGCGCCATCAGCGCGACTGTCGATCCGGGCACGGACATTGAGATCCTGGTCGAAGCCACGGGACCAGGAAGCTATCGCACTTGCATCCGTCGGATAAAGAAGGACTACGGTGGACTGCTCGCCGTCGGCGGCGCGGTGTTTTGGGGGATCGTCTCCAATTATATCTACGATAATTACGTGAAGAACGACCCACCACCGCAGGTGATCGTGAACGCAGATGGCACCATCGTCAAAACGGGCAAATATACCATCGTCATCACGCCCGCGATCCAGTCCGGTACCGAGAACGCCAAGAAAAACCCTGCTGTTCAAAGCGGACTTGCCAAGACGTTTGCCGCGCTCGAGGCCGACGAGAATGTAAAAGATTTCGGAATCACAGGCTCAATCGGCGACCCCGCGCCGAAGTTCAGCATTCCCCGCGCTGACTTCCCAAGAATCGCGCAGCGGCCTGCTGAGATCGACGAGGAGCCAACGTTACGAACAACAAAGAAGCGTGCGCGGCTCTTTGTGCTGAAGGCGTGGCTCAATCACGCGAAGCGCAAGTGGTCTTTCGAGTGGAACGGTGAACCCGTATCAGCTCCAATATCCGATGTAAAATTTCTGGATCAAGTTGATCGGCGCGAAGTTCTCCTTGGTGCAGGCGACGCGCTGGATGTTGAGTTGCACTTCAAGCAAACCTACGACAAGGCGCTAGGCGTGTGGATCAATGATCCGGCTTCCTTCGTCGTCACAAGGGTTATCAAAGCCGTCCCGCGAAACCCGTAGCCGCTCTCGATTCCAAGCGCTGGAATCTCATGGATTACGGTGACAGTGCTGGACTGCACCCCTGAAGTGAGACACGATAATTTCAGTGACAGGCATTTCAAGGATGACCTGTGGCAGTACAAGGAAGGAACCGTCAGTTTCCGACGGCCTACAAGATAAAGGCGATCAAGCGGGTCGAGGGAGGCGACGGCGTTCTGCCCGTAGCCCGTGAACTCGGAATTTCTCGCAAGATTCTCCACGACTGGATGAAGGCGTGGAAAGCCGATGGGCCAGACGGGTTGAATCGCAAGCGAGGACCCAAGCATGGTCCCCGCAAGTTGATGCCGCCAGGGTTACGGTGACAGTGCACTTAACTCACTTGTGCTGCCACTGGAGTTAAGTGCACTGTCACCGTAATTCCCACATTCCCCAGTTTGGTCCCTTTCCGGCAAGCCTATCGGGGCTCGCGCCACATCCAACGACACCCGACAACCTTCTGCTCTAGAAGTTCAATTCTTCCCGGCTCTTTGGCTTCTGAAGGAAGAGTGCGAACTACCTCGGAAAGAAGTTCAATCGGATCGTTGACCTCTGCTCGGGCGCCGTGTCTCACCGCGTCTTTTGCTTGCGCGTTGGTGTGGTCAGCGACATAGAAGATAAACGGTATATGCAGGTCGCGCGACTTCAGCTCTAATTACGGTGACAGTGCACTCAATTGGCCTTGCAGCGACTTCGAATAATGCTCGGCGAAAGCAATTGAGTGCACTGTCACCGTAATTCGGTGACAAACTGTCACCGTAGCCGGACACTGCTGCTATTTCTGTTCAATGCGCCGATAGCGGATGCGGTGAAATCGAGCTCCCCCAGCTTTGCGGCGCCCACCGGTAGCGATCTCCGTCATTTCCCGTTCGACACGGCCTTTATCGCATAAGCGATCAAGCGATTTGCCGATCTCCATCGCATCACCGCCAGCAAGGCGCTGGATTTGCGCCGCGGTTTGCCACTCACCGTCCATCAACTTCGCGAGCTTTTCGTCAAGTTGCCCGTTACGCCACTTGTCCATTGACCTAAAGAACTCTTACGCCGCTTTCTGACGACACATGAAAAGAACACAACTTTCCACCGCGGGGAGAGTTCACTTCAATGGCTGGTGCCGTCAGTCTCTTCATCACATACACGTTTCCCCGCCACTGCCCCCCGCCCCTGCCCCTCCCCCCCATTTCCTGCTATCTCTCCCTCGCCGTTCCGGCCCAAAGCAAAACCCTCCGACCCAAAGGGAGCAACAACCATGCGTTATCTCCACACCATGCTGCGCGTGCGCAATCTCGATGTCGCGCTGAAGTTTTACCAGGATGCGCTGGGGCTGAAGGAGGTGCGGCGGATCGAGAACGACAAGGGGCGGTTCACGCTCGTGTTCCTGTGCTCGTCGGACGATCTCGAGGCGCTGAAGAAGCAGCCGCAAACGCGCGGCGCGCCGCTGGTCGAACTCACCTATAATTGGGACGAGGAGAAGTATGGCGAGGACCGCTTCTTCGGCCATCTCGCCTATGAGGTCGACGACATCTACGCCACCTGCGAGAAGCTGCAGAAGGCCGGCGTCACCATCAACCGGCCGCCGCGCGACGGCAACATGGCCTTCGTCCGCTCGCCCGATCTGCACTCGATCGAGCTGCTGCAGAAGGGCGAGCCGAAGGCGCCGGCCGAGCCGTGGGCGTCGATGCCGAATACCGGCCATTGGTAGGCGCTATCGGCAGGAACCACCGTCGTTCCCCCGCGTTCACTCCAGGACAATGCAATTGGAGGAGGAAACAATGGGACGCGGTTTATTGTTGTGGATGCTGGGCGTGCCTATCCCGGTGATCATTCTGCTGTGGCTGTTCTTCGGCCATTGATTCCTGAGCAAACGCATTTTGCGTTTGTCTCAAGCGCAAACGCATTTTGCTGATGTCGCGCATTCGGCTGGCCTGCAAGGAAAGCTTCGCTCCCCCGAGCGGAGCTTTTTGCATGAGAGGCGCGCGGCAAAGCCCGTCGCTGCTCGCGCGAAATTCCGCTATCACCCGCGGCAAATCAAACATCGCGGGAGACGCTCGATGCCGGACACACAGCTGACGATCTGGGGCCGCGCCAATTCGGTCAACGTGCAGAAGGTGCTGTGGTGCCTGGCCGAGCTCGAGCTGCCCTATCAGCGCATCGATGCCGGCATGGCTTACGGCAAGACCCGCGAGCCCGGCTATCTCGCCATGAACCCGAATGCGCGGGTGCCGACGCTGGTCGAGGGCGACTTCGCGCTGTGGGAGTCCAATTCGATCATGCGCTATCTCTGCATGGCGCATGGACGCGGCACGCCAATCTATCCCGAGGCGCCGAAGAAACGCGCCGGCGTCGACCGCTGGCTCGACTGGACGCTGTCGATGGTGCAGCCGGTCGACCGCCCCGTGTTCTGGGGCATCGTGCGCACGCCGCCGGCCGAGCGCGACATGGTCAAGGCGCAGAAGGATGCCGATGCCGCCGCCGAGGTCTGGGCGATCGCGGACCACCATCTGGCCTCGCGGCCGTTCATGGAGGGCGATGCGTTCACGCTCGCCGACATCGCCATCGGCGCCTATGCGCGGCGCTGGTTAGGGGTCGAGGGCATCACCCGTCCGGCGCAGCCGAACCTGACGCGGTGGCTCGCCGGGCTCGGCAAGCGGCCCGGGTTTGCCGAGCATGTGGCCCCGCCGATGTCGTGAGCCGCCGGCGCGGCTTAAGCTACGGAGAGCGCGCGCAAAATTGCCGTCGGCGCACAAAACGGCTCGCGTCCGGCGCCTACTGTGCATGGGGTTGTTTTCGCGTTTTGGTTTGAAAGGCCTAACGCCTGACACGCTCGACCAGCACGACGATGGCGATCAGCGCCAGGGTCACCACCACCGTCGCCAGCCTTGCGGGCCATGAGAGCCCGCGGCCGACCCACCACAGCAGCGCGCAATACATCAGCGCGGGAACAAGAAGATCGAGCCGCACCAGATCCGGTGACATCGCCGCCTCAGTGCCTGACCACGGTGTCGACGCTGACCGTCCCGCCGATCTTCACGCAGGTCCCCTCGACCATGGTGAAGCCCCGGCCATAGGCGGCGCAGGCGTTGGCCTTCGCCGCCCCATCGGTGCCCTTGAGCGGCAGGGTCTTGGCCGATGGATCAGCGGGCGGAAGGCGCAGGGTCTCGGCCGCGGCGGCGGTGGTCATCGCGAGCAGGACGAGCATGAGAAGGGTACGCATGCGGCGCTTGTAGCGTGGCAGGCTACCGGGCGCCATCCGGACGGCCGCAGCGGCGGTTCAGAGGAACCTGATGCCCGCCGACTTGCCGCGGCGCCAGACCACCTGGCAGCTCCGCCCGGTCCGCGCATCCCGCGCGAAGGCCATCCGGATCACGCCCGGAAGCTGGCTGGCATCCTCGTCCAGCGTGATCCTGGCCCCCGAGGCCGAGATGTCCTGGACCAGGCAATGCCGCGCCGCGAATCCGCCGTCGAGCGTGATCCAGGCGTGCTGCGACAGCAGCTTGCGGGCTGCGCGCTTCTTGGGCTGAGGCATCGGCTAAAAGATCTCCCGCCCTCAGCGCTAGCCCAGGGAACCCTAAGAAACCGTTGCAATCACGTTCCGAACGAGCCCGGGGCGGCTATCCACCGGGGCCCAAAGAGCCTGCCGGAACGGCTTGCCCACGGCCGCAAAGGCCACTATACGTTCGCCCGCTGCAAGCCGCCGGGCACGACTCGGCCGGCCAGCGGGCCTGTCGCTATCTGCGGCGTGGCCTTGCGTTTGCTCCCTTCGTCTATCGGTTAGGACGCCACCCTTTCACGGTGGAGAGAGCGGTTCGATTCCGCTAGGGAGCGCCACGCAACCAGGCTTCCCCCTCACCGCCCGGCCGCGAACTCGCCCTGCACCTTGGCGCAGGCGAGCCCGACCGTATAGACGTGGATCCCCTCGATCACGCAATGGTCCGGCTTCAGGGCCAATAGCCCGATCGAATTCTCGGCATCGAGCTCCACCGCCGAGCGGACAATCAGGCAGGGATAGTCAGCCGCCAGCCTTTCATAGCTGTAGGGACGAAAGTCGTTCTTCAGGACGTGGGTGTAGGTGTTGTGGTCCAGCAGCGGGACCGTGAAGGCTCCGGCATAGGCTTTGGAGAACCGCTCCCGCATCGGCTGGTCGCCCCACGGCCGCAGCGTCATGTCCCAGCCGTGGTTCATGTCGTTGTTCTCCGGCGCGCGCGTGAACATGCCGGAAACGTTGGCGCAGGCGGGTCCGGCCGTGACCACGGCCTTCGAGAGCCTGGCCCCGATCGCGTTCAGGGCGGATGATTGCAGCGCCGTAGCGCGCGCGTCGATCAGTGTTGTCGCACCCATGGCAACACACAGGCCGCCGGCAACGAGGCTCAGCGCGGCCGACGGGATGGCCGGGAGCAGACGTCTGATCTGCACCACGACCAGGACAAGCACGCCACCGGTCAGAACCCAGGACGCCATCATGTAGTGCAGCGCAAAGTGCTTCGACGTTGCCACCAGATGGGCGGCAAAGATCAGCACGGCGGCACCGAGTGACAGGTTGACCGGCTCCCGCCAGGCCCGGTTCTTGATCCACGACGCCAGCGCCACCACCGCGGCAGCAACGTAGACGCCAGTCACGAATGGCGCCGATGCCGCGATCTCGCGCATGTTGAACCAGAAGGTCTTGAAGTCGATGAAGCCGGGCTCGCCTTCGCCGTAAGTGCCCTTGTGAGTCGCGATTTGCACAAGCCACCCGAAACCGCGCGTGATCGTTCCCGGATTGAAGATCAGACTGAAGGCAACGAAGCCGATCGCCCCGGTGATCAAGGCGGCGACGAAAGCGCGCCGGTTTCTGAGCAGGCACACGGCAAACAGCGCCTGCGGGAGATAGAGATATTTGGTCGCGAACCCGAGCGCAAAAATCAATCCGGACGCGACACCGAGGCGCGTCTCCGGCGGATGCTCGTCGAGCGTCGCCTTGACCACGATCGCCATGCCGAACAGGGCGATGGCGACCATGAGGCTCTCGGGCGCGAGCACCGTCTGATAGTGGAACGCATCGGAATGGACGAACGCGCCGGCCTGAAACAGCATCGCAGCAATGGCGCTGCGCGTGGTCCGGCCGACGATCAGCCCACCGGCCAGCAACGCACCGGTGAGAACCAGCGCCTCGCATGTCCGCGCCGCATAGGTGATCGCATCGTAGTGCTTGAGCCCGAATTCGACGATATCGTCGGCCCGGGCGAGCAAGGCCCAGCCTCTGACGATCAGCTCGACGAGAAGTGTCGTGGTCGTTCCCGGATGATCGAACTTCAGCGAGCCATACCCGGCAGCGGCCACGAGCCCGTTCATGGTGTAGGCCGACTCCGGATCGACCTGGACGCCCCACACCGCCTGCCAGGCCGAATAGAGCAACGTCGCCGCCAGATACAATGCGGGGACGATGAGGATCAGCAAGGTTCTGATCCTCCCGCTCAGGCGGGCGTCAGGGAAGCAGCAATCGTCTGACATTGTCCGCGACCTAGATCGCCTTGATCTTGAGGAAGGCGAAAGCCACCATCTTCAGCAACATCCAGCCGTGTCGAAACCTCGAGATCCGGGTCTCGCCATAGGTGCGCGCTGCGTAGCGGATCGGCAGATCCACCGATTTCAGATTGAGCTTCGATGCGCCGAAGATCAGGTCGAAATCGCCGACGCGACTCCCGGCCGGAATCAGAAACCGGAGATAACGCTCGTCCTCGCGGTGGAAAAAGCTGTTTTTCTCGCGCCACGCCACGCGATCCGTGGCGACGCGCCCAGCGTGATCGAGAATGCCCGCTTTTCGCGGCGACAGGCAGCCGGACGCTACGGTCATGTCCATTGCAAGGCCCGGTTGAGCCTGCTCGAACTGAAACCAACTGCAAAATCAAACGCTGCTGCAAAAAACGCAGCGGCCGTGAAAATAGGCATCAATATGGTCCCCCAGACCTCGCAGTACACAAGCGCAACTGGAGGGCGAGATCAACAGGAAGATGGTCGACGAGGGCTTGCTGGATGTGTCTGGCATCAGGGCTTTGAAAGAGGTCCCGGCTAGAACGTCGACGGGCAGCTTTGCCCCGCCCGGCGATAGATAGATCGCGTTCCGGCATGAACCTCCCTGCCCCTCACCTTCGACCAATGTCGGAAGGAAACCGCCTCGCCCGCCGCGATGGCGTCACGGACTGAAAGATCTGGTTCGGCGCATGGAGCAGCCCAAATCCACCACGAACGACCAGTCCGGCATCTCGTCGACGACGAGCGCGCCCCCCACCTGGATGCATCGCACGGCAGCATATTCACCGGACCGGCGCGCCAAGATGCTGGAGCACATGGCGCGCGCCAGATCGACGCCCCAGCATCAGCCCGCCGCCGCACCCATGTCGGCACAAAAGAGCGGCCTGGACATCCTCGGTGATCTCTTCGGCTATGTCGTCCTGTTCGGCGCAATCGCCATTCTGTGCATGTCGCGCATTCCTCTCTATCTCGGTGCGTTTCTGTTCTTGGCCGACGACGAGCGCATCGAAGGCGCCTTCGCGGCGGTCGGCGTCCGGTTCGAGCCCGATACGGTTGGGCCCGACCTCATCAAAGGGTTCGCGTCATGGATCGGATGGATCGCCCTGCTCGCGTGCTTGCGAACTTCCGCCCCCGTCTGGCTTGCGCCGCTCCTGCCGCCGTCGCAGTCGTGGACCTACATCGCCGGCATGGCCCTTGCGCTCTCCGTGGTCGAAGCGCTCGGATCGCTTGCGATGCGACGTGCACGGCTACGACTCGGATGGGAGATCGGGGTCGACAGCCTGACTTTTACGACCATCAAATTCGTGATCGCCATCGGTGCGCTGCTGCTGGTGGTGCTGCTCGGCACTGTTTGAAGACCTCGTCCGATCCGCGGGAGGCCAAAATGGCCTGAGCGGTCGCGATGACGCCGTTGTGATGCACGCGCCCTATAACCGGGACGTTTTGCCGCCACCCCCGGCACACAATCGGCGCGCCCATTTACCAGAAATTTACCCCTGCTCCTGAGCTCCGGTATCATTTGCTTAGAATTTGATTGCTACCGTGGAATTACGGAAACAATCCGAAACACAATCTGGCGCTTATGTCCGTCGCAGAATTCCTCAGGCAGCGAGCAGTGGAAGTGAGCGTGAGCGGCAGCTATTCGCTGCATCGCTGGTACGATTGCGAGGGCAAGCTGCGAAACTTCGCCTGCCGCACCAAGCGCGTCTCGCCGTTCCGCATGATCGTGGACGTGCCGGTCGTCGGCAAGATCGGCGAGCGCGTGACCTCCTACTTCCAGGATTTCGGCGAATTCCAGTGCACCATCAGCGCGACGCTCAAGTCGGGCTTCCTGATGGAGCTCGACATGACGCGGGCGCGTCGCGCCTGGATGTCGGAAAAGCTGACCTGGCTCGAGAAAAAGCAGAGGGACGATAGCATCAAGGAGCTGCGGCGCGATGCGCGTTTCGTACCGCAGGCCTCCCACACTATCCTGACGCTCGCCGACGGCAGCAGCCATTCCTGTTTCATCATCGACGTCTCCACCGCCGGCGTCGCGATCTCCTGCGAATACGACCCGCCGATCGGAACCCCGCTTGCCGTCGGGGCCTGCGTCGGTCGCGTCATCCGCAAGTTCGACAATGGCTTTGCGGTGAAGTTCGCCGAGAAGCAGGAGCGCGACGACCTCGTCCGTTTGCTCGTTCGCCAGGCCGTGCTGCAGCCAGCTTAACGCCGTGGGCTCAGTCTCCTGCGATCCTTGCCCATCAATCGCTGCCCTAACCCGGCCCCAATGCAGGATCAGCCTTTGACGGTCCGGCGTGCCGGACGTCATTTGAAGACTTGCGATCGGGGGACCGGATGGCAGTCGACAGGATCACGGTTGACAAGATTACTTGGGACCGGGTCGGCCGGGTCACCGAGCCCGGACGGTACATGTACACGTTCGGCTGGTTGACGATCACGGCCGGCGATCTGGATATCTGGAAGCAATACCCGCGAGCCGCATTCACCCTGCTCGCACACGCATCCGAGCCGGACGAGAGCATCGCCGGGGAATTCCGTCTCGGCGCTTTCGATGTTGCGCCCGACGCCCCATTGCCATTCACCACGCATTGAGCGTCGGAAGCGCGGGCCTTGCCGCCTATGCGTCCCAGCACAGGCGAGAACGGGAACCCATGGCAGGCGCATTGCTTAATGATTGTCATGATGCAGATCCCAGCCGTCGACCAAGCCTTCCTGCTGTTCCTTTTGGTCTCCTGCCTTGGCACGTGCCTCGTACGTGCCCTCTGGGAGTTGGAGCAGATCCGAACCCGCCGAATTGCGTCACCGCCGCGCCAACGCCCAACCAAGCGTGACTAGGTCCTCAGGTCGGCCGAGCGTTGTCCGGGGGAGGTTCGTCCCCACCCCTGGACTCGCTGCCCGCAGACGTGCATCGTAAATCGAAGAAACTGGCGCACCATCTTGATCTAACTTAGCAATTCCGGTCCAAGGGCAGACGCGGGACTTGTTACCACGGCAGGGCGGTCGTGGCATGCAATTGATCGCGCTGGTATTCTACACGTAGGGGTCCGGATGAACGCCAGCTGTCGAGCTTGTTAAGCGACCTGACAGCCGGCGCATGACAGATGGTCGCACTGCTGCGAGTGGATAAGCCGGCCAAGGGAACCTATTTCGACGCCGATGTACCTGATTGAAGCTTTACCCACCGTCATCGGAACGGCCGCCATCGCCCCGGCACTGCTGATGCTGTGGCTTGTGATTGCCGCCGAGGAACGTCCCGGACCGCCCGCTCAGGTCTGGACGGCATTCCTGCTCGGCGCAGCCAGCATTTCGCTTCTCGGCCTCGCCCGGGCTCCCTTCGCCAAGATGGTTGCCGCGCCCGATAATCCCTGGGCGGCGCTCGCCATGCACTCGGTCTTCGGCGTCGCGCTGCCCGAGGAGGCCGTGAAGGTGATCGCGATCGTGCTGGTGTCCTCGACCAAGCGGCGGACCTTCGCCAATCCCATGGATACCGTGGTCTACGGCGCCGCTGTCGGGCTCGGCTTCGCAGCCTACGAAAACCTCGCTTATCTGGTGCAACATGCCGAGATGTGGCGATCACTAGCGGCGCTACGCAGCGTGCTCACCGTGCCGTTCCACGGCGCGCTCGGCATCATCGCCGGCGCGTATCTGACGATCGCGCGCGCCGGCACGGCGCTAGGCGCGAACCGCCATCACCGCGACTGGGCCCGCCTCTCCAGCCGCCTGCTGATCTTCGCCGGCCCGCTGGCACTGCATTCGGCGTTCGACTTCCCGCTGCTCACGCTCCAGCGCATGCCGGACCTCGATCCTAACTTGCGAATGTGGCTCGGCGGCGCGAGCCTGCTGGTCGGCTTCAGCTCGATTGCATTCGCCATGCGACTGGTGCGGCGCGTCGCCCGCCATCATGCGCCCCGCACCGATATCGCGCGGGAACGTCTCAGCCAGCTACGCCGGATGTGGGCGCTGTGGCTCGCCGGCGGCGGCGTCGGCTTCCTTGGCCTCGCCTTCGTGCTGACCTCGATCCACCACTGGCTCATCAACCCCGAGCGCAATTTGACGCTAGCCCTGATCCCGATCGGCTTCGTCTCGATTCTGCTGGGACTTGCGTTGTTGGTCGTTACGACCGCGATCTACGTGCTCGGCCGCAACCGCATCCGCACAACTGGCAACGGTTTTTCGTCAGCGCACGGCGGCGGTTGATCCACCGCATGGCAAGCGCGGTGTGCGCGTACTAGATTAAGCGCGCATCTTTCGATCTGGAGCTTGCCAATGACATCGCCTGAGGAATATTCACGGCTGCAATCCGCGATGAGTCAGGCGGTGAAGGCGCATTGGAAGGCTTTTCTGTTCGAAGGCATTTTGCTCGCCGTCCTCGGCATTGCCGCGCTGATCCTGCCGCCGCTCGCGAGCCTCGCCATCACGATCTTCCTCGGCTGGATGTTCCTCATCAGCGGCATCGGCGGATTAATCGTGACCTATTGGGCGCGCGCGACGCCGGGCTTCTGGTGGTCGTTGATCTCGGCGGCCCTCGCCGTCCTCGCCGGCATGCTGCTGCTGGCGCGCCCGATGCAAGCCGTGCTGACGCTGACCATCGTACTCGGCGCCTATTTCCTCGCCGAGGGCGTCACCACCATCATGTACGCGCTGGAGCATCGCCGCGAGCTGAGCGGCCGCTGGTCGTGGCTGCTGATCTCGGGCCTTGTCGACATCGCGATCGCGTTCATGGTGATCACGGGCCTGCCGAGCTCATCGCAATGGGCCATCGGCGTGCTCGTCGGCATCAACCTTTTGTTCGGCGGCGCCACCCTGATCGGCATGGCGCTGGCGGCGCGCAAAAGCAACAGTTGAGGCACATCGCGCACGCGTGCGCCGATGGGGGGTGACAACCCGCTGGCGGCACGCTATATGACCAACCATGATCACCGTCGCCACCAGCTTTTTTTGGTACTTTAGCTACGACAGCTTGCTGGCGGCAGGAGGATCGCGCTCAATCTAAGTTATTGAAGCAAAAGTCCGAACAGCCGCCAGACCTGGCGGCTTTTTTATTGGCCGGCAGGTTCTCGAAACAAGCAGGAGCCCGCCGTGCTGAGCACGACCGACGATCTTCGTATCCGCGAACTGAAAGAGCTGAGTACGCCTGAGGACGTGATGCGGGAAGTCCCGCGCACCCTCACGGCAACCCGTGTGGTAATGGCGGCTCGCAACGCCATTCACGCCATCCTCAACGGCCATGACGACCGGCTGCTGGTCGTCGTCGGCCCCTGCTCGGTGCACGATCCCAAGGCCGCGCTTGAGTACGCCGAGCGTCTCGCCGCTTTGCGCGAGGACCTCGCCGACCAGCTCGAGATCGTGATGCGGGTCTATTTCGAGAAGCCGCGCACCACCGTGGGCTGGAAGGGCCTGATCAACGACCCGGATCTCGATGGCAGCTTCGACATCAACAAGGGCCTGCGGCTCGCGCGCAACGTGCTCTCCGCCATCAACAATCTCGGCCTGCCCGCCGGGGCCGAATTCCTCGACATGACGACGCCGCAGTACATCGCCGACCTCGTCTCGTGGGCCGCGATCGGCGCACGCACCACCGAGAGCCAGATCCATCGCGAACTCGCTTCGGGGCTGTCCTGCCCGGTCGGCTTCAAGAACGGCACCGACGGCAACGTGCGGATCGCCGCGGACGCGGTGAAGTCGGCCTCGCATCCGCATCACTTTATGGCGGTGACGAAGCTCGGCCGTTCCGCGATCGCCTCGACCGCGGGCAACGAGGACTGCCACATCATCCTGCGCGGCGGAGCCAAGCCGAACTACGACCCGGCAAGCGTCGCGGCGGCCTGCAACGAGCTTTCAAAATCCGGCGTCGCGCCATTGGTGATGGTGGATGCCAGCCACGCCAATTCGAGCAAGAAGCCGGAAAACCAGCCGCTGGTCATGGCCGACATTGCCGGACAGATCTCCGGAGGCGAGAATCGTATCATGGGCGTGATGATCGAGAGCAATCTCGTCGCGGGCCGTCAGGATGTGGTACCAGGCAAGCCGCTCGTGTACGGCCAGAGCATCACCGACGGGTGCATTGATTGGGCGACTACGGCTACCGTGCTCGAGCAGCTCGCTGATGCAGTCGAAATCCGCCGCAACACCGCGCGCGCCGGACTGCACGAGCGCTCCGCGTAATCAGGGCAAAAAGCGGGCGGGGCGATGCTGTTCGCGCCCTGCCCGCTCTTGCTATTAGCAGCCGCGGCAGATGCTCTTGATTTTCTTGTCGAGCAGAGCGTCTTCCTTGTTCACGGGATTGTTCGGATCGTTCAGATTCTTCTCGCTTGGCACGTCGCCGGCACGCGGCTGACGATGACCGACGGGCGCGGAAGGCAGCGTCCCCGACGTGGCGCCGCCTGACGACGATGATCCCTTGGTGCCGGTCTGCGCGACCGCCGCTCCACCAAGCAAGACCACGAGCGACGCTACGAGCATGATCTTCTTCATATCCGTTCCTCCATTCCTCAAACCGGCGTTCCCCGACCGCTCACGTCTCAGGCGGATAAAGATGAACGTCGCCGCAATAGTCGACGATACGATAGCGCGTTTCCGTTACGGCATCACCCGCATCGACTGCGGTATTTTGCGCCGCCAACACATAATTCGGTCCGATCGGCGACTTGCCGGCGCCTCCTGGAATGTCGATGACATAATCCGGTTGGCACAGGCCTGACACTCGCCCGCGCAACTGCCGCATCAGATCCTGCCCGGTCGCAAGCGTGGTGCGCAGATGTACGGTGCCCGGCGCGAGATCGCCGTGATGCAGGTAATAGGGCTTGATCCGGCATTCGACGAAAGCACGCATCAAATCCGACAAAGCGGCGATGTTGTCATTGACGCCGCGCAAAAGCACGGACTGGCTCACCATGGGAATCCCGGCATCGACCAGCCGTGCGCAGGCCTCGCGGGCCGTATCGGTGAGCTCGCGTGCATGGTTGGCATGCAGCGCGACCCAGGTGGTCGCACCCTCGACCTTGAGCGCTGCGACCATGTCCTCGCTGACACGCGCGGGGTCGGCCACGGGCACGCGGGTGTGAAGGCGGATGACCTTGACGTGATCGATTGCAGCGAGATCGGCCATGATCTCGCTCATGCGACGCGGCGACAGCATCAGGGGGTCGCCGCCGGTCAGGATCACCTCCCAGATCTCGCTGTGCGCACGGATGTAGTCGATCGCGGCGCGATAGGCGCTGTCCGAGAGCGCGTTTTCCTTGCCGGGACCGACCATCTCGCGGCGAAAGCAGAAGCGGCAATAGACCGCGCAGACATGGACGAGCTTGAACAGCACGCGATCGGGATAACGGTGCACGATGCCTGATACGGGCGAATGCGGGTGATCGCCGATCGGATCGGCATTCTCGCCCGGCTGCATCTCAAGCTCCGCGGCGGTCGGAACGAACTGGCGCGCGATCGGGTCATCGGGATCGGAGCTGTCGATCAGCTCGACCAGCGCCGGCGTGATCGCGACCGCATAACGGGCGGCAACGCGTTCCAGCGCGGGTAGCGCAGTGGCAGGAGCAAGGTCCGCAGCCACGAGCTCGGACGGCTCGCGCAATGTTCGTGCAATATTGGTCTTCGTCATCTCTCATCCGCAGGCGGTGTCCACACCACCTGATCAATCCGTGTTGCACCGCTTGCCAGCATCACCAGCCGGTCGAAGCCGAGCGCGACGCCGCTGGCTTCTGGCATTGTAGCAACCGCGGCCAGAAAATCCTCGTCCAGCGGATAGGCCTCGCCGTAGCGGCGCTGCTTCTCCGCCATGGACTCCGCGAAGCGCTTGCGCTGTTCTTCGGCGTCGGTCAATTCGCCAAAGCCGTTGGCGAGCTCGACGCCGCAGGCGTAGACCTCGAACCGTTCTGCGACCCGTGGGTCGTCTGTCTTCACCCGCGCCAGCGCCGCCTCGGGAGATGGGTATTCGAACAGAATGGTCAAACGCCCCTGCCCCAGATGCGGCTCGACATGTTCGACCAGGACCTTGCTGAAGATGTCCGACCAGGTGTCGTCCTCGGCGACCCGGACCTTGCCAGCGGCCGCCGCGGCGAGCGCGGACCGCTTACCGCTGGTGCCCGAGATTGTCGACAGCAGGTCGACCCCAGCGAAGCGCTCGAACGCGCCGGCAACGGTCAGCAGCTCCGGCTCCGCGAAGGGGTCGGCGGTCCGGTTCCGGAAGGCGAAGGTCCCGATTCCGGTCGCCTGTGCGGCGTGAGCGATGACAACGACCGTATCGGCCATGATGGCATCATAAGGGGCCCCCGCCCGGTACCATTCCAGCATGGTGAATTCGGGAAGATGCAGATCGCCGCGCTCGCGGTCACGGAAAACCCGGGCGAACTCGAAAATCCGCTCCTCGCCGGCTGCCAGCAGCTTCTTGCAGGCGAATTCGGGCGAAGTCCGCAAATATCTGCTGGCCCGGGTGCCATCGGGCCGGACGATCTCAGTCCGGGGGGCATGCAGATGCGTCTCGTTGCCCGGGGAGACCTGGAGAACGGAGGTTTCGACCTCGACAAAGCCCTGCTCGGTGAAAAAGCCCCTGACAGCCCCGGTAATGGCCGCCCTGGCCTGGAGGAAGGGCCGCCGGTCGAGGTGCCGTGAGGGGGTCCAGAACGGCGATATCGGCTTGTCCCCAGCCATTACCCGACCGTCCCCTGGGGCAGCAAAGTGCTGGCATCCAACGGCAAAATCAGTATGTTGCGGCCCGAAACGGGCGCCGAGGTCTGATTTGAGGCCCCAAGTCCCCCATCGATTTGACCACGTCCTGGCCTGAGCCGGGCCAAGCAAGCAGGAAATATAGCTTTGAGAGTCATCGCCAGTTCTATTCGCAAGGGCAACGTGATCGAGCAAGACGGCAAGCTCTATGTCGTCGTGAGCGCCGAGAACATCCATCCTGGCAAGGGCACGCCGGTCAGTCAGATCGAAATGCGCCGAATCTCGGACGGGGTAAAGATCTCCGAGCGTTACAAGACCACCGACCAGGTCGAAAAGGCCACCATCGAAGAGCGCAACTTCACGTTCCTGTATGAAGATGGCGACGGCTTCCACTTCATGAACCCCGAGACCTACGATCAGGTCCAGGTCTCCAAGGACGTCGTCGGCGACGCGGCCGCGTATCTTCAACCGGACATGACCGTCAAGCTGTCGACCCACGACGTCAACGTGGTCTCGCTCGCGCTGCCGCAGCGCGTGACGTTGGAAGTGGTCGACACCGAGCCGGTGACCAAGGGCCAGACCGCCTCGTCGTCCTACAAGCCGGCGGTGCTGTCCAACGGCATCCGCACCACCGTGCCGCCGCACATCTCGGTCGGCACCCGCATCGTCGTGATGACCGAAGACGGCTCCTACTCCGAGCGTGCCAAGGACTAGGCCAAGGACTGAGCCAAGGGATCGAGGATCAGGGCAAGTGCCGCCGGGGGGCGAGACAGTGGTTGGGAAGAGTTTCCGCTTCGTCTCGCTGCTCCTGGCGTCGCTCGCACTCCTCACCGCCTCGCCCGTCGCTGCGGACGAGATCCGCAGCCCTTCCCTCACAGCCCTGCGCGTCGATTGGCGCGCAGCGCTGGACCAGCTCCGCACCGAGATCAATAGCCGCCCACAGATCGCAGGCGATTTCATCTTCGTGCCCCGCCGTTCCGTCCCGCGGTTTGATCCACGCGGAATGCCGGCGCTGGTGCAGCTCAACGCGGTCTCTTCGCAATTCTTCGTAGGCATTGCCCGCAGCTCGGTTCCCGTGCTGCTGCCGTTCGATGCTGCCGCCTATCGGGAGGCGCAACGCAACGGTCCTCCCACCACATCAGCGCTCTCGCGCTACCAGGCCGATTTCAATCCCGTCGACATGTTCGACGCCGGCCCTGCCGGTTACAGCGCAACGTTCTCACTCGAGCCCGGCGCCGGCGACGGCATGCCGACCCGCGTGTTCGCAAAGCCGGTCGAAATTCAGATCACGGGATCGGCCCTCGTCTACGACATCGCCGATCCCGCCGGCGGCAAGGGCGAGCCAGTCAAGCCGCTCGCCTCGATCTATCCGGATCTGCGCAAGTTCATCCGCGAAGGCTATGTGCGCTATGCGTTCACGCGGTTTGGCGTGGCCTATGTGGTGTCGATCCAGTGCCTGGACAGCGTCGCAAAACCACGGCGGCTCGCGTGCAAGGAGGCCTACCCGGTCGCCGAGCGCTTCCTGAAGGCGCTGCATGTCGCAGGCGGTCAACGCATGCGGCCGCTGATGGACGTCGCCTCATATGTGATCGATCGTCCGGCCGCGCGTTCGGCAGATTTCGGCTACCGGCCCAGCGGCGACATCATCCCGAACACCGGCTATCGCAAACAGGGCGGCCATCCCGATGCGATGGCCTATGCGCAGATCCGCTTCCCGCTCGAGAAGGCGCCGGCCTTCGTGCATTCGCAATCCTACGCCAAGCGCGACAAGGATGACGGCCCGACCGCCTATCCCTGGCGCGACAATTTCTGCGAGTCCCGCAGCTTCGAGGTCTGGCAATGCGGCGGCGGCTTCGGCCACCAGGGCGAGGACATCCGCGCCGCCGACTGCCCCTCGACCGGTGATGCCCGCGAGCCCTGCGATCCCAAGCAACGCGGCGTCGTTGCCGTGCGCGACGCCATGGTGATCCGGGCCTCCAAGGACCAGGCTGCGACGCTCGAAGTCAACAGCCGCACCGAACACATCCGCTTTCGCTACATGCACATGAATCCGCAGGCGTTGAATGCCGACGGAGTGCTCAATGGCCGCGTCGTCACCGAGGGCGAGAAGATCGGCGTGATCTCGAACTATCTCGATCATCCCGCAGGCACGTCGATGCACCTGCATTTCGACGTCCAGGTGTTCACCCGCGACGGCTGGATCTGGGTCAGCCCCTACGTCACGCTGGTCTCGGCCTACGAGCGCCTGATCCGCGCCCGGGGGCGCGAGATCGGCACGGAGATCGCCGGCACCCCGCAACCGGTCGCGCACGCGCTGCCCGAAGATGTCATCAAGCCTGATCCGCGTGAGGGATCGAGCAGCGAAGAGAACTGACCGGCCACGTCGATCGCATCCCGGACGAGCGAAGCGACATAAGGGATGCGACAGGCCAGCTAATCCAGATACGTCGTGAGCTGCGCGCCCTCATCCGCCACGAATACGGCGATCAGTTCGGCTGGCTCCGTGGTGCTGGCATTGGCGGAGACCAGATGCGTTGCGCCTGGCGGCTCGAAGAAGGACTGGCCGACACCGAACGTCTCGACCGGACCGCCACCAAGCTGGGAGCGGATCTCGCCCTTGGTGATGTAGGCGGTCACCGAGCCGGCGTGGCGATGCGGCCGCGAAAACCCGCCCGGGCCGTAGAACACGCGGACGATGGTCACGCGCTTGCCCGGAACGTTGGGCAGCGCGTAGGAGCCGATCGGCTCGACTTTATCGAGCGGCGAGCTTTCTGCAGCGGTCGCGCACAGCGGTGCGAGCGCGTCCGACACGGTGTCCATCGTCACCGGCAGCACCTTGCCGATCGCGAATGCGCAAGCAAGTCCGCCGACGACGGCGAGCGCCATCGAGCGCGATTGACGTGGCGCGGCCGCCAGATCCATAGCCGTCATGATCATCTCCCCCCGTCTTAATCAGGATGCCGTTGCATTGGCGGCGACCTGCCGCTTCGGTGGCGTCCAGCGGAAGGCCGCGCCGAAACGGTTCCAGACATTGATCGAGGCAATTGCCGACGTCAGGTACATCAGCTCGGTCTCGGAGAATTCGCGCCGCACCTCGTCATAGACCTCGTCGCCGAAGCGGTCGGGCAGCAAAGTCAGTGCCTCGGCCCATGCCAGTGCCGCACGCTCGCGTGCCGAGTAGATCGGAGCCTCGCGCCAGACCGCAACGAGATGCAACTTGTCGGCGGGCACCCCGAGCCGTTCCGAGAGAAGAACATGATGCTGTACGCAGAAGGCGCATCCGTTGATCTGCGAGGCACGCAGCTTGACCAGCTCGAGCAGTTGCTTGTCGAGCCCGGCCTTGGCCGCCACCTGACCGAGTGCCAACACCAGATCATACGCATCGGGCGCGATCCGTTTGAAATCCTCGTATTCGCTGCGCGCGTGCGACATTGCGGTTCACCTCGTGATATTGTAAGACTACTTACATCTTATAAGAGCTCTTATATTATGCGCAAGCCGACCGGCATCACGAAATCGAAATTGGAGCAAAGGGCATCGAGCGAGGAGGCTGCGGTGCGCGTACCCGCTCCCGGCGAGGGCAAGCGTGGCGAGCAGGGTTATCTCGGCTATCTGCTGCGCCAAGCCCACGCGGCCGTCCGGCTGAAGATGGAACGCACATTGGCCGATCTCGGCGTGACCTCGCCGCAATTCGCCGTGTTGACCATGCTGAACGCCTATCCGGGCCTGTCAGGAGCCGACGTCGCCCGCCTCACCTTCCTGACCCCGCAGACCGTGGGCGTGATCATCCGCAACCTCGAGCGCGACGGCGCGATTGCGATGACGCCGCACCCCGTGCATGGCCGCATCCAGCAATGGACGCTGACACCGCGCGGATCGACACTCCTCAGGACTTGCAGGGAGCGTGTGATTGGATTGGAGAAGCGTCTGGCCAATGGCCTCGATGCCAAGGCGGAGGCAAGCATTCGCCGATGGCTCGCCAACGTCGCGACGGAATTGCAAGAGGACTAGGCGGGGCTAGTCGCCGCCTCCTCCGTCGCCGCCACCATCGCACCCGCCGAAATCGCCGCCCGCGGCGCCGTCACCTTGAAGATCTATCCGGTCGCCGCTGGGCGCCAGGTGCAGCTCGGTTTCAGGTTTCCAGCTCAGCGTCGCCGCAAGATCGCCAGGAAAAATCTGCCAGCACGATCCGTCGTCGAGTTCGACGACATGGCTTTCCGCATGCGCGTGTATCTTCATCCCATCCCAAAATCTCGTTGAAAAAGGCGGGCCCCGGCGATCGGCCGGGGCCCTAATTCGTCAATCGTCGTGATGAATCACGGTCTTGCTGCGATTGCCGAACTCGTCTTCTTTCTTGATCACCGTCTTACGCTCGGCGGGCTCGCGCTCCTTGATCACGGTGGTACGGTCGCGATCGCGATCACGATACTCATGGGACTCGCCGACCGTCACGCCGGCGCCGACAGGACCGACGTGAACGCCGACCTCATCCGCGAACGCCGGAGCCGCAATTGCCGTAACCATGGCCGCCGCAAACAGATATTTCCGCATCTTGTCCTCCTCAGTGTTGTCTGAAGAGAATGCGGACGTGCGACACTTTGTTCCTGACGGAACATGCGGGATGGATGAGACGCTCCTTGTTCCAGGAACCGCCCCACGGCTGCATGATTCCGGCTACAATGCTCCCATGAAACAAGCTGATTCCTCGGACAATCGCATCACCCGCCGCGCCCTGATTCAATCCACGCTTGGCGCAGCGGCGGTGCTCACCTCGCCGACGCAGGCGCTTGCGTCGCCGCCAGGCTTCGACGAATGGCGCGAAGGCTTTCGTGCACGCGCCATGGCGAAAGGCATTTCGGCCGCGACCTGGCAGCGCGCGATGGCGCGGGTCGAGCCTGATATGAGCGTGTTCAAGCAGATGCGCAACCAGCCGGAGTTTCACGAGCAGGTCTGGCAATACATCAACCGCCGTGTCTCCGACTGGCGCATCATCAACGGCAAGATCGCACTGAAAAACAACGAAGCGCTGTTCGCGCGCATCGAACGAGATTTCGGCGTCGAGCGCGGCACATTGCTGGCGCTGTGGGGCGTGGAATCCGCTTACGGTGATCCGCTAGTGCAGCAGAATCACATGACGCCTGTGTTTCCCTCGCTCGCCGCGCTTGCCTGGAACGAGCCGCGGCGAAAGGCCTATTGGGAGGCCGAGCTGATCAATGCGCTGCGCATCGTCGACAAGGGCTGGAGCACGCCCGAGGAGATGCGCGGCTCCTGGGCCGGCGCGATGGGGAATTCGCAATGGATGCCGGAGGTCTGGCTCAATGTCGGCATCGACTATGACGGCGACGGCAAGGTCTCACCGTTCGGCAAACCCGACGACGCGCTGGGATCGACGGCAAAATATCTTGTCAATAGGGGCAAATGGCGCCGCGGCGAGCATTGGGGCTACGAGGTGCGCTCCCCTGGCGAAATGAGCGGCAGCCGCACCTATGCAGCCTGGCAGGCAGCCGGGGTCACCCGCGCCGACGGCCAGGCGTTCCCGCAGCCGAATGTGTCCGCGCAGATGTGGACGCCGGTTGCGGGCGGGCCGACGTTCCTGCTGGGACCGAACTTCTATGCGGTGAAGAGCTACAATCCCTCGATGAATTATGCGCTCGCGATCTGCCATCTCGGCGACCGCTGTCTCGGCGCGCCGCCCTTCATCCAACCCTTCCCCGGCTCCGAGCGCGTGCTGACGCTTGCCGAAGTTCAGGAGATGCAGACGCGGCTCACCAAGGCCGGCTTTGATACCGGCGGCACCGACGGGCGTGTCGGCAACGACACGATGAAGGCGATCAAGGATTTTCAGCAGCGTGCCGGCATCGCACCCGCCGATGGTTACGGCGGGCTGAAGGTGCTGGCGAAGCTGCGGCAGGGATCGTAGCCGACCTCAGTGCCGGTACTGCGGCTCTTCCGCGTCGAGCTGGCGGCGGATCGCGGCCAGATGCAGGCGCGCAGATTCGGAATCGCCCTCTCGCATTTGCTTGTAGGTCGCGGCCGCGATCACGGGATCGACCGGCAGCACCTTTCGCCCGGTCGACATCGCCAGCACCTGCACCTCCGCAGCGCGCTCGAGGTAGTAGAGATCGTCCCAGGCTTCTGCGATCGTCGGCGCCAGCACCATCACGCCGTGATGCTTCATGAAGACGATATCGGCATCGCCTACCGCCGACGCGATACGCGCACCTTCACTGTTGTCGAGGGCGAGTCCGTTGTAGTCGCGATCAACCGCCGTGCGGCCGTAGAATTTCAGCGCTGTCTGGCCGGCCCAGATCAAGGGATCTCCCTCGGTCATCGACAGTGCCGTGGCGTAGGGCATATGGGTGTGGAAGGCGACCTTGGCGCGCGGCAGGCGCTTGTGCATCTCGGCGTGGATGTAGAACGCGGTTGCCTCCGGCTCGCCGTCGCCATCGAGCACGTGGCCGTGGAAATCGCAGATCAGCAGCTTTGAAGCGGTCAGCTCGCGGAAGGCGTAGCCGTAAGGATTGACCAGAAAGAGGTCGTCATGGCCGGGCACTACGGCCGAGAAGTGATTGCAGATGCCCTCCTCAAAACCGTTGCGCGCGGCCATACGGAAGCAGGCGGCGAGATCCTCGCGCGCAGTGCGGATCGCATCGGTGGCGAGGTCCGGCCGGTTCGAGCGAACGGGCGCTGGTGAGGAGGCGTGAAGGCTGTGCGCCATGGCGAAGGAGACCTCTTTCGGGCAGGAGAGGACAGCGTTTTACAGGGCCCACGCCTGCGCGTCAGCCCCTGCAGCCGCCACTCTGCCCTGCACGTCTCACGCCCGCCGCGGCACCCCGCCGGCATTCATGCCACCATCAATCACGAGCTCGCTGCCGGTGACGTAGCGCGAGGCATCTGACGCCAGATACAGCACGCCGGAGGCGATCTCCGCGGCCTGTCCGGCGCGGCCGAGCGGGGTCGCGACCTTCGCGCGCTCCTCCGGATCGATCGGCGCATTCTGGCCGGCACCGGTCGCTCCAGTCGGGATCTTGCCCCAGATTGGCGTGTCGATGATCCCGGGATGGACCGAATTGACGCGGATGCCGTCACCGGCCGCCGCGCACTCCATCGCAATCGATTTGGCGAATAGCCGCACACCGCCCTTGGTCGCCGAATAAGCCGAGAGGCCCGGCGCACCGCGCAGACCCGCGAGCGAGGACATCATGACGATCGAGCCGCCGCCATGCTTGCGCATCAAGGGCAGGCAATGCTTCACCGAGAGAAACACGCCGTCGAGGTTGATCGCGTTCTGCTTGCGCCAGTCGGCGAGCGTCATGTCGGTAATCGACGGCACGGCAATGCCGATGCCGGCGTTTGAGACCATGATATCAAGCCGGCCATAGCGCTTGGCGATCTCGGCTGTGATCTCGATCCAGCGCTCTTCGTTGGTGACGTCCTGCTCCAGGAAGATCGCCTTGCCGCCGGCCTTTGTCACTCGCGTAGCGAGTTCAGGGCCGTGCAACTCATCGATGTCGGTGATGACGACAGTTGCGCCTTCGCGGGCAAACAGCTCGACGATGGCCTCGCCAATACCTGAGGCGCCACCCGTCACCAGTGCGACCTTACCCTCAACCTGCCCTACCATGTTCACTCCCATTTTGTTGTTTGACGTTTATTGTTTGAGGCGATTTATTTTTTGCGCATGATCTTGCCGTAAAACCGCTTCGCACTTTTCCTGACCATGCGTTACCTAATCACGGATGGCCCCTGGTCCGGAAGTGCGACATCGATGACGCGGAATTGCACGCGCTCGGCGCCCTGGTAGCGATCGACTGACAATGATCCTGCGACGTGCAGTTGCTGGCCGCGATTGGCGAGAAGCGCATGCCCTAGCTTTTGCCCGACCGAACGGAACGCGATGCCGTTGACGATGGCGCCATCGCCGGACTTGAAACGCAGTCTCAAATGCGCCTGCCCAACCTCCTCGGCAAAGACGAGCTGATGCGCCGGCAACGCCAGCACCGGCTCGGGATTGCCACTACCGAACGGTCCGGCACGATTAAGCGTGGTCGCAAGCTCCGTCGTCACCGCGCGCGCCGAGACCGCGCCATCGATATAGAGCTCGTTGACGTGGCGCGCTTCGGCGACGTCCTGTGCCAGTGCGTTTTCGAGATAGGCACGGAATTCGGCGAGCTTCTCCTTGCGGAGCGTCACGCCCGCGGCCATCGCGTGACCGCCGCCTTTCAGCAGAATGCCGTCGGCCACGGCCTGCCGCACCGCCTTGCCCAGATCGACGCCGGCAATCGAGCGGCCCGAACCCGTGCCGATGCCGCCGGGCTCCAGCGCGATCGCAAAGGCGG
Source organism: Bradyrhizobium zhengyangense (assembly GCF_022012435.1). Lineage (GTDB taxonomy): Bacteria > Pseudomonadota > Alphaproteobacteria > Rhizobiales > Xanthobacteraceae > Bradyrhizobium > Bradyrhizobium zhengyangense. The sequence goes on from NZ_JAKLUA010000001.1 coordinate 693,771, forward strand.
GCCGCGAGAACTTCTCCTTCAACCGGGAGGCAACGAGGCCGACCACGCCGGGATGCCAGCCTTCGGACGCGGTGACGATGACGGCGAGCTTGTCTTCCAGCCCGATCGAGGCGAGCGCTTCGGCTTCGGCCTGCGCTTCGGCGGCCTGCTCGATGACGCGACGCTCGCTGTTGAGGCGGTCGAGCTCGGCGGCGATCCGCGCGGCCTCGACGCTATCGCCTTCGAGCAGCAACCGGACACCGAGATCGGCGCGGCCGATCCGCCCGCCGGCATTGACGCGCGGTCCCAGCATGAAGCCGAGGTGCCAGGCTTCGGGCGGACCGTTGAGCCGCGCCACGTCCATCAGCGCGGTATGGCCGACATGGTCGCGCCGCCGCATCGCGATCAGCCCTTTTGCGACGAAGGCGCGGTTCAGCCCGATCAACGGAGCCACATCCGCGACGGTGCCCAGCGCGACGTGATGCAGCATGCCGAGCAAATCGGGCTCGGGCATCTCCGCCTTCCAGAAGCCGCGCTGGCGCAGTTCTCTGTTCACCGCAACCAGCGTCACCAGCACGAGGCCGACAGCGGCGAGATGGCCAAGGCCCGAGAGATCGTCGAGCCGGTTCGGATTGACCAGCGCGTCGACCTCCGGCAGCTCCGTGCCGGCCTGATGATGATCGATCACCACCACAGACATGCCCAGCCGTTTCGCTTCAGCGAGCGGCTCGATGCTGGTGGTGCCGCAATCCACCGTGACGAGCAGCGTGGCGCCCTTGGCCGCGAGGCCTCGAACGGCTTCGACGTTGGGGCCATAACCCTCAAAGATGCGATCGGGAATATGGATCAGCGGGTCGAGCCCGCAATGGCGCAGGTGCCAGGCCAGCAGCGCTGCAGAGGTCGCACCGTCGACGTCGTAATCGCCGAAGATGGCGACCGCCTCGCCCTTCGCGGCGGCATCGGCGATGCGCTTCGCGGCCGCCTCCATCTCCGTCACCGTGAACGGATCCGGCATAAGTTTTCGAATGGTCGGATCGAGGAAATCAGGGACGGCATCGATGTCGACGCCGCGGCCGGCCAGCACCCGCGCCAGCAGTTCCGGCAATTGGTGCTGCTGCACAATGGCAAGCGCCTTGGCCGCACCTCTTGCGTCCAGCCGGTCGCGCCAGAGCTTGTCAGTGAGCGAGCGCACCACACCCAGGAACGCCTGGGGCATTTCAACGGGCAAAGCGGTGGCGGGAGGCGTCATGATTCGTGGTTCAAGTGGTCCGGTACAAACAGCGGCGCGACGGCCGCTTCCGATCGCGGGATTCACCGGGAATCCCTGGCATTTTGCAACGTCAGCAGCCCACAAAGCGGTGGATTGCCGAAATGCTGAGCGAGTTGACTACCATTTGAGCAGTCACGCGGACAGCAAATTAAGTGAGCGTTAGCAGGAATCTTCGAAAACGAGTCTCATTCGATCTGTAATTTTTAGTTCCGGGTCATTGCAGGTCAGACGTCATTGCCAAGGGAAGCCCCCGATGTCTGTTGCGCTGGGTTTGAAATCCAAGCCTGTTACCACTGAGCCCGCTAACGACGATTCCGACATTTCCGCGCTGATCAACCGCCTGACCGCGGAGGTCAACCAGATCGCCGTCGACAAGACCAAGTCGATCCAGCAGATCACCAACCAGATGAAGATGCTGGCGCTGAACGCGCTGATCGAAAGTTCGCGGGCCGGCGCGCAAGGCGCGGGCTTTGCTGTGGTGGCGCAGGAGGTGCGCGGCGTCGGCCAGCAGGTCGAGACCATCGCCCGCGAACTCGAGACCCAGCTGACCAAACGCACCGGCGATCTCGTCGCCTCGATCGAGCGCATGAGCCAGCGCTCGCGCGGCGAGCGCATGATGGACTTGTCCCTGAACGCGATCGAGCTGATCGACCGCAACCTTTATGAGCGCACCTGCGACGTGCGCTGGTGGGCGACCGATTCTGCCGTGGTCGATTGCGCCGCCTCGCCCGCTCCGGCCGCGGTCAGCCATGCCACGCAGCGCCTGGGCGTCATTCTCGGCGCCTACACCGTTTACCTCGACCTCTGGCTCTGCGACCTCGACGGCAACGTCATCGCCAATGGCCGCGCGGATCGTTTTCGCGTCGTCGGCCAGAACGTCGCCCACACCAAATGGTTTCGCGAGGCGAAGACCTTGCGCTCCGGCGACGACTATGTCGCCGGCGACGTCGAGAACCAGCCGCTGCTCGGCAACGCCCAGGTCGCAACCTACTGCGCCAGCGTCCGCGCCGGCGGAGAGGCTCACGGCGCGCCGATCGGCGTGCTCGCCATCCATTTCGATTGGGAGCCGCAGGCGCGCGCGATCGTGCAGGGCGTGCGCGTCGGCGACAGCGACAAGGCCCGCGTACTGCTGGTCGACTCGCATTTCCGCGTCATCGCCGCCTCCGACGGCCAGGGCATTCTGAGCGAGCGCATCTCGCTGTCGCTCAACGGCGAGCGCTCCGGCTTCTACCAAGACCGGACAGGCGCGATGGTCGCCTTCCACGCGACGCCGGGCTACGAGACCTATCGCGGCCTCGGCTGGTACGGCGTGATCGTCTGCGGGGCGTGAGGCTGGAGCCGGCCGGCACGGCTCCCCAATCCAAATCGTGAAAACAACCCCATGCACAGTAGCGAGAGTGCTGCTTGCACGGAGCTTGAGCTCGTTGTTGACACGTCGGGCAAAACACCGCCGACCTGCGATGGTCGCGAGGTCTGAGACCCGCTTTTCCCTCGAGCCGTGAACGCGCCCGCCTGGCCACACGGCGGGCTCCCTCGGGCATTCCCAGCAGCTGCCCCTTCGGACATCGTGGCTCCGGACAATTACGTAGGTCGCGGCGAATTTGCGCTCGATCAAAGCCGGCACGGTTCCCGCTGCCAATTATTCCCGAAAATCACGGGAGGTCGGCCCATGCTGGTTAGAATCAATACGGCGCAGCGCCGTCCGATCGACGGTCATCTGGCTGCCGTTGCTGGCAATCGCGCGCTCTGCAGTGAATTCAGGTATCGCAGAGGCAGCGAGATTTTCGGCGAGGGCGAGGACGCAGAATACGTTTACCAGATCAACTCCGGAGCCGTGCGTACCTACAAGCTGCTCCCGGACGGTCGGCGCCAAATCAACGCGTTTCATTTGTCCGGCGACATGTTCGGTTTCGAGAACAACGAAACGCACCGCTTTACCGCCGAAGCTATCGTCGAAACCGATGTGCGCATCATGACGCGAAGCAATCTTCTGGGAGCGATGCCAAACCAAGGCGCCGGGCCAAAGCACCTCATCGGCTTCGTCACCCAAAATCTTCAGCACGCCGAAAACCACATGCTGCTTCTGGGGCGGAAGACATCGTTGGAGAAGGTCGCTGCATTCCTGCTCGAAATGGACGACCGGCTGGCACATCCGCGAGTCATGGACCTGCCGATGACGCGTCGCGACATTGCAGACTACCTCGGACTTACCCTCGAAACCGTCTCGCGCGCCCTGTCGATCTTGCGAGACGACGATATCTTGCGATTTGACGGAACAACCCAGCGACGGCTCGAGGTGCTCGATCGAACCCGGCTTTCGCGGCTCGACGCCTGATTTCGTGGCGGAGGCTGCTTGGCTCGACCGGGGCGAGAGCCGCTTAGATCTCTGCAAGGCCAATGGGAGGAATGGTCATGCTCATCAAGACACTCACATTGCACTCCCTTACGTACCTGGTGGGGATTACCAGCTCGGTCGCGGCTTACCAGAATGCCCGTTGGAGTCCGGGTATGGACCAGACAGACACGCGTCAGATTGTTCTTCGCGCAACCAAGAGCGATAGACTGCCCGTCACGTTGACCAGATCTCACGCCCGCGACAACGTACCCACACGAGTGCCGGCAGTCGTCAAGCCCGGCATCGGGGATGCTTGTAAGCCGCCGATCGACGTCCGTGGACGCTGCTTTGCTTCGGTGGCTTTCAACAGTCAGGCTGCGTGACTCCTTTGCCGTCAGCGACCGAGCGCCCCATCCATCAACAGTGAGCCAATGATGCCTCATCGATCGCATCCAGGCAGCGGTTTCCTCACGGACCATTCGCAAGACTTCTCGCTGATCCTCGGAGGTCCGGTCTTCCGGCTCCTGCGTCGGGCCCATTTGACCGGCAACAAGCTGGAATTTGCGCCACGGCGCACTTTGGTGATCTCGCTGTTTTGCTGGCTTCCGCTTCTCGCCCTTTCGCTCTTCGAGGGAGACGCACTTCACGGCCGCGTGCCGGTTCCGTTCCTGTTCGACGTGGAGGTCTACACCCGCTTCCTGCTCGCCATTCCACTCCTCCTGGAGGCCGAGATTATCGTGCACCGGCGCATGCGCTTCATTGTGAAGCAATTCCTGGAGCGCAACTTGATACCGGAAAATCAAATGTCGCGGTTCGACTCGGCGATCGAGTCGGTCGTTCGACTCCGCAACTCCATGCTCGCTGAGGTGCTGCTATTCCTATTCGTGTACATCGTCGGAATCCTTGTCATCTGGCGACATTACATCGCACTCGACACGGTCACTTGGTACGCGAAACCGGCCGTTGGCGGCGCGCAGCTTTCACTCGCCGGAATGTGGTTCAGCTACGTAAGCCTCCCGATCTTCCAGTTCCTGCTGTGCCGCTGGTACTTCCGAATGTTCATCTGGGCGCGCTTCCTCTGGCAGGTCTCGCGCATTGAATTGAGCCTGATGCCGACACACCCGGATCGCGTCGCGGGCCTGGGCTTTCTGTCGGACATCCTTTACGCGTTTATCCCGCTCCTGCTGGCCCATGGCGTTCTGCTTGCCGGTGTTCTCGGCAACCGCATCTATCACCTCGACGCCAGACTGTCTGACTTCGTGCTTGAAATCCTGTCGCTTGTCGTCTTTCTCGAGTGCGTCACGCTTGGCCCCCTGCTGGTTTTCGCCTCCCAACTTGCTCACGCCAAGCGGCAGGGTCTTCGGGAGTATGGCACGCTGGCCGAGCGCTACGTGCGCGAGTTTGACGCGAAATGGATGCACGGAACACCATCGAACGAACCATTGGTCGGCAGTAGCGATATTCAATCACTCGCCGATCTGGGCAATAGCCTGGAGGTGGTGCGGACAATGCGTGTTGTCCCCTTCACCAAGGAAACAATCTTGCAGCTGGCCATCGTAACGGCTTTGCCGGTGCTCCCGCTCTTGCTGACGATGATTCCCCTGGAGGAGCTGGTGAAGAAATTGTTGGGAATCTTGTTCTAGCCGGACGGTCCTACGAACGTTCGAGGTTTCCGCGGGTAATCTCAACGTCTGCCCGCATCATTTGGCGGCTGGCCTCCGCATCACTGCGCTGCGATAACTGCCCTCACTAACGATTCAACAGATCAGGCGACGCCGCAATGCCCACACCACTCCTGTCCGACCCCGTTGCCCGCGCCACCTCCCCGAGCACGGGACACGCACCGCCCGACGGCTTTGCCGATCTCGTGCCTGAGCTCAGCGTTTCGAACATCGAGGCCAGCCTGTCGTTCTGGCGCGACCTGCTCGGCTTTGCGATTGCCTATGACCGTCCCGATGCCCGATTTGCCTATCTCGTCAGGGGGCGCCTCCAGGTGATGCTGTGCGAATTGAACGGCCGCTGGGAAACCGCCGAGATGCAGCGCCCATTCGGTCGCGGCATTAATTTACAGATGGTCGTCGACCGCATCGATCTGATCCTGAAAGCGCTCGACGGTGCGAAATGGCCGCTCTACGAGCCGCCAAATGAAGCTTGGTATCGCGCCGGCGACCTCGAGGTTGGGCAGCGCGAGTTTCTCGTGCAGGATCCCGACGGCTATTTGATCCGCCTCGTCGAACGCCTTGGGACACGCGGGCCGTCGTGACGCGCACCTGGGCTTTGGTGCCGTCGACCACTGCCCAGATCTGCAGGGAAACATGGCCGCGGCTGCGGCCCATCAGGGTCGCAGAGTTACCCGAGTTCGGCCCTTGCGATGTCGTCCCCTTCAGCCAGCAATGTCACCCCGCCGAGCGTCTGCGACGGGCGCTCCCCGAACATTGCCAGGTAATATTGCGCGAACCGGCCGAGCTCATAAAAGCCCTGCCCCATCGCGACGGCAGCCACGGTGACCGAACCGGGCGCGCTGTCGCGCAGGATGGAATGAACCGCGCAAAGCCGCTTGTGGCGGAGGAAGCTGACCGGGCCCAGGCCGAAAACCTCCTGAAAGGCGCGGTGCAGGGTACGCCGCGATACGCCGAGCGCAGCGCAGATCTCCGCCACATGCACCGGGCGGTTGCCGGCCGCGTCGAGATGCTCTTCGACCCGACGGATCAGCCGCCTTGCCGACGGCAGCCAACCCTCGTCGTCGGGCGGCAGCGCCGACATGACATTCGCCGCCATACATTCGACGATCGATCGTTTCCAGAAATCGGCCGTGGAGGGCGTCAGGCCGCCGCTGTGCGTGCGCAAATGCGACATGATCCGGACCAGGCGGCGCGAGGCAATCGCGCCGGTCTCGATATCCGCCCGGAAATGGCCGCGGCTGCGCCAGGTGTCGGGATCGCTCAACCGCGCTTCACCGCCGAATAGCGAAGTCACCTCGCCAAGATCGAACCGCATGGCGGCATAAGCAGATGCGCCGTGAAAAACCCCGTCATGCTCCAGCAGCGGCGGGATCACCAGCACGTCGTTGAGCTGCATGTCGAACGACCAATGCGCGACGCGCTCTTCGGCCGACAGCAGCATTCCGATGATCAACTTGTCATCGCTGGAGACACGTTGCGTGCGCATGCCGACGTTGAAGGTGCCGATGCTGAGCGAGAAATCGTCGATGCCGACATGGGACAATGTCCCGCGCAAACGCCCGCGGCCGAGCTGCATCACGTCGACATGAGAGCCGTGGACGGCCTGGTGAAGGCCTTCAAAACCGTCCAGCCTTTTCGAATCAACCAGAAGGAATTGCCCCATGGCTGTACCCTGTTATGGAAGCGCGACAATTCTGCGGCAACCGACAGTACAATACCACCGCAAGGCGAGGTGGATGCGACAATCTGCCTTGGCATTTTGAGTCAAACGCTAGGGAATCCCGGCGAGACAATTGCTTGCGGAGTGCCGCAATTGCCCGGATTTGCAGCATGACTTGATTAAGCCTCGCCTCGCTTGCGCGTCCTGGCACAATTTGCACATCACAGCCGGTCAATCTTCGGATACCTTTTGCAACCTCAGCGATATCGATCGAACGCGCTTTGCGGATGGCAGAGTGCACGCGGCAATGACGTGCCGTGTGCCCAAAAGCGTGCGCGCAAAGGAAAGAGATGTTGACGCAATGATGCGTCGTCCCTTCCCGAGCGCCAAAAAAGAGGAGGACCAGACAATGTGTCCAACATGCCCGGGAACGTGCCGTCGTCTGCTGAAGTCCGCGCCGTAGCGTCAGCTGGAATACGCGTATTGGAGTTTCCAACGATGCTGCGGGCGGATCTGACTCACCGCGAGTGGTTGCCGGATGACGCGAAGACCGGCGAGATGGTCTTCATCCCCGGCGGAACGTTTCGCATGGGATCCGACCATCATTACCCAGAGGAAGCGCCGAGCCATCGCGTCTTCGTCGACGGCTTCTGGATCGATCGGACGCCTGTTACCAACAGGCAGTTCAAGCAGTTCATCGACGCAACAGGCCATGTCACTGAGGCCCAGATCATTCCTGACGCGAAGGACTATCCCGGAGCGCTGAAGGAGATGCTCTACGCGGGATCGCTGGTGTTCTCGCCGCTGCCCCGCATCACCGATCTCACCGACTGGAGCCAGTGGTGGTCGTTCGTGCGAGGCGCGAACTGGCGCCACCCCTACGGCCCCGGCAGCAACATCAAAGGCCTCGACGACCATCCGGTCGTGCATGTCTCCTTTAGCGATGCCGCCGCTTATGCGCGCTGGGCAGGCAAGGAGCTGCCGACGGAAGCCGAATGGGAATTCGCTGCGCGCGGCGGGCTCGAGGGGGAAGAGTTTGCCTGGGGCGATGCCCTTATGCCCGGCGGCAAGCACATGGCCAACATCTGGCAGGGCAACTTCCCTGTCCAGAATCTCGGCGAGGATGGGTACGAGCGTACCTCGCCGGTCATGGCCTTCCCGCCCAACGGCAACGGCCTCTACGACATGATCGGCAACGTCTGGGAATGGACTTCGGACTGGTGGTCGGCCCGGCACTCAGCCGATGCCGCAAAGCCCTGCTGCATTCCGCAAAACCCTCGCGGGGGCCGCGAGGATGCAAGCTACGACCCTCGCCTCCCCGACATCAGGATTCCCCGCAAGGTTCTCAAGGGCGGCTCGCATCTCTGCGCACCGAACTATTGCCGCCGCTATCGCCCCGCCGCGCGCCACGCCGAACCGGTCGACACCTCGACCAGCCATGTCGGCTTCCGTTGTGTCGCGCGCACGCCCCTCGTCATTCACCGCGAACAAGAAGGATCTGCTGCAACATAGGGAGTGTTGCATGAGCAGCGAGTTGGAGAACAACACCAACTCGAAAATACTGGCGGAGGCGCTAGCGCAGCTCCGATGACCGGAGAACCGACAAAGCGGCAATTCAGCATCGGCTTCCAGACATCGATCATCACGGTGTTCGTGGGCGTGGTGCTGCTTGTCGGCTTGACCCTGGTCTATCTCAGCTTCGCGCGGGTGACATCGATCACGCGGACGGCGGCGCGCGGCTTCATCGAGAAGGTGGCGCAGCTCGGTGCTGACCATGTCGACGAGCGGTTCAAGACCGTACGCGACAATCTCGACATCCTCTCTGGCCTGCCGGCGATTCAGGGGGCAGAGATCGCCGACAATACGCGGCTCTACGCCCTGATGGCGGCGATGCTGCGCAACAATCCGCAGCTGTTCAATCTCTATGTCGGCTATGAGGACGGATCGTTCATCGAGATGGACGTGATCGACCGCGCCAGGCCAGCGTTCAGAACGGGATTGAAGGTCGATCAGGACGCAGCGTTCCGGCTGGTCGTGGTCGCGCGGACGGCGGGAGCAGCGCCGGTCACGCAATATCTGTCGGAGAACCTGATCGAGGTCGCGGAGGTCCCCGGCCCCACCGGCTACGACCCGCGGCAACGGCCCTGGTATGTCGAGGCGTTCAAGAACGACAAGACGCTGCTGACAGGGCCTTACGTGTTCTACGCCACGGGCGAGCCCGGCTACACGCTGCGCACGCCCTTGAAGGAAGGCCGCCACGGCGTCGTCGCCGGCGACGTCCTGCTTAACCGGTTCGAGGCGATGCTGGCGGAACAGAAGCTCGGGCAATCCGGGCAAGCGTTCCTGTTCAACGATGCCGACCGCATCGTCGGCCATCCCGAGATGACCCGTCTCATGACGGAGATTCCCGAACGACAGGACGACCTGCCGCAGGTCGGCGCGCTGAAGCTGCCGGGGCTGGTTCCGATCATCCGCTCCTGGCGCGACGGCGGGCCGGCCCAGCAGTTCTTCGACGATCAGGCCGGCCGCACCTATATCGCGGCGGTCCACCGGCTCGACACCACCGGCTCGGCCAATGTCCGGCTCGCGATCATCGCGCCGCTCGACGAGTTTTATGCCCGGATCATCAACGAGCGCCGTACCCTGTTCGCGCTGGCGCTCGCCTTCGTCGGCGCCACGCTGCCGTTTGCATTCTGGCTGGGATCGCGCATGGCCGAGCCGCTGCGCAAGCTTGTCCAGGAGACCGACGCGATCCAGCGCTTCGACCTCGCGGAGCGGCCCCGCATTCGCTCCGCCATCGCCGAGATCGAGGAACTCGGCCGCTCGGTCTTCACCATGCGCAGCGTGGTCAGCAGTTTTGCCAGCTTCATCCCGCGCCCGATCGTACGGCAGCTGATCGAGACCGGCGCCTCGCTCCGCCTCGGCGGCACCAGGCGCGAGGTCACAGTGCTGTTCACCGACGTCGCCGACTTCACCGCAAAGACCGAGCGGGCCGACCCGTCGCAGGTGATGATCTACACCTCGCGCTATTTTGCGGTCCTCTCGGACGAGATCATGCGGCACCGGGGCACGGTCGACAAATATATCGGCGATGCCGTGATGGCGCTCTGGAATGCGCCGGCTGACGATCCTGACCATACCATCAACGCCTGCCGCGCCGTTCTGGCGTGCCTTGCCGCGAACGAGGCGCTCAACAAGCAGTTCCGGCATGAGAGCTGGCCGCCTTACGACACCCGGTACGGCCTGAATGTCGGCGACGCCGTGGTCGGCAATGTCGGCTCCAGCGACCGCATGAACTACACTGCGCTCGGCGCCACCGTGAACCTGGCCTCGCGGCTCGAGGGCCTCAACAAGAACTACGGTACGCATGTGCTGGTCAGCGCCGCCGTACGCGAACGCGTCGGCCATGCGTTCCTTTTCCGCAGCGTCGACAGCATCACCCCGAAAGGGTTTGCCGAGCCGATCGAGGTCAGCGAACTGCGCGGCGAACTGGCGCAGGCCGACGCGAGCGAGATCGCGATGTGCAGACACTGGGACGAGGTCTTTGCCTCGATCGCACAGGATGGCCCGGCGGAGACTACCCTGGTCCGGCTCTCCGGTTTCCTGCACGACTATCCCAGAGACAGCGTCGCACAATTTCATGCGACGCGGTTTCGCAACGCTGCCCAGGGGACGAGCGCGGAGGCGTGACCTGAGGGTTTACCTGGCAGCGGTCGGGTAAACGCCTTCCGTGAACACCACAGGCGTTCCCTTGGCGACGCTGGCAGCTACCCGTTCGGCATTCCAGTTGGTCAGGCGTACGCAGCCATGCGATTGTCCCTTGGAGATATTTTGCGGCGACGGCGTGCCGTGGATGCCGTAGCCGTCGGCGGACAGATTGATCCACATCGTGCCGACCGGATTGTTCGGCCCGGGCATGATCTTGAAGGGTTTTCGGGAATGAACGCCCTTGAAATGATAGGCGGGATTGTAGCGATAGGTCGGGTTTGGATCGATCTCGGTGACCTTCAGCGAGCCTGACGGCGACGGCTTGTCCTCGCTGCCGACACTCGCCGGATAGAACCCGATCAGCGCATTCGACTTGTCGAACAGTTTTACGGTTTGCCTGACCTTGTCGATCTCGACCCTGTCGGCCTTGGCAGGCGTAGCGCCCTCGCCTGCGTCGACCACGGCGATGGTCTCGCCGGCGCGATCGAAGTGACGCCCCGGATTGAGCGCCGCCAGCAGCTGCTCGCTCATGTGAAACCTCTCGGCCAGCTCTTCGCGCGGACTGGTGTAGCCGAGCTTCGGAATGTCCTTCATGTCTTCCATCTTGGACGGAAGCCTGCGCAGGAACGGGCCTGAGACGTCCTTGTCGGTGATGGTGTAGGTCGTCATCGGCGACCGCGCGTCCGCCTGGAGCGCCTTCCAGACGTCATCCGTCACCTGATCCGAAGCAGGCACTTGCCGCGCTTCGGCATAGGCGCGAAGCGCCTTCCTGGCATTCTCGCCGAATCTGCCGTCGATCTCGCCGGGAGAGAAGTGCGCCCGGTCCAGCAGGACCTGAAGACGCACCCCGGCCGGGGTCGGCTTCTCGTTCGACAGGGTCTTCTTCGAAGGTTCGGCGGACGCGATGGCGGCCGCGTCCATTGCCGCGGCGATCGCCGGTGTGGCGACAAGGGCGGAGAACGCAACGGCAAGAGCAACCTTCATTGCTGGCATGTTCCAGCTCCGACGGGATTCGTTCGTCGGATTGGCAACTCGGCTCGACGGCGGAAGTTTCCAGTTTTTCCTGAACCGCGAACGACGTTCAGGCGTCGCGCCGCCCAGCCATCTCCGCCGCGAGCAGCACCGCGGCGCGGCTGGCGCCTATCGATGCGACGCCCTGGCCTGCGATGTCGTAGGCGGTGCCGTGTGCGGGCGTGCAGATCGGAAACGGGAAGCCGCCGAGCAAGGTGACGCCACGATCGAACCCCATCAGCTTCATCGCGATCTGGCCCTGGTCGTGATACATCGTCAGCACCGCATCGAAGGCGCCTGCCTTGGCGCGCAGGAACACGGTGTCGGCCGGAAACGGCCCGTCCACGGCAATGCCGTCGCGCTGGCCGGCTTCCACCACCGGCGCAATGACATCGATTTCCTCGCGGCCGAAATTGCCGCCGTCGCCGGCGTGCGGATTGAGGCCCGCGACCGCAATGCGCGGCCGCGCGAACCCGGCATTGCGCATGCAGGTATCGGTCAGTTTCAGCGCGCGCTGGATGCGCTCGCTCGACAGTTTTGCAGCAACATCCCTCAGCGGAATGTGCGAGGTCACGCGTGCATTCCAGAGCGCACCCAGCACGTTGAATTCGCTGGCCGGCGTCCGCAAGCCCACCACCTCCGCGGAGAAGGCGATCTCGTCGTCATACTCCGAGCGCGCGAGCCGCATCGCCGCCTTGTTGAAGGGCGTGAAGCAAACGGCATCGACCCGGCCATCCCTGCCAAATTCGAGCGCCCGCTTGTAATTGGCCAGCGCAAACTGGCCGCCCGCAAGGCTCGCCACGCCGCGCTCGATCCGCGCGGGTTCGAGGTGGCCGAGATCGAGGAATAGCGTATCGCCTGTGAGCTCATCGAAATCGGCGCCCTGCTCCACCGCCGTCAGTTCAGGCGCGACACCTGCGACCTTCGCGCCCGCGTCGAACACGCGGCGGTCGCCGATGACCACGAGCCGGCACCGTGCGCGGATATCATCCTGCGTAACGAGTTTTGCCGTCAGCTCCGGACTAATGCCGGCAGGATCTCCCATCGCCAGCGCAATCAGCGGCTTTCCGGTCATATGATCACCTTTTCCTGGGTCGTCGTTTCGATGCTGGCGGGCTTGCGGAAAATGCGCGCGAACAGCTGCAACGCCAGCGGCAACAACAGCAATGCGATCCCGGCGACCACGAGGCACGTCACCAGCTTGTTGGCGAAGAAGATGCCGAGGGATCCCTTGGACATCAGCATCGACTGTCGGAACGCATCCTCGGCCTTGTCGCCGATGACGATGGCGAGCACCAGCGGCGCCAAGGGATAGAACAGCTTCTTGAAGAGATAGCCGACGACGCCGAAGCCCAGCATCATCACCACGTCGAGATAGGAGCTCGAAACCGAATAGGCACCGACGACGCAGATGATCACGATCAGCGGCGCGATGACCACGAAGGGAATCCGCATCAAGGCGGCGAACACGGGCACGGTCAGCAGCACCAGAGCGACCGCGACGATGTTGCCGACATACATCGAGGCAATCAGGCCCCAGACGAAGTCTTTCTGGTCCACGAACAGCATGGGACCTGGATTGAGGCCCCAGATCATCAGCCCGCCCATCATGACCGCCGCAGTCGCCGAGCCGGGAATGCCGAGCGAAAGCATCGGCAACAGCGCGCTGGTGCCCGCGGCGTGATCGGCCGTCTCGGGCGAAATGATGCCTTCGACCTCGCCGGTGCCGAAGTAACGGCCGCGGCGCGAGAAGCGGCGGCCGATACCGTAGCTCATGAAGGAGGCCGCGGTCGGGCCGCCCGGCGTGATCCCCATCCAGCAGCCGATCGCCGCGCTCCGCAGCAACGCAACGCTGTGGCGTGGCAGGCGGCCGACCGCACGGAACACCTCCAGCCAGTCGATCTTCGAGGAAACGGCACGGGCGTGAAACTCCTCCTCGACCGCGACCAGCAGCTCGCCAATGCCGAACAGGCCCATCACCGCGACGACGAAATTCACGCCCTTGACGAGCTCGTCGATGCCCATGGTGAGACGGACGCTGCCGGAGACGGTGTCGATGCCGATGGCGGCGATCGCAAAGCCGATCGCGAGCGCGACGACGGTCTTGATCGGAGCTGCGCCGCCCATGCCGACAAAGCTGGCAAAGGCCAGGAAATAGACCGCGAAATATTCCGCCGGACCAAACGCGAGGGCGACCTGCGCGACCCATGACGCCAGGAAGGTAATCAGGATGACGCCAACAAGCGCACCGAACGCGGCCGAGCCGAAGGCGGTGGCCAGCGCCGTGGTTGGCCTTCCGTCGCGCGCCATCGGATAGCCATCGAACGTGGTGGCGACCGATGACGGCTCGCCGGGGATGTTGAACAGGATCGAGGTCACGGATCCCCCGAACAGCGCGCCCCAATACATGCTGGAGAGCAGGATGATCGCCGAGACCGGCTGCATGCCAAAGGTCAGCGGCAGCAGCAGCGATACCCCGTTCGGCGCGCCGAGCCCTGGCAACACGCCGACGAGAATGCCGAGCAGAACGCCGACGACCATCAAGGCCAGATGCGGCACGGTAACCGCGATGGTGAAGCCGTGGAGGAGCTCCGAGAGATTATCCATCGCGCTCCCCTCAGAACCCCAGCGCCGCGGCGAGCGCGCCGTGCGGCAGCGACACCTGGAACATGCGCTCGAACACGACATAGAGCGCGAGCGCCGTGGCCGCCGCCGTCACCGCCGATAGCAAGACAGATCGATGCCGCGGGATTGCGAGCACCGCGAGAACATAGGCCGCCGACGCGACATACATCCCGAGCAGCGGGATGGCGGCGACGAAGATTGCCGCCGGCACGAACAGGCCCGCCAGTCGCCGCAGCTCGATCGACGTGATGGCGACGGGAACGCTCGCCAGCGAAGCCGCCGGCATCACGCCGCGCGTCAGATTGTAGAGACTGCCGGCGACGATGATGATGCCAGTCAGGAACGGAAATGTGCCTGACTCGACACCCTCGGTCGACCAGCCGATGCCGTTGTCCAGGCTCTGGACCGCCACAGCGACGCCAAAGCTGCCGGTGAGGATGGCGGTCGCAACTTCGAGGGCGCGGCGTGAGATCATGGAAGGCTCCTGATCCTCACTTGACCAGCCAGCCCTGCTCGCTTGCCACTTGTTTCACGTGCTCGAGATCCTCCTTGATGAACTTGTCGAACTCGGCACCGGTCAGGAACGTGTCGACCTGGGAGGTCTTCTCGATGTAGTCCTTCCATTCCGCTGTCGCCTGCACCTTCTTCATGAGGTCGACATAGTAGGCAGCCTGCTCCGGCGTGACCTTGCCGGGCAGCCAGACCGTCCGCGGCTGCTCATATTGCTTGATGTCGAGTCCCTGCTCGACGCAGGTCGGAACGTCGCCCCAGCCTTCGGTGGCCGTGATCTTGGGACCTTGCGGCAGGTGCTTCGGGCTGAACACGCAGAGCGGACGCTGCGTGCCGCCGCGCCACTGCCCCAAGCTCTCACTGGGATTGTTGACGTGGGAATCGAGATGCCCGCCGGCGAGCTGCACGGCAGCCTCGGCGCCGCTCTTGAAGGGAATATAGGTGAGCTTGACGTGCCCGGTCTTCTCGATCATGCGCGTCAGCACCTCGTCGGTGTCCTTGGACTGCGCGCCGCCCATCTTGAAGTCGCCTGATGCAGCCGCCTTCAGATAGTCGCCGGCGGTTTTGTAGGGCGCGTCCTGTTTCACCCAGAGCAGGAACTCGTCCTGCGCCATCGCCGCGATCGGGGTCAGGTCCGTGTAGTTGAAGGCGACCTTGGAGACGAGCGGCTGCTGCCAGGCGTTCGAGGTGCCGAAGATCACCTTGTAGGGATCGCCGGCGGAGGCCTTGCCGTAGACATAGCCTTCGGCGCCGCTGCCGCCCCCCTTGTTGACGACGACGATCGGTTGATCCGTCAGCTTGTACTTGGTGATGATGTTTTGCACCGCGCGGGCGAGATTGTCGGTGCCGCCTCCGGGACCGGCGGTCGCCACAAACTCGATCGGCTTCTGCGGCTGCCACGCCGCGAACGCAGGCATCGGGCCTGCGAGCACGGTCGCGCTGACGGACAACAGGAAGAGAGACGTCCCACGCATGATTTCCTCCAACTGATTTTTTCTGTTTTGTTAGATCAATCGTCTCGACGTCCGCTCAGGCGACGCGTTCTTCGCGCTCCCCCGCGGCCGAGACGATTGCACCTTCTTGCTCGAGCGCTTCGATTTGCGTCTGGTCGAAGCCGTGCTCGGCCAGCACCTCGCGCGTATGTTCGCCATAGACAGGCGCGCCTGATGCGACCTTGCCCGGGGTCTCCGAGAATTTGACCGGCAGCCCGATCGTCTTGACCGGGCCAAGCGTGGAATGCTCGACCTCTACGACCATCTCGCGCGCCAGCGTCTGGGGATCGCTCAAGGCCTCGAGCATGTTGTGCACAGGGCCGCAAGGCACGCCCTTCTCGTCCAGCGCCGCGAGCCAGTGCGCGCGCGTCTGCGTCCGGAAACGTTCACTCAGGACAGCTTCGAGCTCTTTCAAATTCGCCATGCGGTCGGCGCCAGTGACGAAGCGCGGATCGGCGGCGAGTTCGCTCGCGCCGAGCGCTTCCAGCATCAGCAGCCAGTGCTTCTTGTTGGCGCCGCCGACCACGAGCCAGCCGTCGGACGCCTCGAACGCCTGATATGGCGCATTGAGCGGATGGGCCGAACCCATCGCGCGCGGCGCGGTGCCGGCGGCGAGCGCAATGGTCGATTGCCAATAGGTCTGCACCAGCGCGGCCTCATAGAGCGACGTCTCGACCCACTGCCCCTCCCCGGTCTTCAGGCGATGCGCATAGGCGGCGAGGATGCCCATGCTCGCGAGCAGGCCGGCGGTGATGTCTGATAGCGGCGGGCCGCATTTGACCGGCGGGCCATCGGGACGCTCGCCGGTGAAGCTCATGATGCCGCTCATGGCCTGCGCGACAAGGTCAAAACCGCGGCGGTGTTTGTAAGGGCCGGTGCGACCGAAACCAGACAGGGAGCAATAGATCAGAGATGGAAACTGCTTGTGCAGCTCTTCGTAGCCGAAACCCAGCCGTTCCATCGCGCCCGGCGCAAAATTCTCGACCAGCACGTCGGCGTCTGCGATCAAGCGCCGCAACACCTCCTTGCCGCCATCGGTCTTGAGATCCAGCACGATGCCCCGCTTGTTGCGGTTCATCATCAGGAACGAAGCGGCCTGGTCACCAATTTTGGGCGGCACCGAATGGCGGGTGTCGTCGCCGTTCGGCCATTTCTCGATCTTGATGACGTCGGCGCCCATGTCGGCGAGCATCAAGGTGCAGGTCGGCCCCGCCATGACGTGGGTGAGATCGATAACCTTGAGGCCGGCAAGCGGGCCGGAGCGGCGTGAGGCGGATTGCGAACGATCGCTTTGCATCGGGGCGTCCTATTGTCCGCGCCACTGCGGGGCGCGTTTGCTGAGGAAAGCATCGAGCCCTTCGCGAAAATCCTGGCTCGTGTAGCACATCAGGATGAGGTCTTCGCCTTCGTCCCGCGTCAGCCGCCGTTGCAGGCGGGCGACCGCCTGCTTGGTCGCGTTCAGCGTCAGCGGCGCATGGCTGGCAACGAGGCGCGCGACCTCGTCGGCGCGCTTGTCGAGCGCCGCAAGGTCCTCGACGACCTCACCAAGCAGCCCGATTCCTGCGGCCTCGGCTGCATCGACCAGCCGCGCTGTGAAGATCAGATCCTTGACCCGCGCCGCCCCGATCAGCGCAGTGAGACGGCTGACATTGGACATCGAGAGGCAATTGCCGAGCGTCCGGGCAATGGGAAAGCCGATCTTGGTGCTCGATGTGCCGATGCGCAGGTCGCAGGCGGCGGCAATGCCCGCCCCGCCGCCGGTGCAGAAGCCGTTGATCGCGGCGATGGTGGGCACCCGGCATTGTTCGAGCGTGGTGAGCACCCGATCGATCCGGTTCTCGTAGTCGATCGAGTCCTGCGGCGTTTTGAACTCGCGGAACTGGTTGATGTCGGTGCCTGAGGCGAAGGCCTTGTCGCCGGCCCCGCGCAGCACGAGCACCTTGATGGACCTGTCGTCATTGGCCTGCTCGCAAATCGCCGCGAGCCGCTCATACATGGCGAAGGTGAAGGCGTTGCGCGCCTGCGGGCGGTTGAACGTGATCAGTCCGATCCCGTCCCTGCATTCAAAAACGAGGTCGTCCGCCGCTACGGCTTGGTCCATTTCCTCGATCCCATCTGTTTTTGCATTTTTGAATGCAAAAGTTGTGATTTTCAAGATATAATTACCTAACTTTCGTCTATTGGATCATTTTTGAATTCAAAAATAGAGATGTCCCATGCTGCATGAGGAGGTCGTTGGCCGCATCCGCGACATTCTGCTCGACGGCGAGATCCCGCCGGGCGCGCGGATTCCAGAGCGCGAGCTGTGCGAACGGCTGGAGATCTCGCGCACGCCGCTGCGCGAAGCGCTCAAGGTGCTGGCGGCCGAGGGCCTCGTTCAGCTGCTGCCGCATCGCGGCTCGCGCGCGGCAAAGCTGACCGACAAGGACATGCGCGACCTCTTCGAGGTCTGCCAGGGCCTCGAGGCGCTGGCGGGCGAGCTCGCCTGCGAGCGCATCACTGATCGCGAGATTGCGGACATTGCCGCGGCGCACGCCGCCATGGTGCAGCATTATCGCGAAGGCGATCTGATCCAGTATTATCGCGGCAACCGCGCCATCCACGAGGGGATCGTCAACGCCGCCGGCAATCCCGTGCTTGCGGGGCTCTACGCATCGGTGACCGCGCGCATCCGCCGCGCCCGCTACGTCACGCCGATGACGCCACAGCGCTGGGCCCTCGCCGTCAGCGAGCACGAAGCCATCCTGAACGCACTCCAGCGCCGCGACGGCGCCGGCCTCTCGCACATCTTGCGCGCGCATCTGCGCCACAAGCGCGAAGAGGTCTTGCAGGCGGGCTTTGCGGAAACGGAATCGAGCGAGCCCACGCTGAAGATTGCGTGAGGCGGCCTCCCTCGCCTGCTAGGCGCGGTTGCCGAACAGACCGAGCGTGACCGACCGCAGCCAGCGGTGGGCGGGATCGCGATGGTAGCGCTCGTGCCAGTATTGGGCGATCTCGATCCGCGGCAATGCGACCGGCGTCTTGAACACGGTCATCCCGAGCGGTTCGGCGAGGATCGCGGCAAGGTTGGCGGGCAAGGTCGCAACCCCGTCGGTTTGCGAGGCGACGATCGCACCGGCAATGAAGCTCGGCACCTGCAACAGGATATTTGTGCGCGCGATTGCGCGCGTCAGCACGCGCTGCGTTTCGAGATGGGCCGCATGCCCGGTCTCGGACGCGGTGATCAGGATATGGTTCTCGTCGAGGAATCCCCGCCGCGTGCGCGCCGCCGACGGCCTCGGATGGCCGCGCCGCACGACGCTTGCGTAGCCGTCGGAATAGAGCCGCTGCGAGCGAAGATGCCCGGCCGCGCGCGGCAAGGCGCCGAGAGCAAGGTCCGCCTCTCCCGACGCCAGCTTGACGGCAAAGTGCCGGGAATCGAGCGGGATTGCGCGCACCTGGACATGCGGCGCGAGTTCGGAAAGACGCGCGACCAAAGGCGGCAGGAACCGCACCATGCCGACGTCGGTCAGAAGCAGACTGAAGGTCTTCTCGGATTTCGCGGGATCGAACGGCAGCCGCTCCTGCCAGAGCCGATCCGCCATCTCGAGCAGGGCGCGGATTTGCTCAGCCATCTCGACGGTACGTGCCGTCGGCTGCACGCCGCTGCCGCGCCGCACGAACAGGGGATCGTCGAAACGCAGCCGCAGGCGCGCCAGCAGCTTGCTGATCGCGGGCTGCGTCGTCTCGAGGCTCACGGCCGCGCGCGTGATGCTGCCCTCGCGGATCAAGGCGTCGAGCACGCGCAAGTCGCGGAAGTCGATCCCGGAAGATTCCATTGTTGGCATGTGAAACATTCCCTGGCGGCCATGGATTGAGCTTCGCGCTTTGCTATCCTGTCGTCAATCGAACGGTCGAAAGACCGCAGCCGACACGGAGGACGCCATGACCAAATTCGTGATCGAGTCTCACTTCCGCCTGCAGGAATGGGTGGCCGAGGAGAAGGGCTACTTCCGCGATGAAGGGCTCGATTACGAGTTCCGCGAGCTGATCCGCTCGACCGAGGGCCAGCACCACAACAAGGTCAATGAAGGTGCCTTCCAGAGCATCGAGAAGGGCCGCAAGGCCGACGTCAGCTGCGCCTGCCACTGGACCGTCAACGTCGCCGCCTCGAACGGTCACGCCAAGCTCTACGCCGACGTCTATTCGGTCGCACCTTCAGGCATCTTCGTTCCCGCGGATTCGACGATCCGCACACCCGCCGATCTCGCCGGTGTACCGATCTCGGTCGGCTTCCAGTCAGGCAGCCATTATTCGACGATCCAGGCGCTCGAGCCGTATCTTGCGCCCGGCCAGATCAATCTCACCTTCGAGGACGGCATGCTCTTCCGGCGGATGGAGCTGCTGTTCGAAGGCAAGAGCGAGGCAGCCTCTTTATTCAACGGCCCCTATTATTTCGCGGAGCAGCTCGGCTATCGCAAGATCATCGATACGACGTTCATGATCGCGTCCATGATCAATGGCGATCCGGCGCCCGAAGACATCAAGCGCTACTTCCGCGCGCTGAGGAAGGCTCAGCGCGACATCGACCTGCGTCCTGAGCTGTTCACGCACTACTACAAGAATGAATTCCCGGACCGCTTCCACGCAGCCATGGACACCAGGCGCTGGGGCCCGGGCGAGCGCATCGTGTTCGAACCCTATACGCGCGAAATCTACGAGCAGTCGTTCGACTGGATCGAGAAGCACGGGATCTTCAAGGACGGTACGATGGGGGACGGCAGCTACGACAAGGCAACGGTGGCGTTCGGGAGAATTTGAGCGCTCGTTAGCAGCCGAGCTTGTCGGCGATGCCGCCAAAATCCTTCGCGATGATGTCCCAATTGCCAGTCGCGTCGAAATCGACCTTCTGCAACGGCCCGTACTCAGTCGGCCGCGCGACGAACGCGGTCTTGAGACCGTACTTCTGCGCAGCGGCGAGATCGCCATTGTGGGCGGCGACCATCATCACCTGCTCGGGCTTGAGGCCGAGAAGCTTTGCGGCGCCGAGATAGGTTTCGGGATCGGGCTTGTAGTGCTCGAACAGCTCGGCCGACATGATGAGGTCCCAGGGCAGGCCTGCGAACTTCGCCATGTTGGTGAGCAATGCGACGTTGCCGTTCGACAGCGGCGCGATCACGAATTTGGTCTTCAGCCGTGTCAGGCCGGCGACGCTGTCGGGCCAGGGATTGAGGCGGTGCCAGCCCTTGGTGAGATGATCGAGATCGGTATCGGTGAGGCCCTTGATCGCGAACTTCTCGACCAGCTTTTCCAGCGAGCGGCGATGCAGATCGTCGAGCATGACATAACCGCGCTCGGGATGCTCACGTACGTCCTGCATCGAGGCGACATACATGCCGCGCCAGCCATCGACGAGCGCGGTCCAGTCGGCGTTGATGCCGCGGCCCTTCCCCCACCACATGAAGTCGGTGATCAGGCTGGTGCGCCAGTCCACGACGGTACCGAACACGTCGAAGATCAGGGCTTTGACGGCGGAGAGATCGGACATGGGCGCTTCCCCTGATTATTCTTGTTGTCGTTCCGGGGCGCGCAGAGCGCGAACCCGGAATCCAGAAGTTGTGGCGCGAGATTCCGGGTTCTCCGGGCCGCGCGCTTCGCGCGGTCCCGTCGCCCCGGAATGACGGAGGCACCTAGTCCAAATGGAACTTCGCGAGCTCGCGGTGTTCGGCCTTGATGTAGCGCACGGTGCCCGTGACGGAGCGCATCACCACCGTCTCGGTCTCGATTACGCCGTCCTTGCGGAATTTGACGCCCGACAGCAGTGAACCGGTCGTGACGCCGGTGGCGGCGAACAAGCAGTCGCCGCGCGCCATGTCCTCGATGCCGTAGATCATCTTGGGATCGTTGACGCCCATCTTGGCGGCGCGCTCGATCTTCTCACCGGAATCGAGGATCAGCCGGCACTGCATCTGGCCACCGATGCAGCGTAGCGCCACGGCCGCGAGCACGCCTTCCGGCGCGCCGCCAGTGCCGAGATACATGTCGACGCCGGTGTTGTCAGGGTCGGCGGTGTGGATCACGCCGGCAACGTCGCCGTCGGTGATGAGGCGGACGGCAGCGCCGGTCGAGCGCACGCTCTCGATGATGCTGGCATGACGGGGACGGTCGAGCACGAGCACAGTGATGCCCTCAGGCTTGACGCCCTTGGCCTTGGCGAGACGGCGGACGTTTTCGGCCGGCGATGCGTCGAGCTCGACGACACCCTTGTCGTAGCCCGGACCGATCGCGAGCTTCTGCATGTAGACGTCGGGCGCGTGCAGCAGCGTGCCGCCGTCGGCCATCGCCATGGTGGCGATCGAGCCCGGCATGTTCTTGGCGCACAGCGTGGTGCCTTCGAGCGGGTCGACCGCGATATCGACCTCGGGGCCGGCATTGACGCCGACCTTCTCGCCGATGAAGAGCATCGGCGCTTCGTCGCGCTCGCCCTCGCCGATCACGATGGTGCCCTGGATCGGCAGCTTGTTGAGCTCGCGGCGCATCGCGTCGACGGCGGCCTGATCGGCGGCCTTCTCCTGCCCGTGCCCGCGCAGCCGCGCCGACGACACCGCCGCCCGCTCCGTTACGCGCACGATCTCCAGCGTGAGAATGCGCTCGAGCAATGCTTGCGGCGGCACTGAAATATGGGTCGACATCGGCTAACTCCTTCGAAACGTTTGAGACGGAAATCTCCGTCCGCATCAACTCGTAACACCCACAGTTCGTTCGAACCGTGTCAGTTCTTCTCTATCCGTATGACCTGCGGCCGCCCGCTGATCACCTTGTCCTTCTGCACGGCGGAAAGCGCGCGGCGCACGGCGTCCTCATGCGTGGCGTAGGTGATCAGAATGACGGGCACGGGGACCGCCTTGCCGTCGGCCGGCGCAGCGCCGCCATTGGGATGACGCTGCACGATCGACTCGATCGAAATCTTCTGCTCTGCGAGCCGGGTCGCGATTGCAGCCGCGGTGCCCGGAAAATCGCGCGCCAGCAGGCGGATGTAGTAGCCGCCTTCGTGCCGCTCCATCGGCGCCTTCCTGGTGTCGCGAAGCTGCGCGATCGGCCGGCCGAACGGGTTGGCGCGAATGCCGCGCGCGACGTCGGCGATATCGGCAACGACAGCGGATGCGGTCGCAGCACCGCCTGCACCGGGGCCGACCAGCGTGATCGGCGGAATACCCTCGCCATCGATCGTGACCGCATTGGTGACACCCATCACCTGCGCGATCGAGGATGTCTTGGGAACCATGGTCGGATGCACGCGCTGCTCGATGCCCTTGGCGGTGCGAACGGCAACGCCGAGCAGCTTGACGCGGTAGCCGAGATCAGCGGCCGCGCGAAGATCTTCCGGTGCGATGGAGGAGATACCTTCGACATACACCGCGCTTTGAGCAACTTTCGTGCCGAAAGCGAGGCTGGCGAGGATCGCAAGCTTCTGCGCGGTGTCGTGGCCATCGACGTCGAAGGACGGGTTGGCTTCGGCATAGCCGAGCCGCTGCGCATCCTTGAGGCACTCGGCGAACGACAGGCCCTCCTGCTCCATCCGCGTCAGGATGTAATTGCAGGTGCCGTTGAGGATGCCGTAGACGCGGTTGATGCCGGTTCCGGCAAGACCTTCACGTAATGTCTTGATGACGGGGATCGCCGCGCCGACCGCTGCCTCGTAGTTCAGCGCACCGCCATGCTTTTCAGCGGCCTTTGCCAGCTTGATCCCGTGCTTGGCGAGCAGCGCCTTGTTCGCCGTGACAACAGATTTGCCGGCGCTCAGCGCGGCTTCGACCGCCGAGAGCGCGGGATCGCCGGCGCCACCCATCAGCTCGACGAAGCAGTCGACCTCCGGATGCGTAGCGAGGGCAAGCGGATCCTTCACCCATTCGACGCCGCGCAGGTCAATGCCGCGCTTCTTGGCCTTCGAGCGCGCGGTGACGGCGACGACGCGAATGCCGCGGCCGCTGCGGCCCGCAAGCACGCGCGCCTGCGTTTCGATCAAACGGACAACTTCGGCACCCACGGTGCCGAGCCCCGCTATGCCCACTTTCAGGGGTGCAACCATGATGCTTCAGTGAACCTGCAGAAGAGAATTAGCGCCTGGTGGCGAGTGGAACGACGTTGTGCAACGTTTCGATGCCGCTTTCAAGGAAGCGGCGCACACCGCGCGCGGCCTGCCTGATCCGTTGCTCGTTTTCCACCATGGCGATGCGGACATATCCTTCACCATGCTCGCCGAAGCCGACGCCGGGCGAGACCGCGACGCCTGATTTCTCCACCATCAGGGTTGCGAACTGCATGCTGCCGACGCTGCGGAAAGCCTCCGGAAGCGGCACCCAGGCGAACATCGAAGCTTCCGGCGGCGGAATTTCCCACCCCGCCCGGCCGAATGATTCCACAAGCGCGTCGCGGCGCTTGCGATAGGTGTCGCGCATCTCCTTGATGCAATCATCAGGACCGTTCAGCGCCGCGGTTGCGGCGACCTGCACGGGCGTGAAGGCGCCGTAGTCGAGATAGGATTTGACGCGGGCGAGCGCTGCGATGACGCGGTCATTGCCGACCGCAAAGCCCATGCGCCAGCCAGCCATCGAATAGGTCTTCGACATCGAGGTGAACTCGACGGTGACGTCGATCGCGCCGGGCACCTGGAGCACCGAGGGCGGCGGATTGCTCTCGTCGAAATAGACCTCGGCGTAAGCGAGATCCGACAGGATCAGGATCTCGTGCTTCTTCGCAAACGCCACGAGGTCCTTGTAGAAATCGAGGCTCGCGACATAGGCGGTCGGGTTCGAGGGATAGCAGACCACGAGCGCGAGCGGCTTCGGAATCGAATGCACGATCGCGCGCTCCACCGCCTCGAAGAATTGCGGCGTCGGCTCCGAGGGCACCGAGCGGATCACGCCGCCCGCCATCAAAAAGCCGAAGGCATGAATCGGATAGCTCGGGTTCGGGCAGAGGATGACGTCGCCGGGCGCAGTGATGGCCTGCGCCACGTTGGCAAAGCCTTCCTTGGAGCCTAGCGTCGCCACCACCTGGGTGTCGGGATTAAGCTTCACGCCGAAGCGGCGCTCGTAATACGCAGCCTGGGCCCGGCGCAGGCCGGGGATGCCGCGGGAGGCCGAGTAGCGGTCGGTGCGCGGCTTGCCCAGCGTCTCCTTGAGCTTCTCCAGCACGTGTGGCGGGGCCGGCAGATCCGGATTGCCCATGCCGAGATCGATGATGTCGGCGCCGGCATTCCGCGCGGCCGCCTTGGCCCGGTTGACCTGCTCGAACACGTAGGGCGGTAGGCGGCGGATGCGGTAAAACTCTTCCATGGGTCCAGACATAGGTTCTTGGGGCTCCGGGCAACCGGTCAGGACAGAATCGAGGGGCAATGTCCGTCCCTTCGAGGAGACATCGCCCGACACTCGAAAATCACTCAAAATCAAACACTTGGAGCAATTTTCGGCGACAAGGACTGAACTCCTTCGCCCTGACTCTCGGCTGAATTGAAGTCTTTTAGCACGGAGTGGCGGAGGCGCCAGAGATTACGTTGCGCGGCGCGATGGCCGTCCCGCTCCCGTTTGCCGGCCCTGACTTTGTTTTGCGCCGCTGACTTGGCTGCCCCTATTTTGGTAGCCCTATTTGGCATCCTTGGCGGCGACGGCCTGGCGGTCGCGCGCAGCTGCAAGCTCGGCCTCGATCTTGGCGCGTTGGTCCGGCGGGATGACTGCCTGATCACGGTCAGGTGGCAAATCGTGCACCGGCAAATAGGCGCCGGGCTCCTTGGGGTGAGCAGTCGTGTCGGCCGCGGACATGTCCGCGAGCTGGCTCGAACAACCGCCCAGGGCGAACGCTGCCATGAGCAGCGCGCAGCCTACAAGCCGCGACTTTTGCAGGTCCCATAACGCCAACACTTGGGAATTCCCCTACACGTCCCAACGCACGGCTGCCGGCAACTTAACCAACAATCCGCTCAAGCTCAAACCATTGCTGCCCACAAATGGTACGAGCGAGAAATCATCAAGGCCCACGGCATAAAACGTGCACTGCGATTGTGACAAAAGCAAGAAGCCCTGTCGCAGTGCAGCACATCTTCGCGCCTGTTTCGCGCGAAACCAGCGAGCTTCGCGGTGACGAATACGGAATGAATCGTTACTGTCGTCCTCATGAGTATCGCCACAACCGACACGCCCAAATCCGGGACAAAGTCTGAAACGAAGTTTGATGCGGAAGCCTTCGCGATGAATGTCGCGCGGGCGATGGAGAGCGGCGGCAAGGCGCTCGCCGCGTATCTCAAGCCGCGCGAGAGCGGCGAGGTGCAGGACCGTCCGCCGGCCGAGCTCGCTGAGGTCGTCAAGACCTTCACATCGGTCGCCGAATACTGGCTGTCGGACCAGTCGCGTGCGTCCGACCTCCAGACCAAGCTCGCCAAGGACTATCTCGATCTCTGGGGCTCGGCGGCACGGCGGATGGCCGGCCAGGAGGCACAGGCCGCGATCGCGCCCTCGCCGCGCGACAAGCGCTTCGCCGATCCGGAATGGAAATCGAACCAGTTCTTCGATTTCGTCATGCAGCTCTATCTGCTCACCAGCAAATTTGCCCAGGAGCTGGTGCGCGACGCGGAGCTTGATCCGGCGACCCGCCGCAAGGCCGAGTTCTACGTCCAGCAGGTCACCAACGCGATCTCGCCGTCGAACTTCGTGCTGACCAATCCGGAGGTGCTGCGCGAGACCGTCGCCAGCAGCGGCGAGAACCTCGCGCGCGGCCTGACCATGCTGGCGGAGGACATCGCCGCCGGCAAGGGCATGCTGAAGATCCGCCAGTCCAACCCGGACAACCTCGTCGTCGGCGTCAACATGGCGACGACTCCGGGCAAGGTAATCTACCAGAACGAGATGATGCAGCTGATCCAGTATGCGCCGACCACGGAGAAGGTGCTGCGCACGCCGCTGCTGATCGTGCCGCCCTGGATCAACAAGTTCTACATCCTCGATCTCAAGCCGGAGAAATCCTACATCAAGTGGTGCGTCGATCAGGGCATCACCGTGTTCGTGATCTCATGGGTCAATCCCGACAAGAAGCTCGGCGCCAAGAGCTGGGAAGATTACATGAAGGAAGGCCCGCTCACGGCAATGGACGTGATCGAGAAGGTCACCGGCGAGATGAAGGTGCACACGGCCGGCTATTGCGTCGGCGGCACCATGCTCGCGACCACGCTGGCCTGGCTTGCCGAGAAGCGGCGCCAGCGCGTGACCTCGGCGACGTTCTTCGCCGCCCAGGTCGACTTCACCCATGCCGGCGATTTGCTCGTGTTCGTGGACGAAGACCAGATCGCGGCGCTCGAGCAGGACATGAAGGCCTCCGGTGTGCTCGAAGGCTCCAAGATGGCGATGGCCTTCAACATGCTGCGCTCCAACGACCTGATCTGGTCCTACGTCGTCAGCAACTACCTCAAGGGCCAGCAGCCGAGCGCGTTCGACCTGTTGCACTGGAATTCCGACGCAACGCGGATGACGCAGGCCAACCATTCCTACTATCTGCGCAACTGCTATCTGGAGAACCGGTTGTCGACCGGCACCATGGTGCTCGACAACACCCTGCTCGATCTCTCCAAGGTCAAGGTGCCGGTCTACAACCTCGCCACGCGCGAGGACCACATCGCGCCGGCGGAATCGGTGCTGTATGGCTCGCAATTCTTTGGCGGGCCCGTGAAGTACGTACTATCAGGCTCGGGCCACATCGCCGGCGTCGTCAATCCGCCAGCCTCGAACAAGTACCAGTACTGGACCAACGACAACATCAAGAACGTCAGCGTCGCCGAGTGGATGAAGGGCGCGGTGGAGCACAAGGGCTCGTGGTGGCCGGACTGGCGCGAATGGCTGGGCGGGCTCGATCCGGAGGAAGTGCCGGCGCGCAGCGTCGGAAGCGAAGCGCTGCCGCCGATCGAGGACGCGCCCGGCAGCTATGTCATGGTTCGCGCATAGCGCAGGGCCGCGCGTTTTCGTATAAGCTCACGGCATCGATTTTGGAGGGGACCGGGTTATGACGCGTGAATTGTTCTGGCTGACCTGTACGGTGATCCTGACCGGGATCCTCTGGATTCCCTACACCATCAACCGCTGCCAGGTTCGCGGGCTCAGCGGCGCCATGGCCAACCCCGCACGCGGCGACAAGCCGCAAGCCGAATGGGCCAACCGCTTGATGTTCGCGCACGACAATGCGGTCGAGAACCTCGTGCTGTTCGCGCCGCTGGTGCTGATCCTGAACGCGATTGACTATTCCTCGAAATGGACGGTGCTCGCCTGCGTCGTCTATTTCTGGGCGCGCGTTGCGCATCTGATCGTCTACGCGCTGGGCATTCCAGTATTCCGCACCCTCGCCTTCACCGTCGGCTTCCTGGCACAGGCTGTGCTGGCGCTAGCGATCTTCAAGGTGTTCTGAGGAACTGCGAGTTAGGATACTCAGGCGTGGAACGTCTGCGGCTCCAGGTGATCCTCGCCTCCTTGTTTGGCGCGCTTGCATGGCCGGGACAAGCCCGGCCATGACGAAGGCGAAAGCCGCCCCCTATTCCTCCGGCAGGCCCAGCATCAGCCGCATGTTCTGCACGGCAGCACCCGAGGCGCCCTTGCCGAGATTGTCCAGCCGCGCGACCAGCACCGCCTGGTGGTACTTGTCGCTGGCGAAGACGTAGAGCTCGAGCATGTTGGTCTCATTGAGAGCCTCCGGCTCGAGCCGGCCGCCCTTGCTCGCCTCGTTCTGGAGCGGCATCGCCTTGACGTATTTCGAGCCGGCATAGCGCTTCGCGAGCGCGGCCTGCAAGTCGACACCGCCTGGCTTGCCCGGCAGCGTATCGAGCTGCAGCGGGATCGAGACCAGCATGCCCTGCCGGTAATTGCCGACCGAGGGAATGAAGATCGGCCGCCGCGTCAGGTTCGAATAGAGCTGCAGCTCCGGCAGATGCTTGTGCTCGAAGCCGAGGCCGTAGAGCTCGAAGGACGGCGCGCTGCCGTCTTCGAAGCTCGCGATCATCGACTTGCCGCCGCCGGAATAGCCGCTCACGGCGTTGACGCTGATGGGATAGTCAGGCGGCAACAGGCCGGCATCGACGATCGGCCGCAGCAGCGCGATGCCGCCGGTCGGATAGCAGCCGGGATTGGAGACTTTCTTCGCAGCCTTGATCTTGCCGGCCTGGTCCGGCGCCAGTTCCGGAAAACCGTAAGCCCAGTCAGGCGCGACCCGGTAGGCGGTCGAGGCGTCCAGTACCTTCGGCCCCGAGCCGCCCATGCTGTCGATCAGAGCGACGGTCTCCCTGGCGGCATCGTCAGGCAGGCAGAGGATGACGAGATCCACCTCCTCCATCAGCGCCTTCTTGGCCGCAGGGTCCTTGCGCTTGTCGTCGGCGATCGTCTTCACCACGACATCGTTCTGGAGCTTCAGCCGCTCATTGATGCCGAGCCCGGTGGTGCCGGAGCCGCCATCGACGAAGACGGTGGCAGGCTTCTTGGCCGCGCCAGAGATCGGAGCTTTGGTGGTATCCGTGAGGCTCATGGTGCGGTCCTTTCGAGCATTTTGGTTTCGTTCGCGAAAGCCTCGGGCCTTGCGTCCTGCATCAGTTGCGCGATCTCTCTCGCGTCGGCGTGGGCTTGCGCGCCAAGCGCATTGGCGATCGCCACATAGTCGGCGTCCGATTTGTGCTGGTTGAGCTTGAAGCTGCCCTCGACCTCTTCAACCGTCATGACCAGTCCCACGATCCCCTTCTTCATCGCCTCAAGCCGACCTGCCGTCATCTTGCCCGAGGTCCACGGCTTCTTCGGCAACAGCCAGTTCTCGAACTTTTCGCTGAGCGTATCGATTTGAACCGAGAGCTCACCATCCGACAGCAATCGCACCGGACCGCTCAGATGAACCGACTGGTAGAGCCAGGTCGGCACCTGATCCGGCGAGACGTACCAGTCCGGCGAGACATAGGCATCCGGACCATTGATCGCGAGCAGCCACGACGTCGCGCCGTCCGCAAGCTTTACCAGCGGATTGTGACGGGCGACATGAAAGGCGGCCTGCGGCGTGCCGTCGGCCGCATAGCTCAAATAGAACGGCAGCGGCGAGGCGGTCGGTTTGTGGCCATCGAAGGCGCACATCGTGCCGAAACCGCGCTCGCCTGCAAATTTCAGGCTTGCGGTGCGATCCGGCTTGAAAAAGGGTGGCGTGTACATCGTGGTCTCCTGCTGGGCCTCCTCGGGGGCCGCCGGATCAGATCGCGCTGACAGGAGAGAGAATGCCGCGGATCGGGTCCAGCGGCAAAGACGATGATCTCAAACGCGATCGACCGCCCAAACCGCAAAGCTGCGGCGGCGGCGACGGGCGAACAGGATGGTCGCGGCGTTGATCATGGCGCGCGGCTATAAGGCCAGATGCAGTTCCCGTCAAGGTTCACGGCGTCAGATGAGGCGCCAGATCCATTCCATGATCCTGGCGATGACATCGCCGAACAGCAGCAGCGCCGCAGCCCAGACCAGAGCCGAGACGAAATTGGCCGCCTGGAAACTCCAGTACGGCATCTCGAAAATGCCCGCCGCGAGCGGCACGGAGGCGCGCAAGGGACCGAAGAAGCGGCCGATGAAGATGCTGGGAACGCCCCAGCTGCGTACGAAAGCCTCGCCCCTCGGCAGGATATCCGGATAGCGCGAGAGCGGCCACATCTGCGCGACGTGTTCCTTGTAGCGATAGCCGAACCAGTAGGAGACCCAGTCGCCGAGCGCCGCGCCGAACGCGCCGGCAATCCAGATCGGATAGAAGCTGATGCCGCTCGCCCCGATCAACGCACCGATGGCGACCAGCGCCCCCCAGGCCGGGATCAGAAGCGAGATGAAAGCCAGCGATTCCCCGAACGCCAGCAGGAACACGATAGGAGCAGCCCAGGCCTGATGAAGGCGCACGAAATCGGCCAGTGCGTGCGCAAACTGCTCCATTCCAGATTAGCCTTCCCGCCCCGCCTCGAGGTCCTGCCAGATGGAAAAGACTGGTAAGCCAAGGGCTTGTGTGACATCAAGTCACAAAGCCGGGCCCAGGCCGGCCAGGCCGTCAAATTGCCGGGACTTGGTTAGCTTGCGGCGTAAATTCGCCGGCATTAGCTCCCACCCACAGCGCCCACACGCCCCCGTGGTAACCTTTCGATCCCAGAAGTGGCATAGTCGCCCTTAACCGATTCGCCGCCTGCGCGGCCCTCAAAACGCATCAAGATATATGTCCAAGCAGTTGAAAACGAAAGATAAAGACGATTTGTTCGAGGGTAATGAGCCGAAGGCGCGCGCAAGCGCCGCGAAGGCCGCTCCCCGCACGACCGGCGGTGAGGCCGATTACACGGCCGCCGACATCGAGGTGCTCGAGGGCCTGGAGCCGGTGCGGCGCCGGCCAGGCATGTATATCGGCGGCACCGACGAAAAGGCGCTGCATCATTTGTTCGCCGAGGTCATCGACAACTCGATGGACGAGGCGCTGGCGGGGCACGCAACCTTCATAGGCGTCGAGCTCTCCGCTGACGGGTTCCTCACCGTCACCGACAACGGCCGCGGCATTCCGATCGATCCGCATCCGAAGTTCCCGAAGAAGTCGGCGCTCGAAGTCATCATGTGCACGCTGCATTCGGGCGGCAAGTTCGACAGCAAGGTCTACGAGACCTCGGGCGGCCTGCATGGCGTCGGCATCTCCGTGGTGAATGCCCTCTCCTCGCGCCTCGAGGTCGAGGTCGCGCGCAGCCAGAAGCTCTATCGCATGTCGTTCGAGCG
This sequence comes from Bradyrhizobium zhengyangense, assembly GCF_022012435.1. Taxonomy (GTDB): domain Bacteria; phylum Pseudomonadota; class Alphaproteobacteria; order Rhizobiales; family Xanthobacteraceae; genus Bradyrhizobium; species Bradyrhizobium zhengyangense. Next base: position 725,313 of record NZ_JAKLUA010000001.1, read on the forward strand.
AGGCCATCCCAAGGGCAAGCTCGAGGATCTCGGCAAGGTCAACAACCGCCGCGGCACGCGCGTTCGCTTCAAGCCGGATACCGACATCTTCGGCGCCAAGGCCGCGTTCAAGCCGCAGCGCCTGTTCAAGATGACGCGCTCGAAGGCCTATCTGTTCGGGGGTGTCGAGATCCGCTGGAACTGCGCGCCCGAGTTGCTCAAGGGCGTCGAGGACGTGCCGGCGGAAGCAACCTTCCATTTCCCCGGAGGTCTCAAGGATTATCTGGCGGCGGCGATCCACGCCGACACGCTGGTGCACCCGGATATCTTCTCGGGCAAGTCGGGCCGCAACGGCGCGCATGGCGCCTGCGAATGGGCCGTGGCCTGGACCGCGGATGCCGACGGCTTCCTGTCGTCCTACACCAACACGGTGCCGACGCCCGATGGCGGCACGCATGAATCGGGCTTACGCTCAGCGCTGCTGCGCGGACTGAAGGACCACGCCGAACGCGTCGGCCAGGGCAAGCGCGCCTCGTCCATCACCTCGGAAGATGTGATGGTGGGCGCCGCCGTGATGCTCTCGGTGTTCGTGCGCGAGCCTGAATTCCAGGGCCAGACCAAGGATCGTCTCGCCACCGCCGAAGCGCAGCGCATCGTCGAACAGGCGATGAAGGATCCGTTCGACCATTGGCTGTCGGGCAATCCGAACATGGCCAACCGGCTGCTCGACTTCGTGATCGACCGCGCCGAGGAGCGGCTGCGCCGCCGCCAGGAAAAGGAAACGGCGCGCAAGACGGCCGGCAAGAAGCTGCGCCTGCCCGGCAAGCTCGCCGACTGCACCGACGCGGGCACCGATGGCTCCGAGCTCTTCATCGTCGAGGGCGACTCGGCCGGCGGCAGCGCCAAGCAGGCGCGCGACCGCAAGACGCAAGCCGTACTGCCCTTGCGCGGAAAAATCCTCAACGTGGCTTCCGCCGGCAAGGACAAGCTCACCGCGAACGCCCAGCTCTCCGATCTCGTGCAAGCGATCGGCTGCGGACAACTTCTGCACTATCGGGAAGAGGATCTGCGCTATCAGCGCATCATCATCATGACCGACGCCGACGTCGACGGCGCCCACATCGCCTCGCTGCTGATCACCTTCTTCTACCGGCAGATGCCGAAGCTGATCGACGAAGGGCACCTCTTCCTCGCGGTGCCGCCGCTTTACAAGCTCACCCACGGCACTAAGTCGGTCTACGCGCGCGACGACAAGCACAAGGACGAGCTGATCAAGAGCATGTTCAACGCCAACGCCAAGGTCGAGGTGAATCGCTTCAAAGGCCTAGGCGAGATGATGCCGGCGCAGCTCAAGGAAACCACCATGGATCCGAGCAAGCGGACGTTGCTCAAGGTGGTCCTGCTGCCGGACGACCGCGACACCACGGCAGATTCGGTGGAGCGCCTGATGGGGACCAAGGCCGAAGCGCGCTTTGCCTTCATCTCCGACAAGGCCGAGTTCGCCAGCGACGAACTGCTCGACGTCTGACCCTGCGATTCCCGTTCAAAAGCCCCGGCTTAAGGCCGGGGCTTTTCATTTTCGGGGCGGTACACTTGGCCTTCCCGGTGATTGATTCCATGGCGATCCGCCTCTCAGGCGTGCGACTCGGCCAGCGACTCACGGGGCCCAAGCCGCCCCACGGCCGAGGCAGAATTGCCTCCATTTCGGACAAAGGCGAATTCCTAACGAAAACCTACCCAAAGGGAAAAGCCGGAGATCCCTACAACATCATGAATTCCCTTGGCTTTTCAGATTCCTGCAATGACGCCTTGGAACCGGGGGCGCGGGGCGTTTTCCGGCGACTGTGCCTGCGCTGCAACAGCATTTCGGCGAGAACCGTCTATAGTCCGGGCATCAGATCACACGGACTTCAGTGCGCTCGCGCCTGCTACGAACCAAGGTTGGGGATTTCATCATGAAGAAGATTGCACTCGCTCTGACCGCGATTGCGGCAATGACCGGTTCGGCTTCAGCTGCTGACCTGGCTGCCCGTCCCTACGTGAAGGCCCCGATGGTTGCTCCGGTTGCCAACTGGACCGGCTTCTACATCTTCGGCGGCGGCGGCGGTGGCCTCTCGAACTCCGACCAGAGCATCGTCTCGACCACGACGGGCACTCCGCTCACGATCACCCAGCGTCAGGGTGGTTCGGGCTGGTTCGGCACCGTCGGTCTCGGCTACGACTGGCAGTTCAATAGCACCTGGGTCGCCGGCGTGTTCGCTGACGGTCAGTTCGGCAGCATCAGCGGCACCGTGCAGGATCCGCTCCTCGGCCTCACCGGTAAGCAGAAGCTGGAAGACTCCTGGGCCGCCGGCGTGCGCCTCGGCTGGCTGGTCGCTCCGAACGTTCTGTCCTACGTCAACGGCGGTTACTCGGGCGCCCACTTCGGCAGCACCAGCTTCACCAACCTGGCTGGCGGCCCGACCGGCCTCCACCTCAACGGCTACAACCGTAACGGCTGGTTCGTCGGCGGCGGCGTCGAGAACAGCCTGAACATCTTCGGTATCTCCTCGCCCGGCTGGTTCATGAAGACCGAATACCGCTCGGCCTTCTACGATGCCAAGACCCGCGATGAAATCGTCGACGCAACCAACCTGCCGACCGGCGTGAACAGCATCCGCGCCAACAGCTGGAACCAGACGATCTCGACCTCGCTGGTCTATCGCTTCAACTGGACCGGTCCGGTCGTCGCCAAGTACTGAGCTTAGAACGTCCTGAGCTTAAAAGTACTGAGCTGAACGAAAGTTTAGACGTCAAAGCCCCGGCTTCGCCGGGGCTTTTTCGTTATGAGGGGCCCTTCTAACGCGCAACGCTCGCCTTCAGCGACTGGTAGGCGCCGGCAAGCTTGGTTTCGACGGTGGCCCAATCGGCCTCGGTGATGGCCTCGGCCTTGGCATCACGGAACGCCATCGCTTCCGCCCGAACGATCCCGAACTGCCTGATCCCTGCGTCGTCAGCGCTCTTGCCATAGGTCAGCGCTGCCACACGTGCGATCGTCAAACCATAGTCCTGCGGGCCGACCGCCTCGCGGCGCGCCTGCCACCAGTCGAGCTCGAGACGAGCCGCCTCTTCGACGTCAAACGCCACGGGCGCGGCCGCTGCGAAATCGCGGTAGTAGCCCACGAGCGCCGGCAGCGCCTTATCAGCCTCCTGCCGTGAGTGCGTCGGCTGGAACGCCTTGGCTGCCTCGGCGGCACTGAACGCAATATGCAGGCTCCTGAACGGGGAAAAGCCGAACTGCGTCCGCGTCGAGGCATAGAGATGGTAAAACAGCGCGGCATAGCGCTTGTCGTAATAGTCGCGCCACATCGCGGTCTCGAGCCGTGCCATCTCGCCCGGATCGAACGCCCGGAGATCCGCTTGGCGAGGAATACCCGCATAAGCCGCGACAAGCACGGCCGCAGCAGCTGCGCCCAAGATCACCTTGCGTCTGGAGATCAGCTTGCGCACGGACATGCATTCTCCTCTACGGCTTTGCCTCCGCAGCCATTGTATCTGAACTGAAGCTACGGCTAGTCTGGCGGGAAGTTTTCGTGACCAGCGGCGATCGTTCCTGCCGCGGGTCACGACAGAATCAGGCCGATGGGGAGGAATGCATGCGCAGATTTCTGCTTGTAGCAGGCCTGTTTGCCCTCGCTATCGGGCTGCTCTGGATCGGACAGGGCACGGGCACCGTCGCCTGGCCGCGATCGAGCTTCATGATCAACCAGCTGCAATGGGCCGGCTATGGCGCTGCCATGGCCGGATTCGGGCTGGTCCTGATCTGGCAGAGCAACCAATAAAAGAAACCAGGAAGTGAAAGCATGACAGCCAACCGGTTCGATCTCCGCGGCAAGGTCGCGATCGTCACAGGAGGCAATGGCGGCATTGGGCTTGGCCTTGCCCATGGGCTCGCCGACGCCGGCGCCGATATCGCCGTGGTCGGACGCAACGAAGCCAAATCGGCCGCGGCCGTCGCCGATCTCAAAGCGCGCGGCGTGAAGGCGATCTCAGTCACCACCGATGTCACCGACAAGGACGCGGTCGCGGCGATGATCGACCGCGTCGCCAGGGAGCTCGGCCGCATCGACATCCTGATCAACAATGCCGGAATGAGCATCCGCAAGCCGCCGCACGAGCTCGAGCTCGACGAGTGGAACAAGGTGATCGACACCAACCTCACCAGCGCCTTCGTCTGCTCGAAGCTCGCCTATCCGGCGCTGAAGGCATCGGGCAACGGCAAGGTGATCAATATCGGCTCGATGATGTCGATCTTCGGCGCCAGCTTCGCGACGGCCTATGCGGCGAGCAAGGGCGGCATCGTTCAGTACACGCGCGCGTGCGCCAACGCGTGGGCGCCCGACAACATCCAGGTCAATGCGATCCTGCCGGGCTGGATCGACACCGATCTCACCCGCGGCGCGCGCAAGCAGGTCTCGGGCCTGCACGAGCGCGTCCTGGCACGCACCCCTGCAGGGCGCTGGGGTGACATCGACGACTTCGCCGGCATCGCCGTGTTCCTCGCCTCGCCGGCATCGAACTTCGTCACGGGCACAGCGATCCCCGTCGACGGCGGCTTCTCGGTCATGGCCTGAGGCGCATGCCGCGGCTGCACGCAAAAAAGAAGCCCCGGTGGAAGCCGGGGCTTTTAATTTTGTCGTGATCTTTTCTTTGATTGGTCGCTTGTTGCTCAGTAGCGCGCGATCACAGGCGCGTCGAACTTGTAGCTGGCGCGCACGACCGCCCACTGGATGTCGCGCGGCTTGGCGTCGAAGGTGTAGTTTCCGGACAGGCCGCCGAGCTGATAGGTCTGGCTGCCGAAGGCCGCGTAATTGTACTCGAGGCCGACGATCCAGTTGCGGGTGATGCCGTATTCCCAGCCGGCGCCGACGGTCCAGCCGTTGGCCCAGTGAGTCTGCCCGCCCGAGCCTTGCGCCACGCCGACGGTGTCGCTGACGTTGAGACGATTGTTCACGCCGGCATAGCCGCCCTTGACGTAGAACAGGTTGTTCTGAACGGCGAAGCCGGCGCGGCCGACGACGGTCGCGAGAACGTTCGTACGCCAGGTGAAGACGTCATCGCCCGCACCGAACGCGTTGTTCACGACGGTGCCCTTGTTGTCGAGACCGGAGATCGTGCCCTCCATGCCGAACACGTAGTTGTTGGCCTGCCAGTTGTAGCCGATCTGGGCGCCGCCCATGATGCCGGCGCCGCGCTGACGATAGCCCTGGCCCGGCGTCAGATCGCCGAACGGCGCGCCGGTCCCGTTGTTGATGAACTGCTCGTTGGTCCAGGCGCCACCGATGTGGCCACCGACGTAGAAGCCGGTCCAGTTGAACAGCGGCTCGATGTAGGCAGGTGCCTTGGTGTAAGGACGCGCGGCGAGATCGGCGGCGGAAGCAGCGCCGGTCGAAACCAGAGCAGTCGTGCAGGCGAAGGCAGCAATCAATTTGTTACGCATGGTACACCCCGTGTCCTTTGATGGGCGCACGCTCACACGCAGTTCTTACTCAAATTTGAATCAACAAAGTTAAGGCGCCGGATTGGCATTGGGCAGTCTTTGAATCCCCGGGCGCTGTTGCAGGCGCGCAACGCGGACGCCGCAATTTAACGCGGCGTTATCCCTACCAAATCACTGCGTCAGGATGCCGGCGAATGCACGTGCTCGGGCCGCACGCCGATGGCGATGAAACGCGCGGGAATGCCCTGGAGCCAGGGCAAAGCGGAGATCAGGCGCAAGATCAGCGGCACCTTGAACGGTTGATTGCCGCCTTTCAGCGCGCTGCTGACGATGTTGTTCTGCACGACCACCTGCATCGCCTGGGTCATCTTCACCGGGAATTCGCGGCGATGCCTCACGGCATCGAGCTCATCTTCGGATGGACAGCCGCGCATCAGCTTCTCGGCCAGCAGGTTCGCGGTCGCGACCGCATCCTGCACGGCCAAATTGACGCCGACGCCGCCGACCGGCGACATCGCATGCGCGGCGTCGCCGATACAAAGCAGTCCGGGTCGCGTCCAGTGGCTCAGACGGTTGATCGCGACCGTCAGCAACTTCACGTCGTCGAAACTCTTGACGTCGGCGATGCCGTGCTTGAGCACCGGCGCCATGCGCACGACATCGTCGAGCAGCGCCTGTAGTCCCCTCGCCTTCACCGCATCATATTGTCCCTTGGCGATGACATAGGCGCACTGCCAGTAATCGCCGCGGTCGAAGGTGACCATCATCTTGCCGGGCTCGATGCGCGCAAACAGGTTCTCGGTCTCGTCCGGCCTGCGGCCCGCGCGGAACCAGAGCACGTCCATCGGCGCACCGATCTCCTCGACGGCAAGGCCTGCGCGCTCGCGCACCGTCGAGTGGCGGCCGTCGCAGGCGATGGTGAGATCGGCCTCGATGTCGAGGATGCCGTCGGGCGTGCTTGCGCGCACGCCCGCGATGGTATCGCCGCGGCGGATCAGGTCGACCGCCTCCGTGCTCATCAGCACGTCGAGCGAGGAGAAACGCTTGCCGGCCTCGCGCAGGAAATTGAGAAAATCCCATTGCGGCATGAAGGCGATGAAAGGGTATTTCGTTTTCAGCCGGCCGAGATCGGCGATTCGCACCTTGGTGCCGCCGAACAGGCCGTCCATCTTTTGCAAGCGCTGATGCGGCAGCTTGAGAAAGCCGTCGATGAGGCCGAGCTCGTCCATCACCTGAAGCGTCGAGGGATGCACGGTGTCGCCGCGAAAGTCGCGGAAGAAATCAGCATGCTTCTCCAGCACCACGACATCGATGCCGGCGCGTCCCAGCAGATAGCCGAGCATCATGCCCGCAGGACCGCCGCCGACGATGCAGCAGCGGACCTTCATGGAGCGAGAAGGAAATTGTTGGGGCGTACTTGCGTCCATCGTGCGGGCTCCCGGCGCTGCGATCCACAACGGGATTGTAACGCCCGCCCATGCGAAAGGCTCAATTTGATCGCAGGAAGCAGCTCAATTATTGCTGCGGTTCGCCGTCCGGAAAGTCTTGACCTCCGACACGCTGCCGTCACGATAGGTCAATTCGACCGACATGAACTGCGTTGCTGGCGGCAGCTTCTCATAGAGCAGCATGCCGGCCGTGATCGCAGAGGGATCGCGGAGATCGCAAGCCGGCAGTTTCAGCACCTTATCCGGCACCGCCGTGTCGATGCCGATGCGCGCCTCGCGGATTGCGCAGCGATACGAGACCAGATGGGAATAATAGACCAGCAGCCCGTTGAACTGGCGGAATGACAGCCAACTTGTGGCGGTCATGTCGAGGATCTTGCGCTGATCGCGGATCAGAGCTGCTTCCGGATCGAACTTGATCGGGAACGGGCCCTGCATGTCGCCGGAGGCGTCGACGTAGCGGACCTCGATGGTGCCGGCCTGGGCATCCACCGGCAGCTCGATCGAGGGGTTCGGCATCCGCTTGCGGGTGCGCGGATCAAGCGTGTCCATGAAGCCGGTCTCACGGAAATCGCCCTTGCCGGCCATGCGCCATGAAATTCCGATCGTGGGATCTGCGAAGGAGAACGTCACGCTCCAGCCGCCATTGTGGCGCGAGAAGCTCGCGATCGGCGCATTGGTGCTTTCCTCCTTCGGCACGCGCGGCACAGACACCGGCGGCAACGCGGCGACCTTTTGCTGCGGCGGATCGGCGGGCCGAGCCGCTGCGGCGGCCGCATCCTTCACGACGCCACTGAGGAAGACGTCATCGACCATCTGGTCGAAATAGACGGGCACCTGCTTGTGCCTGACGGTATCGGCCATCTCGCTGACCAGACGGCGCGTGTGCTGTGCGACCTGCACGAGATTCTCGCCAGGCTGGAGCAACTCCTTGGCGAACGTGCGCGTGAACACCGAATTGGGATTGGCATCGTCGTTGGAGAGACGATCGAGCGCGGTCTGGCGCGGACCCGCTGAGAACACCGAGAACACACCTTCGGGAAGCTGGGTCATCGGCGCGAGGCCACCACCGCCGGCGACCGCACGCGTGCCTGAACGTTCGAACGGATTGTTGCGGCAGGCGTCGAACACCAGGATCGAGGTGCGCGCCTTCTTGTTCTGGAGACGCTCGACGACACGATCGGCCAGAATGGAGGCATCGCGCACCAGCTCTTCCTGGCCTTCGGTCGCCGCCGGCACGTCGGTCGGCAGCAGATAGTTCTGGCCCGCGATCTCGAAGCCATGGCCGGCATAGAAGAAGAACGCGGTATCGCCGGGCTCGATCACCCGGTCGAAGGCGAGCAGCGTCTCCGTGAATTGCTGACGGTTCTGGTTTTCAGCGACCATCACCTGGAAGCCGAGCTGCTTCAGCGTGTCGCCCATGGTGCGGGCGTCGTTGACGGCCTTCACGAGCTTCGGCACGTTCTTGTAGTCGTTGTTGCCGATCACGAGCGCGACGCGCTTTTCGGCATGCGCAACGCTTGCGATGCCGCTGAGGCTCGCTGCCAGGCCCAGCGCGGCCAGAATTCTGAAGACCCGACGCGTCATCGTGATATCCCGTTGCAAAACGGCTTCCCATTGGCTCCCTGCGGAAACCTTACGCCGTTGATGTGATAGTCGGTCCAGCCGCAATGCCGGTTCAACCTGATGGTCCCCGTGGTTCCATCATCTGGCCTATGGCAGATTCCGCTGGAATCTGCTTTTTCTAGGGCAATTGCGCGCAAGCGAGGGGCTGCCGTGTATCGCTGGTGTACCGACGAAGTCGAACCTCATGACCGTTTCGACTATTGGCGCGAGGTCCGCGCCAAGGGACTGTTCGGGGTCACCGCTGAGCTCGAGCGCGAACAGCGCACAGGGTTTTACGGGGCGTTCTCGCTGACCCAGGTCGGCACTGGCGGCCTGGTCGAGCTGAAGGCCTCCCCCTATGCGGTCGAACGGAGCCCATCCGACATCAGCTACGCGCCGGGTGACAGCATCTGCGTCTACCAGCAGCTGGGCGGCGGCGGCTGGTTCGGCGGCATGCGCTCGAGCGATTTCGCCATTGGCAATGGCAGCTTTGCCACCAGCCATACCGACCTGCCCTACCGCACGCGGCCGCTGGGCGAAGCCGGCTTTCATCTGCGCATCCTGAAGATCCCGGTCAGCGGCCTTGAGACACAGGACAGGCGCATGCGCGAGCTTGCGCCCAAGACGTTCAACGATGCCACGCTGGCGCCCCTGCTCGACGCCTGTTTTGCCGATCTCGGCGAGGCGGCCGCGACCGAAGGCTCGCCGGGCGCCGTCCCACTGGTGCAGGCGCTCGGGCATCTGGCGCTGATCGAGCGCGGCATCGTCAGGCCGGGCAGCCGGCGCGGACAGGCTGCGCTGCGGACCGCCCGCCTGTCGCTGGCGCGGCGTCTGATCGCGCGCCATTTGCAGGACCCGGATCTGGCGCCGGCACGGGTGGCCGACCTGCTCGGCGTCTCCGTGCGCCATCTGCACATGCTGTTCGAGGTTGCCGAGCGCAGCTTCTCCCAGACCGTGACGGAGGAGCGGCTCAAGAGAAGCCGCCACCTGATAAGCGAAGCGCCGCAGCGGCTGATCGCCGACATCGCCACCGCCTGCGGTTTCGAGAGCCTTGCGACCTATTACCGAGTCTTCAACGCCGCCTATGGCATGGCGCCCGGTGATTTTCGTGCCCAGGTCGCAGGGGGGCGTTAACCACCCGCGCGGCCACTGCAGCCGAAAAGCCGAGCCCCGCCCGTGATTTGGGCAAAAACCTCAGGGTTTTTAGGACCTTCCCGCGCCTGCTCCATTGACTTTGGCCGATTCCGCCCTATGTTCCGGAGCGACGCGGCTCAGATCGAAAACCGATTCCTGAGCTTGGCGCTTTGTTCGCGTGAGTCAGCACCCCCAGCTTCTTTGAGAGCGCGCCGTTTCGGGGTGGAACGCGACCAGCCTTATTACCCTCGATTCCGAACGGCGGTTTCGACCAGAGGCTCAATGTCCTTTTCAAATCTCGGACTGTCCGAAAAAGTCCTCGCCGCAGTGGCGGCCACCGGTTACACCACCCCGACCCCCATCCAGGAACAGGCGATCCCCCACGTCCTTGCACGCAAGGACGTGCTCGGCATCGCCCAGACCGGCACCGGCAAGACCGCGGCCTTCGTGCTGCCGATGCTCACCATCCTCGAAAAGGGCCGCGCCCGCGCGCGCATGCCGCGCACGCTGATCCTGGAGCCGACCCGCGAGCTCGCGGCGCAGGTGAAGGAAAACTTCGACCGCTACGGCGCCGGCCAGAAACTCAACGTCGCCCTCCTGATTGGCGGCGTCTCCTTCGGCGACCAGGATGCCAAGCTGACGCGCGGCGTCGACGTGCTGATCGCCACCCCGGGCCGCCTGCTCGACCATACCGAGCGGGGCGGCCTGCTGCTCACCGGCGTCGAGCTGCTCGTGATCGACGAAGCCGACCGCATGCTGGACATGGGCTTCATCCCTGACATCGAGCGCATCTGCAAGCTGGTCCCCTTCACGCGGCAGACCCTGTTCTTCACCGCGACCATGCCGCCGGAAATCCGGCGCATCACCGAAACCTTCCTGCACAATCCGCAGAAGGTCGAAGTTTCCAAGCCGGCCACCACCGCTGTCACGGTCACGCAGTCCCAGGTACCGGCCGGGCGCGAGGCGCATGAGAAACGCGAATTGCTTCGCCGCCTGTTGCGCGAGGCCAAGGATCTCAAGAACGCGATCATCTTCTGCAATCGCAAGCGGGAAGTCGCGGTCGTTCACAAATCGCTTCAGAAGCACGGCTTCAGCGTCGGCGCCCTGCATGGCGACATGGATCAGCCGGCCCGTATGGCGGCGCTTGAACAGTTCCGCAAGGGTGAACTGCCGCTGCTGGTCGCCTCCGACGTCGCCGCCCGCGGCCTCGACATTCCCGAGGTCAGCCACGTCTTCAATTTCGACGTCCCCCACCATCCCGACGATTACGTCCATCGCGTCGGCCGCACCGGCCGAGCCGGCCGCACCGGCACCGCGATCTCGATCGTGACCCCGCTCGACCAGAAGTCGATGGTTGCGATCGAAAAGCTAATCGGCCAGAGCATTCCCCGCGCCGAAGGCGACTATGAGGTGCATGCGGATTCGGGTGAGAAGAGCGACCGTCCGCGCGAAGCGCGCGGACGTGATCGTGAACGTTCCCGCGGCGGACGCGGCAAGCCGCAGCGCGGTCGCGACCGCGAGCGCAGCCACGAGCCGCGCGAGGCGCGACAGTCCTCCGAGGCGACGCCTTCGTCGGATACAAGACCTGCTGCCGAAGTTCGGCCCGCGCGCGAAGCGCGGCCTGCTCGCGAGGCAAGGCCACAGCGCGAAGCGCGTCCATCGTCCGAGGCCCGCCACGGCTCGCGCCAACAGGCCAACAATTCCCACGTGCCGTCGATCGGCCGCCCCGAGCCCCGTCGGCAGCGGGAAGCCGACACCGAGCCCGGCGATCACTCGCATCTCCCGGCATTCCTGCTGCGGCCGGTCCGCTCTCCCGCCGGAGCCTGACACCGCGATACACGCGTGAGTTGAACGGCCGAACGTTTACCGACCGTTCATCATCGTCCGTTAGCCTACGAACATAATTTAAGCATTGCTGCGGTCGATGGGCGCACCGACCGCTGTGGGGTATGTTCTGTGGTCAAAGTGCTCGATGAACACGAACGCACGATGGCGTTCGCCGAGGTGGCGCTCGGTCAGATCCGATCGCTGAAGCAGACTGCAATTCCCCGCAATTACGAGATCTGGTACGTCTACGCGACCGGCTATAACGCGCCGCTCAACAAGATCATCAACGAGACGCTGGCCCGCAACGGCAAGCTGACCGAAATTGATCTCGAGCAAATCTACGACACTTATCTCTCCCACATCAAAACGACCGACCGCATCGACAAGGTCGGGGCGCGCGTCATCGGCGAGATCGACGACGTGATGACGGTGCTGAGCGACGCGCTCGGCATGACCGGCTCCTACGACGCCAGCCTGACGGGCGCGACGGCGCAACTATCCTCGGCCAACAGCCGCGAGCAGATCAAGACGATCGTCGAAACGCTGCTGCGTTCGACCGGCGAAATGCGCGAGACCAACAAGGCGCTGGAAGACCGGCTGACGCTTTCCAAGAACGAGATCAGCAATCTCCAACAGAGCCTGGAAGCGATCCGCGCCGAAAGCCTCACCGATCCGCTGACGGGTCTCGGCAACCGCAAATATTTCGACCGCATGATCGGCATGGCGGTGCAGAGCGCACTTGCGAGCGGCGAGCCGCTGTCGCTGCTGCTGTTCGACATCGACCACTTCAAATCGTTCAACGATTCCTACGGCCATCTCACCGGCGACCAGGTGCTCCGGCTGGTCGGCCTGTCGTTGAAGCAGACGATCAAGGGCCAGGATATCACCGCGCGCTACGGCGGCGAGGAATTTGCGGTGGTGCTGCCCAACACGGCGCTGCGCCAGGCGCTTACGGTCGCCGATCATATCCGCCGCGCCGTGATGGCGAAGGAACTGAAGAAGAAGTCGACCGGCGAAATCCTCGGCCGCGTGACCATTTCAGTCGGCGTCTCCCTGCTGAAGCAGGGCGACGACACCGATGCGCTGATCGAGCGCGCGGACGCCTGCCTTTACGCCGCCAAGCGCAACGGCCGCAATCGCGTGATCTGCGAAGTCGATCCGGAATTCGCGGTCGAGACGCACAACCGGGTGGCATGAGAAGGTCAGCGGGCGGCGAGATCCGGCTCCGCTTGACATTCCAACCTGACGAACGACATCTTCCTCGCGACCTCAATGCAGTCGACCGCGAGGACTTGTCACTTGCCCAATCCTCATGATTTTCACACGCCGCAACCGTCCTACACCAAGGACGAGTTGCTGAGATCGAGCGAAGGCGGTTACTTCGGCCCGGGCAACGCGCAATTGCCGGCCCCGCCGATGCTGATGATGGACCGCATCACCGAGATCAGCCTGGATGGGGGCGAATACGGCAAGGGCCATATCGTCGGCGAGCTCGACATTGTGCCGGACCACTGGTTCTTCGACTGCCACTATCGCGGCGATGCGATCATGCCGCCCACGCTCGGGCTCGACGCCATGTGGCAGATGATCGGCTACTGGCTCGGCTGGTCGGGTTCACCGGGCAAGGGCCGCGCCATCGGCGTCGGCGAGGTCGAGGCCACGGGCGAGATCACACCGGCGGCGCGATCGGTGCGCTACGAGGTCGCCATGCGCATGGTCCGCCGCGGCAAGCTGGTGCTCGGAATTGCGGATGGGCGTGTGATCGCCGACGGCACCTGCGTGTTCGTGGCCAAGGATATGCGGGTCGGGCTGACCAAGGCCGCGGATTGAGGTCTCGGCGCTCTTGCGCCGTGCCCACGGTCTCACGCGGTCATAATCCTAACGTGGGCACGCTTCCGCCTTCGCTCTTCGAGCTACGGCGGACAAGTCGGTTTGCCCACCCTACCGCACCGTCTTCTTGGCCGACCGCTTCTTCGCCGCGGGCTTCTTCGGCGTTGCCTTTTTCGTAGCCGTCTTCGCCGCCGCTTTCTTCTTCGGCCGCTTCTTCACCTTCGCGCGCTGGGCGGCAGCAAGCGCCGCCCTCGCCCATTGCGCCAGCTCCTCGGAATCGTCGAACAGCCGTGCCGGCAGCTCCCAGTAGGAGTTCACCAGCACGGTCTTTGCGCGGGTGGAGTACTGGAATGGTTTTGAGCCTTCCGCCTCAAAGTCCGGGATGGTCACCTCGTCTGCGCGGAAGAACAGGCCAGCGCGCAAGGCGAGCGCGAAGTTGACGCCATCGACGGAGATGCCGTGGCCGGAAAACATTTTTCGGATGGTGACAGGACCGAAATCGGCGAACAGGTCGATCAGGAATTCACGGTCCATGGCGCCACCCTCGTGCCCCGGACGCAGCGCAGCGTGCCATAAGCGCGTTTACGCGCGTCTTCGACGCGCTATGGCGCTGCCGAGCCGGGGCCCAGTCACATTGCACCGGTGACTATAGCGTGGGTCCCGGCTCTACGCAGCAGCGCAAGGGCGCGGCAGCGCGGCCGGCACACAAGAGCATTGGGGAGGGCCTACCCGTCGATCTTGGCCGGGCGCAGTTCGACCGACTCACCGCAGCCGCAGGCAGAGATCTGGTTGGGGTTGTTGAAGACGAACTGGGCCTGCATCTTGTCGGCCCTGTAGTCCATCTCGGTGCCGAGCAGGAACAGCACGGCCTTGGGATCGACCAGGATCTTAACGCCCTTGTCCTCGACGACCTCGTCGGTCGGGCGGATCTCGTGGGCGTATTCGACCGTGTAGGACTGGCCGGCGCAGCCGCCGTTCTTCACGCCAACGCGCAGACCCACGATCTCGGAGTCGGCGCGCTGGGTCAGCTCGGTGATGCGCTGGGCAGCGGTGTCCGTCAGCCGCATCACCTGCGGGCGCGGGCGCCGCGGCTTCGGAGTGGATGCTGGTGTGACCTGTGTCATGTCAGAGATGTGGTCCCTTGGAGTGCAAATTCAATGTCGAGAGTACGCGTCACCACATGTTGAGCACGAGGCGGGCTTCGTCGCTCATGCGTTCCGGCGTCCAGGCCGGCTCCCAGACCACCTTGACGTTGACCACGCCGACACCGGGAACGCTGGCGACCGCGTTCTCGACCATGGTCGGCAGTTCGCCCGCGGCCGGGCAGTTCGGCGTCGTCAGCGTCATCTGCACGTCGACGGAGCGATCGTCCTTGATCTCGACTTTGTAGATCAGGCCGAGCTCATAGATGTCGGCCGGAATTTCCGGGTCGAACACCGTCTTGAGCCCGGCGATGATCTCGCGGGTGAGACGCTCGGTCTCCTCCGGCGGCAGCGCCGAATGCGTCTCCATCGGGTTGGCTTTGATTTCGGCCGTGTCACTCATGCGAACAAATCCCGCGCCTTGAGCAGCGCCTGTGCCAGATGATCGACTTCTTCCCGCGTATTGTACATGCCGAACGAGGCCCGGCAGGTGGCCGTCACGTTGAACCGCTCTAAAAGCGGCATGACGCAATGGGTGCCGGCGCGCACCGCGATGCCCTGACGGTCGATCACGGTGGCGACGTCGTGGGCATGTGCGCCCTTGAGCTCGAAGGAAATCACCGGGCCCTTGCCCCGCGCCGTGCCGATCAGCCGCAGCGAGTTGATCTCGCGCAAGCGCTCCTGGGCATAGGCGGTGAGGTCGGTCTCGTGCGCGGCGATGCGCTCCTTGCCGATCGAATTGACATAGTCGATGGCCGCGCCAAGGCCCACGGCCTCGACGATCGCCGGCGTGCCTGCCTCGAACTTGTGCGGGGGATCGCCATAGGTGACGATCTCGCGCGAGACCTCGCGGATCATCTCGCCGCCGCCGTTAAAGGGACGCATCGCGACGAGGTGGTCGTACTTGGCCCAGAGCACGCCGATGCCGGTCGGGCCATACACCTTGTGGCCGGTGAAGACGTAGAAATCGCAGCCGATGTCCTGGACGTCGACCGGCAGATGCACCGCGCCCTGGCTGCCGTCGACCAGCACCGGGATGCCGCGGGCGTGCGCGATCTTCACGACGTCCTTGACCGGCACGATGGTGCCGAGCGCATTCGACATCTGCGTGATCGCGACGAGCTTGGTCTTGGGCGTCAGAAGCTTCTCGAATTCGTCGATGAGGAAATTGCCCTCGTCGTCAACAGGCGCCCATTTGATCACGGCACCCTGGCGCTCCCTGAGGAAATGCCAGGGCACGATGTTGGAGTGGTGCTCCATGATCGAGATGACGATCTCGTCGCCTTCTCCGATGTTCGGCCCGCCCCAGGACGACGCGACCAGATTGATCGCTTCCGTCGCGTTGCGGGTGAAGATCACCTCTTCTGTTCGCGGCGCGTTGATGAACTGCGCCACCTTGGTGCGACCGCCCTCATAGGCTTCGGTCGCGGCATTGGCGAGATAGTGCAGCCCGCGATGAACGTTGGCATATTCGGACTGATAGGCCTGCGTCATGCGATCGAGCACGACGCTCGGCTTCTGCGCGGACGCCGCGTTGTCGAGATAGACCAGCTTCTTGCCGTAGACCTGCATGGCGAGCGCCGGAAAATCCTGCCGCACGCGCGCGACGTCATAGGCGCCGTTCTTGACTGCGGGATGCGTGCTCATGACCGGCGCTCCAGCCAGCGCTCGGCGATGCCGATCACGTGCTCGCGCAAGACATCGTCGGCGATCTGCTCGATCGCCTCGCCGACGAACGCCTGGATCAGCAGCGCCTGGGCCTGCTTCTCGGGCAGGCCGCGGGCCTTCAGGTAGAACAAGAGACTGTCGTCCAGCGCGCCGGCGGTGGCGCCGTGGCCGCAGGAAACGTCGTCGGCAAAGATCTCGAGCTCAGGTTTGTTGTCGGCCTCGGCTTCGTCCGAGAGCAGCAGCGCGCGGGTCATCATCTTGCCGTCGGTCTTCTGCGCATCGGGACGAACGATAATGCGGCCCTGGAACACCGAATGGGCGCGATCGTCAATCACGGCGCGGAAGATCTCGCGGCTGACGCAGTTCGGCACGGCATGGTCGACCACCAGCGTGGTGTCGCCATGCTCGGTCTTCTGCAACAGGTTGACGCCATTGGCCGAGAGCTCGCTGCCCTCGCCCGCCAGGGTGATGAAACCCTGCAGGCGGCTGACGGCCGCACCAGTGGTCATGTTGAAGAAGTTGAATTTGACGTTGGCGCCGACGGTGACGAAGTGTGAGGAGACGTTCGCTGCATCGGCCGCGTCGTCCATCAGACGGATATGCGCGACGTCGGCACCGTCACCCACCGTGACAATCACGGCGTCGTTGACCTGATAGGCCTTGGCGCCCGCCGAAACGAAGCTCTCGACGATGGTGGCGCGGGCGCCCTTCCCGATCGCGACCCGCGAACGGGTGAAACTAGATGCGGACGCGGCGGTCGCGATGTGGAGGATCTGGATCGGTGCGGAGAGCTGTGCGCCGTTCGCGATCGACAGGACCACGCCATCGGTCGCCATCGCCGCGTTGAGCGCGATCACAGCATCAGTGGATGAAGTCTTCAGGAGACCAGAATCCTTCTCCAGCGCCTCCCGGAGCGTCCTGAACCCCACCTCAGCAGTGAGCGCCTTGGTGTCGGACAGGTCAGCCGCAAACACGCCATCGACCAGCACCAGCTTGCGGGCGCCTTCGATCGCATGGGCCTTCACAGCCTCAGCGGCACGCTTCAGCGCGGCGGCATCAGGCGCGGCTGCCAGCGGCAGCACCTCGCCGACCAGCGCGCGCAGGTCGGTATATTTCCATTCCTCGATCCGGCGGTGCGGAAGGCCGAGACGTTCATAGGTCTCGAAGGCCTCGCGGCGCACCGCGATCACATCGGGCGAACCCGGCAAGCGGCCTTCGGCGCTGGCGAAGAGATCGCTCACCGCGCGGCCGTTCCCGGTCTTTGCCACAGCAACGTTCATCGCAAAATTCCTTACGCGGCGTC
This sequence comes from Bradyrhizobium zhengyangense, assembly GCF_022012435.1. Taxonomy (GTDB): domain Bacteria; phylum Pseudomonadota; class Alphaproteobacteria; order Rhizobiales; family Xanthobacteraceae; genus Bradyrhizobium; species Bradyrhizobium zhengyangense. The sequence goes on from NZ_JAKLUA010000001.1 coordinate 742,728, forward strand.
CTCGAACTGGGCGTAGCCGGACGCTTCCAGCTCCAGCGCCAATTCCTTGCCGCCGCTCTTCACGACACGGCCCTTCGACATCACGTGCACCACGTCGGGCACGATGTAGTTGAGTAGCCGCTGATAGTGGGTGATGACGACCATCGCGCGCTTCGGCGAACGCAGCGCGTTGACACCGTCGGCTGCGATGCGCAGCGCGTCGATATCGAGGCCCGAATCCATCTCGTCGAGGATGCAGAGGCTCGGCTCGAACAGCGCCATCTGCAGCACCTCGTTGCGCTTCTTCTCGCCGCCGGAGAAGCCGACATTGACGCCTCGCTTGAGCATGTCCTGCGGGATGTTCAGCGACTTCGAGACTTCGCGGACTTTCTTCAGGAAGTCCGGCGTCGAATACTCGCTCTCGCCACGGGCCTTGCGCTGCGCGTTCAGCGCGGTGCGCAGGAAGGTCATGGTGGCGACGCCCGGGATCTCCACCGGATACTGGAACGCCAGGAACACGCCCTTGGCGGCGCGCTCGTCCGGCGACATCTCCAAGAGATCCTCGCCCTTGAACAGGATCTGGCCGTCGGTGACCTCGTAGCCGGGCTTGCCGGCGATGACGTGCGAGAGCGTCGACTTGCCGGAGCCGTTCGGCCCCATGATCGCGTGCACCTCGCCCTCGTTCACGGTCAGCGTCAGCCCGTGGAGGATCTCACGTTCCTCGACACGAACCTTGAGGTCTTTCACTTCAAGCAAAGCCATCTTGGTATCCAGTTTAATCAGATGATGTTGGAGCGCCTAAGCGCGCCGCGAGGGTCGGCAATTAGCCGACCGACCCTTCAAGCGAGATCGAGATCAGCTTCTGCGCTTCTACCGCGAATTCCATCGGCAGCTGCTGCAGCACGTCCTTGACGAAGCCGTTGACGACGAGGCCGACCGCCTCTTCCTGCGAAAGGCCGCGCTGGATGCAGTAGAACAGCACGTCCTCGGAGATCTTCGAGGTCGTCGCTTCGTGCTCGAACGTTGCCGACGAGTTCTTGGCCTCGATGTACGGCACGGTGTGCGCGCCGCATTTGTCGCCGATCAGCAGCGAATCGCACGCGGTGAAGTTGCGCGCACCGGTGGCTTTCCGGTGAGCCGTAACAAGACCACGATAAGTGTTCTGCGATTTGCCGGCGGCGATGCCCTTCGAGATGATGCGGCTCGACGTGTTCTTGCCGAGATGGATCATCTTGGTGCCCGAATCGACCTGCTGGAAGCCGTTCGAGATCGCGATCGAGTAGAACTCGCCGCTGGAATTATCACCGCGCAGAATGCAGCTCGGATACTTCCAGGTGATGGCGGAGCCGGTCTCGACCTGGGTCCAGGAAATCTTGGACCGGTTGCCACGACAGTCGCCACGCTTGGTGACGAAATTGTAGATGCCGCCCTTGCCTTCCGAATTGCCGGGATACCAGTTCTGCACCGTCGAATATTTGATCTCGGCGTCGTCGTGCGCGACGAGTTCGACGACAGCCGCGTGCAGCTGGTTCTCATCGCGCTGCGGCGCGGTGCAGCCTTCGAGATAGGAGACGTAGGAGCCCTTGTCCGCGATGATCAGCGTGCGTTCGAACTGGCCGGTGTTGCGCTCGTTGATGCGGAAATAGGTCGACAGTTCCATCGGGCAGCGCACGCCCGGCGGCACGTAGACGAACGAGCCGTCGGAGAACACCGCCGAGTTCAGCGTCGCATAGAAATTGTCTGAGGTCGGAACCACCGAGCCGAGATATTTCTGCACCAATTCAGGATGCTCGCGGATCGCCTCCGAGATCGGCATGAAGATCACGCCGGCCTTTTTCAGCTCCGCCTTGAAGGTGGTTGCGACCGAGACCGAATCGAACACCGCATCGACCGCGATCTTGCGCTTGGCCGGGTCTTCCTCGCCCACCTTGGGCTCGACGCCTTCGAGCATGGCGACTTCCCGCAAGGGAATGCCGAGCTTCTCGTAGGTTTTCAGAATCTCCGGGTCGATCTCGTCGAGCGAGGTGATCGACTTCTTCGGCTTCGGCGCCGAATAGTAATAAAGGTCCTGGAAGTCGATCTTGGGATAGTCGACGCGCGCCCAGGTCGGCTCGGTCATGGTCAGCCAGCGCCTGTAAGCCTCAAGCCGCCACTGGAGCATCCAGGCGGGCTCGTTCTTCTTCTCGGAGATGAACCGGACGGTGTCTTCTGACAGCCCCTTGGGGGCCTTGTCGGACTCGATCTGGGTCTCAAACCCATAACGATACTGGTCGACGTCGATGCGCTTGACGCGCTCGACCGTCTCTTGGACGGCTGGCATTCTATCCTCCGCTCGCGGTTTCAAGGACCGCGGTGGATCAAACTCGGACGAGTATTACGATGTTTTTTGGCCGAAAGCACGGGCTTAGAACCGTTCGAGCCGTGTTTCGTCGCTTAGGCTCTAAGTAGGGTATTACCGAGCTTTCGCCAAGCCTCTAACGCCCTATTGATGTCCTCAGGTTCCGTGGACCAGCCCAGACTGAGGCGCACCGCTCCCTGGGCTACGGTGGCATCGTACCCCATCGCCGAGAGTACGTGGGACGGCTGGACCTTGCCGGAGGAACAGGCTGACCCCGAGGACACGGCGATGCCTTCGAGGTCGAATCCAATCACGGCGGTCTCGGCCTTCAGCCCGGGCGCGGTGAACAATACGGTATTTGGCAACCTCATCACATCTTCAGAGAAGACAGTCGCTCCGGCAATCCCGCGAAGGCCATTTTCCAAGCGATCCCTGAGGCTTGCCATGCGCTCCGCATCCTCAGGCAGAGCCTGAAGGGCAGCTTTCACCGCCGCGCCGAAGCCAGCGATCCCCGCGACGTTCTCGGTTCCCGCCCGCCGGCCGAGTTCCTGCCCACCGCCGCGTAGCACCGGTTCCAAACCGGCAAGCCCCTCGGCCACGACAAGCGCGCCGACGCCCTTGGGGCCGCCGATCTTGTGCGCAGAAAAGGTCGCAAGGTCCGCGCCTACCGCGTTAATATTGAACGCAATTTTGCCGAGCGCCTGGATTGCATCGACATGCAGGAGGCCGCCGGCCTCGTGGACCAGCCCTGCCGCCTCGGCCACCGGCTGGAGCGCCCCGGTCTCGTTGTTGGCTGCCATGATCGAGACCAGTGCCGTCGGGCCGTCGGCGAGCAGTCCACGGAGATGGTCGAGATCGACCACGCCGGAGCGCGTGACCCTGATCTGGCTAACGCTCTCTGCCGGAAACCGCCCGCCTGCCAGCACCGAGGCGTGCTCCACCGCAGAGACCAGCAGCAGCCGCACCGGCTGGCCCGATCGGCCCCGCAAGCCGGGCGACAGCGCCAGCACATTAGCCTCGGTACCAGCGGAGGTGAAAACGATATTCCGCGGCAGCGCGCCCACGGCCCCGGCCAGCGCGGCCCGGGCCTCCTCGACCAGTCGCCGCGCCTCCCGCCCCTCGGCATGAACCGAGGACGGGTTGCCGATCAGCTCGTAAGCGGCCAGCATCGGTGCGCGCGCTTCGGCACGCAGCGGAGTGGTCGCATTCCAGTCGAGATAGACACGGCTTGGCATGGCGCCCTCTTAGCACCTTTTGTCCGCTCGCCAATCGGGCGCTGCCGCGCATCAGGCCGGCAGTTGTTGCGCGATCCCGGCGACAGAGCGCGGCTCCATGCGCAGACCGAACAACGGACGCAGCCAGAAGATCCGCCGCGCGACCTCGTAGATCACCGCACAGGTGAGCGCGGTGCCTGATATCACGATGGTGGCCTCGCTTGCCGCAGACAGCCCGCTGCCTTGCAGCGCGTGCGCGATCATGATGATCGCGGTTTGATGGACGATGTAATAGGGAAAGATCGCGTCCGTCAGATAGCGGCGCGCGGCTCCATCGGCCGTCAAATGGCGGCGCGCAAAGCCGAGCACGGCGACCATCGCAACCCATTGGTAGCAACCATAGGCCGATCCGGCGCTCCAACGGAGCATCGGCGATCGCGGAAACAAGCCGGCGTAAGCGAAAACAAAGACGGCGAAGCAGACGGCTGCGAGCACTAGCGCCGTCCACCGTTGCCGCTCGATGTCGTGCCAGATGCCGCCCTGGCGCGCGAGCAGGAAGCCGATCAGGAACGAGGTCGCGTAGTCGGCGTGGTTGTACCAGTCACCGAACAGGGCATGCGTCGAGGGGAAGATTGGCGACAAGAATAGCCGCCAGGCCACAAACAGCAGGCACGGCAACACCAGCAGCCACGGACCAGCAAGCGCGGCCGCCAGTTTCTCGCCGATCCAATCCGCGGCGGCCGGCCACAGCGCCAGCACGCCAGCCAGAGCCATCGTGTAGACCCAGAGATAGACCACGAACCAGAGGTGGTTCCAGGTCGGCTGCACGATGCAGGGGTTCGGACAGAACTGCGCGCTGAACGCCAGATAGTGGTAGAGATAGTAGTCGGCAAAACCAGCGGGATATCCGAGCGCCTCGACGATCTGCAGGTAGGATTGCGGCGGCACGATCACGAGCATTCCGAAGACCAGCGGGATCAGCAGCCGCACCGACCGCGCCCCGGCGAACGCTACGAGCCGGAGCTTGCCCAGCATGAAGCGGCTGGCGACCCCGGAGACAAGGAACAAGAGCGACAACCGCCAGGGATTGAGTACCAGCATCGCCGGCTCGAGGAAGGTCAGCCGGTGCTCGCTCTTGATGTGAAATCCCCAGGACACGTAGAGCATGCCGACGTGGTAGAAGATTAGAAGCCCGAAGGCTAAAATCCGCACCCAGTCCAGATCGATGCGTCGTTCCGAACCTGATGCTTGCTGTAGTGTTGACATGGATCTCTGCTCCCTAGGCTCTCGATATCAGCGGATTTGGGGCCATGGCTGACGGCCAAAATGCGCCGGAAACGGAGCGCGTCGAGGCGCTTTGGGATCAGAACCGAACGCGAGGGGACGAGGCGTCGTCCCCAGGGACGAGCGGTTGGCGCCGCGGGATCAGCGGCGACTGGACGACGTTCGCTGCGATCGCCGCTATTGCCCTCGCCATCGGCATCGTCAATGCGCTCTCCGGCGCACAGGACGCCGCCTGGCGCGGCGACAGCGCCGATATCGGCCGTCGCCTGTTCTGGGAGATGTCGAGCATCATTGTCATTCTGGCGCTGGTGCCGATCCTGATGCTCTCCGTCCAGCGCATGCGGGGAACCGCGTCCCTGGCGACGCGGATCGGAATCGCAGCGATCGCCCTGCTCGGTTTCTCGGCCCTCCACATCGCCGGCATGGTCAGCTTACGAAAGCTCATGCTCTGGCTCACGGGCAGCACCTACGATTTCCATTTCTCGCTGGCATCAATCCTCTACGAGTTCCGCAAGGACGCCGTGACCGTATTGCTGATTGGGGCGACGCTCTGGCTGATGGACAGCCGCCGTGAGCTGCGCAAGGCCGCGCGGGAAGCCCAATCCAATCCGGCCGCTTCGCTGGAGCAACCGTCCCCGAATCTGATCTGGCTCCGGGACGGCACCAGCCGGATTCGTGTCGCGCCGCGCGACATCCTGTGGGTCGCCTCCGCCGGCAATTACATCGAGTACAGCCTTGCCAACGGCACTCAGCACCTGATCCGGGGGACGCTTGCCGCGACCGAAAGCGAGCTGGCCCGCTTCGCCATCGTGCGCGTTCACCGCACCCGGCTTGCCAATCTCGACCGTGTCAGCGGCGTGGACTTCAAGCCGTCAGGAGATTTCGAGCTCACCTTCGACAACGGCAAGACGCTCGGCGGCAGCCGCCGCTATCGGCCCGTCGTCGCCTCGCTCGGAGGCCGCGGCGCGCCTGAGTGAATCACCGTCCGGATCGCCCAGTAACCGATAAACGATCGTGATTCCAACCGGTTGCCGCCTCAACGCCAGCCTCTGCTCGATCCCGGCCATGCCGAACGTCGTACTGCCATGACCCGCTAAGGTCTTGAGCAGATTGGCAGATGTCGAAGATGCTTGCTTTTTGCCCCGCAGCCTATGTTAGAACGCGCACCGTCAAGTCACCGCGCGCCGTCTGCGCATCACCGCGAGGCGCACGCCTTCTCATCCTTCCATTCGCGCTTTCGTCGGCATCTGCCGATGAGGCTACAATCGGTTGATTGCCAAGGGTCACGTCTCCAGCAAGTCAATCCAGAGATCCTCGATGCCTGAAGTCATTTTTGCCGGCCCCGCTGGCCGTCTCGAAGGCCGCTATCACCCGGCCAAGCAGAAGAACGCGCCGATCGCGATGATCCTGCATCCGCATCCGCAGTTTCACGGCACGATGAACCATCAGATCGTGTACCAGTGCTACTACGCCTTTGCTCATCGCGGCTTCTCCGTGCTGCGCTTCAACTTCCGCGGCGTCGGCCGCAGCCAGGGCTCGTTCGATCACGGCACCGGCGAATTGTCGGATGCGGCGGCCGCGCTCGACTGGGCGCAGACCATCAATCCTGAGGCGCGCGCCTGCTGGGTCGCCGGCTTCTCCTTCGGCGCCTGGATCGGCATGCAGCTTTTGATGCGCCGTCCCGAGGTCGAGGGCTTCATCTCGATCGCGCCGCCGGCCAATCTCTACGACTTCTCGTTCCTTGCACCCTGCCCGTCGTCGGGCCTGATCGTGCATGGCGAGAAGGATGCGGTAGTGCCGCCGAAGGACGTCAATACGCTGGTCGAGAAGCTGAAGACGCAGAAAGGCATCGTGATCGACCAGCAGGTCATCCCCGGCGCCAACCACTTCTTCGACGCCAAGCTCGAGCCGCTGATGGAGACCATCACGGCCTATCTCGACATGCGCCTCGCCAACGTGCGGTAAGAGTAAGAATGACATGACCGCGTTTGTAGCCCTGCTGCGCGCGGTCAATGTCGGCGGCACCGGCAAGCTGCCGATGACCGAGCTCAAGGCGATGTGCGAAGAGCTCGGCTTCGGTGCCGTGCGCACCTACATCGCCAGCGGCAATGTGGTTTTCACCAGCCGCAAATCGGAATCCGCCGTCAAGTCAGCGCTGGAAAAACGCTTGCACGCCTACGCCGGCGCGCCGGTCGGCGTGCTCGTGCGCGGCGCTGCCGAGATGGCAGAGGTTCTGGCCGCCAATCCGTTTCCCAAAATGGCGCCCAACCGCACGGTCGCGATCTTCCTCGACAAGGCGCCGCCCGCGGACACACTTGCCGGAATTCGCGGCCAGAAGGACGAAGAGGTCAAGCTCGGCCGCCGCGAGATCTACGTGCATTACGGCGACGGCATGGGAACGTCGAAACTCGTGATCCCCGCCGCCAAGACCGGCACCGCGCGCAACATGAACACCATCGCCACCCTGGCGAAGATGGCCGCGGAGCTCTAGGCCAGCTTCAGCGCGGCAATCCCCGTCAGGACCAGCACGATCCGCGCTCAGGCCGCAAGCTTGAGCAGATGCGCGTCGTGGCGAACGAGGAAGGCGCGCAGCAATTGCGGATAGTCCGCACTGACGGCAGCTCGCACGCTCGGGCGCTGCGCGAGCTCGGTGCGCCAGGCCCGGGCCTTCGGCACATCGCGGAAGATACCGTGCTCGGTCAGTTCGTCGAACAGATCGAAATAGCGGAAGATCGGCGCGAACACCGCGTCGACCAGGCTGAACGCCTCGCCGGCGAAGAATGGGCCCGTGCCGAGCGCAGCCTCGACGCGCGCAAATTTCGCCGACAGCGCTTGGCGCTTGCTTTCGAATGTGGCGGGATCTGTCGTGGTCTCCAGCCCCCAGAGATCGCCGAGGATCGCTGAACCGAACTCCATCCAGGCGCGGTGCTCGGCTCGCTTCAACGGATCAACCGGATGCAGCTTCGCACCGCTGCACATAGGGACAAAGCTTGTGGCTGATCAGTTTCAGTGAGGCCGTCATGGTGTGATCCCAATAGTTCGATGCAACTGCATCCAATATAGATGCACCTGCATGAACACGTCAAGATCGATGCGTTTGCATCAATCACCCGTGATCTCAAGGCCGCGCGATCACCCCGCCCGTCATCGGCATCGGTACGCCCGTGGTAGCCGGATACGACAGTGGCAGACCCTTCAGGCCGCGCGCGGCGAGGAAGCCGAAGGCCTGCGCCTCGATCGCATCAGAGGCCCAGCCCAGCGCCTCGGCGGCCTCGACGGTGGCCGTCCCCACTCGCTCCCGCAACATGCGCAGCATGGTGAGGTTGCGCGCGCCGCCGCCGCAGACGATCCAGCTTCGTGGCCGCCGCGGCAGCAGCGGAATGACGCGCGCGATCGCGGCCGCGGTGAAGGCGGTGAGTGTCGCGGCGCCATCGGCAGGCAGCACATCGCCGAGCTTCAACGCCGCGAAATCGTTGCGGTCGAGCGATTTCGGCGGCGGACTTGCGAAGAACGGCAGCTCCAGCGCTCGCGCGATCCAGTCTTCATCCGCCTTGCCGAGCGCTGCGAACTTGCCTTCCGCATCGAACGCCTGGTTCATGATGCGGTACATGAAATCGTCCAGCAGCGCGTTGCCAGGCCCGGTATCGCAGGCGATCAGCGTGTCGTTGCCGTCGATATAGGTGATGTTGGAGACGCCGCCGATATTGACCACGACGATCGGCCCCTCGCGCTCCAGCGCTTGCGCCAGCGCCCGGTGGTAGACCGGCACGAACGGCGCGCCCTGCCCCCCGGCCTCGACATCGGCGGCGCGGAAATCATACATCACAGGGATATGGATGGCCTTGGCCAGCGCCGGCGCATCGCCGATCTGGACCGTTAGCCGTCGCTCCGGCCGGTGCAGCACGGTCTGGCCGTGGAAGCCGACGATGTCGATGTCCTCAGGCCGCATCCGGTTCTGGGCGACGAAGGCGGCGACAGCCTCTGCATGGGCGCGAGTCACCACCCGCTCGGCCTGGCCCAGAATACCCGGCCGGGCATCGCGTTGCGCCAGGTTCACCGCCTCGCTCAGCGCCTGGCGCAGCAAATTGCGCTCCGCCGGGTTGTAGGGCCGGTAGCCAGAGGGCCCGAACGCCTGCACCCGCTTTCCATCGGTTTCGATCAGCGCGACGTCCACCCCGTCCAGCGAGGTGCCGCTCATCAAACCGAGTGCCGTCAACATCATGGGATCAGCGTCCTCAAACATCCCCTCCGGCATGCCGATCTTGTGCCAGAGGGACACATCTTATAATGCCACAGCGCCAAGTGGCGGGCAGCAATCGAGTTCCCAGGTAAGACCCTTAAATTGCTCCCAAAACAGTAAACCAAGAATTGTCAGGCACGCCGACAGATGAGCGCATTTAAATCGGATTTCCTCAACACGCTTCAGGAACGTGGATTCATCCACCAATGCTCCGATTTCGAGGGGCTGGACGCGCTCGCAGCCAAGGGCGAGGCGACAGCCTATGTCGGCTACGATTGCACCGCCCGCTCGCTGCACATCGGCAACTACCTGACCATGATGATGCTGCACTGGTTGCAGCAGTCCGGCAACAAGCCGATCACGCTGATGGGCGGCGGCACCACCATGGTGGGCGATCCCTCCGGCAAGGACGAGACGCGCGCGATCCGCACCGTTGCCGAGATCGAGGCCAACAAGGAATCGATCCGCGGCGTGTTCGCGAAGGTGCTGAAATACGGCGATGGCAAAAGCGACGCCATCATGCTCGACAACGCCGAGTGGCTGACCAAGCTGAACTGGATCGAGATGCTGCGCGACGTCGGCCGTCACTTCTCGGTCAACCGCATGCTGACGATGGACTCCGTGCGCCTGCGCCTCGAGCGCGAGCACGAGATGAGCTTCATCGAGTTCAACTACATGGTCTGCCAGGCCTACGACTTCGTCGAGCTCGCCAAGCGCACCGGCTGTCATCTGCAGATGGGCGGCTCGGACCAGTGGGGCAACATCATCATGGGCGTCGATCTCGGCCGCCGCATGGGCACGCACCAGCTGTTCGCGCTGACGACGCCGCTGCTGACGACTGCGTCGGGCGCCAAGATGGGCAAGACTGCGCAAGGCGCGGTGTGGCTCAACGCCGACCAGTTCAGCCCCTATGATTTCTGGCAGTACTGGCGCAACACCGAGGATGCCGACGTCGGCAAATTCCTGAAGCTGTTCACGACGCTGCCGATGAGCGAGATCAAGAAGCTCGAAGCGCTCGGTGGCTCCGAGATCAACGAGGCCAAGAAGGTGCTCGCAACGGAGGCGACCGCGCTGCTGCACGGACGCGATGCCGCCAACGAAGCGGCCGAAACCGCGCGCCGCACTTTTGAGGAAGGCGCACTCGCCGAGAGCCTGCCGACGGTGGAAATTCCGCGCGGCGAATTGGAGGCCGGCCTCGGCGTGCTCAACGCCTTCGTCAAGGCAGGCCTCGTTGCCTCCAATGGCGAGGCACGGCGCCAGATCAAGGGTGGTGGCCTGCGGGTCAACGACGTCGCAGTCGCCGACGAGAAGATGGCGCTGTCGGCAGGCAACCTGACGCCTGAAGGCGTGATCAAGCTGTCCTTCGGCAAGAAGAAGCACGTCCTCATCAGGCCTGCATAGGCGTATGAGCTTTTGATGCTTGTCAGGGCGCGCGGATGCGCGCTCCCTGATGGGCAATGGATCAGAACACGCCCAAGGAAACGTCGGCGAAGGCGAGCAAGGGCGGCGCCGCGGCGATGCCGGAAGGCGCCGTGCGCATCGCACTCACCGTGCTCGCGCTCTGCTTCACGCTGGCCGTTCTCGGCCGCGGGCTCGGCGACAGTTTTACGGTATTCCTCAAGCCGATCTCGGAGAGTTTTGGCTGGGATCGCGCACAGATCGTTTCGGTCTATTCGCTCACCTGGCTTGCCAGCGGCCTCACCGCCCCCTTCGTCGGACGGCTGTTCGATCATTCGGGACCACGCATCGTCTATGCGCTCGGCCTGTTGCTGCTCGGCGCGGCGTTCCTGATCGCGGCGCACGCCCAGCATCTCTGGCAGTTCCAGGTCTCGATCGGCCTCTGCGTCGGCATTGGCGTTGCCTTCATCGGCATCGTGCCGAACTCGATCCTGCTCGGCCGCTGGTTTGGAGCACGGCTGCCGACCGCGATGTCCGTGGTGTATTCGGCGATGGGCGGCGGCGTGCTGGCGCTGTTGCCGGCCTCGCAGCTCCTGATCGATCACATCGGCTGGCGCGACACGTACCAGCTGTTCGGCTTTGCAGCATTGGGGCTGTTGGTGCCGCTGCTGCTGTTGCCGTGGCGGCTGTTCGCGGCGGGCTCGCCTTACGTCACCAAGAAGACCGACCCTGATTTCGTCGACAACGGCTGGACACTCCTCGGCGCAATGCGCCACCACGCTTTCTGGGCGCTGTTCTCGACCTTCTTCTTCACTGCCGTCGGCATGTACGCGATCGCGGCCCAGATCGTGGCCTATCTGATCGACGCCGGCTTCCCGCCGCTGCAGGCCGCGACCGCCTGGGGCTTCTCCGGCGTCGTGCTGGTGTTCGGCATGCTGGGTGTCTCCGCGCTCGACGGCCTGATCGGGCGCCGGCCCTCGGTGCTCTTGAGCTACGCGATCTCGATCCTCGGCATCGTCCTGCTCTGGCTATTGCAATACTCGCCGAACATCTTCCTGCTCACCGGCTTCGTCGTCTGCTTCGGCAGCATGATGGGCTCGCGTGGCCCCCTGATCAGCGCCACCGCGATGCGGATCTTTCAGGGCAAGCGCGTGGGCACCATCTACGGCACCATCTCGATCGGCAGCGGCCTCGGCTCGGCATTCGGCTCCTGGAGCGGCGGTCTGATCCACGACGCCACGCACGGCTACAATGCGCTGCTCGTCTTCGCACTTGCGAGCGTTGTCCTCGGGATGATTCCATTTCTGATTGTGCCCGCCTTGCGGCGCTAGGTCTCCCGGAGGTAACCTGCACCCTTACGTGTCACCGGGGAACTACGGGCGGGCACCGCGCGTAGACGCTTAAAAAATGCAGACAACTCGCGGCTGAAACCACAGCCTGCGGTGTTTTGTCCGACATGACAAAAATGTCAGCGCGAATTGACCTGGCGCAGCTTGCAGGGCGGAACCGAATGCGATCCTAGTCGCAGCATTGGATGGAGGGCACAAACCAATGAACTTTCCTTATCTCTCTCGCTATCAACCGGTTCTCTTGAGCCTGTTTCGCTTCATCACTGGACTGCTGTTGTTCCAGTACGGCATGACCAAGCTCTTCCACATTCCGCAGGTGGCCGTGTTCGCCAATCCGCCACCGCTGATCTGGACGGCCGGCCTGATTGAGCTCGTGCTTGGCGCAGCACTGATGATCGGACTGTTCACCCGCCTCTCGGCCTTCGTCCTCTCCGGTGAAATGGCCTTCGCCTATTTCCTCGGTCACGTCTTTCACATCTCGAAGGAGGGCCCGGCGGTGTTCCTGCCGCTGCTCAACGGCGGTACCGAGGCGATCCTGTTCTGCTTCGCTTGCCTCTACCTCGCTGCCGCCGGCGGCGGTGTGGTCAGCGTCGATGCGCTGTTGGGCAAGGAGAGCGAAGCAACAGGCGGCGCTTTCGCGCGGCGCTGACGCGCGCGCAACCAGACCGGCGCCGGCGTTCCGCCGGTGCCGGTTCAACGCGAGCCCAGCACGTTCCAGATCAGGACGAGGGCCGCAGCAAGCAGCGCGGACATGATGAGGCGGTGAACTAATCGGTTCATTGCAGGTCCGGCACGGGCGTCCATACCCCAATGTCGATTTTCCGAAGCGAACGTCCCGGCAGGCGGCCTGATTAGCGCTGCCGCGCCAGGCTGCAACCGCTCGATAACGGCCTTGCCGATCCCGTGTCGCCGGACTGCGCCGACGGTAGCTCGTCGATCGGCGAGTTCTGCTTGCCGGTGTTGAACTCGAATATCTTGCGGAACAGGCCCGGCGCCATCGCCGAGATCGGATTGACGCGCATCACCGGCGCCGCCGGCGTACCGACAACCTCGTAGGTCACGCCAATCAATCCCTCTTTGTCGCCGTTACCCAGGAAGAGGCCGAACAACGGAATCTGGCCGAAGATGTTGTTCACGCCGTACATCGGCACAAAGGTGCCGCTCATGCAGACCTGGTTGCCGGGAAAGTCGACCGAGCCTTCGATGGTGGCGCCGATCATCGGTCCCTTGACCACGCCATCGCGGATCGTGAGCGCGCCGTTCTGCCGCGTGAACTCCGCGCGCAGCGCCGTGAAGGTCACGCCATTCTGCGCGCCATTAGGGGCACCCGCCGCGACGCGATCAAGCTGATCCATTCCCCTGACCGCGAAGTCGCGCACATTGATCAGGCCTTCCCTGGCCGTAGGCTCTGACGTCGGCGGCTCCATGGCAACCACCATCTGGCCGCCGAAGACCTTGTTGGTCGTGTCGGTGAACTTCAGCAGCGATCCGGCATCATTGGTCTGGAGATAGATCACCTCGCGGCTGCCTTGCGCGCGCCCGCCGCGCAAGTCCGCCGCCACCGGGGTGTTTTGGCCGATCCTGCCGCTCAGCGTGAACGCCTTGATCGCCCCGCTGCGCTTCGACATCTTGGCATCGACGCTGCGCATCGTCTCGCCGTTGAATCCGGCGACCGTGCCAAGCTTCACATCGATGTCGAAGTCGACGTTCTTGAGCTTGCTCTTGCTGTCGTCCTTGGAATTGCCTGAGATCGCCGACTTCAGGAAGCCGCGGCCGTCGAACACATCGCCGCGCATCGTGCCACGCACCACGCCGTCCTGACCGCGCTCCACCTTGAGCGACGTCTTGTCGCCGTCTGACGGCGAGTAGACCGGGAAGTTCGCATTCATGAGGTCGCCGTTCGGATCGACTTCGAGCGAGCCCTTGATCGAGGCGCCGCCGCCCTCGATGACGATGTCCTCGAGCCGTGTCGATTGCGCCGTCGGTACCACCTTGAACGTCGCCTTGCTCGCCTTGCCCGGCAGCTTGACCCAGCCTGGAAGAATGTTGTCGAGCTTGACCGACGTCAGGTCGGCCTCGATGCCGAGCTTGGTCGTTGCGTCCGGACCGCCGGCAATCTTGCCCGACACCTTGACCGGCACCGAGCCGCTGACGGCCGGACTGAGGTCAAAGCCCAGGCGGGCGCGGCTGGCATCATCCAGCGTCGTCTGCAGCTTGACGTCGGCATCGCCATCGGTCGCCTTGCGATAGTCCAGCGAGGCCGCCTGCCCGTTGATCTTGACGTCGCCCTTGACCTGGTAACCCCCGTTGTTGGCGAGGACCTTGAGATTGTTGGCCTCGAGCTTCTGGTTCATCACCAGCTTTTCGGCGCTGAAGCCGTTGAGATCGGCGGTGACGGCGTAGACGGTGTCCGCCTTGGTCAGCTCGCCCTTCACCGGCAGGCCGAGCTGGATGTTCGCCGTGAACGTGCCCTTGCTGGTGTTGGGATCGACGACGGTCGACGACAGATCGCTCAGCCGATCATTGGACAGCATTTCGGCTGCCGCCGGCACCGGACCTTCGACACGGAAACGCGTCCGCGACGGCGACGGCTTTGGCGCCATATCAGGCACTTCGAAGGTGAAGTCGGAAATCGTGATCTTGCGGCCTGCGGGCGTGTCGGCAATGCCCTGGGCGATATTCACCGTGGCCGTGCGTCCGGTCACGTGCGCCTTGAGATCGGCGTCGTGCACGACAGGCATGCCGTCGACGGGGCGAACCGCAACGCCGCTCGCCACGATGTTGACCGACAAGCCATCATCGGGAATCGGCGGCCCCTTGCGCGGAAGGTTACGCGTCGGCGAGTTGACGCCGACCTCAATGCGCTGGAGCGTGCCGCGCTCGATCCGCTCGATCACCCATTGCCGTAACTCCGGCACCACAAGCGTCGGCCACATCCGCTTCAAGGCGGAGGCCGACATCGGCGTTCCCGCAAAGCCGAGCGTCAGGCGTGGCTCCCCGGAATAGTCGATCGCACCGGTGCCGGCGACGCCAATCTCGCCGTTGGAGATATCGGCCTGCGTCAGCAGCATGCGCTTGTGGTCGGTGTCGAAGCGGAAGCCGATCGCGATGCGGTTGAAGACGAGCGGCGGCTCGTTGTCGATGCCGCCGAGCAGGATCGAACCGCCGCTGAAGCCGAGCTGCCAGTCGTTCACGGTGCCGTTGGGCGGCTCGAGATGGGCCAGCAGCGTCAGACGGTTCGCGCCCGAAATGATCTTGAACGGCGCGACCAGCACTCGTCGATTGGCATCCCATTCGATATTGATCTCGGCCGAGTCGATCGCCATCGGATAATCGGGCGTGTCGGTGTCGATGATGTTGCCCGCGCCGATGGTGACCTTGCCGCGGAAGAATGTCGGCACGCCGTCGCGGCCGAGCTCGCCTTTCAGCTCGCCGGTCAGCGGCAAATCGGCCGTATAGGTCAGGTCCTTGACGCGCAACGCGAGCAGGATGTTCGAGGTCGAGACCTTGTCGGCGCGAATGTCGACCGACCGCACTCCATTCTCGCTGGGTCCGATCGTGGCGCGCAGCGACCACGGGTGCGCGCCCTCCTCGCCGAGGCTGAGCGCCACACCACCCTGGCTTGGCCGGCGCAGGCTGAGCGTGATGTTCTCAAACGTCCATTTGCTGCCGCGCTGCTGGTCGTCGACAATCAGATTGCCGTTCTTGAGACCGATCTCGTTGAGGTTCTGGCCGTCGAGGCCGGTCATGCTCAGGCTATCGAGCCAGTCGAGGCCCTGAAGAATGCCGCTCTGCGCGGCCGGTTGAGGCGCGGCCTGGGTTGCGTCCGGCGTTGCGGGTGCCATCCCGAAAGGCGGCGGCGGCACGCCGTTACGCGGGAATGTCGGCGGCAGCCCTGCTTCCTTCTTGGACGCGACGCCGGTTGCCAGCGGCTTCGCCGTGTCGCCGGCAGAGACCGTGACGGTGCCATCGGGCGCGATCCGGATTGCAAGTTCGGCATCGACCAGGTTCAGGCTTTCGGCGCGCAGGCGACCGGTGAGAAGAGCGGCTCCCGACAGTCTCACCTCGGCCTTCGGCGCACTGGCGACGATGGCATGGTCATGGTCACGAACGATGATGTCTCGGATGCGCACGGCGATCCGGATCCGCCCCGCACGCTCGATCTGGGTGCCGCCAACCTCCACGGTGTTGCCGTGGCCGATATTGTCCTCGATGGCGGCGGCGAGCCAAGGCGTCGCCATGTCGAGATTGATCGGACCTGCGCCAAGCCGCCACCACAGCGCACCAAAGCAACCGACGAAGATGACGATCAGGGTGCCGACAAGGATAGCCATCCGCCGCAGCCAGCGGCCGCTTGGCAGCGCTCGCCGCAACGCCGAGAAATCGCCACCGACGCGAAAGCGCGAGTTGGAACGCGACAACAGGCGGCGTGCGCGGTGGCCCGCCTCCTCTTCCTGGTCCCGATCCCAGTCGGCCTCGTCCCATTCCGGCTGTTCGTGACGGCCGGCGTGTCGATCGAAGTCCCGATTGTGATCCTGGGTGTGATCTTGGGGCGACGTATTCCTTGCCATTGCCTCTCGATACAGGCGCCCATCATAGGACTGAGCACCGCCGGGACCGCCGCCATCGACGGGAATGGACACTCCCCGCCCCGGCATTGCCGCCATACCTCTAATGTTCCTGCTGTTCGTCATCTCGCCCCGGGAGCGCGTTCAACGAGCAGTGGGGTGGTGCGTGGAATTCCTTGTAACCATACTCCGTCGCCGCCAAAATTGCCCAGCCGAGGGCGCGAATCCGGCACACCGGACGAGAGCTGCAATACCGCTTTGGTTGACCCGCCGAAAGCGACGAAAGGAAGGCGTATGTCCAAGAAATCCCGAAAGAAATCGTCCAAAACGCCCTCCGGCAGTTTGACCGCTAAAAAGAAGCCCGTGAAAGCGCGGGCAACGACTCAAACGCGTAGCGCGAAAACACAGCCGGCATCGGCAGGCAAATCAACCAAGACAGGCGCAAAACCAGCATCGCATAAGGCCGCATCGAAACGGTTAAAATCTTCTGAAAAGGCCTCCAGGCCTGCGGCTGCGACGTCGGGAGCCAAATCGGCTCTGGCCGAAGGCCAGAAGGCCCCCGCGTTCCGCCTGCCCCGCGACGGCGGCGATGTGGTCACTCTCTCGGACTATGCCGGCCAGAAGCTGGTCCTGTTCTTCTACCCCCGCGCCGACACGCCGGGCTGCACCCGTGAGGCGATCGACTTCACCCGCCTCAAGAGCGACTTCACGGCCGCCGGCACTACGGTGCTGGGGATTTCGGCCGACCCGTTAAAGGCCCAGGAGAAATTCCGCGACAAGCACGGCCTTGGCATCCCCCTGATCTCGGACGAGCAGCATGAGATGCTGGCGGCCTATGGCGCCTGGGGCGAAAAATCCATGTATGGCAAGACCTTCCTCGGGATTCTTCGTACCTCGGTGCTGATCGGCACCGATGGCAAGGTAGCCAGGATCTGGCGCAATGTCCGGGTCGACGGCCATGCCGACGATGTGCTGGCTGCGGCAAGAAGTCTTTAACCAGCCCGTTAAAATCGAGCGTTCCCGTTTCCGGAAAATTAACCATGACCGGCCCAGATTGCTGCGGCAATTAAGCCGCAAGGAACCGTTCCGACCGGCGCGGGAGTGCCGATGTCGAAAAGTTCTGCCCAATATTCGCAGTACCCCCAGCATCATTCGCACGACCACGGACGGTCCTTCCACCGTCGGCCTGCGGCCGCGGTAGCTGCAGCGATTCCCCTGCCCGCGGCCGACGACGCCTACACCATCGTGCATCACGGCAAGCAGGTCCGGCTTGGGCCCGTGGTGTTCTGGATCGTGGTCGGCACCGTCGTTCTGCTCGGGCTCTGGTCGGCGGCGACCGCCACTTATTTCGCTTTTCGCGACGACGTCTTGACCCGGCTGATCGCCCGCCAGGCCGAGATGCAATACGCCTATGAAGACCGCATCGCCGAGCTGCGCGCCAAGGTCGACCGCACCACCAGCCGGCAACTGCTCGACCAGGAACAGTTCGACCAGAAGCTCGACCAGATCATGAAGCGCCAGACGGCGCTGGAGTCCCGGGCCACGGCGCTTGGCGCCATGCCGGACGTGACCGGATCGATCCCACGCGCGGCGCCGCAGCGCGGCGAGGCGAACCAGACGACCCAGGGCACGCCAAAACCGTCGCCGATCAGCGATACCGTGATCTTCGTGGCGCCGCCCGACCGTGAGGCGCGGCTGGAATCGCGCGCCCCCGCCGTGATCGCCCCGCCGGTCAATCAATTCGCCAAGAACCAGGGCTTTGACAATGTCCTGGTCCGGCTCACGAACTCGCTCGATCAGGTGGAGCGCCGCCAGGTCGCGGCGCTCAGCGCCGTGGAGGAAGGCATGGATTCGCGGATGCGGCGGATGCGCGGCGTCGTCAGCGACCTCGGCCTGAACCTTTCCAGCCTTGAGGCCGCGGTGCCGCGCGCTCCGATGGGCGGCCCGTTCGTGCCGGTGAAGCTCACGGCAAACGCTGGCCCCTTCGAGAAGCAGCTCTATCGCATCAATGTCACGCGCGCCGAAATGGACCGGCTCAATCGTACGCTGGCGCAGGTGCCCTATCGCAAACCGGTCGTCGGCGAAGTCGAGTTTACCTCCGGCTTCGGCGTGCGCAGCGATCCCTTCCTCGGCCGGCCCGCGATGCACACCGGTCTCGACTTCCGCGCCGCGACCGGCGATCCCGCGCGCGTCACCGCCAACGGCAAGGTGGTCTCGGCCGGCTGGTCCGGTGGTTACGGTCGCATGGTCGAGGTCGATCACGGCAACGGGCTGTCGACCCGCTACGGCCATCTCTCCGAGATCAACGTCAAGGTCGGCGAGACCGTGAGGATCGGCCAGGTCATCGGCCTCGTCGGCTCGACCGGTCGTTCAACCGGCCCGCACCTGCACTACGAGACCCGCATCGACGGCGAAGCCGTCGACCCGCAGAAGTTCTTGCGCGCCGGCGTACGGCTGAGCGCGGGCTAAGTGCCGCGCGTCGGCCCTTAGTGGCATCCGCCGGCCGGCCTGATTACTGGCTGTGCTCGTGACCGACCTCGCCGGTGATGACGTCACCGAACAGCTCCCAGGCCTGCCCGTTGAAGCGCATCAGCTGCATCTGCTCGATCGGGAAATAGTCATCGGGCGAGGTGTTGACCACGATGCCGGGCAGCATCAAGTCGGTGTGAAAATTCTTCAGGCTGGCCGCTTGCTTCATGACGTTGTCGCGCGTGAGATTGTCGCCGCACTGCTTCAGGACCTGCGCCATCGCCTCGGCCTGCACGTAGCCATAGAGGTTGTTGGCGTTGGCCTTGTCGCCATCAGGATAATACTTGTCCATGAACGCCCGCCACGCGATCACCGCCGGATCCTTGTCCCATGTCGGATCGGTCGGGTCCTTCAGATAGGCGGTCGAGATGATGTCCTTGGAATATTCGAGCCCGGCGGGCTTGAGCACCGAGGCGATGGAGGTTGCTGTATTGGCCAGGAAGAATTTGGGTTTCCAGCCGAGCTCACCCACCTTGCGGATCGCCTGCGCCGAGCCCTTCGGCGCCGCCCATGAGAAGAAGATGTCGGCGCCGGAATCGTGCAGGGCGACAATCTGCGAGTCGATCGAGGGATCGCTGACCTCGTAGGACTTGTCGGCGATGATCATGTTGGCCTTGTCGCCAAGGCCGTCCTTCAGGCCCTTGAACTGGTCCTTGCCGGCGTCGTCGTTCTGCCAGAACACCGCAATCTTGCCGGTCGGGAATTTGTCGAGGATGTATTTTGCGTAGATCCGCCCCTCGCTTTGGTAGTTGGGCTGAAAACCCATCGTCCACGGAAAGTTCTTGGGATCGCCGAACTTGGTGCCGCCGGAGGCAACGAAGAGCTGCGGCACTCGTTTGGCGTTCATGTACTTCATGATCGCCGAGTTCGAGGGCGTACCGAGCGCCTGGAAGATCAGCAGCACCTCGTCACTCTCGACCAGCTTGCGCGCCTGCTCGATCGCCTTCGGCGGCGAATAGGCATCGTCATAGCTGATGAAATTGATCTTGCGGCCATTGATGCCGCCCTGATCGTTGATCATCTTGAAGAACGCCGCCTCGGTCCTGCCGATCACGCCATAGGACGACGCCGGCCCGCTGTAGGGCATGATGTTGCCGATCTTGATTTCGGTATCGCTGGCGCCGGGGTCGTATTGCTTTTGCGCCGAGGCCGGGGTGGTGGCGAGCACGGCGGCAGCAAGCACCGCGAGGGCAGCAAGGTGTTCGCGACGACCCGGCATTGGTCTCTCCCTGTATCTTATCGTTCTTGTTTTAAGAGAGTGTCGCAAGGCGACAGGCCGCTGGCAAGCGACAGGATTTTCCGTGAAGTGAAACGCCGCTTGGGAACTTATCGAGCGCGCTGCAACATTGTCAGCACCCGTCCGTCGATCACGAGCAAAGCGCTGCCGATGACGATCGCGCGGCGATCTCACGCATGGATATCGGCTCACCCAGCACCAGCCATCCCAGCAGGATCGCGGTCACCGGAATGAGCAACGTCACCAACATCACATTGGTCGCTCCCGAGCGTCGAATAATCTGGAAGAAGATGATATAGGCGAGCGCGGTCGATAGCGCAGCGAGGCCAAGCACAGCGAGCCAGGTCGTCACATCCGGCACGGGCAGACGCCATGGCTGTTCCGCCGCACCAGCAACAATCGCCATCATCACCGTCGACGCCATCAGTTGAAACGTCGCGGTGCCGAGCGGGGCTGAGTCCTTCAGGAGCCGCCGCGCGGCGAGCGCCGCAAAGCCGTAGCTGAGCGCGCCGCCAAGGCAGAGCAGGATGCCGAGCCCCTGCCCGGTCCGCGTCTCGATCCCCCAGCCGCGCAGGATGATCACGCCCAGGAGTCCCAGCGCGACGCCAGCCACCCGCCGCGCCTGCAACGCCTCTTCGCCCACTGCGGCCATCACCATCACGGTGAACAGCGGGGTGGTGGCGTTAAGGATCGACGCCAGCCCGCTTGGAATGAAGGTCTGGCCAATCACGATCAGCGAGAACGGAAGGACATTGTTGAACAGCCCAATGACGAAGAACGGTGTCCAGCCGGCGACGCCTTT
This sequence comes from Bradyrhizobium zhengyangense, assembly GCF_022012435.1. GTDB lineage: Bacteria > Pseudomonadota > Alphaproteobacteria > Rhizobiales > Xanthobacteraceae > Bradyrhizobium > Bradyrhizobium zhengyangense. Next base: position 763,666 of record NZ_JAKLUA010000001.1, read on the forward strand.
GGGAAAGCCGATCCCCTGCATTCGCAGAAGCGGCACCAGCATGGTCGCGCCGAGAACGACACGCAGGAACACCAGCGTCAGCGGCGGCAATTCGCGGAGCGCGGCGCCGTTGAAAAAGAACGAGCCACCCCAGAGAATCGAGAGCACGGCAAGCAGCGACCAGTCTCGCGCGTCGATCCTGATGTCGTTCGGGAGCATGACGTTTACCTCGGCGGTCCAGCCAGCTCGCCTAGGACCACGCGGCTCATGCTGCCACCCGAATTCCGATAAATTACGTGCCAGATCGACGTGTGCGCGCATCGCCCGCGATATCGGCCACGACCGCTCCGATCACCAGTGCGCCGCCGATCAGCGCATGTGCGGCCGGCACCTCACCAAAGCCCACCCAGATCCAGAAGGCCATTAACGGCGTTTCCAGCGTCGCGATCAATGACGCCTGCCCCGACGGCAGCAATCGGGAGCCCAGCATATAGAAGGTCAGGCCGAGCGCGACCTGGAGGCAGCCGAACATCGCGAGGATCGCCAGGTTATGGCCGCCGATATGGGCGATGTCATGGGCGAGCGGCAGGCTGACGAGGCTGCCGATGAAATTCGAGAGTGCTGCCGCCGCCACCATCGAGGTCTCCCTGTGGCGTCGCACGACGACTGTCATGGCCGAGATGGCGAGCACCATCAAGCAGCTTAGGGCCACACCGCTGATATCGGCGCCAGATCTGATGCCGCCGACGGTGATGACCACGCCGGCAAAGGCGACGAGGCTCGCGATCAGGGTACGCCAGGTTGCGGCTTCGCCCCGCCACAGCCATGCCAGCGCGGCGGCGACGAACGGCTGCGTCGCGATCAGCACCGCAACATTCATGACGTTGGTCATCTGCAGCGCAGGAATGAACGAGATCATGCCGGTGGCGGACAATGCCGCGACGAGCAAGCCGCCGCGTCCCGGCACCACCAATTGCCGGAGCGCAGCCGGTCCCTGCATCAGGACGAGAAGCACGGTGATCAGGCTGCCGCCGAACAAGCCGCGCCAGAACAAGATGGTCCAGGGATCGAAGGGCAGCAGCCGCGTGAAGAACGGCGCCGTGCTCCAGGCAATCGCCGCCGCAGCGACGAGGGCAATGCCGAGACCGTGTTCCGACCGAGCCTGCCCCATGTCGAGTTCCAGCTAAGTCGAATTCCAGTTAAGATGACTTTTTCGGCCGCGACACCAGCTCAATCATCTTGCCTTCGTCGTCGTCGGGCATCACGGCCTTTGCCTGCGCGTAAGACTCGACGGCGGCGCGCGAGACCAGCGGCTTGTCGGCCAGCAGGCTCTCGGCGAGCTTCACGGCATAGGCGGCATCCTTGTGCCGCAGCGCAGCCGTGAACGTCGCGCCGCTGAAATCACGGGCCACCATGCGCTTGGAATGGCGCTGAACTTGCGGGCTTGCGGCGACGCCAGCCTGGATCGACTCCAGCACCAGCTTCATGTCGAGCCCAGCCTGCTCGGCGATCGCGAGGCCCTCGGCAAGGCCGGCGATCTGGATTGCGCCCATGAGGTTGTTGATCAGCTTGTAGACCGTGCCGGAGCCGACGGCGCCGAAATGCCTGATGGTCGAGCCGATCGGTTCGAGGAAAGGCTGCGCGCGCCCGAGGTCGGCCGCCTCGGCGCCAACCAGCAGTGTCAGCTTTCCGGCCGCTGCCGCATCCGGCAATCCCGTCACGGGGCAATCGATGTAGATCAGGCCACGCGCGCTCAGCTCGCGCCCCATCTCGCGCGCATGGTCATAGGAGACGGTGGAGCACTCGATCGCGATGGTGCCGGCCTTCGCGGTCTTGGCGGCGCCGTTGGGCCCGAGCCAGACCGAGCGCGAGGCTTCGTCGTCGGCGACCATGGTCACCACGGCGTCTGCGTCGATCGCGGCATCCTCAGGCGAGGTCGCCCACTTTGCGCCGCGCGCGATCAGGTCTTCGGCTTTTGACTTGCTGCGATTCCACAGCGTCACCGTAAAACCGGCATCGAGATAACGGCCAGCCATGCCGTGGCCCATCCGTCCAAGCCCGATGAAGGCCACGCGGGTCATGATCAGTCCACGTCCTCGATGTCAGCGCCGGGGGTGCCGAAGGCGCGCTGCGCGAGCGTCGCGGCCATGAACTCGTCGAGCTCGCCGTTGAGCACGCCCGACGTGTCGGACGTCTGCACGCCGGTGCGCAAATCCTTCACCATCTGATAGGGCTGCAGCACGTAGGAGCGGATCTGGTGGCCCCAGCCGATATCGGTCTTGGCGGCCTGGTCGGCGGCGGCCTTCTCCTCGCGCTTCTTCAGCTCGATCTCGTAGAGGCGCGCACGCAGCATGTCCCAGGCCTGCGCCCGGTTCTTGTGCTGGGAGCGGCCCGCCTGGCAGACCACCGCGACGCCGGTCGGAATGTGCGTCAGGCGCACCGCGGATTCGGTCTTGTTGACGTGCTGACCACCGGCGCCGCCCGACCGCATGGTGTCGGTACGAACGTCGGATTCCTTGATGTCGATCTTGATGCTGTCGTCGATGACAGGAAACACCTGCACGCTCGAGAACGAGGTGTGGCGCCGCGCATTGGAGTCGAACGGCGAGATGCGCACCAGGCGGTGCACACCTGCTTCGGTCTTCAGCCAGCCATAAGCATTGTGACCGGAGACCTGGATGGTCGCGGACTTGATGCCGGCTTCTTCGCCTTCGGACTCTTCGAGGTATTCGACCTTGAATCCGTGCGTCTCGGCCCAGCGCGTGTACATGCGCAAAAGCATCTGCGCCCAGTCCTGGCTCTCGGTGCCGCCGGCGCCGGCATGGACTTCGAGATAGGAATCGAAGCGGTCGGCCTCGCCCGAGAGCAACGCCTCGAGCTCGCGTCGCGCCACTTCCTTCTTCAGGTTCTTGAGCGCAGCTTCAGCTTCGGCCACGACGCCGTCATCGCCCTCGGCCTCGCCGAGCTCGATCATCCCGATATCGTCTTCGAGCTCCTGCTCGACCTTGCCGATGCCCGAGAGCGAGTCCTCCAGCGAGGTACGCTCCTGCATCAGCTTCTGTGCTTTCTGGGGATCGTTCCAGAGGTTGGGATCTTCTGCGAGCTTGTTCAGCTCAGCGAGGCGCGCCGTCGATTTCTCGACGTCAAAGATGCCTCCTCAGCAGCCCGACTGACTGCTTGATCTCTTCTACCAACCGTTCGATTTCGGCGCGCATATCGTTCTCTGATTTCGCGGAATCCCGCGTGCTAGCGCATGATCCGGGAAAGTGTGCAGCGGTTTCCCGAAAAGATCATGCGCAAACAAGAAATAGAGCGCGATAACTCATCGCGCTGAAGGGGATGTAGCGGCGGCGGCTGCAAAGCGCAACCGCCGGAGCTTCAACTCAGTGCTGTTATCCCAGGGCCCTAGTACAGCCCGCCGGTGCCCGGCCGCATGAAGAAGCCGGAATCCGGCGCCTGCTGCGGCGGCGGCACGCCACCGCGCCCGTCGGCGTCGGCAACGCCGATGACCGAGTAATTGTCCGGCGGCGCCGTACCGGGCTTGAAAGCCTCGAGGATGGTTCCGCCGCTCTCGCCGGGACCGGCGCGCATGCCGGTCTTGGCGACGACACGGATCAGCTTGATGCCGGCCGGCACCTTGAACGGAACCGCGGGCTTGTCAGCGAGCGCGAGCTTAAGGAAGTCGCGCGCAATCGGCGCGGCGAGATGGCCGCCGGTCGCGGCATTGCCTTTGCCGAGCGGACGCGGCTTGTCGTAGCCCATGTAGATGGCGACCGCGACGTCAGGCGAGAAGCCGACGAACCAGGCGTCCTTGGCCTCGTTGGTCGTACCGGTCTTGCCGGCGATCGGCTTGCCGACTTCCCTCACGACGGTTGCGGTGCCGGCCTGCACCACGCCTTCCATCAGCTCGGTGATCTGATAGGCCGTCATGGAATCGAGCACCTGCTCGCGGCGGTCGATCAGCTGCGGCTCGGGCTGGTTCTTCCAGCCGCCCGGCGCATCGCAGCCTCGGCATTCGCGCTGGTCGTGCTTGAAGATGGTGTGGCCGTAGCGGTCCTGGATACGGTCGATCAAGGTCGGCTTCACGCGGCGCCCGCCATTGGCGATCATCGAATAGGCCGTGACCATGCGCATCGCCGTGGTCTCGCCGGCGCCGAGTGCGTAGGAGAGATAGTTCGGCAGCTCGTCATAGACGCCGAAGCGGCGCGCATATTCGCCGATCAGGGGCATGCCGATGTCCTGCGCGAGCCGCACGGTCACCGTGTTGAGCGATTGCCGCAGCGCGTTCCGCAACGTCACAGGTCCCTGATATTTGTTCGCCGAGAAGTTTTCAGGCCGCCATACGCCTGCGCCCTGCCCCTGGTCGATTTCGATCGGCGCGTCGAGCACGACGGTCGAAGGCGTATAGCCGTTGTCGAGCGCTGCCGAATAGACGATCGGCTTGAACGACGAACCCGGCTGCCGGTAGGCCTGCGTGGCGCGGTTGAACTGACTCTGGTCGAACGAGAAGCCGCCGACCATCGCGAGGACGCGTCCGGTCCAGGGGTCCATCACCACCATCGCGCCCGAAACTTCGGGAATCTGGCGCAGGCGATACTGGCCTTCGACCGGTTGTCCTTCCTTGCTGTAGAGCGGATCTGCATAGATCACGTCGCCGGGCTGAAGCACCTGCGCCACTGATGTCGGCGTCTTGCCCTTGAAGTTGCCCTGGGTCGCCCTCGCCCACCGCACGCCGTCAAGCGTGACGAGGCCGGTCTCGCGTTGCTTGCTGACGGCGCCGCCGAGCTCGCGGTTCGGCTGGAAGCCGATGCGCGCCGACTGGTCGCTGGTTTCCAGCACCACCGCCATGCGCCATGGCGAGATGTCGGAGAGCGACTTGATCTCCGCGAGCTTCACGCCCCAATCGCCCGAAATATCGAGCTTGCTGATGGCGCCCCGATAGCCCTGTTGCTCGTCATAGTTCACGAGGCCGGCGACCATGGTCTTGCGCGCCATGACCTGGATCTTCGGATCGAGCGTGGTGCGGACCGACAGGCCACCCTCATACAGCTTCTTCTCGCCGTAGCGCTCGAAGATGTCGCGACGAACCTCCTCGGCGAAATATTCGCCGGCGAAGGTGTGGGCACCGTTGGAACGGTTGGTGACGACCAGCGGCTCCTTGCGCGCCTTGTCGGCGTCAGCCTGCTTGATCCAGCCGTTCTCCTGGAGACGGTCGATCACGTAATTGCGACGCTCGATGGCGCGATCGCGGTTGCGAACCGGATGCAGCGTCGCCGGCATCTTCGGCAGCGCTGCGAGGTAGGAAGCTTCCGCCACGGTGAGCTCATTCACCGACTTGTCGAAATACACCAGCGAGGCGGCGGCGATGCCGTAGGCGCCGAGGCCGAGATAGATTTCGTTCAGATACAGCTCGAGGATCTTGTCCTTCGAATAGGTCTTCTCGATGCGCATCGCGAGCAAGGCTTCCTTGATCTTGCGCGAGAAGGAGACCTCGTTGGTCAGCAGGAAATTCTTGGCGACCTGCTGGGTGATCGTGGAGGCACCCTGCGGACGGCGGTTGGAGCCGAAATTCTGCAGGTACAGCACGCCTGCGCGCGCCATGCCGGTGTAGTCGATGCCGCCATGCTCGTAGAAATTCTTGTCTTCGGCGGCGAGGAACGCGTTGATCACGAGCTTCGGCACCGCCTGGATCGGCAGATACAGGCGCCGCTCCTTGGCGTATTCGCCGAGCAGCGAGCCGTCGACCGCGTGGACGCGGGTCATCACCGGCGGCTCGTAATCCTGAAGCTGAGAGTAGTCGGGCAAGTCCTTGGAGAAATGCCAGATCAGGCCTGCCACGGCACCGACACCGACAAGGAACACCACCGTTCCCGCGGCAAACAGGAAGCCCATGAACCGCACAAGCAAGCGCATTATGTGTTTATCCGTTCAATCCCAGGATCAGCCCAAAGCACCCCAAACGGGCGCCGTCCTCACGTCGCGAATTCACCGGCCTACTGAATACCATTGATGCCGGACCGAAAGACGCTTGCCGAACGGGATTCTCGTCGATTCCGGAACCCCCTGCGTTGTTTTTATAAGGCGTCCGCTGTGGCCAAACTAGGGCTTAACAACGGAACAGGCATTCCCTTCTTAATTCCCGGCCCCCGCGGTCGCCATCCGCTTGGCCAGGAACGTGTCGATCGCCTGGGCCATCGAGCCGACAGCCTTGGACCGCCACCCCTCGGAGACGAGGTGCTCAAGATCGCCCTTGTTGGAGACATAGCCGATCTCGACCAGCACCGAGGGCACGTCGGGCGCCTTCAACACCCGGAAGCCGGCCGACTTCAGGGGATGCTTGTGCATTCGCATGGTCGACTTCATTTCGCCCATCAGCAGATGAGCAAAACGGCTTGAAAAGGTACGGGTTTCCCGCTGCGTCAGGTCGATCAGGATGTCGGCGACATCGGTCGGCTCTTCCGCCAGGTTGAAGCCGGCGATCGCGTCAGCGCGATTTTCAGCATCGGCCAGCCGCTGCGCTTCGGCGTCGGAGGCCTTGTCCGACAGCGTGTAAATGGTGGCACCCTGGGCATCGCCTTCGGCCTTCGGCAGCGCATCGGCGTGGATCGAGACGAACAGCGCGGCGTTCAGATTGCGGGCGACCTTGGGCCGGTCGTTGAGCGGGATGAAGGTGTCGTCGTCCCGCGTCATGACCACCCGGTACTTGCCTGATTTCTCCAACCGGTCGCGTAGCGCGAGGCCAAAGGCCAGCACCAGATTCTTCTCGCTCTCCCCGCTCGACTGGGTGCCGTTGTCGATGCCGCCATGGCCGGGATCGATCACGACCACCGGGCGGCCATCTGAAGGCGCTGCCGGCTTCTGCTGCGCCGGTTCTGGCGCGGCGGGAACGGTCGTGGGCGGAACGGCGGCAATTGTCGGTCGCAGCTCGGGATGATTCTCCGGAGGGGGAGTCTGCACGAAGGCCGCACGATCCACCTCCTCGAGCTCCAGCACCAGTCGGGCCGGCTGGCCGTTGGCCGCGTCGAGCACGTAGGAATTGGCGATCTTGGCGGGGCCGGTCAGGTCGAACACGATTCGGGAGCCGCCGGGCATGACCAGCCCGTACCGAAAGGCCTTGACCAGCCCTCGCCCGGCTCCTGTTCCGGGAGCCAGCTGAAAATTGACCTGGGGAACGTCGACCACCACCCGATAAGGATCGGCAAGCGTCGTGGTGCGGAAGGTAACGGTCTGGTCGAGGTCGAGAATGAAGCGGGTCTGCTTGCCGTCACCGGCTAGGCGCGCGGCTGTGGCGACAGGAAAATTTGCTGCCGCAGCAGAGGGTTGCGACGGGCCCTCCGCCGCGCTCAGGCGCGAGGAATCGGCGCATGGCAATGCTGAGGCGCATAGAAGCGCAAATCCTAGCAAAACCCGTTGATTTGTGCGGCTCGCCACCGAATCCGTGCCTCCGAGCAGCCCTCTTTAACGCAATAGAACCACAGGGTTAATCAGTCCTTAATGACAGAAACGCAAAACTCCCGGACTGTGACCGGCGTGCGACGCTCCCTTGCACGGATGGCTCATTCCTCGTATGTACGGAATGCTGACGGCCAATGATTTCCGGTTGTGTCGCATTCAGCCTCCCGGTGCAGCGCCGGAGCTCCCAAGGTTCGGGAATTCCAGCGTTTTTCTGTTCCCCTCAACGACCAGCGCGGTGCGCGGCAGCGAGGCGGACCAGGGCAAGCTCCGGCGGCGAACGGTTTCCGGTTACCACACTGTTTCCGGGGCAGTTTTGACAGCGACGCGGCCAGTTACCCACCTCCTTAATCCAGAGGAGGCGGTTCTTGATCCAGGGCGAGCGCGCACGCGCCATGCCTGGCCAGCAGCAACTGATTAGGGGCGGCCCCGCCGCCCAACGTTTCATACGGGCCGACGCTTGATGCGCCAGACTGTGCCGACGAATTCTGAAGGACCTTTCGCGACGCTGCGGAGTGAAAATCCCGCGCGCCGCTTCGGTTCTGAGGCTTCCGATTCGGCAAGGCGCGAGAGACGGCGTTTCGGCCTTCCCCTCACCCCCGAATCAGGTGGACCGTCGCGTCACCCGGCAGCGCAGATCGCGCCCACGGTGAACCGCGCCCGCCGCCGCCAAGAGTTAAGACATGCCCAACAAGATGTTGATCGATGCCACCCACCCGGAAGAGACCCGGGTCGTCGTGGTCCGCGGCAATCGCGTCGAAGAGTTTGACTTCGAGACCGCGCAACGCAAGCAACTGCGCGGGAACATTTACCTCGCCAAGGTCACCAGGGTCGAACCCTCGCTCCAGGCCGCCTTCGTCGAATATGGCGGCAACCGCCACGGCTTCCTCGCCTTCAGCGAAATCCATCCCGACTACTACCAGATCCCGGTCGCCGACCGGCAGGCGCTGATCGAGGCCGAAGAGCAGGCCCATCGCGAAGCCGAGGAAGAGAGCGAGAACCGCTCCCACGGCCGTCGCCGCTCACGCCACCGCAATGCCCGCCGCCGCGGTCACGGCGAGCGCGTCCGCAGCGACATTGTCGAGGGTCTCGACGCAGGTAGCGATCCCGCCGCCCAGCCGGTCGAGGGCCAGCCCCATCAGGAGCACGCCGAAGGCACGGCGCATGAGGGCGAGCACCTGCACGCCGATGCCGAGCATCACGGCGAGTACCACGAGGGTCACGACCACGACCATCATGACCATGATCACGACGATCACGGGCATGACGATCATGAGCACGATGATCACGGCCACCATGATCATGCGCACGCGCACGATGACGACCATGGTCATGACCACGAGCATGATCATCACGAGCACGATCATCACGCCGACGAGACGCCCGCGCCTGTCGCGGCTGTTGGTGCCGAGCCCGTCGTTGCGGCCGAGACCGTTGCCGAGTCTCACGAAGCTCGCGCCGTCGAAGGACATGGCGAAGCGTTTGCCGAGATCGTGACCTCGGTCACCGAGCCGGCCGATGCCGTTTACGCCGCCGGCGAAGCGGTCGAGGCGCCCCATGCCGAGGCTGCGGACGCTGGCGAAGACGACGACGAGGACGATGAAGACGGCGAGGAAGCCGAAGAGGAACACGTCGAGTCGGTCGGCGGTGACGACGTGCTCGAGGAGGTTCCGGAGCGCACCTTCCGTCCGCGCCGCCAGTACAAGATCCAGGAAGTCATCAAGCGCCGCCAGGTGATGCTGGTGCAGGTGGTCAAGGAAGAGCGCGGCAACAAGGGCGCAGCGCTGACGACCTACCTCTCGCTCGCCGGCCGCTATGCCGTCTTGATGCCGAACACCGCGCGCGGCGGCGGCATCAGCCGCAAGATCACCAGTGCGCAGGATCGTTCTCGCCTGAAGGAAGTGGTGCAGGATCTCGACGTGCCCGAGGGCATGGGCATCATCCTCCGCACCGCGGGTGCCGCGCGCACCAAGCCCGAGATCAAGCGCGACTTCGAGTACCTGATCCGGATGTGGGAGACGGTGCGCGACCTGACGCTGAAGTCGCAGGCCCCGACCCTGGTCTACGAGGAAGGCTCGCTGATCAAGCGCTCGCTGCGCGATCTCTACAACAAGGAGATCGACGAGATTCAGGTCGCCGGGGAATCCGGCTATCGCGAAGCGCGCGACTTCATGAAGATGCTGATGCCCGCCAATGTCAGCGCGGTCAGGCAATATCGCGACGGCCAGCCGCTGTTTTCGCGCATGGGCGTCGAGAGCCAGCTCGATGCGATGTTCTCGCCGACGGTGCAGCTGCGCTCGGGCGGTTACATCGTGATCAACCAGACTGAGGCGCTGGTCTCGATCGACGTCAATTCCGGACGATCGACGCGCGAGCACCATATCGAGGACACCGCGCTCAAGACCAATCTGGAAGCGGCCGAAGAGGTCGCCCGCCAGCTTCGCCTGCGCGATCTCGCCGGCCTGATCGTCATCGACTTCATCGACATGGACGAGAAGCGCAACAACCGTGCGGTCGAGCGCAAGCTGTCCGATTGCCTGCGGCAGGACCGCGCGCGCATCCAGGTCGGACGCATCTCGCATTTCGGCCTGCTCGAGATGTCGCGCCAGCGCATTCGCGCCAGCGTGCTCGAGAGCTCGACCGATCCCTGCCCGCATTGCGGCGGCACCGGCCACGTGCGTTCGGTGTCCTCGGTGGCACTGCAGCTCTTGCGCGGCCTCGAAGAGATCCTGATGAAGGGCGCGACCCACAATCTCGTGGTCCGCACCCGCACCGACGTCGCGCTCTATGTGCTCAATCACAAGCGTGGCCATCTGCGCGACCTCGAGAACGGCTTCAAGGTCACGCTGTCCGTGATCGCCGATCCCAGCGTCAGCGGCCCGCAAGCCTATGTGATCGACCGCGGCGAGCAGGTGCATACGCTGGAAGCCGCCAAGGCGCTGCTGGCCACACAGGCGGCCGCAAGCCCGCCGCCGCTGGCTGAAGAGGCCTATGACGAGGAGGACGGTTTCGACCTTGAGACCGAATCCGAGGTCGAGACCGACGAGACTGAAGGTCTCAGCGAGGAACAGGCGTCAGGTGAAGCCGCGGCCGATGGGGACGGCCAGCGCCGCAAGCGCCGCCGCCGTCGGCGCGGTCGCGGCGGTCAGCGCGACGGTGAGCTTCGCGAGGACAGCCCGACGACGCTTCCGGAGCCGGCTCTGGCCGCCGGCGAAGGCGAAGAGGATGGCGAGTCCGAGCAGGATGGCGAGGACGGCGAGGAGCAGGCCGCGCGCGGCGAGCAGCAGGGCAGTGGCGAGCGCCGTCGCCGGCGTGGCCGTCGGGGTGGACGCCGCCGGCGCGGCGGCAACGAGGACGGTCTCGCCGGATCGATCGGGGACGAGCTCGGCGGCAATCCTCCGTCGGAGGCAACCGACGCGGTGGCCGATTTCGACAGCGCCGGCAGCGAGACCGCTCCGCCGATTGCGCATTCGGAACCGATCGCCCCGGTCGAGCACGAGACGTCTCAGCCCGAACCTCAATTCCACCAGGCGCCGGTTGAAGCGCCGGTCCAAGGGTCGGCTCATGCCGCACCCGCTGCTGCTGTCGCCGAGGAAGAGCCCGTCGTCGATGAGAAGGCGGCACGTCGCCGCTCGACAGTCCGCGAGAAGGTGAGCTTCCTGTCGTCGGGCAGCGAGCAGGCAACCCCGGTTGATTCAGCGCCGGAGCCGGTTGCTCCGCCCGCGCCTGCCCCGGAGCCCGCACCGGAAGCGGCTGCCGAGACGCCGGCGGCCCCGCGCCGCGCCGGCTGGTGGTCGCGCCGTTTCGGCGGCGGCGAGTAGGCCGAACAACTAATGCAAGACGCCCGGCCAAAAAGCCGGGCGTTTTCGTTTTCATGCCTCGTCAGTTCGCTACGGCGGCAGCTCGTCATCGCCAAGCGAGGCCACATCACGCGATGCGATCTGGCGGAGCTGGTCGTAGAGATCGGGCGCTTCACTGGTGCAGAGACAGACACCTTTCGCAGACGCCGCCTCGCCGGCGTTGAGGTAGGCGTGGCCCATGGTGCTGTCGAGATAGATGCCGTCGCCCTCGCCCAGGATCTCCGGTGCGTAGAACTCGGTGTGGACGGAGACGCGTCCGCTCGTCACCAGAAAATACTCTTCGCCGGCGTGACGAAGCAGCGGACCGAATTCGTCCAGCGAGCGTGCGCGGACTTCGGCGACGATCGGCACCATGCGTTTGCCGATCAGGTCGGTGCATTGATAGGTGTAAGTGTAGAATTTCGTGTTGATCAGCTGGCCCTGCCCGGCCCGGCTGATGCTTCGGCGCGCGGTGACCGGCCGGCCCGGCGCGGGCGCCGCGACCGCGGGATTGAACAGCTCCGCGATCTCCATCTTCAGACCTGAGGTCAACTGAAGCAGCTTGTCGTAGGTCAGCGACATCAGGCCGTTCTCGACCTTTGAAAGGGTCGAGAGCGCCATGCCCGTCCGCTCCGCCACTTGCTTGAGGGTCAGGCCGCGCGCCTGACGGGCGGCCTTGAGACAATGGCCGAGCTGGGAGTTCGCGCCTTCTGATGTCGTGATCTCGCTCATGCAATAAGCCTATCACGGCGCGAGAGAAATTGTTGACCTATCCGCCTAATCTTTTCGGCCAAAGCACCCCTCCCGTACAGCCTTGGCGACCATCCGGGCAGTCGGGCCAGGATTTGTGCATTAAATACCTAGATTTGACGAATATTGGTGCGCTGAGGCCACTTTCCGATATGCTAAATCGTTTTCATAATCTGAAAGGGATTGGCCTTGCCTGACCTGTGCGATACCAGCGCCGTTGAGTTGTGCCGCCTGCTGGCCGCGAAGGCGATCTCGCCTGTCGAATTGCTCGACGCCTGTCTGTCGCGCATCGCCGCCGTCAATCCCGCCGTCAACGCCGTTGTCACACTGGACGAGCCGGGCGCACGCGCAGCGGCAAAGGAAGCCGAGGCGGCCATCCTGCGCGGCGAGGATCGTGGCGCCCTGCACGGGCTCCCCGTCCTGATCAAAGACACGCAAGACACCGCCGGGATGCGCTCGACCTACGGCAGCCCGCTGCTCCGCGACAACGTGCCGGCCGCCGACCAGGGCTCGGTCGCGCGCTTGCGTGCCGCCGGCGCCATCATCTTCGGTAAGACCAACACGCCGGAATGGGCCGCGGGCGGCAACACCCGCAATCCCGTGTTCGGCGCGACCGGCAATCCGTTCGATCCGATGCGCTCACCGGCCGGCTCCTCCGGCGGCTCGGCGGTCGCACTCGCCTGCGGCATGGCACCCCTTGCCTCGGGCTCCGACACTGGCGGCTCCTTGCGCAATCCGGCCGGCTTCTCCGGCGTTGTCGGGATGCGCCCCTCCTACGGTCTCGTGGCAAGCGAGAAGCGCGCCTTCGGCTGGTCCAACCTGTCGACCGACGGACCGATGGCGCGCAATGTCGCCGATACCGCGCTGATGCTGTCGGTGATGGCGAGCGACGACGCACGTGATCCGCTCGCCTACACGCTGCCTGGCGAACGCGTGCGCGGACGCGCTGAGCGCTGGGCCGCGCTGCGCACTGCAGAGCTCGGCAAGCTGCGCCTCGCCTTCACCGAGGATTTCGGCTTTGCGCCGACCGAGCAAGCCATCCGTCGCGTCTTCCGCGATCGCGTCAACAAGCTCGCGCCGTTGTTCGCCGGGAGCCGCGAGGCGACGCCCGACTGTACCGGCGCCGACGATGCCTTCGCGGTGCTGCGCGCCGGCCTGTTCCTGGCGATGCATGGCAAGAACTACAAAGAGCGGCCCGAGATGCTCGGCCCGAATGTCCGCGCCAATGTCGAGGAAGGCCTGGGCTACACGCTCGAGGACCACGGGCGCGCCGCGACGACCCAGACGCGGATCTATCGCGCCTATCAAAGCTTCTTCGAAACCTGCGACGTGCTGATCAGCCCGACCATCACCCTCAGTCCGCGGCCATGGTCGGAGCTCTATCCCGCCGAGATCGACGGCGTGGCGACGAAGTCCTACTTCCACTGGCTCGCGCTCGCCTACGCCGTCACACTCCCCGGCCACCCCGCGATCAGCGTTCCGCTCGGCCTTGATGAAGCCGGCCTGCCGTTCGGCCTCCAGATCGTCGGTCCGCGCGGCGGCGACGCCGTCGTGCTTTCGGTCGCCGCCGGCATCGAGGCTGCATTCGCGAACGATCCGCAAATGTGCCGGCCCCTGCCCAACCTCGCACGGCTCGCCGCAGCGCCGCCGCTATCGGCCGCGCCCGGCTTCCTCGCCTGGGAATAGCCCGGGAATAGATCAAACAAGCAGGCATCAACGCCGGCTCGCCGGCATCTCGGAGATCAGCATGGACGAATTGTCGAACCGCAAGACCGGCATCGTCGCCTTCGTCCTGCTCTATCTCGCTTATTGCATCTCCTACATCGACCGCGCCGCGATTTCTCTGGCGCTGGCGCAGATCGGCAAGGACTTCAATCTCCAGGCTGCCGATCTCGGTATTGTCATCAGCGCGTTCTTCTTGGGTTACGCGGCGATGCAGGTGCCCGGCGGATGGCTCTCCGACCGCTTCGGCTCGAAATACGTCGTCATTGTCACCATCGTCATGTGGTCGCTGTTCACGTCGTTCACGAGCCTTGCCTGGTCGCTGACCTCGCTGCTCGCGATCCGCTTCATCTTCGGCATCGCCGAGGGCGGCTTTCCGCCGGCGAGCATCCGCGCCATCGCGGAGCTGTTCAAGAAGGACAGCCGGCCCAAAATGTCGGCGCTGCTGCTGTCGTCGAATTATGCCGGCAGCATGGTCGCACCGCTGATCATGGCGCCGCTGATCGTCTGGCTGGGCTGGCGTCACGCCTTCAATACGATCGGCATCGCCGGCATCGTCTTCGCGGTGATCTATATCGTCTTCGTTCCGCACCTTGCGCGTATCGGCGTCGGACCGGTGACGGCAAAGCCCCGCGCACCGATGCGCGAGCTCATGGCGAATCCGCTGCTGTGGCAGCTCATGGTGGTGTGGTTCGGCCTGAGCTGCGTCAACAAGGGCCTGGATTCCTGGATGCCGCTCTATCTGCTCCAGCAGCGCGGGCTCGACCTCAAGACCGTCGGCGTCGTGGCGCCGATCCCGTTCGTGATGGCGACATTCGCGACCGCAATCGGCGGCTGGGTGATGACCACGTTCTTCGCCGAGCGCGAAAAATATCTCTTGATCGGCAGCTCCGCGTTAACAGGCATCTTCCTCTACGCCATGTACAAGGCGGAGACGATCACCGCCTTGATCGTCTATCAATCGGTGGTCTATTTCTTCAAATCCTTCGTCCTGGCCTCCGTGATTGCGCTTCCGACCAAGCTGCTGCGTGACGACCAGATCGGATCGGGCATCGGCATGGTCAATCTCGGCGGCCAGAGCGCGGGCTTCGTTGCCCCTGCCATCATGGGCTTCATCGTGACGGGCACCGGATCATTCGACGCGGCCTTCGGCTTCCTGGTCGCGATGACGGCGATGTCGGTCGTCGTCGCCGCGACCATCAACACGGCGCAGCCCAAATTCACGCCGAAGCCGGCCTGACAGGAGTTTGCCGATGCAAAGCGCAATCATTCTCGGCGGCGGCATGGTGGGGGTCGGTGCTGCCGTGCATCTGCGCCAGCGCGGCTGGACGGTTACGCTGGTTGACCGCAGGGAGCCCGGCCGCGAAACCAGCTACGGCAATGCTGGCATGATCCAGGCCGAAGCCGTGCGGCCCTATCCAATGCCGCGCGACCTCGCGTCACTGCTGAACATCGCGACCGGCCGCACCAACGACGTGCGCTACAGCCTTTCCTCGCTGCATCGTCACGTCGAGCCGCTGCTTCGCTATTGGTGGCATTCGGCGCCGAAGCGGCATCGCGAAGCGATCGCGGCCTGGGCTCGCCTGATCGCCTATGCGACACCCGAGCACGATGTCCTCATCCGCGAGGCCCATGCCGATAATCTGATCCGCCGCGCCGGGTATCGCGCAGTGTTCCGCGATGCCGCGGCGCTCGACCACTCGATCAAGGAGGCGGAAGCAGACCACCGCGAGTTCGGTGTCAATTTTCGCGTGCTCTCGGGCAGCGAATTGACAAAAGCCGAGCCGATCCTGCGCAACGATCTTCCCGGCGCGATCCACTGGCTCGATACCTGGACCGTGTCCGATCCCGGCGCCCTGGTGACCGCCTATGCCGAGCTGTTCGAGCGCCTTGGCGGTCAAATCGTGCTCGGCGATGCGCAGTCGCTTCAGCAGACTGCGACCGGATGGTCCGTCAACACCGACAATGGCCGCATCGATGCCGCCAACGCCGTCGTCACGCTCGGGCCATGGTCGCCGGATCTCTTGCACAAGTTCGGCTACCGGATTCCGCTGGTGCGCAAGCGCGGCTATCACATGCACTACACCGGCGGCGCCACGCTCGATCTGCCGCTGGTCGACAAGGGCCAGGGCTACGCCATGGGACCGATGGCCAAGGGCATCCGCATCACCACAGGCGCGGAACTGACGGGCCCGGATGCGCAGGCAACGCCGGTGCAGCTTGCCAGTGCCGAAGCCTCCGCGCGCGAGCTGATCGATCTCGGCAAGCGCGCCGAACCGGAGCCGTGGTTCGGCACCCGCCCCTGCACGCCTGACATGGTGCCGGTGCTCGGGTGCGCCCCGCGACATCCCGGCCTCTGGATGAATTTTGGCCACGGCCACCAGGGCTTTACGCTGGGACCCGCCACCGGACGCCTGCTCGCGGAGATGATGAACGGCGAGACGCCGTCGATCGATCCGACGCCGTACCGGCCGGAGCGGTTCTAGCCGTCCGACCTCGCGGCCAAAACGGCCTTGATGCGCCGGGTGTCTTCCGGCGTCGCCGGGTTGTAAACCACCATGCCGAGATCGGGCCGGCCGTCGACCGCAAAAGCCGAATATTCGAACGCGATCGGGCCGAGCACGGGATGGCGCAGATGCTTGACGCCCTCGCCATGAGAGCGGACGTCATTGTCGGCCCATAGCTTTGCGAATTCGGGGCTCTCGCGGCACATCTCGTCGACGAATTCGGCGACATGCGAGACCGCGCCTGCGCGCGCCGCATCCGCGCGGAACGCAGCGACCACGAAGCGCGCGACCTTGTCCCAATCATATTGGGCAGCGCGCACCCGCGGCTCGCAGAAGATCAGGCGCAGGATGTTGCGCTGTTTGGGCAACAGCGAGGAATAGTCGGTCAGCACGATGGTCGCCGCGCGATTCCAGGCGACGACGTCCCAGATCATCGTCCTGATGATGGCGGGGCTCGTCTCCAGCGCATCGAGCACGCGCTGGAGACGTGGCGAGACGCCTTCGCTTGCCTGGTAGCGCACCTCTGGCGGGTGGCCGAGCCCGATCAGGAACAGGTGCTCGCGCTCGACGTCGGTCAGCATCAGCGCACGCGCGATCCGGTCGAGCACATCGGCTGACGGCGCGCCGCCCCGGCCCTGCTCCAGCCAGGTGTACCAGGTCGGGCTGATATTGGCCCGCAGCGCCACCTCCTCGCGCCGCAGCCCCGGGGTACGCCTTCGGCTGCCGCCAAAGCCGAAAGCGGCCGCGTCGAGCCTGATACGGCGGTCCTTCAGATAGGTCCCGAGCAGATTGTCGCTGGTGGTCTCGCTCATCCCGTTAGCTATTATACCCTGATAACATCACTACTTTACCCGGATAATCCTAACGCAGATGCTGGCTCCAGCCAACTGGAGACCTGCTCATGCATGTATTCGTCACTGGCGCCACCGGCTTCGTCGGCTCCGCCGTCGCTGCCGACCTGATCGCGGCCGGTCACAGCGTCACTGGCCTCGCCCGCTCCGACGCGGGCGCCGCCGCCCTCACTGCAATGGGTGCCAAGGTCCGTCGCGGCTCGTTGGAGGACCTCGCGTCCTTGCGCAGCGGCGCGGCCGCCTCAGACGGCGTGCTGCACCTCGGCTTCAACCACGACTTCTCCAAATTCGCCGAGAATTGCGAGCTCGACCGCCGCGCCATTCTGGCGCTCGGCGAAGAGCTCAAGGGCTCCGAGCGCCCGCTCATCGTCACCTCAGGCGTTGCGCTGCTCGCACCCGGGCGGCTCGCGACCGAGGACGATGCAGCAGCTCGCCACTTTCCGCGCGTCTCGGAAGCAACTGCCGAGGACCTGATGAAGCAAGGCGTGCGCGCCGGCATCGTCCGGCTGCCGCCCACCACCCATGGCGAAGGCGACCACGGTTTCGTCCCTCGCTTGATCGCGATCGCGCGCGAGAAAGGCGTGGCCGCCTATATCGGCGAGGGCAACAACCGCTGGCCGGCCGCGCATCGCATCGATGCCGCACGCGTCTACCGCCTTGCGCTCGAGCAAGGCGCATCCGCGCGTCGCTATCACGCCATCGCCGAGGAAGGCGTGCCGTTCAAGCTGATTGCCGAGGTGATCGGCAAGAGGCTCGGCGTGCCCGTGGTCTCGAAATCCGCAGAGGAAGCCGAGGCGCATTTCGGCTGGTTCGCACGCTTTGCGGCCGTCGACGTGCCGACGTCCAGCGCGAAGACGCGCGCGGCTCTCGGCTGGGAGCCGAAAGAAAAAGGGCTGATCGAGGATCTCGACCAGCCCTATTACTTCAAGGTTTAACGGCGCAGCGCCGTTAAATCCGGCTAGTCCGTCGTGACGGCGGTTTCCATGTCGGTCGGATCGATCTGCTGGGCCAGCCGCGCGTTGAGCTTGTCGCGATCGAGCTCGCCCTCCCACCAGGCGACGATCACGCAGGCGACGCCATTGCCGCAGAGATTGGTCAGCGCACGGCACTCGCTCATGAACTTGTCGATGCCGAGCACGATCGCCATGCCCGGCACGAGGCGCGGATCGACCACCGCCAGCGTCGCCGCCAGCGTGATGAAGCCCGCGCCGGTAATGCCGGACGCGCCCTTCGAGGTCAGCATCGCCACGACCAGGATCGTGAGCTGCTGGCTGAAGGTGAGGTCGTAGCCAAGCGCCTGCGCGATGAACAGCGTCGCCAGCGTCATGTAGATGTTGGTGCCGTCTAGATTGAACGAATAGCCCGTGGGTACCACGAGGCCGACCACCGACTTCGAGCAGCCGAGCCGCTCCAGCTTCTCCATCAAGGTCGGCAGCGCGCTTTCGGAGGACGAGGTACCGAGCACGACCAACAATTCGTCCTTGATGTAGGCCAGGAACTTGAAGATCGAGAAGCCCGCGATCCGCGCGATGATGCCGAGCACGACGAACACGAACAACGCGGCGGTCAGGTAGAACGTCGCGATCAGGCCCATCAGGTTGAGGATCGCACCGGTACCAAACTTGCCGATGGTGAAGGCCATCGCGCCGAAGGCGCCGAGCGGCGCTGCGCGCATCACGATGGAGATGACGCCGAACACCGCGTGCGCGGCGTCGTCGATGAAGCTGCGGATCACGTGGCCGCGGTCGCCGAGGCCCATGATGGCGAAGCCGAACAGCACCGAGAACAACAGCACTTGCAGGATCTCGCCTTGCGCGAAGGCGCCGACCACGGTGTCGGGAATGATATGGAGGATGAAGTCGACCGACTTCTGGGCTTCCGCCTGCTTGGCAAAGTTGGCAACGGCATTTGCATTGGCCGCCGCGCTGCCGAAGCCCGCGCCCGGTTTGATTACGTTGCCAATGATGAGGCCGATGATCAGCGCGAATGTCGACACGACCTCGAAATAGACCAGTGCCTTGACACCGATGCGCCCGACCTTCTTGGCATCCTGGATGTGCGCGATACCGGAGACCACTGTGCAGAAGATGATCGGAGCGATCACCATCTTGATCAGCTTGATGAAGCCGTCGCCGAGCGCCTTGATCCAGTCATTGGTGGCGACGGACGGCCACAGCCAGCCGACGATGGCGCCGAGCACGATGGCGATCAGCACCTGGACATAGAGAACTTTATACCATGGCTTGGCGGCAACAGGTGCAGCCGGCGCGCCAGCCATCGTTGTCGTTGTCATTGTTTCACTCCCCCTCAAAAGCTCAGAGCCAGCCAAGATCAACTTGGCCGGCCCTGTCAATTGGAACATTCCGTAACGCGAAATCTAGCCGCGACGGTCGACGATCCGACGCGCCGCCGGCACCAGCGCAGCGCCGAGCGCGTTCTTGATGATTGAGGCCGCGATGAACGGCGCGACACCGACCACCCAGGCCTTGGTTCCGCCGAGGCCAATGCCATAGGCGAGCCAACCGAAGCCGGCGATGAAGATGACGACATGGCCGACCGCCATTGCCGCGAACAGCAGCACGACATTGCGATCCCAGCCGCGTTCGGCGAGCCAGCCCGTGATGAAGGCGGCAGCCACGAAGCCATGGAGATAGCCGGCGGTCGGGCCGACCAGCGGTGCAATTCCACCGACAGGGCCAGCGAACACCGGCAGCCCCATCGCGCCTTCAGCGAGGTAAGCGATCATGGTTGCGCTGCCAAGGCGCCAGCCATACGTCGCGCCGATTGTCAGCACGACCAGCGTCTGCAGCGTCATGGGCACATAAGGCAGCGGCAGGTTCACCTTGGCTGATAGCGCCATCAATGCGGAGCCGAGCGTAACAAGCACGAAAGCGCGCAAATGCCCGACGGCTTCGCCGGGCCGGGCGGGCCACATCACTGCGGCAAGAGGAGAACGCGACGTGGCGGCGGGCTGGACAGTTCGGTCAGACAAGATGCACTCCGGAAGGCTAGCAAAAACTGGCGGCTATTTAAGCCAGTGAGCGATCCGGTCAACTGCCTCCTGCATCTCCTGACGCGAGCGCGCATAAGAGAATCGGATGAACGAGCGGCCGTGAACGGGATCGAAATCGACGCCCGGTGTGGCCGCAACATGGGCCTTCTCCAGCATCTGCTTGGCGAAGTCGAAACTGTCGGAGGTGAAATCCGAGACATCGGCATAGAGGTAGAACGCGCCATCCGCCGGCAGGAACTTGGCGAGGCCCGCCTTGGGCAATCCCTCGATCAGGATGCGCCGGTTCTCCTGATAGCCATGCTTGATCTCCTCCATCTCGGCCGCGCCGTCGAAGGCGGCCTCTGCCGCGATCTGCGAGAGCGAGGGCACCGAGATCGAAAGGTTCTGCTGCAGCCGCTCGATCGGGCGCACCAGAATGTCCGGCACGACCATCCAGCCGACGCGCCAGCCCGTCATGCAAAAATACTTCGAGAACGAGTTGATCACGAGCGCATGGTCGGACAGCGCTGCCGCCGTCACTGCAGGAAACGCGTAATCGAGCCCGTGATAGATCTCGTCGGAGATGAAGCGAATGCCGGCAGCTTCCGCGGCGGCGATCAGACCGGTCAGCGCCTCGCGGGACATCATCGTTCCCGTCGGATTGGCGGGGCTTCCGACCAGCACGCCCTTCAAAGGCGCCTTGCGATGGGCGGCGAGCAGCGCCTCGCCGGTGAGCGCGTGGCGCGTCTCGTTGGTGGTCTCGATCAACACCGGCTCGCAGCCGAGCGCGGTGAGGATGTGCCGATACGGCGGATAGCCCGGCACCGTGACGGCGACGCGATCGCCGGGCTCGAACATCGACAGGAAAGCTAGAATGAAACCGCCGGAGGAGCCGGTGGTCACCACGATCCTGTCCGGGCTGACGGTACAGCCATAGGCGTCGCGATAATGACGCGCGATGCGCTCACGAAGACTGGGAATGCCGAGCGCCGAGGTGTAATCGATCCGCCCCGTCGCAAGCGCGGCCTGAGCGGCCGCAATCGCGGTCTTCGGCGCGCCGGTTGCGGGCTGGCCGACCTCCATGTGAATGACATGGCCGCCGGCAGCCTCCATGCGGGCCGCCGCGGCCATCACGTCCATCACCATGAACGGGGGAACATCGCTGCGGCGGGAGGGCTCGAGCCATTGCCCCACCCGGTTCCTTAATGTCGCATCGTGCATTGAATTCTGCTATTTCGCTGGCGAACCGGTCCGTTCGGGCCGGAAAACAGGGCGCTTGCGCCCCAGACTAGCCGCATTATACGGCTCATAAGGGCATATCGCGTATCCGGTCCGCCGCCAATCGCCAAAACCAATCACAAAACTGCATCCAAGTCCGCTTGCAAGCCCGTTTGATGTTGCTCCAGATCGCATTGCGCAAGAAGGCCTCCGCCCTCACCGCCCTCATTACGGCGACTGCAATCGCGTTGCTGCCGATCCCGGCGGCGCAGGCGCAGGAAGGCCGCGGGCCGCCGACCCTGCGCGACTCGGAAACCGAGCAGCTGCTGCGCGAATATACGCGCCCGATCCTGCGCGTTGCCGGTCTGGAGAGGCAGAACATCCAGATGGTGATCATCAACGACAACTCGTTCAACGCGTTCGTCGCCGATGGCCGCCGCATCTTCGTCAATTACGGCGCCATCCTGCAGTCGGAGACGCCGAACCAGCTCATCGGCGTGCTTGCGCACGAAACCGGGCATCTGGCCGGCGGCCATCTGGCCAAGATGCGCGAGCAGCTCGCCAACGCGCAGACGCAGATGATCATCGCCATGCTGCTCGGCGCAGGCGCCATGGCGGCGGGCGCCAGCCGCGGCGGCAACAACGGCAATAACGGCCTGGCCAATGCCGGCGCGGCTGCGGTTGCCGGACCGCAGGAGATGATCCGCCGCTCGCTGCTGTCCTATCAGCGCCAGCAGGAAGAGAACGCCGACCGCGCCGGCGTGAAATTCCTGACCGCGACGCAGCAATCGCCGAAGGGCATGTACGAGACCTTCAAGCGCTTCACCAGCGAAAGCCTGTTCGCAGCGCGCGGCGCCGATCCCTATCTGCAGTCGCACCCGATGCCTGCAGAGCGCGTCGCATCGCTCCAGGAATTCGCCAGTACCAGTCCCTATTGGGACAAGAAGGACGATCCCGCGCTCCAGCTCCGCCATGATATGGTGCGCGCCAAGATCTCCGCCTTCATGGAGCGGCCGGAAGTGGTCTATCGCCGCTACCCCCTGACCAATGACAGCCTGCCAGCGCGCTATGCCCGCGCCATCAGCACCTATCTGCATGGCGACTTGCACAGCGCCCTCGCCCAGATCGATGCCCTGATCGCGGTCCAGCCCAACAACCCGTATTTCTACGAGGTGCGCGGCCAGGCCCTTCTGGAGAGCGGCAAACCCGCCGATGCGATTGCGCCCCTGCGCAAGGCCGTCGCGCTTTCCAACAATTCGGCCCTCATCGAGATGTTACTTGGGCAGGCTCTGGTTGGAACCGATAATAAGGCCTACACGGACGACGCCATCAAGATTCTCCGTGCAGCAGTGGCGCGCGAGCCCGAGGCGCCGATTGGCTTCACCCAGCTCGCGATGGCCTATGGCCGGAAGGGAGACTATGCCGAGGCGGATCTCGCCTCCGCCCAGGCCGCTTATCTGCGCGGCGACAACAAGACCGCTCGCGAACTCGCCACGCGCGCGAAAACCCGTTTCGCCGTCGGCACGCCCGGATGGGTCAGGGCCGACGACATCGTGGCATCGAAGCCGCCACGGAACTAGAACGACGCCTGATCACGCGATTGACCACTTTGACGTCACGACACCACCATTAAGTCCGCCGGGACGTTATTTCGAAACCTGCTCTGGATAAGAGGATTTGCCAATGCCTTCGCTGCGCCTGCTTGCTCCCGCACTGTTTGCG
Organism: Bradyrhizobium zhengyangense; assembly: GCF_022012435.1. GTDB lineage: Bacteria > Pseudomonadota > Alphaproteobacteria > Rhizobiales > Xanthobacteraceae > Bradyrhizobium > Bradyrhizobium zhengyangense. The sequence goes on from NZ_JAKLUA010000001.1 coordinate 786,698, forward strand.
CTCGCCATCTTCGGCGCAACGGGACCGGCTTCGGCCGAGAGCTTCTCGGATGCCCAGCGCACCGACATAGAGGCGATCATCAAGAACTACCTCGTCACCCACCCCGAGGTGCTCGAGGAGGCCATGACCGAGCTCAGCAAGCGGCAGGCCGCGGCAGAGAGCGAGAAGCACGAAGCCAGCATCGCCCAGAACTCGGATGCGATCTTCAACTCGCCGCGCCAGGTCGTGCTCGGCAACAAGGACGGCGACGTCACCTTCGTCGAGTTCTTCGATTACAATTGCGGCTACTGCAAGCGCGCGATGAGCGACATGCTCGACCTGATGAAGTCCGATCCCAAGCTGAAGGTCGTGCTCAAGGAATTTCCGGTCCTGAGCCAGGGTTCGGTCGAAGCCGCGCAGGTCGCGGTTGCAGTGCGCATGCAGGATCCCTCCGGCAAGAAGTATCTCGATTTCCACCAGAAGCTGCTCGGCGGTCGCGGTGCGGCCGACAAGGCGCGCGCCATGCAGGCGGCCAAGGAAGCCGGCCTCGACACCGCGAGGATCGAGAAGGACATCCAAAGCCCCGAGGTGCGCGCCACCATCGAGGAGAACTTCAAGCTGGCCGAAGCGATGGGCATGAACGGCACGCCGAGCTACGTGATCGGCAAGCAGATCGTGGTCGGCGCCGTCGGCCTCGACGGCCTCAAGGAAAAGATCGGCGTCGCCCGCTGCGGCAAAGCGACTTGCTGACAGGCGACCTGCTGATCACGTATTCTACAATTCACGCGCGCAACGAGGCCGGCTGAGAAGCCGGCCTTTTTCGTTGGCCAAGCTCAGCACGTATCCTGGCGTGAATCCGGCGCGAACGTTCATCCCGCATTTAGGAAACAAATGCCGGGGAACAGCAGATGTTCCGGAACAAGTGACACCTCCTCCCGTTGTCGGCGCGGGCAATGACGCAAAGAAACACGTGAGGAGAAATTCGATGTCGAACCGCTTTATGATCTCGGTTGCCGCACTCGCGCTGATCGCAGGCACGGGTCTGGCGAACGCACAAGGCACGATGAAGAACGACACCGGCGCCGGCGCGCAGCCGACGCAGCACTCGCAGCCATCGGGCGGCGCCGAGCACGGCACCATGGGCAAGGAATCCGCAAGCCCGCAGAAGGGCACGGTGGGTCAGGCCGGCGGCTCCATGAAGCAAGGCGAAGAGAAGTCGTCTGGTGCGATGGAGAAATCCGGCACCGCGGAGAAATCCGGCGGGATGGAAAAGTCCGGCGCAATGAACAAGAACGCGGCTGAAGAAAAGGCCGGCGCGGCGAAGGGTGAACACGCCCAGAGCGCACAGGACAAGTCGACGCAGGACAAGTCCAAGAGCATGAGCTCTGACTCGACCACCAAGTCCGACAGCAAGAACATGAAGGCTGAGGACAACAAGGCCGGCACTGCCGCCAAGAGCAACAATGCCGAGAACCGTCCGGCTACGACCGACAGCAAGTCGCAGACGACGACCGGCAACGCCGCCACCTCGGCGACCGCTGCGCCGCCGGCGGAGAAGCGCACCCAGATCGTCTCGGCGATCAAGTCCGAGAAGATTGAAGAGACGACGAACGTCAACTTCAATATTGCGGTCGGCACGACGATTCCGGCGTCCGTCCACTTCCACCCGCTCCCGCAGCGGATTGTCGAAATCTACCCGGAATGGCGCGGCTATGACGTGATCTTCGTGCACGGCCAGTACATTATTGTCCGTCCGCAGACGCGCGAGATCGTCTACATCATCGAAGGCTAACCAGCTTCGCCGATGCCCAAATGAGCCCCTGCCGAGCCATCGGCAGGGGCTTTTGGCCTATGGGGCATCCGTCCCCACCCGCCTGGGACCGCAGCCACGATTGGAACTGGTTAACAAGCAATTTCCGTAGTTTCCGCACAGATTTTTGCACGCTGGATGAGGTGCCTGAAGTCCTCGCCGAGGCCCTTCAAGGCTTCCCCTAGGTCACTTTGTTACCTATAACCCCCGCCACGCCGAAACACCTTTCCGGGATTGGAATGGCCGAACCAGCAACCGACACGATCCTCGTTCTCAACGGACCGAACCTCAACATGTTGGGGACACGGGAGCCGGAGAAGTATGGCCATGCCACGCTGGCCGACGTCGAGAAACTGTGCCGTGAGACCGCGGCGAGCTTCGGCCTCAAGGCCGACTGCCGGCAGTCCAACCGCGAAGGCGAGCTGATCGACTTCATCCACGAGGCACATGGGCGCAAGATGAAGGGCATCATCATCAACGCCGGCGGCTATTCGCACACCTCGATCGCGCTGCACGACGCGCTGCTCGCGGTACAGATCCCGACGGTCGAAGTGCACGTGACCAACATCCACGCCCGCGAGAGCTTCCGTCACCACTCCTACACCGCGCGCGCGGCCTTCGCCTCGCTCTGCGGCTTCGGCATCGAGGGCTACCGCCTCGCCATCCAGGGCCTTGCCGCCAAGCTCGGCATCAAGCCCAAAGCCTGACGCCCCCTCTTCACCCAGAACATTCGGATCAAAGAACATGGCGCGCCAGCCAGACGACAAAGCAGCCGCAAAGTTTTCCAGTGACGATTCCGCGCTCGTCCGCGAGCTCGCTTTGCTGCTCGACGAGACCAGCCTCACCGAGATCGAGATCGAGCGCGCCGGCCTGCGCCTGCGCGTTGCCCGCAACATCAGCGTCGCCGCGACCATGCCGATGCCGGTCGCAGCCGCTGCGCCCGCGCTCGTCGCAGCACCGGCCGCTGCGCCTGCTCCTTCTGGCGCGGACATGTCGAAACATCCGGGCGCCGTGACTTCTCCGATGGTCGGCACTGCCTATTGGGCGCCGGAGCCAGGCGCCAAGCCGTTCGTCGAGGTCGGCTCCAAGGTCTCGGTCGGCCAGACCCTGCTGATCATCGAAGCGATGAAGACCATGAATCAGATCCCCTCGACCCGAGCCGGCACCGTGACGCAGATCCTAGTCGAAGACGGCCAGCCGGTCGAGTTCGGCGAGCCGCTGGTCATCATTGAATAAGCGAGTGGCGACTTTCGCCCGCTGAGGCACCATGTTCGACAAGATCCTCATAGCCAATCGCGGCGAGATCGCCCTTCGCATCCTGCGGGCCTGCAAGGAGCTCGGGATTGCAACCGTCGCCGTGCACTCCACCGCCGACGCCGACGCCATGCATGTGCGCCTGTCGGACGAGAGCGTCTGCATCGGGCCGCCGCCGTCAAAGGACAGCTATCTCAACGTTCCCGCGCTGCTTGCGGCCTGCGAGATAACAGGCGCGGACGCCGTGCATCCCGGCTACGGCTTCCTGTCGGAGAACGCGCGCTTCGCCGAGATTCTCGGCGAGCACAATCTGCAATTCATCGGCCCCAAGGCCGAGCACATTCGCCTGATGGGCGACAAGATCGAGGCCAAGAAGACCGCCAAGCGGCTTGGCATCCCCGTGGTGCCCGGCTCCGACGGTGCGGTCGGTCCCAACGACGACGCGATGGCGATCGCGAAGAAGATCGGCTTTCCCGTGCTGGTGAAGGCGGCCGCCGGCGGCGGTGGCCGCGGCATGAAGGTCGCACAGAGCGAGGCGGATCTGCAGATTGCGCTCTCGACGGCGGCCAACGAGGCGAAATCCGCCTTCGGCGACGCCTCCGTCTACCTGGAAAAGTACCTGCAGAAGCCGCGTCACATCGAGATTCAGATCCTCGGCGACGGCCGCGGCGGCGCGATCCATCTCGGCGAGCGCGACTGCTCGCTGCAGCGCCGTCACCAGAAGGTCTGGGAGGAAGGCCCCTCGCCCGTGCTGGCTGCGGCCGCGCGCGCCAAGATCGGCGAGACCTGCGCCAAGGCGATGCGTGAGATGAAATATCTCGGCGTCGGCACCATCGAGTTCCTCTACGAGGACGGGGAGTTCTATTTCATCGAGATGAACACGCGCATCCAGGTCGAGCATCCCGTCACCGAGAGCATCACCGACATCGACCTCGTGCTGGAGCAGATCCGCATCGCCGCAGGCGGCGAGCTGCCGGCCAGGCAGGACGAGATCCAGATCATCGGCCACGCCATCGAGTGCCGCATCAACGCCGAGAACCCGGAGACTTTCCGTCCCTCGCCGGGCCGCATCACGCAATATCACCCGCCCGGGGGGCTGGGCGTCCGCATCGATTCGGCGGTCTATCAGGGCTACACGATCCCGCCCTATTACGACTCGCTGGTCGGCAAGCTGATCGTCCACGGCAAGACCCGCGCCGAATGCCTGATGCGCCTGCGCCGGGCGCTGGACGAGATGGTGGTGGAAGGGATCGAGACCACGCTGCCGCTATTCCGCGACCTGGTCCGCCAGGACGACATCATCAACGGCGACTACCACATCCACTGGCTGGAACAGTACCTCGCCGGCAAGACGGAACCGGCCGGGAAATAATCGTTGGCCTTCAGGGAACCCCTTGGCCCCCATCGCGTTTTGGACGGTGGGCTAGTTCCAAGGGGGCGTTTTGATTTCCAGATATGATCGAGCGAGATTGTCGTGACCGCCGAGGGGCAGCGACGTCGCGCATTTTGGCAGATCCTGCTGTTCGCAGCCGGCCTCGTCGTGCTGACCGCGATCAGTGCAGGGTCGGTCTATCTCGTCAACAAGGCCCGCGGCGACAATAAATGGGTCGTTCATACCTTGGAGGTGGAGAACCAGCTGAACGCGCTGCTGCTCGAATTGCGGCGGGCCGAGAGCGGCGCGCGCGGCTATCTCCTGACTCAGGGCGAGAACTTCAAGGCCGACCACGAAAAGGCTGTCGCGGAAATCGTGCCCGCGCTGGACAGGATCACGCGCTTGACCGGAGACAATCCGGCTCAGCGCGAGAGCATCGAGAAGCTCAGCGCGGCAATCGAGACCCGGCTTGGTCAGTTCGCTCAGGAGATGGAGTTCGTCCGGCAGGGCCAGCTCGACAAAGCCGCCGCGCTGGTGCGCGAGGCCGCCGCTGCCAATACTACGAGCACGATCAGCCGCGAGGCAAACGCGATGATCCGCGAGGAGGAGCGCCTGTTCCGCCTCCGCTCGGTCAACGCCGATAACAGCCAGACGCTCGCTGCATCGCTCACCGGCATCGGCTCCGGCCTCGTCGTCGTCCTGGCATTGGTCTCGATCTGGCTGGTGCGGCGTTCGGCGCGCAGCCGCGACGAGGCCGAGGCACGGCTGCGCGATTCCAACGTCAACCTGGAAGCCACTGTCGACGAGCGCACCGCAGACCTGCGTGAAGCCAACGACGAGATCCAGCGCTTTGCCTATATCGTCAGCCATGACCTGCGCTCGCCGCTGGTCAACATCATGGGCTTCACCAGCGAGCTCGAGGAATTGGGCAAGGACATCTTCCGACGGATCGGAGGGCTCACGGGCGTGCCGGCAGGCGGCCCGCCGCTCGATGTTGCAGAGGTCCCCCTTGAGGACGCTGACAAGCAGATGTCGGCGGACTTTTCCGAAGCGCTCGGCTTCATCAAATCCTCGATCGCCCGGATGGATCGGCTGATCTCGGCGATCCTCAACCTCACCCGCGAGGGCCGGCGCGAGTTTCAGCCGGAACGCATCGACACGCGCGATTTCATCGAGGCCATCGTCTCCTCGCTGGCGCACCAGGCGGCCGAAGCCCAGGCCGAGATCCACATCGAGCCGCTGCCGAATATTGTCAGTGACCGCCTTGCGCTGGAACAGATCTTCTCCAATCTGATCGATAACGCGATCAAGTACCTCAAGAACGGGGTTCCCGGCGAGATCAGAATTCGCGGGCGGACCAAACTCGGCTACGCTATCTTCGAAATCAGCGATAACGGCCGCGGTATCGATCCTAGGGATCATCAGCGGATTTTCGACCTATTCCGGCGGGCGGGAACCCAGGACAAGCCCGGTCAGGGCATCGGTCTTGCCCATGTACGTGCACTTGTGCGCCGCCTCGGCGGCACCATGTCGGTATCGTCGGAACTGAACGCGGGCAGCACGTTCACGATCACGCTGCCCATCAATTGGAATGCGAGCAACCGGAACGCGGATCGATGACATTGCCAGTCACCATCATCATGATCGAGGACGACGAGGGCCACGCCAGGCTGATCGAGCGCAATATCCGCCGCTCCGGCGTCAACAACGAGATCCTCTCCTTCACCAACGGCACCTCGGCGATGAAGCATCTGTTCGGCCCCGACGGCACCGGGCTCGCCCAGAAGGGCAACGCGCTCCTGATCCTGCTCGACCTCAACCTTCCCGACATGAGCGGCATCGATATCCTGAAGCAGATCAAGGAAAACAAATATCTCAAGGCCTCGCCCGTGGTGGTGCTGACCACCACCGACGACAGCCAGGAGATCAAGCGCTGCTACGAGCTCGGCTGCAACGTCTACATCACCAAACCCGTCAACTACGAGAATTTCGCCAACGCCATCCGGCAGCTCGGCCTGTTCTTCTCGGTCATCCAGGTCCCGCCCGCCGCCACATGACCCAGCGCACGCCAACCCTGCTCTACATCGACGACGACGACGCGCTGGCGCGCCTGGTCGACCGCGGCCTGACGCGGCGCGGCTACAAGGTCGTTCATGCCGCGAGCGGCGAGGAAGGCCTCGAGCGCATCCGCAACGCGGCAGTACAGGGCTGCATCGATGTCGTGGCGCTCGACCAGTACATGCCGGGTCTCGACGGGCTCGATACGCTCGAGCAGATCATGGCGATCCCGGACGCCCCGCCCGTGGTCTTCGTCACGGCCTCGCAGGATTCCAGCATCGCCGTCACCGCGCTGAAAGCGGGCGCGGCGGACTATCTGGTCAAGGACGTCAAGGGCGACTTCATTCCGCTGCTGCATGTCGCGGCCGAAGGCGCGCTGCGCCAGGCCGAGTTGCAACGCGCGCGTGAGGAAGCCGAGGCCGAGATCCACGCCTCGCGCGACCGCTACGCCGCGCTTGCCGCCGAACGCGAGCTGCTCTTGCGCGAGGTCAATCACCGCGTCGGCAATTCGCTCCAGATCATCGCTTCGCTGCTGCATCTTCAGGCCAGCTCCGCCGCACAGGACGAGGTCAAGGCCGCGCTCACCAACGCGATGGGCCGCGTCGCCGCCGTCGCCCAGGTGCACCGCCGCCTCTACACCTCGCAGGATCTGAAGAGCGTGATGCTCAACCAGTATCTGGACTCCCTGCTCGAGGACCTCCGCCGCTCCGCCGAGGGCAACCGGATGTCGCGCCTGACGGTGAAGGCCGAGCCGATCGAGATCGACCCCGATCGCGCCGTCGCCGTCGGCATCATCGTCAACGAGCTGGTGATGAACGCGGTGAAATACGCCTATCCCGATGGCGCAGGCCCCATTCATGTCGAGCTGACCTCGAAGGGCGAGGATCTGGTGCTGTCGATCAGCGACGACGGCGTCGGCGATGCCGTCAAGGCCGATCCGCGCTCCACCGGCATGGGCCAGCGCATCGTCGCGGCCATGGCTTCCAAGCTCGACGCCAACGTCGAGCGCGATCCCAACCATTCCGGAACCCGCATCATCCTGCGGTTCCGCCGCACGCCCGAAGCTCCCGGCAAAGCGAACACCGCTGCGGCGGGCTGATGCGCCCGTCCGCGCCCGTCGCACCGGCGTTGCGATCCTGCTATTGTCGTAATCATGACTTCGCGCGACTCCGCCTCGTCTGAAATCACGCCGGCCGTGCTGCTGCGGGCCTATGCCTGCGGCATCTTTCCGATGGCCGAGAGCGCCGAGGATCCGACCCTGTTCTGGGTCGAGCCGGAAATGCGCGGCGTGATCCCGCTCGATGGGTTTCGCGTCGCCTCGCGCCTGGCGCGCACCGTGCGCTCGGATGCGTTCCGCGTCACCGTCAACACCGCGTTCAAGGCAACCATCGCCGGCTGCGCCGCGCCGCAAGCGGGCCGCGAGGACACCTGGATCAACAAGCGCATCCGCGACCTCTATGGCGGCCTCTACGAGCTCGGCCATTGCCACAGCGTCGAGGCCTGGCAGGGCGACGATCTCGTCGGCGGTCTCTATGGCGTGAGCCTGGGGCGCGCCTTCTTCGGCGAGAGCATGTTCCACACAGCGCGCGATGCCTCCAAGGTCGCGCTGGTGCATCTGGTCGCGCGGCTGATCCATGGCGGCTTCGAACTGCTCGACACGCAATATGTCACCGAGCATCTGAAGAGTTTTGGTGCGGTCGAAATCTCGCGGCGGCGCTACACCGCGCTGCTCGACAAGGCGCTCGCCGGCGAGCCCGGCGATTTCCTGAGACTGTCTGGCGGTGCTGCGATCCCGGGCGCGCGCGCACTCGAGATCATCGCCTCGCGGCAGTAAATCAGCCCTACCGGCTGCCAAACCCGGGAATACCGAACAGGCCAGGCCGCTGCTCCGGCGGCGGAGGTGGCGGCGGGGCTGGCTGCGGCGGTGGCAGAGGCTGCGGTGGACGCTGCTGCACGGCCTGCTTGGGCGCGGACCTCTTCTGCGCGGCAGGCGGAGGCGGCGGCGCGGCCGGCTTGGTCGCGGGATCAGGCGCCGCGGTCGCAATGGTCTGCTGCGGCTCTTTGCAGTCGGTCAGCCAGATGTCGTAGATCGGGTGCTCGACGCCGTGCAGGCCGGGGCTCGCAGCATACATCCAGCCGGAGAAAATTCGCTTCACCTCGCCCTGCAAGGTGATCTCGTCGACCTCGACGAACGCATCGGTGTTGGCGGCTTCGGTCGCGGGCCGTGTGTAGCAGGCATCCGTCTTCACCCGCAGCGCGCCGAACTGCACGGTCTCGCCGATATCCTCGTCGAAATTGATGATGCGCCCGGTGATCTTGTCGAGGCCGGAGAAGGTCGCCTTCTTGTTCACGATCTTCTGGGCCGGCGGCTCGGTGACGACCTCGTCGCCCGGCTGCAGGCTCGCCGGCGCCTGCGGCACGGCGCCCTGCTGGGTCGCGCCCTTCTGCTGCGGTTGGCGCTGGCCGGGAGCCGCGCCCGGCTGGGCAGGTCCGCCAGGGGGAGCGACCGCCACGGCCGGCGGCTGGTTCTGGGGCGCAACGGTCGTGCCCGGCGGCGGCGCCAGCGGCTGGGTCTCGACTGGTCCGGGCATGGCATTGCCCTGGCGCGGCATCGGGCGCGACGGCAGCACGCGGCCCTGCGGCGGCAGCTCGGGCACCTCTTCGTCGTCGTCGGGGGTCGGCGCCGGTTGCGGCTGCCCGCCACGGGGAATGGTCCCCGGCGGCCGCAGCGGCGGCGGATCGGAGAAGATCGTGCCGATCTGCGCCTGCACCGGCGTTGCAACCGTCAGCGCGGTGGCAGCCAGCAGCGCCGCAAGGCCTGTCAGGGTAAAGGTTTTGAACATCTCGCGCGGCTTCAACAGCGAATCGGGCTTGTTGGACATTCTACAGGGGATACCGCCGCTCGCAGGCCAACCGGTTAACACGGCGAATACGGCGGGGAAAGGGCGGCATTCCTGCCCCGCCCGCCGCCGGCTGGCCATCCCGGTCCACCGATGGGATAGTTGGAGGCCTCTCCCCGGGGCCGAAGCGGGCATCGTCCCGGAAACGACGTCCAACGATAACCAGAAACCTCAGGTTCCCCCATGCCCATCGTGCTCGATCCCGATGCCGCCGCCGTCTACAAAGCGTTCCAGGACGCCGGCCGCCCCGCCTACGAGACGCTGACCGCAGCAGAGGCGCGCGCCTATTACCTCCAGGCCCGCCTGGTCACCAATCCCGAGCCGCCCGAGCTGGCCCGCGTCGCGCCGCTGTCGATCCCGGCTCCCCATGGCACGATCCCCGCACGCATCTACGTCCCGAAGCAGCCGCGGCTCCAGAACGGCCTGGCGCCCGCGCTGGTGTTCTTCCATGGCGGCGGCTGGGTGATCGGCGACCTCGACAGCCACGACGTGGCCTGCCGGCAGCTTGCTGATGCAGGCGCGCTGATCGTGATCGCGATCGACTACCGCCTCGCGCCCGAGCATAAATTTCCGGCCGCCGCCGATGATGCGGTTGCCGCGACCAAATGGATCGCCGCGAATGCGCGCGAGCTCGACATCGACCCAGCGCGGCTTTCGATCGGCGGCGACAGCGCCGGCGGCAATCTCGCAGCCGTCGTCGCGCTGGCCGCGCGCGACGGCAACGGCCCCAAGCTCGCGGGCCAGGTGCTGATCTATCCCGCCGTCGACTTCGCCATGACGCACGGCTCGCACAGCGAGCCCGAGACCAGCGTGCTGCTGACGCATTCGGTGATCCGCTGGTTCCGCGACCATTATCTCAACGGGGCCGCCGACATCCATGACTGGCGCGCCTCGCCTGCGCGCGCCGAAAACCTTGCCGGCCTGCCGCCGGCCTATGTGCTCACCGCCGGTGCCGATCCCCTGCGCGACGAAGGCGACGAATACGCCGCGCGCCTGAAGCAGGCCGGCGTGCCCGTGACCACCAGGCACTTCCCCGGCCAGTTCCACGGCTTCTTCACCATGGGCAAATTGCTGCAACAGGCCAATGTTGCCGTGAGCGAGATCGGCGCATGGTTGAAGACATTGGGCTGACAAAGCCATCATCCTGATGTCTTCAGCGCTTCGATCCATCTTCACCCTTCCGCTGCGCAGCCTGAGCTGGCTCGGCAGTCAGGGTACGCGCGCCGTCGCTGCAATCGTGTTCATCGCCGCAGCCGTGCCGCCGCTCGGCGCGTTGCTGCGTCCCTACGTCACCGAGGCAATCCTCGTCCTGCTCTGCATTTCCTTCATGCGGGTCGATCTCACGGCGCTCTATGGCCATCTGCGCCGGCCGGCGCTGGTGGCGACGGCCACCGCCTGGACCACGATCGGCGTGCCTGTCATCGTTGGCCTCGTCGCACACGCAACCGGTCTCACCGACCGCGCGCCCGGCCTGGCGCTGGCGCTGATGCTGCAGAGCATGGCCTCGCCGATGATGGCCTCTCCGGCGCTCGCAGCCCTGATGGGCCTCGACGCGACGCTGGTGCTGGTCACGCTGGTGACCGCAACCGCGATCGTGCCGTTCACCGCCTCGCTGTTTGCAAGCCTGTTTCTCGGTGGCATGCTCAGCATCTCCCCGCTCACGCTCGGACTGAAATTACTCGGCGTCCTCGCAGCATCGCTGCTGGCAGCGACGATCATCCGCCGGCTGTTCGGCACGGAGGCGATCCAGCGCCACAAGCAGCCGATCGACGGCTTCAACATCATCATCCTCTTCGTCTTCGCGTCAGCGATCATGGGCGACGTCGTCGGCGATCTGATGGCACAACCGGTCTTCACCATCAGCCTCGCAGCCCTGTCCTTCGCGATCTATTTCACGCTGCTCGCGGTCACGACGGTGCTGTTCCGCCGCATTGGCACTGAGCGCGCGTTGGCGCTCGGCCTGATGGTGTCACAGCGCAATCTCGGCCTGATGCTGGCGGCGACATCAGGCGCGCTGCCGCCGACGACCTGGCTCTATTTCGCGATGACGCAGTTTCCGATCCACCTGTCGCCGTACTTGCTGACGCCGATCGCGCGGCGGCTGACGCGGACGGACATCTCAGCCCCCGCGGTTGTGGCCGAAAAGCTGGAGGCCCGGCCGTGACCTTCAGCGCGCGAAGTAAAATAGTCCGAAAAACACGACGACCATAAACACCAGTTCGACGCCGGACAGGGCTTTGTCGATAGTATTGTAGGTTCTTGGAAAGCGCCGCCTCGCGACTTGCCCAAGGCAAAATGCAGTCATCGCAAGTGTGACGAACAAGACCAAGCCGATCGATTTCGTCCACATGATGCGATGCCCCTTACCCCGCCCGCGCCGCGCGCCGCAGCGCCTGCGGCGGCTGGCCGAAGGCGCGGATGAAGGCGCGGCGCATGCGCTCGGGATCGCCGAAGCCGGTCGTCTCCGCCACGCGCTCGATCGCCTCGCGCGAGGACTGCACGCGCTCGCGCGCGACCTCGATCCGCAACCGCTCGATCGCCTTCGAAGGTGTCGTGCCGGTCTCCGCGGCAAAGGCGCGGGCGAAATGCCGCGCGCTCATGCCGGCGCGATCGGCGAGATTCTCCACGGTGAGCGGCGCATCGAGATTTTCGCGAGCCCAGGAGAGCAATGCGCCGAAACGGCCGTTCGGCGTCTTCAATTCCAGGAGCGATGAGAACTGCGACTGGCCGCCGCTGCGGCGATGATAGAGCACGAGCTGGCGCGCGGTCGCCTGCGCGATCTCCTCGCCATGATCCTCGGTGACCATCGCCAGCGCGAGATCGATGCCGGCGCTGATACCCGCCGACGTCCACACATTGCCGTCACGGGTGAAGATCTGGTCCGGCTCGAACTTCACCTTGGGATAGCGCGCGACGAATTCGCGGGTGCGGCCCCAATGCGTGGTGGCGCGGCGGCCGTCGAGCAGGCCGGCTTCCGCCAGCACATAGGCGCCCGAGCAGACGCTGGCGATCCGCACGCCGCGCCTGGCCAGCCGCTGCACGAAAGCGAGGGTCACAGGACATCGCGCCGGCGCCGACACGCCGGCGCCGCCGGCCACGACCAGCGTCGTGATCGCGTTCGCCGATTTGAAATCGCGCGCCATCATCTCGACGCCGGAGGACGAGCGCACGGCGCCGGCGTTCAGCGCCAGCACCCGCAGCGCAAGCGGCTTTCCACTGGCGCGCGCCGCGATCTCGAACACCGAGATGGGACCTGCCGCATCGAGCAGCTGGAAATCCGGGAAGATCAGGATGCCGATCATGGTTATGTCCGAAAGCGAGGGAAATACGCCATTTTGGACAGGAGGGCAGCATGCCATCTTGCGCCCGTCAAGCTCTTCTTCGGAGGCTCTCATGTCGGCATCGCTCCAGATCGGTCTTCTGGTGTTTCCGCGCGTCACCCAGCTCGACTTCACCGGGCCACTGCAGGTGTTTTCATCTGTCCCCGGCGCGACCGTGCACCTGATCTGGAAGACGCTGGATCCGGTGCCGAGCGATTCCGTGCTGATGCTGACGCCGACCATCACCTTCGCCGACTGCCCGCAACTGGATGTGATCTGCATCCCCGGCGGCTTCGGGACCGATGCTCTCCTCAACGACGAGGAAACTCTCGACTTCGTGCGCAGGCAGGCTTCCAGCGCCAAATTCGTCACCTCGGTGTGCACGGGATCGCTGGTGCTGGGCGCGGCCGGGCTTCTCAAAGGCTACAACGCCGCCACTCATTGGAGCGCGATGGAGATGCTGGCGCTGTTCGGCGCGACACCGACGAAGACGCGCGTCTGCGTCGATCGCAACCGCGTCACCGGCGGCGGCGTCACCGCGGGAATCGATTTCGCGCTCACGCTGGTGTCCCTGCTGGTCGACCGCACCACCGCCGAGGCCATCCAGCTCCGCCTCGAATACAATCCCGCTCCGCCCTTCAATGCCGGCTCGCCGGATACGGCCCCGGCCGAGGTCCTTGCGCTGATGAAGGAGCGCGTCGCGCCGTTCCAGGCGCGCCGCCTCGATGCCGCCAAGCGGGCGGCTGAGCGGTTGGTGTAAACGCGGCTCTCGTGTCACGGACGCGGTGCAGCGTGCAACGCTGCACCGCTGAAGAAGCGCTTCGCTGCGTCCGGGGCACGCGACTGGAGTTTCGGCGCACAGCTGCATCACGTCGTCATTGCGAGCGCCCAACAGAAAAAGGCCGCCTGGTTTCCCAAGCGGCCTTTCCTGTCTCACGGCGGCGCACATTCTCATCGGGCGATGTCGGAGCTTCCAAACCGGGGGCCTATCTCCCGATCGAGTCCTTCCTCGGCGGCCGCTGCATTTCGGGACAGTCGCGAACTGTTGCCCGAACCGAACGCGATGGTCTCCCATCTCCGTAAGATGGGTTCATTGAGCCGCATCGCACCTGCGGACGCAACGGCCCGTCAGCCGGCATCCCCGCTGATCCCGTTGTCCACAGCGATGTCGTCAGGATGCGAGTGCATCCAATCCGGAGATGGAGATGGCCTGAGCTAGCTGGGCGTCCAGGGCTGGTAGTCGCCGGTCGCCTTCGGGCGCTTGCCGCTGGCGAGCGTCGATCCAGCCGGACGGTAGGCCTTGGCCGTACCTGTCGGATTCGGCTGGTGCGGCTTCTGCCATTCACGCGGCTGGTAGTTCTCCTCGGTCGGCGGGGTGTCGACGACGTGATGCATCCAGCCGTGCCAGCCTGTCGGGATCCGGCTTGCTTCCGCATAGCCGTTGTAGATCACCCAGCGCCGCTCGAAACCGAGCGTCGGATCGATCTTGCCGCCGGCGGTGCGGTAGTAGCGGTTGCCCTGCTCGTCCTGGCCGACCAGCTCCCCGAACCTGGAGGTCCAGAGTTGGGTGCCAAAGGTCTGGCCGTTCCACCAGGTGAAGAGCTTCAGGAAGAATTGTTTCATGCGGCAAGGGCCCTGCTTCGTGGGGTCCTGATGCCATCCGGACGGCCAAATGTCCAGTTCGCCCAGTGCGGCCATGCTCTACGCCACGCGCGGTGCCCCCGGCGCGCACCGCTGCCGCAGAGCGCGCACAATCGGTTCATGCCAGGTACAGCCGCCGCGTGAAAATCTGGACATTACGCGCACAGCGGCGTGAACCCAGGAACAACGGCCCTTTCCGCGGGTTTGCTTGCTGGAAAAGGAGTTGAACATGAGAAGTCTGAGAGTTTTGAGCGCTGCCGCAGCACTGGCGCTGGTCCTTCCGATGGCGACACCGAGCTTCGCCCAAGGCCATGGTGGCCACGGTGGTGGAGGCGGTCATTTTGCCGGCGGCGGCGGTGGAGCACATTTCGGTGGCGGCGGTGCCCGCATGGGCGGCTTCTCCGGCGGCGCCCACTTCGGTGGGGGCGGCGGTGGCTTCGCAGCGGCCGCGCGCCCGAACGGCGGAGTCGCATTCAACGGCGGTGGCCGCAACTTCGCGGCATCAGGCGGACATTGGAATGGCGGCGGCAACTGGCATGGCAACGGCTGGCACCACCGTGGCGGCTTCTGGCCGGGCTTCGCGGCAGGCGCAGCAATCGGCGGCCTCGGCTCATACGCCTATTATGGCGGCGGCCCGTATTACGGCGATAACTACTATGACGACGGCTATTATGACGACAGCGCGTCCGTCGCCGTGGTGCCCGATACAGGAGGCGATTCGTCGGCCTATTGCGCCCAGCGCTATCGGTCCTATGACCCGGCCTCGGGCACCTATCTCGGCTATGACGGCCTACGCCATCCCTGCCCGTAAGGCGACCTGACGCTCATCATTCAAGGGCGGCGCCGGATCATCGGTGCCGCCCTTGATTTGCTGGGCAACAAGGACGACCACCATCGATCGCGTAGGCTGGGCGAATGACGATCTCACGGGACAGCCTTCGCCGATTGCGCGCATTTGCCTCAACCTGTCATTGAAATCCGACGGAATTCGCCTGCCTCACCGACCGCGGATAATCAGGAACTCGCAAAGGCGCTATGCATTGCTCCGTGCATATCCATTTCGGCCCAATCCAAAATTGACCCGGCACACGATTCGCCTATATCACCAATCGCTGTGGGGACTTCGATCTACTGGGAAAGGTCATGCCGCGTATTCTCGTGGTCGATGACGATCCGATGGTCGGCGCGACCATCGAGGTCCTCCTTCTGCGCCAGGGCTTCGACGTCACGCTGACTGACGGCGGCGAAACCGGGCTTGCTGCGCTGGAAGCGCAGCCGTTTGACGTAATGCTGGTCGATATCTTCATGCCGCACATGCGCGGCTTTGAATCGATCCGCATCTTTCACGAACGCGCACCGGCGATTCCGCTGATCGCCATGTCGGGCTACGCCTTCGCCTCGTCCGCCTCGCCCTCCCCGGACTTCCTGCGCATGGCGCTGGAGCTCGGCGCGGCGCGCTGCCTGCGCAAGCCCTTCACGCCCGAAACGCTGCTGACCACGATCCGGGAATGCCTCGGCGAGAGCGCGCCGCCGAAGGACCAGAAAGAGGCCCCTTGATCCCCTCGCAGCGCGTCATTCTCGGTGCTGGACTTGCCGTTCTCCTGCTCATCACCGCGGCCTCGATCGGTCTCGACGTCAAGTCGCGGTCGGACACCGCCTGGGTCAGCCACACCGTCCAGGTGCTGAAGAAGATCTCGGATCTCCGCGCCCTGATCCGCCACGCCGAAAGCGCCGCGCGCGGGTACGAGATCTACCGCAGCTCGAGCTTCAATGACGAATTCCAGGCGGCGCACGCCCAGATCGCGCCCGCCCTCGCCGACCTCAAGCGCGGCTTGCGCGACAATCCTGATCAGATCGCGCTGCTCGATGCCACCGAGCCGCTGGTGCTGCGCCGGGTCGAAGTCGCCGCCGAAGCGATGCGCATGCGCGCGGCGAACGATGAGGCGGCCATTGCCGCGCTCAATGGCAAGGGCGAAGGCCGCAGCCTGATGGACACGGTGATAGGTAACCTCGACCGCCTGAGCTCGGGGGAAGAACGGTTGCTCAGCGCGCGATCGCAAGATTCCCGCCGCACCAGCATCGTGCTGCTCGGCATCGACGTCGCCGGCGCCCTGGTGATCCTGTTGCTGGTCGTGATGGTGATGCGCGAGAGCCAGCGTGCCACCGTGCAGCTTCAAAGCTCCCTCGAGCAGACGCAGGCGGCCAAGGTGGCGCTCGAGGCCGCCGTTGCCGAACGCACCGAGCACCTCGTCACCGCCCATGACGAACTGCGCCTGTCGGTCAACGTGCTGCAGAGCACGTTCCGCAGCATGGCGGAGGCCGTGCTGGTGATCGACAAGGAAGGCACCGTGCTGCTGTCCAATCCGGCGGCCGAGCGCATGCTGCTGCATCGGGCTGGCATGAGCCTTGGCAATCTGCGCGTGCTGTCCGACGTCTTCCACGGCGACGGCGTCACGCCGCTCAAATCCGACGAGCTGCCTTCCGCGCGCGTGCTGCGCGGCGACGAGTTCGAAGCGCTCGAGATGATCGTCCGCCCGCACAGCGGCAACGGCACGCGCCATCTGATGATCAGCGGCCGGCCGATGCGCGACGGGCAAGGCAACGTTTCCGGCGCGGTGCTGGTCTATCACGACGCGACCGCCTCGCGTGAAACCGAGCGGCAGCTGTATCAGTCGCAGAAGCTCGACTCGATCGGCAAGCTGACCGGCGGCGTCGCGCACGACTTCAACAACATGCTGACCGTGATCTCGGGCAATACCGAGACGCTGGTGGCGGGGCTGAAGGATCAGCCCGAGCTGCAGCGCACCGCGCGCCTGATCGACGATGCCGCCGCGCGCTGCGCCGACCTGATCCAGCACTTGCTGGCCTTCGCGCGCAAGCAGCCGCTGCAGCCGCGCGACGTCGAGATCAACGCCGCCATTGCCGACATCGCAAAACTGCTGCGCCCGACGCTCGGCGAGCAGATCCAGATCGAGACCGTGCTCGAAAAGGGACCGATGACCTCGCACATCGATCCGTCCCGCCTCACCAATGCCGTGCTGAACATGGCGATCAACGCCCGCGATGCCATGCCGAACGGCGGCAAGCTGCTGCTCGAGACCCATCACGTCGTGCTGGACGAGGCTTATGCGCAGGCCAATGCGGACGTCACGCCCGGCCCCTACGTCATGCTCGCCGTCAGCGACACCGGCACCGGCATGCCGCAGAGCGTGCAGGACAACGCGTTCGAGCCGTTCTTCACCACCAAGGAGGTCGGCAAAGGCTCCGGTCTCGGCCTCTCCATGGTCTACGGCTTCGTCAAGCAGTCAGGCGGCCACATCAAGATCTACAGTGAGGAAGGCCACGGCACCACGATCAAGCTCTATCTGCCGCCGGGCCAGGGCGTAGTGGAAGCAACAAGCCCGATTGGGCCGCAGGCCGAAGGCGGCGCCGAGACCATCTTTGTCGTCGAGGACGACAATCTGGTGCGCACCTTCGTCACCGCCCAGCTCCAGAGCCTCGGCTACAAGACCGTCGCCGCCGCCGACAGCAAGACGGCGCTGCAGTTGATCGACGCCGGCCAGGCCTTCGACCTGCTCTTCACCGACGTCGTCATTCCCGGCGGCATGAGCGGCCGCGAGCTCGCCGACGAAGTGGCAAAACGCCGGCCGGGTGTGCGGGTGCTCTACACCTCCGGCTACACCGATAACGCCATCGTCCATCACGGCAAGCTCGATGACGGCGTGATGCTGCTGACCAAGCCGTATCGTCGCAACCAGCTCGCCGAGATGATCCGGAAGGCGCTGGGCGGCGGCAGCGGGATGCCGGCGGGCTAGCGCGTCGCCAGCACCACGGCCGCCAGCGTGAAGATCAGCGAAGCGATCTGGCCCGGTCCGAGCGGCTCGTGCAGCGCGATCGCGGATGCGACGACGCCGATGACAGGCACCGCCATCGTCCCGATCGCCGCCACCGAAGCCGGCAGGCGGGCGAGTGCTGCGAACCAGCTGACATAGGCGATGCAGAACTGCACCACGGTCGAATAGATCAGCAGCCACCAGCCTGTCGGCGTCACCTTGTCCAGATGCGAGGTCTCGACCAGAAGGCCCACGATCGAGATCGGCAGGCAGCCGATGCCGATCTGCCAGGCGGCGGCCGTGACCGGCGGCAGGTGGATCGGGTATTTCTTCGAGAATACCGTGCCGACGGCAAAGCCGAGCGCGCCGCACAGCGCCATGATGATACCAGGGGCCTTCTCGGCGCTGGCGGCAATGCCGTTGCCGCCCATGATCGAGGCCAGGCCCGCAAAGGCCATCACCAGGCCCAGCGTGCGCAGCACGGTCGGCCGCTCGCCGAGCACGGGCCAGGCGATCAGCGAGGCCCAGACCGGCATGGTGTAGGCGATCAGCGCCGCCTCGCTGGCCGGCAGCCAGAGCAGCGCCAGTCCCATCAGCACCATCCAGCCGGTGACGTTGAGGACGGCCGCCGTCAGCAGCCGCGGCCAGATCGCGACGGCAACCTTCAGACTGTCGCCGCGCACCAGCGCCAGCGCGGCGAGCAGAATCGCCCCAAGCACGCCGGTGACGCCCCGCAAGGTGAGCGGCGGCAGCTCTCCGATCAGGAATTTGGTGACCGGCCAATTGAATCCCCAGCCGATCGAGGTGATGGCGAGGAACATCAGGCCGGCCGGAGCGATGCGTGGCCGCATCACCGGGCGAGTCGAATCAAGCATGGGGGCAGTCCGGCAAAATCAGAGGTCAGCTTGGCGCGGATTCGTGCGGCCGACCACCACCTCGGGGGGCATGCCTGCCCTCAGCTTCCGTACCATTACGTGAGTCTGCCTGACGCAATCCCATCGGCCAAAAATATACCTGCCCTGTGAACAGCGGGATGAAGGGTCCGGATCATCACGGGATGCAAATTTTTTCGGTTGGGAATCCCTGAGGACTCACTGATACTTGGGTCCAGACAGGTGCGGGCATTGCCCCCTGTTATCCCCCGCAATCCACCATATTTAGTATTTGATTCAGGAACTCGCACTAGTTCTTGACGGGCGCTTTGGAGAGTCCTAGCTTTCGGACCGTTCGGCGCGAGTGAGTTTGCGTCCCGCCGGCACTCCCCCAAAGGGTCCGCATAACTGCACTCCGCCAGGCCAGACGAAGGCAGCGGGATGAGGGCTTGTCTGCCCTCGGCAGGCGGATTTTTCGGGCGCCAGAACGGGCCGGCAACAGGCTCGGATGGCATCTAGTGGCGTTGTGACGTTGTGGGGCGTTTGAACGCATGTCGGGCTCATCCCCTTGGGGGCGGATGTGTCTGGACATGCCGGCGGATGATCGGTGCGCGCATCGATCAATCACGTCGGGAGAAACTGGGCCGGATCCACCGGCTGAACTGCGGTGCTCAAGGGCCTGACAAGGCCCTGAAGGAAACGCGAAACGAAATGTCGACCCGGACGCCTTCAACGAGGGGCGTATCCGGTCAAAGATAAGGACGGGGCAAGACCATGCGGATTGAGCGGCGCCACACCACTTCGGGACAGTCACCTTATGCGGGAATCGAATTCCGCCTGACCACGTCGGAGATCAGGAATCCCGACGGCTCGGTCGTGTTCAAAATGGACGGCGTCGAGGTCCCGGCCGAATGGTCGCAGGTCGCCTCCGACGTGCTCGCCCAGAAGTACTTTCGCAAGGCCGGCGTTGCCGCGCGCCTGAAGAAGGTCGAGGAGGAATCCGTCCCCTCCTTCCTGTGGCGCTCCGTGCCCGACACCGAGGCGCTGGCCGCTCTGCCTGAGAAGGAGCGCTATGTCAGCGAGCTCTCGTCAAAGCAGGTGTTCGACCGCCTTGCCGGCTGCTGGACCTATTGGGGCTGGAAGGGCAAGTATTTCTCCTCCGACGAGGACGCGCAGGCGTTCTATGACGAGCTCCGCTACATGCTCGCCATGCAGATGGTCGCGCCGAACTCGCCGCAATGGTTCAACACCGGTCTTCATTGGGCCTATGGCATCGACGGCCCCGGCCAGGGCCACTATTACGTCGACCCCTTCACCGGCAAGCTGACCAAGTCCAAGTCGGCCTATGAGCATCCGCAGCCGCACGCCTGCTTCATCCAGGGCGTCGGTGACGACCTCGTCAACGAGGGCGGCATCATGGATCTCTGGGTCCGCGAAGCCCGCCTGTTCAAATACGGCTCCGGCACCGGTTCCAACTTCTCCCGCCTGCGCGGCGAAGGCGAGAAGCTGTCCGGCGGCGGCCGCTCGTCCGGCCTGATGAGCTTCCTCAAGATCGGCGACCGCGCTGCCGGCGCGATCAAGTCGGGCGGCACCACGCGCCGCGCGGCCAAGATGGTCGTCGTCGACGTCGATCACCCCGATATCGAGACCTATATCGACTGGAAGGTGAAGGAGGAGCAGAAGGTCGCCGCCCTCGTCACCGGCTCCAAGATCAACCAGAAGCATCTGAAAGCGGTGCTGAAGGCCTGCGTGAACTGCGAAGGCTCGGGCGACGATTGCTTCGACCCCGAGAAGAACCCAGCGCTCCGCCGCGAGATCAAGCTCGCGCGCCGCAGCCTCGTGCCTGACAACTACATCAAGCGTGTGATCCAGTTTGCGAAGCAAGGCTACAAGGACATCCAGTTCGACACCTACGACACCGACTGGGACAGCGAAGCCTATCTCACGGTCTCCGGCCAGAACTCCAACAACTCGGTCTCGCTCCGGGACGACTTCCTCCGCGCTGTCGAGACCGACGGCGACTGGAATCTGAACGCCCGCACCTCCAAGAAGGTGACGAAGACGCTGAAGGCGCGCGACCTCTGGGAGAAGATCGGCTACGCCGCCTGGGCGTCGGCCGACCCGGGCCTGCACTTCAACACCACCATGAACGACTGGCACACCTGCAAGGCGTCCGGCGACATCCGCGCGTCGAACCCGTGCTCCGAGTACATGTTCCTGGATGACACCGCCTGCAACCTGGCCTCGGCCAACCTGCTGACCTTCTACAACACCGAGACCAAGCAGTTCGACGTTGGGGGTTACGAGCACCTCTGCCAGCTCTGGACCATCGTGCTCGAAATCTCCGTGATGATGGCGCAGTTCCCGTCGAAGGCGATCGCCGAGCTCTCCTACGAGTTCCGCACGCTCGGCCTCGGCTACGCCAATATCGGCGGCCTCTTGATGACCATGGGCCTGTCCTATGACAGCAAGGAAGGCCGTGCGCTCTGCGGCGCGCTGACCGCTGTGATGACCGGCATCACCTACAAGACCTCGGCCGAGATCGCGGCCGAGCTCGGCACCTTCCCCGGCTACAAGAAGAACGCCGCGCACATGCTGCGCGTGATCCGCAACCACCGCCGCGCTGCCCATGGCCAATCCAACGGCTATGAGGCGCTCAGCGTCAACCCGGTCCCGCTCGACCTCGTCTCCTGCCCGCAAGCCGACCTCGTTGCCCACGCGCAGGCGGCCTGGGATGCGGCGCTCGAGCTTGGCGAAAAGCATGGCTATCGCAACGCCCAGACCACGGTCATCGCGCCCACGGGCACGATTGGCCTCGTCATGGACTGCGACACCACCGGCATCGAGCCTGATTTCGCGCTGGTGAAGTTCAAGAAGCTCGCCGGCGGCGGCTACTTCAAGATCATCAACCGCGCGGTCCCCGCGGCGCTGCGCGCGCTCGGCTATCGCGAGAGCGAGATCGCGGAGATCGAAGCCTACGCCGTCGGCCACGGCTCGCTCTCCAACGCGCCCGGCATCAACGCCTCGACCCTTAAGGCCAAAGGCTTTACCGATGAAGCCATCGCCAAGGTCGAGAAGGCGCTGCCGACCGCCTTCGACATCAAGTTCGCCTTCAACAAGTGGACCTTTGGCGAAGATTTCATCCGCGACCAGCTCGGCATCGGCGCTGAAGCCATTGCGGCTCCGGGCTTCGACCTGCTCCAGGCCGTCGGCTTCACCAAGCGCGAGATCGAGGCGGCCAACGTCCACATCTGCGGCGCGATGACGGTGGAAGGTGCCCCCCACCTCAAGGCCGAGCACTATCCGGTGTTCGACTGCGCCAATCCCTGCGGCAAGATCGGCAAGCGTTACCTGTCGGTCGAGAGCCACATCCGCATGATGGCCGCTGCCCAGCCCTTCATCTCGGGTGCGATCTCCAAGACCATCAACATGCCGAACGACGCCACGGTGGAGGACTGCAAGTCCGCCTACATGCTGTCGTGGAAGCTCGCGCTGAAGGCCAACGCGCTCTATCGCGACGGCTCCAAGCTCAGCCAGCCGCTCAACTCGCAGCTCATCAGCGATGACGAGGACGAGGACGATGCAGTCGAGATGCTGCACGAGAAGCCGATGGCGGCGCGCACCGCGCAAGTTGCGGAGAAGGTCGTCGAGAAGCTGGTCGAGCGCATCATCGTGATGCGCGAGCGCGAGAAGATGCCGGATCGTCGCAAGGGCTACACCCAGAAGGCGGTCGTCGGCGGCCACAAGGTGTATTTGCGCACCGGCGAATATGACGACGGCCGTCTCGGCGAGATCTTCATTGACATGCACAAGGAAGGCGCAGCGCTCCGCTCCTTCATCAACAATTTTGCGATCGCGGTCTCCCTCGGTCTGCAATACGGCGTGCCGCTGGACGAATATGTCGACGCCTTCACCTTCACCCGCTTCGAGCCGGCGGGCCCCGTGCAGGGCAACGACAGCATCAAGTACGCGACCTCGATCCTCGACTACGTCTTCCGCGAACTGGCGGTGAGCTACATGTCGCGCTTCGATCTCGCCCATGTCGATCCGACCGAGTCGAATTTCGACGCGCTCGGCAAGGGCGTCGAGGAAGGCAAGGAGCCTGATGAGAACACGGGCCACCACGCCTCCAAGCTGGTGTCGCGCGGCCTCACCCGCTCCCGCACCGACAATCTTGTGGTGATGCGCGGCGGCTCGGCTGCGGTCGTCTCCGGCAGCGACAACGCTCCGTCAGGCGGCAGCAAGGTCACGGCGCTGGCCTCACACGGCGCGAGCGCGCGGGTCGGCGATGTCCTCGAAGGCGCAGTCGCGCTGAAGCAGGAAGTGGCCCACGACCTCTCGCCAACCGAGAAGCTCGAGGCGCTCCAGTGGAGCAAGGCCGGCAGCGCCGCAACGGTCGCGGCTCCCAGCAAGGCCGAGCGCCGCGCGGAAGCCAAGGCCAAGGGCTACGAGGGCGAGATGTGCTCAGAGTGCGGCAACTTCACGCTGGTGCGGAATGGCACCTGCATGAAGTGCGATACGTGCGGCAGCACGACGGGGTGCAGCTAAGACCAATAGCGCAAGCCGCCCGGAGGCCAAGATGCCAGTTGCATTGCGCCAGGGCGGCTTGCGCTACTACTTCTTCTCCAACGAAGGCCAGCCACCCGAGCCGCCGCATGTCCACGTCAAAGGCGGCGGCCGGGACGCCAAGATCTGGCTTGAGCCCGCCATATCAATCGCCGACAGTTATGGCTTCAATCCGCGGGAACTTTCGAATATCCTGCGCGTGGTAGAAGACAACCGCGATCTTCTTCTGAAGGCTTGGCATGACCATTTCGGCAACTAGCGTTCGCTTCGACGAGCACACGATGTGGGTCGAACTGTCCGACGGCCGGACACTCGGCATACCGCTCGCATGGTTTCCGCGTCTGCTGCATGCGACGCCCGCCGAACGCGAGCAGGTCGAACTCAGCCGCGTCGGTTTGCATTGGGAAGCGCTTGACGAGGACATATCCGTTGCAGGCCTCCTTGCCGGACGTGGCGACGTGACGCGATCCCCGGAACATGCAGCATAGGTGAACCTCTCTCGGGCAAAAGCCCGAAGGATGGCTTGAGCCATTGCGAAACCCATCACGCCACCCCGACTGTTGATGGGATTCGCTACGCCCAACTCACCCTACGCGCTCCATCCGGACCATCAGCCCCTCACCGCTCGTCATCCGCCACCGCATCTCGACGCGCCTGCCTCGCGGCCCGCCTCGCCGCCCTCCTCGCAGCCCAGCGCGCGCGAAACTGCTTTGCGGCACGAAAGGTTCGCGGCGCCACGACCTGAAAGGCCATTGAGGCTATTCCGGCGACCATTCCTTTCACCACGTCGAAAGCGAAATCGGGTCCAACATACTTCCACATGACCCTGCCTCCTTCTCGCGAAGGCGCCGCCGATCCGGAATGGGCAGATTGCGAACATGAAAAGGCCCCGTCCGTCACCGGCGGGGCCTCGGGAAACTCTCTGTGCGCTTGTTCAGCGCACGCGAAATCTCTCGGTACACCCGCTCATGGTGGACTCGATGAACCAGCTGCAAAGCATGGCTGTGCGATGAAAAACGCCCATAGCGATCACCCAACAGTTTCGAAATGCGATGGCGCCCGATGCGCAATGCCAAGCGCGCGCATGAGAGGCGTGATGGCGACAGATAAGCAGACTGGATGGCCGCCGTCTGTGGCGTAATTCACATCTGCGGTCTGACTTTTGGGGGCGTGGGCGAGAGATGATGGGTTTCGCAAAGAGCTCAATCCACGCTGCGCGCTGCGATCTATCGCAATGGTTGTGTCGCGCACGGTTGATCCCCCGAGGATTGCCGCGCGCGGACGCTGGCGCTCGTAGCACTCTTTCCGACCGATCGGACATATCTTGCGCTGGATCAAGACCCAGTGAGTCGCTAACGGTCATGACAACTCTGTTTCGATCGTCAGTGACGGTCGAATCTCCCAAGTGGGACCACCGGCGCGCAACGACGTTGCATCGTTGCGCGCCGGCGCGAGAGCGTCATGTGGCATCAGAGGACCATTCGCTTCTGGCTGATCTGCCTGGTCATCGCCTGCGTTCTGCCAGTGACGCTGGCGGCGGGCTTCATGATCGTGCATTCCTACCGGCAAAATACCGCTTCTGTCGGTCAGAGCACGGTTGCCACCACCCGCGCGCTGATCCAGGCCGTCGATGCCGAGTTGTACGGGGTGCAATCCGCGCTGCAGGCGCTCGCAACATCGCCTCATCTCTCCTCCGGCAACCTCGAGGGCTTCTATGGCCAGGCGCGCGAGGCGCTGACCGTTCTGACCGGCACCAACATCGTCCTCACCGATCCCGCGGCGCAGCAGGTCCTCAATACGCTGCGGCCGTTTGGCGCTCCCCTGCCCCGGCATGGACAGCCCGACGTCGTGCGGCGGATCCTCGAAACCGGCGAACCCGTCGTTTCCGATCTTTTCCTCGGTCCCGTCGTCGACAATTGGGTGTTCGTGGTCGAGGTGCCGGTGCTCGCGAACGGCAAGATCATCTACACGCTGGCCATGGGCATCACCCCCGATCGCCTGAGCGGGATCCTGCGCAGGCAGAATATTCCGCCGAGCTGGGTCGCTGCGATTTTCGATGGCACCGGCATCATCGTCGCGCGCACGCATGCCCCGGACCAGTTCATCGGCAAGAAGGGCGCGGCTGAATTCGTCCGGCGCTTCACGGAAGTCGCCGAGGCCAGCATCGAAACCACGACGGTCGAAGGCATCCCGATTTTCAGCAGCTTCAGCCGCTCCCCCCGATCCGGCTGGACGGTCGGCATGGGCATACCGCTCGCCGATCTGACTGCGGATGCCCGGCAATCGATCGCGTTCAACGCTGCAATTGCCGGCACCATGCTTGCGATGGGCTGCCTCGCGGCCGCGATCTTCGGTGCCCGCATCAGCCGTTCGATCAGGAGGCTCAGCGCCCCGGCCCTTGCACTGGGGTCACCGGGACTGCCGTCGATTCCCGTCACCGACATCATCGAGATCGACGAGGTCGGCCAGGCGCTGGTCAGAGCCTCGCACCTGATTGCGCTGCGCGAGCGCGAACGCCTCCAGAGAGAAGCGGAGACGCGCGAGGCAGTGGTCGCAAAGCAGGTGGCCGAACAAGCCAATCGCGCGAAATCGGAATTTCTGGCGTCGATGAGCCACGAGTTGCGAACGCCACTCGGCGCCATTTCCGGCTTCGCCCAATTGCTGCACGGGGCGGGAGATGCGCTCGCGCGCGATCGCCGGATTCGTTACACGGAGAACATCATGACGGCGAGCGAGCATCTCGAAAATGTCATCAATGATATATTGGACATGGCCCGCCTCGAGGCCGGACACGTCAAGCTCGACCTCGAGACGCTCGATTGCCTGGAAATCATGACCGAAGCGAGCCGCACGCTGGAGCTCCAGGCCCGCAAGCGCGGCATTGTCTTCACGGTGGACACCTCGGCAAACCTTCCGCTCGTCACCGCCGACCGGACCCGTCTGATCCAGGTCCTGCTCAATCTCGGAAGCAACGCCATCAAGTACAACATCCCGGGCGGCTGGGTTCAGCTGTCGGCGATCCCGGTCGGCAGCATGGTCCGCTTCATCGTCCGGGATACCGGACCGGGCATCCGTCCGGCGCTTCGCGACCAGATTTTCCAGCCGTTCAATCGCCTCGGCGCCGAACTCACCCAGGTCGAGGGGACCGGCATCGGTCTTGCTCTCACTCGCCGGCTGGTGCTGGCAATGAACGGTCGCATCGACTTCGATAGCACCGAAGGAGAAGGCAGCAAATTCTGGGTCGACCTGCCGGCCGCCGATGAGGGCGCCACGACGTCAGCGAAGGTTGCGACGCCATTGCCTGCAGCCACCCCACTTGCGCGGAATACGGTTCTCTATATCGAGGACAAGATCCCGAATCTCGAATTGATGCGTGGCGTCGTCGAAAATGCGGGAGGCATCCGCTTGCTCGATGCGCAGACCGTCAAGGACGGGATCGCCATTGCGCGATCGGTGAAGCCCGATCTCGTCATCACTGACATTCACCTGTCCGACGGCAAGGGATTCGACGTTCTGCAGAGCCTGCGCGAAGATCCTTCCACCGCGCACATTCCGGTCGTCGCGCTGACTGCGGATGCTATGCAAGCCAACATGAACAACATGAAGCGCGTCGGATTCGACTACATCCTGACCAAACCATTCAAGATCGCCGAGCTGGTGAACTTGCTGCGCAGCCGGCTCCCAAATCAGCCAGGTCCGCTCGATCCTTAGTCCCCCAGCCACGCCGCCCGAAATACCTTTGCGACCGCGCCTTTCACCCCTACACTTCCCACCCCACCGGGTTTGCAACGGAACCGGTTAGACGCGGAGGACAAGCGATGTCCAAGCCGGAAAGCTTCCCGATCGAGAAAATCTTCGTTCCGACGAAGAGAAAGAAGGACATCAAGCCCGAGATCGTGGAAGAGATCGCGGAAAGCATGTTGGACATCGGGCAACAGGCCCCCATCTCCGTCCGAACCGAGGGAGACCGCCTCGTCCTGGTCGAGGGATTGCAGCGGCTCGAAGCCTGCAAGGCGCTCGGCGAGACCACCATTCTCGGTGTCGTGGTTCCGGCCGAGCTTGCGCAGCACAGAAAGTTCCTGTCCGAGGGGCCCGAGGTCGAGGCAGAGCGCATCAAGATGGCGCGATTGAAACAGTTGCGCCTCGAGAAGGAAGCCGCAGAGGCATCGACGGCTGTCTTGAGGGGCGTCAACGCAACCGAAGTGCCGCGTACCCGTCCGACGAAAGGCGTCCGCGACAATCCGAAGGCATCACCGGGCCGGCCTGCGAAATCGTCCCCGAAAACATTGTCGGACTGGATCACGCAGCAAAAAGGCAGCGGCGGCCGCTATTGATTGCCGGCCACCCGCTCAGTCCCGCCGCCGCTCGTTCTCCGGGTGAATGAAAATATCGGTCACCAGCCCGAGCTTCCCCAATCCCAAAATGATCAGCCCGTTGATGTCGATTTCGTACCAGGCGTGCGAGAGATACGCATCGCGCGGAAAGCGGTGATGGTTGTTGTGAAGGCCCTCGCCGAAGGTGATGAGCGTCGTGACCAGTTCGTTGGTGGTGCCGTCGTCGAGCTCGTAGCGGCGATAGCCCCAGCGGCCGTCGCTGTGGCAGACCGAATTCACCAGCGAGGTCGCCATCGTCATCATGTAGCTGCGGAACAGGCCGGAGAACAGCACGCAGCCGATCATCGTGTGCACGCCGCCGGCCGCATAGCCGATGCCGCCGGGAATGATCAGCGCCGACAGCGCGTACCAGTACCAGCGCGTCCTGGTGAAGAACATCGCGATAGGATCGGCCAGGATATCCCTTGCGTAGTATTCGGCATCGGTGGTTGCCTGGTCCCACACCCAGCCGCCCTGCGCATGCCCCATCCCCTTGGCGAAGCCTTCGATGCGGTGGCCGAAGCCGTCATAGTAAGGGCTGTGAACGTCGCCGGGCTTGTCGGAGTGAAGATGGTGCCGCCGGTGGTTGCTCACCCATTTCAGGATCGAGCCCTGCACCGCCATTGTGGCAATCGCAGCCAGGATCGTCCGCATCACAGGACCGCAGCGATAGCTGCGGTGGACGAAGTAGCGATGCATGAAGCCGATTCCCATCGTCGTCAGCATGAACATGCCGAGGAAGACCGAGATCTCCACGCGTCCAAGGCCGTAGGTGAAAGCCCAGATCAGCGCCCCGATCGAGCCCGCGATCATCAGGGCGAACGAGATGTAGGAATCGCGAAACTTGGCGTCGACGACAGGGCCTTCGACCAGCACGCCGGGCGGCATTTTCGGCGCCTTGTTCCGGCCGGATCCCTCCTCTGCAACCACGCCCTCAACGACGGTCATTTCAGCCAATCCATGGATGCAACATCAGCTCATCTGCAACGAGAAGGTACAGAGGCCCGATATCCAGGGCAACCCGTGGAAGCGCGGTGATGGCAACAGCTGTCGCGGGGGTTAACGCGAAAACGGCGATCTCGGTGTCGTAGGGCGGGCAAAGCGGCCGCCGTAGCTCGCAGAGCGAAGGCGGAAGCATGCCCACGCATTGCTTGTACCCGAGAGAGACCGTGGGCACGGCGCAAGGGCGCCTTTGCCCACCCTACGGCACTATTTCTGCACCGTGACCTGTGCGCCTGACGAGGACGGGGCTGTCTCCCAGGGAGCCGCAAGGATAACGCGGATCGGATGGGCCGGACCGGCATGGTCGGCCGCGCTCGTGGCCGGCTTTGCAGGCTGATCCTGCGGACCCTCGGCCGCCGCCACCGCGATGGGCGCCAGAATGAAACTTGCCGCGATCGCCATGGCCCGCAAATCAAACATCATTGTATTCGTTCTCCATTGACACAGAGAACGGCCGGCGGCCCAAAAGGTTCAGCGGAGGAATTAGCTTGCCTTGCCGGGCGTCCTTTTGCACTCTTCCAGCAAGGAGGCCAACACATGCAGATCAAAACAATCGCCTGCGCTCTCGGAACGGCCCTGGTGTTGCTTGGCACGTCCGCTGCCGAGGCACGTCCGCGGAAGGCCGTCGTCGTGCGCGCGCCCCAGGAGCGGCTCATCGTGACGGCACCCGTGCTCAGGCCGACGCCGTGGGACTACAACGTCGTGCCACGCTATCGCTATCGGCCCGAAGACGACCGCGTCGATCCCTATGGCCCGCCGTTCGTGCCGTCTTATATTCGCTATGAGGGATGGCGCTGGCCGTATTGGTGGTAGGCCGCCGCGCGAACAGTCTCGCCTTGTTTGTGACCGAGAGAGATCGTGGGCACGGCGCTTTGCGCTTTTGCCCACTCTACGGCAGTTCACCCAGACCTCCGCCCTCCCTTAAGCCGCGTGTGGCTGCCGGCCGGCACCTTGCGCTGCATTGATCTCCTTCAGGCACGCATCGCTCTGGTGAATGGCGAGAATGTTGATGCCGAGCGTCATCAACCGGTAGCCGTTGTCATCAAGCCATTGCTCGAGCTGGCGCAGATCCGTCTTGATCTTCTCGATCAGCAGGATCGGGCGATGCGCCCTGACCGTCTCGCGCGCCCCGGTGAGCGCCTCCATCTCCATGCCCTCGATGTCGATCTTGATGAAATCGACGCGCGGCAGATTGAGCTCGTCCAGCGTCATCTTGCGCACGAGCACCGTGTTGTTGGTGTAGTCAATCTCTTGGCCGATGAATTCGTTGCTGGGGCGCGGGCGCAGCTCCAGGCTGCCGAAGCTCGACGGAGTAAAGTAGTTCGGGTTCGGCACCTGCATCGTGCCCGGCTCCGACGACACGGCCGCGTGCACGGCGAGCGCATTGAAGCAGTTGTTGATGGCGATGTTGCCGGCCAGCGCATAGTAGATCCGCTCCTGCGCCTCGACCGCGATCACCGAGCCCCAGCCGGTCATGGCCGACGCCCATTCGATCGTGTGCACGCCGATATTGGCGCCGCAATCGATGGCGATGATGCCGTCGCCATGGTGCTTGCGCCGCAAGGCCAGCAATTCCAGCGCGATCTTGACCTCGCCGGGATCGAAAGCCGCCGCTTCCAGGATCTGATAGCCGACACCGTAGCCGCGGTCAGGGCCGACCATGCGATAGTCGAAGCGGTTGACGATCATGGTGCCATGGTTGGACGAGGCCATGACAAAGGCCAGCTTTTGCCCCGCGATCGGCATTGCAGAATCTCCTCGAGATTAAAGTGGATGCCGTTATCGCAAGGGGCGCTTATGCGAGGCTTGCTCCCGGTAACGGTTGCGGGGGTAGCGCGTAACCTCAACGAGCAGCAGAATTGCGCAGCGCAATAAGCCTGTACCGGACATCCTCTTCGGATAATCGCGCAACCGTGAAGACCAATTCGAACGGCGTTATGAACCGATCATCCCCGTCACACGCCAAAGATGCAGGTGGACATATTGCTTCTCCGGGGCGTTTTGCCCCGCGGATTGCAGAAGCAACATTACAAGCATGGTAGCCCTGCAGCGGGCGTCCATCCGAGCTGGCGAATAATTTGCAGTCAAAGTCATTTGCTCATGGAGGGACCGCCATGCGTGCGAAAATACTTGCTGCTTCTGCAATTCTCATTGTTTGTGCACCCGGCACCGGGGCCTATGCGGGGAAACTTCCTCCCCCTGCGGAAATCGCCGAAATGACCGGATTGCTTGTCCAAGCGGGCAAGGCGTCGACAAGGGCGATGCAGAACTTCTGGAAGCTGGAGACCAGCCCGGTGGTTCGGCCGATCGAGCACCCCTACATCTATGAGAGGATAATCCCGACGCCGGCTCCAAGGCTGCAGGATGAATGGCCATCCCACCTCTTTGACGCCGACAGACCTCCCCAAATGCCCAATCGGCTGATGCCGATCGAGAATTCTGGATTGTCCAGCCCAGACGACCAAACCAGCAACTGGAAAGGAACCGCGGGTGCGCTGGGCAGTGGCGCCCTTACGATCGGCGGGACGACCTGCATGGGTTTGGGCTACTGTGCGGGACGGCGCTAAGCACAAGGTCGGCGATCGAACGTATCTCATGACGATCTCTTGCTGCCGGAGATGTTGAAATGGCGGATTGGGGCGGCTGGGGCCTGGTCTCCGTCATCGCTGCAGCCATCGCCGCGCTATGCACAGCGAGCCGCCTGAGAAAGCGGCACGCCCGCGAACTCTATTTGATCTGGTACATCAACTCGCTTTTCTTCCTGCTTTTCCTTGCCTTGGAAATCGTTGCAGCCCCAAACCACGATCGTCTCACAAAGGTTTGCAGCGACTACGAGAGCATATGCACCTCGATTTACGGCTATCTCACCGGCACCAGGGAGGAGCTCCTTCTCATCGGCGCAATCGTGGGCGTCTGTGTGGGCCCCCAACTGCTGACCTACCTGCTTGCCGGCATATTCGGCGCCGCCATTGCACCAAAATACGTCTGGCATATCGAGCAGTTCGTGGTCTGGAGCCTGATCAAGTTCATTGCAGCCCTGGCCGGCATTCAAAGCGCAACGCCGTTTGCGAAGCTGCTGACCCACCAGCCGGTCACAACTGCCGAGTTTTTTTACGGCCTCTTTTCCATCGCGATTGCATTTGGCTGGGCGGGTCTTCATTTCGACCTGCATGCGCTGCGCGAAGCGGTCACTCGCCAGCTCGTCGGGGCAAAGCCGAACTGGCCTGTTCGGCAAGCCGTCAGAATTCACGCCTACTTTACGCGCAACGCCCGCGAACAGTAGCCTTGAACAGTAGCCTTGCCTTCGTAGCCCAAATCGCCGAAGGCTGCCGCCCCGCCAACAGGATCATCTCATGACCAACGTCCTCCGCATCTCCGCCTTCTCCGACGGCATCAGGGGCGGCAATCCCGCCGGGGTCTGGATCGGCGATGCCCTGCCCGATGCCGCTGAGATGCAGGCGATCGCGACTGAGGTCGGCTTCTCCGAGACCGCCTTTGTCGCGCCCGAAGGCGAAGCCTGGCGTGTCCGCTATTTCTCGCCAACGATGGAGGTGCCGTTCTGCGGCCATGCCACCATCGCGCTCGGCGCCGCGCTCGCACATCGCTTTGGCGAGCGGACTTTCGAGCTGCATCTGAACGATGCCGTCATCTCCGTGTCTGGCCGGCGCGACGGCAGCACCATCGCGGCCGCATTGCAGTCGCCGTCGACGCGCAGCGCACCGCTCGATGCCTCGCTGCGGGACGAATTGCTGAGCCTGTTCGGCTATGCCAGCAGCGATCTCGACCCAAAACTTCCGCCGGCGAAGATTCACGGCGGGGCCGATCATGTCCTGCTGGCCCTGCGATCGCGCGAGGCGCTGGCGCGCATGGCCTATGATTTCGAACGCGGCCGCGCGCTGATGGCGCGCGAAGGCCTCATCACCATCGCGCTGGTGAGCGTGGAGACGCCGCGCCTGTTCCATGTGCGCAATGCCTTTGCCGCCGGCGGCGTCGTCGAGGATCCCGCCACCGGCGCGGCCGCCGCCGCGTTCGCCGGCCATCTGCGCGACATCGGCTGGCCGCATGGCGGCGCCATCGACATCGTCCAGGGCGAAGACATGGGCGCACGCTCGCTGATCCGCGCCGAGATCGGTCCGGCCAAAGGCAGCTCGATCCGGGTATCAGGCACGGCGCGGTTCATGGAGTCCTGAGCAGCAATTTGTAGCCCGGATGGAGCAGCACCATCGCACTGGCCCACCCTGCCATCATGCGCCTGTTTTGCCCGACGGGTCAAGGATTATTCGGGATCGCCGAAATCCGAAAAGCGCAGGCATTTCTACTGTGCATGGGGTTGTTTTCGCGAAGATCGATCTGCATCGATCACCGCCGTCAATTGCCTCTCAAGCTCAGGATATACTCCGACAATGCATCGGCCTGATCGGGGGCGATCACGAGGTTCGGCATGTCGTGGTGGCTAGTCCGCCAGAACACCTTGAGCGAGAGCGCGGTGGTGCCCTTGCGGTCGGCGACGGCCTGGAAGCTCGGGGCCAGGTCGAAGAACCCGGCCATGTCAGGCTCGACGGCATGACATGATTGACACCAGGCCTGCGCGAGGCGATGTCCTTCAGCGACCTTGCGCGGGGAAAGCCCGGATGCGCCGGCCGCGGTGTGGACGACGCCCAGGAGAAACAGCACCGACAACGCGATCAGGACGGCAAGGCCGACATAAATTCGAACGCTGCGCGACATTGCTCCGACCTCGCCTTCGCTGCGGTGACTTGATAAGCCTAAGTCGGCGCGCGCGGCGGCCAATTGATCTGCGTCAAGGGGCGGCTGCAATGCGCATAGGAAGAGATGGCAGCGCAATCTTGCGGGAAAGACCAGCATGAACGGCAATCGCTATTACGGCGTCCGCGTCGAGGGCGCGAAATACGGTGTAGGCTTCGGCTCGGCGCTCGCCATCGCGATCTCCTACACCAACAATCACTCGATCCTGTGGGCGATCATCCACGGGATCCTGGGCTGGCTCTACGTGATCTTCGTCGCGTTGTTTCGCTGACGGCCCGCCACCTTCCACTCCCAAGCTCCGAGACCGAGACCATCATGACCGACGCCACCCAATGCCCGCACTGCCGCTCCGAACACGCCTATCAGGATCGCGACCTCTGGATCTGCCCGGAGTGCGGCCATGAGTGGAGCGCGGTCGCCGGCGCGACCTTGGATGCGCCTGTCGAGGCCGGCGTGCGCGATGCGCACGGCAATGTTCTGGCCGATGGCGACAGCGTCATCGTGATGAAGGACCTCAAGGTCAAGGGCTCGTCCTCGGTCGTCAAGGGCGGCACCAAGGTCCGCAACATCCGTCTCCAGGACGCCACGGACGGGCACAACATCGCCTGCAAGATCGACGGCATCGGCGCCATGAACCTGAAGTCGGAGTTCGTGAAGAAGGCCTGAGGCGGCGCTCGCATGCAGGCGGGCCGCGGGTGCCGTTCTCGGCCGGCGGATTTGGTGCTATGCTCCGCGCGGCTGGCGGAGGAGCGCATCATGAAGATCTTTCCACGAATCCTGCTGACGTTTGCGACACCGGTGCTGCTGCTTGGCGCGGTCACCGCGGCGAACGCCGACGGCCTCTGCGGTCCCGGTTGCCACACCAGCATTTTCGGCGCTTGCGTCGTCGATGGCTGGGAATCCGGCGCGCGGGTCTGGAATGAATGTCCGGTCACGACGCGCCCCCGCCCGCCCTGCGGCGGACCGGACTATGTCTGGAACCCGCGCAAGAAGGCCTGCTCTCCAAGGGTGAAGGACTGGCTCTGACGCGCGGCGTCGCGCGCGCAGCCTTGTGAGGCGCTTCACAAGCGCGGAACCTTCCCTGTGGTAACTTGCCGCGTACTTTACAATCATAGGGAGGCCGTCATGCAATTCCGTCAGTTCGTCCTGGCCGCGTCGCTCGTCGTCGCACCCATCGCATTCATCGGCAGCACACCGGTGAACGCGGCGCAGACCTGTCGCTGCACCGACATTCTCTTCCCGAGCGGCTCCTGCTCCCGCTATGGCAACTGCACCACGCTTGAAATGGTCGTCCCCGGCGGCTCCCCCAAACCGATCAGCAGCCTGAAGGCCTGTCCGGCGAAGAAGCAGCTCCTCGTCTGTGATTTCAACAGCTGCACCGTCACCTGCAGCCCCCCGAAGAGCGGTTAGTCGCCGCCCGCGCTACCTCTGCCTCTGCGCGAGGTAGAATCCGCACAGCACAATCACGAGACCTGCGGCCTGCAGCATCGTCGGCGGCTCGCCGAGCAGCAGCCATCCCGTGAGCAGCGTGAGCGCCGGCACACAGGCCGGAAACACGGCCGCGCGGGCGACGCCGAGGCGCTGGACCGAGACGGCAAAGAGATAAAGCGCCGCAGGGCCCGCAAGCACGCCCTGCGCCAGCGCCTGGATCGCGTTCTCGGTGAGGCCGATCGCGGCAATATGGGCAGGACCGACCGTCGCGATGTAGATCGGCAGCAGCAGCAACGACAGCACGTTGATGACGAGCGCGGCCGACACCGCCGAAACGCGCCAGTGCCGCAGCAGCGCCCCGAAGCCGGCGAACATCAAACCGGTCAGCACGAAGATCAGATCGCCCTGCACGCCGTCGATGCCGATATGGCCGATCGATTCCGCGCCGATCACGCCGAGGCCGCCAACGATGACGATCGCACCTGTCAGGCGTGAGACGGAGATCCGTTCTTTGAGGAACAGCGCAGCCAGCAACAGGCCGCCGAGGGTCGCGCAGGACGGCTGGATCACGCTGCCATGGCCGAGCGGCACGAACAGGAACCCGGTGTAGGAGATCAGCGACATCACGGGGCCGCCGAGCACCATCAGCGCAAGTCCCCTGCCCCAGCCGATGCCGCAGAGGTCCGAGATGCCTGCGCGCAAGACCAGCGGCAGGAAGGCGATGCCGGACCAGACGTAGCGATGCACCAGGAGATCGACCGGCGTGAATCCGACCTTCAGACCATGCCGCGTGCCGGCAAAGCCGAGCGCCCAGAACAGCGCGGCCGACAGCCCGCAGACAACGCCAAGCAGCGCCGGCGTCCGATCGTTCGTCTGAGTGAGAGCGTCAGCGCCGCTCGTCCGCTGATCCATGGGGCAGCCTTATGTCAGTGCGCGCATCGGCTCAACCCACGCGACTGCAGGGCTGGCACGCGATGGCCCGATCATCGCGGCTCCTCGCCAAACACCATGCGCCATCCCTTGCGCGTGTCCATGTATTCCCGCACCTCGCGGATGCGGTCGCCGGCCAGGGTGAACACAAAACAATATTCGTTCTCGTACGGCTTGCCGTCTGCAAGCGTCGCGCGCATCCGCTCCTCCACGATCACGACATCGCCATCGGCGTACACGCCGCGAAAGGCGATATCGATTGCGGAGAACATCCTGTGCATCTCCCCCGCAATGAAGCGCGCGATCTGCCTGGCGCCGACCATGTGGTCGGTGTGGTCGAGCGCAACCGCCGTGGCATTGCCTTTCGGCGCGATCCACTCGGCATCCTCGGTGAACAGCGCCACAATGCGATCCGCATCGCGTGAAGAAAAGGTTTTCCAGGCGTTGAGAACGATGTCCTTCGGGCTGGTCACGATGCGCTTCCTCGCTTGTGTTGGCGTGAGGGGCGCGTTCTAGGCCGGGACCTGGGCCGCGGCTCGCCACAATCGGACTCGGTCATCCCGCGGCGCTTTCGTCTGTGCCGGCATGCGTTATCATGCGCTCATGCTGAGTTTCGAGACCTGCAACGCCGCGCGGCTGCGCCGCGATCCCAAATATGACGGCTGTTTCTTCACCGCGGTGAAGACAACGGGAATCTATTGCCGTCCGGTCTGTCCGGCCAAGCACCCGCTGACGCGCAACGTCGCATATTATCCGACAGCGGCGGCGGCCGAGGCTGCCGGCTACCGCCCCTGCCTGCGCTGCCGCCCCGAGACCGCGCCGTTCTGCCCGGCCTGGAACGGCACCCGCGCGACGGTCGCGCGCGCGGTCAAGCTCATCAATGAGGGGGCGCTCGACGAGGATAACGTGGTGACGCTCGCGACACGGCTCGGCATCTCATCGCGCCATCTCGCACGGCTGTTCGAGCGCCATATCGGCGCAACACCGCAGCAGCTTGCCAAAACGCTCCGCGTCCAGCGCGCCAAGCGCCTGCTCGACAGCGGCGATCACACCATGACGGACATTGCGTTTCAGTCGGGCTTCGGTAGCCTGCGCCGCTTCAACGCCGCTTTCGCCGAGCTCTATGGCCGTTCGCCGTCGAGCCTGCGCGCAACGCGCAAGCGGAGCGTGGAGCCGTTCAGAAGAAGCCGGGGCTGAGATCGAGCCCATAGGTCAGGCTGAGCACGAATACGAACAGCGCGGCGGCTGCGAACATCGCGAGATGGCGAACAATGAACTCACGCGGCGAAGTGGCGGTAACAACGGCTTTCTGTGCAACGGGCATGACGGCTCCATTATCAAAAACAATTCTTGGCCGCCAATATGCGGCGCCCGCATCAAGCGCCGCGACCAGCAAAACAACTATTAAGCAGATCACACTCGTTTTGAACCGCGGTACACAAGTCGCGCGATGCGAGACAATTTTTTACTGAAGAATTCTCAGTCAGCGCATCGATAGGCAAACTGAGCCGGATCGCGCGCAGTGTGATTGATCACGCTGTCGACGACGGAGAAGAGACGACGCAAAAAAATGGCCGGGACAAGCCCGGCCATTGACGTCGTGAACGCTTTGCCACCGAGCTTTTAGCCCAGCGTAATGTCAGCTTACCGGGCGGAACCCGTGGTCACATTCGCAGTCTTCTGCTTGCGCGGCGTCAGCACACTGGCCTGGAGCGCCGTCATGCTGGTGGCAGGCGCCGTCACCTGCTGCTCGACATGGGTGGCACCGAGCACGCGGACCTGCACGGGGGACGCTGGAATGCCGTTAGCCTCGTAAGACGGCAACTCGGCAGCGAAGGTGGCAGTCGAGCCCGCAAGAGCGAGGACAGCAACTGCGATCGACATCGTTTTCTTGTTCATGGTGATGCTCCAAAGAGAAGTTCGGAGCCCATGTAAGCCACATTTGCTGCATTGCGACATGCTTTACCGCAACGCAACATCACCAGCTTTGCATACCGGTATGCTTAACGCGAACGGTCTATTTCAATGCCGTCGCCAGGGATTGCAACTTTGCGACGAGATTGGTGCCGAGCGCATAAATCACCTCGATGATCGCAAGCGCGATGCCCGCTGCAATCAGGCCGTATTCGATCGCGGTGGCGCCGGATTCATCGGCCGCAAATTCAATCAACAGGCATTTCAATTTCACAAGCATGTCCTTCCCAGATCAACCGGACGTTGCCGGCACGGGAGGAATGCATCGTCACAATCCAAGATTGAGTAAATCTGCACCATCCAATTTGATAGGCAAATGAAGCCGAATTTTCTGGTTTTTCCGCCCCCGGCGCGATGGGAACCTCCGGGAACCCGAGTTGCATTTGCGCAACACCGGCTTGAAAAGCCTGATTTGGGAGATTTGCGCCATTGCGCCGCCACATCATCCCTCAAACAATTGACGCGCCGCGTGCTTGGCTATGCAATCTGGTTCGTTCGCGAACCTTGGAGGCAGGGATCATGAATGATCGGCGGTCTCTTCTTGTTGCTGTTGCGTGCCCCTCGGCCGTGATGGTCGGCTGGCTGGCTCTGTCCCTTTCTGCTTATGCCCCGGCCTTGATCGAGAACAGCGGCGCTAATGCAGCCGCAGTTTCCCACGCGAAAGATCTCACCCGCCTCGAACTTGCCGACATCCCGCGTGCCGCAACGATCGACGATGGTATCGCGCTGACCGCCGACATCGCCGCCGCCGCGGCCGCGACACCGAGCGTAGCGCTGGTCGAAGCGCCGCCGCCCGAAGCCCCCGCTCCCGCCGTCCAACTCGCCTCGGCCGATCCGACCGAAGTGCTGCCTGTAGCGTCGCCCGCGCCTCAGGTCGCGCCCGAACCGGCCCCCGCCGCGAGCGAAGCTGCGGCCGTCACCAACGAAGCCGCGCCTGCCGTGAGTGAGGCTGCGCCCGCAGCGGAGCCCACAATCAAGCTCGCCTCCGCCGATCCCGGCGACGTCGTCCCACAGGACGCGCTGTCGCCCGCCGCGATCGCGAGCGGGCCCGTGGCCGAGAGCAAGGCCTCGCCGCCGGCCGACACGGTGGCCGTGCTCGATGAATGCTTCTCGATGGATGCCTGCGTCGATCGCTATCTCTGGGCGCTCTATCAGCGCACACCGAAGGAAGACTCGATCAAGGTCCAGGACCGCCGTGCCGTCACCATCAAGCGCAAGGGCAAGATGGTCACGGTGATGCGCAGCTTCACAAAACTCGTCGACGAGGATTTTGCCTGGAAAGACCCGAAGGCTGCCGAGCACGTTAACATGCCGCTGATGGATTACGTCATCGGCGGCATGGACAAGAGCTTCAAGCAGAAGCTGTTCCGCATGCTGCTCGCGGCGGAAGCCGCCGGACTCTCACCCGGAATCACAAGCGCGTTCCGTGACGACTATCGCCAGGAGATTGCGAGCGGCCTGAAGGCGGCGTCCAACCGCTCCTATCACGGCGGCAGCCTGCGCGGCGGCTACGGCCACGGCCTCGCGGCTGACATCGTCAGCACCCAGGGCAACAACCGTGCCCAGCGCTGGGCCTCGACGGAAGTGCTGTGGAAATGGGTCGACACCAACGGCAAGGCGCTCGGCATCGGCCGGCCCTATCTCGACCACGATCCGCCGCATGTCGGCCCGATCGATGGTCCGGAATATATTTCGAAGCGCGGCATCTCGACCGACCGCAAGGAAGCCGCCAACACCAAATCTAAAAAGGCGCGCGTTGTGGCCAGCGCCAAGTCATCAGTCAAGTCATCGGCCAAGCCATCGAAGGCGCAGGTTGCACGCGAGAAGAGCTCCGCAAAATCGCAAAAGTCGGCGCAATCGTCCGCGAAGCGGACGACCTGATCCCGATCTTAAGTGCCTGACGTAGGCAGCGGCACGAGACGCATCTCGGCTGATCCTGCTGCTTGCGTACGAACGAGCACGGCGAAAATAGTCCGGACAGCAAGCCGCACCGCCGCCTCGATCGCCGTGCCCTTGGCAAGATGCGCCGCGATCAGGCCGGTCAGGAGATCGCCGGTGCCATAGGGTCGGATCGGCAAGCGCGGCGTTGCGAAGCGCGACAATTGGCCGTCAGCACACAGGATCGTCTCCACCTGCCCCGCCAGCGTGTCCGCGAGCGTGCAGCCGGTGACGACGACATCGATCCGGCGTTGCCCGGCAAGCGCGGCCGCCGCGGCGCGCAGGCCCTCGGTATCAGCAGATTTGACGCCGGCGAGCAGCTCGAGCTCGAACTGGTTCGGCGTAATCACGTGCGCCGCCGGCACCAGCCGGCGCCGGACCACATCCAGAATTCCGTCGGCGACATAGACGCGACCGTCGTCGCCGATCACGGGATCGCAGAGATAGAGGAGCTTGGAATTGCGCGACAGCGCCCGCTCGACGAAATCGGCGACGACAACGGCATTGTCGGATGAGCCAAGATAGCCGGTGACGAGCACAGCGGCCTCATCGACGAGGCATCGTTCCTCGACGCCTCTCAGCAGATCGGCGATCAGCTCGGCGTCGAGCACCCGCCCGCGCAAGGTCGGATAGCGCGGATGGTTCGAGAGCAGCGTCGTCGGCACGGCGGCCACGTTGACGCCCTCCGCCTGCATGGCGTGAACCGCCGCGCTGTTGCCAACATGGCCGTGGACGACCTGGCTTTGAATCGAAATGACGAGCATGCGAGGAGTCCGTAGGATCAAAAACCTGTAGTGGCAAGCCTGGCGCGGACTCGATCTGAAAGGACGGTGCGCGAGGCTATCCCAACATCCCCGCGATCTCGAACGATATTGGCCCGCAAACGCAGATGTCAGGGATGACTTCCGCGGTACGCCAGCTCACCGAGATAGGCACAGAACATGTCGGCCAGCGCATCAGCGCGACGAGTGATCTCCGCCTCGCCGCGCGGTGTTTCCGAAAACCGTTTGCCAACCTCAGCCAACGTCGTCTTGATCAGCTCCCCGGCGAGTTCGCGCGTAGCCTCCGAGGCCTTTGGCAGCGCTTCGCGCATGAAAGCCGCGATAATGCCCTCGCCCGCCGCGCGCGCCTCCTGCGCCTCGGGCGCATCGCGATAAAGTGGCGCGGCATCGCTGAGGGCGCCGCGGATCGCGGCCTCCTCGCATTCCGAGCGAATGAAGGCATGCACCAGCGCGCGCAGCCGCGCCGGAGGCGGCTGCGTCCTGTCAGCCAAAATGCCGCGCAGAAGCTCGCTCGTGCTGCGCCATTCGTCGCTTTGCAGGCGGAACAGGATCGCCGCCTTGTTCGGAAAATATTGATAGAGCGAGCCGACGCTCACCCCGGCCCGCTCAGCCACCCGCGCGGTGGTGAAGCGTTGTGCGCCCTCCTTCGTCAGAACCTGAACCGCGGCGTCGAGAATGGCCGCAACGAGCTCGTTGGAGCGCGCCTGTTGCGGCTGTTTTCGTGAAGAAACTGAACGACTTCGACGACCAGCCATGGAGCGCCCGGGGAATGCGAATAGGAAATGCGACGAATTAGTCGTATTTCAATTCGCACGCAAGCACGCGCTCAGCCGTGAACCTCGGAGAGACCAAATGACCACCCCAACAATCACATCGCTTGCACCGCTGCTGGATCGTCTGTTCGACCAGGACGAAGCAGCTCGCGGCGACCTGCAAGCCGCCTTCGCCGATGTGACCGACGCCGACCGCGTCAGGATGATGCGAAGCAAGACCGGTTACCGCGACCTCTACGCACGCCTAAAGGACGCGCCGCTCGCCGTCTCGCGCGAGACCGGCAGCCTGCTGTACATGCTGGCGCGCAGTTCGCGCGCCCAGGCGATCGTCGAGTTCGGCACCTCGTTCGGCATCTCGGCCCTGCATCTGGCTGCAGCCTTGCGCGACAATGGTGGCGGGCGCCTCGTCACCAGCGAATTCGAACCATCCAAGGCCGCGCGGGCCCGCGAGAACCTCAGGGACGGCGGGCTGATTGATCTCGTCGAAATCCGCGAAGGCGATGCGCTGAAGACGCTGTGCGTCGATCTACCAGATCAGATCGACCTCGTGCTGCTCGACGGCGCCAAGGCGCTCTATCCTGATATCCTCGATCTGGTCGAAGACCGTTTGAGGCCGGGCGCAATCATCGTGGCCGACAACGCCGACGACAGCCCCGACTATTTGGCGCGCGTGCGCGCGCCCGGCAGCGGCTACATGTCCACACCCTTCGCAGAGGATGTCGAGCTGTCCGTGCGGATCCGTTAGGGCCGGATCGAACATATCGCGCATCCCGAAGCCGCCGGACGATCCGTCGTGCGGCGGTTTTGTGCCGTCGACCGCGCAAATCCCTCAGGTTTTGCCTTGTCGCAGGCCCGTCACTCACACGTGATATTTGCTCCCGACAAAAGCCACGTTGCGCATGCTGAACATACCTACCGCGCGGTATCTTTCCGCGCGCTCGAGATCGCCATGACGTCTGCTTTCACCTCCTATGCCGCACTAGCTCTCGCCATCGTGTTCGAGGTGACGGCATCGGCCTTTTTGCAGCAGTCCGCGCAGTTCACGCGGCCCTGGCCGACGCTGGCGATGGTGCTGTTCTATGTCGCCTCGTTCTATGCGCTGTCGGTCGCGATCCGGGTGATCCCCTTGAGCATCGCCTATGCGATCTGGGGCGGGGTCGGCATCATCCTGACCGCCACCGTCTCCTTCGTGCTGTTCCGCCAGATGCTGGACGCCGCAGCCTTCGCCGGCATTGCCCTGATCGTGTCGGGCGTCGTCGTCATCAACCTGTTCTCGCAGACCACGGCGCATTGATGCCTGCAAGCGCCTACACCCGCACCAAGCAGCCCGAGCAGGTGCGGCGCGCTTTGCTCGACTGCGCGGCTGATATCGCCACGGACCACGGCGTCTCCGGCATCACGGTCCAGGCGGTGGCGGCCGCTGCCGGCGTCACCAAGGGCGGGCTGTTTCACCATTTTGGCAGTAAGCAGGCGCTGATCGAAGGCCTGTTCGCCGATCTGCT
Source organism: Bradyrhizobium zhengyangense (assembly GCF_022012435.1). Classification (GTDB taxonomy): domain Bacteria; phylum Pseudomonadota; class Alphaproteobacteria; order Rhizobiales; family Xanthobacteraceae; genus Bradyrhizobium; species Bradyrhizobium zhengyangense. The sequence goes on from NZ_JAKLUA010000001.1 coordinate 829,775, forward strand.
CGGCCGCGTCGATGCCGAGATCGACGCCGCCATCGAGGCGGATCCGAATCCGCGTGGCAGTTTTACGCGCGCCTATGTGAATGCCGTCTTCACCGGAAAGGCCTTTGGCTTCACAACGCCCTGGGCGACGCTGAGCATGGTGGCCGTCACCGATCCGTCTTTGCGCCGGCTCTGGAACGAGTGGATGAAAGCGCGCCTGAAACGGCATCGCGCCACGGACGCAACACTGGGGCTCCAGATCGTCCGTCTCGCCGCCGATGGCGCCTGGCTGTCCTTCGTCACGACGGGACAGACCCGCATGAACGCCGACCTGCGCGCCGTGCATGACCGCCTGATCGCGCAGAGCTATCAGCGCCAGTAGTCGGGCGACTATTGGCCCTGCACAGCAGGCTTGGGCGGACGCGGTTTGGATTTCGCTGACTTGGGTCCGGGCTTCGCCGCAGGGCCCGGAGGCGGGGTGTCGACCGATACCAGATAGGCCGCGAGCGCCTTCGCCGTATCCGGGCCGGCCGAGTAATGATCCTGGAGGAACCAGGACAGCGTCAGAGCATAGCGCCCCTTGGCAAGCCCGCGCGGGCTGCGATGGCAGGCCGAGCAGCCGTCGGCGAAGAGCTTCTCGGGCGGTTTGCCCGCGTCGAGATTTTGCGCGGAGACGAACGGCGTCGTCAGCACTGCGGCAGCCGCAGCAACGGTCCCAAGAAACATCAGAGGCGCGATGACCTCGCGCCCCGGTCGAAATGGCGATCTCAATGTCGTCCCCTAGCCCGTCCTGCGGTCAAGCCGCCAGCAACTGATCGAATTCCGGCGGCGCGTAGTCCTTGCCGTCCTGATCGGTGATGACGACCCGCCACCCCTCGCTTGCCCAAACCTTCGCCTTCGCCACGATGAGCAATCGGCTCTCGCGGGCAAAACTGTACTTCTCATTGTCGCGTTCTGCGATCATCTTGTAGGCCAATGCGCATCCCCTTGCGTTGCCCTGCACCCGATCTCGTCGTGGCAGCGGCCTTTGGCGGCAATTCGCCGGGAGCGTGGCAATTTGGTGCCGTCCGCGGCAGCATTGTGAGCCGGCACCCGCCCCTTCGGAGCGGTTGCGCCTCGTCATGGACCGCATCTTGAATGTGATTTTGCTTGCCTGGAGCTGGTTGAAGGGCTCGCCTGCGATTGCGCAGGTGCAGGGCTGCCAGCCAGGCTCCGGCCTATCGCCGCCGCGACAGAACCGATAGCGCCCGGGATCCGCTCTAGTGGACGCGGATCACATGCGGCCGGCCGAGATCTATCAGACCCTGCACCGCCGACAAACGGTCGTCCAGGGCAGCAATGGTGAGCAACAAATTGTTGCGGCGCTCGTCGAGCATTCCCATCTCGGCTCCGGAGAGTTTTGTGCTCGCCCGCTCCTTGTGGATGCCGTCGAGGGATTTGCGCAAGCCGGCAATCAGGCCGGCCAGTTGCTTGGCCTCTCTCGTCATCGACCGCTTCGCGACACTTTGACGGCGCGACTCCGCCTGGTTCTGTCTCATCGTCATCATCCTCCCGTAGCCCCGCTGCCCCGAGTGGATGCTTACATCTTTGGATACACATCTTACGTTCGATGAAATCTGCCCGCGAAGAACCGTCTTAAATTGTACGCGCACGGAACTCGCGCCAACCCAAACAAGAAGCCCGGCGTGAGCGCCGGGCTTTCGTTGGCGAGCTTAGTGCTTTTCATGGCCGCCGGGCGCCCCGCCACCATGCGGAGCGGCGTTGACGTGCGGAGCGCCGCCGCCGCCCGGATGCGGCATCGCGGCTGCCGGCGCAGGCGCAGCCGGACGCGGCGCCGGCATCTGCGCATGGGCATTCATCGGCGCGCCGTGGCTCACATTGGGCTGAGCCATATGCGGCATTGCGGGTCGGGCAGCGGGTGCGGCCGACATGCGCGGTGCTTCATGGACACGCGCCGTGGGCTGCGCGCGTAGCGCGGCACGGCTTGCCGCCTGTTGGTGCATCATGCGCGCCTGCGCATCGCGGGGATTGCGCGCCTGCACGGCGGTGCGCTCATTGACAAAGCGCTGGCTTCGTTCGGCGCGATTCCGATCGATGCCAACCGCAGCATCGCGCTTGGCGATGGCCGCATCATGCCGCGCCGTCACGGCGTCGCGCCCGGAGACCGCGACATTGCCCTTGATGTTGTCTTTGGCGTGCGCATCGCGGCCCAACGCGACCGCAGCGTCGCGCGTCGCCGCACGGCCGATACGGGCGGCGTGCGGATCGATCGTCATCCGCGTCGCGAAGCGCTCATGCGAAGTCCAGTAGCTATTCCAGTAGGCATGGCGACGATACCAGGGACGTCCCTCGTAATAGCTCGACCAGTACGAGCTCAGCACGAAGGGAACGACCGGCACGTCGACCTCGTCGACATAGTCGGGGAGATAGACGTAGTGATTGCGGTAGAGATATTCGAGATATTGCGACGATACCCAGCCACGGTCGTCGGAGAAGCTCACGTCACACCAGGCGTTGCCGCGCAGGCAACCATGGATGTTGACGCGGGCGCCTTCGGGGACGCGATCAACCAGCGGAAAGCCCGCACCCGGGCCGGCGCGCAAGCCGGTCGAGACGGTGACGATCCCAGGGGCAGCCAGTGCGGCCGTCGGTGCAAGCAGCAATGCGGCAACTAAAGCGGTTCTCAGTCTCATGGCGAAGTCCTCCTCTGAGAGGCGGAACGCGCGAGCGGAAGAAAGCGTTCCGCTCGCAAGCGTCGCATCCGCCAAAAGAGTGAGATGCGCACCTTGCACTGAGTTCGATATTCATCCGCCGTTCATCGGCGGAGCATGCGTCAGGTCTTCTGCAACATGAAGCCGTCGAAATATGCTGACAGCGCAGCAAAATCATCGAGCGGCACCACCTGCGCAACGTACTGATCCGGGCGCACCACGATCATGCAGCCGGCCTTCCGGTCGATGCCGCGCATGGCGAAGACGTCGTGGCCGCTTTTGAGATCGGGACAGAACATCTTTTCGTAGTCGAGCAGACCGTAGCGCCCCTTGCGTGGCAGCAACAGCGCGGGCATCGCTTGGATCGCAAGCTCGCGATGGTCCTGCTGAAACACCGCCCGCAGATCGATCACGGCATCGATGTCGGCGCCGGCAGGCGTGTATCGCTTCACCGGCGATTGCCTGGCTTCGGCAAGGAAACTGCAAAGCGCGCGAATGGCGGAACCGGCCGCGCTCGGATCTTCCGCGCCCGAGAACGCATAGATGCGGAAGCGTCCGTCCGCCTGCCCTGCGTGGCCAAGATGCACCGGCTTGGCATCGCCAAGCCGGATGACAGGCGCGGAATGGAAGCGCTTGCCGATGACGAAGCCTTTCGCGAGATGCTGATGCGAGGGCGCGGCAGTGAGGATCGACGGCGCGTAATGCGTCGCCGTGCCCGCCGTGTAGCGGCCATGCCTGACGAAATAATCCTGTGTCTTCGCTGCATCGGCGCCGCCGGCCTTCGCCGCCGAGGCCAAGATCCCGGCCCATTCACGATCGAAGTCGATCAGCTCCTTCGCCACTGCTTGCCGCTCGGCCGAATAGGAATGCAGCAGGCTTGGTGCGCTCTGCTTCCGCAGCACCGCCGCAAGCTTCCAGCCGAGATTGAAGGCGTCCTGCATCGAAACGTTCATGCCCTGCCCGGCCTTCGGGCTATGGGTGTGGCAGGCGTCCCCCGCAATGAAGATGCGCGGCTGACGCGTCGCGATCTCGGCCTCAGGCACGTCGTCGAACTTGTCGGTCAGGCGCTGGCCGATCTCGTAGACCGACCACCAGGCGATCTCCTTCACCTCGAGCGTATGCGGCTTCAGGATTCGCTGCGCCTTCGCAATCACGTCTTCAGCCGTGATGTTGCGATTGGCGACGCGCTCGCCGACATCGAGTTTTGCCAGCTCGACATAGATGCGAACCATATAACCGCCCTCGCGCGGAATGATGAGAAGGCTGCCATCCGTCGCCGACTGGATCAGGGTCTTGAAGCGGATATCAGGGAAATCGGTGACCGCCAGCACATCCATCACGCCCCAGGCGTGGTTGGCGGAATCGCCATGCAGCTCGCGGCCGATCGATTTGCGCACCGTGCTGCGCGCGCCGTCGCAGCCGACGACGTAGCGCGCCTTGATGGTCTCGACCTTGCCTTCATTCGCCGCGTCGCTACGTTCAAGGCGCACGGTCACCGCGTGATCGTCGGGACCTGCGGCCGGATCGATCTGGAGGTCGAGCAGACGCCTGTCGTAATAGGGTTCGAGCTTGGCCGGTGATTTGCGCATGACGTCGAGAAAGCCGTCATGAATGCGCGCCTGGTTGAGAATGACGTGCGGGAATTCCGACAGCCCGTCCTCGACGTCCTGCACACGACCGCTGCGGACGATCTTCTCCGCTGCCTGCTCGTCCGGCTTCCAGAACGTCGTCTCGTTGACCCAATAGGCTTCCTTCAGCACGCGCTCGCTGAAGCCGAAGGCGTGGAACATCTCCATGGTGCGGCAGGCGATGCCGTCGGCCTGGCCGACCGCGAGTCGGCCCGGCTTCTGCTCGACGATGCAGGTCTTGATGTCGCCGAATTGGGCGAGCTGCGCCGCGAGCGTCAGGCCCGCAGGGCCACAGCCGACGATGAGGACATCGACCTCGCCAGGCACGGCGCCTGCGGCCCCTGGGACCTGCACGCGCTCTGCGGGATCGGCGATTTCAGGGTCGCCCGGCTGGAATCCGTTGAGATGGAATTGCATGCGCACCTCTCCCGTTGACGAGTTATTCGATATTGATCAGTATACTGACTATCAGTATACTCGTCAATGATCCGCCGCCGTCCCTGCCCTCATGGAGAATTCGGTGAAAGACAACAACGACATGCCCGGCCATCTGGCGCGGCGATTTCAACAGATCGCGGTGGCGGTATTTTTGGCCGAGGTCGGCGAAGCCGGCTTCGACCTCACCCCGGTGCAGTACGCGGCGCTCGCGACCATCAAGGCCAATCCGGGGCTCGACCAGGTCACGCTCGCCGGCCTGATCGCCTATGACCGCACCACCATCACCGGCGTGGTCGATCGGCTGGTGCAGAAGGGACTTGCCGAGCGCCGCGCCAGCCCCCGCGACCGTCGCGCCCGCGAGCTCGAGATCACCGACGAGGGCCGTCGCACGCTGCGCAAGATCACGCCGGCGGTTGAATCCGCCCAAGCGATCATGCTCCGCGGCCTCAGCGCGAGGGAAGGCGAGGAACTGATGAGGCTGCTGCGCAAGGCCATCGCCGCCGGCAATGACCTCAGCCGCGCCCCGTTGCGCGATATCAAGGCATGACCGGTTCCCGGATACGTAGATGTCGCAGGCCGGTGAAACCAGGAACTAACCTTCGGCTGCTACCGTCGCTGCCAATTCGGCGCTTAACGCGCGATTAACTTTGCCGGGTTGGAGTTTCGGATGTTCAGGTTCGTCCTTGCGATCGCAGTCATCGCGCTGTCCGCCGGCCATGCGCTCGCGAACGGGCACGGCGGCGGCGAAGCCCCTCCTCCGCCGAAGCCCGACGCGACGACCGCGCCCGCGAGGGTGATCCTGACCAAGCAGGGCCCCAAGCTCGTCGATCTCAAGGGCATGACCCTCTACACTTACGAGCGCGACACCACCGGCAAGACGTCGAATTGCAACGGCAAGTGCACCGAAAACTGGGTGCCACTCGCAGCAACCGCCGAAGCCAAGCCCATCGGCGACTTTACCGTTATCAACCGTGAGGACGGCAGCAAGATGTGGGCGTACCGCTATCGCCCGCTCTACACCTCACCGGCCGACAAGGCGCCGGGCGATGCCAACGGCAACGCCACGACGCTGCAATGGCGTATCGCCCGTCCCGACAATTAGGGCGCGAACGGCGTGGGTCCGCCGCCACTCGACGCGCCCGCAAGCTTGGCGTGGGCCACCGAATCGACCGAGGCGTAATTCACCTCGGGCGTCCAGTGCAGCGCTGCGTAGACGACCAGTCCGGCCAGGATCGATCCATAGAAACCGAGCGTGGCCAAACGCCACCGGCGCACGATGCGGCGATCGTTCTCATCAAATTGTTCAATGAAATTTTGCATGATGCCTCCAATGGCAACGAGCCATGGAGGCATAGCGCAACTGCAGCAAAACGCCTGTGAAGCAATTCACCTTTGCGGCGATCCCGTCGCCGGCCGCGCCATCAAGCTTCGGTGAAGCGACCGACGTGACAGGTCAGATCGGTTGCCTTATCCGCGCCAGCTCGACCTCGACTCGATCTGCGCGTTTTGTCCTGGCGGCAGCACCACGACAGTCGCGTTGAGCTTCACCCGGTCGAACAGATCGATCACATCCTCGTTGCGCATCCGGATGCAGCCCGACGAGATCGCCTGCCCGATATATTCCGGCTGGTTGGTTCCGTGGATGCGGTAGAGCGTGTCCTTGTTGCCGACATAGAGATAGATGCCACGCGCACCCAGCGGATTGGCGGGGCCGCCGGGCACGCGCGCCGGATAGGGCCCCAATCGCGCCTGGATCTCGGGGGTCGGCACCCAGTCCGGCCATTCCGCCAGCCGGCCGACGCGCGCCACACCCGAGAAGGCCATCGCCTCCTCGCCGACCGCGACGCCATAGCGGATCGCCTTGCCGTCGGGCAGCACGTAATAGAGGTAGCGTGCATCGGTATCGACCAGGATGGTGCCCGGCTGCTCCTTGCGCGGATAATCGACGATGTGACGGAGATATTGCTCGGGCACATTCGCCTGGGCGTAAGGCGTGTGCGCGAGCAGCTGACGGTCGCGCGCCGTCATGCTCGCATCCGTCGATGGCGAGAGAGTCGTCTGCATGCAGCCGCCGAGCGGCAGCAACGCAGCAACGAACAAAACGAGGAGATATCTTGGCACCACCGGCCCCCCGATAGCGGATAGCAGCACCCCCAGCAGGCGCAGATGCTGCCCAAATCGTGCTGAAAACAAGGCAATGCGGAACACATGCCTGTGTTCCGCACATCAGGTTCCATCACCACATCTGGCAGAAGACGGTCGCGATGTCTCCACCGCCTCGCCTTGCTTTGGTCAAATCCGGCTGGACTCGTGGGGCAAAGAGTTCGGATGGGCTCAAGCAACAGATCGGCTCGCGCCAATGCGGACGACCATGGGGTCATAAGGAGCTGCAATGCTCGCGACGTTGAACAGCCGCCAGATCGTCGATGAGATCGTGAAGGACACGGTCAAGGACAACGATCCGCATGACGCGGTACAGATTTCGCCTGACGTGATCAAAGCGTCGCGCGTGGGCAGCGAGGCGCCGACGCTGGCACCGGAGTTCACGGCGCGTCCCGAGCCAAAATTCCCGCTGGAGCGGAAATTCACGATCGAGCCGAAGTTCAGTCCCGTATCGGAGCCGCAAGCAGCCGCGCCCCAAGCAGTTGCACCTTCGGTCGACACCGCCGTCCGCGTCACCGCAAGCGACGATCGCATCGAGCCGAAGCGATCGGCCGCAGGCAAATGGCTCCGCGGCGCCTTCCTCACGTTCCTGTTTGCGGGCGGCAGTGCCGCCGCGACGATCGCCTGGGAGAAGCACGGCGACACTGCGACGCAGATGCTCGCCGAATGGACGCCGACCCTGGCGTCGCTGCTACCTTCGACGTCGCAGACAGCACCGGTTGCAGCCGCGCAGGCGGCACCGCCCGTCGCGCAGGATCAGACCGCTGATCAAACGGTGCTACCGCCCGCCCCGCCAGTTGCCACGGCCGCTGCCGCGCCCGCCGCGCCTGCAGCTACACAAACCGATGCTGCGCCTGCAGTGGAATCGATGACGCGCGACATCGCCGCGATGGCGCAGCAGATCGAGCAGCTCAAGGCCAACATCGCCGAGTTGAAGGCTGGTCAGGAACAGATGGTGCGCGAGATGGCGAAGTCGCCAGCGCCCAAGCCGATCGCCGAGGCGAAATCACCGGTCAATCCGCCCGCACGCGTGTCGGCGCTGCCGCCGCGCGCTCCGGCGCCGATGCCTGTTCGCAAACCGAAGCCCGTGGTGTCGCACACCTACGCGCCGGCTTACGCGCCCGCGCCCTTAGCACCTCCGCCGCCTTCGCAGGCTGCCGCGGTGCCGCCGCCACCGGTCGCGCCGCCGGTCGCGACGACACAAGCTGTTGCTGATGATGACGGACCCGTCGTGCGTCCGCCGATGCCGCTGCGCTAGAGCCGCATCCATCGACGACGCAAGCTGTCCGACTCGACGTGACGATGTGAGTCCGTGCGACTACGGTGATGCGCGAACGTGCGCAAAGAGAAAAGGCCGTCGGGATTTATGCCGCCGGCCTTCTCTTGCAGCTGCCGGTTCCCGGAGCCCGGTTCTGCTGCAATTCTATGCCTTATGATCAGGCTGTTATATTTAATAAAATCTTAAAGCACCCGAACGTTGCACATCATTTCTGCGCCATACGCACAGAGATTGCGCGCTCCGTTCATCGGTTGGAGATCGACTCAGTGCTACGATCCAGCATGTGTCGAAGACTTCCGTTGAAGCCTTCCTGTGAAGATCTGGGTCGTCACACCGGGGAATTCGGATGCCTTACTATTCCTTCGATCTCGTTGACGGTGAAGAGTTCAAGAACCAGGGCGGAATCATCCTCGAGGACATCGAGGTCGCCTCTGATCGTGCCGTTCAACTCGCAAGCGAGCTGTCGCAGGTGAAGCCTGAGCTGCAGCGGAAAGGTTGCTCGGTGCGCGTCACCGATCGCGATCATAAAGAGGTCTATCGCACGCCGCTCGATCCCGTGCCGGCCTGGCGGCGCTAAGCGCCTGCACCGCACGAACAGGCAACAATCGCGCCCCGCCACCATTGCGGAGCGGCCCTCAGGACGCTAGCCTCCTCAAAAAACGAGGAGGACCTAGGGATGCGCGCCCCTTTTCTGATGGCAGGCCTGTTGCTGATCGCAGCTCCAGCCCAGGCGGCTGACGACCACACCCGCTCGAACTATGTGACGATGGTCTTGCAGGCCTTCGCCGCCAAGGTCGAGTGCCCTGGTACGGACGTGGTCTATCAGGATCTGGTGCAGAAGGCTCAGCAGATGCAACTGCCCGACGGCACCACCGAGCAGGTGCGCAAGGCCATTGCCTGGATGCACACCGGCGGCAAGATGGGCGAGAAGCAGGCCGACGACATCATGGCGGAGGTCGCGGTCGCAACCCAGACGACCGACCTCGACCAGCGCCGGCTCGGCATGAGCAATTGGTGCGAAAAGCAGAAGACCAGCCTCGCCGGTCTGATCCGCAGCAAGGGCGGCTAGGCCTAGCTTGGCCGTTAAGCACGCCGCGGCGGAACCGACGCTCCGGCCCATAATCGTCACATTCCTGGCCAGCATGCGGGTCGTATTCAACCCGGAGAACCCCATGCGGATACCTCATCTTGTCTTCGCCGGTGCGCTCGCGGTGAGCGCCGTGCTGGCAGCGCCAGCGCTGGCGAGAAATGCCGACGCCCAGAAGGGCGAGGACAAGGCGGCCTCTTCGTCCTGCAGCGCCTATCAGCAGGGGCCGGATGGATCCTGGGAGCAGCTTCCCTGCAAGGAGACCGGCGAGCGGGCGCAGCCGCAGACCCAGCACAAGCCGTTGCCGCAAGGCGCCGAGCAGGGCGAGCGCTGAGCTGCCGATCCTAGGGGAACCCGGCCGGTTCCGGTCGGGTTAAGGTGGACGGCTTGCCGCGGGGCCCCCGCCCAATAGAATGCGTGGACAGGCTGGAGAGCTGTCCTGGAAACGCCAACCCCGCGAGCGCTTGTGGATTCGATCGAGTTTGAGGACCTGCAACGCCGCCTGAAGGCGCTTGAGGAGGAAAACACACGCCTCAAGGCCCAGCGGATCGCCGTGGTCAGCGAGCGCCAGAAGGTCGAATCCGCCCTCGCCGAAAGCGAGGAGCGCTATCGAACGCTGTTCAACTCGATCGACGAAGGCTTTTGCATCATCGAGTTCTTCGACGGTCCTCATGGTCCGCTCAGCGATTACGTCCATGTCGAGGCCAATCCCGCCTACACCCAGCATGCGGGCATTCCCAACGTGGTCGGCCAGAAGGTCCGCGAGATGGTCCCGGATGAAGCCGACGGCTGGGTCGAGCTTTACGGCGGCGTCCTGCGTACCGGCCTCCCGATCCGCTTCGAGCGCGAGCTGGTCGCGACCGGCCGCCACCTCGAGCTCGCCGCCTTCCGGGTTGAACCAGCCAGCCGCAAGCAGGTCGCCGTGCTTTTCCAGGACATCACCAAGCGCAAGCGCGCCGAAGAGGCGCTGCAGCAGCTCAACGAAACGCTGGAGGCGCGGGTGGTCGCGGCGCTGGCCGAACGCAAGCTCATGGCCGACATCGTCGAGGGCACCAACGCCTTCGTGCAGGTCGTCGACCCCAACTTCCGCTGGCTTGCGATCAACAGCGCCTCTGCCCACGAATTTCACCGTATTTTCGGTACCATGCCGAAGGTCGGTGATAACATGCTTCAACTGCTTGAGGATCAACCGGAGCACTGCAAAGCTATCAAGGCCGTCTGGTCCAGGGCCCTTGCGGGCGAGGAATTCGTCGAAATCGGCGAGTTCGGCGACCCGGGCCGCGCCCGCAGATCCTACGAGATGCGTTTCAATTGCCTGCGCGATGGCGACGGTCAGCTGATCGGTGCCTACCAGTTTGTCTATGACGTCACCGAACGCCTGCGGGAGCAGGAGCGATTGCGTCAGGCCGAGGAGGCGTTGCGCCAGTCGCAGAAGATGGAAGCTGTCGGCCAGCTCACCGGCGGCATCGCCCACGACTTCAACAATCTGCTCACCGGCATCACCGGCTCGCTCGAACTGCTTCAGACACGGATCGGCCAGGGCCGCATTAAGGAGATCGACCGCTATGTGAACGCAGCGCAAGGCGCCGCCAAGCGCGCGGCCGCGCTGACCCACCGCCTGCTCGCCTTTTCGCGTCGGCAGACGCTCGATCCGAGGCCGACGGACCTGAACCGGCTCGTGATGGGTATGGAGGAATTGATCCGCCGCACCGTCGGTCCCGAGATCGCCTTGGAGGTCGTCACATCAGGCGGATTGTGGGCCACGTTGATCGATGCCTCGCAGCTCGAGAACGCGCTCCTGAATCTCTGTATCAATGCCCGTGATGCCATGCCGGGCGGCGGCCGCATCACCATCGAGACCGCCAATCGCTGGCTCGACGAACATGGCGCGGGCGAGCGCGATCTCGAGCCCGGGCAATATGTCTCGCTCTGCGTCACCGACACCGGCATCGGCATGCCCGCCGAGGTGATCGAGCGCGCTTTCGATCCGTTCTTCACCACCAAGCCGATCGGCCAGGGCACCGGCCTCGGCCTCTCCATGGTCTACGGCTTCGTGCGCCAGTCCGGCGGACAGGTGCGGATCTATTCCGAGGTCGGCCAGGGCACGACCATGTGCCTCTATCTGCCACGGCATTACGGCAAGGACGATGACAAACCGTCTCTGCTCGCCAGCAAGACCTCAGAGCGCCCGCAGGCGAGCCACACCATCCTGATCGTCGACGACGAGCCGTCGATCCGGATGCTGCTGACGGACGCGCTGGAGGAGATCGGTTTCAGCGTGATCGAGGCCCATGACGGCCCGACCGGACTAAGGATGCTGCAATCGGATGCGACGATCGACCTGCTCGTCACCGATGTCGGCCTTCCCGGCGGCATGAACGGCCGCCAGCTCGCGGATGCGGCGCGTCTCACGCGTCCGGAGCTGAAAGTTCTGTTCATCACCGGCTATGCGGAGAACGCCATCATCGGCAACGGACAGCTCGCGCCCGGCATGCAGGTGCTGACAAAGCCATTCGTGGTCGAGGCGCTGGCGAGCCGCGTCCTCGACATGATCAAGGACGGAACCGGAAAGACCTGACGGCGCTCAGCTGTGGGCCGGGCCCCGCATGATCTTCATGGCATCGGCGATGTGACGCCATTCCTTGGCCTCGTCAGCCTCCCCACGCCCCTCGCAGGCCTGCGCCTGTTCGGCAGCCTTGGCAATCGCCGCGAAACCATGCTGTTCCAGCATCTGCCGGGCGACGGTGTGAACCTGGACCTCGGACATCATGGGCGTTCTCCCGTTATGAGGACACCGCAGCGCCCGGCTCGGCGCTCCGCGGTTTGGTGACAACGACCGAATAGCGCGTCTCGTTCCGCTCATCTGCAAACGACGAAGGCGGCCCGCTGTGCCCAGCGGACCGCCTTATCACCCACCCCAAATCGGGAGCGGCGTCGGCCGGGCACCCCTACCCGACCGCCACTTTCTTGCGCTCGAAATCGTTGGGCACCTCAATGTCGACCTCGAGGGTCGAGACCTCGTCGCCGCGCTCGAGCCGTACGATCACTTTGGTCGGATCCAGCATCACGTGCTTGGAGACGACGGCCAAAATTTCCTCACGCAGCACACCGAGCAGATCGGGTTGGCCGCGCATTCCGCGTTCATGGGCAAGCAGAATCTGCAGCCGTTCGCGAGCGACGGGTGCGGATGCCTTGTTGCCGCGGAGAAGCCGGAGCAGACCCATGCTCATGCAGCCCTCCGTCGCAGCAATCGATCCATGAAGCCCTTGCGCTCAACAGGCACCTGCATGGCGATGGTCTCGCCGCACAGCCTGCGCGCCGCGTCGATATAGGCTCGCGCGGGTGCGCCTTCGGCGTTCGACAGCGTCACTGGCGTGCCGACATTGGAGGCGCGCAGCACGTCCTGGCTCTCCGGGATGATGCCGAGCAAGGGCGTTGCGAGGATTTCCAGGATGTCGTCGATGGTCAGCATCTCGCCGCGCGCCGCGCGCGAGGGATCGTAGCGGGTGATGAGAATGTGCTTCTCGACCCGTTCGCCCTTCTCGGCCCGCACGGTCTTGGAATCCAGCATGCCGATGATGCGATCGGAATCGCGCACCGAGGACACTTCCGGATTGGTGACGATCACGGCCTCATCGGCAAAGCGCATCGCCATGGAGGCGCCGCGCTCGATGCCGGCCGGGCTGTCGCAGATTACCCAGTCGAAGCGGCTGCGCAAATCGGCGATGACCTTGCCGACCCCCTCTTCCGTGAGCGCATCCTTGTCGCGGGTTTGCGAGGCCGGCAGCAACCAGAGATTCTCCAGCCGCTTGTCCTTGATCAGCGCCTGCGGCAGCTTTGCCACGCCCTGCACCACGTTGATGAGGTCGAACACCACGCGGCGTTCGGCGCCCATCACGAGGTCGAGGTTGCGCAAGCCGACGTCGAAATCGACGACGACGACCTTGTCGCCGCGTTGCGCCAGCGCAGCTCCCAACGCGGCGGTCGTGGTCGTCTTGCCGACGCCGCCCTTGCCTGATGTCACGACCAGTACCTTGGCCATTTCAAATATCTCCTTCTGGTCAGTTCAGCGCAGTAATTCGCATGGTGTTGCCTTGCAGCCAGGCCTGGGCCGGCTTGCCGCGCAAGGCGCTGTCGATGTCGTCCGCAGTTTGATAAAATCCATCAATTGCAAGCAGTTCGGCCTCGATCTTCTGGCAATAGATGCGCGCGCTCGTGTGTCCGTTAACGCCCGCCATGGCGCGGCCGCGCAGCGCGCCGTAGATATGGATGGATCCGCCGGCGACGACCTCGGCGCCGGAGCCGACCGAGCCCAGAATAGTGACGTCGCCTTCCGGAAATATCACGGTCTGGCCGGAGCGCACGGGGCTCTCAAGCAGCAGCGAGGTCGGCCTGCTCTCGGCCTTGGCCTCCGGCTTCTTCGGGGCCGTCGGTTCGATCACGCAGCTGCGCCCGCCCGACAGCAGCGGCGGCATCGACGGGGTCAGCCTGCCCTCGTCCACGCCCTCGATGCCGAGCACGCGGATGTTGCGGTCCTGCAGGCTGGTGAGCAGATGGCCGATGCCGGCTTGGCTGAGATCGACCGAGGACAGGTCGATCACCACAGGCCGTCCGGCGAAGAAGCCCGGCGAGCGCGCGATGGTGGTGTCGATCTCCTGGAGCCAGTCCTGGATCGGAACCGTCGGCACGAACACGAAGGCCACGTAGGAGCGACCGCGCAGGCGCACCATTTGGCGTTGGACTTTTGCTGCAGCCTCCATAGCGGCCGACTCGTTCCCTGTTATTGAATGGTTAACGATGCCGTCGATATGGTTAATGGCCGGTTAATTTCTCCGTGGGGTTACGTGGTACACCCGAACTGTCATCGCCCGCGAAGGCGGGCGATCCAGTACTCCGAGACGGTTTTGGGTCAATCGATAGGCCGCGGCGTACTGGATGCCCCGCCTGCGCGGGGCATGACTCTGGATTATGAGGCAAGCGCTTTCGTCGACAGCCCCTACTTCTTCACCTTGCTCGCATCCATCTTGATGGCGGGGTCGAGCATCTTGGTCGTGAACGCTGTGGTCACGTCGAACGGCTTTTCCATGCCGAGATAGGTCTGGACCAGCTCGTAATCCTTCTTCATCCGCTCGCCGTCGATCCAGCCCAGGCCCTTGGTCGTGGTGAACTCGTCTGTCATCAGAAACTTGATGCGCTCCCACTGGCGTTCCTGGTTCTCCTTGTCGAGACCGGAGACCTGGTCGAGCAGCGCCTTCAGGCATGGCGTGACGTCGGCAACGCAGGCGGCAAAGGCCTTCTGCGAGATGCGCACGAAATCCTCGACGAGCTTCGGGTTCTTCTGCAAATACGCGCCGTTGACGATCAGCGAATTGCCGTAAGGGTTGAGGCCGATGTCCTTCCAGTTGACGTAGCCGAGGTCCGGCCCGAACTCGATCACCTTCAGATCGTGCTCGTTGTAGAAGTCGCTGATGATGTCGACCGTGTGGCTCTTCAACGCTGCGATCTTGGCGGTCGGACCGATATTGACGAAGCTGACGGAGTCAGGCGCGAGACCCGCCGCCTTCGCGAACGCAGGCCACATCACGCGCGAGGCATCGCCGGGCGGATTGCCGATCTTGTGGCCGGCAAAGTCCTTCGCGCCGTTCACGCCATAGCTCTTCAGCCAGTAGAAGGTCTGGCCGGTATTTGCGTAAATGCTCATCAGGGCGACATCGTCGGCGCCCTTGCTCTTGGCGACCAGCATGGTGGCGAGATCGGCGATGCCGAACGGTGAGCCGCCGGAGCCGACCTTGGCGGCGGAGACGCCGGAGCCCTTGCCGACCTCGATGGTGAGGTCGATGCCAGCCTTCTCGTACCAGCCTTGCGCCTTGGCATAGTAGAACGGCGAATGATCGGCGGTCGGCGTCCAGTTCAGGATCAGGTTGACCGCCTCGCCCGCACCTGCCGGGGCCACCGGCAATCCGAGCATCAGGGTTACGATCGCAGCCTGCAAACGCTTCATCGTACTCTCCTCATTCCCGCGACCCGGCTTGTCGCTCCCGCCATGTCCGGTTACCAATGCAACAAGCCCGTCCTCAACTTGTCAACTGTTTGGTTGGAAATGCCCGCAAAACGCTCAGGCGACACCGTGCCGCAGCGCCGCGACCCCGTCGCTACCCGCAAGAAACTGCTCACCGCGGCACGCCAGGAGTTCGCCCGGCACGGTTTTGCGGGCGCCCGCGTCGACGAGATCGCCGAGCGCGCCGGCGTCAACAAGCAGCTGGTCTACCATTACTTTGGCGACAAGGACGCGCTCTACCTCGCCGTACTCGAATGGGTCTATGAGGACATCCGCGAACAGGAGCGCAGGCTCAATCTCGAAGGCCTGCCGCCGGACAAGGCGATCCGCCGGCTGATCGAGGCCTCGTTCGACCATCTGGCCGCCAACCCTGATTTCATCGTACTTTTGAACGATGAGAACCGCGGCGGCGCCCGCCATGTCCGCGGTTCGACGCGGCTGGAGGCGATGCATTCGCCGCTGGTCAAGAGCGTCTCGCACATCCTCCATGAGGGCGTGCGCTCAGGGATGTTCCGCAAGGGGATCGACCCCATCCAGCTCTACATCTCCATTGCGGGCCTCTCCTATTTCTTCTTCTCCAATACGCCGACGCTGTCGGCGATCTTCGGCAAGGACCTGTCGAGCCGTACGGCCCGGCGCGCGCGCCGCCGGCATGTAGCCGATCTGGTGCTGCAATCGCTCCGGCCGTAATCAACCAGCTGGTTGAAACTTGCCCCGCGGACGGTTAGGTTCGGCTTGCGGCAGCGAGGCCGAAGCAATAGGGAGCGGATGGTGGCAGGTGGCGGAGCAAGGCCGGCGCGCAGCTTTGCGATCGTCCTGATCGTGCACCTCGCCGTGCTCGTGCTCTGGCAGGTCGCGGTCGACGCCTTCCACGTGCCGAAATTCATCCTTCCCTCGCCGCTTGCGACGGTGCAGACGCTGGGAACCGCCAGCTACGCCTGGGGCGCCAATACGCTGGTGACGGCGATCGAGATCCTCGGCGGCTTCGCGCTCGGCGCCGTCGTCGGCGTCGCGCTCGCCGTGATCTTCAGCTGGGCGCCGCTGGTGAGCCTGGTGCTGCTTCCGCTGTTCGTGACGCTGAACATGATCCCGAAGGTCGCGCTGGGACCGCTCTTCATCGTCTGGTTTTCGTACGGCATCCTGCCGAACATCCTGATCGCCTTCAGCATCTGCTTCTTCCCGATCCTGCTCACCACCGCGCGGGGCCTGCGCGAGGTCGAGCCCGACCTGCTCGATCTCGTCAAATCGCTGCGCGGGTCGCGCTGGACGCTGTTCCGCAAGATCCAGCTGCCGGGCTCCCTGCCTTACGTGTTCTCCGGCATGAAGGTCGGCGCCATCCTCGCGGTCGCCGGCGCCATCGTCGGCGAGTTCATCGCCTCCGAGCGCGGGCTCGGCTACCTCATGATCCAGGTGCAGTCCTCGCTCGACACGCCCGCGATGGTCATGGCCGTCGTGCTGCTGACGCTGCTCGGCGTGGCCCTCTACGGCCTGGTGCTCGCCCTCGAACACATGTTCGTCGTCGGCGACGCAAGACAAACCTGAGACGGCAAGCCTAACGAAGGACCGATCGATGCTGCTCACCCGCCAGACGCTGCCGAAGACCATTCCTGACATCGCAGCGCTCGACGATCTGCTGTGCCGGCCAACGCAGGCGCTGATCGATGACCTCAAGAAGGTCGAGGGCGACATCATGGTCCTCGGCGTCGCCGGCAAGATGGGCCCGACGCTGGCGGGGCTGGCGAAGGCTGCGGCGCCGGATCGCCGCGTCATCGGTGTGGCACGCTTCAGCGAGGCCGGCATCAAGGACTGGCTGCACGCGCGCGGCGTCGAGACCATCAATTGCGACCTCCTGGACGAGACCGCGATCAAGGCGCTGCCGAAGGCGCCCAACATCGTCTTCATGGCCGGCCGCAAGTTCGGCGCCGAGGGCGATCTTTCGCTGACCTGGGCAATGAATGCGCATGTCCCGGCGCTGGTGGCGCAGGCCTTCCCGTCATCGCGGATCGTGGCGTTCTCGACCGGCTGCGTCTATCCGTTCGTGCCGGTCGACGGCAAAGGCTCCACCGAAGAGATGGCGCCGAACCCGCCCGGCGAATACGCCCAATCCTGCGTCGGGCGCGAACGCATGTTCGAGTATTTCTCGCACAAGTTCGGCACGCCTGGACGGCTGTTCCGGCTCAATTACGCGATCGACATGCGCTACGGCGTGCTGCACGACATTGCCACGAAGGTGCTCACGGGCACGCCGATCGATGTCAGCCTTGGCCATGTCAATTTCATCTGGCAGGGCGATGCCTCCGCGCAGGCGCTGCGGTGTCTGGCCCATTGCACGGCGCCGACCTCGCCGATCAATGTCAGCGGGCACGAGATCCTTGCTGTGCGCGACCTCGCCACGAAGTTCGGTGCAAGGTTCGGCCGTGCGCCAGCGCTGATGGGCAAGGAAGAGCCGACCGCCTGGCTCACCGACACGTCGAAAGCGGTCGAGCTGTTCGGCCTGCCCGTCGTCGACACCGAGCAGATGATCGCCTGGACGGCCGACTGGGTCTCCCGCGCCATGCCGAGCCTCGGCAAGCCGACCAAATACGAGGTGCGCGATGGCCGTTACTGACGGGCTGCCCGTCATCAAGCTCGGCGTCGAGGATGCGATCGCCGGGCTCGTGCTGTCGACGGAAGCGAAGTGGAACCAGACCGAAGAGGATTGGCGCGTCTTCCTGCACGAGGGCGTCGTGTTCGGCATCCGCAACGGCCCACTGCTTGTCGCTACCGCTGCGCTGCTGCCCTACTCCGGCAACAACGCCTGGATCAGCATGGTGCTGGTGACATCGAGCCATCGCCGGCGCGGCCTCGCAACGCGCCTGGTCGACGCCTGCCTTGAAACCGCACGCAAGAACGGATTGACCAGCTGGCTCGATGCGACGCCCGAGGGCGCTGCCGTCTACGGGCCGCTCGGCTTTACCCCGACGCTGCAACTGCGGCGATTGAAATTGGTCATGCCGCCGCGCCTCCCCACGCCACCGCCGCCGGCCGCATCGCTCGATACGCTGCGCACACGGGACCTGCGCGCCACCGGTTTCGACCGCAGCGCCCTCCTCACCGCCTTTGCGCAGCGCTCCGGCTCGCGCATCGTCGCCTCGCACGGCGCGATCGCGCTGATCCGCGACGGCAGGACCGCGCGCCATATCGGCCCCCTGTTTGCGGACAATGCCGCCGACGCGCTGGCGCTGGTTCACGCGATCGCGCGATCCGAGAACGCACCGCTGCTGATCGACGCGGTCGCCCCGCAGGCCGCGTTCCTGGAAGGATTGATCGCCTCGGGCTGGACCATCGAACGACCGTTCCAGCGCATGCGGCTCGGCCCCGCCACATCAGCGGGCGATGAAATGCCGTTCGCCGTTGCCGGCCCTGAATTCGGATAGGACATCATGCACCACAGCCAGATCAACAGCGACATCCGCAAGCTGATTGCCGAAGGCACCGTGCTGCCGGCGCATCCGCTCGCCCTCACCGCCGAGCGCCAGCTCGATAAGAGACATCAGCGCGCGCTGACGCGCTACTACATCGACGCCGGCTCCGGCGGTCTCGCGGTCGGCGTCCACACCACGCAGTTCGCGATCCGCGATGTCGGCCTCTACCGACCCGTGCTGGAGCTTGCCGCCGAGACGGCAGCAAACTGGACCAGGCGGCCGCTGGCGATGGTCGCGGGCCTTGCTGGTCCAACAAAGCAGGCCGTCACTGAGGCCCGCACGGCACGCGACATCGGCTATCACGCCGGCCTGCTCAGCCTCGCCGCAATGAAGGGCGCTTCCGAGGACGAGATCATCGCGCATTGCACGGCGGTCGCCGTCGAAATCCCGCTGGTCGGCTTCTACCTCCAGCCGGCCGTCGGCGGCGTCATCCTGTCGAGCCGGTTCTGGCAGCGCTTTGCCTCGATCGACAATGTCATCGCCATCAAGATCGCGCCGTTCAACCGCTATCGCACCCTCGACGTGCTGCGCGGCGTCGCCGCCGCCGGCGCGCTCGACCGCGTCGCGCTCTACACCGGCAACGACGACCACATCCTGCTCGATCTGATGCTGCCATTCGACCTGCGCGACAAGGGCGTCACCACGCGCACCTATTTCAAGGGCGGTCTTCTCGGCCATTGGTCGGTGTGGACGGCGAGCGCCATCAAGCAGTTCGAGCGCTGCAGACAGGCGCGACACAAGGACAGCGTGCCGGCCGATCTGCTCGCGCTCGATGCCCGCGTCACCGACTGCAACGGCGCCTTCTTCGACGTCACCAACAATTTCCACGGCTGCATCGCCGGCTGTCACGAGGTGCTGCGGCGTCAGGGCCTGATGCGGGGCCTATGGTGCCTCGATCCGAACGAGGGCCTCAGCCCCGGCCAGAAGGAGGAGATCGACCGGGTCACGCGCGAGCATGCCGACCTCAGCGACGATTCCTTCGTCGCTGCCAATTTGAGCAAATGGCTGGCATGAGCCCAAAGCCATTCATCAGCCTGCAAGGCGTTCGGAAGATCTACCGCAGCGGCGGTGGCGAATTCCTGGCGGTGTCCGACGTCACGATGGACGTGCAGGAAGGTGAACTGGTCTCGCTGGTCGGCCCGTCCGGCTGCGGCAAGACCACGGTGATGAAGATTCTGGCGGGCTTGCACAAGGCCGATGGCGGCACGGTCACGATCGGCAATGCCGACAGCCCGTTTGATCCGAGCCGCGACATCGGCATGGTGTTTCAGCAAGCGTTGCTGCTGAAATGGCGCACCGTCCTGGACAATGTGCTGCTGCCCGCCGAGATCGTGGGACTGCCGATCAAGGCCGCACGCGAGCGGGCGCGCGACCTGCTCAAGCTGGTCGGACTTGCCGGCTATGAAGAGAAATATCCGCGCGAGCTTTCCGGCGGCATGCAGCAGCGCACCGCCATTGCGCGTGCCTTCATCCACGATCCAAAGCTGATCCTGATGGACGAGCCGTTCGGCGCGCTGGACGCACTGACGCGCGAGCAGATGAATCTGGAGATGCTGCGGATCTGGCGCGAGAGCGGCAAGACCATCGTCTTCGTCACGCATTCGATTCAGGAAGCCGTGTTCCTGTCCTCGCACTGCGCCGTCCTGACCGCGGGCCCTGCGAAGATGGCCGACTATTTCCCGATCGACCTGCCCTTCCCGCGCGACCTGCCGCTGAAAACGACGGATGCGTTCGGCGTGTATGCGCGGCGCATTTACGCGAAGCTGGGGCTGGGCGCGGCGTAGACCACACGACAGGTCTCGTAGGGTGGGCAAAGCGAAAGCGTGCCCACCAATTCCATCGATTCATCGTAGAGATCGTGGGCACGGCGCAAGAGCGCCTTTGCCCTCCCTACGAGAGCCGGGCGCGACGTGAAAACCGCACCCTCCTCACGCTCAAGTCTTGCTGCGCATCTTGCCGAGCAGATAATTGTCGTAATAATTCTCCGCGATCTGCGTGTAGAACAGCAGCTCCTTCATATACGCATCGTGGCTGTCCTTGGTGCGCTTGAACAGGTCGCTCTTGGCGGCGAGCTCGTTCAGATGATCCTGGGTCGCGCTGTAGCAGGCTTCCATCACTGGCTGCGGAAACGCTTTCAGTTCCGCGCCGTTGGCGATCAGGCGCTTCAGCGCGGCCGGATTGACGCTGTCATACTTCTCCAGCATCCAGGCTCCGGCAGCCGAGGCCGCCTGGTTGACGATGGCCTGGTACTGCTTCGGCAGGCTCGCCCATTTCTCGTCATTGACGATCATGTGCAGCATCGCGCCGCCCTCCCACCAACCGGGGAAGTAGTAATATTTGGCGACCTTCTGGAAGCCGAGCTTCTCGTCATCGTAGGGACCGACGAATTCAGCGGCATCGATCGAGCCCTTCTCCAGCGCCGCATAGACGTCGCCGCCGGCAAGCTGCTGCGGCACGATGCCGAGCCGCGCCAGCACGTGGCCACCCATGCCGGCGATGCGGAATTTGAGGCCCTTGAGATCGTCGACGGTCTTGATCTCCTTGCGGAACCAGCCGCCCATCTGGGTGCCGGAATTGCCGCAGAGGATGGCGTGGGCCTTGAAGGGCTTGAGAGCCTCGTCGGCGAGCTCAGCGCCACCACCAAAGTACCACCACGATTCCTGATGGCGGTGATTCATGCCGAACGGCACGCCGGTGGCGTAGGCCAGCGCCGGCTCCTTGCCGATGTAGAAATAGAGCGGCGTCTGCGCCATCTCGACCGAGGCGACGCTGACGGCATCGAGCGCCTGCAGGCCCGGAACGAGCTCGCCGGCGGCAAAGGTCTGGATCTGGAATTTGTTGTCGGTGGCCTCGGCAACATATTTCGCAAAGGTCTGCGCCGTGCCGTAGATGGTGTCGAGCGACTTCGGGAAGCTCGAGGTCAGGCGCCATTTGATCTCGGGCGCGCCTTGCGCGATCGCGGGGGCAGCCACCAGCGTCGTCGCGCCGGCGACCGCGCCTCCCTTAAGGAATGTACGGCGTTTCATGTTGGGCTCTCTCCCTCTGAGTCAGGCTTGAAATGGATGGCGTAATCCACCGTCTTCGCGGACCGTTTGCCCGTTCCTGCCATGCAGTTCAAGCCATGTTAAAGGAGGGGCGACTTGCCAAATCGCCGCGTTGCGGATCGCTCAGGCGTCCTCGACAAAGATCGACAGGGCCTGGCGCAATTCCTTGTAGGCGCGCGGTCCGATCTTGGCCGCCAGCGCCTTGTCGCTCTCGGCAGCCGCGGGCCTGAGCCGGGCAAGCAACGCGATACCGGCCTCGGTCAGATAGAGCACGTAGTAGCGGCGGTTGACCGCCGACGCGGTACGCCGCACCAGGCCGCGGCTCTCCAGATGATCGACCAGCCTGCCAAGCCCTGCCCGCTCGATCGACAGCAGCTGCGCGACCGCGAGCTGGTTGACGCCGGGATTGGCATCGATCACGCAGAGCACGGAAAACTGCGCGGGGCTGATCTCGAAGGCCGCCAATTGCCGGCTGAACTCCTTGAAGATCCAGAGCTGCGCCCTGCGGATGCTGTAGCCCAGCAATTGCGTGAGGTCGCCAAGCGCAAGCGGCTTCGCCTTGGCCGGCTTGGTGCCGGACACGGCGCGGGGCGCCGATCGCGACGGCTTTGTCACGCGTGCTGGCCGCTGCGGTCGTGCGATCCGTTTCCTCACCCGTGCCTTGCCTGGCTGCATCGACCCGCATCTTTCGCAGAGCCGGTGCAGGCGCATCCGGCGGATTCGGACAGCTAACCTAACGCAACGTGGCCCGATCGAGAAGCCGGGCGGGTTCCGTCCTCGCATCTACAGCTTCTACGACAGGTTGCACAGCAATATCGCGCGATGCGTCATGTTGACACGGCAACATCGCTCCCTTAAGCATCGTGAAAGCCCGCCGTCATGCGAGCGGGTTCAAGGGGAGCGAAATTCGGTGCCGTCATCGGGGGTGGACGCCGATCCGCATGCCATCGTGCATGCGCGGCGGAACGACTTTGCGCGCGGCCGATGCCGCGCTGGCGCCGACCATGGGCGCGCGAGCTTCTCTTCCAACAACACTATCGCAGATCACGCCGCCAAGCCTTGCCGTCAAGCCTTGCCGCCAAGCCTTGCCGGCTTGCGGCGCGCCGGGCGTGTTCGTTCACGCAGCAATCATGAAACTGGGAGGACATGACATGAAACGACTTTTCCTGGCATCGACGATCATCGCCACGTGGGCGTGGATTGGTCCGCAGGCCACCGCGCACGGATTGCCGCCCAGCGGCGTGGCGCCACGCGCGTCCTGCACTGCCCTCACCGGCCTCACGCTGCCGAATACGCAGATCCTGAGCGCGACGCAAAAGTCGGGCTATTGCAACGTGGTCGGCATCATCAACAAGCGCGTCTCGACCCAGGATCCAGATCACTTCACCTACGGCATCGGCTTTGCGCTCAACCTGCCCAACACCTGGCACGGCCGCTTCGAAATGATGGGCGGGGGCGGCACCGACGGCGGCCTCAATGCCGACCCGCAAGGCGCAGCCGGCGTCGAGGTCGGCCAGGGCTGGGCGGTCGCAGCCGATGACGGCGGCCACGAGGACAATCCGGCCAATGCGGTCGGCGGTTATCAGGACGACGATGCCAATGCCGGCGGCTCGGCGCATTTCGCCATCGATGCGCAAGCGCGCCGCGACTACGGCTACAACGGCATCGAGAAGACCGCGACCACGGCCAAGCAGATCATCTCCTATTTCTACGGCCTCGACACCGTCTATTCCTACATCATGGGCTGCTCGAATGGCGGCCGCGACGCGATGGTGGCGTCGCAGCGCTCGCCCTGGCTGTTCGACGGCGTGATCTCGCAAAACCCCGGCTTCAACCTGCCGCAGGCGGCGCTCGCCGAAGCCTGGAACGAGCAGGTGCTCGGCACGCTCGCAACCAGCAAGGACGTCAACGGCCAGCCGTTCATCCCCGACACCTTCCCGCAGCAGGACCTTCAGGTGGCATCGGCCGCGATCCTGAGCGCCTGCGATGCGCTCGACGGCCTCGTCGACGGCATCATCGACAATTACCACGCCTGCACGGCCAAGAAGGTCTATCCGGCGCTCGCAAGCTACACCTGCGCCACCGGCTCGCACGGCGGCACGCCGCATGGCGGCACCTGCCTCACCAGCGGCCAGGTCGATGCGCTGAAGAAGATCTACGCCGGCCCGGTCAACTCCAGGGGCGAGCGGCTCTATTCGAACTGGTTCTGGGACGCCGGCATCTGGACGCCGCCCTCGGCGCCCGGCGCAGGCTGGCAACTCTGGAACGTCGTCACTGCGCCGGTGCCTGGTGTCAATACCGCGATCAATCTGACGCTCGGCGCCGGTGCGATCCCGATGATCTTCCAGACGCCGCCCGTGGTCACGCCGGTCAACGGGCCCACCGGCCAGGAAGCCTTCGTGTTCAAGTTCAACTTCGACACCGATGCGCCAAAAATCTTCACGAAGACCGCGGCCTATCCGGAGAGCTCGATGGACTTCATGGCGGCAGTCGCAACGGACTTGCGTCCGTTCCGGGCGCGCGGCGGCAAGCTGATCATCTCATCCTCGGTCAATGACGGCATCTTCTCGGGCGCTTCAATCGCCCGCTGGTATCGCCACATGAACCAGCGCATGGACAAGCACGCGACCGATTTCGCGCGGCTGTTCATGGTGCCCAACATGGCGCATTGCGGCGGCGGCGCGGCGACCAACAACTTCGCCACCAACGAGCTCAAGGCTATCACCGACTGGGTCGAGAACGGCATTGCGCCGGAGCGCATCGTCGCGGCCAACACCAACACCGCCTCGCCCTATCCGGCCGGCGGCCTGTTCGACCCGCGTGTTGCCCAGAACTTCCCGACCGGAGGGACGCGGCCGCTCTGCGTCTATCCCAGGATCGCATCGTACAAGGGCAGCGGCCTGACCAGCGATGCCGCCAACTTTGCCTGCGTCGATCCCGGCTTTGGCCGCGGCGGCGACCACGACTTCGACGACGATGACGACGGCCATAGCGGCGACCGGCACTGATCGTTCGTAACTCCGTGTCGTGTCCCGGACGCCCAGCGTCCGGGGCACGGGTTGTTTGAACCCAAGCTCTATCCCCGTCATTGCGAGCGCAGCGAAGCAATCCAGACTGTCTCCGCGGAGAGACTCTGGATTGCTTCGCTGCGCTCGCAATGACGGAGTGTGGGCACCAGCTCGGCCTAAGCCACCTCCTCGTACAGGCCCGCAATAAACTCGCTGAACGTCGGGGCGAGCGGCAGGACGTAACCCCACCGGTCGGACATCGCCTCAGCAAGCGTCCACGGCTTGTCGTATTCGGCGACCTCGTGATCGATGAACCAGATCTTGCCGAAATGCGCCTTGTCGATCGTCATGCAGATCGGGTTGCCGCCGTGATCGCTCATGATCCACAGGAGCTCATCCACGGTTGGCCATTGCGGCGTCTGTCGCGTCTGCACCAGCGAGCATTCGTCGCTCCGTAATCCCAACACCTCCTGGATCGCACCGGCCCAATGCCCTTGCGGCCAGTTGAACTCGGCGGAGCCCTGGAAATAGCCGCCCGCGCAGCCCAGCAGAAACCGGCGATAATCATCCGGCAGACGACACCCGAGCACCTTCTCGAACGATGCAAGCGCGGCCTCGGTCGGCGCTTCGCCGGTGGCGCTGTCGACTCCCGCGATGAATTTGGCAATGTCCATGTAGTCTCTCCTCGGCGCATCTGCGCGCACGACTTCGTCGCGGGCGCAGAGAAGCCGGTTCGAGGAGGAGAGATTGTTTGCCTAAAGCAGCTTCGCGCTCACGAACAAGGCGCGCACGGCATTCGTCGCCTGGACCGCGAGCATGGCGTTGCCGGCAGCGCCTTCCAGCGCCGCGACGGCCTCCTCATGCAGCGAGCGGAATTCCATCCACTCGACCGATTTGAAGTTGGTGAGGAATTGATAGGCCTGGCCGACGGTCGCGATCGCCAGCGTGTCACCGTTCAGCTTGATCTTGAACGTCGTGCGCAGCGGGGTCTCGGAGCTTGCTGGATCACTCATGGGCTGCTTCTGGACGACAACGGCTTAACGAAGGGAAAACGGCAGCCCCGCCGGACCTGGTAAAGATCAGGAATCGGTGCTGGCGCGCTGCGAGGCGGTCGTCGCACCGCTCAGGCTCGGCACCACGACCAGGCGGTTGAACTCGCCATTGTCGTAGGCCTTGAGGAAGCGATCATAGTCCTTGATCGAGACGCAGCCGTTGGAATCGCCGCGCGGGCCGAGCATGTAGGTGTGGGTGAGCAGACCGACGCGTCCGAGCGCACTGGTGCCGTCGGTCGGCGTCATGCGCAGCGCCCGCACGCCGTGGAACAGTTTTTCGCGCGGCTTGAGGTCGTAGGTCGCAGGCGGGGTTGCACCGACCATGCGCTGGTCGACATGATCAGGATCGTCCATCAGCGCGCCCATGCCCGAATGGGCTTCGATCGCGACACCGCTCGGCAAATAGAGCGCCTTGGCCTTGATGTCATAGACCGCCGTCTTCGAATCGTAACCGAGCGCGGCGAGATCCGGCGCCCTGCCCAACAGGCCGTCGCCGGGGGTCAGCGAGGCCAGCCTGATCTTGTCGGTGAATTTCTCGAAGAAGTTGCGGTTGTCGACGCGGGGATTGGCGTCGGCAAAGGCTTGGCTCGAGGCGATCTGCGCGGAGAAGTCGGCCTGGACCGGCCGCGAGCGCGGCATCGGCACGGCGTCGGCGCGTTGCGAGGGCTTTGCAGTCTCTTCGGTTGCGGGCTGATCGTTATCGATCAAGGTCGAACGCCAGTCGTCGCCCTGGAGCTTTTGGGCGAGCATCGCCTTGGCGTCGCGTAGCTTGAGCTGAACCGCGTTCAGGGCGGAGCGCTCCATGGTCCGCAGACCGAGCTCGCGCGCGTTGCTGCCGGACAGCGAGGCGAAACGATCATTGAACGAAGGAGAATTGCCGGGCGGAAGCGCGGCGGCTACGAGCGAGCTCGAATCGCCTGAATTCGACACGCCAATATCCGCGACCCACGCGGCGGCACCCAGCGCCAGCGCGATCGCGGCCATGGACAGTAATATCGTCTCGGCTCGCCCAATACGGCGGCGCGACAACAGCCTGTCGGCGCGTACGCGGTCGGAAACCATCAGATCCCCAAATCGACACCCCCGGGGGACCCAACCCCCACCCGGAGACTCTATACCAGCTACCACATTGGGAGCCAAAAGTTAGGCATAATCGCGGCCGGCAAGCCCTCCGGAGGTACCCAATGACCGATCCTTTCGATCTAGCGCGCTTCCTGGAGGCCCAAGACCCGGTTTTTCGCGCCGTTTTGACGGAGCTAGGCCAGGGCCGGAAGCAAAGCCACTGGATGTGGTTCGTCTTTCCGCAAATCGCCGGTCTCGGCTTCAGCGCCATGTCACAGCGTTACGCGATCGGCTCGCGGGCAGAGGCCAAAGCCTATCTCGCCCACCCCGTGCTCGGCCCACGCCTGACCGAATGCACCCGCCTAGTCCTCGCTGTGCAGGGGCGAACCATCAATGCGATCCTCGGCGCGCCCGACGATGCCAAATTCCGCTCGTCGATGACGCTGTTCGGCGCCGTGTCCGACGATCCCGTCTTCGACGAAGCGCTCGCCAGATATTTCGCCGGCAAGCGTGATGATGCGACGCTGGAAATCCTGGCAGCTCTCGATCGAAAGACCTAGCCGGCACACCTGCGGCGCGAGCAGCGTAAACCCGCGGTTAACAGGCTGCCCCTATTTTCTTGGAGAAAATCATTCTCCACCCGCGCCAATTGCCGGACGAATCATGAAAATCGGTACGCTGCTGACCACCGCCATCGTCTCGCTCTCGACCGTCGGCGGCGGCCTCGCCGTCTATGTCGCCGTGACGAAATACCAGACGATCGAGCGGATCACGGAGGCACAGGGCCGGCTCGCGATCGTCCGCGCCGTCAGCGACATCCCGCGCTATCTCAACCCCGAGCGCGGCTTTGCCACCAACATCCTCTATGGGCCCGCGACCGTCGACCCGGCGCAGCTCGCCGAGCATGACAAGCTGCGCAAGCAGACCGACGGTGCCCGCGACCGGATGAACGCGGTGCGCAAGGAGTTGCCAGGCCCGTTTGACGACGGCACCACCATCGGCAGCAACATCGACAGCCTCAATGCGAAGTTCACCGCGCTCCGCGAAGCCGTCGACAAGGCGATCTCGGGACCGGCGGAAGCGCGCAAGGACGCGGCCAGAAAGATCGTCGCCGACAATGCCGTGCTCAATGCCGGCGTCACCGCGCTGCTCAACGAGCAGGTCCGCCGCATGGCGATTCTCAACGGCGATGCCTACCGCCAGGCGAGCTATGCCAATATCGCGATGACGCTGCGTGACATCGGCGGCCTCAACGCCAGCCTGCACAAGAACCTCCTTGGCTCGAAGAAGATCGCGACCGAGGCCGAGAAAGTCGATGTCGCCCGCACGCAGGGCCGCAACGACCAGCTCGTGATGTCGCTTCAGGAGCTGCGCGGCAACCCGACCACGCCGGCCAATGTCGCAACCGCACTGGAGACGATGAACACCGTCTATGTCGAGGGCTTTGGCCGCGAGCAGAAACTCGTCAAGGACGGCGCAGTCACCGGCAAATACGAGCACGACGTCGACACCTACTACGCCGCATCGCAAGTCGGTCTCGGCGCGATCATTGGCGTCCGCGATGCCTTCTACGACAATGCCGAGCAGATCCTCGCCGGCACGTCTGCCGCCGCGCGCACCAGTTTTACGATCGCACTGGTCGGTTTGCTCGCCGTGCTGATCGCCAGCGCCGGCCTCATCGTAATGGTTCGCCGCCGCGTCTGCGCCCCGATCGTCAGCCTGACGACCCGGATGTCGCGACTTGCCGACGGCGATGTAGCCGAGCAGATTCCCGGCGCCGAACGCTCCGACGAGATCGGCGCGATGGCCGCCGCCGTCCAGGTCTTCAAGGACAACATGATCCGCGCCGACACTCTCGCCGCCGAGAAGCAGGCCGAGAACGACGGCAAGATGCGCCGCGCCCAGGCGCTCGACGAGTTGACCCGCGCCTTCGAGGCCAAGGTCACCGAGCTGATCGGCGGCCTGTCACAGGCGTCCTCCACCATGGAGAGCACCGCGCAGTCGATGACGACCACGGCGGCCCAGACCAACAGCCAGGCCGCGGTCGTCGCCGCCGCATCCGAGCAGACCTCGACCAATGTGCAGACGGTCGCAAGCGCGACCGAAGAGCTCACCTCCTCGATCGCTGAGATCGGCCGCCAGGTCGCACAATCGACCGAGATCGCGGCCCGCGCTGTCGACAACGCCCGTCGCACCGGCGACACCGCGCGTGCGCTTGCCGAGGGCGCGCAGAAGATCGGCGACGTCGTCACGCTGATCCAGAGCATCGCGGAACAGACCAATTTGCTGGCACTCAACGCGACGATCGAGGCCGCCCGTGCCGGCGACGCAGGTCGCGGCTTTGCCGTCGTCGCATCCGAAGTGAAATCGCTGGCCGGCCAGACCGCCAAGGCCACCACGGAGATCTCCGAGCAGATCACGGCGATCCAGACCGCAAGCGACGAGACTGTCACCGCGATCCGCAACGTCGCCGACGTCATCGCCGAGATCGACCAGATCGGCACTGCGATTGCGGCCGCGATCGAGGAACAGGGCTCGGCCACCAAGGAGATCGCACGCAGCGTCCAGGAAGCTGCACGCGGCACCCTGGAGGTCAACTCCAACATATCGGGCGTGCAGCGCGCCGCCGACGACACAGGTAGCGCCGCAAAGGAAGTTCTCGGCGCCGCCGAACAGCTCTCGACGCAGTCGCGTGACCTCGCCGGCCAGTTCGATCGCTTCCTCGGCGAAGTCAGGGCTGCGTAGGCGTAGCTTGGCAGCCCTCTAGCTCAGTACGGCGGCGCCTTGCGCGCCCGCTGAGACTTGGCCGCCTCGATCCACCACAGCAAATCATCGGCAAAGCGCGGGAAGGAGCGCTCCAGCGCCTTGCCGCCCTCACCGATTGGCTCGCTTTCGGCCGACAGGGTCTGCGCGATCGGTCCGACGCCGATGGTGCTCGAGACCACCACCATGCCCATTTCCGACAGTGTGCCATGCCAGGCGGTCGAGGCGCGCGCGCCCGACAGGCGCCCGGCGGAGTAGCTCACAATCGCAGCCGGTCGCCAGAACCACTCTTCCAGGAAGTGGTCGGTGAGGTTCTTCAAGCCGGGCTGGATGCCCCAATTATATTCGCCGGTGACAAAGACGAAGCCGTCGGCACCGCGGATCTGGCCGGCGAGCTTCTCCAGCGCCTCGGGCGCCGTGCCTTTGGCGTATTCCTTGTACATGCGATCGAGCATCGGCAGGCCGATGGCCTTGGCGTCGATGAACTCCACCTGCTCGCCGCGACTGCGCAGGCGATCGATGACGAAATTCGCCAGGCGGATGCCCATGCGGTCGGAACGGTAGGATCCGTAGAGGACGAGAATGCGGTTGCTCATGCCGGCATGCTAGCACGAAACCGGAGCCCGGCCCCAGTCGCTTTATCGCGCTATCGCCGGCGTCTGCGGCCCAGCGTTTCCGAGGGTGTCTCGCCGAACTGGTCGCGATAGCTGCGGGAAAAATCGGACAGATGCCAGAAACCGAAAGCCAGCGCGACAGCCTTCACGCTCTCGGCGCCTGCGAGGAGCTGCCGGCGGACCAGCCACAGGCGGTGGACCCGCAAGTAGCGATGCAGGCTCATGCCGCGATAGCGGCGGACCACATCATGCATCGTGCGGACGGAGAAACCGAGCTTGCGTGCGATCTCCTCGCTATAGATTGGCTGCGACAAATCGTCGGACAGAAGCGCGCGGATGTCCTGGAAGATCTTGAAATTGCGCTCGTCGTTCGCGCGCAAGGTCCATCGTGCGGGGACCAGGCTCTCAAATGCCTGGTCGACGGCGCCGAGCAGAGATTCCTTCATGGCCGCCGCCTTCAGTGGCATCGCCGCGGCCTCAACCGGCTCGGCCGCAACGGCCAGAACCTCCCGAACCACGTCACGCAGCCGGTTCAGACCGGCCGCGGTCGTCTCGTAGATCTTGAAGATTGAAGTCGCCGCCGGCCAACCCCGATCCGTCACCTCCGGCCTGAATACGACCGAGGCGATCTGCCGCTGCACCTCTTCGACCGTGGTGTAGGCAGCGCCGCTGCTGCCAATGACGATGACTGGACGGGCACGCTGCGAACCGTTGAAGCGAACGGGCACGTTGAGGTCGTCCATCATGAAGCCGATCGCCGTGCAGTTTTCGACGAGTTGTGCATCGACAACGCGGGGAAACGCACGCGTCACGTTCACGTCACATCCGGGCAATGACAGGATTGTCTGCTCAGACGAAATGCTCCTGACGAAAGGCGTGAACTGGAAATTCAGGCCCGTATGGCATACCGAAATTCATCGACGTCAGAGAAGCGAAATGTCTTGAGCGCCAACCCGGGCGCATCATCAATACTGTTCATGGCAATTTGAAACGTCGCATCCAAACCGATGCGCGTCCGGCAGCGACGCCGGCTCGATCCCCCTTGTGAGCTGTCCCGTTAGGCCGAAAAAACCATCCGATCTATCCGGACAGTTGGCGAGCGTCCGATCGAAAGAACAAGCCGCCCCATCAAAGCTCGCCAAATTTCGATATCGTTTCCGACGCCGGGGCGGTGCGCCAATACCCACAAGATCAAATTGTATAATCTAAATTAACACCTCTAGGACGCAATGAACCTGTTCGATATTCTAGGTCATTTTTGAATTCAGGCTCCCTGCCATGATGGCAAATTCGCCTGCCGATATTCTTGTTGAGTTGGAAGAAGCGGTCGCAGTCTGCCCGCCGGACCGTTGCGCGCGTATCCTTTCAGGGATTGTTCGCCTGCTCGCGTCCGGTCGCGACAGGCCTCAGGAACTGCTGGTCAACGTCGTCGACAGCGTCTTGCTTCGGCTGGCCGGACGCGTCGCGCCTGCTGCGCTGGCGGAGCTGAGCGAGGCACTTGCCGGGCTGGACATTGCTCCGCAGGCCACATTGCGACATCTGGCATCCCACGATGATCCAGCCATCGCATGCCCGCTCCTGCTGAGATCGCAGGCCCTCACGACCGCCGACCTCACGGCGATCGCGACATCGTGCCGTGAAGCCCACCAACTCGCGATCTCGGCCCGCGACGGGATCGAGGCGGCCGTGACCGAAGTGCTCGCCGCTCGCGGCACGCGCGCGGTTCGCCTGGCCCTGATCAAGAACCCTGGGGCCAGATTTTCCGATGCGGTCTACGCCCTGCTCATCGTGACCGGTGTTGCAGACGACGAGATCACGAAGCTTCTGGCGCTCCGGCCAGGCACGCCGGACCTGGTCTTGCGCAAGCTGCTGTCGGCTTCGCCCGGACCGAAAGCCGCGGCCAGGCCCAATGCCTCCGCCGGGCCACCGGTACAGCATCCCGCACCTGCCGCGCTGAAGCTGCCCTCCTCGGCCGACTATGCGAATGCAAGGCCCGAGATCGTTGCCCTCAACCGTGTCGGGAAGCTCAACGATTCAACGGTGAACCGTTTTGCAATCCGCGGCGAGACCGCCAATCTGTTCACAGCGCTATCGGTGCTGTCAGGCGCTCCGATCGAGATCGTTGAGCACGTCATGGCCGACGAGGATTGCGAGGGCCTGGTGATGGCCTGTCGGGCCTCGCGCCTGAACTGGGCGACCACGCTCGCAATCCTGAGCAACCGCAGCGGCACGCGGCTCTCATTCGCCCAGCGCGAGCGCGCCCAACTCCTCTTCGAGACGCTTCTTCTGTCGACCAGCCAGTGGACGGTGCGCTGGGGAGAAATCGCAGCCAGCGCAGACACACGCGGCGCGGCAATGGGGAAATAGCCGATGAAATTCGATGGCCGCAAGGACCCTCGCGTGAAAATGGATCACCGGCAGCCCGTCAATTTGATGGGCTCGGACGGCACCTGGCGGCGCAGTTGCGTGCTGCTCGACGTGTCGCAAACAGGTGCCAAGCTCGAGGTCGAGGGCACGCTCGACGTGCTGCAGGCCAAGGAATTCTTCCTGGTGCTGTCGTCGACGGGGCTGGCCTATCGGCGCTGCGAGCTGGTCTGGATCGACGGCACCACCGCCGGCGTTCACTTCGTCACGGCGGACGGCAAGAAGAAACCGGCGAGCACGAAGGCCGCCGCCGCGCAAAGCCCCTAGTCAGTAAGGTTCAAGACATCATCAGCTTCGTTCAACTCAACGACAGTCCAGGTCTTCCGTGCAGAACGCGCGAACCATAACCGGCTCCGTCAAAGGCGACGGCAGCATGCGATCAGCACCCTCGGCGCGTCCTTTCGTGCATGTGCTGGCCGATTCCTCGGACAAACTGTCCGGCATCTGCTCGGTGCTCGAGCAGCAGTTCACCGTTGCCGGCGAACGGCTCGACGCGGAAGCCAAGCTGTCGCAAGTCCCATTTGCCGTCGTGATCCGCGCGGAGCTGCGTGACGTCGACAACATCGCGGCGATCAAGAAGCGATCCGCCAGGCTGGCAAAGGCCACCAAGCGCATCTTCCTCGTCGAGCACTCCTCGCACGTCAGCATCTCGCAAGCCTACGCGCTCGGCGCGACGCTCGTCCTCCCCGGCCCGCTCAACAAGATCAAGCTGCTGGCCGCGCTGGCTGATCCAGACGGGTCGGCAGCGGATTCAGCTGGCGGCTCGACATATCAGGACAACGCCGTGGAGACCGCGGCCACCGCCATCTCGTCGATGTTCACGGCCGTCACCATGGGCGAGCCGCTCGACGTTGACGGCACCAAGGACGCCGGCCGCAAGATTGCCGAACGTATCACCGAGCATGGCTTGTCCGAATGGCTCACGACCGTGCGTCGCCACCACGAGGGAACCTACCAGCACTGCCTGCTGGTCACGGGCGTGGCCATCGACTTCGGCCTGAGTCTCGGCGTCGGACGAGCCGATATGGAGCGGCTGTATTCGGCCGCAATGTTCCATGACATCGGCAAGGCGCGGATCCCGCTTGCGATCTTGGACAAGCCCGGCCGGCTCGACGACACCGAGCGCGCCATGATCGAGACGCATCCGGCAGCGGGCTACGACTTTCTCAAGGACCACGAGAAGATCTCGCCGGAAATTCTCGATGCGGTGCGCCACCACCATGAATATCTCGACGGCAGCGGATACCCTGACGCGCTGGCGGGCGGCAGCATCAACGATATCGTGCGCATTCTCACGATCTCGGACATCTTCGCCGCATTGATCGAGCACCGGCATTACAAGCCGACGATGCCGCGGAACGAAGCCTACAACATTCTCTGCGGGATGACGGGAAAGCTGGAGAAAGCGCTGGTCACCTCCTTCAGGGACGTCGCACTCTCGAGGTAACCCGTGCAGGATCGTCGGCCCGGAATGACGTCGCGGATTATCGCGTTCTAGTGCGTCGCCCGGAATTTGATGCGACGCGGGATCGAGCGACAGGCCAGTCCCTCGGCGAGCATCTTCATGTCCTCGCGCTTGCCGCTGCGGATCAGCCTGCCGAACTCTTCAGGGGTGAAAGGAAGACTGGGATCATCATCGATCGGGTGCCGCATCCGCGGACCGAAGAACCATCGAACCAGGCTAGCCAGCCGCCGCATGTCAATTCCCTCGCGCCAGCAACAAACCTACCAGTCCGCATATTGTTCCTCCTGCGCGACGGAGATTGCAAGGGCCGTTATGAGTCCGCACGAAAAAAATCGTCAGGGAATAATCTCCTCCTCTCCTGTTCAGTCGGCGAATCCGACGTAACGTACGAACGACTCGTTGCCTTCGCGATCCGAACGCACGGCGTTCGCGGCGAAGCTATCGTCGGATAGCCCATCGCGACGCAGGTCATGATGACCTCGTCCTCCGAAAACCTTGCGACCTCGCGCCTTCACTGCTGCGAGCACCATCTTCAACCGCGTCACGGGAATTTTTCGGCGATGGACGACGCTCTGGTCAAGGCCATTGCGATCGTCAACGGCTGGAAAAAATGACGCGAGAGCCAAGGCTGCGCCGCGATCCTGCTTGATTGCGCCACGATTCCGGGCTCCAATCCGCGACGCCATTTCTGGTTTAGGGAGACACGCAATGAAGAAACGGATTTTCCTGGCTGCGCTCGTCGCCACCTTTGCGGCGGGCTCGGCCCTTGCGGACGACACCTGCGAGAGCAAGGCGGTCGGCAAGGACGGCAAGGCGCTCGCCGGCGCGGCCAAGACCTCGTTCATGAAGAAGTGCAAGGAAGACGCCTGCACGCCCAAGGCCGTCGGCTCCGACGGCAAGCCGCTCGCCGGTGCTGCCAAGAACAGCTTCATGAAGAAGTGCGAGATGGGCGCATAAGACGCCCGGCGTTCGCGCCATTCTTGAATTTGGTGCTGCTTTCGTAAGCAACCGTTCCACGACTCATCATGCCCGGGCCTGTCCCGCCTCCGAGGCCCAAGCCTCGGAGGCGAGACGAAGGTCCGGGCATTGACGTTCCCGTTTCCAAGAATTGGGACGTCCAAACTTTCGCGGTCTACCCGCACGCGCCGAACGAGCAAACCAAAATCATCTCCACCCTGGACAGAAAGGTTCGGCTGACCGATCATGCGGTGCTGAGTGAAGCGGGGCGCATCGAGAAGACTTCTGGAAAAAGGGTGGTCGAGATGTGGCAGTTTCGAGTGCGGAATCACATGATGGCGACGATGAGCGTGCTCTTTGCACTGCTCGTCAGTCTTGACGCGGCGAACGCGAGGGGCCCAGGTTTGCCCAACGTCATGGTGCTGGCGACCGGCGGCACCATCGCCGGCACCGGCTCGAGCAGCACCACCGTGGTCGGTTACACTGCAGCTACGGTCGGCATCGACACCCTGCTCAACGCCGTTCCCGAGTTGAAGACGGTGGCGAACGTCAAGGGTGAACAGGTTTTCCAGATCGCCAGCGAGAACATGAACAATGACTACTGGCTCAAGCTCGCCAAGCGCGTCAATACGTTGCTCGCGCAGGACGACGTCGACGGCATCGTGATCACGCACGGCACCGACACGATCGAGGAGACCAGCTATTTCCTCGACCTCGTGGTCAAGAGCAAGAAGCCTGTCGTCATTGTCGGTGCGATGCGGCCGTCGACGGCGATCAGCGCGGATGGGCCGATCAACCTGTTCAATGCGGTGATCCTGGCAGGCAGTGAAGAGGCCGTCGGCAAGGGCGTGCTCGTCGCCCTCAACGACCAGATCAACGCGGCACGCGAGGTCACCAAGAACAACACCTCGACCGCGGACACCTTCCGCACGCCCGAGCTCGGCTTTCTCGGCTACATGCAGGGCAACAAGCCGTATTTCTATCGTCAATCGACCCGCCGGCACACGGCGGATTCGGAATTCGATGTCTCCAACCTCGATACCCTGCCGCAGGTCGATATCGTCTACGGCTATGCCAATATGAACCGCGTCGCGGTCGACGCCTTCGTCGCCGCCGGCGCCAAGGGTATCGTGCATGCCGGCGTCGGTGACGGCAGCCTGGCCCGGCCCGCGGTCGAGCCGGCGCTCGACGAGGCCCGCAAGAAGGGTGTCGTGATTGTCCGGAGCAGCCGCGTCGGCAACGGCATCGTCGCGCGCAACGGCGAAGCCAAGGACGACGAGCACGACTTCGTCGTGTCCGATACGCTCAATCCGCAGAAAGCGCGGATCCTGCTGATGCTGGCGCTGACCAAGACATCAGACACCAAGGAAATCCAGCGGATGTTCTATACCTACTAGAGCATGATCCGGAAAAGTGTGAAGCGGTTTTCCGAAAAGATCATGCTCAAACAAAGAGCTTAAGCGCGATGACGATTCAACCAAATCTCATCGCGCTTTAGAGCATCCGAGCGAACGGACGCGCCCTACTCCCGCTTGAAGCGATAATCAAACGCGGCGCCGAACGGTTTGATCAATCCAACCGTCGGCGCCGGAAAATGGATCGGCAGGATCAGCGTGCCGGTGTCCGCGACGGAGGCGAAGAACTTTCGCCGCGACACCGCCGACTGCTTGGCGTCCCAATCCGGCTTCGACGACCACTCCGGCTCGCGGCACTGGATCTGGTGATGCATGAGATCGCCGGCGACCACTGCGCGCTGGCCCTTCGAGAAGATGTTCACGCAGCAATGGCAGGGCGAATGCCCCGGCGTCGGCGTCAGCGTGACGGTGTCGTCGAGCGCATAGTCGTCGTCGACCAGCAGCGCCTGCCCGGCCTCGACGATCGGCAGGCAATTGTCACGGAAGACCGTGCCGGGCGGGTTGTTGCCCTTGGCGTTCTCGGCCTCCCAGGCCGCGTACTCGCCCTTGTGGAAG
The DNA here is from genome assembly GCF_022012435.1 of Bradyrhizobium zhengyangense. GTDB lineage: Bacteria > Pseudomonadota > Alphaproteobacteria > Rhizobiales > Xanthobacteraceae > Bradyrhizobium > Bradyrhizobium zhengyangense. The sequence continues at coordinate 866,941 of NZ_JAKLUA010000001.1, forward strand.
ACGTATTTCGCGTTCGGGAAGGTCGGCACCCAGCGGCCGTCGCGTAACGTGGTGTTCCAGCCGGTGTGATCGATATGCAGATGGGTGCAGAAGACGTAGTCGATCTGCTCGAAGCCGATGCCGAGCGCGAACAATTCGTTGCGCCAGCGTTCCTTGCCCGGAAAGTCGAACGGCGGCGGATGGCCCTTGTCTTCGCCGGTGCAGGTATCGACCAGGATTGTGTAGCGCGGCGTCCGCACCACAAACGTCTGATAGGTGATGACCATCATGCCGCGCGCGACGTCGAAAACCTCGGGCTCCATCGTCGGCAGATGATGCTTGAATACGCGGTCGTCATATCCAGGGAAAAAATCTTGCGGCCGCCGCCATGGCCCTTCCCGCTCGATCACCGCATCGATGGTGATATCGCCGATCCTGAGTTGCTTCATGGTTGTTCGCTCCCCTTCTTGGGGGAGCGTAACGGGCAGCGTTAGCGCGTCAAGGCGCGCCCGCGGAACACTAGCTCCGCAACCCCGGCGCCTCCTGCCCGGTGCGCGCGACGTATTCCGTATAGCCGCCGCCATATTGGTGGATGCCCTCGGGCGTCAGCTCGAGCACGCGGTTCGACAGCGTCGCCAAAAAATGCCGGTCATGCGAGACGAACAGCATGGTGCCTTCGAAATCGGCCAGCGCATTGATCAGCATTTCCTTGGTGGCGAGGTCGAGATGGTTAGTCGGCTCGTCCAGCACCAGGAAGTTCGGCGGATCGAACAGCATCTTCGCCATCACGAGGCGCGCCTTCTCACCGCCTGAGAGCACGCGGCAGCGCTTCTCGACGTCGTCGCCGGAGAAGCCGAAGCAGCCCGCGAGCGCGCGCAGGCTGCCCTGCCCCGCAGTCGGAAACTGGTCTTCCAGCGACTGGAACACGGTGCGCTCGCCGTCGAGCAGATCCATCGCGTGCTGGGCGAAATAGCCCATCTTGACGCTGCCACCCAAGACCACCGTGCCCTCGTCCGGCTCGCTCGCGCCGGCAATGAGCTTGAGCAGCGTCGACTTTCCGGCGCCGTTGACGCCCATCACGCACCAGCGCTCCCTGCGGCGGATCATGAAGTCCAGCCCGTCATAGATCCGCTTGCTGCCATAGCCCTTGTAGACATTCTTCAACGCGACGACGTCCTCGCCCGAGCGCGGCGCCGGCGGAAAGTCGAAGGCCACCGTCTGGCGGCGACGCGGCGGCTCGACCCGCTCGATCTTGTCGAGCTTCTTCACCCGGCTCTGCACCTGGGCGGCGTGCGAGGCGCGCGCCTTGAAGCGCTCGATGAACTTGATCTCCTTGGCAAGCATCGCCTGCTGGCGCTCGAACTGCGCCTGCTGCTGCTTCTCGTTCAGCGCGCGCTGCTGCTCGTAGAACTCGTAATTGCCCGTGTAGGTCGTCAGCGAGCCGGAATCGATCTCGACCACCTTGGAGATCACGCGGTTGATGAACTCGCGGTCATGCGAGGTCATCAAAAGCGTGCCTTCGTAATCGTGCAGGAATTTTTCCAGCCAGATCAGGCTTTCGAGATCAAGATGGTTGCTCGGCTCGTCGAGCAGCATCACGTCAGGCCGCATCAAGAGAATACGCGCCAGCGCCACGCGCATCTTCCAGCCGCCCGAGAGCTTGCCGACGTCGCCGTCCATCATCTCCTGGCTGAAGCCGAGACCGGACAGCGCTTCGCGGGCGCGGCCATCGAGCGCATAACCGTCGAGCTCCTCGAATGCGTGCTGCACCTCGCCATAGCGTGCGATGATCTCGTCCATCTGGTCGGCCTTGTCAGGGTCGGCCATATCGGCCTCGAGCTGGCGCAGCTCGGCCGCGACCTCGCTGACGGGACCGGCGCCATTCATCACTTCGGCCACGGCGCTGTGGCCGGACATCTCGCCGACGTCCTGGTTGAAATAGCCGATGGTGATGCCGCGATCGGTCGAGACCTGCCCTTCGTCGGGCAGCTCCTCGCCGGCGATCATCCGGAACAGGGTGGTCTTGCCGGCGCCGTTGGGACCGACGAGGCCGATCTTTTCACCCTTGTTGAGGGCCGCGGAGGCTTCGATGAACAGGATCTGGTGGCCGGCTTGCTTGCTGACGTTGTCGAGGCGGATCATGAGGTCTTTTCGGGGGGAATTTTGCGTTGCAGCGTAATAGGCCATGCCCTCGCCCAAGGGAAGCCCGGCGGGGTACGGATTTCCTGGGAGGAGTGCTTCTCGGCTGGGGCCTGAAAGACGGGCTTCGGACGCTCCCCCGTTCCGGGTAGGCAGGCGCAGGCCGGCGCGCGCTAGTGCAGGCCTGGATGAAGACGGGAGCGCCGTGCCCCGCGCCGTGATGGGTTCGGCCTGACAACGACACATGAGCGTCGGCTTTCGAGGTTAGAGCGGCGGTCGGAACGTCTGGTGGTGATCGGCGGCTTCTGACCCCATAGCCGACGTCGAGGTTCGGTAACTTTGAACCAACCAATTAACGCGACCAGAAGGGATTTTCTGCCATCAGGTTCCGGGTTTTGAAGGACGTAGGCGCCGCGATGAAGGTTTGGCTGATACGGGTTGCAATTGCCACAGCGGCTGCATCGCTCCTGTTTGATGCGGAAGCTTTTGCTGGCGCGCCGTATTCCGTTTCTGATCATCCTTCGCAAGATGGCCGCTGTATGGGCGATCATGGCGTCGGCGACATTGATCGGTCGGAGAAAGCCTGTCTGGAGCAGGTTGGCGAGCTGGCGCGGCGCGGCGGCCCCGGTTTGCAGTTGAAGTTCAGGAACGGAAAGACGAGAATTTATCTCAACGAAGAAGCGAAGTGTCAGGCCAACGACGCTGACGGCTGCATCAGGTATCAACTAACAGGGTACTTTCCCGAGCACGACCTTGTGTTGATTGAGGTCGATTATTGGGAAGGTGTCAGTTGGCTCCTCGTGAGGGCCAGCACGGGTGACGACGCGGCAATAGTCGCACCCCCACATTATTCGCCGGATAAGCGCTGGCTCGCGTCCGTCGCATCGTCTGTAGGACCTTCCGGACCTCCCAACGGAATGGACGTCGTTCCGAGCACATCCAATCCATCTCTCAAGGAATGGCACTATCGCGCTCCGGACGAGGAGCAATGGCTTTACGAATTTGAGGGCTGGAAAGGGAACACTCGCGTCGAACTTTTAGCATCGTCATTAAATGCGCCCGATCGAAAGGTCTCCGGCTTCATCGAGCGCCGCAATGCCCAATGGCATCTCAGGGGGCCACGATGAGGGTCAGCGCCGCTTCCGCTTGTGGCCCGTCTGAGACCTTGCGATGAACACTGCAGTGTCCGCTCATCGGGGCTGATCGGAAGTCATCGCGGCAATACTAAAAGGACCCGATTGACCAAGGCCGAAAGTCAGGCTGAGGGCGAGCGTGCAGACTTGCGGTGAAAGCGCAATGTGAGTTGCGCCATATTTCTATGCAGCCGGTGAAATGGAGCTAAGCCCATGCGTCGGCGTAACGATATTCCGGCGGCGATTTGGCTCGCGGCGTGAGATCGTCTCTGGAGCAAAGTTCGAGGATCGCAAAAGCTGCTCGCTAACTATTGGGCGTTTTACGTTAGATCGGGATTCCCAGTCGATTTTTGCGCGACATCAAAGCGAACACTTTGTTCGATAGTATGAATACGAACTCTGCACTGATCGCGGTCGCGCCATCAACCAGGGTGAACCGAGTTGGGAGAAACCCTGACTGGCGTGCCGAATGAGCGGTTTGAACTCTTCGACAAGCACCTGAAGCCGCTTGGCTAGAGAGTCGCATTCCAGATGGCCGATTTCCCTGGCGGAATCCCCGGGGCCACTGCATCACGAGAGAGAGGATGAGCCATGAGCGCGGTCCAAGTCGAATCCAACACTGCGCCCCACGCGAAATACGAGCGCCTGATCGCGGCTGCCCGACACGTTTCTCCCGCAACGACCGTCGTCGTCCATCCTTGCGACGAAACATCATTAACGGGCGTCTGCGAAGCCGCCGAAATTGGCATCATCAAACCGATCCTCGTAGGACCGAGTAACAAGATCAGGGCCACGGCGGCCAGACACGATCTGGACGTCGAAAAGTTCGAGATTGTGGATGCGCCGCACAGCGATGCGGCTGCCGCCAGAGGCGTTGAACTCGTCCATGAAGGCAAAGGCGAAGTGCTGATGAAGGGCAGCCTGCACACCGACGAGTTGATGCGGTACGTGACGGCGACCACCAACGGTCTGCGCACGAACCGGCGGATCAGTCACGTCTTTGTAATGGATGTGCCGAATTATGCCGAAACGCTTTTCATCACGGACGCGGCGATCAATATCTTTCCCGACCTCGATGCCAAGCGTGACATTGTGCAGAATGCTATTGATTTGTTTGTCCAGATCGGGCTGGGGTCTCACCCGCGCGTCGCACTGCTATCGGCCGTGGAGACGGTAACAACCAAGATTCCCTCGACGATCGATGCGGCCGCGCTCTGCAAAATGGCGGATCGCGGCCAGATCAACGGCGGCATCCTGGACGGCCCTCTCGCCTTCGACAATGCGGTCGATCCGAAAGCGGCAGAGATCAAGGGCATCAAATCTCCGGTCGCGGGCAAGGCTCAAATTCTTGTCGTGCCTGATCTCGAGGCCGGCAATATGCTGGCAAAGAACCTTACCTTCCTGGCCAAGGCCGATGCCGCAGGCATCGCGCTGGGCGCTCGCGTGCCGATTGTGTTGACCTCGCGCGCCGACACCGTGCGAGCACGTCTGGCCTCTTGTGCCATGGCCGTACTCTCTGCCGACGCGCGACGACGACTCCATCCCGTTCCCGCCGCCTGATGGGCGAGCGCTTGCCGGCAGGTGCCATACCTTCGAGGTCCCTGAAAAGCCGATCCCGACCTCGTAACGGCCGAAGACGGGATTGTCGCCCTTCGCCGGCGCTCTCCCATTTCGACAGCGACATCACGACAAGGACGCGTACCCGCTATGGCCAATCCGGGTACAACAGGAGAGAATGACGATCGGATGGCATGGACGAGACGGTGATGGATTCACGGCAGGCAGGCGCCTTTGCTCCGTTCGAATGGATGCTTTCGGCGCGCTATTTGCGGGCCCGTCGCAAGGAGGGGTTTGTCTCGGTCATCGCTGGATTTTCGTTCCTGGGCATCATGCTCGGGGTCGCCACGCTGATCATCGTCATGGCAGTGATGAATGGCTTCCGCGCCGAGCTTCTCGGCAAGATCCTCGGCTTCAACGGGCATCTCGTGGCGCAACCGCTGGAGACTCCCCTGACCGACTGGAAGGATGTCGCCGAGCGCATCAGCCAGCTCGAGGGCGTCAGGTTGGCGGTACCGGTCGTCGACGGACCGGCACTGGCATCCTCATCGAACGCCTCGGGCGTCCTGGTGCGCGGTATCAGGGCTGAAGATCTCAATCGGCTTCCCTCGATCGCGGGCAACATCAAGCACGGGTCACTCGACCGTTTTGACGAGGGCCAGGGCGTCGCCATCGGCCAAGGCCTTGCCGATCAACTTTCTGTTCAGGCCGGTGACAGCATCACGCTCGTGGCACAACGCGGCGCAGTCACGCCGATGGGCGTGATGCCGCGGGTCAAGAAATATCGAGTCACGGCTGTGTTCGAGATCGGGATGTCCGAATACGATTCCGGCGTCATCTTCATGCCGATCGCAGAAGCGCAGGCCTTCTTCAATCGCAATCAGGATGTAACCGCGATCGAGGTGTTCACGGCCAATCCCGATCGCATCGATCTGTTTCGGAGGTCGGTGGCGGACGCGGCCGGTCGACCGATCTTCCTGGTCGACTGGCGGCAGCGCAACGCGACCTTCTTTGGCGCACTCGAGGTCGAGCGCAACGTGATGTTTCTGATCCTGAGCCTGATCGTTCTGGTGGCCGCGCTGAACATCGTGTCCGGCCTGATCATGCTGGTGAAGGACAAGGGCAGCGATATCGCCATCCTCAGAACCATGGGCGCTTCGCAAGGCGCGATCATGCGAACGTTCATGATCACAGGCGCATCGATCGGCGTGGCCGGAACGCTGGTCGGCTTCGTTGTCGGGCTTCTTGTCTGCACCAATATCGAATCGATCCGGCAGTTCATGTCCTGGTTGACCCGCACCGACCTGTTCCCGCCAAAACTCTATTTTCTGTCCAAGCTGCCGGCCGAACTCGATCTCGTCGAGACCGCAGCGGTCGTGATCATGGCGCTGACCCTCTCGTTCCTCGCGACGCTCTATCCGTCGTGGCGCGCCGCACGGCTCGATCCTGTCGAGGCTCTGCGGCAAGGAGGCTAGTGGCGAGTTGTGGCTTGGATCACGATCCAGTTTGGCAGGACGCCCGTATTAATGCACCGCGGCAGCGAGCTTCGCTACCACAGGAGGTTGACCGCGACCGCCCTCCTCCGAAACGCTTCAAATGACCAAGCGTCTTTGGGATGAGAAGTGAGAACATCGCTGCGGCCCTGCTTGCTCGTGCCGGCGGTCTTTCGCAAGGCAGCCAATCCAGCGAATGGATGTGTTGGTGTCCAACCGAATCGCACGATCATGCTGCGCGTCGGTGACACCCGCCTTGCTCCGCCATCAGCAATACTGAAGTTTTCACTTGACTATTTGGCCGCCCCTTAATACTGAAGTGTACGCTTCACTAATGAGCAGGATCGCAAATGGCCGACCAATCGATCGTCCACGACACGTTCGTCATCGAGCGCACCTATCCCAAGGTGGCGGCCAAGGTATTTGCTGCCTTTTCCGAGACGTCCAGGAAGCGGCGCTGGTTTGCCGAAAGCCCTGACCATGACGTCGAGCACTACAGCATGGACTTCGAGGTCGGAGGGCAAGAGAGCGCCCTGTACCGCTTCAAGAAGGGCACTCCCTTTGCCTCGATTGCACTCGCCTATGACGGGCGCTTTCTGGATATCGTCGCGGATCACCGCATCGTTACGGCTTCCACGATGACGTTGGGAGACAGGCGCATATCCGCATCCCTCGTGACTGCGGAGTTGCGCCCAAAGAATTCGAGAACGCTTCTGGTTCTGACCCACCAAGCCGTCTTCTTCGAGGGCGCGGATGGCCCCAAACTCCGCGAAGCCGGATGGCGCGCACTCCTCGATCGACTTGAGCCGGTCGTCTAGACACCTGCAACAAGAACGGGAGCATGTCGAATGGCCACGTCCATGGCCTTGCGCGTCGGCAAGGTTGATCGAATCCTGGATGCCCTCGGTGATTCCACGCGGCGCCGGATCATTCGCCTTTTGAGCACGCGCCCGATGTCCGTATCGGACCTCGCCAAGCCGCTCGGTATCACCGTGACGGCTGTGACGCAGCATCTGCGCATCCTTCAGTCCTGTGCCTTGCTCACGTCTCGCAAGAACGGGCGCGTGCGCATGTGCAGCCTGGATGCGTCGGGGTTCGAGACGCTGGAACACTGGGTCAGCGAATGCCGGACCTCGTGGGAGCGTCGTCTTGATCGACTCGGCGGCATCCTGGACGAGGATGACACGTGAAGAAGGTGCTGATCGCGATCGGCATTGGCGTCGGACTCTCGACCTTTCTCGGATGTGGCTTCGTCTCATGGGCTTTGGATACCTACAAGGCAGAGCCCATTACGCAGATCAGCGCCCTGAACGATCCCGGCGTTGTGATCAGCGAACGCGATGGTTTCCTTGTCATTCGCCCCTCCGCTGCCCCCTCGGCGACCGGTGTCTTGTTTTATCCGGGCCTCCGGATCGAGCCGAAGGCATATCTCTCCAAGCTTGCCGCGCTATCGAGCAAAGCCGGAGTGAACGTTGTCATTGGACGACCGCGCCTCAACATCGCGGCCTTGTCGATTGGGCAAGCCGACGAGATGCGCAAGCAATTGACCGGGATCAGGCGATGGTATGTGGCCGGGCATTCACTTGGGGGCGCAGTTGCCTGTTACTATGCAAGCAACCACCTCGACGATCTTCAGGGAGTGGTGTTGCTTGGGACCTATTGTGGCTCCGATATTTCGATGTCGCGGCTCCGGGTGCTCACCATGGTGGCGGGCAGCGATGGCGTCATTGCACCCGAGACGATTGGGCAACACGCGGGAGAACTGCCGGCTGATGCGCAATTTGTTCGAATTCCAGGCATGGTCCATAGCCAGTTCGGAAACTATGGACCTCAGTCCGGCGACGGCCGACCTTCGATCGACGACAGTCAGGCACGCGAGGCAATCTCGGAAGCAGCCCGGGCTTTCTTCCGCTAGCGACCGAGACACGATCGCCTCGCGCCTTCGGCTTCGATGAAACGCGGGCGGCATGGCGATGCCAGATCAGAACCATCCGGCTTGTCCCCGCGGCGGCGCTCGCGGAGCCCAACGTGCCATGGTGCCATCATGCCCCTGTTTTGCCCGACAGGTCAACCAAAATTCGTAAAATCAGCAAAATACGCTTTCGCGACCCGACTGCTTTGAACTTCAACCACTTGCCTACTGTGCATGGGGTTGTTTTCGAATTTTGCGTTGACCCTGCCTCGTGGAGAGCATTCGGCAGCCGTCAGTGACGTTTGAAATATTGCACGTCGCGCTCGTGCTTCTCGGCGGCGGCGCGGCTCTTGAAGGTGCCGAGATTGCGCCGCTTGCCGGTCTTGGGATTCACCTTGCGCGAATAGAGCCGGTATTCGCCGGATGCGAGCTTGCGGATCATGGTTGCGCCTCCTGTCGCGGCCTTGTGCGTCAACCCGCTTTGCACGCGGTCCGTTCCGTCAAGGCTTTGCCTGTGGCGGAAACAGTTGATTGGCAAACGGCTGTGGATCGGAGGGAACCTTCATGACGACGAAGCTGCGTCCCATCGAGCGGTGACAGGCGTTGCAGCCCTCGGTGAGATCGCCCAGGGCCTTTGCCAATTTGCGGCCGTCTTTTGCCGCAATCGCGTCGGACGTCGCCTGCAGCGACGGCTCCAGTGTTGTAACATTGCTGACGGGGATGCCGGAATAGAGCAAGGCGGCCTCGACCAGGCTCGCCTTGAGCTGGCGCAGCTCGAAAGCCGCAAGCTCCCAATTCTGCGCCTTGCCGGCGAGCCAGAGCTTCTGATGGCGCAACTGCGCGGCGCTCATGATGTCGCCGAGCCGCGGCACGTACTGGTCCGCCGACGGCGATCTGAGATCCTGCGCCGCCACGGCCGTCGCCGCTCCCATCAAGGCCAGCGCCAGCATCCATCCTCGAAGCATCATCGCAAGTCTCCAGTCTTTTTTGTAGACCCCGTCTACGACGCGCTGATCCGAAGGGCCTTGCGCTTGATCAAGGGTCGCGCGCCAAAGCGTTGTCGAGCGAGCTCTAGAAGCACAGCGTGGTGACGAGCTTGCCCTGCTTGTCCTTGATCGCATAGGGGCAACGCAGCCGCTCCAGCGCCTTCTTGGCGTCCTCGTCGCCGAGCGCTGCGGCACGCTCGTAATAGGCCTTCGCAGCGTCCTTGTCCTTGGGCCCGCCGCGGCCCTCCTGCGCGAAGGCGCCCATCCGCTCCAGCGCGCCGGGATGGTTTTGCGCCGCCGCCCTCTCGAACAGCGCGCGCGCCGCGACGTCATCCTTCTCGCCGCCATTGCCATTCGCGAGCATCAGGCCGAGCTGGTACTGCGCCTCCGCATTGGTCTCGGCCGCCTTGCCGAGCAGGGTGCGCGCCTGCGCCGGATCGGCCGGCGCCCCGCCACCGGCGCTGCCGAGCGCTGCGAGGTTGGAGACGCCGCGCGGATTGCCTGATTGCGCCGCCTTCTCGAACAGCTTTCGCGCTTGCGCCTCGTCCTTGGCGACACCGGAGCCGGTGCCATAGGCGACACCGAGCTCGACCATCGCAGCGCTGGAGCCCTTGTCGGCCGCCTTGCGCCAGGCGGCGAGCGCTTCCGCCGTCTGCCGGTTGGCGGCATAGGCGCGGCCGAGCGCAAACATCGCGCGGCGCGACGTGCTTGCTGCCTGCTTGCAGAATTTGATGGCGGTCGTGATGTCGGCGGCAGCGATCTCAGGCACGCCCTTCACGTCGGCCGGCTTGTCCGGGTCGCTGGGATCGGCGGCAACACGGTCGCACAGGACGAGATCGGCCGATTGCGCATGCGCGGCGACCGGCACGGCAAGAGTGACGAGGATGGCCAAGAGATAAGTCCGCATGGCCATCACGTTGCGTCCGCGTGCCGGCAAATTCAAGGCTCGAGCCCCGACTGACGCAGCACAGGCACGACCTCGGGCGATGCCAGATAGCGCAACAGCCGGTCCGCGGCTTCGGCCTGCTTCGCATTCGTCATGCGGCCGGCAGAGAACACCGCCGGAATCTGCAAGTCGTGCGGGACGGGGCCGATCACCTCGATGCCCGCAACCTGCTTCAGCTCGCTGATCTGCTGCACGGCGAGGTCAGCCTCGCCGCTGACGAGCCGCTCTGCGGTAAATCCCTGTTCGACGATGGTGGCCTTGGCGTTGATCTCTTCAGCGATGCCCATCCGCACGATCAGCTGGGCGAAGTACACGCCGCTCGCACCGAGACGCGAATAGGCGACGGACCGCGCCGCGAGCAGCGCCTTGCGCAGCGCGGCTTCGCTTGAAATATCGGGATGCACCTGCCCGGCCCGCACGGCGAGGCCGACATAGGAGCGCGCGAGGTCGGCTGCGCTGTCCGCGATCACCCGGCCCTCGCCGATCACCTCGTCGAGCCCTTCGCGTGTGAGAATGACAAGATCGGCCGCCTCGCCGGCGCGCAGGCGCTTGAGCAGCGCCAGGGTCGGCGCGAAGTCGGCCTCGACGTGAATGCCCGTTGCGGTCTCGAACGCGGCGGACAGGCTGCGCATCGCGCCCATCAGGCCGAGCGTCGAGAGCATGCGAACATTTTCCATGTGATTTTCCCGGTACGATCAGGCGCGATGCATCAGCTTGAGCGTGGCGGTCAGGCGCAGGCTGCGCTTGCCGGCCAGTGCAGTCGCTTCCAGCATCGCCTGATCGCCATCATAGGTGCCGGCAAAGCCGATGCCGACCTCGTGGCCGCCAAAGATCGGATCGTCCTTGGCCGGGGTGTGCTCCTGGTTGAGGATCTGCCCCTTCCAGCGGCCGTTCGCGGCGGTGTAGCTGCCGAGGTAGTAGAACGAGGCATCGCCGCCGAGGATGCGGCCCCGGTTGAGCAGCATCACGCCTGTGAGCCCGCCGTCGACACCGTCGAGCATGCGCAGATGGATCGAGTAGAGGCCATCGGTGATGCTGGCCTCGCCGACCCCGCCGGCGATCGGCAGCTCCTCCTCCGTGATCGGTGTCATCACCGACTGGAAGGGCACGCCGGGCAGCTCTTTCAGCTCGCCCTTGAAGCGGTAGAGATCGCCGTCCGCAAATCCTTTCGCGATCAGCGTCGCATCATCGGTGCCGGCCATGGCGCGGTAGTTCGGATCGGGGTTGTGGCGGACGGTGTTGATAACGATGTCGACGCCGCCTTCGGTCTTCTCGTAGGTGCCGATATGGGCAAACGCCGAATTGCCGCCGAGCATCTTGCCATTGCCGGCATGCATCACGCTCCGGCCGACGGTGTCGCCGAGCTGAAATCGTACCTTGTAGAAGCCTTCAAACACCAGCCGTGTCCCCGGCTCCGCGCGCATCCTGACGACTAGTCTAGCCCGGTTTCGGCTGACATGGACAGGCTTCACCCCGGCATGGATGCGAGACCCACAACAAGCGCTGTACTCGGAACGCAAAAATCCGCCGGAGCCTTGCAGCTCCGGCGGATCGAAAGACAACCCGGGCCAGCCCCCTGCCCCGGGCCGGGACGATCTTAGGCGACGGCCTTCTTGTCGACCGGCACGGACGAGATCGTCTTCAGGATCTGCGAAGCGATCTGGTATGGGTCGCCCTGCGAGTTCGGGCGGCGGTCTTCCAGATAGCCCTTGTAGCCGTTGTTGACGAAGGAGTGGGGAACGCGGATCGAGGCACCACGATCAGCCACGCCGTAGCTGAACTTGTTCCACGGCGCGGTCTCGTGCTTGCCGGTCAGACGCTTGTCGTTGTCCGGGCCGTAGACGGCGATGTGGTCCATCAAGTTCTTGTCGAAGGCGGCCATCAGCGCCTCGAAGTACTCCTTGCCGCCGACCGTACGCATGTACTCGGTGGAGAAGTTGGCGTGCATGCCCGAGCCGTTCCAGTCGGTGTCGCCGAGCGGCTTGCAGTGGAACTCGATGTCGATGCCGTACTTCTCGGTCAGGCGCAACATCAGGTAGCGGGCCATCCACATTTCGTCGGCGGCCTTTTTGGAGCCCTTGCCGAAAATCTGGAATTCCCACTGGCCCTTCGCGACTTCCGCGTTGATGCCTTCATGGTTGATGCCCGCCGCCAGGCAGAGGTCGAGATGCTCCTCGACGATCTTGCGAGCGACGTCGCCGACGAACTTGTAGCCGACGCCCGTGTAGTACGGACCCTGCGGCGCCGGATAGCCGTATTCCGGGAAGCCCAGCGGACGGCCGTCCTTGTAGAAGAAGTATTCCTGCTCGAAGCCGAACCAGGCGCCGGCGTCGTCAAGAATGGTGGCGCGCTTGTTGGACGGATGCGGGGTCTTGCCGTCTGGCATCATGACTTCGCACATCACCAGCACACCGTTGGTGCGCGCACCGTCCGGGAAGACGGCGACCGGCTTCAGCACGCAATCGGAGCTGTGGCCTTCAGCTTGCTGGGTCGAGGAGCCGTCGAAGCCCCACAGCGGAAGCTGCTCGAGGGTCGGGAACGACGAAAATTCCTTGATCTGGGTTTTGCCGCGCAAGTTCGGAGTCGGCGTATATCCGTCGAGCCAGATGTACTCGAGCTTATACTTGGTCATTGAGCCTCTCTGTAGATGATGCGAAAGGTGGGGTTGAGAGCCCCGCACGTTTGTACCCGGCCATCATCGGCCGGCCCCTTACAAGCATTTTGCGTGCCAAAAGGCCGCAGTTCGGCAGGTTTTCCACCGCCGCCGCAACTGGCCGCCCGACCTAAACGGTCCACACCGGCGTGCGTCATAGAAGCGCACCTTCTCGTGAAGCTGCACTGCAAAAATCCCGCGGAAAACGCCCGATTCTGGAGCAGGCAGGTCCCTGCCTGAGGTTGCCGATCAAACGCGCATCAACGTCCGGCAACTTTCGAAAAGCGGCCTGCGCCTGCCTAGCAACCTTTGGAATGGCCCAGACGTTAGTCATCGACCCGATGCCTTAGGGGGTGCAGATGGCCACCTGCCCAAGAATTAGGCGGAAACTGATTTCGTTTTCAGCACTTTGCTTTTGGGAGTGCGAGGCCGATATGGGGATTCCAGTAACCACATCAGAACGAGTCGAGCGCACCATGGAGGCCAAGGCGCTTCGACCAAGGAGCAATCGCAATGATGAACAATGGTCTAAGTCACGGATCAGCGAAGATCTACCAATTCCCTGTCGGGGGCCGCGCGGCTCTCGCGGGGCACCGCTATGGCGAGACCCGCCTTCCTGCCGATCACGCGTCCCTTCCCACGAACGCCTCGATCTGCAGCGATAGCTGGTACCATCAGGACGCGGTCGACGAAGCAAAGCCCAAATGGGAACGCTAATGCCAGTGCCTGGATTGAGACCGCCGCGCTCTTTCGAGTGCCCGACGGGAGTTTGAAAAAGGGTCGAAACAACGACGTTTCGACCCTTTTTGATTCTGACTGGACACTCGTTTAGAGGGCGGGCTTTTCAATCACCTCGCAGGCCGTAACCGGCCGTTTCAAATGCTTGACCGTGGTCGCCCCCGTCTTGTCGATCCGCAATGTGATCCCCGCTCCCGAATAGCGCGTGCCTGAAACGGCCAATCGCTTGGCAAGGGTCGCCGGCTCGCCGTCGATCTGGAGAAAGGCGCGCTTGTCGTCGTCATAAAACGCGACGATGAATTGCGTACCATCGACGCAGCGATAGGTCCGGAACGTCTGCGCGTCAGCCTGCCGCGCGCCGGACAGTCCTGCCGCCAGCATGATAATCCCCCAAACAACAGCCTTGTGCCGGCTCATGATCGCCCCCTCTAATGATCCGTCGACAACATAACAAAAGCAGCTCCGATGTCAGACTCCCCTGCCCGCCACCTCGCCTTGCAGGGCGCCAGTAATTTTCGCGATCTCGGCGGCTACGCCACATTGGACGGCCGCACCACGCGCTGGCGCCACATCTTCCGCTCCAATCATCTTGGCCAGCTCACCGCGGCAGACATCGAGATCGTCCGTGCGCTCGGCGTCAAGAGCGCCTTCGACTTCCGCGGCGTCGAGGAGCGCGCAGCCGGCGCGTGCGTCATCAACGAGATCGCCGTGCATTCGCTGCCGATCGAGCCGACGGTGGTAGCTTCGTTGCGCGCCGAGCTCGCCAGGGGGGCGCTGACCGGACCGGTCGCGCTCGAACTCATGCGCGAGTCCTATCGCAACTATGTCCGCCACAACACGAATAGCTTCCGAATGCTGTTCGGCCATCTGCTGGAGGACCGCGCCCCGCTCGTGATCCACTGCACCGCCGGCAAGGACCGCACCGGCTTTGCCAGCGCCCTGATCCTGCATGCGCTGGGCGTGCCCGACGACGTCATTGCCGAGGATTATCTGCTGACCAACCGCCACTACAGGCGTGACACATCGAGCGTCTCCGATCTGCCCGACGACGTCCTCGACGCGATCGGCTCGGTCAACGCCTCTTATCTCGCGGCCGCGTTCGATGCCGTCAGCCGCGACTATGGCGATGTCGAAACCTACTTGCGCGACGGCCTCAAGCTTGGCGCGGCCGAGCGCACCGCGCTGAAGGAGCGTTATCTGCAAGCGTGATCCGGCAGCGCCCCTCTCACGCCGTCAGCCCCGCAGCTTTGACGATGACGTCCTTGAGAGCGAGTGAGACCTGCATGGTGCTCCAGTCGCTCTGGTGCAGCTTGTCGGGATCGGTCACGTCGATCAATTGCTCAAACGACACGTTGTTCTGCACGTGCCAATGCCGCATCAGGGCCCAGCGCTGAAACAGACTAACGCCGGCGTCATTGGCAGCTTCGCGGATCAGCCGGACCATTCTGTCCGACAGGTCGGCGCGATCATCCCACAGCATCTTCGTCGTATATTGCGGGTCCATCACCACGACCTCGAAACCGCGGGCACGCAATTGCGCGAGCCCCTTCCTGATGTTCCCGGCAACGACGTCAACGTCGTATTGGTCGTTGTGAAAGACCGCGTTCGTCCCCACCTGCCAGATCACCAGCGCGGGATCATCGGGGAAAATATCTGTCTCGAACCGCCCGAGCTCCTCATTTGCCTCTTGTCCGCCAATACCGCGGTTGAGCACGTCAATCCGGATATCGGTCCGATGGAGGACGTCCTTGACGTATTGCCGCAGATACATCTCGAGGCGATAGGGATAAGGCACGACATCGGTTCGTCCGGCCGTCGACGACGACCCCATGGCCACGATCCGCACCGCGCCCTTTCCGTCGAAGGCTTGCCGGAGCCGCATCAGGGGATATTTCAGGTCGACGATCTCGGAGGGAAATTCGATGGGCGGAAAAGGATCGGGCATGAAACAACCTCATCAAACGATCTAAAGTTGCATTTATAGCCCAGCCCTGATGCGGGCGCCATTGCAACTCCAACCGGCCTCACGCAATAGTCGGCGCGATCTGAGACGAGGGAGAGGACCGTGCAGGGAAAAATCGTCGTCGTGACCGGCGCGCTCGGCGCGCTTGGCAAGGTGGTCGCCGATATCGCGCTGTCGCGCGGTGCGCGGGTCGCCGGCATCGATTATGCGCCCTCTCAGATGCCGGCAACGACCGAGCGCATCGAGATCGGCGGCGTCGACCTCTCTGACGCAGCGCAGGCGAAGGCAGCGGTCGAGGCTGCCGCGAAGCATTTCGGCAGACTGGACGCATTGATCAACATCGCCGGCGGGTTTGCCTTCGAGAAGGTCGGCGACGGCGACATCAAGACGTGGCAGCGCATGCATGCGCTGAATCTGCTGACGGTCCTCAACACCTCGCATGCGGCGCTGCCGCACCTTGCCGCCTCGAAGGCCGGCCGCATCGTCAATATCGGCGCCATGGGTGCGCTCCAGGCCGGCTCCGGCATGGGGCCTTACGCGGCATCGAAGGCGGGCGTGCACCGCCTCACCGAGGCGCTGGCCAACGAATGGAAGGGCAAGGTCACGGTGAATGCCGTGCTGCCGTCGACCATCGACACCAAGGCCAACCGCGCCGATATGCCGAAAGCGGACTTCGCCAAATGGGTGACGCCGCAGGAGCTTGCCGAGGTGATCCTGTTCCTCGTCAGCGACGCCGCGAGCGGCGTCACCGGTGCGCTCATTCCGGTGAGCGGACGTGTGTAGCCTTTTCGTCGGCCCCTAATATTGCTATCTTGGAACCATGACGACCGAGGATATCGAGCGGGCGATTGAGCAACTGACGCCAAGAGAATTGGCGCAGTTCCGCGCATGGTTTGAGCAGTTCGATGCGCACCGCTTTGATCAGGCCCTGGAGCAAGACGCCAAAGCGGGCAAGCTAGATGCTTTTGCCGAGGAAGCGTTGAGCGCGTATCGCGCCGGCCAAACCCGCGACTTGTGAAACACGCGGCATCGCCGAGATTCTGGAAGTCTTACGAGGCTTTGCCAGCCAACGTTCGACGGCTGGCTGACGCCAATTTCAGGCTATTGAAGAGCGATCCCAATCACCCCTCGCTCCAATTCAAGCGCGTCGGACGATATTGGTCTGCCCGAGTCGGATTGCGCTATGGCGCCCTGGCCGTCGAAGCCAATGGGGATTACGTCTGGTTCTGGATCGGCTCGCATGCCGACTATGACCGTCTTGTACAATGAGAGAACTCAATCCGGCACCAGCAGCCGCAGATTGCCCTTGAAGCGGATGCTCTGCTTGCCCGCGAGCGCAATACCCTCGCCATAGGCAGTCTCGTCGGTATAGGTGCCGCTGAAGCCGATGGTCACGACCTTGCGGCCCCACACTGGACGCTCATCGAATGTGGGCGAATGCTCCTCGTTGGTCAGCTCGCCCTTCCACTTGCCGTCGGCGCAGGTGTAGCTGCCATAGGCGAAGAAGAACGAGTCGCCGCCGCGCAGGGTGCCGTCGCGCAGCACCATGACACCCTGATTGCCGCCCTGGACACTATCCAGGAACTCGATCCGGATGTGATAAAGCCCGTTCCTGATCGTCATATGCAAGCGCCCTGTTCCCCGCGCGGGGATATAGCTGGCTTGGCCGGGTCAGTGCGAGTCCGATCCGGGCTAAACTGCCGGTAACTGATTCTCCGATCGGACACCGCCTTGGAAACCGCGCTCTACCTCCCCGTCAAACGATTCCTCGAAGGCCTCGGCTTCGACGTGAAGGGCGAGATCCGTGGCTGCGACCTCGTGGGCCTGAGCGCCGGCGATCCGCCTGTGGTGGTGATCGGCGAGCTCAAGCTCGCCTTCAATCTCGAACTGATCCTGCAAGCGGTCGATCGCGCACCGGCGGGCGACGAGATCTGGATCGCGGCCAAAATATCGGCGCGCGGCAAGGGCCGCGAGAGCGATGCGCGCTATCGCAATCTGTGTCGCCGTCTCGGCTTCGGTATGCTCGGGGTAACCGACAAGGGCCAGGTCGAGGTGCTGGTGAAGCCGCCTACGGCCGCACCGCGCCGCGAGCCGAAGACGCGCTCGCGGTTGGTTGCCGAACATCAGCGCCGCCAGGGCGATCCGGTGCTCGGGGGCAGCACCCGCGCGCCGATCATGACGGCCTACCGGCAGCAGGCGCTGGCCTGCGCATCCGAGCTCGCGGCGGGCCCGCGGCGGATACGCGAGCTGCGGGAGCGCTGTCCCGATGCCGGCAAGATCTTGCTTAACAATGTGTATGGCTGGTTCGAGCGCGCCGACCGGGGAATCTACGGACTGACGCAGGCAGGACATGCGGCGCTGAAGCGCTGGCCGCAGCAACGCCCCGAGATCGGTGCCCCGTCACCGTCATGACACCCGACCGGTGCATAGCTGAGATGCCACACGGATTTCATATTGCAATGCAACATCTCCGGCACTAGGTATCCCGGCATCAAAACGAGGCCGTTATGAGCGCAGACTGGAATACCAAATATGGCACGCGGCGCGTGCGCCACGATCCGCCTACCCTGGACGAGGCGATCTTCGCCGCTGTCGGCATTACCGACGACCAGGAGCAGCAGGCCGAGATCGCTGCCTCGCTGATGGGCATGCCGCTCGACGTGGTTCAGGCTGAGGTGAAGAAGCAGGCCCGCACCAACAGCCGCATCACCGCGACACGCGTGATCGCTGGCGAACAGGGCGCACAGCGCTCGGTTGTGGTTGAACGCCGCGTCGTTCGTCGCTTCGGCAACGACAAGCGCACCGGCACCTGAGCCCTCATTTCCTCGCTTCAACAAAAAAGCGGACCGGCCTTAGCCGATCCGCTTTTTTGATTCAGGCCTTTTGATTTCAGGCCGCGCGATTGGGGTACATGCTCGAGATCAGCTTCCAGCAAGTCGAGTTGAAGCTGAGTAGCGCGCGGCCGGCCTTGAACGGCGCCGAGGCGAGATCGGCAAGCTCGTCCTCTGGCGTCTTGGCCAGGTCGATCGTGCCGGTGGATTCGCCATGGCGGAATTGCAGGTTCGCGCCGAACTTCCTGGCGAGCGCACGCATGGCGTGATTCTCCGCGCCCGTGGTGATGCGCAGGCTCTTGTAACCCTTCCATCGCGCTTCCGCGATCAGGCGGCTGAACAGCACGGTGCCGACGTTCTGGCGGCGGGCGGAGGCCTCCACGCTGAAAGCGACTTCGGGCAGCGAATCGCCTTCCGGCGGATGCAGCTCGGCCGCACCACGGACCACGCCGTCGACGATGTAGGCAACAATCACGGTGCCGTCATCCGCGCAGCGCGCCGCGTAGCGCTCGATAAAACTGTCGTCGAGAAAACCGTTGAAGCGGTCGTGCCGGCTTTCGGCATCGAGTCTGAGCAAGTGGTCGCGCAACAGCGGCAACTCTTCCTGCTGGCTCAGGGTTCGCACATAGCCCGGAACGGACGTCGCGCGAACAGTCTCATCAAGTGTCACGTCAAAACTCCTCTTGGTGTCCCTCGAGGAGGCGTTCGAATCCCTAGGCCCCCAATATTGTGCGTCGCAGCAAAATTTTCAAGACGGGAACCTGCTCAAGTTTCCGGCATTGGAGCGACCAATTCGTTAATAAAATCAAAGCCCCGTAGTCTTACAGGACCAGCTGCGTCTGGGTCACCACAGCGACCAGCTTGCCGTCCTCGGTCTCCAGCCGAGTGGTCCAGACCTGGGTCCGGCGCCCCCGGTGAACCGGGGTCGCGGTCGCGATCACGGTGGCCCCCTCCTTGGCGCCGCCAATGAAGTTGGTCTTGCTCTCGAGCGTCGTCGTGCCCTTGGCATCCTCTGGCAGGTTGATCACGGTCGCCGCGGCGCCGACGGAATCGGCCAGCGCCATCACGGCGCCGCCGTGGATGGTGTGATTCAGGGTGCAGAGATCGGGCCTCACCGTCATCCGGGCGACGACGCGATCCTTCCCCGCTTCGACGAATTCGACGCCCTTGAGCTCGGCGAACGGCATTTTCATCGCTTTAAGTTTTTCGAGCGGCGTCATCAGAACTCCTCCCAATTCCTAGATGTTTCAGCGTGAATGGCTTCGCGCGGCAAAGCAATGACGTCACAGGTAATGGTTATCGTGACGCCGACGCCCCGCCGTCGAGACCGCGCGTCGTTCTCAGGTCACGGCATTGACGACCTGATATTCCGGCCGCCGCCACACCTCACCCGCGATCACCTCCTCGATAATCTCGGCCGCCCGCATGATCTCGCTCTCGCCGATGTACAGCGGCGTCATTCCGAACCTCATGATGTCGGGCGCACGGAAATCGCCGATAAGGCCGCGAGCGATCACAGCCTGCATCGCGGCATAGCCGCCCTCGAAGGCGAACGAGACTTGCGAACCACGACGCTCGTGAACGCGCGGGGTCACGAGCTTCAGAATTGGACAACGGCGCTCGACTTCCGCGATCAGGAGATCGCCAAGCGCCAGCGAGCGGGCGCGGACCTCCTTGAGGTCGACCCGATCCCAGATATCGAGCGAAGCCTCCAGCGCCGCCATCGCCAGCACCGGCGGGGTGCCGACACGCATGCGCTCGACGCCGCCGGCGGCCGCATAGCCAAGCTCAAACGCAAACGGCTTTGCGTGGCCCATCCATCCGGAGAGAGCCGCACGGGCGCCGTCGGCATGACGCGGCGCGACATAGAGAAACGCCGGCGCGCCGGGGCCAGCATTGATGTATTTGTAGGTACACCCGGCGGCGAAATCGACACCACAGCCGGCGAGATCGACCGGCAGCGCGCCGGCCGAATGCGCGAGATCCCATACTGTAACGATGCCCAGCGCATGCGCCTTCGCGGTCAGCTTCGCCATGTCGTGACGATGGCCGGTGCGGTAGTCGACCTCGGTGATGTAGAGGACGGCGATCTCTTCCGACAGCGAGGCCTCGATCTCCTCCGGAGCAACCAGACGCAGCTGATGACCCCGGCCGAGCGTCGCGATCAAGCCTTCAGCCATATACAGATCAGTCGGAAAATTGCCGGTGTCCGACAGGACCACCTTGCGCGATGCGTTCATGTCGAGCGCGGCGGCGAGCGCCTGGTATACCTTGAGCGAAAGCGTATCGCCAACCATCACCGATCCCGCCTCCGCGCCGATCAGCCGGGCGATGCGATTGCCGACATGGCGCGGCTGGGCATACCAGCCTGCGGTGTTCCAGGCGCGGATCAGCTCATTGCCCCACTCGGCGGTGATGACACGGTTGACGCGCTCGGCGACGCCAAGCGGCAGCGCGCCGAGCGAATTGCCGTCGAGATAGATCACGCCCTCAGGCAGATGAAACAGCGCTTTGGTGTCGTCGTAGACGCGAAGCCTGGACATGGTCATCTCTACAGAATCGTGCGCACGCGCCAGAGCTCCGGGAACAGCTCGACCTCCAGCATACGCTTGAGGTAGCTGACGCCGCCGGTGCCACCGGTGCCGCGCTTGAAGCCGATGACGCGCTCGACTGTCGTGACATGGTTGAAGCGCCAGCGCCGGAAATAATCCTCGAAATCGACCAGCTTCTCGGCGAGCTCGTACAGCATCCAGTGCGTCTCCGGCGCCTGGTAGACCTCGCGCCAGGCGTGAAGCACGCCCTCGCTGAAGCTGTGGGTCTCACGGACATCGCGCGCCAGCACAGCGGCCGGCATCTTGAGCCCGTTGCGGTTCGCAAGCCGCAGCACCTCGTCATAGAGGCTCGGCGTCGCAAGCTCGGCCTCGAGCAGTTTTGTCGTTTCCACGTCGTGCGCGTGCGGCTTCAGCATGGCGTGGTTGCGATTCCCGAGCAGATATTCGATCAGCCGGTACTGCCGCGACTGGAAGCCCGAGGACTGGCCGAGCTGGGAGCGGAAGCGGGTGTATTCGCTCGGGGTCATCGTCCGCAGCACGTCCCAGGCATTGTTGAGCTGCTCGAAGATGCGCGACATCCGCGCCAGCATCTTCATGGCAGGAGCCACATCATCTTTGGCGATGGCACGACGCGCGGCGCTGAGCTCGTGGATTGCGAGCCGCATCCACAGCTCGGTGGTCTGATGCTGGATGATGAACAGCATCTCGTCATGCGCCTCCGAGAGTGGGTGCTGCGCGCCGAGGATCGCATCCAGCGACAGATAGTCGCCGTAGGACATGCGCCGGGCGAAATCCGTCTCGGCGCCTTCGCTTGAGGGATCATAATCGCTGGACGTCATGAGAGGTCCTTTCGGTCGATCATCCCTGCCCGCTAGTCGAGCCCGATCAGGCGCGCGGTGATCTGCGAGGACGGGTCCTTCAGCGCGTCGATCACGGTGAAATGGTTGAGCCCGGGATCGACGACAAGACGTGTCGGGACGTCAAAGCCGGTCCATACGTTGGCCAGCAAATCGGACTGGCGGATGAATTCCGGCCGCTCGCTGCCACCGACCCAGGCGGTAACGGGCGAATGGCCCCGCGGCAGATGCAGCGCCGCGCTCTCCAGCGCCGCCTCCTCCATGGTCATGCGCAGCGTCTCGTTCATCTTCGTCTTCAAAAGCGGCCGCAGATCGTGCAGCCCGCTGATCGAAAGCGTGCCGGCGATGCGGTTGAAGACTGAAGGCTCGAGCCGGCTGTCGTCGCACAGCATGCGCGTGACGAGATGACCGCCCGCCGAATGCCCGGCGAGCCGGATCGGTCCCCCGACGAGCGAGGCTGCTTTCGTGGTCGCGGCAATGATCTCCGCGGTCATGTCGGAAATGCGCGCAGCGGGGGCCAGCGTGTAGCTCGGCAAGCAAACCGTCCAGCCGTGACGCCGCGCGCCTTCGGCGAGGTCCGTCCAGGCCGATTTGTCGAAGCGCATCCAGTAGCCGCCGTGCACGAACACGACGAGACCCTTGCTGTCGCCATCGGGCAGGATCAGATCAAAGCTCTGACGCTCACCGGAGCCATAGGCGACGTCGGCGCGAAAATGCTTCAGCCCCGCCCGATAGGCCGCCGCCCGCTCCGCCCATTGCGCCGGCATCTTGTCCGAGCCCGGGATATGGGCCGAGTTGGCATAAGCATCATCCCAATCGCGCATCGTGACTCCCGGGGACTCGTTCAGCGAACCCCAGTCTGCCACCGGTCAGGGCGGCATCCTAGTCTTTATTTTAAGCTTAAAGGAATTGGCGAGCCGTTGTTTCGGGCAACTGGCGCCACAACCAAGATGCCGTAGGGTCGGCAAAGCGAAAGCGTGCCCACGGTTTCGTTGAAATCGAGAAAGCTCGTGGGCACGGCGCAAGTGCGCCTTTGCCAATCCTACGGGACCGTGGTCGTGGCGACGCCTACGCCTTCTCCACCCCACACCACTCCGCGATGAACAGCGCCATCGCCTTGGTCGTCTTCTTAAGCGATTCCAGATCGACAAATTCGTTGAAGCCGTGCATCTCGCCGCCGCTGGCGCCGAAGCACAGGCTGGGGATGCCGTGGTTGAGGCCGTAGAAGCGGGTGTCAGTGAGCGCGGTGAAGACGAGGTCCTCGACCGCGCCGCCATAGACCTTGTTGAAGGCCTTGCCGAAGGCCGCTTCCGGCGCCGCGGAATCGGTCAACTCATAGCCTTCCGACAGGAAGCCGGACCATTCCACATCAGGCGGATTGTTGGCGAGGAAGCGGTGGTTGCGCGAGGCCGCGGCGATGCACGCCAGAATTTCCTTCTGGTGATCGGCGATCGACCAGCCCAGCAGGACGGCGATTCGGCAATCGACGTCGCACCAGGCCGGGACGCTGGAAGCCCAGTCGCCGCCCTTGATGATGCCGGGGTTGAAATTGATGGCATATTGAAGCGAGGATCAATCTTTGCGTGCTCGCCAAATGGGTCGGTCACTCAAACTCGCGAGAAGAAGTGAATGCCAGCGAGTTTCTAGTCAGCGCTGCGACAACACTCAGATAAGACCCCAACGCTTAAGGTGGCCTTTCACTTCCTCCTCATCACGCCCGAAGTGTATCGCGACCTCGACCACTATTTGATCGTCACTCAATCCCTTGGCTTTTAATCTTCGGACCAAACGCTCAATAAACACGCGGTCACCATTCATTGGCGCCCCCCTAGCAAGCAACCAACCGGCGAGATTAGTGGTTTTGATTTTTTGAGGCCTTAGTACTTTTCGTCGAGCGACTTTATGAACCGCTGAGCGTCTTCTTTATTGAGGAGATGAGGAACGGTACGCTTCACCCAAAGATCTTTAGTGCTCTTCACGGCCTTCGCGACAACATCATTCAGCCTACCCTTCTCTGCATCACCTTCAATATGGAACTCATCAGCAATCTCGCTGGAGACCTTGGCGGTCACCAAGTCATTGAAGATGTCGAGCAGGTCGATGGCTTTCATGCTGCGCTCCTGTTGGCCGCTCACGAACTGAAAGATCTTGAACAACGCCAGCAACGACGCCAAGTTCAGAAGCAGTGCGACCGCAGCGGTCACTGCATTCCAATTTGGGTCGACGTCAGCGGGGTTCCAGTTTCCAGCTAGCGTGATCAAGACGAGTTGATAAACCGTGCTTAGCTTTGGTTTACCAGGCGTAAAGTATTCC
This sequence comes from Bradyrhizobium zhengyangense, assembly GCF_022012435.1. GTDB lineage: Bacteria > Pseudomonadota > Alphaproteobacteria > Rhizobiales > Xanthobacteraceae > Bradyrhizobium > Bradyrhizobium zhengyangense. The sequence continues at coordinate 890,993 of NZ_JAKLUA010000001.1, forward strand.
GCTGACACCGCCAGCACCAAGATGGCAGCCGCGATTGCACCAAATGCTGCGATCCGACGCTCTCGTGGTCCGATCGCCATGATCTGAATCAAAGGCCCGGGAAAAACTGCAAGCGCCACCGTTTAGGACGGCGGTCGAAAAAATGAACGTTAACTACAAGATTTGGCATCTGGTTATGCCTTCCCCGCCGACGCGTTTACAACGCGCCGCCCCTACCCAGCAGTTGAAGTCAATCCGACTCTCGCGCATGAGGCAAGTCCCGGGGGCCGTTTCGCGGAACTCTTTTTGGGCTGTGTGATCCACGCAACAGCGACAGGAATCTAAAGTTTTCACGCCGCTCAACCCCCGAAGGGGAAGATTGCATTCGCATCCCGCCGCTACGCCTTCTCCACCCCACACCATTCCGCAACGAACAGCGCCATCGCCTTGGTCGTCTTCTTAAGCGATTCCAGATCGACAAATTCGTTGAAGCCGTGCATCTCGCCGCCGCTGGCGCCGAAGCACAGGCTGGGGATGCCGTGGTTGAGGCCGTAGAAGCGGGTGTCAGTGAGCGCGGTGAAGACGAGGTCCTCGACCGCGCCGCCATAGACCTTGTTGAAGGCCTTGCCGAAGGCCGCTTCCGGCGCCGCGGAATCGGTCAGCTCATAGCCTTCCGACAGGAAGCCGGACCATTCCACCTCAGGCGGATTGTTGGCGAGGAAGCGGTGGTTGCGCGAGGCCGCGGCGATGCACGCCAGAATTTCCTTCTGGTGATCGGCGATCGACCAGCCCGGCAGGACGGCGATTCGGCAATCGACGTCGCACCAGGCTGGGACGCTGGAAGCCCAGTCGCCGCCCTTGATGATGCCGGGGTTGAAATTGATGGGGTGGTTGAGCGTCTTGAAGTGACGGTCGGCCTTGGCCCGCTCGTTCCATTCGATCTCGAGCTTCTGCACCGCCTGGATCAGGTGATACGCCGCCATGATCGCGTTGGCGCCCGAGCCCGCATGCGCGACGTGGACCGGATGACCCTTCACGCGCAGGCGAAACCAGATCACGCCGACCTGCGAGCGCACCATTTTGCCACTGGTCGGCTCGGGGATGAAGCAGGCGTCGGCGCGATAGCCGCGCTGAAGCGTCGAGAGTGCGCCGACGCCAGTGCTTTCCTCCTCGATCACTGACTGGAAATGAATGCGCGCGGTCGGCTTCAGACCGGCCGCCTTGATCGCGTCGAGCGCATAGAGTGCGCCGATCGTACCCGACTTCATGTCGCAGGCGCCGCGGCCGAACATCTTGCCGTCCTTGATGACGGGCGAGAACGGCGGCGTGTCCCACAGTTCCAGCGGGCCCGCAGGCACCACGTCGCAGTGACCCTGGAGGATCAGCGATTTGCCCGCTTCCGTCGCCGGCCGATAGGTGCCGACCACCGTGCGTGCCCTCGAGAAATCATGCTCGATCGGCCCGAAGCCACGGAGGTCTTTCAAGTCATCGACATTGATGTGCCAGTCGTCGAGCTCGTAGCCGCGCGCCCGCAGGAGGTCGCCGATCATGTCCTGGCACGGCCCCTCCGCCCCGCGGGTCGAAGGGATCGCGACGAAATCGCGAGTGGTCGCAAGCTGGGCTTCGAAGCCGGCGTCGACGGCGTCAAGAATCCTCTGTTGCGTTTCGGCGTTCATCAGGCAACTCCGGGCATCCATTGATCGAGGGTGCGCGCAAGCTAGCCGATTTCAGCCGTTCGGGTACTCCACAAAATATGCATCCCGCAATGCATCTTCGAGCAGGCGGCCCTCGGAATAGACATTCAGCGTCGCGGGCCGGCTGACGCCATCGAGCAGCCGCGGGCATGGTTCCGGCGCCCCAAGAACGGTGCGGACCGGAATGCGCTCGGCATAGATCGGTAATTCATAGTCCTCATCGTCGTCGGCGACACCCTTGGCGCGGACTTTTGCAGAGGCCTCCTCGATCTCCATCGCGATGAAGGAGGTCGCCTTGATCTCCTGGACATTGCTGGCGCGCAGGCTCGCGGTGCGATCCGGGAAGAAGCGGTCGACCATCGCGACCACCGCGCGCTCCTTCTCCACGGGATCGGTGACGAGATAGGCGGTGCCAAACGCCATCACTGCGCGGTAATCGGCGGAGTGATTGAAGCCGCAGCGCGCCAGCACAAGGCTGTCGAGATGGGCGACCGTCAGGCACACGCGCTCACCTTTGGCCTGGTTGCGCAACATGCGGCTGGCACTCGAGCCGTGCCAGTAGAGCTTGGTCCCCTCGCGCCAGAAGAAGGTCGGCGTGCAATAGGGCTGGCCGTCGATCACGTAGGAGACGTGGCACATCATCGAGGAATCCAGGATGCGGTGAACGGTAGCGTGATCGTAGAAGCCGCGGTCGTGCCGGCGCTTCACCTGATTGCGCGCTGATGTTGGATAGGACGGTTGATAGGACTTTTGGCTTTCGATCTGGCTCACGGCCGCTCCTGTCGCATCGGGAACACTTCCAGGCTAGTTGTAGCGTCGCATTTGGTCTGCGATAGTGCCAATTCCATGCGAAAAATTCCGACCAATTCTCCCGGGAAAGCCGAGCTGCCGCTCGATCTCACCGGCCCGCACATCACAGCCGGCGCGTCCTCGGCGCACCGGCTGTACCAGGCCCTGTGCGAGATGATCGTCTCTGGTCTCGTCAAACCTGGCGAGCCGCTGCCGCCCTCGCGGAGGCTGGCGAAGCAGACCGGCTTTCGGCGCAACGCGGTGGTCACGGCTTACGAGCGCCTGATCGCCGACGGATTCGCACAAGCGACCGTCGGCTCCGGCACGTTCGTGGCGACACGCATCCCGGCGCGCGCCGCCGCGACCAGGAAGCCGAAGGTGACTGTCGAAACGCCGAAACAAGGCGCACTTTCGCTCGGCTGCACCCATATCGACGAGCGCGCGGTGCAACGTTTTCGGGCCTTCGTCGGCCGACGGATGCGCGCCTTTGGCAGCGAACACCTGCATTACGGCGACCCGCGCGGCAGCCGCGAATTGCGCGTCGCGATCGCCGATCATCTGCTATCGGCGCGTGGGCTGCGCTGCGACCCCGACCAGATCATGCTCACCTCTGGCACGCTGCATACGCTGCGCATCGTGCTGGGCGCTCTCTTGAAACCGAACGATCAAGTCTGGTGCGAGGACCCCGGCTATCCCACCGCGCGCAAGACCATCGCGCAGTGCGGTTACCGCACCGTGCCCGTTCCGGTTGACGCGCACGGAATGCAAGTCGCGAGGGGGCGCACCACCGCGCCACACGCACGCGCGGCCTATGTGACGCCGTCGCATCAGTTTCCTCTGGGCGTGCAGATGTCGATGCCGCGGCGGCTTGAGCTGCTGGACTGGGCGAAGCAGGCCGGCGCCTTTGTTTTCGAGGACGATTACGACAGCGAGTTCCGTTACGACGGCGCGCCGCTGATGTCGCTTGCCGGCATCGATCATCTGCAGCGCGTGATCTACATGGGCACCTTCGCCAAGACGCTGTTTCCGGGCCTGCGCATCGGCTATTGCGCTCTGCCCGAGCGCCTGATTGCAGACGTCACGACCGCGCGCGCCGCGCTCGATCGCTTTCCTGCCACACTGATGGAGGGCGCAGTCGCCGACATGCTTAACTCAGGCGCATTCGCCGCGAATCTGAGGCGCGTGCGAAAGCTTTATCGTGAGGCACGCGATGCGCTGGCCGAGACGCTCGAAGCCGCGTCAGATGGTGTGCTGTCGGTCCCGGTGCCGTCGCAGGGCCTTCATCTCGTGGCGCGGTTCGATCCATCGGTTGCCCCCGCGGTCGCAGCTGAGGCGAAGCAGGCCGCAGGTGCGGAAGGTTGGCTGCTCGCCGACACCTATGCGCGGGCGCGGCCCCTGCCCGGTTTCGTGCTGGGATTTTCAGGGCATGCGGTTCCACAACTCGTCGCCGCCGCCGAACGCCTCGCGAAGGAAGCGCGGGCCAGATTACGCACCAAGGGCCATCAGGCCCGGCGGGCCTGACAAAGGTTCACTATCAAAATCAGAGCCTGCTGCTAAACATCGCGGAATCGATTCCGGGATCTCTCATCATGTCACTTGTCGACTCACTCGGCCGCGCAGCCTGCGTCGCGCTCCTGATCTTCTCCGCGCTTGCCCCGCCGGCCTACGCGACCACGGTTGGACGTGAACAGGATATCGTCGATCTCAAGCTCGGCCAGCGCGTGCAGGTGGATGACGGGACCTGCCCAGCCGGACAGGTCAAGGAAGTGCGCGGCTCGAAGATGACGGACAAGGGCGTCGCGCGGACAGCATCCTGTGTGCCGCGGTTCGGTCCGAAGTCGAGGTGACGAGCATGATCCGGACCCGAAGGGCCGCGTTAGCGCAAAGTGTGAAGCGGTTTTCCCTCGCGACAAACGCGGAACGCGTTTGCGCGGAGATCATGCTCAAACAATAGACCCTTAGGACTTCGCCGGGTCGAACATGCACTGCAAGGTCGGCTTGGCGATCTTGGTGAAGGTCGCGCCGATCTCGCCTTGCTTTGCCGCCGGCACCCAATCGGTCTCGATCGTGGGAACGCCTGTCTCGCTGATGCCGCGCAGCAGCGCCTCGCGCAGGTCGCGATCCTCAACGACGGCAGCCGCATGATCATGCAGGCAGCCGCAGACCTCTTCCGGATGTTCCCAGCGCCCGAGCATGCGCGGCGCACATTGCCTCACGAACTCCGTGCGCGGATCCGGCAACCGGCTCGGTGAGCGCACCTGAGCCTGAACGGAGCTGATGGTCAGAAGGGACAAAAACACCGCGGCGCAGAAACGAAGGTACATGATGGCGCCTTTGCGGGCTGATTTTCTCGTTGGGGGATCAGAGGCGCGTCGCAAGGACGATCGGCTGCGGCGCCGTGGTGGTGATCGGCGAGCCGCTGTACTGGAAAGTCCCGATGCCGGGCAGATTGCCGTCCGGTGCTCCGGCGAGCGAGGAACCGGCGAGCACGAAACCGAAAGCGAGGATGAAGCTGAGCGCGCGCATGGACTTGTCTCCGAATTGCGTGGCCGGCGGTGCTGCCGTCGTCGTTGTCACCCTGATAACCATCAGCGGTTTCTCCCGTGATGCGCCCAAAGCCCAAAATGGTTTCGTTACCGATCAGAATTGTTTCGTCACCCGCGGCGCGACGAAACAATCTGCCGAAAACATCAATCATTTCAGATGGGGCGCTTGAGGGTTTGAACCTCGATGAGAACGACCGTCCATACCACTCGAGGCGAAGCGGTCATCTCGGCGACGTCAGCGCTTCACATGCATTTTACGGTTTTCTGCTGAAGAGGTCGGCAAACGAGGGCCGGTCCCGCCGATGAACCCAGAATCGATCGGACGCGACCGAAGCCTTCGAAACCGAACGGCCCGTCATTATCAGGGCACATAGTTGAGGGATGGCCATCATGATCGCGCAAGATCGCGCAACGGTGCGCGACGCGGCGCAGCCTACGGACCGCGCCGATCGGCAGACCGGCGACCGCCCCGGCGCGATGGCGCTGCAATCAGGACGCGGCTACGAGGCCGCGCCCCAGGCGTTCGTGCGGCTGAGCGGCTCGCACCTCGTCAAATCGCGGTTGAAGCGCGATCACAATACTGAGTGAACGCAAGTGCGTCACTGAGTGAAGAAGTCGCCACACTTCTGGACGTTTGCGTCGGCCGGTCCCCACGGCATGATCGGCACCGTCGAGGTCGAGTTCTTCGGCGATCCCTCGATCAGCTTGTCCGAATAGACCATGTAGACCAGCACATTGCGCTTGGCGTCGCAGCCGCGCACGATCTGCATCTTCTTGAAGAAGAGCGATCGGCGCCTGCGGAACATGTCGTCGCCCTGCTCCATCTTGTCCTTGAACTTGATCGGGCCGACCTGGCGGCAGGCGAGCGAGATGTCCGAGACCTCCTCGGCAAGTCCCAGCCAGCCCTTGAAGCCCCCCTTCTCCGGCACCGTGAAATGACAGGCCACGCCCTCGACCTCGGGGTCGTCGAGGCCATAGGTCGCGAGCCTGTCATTAGGGCTCATCCATTTGAACACGGTGGAGCGGCGGAAGATCAGATCGGGCTCGTCGGCGGCCGATGCGGAAGCCAGAGGGATGACCAGAGCCAGGAGCAATAAAGCAAGGCCTTTCAAGCGGATGCCGGAAAGACCGGGGAAACGAGATGACATGAAGTTCTCCGGTAACAAGTCCCAGCAATGTAGGCACGGAAGGTCCCGTCAGGAAGATGACGGCAGGCGGGCACGGCCGCCGTTTACCGCTCTGTGAGGCTTTTTTGTTACGTCTTGAACAAAAGTAGCGGACGGCAGAACCGCCATGCTGGTGAACGCGTATCCCCTCTGCGACACTAACATCTGATTTGGATTGTGGATTCGAGGAATGAATAGCGTGAACGGGTCCCCCTTTTCGGCCGCGCCGGTAAGGCTGTGGCAGGTCGCGATTTTGGCGGCGGCGGGTGCGATCGGAACAGCGAGCCAGGCGGAAGCAGCGTTCTATTATTATCCGGACTACTCGGGCGCGTCCTACTACGCCCCGCAACAGCGGTATCCGGCGGAGCTGCGACAGAAGCCGCAGAAGCGCGGCTCGGCGGCCAAGAAAAAGGACGAGGCGCTCGTCGAGAAAGAGACCGGCGCCAAGCCGCAAGGCCCGCTCGTCATCGTCGTCTCGATCGAGCGGCAGAAGGTGACGATCTACGATTCCAACGGCGTGTTCGCGGAGTCGCCGGTGTCGACCGGCATGAAGGGCCACTCGACGCCGATGGGTGTGTTCAGCGTCATCCAGAAGCACAAATTCCACCACTCCAACATCTACAGCGGCGCGCCGATGCCGTACATGCAGCGGATCACCTGGTCCGGCGTCGCCATGCATGCCGGCGTGCTGCCGGGCTATCCGGCCTCGCACGGCTGCATCCGCATGCCGATGGCGTTCGCGGTGAAGATGTGGAACTGGACCAAGATGGGCGCGCGCGTGATCGTCTCGCCCGGCCAGATGACGCCGCAAAGCTTCTCGCACCCGATGCTCGCTTCGCTGCGCGTCCCGCCGCAGCCCGCAGCAAGCCTCGAGCCGACGAGCGTCGGCGACAAGGCGGACAAGGGCGCGCCTGACACCAGGGTCACGGATGCGAAGCCTGTCGAGACCATATCTTTCGAGAAGACCGCCAGCGCCGACGGCGTGCTCGAGCTGCGCTCGACGGTCGGCCACACCGTGATGTCGGATGTGACCACCGGAAATGCACCGGTTCGCGAGGAAGCGGCCAAGACCGACCCCAAGTCTGACGAGGCCTCCGAGCCGGCCAAGCAGCCTGAGACGGTTTCGAAGACGGACGACGCCGCCAAGCCCGCCGATGCGGCGAGCACCGAAGCAAAGCCCACTGACGTTGCGGACGCTCCCAAGACGACGTCGGACGAGAAACCGGCCGACAAGGTCGAGGCGGCAAAGTCCGAACAGTCCGAGCCTGCGAAGGTCGAGGCGCCGAAGGCGGAAGCGGTTGTGGACCCCGTCAAGTCCGAGCCGGTCAAGGCCGATACGGCAGAGACCGAGAAGAAGCCCGACGCGCCTGTGACCGCAACGGCACCAGCGCAAGCTGCTTCGCCGGATGCGAAGAAAGACCAGACCCGTGTCGCCGATCCCGCGCCTTCCGTGAAGCCGGACCTGCCGAAGCGGACCGGTCAGATCGCGGTGTTCATCAGCCGCAGGGACTCCAAGCTCTATGTGCGGCAGAACTTTGCGCCGCTGTTCGATGTGCCCGTCACGATCGCGGCAAGCGATCGGCCGCTCGGGACCCATGTCTTCACGGCCGAGGTCGACAAGTCCGACTCGAATGCGCTGCATTGGTCGGTGGTGTCGCTGCCCGTCGCCGTCCGCGCCGCCGCGCGCGACGAGGATGGTCACGTGGTGCGCCGGCAGCGTGGCGCTGCCGTGATCCCCGTTGCCGCAAAGCCTGTCATCACGCCTGATAGCCCGGCCGAGGCACTGGATCGCATCACGATCCCGGCCGACGCCATGGCGAAGATCAACGAGATGCTCACCACCGGCGGCTCGGTGATCGTGTCCGACCAGGGCATCAACCAGGGCGAGACCGGCGAAGGCACCGACTTCATCGTCCGCCTGTACTGAGCCTGTGTCGCGATAACGCGGTGTTGAGCAGGCCAGTCGCAACGGCGGGGTAAGCTCCGCCCCGGATCACATCCGGGGGACACCGCCATGTTGAACCGCAGAACCGTCATCACCACTGCGCTGCTCGCAGCAGCCACATCGGCAACGCGCGTGCGGGCCGATGGCGGCATGAGCCGGATCCCGGCTTACGTCTTTTCATTCCCCGCTTTGTCCGGTGACGACATCAGGCTCGCCGCGTTCACCGGTAAACCGCTGCTGGTCGTCAACACGGCCTCGCTGTGCGGTTACACGCCACAATATGCCGGGCTGCAGGAGCTTTGGACCGAGTTTCACGCGCGCGGCCTTACCGTGATCGGCGTGCCCTCCAATGATTTCGGCGGCCAGGAGCCTGGCGGCACCAGCGAGATCTCGGAGACCGCGCACCACCAATACGGAGTTACCTTCCCGATTGCGGCCAAGGCGGTCGTGACAGGGGCGAAGGCCCATCCCTTCTACAAATGGGCGGCCGAGGCGCGGCCGAAGGAGGTTCCGAAGTGGAACTTCCACAAATACCTGATCGGCCGCGACGGTTATATCGCCGAGGTGTTTCCTTCAGCCGTGGAGCCGGCCGACACGCGCGTCAAAACCGCGATAGCCCGGGCATTGGCCGATAGTTGATGGGCCGGCGGCAACGCGGTTGGGCACAATTGCGGCGAAGCGCCAAACAGCCGTTGCAATGGCGATGGAGCACCATCTAGGCTAAGATGGTGAGGGGCAGGAAGGGTTCGGCCGGAGGCGAAAAGCCACGGCGGACCAACGGGATCAATCTCGAGGACAACACCATGCGTGTGGCGGCAAAACTGATTTTGGCAAGCGCGATGTCTGTTGCGCTGACAGGCGCGGCATGGTCGCAGACCCCTGCCGCAAAACCCGCAGCCGCCACCCAGGCCGCGCCCGCAGCAGCACCGGCCGCAGCCGCAGCTCCAGCAGCCGCTGCCCCCGCGGCAGCTGCTGCGCAACCGAGCGCAGCCTTCCCGCCCCCGCCGCAACAGGCGCCGCAGCCGGCGCGCGCCGCCTGCAACAATCCGAACGCGCTGGGCGTCGCCCGCACCGTGGAGATCGACACGACAGGCGGCCCCGGCTTCGGCTTCGAGCATTTCAAGGAGCTCGACTTCCTGCGCGACAAGGAGGTCGTCCTGACCTTCGACGACGGTCCCTGGCCGCGCAACACGCCTGCCGTGCTGAAGGCGCTCGCCGACCAATGCACTACCGGCATTTTCTTCTCGATCGGCAAGCACGCCACCTACGAGCCGGAGATCCTGAAGCAGGTCTACGCGGCCGGTCACGTCATCGGCACCCACACCTGGTCGCACGCCAACCTCAACGACAAGAAGCTGAACGAAGCGCAGCGCAAGGACGAGATCGAGAAGGGCATCAGCGCCGTGAAATGGGCGCTCGGCGGCATCTCGCCGGCCGCGTTCTTCCGCTTCCCGGCGCTGCAGCATCCGCCGGAGATGGTCACCTATCTCGGCAACCGCAACGTTGCGATCTTCTCCTGCGACATCGACTCCTTCGACTTCAAGGCCTCGAAGCCCGAGAAGGTGATCGAGACCGTGATGAAGAAGCTCGAGAACAAGGGCAAGGGCATCATCCTGATGCACGACTTCCAGAAGCACACGGCGGAAGCGCTGCCCGAGCTTCTGAACCGCCTCAAGGCCGGCGGCTACAAGATCGTGGCGATGCGCGCCAAGGCGCCGGTCGCTTCGCTCCCCGAATACGACCAAGAGCTGATGAAGGACGTCAAGCTGCCGACGGTCAGCACGCGCCCGGTCAATTCCGTGGTGACGACCGTTTCCGAATAGTCGTCATTTGTCGTTCCATTTCGAAGGCTACGTCATCGTCTCGGCGGACGGCATGCTTGCCGACGCCAGCCATGTCATGCCCAACAGTCTGAAGTTCGAAGGCGACAAACTGTTCTTCGAGCAGGCGCTCGATGGCGCCGCGCTGATCGTGCACGGCCGCAACTCGCACGAGGGGCAGCCGAACTCGCCCAAGCGCAAGCGGCTGATCCTGACCCGCAAGATCAAGGCCCTCACCGTCGATCCCGAGATGCCAAACGCGACGCTGTGGAATCCGCACTATTCGAGCTTCGCGGAGGCCTGCGCGTTTGCCGATGTCGCCTCGGGGCGGGTCGCGATCATTGGCGGCCCCGTGGTGTTCGACATGTTCATGGACCGCTACGACACCTTCTGGCTGTCGGAAGCCCCCCATGTGCAGTTGCCCGGCGGAGAGGGCTGCTTCGTCGATGTGCCCAGGCGGACGCCGCACGAGGTGCTGACGTCACACGGGATGACGCCAGGCACGCCTTACGTGCTCGACGCAACGCATGACGTCACGGTCACGCCATGGCGGCGGGCCTAGAGCATGATCCGGAAAAGTGTGAAGCGGTTTTCCCTCGCGACAAACGCGGAACGCGTTTGCGCGGAGATCATGCTCAAACAAAGAGCTGAAGCGCGATGAGGATTCAACCCAATCTCATCGCGCTTTAGCGCTCAAACGTCCCCGTAAGCCGTCTCGGCCGAGCGCGTCGCGCGGCCATAGCCCATGATCATGAACAGCGCGCCGATGATCGAAAGATTCTTCAGCGCGTCGATCACCACCGCGGCGTTCTCAGGCGCAGTCTGGTTCCAGAAATCGGAGAACAGGACGGTCGACACCGCGATGTAGATCACCATCAGCATTGCGAAGAAACGCGCGCCGAAATTCAGTGCGATCATCAGGCCTGCGACGATTTCGAGCCCGCCGATCGCAATCGCCAGAAGCTGCGGCGTGGTCATCGCGGTCGCCGTCTCGACCTGCTTGGCGTAGGGCGCGATCACATCGGGCACTACGATCTTGCCCGCAATGAAATCGGCCGTCGCCTGGATGGCGATGAGCTTGGTCGCGCCCGTGTAGATGAACAGCACGGCGAACAGGATCCGCCCGAAAGTCACGAACGCTGGCATGGTCGGCCCCTTGGCAAATGCTGAGCACGGAACGCGCTTCTAGGATTATGAAGAGTCCGTTTGCGGTTTTCAAACGGGGAAATGGGAAACTGAAAGTTATTCAAGAATGGTGGAGTGGCTGCTCCCTCTCCCCGTTGTTACGGGGCCGCGACGGGCTTCGCTCGCGCTGCGAGGGTTGGGGTGAGGGGCTGCCTCGGCAATCACGATGAGAGTGGACTAGCGGAGACTCCCCCACACCCGGAATTTGCTTCCGCAAACTCCGGCCTCTCCCCGCACGCGGGGAGAGGCGAAGGAGGCCACGACCCTTACGTAAACAGCGTCGGCTGCTGCCGCGCTGCACGCTCCTGCGCCTCCACAACCGCGACCGCCGTCATGTTGAGGATGCCGCGGGCGGTCACCGAGGGCGTGAGGATGTGGGCGGTCCGCGCCGGGCCGATCAGGATCGGGCCGACGGGCAGCGCGTCCGCCAGCGACTTGATCATCTGATAGGCGACGTTGGCGGTGTCCAGGTTCGGCATGATCATGATGTTGGCCTCGCCCTCCAGCTTGGAGTGCGGCAGAACCATGCGCCGCGCCGCAGCGGAGAGCGCGGTATCGCCCTGCATTTCGCCATCGGCCTCGATCTCCGGGTGCTTCTCCTTCAACAGCTGCGTCGCCCGGCGCATTTTGCGCGAGGAGTCGGTGTCGTAGCTGCCGAAATCGGAGTGCGAGACGAAGGCGATCTTCGGCTTGATGGTGAAGCGCTGGACGTGGACCGCCGCGAGCGAGGCGATCTCGGCGAGCTCTTCGGCGCTCGGATTGGGCCTCACTTGGGTATCGGCGATGAAGAACGCGCCCTTGCTGGTGATCAGCAGCGCAAGCGCCGCGTAATCGCTGATGCCGGGCGAGAAGCCGACGATCTCGCGGACATGACGCAGATGGCTCATATAGCGGCCTTCGACGCCGCAGAGCATCGCGTCCGCCTCCCCGCGCGTCACGGCGAGCGCGGCGATGACGGTGTTGTTGGTGCGAACCACCGTGCGCGCCGCATCGGGCGTCACGCCGCGGCGGCCGGCGACCTCGACATAAGACTGGACATAGGAGCGATAGCGCGGATCGTCCTCGGGATTGACGAGATCGAAATCCTTGCCCGCCTTGATCGAGAGGCCGAAGCGCTTGATGCGCGCCTCCACCACCGAGGGGCGGCCGACCAGGATCGGCGTCGCCAGCTTCTCCTCCAGCACCACTTGCGTGGCGCGCAGCACGCGCTCGTCCTCGCCTTCGGCGTAGATCACGCGCACCGGCTGGGTCTTGGCCTTGGCGAACATCGGCTTCATGACGAGGCCGGAGCGGAAGGCGAAGCGCTCGAGCAGCGCGCGATATTCGTCGAAATTGGTGATCGGGCGCGTCGCGACGCCTGATTCCATCGCCGCCTTCGCCACCGCCGGCGCGATCCGCAGGATCAGCCGCGGATCAAAGGGGCTGGGGATCAGCGAGCCCGGGCCGAAGCCGCCCGTCTCGCCGGTGTCGAGGCTGCTCTGGGAGACTGCATCCGACGGCGCCTCGCGCGCGAGCTGCGCAATGGCCTCGACCGCGGCGTGCTTCATCTCCTCGTTGATGGCGCTGGCGCCGACATCGAGCGCGCCGCGGAAGATGAAGGGAAAGCACAGGACGTTGTTGACCTGGTTCGGATAGTCCGAGCGTCCGGTGCAGATCATGGCGTCGGGACGCACTTTTCGCGCTTCTTCCGGCATGATCTCAGGCGTCGGATTGGCCAGCGCCATGATCAGGGGCTTCTCGCCCATGGCCTTGGCCATCTCGGGCTTGAGCACGCCGGGTGCCGACAGGCCGATGAAGATGTCGGCGCCGCCGATGACGTCGCCGAGCGTGCGCTTGTCGGTCTTCTGCGCATAGACCGCCTTCCAGCGGTCCATCGAGGTGTTGCGGCCCTCATGGACGAGGCCGTCGATGTCGCAGACCCAGATGTTCTTGCGCTGTGCGCCCATCGACACGAGAAGGTTGAGCGTGGCGATCGCGGCGGCCCCTGCCCCCGACGCCACGATCTTGACGTCCGACAGCTTCTTGCCGTTCAGCCTGAGCCCATTGGTGATGGCAGCGGCAACGATGATCGCGGTGCCGTGCTGGTCGTCATGGAAGACCGGGATCTTCATGCGCTCCTTCAGCTGCGCCTCGATCTCGAAGCACTCCGGTCCTCGGATGTCTTCCAGATTGATGCCGCCGAAAGTCGGCTCGAGCGCAGCGACCGTCTCGACCACGCGGTCGATGGTGTCGGCGGCGATCTCGATGTCGAACACGTCGATGCCGGCGAATTTCTTGAACAGGACGGCCTTGCCCTCCATGACAGGCTTGGAGGCCAGCGGGCCGATATTGCCGAGGCCGAGCACGGCGGTGCCGTTGGAGACAACGGCGACCAGATTGGCGCGGGTGGTCAGGGTCGCGGCTTCCGCCGGGTTCTTGGCGATCTCGGTACAGGCGGCCGCAACGCCCGGAGAATAGGCAAGCGCGAGGTCGCGCTGGTTGGCCAGCGGCTTGCTCGCCTGGATCTCGAGCTTTCCGGGGCGCGGCAGACGGTGATAGGCCAGCGCCGCCTGGTGGAGATCATCAGAATAGGACGACATGCGGTCTCTTGCCTCGCGTTACCGGCCTCAAAATGCATCATCCGGAGCGGTCGTCCAAGCGGACGCTATTTCCGGGTCGTGGAAACGGGATGAAGCACGGCCGACGGCCCGGTGGCAACATCCGATTGTGTCCCCATCAACAGGGCCATCCGTCAAATATCTGAAAGCGCTAGCTTTCCCTAGACCTTGCGACGTTTCCCAAATATGGCAGGTTGCGCAGCACACTACGAGCAACTGGAGCTGGGAATGAAGCGGATCCTGATCGGCCTGATCGTTGTAGCCGTGCTCGCCGTGGGCGGGTGGTTCGGCTTCAACGCCTATGCCAAGCATCGCGCCACCGCCGAGGTCGAGGCGGCGTTCGAGCAGATCCGCGAGCAAGGCGGCAAGGCGAGCCACGGCAAGGTCGAGTTCGATTTGCGGACGCGCACCTTGGCTATCGAAGACATCGTCATCGATCCCGGCAAGCAGCCGCAGGCGCAGGTCAGGATCGCCGGCATCAAAGGCATTGGCGTTCGCCAGGTCGACGAACTCAGGTTTTCAGCCGACAGCATCGACATCACGGGCGTTGAGGTCGCGCTGGACCAGATTGGTCCGGCCAAGCTGAAGGTGTCCTACAAGCTCCCGCAGCTCACGATCCGCGACTATGCCGGTCCCGTCCACAGCAGCTGGACTGCATTGCCGGACAACTCCCTGATCGAGATGTACCGCTATGCGCTCGACCAGTATGTCGGTATCAGGGCGTCATCGCTCACGGCCCCGACCCTGACAATGACCTTCGATTCCGGCGGCTCGGCCGGCGGCAGCGGTGAGGTCACCTACTCAGGGCTGGCGATCCAGAACATCGTGCACGGCAAGGTCGACGCGATGAAAGCGGATCGCGCGACCATTTCGATCGACGTGAAGCAGCCGGGCAAGCCGGACAGGCTGACGGGCGAACTATCGAACATCGCCGTCAACGATTTCGATGCGACCGTGATCCGCGCCGCGCTCGATCCGCAGACGAAGGCTGACGACAACTACCGTCGTGTCTACCGGCAGGTCTCCGCTGGCCCCTATGTGCTCAAATCGGCACAAGGGGTGCGCGTCGATATCGACAGCTTCAGCATGAGCGACATCGCCGTTCAGCCGTCGAAATTCCGCCTGGCCGACCTGTTTGCAGCGCTGCCGCAGGACAAATCAGCCCCGCCGACGCCGGCGCAAACGCGCGAGATCATGGAGAAGCTTGCCAGCTTCTACGAAGGCCTTCGCATCGGCAAGATCGAGATGGGCAAGACGTCGATGGCAACGCCGCAAGGCATGGGCAGCATCAATCTCGTCAGGTACCAGGATGGCGAATTCGCGATCGAGGGCGTCGACACGCCGTCTCCGCAGGGTCAATTCAAGATGGAGCGCTTCGCGCTGAAGTCCTTCAGCGTCGCGAACCTGATGCGCTGGGCCGCAGACCTCACGAAGAGTGCCGGGCGGCCGCCCTCGCCGGATCAAATGCTAGGGCTATTCGGCGTGCTGGCGGGTGCCGAGATCAAGGGCGTGGTTGCGCCCTTCAAGACCACCAAGAAGCTGGTCACGATCGATACAGTGAGCCTCGACTGGGGGCAGCTGGTCGGCTCGATCCCGAGCAAGGCGCACGTGGTTGCGAAATTTGTCACGCCGACCGATCCGTCCGACCCGAAGCAACTCCCGTTGATCGGCGCCGGGATCGACAAGCTCGCAATCGACCTCGATCTTGGCGCGGCGTGGACAGAACAGTCGAACAGCTTCGCCCTGGCGCCGGCGACGCTCGACATCGGAGGGATCGCAAAAGCGCAATTGGGCATCACGCTCGGCAACGTGTCGCGCGAGGTGTTTTCGACCGATCCCGCGCAGCTCATGGGCCAGGCAGCAAGGATCGAGGCCGGCGCGCTCGCGTTCGCGCTGCGTGACAATGGCGGCGTCGAGGCCGCGGCGACGCAATATGCACGCAGCCAGAATGTGAGCCGTGACACCGCACGCCAGACGCTCGCCGACAGCGTCAGGGTGCATCGGGAGGAGATCGCCTCTGCCAATCCGGATGCGGGTGCGGCGGTGGACGCCATCGCAAGTTTCATCGAGACGCCGGGCCAGACGCTCGTCATCAAGCTCACGCCCCGCGCCAAGGCGCCGCTGATGCAGATCATGCAGCTGCTGCAGACCGATCCGCAGAGCGCATTGGCGCAGTTCAGGATCGAGGCGTCGACGGGGCTTTAGGAGAGCGGCGCAGCTCTCTCCACGTCATTGCGAGCGCAGCGAAGCAATCCAGCATCTTTCCGCGGAGGGACTCTGGATTGCTTCGCTGCGCTCGCAATGACGGTGTGGAGGCAGCATGGCCTCCCCCTGCAAGCAGGGAGAGGCAAGACCCTCACTTCTGCGGCAGGTTCACCCGCACATGCAGCTCGCGGAGCTGTTTGGTCGTCGCTTCCGACGGCGCACCCATCAGCAGGTCCATGGCCTGCTGGTTCATCGGGAACAGCGATATCTCGCGCAGATTCGTGGTGCCACAGAGCAGCATCACGATGCGGTCGACACCCGCGGCCATGCCGCCATGCGGCGGCGCGCCGTATTGGAACGCGCGATACATGCCGCCGAAACGCTCGACCACTTCCTGCTCGCCGTAGCCCGCAATCTCGAACGCCTTCACCATGGCTTCCGGCACGTGGTTGCGGATGCCGCCCGAGGCGATC
The DNA here is from genome assembly GCF_022012435.1 of Bradyrhizobium zhengyangense. GTDB lineage: Bacteria > Pseudomonadota > Alphaproteobacteria > Rhizobiales > Xanthobacteraceae > Bradyrhizobium > Bradyrhizobium zhengyangense. The sequence continues at coordinate 907,392 of NZ_JAKLUA010000001.1, forward strand.
TCATAGCCGTTGCAAACAATATCGTACTGGTATGCCATGATCGACAGAGGATCTTTTGTCTCCAATGCCTCTAGGCCACCTTGCGGCATCGAGAATGGGTTGTGCGAGAAGTCGACCTTCTTGTCCTCCTCGTTGTACTCATACATCGGGAAGTCAACGATCCAAGCAAGCTCGAACCGCTCCTTGTCCATTAGGTTCAGCTCGTCCGATATCTTCATGCGAGCGAGCCCAGCAAATCGTGCCATATCCCCCGGTTTTCCGAGCACGAAGAATACGGAATCTCCAGGGTTCATACCCACCGGACGAAGTTGCCTGTACCGATCGGCAAGCTCCTCAGGGAAAAACTCCAATCCGAGATCATTCATCTCGGGAGCAGGCAACTCAATCCACTCACTCAACCTTCCATCTAGGCCGCGCCGGAGTATCTCAGTACGATCTAGGCCAAGGTTCTTTGCCACTGGTCCGGCACCACCCTCTTCGCCATCACGCCAGAAAATATAAGCTAGACCTGGCTGCCCCTCTGACTTTGCCCAGCTATCCATACGATCGCAAAAGGCTCGCGATCCTCCGCCCGGAGCTGGTATTGCCCAGACCCTCACGGAAGGGTTCGATTCCAAAGCCCTAGCAAAAATGCCAAACCCCGACTGCCTAAATATCCTAGACACATCGTGGATTATGAGTGGGGACCTCAAATCGGGCTTATCCGATCCGTAGGCGCGTACAGCAGCGGTATAAGACATCCGCGGCCAGACTTTTGTAACAGGTTTGCCCTTCGCGAATTCCTCGAATACGCCGGTGATAACCGGCTCCATCGTTTCGAAGACATTCTCTTGTTCAACAAAGCTCATCTCGACGTCGAGCTGGTAGAACTCGCCCGGCAGACGGTCGGCGCGCGGGTCCTCGTCGCGGAAGCAGGGCGCGATCTGGAAGTAGCGATCGAAGCCAGACATCATCAGCAGCTGCTTGTACTGCTGCGGCGCCTGCGGCAGCGCATAGAACTTGCCCGGATGGATCCGCGAGGGCACCAGGAAGTCGCGCGCGCCTTCCGGCGAGGATGCGGTCAGGATTGGCGTGTTGAATTCGAAGAAGCCCTGCCCCTCCATGCGCCGGCGCATCGACTTGATGATCTCGACGCGGGTCATGATGTTCTGGTGCAGCTTCTCGCGACGCAGGTCGAGGAAGCGATACTTCAGGCGGATGTCCTCGGGGTATTCCTGATCGCCAAAGACGGGTAGCGGCAGATCAGCTGCCGGGCCAAGCACCTCGATCCTGTCGACATAGACCTCAACCCTGCCGGTCGGCAGTTCGTCATTGTCGGTACCTACAGGACGGCGACGAGCTCTGCCGTCCACCTGCACCACGAATTCCGAGCGCAGCTTCTCGGCCAGCGCGAATGCCGGCGAGTCCGGATCGACCACGCACTGGGTCAGGCCGTAATGGTCGCGCAAATCGATGAACAGCACGCCGCCATGGTCGCGAACGCGATGGACCCAGCCCGAGAGGCGAATGGTCTCGCCGATGTTGCTCTCGCGGAGCGCGCCGCATGTATGTGACCGGTAGCGATGCATGGTCGTCCCAAAATTAATGTCGGAGGAAGCGAATCGGACGGCCTGAAACGACCGGTCCGAAGTTGCGGCAGGGTTTACCTCGGGAGGACCAAGGCGGCAACCGAGGGAACGCCCTGTTTCGGGCCCCAACGGCCCCTTTTTGGGCCATTTGGGCCCAAGCCTTTGCCATCAGGCGTTCCAGCCCTATCTTGAGGCCATGACGGTCCATTTCCCCTTCCAGAACTCCTATTCCGCGCTGCCGGACAGCTTCTTTGCCCGCGTCGCGCCGACCCCTGTATCCGCGCCCCGGCTGATCAAGCTGAACCGGCCGCTGGCGGTCCAGCTCGGGCTCGAACCTGACATGCTGGAGACCCCGGAAGGCGCCGAAATCCTGGCCGGCAAGACGGTTCCCGCCGGAGCTGATCCCATCGCCATGGCCTATGCCGGCCATCAGTTCGGACATTTCGTGCCGCAGCTCGGCGACGGCCGCGCCATCCTGCTCGGCGAGGTCATCGACCGCGACGGCATCCGACGCGACATTCAGCTCAAGGGCTCGGGCCCCACTCCGTTCTCCCGCCGCGGCGACGGCCGGGCCGCGCTAGGGCCGGTGCTGCGCGAGTATATCGTCAGCGAGGCCATGTACGCTCTCGGCATTCCCACCACGCGTTCGCTGGCCGCCGTCATCACCGGCGAGCCTGTCATCCGCGAGACCGTGCTGCCGGGCGCGGTGCTGACCCGCGTCGCCTCTAGCCACATCCGTGTCGGCACCTTCCAGTTCTTCGCGGTCCGCCGCGACACCGATGCGATCCGCCGGCTCGCCGATCACGTCATCATCAGGCACTATCCGGACCTGCTTCACGCCGAGCGGCCCTATCACGCCCTGCTCGCGGGCGTCGTCGCGCGCCAGGCCGAGTTGATCGCGCGCTGGCTGCTGGTCGGTTTCATCCATGGCGTGATGAACACCGACAACTCTTCCATCTCCGGAGAGACCATCGATTACGGCCCCTGCGCCTTCATGGATGCCTACAATCCCGCCCAGGTGTTTTCGTCGATCGACGAGATGGGCCGCTACGCCTACGCCAACCAGCCGCGCATCGGCCTGTGGAATCTGACGCGCCTTGCCGAATGCCTGCTGCCGCTGTTCTCCGACGACCAGGAGAAGGCGGTCGCGGAAGCGCAGGACATTCTCGGCGCGTTCTCCGAGACGTTCAGCGCCGCCTATCAGGCCGGCCTGCGCAGGAAGGTCGGCCTGTTCACGGAGCGCGACGGCGACGAAGCGCTGATCCAGGACCTGCTCGACGCCATGGCCAAGAACCAGGCCGACTTCACCCTGACTTTCCGCAAGCTTGGTGACGCCGCCGTTGATGACAGCGCCGACGTCCGCGCGCAATTCATGGAGCCCGGCGCCTTCGACGAGTGGGCCGGCCGCTGGCGCGCACGCATTGCGCTGGAGCCACAGACGCCTGCCGAGCGGCAGGCGGCGATGCACGCCGTCAACCCGGTCTTTATCCCGCGCAACCACCGCGTCGAGGCCGTGATCCAGGCCGCAGTGAACGATGACAATTACGCGCCGTTCGAGGAACTGGTGAAGGTGCTGGCGAAGCCGTACGAGGACCAGCCGGAGTATGCGGCCTACGCCGATCCGCCGCTGCCGGACCAGCGGGTGTTGCAGACGTTCTGCGGAACGTGACGTAGGCGAGGCTTCGCACCTCGCCCGTCCGTCCAGCCCCCTCGCAAGGCGCCCCGGCGACGCTCTGCGGATTTTCCGATAATGCTATAATGCTGCTGCTTTGCCCGACGTGTCAACGCATGTCGAACGGCGTCCAAGCCGCTCGCCCGGTTACCCTCGGCTACTGTGCATGGGGTTGTTTTCGATCTTGTGCGTTCGGGCGACTACCGCACCGCGAGATGAGCGGATTGACGCTCGCTGCCGTTCTGCCCAACAATTCCAGGCACAGGCAACCACTGTCATCAAACTGAAACACTCTCACTCTAACCGGCTGGCGGGCCGTCTTGCCGGAGGCGCCCGTCCTCCAAGAGTCCTGACAAGCCCGCCATGCCCTTCAAGTTCATCCACATCACCGACACGCATCTCGCCAACCCCGGGCTGAAGCTCTATGGCCTCGACCCGCGCGCGCGGCTTGATGCGGCGATCGCCGACATCAACAAGCACCAATCGGATGCCGCCTTCGCGGTCGTGACCGGCGACCTCACCCATTGGGGCGAGCCCGAGTCCTACGCCAATTTCGCAGAGGCGATGGCCGCGCTGAAAATGCCGTACATCGCCATGGTCGGCAATCACGACAAGCGCGTGACCTGTCTCGACAGCCTGAAAGCCGCGCCGCGCGATCCCAATGGTTTCGTGCAGGGCACCCGCACCACCGAGCACGGCCTGTTCGTGTTCCTGGACACGCTGGACGAGACCAGCCATGCCGGCCAGATGTGCGCAAAGCGCTTCGACTGGCTGGCCAAGACGCTCGCAGTTGCGCCAGCGGACCAGCCGTTCGTCGTGTTCATGCACCATCCGCCCTTCCCGGTCGGCGTCCACGCGATGGACGAGATCGCGCTGAAGCAGAGCGCCGAATTCGCCGAGGTGATCGCCCCCTATCGCGCGCGCATCCGTCACCTCTTCTTCGGTCATGTGCACCGGCCGATCTTTGGCAGCTACGGCAAGATCCCGTTCTCGACGTTGCGCGGCACCAACCACCAAGTCTGGTTCGAGCTCGATGCCGCTGCCGCCGACCATCTGGCAAGCCACGAGCCGCCGGCCTATGGCGTGGTGCTGATCGACGACGAGAACCTCGTCGTGCACAGCCACGACTTCCTCGACACCAGTCTGCGCTTCCCCTTCGACCCGCCCGCGGGCGTCGACGGCCGCGACTATGCGCTCAATTTCCCGGCACGGTGACATGAGCCTCGCAGAACCCGCGGCTCTCCCGGTCGCGGCATCGGCGCCGCCGCGCCTGCGTATCGTGACGCGGTTCGCCGCGCGCCTCAAAGCTTCACTCCCAGCCTATCTACTGCTGCTGCCCTCGGTGGTCTTCCTCGCGCTGTTCACTTACGGTGCGATGGGACGCGTGGTCATCGATGCGCTCTACCAGCGCGCCACACCGAAGGCGCCGCTGCGGTTTGTCGGCCTCGACAATATCGCTGCGGTGCTGGCGGACCCGGCCTTCACCGGCGCTGTCGTCAACAACGCGATCTACGCCATCGGCACCGCGATCCCCAGCATCGGCCTCGCGCTCTTGTTCGCGCTGGCGCTCGCGCGCACCAATGCGGTGACAAGCGCACTGCGGGCTGCGCTGTTCCTGCCGGTGCTGATCCCGATGGTCGCGGCATCCGCGCTATTCCTGTTCATATTCCTGCCCAATGTCGGCCTGCTCGACTACTATCTCGGCCGGCTGCTGCCGGTGCTGCCGAACTGGCTCGGCGACCCCGACATCGCGCTCTACGCGATCATGGTCATCACCATCTGGAAGAACGCGGGCTATTACATGCTGTTCTTCCTCGCCGGCCTCCAGGCTGTGCCGGAGGATGTGATGGAGGCGGCGCATCTCGATGGCGCCGGTCCCTTCATGCGGCTGCGCTATATCATCCTGCCGGAGCTCAAGCCGACCTTCCTGTTCGTCACCGTCATTGCCACGCTCAACGCTGTGACGCAGGTCGACCACGTCTTCGTCATGACCAAGGGCGGCCCGTCGAACGCCACCAATCTCGTGCTGTTCTACATCTACCAGCAGGCCGTCGAACATTACGACATCGGCATGGCTTCGGCCGCAACGCTACTGACCCTCGCAGCCCTGATGGCGCTCACTGCGCTGTCGTTCCGCACCATGGCGAAGCGCGAGGGCGGGCCATGAAGCTGATCGACAAGCTGTACAAGGACGCCCCGCTCGCCACCCGTAACGAGATCACGCCAAAACTCGGCTTCCTGCTGACGGTGCTGCTCGCGCTCGCTTGGTTGATCCCGTTCCTGTGGATGGGGGTTGCGAGCCTGCGCCCGGCCTCCGACGGCATCAACCTGATGGCCGAGCTGATCCCGAGCCTCAAACCGACGCTCGACAATATCAGGGACGCCTGGGAGATCGGCGACTTCCCGCGCTACTTCCTCAACACCACCATCATCTGCACCGGCATCCTCCTGGTGCAGTTCTTCACGATCACGCTGGCGGGCTTCGCGTTCGCGCGGCTCGATTTCGCCGGCAAGACGCTGATCTTCTATCTGTTCCTGATGCAGCTGATGCTGGTGCCGGTGCTGCTGATCGTGCCGAACCTGCGCATCATCGCGCAGTTTGGCCTCTACGACACGCTCGCCGGCGTGATGATGCCGTTCTTCGCCTCCGCCTTCGGCACCTTTCTGATGCGCCAGGCGTTCGAGGCCATCCCGACCGAGCTGGAAGACGCGGCGCTGATCGATGGCGCCAGTCTGATCCAGCGCATCCGCCACATCTATGTGCCGCTGTCGATCCCGAGCTTCTCCGCCTTCGCCATCATCTCCGTCACCAGCCACTGGAACGACTTCCTGTGGCCGCTGATGGTGATCAACTCGCCGGACAAGCGGCCGCTCACGGTTGGCCTGTCGGTCTTCACCGCGACCGCCGAAGGCACGCAGGCCTGGGGCACCATCGCCGCCGGCACGCTGATGGTGATCGCACCGCTGCTCATCACCTTCCTGATCTTCCAGAAGCGTTTCATCAGTTCTTTCGTCACCTCAGGCATCAAATAGGAGATTTTCCGATGCTGTTCTCCCGCCGGCTCACGCTCGGCCTCGCCCTGGCAGGCTCTTTGGCAAGTGCGCTCGCCTTTCCGGCCCTCGCCGGTGAAGGTCCGACCGAGATCGACCTGTTCTTCCCCGTGCCCGTCGACGGCAAGCTCGCCCGCGACATGGGCACCTTGATCAAGGAGTTCAACGACGGTCACCCCGACATCAAGGCGACCGCCGTCTACACCGGCTCCTATGACGACACGCTGATCAAGACGCGCGCCTCGATCAAGGCCGGCAAGCCGCCGTCCGCCGTGATCATGTCGGCCAACTTCCTGCTCGACATGCAGATCGAGAGCGAGCTGACCAATCTCGACAGTCTGATCGCCGCCGACGGCAGCACCAAGGAGCAATTCCTCGGCCAGTTTTTCCCGGCGCTCAGCGGCAATGCGGTGATCAATCGCTCGGTCTATGGCGTCCCCTTCCAGAATTCGACGCCGCTGCTCTACATCAACGCCGACAAGGCCAAGGAAGCCGGCCTCGATCCGAGCAAGCCGCCGCAGACCTGGGCCGAGCTCACCGACTGGGCCAAGAAGCTCACCAAGCGCGAGGGCGACAAGGTCACGCAATGGGGCATCGCGATCCCCTGCGCCTATGACTATTGCGGCTGGATGATGGAAACGCTCACCATGACCAATGGCGGGCGCTACTACAACGAGGAGTTCGGCGGCGAAGTCTATTACGACACGCCTTCGATGCTCGGCGCGCTGACCTGGTGGAGCGACCTCGTGAGCAAGCACAAGGTTCACCCGCCCGGCGCCACGCCTGGCCCTGCCGTCAGCACCTCCTTCATCTCCGGCAACGCCGCGATGATGATGCTGTCGACGGGCTCGCTGACCTATGTGCGCGAGAACGCCAAGTTCAACTACAAGGTCGCCTTCATCCCGCGCAATGTCCGCAACGCCGTGCCGATCGGCGGCGCCTCGCTGATCATTCCGGCCGGCGTCGAAGCCGACAAGCAAAAGGCCGCCTGGACGCTGATCAAGTGGATGACCTCGCCCGAGAAGAGCGCCTGGTGGAGCCGCGCCACGGGTTACTTCGCGCCCAACATGGCCGCCTACAAGACGCCTGACATGGTCGACTTCCTCAACAAGAACCCGGACGCCAAGACCGCTGTCGAGCAGCTCGACGTCGCCAAGCCCTGGTTCGCGACCTACAAGACCGTGCCGGTTCGCAAGAACCTCGAGGACGAGGTGATGCTGGTCCTCAACGGCAAGAAGCAGCCGAAGGAAGCCCTCGTCGCCGCTCAGAAAGCCGCGGATGAGACGCTCAAGCCGTACAATGCGGAAACGTCGCTGAAGCTGCCGTAAGGCTGCCCGCACCGGCAAACGAACATCGGCGCTCCGTCACGCGGGGCGCCGAATTTCTTTTGGTCGGGTACCCCCGTTAACCCCCCATCCACCATCCGACCGCCCGCGGCGCCGGTAACCACGAGAATTAACAGACCCTCAACGCACCCCCGACAAATCTAACGATGTTTCTGGAGATTTCCGCCGTGGATTTGCTGGTTTTCGAGTTCCTGGGATTGGCGCTGGTTGGCATGTGCCTGGTGGTGGTGGCGCTGCCCTGCGCCCGCAAATCCTCGCACCGGATCCGTTACGAATAGGAATTTTGCCCGCTTCAGGCGATTCTGGCCCCAATGCAAGGCTCGAATTCGCTTAGAGCCCCTTGACATCACAGCGCTTTCGGCAGAACGGCTGGTATCAAGTGTCATGGGCCGTTCATGGATTTGATTACCACCACCGCTGACCTCGCGGCTGCCTGCAGCCGGCTGGCCAAGCACCCCGTCATTACTGTCGATACCGAGTTCCTACGCGAGACCACCTATTACCCGCTGTTGTGCGTGGTGCAGATGGCCAGCCCCGAGGAAGCGATCGTCATCGACACCCTGGCCGAGGGTATCGACCTCAAGCCGTTCTTCGAGCTGATGGCCAACGAGGGCGTGCTGAAGGTCTTTCACGCCGCCCGCCAGGACATCGAGATCATCTGGCACCAGGCCAATATCATCCCGCATCCGGTGTTCGACACCCAGGTCGCGGCGATGGTGCTCGGCTATGGCGACAGCATCGCCTATGACGCTCTGGTCGAGAAGGTCACCGGCCACCGCCCGGACAAGACCCACCGCTTCACCGACTGGTCGCGCCGGCCGCTGACCAAGGAGCAGATGCACTATGCGGTGTCCGACGTCACGCATTTGCGCGATGTCTTCGCCGCGCTCGACGCCGATCTGAAGAAGCGCCGCCGCAGCGAATGGGTCTCCATCGAGATGGAAATCCTGACCTCGCCCAAGACCTACGACTTCCATCCCGAGCGCGCCTGGGAACGGCTGAAGACGCGGGTGCGCAAGCCAAAGGACCTCGCGGTCCTGATGGAAGTCGCTGCCTGGCGCGAGCAGGAGGCGCAGAGCCGCGACGTGCCGCGCGGCCGCGTGCTGCGCGACGAAGCTATCAGCGACATCGCCACTCACGCGCCGAACACGTTGGAGAAGCTCGCGCATCTGCGCTCGGTGCCAAAGGGCTTTGAGAAGTCCAAATGGGGCGCTGACATCGTCGCTGCCGTCGAGCGCGGGCTGGCGCGGGATCATTCCACGCTGCCGAAGCTGGAGAAGCCGCGCAACAATTCCAATGGCGCGGCCACCGTCGAGCTGTTGAAGGTGCTGCTGCGCATGACCGCCGAGCGTCACGCCGTGGCGAGCAAGGTGATCGCCACCGTCGATGATCTCGAAGAGATCGCGGCCGATGACGACGCCGACGTGCCGGCCCTGCGCGGCTGGCGCCGCGAGCTGTTCGGCGATGCCGCACTGAAGCTCAAGCGCGGCGAGCTGGCACTGGCGATCGAAAAGGGCCGCGTGATCGGAGTTCAGCGGGCGTAGTGGCGTTGCGTAGCAGGCGCGATTGCCAGCCACATCGTCATTGCGAGCGCAGCGAAGCAATCCAGAACTGTTTCCGCGGAAGGACTCTGGATTGCTTCGTCGCAAGGACTCCTCGCAATGACGAGGAGAGACCTCACGCCTGCGGCAGCTTCGCGACTTCGGGCTTCATATCATCCAGCACCCCCGTAATCGCCGCGACCAGCTCGTCGATCTGGGCCTTGGTGGTAATCAGCGGCGGGCAGATGGCGATGGCATCGAGCATGTTGCGCGCGATCACGCCGCGCTCCTGCAACATGCGGCTCGCCATGCCGCCGACGGCACCCGGCGTCGCGGCAGCAGTCTTGCGGCCCTTGTCGAGCACGAGTTCGAGCGCTGCGATCATGCCGACGCCGCGAACCTCGCCGACCAGCGGATGGCTGGTGAGCTCGCGAAGCTTGCTTTGCATGTAGCCGCCGAGCTCGGCGGCATGCGCGACCAGGCCACGCTCCTCGATGATCTTGAGGTTTTCCAGCGCAACCGCCGAGCCGACCGGATGCCCGCCCGCGGTGAAGCCGTGGCCGAGTACGCCGATCTTGTTGCTCTCGTCCGCGATCGGCTCGAACATGCGGTCGTTCATGATGATCGCCGAGAGCGGGAAATAGCTGGAGGTGATCTGCTTGGAGACCACGATCGCGTCGGGCTTGATGCCGTAGGTCTCGCAGCCGAACATCTTGCCGGTGCGGCCGAAGCCGCAGATTACCTCGTCGGCAACCAGCAGGATGTCGTACTTCTTCAGCACCGCCTGGATCTTATCCCAATAGGTCGCCGGCGGCACGATAACGCCGCCTGCTCCCATCACCGGCTCGCCGAAGAAAGCGGCGATTGTGTCAGGGCCTTCCTTCTGGATCAGTGCGTCGAGCTCCTCGGCCCGGCGCGTTGCGAACGCCTCCTCGCTCTCGCCGGGCGCGCCGTCCTTGTAGAAATGCGGCGAGCCCGTGTGCAGGATATTCGGCAGCGGCAGGTCGAACGAGCGGTGGTTGTTGGGCAGGCCCGTGAGGCTTGCGGACGCAATGGTGACGCCGTGATAGGCGCGCATCCGGCTGATGATCTTCTTTTTCTGCGGCTGACCGAGCGAATTCGAACGATAGGCGATCAGCTTGAGGACGGTGTCGTTCGCCTCCGAGCCGGAATTGGTGAAGAACACCTTGCTCATCGGCACAGGCGCGAGCGCAACCAGCTTCTCGGCGAGGTCGATCGAGGGCCCGTGCGATTTGGCCGAGAACGTGTGATAAAACGGCAGTGCCTGCATCTGCTTGTGCGCGGCTTCCACCAGCCGCTTCTCGTTGAAGCCCAGCCCGACGCTCCACAGGCCCGCCATGGCCTCGAAATAGCGTTTGCCCGACGCGTCGAACACGTAGGGCCCCTCGCCGCGCTCAATCACCAGGGGACCTGCCTGCTGATGGGCGCGCGCGTTGGTATAGGCGTGGAGCTGGTAGGCCACATCGCGGGCTTCTTGCGAATTGGGCAGCATCGTCATCGCGGGGATTCCCTAACTGGTGCGTCATCCGACGTCATGACGCAGCCTCCATCCGAAGATGAGGCTTGTCCAAACAAAACGTCGATACCTTGGCTATTGCGCTGCGCCGCAACTTGCAACGTCATTTCGTTGACAGCGCGTGCACATGAGCGTTGCAGGAAAGCAGCGCTGGCGTTTTGACATCCGGCCGCGTCGCCGCGGTTAATTCCGCCGGGCCAGCACGAAGGCCGCGACCGCGGCCACCAGCGCCGGGACCGCCGCCGCGGCAAACAGCGACTGCGCCCCCATGTCGCGGGCCAGCATCGCTCCGCCGACGAGCGGTCCCACGATCGAGCCGATGCGGCCGATGCCGAGCGCCCATCCCACGCCGGTCGATCTGATCGCCGTCGGGTAGAATGTCGCCGTCAACGCGTTCGAGGCGATCTGCCCCCCGACAATGCAGAATCCGGACGCAAAGATCGCGATCGTGACCAGGACGATCGACTGGCTGGCCAGGCCGATGGCCACGACCGCCCCCGCGGCGACGAGATAGGTCAGCGACAGCGCACGAAACGAGAAGCGATCGATGAAATGGCCGAGCGTGAAGGTGCCGACGACACCGCCGACCTGCAGCATGGCGCCGATCGCGGCGGCCGCCGACACCGAGACGCCGAGATCATTCAACACGGTGGGGAGCCAGTTCGAGAGCAGATAAAGGTCGAGCAGGCTCATGAAGAACACGATCCAGAGCAAAAGAGTCACCCATCCGCGCCCCTCCGCAAACAGATGTGCGACAGGCAGGCCCTCCAATTTCGGCTCCTGCACAACGAATTTCGCCTCGCTGGCAAAAGGCGTATTCGGGGCGATCTGCTTCAGAAGCTTCGCCACCTCGTGGTCGCGGCCGCCGACCATCGCGAGGAACCGGATCGATTCCGGCAGTGCCTTGAGCAGGAACGGCAGCAGCAGGAGCGGCACGACGCCGCCGACCAGAAACACCGAGCGCCAGCCAAAGGCGGGAATCAGCGCAGCGGCGAGCAGCCCGCCCAGGGCCGCACCGATCGAAAAGCCCGCGAACATGATCATCACAAGCGTGGCGCGACGGCGATGCGGACTGAATTCGGAGGTGAGCGCGACGGCGTTCGGCATAGCACCACCCAGCCCTAGCCCGGTCAGCACACGTAACGCGATCAACCAATTTGCGTCCGGCGCGAACACGCTGAGCAAAGTCCCGATGCCAAACACCAGCGTGCTCGCGAGGATGATGCGACGACGGCCGATCCTGTCGGCCATCGGACCGAAGATCAGCGCGCCGATCATGAGCCCGAGAAGTCCGGCGCTGAACACCGGCCCGAGGCTGCTGCGCACGAGCTTCCATTCCTGCGCCACGGCTGGCGCGACATAGCCGATAGCCTGGGTGTCGAAGCCGTCGATGAACAGCACGGCGGCACACACCAGCAGCACCCGCATCTGAAAGGCACCGACCGGCTGCCGGTCGACAAAGGCGGGAACGTCGACCGTATCGGCTGCGGCCTCGCTCATTGCTGTGACGGCCATGCGCGCCCTCCCCGGTCACCCTGCATTATTTTTCCTTCACTAATCTCTTATAGTGAGATTATTGTCAGCGCAAGCTGCGAGGATTTCGTTGTTTTACGGCCTCTCCAAACGCGCCTCATACGGTCAAACGCAAAGCTGGAAACGAACCGAAATTGGTCAAGGCAAACAGTCAGGATCGGGTCCTTGCCCTGCTCGATCTCTTCACCGAGGCACGTCCGCAATGGTCGCCCGAGGAACTCATGAAGGAACTCGGCTACACCAGGCCGACGCTGTATCGCTATCTGAAGAGCCTGAAGGACAGCGGCTTCGTCATGCCGACGCGCGGCGGGCGGTTCGCGCTTGGGCCCCGCGTGGTCGAGATGGATTATCTCAGCCGCCGCTCCGATCCGCTGATCGCAACTGCCACGCCGCACCTCGAACGCCTCGCCGCGGCGTATCCCTGCACGGCACTCATCGTGCGCTGGTACGGCGACAAGATGCTGTGTGTAGCCTCGATCGCATCGGCCGTTGCGCCGGCGAGCAGCTATCCGCGCGGCAGACCGATGGCGATGGGACGCGGCGCGATTGCGCGCTCGATCATGGCCTTCCTGCCCAAGCAGCGCGTCATGCCGCTGGTCTCGCGCTACGCCGATGATCTGCGCAACGTCGGCGTCGGCGACACGCCCGACGACGTCCTGGCGGCGCTGAAGCGCGTGCGGCGCGCGGGCGTTGCCGTTGCCTTCGGCGAAGTGACGGCCGGCGCGGTCGGGATTGCCGCACCGATCCTCGATACTGGATATCCGATCGCGAGCCTCTGCATCACGATCGGCGGGCAGCATGCCAATGGCGAATTGATCGACCGCATTAGTTCGGAGGTCCGCGAAGCGGCACGGCAGATCTCGGCCGCAGCCGACGATGATGCAAAATAATCTCATCATTTGAGATTCAACTTGACGAAATGTCAGTGACGACCCATCAGAACAAGCGGTCGCGCCAGGCGCGGCAACAGGTACGGGGAAGCGACGTGACACAGGCTCAGGCGAACAACGGGGCGCCCGTCGTGATCGTCGGCGGCGGACCGGTTGGAATGGGTCTGGCGATCGGACTTGGCCAGCGCGGCATCAAGACCATCGTGGTCGAGCGCTATGAGCAACCGCTGCCGATCCCCAAGGGACAGAACCTCACGCAGCGGACGATGGAACATTTCGATTTCTGGGGCGCGGAGGCGGCGCTGCGGGCAGCCCGCACCATTCCACCCGATTACGGCATCGGCGGAATGACCAGCTACGGCACGCTGCTCAGCGGCACCAATTACAATTGGCTCCAGCGCGAACTGGTTCGGCCGTTTTATTTCACCGACAATGAGCGCCTGCCGCAATACGCAACCGAAGCCGTGCTGCGGCAGCGGGCAGCGCAGCTTCCCGATATCGATCTGCGCTATGGCTGGACTTGTCAGGACGTGCGGTCTGATGCCGATGGCGTCGTCGTCGAAATCGTCAACGGCGAAGGGACGAAGCAGAGCTTGCGCGCCGATTATGTTGTCGGCTGCGACGGCAGCCGATCAATCGTGCGCGAGCACGCGGGTATCACCCAGACCCGCTCCGACCACGATCGCCTGATGGTTCTCCTGGTGTTCCGTTCAACCGAATTGCATCGCTTGCTCAGCAAATATCCGGGCAAGTCCTTCTACAACGTGCTGCATCCGGACCTCGAGGGCTACTGGAAGTTCTTCGGCCGCGTCGATCTCGGCACCACCTGGTTCTTCCACGCCCCAGTGCCCAATGACACCACGCGCGACAATTTCGATTTCCGGCGCCTGCTTCACGAGGCCGCGGGCGCAGAATTCGACGTCGAATTTGAGCACATCGGATTTTGGGATCTGCGTTTCACGCTCGCAGACAGCTACCGCGCAGGCCGCATCTTCGTCGCCGGAGACGCCGCGCACAGCCACCCGCCCTACGGCGGCTATGGCATCAACAGCGGCTTCGAGGACGCCGTTAATCTGGCGTGGAAGCTCGCTGCAACCCTGCATGGCTGGGCACCCGCCGCTCTGCTCGACAGCTACGATGCCGAGCGCCGCCCGGTCTTTGCGTCCACTGCGCGCGACTTCATCGAGGCATCGATCTTCCGCGATCGGGATTTTCTGCGGCAACACGATCCGGCGCGGGACCCGGCGGATTTCGATGCTGCCTGGCACGCACGTCATTCCGGCGCGCGCGCGGAGGTCAACGCCTTCGAGCCGAATTACGAGGGATCGCCGATCGTATTCGGCCCGACCGGCGGCGTCAGCAGCGCGATCGGCTCGCACGCCTATGCGGCGCGCGCCGGCCATCATCTGGCGCCGCAGCCTCTGTCGTCGGGCAAGAATGTCTTCGAGGAAATAGGCGACGGCTTCACGTTGATCGATTTGACTGAAAACACCGCGGGAGCCGCCTTCGAGCGAGCCGCCGCAGGGCTTGGCATCCCGCTGAAGGTGATCCGGGATACCGCCTCAGACGGCCGTGAGAGATATGAGGCGCGGCTGATCCTGGTGAGGCCCGATCAGTTTGTTGCTTACGCGGGCAACAACGACGGCGCCGACGCATCTCAGATCCTGGGGCGCGCCGTCGGTCGATCCTGACGAGATCGCTCGGCCGCTGGCACGCAAACATCAGGCCGTACCGTCGTCGTCATCGCAGACAGCGTTGATAGCTTCCTTCACCTCGACCAGCGCCATCGACAGCAAATAGACGGTCGTGGGCAGACCGATCCGGCGCGCTGCCTCGAGGGCACGCGATAGGTCGCTCGCCAGTTCCTTGAGCTCGTTTCCCCGTGACAATGTCCCGCCTGTCCATCCGCCGATCGCGTCCGCCTAGACCGCGACGGCGCCGCTGCTTCTGATCAATTCAGCGCTGGACTGGACAGTAGCAAAATTGCCGATGACATTCATCAGCGACTGCTTGTAGTCGGCCGCTTCGCCCGTGGCCGGCTGTCGGCAGGCCACGGCATCGCCGACCACCCGGCAACGGTGGCTCCGATGAAACCCTTCGACCACAGTGGCAAGGATCGTCTCGTCGAGGGAAAAGCCCGTCATCACGCAGCGCACGTTACGGAGGCTGGACATGTGGTCGGCGAAACGGGAGGAGCTGTAAGCCGAAGGCAACGCG
Source organism: Bradyrhizobium zhengyangense (assembly GCF_022012435.1). Classification (GTDB taxonomy): domain Bacteria; phylum Pseudomonadota; class Alphaproteobacteria; order Rhizobiales; family Xanthobacteraceae; genus Bradyrhizobium; species Bradyrhizobium zhengyangense. Next base: position 922,747 of record NZ_JAKLUA010000001.1, read on the forward strand.
TGCTCGAACGTCATCTCGCCGGGCCGGGGCTTGGCTTCGGCGATCCAATCGGTCAGCCTGGATGACGGATCGAACCACGCTGCCTCCGCAACCCGTTTCAGATGCATCACTGGCCAGAGGTTGCTCCGCCACAACGCCAGCAGCTCCAGGCAGCGCAGGATTGCGGCGTCGCCGTCGAGAATGACATGGCGACGCCCCGGGATCAGATATTCCATCTGGAGGTCCGCGCAGATCAGGACCAGCGGATCGTCGTGGGAGACCGGCATTGTCTTGCGCAGAGTTGCACCTATTTCAGCGGTCGGCGAGTGCGAGGTCCCGCAACGGCGAGGTTACCGTCCGCCCCGCCGAAGCGTCCAGCACACCCGGACGATCCCAGTCGCCCTCGGGACGGATAATGACGTAGGGATCGCTGTCCAGCGTGATGGCATCCGGCCCCGGCTCTATCTCCAGCAGCATCTCTGTGTAGGAGAAATCCGAAAACGTGATCTTTCTGTTGTGGCCGAGCGGCTTGGCGCCGAAATGGGCCCAGAAGTCGACCAGCCGGTCCTGCGCCTGGCCGTAAATCTTGCGGAACCCCTTGCGCTTCACGAAGTCGATGCTGGCCTGCACCAGCTTGAACGAGAGGCGCGAGCGCCGATATTGATGACGCACCGCAAGCCGCTCCACCTTGGCGAAGTCGCCGAAGAAACGCACCCGCAAACAGCCCGCCGGCTCGTTGCCGATGTAGCCGATGAAATGGGCGGCAACCATGTCGTTGCCATCGAACTCCTCATCGAAAGGGCAATCCTGCTCGGCAAGATAGACCGCTGAGCGAATGGCCGTGACCAGCATGAGGTCGCTTGGATCGCGCGCGAGGCGGATGGTGATGGCGCGGGAGTCAGGCTTGGCGAGAGGAATCCTAGTGCCGTGCATCTGAAAAACTCCTTGCTTGGATGATCGCGCCAGGCATACGCATCGGCTGTCGATGCCACGGTCGCTCGTAACACCAGAGGTCAGGCTGAAAGCTGGCGATCGGCTCGAAGCCCGTCGCCTTCATGATTTCGCGCCCGGCCACGGTTGACGGCTGCGCATAGCAGTCCGCGCCGCGAAACCTTATTTGGCGAAGATGAGCCGCAGCCTTGCCAAGACCGGCGATGCCGCGGCCGGTCGCGGCGATCGCCCAGATGTAGATCGCGGAAACCTCCTCATTCGCCGCGGCGAGATGGCGCGTGTCGGGCGCCGTCAGGCAGATCTCGTCGAGCAACAACGCGTCATGCCCGCGGTCATTGAGAAACAGAAACGCCATGCCGCCGAGCAGCGTACCGTTCCGGGTGAAGGTCAGGATGCTCTGGCGATCGAAAGCGAAATATCTTGCAAGCTCGATCGCCTCGATCTGCACGCCCGGCACCAGCCGATGCGCCATATCCGAAAGCGCGCCGATTTCCCCGAATTGCGCGCAATGGACATCCACCTCGGGGCTCAGCGGCAAGGCATCGAAATCATGCCTTGCGGCAAACGAGCCCCTTTCCATCCTCATGTCGTCCCTCTATCGTTCAGGGGTTTTGTACGCCGCAACCAGCAGAAGCTTAGCGGCTGGAGATCAGGAGTATGCAGCAAGTATCGCACCGGGGTGCTGCATTGATGCAGCACCATGAAGAAGCGCTAAATGCGTCCTGGGACGATTTGAAGCTGTTTTTAGCTTGCGCAAAGTTTAAAAGTTTCCGCAACGCCGCCGAAGAGCTCGGGCTCACCTCCACCACATTGATGCGGAGGATCGACCGGCTCGAAGAGAGCATCGCTTGCAAGCTTTTCCTGCGCGACCAGAGCGGGCTCACGCTGAGCGACGAAGGCACCGCGATGATTGCCGACGTCGCGCATATGGAGCGTCACGCCTTCAATGTCTTCCGCCGCGCCTCACGCTCATCGAACGATACGTCGGGCACCGTGCGCGTCGCGGTGACGGAAGGTCCCGGGAATTTCTGGATCCTGCCGCGGCTGATCGATTTCCAGAAGACCTATCGCAAGATCACCGTCGATCTGCGCTGCGCGATGGAGCAGGCTGACGTCGCGCGACTGGAGTCGGACATCGCGATCCAGCTCGAGCCACCGACCAATCCCGATCTCATCGTGGCCAAGCTCGGCCGGCTGCACATCTACCCCTTCGTCTCCAGGGAATATGCGAACCTCTACGGCCTGCCCACGACGCTTGCCGAACTGCCGAACCATCGTATCGTCAAGCAGAACGCGCCACAGGTCGACGACAGTGCCTATGCGCGCATCCTAGGGCTCAAATCGCTCGAAGGCATCGTCGGGATCAAGACCAACTCGTCCGTCGGCGTGCTCTACGCGGTCGAGCGCGGCGCCGGCATCGGCTTCCTGCCGACGGTGTCGATTGCGCTCGGAGCCCCGCTCGTTGCTGTCGACCTCGGCGTCAGCCACCACGCTGACCTCTGGCTCACCTATCACAAGGAGTTCCGCACCTCCGAGCGGCACAAGATCGTGGTCGACTGGCTGAAGAAGATCTTCGATCCCAAAACCCATCCCTGCTTCCGCGACGATTTCATCCATCCGAACGCTTTGGTGCCGATGATGACAGCGGCGCGCGAAGGCTTTGGATTGTCCGGATACATTGCGGCGACGCCGACGTGAGTGGGACGGAGCAGTCCCTTCACCACCGATATTCGAAGCCGACGGTGCCTTGATGCGATGTCAGCTCGTTGCGGAACTTGCCGTCGTAATTGACATATAGGCGCGCGGTGTTGGTCAGGCTGAGCGACGCCGACGCGCCGGCGTCCATGCCGTAACGGCTCTCGCCGATGCCGGGGACGATGATGTTCTGGGTCCCGAGGCTGACCTGCACCGAGCCGAGGTCTTGATAAAAATTGTCGACGAACTTGCCGTAAGCCGAGAGATCCAGGATTTTCCGGTCGAAGATGAAGTAGCGCCCGACCTCGGCGCCGATCATGACGCGTGCGCGCGAGATCGCGCTCGAGCCGACATTGAGGGGATCAAGTCCCCCGGCCTCCTGAAATGCCGCGCTGGTGGCGCGCACATATTCGAGCGCGCCCTTGGGCACGATGCGCATCTGATCCTTGGTCCAGTAATAGTTGATCTCGGTGAGCGCGCCGTCGACTGTGGCGTGATACCCCGCGACGGCAAGGCCGAAGCCGGTATCGCGGCTGGAATGCACCTTGCCGAACCCGTGCACCAGAGCGAAGGCCCAGGTCCAAGGCCCCTTGTCGACGGAACCGTTGAAACCGATCTGCGTCAGGTCGAGCGTCGCCGACTGAAGCGCGAGCGGCACGTCGATGTCGGTGTGGCTCTGGTCAACGGAGAAGCCGAGATTGACGCCTGGCGCGCCCCGTGCACCGAAGCCGGCGACACCGCCGAATGTCGTACGCTTGTCTCCAACGAAATCACCCTGCGGATCAGTGCGGACCGAAATGCCGTACCCCTCGTACCAGGTGCGGTAGCGCGGATCCTCTGCACTCTCCGACGCGCCACCGCCGCCGGGATTGGTGCGCGAGGCCCGGTTGAAGCCGCTCGAGGCCTGGCCGCCCAGCCGCTCCAGAAAATTCGAACCCAGATTAAGCGTGCTGTTGCCGGCTGACTGATTGGCATTGGTCGACGTCGCCCCCGGGGTCGGTGATGGCGAAGGCGACGGTGTCGGGCTGGGCGTCGGCGTTGGCGTGGGTGTCGGAGACGAAGTCGGCGTCGGGGTCTGCGCGAAGGCGGCTGTCGCCGGGATCAACGTGACGGCCGCAAGCGTCATGGCGATCGCCATCACGATCCGGCGGACACGGTCCAGCCCGATCGTCTGCAGTATCCCTTGGGGCCGCCGAGTGCAGCACATGACGACTATTCCCGAAGCAAAATGGCGGCCCGCAAAAATGCAACACGAAGGGCGAGCAGGTGCGACGATTTGTGCTGAACTGCCACAAGGGGTCAACCGGTCCGCGTGCTTTCGCCGGGTGATTCCTCCAATTGTGGTTCCGCTGCCACAGGTCGCAAATTGCAGCGGGATGTCTCCAGTGCGGTCTTGAAGTTTGCACGCAGCTTGCTAGCGCGCGGTTTTCGTGTTGGAATATCGTACACAATCGGAATTGGCCGCTCGGCTGTGCGTTTCGCGACAGGCTCAAGACTCGAACAGACTTCCGGAAGCCCGTTTGTGACGTGGCACGCGAAAAGCGGCCGCGTCTTTTTAGTATCTAGCGGAGGAGACTGAGGATGCCACAAAAGGGCACCGTCAAATGGTTCAACCCAACCAAGGGCTACGGGTTTATCAAGCCGAACGGCGGCGACAAGGACGTGTTCGTCCACATCTCGGCCGTCGAGCGTGCCGGACTTTCCACCCTCAATGAAAACCAGGTGGTTGAATACGACCTCGTGGAGAACCGCGGCAAGTCGTCCGCGGAGAACCTCAAGGTCTCCTGATCTCTCTCAAAGCTATCAGCGAGAGCTCACGACGATGCCCCCGGCTCCGCCGGGGGATTTTGTTTTGGAGCAACGAAACACGAGTGTGCTTCAGTTCGCCACCGGCGCAATCAGAAAATTCTCTGATGCCCCACTCCCCGCCGTCTTGCAGACGTCGCCCTCGATCCTGACCTTGCCGGTCGCAAGCAGGCTCAGCGCCGCGGGATAGATGCGGTGCTCGACTTCGAGGATGCGCTCGGACAGCGTCTCGGCCGTGTCGTGGTCGCTGACGGGGACAGCGCCCTGCATGACGATCGGGCCGGCGTCCGTCTCGGGGATCACGAAGTGCACCGTCGCGCCAGACAGTTTCACGCCGGCGCGCAAGGCCTGGCCGTGCGGGTCGAGGCCGGGAAATGATGGCAACAGCGACGGATGGATGTTGAGCATCCGCCCGTACCACGCCCTGGCGAATTCGGCAGTGAACAGGCGCATGAAGCCGCCGAGGCAGATCAGCTCGATGCCGTGCTCATCGAGCACGGCCTGCAGCACTTTCTCGAACCCGGCGCGATCCTTGCCGAACGGCTTGCTCTCGATCACCTGCGTCTTGACGCCGGCCGCCTTGGCTCGCTCGAGCCCGGGCGCGTCGGCCTTGTTCGAGATGACGAGCGAGATCTCTGCCGGAAAATCGGCCGCGCTGGCTGCCTTGATTAGCGCGGACATGTTGGAGCCGCGGCCGGAGATCAGGATGGCGACGGGCCGTTTCACCGCAGCGCCAGTCATCACAGTGCCAGGTCGAGGTGGCCGTTATAGACGACGCGGTGCTCGCCCTCGGCCGGGATCACGGTGCCAAGCTGGGCGACGGTCTCACCGGCATCGGTGAAGACCCGCACCACCTCATCAACCTTTTCGGCCTCGATGATCGCGATCATACCGATGCCGCAGTTGAAGGTGCGCAGCATTTCGAGCTCGGCGATGCCGGCTTGCGCGGCCAGCCATTTGAACACCGGCAGCACCGGCAGGCGTGCGAGATCGATGCCGACGCCAAGATGCGAGGGCAGCACACGCGGAATGTTGTCGGTGAAACCGCCGCCGGTGATATGAGCGAGGCCCTTGACCGCACCGGTCTCGCGGATCGCCCGCAGGCAGGATTTGACGTAGAGCTTCGTCGGCGTCAGCAGCGCGCCGCCGAGCGTCATGACCGGGGCAAACGGTGCCTGCGCCTCGAAGCCAAGGCCGGACTGTTCCACGATCTTGCGCACCAGCGAGAAGCCGTTGGAATGCACGCCCGACGAGGCCAGGCCGATCACGGCGTCGCCCGCAGCGATGTCCTTGCGCGGCAGCAGCGTGCCGCGCTCGGCGGCACCGACGGCAAAGCCGCCGAGATCGTAATCGCCGTCCTTGTAGAGGCCGGGCATTTCCGCGGTCTCGCCGCCGATCAGGGCACAGCCGGATTCGCGGCAACCCTCGGCGACGCCGGCGACGATCGCGGCCGTGGCCTCCGGGTCGAGCTTGCCGCAGGCGAAATAGTCGAGGAAGAACAGCGGCTCGGCACCCTGCACCACGAGGTCGTTGACGCTCATGGCGACGAGGTCGATGCCGATCCCGCCATGCAGGCCGGTCTCGATCGCGATCTTGACCTTCGTGCCGACGCCGTCGGTGGCCGCGACCAGGACGGGGTCCTTGAAGCCGGCCGCCTTGAGGTCGAACAGGCCGCCGAATCCGCCGATCTCGGCATCGGCGCCCGGCCGTGCGGTGGCGCGCACCATCGGCTTGATCAGGTCGACCAAGCGGTTGCCCGCGTCGATATCGACGCCTGAATCGGCGTAAGTGAGGCCGTTTTTGCGGTCGGTCATGCCCGATTTCCAGTGGGTTTGCGGCTGGTTACGTCGAATTCCGGGGACGCGCAATGGCAAGCGTGGCGCGCCGCCCTATACTATGTAGAGATATCAACCGGTTCAGCCTCTTAGAGGTCGGATTCAAGGTCAGGTCGGGTGCCGGGAAGCGCCGTGTGAGTATTCCGAACATCATTACCCTGGGCCGCATCATGCTGGTCCCGATCATCGTCTGGGCCATCGTGTCGAGCCAAATGGAGGTGGCGTTCGCCGTCTTCCTGATCGCAGGCATCAGCGACGCCGTCGACGGCTTTCTGGCCAAGCGTTTCAATATGACCAGCGAGCTCGGCGCCCTGCTCGATCCGCTGGCCGACAAGGCGCTGCTGGTGTCGATTTACCTGTCGCTCGGCATCTGGGGCGACATCCCACGCTGGATCGTGATCCTGGTCGTGTCCCGCGACATCATGATCGTCACTGCGGTGATCGTGTCCTGGCTGTTTGACAAGCCCGTCGAGATGAGGCCGTCGAAAGTATCCAAGCTAAACACAGCGGCACAGGTTGCGTACGCGGCGCTGGTGCTGGCCGCGCTCGCCTTCGGCTTCAAGCCGTCGCCGTATGATATAGTCCTGATGGGCCTCGTCACGGTGTTCACCCTGTCCTCGGTGTCGCTCTATCTCGTGGAGTGGCTGCGTCACATGAGCACGATCGAAGCCAAATGAGAGGGGATGCGGCCCCGCAAAAGGCCAACTCCCGATCGAATAAGTCCATCATCGTCAGACAAGGCCGGCGCGCCGGCTCGGAGCAAAGCAAGCGTGGCAGGCCGCGTTCATCCCCGACAATTGGCGTTTTCGCTTCCGCATGCGGAGAGCCTCAGCCGGGACAATTTCCTCGAGGGCCCTGCCAATGCCGCCGGTCTCGCCTTGGTCGACAGCTGGCCGGAATGGCCGAACCGGATCATGTGGCTCGCCGGCCCCGAAGGCTCGGGCAAGAGCCATCTCGCCGCGATCTGGGCCGAGGTATCAGGCGCTCGCTCGACCACGGCCAACGCGCTGAGTGCCCCAACCGTCCCCGGCGCGCTCGCGACCAGCGCGCTGGTGGTCGAGGATCTCAAGGCCGGTGATTTTGACGAGCGTGCTCTCTTCCATCTGATGAACCTCGCCCGCGAGGACGGCGCCTTTGTGCTGTTCACCGGACGCGAGGCACCTGCGGCGGTAGAGGTCGAGCTCCGCGACCTGCGCTCCCGGCTCCGGACCATCCCTGTGATTTCACTCGCGCCACCAGATGACCAGCTGTTCCGCGGCCTGATCGTCAAGTTCTGCGCCGACCGCCAGCTCGCCGTGGATGAAGCTGTTGTGAGCTACCTCGCGACCCGGCTGGAGCGCTCCTCGGCCGCCGCCCGGCATGCCGTGGAACTGCTCGACAGCGAGGCGCTGCGGCTCGGCCGCCCCGTCACCCGGGCGCTCGCCGCCGAACTGCTTCGCGACGTTTCGACCTCCCCTTAACCTCCCCTTGGGCCCGCTTGACGCGGCGCGGCGGCGGAACATCAATGTCATCGAAACGTCATCGCATTAACACATGCTCCGGCCGGTTTTGCGCATAAGTCGCAAATTGGGGCAAACTGGATGGACCGACTTCTCATGGACTCCGCGCAAGCTGTTGAAACGAAAGAAAAAGCCACGGAGACCGGGGGCCTGCCGGCGATCGCATCGAGCCCCGAGCGATTCATCAATCGCGAGCTGTCCTGGCTGCATTTCAACCGTCGCGTCCTGGAGGAATCGGTCAACCCCAGCCACCCCATGCTGGAGCGGGTGCGATTTCTGTCGATTTCGGCCAATAACCTCGACGAGTTCTTCATGGTCCGCGTCGCCGGCATCAAGGCGCAGGTCCGCGAGGGCATTGCCGAGCGTGCCCCTGACGGCCTGACCCCGTCGGAGCAACTGGCGTTGATCAACCGCACCGTTTCCCAGCTCGCCTCCGACCAACAGGCAATCTGGCGCGACCTGCGCGGCACGCTGGCCGAGGTCGGCATCGTGCTGGTGGACGGCAAGGAGGTCACCAAGACAGAGCGGATCTGGCTCGAGGACTATTTTCTCAACAACGTGTTTCCGCTGCTGACGCCGCTGGCGATCGATCCCGCCCACCCCTTCCCGTTCATCCCGAGCCTCGGCTTCACCATCGCGCTCCAGCTGACGCGGGAGGCCGACGGCAAGCCGATGAACGCGCTGATCCGCATGCCCGGGAAGATCGACCGCTTCATCCGCCTGCCGGCTGAGGGCAAGGTCCGCCTGATCTCGCTGGAGCAGCTGACCGGACTTTTCATCAACCGCCTGTTCCCCGGCTACAGTCTCCACGGCCAGGGTGCGTTCCGCATCATCCGCGACTCCGAGCTCGAGATCGAGGAAGAAGCTGAAGACCTCGTCCGCTTGTTCGAGACCGCGCTGAAGCGACGCCGCCGCGGATCGGTGATCCGCCTGGAGATCGACGCCAAGATGCCGGAGCAGCTGCGCAGCTTCGTGCAGCACGCGCTGTCGGCGGCCGACGACGAGGTATTCCTGGTCGACGGCGTGCTCGCCATGAACGAGCTGTCGCAGCTCACCCGGCTCGACCGGCCCGACCTCGAATTCACCCCTTACGTGCCGCGCCATCCCGAGCGCGTGCGCGAGCATGGCGGCGACATCTTCGCGGCCATCAGGCAGAAGGACCTGATCGTCCACCACCCTTACGAATCCTTCGACGTCGTGGTGCAGTTTCTGCAACAGGCCGCACGCGATCCCGACGTCGTCGCGATCAAGCAGACGCTCTATCGCACCTCCAACAACTCGCCGATCGTGCGCACGCTTGCCGAAGCGGCCGAGGCGGGCAAATCCGTCACCGCGCTGATCGAGCTGAAGGCGCGCTTCGACGAAGAAGCCAACATCCGCTGGGCGCGCGACCTGGAGCGCGCCGGCGTGCAGGTCGTCTACGGCTTCCTCGAACTGAAGACTCACGCAAAGCTCTCGATGGTGGTGCGCCGCGAGGGCGGCAGCCTTACCACTTACGTTCATACCGGCACCGGCAATTATCACCCGGTCACCGCGCGTATCTATACGGACCTGTCCTACTTCACCTCGGAACCGACCATCGGCCGCGACGCCGCGCGCGTGTTCAACTTCATCACGGGCTATGCCGCGCCGAGCGACCTGGAAAAGATGGCGGTGTCGCCGCTGACCCTGCGCAAGCGCATCATCGAGCACATCCAGGGCGAGACCGAGCACGCCCGTCACGGCAAGCCCGGCGCGGTCTGGATGAAGATGAATGCACTTGTCGACCCCGACATCATCGACGCGCTCTACGAGGCCTCACAGGCCGGCGTGCAGGTCGAGCTGGTGGTCCGCGGTATCTGCTGCCTGCGCCCCGGCATTCCCGGCCTGTCGGAGAACATCCGCGTCAAGTCGATCATCGGACGATTCCTGGAACATGGCCGAATCTACTGCTTCGGCATGGGCCAGGGCCTGCCGAGCGCGAAAGCGGCTGTGTATATCTCGTCGGCCGATATGATGCCGCGCAACCTCGACCGCCGTGTCGAGGTGCTGTGTCCGCTGCAAAATCCGACGGTGCATCAGCAGGTTCTCGAACAGATCATGGTCGCGAATCTCAAGGACAATGAGCAGAGCTGGCAATTGTTGCCGGACGGGTCCTCAACGCGTATGAAGGCCGCGAAGGGCGATGAACCTTTCAACGTGCACAATTACTTCATGACAAATCCGAGTCTGTCTGGCCGTGGAAAGTCGCTCAAGGAATCCTCGCCGCGCCGTCTCACGCGCCGGAACGAACGCCATCAGTCCTGACCGGAGATCTTTGCCGTGAAACGGCCGCGCAAGCGTGGCGCTAGCGTCGCGGTCATCGACATCGGCTCCAACTCGGTTCGTCTCGTCGTCTACGAGGCGCTGGCGCGGAGCCTGATTCCGATCTTCAATGAGAAGGCGCTGTGCGGTCTCGGACGCGAGGTGCAGAGCACGGGCCTGCTCGCGCCTGACGCCGTCGACAAGGCGCTGACGTCGCTGAAGCGCTTTCGCGCGCTGTGCCGCGTGATGCAGGTCGGCCGCGTGTTCGCGATCGCGACCGCCGCCTGCCGCGATGCCTCCAACGGCCCCGACTTCATCGCAAAAGCCGAGCGCATCTGCGCCGTGAACATCGAGATCCTGTCGGGACCGCGCGAAGCCAAGCTGTCGGCGCTCGGCGTTATCTCGGGCATCCACTATCCCGACGGCATCGTCGGCGATCTTGGCGGCGGCTCGCTCGAGCTGATCGACGTACGCAGGAACGCCGTGCGCAGCGGCGTGACGCTGCCGCTCGGCGGCCTCGCGCTGCAGGACCTCGCGCACAAATCGCTCAAGCGCGCCGACCGCATCGTGCGCGAGGCGATCGACGAGGTCGACCTGCTCACCGCCGGCCGCGGCCGCACTTTCTATGCCGTCGGCGGCACCTGGCGCGCGCTTGCGCGCATCCACATCATCCAAAGCGGCTATCCGCTCCAGGTGATGCACGGCTATTCCATACAAGCGGCCGAGGCGCTCGATTTTGCGCGCCGCTTGCGGCGCCTCGCTGCCGCCAACATGCTCGCCGATATCGAGGTCGTCGCCGATGCGCGGCGCCCTCTCCTCACCTACGCAGCGCTCGTGCTTGAGCACGTCATCCGCGTCGCAAAGCCGAAAACTATCGTGTTCTCGACCTTCGGCGTGCGCGAAGGCCTGCTGCATGAGAAGCTGCCGGAGACCGAGCGCAACAAGGACGGGCTGATCTGCGCCGCCGAAGAGCTGAATCAGCTGCTGTCACGCTCGGCCAAGCATGCCCGCGAGCTGATCGCCTGGACCGATCGTCTCGCGCGCGTGGTGAAGCTGCGCGAGACCGAAGAGGACCGCCGTTTGCGCCACACCGCTTGTCTCTTGTCCGACATCGGCTGGCGCGTCCATCCCGATCATCGCGGCGAGCAGACGCTGAGCCTCGTGGTCAACGCCAATTTCGGCGCAATCGACCACCGCGAGCGCGCCTTCGTCGGACTGTCCGTGTTCTATCGTTATGCGGGCCTCAGCGAAGAGAATCAGCCGCCACTAACCATGCAGGAGTTGCTGACGCCGGCGCAGCTCGAGCGCGCCCGTTTGCTTGGCGCGGCGTTTCGCGTCGCGCACCTGATCTCGGCCGCGCGCCCGGGCGTATTGCCCGCCACGCATTTCCGCAGCCGGGGCCGCAATTTGATGCTGGTGTTCGAGCACCGGCTTGGCGATCTCGTCGCCGACCGCGTTGGTAGCCGCTTCAAGCAGCTCGCCCGCTTGATCGGGCGCAGCGGTTCGATCGTCAGACGCTGAGCAGCGCTGCATTCTGTCGCAGAACCGGCGCCGGTTGATGCAAATCAACTCGACCGAACCATGCCGGATTAACGTGTCGCCGCGTTGTTTCGGACCACTTCTGCCATGCAGCTGCAACCTGGGCTTTGCCTCTCGATCCGCGGTCGGAAAATGGCTGCTTGTGTCCTGTTCGCACTTGCCCTTGGCCTTTCACCCTCGGCGCTAGGAGCGCAGGACGAACTCAAGCTGAGTGAACCGCAGGCGAGAAATCTTGGCGTGCGCGTCGTTCATCCGATCGCAAGCAAGACCGACCTGACGCTGCCATACCCCGTCCAGATCGTGATTCCCACGCCGCAATTGTGGGTCGTCAGCGCCCCCGTGGCCGGCATGGTCGCCAATCTATCGGTCGGCCGCGGCGATCGCATTTCGGTTGGCCAGCCACTGGTCACCCTGGAGAGTCCAAGCTTCGTCTCTCAACAGCGCGACTACCTGCACGCGATCGCGCAGGAGCTGCTCGCAAACCAGCAGCTCAAGCGCAACATGGATCTGTTCGAGGGCAAAGCCGTGCCGCAACGCGTGCTGGAGGCGAGCCAGGCCGAGGCGCGCCAGGCGACGCTCGTCGCCGCCGAACGCCGACAGATGCTGCGTCTGACCGGCATGTCCGACGAGGCAATTTCGCGCCTCGGTCAGGACGCCTCGATCAGCGCCACGCTGACCGTCAACGCGCCGCAGAGCGCATCCGTGGTCGACGTGGTTATATCGCCGGGGCAGCGGCTCGAACAATCCGCGCCGCTAATCAAGCTGGCGCGGCTGTCGCCGCTATGGGCCGAAATCGCGGTTCCCGCTACCAAGATTCCCGCGATCCGCGCTGGCGCGAAAGTCGAAATCGAAGGCTATTCCACGCCCGGTAAGGTCGTACTGGTTTCCGAGACAACAGATCCCGCGACCCAGACCATCCTGGTCCGCGCGGAGGTCCCCAACGACGGCGAGCTGCATCCCGGCCAGACGGCCGCAGCACGCATCGGCTTCCTCTCCGCCGGCGAAAGCGCTTGGGAGATTCCCTATGCGGGGCTGATCAGGCGGGGCGAGCAGACGTCGGTGTTCGTCGCTTTCGACGGCGGTTTCCGACTCGTTCCGGTCACGCTCCTGGCCGAAGACCAGGACCATGTCGTGATATCCGGCCCGATCACCGACCGCGACGAGATCGCGATCGGCGGCATCTCGGCGCTTCGCGGCATTCTCTCGGGGCTTGGGCAATAAATGCTCCGGCACCTGGTCGCATTCGCGCTTTCGCAGCGGCTATTCGTCGTGCTGAGCGTGTTGCTCTTGATCGGTGCTGGTGCCGTCCTCCTGCCAAGCCTGCCGATCGACGCATTTCCCGACGTCTCGCCGGTTCAGGTGAAGATCATCATGAAGGCGCCGGGCCTGACGCCCGAAGAGGTCGAGCAGCGCATCACGGTGCCCGTCGAACTCGAACTGCTCGGACTGCCGAACAAGAAGATCCTGCGTTCGACCACGAAATACGCACTGGCCGACATCACCGTCGACTTCGAAGACGGCACCGACATCTACTGGGCGCGAAACCAGGTTTCCGAACGACTATCGAACATTTCACGTGATTTCCCCGACGGGGTGACCGGCGGTCTTGCGCCGATTACGAGCCCCCTCGGCGAAATGTTCATGTTCACGATCGACAGCGACGAGCTTTCGCTCGCCGAGCGCCGCACCCTGCTCGATTGGATAATCCGTCCGGCCCTGCGTACAGTGCCGGGCGTTGCCGACGTCAACGCGCTCGGCGGTTACGTGCGCGCCTTCGAGATCGTTCCGCGCAATGATGCACTTGCCGCCCGTGGTATTTCCTACGACCTGTTTCGCCGGGCGATCGAGGCCAACAGCCGCAACGATGGCGCCGGACGGGTGAACCAGGGCGAGGACAGCGCCCTGGTCCGGATCGAAGGCAGCATCCGTTCGATCGAGGACATCAAGGCCATCGTGGTGGAGGTGCGCGAGGGGGTGCCTATCCTCGTCAACGACGTGGCGAGCGTCAAAGTCGGGACACTGACGCGCTATGGTGCGGTCACGTCGAATGGGCGCGGCGAAACCGTCGAGGGGCTCGTGCTCGGCCTGCGCGGCGCCAACGCGGGACAGCTCGTCCGCGACGTGCGTGCACGCCTTGCGGAGCTGCAGTCCTCGCTGCCGAAAAGCGTTTCCATCAACGTGTTCTATGACCGCAGTCGTCTGGTCGATCGTGCCGTGGGGACCGTCGTGCGAGCTCTCGGCGAGGCCACCGCCCTTGTCATCGTTCTGCTGCTGCTCTTCCTCGGCAACTGGCGAGCCTCGCTGGTGATCGCCCTCAGCCTGCCGCTGGCCATCGTCATTGCACTGATCGTCATGCGGGTCGTGGGAATGTCGGCCAACCTGATGAGTCTCGGCGGACTTGCGATCGCGATCGGCATGCTGATCGACGCGCTGGTCGTCGTAGTCGAGAACATCGTCGGGAACCTCGGTCAGCACGCCCCCGGCAAAGGGCCTCCCCTGATCCATCTGGTGTACCGCTCGGTCTGCGAAGTCCTGGAGCCGGTGGCCTCGGGCGTCCTCATCATCATCATCGTGTTTGTACCCCTGCTAACGCTCCAGGGACTTGAGGGGAAGCTGTTCATTCCTGTCGCGCTGGCGATCATCTTTGCGCTCGCCGGCTCACTGCTGCTTGCTCTCACCGTGATTCCGGTCGCGACGTCCTTCCTGCTCAAATCTGCCTCACATCGCGACCCCCTGGTGGTTCGCGCGGCCCAGCGCGTTTACGCACCGGCCTTGAACTGGGCCTTGAGCAACGAGCGCAAGGTGATGGCCGCGGCGCTGATCGGCCTCGTCGCCGCGGGCTTTGCCTATTCGAAACTCGGCAAGACGTTCATGCCGACGATGGACGAAGGCGACGTCATTGTCAGCGTGGAGACGCTTCCCTCCGTCAATCTCGACGAATCGCTTGCCATGAATCGGGGGCTGCAGACCGCACTCCTCGCGGTGCCGGATATCGCCGGCATCGTCGCAAGGACCGGATCCGACGAGCTCGGCCTCGACCCCATGGGGCCCAACCAGACCGACACGTTCCTGGTGCTGAAGCCGGCGGCCGAGCGGCAGACCGAGGACCGCGAAGCCCTGCTCCAAAAGCTGCGCGATGTTCTTGCCGGCTTTCCCGGCATCTCGCTCAGCTTCACCCAACCCATCGACATGCGCGTGCAGGAGATGATCAGCGGCGTGCGAGGCGACGTCGCAGTCAAGATATTCGGTCCTGACATCGCAAAGCTGAATGAAACGGCAGCAAAGCTGTCGGCCATCCTCTCCGGCATTGATGGTGCAGAGGACGTCTACACCACGCTCAACGAAGGCGCTCAATATTACACGGTTTCCGTCAATCGAATGGAGGCCGGACGTCTCGGCCTGACGGTTGACGCCATCACCAACTCGCTCCGCACCCAGATCGAGGGCCGAACGATCGGAACCGCGCTGGAAGAGGGACGCCGCACTCCCATTCTCGTCCGCGGCAGCGAAACGACCCGGGAGGCGCCGACGCTGCTCGCGAGCCTTCCGTTGACGCTCGCATCGGGGCAGCACGTCGCGCTGTCGCAAGTCGCGCGAATTCAACGCGTCGACGGCCCGGTCAAGATCGACCGCGAGGATGGCACCCGTATGAGCGTCGTTAGAGCCAACATCAGGGGCCGCGACATGGTCGGCTTCGTCGAAGCGGCCCGCCAGAAGGTCGGCGCGGAACTCCAGCTCCCAGATGGCTACCGGCTGACGTGGGGCGGACAGTTCGAGAACCAGCAACGCGCTTCGGCACGCTTATCCGTGGTCGTCCCCGTGGCAATCGGTCTGATTTTCGTGCTGCTCTTCACCACGTTCGGCGCCATCCGCCAAGCCTTGCTTGTGCTCGTGAACATTCCCTTCGCCCTGATCGGCGGCGTGTTCGCGCTAGTCGCCACGGGTGAGTACCTGTCGGTACCCGCCTCGGTCGGATTCATCGCTCTGCTCGGGATTGCCGTCCTCAACGGTGTCGTTCTGGTCTCCCACTTCAATCAACTGCGTGCCCACGGCCTGAGCGAGCATCGTATCGTTGTCGAAGGCGCCATGCGCAGGCTTCGGCCGGTGCTGATGACCGCGAGCATCACGGCGCTCGGCTTGGTTCCGCTGCTGTTTGCCTCGGGTCCGGGATCCGAAGTCCAGCGACCGCTTGCGGTCGTCGTCATCGGAGGGTTGTTGTCCTCCACGGTACTGACCTTGATCCTTCTGCCGATCCTGTATCGCCGCTACGGCGGCACCTCGAAGGTGGCCAAATGACCGACCAGCCGGTCTGCCTCACGCTGATCGTGCCGCGTCAGCTTCGTGAAGAGGTGTTCGACTATCTCGCCGAACAGAGCGACCTTGTCTCGGGCTTCACCGCCTCCCACGCGGCCGGGCACGGCGGCGAAGTCCGACTGCACACCGCCGCTGAACGCGTCCAGGGCCATGCCGATCAAGCCATGGTGAAGGTCGTACTGGCGCGGGACGACGCCACCCGCCTGATCGAGCGGCTCAGGGTTTCGTTTGCCGGCACCAAACTCGTCTACTGGGCGACGCCCGTAACGGAATTCGGCATCATCGACTGAACAATCAGCCTTCGGCAGACGCCTTGGCGTGTGCCTCGGAGGCTTCGAGCGCGGCGGCATGCAGGCTGCGCCGGCGCCAGATCGCGCCGACCAGCAGCACGACGACGACACCAAGCGCGCCGCAAAGATATTCGGCGCCCTCGCCGCCATGGGCGAATTGCGGCGGGATATGCAGAGTGCCGAGCATCCGGTCCAGCGAAACGCCAAACGGACCTTCCGAGAGCGAATGCAGCTTCGGCGCGATGCCGGGATCGGTCGCGATCACCTCGCCAGCGATCCAGCCGAGCAGCGCCGCACCGGCCCAGACCAGAATCGGCAGTTTCGACAACAGCGCCATGATCAGCGCCGCACCGGCTACGATCAGCGGCACGCTGATGGCAAGGCCGAGGACCAGGAGCGGCACGCTGCCATTGGCGGCGGCGGCGACCGCGATGACATTGTCCAGACTCATGACGATGTCGGCGACGACGACGATCTGCACCGCCTGCCACAGATGTGAGGCGGACTCGACGTCCTCCTCCTCGTTCTCCGGCACCACCAGCTTTGCCGCGATCACGATCAGCGCCAGGCCGCCGACCAGCTTCAGGTACGGCAGCGCCATCAGGCTTGCGACGACGCCGGTGAAGATGATCCGCAGCAGGACGGCCGCGCCGGCGCCGAGCGCCATGCCCCACAGCCGATGCCGCGGCTTGAGGCCGCGGCAGGCAAGCGCGATCACCAGCGCGTTGTCGCCTGAGAGCAGGATGTTGATCCAGATGATCTTGCCGACCGCGATCCAGAAGGTCGGCTCAGCCATCTCATTGCGGAACTGGGTGAAGAATGCCCCGATCGTGGCGGGATCGAAGATCTGCCCGAGCCAGTTCACAATGAGTCCCCTGTCGACTTAACCGATCGGCTGGTTAGCCGACGATCTCGTTGCCCGAGAAAAACTGCGCGATCTCGATCGCAGCGGTCTCCGGAGCATCCGAGCCGTGAGCCGAGTTCTCGCCGATCGACTTGGCGTAGAGCTTGCGGATGGTGCCCTCGGCCGCCTTCGACGGATCGGTCGCACCCATGGCGTCTCGGTACTTGGCGATGGCGTTCTCGGCTTCCAGCACCTGAACCACGACCGGGCCCGAGGTCATGAACTCGACCAGTTCGCCGAAGAACGGACGGGCCTTGTGGACGGCGTAGAAGGTTTCGGCCTGTTCCTTGGTCATGCGGATGCGCTTCTGTGCAACGATGCGCAGGCCCGCCTTCTCGATCACGGCGTTCACGGCGCCGGTCAGGTTACGCGCGGTGGCGTCGGGCTTGATGATCGAGAAAGTGCGTTCGATGGCCATGATCTTGTCCTTGAAGAGAAAAAGGGTCGTTCGGAGTTGCGGGGCTTATATCGGCGCCTTTGCGATCCGGCAAGCGAGTGCCGGAACGCCCCGAAGGGCGCTTCGCCGCGGGCGAAGACCTGAAATCCCGGCCGGATTCCAACATGGATTACAACGATTTCACCCAGATGAACCCAATCTGAAGGCCCTGTCAGGGTTTGGTTCAGCCTCGCTGGCGTATCGTCAGCTCCATCGAAACCGAAGCCTTCTGACGAGGCGGACCGTTTCGGCGGCCTTTCCATCGACGCGATTGCCCCGCGCCGGCAGTTTTGAGGAGATCACGATGTTGAGGAAACTTTCGCTCGCTGCAGTCGCCGCGGTCGCCCTGGGGGCCGCACTCGCCCCCACCTCCGCCTCCGCTCACTGGCATGGCGGCTGGGGCTGGCATGGCGGCGGCTGGTATCACGGCGGGGGCTGGGGCTGGGGCGGACCGCGCGTCTACGCTGCACCCGTCTCCTACGGTTACGGCGGCTGCTATGTGCGCCGGCTGGTCCCGACCCCCTGGGGACCCCGCTGGCGGCTGATCAACCGGTGCTACTGAGCCCGAACAACTCATTCCCTGACAACCCGAGGTACTGTTCCCCCCGCAGTACCTTCCAAGAGAGGCCCCGGTGATCCCCCCCCACCGGGGCCTTATCTTTGGGCAGATACAGCGAATTCATACAATTTTTACTAGAATCCCAGCCATCCCCAACGCTTGGCGAAACCATTTTGGGGGCCAATGACTTGGTACCGTGTCGTTACTTTGAACACTGGGAACCCTGAGATGGCTGGCCTTTTTGCCGATGACAGCGAACAGATCGACCGGCGCACCAGCCGCTCCATCTGCGATGCCGTGGGCGAGCGGCTTCAGCAGAGCATGCGCCCCGAACCCCGGCTCCCGACGCATCTCGAGCAGCTCTTGAACGAGCTGAGGAAGCGTGACCTCGATCCGCACTGACAAAAAATCGGGTTGCGTTTGATCCCGCCTGCGGTGACAAGGCCGCATGCTCACCATCACCGACCTCTCCGTCCGTCTCGCCGGACGCCTTCTGATCGACGACAGCTCTGTGCAGATCACGCCGGGCGCACGCGTCGGCATGGTCGGGCGCAACGGCACCGGCAAATCGACGCTATTCAAGGTGATCCGCGGCGAGCTTTCGGCCGAGCACGGCTCGGTGACCCTGCCGCCCCGCTGGCGTATCGGCAGTCTGGCGCAGGAAGCCCCGAACGGGCCCGAAAGCCTGATCTCGGTCGTGCTCAAGGCCGACCTCGAACGCGAAGCGCTGCTCACTGAGGCCGAGACCGCCACCGATCCGCACCGGATCGCCGAGATCCAGACGCGCCTCGTCGACATCGACGCCCATTCAGCGCCGAGCCGCGCCGCCGCAATTCTCTCGGGCCTCGGCTTTTCCGCCGCGGACCAGCTGCGTCCCTGCGCCGAATTTTCCGGCGGCTGGCGTATGCGCGTCGCGCTCGCCGCGACGTTGTTCGCGGCCCCCGACCTTCTACTGCTCGACGAGCCCACCAACTATCTCGATCTCGAAGGCACGCTGTGGCTGGAAGATCATCTCGCGCACTACCCGCGCACGGTGATCGTGATCAGCCACGACCGCGACCTGCTTGAAAGCTCGGTCGACCAGATCCTGCATCTGGAGCGCGGCAAGCTCACGCTCTACAAGGGCGGCTACTCCTCTTTCGAGGAGCAGCGCGCCGCACGCGAGCTGCTCGATGCCAAGGCCGTCAAGCGGCAGGAGGCCGAACGCGCCCGCCTGCAGGCCTTCGTCGACCGTTTCAAGGCCAAGGCGTCCAAGGCGCGCCAGGCACAGTCTCGCGTGAAAATGCTGGAGCGGCTCAAGCCGATCACGGCGCTGGTGACCGAGGACGTCCGCGAGATCACCTTTCCGGCACCTGAGAAATTGCTATCGCCGCCAATCATCGCCGTCGACAACGTGTCCGTCGGCTACGATCCGGCAACGCCGGTGCTGAATCGCGTCACGCTGCGCATCGACAATGACGATCGCATCGCGCTGTTAGGTGCCAACGGCAACGGCAAGTCGACGCTGGTCAAGCTGCTCGCCGCGCGTCTTGCGCCCTTCTCCGGCAAGGTGACGCGCGCCGACAAGCTGTCGATCGCCTATTTCGCGCAGCACCAGCTCGACGAGCTGAACGAGGACGCCTCGACCTACGACCACGTCCGCAAGCTGATGGGGAGCGATGCACCCGAAGCCAAGGTCCGCGCACGCGCCGGCGCGATCGGCTTTTCCGGCAAGGCCGCCGACACCAAGGCGGGAAAGCTCTCGGGCGGCGAGAAAGCGCGGTTGCTGCTGGGGCTTGCCACCTTCTTCGGCCCCAACATGATCATCCTGGACGAGCCGACCAACCATCTCGACATCGACAGCCGCGCCGCGCTGGCCGAGGCCATCAACGAGTTTCCCGGCGCGATCATCATGGTCTCGCACGACCGCTATCTGATCGAGGCCTGCGCCGACCAGCTCTGGATCGTCGCCGACCGCACCGTGACCAATTACGACGGCGACCTCGACGAGTATCGGCGCCTGGTGCTGTCCGCGCGCAATGCGGAACCCGCTCAGCGCGAGCGCAGCGCTCAAATCGAAAAGCCTCAGCGTGTGAAATCAGACAATCGCGGCTCGCTGAAGAAACGCATCGCCGAAGCCGAGAGCGAGATCGCCCGGGTCACCGAGATCATCTCCAAGATCGACACCGCGCTCGCCCTCCCCGACATTTTCACGCGCGACCCCAAGCAGGCCGCGCAACTGTCGAAGGCGCGCGCCAACGCCGCCGACGCGCTGGCGCGGGCGGAGGAGCAGTGGCTGGAGGCGAGCGCACAGTTCGACGAGGCGGCCAGCTAGCTTTGGCGACCGGCCGATTAGGCGTCCCGTTAAAATCTGAAAACAACCCCATGCACAGTAGCCGAGGGATTTGCCAGACGAGGCCTGCACCTCGCGGCAAACCCTGATCGTGCAAAGAGGGCCAACCGGCCCTCTTTGCTTGCTTAATGCTGATTCTGCTCAGCGAACCTTCTCCGGCTCCTTGCGGGGGGCGAAGGTGCCGCCCCGGGGCGGCGGGGTGACCCCGATATGCGGCGGGGGCGTCACGATGATGCGCGGCGGCGGTTTCACGCCGATATTCGGCGGTGGCGGGGTCACCCCGATACGCGGCGGCGGAGTGATGCCGACGTGCGGAGGCGGCACGACGACGCCCTTGGGCGGAGGCACCACGACCGGCGGTGCCCTGATGATGGGCGGCGCGACGTGCGGCAAGGGTGCAGTCCCGACGCAGGCGCGACGGTTGGCGTCGGGATGCTGGCCCGGCGGACAGCAGACGCCGTCAAGCGTCGCCTGGCTCGCGAGACAGCAGCCGCCGCCAGGCAGTTGCGTGTAGCCGGGGAAGCAGCCGGTTGCAGCCTGGCTGCCGCCGACACACTTCTGGCCGTCGAAGGTCTGTCCGGTCGGGCAGAAGCAGGCCGGCGCGGCTCCAGCGGCGACGATACCCGGCGACGACGGACAACACTGCCCGTTCGCCTTCTGCACGGTATTGCTTGGGCAGGGCTGCTGCTGCATGCAGGCACCAGTCAGCGGGCTGGCGACCGTGCCGGCCGGACAGCCCTGACAGCTCCCATCAGTCTGCGGCGTGGTGCCCGACGGACAGCAGATGCCGGTATTGCTGATCTGCTGTTGCGGACAGGACGGCAACCAGCTGTGCTGGCCGCAGCTCCCGTCAGCTTGCGGCGTCTCTCCCGCCGGACAGCACACGCCCGTTGAGGTCAGCTGGCCGACCGGGCAGACCTGCTGCTGGCCGCCGCAGCTGCCGTTGGCTTGCGGGAATTGGCCCTGCGGGCAGCATTGGCCCGAAATGGTCAGCTGCTGCGGCGGACATTGCTGCTGCTTGCAGCTGCCGTCCGGCTGCGGCGTCTGGCCCTGCGGGCAGCACTGGCCGGTCGAGGTCAATTGCTGCGGCGGACAGAAGTTCAGCGTTATGACGCACTCGCCGTTGGGCAACGGTTTCTGACCTTGCGGGCAGCACTTGCCCGTCGAGGTCAGCTGCTGCGGCGGGCAGCCTCCCTGCTGCGGGCCGCAGACACCGAACGCGTTCGGCACCATGCCGGCCGGGCAACATTGTGTGGTCGGGAATGCCAGCGAATCGCCCGAGCACAGCTCGTGACACTGGCCGTCGAGCCCGATCTGTTGGAGATGACCATTCGGTCCAGGCTGCGCACACATGTTCTCCTGTGGAGTCGACTCGCAGGTGTAGTCCGTCCACATGTCGCCGCCGTCGTGCTTGGCGGGGACCAGCGTGAAGCCGGCCATACACACCGCACCGGGTGGCTTGGGACAAAGACCGCCGGTCTGTGCATTGATTTGCGTGCCGTCGAAACAGGTGATGTCGGTGTAATCGATATTGTTCGGATCCGGCGGCGGCATGGCGCCGAAGAAGCACATCGCGCTCGAAGCCGCATCGTTAGCGCCGTTCGCACACAACGACGTGCACTGGCCGCCGGGCCCCGGTGTTTGGAAGCTGGGGCAGCATTGCAAGCCGGGCTGCTGGCTGCTGCCAGGCGGGCAGATGCAGGGCTGACCCGGCAGGCAGGTGCAGCCATGCGATCCTGGCCACGGGCAGAACGGTCCGGCCGGCGGCAGCGGCAGTCCGATGCCGAAACCAAAGCCGGGATACCAGGGGCGCAGGATCGGCGGCAGGCGCAGCGTCACGCGCGCGCAGCCAAGCGGAATCGCGATGTCGCCGATCTGGCCGCGCGCGGCCGGATCGTCGAAGCGATCGTCCTTATCGATGAAATAGCTCGACCACGGCGGCACGTTGGCGGGTGCAACCATTTCGACGCCATTGCCCTGCATGCCGTTGACATTGGCGGGGCCGCCGAGTGAAAGCCTCAGCGTGGTCGCGGTGTCGTTGGCGACACGCAAGCGCTCGCCGGTCGACCACAGGAAGCCGCCGCAACTCGTGCGGTCGATGGCACCATCGGCCGCGTATCGATATCCGATCGCGATGCCGCCATTGCCGTTGGTCATCTGCGCCGGGAAACCGATCGCGTACTGATCGGGCTGGGCCTGCCAGCGCGGTCCCGACGGATTGCCGGTTGAGACCGGCGTGTAACGCAGCACGCGCGAAACGCCCTCCTGGGCAAGCGCGACCATGGCGTAGTCACCGGTCGGCGCGGCGCGCTCGGCGAGCAGCATGTTGCCGCGCGCATCGAACAGGATCTTGGAAATCTCGGTCGGCGCCAGGCTCGGCGGCACCGTAACCTCGATCCGCGGATCCTTGCCGAAGCTGCCACCGGCGATCGAGACCGACCACACCTGCAGGCCTTCCGTCACCGCGTAGTAAAGACGGCCGTCATGCACCGCGAGGCCGAACACCAGCCGCGCCGCCGGCGCGTAGCGCCAGGTCGCCGGATTTTCGGTCGAGAACGCGGGCGCAGTAATATCAAGCCGCATCGCAGGATTGTACGGAACCGGCTGCGCGCCGGCCGCCGGGCGGCCCTGCACGCCATGATCAAAGCGGCCACGCTCGCTACCGTCGAGTCCGAATTGATGGATCATGCCGGTCGCGCGGTCGGCGACGAAGATCGACTGCGAAGCGCCATCGAAGGCGAGCCCGCCGAGCGCGGGACCGGGATTGGCGGCGCCGTTGAGCGTGACATTGGCAAACAACTGCACCGCGCCGCTTGTGCCGTCGATGCGCCAGATCGAACCGGGACCGCCCGACGACGGACCGAACAGGCCGCTCATGAAGCTGGCATTCGCGGCGCCCTGCTGCACACGATCGGCCAAGCCATCGCCGTCCTTGTCAGGCACCACGATCGGCAGGCCGTAGGCGGATGTCGCCGCGACATAGATGTTTGGCGGGCTGGCATTGTCGAGCGTGATGCCGAACACCTGGCCGACCTGTGCGGCCGTGGCCGCGAACGGCTTCGGCGCAGTCACAACTTGCGCCTGCGGCGGCCCGCCCATGCTCTGCAAATCGACGACGCGCACCGATACGCCGTTGGGATCGATATAGGTCTTGTCGAGCGGATTGACGCCAGGCGCCACCACCACCGGCGGCGTCACGCCGGAGAAACCGGTAAGCGCGGCATTGCCGTCGGCGACCACTTGCGCCAGCGCTGGCGCCGCGGCGGCAAGCGAGACCAGCAACGCAAGGAACACCGATCTGATCGTCCGCTTGAACCCGCGCGCCGGACGCTGACTGGCCGGATGAACCGCGCCCGTAACGGGACGAGCCCTGCTCCCGCTCATTGACTTCTTGAACATTGAATGATGTTCGGACGCCATGCGCATGCCAGCCTCCACAGTACGAGCACGTGACGATAACGGAGGTGTTGAGAGCCCGAATTGATCCAGCGCAACGCAAGCGCCCCGATCAATCGGTCCGCAATTGAGCATCACTCGAAAGCTAAACGACTAAATCGCGGGAGATTTGCTGATGTGGTTTCGCCGATGGCTCTTTCATCCGGCGCCACGCATAAATCATCTCAATTGGGAACAGACATCACCAATTGCTGTCGCAATGCTCACAATCGCAATCATCGGCACTCGCTGAGACCCGCCTCTCGGGCCGCTGCGGGAGCGCCCTGGAGCCGCGACACAACCTATTGAAATAGCTATAGCTTGGCGAAGCTAGCGTTCCCGCATGATTTCGTGCCGGTAGCGCTGGAGCGGCGACAGCAGGTAGCTCAGGATGGTGCGTGAGCCGGTCCTGATCTCGGCGGTCACCGCCATACCCGGGGTCAGGTTGACGAGCCGGTCGTCCACTTGCATCTGTGTGCGATCGAGCGCGATGGTCGCGCTGTAGCTGAGTTCCTGCCCGTTCGGCTCGCTGCTGTCGTGTTGCGCGCCCGGCGCGCGGTCGCCGCGCTCCGGCGGACGGTCGCGGATGATCGCGTCCTGCGAGACGCTGACGACGCGGCCTTGCAGCAGGCCGTAGCGAGTGAAGTTGAAGGTGTCGATCTTGATCGCGGCGCCCTGCCCGGCCTCGACGAAGCCGATGTCGCGGTTGGAGATCATCGCCTCGATCTCGAGGTGCGTGTCTGACGGCACGATCACGAGCAGCGACTGCGCCGGCGTGACCACGCCGCCGACAGTATGGACCGCAAGCTGCTGGACGACGCCGTCGACCGGTGATGTCAACTGCTGGAGGTTGGTCCGCTGCTGCGCCTTGATCAGGTCGCGCGCGAGGCCATTTGCCTTCTGCTCGCTCTTGGCGAGCTCGTCGGACAGGCTTTTGCGATATTCGGCCACCGCCTGGATGCGGGTCTCCCGGATCGCGGCGACGGCCGACTCGGCTTCCTTCAAACGGCTGCGCTGGACACCAAGCTCCTCCTGCTGCTCGATCTGGAGCTGAAGCGTCTCGTAATAGGTCAGCTTCGAGCCGATCTCCTTCTCCATCAGCGTCCTGCGGATATCGACGCGCTGCTCGGTCACGGGGAGCAGTGCATCCAGCTTGTGGATCGTCGCTGCGATGGTCTGATGCTCGGCCTCCTTCTGCGCTTCCTGACGCTCGAGCGAGGCGAGCTTGGCACGGTGCTCGCCGACCTGGCTGGCGAGAAGCTGCCGCTGCGTCGCGACCAGCAACGGATCGGCATCATCAGGCGGAACGAGATCAGCGGCGCCATCTTCGCCGGCGCTCAAGGCGGCGCGGAGGCGCGCGCTGTTGAGCCGTTCGGCCATGAGATCGTCGTGCAGATGGTCGCGCTCGGCTGCATTCACGGTCGGATCGAGCTCGATCAGCACGTCGCCCGATTTGACTACCTGCCCGTCCTGCACGTGGATGGCGCGCACAACGCCCGTCTCAAACGGCTGCACCACCTTGCTTCGCCCGCTCGACACGACCTTGCCGGTCGCTGACGCCACGATGTCGATCGTGCCCCAGGCGGACCATGCGAGCGC
This sequence comes from Bradyrhizobium zhengyangense, assembly GCF_022012435.1. Lineage (GTDB taxonomy): Bacteria > Pseudomonadota > Alphaproteobacteria > Rhizobiales > Xanthobacteraceae > Bradyrhizobium > Bradyrhizobium zhengyangense. The sequence continues at coordinate 948,203 of NZ_JAKLUA010000001.1, forward strand.
CACGCAGACCAGGGCCATCAACGTAAACGCGATTCCTCGGCCGAGCGGTGACGGCGGGGTCTCGGTGATCTCCAGCGCTGCGGGCAGGAAGGCGGTTTCCTCGGCTCGCCGGCTCTTCCCGCTCCTGAAGGGAACGACTGACGGTTCCGGCTTCGAGGCCGGCACTAATCTAGCCGACCTCATAAATCCCTCCCTGAAGCCTGTGCAGGGTGGCGTAGCGGCCGCCGTTCCTGATGAGCGCGTCATGCGTGCCGTCCTCGACCAGGCGGCCGTGCTCCAGCGTGAAGATACGATCGGCGCCGCGAACGGTGGAGAGACGATGCGCGATGATCAGGACGGTGCGCCCCTTCGCGATCTCCTTCATGTTGTCATGGATGATCCGCTCGCTCTCATAGTCGAGCGCGCTGGTCGCTTCGTCGAAAATCAGGATGCGTGGATTGGTCACCAGTGCGCGGGCGATCGCGATGCGCTGGCGCTGCCCGCCCGAGAGTGTCGAGCCCCGCTCGCCGACCACAGTGTCGTAGCCCTCGGGCAGCTCCAGAATGAAATCATGCGCGCCCGCAAGCCTTGCCGCCTCCATGATGCGGTCCATCGGCAGGGTCGGATCGGCCAGCGCAATGTTGTCGCGCACCGAGCGGTTGAACAGCATGTTCTCCTGGAGCACGATACCGATCTGCCGCCGCAACCAGGCTGGATCAGTCATCACCAGATCCATGCCGTCGATCAGCACGCGGCCGCTCTGCGGCACGTAGAGCCGCTGCACCAGTTTTGCGAAGGTGCTCTTGCCCGAGCCCGAGGAGCCGACGATGCCGACGGTCTGGCCGGCCGGAATTTCGAACGAGACGTCGTGCAAGATTTCCGGCCCTTCGAGCCGGTAGCGAAACGCGACGCGCTCGAAGCGGATGTTGCCCCGGAGCGGTGGCAGCCCGGCGCGGCCAGCGGAATAGGCTGGCTCCGCCGCGCTGTTGAGGATGTCGCCAAGACGCGCGATCGAGAGCCGCGCCTGGTGAAAATCCTGCCACACCTGCGCCAGCCGCAGCACCGGCGCCGAGACGCGCCCCGCGAAGATGTTGAAGGCCACAAGTTCGCCGACGGTCAGGGCGTCGCCGATCACCAGCCGCGCTCCGGCATAGAGGATCGCCGCGGTGACGACCTTGCTGACGAGCTGCACGAGCTGGCTTGCGGTGTTGCCGAGACTGGTGACGCCAAAGCTCGCGGAGACGTAGCCTGCAAGCTGCTCCTCCCAGCGGCGCTGCATCTGCGGCTCGACCGCCATTGCCTTCAGCGTCTCGATGCCGCTGACGCTTTCGACCAGGAACGCCTGGTTCTCGGCACCGCGGCGGAATTTCTCCTCCAGCCGGCGGCGAAACAGCGGCGTCGCCACCGCCGAGATCGCGATGTAGAACGGGAATGAGGCCAGCACGATGCAGGTCATCACGGGCGAATAGGCGAACATCACCGCCAGGAACACCGAGGTGAAGACCAGGTCGACCAGCAGCGTCAGCGACGACGAGGTGATGAAATTTCTGATGTTCTCGAGCTCGCGGACCCGCGCCACGGAATCGCCGACGCGCCTCGCCTGAAACCAGGCCATCGGCAGGGCCAGCAAATGATGGAACAGGCGTGCGCCCAGCTCGACGTCGATGCGGTTGGTCGTATGCGAGAACAGATAGTTGCGCAGAATGCCGAGCGCGGTGTCGAACAGCGAGACGACGACGAGACCGATGACGAGCACATCGAGCGTGGACAGCGAGCGATGTACCAGCACCTTGTCGATCACGACCTGAAAGAACAAAGGCGAGACCAGCGCGAAGAGCTGGAGGAAGAACGAGGCCGCCACCACCTCGCCGAACAGCCTTCTATATTTGCCGATCGCGGCGATGAACCAGGTGATGTCGAAACGCCGTCCGAGGTCGGATAACCCGGCCCGCCGGGTCATCAGGATCAAGCCGCCGTCCCAGATGGCAGACAGCTCGTCGCGCTCCATCAATACCGGCCGCTGCGCATGCGGCGACTGCACCAGCACCTTGTCGGCGGAGGCTTTGGCGATGACCATGAAGCTGCCGTCACGCAGGACCGCGATCGCCGGCAGCGGGCTGTCCGCCAGCCGGCTCCACCGCGTGCGATAGGTCCGGGCTTTCAGTCCAAGAGATCTGGCGCAGCGGATGATGTCCGCTGCGCCGAAGCTTGCCGCACCTTGCCGGTGCCTGAGCTGATCGCGGTCGGCGGCCACGCCTTGCAGATGAAGCAAGGTCAGGAGAGCGTCGAGACCGGTATCGGTAGACACCGCATTCACTGCCATGGGCGTTCTCTGGAGTGGAGCGGCTTGAGCGAGACGGGTCTACATTGAATCGAGTTTGGCCCACGGCAGCACTCTCTCCGTTCCCTCCCCCCTTGTGGGGTCCGAGGCGAGCGAAGCTCGCTCTCGAGGTCAGGGAGGGGGGTGCCATACGGGGACTCTTTCCGTCGCTTTCGCGCTTGCTGCGTCATCAACAACCTGCACCTTTTTCTGGGCTACCCCTCTCCCTAGCCCTCCCCCACAAGGGGGGAGGGAACGCACCTTCGTCGGCGCGCTGGACGGGCTCATTCCGGCCGGCCTTGCCGTCAGGCGTGCTGTGGCGGAGCGAGCGTCTGGGTCTGCGCCGTGTGCGGATCGGCCAGGGGCATTGCGCCATGGCCATCGCCTGCGGGAACGAAGCTCCCCGCCATGGCCTGGTTGAGCAGCATCGCGGCCGCCATCGCCGCGCCATCCTGGATGAGGACGTTGTTGCCGGTGCCGCCATCGAGGACGTCCTGGCCGGGGCCACCGATCAGAACATCGTCCCCTGCCCCACCCAGCAGCGTATCGTTGCCGGAGCCACCGATCAGGACGTCGTCGCCATTGCCGCCGTTGGCAACCAGCTGGATGCCACCCTGCAGGCCTGAGGCTGTGATGACGTCATCGCCGTCGAGGCCGTTGATGACGAGCCGGTCGCCGGCCCCCGCATCGGTGATGTTGATGTCCTGGCCGAGGCCCGACACCGTGATGATGCCGTCGTGCTCGGTCACCGTGATGACGTCGCTGCCGGCGGTTCCGTTGACGGTCACAGTATCGGCGGCGCCGTCGTTAGCGCCGAGGTCGAGATTGACCTGGTTGACGCTGGTGCCGGAGAGATCGTTGACGGTGATGTTGTCGGCGCCGCCGAGCGCGTTGAAGTCGATGTGTTCGACCCCGTGCAGGTCCATCGCGATGCTGGCGACGTCGCGGGTGAATAGCACCCGATCGCCATTGGCCGAGATGCCGATGTTCTCGTTGATGTTGGCCCCGTTGAACAGCAGCGTGTCGGTGCCCTTGCCGCCTTCGACGGTGTCGCTGCCGTCGCCGGGATTCCAGACGAAGGTATCGTCGCCGGCGCCGAGATTGGCGACATCGTTGCCGCGTCCGCCATTTACGATGTCATTGCCGGCGCTCCCGGTAATGATGTCGTTGCCGTCGCCGCCGTTGATGTTGAAGCTGGCGAGCTGGCCGGCCTTGATCGCGGAAGCATCGATGACGTCGTTGCCACCTCCGCCGTTGACGGCGAGCACATCACCGGCATCGGCGTGCGCGACCGTCACCTGGGCGGCCAGACCGTTGACCACGATCGATCCGCCTGAGGTCACAACCTTGATGGTGTCATCGCCGGCGGTGCCATTGACCGTCACGCGGTCCGCAGCACCGTCGCCGCTCTGGCTGCCCGGGCCGGCGCTGAGGTCGATGGCGACCTGCGTGACGTCGGTGCCGGAGAGGTCGTTGACCGTGATGTTGTCGGCACCGCCGGCCGCGGCGATCTGCACGTGCTCGACGCCGTTGAGATCCATGGTCACAGCGCCGACGTCACGGGCGAGAAGCGCACGGCTTCCGTTCGCCGAGATCGACATGTTCTCGGCTACATTAGAGCCGTTGAACACGAGCGTATCCGTTCCCGCCCCTCCCTCGACGGTATCGCTGCCGTCACCGGGATTCCAGGTGAAGAGATCGTCACCCGCACCGAGGAGCGCCACGTCATTGCCGCGGCCGCCGGTGACCTTGTCGTTGCCATCGCCGCCGATCAGGAGGTCGGCACCTTGACTGCCGGTGATGGTGTCGTTGCCTGCGCCGCCGTCGATGGTGAGGCCGATCACCGCTGCGAGCGTGGATGCGTCAACGACGTCGTTGCCGCCGAGCGCCTGGATAACCAGCCGGTCGTTGGCGGCCTCCGCATTCGCGATGGTCACGACTTCAGGCAAACCGGTGACCGTGACCGTAGTGCCGACGGCCGTGACCTGGATATGTTGATTGCCGTTGGTCCCGTTGACGGTCACCGTATCGGCCGCGCCGTCGCCTTGCGTGCCGCCGGGAACGGCACCGAGATCGACCAGCACCTGCTTAACGCCGGTCCCGGTAAGGTCGCCAACGTTGACGTTGTCGGCGCCACCGCGCGCATCGAACTCGATCGCTTCGATGCTGTTGAGGTCCATTGTGATGTTGGCGACATCGCGGGTGAAGCGTACCCGGCCGCCATTGGCCGAGATATCGATGTTTTCGTTGATATTGGCGCCATTGAACACGAGCTTGTCGTTGCCGGATCCGCCCTCTACCGTGTCGCTGCCGTCGCCGGGATTCCAGATGAAGGTGTCATCGCCTGAGCCGAGTTGGGCGACGTCGTTGCCGCGTCCGCCGCTGACGATGTCGTTGCCGGAGCCGCCGATCAAGAGATCACTGCCGTCACCGCCGGTGATCGTATCATTGCCGGCGCCGCCATCGAGCGTGAGCGAGATCAGGCTGCCGAGACCGTTGCCGGCCGTGATGACATCGTCGCCGCCGCCGGCGTGCAACACGAGATTTTCCGTCGTGCCGATGTCGAGCGAAAATGGCGCCGGGCTCGTCTCGTCGAACCGCACGCGCGTCCCGTTTGCCGTGATGGTGAAGGTCTCCGAGGCATTGCTGCCGTTGATCTGCGCGGTGTCGTTGCCGTCGCCGCCCTCGAACACGTTGCTGCCGCCGCCGGGATTCCAGATCATGAGGTCGTTACCGGCCTCGCCGAAAAGCTGGTTATTGCCGCTGCCGCCGTCGAGCGTGTCGTTGCCCGCGCCGCCGAACAGCAGATCGTTGCCGCCGCCGCCCTTGATCACATCGTCGCCGGCCTGACCGAACAGAAGATCGTTGCCCGAGCCGCCCGTGATCCTGTCGTTGCCGTCGCCTCCGAAAATCTGAACCGCCGGCATCGGTCCGTGGCTTTCGTCGACGGTGATCGTATCGTCGCCGCCTTGCCCGAAAATCTCGATCGCGTTGGTGTTGGCAACAGTGGGATCGCCACCGACCGTTTTCACAGAACCGTTATTGACCAGGATGCGACCGGACTTGTCGCGACCGATCACGAGGCCGTTATTCGCACTGTCGCCGAAGATGGTGAGTTGCCCCGTAACCGGGGAAAAAACCGAGGTAATAGACATCCAAATTATCCTTCGATCGATCTAGCCCCTCCTTCGAGGCGTAGCAGCCGCGAACACGACATTCTTGAATGGCTGCTTGAGACGGGCGTGTTTATTTCTGGAGATTTCCTCCAGATTTCCTGCGCGCCGATCTTGGACCGCGGCGGACGTGATGGCGCGCGCACGTTGCGATGCGCTCGGTTCGCATTGCGAAACTATGTCGACACGCTCGGTAAAGATGCCTTTGCGGAATTTGCTGCGGCAGGTCGCGCACCGTGCTACGGAGCAGGCAGTAACCTTTTCGGCCAAGGAACATTTTTGAATAGGCAATTTTGAGGGAGATCGCAGATGTCGTCACCTGAACCGATCAGATTCACCGACGGCGCGGCTTACGAACGTTTCATGGCGCCTTGGAGCCGATCGGCCGGCAATCTGTTCCTCGACTGGTTGGTAAGGCGCCCGGGACTGGCCTGGGCGGATATAGGCGCCGGCAACGGTGCGTTCACCGAGCTTATTCTTGCGAAGGCCACTCCTTCGTCGGTTTGCGCGATCGATCCCTCCGACGCACAGATTGCGACGGCGCGGCAAAAGTTCACGGCAAAGCCAGTCGAGCTGTCGATCGGCGATGCGATGGCCCTTCCCTACGACGCCAATCGCTTCGACGTCGCGGTGATGGCGCTGGTCCTGTTTTTCGTTCCCGACCCGCGCAAGGGTGCATCGGAAATGGTCCGCGTCACCAAGCCCGGCGGCATGGTTGCGTCCTATACCTGGGACATCATGCGGGGCGGCACGCCCACGCAGCCGCTGTGGGAAGAATTGGATGCCCTGCGCATCCCCGCGGCGCGCCCGCCGAGTGCGGATATCTCTCGCTTTGAGGCGCTGAAGGCGCTCTGGGCGGAGCTCGGTCTGCGCGAGGTCGAGACACGCGAGCTGGTCGTCGAGCGGACATTTGCCGATTTCGACGACTATTGGCTGTCGATGGTGGTGAGCAGCCCGAGCGGCATCGTGGGAAAGCTCTCGGACGCGGAGAGCGCGGAGCTCAGGCGCCGACTACAGTCGCGACTGCCGTCAAGCGCGTCTGGTGCGATCACGGTGCATGCATCGGCCACCGCGATCAAGGGACGCAAGGCCGCCTGATGATTGGTGGTACTGTCCCCTCGCATCCTGGCGGTCGGCGCCAAGGATGAGCGCATGGAGATGCGAGTCCAGCAAGTGATGCGCCTGCTTGCCGCCGCCGTTTTCGCGTCGTTCGCGGCGACGCTTGCAGTCATCCCGCATTTTCTGCAGGTCGAGGACGCGATCACCATCGTTCTTGTGACGCAAGGTCTGAACGCGGCCATGATGATGTTCACGGCCGCAATTGCGCACGCCCTGCTGTTTGGTCTTCCACTCTTTCTGCTGGTCCGCCGCAAACGGTCGCGCGTCGGGATTGTTGCCTGCGCGCTCGGAGGCTTCCTCGTCGGCGCAACGCCATTTGGCATCCTGGCATTGCTGTCCATGATCAGTGGCGGCAAGCCGACATTCAGCAATGACTTGCCGACTGAGTTTGGCTGGACTGATTACGTCCGAAGCGTGGGACTCGCGGGGTTGTCGGGCCTTGTCGGCGGCGTCGCCTTTTGGGCAACCACGCGGCCCTCCGAGTCCATTGCGAAATCGTGGAGCATCGTGTCTGCCGCCGCTGCGCTGACCTGCGGCATATTCATACTCCCCATCGTCGTGAGGGATAGAAGCTGCCACGTCATCTTCACGTCGGCCCGAACAGAAATCTTCGCAAATCTGAAAGTGCCGGCCGACGCCTGGCAAAAGCTCGAGCAAAAATTTGCTGACTTTGGTCAAGCGCATGAGCTGTCGCTTCTGCGCGATGAACACACGCAAGAAGGACGCCTGATGTGGCGCAGCCTGAACCTGTGCAACGATGCCGGAGTTAACATCGACGTTTACGACGCGCCATGGCTCGCGTACTCGCGTTCTCCTCTTGCGGACGAAGGCATGACGCTGAGCATTTACTCGCAAAAGCCGGATGCGGATTGGAGACCGCTCGCACGCCAGCTGCTCAGCGAGATCGGAACCACTTAGTCCGAAACAATCACGTTCCGGGGACGGAGCGGCCACCCCCTGTCGTTCGAAGATGCAATGAACGGGCGATCATAGCCGCCCCGGCGACCTGTCAGGTCGCCGCCTTCTTCTTCGCCTTCGGCTTCACCGGCCTGGCGACGACCGGCGGCTCCGGCGTGCCTTCGATCGCGGTGAGGCGCCCCGAGGTGAAGGTGTAGATGCCTGCGCGCGGACCCGTCGTCCACGTGACCACCGCGACGCGACGGCCAGCGGCATCGCTGGAGAGATTGACGGTCGAGGGCGCGCCGATGCCGCGCACCACGTCGCATTCGGTGTGGCCGAGCGCGACTGTGCCGCCAACTGGCGCCGGTGCAGTGGTCGACGCATTGGCGTCGGCGGGACCGGGCGGCGGCGCCATGCCGGGGCAAGCGCCGTCGGCGCTGACGAGATCCTCAGCGCCAACAGGCTTGTCGGGGGTCAGCGGCGGCGATTCGATCGAGATGTTCTTGATGAACAGGCGGCTCGGCTTGTTGAACCATTCAGCGTCTTTGGCGGACGTCAGCATGTCGGATGCGCCCGCGCAGCCCGCCATCAGCGGTGCGACGGCGACCAATACCAGGAGCGACTTTGGAAGCTTTTGATGTCGCACGATAACCTAAATTCCCCGCGTGAAGGAGCTGCCCTAAGCGATTGTCCCAACATCACTTTGCGGCATGAAGGTGGCCGAAACCAATCTGCCCTTGAAAGCCCAAATTATCATTAACCTGGAACGGCCGCTAATTTCGCCGCTGCCACCTTCCCCGTTCGTCGGCCTGCCAATAGGTGACCTCAAATCCGCGCGTCTTGCAATCCGTCCAAGTGCTGCGCGCCGCCGCAAGCGCGTCCGGATCGTCGCCGTTGAACAGCAGCACCATGCGCTCATAGGCTTCCGCATCCTCGGGCAAGGCGGCGTTGTCGACCAGGAAACGGACATTGGCGCCATTCGGATTGTCTGCCTCGATCGCCAGCACGATCGGCTGCTCGGCAACATCGTTCACCCGCCATGTCGCGTGCGGCAGGAAGGAATCGTCGCGATAGGTCCATAGATGCGCATCCAGCGCATCGGCGCGCTCGGGTGACGTTGACTGCACCACGACCCGCCAGCCGCGCTCGAGCGATTTCTCGAGAAGCGGCGGCAAGACGTTCTCAACCGTCATGTTTTGCAGATGATAGAAAAGAACTTCTGTCATTTGCGCTCGTAATGATCGGCCACCAGACGATCAAGCAACCGGACGCCGTAGCCCGAGCCCCAGCTCTGGTTGATGTCGGTCTTCGGCGCGCCCATCGCGGTGCCGGCAATGTCGAGATGCGCCCAGGGCGTACCATCGACGAAACGTTGCAGGAACTGCGCGGCGGTGATCGAGCCGCCGTGGCGGCCGCCGGTGTTCTTCATGTCGGCGAACTGGGAATCGATCAGCTTGTCGTATTCGGGGCCGAGCGGCAGGCGCCAGACCTTCTCACCGCTCTCGATGCCGGCCGCGAGCAGACGCTCGGCCAGTTCGTCATTGTTGGAGAACATGCCGGCATGATCGGTGCCGAGCGCGACCACGATCGCGCCGGTCAGCGTCGCCAGGTCCACCATGAATTTCGGCTTGGTCTTCTTGGCGACGTACCAGAGCACGTCGGCCAGCACGAGGCGCCCTTCGGCGTCGGTGTTGATGATCTCGATGGTCTGGCCTGACATCGAGGTGACGATGTCGCCCGGGCGCTGCGCATTGCCGTCGGGCATGTTCTCGACGAGGCCGATGGCGCCGACCACGTTGACCTTGGCTTTGCGAGCCGCGAGCGCATGCATCAGGCCGACGACGCAGGCCGCCCCGCCCATGTCGCCCTTCATGTCCTCCATGCTGCCGGCCGGCTTGATCGAGATGCCGCCGGTGTCGAAGCAGACACCCTTGCCGACGAAGGCGACCGGTGCCTCGCCCTTCTTGCCGCCGTCCCAGCGCATGATCACGGTGCGGCTCGGTCGGGCCGAACCCTGGCCGACGCCGAGCAGCGCGCCCATGCCGAGCTTCTGCATCGACTTGACGTCGAGCACCTCGATTTTCACGCCGAGCTTCCTCAGCTGGCCGGCGCGACGCGCGAACTCTTCGGGATACAGCACGTTCGGCGGCTCGTTGACGAGATCGCGCGCGATGATGACACCGTCGACGACCGCGCCGGCCGAGGCAAAGGCCTTCTTCGCAGCAGTCGCATCGCCGACCGCCAGCGAGACGTCGGCGCGCAAGGCGCCCTCTTCGCCGTCCTTCTTCTTGGTCTTGTAGCGATCGAACTTGTAGGCGCGTAAGCGCAGGCCCGAGGCGATCGCGACCGCCTGCTCGGTGTTCATGGCGCCATCAGGCAGTTCCGCCATGATGGTCATGGACGCGGAACCAGCCTTGAGCTTGCTGGCGGCCATGCCGCCGAATTTGAGGAAGTCGTTGCCCTTCAGGCTCGAGGTCTTCCCGGTCCCGATCACGATCAACCGTTCGGCCTTCAGGCCTTCGGGGGCGAGGATGTCCAGGGCGGCGCCGCTTTTGCCCTTGAATGAGCCGGCCCCCGCCGCCCGCTTCACAAGTTCGCTGGCACCGCCGAGCGCCTTGGCGGTTGCCGGGCCAACCTTCAGAGCATCGTCACAAAATACGACCAGAATGCCACGGGCGGCGGAAGCGAGCGGGACGAAGCCGACCTTGATGGCATCGGACATGGGTAACTCCTCGAAAACATGGGGCTTTTTGCCGATCGATCGATACGGTCGAAAGCCGGACCTGAACGGCGATTCACTCTGCTTTCCACACTATGGGCGAGATCGGCGGTCGATGCCAAGCACCGCCCGTGGCGTGGAGGTCACATCGAGGGAAATATTAACCATATATTGACGGTGCCACGGGTCAGCCATTTTGTTGACGGATCAAAGGGATGGTAGTGAGAAAGTAAGCTGCCGGAAGAGCCGGTTGGGCGACCTCGGGGATCCCCGTCAGGGGATTGGTCGAACAGCCGGAATTCCGGTGCGCGCGTTGGGGCTTTGGTGGGATTCGTGCGGTAGCGCATGGGGTCGATTGACAGGTATATTTTCCGCACGACGCTGGCGTCGTTTGCGCTGGTCCTGGTCAGCCTCACCGGCGTGATCTGGATTACGCAGGCGTTGCGCGGCATCGACCTGATGACGAGCCAGGGTCAGACCATCATGACCTTCCTCGGCATCACCAGCCTCGTGATCCCGGCGCTGGTGCTGATCATCTCGCCGATCGCGCTGATGATCGCGATCTCGCACACGTTGAACAAGCTCGCGACCGATTCCGAGATCATCGTGATGAATGCCGCCGGCTTCTCGCCGTTCCGGCTGTTCTATCCGTTCTTCTACGCCACCTGCGTGGTGGCGCTGCTGGTCGCCTTCATCGCGGCCTACCTCGCCCCCGACGGCATGCGGCGGATCAAGCAATGGGACGCCGAGATCACCGCCGACGTGCTCACCAACATCCTGCAGCCCGGCCGCTTCGCCCAGCTGGACAAGAACCTCACGATCCGCATCCGCGAGCGGCTGCCCGGCGGGATCCTAGCCGGCATCTTCATCGACGACCGCCGCGATCCCAACGAGCGCGTCTCGATCGTCGCCGAGCATGGCGAGGTCGTGAAGAACGAGAACGGATCGTTCCTGGTGCTGAAGGACGGCAATCTCCAGCGCTTCGAGGCCGGCAAGCGCGACCCCGCGCTGGTGGCATTCGGCCGCTACGGCTTCGACATGTCGAAGTTCGGCAATCAGGGCCACGACGTCACCCTCGGCATTCGCGAGCGCTATCTTTGGGAGCTGTTCACGCCGTCCCAGGACGATCCCGTCTACAAGGCGGTCCCCGGCCAGTTCTGGTCGGAGCTGCATGATCGCCTGATGGCGCCGCTCTATCCGTTCGCCTTTGCGGCGCTGACCTTCGCCTTCCTCGGCGCGCCGCGCACGACGCGGCAGAGCCGCAACTTCTCGATCGGCGGTTCGGTGCTCGCGGTGTTTGGGCTGCGCATGGCCGGCTTTGCCTGCTCCGTGATGGCCGTGAAGACGCCATTCGTCGCCGGCGTGCAATACGCAATGCTGGTGGTCGCGATCGGCACCGGCATCTGGATGATCGTCGGCGGCATCGTGGTCGAGCCGCCGCCCGGCCTGCTGGAGGCCATCAACAGGTCGAACGCGCGGATCGCGCGGCTGTTCGGACGGCCGGCCGCCGCATGAGCATGCTCACCAACACGCTCGGGCGCTATTTCGCCGGCCGCTTCGTGGTCGCCGCACTCGGCGTGTTCGCGAGCATTTTCCTGCTGCTGGTGCTGGTCGATTACATCGAGATGGTGCGCAAGACTTCAGGGCTCGCCTCCGCCTCCGCGATCATGGTGGCCGAGACCTCGTTGTTCCGGGTGCCGCAATTGCTGGAGAAGCTGACGCCGTTCTGCATGCTGATCGGCGCCATGACCTGCTATCTCGCCCTCTCCCGCCGGCTCGAGCTCGTGGTGGCGCGCGCGGCCGGCATCTCGGCCTGGCAGTTCATCTCGCCGGCGCTCGGCAGCGCGCTGCTGATCGGCGTGCTCGCCACGGTCGCCTACAATCCGATGTCGGCCAATTTGCGCGAACTGTCCAAGCGCATGGAAGCCGAGCTGTTCGGCTCGGCGCCCGGCGGCGGCATCCAGGACGCCTCGGGCTTCTGGCTCAACCAGGTGACCAACGACGGCCAGACCATCATCAACGCCGCACGCAGCGAGCAGCAGGGCATCCGGCTCACGGGCCTTACGCTGTTCCGGTTTGACACAGATCAGCACTTCAAGGAGCGGATCGAGGCGCGCGAGGCGACGCTCGAGTCCGGCCATTGGCTGTTCAAGGGCGTGCGCCGCTTCACGCTCGACGCCCCGCCGGTCGACCAGGCTAGCCTGGAGATTCCGACGACGCTGACCGAGGCGCAGGTCCGCAACAGCTTTTCCACACCCGAGACTGTGTCCTTTTGGCAACTACCGAGCTACATCCGCTCGTCCGAGAGCTCGGGCTTCGCGACAGCCGGCTATCGACTCCAGTATCACAAATTGCTGGCACAGCCGTTTTTGCTCGCCGCCATGGTGATGCTCGCGGCCTCTGTGTCGTTGCGCTTCTTCCGGATGGGTGGCGTACAGAAGATGGTTTTGAGTGGCGTGGGCGCAGGCTTTCTGCTCTACGTTCTGTCGAAAGTGACTGAAGACTTGAGCAAGGCTGAGTTGATGCATCCGATCGCTGCGGCGTGGTTGCCCGTAGTGGTGGGCGGCCTCACCGGCTTTTTGGCCTTGCTGTATCAGGAGGACGGATAGTGACGGCCGTCCGCCGAGGACATCCGGCTGGCTGGGCGCAGCGCAACGTGGTGCGCGCGAACGGAGGCGGCTTGTCAATCCGCAAGCTCGTGCTCGCCGCTATTGCCGTCGCCTCGCTCGCCGGGATGATGGATGCCGCGGTGACGCCTGCGGCCGCGCAGAGCTTCACCTATAATCCGCTGCCGCCGCGTCCGAAGCCGCCGCGGGCCGCCAATGACGGCCAGATGCTCGTGCAGGCGACCGAGGTCGACTACGACTACAACAATTCGCGCGTCTCGGCGGTCGGCAACGTCCAGCTGTTCTACAATGGCACCAGCGTCGAGGCCGACAGGGTCATCTACGACCAGAAGACCAAGCGGCTGCATGCCGAGGGCAACATCCGCATGACGGATGCCGACGGCAAGATCACCTATGCCGAGATGATGGACCTGTCCGACGACTACCGCGACGGTTTCGTCGATTCGCTGCGCGTGGACACCGAAGATCAGACCCGCATGGCCGCAACCCGCGCCGACCGCTCCTCGGGCAATTACACCGTGTTCGAGAACGGCGTCTACACGGCCTGCGCGCCGTGCCGGGACGATCCGAAGAAGCCGCCGCTCTGGCAGGTCAAGGGTGCCCGTATCATCCACGACCAGCAGGAGAAGATGCTGTATTTCGAGACGGCGCAGCTCGAATTCTTCGGCGTGCCGCTCGCCTACATGCCCTACTTCTCAACGCCAGACCCGACCGTGAAGCGCAAGACCGGTTTCCTGATGCCGGGCTTCACCTCCTACACGGCGTTTGGCTACGGGGTCGAAGTCCCGTTCTATTGGGCGATCGCGCCCGATATGGACGCAACCTTCAACCCGCGCATCACCTCCAGGCAGGGCGTGCTGTTCCAGGCCGAGTTCCGCCAGCGCCTGCAGGACGGCGCCTACCAGGTTCGCGTCTACGGCATCGACCAGCTCGATCCGGGCCATTTCGTCGGCCAGCCCGGCGACCGCCAGTTCCGTGGCGGCGTCGAGACCAAGGGGCAGTTCGCTCTGAACGACAAATGGGTCTGGGGCTGGGACGGCGTCCTATTGTCCGATTACTATTTCATGTCGGACTACCGCCTGTCGGCCTATCGCGATCCGCTCGGATCGTTCCTGAATCTGCCGACGGAAGCGATTTCGCAGCTCTATCTGACCGGCGTCGGCAATCGCAGCTTCTTCGATGCCCGCACGATGTACTTCCTGAGCTTCTCGGGCAACCAGCAGCAGGTCCCGGTCGTCTATCCCGTGATCGACTACTCGAACGTGCTCAATTATCCGATCTTCGGCGGCGAGGTCTCCTACAAGACGAATTTCGTCAATCTGACGCGTAACGACGCGACGTTCGATCCGATCACGACGTTGGCCAATACCAACAGCCTGTGCACGATGCTCTCGGCCGATCCGCTCGCGCGCACGCCGGCGCAGTGCCTGCTGCGCGGCTTCCCCGGCACCTACACCCGCCTGTCGGCGGAGGCGCAATGGCGCAAGTCCTACACCGATCCCTTCGGCGAGATCTGGACGCCGTTCGCGATCCTGCGCGCCGACGCGATCAACTCCGAGGTTTCGAACCAGCCGGGCGTGGCGAACTACCTGCCCGTCGGCGACACCCAGGCGTTCCGCCTGATGCCGACCGTCGGCCTCGAATACCGCTATCCCTTCATCAACGTTCAGCCCTGGGGCTCGACCACCATCGAGCCGATCGCCCAGGTCATTATCCGTCCAAACGAGACCTATGCCGGCAAGCTTCCGAACGAGGACGCGCAGAGCATGGTGTTCGACGCCTCGAACCTGTTCAGTGTCGACAAGTTCTCCGGCTATGACCGCGTCGAGGGCGGCGGCCGCGCCAATGTCGGCGTGCAGTCGACCACGCAGTTCGACAGGGGTGGCGCGATCAAGGTGCTGTTCGGCCAGTCCTACCAGCTGTTCGGCATGAACTCCTTCGCGGTGCAGGACTCCATCAACACCGGAATCAATTCCGGCCTGGACAAGCCGCGCTCGGATTACGTGGCCAGCGCCAGCTATTCGCCGAACAGCACCTATACGTTCAGCGTCCGCTCCCGCATGGACGAGCAGACCTGGAACTTCCAGCGCTTCGAGGCGGAAGGCCGCGCCAATTTCAATCGCTGGTCGGTCAGCATGCTGTACGGCAATTACGCCGCCCAGCCTGAGCTCGGCTACCTGACCCGGCGCGAGGGCATCCTGACGACGGGCTCGATCAAGGTCGCGACCAACTGGGTGGTGACGGGCTCGGCGCGCTGGGATCTCCAGGCCAACAAGATCAACCAATATGTGCTCGGCGCCGGCTATGTCGACGATTGCTTCGTGCTGGCGGCGAACTATGTAACTTCGTATGCCTACTCCGCGGGCACCACGCCGCCCGTGCTGAGCCACGCGTTCATGTTCCAGATCGGCTTGCGCACGCTGGCGACCTCGACGGGGGCCAGCAGTTCCGCCGGCATCCAGTGAACCCGTCCAAAATGCCGGCCGCGCGATCCCTATCGCAGGATCATTTCGGCTGACATGCGAGCGACAACCATGACGACCTCCTTGCCTGTGTTCCGCCTCCTCCCTCCTGCTCTCGGCGCCTTGCTGGTCGCCATGCTCGTGCTCGCCGGCGCGCCGGCCCGGGCGCAAAACATCGTGGTAATGGTCAACGGTGATCCCATCACCGATTTCGACATCGAGCAGCGCTCCAAGCTCGACACGCTGACAACTCAGAAGACGCCGAGCCGGCAGGACGTCATCAACGCGCTGATCGACGACAAGATCAAGATCAAGGAAGGCAAGAAATACGGCGTCGATCCCACCGCCGCCGACGTCAACCAGTCCTACGAGGGTATGGCGCAGCGCATGCGCATCTCGCCCGATCAGCTCACGAAGTCGCTCGAGGTCAAGGGCATACGTCCCGACGTCCTCAAGAGCCGCATGAAGTCCGAGATGGTCTGGACCAGCCTCGTGCGCGGCCGGTTCAAGGAGAAGCTGATCGTCGGCGAGAAAGACGTCGCCGACAAGGTGCGCGAAGGCGGCACCGAGAAGCTCCAGATCGAGGGCACCGAATACAAGATGCAGCCGATCGTGCTGATCGTGCCGCGCGGCTCGTCTGCGGGCTTGCAGGAGTCGCGGATGAAGGAAGCCGAGACCTATCGCGCGCGCATCGGGAGCTGCGAGGAAGCCAATTCGCTGTTCCGCGCGACGCCGAACGCCACCATCCGCGAGAGCGTCACCAAGACCACGGCAGATCTTCCGGAGGCGCTGCGCAAG
Organism: Bradyrhizobium zhengyangense; assembly: GCF_022012435.1. GTDB lineage: Bacteria > Pseudomonadota > Alphaproteobacteria > Rhizobiales > Xanthobacteraceae > Bradyrhizobium > Bradyrhizobium zhengyangense. Next base: position 964,300 of record NZ_JAKLUA010000001.1, read on the forward strand.
GTGCTCGACGACACCCCGATCGGTCATCTGACCGCGCCCGAGGTGACCAAGGCAGGTATCGAAATGGTGGTGCTGTGCGACCGCAAGCCGACCACCATCGATACGCCGAAGAAGCGTGAGATCCGCGACAAGATGTACGTGGAGAAATACGAGAAGACCCAGAAGGCCTATCTCGACGAACTCCGCAAAGCGGCGATGATCGAATATCGCAACCGCTGATGGCCGCTCCTACAAAGCCCCTCGCGCTCACGCTGGGAGAACCCGCCGGCATCGGCCCCGACATCACCATCGCCGCCTGGCTGAGGCGCCGCGAGCTCGGCCTGCCCGCCTTTTACCTGCGCGGCGACGAGGCGTTCATCGCCCGGCGCGCCAAGACACTGGGCAAGGGGCTCGGCGCCGACATCGCGATCGCCTCGGTGAGCCCAGGCGAGACCGAGGCCGCCTTTGCCGGCGCCCTGCCCGTGGTTGCGACCGGAGAGCACGCGACCGCAGAGCCCGGCAAGCCCGACGCCTCGAGCGCACCGGCCGCGCTCGCCTCGATCCGCGAAGCCGTCGCCGACGTGCGGGCGGGCCATGCCAGCGCCGTCGTCACCAATCCCATTGCCAAGAGCGTGCTCTACCGCGCCGGCTTCCGCCATCCCGGTCACACCGAATTCCTCGCAGAGCTCGCCGAAGCGGACGGACGCGTGCCGCAGCCGGTGATGATGCTGTGGTCGCCGCGACTCGCCGTGGTGCCGGTGACGATCCACGTGTCGTTGCGCGATGCCCTCACCCAGCTCACGAGCGATCTCATCGTCTCGACCGTGCACATCGTTGCGACCGAGCTGAAATCCCGTTTCGGCATTGCCCGACCGCGCATTGCGATCTCCGGACTCAATCCGCATGCCGGCGAGGACGGCTCGCTCGGCCACGAGGAGCAGACCGTGATCGCGCCGGCGCTCAAGGTGCTGCGCAACGACGGTATCGACGCCAGGGGGCCGCTGCCCGCCGACACCATGTTCCATGAAGCCGCGCGCACCAGCTATGACTGCGCCGTCTGCATGTATCACGACCAGGCGCTGATCCCGATCAAGACCGTGGCGTTCGACGACGCGGTCAACGTCACGCTCGGCCTGCCCTTCATCCGTACCTCGCCGGATCACGGCACCGCCTTCGACATCGCCGGCACCGGCAAGGCCAACCCGGCGAGCCTGATCGCCGCGCTGAAGCTTGCCAGCCGCATGGCGGCTGCAAACAGCTGATGAGCGCGATCGACGACCTCCCGCCGCTGCGCGAGGTCATTCGCCAGCACGCGCTGTCGGCCCGCAAATCGCTGGGTCAGAATTTTCTGCTCGATCTCAACCTTACCGCGCGCATCGCCCGCGCGGCTGCGCCGCTTGAAGAGAGCACCATTGTCGAGATCGGCCCCGGCCCCGGTGGACTGACCCGCGCGCTGCTCGCGCTCGGCGCCAAGCGCGTCATTGCCATCGAGCATGACGAGCGCGCCATTCCTGCCTTGCAGGATATTTCCGCGCGCTACCCTGACAGGCTCGAGATCGTGCATGGCGATGCCATGACCTTCGACCCGCGACCGCTGCTCGGCGGCGAGCGCGCCAAGATCGTCGCCAATCTCCCCTACAACATCGCGACCCAGCTTCTGATCAACTGGCTCACCATCGAGCCCTGGCCGCCCTGGTACGACATGATGGTGCTGATGTTTCAGCGCGAGGTCGGCGAGCGCATCGTCGCGCGCGAGGACGAGGACGCCTACGGCCGGCTCGGCGTGCTCGCCAACTGGCGCTGCGAAACAAAGATCCTGTTCGACATTGCGCCGTCCGCCTTCGTGCCGCCGCCGAAAGTCACCTCCTCCGTCGTGCGGCTGGTGCCGCGCCACGAGCCTCTGCCGTGCGATCGCAAGTTGCTCGAGCAGGTCGCAGCCGCGGCCTTCGGACAGCGCCGGAAAATGCTGCGGCAGAGCCTGAAATCGCTTCAAGCGGATCCTGCGCGGCTTGCTGCTGCCGCCGGTGTCGATGCGACGCGGCGCGCCGAGACGATCCCCATCTCCGGCTTTGTTGCCATGGCGCGTGAATTGGCGGATATACGCAGCGAAGCTGGGTAACAAGAATTCCGGAGGAAGAAAAATGGCGTTGATGCGTCGGCAGTCGCTGGTCAAGTTCGATGCGCCCCTGTGCGAGACCATCGTCGATACGCCCAAGCCCAAAGCTGCCGAGGTGCTGGTGCGCATCGAGCGCTGCGGCCTCTGCCATTCCGACCTGCACATCCAGGACGGCTATGCCGATCTCGGCGGCGGCAAGAAGCTCGACACCACGCGCGGCATGACGCTGCCCTTCACCCTCGGCCATGAGATCGCCGGCGTCGTCGACGAAGTCGGCCCTGATGTGCCCGCAAGCCTCGTCGGTTCGAAGAAGGCGGTGTTTCCCTGGATCGGCTGCGGCCAGTGCCGCGACTGCAAGAACGGCGACGAGAATCTTTGCGCCAAGCAGCGCTTCCTCGGCGTCTCCATCGACGGCGGCTTCGCCACCCACGTGCTGGTGCCCGACGCAAAATATCTGCTCGACTACGATCCCTTGCCGGTCAACCAGGCTGCGACCTTGATGTGCTCCGGCGTCACCGCCTACGGCGCGCTCAAGCGCCTGGTCGATCGTCCGCGCCAACGCAATCTGCTGCTGATCGGTCTTGGCGGCGTTGGCATGATGGGCCTGTCGTTCGCGCAGGCGATGTTCAAGCAGCCGATCACGGTTGCCGATCTGTCGCCAGCCGCGCGCGAGACCGCGCTGAAGAACGGGGCTGCGGTCGCCTATGACCCGTCCGAGCCCGACGTGATCAAGCGTATCCTGAAGGAGACCGGCGGCGGCTTCGACGAGGTGGTCGACTTCGCCGGCAACGAAAAATCGATGGCGTTTGCGGTCGCGGTCGCCGCGCGCGGCGGCAAGGTCGTGATCTCAGGCCTGATGGGCGGCCAGTTCACGCTGCCGATGGTGCAATGGGTCTACAAGCGCCTCACCGTCGAGGGTTTCATGGTCGGCACGCTTGCCGAGGCGCATGAGCTGATGGCGCTCGCCCGCGCCGGCAAGATCAAGCCGACGCCGATGCGCGAAGAGCCGATGGGCGACGTCCAGAAGTGGATCGACGAATTGCGCGGCGGCAAGGTGGTCGGCCGTATCGTGCTGAAGAACTGAGTACCAGTCGGCGGCGGGATGCACGTCTCGCCGCCGCGCCCGGAACGGCTTCGGTCGCACCGCGTTGGCAGCGCATGTCCATTCGCTGTACGGTCGAGAGCGCATTCTTCATCGCCTGGAGCTTCCTTGAGAAGACCGGCGAGCTCGGGCCGCCTGATGCGTCCGCGGACATCATTCTCGATGCGATCGAGGCGCAACTCAGGACCGGCGAGCGCCGGCCGCTGATGCTCTCCAACCGAGCGATCGAGGCCTATCGGCGGGCGAACCGCCAGTCGGCGGCGCGCGAGGCCCGCCTGGGGTAGCGGGTCACCTGCGCATACGCTGTGTTCACTGTTGCACAGAGCGGGTGTTCCGTTTTCGAAATATCCGGTGTTCTCCGGTCAAGAACAGAGTTCGAAGCGTGGCGGACAGGCAACAATGCTTGCGCGGCGGCGCCCGACATCAATCTCTTTCAATTTCCCGTAAGGCCAGTGCGCCAGTTGATCTGCGTTCGCGTTGCGATCACTTCAGACCCGAGCTTGGAACGCCGTGTGCGTCCAGCGCGTTCACCACTCGTCAAGGCAATAACGGAGTCCGATTTGCATGACGAAGCCGCTGACAAAAACCGTGCAACCTGTTCCCAACGAGAACCAGAGCCACAAGGGCGCCGGCAGCGCGCCGACAGTTCCTGTCGACACGACCAAAGGCCATCGCGACGACGAGAAACAGAACATCCGTGAGCAGGCTGCCCACGGCAACATCACCCAGAACACCAGCAACCGGCGCATGGGCTAGGCGCAGAAACCAGGGGGACTAAAGAGGAGATACGAACTTGATGACCCCCGGCAAATGGTACGATCCGATCTCCGAACGCTGGATCGCGCCGCGCGAATTCCACGTCGTAGCTCCCTCCCCCCACGCCAGCGAGAACCACGTACTCGAGATGCAGAGGTCCATCGAGATCCAGCGCATCTGGCGCCTGCTGGTCGATTGCTGCGCAAGCAAGTGATGCTCTTGCCCGTGCGTGACGGCGAAGCAGCGCGCCGTCAGCCACATGTTAGTCTTTCTGCATGACCGATCCCGCATCCTCCGCCAGGCCTGTCGCTAAGCCCATTGCAATCGCGATCCGCTATCTCGCGATCATCGCCGGCTGCGCCTGCCTCCTTGTCACCGCGATCTGCTTTGCGATCGCGTGCCAGGTCTTCATTCAAACCGGCGTGTTCGCGCAATCCTACGTGATGGTGGGATTGATCGGCGGCGTGCTCGGCATGTTGGCGCTGAAGCTGGCGAGTGTGTGGAGATAGACCCCCTTCGGCCCTGCCGGTGCGACGGGGGCAAAAGTGTATCGCTTTGGCCTCCATCGGGCGAAGTCACAAAGCAAGCCTCGGGCAAAAGCCGCCGCGAGATGGATGTGTCCTGCCCTTCCCGGCCGCGAGGCCTGGAAGGCTCGCTGCCGCACGGAATGTCGCACACCGCTTTTCGCGAGCGCGCCCGGCTGGTAGATTGTCGGCATTGATTTGGGGGCTTTCATGCACGCGAGGATTTTCAATCGCGTCCTGACGCTGGCGGCGCTCATCGCAGCCACGCTTGTTGCCGCGCAGCCGGCATCGGCCGAGAAGCGCATCGCGCTGGTCGTCGGCAACTCCGCCTACAAGAACATCACGCCGCTCGACAATCCGTCCAAGGACGCGACGCTGATGGCCGACACGCTCGGCTCGCTCGGCTTCGCGCTGGTCGGCGGCCACGCCCAGCTCGATCTCGACAAGGCCGCGATGGACATCGCCGTGCAGAGCTTTGGGAAGCAGGTGCAGGGCGCTGACGTTGCGCTGTTCTATTATGCCGGCCACGGCGTACAGGTAGCCGGCTCCAACTACCTCGTCCCGGTCGGCGCCAATCCGACACGCGAGGCCGACGTCGATTTCCAGATGACCGACGTCAACCTCGTGCTGCGGCAGATGCAGGGCTCCGGCACGCGGCTCAACCTCGTCATTCTCGATGCCTGCCGCAACAATCCCTTCGGCTCGCGCGGCCTACGTTCCTCCGAAGGGGGCCTTGCGCAGATGCGCGCGCCCGAGGGCACGCTGATCTCCTACGCGACACAGCCCGGCAATGTCGCCCAGGACGGCAGCGACGGTCACAGCCCCTACACCAAGGCGCTCGCCGCGACCGTCCGCACCGCAGGCCTCGACGTATTCCAGACCTTCAACCAGGTCGGGCTTGCCGTGAAGCGCGCCACCGCAGGCGCGCAGCAACCCTGGGTCTCGTCCTCGCCAATCGACGGCACGTTCTACTTCGTGCCACCGACGCAAACCGCGCCACCACAGGTCGCGGCGATGCAGCCCGATCCACTGCCGTCGGAGCGCCTCCGTGCCGACCCCGACCGCGTTCCGTTGCGCGATGCCGCGTTGCTCAGCGAGTTGAACGAGCGGCTCTACGAGCTCAATTTCGATCCTGACACGCCCGACGGATTGACGCGCGCCATCACGAAACTTCAACAGCGCATTGCCATGGCACCAACAGGCGAAGCGACCGAGGGCCTGCTGCTGCGGATGCGCAAGATGGAGGATCTCAAGCCGTGGGGCTCGATCGTCTACGGGCCCGACAGCAACAAATGGGGCATCTCGTGGAATCACGCCTCGCGGCGCGCGGCGGTGGCGGATGCGCGCGGCAATTGCGCCGGTGCCAAATGTGCGATCGAGCTCTCCTTCTACGGCAAGAGCTGTGGCGCGTTCGCAATCTCGGACAAATCCTGGTCGCTGGTCCAGCGCGACAGCGTCCAGCGCGCGAAGGACGCAGCGCTTGACGATTGCGGAAAGGCTGGCAAAGCTTGCCGCATTATTGGGGCCGTCTGCGCCGACGGCTCCGGTCGTTGATTTTCATAATGTGGATTGGTTGCTCATGACGAACTTCGCCCGCGCCTTTGCGCTCACCTCGCTCATCGTCACCCTCGCCTCGACAGCCACATTCGCGCAATCCGGCAGCGCCGGCGGCTCGATTGGCAATGACGAGAAGTCCCTGTCCGGCTCGCGCCAGGACAGTGCGCCCGGCCGCTCCGCCGAACCCGCGCCGTCGGCGCGCCGGAGCAAACCGGCCGCAGACGAACCCCGCTCGTCGTCACGGCGCGGTGGTGGAGGCGGTGGCGGAGGCAGCTTCGACGGCGCCTGGTCCGTCACCAGCGTCGGCTGTGGCGGCACGGTCAGCGGCGCGACCGTCGTGACCTCGGGCCGTGTGATCGCCGAAGGCGTCAGCGGGACCGTCAGCCCGAACGGCGCGGTGCACACGTTCGGGCATGGTGAAGGCGGCATCACCTATACCGGCGCCGGCCGCCTGTCCGGGCGCAGCGGTTCCGGCACGTTCCGCCGCTCCGACGGCTGCTCGGGAACCTGGACCGCGAGCAAGCAATAACGCCGGCAAAAAGCCTGAATTCGCGGGGGAACGAACGCCGCGCAGGCCCGATTCAAGCCACATCCTCTCCGGATTTGCGGCTCATTGCCACCTAACTCTTTGTTGAGAAAGGGAAGGTAACGAGTTGCGTCATGCGTAATCGGGAGACCAGGATGGGCAACCGCACCGCAAAGTTTCTATCCGCGCTGGTCGGCAGCATTATTGCCGGCGCACCATTGGCCGCTGTCTCACAGAACGCGCCAAGCGCCCCTGCCGCTGCAAGCACGGCGAATGCCGCGAGCGACTGTCTCGGCTCGCCGAAGGGCACAGCGCCGCAGGGACAGCACTGGCACTATCGCGTGGAACGCGGGACCAAGCGGCAGTGTTGGTATCTGCGTGCCGAGGGCGCTAAGGCCACAACCACCGCGCAGACCGCTGAAGGTTCGGCGCAACCGGATTCATCGCCACCGCAATCGGTGCAGAATGCGCGCGCCGAATATATCGTGCCGCAGGGAACGCCCGCGCAAGCAGCGCCTGCGACCGCGCCGAAGGCAACTCAGCCCGCGCCCACCAGCAGCGGCGAAACGCAGCAGCCGGCCGTCGCCACGCGCTGGCCTGATACCATGACGGCAGCCGCCGCGCCGGAGCTGGCAGCGGCACCCGCGCCAGCAATCGACCAGCCGAGCGCGCAGCCGCCGGCATCCCCTGCCCCGGTGGCGCCCGCCTCGGCCGACAATGCTGACAAGCCGACGGGGTCGCTCCCGACATTGCTGCTCGTGATCGTCGGAGCGCTCGCGCTCGCCGGCCTCATCGCCAGCGTAATCTATCGCTTCGCCGGTGGCCGAGCGCGCGTGCAGACGGCCGATCGCCGCGTGAATTGGGACAGGCAGGATGATGGCAACAGCCGCGCGCCCTGGCACGCGGCGCCGCGCGCAGAGCGGCCGCTTCCGGTGGACTTCGACGCTGTGCGTCCGGAGCCGCCGCAGATCGCCGCATTCACCGACGAAATCCGCCGGATCGCAGCGCAAAGCCGTCCCCTTGCGGTCGCGGCCGCGGAGCCCGAGAAGACCGAGATCGACTATTTCGATGGCGAGTTCGAGATCGAGGCGACAGCGTCTCTCGCGGCCGACGGCCAAGACGACGGCCATGGCGAAGAAACGACCGATCACGATGTGAACGCGCATCAGGAGCACGTCCACGACGCGGACGCGCACGAGGACCATGCGCGCGACGACAATGCCGTCGACGTCGACGTCATCACGGCGATGCTGGAACGGCTGGCGAACGAGGGGCCGCGGCTGACGCAGCCGAGAATCGAGCCTAGCCTTGAAGCTGACCTTGCAGCCCTCGCACGAAGCTCACGAGGCCGGTCCGCCGCTCGCGCTTGAGGCGCTCGGCCTTCAGGATCGACTGCACCTCGGCGAAGGCGTCATCGACGTTGTGATTGATGACGATGTAGTCGTACTCGGCCCAGTGGCTCATCTCATGGCTGGCGCGGCTCATGCGCTTGCGGATGACCTCGTCGGAATCCTGCGCGCGCGAATGCAGCCGCTTCTCGAGATCGCCGGCCGACGGCGGCAGGATGAAGACGCTGACGACGTCGGCGCGCGCTTTTTCGCGCAATTGCTGGGTTCCTTGCCAATCGATGTCGAACAGCACGTCCTGCCCCGCCGACAGCGCGGTCTCGACGGGCGCGCGCGGCGTGCCGTAGCTGTTGTCGAACACGGTGGCCCATTCCAGGAGCTCGTCGCCCTTCACCATGGCGTCGAACTTGGCCTTGTCGACGAACAGATAATCGCGGCCGTCGACCTCGCCGGGCCGCATCGCGCGTGTGGTCGCGGACACCGACATGCGAAGGCCCGGCATACGGTCGATCAGCATGCGCGACAGCGTCGTCTTGCCCGCCCCCGATGGCGAAGACAGCACGAACATCAATCCGCGCCGCTCGACCCCGTCAGTGCCGTGCCCCGTCGTCATCGATCACTCCAGATTCTGGACCTGTTCGCGGAATTGCTCGACCACGTTCTTCATGGCGAGCCCGGTATTGGTCAGCTCGATGTCGTTCGACTTCGAGCAGCAGGTGTTGACCTCGCGGTGAAACTCCTGCGCCAGGAAATCGAGCTTGCGGCCGATCGGGCCGCCCTTGCCGATCAGCTCGCGCGCCTGCGCGATGTGGGATGCGATGCGGTCGAGCTCCTCGCGGATGTCGGCCTTTGTGGCGATAAGGATCGCTTCCTGCATCAGGCGGTCGGAATCGAAACGGTCTGATGTGTCGAGCAGCGTGGCAATCTGCTCGGCGAGCTTCGCCTTGATCGCCTCCGGCTTGCGGCCGGGCGCGCTTTCCGCCTTCTTCGCGAGTTGCTCGACCTCGTCGACCCGCTGGGTCAGGATCTGGCCGAGCGAGGTGCCCTCGCGCTTGCGCATCGCCACGAGCTCGTCGAGCGCCTTGTCGAAAGCGTCGGCGGCGGCAGCGCGCGCGGCCTTGTCTTCCTCCTCATCGCCCTCGGGCTCGGCGACCTCGACGACACCCTTGATGGCCAGAAGGCCGTCGATGCTCGGCGCGACGGCGTCGATCTTGCCGGAGATGACGGCGGCCGCCTTCAGCACCGCGTTGAGCACGTCCTCATTGACGCGGACGGTGGCGGCCGCATTGGCGCGCTTGACGTTGAGATTGGCATAGACGGTGCCGCGCGAGAGCAGCTCGCCGGCGCGCTTCTTGGCGTGGGCCTCGAGCTCGTCGAATCCCTGCGGCAGCCGGACCCTGAGGTCAAAGCCCTTGGCGTTGACCGACTTCAACTCCCATTCGAACGTATACGGCCCGCTTGCGCCGTGGCTTCGGGCAAAGCCGGTCATGGACGACAGCGCCATCAGGTCAAATTCTCCGGATACATGGGATTCGCAAGGCCATCAGGCCACGCGAATCTTAAGACTATTTTGCAGGAAAGTGGAATCCGCAAAGTCCGCAGGCAGGTCTGCAGGGACGCCGATGGGAGCAGGCCTAGCGCTGGACCACCGGCGGTGACGGCTGCACCGCGCCCTGGCGGGCCGGCGCTCCCGGCCGCGCCGGCGGCTTCTTCTGCTGGGTCGGCTTGGGCGGCGTGGTCGCGGTGGGTGCCGTATCCGCGGCCGCCGGCGCAGCGGTGGCCGGCGCGGGAGCATCGTCGGCCGGCTCGACCGTGTCGTTCTGGATCTGCTTCTCCATCGCGCGGAGTTTCGCGACGTTCCTCTGGTGCGCGTCGTAGGTCTCTGTGAAGGCGTGGCCTCCCGATCCGTCGGCGACGAAATAGAGGTCGCGGGTGCGGGCCGGGTTGGCGGCGGCCTCCAGCGAGGCGCGACCGGGATTGGAGATCGGGCCCGGCGGCAGGCCCTCGATCACGTAGGTGTTGTAGGGCGAGGGCTGCGTGATCTCGCTGCGCTTGATCGGACGTCCCAGCGTGCCCTTGCCGCCGACGAGGCCGTAGATGATGGTCGGGTCGGACTGCAGCTTGATCTTCTGCTTGAGGCGATTGACGAACACGGCTGCCACACGGCTGCGCTCGTCCGGCTTGCCGGTCTCCTTCTCGACGATCGAGGCCAGCGTCACCAGTTGCTCAGGAGTCTTGACCGGCAGGTCCTGGCTGCGGCGCTCCCAGATCTCGGCGAGCACGCGCTTGTGCGCCTGTTGCATGCGCTGGATCACCTGGTCACGCGGGGTCCCGCGCGGGAACTTGTAGGTCTCGGGCAGGAGCGTGCCTTCGCGCGGCAACTCATGCACGCTGCCGGTGAAGATGTCGTTGTCGGTGAGCCGCGCCACGATCTGCTCGGAGGTCAGGCCTTCGGGAATCGTGACGGCGTGCTGGACCACCTTACCCTCGACGATGGTGCCAATGACGTCGCGCAAGCTCGCGTTCTTCTGGAACGAATATTCACCGGGCTTCAGGTCCGAGCTCGCCTTCAGCGCAGCCACGGCGCCGATGAACACCCATGGGTTGACGTCGGTGACGCCCTCCTTGTTCAGGGTCTCGGCGATGTCGCGCTTGCCCGCACGCTGCGGGATATTCACGACCTTGTCTTCTTTCAGCGGTCCCGGCGACTCCAGCACCTGCCGGCCGTAATAATAGGCCGCGCCGGCGCCGATCATGCCGATCAGAAGCAAGGTAATGATGGCGTTGCCGACCACGACGAACGGATTGCGCGCCCGCTCCGAACGCTTCGGCGGCGGCGGGACCTGCTCCGGCTCGAGCGCTGCCCGCGGACTCCGGGGCGAAATGGGCGGCCTTTCACTCATCGAAGCAACCTGAATCCTGCCGGTTCAATCGCAGCCAGACAATCGCTTGCCGAGCCAAATGCACGCGCCCACAGACATGACTATCGCCGAATACGGCAAAACGGTGGATTCGTCTCAAACGCAAACTATTGGGCCAGACGCCGGACGATCACCGACGCATTGGTACCGCCGAAACCGAAAGAGTTCGACAACGCAACGTTCACCTCGCGCTGCTTCGCCTTGTGCGGCACGAGATCGATCGCGGTCTCCACCGACGGGTTGTCCAGGTTAATGGTCGGCGGCACGACATTATCGCGAATCGCGAGGATCGCGAAGATCGCCTCGATCGCGCCGGCCGCGCCGAGCAGATGGCCGGTCGACGATTTGGTCGAGGACATCGCCACCTTGGAGGCGGCATTGCCGAGCAAACGCTCCACCGCACCGAGCTCGATCTCGTCGCCTAGCGGCGTCGAGGTGCCGTGAGCGTTGATGTAGTCGAGATCTGCCGCGGTCAGGCCGGCGCGCTTGAGCGCGGCCGACATGCTGCGGAAACCGCCATCACCATCGGGCGACGGCGACGTAATGTGATAGGCGTCACCCGACAGGCCGTAGCCGATCACCTCGGCATAGATCCTCGCGCCGCGGCGCCGGGCATGCTCGAGCTCCTCCAGGACGAGGACGCCAGCGCCCTCGCCCATCACGAAACCGTCGCGATCCTTGTCGTAGGGACGCGAGGCCTTCTCGGGCGTCTCGTTGAAGCCGGTCGACAACGCGCGTGCGGCATTGAAGCCGGCGATGCCGATGCGGCTGATCGGCGACTCGGCGCCACCGGCGACCATCACGTCGGCATCGCCGAGCGCGATCAGACGGGCGGCATCGCCAACGGCGTGGGCGCCGGTGGAGCAGGCCGTGACCACTGAATGGTTCGGGCCCTTCAGCCCATGCTTGATCGACACATAGCCGGAGGCGAGATTGATCAGGCGGCCAGGAATGAAGAACGGCGATACCTTACGGGGGCCCCGCTCCTTGAGGAGGATCGCGGTGTCGGCGATACCGTTGAGGCCGCCAATGCCCGAGCCGATCATGGTGCCGGTCGCGCATTTGTCCTCTTCGGTCTCGGGGTGCCAGTTGGCATCGTCGAGCGCCTGGCCTGCCGCGGCCATGCCGAAGATGATGAAGTCGTCGACCTTGCGCTGGTCCTTCGGCTCCATCCACTTGTCGGGATTGAAGCTGTCGTTGCTGCCGTCGCCGCGCACGACGGTGCAGGCGTATTTGGTCTGCAGATCGGAGACATCGAAGCTCTCGATCTTGCGCGCACCGCTTTCGCTGTTGAGGATGCGTTTCCAGGTGGCATCGACGCCGCAGCCGAGTGGCGACACCATGCCGAGACCAGTGACGACAACCCGCCTCATATCCGAAAACTCCGCATCGAAAGATTCACGGCCAATAACAAGAAACCGGCTGGCCGCTGGGAAGCGGCCCGTCCGGTTTCAATGTTGTCCCCGCGAAAATGAAGAGCCTTAGCTCTTCGCGTTCTTCTCGAGAAACTTCGTGGCGTCGCCGACGGTGAGAATCGTCTCAGCGGCGTCGTCCGGAATCTCACAACCGAATTCTTCTTCGAACGCCATCACCAGCTCGACGGTGTCCAGACTGTCGGCGCCGAGGTCATCGATGAAGCTCGCTGCGTCGACAACCTTCTCGGGTTCAACACCAAGGTGTTCGACCACGATCTTCTTAACCCGTTCGCCAATGTCACTCATTGCATAACCTCGTGTTGTTCCCTGTAGACCCGACCCCCCGGGACGATACGAGCCGTCGTGGTCGTTGACTGCCTTCGCTTACGAACTTTGATTTGACCCCATCTTAACCGATAGAGGCCCGGCGAACGACGGCCAAGGCTCCGCATCGCCAATATACAGGGTTTCAAAAACCTGCAATGGCGTTCTTTGCCCATCCGTTGAAGGTCCGGTTATCATACTTCAACTGCCTTGACTACACGCCTCAATTCACTCTGGAAACGGCCGTTTGCCGCATCCGCACTGTCCATGTGGGCAGTGCGGAACGCCGCGTCAGATCATGGCCATGCCACCGTTAACGTGGATGGTCTGGCCGGTGACGTAAGCGGCCTCGTTCGAACTCAGGTAGACCGCGGCTGCCGCGATATCCTCGGGCGTGCCCAAACGGGCAGCCGGAACCTTGGCCAAGATGGTCTCGCGCTGCTTGTCGTTGAGCGCATCCGTCATCGGCGTCTTGATGAAGCCGGGCGCGATGCAATTGGCGGTGACACCGCGCTTGGCGTATTCGGCGCCCAGCGTCTTGATCATGCCGATCAGGCCGGCCTTCGACGCGGTGTAGTTGCCCTGCCCCGGATTGCCGGTGACGCCGACAATCGACGTGATGGCAATGATGCGGCCGAAGCGCTTGCGCATCATCAATTTGGTGGCGGCGCGCGCCAGGCGGAAGGTCGCGGTCAGGTTGACGTTGATGACCTCATCCCAATCCTCGTCACGCAGCTGAACGAACAGATTGTCGCGCGTGATACCGGCGTTGGCGATGAGAATGTCCACCTGCCCCATCGCGGCTTCCGCAGCCGGCACCAGCGCTTCGACTTCGTCGGCCTTGGAGAGATTGCAGGGCAGCACATGAGTGCGCTCGCCGAGCTTGCCGGCAAGCTCATCCAGCACTTCTTTGCGCGTCCCTGAGATCGCGACGGTCGCGCCCTGCGCATGCAGCGCCTGCGCGATCGCGCCGCCGATGCCGCCGGTCGCGCCGGTGACGAGCGCCTTTCGGCCAGTCAGATCGAACATTGAGAGACTCCTTCAAAGCACGATCCGGAAAAGTGTGCAGCGGTTTTCCGGTAAGATCGTGCGTAAACTTAAGCCTGCTTCGCGGCGGCCAATGCATCCCTGGCGGCGGCAATATCGTTCGGACCACCGACCGCAACGCCGACGGCGCCGTCGGCAATGCGCTTGACGAGCCCCGTCAGCACCTTGCCCGCACCGATCTCGAAGAAACGGGTGACGCCCTGCCCCGCCATATAGGCGACCGACTCGCGCCAGCGCACCGTGCCCGTGACCTGCTCGACCAGCCGGCGGCGAATCTCGTCGGGATCGATGATTGCGCGGGCCAGCACATTCGAGACCAGCGGCGCAGCCGGCGCCTTGATCGTGACCTTGGACAGCGCTTCGGCCATCGCGTCGGCCGCGGGCTGCATCAGCTTGCAATGGAACGGTGCGGACACCGGCAGCAGCATCGCGCGCTTGGCGCCCTTGGTCTTGGCGATCTCGACGGCGCGATCGACCGCAGCCTTGTCGCCGGAGACGACCACCTGGCCCCCACCATTGTCATTGGCAGCCTGACAGACCTGGCCCTGCGCCGCCTCCTTGGCGACCTCCATGGCCGCGTCATAATCGAGGCCGAGCAGCGCGGCCATGGCACCGGCGCCGACTGGCACGGCCTTTTGCATTGCGAGACCGCGGGTGCGAAGCAGCCGCGCGGTATCAGAGATTGTCAGGCTGCCGGCCGCAGCCAGCGCCGAATATTCGCCGAGCGAGTGACCAGCGACGAAGGCAGCATCCCGTCCCACGGAAAATCCGGCCTCAGCCTCTAGCACGCGCAGGGTCGCTACAGACACCGCCATCAGGGCCGGCTGCGCGTTCTCGGTGAGCTGAAGGGTCTCGGCCGGGCCGTCCCAGATGGTCGCTGTCAGCTTCTCTCCAAGCGCGGCGTCGACCTCGTCGAACACGGCGCGCGCCACCGGAAAAGCGTCGGCCAGGGCCTTGCCCATGCCAACCGCCTGGGAACCCTGCCCCGGAAATGTGAATGCTGCCGTCATCGGCGCGCTCCCTGGATCGCTCAACCCGTGTGCCACGAGAACCCGGCAGCCGATGACGTCCGGCCCGAGCCTTGGCTCCCGACCATGCTCCGAAAGGGGCCGTAGACACTGTCCGGGGCCGGAATGTCAAGCCAAGATAGGAACTTCGGCTTGCATTCACCTGGGGGATGCGGCCCCTAAAATCCACCGTTGGTCTGGTTGGAATCGACCGTCGCCCCCGCCCGCGCGCGGCGCGCACTGCTCACCAGCTGGCCTGGACGGTCATCCCGATTGGGCTTGGCGGTGGCAAGCCGCAGCACTGCGGCGTAGTTCGGCTGCACTTCCATCCGACCGGCGTGGCGACTCTCGCTGAGCACGCGGTGGACCTTCGGCAGGTTGTAACAGGGCACGTAGAACAAGAGATGATGCTCGAGGTGGTAGTTCACGTAGTACGGTGCGATGAACAGACGCTCGAGGAAATTGGCGTGCGTGGTACGCGTGTTGCGCAACGGATCGCTGCTGTCAGGCACGACGGCGTGTTCGGCGATGTTGCGGATGCGGGTGATCACCATCATCCAGGTGAGCAGCGGCACCAGCCATAGCAGCGGATAGGCCCACCACACGCCGGCCGCCGCGAGACCTGCGAACATCGCGGCGTTGACGAGGCATTGCGGACCGAGCTTGTCCCAGAAATGTGCGGCGCGCTGCCGCAACGGCCAGTCCTTCGGCCCGAGCGCGTTGAGCAATTGCGCCTTGCGCTGCTGGTAGCCGGTCTGTCCGGTGACGTCGCGGATGAATTTGCGCCGATAACTCAGTTTCGTGATCGGAAACGGCGCCGACAGCACCAGATCAGGATCATCCTCCTGCTGCGTGCGCGCATGATGCTGCAGATGATAGCGCCGATAGCTGCGAGTTTCGGCAAACAGAGGATAGGCGCAAAACCATTGGCTCAGCGCCAGATTGGTTTTCTCGTCCGCGGACAGACAACCATGCGCACCGTCATGCATGAGGATCGCGAGCCCAAGCTGGCGCGAGCCGATGATGGCGACAGCGAGAACATAGGTGATCGGATTGGGCCACCACGCGACCAGCGCGATCGCGGCAATGATGAGCGCCCAGGCGTGGACGATCATCGCGACGCCCTTCCAGGTCACGCGCTGGCGCACGTCGGCGAGCTGATCGTCGGTCAGGAAATCGCGGGCACGCATGCGAAGCGCAGTCATCGCCTACCCCTCCTCATTCGAATTGCTCGGTGTGTCGTGCTCGTCGACGAGACGCAGGCGCGCAGTATCACCGGCCGGTTTCGCCTGCTCGCCGAGCACGCGCAGCATCTCGGCGCAGAGCGCTTCGGGCGAGCGACCCATCGCGTAACCCTCCAGGATGACGCCGATGGCGACGGCCCAGAACCGCCGCGAGCTTTCATCGGGCGCGCGCAGCGAGCGCCAGCCGTGGCGCACCACCTGGCCCGCATAGGCGCGTGCGCCTTCAGAATGCAGGCGCTCAATGGTCCGCTCGACCAGCGGCGCCAGGTCCTGGCGCCGCCGCGTCAGCGTCAGTGCCTCGGCAAAGAACGCGACCGAATCGCTCGCGGTCACGGTCTCGGCCAAAGCCTGCGTGTAGTCCCGCGGCGTGCGCGCCTTCAGCGCCGCCTGCTCGGTCGCACGGGCCAGATACAGAAGATCGCGACAGGCGCATTCGACGAACAGCGCCTCCTTGGTGCGGAAGTAATAGGTGATCTGGCTCGGGAATGCGTCGGCGGCGGCAGCAATGTCGGTGATCGCGGTGCCTGATAGCCCCCGCTCGCGAAACAGCGGGCTCGCCGCATCCAGCAGCAGAGACCGCATCTTGCGCCCGGCCGAGCGCGTCGCCCGCGCGGCGTGCTTGGGATCGGCAGCCGCCTCAAGCGGCTCGTGCGCCGGCTTTTCCACCATGGATCCTCCCCCTGATTTATTTGTATGACATACAAACAAATAGATCAAGCCGGGATGTGGTATGGGAGGACCGATCTCACGACCCGTTCCGGAACCATCTGGGCCGAAAACCCGAGCCTCAAACCTTGCAAAGCCGGCCAAAATCCGTATAAGCGCGCCATCCGCAGACCCCGGCCGGGAGCTGAACGGACGGTCTCAGCAAATCCTCAGTGATTTTGGTGTGGCAGGGCCAGTCGGCCCGTCGTCCCGTGTTTCCGCCTTCTGAGCTTAATCCCAGAGTCCTTTCCGAAGGTCTCTTAAGGGCTTGACGCCGGGCAATGCGCCAACACGAGGAAAGGACGACAATGGCTCTCTATGAGCATGTTTTTCTCGCGCGCCAGGACGCGAGCACGCAGCAGGTCGAAGAGCTGACTGCGCAGATGACCGGCATCGTCGAAGGTCTCGGCGGCAAGGTCACCAAGACCGAGAATTGGGGCGTTCGCTCCCTCACCTACCGCATGAACAAGAACCGCAAGGCGCACTTCGTGCTGCTCAACATCGACGCGCCCTCCGCGGCGATCGCCGAGATCGAGCGCCAGGAGCGCATCAGCGAGGACGTGATCCGCTATCTCAGCGTCCGCGTCGAAGAGCTCGAGGAAGGTCCGTCTGCAATGATGCGCAAGGCTGATCGCGATCGCGAGCGTGACGATCGTGGCGGCGGCTTCCGCGGCGAGCGTGAAGGCGGCTTCCGTGGCGACCGCGAAGGCGGTTTCCGTGGTGGCGATCGTGATGGTGGTGGCTTCCGCGGCGATCGCGGCCCGCGCCGCCCGCGCGACGAAGCTGAAACGACGGATGGGGAGTAAGAACAATGGCTGAAGCTGGTGCACGTCGCCCGTTCTTCCGTCGCCGCAAGAGCTGCCCGTTCACGGGGGCCAATGCGCCGAAGATCGACTACAAGGACTCCAAGCTGTTGATGCGTTACGTCTCCGAGCGCGGCAAGATCGTTCCGAGCCGCATCACCGCGGTGTCCGCAAAGAAGCAGCGTGAGCTCGCCCGCGCCATCAAGCGCGCGCGCTTCCTGGGCCTGCTGCCCTACGTCATTCGCTAAGACGGATTCGGCCGGCGGCGATCAAGCCGCCGGCCGCACTCCAAAACGCGATGATTCATCATCGCGTTTTGGATTTGTCGTTTGAGCATGATCTTTTCGGAAAACCGCTGCACACTTTTCCGGATCATGCTTGATTTTCATAAGGCTTCCGGGTCGTCCGGTCGCCGATGGTTGGGGCAAGGCGCCTCTAACCGCTCGAAGGGAGCGGGACAGCTGATGATGATGTTTGGACTGATAGCCCTGATCGCCGGCGCAGCGTCGGCCCTGATGTTCGCCTCGATCGTGTCGGGCGCGCTGATCTCGCTCGTCCTGTTCTATCTCGCACCGCTGCCGCTGATGGTCGCCGCGATCGGCTGGGGGCCGCTCTATGCGAGTCTCGGCGGAATCGCCGCCGCGGTCGGCCTCGGCGCCATCTTTGGCCTGCCCTATTGTGTCGCCTTTGCCGTCACTGTCGCGTTGCCGGCCTGGTGGCTGGGCCATCTTGTCTTGCTCGGTCGGCACGTTTCGAGCGCGACGCCTGCCGCAGCCATCGCTGCGCCAGCCGAACCCGAAATCGAATGGTATCCGGTCGGCCAGATCCTGTTGTGGATCGCGGGCTTCGCGATGCTGACCACGATCGCCGCCCTGCTCACGCTCGGCACCGATGCCGACACCATCACCGGTACGCTGCACCGTGGCTTGACACGCATCCTCCATGCGACCGATCCCCAGGCCACCGGTGAGGCCGACCAGTTTATCGACGCGCTGGTGCGCATTGCGCCGGCTGCCGCCGCCATCGTCTCGATGATGACGCTCACCCTCAATCTTTGGCTCAGCGCCAAGGTGACGGCGACATCGGGCCGGCTGCGCCGCCCCTGGCCGGATATGAAGACGGCCCAATTGCCGGCGATGACACTCGCGGTGCTCTGCATCGCGCTCGCCTTCTGCTTCACCGGCGGCCTGCTCGCGATCGCCGCGCAGATCGCCACGGCGGCATTGATGATGGCTTACGCGCTGACCGGCTTCGCCGTGCTGCATACGCTGACGCTCGCGCTGAAGAGCCGCACCTTCTGGCTCGGTTCAACTTATGCCGTCGTCGTCCTGTTCGGCTGGCCTGTCATCGCGATGGTGGCCCTCGGCCTCGCGGATGCCGTGTTCGGCTTCCGCGAGCGTTTCCTGCGCAACCGGCAGCCGCCGCCATTGCCGACCTCTTGAGTTCAACCCGAAACTGAAAACCAGAGCACTTCAAAGGAGAACGAATATGGAAGTCATTTTGCTGGAACGCGTGAGCAAGCTCGGCCAGATGGGCGAAGTCGTGAAGGTTCGCGACGGTTATGCCCGCAATTTCCTGCTCAAGCGCGGCAAGGCGCTGCGTGCCACCGCCGACAACCGCGCCAAGTACGACGGCATGAAGGCCGACCTCGAGGCTCGCAACCTCGCCTCGAAGGGCGAGGCATCCAAGGTCGCCGAGAAGATCGCGGGCAAGAACATCATCGTGATCCGTCAGGCGTCCGAAGCCGGCCAGCTGTTCGGCTCGGTCACGGTGCGTGACGTGGTTGTCGCCTTCGAGGCTGACGGCGTCTCGCTCGCCCGTCCGCAGGTGCAGCTCGATGCGCCGATCAAGACCATCGGCAAGCACTCGATCACCGTCGCCGTTCACCCCGAGGTCGAGGTCGAAGTCACCGTCACCGTTGCGCGCAGCCAGGACGAGGCCGAGCGCATCAACCGCGGCGAGGACATCTCCACCCGCAACGAGGACCGCGATGCGGCCGCCGAAGCGATCGCCGCCGCCGGCGAGTTCTTCGATCCGGAAGCCCAGCACGACGACGTCGAGCCGGCCCCGGCTGCGGAAGAGAAGTAAGCTTCCTCTTTACGCAAGTCTGCGAAGCCCGGCTGCCTCAAGCGGCCGGGCTTTTTGCTTTTGCACTGACATCCTCGCTCAGCATCGCGATCGAAGCGAGCGCTGAAGACGACGAAGGCCGCGCTGGGCGCGGCCTTCGGAGATCGAGGGGATGCGCTGCTTAACGCGAGATCGGCGGAGCCGGCGGGCCGGACGACTCGGCGGGCGCGGGCGACGGAGCCGCGGCGGGTGCAGCAGGCGCCGGCTCTGCCGCCTTAGCTGCCGGCTCGGCGCTGGGCGCGGGCTCTGCCGGTTTGGAAACGGCCGCTTCCGCGGGCTTGGGCGCAGCCGGTTCAGCCGGCTTGGCGGCGGCCGGCGGTGCCGGCGTCACCTGCGGCACCGGATCGGGACGCAAAGCCGGCGTCTCGCTGGTGCTCGGCTCGACCTTGGCGCTCTCCGGCTTGGCTTCTGCGGGCTTCTCCGCCGGCTTCGCGCTGTCGGGCTTGGACTCGGAATCGACCTTCGCGCTCTCGCTCTTCGGTTCGATCTTGGGCTCGGTCTTGGGCTCGGTCTTGGGTTCAATCTTGGAATCGACCTTGGGCTCAACCTTCGGCGCGCCGGCGTCTTCGGTTGCCGGCTTGGCGCGCTTGCTCAGCCGCTTGCCCTTGCGGCCCTCGGGCGGCTGTTCAGTGGTGGCCTGAGGCTTTGCGCCCTCCTTTGCACCTTCCTTAGCACCTTCCTCGCTCGGCCGCGCCGCGCGCTTCTGGCGGCCCTCAGGCGCCTGAGTCGCCGCGCCCTCGCCCTCCGGCTTGGCGGCTTCCTGACGCTGCCGGCGGCCCTGATGCTCGGGCGACTGTCCCGGAGTCGTGTTGGCATCCTTCTCCTTGGCGCCGTCCTTCTTGTCCTTGCCGCCGTCCTTGGACTGATAGCGGGCGTCGGTGGCACCGTTGGAGACGAGATAGGAGGCCAGCACACCAGCCATATCAGGGCTGGTGGTGTAGTGCTGACGCAGGAAGCCTGGAAGCGAGCCCGGCGACACCGTCTTCAACAGCCCCCGCGGGCTTTTGTGGCAGGCATTGCAAGTCTGCGCGAAGATCTGGGATGGGGCCTTCCCGGCCTCGAGGTTCGTCGCCTGCGCCAGAACGGCATCGGAGGCGCCGAAGCCGATCAGAAACAGCACCGTGGCGAGGCTGAGCGCTCGGCTCGACATTCCCATCATCTCCATTGAAATCCGACAGATACGGCCGGCATTCGGCGCGGCGGCGGTCACCTTTTAGCCGATTGCGCTGCGAATGGAAGCAGGCTCCAGGCGCAAGGATGTGATTAAGCGCCTCGGGAATATCTGCCGTGAACACAACGCAATAGCGGCACCTGAAAGCCCTCCCCAGATTTAGATGCAAACGCATAGGAACCCGAGCGGGACCCTGAGCGTCAGAGCGAAAAGGCCGGGTTAGTCGCATCTCTTCGGGTTCGCTCAAGAGGAAGGTGTGGATGGACCGATTGTTACGTAGCTTCCTGTCTCAATTCATTCGCCGCGGGTCGATGACAGTGACAACGGCAACGGGATCGCAATTCACTGTCGGCGATGGCTCGGGCGAGCCGATCGCCGTGCGCTTCGCCACATCAGACGCAGAGCGAAAGATCCTCATCAATCCCGAGCTCGGGCTTGGCGAGGCCTATATGAACGGCGAGTTCGTCGTCGAGCGTGGCAACATAGCTGATGTCCTCGCGATCCTGCTCGACCAGGCCGAGCTGCTGCCGCGCTGGGCAAAGCCCTGGTGGCACCTGCGCTATCTCGTCCGGCATCTGAGACAGTTCAATCCGCGGACACGCTCGCGCAGCAACGTCGCGCATCATTACGATCTCGACGCGCGGCTCTATTCGCTCTTCCTCGACGCCGACAAGCAATATAGCTGCGCCTATTTCGAGACGCCCGACGCCACGCTCGACGACGCGCAGCTCGCCAAGAAGCGGCACGTCACCGCAAAGCTGCGGGCCAAGCCCGGCCAGCGCGTGCTCGACATCGGCTCGGGCTGGGGCGGGCTCGGTCTCTATCTCGCCGAGATCGCGGGCGCCGACGTGACCGGCGTGACGCTGTCAACGGAGCAGTTGCAGCTTGCGAATGCGCGCGCCGCCGAGAAGGGACTGACGCATCAGGTACGCTTCCTGCTCCAGGACTATCGCGACATCGCGGGGCCATTCGACCGTATCGTGTCGGTTGGCATGTTCGAGCATGTCGGAGCCAGATTCTATGACAGTTATTTCCAGCGCTGCGCCGAGCTGCTCAGCGACGACGGCGTCATGTTGCTGCACTCGATCGGCCGCTCGCAGGGACCGGATTCGACCAATCCCTGGATCGCCAAATACATCTTCCCCGGCGGCTACATCCCGTCACTCTCGGAGGTGTTGCCCGCAATCGAGAACGCCGGTCTATTGGTCTGCGACATCGAGATTCTGCGGCTGCACTACGCCGAGACGTTGAAAGCCTGGCGCGAGCGCTTCATTGCGCGGCGCGAGGAAGCCGTGCAGCTTTACGACGAGCGCTTTGCGTTGATGTGGGAATTTTATCTGGCCGCCTGCGAGATGACGTTCCGCAAGCAGGGCATGATGAACTTCCAGATCCAGCTGACTAAGCGCCAGGGCGTGGTGCCGATGACCCGCGATTATATCGTCCACGAGGAAGCCCGGCTGCGCGCCCTCGAGGGCGGCGCCAAACCGAAGCTGAAGCTTGCTGGTGAATAAGTCCTAGTGACGAAGGGTCGAAATCGGCGAAACCCGGAAAGACGCCGTTAATGCCAGTTGCGCCCTGAGCGCCACGATGACCTCTGGAGCGACCGGCTGACGCCGGATCTCGGGCCGCTCGGCGTGATGCATGGCGGCGATCAGCCCGGACAACCAAAGCCGGCTGCCTGCCTCGCTTCGCCAGATCTGCTGCTGCCGTTCTGGCCGCATCGCTTGCCTCGTTCCCTGTTGGCGGGGCGTTGGAGACAATCCCCTGCCCGTCTGCCTGTTCCTTGTCCTACCCCCGAAAGAATCCGGGTAGATGTGATCTGGTTCACATTCCTCTCGACGGCGCTGCCTTAGACCGTCGCCATGAGCAAAGAGACCCGAACCTCCTTCGACGTGCAGGACGACCTCCGCACCGATTACGCCCTGATCGCCACCGGCGTCGGCGCGGCGCTGGTTGCGCTGGTCTACCTCCTGCTGGTCTGAATCCGTCCCGGAAGCTCCAGCGCGCCGTTTTCGCGCGCCTTTAAATACGTCTGCATTCAAATCATTAGGTTCATCGCTTCCGGATTTTTCCGTGGCGCGATCGCGGCCGATTCCGGTTCGGGCTTGAGTTCCGTGAAAATCCGTCAAGCGCGGCGAATGCCGCGGCCGCCAATCATCCACCGCTTTTAAGATCGGTTGATAGTGACGAAGTTTTAGCTTCCGCTTTGGCCTGGAGCGGCGCTTTATCCCGGCCCCGCATCCGCCGCAGAAAATTGCTATCGGTCGACCATGGCCCTGACTGATTCGAACGTCCTCAAACTCGCGCCCGAGCCCGGAACGCCCGCTTATCGGAGCGCGCCGCACAATATCGAGGCGGAACAGAGCCTTCTGGGCGCGATTCTGGTCAACAACGACGCCTTCTACCGGGTCTCCGACTTCCTGGAGGCGAAGCATTTCTTCGAGCCGCTCCACCAGACCATTTTCGAGACCGCCGGCAGCCTGATCCGGATGGGCAAGATCGCCACGCCCGTCACGTTGAAGACGTTCCTGCCCGCCGACACCGACGTCGGTGGCATGACCATCGGCCAATATCTGGCGCGGCTCGCGGCCGAAGCGACCACCATCATCAACGCCCAAGACTATGGGCGCACGGTCTACGACCTATCCTTGCGCCGTGACCTGATCGGCATCGGCGAGGACATGGTCAATGTCGCTTATGACGCGCCGGTCGACTTCCAGCCGCGGGCGCAGATCGAGGACGCCGAGCGAAAGCTCTACGAACTTGCCGAGTCCGGCCGCTACGACGGCGGCTTCCAGAAATTCTCGCAGGCGCTGGCGGTCGCAGTCGATCTCGCGGCCAAGGCCTTCCAGCGCGACGGAAAACTGTCCGGCATTTCGACGGGCATGCGCGACCTCGACACCAAGATGGGCGGCCTGCAGCACTCCGACCTCATTATCGTCGCCGGCCGTCCCGGCATGGGCAAGACCTCACTTGCGACCAACATCGCCTACAACGTCGCACGAGCTTACGTTCCGGAACTCCAGGCCGACGGCACCACCAAGGCCGCCAACGGCGGCGTGATCGGATTCTTCTCCTGCGAAATGTCGGCCGACCAGCTCGCCACGCGTATCGTGGCCGAGCGCACCGGCGTTCCCTCCTCCCACATCCGCCGCGGCGGCATCTCGGAAGCCGATTTCGAGAAGATCCGGGAGGTCTCGATCGAGCTGCAATCGCTGCCGTTCTATGTCGACGCGACGGGTGGCCTGTCGATCGCGCAATTGATGGCGCGCGCACGCCGGCTCAAGCGACAGAAGGGCCTCGACCTTCTCGTGATCGACTACATCCAGCTGCTCTCCGGCTCAAGCAAGCGCGCCAGCGACAGCCGCGTGCAGGAAATCACGGAGATCACGACCAGCCTGAAGGCACTCGCCAAGGAACTCAATGTTCCCGTCATCGCGTTGTCGCAGCTCTCACGTCAGGTCGAGTCCCGCGACGACAAACGGCCGCAGCTCTCCGACTTGCGTGAATCCGGATCAATCGAGCAGGACGCCGACGTCGTCCTGTTCGTGTACCGCGAGGAATATTATCTCGCGATGAAGGAGCCTCGCCCGGGAACGCCCGAACACGAGAAGTGGCAGCTCGACATGAGCCTTGCGCACGGAAAAGCCGAGGTCATCATCGGCAAGCAGCGCCACGGTCCGACCGGCACCGTCGATTTGGCGTTCGAAGCCTCGGTCACAAGGTTCGGCGACCTCGCGCCAGACGCTCAGCTGCCGGCTCGCGCCGGCGATGACTACTGAGTTCCTTGAACCGGCCCCGCCTCTTCGCGTAAAACGGCGCCATGACAATGGCGTCCGACCCGAACATGATCCCGCAATCCGGCCTTCTTTCCGCGGAGGCCAACCAGGCTGCCGCGCTCGCCGCCTTTGGCGGCGTGCTCACCGTCGATCTCGACGCCATCATCGCCAACTGGCGCAAGCTCGAGAAGACCGCCGTGCCGGCCGAGTGCTCGGCGGTGATCAAGGCCGACGCCTATGGCTGCGGCACCGCGCAGGTCGCGCAGGCGCTCAACAAGGCCGGCTGCAAGACCTTCTTCGTCGCCACTATCGAGGAGGCCCGCACGGCGCGCGCGGCGGTCCCTGACGCCACGATCTACGTGCTCGGCGGCTATTTCCAGAACACCGGCGAGCACTACGCCAAGATCAACTGCCGTCCGGTGATCGGCGATCTCAACGAGCTCGCCGAATGGGACGTGTTCTGCCGCCGCACCGGCTGGTCCGGCGGCGCTGCCATCCATATCGACACCGGCATGAACCGGCTCGGGCTGACGCTCTCGGAGGCGCAGGCCATCATCCCCCGCATCAATGCCGGCGATCACGGCATCACGCTGGTGATGAGCCACCTGGTCTCGGCCGAGCAGCTCAACAGCCCCATCAACGCAAAGCAACTCGCGGCCTTCCGCGGCATCGCCAGCGAATTCTCAGGTGTGCCGGCGGCGCTCGCCAATTCATCCGGCATCTTCCTCGGCGCGCCGTTCCAGTTCGACCTGGTCCGGCCGGGCGCCGCGCTCTACGGCGTCAATCCGACGCCGGAGGCCGACAATCCGATGCAGCAGGTGGTCGACCTCAAGGCGCGTATCGTGCAGATCCGCTCGATCGAGCGCGGTGAGACCGTCGGCTATGGCGGCACCTGGTCCGCACGGCGGCCGACCAAGCTTGCGATCATCGCGGTCGGCTATGCCGACGGCTATTTCCGTGCCGCCAGTTCCAATGACGGCACGCGCGGTGCCGAGGTGATCGTCGCCGGCAAGCGCTGCCCGGTCGCGGGGCGCATCTCGATGGACCTGATTGCGATCGACATCACCGATCTGCCGCCGAACGCGGCGCGCCGCGGCCACATGGTGACGCTGCTCGGCGAGGGCATCACCGTCGACGAGCTCGCGCATCATTTCGGCACGATCGGCTATGAGGTGCTGACCAGCCTCGGCCACCGCTACGCCCGCGTCTACAAGGGCGGCAACGTGGTCGAGCCGCTGGTGAAGCCGGAACCCGCGAAGGCCGCGGAACAGCCACCCTCCCCGCCACCGCTCGAGCAGCCTTCGGCTCCGCCGCCACTGCCGAGCTGAGCGTCTCGCCGCTTACTTCTTCCGGCTGTCCAATGCCGCCTTGCAGGTCGCGCTGAGCTGGTCGCGCTTGGCGTTGAGGCAGGCGATGATCTTGCCGCCGCCCGGCGCAATGCCGGCGCAGAACTTGTCGTAATCCACCTTGCACGCGCCGCGCGGATCGGGCGATTGTGCCGAAGCTGTCCCGGAGATCGCAGCAACGACGATGAAGGCGGCAAAGGTCAATTTGGACATTGTATCTCCGGTGTGGGGACGTACGAGGCGATCAGCTCGACATGAAGATTGCGACATTCAACATCAACAACATCAACCGCCGCCTGCCCAATCTGCTCGCATGGTTGCGCGCGGCAAAGCCTGATGTCGTCGCGCTTCAGGAATTGAAGGCAAGTGATGGCGAATTTCCGGCAGAAGCGATCGAAAGAGCCGGCTACGGCGCAGTCTGGCGTGGACAGAAGACCTGGAACGGCGTCGCCATCCTCGCCCGCAATGCCGAGCCCGTGCTGACGCGCGACCGCCTGCCGGGACGGCCCGACGATCACGAGGCGCGCTACATCGAGGCTGCCGTGCGCGGCGTCATCGTCACCAGCATTTATCTGCCGAACGGCAACCCGCAGCCGGGGCCAAAATTCGACTACAAGCTCGACTGGTTCGCGCGGCTGAAGCGCCACGCCAAGACCTTTCTCAAGCAGGATCTGCCCGTCGTGCTCGCAGGCGACTACAACGTTGCGCCCACAGAGATCGACATTTATCCGACGCGCTCATGGGACAAGGATGCGCTGATCCAGCCGAAGAGCCGCGCGGCCTTCGCCTCGCTTGTCGAGCAAGGCTGGTGCGATGCGATCCGCGAACTGCACGGAGACAAGCGCATCTACACCTTCTGGGACTACAAGCGGAACCGGTGGCCGCGCGATGCGGGCCTGCGGCTTGATCATCTGCTGCTGAGCCCCGCCCTGGTCTCGCGACTGACAAAGGCTGGCGTCGACAAGAAGGTGCGGGGCGAAGAAGGTGCGAGCGATCATGCACCGGCGTGGGTGGTGCTCAAATAAGCGATCGTCACCACAGATTCTTGCCGTCGATCATATTGACCGGCACCGCCTCCAGGTCGAAATCGTCGAACAGGCGTGCGTTCACCGCGACCTTGGGATTGTCGAAATCGGGCTTGCCGGTCGACCAGTCCGGCGACTCCGAATAGGTGCCGCAGCCGCAATTCGCGCAGTAATGATGCTTGACGGTGCGGCTCCCCCACAGATAGGTCGCGACATTGTCGGGGGGCGACAGCAGGCGAAATTGCGCCGGCGTGTAATAGGCCCACAGCGCACCGCGCTTGGCGCAGAGCGAGCAGGTGCAACGCGTCACGCTCGCAGGCGCCTCTGTCACCTCGAACACCGTCTCACCGCAATGACAGCTTGCCTCGACCGGCATGATCCGCTCCCCGCTTTGTCAGGAGGTGGTCATAGCCCGCCCCTGCTGCCAACATGCTGTCAGCAGTACTTGCACCCAAACAGATCATGAAGAACAACCCCATGCACAGTAGACGACTCCCGCCAGACAAGCTTATGCGGTTATTCCGAAATTCAATTTGACTCGTCGGGCAAAACACTGGCAGGATGTCACCATAGACGGCTCCCTGTGCACCGCGAGCAGCAAGCACTGATCGGGAACTGTCATTCCCCGAGCCCCGGAGCGTGCCTCCCTTGGCCTTCCTCTTCGTCCTCAGCGTCGGCCTGATCGCAGGCACCATTTCCGGCATCGTCGGCACGGGCTCGTCGATCATGCTGATGCCGGTGCTGGTCTACGCGTATGGGCCGAAAGAGGCCGTGCCGATCATGGCCATTGCTTCCGTGATGGCAAATTTTTCGCGGATTCTGGCGTGGTGGCGCGAGGTCGACTGGCGGGCGTGCCTGGCCTATTCGGTCACAGGCATCCCGGCCGCAGCGCTGGGCGCACGGACGCTGCTCGCCCTGCCCTCACATACGGTCGACCTCGCCATCGGCATCTTCCTGATCGCGATGGTGCCGGTGCGGCACTGGCTGGCGCGGCACGACCTCAAGGCCAATCTCTGGCACCTCTGCGTCGGTGGCGCGATCATCGGCTATCTCACCGGCATCGTGGTCTCGACCGGTCCGCTCAGCGTGCCGCTGTTTTTGTTCTACGGCCTCTCCAGAGGCGCGTTTCTCGCGACCGAGGCTGCCGCCTCGCTCGGCCTCTACTTCGCCAAATCGGTGACGTTCGAGCGCTTCGGCGCGCTGACGCAGGAGGTCTTCATCAAGGGCCTGATCGCGGGCTCCTCGCTGATGGCAGGCGCCTTCGTCGCCAAGCGCTTCGTGCTGCACCTGAAACCGGAGATGTTTCGCCTGGTGATGGACGCGATCATGATCGCAGCCGGGCTTTCGATGCTCTGGAATGCGACGCAGCCGTAAAGCGCGATGAGATTGAGTTGAGTCGTCATCGCGCTTTAGCTCTTTGTTTGGCATGATCTTTTCGGAAAACCGTTTCACACTTTCCGGATCATGCTCTAGCGCTCAAGCGGCGAATTCGGGCGCGATCGACGGGCTGTCGACCAGCCCGCGGTCTTCGCCGCCGCCAATTTCCGCAAGCTGGCGCAGGACCGCATCGAGCGGCTGCGGCTTGTGATACAGAAAGCCCTGGCCGAGCCTCACACCCATCTCGCGCATCGCCTGCGCCTGCTCGGCCCGTTCGATGCCTTCCGCAACCAGCGTGAGCCCCAGCGTGCCCGCGAGCGAGGCGATCACGCCGACGATCGCCTTGTCCTCGGCGCTTTCAGGAATTTCGCGGATGAAGGCCTTGTCGATCTTGACCTTGTCGAGCGGAAACCGCCTGAGATGCGCAAGCGAGCTGTAGCCGGTGCCGAAATCGTCGAGCGCAATGGTCGCCCCCAGGCGCCGCAGCCGGCGCAGCGTGTCCGATGCGCTGGCCATATTGTTGATCAGCGATCCTTCGGTGATCTCGAGCTCGAGCAACGAGGGCGCAACATCGAACCGCTCGCACGTCTCGCGCAAGCAGGCGGCGAGCGAATGGTCGGCAAGCTCCGAGGGCGGCAAATTGATCGCGATCCTGATGTGCGGCCTGCCAGCCTCGGCCAGCTGTTGCAGCGCGCGGCAGGCGTCGGTCAGCACGTAGCGCGTCAGGCGCGCATTGTTGCCGCTGCGCTCGATCAGCGGCAGGAATTCACCAGGGCCGATCACGCCATGCTCCGGATGACGCCAGCGGATGAGTGCCTCCAGGCTGATGATGTCCTGGGTCACGAGGTCGACCTGGCTCTGATACCAGACCTCGAACTGCCCCTCGGAGAAGCCTGTCGGAATGGCAAGCTCCAGATCCCTGCGGCGGCGATAATCGTGTTGAAGCGCTTCATCCAGCACCGCGACGGTGCCGGGTGCCTTGCTCTTGGCGTGGTAGAGCGCGATGTCGGCGAGCGCCGGCAAGTGCGACAATTCAGGATCGCCGGCACGGCGCACGGCAAGGCCGATGCTGGCGCGCGGCACGACCTGCTTGTCATGCAGCATGATCGGCTCGGAGATCGCCTCCAGCAATTGCCGCGCGAAAGCCTGCGCGACCGCTTCATTGCTGACCTCGGGGCGAATGACAACGAACTCGTCGCCGCCGAGCCGCGCGACCCAATCTTCCGCCTCGACCGTGCCCCGAAGCCGCTCCGAGATATGGACCAGGAATTTGTCGCCGGCGTCGTGACCAAAGGTGTCGTTGATGCCCTTGAAATCATCGAGATCGATGAAGCAGAACGCGATCAGCGCGTCCTGAGAGCCGGCATCCCGGCTCAACGTCGCCAGGCGCTCGGACAGGGTGCGGCGGTTGGGCAGCCCCGTGAGCGGATCGTGCGAGGCCATGTGGCCGAGCCGGTCGAGCGCGCCCGAGGTCGTATGCTGCATCGCGTTGAAGGCGATCGCGAGCTGGCCGAATTCGTTGGACGATTTGACATCGGCTGGATAAGCGCGGCTGTCCTGCTTGCTGCGCTGGATCGCCGACATCATCGCAGCCAGCGGCTTGCCGATGAAGATGTTGGCGGAGATCCGCATCGCGATCACGGTCGCAAGCGTTGCGAGCAGACCGACGACGAGAAGCAGCCCCAGCCTGCTGCCGGCGTCCATATAGAGGGTCGCGTAGGAATAGGCGATCGCGATGCGACCGGCCTGAACGGCCATGTTGCCGTTGCTGTAGTTGATCGGGCGCGAGACTTCCGTGAGCGCCTGTACCTCGGGCCGCGCCACCACGCGGGCGACCACGACGCCGGTGTCGTCGTAGACGGCGGCCGCCGCGATGGTTTCGTCGTGCATGATCTCGTTGAGCACGCCTGTGACCCGGTCGTAGCGCATCTTCCAGAGCGGCTCGGCGATCAGCTCGGCGCGGCTCTCGGCAACGCGGGCAATGCGTGCATCGAGCTGCCTGATCTGCGACCAGAAGCTCGAGACCTCGACGCCGGCCGAAGCGAGCAGCTGCACCAGCAGCAGCACGGGCACGGTCGCCCAGATCATCGCGCGAACGACCGAGCGCGATGGTGCCGGCTTGCTCGAACCGTTCATCCCGTCAGCGTCCCGCATCATTCGCCGGCGCCGCCTGGAGGCGATATTGAGGAGATCAGAGCCTCCACAGAGAAGTCGTATTGGCCACAATGTCCTGCCTTGGCCCTGAACTGCGCAAAATCGATCTGGTCGAAGGCATGAGTGGCGATCAGCGTAGCGACGGAGGCGAGATTGTCGCGCGTGATCGCCGACGTCTTGACCTCGACATGCGGCGAGGTGGCCGCGAAATCGCAACCGTCGGCAAAGTCGCGGAGCAGCACGATCGACCAGCCGCCAAGCAGGAAGTGGCCGCCATCGGTCAGCAGCAGGCGGCCGGCCTTGATTTCGCGCAGCGCGTCCTCCGACCAGTTGAGGCCGACCACCTGGATCGCCTCACCCGGTGTGATGCCGGCGGCCGCGACAGCCTTGAGCGCGCCCAGCGCCATCGGGTCGTTGCCGGCCCAGATCCCCGCGGGACGAATGCCCTTGCGCTGCGCCCAGCCGAGATAATTGGCCGCGACCTGCTCCGCTTCGGACTGCGTCCAGTTCGCGAACAGCATCCGATCCAGCACCACGTCAGGCGCGGCTGCGACCGCGAGTTGGAGGCCGGCATTGCGGGCGATCGAAGCTGGCGTGATCTCGTCGCCGCCGATCGCGAGAAGATGGATCTTGCCGTCGGGGCTTTGCCATTTTTCGTTGCGGGCCGCGCCGATAAGTGCATTCGCCATCCGCGCGCCTGCGGTCGCCAGATCGGTCGTGATGTCCCCGAGCCAATTCTTGAGAATGTGGCGCGGCGGTCCAAGACGTTTCGCATCCTCGCCGATCAACGAATTCGACAGCAACAGCGTCTTGATGCCCGCGGCCTCTGCGGCCTCCAGGATCGGAACGGCGGCGGACTCTTCGTTCGAGAGAATGAGGAAGTCGGGCTTATCGGCGCGTGCGACCACACCGAGACCGAGCTCCTGCATGGTCCGGTAGTTGCGCTCGCTGGTCAGCACCTCGACCCTGGCGTTAAGCTTGCGGCCGGCGGCCTGCATGGTCTGGGCGACCATGTCCCAATAGACCTCGCCGGTCTTGCCCGGGCTCACGAAGACGATGTTGAGCGGTTTTGCATCGGCCGCAACAGCGGAGCCGGCTGGCGCAAGAATGCCGCAGGCAATGCTCACTGCGAGCCATATGCGCAAGATTATCGTCATTTGTTTCGTCACCCCGTCTTGGTTCCGAAACTGGACCCGCGTCCGCTAACATTTGGCAAAGTCCGGTATGATGCGGCGGCGTAGTGCTAACAAAGGGTGTATCGGCCGCGCGGAATTGGGTTCATGGAAGGGCTCACGGACGCCCGCGCCGCCCACCGTTCCGTGCTATCAGCGCATTTTGTAACCTCCGACTCACCATACCCATGGCCAAGAACACGCTTTCCTTCGTCTGCCAGAACTGCGGCGCGGCCTACAACCGCTGGCAGGGCAAGTGCGAGTCCTGCGGCGAGTGGAATACGCTCGCCGAGGAAGACACCAGCGGTAGCGTGCCGGTCTCGATCCGCTCCAAGCGCAAGGGCCGAACCTTTGCGCTTGAGAGCCTGGCCGGCAAAAGCCCGGATGCGCCTCGCATGTCCTCGGGCATGACCGAACTCGACCGCGTCACCGGCGGCGGTTTTGTGCGCGGATCCGTACTGCTCGTCGGCGGCGATCCCGGCATCGGCAAGTCGACGCTGCTGACGCAGGCGACCAGCATGATGGCGCGCGCCGGCCACCGCATCGTCTACATCTCCGGCGAAGAAGCCATCGCCCAGGTGCGCTTACGCGCCGAGCGGCTTGGTCTGTCGGACGCGCCGGTGCAGCTCGCGGCCGAGACGTCGGTGGAAGATATCATCTCGACCCTGTCCGAAGGCGCGGTGCCGCGGCTGATCGTGATCGACTCGATCCAGACCATGTGGACCGACACAGTGGAATCCGCCCCCGGCACGGTCACGCAGGTGCGCGCGTCGGCGCAGGCGCTCATTCGTTTCGCCAAGAAGTCGGGCGCTGCCATCATTCTGGTCGGTCACGTCACCAAGGACGGTCAGATCGCCGGCCCCCGCGTCGTCGAGCACATGGTCGATGCCGTGATGTCCTTCGAGGGCGAAGGCTCGCAGCAGTTTCGCATCCTGCGCGCCGTCAAGAACCGCTTCGGCCCGACCGACGAGATCGGCGTGTTCGAGATGACGGGGCTCGGCTTGCGCGAGGTCACCAATCCCTCCGAGCTGTTCCTGTCCGAGCGCGATCTCGGCACCCCCGGCACCGCAGTCTTTGCGGGCATCGAGGGCACGCGGCCCGTTCTGGTCGAGTTGCAGGCGCTGGTGGCGCCGACCTCGCTCGGCACCCCGCGTCGGGCCGTGGTCGGCTGGGATCAGAGCCGGCTCTCGATGGTGCTGGCGGTGCTGGAGGCCCATTGCGGGGTCAAGCTGTCCGGCCACGATGTCTATCTGAATGTCGCGGGTGGTCTGCGCATCCACGAGCCGGCAGCTGATATGGCCGCGGCCGCCGCGCTGGTGTCGTCCCTGGTTAATGCGCAGTTACCCACCGATGTCGTTTATTTCGGCGAGATCTCGCTCTCCGGCGTCATCCGCCCGGTGGCGCAGACCCCGGCCAGGCTCAAGGAAGCAGCCAAGCTGGGCTTCAAGCGCGCCGTGCTGCCCGAATCGGCCCGCGGCGGCGATGCCGGCGGTGATGCGGGACTGACCCTGAACGCGGTGAACAGCCTGACGACACTGGTTGCAGAGATCGCCGCCAAGGGCTCCCGCCGCGGCGACTCACCCCCGCCAGCGGAGAAAAATGCCACACCGGCAAGATTCCGCCGTGGAGAGGGGTAGCTGGAGGTGACGCCAAGCGCCCCCACCGCTATACAGCCGTCACAAAAGCAGCATGGATTGCGTGGTTGCGGCCTTGCCGGGAACGTCGTCTGGCCTTCAGTTAGGGCGGCGGCCAAACACCGATTCGCTGAGCACCCTTTGAGCGTACGAGCGGACCAGACCAGCCGATGCCAGTTACACTCCTCGACCTGATCCTGCTCGGTGTGATGCTGATCTCGGGCCTGCTCGCCATGGTCCGCGGCTTCATGCGCGAGATCCTCTCGATCGCAGCCTGGGGCACGGCGGCGATCGTGACGCTGTACTCGTTTTCCAAGCTGCTGCCGACCGCCAAGACCTATTTCAACAACGACACCGTCGCGAGCGTGGTGGTGGTCGCCGGCGTGTTCGTCGGTACCCTGGTCGTGGTCTCCGTGATCACGGTCCGGATCTCCGACATGATCCTGGATTCGCGCATCGGCGCGCTGGACCGCACCCTCGGCTTCCTGTTTGGCCTGGCTCGCGGGCTCTTGATCGTCGTGGTCGCCTTCCTGTTCTTCACCTGGCTGGTGCCGGACAAGCAGCGCCCGGACTGGGTCTCAGGGGCCAAATCCCGCGTGGTGCTCCAGGGAACCGGGGATTGGCTGATGTCCCTCTTGCCGGACGACCCCGAGAACACCATCTTGAAGAGATTCAAGAAAAACAAACCAGATGATGATCAAGCTGATACCGAGCAGCAGCCTTCGGGCAGTGGCGACGGCTACAGCAAACCGGCTCGTGACAGCCTGAAGAAGCTGATCGAGAAACCTGCGGCGCGTTGATTTTAGCCCTAAAGAGAGGCGCGGACGAGATGCGACACCCTGACCAGGACGCCCACACTGAACTCGATCCCGGCTCCGCCGCGCTAGAGCTTCAGGACGACCTGGACGGAGATACGGTCCGCGAGGAATGCGGCGTATTCGGCATCTACGGACATCCTGAAGCCGCCGCCATCACGGCGCTTGGTCTCCACGCCCTTCAGCATCGCGGCCAGGAAGCAGCCGGCATCGTCTCCTACGACGGCAGCCGCTTCCACAGTGAACGCCGCCTCGGCCTCGTCGGTGACACCTTCTCCCGCCGCGAGGTGATCGATCGCCTCCCCGGCACCATGGCGGTCGGTCACGTCCGCTACGCCACGACCGGCGCCACCATTCTGCGCAACGTCCAGCCGCTGTTCGCCGAGCTCAATGCCGGCGGCCTCGCGGTCGCTCACAACGGCAACCTCTCCAACGGCCTGACGCTGCGCCGCGAACTCGTCAGAAGCGGCGCGATGATGCAGTCGACCTCCGACACCGAGGTGATCCTGCACCTGGTGGCGCGCTCGAGGCGCAGCCGCTTCATCGAGCGCTATATCGACGCGCTGCGTGAGATCGAAGGCGCCTATGCGCTGGTCTCGCTCACCAACAAGAAGCTGGTCGGCGCGCGCGATCCGCGTGGCATCCGCCCGCTAGTGCTGGGCGATCTCGACGGCTGCCCGATCCTGACGTCGGAGACCTGCGCGCTCGACATCATCGGCGCGCGCTTCGTGCGCGACATCGAGCCCGGCGAAGTCATCGTGTTCGACGAGAACGGCCAGGACATCCACAAGCCGTTCCCGCCGATGGCGCCGCGCCCCTGCATCTTCGAATACATCTACTTCTCGCGTCCGGATTCCATCGTCCACGGCCGCTCGGTCTACGAAGTGCGCAAGGCCTTCGGCGCGCAGCTCGCGCGCGAGAGCCATGTGCCTGTCGACGTCGTGGTGCCGGTGCCGGATTCCGGCGTGCCCGCGGCGGTCGGCTACAGCCAGCATTCGGGCGTGCCGTTCGAGCTCGGCATCATCCGCAACCACTATGTCGGCCGCACCTTCATCCAGCCGACGCAGGCGATCCGCGAATCCGGCGTGCGCATGAAGCACTCGGCCAACCGCGCCGCGATCGAAGGCAAGCGCATCATCCTGATCGACGACTCCCTGGTGCGCGGCACCACGTCGAAGAAGATCGTGCGCATGATGCGCGATGCCGGCGCCAAGGAGGTGCACTTCCGCCTCGCCTCGCCGCCGATCCTCTATCCCGACTATTACGGCATCGACCTGCCCGACCGCGGCGGTCTCCTGGCCGCGACGCATTCGCTGGAGGAGATGCGCGAGCTGATCGGCGCGGACTCACTCGCCTTCCTGTCGATCGACGGCATGTACCGCGCGATGGGCGAGCCCGGCCGCGACCCCGCCAATCCGAAGTTTGCGGATCACTGCTTCACCGGTGTCTATCCGACCCACCTCACCGACCAGACCCAGATCGAGCCGCAGCCGCGGCAGCTGTCGCTGCTGGCGGAGGCGAGCTGACGACGAAGCGGCGCCGATGCAGACGATCATCGCCATTCTTTGCGGGGTGCTTTTGGTCGGCTTCATCGTCTTCGCGTTCGTCCAGGGCATGAAGGTCACGCCCAAAAACTCGGAAAGCGGCTCGAACGACGATAATAAGCAATTGACCCGCGACCGCTAAGGCGCGGAGGCAATAATTGCGTCATACCGGGCTTGTCTCGGTGACCCATGTCTGTAAAACCCGTCGCGAAGACGTGGATACACGGACATGACAAAACCCCTCGCCAGTCGCATCGCTCTCGTCACCGGCGCCTCGCGCGGTATCGGCTTTGCCACGGCGCTCGTGCTCGCCAAGGCCGGCGCGCATATCGTTGCCACCGCGCGCACGCAAGGCGGCCTCGAGGAGCTCGACGACGAGATCCGGAAAGTAGGCGGCAGCGCCACGCTGGTACCACTCAACCTCACAGATACCGACGGCATCGCGCGGCTCGGCGCGGGCCTGCACGAGCGCTACGGCAAGCTCGACATCCTCGTCGGCAATGCCGGCGTGCTCGGCCCCTCCTCACCGATCGGCCATATCGAGCTGAAGACGTTCAACGACGTGATGGCCGTCAACGTCTCCGCGAACTTCCAGCTGATCCGCTGCATGGAGCCGCTGCTGAAGCAGTCCGATGCCGGCCGCGCCGTGTTCATCACCTCGGGCGCCGCCAACATGGCGACCGCCTATGTCAGCCCCTATGCCGCCTCCAAGGCCGCGCTGGAGACGCTGGCGCGCGCCTGGGCGCAGGAGACCGCGAATACGGCCATCCGCGTCAATTTATTCAACCCGGGCCCGGTCCGCACCCGCATGCGCGCCACCCTGATGCCGGGCGAAGATCCCGCGACGCTCGACACGCCCGAGCAAGTCGCCGAATTCATCGTTCCGATGTGCGCGCCCGACTGGACCGAGACCGGCAAGTTCTACGACTACAAGACGCGCAGCCTGATGAGCTTCCGCGCGCCGGCCTGATTGGCTGCCGCGCCTCGCCGGGATCCAGACTGCCCGAGCGCTGAAATAGCGTCTCAACGCATCTTGCCCAAAAGTTAACCGACGGATGACGCTACGACGCAGCATGATCCGGCTTAAGGTGCATTGCCGCCGTCCCTGGGACAGGCTACGGAATTTGCCGGACCGAGGCTCCGCAAGAGAGCCGTCCGCATATTTGACAATGGAGGAAACCTTTTATGACGATGTTCGCGCGCCGCTCTGCGGCCCTTCTGGCCTGTGCCGCCGCTTTCGGATTTGCATCACCCGCTTCCGCTCAAGACAAGACCGTCACGATCGGCGTGCTCAACGACATGTCCAGCCTCTACGCCGACATCGGCGGTCCCGGCTCCGTGGTGGCGGTCAAGATGGCGGTCGAGGATTCCGGTCTGGCTGCCAAGGGTTGGAAAATCGAGGTCGTCAGCGGCGACCACCAGAACAAGCCTGATGTCGGCGTCAACATCGCGCGGCAGTGGATCGACACCCAGAAGGTCGACATGATCACGGACACGCCGAACTCGGGCGTGGCGCTGGCGGTCAGCAACGTCGCCAAGGAAAAGAACGTCGTCCTGCTCAACAATGGCGGCGCCAGCGCCGACCTCACCGGCAAGGCCTGCAACGCCAACACCATCTCCTATACTTACGACACCTACATGCTCGCCACCGGCACCGGCAAGGCGCTGACCAAGGCCGGTGGTGACAGCTGGTTCTTCCTGACCGCCGACTACGCCTTCGGTGCGGCGCTCGAGCGCGACACCAGCGCGGTCGTGACCGCGAATGGCGGCAAGGTGCTCGGCGGCGTCAAGCATCCGCTCAACACCTCCGACTTCTCATCCTTCCTGCTCCAGGCGCAGAACTCGAAGGCAAAGATCGTCGGGCTTGCCAACGCCGGCGGCGACACCACCAACTCGATCAAGCAGGCGGCGGAATTCGGCATCGTCGAGGGCGGCCAGAAGCTCGCAGCGCTGCTGCTGTTCATCAACGACGTCCACTCGCTCGGCCTCAAGACCGCGCACGGCCTGACCTTCACGGAATCCTTCTACTGGGACCTCAACGATGCCACGCGCGCCTGGTCGAAGCGTTTCCAGGAAAAGACGGCCAACAAGGCAATGCCGTCGATGACCCAGGCCGGCAACTATGCCGGCGTGATTCATTACCTCAAGGCGCTCGAGGCGCTCGGCGGCAATCCGCATGACGGCGCCAAGGTCGTCGCCAAGATGAAAGAAATCCCGACCGACGACCCGCTGTTCGGCAAGGGCCCGCTTCGCGAGGACGGCCGCCGCATCATCCCGGCCTATCTGTTCGAGGTGAAGAAGCCTGAAGAGTCGAAGGGCCCTTGGGACTATTACAAGCTGGTCTCGACCATTTCTGCGGAAGACGCCGCAAGGCCGCTCAAGGACAGCGAATGTCCGCTGGTGAAGAAGTAAGCGCGTAAGGGTCTCTAACTCCACGACGTCATGCCCGGGCTAGTCCCGGGCATTCTCGTTCCTAGCCCGGAACGAGACTGCCGTAGGTGGGCAAAGCGAAGCGTGCCCACGCATTTTACCTGATCGAGAGAGATCGTGGGCACGGCGCAAGGGCGCCTTTGCCCACTCTACGGGACCGTCTTTGCGGTCGCGAGGGTCCGCACAGCGATCGCCACGCACACCACCATCAAGGCTGCGGCAAGCAAGAACGGTGCGCCGGGCAGATGCAGCGGCGCGCCGGCGCCGATGAAATAGGAAAACGTCAGCGTGAACAGGAACGGGCCGACGAGCTGTGACACGCTCTGCACGCTCGAAGTCGCGCCCTGCAACTGGCCCTGCTGATCGGGCGCCACCAGCCGCGTCATCAACGCTTGAGACGCGGCTCCCGAGATGCCCCACAGCGCCAGAATCGGAATACCGATCCAGGAGAGCGGCCCGGTCGGCGCGGTGCCGAGAACGATAAAGCCGAGCGCGCCACAGCACAGGCCAAGCAGCAACGCGTTGCGCTCGCCCAGCACGCGCACGATCGGGCCGATCGCGAGCCCCTGCACCACCATGGCGCAGATGCCGACCATCGCGAGCGTCAGTCCCACCGTCTTGGAATCCCAGCCATAGCGATAGGTCGCATAGAGCACGAAGGTCGAGGGCAGCACGACATGCGCGACCTGCGCGATGAAGTTGACGACCGATAACGCCGCCAGCGCCGCGCTGGAGCGCAGCAGATGAAGCGCACCGATCGGATTGGCGCTGGTCCAGCGGAACGGCGCGCGTTTGTCGGGGGCCAGCGATTCCGGCAGGACGAACACCCCATAGAGCGCATTGGCAAGGCTGAGAGCGGCCGATGCCCAGAACGGCAGTCGCGGATCGATATCGCCGAGCAGACCGCCCAGCGCCGGGCCGAGAATGAAGCCGGCGCCGAATGCCGCACCGATCTTGCCAAAGACCGCAGCGCGCCGCTCCGGCGGCGTGATGTCGGCGATATAGGCAAAGGCGGTCGAGATGCTGGCCGAGGTGATGCCTGAGATCACGCGACCGACGAACAGCCAGTTCAACGACGGCGCCAGCGCCATCAACACGTAGTCGGCGGCAAGCCCGAAATTCGACAGCAGCACCACCGGCCGGCGGCCGAAACGATCCGACAGCGCGCCGAGCAGGGGCGAGAACACGAATTGCATCAGCGCCCATGCGGTGCCGAACAGGCCGAAGATGCGGGCCGCATGCGCGGTGTCGTTGCCGACAAAACTCCCGATCAGCTTGGGCAAGATCGGCATGATCACCCCGAGCGCGAGCATGTCGAGCAGGATGGTGACGAAGATGAAGGCGGCGGCCCCGCGCCGGATCGGCGCAGCGCCTTGCGCTATCGCCTCGCCGGCATCGCCGCTCACGACGGCCGCTTGCGCTTGTGGGCGAACGGATTGGCCTTCTCGCGCAGGGTAATGCGCACCGGCGTGCCCGGCAGATCGAAGGCCTCACGCATCGAGTTGATGAGGTAGCGCAAATAAGACTGCGGCACCGCGTCCGCGCGCGAGCAGAACAAGACAAAGCTCGGCGGGCGCGCCTTGGTCTGGGTGATGTAGTTCAGCTTCAGCCGGCGTCCTGAGACGGCCGGCGGCGGATTGGCCTGGACCGCCTGCTCGAACCAGCGATTGAGCGCTGACGTCGGCACGCGCCGGTTCCAGAGCGCGTAGGCGTCCTGGATCGCCTGCATCAGGCGATCAATGCCCTCGCCCATCAGGCCGGAGACGGCGACGATCGGCACGCCCTTGAGCTGCGGCAGCAAATGGTCGGCATCGCGGCGCAGCCCCGAAATCGCGCCGCCGCCCTTGGTTTCCATCAGGTCCCATTTGTTGACGGCAAGCACGACCGCGCGGCCCTCGCGCTCGATCAGATCGGCGATGCGCAGATCCTGCTCCTCGAAGCGATTCTGCGAATCCATCATCATCACGACGACTTCGGCGAAGCGCACCGCACGCAGTGCATCGGCGACCGAGAGCTTCTCCAGCTTCTCCTCGATGCGCGAGCGCCGGCGAAGACCTGCGGTGTCGAACACCCGAAACTCGCGGCCCTTCCAGTTGATCTCGACTGCGATGGAATCGCGCGTGGTGCCGGCTTCCGGGCTCGTCAGCAGGCGCTCTTCGCCGAGCAGATGGTTGATCAGCGTCGACTTGCCGGCATTGGGACGGCCGACGATGGCCACCCGGATCGGGCGCGTTGCAGCCTCTTCCTCGGAGATCGGCTCGTCGTCCTCGGCCTCATCCTCCTCGACAGGCTCCGGCATCAGCTTGGCAAGCGCGTCGTAGAGCTCGCCCATGCCTTCGCCATGCTCGGCGGAAATCTGGATGGGATCGCCGAGGCCAAGCGCGAAGGATTCCATGGCGCCGGCATCGCCATGCTTGCCTTCGCTCTTGTTGGCGACCAGCAGCACCGGCTTGTCGGCCTTGCGGGCGAAATCGGCGAAGGCGCGGTCCGTCGGCGTGAGGCCGATGCGGGCATCGATCACGAAGAACAGGGCATCGGCCTGCGCGATCGCGGCCTCGGTCTGCTCCTGCATGCGCGCAGTCAGCGAGCCCTTGGCGCCCTCATCGAGACCGGCGGTATCGATGATGGTGAATTCGAGATCGCCGAGCCTGGCCTCACCCTCGCGTCGGTCGCGGGTGACGCCCGGCAGGTCATCGACCAGCGCGAGCTTCTGCCCGACCAGGCGGTTGAACAGCGTCGACTTGCCGACATTGGGCCGGCCGATAATGGCGATCGTAAAGGACATTGGTCATTCGTGCGCCGCGGAGGCTGCGCCTGTCAATTCGGTGAAAAATATCAGCGCGAGAAACTGCCGCTGGGCATCGGCGCCGGGAAGGCTCCCTGCGTCTGCTGTTGCTGGGTGGTCTGCTGCGCCGGTTGCGCCGGCTGCTGAGTGGATTGCTGGTCCGGCGGCGGCGCGGTGGTGCGTTTGCGAACGATCTTGTGCTTGGGCGGCGGGGCGGCCGGTGCCGCCTCGGGCTGAGCCTCGCCGTCGACCTCGCCGGCCGGCGCTTGAGCCGGTGCAGCAGCGGTGGGGGCCGGTTGCCTCGTCTTCTTGCCCCTGGCCGATTTTGACGATTTGGCGGGCTCGGCGGGCGGCGGCTCAGCCGGCAGCGCCGCGACGGCCGGCGCGTCCTGCTGTTGCTGCGCGCCCTTGTACATCTCCTTCGGCACGCCCTGCTCGAGGCCCGGCACGCCCTCGGGGAAAACAGGCTTGCGCTCGCCCGGCAGCTTCTTCTTGGTGTCGAGGAAGTCCATCAGGTCGCTCGGATCGAATCCGCCGCTGGAGCAGCCGCCCAGGACGCCCGTGAAGGCGATCAGGACGGCGGCTGCAATCAAACGTGGCGTGCGGCGCATATCGATATCTCGTCTCAGTCAGCTCTCAGGACCGTCAGCTCTTGGCGACGGGCGGCAGCAGGGCCTGGAGCGCCTCGGCGCGCGAGCGCAGGCTAGGAGGCGTTTCGCCGTCCTCGGCGATCGCGTCGACCCATTTGCGGGCGGCGGTCATATCGTTGTTGCGCCAGGCCGACAGCGCCAGCAACTCGCGGGCGCTGTGGCGGAAGGTCGACTTGGGCTCGGCGGACGTTTCCAGCCGCTGCTGGATGTCGGCGTAGCTCGCGCTGTCCACCAGCAGGCTCGCCGCGCGGATCTTCGCCAAATCCTGCCACTCGCTGCCGACGCTGCGGTCGGCGACGATGTCGTCGAACATCTTTGCCGCGGCCTTGGGATCGCGAGCCGACACCTCTGCTGCGGCACGCAGCCGCGACAGGATGCGATAGCCAGACGGGGCCTTGGCGGCAAGATCGGCGAAAGCTGTTTCAGCCTCCGCGTGCTTGCCCTGCTCCGACAGCTCGACGGCCTTTTCGAAGGTGGCGCCCGCCTCGGCGGCCTTCTTGGCCTCCAGGTACTGGTAGCCGCGCCAGCCGCCCACGGCGGCCACGATCAGCACCATCAGGGCGATGAAGTAGAGCGAATATTTGTCCCACAGCTTTTTGAGCTGTTCGCGACGTACTTCCTCGTCGACTTCGTCAAATAATTCAGACACTTAAGGTAATCCCATGCCCGGCCGGGAGCGCGCGCTAGATCGCGCGCGTCGAAAGCCCGTCCCCACTTGGCGGCGGCGATACCCTAACGATATGG
Organism: Bradyrhizobium zhengyangense; assembly: GCF_022012435.1. GTDB lineage: Bacteria > Pseudomonadota > Alphaproteobacteria > Rhizobiales > Xanthobacteraceae > Bradyrhizobium > Bradyrhizobium zhengyangense. Next base: position 1,006,425 of record NZ_JAKLUA010000001.1, read on the forward strand.
CGGTGGCAAGGCAAAGCAAGGCCGATCAAGGCGTTAACGCGCGATCCGGGATAGTCCGGAGATGCGGGAGGTCCCTACCAGAGCTCCCGCAACTGTCGCTTCAGGACCTTGCCGTTGGCGTTGCGCGGCAGGGGATCGGCGGTGATCACCATTGTCTCCGGCACCTTGTAATCGGACAGTCGCTCGGCGCACCAGGCCCGCAAGTCGTCGCTGCCGACCTGCGCCCGCGTGACCACGACCGCGTGGACCCGCTCGCCCAGCACCGGGCATGGCTTTGCGATGATCGCACTCTCGACCACGGCGGGATGACCGGCCAGCACCGATTCGACCTCGGCCGAGTAGATCTTGAGGCCACCGCGATTGATCATGTCCTTCTGGCGGTCGAACACGCGGACGAACCCATCGAGATCGATCGAGCCGAGATCGCCGGAATGCCAAAAGCCGGCGGTAAAGCTCTCGGCCGTCGCTTTCGGGTTGTTCCAGTAGCCCTTGATGACGGAGGCGCTCTGAATCCAGAGTTCGCCGATCTCGCCGGGTGGAAGTTCGCGGCCATCCGTCCCCATAGCAATGATCCGCGCCCCCGGACACGGCAGGCCGACGCTGTCGATATGGCTTGCCGTCAGCTCGCCCGGCATGATGGTGGACGGCGACGTCGTCTCGGTCGCGCCGTAGCAATTTGCGAGCTTCAGGCCGGGAATCGTTGCCTTCAGCTTCTCGATCGTCGCGACCGGCATCGGCGCGCCCCCGAAGCCGCCGATGCGCCAACTCGAGAGATCATAGCTATCGAAATCGGGCCGCAGCAGGCAGAGATTGTACATCGCCGGCACCATCACCGTATAGGTGACGCGCTCGCGCGCCGCGAGCTTGAGGTAATCGGCCGCTTTGAATTCCGGCATGATGATCAGCGCGCCGCCGCAGCAGATCATCGTGGTGATGTTGGCGACGACGCCGGTGACGTGACCAAGTGGGACGGCTGCTATCGAGCGGTCGGACGCCGTCAATTCCAGGCAGGACACGAACACCATCGAGGAATGCACGATATTGCAATGGGCCAGCATCGCGCCCTTCGGCTTGCCCGTCGTGCCCGAGGTGTAGAGGATCATCGCGGTGTCTTCCTCGTTCGTCTCGATCGGCGTTGGCGCCGGCGCGTTGTCCGCCAGCACCGAGAAGCGCGAAAGCTTCGCGTCGTCATCGACGGCAATACGGTGCATCACGTCAGGAACATCGCGCGCATCCGGCAGCCGTTCAGCGAGTGCCGCCTCGTGGATCAGGATCTTGGCGCCGCAATCGGCGAGCACATAAGCGATCTCTGGTTTCTGCTGGCGCGTGCTGAGCAACACCGTAACCAGCCCCTCATGCGCGGCAGCGAACAGCAGCAACGGAAATTCGATGCGGTTGCCGAGCAGGATCGCAACCCGGTCACCGCGTTGCAGGCCGAGCTTGCGAAAGCCCGATGCAATCCGCACGGCCTGCTCCACCGTTTGCCGCCAGCTCAGCCGGACATTGCCGCAGACCAGCGCCTCGCCGTCGCCATTGCGCGCGGCGGCCTCCGCTATCATGGCCCACAAGCTCGAAGGCCGATCGACGAAGGCCGGCACCACCCGATCACCAAAGCGCGCCTCGGACCGCATCGGCGGAATCTGAGATCGTGACCAGTCCATCGGAGAGCCCTCGTCTTGTTGCTTTTGTCACACTCCGCGCATCAGCACGGAGGTGATATGTTGCGCTGATCGGTTAACCGCCCATCACGGGAACGCCGATCACGACAGGATGGAATGCAAACGCCAGCGCCAGATAGGCGACGATGCCGACTGCGATCGCAATCAGATCGTTGGTGACGCCGCCCACCGGGATCGGCGGGCCACCGCTGTCGGTGCGATGTTTCAGCGAAATGCGGTCATACACGCCCCAGCCGAGAAACGAGCCGAACAGGATGATGGAGCCGAGATCGCCGTTGGCGAGCAGATGCGCAAACGCCCAAAGCTTCACGCCGGCGAGCATCGGATGCTTCAGCGTCGCATAGATGCGCCCTCGCAGGTAGGAGGCGACCACGAGGATGACGGCAGGCAGCATCAGCGCGACCGTGATGTGCTTCATCGCCTTTGGCGGATACCAAACGTCGATCCAGCCGGTCGCGCGATAGTGGGCAAAGCCCCAGACGATCAGCGCCAGCCCTGCAAGCGAGACGACCGAATAGAGGATCTTGTAGGTCCCCTCACCCAGGCGCGCGATCGCCTGTGCGCGTGCGTCCCGCTTCGTTGTGAAAATATGGGCGGCGAAAAACAGCACCAGCCCCAGGATCATGACCAACAGACCCACGACATCCTCCCCTTGAACCAGCGCCCCGCCTCTGAGGTATCATCGATTGGCCGCCGGTCGCAACTGATGCGCTACTTTCCGGGCTCGCGATTGTCGACATAGCGGATCGCAATTGGTCGTCCGGCTAGAGCACCGCCGAGGCCGCTGGTGAACTTCAGCGGCAGACAGGCGTTCAGAGACGAATTGATCGCGTTGAGGTAAGTGGTTCTGATATCGGCGGGGACGCCCGCAGTCGCAAAAGTCAGCCGCGGCGGGCCGACCAGGCCGCCGGCTTTATTGAAGCTGAAGCGAACAGCCATCTGCATGCCTGCGCGCACATTGTCGGACGGCGGCGACCAGCACGTGCGCAGTTCGGCAAAGAGGTCGCCGATCGTATCGAGATCGTGATCCGGCTTTTGATACTTGGCCCGATCAGCCTCCGCCGGCACGCTCTCGATCGTGAGCTGAAGGTTCTCGCCGTAGGGATAGTCGATCTCGGGAATGCAGGGGCCGGGCTCGAGCGGACTGCAATAGGACGGCGTGCAAGGCCGACCATCGAGCACACTGCACGGCTCATGCGCAAACGGGATTGGATTGATCTGGCGACGCTGCGCGTTGGAGGCAACGGTCGAGATCGCCAACAACGTGAAAACGAGAATGCCGCGCCACATGCTTTGAGCCCGCGATGTCACGCGAACAAACGTGGCATCCTCAATGAACGCGTCAACCCTGCGGGCGTTCACATGCTCGCGTTCAGGTACGCTGTCGTCGCCCGGCTTGCCAAGCCGGGGCATGACAGCGGAGGGTGTGGCCGCAGAGCCTAAGGGCGGTAGGCAGCACGAGCCCCTAGCCCTTCTTCTTGACGTCCTTGACGTTGGTGAACTCGATGCCTTCGGCGCGCTCTTTGGTGTAGCCGAGATAGAACTCGTTCCGGGCCAGGTACACGGGATCGCCGTCGACGTCATCGGCGATGCTGGAGGTGTTGGCGGCAACGAAGGTATCGAGCTTCTTGCGATCCTCCGAGGAGATCCAGCGCGCGAGCTGGAACTCGCTCACTTCGAACTCGACCGGCAGCGAATATTCTGCTTCGAGCCGTGCCTTGAGCACGTCGAGCTGCAGTGCGCCGACCACGCCGACCAGCGCCGGGGCCCCGTCGCGCGGACGGAACACCTGCACGACGCCCTCTTCCGACATCTGCTGAAGGGCTTCCTTCAGCTTCTTCGCCTTCATCGCGTCGGTCAGACGGACGCGGCGGACGATTTCCGGCGCGAAGCTCGGCACGCCGACGAAATTGAAGTCCTCGCCTTCGGTCAGCGTGTCGCCGATGCGCAGCGTGCCGTGATTGGGAATGCCGACGACGTCGCCGGCAAAGGCCTCGTCCGCCACCGAACGGTCCTGTGCGAAGAAGAATTGAGGGCTCGACAGCGGCATGCTCTTGCCGGTGCGTACCAGCTTCGCCTTCATGCCGCGGCTGAGCTTGCCGGAGCAAAGGCGCGCGAACGCGATGCGGTCGCGGTGGTTCGGATCCATGTTCGCCTGGATCTTGAACACGAACGCGCTCATGCGCGGATCGGTGGCTTCGACCTTGCGTTGGTCGCTGTCCTGAGCGCGCGGCTCGGGAGCGAACTTGCCAAGACCTTCGAGCAGGTCGCCGACGCCGAAATTGCGCAGCGCGCTACCGAAATAGACCGGCGTCAGATGGCCCTCGCGGAATGCCTCGAGCTCGAACGGTTTTGAGGCCTCGGTGACGAGCTCGAGTTCGTCTTTCACCGCGGAGGCATCGAGATTGGCGTTGAGCTTGGCAAGCTCGGCGATCTCGATCTGCTGCGCTGCACCGGTCTTGGCGCCGCCGCCTTCGAGCAGACGCACGCCGCCGTTGATGACGTCATAGGTGCCGAGGAAGTCGCGGCCACGGCCGACCGGCCAGGTCATCGGCGTGGTGTCGAGCGCCAGCGTCTTCTCGATCTCGTCGAGCAGCTCGAACACGTCGCGGCTCTCGCGGTCCATCTTGTTGATGAAGGTGATGATCGGGATATCGCGCAGACGACACACCTCGAACAGTTTTCGCGTGCGCGCCTCGATGCCCTTGGCGGCGTCGATCACCATGACGGCGGAATCGACCGCCGTCAGCGTGCGGTAGGTGTCTTCCGAAAAGTCCTCGTGGCCTGGCGTATCCAGCAGGTTGAACACGAGGCCCTCGAACTCGAAGGTCATGACCGAGGTCACGACCGAGATGCCGCGCTCGCGCTCGATCTTCATCCAATCCGAACGGGTGTTGCGCCGCTCGCCCTTGGCCTTGACCTGACCGGCGAGATTGATGGCGCCGCCGAACAGCAGCAGCTTTTCGGTCAGCGTGGTCTTGCCGGCGTCCGGGTGCGAGATGATCGCAAAGGTGCGCCGCCGCGACACTTCTGCGGCAAGCGGGGAACGGGCCGGCGATTCGGCTGTGGTGGCTGCAATGTCGGACATGGCGGGAGCGTTTGGCAGGGAAAATGGGAGCGATCAAGCCTCATTTGGTGATTGCACAGCCCTTCGGCCAGCCCCATATCGGCTTCCGGGGAGGACGACCTCCCCGTTCACCAGCATATTAGCCTAGCGGGGACGGCCCTGCCTTGAATGGAGGGTTGTCATGGCCTGGAGCGTCCTGTTCGTCGCCGGCCTGCTCGAGATCACCTGGGCGATTGGCCTGAAATATACCGAGGGCTTTTCCAGGCTGGTTCCCTCCGTCATCACGCTCGCGGCCATGGCCGGCAGCGTGATCCTGCTCGGCATTGCTCTGAAGTCCCTGCCCGTCGGAACTGCCTATGCGGTCTGGACCGGCATCGGCGCGGTCGGCACGGCCACGCTCGGCATCTTCCTGTTCGGCGAGCCGGCCACAGCGCTTCGCCTCGCCAGCATCGGGCTGATCGTGGCAGGCATCGTCGGGCTGAAGCTCGTTACTTGAAGATCTGGACCGCCCACCAGCTCAGCGCCGCGACGATTGCCGAGGCGGGCATCGTGATGACCCAGGCATAGACGATCGAGCTCGCAACATTCCAGCGCACCGCCGAGAGCCGACGGGCAGCCCCGACGCCGACGATGGCGCCGGTGATGGTGTGGGTGGTCGAGACGGGAACCCCGAGGAAGGTTGCCATGAACAGGGTCGCCGCGCCGCCAGTCTCGGCGCAAAAGCCCTGCATCGGCGTCAGTTTTGTAATCCGCAGTCCCATCGTACGCACGATGCGCCAGCCGCCCATCAGCGTCCCCATCGCCATGGCCGCCTGGCACGACAGTACCACCCAGAACGGCACGAAGAATTCGCTCCCGAGCTGGCCCTGCGAATAGAGCAGCACGGCGATGATGCCCATGGTCTTTTGCGCGTCGTTGCCGCCATGGCCGAGCGAATAGAGCGAGGCGGAGGCGAATTGCAGGATGCGAAAGGCGCGGTCGACCGCGAATGGCGTCGAGCGCACCGAAAGCCACGACACGATCGCGACCAGCATCATCGCAAGCAGGAAGCCGACGAGCGGAGACAGCACGATCGCGATCACCGTTTTGGACAATCCGCTCCAGACCGCCGCCGAGAGCCCGGCCTTTGCCACGCCAGCACCGAATAAGCCGCCAATCAAGGCGTGAGACGAGGACGATGGGATGCCGAGCGCCCAGGTCACGAGATTCCAGACGATGGCGCCGACCAGCGCCGCGAAGATCACCTGGGCGTCGACAATGGCGGGATCGATGATGCCGGTGCCGATGGTCTGGGCGACGTGCAGGCCGAATACCATGAAGGCGACGAAATTGAAGAACGCCGCCCAGAACACCGCGAATTGCGGCCGCAGCACGCGAGTCGAGACGATGGTCGCGATCGAATTGGCGGCGTCGTGCAGGCCGTTCAGGAAATCGAACAGCAGCGCGACGGCAACCAAGCCGACCAGGACGGGAAGACCCAACGCAGCATCCACGGCGTGGCCCCTACTCTAAGCCTTGCGGATGATCTCCGCGCAAACGCGTTCCGCGTTTGTCGCGAAGGAAAACCGCTGCACACTTTTCCGGATCATGCGCTACACTTGCTCGATGACGATGCTGTTGATCTCGTTCGCGACGTCGTCGAAGCGATCGGCCACCTTTTCAAGGTGATCGTAGATCTCGACGCCGACGATGAAGTCCATCGCGCTGCCGTTGCGGTGCTTGAGGAACAGCTCCTTCAGGCCGATGTCGTGGAGATCGTCGACGCGGCCCTCGAGCTTGGTCAGCTCCTCCGTGATCGCGGTCAGCATCGCCACGTTCTTGCCGATCTCCTGCATCAGCGGCAGCGCACGGCCGACCAGATTGGCGCACTCGATCAGCAGCGCACCGATCTCGCGCATCGGCGGCTCGAAGGTGCGAACCTCGAACAGCATCACGGCCTTGGCCGTCTGTTGCATCTGGTCGATGGCATCGTCCAGCGAGGTGATGAGGTTCTTGATGTCGCCCCGGTCGAACGGCGTGATGAACGTGCGGCGCACCGCTGTCAGCACCTCGCGGGTGATGTTGTCGGCGTCGTTCTCGAACTGGCTGACGCGCTGGCAATAGACCGGCGTCTCCTCGCCGCCGTTCAGCACGCCCTGGAGCGCGATTGCGCCCTGGATCACGGTCTGGGCATGGCGGTCGAACAGGTCGAAAAACCGTTCTTCCTTGGGCAGGAAAGCGCGAAACCAACGCATCATGGGGATAGTCTACCTGATGGAAATGGGCAGGCCCGAACGAGCCGTCACAAAACCGTCATAGACCATTTTCGCGTCGCGCGCGTGTCATCTGGCGCTTGCGGAGCCGGATCATCCACCGGATTCGCGCGCCAACGAAACTTGTGTTACATCAATGAGTTACAGCGATCGTCGGAAGTAATGCGCGATTTCACCGATGACGCCGCGGCGGAAGGTGAGCACGCAGATCACGAAGATCGAGCCCTGGATCACCGTCACCCACTGGCCGAAGCCGGCCAGATATTGCTGCATGGCGATGATCACGAAGGCGCCGACCACGGGACCAAAGATGGTGCCGAGACCGCCGACCAGCGTCATCAGCACGACTTCGCCAGACATCGACCAGTGCACGTCAGTGAGCGAGGCGTTCTGCGCCACGAACACTTTCAGTGCGCCGGCGAAACCTGCCAGCGTCCCCGACAGGACGAACGCCAGGAACTTGTACTGGTCGGTCCGGTAGCCCAGCGAGATCGCACGCGGCTCGTTCTCGCGGATCGACTTCAGGACCTCGCCGAAGGGCGAGTTGATGATGCGGTAGATCAGCAGGAAGCCGGCGAGGAAGCCGACGAGCACGACATAATAGAGCACGGTCGGCTTGGACAAATCGAGCACGCCGAACATGTGCCCCTGCGGAATGCCCTGGATGCCGTCCTCGCCATGGGTGAAAGGCGCCTGCAGGTAGATGAAATACAGGAGCTGCGACAGCGCCAGCGTGATCATCGAGAAATAGATGCCCTGGCGGCGGATCGAGATATAGCCCGTGATGATCGACAGCACGAACGCTGCGGCGATGCCGACGAGGACGCCGAGCTCCGGGGGCAGCGCCCACACCTTCAGCGCATGCGCACTGCAATAGCCTGCCGTGCCCATGAACATCGCATGGCCGAACGACAGCAAGCCGCCATAGCCGATCAGAAGGTTGAAGGCGCAGGCAAGCAGCGCGAAGCACAGCGCCTGCATCACGAAGAAGGGGTAGATGCCGCTGAATGGCACGGCCGCGAGCAGCACCGCCATCACCACGAACAAGATCATCTCGTCACGCATCGCGCGCGGGGTGACCGGCAGCGTATCGTCCGTCAAGGCTGTCATATCAGGCTGCCCTTCCCGTCAATCCCGTTGGCTTCACCAGGAGCACAAGCACCATCAGCACGAACACGACGGTGTTGGAGGCCTCGGGGTAGAAATATTTGGTCAGGCCCTCGATCACACCGAGCGCAAAGCCGGTGATGATGGAGCCCATGATCGATCCCATGCCGCCGATCACCACCACCGCGAACACCACGATGATGAGGTCGGCGCCCATCAGCGGCCGCACCTGGTTGATCGGCGCCGACAGCACGCCCGCGAGCGCGGCAAGACCGACGCCGAGGCCGTAGGTGAGCGTGATCATGCGCGGCACGTTGATGCCGAAGGCGCGCACCAGCGTCGGATTTTCAGTGGCGGCGCGCAGGTAGGCGCCAAGCCGCGTCTTCTCGATCAGGAACCAGGTGGCCAGACACACCACCAGCGAGAAGATGACGACCCAGCCGCGATAGATCGGCAGGAACATGAAGCCCAGATTCACGCCGCCCTTGAGCTGGTCCGGAATGGAATAAGGCAAGCCGGACGAGCCGAAATAGTTCTGGAACACGCCCTGCACGATCAGCGCGATGCCGAAGGTGAGCAGCAGGCCGTAGAGGTGATCGAGCCCGGTCAACCATTGCAGCATGGTCCGTTCCAGGATCATGCCGAAGATGCCGACGATGACAGGCGCCAGCAGCAGCGCCCACCAGTAACTGATGCCGCCGATGTTCAGGAGGAAATAGGCGACGAAGGCGCCCATCATGTAGAGCGCGCCATGGGCGAAATTGATGATGTTGAGCATGCCGAAGATCACGGCGAGCCCGAGACTGAGCAGCGCGTAGAACGAGCCGTTGATCAGTCCCACCAGTAGCTGTGCGTAGAGAGCCTGCATCGATCCAGCACCCAGTCCCTTCGGCGTTTCCCAAAGTAGCGCCCGTCGGCACGCAGCCGGCGGGCTGTTGGTCTTATTTCTTGAGCAGCGCGCACTTGCTCTCGGAGAGCGGCGTGAACGCCTGATCGCCCGGCACGGTGCCGACGAGCTTGTAGAAGTCCCACGGTCCCTTGGACTCGGAGGGCTTCTTCACCTCGAACAGATAGGCGTTGTGGATGGTGCGGCCGTTCGGCTGGATCTCGCCCTTGCCGAACAGATCGTCTTCGGTCGGCATCGACTTCATCTTGTCGACGACCTTGACGCCGTCATGCGGATTGCCGCCGAGCGCTTCCAGCGCCTTCAGATAGTGGCGCACGCCTGCATAGACACCCGCCTGCACCATGGTCGGCATCGCGCCGTTCTTCATCTTCTCCGAGAACCGCTTGGAGAAGGCCCGGGTCTGGTCGTTCATGTCCCAGTAGAACGTCTCGGTGAAGTTGAGGCCCTGCGCGGTCTCCAATCCGATCGCCTTGACGTCGGTGAGGAACAGCAGCAGCGCGGCGAGCTTCTGGCCCCCCTTGCCGATACCGAACTCGGCAGCCTGCTTGATCGTGTTGGTGGTGTCACCACCGGCATTGGCAAGGCCGATGATCTTGGCTTTGGAGGCCTGCGCCTGGAGCAGGAACGAGGAGAAGTCCGGCGTGTTGAGCGGATGCTTGACCCCGCCGACCACCTTGCCGCCATTGGCGGTGACGACCGCAGTGGTATCGCGCTCCAGCGCCGCACCGAAGGCGTAGTCTGCTGTCAGGAAGAACCAGGTGTCGCCGCCGGCCTTCACCAGCGCCTGACCCGTGGTGTGAGCCAGCATGTAGGTGTCGTAGGTCCAGTGCACGGTGTTCGGCGAGCACTGCGCGTTGGTGAGGTCCGAGGTCGCCGCACCGGAATTGATGTAGACGCCGTTCTTTTCCTTGACGACATTGTTGACCGCGAGTGCCACGCCGGAGTTCGGCACGTCCACGATGATGTCGACCTTGTCGACGTCGAACCATTGCCGCGCGATCGCGGTGCCGATGTCAGGCTTGTTCTGGTGGTCACCCGAGATGATGTCGATCTTCCAACCCTTCGCGGCGAGGCCCGAATCTTCAACCGCCATCTGCGCCGCAAGCGTCGAGCCGGGCCCACCGAGGTCGGCATAGAGACCGGACTGATCGGACAATGCGCCGATCTTGACGGCTTTGTCCTGTGCGAAGGCGGCGCCAGCTGTGGTCACGGCCAATGCCGTGCCGAGCAACAACGATGCAATCGACTTTGTCATGCTACTTCCCTCGTAAATCCTCTCGTGTCGACCGTTGGCCGTACTAGACGCCGAGATAGGTGTGGAGCTTGTCCATGTTGGCGGCAAGCTCCGCATTGGAAAATCCGTCAATGATCTTGCCGTGCTCGACCACGTAATAGCGATCGGCGACGGTGGAGGCGAAGCGGAAGTTCTGCTCGACCAGAAGGATCGTGAAGCCCTCCTTCTTGAGCCGCGCAATGGTGTGACCGATCTGCTGGATGATGACGGGTGCCAGACCTTCGGTCGGCTCGTCCAGCATCAGAAAGCTTGCGCCGGTGCGCAGGATGCGCGCGATCGCGAGCATCTGCTGCTCGCCGCCGGACAGCTTGGTGCCCTGGCTGCTCAGCCGTTCCTTCAGGTTCGGAAACAGGTCGAAGATCTGCTCGAGCGGCAATCCGCCTGCGCGCACCACCGGTGGCAGCAGCAGGTTCTCCTTCACGTCGAGGCTGGAGAAAATTCCCCGCTCCTCCGGACAGAACGCGATACCCATGCGCGCGATCTTGTCGGAGGTCGTGCGGATGATCTCCTGGTTGTTGAACTTGACCGAACCGGTACGCTTGCCGATGATTCCCATGATCGACTTCAACGTGGTCGTCTTGCCGGCGCCGTTGCGCCCCAACAGCGTAACGACCTCGCCCGCATTCACGTCGAAATTGATCCCGTGCAGGATGTGGGACTCGCCGTACCAGGCCTCCAAGTTGCGAACCTGGAGGATATTGCCGCCGGATGCAGCCGTCACCGGGGCCTCAGCCATTGCAGTCTCAGGCATGACCGGCTCCCAGATAAGCTTCCTTGACGCGCTCGTCCTTGGTGAGCTCGGAATAATGCCCCTGCGCGAGCACCTGCCCGCGCGTCAGCACGGTGATGATGTCGGAGAGATTGGCGACGACGCTCAAATTATGCTCGACCATCAGGATGGTGTATTTCGCCGAGATCCGCTTGATCAGCGCCGCGATCTTGTCGATGTCCTCGTGACCCATGCCGGCCATCGGTTCGTCCAGAAGCATCATTTCCGGATCGAGCGCGAGCGTGGTTGCGATCTCGAGCGCGCGCTTGCGCCCATAGGCCATCTCGACCGCTGGCGTGTTGGCGAACTCGCTGAGACCCACATCGTTCAATAGCTCGCGCGCCCGGTCGTTGAACTGATTCAGCACCGACTTGGAGCGCCAGAAATCAAAGGAGCTGCCGTGCTGGCGCTGGAGCGCGACACGAACATTCTCCAGCGCTGTCATATGCGGAAATACCGCCGAGATCTGGAACGAACGCACCAGCCCCAGGCGTGCCACGTCTGCGGGCGCCATCGCGGTGATGTCCTGTCCCTTGTACAGGATTTTTCCGGCAGACGGTTTGAGGAACTTGGTCAGAAGATTGAAGCACGTCGTCTTGCCGGCACCGTTCGGGCCGATCAACGCGTGGATACTCCCACGGCGAACCTTGAGCGCAACGTCGCGGACGGCGAAGAAGCCCGCGAACTCCTTGGTCAAGCCTTCCGTTTCGAGAATGAACTCATCGGCCAAACAGATTTCCCCCTGCCCGCGCAATACGCGTAGCTATCCTTGTTAATTCGGCTTTCCGGAGGCCTTGGAGCCTGTTCCGGAACACCGCCTCCGGGCGCGGAATATGCCGGAGGTGACGGGGGTTAGGCAAGGCGGAAAGCTGAGCAGGTCAGGCCTTTGGCGGGGAGCCTCATGCTCCCTTAGTCGGAGGCCTCGTGATGTCGCCTGCCGGCTTCCCGGCTCACAAGACACCGGTCATCAAGTCGTCGTTAACGGTCTTTGCTTCCGTGCGCCAGCCTTCATCAAAAATTTTCCCGCGAGCGAGATTATCAGCGGGTTTCACTCGCCGGGACTATTGTTTTGGATTTTGCCAGCGCTGCTCCTTCCGTCGTCAAATCGATCAAGCAACGTGACCTGCTGAACACGTGGCTGCGACTTTACGCGCGTCATCAGGTTGCACCTGCGATCTGGGAATATCAGCCCGCGCGGCTCGAGGAAGAACTGTCCGATCTCATCTACTACACAGTGGACAATTCGACGCCGACGCCGCGCCTGACCATCCAGAGCGAAGGCACGCGGATCTCCCGCGCCTACGGCCATACCGGCAAGGGAATCCTGCTGGAGGACTATGTCGGGCCGCGAATGGCGCCTTTCGTGATGCCGATCTATCACGAATGCATCGCGCGTGGACTTCCGGTCTATAGCGTCGCCGATGTCGACGACATCTACGGCCGTGTCGTCGCTTATGAACGGCTGTTGCTGCCTTTCCTGACCGACGACAAGGTCAGCCACATCATCGCGTCGGTGAAGACCTTCTGCGAGGACGGCGGCTTCGAGATCAAGGATCTGCTGCGCGGAAATGACGCGCCGCCGCGGCCGAAACTGCGCACGGTGATCGACCGCGATCTGCTTCACCGCGCCCCCGGCCGCATCGCGGCCGCCGACGTCGTGGAATTCGCCGATCAGTCCGGTCCCGCCGTCAGCGCCGAGATCATCGAGCTGAATTAGCTCTTGCTTGCCTTTGCGCCGACTTCCTTGTCGTAGATATCAGGCTTGAACCCGACCAGGAGCTTGCCGCCGATCTCAAGCACCGGCCGCTTGATCATCGATGGTTGCGCTAGCATCAGCGCCAGCGCCTTCTTTTCCGTCAGGCCCTCCTTGTCGGCGTCGGGTAACTTCTTGAAGGTCGTACCGGCACGATTGAGCAGCGTTTCCCAGCCGAGCTTGTCGCTCCATTGCTTGAGCTTGTCCTTTTCGACGCCGGCCGCCTTATAATCGTGGAACTCGTAAGCGACGCCATGAGTGTCGAGCCAAGTGCGCGCCTTCTTCATGGTGTCGCAGTTCTTGATACCGTAGATGATGTTGGGCAAGACGGTCCTCGCGCATGCGTCGTGAGTGATCTCTAGGGCGTTTCACGTCCCGTGGCGTTGTACGCAACTCCTGATCACGCGACAATATTGCGAACGACGCCTTCGACCTCTTCCGAACGGACATACCAATGCACGTCACCCACGATCCCGCCGCATCCGCCTCGCCGACCATCGACTTCAATACGTTCCTCGCAGTCGATATCCGCGTCGGCACCATCGTCGACGCAAAGCCGTTTCCTGAAGCGCGCAAGCCGGCCTGGCGGCTGTGGATCGACTTCGGCCCGGCCATCGGCGTGCGCAAGAGCTCGGCACAGATCACCGAAAACCATCCGCTCGAGACACTGGTCGGACAGCAGGTCGCCGCCGTCGTCAATTTCCCGCCGCGCCAGATCGGACCTGTCGTCTCGGAGGTGCTGACGCTCGGCTTCCCCGATGCCGACGGCAAGGTCGTGCTGATGCAGCCGAGCAAGCCGGTGCCGAACGGCGGACGGCTGTTCTAGGCGGCAGCGCCTTCGCAGCCACCCATACTTCATCCTCCCTTCCAAGGCCCAGCCGTCCAGGCTTGACCAAGGTCCTTTCCGCGAATATTAATGACTGACTGATCGTTTTTTATATGGATCGGCTATAGCTGAGCTGGTCTTGGCATTTTTCTAAAACGATCGATCTGTCAGTTATTTATGGACCGGATGGATGCCCAAGATCAGCGACAAGAAGCGGGAAGACCGGCGTCAGCAGATCCTCGAAGCGGCGCTGGCCTGCTTCTCCGAAGACGGATTTCACCAGACCGGCATGGCCGCCATCGTCAAGCGGTCGGGCCTGAGCCACGGCGCGGTCTATCTCTACTTCCAGAGCAAGGACGATCTGATCGAGGCGCTCGCCGACGATCGGCATCGCCGCGAGGCTATCCTCAACTCGGTCGCACAAGGCTCCGGCGATCCGATCGAGGGACTGCACGCGCTGGCGCGCGTCTATGCGCAGTGGCTGACCGACCCGATGGGCGAAGCACGGCGCCGTGTCGGCATCCACGGCTGGGCCGAGGCGCTGCGCAACCGCCGCGTTCGTATCAGCGTCGTCGAGGGCATCGACATGCCGCGCGCGCTGATCGTGGCGCTGGTCGAGCGCGGGCAACACGACGGCCTGATCAGGCGCGACATCGGCGCCGATGCGATCGCGCGCATGCTGATCGCGATTTTCCAGGGCTTTGTGCTGCAAAAATGCTGGGGCGAAGATTTTGACGTCGCAGCCTGCATGGCGACGGTCACCACCGTGATTGACGGCTTTCGCCCGACCACGGCCGATATGAAGCGGCGAACCAGGACGTAAGCGATGTCCTGGATTCACGAGCTTCTCGCCGGCGGCGGTGTCGGCCTCGTCGCGGGGCTGGCATCGGGCTTCAGCGGCACCAGTCCGGGTGGCGGCCTCGTCATCTTCAGCGTGCTGCTGCTCGGCGCCGAACAGCACGTCGCTCAGGGCACGTCGCTGATCACGCAGATACCGCCGACGGGCCTCGCGGGCGCGCGCCGTTACTGGCAGAGCGGCAATCGCAGCCCGTTGCCATGGATCGTCTGGATCGGCATCGGATTTCTGATCGGCGGTATGGGCGGCGGCTATGCCGCAGCCGCCGTCTCCGACGCGGTGCTGCAATGGACCTATGTCGCCTATCTCGTCGCGCTGATCGCGCTGCTGATCCTGCGGAGCGACCGCAAGGACGGGGACGGCGCCGGTGATCGCGACAAGTTGCCCTGGCCTCCCCTGCTCCTCATCGGTGGGCTTGCCGGCTTCTCCTCCGGTTTCATGGGCATCGGTGGCGGCCTCGCGATCACAGTCGGCCTCGCCGCGGGCTTGCGCGTGCCACAGCATCAGGCGCAACTCGTCAGCCTGATCTTCTCGGTGATCCCGACCAACATTCCGGCAGCGTGGATCTATTGGAGCAAGGGGCTGATGGTCGGCTGGCCCGCCATCATCGGAATTGTTGCCGGCCTCTGGGTCGGGACCGATCTCGGCGCCCGCGCGGCCAACGGCGTCAACAAGACGGTGCTGCGCCGGAGCATGATCGCCCTCGTCGCTCTGATGGCGCTCTACATGACCTACAAGGCGCTGAGCTAGATTCAAGGTCGCTTCGGAATGTTCAAGCCGCGCTGCACGGCCGGGCGCGCCAGCCCACGCTCGAGCCAGGCACCGACCGACTTGAACTGGTTGAATGCGACCAGATCGCCAGCGCCGTAGAAGCCGATGAGGTTGCGAACCCAGCCGAGCATGGAAATGTCGGCGATGGTGTACTCGTCATCCATGAACCACTGCCGCCCGGACAGATGCGTCTCCATCACGCCGAGCAGGCGCTTGGACTCACCGACGTAACGCTCCAGCGGCCGCTTGTCCTCAAAGTCCTTGCCGGCGAATTTGTGGAAGAAGCCGACCTGGCCGAACATCGGCCCGATGCCGCCCATCTGGAAATGCAGCCACTGGAGGGTCTGATAGCGCCGCCCGGCATCCTGCGGCAGCAGCTTGCCGGTCTTCTCCGCGAGATATTGCAGGATCGCACCGGACTCGAACAGTGGCAACGGCTTGCCGCCTGGACCGTTGGGATCGAGGATCGCCGGGATCTTGCCGTTCGGATTGAGGGAGAGGAACTCCGGCGTTTTCTGATCGTCCTTGCCGAAATCGACGAGATGGACCTCGTACGGCAGCCCGATCTCCTCCAACATGATCGAGACCTTCACGCCGTTCGGCGTCGGCAGCGAATAAAGCTGAAGCAATTCGGGATTCTTCGCCGGCCAACGCGTGGTGATCGGAAAGACGGATAAATCAGGCATGGGGACCCCGGCTGCTTGCGTGAGATTCTGACTAATCTAGGCGAGCCGGGACATGGCGCAAGGCCGGGCCGTCGTTACACCGATCTCTGTCGAAGAATCTCGATCACAACGGCCGCAGCAGGTGCGTAGTGGCGTAGACCGCGTCGCGTTGGGCGCGCTGCTCGATGAAGAGCTGCCCGGTGACGAGCAATGCTCCGACGAAAACGAGCGCGAGCATGGCGGTCGCGAACTGACTGGCATCATTCATCGCACGAGCTTCTCTCAAACAGGTTCGCACGGGGAACGCAGACCGGTCATCGCCAGTTCCTGCGGGGTTCAAATAATTTGCCTGTTTTTCCCGAATGTATGACCCGCCGGCCGCATCAGTAATTGATCTCCATCCGCAAACCGCGCGGATCGATTTCATCGCCGCCGACGCGCTCCGTGCTGTCGCGTGCAGCGACCGCGCAGGCACAGGCATCGATGAGATCGTCGCGGCCGATGCCGGTGCCGTGGCGGTGCGTCAGCCATTTCGGCAAACGCGTGAAGCCGCGCTGCATCAGCAGTGCAATGCGCTGCTCGCGACCATCCGCCGATGTCTTCGTCGCAAGCCGGACGCACCCCGCAAGATTCCAGAAGATCAATTCCGGATGTGCCTCGCCGATCGTCGCTTGCCGCGCCGGCGTCATGATCTCGTCGACGTCCCTGATCTTGTCCCTGATATTCCAGAGCTGCGCGGAGATGCCCCTGCCCTTGCCTTCGCGCTCCCAGTAATGCCCGTTCGCCGCGGCCATGTCCGGAAATCTCCAGAGGTCGCGGCGAGCCCCGAGAAACACGGCGGGGCCGATGAGTTCGCGCGCATGCAAATCGCACGTACGATAGCCGCTCGGCTTCAGCCCGATCGGCATGTCGATCATCGCACGCGCATGCGGCATCGCAAGCAGACGCGTCAGGCCAGGTGCATAATCGAATCCATGTTGGCCGCGCTCGTCGATCCAGGCAGCAACCCAGCCGAACCGAAATCCATCGAGACCGAGATAGTTTGGCACGTCGCGCTTTCCCGTCTCGCGAGTTTCACATTCGCGTCGCTTGACATCCGCAAGTTGCGGGCGTATGTCCCGCGCCCTCACGAACACTTCCGTTCGTAAACGCATGAACCCAGTGATGAAGCACAGCTACGAAAGATTTGCGCGACTGTCGAATGGCCTCCGGCCAATCGATTGCGCATGCCTGGCTCATGGGAGCGATCTTGCCTGACCGCAAGATCGACAGTCCGCTTCTCACGGACCCTCCCGAGCCTGCCGCTCCGGAGGGTTTTTTGTTGCCCGCCGCGCGGCTCGTTCGAACATCCCGGCCATGGCCGGAACGAGAGACCCGGATCTCGGGGCTCGCGCAAACGATGCGCGTGCCCAAGCGCGCGGGGCCTGCCGGAGGGGACGAGGCGAAGAGCCGGAAACCGATGGCAGAGCGAACCCTGAGGGTTCGCAATTGGCGGCGCGTCGACAGCGCCGCGATAGAAATTTCGTAGTTCGGTTTGTCGCGACGATCGCGGCTCAACCGACGCTGGTGGTGAAGATGTCGGATACTTCCTCCGCGGTAAAGCGGGCTCGAACCCCGCCTTTGACACACGCACCGGGATGCGGCCTCGGAAAAGGTTCGCACGCGGCCCGGCGCAGGATCCGTCCGCAAGGACGGCGCCTGTGTTGTCGTCACTGAGAGCCGATATCGCCCGTTCCCCAGCGTACCCCTCAACAGCCGATGCGAAAGCATCGGTCTGGCGGTGGTGAAGATGTCTGTTACTTCGTGGTGAAGGCGCGAGAGCGCCGAGCAGGTTCGAACCCTGCGCGCCGAAAGGCGGATCGCCCGCAAGGGCAGCAACAGCGTCGCCCGTTCCCCGCCAACCCCATCACCGTCCGTGGTGAAGATCGCTGTTACTTCGACTGATAATCGAGAGGTCGCGGGTTCGAATCCCGCCCGGTGTACTGTGCACCGGTAGCTCAGAGGATAGAGCGCTACCCGGCACGCAGGGTAAGCTGCAAGCTGGGGTCTCAGCATCGCCCGTTCCCGGATCGTGTCTTTCTCATCCCCACCGCCGGTGGTGAAGAGCGCTGTTACTTCGTGATCGCAGCGGCAGTGCCTCGATCTTCTTCGGACATCGAGCCCGCTCTGCGAAGCTCCGAGAGGAGCAGTACAGCCTCGTTTGTTCCCCGGCACCGCTTTCATTCCCCATCAACCCAGAGGAGGCCGTCATGGTCGAGCTCAACAAGATCGTTCGCGCCTTCACGCGTGAGGGTGCGCGCGCCGTGCGCTTCACGCCCGAGATGGAGCTGAAGCGGGCGCTGATGAACTGCCTCCTGTGGGAGGACCAGTTCTACGAGGACGGCGTCTCCATCGCCGACCGCATCAAGGCCCTCGTGCCCAAGGTCGCTCCTGCCCGCGTGGCGCAGCTCGCGATCGAGGCGCGCGAGGTGATGAAGCTGCGGCACGCGCCTCTGCTCGTCATCCGCGAGATGGCGCGCAGCGAAAAGCATCGCGCGCTCGTCGCCGACACGCTTGCCCAGGTGATCCAGCGCCCCGACGAGATGACGGAGCTGCTCGCGATCTACTGGGCGGATGCGCTTGGGCCGATGCAGCAGCGCAAGCGTCAGCCGGTCTCCGCGCAGGTCAAGAAAGGCCTTGCCCGCGCGTTGACCAAGTTCGACGCCTACCAGCTCGCGAAGTACGACCGCGACGGCGCGGTGCGCATCCGGGACGTGCTGTTCCTGGTGCACGCCAAGCCGAAGGACGCCGAGCAGGAAAAGGTGTGGAAGCAGCTCGTCGATGGCGAGCTTGCCTCCCCCGACACCTGGGAGGTCTCGCTCTCGGCCGGCAAGAGCAAGCGCGAGACCTTCGAGCGGCTGATCGCCGAGAAGAAGCTCGGCGGACTGGCGCTGCTGCGTAACCTGCGGCTGATGCAGAATGCGGAGGTCCCGCGCGAGACCATCGCAGGCGCGATCGAGGCGATGCGGACGGATCGTATCCTTCCCTATCGCTTCATCACAGCGGCGCGCTACGCGCCGGACTTCGAGCCTGAGCTCGAGACTGCGATGCTCAAGTCGGTCAAGGACCATGTGCGGCTTCCCGGCCCCACCCGGCTCCTGATCGACGTATCCGGCTCGATGTTCACGCCGCTCTCCGCACAGTCGGAAATGACGCGGGCGGAGGCGGCGTGCGGTCTTGCCATCCTGGCGCGCGAGATCTGCGACGAGGTCGAGATCTTCACCTTCTCCGACAAGGTGGTGAAGGTCCCTCCCCGCCGCGGCTTCGCGCTTCGGGACGCGATCATCAACTCGCAGGCCCATAGCGGGACCTGGCTTGGCAAGGCAGTGGCGGAGATCGACCGCAAGGGCGATCGACTGATCGTCTTCACCGACGAGCAGAGCCACGACCGCGTGAGCGAGCCAAAGGCGCACGGCACCATGGTGAACGTGGCCTCGTATCAGCACGGCGTCGGCCACGGCGCCTGGACCCGCGTCAACGGCTTCTCCGAGGCCGTGGTCGCGTGGATCGCGGCGTCGGAGATGGCATTGAATTGATCCCTCCACAACAACCGCCCCGGACGCAAGACATCGCGCCCGGGGCCACTGAAACCTCTGAAATGATCCGCCCGTCCCGGCTATGGTGCGGGCGGAATGCAAAGCAGGACACACGATCATGCGACGACCTGATCCCTACATGGAACGCGCCCGAGAGCTCTGCCTCGCTGCCGGCGTCGATCCGGACTCGCGCGTTGGCGAGGGACGCGGCCGGCCGGCCTGGTGTTTATACAAGGACGCGGCGCGCAAGGAGCATCTGGCCCGCGAGGCCGATGCGACCGCGGGCGCCATCGCCGCACTGCGCCCGCAGGATGCCCGCTTCCAGAATGCGCCGCTGAAGATTTTCGGCCCGCATGAAGATGCGACCATCGCCCAGATGCGCAATTGCATGGCGGTCGGCAACGTCGTGTCCGGCGTGATCTGCGCCGACGGCCATCTCGGTTACGCCCAGCCGGTCGGCGGGGTCATCGCCTACGAGAAGCAGATCAGCATCTCCGGCGTCGGCTTCGACATCGGTTGCGGCAATATGGCGGCCCGGCTCGACACGCGCTTCGACGACATCGCGGCGGTCGCTCCGACGATCATCCGCGACGTCGCCAAGGTGATCTCGTTCGGTGTCGGCCGCGCCAACGCAGAGCGGGCCGAGCACGCGCTATTCGACGACGGCGATGCCTGGCGCGAAAGCGACATGGAGGCCTACCGCCAGAAGGCGGTGGGCCAGCTCGGCACGGTCGGATCGGGCAACCACTATGTCGACCTCATGCGCGACGAAGAGGGCTTCGTCTGGATCGGTGTCCACTTCGGAAGCCGCGGCCTCGGGCATACGTCCGCGACGCGCTACCTCAAGGCCGCCGGCGGCAAGGACGGCATGAACGTCCCGCCCGCCGTGGTCGACGAGGATTCCGAGCTCGGCCGTCGCTACATTGCGGCGATGCAGCTCGCCGGGCGTTATGCCTATGCGGGCCGCGAGTGGGTCGTCGAACGCGTCCGCCAGATCATCGGCGGCAGCGTGACCGAGAGCGTGCACAACCACCACAACTATGCCTGGCGTGAGACCCACGACGGCAAGGATCTGTGGGTGGTGCGCAAGGGGGCGACACCGGCGTTTCCCGGCCAGAAAGGATTTGTCGGCGGCTCGATGGGCGACGACGCCGTCATCCTCGAAGGCATCGACAGTCCGGAAGCCAAGGCTTCGCTTTACTCGACCGTGCACGGCGCCGGCCGCATGTTCGGGCGAAAGGAAGCGAAGCGCCGCTTCTCGCGCGCCGAGATGGACCGCTGGCTCAACGAACGCGGCGTCACCTTGATCGGTGCCGATCTCGACGAGAGCCCGATGGCCTATCGTCGCCTGCCCGACGTGCTCGCGCAGCACGCCGGCACCGTGCGGGTGCTGCACACGCTGCGGCCGTTCGCCGTCGCCATGGCCGGCGAAGGCGAATTTGATCCGTGGAAGGACTAACGCAAATCGTGGGTGGGAGGCATGGCCTCCCACCCACAACATCTAGTTTTCTCCCTCGCCGCGATGTCCGTCAAACAGCCGCTGCGCCAGCAGCGCATGGCCAAGGGTGCCGCCGGCGCGCACAGCGGCTGCGATCAACGCGGCCTCCGCGACTTCTTCGCGCGTGGCGCCTGCCTTCGCCGCCTGCGCCGTATGCACGTCGAGACAATAGGCGCATTGCGTCGTCAGCGCGACCGCGAGCGAGATCAGCTCGCGATATTTGGGCGGGATCAATCCGTCCTTGCGCTCGACCGCATGGTTGAACGCGAGGAACGCGTTGGCCTCGACCGGCGCCAGCGCGACGAAAGCGGGAATCGATTTCAAGTCGTCAGAACTCTGATAGTCGGTCATGGCTTATCTCGTCAGGTATTCGCGCATCAAGGCACGGGCGCGATGCAGCCGAGCTTTCACTGTCTGACGCGTCGCACCGAGGGCTTCGGCGATTTCATCGATGGTCATTTCCCTGACGTCGCGCATCAGCGCGACATCGCGGTAATGCGGCGGCAGCGCTTCTAACGCCGCGGCAACATCGAGCCGCAGTTCAGCCTCGGGCCGCGCGAGCAATGCGACCTCCGTCTCGCTGTCACCGACAGGCACGGCCAAGCCCGCTTTGCGTGCGAGCCGCAGGCATTCGCGGCGAACGACGCTGAACAACCAGGCAGACAACGCGAGCAGCGAGCGGATCGTGCCGACATGCCGGAACAGGATCCACAGCGTCTCCTGCGCGGCATCTTCGGCATCCGCCGAACTGCGGCACGTCGCTCGTGCGTAGCGGCGGATGTCAGGCTGCGCCGTCTCGAGCAGGCGGGCAATCGCCTTGATGTCGCCGAGCCGCGCGGCCTCGAACAGGTTTTGCGAGATCGCCGCCGCACTCACGAGACGCCTCCCCGGTCGATACCCGCCATCGCGCACATCGGGCAATAGCCGACGAGGCCGGTCAGCGCGAAGCCAGCGCCGCCGAGCGCGACCAGCCAGGCCAACGCGCCGGTGAAATAGACAAAGGCGGCGACCGCGACCGCGATCCCGGCGGCAACCCGCACCGCCTGGTGCAGGCCGCCGATATTCTTCCTGTAGAACCCCATCGCATCCTCCCAAATGAGTTGAGGCGGATTGCCTCGACCACTAGGAGGGCGCGACGGCCGAAAAGGATTCGCGGGGATGCGCAATTTTTTGCGGTCAGGCTCCGACGGCCTGGTAGGCCAGGCGCTTGAACTCGAAGAAGAACGGATTCCAGAAACCGAGATGGCGCTGCGCCATCAGCACGCCAGCGGTATTGGCCTCAGGGCAGATCCACCAATGGGTGCCGGCGAGCCCGCCCCACTGGAATTCGCCGGTGGAATTCGGCGGATCGAACGGCGTCGGCGCGAAGGTCAATGCGCCGCCGAGGCCAAAGCCCTTGCCAGGCATCGGCCCGAGATTGGCAAAGCGGATGGTCTGACCTGCCGGCAGCTGATTGGTCAACATCTGCTGCAGCGTCTCCGGCTTCAGCAGCGCATCCGGCCCGGGGAGCAGCGCCTTCACCAGGGCCAGCATATCAGGCAGGGTCGAGACCAGCCCGCCGCCACCCGACAGGCGCGGGAACGGGTGTCGATAGGCCTGCGGAAAAGGCAGATCGTCGGCGCGCGTGAGACCGGGCTTCATCGGATCGAGCACGTCGGCACCGGTGTAATGTGCGACCAGCCTGCCCTGCTTCGCTTCGGGCACGAAGAAACCCGTATCGGTCATGCCGAGCGGATCGAAGATACGCGCCTTGAAGACGACATCCAGCGGCTTGCCCGCGACGACTTCGACCACGCGGCCGAGCACGTCGGTCGCCACTGAGTATTCCCAGCTCGTACCGGGATGATAGGACAGCGGCAGATCGGCGAGCTTGTCGATCATGTCGGTCAGCGGCGTCAGCGGATTGAGCACGCGCGCGTCGTTGTAGCCTTTGAACAGCACCGTGCCGGGATCGAAGATGCCGTAGCTGAGACCGGACGTATGGGTCAGCAGATGCCGGATCGTGATCGAGCTTTTTGCCGGCTCGACATCGGCAAGGCTCGATGCGCCCTGCTTGAGCACTTTGCGATTGCCGAGCTGCGGCAGGAATTTCTCGATGGGGTCATCGAGTCCGATGCGGCCTTCCTCGACCAGCAGCATGATCGCGGAGGTGACGAATATCTTGGTGTTGGAGAATGCGCGGAAAATATGGTCGGGCCGGAGCACGGTCTTCGCCTCGCGATCGGCGAAGCCGACGCATTGCTGATCGACCACCTCGCGCCCGCGCAGCACCGCCCAGGACACGCCAGGAATGATCTCCTGATCGACGTAGCGCTGCATCGCCGTCCGCGCGGCGGAAAAATCTGGCGTCCTGGCGTCCATAAATCGGTTCCTCCCCGAGATGATTGCGATGGATATAGCAACAAATCAGCCGCGGGGAAGCCCGTTCGCGGAGCAGATTGAGCAGCCGAACTCGCTGCTCGTCGACGACGCGAGCCGATGCGCCCGCTCCGGCGTACGTGCCGGGCTCTCACCCCTGCTTCATGAATGCCGTCACGTGCAGCCGGCGACGGATGCGCATGCCCTGTCGCTCGTACAACGCGATGGCGGATGCGTTGTTCGAAAACACGTGCAGGAACGGAATTTCGCCGCGCGCCTCGATCCGGCGCGCGACAGCTGCGAGGAGCGCCTGCGCGTAGCCACGCCCGCGATAATCGGGGTGGACGCAGACCGCCGTCATCTCGACGAACTTGCCCGGCTTCATCCGCTCGCCCGTCATCGCGACCAATTCGCCGCCAGCACGAATGCCGAGGAAGGTCCCGAGCTCGTGCGTCCGCGCGGCGAACGGCCCGGGCTTGGTCAGGGTGGTCAGCGCCGTCATCGCGGGCACGTCGGCCTTCCCGAGCGTGACGATCTCGGCATCGCGGAGCGGGCTGTCGGCGGGTGAGCCGATCATCTGGTCACCGCTCTCGGCCAGCACCACCTTGAAGCCGGCGGGAACGTCGACCGCCTCCGGCGTGAACAGCGCGACAACCTGCGAGGGCGCCATGAGATCGCCCAGCGCGGCGAAACTCTCAGCGGACATGTCGACCATGTCGGCGAACGGCGTCATGTCCACGGGATAGCGTAGCGCGCGTGGGCCGCCCTCGGCCAGATGTTTATGGCTCGTCGTCAGCGCGCTCCAGATCGGACGATCCAATAATGCTTCATCGCTGTCGGACACCGGTCTAGTCCTTGTCGAAGCTGACGATGACGGCAGCATTGGCGATAAGGATGGGATCGTTCGCCACTTCCGTGGCCGAGGGAATCTCCAGCCCGCCCTTGACCGCGGTGACGGTCACGGTGCCGTAAGGAAGCTCCTTGGCGACCGCATCCTTGTCGACGGCCTCAGGGTTGGGCACGCCGATGGTAACGTCGACGAACATGTCGTTCGCGGTCTTGCCGATCATCCGGAAGAAGCCGAGACTCGAATGCCTGATGGCATCAGACACCGCGCGTTTCGCCGCCTTGGTGGCGTCCCTGCCGTGAACGTCGACGCCCATGCCCATCTCGGTAACACAACGAACGCGAGTCATGCTCATTCCTGTCGGTGCTGGAGTTCAGAGGGGCTGACCTTCCGCGATCCGCGCCTCCGGCACAAGCGCCTTTTCGCGCAGGAAATATGCGTTGCGGTCCTCCTCCTGCGCGTTCACGACCGCGCGAATTCGCAGCAAATCCTTGCGAGCGATGAGGCCAACCACGCGATGGCTGACGCGATCGACCACCGGCAGCCGCCCGAGATCGGAGGCAACCATGAGATCGGCGACCCGCCCCAGCACATCATCGGGATGCGCCACCACGCTCGAGCTGTCCGACGCGACGTCATCGAGCGTTGCCGCCTGATGATCGCCCTCGGTGCGCCAGCGCAGGACGTCGGCACGGGTCACCATGCCGGTCAGCCGTCCATCGCCAGCGACGACGGGATAGGATTTGTGACGGCGCTGGTCGGAGGTGAAAAACGCCACCGCCGTGTCGATGGTCATGTCGACCGGCAGCGTGTCGACATTAGTCACCATGACGTCGGCCGTGCGCATCAGCTCGAACGGATCAATGGCGTATTCGCGGGTGATATGCTGGCCGCGGCGCGCGATCTTCTCGGTCAGGATCGAGCGCTTGAGCAACAGCACGGTGACGGCATGCGCGGCGCCGGTCGCCGCCAGCAGCGGCAGCAGCATGTCGATATTGCCGGTCAACTCGATCGCGAACATCACGCCTGTCAGCGGTGAGCGCATCGTGCCGCCCATCATCGCGGCCATGCCGACCAGCGCCCAGAACGACGCGCCGCCGGGCAGCACCAAGCCCTCCATCCAGCCGGCGGTGCCGCCGAGGATCAGCAGCGGCGCCAGCACGCCGCCCGACGTGCCCGAGCTCAGCGCGACCACCCAGATCACTGACTTCACCAGCAACAGCCGGATCGCTTCGTCGCGCACCATGTGGCCGGACAACAGATCGGCAATGACATCGTAGCCGACGCCGAGCGCACGCGGATCGATCAGCCCGCCAAGGCCGACGACGAGGCCGCCAAGCATCGGCCACCACATCCAGTGCACAGGCAGATGATCGAACAAATCCTCGATCGCGTAGAGCAGCCGCGTCATCAGCCCCGATTGCAGGCCGGCAACAATGCCGACGCCGATCGCAGCCGCGAGGCCCCACCAAGGCAGGTCCGTCCGCTCCGCGAACGGAAACAGCGGTCCGGTCCCGAACAGCAGCGGACGCCACGCAGCCGAGATCACCGCCCCCGTCACCACGGGCAGGAAGCTGCGCGGCTTCCATTCGAACAGCAGCAATTCGACCGCGAGCAGCACCGCGGCGATCGGCGTGCCGAAGATGGCCGTCATGCCGGCGGCAGCGCCTGCAACCAGCAGCGTCTTGCGCTCGGCCGCGGTGAGATGGAAGCACTGGGCGAAGATCGATCCGATCGCGCCGCCCGTCATGATGATCGGTCCCTCGGCGCCGAACGGGCCGCCGCTTCCGATCGATACCGCCGATGACAGCGGCTTCAGGATCGCGACCTTCGGCTGCATCCGGCTGCCGCCGATCAGGATCGCCTCAATCGCCTCGGGTATGCCGTGGCCCCGGATCTTCTCCGAGCCGAACCGCGCCATGAGCCCGATCACCAGCCCGCCCAGCGCCGGCGCGAGCACCATCCAGATCCCTGGATGGGCGTTCGCCAGCGAGACGTTCGCGGTGCTCAGGTGACCGAACCAGACCAGATTGGTCACCAGCGCGATCAGCTTCAACAGCACCCAGGCGGCCCCGGCACTGATGCTGCCGACCAGCAGCGCCATGCCGATCAGGACCAGAACACGGCGGTCGGCGGTAAAATCTCCGGGCTTGCCGCGAGGACGCGGGAGGCCGCCGGCGATGTCGGGGGTCTGGCGCATGAATGTCTCTTGTCGGGAGGATTCTTCGCGCCTGAAATATATCGTAGAACGATATATATCAAGGAATGGCTGGTATGATCCTCCCGGGCAATTTCCGCAGAGTTGCTGCTATTTCTGCCGCGCCCGCAGCTCGTCGACCAGCACCCGCACGTTCTCCGAATAGTCGATCGGGATCGCGACCAGGTGCACGCCCCCCTCCTTGAAGGCGGCATCCAGCGTCGGACGGAAGCTGTCGATGCTTTCGATACGATGGCCTTTGGCGCCATACGCCCTGGCGTAAAGCGCAAAGTCGGGATTGCCGAAGGTCATGCCGTAGTCGGCGAAATGATCGACCGCCTGCTTCCAGCGGATCATGCCGTAGGCGTTGTCCTCCAGCACCAACACGACCAGGTTGAGCTTGAGGCGGACCGCGGTCTCCATCTCCTGGCTGTTCATCATGAAGCCGCCGTCGCCGGCCACTGCGAGCACGCGGCGATCGGGATAGAGCATCGCGGCCATCATCGCCGACGGCAGGCCGGCGCCCATCGTCGCCAGTGCGTTGTCGAGCAGCAGCGTGTTGGCGACACGGGTACGATAGTTGCGCGCGAACCAGATCTTGTACATGCCGTTGTCGAGCGCGACGATACCGTTCTCCGGGATGACCTGGCGGATGTCGTGCACGATGCGCTGCGGCGTCGGCGGCCAGCGCGCTTCAGTGGCGCGGTCGGCGATGTGATTGAGGATCCCTTCGCGTAGCGGCAACAGCGCCGCCGCCTGCGGCAGCTTGCCTTCGAGCCGGTCGGCGAGCAGCTCCAGGCTCGGACCGACGTCGCCGACCACTTCGGCATCGGGAAAATAGACTAGTTCGACGCTGGCCGAGGTGTAGCTGACGTGAATGACCTTCGGCCCTGATGGCCCCATGATGAAGGGCGGCTTCTCGATCGGATCGTGGCCGATCGCAATGATAAGATCGGCGGCATCGATGGCATCGTGGACATAGTCGCGCTCGGACAGCGCCGCGGTGCCCATGTAGAGATTGGTGCCGCCGGGCACGGTGCCCTTGCCCATCTGGGTGGTGAAGAACGGAATGCCGGTCCGCCGCACGAAGCTCGCAATGCCGTGGGTCGACCGCGGCCGGCTGGTCGCGGCGCCCATCATCACCAGCGGACGCTTTGCGGCCAGAATCATCTCGGCGGCACGATCGAGCGCGGCGCGATGCGCGACCGGGATCTCGATCGGATGGACCGGGATCGCAGGAACGGCCTCGACCTCGTCGCCTGCGATGTCCTCGGGCAATTCGAGATGCACCGGTCCCGGCCGCTCCTCCATCGCCACGCGGAAGGCATCGCGCACCACTGTTGGAATCGACGAGGCGCTGACGATCTGTCGCGACAGCTTTGTCAGCGGCTTCATGGTCGCGACCACGTCCACGATCTGGAAGCGCGCCTGCCGGCTGCTCATGATCGGCTTCTGGCCGGTGATCAGGATCATCGGCATTCCGCCGAGATTCGCATAGGCCGCACCGGTGGAGAGATTCAGAGCGCCAGGGCCGAGCGTGGAGAGGCAGACGCCAGGCTTGCCGGTCAATCGCCCATGGGTCGCGGCCATAAAGGCGGCGGCCTGCTCATGGCGGGTCAGCACCAGCTCGATTTTCGAGGTGCGCAGCGATTCGACGAGGTCGAGATTTTCCTCGCCAGGCACGCCAAAAATGCGGTCGACCCCTTCGTTCTCCAGCGCCGCGACGAACAGGTCCGATCCCTTAACTTTGCGTTCCTGCGCACTCATGTCGCCTCCGCTTGCTGCTGGCTCCGTGTTCCCGAAGCCATCTCATGGTAGCCAACTGAGCCGCGGGCACAATTCACAAAGCGGCGCATCACTCCATCAACAACCGATGGAGTGTGAGCAACCGCGCTGCGCTCTTTCAATTCGCCCGACCACGCAGAGACACATTTGCGTCCTCGCGGCGTGCTTTAGCCCGTCAGGCAACGCAAGGGCTTGTGCCTCACTTCACCTTCAATGACAGTTCCGTGCCGCCCTTGAGCGGCAGCGTCATCGACACAAAGCCGTTTTTGGGATCGCGGATGAAGGCGAGAAAGTCGGGCTCGGCATTGTCATTCATGACATAGCCGCCGACGAGCAGCTGCGGCGCACCGTACCGCCGCCATTGTCGCGGAGCGCGGCGGCAAAATAGAGCGTGGACATCCCGACCGAGGTCCGCGAACTCGACGACGCGGGTGGCGCGCAGGCCGCGGCACAACAAATAGATCAACTCGCCCTGCTCGGGATGAATCGAAAAATCTTGCTCGGCACAGGCGTGAGGATCGCGGCTGCCGGAGCCGCCGCGCGGGCCGCCACCGGAGGGCCGCTGCCGCGCGCCTTGCAGGCGCGCGATCACGGCGTTGACGCGCGGATCTTGAATCGGGCTGTGCGGCCGATCATTCATATCTGGCGTCCCTCACTTGCCGAGGATTTCAGCCGCCGCGCGCTCCAGGATGCCGGCGATGCGACGCGCCTCGGCGGAATCGCTGCCATGCTTGCTGCGCAGCGCGCGCTTGAGGTTGTGGCGGGCGCGATGCAATTCGTCAGAGGCATCCGCATCGAGATCGCTGACGCCGGCAAAAGCCTCGCGCACCTCGTCCATGCGCCGTCCGATCCGCGACAGCGCTTGCAGAATTGCATCAGCGGTGCCGCGCTGCTCGGCAAGAAACGCCTCGCCTTGCGGCGTGATGCTGTAGAGCTTGCGGCCGCCATCCTGCGCGACGCTCGCATGACCCACCTCTTCGAGATAGGTCAGCGCCGGATAGATCACGCCGGGGCTCGGCGTATAAAATCCCTCCGACCGCTCCTCGATGATCTTGATCAGCTCGTAACCATGCGCCGGCCTGTCGGCGAGCAGGGCCAGGATCACGAGCTGGAGATCCTGCGAGGACAGCCGTCGTGCGCCCGGGAAATCGTCGCCGCCGCGTCCGAAAAAGCCATGGCCGCCGCGGCCGAAGCGATGCCGCCCGCCGTGCCGGCCCATGGCGAAATGGGCGAAGTGCCCGAAATGGAAGTCTCTGTGGTCTCGGTGTTTGCCGATCATATCGTACGTCTCCTTCTCAAAACATATCTTACGATATAATTTGCGATAATACGGGCGCAAATCACAGATCCGTGATCGTCTGCCAGCGGGAGCAGCGACCGACGGCCGCTACTCGGCTGCCTCACTGTGGGACCCGCCCTGCTCGACCTCGAGCTGAAGAATGTCATTGAAGCGGTTGAAGGCACCGCACAGCGCGATGCGCCAGGTCAGCTCGACGATCTGCGCTTCGGAGAAATGGGTGCGCAGGCGAGCAAAGATCTCGTCGCGCGTCCGGTTCCAGTTGTTGGTCACAGCAATGGAGTATTCGACGACGAGCTTGTCGAGGTCATCGAGCTCGGGATGATCCTTGTAGTCAACGAGGCGCGCAGCGCCCTCCTCCGACACGCCCTGCACCGCGAGTTTGGGTGCGTGATGCGAAACGCAGTAATCGCATTTGTTGAGCAGTGACACCGTGACCAGCGCCAGCTCAAGATGGCGCTTCGAGATCATGCCGTCGCTGGCGAGATCGACCAGCAGCGACCACATGTGCTTGAAGATCGGGGCGCGATGCGCCATCACACCAGCCTGGTTCTCGAACGCACCATAGGTCGTCATCTTGTCCCACAGCGGTCGCAATGCTTCCGGCAGATCGTTTCGGGTCTTGATCGACACGCGCGACATGGCATTCCATCCTCGGTTGGAACATGCATGCTGCCATAAAGGTGCGCCGATGTCCGCTAGCGCAATCGCATGACTCCCAAGAGCTTTGAAGCACGCTGCCTGCGCCTGCCCGCCGCCACCAAGGTGGTGCAGTGGGAAGGCACCTCCGTGTTCAAGGTCGGCGGCAAGATGTTCGCGCTGAGCGGCGGGTATACGGCTGAGTCCGGCGGCTACATGTTCAAGGTCTCGAACATGGCCTATGCCATGCTGATCGAGCACGGCCTGGCGCGGCCGGCGCCCTATCTCGCACGGGCCAAATGGGTGCAGCTTGTCAGCAATAACGCACTGCCGGATTCGGAGCTGACGGCCTATCTGGCGCAGGCCCATGGGCTGATCGTGGCGAAGCTGACAATCAAAAAGCGCAAGGAGCTTGGGCTTGCGTCGCCACACACCGGACCCGCGTGACGATCTCCGCGTGCAGCGGATCGTCTGCGCGCGGCGACATTGAGCTTTCATCCTGCCCCGATATACTGCCGGTCCTGGATTCGAATTGGGAAGCCGGCGTGGCGATTGATCTGAAGGCGGTCGAGCAACTCGCTACCGATCAATCCTCGCTCAAGGCGGCCGCCGGCCTTGCCAAGCCGGCGAATTGGTCCGGCGTCGGCGGCAGCCCGGATGGCGCGCTGATCTGGGGCGAATGCGCGGGCTCCGGCGCCAATCCCTACCGGGTGATGGCGGACCTGCGTGACCTCGGTAACAAGTGCACCTGCCCGTCGCGCAAATTTCCCTGCAAACATGTGCTCGGCCTGTTGTGGCTGAATGCGGAATCGATCGTGCCGTTCGCGCCCGCCGACACGCCGGCCTGGGTCAGCGACTGGCTCGGGCGCAGGCGCGGCACCTCAGCCGCAAAGCCGGCGAGCGCTGGCGCCCCAACGGTCGACAAGGATCTGCGCGCCGCACGCGCCCTCGAGCCCGAAGCGCCCGAAGATCCGAAGGATGCCGCACGGCGCGAGGCGCAGGCGGCCAAGCGCAACGAAGACACCGAGCGCGCGATCCTCGATGCGCTGGATGCGCTGGAGCAATGGATCGGCGATCAGCTCCGCCTGGGATTGTCAAGCTTCATCGATGATGCCACGGCGCGATGCCGGCGCATCGCGGCGCGCCTGGTCGACGGCAAGGCCGCGGCGCTCGCCAGCCGGATCGACGAATTGCCCTCCCGCCTGCTCGCGCTCGCCGCCGGCGACCGGCCGCGCGGGGCGGTCGTCGAGCTTGGCAAGCTGGTGCTGCTCGCGCGCGCCTTCCGGGCAACGCCACGTGACGCCGAGATCCGGCGCGCCGTTGCGACATCGGAGACACGCGAGACGGTGCTGGCCGATCCTCAGTCGCCGCGCGTGAACGGGCATTGGGAGGTTCTCGCCGAGCAGGTGCAGACGCGCCGCGACGGTCTGGTCTCGCAGACCACATGGCTGCTCAACCTTGCCGCGTCAGGCCCGCGCTTCGCCATGCTGCTCGACTTTTTCCCGGCAAGTGCCGGACGTCGCGGTTCAGTTTTCACCTCAGGCGAGCGCTTCCGGGGCGAGCTCGTCTTCTATCCGTCGCAGCAACCGCTCCGCGCCCTGCTCGTGCGGCGCGACGCCGCGGATGAGACGCTTGTGTCCGAATGGCCCGCGCCGGGTCACACGCTCTCCGATGCCTTGACGCGGCCGCTGCTGGCCGAGCCGTGGATGATCGAGCTTCCCCTGCTTCTCCCGCAGGGGCGGATCGCGCGAGACGATTCAGGAGCCGCCTGGTGGCGAGCGGCCGATGGCACGGCCACGCTGCCCGTCGCAGGCAGCGCTGAGGGCTTGCTAACCGGCACGGAGCTGACGCGCACCGCCGCGATCTGGTCGGGCAACCGACTCACGATCCTTGCCGCACAGTCTCCCTGGGGTCGGATTGACGGCCATGACTGAAACAGCGGGCGCAGAAGCGATCTTCGAGGCCATGGGGGCGGTCGTGACGCGCTGGACCATGGGTTCGACCGCAGCCGCTGCGGCTTCGTTCTGGCGAACTGAACTTGGCGACGATCCCGTCGAGGCCGAGTTGCGGCTGCTCGCTCTGTCCGGCCAATTCCTCGGCGCAACCGTGACGGCCGAGCCGGCGTCTGCGTTGCGCGTGCTGCCCGACATTCCCCCGCTTGCACTGCCGACCGTAGCAGAGGCGCTGCGACCGCTGGTGCGCCGGATCCTTGCGGCGAGCAAGGACGCAGCGTCCAGAACCGAGCTCGTCCACTTCCTCGCCGCACGCGGCTGGACGACCCATCCTGCCGACTGGATGCCTGATGCAAGCGACGAGGACGCGCCCGATGTCTACGCCGCGTGGCGCGACTGGAGCGCATTCACCGCTGCCGGCGCTACGACGCAGCGACAGACGAACGACCAGATCACAGTAGAGAATTGGGAAGACTTCTGGCCCGCCGCGCGCAAGGCCGCGTTGATCGGCTTGAGGCGGCGCGATCCATCAGCGGCACGCGCGCTGCTTGAAGCAAAAGTCGGCAACGAAAATGCCGATGCGCGGCTGCGCCTGGTGTCCCTGCTTTCGGAGCGGTTGTCCGATGACGACGTTGCCTTTCTCGAAGGCCTCGTAGCGAACGATCGCGCGCCGAAGGTCAAGGCGCTTGCAACATCCATGCTCGCCCGACTCGGCCACGGTCCCGCCGCGGGCGAGGATATCGCGGAGCTTGCCGGCTTCTTCTCGGTGAAGACGAAGGGGCTGCTGCGCCGCTCTCGCGTGATCGACTTTCAAACGCCCAAAACGCCGGCACGATGGCAACGACGGAAAGCCCTGCTCGACGGCACCGACCTGACATCGTTCGCCGGCGCGCTCGGCCTTGCCCCGCAGGACTTGATCGCTGCCTGGGACTGGAAGGTGGACCCGGCGGCCGATGCCGGGCTGATCAAGTTGATTATAGAGACCGGCACCGATGCGCAGCTTGTACAGGCAGCCGAGATCGTCAGCGAACATGATGCGACCGGCCTCATCGTGGCGCTTGCACCGCGTCTCGCCCCCACTGAGCGAGCCAAATTCGCCGTGGCTGGTTTGCGCACGCACGGTTTCCGCTTCGAGATAGCGCAGGTGATCGCCGGCGTTGCGGCGCGCCTCGACGATCCGCTCTCGGCGCCGGCTGGCGCAAAACTGCTGGCCGAGATCAGGCGCGACGACGCCAAGCCGTCGGACCATGCTGAGGAATTTCACGCGCTGGGCGTGCTCGCCTCGCAGGCGGCGGCGCAGCAGACCTCGCAGCGCCTGACGGCTGCGGGCCTGCTGCAAGGCGACCCGCGCCTCGACATGCTGCGGCTCAACGCCGCGTTGGACGATCAAGGAGAGAAGCCATGAGCGAGAAACTGCGGTTACCCGCCGAGGACAGCTTTGCGAGCGAGCTGAAGGCGCTCGCCGCCGGCGAAGGGCATCGCCCGCCGGGCTGGGCGCTCTCGCCGCGCCAGGTCGTGACCTATCTGATGGGCGGCAAGGCGGCCGACGGCACCACGATCACACCCAAATATGTCGGCGACAAGCGGCTGATCGAGACCGCCGTTGCGACGCTTGCGACCGATCGTGCGCTGCTCTTGCTCGGCGTGCCCGGCACGGCCAAGTCGTGGGTCTCCGAGCATCTGGCCGCCGGCGTCACCGGCGATTCCACGCTCGTGATCCAGTGCACCGCAGGGACCGACGAGAACCAGATCCGCTACGGCTGGAACTATGCCCAGCTGCTTGCCCACGGACCGAGCCGAGAAGCGCTGGTGCCGACCCCGCTGATGCGCGCAATGGAGGGCGGCAAGCTCTGTCGCTTCGAGGAGCTGACGCGCATGGGCAGCGACGTGCAGGACACGCTGATCACTGTACTGTCCGAAAAGATGATGCCGATCCCGGAGCTCAACACCGCCGTCTATGCGCAGCGCGGCTTTAACATCATCGCGACCGCCAACAATCGCGACAAGGGCGTGAACGAGCTGTCATCCGCGCTCAAGCGCCGCTTCAACGTCGTCGTGCTGCCGCTGCCTGACAGCGCCGAGGAAGTAGTGTCGATCGTAGTCAAGCGCGTCGGCGAGATGGCGCAGAACCTCGATCTGCCCGCACCGAAGAACGTCGCCGACGAGGTGGCGCGGGTTGTCGCGATCTTCCGCGAGTTGCGCTCGGGCTCGACCGAGGACGGCAAGGTCGCACTGAAATCTCCCTCCGGCGGCCTTTCGACCGCCGAGGCGATCGCGGTGATGGTCGGCGGCATCAGCCAGGCAACCTTCTTCAACGACGGCAAGCTGACGCCGGAGACGCTGGCAAGCAACATGATCGGCGCGGTGGTCAAGGATCCCGTGCAGGACGCCGCGGTGCTCGGCGAATATCTCGAGACCGTGCTGAAGAAAAAGCGCGGCTTCGAAGGCTATTATGCCTCGCTGACCGATCTGATCTGACATCATGGCCGGCGACGTCCATCTCTTCGGCATCCGGCACCATGGGCCGGGATCAGCGCGGCGGCTGGTCGAAGCCCTCGACGCGCTCCAGCCCGTCGCGATGCTGATCGAGGGCCCTGCGGATGCCTCCGACCTGCTGCCGATGCTCGCCTCCCCCGAAATGGTGACGCCGGTAGCGCTGCTCACTTACGCCGAAGACAATCCGGCCAACGCCAGCTTCTTTCCCTTCGCCGCCTATTCACCGGAATACCAAGCCGCCTGCTGGGCCGTGCGGCACGGCGCGGCCTTGCGCTTCATCGATCTGCCTGCCTCCGACAGGTTGGGAGCCTCAGCCGCGGACATCGCCGGGGAAATTGCCGCGCGATCGGAGGAGGATCCGGTCAGCCGTGATCCGATCGGGGCGCTCGCTACCGCTGCTGGCTATGACGACGGCGAGTCCTGGTGGTCCGACGTCATCGAGGAAAATCCAGCGACAGGTCCTGTGTTCGCGGCCGTGGCCGATGCGATGGCGGCGCTGCGCGCGGACGAAAAGGCGGTATCGACCCGGGAGGCCGCGCGCGAGGCGCATATGCGGATCGAGATCGCCAAGGCGGCGAAGGAGTGCGACGGTGCCGTCGCGGTCGTCTGCGGCGCCTGGCACGTGCCGGCGCTGGCCGAGCGTCGCAGCCTCGCGACCGACCGCGAATTGCTCAAGGGGCGGCCGAAGACGAAGATCAAGGCGACCTGGGCGCCGTGGACCGCGCCGCGCCTGTCGCGCGCGAGCGGCTATGGCGCAGGCGTGGTCGCGCCCGGCTGGTGCGCGCATCTCTGGGAGACGCACGACGGCGACCGCGTCGCCCTTTGGCTTGCCAAGGTAACGCGTGTGCTGCGCGATCGCGGTCATTTCGTCTCGACCGCCTCCGTGATCGAGGCGCAGCGTCTCGGCGTGGCGCTGGCGGCATTGCGCGAACGGCCCTCGCCCGGCTTCGAGGAGCTGCGCCAGGCGGCGATCGCGTGCCTGTGCAACGGCGAGCGCGCCATGTGGAACGACATCGCCGCCGAGCTCCTGGTCGGCGCGGGCGTCGGCTCGATTCCGTCGGCGACGCCGCTGGCGCCGCTGCTGGAAGATCTCCAAAGACAACAGAAGGCGACGAGGCTGAAACCGGAAGCGCTCGAACGGCCGCTGACACTCGATCTGCGCAGCGAAAGCGGGCTGATGCGCTCGACGCTGCTGCACCGGCTCAATGCGCTCGACGTGCCCTGGGGACGGTTGACGGACGCCGGCCGCAGCCGCGGGACGTTCCGCGAAAACTGGCAGCTGCGCTGGGAGCCGGAATTCGCGGTGCGGCTGGTCGAGAACCTGCTCTATGGCTCGACCATCATGGAAGCCGCTGCCGGCCGCCTGATCGAAGCCATGGGCAAGGAGAGCGAGCTCGGCGCGCTGGCGGGCCTCGTGCGCAACGCCATGATCGCGGATCTGCCTGGGGCCACCGAATCCGGCATCGCGGCGCTCGAAACCAAGGCAGCCCTCACCAGCGACGGCCAGTCGCTGCTCGACGCGCTGCCGCCGATGGCCGACATCCTGCGCTATGGCGAGGCGCGTGCCGGCACCGCCCAGCATCTCGCGGCCCTGATGCCGCGGATCGTGGTACAGGCGGCGCTTGCCCTGCCCTACGCCGCGCGCAATCTGGATGTTCCTGCCGCAGCCAAGCTGCGCGGCGCGATCCTCGCGGGCGATGCGGCGATCCAGCTGGCCCAGCTCGAGACCGACGTCGTGGCCGGATGGCGCGCGGCGCTGACGGCCTTGCTGCACGATGGCCAGGCCACCCGGCTGATCGCCGGCACTGCGGCACGGCTATTGTACGAGGCGGAGTTGCTGGCGGCCGATCACACCGCCGACCTGCTGGCGCGGATGCTGTCGCCGGGCACGCCAATTGCCGACGCAGCAGGTTTCTTCGAAGGTTTCTTCGAGGGCGCAGGCCAGCGGCTGATCCACGACGCGGCGCTGCGCGGCGCGGTCGACGGCTGGCTGCTGTCTCTCGATGACGACGCCTTCACTGCCAGCCTGCCGCTGTTTCGCCGCGTCTTCTCGGCACTGGACCGCAACGAGCGCAGGCGGCTGATGGACGCGTTGTTTGCTCGGAACAGCGGCGGCGCGAAAGGATATCGGCTGATCGCAGATGCCGCCGCGATCTGGCAGCAGCACGAGGCGCGCGTGATCGCGCTGCTGAACGCCGGAGCCCCCCGATGAGCGAGACCGACGAGCGCAATCGCCGATGGACGCTGGCCCTCGGCGTTGACGCAGAGGATGCCGAAAACACAAGCGCGCTCTCCGACAGCGACCGCCGCATGTCCGAAGCCTTGACGGCGCTCTACGGCAACGGCGACGACGCGCCGAAGAAGGGCCGCGGCGGTCTCGGCGGCTCGGCACCCCGTGTCGCGAAATGGCTTGGAGATATCAGGGAGTTCTTCCCGGCTCCTGTGGTCCAGGTGATCCAGAAGGACGCGTTCGAGCGCAAGGGGCTGCGCCAGATGCTGCTCGAGCCGGAATTCCTCGCAACCGTCGAAGCCGACGTGAACCTGATCGCCGACCTCGTCGCGC
The DNA here is from genome assembly GCF_022012435.1 of Bradyrhizobium zhengyangense. GTDB lineage: Bacteria > Pseudomonadota > Alphaproteobacteria > Rhizobiales > Xanthobacteraceae > Bradyrhizobium > Bradyrhizobium zhengyangense. Next base: position 1,043,578 of record NZ_JAKLUA010000001.1, read on the forward strand.
TGCGTGGTGTGATGCCCGAGAAGACCAAGGAGACCGCACGGATCGTCATCGCCAAGGTGGTGGCCGAGCTGATGGAACGGCTCGAGCGACGCACGGCGGACGCGGTCCGTGGTGCGCTGAATCGCTCGCTGCGAACCAATCGCCCGCGCTTTGCCGACATCGACTGGCCGCGCACCATCAAGGCCAATCTGCGCCATTACCAGGCAGAGTATCGCACCGTGGTGCCGGAACGGCTGATCGGCTTCCTGCGCCAGCAGCGTCGCATCGTCGATCTCGAGGAAGTCATTCTGTGCGTAGACCAGTCGGGGTCGATGGCAAGCTCCGTCGTCTATGCCTCGATCTTCGCGGCGGTGATGGCCTCGCTGCCTGTTGTCGCGACCAAGCTCGTCTGTTTCGACACTGCGATCGTCGACCTGACCGAAGACCTCGCCGATCCCGTCGAGGTCCTGTTCGGCGTTCAGCTCGGCGGCGGCACCGACATCAACAGCGCGGTCGCCTATTGCGAGGAGCGCATCGAGCGCCCGTCCAAGGCGCATCTGATCCTGATCACCGATCTCTATGAAGGCGGCAATGCGGATGCGCTGGTCGACCGGCTGGCCCGGCTCGCGACGCGCGGGATCAACGTGATCGTGCTGCTGGCGCTGACTGACACCGGCCGTCCGTCCTACGACCCCGTGCTTTCGGCAAGAGTTGCCAGTCTTGGCATCCCCGTCTTTGCCTGCACGCCGGATCAGTTTCCCGACCTGATGGCAACCGCGCTGAAGCGCGAGGATGTTGCGGATTGGGCGGCCGACCAGGATATCAAGCTGATCCGGTCCGAAGGGTGACCGGTTTGGGGTCCAGAACCGTCGCAGCGGCGCGGCCGCCACGAGATCATCCGCTCGCCATTGACTGAAGCAATTATCTGACTAAAGTCAGATAATGCTCGACCCCATCTCCCGCGTCCGCCGCTTCAACCGCGCCGTGACCTCCGCCGTCGGCGCGCTCGATACGTCCTTCCTCGGGCGCGGGCGGCCGCTCGGGGCGGCGCGTGTGCTCAACGCGATCGGACACGGGCGCTCCGAAATCGGCGAGATCCGCGATTATCTCGGCCTCGATTCCGGGTTGATGAGCCGGCTATTGCGCGGCCTGGAAGACGAAGGCCTGGTCGAGACGCACGCGCATGAGGAGGATGCGCGGCGCCGCGTGGTGAGCCTGACGCGCACAGGCAAGCGCGAGTTCGCAGCCTATGAGGACTTGTCGAACAGTCAGGCCGAAGGTTTTCTTGCCCGCAACTCGCAACGCGAGGCGCTGCTTGCGGCGATGGATTTAATCGCCTCCGCGCTGACACGCGACCGCATCGCGCTCACCGAATTGGACCCGCGCAGCGACGCGGCGCGCTACTGCCTGGCTGAGTACTACGCCGAGCTCAGCCGCCGCTTCAAACAAGGCTTTGACGTTTCACTGTCACGCGATCCTGACGCCAAGGACATGCGCCGGCCGCGCGGCAGCTTCATCGTGGCGATGTCGGACACGCTGCCGATCGGCTGCGTCGGCCTGAAGGGCACCGACCACGGCTATGCCGAGATCAAGCGTCTCTGGGTCGCCCCTTCCGCGCGCGGATTGGGGCTGGGCAAGCGCCTGATGGACAGGACTGAAGAGGCCGCGCGCTCGCTCGGCATCGCGCTGTTGCGGCTCGACACCAACAGCGCGCTGCCGGAGGCTGGTCAGCTCTATCGCACCACCGGCTGGCGCGAGATCCCGCGCTTCAACGACGACCCGTATCCGGACCTGTTCTTCGAGAAACAGATCCGGTCGTAGAGTTCGTCACGCCGCCACGGGCGCTGGAGCCGGCTCGGCTTGCGGCTTCGGGAACGGGCGGAACGTCATCGCCATCAGGAACGCGCCCAGGCCCATCGCCCAGGAGCCGATATAGAGCCAGGCGTAGCTGGAGAACGCATCGTAGATCATGCCGCCGGCGAGCGGGCCGGTCGCCATGCCGAGGCTGCCGGCCATCGCCGTGCCGCCGATCACGGTGCCCATCATCTTGAGCGGAAAGTTTTCACGGATGATCACGGCATAGAGCGGCATGGTGCCGGCATAGATGAAGCCGAACACCGTCGCGACCGCGTAGAAGGTCGTGAGCTGGTGAGCAAAGACATAAGCGAGCGCGCCGAAGGCTTGCGCGAACAGGCCCGAGACCAGCACGCGCTTGGCACCGAGGCGATCGCCCATCAGGCCGAAGGCGATGCGGCCGCCGAGGCCGGCGAGACCCTCGACACTGTAAATCGTCACCGCCGAGATCAGCGGGATGCCGCAGCTTACGGCGTAGCTGACCGTGTGGATGATCGGGCCGGAATGGGTGGCGCAGCAGAAGAAATTGGTGGCGAGCAGGATCAGGAATTGCGGGGAGCGCAACGCCTCGCCCACCGTCATGTCGGCCTGCGGGCCACCCGGGCCTGCTGCCTGACCTTGCGGATGCGCGAGCGCCGGCGGACGGCGCACCAGGAGCGCGACCGGGATCATGATGACGGCAACCACCAGCGATATGATCTGCATCGCGGTGCGCCAGTCATGATGCGACACCAGCCAGGCCGCGAGCGGCGCCATCGTCATCGGCGCCACGCCCATGCCGGCCGACACCAGCGAGACGGCGAGGCCGCGATGGGTGTCGAACCAACCGGTGACGGTCGCCATCATCGGTGCAAAGATCGCAGCGCAGGATGCGCCGACCAAGAGGCCGAACACGAACTGGAACGCGATCAGCGAGGTCGCGTGGCTCGCGGCGAACAGGCTGAGCGCCAGCACGGTCGACCCGGTGAGCACCACCGGCAGCGGACCGAACCTGTCCGTCAGCGTGCCCCAGATCATGCTGCTGCAGGCCATCGCCAGGAATCCGATGGTCATCGCGCTGGAGATGCCGGTCACCGACCAACCGGTGTCCTTCGCGATCGGCTGCAGGAACACCGGCAGCGAAAACATGCCGCCGATGGCGACGCATCCGAGCAAGCCGCCGGCGGCGACGATCACCCAGCGATATCTGGAAGAGGTCATCTTGGTCTCCCGTCAGGTCTCTCTGGGTGGAAGACGAATGGAAATGGCAAAAGCAGACAGGCGATCCTACTTTATTTCGCAGACCGTCGCGACCGCGCACAGCCGGACGGAGCCCGAAATCCCGTCCGGTCACCGCAAACGCGAAAACAACCCCATGCACAGTAGACGGCCGCAGCGGGAACACCGACTTTGATGCTGACAACTCCTGACTCCGGAACCTGCCGCGCCAAAGCCGCGATTTGACACGTCGGGCAAAACACCGGCATCATGGCATCATCCCGACAATTCGATTGCACCGCGCCTCTGGCGCCGAGACTTCATGGCCATTCGCCCGATCGTCCGCTATCCCGACCGCCGCCTCACAGTGCCCGCCCGCCCCGTCACCGCTTTCGACGATGGCTTGCGCGAGCTTGCGGCGGATTTGCTTGAAACGATGCGCGCCGCGCCCGGCATCGGCATCACGGCGCCCCATATCGGCGTGCCCCTGCGCGTCGTGGTGCTCGAGCTCGATGCCAAGGCGGGCCCGCAGACCTACGTCAATCCCGAGATCGCATGGGCCTCGCCCGAGATGATCATGCACAAGGAAGGCAGCGTTTCGATGCCCGGCGTCAATGACGAGGTGCAGCGCCACGCCCGCGTGCGGATCAATTATTGGGATCTCGACGGCAACGCACAGATCGAGGAATCCGAGGCTTTGCGCGCCGTCTGCCACCAGCACGAGATTGATCAGCTTGACGGGATGTTCTGGCTCCAGCGATTGTCACGGCTGAAGCGGGAGCGGCTGGTGAAGCGGTTTGAGAAGATGTCGCGCGATTGACGTGCCGTCCATCGAGCTTGTTTGAGCCGGCGCCGGCTGTTCGATGTGGAGAAACGTGTCTGGGCTGATATGATGGCAATCCGTCGACTTCTTCGCGGGAGAGTGACGAATGAATTTTTCCGGCCGCTGCGCCTGCGGCGCGGTTTGCTACACCATCGCTGCCGCACCGATCCGCGGCTTTCAATGCCAGTGCACGGACTGCCAGCGTGATACCGGAAGCGGCCACAGCTCGGTCCTGGTGTTCGCGCGCCAGGCGGTCTCCGTGACCGGCGAGGTGCGCGAGATCGCACGCGCCGCGGACAGCGGCGCCGTCAAGCGCAAAGGCTTTTGTCCGAACTGCGGTTCGCCCATCTACAACAAGCCGGAGGAGAAGCCGGACTACATCGGCATCTATGTCGGCACATTGGACGATGCCAGCACATTCAGGCCGTCCGTCGTGTTGTTCTGCTCGCGCGGCTATGCCTGGGACTATCTCGATCCCGAACTCCCAAAGCTGCCGGAATGGCATCCGGCATCGAGATAGCGCCTTCGGGGCTCTCCACTCCACGAAGCGGTCAGGCTCTCTTCCCGCCCCGCTTCGTCAAATGCGCGTGCCGACGCTCCCGCTTGCCGCGCGCGATCTCCGTCGCCAGCGCGTCGAGCTTCGGCTCCCAGAAAGTCCTGAACTGGCCGACCCAGGCATCGACCGCGCGAAGCCCCGCGCCATCAACCTGATAGAGCCGTCTCTGCGCCTCCGCGCGAACTGTGGCAAAGCCGCTTTCGCGCAGCACTTTGAGGTGTTGCGATACGGCCGCCTGCGTGATGCCGAACTCAGCTCCAATCACTTCGACAACCTCACCGGATGCCATTTCGCCCGGCGCCAGCAACTCGAGGATGCGGCGGCGCACGGGATCGGCGAGGACCTCAAAGACGTGCATCAGCTTCCCGTGCCCGGATGTGCGACGTCGGGCGGCATCTCGCCGCGATAGAACGCGATGGTGCGGTCCGACCGCTGCTTCGCCGTGTCGGGATCGACGCCGCTTGCGACATGAGCCGCGCGCCAATATTCGCCCGAATTTGCCATGAAGTCCTTGCCCGCGGGAGAGCCCATCCATGCCTCCGCCGTTGCATGGTCGACTGCCGCTCCCGTCGCAACATACCGCTCGAGGCCGGCAATGGCGAGATCCCAGCCGATCCCGACTGCGCCCGGGCCAAACTGATTCCAGTGATCCTCGATGATCGCGGTGTGCTCCAGCGTCAACCGCGCCTGACTGCGTTCCGCCGCAAGCCTGACGTCGATCCAGCTGACGGCGCCGCCGAATTCCCATGTGGCTGCAAAATGCGTCGGCGGCGTACAGGCCGTGATGGTGCCGCCTGCGTTGCCCTTCAGCTGGTACTTTCCACCGGTCTGAAGGTTGCCCTCGACCGGCAAGAACCAGCGCGGAATGCGTTCCTTGCTGGTCACGGCGTCCCAGAGGTCCTCGACATCAGTGTCGTAGAGCCTGGTCAGCGTCACCGCGCTGGCCGGCTTCCCGTCTTTCTCGAAATTGCGCACCGAGCGCGTCACGAGCCCCAATGCCCTGGCGACGTCGATCTCCATTGCTGTCCTCCCTGTCGTTGAGCGCGAGGACGAATATCGATCTACACTAATATAAGTCAAGTCTTATATTCATGCGATAGCGCCAGAGAGTGGAACATCCGGCGCGCCATCGGCGATGGCCCTAGAGGCTCCGAAGGAAATCGATCATGGCGGCGCTGACTTCGCCCGCGCGTTCCTGCTGGGTCCAGTGGCCGCAATCCCGCAGCACAATCGGCGGCCGGAGCTTCGGCACGAACGCTGCTTGCCTCTTGATATCCTGCCCAAATGCGGCAGCAACGAAATCGCGGTCGCCAACGAGATAGAGCGCGGGCACCGTGACCATCGCCCCGTTGAAGGCGGACATCAGCTCCCAGCCACGATCGACATTGCGCCACCAGGCAAGCGGGCCATGGAATCCACTTCGCGCATAGGCCTCGACATAGACGTCGAGATCGGCCTCCGTGAGCCATGGCGGCAAGGCCGGCGGCTCGGCCAGGACATTGCCCTTGCGCGGCACCATTCCGGCGGCAAATCCGCCTGAAGCCGACGGCGGCCGATCGCCCGATTGCAGATAGAACTGGGAGCGGAAGGTGCGGCGCAGATCGCGGCCCAGCCCGGCTACGGCTTCAGGCGTCTGCAGGAAGAGCTGATAGAACACCGCATCCTCGTTGCGCGGCATCAGCGTGGTCGGCGGCGCCGCGCTGTCGCCAAACGCGCGCGGCCGGAACGGCGGGCTCATGGCGATCACGGCCGAGAAGCGGTCGGGGCGCAACAACGCCGCCTGCCACGCGATCGCAGCGCCGATGTCGTGCCCGGCGATGACAGCCTGCCTTGCGCCCAAGGCATCGAGGAGACCCACGACATCGCCGATATCGTGGAGGATCGTGTATTTCTCGACCTCTTCCGGACGGTCGCTGTGCCCATAGCCGCGCAGGTCCGGCGCCACAGCATGGAAGCCGGCCTTCGCCAGCGCGCCGAGCTGATGCCGCCAGGAGTACCAGCACTCGGGGAAGCCGTGACAGAGAATGACGAGCGGACCATCGCCCTGTTCGGCGATGTGAAGGCGGATGCCATTGGTCTCGATCATGCGATGCTTCACCTCCGGCATCGTGGGATCCACCCAGGAGGACGGCTCCGCATTTTCGGCAGCGAGCCCGGTCGCAGCAGAGCGCGACGGCCGCGCCAATGCGACACCGGTGGTGAGCGCGCCCGCGGCCCAGAGCATGTCGCGGCGAGACAGCGTCGGCTCCCTCGACATCACTGTGCTCCCTTCGTCGCAACGGGATTGGCCATGAGCAGCCCGAGCGGTTGCAGCGGACCGACCGGGATGTAGTCGTGATCCATCAGATGCGCCTGGCCGAGCGGCAGCCCGTCCATGATCGCCTGCGCCTCGGCGACGTCCCTGGTGTCCAGCAGCAAGACGACGCCGCGACCATCGCCACGCGAATACCATTCGCGGATTTTCCCGCCGAGATAGAGCTGCACCGTCGCCCGGATTTCAGCCGGCAGCACCGCCATCACCTGCTCGCGGGCAACGCCCTGCTTCACGGTCAGGATGACGAATACGCCAGTTACGGCGGGCGCAGCGGCTTGGGTTTGGGATTGGGTTTGGGTTTGAGCGGCGGCCGGGATGGTCATCAATGATCCTCCTGTCAAAGCGAGCACGAATGCGACGACGACGCTGCGCAGCGCGCCCATCGGTCTCTTGAGTGCGGTCATGGCGGGCCTCCTTGTTCTGAAACGGCGGCGTCGGCCTCGCCTGATCACATAGACGCGCGGGGGCGCGGCTTGTATGGTCGATTTGTTCACATATGTTGTTCGGAAATGAACAGGGAGCGCACATGACCTGGCAGTGGGACGACATCCGCTTCTTCCTCGCCGTATCGCGTGCCGGCAGCCTTTCGGCGGCGGCGCGCACGCTTGGCGTCGGTCATGTCACGGTGGGGCGGCGGATTGCGCTGCTGGAGAAGCAGCTCGGCGTGACGCTGCTGAACCGCAATCCTGACGGATTCGTCACGACGCCGGCCGGCGAAGCGATCCTGCGCCAATGCGCGGCGATGGAGAGCGCCGCTGCTGATCTCGAGCGCATCGTCGCCGGACATGACGCGCTGCTGAAGGGCTCGGTTCGCGTCGCCACGACCGAGGCCCTCGGCTACCAGCTGGTCGCGCCGGCGATCGCAACGCTGCGCAAGAGCCATCCGGAGCTGCGCGTCGACCTGATCACCGGCGTTCGCACACTCGACATCGCGCGGCGCGAAGCCGACCTCGCCGTCAGGTTCGCGCGGCCCTCGGCCTCGGACCTGATCTGCCGCAAGCTCGGCGACGTCGCCTTCTCGCTGTACGCCTCAAAACGCTATCTGGCGAGCAAGGGCGCGCCGAAGCAGGGCCAGGGGCTGGCGGGTTTCGACCTGATCACCTACAGCGGCACGCCGACCGCAATGGGCCCTTTCTTCATGGGGGAGTCGATCGAGGGCGCGCAGGTCGCGCTTCGCTCCGACAGCCCCTTCATCCAGCTTCGCGCCGCGGCGAACCATACCGGCATCGCCGAGGTCACCTGCTTTCTCGGCGATCGCGCGCCTGACGTCGTCCGCGTCTGGCCCGACCGGCCGCCGGCGCGGCGCGCGCTGTGGATGATCATGCATCAGGACATGAAGCGCGCCGCGCGCATCAAGGCCGTCTCGAACGCCATCACCGAGACGTACCGCCGCGAGAAGCGAACCCTGGAACAAGGCCTCGCGGCGGCATAGGCGGGCGACATGCAGGATGGGTAGAGCGCGCTATTTCAGCGGCAGAAACACGTCGGCTTCAGTCTCGTGCTCCGGCACCTCAGGGAAGAAGCTCAGCCGCTGGCAATAGAGCGGGAAGTCGCGCGCCTCCTCGCCGCTGGCCGGAAGCCAGTCGCGATAGAGATAGAGCGCGGCGGGCTCCAGATTGTCGGTGTAGCCGACGACCCGCAGCACCGCGCAGCGCCCGCCGGGGATTTCGCCGACCTTGATCTCCTCCCCATTCGCCTCGATCGGCTGCTCGGTCCCGACACAGAGGTCCGTGCTGTAAGCAGCCGGCGAGGACGGACGCCGTTCGGAGCGCCAGACATTGAAGGTCGGGCTTGTCCTGGGATGCAGTCCGGCGGACTTGCGCCAGGCGATGAACCGCCTGACGGTGTCGCCGAGCCTTGCCGGGTCGCCCCGATGCTCCATGATCGCCACCCGCGTGGGGGGCACATCGCGGATCGTCACGTCGTCGGTGGTAAAGATCTTCATGAGCTTGCTCCTCGCACTATCGAGAGGCCCGAAGGCCACAAGCCACGGCTCCCATTCGGGCGCGTTGCGGAAGGACGACGGCGACTGCCCGAACCGTTGCCGAAAGGCGCGGGCGAAGGCGTCAGGGGCATCGTAACCGGCCTCCATCGCGATGTCGGTGACGCTGTCAGCGTCACTGTAGGCCAGCAGGTAGGAAGCGCGCTTCATACGGGCCAGCTGGACATAGCGATGCACTGACAACCCGAAAGTCGCCGTGAACTGCCGATGGAAATGAAACCGCGAGAAGGCGGCAACGCCGCTCAGCGTTTCCAGGTCCAGATCGGCGTCGAGATGCCGGTCGATATAGTCCAGCACCCGCCGCATCCGGTCCCGATAGTTTTGCAGCGCCGCCGTCATCGTCCCTTCCTTTCGTGGCGGCATGAGTTAGGCCGGAATGGCCGCGATGCGCTCGACCGATCTTGCGGTTTGGCAAGATATCGCGAAATGGCGATCCGCTTCCTTATTTCAAAATACGTCATTATCTTTTGTCAAAACACCTCCTGGTCAACCGAGGTCCCTCGAAATGAACAGCTTGAACAATCTGGAGTGCGTCACCCTCTTCGTTGCCGACCTCGCGCGCACGCGGGCATTCTATGAGGCCGCGTTCGACGCCAGGCCGATCTATTCCGATGCCGTATGCAGCGTGATCGGGCTCGGTGGCGTCATGGTCAATCTGCTACAGGAGACGGAGGCGCCGCAGCTCGTGGAGCCGATGGTGCCGGCGGCTTCAAGCGCCGGGCCTCGCATGCTCATGACCATTCGCGTCGCCGATGTCGATGAAGCCTGCGCGAGGCTCCGGCAAAACGGTGTGGCGCTGGTGAACGGTCCCATCGATCGTCCCTGGGGTCGTCGCACCGCGGCCTTTGCCGATCCGTCAGGTCATATGTGGGAGATCGCGCAGGAGATACGTTCCTAGTAGACGCCCCATGCAGCGACAGCTGCGCCACGCTCGGATACTGGCCTTCTCAGGGTTACATCACTTCTGAGAGACTATGAGGCGAGCCCAGCCTTTGCTCGCGCAACGATCACTTCCCAATTCGTCTTCTCGCCGGTGGCCAGCTCGATCTTGAAATAGCTGTCGTGGTGGCCGATATATGCCGGAAGCGCCTTAGGCCCATGGGCACGCCACGCTTGGGCGAACCATTGCTCCAGAAGCTCTGAAGCCACTTCCCCCGGTTTAATCTCCTCGTATTTCTCATCATCGTAAATTTCGGAGGGAACGTCTTCTTGTCGTCCTCACCCATGCACCCCCTCCGCGACTATCGACATTGCCTGCTTGCCAGAGTTCGAAGGACGGGTGGAGCAAAGCGATACCCATCCAACCGACTCATTGCTTGAAGCAGTTCTCGCGATGCCATTTCAAGAAGTGCGGATGAGGCCGATCAGACGGTCTTCTCGGCTCAAGAGCACGACCGGTCCTATTGATGATCGACCGGACTCCTTCCTGGTCATTTGTCTGACGCGAGATAAGTATTTCTAGATCGTCGGCTAAGGTGATCAGACCACGGTCGAACATCCAATGAGCCGTACCTGAGAGGGCGATCCCATTGCTAACGATATCCGGCCCATTTGCCTCGACAGGCCGAATGTGCGCCGCCGCAACTTCTGCGCGCCCCATTCCGTTGATGAGCTTCAATCCGGTAATGGCGCAGCGTTCATCATAGGCGCGCAGCACGATCCGACGAAATACGCGATCGCGCAGAGCTCGCGATACGGAAAGGCTGACGCGATCTCTTTGCTGCTCGAATATGAACGGCGCCTGTTCCCCTTCATCGAGCTCGGCCAACCGAACATCGGCATCAACGCGGGGCAGCAGCGGTGCACCTTCCGCGAAACCAAGTTCGAATATTCTATTGAAATCTTCGGGTGAGATGGGACGGACTGCCGATTGAGCACGTCCGGAAATTCGTCCCTGCTCATTCAGGACACCGCGCTCTACTGGACCAGTCGGCCCGTTGAACGAAACCGGATTGGCAAAATCGAGATAGCTTCCAGGCTCGATCAGAGCGAGATACATCCCTGGAGTGCCCGGGTCAGGAATAATCTGCTGAACCCGAGAAATCGCAAAATAGCCGCGCGTCTCGGCCACTTTGCTCGGCTCGTAATAGATGATCCAATCGCCTATGCAGGCTTCAACGCGGCGGAGATACTGACTGGGAAACTGATATCGTTCAGCGGGACTGTCATCGTAGATCGAGTCCGATCGATGGATGAATACCCCAAATCCCATGATTCAAACGGCGTCGCCTCTCCGGAGAGCTAGGGATTGAACAATCATGCCCCCTACTCCCACTCAATCGTCCCCGGCGGCTTGCTGGTCACGTCGTACACCACCCTGTTCACGCCCTTCACCTCGTTGATGATGCGCGTGGCGGTCTCGCCCAGGAACTTCATGTCGAACTGGTAGAAGTCCGCGGTCATGCCGTCGGTGGAGGTGACGGCGCGCAGGCCGACCACATAATCATAGGTGCGACCGTCGCCCATGACGCCGACGGTCTTGACGGGGAGCAGCACGGCGAAGGCCTGCCAGATGTCGTCGTAGAGGCCGTGCTTGCGGATCTGGTCGATGTAGACGGCATCGGCCTTGCGCAGGATGTCGAGCTTGTCTCTCGTGATGTCGCCGGGGCAGCGGATGGCGAGACCCGGGCCCGGGAACGGGTGGCGGCCGACGAAGATTTCGGGAAGGCCGAGCTCGCGCCCGAGCTTGCGCACCTCGTCCTTGAACAGCTCGCGCAGGGGCTCGACGAGCTTCATGTTCATGCGCTCGGGGAGACCGCCGACATTGTGGTGCGACTTGATGGTGACTGAAGGTCCGCCGGTGAAGGAGACGCTCTCGATCACGTCAGGGTAGAGCGTGCCTTGCGCCAGGAAGTCGGCGCCGCCGATCTTCTTGGCCTCCTGCTCGAACACCTCGATGAAGAGGCGGCCGATGGTCTTGCGCTTGGTTTCCGGATCGGTGACGCCTTCGAGCTCGCCGAGGAATTGCTTGGACGCATCCACGTGCACGAGCGGGATGTTGTAGTGGTGGCGGAACAGGTCGACGACGGTCTTGGCCTCGTCGAGACGCAGCAAGCCATGATCGACGAACACGCAGGTGAGCTGATCGCCGATGGCCTCGTGGATCAGCACGGCGGCAACGGCGGAATCGACGCCGCCGGAAAGGCCGCAGATCACCTTGCCCTTGCCGACCTGCTGGCGGATCTTTGCGATCTCCTCCTCGCGGAAGGCACGCATGGTCCAGTCGCCGGTGAGGCCGGCGATCTTGCGCACGAAGTTGCGGATCAGTTTTGCGCCGTCTGGCGTGTGCACCACTTCGGGGTGGAACATCAGGCCGTAATATTTGCGCTTCTCGTCCTGGATGATCGCGAAGGGCGCGTTCGGCGAGGTGCCGGCGACGGAGAAGCCCGGCGGCATCCTGGTGATGCGGTCGCCATGGCTCATCCAGACCTGGTTCTTGCTGCCTGACGACCAGACATCCTCGAACAGCTTGCTGTCGGCCTTGACCTCGACGTCGGCGCGGCCGAATTCGCGGTGATGGCCGCCCTCGACCTCACCGCCGAGCTGGGCGGCCATGGTCATCTGGCCGTAGCAGATGCCCATTACGGGCACGCCGGAGGCGAAGATCAGCTGCGGCGCGCGGGGCGAGCCGGCCTCATGCACCGACTCAGGCCCGCCGGAGAGAATCACCGCTTTCGGCTTCATCTCCTTGAAGGCTTCTTCGGCCTTGTTGAACGGGACGATCTCGCAATAGACGCCGTCCTCGCGCACGCGACGCGCAATCAGCTGCGTCACCTGGCTGCCGAAGTCGACGATGAGAATCTTGTCGTGCGCCGAGGCCACCGAGGGCGTCGACGCGGAGCGGTCGTTCTGTGCTGCTGTCATGGCAAGCCAATACGCGATGAGCCCCCGGCCCGCAACCGCGCCTCTGCGCGCGCCCACATGCTTCTTTGGGCATGGACAAATGGATATAGGTAAGTATTATTGACCTAATTGCCTCGCCGCGAACCAGGGGCCGATCAGGGAGAACGCCATGTCGAAATTCCATCAGCCTTCAACGCTCGCCGCACTCGGCCGCACCTGGGTCGAGGCCTGGAATGCGCGCGATCTCGAGCGCGTGCTCACGCTCTATGACGATGCCACCGTGATGACCTCGGACCGCATCCCCGCGATGGGGTTCGATGCCAGCGGCACCGTGCGCGGCAAGGATGCTCTGCGTGCCTATTGGAGCAAGGCGCTGGGGTTGTTGCCGAAGCTGCACTTCTCGCTGATCGACGTGTTCGTCAGCCCCGACAGTTTGGTGGTGTTTTACCAGAACGAGCGCGGAAAAAGGATCTGCGAGTATCTGCGAGTGAATGATGCGGGGCTGATCGTGCAGGGATCGGCGAACCATCTGGTGGGGTGAGTGCCAACCACCGCTGTCATTCCCCGCGAAGGCGGGGAATCCAGTACGCCGCGGCTTTTCGATGAACCACGGACGTCTCGGAATACTGGATCGCCCGATCAAGTCGGGCGATGACAGCGAGAGCGAGGGACGCATGTGCCCCAAGCTTGCAACAACGGAGACTGGGGCGCGCGCGTGCGCTAACAACGGCCTCGCCGGCTCTGAAACAGGACCCACCCATGAAACTCCCCGCCTCGCCGTTCACCGTCACCGACTGGAGCAAGGTCGAAGCCACCAGGCATCCCGGCGAGACCGGGCACGCGCTGTGGCGCACGCTTGATATCGGCGAGCTCCGCGTGCGGATGGTCGAGTATTCGCCGGGCTATCTGGCCGATCATTGGTGCGATCGTGGGCACGTGCTCTACGTGCTCAAGGGCGAGCTCGACAGCGAGCTGCGCGACGGGCGCAAGTTCAAGCTGACGCCGGGGATGAGCTACCAGGTGTCGGATTTCGGGGATGCCGCGCATCGCTCCTCGACATCAGTGGGCGCGACGCTCTTCATCGTGGATTGACGGAACTGTCTTTCAGGGCCCGGTGTGCAGCGCAAAATAGCAAATGTCGCGCGACTCGCTGTCTGGGCGTGCCGCCTTGAAGTTGCCCCAAAAAATCGCTAGATTGTGATGATCGATCCTTGGCCGAACGACTGGGCCGCTCCGTCTCATTTCCAATGGGCGAGCACGTTTCAGGTATTTCTCCAAAATCGACCAATCGGGACGTGGGCGCAAAATGCGCATTTGTCCCCCTGAGTGCATCGTCAATTGAAAGGAAATGACTATGGCAATGGGCACCGTGAAGTGGTTCAACAACCAAAAGGGCTTTGGCTTCATCCAGCCGGATGACGGCGCAAAGGACGTCTTCGTTCACATCAGCGCCGTCGAGCGCGCTGGTCTGTCGACCCTCAACGAGGGCCAGAAGGTCTCCTTCGACATCGTCGCGGACCGCCGCAGCGGCAAGTCCTCGGCCGACAACCTCCGCGCCGGCTAGTGGCCGCGCAGACGCTCTGACCACGGACGTACCGGCAGAGTGTTGAGACAAGAAACCCCGCGACCGGGATCCGGTTCGCGGGGTTTTTGTTTGGGGATTAGCTCGCCTTCTTCAGGACCGACACGAAGAAGCCATCCGTCCCCGTGCGCCTTGTCGTCATCAGCCAGCCCTCAGGCGATTGCAGCGCGGCTTGTGCGAAGTCCTCGGCCTTGTCCCAGAGCACGCTCGCGGTCTGCTCCGGCGGCACCACCGCAAACTCCGGGTGCCGGGCGATGAAGGCCCTCACCTGCTCGCCGTTCTCCTCCGACAGTACCGAGCAGGTGATGTAGGCGATGCGGCCGCCCTGCTTCACCAGCGGAACCGCGCGCTCCAGCGCCTCGGCCTGGTCTTTCAGGCGGATCTCGAGCGCGCCCGGCCGCATGCGCCATTTGGCATCGGGGTTGCGGCGCCAGGTTCCGGTTCCCGTGCAGGGCGCATCGATGACGACGAGGTCGGCGGTCGCGCTGATATCGACAAGCGGATCGGCCTCGCCCTTGGGGGTGCGGACATCGGCATTGTGGACGCCGGCGCGCGACAGGCGTTCGTGAATCGGCGCAAGCTGGCGCTTGTCGCGGTCGGTGGCAATGAGGCGACCCTTGCCCTGCATCAGGGCGGCGAGCGCCAGCGTCTTGCCGCCGGCACCGGCGCAGAGATCGATCACCTGTTCGCCCGGCTTTGCCGCGGTGAACAGGGCCGCAAGCTGCGATCCTTCATCCTGCACTTCAATGCCGCCCTTGATGAAATCCTCTTCCGCCTGGATGCCGGGGTTGCGCGCATCGGCTGAAAGCTCGATGCGCAGGCCGTTTGGCGACCACGGCGTCGGTTTCGCATGAAGATGAGCAAGCGCCTTCAGCACCTTGTCGCGGTTGGATTTTAGCGTGTTGACGCGCAAGTCGAGCGGCGCCCGGCTCGCCATCGCCACCGCCTCGGCGGCGCGGTCTTCGCCGAACACTTTTGCAAGATGGGAATCGAGCCATTCCGGATAGTCGCCGGCGATCGCGGCGGGCGCGTTTTTCAGTGAGCGATGGCTGAGCGCGGCCTGCTCGGCGTCCGTCAGTGGTTCAGGTGCAAACCGGCTGCCGTCGAACATCGCGGCCATGGTCGCGGTGTCCATGTTGCGCTCGAGGCGGAGCATGCCGATCAGCCGCGCGCGGGCGGTATCGGAATCCATCAGGTAGGCGCTGGAGGAAAAGCGGCGCAGCACGTCCCAGACGAGACCGGCAATGGCGGCGCGGTCGCCGGAGCCGGCAAAGCGGTGCGCGGTGCCCCACTCCTTCAGCGCTTTCGCCGCCGGCACGCGGTCCTTCTCGATGGTGTTGATCACTTCGATGGCTGCGGACAGCCGGGCAGCGGGAGTCATTTGAATCTTTCAGATCAGGATCGGCGAGCAAACGCCTAGATCAGCAACAGAATTTTGAGTGCGAAGTAGATCCACATCGCCAGCAGCACGAGCACGCCGGCAAGCCAGACCGAAGAGCGCCGGCCGAGATCGTTCGAGGTGACGAACACGCCGGCATGGGCAAAGCGTGTCACCACGAACACCCAGGACATCAGCACGATGAAGAGATCGGCATGGCGGAGCGGCAGCGCCAGCGCGATGAGGGCGTAGAACAGCACCGGCAGCTCGAACTGGTTGCGGTAGCAATTGGCGATTTGCGTGGCGCCCTTCGGCCAGTTCGGCTCGCCCAGCGCGATGTCGCGGATCTTGGTCTCGCCCGAGACCAGCGCCTTCCGCCGCCCGAACACCATGCCGATCAGCAGCGCGAAGGTAAGCCCGATCTGCACGAAAACAGGCAGCAGGACCATTTGAACGGACATCGGAACTTTCCCGTGAGGCGGTATGCCGCGGACCGTCATTAGCCGCGACTTCTCACGCTGACAATCAAGGAGTTGAACCAGCGTTCCCGAGTCCGCGACCAACCAGCGATTGTTAAAGCGATTTTGCCCCATTGCGGGCCTTCGAGGCGAGCCGCCATGAGCACCCTGTCCAGCCTTTGGTCCGAATCCGCCGACGGCCAGCTCGGCATCTGGATGTCGGCGCTGTCAGGCGTCGCGGCGGCGCTCGCCGTCGCGCTGGCGATGACAGTCTATTTCCGCCTGGCCTACCGCACCTGGCGCGATGTCGTCAGGCACGGCCTGGCGGTGCTCGCGGCAGCCGCGCTGCTCGCGTTCGTTGCCTTCGACATGCGCCACGCCGCGCTTGCCTATCTCGGCCTCAACCCGTCCAAGCCGGCGGTGGAGTTCGAGATCCGGATGCCACGCGAAACCTTGACGGCTGCGTCCGCCGACGCTCAGATCGAGCTGCACACCGACCGCAACCAGACACTTGCGCTGGTCGACGGCGTCAGCGACCTCACTGACGGACGCGCGGTGCTGCGCGGCGCGGTCGCCCTCACCCATCGCACTACCGACCGCATGCTGGTGGTGAGCCTGCCGGGCAAGGGCACGTTCGAGTTCCGCCTGCGCCTGCCGGCCGAGCCGCATCGCACCGAGCAGTTCGGCCCCTGGCATCTCGCCGACCGCATCGCCTCGCCCGTGGCGGGCAGCGTCGCGCAGCAGGACGCCTACACGATCCGCTATCGCGTGCTTTAAACTTTGTTTCATCGCCGATCTTGCGCCGATGTCATCGTTCCGACGTTTGGCTAGATGATACTTCGCGCATGTCCGAATTTCGCATCACGCAGATTTCCGACACGCATCTCGGCCGGCGTTTTCCCGGCCTGATCGCAAACTTCCAGGCGGTCAGCGAGCACATCGATGCAAGCAGGCCCGATCTCGTCATCAACACCGGCGACGTGTCGTTCGACGGACCGACGAGCCGCGACGATGTCGCGTTCGCGAAGAGCCTGCACGCTGCCCTGCCCGTCGACTGTCGCTACATCCCTGGTAATCACGACATCGGTGACAATCCGACGGCGCTCGGGCCGGCGCCGAAGCCGCCGGTCACCGAGGCGCACCGCCAGCAATTTCGCGACATCATCGGCGAGGACCATTGGTCATTCGATGCTGCCGGCTGGCGCTTCATCGGCCTCAACTCGCTGGTGATGAATTCAGGGCTCGCGTTCGAGGCCGAGCAGTTCGACTGGCTCGCTTCGGAGATCGCCGAGGTGAACGGCAGGCCGGTCGCGCTGTTCATCCACAAGCCGCTGTTTCTCAACCTGCCCGACGATCCTGAACTCCCGGAGACCTCGATCCGCTACGTGCCGCAGCCGGCGCGCGCGCGGCTGATCGAGATGTTCGCGCGCGCCGATCTCCGCCTGGTCGCCAGCGGTCACGTGCATCAGCGCCGCGACTTCACGTCCCGCCACGCCAGGCACGTCTGGGCGCCCTCAGCCGGCTTCAAGATCAATGACACACGCCAGGATCGGATCGCGATCAAGGAGACGGGCCTCGTCGAGTACCGCTTCGCGTCAAACAGTTTTGAAGTCCGCCACGTCCGCGCCGCGGGCCAGGTCGATATCGACATCGAAGAGCTGTTCGCCCAGATGGGCGGCGAGCACTAGCTTAGCTCTCAGGCGACGCTCTTGAGATCGTGTTGGATTGCAGCCAGCAACGACTGCAGCGCCTCGCTGCTCACCGGCTGCGGCGCCGGACCATTGGCGGGGACCACGTTGACGCGATCGGTCGTCCTGACCGATGGCTTCGGAAAGCGCGGCGGAGGCGCCGGCATCGCGGGAGCAGCAGACTCGCCCTCCTCCTCGATGTTCACGAACTTGCCGTGGATGACGTCGTCATGGCGGCCCATGACATACATGGCCGCCCAATAGCCGGCAGCCAGCAGGATTACGCAGAAAATACCGATCTCTAACATCGCAGCACCTGAAATATGCGCGATGATTCAATGCCTTCGCCTTGGCGTCAATGAACCCTCGGTCACACGCTGCGCCTTTTACGGGCAGGTGTGGCCGATCGGTAACTATTTGTTAACCAGCGACGTCCGGTATGTGGCAAAGGCGCAACTCCAGGACGCCTCAGGCCTCCTGGAGACGCTAAAAGCAATGGCTTTACGCCTTGTCTGGCCCGACCCGGACCAGCTGCTTGCCGAAATTGGCGCCCTTCAGGAGCCCCATGAAGGCGCCGGGAGCGCTCTCCAGGCCGTCGGTGACGAACTCCTTGTACTTCACCTTGCCATCGCGGACCCATCCGGACATGTCGCGCAGGAAGTCGCCATGGCGCGAGGCGAAGTCGGAGACGATGAAGCCGCGGAAGGTCAGCCGCTTTGTCAGCGTCGCGCGCATCATCGATGCGGCCCATTTCGGCGGCTTTGCTTCGGTGTCGTTGTAATGCGCGATCAGGCCGCAGACCGGCACGCGCGCGAAGGGATTGAGCAGCGGGAAGACCGCCTCGAACACCGCGCCGCCGACATTCTCGAAATAGACGTCGATGCCCTTCGGGCAGGCGTCTTTCAGCTTCGCCGCCAGATCAGGATCGCGGTGATCGATGCAGGCATCGAAGCCGAGCTCCTTCACCACGTAGTCGCACTTGTCCTTGCCGCCGGCGATGCCGACCGCACGTGCGCCCTTGATCTTGGCGATCTGGCCGACCGCGGAGCCGACTGCGCCGGAGGCACCGGCGACGACGACGGTCTCGCCGGCTTGCGGCTTGCCGATGTCGAGCAGGCCCGTGTAGGCGGTCATCCCGGGCATGCCGAGCACGCCGATCGAGGTCGAGATCGGACCGAGCTTGGGATCGACCTTGATGAGACCCTTGCCGTTCGAGATCGCGTGCGTCTGCCAGCCAGTCCGTGCGCGCACGATGTCGCCCTTGGCAAAATCAGGATTGTTGGAGGCCGCGACTTCGCTCACCGCCTCGCCTTCCATCACGCCGCCGACCGGCACCGGCGCGGCATAGGACGGACCGTCGCTCATGCGCCCGCGCATATAGGGATCGAGCGAAAGCCAGATCGTGCGCAGCAGAACATCGCCAGCGCCCGGCGTCGGCACCGCGAATTCCTCCAGACGAAAATCGGATGATTTGGGCTCGCCGACGGGACGCGCGGCGAGAACGATGCGTTTGGCGCTATGTTGAACTTGGGACATGGCTTCCTCCTGATTGCTTGTTGCAGTCATTTAGGAGGTACGCGGGAATGAAGCAAATCCCAACACGCTCGGTGTCATCGCCTGCGAAAGCGGGCGATCCAGTACTCCGAGACAGTCGTGATTGAACCGAGGAGCCGCGGCGTACTGGATGCCCCGGTCAAGCCGGCGCATGACAGCCTCGTTGAGGTAAGCGTGTCGAACCCGCGCTCGGATGACGCGAAGCGACTAACCGCCGCCCGGATAATTTGGACTCTCGCGCGTGATGGTCACGTCGTGGACATGGCTTTCGCGCAGGCCCGCGCCGGTGATGCGGACGAACTGTGCCTTCGCGTGCAGCTCGTTCATGTCCTTGGCGCCGACATAGCCCATGGCTGCGCGGAGGCCACCGGCGAGCTGGTGCATGACGTTGCCGACCGGGCCCTTGTAGGGCACCTGGCCCTCGATGCCTTCAGGCACGAGCTTGAGGGAGTCCTTGATGTCCTGCTGGAAGTAGCGGTCGGCAGATCCACGCGCCATCGCACCGACCGAGCCCATGCCGCGATAAGCCTTGTAGGAACGGCCCTGCCACAGGAACACTTCGCCGGGCGTCTCGTCGGTGCCGGCGAGCAGCGAGCCGACCATCGCAATGTCAGCGCCGGCGGCGAGCGCCTTGGCGAGATCGCCGGAAAACTTGATGCCGCCATCGGCAATGACGGGGATGTCGGACTTTTTGGCGGCCTCGACCGCATCCATGATCGCGGTGAGCTGCGGCACGCCGACGCCGGCGACGATGCGCGTGGTGCAGATCGAGCCCGGGCCGATGCCGACCTTGATGCAATCAGCGCCCGCATCGATCAGCGCCTGCGCGCCGTCCGACGTCGCGACGTTGCCGGCGACGACCTGCACGGAGTTGGAGAGACGCTTGATGCGGTTCACCGCATGCAGCACGTGACGGGAATGGCCGTGCGCGGTGTCGACGACGACGAGGTCGACGCCGGCATCGATCAGGCGCTCGGTGCGCTCGAAGCCGGTGTCGCCGACGGTGGTGGCGGCGGCGACGCGGAGGCGCCCCTGCGCATCTTTGCAAGCGAGCGGATGGGCGACGGCCTTCTCGATGTCCTTGACGGTGATCAGGCCGACGCAGCGATATTGATCGTCGACGACCAGCAGCTTCTCGATGCGGTGATGGTGCAGCATCCGCTTGGCTTCGTCCTGGCTGACATTCTCGCGCACCGTGACGAGGTTCTCGCGCGTCATCAGCTCGGAGACTTTTTGCCGGCGGTCGGTGGCAAAACGCACGTCGCGGTTGGTGAGGATGCCGACCAGCTTGCCGGGCGTCGCCTTGCTTGCGCCGGTGACGACGGGAATGCCGGAGATGCCGTGATCGCTCATCAGCTTGAGCGCATCGTCGAGCGTGGCCTCGGGGCTGATGGTGAGCGGGTTAACCACCATGCCCGACTCGTAGCGCTTGACCTGCCGCACCTGAGCGGCCTGGCCTTCGGGATCGAAATTGCGATGGATGACGCCGAGGCCGCCGGCCTGCGCCATGGCGATGGCCATGCGGGCTTCGGTGACGGTGTCCATGGCGGAGGCCATGATCGGGATGTTGAGTGGAATGGCGCGGGTGACGCGGGAGCGGATGTCGACCTCGCCCGGCATGACGTCGGACAGGCCCGGCTTCAACAGCACGTCATCGAACGTAAAAGCTTCGCGGATGCCCTGAAGTTGCACCGTGGCCATATGCCAACTCCTTCCTGCGGCCGTGCCGCAAACGATTATGGATGAGCGCCGCCCTCGGCGTACCTTGCGGCATCGCCTTGAGAATCGGAGCCCATCGGTGGGGTTGACGCGGGTCGATAGCATGTCCGCGTGACGAATCAAAGCAAATCGGACCGCTGGCCAGCCATGCACAGGCTTTTTTGCGCAAATTCGGCGGGGATTGCCCATCCATACGGTCATTCCGGGGCGCGACGAAGTCGCGAGCCCGGAATCCATTCCGCAGCGGTCCCTGCGGCCCAATGGATTCCGGGCTCGCGCCAAGTGGCGCGCCCCGGAATGACAAAGGGGGTGGGTTCAGGATTTAGGTGCTATGCGTTCATCCGCAATAGTCCCGCCGGGATGGCGATGATAAGCCAAAATTCTCGCCCTTCCGCTCCATTTCCGTGACCAACCCGACATGCTCGACAAGCAACGCATCATTCCGCTGATCGTGGCCACGGCTCTCTTCATGGAGAACATGGATTCCACCGTCATCGCCACCTCGCTGCCGGCGATCGCGGCCGACATCGGCACCAGCCCGCTGACGCTGAAGCTCGCGATCACGTCCTACCTCTTGTCACTCGCCGTGTTCATCCCGGCGAGTGGCTGGACCGCCGACCGGTTTGGCGCGCGCATGGTGTTCGCGATCGCGGTCGGCGTGTTCATGATCGGCTCGGTCGGCTGTGCGCTGTCAGGTTCGGTTACCGGCTTCGTGGTCGCACGCATCCTGCAAGGCATGGGCGGGGCGATGATGACGCCGGTCGGGCGCCTCGTGCTGCTGCGTTCGGTCGACAAGAGCGCGCTGGTCAACGCCATGGCCTGGGTGACGGTCCCTGCCCTGATAGGCCCCGTGATCGGCCCGCCGCTCGGCGGCTTCATCACGACCTACGCGTCGTGGCACTGGATCTTCCTGATCAACATCCCGATCGGACTGCTCGGCATCTTCATGGCCTTGAAGTTCATTGAGCCGATCAAGAGCGAGACACAGGAGAAGTTCGATCTCTACGGCATGGTGCTCGCCGGTGTCGGGCTTGCCGGCATCGCGTTCGGTCTTTCGGTCGCCGGCCTCAATCTGTTGCCCTGGAGCACGGTGGCGGCCCTGGTTGCGGGCGGCGCGATCTCGATGACGCTCTACGTCATTCACGCCCGACGGACGGGTTCGCCGGTGCTGGATTTCTCGCTGCTGACCTTGCCGACATTGCGCGCGGCTATTATCGGCGGCTTCATGTTCCGGCTCGGCATCGGCGCCCTGCCCTTTCTGCTGCCGCTGTTGATGCAGATCGGCTTCGGCCTGTCGCCGTTCCATTCCGGCCTTGTCACCTTCTCCTCCTCGCTCGGCGCGATGGGCATGAAGACGCTGGCGGCGCGCCTCATCCGCGCCTTCGGCTTCCGCAATCTGATGACGGTGAATGCGATCGTCAGCGCGTTCTTCCTCGGCGTCTGCGCGCTGTTCACGGTGACGACCCCGCTGCTGATCATCATGGTCATCCTGGTGGTCGGCGGCTTCTTCCGCTCGCTCGAATTCACCGCGATCAATACGGTGGCCTATGCCGAGGTCGACAGCCCGCAGATGAGCCGCGCCACCACGCTGGTCAGCGTCAACCAGCAGCTCGCCGTCTCCGCCGGCGTCGCGGTCGGCGCCGCCTCGGTGGAGACGACGATGTGGCTGAACCATGTCAGCGAGCTCAATGCCACCGTGTTCATGCCGGCCTTTGTCGTGGTGGCGCTGACCTCGGCGGCCTCGAGCTGGTTCTTCTGGCAGATGCCGAGCGATGCAGGCCACGAGATCTCCGGCCGCAAGGCGATTGAGGTCGCAAGCCGCAAGGGCGCGGCGAAGAGCGCCGCGAGCGCTGCGGTGAAGGCGGCCACCGAAGATACGCAGGACATGCGCGATCAGCGGCTGGGGTAGCCCACGATACCAATCGCTCAGATTCGGAGCGCGGAAACCGTCGCTCAATCCGCGCCAGGCTCGGAAAAGGATTACTCGCCTTTGACCGAATGACCTCCGCGGTTCTCGAACCGACTGGACATGCCTTCGTCGCCGCGATCTGCGGGATAGGTTGCTCGCCGCATCTGCCTCGCGAGGCTGCCAAACTGCTTGGCGCCCTCCGACATGCGGCGCATCTGAAGTTGAAGATGTGCCAAACCGTCCTCAAGCAGAGCGAATTGTTCGAGAAAGCGTTCCTCGATACTTTCTTGTTCGGTGAGACACTTTTGGTTCGTGTCGCGAACGTCGGCACAACATCTCATGGAGTCACTCCTGCGTAGGCCATGAATCTGCATGGCCCGAAATGTGACCGGTGCGTAGAGGCCGCTGCCCGTCTGTAGCGAGGCCTCTACCTGTTCGATCCAATGATCACTCGACCGCCGGGACTTTCGTGCGGCCCACGGACCGGACAGTCGTGGCCCCGTCGTTCATCCAGCACTCACGTGATCGTAACGACCACCTCGAGATAGGTGCTGGGAACGACGAGGTCGCCGCGATCGCCCCAATTCGATTTCTCCAGCAGATCGAGAATGTCGGCCTCCAGCGCCGCTGCCTTGTCCGCATCCAGCGCGGCGAATGCGCGGTTGGTGGGACCGTAGAATGAACGAAAAACGTCAAGCCAATGGGCCGGAGACCGGTACCGGAAAGTGAACGTCTGCTCCAAGGCATTGATCTGCTGACGGGGAAACAGCTCGCCAAGCCGCGCGACGGTGCCCCATAGCGTCGGCGACCTAACGCCGGACGGCGGCGGCGCATACTTTCCGACGAGCTTGAGGAGCTGACCGATGAATCCGTCCGGCGTCCAGTTGGCGAGCCCGATCTTTCCACCGCGGCGCACCACACGCACGAGCTCGGCCGCCGCCTTATCCTGATCTGGGGTGAACATGACGCCGAATGTAGACAACGCAGTATCGAAGCTGCCGTCGGGAAACGGCAGGGCCTCGGCATCGGCCTCCTGGAAATCGACGGCAACGCGTTCGGCGGCGGCGCGCTCCCGACCCCGCTCGAGAAGCGCGCCGACATAGTCGGTGGACGTGACTTGCGCGAAGCGGCGCGCAGCGGCGAGCGTCGCGTTTCCGTTACCGGCGGCGACATCGAGCACGCGGCTCCCAGCCCGCAGATCGAGAGCCTCGCACAGCCGCTCGCCCACGATCTGAAGCGTGGTCCCGATCATCGCATAGTCACCTGCCGACCAGACCGTGCGCTGTCGTTGTTTGATGGAAGTATAGTCGAGGGGGAGCGTCGTCACTGACATCAGTCATCTCCTGTTGCCCGGCAACCCGCCGGAAGCGGCATCGCATCTCGCGATTGGACAACAGCGAGCCATAACTGCCCGAAGGCATCCAGTTCCGTAACTGAACCGGAGCGGTACAGATTCTGTACTGGCCAATCTGTCGACTTCCTCCTAGCCTCGCGACCTCGGAGACGACTGGCCGAAAGGAAGCAATCGAATGGCGGATGGCGGCTACAATCAGTTCTGCCCAGTTTCAATGGCAGCCGAAATCATTTGCTCTCGCTGGACGCTGCTTGTCTTGCGAGAGCTGGTAATGGGATCGACCCGGTTCAATGAGCTGCGGCGAGGCGTCCCCAGCATGTCGCCTGCTCTTCTATCCAAGCGACTCAAAGAGCTCGAAGCCGCGGGCATCGTCACCCGCGTCGCCGCAGAGCGGGACTCCGGCGCCCACGAATATCATCTCACCGAAGCGGGGACGGAGCTGCGCCCAATCATCGAAGCCATCGGCGCCTGGGGCCACAGATGGGTGACGACAGAAGCAACCTTGAAGAACCTCGATGCCAATCTTTTGATGTGGGACGTCAGGCGAACTCTCAATACCGATCCGATGCCGCCACGCCGCAACACCATCCAATTCATTTTCAAGGACAGACCCAACTCGGAGCGCAACTATTGGCTGATCGTGGAGCCGAACAAGGACGTTGACCTCTGCCTCGTCGATCCAGGCTTCGATGTCGATCTCTACGTGTCGACGGATCTTCAATCGATGACCGAGATCTGGCTTGGATACGTAACTGCCGACCAGATGTCGGATGATGGTCGGCTTGTCCTGACCGGGAGCAGCAAGCTGGCCACCGACCTCCGCGCTTGGTTGAAGCTCAGCGTGTATGCCAATTTCGAGAAAAAAGTGGCCTAAGGCTCGAGCGTCCAAACCAATCGCAGCGCCGATGATCGGCGCACTCTAACTGCGCCCACGAAACCCCGTCGCGAGCACATAGCGCTCGGAGGAATCCTGCCGGCTTGCTGCCGGCTTGACATGACGCACCGTCGCAAAATCGCGCTTGAGCTGCGCGAGCAGGTCGGCGTCGGCGCCGCTCTGGAAGGTCTTCGCGAGGAACGTGCCGCCGGGCTTGAGCACATCGCATGCGAAGGCAGCCGCCGTCTCGACCAGGCCGACGATGCGGAGCTGGTCGGTCTTGCGGTGGCCGGTGGTGTTGGCGGCCATGTCGGACATCACGACATCGGCGCCGCCACCCAGCATCGCGGTGAGCTTGTCGGGCGCGTCGTTGTCCATGAAGTCGAGCTGCGCGAAATCGACGCCGGGAATCTCCGGCATCTCCAGCAGGTCGATGGCGACGACCTTGCCCTTGCCTTCGACCGAGCCGACGCGCTTGGCCGCGATCTGGCTCCAGCCGCCGGGTGCGGCCCCGAGATCGGCCACGGCCATGCCCGGCTTTAAGAAGCGAAACTTGTCGTCGATCTCCAGTAGCTTGAACGCGGCGCGCGACCGATAGCCCGCGGCCTTCGCCTTGGCGACATAGGGATCATTGAGCTGCCGCTCCAGCCACAGCTTCGACGACAGCTTGCGCTTGCCGCCGGTCTTGACCTGGACGTGCAAGCGGCCGGTGGTGTCTTTCGCCATCTCACCAGCTCCTGAGCGCGCCGTCCTCGCGCATCATCTCGACCAGCATGCCCTCGCGCAGGCCACGGTCGGCGACGCGCAGGCGCGGCAGCGGGAACGCGTGCCTGATGGCATCGAGGATGGCACAGCCAGCCAGCACCAGATCAGCACGCTCGACACTGATGCAGCTGTTGCCCGCGCGCTCCTCGTAGCTCATGCCGAGCAGCTTGTTGATGGTCGCGGTGATGTCGGGATCGTTCATCCAGATGCTGTCGATGCGGCGGCGATCGTAACGCACGAGATTGAGATGGATGCCGGCGAGCGTCGTCACGGTGCCCGACGTGCCGAGCAGATGCATGTCGGTGAGATCGCGGCCGTGCTCCGCAGCGAACGGCGCAACGTGATTGGCGACCTCCTGCTCCATTGCGGCATAGATCGCCGGCGTCACGTCGCGACCACCAAATTGCTCGGCCAGCGTCACGACGCCGAGCGGGATCGACATCCACGCCTTGATCCGCGGCTCCGGATCTTGCGGGTCGCGCTCGATCCGCACCAGCTCGGTCGAGCCGCCGCCGATGTCGAACAGGATGGCGCCGCGGCCCCTGGGATCGACCAGCGGCGAGCAGCCGAGCATCGCGAGCGCGGCTTCGGTCTCGCGGTCGATCACCTCCAGCTCGATGCCGGTCTCGGCCGCGACGCGGCTGCGAAAACCTTCCGCATTCGAGGCCGCGCGGCAGGCTTCGGTGGCGATCAGCCGCAGCCGCTTGGCCTTGCGCAGGTTGATCTTGTCCCGGCAAATGCTGAGCGCGGCGATGGCGCGATCGATCGCAGCCTCGCTGATGCATCCCGTCGCCGAGACGCCCTCGCCGAGCCTGATGATGCGCGAGAAGGAATCGACCACGCGAAAACCATCGTGGGTCGGACAGGCGATCAGGAGCCTGCAATTGTTGGTCCCGAGGTCCAGCGCCGCATAGACGCCGGTTCCCGGCGCCTGCGCAGGGACTGCAGGCTCCGTGGCCAACGCCACCGCCGCCATCGACCCCTCCAGCTCACCGTGCGGCGCAAGGCCGTCGCGGAGCCGCGTGTCGTCATTCATACAAACTGTCTTTCCACGACCCTAAGGGGCCGATCCGGAATTGATTTTTCGCCTGAAACATTAGCAGCGCGGCTGGCATGCGCAACATCGCATCACATAGGACCATGCCCATTCGTGCGTTGTCGTGAACGGGACCGTGGGCTATTTTTGGCGGGTCCGGTCCTCCAGGCGCCCCCAAATCGCGCAATTGCCGGCTTTTCAGGTCAACTCCATGCAAGAACACACCAAATCGTCCACGCTCGAAAACGCTATTGCACTGCAAAAATATGGGGTCGGGCAGCCCGTCCGCCGCAAGGAGGACGACACGCTGGTGCGCGGAAAGGGCCGCTACACCGACGATTTCAATCTGCCCGGCCAGGCCCATGCCGTGATTGTCCGTTCCACCCATGCCCATGGCATGATCCGCGGCATCGGCGTTGACGCGGCCAAGGCGATGCCGGGCGTGCTGGGCGTGTGGACCGGGACGGATCTCAATGCCGCCGGCTATGGCCCCTTCACCTGCGGTCTGCCGCTGAAGAGTCGCGACGGCTCGCCCCTGCTCCAGACCAACCGCCATCCGCTGGCAACCGACAAGGTCCGCTTCGTCGGCGATCCCGTCGCCTTCGTCGTCGCGGAGACGCTGGCGCAGGCGCGCGATGCGGCCGAGGCAGTCGAGCTCGACATCGAGCCGTTGCCGGCGGTGACCGATCCCGAGGAAGCTGCCAAGCCGGGCGCGCCGCAGCTTTACGATCACATCCCCAACAATGTCGCGCTCGACTATCACTATGGCGACACGGAGAAGGTGAACGCGGCCTTCGCCAGCGCCGCCCATGTCACCAAGGTCGACATCGAGAACACCCGTGTCGCGGTGGTGTCGATGGAACCGCGCGTCGGCCTTGCCTCCTACGACAAGAAGACCGAGCGCTACACCATCCAGATGCCGACCCAGGGCGTCGCGGGCAACCGCGCCAACCTTGCCAAGAACCTGAAGGTGCCGAACGACAAGGTGCGAATCCTCACCGCCAATGTCGGCGGCTCCTTCGGCATGAAGAACGTCAACTATCCCGAGTACATGTGCATCCTGTACGCCGCGAAGGCACTGGGACGCCCGGTGAAGTGGCTCGACGAGCGCTCGACCAGCTTCCTGTCCGACAGCCACGGCCGCGCGCAGAAGATCCACGCCGAGCTGGCGCTCGACGCCGAGGGGCACTTCCTCGCAGCAAGACTGTCCGGCTACGGCAATCTCGGCGCCTATATCACCGGCGTTGCGCCCAGCCCGCTTTCGCTCAACACCGGCAAGAACTTCTCCAGCGTCTACCGGACGCCGCTAATGGCGATCGACATCAAGACGGTCTTGACCAACACCACTTTGATGGGTGCTTATCGCGGCGCCGGCCGGCCCGAGGCCAACTACTACATGGAGCGGCTGATCGACCGTGCCGCCGACGAGATGGGCATCAACCGGCTGACGATGCGCAAGCGCAACTTCATCAAGTCGAACCAGATGCCCTTCCCGGCCTCGTCAGGCGTCACCTATGACAGCGGCGACTTCCAGGCCGTGTTCAACAAAGCGCTGGAAATCTCCGACCACGACAATTTTGCCAAGCGCAAGAAGGAGAGCAAGAAGGCCGGCAAGCTGCGCGGCATCGCCGTCGGCTCCTATCTCGAGGTCACCGCGCCGCCAGGCCCCGAACTCGGCAAGATCGTGTTCGATCCCGATGGCACCGTGCAGCTCATCACCGGCACGCTCGACTACGGCCAGGGCCACGCCACGCCGTTCGCTCAGGTGCTGTGTGCGCAGCTTGGCGTTCCCTTCGAGAGCGTGAAGCTCGTGCAGGGCGACAGCGACATCGTTCACACCGGCAACGGCACCGGCGGTTCGCGCTCGATCACCGCGAGCGGCCAGGCCATCGTGGGCGCCGCAAAGCTCGTCATCGAGAAGGGCAAGCGCGCCGCCGCGCATATGCTGGAGGCCTCGGAGGCCGACATTGAATTCGCCGATGGCGCTTTCACCATCGCCGGCACTGACCGCAGCATCGACATCATGGAGCTCGCCAAGAAGCTGCATGACGGCAAAATGCCCGATGGTGTGCCTGACTCGCTCGATGTTGATCACACCAGCGATCCCATCGCCTCGGCGTTCCCGAACGGCTGCCACGTCGCCGAGGTCGAGGTCGATCCTGAGACGGGCGTGGTGCAGATCGTGCGCTACAGCGCGGTGAACGATTTCGGCACCGTGATCAACCCGATGCTGGTCGCGGGCCAGCTCCATGGCGGCGTGGTCCAGGGCATCGGCCAGGCGCTGATGGAGCATGTCCGCTACGACGAGAGCGGCCAGCCGATCACGGGGTCGCTGATGGACTACGCGCTGCCGCGCGCCGAGGATGTGCCGAACATGACGGTCGGCGATCACCCGGTGCCGGCCACCACCAATCCGCTCGGCAGCAAGGGTTGCGGCGAAGCCGGCTGCGCCGGCAGCCTGTCGACGGTGGTGAACGCGGTGCTCGACGCGCTCTCGGACCACGGCATCAAGCACATCGACATGCCGCTGACCCCGGAACGGGTGTGGCGCGCGATCCAGGACGCGAAGGGGAAGGCGGCGTAGGCGACATTCGTCGTTCCGGGGCGATGCAAAGCATCGAACCCGGAACCTCGAGATTCCGGGTTTGGTCCTGACGGACCGCCCCGGAATGACGGTGCTGGATGCTACGCCGCCGCCTGCTCGCGCGGCTGGTAGATCGCGGTGTGCTGGCAGTACGCGATCGGGGTCGCACCATTCGCGACGACGAGCGCGTCGAGCTCGACGAAGCGGTGGCCCTTCTTCTCGTAATTCGCGGTGACCTTTGCCCGCGCCACTATCTCGTCGCCGGCGCGCGCGGCTGACAAGAGCTGCATGCGGCTGCCGACGTGAATCCAGGGGCCCAGAATGGTGTTGTCGACCAGCACGCGGTTCATGACGCGCTGGATCAGGCCGGGATGACCGAGGCCCTCGCGCGCAAAGATCGGATCGGTCTCCCTGATGTCGGCGAGATAGTCGCTCGCGTCCTGCCCGGCCCAGCGACGTGGCGCCGTGCCGAGCCACTTGCCCACCTCGAAGATGTCGGGGCTGACCGGCTTGCGCTCAGCGACCGCGGGGACTTCGACATAGTCGCCCAATGACACCACTGGCGCCGCCGCCGGCAGCGAGGCAGTGCCAGTGGCGCACAGCTCGGTGCGACTGAACACCTCGATCGTGAGCAGGCCGTTGTGCTCGGTCGCATCGACGTCGGCGGTCTCGCCGTCATAGACAGGCTTGATGAAGCGGGCCTCGACCAGCCCGCGGGAGAGGAAATCGCGGCCCCAGCGCGCCACCGGCACGTGCATCATGTAGGCGAAGACGTCGACGCCGGGGACCAGCCCACCGGAAAAGCCGAAGCGGCGCGCCACCGTGTCGTCATGCATCTTGTTTTCGGACTGTTTGGCGGTGTTGTAGGCCTCGACGCGCCAGGTTTCGAGCCGGTTCGGCATGGCTTGGCTTCCCCAAAATTCTTGTTGTTTCGGGGCTGATCGTAGGCCCCGGGGAACACCGGTCAATCCCCTCGCCTTTGCGGCCCGAATGCGGTACCACGCGGCGAATGACCAACACCCCCACCCGCATCTATGTCGACGCCGACGCATGCCCTGTGAAGGACGAGATTTATCGCGTCGCGCTCCGCCACGGCGTGCCGGTGAGCGTGGTCGCCGGCAATTTTATCCGCGTGCCGCACGAGCCCCTGATCGAGCGCATCGCGGCCGGCTCGGGCATGGATGCGGCCGACGACTGGATCGCGGAACGGGCGAGGCCCGGCGATGTCGTCATCACCTCGGACATTCCGCTGGCGAGCCGCTGCGTGAAGGCCGGCGCCGACGTGATCGCGCCGAACGGCAAGCCGTTCACGGAGGAATCGATCGGCATGACGCTGGCGGTGCGCAATCTGATGACGGATCTGCGCTCGGCCGGCGAAGTCACCGGCGGCCCGCGCTCGTTCGCACCGCGCGACCGCTCCGCCTTTCTCTCGGCGCTCGACCAGACGCTGCGACGGATCCAGCGCCGCCGCGCCGACCAGGCTGCTACGAGTCAGGGCTAGTCATGGCGCCCCCGCTGATTCAACTGAAAGACATCAAGCTGACCTTCGGCGGCACCCCGCTGCTGTCCGGCGTCGAGCTCAACGTCGCGCCATCCGAGCGCGTCTGTCTGATCGGCCGCAACGGCTCCGGAAAGTCGACGCTGTTGAAGATCGCGGCCGGCCTCGTCGAGCCCGACAGCGGCACGCGCTTCGTGCAGCCCGGTGCCACCGTCCGCTATTTGCCGCAGGAGCCTGACTTCGGCGAGCACAAGACTCTGCTCGCCTATGTCGAGGCCGGGCTTGCACCGGGCGACGATCCGTACCAGGCCCGCTACCTTGTCGAACAGCTTGGGCTCACCGGCAACGAGAACCCGGCCAACGTCTCCGGCGGCGAAGCGCGCCGTGCGGCGCTGGCGCGCGTGCTGGCTCCCTCGCCCGATATCCTGCTGCTGGACGAGCCGACCAACCATCTCGATCTCTCCACCATCGAATGGCTGGAAAAGGAGCTCGACTCCCGGCGCAGCGCGCTTGTCATCATCAGCCACGACCGGCGTTTCCTCGCCAACCTCTCGCGCTCCACCGCCTGGCTCGACCGCGGCAAGATCAAGCAGATCGATCGCGGTTTTGCCTCGTTCGAGACCTGGCGCGACGAGGTGCTGGCGGAAGAAGAGCGCGACCAACACAAGCTCGACCGCAAGATCGTCGACGAGGAGCACTGGCTACGCCACGGCGTCTCCGGCCGGCGCAAGCGCAACGTCAAGCGGCTCGCCAATCTGCATGCGCTGCGCGACCAGCGCCGCGACTATCGCGGCACCGCCGGCACAGCCAGTCTCGCCGCGACCGAGGCCGAACAATCCGGCAAGCTGGTGATCGAGGCCAAGGGCATCACCAAGGCCTTTGGCGATCGCGTGATCGTCGACAATTTCTCCACCCGCATCCAGCGCGGCGACCGGCTCGGCATCATTGGGCCGAACGGCGCCGGCAAGACCACGCTGGTCAATTTGCTCACCGGCGGCATGCAGCCGGATTCCGGGACGGTGCGGCTCGGCGCCAATCTGGAGATGGCAACGCTCGACCAGCACCGCGAAAGCCTCGACCCCAAATCGACGCTTGCCGAAGCGCTGACCGGCGGCCGCGGCGATCACGTCATGGTCGGCGGCAAGCCCAAGCATGTCGTCGGCTACATGAAGGACTTCCTGTTCGCACAGGAGCAACGCGGCACGCCGCTGGAGGTGCTCTCCGGCGGTGAGCGCGGACGGCTGATGCTCGCGCGTGCGCTCGCCAAGCCATCAAACCTCCTGGTGCTGGACGAGCCGACCAACGATCTCGATCTCGAGACGCTCGACGTGCTGGAGGAAATGCTCGGCGACTACGAGGGCACGGTCATCCTCATCAGCCATGACCGTGACTTCCTCGACCGCGTCGTCACCTCCGTGATCGCGCCTGAGGGCAACGGCAAGTGGATCGAATATGCCGGCGGCTACAGCGACATGCTGGCGCAGCGCGGCGCGGATCTCAAGCGTGAGACCACGAAGACCCCGGCGCCAGCAGAAAAGAAAGAGGAACGCGCCGCTGTCCCCGCCTCGGCGAAGAGGAAGCTGAGCTTCAACGAGAAGCACGCGCTGGAGACGCTGCCGAAGAAGATGGAAACGTTGCACGCCGATATCGCCAATCTGCAACGCGTCCTCGACGATCCCAATCTCTATGCCAGGGATCGCAAGAAATTCGACGACACGTCGGCCGCCATCGCCAAGGCGCATGAAGAACTGTCCGCTGCCGAAGAGCGCTGGCTTGAACTTGAAATGCTCCGCGAAGAAATTGAACAGGCTTAACCCATGACCACACCCCTCGCCGCCAAGATCGCCCGCGAATACGGCACGCCTTGTGCTGTCATCGACATGGACAAGGTCGAGCGCAACATCGCGCGGATCCAGAAGGCCTGCGATGACGCCGGCGTTGCCAATCGCCCGCACATCAAGACGCACAAGAACCCGACCATTGCCAAGATGCAGGTCGCGGCCGGCGCCAAGGGCATCACCTGCCAGAAGATCGGCGAGGCCGAGATCATGGCCAATGCCGGCATCGACGACATCCTGATCAGCTACAACCTCCTGGGCGAAGAGAAGATGGCGCGGCTCGGCGCGCTCAATGCCAAGACCAGGATGACGGTCGCCGCCGATAATTCGACGGTCGTCGCGGGCTTGCCGAAGGCCGCCGAGGCCTCGGGCCGCCCGCTCTCGGTCGTGGTCGAATGCGACACCGGACGCAAGCGCGCGGGCGTCGAGACGCCGGCGGAAGCGATTGCGCTGGCGCGCGAGATCGCGGCGTCCAAGGGGCTCGCGTTCGCCGGCTTCATGCTGTACCCGACCGAGACCGGCTGGGCGGATGCGCAGAAATTCTACGACGAGGCGCTCGCCGGCGTGCACGCGCACGGGCTGGACGCAAAAATCGTCTCGACCGGCGGCACGCCAAACCTCGTCAACATCGGCAAGCTCAAAGGCGGCACCGAGCATCGCTTCGGCACCTATATCTACAACGACCGCATGCAGGTCGCGGCCGGCTCCGCCACCTGGGACGATTGCGCGCTGCATATCTATTCGACGGTGGTGAGCCGCGCCGCCCCCGAGCGCGGCATTCTCGATGCCGGCTCGAAGACCTTGACGACGGACACCGGCGGCCTCGATGGCCACGGCCTGATCCTGGAGCACCCCGAAGCCAAGATCGCGAAGTTCGCCGAGGAGCACGGCTTCCTCGATCTCTCCCGCAGCAACACGCGGCCCAATGTCGGCGACGTCGTCCGCATCGTCCCGAACCACGTTTGTGTCGTCGTCAACATGATGGACGAGGTGTTGATGGTCCGCGGCGACGAGATCATCGGTACGCTGCCGGTGGCGGCGCGAGGGAAACTGCGGTAGATCGCCGCTGCCGTAGGGTGGGCCCAAGCGAAGCGGGCCCACGACTTTGTGTCCCAACTACGAAAGATGGTGGGCATGGCGCTGTGCGCTTTTGCCCACCTTACGATTTCTGCAATTGGGCGAGCCACTCCAGCACGCCCCTGCCCGCTGCTGCCCCCGTCGCGAACGAGGCCTGCAGCAGATAGCCGCCGGTCGGGGCTTCCCAGTCCAGCATCTCGCCGGCGGCAAACACGCCGGGCAGCTTGCGCAACATGAAGTGGTCGTCGAGTTCGTCGAAGGCAATCCCGCCTGCGGTGGAAATGGCGCGATCGATCGAGGCAACGCCGGTCAGCTGGATCGGAATGGCATTGATCAGATGCGCAAGCTCTGCCGGCGAGAACGCAGCCAGTGACCGGCCGGAGGCGATGGCCGCCTCCTGCATCAGGCCGATGCCGACCGGCGACACCTGTGCCGCCTTGCGCAGGAAATTCGCCAGTGATTGCTTGCCACGCGTGCCCGACAGGCGCGTGGTCAGTGCGGCCGTGTCGAGATCGGGCCGTAATGCGATTGTGAACGTCGCCTGCCCGATCCCCAGCACCGCATCGCGCAGCTCTGCCGACAGCGCGTAGATCGCGCCGCCCTCGATGCCGGCACGCGTAATCATCGCCTCGCCACGCACCGTGTGCGCGCCGATCGTCAGTGCCACGCCCTTGAGCGGCTGGCCTTCAAACCGATCGCGAAACACATCGGACCAGGCGACAGTGAAGCCGGAATTCGCCGGCCGCAGTTTTGAGAGGGTGATGCCCTTTGCTGCGAGCAAATCGCCCCATGCGCCATCCGCGCCGAGCCGCGGCCAGCTCGCACCGCCAAGCGCGAGCACTGTTGCACTGCCGGCGACGGCGCGCGTGCCATCGGGCGTCTGGAATTGAAGCCGACCCTGCTCGTCCCATCCGGCCCAGCGGTGGCGGAAGGCGAATTGCACACCCGCCGCATCGAGCCGGCGCAGCCAGGCACGCAGCAGGGGCGAGGCCTTGAACGTCTTTGGAAACACACGCCCGCTGCTGCCGATAAAGGTCTGTTGCCCGAGGCCTGCGCTCCAGTCACGCAGCGCGTCGGGAGGAAACGCCTCGATCGCGTCGCGCAAGTGAGGCATCGCCTCCCGGTAGCGAGGGAGGAAATCCGCCAACGGCTCACTGTGGGTGAGGTTGAGTCCACCCCGGCCGGCCATCAAAAACTTGCGGCCTGCCGACGGCATGGCATCGTAGACGGTGACGCTGGCGCCGCCTTGCGCCAGCACTTCCGCCGCCATCAGCCCGGCGGGACCGGCACCGATGACGGCGACGTCGCTCAGAGCTTGATCCCCGCCCGCGCCGCGGCCTGCGCGACATACTTTTGCGTCTGCTCGAACGCACCGGCGAGCGCCTTGGCCTTCGACATGTCGCTGATCTCGGCGAAATGCGCGGCGATCGCGTCCGGGGTCCAGTCGGATTCCGGCAGGTTGATGCCTTCGCTCTCGATGATCTTGATCACGGCGAAGGAGCCCGCACCGGCACCCATGATGGTGCGGGTCGGCGCGTCCTCGCTCAGCATGTACTCGACGGCCGGCGTGATCGCATTCGGCTTCATCAATTGAAGCGCCTGAGGCGGCAGCAGCTCTTCGGTCATACGGGTCGCCGCCGTCGGCGAGATGATGTTGACGCGGATGTTGTTCTTGCGGCCCTCTTCCGCGAGCACATTCATCAAACCGACCATGCCTGACTTGGCCGCGCCGTAATTGGCCTGGCCGAAATTGCCATAGAGGCCCGAGGACGATGTCGTCAGCACGATGCGACCATAGTTGCGGTCGCGCATGCCGGCCCACACCGCCTTGCAGCAGTAAAAAGTGCCGACGAGATGCACGTCCAGCACTTTCTGAAAATCGGTTGCTTCCATCTTGCCGAACGACTTGTCACGCAGGATGCCGGCATTGGCACACATGATGTCGACGCAGCCCCACTCCCTGGTGGCGCGCTCGACCATGGCGGTGACCTGCTCGAAATTCGAGACGTCCGCGCCGTCGGCCATTGCGGTGCCGCCGGCTTTCCGGATCTCCTCGACCACGGCTTCGGCCGGCGAGAGCGAAGCCCCGGTGCCATCGCGGGCGCCACCGAAATCGTTGACGACGACCTTCGCACCGCGGCTCGCAAGGCCCAGCGCATGCGCCTTGCCGAGACCATTGCCCGCGCCGGTGACGATGGCGACGCGTCCGTCGAACCTGATTGCCATGAGTGTGCTTCCTGGATGTTAGGTGTCACGGCCGGGCTTGCGCCGGCCACCCATCAAAATTGAGAGGCTTTTGAGCAGCGATGCATGGCCGGGTCAAGCCCGGCCAACACGGCCTGCCTTACGCGAAATAAATCAGGCCGAGCCAATCCGCGACCAGCGCCGGCTTGTCCTCGCCCTCGATCTCGACCGTCACATTGGTACGGGACTGCAATTCGTTCGGCTTACGCAGCTTGGCTTCCGCCAGGACGAAACGGCCGCGAACGCGCTTGCCCGAGCGCACCGGCGAGATGAAGCGCAGCTTGTCGAAGCCGTAATTGACGCCCATCGTGGTGCCGGCGATCGCCGGCATCACCTCATAGGACATCACTGACAACATCGACATCGTCAGAAAACCGTGCGCGATGGTGGTGCCGAACGCGGTCTCCTGCTTCGCCCTCTCGGGGTCGACGTGGATGAACTGGTGGTCTGCGGTCACGTCGGCATAGGTGTCGATGCGGGGCTGGTCGATGAGGTGCCAGGACGACACGCCGATCTCCTTGCCGACCATGGCCTGATAGGCCTCGAGCGTGATCGGCGGCTTCTTCCAGATTTCGTTCACTTAGGTCTCACTTCTCGTTTTCGGCAGTTCGGGAAAATCCTCCTCACGGAATTCCCGGCCGCGCAGCGGATCGTCGCGATCATTGTCGCGTTCGAGCCGTCGTAGCTGCACGCGGCGGATTTTGCCAGAGATCGTCTTCGGCAGCTCGCTGACGATTTCGAGCCGGCGGATGCGCTTGAACGGCGCAAGCCGCGTGTGCAGGTGTCTGAAGATGGAGAGCGCGGTTTCGGGCGTCCGTTCGGCGCCTGCGGCCAGCAGCACGAAGGCCTTGGGGATCGCGAGCCTGATGGGGTCGGGGCTCGGTACCACCGCGGCTTCGGCGACAAGCTCGTGCTCGAGCAGCACGCTCTCCAGCTCGAACGGGCTGATGCGATAGTCTGAGGATTTGAACACGTCGTCGGAGCGGCCGACGAAGGTGAGATAGCCGTCCTCGTCTGCGAAGACCACGTCACCACTGCGATAGAGCTCGCCTTCGGCGCCCGAGAGCTTGCCGTCGTCGCCCTGATAGCCCTGCATCAGGCCGGCCGGACGATCAGCGCCCAGCAGCAGCGCCACCTCGCCCTCCCCGGCCGGATGGCCGTCGGCATCGCTAACCTGCACGCGATAGCCCGGCAACGGCCGGCCCATCGAACCGACCTTGATCTTCTGGCCCGGCGAGTTGCCGGCAAGTGCCGTGGTTTCGGTCTGGCCGTAGCCGTCTCGGATGGTCAGGCCCCAGGCGGCCTGCACCTGGTCTATCACTTCGGGGTTGAGCGGCTCGCCGGCGCCGCAGACTTCGCGAAGGGCTACCTTGAACGAGGCCAGGTTCTCCTGGATGAACAATCGCCACACGGTGGGCGGCGCGCACAGCGTGGTGACGCCGCAGCGGCCGATGGTGGCAAGCAGGCCTTTCGCGTCGAAGCGCGGCTGGTTGACCACGAACACGGTGGCGCCTGCATTCCACGGTGCGAAGAAGCAGCTCCAGGCGTGCTTGGCCCAGCCGGGAGAGGAGATGTTGAGATGGACGTCGCCGGGCTTCAGCCCGATCCAGTACATGGTCGACAGATGCCCGACAGGATAGCTTCGCTGACTGTGCCTGACGAGCTTTGGCTTTGCCGTCGTGCCCGAGGTGAAATACAGCAGCATCGGGTCGTCGGCATTGGTCGGACCGTCAGCCGCAAAACTCTCTGAAGCGTTCGCCGCCTCGTCATAGGCAAGCCAGCCATCGGACGCCTCGCCCACGACGATACGCACCACATCGTTCACGCCAAGACTCGCGAATTTCGCGACCTGGTCCTGCGCGGCCACCACCGCCTTCGCCTTGCCGCGCTCGAGGCGATCGCGCAGCTCGTCGGCGGTCAGCAGCGTGGTCGCGGGGATGACGACGACGCCGAGCTTGATCGCGGCCAGCATCGTCTCCCACAGCGGAACCACATTGCCGAGCAGCAGCAGCAGATGATCGCCGCGCTTGAGGCCATGCGCGCGAAGAAAGTTGGCAACCTGGTTGGAGCGCTTCGAGAGCGTCGCGAAGGACAGCTTCGTCTGCTTGTCCTGCGCGGCATCGACAATCCAGAGCGCGGGCCGATCCCTGCTCTCCGCGTTCGCCGCCAGCTCGGTGTCGAACCAGTCGAGCGCCCAGTTGAAGGGGGCAGGATCGGGCCAGCGGAAATCCCTGACCGCTGTCTCGTAATCCGTGCGGTGTGCGAGAAGAAACGCGCGCGCGTCCTGAAATGTCGTCATTAAGCTTTCCCGGCTAGCCCCCTAACGTGCTTGATAATTCCGGAAAAATCCACCCCGCCCTGGCCGGCTGCGTCGAAAGACTGATAGATCTCCTGCGCATGCTTGCCGAGCGGCGTCGCGGCGCCCGTCGCTTTCGCGGCGTCCTGCGCCAAGGTCAGATCCTTCACCATCAGCGCCGAGGCGAAACCCGGCTTGTAATCGTTGTTTGCGGGCGACGTCGGCACCGGGCCCGGAACCGGGCAATAGGTGGTCAGCGACCAGCACTGGCCCGACGAAGTCGAGGCGACGTCGAACAACGCCTGATGCGAGAGGCCGAGCTTCTCAGCCAACGCAAAGGCTTCGCTCACCGCGATCATGGAGATGCCGAGGATCATGTTGTTGCAGATTTTTGCGGCCTGGCCCGCGCCGGCGCCGCCGCAATGGACGATCTTCTTGCCCATCTTTTCCAGTACAGGCTTTGCCGCCGCGAACGCGCCCTCCTCGCCACCGCACATGAAGGTGAGCGTCGCGCCCTTGGCGCCGCCGGTGCCGCCGGAAACCGGCGCGTCGACCGAGAGCACGCCGTTCTTGGCGGCGAGCGCGTGCGCGGCCCTCGCGCTCTCGACGTCGATTGTGGAGCTGTCGATGATCAGCGCGCCTTTGGTCATGGCGGGCACGACATCGTTCCAAACGCCGAGCACGTGCTTGCCGGCGGGCAGCATGGTGACGACGACATCGGCGCCTTTCACCGCGCCTGACGCACTGTCAGCGATGCTGGCGCCGTCGGCTTTGGCCTGGCTGCGCGAGGCCTCGACGAGGTCGAATGCCACCACCTTGTGCCCGGCCTTGACGAGGTTAGCCGCCATCGGGCCGCCCATGTTGCCGAGACCGATGAATGCGATCGTGGCCATTGTCGTTTCCTCCGCTCGTTTCGTTGATTAGTTGAACTTGAGCTCGTCGGCGCCGATCTCGGCGAAATAGGGTGCAAGCATCTTCGGCGTCACATCCTCAATCCGCGGTGGCGACCAGCTCGGATTGCGATCCTTGT
This sequence comes from Bradyrhizobium zhengyangense, assembly GCF_022012435.1. Lineage (GTDB taxonomy): Bacteria > Pseudomonadota > Alphaproteobacteria > Rhizobiales > Xanthobacteraceae > Bradyrhizobium > Bradyrhizobium zhengyangense. The sequence continues at coordinate 1,083,030 of NZ_JAKLUA010000001.1, forward strand.
CGATGACGGCGGCGCGGACGCCCTCGCGAAAATCGTCGCTGCGAAAGACCTCGTTCGCGGCGCGATATTCGCGCACCAGGCATTCTTCCAGACTTGACGCAGTGCGCGCCAGACGCAGCAGCTTCAGCGTCACCACCATGCCACGCGGCGATTTTTCGTTGAGTGTCTTCAGCGTCGCCAGCGCAAAGTCGGAGCCGTCGCGTTTGAGCGCCGCAAAAATGTCTTCCATACGGTCGAAGCCGAACAGCGCATCGATCGCGGGCTCCTTCGCCGCCACCGGGCCGGCGGTCTCGCCAGTCGCAAAATCCCTGATCAGCTTGCTGACGTCGGCGGCAGTCGAGCCCGGGCGAACCTCGGTCAGGGCCTCACGCAACTCCGGCAATTTCACTGCCGGGACCACCCAATCGGCGAACTTCGCATGGATAGCATCCGGTCCATTCATGGTCTGACCGGTCAGGCCGAAGAACGTGCCGATCTCGCCGGGCGAGCGCGACAACAAATAGGTGCCGCCGACATCGGGGAAGAAACCGAGCCCGACCTCAGGCATCGCAAGTTTGGTCCGATCCGTAACGACCCTATGCCTCGCATGCGCGGACAAGCCAACGCCGCCGCCCATGACGATGCCGTCCATGAAGGCGACATAGGGCTTAGGGAACTTCTTGATCCGGGCGTTGAGAATGTATTCCTCGCGCCATAGGATCTTGCCGAGATCACCGTTGACTTTCGAGCTCTCCCAGAGCGCCCGGATGTCGCCGCCGGCGCACAGGCCGCGCTCGCCGGCGCCTTCCAGCAGGATCACGGCAACAGCGGGATCGGCTTCGAAGCGGTCGAGCGCCTTCTCGATGTCGCGAAACATCTCCAGCGTGACGGCATTGATCGCCTTGGGACGGTTCAGCCTGATAATACCGGCCGCGCCCTCGACACGGGCGACGAGATCGCCCTCTTCCACCGAACTCATCGCGCGCCCTCGATCAACTTGCGCGCCACGATGAGCCGCATGATTTCATTGGTGCCCTCGAGGATCTGGTGCACGCGTAGATCGCGCACGATCTTCTCGATGCCGTATTCGCTGAGGTAACCGTAGCCGCCGTGCAGCTGAAGCGCTTGGTTGGCGACCTCAAAGCCAACATCGGTCCCGAAACGCTTGGCCATCGCGCAGAGCATGGTGGCGTCGGGATCCTTGCGATCCAATGCAGCCGCGGCACGCCACAGGAAGGTGCGTGCGGCCTCGAGTTCGATCGCCATATCGGCGAGCTTGAACTGCAACGCCTGGAATTCGTCCAGACGCTTTCCAAACGCCTTGCGCTCCTTCATGTAGGCACGCGCCTTGTCGAGTGCGGTCTGCGCGCCGCCGAGCGAGCACGCCGTAATGTTGAGGCGGCCGCCGTCGAGGCCTGCCATCGCGATCTTGAAACCGACGCCCTCCTCGCTCAGCCGGTTCGCGACCGGGACGCGGGCGTTCTCGAACATCACGGCGCGGGTCGGCTGCGCGTTCCAGCCCATCTTGCGCTCGTTGGCACCGAAGGAAACGCCAGGCGTCTTGCCGTCGATGACAAGCGTCGAGATGCCGCCGGGGCCATCGCCGCCGGTGCGCACCATGGCGACCAGCAGATCAGTACCGCCGGCTCCGGAGATGAATTGCTTCTGGCCGTTGAGCACGTAATGATCGCCGTCGCGCACCGCACGCGTCCGCAGCGCCGCTGCGTCGGAGCCGGCGCCCGGCTCGGTCAGGCAGTAGCTCGCGATCAGCTCCATCGAGCAGAGTTTTGGCAGCCATTGATGGCGCTGGGTGTCGCTGCCGAAGGCATCGATCATCCAGCTCGCCATGTTGTGGATGGAGATGAAGGCCGAGGTGGTCGGACAACCCGTCGCCAGCGCCTCGAAGATCAGCGCCGCGTCGAACCGCGACATCGCGGAGCCGCCGACATCGTCGCGGATATAGATGCCGCCCATGCCGAGGGCGGCCGCCTCGCGCATCACGTCGACGGGAAAGTGCTTCTCCTCGTCCCAGCGCAGCGCGTGCGGCGCGATCCTCGAAGCCGCAAACGCCAACGCCATGTCGCGAACCGCGACCTGATCCTCGTTCAGAGCGAACTGCATCCCGGCCTCGCTCCTGGGAGGATTACTTCATCAGCGGGATCGAGAATTCCGCGCCTTCCTTGACGCCGGACGGCCAACGCGAGGTCACCGTCTTGGTCTTGGTGTAGAAGCGGACCGAGTCCGGGCCGTGCTGGTTGAGATCGCCGAAGCCCGACTTCTTCCAGCCGCCGAAAGTGTAATAGGCGATCGGCACCGGGATTGGCACGTTGATGCCGACCATGCCGACGTTGACCTTGGCCGCGAAGTCGCGCGCGGCATCGCCGTCGCGGGTGAAGATGGCAACACCGTTGCCGTAGTCATGCTCGGACGGCAGCGCCAGCGCTTCCTTGTAGTCGTGCGCGCGCACGACCGAGAGCACGGGCCCGAAGATCTCTTCCTTGTAGATCCGCATGTCCTTAGTGACGTTATCGAACAGCGAGCCGCCGAGATAGAAGCCCTTCTCGTAGCCCTGCATCTTGAAGCCGCGGCCGTCGACGGCCAGCGTTGCGCCTTCCTTGATGCCGATGTCGATGTAGCTCTTGACCTTCTCGACCGCCTCGCGCGTCACCAGCGGACCGTAGTCAGCGGACGGATCGATCGAGGTGCCGATCTTGAGCGATTCGACGCGCGGGATCAGCTTGTCCATCAGGCGATCGGCGGTGGACTTGCCGACGGGAACGGCAACCGAGACGGCCATGCAGCGCTCGCCGGCCGAGCCGTAGCCCGCGCCGATCAGCGCGTCGACGGCCTGGTCCATGTCGGCGTCGGGCATGATGATGGCGTGGTTCTTGGCACCGCCAAAACACTGGCAACGCTTGCCGGTCTGGGCCGCGCGCTCATAGATGTACTGCGCGATCGGCGTGGAGCCGACGAAACCGACGGCCTTGATGTCGGGATCGTCGAGGATGGCGTCGACCGCTTCCTTGTCGCCGTTGACAACGTTGAGGATGCCGGCCGGCAGGCCCGCTTCGATCATCAGCTCGGCGAGCAGCATCGGCACGCCGGGATCGCGCTCGGACGGCTTGAGGATAAAGGCGTTGCCGCAGGCGATCGCGGGCGCGAACTTCCACATCGGGATCATCGCCGGGAAATTGAACGGCGTGATGCCGGCGACGACGCCGAGCGGCTGGCGCATCGAATAGATGTCGATGCCGGGGCCGGCGCCCTCGGTGTACTCGCCCTTCATCAGATGCGGGATGCCGCAGGCGAACTCGGCGACTTCGAGGCCGCGCTGGATGTCGCCCTTGGCGTCGGGCACGGTCTTGCCGTGCTCGCGCGCGAGCAGCTCGGCGAGCTTGTCGTAATCGCGCTGCACCAGCTCGACGAACTTCATCATCACGCGGGCGCGGCGCTGCGGGTTGGTCGCGGCCCATTCGGGCTGGGCGGCGCGGGCGTTCTCGACGGCGGCGCGAACCTCGGCCTTGGATGCCAGCGCGACCTTGGCCTGGACGTCACCGGTCATCGGCTCGAAGACGTCGGCGGTGCGGCCTGAGGTGCCCTTGACTTCCTTGCCGCCGATGAAATGTCCGATTGAACGCATGGAATGATCTCCTTGAGGCCAGCCTGTTCGCTTTGACAAATCCTATCGACCTGCATTTTATAGGATTCAAGTCTGAGATAATGCACCATAGATGTGCGAAAATGCTGGATCAAGGTAGCATCGACTGGGACGACTTCCGCTTCGTGCTGGCCATCGTGCGGGGCGGCTCGGTGTCGGCTGCGGCAAAGCAGCTCGGGGTCGACCATGCCACCGTGATCCGGCGTGTGGACCGGCTGGAGAAGCACCTTTCGGCCAAGCTGTTTGACCGGCGCAAGACCGGCTATCTCCTCACCGAATCCGGCCAGCGCGTCGCCGACAGCGCCGAAGCAATGGAATCGACCATTGTCGCCAACCAGGAGCAGGTGGGCGGCTCGGTGGCACGGCTGACCGGAACGGTGCGGATCGGCGCGCCCGACGGCTTCGGCACCGCCTTCCTGGCGCCGCGGCTCGCCCCGTTCGCCGACCGCTATCCCGATCTCGATCTGCAACTTGTGGCGACCGCAAGGCTGTTTAGTCTCTCCAAGCGCGAGGCTGACATCGCGATCAGCCTGACCATGCCGAAGGAAGGCCGCATCGTCGGCCGCAAGCTGCTCGACTACCGCCTCGGGCTTTATGCCGCCCCCGCCTATCTCGACCGCTTCCCAAAAATCGCCTCGCGGCAGGACCTGCCGCAGCACCGTTTCGTCGGCTATATCGAGGAACTGCTGTTCACGCCTGAGCTCGACTATCTGCCGCAGGTGTCGCCGCGCATCTCGGCACGCTTCCGCAGCGCCAATCTGATCGCGCAGCTCAACGCCACGCTCTCAGGCTTCGGCATCGCGGTGCTGCCGCATTTCATGGCGAGCGATTATCCGCAGCTCGTGGCGGTGCTGCCCGAGGAGATCTCGATCACCAGGACGTTCTGGATGCTGATGCACGCCGACAGCAAGGATCTCGCGCGGATCCGGGCGGTCGCGGATTACATCGGCGAGATCGTGGAGCGCGAGCGGGCGCTGTTTGCGGGACGGTGAGAAATCGCAGGGTGGGCAAAGCGACTTGTCCGCCCTAGCTCGCAGAGCGAAGGCGCAAGCGTGCCACGCATTTTTTGCGAACGAGAAAGATCGTGGGCACGGCGCTTGCGCGCCTTTGCCCACCGTACAGCATCTCGCCTAGTTCTGCTTCGCCCTCTTCGCAGCAGTTACCTTCGGCTCACGCTTCGCGCCCTCGAGGGCACTCTCCTTACCGGCCTTCAGCACCTCATCGGACAGTTCGCTGGAGCCGGCAATGCGCGCCAGCAGCATGGTGCCAGCCATGGTGGCCAGCGTGGCGATCGCCTGCTTGCGCGCGGCCTTGCGTGGAACGTTCGGGATGAAATCGGTCATCATCTCGACCATCTCATCGAGCTTGCCGGCAAATGCCTTTCGCGTCTTCGGGCTCTCGCGGGCGATCTCGGCGCCGAGCGCGGGGATCGAGCAGCCATGGCCGGGATTGTCGCGGTGCAGTGCAGAGAGATAGGTCTCCACGATCTGGGCCAGTTGCTTATCGGGCGCAAGCTGATCGGATTGCTTGCGCCAGTGCTCCATCGAGCGGTCCATGGCGTAGGCAAAGGCCTCGATCACCAGCGCCTCGCGCGAATCGAAATGGGCGTAGAAACCGCCATGGGTGAGGCCCGCCTCCTTCATCAGGTCGGCGACGCCGATGCCGTGGGCACCCTTTTCCCGAAGCCGCACGGACGCCTTCCTCACGATGCGGTCGTGGGTTTCCTGCTTGTGTTCCCTGGAATAGCGCATGCGGCTCTCATTGGATGTCGGAGGTCATCTCATAACACGTATATCAGCCGAGTGGCGCATTAATTCCCGGAAAAGATGTTGCCGACCATGGAAAAGGTTGCAGTTGCATGGACTGCGAGCGCCCCGTTACCGTCGCGGACGAAGCCCTCGGTGTAGCTGGTCTGGCGCCCGAGCTTGATCACCCTGCCTTCGGCCGAGATCAGCCCCGAACGGACCGAGAGCGGACGCAGGAAGGTCATCTTCAGATCGAGCGTCACCGACGACTGTCCGGCCTCAAGCCGAGTCGAAATCGCACAGCCCATGGCGGTGTCGAGCAGAGCGGCCGCGGTCGCCCCATGCAGAAGGCCGATGGTATTTTCGAGATCCTCGCGCGGCTCCAGTTCCATCACAATCCGGCCCGGCTCGACTACGCCCACGATGAAGCCGATCAATTTTGCGAAGGGCGGCGGCGGCAGCCTGCCGTCGCGGATGCCCAGCATGGCGTCCATACCCGACAGACCCATGGCCACTTTCGCGACTGGCGCCGGGACCTGCCAGTCCACGACGCGCTCGCGACGTTGCGCGGGCGAAAACAGATCGATTTGAGCAAGTTCGGTCATGGCAACCTCATAATATGATTACTATCATACTATGCTGCGAACTTCGCGCTGGCAACTCCATCCACTCCTGCTTGACAAGTGATGCATTTAGGCCGGGAAGTAATCGCGACCGGGCGCAGTCGCGTCCGTCCACAAAGCTTAGAGACATCAGATGGAAATGCTCAATAACCACTGCGGCGTAACGCGCGATGCGCGCGGCGTTGTTCATGTCGCGATCTGCAACGCCGGCTCGCTGAACATTCTGGGCTCGCGTGTGACCGACGCGGTCCGGGAAGGGCTGCAAGAGCTCGCCACCGACCGCAGCATCCGCGTCGTGGTGCTGCGCGGCCAAAGCGAGAAGAGCATGATCGGCGGCGCCGATATCAAGGAGATGGCCAAGCTCGACCAAAAGTCGGCCGAGGCCTTCATCAGCCGCCTGCGCGATCTCTGCGAGGCCGTGCGGCAATTCCCTGCCCCCATGATCGCGCGCATGCCCGGCTGGTGCCTCGGCGGCGGGCTCGAGGTCGCAGCCGCCTGCGATTTCCGGATCGCCGCGCATGATGCGCATTTCGGCATGCCGGAGGTACGCGTCGGCATCCCCTCGGTGATCCACGCTGCACTGCTGCCCCGCCTGATCGGCTGGGCCCGCGCGCGCTGGCTGGTGATGACCGCGGAGAACATCGATGCGTCGACGGCGCTGTCCTGGGGCCTGATCGACAAGATCGCGCCGGCGGACGGGCTGGATGCCGAGATCGAGCACCTCGTGAAGGCGCTGCTCGAATGCGGCCCCGAGGCGCTGCGGTCGCAGAAGGCACTGCTGCGGCAATGGGAGGAATTGCCGCTCACCGAGTCGGTGAACCTCAGCGTCAAGGTGTTCGGCGAGTCGTTCCTGACGGACGAGCCGACGCGACTGATGGGCGCGTTCGTGAACAGGAAGCGGTAGGCGCTCCAGCGCCAATCGGACGATCAATTCATCCGAACTACGACATTTTCTCATGCCAGGCGCGGTTGCATTTTTTGCGCCGCATCATATGATGATCATAATCCAACGGATCATCACAGGGAGTTTGTCATGGCCGAAGCCGCCGATCCCGTCGTCATCGTCTCCGCCGCCCGCACCCCGCTCGGCCGCTTCATGGGCGAGCTGTCGCCGCTTGCCGCCCACAAGCTCGGATCGCATGTGATCAATGCAACGCTGGAACGCGCCAAGCTCGCGCCCGAGAAGGTCGACGAGGTGTTCATGGGCTGCGTGCTGCCGGCCGGCCAGGGCCAGGCGCCAGCGCGCCAGGCCGCGCGCGCAGCGGGGCTGCCCGACGCGACCGGTGCCACCACCGTCAACAAGGTCTGCGGCTCCGGCATGAAGGCGACCATGCTGGCGCACGACATCATCCGCGCCGGCTCGGCCGAGATCGTCGTCTCGGGCGGCATGGAGAGCATGAGCAATGCGCCCTATCTGCTCGCGAAGGCGCGCGGCGGCTATCGCGCCGGCCATGATCGCATCATCGACCACATGATGATGGACGGCCTCGAAGACGCCTATGAGACCGGCCGCTCGATGGGCGATTTCGGCGAAGCCACCGCCGAAGCCTATCAGTTCACCCGCAAGGACCAGGACGCCTATGCGATGGAGACGCTGAGCCGTGCCCGCAAGGCCGTCGAGGGAGGCGCGTTCAAGGCGGAGATCGCGCCAATCACGCTGACCGAGAAGGCAGGCCCGCGCGTCATCGCCAATGACGAGCATCCACTGAAGGTTGATCCCGCCAAGATTCCCGGACTGAAGCCAGCCTTCCGCGCCAATGGCACCATCACGCCGGCGGCCTCCTCCGCCAATGCCGACGGCGCCGCTGCGCTGGTGCTGACGAAACGTTCGCTCGCCGATCGCAACGGCCTGCCTGCCATCGCCGAGATCAAGGGCCACGCTACGCACAGCCAGGAGCCGCAATGGTTCACCACTGCGCCGATTCCGGCGATCAAGAAACTGCTCGACAAGGTTGGCTGGAGCGCAGGCGATGTCGATCTCTTTGAGATCAATGAAGCGTTTGCGGTGGTCGCGATGGCAGCACAGCGCGATCTCGGCATCCCGCGCGAAAAACTCAACATCAACGGCGGCGCCTGCGCGCTCGGTCATCCCATCGGCGCCACCGGCGCCCGGCTGATCGTGACCCTGCTGCATGCGCTCGAGGCCAACAACCTCAAGCGCGGCGTCGCGGCGCTCTGCATCGGCGGCGGCGAGGCCACGGCGATCGCGGTCGAGCGTCTCGCACACTAACCGTCGTAACGTCCGAAATTGAGGGAAGTCTGTCATTTCAGACTTCCCGATCTCGTGCCAGACTGCAACAATGACGCGGGTGTTCCGGAGCCCGCCAACCTGGATTGAGGGCAATGATCTCGAACTGGCTTTCGGCCACGCTAGGCCGTCGCAACATCCATTACGGCTGGGTGATGGTCGGGGTGACCTTCTTCGCCGCCCTGATCAGCGCGGGCACGGTCGGCGCGCCCGGCGTGTTCATCGTTCCGCTCCAGAAGGAGTTCGGCTGGAGCACGGCGGAGATCTCCTCGGCGCTCTCGATCCGTTTCATCCTGTTCGGGCTGATGGCGCCATTCGCCGCCGCCCTCCTCAACCGTTATGGCCTGCGCAACGTCACGCTGACCGCGCAGCTCATCGTCGTCTCGGCGCTGGTGCTCTCGCTCGGCATGACGCAGGTCTGGCAGCTCGTGGCGCTGTGGGGCGTGGTGATCGGCATCGGCACCGGCATGACCGCGCTGGTGCTGGGCGCGACCATCGCAACGCGCTGGTTCGCAGCGCGCCGCGGCCTCGTCATCGGCATCATGACAGCGAGCGTCGCCACCGGCCAGCTCGTGTTCCTGCCGCTGCTCGCAAGCCTGACCGAGCGCTTCGGCTGGCGGCTTGCGCTCGGCTTCGTCTGTATCATGCTCGGCGTCTCCGCGACCGCGGTCTTGCTGATCATGCGCGATCGCCCAAGCGATCTCGGCCTGCGCCCGTTCGGCGACGAAGGCACCGAGCCCCTGCCCGCGCCGCCCGTGAATCACGGCTCGATCACATCAGTGGCGCTCGGCACGCTGCGCGATGCCTCGAAGTCGAGCGCGTTCTGGATCCTGTTTGCGACCTTCTTCGTCTGCGGCGCCTCGACCAATGGCCTCGTCCAGGTGCATTTGATTCCGATGTGCCTCGACTTCGGTATCCCGCAGGTGCAGGCGGCGAGCCTTTTGGCGGCGATGGGCATTTTCGACTTCTTTGGCACCATCATGTCGGGCTGGCTGTCGGACCGGTATGACAACCGCTTCCTGCTGTTCTGGTACTACGGCCTGCGCGGGCTCTCGCTGATCTTCCTGCCCTTCAGCGATTTCTCGTTCTATGGCCTGTCCATCTTCGCGATGTTCTACGGCCTCGACTGGATCGCCACCGTGCCGCCGACGGTGCGGCTAACGGCGCAGAAGTTCGGACCCGAGCGCGCCAATCTGGTGTTTGGCTGGATCTTCGCCGGCCATCAGCTCGGCGCCGGCACGGCCGCCTTCGGCGCGGGCCTGTCGCGGACGCTGCTGCAAAGCTATCTGCCGGCCTTCTTCGTCGCCGGTACGCTCTGCGTATTTGCCTCGCTGATCGTGCTGACACTGTCGCGGCAGCCGAAGCCGCAAGCAAAACCCGCGATGGCCTAGTTAGCACCTGATCGTGGTGGTGGCGCCGCGCACCGCGGCGTCACCGATCCGCGAGATGATCCCGAACCGATCGGGAGGAGCGATCCCACCATTGCGGGCTGCGATCTCGACCACCTCATCATTGGCGTCAAGGACGTGCTCGGCTTTACGATGCCAAAGCCGCGCTAGTGAGAGGCTGTTCGCGACGGATCCTCACCGAGCTGCTGGCCCTGCGCGAGCCTCTGCTTGATCATCCCCATGACGGAACCTACCTCGCCGAAGGCTCTGGAGTGGGAATCGTCTCCGCCAAGATGCGTGAGGTCGAACACCAGGATTTTCTGCTGCGCCAGCGCGCTTTTGTACGGCTCATCCTGCGGATTGATATCGCCGAGGCGCGTTGTCCCTCCGGCGAGCGACTTCGATAGTTTGAGAGCCGTATCATCCTGCGACAGAAACAGGCCGATGCGGGGGCGCCGCGGCCCCAAAGCTCCGACCGCGCTGATGAACTCGTCGAAGCCGATGTCGGGCGCGACCAGCGCGACATTCTTCAGCTTCGGCACCGATCCGCCGTGCGAGGCCCTGCTCCGCAACGCATCGAGCGTGACCAGGCAGCCCATGGAATGGCAGACGAACGTGATCTCCTTGACGGCGGGATTGGCGTTGACGGTGTCCAGCAGCTCGGTCAATGCCGAGCCCGATCGGCCCGCGACCTTGCGATCGTGGTCGTATGACCCGAGGTTGCCGGCCCCCTGCGATGGCCAAGAAAACAGGATCGGAATGACGGGAAGCCGGCCGTCATGGACGAATTGCGCGTAGCGATACACCGCATCGTCAAAACGGTTGTTGAAGCCGTGCACGAACACCAACGTCTTGGTCAGATGTCTGGCCTTTGCCGCGCTGGATACGGCAGCGCCGAATTCGGTGCGATCCAGATAGCCCGCCGATGCCGTGACGAACTCCTTGCGCGGGTCCCCGGGAGGCGACAATGGCCACTGGATTTCACCGGCCTTGCGCGATCCATCCGGTGGAATCGACACTGTGACTTGCGCAAAAGCCATTTCGCTGGACGGCTCGCGGCTGAACATCTCGCCGGGGTCACTGCTGGATCGCGCGCGCGTCGTTCCGATCAGGATTGGGACCTGGGAGGCCGCTTCAACGGCCTCGCTGCTCGGCACCAGAACGCCCTGCAGAGGGCGCATCGAGCAGGAGGCGGAGACCAGCACCGTCAGCACGGCAGCGGCGACGTGCATAGAAACAGCGGTACGGCCCCGAGGATGCATCCGGTTCTCCTTCCGGCGCGCACAACTGGCTCCGGAGCAGTCTGACAATCGCTCGTTGCCGGCCTCGATTTTGACGCCGCCAGCGCGTGTATCCAGCAAACAAGGGCAGCTACCGGCAATTCCGATTGATCCAGATCAATCATCCGCTCCGGCAAGCCGTGCGCGGACGGCGCGATGCTCCCTTTCCCAGAACCTTGGCCCAAAGCCGCGCCTGCACGAATCCGCATGAGCCCGGAACATTCGCAGGCCGGTGCCGCAAGCGGGTCTTGATGTGCATCAAGCGATCGGGGAACATAGCAGCTAGGAATTGAAGCCTTGCAAGCCGGCGTCGGAGCGCGACATGGAAAAACATAGTCTTAAGTGTTTGATTATTGCCGGTCTTGCCGCTGGTTTCACCGCCGCGGCCCAGGCCGAAGACGTCGACATCGGCAAGGGAGAGTTTCAGTCGTCCTGCGCGAGTTGTCATGGTGTGGATGCGAGGGGCAAGGGTCCGGTCAGCGCCCAGCTGCGCGTACCGCCTGCCGATTTGACGATGCTGGCCAAGAACAACAACGGCGTGTTTCCCACGGACGCTCTTTATCAAGCCATCGATGGAACGAAAACCGTCCCCGCTCATGGCACGCGCGAAATGCCAGTCTGGGGAGAGCGATTCAATCCCATCGTCAATCTGCCTCACTATGTCGATCCGTCGTATTGGGAAAAGGCCGGTCCGGATCAAAAGCCTGAGGTCGTCGTGCGAAAGCGCATCCTCGCTGTGATCGATTATCTCAGCCGTATTCAGCAAAAATAGCACGGGCTGCATCGAGACGGCCTACCGTTCGCGCTGGGGCGCCCTCCAGAGCGGCCGCCGGGCGTTGCCTCCCACGGTCTCGCTCGGGACATATTGCCGTTAGACTCGGCGGCCCAAACGTGGACAATACGACCTCAAGCGCTTCGCGCGCACAGTGCACACCAAGATGCGCCTGAGGAAACAACATGCCGACTGCCTTCCCGTCGCCCGTCCCCACCATTCCGACCGTGCCCTTGACAGCCCAGATCCGCGACGGGTTGCGCGCGATCGTGGGCGAAAAGGGGCTTATTGAGGACGAGCATGGCATGCAGCCCTTCGTACGGGACTGGCGTGGCCTGCTGGTTGGCGGCGCCGGGGCCGTCGTGCGCCCTGGCAGCACCGAGGAGGTCTCGCAAGTCGTCCGGCTGTGCCACGAGCATGGCATCGCGATCGTGCCCCAGGGCGGCAACACCGGGCTGATGGGCGGGGCGACGCCCTGGCCTGCGCACACCGGAATCGTGCTGTCGCTGGGCCGGATGAACCGCGTGCTGGACGTCGATCCCGTCGGCTATGCCATGACGGTCGAGGCCGGCTGCGTGCTGGAAACGCTTCAGGAGACCGCGGCCAGACACGACAGGTTCCTGCCGCTCAGCCTCGGTGCCCAGGGCTCCTGCATGATCGGTGGCAACCTCTCGACCAATGCCGGCGGTGTGCAGGTGCTGCGCTATGGCAATGCCCGCAATCTCGTGCTCGGGCTCGAGGTCGTGCTGCCCAATGGCGATGTCTGGAACGGGTTGCGGGCGCTGAAGAAGGACAACACCGGCTACGACCTCAAGCACCTTTTCATGGGCGCCGAAGGGACGCTCGGCATCATCACCAAGGCCGTGCTCAAGCTGTGGCCGGCGCCGAAGGACATCTCCACCGCGTGGCTGGCCGTTCGCGATCCGCGCGCGGCGCTGGAGATCCTGTCCGAGGCGCATGCGGCCTCCGAGGACAATGTCGGGTCCTGCGAGCTCTTGAGCCGCGCGGCGGTCGATCTCGTGATGCGCCACATTCCCGGCGTCCAGGATCCGCTCAAGGCGGATACGCCGTGGTACCTGCTGCTGGAATGGTCGTCCTCGCGCCCGCGACAGGACGGGGCCGATGGCATGTCGGAGAAGCTGGAGCAGTTTCTCGCCGACCAACTCGAGGCCGGTCGCGTGCTCGACGCGGTGATCGCGCAGACCGTCAGTCAATCCCGCAACATGTGGCGCATCCGGGAAGCCATGGCCGAGGCCTCCCGCGCCGAGGGACCGGGGATCAGCTACGACATCTCGGTGGCAATTTCCAGAATTCCGGAGTTCATCGACAAGGGGCTCAAGGCCGTGCTCGACATTCTCCCGAGCATTCGTCCCTATCCGCTCGGGCATATCGGCGACGGCAACCTGCATTTCTCCTTCATGGGCCCTGATGGCATGGATCAGCCGACGCTGAACCAATACACCGCCGCGATTACGCGCGCCGTGAACGACCTCATCACCTCCATGGGCGGCTCGATCTCGGCCGAGCACGGCATCGGCATCGAAAAGCTCGACCAGCTCAGCGACTACCGCTCGAAGACCGAGCTCGACATCATGCGCACCATCAAGCGCGCGCTCGACCCGCAGAACATCATGAATCCCGGCAAGGTGTTGCGGGTGTGATGGGGGTCGAGCACCCTCGCCGTTTCCTCAGCCGCGCGGGTTGACGACGGTATAGCCCCGCAGCGAACGCGCGTGCATACGTGTGGCGTGACCGCCCGAGTTGGCGTCATACGCCATCCACATATCGCCGCCGAGAGACTGCTCGAGAACAAAGACATGCCCGCGGCGCGCCGCGACCATCCCCGGCGCCGGCGCCGCGCGCGGAAAGCGCAGCCAGTTGGATGCAAGATTCAATTCCGGCACGACATGGCCGAACACACGGATCGCTGCGCCGCAGCCACAGAACGACGACGGGCAGCCGGCGGGTCGGCCTCCGACGACGCGCTCGCCGGCAACGCTGATCGTGGTGGCCGTGGCGCCGGCATCGGTCACCGTCATTTGCGTTGAGCGATAGGCCTGCAATGACGGCCTGGGAGCCCGCTCGCGGCGCGTCTGCGCATACGCGAAATCGCACGGCATGGTGACGTTACACTCTGGCGCCTGAAGACTCCGATGAGGCCGCGCTTCCGCGGCAATGGAGCTGGCGGCAATAGCGAGACACGCAGAAACAACTTGCTTGATCATTGCAGGACTCTGGGTTGGAGGGTCCTGCCCCGATCGGCAACAACCAATATTGGTTTGGCTGAAATGGGCCTGAAGAGCGGCGGAAAAGGGCTGCCTTTGTGTGCGATTAACCTGCGTTAACTTCCCCGCAGCCGAGCTTTACGGCCGGATCGTCATGTTCTCCGGCGGCCCCGCTTTCCGCAGCGGCTCGGCGAGGCGCGCGAACTCGCAGAGCAGCGAGCGCGTCTTGCGGGGATCGATGATCTCCTCGACCCAGAATTTTTCGGCCGAGCGGAACGGCGAGCGGAGCTTGTTGAGACGCTCCTCGATCTCTTTCAGCTTTGCTGCCTTGTCCTCGGCCGCATCGATGTCGGCGCGGTAAGCGGCCTCGATGCCGCCTTCGAGCGGCAGCGAGCCCCAATAGGCCGACGGCCAGGCGTAGCGGATCGAGAAGCGGTCGGCGGGCTGGTGCACAACGCCGGCCACACCAAAAGCGTTGCGCAGGATCACCGTGCACCAGGGCACGGTGGTCTGGTTGACCGCGGCCATGGCGCGGACGCCGTGGCGGATGGTCGCCGCCTTCTCGGCATCGAGGCCGATCATGAAGCCCGGGCAGTCCATGAGATAAACGATCGGCAGATGGAAGGTCTCCGCGAAGTCGACCCAGCGCACCACTTTCTGGCAGGCATCCGCCGTCCAGGAGCCGCCATAGTGAAAACTGTCGCTGGCGAGCACCATCACGGCCCTGCCCTCGAGCCGCGCCAGGCCAACGATGATCGGCTTGCCGAAATTGCTGGCGACCTCGAAGAACGAGCCTTTGTCGACGACCGATTCAATGATCGGCCTGACCTTGTAGACCTGCTTGCGGTTGCGCGGCACCGCCTTCATCAGCGCTTCTTCCGTGCGCTCCGGATTGTCGATGCAAGGCAGCGTCGGCGGCAGCTCGTAGACCGACGACGGCAGATAGGACAGAAAGCGCCGCGCGCAGGCAAAGGCCTCTTCCTCGGTATCGACGGCATGGTCGATCGCTCCGGCCTTGGTCTGGATATCGGCGCCGCCAAGCTCTTCCTTCGAGAGGTTCTGGCCGAGCGCCTTCACCACCGGTGGCCCTGCGACGAACATCGCGGACTTCCGGGTCATGATGGAATAGTGGCTGGCGGCAAGGCGCGCCGCGCCAAGGCCCGCGACCGAGCCGAGGCCGAGCGCGACCACGGGCACGCGCGACAAATTCTCCGTCGTGAAGCGATACCAGCGCGTGCCACCGATACCGCCAGGCAGATTCGCCGCGCCCTTGGTCTCGATGGTCTTGACCGAGCCGCCGCCGCCGGAGCCTTCGATGATGCGGAAGATGGGCAGGCGGAAGTCGTGCGCCATCTCCTCCGCCATCAAGGGCTTTGCCGAAATCGACGCGTCCGCCGAGCCGCCGCGCACGGTGAAATCGTCACCGACCACGACCACGGTGCGGCCATCGACGCGCGCGCGGCCGAACACGCAGTTCGCCGGCGTCACGGTCTTCAGCTCGCCCGTGGGATCGTACTCACCGATGCCGGAGACGGCACCGATCTCGTGGAAGCTACCCTTGTCGATCAGTCTGTCGATGCGTTCCCGAACTGTCAGCCGGCCCTGGTCATGCTGTCGCTTGACCTTGTCAACGCCGCCCATCTCCCGCGCGAAGGCTTCGCGCCGGGCGAGCTCGTCGAGTTCCGTCTTCCAGTTCATTCACTCCCTCCGAACTCATCGGCTTGTTATTGTTATGCACCGATATTGCGACCGGTTTGCGCGAGATGCGGTTGTTGAAGGCATCGCCTTCGGCGCCCTCCATCAGGCTGCCAAGCGATCGGCCGAGCGCCAGCATCAGCGGCGCGACTTCGGCATGCAGACGCTGCTCGTCATACATCGCCGAGAGCAAACCGATCGTGACGACCACGAAGGTCTGGTACTGCGGCGACCAGATCGGGACCGCCAGGCCATTGATGTGCGGGCTCCACAGGCCGCAAGCCGTGACATAGCCGCGCTCGCGCAGCGATTGCCTGTTGGCCTCGATGCGGGGCCGCAGGATCTTTACAGCCTCCGGCGCTTCGCGCTCCATGTCGTTGATAAAGGCATCGCCGACTTCAGGCGCCAAGGCCGCGGTGTAGGCCGCGCCCGCCGCGGTGGAGGCCATCGAGATGCGGCTACCGGTGCCCTCGTGCAGACCGAGCGCTGAAGGCGAGCGTGCGAACTGAAGATAGACCAGATGGAAGCGATCAGGCACGACGAAGCCGACGGTGCCCGGCAACTGCTCGGCGACTTCCTGAAGTCGCTGCCGGATCATGCTGCGCAGCTGCGCGCCCTTCATCATCGAAGCGCTCATCGCTACCGCGCTCGGACCGATCCGATATTTCTGATCGCGCGGCAAATAGACGAGCTGCCCCATGCGCGTCAGCGTGTGCGTGAGCCGCGACACCGTCGAGCGCGGCAGGCCGCAGCGATTTGAAATCTCGAGATTGCCGAGCCGCGCCTCGTGGCCCTCGAAGCATCGCAACACGTCGAACGCGCGCGACACCACCTGGATGACATCACCCTCGCCGGCATCACCAGCGAGCGCACCTTGCCTGCTTAACCGCTCCGATCGTCGTCCCATGATCCCTACCGTTTGTTCCGCTCTGCGGAATTAAATTCCACTTTGTGAACGACGCTACCTCAGGCATTTTGCGACGACAACAAAAAGGCGATGGCATGCCAGAAATTAAGATCGTGACGGAGGTCGCCGGCCGCATCTGCGCAACTCCCGTGCAAGTTGGAGGAACTGTCGCCGATGGCGACGACGTTGTGGTCGTCGAGGCCATGAAGATGGAGATACCGGTAGCCTCTCCTGCATCAGGCACGCTGAAATTACTGCTCGTGAAGATCGATGACCTCGTTGCCGAGGGACAAGCGATCGCGATCGTCGCGAGCTGAGCACGCGCCATCAGCGGCTCCTCGCGGCCGTGACAATCTGGAGCAGATGATATCGGAATGGCGCGCGGCATCTTGCGTTCGGGCGCCACCACAGGAGGCCGGACGGGTTGCGTGTTCCCTGATTGCGTTGCACAAGTGAGCGATGATAGCGCAACCGTCGCATGCCTCCGCCTGGACCCGCTCGAAGCCGCCGCTGCTGCGGTTTCTCGACACATGCCTGAATGAATTCTCCGCGGAGACCTCGGGCGCGGTTGCGGACTACATCCCCGAGCTGAGCAAAGCCGACCCTGCCTATTTTGGCATCAGCCTCGCCACGCTCGATGGCCACGTCTATGAAGTCGGCGACTCCAGGGTGCCCTTCACCATCCAGTCGCTGTCAAAACCGTTCGTGTTTGCGCTGGCACTGGATCTCTTGGGCGCGGGCAAGGTCGAGAGCGCAATCGGTGTTGAGCCCTCGGGCGATCCCTTCAACTCGATCCGGCTCAATGCGGACAACCATCCGTTCAATCCGATGGTGAATGCAGGCGCGATCGCCTGCACGGGATTGATTTACGACAGCAAGGGCCCTGAGGCCTTTGAGCAGATCCGGCTTGCGCTCAGCCGCTTTGCCGGTCGCGATCTCGCCGTCGATGAGGCGGTCTACTCCTCCGAGAGCCAGACCGGCGACCGCAACCGCGCCATCGGCTATCTGCTCAAGACCAATGCGGTGATCTCGGACAATGTCGCCGGCGTCCTCGACGTCTATTTCCGGCAATGCGCGGTGCTGGTCACCGCGCGCGACATCGCGGTGATGGCCGCAACGCTGGCCAATCGCGGCGTCAATCCAGTCACGAACGAACAGGTGGTGACGCCGTATGCGATTTCGCGCACGCTGTCGGTAATGACGTCGTCGGGTATGTACGACTATGCCGGCGAGTGGATCTACCGCATCGGCATTCCCGCCAAGAGCGGCGTTGGCGGCGGCATCCTGGCTGCACTCCCTGCCCGTCTCGGGCTCGGCAGCTATTCGCCAAAACTCGACAAGCATGGAAACAGCGTGCGCGGCATCAAGGTCTGCGAGGCGCTGTCCTCGCACTATGATCTGCACATGCTCAACCGCAGCGACGACGCCCGCAACGCCGTGATCGCCGACTACGATATCGGCAAGAGCCCGTCACGCCGCGTCCGCCGTCAGCAGGAGCGCGACATCCTCGCCGCGCACGAGCAAGCCGTGCGCGTGATCGAGCTGGTTGGCGTGCTGTCATTGTCGGCCGTCGACTATGTCTCGCGGCGGCTCGCCGGGCGGCCGCGACCGCAAATCGCCGTGTTCGACCTGCACCGCGTCACCTCCACGACCCGCGCCGGCGCCCGGCTGTTCGCCGAAGCCTTCGAGGAGCTCGCCGCGCTTGATGTCACCGTGGTGATCTCAGGCGTTCGTCGCGCCTCCAAGGAATGGGACACGCTGCGCGAATGGACGGCCGAATTGAAGAACGTCCGCGACTTCTATCTGCTCGACACCGCGATCGAATGGGCGGAAGACCAGATCGTCTATCGCTACGGCGGCTCGATCGACTTTCACGAGACCACCGAGCTGTCGGAGCAACCGCTACTCGACGGCCTCGGCGCGGAAGAGCTGACGGATCTTGCCTCGATCTGCACCATCAGGACCTATCAGACCGGCGCAAAGATCGTCACGACCGGCGATCCTGCCGATGCCCTGTTCTTCCTGCGCAGCGGCGCGGTGCACGTCACCCTGCCCGATGGCGTGCGCCTGGCGACGCTCACCGCCGGCATGGCCTTTGGCGAGATGGCGTTGATCGAGACCACCCGCTCCGCCGACGTGTTCGCGGACATGGCAGCGACGGCATTTGAAGTCCCGCTGAAGGACTTTGAGCGCTTTCGCAGGCAGCACCCGCGGGCGAGCGAGCGCATCATGCGCAATCTGGCGCAGCTATTGGCCGATCGCCTGATCGTTGCCAACACCAAGGTGGATATCCTGACGTCGACGTAAGCTAAGCTTAGCGGCTCGCCGCCTCGCTGATGCGCCGCTTGATCTTGGCAGCACTTGCTTTCAGCAGTTCGGACGGCTGGTGGCCGGTGGCGGCGCACAGACAGGCCCAGTAGTAAATGACATCGCCGAGCTCTTCGACGAGACCCGCCTTGTCGAGCCAGTCGTCGCGGAGCAGCTTCTTGATGTGCTCGGCGACCTCGCCGGCTTCACCGGCGAGGCCCAACCCGAGATAGGACAGCCGCTCGTTCGAGGGCTGCTCATCGACTTTCGCAATGGTTGCGGCCCAGACCGCATATTCATCGATCGTCATGGCCATTCCTCGCGGCTCGCGCCTGATCAGCCCACCACTTCGGTGACGGGCTGGAGATCGATCTCAAATGTCTCCAAGAACTTTGACGTCATGATGTAGAAGCCGATCGAGAGCTGAAGCTCGACCAGTGCCGCCGGCGTCAGTCTTGCAGCAATCGCCTTGAAGGTCGCATCCGTCGGCTTCTTCAGCTTGACGATCTCATCGGTGAAGGCGAGTGCGGCGCGCTGCGTCTCATCGAAGCAGTCTGCGGCCTGCCAGTTCTCGAGCGCCTCGTTCTGCGCGTCGGTGACGCCGACATTCTTGCCGATGCGCTTGTGCGCGATGATCTCGTACGGCGCCTCGCACAGAATCCCGGTGCGCGTGATCGCGAGCTCCCGCACGATGGGGTCGAGCTCGCCCTTGTGCCTGATGGCGCCGCCGAGTCGGCAATACTGCTCAAAATAGCTCGGCGAGTGCGCCATCATGCGGAAAATGTTGGCGTTGCGGTTCTTGTCGAGGATTTCGCGGGTGCGGTCCGACGCCTTGGACGGATCGCTGTAGTCGATACGGGCCATGATTTACCTTGAGTTTTTCCTGACGCCTTTGAGGCTTATTGTCGTTACCGGAATAAGTTCCCAAAAACTCTATTCGCAGCCCGACGCAGGAGCAACATCATCGAGTCAAATTGCCGCCGCATTGCTGATCGACCTTGGCACAGTCGATATTCGCCGCGTGGGGACACATTGCGGTGAATACTCGAGTGGGGTGTTCCGAGTAAAAACAATTGGCCGTCTGCGCGCTTACCACGCAACGATGAGTCACGCCCAAGTCTAGGGAGAAAACGGCATGAAGGAAGCCTCCAAGGGGGCGGCCTCGGAAGCGCTCGCGCATATGCTGGCGGTGATGGCAATGCTCGTCATCGCCAGCATATTGTTCTACGCGCGCTGAGTTGGAGTTTTACAGTTTTCGCCATTCCGGGGTGGCCCTCGCACAGGCCAGGCCCAGAATTCCCGTTCCAGGCTCGGTCCCATGACCGCCCCCGAATGGCGAAATCCCTTACTTCGTAAAAAACGGTACCAGCTTCCCGGCAAAAGGCTTGAAGCTCGCCGTGACCGCATCGCCGATGGCCAATCCGTTGTCGCCATGGGCCATCATGCGAAATCCCTCGGCGCAATCGACCAGCAGGATATTGTAGGGCACGTGCGCGCGCGTCTCGGTCGTGGCGGCGCGGCAGACCAGCGAGGTCGCATAGACCCTGCCTTTGCCGCTGGCACGCGCCTCGCGCGGACCTGCGGTTCCACATGCGGCGCAGAAGGCGCGGTGGAAATACTGGACATGACCGCACGCGGCGCAGGTCTGGTAGGTGATGGCCTCTTCGCCCCTGGTCCAGTCGGCCAGACGTTCGCTCATCTCACTCGCTCCAGAAACATGCTGACGTGGGACGACAGCACGCCGCCGTCACCGTGCAGCAGCGCAATCGAGGCGTCCCGCACCTGGCGATTCGCCGCCCGCCCCGTCATCTGCAAATGTGCCTCGACCAGATGCGCCATGGCCCCGCCGACGCCGCAATGGCCGTAGCTGAGCAGGCCTCCATGGGTGTTGAGCGGCATCGCACCGTCGCGGCCGAAATGACCCGATCGCACGCGCGCAGCCGCCTCGCCTCGTCCAGCAAGGCCGAGGTCCTCCAGCAGCATGGCGAGTGTGATGGTGAAACTGTCGTAGATCGCGGCGTAACGCACGTCTGATATCGCCAGGCCCGTGGCCTCCTTCGCGCGCGCGATGGAGATCTCGGCGCCGAGCTCGCTTAAGCCCGGCGCGGCGGTGACGTGCTGATGCGTATGCGCCTGGGCACACCCGCGGATGCGCACGCCGGCGTCGCCGGTCCGCTCGCGACTGATGACGAACGCCGCGCCGCCGTCGGACACCGGGCAGCAATCGAGCAATTTTAACGGCATCGCCACCGGCTTCGAGGCCATGACGTCGGCAACCGAAATGGGATCGTGGAATTGCGCGCCGGGATGAGTGCAGGCGTGCGCACGCATCAGCACCGCGAATTCGGCGAGGTCTTCTTCGGTCAGGCCGTATTCGTGCATGTATCTGCTAGCAACGAGGCCATAGTAAGCGGGGATGGTCGGACCGAGCGGCACCTCGTAGTCGGGGTGGCCGACCTGTGCCAGCGCCTGGATCGAGGCGTCGCGGCTCTGGCCCGTAAGGCGATTCTCGCCGGCAACGACGAGCACGTTACGGCAGACACCCTCTTCGACAAGATGATGGGCGAGCATGGTCATCGCAAGGCCGGTGGCGCCGCCGACCTGCACGGCGTGGGCGTAGGACGGGCGGATGCCAAAATGCTCGGCGAACACCGTCGCCAGCATGATGTGCGGCGAGACGGTGGAATAGCCGCAGAGGATACCGTCGATTTCCGCACGCTTGAGGCCGGCATCGTCGAGAGCGAATTGCGCCGCCTTGCTCATCAGGTCGAGCGAGGATGAGCCGTCGTGCTTGCCGAAAGGCGTGAGGCCGACGCCGGTGATGAAGCTCATGGCGCTCTCCTACTCCGGCGCCGAGCGCGTGGCGCCGTCGCGGACCATGGCAGCGATCTCGTCAGCGGAGTAGCCGATCTCGCGAAGAATCTCCGCGCCATGCTCGTTGAGGCGTGGCGCGAGGCGCACGGGTTCAGCCTCGGTCTCCGACCAGGTCGCCGTCACCTTCATGCTGCGGATTGGGCCTTCGGTTGGATGGTTGACGACCGGAAAGAAGCCGGTCGCCTCCAGATGCTCGTCGTGCAGGATCGAGGCGAGATCGTGCATCGGCATGACGGGCACATCGGCCCTGGTCAAAAGGTCGATCCACTCGGCGGTGGTGCGCGCCTCGAAGATACGCGCGAGCTCGGCATAGACGACATCGATATTGGCGGCGCGGCCGGCGAAAGTCGCGAACTTTGGATCGGCACGCAGATCGTCGCGGCCTGTCGCCTTGAAGAAATTCTCCCACTGCTTGTCGTTGTAGACGATCACGCTGAGATAGCCGTCCGAGGTCTTGTACGGCCTGCGGTCGCGCGAGAGGTGCCGGGCATAGCCGCCCTTGTCGAGCGGCGGCTCATAGGTGAGTCCGCCCATGTGATCGCCCATGACGAAACCGGCCATGGTCTCGAACATCGGGATGTCGACCCGCTGGCCGCGCCCGGAGCGGTCGCGATGCACGAGGCTGGCGCAGATCGCGCCGACGGCGGTGAGGCCGACGATGCGATCGACCAGCGCATTCGGCACATAGCGTGGCACGCCGTCGCCGGTCTGAGCCATCAGCGCCGGCAGCGCGGTCGCGCCCTGGATCAGATCGTCATACGCGGGTTTAGCAGCATAGGGCCCGTCCTGGCCGAAGCCGAACACGCCGGCATAGACGAGGCGCGGATTGATCTCCGAGACGACGTCATAGCCGAGCTGCAGCCGCGCCATCGCCTGCGGGCGGACGTTGTAGACGAGCACGTCGGCATCCTTCAGCAGCCGCAGCACGGCTTCGCGGCCTGCGGGCTTCTTCAGGTCGAGGCAGATCGAGCGCTTGCTGCGATTGGTGTTGAGGAACACCGGGCCCATGCCGGTGTGCCGCATCGGGCCGATCAGGCGGGTGACGTCGCCGTCGAGCGATTCCACCTTGATGACGTCGGCCCCGTAGTCGCCGAGCATCTGGGTCGCATAGGGGCCCATCAGCACGGTTGTCATGTCGACGACCTTGATGCCCTTCAACGGCCCCATTGGTTCGCTCCCGATTGCGCGCACTCAAGATGCGCGATTTCGGTCCAGCTAAGGGGAGTAACGGCACATGCGCAAGGGCGGCCGGCGTATGGCCGCATGCGCATGGACGCAGCCGCTATTTCTTCTGGCGGGATTCGCGGATCTTCATGAGACGCTCGAGCTCGTCGTTCTGCTGGTTG
Source organism: Bradyrhizobium zhengyangense (assembly GCF_022012435.1). Lineage (GTDB taxonomy): Bacteria > Pseudomonadota > Alphaproteobacteria > Rhizobiales > Xanthobacteraceae > Bradyrhizobium > Bradyrhizobium zhengyangense. The sequence goes on from NZ_JAKLUA010000001.1 coordinate 1,106,077, forward strand.
ATGCGGTCGGCGATGCGCGACTCGTTCTGCTCGCCGGAGGCGGCGGCAGCCTGCTCGATCAATTGGCGGATGTTGTCCTCGAGGATCGCGATGCGATCGTTGAGAGCTTCGATAGAGAGTGAATCTTCGTAGTCATTGCCCATGATGCATTCCCTGCAAATCAATCAGGAGCATTAAGGCGAGCTGGAACCGGCCCACCATGATCTAACGCAAGGAAAAGGTGGGCACGGCGCTTGCGCCTGTGCCCACCTTACAAGACCTATTTCAATGGCTCGAGAACCGAAACGTAGTTGGCGACCGCGGCGCCGCCCATGTTGAAGATGCCGCCCAGCCTGGCGTTCTTCAGCTGCATGCCCTCGGGCGCTTGCCCGGCGAGTTGCATCGCGGTCATCACATGCATGGAGACGCCGGTAGCGCCGATCGGGTGGCCCTTGGCCTTCAGGCCGCCGGACGGATTGACCGGCAGCTTGCCGTCCTTGAGCGTCCAGCCCTCCTTGATGGCGCGGGCTCCCTGCCCCCTCGGCGTCAGTCCCATCGCTTCGTACTCGATCAGCTCGGCGACGGTGAAGCAGTCATGGGTCTCGACGAAGGAGAGATCGGACAGCGTCACGCCCGCCTTCTCCAAGGCGCGTTGCCAGGCAACCGTGCAGCCCTCGAATTGGAGGATGTCGCGCTTGCTCATCGGCAGGAAATCCTGCGCATGCGCGGTGGCACGGAAGCCGATCGACTTGCTCATCCCCTTGGCGGTCTCGGCGTCGGCCAGCACCAGCGCGGCGGCGCCGTCGGACACCAGCGAGCAGTCGGTGCGCTTCAGGGGGCCTGCGACATAAGGATTTTTCTCGCTCTCGGCGCGGCAGAAGTCGAAGCCGAAATCCTTGCGCATCTGGGCAAAGGGATTGGCGACGCCGTTCTTGTGGTTCTTGGCCGCGATCAGCGCCAGCGCATCGGACTGGTCGCCGTATTTCTGGAAGTAGGAGCTGGCGATCTTGCCGAACACGCCGGCAAAGCCGCCGACCGTGTCGCCGTCCTCGGGCAGATAGGAGGCCTTGAGCAGGTTCTTGCCGATCTCGGGCCCGGGCGTGCGGGTCATCTGCTCGACGCCGACGACCAGCACGATCTTGGCGGCGCCAGCGGCGATCGCGCGCAGGCCCTGATGCACGGCAGCAGACCCCGTGGCACAGGCATTTTCGACGCGGGTCGCCGGCTTGAAGCGCAGTTTCGGGTCGGCCTGGAGCACCAGCGAGGCGGTAAAATCCTGCGCCGAGAAGCCAGCGTTGAAATGGCCAAGCACGATCTCGTCGACATCGGAGGCCGAAATGCCGGCATCGGCCATCGCCTCATTGGCGACCCGGGTGACGAGGCTTTCGACAGTTTCGGTGTCGAACTTGCCGAACGGCGTATGCGCCCATCCGACGATGCTGGCAGTCATGGTCTTCTCTCCCTGGCGGTCTCTTGCTGACCTAAGTCTTAGCCCAGGGATGGCAAGACTTCACGCGGGTTTAAGGGCCTGGAGGGTGCGCTGGCAGATGGCAGTTATGCCGGCCCAGTTCCCGGCCCTGATCTCCGCCGTCGGGCACAGCCAGGAACCGCCAACACAGACCACATTTGGCTCGGCGAGCCAGGTCGCTGCATTGGCCTCGCCCACCCCGCCGGTCGGGCAGAACCGCACATTCGGGAACGGCCCGCCAAGCGAGCGCAGGCCCTTGATGCCGCCGGCCTGCTCGGCCGGGAAGAACTTGGCGACGTCGAAGCCGTAGGACAGCGCCGTCATCAGCTCGGACGCCGTGGCAATACCGGGTGCGAACGGCAGGGAGCTATCTCCGGCGACCTTGAGGAGATCGGGGGTCAGGCCCGGGCTGATGCCAAAGGCGACACCGAGCTTCTCGACACGGGTGAAGTCGGCCGGAGTGAGAATGGTGCCGATGCCGACCACCGCATCGGGGACCTCGGCCATCATCGCCCGCGCCGCCTCGATCGCAACGGGCGTCCGCATGGTCACCTCCAGCGTGCGAACGCCGCCGGCCACCAGGGCTTTTGCCAACGGTACGGCATCCTGGATCCGCTCGATGGTGAGCACGGGAATGACGGTCGCGGCCTTGAACAGCGCGACGAGGTGGTTCTGTTGGGCAGCAGTGGGCATCTCAGGGATCTTTTCGTTGACGTGGTCGCGTTACTTCGTGGCTTGGCGCGTGGTTGCCGGCCGGTGCCGCTTCTTCGGCGGCATGGCATAGCCCGGAATGATGGCGCCGGGATAGCAAATCACGAGGCTGGCGAGGCGATGGCCTGATTGGGCCGCCTCGACCGGATCGGAGCCGCCGAGCCGGGCCGCGATATAGGCCGCGGCAAAGCTGTCTCCGGCAGCGGTGGTATCAACGACGGGCTTCGTCATGGGTTCAGCGCGGACCTCGTGGGTACCACCGGGGTAGCGCAGCAGGCTGACGGGCTCGGCGAGCCGGAACACCAGCTCCGGCGTCGGGATGCGCGCCATCAATTGCTCGGGGCTCTCGCCGGGATAGAGCGCGAGCAGATCCTCGGCCGACGTCAGCACGATGTCGGCGGCCGCAAACGCCGCGGCAAACACCTCGCGCGCGACGTCGCGATCGGGCCAGCCGCGTGCGCGGAAATTAGTGTCGAACACGAAGCGGGTGCCGAGCAGGCGTGCGCGCTTGATCGCCGCGAACAGGCGATCGCGCCCGGCCGCGTCGTAGATCGAGAGCGTGATCGCGGAGAGATAGACGATGTCATAGCTCATCAGCGAGTTGAGCAGCTCGTCGGTCTCCGGGAGGCTCATCAGCTGCCGCGCCGCCGCGCTGTCGCGCCAGTGGAAGAACTGGCGCTCGCCGTTGGCATCGAGCTGGATCATGTAGAGGCCGGGCAGCTTCCCCGGCAGCCGCACGACACGGCGCGTGCCGACGCCCTCGGCGTTCCAAGCCGCGATCATTTCCTCGCTGAGGCCGTCGTCGCCGAGCGCGGTGAGATAGTCGACCTTGACCTCGAGCCGCGCCAGATAAACCGCCGTGTTCAGGGTATCGCCGCCGAAGCCACGCGAGTACAGGCCACCGCCCTGCCCGGCAGACTGGCCGCCCTGGGCCTGCCGAAGCTCGACCATGCATTCACCGATGCAAGCCACGCTCGCCATCGTCATATCCACGCTGTTCGTCTGATAGCTCAGGCGACGAAGTTGCCGCCCAGCTCGTCTTCGATGTGAATGCGGATGATATCGTCGAAATTCTTCTCGGCGGTGGTGAAGCCGAGCTCGAGTGACCGCTTTGCGTTGAAGTTGCGCGGCCAGCCACCGACGATGCCGACGATGAAAGGATCGGGCTCACGCTTGATGCGGGCAGCAACCTTCTCGCCGGCGACGCGCTTCAAGGCCGCGATCTGCTCGCCGACGGTCGCCGACAGGCCCGGCATCGTCAGATTGCGGCGGGGACCGACCGTGGCGAGGTCCATGGTGCCGGCGTGCAGCAGGAAGCCGACGGCCGAGCGCGGCGTGGCGTGCCAGTGGCGAACGTCCTCGGACACCGGAAGGATCGCTTCCTTGCCGGCCAAGGGCTCGCGCAGGATGTTGGAGAAGAAGCCCGATGCCGCCTTGTTGGGCAGGCCGGGCCTGATGCAGATGGTCGGCAGGCGGATGCCGATGCCGTCGAGGAAGCCGCGGCGGGAATAGTCCGCGAGCAGCAACTCGCCGATCGCCTTCTGGGTGCCATAGCTGAGCAGCGGGGTGTGGAAGAATTCGTCGCCGATCGCATCCGGGAACGGCGCGCCGAACACCGCGATCGAGGACGTGAACACCACGCGCGGCTTGTAGCCGCCACCGACCAGCCTGACAGCATCCAGCAGCATCCGCGTGCCGTCGAGATTGATGCGGTAGCCCTTGTCGAAATCGAGCTCGGCTTCGCCCGAGACGATGGCGGCGAGATGGAAGATCACATCGGGACGGCCGGCGATCAGCTTCTCGGCAGCGCCCGGCACGGCGAAATCGCCCGAGACGGTCTCGACGGCAAAACCTGATTTCTCCGGCTTTTTGGGCTCGACCACGTCGTGCATGGTCAATTTGGTGATGTCGCTCTTGCCGAGACGGCCGTCGCGCAAGAGACGTTCACACAATTTGCGGCCGACCATGCCGGCGGCGCCCAGAACCAGAATGTGCAAGAGCCTACTCCTTCTTATTGGCCGGAACGCGCCGCTCTTGAGACATGTTGGCGCGTTCTCAGGCAGGCCCCGCTGGTCATTCCTTCACGGCGCCGGTCATTGCCGACACATAGTACTCTACGAAGAAGGAATAAAGGATAACTACGGGGACCGAGCCGGTCAGGGCCGCCGCCATCAGGGCGCCCCAATGGTAGACGTCGCCATTGACGAGCTCGGTGATGGCGCCGACCGGAATGGTCTTGTTCTCCGAGGAGGAGATGAAGGTCAGCGCGTAGATGAACTCGTTCCAGGACAACGTGAAGGCGAAGATGCCGGCGGAGATCACTCCCGGCAGAGACAAAGGAAGCGTGATCTTGACCAGGATCTGCAGCCGCGTGGCCCCGTCGATCAGCGCGCATTCCTCCAGCTCATAGGGAATGGTGCGGAAATAGCCCATCAGCAGCCAGGTGCAGAACGGGATCAGGAAAGTCGGATAGGTCAGGATCAGCGCCAGATTGCCGTCGAACAGGCCGAGCTGGAACACGATCGCGGCGAGCGGAATGAACAGGATCGAGGGCGGTACGAGATAGCCAAGGAAGATCGCAAGGCCGACATAACGCGACCCCTTGTAGCGCAGACGCTCGATCGCATAGGCGGCGCAGACGCTGGCGAACAGCGAGATGAAAGTTGAGGACACCGAGACGATCACCGTGTTCCACATCCACAGCGGATAGTCGGTCTCGAAGAACAGTTTTGTGATGTGCTCGAACGTCGGATGTACGATCCAGAACGGATTGTACTTCTCGTAGTCGTACATCTCCGCGTCCGGCTTGAAGGTCGCGACCGTCATCCAATAGAACGGAAACAGCAGGAAGACGACGATCAGGCCGAGCGGAAGGTAGACGCGGAGAAACTTCCGCGGAAAACGTTCGAGGTAGTCCATTCCGACGCTTTGGTCGTCCGCGGTGCTCATGGTCAGTCCCTTCCGCCTTGCTGCCAGCGAGAGCGCTGAAGCCCGAAGAAGCTCAACAGGATCGCCGCAACCAGGAACGGGATCATCGCATTCGAGATCGCTGCGCCCTCGCCAAGATTGCCGCCGGTGATGGCGCGCTGGAACGACAGCGTCGCCATCAGATGCGTGGCGTTGATCGGACCGCCGCGCGTGATGGTGTAGATCAGCTGGAAGTCGGTGAACGTCATCAGCACCGAGAACGTCATCACGACAGCGATGATCGGCGACAGCATCGGCAACGTGATGTGACGGAATCGCTGCAGATTGGTGGCGCCGTCAAGATTAGCGGCCTCGTAAAGCGAGGGAGAGATGGTCTGGAGTCCGGCGAGAAGCGTAATCGCAACGAAGGGCACGCCGCGCCAGATGTTGGCGACAACCACCGACCAGCGCGCATTCCAGGGATCGCCGAGGAAGTCGATGTAGCGCGTGATCAAGCCGGCCTTGATCAGCACCCAGGAGATGATCGAGAACTGGCTGTCATAGATCCACCAGAACGCGATCGCCGAGAGCACCGTCGGCACCACGAAGGGCAACAGTACGATAGCCCTGATCATCGACTTGAACGGCAGCCGCTCATTGAGCAGCAGCGCCAGGTAAAGACCGATCGCAAATTTCACGATGCTGGCGGCCACGGTGTAGAAGATGGTGTTGAACACCGACAGCCAGAACACGGAGTCCTTCGCCAGCGAGACGAAGTTTCCGAAGCCGATGAAGCGCCCGACCCCGCCGATCTTGGTGTCGGTCATGCCGAGCCACAGGCCGAGCACCAGAGGGTAAGCCAGAAACAGAATGAGGATGGCGATTGCCGGCACCATGAACATGGCGCCCAGGAAGTTTCGGCTTTCGAACGCCCTGCTCCACAAACTGCTGCGCTTGACCTGCGCAGCGGCGGGCTCGGCGATAACGGCCATGTCGGACTCCCCTTCAAGAACGACAACGGCGGCGCCCAGCAAACCGGGCGCCGCCGAGGTGGTAGCAGATCAGACCTGGTAGTAGCGCTTGGCGCGCTCGGCGGCGCGCTTTGCTGCTTCCTGCGGCGTGGCCTGTCCAGAGGCGGCTTCGGCGAACATATCGACCACGACGAAGTCGCCCATGACGGCGGCCGAGGCGTAGCCGAGATCGCCGGCATAGCCGTTGTCGCGGCAACGCTTTAGGCAGTCGCGATACGGCGTGATCTTGGGATCGGAGGTCCACACCGGATTGTCATTATAGGCCGGAAGCGGCGGCGAGACGTAGCCGTTGGAGGCGACCTCCCACGCGTCGTAGTTCTCCTTATCCATCATGAACTTGATGTATTCCTTGACCGCCTTCGGATACTTCGAGTGCTTGTAACCGTAGTAGACGAGGACGTTCTGCTGCTCGGTCGGCACGCCCACGGGCCCGATCGGCATCGGCGCATGGTCCATGTCCTTGGCGATCTCCTGCTGCTTCGGATCGGGCGAGGTCTTGCCGACGGTCCAGATCGAGATGCCGTTCAGGGTAAGGCTGAGTTCGCCGTTGAGGAACGCCTTGTTGTTGTTCGAGTCATTCCACGACAGCACGCCCGGAATGAACGTCGCATAGAGCTGCTTGACGTATTCGAGGGCTGCGATCGTTTCGGGAGAATCGAGCACGACCTCGTTCTTGTCGTTGACGACCTTGCCGCCGAACGCCCACAGCGCCCACTGGCACCAGCCGTTGGCGTCACCCGTGGCGTGGCCGAGGGCGAAGCCGGCCGGCGTATTGTTCTTCTTCAGGGCCTGGCACAGCTTGAGGAAGCCGTCGGTATCCTTCGGGAATTGCTCGAAGCCCGCGGCCTTCATGTGGCTGATGCGGTAGTTCAGGCAGCCGCCGGTCGCGCCTTGCGGAATCGCGATCCAGTTGTTGCCCTTCTTGCCGTAGCGCTCGGCCACCGGATACCAGCCGCCATATTGTTTGCCGAGATAGTCGGCAACGTCGGTGACGTCGATCAGCTTCTCCGGGAATTTGAAGGGATCGTCGAGCGTGCCGATGATCAGGTCCGGACCCGCGCCGACATTGGCGGCGACCGCGGCCTTGGGGCGGATGTCTTCCCAGCTCTCGGCCTCGAGCTTCACCTTGATGCCGGTCTTCTCGGAAAACTTCTTGGTCTGCTCGGCGAACTTGTCGAACTCGGCCTGGATGAACTGCTTCCAGCGCAGCACGCGGATCGAGGCGTTAGGCTCCGGCGTGTTGGTCCACTCCGCAGCCCGGACGGGGACGATCCCCGGGCCAGCCAGCAACGCTGCGCCGCCCAGGCCGGCTTTAAGCACACTTCGCCTGTCGAAATCGCTCATCGTTCTCTCCCTGATTTTTTAATTGTATTTGGTCGTTCTGAAGTCGCTACAGGCGTTTGCCTGTCGCCTCGTCAAACAAGTGAATCACGTCCGGATCGGGCTTCAGCTTGACCTTGTCGCCCGGGTTGAACTGGTGACGTTCGCGGAAGACCGCGACGACCTGCTCGCCACCGACCTTCGCAAATACCTGCGTCTCCGAGCCGGTCGGCTCGACCACGACGATCTCGGCGTCGGCGCCGTCGTCGGCAATGGTGAAATGCTCGGGACGGACGCCGTAAACGACGGGCTTGCCGTCCGAGGCAGCCGGCGCGCTCTTGAGCGGCAGCTTGACGCCGTTCGGTCCCTCGAAGGTGGCAACGCCGTTGACGCGGATGTGCCCCTTCAGGAAATTCATGGCCGGCGAGCCGATGAAGCCGGCGACGAACTGGTTTTCCGGCTTGTCGTAGAGCTCGAGCGGCGTGCCCATCTGCTCGACGATGCCGTCATGCATCACGACGATCTTGTCGGCCATGGTCATGGCCTCGATCTGGTCGTGGGTGACGTAAACGGTGGTGGTCTTGAGCCGCTGGTGCAGCTCCTTGATCTCGGTCCGCATGGCGACGCGCAGCTTGGCGTCGAGGTTCGACAGCGGCTCGTCGAACAGGAACACCTGGGGATCGCGCACGATGGCGCGGCCCATGGCGACGCGCTGGCGCTGGCCACCTGAGAGCTGGCGCGGATAGCGGTCGAGCAATGGCGTCAGTGCAAGAATCTCAGCGGCGCGCTTGACGCGCTTGCTGATCTCGTCCGAGCCGGCATTCCGCAGCTTCAGCGAGAAGCCCATGTTCTCGGCGACGGTCATGTGCGGATAGAGCGCGTAGTTCTGGAACACCATCGCAATGTCCCGCTCCTTGGGCTGGACATTGTTGACGACGCGGTCGCCGATCGAGATCGTGCCTGATGTGATGTTCTCGAGGCCTGCGAGCATGCGCAGAAGCGTCGACTTGCCGCAGCCGGAGGGGCCAACCAGGACGACAAACTGGCCGTCCTCGATCGGGATCGAGACGCCGTGCAGGACTTCAAAATTGCCGAACGATTTCCGCACGTCGCGGATTTGCACAGACGACATCTAGCTCCCTCCTTCGACTTAGACGACGCAACTGGCGCGCCGCCACCGTCTTGTTTTTCTGAACTTCGCTGACCTGAAGCCCTCTTAACAGGCGACATTGTCAGCAGTTTGTGCGGGTTTGGCAATTTGTCTTTGGTTAGTCGCTGCTGGTAGCGCTGTCAACGATCCTTTGTTTGCGGGATAGGCTGTGTTAAGAGCAACAAATGGGTCGAAAGCGCACCAAGTCTGGCAAGATTCGGCTGGCGGAAGTCGCCGAGCTGGCCGGCGTCAGCCCGATCACAGCGTCCCGCTTCTTCCGCAATCCCGAGGCGCTGTCGGTCGCCAAGCGGACGCGGGTCGAAAGCGCGGCCCGGGAGCTCGGCTATGTGCCCAACCTTGCGGCACGGGCGCTGGCTTCGCAGCGCACCGAGGTGATCGGTGTCTTGATTCCGTCACTGACCAACAACGTGTTTTCCGATGTGCTCCGCGGGATCTACGATGCGTCCGAAGGCAGCCGCTATTCGATCCAGCTGTCCAACACGCGCTACTCCATTCTTCAGGAGGAGAAGCTGCTGCGCCTGTTCCTGGCGCAGAAGCCGGCGGGACTGATCGTCACGGGCATCGACCAGACCACCGAATCCCGCGCGATGCTAGAGGCGGCTGACTGCCCAATCGTGCAGATCATGGAGATTGGGCCCAATCCGGTCGACATGATGATCGGCTTTTCCCATTATGATGCAGCGCGCGCAGCAATTGCGCATTTGTTCGCACAGGGCCACCGCAGGATCGGCTTCGTAGGCGCCCGCATGGATCCCCGGGTGCAGCGCCGGCTCGACGGCTATGCCGCAGCCATGAAAGACGCCGGCCTGTTCGACCAAAGACTGATCGTGACGACGGCGACGCCGACCTCGGTGACGCTGGGTGGCGCGCTGTTTGCCGATCTGATCGCGCGCGAGCCTGACATCGACGCGGTGTTCTGCGCCAATGACGACCTTGCGCTCGGCGTTCTCTTCGAATGCCGCCGCCGCGAGATCCCGGTCCCCGATCAGATCGCAATCGTCGGCTTCAACGACCTCGAATTCATGGCCTCCTCGGTGCCGACGCTGACGAGCGTGCGGACCAACCGTTACGAGATGGGCAGCACGGCTGCCGCGATGCTGATTGAGGCGATCGAGGGAAAGCGTCCCGAAAAGCCCGTGCTCGATCTCGGCTTCACGGTCATCGAACGGCAGAGTTCACAAGCACAACGGCCGACGGCGAGCCCCCGCGCGGGTGAATGGGCGCCCGCCGTACAAAATGATAGCGTTACCAACGACCCGTGAGTAATATCCCAACGATGAGGAAATGTTCGCCAGCAGGCGGGCCGTCTTTACTTGCTCGCACTGCCGGGCAGCGCACCGATCGACATCCCAAACGTCGGCCCGTGCGTTTGCATTGAAGGAGAAACCCATGACAAAAAAGCCAACCAATGGGCACGCGCCCGCCGGCAACGGCACCCGCCGCCATCTTCGCTCGCAGGACTGGTTCAACAATCCGCATAATCCGGGCATGACCGCGCTCTATATGGAGCGCTACCTGAATTTCGGCCTCACCCGTGCCGAGCTGCAATCCGGCAAGCCGATCATCGGCATCGCCCAGACCGGCAATGACCTGTCGCCCTGCAACCGCCACCATATCGAGCTCGCCCACCGCGTCCGCGAAGGCATCCGCGAGGCCGGCGGCATTGCGATGGAGTTCCCGACCCACCCGATCCAGGAGACCGGCAAGCGCCCGACGGCGGCGCTCGACCGCAACCTGGCTTATCTCGGCCTGGTCGAGGTGCTCTACGGCTATCCGCTCGACGGCGTGGTGCTGACCACCGGTTGCGACAAGACCACGCCGGCCTGCATGATGGCCGCTGCGACTGTCAACCTGCCTGCGATCGTTCTGTCGGGTGGCCCGATGCTGAACGGCTGGCATGACGGTGAGCGCACCGGCTCCGGCACTATCGTCTGGAAGTCGCGCGAGCGGCTCGCCGCCGGCGAGATCGACTATGAAGAGTTTATGGAGATCGTGGCCTCCTCGGCACCCTCGGTCGGCCACTGCAACACCATGGGCACGGCCTCGACCATGAATGCGCTTGCAGAAGCACTTGGCTTCTCGCTGCCGGGCTGCGCGGCGATCCCGGCGCCCTATCGCGAGCGCGGCCAGATCGCCTATGAGACGGGCAAGCGCATCGTCGATATGGTCTGGGAGGATCTGAAGCCCTCGGATTTCCTGACCCGCAAAGCGTTCGAGAACTGCATCGTGGTAAATTCGGCCATCGGCGGCTCGACCAATGCGCCGATCCATATCAACGCGCTCGCGCGCCACATCGGCGTCGAGCTCTCAATCGACGACTGGCAGAAAGTCGGTCACGACGTGCCACTGCTCGTCAACCTTCAGCCGGCCGGCTTCTATCTCGGCGAGGAATTCCATCGCTCCGGCGGAGTGCCCACCGTGATTCGCGAACTCGTGAAGCACAAGCGCATCCATGAGGACGCGCTCACCGTCAACGGCCGCGGCATCGGCGAGAACTGCGCAAGTGCGCCCAAGCCCGATCAGGATGTGATCTGGGCCTACGACAAGCCGATGGTGAAGGATGCCGGCTTCCTGGTGCTGCGCGGCAATCTGTTCGATTCCGCGATCATGAAAACCAGCGTGATCTCAAAGGAGTTCCGCGAGCGCTATCTCAGCAACCCGAAAGACCTGAACGCGTTCGAAGGACGCGCGGTCGTGTTCGAGGGGCCGGAAGATTATCATGAACGGATCGAGGATCCCGCGCTCGGGATCGACGAGCATTGCGTGCTGTTCATCCGCGGCACCGGCCCGATCGGTTACCCCGGTGGCGCCGAGGTCGTGAACATGCAGCCGCCGGCCGCGCTGATCAAACGTGGCATCCTCGCCCTGCCCTGCATCGGCGACGGCCGCCAGTCCGGCACCTCGGGCTCGCCCTCGATCCTGAATGCCTCGCCGGAAGCGGCCGCCAATGGCGGGCTCGCGATCCTCAAGACCGGGGACAAGGTCCGCATCGACCTCAACAAGGGCAGCGCCAACATCCTGATCACGGACGAGGAGCTGAAGAAGCGTCACGCCGACCTCAAGGCCGCCGGCGGCTTCAAGCATCCGCCGAACCAGACGCCGTGGCAGGAGATCTATCGCAACACCGTCGGCCAGCAATCGACCGGCGCCTGTATGGAGCTCGCCACGCGCTACCAGAACGTCGCCTCGGCGTTTGGCGTGCCGCGGGATAATCACTAGCAGCCACACCGTCATTGCGAGCGAAGCGAAGCAATCCAGAGATATCTCCGCGGAGACAGTCCTGGATTGCTTCGTCGCATCGGTGCAAAATTGCTCCGCAATTTTGTCACGAGCTCCTCGCAATGAGGTGGGGTTGGCATTCGAATGAACACAAGGGAGAAAAACAACATGGCAGACCGCCTCAAGGGCAAGCGCGCCGTCATCACGGCCGCAGCGGCCGGCATCGGGCGCGCATGCGCCGTTGCGTTCGCACGTGAGGGCGCGACCGTCATCGCAACCGACATCAACGAGGCCGGCATCGCAGGCCTGACCAAGGAAGGCATCGCCGAGGTCGCCAAGCTCGACGTCCGCAACACCGCCGACGTGAACGCCTTCGCCAAGCGTGTCGGCAAGATCGACATCCTGCTCAACGCAGCCGGCTTCGTGCACCACGGCAGCATCCTGGACTGCTCGGAAGAGGATTTCGATTTCTCGTTCGACCTCAACGTCAAGTCGATGCACCGGACCATCAAGGCCTTCCTGCCCGACATGATCGCAGGCGGCGGCGGCAGCATCGTCAACATCTCGTCCTGCGCGGCGCTGCGGCCGCCGGCGAACCGCTACGTTTACAGCTCATCGAAGGCAGCGGTGTCGCTGCTGTCGCGTGCAGTGGCGCTCGACTTCATCACCAAGGGCATCCGCTGCAACTCGATCTGCCCCGGCACCGTCGAGACCCCCTCGATGCTCGACCGCGCGGCCGCGCAAGGCCCGCAGGGCAAGGAGATGTTCATCTCGCGCCAGAAGATGGGTCGGCTCGGCACGGCCGACGAAATCGCCAACATGGCGATCTATCTCGGCAGCGACGAGAGTGCCTTCACCACTGGCGTCGACCTCGTCGTTGACGGCGGCTACATGCTCTGACGTCCACCCGGATCACATCTGATGAACAAGATTGATCTCAACGATCGGGTCGCCGTCGTCACCGGCGGCGCGCAGGGCTTTGGCCGCGCCATCACCGAACGTTTCGTCGCCTCCGGCGCCCGGGTCGCGATCTGGGATTTCGACTCAGGCTTGGCCGAGAAAACCGCCAAGGACATCGGCGACAACGTTCGCACCTTCAAGGTCGATGTCACCGACACCGCAGGCGTCGGGCAGGCCCGCGATGCGACGCTGGCCGCCTTCGGCAAGATCGATATCCTCGTCAACAATGCCGGCATCGCCGGCGTCAACAAGCCGGTCTGGGAAACCGACCTCGAGGAATGGCGCAAGGTGCTGCGCATCAATCTCGACGGCCCCTTCATCGTCTGCAAGGCGATCGTGCCTGTGATGCTCGAACAGAAATACGGGCGGATCGTGAACATCGCCTCGATCGCCGGCAAGGAAGGCAACCCGAACGCCGCGCACTATTCCGCCTCCAAGGCCGGCCTGATCGCGCTGACGAAGTCGCTCGGCAAGGAGCTCGCCGCGCATGACATTCTCGTGAATGCAGTCACGCCGGCCGCGGCCAAGACCGCGATCTTCGACCAGATGACGCAGCAGCATATCGATTTCATGCTGTCTAAGATCCCCAAAGCGCGCTTCGTGCTGGTCGAAGAGCTCGCCGCGATGGTGAGCTGGCTTGCATCTCAGGATTGTGGCTTCTCGACCGGCGCGGTCTTTGATATTTCCGGGGGACGGGCGACCTACTGAGCCATTGGCCGCCCCAAGGGGACTCCGAAGGGGCGGACCATGCAGCTCAGGCGACGCGATTTTGTGAAGCTCGCAGCGGGCGCAGGCGCGCTGTCGCTATTTTCGCATCCTGCAATCGCGCAGCTCGCGCCGAACCCGCCAAGCATCCGCCCGCCCTCGCCGGCCGAACGCGCAGCGATGGGCCGACTGGCGCAGACCTTCATGGGCAAATACGACGTGCCGGGGCTCTCCTTTGCGATCGGTTATGCCGGCGCGATCGTGCACCAGGCCGCCTTTGGCGTGGCCGATCGCGAGCAGAACGAAGCAACGACGCCGCAGCACCTGTTTCGCATCGCCAGCGTCAGCAAGATGATCACATCGGTCACGCTGTTCCGGCTGATCGAGGAGAACCGCGTCAAGCTCGGCGACCGCGTGTTCGGCCCCGGTGCGCTGCTCGGCACCGATTACGGCGCGCCGCCCACCTCGCCCGGCATCGACCAGATCACGCTCGAGCATCTCCTGACACACACCGGCGGCGGCTGGACCAACGACAACCACGATCCCATGTTCACGCATCCGCACATGGATCATGCGCAGCTGATCACCTGGACGCTGGCCAACCGGCCGCTGGACCGTCCGCCGGGCCAGCACTACGCCTACTCGAATTTCGGCTATTGCGTGCTGGGCCGGGTGATCGAGAAGCTTACCGGCCAGCGCTACGCCGAGCATGTCCGCGCCGAAGTGCTCGGCCGTTGCGGCGTCAACGACATGACGCTCGCAGGCAACACTCGCGATCAGCGCCAGGCGGGCGAAGTCGCCTATTACTGCAAGGTCGAAAGTCCCTACGAGATGAACGTCCACCGCATGGATTCCCATGGCGGCTGGATCGCGACGCCGACCGACCTCGTGCAATTCCTGATGCATGTCGACGGCTATGCACGGCCGGCGAACATTTTGCGGCCGCACACCATCCAGACGATGACATCAGCGCCGAGCTACAGCCCTGATTACGCCAAGGGTTTCTGCATCAACAAATCAGACAATTGGTGGCACAATGGCAGCCTGCCAGGCACCAGCACCATTGCGGTCAGAACCCATGGCGGCTTCTGCTGGGCCGCCTTCACCAATGTCAGCCGGCCGAACACCAACATGGATGGCGACCTCGATGAGCTCAACTGGAACATGGCGCGGCAAGTCAGCGAATGGCGGGTGGCATGATTAGAGAAGGTGGATGCCTGTGCGGCGCGGTGCGGTTCAAGGCGGAGGGCGAGCCGCTGAACGTGCGCATCTGTCACTGCCGCATGTGCCAGAAGGCGATGGGCTCGCCCTATTTCGCCCGCGCCCAGTTCGACCAGAAAATGCTGACCGTCGAGGGAGACACCGGCCGCTATAAGTCGTCCGAAGCGATCGATCGCGTGTTCTGCAAGACCTGCGGCACGCGGCTGTTCTCCTGGCGGCGCAACGGCACGCTGGCAGGCGTCGCACTCGCGACCTTCGACGACCGCAACGCTTTCGCACCGACCGAACACATCTGGGTCTCGGAAAAGCTCGTCTGGGTGAAGCTCGACGACGGCCTGACGCAATATCAGGGAACGATCCCGGCGTGATCTTAGGAGCGGCTTGAAGCAGACAGGCCGGCGGCCTCAACGCGCCGTCCAGTCGTCGTGGCGAGCCAGATCCCGGCGAACACCGCGACGATGCCGGCGGCGAGATTCCAGCGCAGCGGCTCATGCAGCAGCCAGGCGCCGACCAGCGATGCCGTGGTCGGATTGACCGTCACCGAGATCGCCACGCGCGTCGGCGTGGTCCGCTCCAACGCGAAGGCCCAGAGATAGAAGGTCAGCGCCGCACCAAATGCGCCGAGATAGAACGCCGCGAGCCATTGCGACCTGCCGAAATCTGCGATGGGTGCGAAACTGCCACGGACGCTCGAGAGCAGGATGAGACAGGCAGCGCCTGCGGCCATGCTCATGGTCGTGAAGGCGATCGGGCTGGAGCGCCGGATCACCGGCTTCGACCAGATGCCGTACAGTGCCATGCACAGTGCAGCCGCCATCATCAGGAGATCACCGCGCCAGGCGCCTGATGGCGCCGAACTGAGGTCAGTGAGCAGCGCGACGGCAACACCAAGCGTCGCCACCACGACACCGATCGCTTTGCGCCAGCTCAGGGCCTCGCTGCCGAGGGCGGCGCCGATCACCAGCGACAACAGCGGCAGCGTCGACAGCGCGAGCGCACCGCGCGCGGCCGTCGTGAAAATCAAAGATGCATTGAACAGGATCGGAAACAGCGCGAAGAACAGGATGCCGAGCCCAATAGCAACAGCCCAGTCGCCTCGCGCCGGCCAACGATCGCCTCGCAGCAAGGTCAGCGGCAGCAGCAGCAGAAAGCCGATGCCGAACCGGAACGAGCCGATCGCCAGCGGATCGATACTGCTCACGAGATAGCGCGTCGCGCCGATCGAGGTGCCGCCCAGCGCACTCGACAGCACTGCGGCCAGAACGCCAAAAATCTCGCCCACAATTCCTCCACTCGGACAGGTCGACGAACAGCATACGGGGCGTGCCAAAACTGGGAATGGAATTTCCGTCATGCTGGGATAACGTTCCATCATGACCGCGTCCGATCTCGATCCCGATTTGCTGAGGGCTTTTCTCGCCGTCGCCGAGCATCGCTCGTTCACGCGCGCGGCCGACCAGCTCAACCGGACCCAGTCGGCGGTGAGCGTGCAGGTCAGGCGACTTGAGGAGCGGCTCGGCACAAAGCTGTTTCAGCGCAATCGCTCCGGCGTCGTGCCGACCGCGGCGGGCCAGGAGCTGTGCGCCTATGCGCAGCGAATCCTTGCCCTTCATGCCGAGGCAGTCGGTGCTCTGCATGGGCGCAAGCCGGAGGCCGTCATCCGCCTCGGCGTGATGGACGATTATGGCACGATCGTCATTCCGCCGCTGCTGGCGGACTTTGCCAAAAGCCATCCGACTGTCAGGGTCGAGGTCGAGACCGGACTGACCGCGACCATGCCGGCCCGGCTCGGCGAGGCCTATGATCTCGTTATCGCCATGCATCCGGAAGGGCGCGGCGGTGGTGAGCTGTTGCGGCGCGAGCAGGCCGTCTGGGCGGCCGCCGCCTCTTGTCGCGCCGTGGCGGAAGACACCCTGCCCGTGGCGCTCTACCCGCGCGGCTGCCTGTTCCGCCAATGGGCCACCGAGGCGCTTGATCACGCCTACCGGCCCTGGCGGCTCGCCTTTGTCAGCCGGACGCTGGCAGCGGTGGAAGCGATCGCGGCGCAGGGCCTCGCGGTCACCGTGGTGAAGGCAGGCACCCTGCCGCCTCGCCTGCGCACTCTCGGCCTGCGCGATGGTCTGCCGCCGCTGCCCGCGGCGGACATCCGCCTGCACCGCGCGCGCAAGCTGCCGCGCCCGGCGGCGCTGCTCGCCGATCATTTGCAGCGTGGCATTTCGGAACCGGCCACCCTATGTTGAGCTGAAGCGTTGCTGCACCGCCGGTTTGGCCGGGTCGTCTGCAAGGCGACAGGCACATACGGGCAAGATACGACGTGAACATTTCCTTCTATGATCTCTCTGTGTGGGTGCTGCCGCTGGTGCTCGCCATCACGTTCCATGAAGCCGCGCACGGCTTCGTGGCGCACCGGCTCGGCGACAACACCGCCTGGCAGCTCGGCCGCGTCAGCTTCAACCCGCTCCGCCATATCGACCCGTTCGGCACGCTCATTTTGCCGGCGATGCTGCTGTTCGCGCATTCGCCGTTCCTGTTCGGCTATGCCAAGCCCGTGCCGGTGAATTTTCGCAAGCTCAACAATCCGAAGATGGACATGGTCTGGGTCGCCCTCGCCGGCCCCATCACCAACATCCTACTGGCGCTGCTCGCGGGCCTCGCGCTCCACGTTTTGCCCTGGGCGCCGGCAGGCTCAGCGCAATGGATCTTTGACAATCTCAAGAATGCGCTGCTGATCAACGCCGTGCTGGCCGTATTCAACATGATGCCGATCCCGCCGCTCGACGGCGGACGGGTCGCGGTCGGGCTGTTGCCCCGGCCGCTCGCTTTGCCCCTGTCCCGGCTCGAGCCGTTCGGCATGCTGATCCTGATCGCGCTCCTGATCCTGTTGCCGCTGGCGGGTTCCCAGTTCGGTCTAAATCTTGATGTTATTTCAGCAATACTGCGAACGTTGACCGGTTATGTGATTCAAGCTGTTCTCTTCGCTACCGGCAATGCGTAGTTGAAGCCGTACACCCGACCCTGCACTTGAAGACAAGCCTGAGGGCTAGAGGCCAACTTGGTCAAAGCTGCCGATATGCTGATCGCGCGACGCGCCGACACCCGTGCCCGCGCCGATTTCGCCACCTGGAAGATGATGGCCAAGCTGAATGGGCTGTCGGCGCTGCCACCGGATGCACAGGGCTTCCTCGATGGCTACAAGAAGCTGCTGGAGCGGATGAACGAGGACGAAGCGTCCGAGGCCACCATCGCCGAGGTCTATAAATCCTACTATCTGGAGATGGGCGGCGGTGGAAACCCGCCCGACGTCCGCACCCGGCCGGCCGAACCGGCAAAGGACAATGTTACCGCTTTCCGGCGCCCGGCCCCCAAACCGAAAAAGGCCAGCTTCTTCGGGGCGACGACGGTCGGGGGAACGCAGAAGCGCCCCCTGCCGGTGGCGTTGATCTTTGCGTGCTTGGTCGTGGTCTATGTCGGGATCAAGTTCTACTGGCGCTGACGGCCACGCCGCTATTTCGACGGCTTCTTGAAATTCACCGGCAGGCTAAAGGCGAACTGGTCATCCGTCAGCTCAGCCGGCGGAACCGGCACCGGATCCGAGCGACGCACCATTGAAATGGCCGCATCGTCGAAGGCGGGGTCCCCTGAGGACTCCGCGACATTGACGGACACGACATTGCCGCGCCGGTTCAGGACCAGGCTGAGCTTGACCGTCGTCGTCTTGCTCTTCTCCTTGGGGTAGCGCTTGTGAATCTCGAAATAGGCACTGATCCGCTTGCCCCATTCGGCCGTCAGCTTGCGGATGTCCTTGCCGATGCCCTGATGGGGGGCGGCCGCCTTCTCGCCCTCGCGCGCGTCCTCGTTCAGCGCCTGCCTGGCCGATTCCTGGGCGTTCGGCATCTCCTCGACCGCCTGCGTTTCGACCTTGGCCACCTCCGTGGTGTCCTCGACCGGCTTCTTGGAGTCGTTCTCGGTAACCAGGCGGTCCGGGTCCTCGGCTTCCTGGGGGATATCCTTCGGCAGATCGGTCTCTTTCACCTCGGCCTGCTGCTGCATCTGCTGCGGCTGGTACTGCGAGGCTTCGCTGTCCGGGCCAGGCGGCAGATCAGTCTCGGGGAGCTTTGGCGAGGTCATTTCGACGGCGTATTCCGCGCCGTTGGCGCCGAGACCATCGTCAGCGTCGTCGGGGCGAAGGTTCGCGAGCGCCAGCGCGGCCCCGCCAAGGTGCAGGCCGACAGCCACGACAGCGGCCAGGATCCACAACGGCCGCGAGGATTTTGCCTCGAACACAGGGTCGGTCATCGCGCTGCCATCAGGGTTGGACCGCTCCTTGCGCCGGCCCGGCCGCCGCAGGAGGAGCCTCGAGCGCCACCAGCTTGATCCGAGAATAGCCGCCGGATCGCAGGATTTCCATGACGCCCATCAACTCGCCGTAAGGCACCGCCTTGTCGGCGCGTAGGAACACGTATTTGTCCTTGCTCATGTCGGCGATGGCGTCGAGCGAGCTGACGAGGTCGGTGCGCTTGACCGGATTTTCGCCAATCGCGAGCGTCAGATCGGGCTTGATGCTGACATAGGTCGGCTTGTCCGGCTTCTTCTGCGGGGTCGCACTTGATGTCGGCAGGTCGATCGGCAGGTCGACCGTCGACAACGGGGCTGCGACCATAAAGATGATCAGCAGCACCAGAATGACGTCGATGAACGGCGTGACGTTGATGTCATGCGTTTCCGAGAAATCGTCGTCGTCATCGTTGTCGGTGAGCGAAACGGCCATGGCTTACTCCGCCGCGCGCGAATGCGCGCTGCCATGGCTGCGGTCGAGATCGCGCGACAACAGCCGCGCCGCAGCTCCCGAGGCCCGGCTGACGAGCTCGAGATAGCCCTTCGTCACGCGCGAGAAGTAATTGTAGATGATGACGGCGGGAATAGCGGCGACGAGACCGATGGCGGTCGCGAGCAGCGCCTCTGCGATGCCGGGGGCAACCACAGCAAGATTCGTCGTCTGCGACTTCGAGATGCCGATGAAACTGTTCATGATGCCCCACACGGTGCCGAACAGACCGACAAACGGCGACGTCGAACCGATGGTCGCAAGCACACCCATACCGACGCGGATGCGGCGCGCTTCCGCGCGCACGATCTCGGCGAAGCTCGAGGCTGCGCGCTCCTTGATGCCGATGTCGCTGGACAGGCCCGCCGACATCCGCGCCTCGCGCAGAGCGGCCGCCAGGAAGGACGACAGGATGCCCCGTTTGGTGCCGAGCGCCATCTGGGCTTCCGCAAGCGAGCGCACCTCTGCAATCTTCTTCAAAGCCGAACGAAGCTTCGCGGACGCAAACGACAGCTCGATCGACTTCGCGATGAAGACGGTCCAGGTCACGAGCGAGGCGAAGGCAAGTCCGATCATCACCGCCTTCACGATGACGTCCGCCGACATGAACATCACCCAGGGCGACAATTCCTTCATGGCCGGAGCGATGCCGGCCTTCGGCGCCGCCTCGGACGCCGGGGCCACAACAGCCTCGGTCGCGGGCGCGCTGGGCGTCACGGCCACGGGAGCCGCAGCCGCGGGGGCCGCGGCCGATGGCGCCGCAATCGCGGTTGGTTGCGCTGCGGCAGCGGGAGCCGCCGGCGCCGGCTGGGCGGCCACAGGTGCAGGCGCCGCGGGACGCGTCTGTGTCGGGGCTTGCGTTTGTGTCTGGGCAGAAACAGGCCCTGCAAGCCAGGTGGCCGTGAGCAGCACGGCTGCAGCGAGGCTTGCTTGGAAAGATGTGGTCTTCATACTTCGGCCCAGGTGCGAATGAGGTTGTGATAGATACCCGTCAATTTGACCGTTTCGGGATCGTCACGCCCGAGCCGTGCCACCAACGCCTGAATGGCGGTGTCGAGGTCAAAGATCATGCTGCGGGCTTGATCGTCCCGTATCATGCTCTGGAGCCAGAAGAAAGACGCAACCCGCGCCCCCCGGGTCACCGGTGTGACCAGATGCAGGCTGGTTGAGGGATAGAGCACGCAGTCCCCGGCTGGCAACTTGACTTCGTGCGAACCGTAGGTGTCCTCGATCACAAGTTCGCCACCCTCGTAATCCTCGGGCTCGCTGAGGAACAGCGTGACCGACAGATCCGTGCGGATGCGAAGACCGGTCAGGCGGTCGCCGCGGATGGCGTTGTCGACATGCAGGCCGAAATGGTGACCGCTGTCCGCCGCATAGCGGTTGAACAGCGGCGGGAAGATCTGGAGCGGGATTGCCGCTGCCAGAAATCGCGGGTTCGCCGTCAGCGCCGAGATGATGCGATGGCCGAGCTTGCGCGCGACCTCGCTATCCGGCGGCAATTGCTCATTGCGCTTGACCATTGCTGACTGCGCGCCCGCGGTGGAACGGCCGTCTTCCCATTCACTGGCGTCCATGATGCGGCGGAACTCCGCCACATCATCCTTGCTCAGGACGCCTTCTATGCATGTCAGCATGGCAGCTCATGTCTCCGTCAGTAGCGCGCCGAGATCACCACGTAAGCAGCGCGTCCGGGTGCTTCGAGCACGAAGGGCGCGGCGCTCTGGTACAGCGCGTCGTAGTAGCGCTTGTCGAAGATGTTGTTGACGAACAGCTTCAGGCGCCAGTTCTTGTTGATCTTGGCTTCCGCGAACGCATCGAACCGCCAGTAGCTTGGGATTGACGTGCCCTGATTGGCCGCGAGCAATGTGCCGCCATAGATCTTCGAGCGGTACACCGCCTGCCCGCCCAACTCCCAGGTGTCGTTGAGCTGGTACTTCGAGAGCAGGCTGAACGACTGGTGCGCGATGTTGGCGAGCGGCCGCCCGACGTTCGAGGCATAGAGTGTCGTATTGGCCGGCGGCGCGAGCGACTTCGTCACCTCCGACTGCATCAGCACGAGGCCTCCAAACACGCTCCACTTATCGGTGATCTTGCCGCCGACGCCGAGATCGATACCGCGGACGCGATAAGCCGCCCCCGCCGTGATGCAGGATACGGTGGTTGCCGGAGCCACCGGAGCATAGGTGCAGCCAAGCGCCGCGGCGGCGACGGTGCTTCCGACGTTCTGCGCCTCGCGCGCGTTCTCCTTGGTCGTCTGGAACAGTGCTGCGGTCAGAAGCAGGTGGCGATCGAACAACTCCCATTTGGTACCGAGCTCAATCGCCTTGTTCTTCTCGGGCCCAAAGATCTGGTTGTTGCCGCCGGCCAAATTCGGATTGATGCCGCCATAGGCGGTGCTGGTACCGTCGAACTCCGAGCCCACGGGGTTCGCCGAGGTCGCATAGGCCACATAGACGCTGCCGTTGGGCAGCGGCTTCAGCGTGAGGCCGAGGTTGTAGTCCGGAACCAGGAATTCCGCGCTCTGCTGCCCGAAAGCACCCGCCGCCGTGAAGGCCGACGTCTTGATGCTGTAATCGTCATAGCGGAAGCCGCCGTTGAGAATGAGGACGTCACGATAATTCGCGCTGTCCACGACGTAGCCGCTGATCGTTTCGATTCCAATCTTGGTCGGCCTGCCGGTCAAGCCTCCCGGTATCGGGAACGGATTGTCGGTGGCCTGCGGATAAAACACGCTGACCCCGGACGTCGATCCCGAACCGGTGAAAGGCGTTGTCCCCGTCGTGATCTCCGAGCCAAGTCCGGTGTAAGTGTCGATCGACGATCGCTCGTTGTCGTATTCGATGCCCGCAAGCAACGTGTGCTTGAAGCCGGCATAATCGTCGAACTTGTACGTGGCCTCGGTCTGGTTGGCGAACACGTCCGTGGCCTGGTACCGGCTCTGCGGGTTGGCGCTCAAAGTATAGGCCGTGAATGGAGCGCCTGCGGCCAGCGTCGGCGATTCCGGCAGTGTGCCGATGTAGTTCTGCGTCGAACGCGATTCCCGGATCTTGTTGGTGAGCAACAGATCGGGCGTGACCTGGACTTCGGCATTGATCGTGCCTATGTCCTGGCCGGTCCGGTAGAAGTCGCGGTTGACGAAGCCGTAGAAATTATTCCGGTTGACGCCGAAATCCGGGAAAGGACCGCCTGATGTCGACGACGTACTCGGTCGATAGTACGGCACACCGAAATCGGGAATGCCGGTCAGTTCGGTGTGAATGTAATTGCCTGATATCTTGATGGCGTCGGTCGGCTTCCAGGTCGTGGCGACGAAGGCGCCATCGCGATTGTCTTTGACCCGGTCCCGCCCCGCAACGTCGGCATCCTGGAACAAGCCACCGGCACGAACGGCGAGCGACGGATTGATCACCTGGTTGACGTCGAGCGTAACACGCTTGGTCTGGTCGGTGCCAAACGTCGTGTCCATGTTATAGAAGCTCTTCTCGGTCACGGCCTGCTTGGTGACGATGTTGATGGCGCCACCCGCCGTGCCGCGGCCCGCGAAGGACGACGCGGGACCGCGCAGGATCTCGACCTGCTCGGTGAAGAAGTTCTCACGCACGCTTACGCCGGAATCGCGCACGCCGTCGATGAAGACGTCGTTGCGGGCATCGAAGCCGCGGATAAAGAAGCGATCACCGAAGGCGTTGCCGCCCTCGCCAGTGCCGAGCGTCACGCCGGCCGTGCTCAGGATCGCCTGCTTCAGCGTTGTGGCGCCCTTGTCCTCGAGCACTTCCTTGCTGAGCACCGTGATCGACTTCGGCGTATCGACCAGCTTCTCCGGAAACTTGCCGCCGGCCTGGACGTGATCGACCTTGTAGGGCGCAGCGGGATCCGCATAGGGATTGCGGTCGGGCGACGGTGCGGCTGCATCGACGACCGGAGCCACTGCAGCCTGCTGACGTTGCGCGGCACGCCGCAACGCGTTGCGGGCGCGGACCTGATCAGGCGTCGGTTTTGCGGTGGTGGAGCGTGGCCGTTCCTTGGGTGCGTCGACGTTGACAGGCGGCAGACTTGTTTGCTGCGCTTGTGCTGCGCTCGATACGGAGGCGACTGCGATCAGGCTTGCAACGGTGGAAACAGTCCTGCCGGCCGCACCATCGAAATTGCCGACCAATGCTTGCCGTGCCGCGGTCGAACGCAACGACCGCGGAGCCCTTGCCATGCCCATCCTACGCCCCATTCCATTGCTGCAGTGTGTCGCACCGTGACAGTGCGACACACTGGTCGTATCGAGCGGGGCAGTGAGGGTCAACGCAGTCACGGCGAGAGCAATCTTGAATCCATCCAGATCAAAACGATTCTAAACTTGAGTTTGAAACCGTTCTAAACGCGAGTTTGTAAGCGTTCTAAACTGGAGCCGATGTTTGTCCTTGCGATGCACGGTCTCGTGCATCGCGATTATGGCGGGTTGACAAGGACCTCATCAGAACTTGGCCGTCGTGATGATGTAGAAGGCCCTCCCCGGCGCGACTGCGACGAACGGCACGGCGCTCCGGTAAAGCGTGTCGTAGTAGAGCTTGTTGGTCAGGTTCTGGGCGTAGAACTTCATGGTCCAGTTCTTGTCGATCTTCTTTTCGACGAACGCATCGAAGCGCCAATAGCTCGGCAGCTCGTTGCCGGTGTTGGCGGCGAACGTGCCGCCATAGACCTTCGAGCGGTATACCGCCTGCCCGCCGACTTCCCAGTCGCCGTCGAACTTGTACTTGGTCAGCATGCTGAACGACTGATGCGCGACGTTGGCGAGCTGAAGGCCGATGTTGGACGCAATGTTGCTCTGTGTGACCTTGGACTGCATCAGGACCAGGCCGCCGAAGACGCTCCAGCGATCGGTGATCTTGCCCTCGGCCTCGATGTCGATCCCTTGGATGCGGTAGGCCGCATTCGAGGTGAGCACGCCCGCCGCATTGGTCTCGCGCGCGTTGTCCTTCGTGGTCTGGAACAATGCGGCACTCACCAGCAGGTGACGATCAGCCAGCTCCCATTTGGTGCCGAGCTCGGCCGCCTTGTTGCGCTCGGGGCCGAGCAGGACGGCCGTGTTGGCGGGAACGCCGCCGTAATCGGTGCCGGTCGCGTCGAGCTCCGAGCCGAACGGATTGGCCGAGGTCGCATAGGCCGCGTAAAGGCTGCCGATCGACATCGGCTTGTAGACCAGGCCGACATTGTAGTTGACCAGATCGGAGTTCATTTTCAGATAGGCGGTGTTGGTCGACGAGCTCATGTTGTAGCCGTCGTAGCGAACGCCGCCGTTCAGGATGATGGTATCCTGCCAGTTCGCGGTGTCCATGGCGTAGACGCTGCTGGTGTTGACGCCATAGCGCGTCGGGTTGCCTGTCAGCGACGCCGACCCGAAGCCACCGAGATACGTGTACTGAGGTGAGTAGAGATTAACCCCCGAGATCGCCCCGTTGCTCGTGAAGGGCGAGCCGGCGAGCTCCGACGTCAGACCCGCGTAACGATCGATCGAGACATTCTCGTTGGTGTATTCGGCGCCGAACACTGCGGTATGCTTGACCCCGCCGGTGTCGAGCTTGAACGTGGCCTCGTTCTGGTTGGCCCACACGTCCGCTGTCTGGTAGCGACTCTGCGCGCTCGCCGTCGTGGTCCAGAGCAACGGATTGGGATTGGTCGTGATCGGATTCTGCGGCAGCGTTCCGATGTAATTGAGCAGCGAATGCTCGCCGCGCACCTTGCTGGTCAGCGTGATGGCTTCGTTGACCTTGTACTCGGCCGTTGCTGTGCCGAAATCCTGCCGCGCGGTCTGGAAGTCGCGGTTGAGGAAGCCGTACCAGTTGCCGCGCGGAATGCCGGCCGACGTCACCGGCAAATTGCCCTGCTTGTAAAAGGGCACGCCGAAATCCGGCAGGCCGCTGAGATCGGTGTGGACGTAGTTGGTCGTGATCTTGATGTCGTTGGTCGGGGTGTACTTGGTCGACAGGAAGGTGCCCCAGCGATCGTCGGTCACGTAATTGCGGCCGGCGACATTGGCGTCCTGGAACAGGCCACCGGTGCGCACCGAGAAGGTCGGATCGATGACCTGGTTGACGTCGAGCGTGACGCGCTTGGTCATGTCGGTGCCGAACTCGGTGTCCATCCGCTTGAAGTTGACGTCGCCGGCCTGCTTGGTGACGATGTTGATGGCGCCGCCGGCGGTGCCGCGTCCGGCATAGGACGATGCCGGCCCGCGCAATATCTCGATCTGCTCGGTGAAGAAGTTCTCGCGGATCGACACGGCGGGATCGCGGATGCCGTCGATGAAGACATCGTTGCGCGCGTCGAAGCCGCGGATGAAGAAGCGGTCGCCGAAAGCATTGCCGCCCTCGCCCGATCCCAGCGTCACGCCGGCGGTCGAGCGTCCGATCTCCTTCAGCGTGGTCGCGTTCTTGTCCTCGAGCACTTCCTTGCTGAGCACCGTGATCGTCTTCGGCGTGTTCAGCATCGGCTCGGGAAACTTGCCGGACGCCTGGACGTGGTCGACCTTGTAGGGCGCGGCCGGATCGGCGTAGGGATTTCGATCGAGCGCTCCGGCCGGGGCCGGCGCAACAGCAGCAGCCTGCTGCTGCGCCTGCTGGCGCTGCGCGGCGCGGCGAAGCGCGTTGCGCGCGCGGACCTGCTCGGGCGACGGCTTCGAGGCCGCCGGGCGCGGACGCTCGACCGGCGCATCGACATTCACCGGAGGCAGGCTTGATTGTTGCGCCTGCGCGCCGCTCGACACCGACGCCACCGCAATCAGGCCGGCAACGACTGATGCCGACTTGCCGGAATTGCCCTCGAGCTTCTCTTCAACTGAATTTCTTGCCGTGATCGCACGCAGCGATCGCGGAGCCATCACCAGCCCCATTCCAACGCACCCCATTCCAAACTCGCCGATGCGCAACATGCGCGACGAACGATAGGGTGGTGCTATCGACCGCAAAAAATCTGGTCAATGCAACGGGGCCCGAGACAGCACTTGAATAGGTCCAGATGAAAGCGATTCTAAAAAATCGATTTCGAAAAAGCTGAAGTGTCGCGCGACACATTGATGCAGCAGAACGCTGAGGCACTTGTCTTCGCGCATCATCTCGCGCAGGCGTCAGTCGCTGCTCGGCGGCTTCATGAGCGAGAACAATTCATCGACGGTGCGCTGCGCGGTTACACGCACGCGGTCGGTGTTGTCCATGCCGGCGATGTTGACGCCGCCAACGACGGCTTTGATCTCGTCGCGGAAGTCTGTGAGGAAGCGCAAGGGATCGCGCTGTTCATTGGCGACGCGCGCGATCAATCCCGTGATCAAGATCTGGCACGCGATCAGCTTGCCGTTCAATTCGTCCATTCCGCACTCCTGATATGGCGGCGCTGATATGAACGACGCTGGTTTTGGTGACAACCGAAACGCGGCCCCGGTGGTTTAGAACCGTTCTCGCGAAGGCAAATTCGCCTTCCCCGCACGGCGCGCTCACTCGCGCCCCCGTCGCAGGCCCACGCCGTCCGCGAGCATTTCCTGTCTCTCGCACGCTCCTCGTTCATCAGAGGAAAATGCAGCACTGCACACCGGCGCGTCACCCGTTTGCCTACGGGGTGCAAAGCTTTCCAATTGTTTAGGATTCTCAACTGATAGTGCTGTTTACACTGGAACTTGGCGTGTAATATACAAGCCTCGCTGGAACCCATTGATTGCCCCGCAATTCGTTGTTTTGGGCATACAAGCCGATACGCTCACAAATGAAAAAGTCACGGCCGATCCTGTGGATTGTCATCATCGCAGCCGTGGCCGGCGGCGGCTATTACGGCTGGCAGCGATATCGGGCCGCGGAGGCCGGAAAAGCCCAAACGGCTCAGAAGGGTGCGCCGCGCGCCCCTGCCGTGCCCGTCAGCATCACACCGGTCCAGAAGGCCGACTTCCCGGTCTACCTGACCGGCCTCGGCACCGTTCAGGGCTTCAACACCGTCCAAGTCCGGACCCGGGTGGACGGCCAGATCGACAAGATCGCCTTCACCGAGGGCCAAATGGTCAAGCAAGGCGATCTTCTGGTCGAGATCGACCCGCGCCCGTTCCAGGCCGCCCTCGACCAAGCCAAGGCCAAGAAGTCCCAGGACGAGGCCAACCTCGCCAACGCCAATCTCGACCTTCAGCGCTACACCAAACTCGGTGAATTCGCGACGCGGCAGCAGACCGATACGCAGCGCTCCACCGTTGCCCAGCTCACCGCCCAGATCGCCTCCGACGAAGCCGCGATCTCCAACGCCCAGACCCAGCTCGACTATACCCAGGTCAAGTCGCCGATCACCGGCGTCGCCGGCCTTCGCCAGGTCGACATCGGCAACATCGTCAACGCCTCGAGCCAGACCGGCGTCGTCACCATCGCGCAGGTCGAGCCGATCACGGTGATCTTCACCGCGCCGGAGGATCAGCTGCCCTATATCAGCGAGGGCCAGAAGTCCGGCGAGCTCAAGGTGATCGCGTTCACCACCGACGGCAAGAAAACGCTGGCCGAAGGCAAGCTTGCCGTCATCAACAACCAGGTCGATACGACCAGCGGGACTATCAGGCTCAAGGCGGTGTTCGACAACAAGGAGCACGCGCTGTGGCCGGGACAATCGGTGTCGACACGCCTGCTGGTACGAACGCTGAAGGACGCGACCATCGTCCCCGATGACGCGGTCCAGCATTCGACCAACGGCCTCTACGCCTACACTGTCAGCCAGGCCAACAAGGCCGAGGTCCGCAAGATCAAGGTCAGCTACTCCATCGACGGACGTTCGGTCGTCGATAAAGGATTGAGTCCTGGTCAGCAGGTGATTACCGGCGGACAGTACAAGGTTCAGCCCGGCAGCCTGGTCTCGACGACTGTCGCGAGTTCGGATCCGGTCCAGAAAAACAAGGTTCAGCAGGAATGACCGAAGGCGGGATTTCGGCACCTTTCATCCGTTATCCCATCGGCACATCGCTGCTGATGGCCGGCATTCTTTTTGTCGGTCTCGTCGCCTATCCGCTACTGCCAGTGGCGCCGCTGCCGCAGGTGGACTTCCCGACCATCCAGATCACGGCCAATCTGCCGGGCGGCAGCCCGGAGACGATGGCCTCATCGGTCGCCCAGCCGCTGGAGCGCCAGTTCGCCCAGATTCCCGGCATCGCGCAGATGACCTCGACGAGCTATCTGGGCACCGCCTCGATCACCATCCAGTTCGACCTCAATCGCAGCATCGACGGCGCCGCGAACGACGTGCAGGGCGCCATCAACGCCGCCGCCGGTCAACTGCCGAAAAACCTGCCCTCGCCGCCGACCTATCGCAAGGTCAATCCGGCGGACTCTCCAATCCTGCTTCTGTCCGCCACCTCCGAGACGCTGCCCCTGACCAGCGTCAGCGATGCGGTCGACGCGCAGCTTGCCCAGCAGATCAGTCAGATCTCCGGTGTCGCACAGGTCATCATCGGCGGTCAGCAGAAGCCGGCCATCCGGGTCCAGATCGATCCCGCCAAGCTCGTCGCCAAGGGCTTGTCACTGGAGGACGTGCGGACCCAGATAGCGATCACGACAGTCGATAGTCCCAAAGGCAATATCGACGGCGAGAAGCGCGCCTATACAATCTACGCCAACGATCAGCTGACGCAGTCGAAGGACTGGAACGACGTCATCATCGCCTATCGCAATGGCGGTCCGCTGCGCATCCGCGACATCGGCCAGGCTGTCACCGGCCCCGAGGACGCCAAACAGGCCGCCTGGGCGAATGGCAAACGCGGCGTCTTCCTGGTGGTGTTCAAGCAGCCCGGCGCGAACGTCATCGAAACCGTGGACAAGATCAAAGCGGCCTTGCCCCGCCTCGTTGCGGCGATCCCGCCGGCGATCAAGATCGAGCTGATGAGCGACCGAACCCAGACCATTCGGGCCGCGGTCGAGGACGTGCAGTACACTCTGCTTCTGACCATCTTCCTGGTGGTCATGGTCATCTTCATCTTCCTGCGCAGCTTCTGGGCGACGGTGATTCCGACGATCACGGTGCCTCTGGCGCTGCTCGGCGCCTGCTCCCTGATGTGGGTGTTCGGCTACACCCTGGATAATCTGTCCCTGATGGCGCTGACGATCGCTGTCGGCTTCGTGGTCGACGACGCCATCGTCATGCTCGAGAATATCTCCCGCTACGTCGAGGAAGGTGAAGCGCCGATGGCTGCCGCCTTCAGGGGCGCGAAGGAAATCGGTTTCACCATCGTTTCGATCAGTATCTCGCTGGTCGCGGTGCTGATCCCGCTGCTGCTGATGGGCGGCATCATCGGCCGTCTGTTCCGCGAGTTCGCCGTCGTGCTGGCGATGACCATCTTCGTCTCAATGATCGTCTCGCTGACACTCACTCCGATGATGGCGTCGCGCTTCCTGCGCGCCCATGGGGAGATCCAGCACGGCCGCTTCTATCAGTGGAGCGAACGCGCCTTTGACGCGATGCTGCGCGGTTATGAGCATATCCTCGACATCGCTTTGAGCTGGAAGCGCACGACGCTCGTCATTTTCTTCGCAACGCTTGCGCTGTCAGTCTATCTCTTCGTCTTGATCCCCAAGGGCTTCTTCCCGCAGCAGGACAACGGCCTGATCACCGCGACCTCAGAAGCCTCACAGGACATCTCCTTCTCGGCCATGAAGGAACGGCAAGAGGCGCTTGCCAAGATCATACAGGCAGATCCTGCCGTCGCCAGCGTCGCCATGGCCATCGGCGGCAGCGGAAGGGCCGGCAACAACGGCAATCTGTTCATCACCTTGAAACCCCGCGATCAGCGCGACGTTTCTGCGCAGCAGGTCATTGGACGACTCCGTCCGCAGTTCGAGAAGGTGCCGGGCGCGCGGCTTTACATGCAGGCGGCCCAGGACGTCCGGCTCGGCGGCCGGCCGACACGCACGCAGTTCGAGTTCACGCTGCAGGATGCCGATCTCTCCGAGCTGAACGAATGGGCGCCGAGAATTCTCGCCAAGATGCAGACGCTGCCGGAGCTGCGTGACGTCGCGACCGACCAGCAGACCCAAGGCACCACGGTCCAGCTCAAGATCAACCGTGACACCGCCTCGCGCTACGGTATCCAGCCGCAGCTGATCGACGACACCCTCTATGATGCCTTCGGCCAGCGGCAGGTTACGCAGTATTTCACCCAGCTCAACACCTACAAGGTGATCCTGGAAATCCTGCCGGAGATGCAAGGCAACCTGGATTCGCTGAACAAGCTCTATTTGAAATCGCCGCTGACCGGCGATCAGGTGCCGCTGTCGACCTTTGCGACCTGGACCACCGATCCGGTTCGTCCGCTTTCGATCAGCCACCAGGGCCAATTCCCGGCGATCACGATCAGCTTCAACCTCGCCCAGGGCGTTGCGCTCGGCCAGGCCACCCAGGCCGTTCAGAAGGCGATGGCCGATCTCGGCGCGCCGGCGACGCTGAATTCGAGCTTCCAGGGCACTGCGCAGGCGTTCCAGCAATCGCTCGGCACCGTGCCGCTGCTGATCCTCGCGGCGCTGGTCGTGGTCTATCTGATCCTCGGCATCCTCTACGAAAGTTACATTCATCCGATCACGATTCTGTCGACCCTGCCCTCGGCCGGCGTCGGGGCGCTCATGATCCTGATGGCGGCCGGCTTCGACTTCAGCCTCATTGCCTTGATCGGCATCATCCTGCTGATCGGCATCGTGAAGAAGAACGGCATCATGATGGTCGACTTCGCCATCGCAGCCGAGCGCGACGGGAAGACGCCGGAGGAATCGATCCGCCAAGCCGCGCTGCTGCGCTTCCGCCCGATCATGATGACGACGATGGCAGCGCTACTCGGCGGCGTGCCGCTGATGCTCGGCCACGGCACCGGCGCCGAGATCCGCCAGCCGCTTGGCTACGCCATGGTCGGCGGCCTCATCGTCAGCCAGGCGCTGACCCTTTTCACCACCCCGGTGGTCTATCTCTATCTCGACAAGTTCTCGAACCTGTTCAAGGGCAGCTCGACCGACGCGGAAGGGCACGAGACGTCGGCGCACGGCGCCGTCAAGGAAGCCGCCGAGTAAGCTTGCGTCGCGGCTTTCGCGACGCTACAGCCAAGCCCTCGCTTCACGCCAACGCGGTCACGCCATGCCCATACAATCCAGACTCGTCGCCCTTGCCGCCGCTGTCCTGTTGTCGAGCGGCGCCGCGTCTGCCCAGCAGGGCGCCAAGAAGAACGCGGCTCCCCCTGCCCCCGCGGCCCAGCCCACGCCCGCTCCGGCCCAGTCGCAAGCCGAGGGCACGCCGCCGCAGCCTGGCTGGATCGCACGCTGCACCAGCGCGAGCCGCGACGCCCCGCTCGAATGCGCGATCGAGCAGAACGCAGTGCTGACCAAGACCGGCCAGACCATCGTCCTGATCAACATCCGCATCGCGCCCGACACCCGCACGCCAGTTGCACTGCTGCAGCTGCCGCTCGGTCTCAATCTTCCGCTCGGCGCCAAGCTTCAGGTCGACGAAGGCAAGGCGATCGATCTGCAGATCCAGACCTGCGAGAACCGCGGCTGCTACGCCTCGACGCCGATCGCGCCCGACCTGCTTGCGAGCCTTCGCTCGGGCAAGCAGCTGAAGGTTTCCTTCCAGAACATGGCCAAGGAGACGATCGCGATCCCGATGCCGTTGAACGATTTCGCGGCGGCCTACGACAAGATCAAGTAATTTACGGTCGTCCTTCGAGACACCTGCTTGACTGCCACTGCTTCAGGCGAGGCGGTCAGCCGTTCAGCTCGCCCGCCGGCAACGGCATCGTGAAGCCGCGATTGTAACTTCTGATCCGGGCGCGACCAGCGCAGGTCAGCTTTGCGGAAGCTGGATCGACGCCATGTAATCGTGGATCGACTGATCAGGGATCGATTTGCGCGCGATCAGGTGGTGAATACAGTTCGCAGCAAGATCGAATGAGCGGTAGCAATGATGAGAGATCATTGCCAGATGCTTGAGTTGCTCCACGGTCATGTCGGCCGGCCGCATGAAGTTTCGCACATAGACGATATCGGCCTCCAGCAACTGGTTCATCGCCGCATAGGGATTGGATGGGTCGCTCAAGGGAGCGATCATACGCCGATTAATGGCCGTAAAGGCGTGAGGAACGAATCCCTGCTTGCGCAATTCGCCATCGATATCGCCGAATGTCGGCTGGTCCTTGTAGAGACAAAGAAACGAGACCTCCGTTTGAATGGCGACGGCCTGCTTCAGCTTCTGCCGCCCGCTTCCGAAGACAGCCAGCTCGGAGCCCTGAACGTCGATTTTGAGGAAATCCAGATCCCGGATTTCGGCAATATCGTCGAGCCGGCGGGTCTGGACCGGATGTTCGCTGACTACGGTGCCCCATTCGGAAAATTTGGCAAAATGCGACAGCACATTCTGATCCGGAAGCAGCAGGCTCGTCATTCCCGGGATTCGGCATAGACGCAGCTTGGCCTTATGCCCATTCCCAACGACATAGTGATAGTAGCTCTCGAGGTCGCTCTTGCGGGCATTGAGCTCTGCAAGCGCTTCGTCCTGCGGTTCAAAGCCAATGACGGTACAAAGCCTTCGTTGCAGCATCGCCTTGTAGGGCGGCTCGCCATCGATCGGATTGGCCCCGATATCAACGACCGAGGTCAGCCGTGCCGGCCGGATGAGATTGTTTAGATAGTCCGGTTCGTTGTCAGTCATGCGAAGCCCATGGAAGGAATGACATGAGGCTTCACACCAAGGCGACCTCATGATGAGATTTAGACGGCAAACGAGGCCGGCGCTTCGCCAGCGCAATGCCGGCGCCACATTTCATTGAAGGCCTTTTCGATGTGCCGCGTCATGCGGGCCGTATCGAACAGAGGCCAAGTGGTCCGCTGCGACGCCAGCTTGCCCTTCAGGGCGGCTCGAAGTTCGGAATCATGCGCGATCCGAAGCGCCAAGCTCTCATAGTCGTCCAGCGATTGCGTCACCAGTTCAGGCAGGCCGACAGCGTTCAGGATGCTGGCTGCAACGCGTCCCGCAAAGGCGGTGCCGAGGCAGGTCACAACCGGCAAGCCGGCCCAGAGAGCGTCGCTGGCCGCCGTATGGGCATTGTAGGGCAGCGTGTCCAGGTACAGATCGGCGAGCTGGTGGCGCGCCAAGTGCGCGTCGGCAGGCGCGTGTGGTGCAAACACGATCCTCTCTGCCGCGATGCCGCGCGCAACGGCCTCACGCTTCAGGTTCTCCTTCGCGATCGGGTCCCCATCGAGCAGCCAGAGGACGCTGCCGGCGGTCTTGGCAAGCAGCCTCATCCAGACATCGAACAGCACGGGCGTGATCTTGGACGTTCTGTTGAACGCACAGTAGACGAATGCATCGTCCGCCAGCCCGACCTCACTCCTGGCAGGTACATTTGCGAGCGATCGCCTCGCGTCGGTCGCCTGATAGCTGTCGGGGAGATAAATCACCTTCTCACTGTAATGCTTCTGCTCTGCTTCGGGGACGATGATCGGGTCGGCCATGACGTAGTCCATGTAGGGCGCGCCCATCGTGCCGGGGTAGCCGAGATAGTTGACCTGGATGGGAGCCGCCCGGTGCGCGAGGATCCTCGGCCGCGCACCGGCGGTGAAGCCTCCCAGATCGACGAGAACCTCGATGTCGAGCTGGCGTATCAGCTTGACCACGTCCTCGTCGGGAAGATGGCTGACGTCTTCGAAGCGCTCGAACGCTGCCTTCAGGCGGTCGCGCAACTCGCTCCGGTCGTCGGGTCCATAGGAAATGGCGCTGACCTCGAAGCGCTCGCGGTCGTGCTCCTCGATGACTCCGACCATCAAGTGCCCGATGGCGTGATTGCGAAAATCGGCAGACATGTACCCGATCCGCAGCCGCGAAACCGGCGACGGCGTTCTGGCTATCGCGGCACCCCGCTCCGGGGCGACCTTGGCGACAAACGTCTTCGCGCAGGTCAATTGGCGTGCGGGAGACGACGAGGCATGAAGGAATGTGAAGGGATCGACCGCCACGCCTGACTCGACGGCCTCGTCCAGGCCGGCCTGTTCACGCTCGAAACTGCGCCAGTCGGCGCGCTTCCGCCTGGAATCAACGAGCTTGCTCAACGCGAACGGGAAGGCCTTGTCCAGTGCGACGGTTCTTTCGAGCGCTGCGATCGCTTCGTCGTGTCGGCCCATTTGGCCAAGGACCTCGGACAAAGCGAAATGGTTCTGTGGATTCGACGGTGCGAGCGCCACGGCACGCTGGTAGCTGTCATGGGCTTCGTCGAGCTGACCGAGTTGCTGGAACGCGCTGCCCCGGTTTGCGAACGCCGCGCTCGATGGTGCGATCGCAATGGCGCGATCGAATTCCGCGATGGCCCCGTGAAGCTCCTGCCGTGCCATCAGGATCGCTCCGCGATTGAGATACGCATCGGCGAAATCAGGCGAAAGGGCAATCGCCTTCGCTAGCCAAGCGAGCGCGTCGTCCGTCTTGTTCAATGCACGCAGCACGTTGGCATAGTTGAAAAGAACGTCGGGATTGCCGCCATCAAGGCGAGCTGCCTTCTTGAGCAGCAGCTCGGCGTCCGCGAAATCACCCCGCTGAGCGCGCAACAGCCCCAGCATATGCAGCGCTACAGGATGCGTTTTGCTTCCCTTCAGGATGGTCGTATAGGCCCGCTCCGCCTCCAACAGATTGCCGGAACGGTGCGCTGCAATTGCCTGGTCCAGACCAGCCGACGGATGGAGTGAGATGGGAGCCGAGGCTCCCTTGTTGCGGCTTTGCTGCGCCATTTGATTGGATTCCGCACCCGACGACGGGTCGGTTTTCAGGTGAACTGGTGCAAAAAACTCTAGTCGCCTTTGCCGGAGAGAACAACGGCAGCGCCGTCGCGCTGCAAAGCACTAAAGACCGCGCGCGCGACATTGTCGATGCCACCAACTCGTTTGGCTTTTCGATACTTCGCGGCGAGGATGATCAAAGTGACAGGCAAAAAAATAGACCCCCAGCGAAACCGCTGGGGGTCTTTGTTATCGGCTCAGGAGTGAGCTTAGAAGTTACGCTGAGCGCGGAGGAGCAGGGCGACCGAGTCCTGATCCTTCATCTCATAGAGAGCTGCCGGCTTGGCAGCGGCCGCAACGCCCGGGCTCGCGATGGTGCCCGAGTACTTCTGGTCAAGACGCGACCAGCTCACGTCCGCCGTGAAGGCCAGGTTCTTGACCGGGGTCCAGATGGTGTTGACACCGATCACAGCGAAGTTGAAGTCGGGGTTGCAGGCGCCGGTGAGGCCGAGCAGAGCAACCATGTTCGCGCAGATCGCTGCCTTGCCAGCGCCACCGTACTGCAGGGCGCCGTAGCCACCATAAATGGCGCTCGCCCAGTTCGGGTTCCAGTTGTGGGTGTAGCCACCGCGGAAGCCCCAAGACTTGACGGATTCGATGCCACCGCCGGTGGTGAAGACACCATCAGCAATGCCGGCGATTCCGAGACCCTGATAGGCGCCAGCCAAGCCAGTACCGCTGTACATGAAGAAGGTCTGCGGGAACAGGCTCTGGAAGTTGTAGCGGCTCGCACCGTCGGTATAGACCGCCTGCAAGTTGATCGAGTCGCCCGCACCAGTCGGGATGTTCTTGATCGACAACGAACCCTGGATCGCCCAACCCCACTTGTCGCCGGGGTGACCCGTCGGTTCCGTGGCGCCGTAGTAGGCAGGATGCATGTCATGTGCAGCAAGCGAGATCTGAGCCAGACCCCAGGCCTGGTCAACACGGACCGCACCGGTGATGTCGGGAGAACGCGTGCCGCCCCAGCTGTTGTTGCCGTACACGCCCGTGACCATGTTGGCCGCAGTCGCGCCCGACAGGTTCCAGAGGTTCGACTGACCGTTAGCGGAGGTCGATTCATCCTCCAACGCGATCGAACCGGTGATGCCCTGGCCGAAATCAGCCGTGTAGGCAACCTGGTTGATACCGGTCACGTGGTTGGAACCGCCCGGAAGGGTATCGGGACCGCCAGCCGGATAGCTCTGCCACGGAGCGTCGAAGATCGAGACCGTGCGGCCGAACGTGAAGCCGGCGAACTGGATGAACGCGTGGTACAGGCCGAGCGAGGCCGAACCGGTCGAGAACGCCGACGGGGCGCTGCCGGTGACCGAAGTCGTATCCCACGAGAAGACCATGTCGGCGAAGGTGCGAACCACGCCATACTCGGTCGCCGTGCGCGTATCGACCGTGAAGTCCATACGAGCGCGTTCGCCCCAGTAGTTCGTCAGACGGTTGTTCGAACCCTGGTTCGCGCCTTGACGGAAACCGTAGTCGCCGCCATTGGCCCAGACGTCAGCGCGCAGGTAGCCACCGAACTTGATGCAGGTGTCGGTGCCCGGCATGTAGTAGAAACCCGCACCGTACAGGGAGCAGATCTTCACGTATTCGACCGCCTTGGCCTTCACGGGGAGATCGGCTGCTTGAGCTCCGCCCACGGCGATCAGACCCGCCGCTGAGCCGAGCAAAAGGCTCTTAACCAACTTCATGTTAAACCTCCAAGTTGCTCTTCAGGGAAGGTCACTGACCCGAACGGCCAATTCCCCAACCCCCTTTAAATCACCGCCTTGGCCGCCTTCGCGTCTTCGGACACACCCGCATGAACGCGAGGGACTTAAGCGAAAGACCTAAACGGGACGACCTTGGGATGCCCCCCTCCGTCGCCTGATCACCATGATCGATGGCCGATGCACACGCAACAACCGAACGGCCCCAAACACCCCCCAACAATCCGAATCCGGTCAGGTGTTGCACAAAAATCACGCAACATTTTTGGGGCGGAGAATAGATAACTAATTGATTACGCTGCATAAAATATCGATCACAGCTGCGTGACGCGTGAGGTTGCCAATGGAACTCCTCGCAGCGGGATTGGGAAGCCGATCCCGGGAGACCAACTTCCGACCTTGAAAAGGTCGAATCGGACCGCGAGGAAAAAGCGCTCGAAAGGCGCGCTCCTGAGCGAACCGCGACTTGAAAATAAAGGGGAAACTTCAGCCGCTACGGGCTACGGACCAAGCCAGGATCGCAAAAGCGTCCATCCCCGGCGAGCCGAACTGGCCCCGCATCCCCGCAATCACTGGAATCAGAGGCTCGCAGCGACCGCGGGACATCTCGATGAGCGGAAGGCGTCGCTATTCAGGTCGTCCGAAAGCCGGAAGCAACAGCCCGGATGGCTCGCCGGCAAATATTGCAAATGCCTCGCTCTCGCCGAGCCGCTGCAGGGCAATCAGAGAGAAGCCTCTCAATATCGCGGACAGAATCACCAAGCTTTCAAACGAGCCGCATGATGTGCAGCGAGTGATGATCGAAATTCTGCGAAGGCAAACGGCGACAATCTTTGCCGGCATCTGCATCTGCAAACGTCAAGAACTCAACACACAACACGACGACATGTGAACGCGAGCGAACTGCGCAGGACGCCTGCATAGTTCGCGTCATCCTCCGATGCGCTTGATTTGGTCCGAGCGGAGCAAGGGGTGCAATGCTGACAGGGAGGTTCCGCGATCAGCGGATCAATCAGCGCTTCCGGTCGGGAATCTGACGCTTGGCTGGGGAACCTGGATTCGAACCAAGACAAACAGAGTCAGAGTCTGTTGTGCTACCGTTACACCATTCCCCAACGGAATAGTCGAACAAATTCAATGCCTTACTGATTTGTCCGACTGTGGCCGGCAGCGCAATTTGCGCAAATCACGGCTCAGGCGTGCAGCCTTCTACCCGCTCAGCCATAGGCTGGCAAGCGCGGCTGTGCACGGAAGCGCGTGCTCAGGCACCTCTCCCGCCCGGTCGCCCAAATCTCTAAATGTCAGCATCGGTCGGTGGCCGTGCCGGCGCCGAAATAACTGCGAGACACTTGGAGATTCCAATTGGAGATTCCGATGCAGCGAGGGTTACCCGCAGACACCCCCGACCTCGACTACGGCTCAATCGGCGCACTGCAGAGCGCTTTGATTGCGCAAAAGCTGTCGGCGTCGGAGCTGCTCGCGCACACGATTGCGCGCATCGAGGCGCTGGACGGCGACATCAACGCGGTTGTCGTTCGCGACTTCGATCGCGCACGAGACGCTGCGCGCGTTGCCGATGCCGCGCTCGGCCGCGGCGAGCGAGGCCCGCTCCTCGGCATTCCCGTGACCTTGAAGGAGCCCTTCAACGTCGCGGGCCTGCCGACCACATGGGGCTTTCCGCATTTTCGGGATTTCCGGCCGGCAGAGGATGCGCTGCTCGTCTCCAGATTGAAGGCGGCCGGCGCAATCATCATCGGCAAGACCAATATCCCGATCGGACTGCGGGATTTCCAAAGCTACAACGAGATCTACGGGACCACGAAGAACCCATGGGACCTCGGCCGTTCGCCTGGCGGCTCCTCAGGCGGATGCGCGGCAGCGCTGGCGGCGGGATTCGGTCCGCTGTCGATCGGCTCCGACATCGGCGGCTCGATCCGCGTGCCCGCACATTTCTGCGGCGTGTTCGGACACAAGCCGAGCCTCGGCCTGGTCCCGCTGCGAGGCTACAGCCTCCCGCCGGCGCCGCCCGTTCCGGGCCGGGGCGATCTTGCCGTCGTCGGCCCCATGGCGCGCACCGCCTTCGACCTCGCGCTGGCGCTCGACGTGATTGCCGGGCCCGACGAAGCCCGCGACGGCATCGGCTATCGCCTCGCCTTGCCCTCCTCCCGGCACAACAGCCTCAGGGATTTCAGAATCCTCGCCATCGATAGCCATCCGTTGATGCCAACGGGCGAAGCCGTGCGTTCGGCGATCGTCCGACTGGCCGAGCGGCTCGCCAAAGCGGGCGCACACGTTTCGCGATCGAGCACCGCGCTGCCCGATCTCGCGGACTCGGCGCGCCTCTATATGAGGTTGTTGAACGCAGCGCGCAGTCCGCGCCTGACACCAGAGGCCCTGACCGAAGCCCAGCAATTGGCCGCTGCGCTCGCGCCTGGCGACCGCAGCCTGCAAGCCGAGCGCGCCCGCGGCTGGGGCATGATCCATCGAGACTGGCTCGCAGCCGATGCGATGCGCCTGCGTCTGCAGGCGCAGTGGCACGCGCTATTCCGCGACTTCGACGCGGTGATCTACCCGGCAGCGGCCGTGCCGGCCTTCCCGCATGATCATTCCGAGCCGTTCGATGCGCGGCAGCTCGACATCGACGGCAAGGCACACCCCTACGCCGACGCCTGCTTCATCTGGGCTGATCCGGCATCGACCTGCGGACTGCCGGCGACCGCTGTTCCGATCGACCGGTCGCCGTCGGGTCTCCCAATCGGCGTGCAGATCATCGGACCGTATCTGGAGGACCGCACGACGATCGCACTTGCCGGATTGATCGAACGCGAATTCGGCGGCTTCGTGCCGCCGCCATCGCTCGCCCGTCCATCTTGATGCGGAGAGGCCTAGAACGCGACCTCGTACATGTTGAGGATCGCATCCCGGCTTAGATCGCGCGGGTTGTTGTCAAGCAGGCGCCTGATGGCGTGAGCCTCGTCGGCCATCAGGCCAAGATCATTCCTGGGCACGCCGAGTGCCGACAGCCGCATCTCGACACCGAGATTCTTGCAGAACGCATAGGTGGCTTCGAATGCGCGCTTCGCATCGCTCTGCTCGGGCAAACCGAGCGCCCGCAGCACCGCGACCGTTTTCTCTTCGACCGCCGGCATGTTGAACGCCAGCGTGTGCGGGAAGATCATTGCGCAGGCGAGACCGTGGGCGATGTGATGGCGCGTGCCGAGCGGATAGGCCACGGCATGACCGGCGGTGGTGTTCACCGGCCCGAGGCAATAGCCGCCATAGAGCGAGGCCAGCGAGAGACCGGCGCGCGCCTCGCGATCACCACCATCGGCGACCGCGCGCTTGAGATAACGCCCGACAAGCCGCGCGCCTTCGAGCGCGTAGAGATCGATCGTCGGATGCGCCTTGCGGCTGGTATAGGCCTCGACGCAATGCGCCAGCGCATCGACGCCGGTGGCGGCGGTGATCTCCTTCGGCACGGTCATCGTCAGATCGGGATCGACGATGGCGATATCGGCCAGCATGAAGCGGCTCTGCACCGCCTGCTTGTTCTGGCTGATGGGATCGGTGACGAGCGCGCGGGTGCCGGCTTCGCTGCCGGTGCCGGACGTCGTCGGGACCTGCATCAGCGGGACGCTGCGGCCGGCCACCTTCTCCGGCCCGACGATGTCGGCGAAGGGCACATCCGACGTGCACATCACCGCGACCAGCTTGGCGAGATCCATCGCGCTGCCGCCGCCGAAGCCGACGACGAGATCGGGCCTGACCTCTTTCGCCATCGCTACCGCCTTCTCGAGATTGGGCAGGTCCGGCTCAGGCTTGACCTCGCCGAACACATTGACTGAGCCCGGCAGCGCCAACGTGTCGACGCGGCGCGCATTGAAGGGGTCGGAGATGACCAGTGGTCGCCTGGCTCCAATCCGCTCGGCGAAGCGCGCGGCCGCGGTGATCGTGCCATTACCGAACTCGAGGATGGTGGGGCGAAGGATTTCGATGGGCGTGAAGGCGTTGGTCATCTCAGGCTCGATCTCGTTACTTGG
Source organism: Bradyrhizobium zhengyangense (assembly GCF_022012435.1). Classification (GTDB taxonomy): domain Bacteria; phylum Pseudomonadota; class Alphaproteobacteria; order Rhizobiales; family Xanthobacteraceae; genus Bradyrhizobium; species Bradyrhizobium zhengyangense. Next base: position 1,147,143 of record NZ_JAKLUA010000001.1, read on the forward strand.
AAGCGCCCGCGGCGAGCCGCTCGGCATAGTCGATGGCCTCGATCAGGCTGTGCTCGTTGGCGATGCCCTGTCCGGCAATGTCGAAAGCGGTACCGTGATCGACGGAGGTGCGGATGATCGGCAGGCCCAGCGTGATGTTGACGCCGGACAGCTCCTGCCAGCGGCCGGTGGCGGGATCGACCTGGAAGCCGAGCAGCTTGACCGGGATGTGCCCCTGGTCGTGATACATCGCGACCGCCGCGTCGAACTGGCCGGCGCGCAGCTTGACGAAGATGGTGTCGCCGGGCACGGGGCCGACAACGTCAAGACCGTCAGCCACCGCCTCGGCGATCGTCGGCGCGGAAACGTCGATGTCCTGGCGGCCGAACAGACCGCCCTCGCCGGCATGCGGATTGAGCGCAGCGATCGCGATCTTGGGCTTTGCAATGCCGAGCCGGCGCAGCGCATCATCGGTGAGATCGATCACCATACGCAGACGCTCCGGCGTCAGACGCTTCGGCACGTCCTCCAGCGCCACATGGGTCGAGACATGGCTGACGCGCATGTTGCCGTGGGCAAGCAGCATCACCGAGCCGCGCACGCCGGTGAGATGCGCCAGCATCTCGGTATGGCCCGGGAAATGATAGCCGGCCTTGTTGAGCGCTTCCTTGTTCAGCGGCGCCGTGACGATCGCCGCCGTACGACCAGCCTGTGTCAGGCGCACGCCCTGCTCGATCGCCTTGTAGGCAAAGCGGCCGCCATCGGCGCTGAGCACGCCGGGCTTGATCGGGTCGCCTTCGGCGTCGGCTTGCAGATAACAGAGGTTCGGCCAGTCGCGATCGTCGGCTGTGACTTGCGGGATTGCAACGTTGGCGCCGAGCGCGGCCTTCGCGCCGTCCAGCGCCTCGCCGCTGCCGATGATCAACAGACGCAGATCGCCTTTTGCGATCCGGTGCTTCAGTCCGACGCAGGCCTTGACGATGATCTCCGGCCCGATACCGGCAGGATCGCCCATGGTGATGGCAAGGTGACGAGAGGTCATGTCGGACTCTCCAAGTTGAGAAAATGATTGGCCCGCAGCAGATCGCGCCACAGCTCGCGCGCGCCGAACGCTCCGGATTTCGAGATGACGTCGACGCCGGCCCAGCGGCCACCTAGCAGCGTCGAACGCGGCAAGCCCGGCGCGATGCGACCCGTGACCTGGAGCGCACGCGCGCCGAGGGCAAGGCATACGGCCTTCAACGTCTCGCCGCCAGCAACGATCAGGGTTCCAGGCGGATCGAGCGACGCGATCAGTGCCGTCAATTCATGCGCGATCCGCCGCGCCGCCTCGGAACGCGCAAGGCCCTCGGCAAGCGTGAATTTCACCAGGGCCACACCGTCATCCATGAGCTTCCGCTCAACAACGGCGCCGCCCTCGCCTTCAGCCAACGCAATGGTGGCCTCGCCACACGCCGCGAGCTGAGAGGCTGATGTCGCCTGATCGGAACCAAACAAGCCCAGCACCGGACGCTTCAGAACCGACGGCGCTGCGGCCCCATGATTTCGCGCAAGCGCTCCGGCCAAACCGCCGCTGCCGCACCAGAGCACAGGTCCCGGCATGCGTCGGGCCATTTCGACGACGCGATCAAGATCGAGATCGCTCTCGGCATCAAACACCTGAACGCCGCCTTGTGACAGCGTGTCGGAGCTGCCACGTAGCGCCGCGATGCCGTCCTGCCTCAACTGATCCAGCAGATTGTCGCCGACCCGATGCCAGTCGCCCTGCATGGTGCGCGCATATTGCTGGCCCTCGACCGTGCGGCGTCCCTGATAGTCGAAAGCAGGCGCGACGACGCAAGACGCCCAATGGCCGGTGCTCAGGCAGGCACCGAGCTCGGCCGCCCATGCGCCACGAAGCAGGCTGTCGACTTTCTTGTACGCGATCTCTCCGTGCTGAAGCAGCGGCGCCAACCGAGTGACGATCTCGACACTCTCGGCCTTCGAACGCTCACGGGTGCCGCTGTCGATCGCAAGGCTCGGGGAGTCTGACGCGACAGGCGCTTCTCCCCATACGACGTCGAATGGTCCGCACGGGCCGGCGAACTCCGCCGCGGTGTCGAGCGCCCCGGTGAGGTCGTCGGCAAGCATACGGACGCTGGTCAACGCATCTCCGAAAGATTCGGACATCGGATCGCCTCGTCGTGCGCGTCCGCCTCTAAGCGGCTTTCGCGAATGCCGCGGCACTCGCGAGCAATTCTTTCACTTGAGCTGCAGGCAAGGTCTCAAGCGGCGGCCGCAGGCGCTGCCAGCCCGCGTGACCGGTACGCTCGGCCATCAGCGCCTTGAGCGAAGGCATCTGTGCGAAGCGCGAGACCAGCTCGCGCGCCTTCACGATCCGCGCCTGCGCTGCAGCAAGGTCTGCGTCGTCGTCGCTGTCGCGGAAATGCTTGAAGACATAGGCAAGATCGCGCGCCACGAGGTTCGAGGTCGCGGTGATGCAGCCCGCGCCGCCCTTGCGCAGCAGCGGCAGCAACAGGGGGTCGGCTCCGGTCAGCACCGCAAAGCCGTGGAAACGTTCGACCATCGCGGTCATGTTGGCGAAGTCCCCCGAGGAATCCTTGATGCCGACGATGGTCGACGGATACGCCTTGCGCAGCCGCTCGATCAGCGCATGCGAGATCGGCTGCATCGACATCTGCGGGATGTGATAGAGCACGATCTTGAGCCTGGCATCGCCGATGCGCTGGATGATCTCGCTGTAGGCGGCATAGACGCCGTCATCGCTGACGTTCTTGTAATAGAACGGCGGCAACATCACCACGGTACCGACGCCGACCGACAGTGCGTGGCGCGTCAACGCGACGGTCTCGGTGAAGGCCGCGACGCCGGTGCCCGGCAGCAACTGGTTCGGCTTGATGCCGCCGGCGATCACGGCCTCCAACAATGCAGTGCGCTCGGCGACCGAGAAGGAGTTCGCCTCCCCCGTCGTACCCAGCATCGCGATGGCATCGCAGCCTTCGTCCAGAAGGTAGCGGCAATGCGCGATGAAGCGCGCGTGATCAGGCGCGAGATCGGCGTCGAGCGGCGTCAGCGCCGCGGAGAACACGCCGTGGGAGTTCAAGGACTGGGGGTGCAACGACGATGTCGACAAAGCTTCCTCCGATCGTCAGATCGATGTTGTTCGGAATGCGAACATTTGTTATAATCTGCCTCGTTGGTAAGAGCAGGCTGCCGCGGCGTCAAGGGCCGTAGCCGTCATGATAGGGCATTCAGGCATGGCCAAGGTCGAAAACAAGGCGGCGAAGCGCACAGCGGACGCGGCTGCAAAATCACCGGAGCCCAAAAATCCGAAGAATAACCCCAAGAATTACGTCGCATCCGTCGGCAAGGCCTTTGCGGTGCTCAAGAGTTTCACCAGCGAGGCGTTCGAGCTGACATTGAGCGAAGTTGCCGCGCGCGCCGATCTCGATCGCGGCACGGCGTTCCGGCTGATCCAGACCCTGATCGAGCTCGGCTACCTCCAGGCGGTGCCGCAGAGCCGCCGGTTCCGTCTCGGCGTTGCCTGCCTCGATCTCGGCTACACCGTGCTATCGCACGGATCGTTGCGCGCCATCGTCGAGCCGTTGCTGCGCGACCTCGTGCCCGAGGTCGGCGATGCGGCCTCGCTCGGCATACTCGATGGCGGTGACGTGATTTATCTCGCACGCGTCAGTGCAGGCCTCGACCGCTACAAGATGGATCGCCGGCCGGGCACCCGCATCCCGGCCTACAGCGCTGCTCTCGGCCATGCCATGCTGGCGCATCTTCAGCGCGATGAGCAGATTGCGCGGCTGGAGTCACGCCCCCGCGTCAAGCTATCGGAGCGGACGCTGACCGATCTCGATGCCCTGCTCGCCCGGCTCGACCAGGTGAAGAAGAAGGGCCATGCCGTCTCCGATGGCGAGAACGCCTATGGTCTGCGCACGCTGGCGACGCCGATCCTCGACGCCCAGGGTTCTGTCATCGCCGGACTGAGCGTCACCGTGGATGCCATGCGCATGGACATGCCGACCTTCCGCGATCAGGCGCTGCCGAAGCTGATGCGGCTGACGAGCAAAGTACAGGAGCTCGCGATCAAGTCAGGACTGTTGAGCTGATCGGCATCTCCAGGCGGGACGCGATCTTGGCGGCGGCTATTCCGGAACGAGCGTCGCGAGACCGGCTTCGATAATGGTGATTTCCTCGCTGACCTGCGCGATGGCCTGCTTCGGATCGACACCAGTCACGGCCACCAATTGCCGGAGCAGGTCCTGGCGATGCGTCAAGATACCTTCCAGCGCATCACGATCGTTCAGCCTCACATAGCCCTCAACGATCAATTCAACGGAACGGGACATAAATACTCTCAGTACAAGCTGACTTTTGATCCGCGAAAATATCGCGCTGACGCGTGGCTGCGGGAATGAAGTCGCGTCAACCTTGACAGGTAAGATTAATGGTCGTGCAACGCACTGCCTAAACGGCGATGCGTTCCAGATCGGCGGCGATCCTGACGCTCGGAAAGATCTTTGCCGCTTCGGCCAAGATCTCATCGTCCTCATAGCGACCCGAAAGATGAGTCAGCACGAGTTGTTGGACATTGTTGGTGGCCGCAAACCGGGCCGCCTCTGCTGCCGTGAGGTGGCCGTAGTCTCGCGCCGTCGGCGCATCCCGATCCAGGAACGTCGCCTCGATCACAAGCAGATCGGCATCCGCGACATGCTTCGAAAGCCCATCGGTGGTCTCGGTGTCGCCGATCACGACGAGCTTCTTGCCGCCGCTTGGCGGCCCCAAAACATCTTCCGGATCAATCGTCCGGCCGCCTTCAACCGTGATGGTACGCCCTGCGGCCAACTCGCCCCGCAGCGGACCATCAGGCACACCCAGCGCTGAGAGGCGATCAGACAACAGATGGCGGCGCGCCGGACTTTGGAATGAGAATCCAAAGCTGTCGGTGTCGCGATGGCGGACCGGAAAGCAGTCGATGGTGAAGTCGCCGGCGTCAATGACCTGCCCTTCAGACAGCGGCGCGAACTGTACGGAGATCGGCGCCCTTCCCGCGCCCCACAGGCCCGCGAGCATGGAGATCACGATATCGAGCGTCCCAGGCCCGCCATGGATGCTCATCACGTCGGAGATCTGTCGCAATCCCAGAGTCGAGAAGAGACCGGGAATGCCCAGCACGTGATCGAGATGACCATGCGTAAGGAGAATGCGGTCGAGCCGCCGAAAGCCGGCGCCACTTCGCAGCATCTGGCGCTGCGTCCCCTCCCCGCAGTCGATCAGCATGCGCGTGCCCGCGGCCTCCAGGAGAAGCGCTGGATGGTTACGTTCTGCAGATGGAACGCTCGCGGAGGTGCCGAGGAAAGTCAGGGCGAACATGGCGGTCAGTTGTCCAGCGGGTCGGCCGAGACCTCCCCCCGGACGGCCTCACCGTTCCCAATGCCACGTGGGCAGCAGTGCGTATAGTCCCATCGACGCGGCTTCTGCGGCCTGGATGCGCTGCTGCCATTTGAGGAAGGCGCCTCGCTGGGTGAGGGCGCTCAATCGAAAACGCGAAAACAACCCCATGCACAGTACAAATCATTGGAGAAATTCGCGCCTCACGCCGCGCGCCTCGCCGACGGCGGACGTTTGACACGTCGGGCAAAACAGGCGCACGATGGCATGATCCCCAGTCGTGAATTCGCAATCACTCCGAACCATTAACGGTTCGGAAGCCATCGCCATTTCGAACGCGGCGCCCGCGCCGATCAGAACAAGAAGCCGTTGAGAGCAACGAGAAACTGCCGCGGCGATTGCAGCTGCGGCACGTGCGCGCAGCCCGGAATGATCTCGAGCCTGGCGTGCGGCAATCCGGCGGCGAGTTCGTGCGACATCGGCGGCGGCGTCGCCTCATCGTGCTCACCGACCAGAACGAGGACGGGAACCTTCACCGTGGCGAGTTGAGCGCGGAGATCGAGGCTTGCCAATGCATCGCACGCGGCACGGAAGACATCGGGATCCGTCCGCAGGAACGCTGCGCGACGATCCTTCATCAGCTCAGGATGTTGCTCCTGAAACTCCGGCGCGAACAGGCGCCGCATGGCGACGTCGGTGATCGCCTCCAGCCCTTTCTCGCGCGACACCCTCACCATGTTGCGAAACGCTTCGCGGCCGGGCTCCGAGAACGCAGCGCCGCTGTCGGCGAGAACGAGCTTAGCGGCGATCTCAGGATGCCGGATCGCCATCTGCAAGGCGACGAAGCCGCCATAGCCGTTGCCGAGCACGATCGCCGGCGCGCCGTTCGCCGCATCCCGTACGGCCTCGGCCATCCGGTCCGCGACCGCAGCAAGGCCGCCCTCCACGGCGCCTGAACGGCCAAACCCGGGCAGCTCCGGCACGATGGTTCGAAACGATGTCGCAAGCTCCGGCGCGATCGCATCGAAGCTCGCGCGATCCGACAACAGCGAGTGAAAGAGAAACAACGGCGGCCCCTCGCCCGATTCCGCGGCGTTGACGGTTCCGTTGGCAAGAAGCCTGTCCATGTCCGGTCTTTCTCGATTGCGTCGGTCAGAGCACGCGCGACCCGCGCGTCCTATTGGCTCGATTGATAAATCAAATCGCCGGGAATTCAAGCATTGAGGCCTTGACGTGAAATATCAGGACTGAGAGATTACACTCACGGAGGTCCTACAGGTCATGCTTTTGCGCGAGAATATCTACGATCTTCTGAGAGCTGATATTTTAGCTTGCCGCCTTGCTCCTGGCGATGAAATGCGAGAGCAGGACCTCGCCGAGCGCTATGAGGTGAGCCGGCAACCGGTGCGGGACGCGCTTTTGCGGCTGCAGCGCGAGCACCTCGTGACGGTGCAGCCGCGCCAGGGCTATCGGGTCACGCCGATCTCGCTCTCGGATGCGCGCGACCTCTTGCGCTTCCGCCTTGCGCTGGAGCCGGCCTGCGTTGCCGAGGCGATCGAGAGTGCGCCTGACAGCGTCTTGAAATCGCTCGACGATTTTCGCCGCTTCTCGGGCAACCACGAAGACTTCATCGTCTACAATCGCGGCTTCCACACCGCGCTGGCGCATGCGTCCGGCAATCGCCGCATGGCAACGGCGCTCTGCGATTTGATCGGCCAGGCCGATCGGCTGGTCCGCGTCAGCGTTTCGAATCTGAAGGGACACGACCCGGCGAAACTCGTCGCCGAACACGTCGCGCTGATCGACGCCATGCAGAGCCGCGAAACGCGAACCGCGGCACGCATCATCAAGGCCCATATCGGGGCCACCGAAAAACGCGTTCTGCCGGCGCTCAAGCGCAACGCCGTCATCGTCGAAGAGAGGTCATCATGAACGTTCCGTCGAAACCCGCCTCGATCGACGTCGAAATTCACGGCAATTTCATCGATGGCCGGGAAGTCGAAGCCGGAGGCGGCGCGATGTTGGACGTGCGCAATCCTGCGACCGGCGATGTGATCGCCCGCATTCCCAATTCGACCGCTGAGGATATCGATCGCGCCATGCGAAGCGCACGCGCCGCCTTCGAAGGCAAGGCCTGGGGCGGCATGGACACGCGCGCACGCGCCCGGCTGGTCAACAAGCTTGCCGATGCCTTCGAGGCCAATCTCGACAGCCTGTACCGGTTGGAGACCCTCAACAACGGCCGCCCGATCAATGAGACCCGCGCCCAGCTCTCCCGCCTCCCCGACTTCTTCCGCTACTTTGCCGGCGTCGCGCTGTCGCGCCGCGATTCCGTGATCCCTGTCGAGGGCCCGTATCTCAACTACACGCTTCGCACCCCCATCGGTATCGTTGCCAACTGCACACCGTTCAATCATCCGCTGATGATTCTGTGCAAGTCGCTCGCCGTTGTGCTGGCGACCGGCTGCGTCACCGTGGTCAAGCCGTCCGAATACACGCCGCTGACGACGTTGAAGCTCGCGCAGATCTTCACCGAGGCCGGTCTGCCGCCCGGCGTCTTCAATATCGTTCTCGGTCTCGGCCAAAGCGCCGGCAAGATGCTCGCCGAGCACGGCGACATCAACAAGCTGGTCCTGACTGGCGGCACCGAGGCCGGCCGCATCGCCGGCAGCGCGGCCGCAAGGGTGTTTGCGCATCAGACCATGGAACTTGGCGGCAAGACGCCGGTGATGGTGTTCGACGATTTCGACGTCGACCGCGCCGTCAATTACGCGGCGTTCGGTGCCTTCATCGGCGCCGGCCAGACCTGCGTCTGCGCCTCGCGCCATATCGTGCAGGCCTCGATCTACGACGAGTTCGTCGAGAAGCTGCAGGCCAAGACCCGCTCCATCCGCATCGGCGATCCCTTCGATGCCAACACCCAGCTTGGCCCCGTGATTTCCGCCCGGCAGCGTGACCGCGTGCTCGCCTATTCCGGCTACGGTCACCAAGACGGTGCACGTCTCGTCACCGGCGGCGTTGCCGCGAAGGTGCCGGGTCACGACGCTGGCTATTTCGTCGAGCCGACGGTCTTCGCCGACGTCACCTCCGACATGCGCATCTTCCAGGAGGAGGTGTTCGGTCCCTTCACCTCGGTGACGCCGTTCAAGGACGAAGCCGATGCGCTGCGGCTTGCCAACGACTCGCCCTTCGGCCTCGCCGCCGCGATCCGCACCCGGGACGTCGCGCGCGCCCACCGCGTCGCCGCTGCCGTCAAGGCCGGCATCGTCTGGGTCAACGATCATCATCGGCTCGATCCGGCTTCGCCCTGGGGCGGCGTCGATGATTCCGGCATCGGCCGCGAATGCGGCACCGAAAGTTTCGACGACCATTTCAACACCAAGAGCGTGATGGTCGCCACGCACGAGCAGCCGTTCGACTGGTATCGCGACACGGCCAACCAGAAGCGGCTGAACTAGAGAACGACAAGCGGCAGATCGCTCAGAGAAGGCGGGCCGCATCATCAAGAATAACAGTCAAGGGAGAGCGTCAATGTCGACATCGGTGAACGCAGGCAGCCGTCTTGATCGGCTGCCGATCGGGCCATTCCACCGTCGCATCATGCTGCTGATCGGCATCGGCATGTTCTTCGATGGTTTTGACATTTACATCGCCGGGACCGTGCTCAGCGTGACGCTGAAGACGGGCTTCTCGACGCTGGCCCAGAACGCGGTTTTCATCTCCGCGACTTTCGTCGGGATGATGCTGGGATCATTCGGCACCGGTTTTCTCGGTGACCGTTACGGGCGCCGCTTCACCTATCAATTCAATTTGCTGCTTTTCGGCGTTGCCTCCCTTGCTGCTGCATTCTCGCCAAACATGGCCTTCCTGATTGCCTGCCGCTTCGTGATGGGCGTCGGGCTCGGCGCGGAGAACGTCGTCGGCTATTCGACGATGACGGAGTTCGTGCCCGCGCGGACCCGCGGCAAATGGCTCGGCTTCACCACCGTGTGCGTCGTCACCGGTCTGCCCGTCGCGCTGCTGGTCGCATCCGTGCTGGTGCCGCAATTCGGCTGGCGCTCCATGTTCGTGCTCGGCGGCATCGGCGCGCTCGTGGTCTGGTACATGCGCAAGTCGCTGCCGGAATCGCCGCGCTGGCTGGAAGCGGTGGGACGGACCGCGGAGGCCGAAGCGCTGATGCAGGCCATCGAGAGGGAGGCGGCGCAAGGTCAGCCCGTGCCTGCGCCAGCGGCCACGACATCGGCCCCGGTCTCGGCCGATCTTGGCACACTGTTCACCGCACCGCTGCTGTCGCGGATGATCGTCGGTGCGGTCTGCCTGATCACCATCAACACCCTGCTCTACGGCTTCGTCACCTGGCTTCCGGTGTTCTTCGTCAAGCAGGGTCTGTCGATCGCGACCTCGTTCGGCTATTCGCTGCTGATGGCGCTGGGCGCGCCGATCGGCTCGGCGATCGGCGCGCTGACAGCCGACCGCTGGGGTCGCAAGCCGACCATCATCGGCGCGTCGCTGGTCTCGGTGGCGCTGGGCATCCTCTATCCCATGATCTCGGATCCGATCCTGCTGCCGGCCGTGGGCTTTGCGCTGACCGTGCCGATCTACGTCCTGGTCGCCCTGCTGTTCGGCATCTACATTCCCGAGCTGTTTCCGACCGAGGTTCGCCTGCGCGCCTCCGGCATCGTCAATACGCTGGGGCGCGGCGCCACGATCGTCACACCGTTCCTCGTTGTGTCGCTGTTTGAATCGCGCGGCGTTGCCGGCGTGATGGCGCTGATGATCGGGCTGCTGGTGATTCAGATCATCACGGTCTGGGCGCTTGGCATCGAGCCCAGGCATCGCAGCCTCGAGGAGCTGAAGACGGAGGAAGCGGCGGCGCCCGTTCTGAGCGAAGTGTCCTGAGAACCAATAGCTCCACGCTCTCTCGCTCATGACGCTCCGATGGCTGACATCGGGGCGTCTTGCTTTGCTGCACTCTCCGGCGGCGAGCTGGAGCGTGTACTTGGCAACAAGGGGCTCGAACGGGCTCACCGAAATATCCTGGACGAACACCCCACACAACCGCTGCGGAGCGCCGCATACTTGCGCAAGCCAATGAGACCAGGTCGTCCGAACGGACGGCTACGCTCATGAAAAATATTTCACGCAGTCCGGGCAGCTTGGCGCACCAACTTGAAATGCATCAGCGATGCTGACCCTTTGAGGTTGCAATCCGGCAACATCGGTCGAGGAAAATGCTGGTAAGCCAAATGGAACCGGCGTTTGCGCTCGTCAATCGCACGTCCTCAAATTACGCTGCCGTTGGAATTTGCATTATCAATAATTTCTAAGGGGGAAGTCTGCATGAAGGCTGCTCTTAAATCGGCGATCGCGTCGTCGATGATCATCGCAAGCGTCGGCTCCACATACGCGGCTGACATGGCCGTCAAGGCGCCTCCACTGCCGCCGCCGGTCGTTGTAAGCTGGACCGGCTGTTACATCGGTGGTGACGTCGGCTGGTACCACGCTCATCAGAACGGGGACACATCGGCGTTCCCCTCACCGGGCTTCGGAGCGCCTGCGATCAACGGAGCGGGAATCGCGGGGTACGGCGTTCTACCCACATCGCATGGTTTGTCGCGCGACAGCGTCTTGGGCGGCGGCTATGGAGGCTGCAACTGGCAGCAGAACAAGTGGGTGTTTGGCTTCGAGGGCGATATAACATGGACGGACAATAAGACGGGAAGCGACGCCCAAACCGTCGTCGGCTCGTTCACGGGGCAGCCCGCCAACTTCCCCCCGTTGGGCACGAACATGCAGTTAAACAGCTCAACCCAGTGGTTGGCTTCGTTGCGAGGACGCGTCGGCATGGTCGTGGGTGCTGGCGACAACGTGTTGCTCTACGGCACAGGCGGTGTGGCCTTTACTGATACCAAGTACTCTGCCGTGTTCACCCCGTCGACGAATCCGGCCAGCCTGTTCGGATTCGGATGTCCGGGCGCCGCTGCCACCACGTGTTTTGGGACCTCGGCCGTTGCCTTCTCACGAAACCAAGTCGGCTGGGTCGCCGGCGCCGGCGTCGAATGGCGAGTTGCGCCGCAGTGGCTGGTTCGCGTCGAATACCTCCACTACGGATTTGACGGTGCGAGCGGCATCGTACCGGCCGTCCTAGCCAACGGGGCAGCAGCTTGCGCGGGTTGCGGCTGGCGCGCGAACTGGGGCAACCTCGACATTGACAGCGTGCGCGTAGGCGCGGCCTATCAATTCGGTGGTCCGGTGGTTGCGAAGTACTGATTGAACGTCTTCCTCCGGGAAGCGAAGAAAGTCCCGGCTTGCGCCGGGGCTTTTTTTGTTTGCGGTGCCATCCAGGCAGGACGCTGGCCATATCGTCTGTTGGCCCGTCAGCGAAGTTGCGCCGCGTCTGACGGAGGTTCGCTCATCGCCGTAGGGCGGACCGGATTTGCTCAACCTGAGCTCTTCGCATTTTGACCCGAAGCGGAACTCGCATCGATCAATGTGTGGCTGTCTTCCTTCTCGGCAGCATCATATTGTTGGCGAAGCTGGAGACTAGAGGGCGCGCGCCATGAAACGACGGGATTTCATGAAAGCTGTCAGTGTTGTCGCCGGCTTCGGCGCAGTAGCCACTCACACAATGGCTCAAGATAAAGTCCGTCGTGTAGGTGCACTGCTTGTAGGAGAAATTACAAAGAAGTTTCTTGAAGATAGCCTCAAACAACGTGGCTGGAAGCTTGGCGATAATCTCATGATTGAAAGCCGAATATACAACGGAAATACTGATCTGGCGCATCGTTATGCCCGCGAGCTGATCTCCCTGAAGCCGGATGTGCTGTTTGCATTGACCAATACGTCCATGGCGGCACTTCAAGCTGAGGGCTCAACGCTTCGTACTGTCTTTGCCATGGTCAGTGATCCGGTGGGAATGCATTACGTTGATAGCTTTTCCAGACCGGGCCACAACGTGACGGGCTTCACACCATTTGAGCCGAGCTTGGGTGGCAAGTGGGTTTCTCTCCTGAAGGAGATTGCGCCGAACATCCAGCACATCGGGCTCGTCTACAATCCTGAACCCGGAAACAATTCCGCGGCATTCCGCGAATCGATTGACAGGACCGCGCGCGCATCAGGAATCGCGTCAGTGGAAACGCCCAGCGGCGGAGAATCCGACATAGAGCGTTTGATCGTTTCCTTTAAAGACAAGCCCGATAGCGGCCTCATTTTCTTGCCTGATGCATTCACGAGTTCACAACCAGATCGTTTTACGGCCTTGGTCCGCCAATACCGCATTCCAGCAATATATCCACTCCGTTCCTTCTGCGACGCTGACGGCCTAATTTCGTACGGCGTCTACTTCATAAAGATATTCGATGGTGCGGTGTCGTACGTTGATCGGATTCTGCGCGGCGCTGATCCCGCCGAACTGCCCGTTCAAGCTCCAACCGAGTTTGAGTTGGTCGTAAACCAAAAAGCAGCTCGGCAACTTGGCTTACAATTGCCTCCCGATTTAGTTGCTCGCGCGGACGAGGTAATCGGATAGACCACCTCGCTTGCTGCGGTGCATGAGTCCGGAATCGGCCCTTGAGCGACATCGGGAGAATGCCGCTTTTCCGCGGCTGTTAGAGTTTCAGCGGACATTAGGCGGCCTGCCGCTTAACGAGTTCACAGCCTGGTCCCGCTCCGACTGCGCCTCCACGGCCTGCACCGCGACATCAGCCACCTGCCGCAGCGCTTCGCGATCAGAGCCTGAGGAGGCCATCACGCCCATGCCGACTGAGACCGCCGAGACATAACGCGCGAGTGCTGCGGGATCTGACGTGTCCTTGAGATCGCCCTCTGCCTTGGCCCGGACAAAGCGCTCGCGCAGTTGCTCTTCGTTCTGGGCGCGGCGCGCTGCGAGTTCGAAAGGGACGTTTTCGGAGCCGGCACCGGTGGCGATGCCGCCTTGCACGAGCAGGCAGCCCGGCGGATTGGCGGGATCGGTCTGCTTCTCGGCGATGCCCATCAGCATCCGCTCGGCGACTTCGCGGGCGGTCGGTGCGGACACCACTTCGTCCATCCACGCGCCACGCAGTTTGGTGTAGCGGTCGAGCGCGGCCTTGAGCAGGCCTTCCTTGTTGCCGAAGCAGGCATAAAGGCTCGGCGGGTTGATACCCATGGCCTCCGTGAGCTGGGCGATCGTGGCGCCCTCATAGCCATGGCGCCAAAACACTTCCATCGCCCGATCCAACGCGACATCAGCGTCGAATTCGCGGGGGCGTCCCATGCCCATGCCACTATCCTCCTTGGATTCGGCGTCGTCCCTCGATCTAACGCCTGGTCCTATCTATTTGTTCTATCTTTCTTTTCTCTTCCGCCTTCCCAATCTTGCGGTAAGCGGGTACAATTTTCTTAGCGAACGGTACATAAGTATCTTGCGCTGCGGTATCCAGCTCCACATCTGTAGTAAACACTACATATCTGGAGCGCGCAAATGCCCCCCACCCAAACACCCTCTCGTCCCGGCCGGATCCGCCGACTTCTCAGCGGCGTTGCTGTTGTGGGCGCCCTCGCCGTGGCCGGCTCGATCGCGACCGGCCATTATTTTCGCGCCGCGCAGGCGACCGCAACGGCGGCGGCAGCCGAACAGGCCGTTCCCGTCACCGTCGCGCTGATCGAACCAAGGCAGACCGTGCTGTGGGACGATTTCTCCGGCCGGCTCGAGGCCATCAACCGCGTCGAGCTTCGGCCGCGCGTTGCCGGCGCGATCCTCGCGACCAATTTTACCGAGGGTGCACTGGTGAAGGCCGGTGACGTCCTGTTCAAGATCGATCCGGCGCCTTACGAGGCCGAGGTCGACAAGGCCAACGCGCAGCTCGAGGCCGCGAAAGCGCGCGTCGTCTTCACCCAGGGCGAGCTCGAGCGCGGCGCGCAACTGGTCGGCAATGCCGTGGTCACGCGGCGCGACTACGACCAGCGCGACAATGCCAATCGTGAAGCGATCGCCAATGTGAAGGCGGCCGAGGCGACTCTGCAGACCGCGAAGCTCAATCTCGACTACACCGAGGTGCGCGCGCCCGTGGACGGCCGCGTCGGCAAGATCGAAATCACCGTCGGCAATCTCGTTGCCGCCGGCACCGCCTCTCCCGTTCTGACCTCGCTGGTCTCGGTCAATCCGATCTACGCCTCCTTCGACGCCGATGAAGAGGTCGTGCTGCGCGCACTGAACTCGATCGCGGAGGCGTCAGGAAAGCGCGGCAATCTCGATCAGATCCCGGTGGAAATGGCGACCTCAGGCGGTCTCTCCGCCAAGGGGCACATCCAGCTCATCGACAACCAGGTCAACGGCCAGAGTGGCACCATTCGTGTGCGCGCTGTTTTTCAGAACGACGACGGGCGTCTGATCCCCGGCCAATTCGCCCGCGTGCGGATGGGCCAGCCGAAGCAGCAGACGCTGGTGATGATCGACGAGCGCGCGATCGGCACCGACCAGGACAAGAAGTTCGTGATGGCTGTTGGCGATGACAGCCGTGCGGTCTACCGGCCGATCACGCTCGGCGGCGCGGTCGACGGCCTGCGCATCGTCACCGCGGGTCTGAAGCCCGGCGATCGCATCGTCGTCAACGGTCTGCAGCGCGTGCGTCCGGGCGCTCTCCTCAAGATGGAAGTGGCCGCGATGGGTGCGCGCGGACAGCAGGCCTCCAACCACAGCAACCAGGACGTGGTGCAACGCTAGTCACCGTCATTCCGGGGCACGCGTAGCGCGAACTACGGTGCGCAATAGCGCACCTGAGAGTCTCGAAGTAACGAGGCTCAGAGCACATCACCTCTGGATTCCGGGTTCGCGCTTCGCGCGCCCCGGAATGAGGGCGGAGCTGTGTGGAGACGAGAAAGATATTGCCCAGGGGCAAAGCCATGAATCTCTCAAAGTTCTTCATTGATCGTCCGATCTTCGCCGGCGTGCTGTCGGTGCTGATCTTCCTCGCCGGACTGATCTCGCTGTTCGCGATGCCGATCTCGGAATATCCCGATGTCGTGCCGCCCTCGGTGCTCGTGCGTGCAACCTATCCCGGCGCCAATCCCAAGGTGATCGCGGAGACGGTGGCGACGCCGATCGAGGAGCAGATCAACGGCGTCGAAGGCATGCTCTACATGTCGAGCCAGGCGACCACCGACGGCGCGATGACGCTGACGGTGACGTTCCGCCTCGGCACCGACCCCGACAAGGCGACGCAGCTGGTGCAGAACCGCGTGCAGCAGGCCGAGCCGCGCCTGCCGGCCGTGGTGCGCCAGCTCGGCATCATCACCAAGAAGTCTTCGCCGGACCTCACCATGGTGGTGCATCTGTTGTCGCCGAACAACCGTTACGACATGACGTATTTGCGCAATTATGCGGTGCTCAACGTCAAGGACCGCCTCGCGCGCATCGACGGCGTCGGCGACGTCCAGCTCTACGGCGCCGGCGACTATTCGATGCGGGTCTGGGTCGATCCGCAGAAGGCGGCCGAGCATGGCCTGACCGCGAGCGACATCGTCAAGGCAATCCAGGCGCAGAACGTCGAGGCCGCCGCCGGCGTGGTCGGCTCGTCGCCGAACGTCAAGGGCATCGACCTGCAGCTCTCCGTCAACGCGGAGGGCAGGCTCGCCAACGAGGAGCAGTTCGGCGACATCGTGGTCAAGACCGGCACGCGCGGCGAGGTCGTGCGCTTGCGCGACGTCGCCCGCATCGAGCTCGGCGCCTCCGAATACGGCCTGCGCTCGCTGCTCGACAACAAGCAGGCGGTGGCGATCCCGATCTTCCAGGCACCGGGCTCCAATGCGCTCGAGATTTCCGACCACGTCCGCGCCACCATGGCCGAGATCAAGAAAAACATGCCGGAGGGCGTGTCCTATCAGATCGTCTACGACCCCACCCAGTTCGTGCGCTCCTCGATCGAGGCCGTGATCCATACGCTGCTGGAGGCAATCGCGCTGGTGGTGCTGGTCGTCATCCTGTTCCTGCAGACCTGGCGCGCCTCGATCATCCCCCTGCTCGCTGTGCCCGTGTCGATCGTCGGCACGTTTGCGGTCATGCACGTGTTCGGCTTCTCCATCAACGCGCTGAGCCTGTTTGGCCTGGTGCTCGCGATCGGCATCGTGGTCGACGACGCCATCGTCGTGGTCGAGAACGTCGAGCGCAACATCGAGGGCGGGCTGTCTCCGCGCGATGCCACCTATCAGGCGATGCGCGAGGTGTCGGGACCGATCATCGCGATTGCGATGGTGCTGATCGCCGTGTTCGTGCCCCTCGCATTCATCTCAGGCTTGACGGGGCAGTTCTACAAGCAGTTCGCGCTGACGATTGCGATCTCGACCGTGATCTCGGCCGTCAACTCGCTGACGCTGTCACCGGCCCTGTCGGCGCTGCTGCTGAAGGGTCACGACGAGCCGAAGGACCGGCTGACGATCATCATGGAGAAGAGCCTCGGCTGGTTCTTCCGCCGCTTCAATCAGGCGTTCACCTACTCCTCGAACAGCTACAGCGGCACCGTCACCAAGGTGATCTCCGGCAAGGCCGCGGTGATGGGTCTCTACGTCGTCCTCGTCGGCATCACCGCCTTCCTGTTCCAGCAAGTGCCTGGTGGATTCGTGCCGGGCCAGGACAAGCAATATCTGGTCGGCTTCTCGCGGCTGCCCGACGGCGCGACGCTCGACCGCACCGAAGAGGTGATCCGCAAGATGAGCGACATCGCCCTGACCCAGCCCGGTGTCGAGAGCTCGGTCGCCTTCCCGGGCCTGTCGATCTCCGGCTTCACCAACTCCTCCAACGCCGGCATCGTGTTCTCGACGCTGAAACCGTTCGATGAGCGCAAGGATCCCTCACTCAGCGGCCCCGCGCTCGCGGCCGAGCTGAACAAGAAATATGCCGGCATCCAGGAAGCCTTCATCGCCATGTTCCCGCCGCCGCCGGTCAACGGTCTCGGCACCATCGGCGGCTTCAAGCTCCAGATCGAGGACCGCGCCGGCTTGGGCTATGAAGCCCTGAACGACGCGACCAAGGCGTTCATGGCGGCGATGCAGAAGGCGCCGGAGATCGCCGGCGTGTTCTCGAGCTTCCAGGTCAACGTGCCCCAGCTGTTCGCGGACATCGACCGCACCAAGGCGTTGCAGCTTGGCGTGCCGGTGACCGAGGTCTTCAACACGCTGCAGATTTACCTCGGGTCCTACTACGTCAACGACTTCAACAAGTTTGGCCGCACCTACTCCGTCTATGTCCAGGCCGATGCGCCGTTCCGCGCCCGGGCCGACGACATCAGGCAGTTGAAGGTGCGTTCATCCTCGGGCGACATGGTGCCATTGTCGGCGCTGCTCACGATCCGCCAGAGCGCGGGTCCGGAGCGCGCGATCCGCTATAACGGTTTTCTGTCGTCCGACATCAACGCGGCGGCCGCGCCGGGCTATTCGTCCGGCCAGGCGCAGGAAGCAGCGACGCGGATCGCGGCGGAGGTGCTGCCACCCGGCTTCGCCTTCGAATGGACCGACCTGACCTATCAGGAATTCATCGCCGGCAATTCCGGGCTCTGGGTGTTTCCGCTGGCGATCCTGCTGGTGTTCCTGGTGCTAGCCGCGCTCTATGAGAGCCTGACCCTGCCGCTCTCAATCATCATGATCGTGCCGATGGGCCTGTTGGCTGCGATGTTCGGCGTCTGGCTCTCGAAGGGTGACAACAACGTCTTCACCCAGATCGGCCTGATCGTGCTCGTGGGACTCTCGGCCAAGAACGCGATCCTGATCGTCGAATTCGCGCGCGAGCTCGAATTCGCCGGCCGCACGCCGATCCGGGCCGCGATCGAGGCGAGCCGGCTGCGCCTGCGTCCGATCCTGATGACCTCGATGGCGTTCATCATGGGCGTGCTGCCGCTGGTGCTCTCGACCGGCGCAGGTTCCGAAATGCGGCGCGCGATGGGCGTTGCCGTGTTCTCCGGCATGATCGGCGTCACCGTGTTCGGCCTGTTCCTGACGCCGGTGTTCTATGTGCTGCTGCGAACCATCACCGGCATGAAGCCGCTGGTGCATCACACCAGCGACACCAGCGCCGCGCCAGTTCAGGGCTCAGTCACCAATCCCGGCCACTAGATCAGGGATATCCCGGAGATCAACAACAGCACGAGCACGGTCTTGCGAAAGACCGTCTCGTTGACCCGGTGAAACGCGATCACGCCGAGCGCGGATCCGGCAAACAACGCAGGCAGGCTGACGGCGAGGTCGACGAAGACCTTTGACGAGAGGTCCTGGTGTCCGACCAGCAGGGCGATCGCAAAGACCTGCATCGCCGCAATGAACGGCTGCACCAGGCCGCGCTGCTCGCTCTTGGGCATGCCGCGCATGTCGCACCAGATCGTCGGGATCGCGCCAGGCATGGCGGTGAGCCCGCCGACGAGCCCTCCTCCGAATCCGATCAGCGCAACCCAGTGCCGGCCGACTGCCTCGCTGGCCGTCACCAGCGTCGGTCGCAGCAGCATGTAGCCGGCATAGAGGGACACGACGATGCCGAAGCCGCGCCGGAGCAGATGCGTATCGGTCGATTGCAACAGCGAGACCGCGATGGGAACGCCGATCAGTCCACCGACGATCAACAGGAGGCTTCCCTCCCAGCGGATGCTGCGCCGAAGCGCCCACAGATTGGTTGCCTGCACGCCGATGCTGCACGCCATCATCAGCGGCACCGCCTCCAGCGGCTGGAACACGCGCAGCAAGACCGCGCCCGCCACCGCCGAGAATGCGAAGCCGGAGAGCCCCGAGACGAAGGCTCCGGCGAACACGGCAACGCTGAGCAGCAGGAGGGTCGCGACGTCAGGCATGGTCCGCCCTCCGCTCAGTCGTAAGGAATCTGGGATACGGGCGCTACGGTGCTGTCCGCGCACGCCGCAGGCTCGCGCGGAAACGACACCTGCATGGCATGCGCGTGAGCTCGCTCCAGCATGACAAGACCGGCGAGTTGAAGCGTGACGAGGGCCGCGGTGAGAGCCAGCGCGACACTATTGAGGTTACGTGTGCTCGAGACTGCGGCGACTGGCCGAACGCTGGTGCGCATCAGATCGGTGGGCATTTTCTATAAATTCCTCTTCGCTGCAGACAGAATCGATTTCGTTCAAAGGCAATGTTTCGTGCTGCGTTTCCAGGAGATGGCGATAGCGCCGCAACACGCGCCGCGCCTCGATCGCACGCTGCTGATGCAGCCCTGCGAGCATGCGATTGGCAACGCCGTGGAACGTCCAAACCAGGCTCCGCAACGGTGTTGGCATGACAACCTCCTTTCAACCTGCAAGCGAGATTGATGGACTTCACGTCCGCGCGCTGTGAGTTGCTTCACACGAAGCTCGAGCGCGACGAACAAGAAATCGTGTGCGTTCTGGTAGGAGAGAACGCAGCAAATCGCGTCACCCAAACGAATGACGCGCAATAACATTCTGATGATGAATTTGAAGGCGACGCGCTGATGCTTGCTTCAGCGCCCTGATGCGTCAGTGGACGAGCGGATTGGAAAACCCGGCCGCGAGCTTGACGAGGTCGGCCTGACGCGAAACACCCGTCTTGGCGAAGACGCGATGCAGATGCGTCTTCACCGTCGTCTCCGCGATGCCGAGCGCGATCGCGGTCTCCGGAACGCCGCCGACCTCGACGATGGATTGCAGAACCCTAAGCTCCGCAGGCGTCAATCCGAACGTACGGTCGATCAGGCCGGCGCACGACTGACTGTCGACCTCGGCCTTCCAGACAAACAGGGCTCCGATGGCGCCGCCAGCCGATTCCCCTCCGTTACGCAGCAGCGAGGGCAGCGCGACGATTTGCGCGATGTAGTACGAACCGTCGTGCGACATCAGCGGAATTTTCTGCCCCGAGGCCGCCGCCAGGGCAACCTCTCCCGCGTCACGAAAGGTCGCGCGCAGAACGGAATTCGCTGCGGACGATCTTGCCACGAGCCGCCCCGAAACCGATCGCAGGACGTCGTCGGCGGCGAGCAACGTATCCGCGGCCGGATTGCCGTGGACGATATTGCAGGCCGCATCGAGCAGGATGAGGCCTGCATTCAGTTGATCCACGACGTCAGCGAGCGCGGTCGCGCGCTGCTGCTTTCGCTCGATCGCTCGATTGATCACCAGGGCCCGGCTCGCATGCGAGACGACGGCCTGAATCCTCGCCCGCTGCACCGCGTCGAGCATCTCCTTGCCCGGAATCACGGTCAGCAACATCGGACACGACGACTGCGACTGCTCCAGAACCACGTTGGCGACATCGGCGCAGCCCTGTGGGCGCAGCCATTCCTGATAGAAGCGGCCACGGCGATATTCCTCGAAATTCACGAGGTCCGGGATGTTGCGCACCTCGCCATAGCGGGGAAGCCTGGCGAGGGGATCGTACCGGGCGTAGGTTTCCGCATAGAGCTGGATGTAGTGCGGATCGACCCCGCAATAATAATGCGTCGCACCGGACTTGCTGATCGGATCCTTCGAAATCAGACCGCAGGCCCGGCTGCCAATGAACCCATTGAGCATGACGACCACGTCGCCCCACAACCCAGGATCGAGACCGGCATCATAGATGCGCTCGATCAAATCGGACTGTTTTGGAGGTCGGGGCATCGAAAGAGCCAATGGTCAAACAGGCGATAGCGAAATGTTCTTCATGCCCGGCGGCCTAGGTGAGTCTATCACAGAAGCAAAAGGTTCAACTCAGACAGCGATCACCAAGCTATCACAACCCCCGCATGCGGCATCCTCCGATCGGAGGATGCGCCGGCCGGGCGGATGGAGCCCGGCCGGCAAGCGCCGCGTTCAGGCCGCCAGGGCTGATGCCGGCTCAGAACGCGACGCGTAGGCCCCCTTTCGCGGTTCCGGTGCGGCTCTGGTCGAACATCACCATGCCCTCCACGGCACCGAACACGGATACGTTCCTGGTCGTGCGATAGTCGAGGCCGAAGCCCGCCACCGCGCCGATCGTGCTTCGGCTGCCCGGCGTGTCGAAGGACAGGTTCTGCCCGAGCAGCACCGTGTTGATGCCGGTGTCGCCGACGCGCTGGAGCGCGATCACGCCGCCGTGGACGTTCGCCGTGAGCGCGCCGCCGTCGAAGCGTGTCACCCTGGAGAGATCGACCTCGCCGCGCTCCTCAAGATCCTGGAGCGTGCGGCTGCCGACCGACAAGCCTTGCGCCGAGCCGGCCTCGCTATAGCCGTCGAACCGGCCCGCGACGTAGCGCAGCCGCACCGTCGGCGTCAGCAGATAGCCGTTGCCGATATCGAGCTTGTAGCCATAGGCGAGTTCGGGGCTGATGTACCAGCCGCTGTAACTGGCGGTCGCCGTCTCCATGCCGCCGACCGCGGCATTGTTGAGCACCAGCCGCCGCGATTTGTTGTCGGCATTGCCGCCTTGGAGCGTGAAATCGAAGAACTGCGCGGCCCATTCGAAGCGGCTGTAGGCGCCGGCAAAGACATAAACGGTGTCGACCGACTGCGAGTTGAGGTCGACCGAGAGGCCGCCCTGCCCGCCGCCGAGGAAGGCGCCGACCAGCCAGTTCGGCTGCACCTTGCGGTCGAGGCCGATCGCACCGCCCCACGCGGTCGAGGTCGCGCGCAGGGTAGCGGCGGTTTCGTCCTGGATGCGCTGACCGCCAAAGCTGTTGGCCCAGACCGTGATCGGCGCCGGATCGGTCCAGAGACTCTTCGGTGCCTTGGTGAAAGGGCCGGCCTGCGCGGTATCTGGCGCAAAGGCCATCGCCATCATGTTGTTCGCGCCGGACCCAGCGCCGCTCAAGCGGCCCTGCACCAGCGAGGACACACCGCCGGTGAAGTCCATCAGCGTGCGGTCCGTCTGGGCGAGCGCAGTGGGGTCGAGGGTTGCCAGCGTCGTTCCGGAGACGACTGACGGACCATTGAATCCCGAGGTGATGGTGTTGATCGTGCCGTCGAAATTGATGAAGGTCGGCAGGTCGATCGTTGTCAGCGACGATACCCTGCTGCGCACTCCGAAATCGACGTTGACGACGTCGTTGCCGAAGCCGAAATCGACCACGCCGTTGATCTTCGATCCCGGCCGCAGCGTCAGCGTATCCGCGTTGGCGGAGAGCTTGATCGCCGTGCCGCCGGTTCCGGTAATCGTGCCGGAGTTCGCGATCTCAGCCCCGCCCCGCACCTGCACACCGGTTTCACCGGAGATCGAACCCGAGTTGACGATGGTTGCGGCGCCATCGACCGACACACCGCGCACGCCCGTGGAGATGATGCCCGCATTGTTGATCGCAGCGGTTCCCCGAACGGAAATGGCCTCCGCGGCCGGTGCACCGGTGATCGTTCCGGAATTGCTCAGCGTCAGCGCATCGAACGCTTGAATTGCGGCGCCGTCATTCGCTCGGATCATGCCGGAATTGGTGATCTCGGCTGTCCGGGCATCGACGCCAGCGGCCGCAAAGCTCGATTCCACGATGCCGGCATTGTTGAGCTTGACGTCGACGGCACTGATGCCGAATTGGCCGCCGGAGATCAGCCCGCCGGCGGCGTTGTCGACCGTCGCCGTGCCATCGGCGCGGATTCCGATTCCGCCGCCTGCACCGCCCTTGATCGTGCCCGCATTGACGATGGTCGCGTCCGTTTTGGCGAACACCGCGGTGGAATTGAAGTTCGTACTCTGGATTGTGCCACCGTTGTTGTTGACCGTCACGGAACCTGACGGCGATCGGATCGCATTGAACTCGCCTGAGATCGTGCCGGTGTTGGCCGTCACGTTCACCGTTCCGGCGAGGATAGCGAAGCCGCCGCCGTTCAATGCCAGGATCTGTCCGGCATTCGAGACGTTCGCGATCAGCGCATTGACGGCGGATCCGTTCTGGTCGAGCGCCTGTATGGTGCCACCGCTGCCGTTCGTCACCGTTGCCGTATTGGCAAAGACGCCTTGCGCTCCGGCTTCTATCCTTCCGGAATTCGAGGATACCACGACGGTATTCGCTGCGATGCCCCGGCTTCCCACCGCGTTGCCAATAACCTCGCCGGCGTTGGCAACCGTGACAGCGCTCCCGCTCGATATGGCGACGCTGTTCGCGAGGGTGGATTCAATTTCGCCAGAAGCGCCGTTGTTGATCGTGGCCGCCCCGGCGGAGGAGATGCCGGCCAAGCCTCCCGCGATTGTGCCGGTGTTGCTAGCGACAGTCACGGTGCCGGCGCGAATTGCCACGCTGCCGCTCGATGTTGCGAAAACGGAGTTGGCGTTGTTGATGAGGACGCTACCGGATGTCGTGATCGCTGCGCCGTTCGTTCCGTCTGCGAAGACTGACCCGGAGCTGGTGTTGTTGACCACAACGGAGGTCGTTGCAAAGATTCCAAACCGGAGTCCATCGACTTGGCCGGAGTTGGTCGCCAGGTTGACAATGTTTGCCTGGATCGCGATTCCACCTGTGCCGATCGCGAAGATGCCTGCTGCATTCTCAATGTTCACCGTACCAGAGCTGCTGATGGCGATACCATTTGTCCCTGCTGCCTGAACGCGATCTCCGGTGTTCTTCAGGTCGAGGTCCCCACCGGCCGCAATTCCGGTGGCGTCATTCGACGCCGCGGTGCCGCCGAGGATGGCGCCGGCATTGTTGATGGCGCCCCGGTTAAGCGTGACGCCGGAGGTCGTGCCGTTCAAGAATGTGCCTGAGGTCACGTTGATCGTGTTGCCGGTGTCGGTTGCCGATCCATAGCCGATCGTCCCGTTCGCATTGGTTACCGTTCCGGAGCAGGTGACGACCGCATCATTGACCGGTGACGGCGGCGTGCAGGCAGCTTCCGCGCGCTCAGTCATGATCCATGGCGCCAGCAGCAGCGCGGACACCGGGATCCGCAGCACGCGGGGGCTGACGGTCATAAGAAGCCTTCGTTTCATTTCATTCCCCAAACGAAGCCTGCCACGCGACGCGCGTGCAGCCTGTTGCGATCGCCCTCCTCCGATCGGAGGAGGCCGACGCCGCGATCCGTGAATCGCTGATCGCCAAGGTAGAAGGACGCCCATCATCCGACTTGGACTAATGCGACTGGGTTTCGGCTCAAAACGAACTGAGGCCCTTTCGGCTGCGACTGATGCAGAGTTGCGACACCGCCGGCAGGAACTATGCCTGGTCCCAGCCCGCCTTCTCCGCGCTCTCTGCCCAGACCGCGGCGCGATATATCTCGCGGCCGCCGTCATTCCTGACGCGGATCCAGGCATCGCGATCGCGCAGATCATCGCGCCAGACGAAGAGATGCTTTGCCATCTCATCGGCGACGACGAATGTCGCCCGCGCATTCTCGAACACCATGCCACCCGGATCGATCTTCACGACATTGCCGACCAAGAGGTCGAAGAAGAATCGGCGCATATCTACTCCACGCGCCGGAATACGTAGTCGGCGGAATACGGCACCGGCGTGCCGCAGAGCACGTCAGCAACAACGACACCCCTGCCCAACACTCCCGCAACAGTCATGATTCCACGATCAAGGATCATGTGAAAAATTCCCTGCTTGCGCTCGAAAAAACGGCAGGTCGCTCAAATTCGCCGGGAAGAGCTCACTCCGCCGCGCCGCTCCTGACGTTGCTCGGCGTCGCGCCGTAGGCCCGTCGAAAGGAGCGATTGAAATAGGAGAGATCGCCGAAGCCGACGTCGTAGGCGATCGACGAGACCGGACGCTCGGCGAACTCCGGTTCCCGCAACATGCGATGGGCTCGCTTCAGGCGCTGCTCGATCAGGAAGGAAGAGAATGTCTTGCCGTCGGCTTCGAACAGGCGTTGGAGGTAGCGTGGCGTGACGCCGAGCTCCTGCGCGACGCCGGCGACCGACAAGTCCTGCCGCCAGCAATTGTTGACGATCATGAATTTGGCCTTGCGCAAGCGGGCGGCCTTCGCGCCACCCCGACCAGCGCTTTCCCTGATGTCGTCGGTGGGACCGAGCACGAGAGCCAGGAGATCATGCAAATGTCCGACACCCAGTTGGCGCAACGCCGGCGTCGCAAACCCGTTCTCCCGAACCAGCGAGGTCGCGTAGTCGACGAGCACCCTGATCTCGCTGGGCCGGTCCCGGATGATGCGCATGACCGCGTCGTCGACATCCATGATCATCGGCGCGAGAATGCGCCGCGGCACGCGAAGCGAGAAGCAATCGCCGGCCAGATGCCGCTCGAGCACCACCGTATCCTCGGCGCTGGCCAAGACAGCTTCTCCAGGACCGAGCAGCAGGTCGCGACCTCGCGCAGATATCCCGACGGCTCCGGATCGAACCACGACCAGGGCAAGACTGTCGTCACCGTCGACAACCAGTTCCTTCGTCCTGATGAGTCGAGCTCCCGACAACTTTCCCGTCATCAATTGCGCTTCCGGCACGGCGTAGCAGTTGAAGCTCGCGTCGAGCGGCTGCCCTTCGTTCGGATCAACCTCGGCTTTGACCACCCCGCAGCGATAGAATTCGCGCAGCAGCGCGAGACGTTCGTTTTCGGGAACGCCGTTTGTCGACACGTTGAGAATGGAAGACTGATCCTTGCTGCTCACTGCAATCTCTCCAACCGAAGAGCAGGCTCGGCCACGCGCTGTTGTTTCCCCGCACCCGTATCCGGTGCCATCGCGCATTATCGTTGTGGCGCGCATTGCCCTTCTCATTTCAGGAAACGTTCCATACGAAAGTGTCAAATGACACGCGTCATACGTTCGGAGGACGCGTGTCGCCTCGCCTTCACAATGGAATGAGATCGCGCAATTTCGTCGGGCACAATATGAATTGGATCACACGGCGTCGTCAGGGCCGGTCGCCTGAACGAACGGAGCAGCAAAGCCTGCCGCGATCTTCACGAGATCGGCCTGCCTGCCCGCGCCGGTCTTCTCGAACAGACGGCCGAGATGGGTCTTCACCGTGGTCTCGGCAATTCCGAGCTTTGCCGCGACATCGGGAACTCCACCGACCTCGATGATGGCCGTCAACACACGGATCTCAGACGGTGTCAGCCTGAATGCAGCAGAGATCGCCTCCGTTGCGAGCCGGGCGGCCATCGCAGCCTTTTGCAGGAACAGCACCGTCGCGACCCCGTCGCGTTGCAGGCTGCGTTCGTGCGTCAGCGGAAAGGCGTGAGCCAGGTAGTGCTGACCGTCGGTCGACGTCATGATTTCGATCCTGCGGCGCTCGGCCGGGCCGATTCCGCTGTTGGCGGCAACATCGAACATACTGCGGAATATTTTGTCGGCTTGGGTGTTGCGGGCCACGATGCGATCGCCGACGATCGCGAGCAGACCGCCGTCAGCGAGCATTTTGCGACAAGCCGCATTGGCGTGGACAACCCGTCCCTCCGCATCGAACAGGCAGATTGCGGTGCTGAGGCGATCAAGGACCTCCGCAAGATCGGCGACGGTGTGCGAGCGGGCCCTGATCTGCTTGCTCATGACGCGGGAACGCTGGATGTGCGGCGCAATCAACCGCATGCGCTCGCGCATCGCATCATCGACGTTTCCACGCGA
Source organism: Bradyrhizobium zhengyangense (assembly GCF_022012435.1). Classification (GTDB taxonomy): domain Bacteria; phylum Pseudomonadota; class Alphaproteobacteria; order Rhizobiales; family Xanthobacteraceae; genus Bradyrhizobium; species Bradyrhizobium zhengyangense. The sequence goes on from NZ_JAKLUA010000001.1 coordinate 1,173,980, forward strand.
CCGGCTGCGCATGACCTGAAGAATCGTCGTGCGTGCAGTCGACCGCTCGAGCGTGACGGTCGCGAGGTCGACCGCGCCCTGCGGTTCCACCCATTCCCGGTAGAAGCTGGTCGCCACGAAGTCCGAATAGGGCATGACGTCGGCCACGCCGACGGTCCGTTCGACAGCAAGATCAAGGTGGCGATCGAGCAGCGGATCGAGCTCGACAAACCTGTCACGATAGAGCTCGCGGAAACGGGAATCCGTTCCGTAGTGCTGGTGGATCTCGAGCGAGAGCCTGGCGGCATCCCGCGAGAGAATGGTCACGGCGGAGCCGCCGACGAACCCCGCGACCTGCTCCAGCGCGGCACCGCGCTGCGCTGGGTCGACCGCTGCATCGTAGATCTCGCCGACGAGCGCGGAGAACCTGTTCGCCTCCAGCATTGTCATCGGACGAACGACGCCGGGGACGAAGCAAAAACGTAAGATAAAAATGCTGGAATATCGAACATCGTCCTTGCGTAACGTCAACCGCAGGGTGCGGCTTGGACGTTTTCGCCAAAGACTAGGATAAAAGCGAACAGCGGGCGGACTGTGAGCCTGATATCACGCGTCCGCTCGCTGCCTGCTCAATCGACCGCGCCTGAGGGCACGGATCTCTATTTCCGGTTCTCCTCGCAGAACTTCAGCGCGGCGAGCGCCTCGCCGGCGCGCGGGATCTGCATCTCGATGCTGTCGTCGTCATCGTCCTCGAAGTCCAGCGTCAGACGCTTGGCTTTCGACAGGCGGTCCATGATGGACTGATCGTATTCGAAGATGCCGCGCACGGTGGTCTTGTCCATGACCTCCCACTTCGCCTTCGACATGATGTCGGCATCGTCGGTGCCGACGTCGGCGCGCAGGATCTCGCCGACCTTGTCCCACTCCCAGCCGTCATAGATCATCACGATGACGATGGCCTTGTCCGAGTAGGTGATGACGATGACGTAGTCACGGTTCTCGTCGTCCTTGTCCTTGTAGCCGCGGCTGGCGTTGCAATGGGTGTCCTGGCTGCGTTTCTCGATGGTCCAGTCACCGACCTTGGATTGTTGCGCGAGCGCAGGCCCGGCGATCAAGGCCCCGGCGAATAGTCCAGCGGCAAGGCAGAATCGTTTCATGTCAGCCTCCAGCGTTTTCCCCACGCCAAGCTGACCATCTCTCCTGGAAGGCCGCAAGGGCCGGCTCGACGCAGCCGGTGGCGAAATGCGCGCTCCCTACGCCCGCCGCGGCACAATCGCGATCGGGGTGAAGGTGTAAACCTCCTCGCCGTTCTGGTTGAACATCGTCCATTTGACCATGGCGATGCCCTGCGGCTTCGACTTCGACGGCGTCAGGCTCATGACCTCGCCGACCAGATGCAGCCGGTCATTCGGCCGCACCGGAATGGTCCAGCGCAGCCCGTCGACACCGGCTCCGATCAGCGGGTGCGGGCCGAAGGGGCGGGTCTGGATCGCAAGGTTCATGGCGATCGCCGCGGTGTGCCAACCCGAGGCAGCCAGCCCCTTGAACAGGGTGTCCTTGGCGGCCTCATGATCGAGATGCATCGGCTGCGGGTCGAACTCGGCGGCAAACCGCTTAATGTCGGCTTCGCTGACCACGACCTCGGGGGATTTGAAGCGCATCCCCAGGGTGAGATCGTCGAACCAGGCGACCTGAGCCATGATTTTGCCTCGAAATGTGACATGCCGCGCGCGCATTGCGCACGGCCAGAGGATGGATCGGTGACGGGGATGTAGCGGTTCGGCGGCCTGCAGGCCAGGTCCCGGTTCCCCGCGAAACCCCTTTCCTATCTCGACGAAACACGCCTGAAACAGACGGCCGGTTATCTGGTTGTCAAAATCATACAGGGACGTGCGTCATGCAATTCTTCCTCGACCTGATCAGCGAATATGCCTGCTGCCAACATCTCGTCGCCCAGCCGCTCGGGGAGGATGAGCTATGATCGAGTTGATCTCAGCCCTCCTCGTGCTTTGCAGCATCGGCGTCTTCGCGGCGCATGCGGTGGACGCTTATCGCACCACCCACTTCTGACCGGCGATCCCGGTAGCCTAGAACGGACGCCGGTAAAAATGCTCTGAATGCGTCGCCGGCGGAAACCGGTTGGCGAGCGCCAGCGCCCCCTTCTCGTCCGTCTCGAGCGCGATCTTCTGCGCCAGCATGACGTCGCCGGGCACCAGGAAGCCTGACGGGACGAAGCACCACCCCATCGTTGCATTGCCTGACGCGTCGATCTCGTGGACATTGGCCGCAGTACCGTAGTGGATGCGATAACGCTTGCCGCTGTCGCAGCCGATGACGTCAAAGTGCCGGTGCTGCTCGAACTGAGCGCGCTGCTCGTCGGTGAGCCATTCAGCCAATAGCCTCCTTCCCCGCGCCTCTGGCGTGTTCTCGCCAAAGAAGCGCCGGTAGAGCTCGCGGAGCGCGTGCAGACGCGCTCGCGCGGGCGCGCGAAGCCTGAAGACCGCGATCATGGACCGTTCAGATCAACCGCCGACCAGGCGGGGATAGAACAGCGTTTCGTGCGCGGTCGGGTCAAACGATTTGATACGCGTGACTTCGCCGGGTCCGGTCCGGTACGCCGCGGTAAAGCCCGCGCCGGTCAATTCCCGAAAGCGCTGTTCGGCCCGCGCCAACGCTTCGGCATTTTCAGGATCAAACTCGTGGCGCGTATCGCCGGTCTGATCCATCACGATCTGGGTAGCCATGTTGAGTCTCCTCATGCCCAGCCCTGAACTTGATCAAAGCAAACCTCGTGCCGTCAGTTCCCGAAAGCAACAACTTTCTCTGAGACGCCCAGTCACGCCTTGCGGAGCAGCTCAACGCACGGCCGCCGCCCCGCCACCCCCGTCGATCTGCCGGCCCATCAGCGCGATGGCTTTCTGGTAGACGCCGGCCGCATTCCACGCCTGGATGGCGGCGAAATTCGGTTCGCCGGGCTGGTAACCGGCTCCCGCACGCCAGCCGTTGGCCTTGAGGAAGTTCGCGGTCGAGCTCAGCGCGTTGGCGGCGACGTCGAGATTGCCGGTGCCATAGGCCAGGATGTTCTTGGGCATGAACTGGGTCTGGCCGACCTCGCCATGCATGGAGCCGCGGGTCGATCCAGACAGCGCGCCGCGGTCGACCAACTTCAGCGCCGCATAGAGCTGCTCGGTAAAGAATTCGGGGCGACGGCAGTCATAGGCGAGCGTTGCGATCGACGAGAGCATGTTCTGGTTGCCGCGCTGGCTGCCGAAACCGGTTTCCATGCCCCAGATCGCAATCAACGGCCCGGGCGGCACGCCATAACGCTGCTCGATCGAGGCGAACATCGGCGCCTGCGATTGCTTCAGCGACCGGCCGCGCGCGACGATGGTGGTCGCACCGCGCTTGGCCAGGAACTGGTCGAGCGACAGCGAAAAACTGTGCTGGCTGCGGTCGGCGTTGATCGTCGCGCTGGCATAATTGGTCTGCATCAGCGCCGCGATCGCGGTCTGGCCGATGCCCTTGCCCTGCGCTTCCGCGCTGAACTCGCGCTTCCAGGCCTCGAATCCGCCGGGCCCGTTGCCGCATTGCGCAGCCATGGCCGAGGGGGCCAGGAACAACAGCAGCGCGGCCGCGCCGATCATCGCCGTCGCAACGGTCCTGCCCTCAGTCATTCCAGCGTATCCTTCTTTCAAATTGCGCGACCGGCTCGCGCATGGGCATGATCCTACGTCAGCCGTATCAGCTCAAGCCCCGACCGGTGCAATCGATGCACGCAATACGCTTGACATGAATCAAAGGCTGCCGTCGGTCCCGAGCAGGAAATCCACCATGATGCCCTGGTGCTGCCGGTACATGTCGGTGCCGGTCGCGGTGACGCAGCCGAGCTTGCGGGCTTCCGCGATGAAGGGCGAGATTTCCGGCTTGGTGATGACGCAGCCGCAATAAGTTGACGGCGCCAGCCTGATAACGTCGACGGGAAGCGGATCGCCGCCCTTCATCCCGGCGGGTGTCGCATTGGCGACGAAATCGAAGCCTGCGGGATCGCCGCTGCCCGACCGCACGGGTGCTTTGCCGAGCTCGTTGAGCCGGCCGATCAGCGCATCCCGTCGCTCGGCCGAGCTATCGTGAATGGCGAGCTCCCTGACGCCGGCCTCGACCAGCGCCAGCGCGATGGCCGAGCCGGCCCCACCGGCGCCGACAAGAAGAGCTCGCATCCCTTTGGGATCAATCCCCTTCGTCCGCGCGGCGCCGACGAAGCCGAGACCGTCCACCATGTCACCGTGCCACGAACCATCGGCACGCCGGCGCATCAGGTTCGCAGTGCGTAGGAAGCGCGCGCGATCGCTCGCGCTGGCACACGCCTGGTAGCAGGCGAATTTGTGCGGAATGGTCACGACGATGCCGTCGAGATTTTTCAACCGGCTCGCCACCGAGAGAAAATCAGCAAGATCGTCGGTCGCAACCTGAACCGGGACGAGAATGCCGTCATGGCCGCGCGCAGCGAACTCCGCGGAAACACCCGCGGGTGAACGCACCTGTGCGATGGGATCGCCGATGATGACGTAGAGCCGGGTCGCACCTGATGGAGCCGGGATCATGCCGTTCATGCCGAGAGCGGAGCCCCCTGGCTCTTCGCGTCGGCTCCATAGGTCAATTCCAGCCCGTCCAGATTGCCCTCCTTCCGCCAGATGGCGAGCAGCCGGAGGAACGCCATCGGCCCGCGCCAATACTGGCTGTTGCGCGCCGCGACCGGATCGAACACGCCTTCGTTGTTGTAGTAGCCGGGGGTGCATTCGGCCAGATAAGTCTGGCGGCCGACCGCGGCCTTCACGACCTCATCGACCCAGGCGTTCTCGGCCGCGAGCGTCGGCTCCAACGTTCTTGCGCCGCGCTTGCGTGCCTCAGCGATGACATAGGCGATGTGCTGCGACTGTTCGTCGATGATGTGCGGGAAGTTGGCGCTTTGACCGGCCTGCACCGTCACGATCAGGAAACAATTCGGGAAGCCGCGGCTGTAGAAGCCATGCATCGTCTTGACACCATCGCGCCAGCGCTCGGACAGGCTCTTGCCGTCGCGACCGTAGACTTCAAACCCCATGCGGCGTGCATAGTCGGTGCCAACCTCGAAACCGCTGGCGTAGATCAGGCAGTCGAGCTCGTAGGCCTTGCCGCCAGCCACGACCGCGTTCTCCGTGATGCGCTCCACGCCCCTGCCCTTGGTGTCGACCAGATGCACGTTGGGGCGGTTGAACGTGTCGAGATATTCGTCGTGGAAGCACGGCCGCTTGCAGAATGCCTTGTACCAGGGTTTGAGCGCCGCTGCGGCCGCCTCATCCTTCACGATCGCATCGACGCGGGCGCGGATCTCCTCCATCTTGCGATAGTCGGCCTGCTCGATCACCTTCAGCGCCTCTTCCATCGAGGTCACCGGCTGCGGCTGACGGCGCGGCGCCAGCAGGATCTCGCCGAGCAGGCCGGTCCAGCCGTCCTGCACCAGATCGTGCTCGAACGGCTCGCCTGAGATCACCGCGGTGAAATTGTCCATCCGCTCACGCTGCCAGCCGGGCTTCAGGCTTTCCGCCCAGGCGGTATCCGTCGGGCGGTCGGCGCGCACACCGATCGCGGACGGCGTGCGCTGGAACACGTAGAGCTCTTTGGCCGAACGGCCGAGATGCGGCACGCATTGCACTGATGTGGCGCCGGTGCCGATGATGCCGACGCGCTTGTCGGCAAGACCATCGAGACCGCCCTCCGCGCTGCCGCCGGTGTAAGCATAGTCCCAGCGGCTGGTATGGAAGCTGTGGCCCCTGAAGCTTTCGATGCCGGGGATGCCCGGCAGCTTCGGCCGGCTCAGCGGACCTCCAGCCAGGATCACAAAGCGCGCGCGGATGCGATCACCGCGATCGGTCTCGACCAGCCAGCGCCCCTCCTGCTCCTGCCATGTCATGCGCGAGATCACGGTCTGAAACAGCGCGCGCTCGTACAGATCGAAATGACGGCCGATGCGGCGCGAGTGCTCGTAGATCTCCGGCGCACGCGCGTATTTGCGCACCGGCATGTAGCCGGTCTCTTCCAGCAGCGGCAGATAGATGTAACTTTCGGTATCGCAGGCGGCGCCTGGATAGCGATTCCAGTACCAGGTGCCGCCGAAATCGGCGGCCTTTTCCACGATGCGGAAATCGTTGATACCGGCCGCGCGCAGACGCGCCCCACACAGCAGGCCGCCGAAGCCACCACCGACGATCAGCACTTCGGTTTCTTCGCTCAAGGCTTTGCGCGTGAAGCCAGCATCGGCCCAAGGATCGTCGAGATAGCGGGCAAAGTCGCCTGATACCTCGACATATTGCGCCTTGCCTTCGGAGCGAAGACGCAGGTCACGCTCGTCGCGATAGCGCGCACGCAAGGCTTGAATGTCGACCGTAGGTACGCCGGCTGCTCCGGTCTTGTGTCTTTCCGCTGACATCGATCTCCTCCACCGCGGCCCGCTGCTTCGCCGGGAGCTGGCGCCACTTAGCCCCGAAAAAGTGACGCATGCAATCGCGTCCATCGCTTTTTGCGTGAACGCCGCGCGGCGTTCCGCTAACCTTTCGCGCAAATCATAGCGTATGCCACGCAACGACGTGGCGATCTGGAGGGAACGATGCTGGGATTGATGATGGACATGCCGCTCCTGATCAGCGGCCTGATCCAGTATGCCGCCGACTACCACGGCGAAGCGGAAATCGTCGCGCGCGAGATCGAGGGCGACATCCATCGCTACACCTATGCGGACGCTCATCCACGCATCAAGCGCATGGCGCTGGCGCTGAAGCGGCTCGGCATGAAGCAAGGCGATCGCGTCGGTACGCTGGCCTGGAATACGCATCGCCATTTCGAGATGTTCTACGCCGCGCCGGGCATGGGCTACGTGCTGCACACCGTCAATCCGCGCCTGTTTCCCGAACAGCTGGTCTACATCATCAACCACGCGGAAGATCGCCTGCTGTTCATCGACCGCGCCACATTGCCGATCGTCGAGGCGATCGCACCGCAACTGAAGACGGTCGAGGCCTATGTCATCATGTCCTCGCGCGAGCGGATGCCGGAGACAAAACTCGCCAACGTGCATTGCTACGAGGAGCTGCTCGAAAAGGAGAGCGACACCGGCTTCGCCTGGCCGGAGTTCGACGAAAAGTCCGCATCGACCATCTGCTACACGTCGGGCACGACAGGCAATCCGAAGGGCGTGATCTATTCGCACCGCGCGGCGATCCTGCAGACCATGACCTGCTGCAATTTCGACTTCCTGCCCGGACATGTCGAAGGCGTGCGCGAGGTGATGATGCCGATGGCCCCGCTGTTCCACGGCAACGGCTGGAACATGCCGTTCACCGCGCCCTATACCGGCTCGAAGCTGGTCCTGCCTGGCCGCAATTACGAGCCCGACAAGCTCTATGAGCTGCTCGAGGGCGAGAAGGTGACGCTCTCGGCCGGCGTGCCGAGCTTCTGGCTGATCCTGCTCGACTGGCTCGGCCGCACCGGCAACAAATTCTCGACGCTGCGCGCAACGTTGTCATCGGGCTCGGCGCCGCCGCGCGCGATGGTCGAGAAACTCAAGCGCGATTACAAGGTCGACTATATTCAGGCCTGGGGCATGACGGAGGCGCTGGGCTGCTCGATGCCGGGCCTCCGGCCCGGCTCGGAGCATCTCAGCGAAACCGAATTCTTCGACCGGCGCCAGGTCTCCGGTCGCGCCTGCTTCGGCACGACCTTGCGCATCGTCGACGATTCAGGCGTTGAGCTGCCGCGCGACGGCAAGACGGTCGGGCACTTGCGCGCCAGGGGGCCCTGGGTCGCCTCCGGCTACATGAAGCTCGACGAAGGCCTCGATCGCGACGGCTGGTTGATCACCGGCGATATGGCCGTGATCGATCCGCAGGGCCACGTCACGCTGACCGACCGCTCCAAGGACGTGATCAAGTCCGGCGGCGAATGGATCTCGTCGATCCAGCTCGAGGACATCGCGCTGTCCCACCCTGACGTGCTGCAAGCCGCCGTGGTCGCCATCGCGCACGAGAAATGGCAGGAGCGCCCTCTCCTTCTGGTCGTCCGCAAGAAGGGCGCGACCGTGGACGGCAAGACCCTGCTCGACCACATGCGCCCGAGGATCGCGAGCTGGTGGATGCCGGATGCGGTCGAATTTTTGGACGAATTCCCGATGACCGGGACCGGCAAGGTGCTCAAATCGGCGCTGCGCGAGAAGTTCAAAGCGTATCGCGTCGCGTAGTCTCTGGCTTTCGGTACGCCGTCATCTTCATCTTTTGGTAGATTCGGGAGCGATATATCCTGATATCGCTAACTCCTGATCGAGGACATCATGGCGTTTTCCGGGTTGGGCCTGCATCTCGGCAATCTGTCGCGCCTGTCGAATGCGCAGACGCGGTCAATCAGCCCCGAGAATTTCACCGGCGAAAAGGGCAAGGGCGGCATGTCCGTCGATGGCCCGGCGGCGCGTCAGGCCCGCGACCTCGGCCAGGGCTGGAAGGTGTCTCCCTTTGTCGTGATCGAGCCCGGCGCGACCTTCACGCTCGCGGACATCGAGGGTCAGGGCGCGATCCAGCAGATCTGGATGACGCTGGCACGCGGACGGCTGCGCCATTCCATCCTGCGCGTCTACTGGGACGACCAGGCGCATCCGAGCGTGGAGTGCCCGGCGGGCGATTTCTTCGCCTGTGGCTGGGAGGAATTTGCGCAGGTGTCGTCGCTCGCGGTCTGCGTCAATCCGGGACGGGCCTTCAACTGCTATTGGGAGATGCCGTTCCGCAAGCGCGCCCGCTTCACGCTGGAGAACCGCAGCGAAGAGGCGCTGACCGTCTACTACCAGATCAACTACGCCCTGACCGAGGTGCCCGCGGACTGCGCCTATTTCCATGCGCAGTTCCGCCGCACCAATCCGCTGCCCTACAAGGACGTCTACACCATCCTCGACGGCATCGATGGCCGCGGTCACTATGTCGGCACCTACATGGCCTGGGGCGTCAATAACAACGGCTGGTGGGGCGAAGGCGAGATCAAGTTCTTCATCGACGGCGACGGCGAATTCCCGACGATCTGCGGCACCGGCACCGAGGACTATTTCTGCGGCGCCTACAATTTCGATCCCCATGTCGCGCATGCCGGCCAGGGACAATCCCGCTATGTGGAGTTCACCACGCCCTATGCCGGCCTGCCGCAGGTGATCCGGCCCGACGGCGTCTACAAGTCGCAGCAGCGCTTCGGCCTGTACCGTTGGCACATCCCCGATCCGATCCGCTTCCAGAGCGACTTGCGCGTGACCATCCAGGCCCTCGGCTGGCTGCCCGGCGTCAAGGAATCGAAATATCTCCCGCTGCAAGACGACGTTGCCTCGGTCGCGTTCTGGTACCAGACGCTGCCGACCGCATCATTCCCCGAGCTGCCCGGCCCGGACTATCTGGAAATCGGTTAGGGGTGATTCAGCACCTCGACCGTCGCAGAGCGGCCGGCGACCAGCGAGATTGCCTCGGGCACCGGATCCAGCGCGATGCGCACGGGCACGCGCTGGGCGAGACGCACCCAGCTGAAGGTCGGATTGACGTTGGCAAGCAGGCTCGCCCCCTCGGCACGGTCGCGGTCCTCGATGCCCGCGGCGATGCTCTCGACACGACCTGACAGCGTACCCTTCTCGCCCATCAGACGGACCTGAACCCTGTCACCGACGCGGATGCGCGCAAGCTTCGTCTCCTCGAAATAGCCCTCGACGTGCAGCGTGTCGCTGTCGACGAGCGCCATCACGCCCCTGCCCGCGGAGACGTAAACGCCGGGGCGCAGGTCCATATTGGTGATCACGCCATTTACAGATGCCCGCACCTCGCTGCGATTGAGATTGAGCTGGGCGACCGCGCGATCGGCGACCGCGGCATCGAAGGCGGCCTTGGCCTGAAGCTGGGTCGCGAGCACTTGCTCCTGCTTCTGCTGCGATACTGCGTCCGTCGTCAGCGCGGTATAGCGCTTCAGATCGGCATTGGCCTGATCGAGCGTCGCCTGATGCCCGGCGACAGACGCATCGGCCTGCCGCAGCGCCAGCGCAAAGCGCTCACGATCGATCCTGAACAGCACGTCGCCGCGATGGACCTTCTGGTTGTCCTTGACCAGGACGTCGGTGACGAAGCCGGAGACGTCAGGTGCGACCTGCACCACGTCGGCACGCACACGGCCGTCACGTGTCCAGGGCTGCTCCATGTAGTAGCCCCAGAGCTCGCGGCCGACACCGATCGCCGCGATCACAGCGATGATGGTCACGGCAATCCGGCCGAGCCAGGCGAAATTTCCTTTCATGAGAGATACTCCGAGAGATAGACGACGCCGCCGAGCAGGCAGACGAAGACTGCGAAATCGAACAACGCGCGGTGCCAGACCAAGCGGTAAAGGTCGAAGCGCTGCATGATCCGGCGCAGCAGCGCACTCAGCACATAGGCGATGATGATCCAGAGTAAGAGCGCCGGCACCAGCACGCCGTAGATGTCGATCACATATCTCATGCCGCCACACTCGCATCCTCGCGCGGCCGATAGGCCGGCGCGGCCGGGAACAGGCCGCGGCGGATGCCGACGAGGCCGATCAGGGCATCTTCGCGCGCGCTGTCATTGGGATCCTTCACCGCCTGACCTAGCGCCCGGTCGACGCTGACCAGAAGCTCGCGCGGCATGCCTCCGCCGGCATAATTGCGGCAGGCGACAGCGAGCTGGTCGAGCATGTCGTCGATGACGGCGATGGTCGACGCCGCAAGGCCGTAGCGCGCGCGGCGCAAATCGATGATGTTGATGCCGATGCGGAGCTGCACGAGACTATCGGCGTCGCGGCGATCGCTCTCCGACAGGAACGCGATACGCTGCACCAGCAGCCCGAGACGGTGCAGCATGAGCCCGGCAAACTCGGCACGATCCCGCTTTCCGCGCCGTTCGGCAGCGACTGCGATCGTGGTCCAGCTCGACAGCACCAGGCGGTTGGCGATCCACTCCGCCCCCACCCCGCGCGCGATCCGCGTCACGATCTCGGCGATGATGACGCCGACGAAGAACGCGACGGCGGAATTGGCGTAGGACGCGAAATCCGCGATGTAGGTCGATTGCAGCGCGAGCAGCGTCGCGGTGTTAGCGGCGAGCGCCATGCCGGTGCCCGCCGTGGCGGGCCGGCCGATCAGGAATCCGTAGAGCAGGAACGTCGGCGCCAGCGCGACGATGAGAACCTCGATATGAGAGATCGCGGGCACCAGCGCGAACAGATAGATCGCGACCATGACGATGGCGACCAGCGACCACAGGCCGAAGCTGCGGATGAATCGCGCCGGCTCATCCTGCGCGGCGAAGAACGAGCAGGCTACGGCCGCCATCATCGGAGCCGAGGCGCCGTCCGGCCAGCCCGTGCCGATCCAGAACGCGCAGCAGATCAGGATAGCGGTCGCAGCACCTGCCGCCGACCATAGCGCCAGGCCGCGATCCCTGTGGCGCACCGGCGCTGCGCCGGCTTCGGAATGGAAGGCAAGATCGATCGTCGAGATGCTGCGGCCTTCGCCGATGGCCTCGGTCAACGCGCGGCAGTCGCGCGAGAGGTCGACCAGATCGCGCAACCGCGACAGCAGGCTGGTGGTGATGATTCGCTCCCAGGACGCACCGTCGTTCAGGCCCGCCTGCTGCTCCGCTATCGCGCCACGGAGACGGTCGGCCGGCTGCCGCGCGCTGACGTCACTCGCGATCCATTGCGCAAGATCCTCCAGCAAGCGCTTCAGCTCCGGCTGGCGCCGCAGGGCCTCCTCGCCGAGCGCAGCCAGACGGTCCTCGATCGAGGCAATCACCGGCAGCAACGTCAACATCCGCAGCCGGATCTCGCCGAGGCCGGTCACGGCATTGCGGTCGGTCAGGCGATCATAGGCAAGATGAGTGGAAAGCGTGTCGATCTCGACGATGTCGGTCGCGAGCTTGAGGCGCTTGCCGCGGCGCGTCTCGTTGGTGCCTTCGCGCAGCAGGACAACCTCGCTCAGCCGGCGTGCATCGGAAAGCCAAGTGTCCACGCGATGGGCCACGGCCGGTGCGACGCTGCGGGGGAACACGATGGTGGAGATCAGGCTCGCGCAAATGATCCCGAGCGAAATCTCCTCCAGCCGCGCCACCGCGGTGTCGAAGATCGCTCCGGGCTGGGACACCGAGGGGAAGCCGATCAGCGCGACCGTGTAACCGGCCAGCATGAAGACATAACTGCGCGGCGTGCCGTCGAGCAGCGACAGATAGAGGCAGAACCCGACCCACAGCGCGATCGCGAGGCACAGGAGCTCCGGCGCGTTGATCAGGTTCGGCACCAGCGCCACCGTCATGATCGCGCCGACCAGCGTGCCCATCACGCGGAAGAAGGCCTTCGAACTGGTGGCGCCGGCGAGCGGCTGCGAGGTGATGTAAACGGTCGCCATCGCCCAATAGGGCCGCGGCAGGTCCATGGCGAGCGCAATGACGAGCGCCAGCATCGACGCGGCAAACGTCTTCAAGGCGAAAATCAGATCCGCGTGGCGGACCAGGAACGGCTCACTTTCGCGCATGACTATTTCGCCTCTGGAAACGTCTTCGCCTCAAGCAGGCGGCTGACTTGCTGCTCGATGCGCTGGAGCGTCTCGAAGGTTATCGCAAGTTCGTCCGCGCCGATATCCTTCAGCAGGCTCACCCGAATGCGCCGCAGCGGGTGGGTTGGTCTCCTCGACCCTGGCCTCGCCCGCCTTTGTCAAATGTAACGTTTTGGCACGGCGGTTCCTCTCCGGCGGTGAGAGGTGGAAGCCGCCCTCGCCTCACTTTACGACGTACACGTCCGGATCGGCGCTCGAGCTCGGGGTCTTGAAGGCGCTGCGCAGGGCCGGCGACATCGGAACATTGTAATTGATGCCGTTCGGCGGAGTCGGCGATTCCAGCCACTTCCTGTAAAGCACCTCGATCTCCGGGCTCGCGTAAAGATCGGCGGTCGCGCGATCGGCCAACGCCTTGAACGGAGCATCCTCCCGCCGCAGCATGATCCCGTAGGGCTCTGGCTTTGAGAAGGTCTCGTCGCTGATCATGAACTGCGCCGGCTCCTTCGAGCGCGCAATGGCGACCGCGAGCTGAATGTCGTCGAGTGCATAGGCCTGCGCGCGGTCGGTCTCGAGCAGCAGGAAGGCTTCGGCCTGGTCGACGGCCGGCATGATCTTGATGCCGAGATTGCGCTCGGTATTGACCTTGGCGAGCTGGTTCAAATTGACCGAACCCGCCACTGCCGTCACCGCCTTGCCCTTGAGGTCGTCAATGGTGTTGATCTTCGCGGCCTTCTTGGCGGCAAATCGCGTCGCGCTGAGGAAATGCGTGTTGGTGAAGGCGACCTGCTTCTGCCGGTCCGCATTGTTGGTGGTCGCCGAGCAGTGCAGGTCGAGCGTGCCGTTCACCATCAGCGGGATGCGATTCGACGAGGTCACGGCGACGTAGTCGACGGCGATGTCGGGCATGCCGAGCTGCTTCTTCACGGCGTCCACGATCCTGAGGCAGATATCCATGGCAAGGCCGACAGGCTTCTGGTTGCCGTCGAGATAGCTGAAGGGCACCGAGGCTTCCTGATAGCCCAACGCGATCTTCCTGGTCTCCTTGACCTTCTGGAGCGTACCGGAGAGCTCCTCGGCTGACGCTGCGCCGGCAAGACAAGTGACGGCCAAGAGAACGGCGAGTAGACGCATCGAGAGCTCCCAGAATCGCTTGCGCCGCCATGCCGGGCGCAATCGAGCGGTTGATAGCCCAGCCACGCCCCAGCCACCAGACCAGCCTGCGTCTACCAGCTATCGCGGCTTTCGATATGGCGGCAGGCCCTTCGTCTCCGCTACATTGCCACCATCCAGGACTCGCCGCCTTTATCAAGCCAGACGCTCTCCATGACAGCCCAGACCGCCTTCGACCTGATCTTCCGCAACGCCCTGACGCGATCATCCCCGACGCCCGTCGATATCGGCGTGACGGGCGGACGCATCACGGCGATCGCACCCAGGCTGGCATGCGAAGCCGTCGAGGTCGATCTCGGGGGACGGCTGGCGCTGCCCGGATTCGTCGACACCCACATTCATCTCGACAAGGCCTGCCTGCTCGAGCGCTGCGGACACATTCACGGCACACTCGGCGATGCCATCCGGGCCGTCTCAGCGATGAAGCGGGATTTCAGCACCGACGACGTCTATGCGCGCGGCGCCAAGGTGCTCGAACGCGCCGTCGTGCACGGCACGACGCGGATGCGCACCCATGTCGAGATTGACCCGCGCATCGGCCTGCGCAGCTTCGAGGCGGTCAAGGCGCTCAAGCGCGACTACGCCTGGGCGATCGATCTTGAGCTGTGCGTGTTCCCGCAAGAAGGCCTGACCAACGACCCCGGCAGCGACGAGCTGCTGGTTCAGGCTTTGCGCGACGGCGCCGATGCGATCGGCGGCTGCCCCTATACCGACACCGATCCGAACGCGCATCTCGCGCGCATCTTCGATCTCGCCCAGGAGTTCGATCTCGATGTCGACCTTCATCTCGACTTCGATCTCGATCCCTCCTGGTCACATCTCGACGAGGTCATCAGGCAGACCGAGCAACGCAATTACGGGGGGCGTGTCGCGATCGGGCATGCAACCAAACTCTCGGCCCTGCCGCCGGAACGGCTGAAGGCAGCCACCGTCCAGCTTGCGAACGCCGGCGTCGCCGTCACCGTGCTGCCCGCAACCGATCTCTACCTGATGGGGCGCGAGGCCACCCACAACGCACCGCGCGGACTGACGCTCGCACACAAGCTTGCGGGCGACGGCATCGTCTGCTCGGTCGCGACCAACAATGTGCTCAACCCCTTCACGCCGTTCGGCGATGCTTCGCTGCTGCGGATGGCGAATTTTTACGCCAATGTCGCCCACGCTTCAGTCGGCGATTTCGACACCTGCCTCGATCTCGTCACCGAGCTGCCGGCGCGGCTGATGAATCTCAAAGACTACGGAATCGCGGTCGGCAACGCCGCCGATCTCGTCGTGCTCGATATCAAGGACAGCCGCTTCGCCATTGCGGAGCTGCCGGATATCCTTATGGGCTTCAAGGCCGGGCGACAGACGTTTGAGCGGTCGCCGGCCGCGCTGCTTCACCCGCGAACCTGAACCGCGCGACACATCGACCCGACGGGAGCAACCGGATGGCCTTCGACAAGATCTTCCTGAACGCACGCTTCGACGGCGGGGCGCGGCACCACATCGCGGTCAAGGACGGCCTGATCGCCGCACTGCTGCCGGCGGACGCCCCCGCAAGCGGTGCCGAGACTGTCGACCTCGGCAATGCCCTGATCGTTCCCGGCTTCGTCGAGGGCCACATCCATCTCGACACCAGCTTCTATGGCGACGCCTGGCGGCCGCACAAGCCGTGCACCGCCGGCTTCAACGTGCACGAACGCGTGGCCTTCCAGGCCGAGAACATGGCCGAGGCGGCGCCGATGGACGTGCGGGCGCGCAACCAGCTCGATCTCTGCATCATCAACGGCTCCACGCAGATGCGCAGCCACGTCATGGTCGATGGCTCGGTCGGCCTGAAGTCGCTGGAGACGATCTTGCGCGTACGCGAGGAATACAGGAGCTTGATCGACATCCAGCTCGTCGCCTTTCCCCAGAGCGGCATCTTGACGAGCCCGGGCACGCCGCAATTGCTCGACGAGGCCATCGGCCTCGGTGCGAACCTCGTCGGCGGGCTCGATCCCGCGAGCTTTGATCGCGATGTCGAGAAGCATCTCGACGTCGTGTTCGGCGTCGCCGAGAAGCACGGCGTCGATGTCGACATCCACCTGCACGACATGGGCACGCTCGGCGCTTTCGAGATCGAGCAGATCGCGGCGCGCACGCGTGCGCTCGGTATGGAAGGCCATGTCGCCATCAGCCACGCTTACGGGCTCGGCGATATCATAGCGGATCAGCTCAAGGGCATCGCCGACATCCTCGCCCGCTCCGGCGTCGCGATCATGACCAATGCGCCGGGCGCCCGGGCCTTCCCGCCGATCCTGGCGCTACGCAGCGCCGGCGTCACCGTGTTCAGCGGCAACGACAACATCAGGGATTCCTGGTGGCCCTATGGCGACGGCGACATGCTGCGGCGGGCAACGACGCTCGGCTATCGCTCGGGTTTCAACGTCGATGAGGAACTGCGCGTCGCGTTCGAAATCGTCACTACATCAGGTGCCAAGGCGCTCCGGCTTGAAGGTTACGGCCTGCATGTCGGCGCCAAGGCCGATTTCGTGGCGCTGGACGCCGAGCACGTTCCGGAGGCCGTGGTCGCCGTGCCACAAGGCCGCGCTGTGTACAAGGCAGGTATGCTCGTTGCGCGCGACGGTAGGATTGTCGGGAAACAGCGCTGATCACCAGCCTTTTCTGGCCCGATTCACCGTCAATTCGCCCCGAAATCCGAGTCCGGTAGAATCCCGGACCGTAGCTCCCCGCGTTGCTAGAAAGGTGGCCCTAACCATAATTGGGCATGCGCACTGACCATCTGCGTTCTCTGGGGAAGTTATGGATACGTTCAGCGCATTCAGCAGCATTGATTATCAATCCATCCGGGCCAAGACGCCCGCCGAGACGGCCGTCAAGCGATTGAGTGGCATCGGCGAAGTGTTGTCGGGGCTCGACATCGCCACGATCCGCTCGCAGGACGACATGGCCCGCGGGCTGCGCACGCTCGATACAGCCGACAAATGCATTCGCATGATCCTGACCGAGTTCAAGAGCTCGCGCACCAAGGACGTCGTCCGCGAAGCCAATCGCCTGATCGACTTGATCGAACTCGCCCGCGATGAAATATCGGGCCTGCACCACGCCAGCGGCGTCCTGAGCTGAGCGGTTCCTCAGCGCTAACGCTTGATCTTCGCCAGAATGCGATCCGCCTCAATGCGCCAATCGGCGCTGCGAGCGAATTCCTTCGTCCCCTTCGAGCCGAACAGACCCTCATCTGCGAGATCTGCGACCCAGGCCTGACGCTCGGCCGTGCCTTGCGCAGACCAAGGCGTCAGCCCGGCCTCACGCACCGTCTCGGCGACCTCGCGCACCTCTTCGGCACGGCGACGGCCGTGCTCGATCACGCGCTGGAAGAAATAGGCGCCCTGCTTCTCCCAGTTGATCGCGGGAAAGGTTTCCGTGAGTGAAGCCAGCACCGCATCCTCGACGCCATAGGCACGTGCCGTGGTGAAACTTTCGATCACCATGGCCTCCAGGCCCTTGATCATGATGCTGCGGCACATCTTGACGGCCGAGGATACGCCGAGCTTGTCGCTCGCGACTTTCGCCGCGAAGCCGATCGCGTTCAGTAGCGGCTCCAGCTCTCTTGCGCCGGGGCCACCAAGCAGCAGCGGCACCTTGATCCGATAAGGCGGCACCGAGGTCATCACCGCGCCCTCGACATAACGTCCGGCAGCGCCATCGATCAGCGCTGCCGCACGCTGTTTGGCGCCTGGAGAGGCCGAATTGAAATCGAGAAACCAGGTGCCCTGGTTGATAGCATCAGCGCAGGCTTTTGCGACCGGCACGGCCTGACTGGCGGTGACGGCCGAGATGATGAAGTCGGATTTCGCGGTCAGTTCCGCATGAGAAGCCGCAAGCATCACGCCGAATTTCGCAGCGTGCTCCTTCAATGCAGCGCCCTGCTCGCCTTCGAGCTTGATGTCGTAAGCTACGACCTTGATGTCCTGCTGGCGCAGATCCTCGGCCAGGATACGGCCAACCTCGCCATAGCCAACCAGCCCGATCTGCCAGCGTTTCGGATCCGCCATCAGTTCAGTCCTCGTGTCGTCGCGTCGAACAACTCCTCGACCGCATAGCGGCGCGGGATCAGCGCCTGCTGGAATGCGTAGTCGACGATCAGCTCCAACGGTTTCCTGTTCGCCTCGATCCCGAAGGGCAAGAGGTCGGGCGTCGCCGCCGGCCCCGTCTGTTCCTTGTTCCGCTTGAGCAGATCATAGACACCCATGACCACATCGGGACGCGATCCCGCAAGGCTTTCGGTCACGACCACGAGATGATTGACCGGCACGACGCCGCGGCGCGCATACCATTTGGCCGCCTCCGCCGCCGGATCGGGAAATAGCGGCTTTAGCCTGGGATTATCAGAGGTCTCGCCGAGCACGGCATCGACCTCGCCATCGAGCAGCATCTGCAACACCTTCTTGTCCTTTGGCGCACGCTCGGTGGTGTCGACATATTCGGCGACGTGCGGATCCTCGAAGGTGACCCAGCGGATCTTGTCGAGATTGACGCCGTAATCGTTGGCAAGGATACCTCTGATCCAGGCCCCGGTCGTCGTCGTGAACGAGCGGATGCCGACACGCTTGCCTTCGAGATCGCCGGGCCCGAGCGTCCCGTGCGCCGGATTGTAGAGCGCATAGGCATGCTGGAAACGGCCGAGCATGGTCGCCGGCAGCAGCACCAGCGGCTTGCCGTGGGCCTTCGCCATCAGATAGGTCACGATCGCCATTTCGCAGACGTCAAAGGCCTGCTCACGCACCATCGGCTTGAATGCCGTGTTGGTCGGCGTGTACTCGATGAAGTCGAGCTCGAACAGGTCGGAGCGGAGCTCGCCACTCTTCACCGCCTTGACATGAGGGTGACTGCCGAGCACGGCTTTCAGCTTGAGACGATCCATCCGCGCCACTCCCTTCAGGTCAGACACTATTGCGAATGAAGACCCGCTTCATGCCAACTCCTCCGCGACCGTCGGGAACAGGCGCTGATAGGCCTCACCATAGGTCATGGGCACACCGGTGTTGCGGCTACCCTGGATGCCGCGGTTGAGCGCGACGCGCTCGTAATAGCCCCAGAGATGCTTTTGCGCGGCGAGAATCTGGAAAGCCTCGTACTTCTCTTTCCAGACCTCGTCGATCTTGAGCAGCAGATCCGGCTTGTAATTGCACTGCTCGGGCTGGTGCGGCTCAAACAGGAAAACGGGCGGCGCAGAGTATTTGTACTGCGCGCCGGGCTTGTGGCCCATGGCCTGCGCGACCACGCGGGTCTCCTGCGCGAAATGCGCTGCGTTCGGATGGTCGAAATTATAGGGATCTTCCAGCGCGTGCGTCAGCACGAAGCTCGGATTGAGCTCGCGGTAGATGTCGACCATGCGGTCGAAATGCGCCTCGGTGAGCTTGAGCGGATAATCGCCACAATCGAAGAACTCGATCTCGGCACCCAGCAGTCTGGCCGCCCGCTCCGCCTCGTCCTTGCGGCCAGCCTTGACCGATTCCAGCGTCGCGCCCTTTTCCTTCCAGGCAAACTGGCTCTCGCCGCGCTCGCCAAAGGACATGCAGACGATCTTCATGCGATAGCCCTTCTTCGCATGCAGAGCGATGGCGCCGCCGGCGCGCCAGACGAAATCGCCAGGATGGGCGGTGATCACGAGACCTGTTTTCATGGGAGAACTCTCCTCTTTCGTTCATCAACATCATAGGCTGCTCGCGTCATGCCGGCAGCAGGTTCATCAGGCGGCGACGGCCGCAGGTTCCTCACCGTCGAGCACGCGCTTCAGGCGCTCGCCGTCGAGCGCGCCTTCCCATTTGGCAATCGCAATGGTCGCAACCGCGTTCCCGATCAGATTGGTCGGCGTCAGCCCCTGCGACATCAGGCGATGGATGCCGAGCACCAGCGCGACGCTCGTCACCGGAATCGTGCCGGTGGCCGACAGTGTCGCCGCCAGCACGACAAAGGCGGCCCCTGCGATCCCTGCCGCGCCCTTTGACGTCACCAGCAGGATCAGCAGCAGCTCGATCTGCTCAGCGAGCCCGAGCGGCGTATTGGTCGCCTGCGCCAGGAACACCGAGGCGGCAGCGAGATAGAGGCATGTACCGTCCAGATTGAAGGAATAGCCGGTCGGGATCACCAGCCCGACGACGCTCTGCTCGCAGCCCGCCTTCTCCAGCTTCGTCAGCATCCGTGGCAGCACCGTCTCGGACGATGTCGTGGCGATGCAGATCAGCAGCTCTTCCCAGATGTAGCGGATCAGCTTGAGCAGCGAGAAGCCGCAGAGCCGCGCGACCGGGCCGAGCGCTACGATGATGAAGATCACGCAAGTGAGATAGAAGCCGCCGAGCAGCTTGCCGAGCGAGGCCAGCGATCCCACGCCGAACTTGCCGACGGTGAAGGCAATCGCGCCGAACGCCCCGATCGGCGCCGCCCACATCACGAAACCAACGACGGCGAACACCATCTTGGCGGCGATGTCGATCAGATGGACCAGCGGCGCGGCGCGCTCGCCGAGCTGCACCAGCGCAAAGCCGCACAGCACGGAGATGAAGAGGACCTGGAGAATGTTGCCCTCGGCAAAAGCGCCGATGAAGGTCGCGGGCACGATGTTCATCAGGAACGGAACGAAGCCGATCACGGCGGTCTGCTTGACGTAAGGCTCGATCGCGCTGGCATTGATGCTGGCGGGATCGATGTTCATGCCGGCGCCGGGCTTGAGCACGTTCACCGCGATCAGACCGATGATCAGCGCGATCGTGGTCATGATCTCGAAATAGATGATGGCCTTGACCGCGACGCGCCCGACCCGCGCCATGTCGGCCATGTGGGCGATGCCATGCACCACGGTGCAGAAGATGATCGGCGCGATCAGCATCCGGATCGCCTTGATGAAGGCGTCGCCGAGCGGCTGCATCTTGGCGCCCGCCTCGGGGTTGACGATCCCGAGTGCGATGCCGGCCGCCATGGCGATGAGCACCTGGATCCAGAGCTCCTTCCACCAGGCGCGCCGGCGCGGCTTGTCGATCGCCATCGCGGTCATCGGTCGAACTCGAACAGACGCGCGGGATTGTCGACGAGGATCTTCTGCTGGAACTCCGGCTCGGGCGCGAACAGCGGAATCAGGTCGACGAGGTCGCCGTCATTCGGCATCACCTTGACGTTGGGATGCGGCCAGTCGGTGCCCCAAATGACCCGGTCCGGCGCGGTTTCGACGATCTTTCGCGCGAACGGCACGGCGTCAGTGAAGGGCGGGCCAGCCGAGGACACCCGCTCCGAGCCGCAGATCTTGACCCAGCATTTTTCATCGCGCTGCATCAGCTCGATCAGGATCTTGAACGGAAGCTGGTCGAGCCCCTCGGAGGCCTTCGCCCGGCCCATATGGTCGATGGTGTAGCTCACCGGCAGCCTTGTCAGCATGTCGGCATAGTCAGGCAGGTCGATCGCGTCGAAATGCAGATCGATGTGCCAGCCGAGCGGCGTCACCATCGCGACGATGCGGTCGAACACGCGCTTGTCGGGCACACCGCCGAGATGGCGGACGAAATTGAAACGGCAGCCGCGGAAGCCGCCTTCGTGCAGCACGCGCAAGCCACGCTCGGTGATGGTATCGTCGATATTGGCGACGGCGCGGTAGGCGCCGTTGCTTTGCGCGATCGCGTCGAGTGCGACCGTGTTGTCGGTGCCGTGGACGCTGGCATTGACGATGATTGCGCGCTCCACGCCGAGCTTGGCGTGCAGGATCTTGAAATCTTCCAGCGGCGCATCCGGCGGCGTGTAGGATCGGTCGGGCGCGTAAGGGTATTTCGCGCCGGGGCCGAAGATGTGGCAATGCGCATCGCAGGATAGCTTCGGCAGCTTGAATTTTGGCGTGCGCGTGTTGGGATCCGGCGGCGGAATGGTGGGCGTGTACGTCATCTTCATCAGCTGAATTTGAACAGCCGCGCGGGATTGTCGACCAGCAGTTTCTGCTGGGTGGCCTTGTCCGGGGCGAAGAGTGGAATCAGATCGACGATCTCGCCGTCATTGGGCATGACCTTGACGTTGGGATGCGGCCAGTCGGTACCCCAGATGACGCGCTCCGGCGCGTTGTCGATCAGCGCCTTCGCGAACGGCACGGCATCATGGAACGGCTTACCGCCCGCGGAGGCGCGCTCGAGACCGGTGATCTTGACCCAGCACTTCTCGTCCCTCCTCTGGAGTTCGAGCAGCGCGGTAAAACCGGGATCGCCGAGACCCTTCGCGGCTTGAACGGTCCCCATGTGATCGATCACGTAGGGCGTCGGCAGCGCAGTCAGGATCGGCGCAAATTCGGCAATCGTGCCGGGCTCGAAATAGACATCGATGTGCCAGCCCAGTTCGGCAACGCGATGCACGATACGCTGGAACTTGGTCATGTCGCCGACGCCGCCGAGGCGCTTGAGGAAGGCGAAGCGACAGCCGCAGATGCCGGCCTTGTCGAGCGCGGCAAGCTCCTTCTCGGTCATCTCGTCGCTGACATTGGCGATGCCCTTGTAGGCGCCCTCGCTCTGCGCGATGGCATTGGTGACAACGCGGTTGTCGGTACCATGCACGGTCGCGTTCACGATCACGCAGCGCTCGACGCCGATCTTCTCGTGCACGCTGCGGAACATCTCCAGCGGCGCGTCGGCCGTATTGTAGGGGCGCTTTTCCGAGAAGGGATAGCGGGACGCGGGCCCGAAGATATGCGTGTGGCTGTCGCATGATTTCGGCGGCAGCTTGAACGACGGTGTCTTGGGATTGGGATCCGGCGGCGCGATCGTCGGAATCGCCTTCGGCTCTTCCGCACGCGCTTCGCTCCCGAGCGCGGCTCCGGCCAGCCCGGTCAAGAGATGCAAGCACTCTCGCCTGTTCATTTCCTCAAACACCCCGTTACTTGTCCGCTTGCGAGCGAATGCGCTGTGACGCGCCTCACCCTCTGGCGGTTTCTTTCAAGTCTTGCTGCTTGCGACAGTCCGTCGCCTTGCGGGCGCGGCCTGATCCAGTGCGGGCGCCTGGAACGCCGCGACAGTGGCCTGCACCAATTGCTCGATGGCGCTGGCGGCATCGCTGCCATCGGCCTCGCCACGCGACAGGCGCGAGACACGGTCCGGCGTCACCAGCGAGTAATAGAGCGCGCCGAGCAGGAAGTGGCTGCGCCAGACGATGTCGGTGCGCGGAATGTGCGGCAGGCTTTCGTGGATCGCGTCGATGAAGGCGTGACTGGTGTCGTCAAACGTCTGCGCGATGATTTTTCGCGCGACCTCGTTGCCCTCGGCCGACATCACCGCGCGCAGACGCGTGAAGCGCGCCCCACCGCCGGCGAGATCGCTACCCGAGGTAAAGGCCGGCACCACATAGGCCCGCACGATCGCTTCCAGCCGGTCCTGGAGATCGCGCACGCGCTTGGCGGCGGCGAGCAGCTCGGAGCGGCGCAGGTTCATCGGGCCGCAATGCCGCCGGTAGATCTCCAGCAGCAGGCCGTCCTTGGTCTTGAAATGATAGGTGACGCTGCCGGGATTGGCCCCGGCCGCATGCGCGATATCGCGCACCGAGACGGCGTTGAAGCCGTTGGTGGCGAACAGCTCCTCGGCCGCGGCGAGGATCGCCTCGCGCATATTCGGCTTGCGGGTCGTTTCCTTGCTGGTGGGCTTGCGTGCCATCTGATTTGTACTATCGTACAAAAGATCAGGTCTCGTCAACAAAAACCACGAGCAACGCCCGGAGCGCCTCGAAGAGCTCCGCGGGCACGAATGCTCTCAGGGAGTGCTGAAATATGCTGGGGTTGAATACGACGATCGGCCGCCTGATGCTCGGCGCCGGTCTGCTGCTCGCTTGCGGCGCCGCGCGTGCCGCCGACCTCTATCCGAGCAAGCCGGTCCATATCCTCGTGCCCTACGCGGCAGGCGGGGCCGTCGACGTGCTCGCCCGCACGCTCGGCCAGGCTCTCGCGAAAAACTGGGGCCAGCAGCCCGTGATCGACAACCGCCCCGGCGCCGGCGGCATCGTCGCCTCGCAGGCGCTGACGCAGGCCGCGCCCGACGGCTACACGCTGATCCTGGTCGCCAGCGGCCATCCGCTCAACCAGTTCATCTATCCGAGCGTGCCCTACGACACGTTCAAGGACTTTACCGCGATCACCGAAGTCGCCTCGTCACCGCTCGCGATCGTCGTGGCCAAGGACAGCCCCTACAAAACCCTCGGCGATCTCCTCGCCGCCGCGAAGAAAGAACCGGACAAGCTCTCCTACGGCATGTCCGGCAACGGCACCTCGGCACATCTCGCCGGCGAGCTGCTGAAACACATGTCCGGCACCAGGATCGTCGCGATCCCCTACAAGGGCGGCGCGCCGGCGCTGACCGCCGTGATATCAGGCGAGATTCCGCTCAGCATCAATCCACTCGCTGAGGCGATCGGCCAGCTCGACGGCGGCCCCGTACGCGCGCTCGCGGTGACTTCGGCCGAGCGCTCCAAGGCACTGCCCAATGTGCCGACAGTCGCTGAATCAGGCGTATCAGGTTATGACGTCTCGGTCTGGTGGGGCATGCTGGGACCTGCAAAAATGCCGCCCGAGATCGTTGCAAAGCTCGAGGCCGATCTGAAGGCTGTGCTCCAGGACCCGAGCGTGATCTCCACGCTGAGCAAGATCGGCGCTACTCCGGTGGGCTCGTCAGCCAAGGATTTTGACGCCTACATGCACGCCGAGGCTACCAAATGGGAGCCGGTGCTGAAGGCCGCTGACATCCGCGCGCAATGAGGATCCCCTCTTAGTTGCGCGCGCTCGCCCGCATCTTCTCCGACGCCGTCGCGTGCTGCAGGAATTCGACATCACCGCCTCCTCCCGACGGGATCAGGATGGCACGCTCGCGCGGCAGGGCCTCCGGCATCTCGTCGCGGATGAAGGCGATCAGCTTCTCCCTGACCTCGCAGCGCAGATCCCAGGATTGCGGCGCATTCCTCGCGCTAACCAGCGCGCGCAGTTCGATGGTACGATGGTCCGCGTCGATCACCTGGAGATTGACCACTGCGCCGTCCCAAAGCTTGGAGTCCTTCACCACACCCTTCAGCCATTGCCGGATACGCGGCACGTCGGCGCGATAGTCGACATGGAGCGCGATGACACCGATCAGGGAGGCCGTGTCGCGTGTCCAGTTCTGGAACGGCTTTTCGATGAAATAGGACAGCGGCACCACCATGCGGCGCCAGTCCCACAGTCGGATCACGACATACGTCGCCGCGATGTCCTCAACCCAGCCCCACTCGTTCTCGATGATCACGGCATCCTCGATGCGGATCGGCTGGGTGATGGCGATCTGCAGGCCCGCGATCAGATTGCTGAGCAGCGGCCGCGCCGCCAGACCGACGATGATACCGGCGGCGCCAGCCGAGGCGAACAGGCTGACGCCGTATTGCCTGACCGAGTCGAACGTCATCAGCGCCGTCGACACCGTGATGATCACGATGATGATGTCGGTCACGCGCTTGAACACGCGCACTTGCGTCACGTGCTTTCGCGCGACGAAGTTTTCGGTGACGTCGCGAAAATTCTGCAAATAGCGCGCCGCGCTCATGTCGACGATCCGGATCGAGATCCAGCCGATCAGCGCGATGAAGGCGACGATGAACAGGCGCGTCAACGGCGTGCGGAACGCATCGTCCAACGGCGCGAGCGGCAGAACCAGCGCGACGGCCGCAAGGCACAGCGCGAGCTGCGCCGGGCCGGACGTGCGTTCGATGAACACGCTGAGCAGCGGAAGCCGGGTTCCGAAGGTGCGGTTGAGCAGCCAGGCCGCGAGCCGATAGAACGAGAGCGCGATCAGCATCGCCCCGGCGACCAGGCCGAGACCGATAAACCATGACGGTACCCACCCGAACATCCTGTCGATGTCGGTCATGACGGCTTGGCGATTCATTCATGTCCCCGCAATTGCGTTGGCGACCCAACGCTCTCCCCGCGGCTTCGCTCCCACGCTCAGTGCAATGCAGCATCCCTCTGGTGCAACCGTCGCCAAATTGCGCTATTTTGTTGGCTATCATGACTCGCCGAACCGGCAGCGCCGATCTTCCCTTGCACACTGGACGGGTTCCGCCGTGGCTTGCGAGCCGCATGGCGTCGTTGGGCGCCATCGTCACGCAGGCGATTGTGCTGCATTATGGCCGCGATGCGTTCATGCAGCGGCTCTCGCACCCGTTCTGGTTCCAGTCGTTCGGCGCCGTGATGGGGATGGACTGGCATTCCTCAGGCATCACGACGTCGGTGATCGGCGCGCTGAAGCGAGGGCTTGGCCCGCTCCAGGACGAGCTCGGCATCTATGTCTGCGGCGGCCGCGGCCAGCATTCGCGCAAGACGCCGGACGAGCTGTTGCAGCTCGGCAATCGCGTCGGCTTCGACGGCGTAAAGCTCACGCGCGCCAGCCGCCTCGTGGCCAAGGTTGACAGTGCCGCCGTGCAGGATGGCTTTGATCTCTATCTGCACGGCTTCTTCGTCACCGCTGACGGCAAATGGACGGTGGTGCAGCAGGGCATGAACGGCGACAAGCGCCAGGCCCGCCGCTATCACTGGCATTCGGAAGCGTTAAAGAGTTTTGTCGACGCGCCCCACAGCGCCATTGACGGGCCGCAGCAGGGCGAAATCGTCAATCTCACCGACCATCGCGCCGAAACCTCGCGCAACGCACAGCTCGAGCTGCTCAACGATCTCGGCCCCGATCGCATCCTCACCGAATTCGAGCGGCTCTCGGGCACTGCGCCCGAGCCTGCACAAGCGCTGCTGCCGCATCTGATCATGCCCGCCCATCACGACGTCAGGCCGAAAGATGTGTTCGCACGCCGCTTGCACGGTACGCTCGCCGCAGCAGCCGAACGCGGACCAGTTGATTTCCCTGAGCTGTTGCTGACGCCGGGTGTCGGCGCGCGCACCGTGCGATCGCTGGCGATGGTCGCCGAGGTCGTGCACGGCGCGCCCTATCGCTTCAAGGACCCTGCGCGCTTCTCGCTCGCCCATGGCGGCAAGGACCGGCATCCCTACCCCGTTCCGATCAAGGTCTATGACGAGACCATCCGCGTGCTGAAGGGCGCAATCCAGAGCGCAAAACTCGGACGCGAGGAAGAGATGCAGGCGATCAAGCGCCTCGACGATCAGGCACGGCGGCTTGAGCGCACCGCAAGCGGACCATCGGTCGAAGCCTACATCGCCGGTGAGCGTGAAGTCTCGCCGGATCTCGACGGCCGCTCGGTGTTCGGCTGGGAGCGCGATCTCGCCGCGTCGCGCAAATCGACGGGGTGACCATCCGACGCGATGACCGGCAGTTTTGCAATCGCGCGAAGGCCCGGCCGCTTGCGCCAATGGATCTGCGACGGATCGACTGCGAGACCGAGCCGCGGCCAGCGGGTGAACAGCGCCTGAAGCGCGCAGGCGCCCTCGATCCGCGCCAGCTGATGCCCCAGGCAGAAATGGATTCCGGTGCCGAAGGAGATATGGCGGTTGGGCTTGCGTTCGAGATCGAGGCGCTCCGGCTGCTCGTGAACCGCCGGATCCATATTCGCGGCGGCGAGCATCACCATGACGCGATCGCCCTTCTTCACGCGCACGCCTTCGAGATCGACATCCCGCCGCACGTAGCGCGGCTTAGAAAACTGCACCGGCGAGACGAAGCGCAGAAACTCTTCGACGGCGAGCCCGGCGCGACTCCAGTCCTGTTCCATCCAGTCTCGCAATCCCGGATTTCTGAGCAGCTCGTAGACCGAGCCGCTGATCAGATGCGTGGTGGTCTCCGAGCCCGCCGCCAGCAGCAGGAACACCATCGAGACCATTTCGTCCGGCGTGATCTCGCCTCCCTCGCGTTCGACCTGGACCAGCTCGGCAATCAGGCCCTCGCCGCCCCGCTCGCGCGCGATCTGCAACTGCCCTTCGAGGTAGCCACGCATCTTGCGGAACGCGAACAGCAGGCGAAAGAAACTGACGACGTTCGTCAGTGAGGACATCGCATTGGCCCAGGCGATGAAGCGCGGGCGATCGGCCATTGGCAGGCCGAGCAGCTCGGAGATCACCGACAGCGGCAGGATACGCGCATAGCGCTCAACCAGATCGGCCGGGCTGCCGTTCGCAAACAGCTCATCGGCCAGACCATCCGCAATGGCGCGGATGCGTGGCTCCATCGCCACGATGGCGCGGCGGCGAAAGGCTTCGTCCACAATGCTGCGCAGCCGTGTATGGTCCGGCTCGTCCATCGTCAGCATGTTGTTGGCGATCGTCCTGACCAGCCCTGGCATCCACCAGCGCAGGCCTGCCACCTCGCCGTCTTCCTTGCGCAGTGTGAAGATGGCGCTGTCCTTCAGCACCTGCGCGGTGGCATCGTGGGTGGTGGTGATCCAGACGTCGCCAACAAGAGGAAAGCGGGTCGCGACCACGGGGCCTTGCGCGCGCAGCGCGGCGATGGCCGTGGGCGGATCGCGAAAGAAGGCCTCGCTGGTGAAATCGAGGCGCGGTGCCATGGGATCACCGAATTGGTTGGTGGCGCCTCAACCAGATGGTGAGCGAGGCCAATGGCGCAAGGGCCGGAACCGGCTTTTCGCTATCCCCGCCCCGGCGAGCGTGGCCCGGTCTTGCGCTGCTGTTGCGTCGTATAGGCATCCCAATGGCTCCAGCTGCCATTGCTGAGGCTTTGCAGATCAGTGCCGAGCGGCCTGCGCGTGCGCTTGTCATGCTCTGCGATGATGCGCTCGGACTGCGCGATCTTGCGCTTGAGGTCCCCGATCGTCTTCTGGGTCTGGCCGTTGCGCTTGGAGGACGCGATCTCGCCCATCGTGAAGCGCGCGGTCTCCAGCGCCTTCAACTCGGCGCGGTTTCTCTTCAACTGAACCCGGTGCCAGGCGATGTTGCTGTCGCTGTCCGCAACCATGTGGGAACTCCGCTGATTCGCTCCCACAGTGTATCAAGCGCCGAATCGGCGGGGCAACGCCCGCGCCGCGGCGAAAATACGGTCTTATTGCGAGAAAGCGCTGCGTTTAGCGCTCGGCGAACGCCTTCTCGACCACAAACTGGGCAGGCTCGCCGTGGTTGCCCTCGACGAAGCCGCGCTCGCCCAGCAGTACGCGGGTATCCGCCACCAGCGCCGGGCTGCCGCAAATCATGACGCGGTCATGGGCGGCCTCGATGGCCGGCAAACCGATATCGGTGAACAGCTTCCCTGAGGTGATGAGGTCGGTGATGCGGCCGCGGTTGCGGAAGGGATCCCGGGTCACGGTCGGATAGTAGATCAGCTGGTTCTGGATGTACTCGCCGAGCATTTCGTCCTTCGGCAAATGCTCGGTGATCATCTCGCCATAGGCGAGTTCCTTGACGTGACGGCAGCCGTGCAGCAGCACGACCTTCTCGAACCGCTCGTAGGTTTCAGGATCCTTGATCACGCTCAGGAACGGCGCAAGGCCGGTGCCGGTGCCGATCAGGTAGAGGTTGCGCCCCGCTTCCAGATTGTCGATGACAAGCGTGCCGGTGGCCTTGCGGCTGACGATGATCTCGTCGCCTTGCTTCAGATGCTGGAGCCGCGAGGTCAGCGGACCGTCAGGCACCTTGATCGAGAAGAATTCGAGGGTGTCCTCGTAATTGGCACTGGCGACGCTGTAGGCCCGCAGCAGCGGCTTCTCGCCGACCTTGAGCCCGATCATGGTGAATTCGCCGTTACGGAAACGGAAGGTCGGGCTGCGGGTGGTCTTGAAGGAGAACAGCGTGTCGGTCCAGTGGTGGACGCTCAAAACGCTTTCCTGATTGAAATTGCTCATCTCACCCTTCCGTTTCGCTTCTCTGCGGTTCCGAGGCGGTCAGCTATGCGTCGTTTGTACACGATCATTCGTACACTAATGAATAATCCTGCTTGATCCCGCGGTCAAGGCTGCCCAAGATCGAAAGCGTTGCAGTTAGGAATTAGGAGCCCTTTCCATGGCGCATGACGCACCCCAGGCTACCGGACCCTCGAAGCTGGTGATCCGCAATATCGGCCTGATCCTGTCCGGCGCCCTGGAAAAGCCGATCCTGGACGGCGACACCATCGTCGCCGAGAACGGCAAAATAACTGCGATCGGCCGCTACAAGGACCTCAACACGGAAGGTGCAACCACCATCGTCGATGCCAACGGCACGACGGTGACCCCCGGGCTGATCGACAGCCACGTCCATCCTGTGGCCGGCGACTGGACGCCGCGGCAGAACCAGATCAACTGGATCGACAGCTCGCTCCATGGCGGCATCACCACCATGATCTCGGCGGGTGAAGTGCACATGCCCGGCCGCCCTCGCGACGTCGTCGGGCTGAAGGCGATGGCGATCTTCGCCCAGCGCGCGTTCTGGACGCTTCGTCCGGGCGGCGTAAAGGTTCACGCCGGCGCGCCCGTGATCGAATGCGAAATGGTCGAGGAAGACTTCAAGGAGATGGCCGCCGCCGGCGTCAAGCTGCTCGGCGAAGTCGGCCTTGGCGGCGTCAAGGACGGCCCGACCGCGCGCAAGATGGTCGGTTGGGCGCGCAAATATGGCATCCAGAGCACGATCCACACCGGCGGCCCGTCGATCCCTGGCTCCGGCCTGATCGACAAGGACGTCGTGCTGGAGGCCGACACCGACGTGGTCGGCCACATCAATGGCGGACACACTGCCCTGCCCGATGACCAGATCCGCTGCATCTGCGAGGGCTGCAAGCGCGGGCTCGAGATCGTTCACAACGGCAATGAGCGCTCGGCGCTCTACACGCTGCGCATCGCACGCGAGATGGGCGATCTGCACCGCGTCATCCTCGGCACCGACGGGCCGGCCGGCTCCGGGGTGCAGCCGCTCGGTATTTTGCGCATGGTCTCGATGCTGTCATCGATCGGCGAACTGCCGGCCGAGCTCGCGTTCTGTCTTGCCACCGGCAACACCGCGCGGATGCGCCAGCTCGACTGCGGCCTCATTGAAGTGGGCCGCGCTGCGGATTTCGTCATCATGGACAAGGCCCAGCACTCGCCCGGCAAGAACATTTTGGAGAGCGTCCAGCTCGGCGACCTCCCCGGCATCGGCATGACCATCATCGACGGCATCGTGCGGACACAGCGCAGCCGGAATACACCGCCGGCAGGGAGAGTGCCGGAAGTGGTGGCGAAGTAATCTTTGCGCAAACACCAGACCCGTCATCCTGAGGTGCACGCCTTGCGGAGCAAGGCGGGCCTCGAAGGATGAAAAGGCCGAGATGGTGCAGCCGGGCCGTCGCCCTTCGAGGGCCGTTAAAGAAGCGGCCACCTCAGGGTGACGGTGAGAAACTAGAAATCACCTCAGCTTATTGAGCAACGCCATCAGCAACTCGCGCTCTTTCGCATCCAGCGGCGCCAGCGTCTCCCGCGTGATCGCAATCGCATTGGGCGCGAGCTTCTCCGCAAGCTGCTGACCGGCACGCGTCAGGCTCACCAGCAGGCGCCGTCCGTCCTCGGGATCCTGGCTGGTCTCGGTCAGGCCGCGCGCCGTGAGGCGGTCGATCACGCCCTTGATGGTCGCGACATCCATCGCAGTCAAACGTCCGAGCTGGTTCTGCGAGCACGGCCCGGTCTCGGCGAGCTTGGACAGCGCCGCCCACTGCGTCGGCGTCAGATTGGTGCCGATGTCGCGGGAGAAGATCGAGCTGTGGCGCTGCCAGACCTGGCGCAGGATGAAGCCGACCTGCTCGTCGAGCACGTAAGGCGGCTTGCCCTGCTTGACGCTCTTCTTCGCCGTGACGCTTCTCGCCATCCGTCCCCCGCCCCTCACAACGACAGATGCGCGTCACGGATGTCCGGACGCGCGTCGAGCTCAGCCATGGTACCGCCGAAACAAATGCGGCCGCGCTCGATGATATAGGCGCGATCGGAAATCAACCGCGCAAAGTGCAAATTCTGCTCGGAGACGACGATGCTGACGCCCTCCTTCTTCATGGTCAGGATGGCATCGACCATCTGCTCCACGATCTTCGGCGACAGGCCTTCCGAGGGCTCGTCCAGCAGCACCAGCGACGGATTGCCCATCAGCGTACGCGCGATCGTCAGCATCTGCTGCTCGCCGCCGCTCATGCGGCCGCCGGGACGGTTCTTCATCTCGCCCAAGTTCGGAAACAGCGCGAACAGCTTTTCCCGATCCCAGTGCGGTGCATTGGGCCGTTTCGGCTGGCGGCCGACTTCGAGATTCTCCTCCACCGTCAAATCCGTGAAGATGCGCCGCTCCTCCGGCACATAGCCGAGCCCTTCGCGCACGATTTCGTGGGTCGGTTTCGCCGAGACATTCTTGCCCTCGAACACGATGCGGCCGGTGCGCTGCGCGACGAGGCCGACGATCGAGCGAAACGTGGTCGACTTGCCGGCGCCGTTGCGCCCGAGCAGCGCCACCACCTCACCCTCTCCGACCTCGAAACCGATGTCGAACAGGATATGCGCGGGGCCGTAATGGCTGTTGAGGTCCTGTACCGTAAGCTTCATGCCGAGGCTCCCTCGCGATGGCCGCCCTCATAAAGCAGGCCCTCGCCGAGATAGATCGCCTGCACCTGCGGATTGCCGCGCACCTCGGCCGGCGACCCCTCGGCGATCAGCGTGCCGCGATTGAGCACGATGATACGATCGGCATGTTCGAACACCACGTCCATATCGTGCTCGGTGAAGAGCACGCCGATCGACTTCTCGTTCGCGATCTGGGCCGTCAGCCGCATCAGCTCGACGCGCTCGCGCGGCGCCATGCCGGCGGTCGGCTCATCCATCAGCAGGAGCTTTGGATCATTGGCGAGCGCGACCGCAAGCTCGAGCCGCTTGAGGTCGCCATAGGCGAGTTCGCCGCAGGGACGGTCGGCATAGCCGCCCATGCCGACCAGCTCGAGCAGCCGCCCGGCCTCGCTGCGGTCGACATTCGGCGCCGAGCCCCAGAGATCGAACAGCTGCTTGCGATGCGAGATCAGCGCGACCTGCACGTTCTCGCGCACCGTCATGGTGGCGAAGGTCGCGGTGATCTGGAAGGTGCGTCCCACGCCCATGCGCCAAATCTCGCGCGGCTTCTTGCCCGTGGTCTCCTCACCAAGCAGGCGAACATGGCCGCTATCAGGTCTGTTCTGGCCGTTGAGCATGTCGAAGCAGGTGCTCTTGCCCGCGCCGTTCGGACCGATCAGCGCCAGAATTTCGCCTGATCGCAGCGAGAACGAGACGCCGCGCACGGCGTGGATGCCGCCATAGGATTTGGTCAGACCTTCGACCGCAAGAAGTGGGGGTGCAAGGCTCATTCGGCGGACTCGATCGGCTTGGCCAGCAAGGAGGATCCCGGCGGTGGTGACTTCCTGCGACGCTGCGCTAGCATTTCCAGCATGCCGACGATGCCCTTGGGGAAGACGACCACGATCAGCACGATGAAGCCGCCAAGCACGAGCTTTGACAGATCAGTCTGGCTCACGAGCCAAATGTTGAGGGCCTTGTAGACGATGGCGCCGATCACCCCGCCCGAGACGGTCTCGACGCCGCCGAGCAGCACCATCACCAGCGCATCGACCGAGAGCGAGATGCCGAGATTATCGGGGAAGACGCTGCCCTTGAGGTAAGCGAACAGCGCGCCGCCGATGCCCGCGGTGGTGCCTGCGATCACGAAGGCGGTCCATTGGATGCGCTTGGCATTGATGCCGACCGCCTCACTCCGCAGGAGAGAGTCGCGCGTGGCGCGGAGCGCATAGCCGAACGGCGAGAACACCGCGATCCTGAGCGCAATCGTCACCAGCGCCGCGACGCCCAGCGCCAGCCAGTAAAAATGCGACGGGCTCGCCGCCCAGCTCGCAGGCCAGACGCCCAAGATGCCGTTATCGCCGCCTGTCACGCTCACCCACTGGAACGCGATCGACCACACGATCTGCGCGAAGGCCAGCGTCAGCATCGCGAAGTAGACGCCGGAGAGCTGCACGGCGAAGAAGCCGAA
Organism: Bradyrhizobium zhengyangense; assembly: GCF_022012435.1. Taxonomy (GTDB): domain Bacteria; phylum Pseudomonadota; class Alphaproteobacteria; order Rhizobiales; family Xanthobacteraceae; genus Bradyrhizobium; species Bradyrhizobium zhengyangense. Next base: position 1,207,672 of record NZ_JAKLUA010000001.1, read on the forward strand.
CACGGCAGCGCCCATGCAGCCGAGCAACGGCCCGAGCAAGAGGCAGACGATCATCGGCAGTCCCGCCATCTTGGCGAGGAAGGCGACGCCGTAAGCGCCGAGACCGAAATAGGCGGCGTGGCCGAAGGATGCGAGCCCGCCGACCGACATCAGGAAATGCAGGCTGACGGCGAAGATCACGAAGATCGCGATCTCAGAGCCGACAGTCAGCGCGTAATTGCCGGCGAACAGCGGCAGCAGCGCGGCGATGACCAGCGCGGCCAGCGACGCCAGCCGCTCGTTGGACGTCAGCGGCCGCCAGGGATTGACTGACAGCCCCGGCGTCTTGCGCGCGGCCGCTTCCGGCTTGCCGAACAGGCCCCAAGGCCGGACGATCAGCACCGCGGCCATCACCAGGAAGACCAGGATGATGGAAATCTTCGGAAAGATCAGGATGCCGAAGGCATTCAGCTCGGAGACGAGCACGGCCGCGACGAACGCGCCGACGATGCTGCCGAGGCCGCCGATCACCACCACCACAAAGACCTCGACGATGATGCGCAGGTCCATGGCGTGATGCACGGCATCGCGCGGGATCTGGAGCGCACCGCCGAGCGCAGCAAGGAAGACGCCGACCGCGAAGACCGATGTGAACAGCCATTTCTGATTGACGCCAAGCGCCGCGACCATGTCACGGTCCTGCGTCGCGGCGCGCACCAAAACGCCCCAACGCGTGCGCTGGAACAGCAGCCAGAGAATGCCGAGCACGACCGGGCCAAGCACGATCAGGAACAGATCATAACTCGGGATGTTTTGGCCGAAGAAATCGACTGCGCCCTTGAAGCCTGGCGCGCGGCGGCCGACGAGATCGTCGGGGCCCCAGATCAGCACGACGAGATCCTCGACCATCAAGGTGAGGCCGAACGTGCCGAGCAACTGGAACAGCTCGGGCGCGTGATAGATGCGCCGCAGCAACACCATCTCGACGAGCACGCCGATCAGCGCCACCGCCAGCGCCGCCATGACAACTCCGCCCCAGAAGCCGAAGGCGCCGGAGAAGCGTTCGGTGAGCGTGAAGGCGATATAGGCGCCGATCATGTAGAAGGCGCCATGCGCGAAATTCACGATCCGCGTCACGCCAAAGATGATCGACAGGCCCGAGGCCACCAGGAACAGCGACGCCGCGCTGGCAAGACCGGTCAGAAACTGTACGACGTAAAAGGCCATCGGCGGTCCGGGTTAGATCTGAACTTCACCTCTCCCCGCCAAGAGCGGGGAGAGGGAGAGATAAGGAGGCATCAATCTTTCGGCCGCAGCTTCTCGACTTCGGCGTCGCTGGGCAAATAGTCCGAGCCCTTCTTGTAAGACGCATCCACCATCACGCCCTTGCCATCCTTCTGCGCGGTCTTGCCGACAAAGGCACCGAGGGTCGACTGGTGGTCGATCTTGCGGAAGGTGATCTCGCCGAACGGTGACGGCATCGAAATGCCTTCGGCCGCCGCGATCAACTTGTCGGTGTCGGTCGAGCCCGCCTTCGCCAGGATCGCCGCGGCCGCCTTGATGGTCTGGTAGCCGACGATCGAGCCGAGGCGCGGATAGTCGTTGTATTTGGCCTGGTAGGCCTTCAGGAACGCATCGTGCTCAGGTGTCTTGATCGAGTACCAGGGATAGCCGGTGACGATCCAGCCCTCCGGCGTCTCGTCCTTGAGCGGATCGAGATATTCGGGCTCGCCGGTCAGGAACGACACGACCTCGCGTCCCTTGAACAGGCCGCGGGTGTTGCCTTCTCGCACGAGCTTGACGAGGTCAGGACCGAAGGTAACGTTGAGGATGGCTTCCGGATTGGCCTGCGCCACCGCCTGCACCACCGGGCCCGCATCGATCTTGCCCTGCGGCGGCCATTGCTCGTCGACCCACTGGATATCGGGGCGCTTCTCCGACATCAGCTTCTTGAACACCGCGACCGCCGACTGGCCGTATTCATAGTTCGGCGCGATCGTCGCCCAGCGTTTTGCCGGCAGCTTGGACGCGGCTTCGACCAGCATCGCAGCCTGCATGTAGTTCGAGGGACGCAGGCGGAAGGTGTACTTGTTGCCCTTTGCCCAGGTCACGGCGTCCGTCAGGGGCTCGGCCGCGAGGAAGAACACTTTCTTCTGGTTGGCGAAGTCAGAGACCGCAAGGCCAATGTTAGACAGGAACGTGCCCGTCAGCATCGCGACGCCTTCGCTGGAGACGAGCTCGTTGGCCGCGGTCTGCGCGTCCGCCGGCTTGCCGCCGTCATCCTTGGAGACGACCACGAGCTTCTTGCCGTTGATGCCGCCTGCGGCGTTGATCTCTTCGACCGCGAGCTGCCAGCCCTTGCGGTAGGGTTCGGTGAACGACGGCAGCAGCGAATAGCTGTTGATCTCGCCGATCTTGATGTCCTCTGCCAGGGCAGAATGGCCCATGCCGGCCGCCAGAAGCGCAAAGGCCGCGCCGACGAAATAACTTCTTGCTCGCATCCCAACCTCCAGTTTTGAACTTTATCTCTCGATTACGATCCTGCCGGAGAGACTGTGCCCGCCCTCCGGACTGTCCCTTATTTCAAGCCGTCTTCGCCCTTGATCTCGGCGACCGTCAGCCCGCCGACGCGCGGCAGCGGACGGCCGCTGTCGGTGACGGCGACCGCAACCATGATCTCGTTGGCGCGCGGCGCGTCGTTGATCTGCACTTCCATGCCGTCGAAATGGCTGCGCACGAAGGCGGCGTCCTTATGCCCAAGCGGAATGTCCAGCGTCGTGCCGGGGCCGCTGCGCTTCTTCGACGAGGGAATCAGCGCCGCGCCCTTGCTGAGCACCTTGCGCACCGGCGCGCCCATCTTGGGGTGAAGGATCGCGGCGGCATGTTCCAGCTCGCCGTTCTCGCCGACGGCCGCGGCCTTGCCATAGCTCTGCGCCTTGGCGCCGTCGATGCCGAGCGCAGCCACCGCGCGCTTTGCCAGCAAATCACCAAGCTCCTCGCCGATCGCGATCAGTGGCGAGAGATCCTCGACATATTTTCCGGCAAAGGGATTTTCGATCACGGCGATCGCCGCCGCGCGCCGGGTCGGCGGCGAGACCTGGCGGCCCATCTCCATCTGCGTCTCTTCGACGACGGTGACGATCTTGCGGATGATCGCGCTCATGCTTCGCTTCCCTGTTCAGGCACTGACCGCGTTCTCAAGCACCAGCGGGCGCGGTCGTTGCTCTTCTATATCCTTAGGTCCGATGACAAGCATATCACCACAAAGCCTGAGCACGGCACCCTCGATCAATCCGCGATCGAATAATTGCCGTGCACATTCCGCGCCAGATTCGAGCGCGATGGCGATCTCTTCGTGCGACAATTCACCGACATTGCGAGTCACAAGACGCGCACCGAGATCGCTGTCGGGCTGGAGCTCGTTGGCGGGCTGCCTGACAATGGCGGAATGTCCGGGCAGATCGACGGAGTTGGCTATCACGGTCGCGGCCGCGTCGGCCTGCGAGGCCGTCGCCGCCAGCACCGTCACCGCGTCGGCAATGCCCAGCGAAAAGCTGCGGCCATGACGTCCGCTGGTCGCGATGCCGCGGGCCGGATCGTCGGCATCGACCCTCATGGCGTGCATCACGCCGTCGCGATCAGGCCGGTCCATCAGGCCGACGGAAAAATGCTGGCCTGCGCCGAGGTACAGCGCGATATCGCCGCCATTGTTGACATAGGCCTGATCGAGCGTCGCGACATGTAGCATGGCCCCGAGAATTTCCTCGGCCACGCTGCCCGCTACCGCTGCCATCGGCGTGATGAAGCGATCCCAGGCGTAAGGCGTAACCGCAGCGTACATGCGCCGGGCCACCGTGCCCGTCAGCGAACAGGCCGCCGGCAGCGCCGCCCTCCGCAATTCCGGCAGCTCCGCACAGAGTTCGTCAAGAAGCCCGGTGAACCGGCGCGCCGCAGCCTCGTACGCCGCGTGCACCTGATGCTCGGGCCCCCTCGCCTCGACGATCAGATCAATCGGTCCATCCTGCAAATGCAGCCGCCGGCCATCAGACAGCATTGCGATTTGCGGGAGGCGTGTCATGCCCGCAGTCCCGGGATCGGGTTCTGCCAGGGGAGCGGACGGACATCATCGCCACCCCTCACCTCGGACAGCGGCTTGACGTAGTCCATGTGCCCGCCGAGCGCAGCATAGTCGGACAGTTTCATCGTGAATTCGATCGGCGCGACCAGCGCCGGCGTCGGCACATAGCCGAACGCGCCCGCGGGCATTTGGGTCACATCGACCATGTAGGTGATGCCGCCGCCCGGCCAGACATAAACCGCCGCACCGCCGCTGGTGACGCGCGTCAGCGCATCCTTCACCGAGCGCGTCAGCCGCACCGGATTGTCGGTGACGCCGGCACGCAAGGACCCGCCCGCACCGGCCATGAACAGCACCGTGCACAGCGCCGGCTCGCAATTTTCCTGGATACGCTCGACCGAGAATTTCAGATCGGCCGGCATCTCCGTCTCGACCGGCTTCAAGGCCTCGTCGAGCACGTAGTAAGAGGAATGCTCGCCGGTCGTGGACACCATCAGCATCGAGAGACCGGGCTTGGCCTCCTTGGCGTCGAACGGACCGAGGATGGCGAGCGGATCGGAGATATTCGTGCCGCCCCAGCCGGTGCCAGGATCGGCGACCTGGAAATAGCGGCCGGGCGTCGAGCGCCGGCCCTTCATCTTGATGCCGGTGTCGGCGATGTCGAGCAGTTTTCCCGCCTGATGCTCGCTGAGCACGCCGGTGATGTGGTCGTCGACCACGACGACCTCATCGACCTTGCCATGCCATTGCTTGGCGAACATGCCGATGGTCGCCGAGCCGCAGCCGACGCGCATGCGCTCTTCTTTCACGCCGTTGACGATCGGCGGCTGGCCGGCCTGCACCACCACGCTGGCGCCGCCGTCGATGGTCAGCTCCACCGCCTTGCAATTGGCGAGATCCATCAGCGTGTCGCAGGTGACGCGGCCCTCTTTTTTGGAGCCGCCCGTGAGATGATGCACGCCGCCGAGCGACAGCATCTGCGAGCCGTATTCGCTCGTCGTGACATGGCCGACCGCCTCGCCCTGCGCGCGCACGGTCGCGGTCTCAGGCCCGAGATAGCGATCGGTATCGATCTTCACCTTGACGCCGCAATAGGAGAAGATGCCCTCGGTGACGACAGTCACCATGTCGACGCCGTCGACCTCGGACGAGACGATGAAAGGCGCCGGCTTGTAGTCGGGATAGGTCGTCCCCGCGCCAATCGCGGTCACGAAGGTCGAGGGCTCGTGGACGAGCTTGCCGTCCCAGTCTTCGCTGCGGCTGAACGGCACCAGCTTGCCGCCCTGCGACACCGTGCGCTCGAGAATGACGTGCGGATCGACGCGGACGAGCTTGCCGTCGTGGTTGGCATAGCGGTCGCAGGCGCCCGCCGCGCCCGGCTTGATGAAGCACATCACCGGACAGGCATCGCAGCGGATCTTGTCGGTGGCCGCGCTCGTTGTTTCCATCACCATGTCAAAGCCAGCAGACAGTGCGGTTATCATTCGTATACGAACGATGTTGCGCGCGGTCCCGATAGCTGTCAAGCGGCGCCGCGCGCGAAAAGGCGCGCCTGCCGAATAAAACCTCATTTGCCTCCCTGCCTTGTCCACAAAGCGGGCAGCCACGCTGCACTGCGGCATGACGGCTTGCACGTTTGTGTACAAACGGTATCGTCGCGACGTAGAAATTTCGCGATCGCAGGGTTTGGGAACGAGGATGATGCAGCCACCGATCCGCCTCGCCGTGAACGGCACGATCCACGACGTCACGGCGGAGCGCCAGACGCCGCTGCTCTACGTGCTGCGCAATGATCTCGGACTCAACGGGCCGAAATACGGTTGCGGTCTGGGTGAATGTGGCACCTGCACTGTCCTGATCGACGGCGCGGCCGCCCGCTCCTGCGTCATTCCGGTCAGTGGTTGCACCGGGCGCGACATCGTGACGCTCGAAGGCCTCGGCACAAGCGACAAGCCTGACGTAGTGCAGCAGGCCTTCATCGACGAGCAGGCCGCGCAATGCGGCTACTGCCTCAACGGCATGATCATGACTACCAAGGCGCTGCTCGCGATCAACCCGCAGCCGACTGAGCAGGAAGCGCTCGCCGCGCTGCGCTACAATCTCTGCCGCTGCGGCACGCATGTGGAAATCCTGCGCGCCGTGATGCGCGCCTCTAGCCAGCTCGCCGAGGCCCGTGATTGATGGCCTCTCCCGTTTCGAATGCAGCTGAGCGAGGTTCGCTCATCGTCGTCCGCACGGTGGACGAGGTCACGTCGGAAACCTTCATCCGCATCACCGCGGATGGTTCAGTCACGGCCTATAACGGCCATGTCGATCTCGGCACGGGAATCCGCACCGCGCTCGGCCAGATCGTCGCCGAGGAACTGGACGTCTCGTTTGCGCGTGTCGTCGTGGTGCTCGGCGACACCGCGGTCGTGCCGAACCAGGGCGCGACGATTGCCAGTGAAACCATCCAGATCACGGCCGTTCCGCTGCGCAAGGCCGCAGCACAAGCGCGACAATTTTTGATCGCGCGCGCGGCCGAGCGACTGGAGCTGCCGGAAACCGAGCTCAAGATCGAAGACGGCCTCGTGCGCGGCCATAATCGCAGCGTCAGCTATGGCGAGCTGATTGGTGACGAAAACATTCGCCTCGAACTGGCCGACGACATGCGGGTCAAGGCCGCCAGCGACTACGCCATCGTCGGCCAGTCGATGCCGCGCGTCGATCTTCCCGCCAAGGCCACGGGCGAATTGACCTTCGTGCATGATATCCGCTTGCCGGGCATGCTGCATGGCCGTGTAATCCGCCCGCCCTATTCCGGCGTCGATGCCGGCCCGTTCGTTGGCACAAGCTTGATCGCAGTCGACGAATCCTCCGTGCGTGATGTCCCCGGCCTCATCGCCGTCGTGCGCATCGGCGATTTCGTCGGCGTGGTCGCTGAGCGCGAGGAGAATGCGATTCGCGCGGCCGAGCAGCTTAAAGTGAGCTGGAAGCCGACGCCAAAACTCACCGATCTCGCCGATGTCGAGACAGCGCTTCGCGCCCATCCGTCGATACCCCGCACGCTGATCGACAAGGGCGATGTCGATGCTGCGATCTCAGCCGCGGCCAAGCCGATGCAGCGCACATACGTCTGGCCGTACCAGATGCACGCATCCATCGGCCCATCCTGCGCGGTCGCTGATTTCCAGGACGGCAACATCCGCGTCTGGTCCGGCACGCAGAATCCGCACGTGCTGCGCGCCGATCTCGCACTGCTGATTGAACGTCCCGAGAGCGAGGTGGAGGTCATCCGTCTCGAAGCTGCCGGCTGCTACGGCCGGAACTGCGCCGACGACGTCACAGCGGATGCGCTGTTGCTGTCGCGCGCGGTCGGTCGTCCCGTGCGCGTGCAGCTGACGCGCGAGCAGGAGCACGCCTGGGAGCCCAAGGGCTCGGCACAGCTCATCGACGTCAACGGCGGCCTCGATGCCGATGGCGGCATCGCCGGTTACGATCTCGCCACGCGATATCCCTCGAACGCCGCGCCGACGTTGGCGCTGCTGCTCACGGGGCGCATCTCGTCCGAGCCCGCCGTGCTCCAAATGGGCGACCGCACCGCGATCCCACCTTACGATTACGACCACATGCGCGTCGTCGCCCACGACATGGCGCCGATCGTGCGCGCCTCCTGGTTTCGTGGCGTCTCGGCGCTGCCGAACACCTTTGCGCATGAATCCTACATCGACGAGGCCGCGACCGAGGCCGGCGTCGATCCCATCGAATACCGCCTGCGCTATCTCAAGGACCAGCGCGCCGTCGATCTCGTCAATGCGGTCGCCGAACGCGCGGGCTGGATGCCGCGTCCGATACGCGAAGAGAAGGACGGCGAGATCGTGCACGGGCGCGGCTTTGCTTATGCGCTCTACGTCCACAGCAAGTTTCCCGGCTATGGCGCCGCGTGGTCGGCCTGGGTTGCAGACGTTGCCGTGAACAAGACCACCGGAGATGTCAGCGTCACGCGCGTCGTGGCCGGGCAGGACTCCGGCCTGATGATCAATCCGGACGGCGTGCGCCACCAGATCCACGGCAATGTGATCCAGTCTACGAGCCGCGCGCTGATGGAGGAGGTCTCGTTCGAGCGCGGCGCGGTGACAGCGCGGGAATGGGGTGCTTATCCGATCATCCCGTTCCCTGAGGTGCCCAAGATCGACGTCCTGATGCTACCGCGTCAGGATCAACCGCCGCTCGGCGTCGGCGAGTCCGCGTCAGTGCCGAGCGCTGCGGCCATCGCCAATGCGATCTTCGACGCCACCGGCGTACGCTTTCGCGAGCCGCCGTTTACACCCGAACGGATCCTGAAGGGGTTGCACGGCGAAATGTCGCCGGCGCCGCGAGCCCTACCTGCGCCCGCAGCGCCCAAATGGTCCCGCATCTGGAAGAACCCGTTCGCCAAACGCGCCGGCGTCTTCGCAACGATCGCGGCCGTCTGCACCGCCGCGATCGGCATCGGCGCCGCGCTTCTGCCCGCGCGTGCGATCGCGCCGGTCGCCCGGCCCGATGCGTCGGTCTATTCCACTGCAACGATCGCGCGCGGCGAGCGGCTTGCGGCGCTCGGCAATTGCGCGGAATGCCACACCAGCCTTGGCGGCGGGGTCAACGCAGGCGGCCGCGCGCTAGAGACGCCGTTCGGCACGATCTATTCGACCAACATCACGCCCGACGTCGAGACCGGCATTGGCGCCTGGTCCTATCCCGCCTTCGAGCGCGCGATGCGCGAGGGGCTGCATCGCGACGGCCGGCAACTCTATCCCGCCTTCCCCTACACTCACTTTTCAAGAACCAGCGACGCCGACATGCAGGCGCTCTACGCTTACCTGATGGCGCAGCCTGCGGTGCGTGCAACGGCACCTGCCAACACGCTCGCCTTCCCGTTCAACTTCCGCCCGCTGCTCGCGGGCTGGAATGCGTTGTTCCACGACACCGAGCAGTTCAAGCCCGATCCGGCAAAGTCCGAACAATGGAATCGCGGCGCCTATCTGATCGAGAGCCTCGGCCATTGCAGCGCCTGCCATTCGCCGCGCAATGCTGTTGGCGCCGAGCAGAGCCAGGCCTATCTCGCCGGCGGCTTTGCGGAAGGTTGGGAAGCGCCGCCGCTGACCTCGCTCTCGCATGCGCCCATCCCGTGGAACGAGGACGAGCTGTTTACCTACTTGCGCACCGGTCATTCGCGCTATCACGGCGTCGCGGCCGGCCCGATGGCGCCCATCGTGAGGGATCTCAAAGCCCTGCCCGATCAGGACATCCGCGCGATGGCGGTGTATCTCGGCTCGTTCAACGACGCCGCGAGTGATGCGCCGGCACTCGCGGCAAAGCTCGAAAGCGCAACACAAGTCACCGCGACATCATCTTCTGGCGCGCGGCTCTATCAGGGCGCCTGCGCCGTCTGCCACGAGGTCGGCGGCCTGCCGCTGTTCGGCAGCCGGCCCTCGCTCGCGCTCAACAGCAATTTGCACAGCGCGACGGCGGACAATCTCGTGCAGGTGATCTTGCACGGCATCACCGAACCCGCATCGAGCGATCTCGGCTACATGCCCGCGTTTGGGAATAGCATGAGCGGTGCGCAGGTCGAGGAGCTTGTCACCTTCCTGCGCGGACAGTTCGCACCGGATAAACCGGCATGGACCGGCGTGCGCGAGACGATCGCACGGGTACGAGCGTCAACCGCACACTGAGTCAAGCGTGTTTCTTCATCTCCACCGGTGGCGTGCCGTGGGTGTGGAAGGACTCGATCGTCTTCAGCCCCCAGGCCTGGCCCTTCTTGCGCTCCTCTTCCGTCCATACGATCGGCTTCCAGTCGGGCGCGAGGATCAGGCGCGCGCCGGCATTGGCGACTTCGACACGGTTACCGCCGGGCTCGTAGACATAGAGGAAGAAGGTCTGCTGGATCGCGTGCTTGTGCGGCCCGGTCTCGATATGCACCCCGTTCTCCAGGAAGATGTCCGCCGCGCGAAGAATTTCCTCGCGGCTGTCGAGCGCGTAGGTGACGTGGTGGAAACGACCGGGCGTCCCGGAATGGTCGAGCGAATAGGCGAAATCGTAGCTCTTGTTCGACATGGTCAGCCACATCGCAGCCTCGCGGCCGTCATTGAGCACGATCTGTTCGGTGAGGCGGCAGCCGAGATAGTTTTCGAAGAACTCGCGGTTGGCCTTGATGTCGACGGCGAGGCAGTTGAGATGGTCGAGCCGGCGGACATTGACGCCGCGCGCGGGAAAACGCTGCGCCTGGTTCTTCAGCGCGGGCTTCAGCTCCGGCGGCGCCTGATACCATTCGGTCTCGTAGTAGAGCTCGACGATGTGTCCGTCAGGGTCGCGGCAACGAAACGTCGGCCCCTGCCCCATGTCGCCGTCGATCCAGCCGATGTCGAAGCCCGAGCCCTTGAGCGCGGCGACACGACGTTCCAGCGCCTGCTGGCTGCGCGCGCGCAGCGCCATGTGCTCCATGCCTGAGGTCTTCGAGGCCGTGAGTTTGAGCGAATAGCGCTCGTAATCGTCCCAGCCGCGCAAATACACCGACTCGCCCTTCCGTCCGCTGATGGTCATGCCCATGACGTCCACGAAGAACTTCAAGCTCTCGTCGGGCTTGGGTGTCAGCAATTCCATGTGGCCGAGATGGGCGAGATCGAGGATCGGTTCGGGCTGCATAATTCCTCCAAAACTTGGCTGCGATCCCTTTTGCGGGATCGCGCAATCGGGCGCGCGGCACAATGATCATCGGCGCGTCCGAGGCAGGCGATCGGCCTGCCGGTTCATTTGTACTAATGTACAAATGATTAGGTCTCGTCAACAAATCAACGCATGCCGCCTGCGACGGGCGCCTTTCGGCGGTTGAGAGCAGCCATCTCTTTCAAACGGGGGACGGACTGCCCGGATGGTAAAATCTTCCTTAACTCGAATTGAGGCTCTCAGGCCTACAAAACCAGCATTTTCGGACAGATTTCGTCCACGAGTATGCATTCGGAACAAGCCTAACCGCTGAATTGTAGCGGATTTAACAAAGCGGCCGCCTCTGCCGTTTAACCGTTTGTGCAGCGACGACCCCGCATAGTTGGCGAAACAGTCTGACTTTTCAGGTTCATCCATCGTGACATCCTTTGGACGCGTGATTTCGGTACGTGGATCGCTCGCCCGGGTCGGGCTTCTGGCGCAGAGCCAGATGTCGATCTCGGAAGCTCGGGCCACCGTCGGCCGCTTCGTCAGCATCCGTTGCGCCAGCTCGGTCATCGTCGCCATGATCACCGAGGTGTCCTGCGAGAACCTGTCGGGCGCCGGCGACTACATCGCGATCGCCTCGGTCGACCTGCTGGGCGAAATCCTCAACGCCGCCGACAAGGCCAAATTCCAGCGCGGCGTTACCAATTATCCGACCATCGGCGATGCCGTCGATTTGATCACGAGCCAGGAGCTGCGCACGATCTACGCGCCGACCGGGTCGGACCAGATCAATGTCGGCTTCCTCCAGCAGGACCGCTCCGTCATCGCCTATGTCGACATCGAGGAAATGCTGTCCAAGCATTTTGCGGTGCTGGGATCGACCGGCGTCGGTAAATCGACCGGCGTGTCGCTGCTGCTCAACGAGATCCTGAAGGCGCGCCCGAACCTGCGCATCTTCCTGCTCGACGTGCACAACGAATATGGTCGCTGCTTCGGCGACCGCGCGCTGGTGCTCAACCCGCGAAACCTGAAGCTGCCGTTCTGGCTGTTCAACTTCGAGGAAATCGTCGACGTGCTGTTCGGCGGCCGCGCCGGCGTGCCGGAGGAGCTGGACGTCCTCGCCGAGGTCATCCCGATCGCCAAGGGCATCTACACGCAATATCAGAACACCGATCGCCTCGGCTTGAAGCGCATCGATCCCAAGCAGATCGGCTTCACCGTCGATACGCCGGTGCCATACCGCCTGGTCGATCTGATCTCGCTGATCGACGAGCGCATGGGCAAGCTGGAAAACCGCTCCTCGCGCATCATCTATCACAAGCTGATCTCGCGCATCGAAGCGGTCCGCAACGATCCGCGCTATGCCTTCATGTTCGACAACGCCAACGTCGGCGGCGACACCATGGCCGAAGTGATCAGCCATCTGTTCCGCCTGCCCGCCAACGGCAAGCCGATGACCGTGATGCAGCTGGCCGGCTTCCCGGCCGAGGTCATCGATTCCGTCGTGTCGGTGCTGTGCCGTATGGCGTTCGACTTCGGCCTGTGGAGCGACGGCGTCTCGCCGATGCTGTTCGTCTGCGAGGAAGCGCACCGCTACGCCTCCGCCGACCGCAATATCGGCTTCGGGCCGACCCGCAAGGCGGTCTCGCGCATCGCCAAGGAAGGCCGCAAATACGGCGTCTATCTCGGGCTGATCACGCAGCGCCCCGCAGAGCTCGACGCCACCATCATCTCCCAGTGCAACACGCTGTTCACGATGCGTCTTGCCAACGACCGCGACCAGGCACTGTTGCGTGCCGCCGTCTCGGATGCGGCCGCGAACCTGTTGTCCTTCGTGCCGTCGCTCGGCACCCGCGAGGTGCTGGCGTTCGGCGAAGGCGTCGCCCTGCCGACGCGCCTGCGCTTCAAGGAAGTGCCGCCGCATCAATTGCCGCGCGGCGAGGCCACCATCTCGAGCGTTCCCTCTGTCACCTCCGGTCACGACATGCATTTCGTCGGCGCCGTGCTTGAGCGCTGGCGCGGTGCGACCTCGCAGCGCGACGTGCCGAACGATCCGGTATTCGCAGCCCCGCCCGCCAAGACGCTCGCGCCGGCCGAAACGCCGATGCTGCAGCCTTCGATGGGCCTCGACCCCGACCGCTTCTCGCTATTGAAGAAGCCGCTGCGCTAAAGCATGATCCGGAAAAGTGCGAAGCGGTTTTCCGAAAAGATCATGCTCAAACATTAACCGAAAGCGCGATGCCGATTCATCCTTATCTCATCGCGCTTTAGACGCCAGGGCACGCGTCAACTACCAGGCATATCGCAGGCTCCCCGTGCCAGCGTAAGTCTGCGCCCTGCTCGCGAACTCGCCGTCGAACTTCGCAGACAGCGTGACGCCGTTGGCGAGCTTGAGCTCGGCGCCGGCCGAGGCGAGCGCGGCATTCTTCGTGGGCGTCGCACCGTTGACGATGAAGCTCGCGCCGGGAAGCGCCTGGAAAGCCGCGGCAAGGCTCGGATCACTTACCCAGTCATGAGCCCAGGCAGCACGAGCCCGCAGGGTCAGGGCCGCATTGGGCGCGACCATGGTGGCGCGATCGAAGCGCGCACCGAGCTCGCTGCGTGCATCATAGGCAGCGCGGCCGTTATAGGCGAGAGCGAAGCCGCCGCCGGTGAGATCGGTCTCGCTATAGGACGGCGTGCGGAAGTTCTGGCCCTGCAACGCCGCGTACGGCGTCACACCGACAATCGACGTAGCGAAACGATAGCCGCCTTCGATGCGCGCACCGATGGTCTGGGCGTTGAACTTGGCGGCGGGATGATCGCCGAGCGGCGCGAAGCGATCGGTCGACATCCAGTGATTGGCGGCCGCGATCGAGGCGGCGAGATAGGCCGCCCCCGAACGAACCGCCGTGTAGACGCCCCCCTGGAACGCATCGCTCTTGCCACCGCCGATCCCGTTCGCCAGATCCCACTTGGTGCCGCCACCGGACAACGCAAAGCCGACCACGACATTGCGGCCTAAGTGATAGTCGAGCCCGGCCGCGACGCCGGTCGCACGCGCTGTGAGATCCTGGCTGCCGACTACGGCATCGCCGCTCGTCTTGTTGTAGCCGCCGAACGCCGTGCCCCAGGCGGTCCAGCGCTCCTCGAAGGCCGGCGCGCTCGCCTTCATCGCCTTGTCGTAGGCCAGCGCAACATCCGCCGGTAGGCTCGCACGCTCGGGCGCGAAGCCGAACGCCGCCTGACCCGCTCCCCCGCCGAGACCACTGCGGCCGTCGACGAACGGATCGAGCATCAGGCCGAGGAACTGCCCCGTGAACTGCAACGCGCCTTGCTGCGCGCCGGTCGCGGCCTCGCCCGAGAGCTGCGTCAATGCGGTGGCGAGATCTCTTCCAGTAAGACCGAACACGGTGACGAAGTTCGGCGTCAGCGTCCCGCCATTGTTGAAGAAGGCGTTGAGCGACGTGGCGACGTTCCGCTGGTTCTGATTGAGGCCGGCTCCGGGAAGCGTGCCGAGCGCTGCCGTGAGGTTCAGGAGCACATCTCTCGATGTATAGCTGAGGCTTTCGGCAAAGCCGGCCGGCACGTTGCCGCTGACGCCGCTGAACGTCGTGCCGCCGAGGCCGCCGGCCGCATGCAGGATCGTGTACTGCCTGACGGCATAGCTGCCAGCCGCAAACGCCGTCTGCACGCTGCCACCGGTCAGCGTCGCCGTGGTCAAGACCTTGGCGATCGAGGCGGTCGAGGGATCGAGATGCACCAGATAGATCGCGCCGGATTGAAACGCGAGGCTGCCCGAAATCGCGAGCGCGCCGCCGGGCGTGCCCAGGCCCGGGGCCAGTGTGCCACCGCTCTTCACGGCCACATCGCCGACGGTGCCGGTACCCCCGAGCACGCCGCCGTTCACCCTGACGTTCGCGAACATCGATCCGTTGACCAGAACGGTGCCGGCCTGGATGTCCAGGGACGAGGCATCGGCTGTGACACCCGTCAGCGTCCAGGTCGACGTCCCGGTCTTCTCCAGCTTGTCGAACTGGCGGAACTGCCCGCTCGGACCAAAGTTCGAAAGATCGAACGTCTGGTCGACCGCCCCACCGAAGCGCAATGTATTGATTCCGGCGCCGCCAAGGACCTGTCCCGTGATGTCCGATCCGGCACGAAGTTCGAAGAGGTCGTTGCCGCCCTTCAAGTCGACGGCCACCCCGAAGGCATTCCCCTTGATCACACCCGAATTGATGACGGTGTCATCATTGATCGAGCCGAGGATTGCGTGGCTCGAGGCACTCGAGATCTTGCCTGCATTGTTGATGACATTCCCATTGCCGGCCCCGCCGAGCAGGATTGCCGGTTGGTCGGCGGCTAGAACGGTGCCGCCCGACAGGATGTTCACCTGATTGTTGGCCGAACCATTGACGATGCTGATCGCATTGGTTCCGAAAAAGAGGCTTCCAACGCCGCCTCCGATGTTGACCGTGTTGTTATTCGAGCCATCAAGCCCGAGCGACGAAGCGCCGAACGCGTTGCCGGTGCCCAGGACCGCACCAGCATTCACCGCCACCGTATTGTTGTCGCTGAGCGTCAATAGGATTCCTGTATTGTTGGACGATAACGCAGCAATATTCTTCACAATGATCGAGCTGCTTGTCGCATTAAGGAATTTGACGCCCGGCAGACCTGCGCCGTCCAAGACAGTGGGCGTGCTGCCGTCTCCGACATTGACCGTAACGCCGCTCGCCCCGCTTGCCGTTGCAACGGCGGTGTTGCCTAAGCCCGCGCAGGTCGCAGTGTCTCCGGACTGGAGCCCGGTCTGGACCCCGCCTCCGGTCACCACACATGCGGCTTCCGCGGGTGCCGTGAACCACGACAGCATCATCCCCGCGGCAAACGTGCCGGCGGCGGCGCGCCATCGGCGCATGACACTCCCGGTTGGCGACGGGCCTGCTGCAAACATCATTGATTCCTCAGCGCTTCCGATATCGGAGCACCGTAGGGTGACGCTCCGCCGAGCGCTTGGTCAGGAAGGAAGCGCGGCGCGGACAGGAAAGAAGCGTCGAGCGCTTTCGGAGCCGTGTTGCAGGTGGGCCACAGGAGAATGGGACTCGGGAGAAGTCCAGTGAGACCTGAGGGAAATTACGATCCCACCACGCGGGACCTGCGCCCGATCGACTTGTCGACGCCGGCGACTATCCTTCCCGAACCGGCTGCTCGCGCGAAGGATCGACTAGGGTGTCCTCGTGTGGCAAGTTGTCGCGCGACATGACGGCCTTGCTTCGGCTGTCACGTGCAACCCGGATCAGAGGAGGCAACGTCAGTGCCGAAAATCGCCGGCGACGATGGAGCAAAACCGGAGACAATTGCGCCAAACATTCCTCAATCCGTGTTCGATTTGACGACGTTGCCCGCCAAAGATGCCGTCGCCGCCTGGCAGGAGGGCCTCGGCAGCATGTACAATATCCGCCTCCACCGTGACGAGGCGGATGAGCCGCTTCGCATTCGTACCAAGGCTTACCACTTCGACGGTTTCATCCTCGGCGACCTGCAGGTTGGCGTTAAACAGGACGTCGCGCGCTCGCGCGCGCGCTACGCACGAGACGGACTCGACGGCTACACGCTTCACTTTCATAGCAAGGAATGCGTCGCTTCGGCGGAGAACCGATCGCATGAGCGTGTGCAGTCCGGCGACCTGCTGATCCTCGACCAGGCGCAGACAAGCTCATCCAAGCTCAATGGCCAGGACGATCTCTATATGGTCGTACCGCGCGCGATGCTGGCTCCGCTGCTGAAAGCACCGGATGAGCAGAACGCGCGCATCATCTCCGGGAAGAGCCCGTTGGTCGCGCTGTTTCGCAGTCATTTGCATGCGTTGCACCGGGCTGGAGCCGAGCTCCATCCGGAAGCTGCAACCGCCCTCAACCGCCCGACACTCGAGCTCGCAGCGGCGGCAATTAATGCGACGGTTCGCGAAGAGAATTCGGTCGGACCGCAGATGATTTTGACGGCGGAAATCTGCCGCTATATCGACGATCATGCGATCGATACTGATCTGACGGTCGACAAGATCGCCGCCGCCTTCAGCATGTCAGAGCGGAGGCTTTACTATCTCATGAGCATTCATGGCGGCGTCGCAGCCTATATCCAGAAAGTCAGGCTGCGCCGCGTGCGCGCTGCGCTCATCGATCCGGCCTGTCGGCACAGGACAATTGCTGAGATTGCGGAAGGCTACGGGTTCACGGACCCCACGAATTTCAGCCGTGCCTTTCGCCGCACATTCGACATGAGTCCACGCGCAGTGCGTGCCTTTGCAAGCGCCGGCTGGCAGGGCGAGGTTTCCACACGCCATGGCTCCCGCACGATCTGGGACTGGATGCGCCGCATTTGATGGCCGCCGCGAAGGTGGTTCGCAGAACCGAACCTTGCCTGCACTGTTTCGGGCGACGCGATCGGATGTCCGCCCGCGACGGCTTTTGCAATATCTGACGATTTTCTTGCAGCAGACGACAAATCGGCGGCGCTGCCTGCCGACGCACTTGAGTCCAGGACTTCCAACTCTCTAGGTTGAACACGGACGAAGCCTTCGCTCGCGGAAGGCACCTTTTTTGAGGCGCGCCGATGTCTTGGCGCCTACGTCGGCAGAATTGTGTTGGGAGGGAAATTGTCCGGCGAACCTAATTTCAGCAGACTGCAATTCGATCTGCCCGAGACGTCCGATCGCAAGACGCTGGAATGGATTCGGGAGGAGTTCGGCCGCCGGCACTTCAGGGTGGATATCGAACCTGACGCCGAAGCCCCGCTCCGCTTGAACGGCACCAGTCGGTTCCTGTCCGACTTCTCCCTCTACCGTGGCAAGTGTTCGCCGCTGCGTAGTCGCACGCTGGTCGACACGTCCGAGGGAGGCGACTTCATCGTCACCGTAGCCCTCGCCGGCGAGATGTCGCTACATGCGGGTGACGATAACCTCGTGCTTCAGCCGGGTCAGGCCCTGATCGGACGAGACAACGCAGCAAGCTTTCTTCGCACAGGGCGGGACGCCGAATTCATGACGATATCAGTGCGGCGCCATCTGATCGAACCACTTGTCCCGAATTTCTCGGAACTGACGCAAGCGCCGCATGCCGGCGACGCTCAGGCCATTCGGCTCTTGATCGGCTACCTGCGCATGCTCGAAACCGAGGAGGCGATCGACGACCCGGAGATGCGACATGTCGTGACAACCCATGTGCAGGACCTGGCAGCGCTGACGCTCGGCACGACGCGCGATGCTCAGGCTTTCGCCGAACAGCGTGGCGGTCGCGCCGGCCGGCTGGCGACGGTCAAGGCCGATATTCTGTCCAATCTGAAGAACCCCGAGCTGTCGGTGGCAAGCGTTGCCGCCCGCCAGGGCTTGACGCCACGCTACATTCACATGTTGTTCGAAACCGAAGGCGTCACCTTCTCGGAATATGTCGTCGCCATGCGGCTGACACGGGCGCACCGGATGCTGACCGATCCGCGCCTCGCCGATCGGATGATCCATGCAATCGCCCTCGATGCCGGCTTCAGCGATCTCTCATATTTCAACCGCACCTTCCGTCGCCGCTTCGGCGTGACGCCGTCGGAGGTCCGCGCGGTGGCCTTGCGGCGAGAATAGCTTCCGCCGTCATGCCCCGGCTTGATGTTGAGGCGCCCGCCCGCATCGACTATGTTTGCCAGCCCCAAGCCGGAATCCATGCCCATGACAAAGCCTGCGCAACGCTTCGCCGCACCCGCCATCGACAGCCTGCCCGACGACATCCGCACGCGCCTGCTCGCCGTGCAGGAAAAGAGCGGCTTCGTGCCCAACGTCTTCCTGACGCTGGCCTATCGCCCCGACGAATTCCGCGCCTTCTTCGCCTATCACGACGCACTGATGGAGAAGGACGGCGGGCTCACCAAGGCCGAGCGCGAGATGATCGTGGTGGCGACCTCGGCCGCCAACCAGTGCCAATATTGCGTGATCGCCCATGGCGCGATCCTGCGCATCCGCGCCAAGAATCCGCTGATCGCCGACCAGGTCGCGATCAACTACCGCAAGGCCGATATCACGCCGCGCGAGAAAGCCATGCTCGATTTCGCGATGAAGATTTCGACCGACGCACAGCGGATCGCCGATGAGGATTTTGCCGCATTGGCTCCGCATGGCTTCAGTAACGACGACATCTGGGACATCGCGGCGATCTCGGCCTTCTTCGCGCTGTCAAACCGTTTGGCGAATTTCACCGGCATGCGGCCGAACGAAGAATTCTATCTGATGGGCCGCCTGCCCAAGACTGAAAAGAAATGACCGAGCTCGACTGGCCCGAAATCCTGCTGCGCCTTGGCGTCGCGACGCTTGCCGGCAGCGCGATCGGTCTCAACCGCGATCTGCACGGCAATCCGATCGGGCTGAAGACGCTCGGCATCGTCAGCCTCTCCACCGCGACCGTGGTGCTGCTGGCACTGCAACTCTCCGAGCCCGGCAAGGTCATCGATGCCACCAGCCGGGTGATCCAGGGCATCCTCACCGGCATCGGCTTCCTCGGCGCTGGCGTGATCGTCCATGAAAGCGACCGATTTCGCGTCCGCGGTCTGACCAGCGCCGCCTGCACCTTCCTTGCCGCCTGCCTCGGTGTGGTCTGCGGCGCCGGGCAATGGAAGATCGTTGCAGTCTCGCTGGGGCTCGCCTTTGTGGTGCTCACGATCGGTCGCCGCATTGAGCATCACCTGCACCGGATGCTCGGAGGCAAGGACCAGCCGCACGAGGACACCAGGCAGACCTAGCGGCCTTTGCTCAAATCTTCCGCTCGCTTATTGGTCCGAAGCACCGATAATTACCGCGAAACTTCGCGGTTGTCGGCGATCCCGCGACCGTTCGAACCCGAGAGACACCATGGATAGCAGCACTCACGACCCCGGCAACGTCACGTTCGACTTCCGCGAACTGTCGGCGCGCGACAAATACAAGCTGCTGATCGGCACCGTCGTGCCGCGGCCGATCGCGCTGGTGACGACGGTCGATCTTCAAGGGAAGATCAACGCCGCGCCGTTCAGCTTCTTCAATTGCCTGTCGGCCGATCCGCCGATCCTTGCGCTCGGCGTCGAGAACCACCCGGACATGCGGTTCAAGGACACCGGCCTCAACATCCGGCTGACCGAGGTCTTCACCGTCAACATCGTCTCGCACGCCATTGCCGAAGCGATGCATGTCTGCGCCGTGCCGTTCGCGCCTGATCATGATGAACTCGAGGCTGCAGGCCTGACCGCCATGCCCGGCAAGACCGTGGCGTCACCCTGGATCAAGGAGGCGCCGGCGGCATTCGAATGTCGCCGCCATGTCACCCTCGAACTCGGCAAGTCGCGCCAGATCATCCTCGGCGAAATTCTGTTAGCGCATTACCATTCGGACGTCGTGGATGCCGAGCGCCTGCACATCGACCCGGCGAAGCTCGATGCCATCGCCAGGCTCGGCGGCAGCACCTGCTCCACCATTCGCGACCGTTTCGACATGGAGACACCGACGCTGGATGACCATTGGAGCCAGCGGCAGTCCTAGTTGAGGGTCGACAACGGGGTTCGTTGCTCCGCGAGCTCTATACTGCTCGCGAGCTCGGACCTCGAGCAAAGAGCGGCTCTCGCTCAAGGGGTGCGTTACAGCGCGCAGGCTTATAAGTTTTCGCATCGGAGGAACAATCGTGCCCTCTCCGCGTCTCGCGCGAAGGCGCCGGAACTAGCCGTCTGCCGGCTCTTCGACCTCGAGCGTGATCGAGATTTTCAGGCACGGCGCATGTTCGTCCTCGCGCACGTCGACGACGACCTGGTCGGCGCTGCCGGCCACGAATGCTTCGCGGGCGATGGATGCGCCGGTCAGCATCGCCTCCTTGCGGGCAACGTCGACACTGGCGAAATTCTGCCCATCCTCGTCGCGGATGAGACGGCTATCTTCATGGATGTCAAAATGAAAGCGCGGCATCCGGACCTCAAAGGGTTGGCGACTGATGGAGGTAACGGTCGTCGAAATCCGCCAGTTCCTGAAATTTTCGCTCATCGAGCACGGTGACCCGGCCGCGATTGAGTTCGACGATCCCCTCCTGGCGCAGCTGCCTGATCACCCGGTTGGCGTGAACCGCGGTGATCCCCAGGGCTTCGCCGATCTGCTCCTGGGTCAGCGGCATCTCGAAATTGCCGCCGTCGACGCGGCCTATCACCCTGAGACGTTCGCGCAGCTCTATCATGACGTGGGCGAGGCGCGCGGGCGCGGGGCGTTGGCCGACATTGACGATCCATTCGCGAAACATCGCCGCATCGATCAGCGTGTCGCGCCAGAACAGTTCGGCGATACCCGGGCGGCGGCGATGCAGCTTCTGCAGTGTCTCATGGCTGATGAAGCCGAGCGTCGCTGGCGTCAGCGTCGACAGATCATGGTCCATCACGTGCAGGAACAGGCTCATGAGATCGGGGATCTCGCCGGGAATGTGCAGCGAGAGGATCTGCCGCTTGCCGTTCGCGATCGTCTTGGAACGCGCGCAGAATCCGTCCGCAATCAGGCAACAATCGGTCGCCCGCTCACCGTCGCGCACGACCGCCGTCTCGGCCGGATAGTGCCGGACCGAGATCGGCAGCGCCTCGATTTCCTTGATGTCCTCGTCCGCGATTGCGGACGAGAGGCGCAGTCGCTCGATGAGCGCCGCGCGGATCGCGTCGCTGGGCACTGTGTTTGGCTCCGGTCATGGAGATGGAACTGTTAGCGCCGCAGCGCCGTCAGAACGGAAACCCGCGATCGCCTTGCCCGGTTCCAACAAAAGTTAAGGACGCGACTTGCCACCTCATGGTCTGCTTGGCCCTCGAAAGGGCAAATCATGACCAAGAAACGCAACCGTACGCGCCCCGCCCTGTCACTCCAGGAGCGCCTGAACAAGTTCACGGAAGACGCTCGCGCCGCAGCCCGAAACTTGCCGGCTGGCGCCGAGCGCCACGCGTTGCTGCAGAAGGCCCGCGACGGCGAAGCCGCTGCCGACATGGAGCGACTGCTCTCCTCGCCGGATCAGCAACATCTGAAGTAATTCCGCCGCGACGTTGCTTGCGGCGACGAAGCGCTACGCTGCTAGTGCTTCACCATCAACGGAAGCGCCGGCGCAAATCGCTCCTCAAACGTCAAAGTCCTCGCCTGGTGAACCGCAGCGAACGACGCCGAGATACCAGCTGAAGCGACTACGACCAAAGCAATTCCGAAAATCAGACGACGCATGTGAGCCTCCTGTATGAGCTCCACCACCCTACGTAAGTGGGCTGGTTCTGTTTCAGGACGGTTTCATCGGCGCGGAAAATGATTGCGTTCAAGCGGCTGTGATCCGATCCGGCTCACGGGACCGCATGTCGTAACCAACTAATCAGTGTCGTTGTCGTCAGACGGCGCGGGCGGTACCGGGAATTTTACGCCCGTGGTCACGATCGAGACTCGCAAGACGGCCGCGACAAGCAGGAGCTGCTCGCGTGCAGCGTCTTCGAGGAAGACTCACATGAAAATCGTCATTCAAAGGCTCAATGGACTGTGGCACCTCGTCGTCGGCTCGTATCGAATCCGCACGCCCTTCCTGGAGACCCAGGACCGCGCGCTGGTCGTGACATACGCCAGGCGTGCCTACCCCGGCGCCAAGATATTCCAGCGCGACTGATGCGAACGCTGCGCGCCTAATCGTCCGATGCCGGCCCGCACCAGCCGGGCAGGTAGATTGCGTCCTTGCTCTTGGCCGCGGCCAGCGCCTTCTCGAGTGCCTTGTCGAAATTGACGTCCACGGCCTTGCGCGTCAGCTTGCGGCGCAGGAAGTCGGCCCACAGAAATTCGGAGAACGGCGTGGTGTCCTTGGCGAAGCCACCCATGCGGCGGAGCTCGCCGGCGAGGCTGCGGAACGGATCGTCCTTGAGGTCGGCGACCGATTTCGGCAGATCTCGGAACGAGCGACGCTCGCCCTTGGAGTCGTAGGGATAGACCCAGCGCTTGTTGTCCATCACGCCCCAGAACGCCTCTTTCTCGACCATGCGAAGGTCGCCTACCACCGTCACCCGCACCTGTTTGATGCCCTCGTCGTGCAGCGCGCGGCCGAGATGGTGATGGTCGATCACGTAGTAGCGCCCGTCAGGTCCGGCGACGACGGGGATCATGTGGGTGCCGAGCAGGTCGGCCTGCTTCTTCTTGCCGTGCTCGCGCCAGCGCTTGCGCTTCTCCTTGACCTCGCGCATGCCGACCGTCATCTGCGTCGGCCGAAGCGACAGGATCGGTACCGGGTGCACTCTCGGCTCGCGCGCATTGGTCGTCATGATCGAGGGCCTCGTCTGGTTGCAGGCTGTCGTCCGGGTTCCCGATTATGCCATGGGTCTTGCGACGGCAACATGCGTTCGAGGCGACAAGCGCGATCTGACCCGCAGTGTTGCGGCGCAACCCCAGAGGTCCCCTGATGCCGGGATGACAACCGGGCCCGTGATGGAGCGCTTCTGTCCCGGACGATCATGCGAAAGCGCAATACACGTGCGCGTTGAGAAGATTTTCTGCACCCCCGATGTCGCCTATGCTATCTAAAAATCGCTGCTTCGGAGTAATCCCCGCCCCATGAAATCCCAGCGGCCCATAACCTCGGACGACGAGCACCGGGTGCTCCAGTTCAGGCCGCGCACGACGCCCTCTCCGGCGATTCATCGGGGCAGCGGTGTCGTCCAGAAGCTGCATGCAGCGACGCCCGAGCCGCTCGACCTGTCGCGCTACGAGCAGCCCCGCGCCGAGCCCGACGATTTCCGGCATCGCATGCTCGCCAATATCGCCGCGCTTGCCTTCACCATCGCCTTGACTGCGATCGGGATCTGGCTTGCGGTCAGCATCGCCGATTTGCGCCGCACCCAGGATTGCGTCCTGATGGGCCGACGCGACTGCGTCAAGATCACGACGCCACACATCTAGGCCCGGCCTGTCCAGGCAGGGCCTGGCGCCCGTAGCCTGCCCGCGGCGGGTTATCCCCGGCTGGGGCCTTGCTGACAGGCATCCCCAGGCCTGTCCACGGCCCTGTCCGGCTCCATTGAACTCAGGGCGGCGCTCCGATATACGGGCTCTCGACCCATCCAGAGGGGGGTTTGAGGGCGTCATCAGGGGCGCGATGCCCACCCACCGTGCCACTCTGGGAAATCTGAAAAATACCCGCAATATATCAAAGGCTTAGTGATGTCTTCCACATTCGATCAGGTCGCTACGATCATCGCTGAAACCTGCGACATCCCGCGCGACACGATCACGCCGGATAGCCATGCCATCGATGACCTCGGCATCGACAGCCTCGATTTCCTGGACATCGCGTTCGCGATCGACAAGCAGTTCGGCATCAAGCTACCGCTGGAAAAGTGGACCCAGGAAGTCAACGACGGCAAGGCGACCACCGAGCAGTATTTCGTGCTGAAGAACCTGTGCGCGCGCATCGACGAGCTGGTTGCCGCCAAGGGCGCGAGCGCCTAATCGGGCGGCCATGCAACTCGAATACTTCCACATGATCGATCGCATCGTCGACCTCAAGGTCGACGAGAAGACGATCGTCGTCGAGGCCCAGGTCCCCAAGGAGAGCACCATCTTCGAGGGGCACTTCCCGGGCTATCCCCTGATGCCCGGCGTGCTGCTGATCGAATCGATGGCGCAGGCCTCGGGCTTTCTCCTGCTTGGCGTTCTGAAGTTCGAGCGCATGCCGATTCTCGCCGCCGTGAAGGAAGCCAAGGTGCGCGGCTCGGTGTTTCCAGGCGACCTCATGACGCTCGAAGCAAGCGTCGCTCATGAGGGCTCGGGCTATGCGATGACCGAGGCGAAGATCCGGGTTGGCGGCAAGCTGCGTGCGAATTCGACGCTCACCTTCACGCTGATTCCGTTCCCCAATTCGGATATGCGCGGATACATGGACGCTGTCGCAGCCCGCGTCGGCTTTCCGCAACAGGCCGTTTCGCCATGACTGACACCGCCTCGAAGCCGGGCCAGACCGAAGTCTGGATCACCGGCATTGGTCTTGCCACCTCGCTCGGCGAAGGGCTCGACGCCAACTGGGCTGCGCTCCAGGAAAAGCGCATCAATGTCGACGAGAAGGGCTTTGCGCCCTTCATCGTGCACCCGTTGCTGCCTGTAAGCTTCGACAGCCAGATCCCGAAGAAGGGCGACCAGCGCCAGATGGAAGCCTGGCAGCGCATTGGCGTCTATGCGGCGGGCCTCGCGCTCGACTCGGCCGGCATCAAGGGCAACAAGGACATCCTGTCGAAGATCGACATGGTGGTGGCCGCCGGCGGCGGCGAGCGCGATCTCAACGTCGACACCGGCGTGCTGAACGCCGAAGCCAAGGGCGCCAATGCGCCGGGCTTCCTCAACGAGCGGCTGATGAGCGATCTCCGGCCGACGCTGTTTCTGGCCCAGCTCTCCAATCTGCTCGCCGGCAACATCGCCATCGTCAACGGTCTCGGCGGCACCTCGCGCACCTTCATGGGCGAAGAGGTAGCGGGCGCCGATGCGCTGCGCATCGCGCTGTCGCGCATCGCCTCGGGCGAGAGCGACATTGCGCTGGTCGGCGGCTCGCATAATGGCGAGCGCAAGGACCTGCTGGTCCTCTACGAATTCGGCGACTTCAACCTGAAGGACAAGTTCGCTCCCGTGTGGGCGCGCAAGGACCACGCCGGCTTCGCGCTCGGCTCGGCCGGTGCCTTCCTGGTCCTGGAGTCGAAAGCGCATGCAGAAGCGCGCGGCGCCAGGCCGTACGCGAAGCTTTCGAGCGTCGTGACCGATCTGGCCCGGCGCAAGCAGTCCGGCGACATGGAAGCGACGCTGGAGAAGCTCTGGGACAAGCTGCCCAAGCGCGACGGCAAGGGCGCGATCATCTCGGGCGCATCGGGCGCAGAGCCGGCGACTTCAGAGGAGCGCGACTTCCTGAAGAAGCACGCCGACTTCCCGGTGCGCGCGACCGGTACGATGTTCGGGCACACCATGGAAACGCAGTTCCCGCTCGGGATTGCGCTCGCGGCGCTCTCGATCTCGCGTGGCGCGCTGTTCCCGCCGAACGATTCGACCGGGACCGAGATTGAAATGCAGGGGGCGCCCACCCAGATTGTCGTGGTGGGAGCCGGACACTGGCGCGGCGAAGGCATGGCGCTGGTCGAGGCAATTGACTAGCTCTGGCGGGGGATCGACATGACTGCACCACGCGACAAACTCGGGCGTCCCGTCGTCGTCGTCACCGGCATGGGCATCATGACCTCGCTCGGCGCCGGCAAGGCAGACAATTGGGCCAAGCTCGTCGCCGGCGAATCCGGCATCCGCACCATCACGCGCTTTCCGGTCGATGGCCTGAAGACCACGATGGCCGGCACCGTCGATTTCGTCAGCGTCGATCCGTTCTCCTCGACCGGTCTTTCCGAGCGGATGGCTGAGCTTGTGACAGAAGAAGCGCTCGAGCAGGCCGGCATCGGCAACAAGGCTGATTTCCCGGGTCCCCTCTTCCTCGCGGTTGCGCCGGTCGAAGTCGAATGGCCGCAGCGCCGCGAGCTCGGCCGCGCCGTCGGCGCGCCCGACTTCACCTATGACGATTTGCTGCGCATCTCCGGCGGCGGCAAGTACAGCGCCTATCATCACCGCTTCATGTTCGGCTCGGTCGCAGCTCACCTCGCCGAGACCTTCGGCACCAAGGGCTCGCCGATCTCGCTGTCGACGGCCTGCGCATCCGGCGCGACCTCGATCCAGCTCGGCGTCGAGGCGATCCGCCGCGGCGAGACGAATGCGACGCTGTGCGTCGCCACCGACGGCACCGTGAATCCGGAAGCCTTGGTGCGCTTCTCGCTGCTCTCGGCGCTGTCGACCCAGAACGATCCGCCGCAGGCGGCCTCCCGCCCCTTCTCCAAGAACCGCGACGGTTTTGTCATGGCCGAAGGCGCCGGCGCCCTGGTGCTCGAAAGCTATGAGGCGGCCACGGCGCGCGGCGCCAAGATTCTCGGCGTGATCGCCGGCTGCGGCGAGCTCACCGACTCCTTCCATCGCACCCGCTCCTCGCCCGACGGCAAGCCGATCATCGGCTGCATGAACAAGACGCTGGCTGATGCCGGCATGACGCCTGACCAGATCGACCACATCAACGCGCACGGCACCGCGACGCCCGAGAACGACAAGATGGAGTTCAACACGACCTCGGCCGTGTTCGGCGATCTCGCGCAGAAGATTCCGGTCACCTCCAACAAGTCGATGGTCGGCCACACCATCTCGGCCGCCGGTGCGGTCGAGGCGATCTTCTCGCTGCTGACGCTCGAGCATCAGCGCATTCCGCCGACCATCAACTACGAGACGCCGGATCCCACGATCCTGTTCAACGTGGTCGGCAACAAGGCGCGCGACGCTCGCGTCACCGCTGTGATGTCGAACTCGTTCGGCTTCGGCGGCCAGAACGCCTCGCTGATCCTGACCCGCGAACCGGCCTGACCGGACGCAGCATGGCGCTGATTTCTATCAGCACGAAGATTCGCGCGCGGAATGCAGCCAAATCGATCGCCGGAGGCCTGATCGGCGCCGCCACGGTCGGCATGCTGCGCACCACGCGCTATTTCGACCCGGTCAAGACCTCGGACTTTTTCGCACGCGTCACCAAGCTGATCGGGCCGCGCCTGCGCGAGCATCGCATCGGCCGCGCCAACCTCACCGCGGCCTTTCCGGAAAAATCGCCGGAAGAGATCGAACAGATCCTGATGGGCGTGTGGGACAATCTCGGCCGCGTCGGCGCCGAGTTCGCCCATATCGACCATGTCTGGGATTACGATCGCGAGCATCCGGAACGCAGCCGGATCGAGCTGCCCAAGCGCACCATCGAGATCTACGACCGGATCAGGGACGACGGCAAGCCGGCGCTGATCTTCGCCGCGCACCTTGCCAATTGGGAATTGCCCGCGCTCGCCGCGCCCGCACATGGGCTCGATGCGGCGATCCTCTATCGCCGGCCGAACATCGCCTCCGCCGACCGCATCATCCAGGAGATGCGCCAGGTCAACATGGGCACGCTGATTCCCGCGGGCCGCGACGCACCCTTGCGGCTCGGACAGGCGCTCAGGGACGGCAAGCACGTCGCCATGCTGATCGACCAGTATCTGACGGGCGGCGTCGAAGTCACCTTCTTCGGCCGCAAGACCCGCGCCAACCCGACGCTGGCGCGCCTGCTCCGCCAGGTCGAGTGCCCCATCCACGGCGTGCGCGTCATCCGCCTGCCCGGCTTTCGCTTCCGCACCGAGCTGACGGAAGAGATCCCGCCGGTGCGCGACGCCGAGGGCAAGATCGACATCCAGGGCACGACGCAGGCGATCACCAACGTCGTGGAAGGCTGGGTGCGCGAGCATCCCGAGCAGTGGCTCTGGCTGCATCGCAGGTGGCGGTAGGCGCTGCCTTTACGCTCCCTTACCTTCCCGTCTTCACCTTGGTCCAGAGCCGGTTGATGACGCGCTGGGTGGCCGGATCGCGCGCCGTGATGACGAACAGCTTTGAGAGCGTCGCCTCATCGGGATAGATGTTCTTGTCGTTGAGGATCTTTGGATCGACCAGCTTTTGGCTAGCGAGATTGCCGTTGGCGTAGGATAGGAAGTCCGAGTTCTTGGCGGCAACGTCGGGGCGGTAGAGATAGTTGATCAGCTCGTAGGCCTCCTTGACGTTCTTGGCATCCGCTGGGATCGCCAAATTGTCGAAGAACATCTGCGCGCCTTCTTTCGGGATCGTGTAGCCGATCTCGATGCCGCTCTTGGCTTCGGCTGCACGGGCGCGCGCCTGCATGATGTCGCCGGACCAGCCGACCACGAAACAGATCTCGCCGGTCGCGAGCGCGCTCAGATATTCGGACGAATGAAACTTGCGTACGGACGGGCGAACCTTGGCGACGACGTCGGCAGCCTTCTCCAGGTCGGCCTGCTTGGTCGAGTTCGGATCGAGCCCGAGATAGCTCAGCGCCGCCGGAAAGATATCGTCGGCGGAGTCGAGCATGTGCACGCCACAGTCTTTGAACTTGGCGAGGTTCTCCGGCTTGAACACGATCTCCCAGCTTTCGATCTTGGCATCAGGCCCGAGGATCTGCTTCACCTTGGCGACGTTGTAGCCGATGCCCGTCGTACCCCACATGTAGTTCGCGGCGAATTCGTTGCCGGGATCGTAGGTCGCGAGATTCTTGGTCACCATCGGCCAGGCATTGTCGAGGTTCGGCAGCTTCGACTTGTCGAGCTTCTGGAAGATGTTCGCCTTGATCTGGCGCTGCAGGAAATAGGCGGTGGGCACCACGACGTCGTAGCCGGACTTGCCGGCCATCAGCCGCGTCTCCAGCGTCTCGTTGGCATCGAAGGTGTCGTAGACCACCTTGATGCCTGTCTCCTTGGTGAAGGCCTCAAGGACGTCGGGCGCCATGTAGTTCGACCAGTTGTAGAAGTTGACGACGCGCTCCTCGGCGCCCGCCCCCTGCGAGAGGAACGTCAGCGCTGCGGCGATCGCGAAACCAAGGCAAAACCTGGAGCGGCTGACGTTCGTCATCTCGGTCTACCTCTTGCGTCCGCGTATCGCGTCCGACAGCCGCTCCAGCGCGGTGTCGAGGGTCTGGTCCTTCTTGGCAAAGCAGAAGCGCACCACCGAGGTCACCGGGTCCTGCTCGTAGAACGCCGAGACCGGGATCGCGGCGACCTTGTAGTCTTTGACGATCCGCCAGCAGAACTCGGCATCGCTCTCGTTGAGCCCAAGCGGCGACAGGTCGACGGTGAGGAAGTAGGTCCCTTGCGACTTCAACACGGGGAAGCCGAGGCTCTCCAGCCCCTTGGTCAGGCGGTCTCGGCTCCGCGTCAGGTCTTTCCGCATCGACAGGAAGTAGTCGTCGGGCTTGCCGAGGCCGTAGGCGACGGCGGCCTGCAAGTTCGGCGCGGTGGTGAAGGTCAGGAACTGGTGCACCTTGGCGGCGACCCGCAGCAGCGGCGGTGCAGCGCAGACGAAGCCGATCTTCCAGCCGGTCAGCGAGAAGATCTTGCCGGCCGAGCCGACTTTGATGGTGCGCTCGCGCATGCCGGGGATGGTGATCAGCGGGATGTGCTTGTGCTCGTCGAAGGTGACGTGCTCCCAGACCTCGTCGCAAATCGCGATGACGTCGAACTCCTGGCAGTAGCGCGCCAAGAGCTCGAGGTCCTCGCGCGGATAGACCACCGCGGACGGATTCAAGGGATTGTTGAACAGTACCGCCTTGGTCTTTGAATTGAAGACGCTTTTCAGCATGTCCTCATTCAGCCGCCAGCCCGGCGGCTCGAGCCTCACCAGCCGCGGAATGCCGCCGGCCTGGCGGATGATCGGCAGGTAGGAATCATAGACCGGCTGGAAGCAGACCACCTCGTCGCCGGGCTGCACCACCGCCAGGATCGCCGAGGTCAGCGCCTCGGTGCCGCCAGAGGTGACCATCACCTCGCTCATCGGATCGAGCTTCAGCCCGTGCCAATGGCCGTAATGGGTGGCGATCGCCTGGCGCAGTTCCGGGATACCCATCATCGACGGGTACTGGTTGTAGCCGTTCAGGGAGGCGTCGGCCGCGGCGCGGCGGATGTCCTCGGGGCCGGGATCATCAGGAAAACCCTGGCCGAGATTGATGGCATTGTTGTCGCGCGCGGCCTGCGACATCGCCTCGAAGATAGTGACCGGAAGGTCGGCGAAGACCTTGTTCAGCGAAGAGCTCTTGGTCATCGCGACGTTAGCCACCGACCTTGCTGGGGAGACCCGCCGCCTTCCAGCCGAGCATGCCGCCGGCCAGATGCTTGTCGTAAGGCAGGCCTGCAGCCTGGGCGGCGAGTGAGGCGGTCACCGAGCGCTTGCCGGAGCGGCACGCGAACACGACCTCCTTGCCTTGGGGATCGGGGATCGCCTTGGGATCGAAGGTCGAGAGCGGCACGACCACGCCGTGAGGGTAGGCCTCGGCCTCGACCTCGTTCGGCTCACGGACGTCGACGAGCAGATAGCGGCCCTCTGCGACACCCTTGGAAACCTCCTCGGGGGTCAGATCCTGTACTTGATTTGCCACATCATCCTCCAACGTCGCAGGGCTCGCGCCGGGGCGATCCCGGCGGCGGCAACCTCGCCTCTCGGCATGCGAAAATCAAGCGCTACAAAGGCTTGAGCTGCCTTGCGCAAGTTAAAGCTAAATCGCAGCGAGTTGAAGCGCGCTTTGAATCCAGGCCTAGATCGTGACCTGCGTGCCGACCTCGACGACGCGTCCCGAAGGGATCTGGAAATAGTCGGTGGCGTCGTTGGCGGAGCGGCTGAGCGAGATGAACAACCGGTCCTGCCAGCGCGGCATGCCCGAATGGACAGCGGGCTTGAGCGCCCGCCGTGACAGGAAGAACGAGGTCGACATGATGTCGAACTGCCAGCCGAGCTTGCGGGCGATCGCCAGGGCCTTCGGCACGTTGGGCGATTCCATGAAGCCGAACTTCAGCGTCACCTTGGAGAAGGTCGGGCTGATCGCCTCCAGTCGCACCCGCTCGGCCGGATCGATGCGCGGGGTCTGCGCGGTCTCGATGGTGAGAATGACATTCTTCTCGTGAAGCACTTTGTAGTGTTTCAGACTATGCATGAGCGCGGTCGGCGCGCTCAGGGGATCGCTGGTCAGGAATACCGCGGTTCCGGGCACCCGCTGCGGCGGCCGCTTCTCCAGCATCGCCACGAGGTCGGCGAGCGGGAATTCCAGCTTGCGCGACTTTTCGAACAGCAGCCGGCTGCCGCGCCGCCAGGTGTACATCATGATGATCATGAGCGAGCCAAGCGCGAGGGGCACCCAGCCGCCCTCGAACACCTTGAGCAGGTTGGCGGCGAGGAACGTCAGGTCGAGGAACAGGAACGGCGCGATCAGGGCGGCCGCCGCAAACGGCGACCACCGCCATACCTTCCAGATCACGACAAAGCCCATCATCGCCGTGACCACCATGGTTCCGGTCACGGAGATACCATAGGCCGAGGCCAGCGCGCTGGATGAGCGGAACAACAGCACCAACAGTACCACGGCAACCAGCAGCAGCTGGTTGATGCGTGGGATGAAGATCTGGCCGGAATGGGCTTCCGACGTATGGCGAATTTCAAAACGCGGCAGCAAGCCCAGCTGAATCGCCTGCCGCGTCAGCGAATAAGCGCCGGTGATGACGGCCTGGCTTGCGATCACGGTGGCGGCAGTCGCAAGCACGACCATGCCGCCGCGCATCCAGCCTTGCGAAAACAGTTGGAAGAACGGACTCTCGATCGCGGCGGGATCGGCGAGCACGAGCGCACCCTGCCCAAGATAGTTCAGCGCCAGCGACGGCAGCACGATGAACAGCCAGGCGGTCTGGATCGGCCGCTTGCCGAAATGGCCGAGGTCGGCATAGAGCGCCTCGGCACCGGTGACCGCCAAGAACACCGCGCCCAGCGTCACGAAGCCGATGATACCATGATGCAGCATGAAGGACACGGCGTAGAGGGGATTCAGGGCAAACAGCACCTGCGGCTGCTGGATGATCGGGTGGATTGCCGCCGCAGCGATCACCGCAAACCAGACGCACATGACAGGTCCGAAGAACGCCGCAACACGGGCGGTGCCGCGGGATTGCACGGCGAACAGGACCACCAGGATCACCACTGTCAGCGGAACGATATAGGGCTCGAACGTCAGGGTGACGTCCTTCATGCCTTCGATCGCCGACAGCACCGACAGTGCCGGCGTGATCACGGCATCGCCGTAAAACAGGGCGCCGGAGATGATGCCGAGCATGACAATGGTCGCCCCGCCGGTGCCGACCGCGCGCTGGGCCAGGGCCATCAGAGCCAGCGTGCCGCCCTCGCCGTTGTTGTCGGCGCGCAGGAGGATCACGACGTATTTGAGCGTCACCACGACAATGAGCGCCCACAGGATCAGGGACGCCACGCCGAGGACGGCCGCCGACGTCGGCGCGCCTTCCGCGCCGGACGCCGCAATCACCGCCTCGCGGAACGCGTAGAGCGGGCTGGTGCCGATATCGCCGTAGACGACGCCGATGCTGCCGAGCGTCAGCGCGCCAAAGCCGGCGGTGGTGTGGGCATCGCCATGCCCATTGGTCGCCGCCGTTTCCGGGGCGGGAACTGCTACGTCACTTGTCATGGGAGAGCCTGGTGGCCTCTAAAAATGCTTCACTGCACAACGGCTGAAGAGAGCGCGCGGCTTATAGTCCTGCGCTGCCGGCATAGCCTAGCCCGATTCTGGGCCCTTGGCATGCAAATTTCGCATGGGTCCGTCATTGCGTCCCAATTGCCGCCTCAGATGGTGACTTGGGTTCCGACTTCAACCACCCGACCGGTCGGAATCTGGAAATAGTCGGTGGCGTCATTGGCCGAACGGCTGAGCGCGATGAACAGATGGTCCTGCCAGAGCGGCATGCCTGATTGCGCCGAGGCCTTCAGCGAGCGCCGCGACACGAAGAACGACGTCGACATGATGTCGAACTGCCAGCCTTGCTTGCGCGCAATCGCGAGCGCCTTGGGCACGTTGGGCTGCTCCATGAAGCCGAAGCGCAGGCGGACCTTGGAGAACTTCTCGCTGATCTTCTCCATCTTGAAGCGCTCGGAGAGATCGACCCGCGGCGTGTGCCCGGTCTCGATCGTCAGGATCACGTTGTGCTCATGCAGCACTTTGTTGTGCTTGAGATTGTGCAGCAGCGCGGTCGGGACGAAAGCTGGGTCGCTGGTCAGGAATACCGCCGTGCCCTTGACGACGTGCGGCGGCCGCTTTTCCAGGCTGCGGATCAGATCGTCCAACGGCACCTCGATCCGGCGCGTCTTCTGGATCAGGATTCCCGAGCCGCGCCGCCAGGTCCAGATCGTCCCCGCCATCGCCGCACCGAACAGCAACGGGACCCAGGCGCCTTCGAGCAGCTTCAGCAAATTCGCGCTGAAGAAGGTGATATCGACCATGACGAAGGGCAGGATCACGACCGCCGCGGTCGCAGCCTTCCAGTTCCACAATTTCCAGATCACGACAAAACCCATGATGCCGTCGGCGACCATGGTGGTGGAGACCGCGATGCCATAGGCCGAAGCGAGATTGCTGGGTGTGTGGAACAACAGCACCAGCAGCATCACGCCGATCAGCAGCAGCCGGTTGACGCGCGGCAGATAGATTTGACCGGCGTGGGTCTCCGACGTGTAGCGCACCTCGAAGCGCGGCAGGAGACCGAGCTGCACGGCCTGATAGACCAGCGAATAGGCACCTGTGATCACCGCCTGGCTCGCGATGACGGTAGCAGCAGTCGCAAGCCCGACCAGCGGCAGCACCAGATGCTCGGGCACCATGCGATAGAATGAATGCTCGATCGCGCCCGGATTGGACAGCACCAGCGCGCCCTGCCCGAAATAGTTGATCAGCAGCGAGGGCAGCACAAAGAACATCCAGGCCGATTGAATCGGCTTGCGGCCGAAATGGCCAAGGTCGGCGTAGAGCGCTTCGCCGCCGGTCACAGCGAGAAACACGGCGCCAAGCGTCACCAGGCCGATCGTGCCGTGCGAAAGCAGGAATTGCAGTGCGTAATAGGGATTGATCGCAGCCAGCACCGACGGGTCGTCGGCGATGTGAATGACGCCCAGCACCGCAAGACAGGCGAACCAGACCACCATCACTGGCCCGAAGGCCGAGGCGACCAGCGCCGTGCCCTTGCTCTGCACCGCAAACAGCAGCACCAGGATCAGCACCGTGAGTGGCACGACATAATGCTCGAATGCGGGCGTCGCGAGCTTGAGTCCGTCGACCGCTGACAGCACCGAGATCGCGGGCGTGATCATGGAATCGCCGATGAACATCGAGGCGCCGACCACGCCGAGGGCGAGCAGGAACCAGCTCCGCCGCCCCAGCGCGCGTTGGCCGAGTGCCATCAAAGAGAGCGTGCCGCCCTCCCCGTTATTGTCGGCGCGCAACAACAGCAACACGTATTTGGCAGTGACGACGATCAGGAGCGCCCACAGGATCAGCGACAGCACGCCGAGCACCATCAGCCGCGTCACCGGCGCGCCGTGAGCTGCGCCCCTCACCGCCTCATGAAACGCGTAGAGTGGCGAGGTGCCGATGTCGCCGAAGACGACGCCGATGCTCCCGAGCGTCAGGGCCCAAAAACCTGATGTGACCGGCCCCTCCTGGGTCTCGGTCTGTGTGATGCTCGCCGTCATGAGAGTGGAAAACGCTTCGTCCCTGGAATTGATCCGGCGCCTTTCGACGCTTCGGGTACGCCTGTCAATCGGCCCACCACCATAGCAGGGGCCGCGGCAGATGCTGTGACGGAGCAGCCACGCTCGCCGTCATCGCGATCGGCCGCTCTCAGGTAAAATAGTAACGCAAGGCGATTAGGGCTTCAAGTTCGGCGGCAGCGGCGGATCTTCGCGCATCAGGGTGATGGTCACGCGGCGATTCGCCGCGAGCGATGGATCGTCCGGGAACAACGGCTGGGTGTCCGCCTTGCCGGAGACGGAAAAGATGTGCGACGGCGGCAGGCCCTCGCGCTCCAGGATCTGGCGCACCGCGTTGGCGCGATCGGCCGACAGGTCGAAGGCACCATAGTCGCTGCGTGTCGGCACGAAGCCCGCCGCGGTGTGGCCGGCAATGGAGACGCGCAAGGGTGTGGCTTTGAGCGGGACCGCGAGCTTCTCGATCAGGCGGCGGGTGCGATCGTACGGCACCTTGGATCCGTCCGCGAACATCGAGCGGCCGTCCTGGTCGACGATCTCGAGATTGAGGCCCTGCTTGGTCTCCTCGAACATGATGTGCTTGGACATCTCGGTCAGTTCCGGCATGTCCTGCAGCGCCTGGCGCAGCGAGGCCGCGGCCAGTGCAAAATTGCGATCGATCTTCATCTTCGCGCCCTGCGTGCGGTCGCGATCTTCCTGGTCCGGCGTCGGCGTGTTGGAAGCGTCCTCGGGCTCGATGTGGTCGACGTTCTTCAGCCGCGGCCGGGTCGGCAGACCGTCCGACTCGACGATGCCGGCATAGCGCGCTTCGCTTTGGACGCCGAACGCATCCCGCATGGAGCCCGCGACGACCTTCAGCTTATTGGCATCCTGCGTCGAGAACGCCACGAGCATCACGAAGAAGCTCATCATCAGGCCCATCAGATCGGCGAAGGTCACGAACCAGCCGTGACCGCCTCCATGTGAGTCGCCGCGCTTCTTCTTGGCCATATCTCAAAATCCCGGCGGGCGGCGTCAGGCCGGCACCGGCTCGCCTTCGGCGTGGCGATGCTTCTCCGGCAGATAGGCCAGCAGCATTTCGCGCACGAGCGTCGGGCTCTTGGAATCGCGTATCATCAGGATGCCGTCGATGATCAGCGTGCGATTGGTCTCTTCGTCCAGGAGCTTGCCATGCAGCTTGTCGGCGATCGGGATGCAGAAAAGGTTGGCGACCAGCGCGCCGTACAGCGTCGCGAGCAGCGCGGTCGCCATGAACGGGCCGAGCTTGGAGGGGTCGGTCATGTTGGCGAACATCTGCACCATGCCGATCAGGGTGCCAACCATGCCGAAGGCCGGGGCGCAATCGCCGACGGCGCGATAGATCTTGCTCCCCTCGTCGAGGTGCATGAGGAAGTTGTCGCGGTCGCGTTCGAGATTGTCGCGGATGAAATCGAGGTCGTAACCGTCGGCGACATAGCGGATGCCCTTGGCGAGGAACGGCTCGTCGGTCTCGACCTTTTCGAGACCGACCGGACCCTGCTTGCGGGCGATCTCGGCGATGCGGGCGAGCTCGTCGACGAGGTCGTGCGCCGACAGACGGCTCATGGTGAAGGCGAACTTGGCGCCGAGCGGCAGGCCGTGCATCAGCGCCGAGAGCGGAAACCGGATCATGGTCGCTGCAGTCGATCCGCCGAAGATGATGATCATCGCATGCTCGGAGATGAACATGTGAAGATCGCCTCCCAGCAGCATCATCGTCGCGATGACGATTATGCCCGCCACGAGGCCGACGCCCGTCATGATATCCATGGGAGACTCCAACGCGAACGCAACAACGGCCATCCTGGCCGGTGGCGCGGTCCAACCCCGAACCGCATCGGAAACCGTAGAGTGGTGCCCTTAAAGCCGCGTAAAGGTTAAGTTCATCCGATGCGACCGAGCGGCGCAACGCAACGGAACGACGGCGGCTTTGCCGTTCTGCGACATCGATCTCAACACTTTGCTAACCATAAATGAGGCCGTCAGGACGACAGCCCTGTCAGCTTCAGGCTGAGCGCGCGCAGCTGCCGGCGCGCATCGGCATCATAGGCCTGCGGATTGGCACGCGCTTCGTTCATGCCGTTGAAGAACAGGCCGCTTCTAGCGGCAACGTCGTCGCCCTCGACCAGATGGAGGATCGCCGCACCGCCCTGCTCCACGGTCGACATCGGCGCAATGCCGCCGGCGCGAACCATCGTGGTGTTCATGTAAGTCGCCGGATGCAGCGCGTTCACGGTGATGCCGGCCCCCTTCAACTCCTCCGCGAGATCGATCGTGAACATGATCTGCGACAGCTTGCTCTGCGCATAGGCGCGCGAGCCGCTATAGCCTTTCGTGATCATGACGTCGTCGAAATCGATCGGATGCTGGCCGAGCGACGCGACATTGACGATGCGCGAGGGCGCGGCGGCCTTCAGCAACGGCAGCAGCAAACGGACGAGCAGGAAGCCGGAGAGATAGTTCACGGCGAAGCGCAGCTCGTAACCGTCGCGGCTCTCCTGTCGTTGCGGGCCGTCGTTCTGCGAACCAATGCCGGCGTTGCTGACGAAGACGTCGAGACGCTTGTGATCCCGGATCACCGCTGCGGCAAGCTCGCGCGCACCTGCCATTGACGACAGATCGGCCTGATAGAAGGTCGGCGCAGCGCGGCCGGCCTTCACGATCTCGTCGATCAGGGTTTTCGCACGCGCCGCGTCGCGGCCATGGATCAGGACATCAGCACCTTCGGCGGCAAGACGGGTTGCAACATAGCGCCCGACACCATCGGTCGAGCCCGTGATCAGCACCGTCTTGCCGCGCATGTCCATCGACTATTCCCCGTCAGTGAATCTCCGCCGAGCGCTTCAGCGCCGCTTTCAGCTTCTCCAGCGAAAAGTCGGGGCTGCGCGAGATCTCGAGGATCGGCGTCTCGCGACGGCCGCAGAGCTCGGCGGCCTCAGGCAGTTTCGCTGCGACGTCCAGTGGGATTACAATGGCGCCATGCTGGTCGGCGTGGATCAGATCATCCGACCTCACGGTCATGCCGGCGACGCGCACCTCGCCGCCGAAGCTCTCGGCATGCACCCATGCATGCGACGGGCCGATCGAGCCGGCCAGCGCCTGGAAACCAGGCGCCCATTGCGGGATGTCGCGGATCGAGCCGTCGGTGATGACGCCGAGGCAACCGAGCGCCTTGTGCACGTTGCTTTGCACCTCGCCCCAGAACGCGCCGTAGCCGACGTCCGGACCATCGATGTCCTGGATCACCGAGATGCGCGGACCGTGGCCGGTGCCGACATATTCGTAATATTCGATGCGGCGCTTCGACTGCTCTTCGGGTGCAAGCGACGATTTCAACACCGAGCGGATCGCGACCGTGCGGGCATAGCCGACGATCGGCGGCAGATCCGGGAACGGGCAGACCAACTGCTTGGTGGTGTAGCCGATCAGGCGGCGCTCGGGCGCCACGATCTCCATGGCATTGCAGATCGTCGGCGTGTCATAGCGGCCCAGCGCTTCGAGGACGGAAGCGGGCAGCGGCCCGGTCGCGGTATTGGTCACGGCGTTCTCTCCCAGATTGGCGGCTGATTGACGCGATGCCGCCGGCACAGGGCGATATAGCCGAGATCGGGCCTCAGCCCAACTCAGGCGCTCTCATGGCAGATATCCGCGCGCGATAGCTCAGTGCAGCCGGCCAGGCCGGTCATCATCGCGCGGTGGCTCCGACAGGCTCGCCATTGTCGGCGCGGACGGCGGCGACGGCACTTCGCCGCCGGCAGGCGACGCAGCTTGCAGCGCGCGCGCCTGATCGCGGTAAGATTTGTAACCGAGCGGCAGGCAGAGCAGATACAGCGCCGTGCCGACCGACAGCACGTGCCAGGGATAGGCAATCAGGATCGCAATGAAGACGACGACCGCGACGAAAGCCGGCAGCACCAGCTCTGGCGACACGCGCATGCGCTTGGTCTTGCCGGAGAACACCGGCAGGCGCGAGACCATCAGGAAGGCGATCAGCAGCGTATAGGCCGCGGTCAGCGCCGCGGGCGCGCGGCCGAGCTCGAGAAACGCGACATAGATCGGCAGCAGCACGGTGATGGCACCGGCCGGCGCCGGCACGCCGGTGAAGAAATTGGCGGCGAAGGCGGGCTTGTTCGGATCGTCCATGGTGGCGTTGAAGCGCGCAAGCCGCAGGCCACCTGATATCGCGAACACCATCGCGGCGATCCAGCCGGCATTGCCGAGCTCGTGCAGCTGCCAGAAGTACAGCATCAGGCCGGGCGCGACGCCGAAATTGACGAAGTCGGCAAGGCTGTCGAGCTCGGCGCCGAACTTGGACTGGCCCTTGATCATGCGCGCGACGCGGCCGTCGATGCCGTCGAGCGCGGCCGCGAACACGATGGCGTAGACGGCAAGCGTCATCCGCCCCTCGATCGACAGCCGGATCGAGGTCAGGCCGGCACAGATCGCCAGCAGCGTGATGACGTTGGGCACCAGCATGCGCACCGGGATCGGGCGGAACCGCCGGCGGCGAATATCGGGATCTCGGTAGTCGTAGGGCGTCATTGGCTCGTCCTCACCTCTCAGCGAGATATAGCAAGCCGTGTTCCCCTCCGCCATCGCGGCGGAAGGGCCCCGACAGCGGCGCGTTGGTTAATTGGCGCGGTAAGTGCGGCCGGGGTCGTCGCCGGTAAGGTCGGCCAGGATGGTCTCGCCGGCGATCGCAGTCTGCCCCTCCGAGACCAGCGCCTTGGTGCCGACAGGCAGGTAGACGTCGAGCCGCGAGCCGAAGCGGATCAGGCCGAACCGCTCGCCGGCGCCGACCGCCTGCCCCTCCTTGACGAAGCAGACGATGCGCTTGGCCACGAGGCCTGCGATCTGGATCACGCCGATACGGCCCTGCGGCGTCGAGATGACGAGTGAATTGCGTTCATTGTCCTCGCTCGCCTTGTCGAGCTCGGCGTTGATGAAGAGCCCCGGCCGATAGGCGATACGGTCCACCCTGCCCGCCACCGGGCTGCGATTCACATGGCAGTTGAACACGCTCATGAACACCGAGATGCGCGGCAGCGGCCGGTCGCCGAGCCCGAGCTCGGCCGGCGGCAGCGCCATGGTGATCATCGAGACACGGCCGTCGGCGGGCGACACCACGAGCCCGTCGCGCTGCGGCGTCACGCGCACGGGATCGCGGAAGAACAGCGCGCACCACACGGTGAGGATCGTGCCGATCCAGCCCAGCGGCGACCACAGCCACATCAGGAAGATGCTCACCGCCGCGAAGATGCCGATGAAGGGATAGCCCTCCTTGTGGATCGGCGGGATCTGACGTTGGATCGAATCGAGGATGGACATCGCTATCTGCCGCTGGAGGGGTTGATGGCACGGGTGGGTCGCGCGAGCCTGTTTAGGCCAGAGTTGGGACCGGAGACAAGCTCACTCCGCGGCCGCCTGCGCCGTCAGGGCGTCCTCCACCGGCGGCGGCTCCCGGTTGGGCGCCTCGCTGCTGTCGGCCATACGGGCCAATTTCTCGCGCGCGGCCTCGGCCTCGCGCTGCCTGTTCCACATACTGGCGTAGAGACCGTCCTGTGCAAGCAGGCTGGCATGGGTGCCGCGCTCGGCGATACGGCCCTGGTCGAGCACGATGATCTCGTCGGCACCGACGATGGTCGAGAG
Source organism: Bradyrhizobium zhengyangense (assembly GCF_022012435.1). GTDB lineage: Bacteria > Pseudomonadota > Alphaproteobacteria > Rhizobiales > Xanthobacteraceae > Bradyrhizobium > Bradyrhizobium zhengyangense. The sequence continues at coordinate 1,248,270 of NZ_JAKLUA010000001.1, forward strand.
CCGGTGCGCGATCACAAGCGAGGTGCGGTTCTTCGCCACGCGGTCGAGCGCGCCCTGGATCTCGTGCTCGGTGTGGGTGTCGAGCGCCGAGGTCGCCTCGTCAAGCACCAGGATCGGCGGCGCCTTCAACACGGTGCGCGCGATCGCGACGCGCTGCTTCTCGCCGCCCGACAGTTTCAGGCCGCGCTCGCCGACCTGGGTCTCGTAACCCATCGGAGCCATGCGGATGAAATGATCGATTTGCGCGAGGCTAGCGGCCTCCTCGACCTCGTCATTGCTGGCGTCCCAGCGGCCATAGCGGATGTTGTAGCGGATGGTGTCGTTGAACAACACCGTGTCCTGCGGGACCATGCCGATCGAGGCGCGCAAGCTTGCCTGCGTGACTTTGCGGATGTCCTGGCCGTCGATCAGGATCTTGCCGCCAGAGATGTCATAGAGGCGGAATAGCAGCCGCGAGATGGTCGACTTGCCGGCGCCGGACGGGCCGACGATCGCCACCGTCTTGCCGGCCGGCACCTCGAAGCTGATGCCTTTGAGGATCGGCCGCGTCGGCTCATAGGCAAAGCGCACGTCCTCGAAGCGCACGGTGCCGGCGGAAACGACGAGCGGCTGCGCATCGCGCGCGTCCTTGATCTCGGCCTCGCGATGGATCACGCTGAACATCTTCTCGATGTCGATGATCGCCTGCTTGATCTCGCGATAGACCATGCCCATGAAATTCAGGGGTTGGTAGAGCTGGATCATCATGGCGTTGACCAGCACGAAATCGCCAACCGTGTTGGTTCCATTGCGCACGCCGATCGCGCACATCAGCATGGTCGCGGTCAGGCCCAGCGTGAATATCACGGCCTGGCCGGTGTTGAGCACCGCGAGCGAAGTATAGGTGTGGATGCTCGCTTCCTCGTAGCGCGCGACCGACTTGTCGTAGCGCTCGGCTTCGCGGGCCTCGGCGCTGAAATATTTGACGGTCTCGTAATTGAGCAGCGAGTCGATCGCCTTGGTATTCGCCTCGGTGTCGGAATCGTTCATCTTGCGGCGGATGCCGATCCGCCACTCGGTCGCGATGTAGGTGTAGTACATGTAGACCGCGACGGTGATCAGCGTGGCGGCCACGTAGCGCCAGTCGAACTGCCAGAGCAGCACGGCCATCAGCAGCGAAACCTCGACGATGGTCGGGATCAGCTGCAGGATCACCATGCGCACGATCACCTCGATGCCCGAGCGACCGCGCTCGAGCACGCGCGTCAGGCCGCCGGTCTTGCGCTCCAGATGAAAGCGCAGCGACAGTTCGTGCATATGGATGAAGGTGATGGTGGCGAGCTTGCGCACCGCATGCATGGCGACACGGGCAAAGATGCCGTCGCGCCATTGCGTCAGCACCGCCATCACGATGCGCATGACGCCGTAGCTCGCCGTCAGGAGCAACGGCGATGCAATCACCCAGAGGTGCCAATTGCTGGCCTGCACCGGTGCGGTGTTGGCACCGGTCAATGCGTCCGTCGCCCATTTGAAGCTGAACGGCACCGACAGGGTGATCAGCTTGGCAGCGAGCAACAGCACAATCGACCAGACCACACGCATCTTCAGGTCGACGCGGTCGCCGGGCCAGATATAGGGCCACAGATGCGCCAGCGTGCCCATCAGCGTGGCCCGCTCCAGCGGTCCGGGCTCAGGCACGTCGGGCGAATGAGGAGGGCTCATGAAGAAACCTGGAAGGCCCGCCGGATGCGGGCGCGTTGCGATTAACTGTTTTCGCTCGTCATATAGAAGCTTCCAGGGGCAAGCGCACCCCGCCAGATGGCGAATCTTCGATTGTTTGTCGCCATTTACCGGTAGATTTCCGGGTAGTCCGAATCACCGGAAGGGCTTGACGGCCCTCCGCTGCAATGCATCATGGCGCCAATGAGCACAATCAAAACCGTCTGTGTCTATTGCGGGTCCGGCCCCGGAACCAATCCCCACTTCACCGAAGGCGCCGAGGCGTTCGGCAAGGCACTCGCCGAGAACAACATCCGCCTGGTCTATGGCGGCGGCTCGCTGGGCCTGATGGGCTCGGTCGCGACCTCCGTGCTGGATCACGGCGGCACCGTCACCGGCATCATTCCCGAATTCCTGCGCAAGCGTGAGAATGCGCTGACGCGCGTGCAGGAGATGATCGTCACCCCCGACATGCACGAGCGCAAGCGGCTGATGTTCGAGCGCTCCGATGCCTTCGTGGCGCTGCCGGGCGGCCTCGGCACGCTGGAGGAGCTGGTCGAGCAATTGACCTGGAAGCAGCTCGGCCGGCACGCCAAGCCGGTGCTGCTCGCCAACATCGACAATTTCTGGGAGCCGCTGTTCTCGCTGCTGTCGCATATGCGTCAGACCGAGTTCATCCGCGCCGGTCTTTCGGTCGACATCCTCAAGGCCGATCGCGTCGAGGACATCCTGCCGAAGCTGAAGGCGGCAGCGGCACAGATCGCCGAGACGGAAAAGCAGCTCGCTCCGGAAGTGGCGCGGAAGCTGTAAGTCTATTCTGCCGGAAACGTCACCGCCTCGATCCGGTTGCCGTCGGGATCGGACACGAAAGCCGCGTAGTAGCGCACGCGGTCATGCGGGCGGATGCCCGGCGCACCATCGGATGCGCCGCCGCTCGCAACCGCTGCGGCGTGGAATGCATCGACCTCACCTGTCGTCTTCGCGCGCAGACAGATGTGCACGCCGCTCTCCGGGGGGACAGGCGGCATGGCTTCGCGCAAGTTGATCCAGAATTCGGGATAGGCCTTGCCGAAGCCGACTGTGCGCGGTCGCGTGACGAGGCGCGTGAGCCCAAGCGCCGCGAGCGTGGCCTCATAGAATTTTGCGGAGCGCTCGAGATTGCTGACGCCGACGGAGATGTGGTCGATCATTGTTAGCGATCCTCTCTCCTCGTCATTGCGAGCGAAGCGAAGCAATCCAGACTGCCGCCGTGGAAAGACTCTGGATTGCTTCGCTACGCTCGCAATGACGGTGTTTGCGGCACCACCGGTCCCTACGCCGGCGCGCCCGATTTCACGAGCTTGTAGATCACCGAATCCATCAACGCCTGGAACGAGGCGTCAATGATGTTCGGGGACACGCCGACCGTGGTCCAGCGATCGCCGTTCTCGTCCTCGCTCTCGATCAAGACGCGCGTCACCGCGCCGGTGCCGCCATTGAGGATACGGACGCGGTAATCGATCAGCGTCAAGCCTTCGATGTATTTCTGGTACTTGCCGAGGTCCTTGCGCAAGGCAACGTCGAGCGCGTTGACGGGACCGTTGCCTTCCGCGGCCGAGATCAGATGCTCGCCGGCGACGTCGACCTTGACCACGGCGAGCGCCACGGTGACGCGCTCGCCGAGCGCGTTGTAGCGCTGCTCGACATTGACGTCGAACTGCTCGACCTCGAAATAATGCGGCACCTTGCCAAGTGTCCGGCGCGCCAGCAGGTCGAACGAGGCATTGGCGGATTCATAGGCGTAGCCCTGCGCCTCGCGCTCCTTCAACTCCTCGACCAGCCGCGTCAGCTTCGGATCACTCTTCTCGTAGGCGATGCCGGCACGATCGAGCTCGGCAATGACGTTGGAGCGGCCGGCCTGGTCTGACACCAGCACCTTGCGGTGATTGCCGACCGTTTCAGGCAGCACATGCTCGTAGGTCTGCGGATCCTTCATCACGGCGGATGCGTGAATGCCCGTCTTGGTGACGAAGGCGCTCTCACCGACATAGGCCGCATGGCGGTTCGGCACGCGGTTGAGCATGTCATCGAGCGTGCGCGAGACTTTGACGAGGGTCGCCAGCTTCTCCGGCGTGACCGAGATCTCGAAGGCGTCCGAAAATTCCTTCTTCAGTTTCAGCGTCGGGATCAGCGAGCAGAGATTGGCATTGCCGCAGCGCTCGCCGAGGCCGTTCAGCGTCCCCTGGATCTGCCGCGCTCCGGCGCGGACCGCGGCGAGCGAGTTGGCCACTGCCTGCTCGGTGTCGTTATGGGCGTGGATGCCGACATGATCGCCGGGAATGTGTTTTGTCACCTCAGTGACGATGGCCTCGACCTCGTGTGGCATGGTGCCGCCATTGGTGTCGCACAGGACCACCCAGCGCGCGCCGGCGTCATAGGCCGCCTTGGCACAGGCGAACGCAAAGCTGGCATCTTCCTTGTAGCCGTCGAAGAAATGCTCGCAGTCAAGCATGACCTCGCGGCCAGCGGCCTTTGCGGCTGCGACGCTGTCGCGGATGGAGGCGAGGTTTTCCTCTTTCGTCGTCTCCAGCGCGACACGGACCTGATAGGCGGAGGATTTTGCCACGAAGCAAATCGCATCCGCCTTCGCCTCCAGCAGCCCGGCGACACCGGGATCGTTGGAGACCGAACGCCCTGCCCGCCGCGTCATGCCGAAGGCGGTAAAACGAGCATGGTTGAGCTTCGGCTTGGAGCTGAAGAACTCGGTGTCGAGCGGATTGGCTCCGGGATAGCCGCCCTCGACATAGTCGATGCCGAGATCGTCGAGCATCCCTGCGATGACCTGCTTGTCGGTCAGCGTGAAATCGACGCCGTTGGTCTGCGCCCCATCACGCAGTGTGGTGTCGAATAGATAAAGGCGCTCCCTGTTCATTGCAGCGCTCCTGACGCCGGTGTCGTGCCGAGCGTCTTCTTCATGGTGGTGTTGGCGAGCCACTCGTCGTTGACGGTGACGCTGTTGCGCTGCTGCGCCGCGTAGCCGCGCTTGGCGAAAAAGTTTTGGGCGGTGTCGCTCGCATCGACCGTGAGGTTGGTGGCGCCGCGGCCGCCGGCAAGCTTCTCCAGCGCGTCGACCAGCAGGGTTGCGATCCCCTGCCCCGCCACGGCCGGGTGAACATAGAGCATGCGGATATGGTCGGCGCCGCGAAGAGAGGCAAAGCCGACGGGCGAGCCGTCAAGCGTCGCCACCAGCGTCAGGTCGGACGCGAGCCCCTTGCCGAACTCTTCGTCCTCCGCTGTCTCCATCCAGGCTTGCTGCTGCGCCTCGCTATAATCGTCACCGGTCAGCTCCTCGATGCTGGCGGTGAAGATGCCGGCAAGAACCGGCACGTCAGCCGGCAAGAAGGGCCGCAAACCGGGCTTTGGCAAAGTCTGTCCCATCGTCTTCACCACATCCCATAGAGCTTGAGCACCAGCGCCACCGCAGCGCCGAGCAGGAGGATTTTCAGCGCGATGTAATAGAGCCAATGCCTCGGAAAAGGCGTGTCGGGCCGGGTCATCGCTTGAGCTCCCAGGTCGTCACCGGCTTGCCCTCGGCGTCCTTGCCATCCTTGATCAGGACCCCCATGGCGGCGAGCTGATCGCGAATACGGTCAGACTCGGCGAAATCCTTGCGCGCACGCGCGGCCGTCCGCTCCGAGATCAGGCGTTCGACCTCGTTGACGTCGACGCCGCTCGCCTGCTGCTTGCGATCCTTCCATTGCGCCGCGCTCTCGGAGAGGAAGCCGAGCAGCCGCAACGAGCCCGCAAGCGCGGGCACGGCGCTGCCCCGTAGGCCGTGCAGCGCCGCGATCGCCTGCGGTGTGTTGAGATCGTCGAGCAGCGCGTCGACCACGGACGCAGCCGGCTTGCCGGGTTCGACGTCGGCGGCGATCCGATACCAGTCGTCAAGCGTCTTGCCGCTCTCCTCCAGCGACTTCATGGTCCAGTCGATCGGCGAGGTGTAGTGCGTTTTCAACATGTTGAGGCGCAGCACTTCACCCGGCCAGTCCGCCAGCAGTTCGTGGATGGTGATGAAGTTGCCGAGGCTCTTCGACATCTTCTCGCTCTCGACCTGCAGAAAGCCGTTGTGCATCCAGTAGTTCGCCATGCGCTGCCGGTGGAAGGCGCAGCAGGTCTGCGCGACCTCGTTCTCGTGATGCGGAAACACGAGATCGATGCCGCCGCCATGGATGTCGAACTGCTCGCCGAGATGCTTCCACGCCATGGCCGAGCACTCGATGTGCCAGCCCGGACGGCCCTCGGCCTTGATGCCTGATGGCGACGGCCAGGATGGCTCGCCGGGCTTGGATGGCTTCCACAGCACGAAATCGGTGTTGTCCTTCTTGTAGGGCGCGACATCGACGCGGGCGCCGGCGATCATCTCGTCCAGCGAGCGATTAGACAGCGCGCCGTAGCGCGGCAGTCCGTCGTTGGCCGCATTCATCGCCTGCGGTGAGAACAGCACGTGGTCCTCGGCGGCATATGCGAAGCCACCGGCAACGAGCCGTTCGATGATCTCGCGCATCTCGGCGATATGCTCGGTCGCGCGCGGCTCGACGCTCGGACGGAGCGCGCCAAGCGCATCGACGTCGGCGTGAAACTGCCTGCCGGTCTGCTCGGTGACCTTGCGGATCGCCTCGTTCAACGGCAGGCCGGGAAAGTCCCGCGCGGCGCGGTCGTTGATCTTGTCGTCAACGTCGGTGATGTTGCGGACATATTTGACGTGCGCCTCGCCATAGAGATGGCGAAGCAGCCGAAACAGCACGTCGAACACGATCACCGGCCGGGCGTTGCCGATATGGGCGAAGTCATAGACGGTCGGTCCGCAGACATACATGCGGACGTTGTTCGCATCGAGCGGCACGAAGGTGCGCTTCTCCTTCGTCAACGTATCGTAGAGACGCAATTCCATATGGACACCCGTCGGCTGTTGGCCGGGCGTCCAGTGCTCTCAATGTGTTTTGAGAAAAGACGGCTCCAGCCAGCGAATCGCTAGCTCGTAATCTCGCGGCAAATAATGCAGATGGCGAGGAGACCGTTCATGCGGCGACATATGGGCTATCAGGCCGGCTTTCGTCAAGAGAGCCACGGAAATGCCGCTTTATTTCCGCAAAGCGCGGCCCCCCGCCGAGATGGTTCATCATCCTTAACCATTTGAGCCCATTCTGGAACTGGCGGTTCCTATTTTTGCCCCAAGGTGTTTTCATGCGATCCTTGCTCGCGCTTATTTCCTGCGCCTCGATCCTTGCTGCATCCAGCGCCTGGGCCGAGACCCGCGTCTTCATCATTGGCAACCAGGCCGACGGCCATGGCGTCGACCAGTGCCTAGCCAAGGGCGATAAATGCGGCGCCCAGGTCGCCCGCACCTACTGCCAGTCACGGGACTTTGCACAGGCATCCGCCTACCGCCGGGTCGATCCCGACGAAATTACCGGCTCTGTCCCCAAATCCGGCGCAAACTGCTCCCATGGCCATTGCGACGAATATGTCGCAATCACCTGCCAGCGCTGAATTCGCTCGGAACTGGCGGACCTTAGGACCAGTCTTCGGCCCCTGAAACGACGTGACGATGCCGCGGGAAGCGGCTATTGGAGGGCGCGCGTCGGCCTCCCAAATCGCATCGGTAAGTCACTTGCGGCCGTGACCTCGCTAGAATGGCGGATATGCCTGAATTTTTGTCTCTGTCCCGTCCCCGCTTTCTCCTTGCCTGCACCGTGCTTCTCAGCGTCGTGCTCGCCACCGATGCCTTCGCCCAGGCTGGCCCGCCCGGAGCGGCGCCGCCTCCGCCTGCCCAAAGCGGCCTCGGACCGAACCCGATGTGCGTGCGCCTGGAAGGCCAGCTCGCCGCGCTGGATCGCGGCGGCAGCGACCCTGCCCGCGAGGACCAGATCCGCCGCTACCAGGATTCCCAGGCCAAGCAGCAGGCTGAGCTCGATCGCGTCACCATGCAGGCCAAGCGCATGGGCTGCGACTCGTCCGGCTTCTTCTCGCTGTTCAACGGCCAATCCGCACAATGCGGTCCGGTTAACACCCAGATCCAGCAGATGCGCGCCAACCTGGACCAGATCACTAGCAATCTCGAGCGCCTGCGCGGTGGCGGTCCGGGCGGCGGCAACCCCGAGCGCGACAGCCAGCGTCGCTCGGTGCTGATTGCGCTCGCGCAGAACAATTGCGGCCCGCAATACGCCAATGCCGCGCAGTCGCAAGGCGCCGGCAACTTCCTGAGCAATCTGTTCGGCGGCGGCAACAACCCGAATAATCCGCAAGGTGTGCCGCCATCCGATCTCGGCCCGCAATCCGGCACCTATCGCACCGTGTGCGTGCGCACCTGCGACGGCGCCTATTTCCCGATCTCGTTTGCGACCGTGCCGGCGCGCTTCCCGGACGACGAGAAGACCTGCAAGGCGTTGTGCCCGGCAGCCGAAGCGGTGCTCTATGCCCACCGCAATCCCGGCGAGGACATGAACTCCGCGGTCTCGATCAGCGGTCAGCCCTACACGTCGCTGCCGACCGCCTTCAAATTCCGCAGCGAGTTCAACCCGTCCTGCTCCTGCAAGGCGGCCGGCCAGAGCTGGGCCGACGCGTTGAAATCGGCCGACGACAAGGCCGCGGTCGAGCAGCAGGGTGACATCATCGTCACCGAGGAAAGCGCCAAGAAGATGCAGCAACGGCAGCTCACCAAGGGCGCACCTGCGAATGGCAAGAAGGGCGCAGCTCCGGCCACCGCCGCCGCGCCGGCGACGACGCCACCTGCGGATTCGAGCGCAACCGCGACCTCGGAAAACAAGCCGATCCGCTCGGTCGGCCCGACCTTCCTGCCGCAGCAGAAGTAGTAACTCAGCCCCCAACTCAGCTGTCATGCCCCGCGAAAGCGGGGCATCCAGTACTCCGCGGCGCCGATTGGTTTTCACGATATCCGCCGCGGAGTACTGGATCATCCGCTTTCGCGGATGATGACAGCGGAATGAATGGCTACCCCTCGAACGCGTCGATCGACGCCTTGCTGCCGCGTGACACCAGGGTCTCATCGGGTGCGGGCAGCTTCTCGCCCCGATCGCGGAAGCGGTTGGTGATGGGATAGCGGCGGTCGCGGCCGAAGTTTTTGCGCGTGACCTTCACCCCGGGTGCGGCCTGGCGGCGCTTGTATTCGGCGACGTTGAGCAGATGGTCGATCCGGGACACCGTCTCGCGGTCGAAGCCGGCTTCGATGATCTGGTCGAGCGGCTCCTCGCGTTCGACCAGACGCTCCAGGATCGCATCGAGCACGTCGTAAGGCGGCAATGAATCCTGATCGGTCTGGTTTTCACGCAATTCGGCCGTCGGCGGACGCGTGATGATATCAGGCGGAATCACCTCGCCTGCGGGCCCGAGTGCCCCCTCCGGCTTCCATGCATTGCGCAAGCTTGCGAGCCGAAACACTTGGGTCTTGTAGATGTCCTTGATCGGATTGAAGCCGCCGTTCATGTCGCCATAGAGCGTGGCGTAGCCGACCGACATCTCCGACTTGTTGCCTGTCGTCACCACCATCAGCCCGGTCTTGTTGGAGATCGCCATCAGCAGCGTGCCGCGGGTCCGAGCTTGAAGATTTTCCTCGGTAATATCATGCGGCAGGTTCTTGAAGAGGCCGGACAGGATGGTCTCGAAGCCGGTTACGGCTTCCGCGATCGGCAGCACTTCGTAACGGATACCGAGATGGCCGGCGAGCTCGCCGGCATCGGCAATCGAGTGAGCCGCTGTGTAACGATACGGCAGCATCACGCCATGCACCTGATCTGCCCCAAGCGCATCCACCGCGATCGCCGCACACAGCGCGGAGTCGATGCCACCGGAGATACCGAGCAGTACACCGGGAAAGCCGTTCTTGGCGACGTAGTCGCGCAGGCCCAGCACACAGGCAGCGTAATCAGCGCGGTCGCCTTCGGGCTGCTCTGCGATTGGACCGGTGCAGCGCCAATCCCCGCCGGTCCTGACGAAGCGCAAGGTCGTGACGCTCTCTGCGAATGCCGGCAGTTGCGCGGCGAGCGAGAGATCGCCATTGAGCGCGAACGAGGCTCCGTCGAACACGAGTTCGTCCTGGCCGCAAACCTGGTTGAGATAGACCAGCGGCAGGCCGCTTTCGGTGACGCGCGCGACCGCCACCGACAGACGCACATCGTTCTTGTCGCGGGCATAGGGCGAGCCATTCGGCACCAGGATGATTTCGGCGCCGGTCTCGGCCAGCGTCTCGACAACGTTCTCGTAATCCTCGGACTCTTCCAGCCAGATATCCTCGCAGATCGGCACGCCGATCCGCACGCCACGCACGGTGACAGGACCTGAGGCAGGCCCGCGCGAAAACAATCGCTTCTCGTCAAACACGCCGTAATTCGGCAGATTGCATTTGAACCGCAGGCCGGCGATGCGCCCGCCATCGAGCAGCGCGCAGGCATTGTAGAGCTTGCCGTCCTCGACCCAGGGCGTGCCGACCAGCAAGGCCGGGCCACCGTCAGCAGTCTCGCGCGCGAGCGTTTCGATCGCGACGCGGCAGGCCGCCTGGAAGGCCGGCTTCTGCACCAGATCCTCCGGCGGATAGCCGGCGATGAACAATTCCGGAAACAGCACGAGATCGGCGCCATCGGCGATGGCGCGCGCGCGTGCGACGCGAACCTTGGCGGCATTGCCCTCGATATCGCCCATGGTCGGATTGAGCTGGGCGAGCGTGACCGCGAAGGCGTTGAGACGTTCGGTCATGGCCGCCTCGTCCAGCTAGAGGAATCCCAATCGCTCGACGATGGCGATGATCCAGAATGCGCCGGCCATCAGCAGCGCGACGCCAACTGCAGCCGAGCCCATGTCCTTGACCCGCCCGATCTGCTTGTCGTGATCCATGGTCAGGCGGTCGGCGAGTTTCTCGATCGCGGTGTTGAGCAGCTCCACGACCAGCACGAACGCAACCGCACACACGAGCTCAACTGCCCGCATCGCGGTTGCGGCGACGAACCACGCCACCGGCAGCGACAGGATCAGCGCAAAGACCTCCTCGCGGATGGCCTGCTCCGAACGGAACGCAAAGGCCATTCCGTTGCGGGAATTGATCGTGGCCTTCCAGATCCGCAGCAAGGTCTTAGAGCCCCGCTGCGGCCGGCATCGGCCGAACCTTGCCGGCTCGTTCCTGCTTCAGCAGTTCGGCGACCAGGAAGGCCATGTCGATGGATTGCTCCGCATTGAGCCGGGGATCGCAGACCGTGTGATAGCGGTCGTTGAGATCCTCGTCGGTGATGGCGCGGGCGCCGCCGATGCATTCGGTAACGTCTTGGCCGGTCATCTCAAGATGCACGCCGCCGGCATGAGTGCCTTCCGCGGCGTGGATGGTGAAGAACGACTTCACCTCCGACAGCACGCGATCGAACGGCCGCGTCTTGTAGCCTGACGTGGAGGTGATGGTGTTGCCGTGCATGGGATCGCACGACCAGACCACCACCTTGCCTTCGCGCTTCACCGCGCGGATCAGGCCCGGCAGATGATCGGCGACCTTGTCGGAGCCGAAGCGGTTGATCAGCGTCAGCCGGCCCGGCTCGTTGTCGGGGTTGAGCACGTCGATCAGCTTCAGCAGCTCGTCGGGCTTGAGCGACGGGCCGCACTTGAGGCCGATCGGGTTCTTGATGCCGCGGAAATATTCGACATGCCCGTGATCGAGCTGGCGGGTGCGGTCGCCGATCCAGATCATGTGGCCAGAGGTCGCGTACCAGTCGCCGGTCGTGGAATCGACGCGGGTCATGGCCTGCTCGTAGCCGAGCAGCAGCGCCTCATGGCTGGTGTAGAAATCGGTGGCGCGCAGCTCCGGATGGCTTTCGAGGTCGAGGCCGCAGGCGCGCATGAAGTTGAGCGCGTCCGAGATGCGGTCGGCCAGCTCCTTGTAGCGGCGGGATTGCGGTGAATCCTTGAGGAAGCCGAGCATCCACTCATGCACGCTGCCGAGATTGGCGTAGCCGCCGGTCGCGAACGCGCGCAAGAGGTTCAACGTCGCGGCCGACTGGCGATAGGCCATCAGCTGGCGCTGCGGATCCGGCACGCGCGCTTCCTTGGTGAAGGCGATGTCGTTGACGATGTCGCCGCGATAGCTCGGCAGCTCGACGCCATCAACCTTCTCGGTCGGCGACGACCGCGGCTTGGCAAACTGGCCGGCGATGCGGCCGACCTTCACCACCGGCACGGCGCCGGCATAGGTCAGTACCACCGCCATCTGCAGCAGCACGCGGAAGAAGTCGCGGATGTTGTTGGCACCGTGCTCGGCAAAGCTCTCGGCGCAATCGCCGCCCTGCAGCAGGAAGGCATCGCCGGCCGCAACGCGCCCCAGCGCCTTCTTCAGATTGCGCGCCTCGCCGGCGAACACCAGCGGCGGAAACGTTGCAAGCTGCGCCTCGACGTCGGCCAAGGCCTTGGCGTCGGGATATTCGGGCACCTGTAGCACCGGCTTGCTGCGCCAGGACTCGGGCGTCCACCGCTCGGACATCGCAATCTCTCCGTGAAGCGAAAAGTGCAACCTGATCTGTGGGTTGCGAGGGCCGCCTTATACACAGGCTGGCGCGACATCGCCAGTTGTAAATCCATTTCGCGACGCAAACCCTTGCGGGAAAAGCCGAATTCGCATTTGCTGGGGGTGGCAGAGCAAACCGGCAAGACAGCTTCCCCCATGGACGCGCCACTGGACGACGTTTTCATCGACGAGATCAGCTTCCCGGCGACCGACGGATATGCGCTGACAGGCACGCTGTTCCTGCCGCGCGGCGCCAAGCGCCATGCCGTCCTGATCAATTCGGCGACCGCCGTCCCGCGCAAAATCTACAAGGGCTTTGCCTCCTACCTCGCCCATCGCGGCTGCGCGGTGCTGACTTACGATTATCGCGGCATTGGCGACTCCCGGCTGCCCGCGATGGTCGGCTACAACCAGCCGAAATCGCTGGTTGGCTTCAAGGCCTCGATGTCGGACTGGGCCGCGCAGGACGTCACCGCCGCGGTGCGCTGGATGCGTGAACGCTATCATGGCCTTCCGCTCGCTTACGTCGGCCACTCCTTCGGCGGTCAGGCGCTCGGGCTGATCGAGAACAACAGCGAGATTTCGCGCGCGGCGTTCGTGGCCTCCCAGGCCGCGACCTGGCGGCTGATGACGTCGCCGGAGAAATATCGCGTCTTCGCCTTCATGAACCTCATTGGCGTGCCGCTGGTCCACGCATTCGGCTACGCGCCAGGCTGGGTCGGCATCGGCGAGGATTTGCCCAAAGGGGTGTTCCTGCAATGGGCCGATTGGGTTTCGAGCCCGCGCTATCTGTTCGATTCAAAACTGCCGGCGCTGGAGAACTTTGCGAAGTTCAAAGGCGAGCTGCGCGCGCTCTGCTTTTCCGACGATCCCTGGGCGACGCGGCCCGCTGTCGAGCTGCTCACGTCAGGTTTCACGGCGATCAAGCCGGAGGTGCTGACAGTGAAGCCGTCCGACGTCAGCGCAAAAGCGATCGGCCATTTCGGCTTCTTCCGCCCCGACCATCGCGACACGCTGTGGCGCGGCGTGGCGGAGTGGATCCAGGGGGAGTGACGTCTGGCGGCGGCATTGCCGCTCATCACGTCTTCGTTGTCTGCCAAATTGAAACTGATTTCCGCCACCGTCGTTTGCGAATGCCAAAGGGGCGGCAACGCGGTTGATCTCGTTGCGACCACACTCGACGCGACGAGGACATCATGGAACATCACTCCAGGAGCGGCGGCCCCGTCAGCGAAAGCAAGGTCCCCGAGGTCACGCTCGGCTTCTGGATCATCAAGATCGCAGCCACGACGCTGGGCGAGACCGGCGGCGATACCGTGACGATGACGCTGAACTGGGGTTATCTCGCGGGTACGTGCCTGTTCCTGGCGGCGATGGTCGTCCTCGTCGCGGCACAGATCCGCGCGCAGAAATTCCATCCAGCACTTTATTGGTCAACCATCGTGGCCTCGACCACATTCGGGACCACGATGGCCGACTTCGCCGACCGTTCGCTCGGCATCGGCTACACCGGCGGCGCGACGCTGCTGCTGGTCTGTCTGGTGCTGGTGCTCGGCTTCTGGTATCGCTCCGAAGGAACCATCTCGGTCAACAGCGTCAGCGCGCCGCGGGTCGAAGCCTTCTACTGGGGTGCAATCACTTTCTCGCAGACGCTGGGGACCGCGCTCGGCGACTGGATCGCCGACACCGGCGACATGGGCTATCGCGGCGGCGCGCTGATCTTCGCGGCCGGACTCGCCGTGGTCGCAGCGCTGTATTTCTGGACGCGTGTCTCGCGCGTGACCCTGTTCTGGGCCGCCTTCATCCTGACGCGACCTCTGGGCGCGACCGTCGGCGACTTCCTCGACAAGCCGCTCGGTCAGGGCGGGCTGGCGCTCAGCCGACCATTGGCCTCCGCCGTCATCGCGGCATTCATGGTGATCTGCCTGCTGCTGATTCCGCAGCGCGCCGGACAGCATCCGGGCGATCAAGCAGCCGAGCGCGCCTAGCGAATGATCGTCGTCAGAGACGAGTAGCGCTTGTTCGGCTTGGCTTCCGCCGCCGAGAATTGCGCAAAGGCGTCGCTGACGCGGGTCGCCGGCGGCGTGTCGCTGGCGAAACGGAATTCCTGCGGCTTCGGCGCGTAGAAGCTGGCGCTATAATAGGAATCGTCGAAGCGCGCCTCGCCGACCCCGAACAATGTGTCGCATGCAAACAGGAGTGCGTAGACTCCCATGACTGCTGCGACGACCTCCTTGAGAACTGACATGTTGATGCCCTGCCCTTTTGCGGCAGAATGCAGGTCGGTTCCAAACCTCTGGTTTAAGGCGCCACGCTTCTTATCCGCACGGTTTGCCGCTCCTGAACGGATTGCAGACAATTTTATCGATCTCGAAAAGAGAGCCCGCTTGATTAGGCGTCATCAAGAATGGCAAGCTCGAATTAGAACCGTTCAAGAGACGCCGTCATGTCGCGCGCGAGCGCCAAATCTCTGCCCCAGCTGAGCCTTCGCATCGACCTCGACGGCGAGGACCGGATCGGGCCCGGCAAGATCGAGCTTCTGGAGCAGATCCGCGAACAAGGCTCGATCTCCGCGGCCAGCCGCGCCATGGACATGTCGTACAAGCGCGCCTGGGATCTCGTCGACGAGATCAACCGGATCTGCGGACATCCCGCGGTCGAGCCGCAGGCCGGCGGCAAGAACGGCGGCGGCGCCATGCTGACCCCGTTCGGCGAAAAGCTTGTCGCGCGCTACCGCAAGATCGAGCGCGACGCCGCACGCGCCGCGCACAAGGACCTGGAAGCACTCAAGAGCGACATCGTCCGTTCCCGCAAGTCCTCTTGACCGTCAATTCGGCCGCGCCATCATCTTGGGCATCGGCTGGACCAGCGCTTCGCCCAGCAGGCTCTGCTCATCCCTCGGGATCGAGAAGCGGACCTTGAAACCGTCCTCGGTCTCCAGCGTGATGATGCGCTGGGTCGTGTCGGTGGATTGTTCCAGCACCCAGGATGCCAGCGGATAGGCGTAGCGCAAGCTCTGGTCGCCGTAGCGGGCCTTCAGCGCCGCCTCGAGCAATCCGGGCAGCGTCATGATGAGAGCGCCGACCTGGTTGAGCGAGACGCTGACCGCGGCGGGATTGCCCGACACATCCTCGAAGCCCAGCGAGATCGCTCCGCCATCGGACGCTACCTCGCAGGTCGTGAGCTGCCTCACCTTGATTTCCATCATCACGTCCCGGGAACACACTCCGCTATATCCGTCACGATATATCGACACGTCGAGCCGCGTCCAGCCGCTTTTTCTGGAATTGATCGATATCCGAGGGTCTACGAAACTCTCAAATAACGCGGCGGATCAGAAGACCGGATGGTCCTTCAGCGCGGCGATCACCTGCTGGCCCGGCACGGTGAGGCGATAGGTCACCAAGGGGCGGCTCGACGGCGGCTTGCGGTCGATCTCGACGATATAGCCGCGCACCATCAGCGCTTCGAAGCTGCCATAGTAGCCGTACATGCTGATCTCTTTCTGCTTGAGCAGCTTGAACTCGCGCAGCAGGCGGATCTCGTTGCCCGAGAGCAGCGAGCGGCGCACGCGCTGGACGAAGCTCGCGCGCTGCTCGAACCAGCCCGCATCTGGCAGCTCTCGCGAAGACGGCAAGGCGTCGCGGTCGCACGGACGCGCCTCGACTTCGGTTTGCACCACCCGCTGCGACGGCAAGCTACTGCCGACCGCTTCCCTGGCATCGTCGAGCAACGCGATCGGCCAGCGCCTCTTGTTGTCGACCATGACAGGCGGCGGCACGACATTGTCGCGCACCAGCTGCTCGAAGCGGCCGGCGGTCACGCCGACATAAGCAGCCGCGCGGCGGCGGTCGACCAGACGGGCATCCCGCCCGTGCTCCAGCTCGCAAGCGATCGTCTCATTCACCCCAAAATCCCCTGCCGCATCGTTGCGGGCGCGTCACCGCGCGGGCCCGAGGGGCCCGTTGGCACATGACACTAGGGAGAACTCAGCGCTCTCAAAAGGCAGAGAATTTCGCACAGGTTGCTGCCGTTTCGGCAACAGCTATAGTGGCACCAAGGGTCCCATGCGCTTTCATTCACCTTCGATCCAGTACTTTCACGCCGTCCGTCGCACCGGCTCGATCCGAGCCGCAGCACGCCTCCTGAACGTCGCTTCCTCGGCCGTCAGCCGGCAAATTCTCAAGCTTGAACAAGAGGTTGGATCGCCCTTATTCGAGCGAACCGCGCGCGGCCTGACGCTGACTACAGTCGGCGAGATGCTGGCACGCCACGTCATGAACGTGCTGCAGGACCTCGACCGCTTCCGCTCGGATGTCGCCTCGCTGTCCGGCGCCTGGCACGGCACCATCAGCATCGCCTGTATCGAGTCCCTCACGGAGTCGGTGTTGCCGGATCTGATCGCCTCACATCGCAGCAGGAATCGGCGTGTCAGCTTCACCACCGAGGTGATGGGATCGTCCGACGTGCTCGAAGCCCTGCGCCGGGGCGAGGCCGATATCGGCATCGCCATCGCGCTCATTCATCCGCCCGATCTGCGCCAGGTCGCATTGAAGCGGTTTCGCCTCGGGGCGCTCGTCGCCCGCGAGCATCCGCTGGCGCGCCGCAAGACCGTGACGCTGGAGCAATGTCTCGCCTTCCCCATCATTCAGGCGCTGCCGGAGCTGTCGATCTACCATTTGCTGCAGCCCTTGATCGCGCAGCGCTCCGAAACGCCGGAGCCGGCGATTCAGGCCAACTCGATCGACCTGATGCGCGAGCTCGCCGCGCGGGGCGTCGGCGTCGCCTTCCAGACCCAGCTCGGTATTATCAGGCTATCGCGCGACGCGCAGCTCGTGTTCCTGCCGCTCGACAATGCCGGCAGCCCGGTCTGGTCCGATCTCGGCATCTATGTCCGCGCCGAGCGCACCCTGCCCGCCGTCACGGACTCATTTCTCCAGGAGCTGGTGCGGGAACTGGGCGAGCGCGAGCGTCGAGAGAATGCCGCATATGCGCAAGTCGTGTGATGAGGCGTCGCAGTAGTTTCCCGGAATAGGGCTGAGGGCCGGCCATCTGATACCTTCCACGCATTATTTCCCCTCCTCCTGGCAGCGCGCCGTATCCAGACATGCCGATACGTCAGCTCACAGCTTCGCGCATCCTCCGCATCGAGCGTTTCTCGGACTTCGACGAGTTTCGCGCCAATGACGTCCTCGGCCTCGGCGTCAGCACGCCGCTGCGCCCGCATGAGGTCTCGCTGTCGCGCGCCATCCTGCCGCTCCAGGACGGGCTGTTCGTGTTCCAGCGCGCCTTCGCTCGCCGTTTCGAGGCCGAGGTCGGCACCGACCAGGGCATCGGCCTCACGGTCCCGTTTTCGTTTCACTCAATCACCAACGGCCATGAGATCGACAGCTCCGTGGTGAACGTCGTGCGTGGCAAGGTCCCGATCGATTCCCTCGCATATGGCACCAACACCTACCTGATGATGCGCTTCAACTCGGAAATGCGCCATCGCGGCTGGGCTGACTACACCAGCGGGCTTAGCTATTACCGTCCACAAGACGCGGCCATGACACGGCTGCGAACCGCGATCACGAGCATGTTCAACCTGGCCTCCAGCCTCAACGACCCCAGGGAGTTCGCCATGCTCAACCGGCCGATCCAGGAGACGCTGCTCGCCTGCCTCGACGACACGCTGGTGGCGTCCGACAGTCTCCGCGCACGGCCGGGTTCGTTCGACAAGCACCGCAAACTGATCGCGCAGCTCGACGAAGTCGCGGCGACGTTCGGCAGCCGCCCGCTCTACAGCGAAGACCTCGCCGCCGCGCTCAACATCTCGGTGCGCACACTCCAGACCGCGACGCATGCGGTGCACGGCGTGAGCTTGCATCATTATCTGCGGCTCAAGCGGCTGTGGTCTACCCGCATCCAGCTCATGTCCGGCTTCTCTGGCTTGAGCGTCAAGGCCGCGGCTCTCGGCAACGGCTTCTGGCACCTCGGCGACTTCTCGCGCGGCTACCGGGTGGCGTTCGGCGAGATGCCCTCCGAGACGCTGGCGCGGAGCCGGCGTCTCTGATCAGACCAGCTCACGTCATCACGCGTGACCGTTCTCCTTGCGATGTCCATTCTCGCTGAGACGATCGACCCAGGCGATGCCGATCGCCGAGATGATGAAGGTCAGGTGGATCAGCACCTGCCACATCACGCCGGTCTCGGTGAAATTGCTGCGCGTGGTGCCGAGGTTACCCGCCTCGATGAAAGTCCTGAGCAGTGAAATCGAGGAGATGCCGACGATCGCCATCGCGAGCTTGATCTTGAGCACGCTGGCATTGACGTGGCTCAGCCATTCCGGCTCATCGGGATGGCCGCGCAGGTTCAGGCGCGAGACGAAGGTCTCGTAGCCGCCGACGATCACCATCACGAGCAGGTTGGAGATCATGACGACGTCGATCAACCCGAGCACGACCAGCATGATCTGCTGCTCGCTGGCGTCGAAGGAGTGCGCGACGAGGTGCCACAGCTCCTTCAGGAACAGCAGCACATAGACCGCCTGTGCGACGATGAGGCCGATATAGAGCGGCAATTGCAGCCAGCGCGAGCCGAAGATCAACCGCGGAAACAGGCCGATTGGCGGGTTCGCCAAAGGTGCTTTGGGTTCAGACGACATCAATGACTCCAGGAAGGCGAAGGCGGGGTTCAGAGGCTAGCGATCACGGGCGCGAGCTCGAGCGAGCCGCGATAGATCATCTCGAAGGCGACGTAGACGATGATGGCGAGACCGACATAGGCGATCCAGCGCTGAGTCTGCAGCACGCGGCCGAGCAGATCGGCGGCAACGCCCATCAGCGCGACCGACAGGAGCAGGCCGAAGGCCAGGATGTAGGGATGCTCGCGCGCGGCACCCGCAACAGCGAGCACGTTGTCGAGCGACATCGAGACGTCGGCGGCAACGATCTGCATCGCCGCCTGCCCGAAGGTTTTCCGGGGCGCGGTCGCACCGGTCGCGCCGCCGCCATGGCTGAACGCGAGCTGTCTGGACTGCGCGGCCTGCTCGCGCAGCTCACGCCACATCTTCCAGCACACCCACAGCAACAGCACGCCGCCGGCCAGCAGCAGGCCGATCACTTGCAGAAGCTGCGTCGCGACGCCGGCAAAGACGATGCGCAAGCCTGTGGCCGCGATGATGCCGACGACGATGGCGCGGCGGCGCTGCTCGGCCGGCAGACCGGCGGCGGCAAGGCCGATGACGACGGCATTGTCGCCGGCGAGCACGAGGTCGATCAGAACGACCTGGACTAACGCGGTCAGCGCGTCAGCCGTGATGAAGTCGATCATGTCTCATCATTCTTCGGAGCGGACGGATCCAGCCAGTGCGGCTTGCGACGCTCGATCCAGTCGAAAGCCTTTGAGCGTGACGCGCGCAGCGCCGGCACGTCCTCGGCGAGCAGCGCGAGGCCGAGCGGCAGCATCCAGACGCCGAGCACCGGCAGGAAGGACAGCACGCCACCGACGACGAGCAGCGCGCCCGAGGGAATCCGGACCCAGCGGCTGGAGGGTTGCAGGAGATAGTCGACGGTGCTGGCAACGCGCGGCGGCAATCGATGGACGAGCGCGTCGAGCCGCGGGTCGCCACCGGCAGGCCTGCCACTGGCAGCCTCGAATTTCGTCCTCTGCTCGTCCGAAGCTGCGCTCATGATCACCCCTTCGCGGCCGCTTCGACCGGCTTGGCGCGCGGCAGCACCAGCGTCAGCAGGCGCAACAGCTTGATCGCCTGCACTTCGTGCGGGTGCACGTCTTCGTCCGCCGCCGCGACACGCTCCGACAGCTCGATGAGATGGGACGACAGCGGCAAGTCCGAGACCGGACGCAGTGTGTCGATCACGACATTGGCAAAGTCAGGCTCCTCGAGCCGCGCAGCGAGCTCGTCGAACATGGAGGACAGGCGGTCATCGCTGATATGCGGCGCCAGACCGCGTTCCCTGATGAAGCGGATCACCTCGTCGCGCTCGACCGGAGAGACGCGGCGATCGGCGACGGCAACCAGCGCGCCTGATATCACCAGCGCCGCCGCAGCCTGCTCGTTGAAGCGAGATGGCTCGGTGATCTCGAGTTCGATGGGATTGGAATAGTTGGCGTCAGACATCGTTGCTCCCTTTGCTTGCGAAATGGCCGCACGGAGCTGCAATGGGGACGATCGGGTCGGAGAGAGCTCAAGAAGGCCCGACAATCGGCCGATCCATCGCATTCGCGCGGGACAGGTCATCCGACATCGCGAGGTTTTGCTGAGATGGTCAGCGTCCTCGCCAGAGGGGCCCGGATTCTTGTTCGCTTGAGAGATAAAGATGGGTGGGCCGTAATCAAGGCGACACGACTGCGACCAGCCGCCGCAGCGGGGTTCGGTTCCCGTCGTCATTGCGAGCGCAGCGAAGCAATCCAGGCTGCCACCGTGGAAGGACTTGGATTGCTTCGCTACGCTCGCAATGACGGAGAAAGTTGATCTACCCCACCCGCTCCACGAGATGCGCGCGCGATGGTGACGGATCGAACCGGTCGCCGAAATACTGCGTTTCGTGCGCCACCAATCCGTCGCGGAATTCCATGATGCTGACGACGTAGGACGGCACACCGTCATAGGTCAACACGAATTCGCTGACCCAGAGATCGCCGCCGCCGATGATCCGCCGCACCGTGAAGCGCTTCTTGTTCGGCTGCACGAAACGGCTCTCCTGAATGTTCCGGCGGCCGCGGATGCGCTCGCCGGACTGCGGATAGTCGAGCACGGCATCCTCGCGATAGATGTCGTGCTCTGCCTCGAAATCGTTTGCATCCGAAGCATCCCAATGGCGCTGCAGCGCCGCGCGCAGGGCCAGGTCATCCATCGCTACCTCCCGCCTTGTCGTTTCCGGTCTTTAAATCAGCGTGCCGTCGGCCGGCGGCAAGACCATCTAGCAAAGTCTAACAACGCCTAACGCGCCAAAGCCACGATCTGGATGCAGATTGACACTGCCTCGATCCGGAATCCGCCCGGTCGCAGCGCCGCGCAGGCCAAGCCGGGGAACAGAAATGGTACGCTTGCTGTCCGTCAATGTCGGCCTGCCGCGCGATGTCGCCTGGCAAGGCAGGATCGTCCATACCGGCATTTGGAAGTATCCCATCGAAGGGCGGCGCAGGGTGCGGCAGCTCAACATCGACGGCGATGGCCAGGGCGATACAGCGGGTCACGGGGGCGAACAGCGTGCCGTGTACGTCTATCAGGACGAGTCCTATCGTTACTGGCAAAGACATCTGGGGCGCGCGAACCTTGTCCCCGGTCAATTCGGCGAGAACTTCACGGTCGAAGGCCTGGCCGATAGCGAGGTCTGCATCGGAGATCGTTACAGGATCGGCTCTGCCCTGTTTGAAGTCACGCAGCCGCGCGTCACCTGCTACCGGCTCGGCATTCGCATGGAAGAACCGGATATGGCTGCGCTGCTGGTCAAGCACGGCCGGCCTGGCTTCTATTTTCGCGTGATCGACGAAGGTGACGTCGGGGCCGGCGACGAGATCATTCAGGTCGCGCGTGGACCTCAAAGCATGAGCGTGTCCGAGATCAACGCGCTGCTTTACCTGCCTCCTCACCCGCGTGACCGTCTCGAACGCGCGCTGAAGATCCCGGCGCTGAGCCGTGGCTGGCGTCGTTCCTTCGAGGCCCTGCTTGGCCAGAATGCGACAGCCGGCAATGCCGGGCTCGGCCCGGCGGCGAGCCCGCCCCCCGCATGGCGCGGATTCCGGCCATTTCGCGTCGTGCGCAAGATCGTCGAAACCAACGACGTGACGTCGTTGGTCCTCGAACCTGCGGATGGACATGCCGGCGCTGCCGGCCTGCCCGGTCAGTTCATCATCGTCAGGCTCGGGACTTCCGACACGACGGCGATGACCCGCAGCTATTCACTGTCGAGCCGCGCCGATGCGGCGTCCTACCGCCTCAGCATCAAACGGGAGCCGCACGGCATCGCCAGCACATACGTCGCCGACCAGCTCCGGCCCGGCGACGTCGTGCAACTCGGTGCGCCCCGCGGCAGCTTTACGCTGCGACGGGACACGCGGCCCGTCGTCCTGCTCAGCGCCGGCATTGGCGTGACGCCGGTGCTCGCCATGCTTCACGCGCTCGCAGCAGAAGCATCGCCGCGAGACGTCTGGTGGCTGCACGGCACCCGCAACGGCCGCGAGCACGCCTTCGCGACCGAGGTGCGCGAACTCCTGACCAGGCTTCCCCACCATCACAGCCATGTCTGCTACAGCAGGCCCGATCCCGGCGATCGGCTGGAGATGGATTTCGACAGCGTCGGACATCTAGATGCTGCCCTGCTCCGGCAGCTCGATTTGCCGCAAGACGCCGACTTCTATCTGTGCGGACCCGGCCCCTTCATGAGCGACCTCACCTCGGGGCTCCGCGCGGGGGGCGTCGCGCCCGATCGTATCCACACCGAGTTGTTCGGCGCCGGACCGTCGCTGACGCCCGGCATCGCAACGTCGACAAAAAGGACACTCCCGCATGTCCCGGCGGGACCGCCGGGCGCCGGGCCCATGGTGTCCTTTGCTCGCAGTGGCCTCAATCTTCGCTGGGGACCGTCCTATGCCAGCCTGCTCGAGCTGGCCGAGGCCTGCGACATCCCCGTGCGCTGGTCATGCCGGACGGGAGTTTGCCACAACTGCGAGAGCGGCCTCATTGCCGGTGACGTCAGCTATGCGCCCGATCCGCTCGACGCACCAGCGGACGGAAATGTTCTGATCTGCTGCGCCCAGCCACACAGCGACATCGTGATCGATCTTTAAGACACAGGAGAGCCTCATGCGACCCGACATGATGCCAGGAGCGACCTTCCCGGACTACGAACTCAGCGACCACACCGGCAAGCACCGCAGGCTCTCGGAGCTGCAGGGCATCGATCCCATGATTGTCGTGCTCGGCCGCGGCGGCTTCTGTCCGAAGGACCGTCGCCAGACCGAAGGTCTGCTGCAGCTCCATCGCGAGATGGAGGTCGGCTATTGCCGGCTCGTCACCATCACCACCGATACCATCATCCAGACCAACGAATATCGAACCGGCGCCGGAGCCCACTGGCCTTTCCTGTCCGATCCCAGGCGGATCGTGCAGAAGGATCTCGACATCGCCGAATACACTGATCCCGTCCACAATCCGATGATTCCGCATGTCATCGTGCTGGCGCCCGGCTTGCGCATTCACAAGATTTACAACGGCTACTGGTTCTTCGGTCGCCCGACCGTCGAAGAGCTTCGCGCGGATCTCCGAGCCGTCAGCATGAGCTGCCGTCCGGATTGGGACATCACTGCGCCCGGATTCAAGGCGCAATGGGATCAGGGCCACAAGGAGCATTTTTATCCCTACGGCAAGACTTACGCCGAAACGCTCGGCGAATAGGGCTGAAGTGCAGGCGATTGCCGATCTGGCCCGATGAAATCGCTGAAACCGGCCGTTTATGACAGGCCGGATTCCGGCTATCTCCGTATCAAGAACGGAGACACGCCATGTACATCCCCCCGGCTTTCAGGGACGACGACATCGAGAGCATCCGCGCAACCATTCGCGCAGCCCGCCTCGCGAGCCTCGTGACGGCGACCACGGAGGGTCCGGTCGCGACACCGTTGCCGCTTTTCCTCGACGAGAACGAAGGCGAGCGCGGCGCGCTGTATGGGCATGTCGCGAAAGCCAATCCGCAATGGAAGCTGCCGCCGATCGGCGATGCGCTCGCGATCTTCTCAGGCCCCGATGCTATGTGACGCCGTCCTGGTACGCGACCAAGCAGGAGACCGAAAAGGTCGTACCGACCTGGAACTACATCGCCGTGCATGCCTACGGCCCGGTGGAATTTTTCCAGGAGCCGGAGCGCTTGCTCGAGGTCGTGACGCGGCTGACAAGCAAGCACGAAGGCGCGCGCGCAGAGCCTTGGGCGGTCAGTGACGCGCCTGCCGACTTCATCGCCGCGCAGCTGCGCGGGATTGTCGGAGTGCGCATCCCCGTGGCGCGGTTCGAAGGCAAGCGCAAGATGAGCCAGAACCGGCCGGAGGCCGATCGCATCGGTGTCGCGCAGGGCCTCGCGGCGAGCGACAACGCCGGTGATCGCGAGGTCGCAGGCCTGATCCCGCTGTCGGATTGACGATCGACAGCGCCGCTTTACTGATCGCGGTGCCTTTGCGCGTATTCCGCGCCCCAGCCGAGGCCGAGCGTCACTGAGATGAGCGAGCCGAGCAGCACGCCGAATTTCGCCGCATCCAGCATTCTCTCATCGGTGAACGCGAGCATGGCGATGAAGATCGACATGGTGAAGCCAATGCCGGCCAAAAGCCCGATGAGGCAGACGCCGGGCCACGTCACACCTGGCGCGAGTCGGCATCCACCTGCCCGCACCGCAAGCCAGGCCGCACCAATCACGCCGATGGGTTTTCCCGCGCACAGCGCGAGCCCGATACCGAGCGCCACGAATTCCGCTCCGTCAGCAAATTTGGCGTTTCTGAGGTCGATACCGGCGTTGGCCAGCGCGAACAGCGGCATGATGGCGTAGGCCACCCAGGGATGCAGTGCCGTCTCGACGCGGATGACAGGTGGCACGACCTCGGGCGCCGCCGAGCGAACCGGCGTGATCAAGCCGAGCACAACACCTGCGAGTGTCGGATGGAGGCCGGCCATGAGGAATCCCGCCCAGACAATCACGCCCGGCAGGATATAGGCAATCGCGGAGTCGAAGCCGAGCCGTTGAAGCCCGAGCGCCAGGAGCACGCCGAGTGCTGCGACTAGAAAGCCGCTGGAATCGAGTCCGCTCGTGTAAAACAGTGCGATGATGAGAACCGCGATGATGTCATCGATAATGGCCAGGGCCAGCAAAAACACTCTGATGCCGGCGGGAATCGATCGCCCCAACAGTGCGAGCACGCCGACCGCAAAGGCGATATCCGTCGCAGTTGGGATCGCCCAGCCTTGGCCGCGACCCGCGACGGTGTTCAAGCTCAAATAGATCAGCGCGGGGACGACCACACCGCCAACGGCCGCCACCACCGGCACTGCGGCCTGATCAAACCGGCTCAGCGCCCCCTCGTGGAGTTCGCGGCGGATTTCCATGCCGACGACGAGGAAGAAGATCGTCATCAATGCATCGTTGATCCAGAAATGCAGGGATTTGACGAAGACGAACCCACCGAAGTGAAATGAGATCGGCAGGTTCCAGACCTCATGATACGAATGAGCGAAGGGTGAGTTCGCCCACAGCAGTGCGGAAGCCGTGACAACCAGTAGCATGACGCCGCTGACGGCCTCGACATGCACGAACTGCTGGAGCGCCAAGAACGCTCGCTCAACGAAAAACGGTGAGTTGGGCAGGTGCCTGCCGGGCAGCTGATCGTTCATGGGCACACGCATCCTGCGTGGCGGCCCGACCATCGCTTGACCTGTCACCGCGACATGCAGTGAGCACCCACGGCTCTTCTACACGGCGCGAGCGTTAAGACAACCCACTCCGCGCGAGCCTGCGTCGAGCAAGAGGCAGGAACCGCGACGAGCTGAGGATGGTTGATGCACCTTCATGACACTTTGCCGCACGGGAACCGCATGTGCCGCTGGATCGCACACAGGGCCGAGACCACCTCGTTCGAGCCTCACGTTACCGAGTACGAGCATTCGCTGATGGCACAGAGCGATGAGAATCTGCGCGACCTCTGCCGTCATCTGAGCTCGGCTGCGCTTCACCAGCGCTATCGCCAATGGACGCGAGCTCTATGCGTTTCGCATCGCCGTCAACGATGTCGCCAACACACTCTATTTCCGCGAGGTTGGCGACCAGGTCATTGTCGTGTCAGAGCCGTTCGACAAGGAAACGGACCGGACGGAAGTGCCAGCGAACCACGCGCTGATCGCGCGCGCATTCGAAGCTGCGAAAATTGTTCCGTTCGACCTTGCAATTTCCAGTGGCTCCGAGGCGGAACCGGCCCCCGTCCGACGGATTATCGCCCGCAGGTAGTACCGTCGCCGGGTGGCACAATGACAATTGCTTTGGACGTTTTGAAATTGCTGCGTCTCGAATCCTCCGACGACCGACAGCATCTCGTCATTCGCTCCGCTGGCGGCCGCGGCAAGGCGGCCGACTATTCCTTCGGAATCGAGGAGGAGTATTTCCTCGCCGATCGTCATACCCTCGAGGTCGCGATCCAGACTCCGAACGAGCTGTTCGAATCGGCGAACTGGTCGACCGGCGGCCAGGCCATGCGCGAGATGTTGCAGTCCCAGCTCGAGGTGGCCACCAATGTTCACGTCGATGTCAATGACGCACGGGAAGAGCTGAGGTTCCTGCGCCGCGAGGTCGGCAACGTCGCCGCGCAATACGGCTTTGTCATCATGGCCTGCGGCACGCACCCCACGGCGGTCTGGCGCATGTCGCAGCCGAGCCCGAAGCCACGCTACGAGGAGATGATCGAGGATCTGCGCAGCATCGGCCACCGCAACATGATGTGCGGCATGCACGTGCATGTTCAACTGCCGGATCCCGAGAAGCGTATGGCGGTGTTGCGGGCGATGCTGCCGCATCTGCCGCTGTTCATCGCGCTCGCGGCATCCTCGCCGTTCTGGAATTCGCACAAGACGGGACTGAAGGGCTATCGGCTCGCGGCCTATTCCGAGCTTCCACGCACCGGACTGCCCGAGCTGTTCGAGAGCAAGCGCGAATACGACGACTATGTCGGCGCATTGCAGCGCTCCGGCGTGATCCCCGACGAGAGCCACATCTGGTGGGCGATGCGGCCGTCGATGAAGCATCCGACACTGGAGCTTCGCGCGCCCGACACCTGCACCTTCGTCGACGACGCCGTCGCCATTGCCTCGCTGTATCGCTGCCTGACGCGCCAGCTCTATCTGCGGCCCCATCTGTCGAAGCAGGTTACTGCGGTCGAACGCGCGATTGCGGTCGAGAACAAATGGCGCGCCCAGCGCTACGGCACTGATTGCATCTTTGCATCCAAGGACGGTCCGGTGACGATCTCGGAAATGCTCTCCCGAATCATCGATGACACCATTGAGGACGCCGACGCGTTAGGCTGCGCCGCCGAGATCGAGCATTGCCGCACCATTGTGGACCGCGGCAGCTCGGCTGAATTCCAGCTTCGCGCCTATCGCGACAACGGCGACGACATCGCAGCCGTGTCACGATGGATCGCTCAATCGACGATCTCAGGAGCGAGCGCGCCGATCATGCACAGTACCCAGGCGCCCCATAGCGCTTGAGGCGTCCTTCGCCTCACGCCCGCGCCACCGAGCGAGGTCGGAACACGGACTCGACAGTTGGAGCCTGCGCAGCCGCCAGCTTTCGTGCCGACCTGCGCCGCGGAATGAAGAAGCTGCTCACGACGATCGGCTCGAAATCGCCGAGTGCGGTCCGCTCCTTCACCAGCAGACTCATGACCGAGCGCATCTTGATGACCTCCTGCGCCACGAAGCTGCAATCCTCATCGCGGTTGATCTGCTCGTGCATGATCGCCTCAGCCTCGCGCATGCTGACGCGGAGCGCTCTGATGGTTCTGCGAATGTCGTTGATGCGGTTGTCCATGGCTGCCTCCATCTCGGTCGCAGCATAAGAACAAAACATGAACAAAATGTCAATCACCGCCCCGACTAATTGCGGTGTCACGCGCGATCCGTCGACGGCGCCACTGCACGTGCACTGAGACGCTTGCTGACAAATTAGACAAGTCACGCCGCCGTCCGGGAATCGCGACGTCCTCGCGCAGCGCTGTGCGATCGACGTCAGCAGCCGATCTAACCTCCCGTGCAGCCAACGGATTTTTTCCTGGCCCGTTCGCCGCACGGCGGCGCCGGGCGCGCTCGCTGCTCCGCAAATCAACTGGCCCAAAATTCGCAATGACATTGCAAGCTTGGCAACGGCGCAGAGCGGAGAACGTCATGAACGTGCATGCTGCGGGCGATCTCAAGACCACCGGCCTCACCCATCCGAACGGCGCACCGCTCCGCCTCAACGCCCAGGACTTCGTTGCGATCGATCGCGACAGGAATGCCAAGTTCGAAGCGACCTACCGTCCGCAAGCGCTTTACAATCGCGCCAACGAAGGCTTTCACGCCAACAACGAGACCTTCCTGCTCCACGAGGTCGCGACCAACCTGCCGATCTATCGCCCCGACACCGGCCCCACCGACTTCCATCTGCACCTGCCCCCCGGCGGCTTTCAGCTCGTGCTGGTCACCTCGGGCGCGTTCACCTTCGACTATGACGGGCGCTGGTACAATGTCGGCCCCGGCGCGGTGATGCTGCAAAGCGCGATCGTGCACCGCCAGCTGTTCTACACCTGGTCGGGTTTGCCAACCGAAGAGAATTTGAAGACGCCGCAGACCGTGGTGCCGGATCCGATTTCGATGGGCTATTCCGGCAAATTCCTCGAAGCCTTCATCACCGATCCCACCACCTTCCCGAACCCGACCATCGTCGGTCCGGATCAGATCAACGAAGACGAAACGCCGCGCGTGGCCTGGAGCCATCCGCTGCATGATCGTCCCACTGACGCCGGCTTCTGGCTCCAGGATCCCCTCGCGCTGGATGCGCTCTACAAGCCGCTCACCGACGGTTCGGTCAAATCGGCCCAGCAGGTTTACGTGCGCGATATCGGCATCGAGATTCCGAGCGGTCATCTCGTGACCGGCCACGTCATCGCAACTGATCCGCGTGGGCACGCGCTCCTGCCGAAGAGTACGTCTGCGACCGCGGACGCGTCGTGCTTTGCCAAGGGCGAGGTCGTGATCTATCGCGTCATTCGCGGCAGCGCCGAGTTCAAGAAGAAGGATAGCGAGCGCTTCGAGCTCTCTGCCGGCGATGTGGTGACGGCGGGCAAGGATGCGATCAGCCTCGTCGGCCTCGCCGAGAACACCCACCTGCTTCGGCTCGGTCTTCTCAAGGGCATCAACGATCTTCGCAGCTGGACCCCGACGCAGCGCGACGAGATCGACGGCCTGGCCAGCCAGATCATCACGCAGAGGGACATTCGTCCGCTGCGCACCGAAGGCAAACCGGTCGGATATCTCTACGCGTAAGCCGAAAAAAACGGCCCGCCGAAGCGGGCCGCAGAAAGCTCACTTAGCGCAGTGCCCCGCCGTAGAGCTGCCGCTCCTTGCGGACCTCTTCGGCACCATAAGGCTGGCTCGCAGGATCAAACGACTTCCATCCGCTCTTTTGCCAGGCGACACTGCGGTCCCGCAAATTGACAGCGGACTCGTTCAAGATCGAATCGAACCGGGATCGGTCGGCATCTGCGACCCGCGCCGACACCAGCGTACCCCCGCGACGAACGCCCTCGGCATAGGAGTCTGCATCCTCCCGCGAAACGCCGGCCTCGGTGAGCGCACCGACGACGCCGCCAGTCGCAGCTCCAGCGGCGGCACCGACTGCAGTCGCGGCCAGCCAGCCGGCTGCGACAACAGGTCCGAGGCCGGGGATCGCCAGCAAGCCAAGGCCGGCCAAAAGACCCGCGGTACCACCCACGCCCGCACCGATGCCGGCACCTTTTCCGGCACCTTCGGCGCGATCGTCGACGCCATCGCGATCGCGATCGACCTTCTTGTCGCTGTTGAACCAGCTGTCGGAATTGTTGGCGACGATGCTGATGTCAGAATGCGGCACGCCGGCAGCCTCGAGCCGCTGAACCGCCCGCTGGGCGTCGCTGTATTTGTCGTAAAGACGGGAAATCGTAACAGTCATGTTGATTCTTTCTTACTTGGTTGAATTGACGTTGCCTTGGAAGTCGACGCTGACCGCGGCGGCCGATCCACCCTTACTGGCCTGGCCGCGCCAAACACCCTTGTCGTCCTTCTTCAGCGCGGTGACGTTGGCATACCCGGCGTCTTCGATCTTCGACTTGGCTTGTCCTTCAGTGAAACTGTTGCGACCGGCGACCGGCGCGTCGGAGTTGTTCTTCCCCGAACTATTAACCGCGTTGTTGTTCGGTCCTGATTGCGCCGGCGGATTTTGCGCCGAAGCCGGAGCTGTCGCCAATGCCGTGGCAGCCGCAAGTAAAGAAATACAAACGAAGAGTGATGGACGTTTCATGATTGTCTCCAGAGTATAAGGAGTAAGCCAAGCCCCCATCGGAGCTTTCGTTCCTCCGTATTCGCTTCGAGACATCGCGTTCGCGGTCACAACTGGCAGCGGCTGGGCCCGTCCCTGCGTGTTGGCTAATCCCGCGGCCGGCGCCCTGGAGAGGTCAGACAAGTGTTGATATCGGCGGCGATCGTGTTGCGGTGTGCTCTCTTCAAGAGTGCATCGCGTTCTGCACCGGGTTCGAGGCGCGCGGCCTGCTCACGCAGGCTTACGGCATCGGCCGCCAAACGCTCGCCGAGCGAACTCGCCCGACGTACGCGGTTGCGCTTCTCAGTCATGACAAGTGTCCCCGCCGCGGGTGTGGAATCGACGAGATCGCGCCTGTGCGCCCTGGCGGCAAGGGCCGTGCGACCGGCGCTACCGCGCCGTCGAGCCAATCCTGCGTCTCGGCAAGAGCGAGCCAGGAAGCGTTCATGCGCCTGAATTGCCTGCGCGTCGCGTCGTCGGAAGCGCTGTCTTCCAACGTCAAGCAGCGCCCGGCGTTTTCGCGAAGGTGCTCGGACTGGCTGGATTGGCTATCCGCACTTCTCGCTGGATAGTCGGAGGTCCGCCAGGAGTTGCAGCACTCAGAACACCGCCATTGATAGACGACATCGCCGCTGGGCAGGTAAGTTGAATATTCCGGAGCCTTGGCGAGGCGCCCGCACGCATTGCAGCCCTCGGTGCCTCGCGACGGGAACAGTTGGCTTCTGTCCTGGCCCCCTCTGGAGGTCCAACGACGCTTGGCTTCGCGCCAAAGATGCAAGGGATACAGTGCAACGTTCAACGGGCGCCTCCTGTTTTTGGCGGGAGCGCGGGAACGTCTCTCGGTCACCGGTGCCTGTCAGGTCCGTGCCAGTGATACCTTGCATATGGTGCCTCGAATGACATTCGCCAGAGCGCGGCCATCAGAAGCCGGCCGGAGGCGTTGAAGCAATGATCACGACCACACCTGCTTTACCGCATCGATTGGAGTGAGGAACAAATGTCCGATCCCCCTGTTGCGTCTGCACCAGGTGCCCCGTGAACGCGCATGTCGTACCCAAGGGGGAGATTCGGCCGCGCATGGACTTGGTCGGCACGACCAACGCGACGTCCGGCTCGGCACGGTTTCGGGCGGACTATTCTCTCAACAGCTGACCGGTTCAGCGAAAGCATTCATGCGCATTCTGAAAAAACGTTCGCCGTCCCTGACGGCCACGACCCTTCTTGCCCTCGCGGAACATCCCTTCGCCTCCGCGCTCATCGCAACAGCCGGCGTGATGGCCGCGACCGCAATCGTCAATCGGCGGCTTGCCGACAAGGCACAGCGCGATAACCCGCCCCAGGGACGGTTCATCGACATCGACGGCGTCCGCCTGCACTATGTCGAGCGAGGAACCGGCCGTCCTCTGGTCCTGTTCCATGGCAATGGCAGCATGATCCAGGATTTCGAGTCCAGTGGACTGATCGATCTCGCCGCCAGGGACTATCGCGTCATCGTGTTCGATCGTCCGGGCTTCGGCCACAGCCTGCGGCCCCGCAACGTCGTGTGGACCCCAGCGGCCCAGGCCGATCTCTTCAAGGATGCGCTTGCGCATCTCGGCGTCGAGAAGGCGATCGTGCTCGGCCATTCCTGGGGAGCGTCGGTTGCGGTCTCCCTGGCAAGCCGGCACCCAGCAATGGTCGAGGCGCTGGTGCTGGCATCGGGCTATTATTTTCCGACGGCTCGCACCGATGCGATGATGGCAATGGCCGGGCCGGCAATCCCTGGATTTGGCGATATCCTCAGTCACACGATTTCACCGATCCTCAGCCGCCTGATGTGGCCGGCGATGCTGCGGCAGCTTTTCGGACCGAAATCCGTCCCGCAAAAATTCGACGGCTTCCCCAAAGCACTGGCCGTGCGTCCATCGCAGCTTCGTGCCGGCGCCGCCGAGGCAGCGCTGATGGTCCCCGCTGCAATGCTGTCTGCGAAAGCCTACGGCGAACTGGCCATGCCGGTCACCATCCTGGCCGGGGAGGACGATCGCCTGATCGACATCGACGAGCAGTCCGGGCGGCTGCATGACGAAATCAAGCACAGCAAAATGCACCGCGTTCCAAACGCAGGACACATGATCCAGCAGTCCGATACAGCCGACTTGATGGCTGCGGTCGACGAGGCCGCGGCGCAAACGCTGCATTGAATCTGGGCGCGGCGCGACTTCGAATTAGGAACGTCGATGACAGCGCCAGGTTGTGCCTTGCATTCTCCCGCCAATCAGAGGTCTTCATGTATCATCACGTCAAAAAGCTCATGTTCACAGTCCGGGTCGACGAGCCCGATCCTCGCTTCGGCAACATGCTGCTGGAACAGTTCGGCGGGGCCAACGGCGAGTTGGCGGCCGCCATGCAATATTCTATCCAGGGTCTGAATTGCGAAGACCCGGATCGCAAGGATCTCCTGATGGACATCGGCACCGAGGAACTGAGCCATCTCGAAGTCGTCGGCTCGCTTGCGCGGCTGCATTTGAAGCCCATGAAGTTCGACAGGGACGCGGCGGAAGCCGATCCTTTGATCGCGATCGCCGGAGGCGGTGGTGTCAGCCTGTGTAATTCGCAAGGCAACGCCTGGACGGCCGACTACCTCAAGATCACCGGCGAACTCGACGTCGATCTGCGCAGCAACATTGCCGCCGAAGCGCGGGCCAAGATCGTCTATGAGCGCCTGATCAACTTCTGTGACGACGCGGGCACGAAGGACGCCCTGCAGTTCCTGATGACGCGGGAAATCACCCACATGAAGGCGTTCTCGCGCGCGCTGGAAAGCATGAACAAGCCCACGTTCAGCATCGGCCGCATCGCTCCGACGCCCGGTCTCGTGGACCAGTTCTTCAATGACTCGACAGGGTCCGGCGATAACGGCGAAATCGACACACGAGGTCCCTGGAACGAGGGCGACGACTGGGTTTTCATGGAATCCCCGGCACTCCAAAGCGGCGATACCGGCGCGGCGCCGTCGATCGTTGCCGAAAGTTCGCCATCGGAGCCTCTCGTTGGTCTTGACGACCTGCTGCTCGATCAGCTGCGGGACCTTCTACACGCCGAGAAGCAGTTGACGAAAGCGCTACCTCAAATGATCGAGGCCGCACGCTACGACCAGCTCGCCGAACTGTTTACCGTTCATCTGGCCGAAACCGAAGCGCAGATCGAGCGTCTTGACGAGTGCTTCGAACAGCTCGGGAAGAAGCCGCGCGCCAAGCCTTGCAAGGGAATGCAGGGACTTGTCGAAGAGGGCGACGAAGTGATCAAGGAAGGCTCCAAGAAGGACGACGCGGCCGCGGACCTTGGCTTGATCGGCGCGGCTCAACGTGTCGAGCACTACGAGATTGCGGGTTACACGACTGCTCGCAACCTTGCGCAGCAATTGCGCCACAGCGGGGTGGTCGCACTGCTGTCGAAGAATCTGGCCGAGGAGGAGAACGCGGATCAGTTGCTCAATCAGATCGCACGTTCCTTGATGTCGGTGGCGAAAATGCCGGCTGCTATCGAGCAGAGCTTCGTCGAGGATGAGCCCGCCGGCGAATAAGTCAGCACCTGGGCGTTGAGGAGGCGGTCCCACTCCGTGGGGCCGCTGATTGCTAACACATTCCGATTTTACAAACCGCAAGGCGGTTGGAAAGAATCAGCATGACCCCGAGGATCAAGGAGCATACCTGCCCGCTGTGCAATGGCACCGGCTTTCCCAAATCCATCCAGACCGCTCACCCCGGCCGTAAAATCTATCCGATCAAATGCGAGGTCTGCCAAGGCAAGGGAAAGATCACAGACATCGAGTGAAGTGATCAATGCCTCGATCTGCCGATTTCAAGGGTGCGTGTGACCTAGGCTCCTCTGCTACAGGTCTTGCCTATTGAAGCGCTTGCCCCTCCGCAAACGGGACTGGTAGTTCAGAGGCGATCGAATGCGCCTGGAGCATCAGCTCGCCCGTGAGCCCTGCCGTCACCAGAACCTGCGGAAGCTGCACCGCCTGCTGCGATGGCTGGCTGCAGATCGAGGTGCGCGGCCACAAGGTGGGCAAAGGGCAGCCCTGCCCGTTCAGCGTCGCGCATCAATGCGCGATCTATCCCGAACGTCCGCAGCATCCCTGCCGCGAATTCATCTGCGGCTGGCTGGTTGCATCGAGCCCGCTGCCGGATTGGATGCGCCCTGACCAATCCAGCATGATCATGCTCGCCGCCAATTTCCTCTGGCGCGGCCTGCCGGTCGACGTCGCGGTGCCGGTCGGCGAGCAGCCGAAGAAGAAAGCGCTGGACTGGCTGACGCAGTTTTGCGCCGAGAACAAGCGGCTGCTGGTCTACCAGATCGGCGATGAGTGGTTCGCGTTCGGCCCGCCCCTGTTCCAGACCGACATCGCCAGCCGTCTCGCCCGCGGCGAAACGCCGTGGGGCGATTGAAGCAAGCCCAAGGCAAGTCTTCAAACCCACTAGCCTTTTTGGCGCGAAGGCGGCCGCGTCCGCCGCAATGCGGCAGATCGCCGCGCGACACACTTTGCGAGGAATAGTTGCTCGCTAGCCACACTCCGTCGGGAAAGCGACCAGCATCATACCAATCTGATTGTATACGGTATCTGGCATACATTACCTTCCACTTTATCCCGGACCCATCTGAGAGTCCGCGGCGATAAAGGGGAAACCAATGAGGAAGGCCTTTCTGCTCGGCACAGGCTTCGCGGCCCTTTGTGCAACTACAATTAGCCATCCGCTAAAAGCTGCAACCATAGATGACGTCGTTGCCCGCCTCGATGCGCTCGAGCGCAGCAACGCCAAGCTTGCAAAGGAAAACGCGCAGCTGCGCGAACGCGTCAATCACATCAGCGAGCCGAGGGCCGCGGCAACCGCTGTCGCGCCTGGGTCGCCCAAGGGCAACCCGGTTCTTCACGCAGCGGTCGCGCCCTCCCCCGTACCCGCACCGGAGCACACCGTCGTCAGCCTTGGCGGCGCGCCGCTCTACAGCAAGGCGCCTGGAAGCAATCCCTTCATCGACAACACCACGGTGACGCTCTACGGCCACGTCGACCTCTCCGGCGACATCTTCAATCCCGGCGTCTACGATCAGGGCACCAAGTTCGGCGTCGCCAGCAACCTGACCTATTTCGGGGTTCGCGCGCGGCACAACCTCGATCCGTATGGCTATCCCGGATGGGCGGCCATCGCGCAGTTCGAGTCGCTCGTCGAGGTCGCAGCCGTTCCGACCGAACGCGCCGCGTTTGGCACGCGCGACAGCTTCCTCGGCATGGAGAGTCCGTGGGGTACGATCAAGGCCGGCAAGGCCGACACGCCTTACAAGAAGGCGACGGCGAAGTTCGATCCGTTCTCGGCGACGCTCGGCGACTACAACTCGATCATGGGCAACACCGGCGGCGATCTCCGCGCCGAGTTCGATTGGCGCGCCGCGCATGCGATCTGGTATGAATCGCCGGTCTGGAACGGCTTCCAGGCCACCTTCATGATCTCGCCGGGCCAGAACACGGCGAAGGACAACAGCGACTTTGCCCTCGGCGATTTCAACTGCCCTGCGACCTCGTCGCGCGGCAGCGGCTCGGGCTTCCCGCTCACATCGGCGCCGGAGGGCTGCACCGACGGCTCATACGGCAACCTCTACAGCGCATCGCTGACCTACAATCAGGGTGGCTTCACCGGCGTCGCCGCTTACGAGATGCACGAGGGCACCAACCGAACCGGCGACGAGGCCGTGACACCGCTGAGCAACGGCGGCGTGCTCACGGTGCCGACGGGAGCGGTCGGCATCGCCAACGAGTGGGCCGCAAAGGTCGGCGCGGGCTACAAGTTCAACGACATGATCGGCAGCCTGCAGCTCTACGGCATCTATGAGATCATGCGCCGCGAGAACACGGTCGCCGCCTTCAACGAGCGATCGCGCGACGGCTACTTCCTGAGCGCGACCCAGTCCGTCGACAAATGGGACCTCAGTGCGTCCTGGGCTCACGCCAATGCCTCGCCGGGCTCGCCGGGCACGGGCGTCATCAACGCCTATCCCACCCCAGGGGTCGCGGTCTCCGCTCCGGCCGGTGCCGCCGACTTCGCGCTTAACACCGTCGACTCCAGTGCCGACCAGTACGCGCTGGGCGTGAAGTATCACTTCAGCCCGTTCGTGAGCTGGTACATGGTGGGCAGCTATCTGCGCAACGGCCCCGGCGCGCATTACTGCCTGGGTGTCAGCGGACACGGCTACGGTGTCTGCGGGCGCGATGCCAACAACAATGTCGTTGCCGGCAACAAGGCCGAAGCCGTCACGACAGGAATGACGTTCGACTTCTGATCAGAAGCAAGAAGACAGCGGGGAGCCCATCGCGGCTCCCCGTTTTTATCCGCCCTACTCCGCCGCCTGGCGCACGTGGCGCGCGGTCGGCGTGCGCATCGTCACGAGCTCCTCCGCCGCGGTCGGATGCAACGCGATGGTCGCGTCGAAATCGGCCTTGGTCGCTTTCATCTTCACGGCGATCGCGACGGCTTGCGTCACCTCGGCGGCGCAATCGCCGACGATGTGACAGCCGAGCACGCGATCGGTCGAACCGTCGACCACGAGCTTCATCAGCACGCGGGTGTCGCGGCCCGACATCGTCGCCTTGATCGGGCGGAACGTCGTCTTGTAGATGTCGACGTGACTGAACTGCGCGCGCGCCTCGGTTTCGGTCAGACCGACCGTGCCGACCTCCGGCTGCGAGAACACCGCAGTCGGGATGTTGGAATGATCGACCTGCACCTCGCGCTTGCCGAACACGGTGTCGGCGAAGGCATGGCCCTCCCGGATCGCGACCGGCGTCAGGTTGAAGCGATGGGTGACGTCGCCAATCGCATAGATGCTGTCGACCGAGCTCCTGGAGAAATGATCGACCGCGATGCCGCCGTTCTTCGGGTTGATGGCGACACCGGCGTTCTCGAGGCCAAGATTGGCCACGTTGGGATGGCGGCCGATTGCGAACATCACCTGATCGGACGCGAGGCTCGAGCCGTTCGACAGATGCGTGGTGAATTCCTCTCCGTGACGATCGACCTTCGTCACCGTGCAGCCGGTGAGAATGGTGATGCCCTGCTTTTCCATTTCGCTGCGGACATGGGCCCGCACGTCTTCATCGAAGCCGCGCAGAATATTGTCGCCGCGATAGATCACCGTGACGTCGGAGCCGAAGCCGGCGAAGATGCCGGCGAATTCCAGCGCGATGTAGCCGCCGCCCTGGATCACGATCCGCTTCGGCAGCTTCTTGAGGTGAAACGCCTCGTTGGACGAGATCACGTGCTCGATGCCGGGAATCGGGGCGCCATGATTGGGCGCACCGCCGGTGGCGATCAGAATGTACTTCGCGGTGATCTTCTTGTCGTCCGCGAGCAGGCGGACAGTATGCTTGTCCTCGATCACTGCGCGGCTCTTGACGATTTGCGCGCCCGACTTCTCGACATTGGTCGTGTAGGCCGCTTCCAGCCGCGCGATCTCCTTGTCCTTGTTGGCGATCAGCGTCGGCCAGTCGAAGCTCGCGGGCGGAACGGTCCAGCCGAAGCCGGCGGCATCTTCCAGTTCGTGACGAAAATGCGAGCCGATCACGAACAGCTTCTTCGGCACGCAGCCGCGGATCACGCAGGTGCCGCCCATGCGGTACTCTTCCGCGATCATCACGCGGGCGCCGTACCCGGCCGCGATGCGGGCGGCACGCACGCCGCCCGAACCGCCACCGATGACAAAGAGGTCGACGTCGAATTCAGCCATTGTCCACCCCGACCTCTTCAACCCAAACCGCGACGCGCGTTTGGGGCTTCCTGATCAGCTATCCTCTCAGATAGGTGCTGTCAGATATCCTTGCCACGCTTTTTCATCTCGGCACGGAAGGCGCTGGCGACGACCTCCGAGAAGTGCTGCGCCCACTCGTTCATGACCTGCATGCTGAGGTTGATGGCCTTGGGTTCGGCGGTGAGCAGCTTCTGGCCGAGCGGCGACTTGTAGAAGGCGACGAGATCCTTGAGCTCCTGCTCGGTGAACATGCCGGCATAGACCCCCACCATGCCGTCGCCGATCTCCTGCTCGCGGCCGGCCAGCTGCTTGGCGATAACAGGAGCGAGCTCGTTGAGATCCTTCTGGTAGTTGAGGTTCTGTCCGATCAGCGTGGCCTTGACCTTTTCGACCATGCCGGGCACGGCGCCGGCGTACATCGCGCTGGCGTTCTTCAGCGTCAAAATCTCTTTTGCCGCGGCAATGGCCCCCGGGGTCAGCGGCGGCTGCGCCGCCTGCTGTTGCGCGGTCGCGGGCACGGCCCCCAGCGCCAGCGCGAAGGCGAGGCACACGATCATCAAAACGCTCTTCATTCCTAGTCTCCTTTTGGCGGCTTATCGCCGTTCAATCACGCGGATTCCCTCGCCACCCGCCAAAACAGCCGAGCTGGCCAAGCCGATGAACAACCCATGCTCGACCACGCCGGGGATCGCGCTCAGCGCCTTGGCGAGGCTCGCCGGATCGGCAATACGTCCGAGCTGGGCATCGACGATCCAGTGGCCGCCATCGGTGACGAAAACGTGGCCATCTTTGGCCCTGCGGACCGCCATTTGCCCGGAAACGCCGCATTCCGCAAATGCCTTCTCGATGCCGCGGCGGGTGGCACCGAGGCCAAACGGGATCACCTCGACCGGCAGCGGAAAGCGACCGAGCGTCGGCACCCATTTGGTGTCGTCGGCAATCACGATCATGCGATCCGACGCGGCCGCCACGATCTTCTCGCGCAGCAATGCCCCGCCGCCGCCCTTGATCAGATTAAGCTCTGGATCGATCTCGTCGGCGCCGTCGACGGTGATATCGAGATGGTCGATCTCGTCAAGCGTGGTCAACGGCACACCACAGCGCTCCGCATCCGCCCGGGTCGCTTCCGAGGTCGGCACGCCGATCACATTGAGCCCGGCGGCAACGCGCTCTCCCAGCAGCTCGACGAAATGCTTGGCGGTCGAGCCGGTCCCGAGCCCAAGCTGCATCCCGTCACGCACCTCCTCCAGCGCGCGCGCCGCAGCCTGCCGCTTCAACTGGTCCATATTCACGTTTGCGCCTGCCTCTCAAAGTCAGGTGTGCCGCGGATAGAGTCGCTTGCGGCGGCCTATGTAGCCTCGTTTTCCCCGCGAGAACAGGGCCCGGAAACAGGCCTATAAGCTGATCTTATGGCCCTGCCCCTTGCGTCGGCCCGGGCGGACCGATAGCGCTTTTTGCATGACCTCCAAAGACAAGACCGGCCCCTACACCCTCGTCTTCGATCTCGACGGCACGCTCGTGGATACGGCGCCGGACCTGATCACGGCACTGAACTACGTGCTCGACCGCGAAGGCCTGCCGCCGGTGCCGATGGCCTCGGCCCGTAACATGATCGGCGCCGGCGCCCGGAAGCTGATCGAGCGGGGCCTGGAGGCCGAGGGGCGGATGGTCACGCCTGCCGACATGGACCGGATGACGGCCGATTTCATCGCCTATTACGGCGACCATATTGCCGTCGAATCCCGCCCCTTCGAGGGGCTGCTTGACGCGCTCGACCTGTTCGCCGCGCAGGGCCATCGGCTGGCAGTCTGCACCAACAAGCTGGAATGGCTGTCGAAGCGGCTTTTGGACCAGCTCGACCTGAGCCGCCGCTTCGCGGCAATCTGCGGTGCGGATACGTTCGGCGTTCAGAAGCCAGATCCGACCATTTTTCGCGAGACCGTGGCGCGGGCGGGCGGCGAGGTCAAAGCCAGCATCATGGTAGGGGATGCCGGAACCGACGTCGGCGTGGCCCGGCGCGCCGGTGTGCCCGTCATCGGGGTCAGCTTCGGCTATACGGACGTGCCCATCGTCGACCTCAAGCCGGACCGGCTGATCCATCACATGCGTGACCTGCCGGCCGCCGCCCACAGCCTGATGACCGCCTAGCGCCCGGCAAGGACCTGAGACAGCTCGACTATCCCAGGGAATCCCGCGTTAACCATCTATTAACTATGCATTGTCCGCCGGTTGCTTGCCCGGAACGACGCTCCTAAGGTCCGCGCGGGGTTATGTGGCGGTTCGTCGCAGAAGAGTGGATGGTCATGCGTCGTGTCATCGCGATTGCGTTAGCGGGAGCGAGCCTAGGTGGCTGCTCCTCAATGTCTTGGGACATGTTCAAATCGGCGCCGCCGACCCTCCAGGTCCGGCTCGAATCCAATCCCCCGGGGGCCGATGCGACGACCTCGCTGGGTGGGGGCTGCAAGACCCCCTGCTCCGTCTCGGTTCCTGCCCCTGACGCGCCATTCACGGTCACCTTCGCGCTGCCTAAATATCAGCCGACCACCGTGCCGGTGAACGTGATCAAGAATCCCGGCGATCTCACCACGTCGGCTACGGTCTCCACCGACCCGAACCCGGTCTTCGCGGAACTCCAGCCGGCAGTGCCGCCGAAGCCCGTGAAGAAGAAGCCGCACCGGCCGAAGAAGCCGAAGCCGGCCGCAGCCGCGCCCGCCGCGGCGCCGGCCGATGCTGCACCGCCCGCAGCCGGTTCGGCGTTCCCCGATCCGAACGCGGGCAAGCGCTGATCTTCCGTGCACTGCACGATTGTCCTCGTGGCATACCATGCTTAGATTGGCCGCAGAGCACCGCTGAAGCAAAGGTGCGCCCGTCGCCGTAAGTGACAAGGCATTTGGCAAGGCAATTGGTATGAACGGACCTGTCGCGACCCCAAGCGCTGCGCTGTCGAGCGCGATGACCGATCCGTTCGGTCGCACCATCTCTTATCTGCGCGTCTCCGTCACCGATCGCTGCGACCTGCGCTGCTTCTATTGCATGTCGGAAGACATGACGTTCCTGCCCAAGGCGGACCTGCTGACGCTGGAGGAACTCGACCGGCTCTGCTCCGCCTTCATCGCCAAGGGCGTGAAGAAGCTGCGGCTCACTGGCGGCGAGCCGCTGGTCCGTCGCAACGTGATGACACTGGTGCGCTCGCTGTCGCGCCATCTGGCGAGCGGTGCGCTCGGCGAGCTCACGCTGACCACCAACGGCACGCAACTGGCAAAACATGCGCAGGAGCTTGCCGATTGCGGCGTCCGCCGCATCAACGTCTCGCTCGATACGCTCGATCCCAAGAAATTTCGTGAGATCACGCGCTGGGGCGAGATCGACAAGGTGCTGGAAGGCATCGAAGCGGCGCGCGCTGCAGGACTTGCCGTGAAGATCAACGCGGTCGCGCTGAAGAATCTCAACGAGGACGAGCTCCCCGAGCTGATGCGCTGGGCCCATGGCAAGAACATGGGTCTCACCCTGATCGAGGTGATGCCGATGGGAGAGATCGGCGCGGGCCGCATCGACCAATATCTGCCGCTCTCGCTGGTGCGCGCGCGGCTCGCCCAGCAATTCACGCTGACGGATCTGGCCGAGAGCACCGGCGGGCCGGCGCGCTATGTCAGCGTTGCCGAGACCGGCGGCAAGCTC
The DNA here is from genome assembly GCF_022012435.1 of Bradyrhizobium zhengyangense. Lineage (GTDB taxonomy): Bacteria > Pseudomonadota > Alphaproteobacteria > Rhizobiales > Xanthobacteraceae > Bradyrhizobium > Bradyrhizobium zhengyangense. The sequence goes on from NZ_JAKLUA010000001.1 coordinate 1,290,051, forward strand.
GGCTTCATCACGCCGATGACCCACAATTTCTGCGAATCCTGCAACCGGGTGCGCATCACCTGCACCGGCACGCTGCACACCTGCCTCGGCCACGAGGATGCGTCCGATTTGCGCAAACCTCTGCGTGCATCCAGCGACGACACCCTGCTTGCAGCCAGCATCGACCGCGCCATCGGGCTGAAGCCCAAGGGCCACGATTTCATCATCGACCGCCGCCACGACCGCCCCAGCGTCTCCAGGCATATGAGCGTCACCGGCGGCTGAGGATTCGCCGCCTGCCGGCTCGCTTAACCTTTTGACCGGTCGTCAATTTGTCCATTTTCCGATTGACGGCGCACAAGCCCGCTGATTTGGTGCGACCGCCTTTGCTTGCCCGGCAGCCATAAGCCGGCCCGCCCCTTTGGCGGTCGCGGTCAAGACAGCAAGGCACGAGGGGAGGACTGACGCCGCAATCGCTTTCGGACTGCGATCCGTGGGGTCGCGTGCTTTTCGCACGCCGGCCGGGCGTTGCGTGCTGAAGCCTCCCGTGAAGTGTTGGGCCGCGACGGAGAGAAGGTAAAATGCGTCCATTGCTGGCGATGAGCAACGCCATCGACGCCCTCAATGAAAAGATTGGGTACGTCTGTAACCTGCTCGTGCTCTTCGCATGCTTGGTCAGCGCGGCCAATGCCATGATCCGCTACGCGTTCAGCTACTCGTCCAACGGCTGGCTGGAGCTGCAATGGTACATGTTCGCGATCCTGGTGATGTTCGGATCGTCCTATACTTTCAAGCGCAACGAACATGTGCGGGTCGAGATCTTCTATCTGACCCTGTCCGAACGCGGCCAACTCTGGCTCGACCTGATCGGCACGCTGTTCTTCCTGATCCCTTCCTGCCTCCTGCTCGCCTATCTGTCCTGGCCGTTCTTCATGCAGGCCTATGACGTCGGCGAAATGTCGGGCAATGCCGGCGGCCTGGTCCGCTGGCCCATCAAGTTCGTGATCCCCGCCGGCTTTGTGATGCTGGCGCTGCAGGGGGTCTCCGAAGTCATCAAGCGTATCGCGGCTCTCCAGGGCTATGTGACGATCGACGCCAAGTACGAGAGGCCGACCCAATGATTACGCTGGAGATGATGCCGCCGTTGATGTTCGGCGGCCTGGTTCTGGCGATGCTGATCGGCTTCCCCGTCGCGTTCACGCTTGCGGCAGTCGGCCTCTCGTTCGGCTTCCTCGCCATCCATCTCGGATTCTTCGACCTCAACTTCCTGCAGGCGATTCCGGGCCGCGTGTTCGGCAGCGTGCTCTCCAACGAGCTGCTGCTCGCTATCCCGTTCTTCACCTTCATGGGCGCCATATTGGAGAGATGTGGCCTCGCCGAAGACATGCTGGACTCGATGGGCCAGCTGTTCGGCCCGGTGCGCGGCGGCCTCGGCTATTCCGTCATCATCGTCGGCTTCATCCTCGGCGCCATCACCGGCACGGTGGCGGCGCAGGTCATCGCCATGGCGCTGATCTCGATGCCGGTGATGATCCGCTACGGCTACAACATGCGCTACATCACCGGCGTGCTGGCTGCCTCCGGCACCATCACGCAACTTGTGCCGCCGTCACTGGTGCTGATCGTGCTCGCCGACCAGCTCGGCAAATCGGTCGGCGACATGTATCTCGGCGCCTGGGGCCCTTCGGTGTTCCAGATCATGCTGTTCGCCGGCTACACCTTCATCCTCGGCCTGATCAAGCCGGGGCATGTGCCGCCGGTGCCGAAGGAGGCGCGCACGCTGACCGGCTGGGCGCTGTGGAAGAAATGCCTGATGGGCATCATCCCCTCGGCCGTGCTGATCTTCGTCGTGCTCGGCACCATGATGATGGGCTTGGCCACGCCGACCGAGGCCGGCGCCATGGGCGCGGTCGGTGCCATCGTGCTCGCCGCGATCCACCACAAGGATTTCACCTCGACCGACCGCAAGGTGCTGATCATCGGCGTGATCGCCGCCGGCATCGGCACCATCATCGCGATGCTGTTCACCGAGAACATGATCTTCAAGATCGCCTTCGCCGTGACCTATCTCGCGGTCGCCTGGATCTGCATCCAGGCCGCCCGCATCCCCGAGCTGCGCGACCTGATCAAGCAGGGCTATGAGTCCACCATGCGCCTCACCTGCATGGTCACCTTCATCCTGATCGGTTCGACCTGCTTCTCGGTGGTGTTCCTCGGCGTCTCCGGCGGCGTCTGGCTGGAACACCTCCTGACTTCGCTGCCAGGCGGCGTCTGGGGCTTCCTGATCTTCATCAACCTCTTCATCTTCTTCCTGGCATTCTTCCTCGACTTCTTCGAGATCGCCTTCATCATCCTGCCGATGATCGCGCCGATCGCGCAGAAGATCCTGGGGCCCGTCGTCGGCGACGGACCGGCGCTGATCTGGTTCGGCGTCATGCTCTGCGTCAACATGCAGACCTCGTTCCTGCATCCGCCGTTCGGCTTCGCGCTGTTCTACCTGCGCGGCGTTGCACCGAAGGAAGTGAAGAGCTCGGACATCTATTGGGGCGCGATGCCCTGGATCGGCCTGCAGATGATCATGGTGCTGATCGTGATCGCCTTCCCGATCACGGTGACGGGCCTCCTCGACAAGCCGGTCAGCGTCGACCTCGACAAGGTCAAGATCGAGGTGCCGCAGATCGACCTGCCACCGCTGGATCTCGGCCCGCCGCAGAAGTAGCGGACACATCGCTCACCGTCATGCTCCGCCAACGCGGAGCATGACGCGCGTGACACGTGCAGCAAACACGGGCATACCGGACGTTCCTTCCACTTCCGGGAATGCCGCGCATGTTCCGATCGTACCCTGCTCCCCTCGCCGGTTCGTTGGTTGCCTCTCTCTGGCTCGCCTGTGCCGCGGGCCTGGCGCATGCGGAATCGATGGCCGACATCCAGGCGCTGGCGCAGAAGGAGCAGCAGCCGCTGCTCGACACGCTGCGCGATCTCGTCAACATCGAAACCGGCAGCAGGGACATCGAGGGCCTGAACGTGATCGCAGGCCGCGTCGCCGATCAGCTCAAGCAGCTCGGCGGCGAGGTGGAGATCCTGCAACCCACCGACATCTATCGGCTCGACGACACGCCCGAGAAGATCGGCCCTGCCGTGCACGCCATCTTCAAGGGCACCGGCACCAAAAAGATCATGCTGATCGCCCACATGGACACGGTGTATCTGAAGGGCATGCTGAAGGACCAGCCGTTCCGCATCGACGGCGACAAGGCCTATGGCCTCGGCATCGCCGACGACAAGCAGGGCGTCGCGCTCATTCTCCACACCGTCGCGATGCTGCAGAAGCTGAACTTCAAGGATTTCGGCACGCTCACGGTGCTCACCAACAGCGACGAGGAAATTTCCTCGCCCGGCTGGCGCAGGACCATCACCAAATTCGCCGCCGATCAGGACGTGGTGTTCTCGTTCGAAGGCGGCGGCACCGATGGCGCGGTGCGGCTTGCCACCAGCGGCATCGGCTCGGCCTATCTGACCGTAACAGGCAAGTCGTCGCATGCCGGCGCCAGGCCCGAGGGCGGCATCAACGCGCTGTACGAGCTCTCGCACCAGGTGCTGCAGATGAAGGACCTGTCCAGGCCCGAGCAGGGCCTGAAGCTGAACTGGACCGTCTCAAAGGCCGGCACCAACCGCAACGTGATCCCGGCCGAAGCCACGGCGCAGGCCGATGCACGCGCGCTCAAGGTCTCCGATTTCGACGAGCTGGAAAAGATTCTCCAGGAAAAGATCAAGAATCGCCTGCTGCCGGACTCCAAGGTTGCGCTGAAATTCGAAGTGCGCCGCCCGCCGCTCGAGGCCAACGACGCCTCACGCCGCGTGGCAGCCTACGGCAAGACGATCTATCAGGAGCTCGGACTATCCATGAACGTTGCCGAGAAGGCGACGGGCGGCGGCACCGACGCCGCCTTTGCCGCGCTCAAGACCAAGGGCGCCGTGGTCGAAGGCATGGGCCTGTCAGGCTTCGGCGCGCATTCCAATGACGCCGAATATGTGAGGCTCGACAGCATCGTGCCGCGCCTCTATTTGACCACGCGAATGATCATGGATCTGTCGACGGGGAAGGTGAAATAGCGGTCAGCTTCGGCCAAGGGCGGAGGCATCCTTCTCCGCCAGGCGGAACCGCAGCGTGAACTCGGCGCCGCCGCCGGGACGATTGTCCACCGCAACCGTTGCGGCGTGATCGTCGGCGACGCCCCGCACGATCGAGAGGCCGAGGCCCGCACCGTCGCTGCGCTGGCGATCCCTGCGCCAGAAGCGCTGGAAGATCAGCTCACGCTCCTCTTCGGTCACGCCGGGGCCGCAATCGCGCACGCGCACCGAACCGTCGTCGCCCACCTCGACGTCGACGGACGTCTCCTTCGCAGTGAACTTGATGGCGTTTTCGGCGAGGTTGAAGACCGCGCGCTGGAGCATCTCGGAATTGCCGTGGATGAGCACAGGCGCCTCGGCGCCTTTGAGCGCGATGTCCTTGTGCTGCGCAATCGCCAGGGGCGCAATCGCACCGACCACCTCGGCGCAGACGGCGCGCAAGTCGGCGGTCTCGCCGGGATCGAGCACCAGCGTGTCGAGCTCGGCGATCTCCAGGAGCTGGGTGACGATCCGGCTCATGCCTTCGATATCGTCATGCAGGAGTTGCCTGACCGCACTGTTGCCGAGCGTCTCGATCCGCGTGCGCAGGATCGCGAGCGGCGTGCGCAGCTGATGGGCTGCGTCGGCCGTGAACCGGCGCTGCACGCGAAAGCCGTCCTCGAGGCGGTCGAGCGCCTGGTTGACGGCGGTGACGAGCGGCATGATCTCGCGCGGAATCTGCTCCGTGGGCAGACGGACGTCCGTGCGCGACGGGCCGATATTGCTGGCCTCTTCCGAGGCCTTCCAGAGCGGCGCGATCGCGCGGCGGAAGATGAAAATGTCGATGGCGAGCAGGATCAGAAGAATGGGAATGGTGATCCACCCGACCCGGCGGAAGAAGTTGGACACGATGTCGTCGGTGATGACGTCGCGATGGGACAGGTCTTCCCCGACCCTGATGTGGAAGGTGGCGCTGTCGATCGTCTGCGTCACTTCGGCACCCGAGATCGTGTCCGACCTCGCATCACCCGTCTTCTTGTGCGAGGAGAACAGCAGGTGGCCGTTGTCATCGCGGATATCGTACTGATAGCGGCCATAGGCTTCCGAATAGAGGCCTCGCAGACTCTCCGGCAGATTGAACGTCACCTTGCCGTCGGGCTGGACAACGATGCGTTCGGCGAGCGTCTCGGCCTGGGTCCGCATCGCCGCTCGATGCAACTGGTCGATCTCGGAATTCAGCAGCCAGAACAGGACCAGCGGCAGGAAGATCGCCACCACAGCGACCGCGATGATGTGCAAGAACACGATGCGCGAGATCAGCGATTTGAACGACGGCGCCCGGATTTTGGATCCGGTCAGGGACCTGATCTGGAATCCGAGCCGGGCCACGTTATTTCTCCTCGGCCATCATGTAGCCGACGCCACGAATGGTGTGGATCACGACCTTGGCGCCATGTTCGGTGAGCTGCTTGCGCAGCCGGGAGACATAGACCTCCACCGCGTTGGAGGCGACCTCGCCCTCGATCCCGAAGATGTGATCTTCGACGTTCTTCTTCGGCACCACCCGCCCCTGCCGGCGCAGCAGGATCTCCAGCACGGAGGTCTCGCGCGAGGAGATGATCCGCGGCTTGTCGTCGACGAAGATCTGGCGGCTCTCGGTGTCGTAGACGAGATTGGCAAGCCGCAATGAACGGCCGAGCAATTGCCCCGGACGGCGCAGGATCGCCTCCAGCCGCGCCACCAGCTCCTCCATCGCGAACGGCTTTGCCAGATAGTCGTCGGCGCCGCTGCGCAGGCCGTTGACGCGGTCCTGCAAGCCGCCGCGCGCGGTCAGCACCAGCACCGGCAGCGGCTCCATCTGCCGTCGCAGCTCGCGCAGCACCGACAGGCCGTCGCCGTCGGGCAGGCCGAGGTCCAGGATCATCGCGGCATAGCTGACATTGTGCACCGCCTCGCGAGCCTCCTCGGCACTACCGACGATATCGCTCTCATAGCCGGCCGCTGCCAGCCCGTTGGCCACGAGCCGCGACAACTCGGCGTTGTCCTCGACGATCAGAAGGCGCATGCAGTGAATCCAAACTTCCGGCATTTCCGACCGCGCGTACGCGGCGATTGCCGATCTCTTCCACCAATCGGCGGATTGGGCCAGCGAAAAATGGCGCTCGCGAGGTGGACGCGCTGCTGCCGACCCGTGCTCGGCCAGATCACCCTGGTCTGGCCGGCGCAGTACACTACGCCAGTCTGGCGGGAATGTGTGTTGGCGGATCCGCCTGCCGCTGCCATGAAGGGAGGCAAGGCCAAGTTGCCGTCACGGTGATGCGGTCGTGGCGGACCAAGCGCGGGAGCAGCACATGTCTATTCTGAAGTTCGCGCTCGCATCCGTTTTTTGTCTGATCGCCACCCTGGCCCATGCCGCCGGCTTTCGCCTCATCGAGGTTCCGGCCGTATCAGGCTTTCCGGCGATCCAGGCGGCCGTGTGGTCGCCCTGTCGCGAGCCTGTCGGCGAGGTCAAGCTTCGCACGTCGACATTGCCTGCGACGGAGAACTGCGCGATCTCAGGTGACAAGCTACCTCTGATCGTCATTTCGCATGGCTATGGCGGAGGCTTCACCGGCCACCATGATACGGCCGAGACGCTTGCTGACCGCGACTTCGTCGTTATCGCGCTCAGCCATCCCGTCGATACCGGTGGCGGCGACATGAGCCGTGCCGACACGCTCGCCGCATTCACCGAGCGCCCGACCGACATCAAGCGCGTGATCGACTACATGCTGACCGCATGGCCTGATCATGCGAAGCTCGCACCCGAACATATCGGCTTCTTCGGCTTTTCACGCGGCGGCTACACCGGCCTGGTCGCCGCGGGCGGCAATCCCGATCTGCGCAAGATGATCGCCTTCTGCCCAGAGAGCTCGCCCAAACCGGATTGTGCACAACTGCGACGCAACGAGATCCCGGCGCTGGCCTTCACTCACGATCCGCGCATCAAGGCGCTCGTCATTGCCGACCCGGCGTTCGGCCCGCTGTTCGACCCTGACGGCCTGAAAGAGGTGAACATCCCGGTGCAGCTCTGGGCCTCTGCACTGAGCGGAGAGGACCGGACCGGCGGCGAAGTCACTCTGGATTATGTCTCAACGATCATGCGCGATCTTCCGGCCAGGCCCGACTATCATCTGGTGCAAAATGCCGGTCATTTCGTCTTCCTTCCGCCCTGCACGGAGGATCTGGCGAAGAGGCGCCCCAACATCTGCACCGACAGGCCGGGATTTGATCGCGTCGCGTTTCATGCGCAGCTCAACGCCGCCGCATTGGCGTTCTTCCGGGCGCACCTGAAGGACTGACGTGTAGCGCAGCCGCTTATGCGAGATTGCCTGACACGCCATCCCACACAGCTCGAGCGTTCACCACCAATAACCACCTCCCCGGCGCTCTTACGAAGCGCGTGGGCGCGACGTGTCTTCGCTCCGGAAGGGGATTGCGCTCAGAGGTTGGCCTCTCGCGTGGGTGCCCTCGAGCAAAAGCCCCGGAGCGTTTGCTCCGGGGCTTTCCCTCACGCGGGACGCCGCGCTCAGCTCTGCGAGTGTCGCGCCATGAAGATGTCGTAGCCGACTTCGGCGACCTGGAACCAGGCATAGCTGTCGTTGGAGAATTTGGTGAGGGACTCGTAGACCTTCTTGAAGTTGGGATTGGTCGCCGAGACCTCGTCGTGCAGCTCTTTCGCCGCCTTGTAGCAGGCGTCCATGATCGGCGGCGAGAAGGCATGCAGCTTGGTGCCGTTGGCAAGCAGCTTCTTCAACGCCAGCGGATTGGCCTGATCGTAGCGCGCCATCATGTAGTTGTTGGAGTAATGGCCTGCCTGCGTGAGTACGCTCTGGTAATATTTCGGCAGCGCGTTCCATTTGTCGAGATTGACGAAAGCGAGCAGCATCGGACCGCCTTCCCACCAGCCGGGATAGTAATAGTGCGGCGCGATCTTGTAGAAGCCGAGCTTCTCGTCGTCATAGGGGCCGACCCATTCGGCGCCATCGATAGTGCCCTTCTCGAGCGCCGGATAGATGTCACCACCGGCAAGCTGTTGCGGTACGACGCCAAGCTTCAGCAGCACGCGGCCGGCGAAGCCGCCGATGCGAAATTTCAGGCCCTGGAGATCGTCGACGGTGTTGACCTCCTTCCTGAACCAGCCGCCCATCTGGCAGCCGGTATTGCCGGCGAGCAGCGAGGTGACGTTGTAGCTCTTGTAGAAGTCGTTGAGGATTTCCTTGCCCCCACCCAGCATGTACCAGGCCTGGTTGACGCGCATGTTCGGACCGAATGGCACCGACGAGCCGAAGGTGAAGGTCGGGTCCTTGCCGAAATAATAGTAGGACGCGGTGTGGCCGATCTCGCAGGTGGCGTTCTGCACGGCGTCGAGCACCTGGAGGCCCGGCACGATCTCGCCGGCTGCGAAAGGCTGGATCTGAAATTTGTTGTCGGTCGCCTCCGCAACCATCTTGCACATCAGCTCGGCGCCGCCGTAGAGCGTGTCGAGCGATTTCGGCCAGCTCGTCGGCATGCGCCATTTGATCTCCGGCATCGACTGCGCGATCGCGGGAGAAGCGAGCGTGGCGGCACCGGCCGCAGCAAGCCCCGTGACCTTGATAAAGTCTCGTCTCTTCATGATTTCCTGCCCTGATGTATCAGTGATTGTGGGCCTTCTTGCCGAGGCTTGAGGCCTAGAATGGCGCAAGGGCGATGCGAATGCCATCGTCATCGCACTGCGGCATGGAAAAATGGGCCCGGCCTCGCGGAGCGAGGTCGGGTCGTTGGTCTTACGACTTAAGCCGTAGACGATACGCCCTTATGCTCATCGCTTCAAAAATTTTGCGCCACAGCACAATTCGGATTAAGCGATTATGGATTCACGGCTGTGTTTTGCCCGAATTATCAGCCGCCTGCGCGCCGTCTTACCATCTTGCTAAATTTCTTCCACGCGAAGCGGCACAATTGTCCCGGCGGGATGAGTTCTTCCGGGCCAATGGCCCCAAACGACTTTCGCGTCGAAATCCCTGCCGGGACAGCGAACGTTGATCACGTCACCCACCACGGGCGCGACATCCAAAGAATAGTTCTCGTCGGGATCTAGCTCCCGCTCAGTCACAATCTCTCCCGACTTGAGGCGAATTCGTTTGACCCAGTATCGCACGCGCTGATCCTCTCGCCTCGCCTATCGGATAGCCGCCGCGTCGCCAATTTCGGATTATACGATTATTGCATTTTGCTCCTGTTTTGCCCGACGAGTCAAACGGCTTCCGCGAATGCTGAGCGGTTGGCACGCCCTCCCCCAATTTCTACTGTGCATGGGGTTGTTTTCGGATTTCGCGTGCGCCTGCCGCTTCGCGCACGAAAAAGCCCGGCCTCGCGAACGAGGCCGGGCCATTCCGTCTGACAGCTTGAGCCGACGATCAGCCGCGGGTGCGCGAGCGGATCATGAAGCTGTCGTAGGTGTACTCGGCGACCTGCCACCACAGATATTCGTCGGAGCGATAGGCCTGCATGGCGTCGATCGACTTCTTGAAGTCGGCGTTCTTGGCCGACAGCTCGGCCCACAGCTCGTTGGTCGCCTTCAGGCAGGCTTCCAGCACTTCGTTGGTGAAGGGACGGAGCTGCGTGCCGCCGGCGACCAGACGCTTCAGCGCCGACGGGTTCTGCATGTCGTAGCGCGCGGCCATCCAGCTGTTGGCGTTGGCCATCGCGTTGGTGAGGATCGCCTGGTAGTTCTTCGGCAGCGAATTCCACTTGTCGAGGTTGGTGAAGGCGTGGACCATCGGACCGCCTTCCCAGAAACCCGGGTAGTAGTAGTACTTCGCGACCTTGGCGAAGCCGAGCTTCTCGTCATCGTACGGGCCGACCCACTCGGCCGCGTCGATGGTGCCCTTCTCGAGCGCCGGATAGATGTCGCCGCCGGCGAGCTGCTGCGGCACCACGCCGACCTTCTGAAGCACCTGGCCGGCGATGCCGCCGATGCGGAATTTCAGGCCGGAGAGATCCGCAACGGTCTTGATCTCCTTGCGGAACCAACCGCCCATCTGGGTGCCGGTGTTGCCGCAGGCAAAGCCGATCACGTTCGACTTCTTGAAGAACTCATTGCCGAGTTGCTCGCCGCCGCCCTGGTACCACCAGGAGTTCTGCTGGCGCGCGTTGAGACCGAACGGCACCGAGGCGTAGATTGCCCAGGTCGGGTCCTTGCCGACGTAGTAGTAGGACACGGTGTGGCACATCTCGACCGTGCCGTTCGAGGTCGCATCGAGCGCCTGCAGGCCGGGAACGATTTCGCCGGCCGCGAACACCTGGATCTGGAACTTGTTGTCGGTCATCTCGGCGACGTACTTCGCCACCTGCTCGCCACCGCCATAGATGGTGTCGAGCGATTTCGGGAAGCTCGACGTCATGCGCCACTTGATCTCGGGCGAGGACTGCGCAATCGCCGGCGAGGCTACCGCGGCTGATGCCGCCGCGCCTGCTGCCGACACTTTCAGAAAATCACGACGCTTCATCTTCAGGTCTCTCCTTGCTGGGGCGTGTCCCCGAACTTCCTCTTTGTCGCCGCTCATTCCGGCGAGGCGATCTCAATCCGCGTCGAACCGAAGGGGCTTTGTGCCGTGGCGTTTAACACGGAAGCCCCTGCCACGGAACGCGACATTGGCATGACAGGGGGCGACGAAAGTCGCATGTCCCCAGATGATCCGCGTCAGGCTGCGGAAACCGCGCCCTTGAGCTGGTCCCGGACCTGTCCCGCAATGGCGCGATAGATCGCCGCATGCGGGCCATCGGGTTCGCTGTCCACGACGGGATTGCCGGCGTCGGATGTGGCGCGAATCGCCATGTGCAGCGGGATCTCGCCCAGGAACGGTACCCCGAGCTTCTCGGCCTCGTGGCGCGCGCCGCCGTGGCCGAAGATGTCGGATTTTGTGCCGCAATGCGGGCACTGGAAGTAGCTCATGTTCTCGACGATGCCCAGCACGGGCACGTTGACCTTCCTGAACATTGCGAGCCCCCGCCGCGCGTCGATCAGCGACAGGTCCTGCGGAGTCGAGACAATCACGGCGCCCTTCAGCGGCACGTTCTGCGCCAGCGTGAGCTGCGCATCGCCCGTGCCCGGCGGCATGTCGACGACGAGTACGTCAAGCGTGCCCCATGCGACGTCGCGCAGCATCTGCGTCACCGCCGACATCACCATCGGGCCGCGCCAGATCATCGCGGTCTCTTCCTCGACCAGGAAGCCGATCGACATGATGGCGAGGCCGAAGCGCCGGAGCGGAATCATCTTGCGCTCGCCGTCGAGCTCCGGCTTCTCGTGCAGCCCGGTCAGCCGCGGCACAGAAGGACCGTAAATGTCGGCATCGAGCAGCCCGACCTTGAGACCGAGGTCGCGCAGGCCCAGCGCCAGGTTGAGCGCGGTGGTCGACTTGCCGACGCCGCCCTTGCCGGAGGCGACCGCGATCACGGCAGCGACGCCCGGAATCTCGGACTGCCGCGCCATCGGCGATTGGGCGCCGCCCTGTGGCGGCGGCTTGTGGGCGTGGACCGGCTGCACGCCTGGTGTGCCACGGCTCGGCTGCGGGGGCGGTGGAGGCGTGCTGCCGGGCTTGCGCTCGGCGGTCAGGGCGACCATCACCGTGGTGACGCCGGGAATGGCCCGCACGGCGGCCTCGGCCTCGGCCCGGACCGATTCCCAGGCCCGCGCTTCGGCGGCATCGACGTTGATCGAGAAGAGCACCTTGCCGTCGGAGGCGCTGATCGCGCTCAGCACATTGGCATTGGTGAGCGCGACCCCGCGGGGCGACTTGATCTTGGCGAGGCTGTCGAGGACCTGTTGCTGCGTCACGCTCAAAGCGCATCTCCTAGAGGGAGCATGATCCGGAAAAGTGTGAAGCGGTTTTCCGACCAGATCATGCTCAAGATATCAGGATGCCCCATTAGAGCGGAAACGGCCAAAAGGCTACTGCCTGCCGATATCGTCAGCCATCTCGGCCGGGGCTGCCCCCTGCTCCTGCGCCGCCTCGTAATTGAGCTCGATCATGACCCCGTTGGGGTCGTGGACGAAGATCTGCCAGAGCTCGCCGCCTGGCACCTGACGGGAGTCGAATTTCATGCCCCTGGACGTCAGGCGCTGCTTCATGCCGTCGAAGCCCCGGCTGGCGAAGGCGACGTGGTGGACCACGCCGGAATCCGGCTTTTGCGGCTCGGAGGTCGGGGAAATATCGACGAGGTGCACCACCGGCTTGCCCTCGCTGTACATCCAGGCCCCCGGGAAGGCGAAATTCGGCCGGGTGCCTTTCTCCAGGCCCAGCACGTCCTCATAGAAGCGGACCGTCTCGGCCAGATTCCGGGTCCGGATGTTGAAATGATCGAGGACACCAACGCTCACGCCGCCCATTGTTTCGCTCCCTTGTTTTGAAGTCCTTTAGTCCCGCCATCCTAGCACAGGGGGCGGCCAAACGAAGCCGTTGCCCTCAGCCCTTAAGGGTTTATGGTGCGCCCGGCCGCCCTTGGGCGGAACCTCAAGGACCCCGGCTGGCGCCCCTCGCCCGGCTGCAACCGTAAAACTCAAGCTACGGACACACACATGGCTAAAGTCGCTTTCCTCGGTCTCGGCGTGATGGGCTTCCCCATGGCCGGACACCTCGTGAAAAAAGGGGGCCATGAGGTCACCGTCTACAACCGCACCGCCGCCAAGGCGAAGGAGTGGGCGGACAAGTTCGGCGGCAAGACGGCACCGACCCCGAAGGCTGCAGCCGAGGGCCAGGACTTCGTGATGTGCTGCGTCGGCAATGACAACGATCTGCGCGCGGTCACGATCGGCCCCGACGGTGCATTCGCCGGCATGAAGAAGGGTGCGATTTTCGTCGACCACACCACCGCCTCTGCCGAAGTCGCACGCGAGCTCGACGCGGCCGCGACCAAGGCCGGCTTCAAGTTCATTGACGCCCCCGTCTCCGGCGGCCAGGCCGGCGCCGAGAACGGCGTGCTGACGGTGATGTGCGGCGGCGCGCCGGATGACTATGCCGGCGCCGAGCCGATCATCTCCGGCGCCTATGCACGGATGTGCAAGCTGCTCGGGCCCGCCGGGAGCGGCCAGCTGACCAAGATGGTCAACCAGATCTGCATCGCCGGACTCGTACAGGGCCTCTCGGAAGGCATCCACTTCGCCAAGAAGAGCGGCCTCGACGTCGCGGCCGTGATCGAGACCATTTCCAAGGGCGCGGCGCAGTCCTGGCAGATGGAAAACCGCTACAAGACCATGAACGAGGGCAAGTACGATTTCGGCTTCGCGGTCGAATGGATGCGCAAGGACCTCTCGATCGCGCTCGCCGAAGCCCGCCGCAACGGCGCCAACCTGCCGGTCACCGCGCTGGTCGACCAGTTCTATGCTGAGGTCGAGAAGATGGGCGGCAAGCGCTGGGATACGTCGAGCCTGCTCGCGCGTCTCAATCGCTGACGACTGACGGACGATCGTCCCAAGCTGAGCGTCATCGCCACAATCTACGTTGTGGCGGTGACCTGCGGCAAACTCGCCCGAGCGTTCGTTTTCGCTTTTTGGGCCACGCGATGGCAGGTAACGTCGCAACGAGCGAAACAGGCCGGCGGGGCACCGAACTCGGCCAAATCTCAAACATTTCGGAATTGCCAGGTGGATACGTCGGCCTCAGTCGAGATCGCCAAGCACACGCTGTTGAGTTGCGGGCTGATCCTAGCGGTCGGTACCGTCATCGGACTGCTGGCGCAGAAAATCCGGATTCCGGATATCGCGCTCTTCCTGCTCGCTGGAATCGCGATGGGGCCACGCGCGCTCAAATTGATCGACATCCCCGCGGACTCGGCACTGAACCAGATCATACTGCTGTTTGGAGCAAGCTACATCCTGTTCGACGGCGGAGCGGCACTGCGGCTCGATGTCATTAAGCGGGTGTGGATCACCATCGTGACGTTGGCAACGATCGGCGTCCTGATCACGGCAACTATCACCGGACTTGCCGCGCATCTCGTGTTCGGCATTCCGCCGGTGCTGGCGCTGCTGCTGGGGGCAACGGTTGCGTCGACCGATCCGGCGACGCTCATGCCGATCTTTCGCCAGATCCGAATTCGCGATCGTATTGCGCAGACCGTGATGAGCGAGTCCGCGTTCAACGACGCCATGGCCGCGATCTTCACCTTTTCGGTGCTCGGGCTAGCAATGGGGAGCGGCGTATTTTCGCCGATCGGCGCGCTGTTCGACCTCGTCAAACAGGCCGCGATCGGAATCGCCGCCGGCGTTGCCCTCGGTTATCTGGCTGCACTACTGATCGCGCATGAGCGCTGGGCGATGCTCGCAGAGTATGCGCCGGTCGTGACGCTTGTTGCCGTGATCGCCGCCTATTTTGCCGCAAGCGGCCTGCAGGCATCGGGCTTTATGGCCGTGTTCGTTTTCGGCATCGTGCTCGGCAACAAGGAAGCCCTGGGCTTCCGAATGGAGCCGGGCGAGGCGCAGAAGCTCAACGATTTCGTGTTCACGACCGCCTTCATCATGCGCCTGTTCATTTTCACCCTGCTCGGCGCCCAGCTCGACTTTGCCCAGATGGGCCAGCACTGGAAAGGCGGAGTGGCGGTCGCGCTTGCTCTGATGTTCGTGGCACGCCCGATGACGGTGTTCCTCTGCGCCTTGCCCGACCGCCGCGCACGCTGGAACGTGCGCGAACTCATCTTCATGTGCTGGACCCGCGAGACCGGCGTCATCCCGGCCGCACTCGCCGGTCTCCTGCTCGGCACTAAAGCACCGGGCGCCGAGCTGATCGCTTCCGTAACCTTCGTGATCATCCTGATCACAATCTTGATCCAGGCGCCGACGACGGAATGGCTTGGACGCAGGCTCGGCCTCCTGGAAAAGGACTAGCAGTGATCGGCTGCGCAATCGGCGGGCACTTATGGCCCATTTATATCACTGGTTGCTACTCCATCTCGAATTTGAATGCGATTGAGAGCACCTTTCCGGCAGCCAACGAATTTCGAGATCTGTCATGGAAACCGCTGCTATCGATCCGGAACCGGCCAGCAAACGTCACTATCTCGGGCACGCGCGGAGCTGGGCCACGAGCGCAAGCCGGCCCTATTCTCCGGTGGTTTGCCTGTCATTACTCCTCGCGATCGGGCTTGCCCTCGAGATCGGCTTCTGAGCCAAGACTCTTTCTGTTGGCGCCTAAGCTTGCTCTGCTTGATTTTCCACTGCGAGCCTGCATTCTCCGCTCGGTAGCCTACCGGAGCCACGCACGCATGACCGCCGTCGCGCAGGGCGAAACCGATCTGGCAAGTGCCGACCGCCGAGTTAACCTCCCGTTAACGTAATTCTTTAGCTCCTTAAGTCACCTCTTAAGGATTTCTTGCCAGAGATAGACAATGCAGAAGGCCCGCGTCCGACGCGGGCAGGAATCGTTGTTGCTTGATGAGTAACCCCGCTGAAAAGCCTGAGGTAGTGCAGCTTCCGGCCGAACCGGTCAGCGCTCCATCAGCGAGCAGCCGACGGGCTGCGTCGCAGCGGGTCCGCGAAGCACGCGATAAGTTAACGTCGACCAGCGGAACCCGGCCGGCCTTCGACGCCGAGCTGTTGCGCCAATATGCCCAGACGCGGCTGTCGGCCTCCTATGTCGTGATGCTGCTGGTGGTCGCGACCGGTGTGCTGTTCGGACTGTGGATGCAGCCGATCCCCGCCGCCGCCTGGACCGCTGGCATGATCTGCCTGCATGCGGCGATGATCCGCAGCTGCCGCCGCTTCCTGGCTGAACCTGCCTCCCCGGCGGCAACGCGCGCCTGGCGGACACGTTTCGTCGTGCTCGACCTGCTCTATGGCCTGTGCTGGATGGCGATCCTGATCCATCCCGTGCTCGACATGGTAACGGAAACGCTGATGATGTTCCTGATGCTGCTGGTGATCGCAGTGTCGAGCATGCTTGCCGCCAATCTGCCGATCGCAGCACTCGCCGCCACAGCGCCGGTTGCGGTCGCCATGGCGCTGAGCTTTGCAATGACCGGCTCGCTGGACAATTACATCCTGGCCGCACTCGCGCTCGCGGCCGAAGGCTATTTCGTGCTGCTGGCGCATCGTCTTCACTCATCGACCTTCGCGACGCTGGAGGCGCGGGCCGAGAAGGACGCGCTGATCGGCGAGCTCGAACAGGCCAAGGCGATCTCGGACGAGGCACGCCACCGCGCCGAATCCGCCAACGTCGCCAAATCGCGTTTCCTCGCGCAAATGAGCCACGAGCTGCGCACACCGCTGAACGCCATTCTCGGCTTCTCCGAAGTCATGAAGAGCGAGATCTTTGGCGCGCATGCGGTACCGGTCTACAAAGAATATTCCGCCGACATTCATAATTCCGGCGTGCACCTGCTCAACCTCATCAACGAGATCCTCGATCTGTCGCGGATCGAGGCCGGCCGCTACGAATTGAACGAGGAAGCGGTGTCGCTGGTCGGCATCGTCGCCGACTGCCATCATCTGATGAAACTGCGTGCCTCGAGCCGCGGTATCACCATTCACGAAGTGTTCGAGCAGGCCATGCCGCGGCTCTGGGCCGACGAGCGCGCGATCCGCCAGGTCGTGCTCAACCTGCTTTCCAACTCGATCAAGTTCACTCCGCAGGGCGGCGAGATCTGGCTCAAGGCCGGCTGGACCGCCTCGGGCGGGCAATACCTATCCGTGAAGGATTCCGGCCCAGGCATCCCCGAAGACGAGATCCCGGTCGTGCTTGCCTCGTTCGGCCAGGGCTCCAACTCGATCAAATCGGCCGAACAGGGCGCGGGCCTCGGCCTGCCCATCGCGAAGAACCTGATCGATCTGCATGGCGGCACCTTCACGCTGAAGTCGAAACTGCGCATCGGCACCGAAGTGATCGTCACCTTCCCGCCCGAGCGCGTGATGAGTGCGCTGGCGCCGCTGTCGGAGGATTCGCCGCCACTGCAGCCGGACAGTTCCGCCGTTCCCGACGAGAAGCGCCGGCCGCGCCACAGACCGATCATGAGCGCGGGCACGGGCTCGTAAAACACATGCTTGCCGACATGCCCGATATTCCTTCACTATGTCCGTATGAGCAAAGAAACGCCGTGCCTCGCCGTCTGCATGATCGATCCCAAAACCAAGCTGTGCTTCGGCTGCGGCCGGACCTTGTCGGAGATCGCACGCTGGCACGCCATGGAGAGCGTCGAACGGCTCGCGGTTATGGCGCTGTTGCCGGCGCGCATGGCGGACGCTGGCCTTGCGCCACCGGCGGGATCGCCGAGACGCGCCTGACCGGTGTCCGCGCCGTCGGAGGCGCGCGATGATCCGCCTCCTGCTCGTTCTCATCTTGCTGGCCGGCACAGCGGGCGCCGTGGTCGCCTATGGCGATCCCGACCAGATTGCACGCGCGAGTCACAAGGTCTCATACATGTTCCGTGGGCAGGCCGCCTCGCCCGCGCCAGAAGTGCAAATCCAGCGCGGCCAGGGCGGCGAGTTTGCGCTGCGCGCCAAGATCAACGGCGTGGCAACGCCAATGGTGATCGACACCGGCGCCACCTCCGTGGTGTTGACCTGGGAGACCGCAAAAGCGATCGGCCTGCCACTCGAGATGCTCGAATACGACGTCGACCTCGAAACCGCCAGCGGCCACACCAAGGCGGCCCGGCTGACGCTCGATCGTCTCGCCGTCGGCCATCTCGTCGAGAAATCGGTGCCGGCACTCGTCGTGCAGCGCGGGCAGATGAAGACGAATTTGCTCGGCATGAGCTTCCTCGATCGCCTGGAGAGCTGGGGCGTGCGCGCGGACAAGCTCATGCTGACGGGCTATCCAGAGCTGCAAGGCAGCCATCGGCGCGCGCGCACGGCGGTGGATTGAGGCCCTAGGCAGCCGCCTCTGCCTGCGCGTCAGCACTGACGCGAGCGATCGCATCGCGCAGGACGTCGACGCCAGCCCCCGGCCTGACACCTTGTTCGGCAAGATGGCGACGGAAGGCCCGCGCGCCCGGCACCGCGTGGAAGGCGCCGACGAAATGCCGGGTCATGGCGTGCAGCCGCGCGCCGCGCGCGAGCTGCGCCTCGATATAAGGCATCATCGCCTCGAACGCGTCCTGCATCGTCGCGTGCGGCGCAGCCTCGCCAAAGACATCGCTGTCGACCGAGAGCAGCCGCCACGGCTCCTGATAGGCTGCCCGGCCGAGCATCACGCCATCGACATGCGCAAGATGCGCTTTCGCCTCCTCGATACTCAGGACGCCGCCATTGATGATGACTGGCACATCCGGCATCGCATGCTTGAGCCGATAGACGCGACCATAATCGAGCGGCGGGATATCGCGGTTTTCCTTTGGCGACAGACCGTTCAGCCACGCTTTTCGCGCATGCACGATCAGCGCGTCGCAGCCGGCAGCCACGACGGCACGCGCGAGCGTATCCAGCGCGACTTCGGGATCCTGGTCATCGATGCCGATGCGGCATTTCACCGTAACGGGAATGGAGACCGCGCGCTTCATCGCGTCGACGCACCTCGCAACGAGCTCAGGCTCCGCCATCAGGCAGGCGCCGAAGCGGCCATCCTTCACGCGGTCGGATGGGCAACCGACATTGAGATTGATCTCGTCGTAGCCGAACTGTTCGCCGATCCGCGCCGCCTTCGCGAGCTCGGCTGGATCCGACCCGCCCAGCTGAAGCGCCACCGGATGCTCGCTCGCGTCAAAGCCGAGCAGCCGCTCCCGATCGCCATGAATGATGGCACCGGTCGTCAGCATCTCCGTATAAAGCAGCGCCCGTTTTGTCAGGTGACGGTGGAACACCCGGCAGTGCCGGTCCGTCCAATCCATCATGGGGGCACAAGAAAACTTCCAGCGTAAACCATTCATTTCATTGATCTATCTTGATACCATCCGATCCTATCACGTGTTGGACCGATGGGAAAATCGAGTTTGGACGAGCGTGTCACATTTTGACTTTGATCCAAACTCTTACCCCGCGTGAAGGCCAAGACGCGCAGTTTGCATTCTCAGAGCACAAAACGGCGAGCGAAGTCGAGTGCACACGTACGGCGGTGTTGACTGAAACGCCTCAACAGAGGGCGAGTGACGACATGATGAAATTGGATCACACGACCGATTGACCCGGGGCGATCCGATAACTGGCGCTTGTGGTGCGAACAGTCAATGACTGCAATCGATTCTGCACCCGGTCGGTCTGAACACTTGAGTTATGCTCAAGGCCGTTTTCCTCGTCGCGATGGATCGTGCGTCCATTGACGAACGACGCCGTCCCGCCCCACAGCAGTGGCGACACCGATCAGATCGTCGACGTCGCCCCAGCGTCCGAACTGCAAGCCCGCATTGTGCGCGAGGACATCGATCGCTCCGACGTCGCGTTCAATCGTACGCTCGCCCAGCGAAAGAGCAGACCGCTGAAAGCCTAGCTCAGGATAGAATTTGCTCTAGTCGACGTGAATGGCGCCAGCTCACAAATCATGGAAGCGGCGTGAACTGCAGCTGGCTGAGCGGCACGACCTTGTCGGTACGGGTCATCTTAAACTCGGTGCTCGGACCGAGCCACTTGTCCCAGAGCTGATTGATCTCGCCGGCCTGGTCCATCGCGAGTAGGGTCTCGTTGACCTTCGCGAGCAGCGCCGGCTCGTCCTTCTTCATACCGACGCCGATCGGCTGCAGCACCATGGGCTCCTCGATCATCTTTAGCGGCTGCCCGGCCTCCTTGGACTGGTTCACGAGTTTGGTGATGGTCATGGTATTCGCCACCATTCCAACCGCCTTGTTCTGTTGAACTGCCATGAAGGCCGAACCAGTATCGACGAAGGTCAGCGGGTCAGATTCGTTCATCTTGATCGCGAGTTCCGACGTCGATCCTTTAGTCGAAGCCAGCCGCTTACCCCTAAAGTCGGCCTTGGCGGTCCCGGGATCGCTCGCCTTCACTGCCAGCATCTCCTTGGCGATATAGTACGGATCTGAAAACTGGATCTGCTCGGCGCGGCCCAGCGTGTAGGCGAGGTTCGCCACCGTGATGTCGACGTGCCCGAGCTTGACTTCGGGCACGCGCGCCTCGACCGAGAGCGGAGTGACCTTTGCGGCAACGCCCCAGCGTTGGGCGATGGCCTTGCAGAGGTCGACGTCAAAGCCGACCATCTCACGTGTCTTGGCATCCGGAGCCGCAAACGGCGGCACGTCCGCAAAAGTTCCGCACCGCAGCTCCTTGCGCTGGGTGATGTCCGACAGCTGGTCGGCGCACGCCGCCGACGCGATCCCGGCAAGGCCCGCGATCGCGGCCACCAGGCCGATTGAACGGTTCTTGAAGGACATTTCTGTTCTCCTCAAAGTTGGTCACATCAAGTCAGTGTGGTCACCGGCTGTGTAGATCCGACAGAAAGCGCTGCGCACGTGGATGTTGTGGTGAGCGGAAGAAGTCGACCGGAGCTCCCGTCTCGAGCACCCTTCCGGCGTCCATGAACCAGACGCGATCGGCGACATCGCGCGCGAAGTTCATCTCGTGGGTCACGCACATCATGGTCATTCCATCACGCGCAAGCCCACGCATGACGGAAAGCACCTCGCCCACCATCTCGGGATCGAGCGCGCTGGTCGGTTCGTCGAACAGCATCGCCGGCGGCTCCATGGCGAGCGCGCGCGCGATCGCCACGCGCTGCTGCTGTCCACCGGATAGCTGGGCCGGGTAGTTCTGCGCCTTGGCCGAGAGCCCGACGCGGTCGAGCAGCCGAAGCGCCGTTTCGCGCGCGTCACTGCGCCTGACGCCGTTCACCTTCATCGGCGAAAGCATGACGTTGTCGAGCGCACTCAGATGCGGAAACAAGTTGAAGCTCTGGAAAACAAATCCGATGCGGCTTCGCAGCCGGTTCAGCGCCGTGCCACCCAGCTTGGCATGAACGTCCTTGCCCTCGAACAGCACCGAGCCCGACTGGATTTCCTCGAGCCTGTTGACGGTCCGGATGAGCGTCGACTTGCCCGAGCCAGACGGCCCGCAGACCACTACCACCTCGCCCCTGTTCACCTCGGCGTTGACGTCGGTCAGCGCGGCCAGCGAACCAAAGAATTTATGCACGGCGACGAACTCGATCATCGGATCGGCATCCCGGGATGGCGTTTCATGCGACATGGTCATGCCCCTGATGCGCTTGCGGCTGTGGCAGGCAGCGCGGACGCGGCAGCCACGCCTGCGGTTCGGCGCGCGGTAATCCGCCGCTCGACCATGTTGATGGCCTGCGTCAAGGTCCAGCAAACGATGAAATAGCTGATGGCAAGGATGAAGTAGACTTCGAACGGCTTGGTCAGCAAGCGGTTGTTGATCTGGCCGGCCGCAAAGGTAAGCTCCGGGACGTTGATGATGTATCCGAGCGTGGTCTCCTTGACGGTCGAGACGAACTGGCTGAGGATGCTCGGAATCATGTTGAATAGCGCTTGCGGCAGGATCACGTAGCGCATCGCGCCGAGACGGCTGTGTCCGAGCGCGCGGGCGGCGTCCATCTGACCTTTCGGCAGCGCATGAATGCCGGCACGCACGATCTCGCTCAGGAATGCGGCTTCATAGCCGACCAGTGTGACCAGCATGGTCGCGAACGCCGGCACGCTATGCCCGATCAAAAGCGGCAGCACGAAATAGACCCACAGGATGATCAGCAGCAGCGGCACGCCGCGAGTGATGTAGACCATGGCCATGACAGGCCAGCGCAGCGCGCGCCACGGCGACAGGCTGGCCAGCGCCATCGCGACACTCAGCGGAAATGCCAAGGCAATGCCGAGGACTGAGAGGATGAGGGTCGCCGCGATGCCGCCAAGCGGGCCGTTCGGGTACTGACCGACGAGCAGCAACAGCCAGTTATCCCTGACGATCTCGATCATGCTTGGGAGCAGCGACATGATCAGACCGCTCCGGCCATGCGGCTCCGCTGCTCGAGATAGTGACCAAGCCACATCAGGAGCAGCGAGCAGACGAGGTAAACGATCGTGGCAATCAGGTAAGTCTCGAACGGACGAAAACTCTGGTTCTCAACCTCCTTGACGGCGTGGGTCAGCTCGGCGACGCCGATCGCCATCGCAAGGCTGGAGTTCTTGAACAACGAGACCGTATGGTTCACCAGCGCCGGCATCGCGTTGCGGACGGCTTGTGGCAGCAGGATGTAGGCCATGGCTCCGACGTAGCCATGCCCCAAGGCACGGGCGGCTTCCCACTGCCCCCTCGGCACGGCACGCAGACCGGACCGCTGATCTTCGCTGAAATAGGCAGCCTGGCACAACCCCAGAGCAACGACCGCGAACACCGCTTCGCCATTGTGATCGCCGAGCCATATCTGAACTGAGTCCGGCAGCAGGCTCGAAATGCCGAAATACCAGAGCATGAGCTGCACCAGCGTCGGCACGTTGCGGTGGTAGGAGACGTAGATCGCGACAAAAGCGCTGGCGATCCGGCTCGGCAGCATCCGGACCGCGAGGAGTATCATCCCAAGACTCATTGCCAGCAGCCATGAGCCGACAAAGATGATGAAGGTCATCTTCACCCCATGGACCAGCATCCGGCTGAACTCCGGATTGAGCAGGACGGCCATGAGGTCGAAACCCTTCATCGCGCGCCGCTCATCTAGGTCGGGAGAAAGGGTTCTGAGGAACCCCCGGGGCGCCTGGTCGACAAGCCACCCGGCACCTGCAAGGTCGGTGTGATTTCGATGTAACCCACATTCACCGCTACCGGAGCCGCAATCGCAAACGCGATCGCGTCGGCAATGTCCTTTGCCTCGGGCAGTTCGAAGCCTTCGATAAAGTTCGCGCGTGTTTCAGCGCTGTCGCCGTGGACATGGGCGAAGATATCAGTTGCAACCCGGCCTGGGCAGATCTCGGTGACGCGCACGCGTTTGCCGAAGCAATCGACCCTGAGCTGACTGGTCAGCATGCTGACGGCCGCCTTGGTCGCGTGATAGCTCGAATTGCCCGCGAAGTTGTAAGCGCCGGCAATCGACGTGACGTTCACTACGTGACCGCGATCGCGCTGAGCCATTCCCGGCACGAGCAGGCGGCAAAGATGCAGGATTGCACGCAGGTTGACGTCGACCAGGAGATCGATGTCCTCCGCATCCGCCTGGAGAAATTTCTTCGGCCGATCGACACCAGCGCTGTTGACGAGCACGTCGACTTCGATGCCGTGAGCAAGCTTGGTGATAGCCGCAATATCCCTGACATCCATCGCGTGCGGGATGCAGCCGGTGCGATCGGCCAAGGCCTTCAGCGCATCCGCGCTCCGTGCGAGCGCATGAACCTTCAGGCCCTCACGCACCAGGCGCTCGACGACCGCCAGACCGATGCCTGACGAGGCGCCGGTAACAAGAGCAGTCCTGTAATCGGAGAATGGCATCTGGTCCCTCACCTTCTCAACACGCTAAACGATCGCGCAACTTCCCCGCCAAGACGGATTAACTGTGGTGGGATAAGGTCCCCTTATGATCACCCACCCGCTCCGCCGGAGCCCGCCACGAGCCGGGAAACCGGCACAATCTCCCCGCCGGTGGCCTCGATCGAGGCCCGAATCCCCCGGGCCAGTTCGACAGCGCCCTGGGTATCCCCATGTAGCAGGATCGATTTGACCGGCATCGCGAGCGCCTTTCCGCTGGCGGCAATGACCACTCCGTCACGGAGCAGACGCTCGACGCGCTCGGCGACCGCCCCGGCATCGTGAATGACCGCACCAGGCTTTGCCCGAGACACCAGCAGGCCCTCGTCGTCATAGGCCCGGTCAGCCAGGAACGTCGTGGCGACCCTGATACCGCACTGCGCCGCCGCACCCTCGATCGCGCGGCTGTTCGAGGAAACGATCAGGAGATTGGGATCGAACGCGGCGACCGCGCGAACCAATGGCCGGGCAAGATCGGTGTCGGCAGCGGCCATGTTGCCCAGCGCTCCGTGAAAGCTCATATGCGTGACGCGATGCCCGACGGCCCGCGCGATGCCATCGAGCGCGCCGAGCTGGTAGGTGACCATTGCGACGAGCTCGGTGGTGTCGATCTGCATCACGCGCCGGCCAAATCCCTGACGGTCCGGAAAGCCGACATGAGCCCCAAGGTCGACGCCGCGCGCCTTGGCGCGCTCCGCCGTGCGCTGCATGATCAGCGGATCGCCGGCATGAAAGCCGCACGCGACGTTGGCCGAAGATACAAGGTCGAGCAGCGCCTCGTCGTTGCCCATCGGCCACGAACCAAAACCTTCGCCCATATCGGCGTTGAGATCGATCTTCATGATGCCTCACCTTCGATAGGCTGTAGTACGAACAGCGGCGTGCCGTAGCCAACGATCGTGCCGTGCGCGACTAACACATCTGTCAGCGTTCCTGCCCGGGGCGCGGGCACGGCTAAAAGTAGAGGCCCGATTTGCAGGAAGCCGAGAGGATCGCCAGCCCGGACATCGGCGACCAAAGCGATTGCGCGTTCGTGAAGCGGGTGACGATCGAGAAAGATGCCCGGCGATGGAGCGCGGACGGTCATCGACGGCGCGTCGACGGACGGCGATTCCTCGCCTTCGACAACGCGTACCGATGCGCCATCGTTCACCAGGCGCAACGTCGCGCTCGGACCGCGCAGCTCAAGCAGCGCGAGATTGGCGTCCTTGAGCCAGGCGCCCAACTGGTCGACGTGATCGAGAGGATTGCTCATCGGCCTCCCCTCTCGCCGCAGTGAAGCTCGACGAGACGGCGGCTGTTTGCGAGCCAGCGGCGAATATCCGCCGAGGCGCCCAGCGCTTCATCCCAGCTACAGCGGATGAAGCGAACGTTGCTCCCGATGGGGGCCTGGCCGAGACGCCAGAGATCTGCCTCGATCACCGTGCCGATTTTGGGATAACCGCCGGAGGGCTGTGCATCGCGCATCTGGATGATGGGCTGGCCACCATGGGGCACCTGAATGACGCCAGGCACGATGCCATGCGAGCGCAATTCCAGCGGACGCAGTGGGTTGAGCTCACGACCGGAGAGCCTGTAGCCATAGCGGTCGCTCTGCGCGGTGATCTTCCAGCCCGTCGACCACAATGCATCCTGCGATGAATTGGTGAAGCAGTCGTACTCGGCGGCCGGTAACACGCGAACGGCGGGGACGCCGTCAGCCTCGAGCGGGAGCGCCAGCCCGGGCGGAACCAGACCGAAGCCGGGCACGGCTCGGCCATTCGAACGGCCGGTCGGCAGTTCGTCGCCATCGCGGAGGGGCCGCCCCTCGTAGCCACCAAACGAGCCTCTCAACTGCGTGCTGCGCGAACCGAGCACGGCCGGCACGTCAACGCCATCGGCGATGCACAAATAGGCGCGGGTCGCCCGCCATGTCGTCTGCTTAGGATGCGAAAGCGACAGCACCTGTCCCGCTTCGGCGCGATGCGCCCACCACGGCAACACCGGCGCCTCATCAAGCCGTCCTGCACAATCGGCGCCTGTGACGGCAAAAACAGTCGAGCGCTCGAAACGAACCTTGAAGGGAAAAACCGGGACCTCAACAGCCGCGGTGTTCTCCTGGTTACGCAGCAGGATGTTGCCTGCGGCAAGCGCGAGCGGATCCATGGCGCCCGATGTCCCGACGCCGAGACTGAGCCCACCGGTACGACCGAGATCCTGGACCGTCGCAAGCGCGCCTACTGACAAAATCTTGATCATCGCAGCACCCGGGCAACCTTGAAGCGGATGCTATCGCCTGGCTGAAGCAGCGCGGGCGGGCTGCGATTTACATCGAAGAATGCGATCTGTGTGCTGCCGATCGTGTTCCATCCGCTGGGTCCGTCGGAAGCGGACACGCCGGTCTGACTACCGCCGATCGACACGGCTCCACGCGGAATCTTCAGCACCGGTACCTTGCGACGCGGCGTCGCGATGCGCGCGTCCATGCCGCCGAGGTAGCAGTAGCCGGGGTGACTTCCGAGCGCGAACACGATGTAGGTTGGCGCGCTGTGGCGTTCGACGATCTCATCGACGCTCATGCCGGTGTGCTCGATAACATCGGCCATATGCGGTCCGGCTTCGCCACCATAGGCAACGGGGAGATCGATGCAGCGCCCGGCGATCGGAAGTGGCGCGACGACGTTCCAGAGTTCGAGAAGTCTTTGTTCGATTTCCTCCGGCCGCCGTGGCGGCTCGACAAAGACCAGCATGAGGTTGTTCATGCCTGGCACAGCCTCGCGCACGCCGGGAAATCCGGCAGCCTCGTGGGCCACGGCCCAGATCCGCCGCTGCGTTTCAAGCGTGGTCTCGCCGGGCGCCTCGAACAGCAGCGCCGTCGTCCCGAGCAGGCTCGTGCGAGGACGATCCGCCGTCATGGCTGCCCACTCCGGCGAAGTTTCGTCTCGAGATGGTGGATACTAACCCCACCGCGGATGAATTCGGGATCGGCGACCAGGCGCCGGTGCAGCGGCAGGTTCGTTGCAATCCCCTCGATCCGAGCCTCGTCGAGCGCCACCTGCAACCGCGCCAACGCCACGTCGCGCGTCGCGCCGTGGACGATAAGCTTGCCGAGTAGTGAGTCGTAATACGACGAAACGCGGTAACCGGCACTTGCGTGACTGTCGATGCGCACGCCAGGCCCGCCTGGCATCTGCCAGGTGTCAATCACGCCGGGTGAAGGCACGAAGTTGTCCGGGTCTTCGGCATTGATACGGCACTCGAAGGCATGACCGTGACAGGCGATGTCATCCTGCCTGAACGGCAACCTTCCACCCTGCGCCACACGGATCTGAGCCTCGACAAGATCGATCCCGGTGGTCATCTCGGTAACAGGATGCTCTACCTGGAGGCGCGTATTCATCTCGATGAAATAGAACGCGTCATCTTCGACCAGAAATTCGAACGTGCCGACGCCGCGATAGCCGATCTGGCGACAAGCCTCCGCGCAGCGCTCGCCGATTTCACGGACTCGCGCATCCCCGATTAGCGGCGCTGGCGCCTCCTCGATCACCTTCTGATGTCGCCGCTGCAGCGAGCAATCGCGGCTGCCGAGCCAGACCGCGTCACCATGCGTATCTGCGATCACCTGGATCTCGACATGGCGCGGGCGACCCAGGAATTTCTCGACATAGATTTCGCTGTTGCCGAACGCCCGCCGCGCTTCTTCCCGGGTCAGGAGCAGCGCGTCACGCAAGCCGCCCTCACTCTCCACCACCCGCATGCCGCGACCGCCCCCGCCGCCCGCGGCCTTCAGGATCACGGGATACCCGATCTCACGCGCCGCCGCGCGCACGGCATCGAGATCCTCAGTCAGGGCTGCATCGGGACCGGGGACGCACGGAACGCCCGCCGCTCTCATGGCGCGCTTGGCCGCGATCTTGTCACCCATCACGCGCATGCTCGCGGCGGTCGGACCGATGAATGTTAGGCCAGCAGCCTCAACTTGCTCGGCAAAGCCGGCATTTTCGGACAGAAATCCGTAGCCGGGATGGACCGCCTCGGCGCCGCTGACCTCGGCCGCAAACAAGATCGCCTTCTGGTTCAGGTAGCTCTGAGCTGTCGCGGCGGGCCCGATACATAGCGCCTGGTCGGCATGACGCACATACAGCGCCTCCCGATCGGGCTCGGAATGGACCACGATTGTTCGCAGCCCGAGACGCCGGCACGCCCGCTGGATGCGCAGGGCGATCTCTCCCCGGTTGGCTATGAGAACCGATTTGAACATGGGGTCACGCGAACCGCATCAGTTCTTGTCCGGCCTGGACTTCCTCACCGGATGCGACCAGGATCGCCGACACCGTGCCGTCTTGTTCGGCCCGAACCTCGTGAAACATCTTCATCGCCTCGATGATACAGAGCGGTGTTCCTGCCGTCACAACCTGACCTACCGAAACGAAGACCCGCGCATCCGGCGCCGGCTGCAGATGGACAATTCCGAACAGGGGCGCTGCGACGTTCGCCTCTCTGTTCGGCACTGCATCGGGCTCGGTGCGAGTTGGCCGCTGTCTGGCGTGTGTGGATGGGGCGGTGTTGACCGGTGCACGAACCATATCGTTCGGCGGCGCCCGACGGACCAGCCTGAGCGACCAGCCGCCTTCGCTGAATTCCATCTCGTTCAGATCAGACGCAGTCATCGCATCGATCAGGGACTTGATCCGGTCCACATCCATGTTCCGCCACCCATACGGGATCGTGGCCTTGCACATGCAACGCCGACCTCGACGCTAGCGCTATCGATTCCTGCCGACCAAGACGGATTGGCTTTGCCCCTATAAGGGAGCGCTATGACGCCTTTTGAGAGCGCTCTTCACGCGCAATGAGGTTTCCCGGCAGACCGGCAACAAGCTCCAGCAGGATTTCCTTGATCGCCTGGGCCGGTTCGGAGAGCGGCAAATGATCGGACTGGCACAGCGCCAGCGGCGCCTCGATCACCGGATCGATGATGCAGGATTGCCAGGCATCGCAGGACGAAGCGACCTGCCGAGCCATCGATTCGGGCAGGATGGTGGCGCCAAGCCCGTCGGAAATCACAGCGGTCAGTGTGCTGGCGGATTCGATTTCCGCCACAACCTTCGGCACCTTGCCGATAGCCGCGAAAGCGTCGTTCACCATCTTGCGGACGACATTGTAGGGACGCGCGAGGTAAAGGTCGGTGTCCACAAGCATCGCGAGCGGCACTTCGGCCGGCGGCGCTATCATGCTGCTGCGGCCGACGAGGTAAAGCGGCTCTCGCAGCAGCGGCTGGAATGCGAGGCCGTGGACGGCGGTCTTGCCGCCGTAAAGAACGGCCAGGTCCATGCGGCCATTCATGACGAGCTCGGAAAGCGTAGTGCCATAGGTCTCGTTCAAATAGAGCAGAATGCCGGGGTGCCGCGCCCGCACCGCGCGCAGCAGCGGCAGGGCCAGTCCTGCCGCGGCAGTCCCTGGCGCGAGTCCCACGGCCACAGCGCCGGAGATGTTCTTCGCGGCCGCATTCATGTCGGCGAGCGCCTGGTCGCATTGCCGGAGGATGAGCTGGGCGTGGCGATATAGCACCTTGCCGGCCTCGGTCGGCACGACGCCGCTCTTGGTGCGCACCAGAAGCTGCTGACGCACCTCGCCTTCCAAAGTCGCGAGTTGCTGACTGAGCGCCGGCTGCGCCACATGCAGAACATCGGCGGCTTGCGTCAGACTCCCGACGTCGACGATTTTCACGAAATACTGCAGTCGCCTGAGATTCATGTCGTCTCCTCAGACTACCTTCTGCTCCGGACCGGGAGAAGAGTATCCATAAGATATGCCTATCAGGCCAGATTGAACTCGTGTTGGCCAGCGCCCGGCTCTGCCTCTAGCGTCGCACCTCGCTTAGCTAGGGTCAATCTCTATGAACCATCCTCGCATTTCCGCGCGCGTGAGGCGCATCAAGCCTTCGCCGAGCTCGGCGGCAGCCGATCGGGCAACGGCGCTGAAACGGGAAGGCAAGAACATCGTCAGCCTCGTCGTTGGCGAGCCGGATTTCGATACGCCTGCGAACATTCGCGCCGCGGCCTCAAAGGCAATGGACAAGGGCGCAACCCGATACACGATGCTGGCCGGTTCCGTCGATTTGCGCCAGGCGATCGCCGCGAAACTGAAGCGCGAGAACAATCTCGTCTACTCACCTTCCGACATCATCGTCACCAACGGTTGCAAGAGCGGCATCTACAGCGCGCTGGAGGCGACGATCGAGGCCGGCGACGAAGTGATCATCCCGGCACCCTACTGGGTGTCGTACCCCGATATGGTGATCGCCTGCGACGGCGTTCCAAAGATTGTCGCGTGCCCGGAAAGTCAAGGCTTCAAGATCTCGCCGGCGCAGCTCGAAGCTGCAATCACGGACAAGACGCGATGGCTGATCATCAACTCGCCGTCGAATCCGACAGGCGCAAGCTACTCAGCGGCGGAATATCGCAAGCTGGCCGACGTCCTCGCACGGCATCCCCACATGCTGGTCATGACCGATGATATCTATGAACACATCCGCTTCGACGGTCGCGCAACGCCGCATTTGCTGAACGCTGCGCCCGAGCTGGCGGACCGCGTGCTTGCGGTCAACGGCGTGTCGAAGACCTACGCGATGACCGGCTGGCGGATCGGCTGGATCGCCGGGCCCTCCGACCTCATCGGTGCGCTGAACACGCTGCTGTCGCAGGCAGCCGGCAACGCTTGCTCGATCAGCCAAGCCGCTGCTGTCGAAGCGCTCAACGGCGATCAGAGCTTCGTTTCCGAAAGCGTCGCGATGTACCGTACCCGCCGTGACCGCATGCTGACGCGCATCAACCAGATCGAGGGCTTGAGCTGCCTGCCGCCCGACGGGGCGTTCTACCTCTACGTCAATTGCGCTGCCTTGATCGGTCGAAGCACTCCGGCGGGTGCGCGCCTCGAAACCGACGGCGACGTCGCCATGTACCTGCTCGAAAGCGTTGGCGTTGCCGTGGTCCAAGGCAGCGCCTATGGGTTGTCGCCATACTTCCGCATCTCGATCGCCGCCTCGCTCGATGTGCTCGACGACGGCACCAACCGCATCGCTCACGCTGTTTCCGAACTCCGCTAACACCCCGATCGAAAGCATTTCATGTCAAACACCGGCATTGTAAAGAACCCCTCGGCTCCGCAAGTCGATTCCGCGGTAATCACAAAACTGCGGGCCATCCCGGTCGCCCTGCTCAGCGATCAGTTGCACCGCAATTGCGGCAGCATCGGGCTGATTCCCTATCACGCGCCGGCGCCGATGGTGGGCACTGCCGTAACGGTGAAGACGCGCGGCGGCGACAACCTCGCCATCCTGCGCGCCTACGACTTCTGTCGTCCCGGCGACGTGATGGTTGTCGATGCCGGCGGTGATATCTCCAACGCACTGGTCGGCGGCATCATGACACTCGGCGCGGCCTCGCTCGGGCTTGCCGGCATGGTGCTCGACGGCGCCATTCGCGACGTTGCGGAAATCCGTCAGCGCACTTTTCCCGTGTACGCTCGCGGCGTCACCCATCGTGGTCCCTACAAAGATGGTCCCGGAGCGATCAACGTCCCGATCACCGTCGGCGGCATGCCCGTGAACGCGGGCGACATCATCGTAGGGGATCAGGACGGCCTTCTCGCTTTCCCACCGTCCCTGGCTGCAACGGTCATCGAGAAAGCATTGGCTCAGGAGCAAAAGGAGCACGGCACCATCCACGCAATCCGTGAGGGCCGATGG
This sequence comes from Bradyrhizobium zhengyangense, assembly GCF_022012435.1. Classification (GTDB taxonomy): domain Bacteria; phylum Pseudomonadota; class Alphaproteobacteria; order Rhizobiales; family Xanthobacteraceae; genus Bradyrhizobium; species Bradyrhizobium zhengyangense. Next base: position 1,321,304 of record NZ_JAKLUA010000001.1, read on the forward strand.
GATCGCGCCTTCGTCGATGCGCTCGAGGCACGTTGCGCGAACTGAGCACCACAAGCCGTTGCACCTTCCCAGCAGGGCACCATTCGAGCCGTTGCTTTGAGTCCCCTTCGCGTTACCAGTTGGAATCTGCTCACATTGGACATGATGAGATTCTTGTTGATCTCATCAAAGGTGGTTCGCTTTGTGTCGACGGCAGCCTTGTTGAGCAAGGGCCCGTCCGTGTTCCGGAAACGCGTTCACTCCCGGTTGTCAGATTGGCCCCTCACCGTCGGTAACGGGCGAGGTAACTACCAGAAATACCAGGTCCGTTAGGCCGGAATTCGAGATCGCGTGCTCGACGCCGGGCGGCAAGAAGATCACGTCGTGCTTGCGCACGACATGATTCTTGCCGGCGATCTCCATCAGTCCCTCGCCATCGAGCACGTGATAGACCTGCTCCTGCACCTTGTGATGATGCCGCGCTACATAGGCCATCGGTTGGTACATTGAGATGCGGTAATCGATGCGGCGCGAGCCCGCGGTCTCCGGCATCACCAGCGGTTTCGACAGCGCTCCGCCAAAATGATTGGGAAACTCGCGCCAGGGCACTTCCGCGATGTTGCGGATGAAGGCGCCGCTGCTGTCTTCGGCCATGTTCCTTCTCCCTAATTCACCAGCGCGCCGCCATCGATATAGACGATCGAGCCCGTTGCGAAGCCGTTCGCCATGAAGCTCGCAATCTGCCGGGCAATGTCCTCGGCCATTCCGACGCGGCCAACCGGAAGCGCGGCCGCTGTCTTGGCCAGCATCTCCTTCCGGGCCGCCTCCGGCATTGCAGCCCGGATCGGGGTATCGATCACACCCGGCGAGACTGCGTTGACGCGCACCGGCGCAAGCTCAAGCGCCAGGGCACGGGCCAGCGACTCCAGCGCGCCATTGGCCGCGCTGATGATCGCCGAGTTCGGGCGCGGCCGGACGCTCAGAAAACCGGTCACCAGCGTCAGGGAACCACCCGGCCGGATCTCGGCCTCGCGCGCGACGCGCCAGGCGCCCCAGAATTTTCCTTCCATGGTCGCGCGCACATCCTCCATCGCGACCGTCTTGAACGGTCCGGTACGGAGCTGCGCGGCCGTCAGCACGACGTGATCGACGGGGCCCGTGCGCTTGAACAGCTCGGCCACGCTTTGATCGCTGGTAACATCGGTCAGGATCGCCGTCACCCTCAGCCGCTCGGCGACCGGATTAAGCTTCGCGGCGCTGCGCGAGGCAACGATGACTTCCGCGCCTTCCCTCTTTACAAGCTCCGCCGTAGCGAGGCCGATGCCTGAGGATCCGCCGATCACGACGACCTTCTTGCCTGCGAGCGTCATTCCCATCTCCCGATATTTTATTGATTGCTTTGCGAACCAAGCTCAGCCCGGCTGAAAGCGCGTGCCGATGCCCGCTTTGCTCTGGCCGAGGCCCGGCAATTCCCAGACACCGGCGCCAGCAGGATTGACGTCGGCGGCGATGTCGACATCGATCAGATAGGGCCGGTTTGCGGCGATTCCCTTGCGAATGGCCTCGCCTATGTCGGCAGCGCGATCAACCCGTACGCCTTCGACGCCGCAGGAGCGTGCCATCGCGGCAAAATCCGGATTGTAGCGCTCGCCAGTCTCCGGATGCTTGAAGTCGGTTGCCAGTTCGCGCCCGCCGAGATAGCCGCGCTGAAGCCCGCGGATCGAGGCATAGGCGTAATTGTTCCAGACCACCCAGACTACAGGCAGATTGTATTCGACCGCCGTTCCCAGCACGTTGGCATGCATGAAGAAGGCGCCGTCGCCGCAGACAGACACGCAGGGACGATCGGGCGCCGCGAACTTCGCGCCCATCACGCCGGCGACGCCAAAGCCCATCGGGCCAAAGCCCATCGAACCGATCAACGAATCCGGCCGCTTCGGCTTGCAGAATCCAAGCAGCCAGTTGTGATGCACCCCGATGTCGGAAACGAGGATGGCATCCTCCGGCAGCGCCTTGTCAATCTCGGCCGCCGCGCGCTGCGGGTTGATTGGCGTGGTGTCGTCGGAGAACCCGGGCGCGACGAACTTGTCCCAGTCCTTGCGATAGCCGTCGATCTGTGCCAGCCACTTTTTGCGCGCATCCGCCTTCTTGAAAAGATTGTCGCGGCGATCGAGTTCGGCATGCACCTGCCGCAGGAAGGTACGGACATCGGCCATGAGCCCGAGCGCGACAGGATAATTGCGAGCGATCTCTTCGGGATCGATGTCGACGTGGATCAATCGCGTCGGCGGGATCGTGAAGGAATAGCCGGGAATCCACGAGCTCGAGGTGCGATCGTCGAAGCGGACGCCGAGTGCGAGCAGCACGTCGGCCTGCCGTGTCGCGTGATTGGCCTGGTAATGCCCGGCGCGGGCGACGAGGCCGAGCGCGAGCGGATGATTGACGTCGAGCGCACCGAGGCCGCTCGCGGACGCGGCAACGGGAATCTGGAGCCGCTCGGCCAGCCTGCGCAGCTCCCCCGCCGCGCCGCCATAGCGCACGCCCTGCCCCACAAGCATGACCGGCCGCTCAGCGGTCAGCAGCATATCGACCGCCTTCTCGACGCCTTCCGGATCGGCGCCGCAGCGGCTGGAGATGTTGGCGTTCCACTCGATCGCTTTTGGCGCTTCTTCAGCTGCTGATTCCATGAAGACGTCGAAGGGCACGTCGACCACAACGGGGCCCGGACGTCCTGTGATCATGGTCTTCCAAGCTTGTCGCACCGCCAGCGGCACCATTTCGCCGCGGGTTGGCTGGAACACCTTCTTGCAGATCGTCTTCACGGTGGAAGGAAAGTCGGCCTGGTAGTGCCGGTACATCTCCTGGAACGCACCGCGATTGAACTGGCTGGTCGGGACGTTGCCGGTGATCGCCATGAACGGCACGGAATCGAGGAAGGCGTTTGCGAGCGAAATCGGTAGGTTCGCCGAGCCCGGCCCGCAGGATGTGAAGGTCGCGGTTGGCCGGCCGGAGACGCGGTAATAAACGTCGGCCATGAAGCCGGCGACGCTCTCGTGGTGCACGGAGATCGTCTTGATGTCGGATGAGCGCTCGTACAGCGCGTCGATGAACTGGATGTTGCCGTGGCCGCACAGCCCGAACACCTGCGGCACCTTCTCCTGGATCAGATAATCGACAATGACCTGGGCGCCATTGAGCATATTTCGCGACATCAACCGGTCTCCCTCTCGGCCCGTCGACTTCTTGTGTACCGATGCGGAGAACGCGGCCGGTCATCATGGGGCCGCGGGCAGCCTATTTCTCATAATGCTATACGTCAATTTATATTGTGATAGGCTGTTCATCGAGGAAGCGCGAAGCTCCGCGCCGACGACCGCGCCGGTTGCGTGCTACTGTCGCAGGAACGGAGCCAAGACGACTCACCAGAGGGAGCTCAGTCCTTGAGATCGCGTATCAAGCCAACGACCGGCGAGAAGCCCGCAAGCCCGCGCAAGGCCGCGATTGCCAAGCTGGTCCCCGCCCCCAAAGCGGATGGCGACGGCGAGGCCGAGGACAAGCAGCGTGCCGGCGGCGTTCAATCGCTAGGCCGCGCCTTCTCGATCCTCGAAGAGGTGGCGCGGCATCGCGAAGGAATTGGACTTGCAGAGCTGAGCAAGCTGGTCGGCCTGCACAACTCCACCACCTTTCATCTCGCCAAGACGCTGGTGTCGCTCGGCTACCTCCGCCAGGAGAAAGACAACAAGCGCTACCGCATCGGTCGTCCCTTGTTTGCGCTCGCAGCATCCGCGCTTGACGAGATCGAGATGGTCAATGTCGCAATGCCCGTGCTGGAGGAGCTATCACGTCAGACCGGCGAAAGCGGGCATTTTGCCGTGCGGATGGGCGATGCGGTGGTTGTCATCGCGCGCACCAGCGGCCCCGGCGCGTTCCAGCTTGCCGATCGTGTCGGCGTGGTCCGGCCCGCCCATTGCACCGCGCTCGGCAAGATCATTCTGGCCTCGCTCCGCCCCGAGCAGCTCAAGCGCTTTATCGATCGCGTGGAACTGAAACCGTCGACACCGAAATCAATCAGCGACGTCGGAGCACTGATGCGCGAGATTGCCGAAGTGCAGCGCACCGGCGTTGCCTTCGACGACGGCGAGTTCAACCCGGAAGTGCGCTGCGTCGCCGTGCCCGTGACCGATTTCACCGGGCAGGTCATCGGCGCGCTCGGCATATCCGGCCCGATCTGGCGCCTCTCCAACCAGGCGCTGCACGCCGGCGCGCAAATCGTGCAGGCCGCGGCCGACCGCCTCTCAGCCGAATTCGGCGCCAAGGATCAAGCGCACAAGGCGTTCACGAAAAAGGCCTGAGACGCGCACAAGCGGCGATTTTGCCGGTTGACACCGGCAATGGCGTTCGGGATTATCCTCCCGCATTAGAAAAAGGTCTCTCACAATACCGGATACCCGGTTTTGAAGGGAGGCGCGCGATGCACCCGGGAGGAGATAGAGATGATCCGCACGAACCGACGGACATTGCTAAGGACGGGCGCTGCCTTTGCAGGCGCCGCCACACTTGGGTTTCCCGCAATCGTGCGGGCCGAGGCCGAGAAGATCCGGATCGGGCACCTGACGCCGCTCACCGGATTCCTCGGCGTGATCGGCAGCTACGCGCAGCTAGGAGTGAAGCTCGCGGCGGAAGAGATCAACGCGTCCGGCGGCATCCTGGGCAAGCCAATCGACCTCCTCTCGGAAGACTCGATCAACCCCGCGACCGCCGCGACCAAGGCGCAGCGCATGCTGGAGCAGGACGGTGCGGTGGTCTTGCTGGGGGAGATTTCGTCCGCATCCTCGCTGACCATCATGCAGGTGGCCGAGCGCAACAAGAAGGTGTTCTTCTCGACCGGCGCGCGCTCGGACGCGCTGCGGGGCAAGAGCTGCAACAAATACTCGTTCCACTGCGACATCCCGAACACCGTGATGGTGAACGCGGTCGGCACGGCCCTGTCGCAACAGGGCATGGTGAAGGGAAAGAAGTTCTTCACACTCACGGCGGACTATATTTTCGGGCACGATCTTCTGAAGGCTGCAAAGATATTCTTCAGTACGCACGATGCGAACTTGATCGGCGACGAGCTGATCGCGACGGATGTCACCGATTTCAGCCCGTATCTGCTGAAAGTACGGCAGGCCAAACCCGACGTGGTCTGCTGCAATCTCGCCGGCAACCAGGTGACGAACCTCGTCAAGCAATATGCCGAGTTCGGCTTCCCTTACCCGCTGGTCGGATTCAATCTCAACACCGGCGATGCCTGGGCCGCGGGCGCGGGTAATCTCAGCGGCACCTGGCCGACGGTCTGGTATCACACGCTCGACAATCCGGCGTCGAAGGCCTTCGTCGCTTCCTTCACCAAGAAGTACGGCAAGCCGCCGGAGAACCATGCCTGGATCGACTACATCACGCTCAAGCTGCTGGCGGAAGCGATCAACTCGACAAAGTCGACCGCGAGCGACGAGCTGATCGCCTATTTCGAGAAGCAGGCGCAGTTCGACATCGGCAAGGCGCGCAAGGCCTACTTCCGCTCCTGGGATCACCAGCTGGTGCAGGAGGCCTATCCGTTCACGGTCAAGCCGAAAGACCAGATGAAGGACCAGTGGGACATGCTGGTGCTGGGCGATGCGGTTCCGGCGGCCAACGATCCGCTGGAGACGATCTACCCGACGAAGGAACAGAACCCCTGCGAGATGAAGGCCTGACGCGCCCGCGCGCGGCAAGGACGCAACATGCAGTTCGAGTTCTTGCTGGAACAGGTGGTGAATGGCCTCGTGCTCGGAGGCTATTACTTGCTCATCGCGCTGGGGCTGTCGCTGATCTTCTCCGTTGGCGGCATCGTCAACCTCGCGCATGGCGCCTTCTATGCGCTCGGCGCTTACATCTGCGTCGAGCTGACGAAGCGTCTCGGCTTCGGTCCCTCCTTAGCGATCTCGCCGCTCGCGGTCGCCCTGCTCGGCATTCTCTTTGAACGCTTCATCCTGCGCCGCTTCTACACGGCCGACCCGATTCTCAGCCTGCTCGTAACCTTCGGCCTTGCGATGGTCGCGGAACAGGCGATCCGCATGATCTGGGGCGCGGCGCCCGTCTCGACCGAGATCCCGCAGGGCTTTCGCGGCTCGGTGATCGTCGGCGACTTCCTGTTCTCGCGCTATCGGCTGCTGATCCTCGGCGTAGTTGCGGCGATCATGGTCGGCGTCTGGCTGCTGTTGCACAAGACTTCGTTCGGACGTGTCGTGCGCGCCGGCATCCAGCGGCCGGACATGGTCGCGGCGCTCGGCATTCGCCTTCAGCCCTACATGACCGCGATCGTGATGCTCGGCGTCGGGCTTGCCGCGCTCGGCGGCGCGTTCTTCGCGCCGATCACGACGGTACACCCTGCGATGGGCGCCGAGATCATGACCATAGCCTTTGTCGTCGTCGTGATCGGCGGGCTCGGCAGTTTCTGGGGCGTGCTCATCGCCGCGCTCCTCGTCGGCGTCGTGCGCGGTATCGCCATCCACTTTGAGCCGGCCGCGGGTGAAGCCTCGATCTACATCCTGATGTTCCTGGTGCTGTTGGTTCGGCCGCGGGGGCTGCTCGGCGAACGCATCGAGAAGTTCGAATGAGGAATGCCTCGACCATCGACCGGCTGAGGCCGCTGCTGATCGCGACCGCCGCGGTCATCGCGCTGCCGTTCCTGCTGCGCGCGCTCGACCTGTCACTCAACACCGGTACCTGGATGCTTGGCCTCGCCGTCGCCACGATGGGGCTCAATCTCTGCATCGGCTATACCGGCCTCGTCTCGTTCGGCCACAGTGCCTGGTTCGGCGTCGGCGCCTATGCGGCCGGGTTGATTCAGTTGCGTTTCTTCCCCGGCGAGATCTGGCTGCCGCTGTTGGGATCGATGGTCGTCGTCGCCATCGCATCCACCGTGACGGGCGTCCTGATCCTGCGCCGGCGTGGCGTCTATTTCTCGCTGCTGACGCTGGCGCTCGCAGCGCTCGTCTACACCACCGCCTTCCGCTGGACGAGCCTTACCGGCGGCGAGGACGGGCTCGGCGGGCTGCAGCGCGGCGGCATCGGACCAGTCGGCTTTGACAGCGCGCTCAACTACTACATCATGGTCGCGGCAACCGGCCTCGCGGTGCTCTACGTCCTGATGCGTCTGGTGCGCTCGCCGTTCGGGCATGTGCTGGTTGCGATCCGCGAGAACCAGTTGCGCGCGAACTTTCAAGGCTATCCCGTCGAGCATTACAAGCTCGTGGTGTTTGTCGTCTCGGCGGTCGTCACGGGCCTCGCTGGTGCGCTAATCGCGTTCTTGAACTATCTGGTCTCCGCCGAAGCCGTCTCGGTACCGTTCGCCGGAGAGCTGTTGGCGATGGTCGTGATCGGCGGCATGCGTAGCCTGCTCGGCCCCGCGCTCGGCGCTGTGTTCTTCATCCTGTTCCGAGAATTGTTCTCGATCTGGACGTCGGACTGGCTGTTCTGGTTCGGCCTCACCTTCGTGGCCTTCGTGATGTATTCGCCCGGCGGCCTCGTCGGCATCGGCGCGTTGATCATGCGACGCGTGCGTCCGCCTGCCGAGGAGACGGCCGCGATGAGCCGACGCAAGATCTATGACGGCCTGCCGCTGCCCGACTTCCTGCGGCCGGATACGTTGACGGGAACGGTGCTGGAGGTCAGCCACGTCTCGCGAAAGTTCGGCGGCATCCGCGCCGTGGAGAATGCCAGCCTCAAAGTCGCCGCCGGCGAAATCCACGCACTGATTGGGCCGAACGGCGCCGGCAAGACGACGCTGTTCAACCTGGTCTCCGGGCTTTACGCACCGGACCAGGGCACGATTCGTCTTCAGGGGCGCGACATCGCCGGGGTGCCAGCGAACCTTATCTGTCATCAGGGGCTGGCGCGCTCGTTTCAGATCACCAATCTGTTCCGCGGGCTCTCGATCTACGAAAACCTTCGCCTGTCGCTGCAAGCACGGCGCGCCATGCAGTTTGACATCTGGAACGATGTCGATGCCTACGGAGATATTCACGCGGAGACCGCGGCGCTGGTCAAATTCCTCGGCCTCGAAGGCATCGAAGAGATCGAGGGCGGCGAGCTCTCTTACGGCGGGCAGCGGCTGGTTGATCTCGGCATCGCGCTCGGCTCGAAGCCGCAGGTGTTGCTGCTCGACGAACCGCTCGCCGGCCTTGCCGCAGCCGAACGCGAGCGGGTGTCGAACCTCGTCAAGAACATCGCAGCTAACATCCCCGTGCTGATCGTCGAGCACGACATCGATCGTGTGCTCGGCTTCTCGCAGGTGGTCACCGTGATGAACCAGGGCGAGGTCCTGATGTCCGACTGCCCCGGCGCGGTCAGGGCCGATCGGCGGGTGCAGGAGATCTATACCGGCAAGGGCATTCCAGCCGTCGAACATCGGCGCGGTGACACGCCTGACAGCGACCGCGCAACCGTGCTGCGGCTCGATCGCGTCAACACGTTCTACGGCAAGAGCCACATCCTCAACGACGCTGCGCTCGACGTGCGCGAAGGCGAGATCGTCGCACTGCTCGGGCGCAATGGCGCGGGCAAATCAACGCTCCTGAAGACCATTGCCGGCCTCGTGCCGGCGGCGACCGGTAGCATCGCCTATCGTGGCGACGACATTGCCAGCCTCCCCGCACCTGACATCGCCCGTCGCGGCGTCGGCTATGTACCGCAGGGGCGCGGCCTGTTCGCCGGCATGACGGTGCGCGAAAACCTCGCGCTTGGGCGCCTCGCGCGCAAAACCGACGGCAGTGATGGCGTGGTCTGGGACGAAGAGCAGATCCTGCAGTATTTCCCACGTCTCAAGGAACGGATGAATATTGGAGCCGACTATCTCTCCGGCGGCGAGCAGCAGATGGTCGCGGTCGCCCGTGCGATGTCCGGCAATGTGCGCCTGCTGCTGCTCGACGAGCCGTTCGAGGGGCTAGCCCCTGCGGTGACGCTGGAGCTGTTCAAAGTTTTCGACCAGCTCCGCCGACAGATGTCGATTGTGATCGTCGAGCACAATCTCGATCTCGTGCTCGCACTAGCCGACCGCGTCTTCGCGCTGGAACACGGCGCGGTGTTCCACCAGGGCCCCGCTGCGCCGCTGCTCAACGATCTGAGCTACCGCAAGCAAATCCTGTGGCTGTGAGGGCTTACTCCTAGTTGACTTCGACACTAATTGCCGCTGCGCAAACTCCTCATCTTCCCTTGATTCCGGCGCATATCGAACCCCACCTTCGACTTTACTGCGTGGTAGGGCCGGGGACGCGACGCTGCGCGCAAAAACGGCGCGTGAGTTTGCCTCGATCAGGCAACAATCACGCGGCGCCGCTAAGATAGAGCCGCTTGACGATATCGTTGCCCCGCAATTCGTCCACCGAGCCGGCCGACACAACGATCTCACCATGGACAATGATATAGCCACGGCTGGCGATCCGGATCGCCTGATTGAAGTTCTGCTCCGCCATCAGCACCGTCAGGCCGAGATGCTGATTGAGCTCACCTATCTTGGTGATCGTCTGCGAGACCAGGAGCGGTGAGAGACCCACCGAAGGTTCGTCGACCAATAACAACCGTGGTGATGACATCAGGGCACGTGCAATCGCCAGCATCTGCTGTTGCCCGCCCGACATGGTGCCCGCCAGTTGCCCCTGCCGCTCCTTGAGAACGGGAAACGTCTCGAAAGCGACCGCCAGGTTGCGGTCTATATTGCGCCTGGCGGCCTTGCGGAACGCACCGAGCATCAGGTTTTCCAGCACGGTCAACCGAGGGAACAACCGCCGGCCTTCTGGAACCATCGCTACGCCGAGGTCGACGATGTCTTCGGTCGAAAGACGGGACAGATCGTGCGCGGCTCCGTCAATCGTCAATGAGATGACGCCACGTTGCGACCGCACCAGGCCCGCGATGCACTTCATGAGCGTGCTCTTGCCGTTGCCGTTGGTGCCGAGCAAGGCAACGGTTTCGCCGGCCTCAACATGGAGCGAAACGCCGCGCAGCGCCTTCACAGCGCCGTAACCCGCATCGAGGTCATTGATGGCAAGGCTAAGTGCCAAGATAGGCCTCCTGCACCCGTTTGTCGGCCATGACTTCGGACGGCGCTCCGATTGCGATGATCCGGCCGGCATCAAGACACATGACGCGCTCAGAGAAGCGCATCACTGCCTGCATGATGTGCTCAATCATGATGATGGTGATGTCCCGGCTTGCAAGGCTCAACAGCAGGTCCAACACCTCGTCGACTTCCGAGCTGGAAAGACCCGCCATGGCCTCGTCCGAAATCAGCAGCTTGGGGTGCGTTGCCATCGCACGCGCGAGCTCCATCTTGCGTAATTCCACCTGACTGAGCTGCGTGGCCAAGACGTTGACCTTCGACCCTAGCCCCATTTGATCCAGGATCGACATCATGGTGTCCCGGCGCTGCGTCACAGACACGTGCTCGTGCGCGGCGAAGTCGAGTGCGACCATGAGATTTTCGGCAACCGTCATGCTCCGGAACGGCCGCGGAATCTGGAAGCTGCGGGCAATCCCGCGGCGCGTGCGCAGGTGCGGCTGGAGCGGCGTAATGTCCTCATCGCGAAACAGGATGGTGCCGGGTTCAGTGCGAAACGCCCCGGAAATGCAGTTGATCAGGGTTGTCTTGCCCGAACCATTCGGACCGATCAGGCCGAACCGCTCGCCGGGCCGAATATCGACGCTGACACGGTGGAGCGCTGTGAACCCGCCAAAGCGCTTCGTGAGCGCGCAAATCCGTAGCAGCGGCGCCTGGGTCTCGGAGAGGGTCATATCTCACCCTCCTTTCGGTGGCCGCGCAGCTTATTGATCAGGCCGACGATACCCTCCGGGGCGCCCACGACGAACAGCACCAGCATCAAGCCAAGCACCAGCAAATTAACTTCCGACGAGATTGTGACGGTCAGCACTTGCTGCGTCGTGCCCAGCAGGATCGCACCGATGATGGGTCCTGCCCAATGCGCGGTTCCACCGATCAGCGACATCGCCAACGTCGTGACGGAGTAATTGAGATTGAACGCCGACCCGGGGTCCGCGTATTGCAGGTACATCGCAGCGGGGGCGCCGATGGCGCACATCAGCGCCCCTGAGATCACGCAGGCGAGCAGCTTCAACCGCAAGGTCGGCACGCCCGAGCATTCGGCCGCAAGTTCGTCGTCCCTGAGCGCCTGCAAGCCGCGGCCGATCCACGAGTTCTGGATGTAGCGCGAGATCGCAACCGCCAGGACCACGAGGACGGCTTGGACGAAGAATAGCATCTGCACATAGCTGTCGAACGGCGAAGTCACCGCTGGCCGCTGGATCTGAATACCCGCCGCTCCACCGACATATCGCCAGTTCGTGATCGTCGTCTCGATGACGATCGTCAACGCAATCGTCGCGATCGAGAAGAAGATGCCCTGCATGCGAAGCGTCAGAAGACCGAGCGCGAGCCCCATGAGCGCGCCGACCGCGGCGCCCGTCAGGATCTGAAGGGGAAGCGGCGCGCCAAAGGCACTCACCATAAACACCGAAGCATAGACACCAACGCCGTAAAACGCGCTAGTGCCGAAATTCACATACCCAGCATAACCGCCAAGGATACTCCAAGCGACGGCGAGCGCGATGGACTGCAGGATGACGTAGCCCGCGAAGAACGGATATTGGTTTGCGACGACCTGCGTCATCACAAGGACGGCAGCGAGAAAGACGACCGCTCCGATCCAGAAAGCAATGTCGTTGCGTTTCATGATCGCCTGCCAAACAGGCCCTGTGGCCGTACAGCCAGAATGCCGAGCAACATCGCAAAGGATATCGCCGGAGCCCAGGAGGCGCCGAACAGGGTAAGGACAATCGACTCGGCAACGCCCAGAATGATGGCGGCGACGAGTGTGCCTCCGAGGCTGCCGAGCCCCGCCATCACCACGACGCAGAATGTTCGTCCGATATAGGCGCGGTCGAGCGTCGGATCGACAGGAGCGACGATGATGAGCAACGCACCGGCGATCCCGAGCACGGCCGTGGCGATGCCGAAGGCCCATTGCTTGACCTTGATCGGGTTGGCGCCCATCAACCGCAGCGCCTCCTGATCTTGCGCCACCGCGCGGATGGCGCGGCCCATGAAGGTCCGCGACAGATATAACGTGAGCAACATGGTCAATGCAGTCGCGACAGCGAAGGCAACGAGAAGCCGGTACGGAACGCGGATATCACTGAGCCGCCATGCCTTGCCGATATAGCTGGCGGTGACGGAGCGTTGATCGACGCCGAATTGCAGAATGATCAGCACCTCGATGATGAAGGCGATGCCGAAGAAGAAGGCAATGCCGCGCACGCTGGCGTCGCTGCCCCGCTTCTCGAACGTCTCGTAGTACAGGCGATACGCCGCAAGCCCTAGCAGGAAGAATATCGGCGTGATCAGCAGCCCGGCAACCAGTGGATCAACCGCATAGTTCTCGTTTAGGAAATACACCGCATAGGACGCCAGCACCAGAAACGCCGGATGCGCGACATGGGGAACATCGAGCAATCCAAACGATACGGACAGCCCGAGGCTGACCGCTCCGTAAAAGCAGCCGAGCAGCACCCCGATCACCACCGCATCGAGCAGCAGATCCAGTGAAAACAATTGCGGTCCCCCTTAGCCCGGCTCAAGAAGCGCTCCCGAACGGCCCGCGCTGGTATTCGAACTTACGAGCCCGGGACGACATTTTCCCGGGCAGCCTCGACATGCGTCGCCTATGTCCGCGCCGCCTCAAACGGAGCCACCAGCTCGCCGGACTTTAGATTGTCAGGAAACAGGATCACCTGTTTGCCCGCGCTACGAAACTGTTCGATGTTCTTGTCCACGATGCCACGGAACTGAGCCTGCAGCACTGCTGTTTCCTTACGCTCGCCATCGGCCGAAAACGCGATCGGACCGACGATGGTCTTGTGTGTGTTTTCGCGCAGATGCTTTGCGAGTGCTTTTTGATCCAGCGATCCCACGGCACTGATGGCCTGCTCGGTGAGCTGGCCGCTGGCATAGCCGAACGGCGCCAGATAATAGCCGAGCGGGTCGATCTTCGCTTCCACAGCCCGCTTGGTGTACTTGTCGAAGAACTCCTTGGTTCCCTCAAAGTACATGCTTTTCTCGGGAAGCCAGGTGTTGTAGTTGACAACGCCGTTGAGCAGCGAGCCCATATTCTCCATCACGGCGCCAAACTGAAGGCCGACCATGCCGCCGCCGAAAACCTTGACGCTGTCGCCGATGCCGATCTCGTTGACGGCACGCAGGACGCCGGTCGAGTCCGGCGGATAGGACGCGACGTAAACGATGTCGGGCTTGGTCGCCTTGAGCGCGCGGATGATGCTGGAAAACTCAACCGTGTTTGGCGGATAGGCCTGGTCGAACACGATCGGCAAGTTGCGCTTGGTCGCGACCTCGCGCGCGGTCTTCGCCAGATTCTGCGCGAATTCCTGGTCAGCCGAAAGCAGCGCCATGGATTTGCCGCCGGCCTTCTGGCCGATATCGAGATACGAGGTCGCCCAGCTGTCAGCTGGTCCCCACGGGGCATTGTTGAACCACATATCGTGGCCGACCTTGCTGTTGACCTGGAAAGAGAAGTTGCCGATCAGCAGAAGCCCACGCTGTTTGACCATCGGCATGATCGGCGCCGTCGGTACCGTCGCGTAGGGCGCGAACAAGAGATCGACCTTGTCGATATCGATCAGCTTCGAATAGATCGCTGGCGTCTCCGAGGCGCTCGACTTGTCGTCATAGACCACCAACTCCACCTTGCGGCCGCCAAGCAGCCCACCTTTGGCGTTGACGTCGTCCCGCCAGATCTCGATGCCGAGCAGCGACGCCTTGCCGCCGCCCGCGAGGCCACCGGTTTGCGGCATGCTCATGCCAATCTTGATCGGAGCCGCGTGCGCCTGCAACAGGTTTGCACCGAGCGGCGAAGCAGCAATCGCTGCACCCGCGGACGCCAACAGGCGACGACGCGAGATCGATCCTGGCTTGGACACCTTCTTCGACATAAGCAGTTTCCTCCCTGGTATATTGTTGTTTGGCGTGATCTTGTTTGGCCAGCAGCGCCCCTCGTCAGATTTTCTTCAGAGCCGTCAGGATAACCTGCGGTGTCAGGGGAATCTCGGTAATTATTGTTTCGAACGGTGTGAGCGCGTCGTTGACCGCGTTGGTCACCGCCGCTGCCGCCCCGGCGGTGCCCGCCTCGCCCGCGCCCTTGGCGCCGAGCTCGGACTCGCGCGTCGGCGAGACCACATGGCCGACGTCGATATCGGGCATTTCGCCGGACATCGGCACCAGATAATCGGCCATGTTGGCATTGGTGAGCTGTCCGCGATCGTCATAGATGCATTTTTCAAACAGCGCCGCGCCGAGCCCCTGCACCACTCCGCCCCTGATCTGCTCGTCGACCAGTTGCGGGTTGATGATGGTGCCGCAATCCTCGACCACCCAATGCCTCAGCAATTTGACGAAGCCGGTGTCGGTATCGACCTCGACCCAGGCGGCCTGAACGCCGTTGGTGAAGGCAAACGGATACTCCCGGGGAACGAAGTGCCTCGTCGCCATCAGTTCGGGCTGGATGCCTGGCGGCAAGGTGTCGGGACGGAAATAGACGATGCGCGCGAGCTCGTTCAAATCGATGCGCGGCGTACCGTCGCTAGCGCTAACTACTACATTGTTCACGATATCGAGCTCGGCCGGGCTCGCTTGCAGGATGGCGGCGGCCACATCGAGGATATTTTGGCGCAGGACCTTTGTCGCCTGCAACGCCGCCTCGCCGCCAATGCCAGCACCGCGCGACGCCCAGGTGCCGCCGCCGTAAGGCGTCATGTCGGTATCACCGAGGACGACGCGGACGCGGTCCATGGAAACGCCGAGTACACTGCCCACGATTTGCGCCGTGAGCGACTCCGAGCCCTGCCCCTGTTCGGTGATGCTAGTCAGGCAGATCACCGAGCCTTGTGCATCTAACCGCACCGCGACGCCGTCCTGGGATGATATCCTGGCTCCGCCAACCCCGTAGAACGCAGCGCTCGGATTGGTCACCTCAATGAAGCTCGCTATGCCGATGCCGCGAAAGATGCCGTCCTTGCGCAACCTGGCCTGCTCGGACCGCAGCGCCTGGTAGTCCATCATCTCGACGATCTTGGTCAGCGACGCGTGATGCGACAACTGCTCGAACCGCAGCCCCGATGGCGAGGTACAGGGGTAAGCGTCGTCAGCGATCAGATTGCGGCGGCGGATCTCCACCGGGTCCATGCCGATTTCCAGCGCGGCAAGATCGACCAGCCCCTCCGTCACCGAACAGGCAATGGGATGGCCGACCGCACGGTACTGGCACATCACATTCTTGTTCTGAAATACCACCCGCGCCCGCGCTCGATAATTCTTGTTGCTGTAGGGGCCGCCGACGAGGTTAACGACCTGGTTGGCCTCGATGGCGCTGGTGCGCGGATACATCGAATAGGGACCGATCCCGGTCAAATCGTCGATCTCGAACGCCGTGATGGTACCGTCGCGCTTAATTCCGATCTTGCCCTTACAGCGATGATCGCGGGCGTGGATGTCGGTATTGAAGCTCTCGACGCGATCAGCCACGAATTTGACGGGGCGACGTAGCATCTTCGCCAGCGCATAGGTCGCCATCTCGTCGGCGTAGATGTGCACCTTGATGCCGAAGGAGCCGCCGACATCCTTGCAGACGACGCGAACCTGAGAATCCCGCAGCCCCAGATGCAGCGCCGCGATGTTCTGCACCATGTGCGGGGCCTGGGTGCCCTGATGGATCGTGAGCCGCGCTTCGGCGGCATTCCAACTGGCAACGACGGACCGCGGCTCCAGTGTCACGCCGGTGTGCCGGCCGAAGACGAAATCGGCTTCCACCACCGCATCGGATTCGGCAAAGGCCTGATCCACGGCGCCTGCCTCGTGAATACGCTCGAACGCGAGATTGTCGCCGAGCGAAGCATGAATGATCGGTGTCGCCGGATCCAGCGCCGTGCGCATGTCGGTGGCAGCTTCGAGCTCCTCGTACTGGACCGCAACATGTTCCGCGGCATCCTCGGCCGCCGCGCGGCTCGTCGCCACGATGGCCGCCACCGCCTCACCCTGCCAGCAGACCCGACCGACGGCGATCGCCGATTGCGGCGCGGATTTCAGGCCCTTGAGATGCGAGAGAACGCCGACCCAAGGCGTGATGACGGCGGCAAGCTCCTCGCCCGTCACGACCGCGATCACGCCCGACATCTGCTTGGCCGGGGCGACATCGATGTTTACGATCTTCGCATGTGCATGCGGCGAGCGCAGGAACACGACATGCGCCATTCGCGGCAGCTCGAGATCGCTGACATAGCTGCCGCGTCCCTGCAGAAGCCGGTCGAGATTCGGCCGCGGCACCGTCTTGCCGATATAGGAGTTCGGCCGGTCCAGCACCGACAGCCTTTCGGGATTGGTGCGGATCGAGCTCATACCTTCAGCTCCATCCGCATCTGCGCCGTCGTTTCGACTGCGTCGATGATAGCCTGGTAACCGGTGCAGCGGCAGTAATTGCCCGAAAGATGCTCACGGATTTCGTCGCGTGCGGGCATCCGCTTCTCGCGCAACAGATCCTGCGCCGCCATCAGCATGCCCGGCGTGCAAAAGCCGCACTGCAGTGCATTGCGGTCGCGAAACGCCGCCTGCAGATCGGCGATCTCGCCGGAATCGGACAAGCCCTCGATCGTCTCGACTACGGTGTCGTTCGCTTGCACCGCCAGCATCAGACAGGAACGCACGATCTCGCCGCCGACGCGGACCGTGCAGGCGCCGCACACACCATGCTCGCATCCGAGATGCGTGCCCGTCAGTTTGAGATGCTCGCGCAGGAAATCCGCAAGGTTGAGCCGCGGCAGGACATGCGCTTCGACGCGCTCGCCGTTCACCGAGAGCGAGATCGCTACGGGAGCCGTCACGCAACGCCTCCAATTTGGAGATCCGGACGTTTCAGCAGCGAAGCCATACACCGCGTCAGCAATATTCGTGCGAGATGCCGGCGCATGGCCGGCGTCGCCTGCTGATCCTCATGCGGATCAAGCTCGTCTGAAAGCGCATCGGAGGCCTCAGCCAGTAGCGCCGGCGTGACGGTAACACCAGTCAGTTTGCCAGCGGCCTCCGCCAGAACGGGCCTGTCGCCGACAGCGAAATAGCCGAGCCGGAGGGCGGCGAACCGGTCGCCCTCCAGCACAGCCTGCGCCGCAAGGCCCGTGATCGCATAGTCGCCGTGCCGCCGGGCAAACTCCTGGAAGAAATGCGCCGAGCCACTGTCGGCCACCGGCAGTTCTACGGCGACCAGCAGGTCCTGCGGGGCGAGCTGCGTCTCGTAAATCCCTCTGAAAAACTCCTCCGCGGCGATCCGCCGCTCGCCGCCGGGCCCGCGCACCACGATGGAGGCACCCAGCGTCAGCATGCAGGCGGGCAGCTCGGATGCGGGATCGGCTTGCGCAAGGCTGCCGCCAATGGTCCCCCGGTTGCGAATTGCGGGGTGCGCGATATGCGCCACCGCGGCGGCAAGAAGCGGCGCGCATTTCACAATGTCGGATGATTTTAGGAGGTCGGCATGGCGGGTCAGCGCGCCGATGACGAGCGTCTCGCCCTCGATCACGATCCCGCGCAATTCGGCGAGTCCGCCGATATCGACAATCACCTCCGGCGCGACGAGCCGCAGATTCATTGCGGGAATCAGGCTTTGCCCGCCCGAAAGCACCCTCGCCTTCTCACCGTGGACGGCAAGCAGCTCCAGCGCATTAGCAACACTGGTCGCGCGTGCGTATGCGAAAGCCGAGGCTTTCATTCAGGCAAGTCCCTCCCCGGCCCTGCTCTTCTGCTTTTCACGAATTAGAGGGTCGGACTTTACAAAGGTCAAGCTACTTGATTTTGCAGTCCTATCGACTTTCGGACTTGCCCTGTTCGAGCTGCCGACGCACGCTCACGCCAAACAAGAATGTCGGGGAGCCGCAGAAACATGAAACTCGGGTTCTTCACGATGCCGATCCATCCCCTGGACAAGGATTGGCGGCAATCCTTGCAGGAGGACCGGGAAGCCTTCCTGCTGGCAGATGAGCTCGGATTTTCGGAAGCCTATGTCGGCGAGCACGTCACCGATCGCGCCGAAAACATCACGTCTTGCATCGCTTTCATCGCCTGGCTTGCCGCCGCCACCAAGCAGATCAAGCTCGGCACCGGCACGGTCAACATGCCGAACAGCCATCCGGCCGCAATCGCCGCCTCCATCGCGATGCTCGACCACATGCTTGACGGCAGGCTGATCTTCGGCATCAGCCCGGGCGGCCTGCTGTCGGACGCCGAGCTGTTCGGTAATCTCGAGGCCGATCGCAATGCGATGTTTTTAGAGGCGATCAACCAGGTGCTGGCGATCTGGGACAGCAAGCCGCCCTATAATCTCGCGGGGAAATACTGGAACATCTCGGTCGAAAAAACCCTGATCGAGGACATCGGCCAGGGCTTTATCGCAAAGCCACTGCAGCGCCCGCATCCGCCGATCGTGGTCACTGCCGTCGCGCCCTTCTCCAAAGGCGTCACCGAAGCGGCAGCACGCGGCTGGGAACCGATTTCCGCCAACTTCCTGATGCCGGCCTGGGTGAAGAGCCACTGGCCGAAATATATCGAGGGCTGCGAGCGCGTCGGCCGTCCGGCCGATCCCGCCAACTGGCGCGTGGCCAAAAGCGTCTTCGTCGCCAAGGACGCCGCGACCGCCAAGGCTTATGCCACTGATCCGAATGGACCTTACGTCTATTACTATCGCTCGCTCTTTACCAAGCTGAAGCGAAATGGGCGCATCGAGCTGTTCAAGACCCGGCGCGACCAGCCCGACGACGAAGTGACGCTGGAGAGCATCTGCGAAAAACTCATTATCTACGGCACACCGGAGAGCGTCGCCGATCAATTGCTGGATTTCCAGGAAGAAGTCGGCAGCTTCGGCACATTCCTCTACGCCGGCAAGGACTGGCGCGACCGCGAGCTCGGCCGCCGCTCCATGATCCTGATGGCAGAGCAAGTCATGCCGCGCGTCAACGCCGCCTGCGCCCGAAGCCGCGACGCCGCAGGTTGAGCGCAATGGCTATCACCGATCGGATCCCCTATCTGGCGCAGGTCGATCGCCCGAAACTCAAGTTGCCCGGCGGTAAGCGGCTCGCCGTCTGGGTCATCCTCAATGTCGAGGAATGGCGGATCGAAAACGCCATGCCTCGTACTGTGCTGTCACCACCCATGGGGCAGCCGCTGTTGCCCGATGTGCCGAACTGGTCTTGGCACGAATACGGCATGCGCGCGGGTTTCTGGCGCCAGTTCAAGGCGCTCACCGAGCGTAATATCCCGGTAACGCTCGCCATCAACGGCAATGTCTGCAACTCCTACCCCCGTATCGCCGGCGCCGCGCTGGAAGCAGGCTTCGAGTTCATGGGCCATGGCTTCCTGCAGGGGCCGATGCACAAGCTCGACGACCAGGCCAACGCGATCAAGCGTGCGGTCGATACCATCTCCAAGTTCGCCGGCAAGCCGCCGCGCTCATGGGAGAGCCCGGGCCTCACTGAGACCGAGGCAACGCTCGACCTGCTCCGCCTTAACGGCATCGAATACGTCGCGGACTGGGTGATCGACGATCTGCCGCAGGAAATCGCCACTCCACACGGCACGATCACAACCATCCCCTATTCGGTGGAGACCAACGACATTGTCATTCATGCGCTACAGCATTTGCCGTCCGAGCAGTTTTTGAAACGCTGCACCGACCAGTTCGATCGCCTTTATCTCGAGGGCGCCGAGAATGCACGGGTGATGGCGATCTCGATCCATCCTTACATCACCGGCGTGCCACACCGGATCAAATATCTGGAGGCGCTGCTCGACCATGTCATCCGCCATGATGGCGTAGCCCTGATGACCGCAAGTGAAATCGGCGACTGGTACCGCGCCGAGATGGCGAGGACATAGCGCTGGTCGAGTTCGACTGGCTCGGATCCGGGGTCGTTCCGTGGCCTGAAACGATGTCTCACGCGCCACATACGGTCATACGACCATCTGCATCGATCAGGCGCGCCTGGACATTCGGACGGGCCGCGACGATATCCATAATTCGAGGAATGGCCATCAGACTAAACGCGGTCGAGAGGGCGTCTGCTTCGGTTGCGCTCGGCGCGACCACGCTGACCGTTCGATAGAGGGACGGACTGCATCCCGTTTTTGGGTCGAAGAGGTGCGTAAACCGACCGGCGATGTCGAACCGGAATCCAGCGCCGGCCGTTGTCGCGACGGCGCGGTCGACGAGATCAATCGTCTCAGTGAGCGCGCCAGGTCGGTCCGGGTCTGCGAGACCAACACGCCACGGCGCGCCCTCGGGTCGCCGCCCGATTGCGCGTATTTCTCCCATATTGACGAGGGTCGTCGACAAGCCCGCCATTCGCAGTTTCTCGACGACTTTGTCGGTCGCAAATCCCTGCGCGATGCCGTTCAGAGTAACCGCAGCGCCACGTTGCGTCAGAGCAATGCGATCTGGCCTCACCAGCAGCCCGCGGTGGCCGACCCTTGCCATCACTTCAGCAAGCTTCTCCTGCGGCGGGCCGCTCGGATCCGAATGCTCCGAAGAAAAATGGTCGGCATAGAGCCGCCATAGCGGTTGAACGGTTGGATCGAATGCGCCGCCGGTCAACTCGCCAAAGGCCAACGACGCATCCAGCAAAGCTACCATGTCCGGATCCGGCGCGACGAGAATGCCGGTGCGGTTGAGCGTGCATATCGCGGAGTCTTGACGATACAAGCTGAATTGCTGCTCCAGCCGGCGCACGTCGAGAAGACAGCTTTCGACCAATCGCGCGGCTTCGACACGGTCCGGATGATATATCTCCATCGAGACTTGAGCCCCGAGCGCCGAACCGTGCCAGCTGACCGCCTCTCCTGCTCGAGCGGTGCGGGAGCCGCTCAC
This sequence comes from Bradyrhizobium zhengyangense, assembly GCF_022012435.1. Taxonomy (GTDB): domain Bacteria; phylum Pseudomonadota; class Alphaproteobacteria; order Rhizobiales; family Xanthobacteraceae; genus Bradyrhizobium; species Bradyrhizobium zhengyangense. Next base: position 1,342,291 of record NZ_JAKLUA010000001.1, read on the forward strand.
GAAAGCCGAACCGAGCGCCGTCGCCGTGATTGCTATCATCCGCCGCCGCGTGAGACCTGGATTGTGCATCATCGAGATCCTCAGTTGAGCCTGACATCGCCGCGATCATGTTCGACGGAGCCGCCCACTGTGTCACTCCCCAGCACGTAGGCGCCAGGAATTTCAGCGAGCGTCACCACTCGCCCACCATTGTCGGCAGCGAACCCATCGGCTGCCGAACGGTTGCCGAACGGCACCGCCTCCGCCGCACCCATGCCGCCTTGCTTGTGGCTTTGGATCACGAAAAACGCTTTCCGCGCGTCGATCCAGTTCGTCGCGCCGGGGTCGTCCCAACTCGCCGCGTGGCCCATGTCCGAGACGTAGATCGCCCGGATGTCACGCGGCTGATCCGGCATCAACGTGAACGCCACGGTATCGCGAACGGAGGTGAACCAAAACGGATCGATGCGACCCGCCGTGATGATCTGCCCCTTAGGTCCGGGATGCTCCATCAGGTTCATGCCGCAAAAGACGCCCATCGCATCACGGGTCAGGGGGAATGGTGCCGGCATGCTGGTGTTGCCCGCGTCCCGATTGCAGCCAACGAGAAGCAGCGCAGCGACGATCATCGCACCCACGGATCTTCGGGTCATAATTCCCTCCGTGCGAAGAAGGTTGTCGCAAGTCCGAGCGGCGCCACGATCCAGACCAGCAGCCCGAGCAACAGCGCCGTAATGCCGGTAGTCGCCGATCCAGACAGCCCGGCCATGCCGGAAAACTGGCTCACATTGAAGCCGGTGAGATTCGCCAGACGATAAAGATCAGTAGGATTGAGAAACAGAAGCCATTCCAGGACCGTTGCCGAGATACTCTGTCCCTGGTCGATCACCAGGATGCCAAGCAGCGCCATGTCGAACACCAACACCATCAAAAGCCAGATTCCGACCGACAGGCCCGCGGCGGTGCCGCGGTCACGGACCAGACTGCTGATCAGATATCCTATCGCCACGAATACGGCCCCAAGCATGATCGATGTTCCAAGCATCGAAGCGAAGGCGTACCAGCTTGCCGCTAGTACAGAGGCGCCGGTGATCGCGAGCGCGGCTGCGGCCGCGCCGTAACCGAGGATCGTCGCGAAGGCGAGGATCAGAACATGGCCGCAGAATTTGCCGAGAATGACCTGGCCGCGACCTACCGGGTAGCTCAGCAGCAGGATCATCGTGCCCCGCTCCATTTCGCCGACCACTGCATCGTGCGAGATTAGAAGTGCGATAAGCGGCAACAGAAAGATCGTCAGGCTGGACAGGCTGACAACCACCACGTCGAGGGCGCCGGCGCCTACATTGCCGGTCGGAGCGCTGCCGAGAAACGTCAGCGATAAGGCAAGAGCGGCCAGTAGCAGCGTGGTCGCCAATACCCAGCGGTTCCGCAGGCCTTCCTGGATCTCCTTGAAAGCGATGATTGCGACCGTCCTCATGCGGCCCGCTCCTGCGTCTTGAGAAAGTGTGCGTAGAGATCATCGAGGGTCGGCACCGCAATTTCGATATCTTTGACACGAGGATCGTTCGCAACCGCGCGCAACAGATCCATCTTCCCCTTTTCGTCAGCCACCAGCACGGTCCTGCGGCCCGCGGCTGAAATGGTTTTGTCCCCAATCGGAGCGGCAATTGCGTTATCGGTGCCGGCTGCTAGATCGAGCGAGACCCGGATCGGCAACTGCGAGAGCGAGCGAAGCTCCGCCAATGTGCCTTGCACGACCAGCCGGCCGCGGTTCATGATTAGAACATGCTCCGCGCGATCTTCGAGTTCGTTGAGCGCATGAGACGAAATCAGGACGGTGGCGCCCCCGTCCCGCAATTCGCTCAGAATCTCGTAAAATGTCTGCCGCAGTGCCGGATCGAGCCCCGTGGTCGGCTCATCGAGCAGCAGCACGCGTGGCTGCCCGAGCAGCGCTTGGGCCAGACCTAATCGCTGCCGCATGCCCTTAGAATAGGTTCCGACACGACGATCGGCGGCATCACTCAATCCGACGCGGTCGAGCAGCGCCCATGCCGAGGCCGGCCTGATCCGCTTCAGACGCGCATAGAACGCCAGCGTCTCGCGCCCCGTGAGGGCCGCGTTGAACGCGACGTTCTCAGGAAGATAGCCTAGAAGCTGGCGTGCCGAAAACTCGCCCGCCGCTGGATCCTGCCCCATCACGCGAATTTCGCCGCGGTCGGAGCGGATCAAACCGAGCATCAATTTGATCAGCGTGGTCTTGCCAGCGCCATTGTGGCCCACAAGCGCACTCAGCCGCCCGGGGACGAGAGCGAACGAGACGTCGCGGAGCGCACGCACGTTGCGATAGCTTTTGTCGACACCGGTCACCGACACGGTAGCGGTCATCTGGGACTCCGTTCGGGCGAGGGCTTCGGTGGCGGCGCGACCAGCGGATGGCTATCGACGACACCGCCGGGATAAAGAGCCGGGAACTGCGCCTGCGCCCAGCGCAAGACCTGCACCGCCGGGCTGTTGATCAAGACTTTGGCGGACGGCGCCGTCCACAGCACGCGATCGACCAGATCATTGGGCCGATAAGCGGTGTCGGCAATCCCGTCACCGTTCAGGTCGAACGCCGGGTTGTCGCTCCAGTAATTGCCACGACCACCCTTTGACCAGTCGAGATCGCGCGTACCGACGTATTTCACCTGGTTGCGATTGCCGACGAAGGCATTGCCGGAAATCTCGTTACCTTCCGAGCCGGCGGTGAAGTGGACGCCGATGCCGCAGTGTTCGAACCAGTTATTGCGGAACTTGTTGTGGTTGGTGTTGTAGATGAACACACACTTTTCCGGCCCGCTGCGGACGTCACGCGTCGGCGTTATGTCGAGGACCATCTCCTTTTCATCTGGCGCACCTTCGCTGCTGACTGCAACATTATTTTCCAGCGGTCCGCCAACGACTCGGTTGCCGTCGATCTCGGCGTAGTTGGCGTAGTTGAACAGTATCCCGTAGTCCCGGTCGCGATCCGAGATGTTGTTCCGGATCACCAGTCGGTTCGAATACATGATGGCATAGCCCACGGTATTACGGATGGAAACGTTGCCGAGGACCTCGCTGTCGTTGGTGTACATGTAGTGCACCGCGAAGCGCACCTGCTCGAAACGGTTGTTGATGAAATGGTCCTTGCGGCTGCTGATCGTGAAGATGCCGTCTCGGCCATAACGGAAGGTGTTTTCCGCGATGGTGACGTCAGGCGCGTTCCAGAGCGACACGCCATTCCCGCTCTCGCTGCGGCGGCCCTCGCGCAATCCTTCGATGACGTTGCGCTCGACGCGAGAGCCTGCTGCGCCGTGAACATAGATGCCGAACAGGTTTCCTTCCAGGCGGTTGTTTTCGATCACCGCACGCTCTGCGGTCTTCTCGAGAAATATCCCTGAATTCATGGCCTGAAGATCGCGGCCGGAGTCCCTGATGGTGATGCCGCGGATGGTGACTTCCGGTGCGGCCACAGTAATGACATTGCCGGAACCGACACCACTGAGTACGGCATCAGATCCTCCAGTCAAGACGAGCCGACGGTCAATCGTGATCCCACCCTTGTAAAGGCCGGGCTCTAGCTTGACGACGTCGCCTTCCTGCGCGCGGTCCAGCACCGCCTGGAGCGGCTGGTCCGCGACAGCTTTCAGCTCCGCCGCGGTGGCGGAACCAAGAACCCCGGCGGCAACGATAGCCGCCGGAATGAGTCGTTGCAGGAGGCGCACGTTCTGTCCTCGTTCAGACCATCTTGGGTTCGACAAACATCCGGCCCTTCATCTCCATATGCATGGCATGACAGAACCAGGAGCAGTAATACCAGTACACGCCGGGCCTATCCGCGGTGAACGAGACCGAGGCTGTCGCCATCGGCGCAACCTCCATCTGGATGCCGTAGTTCACGATGCAGAAGCCGTGAGTCAGGTCCTCTACGGCGTCGATGTTGGTGACATAGACGGTCACCTGATCGCCCTGCTTGACCTGGAAGGTCTCGAGGCCGAACGCGGGCGCGGTCGACGTCATGTAGACACGGACCTTGTTGCCGTCGCGGACCACCTTGGAGTCAGCTTCGAGATCGACCCCGTCGGCCTTCGCCTGCCTCACCGCATCCGCGAACATCGGATCGGCTCGGTCCCAGATCGAGATCGGGTTGATCTTGGAGCGATGAACGATCGTTGCATCGTGCGGCTCGGCGAAGCTCGGACCGTCGTGGACGAGAATCATCTTGTCACCCGATATGTCGATCAGCTGATCGTTCTCCGGCTTCAGCGGACCGACATTGAGAAAGCGGTCCTTGGAGAACTTGTTCAGGGAGATGAGCCACTTTCCGTCGGCTTCCTTGGTCTGGCCCATGGAGGAGTGGTTGTGACCAGGCTGATAGTGAACGTCGAGCTTCTGGATGATGGGATCGACCTTCTCGCCCTTGAAGGCGCGTTTTGCGAGGTCGATGTTCCACTTGCAGACTTGGCTGTCGAGGAACAGCGTCGTGTAGGCGTTGCCTTTGCCATCATAGGCGGTATGCAGTGGTCCGAGGCCAAGTTCTGGTTCGGCCACGACGACGTCGCGCGGCTTGATCTTGTCGTCGAACAACTGATCGAACAGCCGGACGTCCATCACCGTGACGGTCGGCGACAGCTTTCCAGCCGCGACGATATGGATACCATCGGGCGCGGTGTTCATGCCGTGCGGATTGTTCGAGACCGGGACGTAGCGCGTGTAGGGCGAGCCCTTGCGGCCATCGAGCACCGGAACGCCGTTCATTTCCTTGAAGTCGCCCTTTTTTACGCCCTCTTCGATCCGCTTGAGGTTGAAGATAACGACCCAATCCTGCTCCTTGGCCGTCATCTCGGCCAGATTCACGCCTTCCTCCGAATTGTAGCAAGTCGAGAATGCGTATTTGCCCTGGTAGTCGGCATCGACGTTGTCGAGATTGCCGTCGACGATCACCTGCCAGGCCACTTTCATGGTATCGCCGTCCAGAGCCGTGAAGATCGCATGGTATTCCTTCGGCTTGTCGAGCACCTTGCCGTCGTTCGGGAGCGGTACGCCGTCCTCACCGTTGCAGAACACGTATCCTGTGCGGGGATACTTTTGCACTCGAAGACCATGGACGGTATGCTGGTTAGGCAGCTCAATGATTTTGTCGCACTTCATCACGTCAAGGCGCACACGCGCGACCCGGGTATTGGCCTTGTCGTTCATAAAGGCGTATCGGCCGTCATAGGTACCATCGGTAAACGAGATATGCGGGTGATGCAGATCGCCGTTCATGAACGTGCCGCCGCGGTTCTTGAGCAATTCGCGGGTCGTTGGCTGCAACCCTTCAGTCAGCACCTTCAGACTTTCATTGGTCAGTCCCCATCCCGTAGCGCTGCAGCGATTGAACACGGGAACGCGCATCAGTTCGCGCATCGAGGGCAAGCCAACGATGCGCATTTCGCCGGATTGGCCGCTGGAAAAGAACACGTAGTATTCGTCCAATTCGCCTGGCGCCACCTCGGTCTTTTGCACCGCGGTCCGCGCCGCCGGCGCCCTTGGTGCCGCGTTGGTCTGCGCGTCCGCAGCCGCAACGAGGCCGCGGCCGTCGCTCGACAGGCCGACCCCGCCTGCAATGCCTACACCGGCAGCCGCAGCCGTGGTCCCCAACAACGTGCGTCGGCTGACGGATTTTCCATTCTTGTTCTCACTCATGATAGCCTCCTGGGTCATCAAGTTGGCGGTGGGGTGATAGCTTCCACGCGCGGCAGCTCGACCGGCTTGCCGCCCGCGGTGATGATCGTGCTCGGGCCTTTGCCGCCACTGCGCATCGACTGAGACGAGAGTGCTTCGCGCTTCTCGCGCTTCAGCCGCACCTGGATCATGTGCGGGCAGCGGTGGTCGTCGAAGTAGAGTTCCTGGCAGTGCATGCAGTAGATGCATTCATTGACGTTGATATGCCCTTCAGGATGGATCGCCTGCACCGGGCAGTCGTTGGCGCAGCGCTGACAGGGCGAGCCGCATTCAGGCCAGCGGCGCAGCCATTCGAACATGCGGATACGCCCCGGAATCGCCAGTGCCGCACCAAGCGGGCACATGTAGCGGCAGAAAAAGCGCTCGACGAACAATCCGGCCGACAGAAGTGTCAGGGCGTAGATGACGAACGGCCATTCGCGCGCGAACTTCAGGATGATCGCCGTCTTGAAGGGCTCGACCTCCGCAAGCTGCTCGGCGAATGCGGTCGAATACAACGACATGCCGAAAAGGGCGAGGAAGATGATGTACTTGAGTGGCCACAGCCGCTCATGAAGACCCCATGGCAATCGATATTGCGGTATCTTCAGCGCTTGTGCGACGTTGTTGATTAGTTCCTGCAACGCGCCGAACGGACACAGCCAGCCACAGAATGGACCGCGCCCCCAGAACAGAAGGCCGGCAGCGACCGAGCACCACAGCAGGAAGATCAGCGGTGCGGAGAGGAAGTATTCCCAGCTGAAGCCTGTCAACAGTGAATTGGCGAACGTCAGAACGTTGACAACCGACAGCTGAGCATTCGCATACCAGCCCAGCCAAACCAGGATGAACGCGAGGTAGGCCCGGCGCACCCAGGTGTAGACGTTTGGGCGCCGCACGAGTTGATTCTGAAAGAAGAAGATCAGCGTGAGCGCGCCCAGCGCGAAGACCGTCACGCCGATCTTGACGATGTTGCCTCGCCAGATCTTCATCCACAGCGGCTCGTCTTCGGCAGGCGGAGGAGCAGCACCGCGCCGATTTGCAGTCGCTTCCGGTATCTTTGCCGGCGATGCGGCGGGCGGTTGCGCCACCGGCTCGCGCTTTACGTAGGCGTCGGGCAGCGCATATCCCAGTTCAAAGGTTACCCATGCCTTGTCACGCGTGCCCACCACGCGCTGCACGAGCAGTTGCAGCGTCCATGGTTCGGTTGGATCGAAATTGAACTCAGCCGGCACGACGAAAAGGGCGATCTCCGGAAGGTCGGGTGCGCCCTCGGCTTCGAGGCTCCCCAGCCGGGTGTGGTCGCGATCGCGAAATCGGGTGCTGTTGGTCTCCTGGATCAACTCGATCCGATCGAATATCCCACCGCGCACGTAGGCGGCTCCCTTGAAGGAGTAGCGGCCTGTCCCAGCAACGACGAGAGCCTGCTGGCCCGGCTTGAGCCTTGCAGTCAGGCGCTCGTATCCATCTTTGCCGAGCAGGCTGCGGCCGATCGTCGGCACCGCGACGTCGGCAACATAGAGGTCGATGAAGATGTTGCCAGGATCTCCCTCTTCGGGATGGGCCACCGCGCCCGCGTTGCCGGATTTCTCGAAGGCCTGGTTGACATCGGCAAGGGTCATGGTCAGGCGGCGAACTGAGCCGTCACCGAGCAAGCCTTGCCAGTCTCGGGTCTCGCTCTTACCGGGATCAATCGTCTTGGTAGACTGGGGCGCAGTGCCGGCCTGCGCATTGCCTTGTGTACCGAGACGACCGCTCTTGATGAGCTTCGTCGCGGAGCGGACGATGCTGTCCCCCATCACCAGAACAGTGACCGTCGCGCCACTCACAATATCGACCTGCGGCGCGGGGACCGCCCCGCGCACGACAGGTTCCATGTCGGTGCCGATCAATTTGTTGACGGCTTCCAGGATGCGCTTTTCCGGAATGCCCACTAGGACGATGGGCTCCTTGTGCTCAACCAGCTTCAGGCCGGTCAGGACACCCCTCGGGTTGATCCCGATCAGGAGCTGAATCGGTTTGCCGGAATACCCGATTGCGTTGGCGAAGTCCGAATTCAGGTAGACGAACCCGAGAAGCAGGTCATCTTTGTATGCCGGTGCGATCGCCGGATCGCCCTGCATCGCTCCCAGCCTGTTCGCACCGGGAACCAGTTCGCCCGGCTGCGCCTTCGACAGATAGTCGCTCAACCTACCAGCGGCGTGAGCCGGACAGCCGAAGCCGATCCAGCCAACAATGGCCAAGGCAAACCCTAAGAACAGACGGATGTTGAAGAATTCACGCAAGGGCGCTGCTTTCAGTTAGCAGAACGCCGTTGTTCTGAGTCCCACTCCTTCTAACAAGCGCGACTGGGCTCGATTTTGAGCTATCTCAAACTGACGCGATCCAGATCAGGTCAAACTTTACAATCTGATTGGAACTGAAGATGCGCAGCGAACCCCTATTGGCAATAGAACCGCCCGCTCCCGTCCGGAACATCGGCGAACTCTATTCGATCGCACTTACACTGACCGAAAGAGCTGCGCAGCGTTATGGCAAGCTCGCCGCAGCCAGCGACGAGGCCTTCGCGCCCGTCCGTCGCGTGTTCGAAGCGTTGAGTCAACGCGAAGAGGAACGCGCCGAAGCAATCGAAAAAGCCTGTATCGCGGCTATCGGACGCGCGCCGGCTCAGGCCGATCTCCGCTGGATGCCGATGGAGCTGGTTCTCGCGGAAGAGCTTTCAGACATCGAGAACTCGCTTCTCTCGGCCGCCTATGGCGCATGGGCCCTGGCGGTCCGGCACCGCGAACGTGCCTTCATATTTTGGACTTATATTGCAGCACGCGCTGACATCGGAATCGTACGTACCGCCGCTGAGAGTATGGCTCGCGAGGCGCTGCGCGATGGTAATCTGCTTCGACGCGAACGCCGATTGGCATGGCGGGCTGAGCGAAGAGACGCTCTTGCGGGAGACGCGCCCGGAGCCACCGAGCTGTCTTCGGCGGCGCTGCTTGAAAGCCTTCTTCTCAAGGACATCTTTCGATGGTCGCAGGACGCACCCGCGCCGCAGCGAAGACACCTCCTGTCCCTGATTGGGGACGGCTCACAGATGTCCGAGGCAAACGACGCATTGCCGCGCGCTGAAGCGTTCGACGAGATCAAGCGTCGCGCGCTTCGCCGCGCGGAGCAATTGTCCTCGATTTATCTGGATGAGGCCGACAAAGCCGTCGACCCGTCGCGATTGGAGCTGGCCCAGCAGCTTGCGGCCCACTCCATCGCTCGGCTGGCAGACCTTCGGACCATCGCATCAACACCTGAATGATAGAGAACGAACATCTCCGCAGTGCGCAAGCTATTCGGAGTCTCGACGTAGTCGAAAAAGACGGCGGTCTCCATCCATCAGAAGTGATCGTGGCCATTGGTAGCGCACAGCGTCTCGAACCCTTAACCAAATCTTCTGATGAGCCACGGTCGCAACAGTCGCACTGGTCACCGCGGATAGACGTGTTCGTGGTGGACCTCTCGGCCGCTTTCATCGATAACGACAATCCGAAGATCCGGATTCCCTGAGGGTTTTTCTTTGCGCACCTTGTCCGCAAGACGCTTGCTGTGTGCAATGGCCGCGCCATCACTCACCAGCGCCAGGCCGGCTTCGTCCCGAACCGGAACGCCGTCCTTCATGTCGAAGTAGTACATGCGCATCATATCAGTCCTGCGGCTGACGGCGAAACGGGTTATCCCATCCCAAGAAGCAAAAAGGCCGCCGAGAGCCTTGGGGAATGGGCCTCGGCGGCGGCTTGGGGGGCGTAGTCGTGGGCCAGTTACGCCAGAAGATACTAGCCACCTCTCCCAGGCTCGGCTTGATCGGGATCAACGGACATCTCGATCATCATCTGCTCCGGACATCGCGCGACAATTCACCTGTCGACACATTGATCAAATGAATCCGCGCGCAAGCCGGGCAATCCACGACCGCGACCGCGCCGGCGGACGTGCCTGAGGCGGGCTCACTGATGGGACGTTGAACGTTCATGCCCGTATTGGGGCAGCGAAACAGGATGTTGGACATGGAAGCTCCGTTACACAGACCTGTCTCTCCCCCGCCCGAACATCAACTCAGGAAGATCACGTAGGTTGCCGGAGCCAATTCCGCATCATAATACCGCCATCTACACCTGATCCGATTTAGCCGCCCCATCCGTTGGTGGTAACATTTAACAGTTGCGCGTAGCGGGGGAGCACACCATGCATAGGTACGTCGCCCGGGCAAACGTCGATCACTACCTGGAGATTTTGAAAGACACGAACCTCACGACGCAGCGCCGAAGTACCACTATCGCACTGCTTATCGCTGAGCTCGACAAGCTCGGCGAGGACGGCGAACATCTGGAGTTTGCAGAAACCAAAGTTGCAGGGAGCCGCCAATTGGTCGCACAAGCAGCCTCCCGCCGCGATTCTCTCGCCCTCGGCACGTCAGAGCGGGAAGACGCGGAAAGACGCCTGATCCACCTTGAGAATGTTCACACGGTACTGGATGATTTCTGCCACCGCCTTCGCCACAGAATCGGATCACGGCCCGCTTGAGAGGGGACGGAAGTCGCGCTGGCAACGTGACACCAAGCTGCGAACTGCTGAGTAGATGGTGGCCGGGTCGGTTGCGATCAGGCAGCGATGGATTCGTTCTTTTCGATGCTCTTGCCGAGTAGCGGCGTAAACTGCTCTGCGGTCACGGTTTCATTTGCAATCAACAGTTCGACACCGGCGTCAAGGTCGGCGCGGCGTCGCTGCAGGATATCGCGGGCACGACGATCACCATCCTCGATCAAATTGCGCACAGCAAGATCGATCTCGCGGCCGGTGGCTTCAGCGGCAGTAACGACCGCATCCTGGGCCGCGAGAAATGCCTGGGGTTTGGGGGCATAGGTGCGCTGCCCGACCGTCTCGTCCATGCCGTATTTGGTCACCATCTCAATGGCCACCTCGGTCGCACGTTGAAGATCGTCGGCGGCCCCGGTCGAAATCGCACCATCGAAAATCAGGCGCTCCGACGCACGTCCACCCATCAGCACCGCGATACGGTTCTTCAGCTCTTCAATCGTCAGCAAGAACCTGTCTTCGGTGGGACGTTGAATGGTGTAGCCCAGCGCACCGATTCCGCGCGGGATGATCGATACTTTCTGCACCGGATCGACCCCCGGCAGGCTCGCTGCCACGAGAGCATGGCCCATCTCGTGATATGCGACCCTACGCCGCTCCTCCTTGCCGAGCACCCTGCTCTTCTTTTCCACTCCGGCGACGATCCGCTCGATCGCGGCGACGAAATCAACGAAAGAGACCTCGGCGGCGCCCCGCCGGGTCGCAGCTATCGCGGCTTCATTGACGAGATTGGCAAGATCAGCTCCGGTAAAGCCGGTTGTGAGGCCGGCCACTTTCTCCAGATCGACTTCCTCGCCCATCCGGATCTTGCGGACGTGCACCCTGAGAATGGCAATGCGCCCCGTCTTGTCCGGCCGGTCGACGAGGACCTGCCGGTCAAACCGTCCTGCCCGTAGCAGTGCGGGATCCAGGATTTCGGGACGATTGGTCGCTGCCAGCAGGATCACGCCGACGCTCGGATCGAAGCCGTCAAGCTCTGACAGGAGCTGGTTGAGGGTCTGTTCCTTCTCGTCGTGGCTCGAGAACGACAGCGGCCCGCGGCTACGTCCAAGCGCGTCGAGCTCGTCGACGAAGATGATGCATGGGGCAGCCTTACGGGCTTGCTCGAACAGGTCCCGCACGCGCGCGGCGCCCACGCCGACGAACATCTCAACGAATTCGGAGCCCGAAATCGAGAAGAACGGAACGCCAGCTTCGCCCGCAACAGCGCGGGCCAGTAACGTCTTGCCGGTTCCAGGCGGTCCCACCAGCAGAATGCCCTTCGGCACATGCGCACCCAAGCGGCCGTAGCTCCCGGGATCCCTGAGGAACGAAACCACCTCCTGAAGCTCGAACTTCGCGTCATCAACCCCGGCGACGTCGGCGAAGGTCACCTTGATGTCCTTCTCGGCATAGACTTTGGCGCGCGATTTACCGATCGCCATGAGTCCGCCGAACCCTTGCCGGCCGGTCATGCCGCGTCCGATCCAGTACCAGATCACGACAAAGACGACGACCGGGAAGATCCAGGACAACAGGCTTTGCAATGCTCCGCTGCCGGGAACGCCAGTGACGCTCACGCCCTTCTGCGCCAACTTATCTGCCAGGGACATATCAACTCGCGCCGTGACGAACGCGGACTTTCCGCTCGGGAGCTGCTCCTTCAGTTTTCCCTGGATGGTATCCGGCCCCACGGATACCTCGGCGATCTTTTCCTGGGCGAGCAGCTGCTCAAACTGGCTGTAGGGAATAGTCTCGATCGAATTATAGGTTGCGAAAAGGAATTGCAGGGCAACGAGCAACATGCTGCCGGCGAAGATGATGGCCATCGCGACGGTCTGCTTCCGCGACCCTTGACCTGACTCCAACTGTCCCTCCCGTCAACATCAGCTCACACTCAATTGGTAATGGGAGACGGCTGCGTCGGATTGATTCAGGTCAACTCGGTCACCAACACGGGTGGAAACCACAACATCGACATTGCCCCCTGTTGACCGAGATCAATCGCTGCCAAATACAGTCGTACACACTGTGCAGCGAAATATCCGCAAACCGCAGCACACCCGAGGCATTTCAATGGCACACAAACAAGTTCTGTTCCATTCAGCCGCGCGCGAGAAGGTCCTGCGCGGCGCTTCCCTCCTCGCGGACGCGGTGCGCGTTACGCTCGGCCCGAAGTCAAAATCTGTTCTGATCCAGAAAGGATGGGGAGCGCCGATCGTCTGCAACGATGGCGTCACAATCGCGAAGGAGTTCGATCTCAAGGACGCCGAGGAGAACCTTGGCGCCCAGGTTCTTCGCCAGGCCGCCGAAAAGACGGGTGATGTCGTCGGAGATGGCACCAGCACCTCGACTATCCTTGCGCATGCGATCTTGTCGGATGGAGTTCGTAACGTTGTTGCCGGCGCGAGCGCGATCGACCTGAAGCGTGGCCTGGATCGAGGCACACAGGCCGCGATCGCTGCGCTGCGCGCGATGGCAAAACCGGTGAAGACGAGAGCCGAAAGGGCTCAGGTCGCGACGATTTCGGCCCACAACGATACCTCCATCGGTGAGCTGGTCGCCGACGCGATCGAAAAGGTTGGCGGTGATGGTGTAATTTCGGTGGAAGAATCCAAGACAACCGAAACCCTCCTCGACGTCGTCGAAGGGATGAAATTCGATCGTGGCTTCCTGTCCCCTTACTTCGTCACCGATGCCGACCGGATGGAATCGGTGCTGGAGGATCCGTACGTCCTACTCTGCGACCACAAGATCGGAGCACTGCGCGACCTCGTTCCCGTCCTCGAGCAAGTTGCCAAGAGCGGCCGATCGCTCCTGATCATCGCCGAAGACATCGAGGGCGAAGCTCTAGCGACTCTCATCGTCAACCAGCTACGTGGCGTGCTCAAGGCCTGCGCGGTCAAGGCACCTGGGTTCGGCGATCGGCGCAAAGCCATGCTGGAAGACATAGCGATTCTAACCGGCGCACAAGTGATCTCGGAAGAGATCGGCTTGAAGCTCGAAAGTGCTACCCTGCAGCAGCTCGGCCGCGCCTCGCGCGTGGTTGCCGACAAGGAGAACACCACCCTGATCGGCAGCGGCGGCGATCGTTCGCGCATCGACGCGCGGGTTGCGCAGATTCGGGTCGAAATCGAGAAGACCACCAGCGACTACGACCGGGAGAAGCTCGAGGAACGTTTGGCCCGGCTGTCCGGCGGCGTCGCCGTGATCCGGGTCGGGGCACCGACCGAAGCCGAGATGAAGGCGAAGAAGGAGGCCCTCGACGATGCCATCAGCTCCACCAAGGCAGCGGTTGCAGAAGGCATCGTACCTGGCGGCGGACTTGCGCTGCTTCGAACGGTTGCGGCCATAGCCAAGGAAGAAGCTGCTTGCGAGGGAGACGAACGCACTGGTGTTCAAATCCTGAGGCGAGCACTCGAAGCACCGGCCCGTCAGATTGCCGAGAATTCTGCTACCGACGGCGGCGTCGTGGTCGCGCGGATGCTCGGCAGCGAGGGAAATTTCGGTTTCGATGCTGCCCGCAAGGTCTATGTCGATCTCGTCGAATCCGGCATTGTCGACCCCGTCAAAGTCGTACGGACCGCGCTTGAAAACGCCGTCTCGGTGGCAAGCGTCCTGCTTCTGACGGAAGCGACGATGACGGAACTTCCGGAACCGAAGCGTGAGCGCTTGGCAGAGCACGACATGGCGATGTAGGGCACGCCCCAGCTACATCATTTTTCAACGCCGGAAGATCGACAATACGATCATCTGGAACTTGCCGGAATTGCTGTAGACTTTTGAGGGAAATCAACCAGCGCGCCACAGCCATGACTATTCTTTCCGGTGACCGATATGGTCAACCTCTCAGGAGAAGATGATCATGGCAACCGAGACCAAGCTACCCGTCACCAAGACATCCACTGCGCCCGCAGCTGCTGGCACGGCATGGCAGCCATTTCAGGCGCTGAGAAACGAAATCGATCAGATCTTCGACGACTTCGGCAACGGCTTCTGGAAGCGGCCATTCCCGTCGCTCGCTCGGCTGGAGCGTGATCTGTCCAAGAACTTCAACGCACCAGCCGTTGATATTGCCGAGAGCGACAAGGCTTACGAGATCACGGCGGAGCTTCCCGGTCTCGACGAGAAGAACATCGACGTCAAGCTCGTCAATGGCGGTCTCACCATCCGCGGCGAAAAGAAGGAAGAGACTGAAGAGAAGAAGAAGGACTATTACGTCTCCGAGCGCCGCTATGGCTCCTTCGAGCGTTACTTCGCACTGCCGGACGGCGTCAATGCCGACAAGATCGAGGCGACGTTCAAGAACGGCGTGCTCAAGGTTGTCTTGCCGAAGACCGAAGAAGCCCAGAAGCCGGCCAAGACCATCAATGTAAAAGCCGCCTGAACGCCTCCGCCGAGGTGAGGCTGCGACTGTCGCAGCCTCGCCGACGGTGATGAGCACGAGCGGGTCACACGCGCGGTCAACGCCACCGACAGGCGGCCGATCGGAATTGAATGCACATCCGCAGCCTCGAGGCGACCACGCTTGGATGGCTCGTGCAACGACCGCTTTCTTCGAAGGGCATTTTCGACGCGTTCTCTCGGGGCTGCGGTCGCGGCCTACAGATGCTTGCCCCGGTTATACAGCTTCAGCATTTCACGCACCTCGTCGTCTTCCAGGGCTTCCTTGATCGCGCGATCCTCCTGCCCAGTTACGATCACCTGCTCATCACGATTGGATGCGGGTAGCTCTGGTTTCTGCTCAGCCGCGCTTTCCTGCGCCGTTTGACGATTCTTGTTCATCACGCACTCCCCTGTTGCGCTGGTCTCAATGCGACATCAGCAGGCAGACCGGCGCCTGTTGCAACAGGCTCAGTGTCATGCCTCCAAAGATCCATTCTCCCAATCGACTATGTCCATAGCCGCCGGTGACAATAAGGTCGGCGCCAAGCTCGGACGCCAACCGAACGAGATAGCCTCCGTCCGGCTCCGCCGTATGAACACGAATCTCGTGCTGGCACTGCACTCCATGCCGCTGAAGATAACCAGCCACGTCGCGTACGCGCTTACGAGCCGCATCCTGATCGCTCGGCGTGCAGATTTCCGCGATTGTGACCTGCGAAGCCCTGGTCAGAAATGGCATCGCGTCGCGAACAGCGAGGCGCGCCTCCCGTGTATCCTTCCAACCGACCACGATGCGGTCACCGGACAACTCCGTTACGCTTTCCGGCACCGATAACGTCGGTCGTCCCATCCGTAGCATGGCGCCGGCGGGATCGAAAAAATGAGAGTGGCTTGACGTGTGCGGCCTGCGCTTGAGGATCACCAGGTCCGCCGCGCGGGCCTGCTCGACCAAAAAGTCGGTCGGATAATCGAGCGCCCAGCGCCATTCGGCCGTCTCACCCGCCGTGCCGAGCACCCTCTTGAACCAAGCCTCTTTTGCGGAAAGCGTTGCTTTTATGCGCTTGATGTCTTCCTCGGCGGTCTGCTCGATGATGACACCTTCCGCCACAAAGGGAGGCTCCACAGCCACCGCGGAAACACCCAGGACGGCCGCTTCGAACGTCCTCGCGATACCCCTCGCAACGGCGACTTGTCCTGCCTCCTGCTGTTCCGAATCGACGTAGACCATGACGCTTGCGACAGACATGATAATGCTCCGGCAAAGTATGCGACGCCCCTTTATCGGCCCATGATCGGCGAGACGATTGACTGAAATCAAACAAGCCGGTTTCGCCTGCCGCCGATGTGACAGGCGACGGGGGTGGTCGTCTCCGCTCCTTTCGCCTGGCAGGCTGCGCCGCTTGATCCCGATCAAACCAGGCGACTCGCGATCCGACAAGATCGTCCAGACCTGTACGGCGATATGGAGGTTTGCCATGCAAGCACGAGACGTGATGGTATCACCGGTAATTACCGTGGGACCGACCGCAACCGTCCGCCAAGTCGCGCAAATGCTGCTGGAGCGTCGGATCAGCGCCGTACCGGTCGTCGATGCCGACAACAAGGTTCTCGGAATCGTGAGCGAAGGTGATTTGCTGCACAGGGCCGAGAGCGCGACCGAACGCTCTTCCTCCTGGTGGTTGCGCCTGTTGATCGGCGACGCCCAACTCGCGACCGACTATGTCAAATCGCACTCGATCAAGGTACAGGATATCATGACGCAGGATATAGCGACTGCTGCACCCGAGACGCCCCTGTATGAGATCGCGATGCTTCTCGAAGAGCGTAAGATCAAACGCGTTCCTATCGTCAACGGGGAAGGCCAGCTCATTGGAATCGTCAGCCGAGCCAACTTGCTCCAGGCGGTCGCAAGCGCCAGGCCAAAGCTCGAGATATCGCTGCCGGATTCAGCCATCCGAAAGCGATTCTTCGAGGAAATCAGGAAGCAGCCATGGGCACATACGTTCAATTTGAATGCGACCGTGCAGAATGGTGTGATCGATATCTGGGGCTTCGCGCCATCGCTCGCCGAACGTACGGCCGTTCGCGTTGCCGCAGAAGCGATCCCAGGCGTGGTGGCGGTGAATGACCACCTGCTGGAAACTCCCGCCTTCGTCTATTGACCTGCAGGGACAACTTGACTTGGCTCAAGCCCGGAATGCTGCGACATGATCTGCTGCCTTCATGACCGGGTATATTAGATCGTTTCATGAGATCGGCTTGGCCGACGTGGGCTTGGTCGGAGGCAAGACCGCCTCCCTGGGCGAACTGTACTCGGCGCTCTCGTCCCAGGGAATTGCGGTCCCGAACGGCTTTGCGATCACCGCCGACGCCTATCGCGAAGCGCTGGCGCGCGACAACGTTGCGGGCGATCTGCATCGGCTCCTCGATGCGATCGACAAGAGCAACATCAGACAGCTCACCAAAAACGCGGCGAAGGCTCGTGCGCTCATATACGAGGCGACGGACACACCCCTCCTTCGCAAGCAGGTCGTGGACGCCTACCAGCAGCTCGAGCGCGAAGCCGGGGCGGGAATTGCGGTCGCCGTGCGCAGTTCTGCGACCGCCGAGGACCTGCCGACAGCGAGCTTTGCAGGGCAGCATGAAAGCTTTCTCAATGTACGCGGGCCAGACGACTTGCTCGAAGCTTGCCGCCGCTGCTTCGCCTCCATCTTCACCGATCGCGCGATCTCTTACCGGATCGACAACGGATTCGATCATTTCAAGGTCGCGCTTTCGGTCGCCGTGATGAAGATGGTTCGATCCGATCTGGCGGCCAGCGGCGTAATCTTCACGCTCGATACCGAATCCGGATTTCGTGACGTCGTCTTCGTCACGGGCTGTTACGGTCTCGGCGAGACCATCGTGCAGGGCCAGGTCGATCCGGACGAATTTTACGTCCACAAGCCGACGCTACGCGAGGGATACCGCCACGTGCTGCGGCGCCGGCTCGGAGCCAAGCAGATTCGCATGATCTACGGCAAACGGGGCGCTGATCATGCAACCCTCACCCGCAAAGTTTCGCAATCTGAGCGCCAAAAGTTCTGCATCTCCGACCCGGAAGTGCTCAGCCTTGCCGAGATCGCCGTCCGGATCGAGGCCCACTACTCCGAACACGCCGGCGCGGCGATGCCGATGGATATCGAATGGGCTAAGGATGGCGCTGACGGAAAGCTTTATATCATTCAGGCGCGACCTGAGACCGTTGCCTCGCGGCGTTCGGCGGACGTGTACGAGATTTATAATCTGAGGGAACGCGGCTCGGTCATCGTCGAGGGGCGAGCGGTCGGAGAGAAAATCGCTTCAGGACGTACACGCCGCGTCGTGTCTGCGCGCGATCTCGCTGCCTTCAGGCCGGGCGAAATCCTGGTGGCGTCCGCCACCAGTCCCGATTGGGAGCCGGTCATGAAGATTGCGGCCGGAATCATTACCGATAAGGGCGGACGGACCTGCCATGCGGCGATCATCGCCCGGGAACTGGGCATTCCCGCCGTGGTAGGAGCCACTCTCGCGACAGAAAGGATCAAGAGCGGAACCGAGGTTACGATCTGCTGCTCCGAAGGCGATGTGGGACGCGTCTATCAGGGAAAGGTTGCGTTTGACGTGACCAAGACGTCCGTGAGCGAGCTTCGGCAACCGCGCACGGCCATCATGGTGAATGTCGGAACGCCTGAGATGGCGTTCCGCACGGCGATGCAGCCACAGGCAGGAGTTGGCCTCGCCCGGATGGAGTTCATCATCAGCGCGCATATCGGCGTCCACCCCATGGCATTGCTCAAGCCGGACAAGATAAAATCAGCCAAGGCGCGGGCCGAGATCGTGCGCCTTGTCAGGGGTTTCAAGACTCCGGCGGACTTTTTTGTTCAGCGCTTGGCGGAAGGCATCGGTACCATCGCCGCAGCCTTCTATCCCAAGCCGGTGATCGTACGGCTTTCCGATTTCAAGACCAACGAATACGCCAGGCTGCTTGGCGGGGACAATTTCGAGCCCAGGGAGGACAACCCGATGCTGGGCTTCCGGGGGGCCTCCCGCTACAGTCATCCCGCCTATCTCGAAGGTTTTGCCTTGGAGTGCGCCGCGCTGCGCCTCGTGCGCAAAGAGATGGGCCTTTCCAATCTCCGCGTGATGGTGCCGTTCTGCCGAACCGTCCAGGAGGGCGAACGCGTGATCGCGACGATGGCTGTCAACGGACTGAAGCGCGGTGAAGACGGTCTCGAGATTTACGTTATGTGCGAGATCCCAAATAATGTCATCCAGATCGACGCGTTTTCCCGGTTGTTCGACGGCTTTTCGATCGGCTCCAACGACCTCACCCAGCTCACGCTGGGGGTGGACCGGGATTCCGATATCGTGGCCTTCGACTTCGACGAACGCGATCCCGGAATGCTGGAGATGTTCCGGCTGGCGATAGTCGGCGCGAAACGCAACGGTCGCCATATCGGGATTTGCGGCGAAGCGCCTGCGAACTATCCGGAGATCGCGAGATATTTGACCCGGCTTGGGGTCGATTCGATCAGCGTCAATCCTTCGAGCGTGTTTCGCACCATGGCTGTGGTGGCGGACGCCGAAGCCAATCCGCCAAAATCCGCGACGTGACGCATCGCCGGGCGGTTCAGACCACGGCCGGAACGGCAGCGGAATGAATACGCTCTGCGGCAGCGTTCACCTCGATCATCGTCTTCGTCAGCTCGTCATAGACTTGGTCGTCGATGGTCACCGTTCCGAAATTCGAATCCTCACCATCAAAGCGCCCTTGTGCCGGCTGATCGGCATGCTCGAACCAGTGATAGCCGACCACATTCGGCTTGCTGAGGGCGGCCGCAACGTAGCCCTCGAAAGCCCGGGACCGATCGAGCTGAGTAGCGAGCCTTGGCCCCGCCCCTTTGGTATTTGGCAGGCCCGCGTCATCACCCCGGAAGGAGAATTCGGAGATCAGGCATGGCTTGCCGGTGGCAGCATAGGCGTCAACGAGCGGTCCGGGGTCGAGCTCGTAGCAATTGAAGGAGATCACGTCGAGATGGCGGCCGGCTGCTGCAATAACGCCAGCCGGCGGTTGATAGCCGAATCGGGATCCGAGCACGAGATGATTGGGGTCGGCCGTTTTGATTGCCGAGACGCACAGTTCGAAATACTTGTCCGCCACGACGGCCACGAAGGCATCGCAATCCGCTGAGAATGCCTCGCGGGCAGGATCTGCCAGATTGGCCTTCGTCTCGAGCGCGTCGTTCAGGACGCCGGGTCGAAGCCTGACGAACGGCGCCACAACATGTTCGATCCGGTCGAGCTCGTCCCATGATCGCGCCTGCGTACGCCATATCGCATTGAACTGAGCAAAATCCCGATAATGCGCGTGCAGAGCCGAGATGGCGGCAACCCGGCCTGGTCGGCGAAACGGCAGGTTCAGGAACAGCGTCAGGAGCTCGTCTGTGCCTCGCCAATCGGGCGACCAGTAGAGTTCGTTGTCGATGAAGGTGCCGAGCAAGCCGGGATCATTGCGCCGGTGCCTGCAACGAAGATCGGCGCTTGCGTGGATATGCGCCGAAAACTCCGCATCGAAGACATCCGGAAAGATCTGATCGCGACGATGCAGGCGAAAGGATGCGCCGAGCTCCGCGGTCGGCGTGGTCGCCAGCAATTGCGATCCCGAACTGGCGACGAGTTCGTCTGACCAGCAGCCGACCGTGTTGAATCTCCAGCTTGCCAGCCGATCAGACACAGCGGCGCGCCAGATCTGCAGGCTGCCATACTTGGCGCGACAAGCCTCGGCGTAAGGCACGCGGTCGGTGCGGCCGATGCGATCCTGATCGAAACGGACTGTATTGACCCCCTTTGAGAGGAAGCGACCGCCGTCAGGATCGACGAGCCAGAATACGCCACCACGCTCGACCACGCGGAAGAAGCCGTTTCCGCTGAGATCGTCGTCGATGACCCCTCCCCATCTTGTTCTTTGCAAGCGCGCCCCCGCAACGGTCCAAGAGCTCAAACCCATCGCACAGTCCGGGCGAGGCTACTTGAGCTATCTCAATACCGCCCCGAACCGGCGCGGTACCAATGTCGCAGGGGAGCAACCCGCCCGAGCGGTGGCTGGCGAGGCAGCATAGTCCCGTCGCCAATCTTGCAGGGCCAAGCAGGTCGTTCATGCCGACAACTCAATTGCCGAACACCTCTTGTCTGCGCCCCGATTTCATCTGGGGCGTTTCGACCTCCAGCTTCCAGATCGAAGGTGCAACGCAGGAGGATGGGCGCGGACCAAGCATCTGGGACGTCTATTGTCGGTCCGGTGAAATCAGAACTCACGATACCGGTGACGTCGCCTGCGACCACTATCATCGCTACCGAGAGGACGTCGGCCTCATGAAGACGCTCGGCGTACAGGCGTACCGGTTCTCGGTCGCCTGGCCGCGCGTCCTACCGCTAGGACGCGGGTCCGCCAATGAAGCCGGCCTCTCATTCTATGACCGGCTGATCGACAAGCTCCTGACCGCCGGTATCGAACCGTGGCTGTGCTTGTATCATTGGGACCTTCCGCAGGCTCTGGAGGAGCATGGCGGCTGGCTCAATCGGGACTCGGTCTTCTGGTTCGCCAACTATGCGAGTCTGATCGCCAGGCGACTTGGCGACCGGGTCAAGCGCTTTGCGACATTCAACGAGCCGTCGATGTTCAGCCTGTTCAGCCGTTCACTCGGCAAGCCGGATCGCGGCTGCGAGGACAAGCTCCACCTCATGATCCATAACGTCAATCTCGCGCACGGAGCGGCTGTGGATGCGCTCCGCGCCAACGTGATCGACGCCTCGATTGGCTGTATCCACAATCGACAGCCATGCCGGCCTTCCAGCGCAAGCGAAGCCGACGCAGCGGCTGCGCGACGCCTGGATGTGTACTGGAATGCGGCCTATCCGGATCCGCAATGCCGTGGCACATATCCAATATCGATGCGAGGGGCGATCGAACCGCATATGCAGCCAGGCGACCTGGCGCGGATTTGCCGTCCGCTCGATTGGTTTGGACTGAACCACTACAGCCCGGTCTACGTGAAGGCGCGACCGGATTCGATGCTCGGCTACGACTTTGGCGACAAGCCGCCCGCCGTTCCTTTGACCCCGATCGGATGGCCGATCGAGCCCGACGCGTTCCGTAAGACGCTGCAGGAGGTCCACACAAATTATGGCCTGCCCATCTACGTGCTCGAGAATGGCTACGGCGATTTCGGCCAGCCTGACCAGACCGGCGCGGTGGTCGACCCGGGGCGGATAGATTTTTTGAGGGCCTATATCGACGCGATGAACGATGCCGCTTCCAGCGGCGTCGACGTTCGCGGCTATTTCGTCTGGTCGCTGCTCGACAATTTCGAATGGGACTTCGGGTACAGCAACAGGTTCGGCCTGACATACGTCGACTATGCTTCGCTTCGGCGAACCCCGAAATCGTCTTTCGGCTGGTATGCCGGGCTGATCAAGGCGACGCGGCCATGATGAAAGCAACCACGCCAGGCCGAGTTCTGCTTGCAGATGTTGGAGGGACCAATGCCCGCTTCGCGCAGCAAACTGACGGCGAACTCAGCGCGATCACTCACATGGCCGTTAGCGACTACGACACCTTTCAGGAGGCGCTCGCTACCTACCTCGGCGCTGTGGCAACGGCCGAACGACCGGTTCACGTAATCCTTGCCGCCTCCGGTGTGGTTCATAATGGGCGCTGCGCGCTCACGAACAATTCCTGGGTGGTCGATGCAGAGGAACTGCGCCGAGTCCATGAATTCTCGACCGTACGCCTGATCAACGACTTCGAAGCGGTCGCGTGGGCCCTGCCTCGCCTTGGCCCGAGCAGTCTGCTGCAGCTGGGGGGACAGCAGCGCCAACCGGGAGCGCCTCTCGCTGCAATCGGCCCCGGCACTGGCTTGGGAATGGCCATCAGCATACCGCACCCCGGCGGGCAAATCGTATTATCCAGCGAGGGAGGCCATTCCACGATGGCAAGCGGCTCTTTGCGCGAGGATGCCGTTATCGAGCACTTGCGCCGCCGCTTCGGACATGTGTCTGCCGAACGCATCTTGTCGGGCGCAGGGCTGGAAAACCTCCATGACGCCCTGGCCACGATCGAGGGCGCGAGCCTGCCAAAGCGTCGGGCCGCCGACATCACACGGGCCGCCATTGAGGGGACTTGTGCGATCAGCCACAGCGCCGTTGACATGTTTTGCGCGATGCTGGGGTCCGTCGCAGGCAGCCTGGCGCTCGCGCTGAACGCGCGAGGCGGGATATTCATCGGCGGCGGCATTTTGCGCCACATGCCCGACTATCTCGCCGCTTCCCAGTTTCGCCGACGCTTCGAGGAGAAGGGGCGGCTCCGAACATTCCTCAAACCGATCCCGGCCTATCTGATCCTTGACGACGACGTCGCATTCGTCGGCCTTCGTAACCTGATGGAGGTGGAAGGCCTTGTCTGACATGCCGCACATCGTGACCTTGACGATCAACCCGGCGGTCGATCTGTCGACCTCGGTCAAGAAGATGGTGCCCTACACGAAGATGCGCTGCGCCGAACCTCAGCGCGATCCCGGCGGTGGTGGAATCAATGTCGCCCGGGTCCTGAAACGGCTCGGCCTTGACGCAACCGCAGTCTATCCCGCTGGGGGTACAACCGGGCAAACCCTGACGGCACTGGTTGAACGCGAGGCCGTGCGCAGCATCGTGATCCCGATATCGAACGATACGCGCGAAGACATCACCGTTTTCGACGAAACCAGCAGGGAGCAATTCAGGCTGGTGTTTCCGGGCGCCTGCCTGAGCGATTTTGAATGGCAGCAATGTCTCGACGCAATTGCGCGTCTCAGTCCACAAGTTGCGTTTGTCATCGCGAGCGGGAGCCTGCCGCCCGGCGCACCGGCCGATTTCTACGGCAGAGTAGTCCGGGCATCGAAAGGGGCCGCCAAGGTCATTGTGGATACGTCCGGCGCATCGCTCAAACCAGCGCTGGAAGCCGGCGTCTATCTCATCAAGCCCAACCTTCGGGAGTTTCAGGAGCTTGCCGGGATCAGCCGCACCGACGAGCTCTCGCTGGTGGATGCGGGCCGCCGCCTGCTCCAAGGCTATCGAATCGAGATCATTGCTCTCTCGATGGGCCCCAGCGGGGCCCTGCTCATCTCGCGCGACGTCGTCTTGCGTGCGAACGGCCTTGTTATGGAGCCCGTCAGCGTGTCCGGAGCAGGTGACAGCTTCCTTGGGGCGATGGTGTCGCGCCTCGCAAACGGCGACAAGCTCGATAGCGCGCTGCGCTATGGCGTTGCCGGCGGTTCGGCGGCGCTGCTCAGCCCCGGAACAGGACTTTGTCTTGGTGCGGACGTTCATCGTCTCGCAGCCAGCGTGAACGTCGCAAGCGTTGCTGGCTATCATGCCTAGCAACGTGGCACGCCACTCGCCGGGTGAACAGCAGTTGCTGGTGCGCTTCTGGAAAAGTGCCCGCGGCTTTTGGGCTGGCCGGTCGGCGGGTTGGGCCTGGCTGCTCACCGTGTCGCTCATTGCAACGGTTCTCCTGCAACTGCTGACCCAGTATTCGCTGAACTTCTGGAACCGCGATTTCTTCAACGCGATCGAACGCAGGGACGGAAAGGAGCTTCTAAGCCAGGCGATACGATTCATCCCACTTGCCGCGGCCAGCCTGTCGCTCGTCGTTTTCTCGGTCTGGGGCCGGATGACACTGCAGCGGATGTGGAGAGCATGGCTCAGCGACGAACTTTACTGGTACTGGCTGGAGCGGAATCGCTTCGTGCGACTGAACTCCGTGGCAGGAGATTATCAGGCTCCTGAATATCGGATCGCCGAGGACGGCAGGCTGGCGACGGACCTTCCGGTCGACCTCGTTCTAGGGCTTATTGCCTCACTCCTGACAGGGACGACCTTCATCGGGATCCTCTGGGTGGTTGGAGGCAGCCTCGCAATCGACGTGGGGACCTTCGTTGTGACCATTCCCGGATATCTCGTCGTCGCCGTCATTATCTATTCGATTGTCGTGGCAGCCATGACGATACTGATCGGTCAGCGGCTGACGCACGTACTTGAGGAGAACAAGCGGGCTGAGGCGCAATTGAGGGCCATCGGGACTCATGTGCGCGAACGCGGAGAGGGCGTGGCGTCCGAAACCGAAGGCGAGGATGGACTCCGCGCCATTCGCCTTGCCCTCAAGGCGGTGATCGCCGCGTGGCTGGATTATTGCTGGCAGCTCATGCGCCTGACAGTCATAACCCACACAAACTCTCTGGTGACGCCAGTCATTGGATTGTTGCTCTGCACGCCGAAATACGTTGCCGGGACGATGCTCCTCGGCGAGGTCGTTCAGGCTGCTGCGGCGTTCGTCGTGGTCCAAAGCGCCTGCAGTTGGTTCACGGACAACTATCCGCGTCTGGCAGAATGGGCCGCGTCGGCCAACCGCGTTGCGTCGCTGCTGCTCGCGCTGGACAAGATCGATCAGTGTCATAGACACGACGAGTCAGCGCGCACAGGCAGTTGATCGGAGCGCGCAGGAACGTAGCCACAATTCTGGCAAGACGAGAGACCACCTTCCTAGACGATGCCAGCCGAAGTCCCACCGACGATGGGACGTTCCCTCGCCTTTCGCGCCCGGTAGCCGGATGCGCGATAGGCAGCAATTGGGGCGATGGCCCCGCCGGCCCGCATGCGGGCGACGGCAAGGAGCGGCGAGACATCTGTGGTGAAGGCGCGTTTCAATTCGAGATGAGCACCGAGCGCGTCGTTCGCGTCCTGCGCCGCTTCAATGGCGGCGCGATCGACCATCAGAGCCTGCGCATAAGCGCGCTGCAGCTCGATCGCCGATTGCATCAGACTCTCGATAGGATCGGTCACGTTGTGCGACTGGTCGATCATATAGGCAGGCGCGAAACCTTCCACTCTGCGACGCTCGGCGTCGATCAGCTCGTTGAAGACGAGAAACAGTCGGAACGGCTCGACTGAGCCACTGTCGAGATCGTCATCGCCGTATTTTGAATCATTGAAATGAAAGCCGGCGAGCTTGTTGAAGCGAACGAGCCGAGCCACGATCTGCTCGATATTCACGTTCGGCGCGTGGTGGCCGAGATCGACGAGGCAATGCGCCTTGGGCCCGAGCTCCTGCGCGACCGCAAAACTCGTGCCCCAATCCGAGATCACGGTCGAGTAGAACGCCGGTTCGTACAGCTTATGCTCGAGGAACACCCGCCAGTCGGCAGGTAGTGCCGCGACGATCTCACGCATCGCGTCGATGTAGCGGTCGAGCGCCCTGGTCAGATTCGACTGGCCGGCAAGATTCGAGCCGTCGGCGATCCAGACGGTCAGGGCCTTCGAGCCGAGCTTGCGGCCGATCTCGATACATTCGACGTTATGGGCGATGGCCTGCGCGCGCACCCGCGCATCGGTATGCGACAGCGAGCCGAACTTGTACGAAAGCTCTTGGCCCGGCTGATCCTGGAAGGTGTTCGAGTTGACTGCGTCGAAGGCCAGGCCGTGACCCGCGGCCTGTTCGCGCAAGGCGGCATAATCGTCGACCTTGTCCCACGGGAAGTGCGGCGAGATCGTCGGAGTTGCCCGTGCCAACAGCTGGATCACCGCGCAATCGTCGATCTTCTCGACAACATTTCGCGGCTCGCCCGGCCCCGGAAATCGCGCGAACCGCGTGCCCCCTGTGCCAACGCCCCAGGTCGGAATGGCGACGCTAAAGGCCATGACTTTCTGCACCAGGGCGTCCGCATCGATGCCATGCCGCGCCAGCGCGCGCTTCAGGGCGTCATAGTCTTCGCTGATCGCACCTTCGAGCCGCGCATTGTGCTCGGCGACGAAATCCGCACTGATCGAGAACGAGGGGCTCATCGCGTGAAGGCCTGGGCGTTGCCGGCATCGACATTGAGAATGTTTCCGGTCGACTTGGCCGAAAGGTCGGACGCGAAGAAGTAGATACCCTCGGCGATGTCCTCAGGAAAGACCGACAATTTTAGCATCGAGCGCTGGCGGTAGACTTCCTCGAGTTGGTCCTCCGCAACCTTGTTGGACGCCGCACGCTGCTGGCGCCACTCGCCCTCCCAGATCTTCGAGCCGCGCAACACCGCGTCCGGATTGACCGTGTTGACGCGGATGCCATGCACTGCGCCTTCCAGCGCGAGGCAGCGGGCGAGATGGATCTCCGAGGCCTTGGCGGCGCAATAAGCCGAGGCGCCGGCCGAAGCGGCAAGGCCGTTCTTCGAGGCCACGAAGATGATGGCGCCGCCGATGTTTTGGCGCTGCATCAGCCGGAATGCCTCGCGCGAGACGAGGAAATAGCCGGTGGCGAGAATGTCCATGTTCTTCTGCCAGAGCCCAAGACTCGTATCCTCGACAGGCGAGGCCGAGGCGATCCCGGCATTCGAGACGACGATGTCGACACCGCCGAAGGCGCGCGCGGCCTCTTCGAACGACGCCACCACGGCCTCCTCGTCGGTCACATCGAGCTTCACGCCGATCGCAGCATCCCGGCCATGGCGCTTCGTGATCGCCGTAACGCGCTCGTTGAGCGCCTTCTCGTCGATATCGGCGATGATGAGACAAGCGCCTTCGCCGAGCAGCCGCTGCGCGGTCGCCCCACCGATACCGCCGGCGCCGCCTGTGACATAGGCGATACGCCCCGCAAGCGATTTCGGCTTGGGCATGCGCTGGAGCTTGGCCTCTTCCAGCAGCCAGTATTCGATATTGAAGGCCTCCTGCTCGGCAAGGCCGACATAGGCGCTGACGCCCGAGGCGCCGCGCATGACGTTGATCGCGTTGACGTAAAACTCGGCCGCAACGCGCGCCGTCGCCTTATCCTTGGCGAAGGTGAACATGCCGATTCCCGGCACAAGATACACGACCGCGTTGGGATCGCGCATGGCCGGTGTGTCAGGGTGTTTGCAGCGCTCGTAATAGGCGGCGTAGTCGCGCCGGTATGCGGCGAGGAGGTCGTCGAGACCGGCGACCACCTCGTCGAGGTTGTCGCGCGCGGGATCGTAGGGCAACAGCAACGGACGGATCTTGGTCCGAAGAAAATGATCCGGACAGGAGGTGCCGAGCGGCGCCAGCTTCGTCAGCGCGCTGGAGTTGACGAACTCCAGCACCTCCGGCGCATCGGTGAAATGGCCGATCTTGCGCTCATCCGCAGAGATCTTGCCACGGATCAGCGGCATCAGCCTCGCCGCGATCGCGCGGCGCCTGTCCGGTGCGGCCGTCTGGACCTTGGCGCCGCCGAAGGCCGGCTTCTGCTCATGTGCGGCAAGCCAATCCGCGGCCTGCTGAATCACCCGCAAGGTCATCTCGTAACAGGCCTTCGACGTCTCAGCCCAAGTGAACAGCCCGTGCCCACCGAGGACCACGCCGACATAGTCAGGATGACGCGCCGCCATCTCGCCCAGCTTCAGGCCAAGATCGAAGCCGGGCCGCTGCCACGGCAAGAAGCCGAGCTTGCCGCCGAACACCTCGCGGGTCAGATGCTCGGCGTCTTCCGAGGCGGCGATGGCGATCACCGCATCGGCATGGACGTGATCGACGTGCCGGTGCGGCACGAAGGCGTGCAAGGGCGTATCGATCGACGTCGCCCGCGGATTGAGATCGAAGGTACAGTGATTGAACAAGGCGACCATCTCGTCCTCATGGGCGAGGCCACGATAGAGGCCCTTCAGGCCCTCCAGCTTATCGAGATACAGCGTCGAAAAGCCGTCGCGCTTCATCGAGCCGATGTCGCCGCCCGACCCTTTGACCCAGAGCACGCGGACACTCTCGCCCGTCAGCGGATCCTTCATCTCGATCTTGGCCGAGGTGTTGCCGCCGCCGAAATTGGTGATGCGCAGATCAGCCCCGAGCAGGTTCGAGCGGTAGAGCAATTGACCGGCCTCATCGAGCCCGGCGGCGCGCGCGTCGTCCCACAGATTTGGCAGGGGCGTGGCCGCAACCTCGCTCATGACGCATCCTCCCTGTGCTTGATCTTTCGAGCAGCTTAGGCCGGGGATTCAATCAAGGTCAATCACTCACACTCACAGCCGCGACGCAATATGATTGATGCAGCGCGATATTGAGCGAATGTGATGGTTTGCAGTTGACCGTCGCGCGAGAGCGTGACCTATTTACCGGCAAAAGGGAGGGCGACGTGCACGAGCGGGAACGCTGGCAGGTCATCAAGGCACTGTTGCGCGAGCGGTCGCTGGTGCGCATCGCCGACGCTTGTCGCGCGACCGGCGTCTCCGAAGCCTCGATCCGGCGCGACTTTGCCAGGCTCGCCGAGCAAGGTGTCGCGATCAGAGTGCACGGCGGGCTCGAAGCCCTGCCGGAAACCGCCAACGCACCGGGCGACGTCGTTTCCCTTGCCACGCGCTCCTTCGACGTCAGCCAGACACTCAACATCGACGCCAAGCGCGCCATCGCGAAAGCGGCCGTCGCCCTCTGCGCCGACGGCGACACCATCATCATCAACGGTGGCACGACCACCTATCAGATGGGCGAGTATCTGCGCGAGCGTCGCCTGAAGGTGTTGACCAATTCCTATCTCCTCGCCGACGCGCTGATCCACACATCGAAATGCCGCGTCGCCTTGCCGGGCGGCGAGGTCTACCGGGAGCAGGGTATGATCGTCTCGCCTTTCGACGAGGATGCGATTCAGCACTATTCGGCGACGCGGATGTTCATGAGTGCGATCTCGATCGGCCCCCTCGGTGTGATCGAAGGCGATCCCCTGCTCGCCCGCGCCGAATCCAAGCTGCTGAAGCGCGCCGACAAGCTGATTGTGCTCGCTGATTCCTCAAAATTCGTCTCGCGCGGCAGCCTTGTCGTCTGCCCACTCTCGCGCATCGACACGTTGATCACCGATGCCGACGCACCAAACGACGCACTCGACATGCTGCGCGGACACGGTGTCCGCGTCGTTGTCGTCGATGCGAGCGCTCAAACCACTGCGGCGGCGTGATCATGACAACCGGCCCGCATAGCGAAACTCCGACAGCACCGCTCCTGTCGGTGCGTGCGATCGAAAAGTCCTTTCCGGGCGTGCGGGCCCTGTCAGGCGTCTCGTTTGAGGCCGCCAGGGGCGAGGTCCACGCCCTGCTCGGCGAGAACGGTGCCGGCAAGTCGACTCTGATCAAGATCATCTCCGGCGTGTTCCCGCCCGATCGCGGCGAGGTGCTCGTGGACGGCAGCCCGGTCGACCTCGCGCGGCCGGACGATGCCAGGCGCGCCGGCATCGCCACGATCTATCAGGAGCTGCTGCTGTTTCCGGAGCTCACGGTCGCCGAGAATATCTTCATGGGGCATGCGCCGCGCGCTCGCCTTGGCCGGATCGACTGGCGGGCGATGCGCGAGAAGACCAATGCCCTGCTTGCTTCGCTGGAGATTCATGATCTGCAAGCCGACCGTATCGTCGGCTCCCTCAGTGTCGGAAATCGGCAGCGCGTCGAAATCCTGCGCGCGCTGTCACAGGATGCGCGCATCCTGATCATGGACGAGCCGACCGCGGCCCTGACCGAATACGACGTGACGCGGCTGTTCGATATCGTGCGCAAGCTC
Organism: Bradyrhizobium zhengyangense; assembly: GCF_022012435.1. Classification (GTDB taxonomy): domain Bacteria; phylum Pseudomonadota; class Alphaproteobacteria; order Rhizobiales; family Xanthobacteraceae; genus Bradyrhizobium; species Bradyrhizobium zhengyangense. The sequence goes on from NZ_JAKLUA010000001.1 coordinate 1,372,576, forward strand.
AAAGCCCGCGGCGTCGCCGTGATCTATATCAGCCATCGGCTCGATGAGATCTTTGCGATCGCCGATCGGGTCACCGTGCTGCGCGATGGCGCTCATGTCGCAACCAGGCGCGTCGCGGATACGGACGCAGCCGGGCTCGTGCAATTGATGGTCGGCCGCAGGATCGAAAGCCTGTTCCCGAAGGTCACGGTTCCGATCGGCAAGCCGGTGCTCGAGGTGAAGGGCCTCGAACGACGGCCGCTGACAAGGAGCGTCTCGCTCACGGTGCGCGCTGGCGAGATCGTGGGCCTTGCCGGCCTCGTCGGCTCGGGTCGGAGCGAGCTGGCGCAAACCATTTTCGGCGTCACGCCGGCCGATGGCGGCGAGATCCGGATCGATGGGCAGCAGGCCGACATTCGCTCACCCGCCCAGGCGCGGTCTTTGGGCGTCGCCTACGTTCCCGAAGATCGCGGCACGCAAGGTCTGGTGCGGCCGATGACGGTGCGCGAGAACTTCAGCCTCGCCGCGCTGGGCAAGGTCGCATTCGGCGGCTTCATCGATCGTGGCGCCGAACGCAAGCTCGCCGGCGATGGCGTCAAGCGCTTTGCCGTCAAGACGAGCTCGCTCGAGCAGATCGCGGGCAAGCTCTCCGGCGGCAATCAACAGAAGATCGTGCTAGGCAAATGGCTCGCCAATGGGCCGAAGCTGTTGATCCTCGACGAGCCGACGCGCGGCATCGATGTCGGTGCCAAGGCGGAGATCCATCGGTTGATGGGCGAGCTTGCGGCCCAAGGGCTCGCTATCTTGATGATTTCGAGCGAACTGCCGGAGGTGCTCGGCATGAGCGACCGCGTGCTGGTGATGCGCGAAGGCCGTATCGTTGCCGAATTTCCGCGCGAAGAGGCAACCCCGGAGTCGGTTGGCGCAGCAATGATGGGCAGCCATGAAAGCGCGGAGAAAGCGGCATGACGGCGATGACCTTGGCCGGTACCGGGGCTGATCCGCGACGGCGGCTGAAGGTGCTTGCCTCGCAGGAGGCTTTGCTCGCGATCGCTGTGATCGGCCTTGCCATCGCCGTCGGGCTTTACAATCCGCGCTTTCTGGCGGCACGCAATCTTGCCGACGTGCTGCTAGGCAACGCCTATATTGCCGTCGCCGCAGTCGGCATGTCGATGGTGATCGTATCCGGCAACATCGATATTTCCGTCGGCGCGCTGATCGGCGTCCTGGCGACGTTCAGTGGCACTTTGGCCGTGAATGGCGCACCGATCGTGGTCGCCTGGCTGGCAGCACTCGTTGCCGGCGTTGTGGTGATGGCCTTGCAGGGCGTCATTATAGCCTATCTGCGCATTCCGGCGATCGTGGTGACGCTCGGTATGTTGTCGATCCTCAAAGGCGGCCTGATAAGCGTCACCGGAGGCAAATGGATCACCGATCTGCCCGACAGTTTCCATCTCGCCGATATCGAGCTATTCGGCCTACTGCCGTTCCCGGTCTTTCTCATGATCCTGGTGACGATCCTGGCCGCGTTGTGGATGCGCTATTCGGCCTCGGGCCGTGCGATCTATGCCGTCGGAGGCAACGCCGAAGCGGCACGGCTCTGCGGCATCTCGCAACCGCGCACGATCGTCATGGTCTTCGCGCTCCACGGACTCTTTGCCGGAGCGGCCGCCCTGCTCTACGCAACGCAACTGCGCGTCATCCAGTCGACCGTACCGCCCAATCTCGAATTGACAATCATCACTGCGTCGGTCGTCGGTGGCGTCAGCATTCTTGGCGGCGTCGGCACAGTCGTCGGCTCGACCCTTGCGGCCGTCCTGATCGCCGAGATTGCCAGCGCGCTCGTCTTCATCGACGTCTCGCCCTACTGGATCCGCGCGGTGCAAGGCGTTCTCATCCTCGTGACCGTGATCGCCGACATCTTGCGGCGCCGGCGCATGGCCGGAGCATGAGCGCCATGAGCGAGATCCCTCTCCCCCAGGTCGCCAAGCGCGTCGTGCCCTGGTGGCTGCTGCGCCACGAAACCATGCTCGCAGTGATCCTGCTCGTCGCATTGATCGTGCTCGGGGGCTTGAACAGCCGTTTCCTCACGCTCGACAATCTGCTCAACCAGGGCAGGCTGACGACCGAGGTCGGGCTCATCGCGCTGCCCATGACCTTTATCATCATCACCGGTGGCATTGATCTCTCGGTGGGCTCGATCGTCGGCCTCTGCGCGATCCTGCTCGGCTATTCCTGGAAGGTTTTCGGCCTTCCTCTGCCGCTGGCAATCTGCTTCTCGTTGTTCGTCGGTGCAGCGGCGGGGTTCCTCAACGGAATCGTCATCACCAGAGTGAAAGTGCCGCCGCTGATCATGACCATCGCGACGCTCGCCCTCTACCGCGGCCTCGCCGAGGGGATCAGCCAGGCGCGTTCGGTGCGCGGCTACCCTGAATGGTTCTATTTCGTCGGACAGGAAAACCTCTTCGGTGTCCCGGCGCAGCTCTGGCTCTTGCTGATTGCGATCGTGGTCACGGCCATCGTTCTTGACCGCACCACTTTCGGCCGGACACTCTATGCGATCGGCAACAACGAGACTGCGGCGCGCTTTTCCGGCTTGCCGGTCGATCGCGTCAAGCTGATCATCTACACGCTATCGGGCCTGATGGCCGGCCTTTCCGCCTGTGTTCTGGTCTCGCGCGTGACCACCACCCGCTCGGACATGGGGATCGGCTATGAGTTGGACGTGATCGCGGCGGTCGTGCTCGGTGGCACCAGCATATTCGGCGGCGTCGGCACCATCTGGGGTACCGTGGTCGGCCTCGCGATGATCCAGCTGTTGAAAAACGGGCTGGCCCTGACCGGCGTCAAGGGCGACGCGACGATCGTCGTCATCGGCACGGTCCTCATCCTTTCAACTCTTGTGGCGAGTTCGCTCCAGCGGAGACGCGAGGGCGTTTGACGGCGTGTCTAGCCGCAAAAAAGCGGCATCAAAATGGGAGGAAAACAAGATGAAGCTCGGATTAGCTGCTGCATTCCTCGGCGCGACGCTGCTGGCCGGAACGGCCTCGGCGGCGGACAAGAGATGGGACGGCGCGGACGACCTGCCGGTCAATCCGCTCGCCTGTTCGGCTGGCGAGGCGAACGCCGCGCCCGCGGCCAAGCCTTATGATGGTGGCAAGCCGGCAAATGCGACCGACAAGGCCGGCAAATCGATCACACTGGTCGACGTGCCGAAGCTGATCGGCATCGGCTATTTCAATGCGACCTCGAAAGGCATGCAGGAGGCCGCCAAGGCGCTCGGCAACGTCACGGTAAAGACCGACGGCCCGACCGAGGCCAAGATCGACGAACAGATCAAGTTCATCGACAATTACATCACCAGCGGCGTCGACGGCATTCTCTTCGCCGCCAACGATCCGGTGGCGATCGCGCCGGTGCTAAAGAAGGCGCTGTCGAAGGGCATCCATGTCGTTGGCTACGACGCCAACTCGTCGCCGGACGCGCGCGAATGGTTCGTCAACCAGGCCGAGTTCAACGGTATCGCCAAGTCGATGGTCGACTCCATGGCCAAGGAGGCCGGCGAGGACAAGAGCTTTGCGATCGTCACCTCGACCTTCACGACGCCGAACCAGGCACGCTGGATCGCCGAAATGTGGGCCTATGCGCAAAAGTGCCATCCCAAGCTGAAATGGCTCGAAACGGTCGAGGCGCAGGAGGACAACAACCTGTCCTTCAACCAGGCGACGACGCTGATCAACAAGCATGGCGACAAGCTCGCGGGCTTGTTCGGCATGACGTCGGTCGCGACGCCCGCTTCGGCGGAAGCCGTCACCAAGGCCAAGCTCTGCGGCAAGGTGGCGGTGGTCGGCCTCGCGACGCCCAACGCGATGAAGCCGTATGTCAACGCGGACTGCGTCAAGTCGGTCGTGCTGTGGAATCCGGTCGATCTCGGCTATGCCGCAACCTACGTGATGCGTGCCGTGGTCGACGGCAGCCTGAAGCCGGGCGCGACCTCGGTCGACGCGGGCAAGCTCGGTAAGCTGAACGTGGTCAATGGCAGCGAGATCCTGCTTGGTTCTCCCTTTATTTTCACCAAGCAGAACATCAAGGACTTCGATTTCTGATCTGAACTCGTCGCCCGGCCGCCGAGCGCGGTCGGGCGACGCTTATCGAAATCGCCCTCTTGCCGTGAGCTTGACGATGAGCCAGACGGTCGCGGTGCTCGACATCGGCAAGACAAATGTAAAGCTTGCCTTGTTCGACGAAGGCCGCCTTCTCTGGGAAAAGTCGGCGCCCAATCGCGTTCTGCCGGGATCGCCATATCCGCACGAAGACGTCGAGAGCGGATGGAGCTTCTTCCTCGATGCGCTTCGCGAGGCCGCACGCACGCATCGGATCGGCGCGATTGTTCCGACGGCGCATGGCGCAGCCGGCGCGTTGATCGGCGAGAGCAACCTCGCGGCTCCGGTCATGGACTACGAGTTCAAAGGCATAGACGAGATCGAGCCCGACTACGCCAAGCTGCGACCACCTTTTTCGCAGAGCCTGTCTCCGAAACTGCCCGCTGGCCTCAATCTCGGGCGGCAGCTGGCCTATCAGAAATGGCGCTGTCCGGATCTCTTCGCCAAAGCGAAGCATTTCGTTGGCTATCCACAATATTGGGCCTGGCGCTTGAGCGGCGTCGCGGTCTCGGAAGTCACCACGCTCGGCGCCCATGGTGATCTCTGGCTACCGCGGCAGGGACAGGTCTCGAGCCTCGTCGGCGCCCTCGACGTTGGCCACTTGCTGCCGCCGATGCGCCGCGCCTTCGACCCGCTTGGTCCGATTCAGCCTGACATCGCTGCCGCGACCGGGCTTGCGCCCGAAACTCCGGTCTTTTGCGGAATCCACGATTCCAACGCTTCACTTCTGCCCTACCTCGTCTCGCGCCAGGCGCCGTTCACGGTGCTGTCGACGGGCACCTGGGTGATCCTGATGAGCGTGGGCCTTTCGCTCGACCAGCTCGATCCTCGCGATGACACGCTCGCCAACGTCGACGTGCTGGGTCGTCCGATCGCCTGCGGACGCTTCATGGGCGGACGCGAATACGCCGTCATCGCAGGCGGGGGTGGCAACCCGGATATCGACGCGATCGAGCGCGTGATCGCCTCGGGCACGATAGCCCTGCCCTGCTTCTCCGGTCAGGGCGGGCCTTATGCGACGACCGAGGGCGTGGTCCGCGGCGAGGTCGCAGCGCGAGATCGGGCCGCACTTGCGACCCTCTATTGCGCGCTGGTCAGCGATCTGTTGCTGACACGCATGGGAGCGACCATCGGCGATCTCATCGTCGAAGGAACCTTCGCTCGTAATCGTCCCTTCTGTCAGACTCTTGGCGCGCTACGACCGACGCAGCGTGTCTTCGGGGCTGAGGATGCCGCGGGCACGGCACGCGGCGCGGCAATGCTCGCGCAATGGCCGCCCTCTTACCTTATTGCGGAGCCGAGCCCGATCGCTCCGATTTCGATTTCCGGCCTGGATTCTTATCGCAAGGCCTGGACGGCAACAGTCGACAGGATCGTATGACCGGGCCAACCCGAGAGGCCGCGGTGCAGTTCCTCCGCGACTCTCCGCCAATCCAACCCCCACGCTCAGGACTCGCGTTCGCATTCTCGCGGCGCAGTGCGCCCGAGCTTTGCATCGTTCTCACCCTCCTCTGAAAGAGGGCGCAGGGAAGACCGGGTGCCAGGCTGGCACCCGCGGTCCACTGTGCGATATCTGCGCTACAACAGGCTGCACAGCGGCATACAGGTGAAGCCGAAACATCCGGCCTTCCCTGCGCAGTGGTTTGACGGCTTATGTCGTGATCCCCCCGGGGAGCGATGCACTATTGCCCCAGACGTCTCGCAGATGACTGATGTGCACGCCCGGTTGGACATCGCACATCACCACGAGCCTTGGCGCACAGGCTCCGGGCGCCAGGACCACACGGTTTTGCCGTACGCGGATCACACCGGTCGTTTGCGCGAGGTCTTCGCTCACGGTTGCCCGCCTTGCAAAGCCCTTCGCGCCGATGTGATCCACGCCCACCGCCGTCCGGCCCGCGTCGTGACGATCGCGATACGCCCTCTTCCTTGGGCCGGGTTGCGCGACACATGCGCCGTTTCCGAATTTCGGTAAAGTGGAATGTTTTTGCCGACGGATATTGCCCACCCCTCGCGTGTTTTGCCCGTCGGGCAACGCGAGGTCTTGTAGCCCGTCCATCGAACCAAAACCGCCTGATGGCGTTAACCCCGGCACCGCCGGGTGACAACCGGACACAACAGGGAACGATGGACGTGGCGCATTTTTCCGGTTTCTGCCCACGACATCAACGTATCGGTACGCGCTGACATCTAACCTGTTCCCGGCGCGTGCAGCCTTTCCGCCGCACGCGCCAACCAGCCCTCGCTATTGCCTCGCCGTGCCTGCTAGGACAATCACAGCTCTTCGAGGCGGCGCCAGCCATGCAGCACGCGGCGTCCATGCGAAGTGAATGCGAAGCAGCAGCCGCCGCCAGCAAGCTGGTCATGGACGCGATCAATCGCCAAACCGGAGTAATGGCAAAATAAGAGAGTCCCAACGCCACCGTGGCCGACAAAGAGCACGTCGCCAGGCGTGCCGCGAGCCAGCACATGCTCGACCTCGCCGACGATGCGCAGTTGGGCGTCAACCGCGCGTTCCCAGCCACGAATGCTGACGTGGGGTTGCCCGAAAAACTGATTGGCCATCGCCTCGAACTCGTCGGGAACGAGGAAGCCTGTGGCCGATCGATCGTTCTCGTGCATTGCTTCGCGCACCTCCACGTCGATCCCCAGCTTTGCCGCGATGATCTCAGCGGTCTCGATCGCCTTTCGCTCTCCACTGGAGATGACCTGCGTGGTACCTGACAGCGGCCCAGTGGCCATCACGGTTTCCGTACGCGCTCTGCCGACCTCACTCAGGCCCCAACGCGGAACGGGAATCGACGGATCGATATTGACCTGAGGATGGGTCAGATAGCGGACGACATTCGTCATGGGCGAATGATCACCGGGTTTCTGTCGCAACACGCAAGCCAGAGGCATCGAAGACGTGGACATCGGGACTCGCAGCAACGAGTGTCACCGTCTCGCCCGGCGCCGGCGTCTGGCGGCCACGAACCTCCGCAACGAACATCTTGCCGTCGACGCGGCGCAGATAGGCGAAGGAGGCCTCGCCGAGCCGTTCGACCAGCTCGACGATGCCTTCGGCGGTGAAAGCACCGGCTTCTCCCCGGACAAGATGCTCCGGGCGGACGCCGACCGTCAGCCTGTCGCCGACCTTCAGCGATGCCGCTGATATGTCAAGGGTGCGAAATGCGGCACCGGTGACGCGCGCTCGTCCGCCCTCGATGCCTTCGACCTCAGCTTCGAAGAAATTCATCGCAGGCGAGCCTATGAAGCCGGCAACGAACAGATTGGCGGGTTCATAATAGAGGTCGAGTGGTTTGCCGACCTGCTCGATGCAGCCCTTGTTCATCACGACGATGCGGTCGGCAAGCGTCATCGCCTCGACCTGATCGTGCGTAACATAGACGATCGTCGACTTCAGCAGCCTGTGCAAATTCGCGATCTCGACGCGGGTCGAGACACGCAGGGCTGCGTCGAGATTGGAGAGCGGCTCGTCGAACAGGAACACTTCAGGCTCGCGCACGATCGCGCGGCCGATCGCAACCCGCTGACGCTGGCCGCCGGAGAGATCGCGGGGATAGCGCTCGAGCAGCTCCTCGAGCCGCAGCATGCGCGCCGCTTCCGTGACGCGCCGCTCGCGCTCGGTCGGCGGCACGCCAGTGAACTTCAAGCCGAACGTCATGTTCTTGCGCACATTCATGTGCGGATACAGCGCGTAGGACTGGAACACCATCGCGATGCCGCGTTCGGCCGGCGCGAGCGTATTGACAAGCTTGCCGGCGATATGGATGTCCCCGCCCGATGCACCATCGAGCCCGGCAATCATCCGCAGCAGGGTCGACTTGCCGCAGCCCGAGGGACCAACGAGAACGACGAATTCGCCGTCCTCGATGCTCAAATTGACGTCGTTGAGCACCGTCGTCGCGCCATAGCGCTTGTTGAGGTGCTCGATGCTCAGATTGGCCATTCTGACAACCTATTTGACCGCGCCGGAGGTGAGGCCTGCGATGAGTTGGCGCGAGAGGATGACGTAGATCACGACGACCGGCAGGATCGCCATCGACAGTGCGGCGAGCACGGAATTCCAGTCGGTAATGTACTGGCCGAGAAACTGCTGCACGCCGAGCGTCACCGTATGGGTTGAATCGCTCGAGGTCAGGATCAAGGGAAACCAGAGGTCGTTCCAGATCGGCACGATGGTGAAGACAGCGACCGTGGCAATGGCCGGTCGCAGCAGCGGGGCGACCACCTCGAAGAAGATGCGGGTTTCCGGCACGCCGTCGCAGCGCGCGGCGTCGCGCAAATCCTTGGGAATCTGCTGGATGAACTCGCTCAATATGAAGATCGACATCGGCAGGCCCTGCGCGACATAGACCAGGACCAGGGCCGTCAGCGTGTCGTTGAGGCCGGCGGACCGCATCATGTTCAGGATTGCGACGGAGCCAAGCCGGATCGGCACCATGATGCCGATCGACAGGAACAGCGCCAGCGCCGTCGAACCCCGGAAACGGTACTCGGTCAGCGCCCAGGCCGCCATTGCCCCGAACAGCAGGACGAGCGCCATGCTGACGAGAGTCACGATCAGCGAGTTCGAATAGTACAAAAGGATATGCGATGACCGGAACACCTTCTCGTAGCCGATCAGGCTGAAGGTTGATGCGTCCGGCGGCGTCAGCGGACTGCCGAAGATGGCGCTGCGCACCTTGAACGAATTCATCACGACGAGCAGGATCGGACCTACCGCCAGAAGGCTATAGGCAATCAGGACGAGATGGACACCGATGCTCCTTGCGCGCTGATCCCTAGTCATGCCTCCCCCTCAGAAAGCGTAACGGCGAATGCGCCGCTGCACGAGGAAGAGATAGAGGCAGAGGCCGAGAAGGATGATGAAGAACATCACGGTCGCGACCGCAGCGCCCATCGTCGGATTGCCGAGCTGGAGCTGATTACCGAAGAAGGTGCGGTAGAAAAACGTGCCAAGGATGTCGGTGGCGAAATTCGGCCCCGCAAGCGCGCCCTTGACCGAGTAGATCAGATCGAAAGCGTTGAAGTTGGCGACGAAGGTCAGGACCGAGACCAGGCTGATCGTCGGCAGCACGAGCGGCAGCTTGATGTGGAAGAAAATGCGGAACTGTCCGAGCCCATCGACCCGTGCCGCGTCGATTAGCTCTTCGGGGATGTTGAGCAGCGCGGCGTAGATCAACATCATCGGGATGCCGACGAATTGCCAGACTGAAATGAGGGACAGGGTGACGAGCGCGCTCGATTCGAGCCCGAGCCATGGGGCAAAGAGCGAGCCCAATCCGACCGCCTTCAGGGCGCCGGAGGCCACGCCCCAGAGGGGCGAAAGGATCAGATTCCAGGAGAAGCCGACAATGACAACCGACAACATCGTCGGGAGAAACATCACGGTGCGATAAAAGCCTTTGAGCCTCACACCCGGCAGGCTGAGCAATCCAGCGAGCGCAATACCGACCGGATTCTGCACGCACATATGCACGACGAAGAATATCAGGTTGTTGCCGAGCGCATTCCAGAATGGCTTCGACCAAAGCGCATCGCCGAGCAGCGTTTGGAAATTGGCGAGGCCGACGAAAGATCGTGCTCCGGACGTATCGCTCGTATACGTCGAGAGCGCCATCGTCGCGACGAGCGGGTAGATCGAAAACAGGGTGTAGATCACGACCGCAGGCCCGAGAAAGAACAGCAGAAGGCCCGCGAGCTTTGCGCGGGGCATCTGGGCCGTGACGTGCGAGACCGGTTCAGCCATGACGGGGAAAGAACAAACCTAACATGCGTTATCGCCGCTGTTTGCTGGTGCCATCTCCTGGCGAAGCGTGCAGCAACTATCGACCAAGAACGGTCCCTCTCCCCGCAAAAGCGGGGAGAGGGAGACCTCATATCACTTGGCGGGCTTGTACCACTTGTCGAGACCATCCTGGAGCTGCTTGCCGGCAGCTTCGGGCGTCAGCTTGCCGTTGACCACCTGCGCGGACACGTTCCAGAGTTCGTTTTCGAGATTCGGCGTTCCGCGCGACAGGATCTGATACGAATTGCGGATCGTCGACTTGCAGGTCTGCCGCCATCCGACCATCGTTGCAGCGACGTCGTCCTCGACCTTCACCGGAGTCTTGGCGAGGGGGAAGAAGCCGGGAAGCGCGTTGGCGTAGATCGTTGCGAATTCCGGCGTCGTCAACCATTCCAGGAATTTCTTGGCATCCTCCTTGTTCTTCGAGGCTGCGTTGATGCCCATCGCGATGTCGGTGTGATCGGAGATATAGCAATCCGTCGTGCCGGCGGGTTGCGGCGGCGGGAAAGCACCCATGGCGAATTTCGCCTGGCCCCTGAACGTCGAGATGTCCCACGAGCCAGCGGCATAGATCGCACCCTTGCCGAGCGAGAACAGGTTCTGACTGTCGGCGTAGGTCTGCGCTTGGAAGCCCGATCCGAGATAGGGTGCCCAGCTTGCGATCTCCTTGAAGGCCGCGACGTATTGCGGGTCGGTGAGCTTCTCCTTGCCGGCAATCAGATTGGCCCGCCCTGCCTCGCCTTTCCAATAGTCGGGACCGATGTTCTGGAAGCCCATGGTTGCGGCCTCCCACTGGTCGGCCGTGCCCATCACCAGCGGGACATAGGTCCCGTCCTTCTTGAACTTCTCGAGCACGGCGTGCAATTCGTCGAGCGTCTTCGGCTCGGTCACGCCGACCTTGGCGAAGGCTTCCTTGTTGTAGATGAATCCGGCGATGACGGAGGCGATCGGAACACAGAAAGTGGTCTTGCCGTCGTCGGTTTGCCACGCGGCCTTTGCGACATCGGAGAAATTGTCCATGCCCTTGATGGCGTCGACGCTATCGAGCTGATGCTTCTGATAGAGCGCGAGCGAGGCGTCGAACGGACGGCAGGTGATGAGGTCGCCGGCGGTCCCGCCATCGAGCCGCGCATTGAGGGCAGCATTGTATTCCTTGGGCGCCGAAGGCGCGAATTCGATCTTGATGTCGGGATAGTGCTTGTTGAAGGCGGGAATGATCTTGGAGTTCCAGATGTCGGCGTCGTCATTGCGCCAGCTCTCGATCTTCAACGAGCCCGCCTGGGCCGACGCCAGCCCCGCGAGCAACGCCAACGCGGCAACCTCAGCTCCCAATCCGGCCTTGAATGTCCGTCTCATGCTACGCTCCCTTGTTCGGGCCTTCGCCCTTGATTCCGTTACCCCTTGCGCGGCGCAATGCGTCGTCGATGCGGCCTTCAGCAGCGGCGAGCCAATTGACGGCTTCACTCATGCTGGGGATGCCGCACGCAATCAACACCGCCGGCTTGACGTCTCCGTCAGCCTCACGCAACGCCGCTGCCGCTTTGGCATCGCTGACATCAGCAATCGCCGCGACGATCCCGCGCGCCCGCTCGCGCAACTTGGCGTTATCGGCCTTCAGATTGACCATCAGCCCTTGATGGATGTGACCGAGATCGAGTCCCATCAAAGATGAGAGCATGCCAAGCGCGGCCTTCTGCGCGGCTCCGGCCGCGAGCCGCGTCGAGCCCCGCAGCGCTTCCTCCCCGCTTTCGAGCAGGATCGACGCGTCGGCGCCAACGAGCAATTGCGAGGCGGGACGATGCGCGATGCCAATAACGAAGGCGCCGCGGCGACGCGCCTCTGCGGCCGCGGCCACAGTGAACGGCGTCGAGCCGCTCGCCGATACAGCGATCACGGCGTCGCCGGAGAGATCACCAAGCTCGGCTATCGAACGCTCACCGGCTGCAGCATCGTCCTCGGCCGCGCCGTCGATGCGAAATGGCTCAACGGCTCCGCCAGGCAGGACAATCGCGATACGGCTCTGGTCAAGGCCGAACGTCCCGGGAAGCTCGGCGGCATCTTCGGCCGCCGCAAGGCCCGACGACCCTGCGCCGGCATAGACCAGACGTCCGCCGGCTCGCCAAACGGCGGCGAGCCGAAGTGCCGCCGTACGGATATCACTGGAAACAGCCGCGACCGAAGCAATCGCTCGGCGATAGGAGGCGAGCATTGCCTCCGCAAACATCGCCTCATCGGTCGTCACGACGTCGGCGGTGTCGCCGCACCTCTCTCCGACCGTCTCTCCACTCGGCAGTACCAGCATCGTGAATACCAATGGTAGATACCTCTTGTATTCGTTTTAGACACGTGACATACCACTTGTCTAGAGCCGTTAAGAATTTTTTTAGGAGGCCCCTTGGCGACAGCCCGGTTCTTTCTCGGAGTAGACGGCGGCGCCACCCGTTGCCGCGCGAGATTGCGGGACTCGTCCGGCCGCGAACTCGGGCGCGCCGTAGGGCCGGCTTCGAACATCTATCTCGACTTCGACGAGGCGATGCTGGTCGTGCGCGACACCATCGAATCCGCGATCAGCGCCGGCGCACCGCGGCAGGAGATCGCCCTCGGCCTCAGCCTTGCCGGTCTTTCGGACGACAATGAAGCGGAGCGTGTCTCCGCCGCCCTGCCCGGCTTCGGGCGGGTCGTCGCCGTCAATGATGCTGTCGCCGCTTGCGTCGGCGCCAACGGCGTCGGCGATGGCGGCCTGATCATCGCGGGCACGGGCTCGGCGGGCATCGCGCGCGTAGGGACCCGAACGACGATCATCGGCGGACGCGGCTTCTGGCTCGGCGACGACGGATCCGCCGCGCGCCTCGGCGAATCCGCGCTGCGCGCGACGCTGCGTGCGATCGACGGCCTGGAGCCGATGAGCGGACTGGCACAGGCGCTCGGTCGACATTTTGAGGACGATCCATTGCGGATGAGCCGCTGGGCAGCGGACGCCAGACCCAGAGACTACGGAGCCTTCGCGCCCCAGATCCTTGACGTCGCAAGGTCCGGAGATATGCGCGCGCGCGAAATCGTCGCGGAAGCAGCGTCCGCGATAGCGGCTCTCGCGAACGCGCTGAACGCGCTCGGCGCCGAGCGCATTGCGCTGGCGGGCGGCTTCGGAGAGCCCTTGCGCCCCTTCCTGCCGCCCGATGTGGCCAAGCGTCTCGCCCAGCCGCGACGCGACGCCGTCGACGGTGCGATCCTTCTTGCCGGCGGAACGCTCGCGGAGGACGCGGCATGTCCATGACGGTCGAGACGGCGCCCGGCCAAAAGCTCTATCGTGCCGTGGTCGATGCGCTTCGGCGCGAGATCGAGACCGGACGCTTCGCGGAGACGCAGCTGCTTCCGGCCGAGCGCGTGTTGTGCGAGCTGCTCGAGGTATCGCGCACGACGCTGCGCAAGGCGATCGCTGATCTGATCGCCGAAGGCGTGCTGTTTCACCGTCACGGCGCCGGCACCTTCATCCATCGTGCAACGCCGCGGGTCGAACAGCCCTCCTCGCGTTTGACGAGCTTCACCGAAGACATGCGGCTGCGCGGATTGGAGGCGAGCTCGCGCGAGCTTGAACGCGGCGTCTTCCTGCCGACGCCGGAAGAGGCGATGATGCTCGGTGTACGGCCGAACGACCGCGTGTTCCGGCTCGGACGCCTGCGCCTGGCCGACGGTTCGCCCATGGCGATCGAACGCGCTGCCGTGCCGATACGCTTTCTTCCTGAGCAGGAATCGGTCGGCGATTCGCTCTACGAGGCGCTCTCCGCAAGGGGCTTCAGACCAACCCGGGGCCTGCAGCGCTTGCGTGCGACCCTCCTCGATCATGCGGATGCCGAACTGCTTGGCGTCGCGCCTGACAGCCCCGCGCTCTACATCCAGCGCATCGCCTACCTCGCCGACGGGTCCTGCGTCGAGTTCACGAAGTCCTGGTACCGCGCCGACGCCTATGACTTCGTCTCCGAACTCACGCTGTCGCCCCCGGCCCGAAAGACGCAGCGATGACGACCCACATGCTTCAGGAGATCGGCGAGGCGGGTGAAGCGGCTGCGCGCCAGCTTGGTCAGAATGCTGATCGGCTTGCTGAAGTCGGCGCCCGTCTGCGCGCGCTCGATCCGCCGCTCGTTGCAACCATCGGCCGCGGCTCGTCGGATTGCTGCGCGCTCTATCTGAAATATCTCGTCGAGATTCTATCGGGGGTGCCTTGCGCCTCGATCGGCCCCTCCATTGCGACGCTTTACCGGACGCCGATGCGGCTCAAAGGCAGCGTTTCCGTCGCGATCTCGCAATCGGGGCGCAGCCCTGACATTGTGGAAATGCAGCGCGCCGCGCGCAGCGGCGGTGCGCTGGCCCTCGCATTGGTCAATGACGTCGCCTCGCCACTCGCGCAAGAGGCTGAAATCCTGCTGCCGCTCTGCGCCGGGACGGAACGTTCCGTCGCCGCGACCAAGTCGATGGTGGCCGGTCTTGTCGCCGGGGCAAGCCTCGTCGCCGCCTGGCGCGAGGATCGGCAGCTCGCAGACGCCCTCGCCGGCCTCCCGGACGTCCTGCGCGCCCAGGCAACGCCGCCGCCCGCGGCGATGCTGGCCAGACTTGCAAATGCCCGCAGCGCTTTCGTGCTCGGTCGCGGCGCGACGCTTGCGATCGCCGCGGAAGCGGCGCTCAAGCTCAAGGAAACGTGCGCGATTCACGCCGAGGCCTACTCCGCGGCCGAGGTGTTGCACGGCCCGGCCGAACTCGTTGCTTCGGGCTTCCCTATCATCGCCTTCCTGCCGTCCGATCCGGCGCGCGAAGGCATGCTGCCGGCGCTCGCGGCGCTGGCCGACGCCGGCGCGACGGTAATCGCAATCGAAGCAGGCGGCGACGATGAGCCGGATCGACTCGCGACCGCACGAGTCGAGGCGCCCCTGTTGGAGCCCATCGTCATGATCCACCGCTTCTACCGGCTTGCCGAAGCGCTCGCGCTCCGGCTCGGGCGCGATCCCGACCGCCCGCGCAATCTGCGCAAGGTAACGGAGACCGTCTGATGATCGTTCTGTCCGGCGCGCGGATCTTCGATGGCGAACGCTTTCTCGATGACCATGCGGTCGTCGTCGACGGCGCGCGCATTGCCGCAATCGTTCCCCACTCGCAGAGACCTGACGGCGCCATGCGGGATCTCGGCGGCGGCCTGCTTGCGCCCGGCTATGTCGACGTTCAGGTCAATGGCGGCGGCGGCGTCCTGTTCAACGAGGACCCGACGCCCGAAGGCATCGCCCGCATCGCGGCCGCGCACCGTGACCATGGGACCATCGGGCTGCTGCCGACGCTGGTGACCGACACGCCGCAGGTGATGGCCACCGCGATCGCAGCGACGCGCGAGGCGCGGCGTCTGACCCCTGCGGCACTTGGCATTCACCTGGAAGGCCCTTTCCTGGATCCGCGCCGCAAGGGCGCGCATGAACTCAACTACATCCGCAATCTCGAACCCGACGACATCGCGACAATCGCCAAGGCAGAATGTGGCGCGATCATGCTGACGCTCGCGCCCAACCGGGTCGGAGCCGAGAGCATCGCCGAGCTCACGCGGCAGGGCGTGCTTGTCTCGCTGGGCCATTCCGACGCAACCTACCAGGAGGCGCGCCGGGCCGTGGAAGCAGGCGCGCGCGCATTCACCCATTTGTTCAACGCGATGAGCCCGCCGACGGGACGCGAGCCGGGCATGGTCGGTGCCGCACTCGATCTGGACGATGTGTTCGTCGGCCTCATCGCCGACGGTCATCACGTCCACGAGGCGAATTTGCGCGTTGCGCTAGCCGCCAAGCGGCACGATCGTTTCATGCTGATTACCGACGCGATGCCGCCGGCGGCCGGCGGCCCCGATCATTTCGATCTTCAGGGCCGGCGCGTGACGTCCGTTGACGGTTGCCTGCGGCTCGACGACGGGACGCTCGCCGGCTCGGTTCTGACCATGGATGAGGCGGTGCGCTATGCCGTCAACGTCCTCAGGCTTCCGCTCGCCAATGCCCTCGCAATGGCGTCGCGCATTCCGGCGACGTTTCTCCGGCGCGATACTGACCTCGGCCGTATCGCACCAGGCTATCTCGCCAGCCTCGTGCATCTCGACGACGAGCTGCGCGTGCAGGAAACCTGGATCGAGGGCTGCCCCCTTAACACCTGATTGAAGGACGCGATCGAGCCATGTCCTCGCTCTCCGTTTCGTCCCCACAGAAGATCCGCGTTCTCGTGGTTGGCCTCGGCACCATGGGAACAAGCCATGCCCGCGCCTACAGATCGATCGAGGGTTTCGAGCTCGTTGGTCTTTGCACCTCTCGCGCGGCCGATCGCGACGATCTCGAGGCCGAGTTTCCTGCTCTTCCGCGCTTCGAAAGCTACGAGGAGGCGCTCACAAATTTGCGTCCCGATGCGGTCGCGATCTGCACTTACACCGAGCATCACGCCGCCATGGCGTTGCGGGCTTTCGCCGCCGGCGCGCATGTTTTCTGCGAAAAGCCGCTGGCCGACACGCTGGATGCCGCGCGGCACGTCGTGAGCGCTGCACACGCAGCCGGAAAGGCGCTGCTGGTCGGCTATATCCTGCGCGTCCATCCCGCATGGTCGCGGTTCGTCGAAATCGGACGAACGCTCGGAAAGCCGCTCGTGATGCGCATGAATCTCAACCAGCAGTCCGCGGGCTCTTTCTGGGAGGTGCACAAGAGACTTATGCGGTCGACCTCACCGATCGTCGACTGCGGCGTCCATTACGTCGACATCATGTGCCAGGTGACGCGAGCCCGCCCCGTCGCGGTTCACGCAGTCGGGGCGCGACTGACGAGCGAGATCGCGCCGGCCATGTACAATTACGGCCATCTCCACATCATGTTCGACGACGGCTCGGTCGGCTGGTACGAGGTCGGCTGGGGTCCGATGATGAGCGAGACCGCCCATTTCGTGAAAGACATGATCGGCCCTGATGGCAGCGTGTCGATCGTCGCGAAAGAGAGCGGCGATGCGGGCGCCGGTTCGGCGGAACATGACTCGCATACACGCACCAACGCGCTTCGCGTCCATCACGCGGCGCGTGACAGCGAAGACCGCTTTGCCAAGCCGGACGAAATAATCTCGACCGCCGATGAGCCCGGCCATCAGGAACTCTGCGAACGCGAGCAGCTGATGTTTCTGAGTGCGATCCGTGGCGAAATCGATCTGTCCGAGCATCACGAGGACGCGATCAACTCGCTCCGCATCGTCTTTGCCGCCGACGAGAGCGTTCGAACGGGGGAAGTCGTACGCCTGTAGATCCACACCGATCGAACGCTTGCGACCTCTAGCCGTCAACGATGGCCACCGCCCGCGTCCAGCCCGCGGATGCCCGCTCGATCTTCACCGGGAAGCACGACACCATGAAGCCGGTCGAGGGCAGAAGCTCGAGATTGTGCAGCTTCTCGATGTGGCAATAGCCGATGTGGCGTCCGGCCTTGTGACCCTCCCAGATCAAACTGGCATCCCTGGTCTCGGCATATTTCTTCGCGGTGTAGACAAAGGGCGCGTCCCAGCTCCAGCCATCGATCCCGGTCAGCCGCACGCCGCGTTCGAGCAGATACATGGTCGCCTCATAGCCCATCCCGCAGCCCGAGGTGACGTAGTCCTGCCGCCCGTATTTGGCGCCGGCGCTGGTATTGACGACGACGATCTCTAGCGGCGACAGCGTATGCCCGATCCGCTTCAGCTCCGCCTCGACATCGCCTGCAGTCGCCACATATCCGTCGGGCAAATGGCGGAAGTCGAGCTTCACGCCGGGCTGGAAGCACCATTCCAGCGGCACCTCGTCGATCGTCCAGGCGCGCTCGCCACGGTTCATCGTGGGATGGAAGTGCCAGGGCGCATCGAGATGGGTGCCGTTATGGGTGGACAGATTGACCATTTCCACCGCCCAACCCTGACCGTCGGGCAGATCCTCCGCCTTCAGCCCATCGAAGAACTGGAGCATGCGCGGCAAGCCCTGCTGATGATCGATGTATTGAATGGTCGGATGGTTGCCCGGCGGATCGGCCGGCACGTCGTTTTGCAGCGGTACGGAGATATCGATCAGTTTGCGCGCCATGGTGATTCCTCGTTGATTTTTTCAGTCCGTTGCGAGCTCAGGCGTCCTGCCGCTCGACCCTGTTCCTCAAGACGCCGATTTTCTCGACTTCGAGCTCGACGGTGTCGCCATGCTCGAGATACCAGCCGAGCTCGAGTCCACAGCCATTGCCCACCGTGCCTGAACCGATGAATTCACCCGGCATCAGCGTCTCGTCCTGCGTGACATGGGCGATGATCTCTTCGAACGAGAACAGCATCCCGTCTGAGACGCCGGTTGAACGGGTCTCGCCGTTGACACGCGCTTCCATCTTCAACTTGTAGGGATCGCCGATCTCATCCGGCGTCACGACCCACGGCCCCATCACATTGCCACCATCGAAGCTCTTGCCCTTGGCGGGGCCAAGCCGTCCTTCCATCTCGATGCGCTGCGCGTCGCGCGCCGAGAAATCGTTGAAGATGGTGTAGCCGAAGATGTGATCCCTCGCCTTCGCCGCAGGGATATTCGCGCCCCTGTTCTTGGTGATGATGCCGAATTCGAGCTCGTAGTCCATCACCTTGCTATAGCGCGGCCATTTGACGGTGGTGTTGGTGCCGCGAACGCTGAAGCGGTTGGTGATGTAGAAGATCGGTTGCTTGCGATAGACCTCGGGCAATTCGCCGAGCGGCTCGGCGTCGACCCGCGCCAGCTCCTCCATGTCGCCTTTGGCGCGCGCCGCGAGCTTGCGCTGCCCGCGCGGCGCCTGGAGGATGTGCAGCGGGAACGACATGCCGTCGCGCATCTGCCGGGGCTCCGGCACCGGCGCGAGGATGTCCACCGCTGATGTCGCCGAGGACAGCGCCGGATCCGCGCCGTGCTTCTCGAACAGCGCCGCCGCCTGCTCCAGCGCGCCGGGCCCCGCGTCGATCAGCGCCAGCATCGAGGCGAAGGCCGGATGATCCTGACCATCGCGCGCAGCGGACGCGGCGATGTCGAATATCCGACCGTCCTTGGAATGCACGATGCCGATCTTGTCCTGACCAGCCGACCTGAATGTAGCGAGTTTCACCTTGGACACCCCTTGCTCTGATTGAAAATATATGATCGAATAAAATATCGATAATCAAGATAAAAAAATGCGCCTTGGGAGGATAGTTTGAAGAGGCAGTTGGCAAGATTGGCGATCACGCTCGGAATTTCGCTTCAGATGGCTTGCGCATTGGCGGGCTCGGCGGCGGCACAAGCGAAAATCCAGATCGGTTGCACGGCCACCTCCGACTGTGCGTCCGCCATGGTCGCGGTCGACGAAGGCATTTTCAAAAAGCACGGGCTCGACGTCGAGATGACGCCGATCGCCATCAACTCGAACATCCCTGCCGCGATCCTGTCGAACTCCATCCAGATTGGCGGACCGACCTCGACCGTCTTCCTCCAGGCGGTTGACGGCGGCCTCGATCTGGTCGGCATTGCCGGCGCCTCCGTGATGAACACGACGTCGAACAACGCCATCACGGCCTTCGTCCGGAACGGCATCACCATCAACGAGCCCAAGGACTTCGTCGGCAAGAAAGTCGGCGCACCGGGCCTTAACGCGTTCCTGCATGTGCTGTTCGTGAAGTGGCTGGTGGAGAAAGGTGTCGATCCCAAGAGCGTCAAGTTCGTCGAGGTGACGTTCCCGACGATGGCCGACATCATCAAGTCCGGCAGCGTCGATGCCGTTCTCACCGCCGAGCCATTTGTCACCCGCATGACCAATGCGGGCCTCGGCTCGGTCGGCGCACGCTACGCCGTCGAGCTCGCCCGCACCGACCCGATCATCTTCTATGCGGCCTCGCGCGAATGGGCGGAGAAGAACGCCGCGACCGTGACCAAGTTTCGCGATGCGATCGCGGAAGCGGCAGTGATCGTCAACAGCGACCGCGAGAAGGCCTCCGCTTCGATCGCAAAGTTCACCAAACAGCCGCTCGATCTCGTCAAGGCGACGCCTCCAAATCAGTCCGAGCCACGCCTGAAGCCGGAGAACCTCTCCTGGTGGATCGAGGTGATGTTGTCGCAGAAGATGCTGCAATCAAAGCTCGATACAAGCAAACTGGTGCTGAACTGAGGACCCCTGCGATGCCGGCTTCCGAACGCCCTGTCGAACGTCCGAACGGCGAAGCCGGCACCTTGAGCGAGCGCGCGGCTACCCTCCTCGAGCAAGACATTCTCGCCGGACGCCTGGCGCCGGGGTCGCGGCTTGGCATCGTCGATCTCGTGCAGCGCTATGAAATCGGCGCCACGCCGCTCCGCGAGGGTCTATCGCGCCTGATGTCACGCGGATTGATCGTGGGCATCGGCCAACGTGGCTTTCGCGTCGCCGACGTCAGCCGCGAAGACCTGGCCGACATCACCTGCATGCGCACCGCCGTCGAGAAGGAGGCAATCCGGTTAGCCATCATCCATGGGGATGACGCATGGGAGGCCGGCATCGTCAGCGCGCTGCACCAGATGCGTCGCCACATCGAGCGCACCGGCAACGAATTCCGCGAGGGCGCCGCCGATTTCGACCGCCTGCACAAGGGCTTTCACACCGCCCTCCTCGCGGCTTGCGGTTCGGGGCGGATGCTCGGCGCGCATTCCGACCTCTACGACCAGGCTTATCGCTACCGCCGCGTGATGATGAGCGGAATTGACAGCGGTGCGGACTTTATCCGTAGCCATCAAATGCTTGCCGACCGCGTGCTGGCGCGAGACGTGCCAGGTGCACAAAAGATGCTGGAAGCACACCTACACTCGACCATCAACTTCGTCTATCCGCCCGCCAGCGAGAGCAACCGATGATCCTTCTTGCAAGACTTGACGACGCAAAGGCGGCGCGGCAGCAAAAGCCATTGATCAGCTTCAATGGCGCAACGCTCCGGCTTGGCGGCAAGACCATTATCGAAAATCTCGATCTCACGGTGCGTCCCGGCGAATTCCTCTGCATTGTCGGTGCCTCCGGTTGCGGCAAGACCACTGCATTGCGTCTCGCGGCGGGCCTCTATCGTCCGACCGGCGGCGCCGTCACCTTCGATGGCCAGGCGATGCTCGAACCGCGCCGCGAGGTCGCGATCGTATTCCAGGACTACGGCAAGGCGCTGCTGCCCTGGCGAACCGCAGCCGGCAACATCTCGCTTGCGCTGGAGGCCTCTAGGATTCCCGCGCGCGAGCGACCCGGCCGGATCGCTGAGTTGCTACGCAAGGTCGGCCTGCCCGCCCATGCCGAGAAATATCCGGCGGAAATGTCCGGCGGCATGCAGCAGCGATTGCAGATCGCGCGCTGTCTCGCACAGGAGCCAACCACGCTTCTGATGGACGAGCCGTTCGGTGCGCTCGATGCGATGACACGGCAAGGTCTGCAGGACGAGGTGCTGTCGTTGACGGCGGCGACAAACACGACCGTCATCTTCGTGACCCACGATCTCGACGAGGCGATCTATCTCGGCGACCGCGTCGTCGGTCTGTTGCCGCATCCGGGGCGGATCGGAATCGAGCTGGACGTGAACCTGTCGCGCCCGCGCGACCAGCTTGCCACCCGCGAGCACCCGGAATTCCTGCGGCTGCGCCGGCAACTCTTCGACTTCATCAAGGCGACCGAACATTGAGCCTCGCGCGCACCAAGCCGCTGTTGCTGCCGCTGGCGGCACTTCTCGCCTTCGAGCTCTGGATCCGCCTTGCCCATTTGCAGAGCGACAGCTTGGCGCCTCCGAGTGCGGTCCTCGCCGCTCTGGTCGCAGCACTCGCCGACCTCACGATCCCGATTGCCACCCGTGACACTCTGCTGGCGGCGTTTGCGGGGCTCGCGATCGGCAGCATCATCGGGCTCGGGCTCGGGATCGCTTTCGGCGTTTCGAGCATGCTCGATCGTCTCATGGAAGTGACCGTCGAGGCGATCCGGCCGATTCCGTCGATCGCGCTGCTGCCGATCGCACTGATCGCGCTCGGCTTCGGCTATCGCATGGAGATCGTGATTGTCACCTTTGCCTGCGTCTGGCCGATGTTGATCCTGAGCCGCACCGCCGTCCGCGGCATCGAGCCACGGTTGATGGAAGTGTCACGCGCGTTGCGCCTGACGCCGGTGCAGCGGACCATCAAGATCATCATTCCGGCCGCGCTGCCGCGTATCTTCGTCGCGTTCCGGCTGTCCGCCGGTATTGCACTGATCGTCGCGGTGACGGTCGAGATCGCGATCAATCCGCTCGGCCTCGGCGCCGGCATCATGCTGGCCCAGCAGGCGCTGCGACCCGATTTGATGCTCGCTTATCTCGTCTGGATTGGTGCCATTGGCTATGGACTCAACCTCGCTTTGATCGTCGTCCAGCACCGCTTGTTCGGCCGTGCAGCGACCGCCGGAGCCGGGTCATGAGCGCCACCGCAATGATCTGGCGCATGGCAAGCTTTGCGGTCGCCGCCGGCTTTGTCGGTCTTTGGCAGCTCATCGCCAATCTCAAGCTG
This sequence comes from Bradyrhizobium zhengyangense, assembly GCF_022012435.1. GTDB lineage: Bacteria > Pseudomonadota > Alphaproteobacteria > Rhizobiales > Xanthobacteraceae > Bradyrhizobium > Bradyrhizobium zhengyangense. The sequence goes on from NZ_JAKLUA010000001.1 coordinate 1,395,041, forward strand.
GTCTCGCCTGTGTTTCTGCCCGGCCCGGACCGCGCCTGGACCGCGCTGGTACGTGGCTTTGCGAGCGGCGATCTCGCAAGCAAGCTCGTCGGCACGCTGGAGCACATGGCCTATGGCTGGCTCGCCGCCTCGATCGCGGGCATCGCGCTCGGCGCTCTGATCGGATCGTCTCGCCTGATGCGCACCTACATCGCGCCATCGCTGGAATTTCTGCGCCCGCTGCCGGTCTCCGCTATCATCCCCGTCGCGATCGCGCTGTTCGGCCTGACGGAGGGCATGGCCCTGTTCGTGATCGCCTTCGGTGCGATCTGGCCAATCATGCTTGCGACCATTCACGGTTTTGCCGCCGTCGAGCCGCGCCTCTACGAAGTCGCGCGCGCGTTGCAGATGTCGAGGCCCGCGGTCGTCTTCAAGATCGCGTTGCCGTCAGCCCTGCCCGACATCCTCGCCGGCATGCGGCTGAGCCTCACCGTCGCGCTGATCCTCTCGGTGGTGTGCGAGGTGCTGGCCGGGCTCGACGGCCTCGGCCATTGGGTGTTGCTGTCAGCGCGCGCATTCCGCTCGGCTGATCTTTTTGCCGGCGTGATCCTGCTCGGGGCAATGGGCTATGTGACGTCGGTTGCCATGTCCCTGGCTGAGCGCAGGCTCTTGGCCTGGCAGTCGATGCGCTGATCAGCTTGAGACGACGGCGGTCGCTTCGATCTCGAGGCGCGCCGAGGGCTCGACGAGACGCACGACCTGCACCAGCGCCATGCTTGGATAGTGGGTGCCGATCACCTCGCGATAGGCCTTCCCAAGCGCCTTCAGATTCGTGACGTACTCGTCCATGTCGACGACGTACCAGGTCAGGCGCACGAGATGGTGCGGCTGCGCGCCACCCTCGGCCAGGATCGCGACGATGTTTTCGAGCGTCTGGCGAACCTGCGCGACGAACCCGTCGGCAAACCGCCCCGCGACATCCCAACCGACGACACCACCCGTCACGACAAGGCGTCCCTCGGCCATGATGCCGTTGGCATATCCCTTCGGCTGCGGCCAGCCGCTGGGCTGGAGCACTTGCAGACCGGTCGCGACAGCTTCCGGTTTTCTCATCGTACTCATGCGGAACTCTCTATCTTCTCAGCGCGGCTTCAACAGCTCGCGAGCGACAATCAGCTTCTGGACCTCGGTCGCGCCCTCGTAGATGCGCAGCGCCCGGATTTCGCGGTAGAGGCTTTCGACGACCTCTCCTTTGCGCACGCCGCGACCGCCGAACATCTGGACAGCGCGATCGATGACGCGCTGCGCGGTCTCGGTCGCGGTCAGCTTCGCCATGGCGGCTTCGCGCGTCGTCGGAAGTTTCTGGACGTCGCGGCGCCAGGCCGCGCGGTAGGTCAGCAGTGCGGCGGCATCGGTGTCGGTTGCCATGTCGCCGAGCGCGGCCTGGGTCAGCTGGAGATCCCCCAAGGTCGCACCGAACATGTGCCGGCTGCGCGCGTGCCACAGGGCTTCGTCGAGCGCCCGCCGGGCGAAACCGAGAGCCGCGGCCGCGACCGAGGCGCGGAAAATATCCAGCGTCTGCATCGCAAGCTTGAACCCGCCGCCGGGCGCGCCGAGCCGACGGCTCGCCGGAATCCGGCAATTGGTGAAGCGCAACGTAGCCAAAGGATGCGGCGCGATGACATCGATGCGCTCGGCGATGCCGAAGCCGGGATCGTCGGGAAAGACGACGAAGGCCGAGATGCCGCGGGCGCCCGGCGCCTCGCCGGTTCGGGCAAACAGCGTGTAGACGTCGGCAATGCCGCCGTTGGAGATCCAGGTCTTCTCGCCGTCGATGACATAATCGTCGCCGTCGGCGCGCGCGGTGCAGGACATCGCCGCGACGTCAGACCCCGCCTCCTTCTCGGACAGCGCGAAGGCCGCGAGCCATTCGCCGGAGCGAACTTTTGGCAGCACTTGCTTGCGCAGCTCAACTGAGCCGCCGAGCGCAATCGCGCCGGAGCCGAGCCCCTGCATGGCGAAGGCGAAATCGGCAAGGCCATCGGCATAGGCGAGCGACTCGCGCGACAGGCAGATTGAACGCGAATCGATCGTGGTCGCATCGCCATCGGGTGGCGCGACCGCGCAATCGAGCAGCCCCGCCTCGCCCATCGCGCGCACGAGGCTGCGGCAGGCGCCGTCGACATCATCGTGGTCGACCGTGTCGAGCGCCCCCGATTGCACGAAGCGATCGAGCTTCTCGCCGATCGTGTGGTGGCGCTGTTCGAAGAACGGCCAGTCCAGCCAGTCGCGCCTGATGACCTTCGCAACGGAGCTCATTTGTCATCTCCTCCGTTCATGGGGCGGCCGCCGCGGCGGCGCGTGCCAGGTTGGTTTCGTACTGCCCCTTGGCGGACAGATATTGCTTCGGCCAGCTCACCGCGGTGATGCCGATACGCGCGGCTTCGTGCAGCGTCCAGGCCGGATCGGCAAGATGCGGCCGCGCAATCGCGCAGAGATCGGCACGGCCGGCAGCTAGGATCGAGTTGGCGTGATCGGCCTCGGAGATCGCACCGACGGCGATCGTCTCGATGCCGACCTCGTTGCGGATCAGATCGGCGAAGGGCGTCTGGAACAGGCGTCCATAGATCGGCCGCTCCTCCTTCCAGACCTGCCCCGAGGAACAATCGATCACGTCCACCCCCGCTTCCTTGAACATCGCGGCGAAGATCGCCGCGTCGGCCGGAATGTTGCCGCCGTCGGTCCAGTCATGGCACGACAGACGCACCGACATCGGCCGATCGGAGGGCCACGCCGCGCGCATGGCCTTGAACACCTCCAGCGGAAAGCGCGCCCGGTTCTCGTGACTGCCGCCGTAGTCGTCCGTGCGGCGGTTGGTCAGCGGCGAGAGGAAGCTCGACAGCAGATAGCCGTGGGCGCAATGCAGCTCGAGCCACTCGACGCCGGCGGCAGCGGCACGATGTGTCGCTGCGACAAAATCGTCGCGCACACGGTCCATGTCGGTGCGGTCCATCGCCCGCGGCAACTGGCTGTTGGGCAGATACGGCAAGGCCGAGGCCGACATCAGGGGCCAATCTCCTGATGCCAGCGGCTGATCGATTCCTTCCCACGGCACTCGGGTCGCGCCCTTGCGCCCGGCATGGCCGAGCTGAATCCCGACCTTCCCATGTCCAACACTGTGGACGAGCTCAACCAGGCGGCGCCATTGCTCAGCCTGCGCATCGTTCCAGAGCCCGAGACATCCCGGCGTGATCCGCGCATCCGGCGAGACGCAGGTCATCTCGGCAAAGATCAGCGCCGCGCCGCCCATGGCGCGCGCGCCGAGATGGGCGATGTGGAAGTCGTTGATGAGCCCGTCCTGCGCCGAATACATCGCCATCGGCGAGACCATGATGCGGTTCGCCAGCGACAGGCCACGCACGCGGTGCGGCGTCAGCATCGGCGGCGGCACCCGTTCGCCGTCCTTGAGTGCGATCCCTGCGCGCGCAGCAAACCAGCGCTCAAAGCCTTCCAGCCAGGTGCGGTCGCGCAGACGCAGGTTTTCGTGGCTGATGCGCTGCGAGCGCGTCAGCATCGAATAGAAGAATTGCGGCGGCTCGAGCGTGTCGGCATAGCGCCGGCCGACCACCTCGAACCATTCCATGGCGTTGCGCGCAGCATTCTGGATGCGCGCGACATCGACGCGGCGCACCTCTTCATAGGCCTCCAGAACAGTCGGGATGCCCTCGCGACCGTGACCATGGCGGTCGAACTGATTGGCGAGCTCGATGGCGTCGTCGAGCGCGAGCTTGGTGCCCGAGCCGATGGCAAAATGCGCGGTGTGCGCGGCATCGCCCATCAGAACGACATGCGACTTGCCATTGAAGACGCTCCATTTGCCGCAGATCAGGCGGCTGAAATTCAGCCAGGCCGAGCCGCGCAGATGGCGTGCGTTGGTCAGGAGTTTTGCACCGTCGAGCGTCCCGGCGAAGATCTTCTCACAGAACTCGATCGACCCCTGCTGATCGAGTTCGCCAAGCCCGTGGGCGTTGTAGGTCTCTTCCGTGGTCTCGACGATGAAGGTCGAGGTCTCCGCATCGAACTTGTAGATGTGCGCCTGGAACCAGCCATGCTCGGTCCTCTGGAAATCGAACGTGAAGGCGTCGAACGCCTTCTTTGTGCCGAGCCAGATGAAGCGGTTCGGCCGGATCACCATGTCTGGCTGGAATTGCTCGGCATAGCGGGCACGAATCCTGGAATTGACGCCGTCACAGGCAACGATCAAATCGGCGTCAGGAAATTCGAGATCGGACTCGACCTCGCGCTCGAACACGAGCTCGACACCCAGCGCCTCACAGCGCCTCTGGAGAATGTTGAGCAGGTGCTTGCGGCCAATGCCGATGAAGCCATGGCCACTGGTACGCTGGCGAGTCCCCTTGAAGACCAGCTCGATGTCGTCCCAGTGATTGAAGGCATCCTCGATCTCGGCGGCGCTCTCGGGATCGGCAACGCGCATCGCCAACATCATGGCGTCGGAAAACACGACCCCCCAGCCGAACGTGTCGTAGGGCTTGTTGCGCTCGACGACCGTGATGACGTGCTCTGGATGCCGACGCTTCATCAGCAGGCCCAGATAAAGGCCGGCCGGGCCGCCGCCGATACAGACTATGCGCATGATCCCTCGCTTTCGCGCGTCGCGCCGTGTGTCGAGCTCTCACTCAAATTATTTTAAGCATAAAGTATTTCGTCGGCGCATGCATTGTCAAGGCGGTTCTGCGATGACCCGACGCGGCAGCTCAAAGCCGCAGCAGCGGCGCCGATTCCGAGACCCTCGGGCTCCGCCTTGAATTTACTTTTGGCACGAACTATCTTGCCCATGTCCATGAGAGCTGCTCCAGCTTTCAAATGGCCACGAAGCCCGGGAGATTCGATTGGCACTCGCGAAGGAGCCCACGCCTGTTTCGGCCAAGAATGGGGCGGATCAGGAAGCTGAGTACAGGGCTCAAACGCGAGTTTGGCTCCGGCTGCTCGCCTGCACAACTCTGATCGAGGGCGAGCTGCGGCGCCGGTTTCGCGAAGAGTTCGATTTCACGATGCCGCGCTTCGATGTTCTCGCCCAACTCGACCGTGAGCCGAGCGGGCTTGTGCTGGGAGAGCTGCCCAAGCGCCTGATGGTCTCGGCCGGGAACCTGACGCCGATCGTGGACCGACTGGTCGCGGATGGATACATCACCCGCACGCCGTCAAACCTCGACCGCCGCGTACAGATTGTCTGCATGACGGTCGAAGGCCGCAAGACCTTCAGGCGAATGGCCAAGAGCCACGGCGCATGGCTTGCCGAACTGCTGGCGGATTTCCCGGCGGACCGGTTCGACGGATTGATCGGCGAGCTCGACGAGCTCAAGAGCGCCGTCAGGGACGCGCTACAGAAGCCCTGAGTCGGCCGATGCTCAACGCCGCAACTTCACGCCGGCCGCCTCGCGATCCCATGTATCCGCGGTGACGCCCTCATCGCGCAGCACGCCCTTCTTGATCTTGCCGTTTTCCGTCAGCGGCAGCTGGCTCAGAATGCGCACATAGCGCGGGATGGCGAAATAGGCGATATGGCCTTCGCAGTGCCTGACAATATCGACGGGCTCCAGCGATCGGCCCGGCTCGAGCAGGATCGCCGCCGCAACTTCGTCCTCTCCCAATTCCGACGGCAGCGGGTAGATCGCGCAAGCGGCGACCGCGGGATGGGACTGGATGGTCTGCTCGACCTCCCATGAAGATACGTTCTCGCCACGCCTGCGGATCGAATCCTTCATGCGATCGATGAAGCGATAGTGTCCGTCAGCATCCCGGACCACCCGATCGCCAGAGTGGAACCACAGGTTGCGCCAGGCCTCGACCGTCTTCTCCGGCATGCCGAAATAGCCGGTGGCGAAAGCAAAGGGCTCGCTGGCGCGAAGCACGAGCTCGCCGGCCTCGCCATCAGGAAGTGCGGAATCATTCTCGTCGACGATCCGCGCTTCGATGCCGTCGGCCAGATAGCCCATCGTCCCCGGACGATCGGACGGGATGGTGCCGGCGAACACGAAATTAGTCTCGGTCGACCCGTAGCCGTCGACCAGCGGCACGCCAAACCGCTGCAGGAACGGAGCGTGGATCTGCGGCGGCACGCCGCCGCCAAGCGCGACACGAAGCCGATGCGTCTTGTCGTTCGTCGTCTCCGGCTGCGCCAGAAGCATCGATGCCATCGCACCGAGTAGATAGCCGACCGTTGCCTTATGCCGTTGCGCGGCGGTCCAGAAGCCAGAGGCGGAGAATTTCGGCTCCAGCACGTAGGTGCAGCCGTTCAGCAGCGCCTGATAGAACGCGTTCAGCGCGTTGGTGTGGAACAAGGGCAGTGTCGTGAACAGCACATCGCCTTCGCGGATGCCCAGCGCCCGCGCCGAATAGATGCCCCACCAGAACAATTGCGCCTGCGGACAGCACACCCCCTTTGCCGGCCCCGTAGTGCCTGACGTGTAGAGGATCGCAACGGTGTCGCCGGGACGCACGGCGCCGGCCGGCGCGGAAGCGCCAAACGCCGGCAACGGCACCGCGGACAGCCTGGCATCGAATGCTTCGTCGGCTGCTCCGATGATCCAGGTTCGGGGCGGCAGCTCGACACCGGCCTCGACGCTGTCGATCGCGCCAGCGAACTGAGCCTCAACGACAAGAAGCGCGGGACGCGAGTTGCGGAAGATGTGGGAGAGCTGGAAGCCACGCAGCGCCGTGTTGATCGGGACCGCGATGGCGCCGAGCCAGGCACAGCCGAGATAGACCTGCAAGAACTCCGGACGGTTCGAGCACATCAACGCGACCCGATCGCCCGGCTTGATGCCGGCATCGACAAGCGCCTGGGCCGAGGCAGCCGCGATCGCCGCGGCCTGCGCAAAGGTCCAGCGCGTCTCGCCCGCGACCAGCAGGACACGGTCGCCATAGCGCTCGGCCTGTCGCGTGAGGATGGTGGACAGAATCCGGTCCGACGGCGGAAACAACGTTACCACGCGCGCCCAGGCCGGCGTGGGAATACCGTCCCCGACCGCGCCACCGCTCTGCGCATGCACGCTGCTCTCCATCGCTCTTGCCTCGCTCAGGGCAACAGCTTGTATTTGCCGTCCTCGATCTGGACCATGATGCGCGAGCGGTCGTCGACGCCATGTCGATCCGCCGGCGTATAGGTGTAAACGCCCTGGGTCCCCACAACCTCCTTGGTGGCGAACAGCGCCCGGCGAAGCGCGATACGGAATTCCGGCGAGCCGGGCTTGGCGCCTGATGCCATCGCACGCTTGGCGGCATCGGCGAGCACCAGCCAGCCGTCGAAGGAGTAGGACGAAAACGAATCCGTCGGCGCCTCGCCGTTCGCCTTCTCGAAAGCCGCGCGGAAATCCAGCGCCACCTTCTGGATCGGATTGCTGGCCGGAAGCTGCTCCGCCGCGGTCACGGGTCCGGTCGGGCAGATGATGCCGTTGGCCGCCTTGCCGGCGAGGCGCAGGAAGTCGGCGCTGATCATGCCGTGATTGCCGTAGAGCGGCCCCTTGTAGCCGCGCTCGGACAGCGCGATCACCGGCAGGGCACCGGGCGTTCCCGTTCCACCCAGCATGATCGCATCGGGATGCGCGGCGACGACGCGTAGCACCTGCGCTGTGACGGAAGAGTCCGAGCGCGCGAAGCGCTCATTGGCAATGATCTTGATGTCGACCGTCTTCGCACTTTGTTCGAGCGCGTTGTACATGAGGTCGCCGAACGCATCGGAGAACCCGATGAAGGCAACGGTCTTCAGACCTTTCGCCTTCATATTGTCAACGATCCCTTGCACCAGCAGCGGTGTCGGTTGGGGCGTCTGGACGACCCATGGGCCACCATCGCCTGATGGCACCGGCGCGATCGGCGACACTGCGATCATCGGAATCTTCATCTCGATCGCCGCCGTCGCCATCGCGAGCGTCTGGGGTGCGCCGGACGTGCCCATCAGGACATCGACTTTCTCCTGCTCGACCAGCTTGCGCGCATTGCGAGCGGACGCGGTTGGATCAGAGCCATCATCCAGCTGGATGACCCGGACCTTCTCGCCGCCGATCTCGCCGAGATAGGCTTGGCCCGCCGCAATCCCCTTCGCGTTGGGAATTCCAATCGACGACACCGGCCCGCTGAGGCCGGTGACGAATCCGACGAGAATCTCGGCCTGCGCTGCTTGCGGGATGGCAAGCAGCACTGCAGCGGAAGCGAGCAAACTCTTGATCAAGTTCATGGCACCTGTCTTTCGTGAGAATTTCTTGTTCTGATTGGCAAGTGCCATGAATAGGGCTCAGGTCGACGCAACCAGCGCGATGACGCGAAGCGGACTGCCGGAGCCGTTCTGAATCTTAAGTGGCGAGGCCACAATGACGGCGCCGGTGGGTGGCAACTGATCCAGGTTGCACAGGCATTGCAGACCATAGCGCCCTGCGCCGTGCAGGAAGTGATGCGCCGGATAAGGCGGATCGAAATGCCCGGCCTGCCCCGCATCGGTTCCGATGGTCTCGGTGCCAAACCCGATGACGCCGCGCTCCTCCACCAGCCATTTCATCACGGCCGGATTCGGGCCCGGCGTATGCGCGCCGTCATCCCTGAGATTCGCGTAGTCGCGCCACCCCTTCTTCGACCAATCGGTGCGCAACAGAACCCAGTGACGAGCGGGGATCCGTCCGTGCTTCGTCTCCCATGCTTCGACGAGCGGGACGGTCAGGACGAAGTCCGGATCCTGCGCGGCCTGTGCTGAGCAATCGATGACGCAAGCCGGCGCGATCATGTCTTTCGGCGGCATCGTGTCGACGGCATTGTTTGGCAGATCCTTGCCGGTGAACCAATGAATCGGCGCGTCGAAATGCGTGCCGGTGTGCTCGCCGAAGGTGACGTTGTTCCAGTACCAGGCCGGACCGCGACTGTCATATCGCGAGATTTCCTGGATACGGACAGGAGCTGCCTGGCCGAATTCGGGCGGAAGGACGATGACCGGAAAATCCGGACTGAGCGTAAAGGTCAGGTCGACGACGCGCACCGCGCCGGAAGAAATCGCACTCGCCAGCTCCAGGAGATTCTTGCTTTGCATTGTCACGTCCTCCAGCTTGGTTGAATTGCCGCTTCTTACCTGTCGAGTTCGCGCTCCAGCGCTTTTGGATTGGCCGCGAGACGCTGCCGAATCTCTTCGGCGACGTCTCCGACATACATCTCCTCGAGCCCAGCCTTAAGCCCGGATACGATCGCCTGTGCGATCGCGCGCGGCGCGACCTTCGGCGGTGGGACGGTCTGGAACCATTCGGTGTCGACGGGCCCAGTGAACAGATTCATCACCTTGACGCCGCCCGGCCGCAGCTCGGCGCGCAGACAATGCGAAAACGACAGGCACGCTGCTTGCGAGGCCGAGTAGGCGCCAAACGCAGGCCAGTTCGCCAGTGCATAGACCGAGAGAATATTGACCCATGCGCTACTGCTATTGATGCCGTCGGCACCTCGCATTCGCATCGCAGGCCCAAAGGCCTGCGCGAGATTGATGAAGCCGAGATAGGCCTGGTCGATCTCATCGCGTGCAATGCTCGTGCCCCTGCGATCGAGCAGACCGCCCGGCCGCACATATTCCGTCGTGTTGACGAGGATATCGACCTTGCCGCCGACATCGGCGGCAAGGTCGGTGGCCGATTTCTCGTCGGCGGCATCGAGGGTCACGATCTCGATCCCATCCTGACCGCGCAACAGATTCTCGCCGGCGAACGGCCGCCACGGTTCGGCGACGCCGACGAACACGGTCTTGGCGCCTGCCGCCTTCAAGGCCGCGACGGCTTCCTGGCCGATCACAGTGCGGCCATTGGTCACGAGCACCCGCCGGAATTTCGGATCGGCCGTCATTTCCCGGTACTGTTTGTCGTCCGACATGTTCGGAGTCTCCCCCTCGGGATGGGCAAAGGCCACCGCCTGCCCGCTCTTGTCGAGTTGCAACGACATGCGGACGGCTGCGCCCTCTACGCAATCGCCATGAAGATGCGCGACAATTGTCGGACCGCAGTCCATCTTGACGAGGCCGATACGCCACGGCGCACGTTCGCGGAAATAGACATCGCTCGGCACGCGTGCCGTCGTCTCGGCGAGCAGCAGGCCTCGGCGCGGCGCATCGACGAAGGGAAGGTCTGACGACAAGCAGGACGGACATGCCTCACGCGCTGGATAAGCAAAAGAGCCGCAGGCGTCGCAGCGTTGCAGCATGAAGCGGCCTTCGGCGGCGGCCCGCGTGAACCCGTGCGACGTCCTGCTGCGCGCTCGCGGGGGCGACGCGGGCAGCCGCGTCCGCAGCAGCGGGTTTTTGCGTCGGGGCGGCTTGATCGGGTCAATCATCGCGAAGGCCCTGCAAGAATCGCGGCGCCAGAGGCGAGACCACGATCATAGTTGATCATACCGAACCCCGAGGCCAGAGCGAGGCTCGCATTCCTGACCTGCGTGGTACCCGCAGTGCCCAGAACCTGCCGCAGCCCCTCGACGAGACCCAGATAAGCGCCGGCGGCGCCGGCCTGCCCAACCGAGAGCTGTCCGCCCGACGTGTTGTGGGGGAAGTCGCCGTCAATGGTGAGATCGTGCTGGCGCACGAATGCGGCACCCTCGCCCTTCCTGCAGAAGCCCAGATCCTCGAACTGCATCATGGTGATGATGGGATAATCGTCATAAGTCTGCACGATATCCAGATCGTCAGGCTTCACGCCGGCCATCGCGTAGAGTTCGCCCACGTCCATCGCCCAGCCACCGCGCACCTGCATCGGATCGTCGGCAAAGGCATTGTGCCGCTCGATCGTCGACAGCAACCGCGCCGCAGGCAAACCCAGCGATGCCGCAGTCTCGTCGCGCATCACGAGGAACGCTTCCGCGCCGGCGCATGGCATCACGCAATCGAACAGATGAATGGGATCGGAGATCGGGCGGGCGGCCAGATATTGCTCCATCGTCAGCGGCGCCTTCATCAGCGCGTGCGGATTGCGCAAGGCATTGGCGCGCTGGGCGACGGCGATCTTGCCGACATCCTCACGCGTGACCCCAAAGGTCCGCATGTAGTTGCGTGCAATTAGCGCAAAACTCGAATTGGCCCCGCCTGCGCCATAGGGATAGACGGCATCCTGGTTGAAGCGCGAGAAGTTCTCGAGCGTCAGCCTGAACGAATCGACGTGATTGGTGTCGCCGGCGACGCACGCCACGATGTCGGCGTCGCGCGCCTGAACCGCGCGCGCCGCCTTGCGCAGGCCTGCGATGGCGCTCGCGCCGCCGAGCGGGATCGTGTCGAGCCACCGGACGCACAGTCCGAAATGCTGCGTCAATCCAACTCCGCTGTCAGTCCCCATGGTGAAGCTGGAGACGCACAAGCCGTCGATGTCGGAGGCCTTGATGCCGGCCTGCGCAACGAGCGCATTCAGGGCACGGCCGATCCACCATTGCGCGCTCTCGATGGAGTAGCGCACATAGGGGATTGTGACGGGAGCCGCAATTACGACGCCGTCATACGGTGCGCGCAAGGAATTGGTCACCGACCGCCCTCGTTCATCCGCCTCAGACCACCGTCAGTTTCACGGCAATATTGCCGCGGGTTGCGTTCGAATAGGGGCAGCGCTCATGCGCGCCGGCAACGACCTGTTCCGCCACCGCTTTCTCGACGCCGGGCAGATTGACCTTCAGCTCGACAGCCAGCGCGTATCCGACCGGCACGGGCCCCATCGCAACCTTCGCAGTCACTGACGGCTCGGCAGAGGGCACCACCTTCCGCGTACGCGCGACGAGCTTGACCGCACCGAGAAAGCAGGCGGCATAGCCGGCAGCAAAAAGCTGCTCGGGATTGGTGCCTTCGCCCCCGGGGCCACCTAGCCCTTTCGGCACCGACAGCGACACCGACAACAGACCGTCGGTGCTGGCGGCCTTGCCATCCCGACCTCCGGTCGCCGTCACCTCGGTCTCGTACAGGATCTTTTCGGGAGTCATCACGATGGGTTCTCCAGGATTTAGCGGCTGTCACGGGCCAGCATTGCGCGGAAATCGATGCGCGCCTGGGCGCTGGCACGCTTGAAGCTCGGCCCGCGGCTGGGCTCGGTGCCGTTGAGCCTGCGGAGCTGCACCCACATCTCGGCGCTCTTCAGCGCCACGGCCGCACAGTTGACCACCGGCGCATGACCGACCTTCAGGCCATGCTCCTTCCCGACCAGAAGGCCCGGCAGCACGCCGGCCGGGATCACGACATCTGCGCCGCGCTCGACCAGCGGAAGGGCGCAGGCGACGAAATCCTTGATCATGCGGGCTTGCGCGGCGGCGTCGCCAGCGAATGCATCGGCAAAATCCTCCGGCTTGCAGCCGAGGCCGGTCACGTGGACGATGCGATCTCCGAGGCCGTAGCGCTCGGCTTGCTCATAATGCCAGACCTCGAAGACGGGATCGAGCGTCACAAGACCGAGACGCCGGCCGAGCTGCGAGGCCGCCAGCAACGTCGCCTCGCCGGTCCCGATCACGGGAATGTCGAGCGCTGAGCGCAGCTCGTAGAGGCCCGGATCCTGAAAATGCCCCATGACGAAGGCATCGAAGCCGCCCTCCTCCGCCGCGATGCCGTTGTCGATCGCCTGGACTGCGCAGCGTAGTTCCGCAAGCCGGCCGAACTCGCGGTCCGGCGGGCTGATGCCCTCGACGTGAACCGTCGTGCCTGGTGCAGCGATGTTGTTGAGGTATTCCGACAGCCGCGCCATGTAGGGCGCGTTCGCGCTCGCATCAACGAAGCTCTGCCAGAAGATGCGCATCGTCCTTCTCCTCAAACGTTGATCGGAGGATCGGTCGTCGGCTGCCGATGAATATATTTCAATCATAAACTAATTCGCGCGTCAAATGCGCGCGACGGCGACCTCAAGGCTCGCCTTTCAGAACCAGGCCGCACGACCTTTTTGCTCAACCGGACCGTCAAGAAGCGCCGCACACTGACGAAATTGTATGCAACAACATTTTTTCCTGACAGCCCCATGACACGTGTTGACGGCGCCACAGACGATACTTTAGGCTTTAAGTAATTCATCGCCGGCTAGAGACCGGCGGCCATGACAATGAATGTTGCAGGGCACCGATTTTGAGAGACTCGATCGTGTGGACAGTCGCCGGGCTCGAACAGCCGGCCGTAGCAGCAGCATCGCCGGCCGCGCATCGCGGCCGCACCGACGACCTTTCATCGCTCCGCAAAAGGCCCGCTTGCATCCGCCGGTGGGTTCGACGTTCACGCGACAAGCATCACCATGACTGCTGAGCGCCGGGGCGAACAAACTCTCTTCGGTCGCGCCCGGGATTTGGCGCCGCAGCAATGTTTTCAATCGATAGTTCGTCGTTCGGGGTCCCCGCGCGGCAGCTTCACGGCATTCCTATCCAGCATCAACGGAGGAGAACGCATATGCGCAAGACTCTGAGCTTCCTTGCATTCGCCGTCGGCATCGTCGCCGCCCCGGCTGCGCATGCCGACATCACGATCGGTTTCGTCACCTCGCTCAGCGGCAACGGCTCGTCGATCGGCATCCCCTACGGGCGCGGCATCAATGCGGCCTATGAATACAAGAAGACCATCAACGGCGAGACCATCCGCCTGATCCAGCTGGATGACGGCTCCGACCCATCGGCCGCGACCCGCAACGCACGCAAGCTGGTGGAAGAAGAGAAGGTGGACCTCCTGATCGGCACGGCCACTGCGCCCTCGACCATCGCCATGGCGGCGGTGGCGAGCGAATTGAAGGTGCCGATGATCGCGGTCTCGCCGATCGGCAAGCTTCCTGATACGCCCGAGCAGTGGGTGGTGTCGGTGCCGCAGCCGGCCTCCCTCCTCGTCAAGATCGTCGCCGATCGCATGAAGCGCGACGGCATGAAGAACATCGGCTATATCGGCTTCTCCGACGCCTGGGGCGATCTCGTCTATAACGGTGCCAAGGCGGCCGAAGCCGCTGGCGACATCAAGATCCAAAGCAACGAGCGCTATGCCCGTACCGACACCTCGGTGACCGCGCAGATCCTCAAGGTCCTGGCCGCGCGGCCGGACGCCGTGCTGGACGGCGGCTCGGGAACGCAGGGCGCGCTGCCTCTCCTCAGCCTCGCCGACCGCGGCTTCAAGGGAAACACCTACGGCACGGTGGCTCTGGTCAATCCGGACTTCGTGAATGTCGGCGGCAAGGCGGCCGACGGCATCCAGGTTTCCGCAGGTCCCGTGATCGTCGCCGAGCAGCTGCCTGACGACCACTTCGCCAAGAAGATCGCGCTGGAATTCCGCAGTGTCTACCAGAAGGTCCACAACATCCCGACCACCGACGGCTTTTCCGCCTATTCCTTCGACGCCTGGCTGATCTTCGCCAACGCCGCGGAGCGCGCGCTGAAGACCGCGAAACCGGGCACAGTGGAATTCCGCGCGGCGCTGCGAGACGCGATCCTCAGCACCAAGGAGCTGGCCGGCGTGCATGCCGTCTATAACTTCAAGCCAGGTTCGGTGACCGGCGTCGACGAGCGTTCGCTCGTCGTGGTGCGCCTGAACGGCGGCGCCTGGAAGTACGCGCCGTAGCCGGACGGCGGCTGGCCAGCACAACAAGGGGACGGCGTTCTCAATGACGAGCGACATCGCAGCCATTCTTGCGATCGACGGGATCGCCACCGGCGCGGTCTATGCGCTGGTGGCAATCGGAACCGTCCTCATCTTCACGGTGACACGGGTCATCTTCATCCCCTTTGGCGACATCGCCGCCTTTACGGCGCTGACGCTGGCCGCCCTCGATGCGAAGCGCTTTCCGGGCACGGGCGCGTTGGTCGTGATCCTGGCGTGCCTCGCGACCCTGATCGAGATCATCTCGCTGGTGCGCACGGGCGAGCTTCGGCTGCTTCCGCGGGCGCTGTTCTTCTATCTCGTTCTGCCGCTGGCCGTGGTTGGCATTGCCTGGCTGACGATGCGCGCCGATCCTCCTCTCGCCGTCAGACTCGTGCTCGCCTTGATGCTGATCACGCCGATTGCCCCGCTCTTGGACCGGATCGTCTTTCGTCCCATCGCGGACGGAACGGTGCTGTTGCTGCTAACCGTCTCGGTCGCGCTGCACTTCGCCCTGGTCGGCCTCGGGCTCCTCTTCTTCGGCCCCGAAGGTGTACGAACCGAACCGCTGACCTCGTTCTCCACCGAATTCGCCGGCGTGTTGATCTCGGGCCAGACCATGCTGATCGTGATTGCTGCACTCGTCTTCTCCGGCCTGCTCTATCTCTTCTTCGACTTCACGCTGGTCGGCAAATCGTTGCGCGCCACCGCGGTGAACCGGACCGGCTCGCGCCTGATGGGCATCCGCCCCGCCCGCGCCGGCACCATCGCTTATCTCCTGGGCTCGCTGATGGCCGGCGTCTCCGGCATCCTGATCGCACCTGTCAACACGGTATTCTATGATTCCGGCTTCCTGATCGGCCTCAAGGCCTTTGTCGGCGCCATCGTCGGCGGTATGACCAGCTATCCCGGAGCCGCAATCGGCGCCGTCGGCGTCGGCATCCTCGAAAGCTTCGCCTCCTTCCAGAGCAGCGCGCTGAAGGATGTCATCGTATTCTCGCTGCTGATCCCGATCCTGATCTGGCGATCGCTCGCCTCGCTGCATTCCGAGGAGGAGATCGAGGAATGACGCGCCTTCACGTTCAGCTCGCGGCTGTGGCGGCCGTTGTGTGTCTCGCGCTCGCGCCGCTGGTGCTCAGCCCGTTCAGCATCACGCTGATGAACTATATCGGCATCTATTCGCTGGTCGCGATCGGCCTTGCGCTCCTCACCGGCGTCGGCGGCATCGTGTCGTTTGGACAGGCCGCCTTCGTCGGTGTCGCCGCCTATGCCACCGCCTGGGTCTCCGCGCTGAACGGATACTCGCCGTGGCTCGGCCTCGTCTTCGGCGTGGCGCTGACCTGCTGCGTCGCTGGCATCCTCGGTGTAGTCACCTTGCGGCTGCAGGGCCATTTCCTGTCGCTCTCGACTGTCGCCTGGGGCCTCGCCATCGGCTTCCTGTTCGGCAATGTCGACGGGCTCGGCCGCTTCAACGGCATCTCGTCGATCCCGCCGATCAGCGTCGGATCATTCGCGCTTGTGTCCAGCGTCCATATCTATTTCCTGATCTGGGGCATCGTCGCCGTGGTCCTCTTCCTCGGCTACAACCTCTTGGACTCCCGGCTCGGCCGCGCCATGCGCGCGCTGCGCGGCGGCAACATCCTGGTCGAGAGCCTCGGCATCAATGCCTTCCGGATCAAGCTCGTCACCTTCGTGATCGCGGCGTTCCTCGCCTCGCTCTCCGGCTGGCTTTACGCCCATATGAGCCGCTTCATCAGCCCGGGGCCGTTCGACGCCGGCATGGGCATAGAATATCTGATGATGTCGATGGTCGGCGGCGCCGGCAGCTTGCTTGGCGGCGTCGTGGGGGCTGCCATCGTCACGCTTCTGAAGAACAGCGTGCAGGACTATCTGCCACTGATCGCCAAGGGCGCATCCGGCCAGCTCGAGATCGTCGCCTTCTCCGCGCTGTTCATCCTGTTCCTGCAATGGGCCCGCCAAGGCATCGTGCCGTTCGTCGCGCGCTATCTGCCGAAGATCAAGCGCGAGCGGCCGCCGGCCGCGCCACCCCTGCCCCGCCGCCCGCAGCCGACACCGGGCGAGTTGCTTCTGAAAGTCGACGGTGCCGAGCGCCGGTTCGGCGGCCTCGTCGCGGTGAACAATGTCAGCTTCGAAGTCCGCTCCGGCGAGATCCTCGCCGTCATCGGCCCGAACGGCGCCGGCAAGAGCACGATGTTCAATTGCCTGACCGGCGCGCTTCGCGTGAACAAGGGCGAGATCGTCTTTGCCGGGCGCCCGATCACGCGCGATCCGCAGTCCCGCATCGCCAAGGCCGGCGTCGCCAGGACGTTCCAGCATGTCAAACTGCGGCCGCGCATGAGCCTGCTCGAGAACGTCATGCTCGGCACCTATGCGCGCACCCGCGCCGGCCTGTTCGCCGGCGCCTTCCGCCTCAACCGGCGCGAGGAGGCGAGCATCCGGCACGAGGCCTTGATGCAGCTCGAACGCGTCGGGCTCGGCGACAAGCCGTTCGAGCTCGCCGGCAATCTTCCGCTCGGCAACCAGCGGATCCTCGAGATCGCCCGCGCGCTCGCCGCGGATCCGGCGCTGCTGGTGCTCGACGAGCCGGCGGCCGGCCTGCGCCGCCAGGAGAAGCTGCGGCTGGCCGAGCTGCTACGGTCACTGCGATCGGACCATCTCACCATCCTGATCGTCGAGCATGACATGGAGTTCGTGATGTCGCTGGTCGATCGCATCGTCGTGCTCGATTTCGGCTCTAAGCTTTGCGAAGGCGCGCCCGCCGCGATCCGCAGCGACGAGCGCGTGCAAGAGGCCTATCTCGGAGGCGTCGCGTGACCGAGATGTTTTCGATGACTGACGTCACCGTCTGCTACGACAATGTCGAAGCGGTGCGCAACGTTTCGCTGTCGGTCGAGGAAGGGCAGATTGTCACCGTGATCGGCCCGAACGGTGCCGGCAAGACCACGCTCTTGATGGCAGCGATCGGCCTGCTCGCTTCGCGCGGCCGCCTCGTCTTTCAGGGCAACGACATCGGCAGGATGTCGGTCGAGGATCGCGTCGAGCACCGGCTCTGCCTCGTGCCGGAAAAGCGCGAGCTGTTCTCCGACATGTCGGTCGCCGACAACCTCCTGCTCGGCTCCTACAGCCTGCGCGATCGCTCCGGCGTGCAGAAGACGCTCGACGAGGTCTACGACCGCTTCCCGCGCCTGAAGGAGCGGCAGCGCCAGGCCGCCGGCACCCTCTCCGGCGGCGAGCGCCAGATGCTCGCGCTCGGCCGCGCGCTGATGGCGAAGCCCAAGCTGCTGATGCTGGACGAGCCGAGCCTCGGCCTTGCGCCGCTGATCGTGCGCGAGATCTTCCGCACCATCGCATCGCTGCGCGATCTCGGCGTCTCGATCCTGCTGGTCGAGCAGAACGCCCGCGCCGCGCTGGAGACGGCCGACTACGGCTATGTGCTCGAGACCGGCGAGATCGTGCAGTCCGGCCCTGCGAAGGATCTGATCCACGATAAGAGGCTGATCACGGCCTATCTCGGCGGGCATTGAGGCCGGTCCGACCAGAACAGCCGAAAACAACCCCATGCACAGTAGCCGGTAGCATCGACGTCAATGGCTTAGTCCTCTCTTGCGGATTTTGCGAAATTCGCTTGTTCCGTCGGGCAAAACAGTGGCATAGTGTCATCATCCCGCTCGTGACCCAAGCGCTAACACTTGCGTCCCGGGCGCGCACGCAAAGGCGAATGCCGGGTTCGTATGGCCACGCGGAAGTCTCAAGGTCAGCCAAAGCGTTATGCGCGCCCCCCCCGGGGGCCGGCGTCGTTCAAGCCAGAGGCATGCCGAATCCGGTTTTGATAGCGGATTGAACCGACGGCAATTCACCTCACTGCTTTACCTAGCATAGTGTGAAGTACATCATATTAAACCCCTGCGTGCAGTGCTCTACTTAGCGAATATTCGACTGCACGACGATCAATTCGAAATGAAGCCCATGCTCGTCGACACCAAAGGCTCGCGAGCTAAGCCATGTCCTGCCGAGGGAGGCTAACTCCATGGTGTGGCTACTGATCGGTTGGAAGAAATATTATGAGACACCAGTTGACGAGTCCGGCGCCGCGGTCGGTCCCGCGCGACTCGTTCGCGAGGAACCAATCTACGCAGATTTATCTCCTCAAGAGCTAGAGCGATACCACGCCTTATCCGACGACCAAGAACGACAGAAATTTTTAGAGGGCGTCACCACCACCACTTCCAAGCCTCCGGACTATGAGCCTTCTGTTGAGTCCTTGCGGGACTTGACGCGCGAACTTTCTGACCTGGCAACAAAGATCCAGGTCCGTTCAGAAGGCAGTCGTGCACATAATCGCGCCGCTGCGGAGACGCGCGTCAATGCACAGGATAGTTCTGCTGAACCAACCGGTCGAGTGACGTCCAATCGCGCCGCTGGGGCGCGTCCCCGAACAACGTCCGAGAATCGTTCAACAAATGGAGCAACTGGCGGCGCCATCAAAGCCTTGGGGAGACTCATTCGCGATCGCGCCTTGAGAAGCGGCGCAGAAATCACGGCCAGCCCGGAGGCTGAAACGGATGCCGCAAGCGCTGACCCGGATCCATTTCAATCTCCGTTTTCATGTAACGTGGTCGCGACTTTTGACGAATTTTGCAAAAAGGCGAACTTCAACCCTCCTACTCCCCTCGCATTCGATGCGCTACGCCTCTTCAAGGACTTCGAAAAGGAACAGCAACCGCAATCGCCAGGCAAAATCCAGTTGGCACTATCAGGGGAACGAAGGAGATTGGAGAGCACGATTGCCGAACATCAATGGCGGTTAGATGCCGTCAAGGGAAAGCTCGGTACATTGCCTTGGCGCGCACTGGCGATCTCTTCGTCTGGACTGAAGCGAAAGAGAAGGAAGAGCCGTGAGCTGTTGCTCCTCGACGAGCTCAACGTGCGGGGTGCTGCCTGGACAAAATTGGGCCAAGCGAAGGTCAGTTTTGACCCGGACCCGATTGGTAAAGCTACAAGACAAAAGATCAACCAGGCTGCGCGCCTTCTCGCTTCGGATTGGTCGGACAAGATACGTGTAGAAGATCAAGGCGTATTCTCTGTCTACCAGGACACTGAAGAGGGCCAGACAATTATTCAATTCGCATCGGGACAAGCGGGCAGTGTTTTCGTTACCTTGCCGGGCCTTCTCGATCCGACAGACGTCGCAAGACAGGTCTTGGAGGCAATGCGAGGCGCGCTGGCCGATGGACTTAATCCATCGGATCCGGTGGTCGTTCTAAATGGTGCGTTCCCAGAAATAAACATGAAGGAAATAATATCCGGGCGAGTTGTCGTGAGATCGCGATCCGATCAGGCCGAGCCGATAATGCAACGGATAGGGATGCTCTATGACAGGGCTCCACTCACACCAGAGAACACGTCAATTCTTTCGGCAATGCCAGAATCGGCGGAGGACCTCGCCCGCTTAGGTCTCGATTCTGCGGATTTTGATCTTTGGGAAGCATTACCTCAAGCCTACGGGCAAACGATAGCTGACCGCGGTTTCTCGCCTGCCTCTACCACACATGCGACAGCGTCAGAGTTCTCCCGCGCGCTGCGGAGCAAGGAGAACGTGATCGTCCTGGTTGCTCACGCAGAGAGCGACTGTCTCTATTTCCCGGACGGATCGCAAGTGCGGCCTGCCGATATCGAAGCGATGCGCGACGAGATCGATCGCAACAAGCCGGTTGTCTATCTCTTTTGTTGCGAGACGGCACAATACTCAATGGTGGAGTCCATTTCTCAAACCCTGTTGCGGTGTGGTGCGGCGGCCGTAGTGGCCCCTCAGGAAACCATTCGGCCGGATCTATCGCGACCGTTGTTCTCCAACTTCCTTGCGCTGGCCTCGGGACAGCCCCCAATTACGGGTCTTCGTGACGCTGAAAATGCTACCGGCAATTACAGTATGGAGACGTGGCTTGGCTAACATCATCAACTACTTTTCACTTTGGACTACGGTCCCCGAACTCGGCGGTTCGAGCGGTCAAAGCCGTGTGCGACAACCCTTGATCCTCTTGGGTGTTTTGCTCGGCGCGTTGGCCAAGGTCGTCTACGACTGGCTGACTTCTCAGGCATCCGCTTCGCTCAGTTGGTCATCTTTTGCTGTGGCGGCGATTGCCGGGCTCGTTGCCTTTCCTTACCTATACGAGAAGGCTGGTCTCAACCGTGGGCAGCTCACCTTGGCTAAATGGTTAGTAGCATTTCAAAATGGCTTCTTCTGGAGCGTTGCAATGGATGCGATATCCAAGCTCCACGGGCACGGTTGAAAGCGCGGGCTTGGCCCTATGATTTTGGGGTCATCTTTCCAATTGGCAAACACACCCGGCGAGATTCTCGCGCCGTTTCCATCCACCATCGCCCTCACGGGAGGAAGCAGAGGCCTCGCCCCTCACCCCGTGATCAACGGAGCACGATGCAGCCAATCAACGCTGCGCAGTTGATCCAGGACGAATGTCGCGACGTCCTGTCGGGAGATGCTGCCGCCGTGGAAATCCGAGAGATCCGTCAGGGCCCGTACCGAGCTACGACCCGGCTTGTCATTCAGAACAGTGGGACGAATGAGGACCCAGTCGAGCCCGCTCTCCCTCACAATGGCTTCCTGCCTGTCCTTGTCGGCATACACCTTCTTCAAAAGCAGCGGAAAGATCACGCGATCGAACAGGAAGCCGCCGTGCCCGCGGCTGTCGCCGGCGCCCATCCCCGTGATGGCCACCAGGCGAGAGACGCGCTCGGCCGTCATCGCCTGGACGAGCGCGCGCGTCGCGGTCGAGAGCAGCGTCACCTCGCGGAAGGGGCTTGCCGGGGTGCCAAGCGCGCTGACGACGGCGTCCTGTCCCCTGAGCACTTCGCGAAGCACCTTCTCGTCGCGCACGTCGCCGACAACGAGCCGGGCGCCGTTCAGATCGCCCGCCTTTTCCGGTGACCGCACCAGCGCGGTGACCTGATGGCCGCGGGCAAGCGCCTGCTTGACGATCTGGCGTCCGGTGCCGCCGGTTGCGCCAAGAACCAGGATCTTCGTTGCGGATGTCTTCGCGTTGTTGTCCGTGAGCGTATTCATTGTTGCCTCCATGAATGAGAGTGATCGGGGACCAGATTGCTCGGCGTAATGGGATTGGTCAGAG
Source organism: Bradyrhizobium zhengyangense (assembly GCF_022012435.1). Lineage (GTDB taxonomy): Bacteria > Pseudomonadota > Alphaproteobacteria > Rhizobiales > Xanthobacteraceae > Bradyrhizobium > Bradyrhizobium zhengyangense. The sequence goes on from NZ_JAKLUA010000001.1 coordinate 1,416,788, forward strand.
CGTGCCGTCGGCCAGCAGCTCGCGGGTGCGCTTGAGCGTCGACAGCAGCGCGGCCCTGTAGCCCTTGTCGCTGTCGGACTGCGCCTGCTCGGCCTGCTCCTCGGGACCATCAGGCTGCTTTCCGCGCAGGCCGAGATAGCAGTAGAATGTAAGCTGCAGCTCGCCGGCGTCGTTCTCGACGATCTCGTTGATGATGGCGCCTTCGCGCGGGCCGGTGGCCTGGAAGAACGTGACCTTGCTCCGCGGCTCGAGCGTGATGATCTCGCGCAGATCCGCGCCGGCGATGGTGGCTTCGCGCACCAGGTGCGTTGCGCTCTCCTCGACGACGTCGCAGCGCGTGCAGAGGCCGGGCGGCAGAAAAAGACGGGCGTCGCGCGCCTTGAGCTCTAGCCCTTTCCAGACCTGCTCGCGGGTCAGCGTGGCTTCGCCCTCAAGGTTCACCGGGACGGTGGCGGTCGAATAGATCATGACGATGGTCCTTGTCGCTGTGGTTGACGTTCGGCCGCGTCAGTGGTGTCGACCGAGTTCGTAGCCACGAAACTAGCGATCCAAATCAATCACGATAGCCGACGATTTTGGACAGTCCGTCTCACTGGTGGAACGATCGCTTCCGAGAGCGGCCGTTAGGCCGGGCGCCCGCAATCGCCTGAGCACCGGCAGGCTCGTCATGGTTGCGGCTATGGCGATGCGGAACTCGTGCGCCTCTCGGCCATGCCTAAGTCGCAGCAGTCTCGTTCCGTGATTGAGCTCGTGCTAACCAGCACGCCCCCGTCTTGCAAACGTGGACCAGACCGCTCGCTCGAGGAAACGCCATGAAAGCACCCGCAAATCTCGCCGAGAAGCTCGCAACATTCACCGACCGTTTCTCTCCGCGCACGGTCGCGACTTACAACGACAATGACATTATGGTGGCCAAGCTCGAGGGGCCCTTTCATTGGCACAAGCACGAGGATACGGACGACTTTTTTCTCGTGCTCAGCGGGACGCTCGACATCGAACTGCGGGATCGCACGGTCACACTCAACCCGGGCGAGGTTTTTGTCGTCCCCAAGGGCGTTGAGCACAGGCCCGTGGCGCGGGGCGAAGTGCACATCCTCTTGATCGAACCGACGGGGACGCCGAATTCGGGTGACAAGGCCACCGCGGCGCCTCGTATCCTCGTCTGATCAACCCGCGTTCGCGATCAGAGGGATCGCCGCCAGGATCATCAGCGCCGCGGTGAGGCCATGGACACCCAACGCCCTCGCCGTCGAGCCCTTCGCGGCGAGGATGAGCGACATGTCACCCACGGGGATGATCGCTTCGATCAGCAGCACCACGCCGAGCATCCGCGGGCCGCCCCACGCCATCAAGGCGAGCACGACCAGTCCCGAGACGACGTCGCGCACGCCCTTGAGCCGCAGCCACCAGGCGACGTTCGGCCCCTGCTCGGGAAGCGGCAGGCCAAAGCTCTGCGTCACGGCCCGCGGGTTGGTCAGGTACATGACTCCGATGGCGATGATGCCGAGGGCCGCTAGCCACGCCACAGCGATTGAAAACCAGGACATAGACGCCTCCTTCTTTCGTTACTAACTATTCTAGCATTGCTAGATTATCAAGTACCGCTATTATGTCGCGCCATCACGGTTTGGAGATCAGGTCTTGGGTGTCGCCGAGAGGAAAACCAGGGAGCGGGCCGACCGGGAGCACCGCATCACGGCGGCGGCTCGGCTGATTGCCGAGCGGGAGGGATGGCCTGCCGTCACGATCCGGCGGCTTGCCGACGAGATCGAATACAGCCAGCCTGTGGTCTATTCTCACTTCGAGAACAGGGACGCGATCGTGACAGCGGTCGCGCTCGAAGGGTTCGGCGAACTCGCCAAAGCGCTTCGAAAGGCCGCGCACCGATCGGGAGATCGAGGAAAAGCGATCGAGAACGTCGCAATGGCGTATCTCACCTTTGCGCGCCAGCACCCGGCGCTCTATGAGGCGATGTTCACTCTGCCGACCAGCCTCCGCTTCGCGGAAGCCGACACCAAGCCGGAGTTGAAGGACGGTTTTGCGGCGCTGGCTTCCGTAGTCGCGCCATCGAGAAGCGACGTCGAGGTCGCGACCGAGACATTCTGGGCGGCTCTTCACGGATTGGCCGAGCTCGAGCGCTCCGGTCGGATCAGGAAGAGTGCGCGTGATCAGCGAATAGCGTTAGTGGTGCGCGGACTTCTTGACTCCTGAGCAAGACAAGACGAACGCGCAGTGCGATCAACCCGGCGGCGCGGCCGGGTCGCTCACCAAATCACAGGTGGCCCGTATGGATTTGCTTGCCCTCACCGATTTCAACCTGGTTGCACGACATGGAGGCTTCGGGAAAGCCGCCCGCGCCTCTGGACGGCCGAAGGCAACGCTCTCTCGCCGGGTCTCCGAGCTGGAGAGCAGCCTTGATCTGCGCCTGTTCGAGCGCGGATCGCGGACCGTCAAGCTCACCCAGGAAGGACGAGCGCTTCATGAGCGGACGGCGGCACTCCTCATTGATCTCGAACAGACAGCAGTGGCGATTGCGTCCGGCGGCGACAAGCCGCGCGGCAGGTTGCGGGTCAGCGCCCCCCTCTTGTTCTCGCAGACCGCGATGGGAAAGCTGGCCGCCGGCTTCGCGCTGAAATATCCTGAGGTCCGCCTCGAGATCACGACGGAAGACCGTTCCGTCGACATGATCGAGGAAGGCTATGATCTCGTGATCCGGGTCAATCCGGATCCCGATGAAACGCTGGTCGGACGAATTCTGATGCGCGATCGGCTGGTGGTGGTGGCGAGCCCCGACCTGAAGCGTCCGAAAAGCGATCGCGCCGTTCCGACCGTGGTACGGGGCGCGAGCGATCTGGGCCCCGACTGGGACGTGACTGCGCGCGGCCGGAAAATCCGGATCACGACCGATCCGGTGCTTCGCCTGTCGTCACTCATCATGGTTCGCGACGCCGTCCGCGCCGGCGTGGGTGCGGCGCGCCTTCCCCTGTCTCTTGTCAGTCACGACCTTGGTAGCCGCAAGCTCGTCCATTGGGGCGACGTCGATGGCCCGCCAATCGCGCTCTGGGCGCTTTATCCGTCGCGCAGATTGTTGAGCGCCCGGGTCTCGGCCTTCCTGGATTTCCTCAAAGGCGCCTTCCCTTCCGGCACGCCCGAGGAGCTCGCCGCCTTCATCGATTAGGCGACCCGCTCACATCCTGTCTTTCAGGATCACTCGCGTCAGCATCGGAAAATGCTTGTTGCCGCCAGCAAATGGCGGGAATTTCACGAAGTCGGCGCGCATGTGCTTGATCACGTCGGAGCCGAGCGCGTGCGCGAGGGCCTGCGGGCTGTCGAACACCAGCTTGTTGCGCTGCATGTGCTCGACGCGCTGCGACGGCAGGCGGTCGATCCAATCAATGCGGGTGTAGATCTCGATCTGGCGGACATCAGGGAAGGTCCGCATGATCGATGGGTGATGCTCGAGATAATGCAGGTTCCAGGCGTTCATGTCCTCGGCCGGGCCGGGATAGTGGACGAGGTAGCTGCACGGCGTTGTCGTCCCTGCCGGATGGTCCGCGACATCGACGGGGAATGCGCGTGTCAGCATCACCTGGTGCGTAACGTCGAGCCCGGTGAGGCCGGCGTGTCCGGCCCCTATCGCGAGGCAGGCAAGGATGCTGCCGCCGTCCATCGCCGCCTCGCAGGCGAACAGGTCGGGAAAGCGCAGTTGAAGCGCAAACACGGGGCCTGAGCCGTCGGCCTTGTAGGGATGATCGACCGACTGTTCGAGCGGCGTGAACAGCAGGGCCTCGGTCATGTCAGGGATCGATCCGACCAAGTCCGCCGCGGCGTCCACCTCGTCAGGGCGTACTCGCCGTTGACCCGTGGAATCGGAGAATGTCATGAACAGCGAGATCATGCCGGTGTTGCCTCGGTCCCCTCACCCGCGGTCACATGGGCCATGAGCGCAGCTCTGATGTCGTCGGGCCATGGGATCGCATGATGATCGACCAGCGAGGTCGCGGCCAGGATCTGGCGCGCGCGCCAGCGCGGGCCGTTCGCGCCTGATATGACATGGTCTAGATGGAGGGATGATCCGCCGACCTTGATGATGCGCAGATTGAAGGTCAAGAGATCGCCGAACATCGATGGACGCGAAAAGTCGCAGGCGAGATGCACCGTCGGCGTCCCGATCTTCCTGATGGTGATCAGCTCCGGCCATGGAAAGCCGACTTTAACCCAGAAGTCCTCGACGACACCGTTGAGGATGTTCAGATAGGACGGGAAGTACGCGATGCCCGAGGGGTCGCAGTCTCCGAACCTGAGCTCGCGATCGAACGAGAAGACCGTCATCAGATCGCAACGACGGGATGCCTGAGGACGCCGACGCCGTCGACCCCGGCCTCGACCACGTCGCCCGGCCACAGCCATTCCTGCGGGCTCATGCCGGCGCCGACGCCTTCAGGCGTTCCTGTCGCGATGATGTCGCCCGGCTCGAGCGTCATGCCCGACGAAATGTCCGAGATCAGCACCGGGATGTCGAAGATCATGTATTTGGTGTTGGAGTCCTGCTTCATGACGCCGTTCTTGGTCAGCCACAGCCTGAGATCGTGCGGATCGGGAATCTCGTCCGCGGTGACGATGCAGGGGCCGAACGGCGCATAGGTGTCCATGCCCTTGGAGAATATCCACTGCCCGGCGCGGCGGTTGTCGCGCGCGGAAATGTCGATCATCACGGAATAGCCGAACACGTGGTCCATCGCCTTGTCGGTGGAGATGCGCGTTGCGGTCTTGCCGATGATGACGGCGAGCTCGACCTCCCAGTCGAGCTGCTGCGTCATCTTGGCATTGTGATGGATCGCACCGCCCGGTCCGACGACCGATGTCGGCGGCTTGGAGAAGACGACCGGCTGCTTCGGCAGGTCCTTGCTGGTGTCGAGGCTCTTGGCCGACTCCGCCACGTGCGCGCGGTAGTTCAGCCCGATGCCGAAGATGTTTTTGCGCGGACGCGGGATCGGAGCTTGCAGCCTGACGTCCTCGACTGCGACGGCAGAGCCAGCCGGAAAGCGGCCATTGGCGTCCTCCAGTGCCTCCTTAAGCGCAGGCAGCAGGGTCACGCTGTTGTCGATGAACGACAGCATATCATCGGGCCATGTCACGCCGCTGGACGCACCGAGGTGCTCGACATCGACGACCAGTCCGCCCGCAAGAGCTCCAAGACGGGCACCACTGTTGCCCAAGGTGTAGGTGACGAGACGCATGAAAGGCTTTACCCGGCTGTTCTGGTTGAATTTTGCAAAGAGATATCAGGCCGCGACCGATTGATAGCCGCCGTTGTCGCCATAGGCCTCTTCCCGGTAGAGCCCGAGGCCTTCGATAACAGGCAGATCGTTGAAGCAGAACAGGCAGGCGTCCTCGCTCGCGGAGGCATTGCCGTGCTCGTGCCAGGCCCAGGAGGGAACGCAGAAGATGTCGCGCTCCTCCCATTCGAGCCGCTTGCCGCCAATGATCGAATAGCCGCGCCCCTTGGCGACCTGGTAGAGAAAGCTGCCGGTATGCCGGTGCGATTTTGTTTTTTCGCCGGGCCGCAGCAATTGCATGCTGGCGCCGATCGTCTGCATGACGTGACCGCCGGTGATCGGATTGACGTAGTTCATGAGCGTGCCGTCGTAAGGCGAGCCGTCCGTCGCCGCGGCGTATTTCTGCAAGGACTCGTAGGTCGGCTCCCACTCATATTTGAACATGGGGGAATAGCCCTTCGCCCATTTCGAGCCGGCTGGACGAAGACCGGGATTGCCCCAGGTCTTGGTCATGTCGTCGACGGGATAGCCTGACGGCTCCTGCTGGAGCTTTGGATGCACGACGAAGAAATTGGCTTCCAGCGCATTGACCAGCGGGATGTCGAGGCCATCCTGCCAGATGCAGACCGAGCCGTTGCCCTCGACGCCATGCTCGTGCCAGGTGCCGTTCGGCGTCAGCACGAAATCTCGCGCGCCCAGCGTCATCTTGTGGCCGTCGACGACGGTGTAGGCGCCCGCGCCTTCCATGATGAAGCGCAGCGCCGAGGCCGAGTGGGCATGGGCGGTGGCGACTTCGCCGGGATGCATCACCTGCAATCCCGAATAGAGCCAGCCGACCGCGGCGGACACATCGCGCCTTCCAGGATTGTTGAGATAGATCACCCGCCGCCCGGCCTTCTCCGGCGAGACCAGATCGACCGAGCGCAGCACATGCTCACGCAGATCCCTGTAGCGCCAGAGCACGGGGACGGAGGCCGATTGCGGCGCCCACGGCTCGATCTTGTTGGCGACCGTCCAGAGCGCGCCGGCCTCGTACCTTTCGAGATCCTTGTAATAGGCCTTGAGCTCGGGCGTATCCTCGACATTGGCCCGACCGATCACGTTCTCGCGCATGCTGTCCTCCAAAGTCTATTCCGATCTCAGCGGGATCGGCGTAAAGCTCTGCTCCGCGGCGTCGCCCTCGCCTGCGATGCCCAGCGGCGCCAGGGGACGCCTGTTGACCCGCAAATCAAACACGTCGAACCGGTTGTAGTGACCGACGATGTCGTGCATCTGCTTCGGCTGAATGCAGCGCTCGAGATCGATGTCGGCATAGACGATTCCTTCGTCGTCGATCAGCGATGCGCCGACCACGCGCCCGTCGGGGCCGATGATGCCGGAGAATGCGCTCGATTTGCGCTGCAGCCGTGCACGCGCGTCGGGAACGATGGTCTCCATCGCGGTGATGATCTCCTCCGAAACGGTCGAGCAGGAGACGATGGTAAAGATCTTGCCTTCGAAGGAATGGGCGATGGCGCGCAGCTTGATCGCCTCCGCCATGTCGTAATCAGGCGGCGCGACGGGAAGCGAGATGTAGCTGGCGACGTGCACGAGCTCACCCTGGCCGAGCAGCGCAAAGCGCGCGAGCGTGTTGGTGTTCTCGCCGCAGGCAAGGCCGCCGAGACGCCCGATCTCGGTATCATAGACGCGCAGGCTCGATCCGTCACCGCCGGTCCAGGTCAGCTTCTCTGCCCAGGTCGGCACCAGCTTGCGGTGCTTGCCGAGCAGTGCGCCATCCGGCCCGATGAAAACAAGCGTATTGTAGATCGCGCCGAGCGAGACCGGGCTGCGCTCGTTCACGCCGAGGACAACATAGCAGCTGCAATCGCGCGCGGCCTTCCTGACGACGTCGACCTCCGGGCCCGGCACCAGCACCGAGACCTTTGCGAGCTTCTCGAACCACGCGCTGCCGGTGACGGGATCGGTGATCCAGTTCCAATAGGGGTAACCGGGCACGAATACTTCGGGGAACGCGACGAGTTTCGCGCCGTTGGCCGCGGCCTCACGCACCAGTGAGGCGGCTTTGTCGGCGGTCGCGCTCGCGTTGAGATAGACTGGTGAAGCCTGGACGGCGGCGGCTCTAAAGCGAGGCAGCTTCAGCATCGGCCCTACCCTGTCGGCTCGCTCATGACCGCCTTGCCGAAAGAGACCATCCGCAGGCGTGATAGCATGGCGCGGCGTTGACTTACTTCACATGTAAACGTATGCTATCGCATATTTCTGGAGGGTGCAATGGCTGAACGTTCCTTTGCTCGTGAGGTCGAGGATCTCCGGCTCGGCGACGGCGACACCTTCCGCGGCGAAGGCATCCTCGCCATCACCAAGGCGCTGCTGCAATCCGGCGTCGCCTATGTCGGCGGCTACCAGGGCTCGCCGATCTCGCATCTGATGGACGTACTCGCCGACGCCAAGGACGTGCTCGACGATCTCGGCGTCGTGTTCCAGAGCTCCGCCAACGAAGCGGCCGCCGCGGCGATGCTGTCGGCCTCGGTGATGTATCCCCTGCGCGGCGCGGTGGCGTGGAAATCCACCGTCGGCACCAACGTCGCCTCCGACGCGCTCGCCAATCTCGCCTCGGGCGGCGTCACCGGCGGCACCATGATCATCGTCGGCGAGGATTATGGCGAGGGCTCCTCCATCATGCAGGAGCGCACGCATGCGTTTGCGATGAAGTCGCAGATGTGGCTGCTCGATCCTCGTCCCGAGCATGAATGCATCGTCAATCTCATCGAGAAGGGCTTTGAGCTCTCCGAGTTCTCCAACACGCCCGTCATGCTCGAGGTGCGCGTGCGCGCCTGTCACATGCACGGCAGCTTTGCCTGCAAGGACAACCGCAAGCCGGCGCACACCATCAAGGACGCGCTGAACAATCCCAAGCGTGACGTCAACCGCATCGTGCTGCCACCGGCGGCCTATGAGCACGAGCAGGAGAAGATCAAGACGCGGATGCCCGCGGCCATCGGCTTCATCCGCGACAACAAGCTGAACGAATGGATGGGACCGACGCAGGGCAAGGTCGGCATCATCATGCAAGGCGGCATGTACAACAATGTCATCCGCGCGCTGCAATATCTTGGGCTGTCAGACGCCTACGGCAACACGCAAGTGGCGCTCTACGTCATGAACGTCACCTACCCCGTGATCGACACCGAGGTCGCGGAGTTCTGCGCCGGCAAGGACGCCGTGCTCATCGTCGAAGAGGGACAGCCGGAATATCTGGAGCAGGCCATCAACACGGTGCTGCGCCGCAAGGACATTCAGGCGCGCGTTCACGGCAAGGACGTGCTGCCGATGGGCGGCGACTACACCGCGCAGGTGCTGCTCGGCGGCGTCAGGGAATTTCTGGAGAAGACCGAGCCGCGGCTGCTCGGCAACCGGCCACCGGCGCCGGATGCCGCGCCCGTGCTCAATCACCCCGCGGTCGAGAAGCTCAAGCAGGTGGTGCCGGCGCGCCCGCCCGGGCTCTGCACCGGCTGCCCGGAACGGCCGATCTTCGCCGCCATGAAGCTGGTCGAGGAAGAGCTCGGCCAGCACCACGTCTCCGCCGACATCGGCTGCCATCTGTTCTCGATCCTGCCGCCGTTCAACATCGGAGCAACCACGATGGGCTTCGGCCTCGGCCCGGCCTCGACCTCGGCCTTCAACGTCAAGGCCGACAAGCGCTCGATCGCCGTGATGGGCGATGGCGGCTTCTGGCACAACGGATTGACCAGCGGCATCGGCAATGCCGTGTTCAACAAGCATGACGGCGTGTTCGTCATCGTCGATAATTTCTACACCTCGGCGACCGGCGGTCAGGACATCCTGTCCTCGCGCGCGATCAACAAGCGGCGCGACACCAACAATTCGATCGTCAAGGCGGTGAAGGGCATCGGCGGGCAATGGGTGCGTCAGCTCGACCGCACCTACGACGTCGCCAAGATGCGCGACATTCTGAAGGAGGCGCTGACGACCAAGGACGAAGGCCCCAAGGTCATTGTCGCCTCCTCCGAATGCATGCTGAACAAGCAGCGCCGCGTGAAGCCGCAGATCAACAAGGCGATCAAGGACGGCGTGCGCATCGTCAAGGAGCGCTTTGGCGTCGACGAGGATGTCTGCACCGGCGACCACGCCTGCATCCGCCTCTCCGGCTGCCCGTCGCTGTCGGTGAAGCAGCTCGACGATCCCCTGCGCGACGATCCCGTCGCGGCGATCGACAATTCCTGCGTCGGTTGCGGCAATTGCGGCGAGGTCTCGGAGGCCGCCGTGCTCTGCCCCTCGTTCTACCGCGCCGACGTGATTCACAATCCGACCGGCTGGGACAAGTTCAAATCGAAGATCGCGATGAACGTGATCGGCTGGCTGCAGCGGCGGCGCGACCGCCGCCGGCCGGCGCTCGAGGCACTGGCATGAGGGACGAGACGGTCCGGCTGGCCCTGCCCGCTTCAGGCGAAGCGACCGAGCGGCCGATCTCGATCGCGATCGTCGCGATGGGCGGCCAGGGCGGCGGCGTGCTGACAGACTGGATCGTGCAGCTCGCCGAGAACCACGGCTGGGTCGCGCAATCGACCTCCGTGCCCGGGGTTGCCCAGCGTACCGGCGCCACGATCTATTACATCGAGGCGATGCCGCCGCTTGACGGCCGCAAGCCGATCCTGTCGCTGATGCCGACGCCCGGCGATGTCGACGTGGTGATGGCGGCGGAGTTCATGGAGGCCGGCCGCTCGATCCTGCGCGGCCTGGTGACGCCTGACCGTACCACGCTGATCGCGTCCAATCACCGCTCGTTCGCGGTTGGCGAGAAGATCGCGCCGGGCAACGGTATCGCCGACAGCGGCGCCGTCACCGGCGCCATTGGCATTGCGGCGAAGACCGAGATTATCTTCGATCTGAATGCGCTCGCGATCGCGCATGGCAGCGTCATCTCGGCCGCGATGTTCGGCGCGCTCGCCGCGGCCGGTGTGCTGCCGTTCAGCCGCGACAGCTATCTCGACGTGATTCGCGCCGGCGGCAAAGGCGCCAAGGCCAGCGTCGAGACGTTCGAGGCTGCCTTCGCGCGGGTCAAGTCCGGTCCGGCCGAGGTTGCAGCGCCGGCGGAAGCGAAACCGGTCAGCAAGATCCCCTCGTCCGCAATCTCAGATCCGCAGCTCGGCGCACTGATCGCAAGATTGAACCAGGAACTGCCCGCGCCTGCGCTTGCCATGGCGCGCGCGGGCTTGCGCAAGGTCGTCGACTTCCAGGACGTCGCCTATGGCGGCGAATATCTCGATATCCTCAAGGTCCTGCACGCGGCCGACCGAAGCGCTGGCGGCGGCGCGCACGCCTATGCTTTTACGGAGGTCGCGGCAAAGTACCTCGCCAACGCCATGAGCTATGACGACGTGATCCGCGTCGCCGACCTCAAGACCCGCGCCGGTCGCCGCACGCGCATCGAGAACGAGCTCGAGATGTCGGACGGACAGGTGCTGCAGACCACGGAATTCATGCATCCGCGCATGGAGGAAGTGATGGGCATGCTGCCCGTGGGCGTCAGCCGCTGGCTTGGCGCGCGACCGCGCCTGCTCGGCTGGCTCGATCGGCGTGTCAACAAAGGGCGCCGAGTGAAGACCTATTCGCTGCCCTGGTTCCTGGCGCTCTATGTCGTCGGCGGGATGCGCGGCTTGCGCCGCCGCTCGCTCCGTCACGCCGTCGAGACGGCGCACCGGGATGCCTGGCTCAGGGCCGCGACCGACGCTGTCGCCAACAGTTACCAGCTCGGCGTCGAAATCCTGCAATGCCGCCGCCTCGTCAAAGGCTATTCCGATACCCACAGCCGCGGCTTGTCGAAATTCGACAGGACGCTCGCTGCGATCAAGCTGGTCGAACGCCGCGAGGATGCCGCCGACTGGGCGCGCCGATTGCGCGAGGCCGCGCTGAAGGACAGCGCTGGCACGGCACTCGACGGCGTAATCCAGACCATCAAGACTTTCGCATGATTCAAACGGACTGGGCGATGCCGGCAGCACTCAAAGAGAACGTTGTTCCCGTGCCCGGGCAGATCGAAACCCGGCTCTGGCTGCAATTGCTGTCGTTGCATGGCGAACTCTTCGCCTCGCTCAATTCGATGCTGAACTCCGAGTTCGGCCTGTCGCTGGCAAAATTCGACGTGCTGGCCCAGCTCGATCGTTACAGGGATGGTCTCGCGCTCGGCCAATTGTCGCAAAACCTGAAGGTCACCGGCGGCAATGTCTCCGGCCTAGTGCAGCGCCTGCTCGCCGACGATCTCATCAGCCGGGAGATGTCGAGCGAGGACCGGCGGTCCTTCATCGTCCGCCTGACGCCGAAGGGCGAAGCACTTTTCAGGAAGGCGGCCGAAATCCACAAGAAACATCTCGCCAAACGGTTCGAGAACGTCCCGGCCCGGGATCTGGACAGCGCGCTGTCCGTGCTGAAATCGCTGTCCTCAAATGATCATACCGAGAGCAAGAAGCAAAGTCGCAAGAGATAATGGCCAGAGAATCCAAGAGCAGATGGAAATCGGGTCCGCCGCGGACGCGGGACCAGTTGCAAACCTACATACCGTATCTGTTCAACCGGCTCGCCAATCGCTGGAACCTCGATCAGAACCGCGACCTCAGCGAGCACGGCATCAACAATGTCGTGTTCCGGACACTGTCGGTGCTGTTCATCTACAAGACCCTGACAGTCAACGAGGTCGCCGTGCTCGCGGTGACCGAGCAGTCGACGGCAAGCCGCATGGTCGAGTCCATGGTGTCATCGGGCCTCGTCAAGCGCGAGATCGCCGAGGAGGACCAGCGCCGCCGCGTCGTCGGGCTGACGCCTGACGGAGAGGCGCTGCTGCGCAAGATCTGGCCGATCATGGCGAACAATTACGACAGACTGATCGAAGGCATCGACCCTGACGACATCGAGGTCTGCGCGCGCGTGCTGGCCAAGATGGTCGAGAATATCAGGCAGAACCAGATTTAGGGGCCAAGGCCGACGAGGCTGGTGCCGCCGCAGACATAGAGCACCTGGCCGGTGACGAAGTCCGAGCGCTCGTCGAGGAAGAACGAGATCGCGTGCGCGACATCCTCGCGCGAGCCGAGCCGGCCGACCGGGACGTTGCGCGCCATCCGCTCCTGCTGCTCGGAGCCTTTCGGGATGATGCCCCAAAAATTGTCGGTCAGGATCGGCCCGGGCGCGACGACGTTCACGGTGATGCCGCTCGCGGCGAGCTCCAGCGCCCAGGTCCGCGCCATGCCGTGCACGCCGGCCTTGGTGGCCGAATAGGCCGATCGCGTCGCCGCCCCCATCGCGGCACGCGACGAGACGAACACGATACGCCCGAAGCGACGCGCGAGCATCCCCTCCAGCGCCGCCTGGGTCAGCAGCATCGGGGCGCCCAGATGCAGCTGCGCCAACATCAGGATGTCTTCCGGCCTGGCATCGGGCAGCAGGTTCGGCAGGATCACGCCGGCATTGTGCACGAGGCGATCGATGGCATGGTCGCGGCAAATCTCCTGCGAGATGGCGCGTGTCTCCTCAAGGTTGGAGAGATCGGCGCAATAGGCTGCGAGCAGTTCGTGCGTCCAGCTCGGCTTCTCCAGCCCGACCGAGACCACGCGCTCCCCGCGCGCGACGAGCTTCTTCGCCAGTGCCTCGCCGATCCCCGAATTGCCGCCGGTGATGAGTGTGGTGCGGATCTCGACCATGATCAGACTCCTCGATCAGACTTGCCGCTTCTTGAGGTCGCGCAGGTCGAAGAACGCGCCGTCATGCATCAGCTTGATGACGAAGTCTTTCAGGCCGCCGCGCTGGATCTTCTCGGTTGCCGTCAGCGGCAGGCTGTCGACGAAAGCGATCCAGCCCGGCGCCTTGTAATATGCCATCTGCTCCAGGCTCCAGCGCACGATGCCTTCGGCCAGCGCGCGGTCGGCGCCAGCTTGTTCGGCGATGATCACGGCCGCGACCTCGTCGCCGCGCACCTGATCGGGCGTCGCCGCAACCGCGGCCTGCCGGATCGCAGGATGGCGGTTGAGGACGGATTCGACCTCGACCGCGGCGATGTTCTCGCCGGAGCGACGGATCACGTTCTTCTTGCGGTCGACGAAATGCAGGTCGCCATCGGCATCGCGCGAGACGATATCGCCGGTGTGCAGCCAGCCACCGGCCCACGCCTCGGCGGTGGCGGCCTCGTTCTTGAGATACTCGCGGAAGAAGCCGTATCGCGGGTCCGCGCCGGCGCGCCGCACCAGCAGCTCGCCGGGCGTGTCGCTGGGGGCGTCATTGCCGGCATCATCAACAATACGCACCTCGACCTCGGTGGCCGGGCGGCCGAAACAAGACGTGCCGACCTTGCGCGGCTCGACATTGGCGGCGATGACGCCGCCGCTGCCCGTTTCTGTCATCGCCCAGGCCTCGAGCAGCGGAAAACCGAAGCGCGCCTCGAACGGTGCATGGAGCAGCTTGTCGACACCCGCGCCGAAGCCGAAGCGAACGCTGTGCGCGCGATCTTGCGCCGAAGGCGGTGCGCTCATCAGCATCGAGGGCATCACGCCGAGATAGTGCAGGCAGGTCGCGCGGCTGTCGCGCACCGACGCCCACCAGCTGCGCGGATGGAAGCGATCAAGCATGGTCAGGCAGCCGCCGACCGACAGCATCGCCATCAGCGATACCGCCATCGCATTCATGTGGAACAGCGGCAGCGGCGTGATCATGCGCTCGCCGTCGCCCTTGAGATCGATCAGCCCGCCGACATCGCGATACCAGTTGCCGGAATGCAGGAAATAGCTGTTGGTGAGCACGCAGCCCTTGGGCTGCCCCGTCGTCCCCGAGGTATAGAGCAGCGCGCATTCGCTCGCCTCGGTTCCGGCCGTCGCCGGCCGCACGCCGCCGAAGGGCGCGGGAACGTCGCTCTCGTCCGTCACGACCGGGATCGGCCGGTCGGCCCGACGCGCCGCCGTCTCGACTTCCTCGCGCCGATCGGCAAGGACAAAGGCCGCATTCATCTCAGAATGCGCGATGATGTATTCGAGCTCGCTGAGTCGCAAATCCGGATTGATCGGCACCACGGAGACGCCGAGCGCGTTGAGCGCGAACCACAGCTCGACGAAGACGGGCCTGTTCTGGAGCAGCAATCCGACCCGGTGGCCCTCGCCGTATCCGCGCTCTGCGAACGCCGCGCGCCAGCGTTCGACCCGATCCAGCATGGCGCGGTAGGTGATCTCTCCGGCGGCGATGCCGTAGATCCCGGCGGTTTCCGGCAGCACGTTGAGGAAACCCGCCTCGCCCCGGCGGAGAGCGGTCTCGCGAAAGCGGTCGTAGACTGTGGTCGCAGTAGTCAAAGCAGTCTCACATGAAAAGCTGGATATTGCCGAACGGCGCGTCGAAATTGACGAGATCGACGCGCTTGAGCTTGATCTTCAGGGCATCGCCGACCCGGACAAGATCATGCGAGGCCCAGCCCGAATACCGCTCCAGATTATCGCCGCGCGTCTCGGTGTAGATATAGGACGTCCGCGCCTTGAACACGCCGGCAGCCGGGTCGCACGCCACGATCCGGGGCGACTGGAGCAGATGATGGCAGCGGCTCTTCGGCTTCTGGCTGAAGGTGCGCTCGCCGGCGAGCCGCTCGACCCGGACCTTCAACAGCAGCAGGTCCTCATACATCAAGGACGGCTGCAGCACCGGGTCCTGCTGCTGCCATTCCAGCGGCATCCAGTAGCGCCCCTCCGGGTGAAACAGATCGAGCCAAGCCTGCCACTGCATCGTGTCAAGCAGCTCGGCCTCTTCGTAAATGAAGTCCGTGATGGTCTTCTCGCTGATCATTCCGCCGCCTCGATGCGCTTGTCCATGTCCATGGTCATGAATTTCGCCCAGGCGTGGAACTGGTTTCGCATCTGCCGTTCGGACGTGCCGTTGATCACGGCCGTCACGTCCTGCTCTTCATGGCCGTCGTAGAGCCGCCGCAGATTGACCCATTGATTGCCGTTTGACTTCAGCCCTTCCTGGGCCCGCTCGTACATTTCGAGATCGTCGTGCCCGACGATCGAGGTCGGCGCATTGATGAAGCGGTTGTACATCAAGGCGCGCTCGTAGAGCTTGTCGGGCGCGCCAACCAGGCGATAGACCCAGCTTTCGACCAGCGTCTTGTCGACCGCTACAGGGATGAAATTGCGCAGGATCTGCACCGCGCCCTTCACCATGATGTTCGGGAAGTACACCGTGTTGTGTCTGACCTCGCCGAGGATCTCGTGGGCCCGCTGCTCGCCATAGGCCGCGACCATCTGGTCGAGATATCCAGGGATATCCTGATAGTTCGAATGGATCGAGTTGGCGACGCCGGTGTGGCCGTGGCCGTTCGGCCAGATCCTGATGCCGCTCTGCTCGTAGAACTCGTACGGGCTCATGAAGGGACCGTAGAGCTGCACCGCCATCGGCGTCTCCGTGGCATCGCCCTGCTCGCGCTTCCAGACCTTGACGGCGGTGCCGGCCGAGCTCTCATGCGCGACCATGGGATGGCAGGTGTCGGTCTGGTTCTCGACCAGCATCTTCCAATTGCAGGTGTGCATGTAGCGGATCGGCGTCGCCTGGACTGCGAGTTTCCCCTCCGGCGAGCGGTCGACCATGTTGTCGATGGTCGAAAGGCTTTCGCCGAAATAATCCTCGAAGGACACGCCTGAATCGCTGAGGCGGGCGAAGATGAAATCGCGGTAGATGACGACGTTCCTGACCTTCGACAGCCCCTCATTCGCCTGGGTGTCGCCGAAGCCGGTGCCCTCATAGCCCTTCTTCAAGGGGATCGCGAGCAGCGAGCCGTCGGTCTTGAACGACCAGGCGTGATAGGGGCAGCGGAAGAACTTTCCGGTGTTGCCGCAGGGTTCCGAGGCAATCTTCACGCCCTTGTGCGGGCAGCGGTTGTAGAAGACGTGGATGGAGCCGTCGGTGTGGCGGCTGGCCATGACGGGCTGCCGGCCGATATTGGCGGTGATGAAGTCGCCTGGCTTTGCCAGCTGGCTCGCATGCCCGACATAGATCCAGCTGTTCGGGAACAGATGCTCCATCTCGAGCTCGAAAATCTCGGGATCGACATAGACGTCGCGGTGCACCTCGGCCTCGCGCACCAGCGCCGCAATCGCCCCGGCATTGCCTCCGTATTTGTTCATGGCGTCCTTCGCCTCCCCCTAGAGATCCAGCACCAGACGTTCCGACTTGGCGCGTGACACGCAGATCTGCATGACCTTGTTGGACGCCTTCTCGTCGTCACTGAGGATGACGTCGCGATGATCAGGCACCCCTTCGATCACCCCGCATTGGCAGATGCCGCAATCGCCACGCTGGCAGTCGTAGAGGACGTCGAGCCCGGCCGCTTCCAGCGCCTGGATGATGGTCTGGCCGGCGGCAACGCCGATGACCCGCCCGGTCGATTTCAGCTCGACCTCGAACGGCCGATCGGGCGATGACGGCTGCTCGGCTTTGAAGAGTTCATAATGAATGCGGCCAGCCGACACGCCGGCGGCAAGCGCGGCGACCTTCACGGCATCGATCATGCCTGAGGGCCCGCAGGCGTAGACGTGGGCGTCTGCGGCGGCATCGGCGAGCGCTGCTGCAATGTCGAGGCGAGACTCGTCGCTGTCGTAGTGGACGGACAGGCCCTTGGCGCAGATCTCCTGCAATTGCGGCAGGAACGCCAGCAGTCCTTGGGTGCGACCCGCATAGTGCAGGCGATACGGGCTCCCTCGCGCCGCGAGCTCCGCGGCCATCGACAGGACAGGCGTGATGCCGATGCCGCCGGCAAACAACAGCGCCGGCGCGCTGCCCTCGTGCAGGTGAAAATTGTTGACCGGCGCGCTCGCCTTCACGACATCGCCAACCTTCAGCGCGTGCATGAATTGCGAGCCGCCGGTCGAAGCCTCCTCGCGCAGCACACCGAGCGCCAGCGCATCCTCGGCCAGACCCGGCAACGCCATCAGCGAGTACGGCCGGTCCCCTCCATCAGGAAGCGCCACGCGCAGATGTGCGCCGGCCTGCCAACGCGGCACCACGCCGTCCTCCACGCCAAACACAAGGCTCCGTACGAACGGCGTCTCCGCGACATACGACCTGACCTTGAGCTTGAGCGGATGAGCGTCCATTCAGGCGTCTCGTGAATTATATGAATTTGCATATTTTTAGACATGTAATAATTGGCTGTCAATCGTCGGCGCGGGACAGGCCCGGCAGGGCGCACATTGCGCCTCTAACTATCTGGGAAGATGGAGCTCTTGGTGCGTTGCGCGTGTGCCGGCCTGAACAGCCCCGCGCACTTCCCCGACACCATCAGGCCGTTACGGCAGATTGTCGCGAAGGAAGATGTCGATCCGGATGCGCTCCTGATCGGGGCTGATCGGCTCTTCCATGCAATGCGCCAGCAGCACCCGCGCGGCGGAGCGCGCCTCGTGGCCGGGATCCTGGTTGATGATCGCATCGAGCGTGCCGCGCACCAGGAAGCGCCGCGTATGCTGGGTCAGCTCATGGGTGATCCAGACCACGTCACGCGCGCGGCCGGACGCCTCGAGTGCCTCGGCAATGCCGCGATTGCCGGCGCCGCAGCAGTAGATGCCGCGCAGGTCGGTATGGCGTTTCAGCAGCGCGGCGGTGAGCTCGCGCGTGCGCGCGCTGTCATCGCGGCCCTCGATGACCGGCAATGTCGCGAGGTTTGGATACTCGCTCGTCAATATCTGGTGGAAGCCGAACTGCCGCTCGGTGTGATCGCGCAGCGACAACGATCCCGCGATGACGGCAACCTTGCCCTCGCGGGCGGCAAGAAAGCGCCCCATCAGCGTTGCCGCGGTTCGGCCTGCGGCCGGATTGTCGATGCCGACATAGTGCAGACGGCGCGAGCTCGGCGCGTCCGACACGAGGGTCACTACGGCGACCCCGCGCGCGGTGAGTTCGTCGATCGCGTCGCGTACCTTCGGATGGTCGAGTGCGACCACGGCGACCCCCTGATAGACCGGCGACAAATCATCCAGCGCGCCGGCGAGGACATCAGGATCGAACACGTCGACGTGGAGGATGTCGATGAAGCCGCGCTGGCCGGCAAGCCAGTCGGCGGCGCGCTGGACCTGCTCGGACAAATTGGTCATGAAGCTGTTGCTGCCGGTCGGCAGCACGAAGGCGAAACGAAACGACTGTCCGCGGGCGAGGCGCGCAGCAGCGACGTCGGCACGATAGCCGAGTTTTGCCACCGCCGCCTCGACACGCGCGACGGTCTTGGCGCGCACGCCCTCCCGCCGGTTGACGACGCGATCGACGGTGGCGAGCGAAACCCCCGCGGCGCGCGCGACATCCTCGAGCGTGGCGCGAACCATGGGCTGGGTCGCGCCTTCAGTCATTCGCGCGCCGCCCACAGCATGCCGCGGGTCATCAACGTCCGGATCTCCGGCACGTCGAGCTCGTAGGCGCGATGACCGAGCGAGGAATAGAACACCCTGCCCACGCCATATTGCTTCTTCCAGACCACCGGCATCACCACGCCATCGATCCAGGATGCGTGCTCGCCGGTAAACGTCGTCGTCGCCAGCACCTCAATCGCGGGGTCGACATGCATGTAATACTGCTCGGAACGATGCTCGAAGCTCTTCAGGCCCTTCATGATGGGATCATCAGGCTTGGTCACGTCGACCTTGTAGTCGATGATGTTGCCGGGATGCGCGACCCATTGCCCGCCGCACATGAACTGGTAGTCGACGGAGTCACGGAACGCGTCGCACATGCCGCCATGATGACCGGCGAGCCCGACGCCGCTTCGCACCGCGGCGCAGAGATTGAGAGCGTCCGCCTTCTCGATCTTCGACATGGTGTAGATCGGGATGATCAGCGAGAGATCATGAATCCCGGGATCGCCGAATGCCTCGGTCGTCGTCTCGATCTGGACTTCGAAGCCTTCCGCCTTCAGCCAGCCGCGGATCATCGAGGCGCACAAATCCGGATCGTGTCCCGGCCAGCCGCCCCATACAATCAATGCCTTGCGCATGCTCATTCCCTCAGTCGATCTGTCCGGTTTCACGTCCGGCCGGCAGCATCGCCGGCCGCTCGACGCGGTTTTCGATCTTGACCCGCCGTCCCTCGTCCGCCGAGATCTGGAACGCCTCCATCACCTCGAGCACATGGAAGGCCAGCGCGCCGCTGGCGCGGTGCGGCCGGTTGTTCAGGATCGCGGAAGCCATGTCGGCGACGCCGATCGAGCGGAATTCGCCTTCGACATGACCGTGCGTCAACGGCATCGTCTCGAATTCGCCGCCGGTCTTGGCGACCTGCACTTCGCCGCCGAAGCGGTTCGGGTCGGGCACCAGCATGCTGCCCTTGTCGCCATAAATCTCGATCGGCGCGTGGCGGTGCTTCGGCACATCGAAGCTCATGGTGATCGAGACGACGGCCCCGCTCTCGAATTCGAGTGTGCCCGCGACGTGGGTCGCCACCTCGACCGGAATCAAGGCCCCGTTCATCGGCTGGCTGGTGACCAAACGCTCGGATCTCGGGCGCGCGGTCGAGCCCATCACACTGGCGACAGGCCCAAGCAGCTGCACGAGATCGGTGATGTAATACGGTCCCATGTCGAGCATCGGCCCGCCGCCGCGCAAATAGTAAAAGCCGGGCGCCGGATGCCAGCGCTCGTGGCCGGGGCAGCCGAAGAAGGCGCTGCCCGCCACGGGCGTGCCGATCGCGCCGTCGTCGATGAGCTTGCGCGCGGTCTGGTGCCCACCGCCGAGGAACGTGTCGGGCGCACAGCCGACGCGAAGGTTCTTCTGCGCGGCGAGATCCATCACCTTGCGGGCTTCCGCGACGTTGATGCCGAGCGGCTTCTCGGAATGGACGTGCTTGCCGGCGTTCAGCACCGCGAGGCTGACATCGGTATGGGCGAGCGGCACGGTGAGATTGACGACGATCTCGACGTCGTCGCGCTTGAGCAGCTGGTCGACCCGCATCGCCGGCAGGTTGAAGGCGGCCCCCTGGCGCTCCGCGACATCGCTCCGCATGTCGGCGAGCGCCCTCACCTCCATGACCGGAAAGCGCTGTGCTGCCTTGAGGTAAGCGGTGCTGATGACACCGCAGCCGATGATTCCGATGCCGACTTTTCTCATTTTTGTCTCCGTGAAGTCTTGTTCATCCCTTGACTGCGCCTGCCGTGAGGCCGGCGACGATATGCTTCTGCGCCAGCAGGAACAGAATGATCGTCGGCAGGATGGTGAGCGTGATGAAGGCGAGGATCAGGTGCCACTCGGACGAATATTCGCCCTGGTAAACCATGATGCCGAGCGGCCAGGGATAGAGCGCATCGGTGTTGAGCATTACCAGCGGCAGCAGGTAGGCGTTCCAGCTGTTGACGAAGGTGATGGTGCCGACGGTCGCCAGGATCGGCCGCGACAGCGGCAGCGTCACGTAACGAAAGAACTTGATGTAGCTGCAGCCATCGACCAGCGCGGCCTCCAGCAGTTCATAGGGAATGTCCTTGAAGAAGCGGCGCAGCAGCAGCACGCTCATGGCAAGGCTGAAGGCCACCTGCGGCAGCGCAACGCCGAAATAGGTATCGAGCAGGCCGAGATCGCGCACCTTGATGAACAGCGGCAGCACGGCGGTCGCCGCCGGAAACAACAGGCCGAGCGTCAGATAGCTCAGCAGCATCGACGAGCCGAAGAACCTGACGTGGGCGAAGGTGAACGCCGCCATCGAGGCGACGATCAGCGTCAATGTCACCGTGAGGGTCGAGATGATCAGCGAATTGCGCAGGAGCTGCCAGTAGCGCCCCGAGAACAGGATGTCCGCATAGTTCTGCCACTCCCAATGCTGCGGCAGGCCGAACGGATTGACGCGTAATTCGCCGAGCGATTTGAAGCCGCCGAGCAAGGTCGCAAGCAGCGGCACCAGCACGAAGATGGCAACGATCCCGAGAAATGCCGCCTTGAACAGCACGGCGGGGTCGAACGGGGCGCGGGCAGTCTCGGCACTATTCATCGCGCATGAACCATCGCTTGTAGGTGAAGGCAAAGGTCACGCAGATCGCGAACAGGATAACGCCGATGGCGCTGCCATAGCCGACCCGCATGCGCGAGATGCCGTTGTTGTAGAGGAAGCTGACCATGGTGTTCGAGGAATCCGCCGGCCCCCCGCGCGTCAGCGGCATCACGAGATCGAACAGCTGCAGCGAGCCGACGATGGCGAAGAACACCGAGAGCCGGATGGTCGGGTAGAGCAAGGGGATCACGACATGGCGCAAGGTTTGCGATCGCGTTGCGCCGTCGATCCGCGCCGCCTCGACCAGGGTCTTGTCGAGGCTCTGCAGCGCCGCGATGAACAGCATCATGTGGAAGCCGAAATACTT
Source organism: Bradyrhizobium zhengyangense (assembly GCF_022012435.1). GTDB lineage: Bacteria > Pseudomonadota > Alphaproteobacteria > Rhizobiales > Xanthobacteraceae > Bradyrhizobium > Bradyrhizobium zhengyangense. The sequence continues at coordinate 1,438,430 of NZ_JAKLUA010000001.1, forward strand.
CCACACGATCACGATCAGCACCGCCAGCATCGCCGTGTCGGTCGAGGCCAACAGATGCGGCGGCTCGGCACCGAAGGTGCGCCAGATCGATGCGACAAGTCCGTAGTCGCCGTCGTAGACGAAGGAGAAGATCAACCCGGTCGCGATCTCCGCCAGAATGTAGGGCATGAAGAACAGCATGCGCAGCGCCACCGCGCCGCGAAACTTCTCGGCCAGCATCAGGGCCAATGTCAGCGCCAGCGGCAGCTGGACCGCGAGCGAGACTGCGATGATCAGCCCGTTGTTGCGCAGCGCGAGCCAGAACGCGCGCGTTTCCAAGACGAAGCGATAGTTATCGAAGCCGATCCAGTGGGTCGGCCTGCCGAAACCGTTCCAGTTGAAGCCCGAGTACCATGCCGCCTCGCCGATCGGCAGCACCACGAACAGCGTGAACAGCAGCAATGCCGGCGGCAGGAACAGGATCAGAACGGTGAAACGACTGTCCCAATGCGGGCCGCGGACCGCGGCCTGAGGAGCCGCCTCGCCGGCAACGCCGACCGGCGAGGTGATCGCCATCCGTCGCGCCACCGTCAGTTACCCTGCTTGAACGCCGCTTCGATCGCTTTCGCCGCGTCCTGCGGGCTCATGCTGCCGCCGGCAATCTCCGCCGAGACGTCGTTGACGACGCGGCCGACCGAGGGGCCGAGGCTCTGGTCATAGAAGTTCTGATGGTAGTTCGACTTTGCGAGATTGGACGCGATCAGCTTCATGAAAGAATTGTTGAGACCGGCGTCCGCACCCTGCACCACGGGGATGATGTAGCTGCCCGCGGCAAGTTTCGTCTGCACGTCCTTGGAGATGAAGTATTTGAGGAAATCGACCGCCTCCTTCGGCGAGTCCTTGGTGACCAGCCAGCCTGTGATGCCGCCGAGCGTGTCCGTCGGCGCGCCCTTGCCGCCGGGCACGACAGGGAAATCGAACCAACAGATCTTGTCCTCGCTCAATCCGACCTTGTCGGCGGCCAGCGCGCGCTGCAAATTATAGACCGAGCTAATTGCGAGCGACATCGCAGCCTTGCCATCGCCGAAATAGCCTACCGCCTGAGGGTTCTTGAAGCCGAGGAAGCCGTTCTGGAACGGCTGGAGATCAACGAGCTGCTTGAACAGCTCGCCGGATTTCTGGAAGGTTTCGCCGGCGAAGCCGCCATTCTCGCCGCGCAATGCAGCGTCGAAGGCTGCCTTGCCACCGATCCGCACCGCAAGGTGGGTCCAGTAGAAGTGCAGCGGCCATTTGTCGGCGCCGCCGACCACGATCGGCGTCACGCCGGCTGCCTTGAGTGTCTTCACCGCGGCGAGCAGATCGTCCCACGTCTTGATGGCAGCGGGATCGACCTTCGCCTTGGCCATCAGATCCTTGTTGCAGATGAAGCCGACCTGCGACAGCGAAATGGGCAGGCCATAGACGTGGCCATTGCTGGTGAAGGCGGCGAGCGCCGCGGGCGTGATGCTGTCGCTATAGCCCTTCACCTGGTCCGTGATGTCTTCAAGAACGCCGGCGTCGATCTGCGTCTTCAACACGCCACCGGCCCAGCTGTAGATGATGTTCGGCCGATCCTTGGATTGCAGGATGGTCGGCAGCTTGGCCTTGTAGGCCTCGTTCTCGAGGAACTGCATCTCGACCTTCACGCCGGGATGCGAGGCCTCATAGCTGCGCGCGACCTCCTCCCAGATCTTCACCTGGGCCGGATTGACCTCGATGTGGAGCCATTTCACGGTGGTGTCGGCTGCCGCGACATTTGCGCCTAGCAGGCATGCAGCGAAGGCGAATCTCAGCTTCCCGAGCAGTCTCATCACAACCTCCCAACGGCTTTTATTCTTTGGGCGCAATCCTGCCTTCAGTTTTTGAGGTACGCAACTAAAATTCTGACATATGGACCTCACGAGAGGAACGGCTAAGTTCCTGCGAAAGAATCGGGGCGGCCTTCGCCGCCCATAACAAACTGAAAGGTTCCCCCATGGCCGCCATCTATTCCGACCTCTCCGGCAAGGTTGTGCTCGTCACCGGAGGTGCCGCGGGAATTGGCGCTGCGATCGTGCGGCGCTTCGCGGAGCAGAAATCCAAGGTCGTGTTCTTTGACATCAAGGTCGAGGAGGGTCAGCGCCTGGCGCGCGAGCTGTCGGATCAAGGGCTGGCCGCGCATTTCCAGCGCGTCGACCTGACCGACATCCCGGCCCTGCGCGCCGGCGTCGAGGAGGCGCGCAAGGCACACGGCGCGATCAACATTTTGGTCAACAACGCCGCGCATGACGAGCGGCACAAGACCGAGGAGATGACGCCCGAATATTGGGACGACCGCATCGCGGTGAACCTGAAGCATCAGTTCTTCGCGTCGCAGGCGGTGTTGCCTGACATGAAGGCGGCCAACGCGGGCGCCATCATCAATTTCGGCTCGGTGTCATGGATCGCCGGACAAGGCGGCATGGCAGCCTACACCGCCAGCAAATCCGGCGTGATTGGGCTGACGCGCTCGCTGGCGCGCGACTACGGTCCCTACAACATCCGCGTGAACGCGATTGCACCGGGATGGATCATGACCGAGCGCCAACTCGAGAAATGGATGACGCCGGCCGGCGAGGCCGAACTGCAGCAGCGCCAGTGCCTGAAGCGCCGGCTGGTGCCTGACGAGGTCGCGAAATTCACCCTCTTCCTCGCCTCCGACGAAGCCTCTGCCTGCACCGCCCAGCACTACATCGTCGACGGCGGCTGGGTCTGAGACGCTTGCCGCGCCCTGCGCACTCCGGCGAAAAGGCCGCTAGGACCGGGGCAGCGCGACGCCAGTCAGCTCGCGCAGCCTGTCGACCAGAGCGTCCTGAAAGGCGGGGTCCATGGATTCGCAGGCCGGCTCCTGCTGCTGCATATGATGCCAGTAGCGGCCGCTGACGAGCGCCGCGGGATCGTCGCTGACGGCGAGCCAGGTTTGCGTCTTCTGCCCCGTCGCGATATCGACCGGGGCGCCAGAGCCGCCCATCCTTGTCCGCGCCCAGCCGGGATCGACCGCGTTGCTCAGGACCTGCGGCCAGCGTCGCGCCAACGCGAACGCGAGTGCGACGATTTGAAGCTTGCTCTCGGCGTAAGCGGTTGCCGAATCCCACGGCCTCTTCGCCCAGTCGAGGTCATTCAGCGACCGCTCTCCGCCGCGATGCAAGCCGCTGCTGAGATAGATCAATCTGGCGGGGCGCTCGATCAGCGCGGTCAACATATAAGGCGCAAGGGTGTTGATCGCGAATGTCGTCGCATGGCCTTCCGGAGTGGAGCCGCGACTCCGCTGTGCATAGACACCGGCGTTGTGGATGACCGCATCCATGCGCCCGATCGCGTTCACTTGATCCGCGACGCCCTTCGTCTCGGCGCCGCTCTGGAGATCGCCGATTGCAACGCCCTCGGCGCGCGAGGCGAGGTCCTCGAGCGCCGCAGCGCGATCGACTGAGCGCGCGTGCAGCACCACACGGTGGCCCTGATCAAGGAGCGATTGTGCCGCCGCGCGGCCAAGCCCGTCCGTGCTGCCGGTGATGAAAACCATGGCCATGTCGTGCCGCTCCGGACGTTTCAGAACTCAACAGCGTCCGCGTATCAGGCCAGCCCCGCCGCCGTCAGGCTCTGCTTCAGATGGGCAACACCCTTTTTGGCATAGGTCAGCGGGTGTGCCTTCTGCGGGTCCTGCTCCGCTTCGACGACGATCCAACCGGAATAGCCCTTGAGTTCGCGGAAGACGGCGGGGTAGTCGACCATGCCGTCGCCGGGCACGGTGTAGACACCGAGCGCGCTGCCCTGCCCCAGCACTGCATCGAGGAAGCTCCAATCCTCGCGCCGCGCCTGCTCCATCACCGCCCGGCGCACGTCCTTGGCGTGGACATGGCTGATGCGGGCGCGATATTTTCGAGCCAGCGCGGCCGGATCGGCACCGCCCCAGGTGGCATGGCCGGTGTCGAGCAGGAGATGTGCGGCCTCGCCCGTCGACGCCATGAAGGCATCGATATCATCGGCGCTTTCGACGATGGTGCCAATGTGATGATGGTAGACCAGCCTGACGCCTTCGGCGAGCGTACGCTCCGCGACTTCAGTGATGCGGCGACCGAACTCCGCCCAGTCGCCTGCCTTCATCACCGGCCGCTGCGATAACGGCTTGCTGCGATCGCCATGGATCGCATTCGAGGTCTCGGCGAAAACGAGGACTGATGATCCCATCGCCTTCAGGAGATCGAGATGCGGGCGCAGATGCCGCATCTCCTCGTCGGCATCGCGCCTCAGGAGTTCAGCCGAATACCAGCCGGAGATGCAGGCCATCCCGAAAGGCGCGAGCGCAGCCTTCAGGGCCTGCGGCTCGCGCGGAAATTTGTGGCCGAGCTCCATGCCCACAAAGCCCGCCTCGCGTGCCTCGGCGAGGCACGTTTCGAGCGGTGTGTCGCCGCCAATCTCCTGGAGATCGTCGTTCGACCAGCCGATGGGGTTGGCGCCGATACGGATTGGCATGTCGTCCTCACTCGATCAGATATTGCGACGCGCGAGCGCCTCGATGTAGCCGCGCCTTGCGGCCTCGACTTCGGTGCGCTCCGAGACCTCCGGCACCGCCACCTCCCACCAATGGCCACCGGCATCGGTCGAGCGCAGCGGGTCGGTGTCGATCACGACGACGCTGGTCCGATCGTGACCTCGCGCCTCCTCGAACGCCGCCTCCAGCTCGGCGATGCCAGCGACCTTGCGCGCGATCGCCCCCATCGAAGCGGCATGGGCCGCGAAGTCGATCTCGGGCAAGGTCTCGTGGCGAGCATCGCGCAAGAGGTTGTTGAAAGGGGCACCACCGGTGGCGTTCTGGAGCCGGTTGATGCAGCCGAAGCCGCGGTTGTCGAGCACCACGATGATGAGTTTCGCACCCAACATCACCGACGTGGCGATCTCGGAATTCATCATCAGGTAGGATCCGTCGCCGACCATCACGATGACTTCGCGCTTGGGATCAGCGAGCTTGACGCCGAGCCCGCCGGCGATCTCGTAGCCCATGCAGGAATAGCCGTATTCCATGTGGTAGCCGCCGGCTGCGCCCGGCTGCCAGAGCTTGTGCAGCTCGCCGGGCAAGCCGCCGGCGGCGCAAAGCACGATATCGCTTGGCCGGCTGCGGCGCTGAACGGCGCCGATGACCTGGGCATCGCTTGGCAAGGCTTCGTTGCCCGACGCGGTGTAGCGTGCGGCCGCTTCCAGCCAGGCCGTGCGGCCAGCCTTGGCCTGCCCGCTCCAGACGGCAGGCGCCGTCCAACCCTGAAGGGCGGCGCCGAGCTCCGCTAGTCCGACCTTGGCGTCGGCCACGAGCGGCTGCGCACGATGCTTGCCGGCATCAAAGCTCTGCGTATTGAGGCCGACGATCCTGCAGGCGGGATCCGCGAACAGCGAGCGCGAGCCGGTGGTGAAATCCTGCAAGCGGGTGCCGATCGCGAGCACGACATCGGCCTGTCGCGCCGCATCGTTGGCCGCGCCCGTGCCGGTGACGCCGATCGCGCCGAGGTTAAGCGGATGATCATGAGGCAGCGCGCTCTTGCCGGCCTGCGTTTCCGCCGCCGGAATGCCGTGCGCCATGCAGAAGGCGGCGAGATCAGCTTCCGCCTCGCTGTAGAGCACGCCGCCACCGGCGACGACGAGCGGGCGCTTCGCGGCCTTGAGCAGCGCTGTGGCTTGCGCCATTTGCGCCTCGTCGGGCCGCGCCCGTCGGGGCTGCCAAACGCGCTCGGCGAAGAACCATTCGGGATAGTCGAAGGCCTCCGTCTGCACGTCCTGGCAGAGCGAGAGCGTCACGGGTCCGCATTCGGCCGCGTCGGTCAAAACCTGCATCGCCCGCTCGAAGGCGGGCATGATCTGTTCAGGCCTTGTGATGCGGTCGAAATAGCGCGAGACGGGCCGGAAGCAATCATTGGCGGAGACAGTGCCGTCACCGAAATCCTCGATCTGCTGCAACACCGGATCGGGACGGCGTCCGGCGAAGACGTCACCCGGTAGCAGCAGCACCGGCAGGCGATTGACGTGAGCAACGGCTGCGGCCGTCACCATATTGGTCGCACCGGGGCCGATCGAGCTCGTCACCGCCATCATGCGCCGGCGACGCGAGGTCTTCGCGAAAGCGATCGCGGCATGCGCCATCGCCTGCTCATTATGCGCGCGCAAGGTTGGCAGGCGGTCACGCGCGGCATACAGCGCCTCGCCGAGGCCTGCGACGTTGCCATGCCCGAAGATCGCCCAGACACCGGCGAACAGCGGCTGGGTCTTCCCGTCGATGACAGTCCTTTGCGCGGCCATCGCGGCGACGAGCGCCTGCGCCATCGTGAGCCTGATCGTCGCCATCACTCGCTCCCGCTGAACCGCCCGGCGCAGACCGGCCTGTCAAGATGTTCCATCATTGCGCTGACCGTGCGCGCATGCTCGCGCAACTGTGTCGCGAATGTGTCGTCGCTCGATCCGATACGATATTGCGAGGCGGTTGATGACATCGAGAAGTGCAGGCTCCGACCTTGACTGGGCGGCGCAGAGAATGGAATGCTTATTCGAATAGTCAAGCAGTGATGATGACAATGCGGTTTGGACTTCTTGGCGCCGGCAGGATCGGGCGCATTCACGGTCTCAATGTTGCGGCGCGCGGCGATGCGCGGCTCGTCGCGGTGGCCGACGCCTCGAGCGAGGCCGCGGCCTCGCTGGCGCAGGCGACAGGCGCGAAGGTGGCCGATGCGGATGCGATCATCGGCGATGCCGGCATCGACGCCATCCTGATCTGCACGCCGACCGACACGCACGCCGACCTGATCGAGGCCGCCGTCTCGGCCGGCAAGGCGGTGTTCTGCGAGAAGCCGGTCGATCTCGATTCGGACCGCATTCGCCGCTGCCTGGCCGCGGTCGAGAGGTCGGGCAAGGCTCTGATGATCGGCTTCAACCGCCGCTTCGATCCGAATTTTGCGGCGCTGGAGAAGCGGCTGCGCGGCGGCGAGGCCGGCGAGATCGAGATCGTCAGCGTCATCTCGCGCGATCCCGGACCGCCGCCGGTCGATTATGTGAAGCGCTCGGGCGGCCTGTTCCGCGACATGATGATCCATGATTTCGACCTGGCGCGCTTCCTGCTGGCGGAGGAGCCGGTCGAAATCTTCGCACTCGGCTCGGCGCTGGTGGACAAGGCCATCGGCGAAGCCGGCGATGTCGACACCGCCGCCGTGCTGATGAAGACGGCGAGCGGGCGCATCGCGCAGATCTCGAATTCGCGCCGCGCCACTTACGGCTACGATCAGCGCATCGAGGTGCACGGCTCGAAGGGCATGCTGAGGGCCGGCAACATCCACGAAACGACCGTCGAGATCGCGACCGGCCAGGGCTTCCGTGCCGACCCGGTGCAGAACTTCTTCCTCGAACGCTATGCCGCCGCCTATCGTGCCGAGCTCGCGGCCTTCATCGATGCCTGCACCGGCAAGGCGGCGCCCTCTCCGACCGGTCTCGACGGGCTCCGCGCCCAGATGCTCGCCGACGCGGCGACCGAGTCGGCGCGCACCGGCCGCCCTGTCACCATCAAGTCCGCCTGACCATGACGCCAGCCGAACTCATGCTGCGCCGCTATGCGGCCCAGGGCCTCGCCGCCGAGGCGGGACGCATCGCGCTCGACTATTTCGGCCGCAGGGAAAGCCTCGGCGTCACGATGAAGGGCACGCAGGACTGGCTCACCGTCGCCGACGGCGCGGTGGAGGATTTTCTGCGTGCGCGGCTGTCGGCGCTTTTCCCTGGTGACACTGTCATCGGCGAGGAAGGCGGCGGTGAGGCCAGCGATGCGGTCTGGATCCTCGATCCGATCGACGGCACTGCGAACTTCGCCCATGGCGATCGCAACTGGTGCATCTCCATCGGCTTCCTGCTCGACCGCCAGCCGACGATCGGCATCGTCAGCGCGCCCTCACTGGGCGAGCTCTATGTCGCGCAGCGCGACGAGGGCGCGACGCTGAACGGGCAGCACATTGTCGTCTCTGGTGCCGACGACATCAGCCGCGCCTGTATCGAACTGGGCTGGTCGCCCCGTATTCCCTCGCAGCGCTATCTCGACATGATCAGCCGCGGTTATGCCGCCGGCTGCTCCATCAAGCGCGCGGGCTCCGGCACTTTGGGCCTCTGCAATGTCGCCAACGGGCGCACCGAGGGCTACGCCGAACTGCACATCAACGCCTGGGACGTTGCAGCCGGCATTGTGATTGTTAGCGAAGCCGGCGGCTGGGTCAGCGACTTCTTCGCGGGCGACGGCATCAGCAAGGGCAACCCGATCCTGTGCTGCGTACCGGCGCTGGCATCGCAGCTCAGCGACATCACCGGGATTACCTAGTCGACTTAATAGTTGTTGCTTTGGAGCTGAAGAGACGCCACCGTCACAGCCAATTACAGAGAACATCAAGTTCTCGTTCTGGGGAGGTGGACCATGGTTTCGAGATCCCTGACTGTCAGGGCGCTGTTCGGTGCCGGTATCCTGATCGCGGGCGCGGCGCCGGCGTCGGCCGAGGGCTCGCTCGTCATGTATTGCGGCGTGCAGGAAGAATGGTGCCGCGCGATGTCCACCACTTTCGAGAAAGAGACCGGCATCAAGGTTTCGATGACGCGGAAATCCGCCGGCGAGACCTATGCGCAGCTCAGGGCGGAGGCCTCGAACCCGCGCGGCGACATCTGGTGGGGCGGCACCGGCGATCCACATCTTCAGGCGGCCGACGAGGGGCTGACGCTCGAATACGAATCTCCCGCCAACAAGGATTTGCACGACTGGGCGCTGAACCAGTGGAAAGCGGCGAAGCAGCGCTCGATCGGCATCTATGCCGGCGCGCTCGGCTTCGGCTACAACACCGAGCAGATCAAGGCCAAGGGTATCCCGGAGCCGAAATGCTGGGCCGACCTGCTCAACCCCAAGCTCAGGGATGACGTGCAGGTCGCCGACCCGAATTCGTCCGGCACCGCCTATACCCTGCTTGCCACGGTCGTGCAGCTGATGGGCGAGGACAAGGGCTTCGATTATCTCAAGGCCCTGCACAAGAATGTCAGCCAGTACACCAAATCAGGCGCAGCACCAGCCAAGGCAGCGAGCCTCGGCGAGACCGCCGTCGGCATCGTCTTCATCCACGATGCCGTCGTCTTCGCGGTTCAAGGCGATCCGATCAAGCCGGTCGCGCCGTGCGAGGGCACAGGCTACGAGATCGGCTCGATGTCGATCATCAAGGGCGCACGCAATCTGGAGAACGCCAAGAAGTTCTACGATTGGGCGCTGAGCCCCGCCGCACAGGCCCTCGCCGCCCCCGCGAAGTCGTATCAGGTGCCATCCAACAAGAACGCGACGGTGCCGCCGCAGGCGCCGAAGATGAGCGAGATGAAGCTGATCAACTACGACTTCGTCAAATACGGCTCGTCGGCCGAGCGAACGCGGCTGCTGACAAAGTGGGACAAGGAGGTCAAGGCGCTGCCGAAATAGCAGCAAGGCTGCGGAGATATCGGATGCGCCCTTCGACACGGCTTGCCCTGCTGCTCGGCTGGTTGGGCTACATGCTCGTGCCCTGGTACCTGCCGGAAGGTTGGGACCTTGCTGGCTATCCGTTCGGGCGGGCCGGCACCGCGCTGGTGCTTGCGACATCAGGCGCAGCGCCTTGGCTCTGGCCGATCGGCATCGCACTCCTCGCGCCGACGTTCCTCGCCGTCCGCGCCGAGTCCAGCCTTAGCAGCCCGGCGTTGATCGTCGCCGGGCTGTTCGGCCTGGTCGCGTTCTTCGCACAAGGCTTTGCGGTGACGCTGCCTGGCCAGGGCATTCCCTGGCTCGCCGCGCTGCTGGGCGGCGCAGGTGCCGCGCAACCGGGCATGGGTTTCGGCGCGCTGCTGACCCTGTTCTCGCTTCTCCTGCTGCTCTGCCACGGCCTCGCCTATCGCGGGTTCTGTCGGGGCGATCTCTTCACCACGTCCACCATCGGCGTCGTGGTGCTGCTGATCGGCCTCTTCATCTTCCTGCCGGTGGCGACGATCCTGCGCAGCGCGCTGGTCGATGCCACCGGCGGCTGGGCGCTGGGCGAATTCGCGGACCGCCTGCTGTCCTCGACGATCTGGGGCCTCGGCTGCGTCGGCGGCGGCATCGCCTGCGGCGTCGCCTGGAATACGCTGATCCTCGGCGTGCTGACCGGCCTCATCACCACGCTGCTGGGCCTCGCTTGCGCGCTGCTGGTGTTGCGCACGGCGATGCCGGGCAAGCGGCTGATGCGCGCGATGACGGTGCTGCCGATCATCACGCCGCCCTTCGTCATCGGCCTTGCGCTCATCCTGCTGTTCGGCCGTGCCGGCGTCGTCACCGGCTTGATGTCCGACTGGTTCGGCATCCCACGCTCGCGCTGGATCTACGGTCTGCCGGGCGTGCTGTTGGCGCAGGTACTGGCCTTCGCGCCGATCGCCTTCCTCGTGCTGATGGGTATGGTCCAGGGCATCGCACCGAGCCTCGAAGAGGCGTCCCAGACGCTTGGTGCCAGGCATTGGCAGACGTTCCGCTCCGTGACATGGCCGCTGCTGCGACCGGGGCTCGCCAACGCCTTTCTGCTCGGCTTTGTCGAGAGCCTGGCCGATTTCGGCAACCCGCTCGTGCTCGGCGGCAATTTCGAGGTGCTCTCGACCAAGATCTTCTTCGCCGTGGTCGGTGCCGCACACAATCAGGGTCTGGCGGCCGTGCTCGCGATCGTGCTGCTCGTCTTCACGCTCGGCGCGTTCTGGCTGCAGCAGAGCTGGCTCGGCGGCAAGAGCTACACCACGGTCTCCGGCAAAGGCGACGCCGGCATTCCGGCGAAGCTGCCGACCTCCGTCACCGTGCTCTCCGCCGCGGTCATCATACCCTGGGTCGTGCTGACGGCGGTGATCTACGCGGTGATCCTGATCGGCGGCTTCGTCAAGACGATGGGCCGCGACCATACGCCGACGCTGGAGCATTACCGCACCGGCTTCGCCGTCGATTTCAGCCACGGCCTGTTCTTCGAGGGCGCAGCGTGGCCCTCTTTGTTCACGACACTGAAGGTCGCCGCGATCTCCGCACCTCTGACGGCGCTGATCGGCCTGCTCACCGCCTATCTGCTCACGCGGCAACGCTTCGTCGGCCGGCAGCTGCTCGAGTTCACGACCATGCTGAGCTTCGCCATTCCCGGCACCGTGCTCGGGGTCGCCTACATCCTAGCCTTCAACGTACCACCGATCGAGATCACCGGGACCGGCCTCATCCTCGTGCTCGCCTTCGTCTTCCGCAACATGCCAGTCGGCATACGCTCGGGCATAGCGGGACTGGCCCAGATCGACAAGAGCCTCGACGAGGCCTCGACGACCCTGCGGGCGCGCAGCTTCACGACGCTGCGCCGTGTGGTGCTGCCGTTGCTCAAGCCCGCGCTCGCCGCGGCGCTGATCTACAGCTTCGTGCGCAGCATCACCTCGGTCAGCGCCGTGATCTTTCTCGTGTCGGCCGAGTACAACCTCTCCACCGCCTACATCGTCGGACGGGTCGAGGCCGGCGAGTTTGGCCTCGCCATCGCCTATTCCTCGGTGCTGATCGTCGTCATGGCAGCAGGCATCGCGCTCATCCAATTCGGCGTCGGCGAGCGCAAGCTCGGCCGCAGGCCCGTCGCGCTCGCGACCTCGGCCGCCGAGCCCGCCAAATAGGATCTCCCATGCTCAAATCAGGTCCCGCCTCCGTCGAGTTCAGACATGTCAGCATGCGCTACGGCAATGTGACGGCGGTGGACGATGTCAGCTTCACGATTCACGCCGGCGAGCTCGTGACGTTGCTCGGCCCCTCCGGTTGCGGCAAGACGACGACCTTGCGCATGATCGCCGGACTCGAGATCGCGAGCGAAGGGCAGATCCTGATCGGCGGCAAGGATGTGACGCGGCTCTCGGCGGCGGATCGCGACGTCAGCATGGTGTTCCAGTCCTACGCGCTGTTCCCGCACATGAATGTGCTGGAGAACGCGGCGTATGGGCCGACGGTGAAGGGGCTGGGCAAGGCGCGGGCCGAGGCGATGGCGCAGGAGAAGCTCGCCCTGGTCGGGCTGAAAGGCTTCGAGAAGCGCTATCCGGCCGAGCTGTCCGGCGGTCAGCAGCAGCGCGTTGCCGTGGCACGCGCCCTCGTGCTGGAGCCGCAGGTGCTGCTGTTCGACGAGCCGCTGTCCAATCTCGACGCCAAGCTCAGGCGCCGGGTGCGGCAGGAGATCCGCGAACTCCAGCAGTCGCTGAAGCTCACCGTCGCCTATGTCACGCATGACCAGGAGGAGGCCCTTGCGGTCTCCGACCGCATCATCGTGATGTCGAATGCGAAGATCGCGCAGCAGGGTTCGCCGCGCGAGCTTTATGAGGCCCCTGCGAACGGCTTCGTTGCCGATTTCATCGGCGATGCCAATCTCGTGGAAGTGATGATCGAAGCGGTGCATGACGGGCAGGCACAGGTCATGCTGGGGCCTCTCCGCCTGACGCTTCCGGCGCGCGGCCTCACGCCTGGGCCGGCAAAAGCCGCCATCCGGCCCCACGGCATCATGCTCGGCGATGACCTCGCCGGAACCGTCAGAAAATCCTCCTACCTCGGCGATCACGTCGAGATGATCGTCTCGACGCCGATCGGCGAGCTTTTTGTCGTCAGCCGGCAAACCGATGAGATTCCGGCTGAAGGTGCCGCGATCAGGCTGTCATTCGCCCAACAATATATTGCTCTCGTTCGGTGACGGTCTCGTATCCGCATACTCCCTCGCGATTCCTGCGGGCCGATTGTATCATCGAGGCATGAGCGAGTCCGATGCCGTGGACGGCGACGCGCCGCGCGTTCGCAAGATCATCCATATCGACATGGATGCCTTCTACGCATCCGTGGAACAGCGCGACAATCCCGACCTGCGCGGCAAGCCCGTTGCTGTCGGTGGTTCGGCCGAGCGCGGCGTGGTCGCGGCGGCGAGCTATGAGGCGCGCAAATTCGGCGTTCGGTCCGCGATGGCGTCTGTGACCGCGAAGCGGCAATGTCCCGACCTGATTTTCGTGAAGCCCCGCTTTGAGGTCTACAAGGCGATCAGCCGGCAGATCCGCGAGATTTTTGCCGAGCACACCGAGATCATCGAGCCCCTGTCCCTCGACGAGGCCTATCTCGACGTGACGGAAAACCTGCAAGGCATCCCGCTTGCCCGTGATGTCGCGCTGCGGATCCGTGAGAAGATCAAGGCCGAGACCGGCCTCAATGCGTCGGCGGGCATTTCCTACAACAAGTTCCTAGCAAAGCTCGCTTCCGATCACCGCAAGCCGAACGGCCAGTTCGTGATCTCGCCCGAGATGGGGGCCGCCTTCGTGGAGACGCTGCCCGTCGGCAAGTTCCACGGGATCGGACCGGCAACGAGTGCAAAGATGAATGCGCTCGGCCTGTTCACCGGTCTCGACATCCGCAACCAGACGCTCGAGTTCATGAACGTGAATTTCGGCAAGTCGGGCGCCTATTATTACTGGATCTCGCGCGGCGTCGACGAAAGGCCGGTGCGGGCCAACCGGATCCGCAAGTCGATCGGCGCCGAGACCACGTTCTCGACCGACCTTTCCGATTTCGAGGCGCTGGCCGTCGAGCTGCGCCCGCTCGTCGACAAGGTCTGGCGCCATTGCGAGACATCAGGCAGCCGGGGCCGCACCGTGACCTTGAAGATCAAGTTTGCCGACTTCGAGATCATCACGCGGAGCAGGTCCGTGGCCACACCGGTCGCAGGCCGGGACGAGCTCGTTCGCTTCGCCTGCGGCCTGCTCGAGCTCGAGATGCCCCTGCCCAAACGGGTCAGGCTTCTGGGCGTCTCGCTGTCATCGCTCCAGGTCGGAGACGATGCGGAGCCGCAACTCACTTTCGAAATTTGATCCAGTCGCCAGGATTCGAAGGATTACGCCGCGATCTCTTCCGCCCTGCTCTCGAGCTCGTCGCGCTTCGCGTTGATCAAATTGAGGAGATGCGCGGCGGCGCGGGCGTCGCACAGGGCGCGGTGGTGGTCCTTCAGCTCGATATTGTAGGCCCGGGTGAGCTTGCCGAGCCCGTAAGACTTGTGACCTGGGTAATGCCGGCGCATGCTCGCGCAGGTGCAGAGTTTTGGAAAGCGGAAACGGCGTTCGAGGCGCTCGTATTCCGCAGTGATGAAGCCGTAATCGAAATTGACGTTGTGGGCGACGAAAACGCCGTCACCCATGAACTGCATCAAACTATCAGCGACCTCCGCGAACAACGGCGCGTTGCGCACCATCTCGTTGGTGATGCCGGTCAACGCGACGATCTTGGCGGGGATCGACCGCTGCGGGTTGATCAGCGAATGCCACTCCGCCACGACCTCGTGGTTGCGGATCTTGACGGCGCCAATCTCGGTGATGCGATCCCCGCCGGTCCAGCCGCCGGTGGTCTCGATGTCCACGACGACATAGTCCTGGTCCGGATCGAAGCGGAAATCGGCGCGGCCGATCTCCGCTGGAATGCCGGCGTTGCCGAGCTGGCGAAGCCGCGTCAGCTGGTTGCGCCTGATGACGTCGCCCTCGGCCTTCACTTCCATGAACGAGACGGCGCCATCGGCCACAAGCATGAGATCGGGGAAGCCGTCGCGCATCGCGCGATAGTCCTCGCACATCAGGCGGAGGATCGTGGCGAGACCATCGGCGCTTGCGCCCGCAAGCAGCGCGCGGAGCGCATCGATATCGACATGGTCCCATGCGAACACGCCGTTCGGCTTGCCCCATTTCGCGGCAACGATCCGCAGGATCTGGGGCAGCGCGGAGCTGGAGGCGACGGCCGCCAGCTTCGTCTCGATCTGGGACGAGAACATCTGCGCAAAGGTTCTGTCCTTCAGGCAATGCGGTATCCAGTCGAAGCCGCTGTGCAGCTGTCCGGATTCGAACAGCTCGTCCCAGAACAGCAATCCGAACAGGCAGTGCCAGAGCGTGTTTTCGGCGTGGAAGACCTCAAGGCCCTGCCGGCGCAGAACGCCCGCGATCCCGGCCTCCGGGCTGCCGCGCCAGGTATCGTCGACCCGAAGCGTTCGTCCGGCCCGCAGCAGCTCGGTGCATAATCCCGTCCGGCGCCCGTCGAACTTCCGGGCATAAAAGTCGCTCGCGAAGACGAACTCGTCGTCGCTGGCGGGATCGTCGATCATACGCCGCAGCAGTTCCTCGGCGGCGTCCTTGTCGCCTTCGGCATAGAGAAGCCGTGCGAGCCGTTCGCGGCATTCCGCCGAGGAGCCGGCGCCATAGAGCTCCACCGCGAGTGCGGCTTCGCCCTTCTTCTCGAAGTGCAGACCCGCTTTGTGGGCCGCGCGGCTGCGCAGATCGATGGCGTAATCCGTCGGGCAGACAGGACCGCCGAGAATGTCGGCAACGGACCTGCGATACACCTCGTCAGATTTGGCCTCGAGGTGGCGCAGCAGGCGCGCGTAGTGGAAGCAGGCCCTCGCCTCGTCCGCATCGGCAAACCGGGCGCTGAAATCCGCCTGGTCGTTGGTGCGCAGGATGCCGAGATCGCGCAGCGCGAAATTCTTGAGGTTGTTCTCGGTCTTGCCGAAATAAAGATAGAGCAGGAACTCCAGCGGCTCGGTGTCGCCGAGCGCGATGAAGGCATCACCACCGCAAAGCCGGAAGGCCGTGCCGAACGACAGATTGGCGAGATAGTACTCCGATAGCTTGGCCTTGGGCCACGACGCCCTGACATCGCTCATGCCGGCTGCCTTGGCGCCGTCGAACAGGTCAGGCTTTGCAAGGCACGCCAGGAACGCAGCGTAGTCCTGTTCGGTCAGGCCTCGAACGTAGCCGGCGATGCCAAGCTCCCCCAGCGCACCGACAAGGTCAGCGATCTCAGCGTATTTGAACGTGGAGGGATTGAAGACAGTGCCGTTCCGGTTGACCATCCGGATGAACAGGCACTGGGCGTCCTTCGACACCGACGAGAAGCGAGCGACAAAACCATGATGCCTCTCGGCCAGCACCGGACCGTAGGTCTCGCAAACGAAGCTCAGCATCTCCGTGAAGTGGTCGTGATAATAGTAGACCGGCAGGACAGGCAGCGTCATCCGCGCGTCGCCCTCGGCGCGGCGTAGCGCGCTCCTGCTCTGGTCGAAGTTCCCCGTGATTCCCTGGAGTCCATGTTCGACTTCTGTTCTTTTCGCCAGACAGTGTCAAGCTGGGAACTTCACGACCTCGCGCTATCCCGAGGCCGGGTTTCAGCGACAACCACGGCGCGTGGGCCCGCGCCTATTGCACCGCGGGACGAATTGCGACGCACCATTCAAAATGAGACTGCCTGTTAAGCCG
This sequence comes from Bradyrhizobium zhengyangense, assembly GCF_022012435.1. Lineage (GTDB taxonomy): Bacteria > Pseudomonadota > Alphaproteobacteria > Rhizobiales > Xanthobacteraceae > Bradyrhizobium > Bradyrhizobium zhengyangense. The sequence goes on from NZ_JAKLUA010000001.1 coordinate 1,454,771, forward strand.
CGCGTAGCTCCGACGCGTGCGCCGCATGCGAGTTCGGCTAGCTTTCATCCCAAGAAATCGTCGAAGACCCGTTGAGCTTTGCAAGAACGTCGCACCGCGCGGCGGACGCGTGAGGCGCAGTGAAAAAACAGCGACAAAACGCACAGGGAGGAGAGCAATGTTGAAAGGCAGTCTAGGACTGATTGCATTGAGCAGCCTGCTAATGTCGGGCACCGCATTTGCACAGGAGAAGATCAAGGTCGGCGTCACCGCCACCCTCGAAGGCACCTACACCGTGCTCGGCGAGGACGGCATCCGTGGCTTCCAGACCGCGTTGAACGTGCTCGGCAAGAAGGTCGGCGACAAGGAGCTCGAATTCGTCATCGCCTCGACCGACGCGACACCGGACTCCGCGGTGCGCGCGGTACGGAAGCTGATCGAGCAGGACAAGGTGCAGATTCTGCTGTCCCCGCTCTCGGGCGACGAGGGCATCGCGGTCAAGAACTTCGCGAAGACTCATCCGGAGCTGACCTTCATCAACGCAGCCTCCGGCGCGCAGGAAACGACCTATGTCGATCCGGCCCCGAACTTCTTCCGTTACAACATGGACGGCGCGCAGTGGCAGGTCGGCCTCGGCAAGTACGCCTATGAGACCAAGGGTTATCGCAAGATCGCGACCGTCGGCGAGGACTATTCCTTCATCTACACCCAGGTGTTCGGCCTCGTGCTCGAGTTCTGCGGCGCCGGCGGGCAAGTCACCAACCGGCAATGGGTGCCGCTCGGCACCAAGGATTTTGCCTCGGTCATCGCCGCCCTGCCCGACGATGTCGACGCGATTTATCTGGGCCTCGGCGGTGCCGACGCCGTCAACTTCCTCAACCAGTACCAGCAGGCTGGCGGCAAGGCGCATCTGATGGGCGGCTCGATCATGATCGACCAGACCATCCTGTCGTCCAAGGGCAACGCCAAGAACGCGCTTGTCGGCACGCTGGCCGCCAGCGGCCAGGCCGACACCTGGGAGGATCCGGGTTGGCAAAAATTCGTGAAGGACTATCAGGACGCCTTCCCCCCGGCCAAGCGCTTCCCGAGCCCGTCGCTGCTCGCCACCAACTATTACGGCTCGACCATGGCGCTGATCCTGGCGCTGCGTCAGGTCAATGGCGATCTCAGCGACAATCAGTCGAAGTACAAGGCTGCGCTCGCCAAGATCGAGCTCGATGCGCCCAACGGCAAGATCAAGCTCGACTCCAACCGTCAGGCGATCGGCACCAATTTCGTCACCGAAGTGGTGGATGACGGCAAGGGTGCGCTGTTCTCGAAGGTCGTGAAGGTGATCCCGAACGTGAACCAGACGCTGGGCTACGACCCCGCCGTGTTCGCCAAGATCGGTTTGCCCAGTCGTACAGTACCGGAATGTAAGAAGTACTGACGTAGTCGCATCAGCGATGTGATGACTGACCGGGGAGAGATTTGCAAAGCGCGCGACACGCACGCCCTTGCATTCTCTCCCCGGTTGTTGAACGCTATCAAAAAAAGTCAAAGGCTTCCGGGAGGGAAGGCATGAGCCGGGCGCTCGCCGTCTTCCATGGCCGTTTCGGCCGGGCGACGGTCTATCAGTTGAACCGCCCCTTCAATATCCACGCGCATCGCGAAGGTCATTTGATCTTCCATGTCGGCGGGCGTTCCGCATGCATCGATGTCAACGACGGACGCTACGACCTCACCGAAGGCTCCGTCGTCGCGGTCAATCCATGGGAGCCGCATAATTTCCTTCCCACCGACCTCGACGGCGGCGCGGTCTTCTTCGTGCTCTATGTCAATCCGGAATGGTTCGCACCCGATGCGCCCGGCGCCGACCGCCTCCGCTTCGGCCGCACCCAGTTCGCGCGAACGCCGGCGCTGGACAAGCACATCAGGCACGCGGCCGCCCTTGTGTGCGGCGCACCCTCGCTAAACAGCCTCGACGGCGAGCTGCGACGGCTGATCGATATCTGCTACGACGAAAGCTGGCAGCAGGCCGAGACCGCGCCCGATCTGCGCGCGAATGGTTCCATCACCGATTTTCGCGTTCGCAAGTGCATCAAGATGATGTCGGAGAGCCCCGGCGCGGAGATCGAGCTCGACACCATCGCGCGCGAATCCGGCCTGTCGCGGCCGCATTTCTACCGGCTGTTCCGCACCCAGACCGGCGTCACGCCGCACCTCTATCTCAACACCCTGATGATGGAGCAGGCGCTGGAGGCGCTGGTGGCGAGCGAGGCGCCGATCGCCGATATCGGCTTCGACCTCGGCTTCTCCTCGCAGAGCGGTTTCACCCGCTTCTTCGCCGCCAATGTCGGGATGGCGCCGACCGATTATCGCCGCGCCGCCAAGGTTTTGCGCGGCTGACGGACGCGCGAAAAGATACTCACGATCAAGTGCCTCTCTCGCCGCCCCACTAGGATGGGCGGAACGCGATCCCTGCAAGAGGATCGCATGTCCGGGGAGGACGCAAATCCATGGCGCGGTACGCAGCCTGCACAAGGCTGTCCGACCTGCATTCGAGGTGTGATGGTGGCCATCGCAAGCGGAGCGAGGTGACGCCATGACCCGCTTTGTCGAACGCCATCCGGCCTGGTCGTTGATCGTCATCATCGCGGTCGCGGTAGTGCTGTGGCTGATCTTTGCGGTCTGGCCGCCCGGGCTTGAAGACGCGATCGGTCGCAAGCGGGTTTTCCTCAACGCACTCTTCAACGGCATCACGCTCGGCGGCCTCTATTTCCTCGTCGCCAGCGGCTTCACCCTGATCTTCGGCCTGATGCGCAACGTCAACCTCGCGCACGGCTCGCTCTATCTGTTCGGCGGCTATGTCGGCTATGCCATCAGCGCCTCGACCGGATCGTGGATCCTCTCCTTCATCGTCGCCTTCATCCTGACGGCGCTGGTCGGCGTCCTGCTCCAGGTGCTCGTGTTCCGCCGCATGGAGGGCCAGGATCTGCGCCAGACCATGGTGACGATCGGCCTCTCCATCGTGTTCGCCGATCTCATGCTGTGGGCCTGCGGCGGCGACTTCTACCAGATCCAGACCCCGAACTGGCTGATTGGCCCGATCGATCTGCCGCTCATCACCGCGGTGAAATCGTCGGGCGAGCCGGTTTACTTGCGCTATCCGCTGGTCCGGCTCGTGATCTTCCTGGCTTCCGTGATCATCGGCATCGCGATGTGGCTTGCGCTCAACCGCACCCGGATCGGCATGATCATCCGCGCCGGCGTCGACGACCGCGACATCCTTGCTGCGACCGGCGTGCGCATCCAGGCCGTGTTTGTGCTGGTCTTCGCGCTCGGCGCGGGCCTTGCCGGCATCGCGGGCGTGGTCGGCGGCACCTTCCAGTCACTGTCGCCCGGCGAAGACATTCGCTTCTTGCTTGCTTCGCTCGTCGTCGTGATCGTCGGCGGCATGGGCTCGATCCCCGGCGCCGCGCTTGGCGCCCTCATCATCGGCCTCGCCGAGCAACTCGGCTCGGTCTACATCCCGACATACGCCATCGTCGTGACCTTCCTGATCATGGTGCTGGTGCTGGCGCTTCGGCCGCAGGGCCTGCTGGCGAGGCGCTGACATGTCCGTTACCCACGATACGCGCATTCAGATCCGCAGCCCCGCCTCGGCGGCGCAGCGGCAGGCTGCTCGCTCCTGGCCCGACCTCAACAATCCCGCCGCCTGGATCGTAGCGATCATCCTGCTGATCATGCCGCTGATCGCCAACGGCTTCTTCCTGATCGAGATCTTCGCAACCACGCTGATGCTCGGCACCATCGCGCTCAGCCTGATGTTCCTGGCCGGCTATGGCGGCATGGTCAGCCTGATGCAGCTCACCATCGCGGGCTTTGCCGCCTACATGGTCGCGGTGTTCGGAACCAGCGACAACGCCAATATCAGCCTGGGCTGGCCCTGGTGGCTGGCGGTGCCGATGGCGCTGACGCTCGCGACCATCTTCGGCACGCTCGGCGGTGCGCTCGCCGTGCGCACCGAGGGCATCTACACCATCATGATCACGCTCGCGATCGGGGCTGCGTTCTATTACTTCACCAATCAGAACTGGGCGATCTTCAACGGCCATACCGGCATCAACAACGTCGCGACGCCGCATTTCTGGGGCGTCAACTGGCGGGCGGACATTCCGTTCTACTATGTCGTGCTCGCGGTCGCCGCGCTTTGCTATTTCGCCGTCGACTACATCTCCCGCGCGCCGTTCGGCCTTGCGCTGCAGGGCGTGCGCGACAATCCGCGCCGCATGGCGGCGCTCGGCTTCAATGTCAATGCCCACCGCGTCGCCGCGTATGCGGTGGCATCTTTCATCGCGGGCCTCGCCGGCGTGCTCCAGGTCTGGAACTATCGCCAGATCTCGCCGGGCTCTGTCAGCGTCGGCGCCTGCATCGACATCCTCATCATCGCCATCGTCGGCGGCATCACGCGGCCGATCGGCCCCTATATCGGCGCGCTGGTGTTCGTGCTGTTGCGTACCTTTGCGCTCGACTTCCTGGTCAAGATCGGGCTCGATGGCAACCGCTTCCGGCTGCTGATCGGCCTCGGCTTCCTCGCGATTGTATTCTGGTCGTCGGATGGCGTGATCGGCCTGTGGCAGCGCTGGCGGCGGAGCCATCGTCCGCAGTCGGATCGCCCGGGCGGAGGGCGCGGTCATGGATAGCGTCGCGCAGCGCCTCTCCGCCGTCGGCGCCGGTGCAGCCCTGGAACTGCGCGGCGTCACGCGGCTGTTCGGCGCGCTGGCGGCGCTCACCGACGTCACCATCACCGTGCGCCCCGGCGAGCGGCGCGCCGTGCTCGGCTCCAATGGCGCCGGCAAGACCACGCTGTTCAACTGCATCACCGGCGACTTCCCGCCGACCTCAGGCACGATCCGTTTCTTTGGCGAGGACGTCACGCACTTCCCCCCTTATGAGCGCATCCGTCGCGGCCTCAGGCGAACCTACCAGATCTCCGCGCTGTTCCCCGGCCTCACGGTGCAGGACAACGTCTATCTCGCCTGCCGCGGCGTCTCGCGCGGACGCTTCTCGTTCCTGCGGCCCGGTCAGAATGATGCGCTGATGCACGCCGCCGACAATCTGGTGCAGGCGGTGCACTTGAGCGCGGTCAGGGACCAGCGCGTCGCCGAGCTCGCGCACGGCCAGCAGCGGCAGCTCGAGATCGCGCTGGCGCTCGCCGGCGCACCCCGCTTCGTGCTGTTCGACGAGCCGGCCGCGGGCCTGTCGCCGACCGAGCGCGCCGAGTTGGTCGAGATCCTCACCTCGCTACCGGCGCATATCGGCTACATCATCATCGAGCACGACATGGACGTGGCCTTACGCGTCGTCGAGAGCGTGACGATGATGCACAACGGCCGCATCTTCAAGGAAGGCGTGCCGGAGGAGATCCAGTCCGACCCCGAGGTGCAGGAGCTTTATCTCGGAGGCGGCCATGAGTGAGGCCCGCCGCAGCGCTGCAGCGCTCGAGGTCCGCGGCCTCGACGTTTACTATGGCCATTCGCACGCGCTGCAGGGCGTCGACCTCACGCTCGATGCCGGCGTGTTCTCCGTGGTCGGTCGCAACGGGATGGGCAAGACCACGCTGTGCAAGGCGATCATGGGCTTGGTGCCCGTGAGCGGGGGCTCGATCCGGATTCGCGGCGACGACATCACGCGGCGGCCGCCCGCGAATATCGCGCGGCTCGGCGTCGGCTATGTGCCACAGGGCCGCCGACTCTGGCGCTCGCTCAGCGTCGACGAACATCTGCGGCTCGCCGGCGGCATGCGCTCCGGCCCCTGGACGGTCGAGCGCATCTACGACACCTTTCCGCGGCTCGCCGAGCGCAAGGACCACGGCGGCGGCCAGCTCTCGGGCGGCGAGCAGCAGATGCTCGCGATCTCGCGCGCGCTGCTGACAAATCCGCAATTGCTGATCATGGACGAGCCGACCGAAGGGCTTGCACCCGTCATCGTCGCCCAGGTCGAAGAGATGCTGCTTCAGCTCGGCGAAGACGGCGACATGTCCGTGCTCGTGATCGAGCAAAACATCGGCGTCGCCACCGCGATCTCGCGCAACGTCGCGATCATGGTCAACGGCCGCATCAACCGCATCATCGATTCAGCTCGGCTGTCCGCCGACCGGGAGCTCCAGCAACGCCTGCTTGGCGTCGGACTGCACGCCGAACTGGAGCCCGATCTCGATGTGCCTTCTACCGACGGCGAGGCCAAGCCAGCTGCTCAGCTTCCACGCACCAGCGGTCCGATCCGGGTCTACATTTCCAACCCCACTCCGCCGACGCGCTGGTCGCAGCCGGTCCCGATCGGCCGTATCGAAGCCGCCGCGCGCACACTGTCGACGCAGGTCTCGCGCCTCGACGAGCCCGCACGGCGCAAGCGCGAGCCGGTGACGACGCAGACGTCAGGGCCCCCAGCGGTTCTGGTCGTCGGCACGCTCGACACCAAGGGTACTGAACTTCGCTTCATCCGCGACATCATTGGCGAGAGCGGGCTGCGCACGCGGCTCGTCGACGTCTCCACAAGCGGCAAGCACGCCACATGCGACGTCTCCGCGCAGGAGATTGCGCTGAACCACGGCCGCGGCGGCTCGGCTGTGTTCGGCCCGGACCGCGGCGCCGCTGTCACCGCGATGGCGGATGCGTTCGCCAATTGGATCAAGCGCCAGGGCAACATCGCCGGCGTCATTTCGGCCGGAGGCTCGGGAGCGGCATCGCTGGTCGCCCCTGCCATGCGCACCCTCCCCGTCGGCGTGCCAAAGCTGATCATCTCCTCGGTCGCCTCGGGCGACGTCGCGCCCTATGTCGGTCCTGCCGACATCACCATGATGTATTCGGTCACCGACGTGCAGGGGCTGAATTCGATCTCGCGCGCGGTGCTGTCGAACGGCGCCAATGCCATCGCCGGCATGGTCAAGGCGCGGCTCGACCCGCGTAAAGCGAAGGAGCGCGCTGCGAGTGCCGGGTTGCCGTCGATCGGCATCACCATGTTCGGCGTCACCACGCCGGCGGTGCAGAAGATCACAGCCGAGCTCGCCGACGATTTCGAGTGTCTTGTTTTCCACGCCACCGGCGTCGGCGGACGATCGATGGAGAAGCTGGTCGATTCCGGTCAGCTTGCCGGCGTGATCGATCTCACCACCACCGAGATCTGCGACCTCTTGATGGGCGGCGTGTTTCCGGCGACGGAGGATCGCTTCGGCGCTGTTATCCGCACCCGCCTGCCCTATGTCGGCTCGGTCGGCGCGCTCGACATGGTCAATTTCGGCGCGCCCGACACCATCCCCGAGCGCTGTCGCGGCCGCAAATTCCACGTCCACAATCCGCAGGTGACCTTGATGCGCACCACTGCGGACGAGAACGAACGCATGGGCCGCTGGATCGGCGAACGGCTGAACCAGATGGACGGGCCAGTGCGCTTCTTCCTGCCCGAGGGTGGCGTTTCCGCGCTCGATGCCCGCGGCCAGCCGTTCTGGGACCCCGAGGCCGACGCTGCCCTGTTCCGCGCGCTGGAGCGCACGGTACGGCAGACCGGCAACCGGCAACTCATTCGCGTCAAGCAGAACATCAACGATCCCGAGTTCGCCTCGATCATCGTGAGCGCGTTCCGAACCCTGTTCGGACGCGCCGGGGCACGCCGGAGAGTAGCGAGGTGACCGATGGCCCGGTTTGAACGCGCAGCACTCCTGAAGCGGTTCCGCGAGATGGCGAAGCGCGGCGAGCCGATCGTCGGCGGCGGCGCCGGCACCGGCCTGTCGGCCAAATGCGAGGAGGCCGGCGGCGTCGATCTCATCGTCATCTACAATTCCGGCCGCTATCGTATGGCTGGGCGCGGCTCACTTGCCGGGCTGATGCCTTATGGCGATGCCAACGCGATCGTCGTCGAAATGGCCGGCGAAGTGCTGCCGGTCGTCAGCAAGACGCCGGTCCTCGCGGGCGTGAACGGCACCGATCCGTTCCGCGACATGGATGTGTTCCTCGACCAGCTCAAGACACTCGGCTTCGCCGGCGTGCAGAACTTTCCGACCGTCGGCCTGATCGACGGCGTCTTCCGCGCCAATCTCGAAGAAACCGGCATGTCCTACGCGCTGGAGATCGACATGATCGCGAAGGCGCGCGAGAAGGACTTGCTGACGACGCCTTACGTCTTCAGCGAGAAGGAAGCGGCGGCGATGGCGATCGCCGGCGCCGACATCATCGTCTGCCATCTCGGCCTCACCACCGGCGGCACGATCGGCGCGCAGACCGCGCCCAAGCTGAAGGACTGCCCGGCACGCATCGACACCTGGGCATCCGCGGCGCTCAGCGTCAACCCTGACATCCTGGTGCTCGCCCATGGCGGCCCGATCGCGGATCCCGCCGATGCCGATTTCATCATGAAGAACACGCGTTACTGCCACGGCTTCTACGGCGCCTCCTCGATGGAGCGGCTGCCGGTGGAGCGGGCTTTGACGGAACAGGTCCGCAAATTCAAGGCGATCGGCGCGCCGTAACGCCTGCAAGATCGAGGGAGGGAAACATGTCAGGGATCCTGGTCGGCGAGCTCATCCTCTGGCTGATCGTCGCCATCATCGTGATCGTGGTTGGCGTCTACATCGTCAACTGGCTCTACCATCGCTCCTCCAAGGAGGTGTCGTTCGTCCGCACCGGTTTCCTCGGCGAACGCGTCGTCATCAACGGCGGCGCGTTCGTGCTGCCCTTCATCCACGATTACACGCCCGTCAACATGAACGTGCTGCCGATGGGCATCGTGCGCTCGCGGCAGGACGCGGTGATCACCCGCGACCGCATGCGTGTCGACATCGAGGCCGACTTCTATGTCCGGGTCCAGGCCACCCGCGAAGCGGTCTCGATCGCCGCCGCCACGCTCGGCCGCCGCACCATGGAGCCGGAACAGCTCCATGCGCTGCTGGCCGGCAAGTTCATTTCAGCGATCCGCTCGGTCGCATCCGAAATGACCCTCGAAGAGATGCACGAACGACGCGGCGACTATGTCACACGCGTCAAGACCAATGCGGCCGAAGCCCTCGCCCAGAATGGTCTTGAGCTCGAATCCGTCGCCATCACCGATCTCGACCAGACCGACCTTGAATTCTTCAATCCCTCGAACCGGTTCGACGCCGAAGGCTTGACCCGGCTGATGGAGGACATCGAGGCCCGGCGCAAGCTGCGCAATGACATCGAGCAGGACTCGATGATCAAGATCCGCACCCGCAATCTTGAGGCCGAGCGGCAGGCGCTCGAAATCGAGCGCGAGAGCGAGACCGCGCGGCTGGAGCAGGAACGCGACATCGAGATGCGCCGCGCGCTCCAGCGCACTGAAGTCGCCCGCGAACGCGCGCTGCGCGAGACCGAGGCCGAACAGGCCCAGATTTCTGCGCGTGAGGCGATCGAGCGCTCGCGGATCGCCAATGAGCAGGCGATTGCGGAGGCCCGCATCGCCGCCGAACGCGAGACGCGCCAGAAGGAAATCGAGCGCACCCGCACCATCGAAGAAAAGGAGTTGCTGGCGCGCGAGGAGATCGAGAAGACCCGAATCGCCAATCAGCGCTCGATCGACACGACGCGGATTGCCTCCGAACGTGATGTCCGCCAGCGCGAGATCGAACGCATGCGCACTGTCGAGGAAGCCGAGATCGCGGCACGCGAGGCCATCGAGAAGGCCCGCATCCAGCAGGACCGTGTCGTCACCGACGCCCGCATCGCCAATGAGGAGGAGACAAAGCGCCGCGAGATCGAGCGCACCCGCGCCGTCGACGAGGCCGAGATCGCCGCCCGCGAAGCCACCGAAAAGGCCCGCATCGCCCAGACCTTGATCGTGAATGTCGAGCGCATCTCCTCCGATGAGCGTACCCGCGCGCTGGAGATCCAGCAGGTCCGCACCATCCAGGAGGCCGAGATCGAGGCGCAGCGTGCGGTCGAGGCCGCCCGCATCGGCCGCGAGCGGACGCTGGCCGCTGAGCGGATCGCCGCCGAGCAGAGCACGCGGCAACTGGAGATCGAGCGCAACCAGAGCCTCGAAGTCGCCGGGATCGCCGCGCGCGAGACCACGGAAGCCTCGCGCATTGCCCAGGAAGAGCGCGTCCGCTCGCTGGAGATCGCGCGCAACCGGGCCGTCGAGGAGGCCGACATCGCCTCCCGCGAGGCGATCGAGGCGGCCCGCATTGCCCAGGAGAAGGCGGTCGCGGCCGAGCGCATCCAGGCCGAGCGCGACACGCGTTCGCTGGAGATCGAACGCACCGGCATTCTGGAGGCCGCCGAGCTGAAGCGGCGCGATGCCATCGAGCGGCAGCGCATCACGGTCGATCTCGCGCTGGAGGCCGAGCGGATCAACTCGTCCAAGAAGCGCGAGGTGCTCAATATCGAGCAGAAGAAGGCGATCGAGATCGCGGACGAAGACCGCGTCATCGCGCTCTCCGCCAAGAAGTCCGAGCGGATCGACGCCGACCGCCAGGTTCGGCAGGCCGAAATCGTCGCCCGCAAGGAGGTCGAGACCACCGACGTCTCGCGCGAGCAGGCGCTGGAGGCCGCCCGCCTCGAGCGCCGACGCGCAATCGAGCAGCTCGAGGTGGCCCGTGTCCAGTCACTGCAGGAGGCCGAGATCGCCTCCCGCGAGGAAGTCGAGCGCGCCCGCATCGCGTCCGACCGCGGCCTCGACGAGGCTCGTGTCGGCCGCGAGCGCGAGCTGCGCAAGCTGGAGGTCAACCGCGAGAAGGAGGTCGAGACTGTTTTGATGGAGAAGGCGATCGCCATTCACCAAAAGTCGCTGGAAGAATCGGCCGCGAAGGCGATGGCGGAGGAAGCGCGGATGCGGGCCACCGAGGCCGCCGAACGCGTCATCACCGCGCGCGAGAGCGAGATCGCAAAACGACGCAAGACGGTCGAGGTGCTGCTCGCCGAGAAGCAGGCCGAGGAGACACGGATCGCCGCGGACGCCGAACGTGTGCGTGCGGCCGTCGAAGCCGAGGCGCAGCGGATGCTCAACGAGGCCGAGAACGTGCTGACCGACCAGGCTCGCTATTCGTTGTTCCGCCGAAAGCTGCTCGACAAGATCGAAGGTATCGTGCGCGAGAGCGTCAAGCCGATGGAGAAGATCGAGGGCATCCGTATCCTCCAGGTTGACGGCCTCCATGGCAACGGCGGCGGTGGCAATGGCGGACGCAGCGCCACCGACGAGGTGATCGACTCCGCGCTGCGCTACCGCGTGCAGGCGCCGCTGATCGACTCCCTTCTGTCGGACATCGGCGTCGAGGGTGGCAGCCTTGCCAAGATGCCGGGCCTGATCCGCGAAGCTCGCGACATGCAGGGTATCAAGGAGTCCGCACGCAAGAGCGGCGGTGGCGGCGACAAACCCGCGGCCTCCCCGCCTGCGGCCGAGGGCGGCGGCGAACCGCCGGCCGAACGCGGTCCGCGGAAGAAGAGCTGAGGTCTGACCCATGCCCCGCGTCTACGTCTCCACCGTCGTCAATGCGCGCAACGATCGCGTCTGGGCGCGCGTGCGTGATTTCAACGGCCTGCCGAACTGGCACCCGGCGATTGCCGAAAGCCGCATCGAGGGCGGCGAGCCCTCGGACAAGATCGGATGTGTGCGCGACTTTCGCCTGCGCAATGGCGACCGCATCCGCGAGAAGCTGCTCGGCCTCTCCGACTACGACATGTTCTGCACCTACTCGATCCTGGAATCCCCGATGGGCGTCGAGAACTACGTCGCAACCTTGCGCCTGACGCCGGTCACCGACGGCGACCAGACCTTTGTGGAATGGACCGCCGAGTTCGACTGCGCGCCGGAGCGCGAGACCGAGCTCGTCGGCAATATCGGCGGCGGTGTGTTCCAGGGCGGGTTCGATGCCCTGAAGCGCGTGTTCGGAGGCTGATATCCGTGCCGCATATCGTCAAAAGCACGATCCTGGACGCACCGACCGATGCGGCGTGGGCGATGCTGCGCGATTTCAACGGGCACGACCGCTGGCATCCGGCAGTGGCGACCTCCTCGATCGAGCGCGCGCATGCCTCGGACAAGATCGGCTGTATCAGGCGGTTCAAGCTGAAGGACGGCGCGGAGCTGCGCGAGCAATTGCTGGCGCTATCCGACCTCGAACAGAGTTTTAGCTACTGCCTGCTCGATACACCGATCCCGATGTTCAACTACGTCGCCCATGTCCGCCTGCTGCCTGTGACCGACGGCGACCGCACGTTCTGGCACTGGGAGTCGCGCTTCACGGCCAGGCCGGAAGACCGCGACCGCATCACCCACATGGTCGCCGAAGACATTTACCAGGCCGGATTCGATGCAATCCGCCGGCATCTGAAGGAGGCCGCCTAGATGGCCGTGACAGTGAAGACTTTTGCGAGCGCCAGCGAGGCGGCGGGGGCACTGTCCTCGGATCGCAGCGCGCGCTATCTCGGCGGCGGCACGCTGGTGATGCGAGCGCTGAACGAGGGCGATGTTGCGATCTCGACCGTCGTCCGCGCCCAAGATCAGGCATTGACCCGGATCGACGCATCCGGCCCGCGCATCACGCTGGGCGCCGGCGTCACCTTCGCGCGCATCCTCGCTGACCGCGATCTTGGCTTCCTGCACGCCCCTGCGCGTTCGATCGGCGGCCCTGCGGTACGCAACATGGGAACAGTCGGCGGCAATCTCTTTGCGCCGAATCCTTATGGAGATTTCACCGTCGCGCTGCTCGCGCTCGATGCGACCGTCGCCGTCGCGGGCGCCTTTGGCGCGCGCGACATCGGAGTCGAAGAATTTTTGCAGGCGCGCGACCGGCAGCCCGGAACGCTGGTCTTGTCGATCTCCTGCACCCGGCCTGTAAGCAGCGAGGCGTTCCGCTATCGCAAGATCGCGCGTATCAAGCCGAAGGGCGGTTCGGTCATCACGCTCGCCGCGCATCTGCCGATCTCAGGCGGCCGGATCGCAGGCGCGCGGATTGCGCTGGGTTCGATGGCGCCGACACAGATCCGTGCCCGCGCTGCCGAGCGGGCACTGGAAGGACGCTCGCTGGACGCGGCGACCATCGCCGCCGCTGCATCCGCGGCGACCGAAGGAACGTCACCCCCCGACAATGCGCTCGGCAGCGCCTGGTATCGCCGCGAAATTGTCGGCGTCCACCTGCGCCGCCTGCTGTCCGGACAGGAATAGACCGCATGTCCAAAATACCCCTGCAATTTCGTCACAACGGCCGCGACGTCGCGATCTTCGTCGACGGCGGCACCAATCTGCTGGTGGCGCTGCGCGAACTGATCGGCGACATGACGCCGAAATTCGGCTGCGGCCAAGGCGGCTGCGGCACTTGCAGCGTGCTGATCGACGGCGAACTCCACCTCTCCTGCCTGACGCTGGCGGAAACAGTCGCGGGCCGCTCCGTTGAGACGCTCGACGGCATGAAGCAGGGTCCGAACCTGCATCCGCTCCAGCGCGCCTTCGCGGACAATTTCGCCGCCCAGTGCGGCTATTGCACGCCGGGCATGTTGATGGCTGCAAAAGCCCTGCTCGACCGCAATCCCTCGCCCAGCCGCGACGAGGTCATCGAGGCCATCTCCGGGAACATCTGCCGCTGCACCGGCTATGAGCCGATCATCAATGCCATCCTCGCCGCCGCCGGCGGCCGGGTCAGCGCCTGAAGGACGTCGCCATGCTGGAACTGCGCAAGGATATTTTCGCCGACGAGCGCGACGATAATTTGAAGGAAATCGGCAAGGGCACCCAGCGCCAGGACATGCTCGGCCACGTTACGGGCACGTCGAGCTACTTCAATGACCACAAGCTGCAGGGCATGCTGCATCTGAAGGTCGTACGCTCGACGCAGGCACATGCACGCATCCGCCGTATCGACACGGCCGAGGCCGAGCGTTCGGCCGGCGTGCGCCGGATCATCCGCGGCGCCGACGTGCCGGTCAATCTCAACACGCTTTTGAGCCTGATCAATTTCGGCAAGGACGACGAGCCGTCGCTGGCGGTCGACAAGGTCCGCTACAAGGGCGAGCCCGTTGTCGCCATCGTCGCCGACAGCGAGCGCGAGGCCTTTGAGGCCATCGCAAAGGTCAGGATTGACTACGAGCCGCTGCCGGCGGTATTCGACGTCGAGGACGCACTGAAGCCCGGCGCGCCCGTGGTCAACGAGACCTATCCGAAGAACACTTTCACCTATCACGAGACCTATGACCACCAGCGGCTTCGCTTCGGCGATGCCGATGCGGCGCTGGCGACGGCCGATCACGTGCTGGAGCAGCGCTACCAGATGTCGCCGATCGAGCACGCGCCGACCGAGACCAATGGTGCAATCGCTGCCCCCGACACCAACGGCCGTTTCGTCGTCTACACCTCGACCCAGGCGCTGTTCTTCTCGGTCGATACCTGCGCCAAGATTTTGGACGTCCCTTCCAACACCTTCCACTTCATCGGCGGCACCGTCGGCGGCGGGTTCGGCGGCAAGGTTGATACGCTGACCGAGCCGCTCGCCATTCTCGGCGCGATGCTGACTGGAAAACCCGTGCGCTACGTGTTCGGGCGCGAAGAGGAGATGCAATACGGCCCGCCGCGCGGCGCCGAGCGCATCTACATCAAGGACGGCGTGATGCGTGACGGCCGCATCGTCGCGCGCAAGATCCTCGCCTATTTCGACAGCGGCGCCTATACGCGGCTGTCGAGCTACGCCGCGGTGAAATGCGCAGCGCATCTGCCGGGCCCTTACACCATCCCGAACGTCTATGGCGACGTCTATTGCGTCTTCACGAACCGCACGCCGGCGACCGCCATGCGCGGCTTCGGTGTCACCGCGATGGACTTTGCCATCGAGTGCCAGATGGACAAGCTGGCGCACCTCATCAACATGGACCCGATGGAGTTCCGGATCCTCAACGCCTATCGCGACGGTGACATGAAAGCGCACCGGCGCGAAGCCAAGAACACGGCGCTGATCGAATGTGTGCAGGTTGCGGCCGAAAAGGCAAAATGGCCGCTTCGCGAGGAATTCAAGCGCGCATCGTCGCGCAAGGACGGCGGCGGCAGTCGCGCCGTAATCCCGCCGACACCGGCGGATGCTTCGCGCGCACGTCCCACCGCTCCGGCTCAGCAGCGCACCAGCTACGACAGGCTGCCACCCACTGTCACGCGCGAACCGCCGCGCGAGCCGCCTCCACCGGTTCCTCCGCCGCCCTCGCCGCGGCCACCTGCACCGTCGCATGGTGCGACCCGCTTCTCCTCCGTCTTCGGCACCAGGAGGCGCTAGATGACCCGGCATCGCGGACGCGGCATCGCGTCGATCAACTATCCCATCGGCATGAATCTCGGCGGTGATCCCAGCCAGGCGCTGGTGCATTCCAACCCGAGCGGCAAGTTCACGGTGGCGCTGTCGTCGATCGATCTTGGCCAGGGCATGAAATCCGTCACGCGGCAGATCTGCGCGGAGACGCTCGGCGTGCCGGTCGAGGATGTCTATGTCGACACGGCCGATTCCGACACCGGCCCGCATTGCATGGGCTCGTTCGCCTCGCGCGGCACCCATCGCGTCGGCAATGCCGTGATGGCGGCGGCGCGCGAGGCGCGCGGCGTGATGATGGAGGCGGCCGCCGAGGAGCTGGAGGTCAACGCCGCCGATCTCGAGACCGACGGGCGCGGCAATATCCATGTCAAGGGTGCGCCGCACCGCTCGATCTCGACCAAGGACGTCGCGATTGCCGCGCAGTTCAAGCAGGGCAAGACCATCTCGGGTCGCGGCATCTTCCTGGTGCCGCTCTCCGAAGTGAATCCGGAGACCGGCGAGATGTCGCCGGCGACATGCTACGCCCATGCCTGCCTCGTCGCCGAGGTCGATGTCGACGACGAGACCGGCGAAGTAGCGATGGTGCGAATGGACTCGGCCTATGAACTCGGCCGTGCGCTCAATCCGCGCCTGGTCGAGCAGCAGCTCGTCGGCGGCGCCTGGATGGGCGTCAGCCACGCGCTCTATGAGACGCCGGAGCCTTACTATCCAGAGCCCGTGCATGGCCCGCGCGACTTCGTTGAATATCTGATGCCCGGCCCCGGCGACATCTGCCCGCATGACATCGCGGTGCTGGAGCGCCCTGCCCCGGATGGTCCGTTCGGCGCCAAGGGCCCCGGCGAGATGTGCGCGAACCCGGTGCTGCCGGCGGTGGCCAATGCGATCTTCAACGCGGTCGGCGTGCGCATCGATGATCTTCCGATCACCCCTGAGAGGGTGCTGCGCGCAATCAAGGCCCAGGGCGGCGCGCGGCCGCAGGCGCGGCGCTAGAGGTTTTGGTTCATGGCGGTCCGCAGCAACATCGTCGGCATCGACAGCCCGGAGGCGCTGGAGAAGGCGCTGCGCGCGGCCTATTACCTCGCCGACGAAGGCCTTGCGACCGCGGCCTATCTCGGCCTCGCGCTCGGTAAGCCGCTGCTGCTGGAGGGTGCGCCGGGCGTCGGCAAGACGGAAGCGGCAAAGGCCATCGCCGCCGTGCTCGGCCGCCGGCTGATCCGCCTGCAATGCTATGAGGGCATCGACGCCTCCGCGGCGCTCTACGAATGGAATTACCCTCGTCAGATGCTCGCGATCCGCCAGGCCGGCGATGAGAGCATCGACATCTATGGCGAGACGTTCCTGATCGAGCGGCCCATGCTGGCGACACTGCGTGCGCCTGATTCCACGGTGCTCCTGATCGACGAAATCGACCGCGCCGACCAGGAGTTCGAGGCGTTTCTGCTCGAATTCCTCTCTGACTTCCAGATTTCGATCCCCGAGCGCGGCACCGTGCGCGCCGCCGAGCGTCCCGTGGTGGTGCTGACATCGAACCGGACGCGCGACCTGCACGAAGCGCTCCGCCGCCGCTGTGTCTATCACTGGATCGACTATCCGACCGAGGAGCGCGAGGCGCGCATCGTGATGCTGCGAGCCTCAAGCGTCGCCGAAGCCACTGCGCGGGCGGTCGTCGCGGCGGTCGGCAAGCTCCGGCGCGAGCCGCTGAGCAAAGCGCCCGGAATCGCCGAAGCTGTCGACTGGGCCGAGGCCGCAACGCTGCTGCACAAGGGCGGTGCGCGTTGGCCCGACGCCTTCAAGCGCTCGATCGGCGTGGCGCTCAAGGACGAGGAGGATCTGCACTTCATCGCGCCCCGGCTCGACGCAATGCTCGCGGAGGCCACCGCATGAGCACCGAGCTTCAACTTCCGCGCGCCGCCCGCGTCTTCGTCTCCTTTGTCGCACTGCTGCGCGCCAACAGTTTTGCTGTCGCGCCGGAGCAGACCACTGCGTTCCTTACCGCGATCGAACTGCTGGGCCCGCGCGACCTCGGGGATATCAGGCAGGCCGCTCTGGCCACCCTCGCCCCGCCACCCGAGCGCCGCGTGACCTTTGACCGGCTATTCGACCTTCATTTCCGCGGCAGTGAGGCAATCGAGCATGCCGATGACGGCAAGGATGACGAGACCGTTCGGCTCCAGGAAGAAGGCCGCGGCGACGAGGAGCCGCTGTTCTCCGACGACGCCAACGAGTCCGGCCTGACAGCGACCCGTACCGAGGCGCTGGTCGAGCGCCGCTTCGCGCAGCTGTCCACCACCGAGGCGCTCCGCCGTTTGTCCCGCGAGGCACCACGGCGCCTGCCGCAGCGACGTGGTCACCGTCGTATGCGCGCCCGCCGCGGACCGTTTGCCGACCTCCGTCGCACCTTGCGCGACTCCGTCCGCAGCGACGGCGAGATCCTGCGGCTCGGGCATCTGAAGCGGCGCCAGCGCCCACGCAAATTCCTGCTGCTGATCGACGTCTCCGGCTCGATGAAGAGCCGCACCGAGGAAAACATGAAGCTGGCGCATGCACTGGTGCAGGCCGCGCCCAATGTCGAGGTCTTCACCTTCGGCACCCGGCTGACCCGTGTCACCCGCGCGCTGCGCGTGAAGCGCCGCGAGCAGGCGCTGAGCGCGGCCGCGCATCTCGTCAGCGACTGGGACGGCGGCACCCGCATCGGCGATGCGCTGCAAGCCTTCCTCGCGGTGCCGCGCTTTGGCGGCTATGCCCGCGGGGCGGCCGTGGTCGTCGTCTCCGATGGGCTGGAGCGCGGCGAGCCCGATGCCCTGCGCGATGCGGTGGCCAAACTATCGCAGCGGGCCTGGCGCGTGAGCTGGCTGACGCCGCTGGCGTCCGGACCCGGCTTTCGGCCGCAGACCGAGGCGCTCGTTGCGATCGAGCGCTTCGTCGACGATCTCGTCGACGGCGGATCGAGCGCGTCGATCGTCGCGCATGTCCTCGCCTTGGGACGAAGGAGAGTTGCGTGACTGAGATGATCGACGGGCATCATCATATCTGGCGGCAGGCCGATCTGCCCTGGCTGGTCGGCCCGATGCAACCTCGCATCTTCGGACCCTACGAGGCCATCCGGCGCGACTATCCGATCGAGGAATTTCTCGACGATCTCAAGGGCAACGGCGTTACCCGCTCGGTTTACGTCCAGACCAACTGGGCCAACGATCGTTTCGAGGACGAGGCGGCCTGGGTGCAGCGGACCGCCGACGAGACCGGTTGGCCGCACGCCATCGTCGCCTATGCCAATTTCGCCGTGGACGACGTGCGTCCGCAGCTCGACCGCCTCAAGCGCTATTCCCTGGTGCGCGGCGTGCGCATGCAGCTGCACTGGCATGCAAACCCGCTCTATCGTTTCGCGGCCAAGCCCGATCTGTGCATCGATCCCGTGGTCCGCCGCAACGTCGCGCGGCTCGCCGATTACGGCTGGAGTTTTGATCTCCAGGTCTTCACGCCGCAGATGCCGGATGCCGCACATCTCGCCGAATCCTGCCCCAAGGTGACCTTCATCCTCCAGCATGCCGGCATGCTCGAAGACCTTTCGCCAGCAGGCCGCGCCGCTTGGCGCGCGGGCATGGCGCGGCTTGCGACCTGCCCGAATGTCGTCTCGAAGCTCTCCGGGCTTGGAACCTTCATCCACCGCAATGATCCCGCGCACATCGCCGCGGTGGTCATGGATACCGTTGCGATCTTCGGCGCCGAGCGCTGCCTGTTCGGCTCGAATTTCCCGATCGAGAAATTGTGGACCAGCTATCGCGCGCTTGTTGACGCATTTCGCGCAGCCGCCGCTCCGCTGAGCGCCGAGCAGCGGGATGCGATCTTCCGAGGCACCGCAACACGCGTCTATCGGCTTTGAAAGACAAGAAAGAACACGAGGAGGGAAACGAATGGCGCTGGAGATCAAGATCCTGGACTACGGGGATATCGAGCTGGAATCGAGCTTCCTGGTGCTCGGTCGCGACTGCGGCCGCACCCGCCGCGTCCTTACGCTGGGCTTTCTGATCCTCGGCGGCAAATATCCTGTCGTGGTCGACACCGGCTATCGCTCCAATCAGATCATGGAGACGCTGGGCATGCGGGGGCTGCAATACCACGAACACATGATCGAGAACCAGCTCGCCCGCCACGGCGTGCGCATGGGCGACGTGCGCTTCGTCTGCCACACCCATCTGCACATCGACCATGCGGGCAAGGACGATCTGTTCCCGATGAACACGACGGTCGTTCTCAACCGCAAGGAGCTGGAATATTCAGTCTCCGGCCTGATGCATCCGCAATATCCGGCACCCGACATCAAGCATTTGATCGACCGCCTGCACACCAAGAGTGCGCTCCGCTTTCTCGACTTGGAGATCACCGGCCCGATCGAGCTGATGCCCGGCGTCTATTGCGATGCCGCCAATGCCCATACCGAGGGCTCGATGAACATCATTGTCGAGACCGCCGACGGAATCGCCACCATCTGCGGCGACGTGATCTACGATTTCAACGACCAGATCGTCACGCCCTTCCACGAAATCCATGACTGGGAGCCGCGCACGACGGGCAACCACGGCACCAGCAAGCGTGCGGAGAAGGCCGCAATCAAGAAGCTGCTCAGCAACTCGCGCTATCTGCTGCCAGTGCACGACCGCCCCGCCAAGATCGAAGGCGGCAATGTCGTGGGGCGTCTGCACGATCAGGTGCCCGGACCAATCGTGCAGTCCCTGCCCGCACGCAACTGGTTTCCCGCGTAGCACGATGTGAGGACCGACCGATGACGCACGTCACCTTACGTTCTGAATTCGAGACCCTGATCGATCCTTACGCACCCGTTGCCCAGGTCGGCACAGGCTTTGAGTTCACGGAAGGACCGATCTGGCATCCGATCGATCATTATTTGCTGTTCTCGGACATGCCGGGCGACGTGCGCCGGCGCTGGGATTCGCGGCGCGGTGTCGCCGAGGTCAAGCGTCCGTCGAACAAATGCAACGGTATGACCTACGATGCCGAGCTCAATCTGATCGTCTGCGAGCATGCGACGTCGTCGCTGATCCGTGAACGGCCGGACGGACGGCGCGAGGTGCTGGCCTCGCACTTTGGGGGGCAGGAGCTCAACAGTCCCAACGATGTCTGCGTGCACTCCTCGGGCGCGATCTATTTCTCCGACCCCTGGTATGGCCGCATGCCGGTCTACGGCGTCGAGCGACCGCGGCAGCTCGGCTTTCAGGGCGTCTACCGTGTGATGCCTGGCGGCGAACCAAAGCTGGTGGTCGATCGAACGTTGTTCGACCAGCCGAACGGGCTTTGCTTCTCGCCCGACGAAAGACTGCTCTATGTCAACGACACCGTGCAGGCGCTGATCCGCGTGTTCGACGTCAGCGGCGACGGTTCGCTGTCGAATGCTCGGGTGTTCGCGAGCGGCATCAAGTCGGAGCTCGAGCCTGGCCTGCCCGACGGCATGAAATGCGATCAGCACGGCAATGTCTGGGTCACCGCGCCCGGCGGCGTCTGGGTCTATTCGCCGCGGGGCGAGCTGCTCGGCAAGGTTCGCGTGCCCGAACTGGTCGCCAACCTCGCCTGGGGTGGACCTGATTTTCGCACGCTCTACCTGACCTCGACGCATTCGGTCTACGCGATCCCGACCAGGACCGGACCGCGCCACGAACCCTATATGAGCGGCAGGCGCAGCAGCGGTGGCGCCGCGAGCCCCGGTCCTGCAGCTGCGGCGCCGATTCTTGCCGACGGCGAGCTGCGCCTCGATCCGCAGCGCTGCGCCATGATCATCCAGGATCTCCAGAACGACGTCATCATGGATGGCGGCGCCTTCGCTGACTCCGGTGCGCCAGGCCATGCCAAGCAGCAGCATGTCGTCGAGAACGTCCGGCGCCTGGCGGAGACGGCGCGGGCGCGCGGCGTTGCCATCATCCATGTCTGGTTCGTGGTCGAGCCAGGAGCGCCCGGCGTGACGCTGAACGCGCCGCTGTTCGAAGGGCTTGTCGACAGCAAGGCGATGGTGCGCGGCAGCTGGGGCGCCGCGCCGGTGTCAGGCCTCGAGCCGCGGCCCGGCGATTACGTGGTCGAGAAGATGCGGATGAGTGCCTGGGAAGGCACCAAGCTGGAGACGATCCTGAAAGCCACCGGCCGCGACATGATCATCAACACCGGTGCCTGGACCAACATGTCGGTCGAGCACACCGCGCGCACCGGCGCCGACAAGGGCTATTTCATGATCGTGCCGGAGGATTGCTGTTCGACCATGAATGCAGACTGGCACTCGGCCTCGATCAATTTTGCCATGCAGAACGTTGCCGTCGTTACCAGGGCGGATGCCGTCATCAGAGCGCTGGGATGAGCGGTGGCAAAGCTTCTGCATCTCTCCTGCTCGCCGCGCCCCGATTCCGAGTCGAGCGCCGGCGCGGCCGTCTTCCTTGACGGCTTTCGCCAGGCCCGCCCCAATTGGGACATCGATGTCGTCGATCTCTGGCGCGAACGGATGCCGGAATTTGCGGGACCCATCGTCGAGGCCAAATATGCGCGGATGACGGCGCAGGCCTTCAATGACGCGCAGCGGGACAGCTTCGCCGAGGCCGAACGGATGGCGCTGCGCTTTTCACTGGCCGACCGCGTTCTGATCTCGACGCCGATGTGGAATTTCGGCATCCCCTACAAGCTGAAGCAGTGGTTCGACATCATCATCCAGCCCGGCCTGACGTTCCGCTTCGAGCCCGCGCAGGGCTATCTTCCATTGCTGAAGGATCGTCCGACCATCGTTATCCTCGCCTCCGGCAGCGACTTTGCCACCGGCATGAACCGCGGCCGCATCGACATGGCTACGCCCTATTTGCGCGAGGCGCTCCGCTTCATCGGTGTCAGCGACGTGCGCTTCGTGCCGATCGGACCGACCGCGGGTCCGACTGAGCCGATCCGCGCCGCCCGCGAGACCGCGCATCGCCGCCTCGCGGAGATGGCGAAGCGGTTCTGAGCCGCGTTGTCAGGTGATTGCTTTCCCCGACGCCTTGTCGAACAGATGGGTCCGCTCCAGATCGAGCGCGACGTCGATGAAATGATCCGGCGCCGCAGCCACCCCCACCGGCATCTGCGCCGTGAACGGGAACGCGCCGACGGTGCCGATCACGAGCGTATGCGGCCCGAGCGGCTCTACGTCCTTCACCATGATCCGAACGGACGAGCCAGCCGGGGCGTCTTGCCGCAACACATGGTCGGGCCGCACGCCAAGCACGACAGGCTTGCCGACGCTGCCTGCATAGGCCGCCTCGCGGGATTTCGGCAGTTTCAACGCCGTCCCCGACGGCTCGGTGAAGACCAGCGCCCCATCGCGCGCGGCGATTTCGCCATGGATGAAGTTCATGCTGGGGGCGCCCATGAAGCCCGCAACGAAGAGATTGCTGGGCTTTTCATAGATCGTGATGGGATCGGCCGCCTGCTCGATCCGGCCGCGATTCATCACCACGACGCGATCGGCCATGGTCATGGCTTCGACCTGGTCGTGGGTGACATAGACGATCGTCTTGGCGAGACGACGGTGCAAGGCCTTGATCTCGGTCCGCATCTCGATGCGGAGCTTGGCGTCGAGGTTCGATAGCGGCTCGTCGAACAGGAACACGTCCGGGCTGCGCACGATAGCGCGGCCGATCGCGACACGCTGCCGCTGCCCGCCGGAGAGCTGCTTGGGACGACGGTCCAGATATTGCTCGAGGTCGAGCACCCGGGCCACGTCCTGGACCGCTTTCGCGATGCTGGCGCGCTCCTCGCCGCGCACCTTCATGCCGTAGCCAATATTCTCGCCAACCGTCATATGCGGATAGAGCGCGTAGCTCTGAAACACCATCGCGCAATTGCGCAGGCCCGGACGCAGCTGCGTCACATCGCGATCACCGATGCGGATGCTTCCGCTCGTGACCGTCTCCAGTCCTGCAATCATGCGCAGCGTCGTGGTCTTGCCGCAGCCCGACGGGCCGACGAGCACGACGAACTCCTCGTCAGCCACGTTCAGATCAAGCCCCTCGATGATCTCATAGGGCCCGTATGCCTTGCTGACATTCTCGATCTCGACGCGCGCCATGGAATCCTTTTCCCGTCCCTTAGATCGACGGTCAACAAGACCCGGATGACGCTGACGCGTCATCCGGGGAAGTCTCAGCGGAGGTTAGTTCTCAGGTTAGTTCTTGGCTTTAGTTCTCGGCTTTAGTTTTTGGGCGGCAGGCCCATCGCCGCGCGATAGGCAGCGAGCTGTTTTGCACGACCGAACTCGTCAGTCAGGCGATTCCATTCCTTTGCGACCGTGTCCAGCGCGGCCTGCGGCGTGGTCTGCCCGGCCAGTGCCTTGCCAAGCTCGATCTCCACCACCTCGGTGTAGGAGAAATAGCCGGGCAGACGCATGTCGAGCGCGACGTTCTTGCCGTTGATGGAGTCGGCCTGCGCGCCGAGATATTGCTTGGCTTCCTGCGGCGAGAAGATCTTGCTCCACAGCTCCAGATTCGCGGTGTGCGACTTGCGGTACGGGTTGACACCCGTGCCGCCGGTAATGGCGGCCTGGCCGGAGACTTCGGGGCTGGTCAGCGTCTTGATGAAATCCCATGCCGCCTGCTGGTTCTTGCCGACCTTCGGCACGGCAATCTGCCATCCACCGAACGCCATGAAGGGCGCCGGCAGGACGGCCGGGAACTTGTCCCACTTCTTGGTCTTGGCGTTCCAGATCTCGTCAGAGCCAGGCAGCACCGCCGAGCCGACCTTGCCTGAGATCTTCGACTGCTTGGGATCGGCCGCGATCACGCCGGTGTCGCCCCAACCGATCGATTCCGCGACCTGACCGCCCGCCACGGCCGCGTTGACCTCACCGAATGAGAAGTTCAAGGCGTTGGGTGGGCCAAGCTTGGAGGCGCGGATATATTCTTCCAGTCCCTTCACCCAGCCCGGATTGTTGATCTGGGCATCCATCGTTTCGGGGTCGAAGAACATCGCGCCCGGATAGTTCGGGTTGTTGGTGTAGGCTGCCGCGTGGCTGAAGAAGAACCAGAACTGCTGGCCGCCACGACGGAAGGCTTCCGCGGTGCCCCAAAGTCCCTTGTCGGGACGTTGGAAGAACTCGGCGATGTCGAGATATTGCTTCCAGGTCTTGGGCGGCGCCAGATCGTAGCCGTACTTGGCCTTGAAGGCGTCCTTCTCCTTGGGATCGTTGAACAGGTCGGTGCGATAGGTGTAGGTGTGGACGTCGCCGTCCATCGACTGCGAATAGATCTTGCCTTCCCACACCATCAGCCGTTCGCGGTAGGCCGGCTCGATATCATCCCAGTCCTTGCCTGACTGCATCGCCTTCGGCATCTCGCTGAGATAGGGCACGAAGTCCGGCAGCCAAGCCGGCGCGAAGCTGACGAGGTCGAAGGTCGCGTCCGATGCGGTCAGCGACGTCACGATCTTCGGGTAAAGCTCCGACCACGGAAACTCGACGACATTGACCTTGCCGCAGGTCTTCTTGGTCCATTCATCCGCGCCGAGCTTGAGCGCGGAGGCGATATAGGGTCCGGTCTGCGATGCCACCGTCAAGGTGACGCCGGAATAATCCGGGCTACAGGCCGCGTTCGCCTGGCTCGCAGCGCAAGCCACGGCGAGCGAGGTGGTCAGCATCAGAAACGTCCGTCGCAACATCGTCCAGTCCTCCCTAGATCAGTTTTTGCTATTTGATTGCCCCGAGCAGCAGACCCGACCGCATCATGCGGCTGAGCAGGCCCGCCATGATCATCATCGGAACGATGGCGACGAGCGCCGCGGCCGAGATCGCCCACCATTCGTCGCCGCGCTGGCTGTTCTGTCCGGCCACCAGGATCGGCAGCGTCTGCCATTTGGAATTGGTCAGGAACAGCGCGAACAGGAACTCGTTCCAGACGAAGGCCAGCGTGATCATGAAAGTCGCCAGCAGCCCGTTCATCGACATCGGCACCACGATGCCGAGGAAGATGCGCCAGCTCGGCACGTTGTCGACCATCGCGGCTTCCTCGACCTCGATCGGGATCGCCTCGAAGAAATCGCGCATCAGCCAGACCACGATCGGCAGCGAGAACGCGACGTAGCACAGCGTCAAGCCGACAAAGCTGTCGATCAGCTGGAAGCCGAGCCGGCCGATTTCGCTGTAGAGCAGATACAGAGCAAAGGCCGTGACAATCGGCGGAAACATGCGCTGGCTGACGAACCAGAACAGGATGTCCTCATTGCCGAGGATCGGACCCGGCAGCGGCAGGCGGTTGGCGACGATGGCAACGACCAGCGCGATCGGAAACGCGAGCAGCAGCGCCTGCGCGCGGGTGAATCCGAGATTGTTGTTGAAGAGCAGATATCCGCCGAGCGCGAGCAGGAAGAAGATCAGGCCGGCGCCAAATCGCACCTTGAATTCGAACCTGACAAGCGCATAGGCCGCCATCGCCCCGATCGCGGTCGCGATCGCTGCCGCGGACAGCCCGACGATGGTCGAGTTCAGGAAGGTGTGGAAGAATTCACCGCGGATGCCCTGGTAGAGATCGATGAAGGGCTGAAGCGTTGGCGTGAAATCGACGAAGGGAATATAGGTCGGACCACCGACCACGCCCGGCGGCGTCTTGAAGGCTGTGACCACCACCCAATAGAGCGGGAACGCCGTGATCAGGCACCAGGCGAGAACGCCTGCTGCGATCAGGCGGCGGCTCCAGGTCGACAGTCCGGTGAGGCCCTGCCCGCTCATCGGCGCTTCTCCAGATGCGGACGCAGCAGCGCCAGATAAGTCACGCCGATGATCGTGATGGCGATCAGGAACAGGAAGCTCAGCGCCGAGGTGTAGCCGAGATTGAACTTCTTGAAGCCCTCCTGATAGGCGAACAGGGTCAGCGTCTCGGTGTCGACGCCCGGTCCGCCGCCCGTCATCACGAACACGGTGTCCATGATCTTGTAGCTCTCGATCAGGCGGATGAAGACGACAGCGGCGGAGATCGGCAGCATCATCGGAAAGGTGATGCCCCAGAACTGCTGCCACGCGCTGGCGTTCTCGAGTTCGGCAGCCTCATAGACGTCTTCTGGGAGCGTTTGCAGGCCGGCCAGCATCATCAGGACCACAAAGGGCGTCCACTGCCAGATCTCGACCGCGATGATGCAGCCGAGCGCCCAATGTCCATTGGTGAGGAACGGCAGGTTCGCGAGGCCAAACATGGAGAGAAACTGGTTGAGCGGACCCATGGTCGGATTGAAGATCATGCGGGCCACAAGCGCGACGGCAACCGGAGCCAGCAGCATCGGCAGCAGCAAGGCCACGCGAAACAGCCGTTCGCCCGGCACGCGCGCGTTCAGCGCGAGCGCAACGCTAAAGCCGATAACATATTGCAAGCTGACCGCGATGAAGGCGATCAAGGTCGTCGTGAGGATCGCGTTCCAGAAGCGCGGCTCCTGCAACAGGGTGACATAATTGCCGAACCACACCACACGCGGCGGGATCGGCGGAATCAGGCGATAGCTGAGGAAGCTCGTGGTGAGGGAATAGATCAGCGGAAAGATCGAAATCGCCAGCACGACGAGCACCGCCGGCCAGATGAAGACATGCTTGATCGGATCGTTCCGCATCATCGGTAGATCAAACCTTCAACAGGGCCTCGATCTCGGCGCGCCGCGGCATCGCTGGCGCAGTGCCGGCGCGCGTCACGGAAATCCCCGCTGTCGCCGAGCCGAAGCGTGCCGCGTCCAGCGGATCGGCGCCGCCCGCGAGCGCTGCCGCAAAGCCGCCGACGAAGGCATCGCCCGCGCCGGCCGTCTCGACCACTTTGCCGGCAGCGAACGGCGGCACGTGCAGCGAGCGATCGCGTCCATGAAACAGTGCCCCACGCTCGCCGAGCGTGATCAACGCGGTGCCGGCGCCCTTGGCCAGCAGCGCCTCGCCCGCGCGGCGAGCACCGGCGAGATCGCCGACCGCGATCCCGGTCAGCGCTTCGGCCTCGGTCTCGTTGGGGACGACGTAGTCGCACAAGGCGAACAGGCCATCGTCGAAGACGCCCGCGGGCGCCGGGTTGAACACGGTGATGCTGCCGGCGGCGCGCGCGATCTCGAGCCCGCGCTGCGCGGCGGCGACCGGCTGCTCCAGCTGGGTCACGAAGACGCGGCTAGAGCGGATCGCCTCCGCGGCCGCGTCGACATCATCGGGGCTGAGGCCGTCGGCCGCCCCGCTCACCACGATGATGGCGTTGTCGCCACGCGTCTCGTGGACGTAGATGAAGGCGGCGCCGGTCGGCGCCTCCTTGGTCCTGGCGACGCGCGGCCTGATGCCTTCGGCTTCCCAGGTCTTGATGGCAAGATCACCGAAGGCGTCGCTGCCGATCCGGGAGATGAAGGTCACGTCCGCGCCCGCGCGCGCCGCGGCGACGGCCTGGTTCGAGCCCTTGCCGCCCGGCCCCATGGCAAATCCCGAGCCTGCGATGGTTTCGCCGATCGCCGGCATGTTGCCGGCCCGGAAGGCCAGGTCGACGACGAAGATGCCGAGGACTGCGACGCCAGACTTGCTCATGGTCATCACTCTCCGTCCGGCGCGATGACGCCCTTGGAGAAGATGAAGCAGCCGTAGAAGCGCCGCTCGCCGGTCGCGATCACGCAATAGGCCGTCTTGGCCTTCTCATAGAAGGCGTGGCGTTCGACCCCGACCAGCGGCCAGGAGCGCCCCTCTGCGCGGTCGATCACGGCCTGCACCTCGTGCTGCACCGGCGGCACCTCCTGAGGCTTGCCGACGATCTCCATGCGCATCGCCGCATCGTCCACGAACGTATCGAGCGGCATCACCGAGAGAATGGCTTCGATCGCCCTTGCCGTGCTGACATTGTCGATGCGCAGCAGCTCGCCGAACACGGTCTGACGCGCGATCGAGTCCGCCGGGAAATTGGTGTCGCACACGACGAGGCGATCCCCGTGCCCCATTGCGCGCAAGGCATAGAGCACGTCGGCATTGAGCAGTGGGTTGATGCCCTTGAGCATGTTGTGTCCTCCCTTCTTCAAAAACGACCGGACTCTGATGGTCCGGATGCCCATTCATATCACCGCCAGGTGACGTCTCTAGTCACCATAGGGAATCCAGATGTTCTTCACCTGCACCGCATGGCGGAGCAGGATCGGCCCCTCGCTCGCTGCCCTGTCGTACCAATCGAGCGCCAGTCCATGGTCGACCAGCGTGCGCTTGAGATTGCCGACCGAGAGCCGCTCCGCCGCAGTCGAGGCCTCCTGCGAGCCGAACACCCAGAGCGCATCGACGTCGTCATGCTCGGCAAGGACCTTGGCAAGCGCATCGCGCTCGCCCGTCACGATGTTGACGACGCCGGCCGGCACGTCCGACGTCTCCAGCACCTGGTAGAAATCGGTCGCAGCCAGCGGATGCCGCTCGCTCGGCACTGCGACGACGCGGTTGCCCATCGCGATCAGCGGGGCCACCAGGCTGATGAAGCCCAGCAGCGGAGCTTCGTCCGGACAGGCGACCCCGACGACGCCGATCGGCTCGTGCATCGCAAGCGCCACGCCGCGCAGCGGCGGCGCATGGATCGTCCCCTCATATTTGTCGGCCCAGGCCCCATAGCTGAACAACCGCTCGATACTCGCCTCGACCTCGGCGCGCGCCTTGGCAGGCGAAACGCCGGTCATATCACTGATGCGCCGGGCGAACTCGTCGCCGCGCGCTGACAGATTCTCGGCAAGGTAGTAGAGGATTTGGGCGCGATTATGCGCCGTCGCCCGCGCCCAAGCTTCAGCCGTACGCGCGGCAGCCACCGCGTTGCGGATGTCCTTGCGATTGCCCTCGCCGACCTCGCCAAGGTGTTTTCCTTTCGGCGACAACACGCTGCGCGAATAATTCCCGTCGGGGCGGACCTGCTTGCCACCGACGAAAAGCTTGGCGGTTCGGTCGATCGACGGCGTGCCGAACCCAGCGCCCTCGGTCGCGGCTTCAGGCAGTGGCGGCAGCTTGGCTCGCGCTTTGCGGCCGGCCCATGCTTTCGGCTTGAGATATTCGAAGAGACCTTCCCGCCCGCCCTCGCGGCCGAAGCCGGACTCGCGATAGCCGCCGAAGCCGACGCTGGCATCGAATAGATTGGTCGCATTGACCCAGACCACGCCGGCTTGAAGTTTTGGCGCGATATCGAGCGCGAGGCCAATGGTCTCGCTCCAGACGCTGGCGGCAAGCCCGTAGCGCGTGTTGTTGGCGAGCATCACGGCCTCATCAGGCGTGCGGAATGTCATTGCGACCAGCACGGGCCCAAAGATCTCCTCGATCGCCACGGTCGAGGACGGATGGACGTTCCAGAGCAAGGTCGGCGGATAGAAGCAGCCTTCTGCGGGGATCGCCCCGGACGCCTGATACTTCTCGGCCCCCTCCTTCACACCTGTTTCGACCAGCGCCTTGATCCGCTCGAGCTGGACAGGCGCGACCACCGCCCCCATGTCGATCGCCTTGTCGAGTGGCGACCCGACGCGGAGCGTCTCCATGCGGCGGATCAGACGTTTGCGGAAGGTCTCGGCGATACCCTCCTGCAACAGCAGCCGCGATCCGGCGCAGCAGACCTGGCCCTGGTTGAACCAGATCGCGTCGACCACGCCTTCCACGGCGCCATCGATATCGGCATCGTCGAACACGATGAACGGCGACTTGCCACCGAGCTCGAGGGTCAGCGACTTGCCGCTGCCTGCGGTCGACTGGCGGATCAATCGGCCGACCTCGGTCGATCCTGTGAAGGCGATCTTGTCGACACCGGGATTTTCGATCAGGAGCGCGCCGGTGGCGCCGTCGCCGGTCACCACATTCAGCACTCCGGGCGGCAAGCCGGCTTCCGCCGCGAGCTCAGCGAACAGCAGCGCGGTGAGCGAGGTGAACTCCGCCGGCTTCAGCACCACGGTGTTGCCAGCCGCCAGCGCGGGCGCGATCTTCCAGGCCAGCATCAGCAGCGGAAAATTCCAGGGGATGATCTGGCCGATCACACCGACCGGAACGTGGTCGGCGAATTCGCGCTCCTGCAATTGCGCCCAGCCGGCGTGATACAGGAAATGGCGCGCGGCCAGTGGCACGTCGAGATCCCGGGTTTCCCTGATCGGCTTGCCATTGTCGATCGCTTCCAGCACCGCGAACAGTCGCGCATGACGCTGCAGCATACGCGCCAGCGCGTAGAGATGGCGGGCGCGACCGTGACCACCGAGCTTCGCCCACGGTGCCTGCGCCGATCGGGCTGCGGTGACGGCAGCCTCGACATCGGCAGCGACGCCTTGCGCGATTTTAGCGAGTGACTTGCCGGTGGCCGGCTCGATCGTCGTCAGATGCTTGCCCGAAGCTGGGCTCACGAACTTGCCGGCGATGAAATGCGCGAACGTCGCCTCATGCCGCTTCAGCCAGGCGCGCGCCTCGCCGTCCGCCTCGGGAGCTGGACCATACTCCATGGTCTCGTAGTAATGTGCGATGCTCATGCTCAGCCCACGGGATGGCGGTTGAAGGCCGAGTAGCGGCCGGTGACGTGATGCTCGAGCTGGCGCTCGATATCGGCGAGCAGGCTCGAGGCGCCGATCCGGAATAGATCCGGTTCGAGCCAGTCGCGCCCCAACTCCTCCTTCATCAAGAACTGATAGTTGAGCACGTCCTTCGCGGTCGAGATTCCACCGGCTGGCTTGAAGCCGATCTTGAAGCCGGTGCGCTCTTCATAGAGCCTGATCATGCGCAGCATCGCCAGCGTCACCGGCAGCGTGGCGTTGACGCCTTCCTTGCCGGTCGAAGTCTTGATGAAGTCGGCGCCGGCCATCATGCAGACCATCGAGGCCTTGGCGACGTTGCGCAGCGTCTTGAGATCGCCGGTCGCCAGGATCGACTTGAGATGCGCTTCCCCGCAGGCGGCGCGGAAATCCCGCACTTCATCGTAGAGCGCGCGCCAATCGCCGGTCAGCACATGCTCGCGCGTGATGACGATGTCGATCTCCTGCGCGCCGTCCCTGACGGAAGCCTCGATCTCCCTGAGCTTGAGATCGTGGGGGATGAGGCCCGCAGGAAAACCGGTCGAAACCGCAGCCACCGGAATGTCGGATCCTTCGAGCGCTTCGACGGCGGTTGCGACGAAGCGGTGATAGACGCAGATCGCGCCCGTGTGCAGCGTGCGCCCGGCAAAGCCCACGGCCTCGAGGAGATCGCGCCGTAGCGGCGCCCGCGCCTTGGCGCAGAGGCGCTTCACACGCTCGGTCGTATCGTCGCCGTTGAGTGTCGTCAGATCGATGCAGGTGATTGCCTTGAGCAGCCACGCCGCCTGCGCGTCCTTCTTGACGCTGCGTCGGCCGGGCAGGCTCGCGACGCGGCGCTCGGCGGCGGACAGATTGATCCTGATCTCGTCGACCCAGTCCATCTCGAGCGCGCGGCCGGTGTTGCGCGCGATGGCATGAGTGTGATTGTGATCCCGTGCATGTGGCTGCACCGGCACCGCGGATGGATTTGATATCAAGACGCCCTGCGCCATCGGTACGCGTGCTGTGCTAGCGAATCGGCGGAAGCGACAGATAGACTGGTGCCGATTGCAACATGCGATCCTCCCATCCCTTGCCCGTCGGAGCTTCCGTTGCCTGCCATCGCTGACAGGACCGCCCTCCGGACTAGATGTTATTATTGTAACAAATTGACGTTGCTAAACTCACATCATTGTAAGATCATTGTCAACCGGATAAGCAAGCTCGGTGACGAAAATGGCTGAAACACCGACCGCACGCTCCAGCGAGACCCGCGTCCAGCGGCTGCAACGGCTGCGCCGCGCCGTCGAAACCAGCGGCGCGCTGCATCTGAAGGACGCCGCTGACTTGCTGAAAGTGTCGGAGATGACGGTGAGGCGCGACCTCGCCGGTCCGGACGGTACGCTCGCCTTGCTCGGCGGCTACGTGGTCAATGCGGCCTCGCCGACCGGTATCAAGTACACGTTCGAGCAGGAGATCGACCAGCACACGCAGGACAAGCGCCTCGCCTGCCGTTCCGCTGCCGCCTCGATCAGGGAAGGCGACACCATCTTCATCGACTGCGGCACCACCATGCAGTCGCTGGCGGATTGCCTGCCCGAGGACATGCCGCTCTCGGTGATCTGCTATTCGCTGAACGTTGCCACGATCGTCACTCACCGCCCGGCAACGCAGGTGATGCTGATGGGCGGGCTCTACCATCCATCATCGCAATCATTCTCGTCGGATGACGGCCTGTCCTATCTGCGGCGGCTCGGGGTCAACAAGGCCTTCATCTCGGCCGGCGGCCTGCACTGGACCCGCGGCGCCAGCTGCTCGAATTTTCACGAGGTCGCTATCAAGCAGGCCGTGATCGCGACCGCTATGGAGAGCATCCTGGTGGTTGATGCCAGCAAGCTCGGCAGCCTCAAGCCGGCCTTCTTCTCTGACGTCGGCTCATTCTCGCGGATCATCGTCGGCGGCGCAGTGCCACCAGACACGCGCAAGCACTTCCGCAACCTTCCCGTCGAATACATCACCAGCGCAGCCTGATCCGGATGGGGGCTGGTCCGCCCGGATCAGGCCTGCTGGACAATGCGTGGTCCGGTAGAACCACGCATTGTAACCGCGAGCTCAATTACAAGCGGGCTTCGCCTTGTTGCAGGCATCCGTCAGCTCGGCCGGCGGGTCTTTCTTGAAGACGGTCTTGTAGGACTCCAACACGTTCGCCTGCGTCACCGGCAGCGACTGCACACCGACCCAGCCGGGCGTTTCCTTGCCCAACAGCGCGTTCATCATCGCCATCGCCTCGGCGACGCCCTGGTCATAGGGACGCTGCGAGCCGGTCGCCTTCAATGGACCGCCCTTGGCAATCTCGATCGCCGATTGCAGGCCGAGATCGACCGTCGTCATGGGAATGTCGATGCCCTGGGCGCGCATCGAGCTTAGCGTATCCAGTGCCGGCTGATCCCACACCGCGTAGAGCCCTTTGACGTCGGGATTGCCGGTGAGGAAGTCGCCCGCGATCTGCGAGACCTTTGGCGGATCAGTGAAATCGACCTGCTTCATCTTGATGTCGGGCCGGTTCGCCTTCATCCACTCCCGCACCCCCTTGGTGCGCTCGTTAGTGCTGAAATAGTCGACGCCGAAATTGACGAGACCAATGGTGCCGCCCTGCGGCATGCAGGACGCCAGGATCTGCGCTGCGATTTGGCCGTTGCCCTGGCTATCCGCCGAGACCATCGTGGCATATTCCTCGGGATGCTTCAGGCCGGTCGGGATGCTGTCCATCAGCACGAGCTTGATGCCGGCCTTGGCGATCTTCTTGTAGGTCGGCGCGGTCGCGGTGAAGTCGACCGGGATCGAGATGATGCCATCAGGATGCTGCTGGATGGTGTTCTCGATATCGGCGATCTGCTTGTCGACCTGATATTCGGCGGAGGCGACGCCGGTCACCGTCACGCCGTACTTCTTCAGCGTGTCGGTGATGCCCTGGATCTGGAGCTGCGACCAGTCGAGGTTGACGGTCTGCATGGAGATGCCGACCTTGAAGTGCTTCTCCTTGATCTTCGCAACGTCGGCCTCCGACAGCGCGAGCACCTCGGGCGAAGCCGCCTTCTCGCCGTGGGGGCCCTGGCCGACGATCGATTTTGGTCCGAGCGTTGCGAGATCGACGCCCTTGACGCAGGTCGCGGGCACTTCAGCGCGGGCCGACGGGATCGTCGCGACGGCCGCAGTGGCCATCAACACGGTCAAAGGCAAGGCGTGTCGCAAGATTGGTTTCATTTGTTTCCTCCATGTTGGTCGCCGATTACCGGAGGGCCAGCGACCTTGCCCCTACCCACGCGGCGCAATGAACCAGTGGCTCATGCGCCGCGCCTGACTCTGGCTAGCGTTTCGTGAAGGCAACCGCGGCCACGATGATCGCGCCCTTGATCACGAGCTGCATCGGCGAGCTCACGCCGAGCAGAACGAGGCCGTTATTGAGGGTGCCGATGATCAGGCTGCCAAACAGCGTTCCCAGGATGTAGCCGCGCCCGCCGAACAGGCTGCAGCCGCCGAGGATCACGGCAGCGATGACGTCGAGCTCCATGCCCTGCACGACATCGGGTCGCGCGGCATGTGAGCGCGCGGACAGCACCAGCGCGGCGAGGCCCGCGAGCGTGCCGGTGAGGACGAAGGCCGCCGTCGTGATCCGCTTGGTGTTGATGCCGGAATAGAGCGCCGCGGTCGGGTTGCCGCCGACGGCATAGATGCGACGGCCAAACACGTTGTAGTGTAGCAGCAGGATGCCGACGATCATCGCCGCCAATGTCCAGGCAATCGGAACCGGTACGCCGAGGAATGTGCCTTCGCCGAAGATCGCGAAATAGGTTTCGTTGGTGATGATGACGGGCTTGGTGTTGGTCACCATCATCGCCAGTCCCCGCGCCATGCTCAGTGAGCCCAGCGTCACCAGGAAGGATGGAATCGACAGTTGCGTGGTCAGGATGCCGTTGATCAGCCCGACCAGCGCGCCGGTGCCAAGCCCGGCGACGGCGCCGACGATCCAGCTGTTGTTGATCTGGCTCATCGCCAGAGCCGCCGCCATGCCTGACAGCGCCAGCGTCGATGCGACCGACAGATCGATCTGACGCGCGATGATAATGAAGGTCATGCCGACTGCGATGATCGACACCAGCGTGGTCTGCCGTCCGATGTTCAGGAAGTTGTCGACCGAGAGGAACCAGGGCGAGGACAGGCTGAACACGACCAGCAGGATCACGAAGGCGATGTACAGCATGTACGGCCTCTCGCCCCGCAGCAGATTCTGGACAATTCTACGGCGCCGGTCGGACCGGGTCGACGAAGCGACGACGTTGGGAGCGGTCAGTTCGGTCATGCGGACAACTCTTGCGATGTGCTCAGCCCGGAGGCCTGGTAGATTTGGAGGAGATGGTGCAGCTCTTCGGCGTCATCGATCTCGCCGCGCACCAGCGTTCGAGCGACGCGCCCATTGACGATCACGGAGATGCGGTCGCAGAGCTCGATCAATTCGACGAGGTCGGACGAGACGACCAGAACGCCGCTGCCGTCGCGGGCGGCATTCCGGATCACGGCGTAGATCTCCTCACGCGCGCCGACGTCGACGCCAACGGTCGGTTCGTCCAGCAGCAGCACGCGCGGCCGCGGATCATTCCATTTTCCGAACACGACCTTCTGCTGGTTACCGCCCGAGAGCGTCCTGACCAGGCTGGAGGCGCCTTGCGCTTTCACCGAAAGCCTTGCGACCGCACTTTCCGCACGCCTGGCTGCGGCGCGTTGCTGCATCCAGCCCCAGCGCGAGAAATGCGGAATCCGCGGCAAGGTGACGTTTCGTTCGATCGAATGATCGAGGACCAGGCCCTGCACGTGCCGGTCCTCCGGCACCAGCGCGACGCCCTGCTCGATCGCATCGGCCGGCCCGGCCGGCAGCCAGCGGCGGCCTTCGATTTCGATTGCGCCGCTCTCGAGCGGTCGCAGGCCGAACACCGTCTCCAAAATCTCCGTGCGTCCGCTCCCGATCAGCCCGGCAAGACCGTGGATCTCGCCCTTCCGCACGGACAAATCGACCGCGCGAAGCCGGTCGTTGGATACGTTCGACAGCGACAAAACCGGCGACGGATCCAACTCACGCTTCACGGCAGGCTCAGTGCGCGAGCCTGTCAATACCGATCGATCTGACCCGACGATGGCGTTCACCAGCCGCTTCATGTCGGTCTCGGCGGTGATGAACGTGCCGGCGTTGGCGCCATCGCGCAGCACAGTGACGCGCTGCGAGATCTCGAAGACCTCGTTCAGCCGATGGGTCACATAGATCACGCCGACGCCGCGGCGCGTCGCCTTCCCGATCGCGTCGAACAGGATCCGGACCTCATCCGATGTCAGCGACGACGTCGGCTCGTCGAGGATCAGCAGCCGGACCTCGCCCATCAGCGCCTTTGCGATCTCCGTCATCTGGCGGTAGGCGAACGGCAGCGAGCCGACAGTCGCGCGCGTATCCAGGGGAATGCCCAGCTCTTTCAGGAACGCCTCGGCCCTGACCATCAGCGCGCGCTTCCGGACAAAGCCGAAAGCTGTGCGCGGCTCGCGACCGAGCAGCAAATTGTCCGCAACACTCAAGGATTCGACGAGGCTGAGGTCCTGGTAGACAACGGCGATCCCCGCCTCGCGCGACTTCGCCGGGCTGTCGAATTCCACGGGAATGCCAGCGATCTCGATCGTGCCGCTGTCGAGGCTATGAACTCCACTGAGGATCTTGATCAGCGTGGATTTTCCGGCGCCGTTCTCGCCGAGCAGCGCATGCACCTCGCCGGCGCGAACCTGGAGGTCGACGTCGCGGAGCGCCCGCACGCCGCCAAAACGCTTGTTGATGGCACTGACCATCACAAGCGAGGTCGACGGCAGGGATTCTGCTGCAACCGAACCGGACAATTCCAAACTTTCCTCCCGTCGCCCCCGCGAGATGCTGGTACGATGGTGACATATTGTTATTTTTGCAACTTATCTTGTTATAATTCTATCATCCCGGGCGACCTGTCAATGGGAGATCCCGCCTTCCCGAGCCGGTTCGAACGGCCGCTGGCGCCGTCCCAGGTCGTCCGACTGCGGCGGCGGCAAGGGCGGCCGGTGCTTTCAGGGAATTTGCCTAAAGTGGAGGACGGGGCACGATTGCTCCGACGCCACGTTCCTCGTCCAGCGACAGAAATTGCTTCCGCAACCAGACGCCCGCGGGTCGCACACATCGTGCGAGGCTGGCCAAAGCCAGCTCATACCGACTGCGATCGGCTTCTATTGAAGCTCCCGTGGGCGCATCGTGCACACGCTATCTTGCAAGACCCAACCCTCGCCCCAATCCGTCATCGAGCGACGTGAGCCATGTCGTTGGTGATCGAGCCTGGTTTCCGCCAATCACATGCGCCAGCGAAGCGCGGCGGTATGCACCGGCGCGTCCCACAATTCCTTCGATTGACCATCGAGCACGGAGACAGTGATCGACGTACCGGCCATGTCGAGGGAGGTCACATAGGAGCCGATAAGAAAACGCGTGGCCGTAACTCCCGCCCCGTCCAGGATGCGCTTGGCGCTATTGGCCATCAGATAGAGCTCGATCAGCGGCGTCGCACCGAACCCGTTGATCAGAAGCAGGACTTCGCTGCCTTTGCTCGGTTCGAGATCATCCAGGATCGCGCCAAGTATGTCGGCTGCAATCGCATCGGCAGAGGCCAGCGGCACCCTGCGTCGCCCCGGCTCGCCGTGAATGCCGACGCCCATCTCCATTTCGTTGTCGGCCAGCGTGAAGTTCGGCCGGCCCACCGCCGGCACGGTGCACGGCAACAGCGCGACGCCCATCGAGCGGGTGCGCCTGTTCACATCGTCACCGAGCGTCTTGAGCGCGGCGAGCGGCATGCCCTTTTCGGCCGCAGCGCCAACCATCTTTTCCACAATCAGCGTGCCCGCGACGCCGCGACGACCAGTCGTGTAGGTCGATTTCTCGACCGCGACGTCGTCATTGGTGACCACGCTTGCAACCTCGCGCCCGGCCATCTCGGCGGCCATGGTGAAATTCATCACATCGCCCTCGTAATTCTTGACGATGAAGAGCACGCCTGCCCCGGTATCGACGGCCTCCGCCGCCTCGATCATCTGATCCGGCGTCGGCGAGGTGAAGACCTGCCCCGGACAGGCAGCATCGAGCATGCCGTGGCCGACAAAACCCGCATGGAGCGGTTCGTGCCCGGAGCCACCGCCCGAGATCAGCGCAACCTTGCCAGGCTTCAGATTGCGGCGGCGCACGAACTTCCTGTCAGCACCGAGCAGCAGGATATCGGCATGGGCTGCCGCCAATCCGTCGAGACTCTCTTCGAGCACCGTGTCGGCGCTGTTGATCAGCTTTTTCATGGCGTCCTCCCGGTTATCTTTTGCGTTACGAATTCGTCAGCCGATGCTTTCGGCGTAGCGGGCGAGCTGGGCAGCGAAGTCGACGATGAGCTGCTCGAGCGCACGATTTTTCTTGTCGTCACCGAGATCGGGCACCGTCACCGTCACGACGCGCGTGCGCGCCTCGCGATGGGCGCCGCGCAGCCGCCCCGGATGCGCGCGCCCATAGGCTTCGAGGAACGCCGCACGCTCGGTGCCGGAGAGATGGCAGACCTCGAAAATGATCGCGACATGCTTTGCAGGGATCGGCACCAGATAGGCCGGATTGGTGATCTGGCTGACGAAGGAGCGGTTCTTGCCGAGCGCGGCCGCGAGCTTCAACCGCGTCCCCGAGGGCCGGTTGTCGAGCGCCCGCCGCAGGATGAGCTTGTAATCCGCGACGTTGCTGTCGCCCGGCCGGCTCGCGTCTTCGCCTGCATCGTCACTCATG
The DNA here is from genome assembly GCF_022012435.1 of Bradyrhizobium zhengyangense. Taxonomy (GTDB): domain Bacteria; phylum Pseudomonadota; class Alphaproteobacteria; order Rhizobiales; family Xanthobacteraceae; genus Bradyrhizobium; species Bradyrhizobium zhengyangense. The sequence continues at coordinate 1,493,383 of NZ_JAKLUA010000001.1, forward strand.
CGGTCACCCCGGCGATGGCAGCCTTGAGCCGGGCTACAGCGATCGGCGAGACCGAGAGGATCGTCAGGCCCGTCGCCAGCAGCGCATTCGTCAAGCGCGTATCGGCGGCGGCATCGCCGCAGAGCGAGACCTCGACGCCACGCTTAAGCCCGGCCTCGACCGTCCGCGCGATCAGCGCCAGCACCGCGGGATGGCCGGCGTCGTTGAGATCCGCGACAGCGCCGATGTCGCGCGCCGCGGCCATTGTGTATTGAGTGAGGTCGTTGGACCCGATGGAATAAAACGCCGCGTCGAAATCGTCGGCGCAGAGTGCGGCCGAGGGGACCTCGACCATGATGCCGAGCGGCGGCCGGGCGCAGGCAATGCCCTCTGCGCTGAGAGCCGCAAACTCTGCGCCCAGCATGGCGTTGGCGCGGTCGAGCTCGGAGGGGACAGCGACCATCGGCAGCATCACCTTCAGTGTCCCATGCACGGCCGCGCGGCAGAGCGCGCGCAACTGCACGCGAAACACCTCCGGTCGCGCCAGAGAGAGCCGGATTCCGCGCAGGCCCAGGAATGGATTGCGCTCGCCATCGACCGTCACGCCGGGAATCGGCTTATCGCCGCCAGCGTCGAGCGTGCGAATCGTCACGGGCCGCTCTTCGGCCCATTCGAGAATGCGCCGATAGACCTGATATTGCGCATCCTCGCCCGGAAGCCCTCTCGATCCCTCGAACAGAAACTCCGTCCGTACGAGGCCGATGCCGTCGCAGATGGCGGGATCGAGACTCGCCAGCTCTTCCGGCGCGGCGACATTGAGCATGACGGCGATGCGCTTTCCATCGGCGGTCAGCGCGGGTTTGAGGCGACCAGCATCGACAGCAATCTGCGCGGCAGTCGCGGCTGCCATCCGGTGCTCGAACAGGCGGCGCGTTTCAGGCTGGGGATCGAAGATCACGGTGCCGGCGTCACCGTCGACCAGCGCCAGTGACGGCGGCTGTCCGTTCCATGGCAACGGCCCCAACCCGACCACCATCGGAGCGCCCCGCGATCGCGCGAGCATCGCAACATGCGATGACGGCGATCCGCTGGCGAGCGCAATTGCGCCGCCGCGGGTCCAGTCGACAGCGAGGAACGTCGATGGCGAAATATCATCACCCGTGACGATGGAATCGCCGGAAATCTCAGAGATCGTGTTTGCACCGTTCAGGCCCGCGAGGACGCGATCGCGAATGTCGACGAGATCGGCAGCACGCGCCCGAAAATATTCCTCGTCCGCCGCGCGATAGCCTGATATCTCGGCTTCGAGCGCCGCGCGCCAGGCCTCATCGGCGGCCGTACCGCCCGCGACGGCCTCGTAAGCGCCTTCTGCAAGCGCATCATCGCCGAGCATCGCAACCTGGAACTCCAGGATCTCCGCGGCCTCGCCGTGAACCGTCGCGATCAGATCGGCGAGCTCCGCTGCTGCACCTTCAATCGCTGCCTTCAGCGCCGCGGCCTCCTGTGCCGGATCGCCCTTCTCAGCCCTGCCCGCCACTTCTGTCGTCAGCACCGCGACCGGCCCGATGGCGAGGCCGGGCGAAGCGGGATGGCCGGTGAGATGGATCTCGCCCACGACTTACGCCTCGCCGAAACCGTCATGCACCAGCGCCAGCATGGCCGCGAGCGCGGCCTCGGCATCAGGACCGTTGACGCGGAAATGGAGCGTTGCGCCCTGCGGCGCCTTCACACGCATGACCTTCACAGGGCTCTTGGCGTCAGTCCAGGGTCCCTCCGCCGCAAGCGCAATTTCGATCTTCGCGGTAAAGCCCTTTGCCAGTTGCGTAAGCTTCACCGATGGTCGCGCGTGCAGGCCGACCGGGTTGACGAGAACCGCGGAGGCGGTCAGCGGCGCGAACGACTGAGCCGCCCGGTTGGCGTTGGCATCATGCATAGAATTCCTCCGCGCTGCGCTTGACGGCGGCAAGCGATGAGCCGCCCGAAGATTCGGTCGCAGCAATCACCGCCCCCTCGACCACCGGGGCATTGCAAACCAGCACGCGCGCGCGACGATCTTCGGGGAGCATCTCCACCGCCATCTCCGAATTGGTCTCGGCGCCGCCGAGATCGACGAGGATCGCAACACCCGCCGGCGACCAGGCGGTCTCGATCGCCTCGAGGATTCCGGCAACGTTCGTACCTAACCCGCCATCGACATCGCCGCCGGTCCAGGCCAGCGGCACTGCTTCACCGACCATCTGGCGCACCATATCGGCCGCGCCTTCCGCGATCTTCGGCGAATGCGACACGATGACAATTCCGACGTTGCTCATGGATTGACCTCGAATTCCAATATCTCAACTGCCGCGCCGATCAGAAGGGATGCCGAGCGCGAGCCCGGGTCCATATGACCGATGGAGCGTTCACCAAGGAACGATGCGCGGCCGCGAATCGCCAGCATCGGCGTGGTGCGATCGGCCGCCTGCACAGCTTCAGCCGCAATGGCCTTGGCATCACCGCCGCCTGCCAGAATGGCGTGAACCGGTACCAGGACATCCAGCAGCGTCTTCTGCCCCGCCTCGGAACGACCGCGCGCCTTGACGGCCTCGATCGCCTTGTCCGTCGCCGCGACCAGATCAGACCGGCTCGGCTGTTCCGGAAGAGACTTACCCAGCTCCATGAAGAAAGTTCCGACCAACGGCCCTGACGCACCGCCGACTTTCATTACCAACGTCATTCCAATCGCCTTCAGCATGTCGGGCAGCGACTTGTCGGCAAGGCCCGGCAATGCCGCGAGCACCGCCTCGAAACCGCGCTTCATGTTCAGCCCGTGATCCCCATCGCCAATCGCCTGGTCGAGGCTCGTCAATTCGTCCGCGTGCTCGATCACTGAACATGCCAGCGCTCGCACCAGTCTTTCCCTGGCTACCCGATCAAGGCTCATGCCGCCACCCTCCAGCCATTCGCATCGAAAAACAGCGGCTTGTTCAGACGGAGCGACACGACATCGCCGGCGCCAAAGCCCGCCTCGGGATCCGCCAGGGTCACAACCGGTCGGCCGGCAAGGTCGAGATGGAGATGGCTCTGGTCGCCGAGATGCTCGACCCGCCTGACGGTTGCCGAGACATCGCCGCCGCCGCGCGCAATCGTCAGATGCTCGGTCCGAGCGCCGACCGTCTCGGCACCGGCAGGCGCGCGACCGAACAGGGCCGCTGGCAGCAGATTGATCGTCGGCTGGCCCAGCCTTGCGGCGACATGCGCGTTGATCGGGTTCTCGTAGATCTCGCGCGGCGAGCCGATCTGCAACAGCCGTCCGCCCTCGATCACGCCGATGCGCGAGGCCATGGTCATCGCCTCGGTCTGATCGTGGGTGACATAGAGGATCGTCGCGCCGAGATCGACCTGGATCCGCTTCAGCTCGAGGCGGAGTTCGCCGCGCAGCTTGGCATCCAGCGAGGACAGCGGCTCGTCCATCAGATAGATCGAAGGCGAACGCACCAGCGCCCGACCGATCGCGACGCGCTGCATCTGCCCGCCCGATAGCTGCGTCGCCTTGTTGTCGAGCTTGGTCTCGATATGAAGCAGACGCGCGACCTCCTGCACTTTCGTGCGGATATCGGCTTCGCCTACGCGGCGGGTTGGCGCCCGCAACGCAAAGGCCATGTTCTCAAACACGGTGAGATGCGGATACAGCGAATATTGCTGGAAGACGAAGGCAACGTCGCGGTCCGCGGGAGCATCGCCGGTGACGTCGCGCCCGTCGATGCGGATCGAGCCGCCATCCGGCTGCTCCAACCCGGCAATCAAACGCAGCGCGGTGGTCTTGCCGGCACCGGTCGGCCCGAGCAGTGCGACGAATTCGCCGTCACCTATCGTCAGCGACAAGTCGCTCAGCGCCTGCGTCTTGCCGAAGGCCTTGGAGACGGAGATGATCTCAACCTCAGCCATGCACAACTCCTTCGTGCAGCGCGGTGCGAATGGCCCGACCCGACGCCTTGTCGAAGATCGACAGCGTATCGGGCCGGAAGTCGAGCCCGACAGTCTCGCCCGTCCGAAACGATCTGCTGCTGGGTGAGCGGGCCTTGAGCGCGCCGTAGCTCGTCGCCACCGTCACGATCTGCGTCGTGCCCAGATATTCCGTGCCATAGACCTCGCCGCGCACCATGCCGCGATCCGTGAAACGTATGTGCTCGGGCCGCACCCCAAGCACGAGCTCGCTCTCCGCCATCGCCTCGCGCGCAGCCGGAATCGCAACGTCCCGTTCGCCGAGTCGGATCGCCTCCGCACCGGTCTGCAAGCCGCCACGGAACGGCAGGAAGTTCATCGGCGGCGAGCCGATGAAGTCCGCAACGAACAGCGAAGCCGGCCGGTCATAGATGTCGCGCGGGCTTGCGACCTGTTCGACCACACCATTGTTCATCACCGCAATCCTGTCGGCCATCGCCATGGCCTCAAGCTGGTCATGGGTGACGTAGACGGTCGTGGCGCCGAGCCGGTCATGCAGAGAACGCAGCTCATGAATCATGGCCTCGCGCATCTCGGTATCGAGCGCGCCGAGCGGCTCGTCCATCAGAAAACATTTTGGCTTGCGCACGATCGCCCGCCCCAGCGCCACGCGCTGCCGGTCGCCGCCCGCAAGGCCCGAGACGGAACGGTCGAGCAGATGCGAGATCCGCAGGATGCGCGCGGCCTCGACCACCCGCCGGTTGCGCTCGGCCGCACCCATGCCCTCGCATTTCAGGGGAAAGCCGATGTTGCGCCGGACGTTCATGTGCGGATAGAGCGCGAAGAGCTGGAACACGAAGGCGATGTCGCGGGCCGACGCGCGATTCATCGTCACGTCTTCGCCGTCGAGCCGGATAGTCCCTGCCGTCGGCAGCTCCAGTCCCGCGATCATGCGGAGCGTCGTGGTCTTGCCGCAGCCGGAAGGCCCGAGCAGGCAGAGAAACTGCCCATTCTCCACAGTGAAGCTGGCGGACTTGACTGCATGAAACGCACCGAAAGATTTGTCGAGCGCCTCGACCTTGATCTGTGCCATCGCGCCCTACTCCCGCACCTTGGACACGATGGTGAACATCACCGTGCCGAACAGGGTTGTCGCAAACGACCAGGAATACAGTGTCAGCGAGAACGGCTGCATCAGCATCACGACGCCGGCGGCGATGATTGTCGTCGCGATGGCTTCGAGCGGGCCGCGACGCAGAACACGGTCGGCGAGACCACGACGTGCAATGGCTGGGGTGACATCGAGGCTCATTTGCGGACAGCTCCAAAGGTGATGCCGCGCAACAGATGCTTGCGCAGAAGCACCGTGAACACCACGATCGGCACCAGGAACAGCGTCGTGCCGGCGGCCACTGCGGGCCAGTCCTGTCCGCCCTCGCCGATGATGATCGGAATGAACGGCGGGGCCGTCTGCGCATTGCCCGAGGTGAGAAGCACCGCGAAAGCGTATTCGTTCCAGGCGAAGATCAGGCAGAAGATCGCCGTTGCCGCGATTCCCGTGGTGGCCTGCGGCAGCACCACCTTCACGAAGGCCTGGAAGCGGGTATAGCCGTCGATCATCGCGGCTTCCTCGTATTCGCGCGGAATTTCGTCGATGAAGCCCTTGAGCAGCCAGACCGCGAGCGAGACGTTGACCGAGGTATAGAGCAGGATCATTCCGAGTCTCGTGTCCGACAATCCGATGGTGCGATACATCAGATAGATCGGGATCGCGACCGCGATCGGCGGCATCATCCGGGTCGACAAAATGAAGAACAGCAGATCATCCTTCAGAGGCACGCGGAACCGCGAGAAGCCGTAAGCCGACAAGGTGCCGAGCGCGACAGCGAGCACGGTCGAGCCGAACGCGATGATCAGCGAGTTGATGAAGCGCGGCACATAATTCGAAGGACCGGCGACCACCATGTTGCGGTCGCGCGCGATGCTGTCGCACATCCCCTGCGGCGGTCCCAACGAGCGGATGAACTCTGGCGTCTGGCGCGAGCGTGTCGTAAACAGATTGCAGAAGCCTTCGAGCGACGGCCTGAACAGCACCTTGGGCGGATAGGAGATCGCATCGTCAGGCGACTTGAACGCGGTGAGCATGATCCAGACCAGCGGGATCATGGTGATGACAGCGTAGAGCACGACCAGCGAGCCGGCAAAACGCCGCGTCGTGGCCGACGGCTCGACGACAGAATGGGCTGTGGTGGCTGATGTCATCGGCTTTTCACCCTGTTCAGCGCCTTGACATAGATGTTGGCGAGGCCGAAGACCGTCACGAACAGGATGATCGCGAAGGCCGAGGAGTAGCCGGTGCGCCAGCTCTCGAACGCTGCTCGCTTGAGTGTGATCGAGGCAACTTCCGTGGTCGATCCCGGCCCGCCGCCGGTAAGCAGGTTGACCATGTCGAACATCTTGAAATTCTCGATGCCGCGGAACAGCACCGCCAACATGATGAACGGCAGCGCCATCGGCAGCGTGATCGACCAGAACTGCCGCCATTTCGACGCGCGATCGACTTCGGCGGCTTCATAGATGTAATCCGGGATCGACCGCAGGCCGGCGAGACAAATCAGCATCACATAAGGCGTCCACATCCAGGCATCGACGATGACGATGGCCCAGGGGCTCAGCGTGACGTCGCCGAGCATCTGGAAGGACGAGGCCGCGCGTCCCGTGAAAAAGGCGACCACATAATTGAACAAGCCGATCTGGGGTTGGTAGAGGAACGTCCAGAAATTGCCGACGACCGCGGGCGACAGCATCATCGGTAGCAGGATGATCGTGGTCCACATGCCGTGGCCGCGGAATTTCTTGTCGATGAGGTAGGCAAGGCCAAATCCGAGAACGGTCTCGATCACAACAGTCCAGATCACGAAATGCGCCGTGACCTGCATTGCCGCCCAGATGTCCGGATCGGTCAGGATCGACTGGTACCAGTCGGCACCCAGCCAGATAGTCGGTACATTGGCCCGGTTGGCGCGATAGTTCGTGAACGACAGATAGATCGTCCAGAGCAGCGGAAAGATATTGATCGCCAGCAGCAACACGATCGTCGGCGTGATGAAGAGCCAGGCGAGTGTCTTGTCCGACAGGCCGCGGACACGACGCGCCACACTGGGCCGGACCATGACGGCCCGATAGGTGATCCGCGAAGAGGCACTCAATTCATTCATTGCAGCGACCGATCCTGGCACCCGGGCCGTCGCGTGGCGACAGATCCCGGTCATCTCGAAGGAAAGCCCGGAGCGCGAGCGCACGCGCTCCGGGTATCAACCTCAGAACTTCTTGCCTTCTTCCTTGAAGATCGCCTTCCAGTCCTTGACCAGACCGTCGAGCGCTTCCTGTGCGGTGCCCTTGTCGGCCACCACATAATCATGCACGCGCTTCTGTTCCGCCTGCAGCAGCTGGGCGTAGGACGGCTCGGCCCAGAAGTCGACCACCATGCCCATCGACTGCAGGAACTCCTTGGCAAAGGGCGCGCTACCAGGGAAGCTCGGATCGTTCAACACGGACTTGGCGCAGGAATAGCCGCCGAGCGCCCACCACTTCTTCTGGACGTCGCCGCCGGAGAACCACTTGATGTATTGCAGCGCCTCGGCCTGGTTCTTCGAGTAGGAGACCACCGAGATGCCCTGTCCGCCGAGTTGCGTCGCCTGCGCGGCGGGACCGGCCGGATTGACGAAGAAGCCGATCTTGTCGCCGCCGACATTCGGGTCCTTGTAGAGGCCCGGGAAGAACGCGAAGAAGTTCATCTGCAGCGCGACCTGACCGGACTTGAAGGCGTCAAGCCCTTCCGACATGTAGGAGTTGGAGGCGCCGGGCGGCGTGCAGCACTTGTAGAGCTCCTTGTAGGCTTCGAGTCCCTTCACCGCATTGGCCGAGTTCACGAATCCGTCCATCGCATAAGGCTTCTTCGGATCGTCGTATTTGAAGCCGTAATCGTAGAGGTAATTCGAGACGCCCATGGTGATGCCTTCCGAGCCACGCTCGGTATAGATCGAGGCACCATAGACCTTCTTGCCGTCGATCTCGCGGCCCTGGAAGAATTGCGCGATGTCCTTCAGCTCGGCAAGCGTCTTCGGCACGCCGATCTCGCGACCGTACTTGGCCTTGAAGTCCTTCTGCACGTCAGGCCGCGCGAACCAGTCCTTGCGATAGGTCCAGCCCACCGCATCGCCCATCGCGGGCAACGCCCAATAGTTCGGCGTGTTCTTCGGCCACTCGGAATAACCGACCACCGTCGCCGGCATGTAGTCGTCCATGCTGATTCCTTCCTTCTTGAAGAAATCGTTGAGCTTGACGTACTGGCCGTTCTCCGCGGCGCCTCCGATCCATTGTGAATCGCCGATGATGAGGTCGCACAGCGAGCCATGCGAATTGAGTTCGTTCAGGAAGCGATCGGCGTAATTGGTCCACGGCACGAATTCGAACTTCATACCGATACCCGATTTGGCGGTGAAGTCCTTCGACAATTCGACCAATGCGTTGGCGGGGTCCCATGCGGCCCAGCACAGCGTAATGGTCTTTCCTTGCGCGTGCGCGGGCGTGGTGCCCGCGCCGACACTGAGCGCGGCGGCGACTGCCGCGCATGCCACTACAAGCGTCTTCGTTCGTTTCATTACACGTTCCCTCCGAGTGGGCCGGCCATCGACATGGCGCGGCTTTCCTACCCGCTCGAATGCTTCGAGCAGAGCGACACAGTCCACGACGAGCTGAGTAACTAAACTGGTGTTTCCTCGCGCCACCCGGATTCTATAGGCCCGGCAGGCTCGATTTGTTTAGTAATGCACGGTTTACTAAACATTGCAAGCGCAGTTCGTGGGCCACCGGCATCGGGCCCGCAGAGATTGTACGACGCCTCCAACACACGAAACGCCGGCGCGCTTACAGCGCTTGAAGCCCGATTGATTTGATCACCGGCGCAAGACTTGCCGAAGTGGCATCGACAGTCTGCTGGAATTTCTCCGGACCCGAATCGCTGTCGGGCTCCATCCCCTGCGCGCGATAATTCGCCAGCAGTGCCGGATCGGCCATCGCCACCCGTGTTGCCTGCGCGATGCGATCAATGATCGCGTCGTCAGTCTTTTTCGGAGCGAAAAGACCGAACCATCCCTCGTAGCTGAGATCAGGCATGCCGGACTCGATCGCGGTCGGAATCTCCGGCGCGCCGCTCAACCGTCTGTCGGTCGTGACCGCAAGCAACCTCACCTTGCCGGCCCGGCCCAGTTGCTGCAATTGAACCGACATGACGGCAATGACGAGAGATATCTGACCGCTCACGAGGTCGTTGGTGGCCTGTGCGATGCCGCGATAGGGAACGTGGACGATATCCAGGGCTCCGGCCTGCTGCTTGAACAGTTCCCCCACGAGGTGATTGCCGGTGCCGATGCCCGGAGTTCCATAGGACAGCGTACCCGGTTTGCTCCTGGCATAGGCGATCAGGCCTTGCAGGTCTGTGGCAGGCAGCGATGGATGGACGGCGAAAACCAGCGCACTGCTGATCAGGCGATAGATCGCCCGGAAATCCCCGATGGAATACGAGGGATTTGGCGTCGTCAGGGGGATGATGACCTGCGTGCTGCCGTTTCCCAGCAGCAGCGAATAGCCATCGGGCTTCTCGCGCGCCACCGCTGACGTCCCGATCGCGCCGCCCGCACCGCCGACATTGTCCACAAACGTCGGGCCAAGTTGAGATGACATCTTCTCGACCCAGGGGCGCCCGATCTGATCGCCCGAGCCGCCGGCCGCATAGGGAATCACAAGCCGAATGGGGCGCGATGGATAATCAGCGGCTTTCCCGCCGCGCGAAAGTCCGGCGAGCGCAACGGCAAACGTGGCCGCATTGACGAAATCTCGTCGCGAGAGCGAAGACATGTCCTGTTCCGAACGTCGTAAGCTTTGATCAGAGAAGGGACCGGCTCCCAAGCCTCCATACGCAGCAGCAACCGGCCATCGTCAACGGCACAGTCGATCAGCGAGGCATTCGCGGTTCGTGCGCAAAATGAGAGTGTCCATCCGTTTTTCGACTACGATCCCTGCGCAAGACGGACAGCTCAGCGAATGACCAACCTCATCCACTAGCCTAAACCGTTCATCTGACAGCAATATTTCAAAATGCCCCTGATCCAGTCAATGCAACAGCGCGCACACCTCAAGCCGCTCCCGCTGCTTTCGTCCAGTTTACTGTACGCTTCGTTCTGATAGGAAAAAGTCAAACAATTTTGACTCCCCGCAGCGGGGGCGATGGCGCGTGTCAGACAACAACCAGGACTCGGCCATTTCTTTTGGGCCATTTCGTCTATTTCCAAGGTCGCGACTCCTGGAAAAGGACGGCGCGCATCTTCATGTCGGCGGCCGCGCGCTCGACATCTTGATCTTCCTGGCCGAGCGGCCCGGCGAAGTCGTCGACAAGCGCGAGCTCGTCAAGCGTGTCTGGGCAGACGTGAATGTCGACGATGGCAGCCTCCGCTTCCACATCGCAGCCTTGCGCAAGGCACTCGGCGACACCGGCAAGTCGGCCCGCTATGTCGTCAACGTCCCCGGGCGCGGCTATTGCTTCGTCGCATCTCTCACCCAGGTTGCTCCCGCCCCTCCTGCTCGCCCGACTGATATCCCTCTACCGCGTTTCCTTCCCGCCCCGCTCGCGCGCGTGATCGGGCGAGACGACGTCATCGAGAAGATTTCGACCGGGCTCGCGATGCATCGTTTCGTGACAGTGGTCGGCCCCGGTGGCATCGGCAAGACCGCAGTGGCCGTGACCGTCGGCCATCGCCGGCTTGCCCATTTCGACGGGCATGTGTTCTTCGTCGACTTCGGACCGGTGCGGAAGCCTGAACTCGCAGCAATCACCATCGCATCGACGCTCGGGCTATCCATCAATGCGGAGGATCCGGTCCCGGCGCTGCTGACGCACCTGCAGACGAAACCGACGCTGCTGATCTTCGACAGCTGCGAGCACGTGCTGGAGACGCTCGCGCCGCTGGTCGAGCGCCTGGTTCGCGAAGCACCGCGACTGCATGTGCTGGCAACCAGCCGGGAATCCTTTCGCAGCGAAGGCGAACGGATCTTTCGGCTGTTCCCGCTGGATTGTCCGCCCCGGCGCGACGACCTCGCCGTGGCCGACGTCCTTGCCTATCCGGCGGCCCAGCTCTTCGTCGAACGTATCGCGCAGAGCTCCGGACCATTTCAGCTGAGCGCAGAAGAAGCACCGCTGGTGGCTGACATCTGCCGCCGCCTCGACGGCATCGCGCTTGCGATCGAGCTCGCAGCAGGGCGCGTCAACGCCTATGGCATCGCCGGCACGGCATCCCTGCTCGACAGCCGCTTTTCGCTGCAATGGCGCGGGCGGCGCACGGCCATCCCGCGACATCAGACGCTCGGCGCCGCGCTCGACTGGAGCTACGACCTGCTTCCCGCATCCGAGAGCGCCATTTTGCGGAGACTTTCCGTGTTCGCCGGGCCGTTCACGCCGGAGGCGGCTGCTGCCGTCGCCTCGGGCGACGGGCTCAGCGCCGCCGCGACCATGGAGGCGATCGACAATCTCGTCACAAAGTCGCTGATCGCACCATCAGGTGCGCGAACATTGCGCTATCGCCTGCTGGACACCACGCGCACTTATGCGCTCGGCAAGCTGAGCGAAGCCAATGAAGCGAAGCGGATCGCACAGCGGCATGCCGAATATTTTCACGGCCTGTTCGAACGCGCTGAAGCCGAAACCTCCTCCCCATTGTCGGACTGGCTTGGCGCCTACGGCGCCGAATTGGACAATTTGCGCGCTGCGCTGGACTGGGCCTTTTCGCCTGAAGGCGATGCACGGCTTGGTATCGCCCTGACGGCGGTGGCCGTGACGCTCTGGATTCGGCTTTCGTTGTTCGCAGAGTGTCGCGAGCGCGCCAGGACCGCGCTTGCCGCGCTGGCAGACCATGACGAGGAGCGCGTACGCATGCAGCTCCTGGCAGCGCTCGGCTGGTCGCTGATGTATGGCGAAGGCCGGGCACGCGAGGCCCGCCCGATCCTCGAGTCCACGCTCGAATTGGCCGAGAAGCTCGACGACAAGGATTTCCGGTTACGGGCTCTCTGGGGCTTGTGCATCGATCAGTTCAACAACGGGGCGTTTGGCAAGGCGCGCGCGCTCGCCGATCGTTTCACCGAAGCCGCCGCGAATTCGTCCGACAAGACTGATCTCATGCTGGCGGACCGGTTGATGGCCGTCGCACTGCATTATCTCGGAGACCAGAGCGAGGCACGGGTCCGTATCGACCGGGTCAATGCCTCGCTGCATGTATTGGCCGAGAAGCCCAAGATCTTCCCGCTCGATCTGCGGATATCGACGCAATACTTTCGCGCCCGCATCCTGTGGCTGCAGGGTCATGCCGATCAGGCTTTGGCGTTGGCCGAACAGAATATCCACGAAGGTCGGGCCAACGGCCATGCGCTGACCTTCTGCAGCGTGCTGGGACAGGCCGCCTGCCCGATTGCCTTCCTGGCTGGCGACTACGACGCCGCCGAGCGCTACGGGACCGAATTGCTGGAGCATGCTGATCGCCACGCCATCCGACTCTGGGGGCTATGGGCCCGCGCGTTCAACGCGCTGGTCGCTGCAAAGCGCACAGACGTCGAGACCGGCTTGCCGCTGTTGCGAGACGAGCTCAATCGCGCCGGCGATGCCCGCTTCCTGCCGCGCTTCCTTCCCCTGCTTGGCGAGCTAGCCGCCTGCTTCGGACAAGCCAATCAGGTTCATCATGGCTTCGACACGATCGAGAACGTGTTGGCGCGCTGCAACGACAGGCAGGAGCGTTGGTATCTGCCGGAGCTACTCCGCATCAAGGGTGAGCTGTTGCTGAGGGAGTCACCGCAATCGGAAGCCGCCGACGCCTGCTTTCACGAAGCCATGGATCTAGCAACACAGCAAGGCGCGCATTTCTGGCAGCTGCGCTGCGCGATCAGCATTGCGCAGCTCAGGATCGGACAAGGCCAGCGCGCTGAGGCACGCGCGGTTCTGGAGAGGGCATGCAATGCGATGACCGAAGGATCCGGGATCGCGGATATGCGGTTCGCGCGCGACCTGATTGCGGACCTGCAAACATGATCCGAACGCATCTCGCTCCGGAGATTCCGATCCAAAAAGTCAAAGCTGATCGTGGTCATGGAACGCGGCTCAGGTCATTCCGTTCATTCGGCCCTCGGAATAAAGCCGGGTACACCGGTCTCAACTACCGAGTTGAACCTGATGTTCGTCTTGATCTGCTCTTTTATCTCCCGCATGGCGTCCTCAGGTAGAGCCGAGATATCGAAGTTTTCCCGGATGCGCCGAGGATTCGTCGAGGTGGTCAGGAAGGCAGAGCCGCGTTGTACGGCCCACGCGAGCGCAATCTGAGCCGGCGTCTTATGCAGGCGCTCCGCGATAGCTGTGATCACAGGATCGGCCAGGACGTTCGGCTTCATGGCGTGTCCAAGTGCCGCAAACGCTTGCAGCACAATTCCATGCTCGCGGCAGAAGTCGAGCAACTCCCATTCCGGCAAATACGGATGGGATTCGACCTGCACCATGGCGGGCCTGATCCGCGCGACTGCGACGATCTCGCGCAGCTTCTCCAAAGTGATGTCCGAAAGGCCGATCGACCTGCAGTGGCCCTCGTCAACGAGCCGCTCCATTGCCTCCCATGTCTCCGCCAACGTGACTCCAGAGTCATAGATGACCCGCCCGCGCTCGTCCCTCGGGTCCTGCTCGTCGCCAGGTTGAAAGGCAAAGGGCGTGTGAATGATGTAGCAGTCGATGTCGTCGAGTTTCAGCCGCCTGCGGCTCGCGTCAAATGCGGGTTTCACCCGCTCCGGCCGATGGTTGGTGTTCCATAGCTTGGTCGTAACGAAGAGGTCCCGACGCCGAAGCTTCTCCGTTGCGAACACCTCCTGCATCGCGTCGCCGACCGCTTCTTCGTTGCGGTAGCGCTCGGCGCAATCGAGATGTCGAAACCCCGCCTCCAAAGCAGCCTTCGTGGCCTGCCTCGTCACGACCGGATCCGGGATCAGCGTGCCAAATCCCACGGCGGGGACGGAGCCGGACGCGTGTGTGGGAATCCTCGTGTCACGAAGCGAATCGGACGTCGTCATGCTGATACTCCTTTGCTTGTCCCCGACTCCCGCACCTGCGCGGGACGAAATGATTGAAGTTGAAGATGAGATGCGACTTTCTGTCTCGCGCCCTTAACCGGAGGGCCGAGGCTTGCGGAGAAAGAAGACCAGCGGGATCACGGCGAGCATGGCGAACATCAGGATCTCGAACTGATCGATAACTGCAACGGTGGCCGCCTGGCGCGTGACAATGCCATTGAGAGCGGCGAGGCTCGGCTTCGCGATCGAACCTACCGTATTCGCCGCCACACGGAACGGTGTGAGGTGCTTGGCGAGGGCTATGTGCACGGCCTGCGTGTTGGCATAGAAGAACAGCTGGACCACGGCAATGCCGATGGTGCTGCCATAGAGCCGCGACAGGTTGATCAGAGCGCTACCTTCAGGGCGAAACTTCGGATCAAGGGTTCCGAACGCCGCTCTCGCGAGCGCCGCCAGCGACATGCCGAGACCTGCACCCTGAAGGAAACCGGCTTCGACAATCGGCCGCCAATCCATCCCCGGCGAATAGCCGAGCATCAACCAATTGGCATAGACCACGAGCACCATTCCACCCATGAGGAACGGCCGATAGTCTAACTGGCTCGGAGCAAGGCTCGTCAGTACCAGGGCTCCCACCAACGCCACGCCGCGGGGAACACTCATGTAGCCGGTGGTGTCGACTGGGTAATTGAGCAATTCCTCCAGCATCGGAGACGTCAATGCCAATGTCGGCAACAGGACGAAACCGAGCACGAAGGAAATCACCGTCGCGAGGAGAAGATTGCGGTCCCTGAACAGCACCGTGCGCAGAAAATGCTCCTTTCTCGTCAAAACGTGCACGGTGAAGAGATAGAAGCCGAGAACCGCGGCGATCGCTTCGACCCAGATTTCCTTCGAGGCGAACCATTCCAGGCGCTCGCCTCGATCAAGCAGCATCTGTAGCCCGATCATGCCAACGGAAAAGGTCGTCAGCCCGAAGAAGTCGAACGCCTGGCCTCGGTCTTGACGCTTCTCTCCCAGCAACTGAGCCATCGTCACGAAGATGATGGCCGTCATCGGCACACTGACGTTGAAGATCGACGGCCAACCGTAATATTCGCTGAGCCAGCCGCCAATCGCGGGACCCGTACTGATGCCGAGCAGCGAGCAGGCCGTCGCGGCCAGACCCATGCGCGCACGCTGCTCTGCCGGCGTCACCTCGAGCAGAATTGCCAATGAGAGCGGCACCAGCGGCCCGCTCGCCGCTCCCTGGAGAATCCGGGCCAGCACGAACTGGATCGACGTCGTCGCCAGCGTATCGAAGACGAGACCTAGGCCGAATGTGATCAGCGCCGCCTGATATATCGCCTTCCGCCCATACCGTCCCGCCAGCCATTGTGTGATCGACATGGTCACGGCACTTGCAGCGATATACGAGGAGAACACCCAGCCGACCTCGTCATTGGCCATCGAGAGCGTCGCCTGGATGTGCGGTAGCGCCGCGTTCGGCAGGGAAATGTTCACCGCCTGCAAATAGGTTGCCATAAGGGCCGCCGCGGAGATTGCATAACGACCGCCGGCCCCCGATGTCGATGGGATGGGCCTACTCATTTGACCTCCGTCGCGCTCGCGGGTTGGAGCAGTTGTATCCAGCTTCGGCGACGGCCCGTGTCGACGCGCGCCGTCACGCTGATGCCGGAGAACAATGGTCGGCTCGGATCGGTATCGTCGAGTTCCAGACGCACTGGCAGTCTTTGGACCACCTTGACCCAGTTGCCGGTCGCGTTTTCCGGCGGCAGAACCGAGAAGTCCGACCCGGTGCCGGGGCTCATGCTGACGATATGCGCCTCGAATTTGCGGTCCGGATAGGCGTCGACATCAATCATCGCCGCCTGGCCCGGACGCATGTGGGTCAGGCCTGTCTCACGGAAATTGGCTTCGATCCACACGTCCCGGCTCGACATCAGCGAGAACGTGGGCGCCCCCGCGGAAACGAACCCACCAACCTGCAGGTCGTCGACCTTCGTAACGACACCGTCGTCGGGCGCCCTCACGGTCGCGTAGGAAAGATCGAGCCGTGCACGGTCGAGCTGCGCCTTGGCCGCACGAACCGTCGGGTGGCGGTCGATGTCGGTATCAGGATCGCCATTGAGCGCGACGACCGTGTTTGCAATCTGCTGTTCGATCGACGCCGTGCGTTGACGCGCGACCTTGAGATCGGTTTCAGCCCGCTCGTAGACCGCGCGCGGCGTGAAGTCGGAAGCGACCAGCATTTTCTTGCGATCGAACTCGTGCTCGTCGAAGGCAGCAGCGTCCCTCGCCGATTGCAGTTCAGCCTGCTGCTGGCGGTAGGTCGCCTTGAGCGATTCGATCTGGAGCCGCGCGCTGGCGAGCCGGGCCTCGGCCTGGTCGACGGCAATCTGATAAGGCTCCGGATCTATCCGAAACAGGACCTGGCCCTGCCGAACGCGCTCGTTGTCGTGCACGGCGATCTCGACCGCCTGACCGGACACGCGTGCATTGATGGTCACTTTCGCGGCGCGCACGAATGCGTCATCCGTCGAGATAAAGCGTTCCTGCACCAGATACATGTAGGCGCCGAACATGGCAGCCGCGGCCGGCAGCACAACCATCAGGGGCAGGCGCAGCCGCTCGGCAAGATCCATTCCGAACAAAGGCTCAGTTGCTCCGCTCCCGCGGGAGCGCCTGCGATCACCCAGCCAGCCGGTGATTGGCGCAAAGTTCAGACTCATAGAAGTTGTCCTTATCTCATTTAATAACGTTCGTTACAAATATTGTACCTCCATATGGTGATCAAGATGGCCCGCCATTGATTTTTATAACGATCCATACAAATATACGTGTAGACCGTCGCAACCAGGATCATGCTGACATGGCACGGAAGAAGAACGACACGAGCCCGTCGCGCCGCGGACGCCCCCCCGCCTACGACGCAGAAACGGCCCTCAAACGGGCCACGGAAGCGTTCTGGAGGACCGGCTATTCCGGCACATCTCTCGACAAGGTCGCCGCCGTGACCGGCATGAGCCCGCCGAGCCTCTATGCGGTGTTCGGTAACAAGCACGCGCTCTATCTTGAGGCGCTCGCGCACTATTGGGAGACGAGCCTGGCCGCCACGCGCGAGGCCCTCGCAGGGGACCATCCCTTGGACGAAGCCTTGATGCTGGCCTATGAGGCAGCGCTCTCGATCTATTTTTCCGGCAGGGGAACCACGCGCGGCTGCTTCGTGGTCGGAACCGCCGTAACCGAAGTCGCGGAAGATGCGGAGATCCGCAACAGCGTCTCGGCCGGACTGCGCGCAATCGATGCCGATTTCGAAGCTCGCTTCCGCCGCGCGCGGGACGAGGGCGAGCTGAAACCGGACGTCGACCCTGCCGCACTCGCAATCCTTGCTGCTGCCACGATGCAGACGATTGCCATTCGCGCGCGTGCTGGCACCCGCCGCGCCGAACTGCGAGAACTCGCCCGGAAGGCCGTCGACGCGATCTGCGGATGCCGGCCGGAGGCGCGCCAAGACGCGACGCCCGCCTGAGATCAAGCCCTTTACCGGCCGAGCCGGTTGGCAACCAACGCTGCTGGCAATGCGGCGAGGATGGCTTGCGCATTTCCGCCCGCCTTCTCGTTAGAGTTTAGCGACCGTTCTCAAATCAAGCACCAGCGCGATTCGGTTCGAGTTCGCACCGCCGCCCCTCACTCCAGTCCTTCGATGATCCGGACATCCCGCTCGCAGGCATTGCCGAGCGTCTTCAGCGCCTCCTGATAGGCAGGGCTGTCGTGTGCCGCCACCGCGAGTTCGAGGCTGTCAAACTCGGTCACCGTGGTGCGCTGGGCGATGCCCTGCTCATAGACCTTCGCAGCAACGCCGCGGGCGAGGAAGCGACCACCGTGGGCAATAATCGCGGGCCCCGCGAGCTTCGCGTAGGCCGCCAGCGCCTCTGGATCGGAAATCGAACGATAGAGGGTGATCCAGTAGCCCTTGGCCATCGCTAGCCTCCGGCGACGGCCGCGCGCCGCGGCAGTTTCCAGTTCGGCCGAATGAAGTGACACGTGTAGCCCTCAGGGTAACGCTCGAGATAGTCCTGATGCTCGGGCTCGGCTTCCCAGAATTCGCCGGCTGGAGCAACTTCGGTCACTACCTTGCCGGGCCACAGGCCAGACGCTTCGACATCTGCGATGGTATCTTCCGCCGCACGCTTCTGCTCATCTGACGTGTAGAAAATCGCTGAGCGGTAGCTGGTCCCCAAATCATTGCCCTGGCGATTGAGCGTCGTCGGATCGTGAATCTGGAAGAAGAACTCCAGCATGGTCCGGAAGGTGGTCTTCGCAGGATCGAAGATGATCTCGATCGCTTCGGCATGGCCATCGTGGTTACGATAGGTGGCGTTCTTCACCCGTCCGCCGGTGTAGCCTACGCGCGTGGAGATCACGCCCGACTGCTTGCGGATGAGATCCTGCATGCCCCAGAAGCAACCTCCCGCCAAAACCGCGCGCTCTGTCGTCATTTGTCAGCTCCCGTCATGCTAGGGACGTCCTTCCGGTTTCAGCCTCTTGGCGAAGGACCGGATGGCCAATCTATTCGAAGCGGTCCGACTAGACCAGCTTGGCGTCGAGGCTGATTTCGGCATTGAGAACCTTGGAAACCGGACAGTTCTTCTCGGCCTCGCCGGCAATGTGGGCGAAGCCGGCATCGTCGAGATTAGGCACCTTGGCGCGCAGCGTGAGAGCGGACTTGCTGATCTTGAATCCCTTGCCTTCCGGTTCGAGCGAGACTGCGGCCTCGGTCGACAGCTCCGTCGGCGTGAACCCGGCGAGCTGGAGGCCGAACGCCAGGGCCATGGTGAAGCAGCCGGCATGTGCGGCCGCGATCAATTCCTCGGGATTGGTGCCCTTCTCAGTCTCGAAACGGGTCTTGAACGAATAAGGGGTCGCGGCGAGCACGCCGGATTCGCTCGACAGATGACCAGTGCCATCGCGGCCCGTGCCCTGCCAAACTGCCTTTGCCTTGCGGATCATCTCACTTCTCCTTGTTGGGGGCGGATCGACCAGCGGCGCTCCGCACCGGTGGAAGGGCGGCGCCGCTGGCATTGCGTGGGACACTTCAGGATTTGCACCGCCGAAGTGTCTTTTGAAGGGCGGGACACGCCTTGCCGGCCTGCCTCAACTTGCCGGCCTGCCTCAAATCGACTGGCGCAACGAGCGGAACGCGGTGCGCACCTCCGCGCAGAACAGCACGGGCTGTTCCCATGCCGCGAAGTGGCCGCCCTTGTCGAGCCGGTTGTAATGGATCAGCTTGGGATAGGCTTTTTCGGCCCAGCTGCGCGGCGCGGCATAGATCTCGTCGGGGAAAACGCTGACAGCGACCGGAATCTTCACGTGCTTGGGCGCGAAGAACGCCAGCTTGTTCTCCCAGTACAGACGCGCCGAAGACACCGCCGTGTTGGTCAGCCAGTAGAGCGTGATGTTATCGATGACATCATCGCGCGACAATCCTTCGGACTTGCCGTCGAAGGCTCGTGTAATCATCGCTGTGCTGCGGGCGTCGTGGTCGAGCATCCAGGACGCCAGACCTGCCGGCGAATCCACGAGGCCATAGAGCGTCTGCGGCCGGTTCGACATTTCGATCGCATAGCCGAGGCCATGTTTGTAGAAATCGTCGAGCTGATCGTAGGCAAGGTTCTCGTCGGCCATGAGGCCCGACGGCTTTGCCCCACCGGGCTGGAGTGCCTCGGCGATCTCGTCCGGAACGGTCGCGGGCATATTGGTGTGGATGCCGAGCAACTGCGGAGGCGCCAGCAGCGCCATTTGCTCCGTGATCGCGTTACCCCAATCGCCGCCCTGGGCGACGTACCTGCTGTAGCCGAGCCGCTCCATGAGCACGACCCAGGCCCTTGCAACACGCTGCGGATCCCAGCCAAGGGCCGCGGGCTTGCCGGAGAAGCCGTATCCCGGGAGCGACGGGATCACGAGGTGAAACGCATCTGCGGCTGCTGCGCCATGCGCGGTCGGATCGGTCAGCGGACCGACGATCTTCATCTGCTCGATGACCGAGCCGGGCCAGCCATGCGTGACGATCATCGGGAGCGCGCTGTCATGCTTCGAACGCACGTGGATGAAGTGAATGTCGACGCCGTCAATCTCGGTGACGAATTGCGGGAGCGCATTCAGGCGGGCCTCCATCTTGCGCCAGTCGTAGTCTGTCTGCCAGTGGCGAACGAGCTGCTGGACGGTCGACAGCTGCACGCCCTGCGACTGATCGGCGACAATCTCGCGATCCGGCCACCGCGTCGCGGCGAGACGGCGGCGCAGGTCGAGTAGATCCTCCTCAGGCACGCTGACGTGGAACGGGCGGATTGCATCGCTCGCGGCGGCCTTGACCGAACCCGCCGGAAACAGGCTCGCCGTGCCTGCAGCAACAGCCATCATCGCGGCCTGACCCAGCAATTGGCGGCGGTCCGGGTTGATGATGTCGACTCGTGTCTGCGTTGTCATTACGCATCTCCCTGGTTCTGGTCCGTGACGTTGACCGAAACTCGAAATCGAGATCGGCTCGTCCTTGATCTAGATTGGCTCAGAGACAGTCCATTGGCTCGTTATGGATTGTTAGGGCGCGTTAGCCTTTGCGAGTTGTCGCGACGCAAGCTCGAAAGGTGAAGCATGATCATCACAAGATGCGCCGTGCAAACGCATTACGGCGCGAGATCGGCTATCGCGCGCCGTGAATGCCGACCTATCGGCTAAGGTCGTAAGTCAGGTCGGCAGCGGCTGACCGGCTTGCTCGCGCACGATGTAATCGGCGTACCAGACCGGCCAGTTCTCGTCGTGTCCGCCAGTCAGCTTCTCGTGTTCGCCATGCGCCGCTGCCGCGCGCCGCAGCGCGCCTGCAAGTTCGCTTGACGAGGTGAACGTGGTGTCCGTGGCCTCGATCCGACCCGGCAGCCGCGTCGTGATCTCCTGAAACAGCCAGCCGTTGCCATCTGGATCTCTGAAGGAGGCAAACGAGCTGTAGCTGCCGCGTTTTGGATCAGCACCGTTGAGCCTGATACTGCCGAACAGGTATGGCTCGTCCGTGCCGGCGTGAACATCGCCGCCACCGTGAAAGGGTTCGCTGATCTTGACGCCACGCGCGAGCAGATCCTGTCGTGCGGCTTCGAGGTCGGAGACGATCAGATACAGGCCTTGCGCCGAGCCGGGCTCCGCTGACGTGACGTTCTTGCCGAAGATCACCGAACAGGCTGAGCCCGGCGGTGTGAACTGAATGACGCGCCAGCCGTCGGCAGAGGCGAAATCCGCATCCAGCCTCCAGCCAAGACTGGCATAAAATGCCTTGGCGCGATCCACATCCGACACGGGGATCACGACGACCTCGAGCTTGAGGTCGACGGCACGCGATTTCGCCGGGTTGGCGGCGGCTGTGTGATTCATCCCGGCGATGGTCATGTCGCACTCCCTGATTTGAGATACGGGCTCGGCACCGAGACCGTTTGTGACACCACGAGTTTTGCGCGAACGATGAAATAGTGCTCGCTATCGGTTGTTATGCTTCGTTAGCGAATGTGCGCCACTTCCTCACGCAGCAGCGAGCGGCATGGCGATGGTGACACGTGTGCCGCCCCGCCCGGCTTCGCCATGCATCCGGGCACAGATGCTGCGCGCCAAGCCCTCGAGGATCCGGCTGCCGGCCCCTTGAAGCGGTCCGGTCGCGCCGACGCCATTGTCGGCCACTGCGCAAAGCCAGCTGCCCTCGCGGTTCACAACCTCGATGCGGATCAGCGCGCCGTTCTTGCATGGAAAGGCATGCTTTGCCGCATTCGTAATCAGTTCCGTCAACATCAGCGCGAGCCGGTGGCACTGCCAGGCCGGCAGCGCCCCGTTTTCGACCGATGCTTCGCAGCGGATGCCGGCCGGTTCCAGCACCGCTTCGGAAAGCGCACCACAGAGCTTTTCGAAGAAGGCTCCGACGGAGATCTCCGAGAGGTCGTCATTGTCGGACAAGAGCTGATAGAGCCTGCCGAAGGCGACAATCCGCCGCTCCAGCCGCTCCACCGCAACCGACATGTCCCGGCCTCCGGCCCGCGTGAAGTCGTGACGGACTGACGCGCCCAGCAGCGTCAGCGTGTTTTTCATACGATGGTGAGACTCACGCAGGACGAGTTCCCAGTCGCGCGAGACGTCGTCCAGATTGGCGACATAATGTGATCGAACGCCCCTGTCGTTCGGCCGAGCGCTGATATCGGGCATCATAGCTTCCCCCATTGAAATTGGGCCTAACTCGAAGCCTATACTGATGCAGACCCGCCGCTCACGCTCGTTAGACGTTGCAAGATTGTGTTATGATTGCATGGCGCGTGATATCTTCGGGCCATGGCACAAGCTTCAGCCTGAAGCACTCTGATATTTCCCGCTTCCCGCATAAGCCGTTCGCGTTTAAACAAAATTCGCGGCGTTTCATCCCAACGCTTTCGACCCGGTCCTATGCCTGTTGCTCGATTTCGCCGCTTTCGGCCGGTTTACTCTCGGTAACGTTCTGGTAGATCAAACAGACAGCAGCTCTTTCCTTTCGCTGGAACCATGGCGCGTGCCGGACACTAACGACCAGGACTCAGCCATTTCCTTCGGGGCCTTCCGGCTGTTTCCGCGGTCCAGGCTGCTCGAAAAGGATGGCGTGCCGCTGCATCTCGGCGGCCGCGCGCTCGACATTCTGATCTTTCTCGCCGAGCGTGCCGGCGAGGTCGTCGACAAGCGGGAATTGGTCAAGCGGGTCTGGGCCGATGTGAATGTCGATGAGGGCAGCCTGCGATTTCACATCACGTCGCTTCGCAAGGCGCTGGGCGATGCCGGCGAAGGCTCCCGCTATGTGGTCAACGTGCCTGGCCGGGGCTATTGTTTCACGGCGCCGCTGCTCCGCGCGGCACCTGCAGAGATCAGGACCGGCGCGGTTGTTTCCGCACTTCGCTCCCTGCCCGCCCCGCTTGCGAAGATGATCGGCCGCGACGACGCGGTCGAGAAGATCGGAGCCGAACTTTCCCTGCATCGGTTCGTCACCATCGTCGGCCCCGGCGGCATCGGCAAGACCTCCGTCGCGCTCGCCGTGGCGCATGGCCAGTATGCGGCCTTCGACGGCCAGGTCTGCTTCGTCGATTTTGGCGCGCTGACGGACCCTCAGCTCGTCCCTGGCACGATCGCCGCAGCCCTTGGCCTGACCGTCAGTTCCGACGACCCGCTACCGGGGCTGCTGCAGTCGCTGAGCAGCCGCCCGATGCTGCTGGTGTTCGACAGCTGCGAGCATATCATCGACGAGCTCGCCCCCCTGGCAGAGCGCATCGTGCGGGAAGCCCCTGAGCTGCATATTCTCACCACCAGTCGGGAATCCTTCCGCACCGAAGGCGAACGGGTATACCGGCTGTTTCCGCTGGATTGTCCGCCGCAACGCGACGGACTGAGCGTGGCCGACGTCCTTGCCTATCCGGCCAGCCAGCTTTTCGTCGAGCGGATCGCCGAGAGCCTCAGCGAATTCGAACTCAGCGAGGAGGATGCGCCTCTCGTCGCCGATATCTGCCGGCGCCTGGACGGCATTGCGCTCGCGATCGAGCTTGCCGCCGGGCGAGTCAATGCCTACGGCATCGCCGGCACGGCATCGCTGCTCGACAGCCGTTTCTCGCTGCTTTGGCGGGGACGTCGCACCGCTATACCCCGGCACCAGACGCTGAGCGCGGCGCTGAGCTGGAGCTACGATCTTCTCCCCGTGGCGGAGAGCGCGACCTTGCGCGGATTGTCGATCTTCGTCGGACCATTCACGCTGGAAGCTGCACTCGCGGTCGCCGCAAGTCAGAGCATCGACGAAGCCGAGGCGGTCGAAGCGATCACTAATCTGCTCTCGAAATCTCTCATTGCGACCTCGCCTGCGGAACGTCGGCTGAGATACCGCCTGCTCGATACGACTCGCGCATTTGTCGGCGACAAGCTCGTCGAGAGCGGAGAATCGGCCCGCGTCGCGCGCGCCCACGCCGAATATTTCCGCGATTTCCTGCACAACATCTCGGCGAAATCGACGGGCATGCAGAGCGCGGGCGGTTTCCTGCCCTATGCCGATCATCTGCCCAATGTGCGCGCCGCGCTAACGTGGAGCTTCTCGGAAAGTGGCGACCGCACGGTCGGCGTGGACCTGGCCGCGTCAGCCGCGCAGTTCTTCCTCGAGCTGACCTTGCTGACGGAATGCCATAGCTGGACCCAGCAGGCGCTTGCATCTGCGGATACCATCGACCGCCGCAAGGAAATGGCCTTGCAGGCGGCCCACGGCGTGTCCGTGATGTTCACCCAGGGCAATGCGGAAGGGGTCCGCTCCGCATTCACGCGCAGCCTGCAACTGGCCGAGGAACTCGACGATCTGCACTGGCAGCTCTGGCTGTTGCGCGGGCTGCATATCTATCTCACCCGGGTCGGCGATTTTCACGGTGCGCTCGGCACCGGCGAACAAGGCCAGGCCGTCGCCAGGAAGCTGAACGACCCGACCAGCACGCTGAACGTCGAGTGGATGCTGGGGGTGGCCCATCATCTGATCGGCAACCAGGACAAGGCTGTTCAGTTCTGCGAGAGCGCGATGGTGGACAATCCGGGCTCACAGCGGCTGAATATCGGCCATCTTGGCTATGACGACCGCATTGTCGCGCTGGTGGCTCTGGCGCGAGGGCTCTGGCTCAGCGGCCGGCCCGATCGCGCCATCGAGGCGGCGCGCTACACCGTGAGGGAAGCCGAGCAGCTCGAGCAACCGCTGACGCTCGGCATTTCCCTGATCTGGACCATCTACGTGTTTCTGTGGGTCGGTGACTGGACCAGCGCCGAGAGCCTGATCGAGCGGCTGATCGATCACGCCGCGCGGCATTTTCTCGGCCCCTATCACGCGGTCGGTATCGGCCAGAAGGGCGAGCTTCTGCTCCGCCGCGGGGATATCGCCGGAGGCATCGAGCATCTTCGCCGCAGCCAGGCGACCTTGTACGCCACGCGGCACCGGATCATGACGACGGTGTTCGCAACGGCGCTCGCGGAGGGGCTTGCGGCCCAGAACCAGGCTGATGAGGCGTTGCGCACGATCGATGAGGCCATCGCCCAGATCGGCGATCACGGCGAATCCTTCGACATGCCGGAAATGCTCCGGGTCAAGGCGGACATTCTGGTGCAATCCGCCCGGGCGACGGAAGCCGAAGCCTGGCTCCAGCAATCGCTCGCCTTGTCGCGCCGGCAATGCGCGCGCGGCTGGGAGCTGCGGGGGGCGATGAGCCTCGCTCGCGTCTGGCTGCAGGCCGGTCGAAAGAGCGACGCCCAGGCCCTGCTGGCGCCGATCGTCGCGCACTATCAGGAAGGCCTGTCGAGCCGCGACCTGGTCGCCGCCAAAGGGCTGCTGAGCACCCTGAATTAGAAGCGTCTTCAACGGGATACCGCAAAATCACGTTCTTGCAACTCCTAACAACTTCTAACACGCCAAGCCGCCCGCGCCCCGCCATGGTGACGACAATTCATGGTGGATGCAGTGAGACATGGCACTTCTTGATGATGCGATCGACGCCTGCGGGGGACTGGCCCGCTGGGACAGCTTGAGCCGGTTCACTCTGCATCTGTCGGTCGGCGGTAGCCTGTTTTCCGACGCCGGACATGCCCGCGAATTCAAGGATGTGACCGCGGAAGGATCGACGCGCACACAATCGGTCCGTTTCACTGGAATCACCGGCGGCGAGCAGTCCGGCGCCTTTCAGGCGGACGCGATCACGATCGAGAGCCTGGATGGCCAGGTGCTGCGAACCTGGCGAAACCCAAGCCTTGACTTCCCGACCAACGGCACGCATGCGCTGGCGGACGAACTGCATCTGGTGTTCTTCTGCGGCGTCCAGATCTGGACCTATCTCACGACACCATTCCTCCTCGCCCGTCCTGACGTCGTGGTGGAGGAGCTGCCGCCCTGGCAGGAGAACAGCGAGACGTGGCGATGCCTTCGCGCGCAATTCCCGTCGAGCCTCATCAACCTTGCGTCCGAGCAAATCTTCTATTTCGACGAGAACGCCTTGCAGCGACGAGCCGACCACGATCTCCTGGGCGCGCGTGTCGCGCACTATTCGTGGGCCCACGAGAATTTCTGCGGCATCGTGGTGCCAACCCTCCGACGCACATTGACGCGACAGCCTGACGCGGCCGTGATTGCCAAACCCGTGCTGATCGACGTCGAGATCTTCGATGCCGTCTTCGAGTGACCGATAAGTCCCTGACATATTGGCTTAAGTTGAGGTCGCTGCGACTGGCCGCGGCATCCGATCCACCCCCACATAATCTAACAGATCCTAATCACCCCTAACGGGCGTCCGAGCCTGCCCAGGCCTATCCTGTGAGCATGCCGAGGATGCGTCTCCACCGATCCTCGCGAACGATCGCGCAGCTCAGAAGGAACAGGCAATGCTGACCGAATTGCAGAGGGCCCACGCCCGGATCAATCTTCCGGCCGGTCGGGGGAATCACGAAGCGCCCCGCGCCGCCAAGGCGATCACCCGGGAAAACGAGTGGCGTCAGATCGCTTGCAGCGCGCAGACCGAGCTAGACGACATCACGATTTCGCGGTGGGAGAATTCCCGCGAGACCTCCTGGCATTCAGCGACGACGCCGTCCGATCGCTATTTTGTCGGCATTGCGCTGAAGACGACGCGGGCCACCTTGACCAGGGGCCGCCGGATCATCTTCGACGGCACCATGCCGTCAGGCACGCTATTTGTCAGCGCGCCGTCGCGGCAACTGAGCGCACAATTCCAGTCGCCTTGCGCCTTCCTGCACCTCCACATCTCCGCCGAGCAATTCCCGACGCGGTGGTCCGTAGCCGCAGCCGAAGGTCTCGACGACCTCATTCTGCTGCGCGATCCACTCGCTGCGGGACTGGCCAGAGCGCTCGCCGAGCAAGGCGACGCTGCCGGACATCAATTCGCGCATTGCATTGGCCAGATTCTGGCGATGCATCTGGCCCGGCCCGAATTGCCGCGCGCCAAGGTCAATGCCTTGCCAAAATGGCGCCTGCGGCGCGTCGAACAACACATCGCCGCTCATTTCGAACGCGGCATCAGCCTGTCCGAGCTCGCCGGCGTCGCGGGCCTTTCCAGGATGCATTTCGCCGCGCAGTTCCGTGCAGCGACCGGATATCGTCCGCGTGAATATCTGCTCAATCATCGCATCGAACAGGCGAAGTCGCTGTTGACGACGACCGAGAGACCGTTGGCGGAGATCGCTCTGGCAGTCGGCTTCAGCACGCAGGCGCACTTTTCGACCGTCTTCAAGCGCGTCAGCGGCGAGACCCCGGCGCGCTGGCGTGCGGCCAGCAAGAACCACCGGCCTGACGTTGAAGCGATGCCACGACGACGCCCGTCATGGGATCAGGACCACATCGTGAGCACGGCTGCATGACAACACCGTCGATACCGCTCTTCGCGTAAGTGCCCTGCCGCTTGCGCCGGCTCGCGCCCTCCTCCTCCCGGGCCTACGAGCCTCTTGGGGCCGCCCTGCCCCCAACAGGACGGCCTCTTTTTTATGGCTGCGTTCAGCATCACGACTGCGCCCTATCCCGCCGGCAGCGCATCCAGATGACAGGCGACCCATTGCTCGCCTTCTGAACGAAGGTGCGGCTCTTCGGTCCGGCAACGATCGAACACAAACGGGCAGCGCGTATGGAAACGGCAGCCTTTTGGAGGATTGATCGGGCTCGGCACGTCCCCGCCGAGAATGATGGGATTGCGCTTGGCCCCGGGCTCCGGCAGCGGCACCGCCGAGAGCAGCGCTTTGGTATAGGGATGTCGGGGTGCTGCAAAGATCTCACGGCGTGGCGCAATCTCGACGATCTTGCCGAGATACATCACCGCGACGCGGTGGGTCATGTGTTCGACGATTGCGAGATCATGGCTGATGAACAGCAATGCAAGGCCAAACTCGCGCTGCAGATCCTGCAGCAAATTGACGATCTGCGCCTTGACCGAGACGTCGAGCGCAGAGACAGCCTCGTCGCAGACGATCAGCTCGGGCTCAGCCGCGAGCGCCCGGGCGATGCCGATGCGCTGGCGCTGGCCACCGGAGAACTCGTGCGGTCTGCGGTTCAGCGCCTCGCGCGGCAGGCGCACCGTGTCCATCAGCGCGGTCACGCGCGTCTCGAGATCGGTTGCCGATTTGGCGAGGCCGAAATTGCGGATCGGCTCGGCCAGAATGTCGCGCACCCGCATGCGCGGATTGAGGCTGGAGAATGGATCCTGAAAGACGACCTGAATGCGTTGCCGCAGCTGGCGCATCGTGCTCGGATGTGCGTCGTCGATACGCTGACCGTCGAGGACAACCTGGCCCGAGGTCACATCGAACAGCCGCAGGATCGCGCGGCCGACCGTCGACTTGCCGCAGCCGGATTCGCCGACCAGCGACAGCGTCTCGCCACGCGCAATCTCGAACGACACGCCGTCCACGGCATAAACGAATTCGGTTTGTCGCCCGAACAGGCCCTTGTTGACTGGAAAATGTTTCTTGAGGTCGTTGACCTGGAGCAGAGGGACACTCATGCCGCGACGGCTCCCTTGGATGCGTAGTGGCAGGCCGCGATATGGCCCGGGCCCTTCTCTTCGAGGCCCGGCGCGTATTGCCGGCACAGATCGGTCGCCAGCGCACAGCGGCCGGCGAAGACGCAGCCGGCGATCGGTTTGCGCAGATCGGGCACTTGCCCTGGAATTTCAGCGAGCCGCGTCGTGGTGCCGGCGAGCGACGAACCGAGCTTGGGCACCGCGCCGAGCAATCCTTGCGTATAGGGATGGCGCGGCGAGCGGAACAGCTCGGCGACCGGCGCCTCCTCGACCTTGCGGCCGGCATACATCACCATGACGCGCTCGGCGATCTCGGCAACGACGCCGAGATCGTGGGTGATCAGGATGATCGCGGCGCCGACACGACGCTTCAGATCGAGCATCAGCTTGAGGATCTGCGCCTGGATGGTGACGTCGAGCGCGGTGGTCGGCTCGTCGGCGATCAGGAGCTTTGGATTGCAGGCGAGCGCAATCGCGATCATCACGCGCTGGCGCATGCCGCCGGAGAGCTGGTGCGGATATTCGCGGACGCGCCGCTTCGGCTCGGGAATGCCGACGAGCGTCAGCATCTCGATCGCGTGCGTCTCTGCCGCCTGCTTATCCAGGCCCTGATGGATCATCAGCGTCTCGCGGATCTGGCGGCCGACGGTCAGAACCGGGTTGAGGCTCGTCATCGGCTCCTGGAAGATCATCGAGATGTCGTTGCCCCTGATGGCCCGCATCTCGCGGTCGGACATCCGCAGCAGATCCTTGCCGGCGAAGCGGATCGCGCCCGCGATCCTGCCCGGCGGCTCCGGGATCAGCCGCATCAGCGACATCGAGGTAACCGACTTGCCGCAGCCGGACTCGCCGACAACGGCGAGCGTCTCGCCCTCATTGACATGAAAGGACACACCGTCCACCGCGCGGTTGATGCCGCTGGGGGTACGGAAATGGGTCTGGAGATTTTCGACCTCTAACAACGCCATCGCGATCAGCCCCCGTCAGAGACGCTTGGCCATGCGCGGATCGAGCGCATCGCGAAGGCCATCGCCGAGCAGATTCACGGCGAGCACGGTGATCGACAGGAACGCCGCCGGGAAGAACACGATGTAGGGCTTGACCTGCCATAGTGCGCGCCCCTCGGCCATGATGTTGCCCCAGGACGGAATGGTGGGTGGCGTGCCGGCGCCAATGAAGGACAGGATCGCCTCGGTGATCATGGCGCTGGCGCAGATATAGGTCGCCTGCACCAGCATCGGCGCGACCGTGTTGGGCAGGATGTGGCGCACGATGATCATCGGCGCGCGCGTGCCGCATGCGACCGCCGCATCCACATAAGGCTGCTCGCGCAGTGACAGTACCACGCTGCGGACGAGGCGCGAGACGCGCGGGATCTCGGCGACGGTGATTGCCAGGATGACGTTGCCGACGCTGCCGCGCGTCAGCGCCATCAGCGCGATCGCGAGCAGGATCGGCGGGATCGACATCAAGCCGTCCATGAAGCGCATCAAGATGCCGTCGGCCCAGCGGACGAAGCCCGAGACCATGCCGATGGCAAGACCGGCCGCGGAGGCGAAGATCGCGACCGACAGCCCGACCGTCAGCGAGACCCGTGCGCCGAACAGCACGCGTGAATAGATATCGCGGCCCAGCGCGTCGGTGCCGAACCAGAAGACTGCCGACGGCGCCCTCGTGCGCTTGGCAGGCGCGAGCGCAGTCGGGTCGACCGTCCACAGATACGGCGCAAAAACCGCGATCAGGACGAGCATCAGCAGCAGCACGCCGCCGATTGCGACGGTGGGATGGCTGCGCAAGAACCCGATAAAGCCACGGCGGATCGTGACCGGCCGGAGGATGTCAGGCAATTGCGGCGCAAGCACGAGGCCGGCCGGCAGCACCTGCGGATTGACGGTCGTGTCGGTCAATAGCGGATCCTCGGGTCAACGAGCGTGTAGGTGACGTCGATCATCAGATTGACAAGGACGTAGACAAAGCTGAACAGCAGCACGATGCCCTGAATGACCGGATAGTCGCGCCGCAGGATCGCATCGATGGTGAGGCGGCCGAGGCCTGGGATCGCGAACACGCTCTCGGTCACGACCGCGCCACCGATCAGTAGCGCGATGCCGATGCCGATCACGGTGACGATCGGTACCGCAGCGTTCTTCAGCGCGTGAATGAACAGGATGCCGCCCTGCCCGAGGCCCTTCGCCTTGGCGGTGCGGATATAGTCCTGCTGCAATACTTCGAGCATGGCGGCACGGGTGATGCGCGCGACCAGCGCGATATAGACGCAGCCGAGTGCGATTGCCGGCAGGATCAAATTCTGCAGCCAGGGCCAGAAGCCCCGGTTGAGCGGCGTATAGCCCTGCACGGGGAGCCATTCGAGCTGGAGCGCGAAGACATAGGCCAGGAAGTAGCCGACGACGAAGACAGGCAGCGAGAAGCCGAACACGGCAAAGCCCATGATGGCCCGATCGATGAAGCTGCCGGCCTTCCACGCCGCGACGACGCCTAGCGGCACCGCGACGACGATCGTGAGCAGCAGCGTGACCATCATCAAAGACAGTGTCGGTCCGAGACGCTGCCCGATCATCGTGGACACCGGCAGGTTGGTGAAGATCGAGGTGCCGAGATCGCCGTGCATAAGACGCCACACCCAGCTTCCGAACTGGATCAGGAACGGCCGGTCGAGGCCAAGGCTCTGGCGGATGCGCTCCACATCCTCCGGGCTCGCCTGGTCGCCCGCGATCACCACGGCCGGATCACCCGGCGCGATGTAAAGCAGGCCGAACACGAACAGTGCGACAATCGCCATCACCGGCAAGGTGGCGACGATGCGCCGGAGGATGTAGGAGAGCATCTGGCCTCAGCGCAGGATCATGCGGTCTTCGACACGCCCCAGAAGAACGGCAGCGGCCCCTTGGTGACACCGGACACGTTCTTGCGCCACGCGGTGTAGCTCAGGAAGAAACCGGTCGGCGCGTAGACGACGTCATCCATCGCCGCCTTGTTAAGACGGCCGATTGCGGCCTTCTCCTCGTCGAAATTCTTGGCTTCGAACCAGGACGTGACCTCCTTCTCCGTGCCGGCACTGGTCGGCCAGCCGAACCAGGCCTTGTCGCCATTGGCCCGAATGGCGGTGTAGGGCGCAGGATTGATGCAGTCCGCGCCTGCATGCCAAGTGTGGAACATGTTCCAGCCGCCCTGTCCCGGCGGCGTCTTCTGTGCGCGGCGCGAGCCGACCGTGCCCCAATCCGTCGCCACGAAGTCGACATTCATGCCGAGCTTCTTCAAAAGATCGGCCGTCACATCGCCCATCGCCTTGGTGATCGGCTGGTCCTGCGCGACGAGACACGTCACCGGCTGACCGGAATAGCCGCTCTCCGCAAGCAGCTTCTTGGCGGCATCAAGGTCACGCTTGCCCTTCAGGATGTCACCGCCCATTTCGGTGTAAAGCGGCGTACCTGGCGTGAAGAAGCCGGGCAGCGGCTTCCACAGCGAGTCGTCGTCGCCAACGAGCGCACGCATGTAGTCTTCCTGGCTCATCGCCATCAGCACGGCGCGCCGCGCGCGCACGTCGTTGAAGGGCGGATACAGGAAGTTCATGCGGAAGGAGCCGATATTGCCGAGGGGGTCGCCGATATCGACATTGATGTTCTTGTTCTTCTTCAGCACCGGAACGAGATCGGCGATCGGGTTTTCCCACCAGTCGATCTCGCCATTCTGCAACGCCGCCGCTGCGGTTGCCGGATCCGGCATGATCACCCATTCGACGCGATCGACAAGGATCTGCTTGCCGCCCGCGAGCCAGGACGCTTTCTCTTGCCGCGGCGCATAGTCGGCGAATTTTTCGAACACCGCTTTCGCGCCCGGCACCCACTCGCCCGTCAAGAACTTCATCGGGCCGGAGCCGACATAATCCGAGATCTGCTTGAACGGATCGGTCTGCGCGATGCGCTCCGGCATGATGAAGGCGCAAGGCGAATTGTTCTTGGCAAGCGCATAGAGCATCTTCGGAAAGGGTTGCTTCAGGACCCATTTGAAGGTGCGGTCGTCGACGGCTGTGAGCTCCTGCTGGATCGCCTTGAGCATCAGGCCCATGGGATCGCGCGCAGCCCAGCGATTGAGGCTCGCGACGACGTCCTTGCTCAGCACCGGCTCGCCGTCATGGAATTTCAGGCCCGAACGCAACTTGAACGTCCAGGTCATGCCGTCGTCGGTCACTTCCTCGGATTCGACCATCTGGCGTTGTGGTACGAGCGAGGAATCGACGCCGTAGAGCGTGTCCCAGACCAGGGCCGCCGCATTGCGCACGACATATTGGGTGCCCCAGATGGGATCGAAATTGGCGAGATTGGCCTGCGGCACGAAACGCAGGGTGCGGGCTGAGGCGCCTTGCGCGATCGCCGGAGCCGAGAGGCCACCGGTCAACGCCAGACCGCTCGCGCCGGCCAGTCCCTTCAATACGGTCCTGCGATCCATAAAATCCTCCCAATCATGCCGTGATGCCGGCCGTTCATTGGCCAAAGCGAGGTGAAACAGAGCCCATTGGCTTGCAAATGGTATGCCAGCAACCGTTCCTCGCTAGCAGGATATTGGCGACTTCCGGCTGTCGCTGCGCAGCTGCACGGACAACGATCTTCATCGCGCGGGGCGCGCGATCACAGCAGTCTGGCTCCGAAATTCCGCTCCGGATCCATGTCCGCGACGAGCCGGCCGGTCGGCTTCGCCGCCTCGCCGCCGCTGCGCGCCAGGAATTGGCCACTGCCCGCACTGGCGAGGCATTTGCCGCCGTCGACGATCAGCCGGCCGCGTGACAGCACCGACACCGGCCAGCCTTTCAGCTTGCGTCCAGCGAACGGCGTGTAGCCGGCGAGATCGTGCATCATCTCGTCGGCGATGACGGTCTCGCGATTGGGATCCCAGATCGCGATATCGGCATCGGCGCCGACAGCGATCGAGCCTTTGCGCGGATGCAGATTGTAGATCTTGGCGGGCGCCGTCGCGGTCAGCTCGACGAATTTTTCGAGACCCAGGCGTCCTTTCGAGACCATCGCGTCGAACAGCAGCGGCAAGCGCAGCTCGAGTCCCGGCAGGCCATTGGCGACCTGCTTGAAGTTCGGATTGGGGCCGGCGCGCAGCTTGCCGGTCTCGTCAAAGCGATACGGCGCGTGATCCGACGAAATGGTCTGGAGATCGCCGAGCGACAATGCCTGCCACAGCGCTTCCTGGTCGGCATGCGTGCGCGGCGGCGGGCTGCACATCCACTTCGCGCCTTCCGCGCCGGGCTTGTCGAGATCGCCAGCAGTGAGGAACAGATATTGCGGACAGGTCTCCGCGAACACCTTCAACCCCTGCCCGCGCGCATCACGGATCACCCTGGCACCCTCAGCGGTCGAGACATGGAAGATCATGATCGGCTGGTCGAGCAGCGCCGCCATGCCGATCAGCCGCGTGAAGGCTTCTGCTTCCGACACGCGGGCGTGGCTGACGGCATGGTATTTCGGCATCGTGTAGCCGCGTGCAAGCAGGCGCTTCACCATCCAGGCGATGATGCCGTGGTTCTCCGCATGCGCACACAGCATCGCGCCGGACTGGCGCGCCGCCAGGAGAATATCGAGCAGCGGCTCGTCATCGACCTTGAGCCGGTCATAGGTCATGAAGATCTTGATCGACGCATGCCCCTGCTTCACCAGCGCGGGAATGTGCTCTTCGACCGTTTCCTTGGTCGCGTCCGCGATGATCATGTGAAAGGCGTAGTCGATCACGGCGCCCTTCCTGGCGAGCGCGTGATAGTCCTCCACCACCTGCGGCAGCTTCATCCCGACATGCTGGGCCGCGAATGGAATCACCGTGGTGGTGCCGCCAAAGGCTGCCGATACGGTCGCGCTCTCAAACGTGTCGGCATTCATGATTCCGGCCGCAGAGAGCTGCTCGATATGCGCGTGGCTGTCGACGCCACCCGGCAGCACCAGCTTGCCCCGCGCATCGATCTCGCGCTTGGCTGGCGGCAAGCCGCGGCCCATCGCAGCGATGGCCTCGCCGGAGATGGCGACGTCGGCCTCGAACACGTCGGTCGTGGTGGCGACGCGCCCGCCGCGGATGATGAGGTCGTAGGTGGGTTCTGTCACGGGGCACTCCATCGTGGTCGTCAGCTTGCGGGAAGACCGGTGGCGTCACTTCGCCGGTGGCGGCACCGCGCCGGTCCGGCTGGTGATCAGGCCGTAATGCTCGATGCGGCGGTGCCGGGCGAAATCGAAGATCGTGGTCTTGCCGAAGGTGGTGGCATCGAGGTCGCAAGCATGGACCAGAACCTCATCACCGTCGGTCTTTGCTTCAGCGACGATCTCGCCATTGGGATCGACGATCAGGCTGCCGCCGAACAGCGCATGCCCGTCCTCGACGCCGGCCTTGGCGACGGCAACCACCCAGGTCGCGTTCTGATAGGCGCCGGCCTGCACGGAGAGGCGGTTGTGAAACAGGCGCTTCTCGACACCCTCCTCGCCTCGCTCCGCATTCACCGACGGCGTGTTGTAGCCGATCAGCACCATCTCGACGCCCTGCAAGCCCATGACGCGATAGGTCTCGGGCCAGCGGCGATCGTTGCAAATCGCCATGCCAATGATGCCGCCGAGCTCGCGCCAGACATTGAAGCCGAGATCGCCCGGCTCGAAATAGCGCTTCTCCAGATGCTGATGCGATCGATGTGCCTCGTATTCGACATGACCGGGCAAATGGACCTTGCGATATTTGCCGACGATCTTGCCGGATTTGTCGGTCAGAACGGCCGTGTTGAAGTGGTGGCCATCGGGCGTCAGCTCGGCATAGCCGAAATTCATCGCGATTCTGTGCTGCGCCGCGCGCTCGAACAGCGGCTTGGTCGCCGCATTCGGCATCTCGCGCTCGAACCAGTTGTCGAATGCCGCGCGGTCCTCGACATACCAGCGCGGGAAGAATGTCGTCAGCGCCAGTTCCGGATAGACGATGAGATCAGCACCCCTAGCTTTCGCCTCGTCCATCAGCGCGATCATGCGCTTGACCACGGCCTCGCGGCTGTCGGCCTTCTGAATCGGGCCCATCTGGGCGGCGGCAACTGTGACGAGACGCATCAGCGATATCCTGATTTCTTGACGACTTTTTTTGGCGAGGCTGACGATCGCAGCTTCAATGGCGGGTCGGCGCGCAGCATAACGTGGCCGAGCGACGCTTTTCCAGCCAAGCAGCTTTCATGCCGTCCGCCTTTCCCGTTTGGCACCTGCAGCCGCACCACAATAAACCCTCGGGCGCGGAGATGATGATGCACGCCTAGAAGGTGCGGCTCGCGACCATCACGGCGGGCCGAACTGCCCGCGGAATGAGCACGCAAGTGTAGGGAGAAACGTGCAGCGCGCCACGGATTTTTCCGTGCGAATAGCGACTTTCGCCGCGCCGCACTCGGAGCAAACGAACCGTTTGGCTAATTTGCAGGCGCTCGAATCGCGATATCCGATCGTCGGATGCCTACGAGCTATGCACAGCGGTCAGCGCAGCTTCCATTTATTTGTGCCCCTAGGGTCCATCACCGCCATCCGCGGCTCGCGCGACGGCCGATATATGCGACAAATCCGAACTTCGGTAAAATGGAATGTTCTGATGTGCGGGGGTTGACCGAGCAGGTGACCGCGCAAGGAACGACATCACAATGATACAAAACGTCAACTCACCGCGCTGCCGGAACTCTGGCCTTCGCTTCCCGTTGATGATCTAAGCACACCCCTCACCCGCGCGCTTCCCTCCCGGAGTCCATCGATGACCTCAGCCGACCGGCCAGCGACGCGGCTCGCCACGCGCCTCTCGTTCCTGGTCGCCGGATTTGGCCTTGCGTGCTGGGCGCCGCTGGTCCCGTTCGCGAAGGCGCGGCTCGCGGTCGACGACGCCGTCCTCGGCCTGCTGCTGCTCAGCCTCGGCATCGGCTCGGTCCTCGCGATGCTCGCGACCGGTATCCTGAGCGCACGTTACGGCACCAAGCCGATCATCATCGCCGGCGGGATCGGCCTTGCCCTGATCTTGCCGCTGCTGATCGTCGCCGGCACGCCCGTGGCATTGGCGCTGACGCTGCTCGCGTTCGGTGGTGCGCTCGGCTCGATCGATGTCGCCATGAACATTCATGCTGTCGAGGTCGAACGCGCGGCGAGCGAGCCTTTGATGTCGGGCTTCCATGCACTCTTCAGCATTGGCGGCTTCGCCGGATCCGCGGTGATGACGGCGCTGTTGTCGCTGCATCTTGGGCCGCTCGGAAGCGCCCTGATCTGTTCCGCGCTGATGCTGATCGCGATGGCGATAACCTGGCCGCGCCTCCTGCGAAGGGCTCAGGCGCAGGAAGGCCCGCTATTCGTGCTGCCGCACGGCATCGTGCTGTTGCTGGCGCTACTCGCGGCCGTCACCTTCCTGATCGAAGGCGCAATGCTCGACTGGGGCGCACTGCTCGTCATCGACGCAGGCCTCGTCAGCGAGGCGCGAGGCGGCATCGGCTACATCGTGTTCTCGATCGCGATGACCACCGGCCGGCTTGGCGGCGATGCCGTCGTGGCACGGATTGGCGATCGGGCGACACTGATCGGGGGAAGCCTGCTTGCGGTCGCGGGCCTTGCCGTGCTGCTGCTGGCACAGAGCGCGTCCGTTGCCATCGCCGGCTTCCTGCTGATCGGCCTCGGCGCGTCGAACCT
Source organism: Bradyrhizobium zhengyangense (assembly GCF_022012435.1). Taxonomy (GTDB): domain Bacteria; phylum Pseudomonadota; class Alphaproteobacteria; order Rhizobiales; family Xanthobacteraceae; genus Bradyrhizobium; species Bradyrhizobium zhengyangense. The sequence goes on from NZ_JAKLUA010000001.1 coordinate 1,530,713, forward strand.
CGTGCCGGTGCTGTTCCGCGGCGCGGCGCGGCAAACGGCCATGCCCACCGGGCTCGCGGTGGCGTCGATCACCACCGCCGGCTATGCCGGCGTTCTGATTGGCCCTGCCGGCATCGGTTTTGTCGCCCATGCCGTCGGATTGCCGGCGGCGTTCTGGATGCTCGCCGCGCTGATGTGCGTCGTTACGCTGTCGGCGCGCGCCGTGACCCGAAACACTTAATGGCGCGTCATGCCGCTTTGGTCGCAAATGTCGCCCGCAAACGGCGCCAGCCGATCGCGATGCCGGTGACGGAAAACACCAGGCCCAGTGCGCAAAGTCCGACGATCAGGCCATCGCGCAGGCGCGGATGCGCCATGAGAACGGGGAGATCGAGCGTGTGCAGCGCGCTGTAGGCCCAGCGATAGGCCCGCCGCGAGGCATCGAGCCGCTGCACGATGCTGCCATCGGCACCATCGATGTCGAACCAGAGATCGCCGCAGCGGGAGCGATAGACGGGCGCACCGGGGACGATGGGACGGGCGGGATAGGCGTCGTTGTCGGCAAGAACGGACGCCGCGTCACATCCGGCCGCCAAACGTGGTGTCAGGCTGGAGACGTCCTGCTCCTCCAGGAATGCCATCTGCCGATCGCGGGCTGGCTCGCCTGCTTTGATCAGGGTCTGGCTGCCAAGGTCTGTCCGATCGCGCCGATAGGCGCTGCCGTTGAAGGCGAACCATTCGACTTCACGGGATGACGTCGATAGCGGCCGCTGATCGAAAGATGGAGCCGAGCGCCAGTCCGGCACCGCATTCGTCACGCTCGCCTCAGCCGCGGTCAATTGCCCGCGTGAGAACAGCCGGCCGTGATCCATGGAGAGCCAGCCGCTGAAGATCCAGGCCAACACGAACATAGTCGAAAAGAGCCCGATGATGTGGTGCAGCGCGTGCCAGCCGCGGTAAGGCGACGAGATCTGGCGTCCGCGAATCCTGATCCTGATCACACCGAGCACCGCGCCGAACATTGCCCCGATCAAGGCCAACAGCGACAGCGTCCAGATCACGCGATCCCACAGCGCCCAGTTGCTCCTGAGAACCGTTGGATAGATCCAGTGCAGGACGCTGCCGACCCAATTCCAGCCACGCTCGCTGCGGGTTGTGTCCAGTACGACCTCACCGGTGCGCGACGACACGTAGACTTCCGTTCCGGCCGCATCGCCGAGAGCGATGCGGAACAGCGGCCGGTGGCGATCGAAGCCGTTGGGGACGCTCCATTGATCGTAGTCCGCGCGCGCAACGATCGTGGCGCGTGCGGCATCGAGCCCGCGTCGGCGGGCATGGTCTTGCGCAATGGCGAGCGCGGTATCGGGAAACTCCACCGACGCGGCGGCCCCGTCTGACGAATGGACAGCCCGCACGCGCGACGGTCCCGACACGACATAGACCGACCCGTCGCCGCGCTGGATCAAGCGAACGCGCGTGGCGCCGGTGATTCCGCTCGCGGTCACGGCATCGGCAACAGCCATGACGGCCGGCCCGCGCTCCACCGGCGCCAGGCCGGCAAGGCGCTCCGCCTCGGTCAACGACGGAAACGGAACGAAATGCATCACGATTCCGCTCGCAAACCACATCGCGAACATCAGGCAGAACGCGATCCCAAGCCAGCGGTGCAAGAGGACAATCGCGGCCATCATGCGTTTATGGCCTCACCATTTGAACGCAGCGGAGATCTCGTAGGTCCGCGGTGCGCCCAAGAGGACCTGGTCGGGATAGAACGGGTCGCCCCAGATCGCGTAGTGCTTGTCGGTGAAGTTACGCACCCGGAAGGTCAGGCGGGCCTGGTCGACGGCATTGAAGACCGCCTTGGGAATATCGACGAAGGCGTAGAGGTCTCCCACCGTGTACGCATTCATCGTCACGGTGTTGGCGTCGCTGTTGGTGCGATCGCCAACATGACGACCGGTGATGCCGATCTCCACCGGCCATGGCGTGAGGAACCGCCAGGACGCGCCGGCATTGGCGACAATGCGCGGTACGTTCGGCGGCGTGTTGCCCGAGAACGAGCCGCCGACGAAATCATAGTCGGCATAGCGCGCATCGACATAGGCGATGTTGCCCCACAGACGCAAAGGCTCGATCGGGCGGATCGATCCGGCGAGCTCGACGCCCTTTGAGTCCTGCCGTCCCGCGATGTTGAGCGTCTGGCCGCCGGCTGCGGCATAGACATTTTTGCGCACGATATCGTAGGCCGAGAATGACCACTCCGCCCTGTTATCCCAGAGCACATGCTTGACGCCGGTCTCATAGGTGCGCGCGGTGGTGAGGTCGAGCGGTTGGGTCGGTCCCAGCAGGAAGATGTTGTTGGCCGAGATGTCGGCGCCGGTGGCGTACTGGCTGAAGAACGTCAGGCCCGGAACCGCTTCCCAGGTGTAGCCGATGCGCCCCGTGACGGGTGCCCACGATTTCGGGAACGGAAAGCCGGCGTTCTCCAGACCGACGACGTCGGTCGAGTTGCGATCGAGCCCGATATGCTCGACGCGCAGGCCGCCGATCAGCGCAAAAGTCCGTGTCAGCTTCAGCCGGTCCTCGAACGACAGGGCCTCGTTGTCGATACGCGCAGTCTGCTCTTTGGTCGTGAGCAGGCCGTAGAAGCCGCGATCGGGATCGACGAGATCGACGGAATCGCCAGGAAAATTGGCCGCACCGGGCCGGACAAAATCGAGATAGCTCGACGAGAGCGTCGTGACGAGACGATTGTCGAGGCCAGCAATGTTCGAGTCCCAGGTCAGGTCGGTGATGTTGCCGACCAAGCGCTGGCTGTGCGCGACATAGAAACGGCTGCGATCCACTGTATTCGTCGTGGCGTTGAACGCCTCGACCTCATTGTTGAACCACGATCGCTCCGCGCCGTAAGCATAGGCCTGGCTCTTTAATGTCAGGTCGGGTGCCAGCTTCAGCTCGAAGCCGCCGCGCAGCCAGACTTCCTGTGCCACGTTGCGGTTGTCGAGCACGTTGTAATTGGTATTTAAGGTGCGATCATCGATCGTAACGGGGCCGAGATTGGTTCCGTTGGAGTTCGAGACATAAGTGCCCGAGACGATGCCTGCCGTCGCATGCGAGCTGCTAAAGGCCACGGGTACTAGCGGCGCGCCCCAATAGGCCTTGCCGCGGTCCTCGCGATACTCGATCGCGCCCCAGACCTTGAGGCTGTCGGAGATGCGGTAATTGAGCTGGCCCGAGACGTCGAACGTCTTGGTGTTGGTGTCGTCGGCAAAGCCGTTGAGCGAGGAACGGCTGACGTCGAAGCGATAGTCCAGCCCCTGCACATTGGTGCTGCCGCCCGAGCCGTAATGCGCGCGGAACGAGTTCAGCGAGTCGTACGAGAAATCGGCTTCGTTCCGGATCGGCCCCGTGTGCGGCTGCTTGGTGACGAAATTGATTGCGCCGCCGGCGGCACCCTCGCCCGATATCAGAGAGGCCGGGCCTTTGAGAATCTCCACGGCTTCAAGGTTGGCCGTGTCCATGATCCGCGAAGTCATGTTCTGCGGGCCGATCTTGATGCCGTTGTAGAGCGTGTTGATCTGGCTGTTGGTGAAGCCGCGCATCGAGAAGGCCGAGGGCTCGGCAGGATTGTCGCCGGCGGTGACGCCGACCGCGCCTTGCGCAACGTCGGAGACGGTGCGGTAGCCCTGCTCGCGCATGGTCTCGGCGGAGATCACCTCGACGGTCGCAGGCGTCTGCCGCACCGTCAGGCCGAGGCGCGAAGCGCTCTCGGCAACGGCGTTGCTATTGAGCGGCGTCGGCACCGCAGCGTTCGGCGCAACTGGCTTTGCCACCGCCGCTACGGCGACAGGCCTGCGCGCAGTCGCGCGGCGTCCGCTTGCCGCGTCCCGCGCCGGCGGTTTTGCCTGCTTGCGGGATTGCGGGGGCGACACCTCCACCGGTGGCAGAGATTGGCCGGCCTGCTGCGCGAGCGCAGCGGGCATATCGGCGGCGGCAAGAGATGTGAGAGCGGCGGACGCCAGCAGAAAGCGGCGCGGTCGTACGATACGGATGGAAGACACGGTCCTGGACCTCGGTGTGACGTCAGTGGCACGTCACCGCGAACCAAGGTCCCATCATCAGGCTATAAGCCCTCCGATGAAGCCGAATGTCTGTACTCCCCGACCGACATCTTCGCGTGTGACCACGGCTGACGGCAGGTCTCCTGGCTCGCGGGTCGTGACCGCTTCGTCGCCTTCCCGGGACCGAGGACCCAGTGGCTTGTGACGAAGGATTCACCGCTTACAGTTGCGGGGGCAGCTGCGGCGTTGGGGACAACGTCCCCGCACCGCATTCCCTTTTCATCCCCTTTCGGGGAAACCGTCGCGAGCATCTAGGATTACGGCAAAGACAGAGTCAATGTGCCGATGCGGCGATATTGCCGCAGCGGCCAATTTCCCCGGGAGATCTGCATGGAAGGCGAGACCTTCCTCTGGCTGATACGGCATGCCCCCGTCGACGGCATCGCAGGGGCCATCCACGCCAATGACGCGCCCGCCGACCTCGGCGATCACGCGCAGCTGGAGGCGCTGCGTCTGTGCCTGCCGCGCGATGCGGCGAGCTATGCGAGCCCGGCCCGACGCACGGTCGAGACGGCGCGGGCGCTGGGGCTCGCGCCCGAGCTGGTGGCTGAATTCAGCGAGCAGGATTTTGGCGATTGGACCGGCCGGCGGCATGACGAGCTCGCTCGCAGCGGTGGCGAGGCCTATGCGCGGTTCTGGAGCGATCCCGCAAAAGGACGGCCGCCGGGCGGTCAAAGCTTTGAGGATCAGATCGCGCGCGTCCGGCTGGGTCTCGCACGGATCGGCGCGGGTTCGGCAGCGCTGGTCGTGCATTCCGGCACCATCCGCGCCGCGCTCTGCATCGCGCTCGACCTGACGCCGCCAGCCGCCTTGCGCTTCGTGATCGATCCGCTGTCGCTAACCAGGATCGACCGGCTCGCGACCGGCTGGCGTGTCGTGTCGGTCAATCAGCGAGTCAGCTAGGCCTGTCAGGCACATTGGCCTGCGCGAACGTTGCCATGTCGTTGTGGAGCGCGCAGGCCGATCGCACCAGCGGCAACGCGATCGCGGCGCCCGAGCCCTCGCCAAGCCTGAGATCGAGGCTGATCAAGGGCTGCACGTTTAGTGCGCGCAGCACCAGCCGATGCCCCTGCTCCGCCGATTGATGCGACGGCAGCAGGAACGGCTGGCACGACGGGTTGAGCCGCACTGCTGCCAGTGCTGCGACCGAGACGATGAAACCGTCGATCAGCACGGGAATGCGCGCCTGCGCGGCCGCGATGATCGCGCCGGAAATGGCCGCGATCTCGAGGCCGCCGACGGCACACAGGATCTTCTCGGGCGAGGTGCCCGCCACGCCATGACGCGCGATCGCGGCCTCGATCACGCGCACCTTGTGCGCGCGGCCCGCCGCATCGACGCCGGTACCACTGCCCGCGATCTCCTCGGCGCTGATGCCGAGCAGGCTTGCGGCCATCGCCGCAGACGTTGTGGTGTTACCGATGCCCATTTCACCGAAGATCAGCAGATCGGGCTGACTGGCCTTCACCCGCGCTACTGCGCGCTGGCCGGCCTCGAAGGCAAATGCCAGCTCCGCCGGCGTGAGCGCAGGCTCAACGCTGAAATCGCGCGTGCCGTGGCGCGGCTTGTCGGTGACGATGCCCGGCAACGCGTCCTCGGCCAGCGTGCCGGCGTCGACCACTTCCAGGCTGGAGCCCAGCTCACGCGCCAGCACCGAGATTGCAGCACCTCCGGACGCAAAGTTCGCCATCATCGCGATGGTAACGGCTTGCGGATAGGCCGACACGCCCTGTGCGACGATGCCGTGATCGCCGGCGAAGATGATGATCGGCACGCGCGTCGCGCGCGGACGTTCGCTCGCCTGCAGGCCCGCAAGCTCGATCGCGAGCTGCTCGAGCCGGCCGAGCGCCCCGGTCGGTTTCGTCAGTTGCGCCTGCCGCGCGATGGCCGCCTCGCGATGATCAGCGGAGATCTCGGGGCATTTCTGGGTGATCCATTCGGGGAGCATGCTGCCTCGCTTATGGCCTGCGCTTGAGAATGTAGCTGTCCATGATCCAGCCATGACGCTCGCGCGCGTCTTGCCGCGCGGCAACGATGCGCGAGCCCACTTCGGCCAGCGTGCCGGACAGAATGATCTGGTCGGTCATACCGAGATAGGCACCCCACCAGATGTGAAGGCCTTCAGGATCCAGCGACTGAAACGCCGTGCCGCCGTCGAGCATCACAACGACGGTATCGACGCCTTGAGGCCAGCCGCCTTCGCGCAAGCGCCGCCCCGTCGTCACCAGAAACGGCTCGCCGATATCGTTGAGCGGCAGCGCATGCGCCGCGCACAGCGCCTGGATCGAGGTGATGCCCGGCACGACCTCGATGTTTGGCAACGGATTGAGCCGCCGCGCGATGCGCAGCGACGAATCGTAGAGCGAGGGATCGCCCCAGATCAGCAGCGCGGCCTTGCCCTCACCGCCGAGATGATGGGCGATCGTCTGCGACCAGCTCGCGGCGACCGCGTCGTGCCAATCGTCCACGCCCTTGCGGTAGTCAGCCTCGCTGGCGTCACGCACAGGAAGATCGAACTCGGCGATCCGCGTGGTGGCGTTGGTGAGCACATCGGCGCAAATTGTTCGCCTGAGATCGGCGAGATCGGATTTTGCGGCGCCCTTGCGTGGGATCAGGACCAGATCTGCCGCGTTGATCGCGCCAATCGCAGCCTGCGTGAGCTGCGCGGGATCGCCGCAACCGATGCCGATCAGAGACAGCTTCATCATGACGATGCGCCCTCCGCCAGCGCGCCGAACATGATGACCGCGGCCGTGGAGGCCGCACCGCCGCGGCTCAGCTGATCGGCCAGCTCGACAATAGTGGTGCGGACCAGGCGCTCATCGGCACGGCCGAGAGATTCCGCGAACAATGCCGGCGTGCTCGGCGAGAGGCCATGCTCGATCAGCTTCGCGACCAGCGCCGGAAAGGTTCTCCGGCCCATATAGACCACGGTCGTCGCATCGGGATCGGCCAGCGCGGTCCAGTTCAGATTTGGGGGCAGCTCGCCGGTGACATCGGCACCGGTCATGAATTGCACCCGGCGCGAGGTGTGACGACGTGTCAGCGGGATGCCAGCTTGCGCGGCGGCGACGCAGGCCGAGGTGACGCCGGGAATGATCTCATAGCCGACGCCGGCCTCGCGCAGCGTCTCCAGCTCCTCCTCAAGTCGACCAAAGATGCCGGCATCGCCCGATTTCAGCCGCACGACGCGGACGCCCGTGGCTGCGTAGTCAACCAGCAGGCGGTTGACATGATGCTGCTTCGTCGACGGCCGCCCTGCCCGCTTCCCGACAGCGACGAGGTTGGCCCCGGGTCGCACCAAATCGAGGATCGCGCCGGAGGCAAGATCGTCATAGAGCACGACATCCGCCTCGCGCAGCCGCGCAGCGCCCTTGAGCGTGAGCAATTCAGGATCGCCGGGGCCGGCGGAGACGAAGGAAACAAAGCCGCTCACCGGTCCTCCGCGATCAGATGAAAGAACGTGCCGGTGGCGTGGCCGCGCCGCGAGCCGGTCTCGGCGATGACCGCGCCGGTTGCGTCGTGCACGACCGCCAGCGGCGTGTCTGGCTGGGCCAGGATCGTCGAATAGTGAAATTCATGGCCGCGCAAACGCGCGCCAACCTGATGCCCCGGCATCGGCGCCGCGAGCGCGGCAAGGCGATAGCCCAGATGCATGCGGCGCTTGGCAAAGCTCGTCTCCAGACCGAGCAGGCCCGTCATCTCATGACGGATACCCTCGGCATCGGTCAAAGCAGTGCCGAGCACCATATACCCCCCGCATTCGCCGTGCACCGGTCGCGTCTCGGCGAAGGCGCGCAGGCCGCTGCGGAAGCGCATGTTCGCCGCGATCTTTCCGGCGTGAAGCTCGGGATAGCCGCCGGGGAGCCAGCACACATCGGCGCTGGCGTCGGGCTCTTCATCCGCCAGCGGCGAGAAGGTCGAGATCTCCGCGCCGGCCGCGCGCCAGGCTTCCAGCATGTGCGGATAGACGAAGGAGAACGCGGCATCGCGGGCGAGCGCGATGCGTTGGCCGGGCGGCATCACGTTCAGGCCATTCGTTACGCCTTGCGGCGACCTGGAAGTCGCCGACCGCAGCACCGCATCGAGATCCACATGCTCGGAGACAAAGCGCGCGGCCTCGTCGATCAGCTTGCCGATCTCCGCCTGCTCCTCGGCCTGCACAAGGCCAAGATGCCGCTTCGGCAGGCTGATCTCCGCATGGCGCGGCAGCGCGCCGAACACGGCGATGCCGGCCTCGTTGAGCGCGCGCCGCACAAGGTCTTCGTGACGCGGGCTGGCGACGCGATTGAGCACGACGCCCGCAAGGCGCACGCCGGCGCGATAATCGCGAAGACCCGCGGCGATCGCCGCGGCCGTCTGCGCCTGCCCGGAGGGATCGATCACCAACACCACCGGCCAGCCCAGCATCTCCGCGATATCAGCGGTGGCGCCGGTGCCGGTGACACCGCGCGCGGCGACGCCGTCGAACAGGCCCATCGAGCCCTCGGCGAGCACGATGTCGGCGTCGCTGCCACGGCTCACCAAATGTTCGATCGTCGCGCGGTCCATCGCCCAGCTATCGACGTTGACCGAAGCACGGCCTGTGGCGGCTGCGTGGAAGGCCGGATCGATATAATCTGGGCCGCTCTTGAAACACTGCACGTTCAAGCCGCGATGGCGCCAGGCGCGCGCGAGCGCCAGCGTCAGCGTGGTCTTGCCGACGCCGGAGGCCGGCGCGGAGATGACAAGGCCTGCCGCCATCACGACGCCTCCGGAAAGCGCGGCTCAGCGCCGACGGGCCGGTAGCGCCGGTCGTATTCAGCAGCATAAAGCCGGCTCTCGTCGAAATCCGCGGTGCCAAGTGTCCTGCCGACCAGGATCAGCGCGGTGCGTTCCATCTCGGCAGCTACAATGGCATCGAGCGTTGCCAGTGTGGCGCGGACGATGCGCTGGTCCGGCCAGCTCGCGCGCCAGACGATCGCGACCGGGCAATCCCCGCCATAATGCGGGGTGAGTTCGGCAACGACCTTGTCGAGCAGATGAATCGACAGGTGAATGGCGAGCACGGCGCCGGTCGCGGCGAAGGCCGCGAGCTTCTCGCCCTCGGGCATTGCGCTGGCCCGGCCCGGTGTGCGCGTCAGCACGACTGACTGGGCAAGACCGGGCAGTGTCAGTTCGGTTTCGAGCGCCGCGGCGGCCGCGGAGAAGGACGGCACGCCGGGCGTGACCGTGACCGGAATGCCGAGCGCGCGCAGACGGCGAAGCTGCTCGCCCATCGCCGACCAGATCGAGAGATCGCCGGAATGCAGCCGTGCGACATCCTTGCCCTCGGCATGGGCGGCGGCAATCTCGGCCATGATCTCGTCGAGCGACAGCGGCGCGGTGTTGACGATACGCGCACCCGGCGGGCAATGCGCCAGCACGCCCTCGGGCACCAGCGAGCCCGCATAGAGGCAGACCGGACAGGACGCGATCAGATCGCGCCCCCGCAGCGTGAGAAGATCGGCTGCGCCCGGCCCGGCGCCGATGAAGTGCACCGTCATGGGCCGTCTCCTTCCGCGATCGCGGCGGTCGCGGTGCGATCCTGCGAGATCGCGCGCGTCGCGATCAATCGCGCGCGGACGCCGGCGGCCGCGAGAGCTGCTGCCTCAGCGACCGATCCTGTGCCGAACGTTTCGGCGATCCGCTTCGACTGCGTCGGCGTTTCGATGGATGCCAGCACGTCGGCTGGCACAGCCTTGATCGGAACGCCACACTCGTGCGCCAGCTGCTTCAGCACCTCCGCGTCAGCCTTGTCGCTGATGGTCGCTACGGCCGCGAGGCCGCCTGGGCCGCCTGCGGCCACGAGCGCTTCGCGCAATGAGGCCAGCGTCGCTTCCTTCTTGAATCCGAGCCCGGCGACCTTCATCGGACCGTACTCCATTGCACCATCGGACGCGTCGTCTCCCACGCGCGGTAACGGCCGAGCGGAGCGGCATGCGCAATCTCGACCCGCATCAGCTCGCCGCCATGCTGTTGATGCAGTTCGCCGAGCAATGCCTCCGTCTCCAGCGTCACGGAATGTGCAACCAGCCGTGTCCCCGGCGCAAGTCGCGACCAGACGGCATCGAACATTGCGCGATCGAGACCGCCACCAATGAAAACAGCATCCGGCGCGTCCAAGGTTGCGAGCGCTTCGGGCGCAGTGCCTGCGATGACCGTGATCTTGTGTTCCAATCCGAACGCTTCCGCATTGCTGCGGATGTTGGCGGCACGATCCTCGCGCGCCTCGACAGCGATCGCAGACCCGCCGCCCAATGCCCATTCCACCGAGATTGATCCAGAACCCGCACCGATGTCCCACAACCTCCTGCCAGGACACGGCCCGAGCACTGAGAGCGCCAAGGCGCGCACCGGCCGTTTTGTGATCTGACCGTCGTGGGCAAAAAGAGCGTCCGGGAGGCCTGAGCCGCGAGACAGCCCGTCCGCCCCCCTCGCCTCGAAGGCGACAGCAACCAGATTTACAGTGGGAGCACGCGTATAGGTCTCCGCGTGATACTTGCCGACTTTTTCATGGGGTCCGCCAAGCGCGGCGAGAGTCCAGAATGGCGAGACACCCCATCCGCGCTCCGTCAGCCATCGCGCCAGATCGCCGGCAGCTTTGCCGTCTCGCACGAGACAAATGATCCGAGCGCCGTCCGCCAGATGCGGCACAAGACGTTCGAACGGCGCAGCATGAAGACCGAGGCAGATGACGGATTCGAGCCGCCAGCCCAGCCGCGCGGCGGCGAGCGAGAAGGTCGACGGTGCGGGATGTGCGATCCACTCGCCGCCGCCGAGTTTTTCGGCGAGGCCTGCACCTGCGCCGTACCAGAAGGGATCGCCGGAAGCCAGCACCGCAGTCGGCCGGCCGCGGCAACTGAGCACGACATCAGAATCAAATGGCACTGGCCAGGTGCGGCCACGGCTCCCCGCATTCGCGAGCGCTAGATGGCGCTCACCGCCGAACACGGTTTCCGCGCCAGCAAGCGCCTTTCGGCTTGCTTCCGACAGCCCGGCAAGGCCATCTTCGCCGATACCGATGATGGTCAGCCAGGGATCAGCCAAGGAATCAGCCATGATGCGCGCCCTTATTCTGGGCGGGATTGCCGATGCGAGCCTGCTCGCCGCGGAGATCGCGCGCGCAGGGATTGATGCGGTGTATTCCTACGGTGGGCGCACGCGCGCGCCTGCCGATCAGCCGCTGCCGACCCGCATCGGCGGCTTTGGCGGCGTGAGCGGACTTGCTGATTATATCCGTAGCGAACGCATCACCCATGTGATCGACGCGACGCATCCCTTTGCCGCCGAGATGAGCCGTCATGCCATCGACGCGTGCGCGGAGACCGGTACGCCGCTGATCGCGCTGGAGCGCGCTTCTTGGGTGAAAGCACCCGGCGACATCTGGATTGAAGTCGGCGATGTCAACGCAGCGGCCGCCGCGCTGCCCGAGGCGCCGGCCAACGTGTTTCTCGCCATCGGCCGTCAGCACATCGCGCCGTTCGCAACGAAGCCACAGCACGCCTACACGCTGCGGTTCGTCGATCCGCCCGAAGCGCCCCTGCCCTTCGCCGCGGATGTGATCGTATCGCGCGGACCGTTCACGCTTGACGGCGAATTGGAGATGATGCGCACGCGCGGCATCGCCTCGATCGTCGCCCGCAATTCCGGCGGCGACGGCGCCCGCGCCAAGATCGATGCGGCCCGCATCCTCGGCCTGCCCGTGATCATGATCTCGCGACCGAAGCTGCCTGAACGGCTGCGGGTGGAGAGCGTCGCTGAGGTGATGCAGTGGCTCGGTCATCGGACCTGCCTCGGCGCATAGACCCAGTGGCCGACGCGCCGCGTCTGGGAATTGCCGACGATGACCAGCGTGCGCATATCGGCCATCTCAGGCGTCGCGTCATTCAGCGTCACGGTCGCGATCTTCTCGTCGGAAGCGCTGATCGCGCGCGCGAAGATCACGAGGCGCTCGCCGCAACCAGCCTCCTTCAACACGGCCAGCGCGCGGCCAAATCCTTCCGGCCGGCTTGCCGAGCGCGGATTATACATCGCAATCGAAAAATCCGCTTCCGCGGCAAGCCGCAGCCGCTTCTCGATCACCGTCCACGGCTTCAGATTATCGGAGAGATTGATCGCACAGAAATCATGGCCCAGCGGCGCACCGGCGCGCGCGGCGGCGGCCAGCATCGCGGTGATGCCAGGCAGCACGCGGATCGGCAGATCCTGATAGTGCGGCGCCCGTTCGAGCGCCTCGAACACGGCCGAGGCCATCGCGAAGACGCCGGGGTCGCCGGAGGAGACGATAACGACCTGGCCGCCTTCGGCCGCGAGCCTTAATGCTTCAGCCGCACGCTGGAGCTCCTCGCGATTGTCGGAGGGATGCAGGGTGAGCCCGGGTCGCGCCGGCACACGCGCAACATAGGGCGCGTAACCCAAGATATCGGTCGCGGCAGCGAGCGCGGCGGACACCTCCGGCGTCACCAGCGCCTCGCTACCCGGGCCGAGGCCCGCGATGGTCAGCGTGCCCGTCATTCGGCGGCGTCCGGAAGCCGGCCCTTGCCGTGCACCAATACGATCGCGAAGTAAGGACACTCAGCGGCTTCGATCTCCGCAAGCCGCGCGACGCGCTCGCCCGGCATGGTGCCGCGCTCGACCAGCCAGGCATCGTTGAGCCGCCCGGCGGACGCGAGCGCGCGCCGCACTTTTGCAAGATTACGTCCGGTCTTCATGATCACAACCGCATCGGAATCGCGCATGCGGCGTTCGAGCTCGGCTTCAGGAAGCGTGCCCATCAGCACCGTCGTCACGTCGTCGCCGAGGGCAATCGGCTGGCCGACGCCATTCCAGCAGCCGACCATGCCGGGAATGCCGGCAATCACCTCGATCTCGACGCGGCCCTGCAGGCGCGTGTGGAGGTGCATGAAGGAGCCGTAAAAATAGGGATCGCCCTCGCAGAGCACGACCACGTCGACGGCACGCGAAAGCCGCGCCAGGCGCTCCGCCCATTCGTCGTAGAAGCCGGCGAGAAGCTGGACATAGTCCGGGCTGTCGAAGGCAATCTCGGTCGTGACAGGGTATTCCATGGGATATTCAGTGACGTCGCCAGCCAGCATCCCCTCGACAATGCGCCGCGCCTGCCCGGGCCGACCCTTCTTGCGGAAATAGGCAACGTGCTTGGCGCCACGCACCGTGCGATCGGCGCGCACGCTCATCAGATCAGGATCGCCAGGGCCGAGACCGCAGCAGATGATGCGTCCCATGGCTATTCGCTCCGGTTCGCCAGTGCATTCACGGCAGCGACCGTGATCGCGGAGCCGCCGAGGCGGCCTTCAACGGTGAGTGCCGGCACTGGCGGATCAGCCATCAACGCGGCCTTTGACTCAGCCGCGCCGACGAAGCCGACGGGACAGCCGATGATCGCCGCCGGCCGCGGACAGTCGCGATCTTCAAGCATGTTGAGCAGATGAAACAGCGCGGTCGGCGCATTGCCGATCGCGACGATCGCGCCGTCGAGATGCGGCCGCCACAACTCCAGTGCCGCGGCCGAGCGGGTGTTGCGCATGGATCGCGCCAGCGCGGCAACGGTCTCATCGGCAAGCGTGCAGATCACGGCATTTGCCGCAGGCAATCTGGCGCGCGTAATTCCCTCAGACACCATCCGCGCATCGCACAGGATCGGCGCGCCCTTCTGCAAGGCCGCGCGCGCGGCGATTGCCATGCCCGGCGTGAAGCGGATATGTGCCTCGAGGCCGACCATGCCGGCGGCATGGATCATCCGCACCACGACCTGCTCCTCCTCAGGCGTGAAGCGCGCCAGATCGGCCTCGGCCCGTATAGTGGCAAAGGATTGTCGGTAGATCGCCGCACCATCGGTCTCGTAAATATGCGGCATCAGTGCCCTCCCATCAGAATGGAGGGATCGCGAACGATGTCGTCGCGGTCGAGCCCGCGCAGGATCGGCTCGTCGCGCGTCGAGCCGCCGCGCACGAGATCGAATCCCTTGGCCGTCGCGACCAGCGTGATCGCGGCCGCGCCGGAATGGGCGCAGCCCTTGGCGCAGCCCGAAACGTGAAGCTGCGCGGCCCCACCGATGTTTTGCGCAAGCGCCGCCGCCAGCCCCCGCGTATCGGCATGGGCCTCGCGGCAGCGTGGTGCGCCGCTGCAGGCAATGACGCGCAGCGCCGGATCGTAAGGCTCCGTGAGCAAGCCAGGGGCCGATGGCATCGTCCGCTTGCCCTCGCTCAAAACCATCCGCCACGGCGTCATCCGCAGCGCATGCCCGCAAGCAGAGAGCTGATTGAGCGTCGTATGCAGCATCTGACCGAAGGCGACACCGACCATAGCCCCTTGCGGATAGAGGCCAGGACGCGCCGCGGCCATGATCGGCGCAGGCTCCGCCTCGCCGCGCAGCGCCTCAGGCAATTTTGCCCCGGTCGCAAGATGCGTTGCCATGCGCCCTCGCCCGTCCCTGACGCCTGATGCGACGAACCAGTGCGCGACAGCAAGTGCGGCGCTCACGGCCTCGCCACGCGCGACGCTGCGACCGAGCGCGGCGCCATCTGCGCGCACGAGGAGGCCGCCGGCTGCGTCACGCTCGATCCGTACATCGGCGGAGTTGCCCGCGAGCACGCGCGAGGTGCCGTCATCGATGGCGAAGCCGAATTTCGTCGGCAGCTCGAGCGCAGAGCCCGCCAATGCCTCTTCGAGCTCGGCGGCGAGCGCCTGGGTCTCATCGCCCTCGCGCCAGAACGGCGTGACCAGGATGTTGCGCCGGGATTCAGTCTCGGCATCGGGATCGAGCAGCGTCAGTTGTGCGAGCCCGTCGACCAGCAGCCGGTGGCTGGCCTCGCTGACGCCCCTGATCTGGAGATTGGCGCGGCTGGTCACGTCGATCAAACCATTGCCGTGGCGCTCGGCGAGATGCGCGAGCCCGGAAATCTGGGTGGCATCGAGCCGGCCGCCGAACGGGCGAACGCGGACCACGAGCCCATCGCCCGATTGCATCGGCCGCAGCGCGCCGGGACACCAGCCCTTCACCGACGCCGCGCTCATGACGCCTCCTTCAGCGCCGCCGCAATCGAATTGCGGCGCGTCCGCCAGAGCGAGGCCTCGTGCAGGCGCGTGAAGCAGGTTTCCATTACGGCAAGCGCCGCCGGATTCTCGCGGGCCAAGAAGGCGCGGACATCGCAGTCGCCGAGCGTCGCATCATAGTAGAGATCGAACAGATGCGGCGGCACGGCGCCGGCGAGATGAGCAAAGGTGGCCATATGCTCCAGCGTCGCTGATAGCTCGGCTGCCCCGCGAAAACCGTGGCGCATCATGCCGGCGATCCAGGCCGGATTGGCGGCGCGGGCACGGACGACGCGGGAAATTTCTTCGGTGAGTGTGCGCGCATGCGGCTCGTCGGGGCGCGTCGTGTCGAGATGATAGAGCGAGGGCCCTGATGCGCCGAGATGCGTGGCCGCTGCCGCGACCCCGGCTTCGTGCGCGGCATAATCGGCGGCAAGCAATAGATCGGTCTCGGGTAGATCCTGGGCGTGGACGAACGCATCGGCAGACGCGAGCCGCCGCTCGATACCGGCACGATCCGGCCTGATCTCGCCATCGGCGGAGAACGCCCACGACGATGCCGATAGCCAGGCTTCGCCGGCCGCATCGCGCGTCTCCGATGTGAACGCATCGGGGATGGCCGAAAGGCCGACGCCGTATTGTCCGGGGCGCGGCGCGAACACACGGGAAGCGCGATGGCGATAAGGATTTTCGTCGCCCTCTTCCTCGCGCGATGCGAGCGCTTCGGAAGCAGCTTCGAACAATTGCGCCAGGCCCGCGAATACATCGCGGAACAGGCCGGATACGCGTAGCGTCACGTCGATTCGGGGACGGCCGAGCTCAGCCGGCGCGATGATGTCGTAGCCGGTGACGCGGCCGGAGGCATGATCCCAGTGCGGCGCGAGGCCGGCCAGATGCAGCGCCATCGCGAACTCCTCGCCCGCGGTGCGCATCGTCGCCGAGCCCCAGAGATCGACCACGAGGCCGTTCGGCCAGTCGCCATGATCCTGCAAATGACGACGCAGCAGCTCTTCGGCGAGCTTGATGCCCTGCGCATGCGCTGAGGGCGTCGGCACGGCGCGCGGATCGACGGCGAAGAGATTGCGTCCCGTCGGCAGCACGTCCTGGCGTCCGCGATAGGGCGAGCCGGACGGGCCCGGCGCCACGCGTTGTCCTGCGAGCGCGATGCGTAGCGCATCCCGCTCAGCATCGCCACAGGCCCCGCGGCCGAACACGTGCAGGCCCTCGCCGAACTGGCTTTCCTTGAGATCGCAGACGAAGCGATCGATCCGCGGGATGGCTTCGGCTGGCGCAGCCGAGGCTACAATACCAAGATCGTCTTCGAGGCCGGCCGCCCGCGCCTCGTCGCGGATCGCGGCGATCAGGCGCTGACGGCGGGCGGGGTCGAGACCATCGGCGGTCGAATATTCGTCGAGCAGGCGTTCGAGCCGGCGAAGGCCTTCCGGTATCGCGGATTGTTCGAGCGGCGGCGGCAGATGGCCGATGGTGGCGGCGCCGATCCGCCGCTTGGCCTGCGCAGCCTCGCCGGGATCATTGACGATGAAGGGATAGATCACAGGGAGATCGCCGATCAGCGCTTCCGGCCAGCACGCGGATGAAAGGGCCACGGATTTCCCCGGCAGCCATTCCAGCGTGCCATGCGCGCCCATATGCACAACAGCATCGATCCCCTGCCCGCGGAGCCAGAGATAGAATGCAACATAGGCATGGCGCGGCGTGCGGGCGAGATCGTGATAGTCGCCATCGCGTGTCGCCGCATCGCCCCGCTCGGGCTGGACCGCGATGATCGATCGGCCGCTTGCGATGGCTGCGAAGTGGAAAGCGCCATCGCGGCAGCTCGGATCGTTCTCCGCCGCGCCCCAGGCTTGCGCGAGATCGTCCTGCAAACCTTGCGGAAGCTGCGAGAGCGCCGCGCGGTAGTCTGCGACACTCCATGTCAATTTCTGCTTCAGCAACGTCTCGCCGAGTGCATGCACCGGCGCAACATCAAAGCCGGCCTCCCCGAGATCGGCCACCAGCGCTTCGACCGACGCCAGCGCATCGAGACCGACCGCATGTGCGATCTGATGCGGACGCCCGGGATAGTTCGACAGGACGATGGCCAACCGCTTCACGGCCGCCGGCTTCCAGGCAAGCCTTCGCCAAGCAGCGACGCGGGCGACAACCGCTTTCACACGCTCCTCATCCGGCCTATGGGCCAGATGCGAGATCTGCAGATCGGGATCGCGTTCCGCGGCCGACTTGAAACTCACCACGCCGGCGAACAGGCGGCCGTCGACCTCAGGCAGCACTACATGCATGGCGAGATCGCCAGGCGACAGGCCGCGCAGCGATTCCGCCCAGTCCTCGCGCCGCGCCGAGGAGAGCGCGACCTGGAAGATGGGACACGGCGCAGCGTCGAACGGCGTCGTGCCGTCGTCGCCCATCGCCGAGAACGCCGTCGCGTTGACGATCGCGGCTGGCGGATTTTGCGCGAGATGCGCGCGAAGCCAATCTCCGACGCCTGCCGCCTTTAGCGACGTGACGAAGGCCCCATAGGCGTCAAAACCCTTCTCGCGCAACGCGGCGATCAGCGTATCGACGGGACCGGTGTCGGCAGCCGTGAGATAGGAGCGATAGAACGTCACGAGCGTGAGGGGCTTCCGCTCGCGCGGCGTCGGCGCGGCAATGACACCACGCGCAGGGTCGTAAAAGCCCATTTCGGGCACGTTCATCTCGCCGACAACAGGCCCGGCATAAAGGCCTGAGGCCAGCGCGAGCTGCGCAATCGCGGCTTGCGCCGCGACGGGACCGCCTGTGTCGCAGAGCGCTTTGAGCCGGCGCAGCGTCGAAACCGGCAAGGTCGAGTACGCATCCAGCCTGATGTCGTCGCGGCCGTCGGCCGGCAGCACGGCGAGAACGATATTGCGGTCTTTGGCCAGTTGCTGGAGCGCCGCCAGCCCGTATGGCCAGTAGGATTCACCGCCGATGAGGCGCACCAGAATGCCGCGCGCCTGCGACAGCGTGCGCTCGATATAGGTGTCGACCGAGAGAGGATGACGCAGTTCCGCGAGATTGGCGAGCCGCAGCGACGGCAGGCTGTCCTGGCCACGCCGCCAGCCCGCCGCGAATGCCGCAAGGTCGGAATCCGAGAACGAGAGTACCACGAGATCGGCCGGGTCCTGGCCGATGTCCCTTGGCGTCGTGGTCTCCTCGAGACCGCGGCTCTCGCGGAAGACGACGTGCATCAGACTCCCAGTCCCGCTCTAATCGCGACCTCGTCAATATCGCCGTGCTCGCCGATCACGACGAGCTTTGATTGCCTGTTGCCTGCACCCCAGGGCTTGTCGAACTGGTGGCGCACGCGTTCACCGACCGCTTGCAGCAGCAGCCGCATCGGCTTGCCCGCGACGGCGATGTAGCCTTTGACGCGAAGCACGTTTTGCTCGCGCGAAAGACGCTGCACCGACGCGACCAGCACATCGATGTCGGTGACCTCAGGAAGATCGATCACGACGGAGGCAAAATCGTCGTGCTCGTGGTCGTCCTCACCATCATGATGCGAGGGACGCGCGGCGAGATCGTTCTCGGCGGCAGCGCCGAGGCCGAGGATCACGCGCGCGTCGATGGCACCGTCAGTGATCGACAGCATCGGCACGCGGCGCGGCATCTCGGCGGTGATCAACGCCTTGGCGGCCTCGATGCCCGCGGCGCCTGCGAGATCGGCCTTGGTTAGCAGCACGATATCGGCGCAGGCGATCTGGTCCTCGAACACTTCTGACAGCGGCGTCTCGTGATCGAGATTCCCATCCGCCGCGCGCTGCGCTTCGACGGCAGCCGGGTCCGGCGCGAAACGACCGGCGGCCACCGCCTCGGCATCGGCCAGCGCAATCACGCCATCGACCGTGATGCGCGAGCGAATCTCCGGCCAGTCGAACGCCTTCAGCAGCGGCTTTGGCAGTGCCAGGCCTGAGGTCTCGATCAGGATGTGATCGGGCCGCACTGGCCGTGCCAGCAGCTTCTCCATGGTCGGAATGAAATCGTCGGCAACGGTGCAGCAGATGCAGCCATTGGCGAGTTCGACGATGTTCTCTTCCGGGCAGTTCTCATCGGCGCAGGACTTCAGGATCTCACCATCGACACCTTCGCTACCGAACTCGTTGACAAGCACGGCGAGCTTCTTGCCATTGGGATTGCTGAGCAGATGCTGGATCAGCGTCGTCTTGCCCGAACCGAGAAAGCCGGTGACCACGGTCACAGGAACTTTTGCAAGCGAGTTCATTCGGCGGCCTCCGGCAACACGGCGATGGGGGGAATGCGCGCAAGCGATTGCTTGCGGAAGATTTCGGGGCGGCTGCGCCAGGGCACGAGGCCATCGGGCGCGGCAGCATAGGCGGCAGCGCCCGCAACCACGTCCCGCGCGTTGGCATCCGACAGGCGGCCATAGACATAGGACCAGCGACCGGGCGCGCTGAGCGCGACCGAGCAGCCCTGGCTGCATGCAGACAGGCACTCGACGGGAACCACGCTGACGCCCTCGGGCACGCCGGCTTCGAGAATCGCGCCGTGCAGGCGCTTGCCGGGCGTGGTCTCGTCTTCGCCCAGCGTCTGGCCGGCGCGGCAGGTGATGCAGACGTGCAGTGTGACAGTCATCGCCTCTTCCAGAAGTATCAGCGGGAGGCGAAGAGGCTCACGGACCTTGCTTGCGAAGGTCCGTTTCCCCGTCGCGGAACACCCCGTCCGCCGGTCCAAAAATCGTCCGCGCTGGCAGGTCTCCCGGCTTGCGGAGCAGGGTTTCCCCTTCGATCCCCGCCTTCCCGATCCCTGGGGGATCAGTGGCTTTGGGCATCTCTCCGGTCACGGTCGCGGGGGCGGCTGCATTTTGGACCCAAATCTTGCAGATTCGGACCCTATCGCATTCCCTCTTCGCCTGTCATAGGACAGGAACCAACGCCGGGCCACCATTTGCCCCCGGCCGCCTCTTGTCAAGCCGAAGGACCGGATACGATGACGACTGAACCGGAGACCCAAACGGCCGACGAAACCGACGCCAAGAATGACGCCAAGACTGACGCAAAGCACGCCGCCAAAATGGCGAAGATCAAGGTCGCCCGCGACAAGATCATGGCGACCAAGAGCGGCGAAAAAGGCCTCATCATCGTCCACACCGGCGCCGGCAAGGGCAAGTCCTCCTCCGCCTTCGGCATGATCGTGCGCTGTGTCGCCCATGGCTTCCCCTGCGCCGTGGTGCAGTTCATCAAGGGCGCCTGGGATACCGGCGAGCGGCGCCTGCTCACCGGCCATTTCGGCGAGCTCTGCCAGTTCCACGCCATGGGCGAAGGGTTCACCTGGGAGACGCAGGACCGCGCCCGCGACGTCGCGGCCGCGCGCGCCGGCTGGGAGAAGGCGAAGGAGCTGATATCAGATGAGAGCCTGCGCATGGTCGTGCTCGACGAGATCAACATCGCGCTGCGCTACGACTATCTCGACATCGCCGAAATCGTCGATTTCCTGAAGACCTCGAAGCCGCCGATGACGCATGTCGTGCTCACCGGTCGCAATGCCAAGGACGAGCTGATCGAGATCGCCGATCTCGTCACCGAGATGACGCTGGTGAAACATCCGTTCCGCTCCGGCATCAAGGCGCAGCCCGGCGTCGAGTTCTGAGATCAATGACACGCACGCTGATGATCCAGGGGGCCGGCTCGGACGTGGGCAAGTCGCTCATCGTCGCCGGTCTCGCGCGGGCCTTCACACGGCGCGGATTGCGCGTGCTTCCCTTCAAGCCGCAGAACATGTCGAACAACGCGGCCGTCACCGTCGATGGGGGCGAGATCGGCCGCGCCCAAGCGTTGCAAGCGCTCGCCGCCGGTGTCGAGCCGCATACCGACATGAATCCGGTGCTGCTGAAACCCGAGACTGATGTCGGCTCGCAGGTCATCGTGCACGGCAAGCGCATCGCAACCGCACGCGCGCGCGAATATGCGGCGATGAAACCATCGCTGATGGGCGCGGTGCTGGAGAGCTTTGAACGGCTGAAGGCGCGCGCTGATCTGGTGCTGGTCGAAGGCGCCGGCAGCCCGGCCGAGGTGAATTTGCGCAAGGCCGACATCGCCAATATGGGCTTTGCCCGCAAGGCCGACGTTCCGGTCGTGCTGGTCGGCGACATCGACCGCGGCGGCGTCATCGCGCAGCTGGTCGGTATCAAAACGGTGATCGACCCTGATGATGCCGCAATGATCCAAGGCTTTGTCATCAACAAGTTCCGCGGCGATCCTACACTGTTCGACGACGGCTACAAGCTGATTGAACAAAAGACTGCATGGCGCGGCCTCGGCGTGCTGCCGTGGTTTCCGCGCGCCGGCGAGCTACCGGCCGAGGATGCGCTGGGCCTGAGCGACGCGCGCAAGCCCGGCCAGTGCAAGATCGCCTGCCTCGCGCTGTCGCGGATCGCCAATTTCGACGATCTCGATCCGCTCAAGCTCGAGCCTTCAGTCGATCTCGTGATGGTGCGCCCGGGCGAAGCGATCCCCGGCGATGTCAGGCTCGTCATCATCCCCGGCTCAAAGTCCACGCGGGGCGATCTCGCCTTCCTGCGCGCGCAAGGCTGGGACATCGATCTCATCGCGCACCGCCGCAGGGGCGGCCATGTGCTCGGCCTCTGCGGCGGCTATCAGATGCTCGGGCGCAGCGTTGCTGATCCGGCCGGAATCGAAGGTCCTGCCGGCGATACACAGGGTCTCGGGCTACTGGACGTGACGACCGTGATGAGTCCGCAGAAGACGCTGACGCGTGTGGCAGCCGTTCACGCGGCGACTGATCAGCCGATCCAGGCTTACGAAATCCACATAGGCCGCACTGATGGACCCGACCGCACGCGGCCGTTCGCGAAGTTGAACGGCGAGCCGGAGGGTGCGATTTCGCGCGACGGGCGCGTGCAGGGCAGCTATCTGCACGGCCTGTTCACGTCGGACGATTTCCGCAAGGCATATCTGGCAAAGCTTGACATTCCCGCAGGCGAGGAGCCGTATCACGCGAGGGTCGAGAGCGCGCTCGAGGCCCTCGCCGATCACATCGAACGGCATCTCGACGTCGAAGGCCTGCTCGCGCTAGCGCGCTAGAATTTTGGCCAAGCGCGTCCATTCGGCCTCGGCGCCCGGAAGGCCGAGTCGCAGCCACGTCGGCTCTTTCGCAAACACCCGCGACCAGATCTGGCCGCCCGCGAGCTTTTCCTGCGCAACAAGCGCGTCAGGCGTTTCGTAGAGACGGAACAATGATGCGCCACCGACGAGCCGCCAGCCCTGCGCCTGCACCATCTCGTCGAGGCGCGCACAGTCCCGCACGAGCCGCGCTGACGTCGCCTTCGCCCAGGCATCATCATGCAAGGCGCGGCAGCCGATCGCGATCGCGGCGCCCGAGACCGGCCATGGACCTGATGCCGCCGCGAGCTTGCCGATGTCCTCCGCTTCGCCGATCGCGAAGCCGAGCCGCAGGCCGGCAAGACCATAAAACTTGCCGAACGAGCGGAGGACCAGCAGCCCCGGCTGACCGGCTTCCGAGGCGAGCGAGAGCTCGGGAACGGCGTCGGCAAAACTCTCGTCGATGACGAGGTGTCCGACGCGCGGCAACAGCGCGAGCAGGTCGTTCGGGTCGTGACGGCGGCCATCGGGATTGTTGGGATTGACGACGATGGCAAGGTTCGCGCCCGCAAGCGCGTCGATCTCCTTCACCTCCTCGACCTGCCATCCCCCGGCTGAGAGAACGGACGCATATTCGTTGTAGGTCGGAGCGAGGATGCGGGCCAGGCCACGCGGCGCGAGCTGTGGCAACAATTGAATGGCGGCTTGTGCGCCACCCATCGCGACAACAGGCGCTGATGTGCCATAGGCGTGTTGGGCAGCCCGATGCAGCGCCTCGATCTCGGATCGCGACGGCAGCGCCTGCCAGTGATGCGCTGATATCTTGCCCACGGGATAAGGCAGCCGGTTGATGCCGGTCGACAGATCCATCCAGTCTTCTGCGCGCCCGCCAAAACGCTGCTGGGCCAGATCGAGATTTCCACCGTGCTCGCGCATGTCCCGTTCTTTCACGCGAAGGCCAGGATCGCAAGCAGGCCTGCGAGCAACAGCATAGCGCGGCGGTAGATCGCCAGTCCCCCGGCGATGTCGGCCGCAAGCGGATCGCGTGCGCCCTGGTTGAGCCAGGGCTCGTTCGTGACGCTGCCGTGATAGGTGCGGGGACCACTGAGCCGCACACCCAGCGCGCCGGCCATCGCCGCTTCCGGCCAGCCGGCATTGGGCGAGCGATGCCGGCGCGCATCACGCGTCATGCACGACAGCGCCTGGGAGCGCTGCGGTGCGAGCAGCACGAACAAAAATCCGCTCACGCGCGCCGGAATGAAGTTTGCGACATCGTCGATACGCGCGGCTGCCCAGCCAAAGGCCTCGTGCCGTTCGCTGCGATGGCCGATCATGGAATCCAGCGTATTGATGGCCTTGTAGCCGAGGATTCCCGGCAAGCCGAACAGCGCGCCCCAGAACACCGGCGCGACGACGCCGTCGGAGGCGTTCTCGGCGAGGCTCTCGATCGCCGCGCGTGCGATGCCGGCCTCATCGAGCGCGGCGGGATCGCGGCCGACGATGCGCGAGACCGCCTCGCGCGCGGCGGCGATGTCGTCGTCCAGCAGGGGCCTGGCGACAGCAGCAACATGATCATGCAGCGAGCGCAGTGCGACCAGCGGCCAGGCCAGGATGCCGATCAGCACGATCCGGATCCAGCCTGAGGGAAGCAGAGACTGAAGCAGCCACCCAAGCGCGACCGCGAGCGCAATCACCAGAAGCGCGCCGGCGACGCCGGCGGCGCGGCGAAACGCCGGCGGGTCGGACTCGCGATTCCAGCTGGCGTCGATGGCTGCGATCAACCGGCCCAGCCAGGTCACGGGGTGGCCGAGCCGCGCGAACAGCCATGACGGCCAGCCCGTGAGGGCATCCACCGCCATCGCCACCACCATCGCGCCCGCAAAGCCCACATCCGCCTCCTGTCCCGCCCCTGTTGCGCAAAGCCAGGGACAAGCGCAAGCCCCTGATCGGCTGATTTCGGCTTTGTCTTTGGCCGCGATTGGTGATTAGTCAGGCCCACAGGAGACTTTGATGGCCGTCATCTTGATCACGGGCGGAGCGCGATCGGGCAAGAGCAAGCGTGCGGAAACGCGCGCGCGTGCGTTTCCCGGGCAGCCCGTCTATGTCGCGACGGCCGAGGCGCTTGATGCCGAGATGGAGGCGCGCATCGCAAGGCACCGCACGCGGCGCGGAACCGACTGGATCGAGCGCGAGGTGCCGCTCGATCTCGTGCCCGCGCTGATCGCAAGCGATGGCGGCGGTGCGCGGCTGGTGGACTGCCTGACGCTGTGGCTCTCCAATCTGATGCATGCCGAGCGCAACTGGGAGCACGCGGTGAGCGACCTCGCCGCCGCCCTGCCCCGTCTCAAGAGCCCCGTTGTCTTCGTCACCAACGAGGTCGGGCTCGGCATCGTCCCCGACAATGCGCTGGCCCGCAGCTTTCGCGACGCTGCCGGCATCATGAACCAGACCATTGCAGCCGCCGCCGACGAAGTCGAGTTCGTGGTCGCCGGCCTGCCGATGAAGCTGAAATGACGCCGCGCGCCGACATCCTGAAAGACGTCGTCGCCGATCTCAGGATCGCGGCGTCCTTCGTCACGATCTTCCCCGTGGCCTCGTCGAAGCCATCTGGCGAAGGCACCGTCGCGCGCGCGACCTGGGCGCTGCCGGTCGCGGGATTGCTGGTTGGGCTTGCGGGCGCTTTCGTCTACAAGGTCGTCATTCGCGTTGGACTGGCGCCGAACCTCGCCGCCCTGCTCGCGCTCGCGACGACCGCGCTCATCACCGGCGCGCTCCACGAGGACGGGCTTGCCGATACCGCCGACGGGCTCGGCGGCGGCCGCACGCGCGAGCGCAAGCTCGAGATCATGCGCGACAGCCGGATCGGCAGCTATGGTGTCTGCGCACTGATCCTTTCATTCGGCCTGCGCTGGAGCGCGCTTGCGGCGATCGCCAATCCCTGGGCTGTAATGCTCGCGCTCGTCTCTGCGCATGCCGCAGCGCGCGCGGGCTTACCCGCCTTCATGTCGTTGGTCGCCCCGGCGCGTTCCGACGGACTTTCGGCGAACGCAGGAGCGCCGCCGGGCCGCAGCGTGGCCACGGCCTTCGGTCTCGGAACGCTCGTGCTTGCGCTGGCGCTCGGGCCGGCCAAGGCGCTTGTCGGCCTTGTCCTGCTATCAGCAGCCGGATTGATCCTGGCGCGACTTGCCATTCGCCAGATCGGCGGACAGACCGGCGACATCCTCGGCGCGTTCGAGCAGGTCGGCGAGATCCTGATCCTGCTGGTCGCGGCCGCCTTCCTCCACGGCGGAGGATGAACCATGGTCGAGTTTGACGATAGCTTCCGCCGGCAATTGCGCGAGCTGTTCGTGTGGCGCCGCGACGTGCGCCGCTTTCGCAGCCGGGCGCTGCCTGACGGCGCCGTGGAGCGGCTGATCGACACCGCCTGCCTGTCGCCCTCCGTCGGCCTGAGCCAGCCGTGGCGCTTCGTCATCGTCGATGATCCCGCGCGGCGCCGCGCCGTGATCGACGACTTCAAGGCGTGCAATGCCGATGCACTCAACTGCTATTCCGGCGAGCGCGCGGCGCGCTATGCCACGCTCAAGCTCTCGGGTCTCGAACAGGCGCCTTGCCACCTCGCAATCTTCGCCGAAAAGTCCAGCGACATCGGCCACGGCCTCGGCCGCGCCACCATGCCGGAGACGACAGAATATTCCGTGGTCGCGGCCATCACCGCGATGTGGCTCGCCGCGCGCGCCGAGGGCATCGGGCTCGGCTGGGTCTCCATCCTCAATCCGCAGCGCATCCACGGCGTGCTCGACCTGCCGGCCTCCTGGAAGTTCATCGCCTATCTCTGCATCGGTTACCCCGAGGCCGAGTGCGACCAGCCCGAGCTCGAGCGGGCGAAGTGGGAGCATCGGCGGGACGCGAGCGAGTTCACGCTGCGGCGATAGAGACGGCTTACGACTTGCTCTTGTCGACCACAGCCGCCACAGGCGTGGCGGTGTGCTGCTTCTCGAACATCAACAGCGGGCGAAAGACGACGCGGCCATACGCCTCGTAATGGTGCTGGGTCGAGACCGCATTCTTAAGCGGTGTCGCGTAATTGGCCTCGAACGTCATGAACTGCGCATAGGTCCAGGAGAAGCCGACGCCGACGGAGGCCATTTCGGTGATGCCGGGGGCTGTCGAATACACCGCACCCCAGTCGGTGAAGATGTAGGTGTCAAATCCCCGCAGCCATTGCGACCAGTTGTAGTGCAGCTCGGCGTTGAAATAATAGCCGCTGTCGCCGGACGCCGCGTTGGACGGATAGCCGCGCACCGTCGTCGGACCACCGATCGTAAAGATCTGGTCGCCCGGCAGCAGCTTTTCCTGCGTGTACTGCCAGCTCGCCAGCACATTGGTGCTGAAATTGGGGGGACCGGCCGCGCTGGTCGCACTCAGCGAGCCGGTATAGGTGTTGAACGTGCGGTTGTTGCCGAGCACGTGGTCCTGCCATTCGATGTAGTTCACGGCGGGCGAGACCGTGATCGAATAGGTGTTGCCGGAATTGGTCACGGAGACGCCGGCCGTGGCCTTGTCATAATGGTCGTCGGTCACCGCAACCGTCGAGAAGCGGCTCACCGTCTTGCCCTCGGTCTCGGCGGCGTTGAGCAGCACCAGCCAGTTCTGCGTCGCCCAGACCGGTTGGCTGAAATTCACCGCGGCCTGGCTCGACCGCCCGGTGACGTCGAGCGCGACGAACGGCCCCTCGATGATCTTGATCTTGCCTTCGGTATAGCTGACGCCGACGCGTCCGCCCCAGGGATTGACCGGCACGCTGTAGGCGACATTGCCGTTGAGGTTGCCGTCGGAGCGGACGCCGTAGAAGGTCAGGCGGTCGTCGACGCCGAACAGGCTGTGGCGCTTGTAGAAAGTGCCGCCCTCCCAGCGCCCGGTGTTTTCGGAGCCCTGGTTGTCGACGAAGAGCTGCCAGGTGTCGACCGGCGGCTCGATCACCGCGAACTGGAGATCGGTCAGGCCGAAGCTCGTGCCGGGCTGGAGCAGCGCCTTGATCTGCACGTCGTTGGTCCGGTTGAACCAGGTCACGTCGCGATTGAGCTTGGGAACGTCGAGGACCTCGCCTTCCGGCTCCTGCACCCGCTGGAGGATATAGTCGGTCCGGGTCTGCTGGTTGCCCTCGACGGTGGTCTTCTGCAGCCGGCCTTCGGTTAGCTTGATCTTGACCGTCCCATCCTTGGGATCCTGATCCGGCAGCGTCGCGATGCCGGTGACGATGCCACGCTCGGTGTAGATGGCGTTGATGTCCGCGACGATCTGCAACAGCGTCGCGATATCGACATTCTTGCCGACATATTTCTTGGCGATCTCATCGAGCTCGGCCTGCGTGATGAACTTGGACGGGTCGAACTCGAGCTTGCGCAGGCGGAATTTCGGGCCGCCCGGCTTCATCAGCGGGGACTTTTCCCTTTGGCCACCGACCACGGCGGGACCGTTCAGCTTGGGCGGCGCGCTCTGCTGTTCGAACTGGCGGCGTTGCCGGTCGACGTCGTTCTGAATGGCGCCGGGATTGATCGAGGGCACCTGCGCGCGCGCGGCGACGATGCTCGACGCCGCAAGCCCGATCCCCAGCGCTGCCCCCAGAATCCGCATCCCAGACCTACCACGCCTCCGCAAGACGGCTTGTCGCCGGCTTCGTCACGACACCAGCGGCGGCATCTTTCCAGCCTGGGCGCCCCGTGCGCTGCCCGTGGCGGCGCAGCTTGCGCATGTCGCTGAGGCCCTCGATGTTCACTGCAGGACCGGACCCGATGGTCTCGACCGGACGCGGCGACAGCAATGCGTCGAGCCGCGCATGGCCGGAGAGACCGAGCTGGTAGAACGTCCCCACGCTCTTCTGCGCCAGCCAGGTGTCGATGCTCTCATGCCCCTCGCCGTCGACCGCGATGTTCCGCATCATGCTGGCGCCGGTGTAGTCGGTGCAGCAGGTGTGGGTCGCGCCATAATTGGTAACCGTCGCCGACATGTCGCCGCTGTAGAACACCACATAGGCGTTGCTGACATTGGCGTTTGCGACCTGGCTCATCGTGAAGACGCCGCCCGGCTGATAGAGCTGCAGCGACGGCCAGTTGGTCGGCGCCGGCGACCGGTTGTTCAGCAGCACCCGTTCGGTCGCCGTGGTGAGAATGAGCTGGCCCGGCACATAGCCGTTCAGGATCGACACCGCGCGCGCATCGGTCAGGAAGTTGGCATCCACCACCTTGAACTGATTGATCATGATGCTGCCCGGGTCGAGCGAGATGTTGGCCGATGTCGCCGTCCCGCCGTTGTAGCCGGTCACGTTCATGATCAGCGGAATCGGCGGCGTCGAGCGGATCTGCTCGCCCTTGACGTTGATGGTGTTGGCGGCGAGGTCGAGTTCCCTCACCACGCTGACGAAGCCGATCGTCAGGTCGCCGCGCGAGGACAGCTTGATCGTGCTGCCCCTGATACGGTCGAGCGCGATCGGGCCTGCTGTGTCGAAATGCGTATCGCCGTTGGCGCTGATCGATCCGCCGCGAAGCGCGCCGGTGTCGGACGTGAGGTTGATGTCGCCGGCATCGCCCGGGATTCCGGTGGTGGTGAGCTGGTTAAAGACGATGTCGGTCACGGCGTGCAGCGTCTGCGTGCCGCCGCTGACGGCCGTTCCGAGATTGATGCCGCCTGATGTCGCGCTGATACCGAGCGAACCGCCGACATTGAGGTTGTCCCAGCGGACCACCGTGCCGCGCAGGATCGCATCGCCTGTGGTCGTCGTGAGATTGTGCCCGGTGTTGGACAATGCCGCGATCAGCGTTGCCGAGCCATGGGCTGCCACGGAGCCCTGCGTCACGGCACCGCCGGCCGTCACCGTCTGCGCCAGGATGAAGCCGTTGTCGGCGGTGACGTTGATGTTGCCGCCGTCGCCGGTGATGCCGGTGGCCGTCAGTGCGTTGAACCTCACGGCGTCATGGGCGTGGATGGTCTGCGTCCCGCCGCTCTGAGCGGTCTCGACGGTGATGCTGCCCTGGCTCGCTGTCGCACCGAGCGTCGTGCCGACATTGAGACCGTTCCAGTTGATCGGACCGCCTGCGGTCAGGAGGCCCGAGCCGGTCGTCGCCGCAAGCGTATTGCCCGTGATGGTCGTGCCGGCAACGAGCGCCGCCGAGCCGTTGGCCGCCACCGATCCCTGCGTCGTCACGCCGCCCGACGTCACCGTCTGCGCCAGGATGAAGCCGCTATCGACGGTGACGTTGATGTTGCCGGCATCGCCGGTGATGCCGGTCGCGATCAGGCGATTGAAGGTGACGTTATGGCTGGCATGAATCGTCTGCGAGCCGCCGCTGCTCGCTGACGCCAGCGTGATGCTGTCGGCCGTCGAGGTCACACCCAGCGTCGTTGCGGCCGTGAGCGAGGTCCAGTCGACCAGGCCAGCGCCGGTGATCGAGGCCGAGCCGGTGGCGGTGGTCAGCACCCTGCCGGTGTTGGTCGTTCCTGAAGTCAGCGAGGCCGAGCCGTTGGCCACGACCGAGCCCTGCGTCGTCGCGCCGCCCGACGTCACCGTCTGCGCCAGGACGAAGCCGTTATCGGCGGTGACGTTGATGTTGCCGGCATCGCCGGTGATACCGGTCGCGGTCAGGCTATTGAAGGTGACGTTCTGGTTGGCCCGGATCGACTGCGAGCCACCACTGCTCGCTGACGCCAGCGTGATGCTGTCGGCCGTCGAGGTCACACCCAGCGTCGTTGCGGCCGTGAGCGAGGTCCAGTCGACCAGGCCAGCGCCGGTGATCGAGGCCGAGCCGGTGGTGGTGGTCAGCACCCTGCCCGTGTTGGTCGTGCCTGCGGTCAACGAGGCCGAGCCGTTGGCCACGACCGAGCCTAGCGTCGCCGTCCCGTTCACAGGCACCGTCTGCGCCAGCACGAAGCCGTTGCTGGCGACGACCGTGATGTTGCCGGCATCGCCCGTGATGCCGGTCGCGGTCAGGCTATTGAAGGTGACGTTCTGGTTGGCCTGGATCGACTGCGAGCCGCCGCTGCTCGCTGACGCCAGCGTGATGCTGTCGGCTGTCGAGGTCACACCCAGCGTGATTGCGGCCGTGAGCGAGGTCCAGTCGACCAGGCCAGCGCCGGTGATCGAGGCCGAGCCGGTGGTGGTGGTCAGCACTCTGCCCGTGTTGGTCGTGCCTGCGGTCAACGAGGCCGAGCCGTTGGCCACGACCGAGCCCAGCGTCGCCGTCCCGTTCACAGGCACCGTCTGCGCCAGCACGAAGCCGTTGCTGGCGACGACCGTGATGTTGCCGACGTCGCCGGTGATACCGGTCGCGGTCAGGCTATTGAAGGTGACATTCTGGTTGGCTCGGATCGACTGCGAGCCACCACTGCTCGCTGACGCCAGCGTGATGCTGTCAGTCGTCGAGGTGACGCCGAGCCCAGCCGCCGCATCGAGCGTTCCGCCGTTCACGGCGGAGTAGGCGGTCAGCCCGATGGCTCCAGCCGTGGTGCCAAGCTGCGTGAAGCGAAGGGCGCCGGCGCTGTCGACCATCATGTCGCCACGGCTTGTCGCGGTCCCAATGACGACGTCGCCGGTATGCGTCAGCGTTTTGGCGGTGATGGTACCGCTCGCGCCGATGGCCGTGCCCGCCAGGACGTTGTCGAGTGTCAGCTTGCCGCTCGAGACGATATCGACCGACCCGTGGGTTGCTGACAGCTCGACCGCGTCGAGATCGGCGACCGAGCTCAGATAGATGCCTGCAGTAGAGGCGGTCGCCGTCAGCAGCGACGCATTGACGCTGAGCCTCTGGCTCGAGGTGCCCACGCTGTTTGCGGCGAGCGACGCTTCGGCGTTCGCCGCCGTCGCCGTGAGGTTGGTGTGACCATCGCCGTTCGCCGTGATGGTGCCGCCGGTGCTGTTGACCGTGATGACGGTCGCGGTCGAGGACGGGCTGGCGGTCGAGATCAGCTCGCCGAGCACGATGTCGCCGGGCGCGGTCAGGCTGATCGATTGTCCTGTCAGGATCGAGGCATTCGCACTCATCGTGATCGATCCGCCGACCGCGGTCGAACCGGTCAGGCACGGTCCGGAGCAGACCGTGACCGATCCCTGCGACGAACCCGCGGCGCCGCCGAACGAGATGCCGGCATCGCTGATCAGTGTCAGTCCGTTCGCGGCTGTCAGGTTGCCGACGTTGAGCGACACCGGATTCTGTGTCGCCAGCGTCGGGCTATAGAAGAAGCCGGATCCGGCGATCGTGCCGCTCAACAGGCCGGTGGCGCCGACCTGAACCGTGAACGGTGTGTTCTGTGTTCCGACATCGCCCGACGCGTTGAGGATAATGTTGTTGGCGGCCATCGTGACACCCGCCAGATAGCTGTCGATATTGCCGTTGGTCGCGGTGAGCGAGACGGTGTTCGTGGCAAACACCTTGCCGAAGATGGCATCGCCACCGGTTGCGGTCAGATAGGCGTCAGTACCGGCCTGCGCCGAGACCAGCTTGCCGTTGATCTGATAGGTGAACGCGTTGGCGGCCGAACCGATCGCGTTCGTGGCGGCCATCGTCAGGTTGCCGATCGCACCATTGACCGGGTTGATCACCACCTGGTTGGCATACAGCGCCACGCCGGAGGAATTGGTCGCCGCCAGAATGCTCTGCGGCGCCAGCAGGGTGACATCGCCGCCGGCGGTGATCTGACCGACCGTCAGGCTCGCGACCGGATGTCCCTCACTCGCGGCCGCCTGGACGTACAGCGCTGTACCCGCCGTCGCGTTGAAGGTGCCGCTGGCGTTGACATAGAGCGGCGCCGTCTGCGCCAGCTCGACGGAGTTCAGATCGTTGACCGTGACGCCGCTCGGCAGGTTGCCGAGCGTCAGGCCGCTGAGCGTGTTTCCGTTGACGGTGACGCCGGCCGGCAGATGGGCAAGGTCGATCCCGGCCAGAACCTGGTTGCTGACCGTCGCGCTGAACGTGATCGAACCCGGCGTGGTCGCAACCGACAGCGCGGCCTGCTGTGTCGTCGTGATCGTGCCGTCCTTCAGATCGGTCAGGCCGATCGAGACGCTTGGCGCGGTACTGCCGACGCTGTTGCCGGCATTCAGCGTGACGTTACGGCCGACAACGCTGGCCGTGACATTGGTGCCCACGGTTCCGGCCGAGGGCAGCAGCGCGGCATTGCTCAGCGTGGAGACGATCTGTCCCGTCGAGTAGACCGAGTTGGCCACCAGGCTGAGGATGCCGGTGCTCACCTGCGGCGTGCCGTTGACCGTGAGGGCCTGGTACTGCGAATTGCCGTAGGCCTGGATCGTCGTCACGTTCGCCTGGTACTGCGTGCTGGCGTAGTTCTGGATGGTCTGGACGAGGCCCTGGTACTGGGTGTTGCCGTAGGTGCTGATCGAGGTTGCGTAGGACTGGTACTGGGTCGCGGCGTAACCCTGGATCGAAGCCAGATCGCTCACATAGGACTGCGCTGCGAAGGCCTGCACCTGCGCATTGGTTGGATTATATCCGAGGAAGGCTGCAGCGGCGGCCGCAACGTTGGTGATGCCGGCCGAGGTCAGCGTCAGCGTGCCGTTCTGGATCGTGCTGTTACCCGCCCCGACGATCGCCTGGAATACCTGATAGGACTGATTCAGGATCGACGAGGTCGACGCCGGGTTCGAGTAGTAGCTTTGCAGCGCCGCCGAATTCAGCGTCAGCGTGCCGTTCTGCACGGTGCCCTGCCCGAGCATCGCGGTGAAGCTGTTGTAGTCCGCGGTCGATATCGTGCCGAAGCCGTTGCCGAACGGATTGTTGACGTTCGCGCCCGAATGCGCCTGCTGCGCCCAGTCGGCCAGCACAGCATTGGTGATCGGCGCCGGCGCGGAGCAATTATTGTATTGGCAAGTGCCGCTGAAATCGAAGCTGGTGCGGTATGTGCCGCTCGGCAGGTCGACCACGATGTTGAGGTTGTTCGCGGCGTAGTTCAGCACCTCCTGCTGCAGCGGCTGGTACTGGCCGTTGGCATAGGATGAGAACGTGCTGCCGTAGCTCTGATACTGCGAATTGGCGTAGGTCTTGATGGTGGTCGCGAAGCCCTGGTACTGGCTGTTGGCATAGGCCTGGACCTGTGCCGCGGTCGGAGCCGTCGTGCCCAGGTGCAGCGCCGCAGCCGTCGCCGCCGAGAATTGCGCGATGCCCGCGGCGGACAGTGTCAGCACGCCATTGACGACCTCGCCATTGGCGCTCGCGGTCAGCCCCTGGAACGTCAGGTAGTTCGCGGCCGTCAGCGCTGCCGCAGCGTAGTAGTTCACGCCGGGATCGCTGAGCACGAAGCTCGAGGTCGAGACCCCGTTCACCGTCGTGGTCTGGACCGAGCCGCTCGCCAGAAGCTGCTGCAAGGGATTGCTGCCCAGCGCCGTCGATGCATTGGCCAGGATGCCGGCGGTGTTGAACTGGAACAGCCCGGACGCCGCGCTGCCGCCGGTCGCCAACGTCTGAAGATTCTGCAAAACGGCCGCCGAGCTGAGCACGAACTGTCCGCCTTGCAGCGAGCCTGTGCTCAGGAGCGAGCTGAAGGCGGTCGCGAGCGGCGCGGAAAGCACCTGCGCGGACACCGGCGCGAGACCGGCCGCGTTCAGCGTCAGCACGCCATTGGCGACCGTGCCGTTGGCGGTGAGCGTCTGATAGTTCTGCAGGTCAGTGCCGAACAGCGCCTGACTGGCATATTGCGCAACCTGGGCATCGGTGGCGGAGGTCTGCCCCGGAGCCAGGATCGGGCCCGAACAGCCGCCAAAGCCACTGCAGCCCTGCTGATCATGTTGCTGCAGGTAAACGAAGACCTTGTGGGCTAGATCCGTGTACTGCCCCTGGGCGCTGGAGCTGATCGACTGTGCGTACGACTGGTAGATCGGGTTGGCGCTGCTGAACAGCGAGTTCTGGTACTGCTGGTTGGCGTAGGTCTGCACCTGCAGCGCCGTCGGGTTGGCGATGCCCAGCGCCGCCGCGGCAATCGGCGTGTAGGCCGACAGGCCGCTGCTCGACAGCGTGAACATGCCGTTGACGACCGAGCCGTTGGTCATCAACTGCTGGAACGAATTATAGGCGGCGGTCACGCCGGCCTGCGCGTTGGCGAACACGCCCGCGTTGCTGAAGACGAAGTTACCGCTCTGCAACGAGCCGTTGGAGGTGAGATTGACGTAGGACTGGTAGTTCGGCGTCAGCTGGGCCTGCGCCATGCCGTTCAAGCCGGCCGGCGACAGGGACAGCACTCCGTTCGACAACGTGCCGGAGGCCAGCAGCGCGGTGTACGCACTGAAGTTGGTGGCGCTCAGTCCGGTCTGGGCATAGGACGCGACGTTGTTGAGCACGAAGGTACCGTTCTGAATCTGCCCGAGCGCCATCAGGCTCGCAAACGTCGTCCTATCAGCGGTAGGGAGCAGGAACGCAAAGGTCTGCAGGAACTGCATCGCATTGGCGGCGGTGTATGTCGCCGTCGATCCGAGCAGATCGGTGATCGCGATCGGGTTGTTGGGGTTGTACTGGTTGTATTGCGCCAGCAATTCGGCGGCGAAGTTCCGGTACGCCGTGCTTGCCGCGGTCGAGATCGACGTCAGGTAGCCCTGATACTGCACGTTGGCCGCGCCGTTGATGTTCGCCGCATAGGACTGGTACAGCGCATTGGCATAGGCCTGCACCTGCGCGTCGGTCGGGTTCGGATTTTGTGTCGTCGCTGCCGCCTGACGGAAGGCCGCGACGCCCGCGGCCGTCAGCGTCCAGACCCCGTTCACCAGAGAGCCGTTGGTGTAGAGCGTCTGGAAGTTCTGGTAGTCCTGCGTCAGCGCCGTCTGGGCCAGCGAGGAGACGCCGTTGGCCGTGAGCTGGAACGTGCCGC
Organism: Bradyrhizobium zhengyangense; assembly: GCF_022012435.1. Taxonomy (GTDB): domain Bacteria; phylum Pseudomonadota; class Alphaproteobacteria; order Rhizobiales; family Xanthobacteraceae; genus Bradyrhizobium; species Bradyrhizobium zhengyangense. The sequence continues at coordinate 1,565,868 of NZ_JAKLUA010000001.1, forward strand.
CGCTCAAGCTGCCGTTGCTGAGCAGGTTGGCGAACTGGGCGTAGTTGGTGCTCGACAGCGCGCTCTTTGCGTAGCTCAGGATGCCGCTGTTGGTCAGCACGAAGGTGCCGTTCTGCAGCGAGCCGCTGGCGCTCAGCAGCGAGAACGCGACCGCAGGCGTGGCATTGAACGTCGTGGCCGTCTGCAGCGGCTGGTACAGGCCGGTGGCGTAGGTCTGGATGGTCCCCGCATAACCCTGATATTGGCCGTTGGCGTAAGTCTGGATGGTCTGCGCAAAGGTCTGGTACTTGGCGCTGGCGTAGATCTGGATCGTCTGCGCATAGCCCTGGTACTGGCCATTGGCGTAGGTCTGGATGCTCTGCGCGTAAGCCTGGTACTGCGCATTGGCATAGGCCTGAACCTGCGCCTGTGACGGCGAGGTAACATGCAGCGCCGCGGCTGCGGCGGCGGTGAAGAAGGTGACGCCGGCCGGGGTCAGCGTGAGCACGCCGTTGCTGACGGATCCATTGGCGGCCGAGGAAAGGTTCTGGAACGCGGTATAGCCGGCGGACGCCGATCCGAGCGCGGCCGAGGCGTAAGCGGACAGGCCCGCCGAGGTCAGCACGAGGGTGTTGCCGCTGACCGTGGCGTTGGTGTTCGAGGTCAGCGCCTGGAAGGCGGTGTAGGCCGCCGACCCGAGCGCCGCCGAGGCGTTCGCCGCAACGCCGGCCGCGGTCAAGGTCAGAACGCCGGCGGTGCTGACGGTCGAGCCGTTCGCGGTCAGCGCCTGGAACGTCGTGTAATTGGCGGAGCCAGATCCGAGCGCGGACGACGCATAATACGCAACGCCGGCTGCCGTCAGCGTGAGAACGCCATTGCTGACCGAGCTGTTCTGCGCGGACGTCAGGGTCTGGAACAGGCCGTATTGCGTCGACGTCAGCCCGGCGGACGCGTAGTTGGCGACGGCAGCGTCGCCGATCGCGCCGGTGCCCAGCGTGAACACGCCATTGACGACGCTGCCATAGGTGTTGAGCGTCAGCAGTGCCGACGAATTCGCCGCGTAGTTTGCGACCTGCGAATTGGTCTTCCAGTTCGACCCGTAGGCTTGTCCGAATACGGTGGCGATCGGCAGGTACAGCGTCGGCGCGTAGGCCTGAATGGTGGTCTTGAAGCCCTGATAGGCCGTGTTGGCGTATGTCTGCGTCGTCTGCGCATAGCCCTGGTATTGGCCATTGGCGTAGGCCTGGATGTTTTGCGCGTAGGCCTGGTATTGCGCATTGGCATAGGCCTGCACTTGCCCTGCCGTCGGCGAGGCAACATTGAGCGCCGCGGCCGCGGCTGCGGTGAAGAAGGCGATGCCAGTCGCGTTCAGCGTGAGCACGCCGCCGCTGACGGATCCGTTCGTGGCCGAGGTCAGGTTCTGGAACGCGATGTAGCCCGGAGACGCAGCTCCGAGTGCGGACGAGGCGTAGGCGGAGAGGCCCGCCGCGGTCAGCACGAGGGTGTTGCCGCTGAACGTGGCGTTGCCGCTCGAGGTCAGTGTCCGGAACGCGGTGTAAGCCGTCGATCCCAGCGCCGCCGAGGCGTTCGCGGCAACGCCTGCCGCAGTCAAGGTCAGAACGCCGGCAGTGCCGAGGGTCGCACCGTTCGAGGTCAACGTCTGGAACGTCACATAGTCCGCAGCCGACAGGGCCGTCGGCGCATAGGTCGCGATCGACGCGAGGTCGCTCGCCAGCACGTAGGTGCCCTGCGCATTGGCGTAGCTCTGGATCGCCGTTGCAAAGGCCTGGTACTGGCTGTTGGCGTAGCTCTGGATCTGTGCCGATGTCGGGTTGGCGATGCCGAGTGCGGTGGCCGCCGCCGCCCTGAACTGGCTGATGCCGTTCGCCGTCAGGGTCAGGGTGCCGTCCGATCCGATCGTGGCATTGGCTGCGGCTGTGAGGCTCTGGAACGTGGCGTAATCGGTCGAGCTCAGCACACCGACGGCCAGATGCGCGATTCCGGACGCGTTCAGCGGCGCCGAACCGGCCTGGATCGTGCCGTGCTGCAGCAGCACGCTATAGGCCACGAGATCGCGGTTCACCGTATTGGAGAACGCAATCACGCTCGCGAGCGCGGTATCGTTGGCGCCATCGAGCGCAGTCAGGTGCAGGGCCGAGGAGACCGCCGCGACCTGCGCCGATGTCAGCGTTTGCGACGCGGTCTGCCCGCTCGCGTCGCGGATCGTGCCATAGGGCACGTTCAGCAGCACGTCGCCGCTCGCCGACGCGATCAGGCCGACCCTGAGATCGCTGGAATAGGCCGAGGACGCTGCCGTCTGGGTCAGGCCGATGTCGCCATGGGCGACGACGTTGACGATGCCGCCGCTATACGAGCCGTCGGCCTGTTGCGACGCATTGGCGCTGATCGAGAGCGGATTGCTGGTCGAACCGACGGCACCGAGCGTGCTGATCAACGAGATATTGCGGCCGGTGACCTGCGCATTGGCCCCCGCGATCAGATCGCCCGTCGCGGTGATGTCGACGTCGCCGAAGCCGGTGTTGCTGTTGCCCGACGACACCTGCCCGAGCGTCGCGCCCGAACCGAGGTTCAGGTAGACGCCGCCGACGCCCGCCTGCGCCGACAGGGCACCCGGTGCCGATCCGGTATTGGACAACGTCGCGTTGATCGGGGTCGCCTTCGAACCAATGGCTCCCGAGGCAGTGAAGCTTGCGCTCTGCGTCAGGATCGACCCGGTCGAGGTCTGCGAGATGCTGCCGCCGGTCGTCGTGTTGAAGAGCTGCTGCTGCGAGGACGAGCTCACCGACAGCGCGCCGTTCGGATTGACGATGCCGCCGGTGAAAATCACGTTGCCGTTCGAGGCGATGTTCACCGTGCCGCTGGCGTTGCCGCCGAAATTGATCCCGAACCGGTTGTCCGCCTTCACCGACGAGGTGAGGGTCAGCGTGCCCTGGTCCGCCAGATTGTAGTTCCAGTCGGCGTAGTTGCTACCGTTCTGATAGAAGAAATAGCTGCAGGTGTGCCCGTCACAATTGCCATATTGGACGTTGGTCTGGGCGTAATGATCCACCCTCCCGGTGATGGTCTCCTGGAATACCGGCAAGCTCGTGGAATTGCCCGTCGTGATCTGTCCCTGCGGGGTCGATGACAGCGTGCCGTTCGCCGCGACGTATGACCACGGCTGATTGACGTCGCCGGTGAATTCCCAGTCCGAGTAGGCCCCGATGACGTTCGTGACCAGGTGGGTGATCGGATCGGTGGTCAGAGTGCCACGACGGATCGAGGCCTGTTGCACCCACTGGAAGCGCAGCCCCGAAACCGGATCGTAATATCCGTCCGAACCAGAGGTCGTGGAGCAGTTATTGGCCGCAGTACAGCCGGCACTGGTGACGGGTGGCGCGCCGTTCGCGGTCTTGTAGAGGTTGATGGCGTTGGTCGCCGGCGAATAGACGTAGGTCGAAGTGTTGTTGCCGGACGTGATATTGCGATCGACCAGGGTCACGGTGCTGGTCAACGCTGCGGCCGCAGCCGTGTTGCCGGTGTTGACGCCCTTGACCACGAGGTCGAGGCCGGTCTGGTTGTTGATGCTGACGCTGCCGTAGCCGCCGTTGACGTGAATGTTGCCGAGCTGGTTGGTGCTGATGATCTTGCCGTCGAGCAGCACGCTGCCGCCGCCAGACGACGCGTTGATGTTGGCGACGGTGATTTGGTTGGTTGCGGCATTGTAGGTCGCCAGCGGGGCGCCGAACTGATCTGTGACCAGCGTCATCAGCGCGTTGACGGTCGGATTGGTCAGGATGGCCTGCTGATAATTGTACTCGAACACGGAAATGGATCCGCCCGAGACGCTCGTGTTCGTCACCGTCGTCGCGCAGCCGGTTTGGAAGAACATGCAGCCGAACGAGTTGTCGTTGCCGACGGCCGTCGTCGTCGTGGTGACGACCGCGGGCGCGGACAGGCTCGAGTCCAGGTTGATGCTGTAATTGGTCTGGCGTCCGGCCGTGATCCTGCCGTTGACGTCGATGATGCTGGCCTTGATTGCGACCTGGGAGCCGTAGATCTGGAAGCTCGCGAGGCTGCCGCTCAGGTTCGCCTGCGCATATTGCTGGGAGACGCTCAGGCTCGCATCGGTCGACTTGGTCAGCGGCTGGAAGTACGTGATGTACGGCTGCATCGCGTCGGAGTTGTTAACGTTGAAATCGTAATTCTGCGACTGGCTGACGGCCCCGTTCCAATTGGACGTGTACCGGTCGTGGAACTGGATGCAATTACCATTGCCGGAATACATGATGCAGTTGCCGAACAGGATCATGCTGATATTGCCCGGGGGGTGGTCGCCGACTTCGCCGTAGAGGTCCCTGTTCAGCGCGGCAGCGCTAGTGGCGTCCGGATACAACGTATTTGCCAAAACCGCGGCTGCGATGTTGCCGACCGGCGCGCCGCTCGCGGGGTTGCCACCCGGGAACACCATGAAGCTCGACCATTCCGAGAATGGCGAGCCGCCAGCGATATACATGCCCGAATCATCATTCGCCGAGACCGCAACCGCGCCGTTCGGCACGGTGATCTGGACCTGCTGGCCGGTCAGATTGGCCGACAGTCCGTAGGATCCGAGCGTGTTGTTCACGGTGACGAGGCCGTTGACGTTGGTGACGTCGCCGAGGATCAGCAGCGTCGGACCGTTGACGCTTAGATCGTAGTTTGGCGGATTGTACGAGTTGTTGATCGCGATCGTGGCGATCCCGCTGGTGTTCGCGTTGGCGTGAAGCGTCGCCGTCGATCCGCTCGCGAAGCCGCTCGCCGCGCCCGTGAAGAAGATGTCGCCCGCCGCAGCGATGCCGATATAGGCGCCTGTGAGAATCAGATTAGCGTCGCTCTGGTTGTTCACCGAGATCGTCGGCGCGCCCCTGGCGGTGACGGTGCCACTGCCGGTGATGTGGTCGGCGTTCAGGGTGACGGTGCCACCCGAAGCAAACAGCTGACCCAGTGCGAACGCGTTCCCCGACGTGCTCAGCCCGGCGAGCAGGGTGTGGCGGACCTCCTGGTCGAAATGGCTGTTGATCAGCGTGGTGCCGTCGAAGGCATTGGTGTAGCTGAAGCTGAACGGCGCGCCGCCAGGCGCCACGCTGAGACAGCTGGCGCTGTAGTCGCAGGAAATGGTGATCAGCAGAGAGTTGTAGATCCCGGCCGTCAGCGCACCGTTGACCGTCAGCTCGGCATGGGCGTTGTTGCTGGGGTCGCTGTGGCCGTCGCTGGCAGGAATGAATCCGAGCTCGTAGCCGTGGCCGCTGCCGGTCGCGGTCGCGTTCACCACGCCGGCATAGCCGCCGGCGATGATGTTCTGGCCGCTGTTGACCGATGCGCCGGCCGCGATCGTGACGCTGGTGTTGTTGGTGAGCGTCGAGGACGCGCGCGCGTCCGGCACCGCGATGAGTCCCCTCGCGAAGCTGATCGCAGACGCGTCATCCTGCATGGTGGTCGGGCTCGACCCGTCGGGGCTCCGACCGGCTGTGAGATCGATGTTGTCGAACGCCGTCAGCACCGACGAGCCGACCACGATGTTCTGGTTGGTGGTGATGTCAGTGTTGGCGAAGGCCGCGGCGGCGACGAACGCGACGCCATAGGTGTTGGCGTTGGACGAGGTGTTGGCCGACGACATGGTGTAGGTGCCGGCTCCGATCGTGCCGAACGAAGTGATCCATACCTGGTCGGCCGTGGCCGCAGACGGCGACGTCAGCGCGCCGGCATCGAACGCCGCTGCCGAGCCGATATTGATGTTATTGTCGACGTTGGCTGATAGCGTCGACGAGACGCCGGCACCTTCGATGCCGCCGCCGGTGACCAGGGTCACGCGGTCGGTGCCGGTGATCGTGCTGGTGGCGAGCATCCTCACATTGCCCGGGTTCAGCACCGTGTCGGTGCCCGCGGTGATGTGCGTGTTCTTGCCGATATTGACGGTCGCAACGCCCGCGAGCGTGATGGCGCTGGTGGCGCCGACGCCGTTGATGCCGCCACCGGCGCCCGCATTGGCGCTGGAACCGGTGCCGACCTCATTGAAGATGTTGTTGGCGGCGATGGTCAGGTCGGGGGCGCAATCCGAGACGTCGCAATGGCCGGGATTGGTGCCCCTCACCCCGATCGTATTGTTGATGCCGATCCCCGCCGTCACGACGGAATTGGCGCTGTGTGTCGAGGCCGCGCCGCTGGCCCCGAGGACCGCGGCCTGCGCCGAATCGGCGATCGTCGTGTAGTTGTCGGTGTGGGTGGCGAGGATCGCCAGCGAGGCGACCGAGATGAAGTTGTCGGAGCCGGAGGGTGCGGCGCCGCGGTTGCCGTTACCAATGCCGGCATTGACGGTCGAATTATCCGACGTGTTCGCCGAGGCGCCGTTTCCGGCAAAGGTGCCGCCGCTACCGGAAATCGCATGGGCATAATTGTTGTCGGCACCGATGGCTGAAATCTGCATCACGCCGGTGTTGGAGGCGTCCGTGTTGTCGCCGATCGTGGCGACGGTCGTGGTGCTCGAGGTCGCGTTCACCACCACCACGCCAACCGCCAGGATGCCGCCTGCCGCGATACCGGTGGCATTGGCGCTCTGGCCGGTCGTGTTCTGGGCGAGAACGGTCACGTTTCCGGAGGACAAAGTGACGTTGTCACCGATCGTGGCCGCGACGCTGGAGTTGTTGGAGGCGAGCGATGCCGTTGCCTGAACCCCGAGAAGAGCGCCGCCGGAGGCACCGATTGCGTTGGTATAGGCCGCGTTGCCACCGTTCTGGACTTTCTCGTAGGCGGCGACATTCACGTTACCCGTCAGCGCTGCACCACCAAGCACTTCCGACGTCACCGTGGAGCTGACGGTTGCGGTCGCAACCGAGGCACCGACCGCGGCTCCGCCGGCGACAACGCCCAGCGCATTCGCCTCCGCATCCGGCGTGTCGGTCGCATTCAGCGTCAGGCCGCTGCTGGCGCTGGTCGTGATGATGGCGTTGGATCCGACCCGTGTGGTGACGTGCGCAAGGTCGGTCGCAAAGGCGGTCGATCCGTTGCCGCTCAGGATGCCGCCAGAGACCGCGACCGAATAGGCCCAAAGCATGCCGGCGTTAGAGGCGTTCACGCCGAGCGAGGCGGCCGTGATCTGGGCACCATGCAGCACCTGGGCCGTCACCAGGCTGGTCTTCTGCGCCGTCGTAACCGATGCGCCGATTGCGGCGATGCCGACCGATGCGCCTTCGGTCTGGGCGCGCTGCGAGGAGGTGTCGCGGGCGCCGACATTGATGGCGGCGTTGGTTCCCGAGATCTGCCCGCCGATTTGCGCCGTGACCACATTGCCGATCTCACCCTCGGCAACGGCGGCATCGCCGCCGAAATAAAGCGCGCCACCACCGGCGATCGACTGAATGTCGATGGTGCGGCCGGGATGCGAGCCACTGCTCGCATCCTGGACCGTCGCCAGCACGTTGATGGTGGGCGCCACCGCGGTGACGGGATTGAGGCTGGCAAGGACATTGCTGCCGACGGTGGCAAAGCCGACCGCGGCACCGACGCCGGCATTCTTGCCGAAGCCGGCGCCGAGCAGGAACATCTGTGCGCTGGTCGCGCTGGTCGCTCCCACGTCGATTTCGTTGGCGATGACTGAGCCACCGTCGATCTGCGCGGTCACGCCGTCAGCACCGCCGTTCAGCGCCCCGCTGACATCGTATCTCGAACTGGCATGCGCGCCCGACGGAGAGCCGGCCGTGCCGCTCGCGACAGCATTGCCGCCCTGGTCGGAATTGGTTCCTGAATTGGTCGCATCGAGGGTGCCGCCGAGCTGTCCCATTTGCTGAGCGAACACGGCGCCATCGGCGAGATTAACGCCGACATTGATGACGCCGATCGTTGCGGCAAGTCCGGCCGACCCACCGATGCCGGCGGTCACCGCGTAGGACTGGACCTCTCGCGTGCTCTGGCCGACGACACTGACCGTGCCTGACGATTTCAGGGTGCTGCCACGTGCCTCCGCAACGGTCGAACTCTCGAAGGAGATGACGTTGGCCGCCGCGCCGACGCCGACCCCTGCCCCAGTCGCCGCGATCGACAGCGCGCCGGCGATCTCCATGATGTCGACGGTTTCGGTGCCGTTGATCGAAATCGCGCCGACCGTACCGCCGGTCGCTGTCTGCACATTGGTGTCGTAAAGTCCCGCGATCGTCGTGTTGTTGGCGATCTCGATATTCGCCATCCCGGCGATGGCGGCGGTGCCGCTCGAGACCGCCCCGCCGACCGAGTAGGCCTTGAAATTGTCCGTGGTCGACGCCGCAACGTCGAGGGTTCCGGTGCTGGCGAGCGTGATCGCGGTGGTATGCCCCGTCGTGCTGTCACCGCGATAGAAGAATTCGTCGCCGACATAGGCCTCGGTCTTGTTGGCGCTGACCTGGACCAGGAACGCGGCACCGATCGCCGCCTGGCTGCCATAGGCGCCGCTGCCATTGGCCGAAGCGATCCCCGTGCTGTCGGTGGCATGAACGGACAGCGACGTGGCGTTGAGCGCGCCGCCATCCACATAGGCCTCGGTGGTCGCCTTGAAGACGTTGAGCCCGACCGAACCGCTGTTGAAGCCGAGCGCGATCGAAGATGCGTCCTGCTCGGCATTAGCCTTGACGGTGACCGCGCCGACCGCGGGCGCGCCGCCAATCATGGTGCCGATCGTCGCATTGGTGATGGTGGCATACGTGCTCCGCGCCATCGTCGTGCTGACGATGGTCGCGCCGCCGCCGACGCCGCCGCCACCGGTGACCACCGCGACGCCGACGCCGAACGTGCCCGAATAGGAGAAGCTGCTGGCCGCGACGTCGATTTGCGGGAACGGTTGTGTCGCCGGCGACGAATTGGCGAGGCGCGTGTCGATGCTGGCTTTGTCGATATAAGCGTTCGTCGTGCCCTGCATCACGTTCACGATCGGGTTGATCATGATGGCGATGCTGCTTCCTGCGGCGAGACCTGCGACGTTGGCGACCACCGCCTGATGCGAGCTGGCGACGACGGCAAGGCCCTTCACCGATTCCTGCGTCTCGCTGAGATCGGGAATATTGTCGGTCGGCGCGCTGAAGCCGCCGATATTGAAGGCGTGCGTCAGCGTTCCGCTGTTGACCGACAGGGTATCCGACGAGCTGGTTCCGAGCGCATCGACCAAGGTGGTCTGGCCGCCGATGAACGCCGAGGTGCTGCCGTTGATCGAGTTGGTGACCATCGAGCCGCCGCCGCCGGCCGCGCCCTTCGAGATGGCGAAAGCGCCGGCGAACACGGCGACGCCATCGGTGTTGTTGGCGAGCACGCCGACATTGTTGCTCGCGAGCACATCGGCGCCGCCGGTGATGCTGGCGGTGACGTTGGTGCCCATCACATTGGTCGCGACCGATCCCGCAAGGCCGATCTGCGAGGACAAGGCCACGCCGACGGCGACCGTCGAGATCGTGGCGTTCGAGGTGGCACTGACCGTCGCGTCGCTGCCGGCGACGATCTTCGCACCGGTCACGCTGGCGTTGAGCTGGTTGCTGATCTCGCTGTAGACGATGGAAAGGCCGCCGGCGCTGCCCTGGGTAGAGGCTCCCGCAACCGCCGCCGTCGAGGTGATCGCGGAATTGTCGCGCGCCTGGACGGTCACATTGCCGGCGTTCACCACCGTATTGGTGGGGGTCGAGTTGCCGTCGCCAATCGCCGCCGAAACGTCGTTCCTGATGGTGCTGACGACGACGCCACCCTGCCCGGCGAACTGCCCGGTCGACAAGCCGAAGCCGACCGCAACGGACTGGATCTTCGAGGAATCTTCCGCCGCCACCAGCACGTTGCCGGTCGTCGCAGTCATCAGCGTCTGGGTGACGTAGGCCGAGTGCGTGGTGGAAATGGCATCGGCGACGATGGCGACGCCGACGTTGTTCTTGCCGGCCTCGACGATGCCGGCGACCGACATGATCGCAGCGCCCGGCCCCGCGCCGACGCCACCGTTGAGCGCGGCACCGCTGAAATCGACGCAAGCCTGCGAGCCGCTCGAGGTCGGGCAATTGTCATGCGCGGCCTGACCGTTATTCGTGCTCTCGACGAGGATGGCGAGCGCGCCATCGAGACTGGAGGAGTCGACGCTTTCCGCACTGACAGTGATGGTGCCGCCGGCCGACATCGTAATAGTGCTGCCGCTGATGTAGGCAGTGGTCGTCGGACTGATCACGTCGACCACGATGGCGCCGGCCAGGCCGTTCCCGCCCAGTCCGACCGAAGCCGCGCCGGCCGCAATCACGGCCGCCTCGTCGCCGATCACGGTCAGCGTATTGAAGCCGTTGACTTGCGAATTGGTGATGTGGGCATCGACGGCCTTACTCCCGCCGGGATCGCGAATTTCGGCATAAGTCAGCGCCAGCCCGACGCTGCCGCTGCTGTTACTGGAGCTGCCGGACACATACAGGGAGCCACCGCCGATCGCGATGTTGCTGGTCTGGTAGGCATTGACGTTGAGCGCGTTCGACGTTCCCGCCGCAACACCGGTCATGTTCGAATTGTCGATATAGGCCGTGGTGCTGTCGGAGATCAGGGCGACTGAGGCCGCGACCGAGGCCGCAATACCGGTGCGGGTCGCGGTCAGCCCGAGAGCGACAACGGTCTCCGAACCGCCGGTCAGCGCCGTGACGCTGGCGCTGGCTTCGTCGCCGAGCGTCGTGTTGGCGATGAAGGCGGTCGTTGAATTCTGTGACATCGCGACCGCGATGGTGCCGTCAACGGCGGCGCTCGGATTGCTGCCGCCGGCAAGATTGAGCGCGGCGGCGCCGGAACCGTTGTCCAGAATGGTGTAATTCAGCGCCTGAACCTGCACGAACGGCGCAGCGGCAGCCGCGTAGGGATTGCCCTGATTGATCGTGACGCCGGAAATAAAGGCCGTGGTGTCGATCGCGGTCTGCGAGACCGCCGAACTGCCGGCGATATCGATGCTGAAGCTCGGCGACTTGCCGGACTTGGAGGCAGCGGCCGCAGCGGCCCGGTTAAGTTGGCTGGCCACGGAAGTCCCGAACACGCCGGTTGATCCCGACAGGATCGACTTTGCCTTGGTCACGGAGCCCACTTGGGCAAACGGATCCGATTCCACCACGGCCACCGAAGCAACCGTCAGGCGGCCGGCAGTCGCCGCGAGCACTGTCAGCGCACTGCTGGTGATATTGCCGCCGTCAGCCGACATGGCGCCGCTGTCGTCCCCGCTGAACGTCCTGACGTCGCTGTGATTGTCGCCGATATAGGCGGCCGTGTCCGTGTTGGCCGTGAGGTACGCGACCGCGAGACCAACGCCGGAGGTGGTGCTGAGCTGGATCGCGCCGGCGAGCGACAGCACCGAGATGTTCTGGTAGGCCTCGACGTTGATCGTCGGCGCCGTGACCGTGGCACCCGAACTGATCGAGGCGTGGGTTTCGTTGTTGATGAAGCCGAGCGATGTCAGACCGTTGAGCGCGATGCTGCCCGACGACGACCCCGACGACGGCGCGATCGCAAACATCAGGTCGGTCGTGATGGCCGTGACGGCGATGTCCTTGGCGCTGAGCGTGACGCCGTTGGAAACGCCGGCGTTGGTATTGCTGGTCGAAATGATGAGGTTGAGCGAGCCGCCGGCGGCCACTCCGCCGGAATCCGCTCCCGGCAACAGCACCAACGGTCCGAACACGCCGCCGATATTGATCGAGTTGTTGGTCGCTGTCGCCGCTACGGTGATGTTGCTGGCAAAATTCGCCGTCAGGCCGTTCTGGCTACCGTCGGCGACCTGCGTCGACCAGCTACCTGTCGTAGTCTTGTTCGACGTCAGGGTCGCGCCGCTCGCGATCCACGCCGTGGTGTTGTCGGTATTGCCGAAATAGCCGAATGAGCCGGAAACGCTGGCCGAGCTCCCGCCGCTCGCGGTCGCGTCGGCATAGGTGGTGACGATGTTGTTGACCACGCCGAAATTCGCGTTGAGATGGCTGAGTGTCTCGTTCAGCCCGTCCCACTGGCCCCAGGTATTGGTGTTGGGCAATTGGGTATCGGCCGACACCGCGATCCGTGATGCGGTGATAATGACACCCTGACCGACATAGGCGTTCGAATTGTTGGTGTAGGTTCCATAGGCAACCGCCGCGGCGATGGTTGCCGCTTCGGGCTTGCTCGGATTGCTGACCGTGACCGAGGACGACGAATTGTTGCGGATCCGGTCGTCGACCAACCGGCTGACCACGCTGACGTCACCCGAGGAATAGATCGCCGGACCACTGCCGCCGCCGGTCGCGGTAATCTCGGCATTTGCCGACTGGTTGCTGGTGGCAAGGGACAGCGAGCCTGCGACCTTCAACGGAAACTCGATCGATACCAGCGGCGACATCAGCGCGCCGATAACGCCAGCCGACACCTTGCCAAGGCCAGCGACGCCAGAGACGATCCCGCCGACCAGGGCCGGCTGTCCTAGCGTCACCGAAGCACTGACCGCGTTCTTGCTGGTATCCGAAAACGCCGAGACCTGCACCGGGCCAGCCGCCGCCACGCCCAAGCTGCCGACGTTCGCGCCAAGAATCGCTGTTGCCACGCTGCTGACGTTACTGACCGCAACGACACCGCCGACGCCACCGGAACCGCTCGTCGGGTTGAAGGCGAACGCGGTCGCGCTGGTCGAGAACGAGTTGCTGTTCCGCGCGGTGACGCTGATGCCGCCGGCGCCGGCGCTGATATTAGCGCCACTGTTCACGACCGCCTGGGTCTGGATGTCGGCAAGGCCAACGGCTGCGGTCGTGACGAATTGCCCCGCCGTCGTGATAGTCAGCGCCGAGACATCCAGTATGGCATCGTTGGCCGCAGCAATCCTCAGCGATCCACCGGCGGCGACCGTTGCCTGGTCGGCGATGGTCACCGAGACATTCGCCTTGACGCTGCCGACCACGGCGGAGGCGCCGAACGGCGAAATCGCGCTAATGGCGATGACAGGGTCTGCCGCCGTCTCGGACCCCGTTGCCGTGATCGCGACGTTGCCGGATCCCGAGATATTGGCGTGTGAGTTGATCGCCACCGTTGCGTTCGATTCGCCGGCAACGTAACCGCCATTGACGCCGAGCCCGGCGAGCAAGATGCCGATCGTAGCCAGATACCCAAAGGCGTTGCTGGTGAAGTTTGACGACGCCGACGAGTTCGCGGCGATGGTCATGTTGCCGCCCGTGATCGTTGCCGCATCGACCGTAATGCTCGTGGTCGAACTTGCGAGGCCGGCGATGAGGCTCGTGCTCCAGGCCGCGGACAGCGTGACGTCGCCGTCGGTAAAAGTGCTGCCGCCGGAATTGATCGCCCTGGCCAGGATCTGGGCGCCGGTCGCAACCTTGATGATCGGCGCATCGAGTTCGATGCCCAGCGCGTTGTGTGTGGAATGAGACTGGGCATTCAGGAAGCGGGTGTCGATGATGCCCGACGCCGCGACGTCGACCTCCTTGTTCGCCGAAATCGTCAGCTTGGTCGCGTTGGCCGACGCGAGAATGAGCGCCGCGATCTGGCTGTTGCTGACGAATGCGTAGTTCGGCGTGTTGGGGTTGCTCGCCGCGATGACAATGTTGTCCTCGTTGAAGCCGAACCCGACCGTGACTGCATTGATGGACGCGCCGGTCACGACGTTCAGCGAGGCGCCCGACAGGGCGACCGCGATCCCGTTGCCCGCCGTGATGGATGCCGTCGATGCCAGCGTCAGGCCGTGGGTACCGGCCGACAGCGCGAAGGTGCCCGCGCTCATGGCGCCGACATAGTTGGTGATGACGTTGTTCGACAGGATGCCGCCGGTACCGTTGCTGCCCGACGTATTGTTGACCGTCAGATCCTCGTCGAAGGCGAAAATCACGGTGCCACCAGGGCCCGCCGAGAGCGTCGCTCCATTCGCAACCGTGATGAGGTTGGAACTGAGCAGAACCGTTCCGCCTTTGACGGTGCCGCCAACGCTGACAAGACCTGAACCGCTGCCGGCTGCGTTCAGGGTGACGGTGCCGGACGTGTAGCTGGTGCCGCTGTTGACCGCGAGCGCCGTCACCTTGCCCAGGGCGGCGACCGTAATCGACGGCGCAGTCAACAGCAGGTTCACCGAATTTCCGGTGGACACGTTGTTGCTCATCTGGGTGCCGTCAACGACGCCGGTGCCGTCGACCGCGATCGAGGACGAGGCCGACAGTTGCAGCGTGCCGATGCCGTGCATCGCGGTGACATAGCGGGCAACGGTCGTGTTGGAGATGAAGCCAGCCGCGGAATTGTTAGTCGACGTGCTCGCATCGCCGACGAACATGGCGGCTGCACTGGTCAGGTTGATCTGCGAGGCCGTCACTTGCAGCGGCGTTTGCGCGCTGATCTGCGCCCCGGTGCTGGAGGCGGCATTGATGTTGATGACGCCGGCACTCCCCGCGTTCAGGAGGACGGTGTTGCCGCTTACGGTGCTGTTGGCCGCGAAGGAAAGTGTCGGCGCAGAGAACGTCAGATTGCGGGAATTTCCACCAGCGATGACGGCGCCGCTGTCGATCGAGATCGAGGTGCTTGCGGAAAGCCTGTAGGTACTCGATCCACCGAGCGCGGCGAGGTAGCTCGCGATCTGGGCATTGGAGAGGAAGCCCGCGTTGCCGGCGTTCGTATCGCCGGACGGCCCGACATAGATCGCGCTCTGTCCGTCGTTGAACGTCACGACACCGCCGTTCAGGGTTCCGGCCCCGACCGTGATGTTGGACGAGGTCAGCGTGATGTCGCCGGCCGTATAGAACGTGCTGCTGGTATTGGCGACATCCGAACGTATGGACGCGCCGGTGGCAATGCTGATGGTCGGCGCGGCAAGGACGATGTTCGCCGACACTCCATTGGTGACCCCTCCGCTCTGATGGCGGAGGTCGATAATGCCGCTGGCATCGACCGCGATCGACGATGCGCCTGAGATCTTGAGCGTCCCGATCGGACCCGCGGCGAGATAATTCGCGATCGTGGAATTCGTCAGATTGACGGCGGCATCCGCACTGGGATCGCCGACAACGACGGCGGCGGCGCTGTTGGTGAGATTCAACGTGAGCGCGGACAAGTGCAGCGGGGTCACGGACGAAATCTGGGCGTCGCCGGTCCGGCTGGCGTCGATATTGAGGTCGCTGCCGGCCAGCAGAGACACGGCATTGCCGCTGACGCTGCTGCCGCCGGAGAGCGTGATCGACGGTGCGCTCAGCGCGACGTCCACATTGCCGCCTGTGATGGCGCCGGCCGAGCCGACGGCCAGCGAGACCGTCGAAGACAATGTCATCTTGCCGCTGCCGTTGAGCGCGGCGACGTACTGCTGCACGGTCGCGTTCGTCGCGGAATCGTTGACCGAGAATGCCGACTGCAGATTGTAGTTGACCACTGCCCCCGCGACTGGGTCGCCGCCGTAGACGCCCGGCGCCGAAAATGCTGCGCCCGCGGCGACCGAGATGCTCGGCGCCTGCAGCGTAATCGCTGCCGTACCCAACGGAACTGACGCGGCGATCGTGGCCTGCGGGCCGACATTGACGGTTGAACCGGCCCAGAGGTCGACATTGTCGCCGACAATCGCGCCGTTGGCCGCGACGACGCCGCTCGACGAGCTCGTCGCGTCGAACCTGACGTTGCCACCGACATAGGTCGTCGTGCTGTCGGCATTGACCGCACCGGCGAGAATTTGACTGCCCTGCGATGCGGTAATCGACGGGGCGTTCAACACGACGTTTTGCGAGTTCGCGGCGGCAAAACCATTGGAATCGCGAATGCGGGTGTCGATGACGGCCGTTGTGCCCAGCGTGACCGAGGCGCCGGCCCGGAGCGTGGTGACGCCGCCAGCCAGCGTACCTGCCAGCGAAACGGTGCCGGTCAGCACGCTGGTGGCATCAAGGGTGATGTCGCCGGTCGTGAAGGCCGAGTTGGAATCGTTGACCGCCTTGGTCAGGATCTGGCCGCCGTCCTGAACGATGATGGTCGGCGCCTTCAGCGTCACGCCGAGTGAGCTGGCGGTGGAAAGGCCGTTGCTGATCTCGCGGGTGTCGACGATACCGGTGGCGTCCACCGTGATGGAGGTTGCCGCACTCACGGTCAGGTCGCCCGCCCCGTTCATTGCGGCGGCGTACCTGGCAATCGTCGCATTCGAGATGAATCCCGATCCGGATCTGTTGCCCGAACCGGTGCCGTCGCCGACGAACGCGGTGGCAGTGCTGGTCAGCATCAGGTGTGCGGCGACGAATTGCAGCGCCGTGTTGCTCACCAGCTGGGCACCGCCGTTGGCGGCAGCGTTGACGTTGATGGTGCCGTTCGCGCCGGAATTCAGCAATACCGTATCACCGCGCACGTAACTGCCGGCCAGCAGGGTCAACGTCGGCGCGCTCAAGGTGACGTTGACGCCGCTGGCGCCGGCGTCGACCCGGCCATGCTGTTCGATCGTGATCGAATTGCTCGCCAGCAGCGTGAAGGTGCCGGTGCCGTTCAACGCCGCGATCGCGGCCGCGACCGTCGCGTTCGACATGTTGACATTGGCATCGCCAGCGCCGCCGATGACGATGTCGACGGGATCGAGGACCAGCGTGCCCTGCTTGCCGTTCGGCGCCGCCAGATTGATCTTCACCTTGTCGCCGACATCGAACTTGCCATCGGCGCTGAGGTCGACCACGCCGCCATTGCCCTTGACGGAGCTGGCATTGATCTTCGCGCCGCTCTTGACGGTGAGGTCGCCCTGGGTCTTCAGCGTGATGTTGCCGGCATCGCCGGTTCGGCTCGCCGTGACGAGCCTGGCGTCGCTGCCGACCTCGATGCCGTTGCCGGCGGTGACGGTGATGTTGCTCGGTGTCGTCGTCTTGCTGCGCGCCGTCAGGCGGCCATTGACCGTCGCCTTGTTGACGGCGCCGATATGGATCGAGCCGTTGCTGACGGTGATGGCGCTGGCGCTGTGCAGGCCCTTCGAATTGACCGAGGCTGCGAACTTCGCGGCATGATCGAGATTGGCGATGTCGCGCTGGCTGGCGCCGCCGACAAGAACGTTCTGCCCGGTCAGGCGAACGCCGTCGACGGCATTGATCCGGCCGTAGATCCTGACATTGCCGTCAGGCGAGACCGGGAACGAGCCCGCCATCAAATTGCCCACCGCCGTGCCGTTGATCGCTCCGCCCGGGCCGATCAGGCTGTCGGTGAACTCGCGCGTCGGCGTCGAGACGTTGAGGCTGCCGACATTCACCGTGCCGCTGCGGCCGACGACAAAGCCCTTGGGATCGGCGAAGTAGACGTTACCCCCGATCGCCCCGTTCATGTAGGAGTTCAGCGTGCCGTTGACATAGACAGGCGCGTCGCGGACGACGTTGACGAGGTTTTGCGTACCCCTAGGCAGCTGCAGATTGACGGTGTTGCCCTGCCCGACGTTGAACTGCGAGAACGAGTTGAAGGCGTTCGCACCCGCCACCGTCGAGGTCGTGACGTTGGTGACGCTGCCGGACGTGTGCAAGGCGGTCCCGGTGCGTCCGTCCGGGACGATGACGTTCGCCGTCTGCGCCTGGAGACGGACGCTGAACACCGGCAGGAAGACCATCTGCATCGCGCAAAGCAGCGACATCGAACGGAAGCGTGCAAGGCCTTGCAGCATCCGTTCGTTGTTGGCTCGCCTCGCAGACGGTCCGCGCATTTCAGATCCTCTTCATCGGCATTTGCGCCGATCCACAACCGGGTGGAGAACGACGTGAGAAAGTTCGGGATCAGAACTGGCCGGGCGGAAGCTTGAAGACATCAGGGCTCTTGGCGTCGGCAACGTAGAACAGCAGCAGGCTCGTCGGCGTGAGCACGCGCTGGTTGTTCTCCTTGTTCTCGAACGTGCCCTGGAGCAGCAGGATCACCGAGCGATCCTTGGAATCGCTGCCGCGGAACATCACGATGCCGCCGTTGACCGGCATGTTGACCGCGATGGAATCGGGCTTGAAGCCCTCGCTGAGGAAATGAGCGCGCAGGATGTTGGCGTTGGAGAACAGCTTCTCCGGCGTCATGGCCGCATCGGTCGACTTGGACCAGACCGCGCCGACCTGGATCAGCGACTTCGACTTGTAGCCGAACACGTAGGAGAGCTCGGCGGTGCCGCCGTTCTGCAACAGATCCGGAACGGACATCAGCACGCTGTGGGTCAGCTCGGACGGATTGTCCTGGGCCTTGATGGCGTCGGCCTTCGGGTTGAAGTCCTTGGTTATCGCCGCGCGCACGTCGGCCTCGTTCATGCCGAACTTGGCGGAGCGGAAACCGTCGATCGCCTTGGTCTTGTCGTCGGCGGTGGCGCCCTCGCTCGGGGCTGGCTGTACGGCGGCGCCAGGGGCGGCTGCGGCCGGCGGCGCACCTGCCGCGACCGCCTTCGGCGCGGCCGCGGCCTTTTGCTTGGCAGCCGCGCCTTGAGCCCCCTGGGCCATCAGCGGCCCGGCCGCAACAGTGGTGAAAAGGCCAACCAGGGCCGGCACGAGATAGATTTTGCGCATCGTAGACCTTCGAAAACAAACCTGAAACAACGGCTCAAAAATCGGCAGTTCGCTCAATCGGTTTTCCCGAAACACCGCCTCGTCAGGAAGGGAGATGTTGCAATGCCAGAAGGCCTTGCAAAGCATCACGGACCGGACTTCGATCGAGCCAGCGATTTGCGTAGCAATACGGTATCGGGCTGCCCGTGGCTGCGAATGAACATTCACACGCGCATTTTTTCATCAATTGTGGTTGTTGTCCTTTCGCGTTATGCACATCGCCAGGGACAACTTTTGCGAAACATTTCATGACTGTGCGGCCTGCTCCTGCCTGTGTCGTGGCGGCGGTCGCCCGCCGCGATTTCATCCGGCTTGCGGGCGCAACTGCCGCAGGTTTTTTTGCGCTCGGCGCAACGCCGGATCGCATGCGAATCGTCGCCTCGATCACGGTCCTGCCGCTCGACGACGAGCTGACCAAACGCAACATGAGCGAGAGCTCGACCTCACGCCTCGGTGCGTTGATCGCAGGCTTGCGACAGCGCGGCTGGGTCGAAGGGGTCAATTATCGTTTCGAGGTCCGTTCGAGCTTCGGCGGCCCGGACAAGATGAGAACCGCAGTGCAGGAGCTCGTCGACCTCAAGCCGGACGTTATCCTGACCGGCTCGACCGTCGAGACCGCGGCCGTCATGGCGGCCACCACCACGATCCCGATCGTGTTCGCGACCTCCAACGATCCCGTCGGCAATGGCTTCGTTCAAAGCCTCGCCCACCCCGGCGGCAATGTCACGGGCTTCACCAGCGGCGCCCCCGAGATGGGCGGCAAATGGCTTCAGCTGATCAAGGAGGCGGTGCCTGACATCCAGCGCATCGGCGTCCTGTTCAATCCGGCGAGCACGCCGCGCGCCGGGCGCTATTATCTCGATTCGCTCGAGCAGGAGGCGGCGACATCGGACGTCAAGGTGGATCTTGCGCCCATCGGCACGGCAGCGGAAATCGACGGCGCGATCGCGCGCTTCGCCGAGCCTCCGAAGGCAGCCATGATCTCGCTCGTTGACAGCTTCCTGGTGGTCAATCGGCAAGCCATCGTCGCGACGACGGCGAAGTATCGCGTGCCCATGATCTATCCGTTCCACTACTTCATGGATGCCGGCGGGTTGATGAGCTACGGGCCGACGCTGGAGGTGCGCTCGGCCGACTACGTCGACCTCATCCTGCGCGGCACCAAGGCCGGCGACCTGCCGGTGCAGTCGCCGCGCAAATACGAGCTGTTGATCAACCGCACCGTCGCGAGCGCGCTCGGATTGAAGATCCCGTATACGCTGCTGGCGCGCGCCGACGAGATTCGCGAGTGAATGAACAGGTCGACCAGGGACAATTGCGGACGCCTCCCGGACGGCTGTTCCGCAAATATCTCTACTCGATCGTCGCACTTGCCTTCGCTGCGCTCGCCATCAACACCGGCTTCGACGTCTGGTTCTCCTATCGCGAGCAGAAGCTGCTCCTCGCAGCAACCCAGCGCGAGCAGGCGGCAAGCGCCGCAATCCAGATCGGCCAGTTCATCGGCCAGATCGAAAACCAGATCAGATGGCTCGCCCGTCTGCCTCCGGAGCTCTCGACCAACGAGGATGAGCGCCTGAACGCCATCCGCCTGCTGCGTCTGTCGCCTGCGATCGCCGAACTGACCGAGCTCGACGCACAGGGCCGCGAGCAGGTGCACGTCTCGCGTCGTGTCGCCGACAGGGTCGGCAGCAAGATCGACCGCTCCTCCCTTGCCGCTTTCCGGGGCGCCAATGAAAGCCGAGCCTATTACGGACCGGTCTACTTCTTTGCCGACACCGAGCCTTTCATGACGATCGCCCTGCGCGGGACCGGCCGCGAGCCCAACGTGGTGATCGCCGAGGTCAATCTGCGTTTCATCTGGGACCTCGTCGCCGGGATCAGGGTCGGCAATACCGGCAAGGCCTATGTGGTCGACCGCCTCGGCGTGCTGATCGCACATCCCGATCTGTGGCCGGCGCTGCGCCGCAGCGATCTCTCCGGCCAACCTGACGTGCGCGCCGCTCTCGACGGCGTCGGGCCGCCCTCGGGCGGCCTGATCAAGGAAGATCTGTCCGGTCAGCGCGTGCTTTCGACCTATGCGACGGTCCCCTCGCTCGGCTGGCTTGTGTTCGTCGAGCTTCCGCTCAGCGAAGCCTATGCGCCGATCTACGCCTCGATCGGACGCTCGACGTTCCTGCTCATCGTCCTGCTCGCTGTCGCGGCCCTGGTATCGCTCTGGCTCAGCCGGCGCATGACCGTGCCGATCCAGATGCTGACCCAGGGTGCACGGCGAATCGGCAGCGGCGATCTCGAACAGCGGCTCGCCATCAAGACCGGCGACGAGCTCGAGGCGCTGGGCGACCAGTTCAACCGGATGGCGGCGCATTTGCGCGAGTCCTATGCAACGCTCGAGCGCAAGGTGATCGAACGCACCTCCGAGCTCGAAAAGGCGCGCGATCACGCGCTTGCCGAGCACGATGCGGCCGAGCGGGCGCGCAGCGTCGCGGTTGCGGCCAACGAAACCAAATCGCGCTTCCTCGCCGTGGTCAGCCACGAGCTGCGCACGCCGCTCAACGGGGTCATGGGCGTGCTGCAGCTGCTCGACGACGGCAGGCTCAGTGAAGTCCAGCGCCGCCACCTCGCGACCGCCGCCGCCTCGGGCGAAACACTGATCGCACTGGTGGATGCCATTCTCGAATATGCCCGCCTCGAGGCCAGCGCCGAAACACTGGAGACGCGCGACTTCCGCCTCGACCAGCTGATCGAGACGGCGGCCGATCTGATGCGTCCGCAGGCGTTCGGCAAGGGCCTCTCCTTCGACCTTTCCTGCGATCCGTCAGTCAGCACGTCAGTCCACGGCGACCCCGTCAGGCTCAACCGCATCCTGCTCAATTTGATCGGCAACGCCATTAAGTTCACCCCGAGCGGCGGGATATCCATGCGTGCAACGATCGAGCGCCGTGACGACCAAGCGCTGCTGCGCGCCGTCGTTCGCGACACCGGCATCGGCATTGCGCCCGACATGCACGAACGGATATTCGAGGACTTCGTGCAAGCCGACGACAGCATCGCGCGGCGGTTCGGCGGCACCGGCCTTGGCCTTGCGATCGCGCGCCGGCTGACGCGGCTGATGCGCGGCGACTTGACGGTGGAGAGCATGCCGGGCAACGGCAGCGTGTTTACGCTTGTCGTGCCGCTTGGCGCCGCGGGAAGCAGCATTGTGCAGGGCGCGTTGCCGCCGCCCTCGCGACCGCTGCGCGTGCTGCTGGTCGACGACGACCCCGTCAATTGCGAGGTCGGCGAAGCGATTTTGATCAGGCTCGGCCACCGCGCCGCAATCGCAAGGAATGGCGCGGCCGCCGTCGCGCTCGCCGGAAGCCAGCCGTTCGACGTCGTCCTGATGGACCTGCACATGCCCGACATGGACGGCGTGGAGGCGGCCACGCGCATTCGGCAGCTTCCCTTGCGGCCCATGCCACGGATCATCGTCGTGACCGCCGACGCGTCGCCCAGCACCCGCGAGCGGCTCGCAAGCGCTGATATCACCAAGGTCGTCAGCAAGCCGATCCTGATCAATGCGCTCCGCGAGGCGATCGAGGACGAGCCCGAACACGGCGCGACCGACGCGCCGCTCGTATCAGGGGCGTTGATCGATCGGCACTTTCTCGACGACCAGAAGGAACTGCTCGGCACCAGCCAGATCACGAAGCTGCATCATCTGCTGAGAGAGACCAGCGAAAAGCTGATTGCCGACATCAAAGCGGCCGCCGCGGCCGCCGATCCCAGGCAGCTCGCGCGATCCGCGCACCAGCTCGGCAGCGCGGCGAGCGCGCTCGGCCTTGTCAGCCTGTTCGAGCGCTGCCGCGAGATCGAAGAGGCAGCGCCGTCGATGTCCGCGCCCGACTGCCAGAGCGCCGCGCGCGAACTCGCGGCGCTGCGCGAGGTCTCGATGTGCGCGCTGGACAATATGCTCGCGCCAGCAGAGCAGCGTTCGGCCAGCCGGAACTCGTAGGATGGGTTGAGCTCTTGCGAAACCCATCGCACTTGTTTCGTGATAACGTCGCGCCCTGACAATCTGGCGGAGCGCTATCAGTGGGATGATGGCCGCGGTTGCGGCGATCGCAAGAGATGGGTTCGCAAGGGCTCAACCCATCCTGTGAGCTCCTGTTGGACTCAACAACCGAGGAAGAACCATCATGCATCTTGTTAGGGCAACGACGTGGATCGTTCTCGCAATCCTGACGTCCGCGTCAGTTTCGACGGCTGCGAACGCCGAGACTGACAAGAGGGCAGTCAAACCCGCAGGCGAGGCATGCCGCTCGGCTTGCGAGAAAGATCTGAGAGCCAAGGGGCTCTGGGAAAAGCTGCCTTACGGGACCTGCAGGAAGCGTTGCGGAATGCCGCTCTGAGCGGCCTGTTCTGCAATCAACGGCGACCGGGGGGAGTCCAGAGGTGTGATATGTCTCTCAATGCGCGAGTTCATCGACGGGAAGAAGTAGAAGCCTGTAGGATGGGTTGAGCTCTTGCGAAACCCATCGAACATTTTTCGTGATGACGTCGCGCCATGAGAATCTGGCGGAGCGCTATCAGTCAGATGATGGCCTGCGGCGATCGTGAAGAGATCGGTTTCGCAAGAACTCAACCCATCCTACGAGCTACGCGGTCGCAAGCGCTTTGGCCGATGCACTGGCGTGATCTCGTCGCTCGATGAACCTGCGAGCGCGAGGGACCGGATCGTGTAGATACTGATCTGGTCCTCGCATCTTTCGCTTGTTCAATTCAGCTGTCGAGAGAAGGTCGAAATCGACTCTCTCGATTGCACAGAACCAGCCGCCATGTTGGCTCGTCCAGACCCGCCTGTGATGTTCCAGGAGCCGGTCGCGGATGGAATAGCCGTGATAATCGAATACGATGACGCCGTTGGTCATGTAGACATGAAATCCCAGGAAACCTTCCGCCGGGATAATTCGCTCGGCGTAAAAACCGGGAAGCGGAGGTTGATCCAGGAAAACGCCAGCAAGGATATGACAGGCGCCGTATCCAAAGAAGATGCGGTCCGGCAGCGACCACCGCCGATGCGGATCCCCCTTTATGCCCTGCTTGAGGATATACATCGCGGCCGCTCAACCCTGATTCGTGCTGAGGCAGCGTAGCAGCTCGCAGGATGGCGTTGAACTCTTGCGAAACCCATCGCACATTTTTCGTGATAGCGTCGCGCTATGACAATCTCGCGCAGCGCGATCAGTCAGGTGATGGCCTGCGGCGATCGCGAAGAGATGGGTTTCGCAAGGGCTCAACCCATCCTACCAGCTAGCGCTCTTCTTCTGTGGGAGGTCGAACAGACGCGCGATGTCCGCATCTGAAGCACCGCATTGCTTAAAGTTTTGTCGCGCTCTGATAAGCGATAACGAACCGTTGGGACCACCTCGGACATTGCCTGCATCGTGATCGTCCTGCCCATCGTCCTCCCAGAAGCACACAGGGCAAATCTCAAAGCCGCCCCGCTCGTGCAATGTCCGGAATTGACAGCACGGACACCTGTACGCGGCAGTCGCAGAGTAGGGTTCAATTGTGTTGCGGAATGTCATCCCTGACGACTGCATGTCGATGCGAGACCTGTCAACGCGGTCCAAACCGTTCCACCAGAAAATCGATGAACAGTCGCACCTTCACCGACAGATGCCGCGTCGGCGGATACACCGCGTAGAGCGCGAGCGGCGGCGCGGAATAGTCGTCCAGCACCGTCCGCAGTTCGCCCTTCCGCAAAGCCTCCGCCGCGATGAACTCCGGCAGCAGCGCGAGCCCCCTGCCCTTGATCGCGGCGTCGCGCAACACCTCGGCGTTGTTGACGCAGAGCCACCAGGCCGGCTGGATCCAGTGGTCGCCGTCGGCGCCTGAGAGCTTCCACTGATTGCCTGTCAGCAGGAAGCCGTAGGTGAGCGAGGCATGCGTCCGTAGATCCTGCGGATGCTTTGGCGTGCCGTGGCGCGCGAGATACTCAGGCGAGGCGCAGATCATGCGCGGCACCGGCATGATCTTCCGCGCGATCAGGCTCGACGATTCCAGGTCCGCGATCCGCAGCGTCACGTCAAAGCCGTCCTGCACGGGATCGAGCAGATCGTCGCTGAGCACGATCTGGAGCTGCAGCTCGGGATATTGCGCCATGAAGTCCGCGAGCACGGGCCCGAGCCGCATCGTGCCGAACGACATCGGCGCGTTGACGCGCAGCAGTCCCCGCGGCGCCGATTGGGCCTGCGTCACCGCCTGATCAGCCGCCTCGATCTCCGCGAGGATGACGACCGCGCGCTGGAAATAGCGCTGGCCGTTCTCGGTTGGGCTGGCGTGTCGCGTGGTCCGGTTCAAAAGCTGGACGCCGAGGCTCTCCTCGAGGTCGGCGATGTATTTGCTGATCGCCGAACGCGACAGCCGCAGCTGCCGCCCGGCTTCGGCAAAGCTGCCGCTTTCGACCACCTTCACGAAGGCCCGGAGGCTGGCGACCTTATCCAAGGACCGCCCTCGGCGATTGTTTCCAAATCGTAGACATAGCCGTCATATTTGCATGGATTGTCTCCAATCCAAAGCGGAACAATATTTCCACCCAGAGCAAGACCGCTCCCCGAATTTTTGGAGGACGACAATGTCTGGACTGCACCATGTCACCGCAATTGCCGGCGACCCCATCCGCAATTTCGGCTTCTACACCAGGGATCTCGGCCTGCGCTTCGTCAAGAAGACGGTCAACTTCGACGATCCCGGCACCTATCACTTCTATTATGGCGACGAGACCGGCCGCCCCGGTACCATCCTGACCTTCTTCCCCTGGGCCGGCGTGTCGCAAGGGCGCCGCGGCGTCGGCGAGACCCATCAGACCGCGTTTCGCGTGCCGCAGCGCTCGCTCGGCTATTGGACCCAGCGCTTCATCGAGAAGGGCATCGCCTACGAGGCGCTCGAAAAGCGCTTCGGCGAGTCCGTGCTGCCGTTCACCGATCCTGACGGCATGGCGCTGGCCCTGGTCGGAATTCCCGGCGCCGAAAACGAGCCGGGCTGGAGCAATGGCGACGTGCCTTCAGAGCATGCGATCCGCGGCTTCCACGGTGTGACCTTGCTGCTCGACAGCGCGGCGAAGACGGCTTCCGTCCTCACCGACGTGTTCGGCTTCAAGGAGACGGGCCGCGAAGGCTCCGTGATCCGTTTCAAGGCGCCGGGCGATGCCCAAGGCAGCGTCGTCGACATCTATGAAGCCAAGGGCTTCCTGCGCGGCCATCAGGGCGGCGGCTCGGTGCACCACATCGCCTTCCGCGCGGCTGATGATGCCGAGCAGGGCAAGATGGCGCAAAAGCTTGTCAGCAATCACGGCCTGCATCCGACCGAGCAGCGCGATCGCAACTACTTCCGCTCGATCTATTTCCGCGAGCCCGGCGGCGTGCTGTTCGAGATCGCAACCGACATCCCCGGCTTCGCCGTGGACGAACCCGTCGCGACGCTCGGACGCGACCTGAAGCTGCCGAGCTTCCTCGAACAGCACCGCAAGCAGATCGAGGGCGTGCTGCCGAGCCTGGAAGCGACCGCATCATGACCGAGTTCATCCATCGCTTCGAGCCCGCGACCAGCGCGGGCTCCCCGCCTCTGTTGCTGCTGCACGGCACCGGCGGCGACGAGAACGACCTGCTCGGGCTCGGCAAGATGATCTCGCCAGGCTCCGCCCTGCTCTCGCCGCGTGGCCGCGTGCTCGAGCACGGCATGCCGCGCTTCTTCCGCCGTCTCGCAGAAGGTGTGTTCGACGAGGACGACGTGCGCCGCCGGGCGCTCGAGCTCGGCGACTTCGTCACCGACGCGCGCAAGCAATACGGCATCGCCGCGCCCATCGCGGTCGGCTTCTCCAACGGCGCCAACATCGCAGCCGCGCTGTTGCTGCTGGAGCCCGACGTGCTGGCAGGTGCAGTGCTGCTGCGCGCGATGGTGCCGCTGTCGGATCCGCCCAAGGCCGAGCTCGGCGGCAAGCCCGTTCTGTTGCTGTCCGGCCAGGCCGATCCGATCGTGCCGGCCAGCAATTCGGCCAGGCTTGCGGCGCTGTTGTCGGAAGCAGGCGCGCGTGTCGATCACAAGGTCCTGCCGGCAGGCCACCAGCTGTCGCAGGCCGACGTCACGCTCGCCCGCAACTGGATCGGCAGCGTCGAGGCGAAGGCGGCATGACGCGAGAGGCGGCGCATCGTCTTTGGACGATGCGCCGCTTCGCATCTTCGGAGCAGCGCATCACAAGGGGCCGCGTTCACACAAAAGCCAACGTCGAAGATTCACGAGCGCATACCTGCTAAAGTCCCAATAAGAGACCTATCGAACCTCGATGCGGCTCAATAGTTCTACTCAACAACCTCATCGGCGAGTGCAAGAAGTGATGGAGGTACGGCAATGCCCAGCGACCGTGCCGTCCTCTGGTTGATCACAAGAACGAACTTGCTTGCCTGCAAGATCGGCAGTTCGCCGGGCTTGGCGCCCTTCAAAATCTTTCCCGCGTAGGCCCCTGCGTTGCGCCAACCCTCCATAGGATCGGTCGAGTACGACAAGAGGAGGCCGGCTCGTCCCCATTCGGGGTAGGGACCAAAAGCTGGCCTTCCCGACAACGTCACAAACGACATCACACGCGCCATGTTGCTGAACAATATTGGCTCGCCTGATATGTAGAACGCGCTAACTTCATCCCGCCGACCAGATGCGAAAGCACCTTCCAGATCATCGGGAGTGCGGACATTGTAGAATGTGATTTCAAAACCGGCCTGATCGGCGACCTTCTGCAAGGCTTTCTTTTCCTTGATCAGCAATGGCCCGGTCGATGGGCCTATGATGCCTATCCGTTTCAGGCCGGGGATCAATTCTCTGAAGAACCCCAGACGTTTCTGGGCCATCGTCTCTTCGCCACCTACCGCGTTCATGACATTGCCGGTAATTGATCCGCCAGGATGCACGTAGCTTTGAGCCAAGCCCAACGAAATTGGATCGGCTGCGACTGCCGTGAAAACTATTGGCAGGTCCGGATAGAGTTTGTGGGTCGCGCCTATCCCCATCGACGCTATCACCATGAGGCGCGGCTTAAGTGAGCCCAATTCTTGCACCAGTGGCTCGACGCGATTGAAGTCGCCCTCGAGAAATCGGGCTGCCAGAGAATAGCTAGTACCTTCGATGAGGCCCTCATCCTTGAGCCCCATGCGAAGTGCCGCTAATCTTAATCTCGCGAGGTCAGTATTCTCCTTGATCGGCGCGAGAACCCCTATCACAGGGACCGTGGCTTTCGTCTGCCCGTACGCAATATGCGGCAGCCCGATCACTGCA
Source organism: Bradyrhizobium zhengyangense (assembly GCF_022012435.1). Classification (GTDB taxonomy): domain Bacteria; phylum Pseudomonadota; class Alphaproteobacteria; order Rhizobiales; family Xanthobacteraceae; genus Bradyrhizobium; species Bradyrhizobium zhengyangense. The sequence goes on from NZ_JAKLUA010000001.1 coordinate 1,593,677, forward strand.
GTTGCGGTAAGGCTGATAAAGTCTCTCCGGCGCATTGGATTTATCCCGATAAGGTAACGAGGTCTCGTCATCGCTGTCTCTCGAGAACCGTAAATCCCAGGCGGAGCTTGCCGAATGGAAGCGACTTCTGCAACGGGTCACAAAGCGGCATTCCTTGAGGCGGGCCGAATGTCCGCTCACCCCAGCCGAGCAGACAGGCGAGCACATGCCCTATGTCCGATGCCTGCTCGCCGACAAGGTCGCGTAAATCCAGAGCGCCGGCAATCGCCGAGCCCCCGTTTTCACCTGAACCAGTAGCGCGTAGGATGGGTTGAGCCCTTGCGAAACCCATCAAGACTTTCGTCCTCTCAATCGGATGGCATCGACGAGGCTCCGGCCGTCAGGCATGGGTTTCGCAAGAACTCAACCCATCTTCAATCCGACGTCCGCACCATATCGAAGAACGCGCTTGGACTGATCGCCCGTCATCCCTGGGGTAGCGAGCGAGATCGAAGTGAGCGTGGGACGAAGACGACGCCCAATTGCGCACGCGCTTGTCAGAGTGTGCTTGCGGAATGGCACGCGATCATGATCGAAACAAGAACGATGGGTTTCGCAAGGGCTCAACCCATCCTACGCGCTTCACACCACCTTGTCGCCGAGCGCGGCGGGAAGCGTGGCAAGGAACGACATGACGCGCTGTGTGCGCAAGGGTGGGCGGCCGCCGGAGGTGCGCAGCATCCATAGGGGTTCGCCAGACGCGCGCCAGGGCGCAAGCACTTCGACCAGCCGGCCGGCGCGAAGGTCTTCATCGACGAGCCACGCCGGCCCCCAGCCGACCCCAAACCCGTTCACGATCAAAGCGAGCGAAGCGTGCGCGTCGTCGCAAATGTGCTTGGGCTTGGGCGTGACGCGAATGGGTCCCTTGCCGTGCGGGTCGGTGAAACGCCAGGTCAGGATCTGACCGCTCGCGGGATTCCGAAAGCCGACGTGGTCGTGCGCAGAAAGCTCGTATGGACTCGTCGGAACGCCGCGCGCCTTCAGATAGGCAGGCGAGGCGCAAGCGATCCAGGAGAACGTGCAAAGCCGCCGCGCCTTGAGGCCGGGTGCACGGTCGAGGGGCCCTGAGCGGATTGCGATGTCGACGCCTTCCGCCGCGAGATCGAGAATCTCGTTGCGAAATTTGACTTCGATCTCGATTTCCGGCCGTTCCCGCAGGAACGCGGGCAGTCGCGGCAGGATGCAAGCGCGCGCGAACGAGGCAGGGGCAGTCACGCGCACCCGTCCGCCGTCGTCGCGCGCAACTTCGCCAAGCGCGGATTCGACACGGGCGAGACTTTCGAGCAATGCGCGTCCCGCCGCCATCAGCCGGTCGCCCTCTTCGGTCAGCGCCAACGAATGGGTGGAGCGATGCAAAAGCCGCAACCGGCGAGCCTTTTCGAAGCGGGCGACCGCCTTGGACATCGCAGAGGTGGTCGTCCCCGCCCGCCGCGCGGCCTCAGCGAAGGAGCCCGCCTCGACGACACGGACAAAGGCGAGGAGACGCGAGACGTCGGGAGGCAATGTCGTTGTGGACATACAGTCCACATAATCATGGCTACGTGGTCACTACAAGAGCCATTCCCGAACGGCTAGACAGGCAGCGCTAGCGCGCATTCTGCGACGCTGGAAAAGCGGGAAGTCCCATGAACCTCGTCGAAATCACCCTGCAAGCTCTTGACGAAGCGGAGCGCGCGATTCCACCCGGCCAGCCGGTTTATATGCTCAATCTGCTGTGTTTCCGCGCGTATGCGCGTTACGAGGACGGGTTCGACGCCGCGCCCTGCTCGGGCCGCGAAGCCTTTCATGAACGCTATAGGCCGGCATTCCGGCGTCTCGCCGCCGGTAAGCCGCTCGTGCGGATATTTTCCGGACCAGTCCTAACGGGCCTCGTTGGCTCGCCGAGCGAGCGCTGGGACGAAGCGGCGATCAATGAATACGGCGATTTCGCCACCTTCCGCTCGATCGTCGACACCGAGACTTATCGGCGCGAAGTCGCCCCGCATCGGCACGCAGCTCTCGAAGATTTCCGGCTGTTCGCGCTCGCCAAAGCGATGTGAACGCATTGAGGCGACGGCATTTGCATTTGCCTCACCACGGCCGGACTCCTTTGGAGGGAGGCCTACGCCGCCACGTTCGACAGGAAGCGATCCACCGACGAACGCAACTGCGTCGCCTGGCTGGAGAGGTCGTGCGCCGTGGCAAGAACAATGTCGGCCGTGCGGTTGGCGTTGTCAGTCGCCTCCGCCGTCCCGGCGATGCTGCGCGCGACCTGCGCGGTGCCGGAGGCCGCCTGCCCGATATTCCTGGAGATCTCGCCGGCCGCCGCATTCTGCTGGTTGACCGCGGCCGCGATCCGACCGGTGAAGCCATCGATATCGCCGATGATCAACGCAATGGCGCCGACATTGTCGACCGCCTCGCGCGTCGCCGACTGCACCTCGGTGATCTGGTTCGAAATCTCCTCGGTCGCCTTTGCCGTTTGCGTCGCCAGCGCCTTCACTTCGGAGGCAACGACCGCAAAACCCCTGCCCGCTTCACCGGCCCGCGCCGCTTCGATCGTGGCGTTGAGCGCGAGCAGATTGGTCTGGCCGGCGATGGTCCTGATGAAGCCGACAACTTCGTCGATCTGCTGGGCGGCACTGGCGAGCCTGCCGATTGTCTGGTTGGCCGCCTCCGCCATGCCGGATGCACGCTGCACGATGGTGGTCGCATCCGCCAATTGCGACGTGATCGCCTGGACGGATTGGCCGAGCTGACTTGCGGCTGTCGCCACGGTCTGGACGTTGGCCGAAGTCTCTTTCGCCGTCGAAGCCGCTTCGTTCGATTGCGTGCCGGCATTGCGTGCGACGGAGGCGAGGCCCTGTGCCGTATCCGTCAACTCGCCGGTCATGCGCGCGGTGTTGCTCATGACCTCGCTGAAGGCGGACCGGAAGGCATCGATCTCGGCTTCGAGACGCCGCCGGTGAACGGCCTGCTCTGCACTGCTCTGGTCCTTGGCGGCGATCAGGGCGTGATCGTCATCGGCGCGGGTCTTCAGGCTCGCCTGCATGACGGCAAGCGACTTCAGCAGACGGCCGAGCTCGTCGCGGCGACGCACCGCAATGTCATCGGTGAAATTGCCCGCGGCTACGCGCTCGGCAACACGCACAGCCGCGGAGATCGGCCGGCTCATCGAGTACGAGAACGCAAGCGCGATCAACAGCCCGACCGCAACGGTTCCGACGGCGACCGATAGCATCGTGGTGCGGGCCGCATCCACGTCTCTCTCTGCCGCCATTCGATATTCATAGCCGTACGCCGCCACGAGCTCGACGAGATCGTCGATCGACGCCATCAGCCGGTCGCCCTGCTGCGCAAGCAAGAAGCTGGTCGGGATCTCCGTCGCGCCGCCGGGCGACGGCTTCAGGATCTTGAGCGCGGCGGTCGACCAATCCTTGAGCTCTTTTTCGGCCTTCTCGCGCGCGGCGGCAACGTTCGGCGTTGCGGCGCGCTCACGCACCACTTTCAGGTCCTCGACACTGTCGCGGATCAGCCCCTCGAACTTCGAGACGGTTTCGCTGGAGCTGCCGGCGACAAGGGCACGCTGGAGCACCAGCCGCGCGTCGTGCAGCGACGCATGAGCGGAGCGCGCGTGATTGATTCCCATCAATGGGCCGTCATAGAGACGGACCACCATGTCGCCGGAATTGCCGATGGCGCGGATACCGTAGAAGGCGATGCCGCAAGCCAGCAGAAGCACGACGCTGAAGGCACCGAAAATCTTGTAGCGTATCGACATCATCAATCTCCGGCGCTTCGGTAGAGCGTTTTCGAGCGAAATGGATACCGGTTCGCGTGAAGAAAACGCGTCAAACGACAATCCTAATCCGTCACCTTGACCATCATCTTCATGCGCGGATGAATGGCGCAGATCACCTGCACATCGCCTGGCTCCTTGAAGGACACGTCCGTCGAGGTGCCCGGTGCCTGCGATCCCAGATTGAACTCGTTGCCCTTGCTGGCCGACATGATGTTGTGCGGCACCGTGTCGTCGTTCAGGAAGGTGACGGCCTCGCCCTTCTTGACCGTGATGCTCTCGGCGGAGAAGGCGCGGCCTTGCTGATGGATGATTTCGGTCGCGGCATAGGCGCCGACCGAAAAGCCGGCAACGATGACACAGGTGAAGAGAGCGATTGTGCGCATGTGAGAAAACTTTCGAGGGTTAGCGTGGAAGAACCGGCACGGCCGTCGGCCCGAGCTCACTGGTCAAAGTCTTGAGGAATGCGACAAGGTCAGCCTTGTCCTGCGCGGACAGGTCGAGCGGACGCATGAGGTCCGATCGGCTGGGCCGGTCGACACCGGCATGGTCATAGTGATCGATGACCGCTTCCAGCGTGGGGAGCGAACCGTCATGCATGTAAGGGCTGCGGCGAGTGATCTCGCGCAAGCCCGGCGTCTTGAAAGCGTGCTGCATCTTGATGACCCCGGGCAGATATTCGCCGCGGCCGACGTCGGTGCTTGGCAGGCCGATGTCCTGAAAACCCTCGTTGGTGAAGTTCCAGCCCTCGTGGCAGGCCGCGCATTGCGCCTTGCCGTTGAACACGGCGAAGCCGCGCTTGGCCTCTTCGGAAATCGCCTTCTCGTTGCCTTCGATCCAGGCGTCGAACGGTGCCCGTTCCGAGACGACCGTACGCTCATAGGTCGCGATCGCCTGCGCCAGCGTCCTCGGCTTCATGCCTTCGCCCGGGAAGGCTGCGTCGAACATCGGCTTATATTCGGGAATGCTTGCGAGCCGCGTCATGAGCTGGTCGAGCTTCATGTTCATTTCGCCGGGTGACTGGATCGGGCCCAGCGCCTGGTCTTCCAGCGTCGGCAGACGGCCATCCCACATGTAGATCGCGCTCCAGGCCGCGTTGACAATGGTCGGCGAACGGCGACCGAGCTTTGCCATGCCGTGACCGACACCGACCGCAAGCCCGTCGCCCCAGCCGAAACCCGGGCTATGGCAGCTCGCGCACGACTGCGCCGATGTCACCGAGAGGCGCGTGTCGAAATAGAGCTTCTTGCCGAGAGCAGCCTTCTCGGGCGTGAAAGCATTATCCTTGGGGAACGGGATCGTCGCCGGCCTGCGATACAGCGCCTTGAGCGCATCGACACCACCAGGTGCCTTCTGCGTGATCTCGACCTTTCGGCTTTCGCCGACCACAGCGGCGCCAAAACCGATCGTCGCGAAACCGAGAACGCCGAGTGCGGCAGATGCGACAGTCGCAGCGAGCAGCCGCGACCGATGGGAGCCCTGCGTCGGCATGCCAATGTTCCCCAGGAAGGGTGTCATTTGCGACACCGAAAAAAAATTGAAGTAACGCGCGATGAGTTATCGTGATGAAAATACCGGCAATTCGTTAAACAGATCGTACCGGCCACTTTGTTCCACTATCGTTTTTCGGCATTTCAGCAATCAGAAAGTGCGGGAAGAATCAGCAGCCAACGAAGAGTTGCGCGAGCAGCCGTGGAACCGCTCGCGCACCGGCTCGCCACTAACAAATGTTAGTGGGGTCGCGCAGTTCGGAATTTCCTATTGTGGCATTATGCCGGTGTTTTGCCCGACGGAGCAAGCAATTTCGTTAAGTCCGAAATTTTACCAACCCTTTCAAACCCGTCTCTACGGTGCATGGGGTTGTTTTCGAACGATGGTTTGGCGGGCCAAACGAAAGGCCTCTTCCCGCGGGGGAAGAGGCCTTTGCAAGAAGCGACAGCTTCGACTGCCGACGCGGTCGCTACTCCCAGGACCAGGCTGAGAAATCGTTCTCGAACTGCGGAACTTCCTTCCAGACGCCCTTCAGCTTCTTGTTGATGACCGTCGGCCATTGCGGCTGGAACAGGAAGCCGGCCACCGCATCGGTCGCCAGCATCTTCTGGGCATCGCCGAGCAGCTTGGCGCGGCCGGCCTCGTCAGGCGTCGACACGATTTGCTTGTAGAGCGCGTTGAACGCCTCGTTGTTGTAGCCGAGATAGAAGTCGGGTTCGGTCAGCTTGACGAGATCGAACGGCTCGACATGCGAGACGATGGTGAGGTCGTAATTGTGCGGACCGTTCGGCGCGAACGCCTGCGACAGCCACTGCGCCCACTCGACGTTCTCGATCTTGGCGTTGATCCCGACCTTGGCGAGCTGGGCTGCCAGGATCTCGCCGCCCTGCCGCGCGTAAGGCGGCGGCGGCAGCTTCAGGCTGAGCTCGAGCGGCGTGGTGATGCCGGCCTCCGTCAGCAGCTTCTTCGCCTTCTCGGGGTCATAGGGGTTGATCGCGGTGGTGTCGACATAGCCGAGCGAGCCCGGTGTGTAGAAGCTGCCGATCGGCGTGCCGAAACCTTCGACTGCGCCGTCGATCATCGCCTTGCGATCGATGGCGGCGAGGATCGCGCGGCGCACGCGGACGTCGTCGAGCGGCTTCTTCTTCTCGTTGATGGCGACGATGGTCTTGGCCTTGGAGCCGCCGATCAGCACGGTGAAGCGCGGATCGCTCTTGAATTGCGCAACGCCGCGGGTGGTGACGCGCGGGAACGCATCGACGTCACCGGACAGCAGCGCAGCGATCTGCGCGGCGGGATCGCCGATAAAGCGGATCGTCACCTTGGACAGCTTGATCGCCGAGGCGTTGCGATAATCGGCCCATTTGTTCAGCGTGAGCGAGGAGCCCTTGACCCATGCGCCCAACTGATACGGCCCGGTGCCGATCGGCTGCGTCACGTTGGTGGCCGCGCTCTTCGGCTCGACGATGGAGGCGCTCGCCTGCCCCATCAGGAACGGCAGGTTCGGCTCGGGATATTTCAGCGTGAGCGCGACGGTGTTGGCGTCAGGCGCGTCGATCTTCTCGATCGCCTGGAACAGGCTCTTGTCCTTGTTGGTGCTGTTCGCGGCCGCGTTGCGCTCGAACGAGAACTTCACCGCGGCGGAATCGAAGGCCTCGCCGTTCTGGAATTTGACGCCCTTGCGCAGCTTGAACGTATAGGTCTTCAGGTCGGGCGATGCGGTCCAGCTCTCGGCGAGCAGCGGCGAGACCGAGCCGTCCTCGTTGATCTTGGTCAGGGTCTCGTAGATGTTGTAGAGCGTGACCTCGGCGATCGCGGCGGCGGCCGCGTTGGTGGGATCGAGCCCCGGCGGCTCCAGCGTCATGCCCATAACGACGCTGTCCTTCTTGCTCTGCGCCAGCACCGGCAGCGGCGCCGCAGCCAACGCTGCGGCAAATGCGACGATCGATAGCTTCTTCAACATGCCCAACTCCCCGGCCTTCTTCTGTGCTTTTGAGACTACGCCAATTCCGTAGCCGACACTAACCTTCCATGGCCGCCTGCGGCAATGCCATCACGGCCTCCGCCTTGTGGCAGGCGGCGAGATGTCCCTCGCCCACCCTGCGTAGCAAGGGCGGAACCTCGCGGCAATGCTGGTCCGCGAGCGGACAGCGCGCCACATAGGGGCATCCGGTCGCAGCCGCCGATTGCGAGGCGATCGCCTGGGCGCCGCGCCGCCGCCGGCCGCCACCGGGTCGTGCCCGCGGCACGGCATCCAGCAGCGCCCGCGTATAGGGATGGGCGCAGCGCTCGAACAGATCCTCCGGCCGCCCCTGCTCGACGACCCGGCCGAGATACATCACCGCGACCTCGTCGCAGAGATAATCGACCACGGCGAGGTCGTGGCTGATCAGGATGTAGCTGAGGCCGAACTGCTCCTGCAGGTCCTGCATCAGGTTGAGGACCTGTGCCTGCACGGAGACGTCGAGCGCGGAGACCGGCTCGTCGGCGACAATCAGCTTGGGTTGCGTGATCAGCGCCCGCGCAATGGCGATGCGCTGGCGCTGGCCGCCGGAGAATTCGTGCGGATATTTGTCCATGTCCGCATCGCGCAAACCTACCTGCTTCAACACCGCGGCAACGCGGGCGCGGAACGTCGTGCGGTCGGCATCGTCGAGCACCGTAAGCGGCTCGGCGACGATGCGCGCAATGGTCTGCCGCGGGTCGAGCGATCCGTAAGGGTCCTGGAACACCATCTGGAAATCGCGCCGGGCACGGCGCAACTCGTCAGGAGAGATGCGGTTGAGATCGCGACCGAGCAGCGTGACCTCGCCCGCAGTCGGCCGCTCGAGCGCCATCACCACCCGCGCGAAGGTCGACTTGCCCGAGCCGGATTCGCCGACAATGCCGAGGCTCCTGCCGGCCTGGACCTGCACGCTGACGCCGTTGAGCGCACGCACTTGGCCGGGCGGACGGAACAGGCTTTCACGCGGCAGCGTGTAGCGCTGCTCGAGATCCTTGACATCAAGAAGCGGTGCGGCGGTCATGCGGAGAGCGCCCCGACATTCGCAGCCATGGAGACATCAGTCCTGGTGCAGCGCACGACGTGACCGGCCCCGACCTTAATCATCGGCGGCATCGCGGCGCGACACTGATCGATTGCCAGTGGACAGCGATCAGCGAAGGCGCAGCCGACAGGCAGATCGGCGAGCTCCGGCACCGTGCCCGAGATCGTCGTCAGCCTTGTCCCCTTGCGCGCGCCGAGCTTTGGGCGGGCGCGGAACAGGCCCTGCGTGTAGGGATGGCCCATGCGGCGGAACACCTCGTCGGTCGGCCCGCTCTCGACGACCGTGCCGCCATACATCACCATCATGCGCTGCACGTTCTCGGCGATGACGCCGAGATCGTGCGAGATCAGGATCATCGACATGCCCCGCTCCTCGACGAGGTCGGCGATGAGGTCGAGGATCTGGCCCTGGATGGTGACGTCGAGCGCGGTGGTTGGCTCGTCCGCGATCAACAGATCGGGCTCGCACGCGAGCGCCATCGCGATGGTGACACGCTGGCGCTGGCCGCCGGAGAACTGGTGCGGATAGGCATCGATGCGTTTTGCGGGATCGGGCAGCCCGACGCGGTCGAGCAACGCGATCACTTCCTTGCGCGCCTGCGCGGCGGAATATCTCTTGTGCCGCCGCAAAGGTTCTGCAACCTGATGGCCGATCGTGTGCATCGGGTTGAGCGCCGTCATCGGCTCCTGGAAAATCATGCTGATGCGATTGCCGCGCAACTTGCAATAATCCGCATCCGGCAGCCGCGCGAGCTCGTTACCATCAAGCTTGACGCTGCCGGTGACAACTGCACTCTCAGGCAGCAATCCCATCAGCGACAGCGCCGTCACCGATTTGCCGCAGCCGGATTCGCCGACAAGCCCGAGCGTCTCGCCGCGTTTCAGCGCAAAGCTGACACCGCGCACGGCCTGTGCCGGGCCGCGGCTGGTGTTGAGGCGGACGCCGAGATTGTCGACCTCGATCAGGCTTGCGGGATCAGCCATCGTCACCGCTCCCGCGCCAGCCGGGGATCGAGCAGATCGCGCAATCCATCGCCGAGCAGATTGAGGCCGAGCACCGCGATTGCGATCGCCGCGCCCGGATAGACCGCCAGCATCGGCGACTGGAACAGCATGGTCTGCGCATCGTTCAGCATGCGGCCCCAGGACGGCTGCGGCGGCTGCGTGCCGAGGCCGAGATAGGACAAAGCGGCTTCAGCAAGGATCGCGAGCGCGAACTGGATGGTCGCCTGCACGATCAGGATCGAGAGAATATTCGGCAACACATGCTCGATGGTGATGCGGAACGCCCCCTTCCCTGAGGCGCGCGCGGCCAGCACGAATTCGCGCGCCCAGATCGCATTCGCCGAGCCGCGCGTCAGCCGGGTCAAGGTCGGGATCTGGAAGATGCCGATCGCGATGATCGAGGTCACCATGCCCGGCCCTGCGACGGCGGCGAGCATGATCGCCGAAAGCACTGCCGGAAAGGCAAAGGTGAAGTCGGAGAAGCGCATGATGATCTCTTCGGTCCATCCACGCTTGGCCGAGGCCATCAGGCCGAGACAGACGCCGAAGGAAAGACCGATACTGACCGCGATGATGCCGACCAGGATGGTCGAGCGGGCGCCTGCGAGCAGCAGCGAGACGATATCGCGGCCGAAGGAATCGGTGCCGAGCCAGTGCGCCGACGACGGCGGCCGGAGCTTCGAGGCGATGTCGATCTCGTACGGCGACCACGGCGTCCACACCAGCGAGAGCAGCGCCGATACGACTACCAGGAGGCTGAGCGCTCCGCCCAGCACGAAGCTGCGATGGCGCAGCGCACGACCCCAGAAGCCCCTCGCCGCCAAGGGGCGCGTTGCGACCGGCGCATCAATGGATGTGGTCAGGGGCGAGCTCACAGGTCGTGCACCTTGATGCGGGGATCGATAAAGGCATAGAGCACGTCAACCACGAAATTGACGATGACCACCATGGCCGCCAGCAGCATAACGCAATTGCGCACCACGATGAGGTCGCGGTTGGCGATCGACTGGAAGATCAGCCGGCCGAGGCCCGGCAGGTAGAACACGTTCTCGATCACAATGGTGCCGGCCAGCAGGTTGGCGAATTGCAAGCCCATCACCGTCATCACGGGGATCATGGCATTGCGCAGCACGTGGCTCCACAGCACCTCGCGCTTGCCGAGTCCCTTCGCACGTGCCGTTCGGACGAAATCTTCGCGCAACACTTCGAGCACGGCTGAGCGGGTGACGCGGGCAAGGATTGCGGCCTGCACCACGGCCAGCGAGATCGACGGCAGCAGCAGCGATTTGACGCCAAGCCAGATGCCGTCGTCCCAGCCGGCAAAGCCGCCTGCGGAGAGCCATTGCAGCCGCACAGCGAACAGCAGCACCAGAAGGATCGCGAACCAGAAATTCGGCAGCGCGATGCCGATCTGGGTCAACGACATCACACCGACATCGCCGAGCTTGTTGTGATTGGCGGCGGTGTAGATGCCGGCCGAGAGCGCCAGCACCACCGTGATCAGCATCGACATGATCGCGAGCGGAATGGTCAGCACCAGCCGCTCAGCGATCAGGCTGGCGACCGGTGTGCCGTAGACATAGGAATTGCCGAGATCGCCGACGACGAGCCCTTTGATCCATTGCAGGTAGCGGACCGCCAGCGGCTGGTCGAGCCCGAACTTGACAGTGAGCGCGCGGACCGCGTCGGCCGACGCATCTGCGCCCATCAGCATCTGCGCGGCATTGCCCGGCAGCGCATCCAGCACCAGGAAAATGATCACGGATGCGCCGACCAGCGTCGCCAGCAGCGTCAGGACACGTCGGAGGACAAATACGCTCATGCGCGGTCGGGCTCAGGGCTCATCAGCGGGCACGATCAACATGTCCGGACGCCGGACGCAAGTCCTTTGCTGGCCGGCGCATGCCGTCATTTCGGCCGGCGGGCGAGAAGATCGTGCGAGGCCTCGAACAGCGCGCTCGCCCGCAGCAATTCCGCATCGTCCCGGAAGCGGCCGACGAGCTGAAGCCCGATCGGCAGCCCGTCGCGGCCGAAGCCGCAGGGCAGACTGATCGCTGGGTGGCCGGTCATGTTGAACGGCATGGTCCAGGGGAACCAGTGCGGCCGGACGCTGTCAAATTGCACCCCATCGATCTCGATTTTGCCGAACAGGTCCTGGTCGATCGGCAGCGCGGTGCGGGTGATCGTCGGCATCGCCAGCAGATGCCCGCGCGCAAGCAGGGATTGCACCCGGCGGAACAGCGCCGTGCGCGCGAACATCGCCTCCTGATAGGCGACGCCGCTGACATTGGTGGCAAGTGCGACCTGCCTGACGAAGGCCTCGCTGAGCACTTCGCCATGCTCGGCCACGAGCTTGGCGAAACGCGTGCGCCAGACCGTGTGGTTGATGGCACGCCAGATCGGCTCGATATCAAAGCCCGCGCCGGAGAATTCCTCAAGTTCAGCCCCGAGGCCAGCGAGTCGGTCGAGGCTGGCCTTGAAGGCGGCGGCGACATCGATGGATACTGGACGTCCGGGCGGCGAAGCGCAGAACAGGATCTTCTGTCCGCGCAAATCGCCGCGCGGGGCAGCGGAGCCGATGAAATCGGGCGCGGGCATGCCGATCGACCAGGGATCGCAAGCATCCTCACCGGCCATCGCCTGCATCATCAGGGCGGTGTCGGCGACCGTGTGCGTGGTCGGCGTGACATAGGTCTGGTTACTGAACACGTCCAGCGCCTGGCTGTGCGCGATCACGCCGTTGCTCTGCTTCAGGCCGACCACGCCGTTGCAGGCGGCGGGAATCCGCGTCGAGCCGCCGCCATCGGTCGCGATCGCCAAGGGCGCGATGCCACTCGCGACCGCCACAGCCGCGCCGCCGCTGGAGCCGCCGGACGAGCGCTCCGCGCTCCAGGCGTTGCGGGTGCGGCCGAACAGGGGGGAATCGGTCAGGCACTTGCTGCCGAACTCTGGCGTCGTCGTCTTGCCGACCAAGATCGCGCCTTCGCTGCGCAGCTTTGCCACCGCGACGGCATCCTCGGCGGGCACATTGTCTTTGTAAGGAACAGCGCCGAAGGTGGTCTTCACGCCCTTGGTGTTGACGATGTCCTTGACAGTAACAGGGATACCATGAAGCAGGCCAAGCGGCTCGCCTGACATGACCTTGCGCTCGGCCTGGCGGGCTGCTTCCATCGCTTCGTCGCCGCATAGCGTGATGAAGCAGTTCAACTTGGGCTGGAGCGCCTCGGCGCGCGCAAGCACGGCGCGGGCGACCTCGACGGGGGAAATCTGCTTATTCGCAATCAGCGGACGCAATTCGCTTGCGGACAGCAGGCAGGGATCGCCGTTCATCGTCACATCATGCTCCGAAGCGGACCGCCGTTGGCCCAATGCATTGACATTGAGAATGACAGTTTTGTTAACTCGAGGTCCAATACGTTTTTGGTGGTCAACCCATACGATTTCGGTATGCCTATGGATCTTCGCCGGCTCCGCTATTTCGTCGCCGTGGCCGAGGCGCGCAGCGTCGGCAAGGCCGCTGAACGGCTGCGGATGGCGCAGCCGCCACTCTCGGTCCAGATCCGCAAGCTCGAAGCCGAAATCGGCGCGCCGCTATTCCACCGCGGCACGCGCGGCATGGACCTGACAGAGGCGGGCCAGGCCCTGCTGACGCGGGCCGGCGAGGCGCTGGCGCTTGCGGCCGACGGCATCGAAGCCGCGCGCGCGGTCGCGGCCGGCCGACGCGGCAGGATCTCGGTGGGTTACATGTTCGTGCTGGCCAACGCTGTGCTGCCGCGGCTGATCCCGGAGTTGCGGCGATCCATGCCCGGCGTCGATCTCGACTTCGTCGACCTCACCGCATCGACGCGCGAGGCGCGGCTACTGGATCGCAGCGCCACGGTCGCACTGTGCATGCCAGCGATCCACCATCCCGAAATCCAGGTTGCACGGATCGGTGCCCAGCGCTTCATGCTTGCGCTGCCGAACCGCTCGCCGCTTGCGCGGATCGGCGCCGTGCCGATGGCACGATTGCAGGGCCGTCCGCTGATTGCGCTGCCGCCGCCGGAGCGCGATCCCGCCTCCTCCGCAGTCGCAGCCCTGCTCCGGCGGCATCAAATCGTAATGCCGATCGCAAGCCGGGTAGAGACGGTGAATTCGGCAATGAGTCTGGTTCTCGCCGGTGAAGGTCTTGCGATCCTGCCGGCCTGCGCCAAGCTCGGCGCGCCGCGCGGCATTGTGTTCCGGCCGCTGCGCGATGCCACAGATACCATCGACATCGCCGCGTGCTGGCGGCGGGATTCGCAGAGCCCGCTGATCCCAAGGTTTCTGAAATGTGCGGAGAAGGTCGTCGCGCGCCTGTAACGCGGACTAATCAACTCCAGCTGATCTCGTGGCTCCAGGGCGGATCGGCGCCCGGACGGGTGCAGGTCAGGCCGGCGCACCTGGCGGCAAAGGACAACGCCCGACGAAGCTCGTCGGTGCTGATGTCCTTGAGTTGCTGTCTGGCGAGACGGCCCTGTTTGTACAGCGCGAACAGCAATGCGGCTTGAAAGCTGTCACCGGCGCCGATGGTATCGGCGACCACGACCTTCGGCGCCTCGACCTCGATCTGACCCGTCTTCGCATGCCAGGCGATAGCGCCGTTGTTGCCGCGGGTGATGACGACAAGGCTCGGGCCCTGCCCCAGCATCGCGCCCGCGCGCTGCTGATACGGCTCCTCGCCGAAGAGATAGGAGAAGTCGACATCCGACATCTTGATGAGATCGGCGCTGCCTGCGAACTCCGCCATGCGGGCGAGATAGGCCGGTTTATCCTTGACCAGATTGGGCCGGCAGTTCGGATCGAAGGAGATCGTCGACGTCGCCCTCGCGTCCGCAATTAAAGCTTTGGTCTCGGCGGCGCCCCGATCGTTGACAAGCGTGGTTGAGCCGACATGAACAGCTTCCACCGTGTCGAACGGAATGGTCGCGCGCCGAAACGTCCAATTCCGCGTCGCGGTCTCGGCGTCGTAGAAGGCATAGTGCGACTCGCCGGCGACGATGCGGACAAAAGCGAGAGTGGTCTGGTGATCGCTGCGCGTGGCGAAACCAAGCTCGACATTCGACCCGGCCGCATGGTCGGCGATCATACGCCCGAACATGTCGTTCGAGATGCCACCGACAAAACCGGTCGGGGCGCCGAGCCGCGCGATCCCGATCGCGACGTTGAGACAGGAGCCGCCGACCGCTGGCATCACCGCTTCGCGGCCGTCGGCATTTTTCGTTGGCACAAAATCGATCAGTGCATCGCCGCAAGAAATCAGCATGTCTCTCAACGCGTCCTTCTAACTTCTGGCGATGTCGCGCATCACCGCCCGGCTGCCGCGATCGACCTCGCGCAGCAGCTTGTACACTTCACGCTTCCTGATGTGAAATGCGGCCATGTCGGGCGCAGTCGGTTCGCTCTTACGTCCCAGCGCCGACATCTTTGCCATGGTCTCGCCAATCGAGGCATAGGCGCCGCCGGCGACTGCACCGAGCATCGCGGCGCCCAAGAGCACCGGCTCCCTGGTTTGCGGCAACGCGACGGTGAGGCCAGTGGTATCAGCCATGATCTGCCGCACCAATGGGCTGCGGCTAGCGCCGCCGCCCATGATCATGATGCCGGCATGAACGCCATGCGCGGCAAAGGCTTCGATCACCTCGGCGAGCCCATAAGCGAGTCCGCACAGGCCGGCGACGAATAACCGCTCCATCGAGCCGACATCGGTGTCGAGATCGAGGCCGGCGATCACGGCGCGTGTATCGGGATCGGCGTAAGGCGAGCGGTTACCGATAAATTCGGGGAGCACGTGAACGTCGCGGGCGAGCAGCGCTGCGCGGCTGGCATCGCCGGCGCGCGCGATGATGCGGCGCTCGAGGAACTCGATGAGGTCAACGCCCTCGCTGCGCGCCGCCACACTCGCCTCGGCGTGGCCTGGATGCGATTTGAGCAGATGGTCGATCGCCGCGCCCGCGGCCGATTGGCCGCCCTCGTTGAGCCAGAAGTTCGGCACCATGCCGGAGTAGTAGGGACCCCAGACGCCAGGGACGAAGCACGGCTCCTTCGTCGTCGCCATGATGCAGGCCGACGTTCCCATGATGTAGGCCATGCGATCGGTGACGTCAGTCGTTCCGCCCGGTCCGTCGCGTCCGCCAATCGCGCCGATGCCGCCGGCATGGGCGTCGATCAGGGAGGCGCCGACCGGAATCCCCGGTGGCAGGCCGAGATCGGCGGCAGCCGCGCGGGTGAGGCCGGCGCCGAGCCGCGTGCCGGGGGCGACGATCTCGGTGCCGATGCGGGCGTATCTTTCGTTAACGAAGTCGGAGAGGCCGATACGCTTGAAGAACGGCGCGCTCCAGCCGCCGCCGTCATGCGCGAGATAGTTCCATTTGCAGGTGACGGTGCAGGTCGAGCGCTGGAGCGATCCGGTCGCGCGCCAAGTCAGATAGTCTGCCAGATCGAAGAAATGCCCGGCGGCATCGAAGCTCGCGCGCAGATGACGCTTGAGCCACAACAGCTTAGGCATTTCCATCTCGGGTGAGATGGAGCCGCCCACGTAACGCAGCACATCATCGGCGGTCTGGTTGATAAGACGCGCTTCGGCGACGGCACGATGATCCATCCAGACAATGACGTTACGCTGCTTTTCGCCGGAGGCACTGACCGTGACCGGCTCGCCCTCGCGGTCGAGCACCACCAGGGAACAGGTCGCGTCGAAACCGATACCGCCGACACTGTCGGGTGCGATGGCCGCCTCCGCCATCGCCGCCCGCACAGATTTGACACAGGCCTCCCAGATGTCCTGAGACGACTGCTCGACGATGTCGCCGGCCTCATGCCAGATCCGAATCGGGTGCTTGGCGGTCGCAAGCAGCGTTCCCGCCTCGTCAAACACCCCTGCCCGCGTGCTCGTGGTCCCTACATCGACGCCGATATACGCTCGCGGCATTGTCGCTCCCGGTGGCTTCCGTCAGTTTTGACGGCAAGCCTACCAGCAAGTGTAGCCGCCATCCACCAGCACGATGCTGCCGGTCATCAGGCTCGCGGCCTCGGATGCCAGGAACAGGACGACCGAGGCGATCTCCTCGACCTGCCCCATCCGCGCCATCGGGGTTCCACCGATCCAGGCGTCGTACATTTTCGGGGTGCTCTTCACGAAGGCGTTGAGCGGCGTGTCAATGTAGGTCGGCGCGACCGCATTGACGCGGATGCCGCGCGCGCCCCATTCAGCGGCCAGCGACTTGGTCAGATGGTGCACGCCGGCCTTGGAGGCATTGTAGAAGCACTGCTCCTGCGGCTTGTTGACGATGAAGCCGGACATCGATCCGACATTGACGATGGCGCCGCGCTTGACCTTGAGCATGTGCTTGCCGAACTCGCGGCAGCACCAGAAGGTGCCGTTAAGGTTGACGTCGATGACGTTGAGCCAGTGCTCGTCGGTCACGGTCTCGGCCGGGGTTTCGCTACGCGCAATGCCGGCGTTGTTGACGAGGACGTCGACCTTGCCGTGCCGGGCGACGAGATCGTTCGCCACCTCCGCGACGCGCTTGGTATCGGTGACGTCCATGATGGCGGTCTCGACGTCAAAACCCTTCGCCTTCAGGCTGGCCCTGGCGTCGCCAGCGACCTTGCTATCGCGGTCGCCGATGATCACCTTGGCGCCGGCCTCGGCCAGCGCTTCCGCGCAGGCGAGCCCAATGCCCTGCCCTCCGCCGGTGATGAACGCGGTCTTGCCGCTCAGCTTGAATTTTTCCAGGTACATGGTCGTATTCCCGTTTCTTGTCAGTTCCTGATCGCATTGTCGCTCGCGTCGAAGCGGTGGATGCGCGCGGGGTCCGGCACCAGCGACACGCGGTCGCCGGCATGCAGGCTCAATTCGCCGATGTAGCGCGCGGTCAGCATCCCGAGCGGCCCGGCATCGACATAAAGAAATGTGTCGCTGCCGAGGTGCTCGGCGACCGCGATCGTGCCCTGCCAGCCGCCACCGCCGTCGCGCTCGATCTTGAGATGCTCCGGCCGTACGCCGATCGTAGCGGCGCCCCTCTGCGCGGCACTGTCGCCGGTGACAAAATTCATCTTGGGCGAGCCGATGAAGCCGGCAACGAAAAGATTGGCAGGCCGCTCATAGAGCTCCAGCGGCGAGCCATATTGCTCGATCTTGCCGGCGTTGAGCACGACGATCTTGTCGGCCATGGTCATCGCCTCGACCTGGTCGTGCGTCACGTAGATCGCCGTGGTGCCGAGCTGCTTCTGCAGCCGCGTCACCTCGATGCGCATCTGCACGCGCAGCGCGGCGTCGAGATTGGAGAGCGGCTCGTCGAACAGGAACCCCTTGGGCTCGCGGACGATGGCGCGTCCGATCGCAACGCGCTGGCGCTGGCCGCCGGAAAGCTCGCGCGGCTTGCGGTCAAGATAAGGCGTCAGGTTCAGCGTCGCAGCGGCCGCCTCGACCTTGCGGTTGATCTCGTCCTTGCGCAAACCTGCCATCTTCAGGCCGAAGCCGATATTGCCGCGCACGCTCATGTGCGGATAGAGCGCGTAGGACTGGAACACCATCGACAGCCCGCGCTTGGCCGGCGGCGTGTCGACGACGTTCTTGCCGTCAATCAGGATGGCGCCGCCGGTGACGTCCTCGAGGCCGGCGATCAGCCGCAGCAGCGTGGTCTTGCCACAGCCGGATGGGCCGACGAAGACGACGAAGGAGCCGTCGGCGATGTCGAGATCGGCGCCCTTGATGATATGCACGGGGCCGAAGGATTTCTGCACGCCCTGAAGTGTGATCTGACCCATGATCCGGCAGCCCCTTTATTTCACCGCGCCGAAGGTGAGCCCGCGCACGAGCTGCTTCTGGCTGAACCAACCGAGGACGAGAATGGGCGCGATCGCCAGCGTCGAGGCCGCCGACAGCTTTGCCCAGAACAATCCTTCCGGACTTGAATAGGAGGCAATGAACACCGTCAGCGGTGCGGCCTCCGAAGTGGACAGGTTGAGCGTCCAGAACGCTTCGTTCCAGGCCAGGATAAGATTGAGTAGCATGGTCGAGGCCAACCCCGGGATCGCCATCGGCGTCAGCACGTAGATGAGCTCGCGGCCGATCGTAGCGCCGTCCATGCGCGCGGCTTCCAGGATGTCGCGCGGGATTTCCTTGAAATAGGTGAACAGCATCCAGATCACGATCGGCAAATTGCCGAGGCAGAGGATGAAGACGAGGCCGATGCGGGAATCGAGCAAGCCAAAGGTCTTGTAGATCAGGTAGATCGGCACCAGCACGCCGACCGGCGGCATCATCTTGGTCGAAAGCATCCAGAGCAGGATGTCCTTGGTACGCTTGGTCGGCGAGAACGCCATCGACCAGGCAGCGGGGACTGCGATCAGGAGCGCAATCAGCGTCGAGCCGCCGGCGATGATGATCGAGTTCATCGCATGGTGGAAATAGTCGCTGCGCTCCTGCACGGTCGCATAGTTTTCCGTGGTCCAATGGAAGAACAGGAAGGATGGCGGGATCGCGAAGGCTTCCAGCTCGGTCTTGAAGCTCGCCAGCACCATCCACAAGATCGGGAAGAAGATCAGAAAGCCGAAGAACCACGCCCCGATCGTCGAGATCACCACCCGCTGCGTTGTTGACTTGCGCGCCATGATTTCAGGCTTCCAGGTTGCGGCCGACGATGCGGACCAGGAAGAAGGCGACGATATTGGCGATGACCACCGCGACGAGGCCGCCCGCCGAGGCGCTGCCGACGTCGAACTGGATCAGCGCCTGCGAATAGATCAGGAAGGCGATATTGGTGGTTTGCAGGCCCGGTCCGCCGCCGGTGGTGACGAAGATTTCGGCAAACACCGTCAGTAGGAAGATGGTCTCGATCAGGATCACCACGGTGATCGGGCGGGCCAGATGCGGCAACGTGATGTAGATGAAGGTCGAGATGGCGCTGGCACCATCCATCTCGGCCGCTTCCTTCTGCTCTTCGTCGAGCGATTGCAGCGCGGTCAGCAGAATCAGCGTCGCAAACGGCAGCCATTGCCAAGCCACGATCAGGATCACCGAGAACAGCGGCACGTCGTTGAACCAGTCAACCGGCATCAGCCCGACCAGTTTTGCGAGCCAGGCGAACAGGCCGGAGACCGGATGCATCAACAGGTTCTTCCAGACCAGCGCGCTCACCGTCGGCATCACGAAGAACGGCGCGATCACCATCAGGCGCACGAAGTTGCGACCGACCACAGGCTGGTCCATCAGCAGCGCCAGGGGAATCCCGAGCAGGATCGTCAGCGCCAGCACCGAGCCGACCAGCACCAGCGTGTTCTGGAGCGAGGCGAGAAAGGCCGGATCGGTGAGGAAGTAGCGGAAGTTTTCAAGCCCGACGAACGATTCCGAACCGGGATCGAGCAGGCTGTAATGCAGCGTCGAGAAATAGATCGTCAGCGCGAGCGGAACGATCATCCAGATGAAGAGCAGTCCGACGGCCGGGGTCAGGAGCGATCGCGCAAGAAACTGCGTCTGCCGGGTTGCCATCCTCGGGATCTCCCTCAGAGCGCTTTCGAGCGAAGTGGCGGCGGCTTCGCGGAAAGAAAACGCGTCAAAATAAAACTTCGGGAAGAAGGCGGCCATCCATCGCGCAAGGAGTGGATGGCCGCAAGTTTGAGCTCAGGGAGAGCTCGGGTTCACTTGATGTAACCGGCGCGCTTCATCTCGCGCTCGGTGGCAGATTGGGCCGCAGCCAACGCCGCGTCGACCGTCATCGATCCCGCAAGCGCAGCCGAGAACTGCTGCCCGACTTGCGTGCCGATGCCCTGGAATTCGGGGATCGCGGCATATTGCACGCCGACATAGGGCACCGGCTTCACGGTCGGCTTGTTCGGGTCGGCAGCGTCGATCGAGGCCAGGGTCATCTTGGCGAAGGGCGCCGCCTTCACATACTCGGGGTTCTGGTAGAGCGAGGTACGCGTACCCGGCGGCACGTTGGCCCAGCCCTCCTTCGAGGCCACGAGCTTGGTGTAGTCCTTGCTCGTTGCCCAGGCGATGAACTTCTCGGCGGCGTCGGCCTTCTTGGAGCCTGCGGGAATAGCCAGACTCCAAGCCCACAGCCAATTGGCGTTCTTGCCGAGCCCGGTGTTGGGCGCCAGCGCAAAGCCGACCTTGTCCGCAACCTTCGAGTCCTTCGGGTTGGTGACGAAGGACGCCGCGACCGTCGCGTCGATCCACATGCCGCACTTGCCGGCGTTGAACAGCGCGAGGTTCTCGTTAAAACCGTTCGAACTCGCGCCGGGAGGGCCGGCGTCCTTCATCAGATTGACGTAGGTCGTGAGCGTGGTCTTCCATTCCGGCGTGTTGAACTGCGGCTCCCATTTCTCGTCGAACCAGCGCGCGCCATATGAATTGGCCATTGCCGAGAGGAACGCCATGTTCTCGCCCCAGCCGGCCTTGCCGCGCAGGCAGATGCCGTAGACACCACCGTTCTTGTCGGTGAGCTTCTTGGCGGCATCGATGATGAAATCCCAGGTCGGCTTTTCCGGCATCTTCAGGCCGGCCTTGTCGAAAAGATCGGTGCGGTACATCACCATCGAGCTCTCGCCGTAGAATGGCGCGGCATAGAGCTTGCCGTCGACGGAGACCGCGTCCCTGATCTTGGGCAGGAGGTCGGCAACGTCATAATCGGCGCCGAGATTGGCGAGCGGCACCAGCCAGCCCTTCTTGGCCCAGATCGGCACCTCGTAGGTGCCTATGGTCAGCACGTCGAATTGGCCGCCCTTGGTGGCGATATCGGTGGTGACCCGCTGGCGCAGCACGTTCTCCTCCAGCGTCACCCATTTCACTGAGATATCAGGGTTTGCCTTGGTGAATTCACCGGTCAGCCCCTGCATGCGGATCATGTCGCCATTGTTGACGGTGGCGATCGTCAGGGTCGTTTCGGCCATCGCAGGGACGGCAAGCAGTACGGACGCGCCGCAGACGGCGCCCAGAAATCGTTTCACGGTGTCCTCCCTCAACTCGCGTGTTGAGCATATGCCCACGCGTTGGGCGTATGTTCGGCTGAGGTGCCGCGCTTGTCAAGCAGGCCCGCGGGCGTTTTGGCAACTTATGAGTGTTGCGGTGCGACAAACCTTCCCCATCATGCCCCGCGAAAGCGGGGCATCCAGTACTCCGTCAATCGGCTGGTTTGCCTTAAGGGGGGCCGCGGCGTACTGGATCGTCCGCTTTCGCGGACGATGACAGCGGCGCAAGTAGCGAGATCGGGCGCCCTACCGCTCCAGAATCGCCCTTGCGGTGGCCTCGTCCGTGATCAGGCCGTTGATCAGGCGCCCGTTCAGCGCCGCTGCGATCGCGGACACTTTGGCCGCACCGACCGCCGCTCCGATGGTCGTGGTCTTCGCCGGCACCTCCGGCGGGATACTGGTGAGGCGCTTGTTGGTGCCGGCCTTGAGCAGGCGGCCCTTGGAATCATAGGCCCAGCCGGTGATCTCGCCGATCGCGCCCTGCCGCATCATCTCGAACAATTCATCGCGCGTGACGAAACCATCGACATGGACCTGAGCCTTCTGGTCCATCTGGCCGATACCGACGAGACGCAGATCCGCCTTGGCGGCGACCGCCTTGACCTTCGCGATCGGCTCGATGCGAACCATCTTATTGCGCTCGTCCTCCGACGACATCAGGAACGGCAGCGGCATCGGATAGTGCCGTGCGCCGGTGCGGTCGGCGAGCCGGCCGACGGTGTCGTAGAAGCTCGCCGAGCCGTCGGCGGAGATGTTGCCGACCAGCGAAACAATCTGGTGGTTGGGCCGGTCGATCGGGGTGACGCGCTCGACCGCGGCGCGCACTGCCCGCCCCGTGCCGAGCGCAACGATCACGGGCGTCTCCGAGCGCAGCGTCGCATCGAGCAGATTGGCACAACGCTCGGCAATGCCGGCGTTGGACTGCGGCGCGGCTAGATCTGTAGGCACGACCTCGCAGTGGCCGAGATCAAAGCGCTCCTTCAGGCGCGCCGCCAGCTCCATGCAGGCCGCGATCGGATGTTCGAGCCGGAAGGTAATCAGACGCTCGGCGAGGCACAGCGAGACCAGCCGCTGCGCCGAGGCGCGCGACACCTGAAGCATCTTTGCGATCTCGTCCTGGGTGTGGCCGGCAATGAAATAGAGCCAGCCGGCGCGCGCGGCGTCGTCGAGCCTGGATTTTTCGTTCTCGGCGGCCATGCGGCCTCACGCCCCCTAGAAATCGCTCATCTGCGCGAAGACCCGATCGGCCCCGGCGGCGGACAATATAGCGCGACCGTCGCGGCTCCGATAATGGGCACCGCCGACAAATCCCCAGACCATCATCCCGGCTGCCTTGGCGGCCTGGACGCCGCTGACACTGTCCTCGATTACCAGCGTGCGAGAAGGGCTGGCCTGCATCTTGCCCGCCGCATGGAGAAAGAGATCCGGAGCCGGCTTGCCGTGCCTGACCATCTGCGCGGTGTACAGCCGGTCACTGAAATGCGGCGCGAGACCGGTAACATCCAGCGACAGCGAGACCCGGTCGAGGTCGCTCGACGAAGCGACACAGCTTGGCGTCTTCAATTCGGACAGCACTGTGCCGACGCCGGGGATCGGCTGCAGTGCCTCGGCAAACGTCTCAAGCACGCGCGCCTTCAGTCGGAGGAGGAATTCGCTGGGCAGAACTTGGCCGAGGTCGCGATAATGCTGCTCGATCGCCCTCGTGCTGCGTCCGAGAAAGAGCTGGAGCGCCTGCTCCACACTGAGCTGAAGGCCGAACTCCGCCAGCACCTCGGACAGGCAGCGACAGCTCAGCAGCTCACTGTCGACGAGCACGCCGTCGCAATCGAAGATGATCAGATCGGGTTTTGGGCGGCCCAGGTCCATCCGGTCATTCGATCATATACCCAATAGATGAGCAATAGTTCACAGAGGGAACATGATGCCTCGATGGTTGTCCTGCGACCTCAGGACACCACCTGCCGGTAGATTGCCGGCAGCGCGGCGGGCAGCCGCCTGATGTTGCCGACGATGGCGTAGCCGCCACGGCCGAACAGCGTCGGGAAATAAGATTGTGCCGTGGCATCCACCGTCACGCCGAAAACAGAGCTGCCAAGCCGGCGCGCTTCCTGCACGGATTTGCGGGTATCCTCGAGCGCAAAGCGCCCCTCATAGTGGTCGACGTCGTTCGGCTTGCCGTCGGTGAGGACGAGCAGCAACTTCTTGCGCTGCGGCTGACGGGCTAACTCGGCCGAGGCATGGCGCACCGCGGCGCCGATCCGGGTGTAATAGCCGGGCTTCAGTGCGCCGATGCGGCGCTCCACTGTCCCGCTCATCGGCTCGCCAAAGGCCTTGACCGTCTCGAGCCGCACCCAATTGCGACGGCGCGAAGTGAAGGTGAGAATGCTGTGGTGGTCGCCGCAGGCCGACAGCCCATGGGCGAGCACCAGGAGTGCCTCCTTCTCAACGTCGAGCACGCGGTACCCGTCGACCCAGGCATCCGTCGATAGCGAGACGTCGACGAGCAGCGTAACGGCGAGATCATGGCCCTGCGGTCGCATCGCCATGTGGACGCGATCCATACCACCATTGCTGCTGCCCGCACGCAGGTCGCACCGCGCGCGCACGAGCGCATCGAGATCGAGGTCGTATCCGTCGGTCTGGGCGCGCAACAATTCATGACGCGGCCGCAACACTTCGAAATGGCGACGCACCTGGCGGACGCGCCGGCGCATGGCATCATCCGGCGCCCAGCTTTCGCCTTGCTCGGAGGCCGTCCCCGCGAGCACGCGGCAATGATCGGGCAGATAGGATCCGCTGCGATAATCCCATTCGGGATAGGTCAAGTCAGCGCTCAATGGCAACGCATCAAGCGCTTCCGGCGGCAGGTCGAGATCGAATTTGAAGCGGCTTGCCGGCTTGCCGCTGCGGCGGCTGAGCATGATTTCCTCGAGGTCGTCGGCAGCCTTTTGCGCGTCCTCGTCGTCGTTATCGTCGTCCGGACGGTCGACGTTGACCATCTCGGCCATCGCCAGGATCTTCTCGAAGCGGTTGAGCACGAAGGGATCGCGGCGGGTGGTATTGTCCTCGCGTTCGCGCACGGCAAAGCGCCTGCGATTGTCCTGGGTTGCGGCCTCCGAGGCAGCTGCGCACTCGTCGTCTCCGGAATGCACGGGCGAGAGCTCGCGCGTCCAGCAATCGCCCCAGAGCGGACACGGCAGAATTGAACGATAGCCCGGCGGCGCTTTGTCCGGCAGCGGGCCAGTTCCCATCATCGCCGGCCACAATCTGCCTGCGGGTGCCTTTCCGGCCCCGAGCAGGGCCAGCACGATCTGCTCGACCTCCTGCTCGACGCGCGGCAGGGGGCGCTTCGGCCGGGCAGCCGCGGTTGCCGCGGCGAGTTGCGCATAGTCGGCGATGAGCCCGGGAAATTGCGTGAGCACCCAGACAGCCGTCTCGCTCGCCCGACGCAGCACCAGAAGATCCCGCCGCAGCAGATCGTCCTCCGCAATCACCTCGACCGGCGCGGCGGCGAACCATACAGCGAGCCAGCGATAGAGCACGGCGTTCAGCGCGCGGTCGGCAAAGATCGCGATGCGATCGGGCAGGAAGATGGTTGCGGCGTCGCGGCCCGGCTGCTCCAGACGCTCATCGCCGAGGCCGATGCGTTGCCGCCAGCCGAGCCGATGCCCGGACTTGCGCGCACCGGCGCTCGCGATCTGCACGCCCGTTTCTCCGCCGAGCGCGCGGAACATGACCGCGATCCGGCCCCTCACCTCGCTGAGCGAGACCGCATCATCATCGTGGACTGGATAGCTTGCGGTGCCGCCGACCATCCGGTGCCAGGCACGGCCGACCGTCTCCTCCAGTTCGAGGAAGTCGAGCATGAGTCACCCGATCACGGCACGCGCGACGTCCAGCAGTGCCGCCTTGACGTCGGCGTCATCGGTCAAAGGCTCGATCATGCCGGCAAGGACCGCGTCGGCGACCGGCGTGCCTGCGGCGATCAGGGTCGCGCAATAGATAACGAGCCGGGTCGAGACGCCCTCTTCCAGATCATGGCCCTTGAGCGCACGCAGCCGCCCGGCCAGCGTGACCAATGGCCGTATGCGATCCAGCGGCAGCCCGCTCTCGGCGGAGACCACGGCAATCTCCTGCTCGGCCGGCAGGAAGCCGAACTCGATGGCGACGAAGCGCTGCCGCGTCGACGGCTTCAGCGCCTTGAGCAAGGTCTGATAGCCGGGATTGTAGGAGACCACGAGCATGAAGCTTTTGGAGGCCGCAAGCTCCTCGCCGGTGCGCTCCAGCGGCAGGATGCGCCGGTCGTCAGTCAGCGGATGCAGCACCACGGTGACATCCTTGCGCGCTTCAACGACTTCGTCGAGATAGCAGATGCCGCCCTCGCGCACCGCGCGCGTCAGCGGACCGTCGGTCCACACGGTGTCGCCGCCCTTCAGCAGATAGCGCCCGGTGAGATCGGCAGCGGTGAGATCGTCGTGGCAGGCGACGGTGTGCAGCGGCAGCCCGAGGCGCGCTGCCATGTGCGCGACGAAGCGCGTCTTGCCGCAGCCGGTCGGCCCCTTCAACAGTACCGGAAGCTGATTTCGCCAGGCATGCTCGAACAATGCACATTCGTTGCCGCTGGCGACATAGGCCGGGAGCACGGGGACCGAGCTTACGGTGTGAAGGGCAGGTTTCATGACGTCTCTCCGGGCTTTCCAGGAAGTGGGCGGCCGCGGCGAACTGCGGCCGCCGTTTCTCGTTTATTCAGCCGGTTGCAGCGCAGCCGGAATGACCGCCCGCTTCTCGCGACCGGGCACCAGCACCGCCCAGACGAACATCAGCGCGGAGATGGCGACGAACACACCGGAGCCGAGCCGGACCCAGTAGAACATCGCGAGCTGGTCCTGCACGTCCATGTAGCTCTGGCCGAGCACCCGCTGCAGATGAACCTGGACCACGCCGGCGAAGGTCAGCGCAAAGGTCATCACCATCATGGCCGTGCACATGATCCAGAAGCTCGTCATGGACAGCCACTGGTTATAGGGCGCACGTCCCTTGATCTGCGGGATCGCGTAGGCCATCACCGACAGGTTCAGCATCACATAGGCGCCGAAGAAGGCGAGATGGCCGTGCGCAGCGGTCACCTGCGTACCATGGGTGTAGTAGTTCACCGAGGACAGCGTGTGCAGGAAGCCCCAGACGCCTGCGCCCAGGAACGCCATCACCGAACAGCCGACCGACCACAACAGCGCAGCGCGGTTCGGATGCTTGCGGCCGGCCTTCCAGGTCATCTGCACCGTGAAGATCACCATGGTGAAGAACGGTGCGACCTCGAGCGTCGAGAACAGCGAGCCGATCCACTGCCAGTAGCCAGGGGCGCCGATCCAATAGAAGTGGTGGCCGGTGCCAAGGATGCCGGAGAACAGCGCAAGGCCGATGATGACATAGAGCCACTTCTCCACGACCTCGCGATCGATGCCGTTCAGCTTGATCATCAGATAAGCGAGGACGGAGGCCATGATCAACTCCCAGACGCCCTCCACCCAGAGATGGACGACGTACCACCAGTACATCTTGTCGACCGCGAGATTGGCCGGGTTGTAGAAGGCGAACAGGAAGAAGATCGCGACCCCCCACAGGCCGAACAGCAGGATGTTGGTCACCGTGGTCTTGCGGCCCTTGAGCGCCGTCATGGTCACGTTGAACAGGAACATCAGGCAGACCACGACGATGCCGACCTTGATGATGAAGGGCTGTTCGAGGAATTCGCGGCCCTCATGATAGTGGAAGAGATAACCGACAACCGCCACGCCTGCGGCGCCGAAGAACATCCAGAACTGGATCTTCGCCAGCAGCGGGCTGTACAGCTCGGTCTCGGTCTCCTCCGGCAGCAGATAGTAGGTCGCGCCCATGAAGCCGATCAACGACCACACGATCAGCGCGTTGGTGTGGATCATCCTGACGATGTTGAACGGCAGCAGCACCGACAGCGTATTGGGCAGGACATAGATCGTCCCGGCGAGCAGGCCGAACAGCACCTGGGCCATGAACAGGGTCAGCGCGCCGTAGAAATACAGCATCGCGACTTTCTGGGTCTGATATTTCATCTCGGGTTCTCTCTGTCTTGAAAGAAGAAGCAGCGCGCTCAGCCGGCCTGGTTCGGCGGCCAGCTCTGACGCTTGATCGTCGAGGTCCATTGCAGGAAGTCGGCGAGATCGTTGAGCTCCTGGTCGGTGAGATTGAACTGCGGCATTTGCCGCCGCCCCGGCGCGCCCGAGGGCTGCGACTGCATCCAGGCCTTCAGCGTCTCGCGGGCGGCGGCCGGATCCTCCTTGCCGCCCCAACGATCCCAGACGTTGCCGACTTCAGGAGCGAAATAGGCACCCTCGCCCAGCAGCGTGTGGCAGTTGATGCAGGAATTGCGCTCCCAGACGTGCTTGCCGCGGGCGACCGACGCCGTCAGCGTCGTCGCGTCCGTAGAGGTCGTGGTCATGTAGTAATGGCTGTGCGCCGTCAGTCCGATGAAGATGGCGAAGAAAAAGGCCGAGCCGCCGTAAAAGACGTTTCGAGCGGCCGACTTGGTCAGGCGTTCAGCCATTGCCAATCCTTTCCGTTTGAGTCCTGAAGAAATGCGATCGTGTGATTTATTGCCAATTGCCACCGATCGCTCTTTGACGAAGAGCAAGTAGCGCGTCGATGCGCGGCATCGCGGTCAAACCAGGGCGACGATCGCGGATGCGAGCCAGGCGAACAGCACGACGATGAGGACCCAGGCGCTGACGAGACCGCGCCAGAGCGCCGGCGCAGCTCGAAGATCGAAGAAGTCGAGCACGATACGGCGTCCCTTGAGCGCAGCGAAGATCAGCAGAAGGGCATTGCCGAGCAGCGGGCGTGCGACGAGCGGCGGAACCAGAAGGGTTGCAAGCGCGAGGCCGAGCAGCACAATCCAGGCGATGTCGATGCGATCCGGAATCACTGCTGCACCAGATAGATGATCGGGAACATGACGATCCACAGCAGATCGACCATGTGCCAGAAGGCGGCTCCCGTCTCTACGCCGGTCACGCTGGCGCTCCGGGAAACCAAGGCCAGAATCACGATGCCGAGGCAGACATGCATGAGATGGAAGCCGGTCAGGAGAAAATACAGCGTGAAGAACGGGCTGGTCTCCAGACCATTTCCGAGCACGATCTCGCCGGCATATTCGAACAGCTTGGTCGCGATGAAGAAAGCGCCAAGCGCCATGGCTGCGAACAGCCAACCGCGCGCAGCCTGCCTGCGGGAAGCGCGCGCGGCGGCCGTGGCACGCGCTGCGGCCCAGCCGCTGGTCACCAGAACCAGCGTATTGAGCCCGGCGAGATGGGAATCAAGAGTGGCCTGCCCCGCCGCAAACATCGCGGGATGGATCGCCCGGGCGACCACGAAGGCGCCGAGAAACAAGCCGAAGGCGGCGAGCTCGCTGAAGATCAACACCCAAATCATGGGATCCCCGGGAAGACCTTCCAGGATGCCCCAGCCGGTCTCTCCTTGCTCGCAATCCGTCGTCGACATCTGATTTCCGCATCAAGACGCCGAATCGATATCTCACCGGCGCGGGTCCGACTTTGTCGCCGCACAAACAGTGCAACCAGCCGGAGCCGCGTTTGCGCTACCGCAACGTTGCGCGGGTCCCTCCATAATATCGTGAATCGATATGACGGCTCCGAACAACGGCTGATGATGACATGAGTGAAGCACAACTCGGACTGGTGACCGCGACGCCGATCATCATCGTCTTTGCCATCGCGCTGCGGCGCATGGGGGTGCTATCGACCGTTGCGACCATATCGGCGGTGAGCCTTTCCGTCGCGATCGCGACAGTGCTGTTCACGACACAATAATCCGGACGCCGCGGATCGGGGGGCGCGATCAGCTCGCCCGGGATCGCCGATCGGGCGCCGTTTCGGCAGGACTAACTGAAACCGCGAGCCTTCACCGGGCTTGCTTTCGAGTCGGAGCTGTCCGCCCAATCGATCCACGACGATGCTGTGCACGATGTGCAGGCCAAGGCCACTCGCGCCGTCATGCCGGCGCGTGGTAAAGAAGGGATCGAAGGCCCGCCGGTCCACGTCGGGCGCCATGCCACAACCGTCGTCGGCGAACAGCAGCTCGATATGTCCATGGCCTGCTGCGCGGAGCGAGACATCGATCTTCCCTGTTCCGCCACCAGAGAAGGCATGCGTCATCGTGTTAATGGCTCTGGCGTGAATCGCCTCGCTCAAAACAGAACAAAGGCGCCGATCAACAAACCTGCAGCGAAGGAGCAGAGCCCTAAGGTGCAGACGGAAACGATGCGCAAGAGGATGCGAAGCCGCCCCTCAAATTCATCGTCTGTCATCTCGTGGATATGAGCCGCCACTGGTGCTGCCCTGCCCGTGCCCTGCTCGGCACCCCCCGGATTTAGACTCCAAATCATGGTCATCGCGAGGCACTGGTTCTAATCGCGACGCCGTGATCGAAATTGACGAAAATTGTAGCGGCGCCGGAGCCTCCCCCCGCGAGGTGATTTTGCGCCTACCGCCGCTGGTTATAGACGTCGATGCACACGGCTCCGAGCAGCACCAGGCCCTTGATGACCTGCTGGTAGTCGATGCCGATGCCGAGGATGGACATGCCATTGTTCATCACGCCCATGATCATGGCGCCGACCACGGCACCGCCGACACGGCCGACGCCGCCATAGGCCGAAGCGCCACCGATGAAGCAAGCGGCGATGACGTCGAGCTCGAAGCCGAGGCCGGCCTTCGGGGTCGCGGTGTTGAGGCGCGCAGCGAAGACGAGACCGGCGAGCGCGGCGAGCACGCCCATGTTGACGAAGGTGAAGAACGTCAGCCGCTCGGTCTTGATGCCCGACAGGCCTGCCGCCTTCGCATTGCCACCCACGGCATAGATCTGGCGGCCAATCACGGTACGGCGGGTGACGAAACCATAGAGCGCGATCAGGACGCTCATGATCACGAGCACGTTGGGCAGGCCGCGATAGGTCGCGATCAAATAGGTGAAATAAAGCACGGCACAGGCGAGCACGACACTCTTGCCGAGGAAGAACGCGTAGGGCTCAACCTCGATGCCATGCGACACCTCGCGCGCGCGGCTCTTGGCGCTGGCGTAGACCAGACCGAGTGCCAGCACCGCACCGATCAGCATCGAGGTGGGATGCAGCGTGCCGGCCTCCGGCAGCACCTCCGGAATGAAGCCCGACGACAGCTTTTGGAAGGTCGACGGGAACGGCCCGAGCGACTGGCCCTGCAACACGGCAAGCGCGAGGCCCTTGAACACCAGCATGCCCGCCAGGGTCACGATGAAGGATGGGATCTTGAAATAGGCGACCCAATAGCCCTGCGCCGCGCCGATAGCCGCCCCGACCGCGAGACAGATAAGGAAGGCGAGCGTGTAGTCGACCTTGTATGTCACCATCAGAAGAGCGGCGACCGCACCGACGAAGCCCGCGACCGATCCGACCGAGAGGTCGATATGGCCGGTGACGATCACCAGCAGCATGCCCAACGCCATGATGACGATGTAGCTGTTCTGGAGCACCAGGTTCGTCAGGTTCAACGGCTGCAACAGCGTGCCGCTGGTCATGACCTGGAAGAACAGCATGATCGCAATCAGCGACATCAGCATGCCGTAGTTGCGCAAATTGTTTTTGATGAAGCTGCCGTGCCGGCGCTCCTCAGGCAGCGACACCGTCTTGTCGGTCATAGCTGCGATCCTCCCATCTCAGCGGCCTTGGCCGCGCCGTTTCCGTTGCTTCGTTCGTTGCGCATGATAGCGCGCATGATGCTTTCTTGTGTCGCCTCAGCGCCCGGGAACTCGCCGACGAAGGCGCCGTCGTTCATGACGCAGATACGGTCGCAGATGCCGAGTAGCTCGGGCATCTCCGAAGAGATCACCACGACGCCGCGGCCGGCCTCCGCCAGTTCGTTGATAATACAGTAAATCTCGTATTTGGCACCGACGTCGATGCCCCTTGTCGGCTCGTCCAGGATTAGCACCTTTGGGTCGGTCATCAGCCATTTCGACAGGACGACCTTCTGCTGGTTCCCGCCGGAAAGCTGGCCGGTCTCCTGGTAGACGTCGGAGCAGCGAATCCGCATCCGGTTGCGGTAGTCGCTGGCGACCTTCAGCTCGGCGATGTCGTCGATCACCCGCCCGGGCGCGACCTGGTCCAGGCTTGCCAGTGTAATGTTCTTGCGGACGTCGTCGGCCAGGATCAGGCCGAGCTGCTTGCGGTCCTCGGTGACATAGGCAAGGCCGGCGTCGATCGCGGCGGCGACGCTCGGCAGCACGATCTCATGACCCTCAAGGGCAATGCGGCCGCTGATATTGGTACCCCAGGAGCGACCGAACAGGCTCATGGCGAACTCGGTGCGACCGGCCCCCATCAGCCCGGCGATGCCGACGACCTCGCCGCGCTTGACGCCGAAGTTGACGTTCTTGATCACCTGCCGTTCCGGATGGATGGGGTGATAGACTGACCAGTTCGAAACCTGGAGCACGGGCTCGCCGATCTTGGCGCTGCGCTCGGGGAAACGATGGGCAAGGTCACGGTTGACCATGCTGCGGATGATGCGGTCTTCCTGGATCGGCTCGGCGCGGCAGTCGATACCGTCGACGGTGCGTCCGTCGCGCAGCACGGTGATGTGGTCGGCGACGCGAGCGACCTCATTGAGCTTGTGCGAGATCAGGATAGAGCCGATGCCCTGATCGCGGAACTTCATCAGGCGCTCGAGCAGTGCCGCGCTATCGGCTTCGTTCAGGCTCGCGGTCGGCTCGTCCAGGATCAGCATCCTGACGCGCTTGGACAACGCCTTGGCAATCTCGACCAGCTGCTGCTTGCCGACGCCGAGATCGGTGATCAGCGTATCCGGCGATTCCTTCAGGCCGACCTGCGCGAGCAGCTCGCGCGTGCGCCGGTAGACCTCGTCGCGATCGATCACGCCGAATTTTGACGGCGGATGCGAGAGAAAAATATTCTCCGCGATCGACATCAGCGGAATCAGCGCCAATTCCTGATGGATGATGATGATCCCGAGCGCCTCGGAATCGTTGATGTCGCGGAACCGGCGCTCCTCGCCCTCGAAGACAATGGTGCCTTCGTAGCTGCCCGCCGGATAAACCCCGCTCAGCACCTTCATCAAGGTTGATTTGCCGGCGCCATTCTCGCCGACGAGGGCATGGATCTGCCCGGCTTCGACCGAGAAATTGACGTCACGCAGCGCCTGCACACCGGCAAAGCTCTTGCTGACGTTGCGCATTTCCAGCATGGCGGTCATCGCATTGCGTCCCATCCGTTACGTCCCTCCCCCCGCGAACGGGGAGAGGGAAACTTGAGAGTCTTACTGGAACTGCGACTTCTTGTAGTAGCCGCTGTCAATCAGGGTCTTCTCCCAATTGTCCTTATACACCACGACCGGCTTCAGCAGATAGGAGGGTACGGTCTTGGCGCCGTTCTCGTAGGTCTTGGTGTCGTTGACCGTGACCTGCTTGCCGGCCAGCGCGGCATCGACCATGTCGGCGGTCACCTTGGCGAGATCGCGGGTGTCCTTGAAGATGGTCGAATACTGGTCGCCCCGCAGCATCGCCTTGATCGACGGCACTTCGGCGTCCTGTCCCGAGATGATCGGCATCGGCTGGTCGGCGCTACCATAGCCTACGCCCTTCAGCGAGGAGATGATACCGATGGAGATGCCGTCATAGGGCGACAGCACCGCATTGACCTTCTTGTTGCCGTAGTAGGCGCTGAGCAGATTGTCCATGCGGGCCTGGGCGGTGGCACCGTCCCAGCGCAGGGTTGCAACCTTGTCCATGCCCATTTGACCGGAGGCGACGACCAGCTTGCCGCTGTCGATATACGGCTTCAGCACGCTCATCGCGCCGTTGTAGAAGAAGAAGGCGTTGTTGTCGTCGGGCGAGCCGCCGAATAGCTCGATGTTGAACGGACCCTTGCCTTCCTTCAGGCCAAGCCCCTTCTCGATCGATTGCGCCTGGAGCACGCCGACCTGGAAATTGTCGAAAGTCGCGTAATAGTCAACGTTCGGCGTACCGCGGATCAGGCGGTCATAGGCGATCACGGTGATGCCTTTCGCCTTGGCCTGCTTGAGCACGTCGGACAGCGTGGTGCCGTCGATCGCGGCGATCACCAGCGCGTTAGCTCCCTTCGTCACCATGTTCTCGACCTGCGAGAGCTGGTTCGGAATATCGTCCTCGGCATATTGCAGGTCGGTGTTGTAGCCACGCTCCTTCAGCACCTTCACCATGTTGTCGCCGTCTGCAATCCAGCGCGCCGAGGATTTCGTCGGCATGGCGATACCAACGGTCTTCTTGTCCTGTGCGGAGGCGGTGAGACCTGTAACCATCGTGGCGGCGCCGGCCAGTGCTATCGCAAGAAATGTCGTCTTCAATTTCAACATGCTTCACTCCCTTTGGGTGTCAGACTGTTTGTTAGTGTCGTGCAGTACATCGGTAAAGGTCGGTTTCGGGTCTCCTATGCGAGCTTGACGTCGGGCTCCGCGCGACCGCGCGCGGATGCTTGTAACACAAAAGTGCAGCCGGCCTGTGGGTCGGCGGCGCGCGCCTCTGCGTCCATGTCCTGCCAGGCCGAAGTGACCAGCAGGCGCGATAGATCAGGACCGACGAAAGCAGGGCAGCTTGCCTGCTTGGCCGGCACATGCAGCGAGCGCACGCGCTCGCCTTGCGGAGAATAGACATCGACGCGACTGGCGCCCCAACAGGCATTCCAGATCTGTCCATCCGCATCGCACACCGAGCCGTCAAGGCCGCCGACGCCGGAGTGGCGCAGCAACACCTCAGGCTCGCCGCGCGGCAAGCCCGTGTCGGGATTGAGCGGCACCGCATAGAGCACGGCGCGCGCGGTGTCGGTGAAATATCCCATGGCGCCATCCGGCGAGAAGCAGATCGAGTTCGGGATGCTGATGCCCGGAAACAGCGTCGAGATCTTGCCGCGGTGGAGCGCATAGATCGCCCCCAGACCTCGTTCGGCATTGCGTCCCATCGTCCCGATCCAGAACGTGCCGGATTGATGCACCCGGCAATCATTGGAGCGTGTCGCGGGATTGTCCGGTTCGAGCGGGCAGAACAACGTCATGGCGCCATCGGCGAGTGTGCGGATGTAACAGCCATCCTCCGCGACAACGAGCTGGCGCTCGGCATCGATCCGCCCCAGCGCGCTCGCCATCCGGCCCAGCGCGTGGATTCGGATCGCGCCGCTGCCGAGGTGAGCCTCGAAGAGCTTCCCCTCGCGAATGTCAAACCACCAGGCGGTGTCGGTGGCCGCGTCATAGGTCGGGCCTTCACCGAGATGACACTGCTCGCCGGAGAGAACGGTCGTCGGCACCTCTTCCATCATGGCGCCCCCACCGCGAAGCGATAGACGGTGTGATGTCGATAGACGCTGCCGGGATCGAGGCGCGGGCTCGGAAAATCCGGCCGGTTCGGCGAGTCGGGCCACATATGCGGCTCCAGGCACAACGCGTCCGATTGCCGGATCAGCTTGCCGCCCTTGCCCGAGATCGTGCCGTCGAGATAGTTGCCGGAATAGACTTGCAGGCCGGGCTGGTCGGTGAACAGCTCCATGATCCGTCCTGAAAGCGGCGCTTCCAGCCGGGCAGCAAGCGCGAGCTTGCCGTCGCGCGCGAGGCAATAAGTGTGATCGTAGCCCCTGCCGTTCTGCAATTGCTGATCGCCTTCGCGGATGCGCGCACCGACGGCGTGAGCCTCGCGGAAATCAAAGGGCGTGCCGGCCACGCTGCGCGGCGGCTCCGGCAGCGGGATGGCGGTGGGATCGATAGCGAGGAAGTGGTCGGCATTGACCGTTAGCTTGTGATCCAGAGTGGACGCACCCGAGGTCGCGCCTTCCAGATTGAAGAAGCTGTGATTGGTGAGGTTCACGATTGTCGACCGGTCGGTTCGTGCCTCCATGATCAGCGACAGCTCGGTCGGGCCTGTGACGCGATAGGTCAGGCGCACATCGAGTTTGCCGGGGTACTTCTCCTCGCCATGCGGACTCGTATAGGTCAGCGTGACCGCAGGGCTGGCGCCGTCGTCGATCTCAGCAATGTCCCAGAGCTTGCGGTCGAAACCATCGAGGCCGCCATGCAACGCATTGGGGCCGTTGTTGACGGGAAGCTGGAAGGCCTCGCCGTCCAACGAAAACCGGCCGTTGGCGATGCGGTTGGCGTAGCGGCCCACGGTGGCGCCAAAGAACTTCCGTTCGGCGAGATAGCCGGCAAAGGTGTCATGGCCGAGCACGATGTCGTCGGTGCCGCCTTTGGCATCCGGTGCGATCAGCGTCTGGATCACGGCGCCATGGGTGATGATGCGGACCTCAAACCCGCCCTCCCCACGCAGCACGACACGCTCGACACTGCGTCCATCCGGCAGTGTTCCGAACACGTCCTTCGCTATTTTCGCACCAGCCATATCTAGTCCACAAACGGTTCGACGATACTACGCTTGCCGAGCAGGAAAGAGTCGGCGACGAGGCGAAGCGGTGCCAGGTCGACGTCGCTCGCGCCTGATGCCGCGAGCTTGACGAAGTGACGGTAGAGCTCTCGATATTCCTCATCGGGCGCGTCGGCAACAACCTTGCCGTCCACCGCCATGATCCTTCCACCGCGGGACAAAGTCATCTGGCCCTGATCGGTTTCCGCGACGATATCCCAGCTCTGCGGCCCGGTCTGACGAAAATCGAACTCGGCCCTGATAGGCAGACCGCCGATGTCGGTCAGCGTCAGGTTCGCCGCAATCGGTGACTGGCAATTGGCCGGGAAGGCAAGCTCGGCCGCGGTGACGAATACCGGCCTTGGCAGGATGCGGGTCAGGATCGAGAGCGCATTGATGCCGGGATCGAACACGCCGAGCCCGCCTGGCTCCCAGATCCAGGTCTGGCCGGGATGCCAAACGCGGACGTCTTCCTTCCAGATGATGTGAACGGACTTGATCCGGCGCGTCGCCAGCCATTCGCGGGCGGGCTCGACCGCCGGGGCGTGGCGCGAATGCCAGGTCGCAAACAAGGTCCGCTTTGCATCGGCCGCCATTGAGACCAACGGATCGAGTTCGGCAACGCCGATGCCGGGCGGCTTCTCCAGCATGACATGCTTGCCGGCGGCGAGCGCCGCCGCAGCCTGGGCGCGGCGCACCTGCGGCGGTGTGCAGAGCGACACCGCGTCGATCTCCGGACCCTTCTCCAGCAGTTCCTCGACGGTCGCAAAATGCGGCAAACCCGGCAGCGAGGCGTTACGACTGGCCACGGCGGCAAGCACGGCGCCCGGCGTCGCGGCGATCGCGCCGACATGCTGGTCGCGCGCGATCTTGCCGAAGCCGACGATGGCAATACGAAGAGCTGTCACGGATGTTCTCCAGATTCTGCAGGCGCGGCCGGTGCTGTCTCGGCCGCCGTGCCCTTATGCCGGCGCATGCCGTTGTGAATGACGAAGGCCATGGCCTCGGCCGCCGCGTCGGCGTCACCTTCTGCGATCGAATCGACGATCTTCTGGTGCCAGAGCAAGGTAATCTCGCGGTCTTCCGTCCCCGCAGGTGCACTGAGCATGAACGCCGTACGCAAGGCAGCCTCGATCACGTGACCGATGGAGCGCATGAACGGATTGCCGGATGCGCGCGCCACCGCAAGGTGCAAGGCGAGGTCCGCTTCGGCAAAGTCGACGGACTCGGACGTCTCCTGCCGCATGCGGTCCATGCTGCGCTGAAGCTCGGCGATGTCTTCTTCTGAACGGCGCCTGGCCGCGAGCGCCGCCGCGCGCGGTTCGACCGCAAGACGTATCTCCGCGAGGTCGTTGAGAAAGCGCCGGTCGATGCCGGCGTCGAGATGCCAGGCCAGCACATCGGCGTCGAACATGTTCCAGGCGGCGCGCCCGCGCACGACGGTGCCAACCCGCGCCTTGGTCGTGAGCAGGCCCTTGGCGACCAGCGTCTTCACGCTTTCGCGCAACACCGGCCGCGACACGCCGAACATCGCCGTCAGCTCGGCATCGCCCGGAAGCCGCACCCCTTCCGCATATCGGCCGGCGATGATGTCGACGCCGATCGAGCGGGACACCTCCGCGTGGTTGGAATGGGCCCGTCGTGTCGGGATGACGACGATGCGCGAGGTCATGAGGCTACTCCCGCGCGCGCTGCCGTCGGCCGGCGCGCCAGCGCGACAAGGCCCTGTTGAAGAGCGATGAAGGCGAACAGCAGAATGCCGGTCGCGATCTTGGTCCACCAGCTCGACAGCGTGCCGTCGAAATTGATGTAGGTCTGGATCATGCCCTGGATCAGCACGCCGAGGAAGGTACCGATCACCGAGCCCTGCCCGCCCGTGAGCAGCGTGCCGCCGATCACCACGGCAGCGATGCTGTCGAGCTCCACGCCGACAGCGGAGAGCGAATAGCCAGCGCTGGTGTAGAACGAGAACACGATGCCGGCAGTGCCTGCGAGCAGGCTCGAGAGCATGTAGATCTTTATCGTCATCTTGCCGACCGCAACGCCCATCAGGCTCGCGGTCGCCCGGCCGCCCCCGAGTGCATAGACATTGGCACCGAACCGGGTGAGACGCAGCAACAGGATGCCGCCGATCAAAATCACGAGCATGATGATCGCGATCGCGCTCAGCCGTCCGCCCCCAGGCATCCGCAACGCAAAGTCTGACACGGTCGAATAGACAGGCGCGGTGATCGGCACCGATTCCGTCGAGAGCAGGAAGCTGGCACCCCGCGCCAAGAACATGCCGGCCAACGTCACGATGAAGGGCGGCAGGTCGAAAACGTGGATGACCGCTCCCATCGCCGCTCCGAAGGCCGCCGAGAGCACGAGGATGGCGACGAATGCGACCAGCGGCGGCACGCCCCAGCGTTCGATCGCCAGCGCGACGAACACAGTGGTGAAGCCGATCACGGAGCCGACCGAGAGATCGATGCCGCCGGAGATAATGACGAAAGTCATGCCGGTCGCGACGATGCCGAGGAAGGCATTGTCGGTGAGGAGATTGCCGACCACGCGCGTGGAGGCAATGTTGGGAAATTGCACCGCGCAGAGCGCGAAGCCCACGACGAGCACAATGGCCGTGATCAGGACGGGCGGGAGGCCTTTCATGGTTTCGTCCTCCGCAGCCGCGCCATGATGCCGGCAAAGCCGGGCAGCTTTGGCGATTGCAGCAGCAGCACCGCGAGCACCACCACGGCCTTGACCAGCAAATTGAACTCCGGCGGATAGCCCGACAGCAAGATGCCGGTATTCATGGTCTGGATGATCAGCGCACCCAACACGGCCAAAACGAGGCTGAAGCGGCCGCCGAACAGCGAGGTGCCGCCGATCACGACCGCAAGAATCGCATCGAGCTCGAGCCAGAGGCCGGCATTGTTCGCATCTGCCCCCATGATGTCGGCCGCGGCGATCACGCCCGCGAGCGCGGCGCAGACGCCGCACCAGACATAGACCGCCAAGATCATCGCACGGGTGCCAACGCCGGCAAGCTCGCTCGCCCGCGCATTGCCGCCCGTTGCCTCGATCAGGAGGCCGAGCGCCGAGCCGCGGACCACCGCGCCAGTGAGGATCAGCATGCCGAGCGCAATCGCGATCGGGACCGGGACGCCGAGAATGGCGCCGTTACCGAGCCAGACCAGGTCCGGTGAGGTAAAGGTCACGATCCGTCCCTCGGTGATGAGCTGGGCAATCCCTCGCCCTGCCACCATCAGGATCAGCGTCGCCACGATCGGCTGCATGCCGAGCACGGCGACAAGGAAACCATTCCACAATCCGCAGACGAGGCCGGCGCCGAGCGCGGCCGCCAGCACGACCGGCAGGCTGTGACTGTCGGCAAGGCTCGCGGCGATCGCTCCGCAGATGGCCATGACCGCGCCGACAGAGAGATCGATGCCACGCGTTGCGATCACGAGCACCATGCCGAGCGAGAGCAACGCCACCGGCGTGCCGCGATTGAGCACGTCGATCAGGCTGCCGAACAGGCGGCCGTCCTGGAGACGGAGGTCGAAGAATTGCGGCGATACCACGCGGTCGACCGCGAGGATGACGATCAGCGCGAGGATCTGGGCCAGGCCGCGACGCGGCAACAGCATCGTCATGCCCGAGCCTCTTGCATCGCTGCGCCATCGGCGGCGATGGCCGCGAGGATATTGGTGACGTCGATGGTCTCGCCCGCGAGCTCCTCGACATGGGCGCGATCGCGCAGCACGACTACGCGATCGGAATAGGTCACGATCTCGTCGAGCTCGGAGGAGATCACGAGCAGCGCCAGCCCGTCGTCGCAGAGCTCGCGGATCAGGCGGATGATCTCGGCATGCGCGCCGACATCGATGCCGCGCGTAGGTTCGTCCAGCACGAGGAGCCGCGGCGAAGTCGCGAGCCAGCGCGCCAGTAGCGCCTTTTGCTGATTGCCGCCGGAGAGCAGGCCCACCGGGCGCTCGGGATCGGGCGGGCGGATGTCGAGCATTTTGACGTAGCGTTTCGCGATCTCGTCCTGCTCACGGCGCGACAGCGGCCGATGCAGGCCGCGCTTGGCCTGAAGCGCGAGCACGATGTTCTCGCGCACGGTGAGCTCGGCGACGATGCCGTCGGTCTTGCGCTCCTCCGGGCAATAGCCAAAGCCGTGACGTACGCCGTCACGCGGCGACTGCAGTCGCACGGGGGCGCCCTCCACCCTCGCCTGCCCGCCATCGGAGCGCTCGGCGCCGAACACCAGCCGCGCCGTCTCGGTGCGGCCCGATCCGAGCAGCCCGGCAAGGCCGACGACCTCGCCATGGCGCAGCTCGAGATTGAACGGCGCGACATAGCCGGCCTTGCCGTAATTCTCGAAACTCGCACAGACCTCGCGTGGCGGACGGTCGCTCGCCGTCGCCCGCGCGCCGGTGGTCTCGGCGAGCTCGCGCCCGAGCATCATCCGGATCAGCTCGAGCCGCGGCAGCGAGGCCGTCTCGCGCTCGCCGACCAGGCGGCCGTTGCGCAGCACCGTGATCCGATCGGAGATCTCGTAAACCTGATCGAGGAAATGGCTGACGAAGACAATGCCGATGCCGCGCTTGGCAAGCTGGCGCATGATGCCGAAGAGGATCTCGACCTCGTGACGGTCGAGGCTCGCGGTCGGCTCGTCCAGAATCAGCACGCGTGCGGAAAGATCGACGGCGCGCGCAATCGCGGTGACATGTTGGATGGCCACCGAATAATTGCCGAGCGGCGCTGCGACATCGATGTCGAGGCCGAACTCGGTCAGCAGCGCTTTGGCGCGGCGACGCATCTCGCCTTCGCGCACGATGCCGAAGCGCATCGGCTGGCGGTCGAGAAACAGGTTCTGCGCCACCGACAGGTTCGGCAACAGATTGACTTCCTGATAGACGGTGGCAATGCCGGCCTCGAGTGCTGCCTTGGACGAACGCGGCGCAACCTCGTCGCCGCCCAGCCTGACAACACCGGCATCGCGCGGGAACACGCCGGTAACGACCTTGATCAGCGTGGATTTGCCGGCGCCGTTCTCACCGAGCAGCGCATGAATCTCCCCGGCGCGAAGCGTGAAGTCGACCTCCTGCAACGCGCGCACCGCACCAAAGCTCTTGCTGATCCCGCGCACCTCCAGGAGGGGCGGAGCAGGATCAAGGCTGTTCTCCATAACGACGTCACTCCCACCGGCGCCCGCTTATGTTGCGGACGCCCAGCCTATTCGTTCGCGCGACGGTTGCGAAGGGGGTTGCCGGACCACAACGTGTGGTCCGGCAAGACGCCCGCCTCAGTAACCGAGGCCCTTCTTGCTGTCGTATTCCTTCTGGGGATTGTCGGTGGCGGTAAGCAGCCTGGATTCGGTCTGGATCCACTTCGGCGGAACCGTGCCCTTCTCCTTGAAGGCCGCGACGGCGTCGAAGGCCGGGCCGGCCATGTTCGGCGTCAACTCGACGGTGGCATTGGCCTCACCGGCAACCATCGCTTTGAAGATGTCAGGCACTGCGTCGATCGACACCGTGAGGATGTCCTTGCCCGGCTTGAGGCCCGCTTCCTTCATCGCCTGGATCGCGCCGACCATCATGTCGTCATTGTGGGCGTAGACCGCGCAGATGTTCTTGCCACCGCCCTCGGCCTTGATGAAGCTCTCCATGACTTCCTTGCCCTTGGCGCGGGTGAAGTCACCGGTCTGGCTACGCACAATCTTCAGATTGGCGTGCTTGGCGATCGCGGTGTCAAAGCCCTTCTTGCGGTTGGCGGCGACGCTGGCGCCGACCGTGCCCTGCAATTCGACGATGTTACAGGCCTTGTCGCCGACAGTCTTGGCCAGCCAGTCGCCAGCGACCGCGCCTTCATGGACGCTGTCCGAGGTGACGGCGGTGAGATAGAGGTCCTTGCCCGAGGGATCGATGTCGCGGTCGAGCAGCACGACCGGAATCTTGGCTTCCTTGGCTTCCTTCAGCACCGCGTCCCAACCGGTCGAGACGACAGGGGCGAGGAAGATCGCATC
This sequence comes from Bradyrhizobium zhengyangense, assembly GCF_022012435.1. Lineage (GTDB taxonomy): Bacteria > Pseudomonadota > Alphaproteobacteria > Rhizobiales > Xanthobacteraceae > Bradyrhizobium > Bradyrhizobium zhengyangense. The sequence continues at coordinate 1,635,530 of NZ_JAKLUA010000001.1, forward strand.
GACATTCTGCGCGATGAACGAGCGGATCGCCTTGATCTGGTTTTCCTGCTTCTGCTGCGCGTCGGCAATCTTGAGATTGACCTTGCGCTTGGTGGCCTCCTGCTTGGAGACCGAGGTCTCGGCTGCGCGCCAGCCGGATTCAGATCCGATCTGCGAGAAGCCGACGGTCAGTTCTGCGGCATTCGCCGGCAGTGCAAGCAACAACGCGGCGGTGGCGCTGGCCGCAAAAAGGGCTTTGAGGGTCATGAGGCGTGTGTCTCCCAAGTGTTATCAGGGGCGTCCACGGTATCATGACACCCTCAGGCCGGCCTTTAGCGCGGCGGGAGGGACTATTTCACGGAAGCCGGCGTCCGTATAGTCATATTATTTGACTATTTGGAGGAATGATGTGGATGCAAGAGAGCTACACGTCCTGCGATATTATATTATGTTATACAATCTAAAGACGACATCCTTTTGACAGGGCGGCGTTGTCATGGCCGGGCCCGTCCCGGCATGACGATTTCATGGAAATTCGCGTCTGCGATCGGTCGCCGCGGGCAGCAGGCAAGCGAAAAGGCTAGATCAGCTTCCGCTGCGCGAGGTTCTTCATCAGCGCCCCGATGCCGAAGGTCCAGGGCTCGCACTCGTCGCTGGTCCGCATGCGGTTGACGAGCTTGCCGAGTTGGGGAGCGGCAATGGTAACGATGTCGTCGCGCTTGTGGGTGAACCCCTGCCCCGGCGCATCGCGATCCTTGACCGGCGCGAACATCGTGCCGAGGAACAGCACGAAACCATCGGGATATTGATGCACCTTGCCGATGGTCTGCGCGACGAGATCGGTCGGATCGCGACTGATCTTGCTGATCGAGGAATGGCCATCGAGGACGAAACCGTCCGTGCCGGTCACGTTCAGGCTGATGTCGAGCTTGCGCGCGTCATCGAGCGTGAAGGTGTCGTCGAACAGACGGAGCAGCGGACCGATGGAGCACGAGGCGTTGTTGTCCTTGGCCTTCGATAGCAGCAGCGCCGAGCGGCCCTCAAAGTCGCGCAGGTTCACGTCGTTGCCGAGCGCGCCACCGACAATCTTGCCGCGGCTCGAGACGAACACCACGAGCTCCGGCTCGGGATTGTTCCAGGTCGACTTCGGATGCAGGCCGGCATCCATGCCGGTGCCGACGGAAGACATGGTCGGCGCCTTGGTGAAGACTTCGGCATCCGGGCCGATGCCGACTTCGAGATATTGGCTCCAGGCGTTCTGGTCGATCAGCACCTGCTTTAGATGCATCGCCTGGTCAGAGCCAGGCTTGAGCTTCGATAGATCGTCGCCGATCAGCCGCGTCACTTCCTTGCGAATGGCTTCGGCCGAGGCCGGGTTGCCCTTGGCGCGCTCCTCGATCACGCGTTCCAACATCGAGATCGCGAAGGTGACACCGGCCGCCTTCAGGGTCTGGAGATCGACAGGCGCGAGCAGCCAGGGCTTCTTTGAATCGCGTCCATCAGGCGCTGTATTGGCGACGATGGCTTCGAGATCGCCGATCCGCTCGCCCTTGGTCGCGGCAAGCGCCTTGGCCGGATCGTCCTCCTCGCAGAGGGCGCTGACGGTCGGAAATTTTGCGGTGACGTCGAAGACGCCGTCAGCGCGCACCGCGACCACGGCCGGACCGTTCGCCTGCGGCAGCCAGACGCGGCCGACCAGCGTTCCCTTCGTTCCATCCTCGGGGAGAAGGTCTTTAACCGTCAAATTCGTCATGGCCGGCGTCCTCGCTGTTTTTCGGATCGGTCACTTTCGCAAGTGGCCGATCCCATTGGCGAAGACAAATAAACGTCTGGCGGGGGAAGTCCATAGCGGCAGGTGCCCCGCCGCTATGTCCCTGCCCTCGCCTTTTATGCGCCTGCGCGCGCCTTGCGGGCCGCGATCTGCTGCAGTGCCCAGCGTGCGTTCTTGCGGACATCAGGATCCGCATCGTCGGCGATGACGGCCAAAAAGGCCTCACCGTCGGGATGGGCGATCTCGCCGAGCGCGGCGGCCGCCTCTTTCCGCAAATTCGCCTGGTCATGATTGACGCAATTGCCGATCGGACGCACCGCGCGCTCGACCTTCATCCTGCCGAGGCTGCGGATCGCCTTCAGCCGCACCTGCCAGAACTCGTCGCCGAGCGCGCCAACGAGCTGGTCTGCTGCGAGCGAACCATTGGTGTTGAGACCCAAAGTCTCGGCCGCCATCTCGCGCACCATCCAGTCCGAGTCCTTCAGTGCGCGAGTGATCATCTCGGCAGCAGGCTTCATCTGCGAGAACGCCAGCGCGCTCACCGCAGCGCGGCGCACATGCGCGTCGGTATCGTTGATCAATGCCGTCAGCGCGGGGATGGATTCTTCCAACTTTAGAAAGCCGATCACGCCGATCGCCTGCACGCGAACGGCAGCATCCGGGTCCTGAAGCGCTTCCAGCGCGGGCTTGAGCGTATCCTTGCAGCGCAACTCCTTCAGCGCACGCAATGCGCCCATGCGCACGAAGGCGTGGGCATGCTTGACGAGCGGCAGGATGACATTGGCGCAGGCGGTATCCTTGAACTCGGCCATGCTGTCGGCGGCCGCCGCCGCGACGATCCTTTCCGGATCGACCAACAGCTTCACCAGCGCACTTGCCGCTTCCGGTCCATCGAACTCCCCGAGTGCCATCGCCACCTGCTGGCGCACGCCGGCGTCGGGATCAGCCACCATATTGGCGAGATGCGCAACGGCTGCGGGATCGCCGGAATGGCCGAGCGCGATGATGGCGACGCGGCGCTCAGCGGGATCGGCGGCCTGGAGCCGCTCGTCGGCATCTTCGAGATCGTCGTAAGATTCGAACGGGCTCGACATGATCACCTCAACAGATAGGGAATGTTGACGGTGACGGCGCCCGTCGGACAATCGGCCTCGCAAGGCATGCAGTACCAGCACTCGTCATAGGCCATGTAGGCCTTGCCGGTCATGTCGCTGATGCGCAGCACGTCGAGCGGGCAGACGTCGACGCAGACGGTGCAGCCCTTGTCCGCGATGCATTTGGCGTCGTCGACGACCACCGGAACCGATGTCTGATAGGATGCGAGAGGCATTTGATGTCTCCTGTTGCTCTTGTGCGGTGGATCAGGCGGTGGCGCGGATGCGCTGCTTATCGTAGAGATCCTTCTCGTCGTCGGCGATCGGAACGACGTAGGGCTCCACCGCACGCTTCTCGCTGGTCATCTTGCCGTTCTGCTTCGACAGCAGCGTGTGGCAGAACCAGTTCTCGTTGTCCTTCTCCGGGAAATCAGTGCGCCAGTGATAGAGGCCCCAGCGGCTCTCCTCGCGATAGAGCGAGGCATGCACGGCCATATCGGCGCAATCCATGATCGACTGCACTTCGAGCGCGCGGAGCAGCTCATGCGCGTTGCGCGCGATCATACGCTCCTGCATGTCCTGCCGCGTCTCTGCGAGGCGGCGCATGCCGAGCTCGTATTTGCGTGTGACTTTCGGCGGTTGGAGATAATCATTCACCAGGCGGCGGGTCTTGTACTCGACCTGGTTTGGCGGAATGCCGTCCTCGCGCTTGGTCGGTGCCAGCACGCGGTCGCGCTCCCTGGCGACGTCGGCGGCATCGAACTCGGCAAAGTTGTGATTGTCGGCGAACTCCATCGCGTCGATGCCGGCGACCGAGCCGTTGGTGAAGGCGCCGAGCATGTAATTGTGCGGCACGCTCGCCATGTCGCCGGCGGCGTAGAGGCCGGGGACGGTGGTGCGCGCATTGTCGTCAACGAACACGCCCGAGGCGCTGTGGCCGGAGCAGAAGCCGATCTCGGAGATGTGCATCTCGATCGACTCGCTGCGATAATCGACCCCGCGCCCCTGCTGGAACAGGCCGCGCGTGGGGCGCTCAACCTTATGCAGCGTGGATTCGATCTCCGAGATGGTGTCGGGATGGAGGTGCTTGAGCTGGAGGAAAACCGGCCCCTTGCCGGACAGGAGCTCGTTGTAGAATTCCAGCATCATCTGGCCGGACCAGTAATCGCATTCGATGAATCGCGCGCCCTCGTTGTTCGCGGTGAAGGCGCCGAAGGGACCGGCGACATAGGCGCAGGCCGGGCCGTTATAGTCCTTGATCAACGGGTTGATCTGGTAGCATTCGAGGTTCGCGAGCGCAGCGCCGGCGTGATAGGCCATGGAATAGCCGTCACCGGAATTGGCGGCGTTCTCGTAGGTGCCGAACATGTAGCCGGAGGTCGGCAGGCCGAGGCGACCGGCGGCGCCCATACAGAGGATCACGGCCTTGGCCTTGATGACGAGGATCTCGGCAGTGCGGGTGTTGACGGAGATCGCGCCGGCGATGCGACCATCGGACGATTTCAGCAGCCGCGTCGCCATGTAGCGGTTGGAGATCAGGATACGCGCGCGGCGGAGCTGGCGATAGAGCGCCTTCTTCACGGTCTCGCCGTTCGGCATCGGCAGAACATAGGTGCCGATGTGATGCACCTTCTTGACGGCATAGTCGCCGTTCTCGTTCTTCAGGAAGCGGATGCCGAAACTGTCGAGCTCCTCAATGATCTTGTAGCAGTTTTGCGCGTATTTATAGACCGCCTTCTGGTCAACGATGCCGTCATTGGCGATCGTAATTTCCTTGGTGTACTGCTCCGGCGTCGCATAGCCGGGGATGACCGCGTTGTTCAGCCCGTCCATGCCCATCGAGATTGCGCCGGAGCGCTTGACGTTGGCCTTTTCGAGCAGGACGACATTGGCCTTCGGGTTCTTCAGCTTCGCCTTCAGCGCCGCCATCGGGCCGGCCGTGCCGCCGCCGATGACCAGCACGTCGCAGGAAACCTCGGAAAGTCCGTCGACGATCTGATCTAGTGCCATCACTTGCTCCTGGTTCGCCGGTGTCCGGCGCCTTTGCGTCAGATTTGTTCAGCTGGTCGTCCGGCGATAGCAATTAGTTGTCGCCGGGACGCGATTTGCGCCTCAGCGCTCGACGAAGGCCTTTTCGATCACGAAATGGCCGGGCTGGCTGTGATTGCCCTCAACGAAGCCGCGCGCGGTAAACATCGCGGGAAGTTCCTCAAGCATCGCCGGGCTGCCGCACAGCATGATGCGGTCGGTCTCGATATCGAGGCCTGTTAGCCCGAGATCGTCGAACAGCTGGTTGGACGCGATCAGGTCGGTGATGCGGCCGCGATTGCGGAACGGCTCGCGGGTGACGGTCGGGTAATAGACGAGCTTGTCGCGGATCAGCGGCCCGAATAATTCGTGACTGCGCAGGCCGTCGACGACGTGCTCGCCGTAAGCAAGCTCGGAGACCTGGCGGCAGCCATGGGCGAGTACGATAGTCTCGTAGTTCTCGTAGACATCTGGATCCTTGATCAGGCTGGCGAAGGGCGCAAGGCCCGTGCCGGTCGAGAGCAGCAGCAGGCGCTTTCCCGGGATGAGGTTGCCGGTGATCAGCGTACCCGTCGCTTTGCGGCCGACCAGGATGACGTCGCCTTCCCTGATCTTCTGGAGGCGCGAGGTCAGCGGACCGTCCTGCACCTTGATCGAGAAGAATTCGAGCGCCTCTTCGTGATTGGCGCTGGCCATGCTGTAGGCCCGCATCAACGGCTTGCCCTCGACTTCCAGCCCGATCATCGCGAACTGGCCATTCTGGAAACGGAAGCCGGGATCACGCGTTGCGGTGAAACTGAATAGTGACTCGGTCCAGTGCCGGACCGACAAAACCGTTTCCTTCTGAAATGCGCTCATGGTCTCTCCTTCGTGATTGCGCACAGGTTCTCGGAGAGAGCAGAGTCCGGCAATTCGGAAGTGAAACTCCCGGTCGATTAGTTTCACATTTCGCGAGTGGTGATCGAAGATCAGGCACGCGGTCCCGTACGCGCCGGCAATTAGTTGCTATTCGCGCGCGCCCGCGCGTGTAGAACGAAGTCGGAGGTTCGTCATGACCATGACCCTGGTGGTACCGACCGTGGCCGACTATGAAGCAAGCGCCGATCTCGCGACGCTCCTCGTCCGCACCGCGCAGGACGATGCGCTCAGCGTGCCCGCCGAGGCACTCCGCCTCTCCTGCAAATGCGCCCACTGCACCCGCGCCCGCTTCGACGGTCGCTTCCCGGACGCGTTTCCGGGGATCGCGATCACCGAGATCGGCGATCTCGGCTACGGGCTGAACATCTCGTTTTCGGATGGGCACAACAGGGGGATTTACCCAAAACCCTATCTGCTGAGCCTGGCCGGGCGGTAAGCGCCCGTTTGCCCGCATCTGGCACGGACATTGCTCCTCTTTAGAACGATTTGAACGTTCCGGAGGCAGATAATGTTGCAGGCGGCAAGTGCAGTGCGCGGGACCGCCCCCCCGGCAGTTCGGCCTGCGGGCAGTTCCTCGCTGCTGCTGACCGAGAACCAGCAATGGATCGGCGGGCCGCCGCCGCTGATGGACAAGCTCAGCCCCCGAGAGCGGGAGCTGGTGCTAAAGCAGGGCCGGCGAAAGGTGCTCAACCGCGGCCAGACGCTGTTCAGTCAGGGCGGCAAGCATGACGGCATCTGGCTGATCGAAAGCGGTCGGATCCGCGTGTTCTACACCTCCCCGCTCGGGCGTGAGATCACACTGGCCTACTGGCATGTCGGCAATTTCGTCGGCGGGCCCGAAGTGTTCGAGGGCACCGTGCACCAATGGTCCGGCGTCGCGTCCAGCAATTGCAGCGTCGTGCACCTTCCCGGAAAGGAACTGCGGTCCCTTGCCTCAGAGATCCCAAGCCTTGCGATTGGGCTGATCGAGGGCCTCACCTTCAAGGGCAAATGCTATTCGGCGCTGGCGCAGATGCTGGGAACGCGCTCGATCACGCAGCGCCTCGCACATCTGCTGCTGCACCTCGTCGAGCTCTATGGCGTCGAGGATGTCGACGGCCGGGTGATTGCCGCGGCGTTCACCCATGCCGACATTGCCCACATGGTCGGTGCCACCAGACAATGGGTCACGATCAGCCTGAAGCGGATGCAGGAAAAGGGAATCGTCCTGACCAAGCGCTCGCAGATCGTGGTCTGCCGGACCGACGTACTGGAGGAAATGCGGGGCCACGCATCCGACTGAGGGAATTTGGGAGCAAGGCCGGTGCACAGGCAAGCGGCTTTATAGTGCAGGACTGCCCAAGGAGTATGCAATCAACTTTTCCCGGCAACTAATCGACTGCGGTGCTCATTCCGGGTTTGCCCAGCCGATGCCCTCACCCAATCATGGCAACCACAGCACATCCAACCGAATGAGGATGAGAATGGCCCGCCATCTTCCCACACTCTCAATCGCGATGTCGGTGACGTCGCTTGCGCTCTTAACTGCGCATCCGGCCTCGGCGGAAACCGTCACCCTCGGCATCGGAACGCAGGATACCACCACCAACACGGTGACCGCCGGCGTCGTGATCCGGCAGCTTCATCTGCTCGAAAAATATCTGCCGAAGGACGGCAAATATTCAAACATCAAGTTCGAGCTGGAATGGCAGAACTTCACGTCCGGCCCGCCCGTCACCAACGCGATGATGGCCAACAAGCTTCAGATCGGCATGATGGGCGACTATCCGCTGATCGTGAACGGCTTCACCTTCGAGAGCAATCCGGAGAGCAAGAGCCGATTGGTCGGCGTCGCCGCCTACAGCCTCGAAGGCTCCGGCAACGGCATCGTCGTCCACAAGGACTCGCCCTACTACGAACTCGCCGATCTCAAGGGCAAGCTGGTCAGCGTGCCGTTCGGCTCTGCCGCGCACGGCATGGTGCTGAAAGCGATGCAGGACCGCGGATACGGCTCCGACTTCTTCCAGCTCGTCAGCCAGAGCCCTGAGGTCGGCTCCACCAATCTCCAGGAAAAGAAGATCGACGCGCACGCCGACTTCGTCCCGTTCGCCGAGCTCCTGCCCTTCCGCGGCTTCGCGCGCAAGATCTTCGACGGCGTCGAAACCAATCTGCCGACCTGGCACGGCGTCGTCGTGCGAACCGACTTTGCGGAGAAATATCCCGAGGTCGTGGTCGCCTACTTCAAGGCGCTGATCGCCGCCAACCAGTGGCTGCGCGACGATCCCAAGCTCGCGGCCGAGAAGATCCAGGAATGGACCGGCATCAACAAGGAAGTCGTCTACATCTTCCTCGGGCCGGGCGGCAACATGACCACCGACCCAACGATCAAGCCGGCTCTGATCGATGCGGCCGCGACCGACGTCAAGGTACTCCAGAAGCTCGGGCGCATGAAGGAGTTCGATCCGAAGAAGTGGGTCGATGACAGCTACATCCGCAAGGCCTATGCCGAGATGAAGCTCGACTATGACGCGCAGCTTGCCAGCACCAAGAATTACGAAATCTCCGGTGAAGACAGCTTTTGCAAGAAGCCGATCACCGATCCGCGCAAGGCCGGCGAGGTCTGGGTGGATGAGGCCGGCATCCTGCCGTTCTCGTCCGCCGCCTGCACGCTTGGCGCCTATGCCGACTTCAAGGCCAAAGGCAAGAAGATCAACGTTGCTTACGTCTTCGACACCACCCGCGGCATCAAGCTGTTCGCCGACCAGGCCTTCTTCGCAGTCGGCAATGGCGACGTCGCGCCGTTCCTGCTGAAGAAGGACGCGGAGGCTTATGCCGCCAAGATCAGCGGCAAAGTGCTGGGTTTCGACGACGCGGTGAAGGCGGCCGTCAGCGGAGGCAAGACGTGAGCAGTCCCGCCCTCGTCAGACATCCCGAGGACAGCATGCCGGCAACAGCCATCGCCGAGGCGGGCCCTGCGCCCGCCGTCACACCCCCGGTCACACCGCCCTCTTTCGGCACGCTTACATTGCGCTGGTACCGGCTGAACCAGGGCCGCCTGCGTGCGACCGCGATCGGCGTGATCTCGCTGATTACCTTCCTGCTGGTCTGGCACCTGCTCACGACCTATCGCGTCGTGTTCTTCGTGCGCTTCACGAACGTGCCTTCGCCGCTCGCGGTCTATGCGAGCTTCGCCAAGGCGATCCACGATCCTAGATTCCTGATGCACATCGTGCTGAGCTGCCGGCGCATCTTCATCGGCTTTTCGCTCGCCGCTGTTGTCGGCGTGCCGCTCGGCCTGATCATGGGCCGCTTCAAGTTGGTCCACGAGATCATCTTCCCTGTGGCCGAAGTGCTGCGGCCAATCCCGGCGATCGCTTGGGTGCCAATGGCGATCATGCTGTGGCCAACCAACGAGCAGAGCATCGTCTTCATCACCTTCCTCGGCTCGTTCTTCCCGATCCTGGTCAATACGCTGCACGGAATGTCGCTGGTCGATCCGGTGCTGGTCCGCGCGGCGCAATGTCTCGGCGCGCGCGAGCGCTCGATCTTTCGCGAGGTGTATTTTCCGGCCTCGCTGCCGCACATCTTCACCGGCCTTACCATCGGCATGGGCGTCGCCTGGGTATCGCTGATTGCGGCCGAGATGATCTCGGGCCAGTACGGCATCGGCTATTTTACCTGGGAGGCCTATTCGCTGGTTCAGTACGCCGACATCGCGCTCGGCATGATCGCGATCGGCGTGCTTGGTCTCGGCTCGAGCCTGCTGATCCGGGGCGCGGGACATCTGGTGATGCCGTGGAGGTCGACGAGATGAGCGAGATGCTTGCGAGCAAACCGAAGGGCCATATCGAGGTCAGAAATTTCTCCCTCAGCTATGACAGCATCGAGGGGCCGGTTCAGGCCGTCACGGATACGCAGATCCATGTGAATCCCGGCGAATTCGTCTCGATCGTCGGCCCTTCAGGCTGCGGAAAATCGACGCTGCTCAATGCAGTCGCGGGCTTCCTCAAACCCACCACGGGCATCGTCACCGTCGACGGCGAGCGCGTGAACGGCCCCAGCGCCGAGCGCGGCATGGTGTTTCAGCAATACTCGCTGTTTCCCTGGAAGACGGTGCGGGAGAATGTCGAGTTTGGCCTGAAGATGCGCGGCATGGCGCGCTCGCAGCGCGAACGGGCGGCGCGCACGCTGCTCGGACTCGCAGGCCTCGAAGCCTTCGAAAAGCATTATCCGGAGAAACTCTCCGGCGGCATGAAGCAGCGCGTCGGCATCGTCCGCGCGCTCGCCACGGGGCCGAAGGTGCTGCTGCTCGACGAGCCCTTCGGCGCGCTCGACGCGCAGACCCGGGTCATCATGCAGCAGATCCTCACCAATATGTGGCAGCGCCTGAAGATCTCGGTGCTGTTCGTCACCCACGACATCGACGAGGCGATCTTCCTGTCGGATCGCGTCTACTGCATGACCGCGCGCCCGGGCTCGATCAAGGCGGAGATCCCGATCCCGCTGGAACGGCCGCGGCAGCAATCGATGATGATGTCGTCGGAATTCCTGGCGCTGCGTCGCGGACTGATGTCGCTGATCCGCGAGGAGAGCCTGAAGGCGATGGGCGGCGAGATCAACGACCTGGGTATGCAGGGGCTCAACATCGAGCTGCACGGCCATTCGCTGGCGGATGTGATTTGATTTAGCTCGACCTGCCTGCGGAAATGACGGTTTCGTAGGGTGGGCAAAGCGGAGCGTGCCCACCACCTTTCTCAATCAGAACCGATCGTGGGCACGGCGCTTTCGCGCCTTTGCCCACCCTACGGCAGTGTCGCCTTGATCACTTGAACCAGTGCACCAGCGCGATGCTGATGCCGAGCAGCAGCATCAGCGACAGCGTCACCGCGGCCGTCACCCGGCCGCCGACATTGGCGAGCACTTTCACATCGACGCCGAGGCCAAGCGCAGCCATCGACACCACCGTCAAAAAGCTCGTGATCTTCGTCACCGGTCCCACCACCGTGGCCGGCACGATCTCGAGCGAGCGCAATGTCGCCAACGCAAGGAAGCCGAGGATGAACCAGGGGACGAGGCGGAAGAAGCCGACATTGGTCTTCTTGGCGCCGGTCTGCCAGCGCGAGGCGACGAGCGAGAGGCCGACGACCACGGGACCGAGCATCAGCACGCGCATCAGTTTGACCAGCGTGCCGATCTGCGTGGAGATCAGGCCGGCCGGCACCGTCGCCGCGAGCACCTGTGGCACGGCATAGACGGTTAGCCCTGCGAGAATGCCGTACTGCGTGGCGGTGAGCTGCAGCAACGGGATCAGCAGCGGCAGGCCGAGCACCATCATCACGCCGAGGATGGCGGTAAAGGAAATCGAGGATGCGATCTCGTCGCTGTTGGCGCCGATGATCGGCGCAACCGCGGCGATCGCGGAATTGCCGCAGATGGAATTGCCGCAGGCAATCAGGATCGACAGCCGGGTCGACAGCCCGAGCATGCGGCTCAGACCGAAGGAGACGCAGAGCGCGATCACCACGACTGCGGCGATCGAGGCGAGCAGCGCGATGCCGGAGGCCGCGATGGCGGCAAAGCTGATGGAGGCGCCGAGCAGCATGACGGCGACTTCAAGCAGCTGCTTGGCGCTGAAAGCGATGCCGGTCTGCCAGCGCGGCGCCGGCTTCCAGAAACTGCGCAGGGCCATCCCCAGCAGGATTGCCATCACCAGGGCCTCGACATAGGGGTGCTCGAAGACGCCGAGTTCGGCCCGCTCCAACAGGGCCGAGACACCCGCCACGGCGATGCACAGGAGAATGCCGGGAATCAGCGCGACGACGCGGCTAGCGGCAGTGGTCGGCTTGGCGTCGGCCGGGCTGGATGCTTGATTCTGCGACACAAATCTCTCCCTGAGGAGAAAGATTTATACGCAGCACTGCTCGGTTGGGGAATAAGTTTTCGACATATCAGGGCCGAGGTAAGTTTGATCCTCGACGTGGAATAATCTGGCTCAGAACAACAGGTCGGTCTTAGAAGAGCAGATTCTTGGCCAGCGAAGCCACGTGGCTGAAGCTGTCATAGACGCCGGGCTCGAAGAACGCCGCACGCGCAAGCACGATGCCTGCGACCAGCGTCCAGAACACACCCGTGCCGGCCCGCAGCAGCAGCTTTGACGCGCGGGACTGCGGCTGGCTGTCCGTTGCGGACACCAGTTGCTCGCCGAAGGGCTCGAATCCAGTGCGTTCCATGGCCGTCAATCCACCAATTTCTGGATGGAATGTCGTCGTTTCGGCCCAAAACGGCAATGGAAGCGATTGGCGTTTTTGACCCCTTGAGGGGAAACTCCTTCCGCCGGACCATCCTGCGGCAATAGTTTTCTTCTTTCGCCCTATTTGGGCACCGGAGCCGGGGCCCCGAGGTCGGCCGCGTGGACGATTCCATCCGTGTCGACTAGCCTGCCGTCGCCCGCAGGTCCGTTGCTGGATCGCCGGAGATCAGAAGAAGACGATGAACATCGAGTCTCCCCGCAAGCCCCTCGACCTTGCCTCGGCCATTGCGGAAGCCGACATCCGCTGCCTCCTCATGGTGCTGGTGCACATGACCGGGGACGAGCGCTGGCTCGGACCGCCGTACCTGCCCAAGCGCGACATCCGCTTGATCCCCGATCCCGAGGCTGGCGTCCCCCGGGAGATCCAGGACGAGATCCGCGCCGCCGTGGTCGCGCTCTTTGCCGACGGCACGCCCACACCCGTCATCACTGATCCCGGCGAAGAGATGCTGCTCAAGATGATGCGTGCCTGTCTCGGCGAGAACGTCGCGCCAGAATATGCGCCGCTGATGCGCGAGGAGATGGGCTTCGTGTCGCGCGAGGCCCGATGGACCAAGCGGCCAGCGGACGAAAAGCTCACGGCGCAGCATGTGCTGGTCGTCGGCGCCGGGGTCTGCGCCATCGCGCTGGGAGTGGCGCTCGGCCATCTCGGCATCCCCTACACCATCGTCGAGAAGAATGCCGAGCTGGGCGGCACCTGGTGGATCAACCGCTATCCCGGCTGCGGCGTCGATACGCCGAACCACTCCTATTCCTACTCGTTCGGCTCAGGCAGTGCCTGGACGCGCTATTTCTGCCAGCGCGAGGAGCTGCTCGGCTATCTCCTGAAAGTCGCCGATGAATACGGCATCCGCGAGCATCTGCGCGTCAACACTGAGCTGACGACATCGCGCTGGGATGACAACAAGCGGCGCTGGATCTCGACGCTCAAGACAAGCAACGGCGAAGAAACCTTCGAATCCACCGCGCTCGTCTCGGCCATCGGCCAACTCAACGATCCCTCCCGCGTGCACTTCAAAGGCGAGGAAGAGTTCAAGGGAACGATCCTGCATTCGGCGCTATGGTCCGATAACATCAACCTCGACAGCAAGCATGTTGCTGTGATCGGCACAGGCGCGACGTCGATGCAGCTGGTGCCGACGATCGCTGACCGCGTCGCCTCGGTCACGGTTTACCAGCGCAGCGCGCAATGGGCGCGGCCGGTGAAGGGCTATGCCGATCCGATCACCGAAGGCGCACGCTGGCTGCTCGCACATCTGCCGTTCTACGTTCAATGGTACCGCTTCAACATGTTCTGGCGCTACGGCGACGGCCTGCTGCCGTTCCTGCGCAAGGACCCGGCCTGGCCGCATCCGGAGCGCGCCGTCAACAAGGGCAACGACCGGCACCGTCAGGAGCTGACCGACTTCATCCTGTCAGAGCTGAAGGACCGGCCCGACCTGATCGCAAAATGCGTGCCGACCTATCCGCCCTATGGCAAGCGCATCCTGCTCGACAACAACTGGTTCAAGACGTTGGCGCGAGACAATGTCGAGCTGGTCACCGATGCGATCGACCACATAGACGAAAGCGGCATTGTCACTGTTGACGGCACGCACCGTCCCGCCGACACCATCGTGGTCGCCACGGGTTTCAAGGTGACGGAGATGGCGGCGCGCCTTAATATCACCGGCCGCGACGGCAAAAATTTGCGCCAGGCCTGGGCCAACGACAACCCGACCGCGTTTCTCGGCCTCACCGTGCCCGATTTTCCCAACTTCTTCTGCATGCTCGGGCCCAATTCCGGCCCGGCGCATGGCGGCAGCGTCATCTTCCAATCGGAATGCCAGAGTCGCTACATCTCGGCTTGCCTCGTCAAGATGATCGAGAACGACCTCGCCGCGATGGACGTCCGCCGCGAGGTACTCGACGACTATGTCAGCAAGGTCGATGCCGAGCACGAGGCAATGATCTGGACCCATCCAGGCATGAGCACCTACTACCGCAACGCAAGCGGACGCGTGTTCTCGGCGATGCCGTGGCGGTTCGTGGACTACTGGCGCATGACACACGATCCGGACATACGGCAGTACAGACTGACGAAAGCGTAGGGTCGCGGCTCTACGCCGCGAGCCCGCTTCCCACCGGCGCAAATTCCAGCCCGAGGCTTTCCGCGACCGCCTTGTTGGTGATACGGCCGCGATGCACGTTCAGCCCGTTGCGCAAATGCGGATTTTCCAGCACCGCGGCAAAGCCCTTGTTCGCCAGCATAAGGCCGAACGGCAGTGTCGCATTGTTCAGGGCCTGGCTCGACGTCACCGGCACCGCGCCTGGCATGTTGGCCACGCAATAGTGCACGACGCCGTCGACCTCATAAGTCGGCTCCGCGTGCGTCGTCGCATGCGAAGTCTCGAAACAGCCGCCCTGGTCGATCGCGACGTCGACCAGCACCGCGCCCGGCCGCATCGATTTCAGCATCGCGCGCGTCACGAGCTTCGGCGCGCTCGCGCCCGGTACCAGCACCGCGCCGATTACGACGTCGGCGCTGAACACTTCCTCTTCGACGGACTCGATCGTCGAGAAGCGCGTGCGCACACGTCCGGCGAAGAGATCGTCGAGCTCGCGTAAGCGTGGAATCGAGCGGTCGATTACCGTGACTTCGGCTCCGAGGCCTGCAGCCATCCGTGCGGACTGCGTTCCCACCACGCCGCCGCCCAGCACGACCGCGCGCGCCGGCTGCACGCCGGGCACGCCGCCAAGCAGCAGGCCACGACCGCCGGCCGACCGCTTGAGCGCGGCGCCGGCGGCCTCGATTGCGAGGCGGCCGGCGACTTCGCTCATCGGCGCGAGCAGGGGGAGGTGGCCGGCCGCGTCGGTGACGGTTTCATAGGCGATCGCAGTGCAACCGGAGGCGAGCAAGCCCTTGGCCTGTTCCGGATCCGGCGCGAGGTGGAGATAAGTGAACAGGATCTGGCCTTCGCGGAGCTGGGCCCATTCGCCCTTCTGCGGCTCCTTCACCTTCACGATCATCTCGGACTTGGCGAAGATGTCGCTTGCGCTCGCCGCAATGGAGGCCCCTGCCCGCTGGTACACCTCATCGGACGCGCCGATGCCACTGCCGGCGCCGGTCTCGACCGTCACCTGGTGCCCGGCTGCGATATATTCGCGGACGGCGCCCGGGGTGAGCCCGACGCGATATTCCTGCACCTTGATCTCCTTGGGCACACCGACACGCATCCTGCTGGCCTCCTTTTGATTCCTTTTGAGATCGTAGCGAGGTGGCCGGTTTGGTTTCGTGCAAATATCCGCTAGCTTGGACCTTCCCGCGCCGGTTTCGGTCGCGGAAGTGCCCATTCACGCCGGAAACGAAACCTTGGCCCTCGACCGCAAAGACCTCGCCATTCTCGCGGAACTCACGACCAATGCGCGCGCCAGCCACACCGAGCTTGCCAACAAGGTGGGCCTGTCAAGCACAGCGCTGGCGCGACGGCAGAAGGCGCTGGAGGATGACGGCTACATCCAGGCCTATCAGGCCGCGCTCGACCTTACCCAGTTCGGCCTCACCACGACGGTGCTGGTCCGCATCGCGCTAGAGAGCCAGAGCGACGAGGCGCTGAAGGCGTTCGAGGCGGAGGTGGTGAAGTGCCCTTCCGTTGTGCGTTGCTTCCTGATGTCGGGCACCGACGACTACATCCTGATCGTGCTCGCCCGCGACATCCAGGATTTCGAGCGCATCCATCGCACAGAGCTGTCGCGCCTGCCGCGCGTCGCGCGGGTGCAATCGAGCTTCGCACTGCGCGAGGTCGTCAACCGCGCCGTGCCAACCGTGGTGTTCGGCGAGACGAAGCGATAGAGCACGTCCTGCGCTCGATTGCCGCCACTGTCATAGAACTGTCATCGAATGTGCAGAGACCTGTCTGTCTCTGCACATTCGGGACATGCCATGGACTATTTCAAGCGCTTCAACTTCCTGTTCGCCGCACCTGTGTTCGACGCCGACGACCTGGAAGGTCTCCGCTTCAACCAGATCATCGAGGAGATCCAGCGCTCGGGCTTCGAGGTGGTCCGGGCCCGCAAGCTGGAAGACGCCGAGATCGCGGTGCAGACCGATGCCGCGATCGGCTGCATGGTGGTGGACTGGGGCAAGAAGGGTCTTGAGGGCAAGACCTCGGCGCTGATCAATTTGATGCGGCGGCGGGGTCTCGATTTCCCGATCATTCTTTTGATCCGGCGCAAGCGCTTCGAGGATTTGCCGGTCGAACTGCTCGACTTCATCGATGGCTATGTCTTCCTGTCGGAAGAGACCCCGCCCTTCATCGCCAAGAACCTGATCAGCCGGCTGAAACAATATGCCGAGACGCTGAAGACGCCGTTCTTCGGGGCGCTGGTCGATTATGCCGAGGAAGGCAACCAGCTCTGGACCTGTCCGGGCCACAATGGCGGCGTGTTCTACAACCGCAGCCCGATCGGCCGAGTGTTCGTCGAGCATCTCGGCGAATCCGTGTTCCGCGACGACCTCGACAATTCTGTGCTCGACCTCGGCGACCTCCTCACCCATGAGGGACCGGCGCTGAAGGCGCAGAAGGAGGCGGCGCAGATCTTCGGCGCGGAAAAGACCTATTTCGTGCTCAACGGCACCTCGACCTCGAACAAGGTTGCGCTCGGCGCGCTCGTCACCGACGGCGATCTCGTGCTGTTCGACCGCAACAACCACAAGGCCGCCCATCACGGCGCGCTGATGATCGGCGGCGGCATCCCGGTCTATGTTCCCACCATTCGCAATGCCTGGGGCCTGATCGGCCCAATGCGCTGGGATATGCTCGACGAGAAGGCTCTGCGTGAGACCATCCGCAATCACCCGCTGGTGACGGACAAGGACGCCTGGCGCAAGGAGCGGCCGTTCCGCGTCGCTGTGGTCGAGCAGTGCACCTATGACGGCACGATCCACAATGCCGAAATGATCCTGAAGCGCATCGGCCATCTCTGCGAATACATTCTGTTCGACGAGGCCTGGGCCGGCTTCATGAAATTCCACCCGCTCTATACCGGCCGTTTCGCCATGGGTCTCGCCAACCTTCCGCCGGAGGCGCCCGGCATCATCGCGACGCAGTCGACCCACAAGCAGCTCGCGAGCTTCTCGCAGGCCTCCCAGATCCACATCAAGGACCGCCACATCCGCGGCCAGAAACGGCGCGTCGAGCACCGCCGCTTCAACGAAAGTTTCATGCAACACGCCTCGACCTCGCCGTTCTATCCGCTGTTTGCCTCGCTCGATGTCGGCGCGCAGATGATGAAAGGCCGCTCCGGCGAAGTGCTGTGGGACGACACGATCCGCCTCGGCATCGAGCTGCGGAAAAAAATCCGCGCGATGCGCCGCGAGTTCGAGGAGAAGGAGCAGAATTCGGACCGGCGCTGGTTCTTCGAACCGTTCGTGCCGGATCGAGTCGCCATCCCCGATGTCAGTCGCCCAGGCGCTGCGCACAACGTCGCCTGGGAGACGCTGTCGACCGACGAGCTCGCCACCAATCCCGCGCTCTGGCAGCTCGGTCCCGACAGCACCTGGCACGGCTTTCCCGGTATGGCCGAGGGCTTTGCCATGACCGATCCGAATAAGCTGACGCTGCTCACCCCCGGCTTCGACCGCACCACCGGCGCCTATGCCGAGCACGGCATCCCCGCCCCGGTCGTCGCGCAATACTTACGCGAAAACCGCATCGTGCCAGAGAAGAACGACCTCAACTCCCTCCTCTTCCTGCTGACCCCCGGCGTCGAGGCGAGCAAGGCTGGCACCTTGATCTCCGGTCTCGTCGCCTTCAAGAAGCTACACGACGACAATGCGCTGCTGGGCGACGCGATTCCGGAATTCTACCAGCGGCGTCAGGCGCGCTATGCCGGCGTGCGGCTACGCGACCTCTGCGGCGAGATGCACCGCTTCTTTCGGGATGCCAATGTCAGCGCCCTCCAAGCACGACAGTTCATGCCCGAGCACATGCCTGAGATCGCCATGTCGCCGCGCGATGCTGCCCGCTATCTGTTCAAGAACGACGTCGACTATCTGCCGATTGAGGCAATCGCCGGCCGCATCGCCACCACGCCTTTCGTGGTCTATCCGCCCGGCATCGCCACCATCGTCCCCGGCGAGCGGCTGACGGAACGGGCCAAGCCCATGATCGATTATCTCAAGATGTTCGAGACCTGCTTCAATACCTTCCCAGGCTTCGATGTCGAAATCCAGGGCGTCTACAAGGAGATCGATGCCAAGGGCCGCATCGGGCTCTATACCTACGTCGTTGCCGAGCCGAGCCGATGAACGAGACAGCGATTGCACGCACCGACGACGAGCCGGTCCTGATTCGGCCGTCACGCGAGAGCGATGTCGAGGCGATGCTGGCGATCTATCGCCATCACGTCCGCAATGGCGTGCCCCGCGACGTCGAGGGAACCGGCGCGCCGGAGCCCGACGATCTTCGCGACCGGCGCAGGAATTTGAAGCAGACCCGCCTGCCGCATCTGGTCGCCACCTGGCGCGGAGAGGTCGTCGGCTATGCCTATGCAGTGCTGTTTCGCAAGCGCCCGGCCTATCGCTACACGGCCAAGCACTCCATCTACGTCCACCACGACCATCTCGGCCGCGGCGTCGGACGGCTCCTGCTCGGGGCAATGATCGATACGTGTGCTGCGGCGGGTTTCCGCCAGCTGATCGGCTATATCGATGCTGACAACGCACCCTCGCTGGCATTGCACGAAAGGTTCGGTTTCGGGCGCGCTGGGCTGCTCTGCGGCGTCGCCTATCGCCACGGCCGCTGGTCCGACACCGTCATGGTGCAACGTTCGCTCGGCGCGGGGACGACGGCACCCCCGCCTGTCACGGCACCGGGCCGCTAGCCCTCACGACGGAAAATCGGACGGTCTGACCTGGATGCGATCGGCATGCAGCGACCAGTGATGCAACGCCTGGTCCTTGCAGAATTTTGCCTTCGCCCGCTCCGTGGCCTCGATCTCGTCGATAGCGTCGATCTCGAGCGTACCCTGACAAACTTCGCTCTGCCGGCCGCACTCCCCGAGCACGTCCTTCATGAACCTGACGACAAAAGTTGACATGGGACCTCCTGCTGCCCCGGCAGCACTTTAATCCCATTTAGGCCGGATGGGGGAGGAAGATTTTGAGCTGGATCAAGGCAACGCGTCGGTTCCTGCCACCGATGCGTCCGTCGATACCGTCCGTCAGCAATCACGCCATGATGTCGAGCAGGGACTTTTCCGTCTCGGAATAGGCCTGAATGACCTTGGCGTTGGCCATGAAGCTGTATTTTGCGGTCGCCAGCTGGACGAATTGGTCAGCAAGATCGACGTCAGGCGCAGCGACCAGGCCGTCCTGGTTTGCGAAGGGAGCGCTTGGGTCGGATTGTGCGGCATAGCTCGGCGACACCGTCGACACGGTCGCGGCAGTACCGCCCGGCGTCGAGCCGCTCGATTGAGAGACCTGATCGACTCGCAGCGGCACATAGGCTGCGGGATAAGTCGAACTCGTGCTCGAACTGCCGCCACTGCCCGAACCGCTTGACGCGGGCAGCGGCCCAGTCGTGCGGACATTGGCAATGTTGCTCGCGGCTACGTTCGCGCGCAGGCTCGCCGCAGACAGTCCTGACGTCGCAATCGAGAGGATGCTCATGGACCCTGATCTACAGGACAAGTCATACGCGTTCACTGACGCAATCGGTAAAATCCGTCGCGTTCTGTTGTCATCCAGGTAACCTGCGCCGGCAGCGCTTCACGCCCCTACCCCGGCGTCACGCCAAAGGCCTGCCTGAAGCGCTCGGCATAGACGGGCCAGACCTCGGGATTGATGATGCGCGGCGGGCGTTTGCCGTCGAGCGTCTCCAGCACCTGCTCGGCCGCGATGCGACCCATGTTCTGGCGCGCTTCGATCGTCACACCCGCGGTGTGCGGGCTCGCCAGCACGTTGTCGAACTGCAGCAGCGGATGCTCCGGCGGCGGCGGCTCCTTGGACCAGACGTCGAGACCGGCACCGGCGATGCGCTTGTCGCGGAGCGCCTGGAGCAGCGCATCCTCGTCGTGGATGAAGCCGCGCGCAGTGGTGATGAAATAGGCGTGCGGCTGCATCAGGCCGAATTCGCGCACGCTGATCATGTTGCGGCTGCCCTTGTTCAGCGGGCATGAGATAGAGACGAAATCGGCCCGACGCAGCAATTCGTCAAGCTCGACCTTCTCGCCGCCCCGCTCGGCCATCACTTCCTTCGAGAGGTAGGGATCGTAAGCCAGCACCTTCATGCCGAGCAGGCCCTTGCAAAGCGCGGCGATGCGGCGGCCGACATTGCCGAGACCGATGATGCCGACGGTCTTGTGCTCGACCTCGTTGCCGACGAGCTCGTTCCGATTGACATTGGCCTCGCGGCGCAGCCGGCGATCCGACTGGATGATACGCTTGGACAGGGTCAGCATCATCGCCAGCGCATGCTCGGCCACCGAATGCGCGTTGCCGCCGGACTGGTTGACGACCAGCACGCCCGCATCCGTGCAGGCTTCGACGTCGACAGGGTCGAAGCCCGCGCCGTTGCTGGAGACCAGGAGCAGGTTTGGGGTGCGCTTCAGGAGGGCGGCGTCGACATGGAAATGCGGCGCCAGCTCGTCGCGCGCGGCACCGATCTGATACACATGCGCCGCGCCCAGGATCGGGGCGTAAAAATCCTCGGGGCTCTCGTTCTCGATGCGGTCGAGCCGCACGTCGGACCGCGCCTTCAGGATGTCGATGTACACAGGGTTGGCCAGGTATTTGACGTAGAAGACACGCTTGCTGTTGACCGACATCAGGACCCTTCCGGCTCTCTCACGGAGGTTCGCAAGGTCAGCGCCACGCGCGCCCCTCTCCTGGCGTTCCTCCTGTTCCTCATTATCCCGCTTATGGCATGGCGATGCCGGCCACGGCAGCCCGTCTGGCGCAGATCACGGTGCTGGCCTGGACATGTTGACAATCCCGTCCGCTCCGTCAAGTTCGACAAACGCCACGACGGCCAAAGAAGAAGCATGCGCGGCGCAAGGGAGAACGCAATGGCTGGTGCGGAGCAGCATAGTTCGATGCAGGCATCCGGCGACAAGAGCTGGCATGGCATCGTCCTGCAAACCCTGAAGCGGAACGAGATCAGCCTGATCCCCTACGTGCCCGACCGGGTGTTGACGCCGCTGATCAAGAATCTGCACGCCGATCCTTTCTTCACGACCTTTGCCACCGCCCGCGAGGAAGAGGCCGTCGGCATCGTCTCTGGCGCCTGGATGGGAGGCCGGCGGGGCGCAGTGCTGATGCAGACCTCGGGCTTCGCAACGCTGGCCAACACGCTCGCCTCACTCGCGGTGCCCTACCAAATCCCGCTGATCATGTTCGTATCCGAGCGCGGCACGCTTGGCGAATTCAATTACGGCCAGTCGCTGGTCTGCCGCACCATGCGCCCTGTGCTGGATTCGCTGGCGCTGGAGCACCACACCATTACCAGGCTCGACGAGCTCGAATTCATCGCCGACCGTTCGATCAAGCAAGCCGTCACCACACAGGCACCGGTGGCGCTGATCCTCAACCCGCTGCTCACGGGCGGCAAGGTCTTCGACAAGTGAGCGCCGCCATGGACACGCGCAACACCAAAGTGATGAACCGGTTCGACATCACCTCGCGCCTGATCGCAAAACTAAAGCACGAGGAAGCGGTGATCGGCGGCATCGGCAACACCAATTTCGACCTCTGGGCCGCCGGCCATCGTCCGCAGAATTTCTACATGCTGGGCAGCATGGGGCTCGCCTTCCCGATCGCGCTCGGCGTGGCGCTGGCGCAGCCCGATCGACGCGTCTTTGCTTTGGAAGGTGACGGCTCACTGCTGATGCAGCTCGGCACGCTCTCGACGATCGCGGCCTTGAAGCCGAAGAACCTCATCATGATCGTCATGGACAACGGCATCTACCAGATCACTGGAGCGCAGCCGACGCCGGCTGCGGGCGTCGCCGATCTCGTCGCGATTGCACTGGGCTCGGGACTCACCAACAGCGCATGGGCCGCGGACGAAGAGGATTTCGAACGGCTGGTCGACCAGGCCATGTCGGTTGACGCGCCGAGCCTGATTGCGCTGCGCATCGACGACAAACCCGGCGTCGGCACCACCCGCCGGGATCCCGTGCAGATCCGGGAGCGCTTCATGCACGGCCTCGGCGTGCGCGAGCCGCTTTAACATTTCGTCATTAACTACACGGCGATCTGATCCGCATCCCGAGACAGGCCTCGGCCGATCCGTGCTAAGCGGTGCGGATGTCCATTCTTGTTCGCGCCTTTGCCTGGCTGCTCGCCGCCGCCGTGACCTTTGCAACGCTCGGGCCTCCGAGCCTGCGTCCCCATTCCGACCTCAGCCAGGACGGCGAGCATGCGCTTGCCTTCCTCCTGGTCGGGCTGGCCTTCGGCCTCGCCTATCGGCAGCGCCGCCTGTCAGTGGCGGCCGTCGCGGTCGTGCTGATTGGCCTGCTCGAACTGATGCAGCTCTGGGCGCCCGGACGCCATGCGCGGCTGGAGGATTTTCTCGTCGATGCCGGCACTGCCTGTATCGGCTTCGCGCTCGCGGCCGTCATCGATTGGGTCATGACCCGGTTTCGGGCAGGCTCGGCCCTGACAAGTTGAGGCCCTGCGCAGCGACGCTCCGCAGGGCCCTCTTTCTTCAAAATCCTTATCGCGCCGATCAGTCGATGATCTTGATCACCCGGCGTGTGCGCGGCTCGACGATCACCCGGCGATCATTCACCACGGCGTAGCGATACTGGGTGTAATTCGGTACCGGACGCAGCACAACGGTCGGGGGTAGCGGCTCACCTACCACGACGCGCTCCTGGACCACGACAGAATCATCGCGCGGGATGCCGCCGAGGATCGCATTCGGAATTTCGAGGCCAGCGCCGACGGCCGCACCCACGGTACCGCCAACCATCGCGCCGATTGGGCCGCCGACTTCGCCGCCCGTGCGTGCGCCGTTCCTGGCGCCTTCTTCGGTCGTCGACTGAGCAAAGGCTGCACTCGACGCCAGCAGCGACGCAGCAGCCAACGAGATCACAAGACGGGTCTTCATATCCACGCTCTCCAGTGTTGTTGTGCGCCATCAACCGCGGGGCCGGAGCATTGTTCCGGTTCCCGCGCGATGAAACCCACATCAACACCGCGACTGTTACCGCGTAACAATTCAGGCTGCGGCGATCTCGTGACCCGCCATCAGTTCCAGCGCTCGTACCATGGCCGAATGATCCCAGCCCTTGCCGCCATGTGCGGTACAGGACGAAAACAATTGCTGCGCGACCGCCGTGCTCGGCAGTGAGAGGCCGAGAGCGCGCGCGCCTTCGAGCGCAAGGTTCAGATCCTTCTGGTGCAGTTCGATTCGGAAGCCCGGATCGAAATTGCGCTTCACCATGCGCTCGCCATGCACTTCGAGAATCCGCGACGAGGCAAAGCCGCCCATCAGCGCCTTGCGCACCAGCGCTGGATCGGCACCGGCCTTGGAAGCGAACAGCAGCGCTTCGCTCACCGCCTCGATCGTCAATGCCACGATGATCTGGTTGGCGACCTTGGTCGTCTGGCCGTCGCCATTGGCGCCGACATGCGTGACGTTCTTGCCCATCTTGTCGAAGATCGGCTTCATGGTGCCAAAGGCGCGTTCGGGCCCGCCGACCATGATGGTGAGGCTCGCCGCCTTGGCGCCGACCTCTCCGCCCGACACCGGCGCGTCAAGATAATCCGCGCCGAGCGCCTCGATCTTCTTCGCGAACTCCTTGGTCGCCAGCGGCGAAATCGAGCTCATGTCGACGACGATCTGGCCCTTGGAAATGCCGCTCGCGACACCGTCCTTGCCGAACAGCACCGCCTCCACATGCGGGGTATCAGGCACCATGATGATGACGACATCCGCCTCCTCCGCGACCTCCTTGGCCGATTTGCAAGGGACGCCGCCAGCCGCGATCAGCTCCGGCCCGACTGGCGCGACGTCATGCAGGAATACGCGATGGCCCGCGGCCAAGAGATGGCCGGCCATTGGCCGCCCCATAGTGCCAAGTCCGATGAAGCCGATGTCGATCATGTCTTGATATCCTCAGGTCTCAAATGTCTGCGCGGCGTGCCACGACAGGCCTTCCAGCGTCGTGGTGCGCGGCTTGTATTCGCAGCCGATCCAACCGCGATAGCCGATCGCGTCGAGATGGCGGAACAGGAAGGGGTAGTTGATTTCCCCAGTGCCGGGCTCGTGTCGGCCGGGATTGTCGGCGAGCTGGATGTGGGCGATCTCAGGCAGATATTCCTGCATGGTGCGGGCGAGATCGCCCTCCATGATCTGCATGTGATAGATGTCGTACTGGACGAACAGATTGTTCGACCGCACCTCGGAGATGAGCTGGATCGCCTGCTCGGTGCCATTGAGGAAGAAGCCGGGGATGTCGAGCGTGTTGATCGGCTCGACCAGCAGCTTGATGTTCTCGCGGGCCAGCGTCGAGGCGGCAAAGCGGAGATTGCCGACCAGGGTCTCCTGCAGCTCACGCGGATCGGCGTCGACAGGCGCAATGCCGACGAGGCAATTGAGCTGCTCGCAATCGAGCGCCTTGGCATAGTCAATGGCACGGAACACGCCATCGCGGAATTCGGAGGTGCGATCGGGCATGATCGCGATGCCGCGCTCGCCGGCGGCCCAATTGCCGGCGGGCAGATTGTGCAGCACCTGGCTCAGTCCGTGAGCCTCCAGCTGTTCGCGGAGCTGCGCCTTGTCGAAGTCGTAGGGAAAGAGATACTCGACCCCGGCAAAGCCTGCCGCCTTCGCCGCGGCGAAGCGGTCGATGAACGGCATCTCGTTGAAGAGCATGGTGAGGTTAGCCGCGAATTTCGGCATGTTACTGTCCCCTATTCTGCCGGCTGCAAAACGCCGGGCCGCGTAACCCCGACCTCATCGAGCGGCAAGTCCAGCACTTCCTCGAACTCGACGATGTTGTCGATCTCGGTGCCCATCGCAATGTTGGTGACGCGTTCGAGGATGAACTCGACCACCACGGGCACGCGATGCTTCTTCATCAATTCGCGCGCGGTCGCGAACGCGGCCTGCGTGTCCTTGGGATCGGTGACCCGGATCGCCTTGCAGCCGAGGCCTTCGGCGACCGCGACATGGTCGACACCGTAGACGCCGATCTCCGGCGCGTTGATGTTCTCGAACGAGAGCTGGACATGATAATCCATCTCGAAGCCGCGCTGGGCCTGGCGGATCAGGCCGAGATAGGAATTGTTCACGACGACGTGGATATAGGGCAGATTGAACTGCGCCCCGACCGCGAGCTCCTCGATCAGGAACTGGAAATCGTAGTCGCCGGAGAGCGCGACGATGTCACGATCCGGGCACGCCGCGCGCACGCCGAGCGCTGCCGGCAAGGTCCAGCCGAGCGGCCCCGCCTGCCCCGCATTGATCCAGTTGCGCGGCTTGTAGACACCGAGGAACTGTGCGCCGGCGATCTGCGACAGGCCGATCACGGTGACATAGGTGGTGTCGCGGCCGAACGCCTTGTTCATCTCCTCGTAGACGCGCTGCGGCTTGATCGGGACGTTGTCGAAATGGCTCTTGCGCAGCATGGTCTTCTTGCGATCGCGGCAGGCCGCGGGCCACGCCTGGCGCTCGCGGAGCCTGCCGGAGCGTCGCCACTCCCTGGCGACGGAAACGAAGAGTTCGAGCGCGGCCTTCGCGTCCGAAACGATGCCGAGATCGGGGTTGAAGACGCGGCCGATCTGGGTCGGCTCGATATCGACATGCACGAAGGTGCGGCCCTTGGTGTAGGTCTCGACCGAGCCGGTGTGCCTGTTGGCCCAGCGATTGCCGATGCCGAGCACGAAATCGGACTCCAGCAGCGTGGCGTTGCCATAGCGATGGCTGGTCTGGAGGCCGACCATGCCAGCCATCAGCACGTGATCGTCGGGGATCGCGCCCCATCCCATCAACGTCGGCACGACCGGGACATTCGCGATCTCGGCGAATTCGACCAGCAGGTCCGAAGCGTCGGCATTGATGATGCCCCCGCCCGCGACGATCAGCGGCCGCTCGGCGGCGTTGAGCATCTCCAGTGCTTTCTCGACCTGCTTGCGCGTGGCGGTGGGCTTGTAGACCGGCAGCGGCTCATAAGTTTCGTCGTCGAACTCGATCTCGGCGAGCTGCACGTCGAGCGGCATGTCGATCAGCACCGGCCCCGGCCGGCCCGAGCGCATCACATGAAAGGCCTGGCTGAACACACGCGGCACCAGTGCCGGCTCGCGCACGGTCACTGCCCATTTCGTCACCGGCTTTGCGATCGACTCGATGTCGACGGCCTGAAAGTCTTCCTTGTAGAGCCGCGCGCGTGGCGCCTGTCCGGTGATGCAGAGGATCGGAATGGAATCGGCGATCGCCGAATAGAGCCCCGTGATCATGTCGGTGCCGGCCGGCCCCGAGGTGCCGATGCAGACGCCGATATTGCCGGCCTGGGCCCGCGTATAGCCCTCAGCCATGTGCGAGGCACCCTCGACATGCCGCGCCAGGATGTGGCGGATAGAGCCGCGCTTCTTCAGCGCCGAGTAAAGCGGATTGATTGCAGCCCCGGGAACACCGAAGGCGGTCGAGATGCCCTCCTTCTCCAGGATTCGCACGGCTGCATCGACGGCTCGCATCTTCGCCATATCGGACCTCGCTCAAGTTGCGTCAGCGAGCGAGATCATCGGACGCGCGGGATGCGATCTCAACGAGATCGATTATATTTTCCACGATGCGGCAGCCGCTGGAAAAACACGGCGGTCTCAATCGGTTAGATCGAGCCATGCGTGAAAGCTGCTTACTCGAACAGCGGCGCCAGCTCCATCTGCGGCACCAGCACGAGGCCCTTGTCGGTGATGCGAATTTCCGGAATGACCGATAGCGGAATCAGATTGAAGCCCATGTAGGGAATGGTGCAGCCGGCCCCGGCCCATTCCTTCTTCAACACCTTGACCTCTTCAGCCACTTCGATAACGCGCTTGTCGGATAACAGTCCCGCGATGGGCAGCGGCACCAGCGCCCGCACCTCGCCGTCGGCGACGACGCAGACGCCGCCCTGCTTTTCCTCGATCGCTGATATCGCCACCTGCATATCGGCCTCATTGGTTCCGGCGACGATGAGGTTGTGGCTGTCATGGCCGACGCTGGAGGCGACCGCGCCGCGCTTCAAGCCGAAATCCTTCAGCAGGCCGTAAGCGACGTTGCCGGCCGACTTGCCGTGGCGCTCGACCACGGTGACGAAGCACATGCCGTAGCGCGCGAACAATTCTGGCCAGTCCTTGGCGGGCTCGATCGCGACCTTCTCATGGATCAGCGTAATGCCCGGCAGCGCGGTCTTGATGGCGTTGACGGTGCAGGCCTTCGCCGGCAGCTCCGGCGTCAGCCTGATTTTCCTCGGCAGCTTCACGGTCGCGTAGGCCGCCTTCGGATATTGATAGCGCTGCGATAGCGCCTGATCGAGACGCGGCGTGATCTTGCGGTTCTCGACCACGAGTTCGCCGCCATACCAGGTCGATTGCGGCGTGAGATTGTCATCCATCAGCACGAGATCGGCGCGGCGGCCGCCGCCGAGCCCGCCGATATCTCCCTCCATGCCGAAGCGGGTGGCGCCGTGCAGCGAACCCATCGACCAGGCCTGCTCCGGCGACATCCCCGCCTTCACCGCCTCGCGCACCACCCAGTCGAGGCCGAACAGCAGAAGGTCGTCGGCGTCGCGGTCGTCGGTGCAGACGGCGGTGCGCTTGTGCGAGGCCCCGAGTTCGGTGATCGTGCGGATCGCCTGCGGCAGCGAATGCCAGGGCGTTGTCGGCGGCCCGCCGCGCAGGAAGATCCAGACGCCTGCATCGAGCAGATCGTCGGCGATGTCGCGGTCGATCGCCTCATGCGTATCGGTGACGCCCGACGCCGCGTAGGCCGCGACGAATTCGCGGCCATAAACATGGCCGGACACCGGTCGTCCGCGCTTCAGGGCCGCCGCCAGGATCGCGTGGCTGCGCTCGTCGCCCATCGTGACAGGCACGAAATCCATCTTCTCGCCGAGCGCGACCGCTTCAGGCCAGCGGTCGAACAGGCCGGCGATCTTGTCGGGCGTGAGGTCTCCCCCGGCGGTCTCCAGCTCCGCCGAAGTCGCCGGCACCGTGCTCGGCACCGTCAAGAAGATCGACAGCGGCGCCTCGCGCGCGTCCTCCAGCATCGCCTCGACGCCGGCGACGTCCATGACATTGCCGATCTCGTGGCTGTCGCAGAATATCGTGGTGGTGCCGTTCAGCAAAGCGGCCTCGGCATAGGCACAGGCCGTCACCATCGAGGACTCGATGTGGATGTGCGGATCGACCAGCCCCGGCGCGATGATGCCGCCGGCGGCGTCATACTGCGGCACGTCGCTCCACATCCTTTTCGCCGTGCCCGATGGCTTCACCGCGGCGATCCGACCGCCGGTGATCCAGACCTCGCGTCCCGGATGGATCCGCTCCGAATAGGTCGAGAGCACCCGCGCGCCTGAGATGACCAGGTCGGGCGCGAGCCGCCCGGAGGCGACACCGGCGAGACGGCGTGTCATTGCGTGCAGCGGCGCAACGGCAAATCGGGTGAGTTTGGACATCGGGGCTCTCGCGTAACGTTACGGCCCAGCGATGGTTACGCCCTGCGAAACGCCGGGCAAGCCCAAATATAACGGCACGCCCTGCTTACGCCTTAGGCGGCGAGCCGCCTGCCGTCCGCGACCTTGCGGCTCTGCGCGGGTTCCGCGTTCTCGGCGGTGTTGCGGCAGCGGGCTTGACCCGAATCCGCATCGACCGGCCTTTCGGCTCATCGATTTCGAACGAATTCGTCTTTCGCACAAGGTCGCTCAGCTTGCGGAAGCCAAAGGTCCTCGGATCGAAATCGGAGGCCAGGTTTGCGAGCTGCCGGCCAACTTCCCCAAGGGTGACCCAGCCGTCTTCGCTCTCCATCTGGGTGATGACCTTCTTAATAATGGGCGCAGCCGCATCAGGGGGCTGGAGCGGCGTGGATTTCGAGGCGGCATCCTGGGAGTTCGCCGCGCCAGCAAGCAGGTTCTCCGTGTAGACGAACCTCCGGCAGGCCTGCCTGAAGCTTTCCGGCGTCTTCTGTTCGCCGAACCCAAAAACATCGACGCCCTGCTCCCGGATGCGGGCGGCAAGCCGGGTGAAGTCGCTGTCGGACGACACCAGGCAAAAGCCATCGAACCGGCCGCTGTGAAGCAGGTCCATCGCGTCAATGACCAGGGTTATGTCCGACGCATTCTTTCCCGTCGTATAGGCGAATTGCTGCTGCGGTATGATGGCGTGCTTCGACAGGATGTCGGCCCAGCCTCTGGATCGCGCATTGGAGAAGTCGCCATAGATGCGGCGAACGCTGGCCTCGCCGATCTTGGCAATCTCCGCGAACAGTCCATCCGCGATCTTTGCGGAAGCATTGTCGGCATCGATCAGGACAGCGAGACGGGGCGAACGGAGCTCGGAAGGCATGACATTCCCCAAAAGGACGCGACAACGGTGGATTGGTATACCGATGTCGAGGCCCCCGCCGCCAGAGCTGATTTCCTTCAACGGGCACGGTGGACCACCAACCCAGCTTAGGCCGGTTTCACCACCGGGGTGACACCCCCGAGCGCAACCGTCAGTTCCGCCGCGACTTCGCGTACGACGCGTCCGATCTCGGGCAGGCGAGCGTCGCTGACGCGGCTGGTCAGGCCGGATACCGAGATCGCGGCGAGCGGCTCCGCAAGCGCGTTGTAGACTACGGCCGCGACGCAGCGCAGCCCCATCTCGGCCTCTTCGTCATCCACCGCGTAACCTTGCTTACGGATCGTTGCCAGCTCCTTGAAAAGATCGCTCGGCCGTACGATGGACTTTTCCGTGAGTCTCGGCATGCCGTGATGACGGATGACGGCGCCGACGTCATCGTCGGAATAAGTCGCAAGGACCGCCTTGCCGACGCCTGACGTCACCATCGGAACGCGACCGCCGACCTTGGTCAGCGAGCGCATGATCTCGCGGCTTTCCATGCGGGTCAGCACGATGATGAATTCGTCGTCGACCACGGCAAGGTTGGCGGTCTCGCGGGTGAGATCGCGCAGCTTGCGCAAATAGGGAATTGCCTGCGCCGTGAAATTGCGGCGCCGCGCAAAGCTCGCGCCGACGGTGAAGCTGCGGACGCCGACATGCCATTTGGATTCGGCGCGGTCGAACTGCACAAAGCGGCGGCTCTCGAGCGTCGCCAGCAAGCGGTGCACGGTCGAGGCCGACAGCCCGGTGCGGACCGCGAGATCGCTGAGACGATAGCCTTCGTCGTCCTCAGCCAGTGTTTCGAGTATCGACAGCGCGCGGTCGACAGACTGCACGCCGCCGTCACGCGCGTCGGGCTCGGCCTCCGATGGAGAGCGAGGCTCGAGCGATTTGCGCCGGATCACGTTCTTGCTCATCGCGACCTGACCGTTCTCCCTCGCCCCGCTTGCGGGGAGAGGATCGGGGTGAGGGGGAGCTTCCACGGGGACGGTGACAAAGAAACTCGCGGAGATTCCCCCTCACCCGAATTGCTTCGCAATTCGACCTCTCCCCGCGTACGGGAGAGGCGAACAACCATCCGCTCCGGATCATGCCGAAGCGGCATCTCGTCTCAGAGCAGCCCTGCGCCGCGCGCCCACTTGTACTTGGCGCCGAGCACCTCGACCGGCAGTTCGGTCGAGTAAGCATAGGCCGGGATGCCGTTCTGGTAGAGATATTCGGCGGCTTCCTCGACTTCGACGTCGCCGGCGAGGGAGGCGACGATCGGCTTCACAAAGCCCTTCGCCTCCATCTCCTTCTTCACCTCAACCATATTGCGGGCGAACACCATCGGCGGCGTGACGATGGTATGCCAGTAGCCGAGGATCAGCGAGTGGATGCGCTCATCCGACAGGCCGAGCTTCACCGTGTTGACGTAGGTGATCGGCGGCTCGCCGCCGGTGATATCCACAGGATTTCCGGCCGCGCCAAACGGCGGGATGAACTTGCGGAAGGCCGCGTCCAGATCCGGCGGCATCGACATCAGCGACAGGCCGTTGTCGACGCAGGAGTCCGACAGCAGGACGCCCGAGCCGCCCGCACCGGTGATGATCAGCACGTTCTCGCCCTTCGGCGTTGGCAGCACCGGCACGCCGCGAGCGAATTCGAGCAGCTGCCGCAGGCTGCGGGCGCGGATCACGCCGGACTGCGCCAGCACGTCCTCATAGATCTTGTCGTTGCCGGCGAGCGCGCCGGTGTGCGACGAGGCCGCCTTGGCGCCGGCCGAGGTGCGGCCGGCCTTGAGCACGACGACAGGCTTCTTCTTGGAAACGCGCTTGGCGGCTTCCGCGAAGGCGCGGCCGTCCTTGAGGTCTTCACAGTGCTGCGCGATCAAGTTGGTGTTCGGATCCTGCTCGAAGAAGGCGAGCAGATCGTCCTCGTCGATGTCGGACTTGTTGCCGAGACCAACGATCGCGGAGACGCCCATCTTGGCCGAACGCGAGAAGCCGATGATGGCCATGCCGATGCCGCCCGACTGCGACGACAGCGCTGCGTGGCCTTTCACGTCGTAGGCCGTGCAGAAGGTCGCGCAGAGGTTCGCAGGCGTATAATAGAAGCCGTAGATGTTCGGCCCCATCAGGCGAATGTCGTACTTCTTACCGACCTCGACGATCTCGGCTTGAAGCTCCGGCGCGCCTGCTTCAGCGAAGCCCGACGGGATCAGCACCGCACCGGGGATCTTCTTCTCACCGCATTCGGTGAGCGCCGCGGCCACGAATTTCGCGGGAATCGCGAACACAGCCGTGTCGATCACGCCAGGCACGTCCTTGACGCTCTTATAAGCCTTGTAGCCAAGGATCTCTGAGGCCTTGGGGTGGATCGGATAGATCTCTCCCTTGTAGCCGCCGTTGATGAGGTTCTTCATCACGGAGTTGCCGATCTTGCCATCCTCGGCTGAAGCGCCGACTACGGCGACGGCCTTCGGCTGCATGATGCGGCTCATCGCCGCAACAATCTCTTCGGTCGGGCGCGGCTTCGGCTTGGGCTTGTAAGCGAAGTCGACGACGATGCGCACGTCAGCCGCAATCGCGTCCTTGGCGGTGGCGAAGACAGGGTTGAGGTCGAGCTCGACGATTTCAGGGAAATCGGTGACGAGCTGCGAGACCTTGACGATGACGCCGGCCAGAGCGGTGCGATTCACCGGCTCGCCGCCGCGCACGCCCTTCAGAATCTCGTGCGCCTGGATGCCGTCGAGCATCGACAGCGCGTCTTCCTTGGTCGCCGGAGCGAGGCGGAAGGTGATGTCCTTCAAGACCTCGACCAGCACGCCGCCGAGGCCGAAGGCGACCAGCTTGCCGAACGAGCCGTCGGTGATCGAGCCGACGATGACCTCAGTGCCTCCGGCCAGCATCTGCTGCACCTGGATGCCCTCGATCTTGACATCGGCCTTGTACTTCTTGGCGTTGCCGAGAATGGTCTCATAGGCCTTCTCGGCATCCTCCGCCGTCTTGACGCCGACAATGACCCCGCCGGCCTCGGTCTTGTGGAGAATGTCCGGCGAGACGATCTTCATCACGACAGGGAAGCCCATCGACGACGCCATCTTGCCGGCCTCGCCGGCCGACTTCGCCACGCCCTCTTTCGGCACCGGAATGCCGTAGGCGTCGCAGACCACCTTACCTTCGGGGGCGGTCAGGCTGGTGCGTTTGTCGGCCTTGACCTGGTCAAGGACCTTGCGGACGACGTCTTTGGAATTGGACATGAGCTTCTCCCTTGACCTTCAGTTCTTGCTTTGCAAAGCGCGCATATGCGGCTGCCCGTGATACTTGCCATCGCCGCGCTCTGTTCCACCTAGCGGAACGGAGCGGCGAAAGGCCTTGATTACTCCGCCAGCTTGGATCAAAAATGGCTAGCGATGGCATTTGGTATGCCAGAAGCCAACTTGTCAAGCCAGAGCAGGACCGATAACGCCGTAAAAAATAGCCAGCTTGACATTCTGGCATGTGGTATGCCAAAAACTTTCCAGTAAATATTCCTGTAAAAGACGACTCCCATCAGAGGAGAATCGTCGTGTCACTGCGGAAACCAACCAAGGCGTTGCCGAACATGGCCGAGGCAGACATCGCAATCGTTCGTATTGCCCCGGAGAGCAGCTTCAAGAACAAGGCGTATGACGCCTTGAAGGAAGCCATCCTCAAGATGGACATCTATTCGACGCCCGAGCCCGTCATGCTGGACGAGCGCGCATTGTCCGAACGTCTGGGCGTCAGCCGCACGCCGATCCGCGAAGCGATCGCGATGCTCGAGCAGGACGGTTTCGTGAAGACCGTGCCGCGCCGCGGCATCATGGTGGTGCGCCGGACCAAGAGCGAGATCGTCGACATGATCCGCGCCTGGGCGGCGCTGGAGAGCATGGCGGCCCGCCTCATCACCACCACCGCGCGCAAGAAAGACATCACGGCGCTGCGCGACTATTTCAAGGATTTCGGCAAGGACCGCTTGCCCGAGGATCACGTCGAGGAATATTCGAAGGCCAACATCGCCTTCCACCAGGCGTTGATCTCGCTGTCGGAATCCCCCGTGCTGGTCGATCTCACCAACGACCTTCTGCTGCACGTGCGCGGCTATCGCCAGCTGACGATCGGGCGCAAGGACCGCACTGCGACCTCCCTGCCCGAGCATCTCGGCATGATCGAAGCACTGGAAGCGCGCGACACCGAGCTCGCCGAGAAGCGCGCCCGCGACCACACCCTTGGCCTCGCCGCTTACGTCGAAGCGCACGGCCAGGAACTCTTCACCTAGCAACATTCACCAGAAGGGCGAACCATTCGCCCCACCTACCTTGAGACCAGGGAGACAAGGCCCATGCTGAACACCGCGACCAAGTCCGAAGCACCGGGCACCGAGCAGGAACTGACGGATGGCTTCCATCTCGTCATCGACGCGCTCAAGCTGAACGGCATCAACACCATCTATAATGTGCCGGGCATCCCGATCACGGATTTGGGCCGCATGGCGCAGGCCGCCGGCATTCGCGTGATCTCCTTCCGCCACGAGCAGAACGCCGGTTACGCCGCAGGCATCGCCGGCTATCTCACCAAGAAGCCCGGCGTCTGCCTCACCGTCTCCGCGCCCGGCTTCCTCAATGGTCTCACCGCGCTCGCCCACGCCACCACCAACTGCTATCCGATGATCCTGGTCTCGGGCTCCTCCGAGCGCGAGATCGTCGACCTGCAGCAGGGCGACTACGAGGAAATGGACCAGCTCGCGATCGCGAAGCCGTTGTGCAAGGCGGCCTATCGCGTGCTGCACGCCCAGGACATCGGCATCGGCTTTGCCCGCGCCATCCGCGCTGCGGTCTCGGGCCGTCCGGGCGGCGTCTATCTCGACCTGCCGGCCAAGCTGTTCGGCCAGGTGATGAACGCCGAGGCCGGCCAGAAGTCGCTGGTCAAGGTGATCGATGCGGCGCCCGCGCAGATCCCTTCGCCCGCGTCGGTCAAGCGCGCGCTCGACGTGCTCAAGAGCGCCAAGCGTCCGCTCATCATCCTCGGCAAGGGCGCGGCCTATGCGCAGGCCGATGAAGAGATCAAGAGCTTCGTCGAGAAGAGCGGCATGCCGTTCCTCCCCATGAGCATGGCCAAGGGCCTGCTGCCCGACACGCATCCGCAATGCGCCGGCGCGGCTCGCTCGACCGTGCTGAAGGACTCCGACGTCGTCATGCTGATCGGCGCGCGGCTGAACTGGCTGCTCTCGCATGGCAAGGGCAAGAGCTGGGGCGAGGCGCCGAAGAAGTTCATCCAGGTCGATATCGAGCCGAAGGAAATGGACTCCAACGTCGAGATCGTCGCGCCTGTCGTCGGCGACATCGGCTCGGTCGTCTCCGCCTTCAACCAGGCGATGGGAACGGGCTGGACCGCGCCGCCGGCCGAATGGACCAAGGCCATCGTGGCCAAGCGCGACGAGAACGTCGCCAAGATGGCGCCGAAGCTGATGAACAACAAGTCGCCGATGGACTATCACGGCGCGCTCGGCGTGCTGAAGAACGTGATCAAGGATCACCCCGAGGCGATCCTCGTCAACGAAGGCGCCAACACGCTCGACCTCGCCCGCGGCGTCATCGACATGTACCGCCCGCGCAAGCGTCTCGACGTCGGCACCTGGGGCGTAATGGGCATCGGCATGGGCCAGGCGATCGCCGCTGCGCTCGAGACCGGCCATCCCGTGCTGGCAGTGGAAGGCGACTCGGCCTTCGGCTTCTCCGGCATGGAGGTCGAGACCATCTGCCGCTACAACCTTCCGATCTGCGTCGTCATCTTCAACAATGACGGCATCTATCGCGGCACCGACGTCAACAGCGTCAACGCCGATCCGGCGACGACCGTGTTCGTCAAGGGCGCGCGCTACGACAAGATGATGGAGGCCTTCGGCGGCGTCGGCGTGAATGCGACCTCGCCGGACGAGCTCAAGCGCGCCGTCAACGAGGCCATGGCATCCCGTAAGCCGACGCTGATCAACGCGGTGATCGATCCGGCCGCGGGCTCGGAGAGCGGCCGCATCGGCAACCTCAATCCGCAGAGCGTTCTGCAGAAGAAGAAGTAAGTCCACCCCCTCAACCCTTATTCCCTGTGGTTCGCAGGGGCAGACACAGAGTACGGAGCATAGACGATGACCAAAGCGCTCGAGGGCGTTCGCATTCTCGACTTCACCCACGTCCAGTCAGGACCGACCTGCACGCAGCTGCTGGCATGGTTCGGCGCCGACGTGATCA
Organism: Bradyrhizobium zhengyangense; assembly: GCF_022012435.1. Lineage (GTDB taxonomy): Bacteria > Pseudomonadota > Alphaproteobacteria > Rhizobiales > Xanthobacteraceae > Bradyrhizobium > Bradyrhizobium zhengyangense. The sequence continues at coordinate 1,671,428 of NZ_JAKLUA010000001.1, forward strand.
AGGTGGAACGCCCGGGCGTGGGTGACATCACCCGCGGCCAGCTGCAGGACATCCCGAACGTGGACAGCCTGTATTTCACCATGCTCAACCACAACAAGCGTTCGATCACGCTCGACACCAAGAACCCGAAGGGCAAGGAAGTCCTGACCGAGCTGATCAAGAAATGCGACGTGCTGGTCGAGAATTTCGGCCCTGGCGTGCTCGACCGCATGGGCTTCCCCTGGGAGAAGATCCAGGCGATCAACCCGAAGATGATCGTCGCGTCGATCAAGGGCTTTGGCCCGGGACCTTACGAAGACTGCAAGGTCTATGAGAACGTCGCGCAGTGCACCGGCGGCGCCGCTTCCACCACCGGCTTCCGCGATGGTCTGCCGCTCGTCACCGGTGCGCAGATCGGCGACAGCGGCACCGGCCTGCATCTGGCGCTCGGCATCGTCACCGCGCTCTATCAGCGCACGCATTCGGGCAAGGGCCAGCGCGTCACCGCCGCGATGCAGGACGGCGTGCTCAACCTCGCCCGCGTCAAGCTGCGCGACCAGCAGCGCCTCGCCCACGGCCCGCTCAAGGAATACAGCCAGTTCGGCGAAGGCATTCCGTTCGGCGATGCCGTGCCGCGCGCCGGCAACGACTCGGGCGGCGGCCAGCCCGGCCGCATCCTGAAGTGCAAGGGTTTTGAGACCGATCCCAACGCCTACATCTACTTCATCACCCAGGCCCCGGTCTGGGAGAAGATCTGCGACGTGATCGGCGAGCCGACATGGAAGACCGATCCGAACTACGCCAAGCCGGCGGCCCGCCTGCCGCGCCTGAACGAGATCTTCGGCCGCATCGAGCAGTGGACGATGACCAAGACGAAGTTCGAGGCGATGGAAATCCTCAATAAGGACGACATCCCCTGCGGCCCGATCCTGTCGATGAAGGAGATCGCCGAGGACCAGTCGCTGCGCGCGACCGGCACCGTGGTCGAGGTCGATCATCCCACCCGCGGCAAGTACATCTCGGTCGGCAACCCGATCAAGCTGTCGGATAGCCCGAGCGACGTCACCCGCTCGCCGCTGCTCGGCGAGCACACCGACGAGATCCTGCGCGCCGTGCTCGGCTTCTCGGACCATCAGGTCGCCGAGATCCACAAGTCAGGCGCGCTCGACCCGCCGCAGAAGCAGGCCGCCGAGTAAACGGCATTCCTTCGACCAAGACGAAAGGGCCGCCCATCGAGGCGGCCCTTTTGCGTCAGCAAGACCGTGCGGCTGCGAGCACAAGCCAAAAACCAAAAACAACCCCATGCACAGTAGCCTGCCTCGTTGGCCGAGGAGCAAATTTCGTATTTAGCGAATTTTTGTTGAAGCGTCGGGCAAAACAGGCGTAGTATGTCATTATCGCGCCGTCCATCGGCAGTGACGCCTGCAGTCGGCTCGACATTCCCGCAGGCGTGGATACCCAGGGCTCCTGTCTGCTATCGTTTCAACTCCTTGACAAGATCGGCCAGACGCGAATCGTCCGGCATGAGCTTCGATAGTCGCTCGGCATAAGCGAGCGCGGCCACGACGTCTCCCTTCTCGCGGCTGAGGTTCAGCGCAGCGGACAACAACTCCGGACTATTGGGGTGCGCACGCAAACTTTCCTTCAGCACCGCAAGCGCGTCGTCGCGCCGGCCATTCGCGTTTAGCCCGACGGCATAGACGTAGGCGTAGTGCGCCTGACCCGGCGCCAGCGACGCGGCCTGACGCAGTTCATCGAGCGCACCCTCGTTGCGCTGCTTGCGTACGAGCGCCAGACCAAGTGCATGGTGAAGAGATGCATCCTGCGCCGACGTGGCGAGAGCCTCGCGCAAGACCTGCTCGCAATCGCTTTCGCGTCCAAGTTGCCGATAGAGGTCAGACAGGTTGACGGCGGCGGCTGTGAACGAGGGATCCAGCCGAAGCGCAGCACGATATTCGATCTCCGCCTCGCTGGCATTGGCTTGACGGGCAAAGAAGCCCCCGAGTGCGGTACGGGCGTCAGGCCTGTCTGCGTTCAGCCTCTGTGCAGCCACGAACTCGGCCGCGGCCCACGCGAACTTATCGCGATCGGCTGCTGGTTGCTGTGCTGATGGCACCGCGGCAAGAAGATCGGCCGCGCGAATGCGCACGCCGCGCACGGGATCGCTGAGCCGCAGGGAGGCGAGCGACCAGAGCTGTTCGGGCGCTACCCCTTCCAGCCCGTCGAGCGCACCAAGTCTCACAAGCGGATCGGGATCGGATAGCGCACGCCGGATCAGGTCGAAATCCGGTACCGGAAGCTCGGCGAGTGCGCTGGCGCGGACGATGCCGGGAGCGTCGCCCGATCCGGCGATTGCGGCGAGCAGCGCCTGAGCATCGGCGGCTTCGCTCCAGACGGCATGAAAGGCCGACGCCCAGGTCTGGTGGCCGCGCCCCTCCATGCCGAACCAGGTTTCGACTTGCCGGGCCGCCCACATCGCAGACTTGCCGCGGTGACACTCGTTGCATGCATTCGGTGTGCCGATCTGCACGGAGAGATCGGGACGCGGAATGCGGAAGCCGTGATCGTGGCGGCGATCGACGACCATGTAGCGCCGCTCCGGCATATGGCAGGACGGACAGCCGGGCGGTGGCGAGACGTCGGCGTGGTGTCGATGCGCAGTCGATTGATACTTCTCGGGTGCATGGCACTGCGCACAGACGCCATCCCCGGGGGCCTTCAGAGTCGCGCTGTGCGGGTCGTGGCAGTCGCTGCAGGTCACGCCTTTGGCGAACATCCTGCTCTGCTTGAAGGGCGCGTAATTGTATGTCTCCTCGTCATCGCGCATCTGGCCGTCGGCATGAAAATGCTGGCGATCGAGCAGCGCGACCTGGTGGGTTTCCGAGAGCGGCCGTCCTGGCGTCCAGTCTTCCGAAAGTTGACCGCGACGAGCATGACAGCGCCCGCAGGTCTCGACCTCCTTCCGCAGCGCCGCTGGCGGCGCACTGCGTGTCGGCGTCATTGTTCCAGCCAAGGCCGACCAGGTGATGCCCGTGCGCTCGTCAAAGGCGACAAGCAGGCCGTCGTCAACGCCGCGCGACGCCGGCTTTCCGCGCGCCCAGGCGACATGACGCGAGCCGGCACCATGGCACGCCTCGCAGCCGACGCTGATCTCGGAGAATGTGGTGGCGAACGTATCCTTGCCGGCATCGTAGCCCTTGAGTACGCCGGTCGAGTGGCACTCGGCGCACATGAAATTCCAGTTCTGGTTCAGCTTCGTCCAGTGCAGCGGATCGTCATGCGTAATGGCGCCGTCCGGATAGAGGTGAAACCAGCGCTGACCGCCCTGCTCCTTCGGCCGCGTGTCCCAGGCGATGGACAGGGCCTGGACGCGACCGTCGGGAAATTCGATCAGGTACTGCTGCAGCGGATCGATACCGAAAGTGTATTTCACCTCGAAAGTCGCGAGCTTGCCGTCCGGGCCGTCTGTCTCGACCAAAAATCTCCCGTCCTGCCGGAAGAAGCGCGAGCGCGTGCCCGCATATTCAAAGGCCGCGTCGTTGAAGTCGCCACGGACGGACGTGTCGTTCGCGTGATCCATGGCGTGACGATGTTGCGAGCTTTGCCACAGCCGCGTCTCCGCCTGGTGGCAGCCGCTGCACGCCTGGCTGCCGACAAAGCTCAGCCCTGCCTCGCGGGTCGGCTGAGAGGTGCCGGACGTCTTGAACCAGGACAGCCCGCTTGCCAGCAGAAAAAATAGCGCGCCGGCGCCGATTGCCAGCAGCGCGGCAGTTCGCCATCGGAAAGTTGGCGCGGGGCGTTGAGCAGGAGCCGAACGGTCTTGTTCGGGCCGGGCCTGGGCCTCCTGACGCCTGCGGCTCTTCCGAGAACCTTTCGTCACGTCCAACCACCCCACGCACTGCCCCCGGAAGACTTACACGCGCAGATCGTTGTCGTGAAGCGCAATTCGGGTTTCGCGGGCGAGGTCGATGAGAGAGGCGCAGAACGTCAGCAGCGCGGCCATGAACAGCAGTGCGACGCCATATTCATGGGCGACATTGAACAGCGCACTGATGAAGGCAACGATGATGATGAGCGCCGTGAGGATCGCAGAGAGGATGGAGCAGAACAGCGATCTGTTCAAGAGCAACGCCCGGTGTCGCAGCCGGGGAATATCCGCCTTGAGGTAAGCCTTTGAGGCATCATCATCGGTGATGTCGTGAAGCAACCGAGCCCGGTCGACGACCCGGTTGATGCGGGAAATCAGGACCGAGATGAAGGACGCGACGGCACCCAGCAGGAAAGCCGGGGCCGCCACGTTGCCGATGATCCGTGCCAGTTGGTCGATTGAAGGCGCTACCGGCACCAACTGGATTACGTTCTCCATCGTCGCTCGATTCTCCCGGTGGCCCGAATGAAAACTAAACGGTCCGCTGCATCGGAGGCTGCTTCCACGTCCCTTCGAGCGCCTCAGCTTTCGGCCAGTAGAGACGCATAACGACAAAGAAGCCCCCTTTGGGTGCGGGTAGCCAATTGGGCTGCTTGTCTGCTGCCGGAGCCTCGTTTTGGATATAGAAAGTAATTCCGCCGTCCCCGTCGCGCTTGAACTCTGACAGCATCGGCGAATTGAGCAAATAGCGGTTAATCGGATTGGCCGTGAGCAGGCTCGACGGCAGTTCGTACATGGTCAGCGACCAGAAGGCATTCACCGGTGGCAACTGGCCCGGTGCAAAGCGGACGGTGTAACGGTTCGCCCCGTCGAATTTCTTGCCGTCCGCATCTACAAGATACATCGGATACATCGCTTCCTGCTTGGAGTTGCCGTAGATTCCGAAAACGGCAGCGGCCATGCGGTAGAGATAATTGTTCTTCAAATATGCGCGGGTGCCGAAAGTATCCCCGCTGGTCACTTCCCCGGCATCCATTCGCTTCTGCAATTGGGCCAATGCCTGCCAGGCATCGGCCATACCCTGTTCAATGGCAGTTTTCAGTTCGGGCGTGAGATTGCCGGCGTTGAAGGTCTTGCCAGCACCAACGCCAATCTTGGCGAACCGCGCCATCAGCTCCTTCTCGGAGGGGTTCGTCGTACAGAACTGCAAGAGGAAGTTGACGATGTTGAAAAACTCAAGCGAGGTCTTTTCGGTCTCGGGCGTCAGCGGTTTGATGAAATCAATCGCCGGCGCGGCCTTCGGCGCTGGCGCGCCAAGGAAAGCCGAAAGCGTCTGCACCCTGTAGCCGGCTTGCACCTTCTTCACGTTGTCAATGTCAGCGGGGTTGAAAAGTTGCGTGCGGTACGCGGCCAGCGCAATTTCGGTCTCGGCACGTATCACCTTCGTCACACCGTTCGGGGGTGAGCCGTTCCAATGAGGTCCAGCGATGAGGAAGCTGCCGCCGTTGTTGCCGGTGCTGCGACTACCGATGTAGTCGAAGTTGAACGTGTAGGCGTCAATGAGCTGAATGCTGAAATACCGTTCCTTTTCGATGACCGGAACGGTCAGCACGATGGGCTCTGTACGCAAGTCCATACCGAGAAACGAGTAGGGAGTGTCCGAATTCGGCGTTTGGACCGCCTTGTCTTCCGGCGTGAAGACGCGCGAGAAGTTGCGAAGCTGGTTCCATGGCGCCTTATATTCGGGGCCATTCGCATCGACGAAATAGGCATATTGAATGCGGTAGCTGTCCACCATTGGGAAGCCGTAGATATAGGCTTCCTTGGCAATTGCGCCGGCTTCGGTGGGACTGACGGCGGTCTGCGCGCGCGCAAGCGCCGGACGGAACGACGGGAGCAGGGCCATCCCGCAGGCAAAAGCTCTCCGTGTTATGGATTTCATCGTCGCAATTCTCCTGTCCGAAAAGCCAGGATGGCCGCAGCGTGAACGGCCGGGATGACCTCGACCGACGCGCTCTGTCAGCGGCAGACGCGCACCCCGTTTACAATCGCGCATGCCGGGCGCACCACGGGTGCGACGACTGGCGCCGAGACGGCCGGACGGGGGGCGACAACCGCGCCATTGGGACCGGCACATCCCGCACGAACCACACCGCGTGCACAGACGACAGCATTGGCCTCGCTCGCAACACCGAGCGTGGCCAGGATCAGCAACAAGCCAGCGCATATCTTGGTCATGTTCCATAGCTCCATTTCCGTCGCGGTTCTAATTCCGAGCTGGCCAGGACAAGTCCTCGCCGGCCTTAGGCTCGACGTCGTTCAGCTGCTCCGGACGCGCCGAATAGGCGGGATCTTGAACGTGCCGTCCTTGAGGGCCGTCTTGGGCTGATAGACCCTGACACTGAGATTGAAGGGCAGGCTCGGCGGACACGGCAGCCAATTGGTTTCCTTGTCCGCGCCTGGCGATTGCGCCTGGATATGGATATCGAGCGAGCCGTCCGGATTGTATTTGATCGGCATCGCCGAAGTTATGCCGTAGCGGTTGATCGCGTTGCGAACATAGAAATTCTCGCGATAGGGCGAGATCGACCAAACCCCGCTTTCGGAAGGGAATATCTCGTCCTTCTCGAGATGGAGAATATATTTCGCCGCGCCGTCCAGCACGTTGCCGTCGCCATCGACAAATGCGGTTGGATAGACCGCATCATCCGACGTCAGCGCGCCCAATCCAAACCAGGCGATGAATGCCCGCGTGGTGTAGTCGGTACCGAAGCGACCGATATTCAGTGCGCCCTGCCAGCCGTTCACGGTCGGCGCAGTGTAGGGGCCTGTTTCCAGCTTGTACCAGACCTCGGCCGGCGCCCGGTTGATTCCACGCAGAACGGCCGGATCGATCTTGGACGGGTCGAAGTCCTTGCCGACCTCGATCCCGATACGCTTGAGTTTGTCGATGGTCTTGGTGTCGTCGCGGTAGGGCGCATTGTCCTTCAACGCTGCGGCGAGGTGCTTGAAGAACATCTCGCCGGTCATGAGCCGCACCTGATCATACGGCGTCGCCGTTGTATCGACACTGGTGTCGATCGGTACGTCCGAAGGCGGCGTGTAGGGCTTGCCCCAGGCGCTGAGCGGCGTCAGTTGCAATTGATCCTGCAGCTTGTTGATCGCAGCAAACTCCGCGGGGCTATGGCACGCGATCTGGACCAGCACCGAGGCGTAGCGGGTTGTCGAACGGAACGTCTGCTTGATGCCGTTGGGCGCGACACCATTCCATGTCGGGCCGGCGATGAGGAAGTCTCCGGCGCCGGTCCCCGTCGTCCGGCTGCCCACCGAGGCGAAATCGTCGGTCCACATGTTGAGTGCCTGCATGACGATGTAGCGCCCCTGGGTGTCGGGCTGCGAATAGACGAAAGGCTCTTTGTCCAGGTCGATGAACGAAAACGCCCAGAGAGAATTGACGCTGATGCGGACGCAATCCTTGAAATCCGGATCGACATAGGTCCGTATCCTGCCGAACTGGTTGATGGGCGCCTTGTACTGCTCGGACTTCGAGGTGGCCGTCATCACGGCTCGCGTTGCATCCATCATGACCAGCGGAAAGCCATAGACATAGCATTCCAATGCAAGAACATACGCCAGCTCTTCCTCGGCATCGCCCTTCAGCTCGCCGAGCCCGCGCAGCAGCGGGCCCGCCGCTTCGCTCGTTGCTGGCGACAATGCCGCGCCCAGCCCGGCACCGAGCGCGGTTGCGATCAGATTGCGGCGACGAAGGGAAATCGGTCCCTGTTCGGTAGAAAGCATAACTGACCTCCACATCTTTGCGACCGCGCGCGGGTCATGAAAACCGAAGCGGCGGAAGTTCTGAAAGCCTCCGTTGGTGCCGAGTAGCGGCGCAGGGGATCTGTTCCGCGACCTGAATGACAATCACTCACGCGCAGCGGCGGCCTGCCGCGCCTTCTCGAGCTTCCGGATATCGGCGACATCCGCTTTGCAGTTCCCGCCTGAGTGGTGCTTTCTCATGGGACGGGTTCGACCTTTGCTGCCATGTCGGGCGCACGGCTGATCCGGTAGGTCGCATTGCCGCACGTCAGGGTCCATACGGCGTGGTCGGGCCTGGAGCGCTTCTTGTCTCTCAGCGCGCCGAGCGCCTTGTCGCAGACAAAGCCCTGGGCGCGAATCTGCGCGGCGAGCATGGTTTGCAGCGTTTCGTTTGCAACCGTTGCCTGCTGCGCTTGAGCCGCAGCACTGTACAATACCACTACGGCGGTCAGCGGCGCCGAAGCCATCGGTTTGAACATGACGTTCGTTGCTCCGCTTTTGGGACGCGATCGGGTGCGGGGAGTTGATGAACTCCCCGCGCCGTCTTACAGCCGCGGCCTCACTTCATGCAGTTTCGGACGAACTGGATCCTCTCGATCATCCCCACACCCAGCGCGTCTGCCTGTTTGCGACAGCCCTCGCGCTTATCGAGGCGCAGCTCGACCTTTTGCAGCACGCTGAGGCCGATATCGCCCGAGACTTGCGGCGCAGCGCCCTCGGCAGCGGCTTTGCCGGCATCGGCGGAAGGCCCATCCCCCGCGGCCCTTGCTGCGGCTTCAAGACGCTTGATGTCTTCCGGACTCAATTTCGGCCGGTCGATATTCAGCGAGATCTTGTTGAGCGTGCCGGTGAAGGTGAACGGCGTGCTGTAGTCGTTGTCGTCGACCGGGGTGCCGGTGTCGGCCCCGATGTCCAGCGCCTCATCCCACTGCAGGATGAAAGGAAGCGTGTGCTCCATCGTCTCGGTTGCGACCGCATTGCCGTCGACTTTGAGGACGCCAGTGCCACCGCGGCCGATACCGCTATAGTCGCCAAAGGCCATCGTTGCCGCACCGAGACCGTCATACTTGAAATCGAACTCGATGACATGCTTGCCCGGCGTCAGCTCCGGTCCCTCCCAGCGCACGCGCTTGAGGTCGACCAAGTTCCACGTAAACACCGGTTTGTTCTTGAGAATATAGAAACCGTATCCGCCGAAACGTCCGCCCTGGGTAATCAGCATGCCTTCGGCGCCGCCCGGCGGTATCTCGACATCGATCTTGAAATTATAGGAGGCGTTGAGGATGCTCGGCGCGTCACCGTTCGGCGTGCCCGTGAGCGGCCGCGTCCAGGTGAAAGAGGTGCGGCCAGCACTTAGGCTCGGCCGCGGTATGACCAGCCGGCCAGCCACCGAGGAATCCAGCGGCAGGACCTGATATTTCTGCGCCTCTTTCCAGAACAAATCCTGCATCTCCTTCAGCTTGGCAGGATTCTTGGCCGCGATATCTTCATACTGCGTCCAGTCGTTCTTGAGATCGTAGAGCTCCCAGGGATATTCGGCCGGGTCCGGCAGCTTGATTCCAGCCGTCACCCACGGCGGCCGCAATACCTTGGTGCTGGCGATCCAGCCGTCGTCGTAGATCGCGCGATCGGCGAACATCTCGAAATACTGGGTCTTGTGCGTCGAGGGTGCGTTCGCGTTGGCCTTGTCGAATGTGTACATCATGCTGACACCCTCGATCGGGCTCTGCTTGATGCCGTCCACTATGTCGGGCTGCTTGATGTGCGCGGCTTCGAGAATGGTCGGCACGACGTCGATGACATGGTGGAACTGGCTGCGAATGCCGCCCTTGTCCGTGATGACCTTCGGCCAGGAGATTGCCATGCCTTGGCGGGTGCCGCCGAAATGCGACACGATCTGCTTGGTCCAGGAGAACGGCGTGTCGAACGCCCAGGCCCAGCCGATCGACATGTGGTTGTAGGTGCGGTCGGTGCCCCAGGCGTCATAAAAATACTTCAGCTGCTCCTCGACCCCGGGATTGGCTCCGTTGAACATCGCGACTTCGTTCGGCGTGCCGTTCGGCTGGCCTTCGGCGCTCGTTCCGTTGTCGCCGTTGATGTAGATGATCAGCGTGTTGTCGAGCTTGCCGAGGTCGTCGATCGCCTGGATCACGCGGCCGATCTCGTTGTCGGCGTAGGCGACATAAGCAGCGAAGATTTCGACCTGCCGGATGAAGAGCTTCCTTTCGTCGGCGTTGAGCTGGTCCCACTCCTTGATCAGGTCTTTCGGCCAGGGCGTCAGCTTGGCGTCCTGCGGAATGACACCGAGCTTCTTCTGGTTGGCGAAGATCGTCTCGCGCAGCTTGTTCCAGCCGGCATCGAACAGCTTCATTTCGCTGATCTTCTGGACCCATTCCTTGGTCGGATGATGCGGCGCGTGGGTGGCGCCCGGCGCGAACTTGATCAAAAAGGGCTGGTCCGGCGAGAGCGCGTTGATGCGGTTGACGTAGTCGATCGCCTCGTCGGCCATCGCCGTCATCAAATTCCAGCCGGGCTTGCCGACGTAAGGATAGATCGGCGTGGTATTGCGGACGAGATTGCCTGGCTCCCACTGATTGGTGTCGCCGCCCATGAAGCCGTAGAAATATTCAAAGCCCATGCCGGTCGGCCACTGATCGAACGGTCCGGCCTGGCTTGCCTGGTATTCCGGAGTATTGTGGTTCTTGCCGAACCACGCGGTGTGGTAGCCGTTTTCCTTCAGGATGCGTCCAATCGTGGCCTTGTCTTTGGTGATGACGCTGTCATAGCCCGGATAGCCGGTCGCCTGTTCGGCAACGACGCCGTAGCCAGCCGAATGATGATTGCGGCCGGTGATCAGTGCCGCACGGGTTGGCGAACACAGCGCTGTCGAATGGAAGTTGGTATAACGCAGGCCGTCCTTCGCGATCCGATCGAGCGCCGGGGTCGGGATCACTCCGCCGAACGTCGACGGCACGCCGTAGCCGGAATCGTCGGTGATGATCAGAAGAACGTTCGGCGCGCCTTTGGGCGGAACGACACGCGCAGGCCAAAATGGTGTCGACTTCGTCGCATCGCGTTCGATCTTGCCACCGAATTTTTGCGGCGGTGGTGGAAGCTGATCGCCGGGAATGGTGATGGTTGCTGCCGGCGAGCCCGGCGGCGGCGTGGTCGGTTGCGCTTGCTGAGCAAACGCAGGGGCGGATAGCGCCGATGTCAAAAACAGTATGGAAGCAATCACACGAAAATTCATTGCAGCCCTCCCGTGAGGCGCGCGCAATCACGCAGATGTTCATCACTCTCAAGGACGATGCAAGGATCGACGTTGACGCAGATCAACCTATGCAACGAAAGGTACCTAAGGGCAGATTGGATCGCCTGGCTGCGCGATCCGGCGGCGCACGCTCATCTTATCTAGGGATCTGCCGGCGTCACTCCGATCAAGCATCTGCAAAAAGTCATCCAATATTGAAGAGCGGAACATGCGCTCACACTCGTCATCGTGCTGCACGGACAAGTCGAACAGCGGACCTTGAGCGAAATCAACGGGAAGAAATGTCTGGAGCTCACACTTCAAATAACGAGCTTCCGGGTCTTCACCTTGGATCGACAGCATGCTCGCTCACAAGCTCAATCATCCGGTCGCCGGCGCCGTGCTCGCGATCACCTTGGTCGCAGCAATTTCACTGGTTCCTTGGCCGAAGCTTCCTGCGAAGCCTAGGCTTGGGATAAAGAGCGATCGTCTGGAGCAGAGCGATCGCCGTGAGTTGGGGAATGGCTGTACGCAGACTGCGTGGCCCTATGGATGTGGTTGGCAGCTGCCGCGGGAAAGACGAGAGACCAAAGGACATTCACCCAAACGGCGGCAAGGACTGTCTTGGTTTCTCTGATGATCAAGCTCGAGGTGTTCCTGCCCACCGGCCGGCGTGAAGTTCAGTAAAGGAATAATCGGTATCTAGCGGCTCTCAAAATCACAGCGACAGGATTTTCCCGTAGGATGGTACCCGCACAAGCGATAGCACAGCGTGGTATTGTGCCCCTTTTGCTACATCTGGTTGCCAAATATTCCCGCCATCATGACGGCTATCGCCCGGCGCGGCGCGCCCTGTCATATTGTCAGCATCATATTGGGCGCGCACGCGAGCGAGGCTCGTGGTTCGGCGGGGGATTGCCATGCGAATGACGAGAGCATTTGCCGCCATTGCATTTGCGGCCGTTGCAGCAGCACCAACGATCGTCGCGGCCGATGAGAGCGGCATCAGCTTCTGGATTCCGGGCACATTTGGCAGCCTCGCTGCCACGCCTCAGCAGCCAGGCTGGACGGCAGCCGCGATCTACTATCACACCTCGGTGTCCGCCGGCGGCGACGTGGCGCGCGCCCGCGAAATTCAGATCGGCCGCATTCCCGTGAATTTGACGGCGACCTTGAGCGCAAACGTCAATGCGAACGTGGATCTCGGGTTGTTGAACGCGACCTACGTTTTTGCAACACCGGTGCTGGGCGGTCAGGCGTCTGCCAGTCTCATAGGAATCTATGGCGCAAACACCACCTCGCTTAACGGAACGGTGACAGGAACGCTGACGCTGCCGGGCGGCGGCACGATTCCCTTCTCGCGCGCCGATTCCATCAGTGATTCCGTGATGGCCTTCGGCGATCTGATACCGCAGTTCGCGTTGCGCTGGAATGCCGGTGTCAACAACTACATGACCTATGTCATGGGCGACATCCCGGTCGGGGCTTACCAGTCGACCCGCCTCGCTAATATCGGGCTCGGGCATGGAGCGATCGATACGGGTGGCGGTTATACCTATTTCAATCCGCAGACCGGGCATGAACTGTCCGGCGTGCTCGGCTTCACCTACAATTTCAAGAACACCGACACGCAGTATCAGAGCGGCGTCGACATGCATTTCGACTGGGGCGCCTCACAATTCCTGACCAAGCAAGTCCAGGTCGGTCTCGTAGGTTACGTCTACAAGCAACTCGGTTGCGACAGCGGCTCCGGCGATCGCGTCGGTTGCTTCCGCTCGCAGGTCGCGGCCGCGGGCCCGCAGGTTGGCTTCATCTTCCCGGTGGGCGACATGCAGGGCTATCTGAACCTGAAGGCTTACAAGGAGTTCGCCGCGGAAAACCGGCCCGAGGGCTGGAATGCCTGGGTGACCTTTGTCATCTCGCCTGCAGCACCGCCCCCGGCGGTGACGCCGACAAAGCACGTCATCACGAAGTGAGAGGCGCGGCATCGCCAGGCGTTGTTTGGGTTGATCTGCATCAACGTCGATCCCGAAATACCGTGGCTCCCTGCGCAGGACCCATATTGGTTGCAGCGTCCGGGCGGCGCGGGCACTGTCAAGCGATCCGCCCCTTATTCTCGATCGTTGAGTACAGCCATGACAAGCGTTCGCTTTCTTGCCGTGCTTGCGACTTTTCAAATTGGGCTCGCTCCGCCAGTCCATGCGACGGACAATCACGATCGCCTAACTGGTGCAAAGGCTCAGGTCTTGCGTTCACCGTCCCCTGCCTCTCCAGCCAGGCGCGGCTTCGTGTTGCGACAGGATCTGTTTGATCGTGCCAATCCAAACAATCTCAGGTCCGATTGGCCCTCACCGCCCGCGCAACCGGGGCAATTCTAGCAAGGAGACACAGATGAACAGCGCCCTGCTTTCACTTGCACTGCTTGCGGGTTCAATGGCCATACCGGCTTCTGATCGCGTTCCCGAACTGAAGGTCGAAGCGCTTTGCAAGGCGACGTCGGAAACGGACAAGTCGATGGGACTGGCGTTGGCTCAAAGCTTTACCGATTGCATGCGTGATGAAACGACAGCGCAGCAGCAACTCGGCACCGTGTGGTCGTCAGCCAAGCCCGCTGTCCGCGACGCCTGCGAAGGTGAGGCCACAGCAGGCGGAACTCAAAGCTATGTCGATTTGCTCACCTGCATCCAGATGACCGAGACCGCAACTGCGCTGGCATCGACGCCGCCGCTCAGAGGGGCCAGCAAGAACCGAAACAAGCAATAGTGGGCGGGCAGACCGCTCGTTGACCGGGCCGGAGCCACGCCAGTCGCTTGGCATGTCCGGCCCGAAGAAAGCAAGTTCGAAAAGCCGCCGGTTTCGGCGGCTTTTTTGTTGGCCCCGGGGCTGGTCTCCTCTACCCTTGGTTTCACCTTGAGCGGGACCAGCCCAGGCCTGGCCTTCGGCGTTTCCAGAGAATTCATCTTTACCGAAGGGATTTGGCCTTGCTTGCTGAGTTCATTGCGCGACAGGCCACGGCCCGGAACATTCACTATGGCTGGGTGATGGCCGCGCTGGGATTTCTCTATGGGCTGTTTGCGAGCTCGGCCCTCGGTGTGCCCAGTGTCCTGATGCGAGACATCGCGGCTGACCTCCACGTCAGCATGAGCGAGCTGTCTGCGTCGCAAGGACTTCGTTTTGCACTATTCGGATTGGTGGCACCGTTCGCCGGCGGCATGATGCTCCGATATGGCCCCAGGGTGATGCTGGCGATCGCCGGCACGATGACTCTGACGGGATTGCTGCTCACGATCTTCATGACGAACCGGTTCGAAATGTGGCTGGGACTCGGGCTCATTCTCGGCATCGCGCCGGGGCTCACCGCCCTGCAACTCGCCACGATCATTTCGGTGCGCTGGTTCACGACCCATCGTGGATTGGTCGTCGGTCTCCTGAACGGATCGGTCGCAACCGGCACCTTGATCTTCGTGCCGATGGGCGCATGGATCACCGAGCATTGGGGCTGGCGCCTCGCGCTTGTTCCGTCCGGACTTGGTCTTCTTCTCGCACTCATCCTTTTTCTGTTGCTCGGAAAGGACCGTCCCCAGGAATTGGGACTGGCGTCACTCGGCGAGACGGCAATGGCGCCAATCCCCGCGGTGCCGCGACGGAATTTTGTGGCGCTCAGCTTTCACGGCCTGCGCCTGGCGTCGACCCGCCTGGTGTTCTGGGTGTTGGCTCTGACGTTCCTGATCTGTGGCGTGTCCAGCTACGGGCTGACATCGACCCACTTCGTGCCCTTCTGCGGCGATCTCGGCTTGCCGGCCGTGACATCGGCAGGCCTGCTCGCCATGATCGGCGTGTTCGATCTGATCGGCACGGTCGGATCGGGATGGCTGTCCGATCGCTTCGACAACAGATGGCTGCTCGCAATCTATTACGGTTTTCGTGGGCTCTCCTTGATCTGGCTCGTAGAATCCAACGCGACGATCGTGACGATGAGCGCGTTTGCGATGCTCTACGGGCTGGACTTCATCGCGACGGTTCCGCCGACGGTCAGATTGACGGTTGGGACGTTTGGACGGGAGATGGGGCCGGTGGTGTTCGGTTGGATCTTTGCCGCTCACCAGCTCGGCGTCGGCCTGATGGCATTTGCCGCTGGCGTCAGCAGAGATGCACTCGGGACTTATGTGCCGGCTTTCCTTTTCGCCGGGATCCTCTGCCTGTTGGCCGCTGCGGCCTTTACGCTGGTGAAGCGTCCAGGGGTGCCGGCTCCGGCTTAACGGGGTCTCGACTTCTTTTTCGTCGCCCAATAGCGGCCTGATGTCCCCTGTTGGCCGCTTCTAGTGGCTGGCGATGAAGGAAAGCACGGCCTCGTCGTAGGCTTGAGGGGCTTCTCCCGGCACCGTGTGGGATGAGCCGGAAATCTCCACCCGAGTTCGCCGAGGCAGGCATCGTACCAATTCGTCGACGATGCGATGGAAGAATTCCGGACTGTGATCGCCGTTGGTCACGAGCGTGGGTGCCGAGATGCGCTTCGCCATGTCGCAGGTAAACATCGGGCGCGGGCGGGTCGCTATTGCATCCGCAACGGCCGACAACGCGTTGTCCGCCATCATCTTGCGCTCGCTCTCGGACCGCCGATCGTAGGTGCCTGGCCCGCCGACGGCTTCTGCAAAGAACCGCAGCCCTGCATCGAGATCGTCCTTTTCGAAGGCTTGCCGCGCGGGAGCAAACCTCGCGCCCCATTGCTTCAGAACATCATTCCCGCCGGGAGCTCCGGCGAGCAACGCCGCGGCAGGAGGCTCGTTGATGACGAGCGTTCGCACCGCCTCGGGGTGGTTGGCGGCGAAGAACAGCGCAGCATGCGCGCCGGAGGAGTGGGCGACAATGTGCGCGCTCGCAATGCCAAGCGCGGCCAGCAAGGCGGCCAGGTCCTCGCCATGCACGTCTGCGGCGCCATCGGGCAGACCGTCCTTGCTCGTCGCATTCGGAAAATGGTTCTGCCGACTATAGGCGATGACCCGATGGCTTTTGGCGAACACCGGAAGATGCGAATTCCAGAAGCGGTAATCCTGAAGCCCACCGTGCACCAGAACAACGGGATCGCCCTGCCCGGCCTCGACGTAGGCGAATTGCTTTCCGTTGACGCTGACCTGCTTGATATCGGCGCCGATGGCCGGCGCCAAATTCAACAGGCACAGAACGAGGCCAGCCATCAGGATCTTGGCTTTGAAGTTCATGGCACCCTCCCGCGGATCGACAAAGTGGCTCGAGACAACGTAGTCGACCTCGCCGCGTGCGATGGCGATGTCCTGAAGCTCCCGGTCATCCAGAGCGCACAGATCCCTGCGCAGCTTCCCGCGCCTGCGCCACTCCTGAAACTCGTCACGATATCTTCCGAAGAGGCTGATGAGATGCCGCCTCATTCGGGTCGTCGCGGAAAAGGCGGTCGTGCTGAAGGTCGTGGTCATTGCAGCGCCTCCTTGACGAAGTGGTTCGTCGTTTCGGAATTCGGCACGGCAGCAGCGCGAAATGTCCGGGCTTCGCGCGGACGAAATAGGCATTGACGGCATAGTAACTGATATATAGTGTACTAGTCAATGCATACACTACTAGAATCGCTTCGTCTCGATAATTCGGGTGTTCCGATCTACATCCAGCTTCGGGACCAGATCCTGCGCAATCTCGGCGCGGGCGTGCTGGCTCGCGGCGACCAGATGCCGACGATGCGCGAAGTCGCAGTTGCCCTGAAGATCGACCTCAATACGGTCCGGCATGCCTACGACGAGCTGGAACGAATTGGCGCCATCACCCTGGTTCGGGGCCGGGGTAGCTTTGTCGCGGAGCCCCCGCCCGCAACCAGCGTACGTGAACAAGCCAAGCAGATTGACGGTCTGGCGAAACAGACGCTCGCTACGGCCGCCGCCGCGGGCATCGATCCCGTTGCCCTGGCCGATCGGATAAAGGCCCTCGCAAGACAGAAGGAATAGTCGTCATGCACAACTATTTTAAGGCAAGCGGCGGAAGTCGATTCTCTCTACTCCTTGCAGCAGTGGCTCTCGCAGCTGCGGCGCTCGTCGCCTCGCTCGCCTACGACGGAGGTTCTCGCAGCCTCTATGCCGTCGCGGCTGGCCTCGTGATCGTCGCATTCCTGATTCCACAGGCCGTCCTGGTTGCAGGCCAGTGGGAGCGCGCGGTCGTGCTTCGCCTCGGCAAGCTGTCGGCAATTCGCGGCCCCGGCCTGTTCGTGATCGTACCGTTCATCGACGAGGTGGCCTCATGGCTCGATCAGCGCATTCAGACCACGGAAATCAATGCCGAGAAGGCGCTGAGCAAGGACACCGTGCCGGTGAATATCGACGCGATCGTATTCTGGCAGATCCATGATCCCGAGCGTGCCGCGCTCGAGATTGCGAACTACCGTCAGGCCATCACCCAGGTCGCACAAACCTCATTGCGCGAAATGGTGGGATCGTCGCTGCTGTCGACGCTGCTGGCCGAGCGCAAGCAGGGCGATCAGTTGCTGCGCGATGATATCGGGCGCAAGACCGCTGATTGGGGCGTAGCCGTGATCTCGGTCGAGATCAAGGACATCGGCGTGCCGCCTGGATTGCAGGACGCGATGAGCCGACAGGCGCAGGCCGAGCGAGAGAGACTGGCGCGCGTGCTGCTCGGCCAGGCCGAACAGGAGATAGCCCAGAAATTCGTGGAGGCCGCCGACATCTACGCGCGTAGTCCGGCAGCACTTCAGCTGCGCGCCATGAACATCATCTATGAGACGACCAAGGAGCGTGGCGCCACGATCCTCATTCCCACGGCGATGATCGATGCCATGAATCCCGGCACGACAATGGGCATCGTTGCTGCCGCGCAGCCGGCGCCAGGTTGAGCCGGGTGGCAAGAGGCCGTACCGCAACTCGGGTTGACTGCTGCGGGGACGTGACGAAAAGCCGTCGACGGCGCGCCCACGAACAGGTTCTGATCCACCCAGGCTATGATACCCTGATAACCTCCGGCTGCACGGCGGACGATGAGTGGCCCCGCGCGATGATGGCGCGACGAACCAGGCGGATGTGCTCACGGAGCGTATAGGCCTCGCTCGCGAAGCCGGCCGGCGTGCGTATTCTGGCAACGGCCTCTTCGATGCGGGCGAGGTCAGCCTCCCACTTGTCTCTCGGCAAATCGCCTGTGCGCGCGGCGACATCCCGCTCGAGCAGAGCCAGCTCGCCGTACCACCGGTAGATGCGCGAGCGGACATGCCAGCGGACCAATTGAGGCAAATAGTGGAAAAGCGGCAACAGGATTGCCGCCAGAGGCAACAATATGATGATTGCACGCTCGCCCCACGCCGCGATCCAGAACGGCAGATATTGGTAGAGGATCGTGCGGCCGAAGCGTCGATGCTGATCGGCATCGGTCGAAACAGGCAGATCCACCTGGGCGGTGCTTGGAAATTCGCCTGCCTCCTCGAAAAGACCTTGCCGACCGTGGATCTCCCTTGCGGCGTCGACCAATAAATGTGTGATGGCCGGATGGAGATCCTCGCGCGTTGCAAGCATCACCTTGGTCCCGATCAGGTCAATATCCTTTTCCGGAAGGTGGTCCGCCAGGTCGATCACACCCGATGGCAATTTGAGCGTGCTGATGAAGTTGAGCCGTCGTCGATAGGCCTCGGCTCTCGCGAAGCTCAGCACGCTCAGGGTCGGATCGCGCAGCGCGTTCCAGACGGCAGGATTGTCCGCACCGTCGACAAAGACGACGGCGTCCAGCTCGCCCGCGCGCAGCGCAATCAGCGCCGGCAGATTGCTCAAGGGCTCCATCGTGACATTGTCGGGCGTCAGACCGTTGAGCGCGAAAACGGACTCACTGAACGAACGTGCCCCGCTGCCGGGAACACCGACGGCGACCTTGCGATTGCGCAATTCATCGACGTAGTTCAGCGGCTCTGATTTGCGGTAGAAAATCCACAACGGCACATAATAGAGACTCGCAATCATGACCACGCCCCTGGCGTCGGACGCCTGCGACAGGCCGCCTTGAGTGAAGCCTATGTCCACGCCGGACTTCGGATCTCGCAACACTGCCAGATTGTCTTCTGCACCGTTGGTGATCCGCTCTTCAACCGTGACGCCGGAACGTGCCAGAATTTCGATGTAGCGTTTGGCATATTGGTGCAGAAGGCCGTCTTCCAGACCGGACGCCAGGACGATGTGGCGCGACGGAGCGGTCTGCCAAACATGCACCACCGCCCAGATCGTCGCAGCGATCGATGCCAGGACGACGATCGCGAGGCTCAAGCGGCCACGTGGCGAGAGATGAGCGAGGTATTCGGTCCTCACAACGGACGCTTCAGTGACGGGCGAAAGAGCGGCAGGCGCGCATGACGTCGGACATGCATCGCTCCTGCGACATAGGCAGCGGCACACCGCGCATGTTCATGAGCCTGCGGAAAGTCAGGAGTAATTTCATTGCACGCCGCCTTCCGTTCATGAAGAAGCCCTCCCTTTTGGGGAGCTCGCACCATCAAGCGCTTGACATAGGTCAAAGCCTCGCGACGACCTCGACGGCGAACGGCGGATCCGTCAGCACCAGCCGAGGAACGGATTTTGCCAAGCGGCGAATGTTGTCCGGCCGAACGGACCACCACATGCCATTCATTTCGTTCCGATCTACCCCGGGGCCACAACCTGCCCGACCGCATAGAGCGAGCATTCCTTCCAGGCAGCCA
This sequence comes from Bradyrhizobium zhengyangense, assembly GCF_022012435.1. Lineage (GTDB taxonomy): Bacteria > Pseudomonadota > Alphaproteobacteria > Rhizobiales > Xanthobacteraceae > Bradyrhizobium > Bradyrhizobium zhengyangense. The sequence goes on from NZ_JAKLUA010000001.1 coordinate 1,691,048, forward strand.
CGCATTGCCGCAACGCCTCGTTCTTCGCATCATCGACGGTTCGCTGCGCAGCGGTAACCGACGTACAATGACCATCGCGATTCCAGGCATAGGCCTTGGCGTCGGTCCATGCCTTCACATAGGCATCGAAATAGCCGGCGCACGCCGCGTTGAGCGGTGTCGGCGGCGGAATTGCTGCGGGCGACGGCAGATCGACCAGCACTGATGTCGGCAGATGCAACTGCTTGAGGAAACTCTCCACCGCGGGCCACCAAAGATCAGCAGGGCCCATCGGCACCATGGCGTGCCCGTCGACACCGAACGGCGGCAAGATCTGAAACTGCGCTGGCGCACCTGACGCGACGTAAGCATCGAACATGCGACGGCCGAGCGCCGGCGGCGCACTGCGATCGTTTTCCGCATAAAGCCAGAGCGCCGGAATTCGCGCAGTGCGGCCAAAGATGCCGGCGTCCGCGACGAGATGATCCGGACTGCATGTGCGACCCGGGATGGAACCGTGAGCCGCCTCGAAATTGAGAACACCGATGACGCCCGCTGGATTGTCCGCCGCCGTCGCGGTCACGGCAAAGCCCCCGGTGGAATGCCCCATCAGCACGATCTGATCAGGCTCGACCCAGGCCTCGCCGCGGAGCGCGGCAAGAGCGCCGGTGACGTCCTCGGCCGCGATCCGCGCGACGGCGAGATAGTCGCGATCGTCGCAGGATCCGGACAGTGTCTCCGCAAACGGTCCGCTTGAATGTCCAAACCCCCGGCGCATGATCGATGCAACGGCATAACCACGTTGGGCAAACGCCACGGCCGGATTAAGGAGACTGGTCGGCGTTTCCCGCGCCAGCGCTGCGCGAAAGGCATCGCCAGTGCCGGGAATTGTCCCGTGAACCAGCAGCACCAGCGGAAACCGCCCCGGTCGATCCGGCCGTAGGATCATGGTCTCGAGCCTGACTTGACTGCCATCAGCAAGCGTGATCGGCACCATCAGATCCTGCCGAACGAGGCCCGGTAGCACGGGATCGGCCGCGGCCGGAGACAGCAGAAGTGCAAGCAAGCCGATCACGCAGCCAAGTTGCCTCATCCCCGCCTCCTCGCGAACGTGAAGCTCACTGATCTCCGCCGGCGAGCTGCTCATGAAAGAACTTCACCACCGCCGCATTGAACTCGCGGTGAAAACCTGCCCGGTCGAACTCCGCCGGCGTATCGGTGCAGATGCGCGGGACGGCCGCGGCCTGCTCCGGCGTGCACGGGGCGAGGTAGGCGAAGTGGCCGGCCGGAACGACGTGCATCTCGGGCTTGCCCTCCAGCCAACCCGCGACGCGCGCCACGGGCGTGCCGTCGCCCACGCCGGGACCGCCGAACTGCGACCGCCAGAACTGGAAAGGGATTTTGACCGCGGCAAGATTCTTGCGGGTCAGAACCGCCGGTGCAGGATCGACGATCACCGCCGTGCGGATTCGAGCGTCCTGCGACGGGTCAGGCAGCGTTTCTCCGTTGTGGAGCTGGGCACATGTTCCTGATGTCTCCTTGCAGTGCTCGGCGAGCCAGGCGAAATCCGGCTTGAGGCCCATCAGCGCCAGACCGGTATAGCCACCAAGCGAGAAGCCGAAGAAGCCCACTTTGGCCGGATCGATCACCGCCCTGTCCTTCCAGTCCTTCAGCATGAAATCGAGCAGGCGAACCATGTCCGCCGGGCGCGATCCCCACACCGGCAGCGTATCGCGCCGCGACGAATCGTTGGTGGTGTCACCGGGATGATTGATGGCGGCGACGATGAAGCCGGCCTCGGCCAGCGCCTCCTCCGTGTCATGGTTTGCACCGAACCACCCGCCCCGGCCGTGCGAGAAGATCACCAGCGGCAGCTTGGCGCCCGTCACCGGACAATCCTTCGCGCCCTTCAGGTCGAACTCGGCGCCCACTGAAAGCTTGCCCAGCGCCACATGCGTCGGCTCGGTCGCGCAAGGATACCAGATCGCGCCTGACAGCGCCGGATCGGAATCGAGAAGCTGAATGCCTGCGGCCCTGGCCGGCACGCCAAGACCCGGTACGCCAAGACCCGGTACGCCAAGACACAGCAGCGCGATGGCGGAAGCCCAAATCGTCCTGTGCAAAGGAAGTCCCCCCGATTTCGCGCAGGAGTTGAGCGGGCAACGATAGCGGAATTGTGGCTTCCATCGACCAGACGTAGAGACGCGCCGCAGAGGCTCGCCAGAAAATCCGGGACGGCATGTCGGGTCTTCGACGCCTCGTTCGTCCTCGGGCCATGATCGGCCCCTAGACCTCGACGGCCCGTCAGTTCATGAGGATAACAACCATGCCCAACACTGTCCGCCTGCACCGCGTTCTCGCCACCAGCCCCGAGAAGGTCTATCGGGCCTTCGTTGAGGCTGATGCGTTGGCGAAATGGCTTCCGCCCAACGGCTTCACCTGCACCGTCCACCATCTGGAAGCCAAGGTCGGCGGCACGTTCAAGATGTCGTTCCGGAATTTCACGACGGGCAACGGCCATTCGTTCGGCGGCGAATACCTCGAGCTCGTCGCTGGCGAACGTCTTCGCTACACCGACAGGTTCGACGATCCGAACCTGCCGGGCCTGATCGAGGTGACCGTGATCCTGAAGAAAGTCCTTGTCGGCACCGAGGTCGACATCACACAGGCCGGACTTCCCGACGCGATCCCGCCGGAGGCCTGCTATCTCGGCTGGCAGGAATCGCTGCGCAACCTTGCGCGCCTCGTCGAGCCCGAGATCAAGCCGTAACTCCCTGCTCCGGCCTCGCGATGGGCGGCTCGACGCATCAGTGGAGCGAGCCGCCTCTTCGCACCTTTTGGGATCACGCTCTAGCTGGGACCGCCTTGTCGTCGCCTGGAGTTGCGGCCAGACGGTCCCTGCCAATATGGATTCTCCTGGCACATGGCCGAGAGTCCCGAAGCCGTCACTCGACATTCATCGATCGAATGATAGCTGCAGTCGAAGGTGATGAGGCCCCGCTCGTGCCATCTCTGCAGGCACACCGGAAAGCGCGGATCGTAACGTTGAGCCGTGGCCGGGACAGCGCCGAAGAGCGTTGTCGCACCCACCAGGATCATCCAGCGCAGCAGACGCATCTCTTGGCCTATCCTGAATTTCAAATCGACCGGCCAGTGCGAACGACGCATCTTCGCCTATTCGATCGTTGCGTTCACCGTGATGACCGACCGCCCTGAGCCATACGGACCTTTTCCTGATCCGTAGATGGAAAACGTATCGCTGCCCTTGTAGCCGCGCGGAGCCGTATAGGTAAAGGTCGTGATGTTGACCTGCCTCAGCGTTCCCTGCGCGGGCTTTTGCGCGATGCCTGAAGCCGTCATCATGCCGGGAATTCTGATCGGAAACTTGCAGGTTTCACCGGATCTGACGGCAAAGAAAGCGACCATGTCCACGCCAAAAGCGGATGGATCTCCCGTGACCCGACAATCGGCCGCGCGCGCCGGATCGGCGACTACACCGAACGCAATCACGATCAGGACGAAGAACCGATGCATGGCTGACCTTCCGTAGCGACAGGGAAAGTCAAAGTCGGATCCGATCGATCACCATTGATCTGCGTCAACGGTTCGCAACGCCGACAAAAGGTTATGCGCGCGCCTTCAGCCCGCCATCGGCGGTCCAGCGATCCGGCTCGGGACTGTGCCCGATCAGCGCGAGGCCGTAGGCGATCGACTCGAACTGGTCGCCCGACATCAGCCGCTCATTGCCGAACCTGTCGGCGAACAGTTTTCGCACCGCCGGCACGAACGAGGTGCCGCCGGTCAAGAACACCTTCTCCACCTCGCGCGCGGTGATGCGGGCTTCGCCCAGCACCTTGTCGACGGTGGCGCCGAGCCGCGCGATGTCGTCGGCGATCCAGGAATCGAACTTCTTGCGCGTGATGGCCGAACCGATGTCGACGCCGCCGCCCTTGAAGCGGAAATCCACTTCGTCCTTGGCCGACAGCGCGACCTTGGCGTCGGAGACTGCGCGATACAGCGAAAAGCCGAGGTCGAGGTCGACGATGGTGATGAAATCCTCGAGCTGATCCGGCTTGAGCGCGGTGCGCGCAAGCTCGCGCAACTCGCGCAGGTCGCCATTGCTCTTCATCATTGCGAGCTGATGCCAGCGCGCGAGGTTGGTGTAGTGGCTGTTCGGGATTGGCAGCACCTTGTCGAACGAGCGGAAGCTCGAGCCCTTGCCGAGCCGCGGCGAGACGACGTGATCGACGATGCGGTAGTCGAACGTGTCGCCTGCAATGCCGATGCCGGCGTGGCCGAGCGGCTCGGCGCGCAGATGGCCTCCGGCGCGGGAAAAGCGCATCACCGAGAAATCGCTGGTGCCGCCGCCGAAATCCGCAACCAGCACGGTGGCATCGCGCTCGAGCCTTCGGGCGAAGGAGAATGCCGCACCTACGGGCTCGTAGACATAGCGGGCATGACCGGCACCGAGACGCTCAAAGGCGGCGCGGTAACGCTGCATGGCGAGATCATCGTCGGGATTGCCGCCGGCAAAACGCACGGGACGGCCGACGGTGATGTTCGCCGCCTCGAAGCCGAATTTGTCGCCGCCATGGCGCGCCAGCGTGCGCAGGAACGCCGCCAGGATATCCTCGAACTTGAAGCGCTGCCGGAACACTTGCGTGGTGTTGAAGCTCGAGCTGGCCGCGAAGGTCTTGAAGGACTGCAGGAAGCGATAGACGTGGCGCCCTTCGAGAAACTGCTCGATCGCCCACGGCCCGCCCTCGGCCTGGGCGCCGGCGCCCGGCCGGTCCTCCCAGAAGCACAGCGCCGAGACGTAGGTGCTGTGGCGCTGTCCGCCGTGCTCGAAGCGGATGGCCTCGACCCGGCGATCGTCGGCCGCGAGGGCGACGACGGTATTGCTGGTTCCAAAATCGATGCCGATCGAGACGGCGGGCGAGGCGCTCGACATGAACCACGCTGACAGTTGGGTGAAAGGGGGCGCACCACTAACGGCTTTGCATAGCGCTGGCAAGGCCTTGATCCGCCGCGCCGGCCCCCTTCCTCATCGCCTCAAGCGCGTTGAAAGCTCCCGTACGCCCCCTTGTGGAACACGAGCGGATTGCACATGGACTCCTCGCCCGAGATCACCTCGCCCAGAATGATGTCGTGATCGCCAGCCTTGTGAACGGTGGCAACGCGACAGCACAGCCGGGCCGCTGCACCCTGCAAGAGCGGCAGGCCGTCGGCGCTGAACGCCGGGGCCAAATCATCGAAGCGGCTCTTCAACTGCCCGGTAAAGCGATGGGACAGTTCGGATTGATGCTGACCCAGAATATTCACCGAGAACAGGCCGCGCCGCCGGATGGCGGCTCCCGTCGCACTCCCCTCATTCGTGCAGAACAGCAGCATGCAGGGGGCGAGCGAGACCGATGTCAGCGAATTGATCGTCGCGCCGAACAGTTCGCCGTTCCATTCGGTCGCGATGATTGCGACGCCGGTCGGAAATGTTCCCATCATCGACCGGAAGCGCTTGGAATCGACGGCGCCGCTCAGCATCGATCTCACTTTCGCAGCATGTGATAGCTGAGCTCGCCGGGATCGGTGAGGTCAGGCACCTTCCAGCCGTCGAGGTCGTATTCGGCCATGCAGTCCTCGGCAAACCCCTTGAACCGATCGGCATTGCCGGAGGCTTGGGCGCCGAACAGGCAATAGCGGCGTATCTCCTCGGTCGAACCGCCATAGTTGATTTCGTAGAGCTCGTGGCGACCGCCGAACTCGCTGCCGATGCAGTCCCACAACAGTTTGAGCAGCTTGACCCGCTCCTCGGCCTTGTAGCCGTTGGAGCCGCGCAAGTATCGATCGAGATAGGGGCGGATCTCGGGATTCTTGAAGTCGCTGGAATGGCTGTTGAGATAGATCAGGCCGGAGGCGACCGTCTGTTCGATCAGGTACTTCACCTTGGTGTAGGCCATGGTGGCGATGATCTGGTAGGCGTTGCCGGGATCCATGTTCGGCAGCACGTAGTCGCCGATCCATGGCTTGGGATCGCGCACCATCGCGTCCGACAGGCTCCAGAACAGGTTTCGCCAGGCGATCACTTCGCCGACATTGGCCTGCACGCCGCGATAGTCCTTGGTGCCGGCGGCCTCAGTTGCCTTGAGCAGCAGCCCGCTGATGAAGTCGAGCTTGACCGCGAGGCGCGTGCAGCCATGCACGACGAAGCGAGGAAGGAAGCCGGTGCGCGGGAAGAAATTGTTCGCCTTCTCGATGTCGCCGTAAACGAAGACGTTCTCCCAGGGCACCAGTACCTTGTCCATGATGAACACGGCATCGTTCTCGTCGAGCCGGCTCGAGATCGGATAGTCGAACGGACTTCCCATCACGCTCGCGCTCATCTCATAGGACGTGCGGCAGATGAACTTCACGCCGGGCGCGTTGGTCGGCACCATGAACACGGCTGCGAACTTCTTGTCCTGCAGCGGGATCAGGCCGTGATGCGCGACAAAGGTGTAGTTCGTCAGCACGGATCCCGTTGCCACCACCTTGGCACCCGACACGATCAGCCCGGCGTCAGTCTCTTTCTCGATATGACAGCAGACGTCGGCGACCTCGTTCGGCGGACGGTCGCGATCGACAGGCGGATGGATGATCGCGTGATTGATGAAGGGCACGCGCTCCTGGCTGAATTTGTACCAGCGCTTGGCGTTCTCTTGATACGGATCGTAGAAATCGGCGTTCGCGCCCAGCGTCGCGAGGAATGCGGCCTTGTAGTCGGGCGCGCGGCCCATCCAGCCATAGGTGATCTTGGCCCATTCCGCGATCGCATCGCGCCCGGCGATCAGATCCTGCATCGACTTCGGCGCCTTGAAGAAGGCGTGCGTCATGCTGCCATTGCCGGTGTCGGTCGGCAGCAGCAGCTTGTCCTTGTGCTTGTCGTCGTGCAGCGCGTCGTAGAGGCGGGCCACCATGCGCGCAGTGTTGCGAAAGGCGGGGTGCGTGGTGACGTCTTTCACCCGCTCCCCGTAAATGTAGACCTCGCGATCGTCGCGCAGCGAGTCCAGGTATTCCGCGCCGTTTTGCGGACGCGTGACTTTGACGTTGCCGGTGTGCTCCGGCGGAACGGCCCCGACGCCCTGCGCCTTGCCTGCCATCGTGCAATCTCCCCTCAATTTGTTCGATTATCGAACTCATGTCCGTATTTCGAACTTGATGCGACGATACGGCCGCTCCTGCTGAATGGCAAGGGTCGGAAGCCGGGGTGTGCGCCTCAGATGGTCATCGACGAGATCTGCTCGCTGATGCGGTTGAGCTCGGGCAGGAAATGCTCGCGCATTTCGTTGCGGGTCGTTCGCGTCGAATGCGTCGAGAGATTGATGGCGCCGACGATCTGGCCGCTGCGATCGAGCACCGGCACGGCAAGCGCGCGAAGACCGCGCTCGAGCTCCTCGTCGACGATCGAGAATCGTTGGGCGCGGTCGGCGCGGATACGGTCGAACAGGGCTTGCAGGTCGGTGATGGTCTGCGGCGTGTAGGCCTCGATCCGCCGCGACTTGAGCCGCCGCCAGATCTCCTCCTCGTCGAGATAGCCGAACAGGACGCGCCCCAATGCGGTGTGTAGCGCGGGCAGCCGGCTTCCGACCGACAATGCGGCGGACATGATGCGGCGCGCCGGCACGCGCGCGACATAGACAATGTCCGCGTCCTGGAGGATGGCCGCCGAGCAGGATTCGCCGAGCCGCTCGCTGAGCTCGCGCATCAGAGGCAGGGCGCGGTCGATCCAGCTCTGCGTCGACAGATAGGCAAAGCCGAGGTCCAGGATCTGCGGCGACAACGCAAAGGTGCGGCCGTCCTGTACGACGTAACCGAGCAGGGTCAGCGTGCGCAGGACCCTGCGTGCGGTGGCACGCGACAGATCTGCGACGCTGGCGGCCTCCGACAAAGTCATGGTCGGGCGCTGGCGACCGAAGGCTCCGAGCACGGCCAGCCCCTTGGCCAGCGTGGTCATGAACTCCTTATCGTCGGGCTCGCTTTTGCGATGCCCGGGATCCGCCTTGTGGCGTTCTGATGCCTGCGTCATGCGGCGGCCTGTTGACTCCGTTTGGGCGCTAGAAGACACTGGTCGAATTACGAACGTATGTTCGAATATCGAACGCCGGCCGGTGTGTCAAATCACGCTGAGAATCCGGCGCATCCATAGGGGAGGACGCGCAGATGACTCGCAGCAGGATCAGCTTGGCTGATCGTCATTCCATCAATCGCCGCACGCTCCTGAAATATTCGGCCGCGACCGGGGCCGCGCTCTCGGTCGGATTGAAGTCGCCGGCGATCGCCCAGACGCGCGCGATCAAGCTCGGCTACGTCTCACCGCTGACCGGTCCCCTCGCCGCCTTTGCCGAGGCCGACAATTTCATCCTCGCCAATTTCAAGGAGGCGACCAAGGCGGGCATCAAGGTCGGCAACGCCACGGTCCCGGTCGAGGTGATCGTCAAGGACAGCCAGTCCAATCCGAACCGCGCCGCAGAGGTCGCCAAGGATCTGATCGTTCAGGACAAGATCGATCTCATGCTGGTGGCATCCACACCGGAGACCACCAATCCGGTCTCGACCCAATGCGAGATCGAAGAGGTGCCGTGCATCTCGACGGTCGCGCCCTGGCAACCCTGGTTCATCGGTCGCCAGGAGAATCCCGGTGGCGGGCCGCCGGCGTGGAAGGGCTTCAACTACACCTATCACTTCTTCTGGGGTCTCGAGGACGTCATCGCCGTCTTCACCAACATGTGGAGCCAGGTCGCGACCAATAAATCCGTCGGCGGACTGTTTCCCAACGATGGCGACGGCAACGCCTGGGGCGACAAGGTGGTTGGATTCCCGCCGGCGCTCGACAAAGGCGGCTACAAGCTCACCGATCCAGGCCGCTACCAGAATCTCACCGACAATTTCTCCGCGCAGATCGGCGCGTTCAAGTCGGCCAATTGCGAGATCATCACCGGTGTCGTGCTGCCGCCGGACTTCACCACGTTCTGGAAGCAATCGTTGCAGCAGGGCTTCAAGCCCAAGGTTGCATCGATCGGCAAGGCGATCCTGTTTCCGGTCGCCGTCGAGGCACTGGGCAAGGACGGTCACAATTTGTCCTCCGAAGTCTGGTGGACACCGAACCATCCCTTCAAGTCGTCGCTGACCGGCATGAGCGCGAAGGATCTCGCGGGCGCCTATGAAAGCGCCACCAAGAAGCAATGGACGCAGCCGATCGGCTTCGTCCATGCATTGTTCGAAGTCGCCGTCGACGTCCTGAAGCGCGCTCCTGATCGCGACGGAAAAGCGATCGCCGCAACGATCGCCGCTACCAATCTCGACACCGTCGTCGGCAAGCTGCAATGGGGCTCTTCGAGCCTGCCGCCCTTTGCCGCCAAGAACGTCGCCAAGACGCCGCTCGTCGGCGGTCAGTGGCGGTTCAAGGACGGCAAGTACGACATCGTCATCACCGACAACAGGACGGCGCCGGCAATTCCCGCTGGCGGCAAGATGGAGCCGATTGCCTGATCGCGCGGCGCGCTGAAGACCCATGCTGCTGGAAATCGCCGGCCTCAGAAAGAGCTTCGGGGCGATCGTCGTGGCCGACGATCTGGACCTGACCATCGCGCATTCCGAGGCCGTCGGCATCATCGGGCCCAACGGCGCCGGCAAGACCACGCTGTTCAACCTGATCGCCGGCGGCTTGTCGCCGAGCGCCGGCCGCATGCGCTTCGACGGACGCGACCTTGCGGGCCTGCCGCCGCAGGGACGCTGCCGCGCCGGTATTGGTCGCACACACCAGATTCCGCAGCCGTTCGAGAATCTCACCGTGTTCGAAAATCTCCTGGTCGGCGCCGTTCACGGCCGGCGCAAGAGCGAGCGCGAGGCCGCACAGGCCTGCGGCGAGATTCTCGCCCAGCTTGGCCTGCTCAAGCGTGCGAACGTGCTCGCGGGCTCCCTGACACTGCTCGAGCGCAAGCGGCTGGAAATGGCTCGCGCGCTCGCCAGCGCCCCAAGGCTGCTGCTGCTCGATGAGATCGCCGGCGGACTGACCGAGGGCGAATGCGCCGAGCTCGTCGCGACGATCGGCGAGATCCGGAAATCCGGTGTCGCGATCCTGTGGATCGAGCACGTTGTGCATGCCTTGTTTGCCGTCATCGATCGCCTCGTCGTGCTCAACTTTGGACGCAAGATCGCGGAAGGCCCGCCAAAGGAGGTCATGCAGCGACCCGACGTGCACCAGATCTATATCGGCATCGAGGCGTGACGCATGCCGTTGCTCAGCACACACGATCTCACGGCCTTCTACGGCGACTTCCAGGCACTTTACGGCATCGATCTCAGCTTCGATGCGGGCGAGACCATCGCCATCATCGGAGCGAACGGCGCGGGCAAGTCGACCTTCCTGAAGGCGATCGCAGGCCTTATCCCGTCTCGCCCGGACAGCGTGCTGCTCGACGGCCATCCGATCGGGGCGAAGCGTGCTGCCGAGATCGTCAAGCTCGGAATTGCGCTGGTGCCGGAGGGGCGACGGCTGTTTCCCTCGCTGACCGTGGAAGAGAACCTTCTGATCGGCGGGCACGGCCGCAAGCTTCCTGGACCCTGGACGCTCGACCGGGTCTATGGCCTGTTCCCGATCCTGAAGGAGCGGCGGGCGTCGGCCGCACCGATTCTTTCGGGCGGCCAGCAGCAGATGGCCGCGATCGGCCGCGCCCTGATGTCCAATCCCCGCATCCTGCTGTGCGACGAGATCAGCCTCGGGCTCGCGCCGATCGTCATCGCCGACATCTACGCCGCACTTCCGCAGATCAAGGCCGAGGGCACCAGCGTCGTGCTGGTCGAGCAGGACATCGTCCAGGCGATGAAGGCCGCCGATCGCGTCTACTGCTTCCAGGAGGGGCGGGTCTCGCTCGAAGGCCGCCCCGGCGAACTCTCGCGCGATCAGATTCACCGCGCTTATTTCGGATGATGCAATGATCGGCCTTCTCGACGCGATCATCCAGGGAATCCTGCTCGGCGGCCTCTATGCGCTCTTCGCGACCGGGCTCTCACTGATGTTCGGCGTGATGCGGCTGGTCAATCTTGCCCACGGCGACCTCATCGTGCTCGCAGCCTTTGTCATTCTGGCGGTGACGGAAAAACTCGGCGTCGATCCATTTGCCGCAGTGCTCCTTGCAGCCCCGATCCTGTTTGCGATCGGCTTCGGCCTCCAGCACGTGCTTTTGAATCGGACGCTGGGACGCGACCTTCTGCCGCCGCTGCTCGTCACTTTTGGACTCTCGATCATCGTCCAGAACGGGCTGTTGCAGATGTTCTCGGCTGACAGCCGCCGCCTGCGGTCCGGTGCGATCGAAACCGCGTCTGTGTCGCTGGGCGGAGACATCGCCGTGGGCGTCGTTCCACTGCTGACGCTGGTGTCCGCGATCGCCGTGATCGTGGCTCTCAACTTCATCTTCTATCGGACGTCGATCGGCCGGGCCTTTCGGGCAACCTCTGACGATCTCGACGTCGCGCAGCTCATGGGGATCGACGTCAACCGCACATTCGCGATGGCAATGGGCATCGCGTTCGTCGTCATCGCGATCGCGGCACTCTATCTGGGCCTGCGGGCGAATTTCGATCCCACCATCGGCCCGGCGCGACTGCTGTATGCCTTCGAGGCCGTGATCATCGGCGGGCTCGGCAGCTTCTGGGGCACGCTTGCCGGCGGCATCATTCTTGGCCTCGCCCAGACCATCGGCGCGCGCATCGATCCGGAATGGCAGATCCTGTCGGGCCACCTCGCGTTTCTCCTGGTGCTGGTGATCAGGCCGCGCGGACTGTTTCCGCGCGCGATCGATTGAGGCGCGGAATGATGGATCCAGGCACGGCCAAGCCGAAGCAGATCTTTCGTATCGCGACCGCGCACGGCGTGTCGCGCCCGGCCGCGGCCATCGCCTGCATTGTCCTTCTCGGGCTCGTCCTGCTGCCGACCTTCGCCGGCCGCAATCTCATTCAGGATCTGATCTTCCTGTTCTACATGCTGGCGTTGGCGCAATGCTGGAATCTGCTCGCGGGTTATGCCGGCCTGATCTCGGTCGGCCAGCAGGCGTTCGTCGGATTGGGCGGCTACGTCCTGTTCGCGCTGACGCTTGTCGCCGGCCTTAATCCACTGCTCGCGATTCCGGTCGCGGGCATCGTGTCGGCGGCACTCGCCTTGCCGACGGCGCTGATCGTCTTCCGCTTGCGTGGCGCCTATTTCGCGATCGGCACATGGGTCGTGGCCGAGGTCTATCGTCTTGGTTTCGCGCAAGTGAAGGCGCTTGGCGGCGGCACCGGGACCTCGCTTACTCCATCCGTCACCGCGTCCGTGCCTGGGATTGAGTGGATCAAGACATTGCTCGACGTGCGCACGCCGGCCGCGCGTGACATTGCCTCGTACTGGCTGGCGCTGGCTTTGGTGGTCGGCACACTCGCCTTCGTCTATTTCCTGCTGCGTTCGCGCCAGGGCCTGGCGCTGGGTGCGATCCGCGACCGCGAGGCTGCGGCCGCGAGCCTCGGCGTCGACATCACCAGCATCAAGCTCGCCGTCTATGTTGCGACCGCCACCATGACCGGCATGATCGGTGCCCTGATCTACCTTCAGAAGGCGCGCATCTCTCCGGACGCCGCTTTCTCGGTGCTCGATTGGACCGCCTATGTCATCTTCATCACGGTGATCGGGGGCATCGGGACGATCGAGGGCCCGATCATCGGCGCCGTCGTCTTCTACCTGATGCAGCGCTACCTCGCCGATTTTGGTGCGTGGTACCTCATTCTTCTCGGCACCCTCGGGATCCTCGTCATGCTGCTCGCTCCTCGCGGGCTCTGGGGCCTTCTTTCCCGGCGATATGATCTGACGCTGTTCCCGACCCGACGCCGGCTTGAGACGGAACCAGACGAATAATGGCCGAGCCTTAGGTCTTAGCCCCAGAACGGCCGCTTTAACGCATCATTATGCTGCAATGCGGTATCATCCATGCTGCTATGCGATGGCATACATGGACATTGGCATCTGGTATACATAGAACAACCTTCGAAATGAGACAGCAATACTGACTGTCTCGAGAAAGGGAATTCCGATGTCCAAGACCGCTTCCGTCGCGCTGGCGCCCTCCGCCTCGCTGTTCGCCCGCTTCATGGCCGCCGTCGACCGCTTCCTGATGGCCAGCGCGGAGATCTCCAACCAGAACGGCGACCTGCCCCGCTTCGGGCTGTAAGCGCCATCTGAGGTCGCCGCGCGTCGAATTGTCGCGCCGGTTGTAATTTCTGCGAATTCCTACTTTTGAAGAATGGCTCCGCGCTGCGGAGCCATTTCTATTTGGGATCAGGCACATTCGTGCAGCCTCGCCAACGAGGTTGCGTCATAAGCGCACAATGGGCCTCGCGCGCTTGATGCTTGGCATAATGAATACAAGAATGCCGCCAACGCTCGCTTAAAAAACAGAAGCGCTCATTGGAGGATTCATGACGGACATGGTGCAGGCCACAACAGCCCCTTCAGCCGCACGCGTCAGCGATACGTATCGCTGGGCACAATTGGCGATCGGCGTGGCGGCGATGGTGATGATCGCCAACTACCAATATGGCTGGACGTTCTTCGTCCCCGACATCCAGAAGACATTCGGTTGGGATCGCGCCTCGATCCAATGGGCCTTTACGTTGTTTGTTTTGTTCGAGACCTGGCTGGTGCCGGTCGAAGGATGGTTTGTCGATAAATACGGTCCGCGCATCGTCGTGCTGGTCGGCGGCGTGCTCTGCGCGATCGGCTGGGCGGTCAACGCGCAAGCCACCACGCTCAACGGCTACTATCTCGGCATGATCATCGCGGGCATCGGCGCCGGCGGCGTCTACGGCACCTGCGTCGGCAATGCGCTGAAATGGTTTCCCGACAAGCGCGGTCTTGCCGCGGGCATTACCGCCGCCGGTTTCGGCGCCGGCTCTGCGCTCACCGTCGCGCCGATCCAGGCCATGATCAAGGATAGCGGCTTCCAGACCACCTTCCTCTATTTCGGCCTCGGACAAGGCATCATCATCTGCATTCTCGCCTTCTTCCTGCTGGCGCCGAAGCCGGGCCAGGTGCCGGCGGTGGTGGCGAATGCGGCTCTTGCGCAGACCCGGCGCAACTACCAGCCGACGGAAGTTTTGCGTCAGCCGATCTTCTGGCTGATGTACTTCATGTTCGTGATCGTCGGCGCCGGCGGGCTGATGGTGACGGCGAATCTGAAGCCGATCGCGGTCGACTGGAAGGTCGACGCCGTGCCCGTGACGCTGATCGGCATGACCATGACCGCGGTGACCTTCGCAGCGACCATCGACCGCGTGCTCAACGGATTGACGCGTCCGTTCTTCGGCTGGATCTCCGACATGATCGGCCGCGAGAACACGATGTTCATCGCCTTCGGCATGGAGGGCTTCGGCATCTGGATGCTCTACCTCTGGGGCCACGATCCGATCTGGTTCGTGATCCTCTCAGGCTTCGTGTTCTTTGCCTGGGGCGAGATCTACTCGCTGTTCCCCTCGACCTGCACCGACACGTTCGGCGCGAAGTTCGCAACCACCAATGCCGGCCTGCTCTACACCGCCAAGGGCACGGCCGCGTTGCTGGTGCCGCTGGCGAACTATGTGCAGCAAAGCTCCGGCCATTGGGACAACGTGTTCATCCTAGCTGCCGGCGCCAACATCCTGGCCTCGCTGCTGGCGCTCTTGGTGCTGAAACCCTGGCGCAAGGTCGTGGTCGCGCAATCGGCCATCTGACCTCGCACCCGCAACATTAACGTCGCGCCTCGCGCCCGGCCTCACCGCCGGGCGTTTTCGTTTTCCCGAATACCTTAATACCGCAAACCCGAAGGAACCCTGCACTTTTCTTGAGCTTGATCCGAAGATAGGGCTTGCATTCTGGAATATGGTATACCAAGCTGCCCGCCGCGCTTGCGACCATAAGCCACAAGATTTGCGACACTCCGTCATATAGGCGGCAGACGTCGCCACCAGACAAGCGCTTGGGAGGTTGTTGATGATTTCAGGCACGGATGGCGCCGTCACGGCCGCGCCTCTTCGCACAGGTTTCCGTTGGCTCCAGCTCGGCATGGGCATCGTCTGCATGGCGATGATCGCCAACCTGCAATATGGCTGGACGCTGTTCGTCGATCCGATCGACGCGAAGTACCATTGGGGTCGCGCGGCGATCCAGCTCGCCTTCACCATCTTCGTCGTCACCGAAACCTGGCTGGTGCCGGTCGAGGCCTGGTTCGTCGACAAATACGGCCCGCGCATCGTCATCATGTTCGGCGGCGTGATGATCGCACTGTCCTGGTTGCTCAACTCCTACGCCGATAGCCTTCCCCTGCTCTATACCGCGGCTGTGGTCGGCGGCATGGGTGCAGGCGCGGTGTACGGCACCTGCGTCGGCAACGCGCTGAAATGGTTTCCTGATCGCCGCGGCCTCGCCGCCGGCGCGACAGCGGCCGGCTTCGGTGCGGGTGCAGCTCTCACCGTGGTGCCGATCGCGGCCATGATCGCATCTTCAGGCTATCAACACGCGTTCCTCACCTTCGGCATCGGCCAGGGCGTGATCGTGTTCGTGCTCGCCTTCTTCATCCAGCCGCCGCGACTCTCGATCCCGCCGAAGAAGAAGCAGCTTAATCTGCCGCAGACCAAGATCGACTTCACGCCACCGCAAGTACTGCGCGCCCCTATTTTCTGGATCATGTATCTCGTCTTCGTCATGGTCGCCTCCGGCGGCCTGATGACTGCGGCCCAGATCGCGCCGATCGCGCACGACTTCAAGATCGCCGACACGCCAGTCTCGCTTGCCGGTTTCCAGATGGCGGCACTGACCTTCGCGATCTCGCTCGACCGCATCTTCGACGGCTTCGGCCGCCCGTTCTTCGGCTTCGTGTCCGACACGATCGGTCGCGAGAACACCATGTTCATCGCCTTCGGCACCGCCGCATTGATGCTGCTGACGCTATCGGCCTACGGTCACGTTCCGCTCGTGTTCGTGCTCGCGACCGCGGTCTATTTCGGCGTGTTCGGCGAAATCTACTCGCTGTTCCCCGCCACCTGCGGCGACACCTTCGGCTCGAAGTTCGCGACCACCAACAACGGCATGCTCTACACCGCAAAGGGCACCGCCTCCCTGCTGGTCCCGCTCGCCAGCGTGATCTCGACGGCCTATGGCTGGAAGGCCGTGTTCGTGGTGGCCGTGGCGCTGAACGCGACGGCCGCGCTGATGGCGCTGTTCGTGATCAAGCCGCTGCGCCGCTCGTTCATCCTCGGCAACGAGACCGAGAGCACCAACCCCGCAACCGCCAATGCCGAGACTCGCGCCAAGACCGGGACGGCGTAAGCCGCCACGCGTTGGTACAACGGTTAAAGAGGGGCGCAGCGATGCGCCCCTTTTTCTTTGCCGCGTTCTTCTGCTGGCAGCGACAAATGTCAGCATTGCTGCCGCAAGATTTTTCGGATCAACCAAATCCAGCGCTTGACGATTGGCATTATGTATACCACACTTCTCCCATCGTTCACCCCAGGGAGGTTGCCATGCTGGTCGGAGACATTCTGCGCAAGAAGACGCCGCGCGTTGTCACGGTGCGAATGAACGAAACGGTGGGTATTGCCGCCAAGCTGATGCGGGCCAACAACATCAGCGCGCTGGTGGTGAAGGACGTGGTCCGCTCGGAAGGAAACACTGCGGTCGGCATGTTCACCGAGCGAGACGTGGTGCGGGCGGTCGCCGAGCACGGCGCGAACGCCGTCAACGTCAAGGTCTCGCAGCTCGTCTCGGTGCAGCAGCTGGTCTCCTGCACCTCCTCAGACACGATCGAGCATGTCCGGCATCTGATGAACCGGAATCACATCCGGCACCTGCCCGTGATCGACGACTACAGCCTCGTCTCCGTCATCAGCATGCGCGACATCGCCGCTGCCGTTGACGAGGCCCTCAACGGCGCGCCGCAAGCGGCAGCCTAAACGTCTCACTTCCCCTGCGACTACCGGCCCCGGCTCGGACGCATCCGAGCCGGACCGGATCCTTCGTCCCAAAATTCCGGTACCCCCGGGAGGATTTCATGAAGATCTGCATCTACGGCGCCGGCGCGATCGGCGGATATCTCGGCGTGCAGCTGGCACGCGCAGGCGCCGATGTCAGCCTGGTCGCGCGCGGCGCGCACCTCGCTGCGATGCGCGAGCGCGGCCTGACCTTGCTCGCCGGCGAGGAGACACACACCGTCCATCCCCGCTGCACCGACAACCCGGCCGAGCTCGGCGTGCAGGACTATGTCATCGTCACGCTGAAGGCGCATTCGATCACCGGCGTGATCGAGAAGATGCAGCCACTGCTCGGGCCGCACACCCGCATCGTCACCGCGGTCAACGGCATCCCCTATTGGTACTTCTACAAGCACGGCGGCGCGTATGAGAACGCGACCTTGGAGAGCATCGATCCCGGCGGGCGGCAGTGGCGCGAGATCGGGGCCGAGCGTGCGATCGGCTGCATCGTCTATCCCGCGACCGAGATCGAGGCGCCCGGCGTGATCCGCCACGTCTATGGCAACAATTTTCCGCTCGGCGAACCTTCCGGTGAAATCACCGCCGACGTGAAGCGCCTCGCCGACCTCTTCGTCGCGGCCGGCCTGAAGGCGCCGGTGCTCGACCGCATCCGCGACGAGATCTGGCTGAAGCTCTGGGGCAATGTCTGCTTCAACCCGATCAGTGCGCTGACCCACGCAACGCTCGACGTGATCTGCACCGATCCCGCCACGCGGGCGCTATCGCGCGCGATCATGGTGGAGACGCAAGCCATCGCCGAAACCTTCGGCGTCAAGTTCCGCGTCGATGTCGAGCGCCGCATCGAGGGCGCCCGCAAGGTCGGCGCGCACAAGACCTCGATGCTGCAGGATCTCGAGCGTGGCCGCCCGATGGAGATCGACCCGCTCGTCACTGTCGTGCAGGAGATGGGCCGCCTGACCAAGATTCCGACGCCTGCCCTCGACTCGGTGCTGGCGATGGTGACCCAGCGCGCGCGCATCGCCGGCCTCTATGACGGCATCTCCGCGCCCACGGATCCTCGCGCGCTGGCGGTGGCGTGATGAGCACCGAGACGACAAAATGGCTGCGCTTCCGCCACGCTGGCACCACCGGCTTCGGCACGCTGGAATCGTCAGGCATCAGCGTGCATGAAGGCGAGATGTTTGGCCGCAACGCGGCGACCGGCAGGACGCTTGCGCTGTCGGAGGTCGAGCTGCTGGCGCCCTGCGCGCCCAGCAAGATCGTCGCGCTCTGGAATAATTTTCACGCGCTCGCGGCAAAGCTCAATCAGCCCGAGCCACTCGCGCCGCTCTATCTGCTCAAGGCCACCACCACCATCACGACACCAGGCGCGGTGATCCGCCGTCCCTCCTACTACGACGGCAAGACCACCTATGAGGGTGAGCTCGGCATCGTCATCGGCAAGACCTGCGCCCGCGTCTCGCCTGATGAGGCCGACCGCTTCATCTTCGGCTACACCTGCGTCAACGACATCACCGCAAACGACATCCTGACCAGCGACCCCACCTTTCCGCAATGGGCCCGCGCCAAGGGCATCGACGATTACGGCCCGTTCGGCCCCGTCATCGCGACCGGCCTCGATCCGGCCAAGCTCACGGTGCGCACCATTCTCAACGGCGCGGAGCGACAGAACTATCCGATCTCCGACATGATCTTTTCCGCGCAAGCCCTGGTGAGCAAGATCTCCCACGACATGACCCTGCTCCCCGGCGACCTCATCGCGGTCGGCACCTCGGTCGGCGTCGGCGTGATGAAGGAGCCGGTGAATATTGTGACGGTGGCGATCGACGGCATCGGCGAGCTGACGAACGAGTTTCGGCTGTAGCTCCCCGCCATTCCGGGGCGCGACAAAGTCGCGAACTACGGTGCGCAATTGCGCACCGCAGCTCGGCGCTTACGCGCCGCCCCGGAATGACGATGGAGGATATCGACGCGCCCGGCTGTGGATGGCGCCTTCTGACGCGTCCGGCAGCCCGCGCGCCCCTTGATCTCGGTTGCGCTCTCCAATAGCAATTATGGCGAAAATGTGCGCGGGCGTGAGGGCGTCGGCATGTGGCTGTTTTTCCTGGTTGCCTGGTTTG
This sequence comes from Bradyrhizobium zhengyangense, assembly GCF_022012435.1. Classification (GTDB taxonomy): domain Bacteria; phylum Pseudomonadota; class Alphaproteobacteria; order Rhizobiales; family Xanthobacteraceae; genus Bradyrhizobium; species Bradyrhizobium zhengyangense. Next base: position 1,710,172 of record NZ_JAKLUA010000001.1, read on the forward strand.
TCCTGCTCGCCGCCATCGCGTTCCTCGCCCCGCAGGCGTTTGGTTACGACGTCACCCATTTGCCCGCCGCCTTCATCGCGCTGCCGGTGCCGCAGCGCATCGCGGCCGGCGCGATCGTCGTGGTCGGACTGGCGCTGATCGGCGCCTCGGTCTTTCGGCTCTCACGCCAGGACCGCCGCCTCGACAGCTTGCGCGACCGCCTCAAGAAGACCCGGGAAGACGTCGTCGTCGCGCACGCCCTGCAAAATCACCTCGACGCCACCGTTCAGCACCTGATCGAGAGCGATCCCAGGGAGGCTGTCTCCGCACTGCACGACAAGCTTGGCGAGACCGAGCAACGCGCGCTGCTCCAGCAGGGCCGCAACCAGTCCACCGACATGCAAGATCAGCTGGCCGAGATCCGCCGCCGCCAGCAGACGGTGCGCGAGATGGTCGGCAAGGTCGCCGATCAGCGCCGCGCAGTCGAGCCCGTCTTCACCGAGATCCGCGACCGCCAGAACCAGCTCGAACGCGCGCTGCTCGACCTCGAAACCGACGACCGCAAGAACAACCTCGCCGACCGGCTGAAAGATATTGCGCGCGACGTATCGACGCTGCTCGGCCGGGTGAACGCAGTGCAGGGTACGTTCGCGACACTCAACCAGTACAAGGAAGATCTGGCGAAATCCCATGCCGAGCTGGTGCCGCTGCGCTCGTCCGACGCCGGCATCAACGCCCTGATCGGCGAGCTCGGCCTCAGCCACGATCGTCTCGCCAAGACCGTCGACGAGATCGAGACCGGCGGCGAGGCGCCGCTCAACGCACGCGTCGAAACGCTGTCGAAAAACAAGAACGAGATCGAGCAGCGCCTCGCCCGCATCGACGACAGCGCCAACATCCTGAAAAGCATCCGGCTCGATTTCGAGGAGCTCGCCCAGCGCCAGGCCCAGCTCGAACGCTCGCTCGCGGAGGTCGAGACCGATACTGACGGCAGGACCCTCGTCGACCGCCAGAACGCGCTGAACGATTTCGTGCTCCAGTCGCGCCAGCGTCTCGGCGCCTTGCAGGAGACGCTGGCGACGCTGAACGCCTTCAAGGCGGAAATGTCGAAATCGCAGGCCGATCTCGTGCCGCTGAAGGCGCCGGTGTTCGGCATCGAGGCCATGATCGCCGAGGTCAGCGCCACCCGCGATCTGCTCGCCAAGACCGTCGGCGAGATCGAGGCGAGCGGCGATGTCACCCTCACCTCGCGCGTCGATGCGCTTACCAAGAGCAAGCGCGAGGTCGAAGACCGCCTCGCCCGCATCTTCGACAATTTCAACGCCCTTGACGCCTTGCGCAAGGACATCGGCGGCATCTTCTCGACCATCCGCAACAGCCTGAACCGGATCGGGTGAATGCTGAAATGACTGTCAGGTTCGAACCGCGATAAATCTGCGCGCGACCAAGTGCACATGCGCATCATTCTCGGCATCCTCTCCGGCCTGCTCGGCGCTCTCGCCGGCTGGTCCGGCCTGGCTGCCCTGGTGGTCATGCTGGCGGGACCGGACCGCGACGGCGGCATCGCCATGGGGGCCTTCTTCGACATCGGTCCGATCGGAGGCGTGGTCGGCCTGATCGCCGGCGTCTGGCTGTTCGTGCGCTTCGGCCTGGTCCGCAACACAGCGCCGGCACCTGCTGGAGAGATCCCGGATGCGGCGCCTCCCGGCGCCTCCCGGCTCTCCTTCCCGTTCGCCGTCACCGTGCTGCTCGTCGTGGCTGGGCTGGGCTATCGGGGATGGTACGAGTTGATCCGCTCGCCCAATCTCAGCCACGGCTTCATGACGCTCCAGGTCGAGTTTCGGCTTCCCCCGGGCATGACCCTGCCGGACAAGGAAGAGGACGTGCACATCGAGGTCGAGGAAGCGTCAGGCTATGCCAACGCCATGTTGCCGCCGAACTGGCGCGCGCATGACGGTGACCGCAAAGCGATCATTTCCACTGTTTCGCTGATGTACAAGACGCGCCACCGCGCCGTCAGCCTGACACTGCCTGATGTGCCCACGCAACGCTGGTCGATCGATCTTCCGTCCGATCCGGATCCCACGCCCGGCTTCTCGCCGTGGCGCACTGGAAGCGAGCCATCGCCGGCAAGGATCGAGATGCATTTTCGGCTGAGCGCCGATCGCTGACGATTGCGCGGCGCGCCCGAAACATTCCGACCCACATCACATCTGCGCGCGCCCAGGAGATGCCGCCAACATGTCGCTGATGTGCCGCAACTTGGTCGCATTCGGCCGCCCATGTGGAAGGCGTGTCTGGGGGCACGGCTCGGCCGTGTTTGGACCAAACCTGCTAGGGGTATGACTGTGAAGAAGATTGTATTTGTTCTGGGTGCGACGCTTGCTCTGGTGACGGCTGCAAGCGCTGCGGACCTGCCGCGCCGCCAGCCCGTGCCGGTCTATCCGGCCGAGCAGGCCCCGATCGGCAAGATGCCCATCGGCAAGGGCCCTGTTGGCAAGGCCCCGATCGGCAAGGCGCCGGGCCCGGTTGCTGCGCGCTACTGAGGCGCTCAGCGAACCACGCGCAAGATTTGCGTAAGCGGCCGACAGTCGAAGGGGCGTTGCGTGACCAACAAACGTGATCGATCGGGATCCTGCATCCTTGCGGGCCTCGCGCTTGCGACCATGATCGCATGCATGATGCCGCAGGCTTCGGCCCAAGAAGCGAAACACGAATCGAACAAGCGCATGGCCGATGCCAGTGCGCTTGTCTCGACCGACACCGCATCGCGCTCCACAGCGCAAGCGACGCGGCGCTCGGTCACGCGGGCGGAGAAAGGCCCCTACTACGTCGACTTCCGCGCGCGGACGGCGGCGAGCTGGGGCCATGCCTTCGTGTGGTACGGCAAGACCAGCGAGCGCGCCGTCGAGGTCGCAGGCCTGACGCCGGCCGGTGACACCTGGTCCTACGTGCTCGGCTATTTCACCTGGGTGCCATCAGAGACCGGCGCGAGTTACGGCGATCTCGACCCTGACTATCTGACCGCGAGCTATCGCGTCTACCTGAACGAAGCCGACGCCAAGCGCGTGTTCGCCCACATCGAGAAGCTGAAGGCAAGCTCGCCGGTCTGGAATGCCGAGACCACCAATTGCACCGGCTTCATCGGCGACATCGCGGAGTACATGGGCCTCAAGGTCCCCAACCGCTGGCAGCGCCCGGAAAACTTCGTTAACGCCCTCAAGGAAATGAACGGCGGTCGCCAGCTGGTGCGGCTGTCGGCGGAGTAGCTGTTCGCTCCATACCTCCATACTCGGTGTCATTGCCCGCGAAAGCGGGCAATCCAGTATCCAGAGGCCGCGAGGCTAGAAGCGAGAAGCCGCAGCGTACTGGATACCCCGCTTTCGCGGGGTATGACGACCGTGTGCGAGGAAAGAGCTCGCACCAAAAGGCACCGGATCTCCAATTGTCCGCCCTGCGGAATCACCCTCATCGCCTGCATGCCGCCCCGCCCTCACCGCACGCCCCGCCGATAGACATTTCCCGACCTCAGCGGCATCCTTCCGTCATCAACCGATAACAGAGCCTGCGGGCCACCCAGGGGGAAACGTCATGCTGCAAACACGGTTCACAAAACTCGTCGGCGTCGAGCACCCGATCGTCCAGGGCGGCATGCAATGGGTTGGCCGCGCCGAGCTGGTCGCCGCCGTCGCGAATGCCGGCGCGCTCGGCTTCATCACCGCGCTGACCCAGCCGACGCCGGAGGATCTGACCAAGGAGATCGCGCGCTGCCGCGACCTCACCGACAAGCCCTTTGGTGTCAACCTCACCATCCTGCCGGCGATCAAGCCGCCGCCCTATGCCGAATACCGCGCCGCCATCATTGAGGCCGGCATCAAGGTGGTCGAAACCGCCGGGAATAAGCCGCAGGAGCATGTCGACGAATTCAAAAAGCACAGCGTCAAGGTCGTGCACAAATGCACCAGCGTGCGCCACGCCCTCTCGGCCGAGCGCATGGGCGCCGATGCCATCTCGATCGACGGCTTCGAATGCGCCGGCCATCCCGGCGAGGACGACACCCCCGGCCTGATCCTGATCCCGGCCGCCGCCAACAAGGTCAAGATCCCGATGATCGCCTCCGGCGGCTTTGCCGATGCCCGCGGCCTCGTCGCGGCGCTGGCGCTGGGTGCCGAGGGCATCAACATGGGCACGCGCTTCATGGCGACCAAGGAGAGCCCGATCCACCAGCTCATCAAGGAAAAGATCGTCGCCAATGACGAGCGCGAGACCGAGCTGATCTTCCGCACCATGCGCAACACCTCGCGCGTCGCCAAGAACGAGATCTCGACCAAGGTCGTCGCGATGGAAAAGGAAGGCGCCAAGTTCGAGGATATCCGCGAGCTCGTTGCGGGAGCCCGCGGCAAGATGGTCTATGCCACCGGCAATTCAGACGAAGGCATCTGGTCGGCCGGCCAGGTGCAGGGCCTGATCCAGGACATCCCGAGCTGCGGCGAGCTGATCTCCCGCATCGTGCGCGAAGCAGAGGCGATCATTCGCGGCCGGCTCGAAGGGATGATCGTTCAGCCACAGCGCGAAGCGGCGGAATAGTCACTGCAAGAAGCGAGAGCAATTCATGAAGGCTTATGTCTACGGTGCTGAAGGCGCTCGGATTTCCGACGTCGCTCAACCAAAGCCTAAGGGCACGCAGGTCCTCGTCAAGGTCCGTGCCTGTGGTCTCAACCGCGCCGACACCGGCATGCGCAAGGGTCACGCCCACGGCGCGGCCGGCGGCGCCGGCACCGTTCTCGGCATGGAATGGGCTGGCGAAGTGGCCGAGCTCGGACCGGATGCGAAAGGCTTAAAGGTCGGCGACCGCATCATGGGTTCGGGCGGCGCGGCATTCGCGGAGTACACGCTCGCCGACCACGGCCGGGTGTTCCGCGCGCCCTCGAACATGAATTTCGAGGAAGCCGCCACGCTGCCCGTCGCGCTCGCCACGATGCACAATGCCGTCGTCACCGTGGGCGGGGTGCAGCCCGGGCGGGCCGTGCTGATCCAGGGCGCCAGCTCCGGCGTCGGCCTGATGGCGATGCAAATTGCAAAGCTCAAGGGCGCAAAGCTCGTGATCGGCTCCTCGACCGATCCCTATCGCCGCGGCCGGCTGAAGGACTACGGCGCCGACCTCGCGGTCGATTCTTCCGATCCCAACTGGGTCGAGGAGGTGCTGAAGGCGACTGGCGGCGAAGGCGTCGATCTCATCGTCGATCAAGTCTCGGGCAAGGTCGCCAACCAGAACTTGGCTGCAACGAAGATCCTGGGCCGCATCGTCAATGTCGGCCGGCTCGGCGGCACCCATGCCGACTTCAACTTCGACCTCCATGCCGCCCGCCGCATCTCCTATATCGGCGTCACCTTCCGCACCCGCAGCATCGAGGAGGTCCGCACGATCTTCGAGGAGGTCAGGAAGGACATCTGGGGCGCAGTGGAATCGCGAAAGCTCCAGCTGCCGATCGACAAGGTGTACGCCTTCGACGACATCGACAAGGCGTTCGAGCACATGGAGGCCAACAAGCATCTGGGGAAGATCGTGGTGACCGTGTAGGATCATGTCATTCCCGGGCGATGCGAAGCATCGAACCCGGAATCTCGAAATTCCGGGTTTGCCTGCGGCGTCCCGGAATGACGGGACTTCAGGGCGCATTCGCTCCTGCAACTCACTCGCGACTACGTCTGTGGATCGTCGCTTGATGTTCGCGAATGCCCTGCTAAATCCTGCGCCATGAGCGGACAACATGACAAGACATCGGTCGCGGCCATCTCGATCCTCGCCAGCGGCGGCATGGCGGCGGCCAAGTTCGTGGTCGGCATTGCGATCGGATCGCTGGCGCTGATTTCCGAGGCACTGCACTCCTCGATCGACCTGGTCGCGACCATCATCACCTGGGCGGTGGTGCGGGTGTCGGACAAGCCGGCCGACGACGAGCATCATTACGGCCACGGCAAGCTCGAGAGCATCTCCGCGCTTGGCGTGACCGCGCTGCTCTATGTGCTGGCCGGCGGCATCCTGGTCGAATCTTACAGCCGGCTGCGCGAGGGAACTCCGCCGCCGACGATCTCGGCCGTGCCGTTCGTGGTGCTGGTGATCGACATCCTCGTCAACCTCTGGCGCGCCCGCGCCCTGCACCGCGCCGCGCGAGAGACGAGGAGCGAGGCCCTGGCTGCGGATGCGCTGCACTTTGCGTCCGACGTGATGGGCTCGTGCGCCGTCATCGTCGGCCTCGTTCTCGCGGCCTTCGGCTTCTGGTGGGGTGACGCGGCCGCCGCCGCGGCCGTGGCGGTGATGATCGCCCTGCTCGGCCTGCGGATGGCAAGCTCAACGGTGCACACGCTGGTCGACCGCGCCCCGGAAGGGGCACAGGAAAAGGCCACCGCCGCGATTCGCAGCGTGCCCGGCGTGATCGACGTCGACCGGTTGCGCGTGCGCATGGTCGGGGCGACCACCTTCATCGACAGCATCGTCAAGGTACCCAGGACCTACCCGATCGACCGCGTCGAGGAGATCAAGCGCAACGCAGAGGCCGCCGTCAGCAAGGCGTTCGACGATGCCGACCTCACCTTCACTGCGGTGCCGGTCGCGCGCGACAACGAGACCGTGCGCGATCGCATCATGGTGATCGCACATAATTCAGGCCTCGCCATCCACCACGTCACGGTGCACGATCTCGGAGCCAAGCTGATCGTCAGCATCGACCTCGAGGTTGACGCCGGCATGCAGCTCGAGGCCGCCCACGACATCGCCAACACGCTGGAACGCAGCATCCAGGAGGAGTTCGGCGCTGACGTCGAAGTCGACGTCCATATCGAGCCGCTGGAACCGGAACTGCCGTTCGGCGTCGATGCCGTGACGGAGCGGGTGCAGACCATCGCCGCCGCGCTGACCGAATATGCCGCCGGCGGCGAGATCCACGACATCCATAATGTGCGTGTCCGCAACACCGACGCCGGCGAGATCGTCAACTTCCACTGCCGCGCCACGCCGTCGATGAGCGTGATCAAGGTGCACGAGCATGTCGATGCGATCGAGCGCCGCTTGCGCCGTGCGTTCCCGAGCGTGAAGCGCGTCATCAGCCACGCCGAGCCGCCGCGCGCGTGAGGCGGAACGCGAGGAGTCACACGTTCTCGTTTCGGACTCCCGATGCACGTGAGTTTGCGGAGTAGAACGCGCGCAAACTCTGCATTGGATAAGAATTATTTCGCGTTAACCTTTCGTTGACTCTCGACAGCCTGCGCAAACTGGATTCAAATCGCTGTGATTCGAAAGCGTTGTGGGGCTGCTTTCGAACTTAGTTGCAGACAGGTTTTCAGGGGGCCGAAGGCATGGCGCGTGCAGACGCCGCGAACGCGTGCGTCCAATCCGATTCGATCAAGGGATTGGCGCAATCGATCGCGAAACCTGCCTATCATCGGCTCCTGATCGCGGAGCCGGCGCTACGTCGCGCCGTGCCGACGCTCATCATCGCTTTCCTCATCACGATCTGCCTCGGCGCGTTCGTTCAGGTCGTCGACCAGACGCGCCAGAAGCGCTTGGTGATCCAGAACGACATCTCGATGCTCGCCGAACTGCTCGCCGAGCGGATCGACCGCGCCGCCTCTGTCCGCGCCGAGCGGCTGAAGACCATCGAGAACCTGCCGACGCTGCTGCCCGACATGATCCCGACGAAGTCCAGGCTCTCGGGCCGCCATGTCGTCGTCACCTCGGCCGGCGTCAACGGCCGCATCCTCGCCCGCATTCCGATCGACAGCGATCCAGCCGGCAACGACCGCCTGCTCGATGCGATCACCACCGCACAGCTGCTCGCGGCGCCGCCGCGCGACAACAACGTCGTGGACATGACACTGCCCGATGGCAATGCGGCGCTGGCGACCTCGCGGCCGATCAAGTCGCTGCCGGGTCTCGTCACGGTGATCCAGGAGCGCAACGAGCCGATCTGGGGTTCGGACGCGGCGCTGTCGGTGACGCTGTCGGCGACGACAGGCTTCGTCGTCCTGATCCTCGGCTTCGCATTCCACTGGCAGTCGACCCGCGCCAGGGAAGGCGACCTGATCAACGACGCGGTGCGCGGCCGCATCGACACCGCGCTCAACCGCGGCCGCTGCGGCCTGTGGGACTGGGACCTGTCGCGCGGCCGGATCTTCTGGTCGCAATCGATGTTCTCGATGCTCGGCCTCGACGGCCGCAACGAGCTGCTCACTTTCGGCGAGGTCAACGCGCTGGTGAAGTCCGACGACATCGACCTGTTCGCGATCGCCGACCAGCTGATCTCCGGGAAGATCGACCACATCGACCAGACCTTCCGCATGCAGCATGTCGACGGCCACTGGATCTGGCTCCGCGTCCGCTGCGAGCGGACCCGCGGCGCCAGCGATGCCGGCATGCACCTGATCGGCATCGCAGTCGACATCACCGAGCAGAAGAGCCTCGCCGAGCGCACCGTGGAAGCCGACCTTCGGCTGCGCGATGCGATCGAGACCATTCCGGAAGCCTTCGTGCTGTGGGACGCCAGCGACCGCCTCGTGCTCTGCAATTCGCACTTCCAGCGCCTGCACAAGCTGCCTGACACCGCGGTGATCCCCGGCACCTCCTACGAGACCGTGCTGGAAGTCGGCCGCATGCCCGAGGTCCGCACCCGCCACAACGAGAACTCGAGCCAGGGTCCGGGCGCCCGCACCTTCGAGGCCCAGCTCGACGACGGCAGCTGGCTGCATATCAGCGAGCGCCGCACCAAGGACGGCGGCTACGTCTCTGTCGGCACCGACATCACCCGCATCAAGGAGCACGAGCAGAAGCTCGTCGACAACGATCTGCGCCTGCGCGCCACCGTCATCGACCTCAAGCGCTCGCAGGCGGCGCTGGAGCGCCAGACCATCGAGCTTGCCGACCTCGCCGAGAAGTACCAGCGCGAAAAGACCCGCGCCGAGGAAGCCAACCAGACCAAGTCGAAGTTCCTCGCCAATATGAGCCACGAGCTGCGCACGCCGCTCAATGCCATCATCGGCTTCTCCGAGATCATGGGCTCGGGCATGTTCGGCGAGCTCGGCAGCGAGAAGTATCAGGAATACTGCCACGACATCCTGACCAGCGGTCACTACCTGCTCGAGGTCATCAACGACATCCTCGACATGTCCAAGATCGAGGCCGGCCGCATGAAGCTCGACATGGAAGAGCTCGACCTGTCGCGGACGCTGGCCGAATCCTTACGCGTCGTCGCCGGCCGGGCCCAGGACAAGAACCTCACGCTGGATGCGGACATCGAGAAATCGATCGCCGTCGTCGCCGACCGCCGGGCCACCAAGCAGATCGTCGTCAACCTGCTCTCCAACGCCGTGAAGTTCACGCCCGACGGCGGCCGCATCGTGGTGCGCAGCCGGCAGCTCGAGGACAGGATCGTGCTAATGATCGCCGACACCGGCATCGGCATCGCGCCGCACTCGCTGGCGCGGCTCGGCCGTCCGTTCGAGCAGGTCGAGAGCCAGCTCACCAAGACCTATCACGGCTCCGGCCTCGGGCTCGCAATCGCCCGCTCGCTGGCACAGCTCCATGGCGGCTCGATGAAGCTGCGCTCCAGGCTGGAAGTCGGCACCGTCGTCCGCGTGACGCTACCGCGCGACGCCATCAAGGCGGCGTCCGGGATATCGGCGGCGGCCTGAATCTTACGATTGCAACGTCGGCGCCACTTCGCGGGCGATATTGACCAGTGCTGCAATCAGCGGCGTCATCGGATCACGCTGCGGGATCACCAGGCCAATGCTGTAATTGACCTCGGGGTCGACGATCGGGATGGTGCGCACCTTGTCGGACAGGCCGAGCGTCTCGGCGAGCTTGGCCGGCATCACGCTCGCCCACCGCCCGGTCTTGACGTGGGTGAACAGCACCAGCAGCGAGTTCGAGGTCAGCGTCGGCGTCGCCTCGGCGCCGACCGAGCGCAGCGCACGGTCGATGATGCGGCGGTTCTGCATATCAGGCGTCAGCAGGCACAGCGGCACCTGCCCGACCTCGGTCCAGGTCACCGTCTCGCGGTCCCCGAACATCCCGTCGGGCGCGGTGAGCAGGCGATAGCTCTCGTTGTAGAGCGGAATGGTGCGCACCTTGCCGATCGGCTCGTTCTCGATATAGGTCAGCCCCGCATCGACCTCGAGATTTTCGAGAAGTCCCAGCACCTCCGATGAGGTCGTCGAGCGGATGCTGAAACGCACCTCGGGATGCCGCGCACGGAACGGCGTCGTCAGCGACGCAACCATGCCGAGCGCCGTCGGGATCGCCGCGATGCGGATCTCGCCGGAGAGCTTATGCTTCAGTCCGTTGATCTCGTCGCGCATGGCGCGGGCATCGCCGACGATGCGCCGCGCCCAGTCGAGCGCCCGCTCGCCCTCGGGGGTGAAACCCTGGAAACGGGAGCCGCGCTGGACCAGCATCACGCCGAGGATCTCCTCGAGCTGCTTCAGCCCGGTCGACATGGTCGGCTGGGTGACGCCGCAGGCTTCTGCCGCCCGTCCAAAATGCCGCTCTTTGGCCAGCGCCAGCAGCAGTTCAAGCTTGTCGATCAACCGTCCGTCCTCTCGAATTCCATCGTGGCATGCAAGCTATCACGCCGGGCCTGCGCCAACACGCAAAAACCGGCACTCGATACAAGTTTCATTACGCGATCGTATCGATCGATTGCACTTTCCAATCGATCTGAATTCGCAATCGCAGCATGAGACAGCTTTATTGATCTTCGAATGATTCCAAATAGTTTGCGCGAAAGGGACGCTCAATCTGAGAACGAAGAATGACAGCGGTTTTTGAACCTTGGGACGAGACGCGCGGCGCGGAGATCATCGCCGAACATGCCAGCCAGGAAGGCGCGACGCTGGTGATTCTGCACGCTCTCCAGGAAGCATTCGGCTTCGTGCCGGAGGCCGCGATTCCCATGGTGGCGCAGGCGCTGAACCTGTCGCGCGCCGAGGTCCATGGCGTCTTTACGTTCTATCATGACTTCCGCCACAAGCCGGCCGGCCGCCACGTGCTGAAGCTGTGCCGCGCCGAGGCCTGCCAGGCCGCCGGCGGCGATGCGCTGGCCGCGCGCGCTGAATCGAAGCTCGGCGTTTCGCTTGGCAACACCACAGCGGATGATCGGGTCACGCTGGAGCCGATCTACTGCCTCGGCCTGTGCTCGACCGCGCCGTCGGCGATGCTCGACGGTCGCCTCGTCGGCCGGCTCGACGAGAAGCGCCTCGATGCGCTGGTTGCGGAGGCGCAGCGATGAACATGAAGATTTTCGTTCCCCGGGATGCGACGGCCGTTGCAGTCGGTGCCGATGAAGTCGTCACAGCGCTCGAACAGATCGCGCAGCAGCGTGGCTTGTCGATCGAGATCATCAGGACCGGCTCGCGCGGATTGCATTGGCTGGAGCCGATGATCGAGGTGGCGACGCCTGGGGGCCGCGTTGCCTACGGCCCCGTCGGCACCGAGGACGTCGCCTCCGTGCTTGAATCCATGGCGAACAATGGTCCGCACGCCCTGCGGCTCGGCATCGCCGACAAAATCCCCTGGCTGAAGCGCCAGACCCGCCTCACCTTCGCCCGCTGCGGCGTGATCGATCCGCGCTCGCTCGACGACTACCGCGCCCATGGCGGCTACAAAGGTTTTGAGCGCGCGCTGTCGCTCGGCCCGGACGCGATCCTCAACGAAGTGACGGCGTCGGGCCTGCGCGGCCGCGGCGGCGCAGGCTTCCCGACCGGCATCAAATGGAAGACGGTGGCGCAGGCCAAGGCCGACCGCAAATTCATCGTCTGCAATGCCGACGAAGGCGATAGCGGGACCTTTGCCGATCGCATGATCATGGAAGGCGATCCCTTCCTGGTCATCGAGGGCATGACCACCGCCGGCATCACCGTCGGCGCCACCAAAGGCTACATCTACATCCGCAGCGAATATCCGCATGCGGTCGAGGCGATGAATGCCGCGATCAAGGCAGCGCGGCGTGGCGGCTATCTCGGCGACAAGATCGGCGGTTCGACCTATAGCTTTGACATGGAAGTGCGCGTCGGCGCCGGCGCTTACGTTTGCGGCGAGGAGACCTCGCTGCTGGAGAGCCTCGAAGGCCGTCGTGGCCTGGTGCGCGCAAAACCGCCGCTGCCGGCGCATTACGGCCTGTTCGGCAAACCGACCGTCATCAACAACGTGCTGTCGTTTGCGGCCATCCCCTTCATCCTCGCCGAAGGCGCCAAGGCCTATGCCGATTTCGGCATGGGGCGCTCGCGGGGCACGATGCCGATCCAGCTCGCGGGCAACATCCGCCACGGCGGCTTGTTCGAGACGGCGTTCGGCGTGACGCTGGGCGAGCTCGTCGACGACATCGGCGGCGGCACGTTCACGGGACGCCCGGTGCGCGCGGTGCAGGTCGGTGGCCCGCTCGGTGCCTATTTCCCCCGCGCCCTGTTCGACACGCCGTTCGACTACGAGGCCTTCGCGGCGCGCGACGGCCTGATCGGCCATGGCGGCATCGTCGTGTTCGACGACAGCGTCGACATGCGCAAGCAGGCACGTTTCGCCATGGAATTCTGCGCCGTCGAATCCTGCGGCAAGTGCACGCCCTGCCGGATCGGCTCGACCCGCGGCGTCGAGACCATCGAGAAGATCATCAACGGCGAACGCGTGGCTGAAAACCTCGCGCTGGTCGGAGACCTCTGCAACACCATGAAATTCGGCTCGCTCTGCGCACTCGGCGGCTTCACGCCCTACCCCGTGCTCAGCGCATTGAAGCACTTCCGGGAAGATTTTATCCCGGCCCCGACCACGCTTCAGGCCGCGGAATAGGAGAACGACAATGTCTCTGATCGAAGAAATCGACTTCGGCACGCCGCGTTCCAAATCGACCACGATGGTCACGCTGACCATCGACGGCAACGAGGTCACGGTGCCCGAGGGCACCTCGATCATGCGCGCCGCGATGGATGCTGGCCACCAGATCCCGAAACTCTGCGCGACCGACATGGTCGACGCGTTCGGCTCCTGCCGGCTTTGCGTCGTCGAGATCGAGGGCCGCGCCGGCACGCCGGCCTCCTGCACCACGCCCGTGCTGAACGGCCTCGTCGTCCACACCCAGAGCGAACGGCTGAAGAGGCTGCGCAAGGGCGTGATGGAGCTCTACATCTCCGACCATCCGCTCGACTGCCTCACCTGCGGCGCCAATGGCGATTGCGAATTGCAGGACATGGCCGGCGCGGTGGGCTTGCGCGAAGTACGCTACGGCTATGAGGGCGAGAACCACGTCTTCGCCAAGACCCATGGCGAGGTCAATCCCGCCTGGATGCCGAAGGACGAGTCCAACCCCTACTTCACCTACGATCCCTCGAAGTGCATCGTCTGCTCGCGCTGCGTCCGCGCCTGCGAAGAGGTGCAGGGCACCTTCGCACTGACCATTTCTGGCCGCGGCTTCGACAGCCGCGTCTCGCCCGGCATGAGCGAGAGCTTTCTTGGTTCCGAATGCGTGTCCTGCGGCGCCTGCGTGCAAGCCTGCCCGACCGCAACGCTGACGGAAAAATCCGTGATCGAGATCGGCCAGCCCGAGCACTCCGTCGTCACCACCTGCGCCTATTGCGGCGTCGGCTGCGCCTTCAAGGCGGAGATGCGCGGCGAGGAAGTGGTGCGCATGGTGCCGTACAAGGACGGCAAGGCCAATCGCGGCCATTCCTGCGTCAAGGGCCGCTTCGCCTGGGGCTATACCAACCACAAGGAACGCATTCTCAAGCCGATGATCCGCGAGCGGATCGAGGATCCCTGGAAGGAGGTGTCCTGGGACGAGGCGTTCTCGTTTGCCGCCGCCAAGATGCGCGGCATCCAGACGAAGTACGGGCGCGATGCCATCGGCGGCATCACCTCCTCCCGCTGCACCAATGAAGAAACCTATCTGGTGCAGAAGCTGATCCGCGCCGGCTTCGGCAACAACAACGTCGACACCTGCGCCCGCGTCTGCCACTCGCCGACCGGCTATGGCCTGTCCCAGACCTTCGGCACCTCGGCCGGCACACAGGACTTCGACTCGGTCGAGGACACCGACGTTGCCGTCATCATCGGCGCCAATCCGGCCTCGGCTCACCCCGTGTTCGCCTCCCGCCTGAAGAAGCGGCTGCGCCAAGGCGCAAAGCTGATCGTGATCGATCCTCGCCGCACCGAGATGGTGGAATCGCCGCATGTGAAGGCGCTGCATCTGCCGCTGATGCCCGGCACCAACGTCGCCGTCGTGACGGCGCTGGCACATGTCATCGTCACCGAGGGGCTGGTCAACGAAGCCTTCGTGCGGGAGCGCTGCGACTGGAGCGAATTCGAGGAATGGGCCGCCTTCGTGGCCCAGCCCAGGCACAGCCCGGAAGCGACCGCGATCCTGACCGGCGTCGATCCGAACGTGCTGCGCGAAGCCGCCCGCATCTACGCCACCGGCGGCAACGGTGCGATCTATTACGGCCTCGGCGTCACCGAGCACAGCCAGGGCTCGACCACCGTGATCGCGATTGCGAACCTCGCGATGGCGACCGGCAATATCGGCCGTCCCGGCGTCGGCGTGAACCCGCTGCGCGGCCAGAACAACGTGCAGGGCTCCTGCGACATGGGCTCGTTCCCGCACGAGCTGCCCGGCTATCGTCATATCTCGGGCGATGCCGTGCGCGACCAGTTCGAGGCGCTCTGGAACGTCAAGCTCAACCCGGAGCCGGGCCTGCGCATTCCCAACATGTTCGATGCTGCTATCGAAGGCACGTTCATGGGCCTCTATGTGCAAGGCGAGGACATTCTCCAGTCCGATCCCAACACCAAGCACGTCGTGGCGGCGCTGTCGGCGATGCAGTGCGTCATCGTCCACGACCTCTTCCTGAACGAGACCGCGAACTACGCTCACGTCTTCCTGCCCGGCTCGAGCTTCCTCGAGAAGGACGGCACCTTCACAAACGCCGAGCGCCGCATCCAGCGCGTGCGCAAGGTGATGACGCCGAAGAACGGCATGGCCGACTGGGAGGTTACCATCGGCCTCGCCAAGGCGATGGGCTTCGAGATGAACTACAGCCATCCCTCCGAGATCATGGACGAGATCGCGGCGCTGACGCCGACCTTCACCGGTGTCTCCTACGCCAAGCTCGACGAACTCGGCTCGGTGCAGTGGCCCTGCAACGAGAAGGCGCCGGAAGGCACGCCAGTGATGCATATCGACGGCTTCGTCCGCGGCAAGGGCAAGTTCATCGTCACCGAATATGTCGCAACCGACGAGCGCACCGGCCCCCGCTTCCCGCTGCTGCTCACCACGGGCCGCATCCTCAGCCAGTACAATGTCGGCGCGCAGACAAGGCGCACCGAGAACGTGGTCTGGCATGGCGAGGACCGGCTCGAGATCCATCCGCACGACGCCGAGCTCCGCGGCGTGCGCGACGGCGACTGGGTGCGTCTGACGAGCCGGGCCGGCGAGACCACGCTGCGCGCTGAAATCACCGACCGCGTCTCGCCTGGCGTCGTCTACACCACCTTCCACCACCCGGACACGCAGGCCAACGTCATCACCACAGACTATTCGGACTGGGCCACCAACTGCCCGGAATACAAGGTCACGGCGGTGCAGATCTCGCCCTCGAACGGGCCGTCCGATTGGCAGAAGAGCTACGACGAGCAGGCCCGGCACTCCCGCCGCATCGCGCCCGCTGAGGCCGCGGAGTAACCGCATGCACGTGCCGGTCCAGGCTATCGACCGCGAAAACTGGCGCGACGGTGTCACGTCGGAAGGGACACGGCTGGTCCCGGAGGAGACGCCGCTGGCGCTGACCTATAATGGCGGCACCTATGCCGTCATGATGGGGACGCCGCAGAACCTCGAAGATTTCGCCGTCGGCTTCAGCCTGGACGAAGGCATCATCAAATCGGTCGACGACATCAAGTCGCTCGATGTAGTCCGTCTCGATGACGGCATCGAGCTGCGCATGTGGTTGGAGTCAGAGAACGCCGCGCGCATCAGCGAGCGCCGCCGCCACATCGCAGGTCCCACCGGCTGCGGCATCTGCGGCGTCGAGTCCATCGCCGAGGCCATACGGCCCGCGGCGATCGTGCGAGAGGGTCAGATATTCACGCCGCAACAGATCATGATTGCGATGCAGGCGATCGCTCCCCTTCAATCGATCAACATGCAGACCCGCGCGGTTCACGCCGCCGCGTTCTGGTCGCCGCCGAACGGCATCGTGGCGCTGCGCGAAGATGTCGGCCGCCACAACGCACTCGACAAACTCGCGGGCTCGCTGGCCCGCAGCCGCACGGATGCAAGCGCCGGCATGGTGTTGCTGACGAGCCGCGTCTCGGTCGAGATGGTGCAGAAGACGGCTGCGATCGGTGCGCCTGTGATGGTCGCGGTCTCCGCACCGACCGCGCTTGCGGTCCGCACCGCGGAGGCTGCCGGCATCACGCTGATTGCAATTGCCCGCAGCGACGGGTTTGAAGTGTTCACGCACCAGGGCCGCGTCGCGGCTCATTGTGCTCAGGAGATCATCGATGTCGTCGCCTGACCGCCTCGTCTACATGGCCAACCAGATCGGCACCTTCTTCCGCAGCCAGGGCCACGACAAGGCCGTGCCAGGCATCGCCGACCACATCAAGAAATTCTGGGATCCCCGGATGAAGCGCGCGATCTTCGCACATCTCGATGCCGGCGGCGCGGGCCTGGAGCCGAACGTGCTCGAAGCCCTCACCTCGCTCAAGCAGACGGCTTCCCTTCCAGAAGCGCACTGAACACGCTCCGCACCTCGCTTTGCGTCTCCTTCACGCGCGCCTCCAGCGAGGAAAAATCCGGCGCATCGCCGGCGCGCGCCATCACGCGCTGAAGATCGGTGCCCGCCGTTTCCGGCTTGAAGCGGTCGCTGACGCAGAGCCGCAGGATCTGCGTCAAATCGTGGTAGAGCCGCGCGGCCGCCCGCAGGATCTCCGCTTCCGACTGCGGCAGAACGCCGAGTCTGGCTGCATTCTCCAGCACCTGCACCGTCGAGACATCGAGAATGTCAGGCTTGTCGTGGGCATGGACGAGCTGGAGATATTGGGCGATGAAATCGATATCGACCATGCCGCCCGACGCGTACTTCAAGTCCCAATAATCGGTCTCGCCCTTCTCCTGCGCGATCGCGCGGCGCATGTCGGCGACGTCGTTGGCGGTGGTGACCGGATCGCGACGGCGGGTCAGGACGTCGCGGATGATGCTCTCGATGCGCGCCGTGAATTCTCCCGACGCCGACACCACGCGCGCGCGCGTCAATGCCATGTGCTCCCAGGTCCAGGCCTCATTGGCCTGGTAGTCCGCGAAGGAGACAAGGCTCGATGCCACGGGACCTGCGCGCCCCGAGGGCCGCAGCCGCATGTCGATCTCGTAGAGCACGCCGTAATTGGTGCGGGTCGTGAAGGCGCTGATCAGGCGCTGGGTGAGGCGAGCGAAATAGTGCGCGCCCTGCAGTGACCTCTCGCCGTCCGAGTCCGGATTATCGCTGTCGAAATCGTACAGCAGGATCAGATCGAGATCCGATGACGCGGTCATCTCGCGGCTGCCGAGCCGGCCCATGGCGATGATCGCCGTCTCCTGCCCCTTGATCCGGCCGTGCTGGGCAGCAAAGCGATCGGCGACGAGACCGTGCACGGTGTGAACGATGCCCTCGGCGACGTCGGCAAAAGCCGTGCTCGCCTGCTGCGCCGAGACGGTGCCGGACAAGATGCGCGTGCCGATCAGGAACAGGCTCTCTTGTCCGAACAGGCGCAGCCGATCCAGAAACTCCTCATAGGAGCCCGCGTCCTGCACCGTGGTCGCAAGCCGTGCCGACAATTCCTGACGATCCGGCATAGCGCCGAAGAAGCGCGGATCGATCAGACCGTCCATCAACTGCGGTTGCCGCGCCAGCATCTCGCCGAGCCGGGGCGCCGCGCCAAGCACCAGCGCCACCAGCGCGACGAGATCGCGGTTCTGGCTCAGCAGCGTGATCAGCCTGCCGCCGCGCTGGAGCGCCCTCAGGAAGTGATCGAATGCCGTCACCGCGCGGTCCGGCTCCTCCGCATGCGCCAGGCCCTCTATCAAAGCCGGCACGAACTCGACGAAAGCGCTGCGCGTCTGCTTGTTGCGGAATACGCGATAGTCGCCGGTGAGCCAGTCGCAGACGGTCTGGGCCACGGCAGCGGGCTTCTTGAAGCCGAGCGTCGTCAAGTGCTGAAGCAGGCGCGGATCATCGGGACCGGCGCGATAGTCGATCGCCGGCAGGCTTGCCGTGCCGGTGGGATCATCGCCCTCGAACAGCTTTTCGTAATGCCCCTGGACGATCTCGAGCTGGCGCAACAGGTCGCGCGCGAAGGCCTCGCGGCTGGCATAACCGAAGAACCAGGCGAAGCGCTCGACCGCCTCCTTGTCCTCCGGCAGCGCATGGGTCTGCTCGTCGGCGATCATCTGGAGACGATGTTCGACCCGGCGCAGGAATTCATAGGCCGTGGTCAGCTCGTCGCGGGCCGCAGAGGTGATCCAGTTGCGAGCGGCGAGGATATTGAGCGCGGCCAGCGTCGGCCGTACCCGCAGCTCCGGATGGCGGCCGCCCGCGATCAGCTGCTGGGTCTGGGCGAAGAACTCGATCTCGCGGATGCCCCCGCGGCCGACCTTGACGTTGTGACCCTCGACCGCGATCTCGCTCTGGCCGCGATAGGTCTGCATCTGGCGCTTCATGTCGTGCACGTCGGCAAGCGCAGCGAAGTCGAGATGCTTGCGCCAGACGAAGGGTGCGATTTCGGCGAGCAGCGCCTCGCCCGCTCTGGGGTCGCCGGCACACGCCCGCGCCTTGATCATCGCGGCGCGCTCCCAGGTGCGCCCTTCCCGCTCGTAATAGTTCAGCGCGGCGTCGCGCGAGATCGCGACTTGCGTCGAGGATGGATCGGGCCGCAGCCGCAGATCGACGCGGAACACGTAACCGTCATAGGTGCGCTGCTGGAGGATGCGCGCCATGCCTTGCGTCACCCGGACGAAGAACGGCTGCGGCTCGATATCGGGCACAAGCGTCGTGGCATCGGGGTCGAAGAACACAATAAGATCGATGTCGCTGGAATAGTTCAGCTCGCCGGCGCCCATCTTGCCCATGGCGAGAACGATCAGGCCGCAGCCGACCTCCGGCGCTTCCAGATCGGGCGGCAGAATTTTCCCGCGTGCGGCTTCCTGACGCAGCAGGTACTGGAGCGCCGCCTGCACCGAGGAAACCGCGAGATCGGTCAATGCCGCCGTCACCCGCATCACCGGCCAGACCCCGCCGATATCGCACAGCGCGATCAGCAGCGCGGCCTCCGCCTTCATGCGGCGAAGCAGCCGCATCACCTCGGCCTCGTCAGGTGCGGCAATCACGGCACCCCTCGCCTCCGCGATCAGCGCGGCGAGATGCGCATCCGGATCGCATTCGAGCAATCGGATCAGGCGGATCGGATCGGCGCGCACCAGATCGAACAAATAAGGCGAGAATTCCGCGATGGCGGCGAGAATAGTCCGGACAAGCGGATGGACCAGCAGCGCGTCCAGACGGGCTGATGGTGCCGGCTCGAGCCCGGCCAGCCAGCCTTCAAAGCGTCGTTCGTCTGATGCGGAAGCGGCAATATGGGGAGCCTCCGCGAAGCGCGCGGCCAGGCTCTCACCATGCTTGTCCGCGTTTCCCGGCGCGGAGTGGTTCATGCCACCTTCTGTGGCACATCCGCTACTGGAGGAGCAACCCTGTCGCCGGCCCCCGCGCGTGCCGGCAGCACCAGCGTGGCGACAAGACCGGGCTGGGCATCGCTCAGCCGCAATTCGCCACCGTGCAATGTGGCCACGGCAGACGCGAGGCTGAGGCCGAGGCCGGAGCCGGGCATGGTGCGGCTCGCTTCCAGCCGCACGAAGCGCTCGACGACGTGCTTGCGATCGCCTTCCGGAATTCCGGGGCCCCGATCGGTGACGCTGAGTAGCACCTGATCGCCTTCGCGCCTCGCCTCGATCGTGATCTGCCTCGAGTCCATGCTAACCACTGACCCCGCCGGCTGCGCGGCCGGCTTGCCGTACTTGATCGCATTCTCGACCAGATTGGCGAGCGCCTGGCTGATCAATTCGCGATTGCCGTGGATGGGCGCTGCTTCCGTCTTGACCTTCAAGGTCATGCCGTCGTCCTCGGCGAGCGGCTCGTAGAGCTCGTGAATGCCGCCTGCGACGTCGGCGGCATCGAAATCGTCCATGTTGCCGCGCGCCTGACCGGACTCCGCGCGTGCGATCATCAGAAGCGCGTTGAAGGTGCGGATCAGCCCGTCGGACTCCTCGATGGTCCGCTCCAGCGCGGCGCGATAGTCGGCCTCGCAACCGGATTTCGCCAGCGCCTCCTCGGCGCGGTTGCGCAACCGTGTCAGCGGCGTCTTGAGGTCATGGGCGATGTTGTCGGAGACCTCCTTGAGCCCCGACATCAGCGCCTCGATCCGCTCGAGCATGGCGTTGAGGTTCTCGGCGAGGCGGTCGAGCTCGTCGCCGCTGCGCCCGACCGGCAGGCGCTCGCTGAGATCGCCGATCATGATGCGGTGCGCCGTGCCGGACATCGCGTCGATGCGCGTCAACACCCTGCGCGCGACGAAGACGCCGCCGCCGAGGCCGAGCACGACGACGATCAAGATCGACCATTGCGCGGCCTTGGCGACGATGCCGAACAGCCGCCGCCGCTCGGCGAGGTCGCGGCCGATCAAAAGGCGAAAGCCATTTTCCAATTCGGTGACCCGAACGAGCGCGCGATGGTCGCGGTCATCCGTATCCTCGATCCGCCGATAGGCGGTCTCGGACCAGCCAATGGTCGCCATCACGCCCGGTGCCAGCGAGCCGACATTGCCGGCGATCGCCTGGCCGGTGGGCGAGGTCAGGAGGTAGAGATTGGCGCCCGGCCGCAACGACCGGTACTCGATTGCACGCGCGACGAAGAACAGGCCGCGACGGCCGTAGATCTCGTTGATCTCCGAGGTCTCGGCATTCACCGTCTGCGTGATCTCTTCGGTAATCAGCCGCCGCGTATTCCAGGCGAAATAGCCGAGCAGCGAGGCCGCGAAAATCGCGAACAGGAACAGGTAGACCAGCGTCAGCCGGAATGCCGTGGTGCGGACGAGTTTACCGAATGCCGTCACGATTATACATCCGTCCAGAACCCGATGCGACGACAGGAAAGCCGGCGCCCCAATTTCCGACTTTGTTTCAATGATTTAGTCTCGCTAATTATGCCATACAGTGTTGCTGGGCTCTAACCAAATTAAATCGAAGAAAGCTGGCGCCCTACTCTGGTCGCGCCGCCCTTCTAACCAGCAGTCCGGAAAAGTGGCGGGTGCGGGGGACCGCCACACTTGAAGAATGCTTACCGCAGATGCCGCCTTGTCCTCGGCCGCGGCTCTGGCGTTCGTAAGCCAAAATCGGCAAAGCTGATCGGAATTGAAGGAACGCAACGGTGCGGGTTACGGAGTACCGCAATTTAGCTCTTCTGCTTATGGTATCCAAACCGAGGATTCCAATTCGGCAATGCCTTAAGTCCGTAGGTCTCGACCAGTAACGTAGCAACATCCGTGCACTTTGAACGCTTGGCCGAATTAAGCGTCACGACAGCATCAGCGCATGCACGAGGACTCGCAAAGCTGGTTCCATATTCTCCTCCGGCAAGATCGGCCAGGTGCGCCATGTAAGGAGACCCGGTAGGATTTCGCGTTCTATCATACTCGGCCGACGGCCCTCGGGATGAACCTTCCCACATTTGACCGGAAGCCCGCAGGCCAGCAACGCTAAGAACCTTTTCCTCTGTAGCAGGCACCGAGATGCTTCCCTCCGGTCCCCCCTCCACAAATGCTGTAACGCCAGAAGCATCCTCCGCAATCACGATCCAGCTATTGACCGCAACATCCTGTGTCGCTTCCAACTTGAAGCGCACCAACATCTGGGGCAATGCTGACGCTAGTCCTATCGCGCTCAGGGCGAAAGCAATGCAACTGAAATTGTTTTGGCATTTCGCCGTGAAGAGGGAGTGCGTCGCGAGCGTTCCTGGAAGGCCAATCGAAGCAGTGGTGAGAAGCGAGCCTGCGATCGACCCATCGATCGTCAGCGTGCCATGGTTGATGGGCGAACCACCTCCGACGATTTCATAGATATCGGCGTCGATCGAAACCCCCTTGGCCGAAGATTCATCCCACCAAAATTCGACAAGGACTTCCTTGCAATTCGCTGCGATGCGTAGCGGGAGATACTCAGGCTCATTTGCTAATATTGTCCGCTTGCCGGAGCATCCCTTGCCCCCCTCATTACCGGCAGCAGCGACAACGTAACGATCGGATGTGACGAATGTCGTGGCTATGTAATCTTCAAGCGGTGAAGAGCCATTGTGCGGCCCTACGTGAGTGCCTAGCGACATATTGACGGCAACGGGAATCCCGTCCGCGGTCAGTTGAGGCTCGAGAGCCTGCAAGGCGCTAAGTACTTCTGGCGTGCAGGCTTGATCGAAGCATGGACGCCCAAGTCCGATCTGATGCGAAGGAGGTTTGACCAGGGCGCAGCTTATCGTTGTATCCTTCAAATCTCCTTTGTGATCCAGGCGATCCAGCAGGACGGAAAGCACTTTTTCCGCGTGGTCCGAGAGCTCAACTCCTGAAGTCACCGCATGCCGCAGTTTTCCGCCATAGTCATCGGGCGCGACGAGCGACGTAACCCCCATATCAACTATGGCAGCGCCAACTTTCGCAGGACGTCCGCCAAGATTGCTTGGCGAATCAGCAGCTTTTCCCAGTAAGGCGCGACAGCGCTGATCATATGTTGAGCCGCTACCTAACGCACGAACCGGCGTGCCCAGGTCGAGATATTCGGTATCAGAAGGAACCGCGTACGACGATGCAAAAAGATCGCTGAGCCGATCGAGCGGCACCCGTCCCCAAAAGAACTGTCCTGTCTCAAATCTCCGATACTCGATAGCACCTTTTGTAGCGCTTCCAAGCAACTCTTCCACGGAGCGAGTCGTACGACCATTGACCGGAAGCGCGGGCCATGGACCCGGTCTGTGGCGAATAACGGACAGCAGCTCTTTAGCTATTTCTTCCAACGAACACCGAACCAAACACTTCGGCTTTGGAGAAATTGGAAATGGCAGAGGGAACAGAGATTGCTCGCTTGATCCCGGCCCAAGACTGTGAATCATCATAGAGATGAGACTGGGACTGAACATCGCCGTTCCGTCCCTCAGTCTGGCTGCCAACCAAATTTGAAATTTCGCGATTTAAATCTTATGAGATCTCCCTCTCGCTCAATCATATCGACGTCGGACAATTTTTCCAGGACCTTGTCCATCCATTTTCCTTGCCTGGCTTGGCTAGCTCGAGCGAAGCGATCAGCGGATATGCGGAGATACCAGGAGAGTTCATCGCGATTTTCTCCATGATCCAGCAAATCGTTCACAGCCGACTCTAGCTCGGCTTGGGTCATGCCAGCAGGTTTTTGCGAGAGAACTATGTAGGTGACGTAGTCGATTGGACGCATCGTCTGAACAAGCGACTCAAGAATCGTGTGCGCCGCGCTGATCGATTCCACTCCAATCTCTAGCATTGTCGCCAAATCGGGCGCCGTATAGAGGGCAAGTTTGACTTTGGCAGCGATCTTTATCGTCTCCCACGTGGCTTGGAGAGCTTTCAAAAGGTCAAGCCGTAAGTTGACCCCGCGAAATGCCGCCTTCTCTGGACCGGCTGGCGTACTTTCGGTGATTGCAGCGCCAGACCAAGCTCGCTGGAGCGAATTCTTTTCCTCAACAGTTATTGAATCCAACATGCGCATACTCCTGATCGGAGAAGCAAATAAACGACTGGCTATTTCGAGCCGCGCCCACAATTGTTCTTCGGGTTACATCGGCTGCAAAACCAGCCGGTGAACTGATCTAACGGGAGCTGCCCTTCAAACAAAACGGGGACGTAGATCAAATCTAAAATCGCCCAACAATAGCAGCGAGCGTCATACAACTTCAAGGGGTATGTTTTACTTTTCTCAAGTAGACCGCCCCTGACCGCAATGGCAATTGCGGTTTCAGACCATGCTCAACCACCGAGACGCAGCAGCCCACCGACGAGCACATGGGCGCAGGAATGCAGTGCGCCGCAGCGGCGCTCAAGGCTTCTATCGAATGCCATCTCTTATCATGTACCCGGCGCCGCGGATCGTGTGCAGCAGCGGCCGCTCGAAGCCCTTGTCGATCTTGGAGCGCAGCCGCGAAATGTGCACGTCGATCACGTTGGTCTGCGGATCGAAATGATAGTCCCAGACATTCTCCAGCAGCATGGTGCGCGTCACCACCTGGCCGGCATGCTTCATCAGATATTCGAGCAGGCGGAATTCGCGCGGCTGCAGCGTCAGCTCGTCCTTGCCGCGGGCGACGCGGTGGGAGAGCCGGTCCAGCTCGAGGTCGCCGACGCGATAGAGCGTGTCCTCGGCGGGTCCGCCGCGACGGCGCGACAGCACCTCGACGCGGGCCAGCAGCTCGGCGAAGGAATAGGGCTTTGGCAGATAGTCGTCGCCGCCGGCACGCAGACCCTTGATGCGGTCGTCGACCTGACCGAGCGCGGAGAGAATCAAAACCGGCGTCGTGTCGCCCTTGTCGCGCAGCGCGCCGATCAGCGACAGCCCGTCGCGCTTGGGCAGCATGCGATCGACCACCAGCACGTCGTAATCGCCGCCCTCGGCCATGGCGAGGCCTTCCTCGCCGTCAGCGGCGTGGTCGGCAATGTGCCCGACCTCGCGAAACGCCTTCACGAGATAGTCGGCGGATTCGCGGTCGTCTTCGATGATGAGGAGGCGCATCGTGCGTTCGGCGGCGGTCAAGGAGGTCAACCTTCTCTAAACATGGCGCGAGCGGCAATCGCATGCAAGCCGAGTGAACGAGACCCGGGTAGTCAAAAAGGCGGGCGGTGAAGCTGGGGGGACCTCACCGCCCTAGGCCTTCCGACGGAGGGGGGCGTATTTCCACCGGAAGGTAGGTATGGGGAGCAAGCGTTGCGCTGCTCCCCGGAAGAGTGCCGGCGGCGGGGGCGACTGATGCCGGCGACACCCTTCACGTCGTAAGCTTCCTGAGACTCAGCCCTCGTTAACCCTTGGCGATGGGCACTGCGACGAAGCGCGACTGGCCGCCGCTCTTCACGCGCATCAGGACGCTGTTCTTGTTGTCGGTCCGCGCCGTGTTGATGGCGTCGCGGACGTCGCCGGCGGTGCTCACGCTCTTGCCGCCGACTTCGAGAATCACGTCGCCTTCCTTGAAGCCGCGTTCGGCCGCGGCGCTCTTCGGATCGACTTCGGTGACCACGACGCCGTCCTTGCCGGCGCCGGCCACGGAGTTGGCGGGCGCAACGGTCATGCCGAGCTTCGGCACGTCGGTGCCCTTGCTGGCGCCCTTGCCGTTATCGTTATCGGTGTCGGCCTTGGCCTCGACCGTGTTCGGCAGCTGGCCCAGGGTGAGGTTCACGACCTTGTCCTGGCCCTTGTGCAGCACGTTGAGCTTCACGGACGCGCCGGGCGCCATGCCGCCGATGGTGCGGGCGAGCTCGCGCGCATCCTTGACGGAGTCGCCGTTGACCGACGTGATCACGTCGCCGGATTCGATGCCCGCCTTCGCGGCCGGACCATCCTTCTGAGGCTCCGCAACCAGCGCGCCTTCGGCCTTCTTCATGCCGAGGCTGTCCGCGATATCAGAGGTGACGGGCTGGATCTGCACGCCGATCCAGCCGCGGCTGACCGAGCCCTTGTCCTTGAGCTGAGCGACGACGCTCTTCACCGTGGCGGCGGGGATCGAGAAGGCGATGCCGACGCTGCCGCCGGAGGGCGAGTAGATCGCGGTGTTGACGCCCATCACCTCGCCGTTGGTGTCGAACGCCGGACCACCGGAATTGCCCTTGTTCACGGGAGCGTCGATCTGGATGAAATCGTCATAGGGGCCGTTGCCGATGTCGCGACCGCTGGCCGAGACGATACCCGCGGTAACGGTACCGCCGAGACCGAAGGGATTGCCGACCGCGAGCACCCAGTCGCCGATCCGCGGCTTGCTGTCCGCGAGCTTGGCGAACGGGAAGTTCGAGCCGCCCTCGACCTTGATCAGCGCGAGATCGGTCCGCTGGTCGGTGCCGATCACCTTGGCGCTGTAGGTCTTGCCGTCATCGGTGGTGACCTCGACCTTGTCGGCGCCGTCGACCACGTGGTTGTTGGTCACCGCAAAGCCGTCAGCCGAGATGAAGAAGCCTGAGCCCTGGCCTTGCACAACGCGGCCACGACCACCGCCCTTCAGGCCGGGAATGCCATCCGGACCGCCGAAGCGGCGGAAGAAGCGCTCCATCGGCGAGCCCGGCTGGAACGGCGACTGCGCGTCGTCGCCGTCATCGTTGCTCGCGGCCTTCTCCTTGATGTTGACCTTGACCGAGATCACCGAGGGCTTCACGCGCTCGACGATGTCGGCGAAACCGATCGGACGCTCGACCTTCTTGACTTCGTTGTTGACCTGCGCGTGCGCCGGGCTCGAGAACAGGTCCGCAGGCGACGTCGACGGGCTGAAGCCGTGGACGGCGATGCCGAGACCGGCGACGACCGAGGCCATCAGCGCGATCCTGCGGGCTGACAACACCGAGCGGCGGGGCTGCCGGTAGGAGGGAAGGTTCGTGAGGTCGGGACGGTCGGTCATGCAGGTCTCCAGGGCCTAGAAATCCATGTGGTGCCTGATGGCGGCACCTTTACGGACCTGAACATGGGGACTTGCGCCTTACCGCGCGCTGACGGGCGGGTTAAACTTTTGTAATAAACACCGTGCCGGCATGCGGCAGTTTAGCGCAGACCGAAAATCGTGATCTGACAGGAACTTAACACGGTTCCGGAGATCGGCGCCGAAGCGCTCTCAGCTCGCCCGAACGCTGGCGATGAATTCATCAACTTCACGCTTCAGGGTTTCGGCCTGCTGCGACAGGTCGACGGCGGAATCCCGGGCCTCGGCAGCCATGCGGCCGGTCTCCGCCGACGTCGAGGTGATCTGGACGATGTGGTTGGAGACGTCGAGCGTGCCGCGCGCGGCGTCCTGGACGCTGCGGCTGATGTCCTGCGTGGCGTTGCGCTGCTGGGCTGTGTCGACCTCGATCCCGGACATGATCGACGAGATCTCCGACAGCGTCTTCGAGATGGCGTCGATCGCGCCGCGCGTCTCCGCGGTGATGCCCTGGATGCTGGCGACGTGCGAGGTGATCTCCTCGGTCGCCTTGCTGGTTTGGTCCGCGAGGCTCTTCACTTCGGAAGCCACCACGGCAAAGCCCTTGCCGGCCTCGCCTGCACGCGCCGCCTCGATCGTGGCGTTGAGCGCGAGCAGATTGGTCTGCGATGCGATCGCCTGCACGAGCTGAACGACCTCGCCGATCTTGTCGGCGGCATCCGAGAGCGCGTGGATGGTATCGCGGCTCTTTCCGGCCTGGGTTGCGGCGCCCTCGGCGCGCTGGGTCGCATCCGTGACGCGCCGGCTGATCGTGCCGATCGAGGTCGTCATCTCCTCGGCCGAGCCCGCGACCGTCTGCACGCTGGCGCTGGCCTGGCTCGCACCGCTCGCGACCGCATTGGCCTTTGTGCTGGTGTCGTTGACAGTCTGCGACAGCGTCTCGGCATTGCGCTTCAGGTGCACAGCCGACGATGCCACGCTGTCGACCACGCTGGCGACGAGTTCGTTGAAGCGCTTGATCCGCGCGTCCAGGAATTTCGACCGTTTGGCCTGGTGCTGCGCTTCGTGCAATTGCTGCTCGGTCAGACGCCGCCGCTCGAGCCCGTTGGTCTTGAACACCTCGAGCGCTCCGGCGAGCAACCCGATCTCGTTGGTGCCGCCGAGGCCCGGAACCGGTGTCTCAAACTTCTGGTCGGCGACCTCGCGCATGGCATGCACGATCGCCGCCAGCGGATTGAGGATACCGTTTCGCACGGCGAACCATGTGGTAAGGCAGATCGCGACGGCGATAATTGCGATCATGCCGCAGGCAACCAGGAACCAGGAGAACGCGGTCTGCGCCTGCTGGTAGATCTGCATCGCGTGGTCGCGCACAGGGCCGCTCAGCGCGGCAAAGTCAGATGACAGGCTGGTGATCTCGTTGTTGAGATAGAGCACGGCGACGAAGCCGGTGCCGCCGCCGATGCCCAGCAGGAACAATAATGCAGCGACGACGGCGCCAACCAGAAAGCGGATCGTCAGATTGCTGTTCGTGAACATAGCTTGAGGACTCAAGATCTGGAATCGAATCTTGCGACAAGCTTCCAGACAAAGGTCAACAGAGCATGAAACGCGCTCCGCCCGAGACCCTACGTATCACTACGTAGACTCAAGAGGACTTCGCGTCTTCGGACATCAACGCGGCGAGCTTCGCCTCTTCGTCCGGTGTCAGCGGCGGCGTCGGTACATCCGCACCGTCCCGCGCGCGACGGCGGTTTTGCCGCCACAGCGCAAAGCCACCACCGGCGAGCAGCAGCGGCGCAAGCAGCCAGAGCAGCATGGTCTGCCGTTCGAAACGCGGCTTCAGCAGCACGAACTCGCCGTAACGCGCGACCAGGAAATCGAGCACCTGCGAATTGCTGTCGCCGGCCGCGATCCGCTCCCGCACAAGCAGCCGCAGGTCGCGCGCGAGCGGCGCATCGGAATCGTCGATCGACTGGTTCTGACAGACCATGCAGCGCAGCTCGCGCGACAATTCTCGCGCGCGGGCTTCCTTGACGGGATCCGACATGATCTCGTCGGGCTGCACGGCATGCACCGCAGGAACTGCCAGCAGCATCAGTGCGACAATTGCGGCCACCATCCGGCGCATCGATCACTCCGCCGGTTGCAGGCGCTGCTTGGCCCGCGCCGGCTTCGGCGCGCCGACACGCAAGCGCCGATCGGACAGCGACAGCATGCCGCCGAACGCCATCAGCACCGGCCCCCACCAGATCAGGAGCACGAACGGCTTGTGATAGATGCGGACCGCGATCGCGCCGTCAGCGGTGACGTCACCGAGCGAGATGTAGAGCTGGCTCGCGCCACGAGTCAAAAGCGCAGCCTCAGTGGTCGAGGAACCGCGCGTGGTAAAACTACGCTTCGACGGCGTCATGACGCTGAGCGCTTCGCCACCGCGGCTGACGTTGAACTGCGCGACCATCTCGCGGTAGTTCGGCCCCTGACGCTCGAGCAGGCCGTCGAGCTTCAGATCATAGCCAGCGACCTGCGCCACGTCGTTCGGTTTCATCGTCGCGATATATTCGCTGTTCCAGGTGGTCTCGCAGACGATCCCGATCAGCGCGACGCCGAGACCGGCATGCGCAAAGGCGGTGCCCCAGGCCGAGCGCGGCAGGCCGCGCGTACGGTGCAGCGTCGTGGCAAACGGCAGGCGAAACAGGCCGGTTCGCTCAGCCATATCGGTCACGGCGCCGGCGATGACGAAGACCCCAAGCCCGATCGCGAGCGGCGCCAGCGCGCTGCCGCCGCGCGTCCAGGCCCAGACGATGGCGATCACGACAAGGCCGGCGACGCCGGCCGCCAGCAGCCGCTGGGTGACGCCGAGCAGATCGCCGCGCTTCCACGCCAGCATCGGCCCGAACGGCACCGCGAGCAGCAGCAGGACGAACAACGGCGCGAAGCTGAGATTGTAGAAGGGCGCACCGACGGACATCTTGAAGTCGGCGAGCACTTCCATCGCCAGCGGATAGAGCGTGCCGAACAGCACGACTGCGCAGGCCACCGTCAGCAGCAGATTGTTCAGCACCAGCGCACCCTCGCGCGAGATCGGCGCGAACAGGCCGCCCTGCTTCAACGAGGTCGCGCGTCCGGCGAACAGCGACAGGCTGCCGCCGATGAACAGGCAGAGGATCAGCAGAATGAAGACTCCGCGGGTCGGATCGTTGGCGAAGGCGTGCACGGAGGTGATGACGCCCGACCGCACCAGGAAGGTGCCGAGCAGCGAGAGCGAGAAGGTCAGGATCGACAGAAGGATGGTCCAGACCTTCAGCGCGTTGCGCTTCTCCATCACCAGCGCCGAATGAAGCAGCGCGGTGCCGGCGAGCCATGGCATCAGCGAGGCATTCTCGACCGGATCCCAGAACCACCAGCCGCCCCAGCCGAGCTCGTAATAGGCCCAGTAGGAGCCCATCGCGATGCCGAGCGTCAGGAATATCCAGGCGACCAGCGTCCACGGCCGCACCCAACGCGCCCAGGCCGCGTCGATCCGCCCCTCGAGCAGCGCCGCGATCGCGAAGGAAAACGAGATCGAGAAGCCGACATAGCCCAGATAGAGCATCGGCGGATGCACGGCGAGACCGATGTCCTGAAGCACCGGATTGAGATCGCGTCCCTCGATCGGCGGATTGGCGATGCGCAGAAACGGATTCGAGGTGATCAGGATGAAGAGATAGAAGGCGCTCGCGATCCAGGCCTGGACGGCCAGCACATGTGCACGCAGCGACAGCGGCAGGTTGTTGCCGAAGGCCGCGACCAGCCCGCCAAACAGGGCGAGGATCGACACCCAGAGCAGCATCGAGCCTTCATGGTTTCCCCACACGCCGGTGATCTTGTAGATCAGCGGCTTCATGGAGTGCGAATTCTCGTAGACGTTCGCGACGGAGAAATCCGAGTTCACGTGCAACGTCACAAGCGCAATGAACGAGGCGCCGACGAACAGCAGCTGCGCCAGAGCGGTCGACCGCGCCACGTTCATCAGCGCGGGATCGCGCAAGCGCGCGCCGATGACAGGCACGAATGACTGGATCAGCGCCAGCGCGAGCGCCAGCACCAGCGCGTAATGTCCGGCTTCCGCGATCACCGCACTGCTCCTTGCGAATTGCCCTGCGCCGTCGTCGCCGCAGGCTTTCCAGCGTAATCGTCTTTCCAATGCCCCTGCTTCTTCAGGGCATCCGCGACATCCTTGGGCATGTAGGTCTCGTCGTGCTTGGCCAGAACGGTGTCGGCCTTGAACACGCCGTGGGCATCGAGCGCGCCCTCGGCGACGACGCCCTGCCCTTCGCGGAACAGATCAGGCAGGATGCCCTTGTAGGCGACGGGCAGCTTGGCGCCGCCATCGGCAACCTCGAACGTCACCGCGAGATTGTCGCCGCGCTGGAGCGAACCCGGCTGCACCAGGCCGCCAAGGCGAAAGCGCTTGCCGGGAGCGACATGCTTTTCGGCCACCATGGTCGGGGTCGAGAAGAACACGATGGAGTCGCGCAAGGCATTGAGCACCAGCGCGGCGGCGAGCGCGAGCACGGCGAGCGAGCCGCCGATGATGGTCATACGTCGCTGCTTGCGCGTCATGGCGTATCCGTTCTCCGCTCGGCTCGCGCTGCCACAATCATCCGTCGAGCCCGAGATTCTTGAGGCCTTCGTTGAGCTGGCGCAGCCGCTCGGCATCCTTGGCGACCGCCTGGCGGGCGTCGGTGGTGGCACCAAGCGCCTTGTCGCGATCGCCCATCACAAGATAAGCGCGCACAAGGCGCAGCCAACCCTCGACGTCGTCGCCGTTCTGCTTGAGACGCGTGGCAAGACGTTCGACCATGCCGCGGATCATCGCGTTGCGATCGCCGTCGTTCATCTCCTTTGATGCCGCGACGGTCTCGTCGGATAGTGCCGGCATCGTCACGCCGCCACCGCCAACCCGCGCCAGCGAGGCCTGCACCAGCGGCCGCCACGGCGCATCCGCAGGCGCTTTCGCAAGCAACACGCGCCAGATATTGGCTGCGTCATCCTTACGGCCGTCCTGCTCGGCAGCGAGGCCGAGGAAATAGTTCGCCTTGGGATCATCAGCGCTCAGCGCATGCGCGCGCTCGAACTCGGCCTTGGCTTCCGCCGTCACCACGCCGTTGGCAGCGGCCGTGATCGCCTCACCGAGATCGGAGCGGCGCTCCGGGCTCTCGCCATTGTAGGTGATCGAATTGCGATAGGCGCGCACCGCCTCGTCGAAGCGGCCGAGCCGCTCCAGCACAGGTGCAAGCACGTTCCAGCCGCGGCCGTCGGTCGGATTCTTCTCCAGATGCTGCTGAACCTGCACGACGAGATTCTCGAGCGACTGCGCCATGCCGGGCCCCGTGCCGCGCTGTCGTTGCGCCAGCGGGAAATCACGAAGCGCGGGCGAGCCAAGCGGGACGTAGATCGCGACCGCCACCAAAGGCAGGCCGACGAGCGCGAGAACGGATGCCGCACGGCGCCATTTCAGGCTGGAATTCGGCGCGAGCGAGGTCTCGCTGCTGTCAGCGGCAAGCAGCCTACGGCTGATCTCGATTCGCGCGGCCTCGGCTTCCGGCGCGGCGATCAGTCCCGCGGCAAGGTCACGCTCGATCTCTGCCAGCTGGTCCTTGTAGACCGCGACCTCGCTGCCCTGATTGTCGGGACGCCCGCCACGGCCGAGCGGCCAGAGCACGGCGAACATCGCCGCGACCGTCATCAGCGCGAACACGAACCATAGCGTCATCAGGCAAGCTTCCGGCAGCGCGCGAACCGCGCCTGTACGTGGCTTTACACCACGGCCGGACGATGCGGCAATTGACAATTGTCAATTCAGCGCGAGCGCACACCGTCCCGAACTGGTGAAAATCCAACGGCTTAGCCGATCTCGAAGTCGGTGCTCTGAGCCGCGTCCTCGCCGTGCCCGTTGAAGGCCCTCAGGAAGTATGTTCCCGGCTCGATGGCGTCAGGCAATCTGATCCGCAAGGCCCCGACGGGAACAGGCGACGCAACCCGGGTGACCGTCTCAGACAGTTGCCGACCGCTCGCCTTTTCGACCAGCACGACCTTCGCGCCGACCATCAGCCTCTGATACTTGGCAACAATGACGCGGTTCTCAATTTCGATGGAGCTGATAATGGGTTTCATGCGCCCACAAATAGAATTCCAAAAACTTGCACGGTGAGCGTAGGGCTCACAACGCGCACCGTCAACTACAAATTGTGATCACGAAAGGATGCGCTTGAATCAGCTTGCGCGCGTCGATTTGCGCTCGCCAGTCGCGGCGTTCTCCGCGGCGCGGCTCATCAGCGAGGCGTAATCATCGCCGAACAGCACTTGGCAGAAGCGGATCGCGGCCTGCACCTGCTGCTGCCGATAGGCGCGGACCTTGTGATCTGCACCGCGCAGCGACTGCACCGCCTGCTCGGTCGAGCGTTCGACATATTGCTGGAGGTCGGAATAGGTGCGCAGCGTCACCTCGTTGATCGCAAGTTCGCTGGCATAGTTGCGGCAGGTCGCGACGAAATCGATCAGCGCCACGGTTTCCTCGACTTCGGTGGTGTCGATCCGTGCTCCGGGCGGGATGTCCTTTTCGGGGCGCTGGCGCAGGATACGGCGAACCCGGCCGGGAACGCTGTCGATCTCCGATTGCAGGGCATTGGAGATGTCGGCCCGGATCGAGGTCAGCTGCTTGCCCCAGGGGGAGTCGTTGCGCAGGTCGAGCTCGGTGCGCAGGCCGCGGACGCCGTCGTGCAGCGTCTTCAGATTGTCGGCGACGGTCTCGAAATGGCCGCGCTTGATGTCCATGCGCAAATTGGCGGCAACGCGGGACAGATCGTGCAACGCCATCGTGACCGCGACGCCATACGGGGTCGCCGCGACGCGGATCTCGTCGTCGGACGCAGCGATCTTGATGGCGAGGCGAATGATCTGCCACGGCGCGGTCATGCGCTGGACCACCACGGTCAGCGCAAAGGGCAGCATCTGAGGCGTCTGCAGCACTGGAATGTTGAGCGCAGCGGTCACCGAGGCGATCTGGGGATCGCCGAACGCACGCAGGAAGCGCGGCAGCTTTTCATTGAGCGTGCCCAGGGCCTCGCGAACGGTGAGCACTGCGCCGATCGAATAGAGGTCCTCGATCACGTTGGGCGGACCGACGCGGGCGAGCGCACGTGACTTGTCGCCGCCGCCCGGGCCCGTTAGCTCGAAGATGGCGTCCGCGGCCACGGCCTGGAGCTTGAGTGCCAGGGCTTCGACCTGCCCTGAACTGTCCGTCGCCGGCATGCGCGCCAGCGCCGCCTCGAATTCGCTGATCTTGTCGGGGACGCCATCGCGGCCAAGCCATTGCCAGATCGGATGCAGCGAGGAGCGGCGAATTTGGCCGACCCGGATCGGAACGCCAGCCTCCACCAGGAACGGTTCCAGCACCTGGAACAGCAACCGTGACAGATCATCGGTTCGTGGCGGCGGGGCTTCGTCGGCTTCGCTCTTGCGCACGATCCTGCGCAACTGATCGAGCACGAGGGTCGCGACAGCCGTGTCCTGGCCGCGCTCAAGCGCGCGTTCGAACTCCCGCATCAGCAGCGCCTGCGCCTGCGGCGGGAGCTGCGCGAGATATTCCCTCAGCCGCTCGATCGATGTCTGGCTCATGCGCCCGGGTGATGCACGGTAAAATGGCAGACGTGAGATGCGTCCTCCCCGATCATAGGTGGGAGCGCCTTAAGAAGCCGTTGAGGAAGTCGCTTCGAAACCCTTGGGTTCCTGCCGGAAACCCAAATAATCGTGGCAAATCAGAGGATTAAATTCCGGGCAGCACCAGCTCGGCCCGCAGGCCCCCGATCGGCGCGCTGCCAAGTGAGAGGCTGCCGCCGTACAGCGCGGCAAGGTCGGTCACGATCGAGAGCCCGAGCCCAGAACCCGGCTTCGATTCGTCGAGCCGCTGGCCGCGCCGGGAGACCTGGGCGCGTTCGGCCTCCGAGAGGCCGCGCCCGTCGTCATCGACGATCAGCCGCAGCCTGGGGCCGGCGCCCGCCTGATCAGGCGGCTCGACCAAAACCTCGATGAAGACCCGCGAGGCGGCCCATTTGCAGGCATTGTCGACGAGATTTCCGACCATCTCCTCCAGATCCTGGCGCTCGCCCCGGAATTTCGCCGACGGATCGGCCTTGGCCTCGACCGCGATGCCGCGGCCGCGATAGATCTTCTCCATGGTCCGCCGCAGCGCCTCGATGGCGGGGGCAACCTCCGTCACGGTGCCGACGATCGAGACCCTCGCCGCGATGCGGGCCCGCTCCAGATGATGCGCGAGCTGGCTGCGCATCACGTCCGCCTGCTCCATCACCTTGGCCGCGAACGGATCCGCCGCGTGCGTGCCGGCCTCGTTGACGATCACGGACAGCGGCGTCTTGATCGCATGGGCGAGATTGCCGACATGGGTGCGGGCGCGCTCGACGATCTCCCTGTTGGCATCGATCAGCGCGTTGGTCTCACGCGCGAGCGGCGCAATCTCGACCGGGAATTCGCCCTCGAGCCGCTCCGCTCGCCCGGAGCGAATGTCGGCGATGGCTTCCGAGATGCGCTTGAGCGGTGCAAGACCGAAGCGGACCTGGAACACGGTGGTCAGCAGCAGCACGATGCCGAGCGCGGTGAAGGTGCCGCCGAGGTAATAGTCGAAACTACGCGTTTCGTCGAAGATCTCGGTGGAATCGCCGGCGACGCTGACGAGATATTTGCCGTCGGCGCCGAGATCGACCGGACGCTCGACCATACGCAGATTTTGGCCCTCCGGCCCGTCGACATAAGCGAGGCGAATGCCGGCGGCCGTGAGCTCGGTGCCCTGATCTTCCAGCTTCGGCAGCTTCTTGTCCCACAGCGAGCGCGAGGAGCGCACCTCCGGCTTCTCAGTGTCAGTGCGGGTGATCTGCCAGTACCAGCCCGACAGCGGCAGCTCGAACAGAGGCTCGCCGAGCGACTGGAACTGGCGATCCGGCGGCTCGTCGGGAGTGGCGACCTCGGCGATCAGGGTGCGCAGATAGAGGTTGAGCCGGCGGTCGAAGGCGCGCTCAGTCGCGTTCTTGTAGACCGACGACAGCACCACGCCTGTGATGGCCAGGATCACCACGAGCCAGGCGGTCGCCGACAGGAACAGGCGGTTCGCAAGCGAGCTGGCGGGCATCGGAATGATCCCGGAAGCGCGAGGTGGTGGCAAGGCGTCGGCGGTCATGTCAGGACCAAGGCCCGTGTCGGGCCGCCCGTCAAGCCCACACGCCTCAGGCGCCAGGGGCCGGCGGCGGGGTCAGGAGATAGCCGAGGCCGCGGACGGTCTGGATGATGTCGACGTCGAGCTTCTTGCGGATGCGGCCGACAAAGACCTCAATCGTGTTGGAGTCGCGGTCAAAATCTTGGTCGTAGAGATGCTCGACCAGCTCGGTGCGCGACACCACGCGCCCCGAATGGTGCATGAGGTAGGCCAGAAGCCGATATTCGTGCGAGGTCATTTTCACGGGATTGCCCGACACGCTGACCCGGCCGGTGCGCGTGTCCAGCGTGACGGGTCCGCAAGAGAGCTCGCTCTGGGCGTGGCCGGTCGAGCGGCGCAGCAGCGCGCGGATGCGTGCCAGCACCTCCTCCAGATGGAACGGCTTTGGTACATAATCGTCGGCGCCGGCATCGAAGCCCTGCACCTTGTCGCTCCAGCGGTCGCGCGCGGTGAGGATCAAAACCGGCATGGTGCGGCCGTTGCGGCGCCAGGCCTCCAGCACCGAGATGCCGTCCTTCTTCGGCAGACCGATATCGAGCACCACGGCGTCGTACGGTTCGTTGTCGCCGAGATAATGCCCCTCTTCACCGTCGAAGGCGCGATCGACGACGTAGCCGGCGTCCGTCAGCGCTTTGGTGAGCTGGCGATTGAGATCAGGGTCGTCCTCAACAACAAGCAGGCGCACGCTTCTCTCCAGAAATAGGCCGCATCAACATCGCACCAGATGAGCAATTCCGGCGTGAACTGAATATGAACGCGGGGAACCGCCCGCGTTACTTTTTGGTCATATACCGATGGTCTCAGTCAATGCGACTGCGCCCGTCAGGCCACCGGACCAACCGGCGGCGTGACGGGCGCAATCTGCCGCGTATCGCGGCTATTCGGAAGGTCCGCCCTTCCTGTCAATTTGCCATCGACATAGCCGTCAGGTCCGGAAGAACACGAACCAGATGACGGCAAGGATCAGGATCGCAAGCCCGGTCGAAATGGCGAGCAGCGCGGCCACCGACGGCCCAGGTTCGGCCTGACGTGCCTCGGTCGCTGTTTCGACGATCTGACGGTCCTCGCGCGTGGTTGCCATGGTGACCTCAATCCTGGATGTCGCCTCCGATGGCCGCGACCTCCTCACGGCCCTATGTCCCGAGCCAACGCCCCATCCGATTTGATGTTCCGGCTTTTAGGACTGGATCGGCCCGATCAGCTGGGATGAGCGGCTGGTTAACGCAGTTGCAAGATTCCGACCGAACCTCTGTATGATTCGGTGTTCCCCGATGGTATTCTCATAGGTCTGTCCCTGTTGCGTTTGGAGTAGCCCATGGCCCCCCGCGCCAATTGGAAGGGTTTTCTGCGTCTCTCGCTCGTGACCTGCCCGGTCGCGCTGTATCCGGCCACGTCGGATACCGAGAAGGTCTCGTTCAACCAGATCAATCGCAAGACCGGCCACCGGATCAAGTATCTGAAGGTCGATGCCGAGACCGGTGACGAGGTGACCTCCGAGGACATCGTCAAGGGCTACAAGGTCGACACAGACACCTATATCGAGGTCACCAAGGACGAGCTCGACGACATCGCGCTGGATTCGACCCACACGATCGAGATCGACGAGTTCGTGCCGAAGGCCGACATCGACAACCGCTATCTGATCCGCCCCTACTATCTCGTGCCCGACGGCAAGGTCGGCCACGACGCCTATGCTGTGATCCGCGAGACCATCCGCAGCATGGACAAGGTCGCGATCGGCCGCGTGGTGCTGACCAACCGCGAGCACATCATTGCGCTCGAGCCGCTTGAGAGCGGGCTGATGGGCACGCTGCTGCGTTACCCCTACGAGGTGCGCAGCGAGACCGAATATTTTGACGACATCCAGGACGTGAAGCTGACGAAGGACATGCTCGACCTCGCCAAGCATATCGTCGAGAAGAAGTCCGGCGCGTTCGAGCCCGAGCTGTTCGAAGACCATTACGAGACCGCGCTGATCGATCTCATCAACAAGAAGCGGGCCGGCACGCCGATCGCGGCCAAGGCCACGCCGAAGAGCGGCGGCAACGTCATCAATCTGATGGACGCGCTGAAGAAGAGCCTCGCAAACGAGAAGGACGCAGCGCCCGCGGCGAAGGTCGCCAAGGAGACCGTCAAGGAAACCGCAAAGGCCAAGAAGCCGAAGAAGCGCGCCGAGGGCCAGCGCGAGATGCTGCTGCCGATCTCCGGCAAGGGCGGCAAAGACGCAGCGGCGAAGGAAGCCCCGCCGAAGAAGGTCGACAAGCCGGTGCGCGCGACGACGGCACGAACCAAGAAGGCCGGCTGACCGCATCACATCGCCGGCCGCGCCGTGACGTCTTCCCTTTCTGATCGAGCGGCCTGACATGCCCTGGTCGACGCCGTTCGCCGACCCGATCGGCTTGCGCGGCGGACGCAGCCTGCGCACGCTGCAGGAGGCCGCTGACTTCATTATGCGGCTGCCCGAGGACGAGCAGCAGGAGCCGCGCTGGCAGACCGCAATCGAGATGCTAATCAACGCAGCGGAGACCGGCGGCGGCTGGCTGCTGTTCGCCCGCATCGGCATGTTGCGCGCGTTGAATGCGGACCGAAGGCGCGATTGAGCCGTGATCGGCATGCTTGCCGACCGGTTGACGAACAGCCTCAACAAACCCTTAAGCGGCGGGGTCATGTTTGGCACGACGATGCCATCTTGCCGCACCGGGTATTCCTACGGGATACGAAATTAACCGCTGATTGCCTTTGCGGGCACCATGGTTCGCCATCGATTGAGCCAGGGTTCGCACCTCCGTGCCGCAGCAGGACGCAAGGAAGAACTACATCGGCATCGTGAGTGACACGGCCGAGGAAGAGCGCATCGCCGATACGGTGCTGCGGACGCGGCCGCATGTCGTGCGCGATCTGTTCGGACGCCTCGCGGCAGCGCTGGGACGTCCGCGCAAAGGTGCGCCGGGACACACCACGAGCAGCTGAGGCCGGGCTGCTTCCGCTCATTTGAAGCGGATAATGAAACCTTCGTTTAACGGCTGTTACGTTAAGACATTGCAGGCTGGCTCGGCCGGCCCTGCAGTTTGACGCGCGACAAGCGCCTCATCGATCGCTTTACCAGTTTGATAACGACGCGCGCCTACATTGGACCGGATGAACAGGAGTTGGCGATGATTGTGCTCAGGTCTTTTCTTGCCGATGAGAAGGGTACCACTGCGATCGAGTATGGCCTGATTGCCGCCGGTATCGCACTCGCCATCATCACCGTCGTGACCAACACCGGCAGCGTTCTCCTGAGCAACAAATTCGACTCGATCAGCGCGGCCACGAAGTAAGGCCACGTCTCGTCATCACGTCTCGCCATTGTTAGCCACCGGTCGCGCAAGGCGCGGCCCCGTTGGCTCGCAACGGGCAGCCGATCTCGCGGACCATGATCTGAGTCAAGCCCGTCGAGACGGCGGCAGCTAAGCATGACGGACCCAGCTTGCGGTCCGTTCATGAATCCCGATCTGTCACCCTCCCCGCTCAAAATACGCCGTGTCCATCTCGATACGGGCCGCGAGAACGTCGTCGTCATTTCCAGGCGATCTAAGGCGTTGCGTGCCGATATCTTTCGGGGCTTCAGCCGCGTCGAGCTTCGGCTGGACGACAAGGCGCTGCTCGCAACGCTGCTGATCACCGATGACGACGCATTGGCGGCCCAGGACGAAATCGGCCTTTCCGAGCCAGCGTTCCACCGCTTCGGCAAGCCGGTCGGCGCCCTGGTCACGGTCGCGCCGGCATCGCCACCAGAAAGCCTCGAGGCGGTGCGCGCGAAGATCCGCGGTCGAACACTGGACAAGGCGGAGATCAGCGCGATCATCAACGACCTCGCCCATTTTCGCTATTCCGACATGGAGATCGCCGCCTTCCTGATCGGCTCGGCAAGCTTCATCACCAGTGACGAACTGCTGGCCCTCACCGGCGCCATGGCCCAAGTCGGCACGCAGCTGGTGTGGCCGGACCCGATCGTGGTCGACAAGCATTGCATCGGCGGCATTCCCGGCAACCGCACCTCGATGGTCGTGGTGCCGATCGTCGCGGCCCACGGCCTGCCGATCCCGAAGACCTCCTCGCGCGCCATCACCTCGCCGGCGGGAACGGCCGACACGATGGAGGTGCTGGCGCGGGTGAATGTCGGCGTCGAGGAGATGAAGTCGATCGTCTCCTCCTGCAACGGATGCCTGATCTGGGGCGGGCACGTGAACCTGTCGCCGGCCGACGACGTGCTGATCTCGGTCGAGCGCCCGCTCAGCCTGGACACCCGCGAACAGATGGTCGCCTCCATCATGTCCAAGAAGATCGCGGCGGGATCGACACATCTGTTGATCGACATTCCGGTCGGGCCAACCGCGAAAGTCACCACCGCGATCGACGCGATGCGGCTGCGAAAGCTGTTCGAATTCGTCGGCGACCGGTTCGGCCGCTCGGTCGAGGTGATCACAACCGACGGCCGCCAACCGATCGGCAACGGCATCGGGCCGGTGCTCGAAGCCAACGACGTGATGGCAGTGCTCGGCAACGAAGCCGATGCACCGCGCGATCTGCGCGAGAAATCGCTCCGCCTCGCCGCCCATCTGCTGGAATACGATCCGAAGCTGCGTGGCGGCGCCGGCTATGCACGTGCGCGCGAACTGCTGGAGAGCGGCGCCGCGCTGAAGCAGATGCAGAAGATCATCGACGCCCAGGGCCCCTCGAAATGCAGCACCGACCTCGGACCCATCAGCTTCGACGTCAAGGCGGCGCATGACGGCGTGGTGTCCGCGATCGACTGCCTGCGACTGAACCGCCTCGCCCGCACCGCCGGTGCGCCGCTCGACAAAGGGGCCGGCATCCGCCTGTTCAAGAAGATAGGCGACCGCGTCGAGCAGGGTGAGCCGCTCTATCGCGTCTACACGTTCGACGGGCCCGAGCATGATCTGGCCGCATCGGCCGCCCGGCAGGAGAGCGGCTACATCCTCAACGGTCATGAGGCGCTCCAAGGCAGGGCGCAGTCGTGAGCACGATCGCCCTTCAAGCCCTGCCCTCCGGCGCCAGCGCGGCAAAGCGGCTTGCGGCGCGGCTTGGCGTTGGGCTTGGGCTCGGCTTCGACGAAATCGCCCTGCACCGCTTTCCGGACGGCGAGCTGCGCGTCACGGTCGCGCCGGCAGCAGACACCACCATCCTTTTCGCCTCGCTCGATCAACCCAATGACAAGCTGATCGCCCTGCTGTTCGCCGCGGAGGCGCTGCGGCGCGATGGCGCCAGGCGGCTGGTGCTGGTCGCGCCCTACCTCTGCTACATGCGGCAGGACATTGCGTTTCATCCCGGCGAAGCCATCAGCCAGCGCGCCATGGGCCGCCTGCTCGCAACGCTTGTGGACCGCGTCGTCACCGTGGACGCTCATTTGCATCGTACGCCCGACATCAGGTCCGTATTTCCCGATATCGAGGCGGAGAACCTGTCCGCGATGCCGGCGATCGCGGATGCCCTCGCCGCTGATGGCATCGATCCCGCGACGGTCCTGATCGGTCCCGACGCCGAGTCCGAGCCCTGGGTGAACGATCTCGCGGGCCGGCTGCGGC
The DNA here is from genome assembly GCF_022012435.1 of Bradyrhizobium zhengyangense. GTDB lineage: Bacteria > Pseudomonadota > Alphaproteobacteria > Rhizobiales > Xanthobacteraceae > Bradyrhizobium > Bradyrhizobium zhengyangense. The sequence continues at coordinate 1,751,758 of NZ_JAKLUA010000001.1, forward strand.
TGCAGCATACGGTGGCCCGCAAGACACGGCATGGCGATCGCTCCGTCGACATCGATTTCGCCGATCCGATGCTGCTCGCGGGGCGGCCGGCGCTGATGGTCGACGACATCGTGTCCTCGGGAGCGACCTTAGCGGTTGCAGCGCGGGCGCTGCGGGCGATGGGCGCAACGGCCATCGATGCGGTCGTGACGCACGCGCTGTTTCCGGCCGCAATGGTCACCGCATTCAACGACGCCGGCATCCGGTCGATCCGTTCGACCGACAGCGTGCCGCATCCAACCAATGCGATCGCGCTCGACGAGGTTCTCGCCGCCGCCTTGCGGTCCGAACTCGGCACGACACGTTCGCGGGAGACGACGAGATGAGCATCACCGTTCGCTTCTGCGGGGCTGCCCGCACCGTGACCGGCTCCAGCTATCTGTTCCAGACCGCCGCTGGCCGCTTCCTGGTCGATTGCGGCCTGTTCCAGGGACAGAAGACACTCAAGGAGCTCAATTACGGCGCATTCCCGTTCCGTCCTGCCGATATCCGGACGGTCCTGCTCACGCACGCCCATATCGACCACAGCGGCCTGCTGCCGAAGCTCGTGCGCGAAGGATTTGCGGGGCCGATCCTGGCGACGCGTGGCACGATCGACCTCTGCTCCTACATGCTGCCGGACGCCGGCAGCATCCAGGAGTCGGAAGTCGCGCAGCTGAACCGGCGCAACAAGGCCCGCGGTCGCAAGGAAGTCGAGCCGATCTACACACAGGCCGACGCGGTCGCATCGCTACAATCGTTTCGCGCGGTCGATTATGAACACTGGATCGACGTGATCCCGGGCGTCCGTGCGCGCTACTGGAATGCCGGCCATTTGCTCGGCTCCGCCTCGATCGAGCTCGAAATCGCCGAGCAAGGTTCGCCGCGCCCGCTTCGCGTGTTGCTTTCCGGCGATGTCGGGCCCGAGGCCAAGCTGCTGCAGCCCGATCCCGAAGCGCCTGCAGACCTCGACTATGTCATCGCCGAATCCACCTATGGCGACCGCTTGCGAGCCGCCACGACACCTGCGCTCCGCCGCCAGCATCTTGCCGCCGAGGTGCGCGAGGCCGCCGCGGGTGGAGGCGCACTGCTGATCCCGGCCTTCGCGGTCGAGCGCACCCAGGAGCTGATCGTCGACCTGGTCGACCTGATGGAGCACGGCGAGATTCCGACCGCGCCGATCTTCCTCGACTCGCCGCTGGCGATCCGGGCCACCGAAGTCTTCCGCCGGAACGCCGCGAGCCTCGACCCGAGCGTCGACGCCGACCGCCTGCTCAACTCGCCGCATCTCAAATTCACCGAGACCGCCGACGAGAGCAAGGCGATCATGCGGCTCAGCGGATTTCACATCATCATCGCGGCCAGCGGCATGTGCGATGCCGGACGCATCCGCCATCATCTGAAGCGCTGGCTCTGGAACGAGCGCGCGACCGTGCTGCTCGCCGGTTTCCAGGCCAGTGGCACGCTCGGCCGCTTTCTGCAGAACGGCGCGAAGGCCGTGCGCATCCAGGGCGAGGAAATCCGGGTCGCGGCACGGATCCGCATGATCGATGAATATTCGGGACATGCCGACGGCGCGGGCATGGCTGGCTGGATCGCGGCACGCCGCCCCATTTCCCGCGGGCTGTTCCTGGTCCACGGCGAGGAAAGCGCCATCGCGGGCCTGGCCGAGCGCGTCGGCGAACGCATCATTCCGGCGGCGAAGGTCTACCAGCCGATCCTGGACGACATCTATGAACTGGCCGCCCCCGAACCGCGCGTGATCGACGTCGATCATCGCCGGCGGCTCGCGCCCGAGGCCGTGACCCGGCTCGACTGGCACAACGAGATGTCGGAGCTCACGCTCGACATCAACGACAGGCTTGCAGCGGCCGCCGACGACCGCGCCCGCGGCGTCATCATCCGACGCCTCCGCCGCGCCCTGGACGAGAAGGCATAGCGTGCCCTGCGCATCCGGGCCACGCTGCTCAAGCCGCCCCTGAAGTCGGCGCGCGGCGACGCAACGGGTATTTCGACAGCTCCAGCAACACGAGGCAGACGAACGCGACCACGGCCGTGACGGCGAGATCATCCACATGCAGGGGACCAAAGCGGAACAGGTCCGCCGCACGCGGCCACACCAGGCTCAGGCCAAGCACCGACATCACAAACATGACGATGACGACGAGCGTGCGGTTCGGCCGGGTGAACGCTTCGACGAGCGAGGTCGAGAACGAGCGGTTGACGAAGATCAGGCTTACGATCACCAGCACTAGCGAGAAGAAGGTCAGCGCACGCACCTCGTTCGCCGGCATGCCGTAGCGGTTTGCCGTCACCATCACGCCGCCGGTGAGAACCAGAGCCAGGCCTCCCTGCAGCAGCGACCAGACCAGCAGCGACCTTGGCAATAACGGCTCGTCAGGCGAACGCGGCGGCCGCTGCATGACGTCCCACTCCTCGGTCTCGGCTTCGAAGACCAGTGAACAGACGGGATCGATGATCATCTCGAGAAACGCGATGTGAACGGGGCCGAACAGCAGAGGCATCCCTGTGAGCAGCGGCAACAGCGCAAGTCCTGCGATCGGAATGTGGACCGCGAGGATGAAGCTCATCGCCTTGCGCAGATTGTCGTAGATCCGGCGGCCAAGCCGGATCGCCTTCACGATCGAGCCGAAATCGTCGTCGAGCAGAACGATCGAGGATGCTTCGCGCGCCACATCGGTGCCGCGACCGCCCATGGCGATGCCGATATGGGCAGCCTTCAGCGAGGGAGCATCGTTGACGCCGTCGCCCGTCATGGCGACGATCTCGCCGGTGTCCTTGAGCGCATTGACGATGCGCAGTTTCTGGGCCGGCGCTATTCGCGCGAAGACGGCCCGTCCGCGCGCCGCGCGGGCGAGTTCGGCATCGGCCATGGCTTCGACATCCGCTCCTGTCACGACACGTTCCGGATCGAGGCCCGCCCGCATCGCAATCGCCGACGCGGTCGCGGGATAATCGCCTGTTATCATGACCACGTGGATGCCTGCGGAGCGGCATTCGGCAATGGCGTCCTTGACTTGCAGTCGCAGCGGATCGGCAAAGCCGATCAGGCCGCAAAAGCCAGAGGAAAAGCCGCGTTGCGTCTCTGGAAGATCGCCGCCCGCCCAACTCGCCCGCGCCACACCGAGCACACGGAGCCCTTCCTGCGCAAGCGCGTCGACGCGCGCCCGCAATTCAGCCAGCTCTTCCGCGCTCATTCCGCAAAGCATGCCGATCGTCTCGGGCGCGCCCTTCGCCGCAACGACGCATTCATTGCCGCTGCCGCACCACACATTCGACATGGCGAGCAGGTCGGGACGCAAGCCATAGCTCTGTACGAGCCGCCGGCCCGCGCCGGCGTCAGAGGCCAGCAAATGCAACGCCTTCTCCATGGGATCGAACGGCTCCCGGACGCAGGCCAGCACGCCGGTCTCGATCAACGGATCGAACGCGGGCGCCGCGCGCACCGCGGTATCAGGCGTGTATTGCGCACCGTCGGGCAGTACCAGGCGTGCAACGGTCATGCGGTTTTCCGTAAGCGTGCCAGTCTTGTCCGTGCAGAGCACGGTCGCGGCGCCCAGCGATTCAATGGCCGAGGCGCGCCGCGTCAACACGCGCGCCTGGGAGATGCGCCATGCACCCATGGCGAGGAACACCGTCAGGACGACAGGGATTTCCTCCGGGAGCATCGACATGCCGAGCGCGATGCCGGCTAGCACGCCCTCCAGCCAGCCGCCGCGATAAAGCCCATACAGAAGCACGGTCAACCCGATCACGAAGGCGCTGGCGATGGCGAATGTCGCCACCAACCGCGTCGTCTGCTGTTGCAGGCGGGGCGCTTCCGCCGCCAGTGAATGCAGCGATTGTCCGATCTTGCCGATCTCGCTCAGGACGCCTGTCGAAGTCACTTCGGCCATCCCGCTGCCGCGAACCACCAGCGTGCCGGAGAACACGAATGGCTGGTCGTCGCCACCGGCATGCGGCGCTATCAATCCTTCGGGTGACGGCAAGGCCTGTTTTCTGACCGGAACCGATTCCCCCGTCAGCAGCGATTCATCCAGCAGGAGATCGATGGATCGAAGGACGGTGGCGTCAGCTGCCACGCGATCCCCCTCGGAGAGCACAATCAGGTCGCCGCGAGCGACCTCGCGACCGGGAATCCGGATGCGTTCGCCGCCACGGATCACCAGCGCGCGCGGGCTGGTCAGATCGCGCAACGAGTCGAGCACACGCTCGGTGCGCGCCTCCTGCACGATCGTGATGACGATCGAGATCGATGCGAATACAAGAAGCAGCAACGCCTCACCGAGATCACCCAGAACGAAATAGATCAGGCCGCCCGCCAGCAGCAACAGCAGCATGGGCTCGCGCAGCACCTCGATGACGAGGCGCAGGATCGTCCGCCGGCCCGTGCGTGGCAGCTCGTTGAAGCCTTCGGCCTTCAGCCGGGCCTGTGCTTCGGACGCGGTCAGCCCGAGCATCGCCGACGATCTCATGGAGGTTCCTGGGAGTCCCTGTACGATGAGGACGCATCATCTCGTCACCACCATCATCATGCCATGTTACAAGCAGCTGCCGGCTTGACGTGGGTCAAACGTTGCCGGCGACAAGGCGACATCCCGCTCGGCTTGCTCCCATTTCCGTCAAGTTTGACGAGCATGTCACTGCTGATATTGTTCCCGGCGCGGCTCGATGACCCCTGCCCGTCGCTCGTTGAACCAAGGCCATTTGAAAGATGCACACGAGACGCGCGTTGCTCCTGGCTTTCAGCCTCACCTTGATCGGCGCCTGGTCACAAGATAGCGCCAGAGGACAGAACTCGGCCACGCCGCCGGTTTCGTTGACTCCGCCCAGTGCCTCGTCGCCGCATGCCGGGACGAAGAATTCGCCGAGAACGTCCGCCAGCGTGCCGTCGACTCCGGCGACCAGCGGGCTTCCACAATTGCCGAGCCCTGCAGCCGCCGCCGACTACGACGGCTTCAGCGTCGGCACTGACGACCACGACGCACCAAGCCAGGTGACGCCGCCTGCGAGGTCACGCGCCGCAAACGGCCTCGACGCGCAGTCATTGGTCGATCAGGAAGACGAGGCGTTGAAGCGCAAGCTGACGATTTGCAAGAACTGCAAATAGGACGGTCGCCAAGCTTGGTAGCCCGGATGGAGGGCACTGCATGGCTGACCTACCGCGAACGTCCCCCGCCCGCGCTTTACCCTCCCGCAATTTCCTGATCCTCTCTGCCCAACAGCCGGAGCAACCGGCCAGCCTGAGGAGAGAGACGCCATGAGGCTCGGCACCGCGATTGCGGAAATCATGCGGCGCGAGGGGATCGAGGTCCTCTGCGGTTATCCCGTCAACCATCTGATCGAGCACGCGGCAAAGGCCGAGATCCGCCCCGTGATGGTGCGGCAGGAACGCGTCGGCGTGCACATGGCGGATGCGATCTCGCGCGTCACGTCGGGGCGTACGATCGGCGCGTTCTGCATGCAGCACGGGCCCGGCGCGGAGAACGCGATGGGCGGCGTCGCCCAGTGCTTTGGCGAATCCGTTCCCGTGCTGGTGCTGCCGATGGGCTATCCGCGCCGGCTTGCGCATATCGAGCCGAACTTCAACTCCAGCGAGGCGATGAAGCCGTTTGCGAAATCGTCCGAGCCGATCATCCTCGCCGCGGAAGTGACCAACATCTTTCGCCGCGCCTTCACCAAATTGAAGAACGGCCGCGGCGGTCCCGTGATCGTCGAGATCCCCTCCGACATGTGGAACGAGGAGGTGCCGGAGCCGCTGAACTACACGCCGGTGCTGCGCACCCGCTATGGCGCGGACCCCGTGCATGTGAGGGAAGCGGCCGCCCTGCTCGTCAATGCCAAGCGTCCGGTGATCTATGCCGGCCAGGGCGTGCACTACGCGCAGGCGTGGCCGCAATTAAAGCGGCTGGCGGAACGGCTGGCGATTCCTGTCACCACCAGCTTAGGGGGCAAATCGTCATTCCCCGAGACGCATCCGCTCTCGCTTGGCTCCGGTGGCCTCGCCGTGCCGCGCGCGGTGCCCAAATTCCTCGCCGAGGCCGACGTCATTTTCGGCGTCGGCTGCTCCTTCACCGAGACGAGCTTCGGCATCGCCATTCCGAAGGGCAAGACCATCATCCACTCCACGCTCGACCCGAACCACCTCAACAAGGATGTCGAAGCCAGGATCGGCCTCGTCGGCGATGCCGGCCTCGTGCTCGATGCATTGCTGGAGGAGATCGGCAAGACCGTCACTGCCGACCGCGATGCCTCTGCGGTCGCAGCCGAGATCGCGGCCTCGCATAAGGAGTGGCTGGCGAAATGGATGCCGAAACTCACCAGCAATGACGCGCCGCTCAGTCCCTATCGCATGCTATGGGACTTGCAGCACACCGTCGACATCGACAACACCATCATCACCCATGATGCCGGCAGCCCGCGCGACCAGCTCTCGCCGTTCTGGAAGGCGGTGACGCCGCTCTCCTATCTCGGCTGGGGCAAGACGACTCAGCTCGGCTACGGCCTTGGCCTTGCGATGGGCGCTAAGCTGGCAAAGCCCGACAAGCTCTGCATCAATGTCTGGGGCGATGCGGCCATTGGTTTCACCGGCATGGATTTCGAGACGGCGGTGCGCGAACGCATCCCGATCATGTCGATCCTGCTCAACAATTTCTCGATGGCGATCGAGTTGAAGGTGATGCCGATCTCGACCGAGAAATACCGCTCGACCGACATTTCCGGCGACTACGCCGCGATGGCGCGCGCCTTCGGCGGCTATGGCGAGCGCGTGACGAGGCCTGATGATATCATCCCCGCGATCAAGCGCGGCATCCAGAAGACCAGGGAAGGCGTGCCCGTGCTGCTGGAGTTCATCACCAGCAAGGAAACCGAGGTGTCGCGGCCGGGGACGTGAGCCTGACAGAGACTTTGATGACTCTCGCGCGCTTCATTCGGCGGCAATTGCTTTCGCTGTCCGGCGTCGGCCTCATGCTGGGTGCGCTGTTCTTCGCGGCAGCGCTGACGCCGACGTTGATCCCGCGCAGCTATCTGACGCAAGGAGCGCTGGCTGGCGGCTGCTTTGCAATCGGCTATTTCGCCGGCGTGCTGTGGCGGCGGCTGTGGCACTATCTCGAGCTGCCCGGGCCGTCGGCGCGTGCAAGATCCCTCGCGAATGCGCTTGTCGCCGCCAGCTGCCTGCTCGTCGTCCTCGCGGCGCTCTGGCGCACGACCGCATGGCAGAATGCAATCCGTGACGTGATGAAGATGGCGCCGGTCGAGACGGCCCATCCGCTCAAGGTCTCCATCATCGCCCTGGTCACGTTCGTGGTGCTGCTGGTGCTTGGGCGATTGTTCGCACTTCTGGCCCACATCCTCGCTGTCGGCACACGGCGCGCCATTCCGCGCAAGCTCGCCAACGTCATCGGCGTCATCGTCGCAGGTCTGCTGTTCTGGTCGATCGCGAGCAACGTCCTGATCCGCACCGCCTTCAACGCACTCGATTCTTCCTTCCGCGAGCTCGACGTTCTGTTCGAACCCGAGCGCCCGCAGCCGACCGCGGCCGACAAGACAGGCGGTCCGGCATCCCTGGTGAAGTGGACGGAGCTCGGGCGCATGGGACGCCGGTTCGTTGCCTCAGGCCCGACCGCTGCCGAGATCAGCGCTGTCACGGAACGCCCCGCGCTGGAGCCCGTGCGCGTCTATGTGGGCCTTGCGGCCCGCGACACGGCGCAGGCCCGCGCCAGGCTTGCACTCGACGAGCTCAAGCGCCAGCACGGTTTTGAACGCAAGGTCCTGATCGTCATCACGCCGACTGGCACGGGCTGGATCGATCCGGCCGCGATGGATACGGTCGAATATCTCCACCATGGCGATGTTGCCAGCGTCGCGATGCAGTACTCCTATCTCAACAGTCCGCTGTCGCTGTTGTTTCAGCCCGAATACGGCGCAGAAGCTGCGCGTGCCCTGTTCGCCGAAATCTACGGCTACTGGACGACACTGCCGAAGGAGCGGCGGCCGAAGCTGTATCTGCATGGGCTTAGCCTCGGCGCCATGAACTCGGAGACGTCAGCAGAGCTGTTCGAGACGATCGGCGATCCCATTGCGGGCGCGCTGTGGAGCGGTGCGCCGTTCGAGAGCCGCATCTGGCGCTCGATCACCGACAACCGCAATCCGGGCTCGCCGGCCTGGCTGCCGCAATTCCGCGACAGTCGCTTCGTGCGCTTCATGAATCAGAATGGGCCGACGGTGCCGCCGGATACGCCCTGGGGACCGATGCGTGTCGTCTATCTGCAATATGCCAGCGACGCGATCACGTTCTTCGCCTACCGCGATGCCTATCGGGCCCCAGCCTGGATGAACCCGCCGCGCGGGCCCGACGTGTCACCGGAGCTGCGATGGTATCCAATCGTCACCATGCTGCAACTCGCGCTCGACATGGCGGTCGCAACCCACACGCCAATGGGCTTTGGCCATGTCTACGCGCCCGAGCATTATGTGGATGCCTGGGTCGCGGTCACCGATGTCAACGATTGGTCGGCTGAAGCGCTGGCGAAGCTCAAGAGCTATCTTGCTGCCAGAGCACGACAGGCACCCGGCGACGATCCCGATCGCGGCGGATAGAGCGCCTACTCCGCCATCTCGACCGGTTGCGCCTTGGAGGGACCTGCCAGCGGCCGCTCCTCCATCATGATCAGGCAGAGCGAGGCTGTCGTCATCAGCGCGGTCGCCGCCGCGAAGACATAGCGGAACGCGTGACGCATGTCCTCGGCCGGGATCGCCGGAATGCTGCCTGCGGCGTGATGCTCGCCGGCCAGCGGAATGTCTGCGCCGAGCGCGATCAGCAGGATGGCGGCGAATGCTGCGACCGTGAACGAGGACATCAGCGAGCGGAAGAAATTCATCGCGCCGGTGATGGTGCCGACCAGCGGACGGGCGACGGAGTTCTGCAGTGAGACCACGCAGACCGGAAACGTCGTGCCGAGGCCGAGCGCGAACGCGGCCATCAGCGTCAGGAGGCCCCACAGCGGCAGCGTGGTGACCGTGAGACCCAGCGCGCACAGCGCGGCCCAGGACGTGCCGATGATGGCGACCCGCTTGTAGTGCTTGGCGCGCGCCATGGTGCGACCGGCGACAGCCGCTCCTATGGTCGAGACCGCTGCGAGCGGGATCAGCGCAAGGCCCGCCTCGCTGGCGCTGAGGTGATAGACCGACTCGTAATAGAGCGGCAGCTGCACGGTGAGGCCGGTGATGGCGCCGAGGCCGCAGCCGCCCGCGGTCAGCGCAAAGGGCGCGACCGATCCGCCAAGCAACGGCAACGGCAGGAACGGCTCGTCGGCGCGGCGCGCGTGCCAGACGAATGTGAACGCGAGCGCGACGGCGCCGCCCACCATCGCCAGCACCGTTGGCGAAAGCCAGGGATAGCGCGTGCCGCCCCAGGTCAGCACCAGCATGAAGACGACGGCGGAGGCCATCAACAGCACGCCGCCGAGCCAGTCGACCTTGCGCTTGCGGTGGAACACCGGGATCTTCTTCATCTTCGGCAGCAGCAGCGCCAGCGCTGCGGCTGCGAGCGGCAGGTTGATCCAGAAGATCATCGACCAGTGCAGATGCTCGGCGAACACACCGCCGATGACAGGGCCGAGGATGCCGCCGACCATCCAGACACTGGAGAAATAGGCTTGATATTGCCCGCGCTCGCGCGGAGAGACGACGTCGGAGATCACGGTCTGCACGACGGGCATGATGCCGCCGCCACCAAGCCCCTGCAGGCCGCGCGCGAGAATCAGCATCGGCATGCTCGGCGCGATCGCGCACAGGATCGAACCGGCGATGAACAGGCTCAGCGAGACGATGATCATGGCCTTGCGGCCGTAGATGTCACTCAGCGTGCCGAAAACCGGGGCGACCGCAGTCGAGGCGAGCAGATAGGCGGTGATCACCCAGGACAGGTTAGAGACGTCCTGGAACTGGCGGCCGATGGTCGGCAGCGCGGTGGCGACGATGGTCTGGTCGAGAGCGGCCAGGAACATCGTCAGCATCAGGCTGATGACGATGGTGCGGACCTCATCCGAGGTCAGCGCTGCCGGCGGCGAGATCGGGGGCGCGTCGCCGACGCTGACCTCGCCCGGAAGACGGGTCAGTTCCTCGGCGATATCGTCGGGCAATGTCTGAATATCGGCAGCTTGCTTGCTCTGCCGTGTGAACTGGTTCATCTCGGACTGTCAGATCGGGCGTGTTGCGGCGCAAAGCCGCGAAGGATTCGTTCTATCCTACCAATCTAAACAGCAACCTTCTTCTCAGGCAGGCACCACGGCGCATGGGTACATCCCGCACCATGGTCATCCCGATGATGTGATGAGAAGAGGGCCGGCCGATCAGTCCTTGGGACGTCGCTTCAGGCGTGCCCGCTTCGGCACCTGCCCCGGCCATTGCACCAAATAGTGCTCGAGCTCGGTGTCCGGGATCTCGTCCTCGGTGCCGGCGACCCGGCCACGCACGGAGACGCCAGCCTCGTGCACCGTATTGGGATCGCCCGATATCAGCGGGTGCCACCAGTAGAGATCGCGGCCTTGCGCGACCAGCCTGTAGCCGCAGCTCGGCGGCAGCCAGGACAGGGTGCGGACCTTTTCTGGCGTCATGACAACACAGTCCGGCACGAAGTCGAAGCGATTCGCGTAGTCCTTGCAGCCGGCCGTGCAGGAATCGAGCATCTTGCAGCTGACATCGGTGAAGTAGATCTCGCCGGTATCCTCGTCTTCGAGCTTGTTCAGGCAGCAGCGGCCGCAACCGTCGCACAGGCTCTCCCATTCGGCCGTCGACATGTCCTCCATCTTCTTGGTTTTCCAAAAGAATCCATCCTGGTCCGAAGGTGGTTTGCGTGCTGCGGTCATGCGGCTGATACTGATCCAAAGAGCTAGGGCCAGCGCCATCTAGGGCGCGCGGCCGTCAGACTGCAAGGAACACCCCTGCGAGGCCCGTATTGAACCGGGGTTCAATTAGGCCTGTTGTTCAAAATTGCGAGCCTGGCCATTGGTTTATAGGCCCCGCTCGGCTAGAAGAACAGCAAGTCCCCTCTGGTGCGCGGAACGGGCGCCTTGGGTTTGCCGCAACAATCCCGCAAGACGTCTCGATGCCGCCCCGGCCGGGTGCTTGAACGCTTTCGAACCGAGCCTCAAGGGTTCTAGGTGGTCCAGAACACACCATCCAACTGGAAGAGTCGTATCAGGAACTTCTTCCTCGACCTCGATGCACGCATCGACTCCTCGCTGTTCTCCTCGGCGAAGGGCATCCGCGAGCTCTACGAGCGCTACTCGACCTTCATGGACCGCTTCTATGTCGGGCGTTGGAAGCGCTGGGTGTTCATCGAGCCGCTGTCGGAAGCCGCGACCATCGGCCTCGGCGGCATGGTGCTGATGCTGATCCTCGCCATCCCCGCCTTCCGCGAAACCGCGGACGAGGACTGGCTGAAGAAGTCCGACCTCGCGGTGACGTTCCTTGACCGCTACGGCAACCCGATCGGCAGCCGCGGCATCAAGCACAACGACTCGATCCCGCTGGAAGATTTTCCTGACGTGCTGATCAAGGCGACGCTGGCGACCGAAGACCGCCGCTTCTACGAGCATTTCGGCATCGACATCGCCGGCACCGCCCGCGCGCTCGTCACCAACGCGCAAGCCGGCGGCGTTCGCCAGGGCGGCTCCTCGATCACGCAGCAGCTCGCCAAGAACCTGTTCCTGAGCAACGAGCGCACCATCGAGCGCAAGATCAACGAGGCATTCCTCGCGGTCTGGCTGGAATGGCGCCTGACCAAGAACGAGATCCTCAAGCTCTATCTCGACCGCGCCTATATGGGCGGCGGCACGTTCGGCGTCGACGGCGCGGCGCATTTCTACTTCAACAAGTCGGCGCGCGACGTGACGCTTGCCGAGGCCGCGATGCTCGCGGGCCTGTTCAAGGCGCCGACGAAATACGCACCCCACATCAACCTGCCTGCCGCGCGTGCCCGCGCCAACGTCGTGCTCGACAATCTCGTCGATGCCGGCTTCATGACCGAGGGCCAGGTGTTCGGCGCCCGCCGCAACCCGGCCTTCGCAGTCGATCGCCGCGACGAGGCTTCGCCGAACTATTATCTCGACTACGCCTTCGACGAGATGCGCAAGCTGGTCGACACCTTCCCGAAATCCTACACCGAGCGCGTATTCGTCGTTCGCCTCGCGATCGACACCAACGTGCAGAAGGCTGCCGAAGACGCGATAGAGAACCAGCTGCGCCAGTTCGGCCGCGACTATCACGCGACGCAGGCCGCGACCGTCGTCTCCGATCTCGACGGCGGCATCCGCGCCATGGTCGGCGGCCGCGATTACGGCGCGAGCCAGTTCAACCGCGCCACCGACGCCTATCGCCAGCCCGGCTCCTCGTTCAAGCCTTACGTCTACACCACCGCGCTGTTGAACGGCTTCACGCCGAACTCGATCGTGGTCGACGGGCCGGTCTGCATTGGCAATTGGTGTCCGCAGAACTATGGCCATTCCTATTCCGGCGCGGTGACGCTGACCCAGGCGATCACGCGCTCGATCAACGTCGTGCCGGTGAAGCTCTCGATCGCGATCGGCCAGAAGGAGCAGCCGAAGGCGCCGAACCCCGCCAAGCTCGGCCGCGCCAAGATCGTCGAGGTCGCGCGCCGCTTCGGCATCAAGGCTCCCTTGCCCGACACGCCGTCGCTGCCAATCGGTTCGGACGAAGTCACCGTGCTCGAGCACGCCGTCGCCTATGCGACCTTCCCGAACCGCGGCAAGGCCGTGACGCCGCATTCGGTGCTGGAAGTGCGCACCGGTGCTGGCGATCTGGTCTGGCGCTGGGACCGCGACGGCCCGAAGCCGCGCCAGGCCATTCCTGCGAATATCGCCGCCGACATGGCCGGCATGATGAGCCACGTCGTCAGCGAAGGCACCGCGCGCCGCGCCGCCCTCGACGGCATTCCGACCGCGGGCAAGACCGGCACGACGAACGCGTATCGCGACGCCTGGTTCGTCGGCTACACCGGCAATTTCACCTGCGCAGTCTGGTACGGCAATGACGACTACTCGCCAACCAACCGCATGACCGGCGGCTCGCTGCCGGCGCAGACCTGGCACGACATCATGGTCGCGGCGCATCAGGGCGTCGAGGTCCGGGAGATCCCCGGCGTCGGCATGGGCCAGAAGCTGCCGCGCGAGCCGCTCGCGAACGCGCAGGCGAATGCAGGACCGAAGGTGCTCGAGACCAAGCCCGGTCCCCCGCCGGTGCTGACCAAGCGCGGCGCCGACATCCTGGTGCGCGTCGAGAAGCTGCTCGACGACGCGGCCAAGACCGCGACCAAATCGACTGATAACAACAGCCAGCCGGCCAAGCCGGCGTCGTCGACGAGCGCGCTCGCCTTCCCGCAGAATTATGCGGCGGAGGAGAACGCGAACGCATCCACCCCGCGCAAGAACTGATCTGATCCCGTGCGGCTGCTCCTGATCACATTGACGGCCCTGCTGCTCGCGACCGTGGTCGGCGTCGGCGCCACCTGGATGACGACGACGCGCGGCACCGAGATCGGCGCGCTGACCATCGGCGCCTGGACCGCGCGCCCGCGCACCGGCACCGCCGACGTCGATCCCTATTCGCGCGCCACCATCGTGCGCAACGGCGAACTGCCGATCGGCACCGGCGACGGCGTCGCCTTCACCGCAACGACCGACGACAAGAAGAAGGCGCTCGACGGCCGCTGCGACGTCGTCGTGTCAGGCGTGACCCCGCCGGCGCGGTTCTGGACGCTGACGTTGTACGACCGCAAGGGCCACCTCGTCGCCAATTCGCTGCAGCGCTACGGCTTCACCAGCCAGGAGATCCTGCGCCAGTCCGACGGCTCGTTCGAGATCCACATCGCCGCGCGCTCGCGCGCCGGCAACTGGCTGCCGACCGGCGGCATCGAGCGCTATGCGCTGATGTTCCGCCTCTACGACACGCCCGTGGGCGTGGCGACGCGCACAAAGCGCGACGCGCCGATGCCCAGCATCTCCACGGTGGGCTGCTCATGATCCGCCTGGTGTTCACGATTGTTGCCGGCGTGGTGCTGGGCCTCGTGGTCCATCTCGTCAGCGTGCTGGCCTTGCCGCGCATTGCAACGCAAGATGCCTATTCGCGGCTGACGCCGATGACCAAGCTCAACGGCGTGACGCAGCTGCCGCTGGCCGATCCCAACACCTCGCCGATGCCGTTCATGGACCCGGCCTTCGCGCTCGCGATCTGCCGCTATGATCTTTCGGGCGGGCCGATCAAGCTCACCGTGCCGGTGAGCCAGGCCTATACGTCGGTGTCGTTCTACACCCGCAACGAGATCGCCTATTACGCCATCAACGACCGCTCGGCCGGCAAGAAGGTGATCGAGCTCGACCTGATGACGGAAGCGCAGCACAACGCGCTGCCCGAGGACGAAGAGATCACCGCGGCCGACCGCCTGATCATCGACTCCCCCAGCACGACGGGCCTGATCGTGATGAAGGCGCTCGCCGCCGAGCCCGGCCTGATGCCGCAGGCGCAAGGCTCGCTTGCCGCCGCGACCTGCGCGCCGCAGACCGAAGCGCCCGCCAAGGCCGAGACGCCGCGCGGCCGACGCTAAAGCGCGGGCATTGAGGCGCCTCAAAGCAAAGCGCGCGAAAACAACCCCATGCACAGTAGCGGGGGCATTGAAGCCACTGGCAATTTCGACGTCGCGCCGAAGCAGGCGCTTGCAGGGTCGCCGCATCGGCCCGCCCGCCGCATTTTTCCGCTTTGACACGTCGGGCAAAACACTGGCAGAATGGCATCGTCGAAAGATCGTCGCGCCCGCACGGAAAAATCCGCTGCGGGTTTTTTCATGTCGGAGTTCAGATGATCGCGACCGCTCGCAGCGACGGTGGCCGGTCAGCGTGCGAGATGGCTACGGATACCGTCGACCGTCTGGCGGATCGCGGCTTCCGTCGAGGGAAGTTTGCGCAGCGCGTTGAGCAGGACGAAGTCGTGAATTGTGCCGTTGTAGCGTACGGCATCGACGCTCACTCCCGCCTCCTTGAGCTTACGCGCGTAAGCCTCACCTTCGTCGCGAAGCGGGTCGTTCTCGGCGGTGATGACAAGTGCCGGAGGTAGATCTTTCAGATGATCGAGGCTGGCGCGCAGCGGCGAGACGTAGGGATTGTCGCGGGTCTTGGCGTCCCCCGCGTAGCGATCCCAGCCATATTTCATGAAGTCGCGAGCAAGGAAGCGATCCCTGTCATAGGCGAGATACGATTGGCTATCGACGCTGGCGTCGGTCGCCGGAATGAGCAGCACCTGATAGCTGATCTTCGGCCCCTTGCGGTCCTTGGCCATCAGGGTCAGCGCCGCGGTCATGTTGCCGCCGACTGAATTGCCGGCGACTGCGATCCTGTCGCCATCGGCGCCGAACTCCCCGGCGTGCCCGGCTACCCATTGCAGGGCGGCATAGATCTCGTCGAGCTGGGTCGGGTAAACCGCGGCCGGCAACGACGTGTATTCGACGAACACGCCCACCTGCCCCGATCCGACCACGAGGTCGCGCAACAGCCGCTTGTGATTGTCGAAATTGCCGGCGATCCAGACGCCCCCATGGATAAAGAGCAGCACGCCTGGCTTGCCGGTGATACGCTCGGGCTTCATGACATAGAGCTTCACATGTCGACCAGCCTCGGTGATGGTTCGCTCGGTCGTGGCAACCCCGGACATGTCGACCGGCGTCTGGTCCTGCAGCCCGCTCAGGATGTCCTGCGGCTTGGGCTGGGGCAGTTCCCAGAAGGGTGTAGCGTCCTTGTTGATCTGCACGAGGAACGCCCTGACCTGCGGATCGATGGCAGGATCTGTTGCGACATCGGTCGCGGCACGCGCGGTCATGGCTGTTGCTCCCAGTAGCAAAGTTGATAGTAGCGTCGTTATGCGCATCGGTTTCCGCTCGAACGTTCGGAGAGGTGGTCGCCCCAAACTATTCGAGTAACGCGCGCGGAGGCTTTTGCATTTCGTCCGTCTTATTGAAAAAGGCGCACCTTTTGCGCGGTCCTGCGCTGCAGGCGTGCACTGCCTGCAAGCGCCAACTCGGGAAGAGGCCAGGCAAAGACGAATGAAATCGAGAGACGCCGGTCGGCCCAGCTAATGCCCGCAATTGCGGATGCGCGCCCTGGCGCTCGCCATCATCGCGCTCGGCAAAGGGCTAGAGCCGAAAACGGCAGGCAGTCATTTCGCGTATTCGAGCCGCCAGGCGCCGGGCGAGGCGCCAACGGCTCTTCTGAAGGTCGCGGTAAAATGGCTTTGGTCGGCAAAGCCACATGCGAGCGCGATGCTGGCGAGGCTCATTTTCCCGTCGATCAGATGGCGCTTGGCCGCTTCAACGCGCTGCAAGATCAGGTATTGATGCGGCGGCAAGCCGGTCGACTGTTTGAAGGCGCGGGCAAAATGCTTGGCCGTGAGTCCAGTCAACTCGGCCAGATCGTCCAAGCAAATGTCGTTCGCGAGATGTTCGGCAATGAAGTCGCGGGTCTCCTGCAATTGGCGCGGAGACAATCCGCCCATCCGAGACGTAGCGCGTCCATGCGGCCAATGATGTAAACGTATCAGCCAGTCGACCAACAGGAGCGCGCGGCCTTCCATCTCGAGCGATGTGGCGGGAATGCGCGAGTCGAATGCCCGCCGGAGATACTCGAAGGTCAAAGCATGCAGTGTCTTCTCCGGCACGAACGACAGGTCGTCGCGAAGGCGTGCGACGAGCGCCGGAACATTTTCTGCTTCGGAAGCCCTGCCAAGTAGAGCATCCGGCAAGAACACTTGTCCGAACTTGATGCTTCCGTGAGCCAGATAGCGCGTCCGGGCGCCTTTGGGCTGAAGGGTGAAATCGCGGCCGGGCCCACTGGTCCGGACGACCCTGCGATTGTGATCTTCGACGGCCGCGCCGTGGAGACGCAGCCCGATCACCGTCTCGGGGGTGGTCGTCCAGGTCGATTCCTCGATGCCGGTGGAGCAATTGTGCAGAAGCGCCGGCGCCAGCCATCGTTCTCGCGCGCCCTTGACTTGAACGATTCCAACGCTGCTGCCCGCAAACGCCAAAATGTGCGGGTTGGCTTCGTCGGACGCTTCCGTCGGGACTTCACTCTTCTGGTCTTGCGCCATGAGCAAACTTCGGGCTTTTGCGTCGATAGAACGACTTTAGTCGAAGTGTCCGCCTGAATGCCTGACGAAGCCGTGAACGAGCGCGTACTCGCGCTCACGATATCTGGCGCTTCGGCGGAGCCGTTCGCGCCCAGGCCAGCGCGAGCGGTCCGACCGCAATTCCGGCCGCGAGCACGATGAAGACCAGCAGCCAGCCCCGCGCACTCTGCGGTCCGCCTGCTGCGTCGAGCGCCGCGCCTGTCCCCCAGGCGCCGAGGGCAGAGAGTCCGAAGCCGACGGTGGAATGCAGGGCCAGCGTGGCGCCACGATGCTCGGAAATGGCCGCAGCGGACATGCCGGCCGTTAGCGCGCCGGAGTCGGCCGGCACCGTCAGGCCATAGATCATCAGCAGCAACGCAAGCACCCATGCGGGCGCGGTCGCGTTGAAACCGATGACGATCGCGACACAGGCCGACGCGAGCATCACCACCGTGATGGCGCGATGTCGTCCGAATTTCAATGCGGCCTCGTTGCCGAGGATGCTGGCGGGCATCGAGATCACCGCGAAGCAGAAGCTCATCAGCACGGGCGTCAACCACGAGGGCGCGCTTTGATGCGCAACGACGAAGGTCCAGAAGCCGACCAGCCAGGTGCGGATGCCGTAGAGCTCGAAGCAATGCGCGCCATAGCCGAAGATGTATCCGAGCGCCTCGCGGTTGGCGAAGACGGGGACGAAGTTGAGCAATCGTCCTGCCTTCGGGACAGGGCGCTGCTCCCGCATCAGAAGGCACGCCACAACCATCGCGATGGGACCGAAGCCGGTCACGACGAAAGCAGTCCGCCATCCCCAACGATCGGCGGCGACTTGCGCCACCAGGAACGACAGGCCGACACCAACCGAAAAGCTCGACGTATACAATGTGACGGCCCGCGAGCTGTCGCCGGCTGGCAGCCGGTCCGTCAACGCCTTCAATCCCGGCATGTAGGCGCCGGCAAATCCGAGGCCCGCAATGCACCAGATCGCAGTCGCCGTCCAGAACCCTTGCGCGAAGATACCGAAGGCCACGGTCGCAAGTCCGCTGACGACCGAGCCCCAGAGCAGCACAAGCCGCGCATCGATGCGATCGGTCAGCGTCGTCAGCAAGGGCACCGCGAGCATGTAGCCGAACGCGTAACCGCTCGCCATCAACCCGCCCTCCGCTGCGGAGAGGTCCCATGCGGGCATCAGATGCTGCGCGAGATTTGCCGACAGCGTGACATGCGGCAACAGATTGCCGACCTGTCCAATGCACATCACCGCGATGAGAGACCGACCGCTCAGACTACGAATAGCTTCCCCCCTCCTACGACCAAAACGACGGCGCCCGAACCGCCACGGCTTAGGCGCAACCACAGCCGGATGCGCCGGCCTTCTTGGCCGTTTCGTCGGCGCTACAGCACGCCGACGCCTCTTCCTTCGCCGGCCCGCCGCAACATCCCGCAGCCCCTGCTGTCTCGACGCCGGCGCGCGTGCAGACGCCGGTTTCCGGCAGCACAAGTTCGACTCTCGCTGCGGCCTTCTTGTCGCCAGCGATGTCGGCCGCGATCGAGCGGACCTGCTCATAGCCGGTCATCATCAGGAAAGTCGGCGCGCGGCCGTACGACTTCATGCCGGCCGAATAGAAGCCCGGCTCATCATGCGCGAGCTCGCGTGCGCCGTGCGGGCGCACGGTGCCGCAGCTGTGCTCGTTGGGATCGATGAGCGGCGCCAGCGCGACCGGCGCCTCGATGGCCGGATCGAGCCGCAGGCGCAGCTCGGACAGAAACGAAAAGTCGGGACGGAAGCCCGTCGACACGATCAGTTCGTCCACGACCACGCTTCGTGCACCGCAGCAGGCGCCGGCCGAAATCTTCAGGCGGCCTTCGGACTCCGTGAGATGCGTGACGCCGAATTCAGTCTCGACCGCAATCTTTCCGGAGGTCACGAGCGCAGCAAAGGCACTTCCAAGTGCGCCGCGCGCCGCAAGCTTGTCGTTGCGGCCGCCGCCGAAAGCTCTTGCCGGATCGGCGCCGCGCACAAGCCAGACGGGCTGTGTCCCCGGCACCTCGTCGGCGAGACGTGCAAGATCGATCAGCGTGCCGACCGCGGAATGGCCGGCGCCGAGCACGGCAACTTTCTTGCCGGCATATCTGGAACGTTGGGCGCCGCACACATCGGGCATGCCATAGGCGACGCGGTTGGCGCACTCAGCTTCGCCGATCGCCGGCAGGCCGTTGCTGCCGGCTGGATTGGGAGAGAACCATGTGCCCGACGTATCGATCACGGCATCAGCGCGCAGAACCTCCGGCCCCTTGCCGTTCTGATAGCGGATTTCGAAAGGCGCCTGCTCTCTGCCCTTCGTCTTCGCCTTGTCGAAGCCGACGCGGCTGATGGCCGAGACCCGGCTGGACGTGCGGATCACGTCACGCAATGGCGTTCGCGTCGCGAGCGGCTTGAGATATCCCTCAAGCAGCTCGCCACCGGTCGGATAGGCCTGAGGGTCCGGCGAATTCCAGCCCGTCGGCGCGAGCAGACGCGCTGCGGCCTTGTCGACATTGTATTCCCACGGCGAAAACAGCTGGACGTGCTGCCACTGGCGGATCGCATGTCCCGCCTCCGGCCCGGACTCCAATACGATGGGTGACATGCCGCGTTCGAGCACGTGTGCAGCTGCTGCAAGGCCGACAGGCCCCGCCCCGATGATCGCTACCGTCTTTGCATCGCTCATGTCGTTACTCCCATCATTCTAGAATCATCGAATAAGCTCGCAAAAAAATCAGGCGGCCGATTGAGCGCCCCCGCATCCGACTTCGTCCGCGCAGCACTCCGCCGCCAGGAAATCCACTAGCCCACGCATCGCGTCGAAGTTCGCGTGACAAACGAGGGTCGTGGATTCGCGGACCTGGCTGACAAGCCCGACCGCGACCAGCGACTTGATGTGGTGAGACAGCGTCGATGCCGGGATTTTCAGCTTCTCTTGCAAGCGGCCGACCGGCATGCCGGAGTGTCCTGCCCGAACCAGGGCGCGATAGATCTGGAGCCGGGTCCGGTTACCCAAAGCTTCCAGGCGCGCTGCTGCATCGTCGATCTTCATGACGAGCAACATGCGCCCGTCCCGATCAGCTTGTCAACGGTATTTCTAGAATGTTCGAAATATTGGCGCGGCGCCCGATTTCAGAATTGTCGATCCAGGAAGCTGGTGCTCATGCTGATGCCAGCTTCTGCCCCTGTCGGTCGGGCCGATCCAGGATCACCCGACAGCACGGGTTCCAGGAACAACTTGATATTTGTTAAGTTGATACTGCGCCATCGCAAGGGGGCGCGCTATGCAAGAAGACGATTTATCCGGCAAGGCAGAGCGGGCGCTCGTGACGGTTGCACTGGGCACCGCGATGCTCATCATCTGCCTTGGGTCCTTGCTGTACAGATAAGCCGCGCTCTCGCGGATGGATGACCTCGCGACCGGCCGCCTGCGCCGTGTCGTCCTACCGCTCCTCGGTCGGATGCACCCATTTGTACGGCGTGATGCTCCGCGTTTCCGTCAGCTTGATCATGTGGACGGGCGGTGCGGTCCGTCCCTTGCGGCATGACCGGCACTTCAGCGAGGCCTCCAGCTTCCAGATCGGCGTATCGCGGGGACGGCGGATCGCATCGAGCGGCAGGCTCGCGCGTGCCTTGCACCTAATGCACTCGACCTCGAGCCAGCCAAGGCCGCCGTTGAGACATTGCCCGATCGTCGGTGATGGCTGCGAGGGACCGCCGTAACCTTCCATGCGCACCGACCAGGCCTCGGCCTCGGCACGATCGGCCTCGCGCACCGCCTTCTTCGCCTCCTCGCGGGCATGCTTGGCGGAAATCTCCGCCCCCATGATGCGGCCGCTCCAGATGACCTCGCGTGATTTGGTGCTCATGCCGCGATCAAAGCAACGTGACAGCGCGCTTGCAAATTATCGATTGCTAGTGGGTCAGATCTATTCGTCGCTACTGCGTGTCGTGGGTGTGGACAAGTGGCGGCATCGATTCCATGGCGAAGCCGATCTCGAAGACCATCAACACCGCAGCCGCGTGATGGCCTGCGTGTCGCGCGGCGATCAGGATGGAAGGCAGCGTCAATCAAGGTGAGAGAGTTTCGCTGGGCTCGTGACGTAGGGAGGGCGTAGCCCGACCGGAGTTACGAGCCCCAGCGTCGGCGCGATCCCGAGGAGGACCGCGCCGACTGGTGATCGCGGCCGGCGGGGTTATGCAAGTGGTTCTTCCGCCAAGAGGAATCACTCGCGTGCCCGGCCGACACATCACAGATCACCAGATGAGGCTCTACATGAAGTACCGTCAGACCGATAGCCCGCCAGTGGCGGCGGCCAAGGCATCATTCAGTGCGTCGACCGC
>NZ_JAKLUA010000010.1 GCF_022012435.1 Bradyrhizobium zhengyangense
CATCAATCGACTTGACCAATGGCCAACCTGTCAGTGATGTGTCCGAACAGGTGTCAGCCATGTCTCCGGACTAAACACTTGACCGGGGCATCCAGTACGCCGCGGCCGCTCGGTTCGACTACAACTGTCTCTGGAATACTGGATCGCCCGCCTTCGCGGGCGATGACACCGAGAATGGAGCCCTCACCCGCTCCTCTTCTGCCGCGCACTCGCCGCGAGCACCAGCAGGAACGACACCGCCGTCATCAGTGTCGAGATCGCCGCGATCGTGGGATCGATCTCGTCGCGGAGCGCGGTGAACATGCGCTTGGTCAGCGGCTGGTATTGGCCACCGGAGATGAACAGAGCGACGATGGTCTCATCCATCGCCGAGATGAAGGCGAAGATGCCCCCCGCAACCACGCTGGACTTGATCTGCGGCAGCGTCACCGCGAAGAAGCTGCGCAGCCGGTTCATGCCGAGGCTGCGCGCCACCATCTCCTGCGCGGGATCGAAGCTTTGCATACCCGCGAGCACCGAGATGACGACGTAAGGCAAGCCCAGCATCACGTTGGCCAGCACGAGGCCGGGCATGGTCGCGACCAGGCCGACCTTGGCATAGACGAAGAAGATGCCGATCGCGGTGATGATAACAGGCACCACCAGCGGCAGCAGCAATGCCATGTGGATGATCCGCGTGATGCGCAATTTCGACTGGCTGATGGCGTAGGCAGCGGCGACACCGCACGGCGTTGCGATCACCACGGTGAACAGCGCCACCGTCAGCGTCACGCGCGTCGCCTGCATCCAGGCGGGATTCGAGAAATACTGCTGGTACCAGCGCGTCGAGAACGACGGCGGCGGGAAGGTCAGGAAGCGCGCGCTGGAGAACGAGATCGGCGCGATGATCAGCACAGGCAGGATCAGATAGAGCAGCACCAGCGCGCTGATCACATAGAGGGCAATCCGAGCGGGCGAGATGCGTGTCATTTCTGCCCCAACACGCGATCGAGCGAGATGAACCGGCTGACGACGAAGAAGATCGCGAGCACGCCGAGGAGCAGAACCACCGCAACCGCGCTCGCCGCCCCGAACTGGTTGTAGAGCTCGACATTGCGGCTCACCAGCATCGACACCATCACGGTGCGGCCGCCGCCCAGCAATTCCGGCGTGATGTAGAAGCCGAGGCAGAGCACGAACACCATGGTGCAGCCGGCGAGCACGCCGGGCAGCGACAGTGGCAGGAACACGCGGAAGAATGTCAGCGACGGACTCGCGCCCAGGCTGGCGCCAGCCTGCATGAGATCGCCCGGGATCTTCTGCATGGTGGCGTAGAGCGGCAGCACCATGAATGGCAGCAGGATGTGCACGGTTGCGACCACCGTGCCGAACGTGTTGTGGACCAGCGCCAGCGGCTCGGAGATCACGTCGAGATAGCGCAGGAATTGGTTGATCACGCCGGTGCGCTGGAGCAGCGCCAGCCACGCATAGGCCCGCACCAGCACTGAGGTCCAGAACGGCAGCACCACCAGCGACAGGATCAGGATGCTCCAGCCCTTCGGCACCGAATTGGCCAGATAGGCTACGGGATAGCCCAGCAGCAGTGCGATCACCGTCACTGCGAGGCTGATCTCGAAGGTCAGCGCGAAGCTGCGCCAGTAGATGTCCTCGGTGAAGACGCGGCGATAATTCTCCAGGGTAAAACCATCATGGTAGATCGACTGCCAGGCCAGCCAGCCGACCGGCAGCACGATCAGAGCCAGGATCACCAGCAGCGCGGGCGACACCAGCGCGAGCATCAGGCCGTGTTCGCGGCGCTGATGCTTTTGCGATGGATCTGGCACGGAAGTCGCCAAGGCTGACCTCGCCTACTTCTGCATGAACGACGCCCAGCGCTTCTCGGCAGCTTCACCCGCGGGCGAGGACCACCAGGCGTAGGACATCAACGCCTGCTTCGCCGCATTGGCCGGTTCGCTCGGCAATTGCGCGGCGCGCTCGGGCTTGATCACGTTGGTCTCGAACGCCTTGGGATTGCCCGGACCATAATCGATTTGCAGCGGCAGATTGGCCTGGTGTACGGGATCGACGGCCTCGTTGAGGAACTTGACGGCAGTGTCGAGGTTCGGCGCGCCCTTGAGGATGCAGAGCGAGGTGCTCTGCAAAATGCCCTGGTTGTAGGTGAAGGCGACCTTGGCGCCTTCCTTGGCGACGGCGCTGACGCGGCCATTCCAGGCCATCTCCATGTCGACCTCGCCGTCATTGAGCAGCTGCGCCGACTGCGCGCCAGAGGTCCACCACACCGTGATGGCAGGCTTGATTTCCTCCAGCTTCTTGAAGGCGCGGTCGACATCGAGCGGATAGAGCTTGTCGGGCGCAACACCGTCGGCCATCAGCGCCGCCTCCAGCGTCGCGAAGGGATGGTTGCGCAGTGCACGGCGGCCCGGGAATTTCTTCACGTCCCAGAAATCGGCCCAACTGTTCGGCGCGTCCTTCGGAAACGTCTTTTGGCTGTAGGACAGTACGCTGGAATAGAACTCATAGGAGACCGAATAGGGACTGCGATAAGACTCCGGCATCGCCCCGCCGTTTGGAATCTTCGAGAAGTCGAGCTTCTCGATCAGCCCCTGCTCGCCGCCACGCAGGCAGTTGCCGGTCGGAGTATCGACGACGTCCCAGATCGGCTTGCCGCTGCCGACCTGGGTCTTGATCGCGGGCCAGGCGTCGGGAATGGAATCCTGGTTGATGGTGATGCCGAGCTTCTTGGCAGAGGGATCGAGGATCGCCACCGTCTGCGCCTCTTGATAGGCGCCGCCTTGCGAGACGAAGGTGATCTGCTCGGCCGCGCTTGCCGAAGTGACCAATCCGATTGCGCTCAACAACGCACACCCAAATCCAAAACTCTGCTTCGTCATCATCCTCGCCTCCTTCAAAGTGATCTCACCGACCGATCGCATCGAGAAATTGGTACCAGCCGGCGACCATGCGCACGGCGGGCTCGCGCAGCGGATAGAACGGAATGGCCTTCATGCGGCTGACGTCGAGCAGTCCGACGTCGGGCGTCTCGCCGCGTGCGAAGGCGGCGAGATAGCGGCCCATCAGGCTCGACATCGCAACGCCCGCACCGTTGTAGCCCATCGAGACCAGCGTGCGATCGTCGATCCGGCCGATATGCGGCACCGAGTCCAGCGTCATCGCGACGAGGCCCGACCATTTGTATTCGAGCGGAACGTCGGCCAAATCAGGGAAGATGCCGACCATCGCCCCGCGCAGCGCGTCGAAGGCGGCTTGCGAGTCCTGCTTGCCGAAGGCGCCACGGCCGCCAAAGATGACGCGATTGTCGACCATGCGGAACCAGCGCATCATGCGCTTGGTCTCAGTGTAGGTGCGTCCCGTCGGCATCAGTTGCCCCGCGAGATTGCGCGGCAACTGCTCGGTCGCAATGAGGGCGCTGCGGAACGGGATCAGCGTGCGCTGGAGACGCGCAGTCGCATTGGTCAGATCGGAATAGCTGTTGGTGGCGATGATCGCCTGTTTGGCGCGCACCGCGCCTTGTGGCGTTTCGGCAACGATGCCGTCGCCATCGCGCCTGAGCCTGATCACCGGCGATTCCTGGAAGATGGGAACGCCGCGGCGCCCCACGCCGTCGGCGAGACCGCGCAGGTAATTCAGCGGATGGATGCCGCCCGAGCCGGGATTGAGCACGCCGCCCACGAAGATGTCGGAGCCGGTCTCCTCGCGCACGCCGTGCTTGTCGAGGATACGGACCTCGGCCGAGCCCATCTCGCTCGTCATCCAGATGGCTTCGTCGATCGCAGCCTTCAGCGTCGTCTCGTTATGCGCGGCCTTGACCTGGCCGGTGCGGGTCAGGTTGGCACTGGCAATGCCGTATTCAGAGACCAGCTCTTCGACCATGTCGGTCGATTCATGCGCGATCTCGTACATGCGCCTGGCCATGGCGCGGCCATGCGCGGCGTCGATCTCGCGGAACGACAGGCGAAACTTTGCGGTGATCACACCGCCGTTGCGGCCACTCGCGCCCCAGCCCGGCCTGACGGCCTCAAGCACAACAGGCGCGAGCCCGCTCTTGGCGATGTGGTGCGCGGCGGAGAGGCCCGTATAGCCCGCGCCGATGATCACCACATCCGCCTTGTGCTCGCCGGACAGCACCGGAAAGGCGCGCGCCGGCTCCGCTGTGGCTTCCCACAACGAGTTGGCCGATGGCAATGTGCGCCAGTCCCCTGTCATGCCGGCACTCATCTCTTACGCCGGCCCGATAGCGGCGTCAGCCAACGCCTTCAACGTCGGAAAGTGGAAGTCCGGCTTGGTCAGCGTTTCGACCGCGGGCGTACCGCCGAAACCAGCGATGCCCTGGCGGCGCTCGATCCAGCACACCTTGTAGCCGAGTTTCCGCGCGATCCCGATGTCGTGGTACTGGCTCTGCGCCACGTGCAGGATGTCGGACTGCTTGTAGCCGAAAGCCGACTGCCGTCCCTTGTTATAGGCGAAGAATTCCGGGTTCGGCTTTGCCACGCCGGTGTCGTCGGCGCAGACGGTGTCGTCGAAGGGATTGCCGAGCGCATGCGCGTAAGCTGACAGCGCAACGCGGTCGGCATTGGTCATCGCCACCAGGCGGAATTTCGTGCGCAGGCGCTTCAGCGCCTCGACCGAATCCGAGAACGGCCCCCAGCGCAGCACCGAGAGCTGGAACATTTCGCAGGACGCATCATCCGCCGGCAGCCCGAGCTCGGTGGCGAGATGGCGATAGACGTGGAACATGACTTCGCTGGAGCGCTCGTAATGCTTGTCGCGGCCGCGCTTGTATGGCTCGAAGATCTGCTCGTCGCCAAGCTCGGCGG
Organism: Bradyrhizobium zhengyangense; assembly: GCF_022012435.1. Lineage (GTDB taxonomy): Bacteria > Pseudomonadota > Alphaproteobacteria > Rhizobiales > Xanthobacteraceae > Bradyrhizobium > Bradyrhizobium zhengyangense. The sequence goes on from NZ_JAKLUA010000010.1 coordinate 4,836, forward strand.
GGGTCTTGCCCGAGATCTTGCGCACCGCGTTGAGCACGCCGGTCTCGAAATCGATCAAGGTGCCGACGACGTCGAAGGTGAGAACCTTGAAATTGCTGAACGCGGCTTGGGTCGACATGTGCTTCTTCTCTCAGGTTGCAACAAGGCTTCAGTCCACCCGGGGCACGACGATGGTGTCCTCGGGGTGGAGAGTGACGGTGAGGCTGCCGCCGAGCGGCGGAATGCGGCCATAGGCCTGGTGATAGCTGGGCTGGCGCAGGCTGAGCGCGATCCCGTCGGCGAGCGCCAGGAAGATGCGCAGGCTCTCGCCCTGATAGACGATGTCGGTGACCGTTCCGGTCAGCCGGTTGCAGGCGGCATCCTGTGCGCCGTCGTCGATCAGCAGCTTTTCGCTGTGTACGGCGAGCATCAGTGCGTCGCCATTGGGAATGGCGCGGGCACTGCGCAGCAGCGCGTTGCCGAGCGCGACGCTTGTGGCGTCGACGCGGCGTACCGGCAGCATCGTCGCTTCGCCGATGAAACTGGCGACGAAGGAATCGGCGGGGTGGTCGTGCAGGCGCGCCGGCTCGTCGATCTGGATCAGCCTTCCGTCCTTCATCACGGCGACGCGGTCGCTCATGGTCAGCGCCTCGCGCTGGTCATGGGTGACGTATATGATGGTCGCGCCGATGCGCTTGTGCAGCGTGCGCAGCTCGATCTGCATGGTCTCGCGCAGCTGCTTGTCGAGCGCCGAGAGCGGCTCGTCCATCAGGATCAGGCGCGGCTCGAAGATCATGGCGCGCGCCAGGGCCACGCGCTGGCGCTGGCCGCCGGAGAGCTGCGCGATGCCGCGTTCCTCGTAGCCGGCAAGGCCGACCATGCTGAGCGCCGCGCGCACCTTGTCAGGCCAGCTCGCTTTCGGCAGGCGGCGTGCGCGCAGGGGGAAGGCGACGTTCTCGCCGACGCTCATATGCGGGAACAGCGCGTAGTTCTGGAACACCACGCCGATGTCGCGCTTGTGCGGCGCCATGTAGGTGACGTCGCGGCCACCGAAGAGAATCGTGCCCGAGGTCGGCAGGATGAAGCCGCCCAAGATTCCAAGCAGCGTGGTCTTGCCGGAACCGGAGGGACCGAGCAGCGAGACGAACTCGCCGGCGCCGACATTGAGGGACACATCGTCGAGGGCGCGAACGGCACCATAGGCCTTGCTGGCCGACCTGATCTCGACGCTTTCCGCTCGTTTGTCCAACGATCGACCTCGCGCAATCCCGCAATGGCGTGCCTCACTGCACGCCATAAGCCTGCTTTATAGACAGGGTTTTGGAGCATTCGGAGGCGCGGCGTGCACCGCACCAAATCTGCTCTCACAGGCCCTGTGTTTAGGCTGTCAGGTCAATGACACCAGACTTGCTAAAATCCGGCAATTGCCAAATTCTCACGCGCCTCATAACATGACGTTATGCCTGAGCTCCGCCGCATGCTGCCCTCCAGCAACGCCCTGTTCGTCTTCGACGCGGCGGCGCGCAATGGCAGCTTCACGGCTGCCGCCGCCGAATTGAACGTGACGCAGCCGGCGGTGAGCCGCATGCTCGGGCAATTCGAGGAGCATCTCGGGGTCCGCCTGTTCGACCGCAAAGCGGGCCGCGCGGTGCTCACCGAGGAAGGCGAATTACTCTATCGCCGCGTGCTCGAAGGCTTTCGCAGCATCGAGACCGGGCTCACCGAGATCGAGCGGCGCCGCAAGGGCACCGAGACGGTGACGCTATCGGTCTCCTCCGCCTTCACAACGCATTGGCTGATGCCGCGCATCGACAAGCTGCAGAAGCAGTTTCCGCAAGTCGATCTGCGCTTCCAGCTCATCTCCGGCGCGCTGCGCGGCGCGGTCGAGAATGTCGATCTCGGCATGCGCTTTCGCGATCGCGACGAGCCGTCCTCAGGCGGCATGCTGGTGATGAAGGAGGTGATGCTGCCGATGTGCAGCCCTGCCTATCTCGGCGAGACCGATCCCGCCGAAGGCAACACCATCATTCGCCTCGCCGAGACGCCGGGCGACTGGGCCGCGGATTACGCATCGCTGCTCACCGGACGCCGCGGCGCGGCCAAGGGGCTGAGCTTCACCGATTATGCCGTCGTGGTGCAGGCCGCCCTGCTCGGCCAGGGCATCGCGCTCGGCTGGCTCACGGTCGCCTCGCACTGGCTTTTGACCGGCGCGCTGGTGCCGGCCTCCGACAGGCTCACCACCACGCGCCGCATCTGCGAATTCCTGCCGCCGCGCAACCGCCCGATGCGCCCCATCGCCGCCGAGATCCGCGACTGGATCATCGAACAGATGCGCAGCGAGATCGCGGCGATCGACAAGCTCTATCCCGAGCTCGGCGCGATGGCGGCGTGCTATTGAGAGCAACCGGCTGGTGGTCCGCTCGCGGACCGCAGCGACTTTCTCGCCTGAAGCGCGATGAGATTAGGATGGCCCGCCGGGTACTCTCGGCGCCGTCCTTCAGCTCGCATCCAGCGGCCATTTCGGGCGCCGGATCTTGCGGTATGGCAGCGAAGTGATGTCGCGGGCCACGACGCCGGGCGCGTCGACCATGATGACGCGCGTGGCAATCGGCTCGAAGGACGCGCGGAAATGCTGCGATGACTTGACGACGACGATCTTGCGCTGCGCGGGATCGAGCCCGAGCTGGGTGAAGAGGTCGACGCCGAAGGCCTGGCAGCGGTAGGTCGAGAGCACGACCTCGACGCCGTCAGAGGCGATCAGCGCGCAGTCGCCGAGCTTCGCCGGCGTTCCCGCAAGTCCCGTCATGACCATGTCCGGCTTGAGCGCGCGGATCTCCCAGACGGCGTCGACAGGATCGCCCGACAATGGCCCGATCTTGCCGCCGATGCGCAAGGCCAGGCGCGCACCGACGCCGGCATCGAAGGCGATCCGGACCGCGCCCGGATCCCACAGCGGCCCGAGACAAGCGCTCGCGACGTTGCGATCGATGAGCCGCCGCAGGATATAGGTCGAATCGCCGGGTGCGCCGCCGCCCGGATTGTCGCTGCCATCGCCGAGCACCACCGTGCCGTTCGAGGCGAGCGCGGCGTCGATCGCAGCATCGATCCCGGTCGGCCGCTCGTTCAGCGCCTCGCGCAGGTCGCACAGCTCGCGTGCCAGGCGCTGCGCCACGTCTTGTCCCCGTGCGCCGTCCGGATCGACCGAGGCATCGCTGTAGACCAGCACCTTGGTGCCCATGTCAGGCACGTCGCCCGATGCAAAGCCGTGCACGGGGGAGATGGAGACGATGCCGTCCCTGCCCTCGAGTGCGCGCACGCGGTTCACAAAACTCTTGCCCGGCTCACGCGTGGTGTGCAGCGACGCGATCATCCCGGTGTCGATAACAGCGACGCGCAGCTCGAGGCGCTTCTCGGCCAGCGCCGCGCAGAATTCGACGAGCTCCCGCGCCCGCTCCAGGATGTCCGTGTGCGGATACTCCTTCCAGCAGATCAGGAGGTCGGCATTCCCGACCATCGCGTCGCTGAGATGGGTGTGCGGATCGAGCGTGCCGCCAACGACCGTATCCGGTCCCACGATCTGCCGGACGCGCGCCAGGAGGTCCCCTTCGCAATCGTCATAGCCGTCGGCGACCATGGCGCCGTGCATGCCGAGCAGAACCATGTCGACGGGAAGCGCCGCCTTGAGATCCCCGAGGAGCTGGTCGCGGAGACTTTCATAGGCTGCGCGCGTCACGATGCCGTTCGGCACGGCTGCCGCCACCAGACCCTCGATCAGCGTCCAGCCGCGCGACGGCCCGACCTCCCGCGCGGCCCAGAGCGGGCCGCCATGCATCTGCATCGCATCGGGATGCTTCCCCGCCGGATAATAGGCGCGCTCGTGAAACGCCGACACGCCCGTCGGCATCGGCGCAAAGGTGTTCGTCTCGGTGGCAAGGGCGGCGGAAAAGACGCGCATGGGATTTCACTTCTCACATTGAGAAGCGCAATAACGCCCGCTATGGCGGCCCGGCGCAACCGTCTTTAATGCATGATCGCCCGGATCGCGCCGCGCAACTCAGCAAGGCCGCGCAGGCGGCCGATTGCGGTGTAGGGGGACCGCTCTCTCGACGTCATTGCGAGCGCAGCGACTTGTCCGCCGAAGCCTTGGCGAAGGCGGAAGCAATCCAGAGTCGTTCCGCGGAGAGATTCTGGATTGCTACGCTGCGCAGGGGAAAGGTAGGTTCGAGGTTGGACAGGCAGTCCCTTTTCGCTGGTGCGCCACAGAGGACCTGAGATGGTCAACCTAAGACTCAACGCTCACTATTCGGTTCTTGCGTTGCTGAGTCGCGTGGGCTTCTGCGGCGGCCTTGCAGTGATGCTTTGGTTTGTTGCCGCCCAGATGAGGAGCCAAAACTGGTTCACCGTGACCAGCTACATTGTGGCTGCAGCGATGGCATGTGCAGCCCTTGCGTTTTCTTATCTGTTGCTAACCGCGAGGGGCCAAGTCGTCGTTTCGATCGACGAGACGGGGTTCAGGGACGAGCGACTAACGTCCACAGCCATACCCTGGAACGTGATCCAGTCGGTGTCGCCGTACATTCCCAGCAGATCAAGGAGCGCAACCGGAATCGAGCTTGTGATAGAGCCCAAATTCAGGCAAACGATTCTTATGCGGCCGGCCGGTAGGCTCTTCGGGTGGGTGACCCGCTACAGTATTTCGGGGCCAGCCATTTGTTTGGACACGAGCATCTTAGATGCTGAGTGCGACGAAATTTCTCGCATTGCAAACTCTTACATATCGGGCCGATCCTAAGCGAAGAGCCCTCATCCTTGCGCGGTGCCGGGCTGGACGAGACAATCAGTTCTGCATGCCCGCTGTTTGCTTATCGCTGCCGCAGCCCACGGCTGAGGATGTGTCGGCTGTCAGGGGTAGACCGGGCCTAACGTAAACCGAGCCAAAACGTCGCTCATGACCCAACTGAGAACCTGGCTGTGCACTGCGGCAATAGCTTTAATGACTATCAATGTGCCGGACTAAACCGCTACGATGCCATCACCTGAGCTTGGGAGCGGACATGCGACGGCGGGAGTTCATCGGGCGTTTCGGCCTTATTGGCGCAGCCGCATCAACAATGTTTGGTCGCGGCTCAAGCGCGCAGTCTGTGCCAAAACGTCCGCTCATTGCGTGGGCGGGCGCTCCGCCTGCAGGTACGCCCGCAGGCGCAAACGTACCTCAACTCATATTGGACTTGACGTTTGGCAATTTTGTTAAGGGGCTCTCGGAGTTCGGCTACGAGCAAGGTCGAAACGTTGATGTCATAAAGCGATTTGACATGTTTACTGACCGAGTAGCAACCATGGAAGAGATGGTGGCTCTGGTCAAACCCGATATCATCGCCGCGCCGGCGACATTGCAAGCCGTCGAAGCCCGAAAGGCGACGTCGACGATACCGATTGTCTGTGGCGCGCTCGCGGACGCGGCTTATCTCGGCTTGATTGCCAGCGATGCTCGCCCAGGAGGAAACGTAACGGGCATTGAGCCCTACATCGCCGGATTGCCAACCAAGCAAATTGAACTCGCACGAGAAATCGCGCCAACGGCACGGTGCGTTGGACTGCTTACCAACATGAACGATCCCAAGGGCCCGCCTCAAGTCGGGGACTTGAGGGCGGCCTGCCAATCTTTAGGCTTCAGCGTCGTCGAAGCCGAAGCCAATACGCCGAACGACATTCCGGGGGCGCTCGCTGCGTTGGCGAACGAAAAGGTCGATGTCGTCGTTGTCCTTCAGACTAATCTGCTCCTTGTCAGGTGCGAGCAGATCGGGGCCATTGCCCTTGAAAAGCGGCTACCGACCGTCTTCGGATATCGCGAGCACGTTATTCACGGCGGCCTCGTCAGCTACGGAGTCGATTTGCGCTGGTGTTATCGTCGCCTCGGCTATTTTGTAGACAAAATCCTCAGGGGTGTTCGATGCGGTGACCTGCCCATCGAATTTCCAACCAAATTATGGTTGGCAGCCAATCTTAACACGGCGAAGGCTCTCGGCGTTACCGTACCGGCAGGGCTTCTTGCCCGCTCCGACGAGGTGATTGAGTAGCGTCACTTATGTCCGAGTCTGGCCATCGCTACCGTTGACGCGGTGCCGCGATAGGGGAGTCCGGAAGTTTACAGCCGAGACCTAGACCGACGCTTTGATCCTCTTGGACATGCATCGTCGATCGGTAACGACGTTTCCGGCGCTCGAACCAGTGCGACGTGATACGCTAGACAGTGACTTCTGACTTCGAGGTGATCTAATGCGGCGACGTGAGTTCATCGCGACACTTGGGGGCGGGCTGGCATGGCCACTTGTGGCTCGAGGACAGCAAAGCAATAGCAAGCTTCTGGCAATCTTCAGCCCGTCAGAGTCGAGCACGCTCATGCATGAGCATAGCGAGAACCGGTATTATAGGGTCTTGTTCGAAGAGCTTCGGCGGCTGGGGTGGGTCGAGGGACAAAACCTCACGGTCGAGGGTTACGGGAGAGATCAGAACACGTCCGGCCTCGACGTTCTGGTGACGGCAATTGTTCAAAGACATCCCGATGTCATCTACACGGTCGGTCCGGGTGCGGTCAGCTTCAAACTGGCAACATCGCGTATTCCGGTGGTAGCGTTGACCGCTGACCCGGTCGCGTTGGAGATTGCGCAGAGTCTAGCCCACCCGGGGAGTAATTTCACGGGCGTCAGCATCGACACCGGACCGTCCATCCATGAGAAGCGGATAGCATTATTGCGCGAGATGTTTCCCGCCATCTCGAAACTGAGCTGTCTTGCTCTTCGCTTTCAATGGGAAGGTCCCCGTGCCATCGCAGGCCCCGCAATCCGCGCGGCAGCCGAGAAGATGGGCGTGCCTCTCGTTGTGTCTTTGGTCGCATTTGGCGCGAGTGAAGCAGACTACCGCTCGGCAATCGAGAGCGCCGCCCACGATGGCGCAAATGCAATCATGGTGGTCGACTCGGCCGACGTTTTGCGAAACAGCACGCTCATTGCAAGATTGGTCGGCGAATTCAGGCTTCCTTCGATGTTTACGTTTTTTGAGCCCGTTGAGGCTGGCGGGTTGATGGCTTATTCCTTCGACTTGATCGAACTGTACAAGCGCGCGGCAAACAACATCGATGCGATACTCAAAGGGACAAAGCCGGGAGATATCCCTTTCTACCAGACTTCCAAGTTCGAGTTGTCCATCAATCTCAAGGCAGCGAAACAGTTGGGAATAACGGTGCCTCCTGCGCTTGTTGCAAGCGCCGACCACGTCATCGATTGAGCAGGTGAAGGTCCGCTTCTGGCCCATCGCAACATATTGCGCTACCGCACGAACTTGTCGCTATAGGGGGCAAAGCGGACGCTGCTTTCGTCGCATCAAGCCGCCGCGTTTATGGGTCCGCGGCCTACATTCTTCCTCTCCCCGTTCTTACGGGGCCGGGACGAGCTCCGCTCGCCCTGAGAGGGTTGGGGTGAGGGGCTGCTTCCGCAATCATGGTGAGAGATGGACTCGCGGAGAGTCCCCCTCACCCGGAATCCGCGCTTTCAGCGCGCATTCCTCTCCCCACACGCGGGGAGAGGCGAAGTTCACCGATGCCCGATCGCCCTGATCGCGCCGCGCAGCTCAGCAAGACCGCGAAGGCGGCCGATTGCGGTGTAGCCGGGATTGGTGCGTTTGGTCGCAACGAGATCGTCCAGCATGCGGTGGCCGTGGTCGGGGCGAAACACGATCCTCTGATCGGCTGGGCGCCGCGCGTTCTCCTTCAGGAGGGCCTTCAGCACCGCAATCATATCGACGTCGCCATCGAGATGATCGGACTCGTGGAACGACAGCCCATCCGCCTCGCGCCGGGTCGCACGCAGATGGGCAAAGGCGATGCGCGGGCCGAAGCGTTCGGCCATCTCAGGCAGGTTGTTCTCCGCGCGCACGCCGAGCGATCCCGTGCACAGACAGATGCCATTGGCCCTGGACGGAACGGCGTCGAACAGCGCCTGATAATCCTCGGCAGTCGAGGCGATCCGGGGCAGGCCGAACAGTGGTCGCGGCGGATCGTCCGGGTGCAGCGTCAGCGAGACGCCGAGTTGCTCGGCGACCGGCGCGACGCGGGTGAGGAATTCGGCGAGATGCTGCCGCAGGATCTTTGGCGTGATGTCGCGATAGGCATCCAGCTTGTCGCGGAATTGCGGAATGGTCAGCGGCTCGGTGGTCGAGCCGGGCAGCGCGCTGGCAATGACCATGATGAGATAGTCGATATCGGCCTGGCTCATCTTGTCGAACAGCGCTTTTGCGCGCGCCTGCTGCGCAGGTGAATATTCCTGCGGCGCCGCCGGGCGCTTCAGGATATGCAGCTCGAACGCCGCAAACCGGTCCTGATCAAAGCGCAGGGCGCGGGCACCATTCGGCAGCTCCCATTCGAGATCGGTGCGGCACCAGTCGACCACGGGCATGAAATTGTAGCAGATGATCTTGATGCCGCAGGCGGCCACCGCCTCCAGGCTCGCGATCCAGGCGTCGATGGATTTGGTCGCCTTAGCCCCGAGCCGCTTGACGTCGTCAGGAATTGGAATGGATTCGACCACCGACCACGTCAATTGCGAGCGGTCGGGCTGGCCGTTCTCGATGAAGTTCTTGCGCTCCTCGACCGCCTTGCGCGTCCAGGCCTCGCCGATCGGCACCTGATGCAGTGCCGAAACGATGTCGCTCGCGCCAGCCTGCCTGACATCGTCCAGGGATACGGGATCGTTGGGACCGTACCAGCGCCATCCCTCGAGCATCATCGAAATTCTCCCGGATTAGTTCGCTGTCAACACGACCTTGACGCTCTGCGAGCGGTCGAGCGCCAGCCGCAGGGCATCGGGCGCGGTCGAGAGCGGTCGCTCGGCGGTGACCAGCGCCAGCACGTCGACGCTGCCCGTGCCGATCAGTTCCACCGCGGTCATGAATTCGAGCCCGAAGCGGAACGAGCCGCGCAGGTCGATCTCCTTGGCCATCACCGCATTCGACGGCGTCGGAATCTGGCCGCCTGGCAGATTGCCGATCTGCACCACGACGCCACCGCGCCTGACGATGCCGATGGCACTGGCAAGGCCCGCGGCGGTGCCGGAGACTTCGAAGGCAACGTCATACGGACGTGACGCGGCCTGTGCCTTCAGGCCCTCTTCGCCGCCTGAGACGTTCTCGACATGGGACGCACCGAGCCTGGTCGCAAAGGCCAGCGGCGCCGGCGCGATGTCGGCCACCGTGACGTCGGTCATGCCGGCGCGGCGGGCGGCCAGCATGGTCAGAAGCCCGATCGGGCCGGCCCCAAAGATGATCCCGCGCTTGCCCTGGATGTTGCCGGCGCGCGCGACGGCGTGCAGGCAGACCGCAAGCGGCTCGGCGAGAGCTGCAGCCTGATAGGAAACGTGATCGGGAATCTTCACGCACTGCGCGGGGACCGCGTCGAAATAGTTGGCAAAGCCGCCCTGCATGTGCGGCGTCTTCGAAGCCGAGCCCATGAAGTAGATATTCTCGCACAGATTCTGCCGGCCCTCGCGGCAGGCGACGCAATGGCCGCACCAGCGCGACGGATTGACGGCAACGCGGTCGCCGACCTTCAGGTTCGCGGCCGAGCCCGCGATCTCGACGACCTCGCCCGAGATCTCGTGACCGAGCACCAGCGGCGACTTCACCACAAAATCGCCGGTCCGGGCGTGGCGGAAGTAATGCATGTCCGAACCGCAGATGCCGCCGGCACCGAAGCGGATGCGCACCATGCCGTCGGCGAGCTTGTCGAGCGGATGCTCGATCATGCGCAGATCTTCGGGGCCGAACAGGGTTGCAGCGAGTGAGGTCGAGGTCATCAGTCAAATCCCATCGTGTCTGCAGCTTCGTTCACCCGCCCCGAAAATGAGACGAGCCATCTCATCGTCGCCGCGCGCTGCCGCTCTTGGGCTGCACGCCAGACGGTCGTTTTGGCTTCGCCGGCTGACCTTCGGATCGCGCCGCCCGCTTCCGCGCCGATGGCGTTCCTGCTGATGCCTCGGCACCAAAGCTCTGCGCAAAGCGCTCCTGCGAATGCGCGAGATGATCGCGCATGGCGTCGTGAGCCGACATTGGCCGGCGCGCCGCGATGGCGTCGCGCACGGCGCGATGCTCGCTCAGCGCCGCGAGCCAGGTGCCGGGGTTTTCGAAATAATGCGCAAGCTGCGTGAAGTAGGGATTGAGCCGCTGGTCGAACATCTCGCCGACCACGCGCACCAGCACGGCGTTGCCGAGGCATTCGGCGATCGCGACATGGAAGGCGCGGTCGTGGACCATCGAGGCTTCGCTGGGATGCTCGACGTCAGCCATTGCGACAAGGGCCGCGTCGATGCGGGCGACATCGTCGCTGGTCGCCACGCGGGCGGCCTGCTCGGCGATGGCGCTTTCGAGGAATTCGCGGGCGCGCAGCAGCTCGAACGGCCCCTCGAGGACGGCCGAGGGCACCGGCGCGGCGTCGACGGGCTCGGTCACATAGATGCCGGAGCCGACGCGAATGCGAACGCGCCCCTCCACTTCAAGGGCAATCAGGGCCTCGCGCACTGTCGGCCGCGAGATCTTGAGCTGCTCGGCGAGATCGCGCTCGGTCGGCAAGCGGCTGCCGACCGCGTACTCGCCGCTGTCGATCAGGCTTCGCAATTGATCGGCGACCTGGCGGTAAAGCCGTCTCGCCTCCACAGCTTCCAGCGGCACGCTGGCCTCCCCGAAGGGGCTCGCCGGGAAGGCTTGTTGCCCGGCCGCCCGCCGTTGTTGGATAATTGGCCTTACCAATTGACCTGATACGGCCGCCATGTCAAGCAGCGGCCAAACAGAGGGGAGATGACCATGCGGCTTGGCCACGCCAATCTCGACCTGTTACCATCGGCCATCCGTCGCCCGGCCTATGACCGTTCGCTGATCACGCCAGGCATCGTGCATCTTGGTCTGGGCGCGTTTCATCGCGCCCATCAGGCCGTCGTCATCGACGATTGCCTTGCCGCGGGTAGCAACTCATCGGTCAGCTCTTGGGGCATCGTCGGCGCGAGCCTGCGCAGCCCCGATACGCGCGACGCCCTCGCCCCGCAGGATCATCTCTACACGGTCGCCGTGCGCGCCGCCGAAGGCACCGCGCATCGCGTCGTCGGGGCGCTGCTGGACAGCGTCGTCGCGCGCGAGAAGCCGGTCGCGCTGGTCGAGCGGATGGCCGATCCCGCCATTCGCATCGTCTCGCTGACGGTGACCGAAAAGGGCTATTGCCACACGCCTCAGTCAGGCGATCTCGACGAGCGCCATGCCGATGTCGTGCACGACCTCAACAATCTCGACGCGCCGCGCTCGGCGCCGGGCTTCATCGTGGCGGCGCTGGCCCGCCGGCGAGTGCTGGGCATTGCACCCTTCACCGTGCTGTGCTGCGACAATCTCGCCGCCAACGGCCAAACCGTGCAGCGGATCGTGACGCAATTCGCCGCGCTCCGCTCAAAGGAGCTCAGTCAATGGATCGCTGATACGGTCACCTTCCCCTGCACCATGGTCGACCGCATCGTGCCCGAGACAACCAATGCCGATCGTGACGCGGTCGCTACGGCGCTCGGGATGCGTGACGCCTGGCCCGTGATGACCGAGCCGTTCACGCAATGGGTGGTCGAGGATCGCTTTGCCGCAGGCCGGCCTGATCTCGCCGCAGCGGGCGTCGAGCTCGTCAGCGACGTCAAGCCGTTCGAGCTGATGAAGCTGCGGCTGCTCAATGCCAGCCATTCAGCGCTCGCCTATCTCGGTTACCTCGCCGGGTACGAGACCATCGCCGACACCATGCAGGATCCGCATTTCGCACGCCTCGCCGCACAAATGATGGAAGACGCCGCGGTGACGTTGACGATGCCAGAAGGCACCGATCTTTCCGCCTATCGCGCCTCACTGCTCAAGCGTTTTGCCAATCCGGCGCTGCATCACCGCACCTGGCAGATCGCGATGGACGGTTCGCAAAAACTGCCTCAGCGCCTGCTCGGGGCGATGCAGGATCGTCTCGCCAAAAACCTGCCGATCGCGACGCATGCGCTCGCGGTGGCCGGCTGGATGCGCTACGTCACCGCGTCCGACGAGCAGGGTCGCACCATCGACGTGCGCGATCCCCTCGCCGCCGAGCTGGCGGCGCTGGCGCGCGAGGCAGGTCCCGTCGCGGAACGGCTTGCACCCGCGTTGCTCGGCGTCACAAAAGTGTTCGGGCCGCTTGGTGGCGAGCCGCGCCTGCGCGAGGCTGTGACCGCAGCGCTCGGACGTCTCTACGCGGAAGGTGCGCGGCGCGCGGTGGAGACGCAGATTTCGGCGTGACCAGAAAGTGGGCAGCGATGTTGCGCTGCGTTCAAAGTCGGACTGAAGTCGCGCTTGATTTTTGCCTCCCATTGCCCCACCCGAGAGATATGGCAAAGGACAACAAGGTCATCGCCGCGAACGCGGCTTTCTACGCCGCCTTTTCGACGGGCGATTTTGACGGCATGAAGCGGATGTGGGCGGATGACGATGCCATTTCCTGCATTCATCCTGGCTGGCCCGCGATCGTCGGCCACGCCACGGTGATCGGAAGCTGGCGCGACATCCTGCAAAACCCTGAGAGGCCGCAGATCGTCTGCGCCGAGCCGCAGGCGATCGTCGACGGCGACAGCGCCCGCGTGCTCTGCATCGAGATCGTCGACGGAACCGCGCTGGCCGCCGCCAACCATTTTCGCCGCGTCGGTGACGACTGGCGCATGGTGCATCACCAGTCGAGCCCGATCGCACAGATTGTCGAGCAGGCTGAGGACGATAGAGCAAGCCACCGGGTGCACTGACGGCAACCTTCACGCCGGCGTGATGTACTGTGCATGGGGTTGTTTTTCAGTGTCGTGTTCGTCGGTGAGTTCCGACAGCTCGTCCAGCACGAACCGCGCCGCGCTGAAATCATCATCCCTGAAGTAGATGCTGCGCGTGATGAGTACGGGAATGTGGGCTCGCGAGGCCGCGACCAGCCCGTTGGCGGAATCCTCGATCGCGACGCAATCCGAAGGCGCCAGCCTCAGCCGCGCCTGGACCTCGAGATAGACATCCGGCGCCGGCTTCTTGTGCCTGACATCATCGCCGGCAACGATCGCCTCGAAATCAAGAGCCCAGCCCGCCCCCAGCGCACGCGACAGCAGCGCATCGATATTGCCGTGCGAGGTCGTCGTCGCAATCGCGATCTGCTGCCTACGCGCCTTTGCAGCCGTGAGCAGCTCCGCCACGCCGGGCCTTAAGGGGCAGCAGCCGGTTTCGATCAGCTCGGCGTAATGCGCGGTCTTGATGCGGTGAAGCTCGGCGATATCGGCGTCCGACAAGGGCGAGGCGACCTGTTGCCTGGCGTGGAAGGCGCGGATGCGCTCCTTACCGCCGGTCACCCGCAGCAGATCGCGGTAGGCGGCACGGTCCCAGTGCCAGTCGAGACCATGACGGGCGAAGGCGTGGTTGAAGGCGCGCCGGTGCAGTTCCTCGGTCTCGGCAAGCGTCCCGTCGACATCGAAGATCAGCGCGACCGCGTTCCGGATCAGTTCTGCTGCGCCCGCTGGAGCGATCGCTTCCGCCTGCATGGTCGACGCCTCCCGTGAACGGATGAGCATCGCCTGCACCGGCGGTCGCGTAAAATCGCAATATCTTTTGCCGGACCCAAAAATCTCTTATGAGCGAGGACGCGCGGGCTCGCGCGAACGGAACTCGGACCACGGAAGACGCATGCGGCTCTTTATCCTCGGCCTCGGCTATAGCGCCCGGCACTTCATCCGCAGGTTCAGCGGCAACTTCTCGCATGTCGCCGGCACGGTGCGCGATCCGGCCACGCGAGACGACCTCGTCGGCATCGAGCTGCATGGCTTTGCCGGCAGCCGCCCCGCTGACGCGACGGTCGACCTCATCCGCGAGGCCGATATCCTGCTCGTCTGCATCCCGCCCGGCAGCAGCGGCGACCCCGCACTCGCGGCGTTCGGCGATGTGCTGGCGGAGGGCTGCCGCAAGGTCATCTATCTCTCCACCATCGGCGTCTATGGCGATCACGCCGGCGGATGGGTCGACGAGAGCACGCCGCCGCAATCTTCCCTCGATCGCGCGCGGATGCGCGTCGCGGCGGAGCAGGCCTGGACGGAGACGGTGCACGGCAATGTTGCGATCCTACGGCTTGCCGGCATCTACGGACCTGGCCGCAACGCGCTGGTGACGCTGCATGGCGGCACCGCCCGGCGCATCATCAAGCCCGGCCAGGTCTTCAACCGCATCCATGTCGATGACATCGCGAGCGCCATCATGGCCGCGATCAACCACAGAAATGGCGGCACCTGGAACATCTGCGACGACGAGCCCGCACCGCCGCAGGACGTGATCGCCTATGCCGCGCAGCTGATGGGCATTGCACCGCCGGCCGAAGAAGCGTTCGCAACGGCCGACATGTCGGCAATGGCGCGCAGCTTCTATGCCAGCAGCGCCCGCGTCTCCAATGCGAAACTGAAGCGCCAGCTCGGCGTCACGCTGGCCTATCCGACCTATCGGCACGGCCTCGATGCGCTGTGGCGCGATGACGAATTGCGAAAGTAAGAGGGCGGCCAATCGGCCGCCCTCTTCGAATTCGGCGTCAGCTCAGGACGCCATATTTCTTGAACCAGGCTTGCGCCTGCGCCCAGGCATCTTCCGCCGCTTCCTTGCGATAGCTGCCGCGATAGTCGGCATGGAAGCCGTGCGGCGCTTCCGGATAGATCTTGAACTCGGCCGTCTTCTTGTTCTCCGCGAGCGCGGCCTTGAGCTGCTCGACCTGGGCGACCGGAATGCCGGTGTCGGCGCCGCCATAGAGGCCGAGCACCGGCGCCTTCATCTCGGGCGCAAGCTGCATCGGGCTCTTCGGCCACAGCGGATTGGGCGCATCGACCGGCGGACCGTAGAAGGCGACGCCGGCCTTGAGCGTGCCACTATGGGCGGCATATTCCCAAACCGTGCGGCCACCGCGGCAGAATCCGATGATGCCGAGCTTGGCAGTGTCGCCGCCCTGCGATCCCGCCCAGGCCACCGTCGCATCGAGATCGGACAACAGCTCGGCGTCCGGCTTGGCGTTGACGACCGGCAGCAAGTCTTTGATGTCGGTGATCTTGGTGAGGTCCGTGCCCTTGCGGAAGTAATAGTCGGGCGCAACCGCAAAGGCGCCGAGCTTGGCGAGGCGCCGCGTCACATCCTTGATGTATTCGTGCAGGCCAAAGATCTCCATCGCGACGATGATCACCGGCGCCTTGGTGTTGCCGGTGGGCCGCGCAAAATAGGCCGGCATCTCCTCGGAACCGACCTTGATCTTGGCGTCGCCGGCCTGGAGGCCGCTGGTGTCGGTCGTGATCACCTCGGCGCGGACGGGACCTGCCGCAAGCGTGTAGCCGGCGGCGACGGCCGCGGTGGCGCTCATGAATCCGCGACGCGAGACCGGGGCGACTTTCGTCAACCCGACCACGTCGGCCGCCATGGTGGTTTCAATGCTCATTGGTCGATCCTTCCTGATGCCTTGCCCTAGTATCTTGCCCTGATCCTTCAGGCGACGCATTCGCCGACAATTGCCGCCGAAACGCAAATCACCAGCCTGCGAGCTTTCGCCCGGTCAGGTTCTCCGGGTCTTCGCCGGCGCGGTCTCGGGCATCAGGCTCATCGCCACAAGCCCGACGATCCCCGCGAGCAGCAGGTACCAGGCCGGCGCCAGCGGATCTCCGGTGACATGGAGCAACCAGGTGACCACGAGTTGCGCCGTGCCGCCAAAGCTTGCGATCGCAACCGCATAGACGGTAGCGAATACGCCGCCACGGATGTTCTGAGGCAGCGCCTCGGAGAACGTCGCATAGAAGGCCGTGAACGGCAGCGAGCCGATGACGGAGAGCAGGCCGAAGCCAGCCAGCAGCGACAATGTGCCGGGCACATGGACGATCCAAAGGAAGACCGGATAGGTCAGCAGCAGCGCTGCGAGCTGCGGCCAGATCATCACCGGTTTGCGGCCGAGACGATCAGCCAGCCCGCCGCCAACCAGCGCGCCCACGAACTGAATGCCGTTGCTGACGAGCGAAACCGCAAACGCCAGGGTCGACGAGACATGCAGCGTGTTCTGCGCATAGGTCGTCATGTATTGCGTGACATAGGTCGAGATCGTGCCGCTGGCCAGAACCATCAGCGCCAGCATGATCAGGCCGATGTGACGGCGGGCCAGCGAGAGCTGGCCCGTGCTTTCCTTCGCCACGATTCCGGCTTCCGCCTGCGGGATGGTCTCCGGCAAGGTCCGACGCATCCAGACGCCGAACGGCAGGCAGACCGCGCCGATCAGAAAGGCCACCCGCCAGCCATAGAGGTCGAGCATCTCCGGTGCCATGGTCTTGCTGAGGATCACACCGACCAGGGCGCCTGCCGTCGCCGCGATCTCCTGGCTCGCCGGCTGCCATGCCACCACCAGCGCCCGATGTTCAGGCGGCGCGATCTCGATCAGATAGGCGGTGGTGGGCCCGACCTCGCCGCCGAGTGCAAAACCCTGCACCAAGCGGGCCGCGATCACGATGACCGGCGCAGCAAGCCCGATCGAATTGTAGGACGGCGTGAACGTGATGGTCAGGATCGCAACCCCCATCAGCGCGAAGCTCAGCAGCATGGCCGGCCGCCGGCCGACCCGGTCGGAATAGATCCCAAGCACGATGCCGCCGATCGGCCGCGTCAAGAAGCCCGCGCCGAAGGTCGCCAATGACAACATCAGGCTGCCGTACTCGCTGCCGGTTGGGAAAAAGGTGTGGCCAATCTGGATCGCGAAGAAGCTGTACGTGATGAAGTCGTAGAACTCGAGCATGTTGCCGACAGTGGCAGCCAGCGCGGCGCGTCTAACGCTGAACGGTTCGATTTGCTCTGTTCCTAACGACACTTGTGAATTTCCCGGTACGATTGTGTGCCCGATTTAACCGGGTAGCCGCATTGCGTCGCAACATCCATTAACCGAAAAAAGGGGTTCTCGCGCCCCGCACCGTCCCGTCCCGAGTTGCACATTGTGTGCAGCTTCGCGCAATTCGAAACGTTTCAATGCAAAAAACGGGCGCGATCGTGGCCGCAGCGACACATGATGTTGCCCGAAGACAGCGGGCCCGCGCTATTTGACTGAAATTTTCAGATCAGTCGAGCCTTGCAGTTTACTCGAACTTTCTTTGTGACGATCTAGTTCCACTCGCGAATGTTCCATCTCCAGAACGGAGAGAACCAAGCGCGGCATGTCATTCGTCTCGCGCGAATCAACGCTCATTCTGACCTGCAGCGATTGCGCCCTCGAACGCTCAATTGAATAAAGCTTTATCCGATCTGGCATTGAAATGAATTTGGCTCGCGAAGCGATTGAATTGTTGGGACAGGTGGCGCGGATCCTGTGGTTTGAAGGCACCAAGCATGGCATGCGCGATCGCGAGTGGATGGCGCTGCGTTTCCTCTCCCGTGCGAACCGGTTCTCACGGACGCCTTCGGCGCTGGCAAGCTATATCGGTACGACGCGCGGCACCGCCTCGTTCATCATCGGCGAGCTCGAACGTCTCGGTTACGTGGAGCGAACACGCTCGTCCAAGGACAAGCGCTCGGTCATGCTGAGCGTGACGCAGCAGGGCAAGAAGTTTCTTGCGCGCGATGCGGTCAACGGCTTGGCCGACGCCTTCGCCGTCCTCGATGACGACAGCAAGCTCCGCTTTCGCGACACGTTGCGACACGTGCTCGATCAGGCGGATGCCGCCGAACAGAGGCATCATACCGACGTCTGCAAGCGATGCATCTTCCT
Source organism: Bradyrhizobium zhengyangense (assembly GCF_022012435.1). Lineage (GTDB taxonomy): Bacteria > Pseudomonadota > Alphaproteobacteria > Rhizobiales > Xanthobacteraceae > Bradyrhizobium > Bradyrhizobium zhengyangense. The sequence continues at coordinate 22,630 of NZ_JAKLUA010000010.1, forward strand.
GCGGGAGGATCGCACCGCTTCCGAGAACAAGTCGACAGTCGAGTTCACCTGCCGGCTGTTTCGTGCCTCGATCGCCGAGGCCGAGATCGAGCTGCTATGCACCAGCTTCGAGCATCACCGACAATAGAAGCGTCCGCCGCTTACTTGCGCGCCGAATAGACGACACCCCCGCCGCTGGTTTCCACCACGAGACGGCCGTTCTCGTTCCTGATCTCCTCGATCCGACCGAGATTTGGGACCTGCTGGCCGAGCACGGCCTCGACGACGCCGTTCGGGCCCTGCAAGATCGCAATGCCCTCATAGGCCTGGCGGACCGACCAGCCCTTGACAACCTTCCGCGGCGCTGAGCTCCGCTCGACCGGAGCCACCGAGCCCGTGGTCTCCGGCGCGGCAACCGACGCCATCACCGGCATCGCTGGCGACGGCTGCGCGGCGACTTGCACCGGCGCCTGGATTTGGGCCTGAGCAAGCCGGTCGAGCTTCGCCGTCGAAGACGAGCTGACCCGCTCGATACGATCCAGATTCTCGGCAAACCGGCCGAAACGATCGCTGGTTGCCTTGCTCGACTGATCGACCGCGGTGCGCAGGCCATCGAGATTCTCCGATACGCCGGACAATTGCTTGCGCAGCTGGGCGACCGTGTCGCGCAGATTCCTGATCTCCGCATTGGCCGCGACATTGGTCTGGCCCGGCTGCGTCGTGAGATAGGCGATGACGCCGGTGCACGCGCAAACCACCAGAATGGCGGCAACCGCCAATGTCGCGAGCGGCGCGACCCATGTGGGGCGCGGCGGCGGCGACTTGGCCACGATCACCGCCGGCTTGATCACCACCGGCGCAGGTTTCGGTATTGCCATCTTATCAAGGCGCGCCTTGGCACGAATGCGCTTCAATCCCTCGAGCGCCTCTTTCGCTGCGGCTTCGTCGCTCGACACTGATGCAGGCTTCGCCCCTGCCGCGGGCTTGGCCGCGCGCGCATTACTATTGGGCTTTGTATCGCGTGTTTCCGGAGCAGGCTTCGCCGCAGCGGTCAAATCCGCCGCTTCAGCGGGACGCGTTTTTCCATCGGACAACATTTGAAAATGCTCCGTTCGTTTCGATCCGTCGAACGAAGCTAGTTGGCGAAGCTTGCCTGAAACGTGCGCATCGGAAATCTTTCGTCGCGCGTGATGCACGCGCGAGCCTGACGCATCATGCGTGAGTCAAAAGTGCGACTCGAAAGACACACACTCGCCAAGATTTTGCCAAGCTGGAGTCGCGCCGCCATACGTGAGTCGAATTGTCGCACGCGAGTGCACGACCAAGAGAGTCAATCCGGGGTTGAAAATCCTCGGTACGATGGCGCGGTGACACGACTCAAAATGGCTTTATTTATACGGGCATAGGAACTTTATAACCGCCACGGTGCAAAACTGGTTCGGAATTCAAATCAACTGATACGTTCGAACATACAAAGAAACAACTGGAAACAAACCAACAGCATCAAGCACACGTAGCAAACGCTTTGTTCCGCACGCTTGATCGGAAATCGGCAATTGTTACGGTCTGTCTCAAGTGATTCTCGCCCGTTGGCGAGGAGATCGACTGAGTTCAGTGGCGTTCGGACGCGGTGAGCAACGTAACGCAACTGTACCAGGTCGCGGTCTCAATCCGCCCCGCAAGGTGATCCGTAAGACACCCGCCGGGCTTCACGCAGTAAGCGTTCAGTATCGAGTCGAAGTAGCAGGCCCACACACGTGGGCACTGAATGCGTAGGGCTGCCCGCGAATATCGAAACCACAATAACGGTTCGCGGGAGGGAATATCGTCAAACAGCATGGCTGCCGAGCCGGGGCATCACAACAAACCTCCCGGCCACAGCAAGTGCGAAACAGGGGCGAAAGACTGATGTATATTATCGTTGATGATCGCGAGAGCGTCACGAACAGCTACGTAGGAGGGCTCGTTCGCGAAGGCGTATCGTCGATCGGCTTCTCCTCCGGAGAATTCTGGGACTGGCTGCAATCCGCGAGTGAATCGGACCTGGCAGCCGTCGATGCCTTCCTTCTGGGGGACTGCGATGCCCGCGGAAGCCTTCCACGGGCGATGCGCAAGCGGTCTACGGCTCCGATCATCGCCATGAGTGGCCAGAAGATGCTCAAGAACACGCTGGAGCTGTTCGAATCCGGCGTGGACGACGTCGTCCACGTTCCGATCCATCTGCGTGAGATCCTCGCCCGAACGGCCGCGATCGCTCGCCGCCGGGTGGGCGAGTTGCCGAGGCCCTGCGAGACCAGGATCCAGGTCTTCTTCAACGGACGTGACCCCGAGATCGCGGGCCACGCCTTGACGCTGCCCCGCCGCGAACTGCGCATTCTCGAATATATGGTCAGCAACCACGGCAAGTGGATCACCAAGACGCAGATCTTCAACGCGGTCTATGGCATCTTTGAATCCACCTTCGACGAGAGCGTGATCGAGAGTCACGTCAGCAAGCTGCGCAAGAAGCTCCGCGACCGCCTCGGTTTCGATGCGATCGTGGCCCGCCGCTATGTCGGATACCGGCTCAACATCCCGGCCAATGAGACCATCGACGAGCCGATGCAGGAGCTCGACGAAGTCGGCATCCTCCTGAACCGGGCCCATGCCGCCCCGGCGGCCTACCCGGCCGGCAACTGAAGCAGCGAGCCCGGCTCACAAACGACCACCGGCCCCTGCGGGACGCTCCCGCAGGGGCCGGTTTGCTTTTAACGGCAGAGATGTCGTGCTGCCGGCGCGACTTCGCGGACCAGCGCACTACGGCTTCTTCTGGAATTCTTCCTTGGAGACGTAGTTGAAGTCCTCGACCAGGACGTCCTGGACGACGTCGGCCTGCATGCGCTCGTTGACGCGCTGCTTGATCACCGAGGTGAGGCCGGAGAGATCGTAACGGGCAAGCTTCCTGAAATCGAGCTTGTCGTCAGCGTAGATCCTGCGGAAGGCCTCGTCGACGACGAACGGCTCCGGCGGGACGGTCAGCTGGTGCATAGTCTTCGCCTCGACGGTGTAGACGAAGCGCGCGACGATGTAGCCCTGCACGGCGCCGCCCTCGACCATGGGCACGCTCAGCGCCCGCGTCTTCTGGTATTGCAGTCCGTCGAGATATTCGTCCTTCGCGGGCAGCAGGCTGCCATTTTCCTTCCAATAGGCAACGCCGTAGCTCGTGCCCGCGGTAAGGATGCATACCCAGAGCCCGGCCAGCACCAGCTTGATCATTTTCCGTCCTGCGCTGCGCGACCGGTGTACGTGCCGTCGGATTCAGCCTCCTTGATCGCCCTGACGATGATGCTCGCGACCTCGCGCACGGCGTCATAGTGCATCTCGAGCAGAGAGCGGTTTCGCTCGAGTTTCTCGCGCAGCCGCTGGATCTCCTCGGTGATTTCGATTTCTCGGCCGAGATGCATCCGCGCCCGCATCAGCCGGACGAATTCCAGCATGCTCCGGCTCTTGCGCGCGCTGAAATCGTCGAAATCGACCTTCTGCCCCGTCGCGAGCGCAGTGGTCTCCTCCTCGATGATGTCTTCGAGCCGGCGAATGGCGACCAGCAATCCGGCGACCTCTTCGGACCGCATCGCCTCCAACCTTGCCGCATCGGCATCGTCGGGCGTCATGCCGCTGCCGACATCAGGCAGGAGCGCCGGCAACAGAACGTCGCGCGGCTCAGCCTCCGTCACGGCCTCGATGTCCAGGACGTGTTGCTCAACGACCGGCTGCTCCATCACCTGGGTCGTCGCGCCTTGTTCTACCTGCATAGCAAATTCACCCCTCAAATTTCGTCACCCATGTCCCAGATTCATCAGCCCGACTTGCCCGCGACCTCCGGGCCTACCGGATGCGCAGAGGCGAGTTGCTTGGCAATTCCGATCCCCTTGCCCTTCGCCAGCTGGGCGCCGAGCTGCTCGGCCAGCATCGATTTCCAGATGCCGCCCGCGGTGCCCTTGCCAAACACCTCCTCCGACTCCTTCGGCAGCATCGTCTCGACGAAGGTCTGGAGGACGAATGCCTCGAACTTGCGATAGACCTCGTCCGGGCCCGGCTTCTTGATCACCTGCACCGGCGGTCCGTTCACCACGCCCGATTGCGCCTCGGCCACCCTCGTCGCGGCTTGATCGGCCGCCTTGCTGGCCGCCGCATCCATCGTCGCAGCAAAATCGGCGTCCGACGATTTCAGCGACTCGAGCTTCGCAGTCGCCGTCCGCTGCGCAACCGGATCGGCGGCATCGAGGACATCGAGAACGAGGTCGGATGTCGGTGTCACAATCATGTCTTGGTCCGCCTGGCTGGCCGCGGCGTCAGATCGCGCGCGGCGGCGTGTGTTCCCACCATGTCTTCGAGCGAGCGCTTCTCGGCGTCGCGCAGCTTGTCGGCGAGCGCCGCCTTGGCGACGTCCTCGAGCTGCTTCACGCGCCGGGTCTCCGAGCGGACCTTGTCGAGCTGCATCGCAGCGCGCTCCTGCACGGCGCGAGCGCCTACGCTCGTCCTGTTGAGGCGCCGTGCAATCGAATCGCTCGACGAGCCCGCCGGCGCCTTGCCTTCGTTCAAGGTCCCCACCAGCCATGCCTGTTCATCTTGCATGGCCTGCTCCTCCTGGCGCATTTGCGCGAGCTGCCATTCGGACAGCCGGAGCTGAAGCTTCACCAGCGAGACAATGCGACTGAGCTTGTCGGCGCGCGAGGTCATGTTTCGTCATCCCGCCAGCCATGACGACAGGCCGAGCATGAACTGCGCCAGCAGTTCGTCGCTGGTCAGGTAAAGTAGCAGAAAACCACCGAACAGGACGAATGGCACCGAGACGAAATACACCGGTATAGCCGGGGTCAGCTTGTTGATGAGACCGACCGAGAAATTGACGATGACGGAATAAACGATGAAGGGGCTGGTGATCCGCAGCGTCAGCACGAACGCGTCGGCGAGACGGCTCACCAGCTGGTTCAGGGCCATCTCGCTGGTCAGCTTCTCGCCGGGATGCCAGACGTCGTAGGAGTTCATCAGCCCGCGCAACACCTGCCAGTGCTGGTCGGTCAGAAAGAACAGCGTGGTGACGGCGGCCATGATCAGCGGCACCACGGGCGGCGCCGGATCGGTGTCGCCGACAGGCGTGCCCGGGATGCTGCTGAGCCCGATCGCGCTCGCCATCACGGTGAGCATGGTCTGGAGTGCGAGGAAGAACACCCGCCCGCCGAGGCCGATGACGCTGCCGACCAGAAGCTCTGTGCCGATCAGCAGCGCCAGCGTCAGCGGCGAGGCGCCGTCGACGAGCGGTTTCAGGATGGCGATAAGGATCGGCGTCAGTGCGAAGGTCGTGACCAGGGCAACGAACAGGCGGATCTGCGGCGGAACGTTCACGCTGGAATAGCCGGGCACCAGCATCAGGCAGGCGCCGATACGGCAGAACACGATGAACGTGGCGAGCACGTTGTCGGTGAGGCCGCCGATCACGAAATGGCTCCAAGCGCGCGGATCTCGGCGCTGCGAGCGACCTCGACATGCGACAGGATTGGCAAGGTGGGGAACACCCGCTCCAGAATCATGCGGACATAGGGCCTGGCTTCCGGCGTGACCGCCAGCACCACGCTGGTGCCGTCCTCGGTGAACTTCCGGACCGCGGCGCTGGCTTCGGTCGCGAACTGCTCGATCAGCCGCGGGTCGGCATCGAACTCGACGACGTCGCCCTTGGCGTCGCGCTTCAGACTCTGATGGAAGGCAAGGTCCCAGCGATTGCCGAGGCGAAGGACGTTGAGCACGCCGTTGTCGGAGAGGTCGCCGCAGATCTGCTGGGCAAGACGCATCCGCACGTGCTCGGCGACTTGCTCGGACCGCCGCACATGCGGCGCGATCTCGGCGATCGCTTCGAGGATCAGATGCAGGTTCCGGATCGAAACCCGCTCACCCAGCAGGATCTTCAGGATCGCCAGCAGGCCGGAATAGGAGATCTGCGATGGGCAGAGATCGTCGACCAGGCGCTTGTACTCGGGCTCGAGCCGGTCGAGAAGCCCGCGCATGTCCTTGTAGGACAGCAGCTGCGATAGGTTAGCCCTCAGCACTTCGCTTAAGTGCGTGAGCAGGACCGACAGATTGTCGACCGGCTTGCAGCCCTGCCGCTTGACCTCTTCGGTGAAGGCTTCCGTCACCCACAGCGCCTTCATGCCGAACGCGGGTTCGATCACCTCGTCGCCGGGCACGTCCGGTTTGCCGTCCTTGTCCACCAGCACCATCACCTCGCCGATGCGGAGCTCGCCATGGGCGACGCGCGTATCGTGGATCCGGATCTGGTATCCCTTGGGGTCGATCGACAGATTGTCAGACAGCTTGATCTCGGGAATGACGAAGCCGTACTGCTTGGCGAACTTCTTGCGGATCTTGGCGACGCGATGGGCAAGCTCGTTGCGCGAACCGAGCAGGTGAACCGACAGATGGCTCCCGAGCGACAGCTCGATCTCGGCGGTCTTGAGCGATTCCTTGACCGATTCCTTGGCCTCGTTCTGGGCGCGCTCTTCCGCCTTGCGCGCGTCTTCTTTCCGCTCGCGCGCTGCCTGCCGCTTCGGCAGCGAATAGCCGACGAAAGCCATGACGCCGCCCAGCAGCACGAACGGTGCCATCGGCAGCCCCGGCATCAGGGCAAGCACGAACATCATCAAGGAGGCCGCCGACACCGCGCGCGGATAGCCACCGAGCTGCCGCAGCACCGCCTGCTCGGCGGAGCCCCTGGTGCCGCCCTTGGACACCAGGAGGCCCGCCGACAGCGACACGATCAGCGCCGGCATCTGCGTGACCAGACCGTCGCCGACCGAGAGTTTTGTGTAGACGTCAGCGGCGCGCGACAGGGTCAATCCGTGATGAGTTACGCCGATGATGATGCCGCCGAAGATGTTGATCGCCGTGATGATCAGGCCGGCGATGGCATCGCCGCGCACGAATTTCGAGGCACCATCCATCGCGCCGAAGAAGGAGCTCTCCTCTTCGAGCTCGCGGCGCCGGCGCTGGGCTTCCTTGTCGTCGATCAGGCCCGCGGAAAGGTCCGCGTCGATCGCCATCTGCTTGCCGGGAATGGCATCCAGGGTGAAGCGGGCGCCGACTTCGGCGATACGCGTGGCGCCCTTGGTGATCACGACGAAATTCACCGTGACCAGGATCGCGAAGATGATCAGACCGATGACGAAGTCGCCGCCCATGACGAACTTGGAGAAGCCGGCGACAACGTGGCCGGCAGCGGTCTCGCCCTCCCCGCCGCGCGACAGGATCAGGCGGGTGGTCGCGACGTTGAGCGCGAGCCGCAGGATCGTCGCGATCAGGAGCACTGTCGGGAAGGCGGAAAAATCCAGCGGTCGCTGGATCCACAACGCGACCATCAGGATCAGCGCCGCCAGCGCGATCGAGAAGGCGAGGCCGAGGTCGATCAGAACAGGGGGAATCGGCAGGAACAGGATCGTGAGCATGGTCACGATACCGCCAGCGAAGAAGGCGTCCGCACCAAAGCGTCGCGGGTTCGGCAGGCTAGCAGCTAACGTATCGGCCATAGGTCACCGGGCGGCAGGGTCCGCCCTGCAATCTGCCCCGCAAAGCTTACGCGAGGGTGGTGGCCGGGCCTGGCCTGCGGATCAGAAGCCGTGCTCGATCCGCGAATAGACCATCTCCGTGAAAGTGGAGAGATGGGCGCCGATGAAGGAGCCGGAGATGGCCACGACCACCAGGATGACGATGATCTTCGGAACAAAGGTCAGCGTCGCCTCCTGGATCTGGGTCAGGGCCTGGATCAGCGCGATGACAATGCCGACCAGCATCGCCGCGCCGACTGCGGGTCCGCACGCAACGAGGATGGTCCAGATCGCTGCCTGGACGAGGTCGAGGGCGTCCCGCTCGTTCATGGCTAGTTGCTGATCGTCAGACCAGGGCCGACCGCGACCTTGGTGCCGTCCTGGAGGGTCGCGACGGAGCCGTTGCTGTTGATCGAGATCGACGCGACCTTGCCGGTGAAAGTCGCGCCGGTCGAGTCGGTGAAGCTGACGTTCTTTCCGATCAGCCCGTCCGCCTGCGACAGCGATTGGGAGGACAGCAGCGAATCCAGCTTCGTGTTGGTTTGCATGGCCTGCTCGACCGTCGACAGCTGGGCGAACTGGCTCATATATTGCGACGTATCCGTCGGATTGGTCGGATCCTGGTTCTTCATCTCGGCGATGAGGAGCTGAAGGAAAGTGTTGTAGTCGACACCGCTGCTCGACGGCGTCGAACCGGACGAGGTCGAGCTGGTCGAATTGGTGCTTGTGGTATCGGTCACGCTGGGAACGTTCATGAGCCTCTCCGCTGTCAGGCAGCCTTGATTGGAGATTCGGTGGTGGTGCCGGCCAGGATCGCCTCCTCCAGAGGGAACAGCGCCCGGATGCGCTTGAGCGCCTCGAAGTAGCGGGATCCGCCGACCATCTCGTCGATCGCGGCGAGCCCGTCGAGCATCTCGCGGTTCTCGCACACAGCCAGCAGGGCTGCGTGGTGCTGCCCATAGAGCGAAGCGGCGGCAGCCACGTCCGTCGGATTCATCAGCATGAGCTGAACGATGAAATAGAGCTGGCGCATCGCCGTGGTGGCGTCGGCGGCCTGCATCACCTGCCCTTCCAGCAGGAACATCACGTCATTGACGAGCTCCAGCGAGACCTTGCGGTCCACGCGCAGCACCGCGCCGTTGATGTAGACCCGTTCGCCGGCCCGCAAGGAGATCTTCATTAAAGCGCGTCTCGGATCAGGCGGTTGATTTCGACGAGCTGCATCACGTCGTTCGATCGTTCCTCGCGAAGGCGATCGGCTTCCTTGACGACCCACAGCCCGATCGAGATGATGTCGGCGCGCAGCTGCTCGGGCAGCCCGTTCTCCGGATGCGCGAGGTCCTCGATGAAGATGGTCCACAGCCGCCGGACGTAGAGCAGGCTCTGGACCTGATCCTCGATGCTGAAGCGCTGCTCCTTCTGGAGCCGCTCCAGCCGGTCGATGCCGAGGCTGAGCGCCTGGCGCTCGCGTCCTCGCGCCTCGTAGCCGCTGTCTTCAACAACCGTCTCATAGGCTTCAAAAGTCATCCGTAATACTCTGCGCAGGAAATTGCAGGAAACTGAAAGCGAACGCGACCGCCCTTGGGCTCAGAGATAGTTGATGAGGCTGATCTTTTGGAGCTGCGAGGTCAGTGCGAGTGCCGTCTGGATCTGGGTCTGCAGCGTGTTGACGCGCACAGACGCTTCGGTCGGATCGACCTTCTCCATGCCGACGATCTGATTGTTCAGAATGTCCTTCTGGGTCTTCAGCTTGTCGGTCGCGTTGGTGATCCGCTGCTGGACCGTGCCGACGTCGCCGCCGAGCGTCGCAAGGTCCGTGATGGCGCTCCCGACGAGGCCGATGGCCTTGTCCACCACCACCTGGAACGTCGACTGGTCGAGGTTCGCGTTCCCGAGATCGGCCATCATGGTGTAGGCCTCGGCGAGCTTGCGAAAACCGGTCTGGTTGGCGCTGACGGACGTATCGGCGATCTCGGTCGTCGAGATGCGGCTTTGCATGACCTGGTCAGTGGCCGACGACCAATTGGTGTTCCAGGCCGGGCTTGCGAACTCGGCGTCGAACGGGCCGTTGAGGAATGTCTGCATCTGAGCAGGCGTAATGGTGTTCACGCTGGCCGAGGATTGCGTGAAGCCGAAGGCCGCAACGAAATCGGCATCGACTTTGTTCTTGCTGGCCGAGCCGGCTTGGTAGGCCGTGATCGGCTGGTTCTGCGTGTTGATGCCCGAGAACAGGTACGAGCCGTTATAAGAAATGTTCAACGCGCCGATCAGGTCCTGGAGATTGGAGGACGCCGGCGGCAGGATGATCCGCCCGCCACCGTCGGTGCTGCGGGCCGCGATCAGGTCCTTGAGGAAGTCAGTTGCGGTCGTGCTGAGCTGGGTGATGCGGTCCTGGGTCACGTCCAGGCGCCCCCCGACGAGGCCGTTGGTGTCGACGAGCTGATCGCCGAAGCTCAGGTCCGCCCGCAGGGTGACGTCGCCACCCGTCGTCGCACCGAGCTGGAGGCCGACATCGGCGAAGCGGCCGGTGGTCGCTTCCGTCGACGCCTTGCTCAGCGCAGCCTGATTGTTCGTGATCGAATACCTCAAGGACGAGTGTAGCACGAGGGTGGAAATGTAGTTGGCGCTCATCATCACGGATTCCCCACGGCGGCTAGCAAGGCTTGCAACATTTGGTCGACGGTCGAGATGATCTTCGACGACGCCGAATAGGTACGCTCGACCTGGAGCATCAACGACATCTCGTCGTCCATGTTGACGCCGTTGACGTTCGACAGCGCTGTCGTGCTGCGGTCCAGCAACGTGTTCTGGTACTGGGAATTGTCGTTGGCGGTCTTGCGCTGGTTCTCGATCCAGCTCGTCGATGACGACGCGTAGTCGATCAGGCTGCCGTTCGGCTTGCCCTGCGTTGTGGCATCGAACGGCTGCGACGCATCCATGTTGCCGATGAGCTGCTGAAGCCGGGCCGAAAAGCCGCCGTTACCTGCCGTGTTATAGTTATAGGCCGGGCTTCCGCTGATCGCGCCGTCGCGCAGCAGATTCGGGTTGCCGCCCTGGGCGGGATCGACCGACGCGGCGACCGAAATCGTGCCGGCCAGGCCAACCGAGACAGTGGCGCTGGCGGGCATCGTCGGTGAGCCAGGATAAGTGAAGAGACCGGGAACGTCGGGCAGCGCCGCGCCGGATTGGTCGCTTTCCTTGAAACTGTTGATCAGGCCGCGCGCGATCTCGTCGAGCTGGCTCTGATAGGTGACCGTATCGGTGTCGCGCAATTGGGCGAGGCCGGCGAGCTTGCCTGATTTGATCGGCATCACCGAATTGGCACCAGTCACGGGCACGCCGTCGATGAAGACCGCGTTACCCGTTGTGCTCGCCGAATAGGCGTTGGTCGGAGCGAAAGTCACCGCCCGCGCCGTCTTGTCGAAGAGCACCGCGCCGCTGTCGGCGTAGAGGGCAGCATCGCCGTTGGTGCCGATCGCCATCGTGACGCCGACCTCCTGCGACAATTGCGAGACGATGCTGTCGCGCTGGTCGAGATAGTCGGTCACGTCGTCACCGGCGATCGTACCCTTCACGATCGCAGTGTTGACTGTCTGGAACTGGGAGAGCAGCTGTTTGATGTTCTGGACCGACGTTTTCATGTCGGCGTCCGCGCCCTCGCGCACCGACTGCACGGTCTGGGTCGCCTGGTTGAGCGCGGTCGCCATGTCTTTGGCGGACGTCACGGCGGCCTGCGCCAGCGTGGTGTTATCAGGCGCGTTGGCATATTGCTGCAGCGCCTGCTTCAGCGCATTAAGCTGCGCCGTCGGTGACTGGTCGAGCTGCGGATCGTCCACCGTGGCAGCGGCGACCTTCTGAAGACCGGTATAGATCGCGCTCTGCGTGGCGGCTGCCGAGGTCGCGGTCAGAACGTTGCTGTACAAGCCCGAAGAGGCGGCGCGCTGGATCGCCGCGACATAAACGCCAGCGCCGGGAAGATTATCCAGCTCGGTGATCTTGCGCGAATAGCCGGTCGAACCGGCACCCGCGATATTGCGCGAGATCGTCGACGACTGGATGCCCGACGCCATGAGCGAGTTGCGGGCGGAGTCGAGCGCTGAGGTAAGGGACATGGCGTGCTCTTGAACGTTCTCTTGCCCGGGATCGGCGCCGCAGGACTCAGCGCTTCAGGTTGACGACGACGTCAAGCAGATCGGCGCCGGTCTGGAACGACTTCGAGTTCGCGGTGAAGCCGCGCTGCGCCGAGATCATGTCGGTCAGCTCGCTCGCAAGATCGACGTTGGAGTCTTCGAGAGCGCCGGACTGGATGGTTCCGAGGCCACCCTGCCCAGCCAGACCGACCTGCACGTTTCCGGATTCGAGGTTCGGCGAATAGACATTGCCGACCTCCGGCGTCAGGTGATCCGGGCTCGGCACGGTGGCGAGCGCAACCTGGAAACTTGGCAGCTGGGTGCCGTTCTTGAGCACGGCGGTCACCACGCCCTTGCTGTCGATATTGACCTTCTCGACAGCGGACGGCGCGTTGCCATCGACGGTCGCCTTGAAGTCGAAGCTGGAGGCGACCTGGGTCATGGCCGAGAGGTCCATGGTGAAGGCCGAGCCGCCGGGAACGTTGAACGCGAGCGTCTTGGGGCTCGCTGCAGCCAGCGCGCCCTTGCCGGCCGCGGTGACGTCGAAGCTGAATGCGGTCGCGGCTGAGGGACCGCCCGTCAGCAGGCTGGCGCCGTTGTAGACTTCAATGTCCCAGGTGTTCGCGCCAGTTTTCGCCGCATAGACGTCGAGCGTTACAGCGTTGCCGATGTTGTCGTAGGTCACCATCGACGTTTTCGAGGTGTAATTGCCCGGACCAGCTGCAGCAAGCGGGGAAGCGACATTCGCAGCGCTCGGGTCAAGATTGGCGGCCACGGTCGCCTTGGTCGAGGGCGAGGCCTGCAGCGCCATCTGGTTGACGTTGATAACCTGGAGACCGCCGAAGCCGTTAGCGGCAACGTTGGGCGCGGCACCGTTCTGGATGTTGTAGCCCATCAGCTGGAAGCCGGCGGTGTTGACGAGATTGCCGGTGCTGTCGGGCACAAATGAGCCGGCACGCGTGAGGAAGTTGTTGCCGTTCGCATCCTGCACGACGAAGAAGCCGTTGCCCTGAACCGCGAGGTCCGTCGTCGAGGTCGTGAACTGAAGATTGCCGGGATCGGTGATGGCGTAGCGGACCGTGGTCTCGACCGCACCGGAGTCGTAGTTGCCGGAGCCGCTCTTCAGGATCAGCGAGGAAAATTCCGTCGAAGCGCGCTTGTAGCCGACCGTGTTGACGTTCGCGATGTTGTCCGAGACCGTCGACAGCTTGTTGGATTGCGCATTCATCCCGGAAACGCCGGTGCGCATAACACCATACAGGCTCATGTAGTGGGCTCCTTTGGCAGATTGTCGTTACAATGGGGGGTCTTGCTTGCGCGGGGCTGATGGTTGGCGGCGATGCACAACTTCATACGATGGCTTCGTCAGCTCACGTCGTCTTCGGCTGGCAGAACGAGCGCGCCTTGTCGGTCCACGCGCCGAAGCCGCTGGAGACGAGATGCGCAACGATGTGGCAGACGTAGCGCTTCTGCGCCGGTTGATTGTTCGGACCGGCATTGTAGCGGGCGACCGCCATGGTCCAGCTTCCCTCGCGCTGCTTCAGCTCTTTCAGGAAGCGCGCGGCGTAGTCGACATTCTTCGCCGGATCGAACATCGCCCGCACCGATGTGAACTTGTCGCCGTGAAAATAATGGTTGATCTGCATGCAGCCGAGATCGATCAACTTGATGCCCCTGGCCCGCATCGCCTCGAAATTCGCGATCGCATCGTCCATGTCCTTGGCGAACACGGTCTGGCCTTCGGCACCGAGCGCGTAGGGATAGAGCGCGCCGCGACGGCCGGTCTCGGTGAGGCCGACGGCATAGAGAATGCCGAGCGGAATTCCGTGCTGCTGCGAGGCGCGCGCCATCTCGCGCTCGCAAGGTCGCACGGTGTCCGTCGCCGCCGCGGCGGCGCCGACGTCACAGATAAACAGGGCCGCGACGAGACTGCGGCGCCACGTCCTGGTCATGGCGTGCCTCCTGGTTGGGCTGCTGGTTCTGCCGAGCTTGCCTGGGGCCGCTGTCGGACTGACCGGCCGACGTGCCCGCACCGCCGAACGCGCTTTGCGACTGCGATGATTGCTGTTGTTGGCCCGAGAGTTGCTGCTGCGACTGGCCCGACCCGGCCTGGAATCCGTCGAGCGAACCGTGCTGCACCGGCGCGACGTCGGCGACATAACCCGCCGACTGCATCAGGTCGCGGATCTGGTCGCGCTGCTGATCCAGCATCGTGCTGGTGTCCTTGCGTTCGGCGGCAAGCTGAACCGACACCTCGTTGCCGACGAGACGAAGACGCACGGTGACATTGCCGAGATCAGGCGGCTCGAGATTGACGGTGAGGATCTTGAGCGGCCGATCCGGAGAATTGTTCTGTGCGCCCGCGAGATCTGTCGCGGCGGACGCCGCCGGCGCGGGCGCGTCCTTGAGCTCCGACACGACAGCGTTTGCGACCTGCTGGGTCGCGCTCAACTGTCCCACGGGAGGCAGATGGGTCTCCTGCTGAACCACCGTGACCTTGGTCGTCTCAGGCAAGGCGTCGCGGCCCGCAGACTTTGCGGCACGCTCGACATTCGCTGCGACGGCTTCGAAGCCCGGTGTTGCCGGTATGGCATTCGTCTGAACGGCGCTTCCCTGTGACATCGCCGCAGCCTGTGCGCCTGCGGCTGGCTGTCCGTGCGCGTGGGACGTATCGCCGCCGGAACGTGCCATAGCCGAAGGAGCGGAGGTGAATTGGCCGACGTCTGCCGCCGCCTTTGCGTCGCCAATACCTTGCTTCGCCACCGAGGGACGCTCGTCCCGGGTCGACGCCTCCCTCTTTTCGCCGGACGGCCGTGGTGTCTGCACTGTCACCGCCTGCGCGGCGGCAAGCTCCTGCCCCATGATCGCCGGAAGGCCCAATCTGGTCGAGACATCCGACTTCGCGACCTGATCGACCTGCTCATGCTTGTTCGACGATTTGGTCTCCTCGGTGCGTTCATGCACCGGTTCGTCCTTCGACGTGTCACGCTCGGTCAACTGGGTCACGCGCGGGCGTGCTGGGGCAGCCTTCGCGGTCGTGTCAGCTCCCTGATCGTCCAAGGCCCGCTTGGCCATGTTCGAGACGGTGTGGAGCAGATCGTGAAACGAGGAATCGTCGGCGGTCTTGGCGCCTGATGTTGCCGCGCCTTTCGTCGACCGGGTCACCCCGCGCGCAAGGCTTTCGGCGAGACCAGCGAAGAGTTGTCCGGAGGTTCCACTGAGCTTGGTCATGGGCGGTGATCCCTGGTGAGAAGCTCCAGTTCGCCGAGCTGCGACTTCGCACGCGCGAGCATCGCGTTCGACGAGGCGAGATCGATCCGTGCCGGCGTCGGCGGCGGCTTGTCGGCCGACATGACGACAGCCGGACCCGTGATCGACTTGCGAATGTCGAGCGCGAGCTGGAGGGTTGCGTTGAGGAGCAGGACATCGCGCTCCGCCAGCTTCGACCGGTCGAGCGCCTTCAGCTCGGCAAAGCCGCCGTCATATTCGTCGGTGAGCGCGCGGGATGCGCCGCGATAGAAATGTGCTCGCTCCCGATCGGGCGTGGCGTCGGCGCTGAGCGTCAGCGCTCGCTCGGCCGCGAGGCTGACGACGGCGAGCTTGCCACGGATCAGCGCCCCGCGCGCGATCACCAGATAGAGCTTGAGGCGGCTGGCGCGATCGACCTGTTCCAGCAGCGCCGAAACCCGTGCAAAGCGACGATCGTCCAGCGCAAGATTCGATTGCGTCAGGCCCGTGGAGAAACGCTGCCAGAAATCGCCTGCATAGACCGAGTTACGGTAATGACGGATATAGGCCAGCGTCAGGAACTCGAACTTGTCGAAATCCTCGGCCTGCCCGACCAGAAGGATCTCGCGCCGCAGCGCCGCCTCTTCGACCAGCGTACCGGGCAGCAGCAGGCGTGCATCGTCCAGACGCTCGATCGCGAGCGAGGCCTCGGACCGGGCGAACAGCGCGCCCTGGACCAGCGCCACCTGCCCGCCCATGCCGGACGCGATCGTCCGCGGCTTGACATCCTTGAGCAGCTCCCTCGCCTCGTCCTGCCGTCCCTCGACATAAGCGAGCGCGCCGTCAAACAGCGCCTTGTCGACGTTGATCTTGTCGCGCGGCAGCTTGCGGACGATCTGTGGCGCGCCGCCGGACAGCAGATAGATCACGAGCGCCTGACCGTTCTGTGGGCTGCTCCACACGGTCGGATCTGCGGCGAGAAATTTCTCACCAATCTGGCGGATCAGTGCGATGTGGCTGCCATGCGCCGCGGTATCGCCATTGGCGATGCCGTCCTGTACCGCCTGCAGCGCGCGGACGAGCTCATAAGGCTCGCCGGACGATGGCGCTGGATCGGAAAAGGCACGGGTCGCCGCCAGCGACAACAGCATCGACAGCACAGTGCGGAGCAGCGGTCTGGTCAAGGATGCTTCTCCCGGATCAGGATCTCGATCCGTCGATTTTGCGCGGCCCCAGGATCGTTCGGAAGTTTTGGCCGCCGGTCGGCATATCCTTCGACATGCTCGATCCGCTGCGCATCGATGCCGGAGCGGACCAGCATGTAGTAAGCCATCTGCGCGCGCGCCGTGGACAGCCGCCAATTGTCGTAATTGTCCGATTTGTAGGGCCTGTTGTCGGTGTGACCACGGACGATGATCATGCCGCGACGCTTCGCGATGAGCGGGCCGATCTTGTCGATGACGCGGACCAGCTCAGGCCGCGGCTCGGCCGAGCCGACCGCGAACATTCCGAAACTCGCATCATCGGTCAGGCTGATCAGCAGGCCCTCCTCGACCTGGCGGACCTCGGCGACCGGCCCGGCGCCGGCCTTGATGTCCGACAGCGCATCAGCAATCGCGGACTGAAGCTGCTTCACGGTCGGTTGCTGGGTCTGGGCGGTGTCGCGCGCCTCGGGCTCCTTCGAGGCATCGGTCGGGCGCGCCTGCGGCGCGGCGTTGGCCCGGACATTCGCTTGCGGGCTCGGCTGCACGCCCGCGTCGCGCGCAGACGATGATGGGGCCGGCCCCGGCGGCAGCAGCGGCGACATGCTCGTGGACGACGCCTGAGCGTCGGGAGCCACGCTGCCGCCGGCATCATCGGTCCTGCCACGGCGCGGCTCGCCCTGATTTGTGTTGGCCGGATTGTCACGCGCCGAAGCACTCGTCTTCGGCTCGCCCTCCATGATCCTGTCAGCTTCCTTCGACGCCTCGGGCGCAAGCTTCCAATAACCGGGGTCGAACGGATCACGATAGGCGTCGCCGCCCTTGAGGCCGTCCTCTTCCGCAGAGGTCAAAGCGCCGGCGCGCCGCTGGCCGGAGGCCTGGTTGGAGCTTGCCGCGATTTCGGCGAGCGTCGCGTAGGGATCGCGGAACAGGACCTTCTCTTCGTAGAAGGGCGGCTTCTCGGCGGTCGGCGAGTCGCCGCGACGCTCCTCGTTCGGGCCGGCCGGCTGGCGCTTGCCGTCCTGACCGTCGAAATTCGTCGGCTCCTTCTTGGACAGATCTTTCAGGCCCTTCGGCGCGGGCGCGTTCTCCGCAAGCTTGATCGGGTTGAAATAGCTCGCGACCACCTGCTTCTGGTCCTGGTTCAGCGCGTTGATCAGCCACATCACCAGAAAGAACGCCATCATCGCGGTCATGAAGTCCGCATAGGCGATCTTCCAGACGCCACCGTGCGCCTTCTCGTCTTCGAAGGCGCTCCGCCTGCGGATGATAACGAGCTCGTGCTTGACTTCTTCCATGGTGCAACTACCGGCGCGCCTCGTTCAGCCGGTCGACCCAGGTCGAGATCTGCGTCTCGATCGTGGTCTGATCGGCGAGGACGCGCACCTCGACAGTGTCGGCGGACTGGTATTCGATGCCGGTACGGCCGGCCAGATTGAGCTGTGTCCTGACGAGATCGATGAGCTCGCTGGGTCCGATGACGCGGAACACCGACACGGGCGAGTTCGAAGTCAACGCCGCGATCTGCTCGACCAGGGATCCGATCGCCTTGTCGCGGACCGCTTCAGCGAGGAACGGCAGCAATATCCGAGCCACCGAGCCTGCGATGTTGCTCTCGATCTCGCGGCAAGCAGCGTCGAAACCGTTGACGATCGCGACCGCCTGCTGGTCGGACCACTTGGCTCGCTCCTCGCCCAGCCGGATCGCGCTGCGGACTCGCTCTTCGGCGAGCTTGGCTTCGCCCTCCGCAACACCTGCAGCATGGCCGCGCCGATAAGCGTCTTCGAGAAGGTTGACCGGCGCTGCTTCCGGCGCGGGCGGCGGTTGAAGTTGCGACTGCGATTGTGCCTGGCGTTCCTGACGCTGTGGTTGAGGCTGCGGCTCGCGCCGGACCTCCTTCTTCGTCAGCACATCCTGGATATTGGGCGGCGGAGGCGGCGGTAACTTGGTCCGCCCATTGGCGTCGAATTGCGTCAGCAGTTTTCCGATTGCCGCGTTCATGCCGCCTCCTCGCGTCGCATCCATTCCTTAAGGATTGCTGCCGCCTGCATCTGATCGAGGCGGACGATCTGCTCCAGCCGCTTCTGCGGCGTGCGCTGCATCTTGCCTTCGAGATCCTCGACAAGGTTGAGCTCGGAGTCCTGGCTGTCGGCCAAGGCGAGGGCCGTGGCAGCTTCAAGCTCAGCGGCTTCGGCCGCCTCGCTCTGCTCCTGCGCCGCGCGATGGGTCAGGATGCCGTTGACCGCGGGCCGAAGCCCGAACCAGACCAGCATGGAAGCGACGGCCAGGATCGTCACCGCGTTGATCACGCTGCCGAGTTGCTTGTTCATCATCTCGACAAAGCTGATCGGCGGAACCGGCGCCAGATCGCGCGAGCCTTCCACGAAGTCGACCGCCGTCACCTGGATCTGGTCGCCGCGCGCCTTGTCCAGTCCGCCGGCGGTTGCCGCCAGCTGGCTGATCTCGGCGAGCTTGCTGTCGACGATGGCCTGGTTGGTCTTGTCGCCGAGGTCGGCGACCAGCCGCGCCCGGTTGACCAGCACGGCAATGAAGAGCTTCTTGACCGAATAGCCGTCACTGACCGTCGTCGTGGTCTTGGACGAGACCTCGAAATTGGTGACGTCTTCGCGGCGGGTCTTGTCCTCGCTGGAGTTCTTGGTGCCGCCTGCGTTAACCTGCTGGTCCGGCAGGTTTTGCTGGACGGTCGTCGGCGTCGAGCGGTCGGCGTTCGATGACTTCTCGTTTTCGCGAACGTTGCGTACGGAACGCTCGGCGCGTGTCTCTGGATCGTAGACGGTCTCGTTGATCTGGCGCTTGTCGGTCGAGAGCTGCGGCGAGACGCTGACCTCGAAATTGTCCAGTCCCAGATAGGGCGTCAACGCCTTGCGGATGTTCTCCTGCACCATTCCGCCGACGGTCTTCTGAAGGCTTGCCATCTTGGTCGGTGCGGCACTGGCTTCGTCTTCTTCCGCCAGCAACATCGAGCCGTCGGCATCGAGCACCGTGACCTTGTCGCGCGTCATGCCGGGAATGGCGGCCGCGACGAGGTGGCGGATCGACTGCGCCGTCCGCGCCTCGATCGCACCATCGGTGCGCAGCACGACCGATGCAGAAGGCGGTTGCTGCGTCGCGCGGAACGAACCGCGCACCGGCATCACGATGTGCACCCGCGCCGCCTTGACGCCCTTCATCAGCTGTACGGTGCGTGCGATCTCGCCTTCGAGTGCCCGCAGCTTGGTGACCTCCTGCATGAACGAAGTGAGCCCGAGCGAACCGATCTTGTCGAACAGCTCGTAACCGGAATTGGCGCTCGTCGGCAGTCCCTTCTCGGCGAGCAGCATTCGCGCCTGCGCGGTCTGGCTCGGTCGCACCGACACGGCATCGCCGGCCGCATTGATGTCGAAGCTGATGTTCTGCTCGCGCAGCGCGGCCCCGATGCGCGTCACGTCTTCGCGCGTGAGACCAGTGTAAAGCGTTTCGAATTCCGGCCGGCTCAGATAATAGGCGCCGCCGACCACGGTGACGAGGACGGCGAAACCGATCAATCCCAAGGCCATCAGACGTCGCGGCCCAAGTTCCAGCAGATTGTTGAGCAGCTGCTGTAGCTGCGCGCGACTGAGCATGTGACCTCGTACCAATGCGAATGGTGAGGACACTCCGCTGCCAACCTTGTCTGAAGGTTGCGCGAACACGCGAATATGTCGCTTCGCGGGCGAGGCGTTGCAATTTTACTGGAAGTTCGGACGCCGCAACCGATTCGACGGCGAGGCGCGAGCGCCGACGCGGACGGCGCGTTGCCTTGACGTCCGACGTCAGGAAATCAATTGTGCGCACATCATGTGCCGTCACGTCCGCCGATCACGGCGGGACCGTGCTCCCGGGGGAGCACGGTCCCTTTCGAAGCCGAAGCTTACTTGAACAGCGAGAGGATGCTCTGGCTGTTCTGGTTGGCGATCGAGAGCGCCTGAACACCGAGCTGCTGCTGGGTCTGCAGCGCCTGCAGGCGGGTGGATTCCGCGTTCATATCGGCGTCGACGAGCTGGCCCACGCCTCGGGTCACCGAGTCCATCAGGGTCTTGACGAAGTCCGTGTTGGTCGCGAGGCGGTTCTTGACAGCGCCGAGGTCGGCGGCGGCCGAAGCCACCGAGTTGATCGCGGCAGTGACCTGCGTGATGTAGCCATCGAGCGTGGTCTGGTCAGCTGCCGAGTCGGTCAGCGTGCTGATGCTGATCGTGTCGACCGATGCGCCGGCACTCACCTTGTCCAGGATGCCGCTGGTCGACGAAGTATAGAGCGAATAGTTCGAGATCGTCAGCGTGATGGAGCCGATGGTCGGCGTTCCACCGACGCGCGAGAACGACGACACCAGGTCGAAGGTCGCGGGCGTCGCCGTCGTCGTGCTCAGCCAGTTGACGCCGTTGAAGGTCGCCGCCGCGGCCGTGCCCTTCATCTGCTGCTGGATCTGGGTGATGTCGGCCTGGATCTTGGTGCGGTCGATACCGGCGGTCTTGGCTTCGACCAGCAGCGACTGCAGCTTGGTGAGGCCGCCGGTGCTGTCACCGACCACGGCGGTCAGCGCGGTATATTCGGTGTCGACGGTCGCGGCCGACAGACCGAGCGAGTCAGAGACGGCGGAGAGCGCGGCGTTGTCGGCGCGCATCGAGGTTGCGATCGACCAGTAGGCGGCGTTGTCCGACGCGGTGGCGACGCGCTGACCGGTCGAGATCCGGTTTTCGGTGGTCTGCAGGCTGGAGCTGACGTTGCGCAGCGTCTGCAGCGCGGTCATGGCGGCGGAGTTGGTGAGAAGGCTAGAACTCATGTTTTGACGTCCCCTGAAAACGAATTGAAATTGTTGGGACATACCGGGCTTGCACCGGTACGACGGGACGGCATCATGCCTTTGGGCTGCAGAAAAGCGCGCTCAACCTGTCGTAACGGCGGCGATAGCACGCGAAGTTTGCGCGAAGCTTGTGGCGCTGTGACCGTACTGGACTGGACTGGAGCGGCAGTTCGAGGCGCCAAGTCGATATTCTTCTCCCGCGCGAACAACGTACCCCGAAATGAAAGAGCCGCGCTTCGCGAGAAGCGCGGCTCGCTCAGATCGTTTTCAGACTTAGCGGAACAGCGAGAGGATGCTCTGGCTGTTCTGGTTGGCGATCGAGAGCGCCTGGACACCGAGCTGCTGCTGGGTCTGCAGCGCCTGCAGGCGGGTGGATTCCGCGTTCATGTCGGCGTCGACGAGCTGGCCGACACCGCGGTTGACCGAGTCCATCAGGGTCTTGACGAAGTCGGTATTGGTCGCGATGCGGTTCTTGACGGCGCCGAGATCGGCGGCGGCCGAAGCCACCGAGTTGATCGCAGTGGTGACCTGCGCGATGTAGCCATCGAGCGTGGTCTGGTCGGCCGCCGAGTCGGTCAACGTGCTGATGCTGATCGTGTCGACCGACGCACCGGCGCTCACCTTGTCCAGGATGCCGCTGGTGGACGAGGTGTAGAGCGAGTAGTTCGAGATCGTCAGCGTGATCGAGCCGATGGTCGGCGTGCCACCGACGCGGGAGAACGACGACACCAGGTCGAAGGTCGCGGGCGTCGCCGTCGTCGTGCTCAGCCAGTTCACGCCGTTGAAGGTTGCCGCATTGGCGGTGCCCTTCATCTGCTGCTGGATCTGGGTGATGTCGGCCTGGATCTTGGTGCGGTCGATGCCGGCGGTCTTGGCTTCGACCAGCAGCGCTTGCAGCTTAGTGAGGCCGCCGGTGCTGTCACCGACGACCGCGGTGAGAGCGGTATATTCGGTATCGACGGTCGCGGCCGACAGACCGAGCGAGTCGGAGACGGCGGAGAGCGCGGCGTTGTCGGCGCGCATCGAGGTTGCGATCGACCAGTAAGCGGCGTTGTCCGACGCGGTGGCGACGCGCTGGCCGGTCGAGATCCGGTTTTCGGTGGTCTGCAGGCTGGAGCTGACGTTGCGCAGCGTCTGCAGCGCGGTCATGGCGGCGGAGTTGGTGAGAAGGCTAGAACCCATTTTGATGTCCCTTTGAAGATCGAGTTGTTTTGGGGACATACCGGACTTGCACCGGTACGACAGGGCGGCGTCATGCCTTTGGGCTGCGCAATAGCGTTGAGGGCCCAACCTGTCGTACGGCGACCGTAGCGCTCGAAGCTTGTGCGAGGCTTGTGGCTCTGTGTCCTCACCGCAACAGGGAAGCCAAAGTTGCGGCGTGCCCTGGACGTCACGTCAAACGAAAGGGCCGCGCTTCGCGAGAAGCGCGGCCCCCTCAGATCGTCGTCAGTCTTAGCGGAACAGCGACAGGATGCTCTGGCTGCTGCTGTTGGCGATCGAGAGCGCCTGAACGCCGAGCTGCTGCTGGACCTGGAGGGCCGACAGGCGGGTGGACTCCTGGTTCATGTCGGCGTCGACGAGCTGGCCGATACCGCGGGTCACCGAGTCCATCAGCGACTTCACGAAGTCGGTGTTGGTCGAGATACGGTTCTTGACGGCGCCGAGGTTCGCGGCAGCCGAAGCCACGGAGTTGATCGCGCCAGTGACCTGCGCGATGTAGCCATCGAGCGTGGTCTGGTCGGCTGCCGAGTCAGTCAGCGTGCTGATGTCGATCGTGTTGACCGACGCACCGCCGCTCACCTTGTCGAGGATGCCGCTGGTGGACGAGGTGTAGAGCGAGTAGTTGGCAACGGTCAGGGTGATGGCGCCGGTGGTCGGCGTGCCGCCGACACGGGAGTACGACGACACCAGATCGACCGTCGTCGGGGTGGCCGTAGTGGTGCTGAGCCAGTTCACGCCGTTGAAGGTCGCCGCAGACGCGGTCGCCTGCATCTGCTGCTGGATCTGGGTGACGTCCGCCTGGATCTTGGTGCGGTCGATACCAGCCGTCTTGGCTTCGACCAGCAGCGACTGCAGCTTGGTGAGGCCGCCATTGCTGTCACCGACAACGGACGTCAGAGCTGTATATTCGGTGTCGACCGTCGCGGCCGATAGACCGAGCGAGTCGGAGACCGCGGAGAGCGCGGCGTTGTCGGCGCGCATCGAGGTTGCGATCGACCAGTAGGCGGCGTTGTCCGAAGCGGTCGAGACGCGCTGACCGGTGGAGATGCGGGTCTGCGTGGTGGCGAGCTGCGAGCTCACAGACCGGAGGGTCTGGAGAGCGGTCATCGCGGTCGAGTTCGTAAGCAGGCTTGACATTGCGAATGTCCCTTTATGTACGCGTTACATTTTCACGAGGGGACATACCGGGCTTTCACCGGTACGGAGGGGCGGCATCATGCCTTTGGACTGAATGTGGGTGGGGTCCAACCCGCCGTGACGCTTCGCTAACACGCCGAATCTTGCTTCCGAATTAAGGCCAGCTTGAATTCTTCAGCAAAATCATATGGTTAATATTACTCTTTACTAACCTTAACGATTCCGGTGGACCGATGACCGCTCTCAAGAGAACGACCGGACCAATCCCGAGGCAAGCAGATTCCACCCGTCAATCAGCACGAAAAACAGCACCTTGAACGGTAGCGCGAGGATCGACGGCGGCATCATCATCATGCCCATCGACATGGTCAGCGTCGCCACGATCATGTCGATGACGAGGAACGGCAGGATGATGAGGAAGCCGATCTCGAACGAACGCCGGAGCTCGGAGATCATGAAGGCCGGGATGATGACGCGCATATCGACGCGCTTGTCGTCGAACTTCTTGCGGAAGCTTTCCGCTGCGAGCGACTCGAACGTCTGCAGATCCTTGTCACGGACGTGTGCCAGCATGAACTCGCGGAACGGATCGCTGATCTTCAGATAGGCGTCCTCCTCCGAGATCTCGTTCTTCATCAGCGGCTGCACGCCGGTCTCCCAGGCACGATCGAACGTCGGCGCCATGACGTAAAAGGTCATGAACAGTGCGAGACTGATCAGCACGAGGTTCGGAGGCGTCGTCTGAAGGCCGAGCCCGGCGCGCAGGAACGACAGCGCCACAGCGAACCGCGTGAAGCTCGTCACCATGATGAGCAATCCCGGTGCGACGGACAGCACCGTCAGCAGCGCCATCAGCTGGATGATGCGGCCGCTGGTCGAGCCATTGCCCGGCGGCAACAGCGAGTTGAGATCCGGGATCTGGGCGAATGCCACTTCGGGCAGCACAACCAGCAACAACGCGAGCAGCAGGACTTTCAATTTCACTGGATCACCAACGTCTCAATGATCAATTCGCGGACCTTGCCGGACGAGCGGATGCTGGCGCGTTCGGACAGGTCATCGCGCAAATGCTGAAGTCCGCGCGTGCCTTCGAACTGCGTCACCGAAGCTGACCGCAGATAGGTGACGATGTCTTCGCTGATATGGGCAGCGAGGATGCCGGCATCCTCGTCACTCATGCTGTCGGTCACCATGGAGGCCTCGACCCGGGCCCAGTTGTTGGCCGGCGCCGCAAGATTGGTCACGATCGGCGACAGCTTTCTGAGTCGCGCGCTGCCTGAATAGCTCGACGCAATCGGCGGCGGGGTGGCGCCTTTCTTTGCATCGGCGACGCGCTCGGCGGTAGCGAACAGATGCAGGCCCGCAAGCGCGCCGGCGCCAATCGCGACCAGGGTCAGCACGACGATGGCTGCGATCAGGCGCATGACGCCCCCTGCTTCCATGACGCGTGAGCCTCAGAACGGTGCCACGGCATCATAGATCCGGTGTCCCCATCCTGGTTGCTGCACGTCAGACAGATTTCCACGGCCGCCATAGGAGACGCGCGCCTCGGCGATCTTCTCGTAGGAGATCGTGTTGGTCCGCGAAATATCCCGTGGGCGCACGATGCCGCCGACATTGAGCACGCGCATCTCCGTGTTGATGCCGAATTCCTGCGAGCCGCTGATCATCATATTTCCGTTTGGCAACACGTCGGTGACGACGGCCGCGATGGAAAGCTTGATGTCTTCGGAGCGGTCGATCTGACCGTTGCCTTTGATCTGCGTATTGGTGTTGAGGTTGGCGTTGGCTTGGCCCTTGTCCTGCCATCCCGCGACGTCCATCAGCCAGTTCAGCCCGAACTGGACCTGCGAATCGCGCGAGCGGCCGGTCTTGTTGTCGAGCTTGGCCTTGTCCTGCATCGAAATGATCACTGTCACGACGTCGCCGACGCGGCGCGCACGGGGATCGCGATAGAGATCGGTGCCGTCGTCCCACGTCGAGCGATAACTGACGGGCGTGCGCATGCGGGGCGTCACCGGAATAGGCTCGGCTGGCGTCCTCAATCCGCTGCCCACGGGCGACAGTTTCGGGCCGGTCAGGATCTCCGCGGGATCATGGGAGCACCCGGCAAGGAGCAACAGCGACAGGATGAGGAACGGCGTCTTCATTTACTTGGTCTTCCCGTCATCCACGCGACGCATTCCACCGAGCAGGTCAGCAAGATGCGCTGCGCGCCCGGTCTCCATCTCGTTGAAAATTGCGCTCGAGCTCCTCGGGCTCAGCTTTGCGAGAACCGCCGCGGCAGTCTCGTCCGCCATGCCGGCGATCTGGGTCGCGGCCGCGTCGGGCTTCATGCGCGAATAAATCTCGACGACGCTTGCTTCGGCCTTCTTCAGGAAGTCGTCGCGCAACTCCATCCACTTCTCGTACTCGACCCGCTTGGCCTCGACTTCCGCGATCCGCTCCCGCAGCAGGCTTTCGGCTTTCTCCAGCTCCTTCAGCTGCCAGGCGAGCCTGGCGTCGACGGCGGGATCGGCCACATTGCTACAGAATAGCGCCACTTCGTTGTCCGGAGGCGCGCCAGCCTGGGCGGGCGCTGGTTTCGGCGGCGCCGTGACACTGCCGGACTTCGCCGGACGCGTCGGCAGAGGTGCGGGAGCCGGTGCTGGAGGAGCCGCCTCCGGCACTGCGCCGGTGGTTGCAGGCCCTGCATCCTCAGCCGCCCAGGCCGTGGCCCGCGAATTATCGCCTGGAACAGACGTAGCCTGCGCATGCGCCTTCTGCGGTCCGGGCGCACGGGCGCGTGCAAACGAGAGCAGATTGAGCGGCTTTGACGGCTTCGGTTCGTCGAGCGCGAACGCAGGCAATGTGTTCGCGAGCACGAACACCGTCGCCAGAAGGAGTTGCGCTTTGTGATCCAGCTTCAGCATCGGCGCGCGTGCGATTCTCGGTCAGGACCTGAGCATTGAGCGACCAAGCTTGCACGACGCTTATGCATCATTGCACGATGACTTCAGCCTGCAGCGCGCCGGCCGTCTTGATAGCCTGGAGGATCGCGATGATGCCTGATGGTTTCAGTCCGATCTGGTTCAATCCGCGCACAAGACGCTGGAGATCGACACCGCTCAGGATCGCCACCTGCGATCCAGCCTCGTTGGCTTCGACCACGGTCTGGGGTACGACGACCGTCTGGCCTTGCGAGAACGGCGCCGGCTGGGACACGACGGGCAGTTCGGTGACACGAACCGTCAGGTTGCCGTGCGTGACGGCGACAGTCGATATCCGAACGTCGCGCCCGATAACCACCGTGCCGGTACGTTCATTGATCACAACCCGCGCCGGCGTGTCTGGCTCGACGGTGAGCTCTCCGATCTCGGCGAGAAAGCGAACGGGGCCGACATAGCGCGGCTTGGACAGCACGATCGTCCGATAGTCGCGCTCAAAGGCGATCTGGGCACGGTACCGTCCACCGGCATAGCGGTTGACGGCATCGAGGATCCGCGTCGCGGTGACGAAATCGGGGTTCTTCAGCTCGAGCACCAGGAACTCCATCTCGTGGAGACTGCCCTGTACCTCGCGCTCCACCAGAGCGCCATTCGGAATGCGGCCCGCGGTCGGCGTGCCCTGGCTGAGGTTTTGGGCCTGGCCTCCGACGCTGTAGCCGGCGACGGTGACCGCACCTTGCGCCACCGCGTAGACCGCACCATCGGCCGCGCGCAGCGACGTCATTACCAGCGTGCCGCCGAGCAGCGAGGTCGCATCGCCCAGCGACGACACCGTGACGTCCATCCGTTCGCCCGGGCCGATCGAAGGCAGCAGGTCCGCGGTCACCATCACGGCTGCGACATTGCGCGTACGCAGGGTCGTCGGCCGCGACTGATTAGTCGTGCTGCTCGTCTCGTTGCGGACATTGATGCCCATGTTCTCGAGCATCGACTGCAACGATTGTTCCGTGAACGGCGCGTTGCGCAGAGTGTCGCCGGTGCCGTTGAGGCCGATCACAAGGCCGTAGCCTACGATCTGGTTCTCACGCAGGCCCTTGATGTCCGCGATGTCCTTGATACGGACGGCAGCGTGGGCGCCGGCGGCGGAGAAGATCAGCAGGAGCGCGATCAGGACTCTGGTCATGTTCCGTCAGCAACCTTGACAGTGCCGTCCGGCTGGACGATGGCCCTGATGATCACGCCCGTGTCAGTGTTTCGCACGGTGATGAGCGAACCCGGCGCACCGGATTGCATCGCCGATCCGTACGTCACAATCGACAAGCCGGAGTCTTCGACAACCACCTTCACCATGGCGCCGCGGGCGATGGTCCAGGGATCCTCCACTGAATTCGTGGGGATCGGCTGGCCCGGCAACAGCGCCCGTCGCGCCATCCGGCCGACGAGGACCTGACGCCCTTCGACGAACATCGCGACACCGAGCGCGTTCTGATCAAAGTTGCGTTCGGTGATCATGTCCTCCCTGATCAGCTCGCCGGCGCGGATCGATACCGCCGGCACGGGAAGCCGCTTCTCGTCTGCGGCGGCACACCGCGTGAAGACGAGAACCAGCAGCGCGGCGGCCAACGCGCGTACGATCAGGCCTACCCTGTTCAACATGGACACACCGAACTAGCGACTGAGACCCTTCGATACCGTCTGGGCCATGTCATCCGACGCCTGGATGACCTTGGCATTCATCTCGTAGGCGCGCTGTGCCGAGATCAATTCGGTGATCTCCTTGACGGGATCGACGTTCGAGGCTTCGAGATATTGCTGGTTGATCTTGCCGTAACCGGCATCGCCGGGCAGGCCAACCACCGGCGCACCCGACGCTGTGGTCTCGCGATAAAGGTTGCTGCCGAGCGGCTCGAGGCCTGCCTCGTTGGCGAAATTGGCAAGGTTGAGCTGGCCGATCTGGCGCGGATTGACCTCCGTATCCAGCTTGGCGAACACCTGCCCGGTCTGATTGACCGTGACCTGCACCGTGCCCTGCGGCACCGTGATGTTGGGATCGAGCAGATAGCCGTCCATCGTCACCAGCTGGCCGGTGGCATTGGTGTTGAACGAACCTGCGCGGGTGTATTGCACCTCGTTGTTCGGGCCCAGCACCTGAAACCAGCCCCGGCCATTGATCGCGAGATCATACGGATTGCCGGTCTGCGTCAGCGCGCCCTGGATGTGCAGCTTGCGGATCGCCGCCGACTTGACGCCAAGACCGAGATTTGCGCCCTCCGGAATCGGCGACGAGCCGTTCACGTTTGCGACGCCTTGCATGCGGTCCATCTGGTAGAACAGATCGGTGAATTCCGCACGCGCGCGCTTGAACGACGTGGTGTTGATGTTGGCGATATTGTTCGCGATGACTTCGATGTTGGTCTGCTGGGCATTCATGCCCGTTGCCGCGATGGCGAGCGATTTCACTTAGGTCACTCCTTCAGATCAAATCGACATCCGAACGACTTCCTGGTAGGCCTGCACGACCTTGTCGCGAACCGCGACCGCCGTCTGCAAGGCCTGCTCGGCCGACATCAGCGCCTCGACGACCCTTCGCGTCGATTCCTTGCCTTGCATCGCCGAGATCGACGCTGCCTCGCCCGTCTTCAGCGTCCCGATCGCGTCCGTGGTCACCTGCTTCATCACGGAATCGAAGCCGACATCGTCGGCGGATTGAACCGCGGACGTTCCCGTAGGCGCGATGGTCTGCGTCTCGCTGGCGCGAGAGGCCGCCTGCCCTGCGGTGATCGCGGTGGATGAAATTGCTTCCAGCATTGTCAGCTCCTCAGCAGATCGATGGTCATGCCGAGCATCGATCTCACCTGCTTCACGACCTGGAGATTGGCCTCATAGGAGCGATTGACTTCGCGCATGTCCGCCATCTCGATCATCATGTTGACGTTGGGCATCTTGACGTAGCCGGCCTTGTCGGCAGCGGGATGACCCGGGTCGTACTCGACGCGATACGGCGTGGTGTCGACCCCGATTTCCTTGACTTTCGCCAGCTGTGTGCCGGAGGCCCGATCGAGCGCGGCATCGAAGGTGATGGTCTTGCGCTGATAGGGGTCGGCCCCCGCGCTGCGCCCGGTCGAGGTCGCATTGGCGAGGTTTTCTGAGACGACGCGCATGCGCGTCGATTGTGCCTCGAGCCCCGAGCTCGCGACGGTCAATGAAGCCGATAGAGGGTCAAGCATGTCGGTTCACCTCAGGTCTTCGCGCTGGTCAGGACCATGCGATTGAACGAGCGCACGATCGCCGAATTCATCGAATAGTCGCGATTGACGTCGCTACCCTTGATCATTTCCTGCTCCAGGCTCACGGAGTTTCCGGAGTGGACGACGTCCCAGCTGTCCTTCTTGGCGGTGGCCCGCGTGTCGGTTTCGGCGGGGGACAGCTGCATGTGGGCGGGCGAGGTCGTGGCCAGCCTTACCGGCACCGCATCGAGCACCTTGTTGAACGGTTCGACATCGCGCGCCTTGAAGCCCGGCGTATTGGCATTGGCAACGTTGGTGGCAATGGTCGACTGACGAAGCTCGAGCCAGCGTGCCTGCGACGATGCGAGTTCGAAGAGAAACAGTGGTCCCACGACGGCCCCATTTTGGTTCATTGGAAAGAACCCTAGAGCGTTAAGCTTTCGTCAAGCTGTTGCGCGGAGCACCATCCCAGGGATTCTACTGAACCTTCGCGGGCCGCGGCGCCTGCTTCGATTGCAGGAAATAGATGATCTCGGCGACGGGGCGGAAGAATTCGGCCGGGATCACCTGATCGACCTGCACCGCTTCGTAGAGCGCGCGGGCGAGCGCCTTGTTCTCGATCACCGGGATCTTGCTTTGCTCGGCGACCTCGCGAATCTTCAGCGCGATCACGTCTATGCCCTTGGCCACCACGAGCGGCGCCGGGTTTTCGTCGCGGTTATAGCGCAACGCGATCGCGAAATGCGTTGGGTTCGCGATCACCAGCGTCGCGCGCGGCACGGAGGCGATCATGCGTTGGCGCGAGCGGTCGCGCGCGAGCGAACGCAGGCGCGCCTTGATCAGCGGATCGCCTTCGGCCTGCTTGTGCTCGTCCTTGATCTCCTGCCTGGTCATGCGCAGCTCGCGCCGCCAGTGGAAGCGCGCCCAGGCGAGATCGATTGCGACCAGTACGATCGTCGCGATGCAGATCGCCGACACGATCCGCATCGCGATGGTGAGGATCATCTCGGGCAACGCGACCGGATCGGTGTACATCGCCTCGAACGCCCTCGCCTCCGACGAGCGCAATACGAAGCAGACGACCGATGTCACCGAGACGAGCTTGAACATCGACTTGGCGAACTCCACGAGACCCTGAGTTCCGAAGATTCGGCTCCAGCCGCTCGCCGGCGAAATCCGGGAGAAGTCGGGCTGAATGCGCTCCAGCACGAGGCGCGGCGCATTCTGCAGCAGCGACGCTGCGAGCCCGAACACTGCCAGGATCACGACCGGTGGCACCAGGAAGCGCAGGGCCTCGAGGCCGACCACGGTGAGCAGGTTCTGTGCGTCCGCACCGGTGCTGAGAGGGAAGCCATCGGGCTCGTCGAGAAAGCTCTTCAAGGTCGGGGTCAGCTGCTGTACGCCCTGGCCGATCAGGAAAGACATAATCACCATCAGCGCCGCGATGGACGCGAACAGGGATGCCTCCCGAGAGACCGGAATCTTGCCCTGTTCGAGCGCATCGCGGACTTTCTTCTCGGTCGGCTCTTCTGTCTTGCTCTCCTGGTCGGATGTCTCTGCCATGCCCGTTCAGCGGTCAGCGGAAGACCAGCTCGTCCTCCTGATCGGGGTTGAGCTCGATTTCACCCTTCTCGGCGAGGTCGAGCGCGAGATCGGTGATCACGCGGCGCGCCTCCAGCACGTCGCGCTGGTTCGACGGCTCGCCGATGGCGAGCTCGGACTCGACGACGCGGCGAACGCGCGAAGCGACCGCCGACAGGATCAACTCGCGGAAATGCTTGTCGGTGCCCTTCAGCGCCACGACGACGCGATCGGTCGGCACCTGGTCGAAGATCATGGTGCGCGCCTTCGGCGCCAGATTGATGACGTCGTCGAAGGTGAACAGCAGCTCCTTCAGCACTTCGGCCGATTTCGGCCGCTTCTCCGACAGGCTCTTCAGCATGTCTTCGATATGACCGCGCTCCATCTTGTTGATGATGTCGGCGACGCGGGCGTAGGTATCCGCGCCGAGGTTGCGGGCGAAGTTGAGCGTCAGGTCTTCGTGCAGAGTCTTCTCGAGGACCTTCATCGCATCGTCGACGATCGGCTTGAGGCTGAGCACCCGCCGCATCAATTCGTTGCGCAGGCTCGACGGCAGCTGGCTCATCACCTTGGCGGCGCAGGACGGTTTGACCTTGGACAGGATCAGCGCCGCGGTCTGCGGATGCTCCTTCGATAGGTAGGTCGCCAGCGAGTTTTCCGACACCGACGAGACACGGTCCCACACCGATCGGCTCGAATTGCCGAGCAGGTCCGACATGATTGCCGTGACCTGGTCGGCCGGAAGCACGTCGCCGAGCACGGCTTCGAGGCCGCCGAGGGTGCCGAGAATGTTGGCGCCCATCGAGAATTGCTGGGCGAACTCCTCAACGATCGACTCGAGCTCCTGGGCCGTGATCGGCCGCAGCTCGGCCGCGGCCTTGGTGACGATGCGAATGTCCTGCGGCTCGAACTGCGCGAGCACGCTGGCGGCCGCTTGGCGGCCCATGGCCAGCAGCAGCGCCGCGACCTTTTCCGTTCCGCCCAGCGTGGCAACGCCGCGCTGCTTGATGGGAGCGACCGGTGCCGCCATGGTCAGGAATCACCCTGCCCCAGCGGTCCGACAATCTCGGTCAGCGAGACGCCGAAGCGGGAATTGTCTTCCTCGACGACGACCACTTCGCCGCGGGCAACGACGCGGCCGTTGACCACGACGTCGACGGGCTCGCCGACGCGGTGATCCAACGGGACGACGGCGCCACGGCCGAGCTTCATCAGATTCGCCACCGGGATGGTGGCCGATCCCAGCACCACCTGCATGGTGACGGGAATGCGCATGATGGCATCCACATTGGCGAACTTGCCGGTCTCCTCGGCGGTGCGGGCGGCAATCTCCGCCAGCCGCTCGAGTGGAGAGGTCTCGGCATCGTCGGATGCGGTTGCGGATTCGTAGTCGAAGGATTGCGCCATCTGGTATCGCCTCTTGGTAGTTCCGCTCCCGGAGCGTCGCAACGCTCCGATCTAACTCTTCGGCCGCTTCGGGCCCTAATGCTTGTTGGCCTCAGGACCATTCGCGGTCACGGCGCCCTGCAGCCCAGTGCGTGCATCGAGTGCCGCGATCGCCTCGTGGGCTTGATCGATCTTCGCGCTCAACACATTGGCAAGCCGGCCCAGATTTGCGGTGGAATCGTGCGCCGCGGTAATCACGGTGTCGAAGGCGCCGGCGGTCTCGTGAACGATGGTCGAGAATTCGCCCTGATAGCTGCGCAGCTTCGCGAGCTCGCGGTGCATCCGGGTCACCCGCATGCTGGTGAAGGCCAGCGCGATCAGCAGCACCGCATCAACGAGATAGGATATCATCGACGAACTCCCGCTTCTGATCGACGGGATCTGCCACCTGCATGGCGTAGTAGCCATCGAGCTGGCCGATCTGGCACCAGAACAGCACCTGGTTGTTGCTCTCGAGCCGCGCCAGCGTGCGCGGCGTGGCCTCGAGCTCCAGGATCTGCCCCACCTTGAATTTGACGACGTCCTCGAGGGCGATCATCTTCTCGTCGAGCACAGCGCTCAGCGTCACCTCGGTGCGGTGAACTTCGCTCTCCATCTGCTCGCGCCAGCGCGGATCGGCTGCGCCGCCCTCGCTGACGACGACGTGGGCAAGCTTTTGCCTGAGCGGGTTGAGCGCGGAGTGCGGTATGATGAGGAACATCTGGCCGCCGCGATAGAGCGCCTGCAGCATGATGTTCGCGCAGATCGACATGTTGCCGCTGCGCCCGATCGCCAGCGACGCCATCGCCGTCTCGACCCGCTCGACGCGGAAGGTGACGTTGGAGGTGCCGGCGAAAGCGGCTTGCAGCGCCTTTGCGAACCGATCGAACAGCGCCTGGACCAGGCGGATCTCGATGTTCGAGAAAGTGCGTTCGACATCGAGCGGGGGCTCGGCGCCATCGGAGCCGAACATCGCCTCGACCATCGTGAACACGAAGTCACGGTCGAGCATGATAATGACGCGCGAATCCCACTGCTCGGCATAGAGCACGGCGGCGACCGCATTGCCTTCGTAGTCCTTGATAATGTCGCCGACGCGGTCGTTGGTGATGCCGTTGACCGAGAAGTAGCAGGGCGTGCCGGCCATCGGCTGCAGGCTGTCCGTGCACGATGCCGCCATGCGATCGAAGATCACATTGAGCATCGGCATGCGTTCGATCGAGATGCCGGCCGCGTCCAGCAGGTAGTTCGGCAACTGCTTGCGCTGATCGACCTCGACGTCTTCCATCCTCATGCGCGTGCAGCCTTGGGTTCAGCGTCGGTCACGACGGCCTTGGGACCTGCGATCGTCTCGTTCTCGACGACATCGATCGACGGCCGCTCGGAGCTCGCGATCATCTTGCGGCCGTGCTCGACGGCGATCTGCGGCATGGCGCCGTTCATGAACGCCAGCAGGGTCTGCTTGACGATGATGTAGGGCCGGCACTTCTTCTCGCGCGTCATCTTGATCTTCAGCGCGAAGGGCGAAATGATGCCGTAGGACAGGAAGATGCCGGCGAAGGTGCCGACCAGCGCCGCGCCGATGAAGCCGCCGAGCAGCTTTGGCGACTGGTCCAGCGCGCCCATGGCTTTGATGACGCCGAGCACCGCCGCGACGATGCCGAGCGCCGGCAGCGCCTCCGACACCACCACCAGCGCATGATAGGGCGTCAGCTTGCTCTTCACGATGGTGTGGATCTCCTCGTCCATCAGCGCCTCGATCTCATGGGTACGGGCATTGCCCATGATGATGAGGCGCACATAGTCGCAGATGAACTGGAGCAGGGACGAGTCGCCGAGCACGCTCGGGAACGCCTTGAAGATCTCGGAGGACGAGGGATCGTCGATATGTGCCTCGACCTCGTTGCGGCCCTTGCCGCGCAGCTCGCGCATCAAGGCATGAAGCGCGCCGAGCAGGTCAAGATAATAGCGCTGGCCGGGCACCGCGCCGGTGACGGCCTGCATGCAGGCGACCCCGGTATCCACCACCGTCTTCCACGGATTGGCCACGATGAAGGTGCCGACCGCAGTGCCCATGATGATCACGAACTCCCACGGCTGCATCAGCACGGCCAGGTGCCCGCCCATGGCGGCAAATCCGCCAAGCAGTGCTGCCACCGTGATGACAATCCCCACGAAACTGCCCAACGCGCCGCTCCATCGCCGATCCCGTCGGGAATATCTAGTTGGCGACGCTTGCGCGAAGCTGGCTTGCACACCCCTTCCGGCCTCGCCAGCCCCGCGCAAGCAATTCGCGGCAGCTTGAGACGATGTCGCAGCAGCGACCAGAGGGGCGCGTGCCATGCTATCCACGATCGCGGATTACACCAGGCTGACAACCGACATGAGCAAGTCGCTGACTCAGGTTGAGCAGCAACCGGACGTCAGCCGCGATACCGCCTACTATCTTGCCAATATCGGCAAGGTGAAGAGCATCGACGATTTCCTGAACAACTATAAGCTCTACTCCTATGCAATGAAGGCTTTCGGCCTGGACGACATGATTTACGCCAAGGCGTTAATGCGGAAAGTGCTGACCGAGGGCGTCGCGACATCGAACACCTTCGCCAACAAGCTGAGCGACAGCCGCTACCGGGAGTTCGCCGCCGCCTTCAACTTCGCGGCGCTCGGCGCCAATGCGACCCAGAGCACCGCGGCCACATCAGGCACGACCAGCCAGTATGCCACCCAGACACTGGAGCAGGACGCCGGCGACCAGAATGAGGGCCTGCGGCTGGCGCTCTATTTCACGCGCAAGGCCGCCTCGATCACGAGCCCCTACCAGATCCTCGCCGACAAGGCCCTGACCCAGGTGGTGCAGACCGCGGAGGGCTGGTCGTCGATGATCAGCTCGTCCGATATCGACATGCAGGCCAAGATGATCACGGACAAGATCAACCTTGCCGATTTCAAGGACCCGACCAAGGTGACCAAATTCGTGCAGCGCTTCGCGGCGATGTGGGATGCGACCCAGGCCCAGAGTGATAGCTCGACCAACCCCGCGCTGGTGCTGATCACCGGCGCCTCGACGTCGTCGGCAAGTCTCGACACCGATATGCTCACGACACTTCAGAACATCAAGTTCAGCAGGTAAGTCATGCAATCGGCTCTCTACGTCGGATTGTCGGCCCAGGTCGCGCTCGAGAAGCGCCTCCAGACGATCGCCAACAACGTCGCCAACGTCAACACGTCGGGCTTTCGCACCGACGTCGTGAAATTCGAGACGGTGCTGTCCAAGGCCGGCGCCAACCCGGTCGCGTTCTCCTCGCCCGGCGACAACATCATCTCGCGCGAGCAAGGCAACATCACGGAGACCGGCAACCCGCTCGACGTCGCCGTGGTCGGACAGGGCTGGATCGCCTTCGCCGGCCCCAACGGCACGGTCTATACCCGCGACGGTCGCCTCCAGATCGCCGCCAATGGCGACCTTCAGACGGTGTCGGGTTTCCCCGTCATCGATTCCGGCGGCGCGCAGCTCACGCTCGATCCCAACGGTGGACCGGTCTCGATCTCGCGCAGCGGCGCGATCACCCAGGACAACAACGAGATCGGCACCATCGGCCTGTTCAATATTCCCGCCGATGCCAATCTCGATCGCTACGGCAATTCCGGCGTCACGCCCGACCGGCCCGCGACCGCCATCGCCGATTTCAGCCGCGATGGCTTTAAGCAAGGCTATGTCGAGGGCTCCAGCGCCAATCCGATGATGGAATTGACCAAGCTGATGTCGGCCTCCCGCGCCTTCGACAGCACCAACTCGCTGATCGACGGCACCGAGAGCGCGCTCCGCAACGCAATCCAGACGCTGGGCGATCCTAGCAAGTAGACGTGCGCGTCGCGCGTAATTTTGGGGTGGACTGTTTCCTTGAACGCTCTTCGGCAACTTGAGTGGGCGATGCTCGAGCTCGAGCAGAGCACGCCATTGGCAAGCATCAGCGGCGCGATCTCCGAGATCGCGCCGACGCATTTTCGTGTCTCCGGCCTGTCGCGCTCGGTCAAGCTCGGCGAGCTGATCGGCGTCAATACCGGGGCCAAGCCCCAGATCGGCGAGGTGGTGCGGATCGACAGCGACGGCATCGTGGCCAAGCCGTTCGACCGGCATTTCGCCGGCGGGCTCGGCGCGGTCGCCTACCGCATGCCGCCGCTGTCGTTCGCGCCGGGTCCGAGCTGGAAGGGCCGCGTTATCAACGCGCTCGGCGTGCCACTGGACGGAATAGGGCCGCTCACGCCAGGGTCGAGGGCCGTTTCGGCCGAGGCGGAGGCGCCGCCGGCCATGAAGCGGGCGCGCGTGCACAAGCCGCTGCGCACCGGCGTCCGCGTCATCGACCTGTTTGCGCCGATCTGCGCCGGCCAGCGCGTCGGCATCTTTGCCGGCTCGGGCGTCGGCAAATCGACGTTGCTTGCCATGCTCGCCCGCAGCCAGGGCTTTGACACCGTCGTGCTGGCGCTCGTCGGCGAGCGCGGCCGCGAGGTGCGCGAATTCATCGAGGACGTGCTCGGCAACGACCGCAACCGCGCCGTGACCATCGTATCGACGGGCGATGAAAGCCCGATGATGCGACGGCTGGCGCCAAAGACGGCGATGGCAGTGGCCGAATATTTCCGTGACCGCGGCGAATCGGTGCTTCTCATCGTCGATTCGATCACCCGCTTCGCCCATGCCGCCCGCGAGGTCGCGCTGGCGGCCGGCGAGCCGGCGGTGGCCCGCGGCTACGCCCCGACGGTCTTCACCGACCTGCCGCGGCTCTTAGAGCGCGCCGGACCCGGCGAGGAAGGATCCGGGACCATTACCGGCATCTACTCCGTGCTGGTCGATGGCGATGATCACAACGAACCGATCGCCGACACCATCCGCAGCACGCTGGACGGGCACATCGTGCTCTCCAGGCACATCGCCGACCAGGCGCGATATCCGGCGGTGGACGTGCTGGCCTCGGTTTCGCGCCTTGCTCACAACGTATGGGACCCTGAGGAGCGCGAATTGGTGAGCAAATTGCGCTCCCTGATCGCCAAATACGAGGACACTCGCGACCTTCGCCTGATGGGCGGGTACCAGTCGGGACGCGATTCGGGGCTCGACCAGGCTGTCGACATGGTGCCGCGAATCTACAACGCCATGCGCCAAGACGCCTCGGCGCCGGCGAGCGCGGATCCGTTCCGCGAGCTCAGGGACATGCTCAAGGGCGACTAGCGGCACGGCTTGCCGGCCGCGCGCGGCGCGTGCCCTCGCTTCCTGCCTGCGACCCGCGCATCGTGGCACAAACTGCATAGGCGCTCCTTCGCCGGCGATGTCAGTCGCGCGAATCTCAGCCGTTAGGATGAGACGATCAGCATGGTCGCGGAAGACGACACCCGGATGATGCTCCAGGCATAATCCCGCGACAACCGCCGCGTGCATTCCCTGCAAATTCCCCTGACGCTGCGTTGGCGATTTCCGAAGCAGATCGCAGAAGTTGTGGATGACTTTCGTGTTGCGCGTCGCCTGTCCTGCACAAGCTTCGATCAACTGCATCAACGACAGACAGCAATATGCGTGCAATCCGGCACGCGTAGAACTACGTGATCTGGCTTGTTTCACTGCGTATTGCGTTCAACTTCATGTGTCCCAGAGAGCGAGATTGTCTTGAACATTACATTGGTCTGCAACGACATTCGTTCTCGAGTACTCTCTCTACTTGATTTTGTTGAGAAGCTCATTCATCGTTTCGATGGAACATAAGAAACGTCTGCGTGTGACTTGAACTCAGGGGCTTCGGTTGAGCAATTCCGATCCATCGTCCAGAAGTGACGGCAACTCGGGCTTGCGTACGACGACCTTGCGGTTGGCATGGCATCGGCGGCACCGTTTCTTGCGCAGCATCCTGCGACGCTCATCAGTCCGGGGCGAAAGGCTCGCCATCCAGGCCTTTGTGTTGGGCATGAGGCACTCATCGGACGCGGCTGAGCATCCGGCTTTGCGCAAGATATTCGTGCGCCATGGTGGAAAGCGGCTTCGGGGCGCCGCACACGCGATTCCCGGGGCAAGGTAGGAATTTATGCCGTTGGCACGCGAAGCAGTCGAGCTGCTGGTTCAGGCGGCCAGAGCCTGGTACTTCGAAGGTAATCAACACGGATTGCGCGATCGGGAGTGGATGGCGCTGCGCTTTCTCGGCCGCGCCAATCGCTTCTCGCGCACGCCGTCCGCGCTTGCCGGGTTCATTGGCGCGACCAGAGCAACCGCGTCGCAGATCGTGAAGACGCTGGAGAGCAAATCCTTCCTGGTGCGAAAGCCGTCGCAGGAAGACAAGCGCTCTGTCGTTCTGCACGTCACGCCGCAGGGCGAGAAATGCCTGAACCAGCATGACCCGATCAATCACGTGTTGAATGCGGTCAATTCGCTCGGCACCGAGGAATGCGTAAGGCTCCGCGACTCGCTCCGCGAGGTTCTCAATCATCTCGATGCGGCCCATCAGCGGCTCGACGCCAGCATCTGCCGCGATTGCATGTTCCTGGCCGAGCGCAGCCCCGGCACGGGCAAGGGCCGCACCACCGCCGAGTTCATGTGCCGGCTGTATCGTGCGCCGGTCTCGCTCGAGGAGACCGAGCTGCTGTGCACCAGCTTCGAGCGCACCCGCGACCGCCCCAAGATCGAAGATCATTTCGATCGCGCGCGCGTGGCAAGCCAGGGGTGAGGCTGTAGTGCGGGAGGGTGGGCAAAGGCGCAAAGCGCCGTGCCCACCATATGCTTGTAGTAGGCACGCTTCCGCTTTGCCCGTCCTACGATATCATCGCCTGCGGCAAGCAGCTCCAATCACGGACACACTTTCGCAGCCTCGCGGCGCGTTTGCCCGAGCTTTGCTTGATCTCTCCACCCTCTCAATCGAGAGGGCGCAGGGAAGACCGGGTGCCGGCGCGGTCTGCTGCGCGAAAAATGTAGCGCAAGAAGACCGCACAACAGCATACAGGTGAAGCCCAACACACGGCCTTCCCTGCTCGATGGTTTGACGGCTTATGCCGTGCTCTCCCGGGAGTCGAATTCCTTCTGGCCTCCCTCGCCTCGCGAATTAGCGATGTGGTTGATCCGGTTGGACGCTCCACACCTCCGCGACAGGCTTGACCGTAGCGACGACGGCCGAGACCACACGGTTTTGCCGTACGCGCGCTCGCCAGCGCCACAGAGGCTTTCGGCAGTGTGCACACGCGCCGCAAAGCATGTTGGCACGACGAACTGACAGCGCCGCTCGTCCACACGCGGCTTCGGGCTCACAGGGACTACCCACCCTGCCCGCGCCATCTCGTGCCGACGCTGCCGCATCCACCGCAAGCCCGGCTCGCGAAGCGTGACGACGTACGATCGCCCCTCAAGGTGAACCGGGATGGGCGACACATACGTCATTTCCGAATTTCGGTAAAACGAAATATTTTCACCGGCGCGGATTGACAGCCCTTGCGGGTGTTTTGCCGTTGGGGCGCCCGCCCCCGGATGATCGAGGCGCGCCGTTACTGCGCGCCCGATCCGCCCTGCACGATCTTCTCGTTCAGCTTCTGGTCGACGGTATCGACCGTGCGGTCGATCTCGGCATTCGGCGCACCGAGCTGGTGCGAGATCAGCTTCACCAGCAGGTCGACGCGCTCGATGAAGGGCGCGCCGCTCGCGACCGCCCGCGCCGCCGATGACGGCTTCAGCAGGCTTTCGGCGGCCTTGGCGTATTTCGCAAACGGCACCTGGTCCGCGGGATCGGCGCCGAGGCGGCGGGCGATGGCATCGACATGGTCATAGATCGTCTGCGAGCGCTTGAGGTCACCGTGCACGGCGTCGCGGATCGACTGCGGTTCGTTCGGCGTGATGCAGCGGTAGTTGCCGGTGAGCAGCATCGACCATTTGGCCAGCGGCACGAACAGGGAATCAAACACCTTCAGCTTGACCGGCACGTCCTTGCCGTCGAGCGTCACCGCGTCGATGTCGGCCTCGAGCTCGCGCAGCACCTTGTTGTGCTTCTCGTCGGCAAAGACCGAGGCCTTGAAGTTGGTGGGCAAGCCGACATGCAGCACGTTCGCGGCTTCCTCCGGCGGACGGAAAGCCTGCGGATCGGGCGAGCACAGCGTCACCAGCCCCGGCTCGAACCGCTCCCACACCTGCGCATTGGTGTAGGCTTCCTCGAGATCCATGTCTGACAGCGCCGGGATACGCTTGAGATAAGGTAGCGGCGGCATGTTCATGATCGACAGGCACGGCAACTTCGCCGCGGCGATCTTGACCATGAGCATGCGAACCGTGTGGTTGGTGTATTGCGGCTCCTGCATTGCAAGGCCGACGAGATCGTAGCGGGAGACGTCCACATTCTGCGGCGTCACGGCGTCGAGCTTGCCGGGCAGGTCGCGCGAGAAAATGGCGCGGTGGACCGCCTCGTCGCGCAGCTTGATGCGCACCTCGGTGCCGTCGCGGTTGATCAGCTCCGCGGTCTTGGCGCGGCAGACCAGGGTCACGCTATGCCCGGCCATCAAGAGCTTGGTGCCCAGCAGGGAACCGTAGGAAGCTCCCAGAATCAGAACGTTGCGCGCCATGATCGTCCCCTCGAAAATGTGTGTGATTTTTGAGCCCCGGCCGTTGTCCGCGGGTGCGTTGCAGCATCTAAGGCAAACTGGGCGGGGATGGCAACTGGGATAATGCATACAAGGAGCGCCCGATATTCCGCTGTGCGGATAGCGCCGGCAGGCCGATTCACTTCACCAAATGCGATTTACCCGAAATATGGATGCATCGCTGATCCCGCCGTCATCCCAACCCGCACTTCTACGGCTTTCAAATCCCAACAGAAATTCCGCCGTGGGCAACGCGACGTGTTCCCTCGTGTTTCGCTCGACGCGTCCCGCTTCGATTGATAAGCCGCTGTCCGCGAATGACGGGGCTTGAGTCGGGGACATGACGGTTGCGATCGAGATGGGTCTGACCACGGCGGGAGCCGGGGCGGCCATGGACCTCGAAGAATTGCTGGCGACCCGTCTCCTGGTGCAGGGCAATTCCGGCTCCGGCAAGTCGCATCTGCTCAGGCGCCTCCTGGAGCAGAGCGCGCCCTGGGTGCAGCAGGCCATCATCGATCCCGAGGGCGATTTCGTCACGCTGGCCGAACGCTTCGGCCATCTGGTGATCGACGCCGAGGATCACACCGAGCGCGGCCTGCAGGTGGCGGGCGAGCGCGCCCGGCTGCATCGCGTGTCCACCGTGCTCAATCTCGAGGGGTTGGACGCCGAGAATCAGATGCGGCGCGCGGCTGCGTTCCTTGGCGGCATGTTCGACGTCGAGCGCGACCATTGGTACCCGATGCTTGTGGTGGTCGACGAGGCGCAGCTGTTCGCGCCGGCGGTTGCCGGCGAGGTGTCGGACGAAGCGCGAAAATTGTCGCTGGGCGCCATGACCAATCTGATGTGCCGCGGCCGCAAGCGCGGCCTTGCCGGCATCATTGCGACGCAACGTCTGGCCAAGCTCGCCAAGAATGTCGCGGCCGAGGCGTCGAACTTTTTGATGGGTCGCACCTTCCTCGACATCGACATGGCGCGCGCCGCCGATCTGCTCGGCATGGAGCGGCGGCAGGCCGAAGCCTTTCGCGATCTCGAACGCGGGCAGTTCATGGCGCTGGGACCGGCGCTATCGCGCCGCCCCTTGCGCCTGAATATCGGCCCAACCGAAACATCCCCGCGCAATTCGACGCCGCGGCTGATGCCGCTGCCCGAAGCGACGCTGGAAGATGCGCGCGCCGTGATCCTGGCTGCGCCGCCGCCGGACGCCAGCCGGCCGCAGCGCCGGCCTGCGCCTGATCTGCTCGAGCAGCTTCGTGCGGCCAAGGCGGCAGCGCCTGAAATCAGCACTGAAGAGGTCGAGGAGCCGGTCAGTGCCGCAGAGCTCGCCGAACGGCGCGAGCGCGTGGACCGGACGTTGCGCGCGGTGCTGGCCGCGCCCGATGCCGGCTTCCGCGCCATCGGCGTGCTCTATCAGGAGTTCGTGGTCCGCTGCCGCATCGAAGGCCTCGGCGCGTCCGTGCCTGACCTTACCGAATTCCGCCGCATGCTGACGCATGCGCGCGCGGGCCTCGGCACGGACATTGCCGGGGACGATTCCTGGCGGGAGGTGACGCTGCGCGCCTCGATCCTGCCCGACGACATGCAGGGCGTGTTCATGATGCTCGCGCGCGCGGCCAAGGAAGGCTGGCCCTGCCCCGGCGACATCGCCATCGCCCGCGCCTATGGCTCGCATTCGCTGCGCCGGGCCCAGCGCCTGCTTGGCTATATGGAGGAGCAGGGCCTGATCGTCGTTCAGCTCGACGGCGGCGGCCGCCGAATCGTCACACTGGTGGAATTGGCCTGGGCGACCGCACCTGGCGATCCCAACGGCGACGATCAGCCGGCCGAGCAAATGCCGAGCGCGGCGTCGGCCTGACGCCGTCACGCCGCCGCGAACATACGGCGATAAAGTAGGCTCGAGACGAGCCAGGCGATCACGAACAGCGCGATCACCGCGAAACCGACATTGGCGAGCGACTCGTTCAGGCTATCGACCAACGCCCACACGCCACCATTAAGTCCAAGCCGGTCGCTGATCAGGCCAAGCGCCTCGATGCCGCCGATCAACAGCGCGACCGCGACGGACGCGCCAGTGATCGTGAGGTTGTACCAGAGCTTGCGCATGGGATCTACGAAGGCCCAGCGATAGGCGCTGACCATCAGCGCGGAGTCGGCGGTATCGACCAGCGCCATGCCTGACGCGAACAGTGCGGGGAAGACCAGGATGTCGGCGAGCGAGGCACCACGTGCCGCTTCGGTGGCGGAGATGCTGAGCAGCCCGACCTCGGTTGCGGTGTCGAAGCCGAGGCCGAACAGCAATCCGAGCGGAAACATGTGCCATGGCTTCGTCACCAGGCGGAACATCGGGCCGAGCAGGCGCGCGAGAAAGCCGCGATGCGCGAGCAGCGCCTCGAGCCCGGCGGCGTCATGAACGCCCTGCTCGCGCGCGGCGCGAAAGGTTCGCCACAGGCCGGCGAAGATGACAAGGTTGATCGCGGCGATCGCCAGCAGGAACAGCGCCGACACCGAGGTGCCGATCAGGCTGCCGATATCCTTCAACAGGCTGCCACCGCCAAGGCTGACGACGCCGAGCGCGAGCAGCATGGTCGCGATCACGACCACAGTGGAGTGACCGAGCGCGAAATAGAGACCGACGCTGCGCGGCGCATCGCCCGCCTGCATCAGCTTGCGCACGACATTGTCGATGGCGGCGATGTGGTCGGCA
Source organism: Bradyrhizobium zhengyangense (assembly GCF_022012435.1). Classification (GTDB taxonomy): domain Bacteria; phylum Pseudomonadota; class Alphaproteobacteria; order Rhizobiales; family Xanthobacteraceae; genus Bradyrhizobium; species Bradyrhizobium zhengyangense. The sequence goes on from NZ_JAKLUA010000010.1 coordinate 66,403, forward strand.
TCGACGGCGTGGCGCAGGCCGAACACCCAGGCGAGCAGCGCAGTCGCCATCACCGCCGGCAGCTCGCCGAACGCCGCGAAAGCCCAGGCCCATACGGCGACATTGGCGGCGACGAGGCCGCCGAACAGCAGCACCATTCCGGGCTCAGCCGCCCGCACAGACCATCTCGTCACGTCACGCATTCCGCCGCGCGCCCCATTGCGTCAACGGTATGATCTTTTCAGATAATTGTCACACTGACCAGCGCAAAACCCGAACCGCCGAGGCGGCATTCGCGCATAGCCGCCTTACGCGGCTTCGCTGCCGCCGAGATAGGCGTCGCGCACGCGAGGGTCATCCTTCAGCGTGCGCGCCGGGCCCGAGAGCACGATCTTGCCGGTCTGGAGCACATAAGCCTCATGCGCGATTTCGAGCGCAAGGCTGGCGTTCTGCTCGACCATGAAGATCGAGACGCCGTCCTGGTTGATGGTGCGGATCAGCTCGAGCACGCGGTCGACATAGAGCGGCGACAGGCCCATGGTCGGCTCGTCCATCACGATCAGGCGCGGACGGCTCATCAGCGCGCGCGCCATCGCCACCATCTGCTGCTCGCCGCCTGACAGCGAGCCCGCGCGCTGCGACAGCCGCTGGCCAAGCTTCGGGAACAGCGTCAGCATCTTGTCGAGATCCTGCGCCACGGCGTCGCGGTCGCTGCGCACGAAGGCGCCCATCAGGATGTTCTCGCGGACGCTCATGTCGGCGAACAGCCGCCGCGCCTCGGGCACCGAGGCAATGCCACGGCGGACGATCTGCGGCGTGGTGAGGCTGATCAGCGAGGCACCGTCGAACGTCACCTCGCCCGAGCGTGGCTTCACCAGGCCAAGAATGATCTTCATCGTCGTCGACTTGCCGCTGGCGTTGCCGCCGAGCAGGCAGACGATGTGGCCGCGGCCCACGGTGATGGACAGGTCGAAATGCACCTGGGCCTGGCCATAGAACGTGTTGACATCAGTCAACGCCAGCAGTGGTTCGGGTGCGCCCGTGGTCATGCCGCACTCTCCTGCTCCGCTGTTCCTGACAGCCCGTGGCCGAGATAGGCCTCGATCACCTTGGGATCGCCACGCACCTGCCCGCCCGGCCCTTCCGCGATCTTCTTACCCTCGTCCATGACGATGACGCGATCGGAGAGCTGCATCACCATCTCGAGCTTGTGCTCGATCAGGAGAATGGTCAGCCCTTCTGCTTTCAATTCGGCGACGAGCGCCTGCATCTCCGCGGTCTCGCTCGGGTTCATGCCGGCGGTCGGCTCGTCGAGCAGCAAGAGACGCGGCTTCAGCGCGAGTGCGCGCGCGATCTCGACGCGGCGGCGGTTGGCATAGGACAGGCTGTAGGCCGGCTGGTCGATCCGCGGCAGCAGCCGCTCACCGAAGCGGGCGAGAATGGCTTTGACGTCTTCGCGCAGCCGCTCTTCCTCGGCCTTGACGCTTGAAGGACGCAGCAACGCCAGGCCCAGCTCCAGCAGTGGACCGATCACAGGCACGGCCGGCTTCACGGCACGCAAGCGTGTGTGCGCGCCGATCAGGACGTTGTCCATGACACTGAGATTGCCGAAGACGCGGCCGAGCTGGAACGTGCGCGCGATGCCCTGCGCGGCGAGCCGCTCCGGCGAAAGGCCCGTGATGTCCTGCCCTTCGAAGCTGACTGTGCCCCCATCCGGCCGATCGAGCCCGGTGACCAGATTGAACAGCGTGGTCTTGCCGGCGCCGTTCGGGCCGATGATGCTGACGAGCCCGCCCTTGGCGAGATCGAGATCGATGCCGTCGACGGCGGTGAGGCCGCCGAAGCGGCGCGTCAGCCCGCGCAGGGACAACAGCGGTGCGAGCGCCTCCGCCATCAGATCGTCCCCAACAGGCCTTGCGGCCTGAATCGCACGAGCAGGAGCAGCACGATGCCGTAGATCAGAATGCGGTACTCCGCCGCGATCCGGAACACTTCGGGCAGGCCGACCAGCGCCACTGCGCCGAGAATCGCGCCGACGACGTTGCCGAGGCCGCCGAGGATCACGACCGTCAGCGCCAGGATCGATTGCTGCGTGTTGAAGGTCTCGTGATTGATGTAGGAATAGAGATGCGCGGCGATGCCGCCACTGACGCCCGCTGCGAAGCCACCGAAGATGAAGGCGAGCGACTTGTAACGGTTGAGGCTAAGGCCATAGGCGCGCGCGGCGATGTCGTCATCGCGGATGGCACGAAAGCAGCGGCCGAGATGCGAGCCCAGCAGGCGCGCCTGAAGCAGCGCGAGCACGACCATCACGGCGAAGGCGAACCAATATACCGAGGCCGGGCTGATCAGGTCGTAGCCGAACAGCGACAGCGGCGGGATGCCGGAAATGCCGATCGGCCCGCGCGTGACGCTTTCCCAGTTCAGGATCACCAGCGACACGATCTCGCCGATGGCGAGCGTCGCGATCGAGACGTAATGCCCGCGCAGGCGAAAGGATGGCGAGATCAGGATCGTGCCGAGTGCGGCGCTCATCAGGCCGCCGGCCATGATGGCGAGGCCAACAGGCACGTTCAATGTCAGCGACAGCAGCGCGGACGTATAGGCACCGATCGCGAGCAGCGCGGCGTGTCCGAGCGAGACCTGGCCGATCGTGCCGGCCACCAGCGTCAGGCTGAGCGCGAGCATACCGAGCAGCCAGGCGTTGATCAGCGTCTGGAGGATGTAGAACGACACCGGCAGCAGCGGCAGGATCGCCAATGCGACGATTGCGACAGCCAGGGCCCAGCGCGGAATACGCACTGGCCGGCTCGGCGCGATAAAGGTGCCAGTGAGTGGCTCCGGCGGCGCCTGCCGGGCGCTGGCAAACAGGCCGTTCGGCCGCAGCACCAGCACGACCACCAACAGCAGGAAGGCGAACAGATTGCGATAGCTGGTGCCGAACACGGCGACGCCGTAGCTCTCGACAAGGCCAAGCAGCATGCTGCCGATCACGGCGCCGGGCACATTGCCGGCACCGCCGACCACCTCAGCCACGACGCCCTTCAGCGTCGCCTGCAGGCTCATCGCGGTGTCGATCTGGTTGTAATACATGCCGACCAAGAGGCCAGAGACACCACCGAGCGCCGCTGCGATCCCGAACACCGTCTGGTTGACGCGGTTGACATCGACGCCCATCTGCATCGCGGCGTCGCGATCCTGCGAGGCGGCGCGCACCGCCCAGCCAAGCTTGGTATAGCGCAGGAACACGAACAGCAGCAGCGCGCTGGAGATCCCGACGCCGGCGATCAGCAGATCCAGCGGCCCGATGGTTCCGCCGCCAACCTGAAATCGCACATCCGGCAACTGGCTCGGCAGCGCGCGCGGATTGGGCGAGAAGGTCAGCATGACCAGCTGATCGAGCACGAAGCTGATGCCGATGGTCGCCAGCAGCGGCGCGATGCGCACCGAGTTCTGAAGGGGCCGAAGGCCGAACCGCTCGATGATCAGCCCGACGACCGCGGCCACCACCGCGACGACAATGATCGTGAGCGGCAGCGGCGTGTGCAGCTGCACCACCGCGACCCAGCCGATATAGGCGCCGACGAGGTAGATCGAGCCCTGCGCGAAGTTGATCAGCCGGCTGACGCCGAAGATCAGCGCGAGCCCGACCGCAACCAGGGCGTAGACGTTACCGACGATCAGCCCGTTGATGGTGTAGTCGAGCCAGGAAGACACGCAGGGTTCCTAATGAAGGGAGAAAGGCCGGAGCAGGAGCTCCGGCCAAGAGATCAGGTCGGCTTGCCGTCCCAAAGCGCGAACTGGCCCTTGCGTACGACGAGCTCGGCATTCATCGCGCCCTTGACGCGCCGGGTGGCGACGTCGAACGTCGCGGTGCCGAAGATCACGCTCGGGACGTCCTTCACCTTGGCGAAGGCATCGCGGATCGCCTTGCGATCGGTGCCGCCGATCTTCAGCACGGCCGCGGCCATGTTCATGGCGTCATAGGCGTAGGCGTTGAAGGCATCGGGCTCGAGACCATTGTACTTCTTCTTGAAGCCGGCGATGAACTTCTGCACCTCGGGCCGCGGATCTTCCGGGAAGTAGCGCGTGCCGACATGGACGTCCTCAACGGCATCACCGCCAAGCTCGATAAACTTAGGTGAATAGACCGAGCTCGCGGCGCAGATCACCTGCTTGAGCCCGACCTGCCGCGCCTGGCGCGCGATCAGCGCACCGTCGGAGTAATAGGAGATCAGGACCAGGCCATCGGGATTGGCATCACGCACGCGCACCAGCGTGGACCGGAAGTCGCGCTCTTCGGCGATATAGCCTTCGGTGACGACGATCTCCGCGCCATATTCCTTGGCGGCGTTGTTGAAGTAGTCGCGGCTGGTGCGGCCCCAATCGGTGTTGAGATGCAGTACCGCTAGCTTCTTCAGGCCGAGGCTCTTCACCGCATAGCGCGCCAACAGCGGCTGCTCGTCGGCCTGGCTGACCGACGTGCTCCACATGAAGTCGCCGCCCTTGGTGAAGTCGGGATGCGAATTGGTAAAGCCGAACTGCACCAGGCCGCCGCGCTGATAGATCGGCGAGGCTGCCATCGAGGCGGGGCTGGAAAAGTCGCCGAGCTCCAGGACGATCTTGGGATCGGACACGAATTTCTGGGCGATCGCGACCGATTGTCGTGGATCGCTCTGGCTGTCCTCGAACTGATAGGCAAGCTTGCGGCCATTGATGCCGCCGGCGGCCGTGATCTCGTCGAGCGCGAGATCAAAGCCCTGCTTCCATTGCGTGCCATATTGCGCGTTCGGCCCGGTCAGCGGACCGCTGACGCCGAGCATGATCGGATCGGTGTCGGCGAAGGCGCTGCGGGAGGAGACTGCGCCCGCCATCATGGCGGCCAGTGAGCCCTTGACCAGGGTTCGGCGATTGATGTTGCTCATGCACGGCTCCATCCACTCAGGTGTTGAAAACAAGCAGCAAGTCTTGTGCCGGTGAAATTGCCTATTTCGAGGGCTCGCCCAGCGACAGCATGAGCCGGTTCGCCCAGTTGAAGAACGAGGCGCCGTTGATGACGTCGACGATCTCGGCATCGTCAAGGCCCGCACTGCGCAGCTCCTTGATGTTGTCAGGGCCAAACGCGATCGGCGTCGCGGCCAGCGCCACCGACGCCTTCACCACGGCGTTCCAGCGTTCGCCGAGATCGGCCTTGACGCCTTCATCGAGCAGCTTCTGCACGTCCTCGCGGCGCTTGGAATAGGTGCTGGCGAAGCGCGCATGCACCGAGGCGCAATAGATGCAGCCGTTGTAGCGCGAGGTCGCGGCCGCCGCGAGCTCGCGCTCGGCGCGCGGCAGGCCGTCGGCGACGTTGTAGAAGATGTCCTTGTCGGTCTTGGTGCGGGCTTCCAGCACCTCGGGATCGCGCACCAGCAGGCGGAAATATTCCGACTTGGCGCGGGCGCGGTCGACCAAGCCGTTGAAATGCCGTTCGGTGAGCTCGGCCTCCGGCAATGGCTCGATCCAGGAGACCCAGCCGAGCTCATCCTGGGTAAAGACGACGGGCGGATTGACGGTGGCGCTCATGATGGCGGCCTCCTCTTATGCGTTCGCGGCGGCAAGCGTGCGCAAGCCGCTGACGACCCGCACCTGGAACGACAGGAACGCGACGAGTTGGGAGAAGGTGACGATGCCGGTGGTCGACCAGCCGGCGGCGAGCAACGCCTTCATGTCGCTGGATGCCGCATCGCGCGGCCGGAACACGAGCAAATGCGCATGCTCGAGTGCCGCGACCAGCCGGGGGCTGAGGGCGGACTTGCTCGCGGCGTCCACGCGATAAATCAGGCCTGCCGTGTTCTCGATCGAGAGCGGTCCCGCCGGAAACGAGCCATAGGGGCCGGAGGTCTTGCCGCGTGCAATCTCGGCGTCGATCGCCTTAACCAGAGCCGCGCCGCCGGCGGTCGCGGCAAGCTTGTCGCGATAGAAGCTGGCAACGGGAGACTCGCCATGGAGTCCGGTCACGAAGGCCGCGACCGCGGCGCGTTCGAGCAACGAAAAATCGCCGGCATCGATCGGTTCGAACAGCGAAAGATAGCTCTTCTGCGCGTTTTCGCGCGCTTGCATGCGCTTTCCGCGAATGGCGTCCAGCGCCGATCCCGGCTCGATTCCGACAAGCGTGTCGATGATGTCAGGCGTACTCATCATAAAGCCTCATGCAATCCATCAAATCCGACTAGCCGGCCAAGGCCACTTCGGGCGCTGTCCTGGTCCAGCCCAGCGCCGGCGCAACCTTCTCCGCGACCAGCTCGATCGAGCGCAGCACCTGGGGGTGCGGCGCATCGACGGAATGGACCTGGAAGACGAGGTCGGTGATCCGCTCCAGCGTGGCGTCCGTGCGCAGCGAGGCGATCACCTCGCTAGCGCCGCCGACATGGGTGTCGAACGCCGTGATCATCTCCTCCAGTGTCTCGCCCGGGGGAAGGTGACCGCTCTTCATGAATTGCGGGAGCGCCCGGCGTAGCCCGATATCGGCAAGCCGCATCGCTTCGCGATGATCGTCCGCGACAAAGACGCTGCGCGAGGCCATGATGCGCGGCTCGGCCCCTGATGGCAGCGCTTCGAGATAGGCGTCGATGATCGGATTCTGGATCTCGGCGAGGGTAGCGTTTGGCGCATCCTTGGTCCGCGGCTGGGTACGCGAGAGCAAGAGGCCGTCGCCGGCCTTGCCGGCGCGGGCGCCGCCCGCCACCGAGAAAGTCGCCTGCCAGATGCGCTTGTCCAGTTGCGGCCGCTGCGGGTAGAGCGTGTCGCCACCGTCGAGCGGCTTGCCGGTCAGTGCCTTGCGGACCACCTCCAGATTGCGCGCAAAAATCTCGTTGCGCTGAGTGCCATCGAGGCCGAAGGCAGCGAACGCCGATGGGTTACCACCGGTGCCGACCCCGAGCTCGAAGCGGCCGTTGCAGAGTAGATCGAGGACAGCTGCGTCCTCCGCCACCCGCACCGCGCTCTCCAGCGGCAGAGTGACGATGCCGGTGCCAAGGCGGATGCGCGAGGTCTGGGCTGCGACATAGCCGAGGAAGGCGAAGGGCGACGGCAGGCCGCCCTCACGCTCGTGAAAATGGTGCTGCGCGATCCACGCGGAATCGAGACCGGCCTTCTCGGCGCGCACGATCTGCTCGGCGGCATTGCGATAGCGCTCGGCCGGCGGGGCCTCATCAAGCAGGCGCGTGAAGAATCCGAGGCGTTTCAGGTTTGCAAAGCGTTTCATACGACCCCTGTCGGGCGAGAATGGGTCCCGATGATGTCGGTTGCTGGAGCAGGAAACAAGCGGGCAATGTGCAAGGCTGCCCGCCGGGATCGGTGCCCCACGCAGAACTTTGGCTAGGCAGGCTGCCTACCAGCTCGGCAGCACCGCGCCCTTGAACTTGGTGAGGACGAACTCCTTGACCTCGGGTGTGTGGTAGCTGTCGACCAGGGTCTTGACCCAGGGCTTGTCCTTGTCGGCGCTGCGCACCGCGATCAGGTTCACGTAGGGTCCCTTGGGGTCCTCGCGCAGGATCGGATCCTTGACGGGATCGAGGCCCGCCTGGGTTGCATAGTTGGTGTTGATCGCGGCGGCGTCGACGTCGTCGAGCGCGCGCGGGGCCTGAGCAGCGTCGACCTCGATGAATTTCAGCTTCTTGGGATTCTCGGTAATGTCGAGTACGGTCGGCTTGAAGCCGACACCGTCCTTAAGCTTGATCACGCCCTTGTCGCGCAGCAGCAGCAGGACGCGGCCGCCATTGGTCGGATCGTTGGGGATCGAGACCTTGCCGCCTTCAGGAATGTCGGCGAAGGCCTTGTGCTTCTTGGAGTAGACGCCGATGGGGAAGTTGACGGTCAGCGCGACGGACTCGATCTTGTAGCCGCGATCGGCCTTCTGGTTGTCCAGGTAAGGCTGGTTCTGGAAGGAATTGGCCTGGATCTCACCGGCATCGAGCGCGGCGTTCGGCACCACATAGTCGGAGAACTCGATCAGCTGGATGACGAGCCCCTGCTTGGCGGCGATCGGCTTCACGGCCTCCAGAATCTGCGCATGCGGACCCGGCGTCACGCCGATCTTGATGGTCTCGGCTGAGCTTGCTGCCGACCAGGCGGCGAGCACGGTTGCGAGGATCAGGGCGGGGCGAAACGACATCTTGGTCTCCATGACTCAGCGACAACAATTGGAACCGTATTCGCTTCTCCGCCGGACGAAATCAATGAAATGGAAATTCATATTTGGCACCGGCGGCGGGCAACGCTTCTCCGTTCGCCGCGAAATGGGAAATGAACGCAAATTGAGGCAGGGGCGAGCCGCGCGCAAGCCCTTCCTAGGCGCGCGGTTCGGCGCGCCAGGTCGACGGTGACAGCATGATCCATACGCAGATCGCAGCGTAGGCCGCGAGCGATACCGTGACCATGGTGGCAAGCCCGGTCATTCCTGCCCCGAAGCTTGCGACAGCGATCCAGCCGCCAACAGCAGCAATCAGGATGCGCGCGATGGAGCCGGCGAGCGGGCCCAGCGCGCGGCCCGTGCCCTGGACCGCGAAGGAGGTCACGAAACCAAAACCCAGCGCGGCATAGGCCGGCGCCACGATGCGCAGGTAAGTCATGCCTTCGCTCACGACGCCTGTGTCGTGGCTGAACAGATGCAGCCAGGCGGTCGGAAAGATCGCCACCAGTAGCCCTATCGAGCCGGTCATGATCATGCCGGCGGCGCCGCTGACCCAGCCGATCCGTTGCGCGCGCGCGGTCTGGCCCGCGCCCATATTGACGCCGACCATGGTCAGCGTCGCCGTGCTGATGCCGAACAGCAGCGGAATCATGATGTAGTCGAGCCGCGAGGCGATGCCGTAGCCGGCAAGCGCGGAGGTGCCGAACAGGCCGACCGCACCGGTGACGAGGATGACGGTGAGGTTGGTCAGCACGGCATTGAACGCGGTGGGGATGCCGACCTTGAGCATGTCGCCAAAGATCTTTGCACGCAACGGCGCGATGTGCAGCCGCAGGCCGGATGCGCCCGAGGACATGTAACGCAACAGGAACAGCATCGCCGCACCGTAATAGAGACCGAAGGCAATGCCGGCGCCGCCGATGCCGAGGCTTGGGACGGGTCCGAAGCCGAAGATCAGCAAAGGCGAGACGGGAATGGTCACGATCGCGCCGATCAGCGTCACCAGCGCAGGCACCTTGACGTTGCCGGAGCCGCGCAGCGCGGCGGCCTGGAGGTTCACGATCCACACCGGAATGGCGCCGGCGAACAGATAGCTGGAATAGGTGACGGCCGCATCGAGTGCGCCGTCTCGGCCGCCGAGCGTTCGGAACAGCGCCGGACCGCCGAAGTGCACCCCAAGCGTGAACAGCCCTCCCGCAATGATCGCAAGCAAGATGGCGTGGAACAGCGCCGCATCGGCATCGTCGCGGCGCCCGGCGCCAACCGCGCGTGCCACCGACGAGGCGACGCCGGAGCCGAACCCGCCATTCGACATCATGGTCATCAGCATGAAGATCGGAAACACCAGCGCGGCGCCCGCCAGCGCATCGGTGCCGAGATAGCCGACATAATAGGCTTCGGCGATGTTCACCGCCGTCTGCGCCACCAACACCGTCACCGTCGGTGCCGCGAGCTTGATCAGCGTCGGCAGGATCGGCGCGGTCAGAAGCGCGGCGCGCCGCGGGTCCGCGGACGTCACTGCCGGGCGAGGCGCTGCCGCGCTACGCGCCGGGACCTCCATGGTCGGCATTGACGATGCGGCGACGTCCTCGACTGACATTCCTGAGGTCCTGTTCCGTTCCGAGGCTGCCGCAGCAGCTATTGAATTATGATCATAATGTATTATTATGATCGTAATGCAATAGCTAATCGCTCACGATGTCGTGGCCATGGATTTCAGGCCGGGCATCGGGAGGGAGTTGAGGCCATGCGCTACGAAAAAGGACACAAGGACGAAACCCGCCGGCACATCCTCGATGTCGCCTCCGCCCAGTTCCGCGAGAGCGGAATCGCCGCGGTCGGCCTCGCCGGCATCATGTCGGAGGCCGGTCTCACCAACGGCGCCTTCTACACCCACTTCGCCTCCAAGGAGGATTTGGTGCGGGAGGTGCTCGTGGACGTGCTCACCCGGCGCCAGGAGCGCCACAAGGCCAATCTCGAGAGTGGCATCGCGGTCGAAACCGTGATCCGCGACTATCTCTCAGCGCGTCACCGCGATCGCGCCGACAGCGGCTGCCCGACTGCCGCGCTGGTCGCCGAGATCGCGCGGCATCCCAAGGCAACACGCGATGCCTTCACCGGCAAGGTCTCCGACATCGTCGGGTTGATGGCGGAGCAGATCAGGCAAGGCACCGCAGACGAGCGACGGCGCAAGGCGATCACGATCTATTCGACCATGGTCGGCGCACTGCAATTGGCGCGCGCGGTCAACGACAAGCAGTTGTCCGATGAGATCCTGGAGAATGCGGTGGACGCCGCGGTGACGATCGCGAACGCGCGCTGACGCGCTCGCACGTTCGGCTGCCATGTGTGGCTACACCGGATCAAACGCCCGGATCGGCGGCAGGTTGCCGGTGAATTTCTCCAGCTCCACCGTGGTGAGCTGGCCGGTGCAGCCCTGCGCGAAGGACGAGGTGCCGATGTCGCGGGTGAGCACGTTGGGATTGCCGTGAACACAAAGCGGCGCGTCGTCCTCGGGGTCCATCGGGTCGTACCACGCGCCGGTCGGCAATTGCACGACACCGGGCGCGATGTCGTCAGTGACATGCACCGCGGCCAGGCACGCGCCGCGCTCATTGAACAGGCGAATGATGTCGCCGTTCTTGATGCCACGCGCGTCAGCATCCCGAGGATTCATCCGCGCGACTTCGCGGCCGCGATGCTTGGCGCCGAGCGAATGTCCGCCGAAATCAAGCTGACTGTGCAGCCGCGTTACCGGCTGGTTAGCGACGAGGAAGCACGGCGCCCCAGGTTTGGGCATATCGGTCTTCTCGAGCCACACCGGATGGCCCGGACAATCCGCATCGCCGTGGCCGGCGATCTTCGCGGAATAGATTTCGATGCGTCCGCTCGGCGTCGGCAGCGGATGCGCGACCGGGTCCTCGCGGAAACTGCGCAAGCGGCCACCATCGTCGGGCTGCTGCGGCACCACCAGGCTGCCGCGCTTCCAGAATTCCTCGAAGCTCGGAGCCTCCAGGCCGCGCTTGGCGAGCGAGGCGCGGGTCGGCTCGTAGAGATGCTCCAGCCATTGCCGCGAGCTGCGTCCCTCCGTGAAGGGCTCACGGGCGCCGAGGCGATCGGCCAGATCGGCGAAGATCTCGTAGTCGTCGCGCGCGAGCCCAAACGGCTCGGCGATGCGGTGCATCGCGACCATCAGGGGATCGTTGCTGGAGTAGCCGATGTCCTCGCGCTCAAGCGTCATAGTCGACGGCAGCACGATGTCGGCATGGCGCGCGGTCGCGGTCCAGGCGAGCTCGTGCACGACCAGCGTGTCGAGTTTCGCAAAGGCCTTGCGCAGGCGGTTGATATCCTGGTGGTGATGGAACGGATTGCCGCCGGCCCAATAGACCAGGCGAATGTCCGGATAGGTGCGCGTCTCGCCATTGTAGCGATAGGTGTTGCCGGGACTGAGCAGCATGTCGGCGATGCGCGCCACCGGGATGAAATCCCTGACACCATTCCGGCCCTGCCCCAGCGTCGGCCCGGGCACGTCGTTGACGCGGCGGCCGTAATAGCCGATTGCGCCAAGCGAATAGGCGTAGCCGCCGCCGGGAAGGCCGATCTGGCCCAGCGCTGCCGCCAGCACCATGCCCATCCAGACCGGCTGCTCGCCATGCTCGGCGCGCTGGAGCGAGTGCGAGACGGTGATCAGCGCGCGCTTGCCGGCAAGCCGGCGCGCCAGCACGCGGATCGCGTCGGCATCGACACAGCAGATCGCGGCGGCCCATTCGGCATGCTTTGGCTGACCATCGCTTTCGCCGGTGAGGTAACGCAAAAACACCGGCCACCCTTCCGTGTAGCGGTCGAGGAAGGCCTGATCGTGTAGGCCTTCGCTGACCAGCGTGTGGACCATGCCGAGCATCAGCGCGGTATCAGTGCCGGGGATGCAGGTCATCCATTCGGCGCCGGCCTCGACAGGCAAATCCTCCCGCAGGGGGCTCATCAGGATGAACTCGCAGCCGCGCTTGCGCGCCGCTTGCATTGCACCGCGTTCGACATGCTTGCTGATCGAGCCGCCGGCCACCATCGAATTCTTCAGCGCCATGCCGCCGAATGCGAGCACGATCTCGGTCTCTTCAGCAATCTGCTCCCAGGTGACGTTGCGTTTGGTGATGTCCTCGTAGCCCGCCATGATCTGCGGCAACAGCACGGAAGAGGCGCCCGACGAATAGGAATTCACCGAGCGGACATAGCCGCCCATCGCGATGTTGAGGAAACGGTGGACCTGGCTCTGCGCATGATGCAAACGTCCGGCGCTCGACCAGCCGTAAGAACCGCCGAACACGGCGCCGGGGCCGCGCGTGTCGCGGATGCGCGCCAGCTCATCGCCGAGCAGATCCAGCGCCTTTTCCCAGCTGACGGAAACGAATTCGTCGCGGCCCCGCCTGTCATCGGGACCGGGCCCGCGTTCGAGCCAGCCCTTGCGGATAGCGGGCTGCGCAATACGGGCCTGATGGCGAAGAGCGCCGGGGAAATTGTCGATGATGCCATTCGGATCGGGATCGCCGCCATAGGGTCTGACCTCGAGCCCGGCTTTGCCGTTGCGCGCCGAAAACACGCCCCAATGCGAGGTGTGCGGCTTGAATCCATCCGACAAATCGAGGCCGGGGTCGGGGAAGCCGATCGTATCGTCCATCGCGTGGCCCTCAATCGCGGAGCGCCGCGCAGGCAGCTCCGGTTGCATCGTTCGCCAATATAATGAGGCCCGCGCGTGCAGGGCAACGGAATACCGATGCGCGGAACCGCGCGCATGGCCGCATCCCACGGATCGCACGACAACGTGCGGCACGTTCCATCTAAATCCGTCATCCCCGCGCAACGGCGAAGCCGTGTCGCTGGGGTGACGTCAGGAACTTTGGCTCGCAGCCCCAATATCGGCGTTGAGAGTGCGGAGAGCCTCAACTCTGCGCGTCAACATGGCTCGTCCGACCGGACGACGCCGCCTGCTGCGCGGCGTAAGCGGACGCAGCCGAGGATGTCGGTGAATATTGCGCGAAGGATTCGGTGAGCTCCTCGGCCGCCTCGGTGAGCCCTTTCATCACGCTGGCGCTGTCCGATGCCTGATTGCCGGAGGAGTGAACGACCTCGAACGAATATCCATTCGGGAGATCGACATGGATCTTGTCGAAGCCCACGGTATCGGGCGTGTCGTCATTCTGCCTTTGGGCGGTCGCGGAGGACGAACTTCCCGATACCTGCCGGTCGGCGAAATGTTGCACGAAATCTTCGATGGATTTGAGCGCGCTACTATCCAGGCCGCCGCCGCCGAAATGGACGAGGCCGACCGATATGCCGTTCGGTAGGTTGACCTTCACTTCATCATATGGCGTCCCGTCGTTCATCAGCGAGGCGAAAGTCGAGACGTCCCCTTGCGAACCGTCGGTCGATTTCGACGGGCTGGCGGATGACGACGAACTCGCCGCGCTTCCACCGACGATACTGCTCGTGCCGCTAACGCTCATTCCAAAACTCCACTGTCACTGCGAACGCACGTTCTGCGTGCAATGCGCATGCCAGAAGCGAGAGCGCTTGCAATCAAGGGGTTATCATGAATTCCGGGCAACAGATCTTTCACGCCGGCAAATCCGTCCCGGCAGAAGCTGCCGACCTGCAGACACATGGCCCACTCGAATTCGCGCCTGCTATTTCGCCGCGGGCTATTCGCACTTTGTGGGCATTGCCGCCTCGCGCCCGATGCAACATGATGGGTCCGCCGGTGACGACTGTTCTTGTGGCAGGTGGAGGTCATCTGATGGACGAAAACGATATCCGCGGGCTCATTGCGGAAGTGAAGCAGGGCACGCTGTCTCGACGCTCGTTCATCCAGAGCTTGGCCACGGTCGGGATCACGGCGCCAATTGCGAGCCAGATCCTGCTCTGGAACGACGTGGCGATGGCTAACGCCACACTGGCCTACAAGCCGACGAAAGCCGGCGGCGGCGGTCCGCTCAGGATGCTGGTCTGGCAGGCCCCCACCTTGCTCAATCCGCATTTCGCGCTCGGCACCAAGGACCAGGTCGCCTCACGAATCTTCTTCGAGCCCCTCGCCGGCTGGGACAAGGAAGGCAATCTCATCCCGTGTCTTGCCGCCGAGACCCCGACCAAGGCGAATGGCGGCCTCTCTGCTGACGGCACCACCGTGATCTGGAAGCTGAAGCAGGGCGTGAGATGGCATGACGGCAAGCCCTTCACCGCCGACGACGTCGTCTTCACCTGGACCTATGCCGCCGATCTCGCGACGGCCGCCTACACCACGGGCTCTTACAAGGACATCCTTGTCGAGAAGATCGACGACCACACCGTCAAGGTCACCTTCAAGGCACCGACCCCGTTCTGGGCCGACCCCTTCGTCGGCGCGGTCGGCCAGATCCTGCCGAAACATCATTTCGGCGACTATGCCGGTGCGAAATCGCGCGACGCGCCGGGCAATCTGAAGCCGGTCGGCACCGGTCCCTACAAATTCGTCGAGTTCAAGCCAGGCGATTTGCTCCGGGCCGAACGCAATCCCGACTATCACGTCAAGAACCAGCCTTTTTTCGACACGTTCGAGATCAAGGGCGGCGGAGACGCGGTCTCCGCGGCGCGCGCCGTGCTGCAGACCGGCGAATACGACTACGCCTGGAATTTGCTGGTCGAGGACGAGATCCTCAAGCGCATGGAGACGGGTGGCAAAGGCAGGGTCGAGTACACGACCGCCGGCGGCATCGAGTTCATCATCCTCAACACCACGGACCCCTGGACCGAGGTCGACGGCGAACGATCCAACGCCAGGACGAAACACCCGACGCTGTCCGATCCGGCCGTGCGCCGGGCCCTCAACCTGCTGATCGATCGCGAGGGAATCCAGAAATTCATCTACGGCCGCGCCGCGATCGCCACGGCGAGCTTTGTCAACCAGCCCCCGCAATTCAAATCAGGCAAGCTGAAATACGAGTTCAACATCGACAAGGCGAACAAGATTCTCGATGAGGCCGGCTGGAAGATGGGCGCCGACGGCATCCGCGCGAAGGATGGCAAGCAGCTGAAATACGTCTTCCAGACCTCGATCAACGCACCGCGCCAGAAGACGCAAGCCATCATCAAGCAGGCTTGCCAGAAGGCCGGGATAGAGATCGAGCTCAAATCGGTCACCGCGTCGGTGTTCTTCTCATCGGACGCCGGCAATCCCGACACCTACACGAAATTCTATTGCGACATGGAGATGTACAATGCGACGCAACCGCAGCCCGATCCGGAGCGATTCCTGAACCAATGTGTCTCTTGGGAGATCGCCAACAAGGACAACAAATGGCTCGGCCGCAACGTCTCGCGCTGGTCCGATCTGGACGCTGACAAGGCCTACAAGGCCGCGCAGAACGAGCTCGACCCGGTCAAGCGCGCCGCGCTGCTGATCAAGGTCGACGAGATCTTCTGCGAGGCCAACATCTTCCTGCCGTTGCTCTCGCGCTACATCGTCGGCGGCGCCGTCAATGGCCTGATGACAGATATCTCGGGATGGGACGTCACGACGTGGAATATTGCGAGCTGGTATCGGAGCTGACGGCACGCGGCTGCGAACCCGGCTCTCTCAAAGCGCCGGGTCGCATGCCGTATTTGCGCATGATGGCCTTGCTCAGGGCACTTTCGGATGCGTAGCCGACTTCATGGGCGATCTTCGCGATCGGGTCTAATGTGCCGGCAAGGCGCTTGCGTGCGACCGCCAGTCTGAGATCGGACAAGAACGTCATCGGCGCCGCGGCTGCGCGCTTCTGAAAGGCGCGCACCAGCGTCGCACGCGAGGCGATGGCAACCTCAGCCATCTCGTCGAGCGTCCAGTCGCGGGCGAGATCGCCAAGGATCGCCAACACGACCCGGGCCGTGGTGCGGTCCTGCAAAAGCGAAAGCGTGCCGTTGCCTGAAGCCTGCCCGGTCAGGTGGTCACGAAGCATCATGACGAACAGCGCCCTCGCGAGATCGGCCGCGACCATCTCTGAGCCTGCCCGCCCCGCATCCAGTTCTTCGCGGATGTCGAGCAACAGTCGCCGAAACCTCTCCAGCAGCGGCTCCCCGGCCGTGCGCAAGATAATCTCGTCGGGAAGAGCCGCGATCAGCGGATTCTCATCCGAGGTTTCGAACAGGAAGCGGCCGCAGAGCAGCTCGGTATCGACCGCAGCATCGACCGTGGCGCGCTGACGCACGCCATTGCGGATTTCGGTCGACACCCGCCCTACAGCGCCCTTCACCTCGCTCCGCACCAGATGACTGTCACCGTGAGGCAGCAGGAGAATGTCGCCGGCCTCCAGCCTTTGCGGACCCAAGCCCGGCCTCTCGACCACGCAGGCGCCACGCGTCACCATATGGAATTGCGCCCATCCCCTGCCGTTCGCCGCGTGGGGTGACGCCCAGCTGCCGCCGAACCGGCAGGAATCCTCGATCACCGGGCGGATCCTGAACAGCGGCACCATGGCATTCAACAGTTCGGCTGCTTCAGCCTCCGACATCAGCACTCCTTGATCCGCCCAGACATGAGCCCGAGCCGCCCGGCCATATCCGTGAGCGGCACGCGCCTACACATTCGAGGCAACAACACCGATGGAGGTTAACATGGCAATGCTCGAGTGGAACACCTATCGCCGGCAGCTTGTCGCCGGCGTCGGCGAGATCGGAAAGCTCTCGCCGGAAACGGTCAAAGGCTACGCGACGCTGAGCGGCGCCGGCGCCAAGACCGCCCATCTCGACGCTAAGACGCGCGAGCTGATCGCGCTCGCCGTCGCCATCAGCCTGCGCTGCGACGGCTGTATCACTGTCCATGCCGCCGAAGCCAAGAAGCACGGCGCGACCGAAAGCGAGTTGGCCGAAGCGCTTGGAACCGCCATCTCGGTCAACGCCGGCGCGGCTCTGGTCTATTCGACCCGCGCGCACGAGGCGTTCAAGGAAGCTTGAACAGCGCAAAATGAGGGAGCGCGCCAGGCTCACTCCTTCTAACACAACCTAACAAGCAATCTTCACAGCGTGCGGTAAACGTCGCGGAATGGACGCGATCGGAATTTCCAAAAAGCACGACGACCGATGGGAGATCGTATGACGTTCAAGACGCCAATCGAAATGTTGTCACGGCCTGCGAATATGTCGCGCCGCGGCTTCGTAGGAGGACTGTCGGCAGGCATTTTGGGCGTGGCCGCGACCGAGGCGGCCGATGCCGAATCGCTGGCGGATGTCCCCGATCGCGGGCCCGGAGCCGAGCTCGGCACACACAGCGAACGATCCCGCTTCGTCAAGATTGATCGCATCCCGGAGGCCTCGCCAGGCAAGCGCAATATCGATCCCAGCGACGCCATCAATTCCAAGACGCCGCATCAGAAGCTGGTCGGCAACATCACGCCGACCGATCTGCATTACGAACGCAGCCATTCCGGCGTGCCCGATATCGATCCCGCACAGCACCGGCTGCTGATCCACGGCATGGTGCAAAAGCCGCTGGTGTTCAGCGTCGACGATCTCAAGCGGATGCCGTCGATCTCGCGTGTTGTCTTCATCGAATGCACCGGAAACGGCTGGGAAAACTGGAAGAAGGCCGACCCTGAGCTGACGGTGCAGAACACGCATGGCCTCGTCAGCACCAATGAATGGACCGGCGTACCGCTCAAATTCCTGATCGACCTCGTCGCCAAGGACAAGGGCTCGACCTGGATGCTGGCCGAGGGCGGCGACGGCGCCGGCGTCGACCGCAGCATTCCTCTCACCGACGAGATCGTGAACGAGGCCTTCGTCGCCTACGGCCAGAACGGCGAGCCGCTGCGGCCCGCGCACGGTTTTCCGATGCGGCTGGTGATGCCGGGCTTCGAGGGCAACCTCAACATCAAATGGCTGCGCCGGCTCAAATTCGGCAACGCGCCATGGATGACGCGCTGGGAGACGGCGCGCTACACGCAGTTGCTCGCCGACGGCAAGGCACGGCAATTCCAGCTGCGGATGGACACCAACTCCGTCATCACCCAGCCCTCGGGCATGATGCAGATCCAACCAGGATACGTCAGGATCTCCGGCCTTGCCTGGAGCGGCCATGGTAAGATCGCAAAGGTCGAGATCTCGACCGACGGTGCCAAGACCTGGAAGCAGGCGCAGTTGAGCCTGCCGGTGCTTCCCAAGGCGCAGGTTCGCTTCCAGATGGATTGGGTGTGGGACGGCAAGCCGACCACGATCGTCAGCCGCTCCACCGACGACCAAGGCAATGTCCAGCCGGACCGGAAATCCTTCATCGCCGCGATGGGGACGAATGCGCTGTTTCACTACAATGCCCAGCAGAGCTGGAGCATCGACGAGGCCGGGAGGGTCCGCAATGTCCTCGCATAGCAAGGTGCTTCTCGCCGGCCTCATCACCGCAGGCCTTCTCGCGGCGCCCGCGCTGGCCTTCGATTTCGGTCGTCCGGCAACGCCTGACGAGATCAAGCTGTGGGACATCGACGTCGGTCCCGATGGCAAGGGCCTGCCTGCTGGCAGCGGCACCGCAACGCAGGGTAAGCAGATTTTTGCCGACAATTGCGCGGCCTGTCATGGCGAGAACGGCCAGGGCGGCATCAAGGATCGTCTTGTCGGCGGACAGGGCACGCTCGCCTCCAACATGCCGGTCAAGACCGTCGGCAGCTTCTGGCCCTATGCGACGACGCTGTTCGATTACATCCATCGCGCCATGCCGTATCCGACGCCGGGCTCGCTCAGCACCGATGAGACCTACGCCGTCACCGCCTACATTCTGAGCTTGAACGGCATCGTTCCGGCAGACGGCAAGGTCGACAAGGACTCCTTGCCGAAAATCAGGATGCCCAATCGCGACGGTTTCGTTCCGGATCCGGAATTCGACCCGGCGAAGCTGTTTCACAAGAAGTGAGCGCGTGAGCGTGAAGCTGTCGACATTGATAGGTATCGTCGCGCTGATTGCAGCGACATCTTTATGGGAGACGCAAGCCATGGCCGCGGACGGACTCATCTCCATCAAGAGCAATTTTGGACCTGAAGACACGATGAAGCGGCTCGAGGCCGAGGTGAAGGCCAGGGGCCTCACCGTGTTCGCTCACATCGATCACGCCGCGGGTGCGGCCGCCGTCGACCTGACGCTGCGACCGACCGATCTGCTCATCTTCGGCAATGCCAAGGGCGGCACGCCCTTGATGCAACAAGCGCAGACTGCCGGCATCGACTTGCCGCTGAAGGCCCTGGTCTGGCAGGACGAACAGGGCGCGACCTGGCTGTCCTACAACGATCCGGCGTTCCTCGCACAACGTCACGGCGCCGGCGAGCCGGCCACGCCCGTCGTCGCGGCGCTGACCGGCGCGTTGCATGCGATCGCGACCAAGGCCACTGCGCCATAGTGTGAGGAGGAATCCATGACCAGCACCGACCATCAACCGGCCGTCGCGCCGTCGGGCTCTGAAGGCGGCAAATTTGCCAGATGGGCCATCATTGCAGTGCTGAGCGCACTACTCCTTGCAGCCGGCACTCTCGGCTATCTCGGCTGGACCAGCACGGATACCAGGGTTCCGGAAGCAGGTTATGTCGCACTGGCGCTCGGCGCCGTGTTCTCGCTCATCGTCGGCGCCGGCCTGATGGCGCTGGTGTTCTACAGCAGCCGCCAGGGCTATGACGAGCCGGTAGTGCTGATCTCGGAGCCAGAGAGCGATCCGGAAAACGGACGCGACGCGCAGCGCTGACGAGGCGCATCGACACATGATTGCGGCGCGGAACTGGGCTGCGCTGCCGCCTCTTGGATTTTCGCCAGATCACAGGCTAGGTCAGGCTCGATCCGGAATGCTGGGAAGGCCTCGGTGTCAATCGAGGCCTTTTTCCGTGACCGGGCGTGTCCCGCTGTAATCGTTAGACATGAAGCTGTACGACAACAGAGCCTGGTTCCTGGTGCTTCCTGCGCTGGTCATCGTGACCTTCGTCGGAATCGTGCCTCTGATCGCCGTCACCAATTACTCCTTCCAGGACCTGTTCAGCCTGAACAATCCGTATTGGGTCGGCGTCGACTGGTACCGGAACATCGTGACCTCGGAACGATTCTACGCAAGCCTCGGACGCAGCTTCCTGTTCTCGGCGATCGTGCTATCGATTCAGCTTCCACTCGGCATCTGGATCGCGCTGCTGCTGCAGCGTTCCAATCAGTTTATCGTCAGCACCGTCCTCGTTCTGATCACCGTGCCGCTGGTGGTGCCCTGGAACATGATCCCGGTGATCTGGCTCAACTTGATCAATCCCAATGCGGGTCTCGCCGGCAAAATGCTGGCGTGGCTGGGCGTCGGCTTCGATTACAAGTTCAACGCCTTGCACACCTGGATCGTGCTCGTCGTGATGGACACATGGCACTGGCTGGGGCTGGTCGTCGTGCTGGCCTATGCCGGCATCTCCAGCATTCCGCCGGCCTACTACCAGGCCGCCGCCATCGACGCCGCCTCGCAATGGCAGGTGTTTCGCTTCATTCAGCTTCCGAAGATGAAGACCGTGCTGTCGATGGCCGTGCTGCTTCGCTTCATGGACAGCTTCATGATCTATATCGAGGCGTTCCGCATCAATGCAGGCGGCCCTGACAGCGCCACCGCATTTCTCAGCCTCGACCTCGGCGAGGAGATCCTGTCCTTCAACTACGGACCATCAGCGGCCCGCTCGATCGTCTACTTCCTGATCGTGCTGACGGTCGCATGGACCTTCAAGGCGGCGACGAGCGCGCCAGCGCCCGCGGTGCCGCCGACCCAGGAGCTCGCCACGTGAGGGCGCCGTCGTCGTGGGGGCGGATCGCCCTGTTTGCCGTGATCGGCGCCTTCATTCTTGTGCCGCTGGCGCAGACGATCATCACCAGCTTCGTCTCGACGCTGCCGAGAGCCGGGATCGCGGAGGGGCATTTCAGCCTCGTCAACTACCAGAACATCCTGCATTCGGCCGCTCTGAAGGACTCGATCGTCAACTCCATCATCTATGTCGTGCTGAATGTCGCGCTGTGTCTCGGCGTCGGACTGCCGGCCGCCTATGGGTTCGCGCGCTACGGCTTCGCCGGCGATCGCCAGCTGTTCTTCCTGCTGCTGGTGTTCCGGATCACGCCGACCGTCGTGCTGTCGCTGCCGATCTTCGTCCTGTTCGCTCAGATTGGCCTTGCAAATACACCGGTCGGCATCGCGCTGGTCCATTGCGTCTTCAACATACCGATCTCGATCTGGATCCTGGAAGGCTTTATCTCGGCAGTGCCGCGCGAGTTCGACGAGACGGCGTTTCTGGATGGCCATTCGCTGCCAAGCTTCTTCTTTCGCCATCTCATTCCGGCGATTGCGCCCGGCATCGGCGTCGCCGCGTTCTTTTGCTTCGTCTTCTCCTGGGTGGAGGTGGTGCTGGCCCGCATCCTGACCACGACCGGCGGCAAGCCGATCACCATGGCCATCAACGGCCTGTTCGGTTTTCGAACCGATTTCGGGCTCGTTATGGCCATGACGGTGCTCGCTGTCCTGCCGGGAATCGCGATGATTTATTTTGTGCGCAATCACCTTGCGAAGGGTTTTGTGATCCGGACTTGACGTCGTGGACTTGTTCGTGGGGGCTTGGTCAGCACCAACATCTAACCAATTGAAAAAGCTGAATTCTCTCGCCGGCTCATCACGGACGCTTTTATTCTCCCTTAGGTTGCGAGATCGCCCGCAGGAGACCTCTGTTGCATACCGGTGTGCTCGAATGCGCATCGCTTTGCGTCGTCGGGTCGGCCGTCCGTTGACGAGATTGAGGCAAATGATACGATTTAACGGTGCCCGGCCTTGTCGATCGAACCGGGCGCTGGAATGAAGGCGTGAGGGGCCAGCCCTGTCGTGCCAGACGTCGCATGTGCGTTCTGCCCGTCATGCGTCCCGCACGCGGAAAAAGAAACGGTAACGGCGCGTATCGGGGCGGCCTATTGGAGGGTGAGGCAAAGTACCGGGGGAGCCCCGCTTCGGCTCGGACTTGAGCTCGCGCTTGGGCTCGGCGGCGGCATGGTCTACCGACATGAACCTTTCATCGTTTATGGGTACCGGCTGGGCCCACGGTCCGCAGGTTCTTTGCGACGAAGAAGGGATTCTGCTGTGCCGTACCTCCCGCGAACGCATTGACGGTGAACGGCAGGTTGTGCTGGCCGTCGTTCCGGCCGCCGAGCATCCAAGCCCGCAAAGCCTCGACCGGCTGGCTCACGAATTTGCACTGAAGGACGAACTGGACAGTGCCTGGGCGGCGAAGCCGCTCGAGCTGCTGCAGGATCACGGCCGCACCATTCTCGTCCTCGAGGATTCCGGCGGCGAGCCACTGACCTGGCTGACCGACGCCCCCATGGAGACGGGCAGTTTCCTGCGCCTCGCGGTCCAGATCGCCGCCGCGCTCGGCAAGGTCCATCAACAGGGACTGGTGCACAAGGATATCAAACCGGCAAATATCCTGGTGAGCCGCAGCAACGGCAGCGTGCACCTCACCGGCTTCGGCTTCGCAACCCGCCGCCCACGCGAACGGCTGTCCGCGGCCGCGCAAGAGCAGATCGCCGGTACGTTCGCCTACATGTCCCCCGAGCAGACCGGGCGGATGAATCGCTCGATCGACTCCCGAAGCGATCTCTACTCGCTCGGCATCACGCTCTATCAGATGGTCACCGGCTCGTTGCCATTCGTCGCTGGTGATCCGATGGAATGGGTGCATTGTCACGTTGCAAGAGAGCCGGAAGCCCCGGCCAAGCGATGCGGCGACGTCCCCCGTGCGGTGTCCAGGCTGATCATGAAACTGCTCTCCAAGATGGCCGAGGAGCGCTACCAGACCGCAGGCGGCGCCGAGAGGGACCTGCAACGTTGCCTTTCCGAATGGGAGCTTAGGCATCGCATCGAAGACTTCCCGCTGGGCGAGCACGACACGCCCGATCGGCTCCTCGTTCCCGAGAAGCTGTACGGACGAACGGCCGAGCGCGAGATGCTGTTCGCCTCGTTCGAGCGCATCGTCAGAAGCGGCGCGCCCGAGCTTGCGCTGGTCTCCGGATATTCCGGCATCGGCAAATCCTCCGTCGTCAACGAGCTGCACAAGGTGCTGGTGCCTTCGCACGGCTTGTTTGCGTCAGGCAAATTCGACCAGCACAAACGCGACATCCCCTACGCCACGCTTGCCAAGGCATTCCAGGGCCTCGTCCGACCCCTTCTCGGCAAACGCGAAGCCGAGCTAAGCGAGTGGCGCCAAGCCCTGCAAGACGCGCTAGGTCCAAACGGACAGCTCGTCGTGGATCTGGTCCCGGAGCTGAAAGCCGTCGTCGGTGAACAGCCGCCTGTCCCGGAGCTGTCGCTCCAGCACGCGCAAAGCCGCTTTCACCGCGTACTCGAGCAGTTCATCGGCGTGTTTGCGCGGGCCGAACATCCCCTGGTGCTGTTCCTCGATGATTTGCAATGGCTCGATATGGCGACGTTCGAGCTGCTCGAGGACATCCTGACCCGGTCAGAGCTGAAGCACCTGATGCTGATCGGCGCTTACCGCGACAACGAGGTGGATTCCGCTCATCCGGTCATGCGCATGCGCGAGGCGATCAAGGCGCGCGGTCGACAGGTGGTGGAGATCACGCTCGCGCCTCTCGGCCGCAGGCATCTCGGCCAGTTGCTTGCCGATACGCTACGTTGCGAGCCCAGACAAGCAGCGCCATTGATCCAGCTCGTGCACGAGAAGACCGCAGGCAATCCGTTTTTCGCCATCCAGTTCATGTTCTCGCTGGTCGACGAAGGCCTGCTTGCCTTCGACCATGATGCGATCAGCTGGTCCTGGGATCTCGAGCGCATTCACGCCAAGCGATACACCGACAATGTCGTCGACCTCATGCTGGGGAAGCTCACCCGGTTGCCCCTGCCGACACGCACGGCTCTGCAGCAGATGGCCTGCCTCGGAAATGTCGCCGAGGTGCCAGTGCTTTCGGTCGTGCTCGGCACCTCCGAAGATCAGGTCAACGAAGATCTGTGGCCCGCCGTTCGCCAGGAATTCGTAGAGCCGCAAGCTGGCACCTACCGCTTCGTCCACGACCGGTTTCAGGAGGCAGCCTATGCGCTGATTCCGGAGCAGGAACGGGCTGCGGCGCATCTGCGCATCGGCCGCTTGTTCGCAGCGAGAGCCGCGCCTGATACCGTCGAGGACGACGTCTTCGAGATCGTCAGCCAGCTCAACCGCGGCACGGCCTTGATTACCGCACCCGACGAGCGCGTCAGGCTGGCGGAGCTCAATCTGCTGGCTGGTCGCCGCGCCAAGGCCGCGACGGCCTTCACCATGGCGCACGCTCACTTCGCGGCTGGCGAGGCCATGCTACCCCGGGATCGCTGGGAGCAACATTACACGCTCAGTTTCGCGCTGGCCCTCCAGCGCGCCGAATGCGAATTCCTCGCAGGCGACCACGCGGCTGCGAACTTGCGTCTCGCAGAACTGGCTGAGCGGGCCGCCACCCTGCCCGATCTCGCGGCAGTCACCCGGCTGCGGATGGAGCCAAGCGATCGCGACGTCGAGACCGCGCTCGACTATCTGCGACGCGTCGGTATCGACTGGTCCGCGCACCCAACGCCGGATGAAGTCCAGCGAGAATATCACCGGATGTGGCAGGCGATCGGTGACCGTCCGATCGAGGCCCTGCTCGATCTGCCGCAGATGGCCGATCCGGTCGCGCGCGGAACCATGGATGTCCTTACGGTGCTGGTTTCGCCAGCCTGGTACATCGACGAGGGCCTGCGTCGCCTGATCATCGGACGCATGGCCAATCTCAGCCTGCAATACGGCAACTCCGACGCGTCGTGCCTCGCCTATATCGTGCTCGGCACAGTGCTCGGCCCCGACTTCGACGACTACGCTGCCGGCTATCGTTTTGCCAGGCTCGGCCTCGATCTGGTCGAGACGCGCGGACTGGACCGGTTCAAGGCCCGCGTCTATCTCGGCTTCGGCAGCTGGACGCGAGATGTGAGGACAGGCCGCCCGTGGCTGAAGCGCGCCTTTGACGCCGCGCAGCAAGTCGGCGACGTGAACTATGCGAGCTTCACCCGTCATCACTTCCTGACGCACCTTCTCGCCTGCGGCGATCCCCTTGCCGAAGTGCAACAGGAGGCCGAAGCGGGGCTCGATTTCGCACGCCGGGCGCGTGTCGACCTTGCGGCGGATCGAATTATTGGGCAGTTGCAACTCATCCGGTCGCTGCGCGGCCTCACCACGAAATTCGGCAGCTTCGACGATGCCGCCTTCAACGAGGCGCAGTTCGAACGTCGTCTCGAGACGGAGCCGTACCTGGAGCAGGCCGGATTCTGGTACTGGACCCGCAAGCTGCAGGCACGTGTGCTTGCCAACGATCCCGCCGCCATCGCCGCCGCAGCAAAGGCCGACAAGCTCTTGTGGACATCGAAAGCACTGTTCGATCGGATTGACTTCCACTTCTATGCGGCCTTGGCCGAAGGCGCGTGTTGCGAGGTCGCCGCCCCGGGCGATCGAGCCCGGCATCTCGACGCACTGATCCGCCACCACCGCGAGCTTCAGCAATTGGCCGAGATCAGCCCGGAAGACTTCACCGACCGCGCCGCTCTCATCTCGGCTGAAATCGCGCGCATCGAAGATCGCGAGCTCGATGCGATGCGATTCTACGATCGGGCGATCGCCGCTGCGCACGCAAACGGCTTTCCTCAGAATGAGGCCATCGCAAATGAGCTCGCCGGGCGCTTCTATACGACGCGCGGCTTCGACAAGATCGCCAATGCTTATCTGCGCGACGCCCACTACGGATTCATTCGCTGGGGAGCCGAGCCGAAGGTCAGGCAGCTCGAACACCTCTATCCTCGGCTCCACGTCGCCGAAGATACCGGCTCCGGAAGCCGGCTGACCATTCAGCATATGGACGTCACCACCGTGGTGAAGGCGTCTCAGGCCGTCTCAAGTGAAATCGAGCTGCCGAAGCTGATCGAGACGCTGATGAAGATCGTGCTGCAAAACGCCGGCGCCGATCGCGGCCTGCTGATCTTGTCGCGGCACGACGACTTCCGCATCGAGGCGGAGGGCCAATCCAGGGGCGACGAGTTCACGGTCGCGATGCGTCAAACCTCGCTCTCGACACCGGATTGTCCGGAGGCCTTGTTGCGCTACGTCATTCGCGCGCAAAAGCCTCTCATCGTCGACGACGCGACGCGGCCCGATCCGCTCTACGGTGACGACTATGTGCGTCGCCGACATCCAAGATCCATGCTTTGCCTGCCACTGCTGAAACAAGCCAAGCTCATCGGCTTGCTGTATCTGGAAAATACGCTGACGACGCACGCCTTCACGCCGGATCGTGTGGCGGTGCTGGACCTGCTCGCGGCCCAAGCGGCGATTTCGCTGGAGAACACGCTGCTCTACCGCGACCTTCAGGAGCGCGAGGCACGCATCCGCCGGCTCGTCGATTCCAACATTATCGGCATCCTGTTCTGGGACGGCAGCGGCGACATCAGCTACGCCAACGATGCCTTCCTGAGCATGACCGGATATTCCAGGCAGGACCTGGTCTCGAACGCCATCCGCTGGAACGATATGACCCCGGCGGAATATCGCGACGAAGACGCGCAGCGGGTCGAGCAGCTCAGGACATCGGGGCAGACCGCCTCGCGGGAAAAGGAGTTCATCAGGAAAGACGGCAGCCGCGTGCCTGTTCTCATCGGGTCCGCCTCGCTGGCCGGGTCGTCCGATCAATGCGTCTCGTTCGTGCTCGACCTCACGGCGCGAAAGCAGGCCGAGGAAAAATACCGCCTGCTGATGGAGCAGGCGCACGACGCGATCCTGGTTCTTGACCAAAGCGGCCGCGTGATTGAGGCTAACCGCACGGCTGGTGTGATGCTGGGGCGGGCTCGGGAGCAGATCATCGGCCTGCCGTTCCGATCCATCCTCGTTCCGGCTGACGCAGCCGAGGTTGCCAGCCTGCTGGCGCCGAATTCGACCGGCCTGCTGCAACTTCGCCTGCACGGCCCCGACGACAAGGGCCTCGATGTCGAAATGTCTGCCGCTCACGTCTCGACGGGCGGCCAGGAGCTGATCATCGTGATCGGACGCGACATCAGCCAGCGTCTGCGCCTCGAGCAGCAGCTGCGCCAGGCGCAGAAGATGGACGCGGTCGGCCAGCTCACTGGTGGTGTCGCCCATGACTTCAACAACATCCTGACTGTTATCACCGGAACCATCCAGATCCTGATTGACGGGCTTGCGGATCAGCCTGACCTCGTCGCCATTGCACATATGATCGACGACGCCGCCACCCGCGGCGCCGATCTGACGATGCAGCTCCTCGCATTCGCGCGAAGGCAGCCACTGCAACCCCGCAACGTCGACGTCAACAATCTCATTGTCGATACCGCAAAGCTGCTACGGCCAACGCTGGGCGAGCACATCGAGGTCGGCTCCACGCTGCAAACGGATTGCTGGCAGGCGTTGATCGACCCGGGCCAGCTCTCGACCGCCCTGATCAACCTCGCCGTCAACGCCCGCGATGCAATGATAGGCGGAGGCAAGATCTCCTTTGGCAGCGCTAATGCCAGCTTTGGCCCGGACAATTCGGGCCCCGACGACACTATCGGCGACTTTGTCCTCGTCACGGTGAGCGATACCGGCACGGGCATTCCCAAGGCTATCCGGGACAAGATCTTCGAGCCCTTCTTCACGACCAAGGAGCTTGGCAAGGGAACGGGCCTCGGCTTGAGCATGGTGTATGGCTTCATCAAGCAGTCAGGCGGACATATTAGAATCGACACCGAAGAAAGGCTGGGAACGACCTTCAGCCTGTACCTGCCCCGCTCGACGCAGGCCGCAGCCTCCGCGAGCGTGATGACGAAAGGCGAGCTGCAACGCGGCAGTGAAACCATCCTTCTGGTCGAGGACGACGAGCTGGTCCGCAACTACGTCGAAGCGCAGCTGAAGAGCTTCGGCTATCGCACGATCGCGGCCGCTAACGGCCCGGAGGCCCTCGCGCTCGTCGACCAAGGCACGGCCTTCGATCTGCTTTTCACCGATGTCGTCATGCCCGGCGGGATGAACGGCCGCGAACTTGCCGATGCCGTGATCCAGCGGCGCCCTGGCGTGCCCGTGCTCTATATGTCGGGCTATCCGGAAGCCGCCATGATGCATGACGGTCGACTCGACCCGGATATCACCCTGCTGAGCAAGCCGTACCGGCCCGCAGATCTGGCGCATGCCATTCGCCAGGTCCTCGACTCGCGAGGACGTCCCGGCCCTACACGTTGAATACCACAGCGATCGACAACTCCTCCGCTCGCACCTACCCAAGCTTTGCCATCCTCAGCTCGCGGACAGATGAATCACATTCCACGACGCCGGCTTGAGCGTCGTCTGCAATCGTCCACCATCGAACGACACATCCTGCAGCGGCGCCGGCTTGACCTTAGTCGGCGCGGTCTTGGTATTCGTTGCCTTGAGATCATCATGCCGGAGCTCGAGCCGCTCGCTCACCGTCAGCCTGCCGAAGCTTCTCGCCTCGACGCTCACCTCCATCTCCTGCCTCAGATCCCGATTGAGCAGAAACAGCGACAGGCCGCCATCCTCTGCCGCCACGGCCGCGATCTTCAGATAGGGCACGTTAGGCACGGGAAAAAATTGCTCCTGGGTGCCACGGGGATCGTAGTAGTGGGAATCGTAGGTTTCGGACTCCGCCTGCGCGCGCAAGACCTTGCCGCGGCCGAAGCGGGTCATGTGCGCGAACGGAAAGAAGGTGGTCTGGCGCCACGCGCCGCCGCCCGTCTCGGTCATGATCGGTGCGATGACGTTGACGAGTTGCGCGAGGCAGGCGACCCTGACCCGATCGGCATGATTGAGCAGGGAGATGCAGGCGCCACCGAAGGCGAGCGCGTCCTCCATCGTGTAGATTTCCTCGAGGATCGGCGGCGCCACCGGCCAGCCTTCCTTGACCCGGTCGGCGCGATTGCGCCGCGTTCGGTACCAGACGTTCCATTCATCGAAGCTCAGCATCAGGCGCTTGCTGGAACGCCGCTTGGCGGCAACCGCGTCGGCGATCGCAACGACCTCGTCGATGAAGCTGTCCATCAGGTCGGGGCTGGCGAGAAAGGACGCCGTGTCCTGCTTGTAATTGTTGAGATAGGTATGAAGGGAAATGTAGTCGACGTGATCGAAGGTATGCTCGAGGACCGTGTCCTCCCACTGGCCGAAGGTCGGCATGTTGCGGCCCGACGAACCGCACGCCGCGAGCTCGATGGTGGGATCTATCCAGCGCATCATCTTGGCGGCTTCGCGGGCGAGCGCGCCGTAGTCGGCGGCGCTCTTGTGCTCCATCTGCCAGGGCCCGTCGACCTCGTTGCCGAGGCACCACAGCTTGATGTCGTGCGGCTTGTCCCAGCCGTGGGTGCGGCGCAGCTCCGACCAGGCCGTGCCGCCCGGATGATTGCAATATTCGACCAGATTGCGCGCAGCATCGCCGCCGCGGGTGCCGAGATTGACAGCCATCATCGGCGCGACGTCGGCGGCCCTGCACCAGTCCATAAATTCATTGGTGCCAAAACTGTTCGGCTCGGTGCTGAACCAGGCGAGGTCAAGACGGGCCGGCCTCGTCTCCAGCGGGCCAACGCCATCCTCCCAATTGTAGCCCGAGACGAAATTACCGCCGGGATATCGGATGAGCGTCGGGCCAAGCTCCTTCACCAGCGCGAGCACGTCCTTGCGAAAGCCGCTTTCGTCCGCGGTCGGGTGGCCGGGCTCGTAGAGGCCGCCATAGACGCATCGACCGAGATGTTCGACGAACGCACCAAACAAGCGAGGGTCGGTGTGACCGATGGCGAAGTCGCGGTCGATCAGAACTCTGGCTTTTCTCATGCTCTCCTCTCAGGTGCTCCGGGGCTGAGACCGTTCATGTTGGGCGTGACGATCGCCGGGGCGCTGGCGACCTCAGGCAATAGCACGGCTTCGCGCAACTGGCGCGTATAGGGATGCCGGGGCGCCTTCAGCACCGTTCGCGCATCACCACTTTCGACGACGCTGCCCTTCTGCATGATCATGATACGATCGCTGATGTAGTAGGCGGTCGCCAGATCGTGCGTGACATAGATGATCGATATCCCCAGCTCATCCCGCAACGTCCTGAACAGATTGACGATGGACATGCGCAAGGACGCATCGATCATGGAGACCGGCTCGTCCGCCACGATCAATTTCGGCTCGGCCAGCAGCGCACGGGCGATCGCGACCCGCTGAAGCTGTCCGCCGGACAGCTCGTGCGGGTACCGGCCACCCACCTCCTTGAGCGACAAGCCCACCTTGTGCAGCGCCGCATCGACGGCCACCGCAGCCGTGCTCTCACCTGCCGCGCCAGTAAATCGAAGTCGCGTCATAAGTAGATACCGCTCAACCCGCTTCAGCGGATTGAAGGATTCAAACGGATTCTGAAAGATCGGCTGCACCTTGTGCATGAATGCCAACCGAGCAGCATTGCCGCCCATCGCCGCAAGATCAGTGCCGTCGAGCACCAGTCTGCCGCTGGTCGGTGTCTCCATGTTGAGGATCATTCGGGCAAGCGTCGTCTTGCCGCTACCGGATTCGCCGATGATCGCCAGGATCTCCGGCTGCCCGGCCGCAAGCTGCATGCTCACCTTGTTCACCGCAACGATCTTCTCCCGCGATAGCAGCCTTCCGCGGGCGAAAGTCTTGCTGACCTCCATGACATCGAGCAGCAGGTCATTCATGCGCCGTCGCCCCCGTTGACGGCGAAGCACGCCACGCGATGCCCGGAGCTCGCTTCACGCATGACAGGAACCTCACGGCAGCAAATCTCGCTTGCGAGCGGACATCGCGGATGGAAGCGGCAGCCCGACGGGGGATCGGCCAGATTTGGCGGAGCGCCGGCAAGCCCCGCGCGTGGCGCGTCCTCGCCGATGCGCGGAAGGCTGGAGATGAGGTTCTTGGTGTAAGGATGCAGCGGGTTCCGGAAGATCTCCGCGGTCGCGGCCTCCTCCACGAGGCGTCCGGCATACATGATGGCGAGACGGTCGGTGATATGCGCATGTACGCCCATGTCATGCGTGACGAACAGAACCGACGAGCCGGTCTCGCGCTGAATGCCGCGGATCATGCCGAGCACCTCCTTCTGCACCACCACGTCGAGCGCGGTGGTCGGCTCGTCGGCAATGATAAATCCGGGACGGCAAATCGTCGCGAGCGCAAGCGCGGCGCGTTGCCGCATCCCGCCCGAGAGCTCGTGTGGAAAGGCTGTTAGCACTGACGGATCGAGTTTGACGCGAGCCAAATGGGCGACCACCAGTTGCTCGAACTGCTTTAGGCTGCCGCCGATATGCGGATAGGCGAAATCGACGAACGAGGATCTGACACGACGCACCGGGTTCAGAACGTTCATTGAACCCTGCATGATGTAGGACAGGTGCCGCCAGCGAATCCGCTCCAATTCCGCCCGCGCTGCACGGTGCAATCCGCCATAGCCTGAGAGAAACGCAAACTCCATGCTGCCGCCCACGATCTCGAGCGGGGGCTTGATCGCACCGGCAATGCTCTTGATCAGCGTGGTCTTGCCCGAGCTCGATTCCCCGGCCAGACCATAGATCTCGCCGCGGCGCACGGTGAAGCTGACACCATCAACCGCCCGGATGCCGCGCCTGACGCCGGCATGGCTGGTCCGATAATAGGCTTGCAGATCGCGAACGACGAGAAGCGGCTGAGCCTCTTGATCCCCGTGCGGCTGCTCGACGCTCGCGTGCATCACGAAGCCTCTCCCGTGCTCCAGAGGCGGCTTCTCGGATCGATATGGGCGTTCACCGAGACCGCGAGCAGGAACAGCCCGATGAACGCCATGATCACCGCGATGGTCGGAAAGGCGATCCACCACCAGATGCCCGCAACCATCGCCGTGTGCTGGTTGGCCCAATAGATCATGCCGCCGATCGTCGGGGTGTTGATGTCGGTGAAGCCGAGCACGGCAAGCGTCACCTCGAGCCCGATCGACCACACCATGTTGTTCATGGTGGTGGAGAACAGGATCGGCACGACATAGGGCAGATGCTCCTCAGTCAGGATCTGCCGCGTGGTCATTCCGGAGAACAGGCTGGTCTGGGTGAACTCACGCTGCCGCAAGCTCATCACCACCGAACGGATCAGCCGCGCATCGTAAGCCCAGCCGAAACAGGCCATGATCAGCGCCAGCATCAGCCAGGAGATGCGGTCCCGCATCACGAAATAGAACAGCACCAGGATCGGCAGCAGCGGGATGACGATGAAGGTATCGTTGACGGACATCAGCGCGCGATCGACCCAGCCGCCCTTGTAGCCACTGACGAGCCCGACCGCGAGCGCCACCAGGCGGCTGACCAGGGCCACCGTCCCGCCAAACAGCAGCGTATTCCGGATGGCGAAGCTCACCTGCCAGAACACGTCCTGGCCGCGCGACGTGGTGCCGAACCAGTATGTCAGCGACGGTGGTAAATCGGGCGGCACCACGTAGACGCTGTCAGGCGGATATGGCGAAAAGCTCGCCATCATGGACAGCAGCAGGACGACGGCAACCAGCGCGAGCCCGATCCGGAATTCGGTCCTGTAGCGCAGGAGCTCGCGGATAAAGGCGACCATCAGCTGACCTTCACCCGGGGATCAAGCAGCGGGTACAAGAGATCGATCGCGAGCACGCCAACGGATACACTGAGAATCGAGATGGTGGTGACGCCGAGGACCAGGCCGTAATCACCGGCATAGACGGCATCGACCAGGAGCGAGCCAAGACCTGGATAACCGAACACCTTTTCGGTGATCACGGCCCCGTTGAAGATTCCACCGAGCGACATTGCGAGGCCCGTCACCTGCGGCACGAGCGCATTGCGCATCACATAGGATGTCAGGATGCGCCAGGAGTTCACACCGGCAAGCTCGGCATAGACGACGTAATCCTCGGCGAGGACATTGGAGACCAGCGAACGCATGCCGAGGAACCAGCTCCCCACGCCGATCAGGATCAGCGAGAGCGCCGGCAGGACGGCGTGTTGCAGCACGCTAAAGACGAATTCGGGTGTCAGGGTCTGCGGCAGATTCATCGTCGCCCCACCGCTGATCGGGAGCACCGGCCAGATGAAGCCGAACAGGATCAGCAGCAGCATGGCCAGGATGTAATAGGGGATCGGATGAAGGCCCATGGCGATCACCCCCATCAGCTTCAGCCCGCGGCTCTGCCGGTAATAGCCGGCAAGCCCCCCCAACAGATTTCCAAGCACCCAGGCGATGAGGGTCGAAACCGTGAGCAGGCCCGCCGTCCAGGGCAGCGCACGTCCAATCAAAGTGCCGACGGGGGTCGGAAATGCCGACAGCGACGGGCCGAAATCGGCGCTCAGGATTCGCTTCCAGAACGTCAGATATTGTTGAACGGGCGTGCCGCCGAGACCATAGAGCTCGCGCAAGGACTTGCGCATCTGCTCGATCGCATCAGGCGCCGTGTTGCCAAAGGAGGTCACCGCCGAGATCGATTGCTCGACCGGATCGATCGGCGATGCATGCGTGACGACATAGGCGATGTTGATGCCGATGAAAACAACGAGCAGGAACTGCGCGAGCCGGCGGCCGACATAGCCGGCGTATCCGCTCATGGCAGCACCTGCGATGCTCGACAAGGTCGCCACGGCAGATGCGGGCGCTGCGGAATCATCGCGTCCTAGCTTGCCGGCTTCAGCCGGACGAACATGTAGCGCGAATTGCCCCAGTTCGGCACGGGATTGGTGTAGGGATTCTCCGAGGTCGGGAAACCGGTCCAGTAGGTCTGGTCCATCGCGGTGAACACGTTGTAGGCCATCAGCGGAATGGTCGGCATCTCCTTCACCGCGAGCTTGATGTAGTCCTTGCCGAGCTCGATCGACTTGGGATCGTCGAAACCAACGGTACGGATTTCCTCGATGATCTTGTCGAGTGCTGGACTGGACCAGCGCTGCCAGTTGCGCAGCGGTTGCGGCTTGCCCGGCTCGGCGACGAATTGCGAATGCCAGCTGTCGAGGAAGTAGGACAGGTCCGGGTGGCCGCCCAAGGTCTCTACGCTCCAGCCGATGAAAGTGTCGAAATCACCGGCGGCCCGCCGCGTCGGCAGCGTGCCTTGCGCGACGTCGATCTTGGCGTCGATGCCCGCCTGCTTCCACAGCTGCACGATCATCGTTCCGGCCCGCGTCATCACCGGACGCAAATCGCCCTCGACCATGACGCGGACACTGAAGGGCTTTCCATCAGGCGTGATCCAGGCGCCGCCGCGCTTGCTGAAGCCGGCCTTCTCCAGAAGCTCCTGCGCCGCGACCGGATCCGTCCTCCACCAGCCCCGGCCGAACGCCTTGGCGATCTCTGCCGGATCGGTCGGGATCTGCTCGCCCATGGACGGCCGCAGCATGTCGGCAATCTGCTTGCCGATGGTCGGATCGTACGGCTTGATCTTGCGTTTTCCGGTATCGATCTCGAAATTCTTGAGCCAGTCTTCCATCGGCGCGTGATAGGTGGCCGGATGAGTTCCTGTCGGCGGCACGCCGATCGCCGATATGGTGGCAGCGCCGCGATAGGCCGCCATCGCCACGGCCTTGATGTCGATCAACAGCGCCAGCGCCCACCGCACATCAGGATTTTTGAAGTTCTCATTCTGGGTGTTGAAGATCACCGCGGGAAGCGTCGGATCGGGATGGCCATAGGGAAATCCCTTGAACCAGGCCCGCGTCGTCTTGCTCTGCTTGGCGAGGGCAAACATGCCCTCAGGCGCCATATCGTGGATCACGTCGAGCTCGTGGTTGAGTTGAGCGATCACCCGCTTGTCGGGCGGCCCGGGATCGACATAAGCGAGATATTTCGGACCCGGTTTGCCGAAGCGCGCCAGCGTGGTGCGCTGCCAGTCGTCGCGGAGCTGCCAGATGTACCATTTGCCGTCGGGATCATAGCTGTGCAGCACATAGGCGCCGAGCGAGACCGGCTTGTTGAAATCGAATTTGACGGGGTCCTCGACCTTGTCGAAGATGTGCTTGGGCAGGATCCACACCGCGCCCCAGCGCACCGTGAAATTGGTGTGGAAGCGCGAGTTGGGTTTTTTGAGCTTGAACACGACGGTGTGCGCATCCGGCGCCTCGACGGAGGCGACGTTGCTCGTCAGCACCGCACTGAAGCGCATGGCCGGATGCTTGATCTGGGTCATCACGGTTGCGACGACGTCGTCGGCCGAAAACTCGACGCCGTCGCTCCAAAAGATGCCGCTGCGCAGCTTGACCGTCATTTCAGTGAAGTCGGCGTTGTATTGCGGCTTGTCGGCGGCCAGCGAGTTGTCCCAGACGCCGTCGAGACCGCTCTCGGGATCGATGTACCAGAGCGTATCAAGCGCAACCTGCTGCAGCCCATTGGACTGCGCGCTGGCGTTGATCACCCAGATGTTGAACCAGCCGGCATTCTTGACGGTGCCTTCCGGGTTCTCGAGGATCAGCAGTTCCTTCCTCGGAATGTTTTGCGGAATACCCTGCGCATGACCAAGTTCCACTGATGCGAACAGCAGCGATCCCAGCACACAAGCGGCCAGCAGCAATGCACTGATACAGCGCATGATGTCCTCGCGGCAAATTTCGTCCCGACGCCTTTTGTTTTGTCGGGATGCTAGAGGCGCCGGAGTCGCGCGACAACAGGAATCTTGTATGGGGGCGAACCTGCGCCGACGGCGTCTAGCCCAAATCGAACGCTTTTCGTCCCGCTGACAACGCCATTCGTCCCAGCACGCGTTCCTTCATCCCTGCTCCGGAGCCGGCGGCCCCCCAATCCTTGTCCGCCCGAACGGTTCGATCACAGTCGGGCTTCCCTCTCCGGGAGAGACCGGCGGTAGGACCAACGGTTTGACCAGCAGCAGCGGCAGGGTGCGAGACTGATGCAGGCAGGATACATCCCCCGAATTGGGCAGGGCATGATGGCCGTGCTCGCCACGCTCGTCGCGGTGCACGCCTTGCGATACTACGCCACGTTGGAAAACGTCTGGCTCGGCGTCGATCCTGATATCAAGGCCGTCATGTTGCGGGCGCCCCTGCAAGCGCTAACGCATATGCTGATAGCTCCTGCCGCCTTGCTGCTGGGACCGCTCCAATTCCTGCCGGGGCTCCGCGCCCGCCATCCGGCGCTGCATCGCTGGTCCGGCCGAGCTTACGTTCTGGCATGCGTCGTGGCCGGAGCAGGCGCATTGGCGACGTCACCATTTGCCTCGGGGGGATGGGTGGCTGGTCTCGGCTTCGGCATCCTCGCGGTCGTGTGGATCGGCACGACCGTGGCCGCCTGGATTTCAGCCGTGCGAGGAAGGCTCGAATGGCATCGCCTGTTCGTGCGCTTCAGCTACGCGATGACTTTTGGAGCCGTTGTCCTTCGCCTGCAGATTCCGATCGGCTACGCGTTGGGGTACGCCAGCTATGCCAGCATGTCTCCGGTCCTGGCGTTTACCTCGTGGGTACCCAACGTCTTGATCGTCGCTCTGTATTCCATCTTGGATGCACGGCGGGCTCGATCGCTATCCCGACCAGTGCCTGGACCCGCAGCATCGCCGACGGCCGGCTGAGCTGCTCGATCGTAGCGACAATCCCTTTCTGGCCCGACATCGGCGGATCGAGGAGGCTGCATCCCCTCCTCGATAACGTGATTCCGCTTCGCGAAGGCGCGGTCGACAACTCAGGTCCTTAACCCGCGCCTCGTTACTCCCGCGGTGTCCGATCGCTGCGTGCGGGCTCGTCGTAACCCTTGCGGCGGCTATAGAACATCAGTGCTGTCAGGCCGACGCCGATCACAAGCATCAGGATGGCAGCCACTCCGAGGATGACATTGCGGTAAAGCGGCATTGGTGACGTGGCTTGCCACACCGACGCGCAGTACCAGGTTGCCAGAACAAGAAGAGCTGCCAGAGCCGCAGAAAGGAGCCAATGCTTCGTGTTGCGCACAATTGCCTCCGTCATGGTGACTCAGGATCCGCACAAACTCCGTGACATATCTGCCGCCGGGATCTGAGACCTTCGCGACAGCGTTCCTATCGCCACCGCCATCCGCAATGACGACGACCGCGGTGCCACCAGCAAACCCAGCGACGCTGGCGCCGGCGCGGCGGCGGGGGGCCCCAGCCGGGACCAGGTCCCCAGCCGGGACCCCAACCAGGACCGGGTCCCCACTGCGCCTGCGTCAGGGGGTCCGACTGCGTGGCGGCCTTGGCAAGGTCGGGAGCCATCGGCATCGCTTCTGCTGCCTCGATGAAACGAACCCCGATCGCGCCGATCGCTGCGGCGGCAACGGCGTTCCGGGCAAAGCCAAGGAAAGCTCGACGGTTGGGAGTGTCCATCATCTTTCTCCTCTTGTTACGCAGTCCTTCGCACAGCGTGAAGCGCGTAGAGCAGCCAGGCGAGGCCGTGCGAGATCAGATCGACGCCCAGCAGGAAGCCGAGCGCCCAAGCGCTGATGGTGGGAAAGCCAAACAGGATGAGCAGCCCGGCAAGGAGTGCGAAGAGACCGGAGACCAGCATCATCCAGCCGTTCTGCCGCCAATAGGCGAAACTCAGCACGCATCTGATGACGCCCGATGCGAACAGCACGGCGCCGAGAAAATAGGTCAGGATCAGGGCGCCGGAAGCGGGCTCCGTCAGAAGCACAAGTCCGAAGGCGACATAGAGCGTGCCGAGCAGAATCTGCCACAGGAACCCGCCCCACCCCCTGGTCCAGAAGGCATGGGCGATCTCGAACGCGCCCGCTGCAATTGCCGTCAACCCGATCAGCTTGACGCTGATGACAGTCGCGAACGCCACATCGCCGAGCGCCGCGACACCAGCACCGATCATCACGATGCCGAGGAGGACGCAGACCCACAGTGGAGGAGGACCCAGCGCTTCGATGCCGGACCGGCTGTCGTAGACCGTCATGCCATCCTCCTGATGCGCGCGATCATCTCCCTGGCATGGTAACTTCGAACTCGCACCCTCGACATCCGACGAAACCCTGAGCAAGGAAGCGGGAAATCCAACCAACGTCGCTCGCAGTCGCTCTGCTATCGCGTGCCGCGTGGACCCAACGTCAGATTGGTGACGCCGGCCGCGAGATTGATCCCGATCGACCGCTCGATCGACAGCGGTTGCAGCATGATGCTTCGGCGCGAACCGCCAATCAGAACGTTGGCTCCGAGGCCGGGTCCAAGGGCGATGGCGCCGCTCGCTCCCACGTAGTTGCCGCGCAGGGTGGCGGGGCCGGTCCGGGAATTCCTGGCGAGGACGGCCCACGACAAGGTGCCTGCGGAGGTCACGCCAAGGTCGAGACCGATGCGCCTTATGCGTCCCTCATAGATATACTGCCGCTGTGACCTTCTCGCGTAGAACACGCAGCGCAGCGATTGCGCCGATCCCAGGACCAGCCCCACGCGCGGCTCGCTGAAGCACAACAGTCGGCCGACCCGGAATGCGTCGGCGCGGGCGGGCAAGACGGTGCACAACAAGACGAACGTGCCGATGAAGAAGAGCCGCATTGTTCGCATTCAAGCCTCCCTTTGGTTGTTGATGGTCCTTGTCGCTGGCGGTCTGTCCTGGCGAAGCCAGAACGTAATGCCGAGGCCGATCAGCAGCACGGCACCCAGCAGGAAGAAGAAGACGGACTGCTTCAGCCAGGATATCGCCGGGACGGCCACGCCCATCGCAAGGCCGAGGAAGGAGATTTGCAGCGACAGAAGGCTGACGCCCGCGAGGAACGTGCCGAGGGCGAGCAATGTCAGCAGGACGAGGCCCGTTGCGGGCGTCGGAAGCAACTGCTGCACGCCCGCCACCAGCATGATGTTCATGGTGACCAGGACGGCAACCCAATGCAGCGCCTGGGTCCAGATCAATCGGAGCTGGGCCTCCTTGCTCTCGGTCTCCGGCCATTTGGTGACGACGCAGACCACGCCGATGGACAGCGCCAGGAATTCCCAGTAGCCGACAAGAGGCTGGTGGGACACGTTGGTATAGGCGACGCCCGCGATGGCGAGCACCAGCGCCACGACATAGGGCAATTGCTGCCACAGGAAGTGAGCCATCCCCGAACGCGATGCGGGGCTCTCCATGCCATCGTTACGTTCGACATCGACGTCGCTCATGATCATCCACTTACAAATGTTTGGCGTTCAACGTCTGCTTGGGATCAGCGTCGAGCCAGTCCTCGACGTAGAACCGGATGATCGCAACCCGCCCGACGGCGACCAGGGGCATGGCGAGCGCGATGCCCATGACGCCGAACATCGCGCCCAGCAGGACGATCGCAACCAATGTCCAGGCAGGAGGAATTTCGACGGCCTGGCGCTGGATCAACGGGCCAACGACATAGCCTTCGACCGACTGGATGATGGTGTAGACGACGATGGCCCAGATCAGCAGTGAGGCGCCGAGCGGCATCGCCACGAGGGCGATCGGAATCGCGGCCACGATCGGCCCGAGATACGGGATGAAATTGGACAGACCCGCCTGCAATCCGAGCACGAAGGGACCGGGGAGCCCGATCAAGTAGAGCGCGATCCACACACACAGCGTCATGAGGATGATGCGGATCAATTGCCCGACGAACCATAGCCGCATGACGGCGCCCATCTCGTCCATGACAGCGCTTGCCCGCGCGCGATACGATCGCTTCATCAGCATGACGAGGCTGTCGCGGTGGCTGGTCGGATCAAACGCAAACAGGATCCCGAGGAACAGGATCACGAGAGCGCCGGTCAGCAGGCTCGATGCTCCGCCCAGCACGATCTGGGCGTGGCTGATGAACCTGCCCTGGTCGGAGAAAAGCCATTGCGAGAAATTGCGGCCGCCTTCCGGACCAAGCAGCTCCACGCCGTACGACAGCAAATGCGCCTGGACGATGTCGAGTTGGGTATCCATCACCTTGATCAAGTTCCGCGTCTGCTCCGGCAGCTTGCCCGCTCCCCAGTCGAGGCCAAACCCCGCGATGGCCGATAGCAGCAACAGCACCAGCGTCAGCCGCCAGGCACGATTGAGCGGGATGACCGGCGCCAGGGCCCGCGCTGACGCATCGAGAAACGCCGCACACAGCACACCCGCGAAGATGAGGAGAAGGCTGGAGACCGTCTGCCAGATCAGGAACAGCGCGACGCCAGCGGCAAGCAGGCTCAGTCCCGTCCCCAAAATGCTGCGCGGTCCGGCATCGCGGGGACGATCAACCGGCTCGTCGCGCCGTGTGACCTCGGAATCTCTCTCGCCTGTACGCGCGTCGTTCATGGGTCGACCAATGCGCTGGTCCTATTGCGGCGCCTGAACCTGGCTGCGGACGCGGCGGCTGCCAAAATGCGGATGCGTGCCGCCGCGATGACGCCAGTAACGGTGCTTGGTCGGGGTCATATTGGTATTGGGCGTCGCGGTCTTCGTCTCTGACTTCATCTCGGATTTGGGCGCGGACGTGCCAGTGTCCTGCGCAGCGGATGTGGCGGGAGCATTCGACTGGGCCAAGGACAGGGTCGGCGGTGTAGCCGCCGCCATCCCGACCAGAATCAGGACCCCGTAGAGTGTGACTTTCATGTTCGCCTCCCAATGATCAGAGGTCGCTGGAATTCAGATCGATATGGCTCCGGTCGCGAGTGCATAGATGCCGGCGCACGCGGCGATCGCAATCGCCGCAAACAGGATGGCCTCGAGCGGTGTGAAGGTCGCTTCCTTGCGTTCACGCTTCGCCAGAAAGAAGAGCAAGGTGCCGGGCGCGTACAGAATGGACGACAGCAGCAGAAATTTGGGCCCGCCGGCGTAGATCATGCCGACCGCGTAAAGCGTCGCGATCATCGAGCGGATCCAGTCGACGACACGCGCCTGCTCGAAGGCCTTGTAGGTCTCGCCGCGCGAGGCCAGCTTCAGGCCATAGGCCGCGACAAGGAAGTACGGAACCAGCGTCATCGCGCTCGTCATCTTCAAGGCGAGCGTGAAGGCGTATTCCGCAAACCAGGTCACGAGGAGGAAGAGCTGGATGACGCAGTTGGTGAGCCAGAGCGCACCGGAG
Source organism: Bradyrhizobium zhengyangense (assembly GCF_022012435.1). GTDB lineage: Bacteria > Pseudomonadota > Alphaproteobacteria > Rhizobiales > Xanthobacteraceae > Bradyrhizobium > Bradyrhizobium zhengyangense. The sequence continues at coordinate 107,588 of NZ_JAKLUA010000010.1, forward strand.
GGAACGTCGTGCACGTTTAAGCGGGCGAGAAAGGAGGGCATGGTTCGATTGACAGCCGCAGAATGCAGGACCTCGGCAGCCAGCAGCGACCATGAAAGATAGTTGCCGAGGATCGAGATCAACAATCCGACGCTGATGAACACGCCGCCCCAGCGACCAACCATCGCTTCCATGACGCCCGCCATCGACGGCGTCGGGAGGCCCGCCAGGTGTTGTCGTGGCAGTACGCCGTACGACAGCAGCGTCACGAGGACGAGAAGGCAGAGAACAGTCAGAAACCCGACCACGGTTGCAAAGCCGATGTCGGCGCGGTTCCGGGCATAGCGGGAATATACGCTTGCACCCTCGATACCGACGAAGACAAATACGGTCAGCAGCATCGTGCTGCGGACCTGGTTGAACACGTCAGAAAAATCCGGCGTTGCCGTTCCCCAGAAATTCCCGGCGAACAAATCGCCGTCGAGGGTGATCGCGGCCACGATAATAAACAAGAATATCGGGATGACCTTGGCGTAGGTCGCCACTGTGTTGAGCGCGGTCGCGCCCTTGATGCCGCGCAGCACCAGCACGTGTACGCTCCACAGCAGCACGGTTGCGGAGGCAATGGCGATCGGTGTCGAGCCGTCGCCGAAGACCGGGAAGAACGTCCCCAGGGTCGCCTTGATCAGAATGAGGCAGGCGACGTCTGCAAGACAGCAGCCGATCCAGTAGCCAACGGCCGAAGCGAACCCGATATACTCCCCGAATCCAGCCTTGGCGTAGGCGTAAATGCCGGCATCAAGGTCAGGCTTGCGCTGGGACAGCGATTGGAACACCAATGCCAGCATGAGCATGCCGGTGCCCGCGATCGCCCAGGCGATGATCGCTCCGAATGCGCCAGTGGCTCGTCCGAAGGATGCTGGCAATGCGAAGATGCCAGAACCGACCATCGACCCGATCACAAGGGCGATGAGCGCGTTGCGGGAGAGCTTCTGATTGGCCTCGTTCGTCGAAGGAGCCATGAGGACGGCCTTCCAAATCCGGGACGGAAGCCGGCACGGATGCCGGCCAATCCCGGTGAAGAGCCTAGAGGCACCCCTCACCTTCGGACATCAGGGATTCTCTGTAGAAGCCAGAGCCGGAAATCGGCCCGTGCCGGAGCTCTGTGAGCGGCCATCAGATCTTGGCGGCGCGGCAGCCGGGCCCTCATCGCGACAGCATGATGGCGATCCGGGAAGAGCGGCACGAGCTACGAATACGACACCGGCGCGGAAGAATTCGCCGGCCTTCGCGAGCTCGGCGGCGATCCGCTGGGCGTGCAGAACGGCTGCGTCATGATTGACATGGTCACATCCGATGCCATCGGGACAAAGACCGTATTTGTCGACGATATGGAAGAAGAAGCGCATGCCGCCGAATTAAGCCGGATCGCGGCCGGCTTCCAAGTGACAAAGCCGTAAGAGACCTACACCAAAGGGATGAGAAACGGCGCCGGATTGCGCATTGGTAATGAGCGGGATGGCTGCCGCGAAGGGCGGGGCCGCGGGCGGTTGCAGCCGCATACGTGGTTTTCGCCACCGGCACTCGGGTGATTGTCCGATGCCGTCGCGCGGGTGTGGAGGCTAGCTTGGCCGGGCTCCGCGAGTTCAGGAGGAGGCAAGCTATGACCAACTTCGATCAGAACCTTTCGAGATCAGGCGCGATCGGTGGCGGCACGACTGCGGTGGACGCCGGATTGCGCAATTACATGATGCGCATCTACAACTACATGGCTGCGGGTGTCGGCCTCACCGCTGTCGCCGCGTGGTTGACCTACCAGCTCACCGGCCCGGCGTTGCTGCAGAACCCGTTGATGTGGGTCTTTATCCTGGCGCCGCTGGCACTGGTGTTCTTCATCAGCGCGCGCATCAACACGCTTTCGGTATCAACGGCGCGCCTGCTGTTCTTCATTTATGCAGCGCTGGTCGGCGTATCGCTCTCGACCTTGTTCCACATCTATACGAGCGCTTCGATCACACGCGTATTCTTCATCTCTGCCGCGACGTTCGGGGCGCTCAGCGTCTTCGGCTACACGACGAGGCGCGACCTCTCCGGCCTCGGCACCTTCCTGTTCATGGGGCTCATTGGCGTCATCATCGCGAGCCTCGTGAACATCTTCCTGCAGTCAACCGGACTCGACTGGCTGATTTCGGTCGTAGGCGTCGGCGTCTTCGCCGGGCTTACGGCCTACGACACGCAGCGGATCAAGGCGATGTACGATGCCGGTGACGATGAAACCTCGGCAGGCCGCAAGTCGGTTATTGCGGCGCTGTCGCTCTATCTCAACTTCATCAACCTGTTCATGATGATGCTACGCCTGCTCGGCGGCCGGCGCTGAACGGCTGAAGGCATCCGTTCAGGCCGCTGGCCGCTCCGCGGCGGCGCTTGCGAGCGCGTCGCGCAGAGCCTGTTCCTTGGCATCGTCCAGCGACGTCTTCAGCACCGTCCCGCCGGCGTCCTTGATCTCCTTCAGCACCTTGTCGGCGGTCATATTCTTGATCAGGACGAACAGGGCGGCGTTGCCGGTGTGCAGTGAGCCAGACAGCTCCTTCATGAAGGCGTCGTCGATGCCGAAGTCGGTCAGCGCGCCGCCGAGTGCGCCGGATGCCGCGCCGACCGCGACACCAAGGATCGGATTGAGGAAAATCACGCCGATCAGAAGACCCCAGAAGCTCCCGGTCATCGCGCCCATCGCCGTCGTGTTGACGAGTTGATTGAGCTTGATGCCGCCGGACTCCGTTTTCACGGCGATGACGGCGTCGCTTATCGTGATCAGATACTCTTTCTGCAATTTGAGGAGGCGCTGACGTACCTCTTCGGCTTTCGCTTCGGACGGATACACGATCGCGACGAGATCGGACATTGAGACCTCCGTTTCCATTGGGGCAGGTCCGCTCAGGGCCGACTGGCCCCGACCGCACAGAGCGAGATCAAGAATAGAGCGTGAGCCGCCGACCCGGCATCCGACAAAACCCCGGGCGCGCCGGATGTTTTTCCGATCCGTTCAATCCGCTCCAAACATTGAAGCAGCGAGCAGCACCGTTACGGCGAGCATGCAGATGCCGGCCACCGGCCATTGACGAAGGACGCGATCACCCCGTTCGACAAGGCCGCCAAGCCCCAGACCCGCGCGCCGGAAAGGACCGAGCACCCTCGCCAGATCTTTCCAGGCCATCGTACCGACGAGCGGATGTGGCCAGGGACTGAGCAGGATCGCGAGCGCGGTACCTCCGAGCACGGTTATGAGCGATTTGACGAGCGATTCGACGCCAAACAGCTTCGATTCCAGAGCATACGGGATCGGCAAGTACGGCTGCCAAGGCAGCAGGCCAAGCAACAGCGAGCAGAGCGCCAAGGCAAGTGCCGCTAAATCGCTGCCGCGTCGCGGCCTCGCCGCGAGGGCAACCGGCTGATCCGGAGGCGAAAGCGCGTGGACAAGTACCAGCAAGACATAGGCGGCCGTGAACATCCCGCCAAACTGGAGCGCGCCAGCCCACCACCACTGTCCCGTCCTCGCAGTCTCCAGGAGCAGCAATTCCTTCGCCAGCGAAGCACCGCCCGGCTGAAGTCCCATCAGTGCGAAGCCGGCCAACGCGAAGGTCATGACGCTCAGGGGCAGAGCGCGCGCGGTGCCGCCGATCCCGGTGATGCGGTCATGGCCCAGGCCGGCGTAGATCGACCCGACTGCCATGAACATCGCCGCTTTCGCAGTGGCGTGGGAGATCGCCTGTATCAATCCACCTGCCAGCGCCGGTCCGGTGTCGAGTCGGCCCTGACCATCGAGGGCGAGTGGAAACAGTAGGAAGAGGTACCCGATCTGGGCCAATGTCGAATATGCGACGAGCAGCTTAAGCCGGTCCTGCCGCAGGGCGACGATGCTCCCCACCACGATCGCGCCAGCCCCCAGCGTTGCCAAAATCTGTGCAGCGGCAAAGCCCGGCAAGGCGAGCAGCACGTCGAACCATAGCCGCAGGAGGATGAAGAACGATCCCTTCACGACCAGTCCGGACAGGATTGCGCTCGCTGCGGCCGGGGCACCGGCGTGAGCGGGCGGCAGCCAGAGGTGCAGCGGAAACAGCGCGGTCTTTGCGAGGAGGCCGGACGTCATCAGCGCCGCCGCAATAAGCACGCCGGGTTCCGCGGAGACGCGATGCGACAGCAGCAAGATATCGAGCGTACCGTAGAGGCCATAGAGCAGAGCGGTGCCCATCAAATAGAAGACCGACCCGACCAACGCGAACAGAAGGTAGCGCAACGCGGCCCGAAGCGTGTCCGCGCGGCCCTCGAGAGAGACCAACGGCACCGCCGCGAATGTCAGCAGTTCCAAGGCAACGTAAAGGGTGAAGAGGTCGCCGCCGACAAAGATGGTGTTCAGCGCTGCCCAGATCGCCATCAACAGAACCCAAAATGCGAATGGTACCCGCCGGCTTCCTGCTGCAGGAGGAGAATCGGCCGCTGCATACACGCCGACCGCACAGATGATGATCGCCGTGGCCGCGAGCATCACCGCAGACAATCCGTCCGCGCGCAACGCCACTCCCAGCGGCGGCGACCAGGCGCCAAGAAGATAGACAATGAAGCCATCGCCTCGCGGCAAGGCAAGGAGAATGGCCATTGCGATTGCCGCTCCGACCGGCATGACGGCAAGGGCGATCTGCCGGACGTAGCGCTCGCTCAGCACGAACGACAACAGCACGCCCGCGACAGGCACAACGATCGACAGCACCAACAGATGGCCATCCGCGGTCGTCGCCAGCAAGGTCGCAGGGGCCGGCATCAACCACCAAACCGATCGGGGCGCGGCCTCGTCGGCGCGTCGCTATCCAGCGTGGCCGGGCCGGCAGTGTCGAACAGCCGCAGTAGCAAGGCGATGGCCAGGGCGGTCGCCGAGAACGCGACCACCACGCCAGTAATCACCAAGGCCTGCGGCACCGGATCACTGCCTATCCCTGCGACCGCTCCCCGCCGCCCAATCACGCCAAACAGGAGGAATACGCCGCTGCCAAGCAGATTGAAGGCGATGATCTTGCGGAGGGGCTGCGGATTGGCGATCACGCCGTAGAGACCAAGTCCGACTACGGCAGCAGCGCACAGTCCAAACACCGTCACGGTGCCCATGGCTCCGCGCTCCGTTCCGGCGCGCCTGACAGCAGCAGGCCGAGGGTTGTCGCGATCGTCAGAACCATCGCGACCTCGATCCCGAGGATCAGGGGCTTGGCCAGCGCCGGCGCATAGGACAGGAATGCAGCGCCGAACAGAAGGCCCGCGAGGCCGACGATGAGGAACAGGCCGGAGCCGGCCACCAGAATAAGCCGTAGAGGTCGGCTGCTCACGGGTGGCGCGTCCGCCAACCCGGCCATGGTGGCCAGCAGCCACATCGACGCGAGAATCGCGCCGCCCTGGAAAGCTCCGCCGGGATGGTTCGCGCCAGTCCAGAAGACATAGATCCCGACGACAATGCCGACAGGCGACAGCAGGCGTGCAAGAAAAGCGAGAACACCATATGGATCGGCCCGGTGGCGTGGCCCCGGACGGCCGCCCCAAGCGCTATCAGGTGCAAGCGACCAAACGCCGACGATGGCCAGCACGAGCACGACCTTCTCAAGCATGGTATCCATCGCCCGGAACGCCATCAGAACGTTGGTCACGGGATTGGACAGGCCTGTTGCCCAGGCATTTGCGACAGAAGCTGGAGCAAGCGACGGAGCAGGATCGGGCAGCAGCAGGACCGTGCCGGCGAGAGTTGCGGTCGTCAGCACCGACAGCGCTGCCGCGGTTGCCCGCAGCAATTTGCCCGGCGCCGCTTCCGCCATCGGTTCGGCATCGCGCAATCGCGCGGCCGCACCCAACAGCAAGACGCCGCTGAGCCCTCCGCCGATCGCCGCTTCGGTCAGTGCGACGTCAGCAGCATCGAGACGTACCCAGATGAGCGCGACCAGCAGTCCATAGGCAACGAAACCGACCGTCGCCGAAAAGGTCTCGCGAACCACAATCGTCCAGATGCCGAGGCCCAGCAAGACCGCAGCGAGCATGATTTCGAAAGCCGTCGCGATGCTCATCTGATCGATCCGCCTTGGCGCGCGGCGCGCGCAATCAGTTGCGAGACCGTCGCGCCTGCGAGCAGCCCGAGCAGCCAGATACTGACCAGCTTCAGCGCGTCTCGAAGACTATCTGCTTGCGGAAGCAATCCGAGCACGACGAGACCCAGGCCAAGATTGTCCGCCTTGGTGAGCGCGTGCAGGCGCGTCAGCGTATCGGGAAAGCGAAGTAGACCGACGGTACCGGCCAGAAAGAAGAACGCACCCGCCGACACGGCCGCAATGCTTATCATGTCGCGCACAAGGCTCATTCGTTCTCCGTTGATGCGGTCCCGTCGGCTTCGAACCGGGAAAGCCCCTTCTTGACGAACGCGATGGAAGCGAAGGTTGCCAAGAGCGCCAAAGTCAGCGCCACGTCGACTGCCGCAGGGACGCCCGCGACAGTGCCGAGCAGTAGCAGCGCCGCAATACCTCCGGTTCCGATCAACTGCGTCGCCATCACACGGTCGGCGTCTCCTGGGCCCCGCAGGATCGACACCAGCCCAAGCGCCAACATGGCCAGGATGAAGCCGACCGCGGCGGTCAGAAACTCAGTCATTGTAAAGCGCTCGAACCAAGGCCTCCTCCTCCGCAGCAAGCTCCGCAATCACGGGCCGTTCGACGTCGAGGCAGTGATAGAAGATCTGCGCGTTCTGATCTCCCGCAGGCACGGTGCCAGGAAGCAGGCTGGTGAGCGTTGCGAACACATTGCGACGCGGACCAGGCGGCAGGCCGGTTGGATAGGCGACAAATCCGGGGCGCAGCGGCAGCCGCGGATCGAGCGCGCGCCTTGCGACGTCCGCTCCGGCAACGATGGAGTGATACAGAAAGAGCAACACCAGCCGGCCGAGCGCGCGAGGCGAGAGCCGCGAGCTGCCAGGCGCCAGGAAACGCAGGCTCGTCCAGGTTGCCGCGCCGACAGCGGTCGCTGCAGCGGGAACGTCATCGAGGGTGGCGCCGGCAAGGACGAGCCAAAGGCAAAGAAACCATGCCGCGCGGGACGCCACGCTGACTCGGGCTGCGACGTGCGCACGCACTTCTCGTCTCCCCTGAGGATCCTACCATTGCGCGCGAAACGTTGCGCTCTTGATCGCACCTGCGATATCGGGTGATCGCCTGACTGGGTGTCGGGAATTCCCTAAAACGTCGCCGGAGCGCGTTGTTCACGCGCGCGCGCCGTCATTTGTCTGCGTCTTGTTAGCCGCGATTGCATCCAGCCACACCGGGTAGATTTACCGATGTGTGCGACCGATCCCTTGGGCAAAGCTACCAACGGGAGAGCCCGCGGAATCCCCAACCTCGGGAAAGCCTGGTCGGCAACATTTCCGCAAGTTGAGGGGCTGATGATCATGTGCAACCGCCGAACGACATCTCGGCAAGTCTTTGCACCAATCCTGATGGTTGCGGCCTCCGCGCTGATCCTGGCAGCGTGTGGACGCGATACGGAAACCAAGGAATCGCCGCCGCGTCCGGTCCGGACCACGACGATCGAGAAGCGCGAGAGCCTCGTGCCATTGACCTTCACAGGCCGCGTGGAGGCTGAGGACGAAGTCAGCGTCGCCTTCCGGATTTCGGGACGCCTGCTTGCGAACGACATCAAGGTTGGTGACAGGGTTGAGGCCGGGCAATTGCTGGCCGAACTGGAGCCGCAAAACGAGCTGAGCGGATTGCGGCAGGCGAAGGCTGCTCTTTCCGCCGCGCAGGGCCAGTTGACGCAGGCGCGCAACCATTACGAACGCCAGGAGACACTGTTGGCGCAGGGATGGACCACGCGCGCCAATTTCGAGGCGGCAACGCAGGCGCGGCAAACGGCCCAGTCGCAGGTCGAGGCGGCGGAGGCACAGTTAAGTTCTGCGCACGATCTCGTCAGCTTCACCGAACTGCGAGCCGACGCGGCAGGCAAGATCATCGCGACCGGGCCACCCGCCGGCGAGGTCGTTCAAGCCGGGCAGATGATCGCAAGGATCGCCAGACAGGACGGCCGCGACGCCGTCTTCGACATTCCCGCTCAGATGGTGAGATCGGCGCCGGCAGGCGTGCAGGTCACGGTCAGCCTGACGGATGATCCCAACGTTACGGCACAAGGCCGTATTCGTCAGATCGCAGCGCAAGCCGATGCCGTTACCCGCACGTTTGAGGTCAAGGTCGGTTTGACGGATCCGCCGGCGGCGATGCGGCTCGGCGCGACAGTCAACGGCCGAGTCGAAATCAATTCCGGGCCGACGATCGACATACCGGCAACCGCGTTGACGCGGATCAACCAACAGCCGGCCGTGTGGATTCTCGACCCGTCGACGAACGTCGTGGCTGCACGCAACGTTGAAATCCTGCGCTTCGACCAAGCACAGGTGACTGTCTCGCAAGGATTGGATGCCGGAGAGATTATCGTCACCGCGGGCGTTCAGGCCCTGCATCCGGGCCAGAGGGTGCGCGTGCTCGGGTCAGAGCCATGACCGGACTCAACCTCTCCGAATGGGCGCTCAAGCATCGCTCGCTCGTCGTCTATGTCATGATGGTTGCCGTGATCACGGGGGCCCTGGCGTATTTCCGGCTTGGTCGAAACGAGGATCCTTCGTTCATCATCAAGACCATGGTCGTTCAGGCGGCCTGGCCGGGGGCAACGGCTGAAGAAACAATGAAGCAGGTGACGGAACGGCTCGAGCGTCAGTTGCAGCAGACCCCCCATCTGGACTTCCTGCGCAGCTCCACCCGGGCAGGACTGGTCACGATCTTCGTCAACCTGGAAGGAAGCGCGAACGCAAGGCAGGTTTCCGATGCCTGGTACGAGGTGAGGAAGAGCGTCGGGGATATGCGCCATACCCTACCCTCAGGGGTCATCGGCCCAGGCTTCAATGACGATTTCGGTGACACGTTTGGTATCGTCTACGGCTTTACCAGCGATGGCTTCACCCAGCGGGAGTTGCGCGACCGTGTCGAGGATATCCGCTCCCGATTGCTTCGCATCCCGGACGTGTCGAAGATCGAGTTGATGGGCGCACAGGATGAGGTGATCTTCGTCGAATTCCCCAAGCAGGAACTTGCCACCCTGGGCATTGATCGGACGGCCCTGCTCGCCGCGCTACAAGCGCAAAATATCGTCCATCCGGCCGGGATGATCCAGACCAGCAAGGAAAGCATCTCCGTTCGGGTTTCAGGCAGCTTTCAGTCGGAGCAGGACATTGCCGCCGTCAACTTCGTCGCGGGCGGTCGCACCATTCGCCTGAGCGACATCGCGCAGGTGCGGCGGGGATATGTCGACCCGCCGCAACCGATGTTCCGGGTCAATGGCCAACCCGCTATCGGGCTGGCCATCGCCATGCGCGATGGCGGCGATATTCTAGCACTCGGCAGGAACATCAAGAAGGTGATGGAGCAGATCACCGCCGACCTCCCGATTGGAATCGAGCCGAGTCTCGTCGCCGATCAGGCCGTTGTAGTCGAAGGCGCGATCGGCGAATTCATGACGTCGCTGTTGCAGGCCATCGCCATCATCATGGTCGTGAGCTTCATCAGCCTCGGAATCCGTCCCGGCCTTATCATCGCGCTTGCCATCCCGTTGACGCTGGCCATCGTATTTCCAATCATGGAGATGGCCCGCATCGACATGCAGCGGATATCGCTGGGAGCGCTGATCATCGCGCTCGCACTGTTGGTCGACGATGCGATGACGACGACCGATGCAACGCTCACTCGGCTGGCGCAAGGCGACAGCAAGGTCGACGCCGCGACGTTCGCCTATCGCAGCCACGCCTTTGCCATGCTCGCTGGAACGCTGGTGACAATCGCGGGCTTCATTCCGGTTGGCTTTGCGGCGAGTTCGGCCGGCGAATATACGTTCTCGCTGTTTGCCGTCGTCGCGATCGCGCTCCTCGTGTCGTGGTTCGTTGCCGTGATCTTCACGCCGTTGCTGGGCGTGCTCATTCTTGTTCCACCGAAGCAGAAGAACTCCGCTGAGCCCGGCAGGATATTCCGCCTTTATCGGAGCTGTCTCACGCTGGCGATGCGCGCCAAATGGTTGACGATCGCGGTCTCGCTGGCGCTCTTCGTCGCCTCCGTTCTCGCGCTTCCGTTGATACCGCAACAGTTTTTTCCGTCGTCCGACCGGCCTGAATTGCTTGTGGATCTCAGCCTGCCCCAGAATGCATCGATCTTTGCCAGCGAAGCCGCAGCGAAGCGTCTGGACGCGGCTCTGGCCGGCGACCCGGACGTGCATCACTGGAGCACCAATGTGGGACGTGGTGCAATCCGCTTCTATCTTCCACTCAACGCAGAGCTTCCGAACGATTTCTTCACACAGGCGGTCGTCGTGGCAAAGGACGTTGCAGCGCGCGAGCGCCTGCATGTGAAACTGGAGCGTCTGCTCGCGGAGGAATTTCCGGCTGCGGTCGCGTCGGTTTCGCCGCTCGGCCTCGGCCCGCCGGTCGGATGGCCCTTGCAATATCGCGTGAGCGGACCCGATGTCGAGCAGGTACGTGAGTTCGCTCTCAAGGTAGGGCAGATCCTCGCTTCCGATCCCCGGACCAAGAGCATCAATTTCGATTGGATGGAGCCGGCGCGCGAGCTGCGCATTCGCGTCGATCAGGATGAAGCGCGTCGTCTCGGACTGAGCTCGCAGGCGATATCGACCGTGCTGAACACCGTGATTTCAGGCGCAATCGTCACCCAGGTTCGCGACGACGTCTATCTGGTCGACGTGGTGGCCCGCGCAGTCGACGAACAGCGCATCTCGCTGTCCAATCTGCGGACGCTTCAAGTGCCGCTGCCTGGTGGAAGGACCGTGTCGCTCAGCCAGTTTGCGACGTTCGAATTTCAACAGCAAAATCCGCTGATCTGGCGACGCGACCGCGTTCCGACGTTGACAGTGCGTGCCGACATCAACGGAGGATCGCTGCCGAATTCGGTGGTGGATGCTCTATCGCCAGCCATCGAACGGTTGAGAAAGACGCTACCCGCTTTTTACGAAGTGGTCGTCGGCGGGACCGTGGAAGAAAGCCGGAGATCGCAGGCGTCCGTACTCGCCGTGGTGCCCATGATGCTGTTCGTCATGTTCACGGTTCTGATGGTCCAGTTGCAGAGCTTTCCGCGGCTATTGATGGTCGCAAGCGTGGCGCCACTCGGCATGATCGGCGTCGTCGCCGCCTTGTTGCTCTCCGGCAGACCGATGGGCTTTGTCACGATTCTGGGCGTTCTCGCCTTGCTTGGCATGATCTGCAAGAACGCTGTGATCCTGATTGGCCAGATCGATGCGGAGCGCGCGCAGGGCAAGAGTCCCTGGGAAGCGGCGGTGGATGCCAGTAGTTCCCGCTTCCGTCCTATCATGCTGACGGCGGTATCGACGGTTCTCGGCATGATCCCGATTGCTCCAACCGTATTCTGGGGACCGATGGCCGTTGCCATCATGGGCGGCCTGCTGGTTGCGACCGTCCTGACCTTGGTCCTGCTGCCGACAATGTACGTGGCCTGTTTCGGCGAGAAGGAACGCGCCGGGGCACCTGCAGCGTCGCCGTCTTGAACCGTTGTTTCCGGCGAGGGAAATCCCGGCCCTCGACTAGGTGATCACCCGATATTCCGGGCTCCCCCCAAGGCGCATGGTGCAGCGACCGGGCTAGTCTATCGGCCAGGATGTAGCGCACCCGCGTGTCGCGAGGTCTTCCCATGACTGGGACGCCGTCAATCCAAAAGCTCTCTCTGTTCGCGTTGACCGCGATGGTGGTCGGCTCGATGGTCGGCTCGGGCATCTTCTCGTTGCCCCGCACCTTCGGCATCGCCACCGGCCCGTTCGGCGCCATCTTCGCCTGGTGCATTGCCGGCGGGGGCATGTACACAATGGCCCGCGTCTTCCAGTCGCTGGCGGAACGAAAACCCGATCTCGACGCCGGTGTCTATGCCTATGCGAAGGCAGGATTCGGCAATTATCCGGGATTCCTGTCCGTGCTCGGCTACTGGACGGGAAGCTGCATTGGCAACGTCTCCTATTGGGTCCTGATCAAATCGACGCTGGGCGCGTTCTTTCCGGTGTTTGGCGACGGCAATACCGTCGTCGCGATCATCGTGGCATCGGTCGGGATCTGGCTGTTTCACTTCATGATCCTGCGCGGTGTGCAGCAAGCCGCGGCAATCAACACCGTCGTCACGGTCGCCAAGATCGTGCCGATCCTGGTCTTCATCGTCATTCTCGTGTTTGCGTTCAAAGGCGACATGTTCCGCGCCAATTTCTGGGGCGGCGAAGGCATGCCTGACAAGGGTCTCTTCGACCAGATCCGCGCGACCATGCTGGTCACGGTGTTCGTGTTCCTCGGGATCGAAGGCGCCAGCGTCTATTCACGCTACGCCAAGGAACGATCCCACGTTGGCGCGGCGACGATTTTGGGCTTTGTGATCGTCACCAGTCTCATGGTGCTCGTCACCATGCTGCCTTACGCGGTGCTTCCCCGCGCGGAAATCGCCGAGATGCGGCAGCCGTCCATGGCGACGGTGCTCGAGGCGGTGGTCGGGCATTGGGGCGCGGTCTTCGTCAGCATCGGGCTGCTTGTCTCGGTGCTCGGGGCCTATCTTGCATGGTCCCTGATCTGCGCCGAGGTGCTCTCGGCGGCCGGCCGGACCAGGGACATGCCTGCCCTGTTCGGCACCGAGAATGCGAACAAGGTCCCGGCCGCGGCACTGTGGCTGACGAATGTGATCGTCCAGCTCTTCGTCATCAGCACCTACTGGTCCCGGGACGCTTTTGCGCTGATGCTCAATTTGACGAGCGTCATGAACCTGATCCCGTTTTTTCTGGTCGCCGCCTACGGTCTCCTGCTGGTCAGGCGGGGCGAGACCTACGAGAAGCGTCCTGACCAGCGCCGACGCGACATGATCTTCACCGGCATTGCCGTTATCTACACGCTGTTCCTGATCTATGCAGCCGGAATGAAATACCTGCTGCTGGCCGCCATTCTCTACGCCCCCGGCACGGCACTGTATTTCTGGGCACGCTTCGAGCAGAAGGCGAAGGTCTTTACCGCCGTCGAGTGGGGCATCTTCGTCGCAGTCGCAGCCGGCGCTGCTGTTGGGATCCACGGATTGGTCACTGGCTACATCACCATTTGAGCAGGCAACACCCGGGAGACTCCCCATGGCAAAGCAGACATCGGACACCTCGGCTCGGTTCGGGGTCCATTCAGAGGTCGGCCAGTTGAGGAAGGTGATGGTCTGCTCGCCCGGCCGCGCCCATCAGCGCCTCACGCCGTCGAATTGCGACACCCTGCTGTTTGACGACGTGCTGTGGGTCGAAAACGCGAAGCGCGATCACTTCGACTTTGTGCAGAAGATGCGCGACCGCGGCGTCGACGTCGTCGAGATGCACAACCTGCTGGCCGAAACGGTCGCGATCCCCGAGGCCAGGAAGTGGATTCTCGACAACCAGGTCGTTCCCGACCAGGTCGGTCTTGGTCTCGTCGACGAGCTTCGCTCCTACCTCGAAGGCCTCAAGCCGCGTGACCTTGCGGAAACGCTGATCGGCGGCGTGTCAACCCATGATTTCCCGGACGCACATGGCGGCGAGACGCTCAAGCTGGTCCGCGAGGCCGCGGGCATGACCGAGTATCTGCTGCCGCCATTGCCGAACACGCTGTACACGCGGGATACGACCTGCTGGATCTACGGCGGGGTCACGCTCAACTCGCTGTATTGGCCTGCGCGCCACGAAGAGCCGATCCTGACGACGGCGATCTACAAGTTCCACCCGGACTTCGCCGGGAAGGTGAATGTCTGGTGGGGCGATCCGACCAGGGATCACGGACTGGCCACACTCGAAGGAGGCGACGTGATGCCGATCGGCAAGGGCAATGTGCTGATCGGGTTGAGCGAACGCACCTCGCGTCAGGCGATCAGCCAGCTCGCTGCGGCTCTGTTCAAGCAGAAGGCAGCCGAGCGCATCATCGTGGCTGCCATGCCGAAGTTGCGCGCCGCGATGCATCTCGACACCGTGTTCACCTTCGCCGACCGCGACTGCGTGCTGCTCTATCCTGATATCGTCAACAACATCACGGCGTACTCCTATCGGCCGGCCAACAATGCCACCGGCATCGAACTGCGGAAGGACGAAAAGCCGTTCGTGGACGTCGTAGCCGAATCGCTCGGCCTGAAGAAGCTGCGCGTTGTCGAGACGGGCGGCAACGCCTATATGCGCGAGCGAACGCAGTGGGACAGCGGAGCCAACCTGGTTTGCGCGTCGCCGGGTGTCGTGTTCGCCTATGACCGCAACACCTATACCAACACGCTGTTGCGCAAGGAGGGGATCGAGGTGATCACCATCGTCGGCGCCGAATTGGGGCGGGGCCGCGGAGGGGGACACTGCATGACCTGTCCGATTACCAGGGACGCGGTGGACTATTAGGCGGATCGCGTGGGATCGGCCGCGGCTGGGGTGTTACGGCCGCGCGCCGCTTCGGCATACAGCGGAGCGCACCATCTCCGCGTATCGTTCGCGAAGACCATTTGCAGCACTTGCGCGTCTATTTCATCGCATTTGAATTTCACTGTCGGACTGCGGCACAAACTGCATACTCGAACCTGACGGATGTCACAGATTCGAGAACTCGGTCCTGCAGCAGTGCAACTTTATTTGTATCTTCAACCTAACGGTGTATAACAGCGGTTGCCCCACGGGCGCGCATTCGTTCGCTTCGCCCAATTGGGCAGGTAGGAGACGCTCGATATTGAGATTCAGTGTCGAACGTCGCCGGGGACGTGAGTGCGTGCCGTGAAGCCACATAGCTCTTCCTCCAGCGAGATCGATCGTCCGGGCGTCAGGGAGTGGCTGCGGCTTGGGTCGGAACATACCAGCGACCGCCTGTACTGGATGTCCTCAGCCGATCTTCTCTTTGCAGTACGTCCCTCGCCTGGAGGCGGCTTCGTGTATGAGGGGATCAATCCGGCGTTTGAGGCTCAGCTCGGTATTTCGTCGGAAGCCATCCGGGAGATGGACGTCTCCGATTGCCTGAGCAAGGAAGACGCCAGAACGGTTTGCAAAACCCTTCGCACCTGTCTCGCAGAAGGAACGGAGGTCAGGACTTGTCATCGTCTTGGATTCGGCAGTCAGCGGCAGAATATGGAGACGACCATCGTTCCGGTCACGGATCCCCTGACCGGGTCTACGGCCACCCGGTTGATCGGCAGCCATCGCCTCGTGCGCAATGGCGCCTTCGAAAACGCGACCGGACGCGTGGAGGGCACGCCGTCGAGTTTCAATTTGGCGTCCATTCAGGAGGATATCCAGCAGCGGATTGCTTCCGATCTGCACGATTCGACATGCCAGCATTTGATCGCTGCGAGCCTGGGCCTGATGCGAATCCGGCGGAGCCTGGGCGATCCGGTGAGGGCCGAGCGGCTTTGCCAGGAGATCGACGCATCGATCGACGAAGCGCTGAGGGAAATTCGCGCCTTTGCCTATCTGCTGCATCCGCAGGATCTGACGCTCGAGAGGCTGAAGGCCACGATCGAGCACTACGCAGATGGTTTCGCGGCGCGCACGTCGCTGCGGGTCACGACCAGAATCGCGTCAGACGTCGATCTGTTGCCTTACGAAAAGCAGCGCTCGATCCTGCGAGTCGTTCAGGAGGCCCTCACGAACGTGTTTCGTCATGCGAAGGCGACGGAAGTGGGTATCGTCCTTGATGTGGCCGAGAGCGAACTTCGGCTGACGATCAGCGACAACGGGTGCGGGCTTCACGCGGACCACGCCAAGCCGGGCGCGAAGGCGATATCGATCGGCGTTGGAATTCCCGCAATGAGAGCGAGACTCCAGCAAATCGGAGGTTCGCTCGACATTTGCTCCGATACGACAGCGCGCCGCTCCGGCACGATACTTCGCGCGGTGTTTCCACATGGACTGACGACGAACAGGCGCAACAAGCGAAAGGCCAGCACTGGCATACGAGAACCACAAGAACGCTATGAGGGAAGAAGAACACTGAACACCGGCGGCAAGCGAAAATAGAGCAGTTCAAGCCGGGCCGCCGTGTGAATGACCCTGGGGTCCTCTGACATGAAGCGTTTTCTTATCGCTGATGATCACGATGCCGTGCGATCGGGCTTGCGAGCGGTGCTCGAACAACGAACGGACTGGGAAGTGGTCGCCGAGGTGAACGACGGCGGCAAGGTGTTGAGCGCCGCAATCGAAAGTCAGCCGCATGTCGCGATCGTGGATTTCTCAATGCCGCGAATGACCGGCGTGGAGGTCGCGAGGCGGATCAGAGAATATCCGTTGCAGACGGAAGTCTTGATCTTCACGGTGCACAACTCCGGCCTGCTTGCAGAGCAGGCATTCGAGGCCGGTGCACGCGCGTTCCTGGTCAAATCGGATGCGAACAGATTGCTGCTGGCGGCCGTCGAATCGCTTCTGGTGCACAGGCGGTTTTGCAGCGTGAGTTGCCCGAATGGGGCGAACCGGGCATCCTGCGGCAATGCCGACAAGTATCACGGGCTCACTCCGCGCGAGCAGCTCGTCGTCAAGCTGGTCGCCGAGGGTTACAGCAACAAGAGCATCAGCGCGATCCTGAACCTCAGTGTCAAGACGACAGAGGCGCATCGGGCGGCGGCTATGCGCAAGCTGGACGTGAATTCAACTGCCGGCCTGGTCCGATACGCCGTACGGGCGTCACTCGTCGAGGCGTGAGGGCGCATTGGCCCCGGAGATGTCAGGGGCAAACGCGCCAGCTGAGTACATTCGCAGAGGCATTTCAGGGTTTTGTAGGATAACCCTGCGGCGGACGATCGATAGGATCGTTCGACTTTGCCGCCGCCGGTCATCTGCTCGATTGTGACTGGAAAGAACGACGCCCGTGAAACGCATCTTGATTGCGGATGATCATGAAGTCGTGCGCTCCGGGCTTCGCGCAATCGTTGAAATGCAGTCGAACTGGATTGTTGCGGGCGAAGCCAGCAATGGAGAGCAGGCCATTGCGTTGGCTTTGGAGGCGAGGCCCGACATCGTGATCGTCGACTATTCGATGCCCCTCATCAACGGACTGGAGGTCAGTCGCCGTCTCAGGGCGCTTCATCAGCGTACGGAAGTCTTGATCTTGACGATGCATGAAGACGAGGAACTGCTGACGGAAGCGGTTCTGGCCGGCGTACGTGGCTTTCTGTTCAAGTCGGATGCCAAGAAGCACCTCATTTTCGCAATCGAGGCGCTGCTCGACGGGAGACCCTATTTTACCAGCGCCCTTGTGGAGAAACTCCTGCACGACTACCAGCTCAACAAGCAGGGCAAGTCGGGCATGCTGCTAACGTCGCGCGAGCAAAGCATCGTCCAATTGATTGCGGAAGGGCATACCAACAGATCCATAAGCGTCATTCTGAAGCTGAGCGTGAAGACGGTCGAGACTCATCGTGCCTCGGCAATGCGCAAGCTCGGGATGTCGTCAACGGCCGAACTGGTCCGGTATGCCATCCGCAAGAAGCTGGTTGTGCCGTGACTATCAGATCTGCCCGTCGTTGAGACGATTGACAGGGTGGCGGGTGTTTTGCCCGACGAACCAAGATTGCAGTGGCCGAACGTCTACGGTCAGGTGGCGCCCGCTGGGCGCAGCGTGATCCGGGTCAACTCGGAGGGGCGACCGAGCCGCAGCGCAAAGCCCGGCCACAAGCCGGTGCCGTTGTTCACATAAAGCGTCATCCCGTCGACATCGTAACGACCCGATACGAAGCCGGCGTTGGCGCGTGCGGCCAGCCGGTCGATCCCGAGGATCAATCCGCCGTGCGTGTGTCCGGACAGTTGCAGAGCCACGCCGAGCTTCGCAGCGTGCCGCGCGTCGCTCGGCTGGTGATCGAGCAGGATGACGGGGACGCCGTTGGGAACATCCTCGAGAGCGGCAGCATGATCCCTGACAGGCCCTCTGTGGCGCGACGCCCGGTCGGTGATCCCTGCAACAGCCAGTTGGCCACCGTCGCGATCCAGAATGATGCTCGTGTTTTCGAGCGACAGCAGTCCCAGTTCGGCGAAGCGCGCCATCCATGGGCCGTAGCCAAAGATGTACTCGTGATTGCCCGAGATCACATAGACGCCGTCGGTCGCCTTCAGATCCCGCAGTGGCTCAATGTCGGCGCGTCGCGCATCGAGAGTGCCGTCGATCAGGTCCCCTGTGATCGCGATCAGATCGACGCCGAGCTTGTTCGACCGCTCGACGACGGCGCGCGCCCATGAGGCGGGAAACAGCCGGCTGATGTGGAGATCGGTCAATTGCAGAATTGTGTATCCGTCGAATTGCCGCGGAAGTCCGCGGATACCGACTTCGATGTCTTTCAGCGGCGGAATCCGCATCGCCTGATGGACGCCGATTGCCGCTGCGATGCCGGCCAGCCCCGCCAATCCGTAGCGGACGCCATCAGGCGCGCTCACGATGCCGCCATGGATCAGCATTCCGACCAGAAGTCCGGCATCGAGCAGCAATTGCAGCAGCGCCAGCAGGACGATCGCGCCGAACGCCCAATTGAAGAGAGCGACCACTGGACGCGGAAACTCCGGAGAGAACACTGAACCCGACGAGAGCTTGCTCCACCGGTGAAACTGCAACGCGACCAAGATGAGCGCCGCCGCCACGATCTTGATCGAGAGCGGCAATTGTAGCGGCCAAATAAAGCGCGTCAGGATCAGCAGGTAGGCCAGGCCGAAGATGAGCTGGGGAATCGGTTCGCTCCGGATTTGATCAGTGTGTAGTATGTAGGATTGGTAGAGCGAAGCGAAGCCCAACAAGGGTCTGTCCGCGGACGAGGGATGATGGGTTTCGCAAGTGCACGCCTCATCCTGAAGGGTCGGCGAAGCATGCGGTTCGCCGTCCCCATGGACGATCGATCGGGCCAGTGAGCAGATCGACACCGATTTCCCGAAGCGCGGAGCACGCCGCATCGATATCAGTGACCGCTGATGGTCAACAGCACGCGTGGCCCTGTGGACGACGGCCTAACCGGCAACGGCGCGACGAGCGGAGGTGCGCGGGATGCGGCGCGTTCGTGCGTCAACGTCAGAACCGACGCTCCATGCAAACAGACCCGGTGCCCTGCATCAGGTTCGGGTAAGGCCTATCAAGTTATCAAGTCGGAACTTGGGGAGATGATTGGTAGCGGGAGAGGGACTCGAACCCCCGACCCCAGGATTATGATTCCCGTGCTCTAACCAGCTGAGCTACCCCGCCACAGGGATCGCGGAGGCCGAAAACGGCCGATCTCGCGAACGCGCGGCATATAATGAGGGGGGCGGTGGGAAGTCAAGCCAAGGTCGCTTGAGATGTGACTTGGCTGATTTGGCAGCGGAATCCGACCTTTGGCCACCGGACTCGTGGAGAGTCCCCCTCACCCGGAATCCGCGCCTTGCGCGGATTCCGGCCTCTCCCCGCGGGCGGGGAGAGGCGAAGGAAGAAATCCCCTATTTCGGCCGGACCGTCTGGTCGCCGCCGGGGCTGCCGGGGGGCGGGACGACGGGCATGCTGCCGTCGGTGCTCGGCGCCGGAGCGTGCATTTCGGGGTCCACGCCGGCGGGTGGGCAGAGCACGCCGTCGGATTTTGCGAGCTTGTCGCCGAGCGGTTCCCGGGACTGGCCGGTGGTGGTGCCGTCCGGCGCGGTGGCGCGGTTCGGGCGGTCCTGCGGGGCGCAGTCGGCGACGTGTTGCGGGGATGGCGGCGCGGTCATTTGCGGCGGCGTCGCCGGGGCGGGCGGGGCCTGCGCGATCGCAGGCCCAAAGGCTGCGATCACGAGGCTTGCCAGGATGATGTTTGCTGTCGTGCGCATGGGAGGGAAACGCGCGGAGCCCGCGCGCTGTTCCCACCCAAAAGCGCGATGTGATCGCGCTTTCGTCTTCGTTTTGAGCATGATCTGATCGGAAAACCGCTTCACACTTTTCCGGATCATGCTCGACATTACGATTTGTGGTAGCGGATCAGCGAGAAGTGCCCCATCGGCGGCATGGGGCGGCGCTCTGCCAGGGTGACGCCGCCGTGCTTGGCGGCCCAGTTCACCAGGCGGGCCCACGGGAATTCCGGGCGCCACCCGAGGCGACGGGCGAGCGGCGCGAAGGCGAGCTCGGAGAGCTTGCGCAGGCCCTTTTCCGCGCCGATGTGGTTGACCAGGATCAGCTCGCCGCCGGGCTTGAGCACGCGCACGAATTCGTCGAGCGTGCCTTCGGGATCGGGCACGGCGGTGATGACATATTGCGCCACCACGGCGTCGAAGGAGGCGTCGGGAAACGCAAGGTTCTTCGCGTCCATCACCGAGAGCACTTCGACATTGGAGAGGCGCATGCTCCGCACGCGTTGTTGCGCCTTGCGCAGCATCGGCTCGGAGATGTCGACGCCGCAGATCTTCGTGGTGCGCGAATAATCCGACAGCGAAAGACCGGTGCCGACGCCGACGTCGAGGATGCGGCCGCCGATGCGGTCGGCCTCCGCGATGGTCGACTGCCTTCCGGCATCGAACACCTTGCCGAATACGAGATCATAGACCGGCGCCCAGCGGCCATAGGCCTTCTCGACCCCGGCCCGCGAGATGTCTGCTGCCATGCCCCCTGCCCCGGAATTTTTTTAGCCGCGGACCGCCTCGACGAGCGGCCTCGCCGTGCTCGTAGCGACCTTTGCGGCAGCGCTCTGGATGAAGCCGCCGCCGAGCACGCGCGCCTGCCCGCTGGCTGCGTCGTAGAACACGCAGGCTTGTCCCGGCGAGACGCCCTCTTCGCCGGCGACGAGCTCGACCTCGTAATGGCCGTTTGCACCGCGCAGCCACGCCGGCTGCGGCGCGCGAGTGGATCGCACGCGGACGAACAGCTCGAGGCCGGCTCCGATGGCGCTGTCGATATCGCCGCCGCCGATCCAGTTGACGTCGCGCAAGGTGATGCGATGCATCTTCAGAGCCTCACGCGGGCCGACGACGACGCGGCGATTGGCGGCATCGAGCCGCACCACGTAAAACGGCGCGGCGGCCGCGATCCCGAGGCCGCGGCGCTGGCCGATGGTGAAATTGGCGATGCCGTGATGCTGGCCGAGCACGCGGCCGTCGAGATCGACGATGTCACCAGGGTCCATCGCGTTCGGACGCAGGCGCGTGATGATGTCGGTGTAGCGGCCCGTCGGCACGAAGCAGATGTCCTGGCTGTCGTGCTTGTCGGCGACGGACAGACCAAAGCGGCGCGCGAGCTCGCGCGTCTCGGGCTTGGTCATGTCGCCGAGCGGGAAGCGCAGGAAGTCGAGCTGCTCCTGCGTGGTCGCGAACAGGAAATAGCTCTGGTCGCGATCGGCATCAGCAGCGCAGACCAGCGCGCGCGAGCCGTCCTCGCGGCGGCGCGAGGCGACGTAATGGCCGGTGGCGAGCGCCTGGGCGCCGAGCTCGCGCGCTGTCTTGAGGAGGTCGCGGAATTTGACTGATCGGTTGCACTCGATGCACGGCACCGGCGTCTCGCCGAGCGCGTAAGAGTCGGCAAAGTTGTCGATGACGGACTCGCGAAAGCGGTCTTCGTAATCGAGCACGTAATGGGGAATGCCGAGCTTGGCCGCGACGTCGCGGGCGTCGTGGATGTCCTGGCCTGCGCAGCAGGCGCCCTTGCGGTGGGTGGCCGCACCATGATCGTAGAGCTGGAGCGTGATGCCGACGACGTCGTAACCCTCGGCCTTGAGCAGCGCAGCCGTCGTCGAGGAGTCGACGCCGCCCGACATGGCAACGACGACCCTGGTATCCTCAGGACGGCCTTCGAGATCCAGACTGTTGAGCATGGGCTTAAGCTGACGTGACGGCGGCGTTTCCCGCGATTCCTGTTGCGCTTCCCGATCGCTTGGACCGGGACGGCAGCGGTCCCCGGGAACCCCTTGGTTCCCTCGGGGGCACTGGCTGGCCCGGTCGAAAGCGGCTGAGAGCACCCTTTAATATAGGCGGCCTTCCGGTGAAGCAATCATGCCGGCCCCGCGCTTTCAGGCAATTCTTGCCGGGGCGGCAGAAATGACGGGGCCAGAGGCGGGGTGGCGGCGGCCGGGATAATTGAGCAAATAATTGATTCTACTATGTAATTTTTCAGCGAGAGGGATTGGCCCGCTCCTTGCTGATCTCCTGACCCGAAGATGTTTTCAAGGGGTCGCCTGTGGTCGGTAGTACATCAGACGTAGCGGCAAGTGCGCAGGTCTCCAGCGTGCAGCAGAAGCCTGCCCGGCCGCAGACCAAGGACCAGGCGCCGAGTTCCTCCTTCGGCGACCTGGTCGACAGCAACACCCAGGCCATCAGCAACAGCGCCCAATCCTCCAGCCAGGACAACGCGCCGCGGCACAGCGACGCGTCCTCCACGTCGTCGTCCTCCTCGTCGGACCGGAGCAACAGCTCCTCGACCGACCAATCCTCGCAGAGCAAGGCGAGCGACGACACGAATTCCCAGGCAACGACGGCCGCCAGCGACACGTCGGCCGCTCCGGCCAAGGCCGATGGCAAGGCCAAGGACAAGGCCGACGCTTCCACCGCCAAGTCGGGCGATAAGTCGGGCGACACCAAGGACGGCACCAAGGACACCAAGACCGACAGCACCGACGGCCTCGCCGCCGCGGTGGACGCCTCGGCCGCCGCGCAGACCGCGACGCCGGCCGCAACGCCCGATCCGACCGCCGTTCCGGTTGCCGCGCCCGCGGTGCCGGTCGACCCGAATGCCGCGGCGAACCAGGCCGCCAACGCTGTTTCTTCGCCGCTGACGATTGCAGCTGCCGGCATCGCCGCCAGCGCCTCGACCACGGCGCAGATCGCCGGCACCAAGACGGACGCGTCCGGCAAGATCGCCAAGACCGGCGATGGCAAGACCACCGATGCGAAGGCCGCACTCACCGAGGTGGCGGTTGCGAACACCGACGGCACCGCAACCGATGTCACGGCGAAGGCCGCGCAGGTCACCGCGGTCGACCAGGGCACGCCGAAGACCTCGTTCAAGGCGGTCGCGACTGCGCAAGGCCAGACCGACGTCTCCAATATCGGCCAGGACGCCGGCAACACCGCACAGGCCGCGACCACGGCCCAAAATCCCGCAACCGCGACGATCGCGGCGACCAACGCCGCCGCGCATCCGCAAGGCTCAAAGCCGCAGACTGACGCGGCCGCGACCGACGCGAAGGCCGATGCGGCCAATCGCACCGCTGACGCCGTGCCGGCCGCGCCCACCACACATGCGCATGCCGATACGCAAGCGGTTGCCGCTGCGACCACCGACGTCAGCACGCAGGCAGCGAACGCCGTGCAGACGCCGCTGACCACGACGACATCGATGGCCACCGCTTCCACCGCGACACTCACCGCGACCGCGGCCAATCCGAACGCCGTGCCGATCGCCGGCATCCCGGTCGAGATCGCCGCTGCCGCGCGCGCCGGAAAGACTCGCTTCGACATCAGCCTCGATCCTGTCGATCTCGGCCGTATCGACGTCCGCATCAATGTCGACCGCAACGGCCAGGTCACTTCGCATCTCACCGTCGAGAAGCCGGAGACGCTGCAGATGCTGCGGCAGGACGCGCCGCAATTGCAGCGGGCGCTCGACGATGCCGGCCTCAAGACCGGCAGCAACGGGCTCTCCTTCAGCCTGCGCGACCAGAACTCGTCGGGCCAGAACGCCGGCCAGAACAACGACAATGGCAGCAATTCGCGCCGGCTGATCATCAGCGAAGACGATCAGGCCGCGAGCGCCCCCGTCGGCCGCAGCTATGGCCGCATGCTCGGATCGAGCAGCGGCGTCGATATCAGAGTGTGAGGAGTATCAGGCAATGACCACCACGAATGCCGCCACCGCACCGTCAGTCGTCTCCGGTACGACGCCGACCTCGTCATCATCCTCGTCGAGCTCGAGCCTGAGCTCGTCCACGGGCGCAACGCTCGCCGGCAACTTCCAGACCTTCCTGACGCTGCTGACCACGCAGCTGCAGAACCAGAATCCGCTCGATCCGCTCGACACCAACCAGTTCACCCAGCAGCTGGTGCAGTTCGCCGGCGTCGAGCAACAACTGAAGACCAACGACTCGCTGTCGCAGCTCGTCACCTTGCAACAGACCACGCAGGCGACGCAGGCGCTGGATTTCGTCGGCAAGACCGCGGTGGTCGACGGCACCACCGCGACGATGTCGCAGTCCTCGGTGACCTGGCACCTCAACGTGCCCTCCAGCGCCACGGTTAATATCTCCATCGCCAATTCCACCGGCCAGACCGTCTTCACCGGCCAATATACCGCCGGCCAAGGCAGCGACATTCCCTTCACCTGGAACGGCCAGGGCAACGACGGCACACAATGGCCTGACGGCAAGTACACCATCACGGCGACCGGCAAGGACGCGTCGGGCAATTCTGTCGGCGTCGCCGCGCAGGTGCAGGGCACGGTGAGTTCCGTCGACCTGACCCAATCGCCACCGCTGCTCTCGATCGACGGCAACAGCTACACGCTGAGCCAGGTGAAGAGCGTGGTGGCGGCCAGCAGCAGCAGCGGCAGCTGAGGCAGAGGCTGAATAGTGCTTCTACAAACTTGGTGTCGTCCTGGCGAAAGCCAGGATCCATAGCCACCGAAGATCGTTTCAAGGCGAGGATGTAACCCCACGTCTTCGTCAAACTTCTCCTTGGGGTCATGGGTCCTGACTCTCGTCAGGACGACAATTGAGGCCCTTGCGACGTCAACGCAGGCCCCGTTCGTTAGTAAAGTATTTACGAAGACCCCGCTCAGCCGGCTGAAAGCGCGTTCTCAGCCCGCCGGGCCGGCTTCGTTCCAGCCGGATTCAACGAGAATTGTATTGAAGCCTTAGGCTTAGCGGATTTTTAAGCCGGCACGCGTAGGGTTACGGCGTGAGTTCAGTGGTTGAGAGTTTGTGAGTACGCCATGACAGAACCCCATCGCCCGAGGGTAAAATACGTCATCGGGCCGGACGGCAGTCCGCTGACGATTGCAGATCTGCCCGCACCCGGCACCAAACGCTGGGTCATCCGACGCAAGGCCGAAGTCGTAGCCGCGGTTCGTGGCGGACTTCTCTCGCTCGAGGAGGCCTGCAGCCGTTATACCCTGACGGTCGACGAATTCCTCTCCTGGCAGTTTTCCATCGACCAGCACGGTCTGGCGGGTCTTCGCACCACCCGCATCCAGCAATATCGCCAGTAAGCGATCCGGAAATCTGCTGCTTTTGACGAAAATCGGCCTCGCCCCGCGAGGTCGATTTTTTTCATATTTGCGTTTGGCGCGACTTTTGTCCGAGCTCTTAACCTTCGTTAACCATATCGAAACCATCACCTAGGCAATAATTGCCCAGTCGGCCTTTCCAGTGAAAGCAGCCGAATCTGTCGGGGCGGTTGCTTGCAAGGTCTTGCGGACTTCTTAAAGGGTATTGGCGCCGCCCGGTTCGGGGCGATGATCGCGGTCACCGCCGCGCTCGTCGGCTTCTTTGCCTTCGTCATCATGCGCGTCACCACGCCGCAAATGACGACGCTGTTCACCGACCTCAGCGTCGAAGATTCTTCCAGCATTATCAAAGACCTGGAACGCCAGGGCATCCAGTTCGAGCTGCGCAATGAGGGTACCATCATCATGGTGCCGAAGGACAAGGTCACTCGCCTGCGCATGAAGCTCGCCGAGGGCGGCCTCCCCAAGGGCGGCGGCGTCGGCTACGAGGTCTTCGACAAGTCGGATGCGCTCGGCACCACCTCTTTCGTCCAGAACATCAATCATCTGCGCGCGCTCGAGGGCGAGCTCGCCCGCACCATCCGCGCCATCGACCGGATCCAGGCCGCCCGCGTCCATCTAGTACTACCCGAGCGCCCACTGTTCGCGCGCGAGGCGCCGGAGCCGTCGGCCTCGATCGTGGTGCGGGTCCGAGGCTCGCTCGAAGCCCAGCAGATCCGCGCCATCCGCCACCTCGTCGCCTCCGCCGTCAACGGCCTGAAGCCGCAGCGGGTCTCCATCGTGGATGAGGCCGGCCAGCTGCTCGCCGACGGTGCCCAGACCGATCCGGAGCAGGCTGCAGGCGACGACCGGCGCGTCGCCTTCGAAAAGCGGCTGCGCAAGCAGGTCGAGGACATCGTCTCCTCCGTGGTCGGCTCCGGCCGCGCCCGCGTCCAGCTCTCCGCGGATTTCGACTTCAACAAGATCACCCAGACCTCGGACAAGTTCGATCCCGAAGGCCGCGTGCTGCGCTCGACCCAGACCCGCGAAGAGCAGAGCATGACCGCCGACAACAACGGCCAGGTCACGGTCAACAACGAGCTCCCCGGCCAGCAGCAGAACAGCGGCGTGGCAGCGAAGGACCAAAGCAAGAAGAGCGAAGAAACCAACAATTACGAGATCTCCCGCACCACCAAGACCGAGGTGACCGAGGCCGGAAGAGTCAATCGCATCTCGGTCGCGGTGCTGGTCGATGGCATCTACACCAAGAACGACAAGGGCGAACTCGCCTACACGGACCGCACCAAGGAGCAGCTCGACCGCATCGCCACCCTGGTTCGCTCGGCGATCGGCTTCGATCAGAAGCGGGGCGACCAGGTCGAGGTCGTCAATCTGCGCTTTGCCGACGCCCCCTCCACCACCCCGATCGCCGAACCGTCTGGCTTCCTCGGCATGCTGCAGTTCACCAAGGACGACATCATGTACTTCGTCGAGCTCGGCGTGATGATGATGCTCGGCCTGGTCGTGATGTTCATGGTGATCCGTCCGCTGGTAAAGCGCATCCTCGCCTCCGACGAGGTCGCGGCCGCCATCAGCGGCGTCCTGGCGGGCCCCGCAGCTTCCGAAGAGGCTGCACCGGCCGGCGGCCAGGCGCTGATACCGAGCGGCACCGCGAGCGCGATCGACGTCGCCACCGTCCAGGGCCAGGTCCATGCCCAGTCCGTTCATCGCGTCGGCGAGCTCGCCGAGCGCAACCCCAACGAAACCGTCGCCATCATCCGTCAATGGCTGACCGAACCCGCGAAATGATCGAGTGAACTGACATGGCCGGCAATCTGCAAAACGCCAACTCGAACGACATCACCAGCGTGATCTCCACGCTTGGCCAGCGCGCGGGCAGCCGGGCGAGCAGCGGCAAGACCGAGGTCGTGGCAGGGCCGAAGCGCGCCGCGATCCTGATGCTGGCGCTCGGCGAGCAATATGGCGGCAAGATCTGGTCGCTGCTCGACGATGACGAGGTACGCCAGCTCTCGCTGGAAATGTCGACGCTCGGCACCGTCGAGGTCGACACGGTCGAGGACATGCTGCTCGAATTCGTCTCGCGCATGTCGGCCTCCGGCGCGCTGATGGGCAATTTCGACGCCACCGAGCGACTGCTGCAGCAATATCTTGCGCCCGAGCGCGTCAACGGCATCATGGACGAGATCCGCGGCCCTGCGGGGCGCAACATGTGGGAGAAGCTCTCCAACGTACAGGAAGAGGTTCTCGCCAACTACCTCAAGAACGAATACCCGCAAACCATCGCGGTGGTGCTGTCGAAGCTGAAGCCGGAGCATGCCGCGCGCGTGCTCGGCATCTTCCCCGAAGACCTCGCGCTCGACGTCGTCAACCGCATGCTGAAGATGGAAGCGGTGCAGAAGGAGGTGATCGAGAGCGTGGAGAAGACGCTGCGCACCGAGTTCATGTCGAACCTGTCGCAGACCCGCCGCCGCGACGCCCACGAGGTGATGGCGGAAATCTTCAACAATTTCGATCGCCAGACCGAAACCCGCTTCATCACCTCGCTCGAAGAGGACAACCGCGAATCCGCCGAGCGCATCAAGGCGCTGATGTTCACCTTCGACGACCTCGTGAAGCTCGATTCCGGTTCGGCCCAGACGTTGATGCGCAACGTTGACAAGGACAAGCTCGGCGTGGCGCTGAAGAGCGCCAACGAGGACGTCCGCAACTTCTTCTTCGGCAACATGTCCTCGCGCGCCGCCAAGATGCTGCAGGACGACATGGCGGCAATGGGACCGGTCCGCCTGCGCGACGTCGACGAGGCCCAGGCGCTGTTGGTCAACCTCGCCAAGGACCTCGCCGCCAAGGGCGAGATCATGCTGACCAAGAACCGCGCTGACGACGAGCTGGTATACTGATGGGCGCCCCGGCCAAATTCCTGTTCGATACCGACTTCGCCGCGCCCGACCGGACGCGCGAAAAGGCCGCAACCGCGGCAGAGATCGCGCAAAAGGTCGCGGAAGCCGAAGCGCGCGCCTATCAGGACGGTTTTGCGGCGGGCCAGCGCGAGGCCAAGGCGGAAAGCGACCGCCGCGTCGCCCTCGCCATGGAAGAGATCAACATTGCGGTCCGTGGCATTGCCGCAGGCATCGGCAACATCGAGAGCAAGATGGAGACCGAGGCGGTCGACGTCGCGGTCGCGGTGGCGCGAAAGCTGTGCGCCGACCTGGTTGCCGCCGAGCCGCTTGGCGAGATCATGGCGCTGGTGAAGGACTGCTTCTCGCACCTGGTCGCGACTCCGCATCTCGTGGTCCGCATCAACGACGCGCTCTACGACGTCGCTCGCGAGAAGATGGAGCGGCTCGCCAAGCAGAGCGGCTTCGAAGGCCGGCTGGTGATCCTGGCGGAGCCCGAAATTGCCACCGGCGACTGCCGGATCGAATGGGCCGATGGCGGCGTCGTGCTGGAACGCAGCGCAATCGCGGCCAAGATCGACGACATGGTCGGACGCTATATCGCGTCCCGCAAGGGGAACTAAGCCATGAGCGAGAACGACGGACAGGTCCCGCTGCCCGATCTCAACGGCCCGTTGCCGCCTGCCGGCGCTGACGTCGGCTACAACGAGGACGAATATGCCTCGCGCGTCGCCGCCGATCTCGAAGCCGTCTTCGACGTGCCGGTGCAGGTCTCGGCCGTGCTCGGCCGCTCCAAGATGGATGTCGGCGAGTTGCTCAAGCTCGGACCGGGCACCGTGCTCGAGCTCGACCGCCGCGTCGGCGAGGCGATCGACATCTACGTCAACAACAAGCTGGTCGCCCGCGGCGAAGTCGTCCTCGTCGAGGACAAGCTCGGCGTGACCATGACCGAAATCATCAAGACCGAACGCAGCTAGTAGCGCAAGAATGGACGCGCGGCAGCGCGACCAGACGGACAGGAGACTGACATGCGGCTTCTCATCGTTGGCACATTGAAGGGCCAGCTCACCACCGCCACCAAGATCGCGATGGAGAATGGCGCCACCGTGACCCATGCCGAGGATCACGAGCAGGCGATGCGCGTGCTGCGCGGCGGCAAGGGCGCAGACCTCCTGCTGGTCGATGTCGCCCTCGACATTCGCGACCTCGTGATGCGGCTCGAGGCCGAGCATATCCACGCTCCGATCGTCGCCTGCGGCATCACCAACGATGCCCGCGCCGCGGTCGCCGCGATCCACGCCGGCGCCAAGGAATACATCCCTCTGCCGCCGGATCCGGAGCTGATCGCAGCGGTGCTGGCCGCCGTCGCCAACGATTCCCGCGAACTGGTCTATCGCGACGACGCGATGGCGCGGGTGATCAAGCTCGCCCAACAGATCGCAGGCTCCGATGCCTCGGTGATGATCACCGGCGAATCCGGCACCGGCAAGGAAGTGCTGGCGCGCTACGTCCACACCCGCTCGGCCCGCGCCAAGCGTCCGTTCATCTCGATCAACTGCGCCGCGATCCCCGAGCATCTCCTGGAGTCCGAGCTGTTCGGCCACGAGAAGGGCGCCTTCACCGGGGCGATCGCCCGCCGCATCGGCAAGTTCGAGGAAGCGACCGGCGGCACGCTGCTGCTGGACGAAATCTCCGAGATGGACGTCCGCCTGCAATCGAAACTGCTGCGCGCCATCCAGGAACGCGTGATTGACCGCGTCGGCGGCACCAAGCCGGTGCCGGTGGACATCCGCATCATCGCGACCTCGAACCGCAACCTCGCCGACGCGGTGCGCGAAGGCACGTTCCGCGAGGACCTGCTGTTCCGCCTCAACGTCGTGAACCTGAAGATCCCGCCGCTGCGCGAGCGTCCCGCCGACATCATGGAGCTCGCCCAGCATTTCGTGAAGAAATACGCCGAGGCCAACGGCGTGCCGATGCGCCCCATCTCGGCCGAAGCCAAACGCGTGCTCTCCACCAACCGCTGGCAGGGCAACGTTCGCGAGCTGGAAAACACCATGCACCGTGCGGTGCTGATGGCGCAGGGCGACGAGATCGGCCCCGATGCGATCCTCACCCCGGATGGCGACCGCCTCGACCTCGCCAAGACGCCGCCCGCCGTGGCGCATGCCACCATGGCCGCCGAGCAGGTGACGCGCGCGCTGGTGGGCCGCACCGTCGCCGACGTCGAGCGCGATTTGATCCTGGAGACGCTCAAGCACTGCCTCGGCAATCGGACCCATGCCGCCAACATCCTCGGCATCTCGATCCGCACGCTGCGCAACAAGCTCAACGAATATGCCGACGGCGGCATCCCGGTCACGCCGGCCGGCACGCCGGGTGAGTATCCGCGGATGCCGATGATCGGGGCGTAGGGCCCCTTAGAACATAAAGCTGACGAACGAATGCCCGGGTCAGTCCCGGGCATTTTCTTTTGGAGGCTCACCCGCCCGCCACACCCTCGATGTCGTCCTGGCTTTCGCCAGGACGACATCGAGGGTCTCAACTCGCAGCACGCGACATGGCCGCACCGCATCCGGCGACTAGGTCATCGCCGCGCGAGGCCCTATAACGCTCGCGAGAACCACGCGAGGAAACACATGTCTGAAGCTCAAATCACCGATTGGCTGGCGTCGCAGCGGCAGGCGATGATCGATCTGTTGCGCGACGTCGTGAACATCGATTCCGGATCCTATGACAAGGAAGGCGTCGATGCGGTCGGTGCGCGGTTCGAGCGGCACCTTGCCGAGCACGGCATTCCGTTCCGGCGCGAGAGCCACGGCACGTTTGGCGATGCCATCCATGCCGAAGTGGCCAAGCCCGGAAGCAACGAGAAGCCGGTGCTGTTGATGGGGCATCGCGACACCGTGTTCGGCAAGGGCGAGGCCGGCAAGCGCCCGTTCACGATCAAGGACAAGCGCGCCTATGGGCCCGGCGTCGCCGACATGAAGGCCGGCGTTGTGATGAACATCTTCGTGGCCACCGCCTTCCACAAATTCGGCGGCAACCCGCATCCGATCAAGCTGCTGATCACCTCGGACGAGGAGATCGGCTCGCCCTCCTCGCGGCCGGTGATCGAACGCGAGGGGCGCTCAGCGCGCGCCGTGTTCAACTCCGAACCGGGCCGCCCGACCGGCAACGTCGTCACCAGCCGCAAGGGCGGCATCTTCATGCATATGGCCATCACCGGGAAGGCAGCGCATTCCGGCGCCAATTTCGCGGCGGGCATCAGCGCGATCGGCGAGCTCGCGCATAAGATCACGCAAATCCACGCGCTGACCGACCTCACCAAGGGCATCACGCTCAATGTCGGTCTCATCTCGGGCGGCCAGTCGGTCAACACGACGGCGCCTTATGCCGAGGGCCAGATCGACATGCGCTACGTCGACCCCAGGGATCGCGCCACTGTCATGGCCGAGATCGAACGGATCATCGCGACGCCTTACGTGCCCGGCACCACCGCGACGCTGACGATCAAGGGCGAGTTCGTGCCCGTCGTGCAGAGCGAAAGCTCGAAGGCACTGTTCGAAAATTACCAGGCTGCGGCGAGGCAGGCGGGGCTCACCACATTGCAAGGCGAGTTCTCCGGCGGCTGTGCCGATTCCGGCTTCACCGCCGCAGTGGGGACGCCGACGATTTGCGGCGTCGGACCAGTCGGCGGCCTCGCCCATTCGCCGGAGGAATATCTCGAGCTCGACAGCATCGTGCCACGCGCGCAGACGCTGGCACTGGCGATTCTGCGGGGGTGAAGGTGCCGTAGGGTGGATTAGTTAACCGAAGGCCTAATCCAACAACTTCGTCCGGCATTCGCTGAAGCATGGTGGGTTACGCTCAGCGTCTGCGCTTCGCGCAGCCGCGGGGCTAACCCACCCTGCGAGACCGTCACGAATAACTCGGCGCGTCGGGCTTGCGAAAAATGTGGATGGGATCGCCGGGCACGAACGGCTGGCCGCGAGACATCGCATAGGCGTAGAGCGCCAGATAGGCGATCGCCAGCGCGCCGACGGCGTAGAAGACCCAGACTGCAAGACGCTTGATCAAATCCTGACACCACATTGCGGAGAGACGGAGCGACCCCCGCTCAGGCGGGCCTTTTAGGCCGCGAGCAGGCAAATTGCCACCGGGCAAGACCTTCTGCCGCACCGCGGCGTCACGCACTCTTCACACGCAACGCGGGCAAAATCGATTGCCGCGCGCAACCTGTTGTTGATAGGATCGCTGAAACAACGGGAGGACGACTTCATGACTCTCTATGCGCAGAGCAGCGGGACTCACTCGACCAGCTCCGGCTCGTGGTCGGCCATTCCAGGCCTGACCGTCACCCTTCCCGGCGGCGTCGGCATCACCGCGATCGTCATCCTGAACGTCCCAAACCCCTACGCACAGGGCAATGATTTTCCCGGCGGGACTTTTGGCATCCAGGTGGGCAACACCGTGCAGGCCGTAACGGCGACCTTCACCTACAACGAGGCCCAGCCGCAATCCACCGGGCGCATCCCCACCACGCTCGTCGTCGGCGTGCCCCTGGTCCAAACCCCACAGCCGGTCACGGCTGTCTGGCAAAGCGTCCGCAACAGCAAGGTCATCATCGATACGCCGGCCACGCTGACCGTGCTGACGATCTAGTCATAGAGCTTGCTCACCTGGCGTGGACGTGTGGGCCGGGGACGCTGACCTCGACGAGCCGGGCTGCGTCCTCCTCATGGTCGATCGCCACATATTGGCCGTGCCAGTAAGCGAGCGCGGCGTTGCGCGTCGAATTCCTGACATCCCTGACGCGGCCGATGACGATGCCGTGCGAATGGCGCTCGATGATGTCCTCGACCTCGCAATCGACGGCCGATAAAGCGCCGACCAGCAACGGCACGCCTGATATGGCCGTGACCCACTGGCTGCCTGCAAAACGATCGGCCCCCTTCAGTCCACCCTTGCCGGCAAAGCGCTCGGCGATGTCGAGCTGGTCGGCCGCGAGGATGTTCACGCCGAAGGCGCCGTGGCGCCGGATCAGCGGGAAGGACGAGGCATCGCGGTTGATGCTGACCAGCAGCGTCGGCGGATCGACCGAGAGCGAGGTCACTGAAGTCACCGTCATGCCGGTGATGTCCTTGCCCCGCCCGGCGGTGATGACACTGACGCCGCCGGTGAGGTGACGCATGGCGCCGCGGAAATCGGCGGACGAGACGGGAATTTCGGTCATGAGATCGCGGGGCACTATGTTCATGGGCATGGTCCCCAAAGCGGGGTTTCCCTCTATTTAGGTACGATCGTCCGCCGACAAAAGATGGTTCAGGATCGAGCCTTCGAGACCGGCAAGCTCAAGAAACGCGAAAACAACCCCATGCACAGTAGGCGGGCGTCCGAATGCGACAGACTACGAATTATCCGAAATCGATTTGACCCGTCGGGCAAAACAGGAGTAGGGTGGCATGATGGCGGCATTCGGCTGGATGGCCCTGCCCGGCTAGACTAGTGCTGCCACCGAACCGGCAAGTTCTGCAAGCCCCGGAACGCCCAGCCGCCGATTCGCACCGGCTCGTCATCGGCGAGCTCGATTCCATGGGCGCGCGCGAACACGGTCGGCAGAGCGACGTCGGCGATCATGGCGCGCGAGGCGAAAGCGCCGGCGCAGAAATGCGGACCGGCGCCGAAGGCAACGCTCTTCGAGGTGTCGCGCCGCACGTCGAACGCGTCGGGGCGCTCGAAATGCTTCTCGTCGCGATTGGCCGAGCCGAACATCAGGAACACGCGCTCGTCCGTCTCGAAGGACACATCGCGAATGCTCCATGGCCTCGCGATGCGCCGCGGCGACATGCCGATCGGCGAGATCCAGCGGGCATATTCCTCGAACGCCTGCAGCCACGACACCTCGCCCTTGCGCACGAGGTCGAGCTGTTCGGGATGGGTGAGCAGAGCCCATACCGTGCCGGCAATCGCCTTGCGCGGCTCGTTCTGGCCGCCCGAGATTGCGAGCTTGACGTTGGCGCGCACGCTCTCCATCGGCATGCCGGAGGCGAGCAGCACGCCGAGAATGCTCTGATCAGGATGCTTGCGCATGACCGGCAGGATGTCGTCGATCGCAGCATCGATGCCCGACGTCGCAGCGTGGCAGCGCGCCTCGACTGCGGGATCGCCGCCGTAATTGGCGATGCCCTCGATCATGCCCTGCGACCAGGCATCCATGTCCGCAAAGCCGATATTGGTGAGGCCCGTGATCGACTTCAGGCACTCGCCGGAAAACGGCAGCGCGAAGTCGCGCATGAAATCGATCCGGCCCGGCTCGATCGCGTTCATGATGCGATCGGCATGGGCCTGAAACAGCGCGGTCCAGTGCGCCTTCACCGTCTTCGGCGACACCGTCGGAAACATCGCCCGGCGCTCGACCTGATGCGCCTCGCCATCCTTGCGCATCATGTTGTGGCCCATCAGACGGTTCATCAGGCCGGCGGGCTGGTGCGAGGAGAACACGTCGATCTGCTTCTCCGAGATCGAGATGTCGTCGCGGCTGGTCAGCAGCGTCGAGCCGAGCTGGGGCACGAAGGCGATCGGCGCCTCCTTGCGCATTCTTGCCAGCATCGGATAAGGATCGGCCCAGAACGAAGTGGGGTCGATATCGACGCGCGGCGCGGTGCTCAAGGCGGGCTCCCTGGATTCTCGTTTGATTGAGGTCAGACTAGCGAAATCCGCGGCGCCCGTCTGTCCCTAGTGATAGGGACGGATGGCATCGGAGCGTGCGTTCACAAGACGGGGCATCCCGCAAAGAAACGGCTAACCACGCGCAGCGACCGCATCAGCGGGGGCATGGGAAGGTCGATCAACCAATGATAGTATTTACTCGCCTAGACCAACCCAAGGGAACCTCCGTGACTGGAAAGACCAAGCCTCGAGTTCGGCTTCTGTTTGTCGCGATATGGATCGCTCTCGTCGTTGCTCTCTTCGTTGGCTTTACGTTCATCAACGCACCACACGGTGGTTCGCCACCCTGGATCGCTAGCGTGATTGTGTCCTGGTTGCCGTTCCTGGCGCTGGTGGGCGTTTGGCTATGGTACGCGCGCACGAGCCGACGCTCATCATCCGGCACGAGCTGGGTGGATCTCTATGAGCAGCAGGTCGCCGAAAACAAGCGCACCAACGCATTGCTGGAGAGAATCGCGGCCGCTCTGGAAAAGCCGTCCCCGGGTTAGCTCGAACAGCGGCGCATCACGGGGAGAAGAGATATGCGCTTAGGGATTTCCGCGCACATCTGGCTGATTGTCTTGACGTTCGCGACAGCCGTTTCTGTCAGCCAGCCAGCGGCAGCCGACGATCGACAGGAGTGCCTGAAAACGTCGAAGGACACTGCTACCGCGGCGATCGCCGCTTGTACACGCGCGATCCAGAGCGGAGTCTACGACGACCAGGACCTCTCCGACCTGTATCATCACCGCGGCTATTCCTGGTCATGGACAAGCTACGCCGATCGCGTCGACCGCGCCTTCGACGACTACGCCGAGGCGATCCGGATTGACCCGAAGGCGGTCAGCTCACTGCTCAACCGGGCGGGAATCTACAACCAGCGGCACGACTACGACCGGGCGATAGCGGACGTCGACCGGGCGTTCGAAGGCGGCCTGTCGAACTATGGAAAGCGGGTCGGATACGGCGAGCGCGGCTACGCCTATCAAGCCAAAGGTGACCTCGACCGCGCCATCACGGACTACACCGACAGTCTCCAGCTCGATGCGAACAACGCCAGCGTACTTTGCGCTCGAGGCTACGCCTACCTCATCAAGGGAGATCCCGATAGCGCCATCGCCGACTACGACAAGGCGATCGCACTCGATCCAAGCTATGCACTGCCCTACTACAACCGCTCCGTTGCATACAGGGAGAAAGGTGACCTCGATCGCGTCATCGCCGACAGCAGTCAGGCAATCGCGCTCTATCCGAGATACAGGGACGCCTACGCCAACCGCAGCTATGCCTATCGAGCCAAAGGTGACCTCGACCGCGCCATCGCCGACTACGATCAGATGATCGCGCTCGATCCAAACGACAGCGACGCCCGCAACGGCCGCGCCACGGCGTACCTGCTCAAGGGCGATATTCGTCGCTCTATCGCAGACTTCGCTCCGGAGCAGGTACTCTCATGGATCGCGATTGTTGTTGTCTTGCTAGCGGTGGCGACCTGGCTCTGCTCCCGAACAGGCACGCATGCGCGCGGGTGGTTGTCCAGGCCGAAGATGATCGAGATGTTCGAACGGGAACTCGTCGAAATCCAGGGCAAGAACGCCTCCCTGGAAAAGATCGCGCTCGCCTTGGAGAAGCATTCGCCGGGTAGCGGTGGAGCCGTCCGGTGATCTACAACGGACTTACGGGTTCGCCGCCGCAGCGGCGGTCGCCACATATTTGGTGTAGAATTCGGCGACCCGGCCGCGCCACATGCCGACGAACGCTTCTGACGTCACGTTGTCCACCGATTTCCAGCTTCGCTTGAATGCCGGAAGTGCATTGCCCCAGATCGCGCGCTTGCACCACCTCTCGCCCTTCTCCTTGCCTTCGCCGGTGGCGCACATGGATTTCCAGGCGGTGCGAGCAGGCCGGCTGATGTGCTCAGCGGCGCCTTCCCAGCCTTGCTGATGGATCAGGTAAAGGTCGCTCATGTCCGGCTTCCGATGCGTGATCCACTCGAACTGCACGCCTTCGGTAATGATCTTGTAGGCGGCCGCTACGGCGTTGTCCCGCGGGTTGAGAATCTGCCCGGAGCCGAACTTGCCGAACTCATATTTGCTCAGCTGAAACAGGCCGATATACGAGCCGGTGCGTTGATTGGGGTTGAAACCGGATTCGATCTTGGCAACCGCCATCATGAAATTGACATCGAGACCAAACGCATCGGAAACGCGCTTGATCTCTTCGGCCGGCGTTCCGAGCGGGATGTCCTTGAACGCACGCAAGACGGTCTCCGCCGGTTTCTCGGCGGGCGGTACTTCGGACCAGATGTAATAGGTCAGATAGCGGAAATCCGGCGTCGACGCCGCTTTGGGGGCACCGTCGGACGCTTCGCGAGCTGCCGGTAGCGACTGGACGATATCATCTCCCAACGACGCCAGCTTCGGCCCGGCCGGACGATCGGCGATGTCGGCCCCGGTGCTCGACGGCGCGGAACCTGCTGACGTCGCGGCGCCCAGCTCTGGTCGTTCTGCCCGAAGCGCGGCCGCGAGTCTGGCGGATGCCTCTGCGTATAGCGCAGGCGTCACCATGTTCGCAGGAGTCATAATGTTGGCGGGAGCCGCCATGTTCGCGGGAGCCGCCATGTTCGCAGAAGCTGCAAAGTTCGCTGCCGCTTCCAGCATGACCTCAGGCGCCGTCGCGGCCGATCTGTTTCCGCCAGCCAGATAAAGTCCCACGGCGGCGATGACAGCCACGATGCAGCTGGTCTGCCAAACCTTCATTGCCCGAAGTCCACGGATGGCTTCCGTACGAAGGCTGTTGGCATGTTCCTGCGGCCCATGGTGAGTCCCCTTCGTAGAATCTTAAGGTTTAAATGTGGTGAACAGGGGCAGATTTTCTGCCTCGCGAATCATGGAACGTGTCCCACTTTGGGTCAAAGGCCAGCCGCCCGGCGTGCCGCCTCGGTTCAGCGCGCTGCCGTCGGCGTCGAACAGCGCATCGCTGATAGGATCGGATTCGTGGAACTGCCGGCATGCGCCGCGCCGAGATTCCGCTGCTGCTGGTCGGATGTTGCCGGCCGTGGCCGGCCATGACGCTGAACATACGCGTCGGTTCCTGTAACAAGTCAGCCGGTTCGATCGAAGAGAATGCATGACATGAACAAGGAGGCGCTCCATGTTCGTCGGCTTTGAATCCCGTCTGGTAAACCTTGAAGCGACGCCAATCTTTGCAAGGATCGCGGGAGATGGCCCGCCGCTACTCCTGCTGCACGGTTTCCCTGAAACCCATCTGATGTGGCGGGACATTGCGCCAATCCTGGCACAAAAATTTACGGTGGTCTGCGCTGATCTCCGCGGCTATGGGCAGAGCGGCACTCCGGCATCGGCTCCCGATCACGCCCCTTACGCAAAGCGTGCGATGGCTAACGACATGATCAAGCTCATGAAGCGGATTGGGCATGACCGCTTCATGGTTGCCGGGCACGACCGCGGAGGACGCGTTGCCTATCGAATGGCGCTTGATTGTCCGTCAATCGTCCAAAAACTTGCGGTGCTCGACATCATACCGACGGCGGATGCGTGGAGTCGGGCCGACGCTCGCTTTGCGCTAAGCTTCTGGCCGTGGAGCTTGCTTGCTCAACCGGCTCCTCTCCCAGAGGACACCATCGGCGTCGCGGCAGATGCCGTTATTCAAGGCGCGCTATCGGGCTGGGGCTCGCCGTCTTCGATCTTCCCACAAGCGGTTCGCGCAAGCTACGCGGCAATGCTCAGAGATCGCGAACATCTCCATGCCATTTGCGAAGAATACCGTGCAGCAGCAACGCTCGACCGTGATCACGATGTCGCCGATCGCGCTGCCGGAAACAAAATTGTCTGCCCAACCCTGGCGCTTTGGAGCGGCGGCGGCGGACTGGCGACGTGGTATGGTGGAGAAGGCGGTCCATTGGCGAT
Source organism: Bradyrhizobium zhengyangense (assembly GCF_022012435.1). Taxonomy (GTDB): domain Bacteria; phylum Pseudomonadota; class Alphaproteobacteria; order Rhizobiales; family Xanthobacteraceae; genus Bradyrhizobium; species Bradyrhizobium zhengyangense. The sequence continues at coordinate 146,359 of NZ_JAKLUA010000010.1, forward strand.
CTGGCGCGGATGGTGCGAAAATGTGGAAGGACATGCCGTGGCTGGTGGTCACTTCTTCCCTGAAGAGTTTCCGTCGGAAACTGCCAAGGAATTAGCCGGCTTCTTCGAGGTCTAGGATCATGGGCTCTATCTTGCGATAGGCATCTTCCACAACAACGAACGACGCCTTGGGTTGATCTGAAAGAGGTAGGCAAATTCAAACCGAACCGGCAGCCTAACTCCCGGTTCGCGCTCCGGTCCTCAATGGAGAGCATGCCCGATGTCAATTTCCAGCCCGTCACCGCATCTTATGGATGTTTTTTGCGTCGATTCCATTCATAATCATCGAATGAAAACTCGCAATAGCCGATGGCTCATCACGACTGGACCGAGCGGCATCCGCCGTGCTGCACTGACATGACAATGGTCGAGAGGCCCTTCAGCAGCGCACCAATTTCCAACATTGCGCGCTTGAGCGCTGTGTTCATGCCGCGAAGATTTCTGAGCGTCAATCAGGGAAACCGTCATGCTCTCCAGGATTGTTACGGCGGCCTTTGCGGCGCTGTATCTTTCAACACCTGCTGTCGTCGCCGCTCAATCGGTCCCCTCGCCCGCCGCCACATCAAGCAATGGGCCCTTGGAGCGGGCCGTCGATCAGCTGTTCGCGCGATGGGCTGAACCGAACTCACCCGGCGCTGTCGTCGCTGTCCTGCAAGACGGCAAGATCATTTACAGCCAGGGCTATGGCGCGGCCAATCTGGAGTATGGCGTGCCCAACACGCCAGCAACCGTATTCCACCTCGCATCGGTCTCCAAGCAGTTCACGGCCTTCGCGATCCATCTCCTCGCTCACGAAGGAAAACTGTCTCTGGACGACGATGTTCGCAAATACGTTCCGAAGCTGCACGACTTCGGTAAGTTGATAACGATTCGCCAACTGCTTCACCACACCAGCGGCGTTCGCGACCAGTGGAATCTTCTGGCGCTCGCGGGGTGGCGGCTGGACGACGAGATCACGGACGACGATGTTGCGCGCCTGCTGTTTCAGCAAACCGAGTTGAACTTCGCGCCCGGCGATCAGTTCCTCTACAGCAACAGCGGTTACACGTTGCTCGCGATGGTGGTGAAGCAAGTGTCCGGCCAAACGCTGCCGGAGTTCGCGAAGGAGCGCATCTTCGAACCTCTCGGCATGTCTCACACACACTTCCAGGACAAGTACAGCATGATCGTCAAGGACCGGGCCTATTCCTACGCCCGGCAGCCGGACGGCAAATACCAATACATCGCGCTCACCTATTCGACGGTCGGACCTTCGAGCCTGTTTTCCACGGTCGGCGACCTGGCGCGCTGGGACGAGAACTTCTACACCGGAGACGTCGGCGGCGTGACGCTGCTCGCCGAGATGCAGCAGAAGGGCAAACTCAACAACGGCAAGAACATCAATTACGCATCGGGCCTATCTATCGGAAAGTATCGCGGGCTCAGAACGGTTGAGCATGCCGGCGGCGATGCCGCATACCGGACCAATATTCTCAGATTCCCGGACCAGCATTTCTCGGTCGTGATCCTGGCAAACGCGGGAGATCTGAACCCGGCAGCGCTCTCATTCAAGATCGCCGACCTCTATCTCAAGGAGTTGCTCGAGCCTGCTCCCGACAAGCCGACCCTTGACGACAAGCCGGAAGTTGCGGTCGACCCCAAGATTCTCGATGCCTACGTTGGCGACTATGAACTCAGGCCGGGGTTCATCATTTCCATCAGCAAGGACAATGACCATCTCGTCACACGCGCGACCGGCCAGCCATCCTTTCCGATGTACGCGGTCTCCAACACCGCCTTCCGACTGAGGGTCGTTCCCGCCGAAATCGTCTTTGACGAAGTCGCGTCAGGCGGAACGGCTCAGAACGCCGTCCTGCACCAGAACGGCGCCAATCTACCTCTGAAGCGGATCACGATCAGCAAGCCAGCAGCAGACCGACTCAAAGCGTACGAGGGCCACTACTACAGCGCAGAGCTCGGCGTCATCTATGACGTGTTCCTTCGCGAGGACGTGCTGATTGTGCACACCCCGCGGGGAGACCTCGATCTGCAGCCTGTCGGGGTTGACGCGTTCTCGACGGGCTTTCCGATCGGAAACCTGAAGTTCGTGTGCGCAGACGATGGCAAGTGCAATGCAATGTCGATCGACGACGGCCGCGTCAAGCAGCTGCGATTCGACAAGACCTCGCTCGATCCGATCGGTTCGAAGTCAGCGCAATGAGGCTGGTCATCCTTACAGGAGCGTCGGGTTCGGGCAAGACGACGATTGCAGAAAGGATCGAGCGGCAACATCCGAGGCTTACTCGCGTGTTCCGGTTTGACAGCATCGGAGTTCCGTCTCCGGAGGAACGCATTGCGAGATGGGGCGCAGAATCGCGGCCGGGAGGCGGTTGGCAGCGCGCGATGACCATCGAGTGGCTGGCCCGGATTGCGCGAGAAATTGATACTCTCCCTGTTCTATTTGAAGGCCAGATGCGGCTGTCGTTCATCACGGACGGGTTGACAGCTGCCGGGATTGCAAGGGCTCGCATCGTCCTGGTGCATTGTGACGATGAAAGCCGAACGCATCGCCTCGTTAACGAACGCAACCAGCCTGACTTGGCCAATCCCGATATGATGAACTGGGCAAGATTTCTGCGCGGTGAGGCTGAGGCGGGTGGATTCGAGGTGCTGGACACGTCGAAAATTTCGATCGAAGACAGCGTTGAATACGTTTGCGAGCGTCTCGGGATCGGGCGATCTGGCGGATCAGCAACTGTTTCGACTGGCCGTCGGGCATAACACGCAACTCTGGCCGATCACAACTCCCTGACCAGCTTGGGAAGCATTCTACCAGGTATCGAGCCTGAGGGGGCGAGGCCACAGTCTTTGGCGCCCATTCGTCGATAGAACGGCGCGGCATCCGGGTCGGCTTCGATCGACATGCGCTCGGCACCCATTCGAGCCGCTTCGCTGATAGCCCAGTGGAACAGCTTCGTTCCTACACCGCCGCGAAGCATCGTCGGTTCGACGAACAACTTCAACAAGTCTGCTTCGTCGCCGGTCACCTTAATTTGGGTAATCCCGACAATCTGGCGGTCCTCTTCCGCCACGGCAATCGCACTCGACCGCATGTCACCGGGTTCGATGGTGAGCTCGCTGCGGCAGGCTTCGATGAAGTCCTTGTCGTAGCCCCACACAGCTTTTGACCGGAGGCACAAAGCAGAGAGTGCCGGCAGCTCTTCAAGCAGGGGCGGTCTGAGAACACACGACACGAGGCCAGCTCCGATCGATTGGCGTCGCATAACACATCGCGCCACCAATGTCTCTTAGCGCACGCGCGCGCCGCTTTCGGCATCGAAAACGAACGTGCGTGGCGGCGTCAGCGAGACGCCGATGCGCTCGCCTTGCCTGCCGGCAAACTGCTTGGGGGCCTTCACGGCGATGAAGTCATTTTCGACCTTGACCGTCACAAGCGTATGGTCGCCGATCAATTCGTTGGCGTAGATTTCGCCCTTCAGATCGCCCTTGTCGTGTTCGACGATGGTGCAGTCCTCAGGCCGCACGCCGAGGACGGCCTTGGCGATCTTGCCTGCCACCGGTGACGTCAGCCGGGCTCCGTGGCCCATGAAGGCCGTGCCGTCCAGAGCCCCGTGGATGATATTCATCGGCGGCGAACCGATGAATTGGGCGACAAACAGATTGGCAGGATCGTTGTACGTGTTCGCCGGCGTATCGAGCTGCTGCAAAACGCCCTTTTCCAGGATCGCGACCCGGTGGGCCAGGGTCATGGCTTCGATCTGGTCGTGAGTCACATAGATCGTCGTGATGCCCAGCGACTGCTGCATGTGCTTCAGCTCGGCGCGCATGTGACCGCGAAGCTTGGCATCGAGATTTGAAAGCGGCTCATCCATGAGAAACACCGACGGGCGGCGGATGATGGCCCGCGCCAGCGCAACCCGCTGACGCTGGCCTCCGGATAGCTCCCTTGGATAGCGATCGAGCAGGGTCTGGAGTTGGACTTGAGCTGCAGCCTCCTTGATCGCGGCGGCACGCTCGGCTTCGGGAATGCGGCGAACCTTGAGCGGAAAGCCGATATTCTCGGCCACGGTCTTGTGCGGGTAAAGCGCGTAGGATTGAAACACCATCGAGATATCGCGGTATTTCGGCAGGATGTCGGTGACATCGCGGTCTCCGATCAAGACGCGGCCGGCGCTGGCGGTCTCGAGGCCGGAGAGGATGCGCAGCGCAGTTGTCTTTCCCGAGCCGGACGCGCCGAGCAGCACCAGGAATTCGCCTGGCGCGATGTCCAGGTTGAAGTCCTCGAGCACCTTCACGCTACCGAAATATTTCCGTACCTTTTCGAAACGGACCGGGACCTGACGAGCAGCGGCCGAAATGACACTGTTCATCCGCTCATCCCTTGACCGCGCCAAGCAGGACGCCCTTGGCGATATAGCGCTGCAACACAATGGCCATGATGATGACCGGAAGGATCATGATCATGATGATGGCGCACATCTCCCACCAGAGAATGCCGCGCTCCCCCGTGTTCTTGGCGGCAACCATGATCGGCATGGTCAGGGCGCGAGCGGTCGTCAGGAAGATCGCAAAGAGATACTCGTTCCAATTGAGAATGAGCGTCAGCAGGGTGGTTGCAGCGAGCCCCGGACGGGTCAGGGGCAACACGATGTCCCAAAAGATTTCGAAGCGCGACGAGCCGTCGAGCTGTGCCGATTCCTCCAATTCAACGGGAAGATTGGCGAAGAAGTCATGCATGAGCCAGACCACGATCGGCAGATTGGCGACCGCGTAGACGATGATCAGCGCGAGGTGGGTGTCGATCATGCGGACCGACTGAAACATCATGTAGACCGGGATGATGACGACGATCGGCGGCAATATGCGCTGAGATACGATCCAGAACAGGATGTCGTTATTTCCGAGCGTGGTCTTGAAACGGCGCCCCAGGCTGCGGGCCAGAAGGAAAAACAAAGCGAGGCCAACGGAGCCCGAGATCGCCCAATGAACGTCGAAATAATTGGACGCGACGATGGCCGACAGGGCCAGCAGCACGAACACCACGACGTTGCCGAACTTCGGCTTGTAGCTGATACGCGCCAATGCGTAGGCAGCCATGGACCCGACCGCAATGCAAAGCGCGGTGGCGCCGAAACTGATCACAAAGGAATTCGTATAAGCGAGGTAGACCTTGCAAATCTGCGGCTCCATTCTTTCGATCGCGATAACAGGCGAAACAATGAAGGCGAACAGATTGTGGACCAGCAGGACAAGCTGGCGGCCGACGGAATAGGCATCGCAATAGGGGTCTGTTGCGAATTGCGCAGTCCAACCTTTCAACGTCGGCTGGAAATCGACGAAGGGGATAAAGAACGGCCCGTTGTTGACGGTCCAGGCATCCTTGAAGGCCGTAATGACCACCCAATAGATCGGAAAGAGCACGAACAGCGACCAGAACAACAGGATGGCCCCGGCCACAAGGTTGGCCATCAGGGACATCTTGCCCACGGCGGGCGGCTCGAACAGCCGTTGTCTGAGCGACCGCGCCGGCTTGGAGATTCCGTAAGTCGCCCCACTCATGCCCGCGCCCTGCGCAATCGTTTGAGGACCACATAGTTGAAGAACGAGGAGCAGACGACCACGGTCAATATCAGGAGAAGATAGGCCACGGCGGCGGAATCACCCATGTTGTTCGCACGCCAGAGAAACAGCGAATGCAGTGTCATCGACTCGGTCGCGATCCCGGGCCCTCCTGCCGTCATGATGTTCGGCAGATCCACGATCTTGAACGCCTCGATCATGCGAATAAGCATGACGGTTGCCGCGACCGGAAGAATCTGCGGCCAGGTGATTTCGCGGAAAATCTGGAAGCTGGAGGCACCATCGACCTGAGCGGCCTCGACATGATCCTTGGGCACGTTCTCCAGTGCGGCCAGCAGGACGATGAAGATGAAGGGGATCCATTGCCAGGAATCGCCCAGGATAACGAACCAGCGAGCGGCCCAGGCATCGGTCGACCATGCCCAATTCCCGAGACCGACAAATTGCCAGAAGGGCTGGAACGGACCTTTGGTCACGTCGAGGATCATCTTGAAGGCGTAGCCGACCCCGAGAGGGGTGATCATGAGGGGGATGAAGAACAGGACCCGGAAGAAATTCTTGCCGCTCACGGGCTGCGAACACAGGAAGGCCAGCATCAAGCCGATGACGAATTGGATGGAGCAGCCGACGACGACATAGAACAGGGTGTTGAGCAGCGTGCCCCATTGATTGCCTGACAGCAGCGTGGCGGCGAATAGAAGCGCGATGAACATGGCCATGGCCGCACTGATCAACCGCCCGGCGAGGCCGACCCAGCTTACTCCGCTGACAACAGCGCGATAGAGCCACCACAAGAGAGCGCCGGCCATCAGCAGGCTGAAGACCCAGCCGGTCAAGCTCATGGTGGTGAAGCGGCCAAGGAAGTGAACCTGCTGGTTGCCGGCAAATTGGGCCGCGAAGTTCTCGAACCAGACCATCCGGAATTTGAGACCGGTGGCCGAGAACCTGACATGACTGATCGCGAAGACGATCGTGTAGAAGGTCGGGAAAATCGCAAAGAGCAGGACGAGCGTAACGGCCGGGGCAATGAAAAACGTTCTCGAATGGCGGTCAAACCATTCGCCCCAGCTTTCACCCCGAGAAAGTCCAGCCGGGGAAATCCCCGGCTGGCTCGTAACTGTAACCTCAGACATCGGGCTCGCTCACTTTGCAGGTCCGACAGCGAGTGCCATCTGCTTGATCTGCTCGTCGCGGCCGAAGTCTTTGGTGATTTTTTCCCAGCCCGCGTCGATGTTCTTCAAGGCTTCGTCCACGGTGATCTCGCCGGCCATGTAGCGCGCCAGCTCCGTGTCGAGCACGACGCCGGTGTACTGCTGCGCACCGGGAATCTTGAGGTCCGAGGCCATATTGGGATTGTTGAGGGCGTCGTTGATGGCGCCCATGTAGTTCTTGGCAAGGCCCTCATCCATGCCCGATTTCACCCAGAGGTCCGTGCTCTTGAGCTGGCTCAGGCGATAAGGGTTGAAGCCGGTCCAGCCCATGGTCACGTCGACGTTGGATTGCTCTTTCTGACTGATGTAGGACAGGAAGTCGTAAGCCGCCTGCTTGACCTTGGGATCCGACTTGGCGTTGATCGCGCCACCCCAACCGCCAAAGGCCGAGAACGGCGCATAGTTGATGCCGTCGATCGCATTCGGTGCAGACTCCTTGCTGACGGGAACAAGCTTGCCGGTCTTGCGGTCCAAGACTTCCTTCGAACCGACATTGGTGGCGTAGAGCTTGTTCTTGATCCCCTTTGCGTCGTCCTCGAGCTGGAGCGGACCCGGATCGCCCCATTCGATCAGGAGGCCGCAGCGGCCCGACTTGAACAAGGCACGGGTGTCGCCGATGTCCATGTTCAGCTCTTCAGGCGGTCCGTATTTGCTCGTCTCCTTGTAGAGTTCAAAGGCCTTCTTCCAGCCGGCATTGTTGACGAGGGGCTTCATCGTGGCGTTGTCGAACTGAAAGCCCTGGGCCGTACCCTGGGTCTGAACGATCGTCGAAGCGATCGTCTGAATGGCGAAATAGCTCTGCGCATTCCGCTTCTTGAAGATGCAGGAGCCGTAGCCCGGCTTGCCGTCACCGCTCATGTCCTGGCCGTTGATCGCCTTGGCAATGGCGAGATAGTCGTCCCAGGTCTTGGGCGGCTGCAGATTGTTCTTTTCCAGGATGTCCTTGCGATAATAGACCATCTGGAAGTCGCCATCGACCTGGATCACCATCGTATGCCCGCCGATCTTCTGGGCAAACTCGCGGAAATAGGGAGCGATGTCCTGGACGTCGATCTTGCCGTCCTTCGCAATGTAGGGATCGAGGTTTTCGAGCAACCCTGCCGCCGCGAGCTCGACGCCCCAGCCGGCGGCGAAGACCGCGACATCAATGGAGTTCGTGCCCGTGGACCAGTCTTGCTGAACCTTCGGGAAGATCTCGGCATAAGGCACTTCGTTGACGATGATCTTGGCGCCCGTCAGCTTCTCGAATTCCTTGCCCCGCTGGGACACTGCACCGGCGATGACCGGTCCCGGGCGCGTCAGGATGTTGATCGTAATGCCGTCATATTGGCCGGCAGCGGCGATGCCCGACCATCCACACAAGGCGACGGCCGACGCGGCAGCTGTCGCAAGCTTCCGAATGTCCATAGGTCCCTCCCGTGTACATTTTTATTGAAGTGCAGGCCTGAGCCCGCACAACCCGCAGCCTACAGCATTTCGCCGCCCGGGAAAGCCGGCGCATTCTTTATTTGCTGGATGGCCTTTATTTGCTTGATGGCGCGCCGTCCTTCAGGCCTCGACCCGGTGTGCAAGCGCAGCAAGACCACGTGCAGCGGCGCAGTTTATCAACCGACGCGGACCCAGGCGCCATCGGCCGCCGATGATCTCACCGCGGCGTCGATGAACTTCATGCCGGCGAGCCCATCATGCACCGTCGGATAAATCACCGCCGGATCGGGTTTGACGCCTGATGTGGCGGCGCGAATTGCGCGCGCGGCTTCAGCATAGATCGTTGCAAATCCTTCGAGGTAGCCTTCGGGGTGACCTGACGGAATGCGGGTGACGCGGCCGGCGTCCGGTAGCGCGCCGGCGCCTCCGCGGGTCAGCAGCTGCTTCGGCTGGCCATAGGGCGTGAACCAGAGATAGTTCGGATCGGACTGCGCCCATTCGAGGCCGCCCTTGGTGCCGTGGACGCGCAGCTTCAATCCGTTCTCATTGCCGACCGCGACCTGGCTCGCCCAAAGCATGCCCTTGGCGCCGCCCTTCCACCTCAGCAGGATCTGGACGTCGTCGTCGAGCAGCCGGCCCGGCACGAAGGTCGAGAGCTGCGCCAGCAGCGCGTCGAGCTCGAGCCCGCTGACGAAGCAGGCGAGATGATAGGCATGGGTGCCGATGTCGCCGATGCAGCCGCCGGCACCGGAGCGGGCCGGATCGGTGCGCCACGCCGCCTGTTTCTGGCCCGTGGCCTCCAGCCGCTCCGTCAACCAGTCCTGCAGATATTCGGCCTGGACCAGCCTGATCTCGCCGAGATCGCCTGATGCCACCATGGCGCGGGCCTGGCGGATCATCGGATAGCCCGCATAATTATGCGTGACGACGAAGACCTTGCCGGTCTTTTCCACCAGCGCTGCCAGTTCCTCGGCCTCCGCGACCGTCGTCGTCAGCGGCTTGTCGCAGATCACATGGATGCCGGCTTCGAGGAACGCCTTTGCCACCGGGCCATGCATGTGATTGGGGGTGACGATCGAGACCGCCTCGATGCCGTCGGCGCGGGCGGCTTCCGATCTTGCCATCTCCTCAAAGCTGCCATAGGCGCGGTCCGCGGCAATCCCGAGCTCCTTTGCCGAAGCTTTGGCGCGGGCGGGATCCGAAGCGAGCGCACCGGCCACGAGCTCGAACTGGTCATCGATCCTGAAAGCGATGCGATGCACCGCTCCGATGAAAGCCCCCTGCCCGCCGCCGACCATGCCGAGCCGGATACGGCGGTGACCCCCGGCCTTGTTGCCTGCCTCGATTGCCATCTGTTGCCTCGCTCTAGGAGATGCCAAGCATCTTGCGGACCATCTCGACGTCGGTGCCGGCACCGGCGAAATCGTCGAAGGCCTTTTCGGTGACGCGGATGATATGGTTCCTGATGAATTCGGCGCCCTCGCGCGCACCGTCCTCGGGATGCTTCAGCGCGCATTCCCATTCGAGCACCGCCCAGCTGTCGTAATCATACTGCGTCAGCTTGGAGAACACCGCGCCGAAATCGATCTGCCCGTCGCCCGGCGAGCGGAAGCGGCCGGCTCGGTTCACCCAGCTCTGGAAGCCGCCATAGACGCCCTGTCGGCCGGTCGGGTTGAACTCGGCGTCCTTGACGTGAAAGGCCTTGATGCGGTCGTGGTAGATGTCGATGTAATCGAGATAGTCGAGCTGCTGCAGCACGAAGTGCGAGGGATCGTAGAGCAGGTTGGCCCGGCGATGGTTGTTCACCCTTTCGAGGAACATCTCGTAGGAGACGCCATCGTGGAGATCTTCGCCGGGGTGAATCTCGTAGGCGATATCGACGCCATGCGCGTCGGCATCGTCGAGGATCGGCCGCCATCGCCTGGCGAGCTCGTCGAACGCCTCCTCGACGAGGCCCGGCGGACGTTGCGGCCACGGATAAATGTAGGGCCAGGCCAGTGCGCCGGAAAAGGTCGCATGCGCCGTGAGCCCAAGGCGCTTTGAAGCGCGGATCGCTGACTTGACCTGGTCGACGGCCCATTCGGTGCGCGCTTTCGGATTGCCGCGCACTTCAGGCACGGCGAAGCCGTCGAACACGGCGTCATAGGCCGGATGAACGGCGACCAGCTGGCCCTGGAGATGGGTCGAAAGCTCAGTGATCGCGAGGCCGTGACCGGCGGCGACCCCCTTCACCTCGTCGGCGTAGCCTTGCGACTCCGCCGCCCTCTTGAGGTCGAACAGCCGTCCATCCCAGCTCGGGATCTGGACGCCCTTGTAGCCCAGCGAGGCGGCCCATTTGCAGATCGAATTGAAGGAATTGAACGGCGCGGTGTCGGATGCGAACTGAGCGAGGAAAATTGCCGGTCCCTTGATCATCTTCATCGAATGATTCCTTCTTACTTGTTTCGCGTGGCGGCCTGAGCGACGGTACGGCGAGGCCGCGACGTCGGCCGTGCGTCAGAACGTCTCCGCCGCCCACAGCGCCAACGCGTCGGTCTCGGACATTGCTGCGGGCCGATCGACACGCGACTGTACGGCGATCTCGCCGCCCTCGACACCCGCCTTCAGGGTGGCGTGCATCACCTCAAGCGCATGGCTTGCCAGCGCTCCGGAGGCGCGGTGCGGCGTACCGTGCAACACCGAGCTTGCGAGTTCGGCGACGCCGAGACAGCGATAATTGGCCTGGCTCGGCATGTGATCGGCCCAATTCGGCGAGCGCCAATTGGGCTTGCCGAACGCGCGGTCGTCGGCTGCGAGCGAAATCCAGTCGCTGCCCTTCTCGGTATATTGTACCACGCCGCCGAAAAAGTTCGGATCCGGCACGCGCAGCGATCCCTCGGTGCCGTACAGCTCGATCGGCGCATGTCCGTGCTTCCAGACGTCCCAGCTCATCGTGAAGACGATGTCGGCGCCCGTCTCGAAGTGAAGCAGCGCCATCACCGTCGTCGGCGTCTCCACAGCGATCGTCTTGCCGTTCATCGGCCCCTTCGAGGAGACAAGCCGCGTGGCGAAGCCGGAACTCGCGCGTCCCTGCACATGCGTCACCGATCCCAGGAGATTGATCAGGGCCGCAAGGTAATAGGGCCCCATGTCGAGGATGGGTCCGCCGCCGGGTTTGAAGAAGAAAGTGGGGTCGGGATGCCAGTGCTCCATCCCGTGCGACATCAGAAAGCAGGTCCCGTAGAGCACCTTGCCGATCCTGCCCGCATCGATGAGCTCGCGCGCGGTCCGGCCACCGCCGCCGAGGAACGTGTCGGGCGCGCAGCCGAGCTTGAGGCCGCGCTGCGCCGCTTCGCTGACCAGCGCAGCCGCATCGGCGGCCTCGACCGTGATCGGCTTCTCGCCGAACACATGCTTGCCGGCGGTCAGCGCGGCGTGGCTGACCGCGAAATGCGCGTTGGGTGTCGTGAGATTGACGACGATCTGGATATCGGGACGCGCCAGCAGCGCCTCGATCGTCAAGGCCTCGATGCCGAATAGCCCGGCCTGGTCGCGTGCGACCTCGGGGCGCAGGTCGGCGCAGGCGACCAGCCTGAGATCGCGGAAGTTCGGAATGTTCCGCAGGTAGATCGTCGAAATGTTGCCGCATCCAACGACGCCGACGCCGAGCTTGTTCATGTCACTCATGTCTTTCAGCTCCAAGTCCTTCAAGTCCAAGCGGTCACGGTCTCGTGCGCCCGGCGCGCGAAGCGAGCGACATCGTTCGGCTTGTCATGTTCGGCGACGAACAGCGACACGCTCGCTTCCTTCATCGCGGCCCGAAGCGCAGGCCAGTCCATGGTGCCGTGGCCGGGATCGGCCCAGCCATCCTCGTCCGCGCATTGCCCTGACGGTGCGAGGTCCTTGATGTGGCAGGCGACAAGGCGCCCCGCGTGCTTCTTGATTTCGGCGACGGGATCGCCGTTGCCGCGTACGATCCAGGCGAGGTCCGCCTCCCAGACGAGTTCGGGCGCTTCCTCGAACAGGCATTCGAGATAGGTCACGCCGCTGGCGGTGCGGCCATATTCCCAATGGTGGTTGTGCCAGCCGAAGCGCAGCCCTTCGCCTGTCACCGCCTTGCCGATCGCGGCCAGCTCGCGCCCGATGCCGCGCCACTCCTTCTCGCCACCCTCGCGTTCGCCAGGCGGCGGCGCCGGGGCAAAGATCGTATCGATACCCAATCCCTTGCAGAGCTTCGCGGTGCCGGCCGCGTCGGTGCGCAGCCGGTCGAGGCCGACATGCGCGCTCGGCGCGGTCATGCCATGGTGTTGAAGCAGCCGCTTCAACGTATCGGTATCGTTGAACAGCGCGCCCCAGGGCTCGACCATCCTGTAGCCGAGGCCGGCGAGCAGTTTGAACTGCGCCTCGAGCGGTTCGATCGAACGGGCGGAATAGAGCTGGAAGGACAGTCGGTCTATCGGCGTGATCATGCTGGATTCTCGTGCGAGGTGGGGTACGGAGTTAAAGACGCTGTCCGCTCTGGTCGTCGAACAGCGAGAAAGCTTCGGCTGGAAACCGCAAGCCTAGGACATCGCCCGCGCCTGCCTTTGCATCGGCATCGGCGCGGAAGGAGAACGCGGTCCCGTCGGCAAGGCGGCACCAGATCAGCGCATCGGCGCCCATTGGTTCCACCATCTCGACTCGTGCCGTCACGGCGGACGGATGATCGGAGCCGATGATCTCGATGTGCTCGGGACGGATGCCGAGGACGGCGGGGGCATCTGATAGCGGCGAACGGAACGCGTAGCCGTTCAGGTCGAACCTGACATCTCCGGCGATGAACGCCGGGCCGCCATTACGGACAATCCGGCCGCGAAGGAAATTCATCGCGGGCGAGCCGACGAAGGAGGCCACGAAGCGGTTGGCCGGCTCGCGATAGATCTTTTTCGGCGTATCGAGCTGCTGAATGACGCCGCCCTGCATGACGGCGATACGGTCGGCAAGGGTGAGCGCCTCGATCTGGTCGTGCGTCACGTAGATCATGGTGGCGCCGAGGCGCGCGTGCAGCCGCTTGATCTCGACCCTGAGCTCGGCGCGCAATTGGGCGTCGAGATTGGAGAGCGGCTCGTCGAACAGGTAGACGCCGGCATGGCGCACCAGCGCGCGGCCGATCGCGACGCGCTGGCGCTGTCCCCCGGACAGTTCGGACGGACGCCGGTCGAGCAGTTCGGTCAGCCGCAGCATCTTTGCGGCCTCGCCGACGCGGCTATCGATCTCGCCCTGCGGCGTGCGGGCAACCTTCAGTCCGAACGACAGGTTCTTGCGCACGCTCATGCGCGGATAGAGCGCGTAGCTCTGGAACACCATGGCGATGCCGCGATCCTTCGGCTCGGCCCAGGTCACGTCGCGATCGCCGATCCGGATCTGGCCGCCCTTGACCTCGATCAGTCCCGCGATGGCGTTCAGAAGCGTCGACTTTCCGCAGCCGGAGGGGCCGAGCAGGACGAGGAATTCGGAGGCGTCGACGTGAAGGTCGAGATTCTCCAGAACCTTCAACCCGCCAAAGCCGATCTGCAGCTTCGTGATATCGACGTTGGAGCGTTCCATGTTGCCTCAGCCCTTCACAGCGCCCGCAGCGATGCCGCGAACGAACCAGCGGCCGGAGCCGAAATAGATCACGAGCGGCAACAATGCGGTGAGCAGCGTGGCGGCCATGTCGACATTGTAGGCGCGCTCGCCTTGCGTCGAGTTGACGATGTTGTTGAGCTGCACGGTCATCGGTAGATTATCGCGGCCGGCGAACACCAGCCCCAGGATGAAATCGTTCCAGATGCCGGTGGTCTGCAGGATCACCGCGACGACGATCATCGGCGTCGCCATCGGCATCATGATGCGGGCATAGATCTGATAGAAGCCGGCGCCGTCGATGCGCGCGGCCTTGAACAGTTCGATCGGCAGCGAGCTAAAATAGTTGCGGAACAGCAGCGTCATGGTCGGAAGGCCGAAGATCGTGTGAATGGTCACGATGGTGGCAAGCGACTGGCCGAGCCCCGTAAACGAGAACACCCGCACCAGCGGATAGATGAACACCTGATAAGGGATGAAGGCGACGACCATCATCGCGCCGAACAGGATGTTGGCGCCGCGCACGCGCCACAGCGACAGCGCGTAGCCGGTCAACGATCCCACGACGATCGAGATCACCACCGACGGCACCAATATCCGCAGCGAATTGAAGAACCCGGTCCTGATGCCCTCGCAGGTGAGCCCGGTGCAGGCCGACGTCCAGGCCCTGACCCATGCCGCAAGGCTCGGCGAGGCCGGCAGCGCGAGCAGATGGCCCTGCCGGATCTCGGCCATCGGTTTCAGGGACGTGACGATCATGACGTAAAGCGGGAGCAGGAAGTACAGTGCAGTGATCAGGATGAACGCATAGAGACCCCAACGCGCCGGGTTGACGCGCCTCGGCCTGACAGAGCTGAGAGCGATCGCGCTCATCGCACCTCTCCCTTCCGCGCGCGCCAATAAAGATAGGGCGCGACGACTGCGATCACGGTCACCAGCATGGTGGTGGCGGCCGCGGTTGCGAGCCCGATATTGGCCCGCTCGAACAGATGGTCCATGACGAACTTGGCCGGCACTTCGGAAGCGATGCCGGGGCCGCCATTGGTCATCGACACCGACAGGTCGTAGAGGCGCACGACGGCGGTCGAGAGCAGCACCGTGGCGGTCGCAAAGCTCGCGCCCATCATCGGGATGATGATGGATATGTAGACCCGCCATTTCGGCAGGCCATCAACCCTTGCCGCCTTCCAGATTTCATCGTCGACGCCGCGAAGACCGGCCAGCATGATCGCCATCACGAGGCCCGAGGCCTGCCAGACGCCGGCGATCACCAGGCAGTAGATCGCCGTCTCCGGCCGCACGATCCAGTCGAAGGTTGCGCCCGCGAAACCCCAGCTGCGCAGCACATACTGGACGCCGAGGGTCGGGTTCAGAAGCCACTGCCACACCAGCCCCGTGACCACGAAGGACATCGAATAGGGATAGAGGTAGATCGAGCGGATGGTGTCCTCGGCCCGCACCCGCTGGTCGATCGCGACCGCCAGCAGGATCCCGATCAGCAGCGCCAGCGAGACGAACAGCACGCCGTAGATGATGATGTTGTGGACCGAGGTGATCCAGCGATCGTTGGTGAACAGCAGTTGATATTGCCGGAAGCCGACGAAATTGTTGTTCGGAAGCATCCGCGAATTGGTCAGCGACATCCACGCCGTCCAGCTCGTGGCACCGATATAGACGACGAGCATCACCATCAGCGCCGGCAGGAGCGCCGAGATGACGGACAGTTTGGAGGTCAGCGAAAGACGCATCGTATCGCCGGATTGGAGAGGGATCGACGGACCGGGAGCGGCGGCCGACCATATGCCGGCCGCCCCTTGCGATGCATCACTCGGCGGATTTCAGCACCGCAGCAACCTTGGCGGAGAATTCATCGGCGCTCATATTGGTGTTCCAATATTGCGAGATGGCATCCTGCAGCGCACCGGTCAGAGAGGGCGGCGCCAACATGTCGCCGGACGGCATTTGCTGGGCCTTGTCTGCGACATAGCGCATGCCCTTCTGGGCGCAAGCGTCCAGGGCTGACGTGTCGACATCGCTCCGCACCGGGATCGAGCCCTTCTTCAGCGCGAACTGAATCTGCGTCTCCGGCGTCAGCATCAGCCTCGCCAAGGTCATCTGCGCCTTGGTGGTGGCAGGATCCTTTGCCTTCGGGAAGACGAACACATCGCCGCCCATCACATAACCGCCGTTGCCATTGGATAGCACGGTGCAGCCGTAATCCTTCTCGGGGACCTTGCCGGCGGCGACGAACTCGCCCTTGGCCCAGTCGCCCATGATCTGCATTCCGGCCTTGCCCTGGATGACCATGTTGGTTGCGTCATTCCAATTGCGGCCGGGCGCGCCAGGATCGACATAGTCCTTGAGCTTCTTGTAGGTGACGGCGACCGTCTTGAACTCGGCGCTCTGCGCCAGCGCCGCGTCGCGCTTGCCAAGGATGCCGGTCCACATCTGCGCGCCGCCGACACCGATCATGACCGCGTTGAACAGATTCTGTTCCCAGTTCTTCTGGCCCGAGAAGGCCAGCGGGATCACCTTGCCGTCGGCCTTGAGCTTCTCGAGAACGGCAAGCGCGTCGTTCCAGCTCTTCGGCTCGTCGGCGCCGACGGAGGCGAGCACCGCCTTGTTGTACCAGAGCCAGTTCTGGCCGTGGATGTTGATCGGCACCGCATACATCTTGCCGTTGCGGGTCGCCGCGGCAATGATCGCGGCCGGCATCACATTTTTCCAGTTGCCTTCGGTGGCGATCGCATCGACATCGGCGAGCAAGTCGCCTTCCACCAATTCGTCGAACTGCTTGCCGGTGTTGAGCTGCATGGCAGTCGGCGGATTGCCGGACACGGTGCGGGTGATCGCTGCGTTTCGTGCGTTCGCCGCGCCGGCGACCGCGCTATCGATCCAGGTGCCGCCTGCCTTGGTGAACTGGTCGGCGAACACCTTCACGGCGGCGGCCTCACCGCCGGAGGTCCACCAGTGGATCACCTCCGCCTTCATCTCCTGGGCGTTGGCAGGCAACGAGACAAGCGCCGTCGTGGCAACAGCCACCGCGGCAAGCAGTGTGCGCTTCATGACTTCCCTCCCGTGTAGGCCCATTTGCGGGCCGATTACCCTTTACAGGCTTATGTAATCGATTACATATGATCGTATCACAACCGCAGGATTTTGCAAGCGCGGCGATGGCACAGCATGTCCAAGCCGCCTAGATCTGGATCAGCAGATGGCCAAGCGCACCAAGGAGACACGTCGGCCGCCCGCGAAGATCGCCGATGTTGCGCGGCTCGCGGGCGTTTCTGTTGCGACAGTGAGCCGGACGCTGGCGCGGCCGGCGGTCGTGAGCGAGGATACCCGCAACCGCGTGCTCGCCGCGGTCCGCGACACGTCCTATACGCCGAACATCTCGGCGAGGAATCTACGCGTCCGCAAGACCATGGTGGTGCTCGTGGCGGTGCCCGACATCGCCAATCCGTTCTTCGCCGAGATTCTGCAGGGCATCGACGATACGCTGTCGGCCGCCGGTTACGGTCTCGTCATTGCCAATCTGGCCGGTCCGCCGGAGAAGGAGGCGCGCTACGTCGATCTGGTGTGTGCCGGTCAGGCCGACGGTGTGCTGCTGCTGTGCGGTCACGTGATGCGGAGTCGCGACCGCGACTTGCGCGATGCGCACGTGCCGCTGGTGGGAGCCTGCGAGTATATTCCCGGGGCGAGCTTCCCGCAGATTTGCATCGACAATGTCGGTGCCGCGCGCGAGGCGGTGCGGCATCTGATCAAACTCGGGCATACCAGCATCGCCTATCTGTCGGGACCGCAATCGACGATCCTGGAACGACAGCGCCTCGAAGGTTACAGGCAGGCCCTGAAAGAGGCCGGCATTGCTGCCGTCGACGGCTTGATCATGCCCGGCGATTTCACGTTTCGAACCGGTGTCGAGGCCGGGCGCGCACTGCTTGCGCTCAGCCCGGAGGTCCGTCCGACCGCATTGTTCGCCGCCAATGACGAGATGGCGATCGGCCTGATCAAGACCGTGCACGCGGGGGGACTGCGGGTCCCGCGCGACCTTTCTGTCGTCGGTTTTGATGGCATTCCCTATGCCGATTATTGCGAACCGACGTTGACCACCATTGTCCAGCCGCGCCGGGAGCTCGGCGCCAGCGCCGCCGCCGAGCTGATTGCACTGATGACGACGGAGAAGTCAGCGGTACGCAAGGATATCGAGCTTCCCGCGAAGTTGGCATTGCGCGACAGCACGTGTCCACCATCGACTCGCAGCACCTAGCTGCCAACGGTCATTTTGAAAGCGCTACAGAAAGTATCGCAAACAGAGCGCGATCACCGCTGCTCTGAGCTACCTGTTGGCTTGTCGCATACCCGTGCGCCAACTCGACGTTTGCCTCGGAAACGTGCCATTTCCATAGCGCAGGCTCCTGATGGATCACGGTGACTTCCAGAAGCCGCGGCGTGAAATAGGTTTTCATGCCACGACTATGCGCCGCTACACACGGTGAGTCCATCTTCTGCTTCATGGCCCGGTCCAGGCGGCTCTCGCGTCATGCATGAGCCTGGTTGCCCGACTCCACTCGTTGCAGCGTCACTTCGGTGGGCTGCCCTCGCATTTCGCGGCCGCCTTATCAGCCTCGAGCATTTCGATGGCGCATCGGATCATCGCCAGGCTAAGCGAGTCCATTCCCGGGGCTATCAACCTGCGGAACTGTTCAATCTCGTTGTCGATTCGGTCGCACTCGTTGCACATGGACGTCCCGCGGCTTGGAGGCGGGAGCAACAAGCTCAGTCACCGATAGTCGCCTAGATATCCGAAAAGGTGATCAAGCTTAAAGCCGCTCTTCCAGCCGCGTTCCCTGAAGCTGCAAAAAATGAGACGCAGACCGCACCTGACCAGGTAAAGGTCGGCTTCGACACGGCGGGCTGAAGTCCATCACCTCGGGCAGGACCAGTCCAAATCTAGGACGGCGCCCGAAGTCCCGGCGAGGTCAACCACTCGTTGATCTCTCCAGCAACATCGATCTGCCTGGCCTTTCGCAAGAGCTCCGTGCGGCGAATGCCGACCGGCATCCCCTTGGCCTGCAGGCGGAGATTGATCGCCTCTTGCGCGAGGCGATATTCGAATGTCGAGGATTGTCCTGGGGATCGATGAGCCGACATATTTGACGCTCCGCTGCGGGGTTGAGCGGGAGCGCAACTTGCGTCCACATCACCGATAGATGCTAAGGGCGGCGCGGTGGTAGCGGGACAATGCGCCTTTACCTGCCGGATAGCGAGCGCATTGTTTGGGTCCGAGCAGGAACCATGCGCGAATTGCCGAGTGCTAGCCGCGGACCCGCTGAGCCCTGAGCAATTGGCCGATCGCACGTTGAGCCGCGACGATAGCCTCCGCTCGGTTGAAGGCGATCCCTGTTTTGGGGGATCGACCATGTCGCTCAAACGACCATTTCCAGCCCGATGGATTGAGCGTCTGGACGACCGTGTATTCAATACCCTGATATTGCATGCGCTATCACAGCTCTGTGTCGAATCAACCCGTCTGCCGCGACTATGTCCGGTCAATCATCATTGCTTGAAGTCTTGTTTGAACGATCGACGCGGACAGCTCTAAACTCCGCAGGCCCGTCAAGCAGGCGATGCTTTCGTATCTGCCGTTCCTTGGGACTCGCCGAGCTGTCTGCCTTGTCCTCCAATGTCGCGGTGGCCAAGCGAAGGGCCCGCCTTCGTTGGCGGACGACCCTGCGACCTCCCGCATCTTCTTCCGTCATTCAATCGGGCCTCTGAATTGGAGCGCAGCCGATCGGGCTCGCCCGCGCGATCGACGAGACTCAGCAGCCGCGGCAAATATTCTTCAGCTTTGCAGCTGTTCGGGCCTCTTCCGCAAGGAATGGATCCTTGTCTCCCGACGACCCGGCGATGCCGTTTTCGGCAGGTTTCGCAGTCTTTGGCGGAAACGCCGCATCGTAACAGGAGAGGCGCGCACTGGTGCTCTCGATCGCTCGGCAACTCGGCTCCTTGACGGAAGCCGCTAACGCCGATGCGCCGATTGCCGATGCGAGCAACAGCGCTGCCGTCCAAGTGACTGGTCGAGCCTTCTTCATGCCGAATATCCCATCGCTATTTGCTCTTGCTGGCCCAGGACGGACGCTCGCCGGTCCAAGCCGGAAGAGCATCCCACTCGGACCAACGCATCCGGCGCTCCTCACCTCCGACCCTCACGAAAACAAAGGGCGCATCGTCCCGGCCCGTTTTCGAGCCAACGAAGATTGCTGGAACTCCGTAAGCATCCCTGATGATTGCTGTGTTTGCCATCTTCGGCTCCCGCTTGGCTTGAACTGGCTCCAGCGCCTGCATTTTGACGCATGGTGATCGAACGAGCTTACCGCTGTAAAATGGCCGCGATCGTAATCAGCAGCGCAGGGAAGACGGGCACCAGCAACGGTGGTACGGGCCACTCACGAATGTCGGATTTTTCGGGATTTGACATCTGACCGCCTTTTATCGGGTCAAGGCGGGAGCGCGACGCTCTCAGTCACCGATAACAGCCACGTAGCGCGCGGTGATACCAACAGTCTAGCAGCGTTCTCGACAGCAAGCGAGATCAATCTCAACCGATGGTTCGCCGATTGTCCAAGGTGCGCGCCTTACGCAAGCTCATCCGTCCACACCTTGAAGCTGACGAGTGTGTTGGGCCCGAAGGTCTGGGTAATCGGAACATCTGCGGCATCGCGGCCCTGAGCAATCAGCACGCGGCCGATTCGCGGAGTGTTGTTGCGTGGATCGAAAGTGTACCAGCGACCGCCGAGATAGGCTTCGAACCAGCCTGCGAAATCCCCGACAGCGTGGGGCGGCGGGATGCCGATGTCGCCGAGATAGCCGGTACAATAGCGCGCCGGAATGTTCATGCAGCGGCACAATGCGATCGCAAGATGCGCATAGTCGCGGCAGACGCCTTTGCGCTCGTTGAATACTTCCCAAGCGGTCATGGTGGGCCGCGCGTGCTCGTAGCCGAACGCGATGCGATCATGCACGAAATCGCAGATCGCCTGGACCCGTGGCCAACCCGGCGCCACTTGCTCGAACAGCTTCCATGCGATGTCGGAGAGCCGATCGGTTTCGCAGTAGCGGCTGCCGAGCAGATAGACGATGGTATCAGATGGAAGATCCTCCACCGCGTGTTGCGTGGCGGACGGCGCGATCATGTCGGGCAATCCGCTATCGCGCACCGTCCCTTCGGCAGCAAGGCGCATGCGACCGGCGGGCGCAACGAGCCGGTTGCACCAGTTTCCGAAGCCATCGCGGTAGGGCGTGATCGGCACGGCAGGCTCGGTGGTGAGGTAATCCGGCACAATGATGTCGGATGCCCGGGTAAAGTGCATCCCGACCACGGCAATCAACGGCGTGACCTGCTCGAAGTCGTAGATTATTTCGAAGCCAACACCGATCTTCATGCTTTTGGCCTGACCCCGATTGCATCGACTCGAATTGGCTGCGTGGATGATCGCGCTGACAAGGGTGACCTCCGGCCGTCACTTCAAGGTAGAGGCTTCCTTGGTGATGGCCGAGATCGAACTGCCAGACTTGCGAACGACGCTGATAAACTGCTCATCCGATAGCTTGAGCCGCTTGCGCAGGAGCTTGACCTGCACTTTGTCTCTCAAATCCAGCGAATTGCGGAAGTATGTCGGCTTGCGCCTGTACATGTGAATCTCTCGCGATGAAGGAGTAGACCGGATCGCGACCAAGCGGGCATTACGCCGCTCCGGCCGCGATGGTGACTGTCCCGCTGCTCGCGAAGATTCTGTCGCCACGAAGCCAACCTTCTCAAGGAACCCGTGTTCCACTGCCTTGATAATTATCTCGTCCTTGGACGAATTGGAGGGCAACCGGAAGAACCCCGGAAGGTCGCATGCAACAAAAACGCCGCCCGCTTAAATGAAGCGCAGGCGGCGGCTCTCCAGCCCCGGGAGGGAGATTGTAAAATCCCGATGTAGGTTTGTCTGACGGGATGACGCAAGGTTCAACCGGCGAGCGATCGCGCTTCGGATTCCCGTTCACCCGGCACGGCAGCAATCGCGGATGGTTCCTGGCTGGAACCAAAACAAAGCGCTCGCTATCCGGCTGATAACAGCGCACAGTCCGACGACCATCGAGCGGCCCCTTAGCATCTATCGGCGATGTGAACGCAAGTCGCGCTCCCGCTCACCCCCTACAGCGGAGCATGAGCATGTCAACTCGACGATCTCCGGAGCAATCGAGCACGTTCGAAGACCGCCTGGCGCAAGAAGCGATCAGTTTGCGCCAACAGGCCAAGGAAATGCCCTCTGGCGTTCGCCGCACGGAGCTTTTGCAAAAAGCGCGGCAGCTTGACGTTGCCGGCGAGGTCAACAAGTGGCTGACGTCGCCTGGCTTACAGCCACCATCTTGAACTCAGGTGTTAGCGTTAGAAAGAGCCGCTTCCGGCGTGACCGTCGGTGCAGACCGGCCCCAGGGCTGTGAATCCCTGCTCATGAGGGTAGGGAACGGGCGTCATGCGGCGGAGTTGACAACCATGACACTTGTCAGCGCTCTCGAGGAGTCGTTCGACATCGCCTGGAGCTTTCTTGAGAAGTCCGGCGAGTTGAGAGGAGCGGCGGAGTCCGAGGACATCCTTCTGAATTCGATCGAGCAGCAGCTGCGCAAGGGCGAGCGAAGGAAGCTCATGCTCGCCAACAGGGCGATTTCAGCCTACCGCGCGCAGGTCGCGAGGATTCCGGCGTTCAGGGGGAGGATACTCGAGCTCCTGGAGGGACAATGATCAGGAACGAAGCGAATGCCCGCCACGTGCGGGAAGCCAACAAATCATTCAAGGCGACCAGCAAGGCCAAGCCACAGACCGACTATGCGAAAGCGGAGCAATCCTTTCAGGAAAATCGCGAACGCCTGAAGGCGGAGCGTCTGGCAAGGGAAGCCCACGCAAAGGATGCTTCGAAATAGCCTCTTCTGCAGATGGCCTCGTGTCACCCTGGTCCGGGTCTAAAGCATCGAGAGAACGACGATCCCGTCTTCAAGCTCTCCGGAAGCAAGGCGCGCCCGCGCGATCTGCTCGAACTCCGTGCGATATTTGTGGAGATAGCTGAAGGCCTGCTTGTCGGTCTGAAATGTCGTCGTCAGTCTGCATATCTGTCGCGCCGCCCCGTGCGCGAGAGTAAAGGTAATGGTTCCACCACCGTCCGACTTGGCTCTGGGCACGATCAGCACTCCGGCTTGGGACGGTCATTGAAGCGGGTTATTTTGGCGACTTCCTTGCGCGCTTCTTGGGCGCCGGCGCCGGCATCGCTTCCGCTGCAGCGGCGTCAGCGGCTTCCTTGGCCTGCCGCAACTCGCGCAGTCGCGCCATGTTCTTGCGAACCTCGAGGCCCTGGCGCTCGACATCCGCGATCGCCCGTACACCTTCTTCCGCGGCCAGACGCTGACGCTGGGAGCGTGCAATTGCTTCGGGCGACGGTACTGCCGATTTCCTGGCGCTCATCCTTCACCCTGTCATGCAATGGGCAAAACCCGCTCAATCCAGGGATCGAGCGGGTACCACGGCCGTTTCAGTACATCCGTGAAACGGCGCTACGAAATCAGGCCAGCGAGAGGTTCTCTGCGCTGACTTTGCCCCGCATCTTGTCGGTCTTGGCTTCGAAATTGACCTTCTGGCCCTCGGCGAGGCCCGCAAGGCCAGCACGTTCGACCGCGCTGATGTGAACGAACACATCGTTGCTGCCATCGTCCGGCTGGATGAATCCAAAGCCTTTTTGGCCGTTAAACCACTTCACGGTACCTGTCGTCATGTTCTTCTCCAAAGCGCGCACGCGCGCGCCGCGCGACAATCACGCGGACGTTTCAACTTCGTCGATGTCTTTGGAAAAGGAGCCCGCGGGCACGTTCAACAAGGCACAGCGGCTAATCGAATGACGTCAATATACACATCATCTGCGCTTTTACAAGGAAGGCAGCCAATTTGTTTTCAATCCTGCGGTTTTGACGCTGCGCGGGCCTAGTTCCAGGCAGAACGCCGGCGCGCGCGAGAGGCCTTTATCGATTGACTTGGCCGCGCGAGGGTGGTCTCGTCGTTGCCACTGAACCGCATCGCCGTAACGTGCAAACCTGCTCGTTCGAGGCCGGCGAAGGCATCCGCGGTCACTCTCATTCTCCCATTTGTAACAAGTCTCCTGCGCAATCGGCTGCGTGCAGGATCACCTCATTTCGCAGCCCAGCGAGGAGTTTCAATGCAGGTTCTTGTTCGCGACAACAATGTCGATCAGGCGCTTCGCGTTCTGAAGAAGAAGATGCAGCGGGAAGGCGTCTTCCGCGAAATGAAGCAGCGGCGTGCCTATGAGAAGCCTTCCGAGCGAAAGACGCGCGAGAAGTCCGAAGCCATTCGGCGAGCCCGCAAGCTCGCCCGTAAGCAGGCCATCAGGGAAGGCTTATTGCCGGCACCTCCGAAGAAGAAGCTCCCCGAACGCAAGCCACCCCTTCCGCAGACTTCGGCGTCCGCCACCCAGAAAGCTCTGATTTCCTAAGGGCGAGAAGCGACAGATGCGCTGTCCCTATCAGCCTCGGATTGAGCCTGGCGGCACCCTCCTCGATCAGGAACGCCCCGTTGACGCTCGTGTTGAAGCAGGACCACATCAAAGGGTGATGCGGTGACGCGCTATTATTTCGACATCAGGGACAGCACCGGGCTCTATCCCGACGAGGAAGGGCTGGAGTTTCCAACTCAGCGTGAAGCTGAGGTAGAAGCAGCCGAGACGCTGGCAGGCCTGGCGCGCGATCTCGCGAGCCTGGATGAACGTCAAGACGTTGCAGTCGAGGTGCGAACCGACAGCGGGAGCCTGTTTCAGGCGGCGTTCATCTTCAGCGGCAACAGAACAACACAGTAGGGCTGGCGGAGCTTCAGCCTGATCAGTTCCCGGGCGACGCAAACTGCTCATGAATTGGCCGGCTTTTTCGAAGCCTAGGATCATGAACTCCCACATCGCCCGCGGCCAGGACCGCGATCTATGCCAGGCTGGCTATGCCCGCGTCTCGCAAACGGGCAAGGACCGCAAGGTCACGCTTAAACCATTTCCGGTCTGATCGCGCGGCGAGCACGATACTATCAAACATCGAGGATCGTTCGAACCGTCCCAGCCCGATATTCAGAGCGGTGCCATCGAAGTCCAGGGCCTGCCAGTTCGATGCGGCCAGAGCGTTCCGCGTTACCAACACGTGTCGCTCGGGATCGAGCTTTATCTTGTCCCCCGGGATGGCTTCGAAGCTGATCCCACCTGGAAATTCGGCCTGAGCGATGTCGAGCGCCCAGTCGGACGTGGCATAGAATTCCTTCACAAAGAGATCGTGAGCTTCCCGACGTCGTTGATTTTCTTCAGTGGTCGCCTTGGAACGCGAGAGCAGGCTTCCGTTTATCTTCGCGGCACTGATGCGACCGGAAAGCACAACCCGCTCGAAAACGCATCCCCAAAGAAATAGCGGGGCGTCTCCGAGTCGCTTGAGACCTCGCAGAGACACGTCACGGAACACCCCCTCGTATATCGAGCAATTCATCTGCGAAGCCCGCTCAAGGTCTATCCGCTCAAACAGGTTAAGCGGCGCCCCCTCACCACGGCGGGCGACGCACCCACTGAACTCGCAATCGACGGCGGTGAAATCCGACAGACGGACGCCGGACGCTTTGCAAAAGAACCGTCCTCCGACGACTTCTGTAGGCATTCCCTCGGCTCTTCGCCCTATGCGTTTGACCGGAGTGAACGGTAGCGTTACCAGGAAATATCTGCAACGGATCAGACGCGATTTCGCGCTCGGCCAATCGATTCCGGTCTATCCCGATAGCCGGACAATTCAAGCTCGCGAGCGCGGACCAGGTTTCCACTTTGCCTTCGGAAGCAGGGAGCCGTGGACTTCGCTTACCATTTCAGTTCAAGCGATCAGGCCCAGCCAGCAGTCGCAATACAATCCCGAACAATTCGCTCTGCGAGGAGATGCCGAGCCGCTCATAGGCGCGCTTGCGATAGGTCAGGGTCGAATGCAGGCTGATGCCGAGCTCTTGCGAGATCGCCTCCGAGCTGAGGCCGGAGAGTATGCGGCGGCAGACCTCCTGCTCGCGCGGTGTCAGCGCGGCAAGCGGCGCGCGTGTCGCGAACAACGCGGCGAGATTCTGGTCGGGCGTTGCAGCCGGCTGGAAGTGACGGGCGACGCTGGCGCCGATGACAGGCGCGATGGCCTGCAGCCGTGCACGCTCGGCATCGGCAAAGCGCCCCTGGGCGGTGATCCGATAGAAATTAACGTAGAAGCAGGTGTCGCCGGCCCAGATCGCGGTGGCACATTTGTCGACGATATCGGAATCGTTGAAGAAGATTTTCCGGTAGCGCGCGCCGTACATGCGCGGGGCGAAGGACGGCAGCATGATCGGTGCACCGCCCTCGCCTTCGAAAAGCGCATCACGGTTGGGATCGGATTGGTGAAATTGCCCGGCATAGGCGGCGCCGAGATCGCTGCCGGTCGGGATATTGCCGGCATCGAGCAGGCAGCGCGCCGCACCCGCGCGCGTCAGCGCGAACACCATGCAATGACCGACGCCAGCCTGCCTTCGCAACGTGTCGATCAGGATGCTTGGAAAGTCGGGACGACCGATGGCGAGCACCGCGGGCGTGACATCGCCCGCCGCAGGAGTTTGGGCCATCGTGTGGGGCCGCATGGGGTTCCTCCGCAAAAGTTCTTTTGGCGGAAGATAGCAGCAAGGGGGGATCGTCGGAAGGCGCCGTCCCGATTGTGCGCCCCCTACCCTGCCGCCGCCTTCACTGGCGCGACATTGATCGCGAGCTTGCCGTAGCGGTCAGTGAAGGCCTCGGTGTCGATCTCTTCCAACTTGATCTCGCCGCTCATGACGCCCTGCTTCCATTCGGCCTGGGCCGGGTCGTTCTGGAACTCCGGCATCACTTCGCGGCCGAACAGCTCGAGCGATTCGCAGATGTGCTCGTGGCTGTTCTTGCCGGCCTGATTGAGCAGAATGACCTGGTCGATATGCGAGGATTGGAAGCGCTTCAGCTTCCTGCGGATCGTCTCGGGCGAGCCGATCAGGCCGCCGCGCAGCGCGGCCTCCTGCGCCTCAGGGTTCTCGCGCTTCCACTTGTTGTATTCGTCCCACATGTTGACGGTGTAGGGCGCCGGCCGCTGGCGGTTCTGCGAGGCGCCGTAGAAGCGCAGCGCGAACTGGAAGAAGGTGGCGCCGTCGGCGCGCGCACGCGCCTCTTCATCCGTCTTGGCGCACATGAAGAACGACACTAGCGCCATGTTCGGATTGATCTCGTAGTCAGCGAGCTTTGCGAGACGCTTGGTCATGGCGTTGTAGTAAGCGTGCACCCAGGCATGCGCGGCATCGGCGCTGACGAACTGGAAGCCGAGCGCGCCAAAGCCGTGGCGGCCGGCACGCTCGATGGTCGGCAGCTGCGAGCAGGCCATCCATAGCGGCGGATGCGGCTTCTGCACGGGCTTCGGCACGACATTGCGCAACGGGATATCGAAATACTTGCCGTGATGTTCGGAGCCGGCATCCCTGAACATCGGGAAGATCGCGGCAACGGCCTCCTCGAACACTTCCTTCTTGGTCTCCATATCGCGGCCAAACGGCGTGAGCTCGGTGATGGACGCGCTCTCGCCCATGCCGAACTCGCAGCGGCCGTTGGACAAGAGGTCGAGCACCGCGACGCGCTCGGCGACGCGCGCCGGATGGTTGGTGGTGAGCTGGAGGATACCGTGGCCGAGCCGGATGTTTTTCGTGCGCTGGCTCGCGGCGGCAAGAAACGATTCCGGCGAAGGCGAGTGCGAATATTCTTCAAGGAAGTGATGCTCGACCACCCAGGCATGGTCGTAGCCGAGACGATCGGCCAGTTCCATCTGAGAGAGCGCGTTCTGGTAAAGGGCGAGCTCGTCGCCGGCCACCCAGGGCCGCGGCAGTTGCAGCTCATAGAAGATGCCGAACTTCATGACGCCTCTCCCAGTTTTCTTGCCCGCTTATTCTTGTTGCGGGCATCTTAATGCGTGAGGCGGCGCTGTCTACGCAGTCGCAATTCCGCCTTGCGGGAGAACGGGCCTCATCACGCGGCGGCCATTCAGCGCCACGCCGATGAAGGTGAAGCGCACCATCAGGTGATAGCTCGCGAGCATCAACGGAATCGCGACGACGGGAATGATTGCGAACTTGACCAAAGCGGGCCAGTCGAACTGCGACAGCGCGACCTGCAATGCCATCACGATCGGCAGATGGATCAGATAGAGCCAGTAGGAGGCATCAGCGAGATAGCGCCGGGTCGGGCTGAAGCCGGACATGAAACGGAGCGCAAGGCCGAGGGCCGCGAAGGTCGTTATCCAGATCGCGGGCGCATAGAGGATGGCGGAGGCCAGCCGGAGCGTGGCGAAGCTGTAGGGCAGTTTTGGCGCACCCGGAGCAGACAACATCACGCCGGACAAGACGAAGCTGATCAGGATCAGGCAGAGCGCGAGCAGGAGATAAGCAAGCCAGCGCCGCTCGAGGATCCGCAGCAGACCGATCTGCCGATGCAACAGCCAACCGACGCCGAAGGCGCTGCCGAAGCCGATCCAGGCCTGCGCATTGGTGATGAGCGAGTGATCCGGCGTCTGCACACCCATCACATTGACCCATCGTGGATCGAGGCAGAAGGCGATGCCGATGGGGATCGCCAGAACCAGCGGCGCCAGCGGATTGCGGATGATCCCAGCGAAGAGGCGGTCAACAACCGCCCGCAGCGAGCCCGACGTATCGAGCCGGACGATCGCGCCGCGCAGCAGCAGCATGGCGGCATAGAGCTGCAGCAGCACATAGAGAAACCAGAGATGGGTCAGGCGGAAATTCGGCAAGGACGGCAGCCAGCGGGACGCCCATTGGATCGAACCGCCATTCGGAAAGTCCGCCGCCCAGGTGATCACCAGGGCGATCGGCACGAACAGCAGCGGCCAGCCGATCACCAGCGGCAGGGCGATCCGCTGCAACCGGTCCGTGACGAAGCCGAAGGCGCCGCGGCGATGAAAGTTCATGCGGGCAAAGAAGCCGGCCATCAGGAAGAACGTCGTCATCCGGAACACATGGATGGCGAAAGACAGCAGGCTGAGCATGAGGCTTGGATGGGTGTCCTGTATCAGCCAGAACCGGGGCGAGGCCGGCACGAACGACAATGTCGCGTGCAGGACAATGCCGAGCAGCAGCGCGATCCCCCTGAGCGCATCGAGCGCGTGGAGCCGTTCGGGTGCGGAGGTGACGGCGCTCGCATGTAACATGGGGCTCTCGCTGGCTGGACAGGGCTTTCGTACACTCTGCCCAACCGGGGTACGTCTCTCTCGCCCGATCCAAGAATCGGCTAGCCGATTTCTCGTTGCGGCTCGCCGATGTCAGCGATGACCGGCCGGCTCAGCGCCTCGCGCCGGAATTCGGTCGGTGTGACGCCGGTCTCAGCCTTGAAGGCGCGGTTGAAAGGTCCGATCGACTGGAAGCCCGCATCCATGGCGATGGTCAGCACCGGGACCTCCCGTTGCGTCACATCGGAGAGGGCCAGCCTGGCATCCTCGATGCGATAGCGGTTGAGGAACGCATTGAAGTTCCGATAGCCCAGCCCCTCGTTGATGGCCTGGCGCAGCCGATGCTCGGGAACCGCTAACCGGGCCGCCAGCGCCCCGATCGCGAGACCTTCCTGCCGATAGGTTCGCTCCACGCTCATCAGGTGGTCGAGGCGCCGCAACAGGATCGGGTCAACCACGACCCGAGCCGTCGGAGCACGATCGGTGCCGCGCGCATCGCCGGACGCGATGGCCGCCGTGGCATCGTTGGCGGGCACGGCCGGCGGCGTGGCGAGAGTACCTACCCCGGCCATCATCGCCACCACGAACAGGACGAGCGCGGTGGGAAGGCTGCCGGGCGCGCCGGGGACAGCGACGGGAATGGCGGCGAAGCCGGCACTGGCGAAGACCACGATGAGCCCGACATTGATCGCCAGCATCGCCAACCGCAGCCGGCGGCGCCGCGCCACCAGATCGGCACGCCAGGTCTTGACGGTCTGCACCGCGGCCGCGAGCGCCAGCGCCAGATTGACCAACGCCAGGCCTCTGCCGCCGGCTCCGGCCAAAGCGGGCGAGTAAGCCCAGCCCAGCGTGAGCACAAAGCCGAAGGCCACGATGCCCAGCCACATGGCGCCGTGCCATCGCCTCAGCACGAAATCGTCGTCAAACGCCGCACGTGCCCATAGCCAGAACAAGGCCGGTTGTGCCGACATGATCGGCAACACCCACCACCATGACGATTTGGGAAAGAACGGAGCCGTCGCGATGGCATAAAACACGCCGCCCGCCGACATGGCCATGCCCAGCAAAGCCTGCTGGCTGGTGGCCCGACGCAGCAGCGCCGCAAGAATGATCAACAGGAACACGCCGCTGGCCGCGCCGCGAAGCCCGAGATCGATGGCCGTGAGCCCCATCACACCCTGCCGTCTCCATCAGAAGCTCAATTTTCGCATCGCCTTCGCGCGTGCACAATCCAAAATTGCGCTTGCGGTCGCGCCGACTGCGACATCCGCAACTTGAACGGTTGATCCAGATCAACGCGTCAGCCGGCCTGCTGCATCAAAAATGCAGCAAGGCAACGGCCCGGATGCCGTCCCGATTCCCCGGACACCCCGAAGAGACCGAATATGTCGGCCCCTGACGACACGACCTCGCGCGTGCGCCGTAAGCGCATGGAGATCTTTGCGTTCTTGTTCCTGACCGCGGTTGTGATGCCCGTCCTCGCGGTCGGAACGGTCGGCTCTTACGGCTTAGGTGTCTGGATCTACCAGATGTTCGCCGGCCCTCCCGGCCCGCCGCCCTCCCCGCATTGATCCCCTCACAGCGAAAGACAGGCATCATGGCTCACGCCACACTCAACCGCCGCGCATTGATCACCGGTCGGGTGCTCAGCGCCGAGCGCATCATCCCGCCGCCGGGCTGCGAGATCGCCAGCATCATCGTGCAGGCGCGCCCTGAGCGTCTCGCCGAGCTGGACGCCGCGATCACCGCCCTTCCCGGCTGCGAGATCCACGGCCGCGATCCACGCGGCAAGCTCATCGTCGTGACCGAAGCACCTGACGCAGGCAGCCTCGGCACCCTGCTCAACACGATCCAGTCATTGCCGGACGTCTATTCCGCAGCGCTCGTCTTCCACGCCATTGAAACCGCCTAAGGGACGGGAGAGCCATCCCATGACATCGCCAAAGCTCGACCGCCGCCAGATGCTGAAGCTCGAGGCCGCCGCAATTGCGGCCGCTGCCGCGGGCATGCCGGTGCCGTCGCTCGCCGCCAATCTCGTCGCTGAGCGCGACGTCGCCGAACTGAAATGGGACAAGGCCGCCTGCCGCTTCTGCGGCACCGGCTGCTCGGTGATGGTCGCGACCAAGGACAATCGCGTCGTCGCCACCCACGGCGATACCAAGGCCGAGGTCAACCGCGGCCTCAACTGCGTCAAGGGCTACTTCCTCTCCAAGATCATGTACGGCCACGACCGCCTGACCCAGCCGATGCTGCGCAAGACTGATGGCAAGTACGACAAGAACGGCGAGTTCACGCCCGTGTCCTGGACCGAAGCCTTCGACATCATGGAGGCGAAGTGGAAGGAGGCGATGAAGAAGCGCGGCCCAAACGGCGTCGCCATGTTCGGCTCCGGGCAATGGACGATCTGGGAAGGCTATGCGGCGTCAAAGCTGTTCAAGGCCGGCTTCCGCACCAACAACATCGACCCCAACGCACGCCACTGCATGGCCTCCGCCGTCGCGGGGATGATGCGCACCTTCGGCATCGACGAGCCGGCCGGCTGCTATGACGACATCGAGGCCACCGATGCCTTCGTGCTGTGGGGCTCCAACATGGCGGAGATGCACCCCATCCTGTGGACGCGCGTGGCCGACCGACGGCTCTCTGCGCCGCATGTCCGCGTCGCCGTGCTCTCGACCTTCGAGCACCGCTCGTTCGACCTCGCCGACATCGGCATGGTGTTCAAGCCGCAGACCGACCTTTATTTGCTCAACGCCATCGCCAACCACATCATCAAGACGGGCCGGGTCAACAAGGATTTTGTGGCCGCGCATACCGTGTTCAGGCGCGGGCAGACCGACATCGGCTATGGCCTGCGGCCGGAGCATCCGCTGCAGAAGAAGGCCACCGGCGCGGCCAAGGCCAACGACTCCACCGACATGACCTACGACGAATACGTCAAGTTCGTCTCTGAGTACACGCTGGAGAAGGCGGCGCAAATGTCCGGTGTGCCGCTGAACCGGCTGGAAGCGCTCGCCGAGCTCTACGCTGATCCGAAGACAAAAGTGGTCTCGTTCTGGACCATGGGGTTCAACCAGCACACCCGCGGCGTCTGGTGCAACAACCTCGTCTACAACATCCATCTCCTCACGGGGAAGATCTCCTCGCCCGGCAACAGCCCGTTCTCGCTGACCGGCCAGCCCTCGGCCTGCGGCACCGCGCGCGAGGTCGGCACCTTCTCGCACCGCCTGCCCGCCGACATGGTGGTGACCAACAAGGAGCATCGCGACAAGGCGGAGCATCTCTGGCTGCTGCCCGAGGGCACCATTCCCGACAAGCCCGGCGCGCACGCGGTGCTGCAAAGCCGGATGCTGAAGGACGGCCTCATCAACGCCTATTGGGTGCAGGTCAACAACAATCTGCAAGCCGGCCCGAACGCCAACGAAGAGACTTATCCCGGGTTTCGCAACCCCGACAATTTCATCGTGGTCTCGGACGCCTATCCGAGCGTGACGGCACTCGCCGCCGATCTGATCCTGCCGACCGCGATGTGGGTCGAGAAGGAAGGCGCCTACGGCAATGCCGAGCGGCGCACGCAGTTCTGGCACCAGCTCGTCCAGGCGCCCGGCGAGGCCAAGTCCGACCTCTGGCAGCTCATGGAGTTTTCAAAGCGCTTCAAGATCGAGGAGGTCTGGCCCGAGGAGCTGGTCGCCAAGAAACCGGAGGTTCGCGGCAAGACGCTGTTCGACGTGCTCTACAAGAACGGACAGGTCGACAAATTCCCCGTGACCGACATCGAGCAGGGCTATCTCAACGACGAGTCCAAGGCGTTCGGCTTCTACGTGCACAAGGGCCTGTTCGAGGAATATGCCTCGTTCGGTCGCGGCCACGGCCACGACCTCGCGCCGTTCGACACCTATCACCGCGAACGCGGCCTGCGCTGGCCTGTCGTCAACGGCCAGGAGACCAAATGGCGCTTCCGCGAGGGCAGCGACCCCTACGTCAAGCAGGGCGCGGACGTGCAGTTCTATGGCTACCCCGATGGCAAGGCGCGCATCTTCGCACTGCCTTACGAGCCGCCGGCGGAATCGCCCGACAACGACTATCCGTTCTGGCTCTCGACTGGCCGCGTGCTGGAGCACTGGCACTCCGGCACCATGACGCGCCGCGTGCCCGAGCTCTACAAGGCTTTTCCGGAAGCCGTCTGCTTCATGCACCCGGATGACGCGCAGGACATGAAGCTGCGCCGCGGCGATGAAGTGAAGGTCGTCTCGCGCCGCGGCTTCATCCGCGCCCGCGTCGAGACGCGGGGCCGCGACCGGCCACCGCGCGGCCTGGTGTTCGTGCCGTGGTTCGACGAATCCAAGCTGATCAACAAGGTGACGCTGGACGCCACCGATCCGATCTCGCTGCAAACCGACTACAAGAAATGCGCCGTGCGCATCGAGCGGGTGAACGTGTCATGATGAAGCGATTTGGTATCGCCCTGCTCGCCTGCGCGATCGCCGCCGGCGCCAGCTCGCTGACCGCGCAGACGGTGACGTCCGGCCTGCGCGGCCCGACCCCGCTCAATGACGAGGGACCGGCGCCGCCGATGCTGCCGAACCGCAACACGTCGGAGCGGGAGGTGCGCAACTATCCGGAGCAGCCGCCGGTCATCCCGCACACGATCGACGGCTACCAGATCGACCTCAACGGCAACAAATGCCTGTCCTGCCATGCGCGGGCACGCATTGCGGAATCGCAGGCGCCGATGGTCTCGATCACGCACTTCATGGACCGCGAGGGCCAGTTCCTGGGGTCGATCTCGCCGCGGCGCTTCTTCTGCACCGAATGTCACGTGCCGCAGAATACTGCGACACCGCCGGTCAGCAACGACTTTACCGACATCGACACCTTGCTGTCGCGCGCAAGCCCCGGTGGCCGGCGATGACGACGACCGCTGATGAATCCAAAGCCAAACGCGGCTTCATCGCGCGCGCGTGGGATTTCGCGCTCGAGCTGTGGGGCGTGCTGTCGCGGCCGAGCACGGTGTTCGCGCTCGGCACGCTCGTGCTCGCAGGCTTTGCCGCCGGCGTGATCTTCTGGGGCGGCTTCAACACCGCGCTGGAATTGACCAACACCGAAAAATTCTGCACCGGCTGCCACGAGATGAAGGACAATGTCTATGCCGAGCTGAAGTCGACCATCCACTTCAGCAACCGCTCCGGCGTGCGCGCGACCTGCCCCGACTGCCACGTGCCGCATAACTGGACCGACAAGATCGCGCGCAAGATGCAAGCGTCCAAGGAGGTCTGGGGCAAGATCTTCGGCACGATCGATACGAGGGAGAAATTCCAGGACAAGCGCCTCGAGCTGGCGGCGCATGAATGGGCGCGCTTCAAGGCCAATGATTCCCTGGAATGCCGCAACTGCCACAGCGCCGATTCCATGGACATCACCAAACAATCGCCGCGGGCTTCAGTGGCGCATCAGCGCTTCCTGTTCACGGGCGAAAAGACCTGCATCGACTGCCACAAGGGCATCGCCCACCATCTGCCCGACATGCGCGGCGTTCCCGGCTGGCAATAGGGCCGATCCGGGCCGCTTGAACCTGCGGTGCGAATGGTTAGTTTTGAGATCCGGCGAATCGCATCGTTTCGCCTCTCCTCAAGACAGATATGGCCACTTTCACCCCGCATCAGGATGCCGCGCTCAAGGCCGTCGGCGATTGGCTTAAAGCCAAACCGGGCCGCAACGGCACGCCGCCGGTGTTTCGGCTGTTCGGCTTTGCCGGCACCGGCAAAACCACGCTGGCGCGGCATATCGCCGAGGGCGTCGACGGCGAGGTGAAGTTTGCCGCCTTCACCGGCAAGGCCGCCCTCGTCATGCGCAACAAGGGCTGCGATGACGCCTCCACCATCCATTCGCTGATCTACCGCGCCCGCGAATCCGGCGAGGAGCAGCCCAGCTTCGAATTGTGGGACGATGCGCCGGCCTCAAAAGCCAAGCTGATCGTGATCGACGAATGCTCGATGGTCGATGCCGAACTCGGCCGCGACCTGATGTCGTTCGACTGCCCGCTGCTGGTGCTGGGCGACCCTGCGCAGCTGCCGCCGATCCAGGGCGGCGGCTTCTTCACCAATTCCGAGCCGGACGCGATGCTGACCGAGGTGCACCGCCAGGCCCAGGACGACCCGATCGTGCGGATGTCGATGGACGTCCGCGAGGGCCGCGAGCTCGACATCGGTCGTTACGGCGAAAGCGAGGTGGTGTCGCGGAAAGAACTGGATCCCGATCGCGTCATGGGCGCCGACCAGGTGCTGGTCGGCCGCAACAACACAAGGCGCGCCTACAATATGCGGGTGCGGCAACGGCAGAACATCGAGGACGTCTTTCCGGTCGCCGGCGACAAGCTGGTGTGCCTGCGCAACAACCGCAAGAAGGGCCTGTTCAACGGCGGCCTGTGGCGCGTCAAGTCGCGCAACACCTCGCGCTCGAAATCGCGCATCCTCTCGATGCGGCTGTCGCCGGATGAAGAGTTTGGCCACAAGGTCACAAAAGTCTCGGTGCGCGCCGATTGCTTCGAGGGCGGCATCGAGCAGATCGCCTGGGAGCAGCGCAAGCCCTATGACGAGTTCGACTACGGCTACGTGCTGACCGTGCACAAGTCGCAGGGCTCGCAATGGGACGACGTCGTGCTGTTCGACGAGAGCTTTGCGTTTCAGGAGAGCCGGGCGCGGTGGCTGTATACGGGCATCACCCGGGCGGCGAAACGATTGAGTATCGTGGTTTAGAGCGCCGCTGCCGTAGGGTGGGCAAAGGCGCAATGCGCCGTGCCCACGATCTCTCTCCACAAGCAATGAACGCGTGGGCACGCTTCGCTTTGCCCACCCTACGGCACCGTGAATGTGGCGCCGATATCGCGCCGTTCACTTCCCCGCAACGAAATAAAAATCCTCCCTGCCCGGCGGCGAGCCGTAGGTGAACGGCTGCTGCACGTGCTTGGTGGCAGACCAGACATCGTCGCGGACGATGTCGAACAATTTCCGGATCTCGACCTTCGGCTCCTTGAGCTCGCGGGCGAGTGCGGTGGAGAACGGACTGTCGGCGCCGTTGTCGCCGTCGATCGCGGTCTCGCCGTGCTTGGCTGCATAGACCACCATGAAGCCGGCGCCGGGCTCGATGTTGGAAAAGCCCTTGTCGACCAGCTTCAGCGACAGCGTATGCTGCATGGTCGGCGCGAACGGGTTGTCGCGGCAGGCATCCAGGATCACCAGGCGCACTTTTCGCGCAGCTCCCACCGCTGCAATCACCTGCTCCAGCGCGACGGCTTGCGTCTCGGCGTCCCGGTCGACCGCGAGCTTGGCATCGACAGGAACGAGGTAGTTCACCCCGCCGATCTCGAAGCCGTGGCCGGCGTAATAAACCACCGCCCAGTCGGCCTTCTCCGCTTCGTCGGCAAAGGTCTTCAAAGCGTCGAAGAACTTGTCGCGGGTCAGGTCGCTGACGGAGATCACGGTCTGGAAGCCGACATCGTGCAGCACGCCCGCGATCAGTTTGGCGTCGCGCGGCGGATTTGGCAGGGCGTGGACGTTCTTGTAGGCGCCGTTGCCGACGACCAGCGCGACGCGGCGCCCGGTGGGCGCGCCTCCCGGCGTTTGCGGCGTCAGCGCTGCGAGCCGCTGCTGCGCGGTGGCGCGGGCGACGTCGTACTCGTCGAATTTCGTCAGCGAATAGGCGGCCGCGCGGTAGTCGGCGCGGGCCTGGGCGAGGTCTTTCTTGCGCTCGTAGAGCTGGCCGCGGCCGGAATGCGCGCGGACATTGTTCGGGTTGATCTGGATCACCGTGGTGTAGTCCTTCAGCGCAGCGTCGAGATCGCCCTTCAACATGCTGACATCAGCACGATTGTTGATCGCGTAGACATTCCTCGGCTGCTTCTCGATCAGACCGTTGCAATCGGCGAAGGCCAGATCGTATTTGCCCATCAGGCCGTAGGTGGTGCAGCGATTGGCCGCGATCTGCTGCGCGGTCGGATCGATCTTCTCCGCCTCGGCGAAATCGGCAATGGCGCCGTCATAGTCCTTCATCACCGTGCGCACACGGGCACGATTGGTCCAGCCGAGCAGGAATTTCGGCGTGTATTTGATCGACAGGTTGAAATCGTCGAGCGCGCTCTGCAGCGCGGCCCGGCGCAGCTGAATGGTGCCGCGATTGTTGTAGGCATAGCCGAAATTCGGCCGCTTCTGGATGGCCAGATTGTAATCGGCCATTGCGAGGTCGTCCTCGCCCTTGTGCTCATGGGCGATGCCCCGCACGTTGATGGCGCCGACATTGTCCGGATCCAGCTCGATGGCTGAAGTCAGCGCCTCGATCGCGTGGTCATAATCGCGCTTGCTGATCAGCGCCTGGGCGTGAATGACGAGCGCGAGCGATTTATCCTTGCCGGTGACGCGGTTGGCGTTGAGCAGGTTCTCGCAGGCCGTCGTCCGCGCCTGGGTCTCGGCCTGGCGATCCCTGCAGGTGGCGAGGTCGTCGCCGGCTTGCGGATCCGCCGCGGCGGTCGCGATGCCCGCGAGGAGTATGACAAGGCTCAAGAGAACGACGCGCAGCATGTTGTCAGATCAGCTCCAGCCACCACAATTTAAGTCGATCGGCGATCGTGCCGGTTCATCTAGCCCGGAGTTCCCCAACCCGCCAAGCCGGACCGGGGTTAGCGGCTTTTTTTCACGGACTCGTGTCACGCCGGCTGTAACAATCGCCCGCTCGGTCCGTATCTGAGGTGTCTGAAAACGCCGGGCAGGCTGTTCGCCAGCCCTCAACCGCCCTAAACTGTCAGGCCTTCCGAAAGAGGATCCGCCATGCGCCGCTCCGTCCTGTCCCTGCTCGCCGCCACCGCCGCCTTGTCGCTCGGCTTTGCCGCACCGACCTGGGCCGCCGAAGACGCCATCGTGATCCCCGCCCCCGCCATGGACGCAGCCCCCGCGAGCGGCATCCAGACCGCTGTCATTGCCGGCGGATGCTTCTGGGGCGTGCAGGGCGTGTTCCAGCACACTGCCGGTGTCGTCAACGCCGTGTCCGGCTATGCCGGCGGCACCAAGGCGACTGCGGACTACGAGACGGTCTCGACCGGACGAACCGGCCATGCCGAGTCGGTCGAGATCAAGTTCGACCCGAAGAAAATCTCCTACGGCAAGATCCTGCAGATCTACTTCTCGGTGGCGCACGACCCGACCCAGCTCAACCGCCAGGGGCCCGACACCGGCACGCAATATCGCTCGGCGATCTTCACCACCTCGGACGAGCAGAAGAAGGTCGCGGAGGCCTATATCGCCCAGCTCAACTCCGCCAAGGTGTTCAGCAAGCCGATCGTGACCAAGGTCGGTACGCTCGAGGGCTTCTACCCGGCGGAGGCCTACCACCAGGACTATCTGACGTTGCACCCGAACCAGCCCTACATCGCCTTCAACGACATTCCGAAGGTCGAGAACCTGAAAAAGCTGTTCGCGGATAACTACATTGAGAAGCCGACGCTGGTGAGTGCCAGCAAGGCCACCAACTGATCTCGAGATCATCAGAAATACGGGAGACCCATGCCCGACACCAAGACGAAAACCACCGACGACAAGGTCATGAAGAGCGAAGAGCAGTGGCGAAGCGAGTTGACGCCGATGCAGTACGCAGTGCTGCGCGAGAAGGCGACCGAGCGTCCCTTCTCCGGCGAATATGAGCACGACCACCGTGCCGGCACCTATGTCTGCGCCGGCTGCGGCAACGTCCTGTTCGAATCCGACGCCAAGTTCGATTCCGGCTGCGGCTGGCCTAGCTTCACCGCGCCTGCGGTCGAGAGCCATATCGACGAGGAGCGGGACACGACGCACGGCATGATCCGCACCGAGGTCCTCTGCTCCAAATGCAGCGGCCATCTCGGCCATGTCTTCCCCGACGGACCGGGGCCGACTGGCCTGCGTTACTGCATCAATTCGGCGGCGCTGAAGCTCGAGCCGAAATAAGATTGCGCCGCCGGGTT
The DNA here is from genome assembly GCF_022012435.1 of Bradyrhizobium zhengyangense. Taxonomy (GTDB): domain Bacteria; phylum Pseudomonadota; class Alphaproteobacteria; order Rhizobiales; family Xanthobacteraceae; genus Bradyrhizobium; species Bradyrhizobium zhengyangense. The sequence goes on from NZ_JAKLUA010000010.1 coordinate 185,521, forward strand.
CCCCGATGGAACCCGGCGGCGCGATGTGCTTTTCTCTTCCAGCGGTGCAGCCGATGCGTGCATTCCGGCGGCCGCCAGGGAGGACGCCATGACACTCGGGACCATCCTGATCATCCTGGTGATTATTTATCTGCTGGGCGGCTGGTCCGGCCGGATCGGCGGCTATGGCTACGGCATGGGCCATTCCGGCATGGGCATCGGCGGCGTCGTTCTGGTGGTGCTGCTCGTCCTGCTGCTTCTTGGTAAACTATAAACCATACAAGCCACTGAATTTGCTTATATTTCCGCTTCTGCGGACCTGCCATGCGTGGATTCATCATCTCCCATCGCAGGGGTCGCAATTTTGTCAAATCGGCTTATATTAGGGGTCGAAAATGACATGCGGCGGGCCCGCTCGATTGCGGCCCCTGCCCTCCCAAACCCCACGCGCTTAAAGCCCCAGAGAAGATCACGAGGTCTTTGACCATGCGTCCACTGCGTCCGTTCAACTTCAACACTTCCGCCGAGCTTTTCCCCGCCGCCATCCGCAAGAAGAAGCGCGCGGGCTTCACGTACCGCCGGTTTGGCACCGCGGCCGAAGCCGTGCAGTTCGCGATGGAGCAGTTGCCGACGGATTCGCTGAACGGCGCCTATCTCCAGGTCGAGGAAGCCCGTTTCGACCAGAACGGCATCCGCTCGCTCTACGAGAGCGAAGCCTTCCCGCTGCCGCGCCGTCCCAAGCCGGCCCCGGCCGCCGAGACCGACGCCGACGCGGCGTAAGATTTAGCAAAACTCCGATGTGCGGAGAAAGCGCGATGGCCGAAAGGCTGTCGCGCTTTTTGCGTTTGGCGACACTCTCTCTTTCCCCTCTCCCCGCTTGCGGGGAGTGGCGAAGACCTACATCCGTGGCTGCTTGTCGAGCCAGCGGCGCAAGAGGCGCACATTGCGCATGTTGGCGCGGAACATGACGTCGAAGGCATCGCCCGCAAACGGCACCATGCCGACCACGCCGTCGACCGCGACATTGCCGAGCATGCGCGCGGTGATGTACCAGGGCGCGCCGAGCGCGCGGGCCTCGCGCACCAACCACAGCGAGATCGCGGTGGTGATGATGTCGCCGATCACTGGGATCAGCCCGATCAGTCCGTCGATGCCGTAGCGGATGTTGGTGCCGGGCAGGACGAAGGCGACATCGAGCAGCTTGGCGATCGCCTCGAGCCGCGCGAGCCGCTGTTCCCGCGTCAGATTGCCGAACGGATTGCCATTGCCAAATCCATTGCCAAATCCTTGGCCGAACTCGACACGGAACTCGCGAAACCCCTGCTCCAGTGTTTCAGGCCGGATCTCGTGGCCCTCCTGGTCGATGATCGGACCGCGCGCATGCGTCCCGGAACGGGACCTGCGCGGCGCGAGAATGTCGTCGTCTTGCATGGTCATGGCCGTTGTGAACTCACGAGCGCAGCAGAGGTTGCTGCATCGCGTCCGATGGTCGCGGGCTTAGCTCGCCGCCGTCGCCGGCCGCGGCTCCTCGACGTAATGATGCACGAGCCAGGATGAAAGCATCGCGGGCACGAGACCGACCAGGCCGTACAGGATCAACTGCACCGCGCCCGAATCCGACCCGCGCGAGCCATAGGTGAATGCGGCGAGGACGAAAGCGAGCAGGCCGACCAGCAGCATCCGCAACACCGGCCCGATCCGCCTGACATGGAGCAGGATGTCGTCGATTGCACCGATCATCAGCGACGGCAGGAAGCCGAACAGATAGCTGTATTGCAGGGTCTTGAAGAACACGACGATCAGCTTGCCGACCTCGCCGAGATGCGCCTCGGCCCAATAGCCGGACTGGTAGGTCGTCGTCATCAGCAGCAGGAATCCGCCCACGAACGGACCGACGAGCGCGAACACCAGATAGCGTTTCATCAAGGACTCCTCATACGCGAGGGCATTTATAGCAGCGGGCCGGGAACCTTGGATAGCGGGGTTGCGGGCTGTTTGGGGGAACAAGTGGCAAGCCGGCGGGTTCAGACTGGAGCCGAAATTGACCCGTCAGATTTGGAGCCGCCGATGTCCCGTAAACTGTTGTTGCTGGCGACGATCACCCTCTCCGCCCTGTCGAGCGCACCCGCCTTTGCGCAAGGCCATATGGGCACGCCGCAGGAGCAGAACGCGTGCTCGCGCGACGCCTCGCGACTGTGTCGCAAGGATCTCGGCAATGACGGTGCGGTGCAAGGCTGCCTGCAAGCCAACCGGGCAAAACTGTCGCGATCGTGCAGCAAGGTGTTCGCGAGCCATGGAATGTAAGATCGGCATGTGAGCTCGCGCCGCCTTTTGCGTGACGGAGGCGCAACAGCTGCGAATTCCTTCGCGCCTCCCATTGAAGCTTCACGGCAATCGCGCATACTCAGGTCGGGCGGCGCAGCACTTTTCGATTCGAATATCAGAAAAAATCGAGCGACCACATCCGGGAATGAACACCCGGCATGAAGGCTGTGACATGCGGCAGATCAAGCCGCGTGCGGCGTCCCAACAATCAAGCGGCTCAAATCCGCGCAACTCGGGGACGCATTTTTCATGACACGCTATCGGACTATCGCCACGCTCTTCACCTTCGCCGCCACCGCCATCGCCCTCCAGACATCGCCCGGCCTCGCCTTCTCGCCCGAAGCGCAGCAGATGTGCTCGGACGATGCGATGCGGCTGTGCTCCAGTGAAATCCCTGATATCCCGCGGATCACCGCCTGCATGGTGCGGAACAAGTCGCATGTCAGCCCCGGCTGCCGCGCCGTGATGGACCGCGAAGCCGCCGCAGCAGCAACCCGCAAGCGGGAAGCCGCCGCGCAGTAGTGCCGGCAAATTCCAAGTAGGCAGCTGCTCCCCCGGTTGGGCCGTCACCTCTCGCCGCTGGGGAGAGGTGAAGAGCTCAGTCGCCCCACTGCGCGAAAGCGTCGTTGAAGGCGCGCTCGCCGGGAGCGCCCTTCTCGATGGCGATGATGGCGCGGCGCTGGTTGGCGTAGACCAGCGGGACGTCGAACCAGGAGCGCTCCTTCAGGAGCTGGACGTTGCGGGCGCGATCGGCATCGACATTGGAGAGGCCGACCAGGAAGAAGCCGTCGGTGACCTTGACCGCGAGCCCTGCGAGCGGCGTGCCGCGCGCCTGCTCGTTCGACTTCATCAAGATGCCCGGCACGTTGGAGACGCTGCCGCTCGGAAAGTCCGGCGGCAGGATGAAGGTCAGCTCGGCCGTGTGGCTCGCCGGCAGCGACGAGTCGGTGTTGCGGCGGAAGGACATCGTCATCTTGAACTTGCGGTCTGGGATCTCGATGTCGGCGCGGACGGCGACGTCGGCCTTCTGGTTGCCCGACGCCTTGATCGGCTCGAGCCGCCACACCACCGAGCCGACATATTGCTTGCCCTTCGGGTCGGACGGATCCTCGTCATAGAGCACAACCTTCTGCGCCACCGGTGCGGCGGGCTGGTCGCTCGCCGAGGGCTGGCCGACGCGATCCGGAATCTTGGGCTTGGTCTGCGGCTGCGACGTATCCTTCGGCGCCTCCACCACCTGGGTGGGCGATGGCTTGAACAGATTGGTCGCGGTCTGCACCAGCTGCTTGCCCCAGAGGATGCCGGCGCCGACCAGGATCAGCACGATGCCGATGGCGATCGCGCTCTTGAACGGGAAGACCGAGCCCCTGCCGGCGCGCTTCTTGACGTCGCGGTCGGGCGAGATGCGCGGACGCGGCGACGGCGGCTGCGGCGTGTAGCGCTCGGCCTCCTCGATCGACTCGTCATAGGAATAGGGCGCATCGCCTTCGCCGGCGCGGTTTTCCAGGCTCGGCTCGAGCCGGTCGAATTCCGGCGAGGGCGAAGGCACGTTGGCGTAGGTGCGGCGCGCGGCCCGGTTGGCCTGCGCGGCAGCGCCGCCGAGGTCGTTGACGTCAGCCGTGATGTCGCGGAAGCCGCGCACGCCAGGGGCCGGCGGCAGCGGTGGCGGCGGACCGCCCTCCGGCGGGCGTCGCGGAGAGGAGCGCCCAGGCGGCGGCTCCGGCTGGCGCGGCGCATCAAAACGCGGGGCGCGCGGCGGACGCGGGGCATCGCCCTGGTCGTCGCCGATCGGCGGCCGCGGCGACGGCGCGGCCGGACGCGCGCGCGGCGGCGCAGCCGGCTGAGCGGATGGGGGCGGGTTGTTTTCAGTCGCGCGGGCGCTGGCCCGGCGGAACGCATCGCCGCTGCCGCCACTGCGGGCAGCACCGCCGGCGGGGCGTGAGGCCTCGCGGGCACGCTGGGCGGCCTCCGATTCGACCTTGCGGACGGCCTCTTCCAGCGACAGCCGCTCGCGGGTGATCTCGGATTCGGAGAGCGGCGGCTGCACGCTGCGCAGTTGCGCGATCAGCGCCGTGCGCGCCCGTTCATAGAGCGCGCGCCGGCTCTCGCCGGGAGCGTTGGGGTCCAGGGCCGCAATAGCGCGGGCGATCAGCGGATAGTAATCAGCCATTTCTACTCAACTATACCCGCGTCCTGGTAAGAGATCGTTAAGCCTCAAACGGGTTTTGCACCAGGATAGTATCCTCGCGTTCGGGGCTGGTGGAAAGCAGAGCGACCGGGCATCCCACCAATTCCTCGATACGGCGGACGTATTTGATGGCCTGGGCCGGCAGCTGCGCCCAGGACCGCGCGCCCGCGGTCGGCTCCTTCCAGCCCTCGATGGTCTCGTAGATCGGCTCGACCCGGGCCTGCGCGCCTTCACCGGCCGGGAAATAATCGATCTCCTTGCCGTCGAGCTTGTAGCCGACGCAGACCTCGATCGTGTCGAAGCCATCGAGAATGTCGAGCTTGGTCAGCGCCAGGCCGGTGATGCCGCAGGTCCGCACGGTCTGGCGGACCAGCACGGCATCGAACCAGCCGCAGCGGCGCTTGCGTCCGGTATTGACCCCGAACTCGCGACCTCTGCGGCCGATCTCCTCGCCGATCTCGTTCAAGAGCTCGGTCGGGAACGGCCCCTGGCCGACGCGGGTCGTATAGGCCTTGCAGATGCCGAGCACGTAGCCGACCGCGTTCGGGCCGAGCCCCGTTCCGGTCGCGGCCTGCGCCGCCACCGTGTTGGACGAGGTGACGTAAGGGTAGGTGCCGTGGTCGACGTCGAGCAGCGCGCCCTGCGCGCCTTCGAACAGGATCCGCTTGCCGGCACGCCGCTCGGTATCGAGCAGGCGCCAGACGGTCTCCGCATAAGGCAGCAGCTGCGGCGCCAGCGCGCTGAGTTCCTTCAGGATCTCGTTGCCGTCGAACTCCGGCAGGTTGAGGCCGCGACGCAGCGCGTTGTGGTGCGCGAGGAGACGATCGATCTTGTGTGGGAGCGTGTCGAGGTCGGCGAGGTCCATCAGACGGATCGCGCGGCGGCCAACCTTGTCCTCATAGGCCGGGCCGATGCCGCGCCGCGTGGTGCCGATCGCGGTCGCCGAATTGGACGATTCACGAAGCGCATCGAGCTCGCGATGGAGCGGCAGGATCAGGGTCACGTTCTCGGCAACGCGCAGATTCTCCGGGCCGACCGCAACGCCCTGGCCGCGCAGCTTGGTGACCTCGTCGAGGAAGGCCTGCGCATCGAACACCACGCCGTTGCCGATCACCGCCAGCTTCGACGGGCGCAGCACGCCCGAGGGCAACAGCGCGAGCTTGTAGGTCTCGCCATTGATGACCAGCGTGTGGCCGGCGTTATGGCCGCCCTGAAAGCGCGCGACGATGTCCGCCTGTTCCGACAACCAGTCGACGATCTTGCCCTTTCCTTCGTCGCCCCACTGGGCGCCGACGACGACAACATTGGCCATTCGCGGGTAATCCTTCGAAGAATTTCTCTGTAAAAGGCACGATCCAAACGGAAAACCGGGACCCACTCTTCCGGAATCATGCCTGCGCCCAGCCGAAGTCCCGGCCCAAGGCCGTTCGCACGCGAGGCAGCCCCACCGGATAAAGGAAGCAGCCTCTCTAGGCAAGCAAGAACGGGGCTTTTTTCGGGCCCAAGGTGCGATCCAAGCCCTTGATATCCCCTAAAAATCCGCCTTATCGGGCGCCTTCTACGACGTTAGGCGCGGATGCGGCCGTCGACCACTTCGATGATGCGGTCGCAGCGCCGGGCCAGATCCATATTGTGGGTGACGAGCAGGAAGCTCGTACCGCTCTCGCGGTTGACCTGCCGCATCAGCTCGAACACGGCGTCGGCCGATTTGGTGTCGAGATTGCCGGTCGGCTCGTCCGCAAGCACGAGATCCGGGCTCATCGCCAGGGCCCGCGCCACGGCCACCCGCTGCTGCTGTCCGCCCGACATGTTGTTGGCGAGGTTGCCGGCGAATTTCTCCAGCCCGACCTGAGCCAGCAGCCGGTCGGCCCGCGCCTCGATGTCCGCCGATGCAAAGCCGCGATCGGCCAGCATCGGCATCATGACGTTCTCCCGCGCGGTGAAGGCCGAGATCAGGAGATGGTATTGGAAGACGAAGCCGATGGTGTGCCCGCGCAGATGGGTGATCTCGGTGTCCCCGAGATCAGCGATGTCCCGGCCCTTGATCAGCAGCCGGCCCGATGTCGGCTGGTCGAGCAGGCCGACGATGTTGAGCAGCGTGCTCTTGCCCGAGCCCGAAGGGCCGATCAGCGCCAGGAACTCGCCATGGTCGAGTTCGAGGTCGATGCCATGCAGCACCTCTGTTTCGGTCGGCAGGCCGACATTGTAGGCCTTGCATACGTTCTCGAGGCGGAGGATTTCGCTAGCCACGGATCGCCACCACGGGATCGAGTTTCGCGGCGCGGACCGCAGGCGCCATCGCAGCCAGAAGGCCGGTGACGGTGGCAAGCAGCGCCGTGTAGGCGAACAGGCTCCGCTCCAGGATCAGCGGAAACAATTCGGTGCCGTCGGCCTGGCGCGCGACCGAGTGCCAATAGACCAGCGCGAACGCGCCCAACGCCGCGCCGAACAGCGAACCGACGAAGCCGAGCAGGCCGCCCTGCACCAGGAACACACGCAGGATCTGGCCGCGCGACGTCCCCATCGCGCGCAGGATGCCGATATCCTTGGAGCGCTGAATCACCGAAACCACCAGCACGGCGGCGATGCCGAACGCGACCGAAAGTCCGACGAACAATCGAATCAGGGTGTTGGTGTTCTGCTGGGCCTGAACCGCGGTGAAGAACTGCGCATTGGTCTTGATCCAGCTGTCGGCCTCGACGACGTTGGCAGCCTGGATGCGCTGGGCTATGTCTTCGGCTGCGTAGATGTCGCCGACCGTGATGTCGATCGTGGTGATGCCCCCGATCATGCCGAGCAGTGATTGCGCGGTGCGGAGCGCGGCGTAGCAGACGCGCTGGTTGACGCTCTTGTTGCCGAGATCGACGAGGCCGGAAATCGTGAGCACGCGGGTCGCGCCGGAGGCGGCGCGGACATTGATCTTGTCGCCGACTGCGGCGCCCAGGTCCTTCGCCAGCTCGATGCCAATGATGATGTCCTCGCTGGTCAGGCGCGGCTCGCCGGCAACGATATAGTCCGGCACCTTGACGATCTTGAAATAGGAATCCGGTTCGACGCCCGACAGATTCACGGAGCGGCTGGCATCGCCGCGCACCGCGAGCACCGAGCCGAGGATCGTCGGCGACACCGCGACGACCTCGGGCATCGCCTGCATCCGGGCCCTGATCTTCGGCCATTGGTCGATCGAGATCACCCGCTGGCTCGGACGTTGCACCACCGCGTCCTCGATCTCGCCTGCGCCGTTGCGCAGCGGACGCGCAACCTGATCGGGCGTGAGCAACTGGATTTGCGGCTGCGAGGTCAGCACGCGCTTGATGAAGTTTGCCTGCAGCCCCGCAAGCATCGCCGACATGAAGACGATGACACCGACGCCGATCGAGATGCCGCCGATGATGAAGATGGTCTGGAGCCGGCCTTCGCGCAAAAAGCGCACGGCCATGGTCCATTCGAACGGCAGCCAGCGGTTCATTGCCGTACGGGCCGCACGCGCTGGCCGGTCAGAACGCCGGAGCTTTGCGGGATCGCGACATCGCCGGCAGCGAGTCCGTCGGTGATCTCGACCTGGCTGTTGCCGTGCAGGCCGATCTTCACGGGCCTTTGGGCCGCGCGCCCGTCCTTGATGCCGAGCACCCAGGGATTTCCCGACAAGACGTCGTGCACCGAGCGCAGCGGCAGGATCAGCGCATCGTCGCGTGCAGCCACTTCGATATCGACCGAGACAGTCATGTCCTGCCGCAGATAGTCCGGTGCGTCGGCGACCGTCAGCTTCACCTCGACCGAGGCGCGCGAAATGTCGACGCCGGGATTGATGTAGGTGATCGCTGCGGCGAAGCGCCGGTCCGGATAGGCGTCCGCCGAGGCGAGCGCCTTCTGCCCGAGCGCGATCTTGCCCAGATTGCGTTCATCGATCTGCAGCACGAGCTGCGCGTCGCCGACGGGCGCGAGCACGAGCAGCGCCTTGCCAGGCTGCACCACGGTGCCGCGCTCGACGCTGCGCGTGATCAGGACGCCGTCACGGGGCGCTGCGATCGTGGCATAGCCGAGCCGGGATTCCGCCGTGTCGAGATTGGCGCGCGCCTGATTGGCCTGCGTCTGCGCCATCACGTAATCGCTGCCGCCGGGGCTGGCAGTATAGACCTGAAACTCGGCCGAGCGCTTCGCCGCGCTGGCGACATCGAGTGTCTTCTGCGCATCGTCGAGCGCCGCGCGCGTCGCATAGCCGTTGTGCTCGAGCTGCGCCGTGCGGTCGTAAGTCTGCTGCGCGTTTCGCAAGGTCGCATTCGCCTGCGTCAGCGCTTCCCTCGCCGAGGGCAGCGTCAGTTCCTCGAGCTGCCTGATGCGGGCCTCGGCCTGCGCCACCGCGCCGTGCGCCTGCACCACGGCTGCGTTCAATTCGCGCGACTCCAGCGAAATCAGCGGCTGGCCCTTGCTGACCTTCTCGCCTTCCTGCACCAGTACCTCTTGCACCGTGCCGGTGATCTGGCTGCCGATCTCGACCCGGTACGGTGTCTCGACATGGCCGCTCGCCACCACCGTCTCGATCAGGCGGCCGCGCCTCGCCTCATCGACGACGACCGCCGGTCCCAGAATCATGCGCACGCTTTGCCAGGCCCCGAGAGCCAGCAGGACTGCGACCGCGAGGATGAACCATTTGTGAGCGAGGAACCCCGACCATAGCGCCGCGACGGAAAGCCGGCTCTTATGCTGCGGCAGGGTGATTGTTTGCTCGACCATGACAACGCCATGCGAATCGCGCCGCGCTAGCGGGGATTCACGTCTCGATTTCGATTGCTGGCCCGGCAAAGCCGGGGTGACTATTCGCGACGCTAACGTGTCGTGGGAAATCGAGATTGCTTTAGGTCAATAGGTTACGCCGAATTTAGAGGCATCTGGCCGCCACAAGACGCCCTGAAACCGGGAGCTTCGCTTGCTGGACAGTTCAACCCGCGCCGACGCCAATTTCTGGCGTCTGTCACCCCCTGAGCTTTGCAGTCGACTGGGCTGCGGGCTCACCGGTCTGTCTGCGACGGAAGCCGACGAACGCCTCGACCGTTTCGGGCTGAACACCGACGCACCGCCGCGCATCGAGGGCGCGGCGCGCGCGATCCTGCGCCGGCTGCTCGAACCGTTGTCGCTGATCCTTCTGGTGGCCGGCATCATCTCGATGCTGACCGGCGACGAGATCGGCGGCCTCATCATCGTCCTGATCCTCGCGCTCTCGATCGGCCTCGACACCATCCAGGAGGGACACGCGGTCCGGGCCGCCGAGATTCTCCGCCGCTCGGTGGCCCTGAAGGCCGAGGTCAGCCGCGACGGCGCGTTTGTCGATATCGATGTCGAGCACGTCGTGCCCGGCGATTTGCTGCGCGTCCGCGCCGGCGACATCATCCCTGCCGATGCGCTGATCCTGGAAAGCACCGCCTTTACCGCAGGAGAAGCCGCGCTCACCGGCGAGCCCTATCCGGTGCAGAAACGGGCCGGGCCATGCGCCAGCCCCGACGACACCTCGAATGCGCTGTTCCGCGGCGCCGTTGCGCAAACCGGCGAAGCGATCGCGCTCGTGGTCAGGACCGGCCGCGACACCGTGTTCGGCGCGGCGGCCTCCGCGCTCGCCGAGACACAGGCGCCCTCTCCCTTCGAACGCGATCTACGCGAATTCGGCCTCGTAATCGCGCGCGCCACGCTGGCGCTGGTGCTGGTCGTGCTCACCATCCGCGTCGTGTTCGGCCGCCCCGTGCTCGATTCCCTCCTGTTCGCCGTCGCGCTTGCGGTCGGACTAACGCCGGAACTGCTGCCGATGATCACGACGGTGACGCTGTCGCGCGGTGCGCTGCGCATGGCCGGGCGCAAGGTGATCGTGAAGCGGCTCGCCGCCATCCACGACCTCGGCGCCATGAACGTTCTGTGCACGGACAAGACGGGTACGCTGACATCGGCCGAGATCACGCTCGCCAGAAGCCTCGATGCCGCCGGCAAGGACGACGCACGCGCCGCGCGGCTCGGCGCCATCGCTGCCTCGCTCGGCGGCGACCGTGGCGCGCTCGATGCCGCCCTCGTCGCCGGCCGACCGGAGGCTGCTCAAGGCTGGACGCTCGCCGGACGTCAGGCTTTCGATTTTTCACGCCGGCTGGGATCGGTGCTCGCAACCGGCCCCGAAGGGGCGCGACTGATCGTCAAGGGCGCGCCGGAGGCCGTGCTGGAATTGTGCACGATGGACCAACATGCGCGCGACGCGGCAATGGCCCGCGTCCACGCGCTCGCAACCGAGGGCCTGCGCACCGTGGCCATCGCCTCGCGGGCCTGGAGCGGCGCGCTGCGCGAGGTCGAGACCGACGACGAAACCGACCTCGTCTTCGAAGGTCTCTGCGCCTTCGCCGATCCGCCGAAGCCGACGGCCGCGGCCGCGATCGCCCGGCTCGCGGCGGGCGGCGTGAGCTTGAAGATCCTCTCGGGGGACCATCCGGTGGTGGTGAAGCGGCTCGCCGGTCTGGTCGGGCTCAACGCCGAGCGCGTGCTGTCGGGAGCCGACATTGCCGAGCTCAGCGACGAGGCGCTTGCGGTGCAGGTGCGCTCCGCCGATGCGTTCGGCCGGCTCGCGCCGGACCAGAAATCGCGCATCGTGAAGGCGCTTCAGGCCGGCGGCGATGTGGTCGGCTTCCTCGGCGACGGCATCAACGACGCACCGGCCCTGAAGGTTGCCGATGTCGGCCTTTCGGTCGACGGCGCCACCGGTGTGGCGCAGGCCGCTGCCGACATGATCCTGCTGGCGTCGGATCTCGAAGTCGTCGCCGACGGCGTCGAGGAAGGTCGGCGCACCTTCGCCAACATCCTCAAATATGTCCGCATGGGCGCGAGCTCGAATTTCGGCAACATGCTGTCGATGGCGGCGGCCTCGATCGCGCTGCCGTTCCTGCCGATGCTGCCGACGCAGATCCTGCTCAACAACCTGCTCTACGACCTCTCCGAGCTCGGCATTCCCTTCGACCGGGTCTCGACGCAGGCAACGGCGAAGCCGCAGGTGTGGAGCATGTCGCGGCTGGTGCGCTTTGCCGCGATCATGGGGCCGCTGTCGTCGGTGTTCGACTTTCTCACCTTTGGCGCGCTGCTTTATTTGTTCAAGGCCTCGCCGGACGAATTTCGCACCGCCTGGTTCGTTGAATCCATGGCGACGCAGATCCTGGTGATCTTCGTCATCCGCACCTATGGACGGCCCTGGCGCAACTGGCCCGATCCCGTGCTTGCGGCGTCTTCGCTGATCGCCCTGCTCGCCGCGATCGCTCTGCCGTTCACGCCGCTCGGGACCTGGTTCGGCTTCGTCGCGCCGCCGCCGATCATGATGGCCGGCATCGCCCTTCTCGTCGTCGTCTATCTCGGCTGCGCCGAGCTGCTAAAGCCGTTCGCGATCCGCACGGGACCGACCGGCTGAGGTTCCTGTTGCACCGCCCTGCGCATGATGGCGATGCGCCGCGCGCCATTGATATCGGGCTCGTTTCCGTGTCTTTGGGCAGGGCCGGGCCGGGAGCCTCGGTGCATGACGCGGGGCCATAACAATTACAATGTCCGCTACCGGCCAGACCACGAGCGCCGAATCATCGGGCCACAGCTGGATCGCCAACCAGCCTTATCTCCTGCTCAGCATCACCGCGATGTGCTGGGCGGGCAATGCGGTTGTGGGGCGGCTCGCCGCCGGCCACATCCCGCCGGTGACGCTGTCCTTCCTGCGCTGGAGCTTCGCCTTCCTGCTGGTGCTGCCGTTCGCCTGGAAGCACCTCGCCCAGGACTGGCCGGCCATCCGCGACAAGCTCGGTCTGATGATCGTGCTGTCGATCACCGGCATCGGCGCCTTCAATACCCTGCAATATTGGGCGCTGGAGCATACCCAGGCGCTCAATACACTTCTGTTGCAGTCAGCTGCACCCCTGATCGTGGCGCTCTGGTCGCTGGTCATCCTCGGAATCCGGCTCACGGGCGCGCAGGCCTTCGGCGTGCTGCTCTCGATGTGCGGCGTGCTGATCATCCTGCTGCACGGCGATCTCACCACGCTGTCGAACATCGCCTTCAACAAGGGGGACCTGATCTTCATCGTCGCGCTGATCATCTTCGCGCTCTATTCGGTGCTGACCCTCAAGCGGCCGCCGATCCACGGGCTGTCGTTCCTCGCCTTCACTTTCGGCGCCGGTGCCGCGTGTCTCATTCCGCTGGAGATCTGGGAATTGTCCGCGCGCCCGGTCATGAAGCTCGACGGGCCGAACCTGCTCACGCTGTTCTACGTCTCGGTGTTTCCCTCGACGCTCGCCTATCTCTGCTTCAACCGCGGCGTCCGCCTGATCGGCGCCAACCGCGCCGCGCCGTTCTTCCATGTCGTGCCGGTGTTCGGCTCGATCATGGCCATGGTCTTCCTCGGTGAACTGCCGCAGGCCTTCCACTTCATCGGCTTCGCGCTGGTGCTGTCCGGCGTTTTCGTGGCATCGCGGAAGCAGGCGACTAGCTCACCTTGAACTTGCTGTACGCCTCGCTCGTGGCGATGATCACATGCTCGGCACAGCCGTTGACGCGATGCGGATCGGCATCACGCTCGTAGGCTTGCGACGTCATCATGTCGAGGAACGCCGCGACGGACGGATAGGAGACCAGCGCGACGAAATCCCATTTGTTGCCCGCGTGCGGGCCGAGCGCGATCGCCTTGGCCTCGCCGGTCCACAGCAGCGTGCCGCCTCGCGCCTTGATCATGGGCACGGTGATCGCGCTGTAGCGCAAATAGGCATCCCAGCCGGACCCGTCGCCATCGCGCGAACGGGCGTGGAAACGCATCAGATTCAGCATCACCACCGGCGCGTGCTGGTCGAGCCCTTCCAGGCCCTGGATGTTCAACATATTGACCGCCAATGGCACCTCCTCAGGATTTGACTGCATTGTAGCATTGCGGCGGCGGGCCTTGTGTCATGACGACCATCCGGCGCATGGTTGTGCGTGACGCCAATGACGATTGCATCGCCCGCGCCAACCGCCGCCAATCCGGCCAGCTGGCTCAACAACCAGCCTTATCTGCTGCTCAGCCTGAGCTCGCTGTTCTGGGCCGGCAACATCGTGATCGCCCGCCATGTCGGCGCGCATGTGCCGCCACTGACGGTGACGACGATCCGCTGGTTCGGCGTGTTCCTTCTCCTGCTGCCGTTCTCCTGGCCGCATCTGAAGCGCGACTGGCCGGCGTTGCGCAAGAGCCTGCCGCTGATGCTGTTCCTGTCGCTGGTCGGCTTCGCCTTCAACAACGCGATCTCGTACTGGGCGCTGCAATATACCGAGGCGCTGAACGCGCTGCTGATCCAGTCGGCAGGTCCCCTGTTCGTGGCGCTGTGGTCGCTGGTGTTGTTTGGCGTGCGGCTGACGGCTGGGCAACTCGCCGGCATCGCGATCTCGCTGGCCGGCGTGCTCATCATCATCCTGCGCGGCGATCTGGCGGCGCTGGCGAGCATCTCGTTCAACCGGGGCGACATCATGTTCGCCTCTTCGCTGGTCGCGTTCGGGCTCTACTCCGCCTTCATCCCGCGGCGGCCGAAGGTTCATCAGCTCTCTTTCCTGTCATTCACCACCTGCTGCGGCGCTTTCATACTGCTGCCGACGGCGATCTGGGAGGGATGGAGCGGCCGGGTGCTGCAGTTCGACACCGTGACGCTGATGACGCTCGGCTGGATCCTGATCTTCCCCTCGACGCTCGCCTATCTCTTCTTCAACCGCGGCGTCGCATTGATCGGGCCGAACCGCGCCGCGCCGTTCTTCCATCTGGTGCCGGTGTTCGGCTCGGCGATGGCGATCCTGCTGCTCGGCGAAAAGCTCCAGCCGTTTCACCTGATCGGCTACGCGCTGGTGCTCGCCGGCGTCGTCATCGCCTCGCGCCAGGGTTCGGCGGTGAAGTAATTTCGCGCCTCAAAAGGAAAAGGTGGGCACGACGCTTCGCGTCTTTGCCCACCCAACACAACCCAACGCGAAAAGCTTACGCCGCGCGAACCTTGGCGAGGAAACCGTCCACCGCGCTGCGCAGCGCGCCGGACTGGTGATCCAGCTCGCGGGCGTTGGTCAGCACGTCGCCGGCGGCGGTGCCGGTCGCTTCCGCGGCCGAGGTGACGCTGCCGATATGGGCGTTGATCTCGCTCGAGCCGGCCGCGACCGACTGGATGTTGCGCGCGATCTCGCGGGTCGCTTCGCCCTGCTGCTCGATCGAGGCCGAAATGCCGGCGGTGATTTCGCTCATCTCGGCGATGGTCTGGGTGATGCCGCCGATCGCCGCGACCGCATCGCTGGTCGAGGTCTGCATCGCCGCGACCTGGGCGGAGATTTCCTCGGTCGCCTTGGCGGTCTGGTTGGCCAGCGCCTTCACCTCGGAGGCGACGACGGCGAAGCCGCGGCCGGATTCGCCGGCGCGCGCCGCCTCGATGGTGGCGTTGAGCGCAAGCAGGTTGGTCTGCGCTGCGATCGAGTGAATGAGCTTGACGACCTCACCGATCTTTTCGGCGCCGGTCGAGAGCTCCTGCACCGTGGCATTGGTGCGCTCGGCGTCGCTGACGGCCCGGCTCGCGACCTCGGTCGAGCGCGTCACCTGGCGGGAGATTTCTGTCACCGAGCTCGACAGCTCTTCGGCGGCGGCCGCGACCGTGCCGACATTGCCGGAGGCCTTTTGCGAGGCGGCGCCGACCGTCGCGGCGCGCGAGGAGGCGTCGCTGGCGGTCGCGGTCATCGACTGCGCCGTCGACTGCATGCCGGCTGCGGCCGAGGAGACCGAGCGGACGATGCCGTTGACGCTGCGTTCGAAGTCGCTGGCGATATCTTCCATCGCGCGACGACGGTCCGCCGCGGAGCGATCCTTGGCGTCCTGCTCGCTCTTCTCGATCTCGCGGATGCGGACTGCGTTGTCCTTGAAGATCTGGACGGTCGAAGCCATCGCGCCGACCTCATCACCGCGGCCGACGCCGGGAATGTCGCCGTCAAGCTTGCCGTCGGCGAGATCCTTCATGCGGGCACCAAGCAAGGCGAGCGGACGGCTGATGCTGCGACCGAGCAACCAGGCGACGCTACCGGCAACGATGACGATGCCGAGCACGGCAAGGCCGAGCAGCCAGTAGACCGGGCCCATCTTGGCGTCGATGTCCTCAAGATAGGCGCCGGTGCCGAGATACATGTCGAAGCCGGGAACGGCCACCGCGTAGCCGATCTTGCGGATCGGCGTTGGCTGGCCGGGCTTCACATATTCATAGTACAGCAGGATCGAGCCGTTGGCCTTGACGCCCTCCATCAGCTCGACCGACAGCTTGCGGCCGTTGGTCACGACGTCCATGCGGTTGGTGCCGATCTGCTTCGGATCGGGCGCGAGCTGGGTGATGCCGTCATAGGACGTACCGAACAGATAGCCCGAACCGTTATCGTAGGTCATCGCATTGCCGTAGCGACGGAGCTCGGCCATGGCCGCGTCCTTCGTCAGCTCGCCGGCGTCGACACGCTTCTTCAGCGCAGCCGCGTAGTTGCGGCCGAGATCGACGATCGCCTTGGTCTGATCGATACGGGCGCTCACCATCTCCTGCTTCATCAGGTAGCCGGCCAGGACTCCGGAGATGCACAGGCCGAACAAGGTGACGCCGACAAGGATGCCAAGCTTGGGGACGATCTTCAAATTGCTCAACTTCACGGGATGGGCTCCGGAGAAAAAGGGATGCGGGCGCGCGAGTGAATCGATCGATTTGAATCAATCTTTAGGGGGCGACCCCTTAGCAAGTTCCTTACAGGCCTCCGTAGAAGCCCGGACGACGCCGGCAAAAACGGCAAATAATCGCTGGAGCGACAACCGGGAATTGTACGCACTCCCGTCGATTTCGCGTAAAAGACGCAAAGGCCCCCCCAGAAGGTGCGGGTCGCAACAAGAACCGACAAACAAAATCGGGAGCAGAAAATGCCGAAATACAGGGTGGTGACGCCGAAGGGCGCGAGCTTCACGGTCGCCGGCAGCGACTATTCGTACGAGCGCGAGGCGCTCGATCCGATCGATGCCGAGATCGTCGAGGCACCGGCCAACGAGGCCGAGTTCATCGCCGCCGCGAAGAATGCCGACGCGATCTACGCGAAGGGCATGCCGATCACCAAGACCATCATCGACGCGCTGGAGAGCTGCAAGGTCATCACGCTCGGCTCTGTCGGCGTCGACAGCGTTGACGTCAAGGCGGCGACCGCCCGCGGCATTCCCGTCACCAACATTCCCGACACCTTCATCGAGGAAGTCGCCGACCACGCCATGATGCTGCTGCTGTCAGGTTTCCGCCGCCTGGTCGAGCAGGACAAGATGGTGCGCTCCGGGCGCTGGGCCGAGGGCCGGCCCGCGCTGCTGAAGGTTCCACGACTGATGGGCCAAACGCTCGGCTTCATCTCGTTCGGCCGCGTCGCGCGTGCGGTTGCGAAGCGCGCAGCTCCGTTCGGCCTGCGCATGATGGCTTACGATCCTTTCATCCAGGAAACCCTGATGTGGGACCACGGCGTCATCCCGGCGACGCTGAACGAGGTGCTGTCGCAATCCGACTTCGTCTCGATGCACGCCCCCGCCCGGCCCGAAGTGCATCACATGCTGACCGAGAAGCATTTCCGGCAGATGAAGAAGGGCTCGATCTTCATCAACACCGGGCGCGGCGCCACGGTCGACGAGGAAAGCCTGATCAAGGCGCTGCAGGAGGGCTGGATCGCGCACGCCGCCCTCGACGTGCTGGAGAGGGAACCGCCTTCGCACAACAACCCGATCCTGAGCATGGAGAACGTGACCCTGACCGCCCACGTCGCCTCGGCCTCGGCACGGTTCGACGAGGCGCGCAAGCGCCGCGTAGGCTACGAATTGTCACTGGTGCTTCAGGGCATGTGGCCGGTAAGCTGTGTCAATCCGTCGGTGCTGCAAGATACCGCACTC
The DNA here is from genome assembly GCF_022012435.1 of Bradyrhizobium zhengyangense. Classification (GTDB taxonomy): domain Bacteria; phylum Pseudomonadota; class Alphaproteobacteria; order Rhizobiales; family Xanthobacteraceae; genus Bradyrhizobium; species Bradyrhizobium zhengyangense. The sequence goes on from NZ_JAKLUA010000010.1 coordinate 202,950, forward strand.
CGCCGCTGGCAACCCGTCGGCATGGATCGCGGACCGAACAGCTAAGACGGCCGGCGCGAAATTGCGCCGAAAGTCCGAAACGGCCCTTCACCGGCGATCAACGCCGGGAAGGGAAACATGACAGGGAGGAACTGATGAGGAACGACATCACACGTCGTGATGCCTTGGCGCTGGGCCTATCCGCTGCAACGGTCGCTGCCACTGGTGTTGCAGCGCACGCTCAATCCGCGATCAAGGCCGCGGACATCCCCGCTCCGAAACTGCCGATCGAGAAGGGCGCAAGCCTGCGCATGCTGCGGCCGGTCCGCTTCGTCCAGGCCGACGAGGACGTGTTCCGCGCCAATGCGGCCAAATTCACCAAGGAGACCGGCGTCGAGGTCAAGGTCGATTTCGTCGGCTGGGAGGACATCGCCCAGCAGACCGCGGTCACAGCCAATTCCGGCGCCGGCCCCGATATCATCATCGGCTTCTCCGACGCGCCGCACATCTATATCGACAAGCTGGTCGAGCTGACCGACGTCGCCGATTATGCCGGCAAGAAATATGGCGGCTGGCTGCCGCTGGCACAGCGTTACGGCAAGAAGAACAAGAGCGACACCTGGATCGGATTGCCGTTCGGCGCCACCGCAGGTCCCCTGGTCTACCGCAAGTCGATCCTGCAATCGGTCGGCTTCGACAAGGTGCCGGAAGACCATGCCGGCATCGTCGATCTCTGCCAGAAGCTGCAAAAGGCCGGCAAGCCCGCGGGCTTCGCGCTCGGCAACGCCAAGGGCGACGGCAACGGCTTTGCCAGCTGGGCGCTGTGGTCGCACAACGCCGCCCTGCTCGACGAAGAGGGCAACGTCATCATCAACAGCAAGGAGACGATCGCCGCGCTGAACTGGGTCAAGCAGCTTTATCCCACCTTCATCGCCGGCACGACGTCGTGGAACGATGTCAGCAACAACCGTGCCTATGCCGCGCAGGAGATCGCGCTGACCGCCAACGGCGTCTCGCTCTATTTCTCCCTGAAGAACGATCCGGCGACCAAGGCAATCGCCGACGATACCGAACATCAATTGCTGCCGAAGGGCGTTGCCAAGATCTCCCCAATGGCGGGCCTGACGCTGAACGCCATGGTGTTCAAGCACAGCCAGTACCCCAATGCGGCGAAGGCCTTCCTGCAATACATGCTGGAGAAGGATCAGTACGAGCCTTGGCTCAACGCCAACTCGGGCTATTGGGCGCAGCCGCTCGCCGCCTATGCCGACGCCGCCGTGTGGTCGCAGGACCCCAAGGTGAAGATCTTCAAGGACACCATGAACAGCACTTATTACGATGGCTATGCGGGTCCGATTTCGACGGCGACAGGTGCGGTCAGCGCCGACTACGTGCTGATCCAGATGTGCGCATCGGTCGCGACCGGCGCAGCCACGCCGGAGGCCGCAGCCGCAGAGGCCGAGCAGCGCTGCAAGCGGTATTTTAGGCGGCAGAGGTAAGGCCGTCATTGCGAGGAGCCCGTGACAAAATTGCGAAGCAATCCAGACTTTCACCGCGGAGACAGACTGGATTGCTTCGCTTCGCTCGCAATGACGGCGGAGTGACTCCTAAGAACAGGACAACGCCCTGATGTCCGTGACCACCCTCTCCTCTCCCGTGCTGGCCCAGCGGCAGGCGAACTGGCTGGTGCGCCTGTTCGACTACAAGCCGTTCCTGATCGTGATGTGCCTCGCGCCCGCGATCGGGTTGCTCGCGGTGTTTCTGACCTATCCGCTTGGACTCGGCATCTGGCTCGCCTTCACCGACACCACGATCGGCCAGAAAGGCATCTTCGTCGGTCTCGATAATTTCCAGTATCTGCTCAGCGATCCGCTGTGGTGGAACGCGGTGTTCTACAGCGTGGTCTACACGGGCATTGCGACCTTCGGGAAGTTCGCGCTCGGCTTCTGGCTGGCGCTGTTGCTCAACAACCATTTTCCGTTCAAGAGCCTGTTGCGCGCGATCATCCTGTTGCCCTGGATCGTGCCGACGGTGCTGTCGGCGCTGGCGTTCTGGTGGATCTACGATCCGCAATTCTCGATCATCTCCTATCTGCTGGTCGACGTGCTGCACTGGCGCACCAGCAATATCGACTTCCTCGGCTCGCCCTGGCCGGCGCGGTTCTCGCTGATCGCCGCCAATATCTGGCGCGGCATTCCCTTCGTCGCGATCTCGCTGTTGGCGGGCTTGCAAACCATCTCGCCCTCGCTCTATGAGGCCGCGATGCTCGACGGCGCCAGCGCCTGGCAGCGCTTTCGCTACATCACCTTCCCGATGATGATGCCGATCCTCGCCATCGTCATGACGTTCTCGATCATCTTCACCTTCACCGACTTCCAGCTGGTCTACGCCATCACCCGCGGCGGCCCCGGCAACTCGACGCATCTGCTCGCGACGCTGGCGTTCCAGCGCGGCATCGCCGGCGGCGAGCTCGGCGAAGGCGCGGCGATCGCGGTGTCGATGATCCCGTTCCTGGTGTTCGCGACGCTGTTTTCCTATTTCGGCCTGGCGCGCCGCAAATGGCAGCAGGGAGAGGCCAATGACTGACGCCGTCGCCCCAGCCTCCTCCGTCGCCGACGCGAAAGCAGCCCCAGAGACCATGGCCTGGGATTCCGGGCTGCGGCGACTAATGATGATCTACCTGCCGCTCGGCTGCTTCGTGCTGATCCTGCTGTTTCCGTTCTACTGGATGGCGATCACCTCGTTCAAACCGAACGCGGAGCTAATGAACTACAAGGAGCACAACCCGTTCTGGATCTCCTCGCCGACATTGGCTCACGTCAAGCATCTCTTGTTTGACACCGCCTATCCGCGCTGGCTGTGGACCACGATGATGGTTGCGATCGGGGCGACGACGCTGTCGCTGGTCGCGAGCACGCTGGCAGCCTACGCGATCGAGCGGCTGCGCTTCCGCGGCAGTCCCTATGTCGGCCTCGGCATCTATCTCGCCTATCTGGTGCCGCCGTCGATCCTGTTCATCCCGCTCGCCACCGTGGTGGTGCAGTTCGGCCTGTTCGATTCTCCGCTCGCGCTGATCCTGGTCTATCCGACCTTCCTGGTGCCGTTCTGTACCTGGCTCTTGATCGGCTATTTCAAATCGATCCCCTATGAGCTCGAGGAATGCGCGCTGGTCGACGGCGCGACGCGGCTGCAGATCTTGCGACGGATCACGCTGCCGCTTGCCGTACCCGGGCTGATCTCCGCCGGCATCTTCTCCTTCACGCTGTCCTGGAACGAGTTCATCTATGCGCTCGCCTTCATCCAGAGCGGCGCCAACAAGACCGTGCCAGTCGCGATCCTCACCGAGCTCGTCACCGGCGACGTCTACCAGTGGGGCGCGCTGATGGCGGGCTCGCTGCTCGGCTCCCTGCCGGTTGCGATCTTCTACTCGCTGTTTGTGGACTATTACGTGTCGTCGCTGACAGGCGCGGTGAAGGAATGATGAGCAGCGGGCGATCGCGTACGACCGTGCAATCCTGATAGACCACTCACGTCTTTCGTCGCACCTTGCCGCGCATACGGCGGGGTCGATCTTTGGCACCGTAGATCGTCGCACAAGCAAGCGAGCATCGCATGGGATCGCCAAAGCTCCATTCAATGTCCCGACGCGGCTTTTGCCTGTGCTGCCTCGGCGGCGCCGCGTTCGCGGCAACCGGGGGATGGCTCAGCCCGCGGCAGGCCTACGCCGAAGCGCGCGGCCTGGTCAGCCTGATCAAGGACAGCGCGGCGACGTCACCGATCAAAACCTACAAGCTGCGCAACAATATCAGCGTGCTCGAAGGATCCGGCGGCAACATTGCCGTCCTGACCGGATCCGACGGCAAGCTTCTGGTCGATGCCGGCATCGGCGTCTCTCAACCTCGGCTTAGCAAAGCGTTGAGCGAGCTCGGCAATGAGCCGATCAAGCATCTGATCAACACGCACTGGCACTTCGACCATGCCGACGGCAATGAATGGCTGCACAAGGCAGGCGCGAACATCATCGCGCACGAGAATACCCGCAAGCACCTTTCCGTCGTCCAGCGGGTCGAGGATTGGGACTACAATTTCCTCGCCCTGCCCGCCAACGCTGTCCCGGCCCAGGTTTTTTCCAAAGATCATCACCTCAAGGTCAACGGCGCTTCCATCGCCCTGAAATATTACGGGCCCGCGCACACTGACGGCGATATCTCGGTGATGTTCACTGAAGCCAATGTCCTCCACGCCGGCGACACCTATTGGAACAACATCTATCCCTTCATCGACTATTCGACTGGCGGCAGCATCAACGGCATGATCGCGGCGTCCGATGCCAATCTCGCCATGGCCAACAATGAAACCATCATCATCCCCGGTCACGGCAAGCCCGTCAGCAACAAGGCCGAGCTCCAGGACTTCCGCGACATGCTCGTCGCGATCCGGGACAATGTCGGCAATCTGAAGAAGCAGGGCAAGACGCGCGACGAGACGGTCGCCGCCAAGCCGACGGCTGCGTTTGACGCGAGATGGGGCCAGTTCCTCGTCGACCCCGGCTACTTCACCCGCTTGGTCTACGAAGGCGTGTGAGACGCGGCGCGCGATTGCGCCTGCGCGATCCTAACGAGGCTGATGACGACGAGTTCATGCTGCTCGAGGTCGCGGATTTCCTGAAGGCGACGTGAGAAAGCCGTCGCACAATCACGCTGTCATCGCCCGGCTTGACCAATGGCCAACCTGTCAGTGATGTGTCCGAACAGGTGTCAGCCATGTCTCCGGGCTAAACATCAAGCCGGGGCGTGACAAATGAGAGTGCGGGGCGAGGTGAAGAGATCCTAGCCCGACGGCACAATCACCATGCTCTTGTCCTTCGGCCAGCGGACGCGCCAGGCGAAGTTGATGTCGCGGACTTCGCCGGGCTTGGCGTCAAACGACCATTCCAGCACGCCGCGCTTGTCGCGTATGTCCTTTGCCGTCGGCGGCGTGGTCGCGGGCAGCATCTCCACCACGATCTCGTCATTCTCGCTGACCGGCAGCTGGTCCTCGATCGCGACGTGAATCGGGAAATCGTGGCCGTTGCGGACCGTGGTCTTGAACGCGCGCTCGTCGGTCTTCGACGTCGTGACCAGGAGGCCTGCCGAGCCTTCATTGCGCTTGAGCACCGCGCGCTCGACCTTGACCTTGTCATCGGCGCCGAAGCCCAGCCGCACGATGTCGTCCTTGGCTGAGCCCGCAAGCTTGCCGCGGCCGACGAAGATGCCGTCACGGTAGATCGCGACCTTACCCGGCAACAGCGTCGTATCGTCGGTTTGCTTGAAGCTCGCTTCGAGGAAGGCGGTGGGGTCCTGCACCGGTGCAGCGCGGACCGCAAGATCAGCGGGCACGCTCATCGAGGCGATGCGCAAGCTCTTGGCTCCTTCCGCAGCACCAAGGCTGACGCGGCCGGGGATTTTGAAGGTCGCCTGGAAGTCACCGATCTCCGCAACCGCTTGCTGTTCGTCGGCACGTTGGGCCGGCAGATCAAATTGCTCCTTGTCTTGTGCCGCCTCCATCTTCCTCAACATCGGCGCCGCCGCGGGCATGGCGGTATCCGCGACCGAGCCCAGCGCGCGCGGCTTTGGCACCTGCGGATATTGCGCCACCAGCGAGCCCAGCTCCGGTGCGCTGCCGCCGCGGGCAATACGGACGGTGGAGACGCCGAGCGTCACATTTGACCAATCCTCGCCGGTCGACTGCGTCACTTCGGCGCGGCGGACCAGCTCGAGCTGCGGCTTGCGGTCCTTGGCGCCGGTGTCGAGCCGGGCATCATAGAGCGGCAGCCAGCGCGCATTGCGGACGTTGTAAGTCACGCGCAACGTCGCCTTGGTTGCGGTAGCCGAGGCGACGTCGATGCGCACCTCGAGCTTGTTCGGCGGCTTGGCCGATCGGTCGGCTTCGAGCTGCGCGATCTGACGATCGATCTCGCGCTGCTTTCGCGCGGCATCACGGATCGCCGTTTCAGCGGCCGCGACTTCCTCGGCGACCGCAGTGAACGCCGCGCGCCATTCAGTGATCGGGCGCGCCTCGCCTTTCTCGCCGAGGCCGGCGGGAGAGGCTTCGGCAAAGCGCTGTGCAAATTTGCGCCGGGCGGCCGCCGCATCGATCGCACCTTGCAGGTCAGCGCGCTCGTCCTTGAGCGCCTCAATGCGCTTATCGAGTTCGGACAGATTGACCGGCGGCGCCGCGCGCGGCGGCCGCGCGTCGATGGTGCCGATGGTGAGCTTGGCGCCAGCCTCGCCCTCGACGCGGAGGGAGGACGGATCGAGCGAAAGCGGAAAGTCCTTGGCGACCAGCGTCGAGTCTCCGGGGGCGAGGTCGAGCGCGATCACGCGCGTGACCGTCGCGCCATCAGGATAGACGGTGACGGTGTCGATGGCCGATGTGGCGTCCACATCGGCGGCCCATGAGGGCGAGGCGAGCGCTGCGGTCACCAGGACCAGGCTCGTCGTTGCCAAACATTTTGCGGTGATGCGCATCACAATTCTCCCTGCCGATATCGCCGCGTCGCCAGCCGGACGCGCGAAAATATGCCACGCCATCGTGGTGAGACGCGGCAGGGAAGGAACTGGTTCGATTGGGGTTTCCGTTGGGCGCCGCTGCGGCGGCATCGTGGCCGCGGAACGCGTCACCGCGCCGCGGCACAACGTCGCTTAAGGAATTAAGCTTCAGACCTGGCTGGGCGAACCCTGGCCGAAGATGCGGCGAAGCAGATCAGTCACATTCTTGGCGCCCGCCTTCTTCAAAATGCTGGCGCGATAGCCCTCCACCGTGCGCGCGCTCAGATGCATGCGGCGCGCGACCTCCTTGTTGGTGAGGCCGCCGGCAAGATGCGCAAGCACGTCGCCTTCGCGTGCGGTCAGAGGTTCGCACCCGGGCAACCAACGCTGCCGGCCCAGATCGGGCTGCGCGGACTCGTCGATCGCGGCGTCAATCCGGCCGACGATATCGTGGGTACGGAAGGGCTTCTCGATGAAGTCGGCCGCGCCGCTCTTGATGGCATCGACCGCCATGGCGATGCTGCCGTTCGCCGAGGTCATCAGCACCGGCGCCATGCAATTTTCCTCGCGCAGGCGCTTGAGCACGTCGAGCGCGGAGCGATCTGGCGGCATCTCCAGCAGCACGCAGGCCGGCATCCGCTCCTTTGCTTCCGACAGCAGCGACGCGCCGTCGGCGAAGCAGATCACGTCATAGGCACTCTGTTGAAGTGCGTTGGACAATTGTTCGCGAGAGGCGGCGTCGGTTTCAATGACGAATACCTCACCCTTGGAAAGCATGTTCCCCGGCATAATCCCGATCCAGCAATGTCTTGGTCAAATGGTCAGCGACGGCCGGGGGCCTCATCGCGCCCCGCCGCATCGGCACGGCATTCACGCCGGTGCTTCGCTTTCCCTTATGTATGTTCCACCCGGTTCCCGGATTTGACGGATCGGGACAGAAACTTTACAATTCGGGACATCTGCGGGAATGGCTGACAGGAACGGGTCGCATGACCGACCTCATTCGCAGCGCAGGCTTGAGCTGTTATCCGGAGGTCGCCCGGTCGGTCGGGCTCGACCCCAGGCAGATGATGCGCAAGGTCAGGCTGCCGTTGGCCATCCTGGACAAGCCCGATACACCCATTGCGGTCCCGGCCCTACGTCGTCTGCTTGAGATATCGGCAGCGGAGTCCGGTGCCGAAGATTTCGGCTTGCGGCTCGCCGAGCGCGGCGGCCTTACCAATTTCGGCGCGGTCGGCCTGATCGTACGCGAACAGGCGACGGTCGGCGAGGCGATCGAGGCTTTCTCCCGCTTCATCCATGTCCATCACGACGGCATGAAGCTCGAAATCGTCCGAGACAAGCAGACCGTGACCATCATCTTGCACCTGCGCGGTCGGCAACCGACCGCGCCCCGCCAGTCGATCGACATGGCGCTCGGCAGCGTCCACCGCATCATCCAGTCGCTGTTCGGCAGCGATTGGCGGCCGCAGGAGGTGCACCTGCACTACCCGCCGCCGCACGACCGCAAGCGCTACCGCGACTTCTTCGGCTGCCGCGTGATCTTCAACGCGGACGAGGACGCGATCCTGATGTCGGCATACGACATGGAGCGCCGGATTCCGAGCGCGCATCCCCTGATCGCGAGCTACTTACGCAAGCGAATCGAGGCGATCGAAAACCGCCCCGCAAGCTGGGAGGAGAAGGTCGACGAGGTCGTGCGCAGCCTGCTCGCGAACGGCGAGTGCACGGTCGAACGCGTCGCCGAGCATCTGGCCTGCACCCGCCGCACCATCCACCGTCACCTCGCCGCATCAGGCACCAGCTTCTCGGCGATCCTCGACGCGCAACGCGCCGATCTCGTGATCCAGTTGATCGAGGACCCCGGCCGGCCGCTGGCGGATATCGCCACGCAACTCGGCTTCTCCGCGCAGAGCGCCATGGCCCGCTGGTTCCGCGGCCGCTTCGGCTGCACCATCACCGAGTGGCGTAGGGGCATGCGGCCGCCGGCCGGGCCGGCCGACGCACCATCAGCGTCCGCGGCCTAAGCCCACACTCAAATCAGGCATGCTCGAAGGGGCCGACTTCGCGGATGACCTTGCAAATCTGCAAGCGGCCGCTGGCGTAGAACTCGGCATGCCCTCGTTTCATCGCCTCGATATGTTCCGGATGCGTGCGCCAGGCCTCAAGCGCCTCCTCCGAAGCAAAGCGAAACACGGTCAGCTCCTCGCCGTCGTCGGCCTTGAACGATTTGACCGACAGAAAGCCTGGAAGGCCGCTGACAATATTGTACATGCGCTCGCCCAGTCGATCATACTCCTCGATCTGAACGCCATCCCGCAGATTCAGGCCGCCAATCACAACGACTTCGCCGATCATTTTCGGTCCATCCCTCAATCGCGTTTCCGCGCCAACCTAACAGCCGACGCAACTCGAATGAAAGCTTCGGATCGACGACGGCGTTTGTTACGCCGCAGCGCAAATTTCAGCGTGCCGGGGCGGCCGCGCCCATGATGGCCAGTGCGCGCCGGGGAACACCGGCGAGCAGCGGGCCGAACGCAATGGCAAAGCCCAGGAAGGCGACGATCCAGCCGCAGGCAGCGATGTGCAGCAACGCGTCGCCATGTGCGGGCAGAACCACGGCAGCGACGCGCGCCAGTGCCGCGACGATGATCGCGACATAGATCACTTGTGTTGCCGGCGACGCCGTCAGCGCCTGCCCGGTATGGCCGAGGCTCGCGCGCGTCATCACCGCGAGGGTCATGATTCCGGCCGCCCCCGTCATCCAGGCGTGAATGCCCGCGCTCGGCGGCAGCACGCCAAAGCCGGCAAGGGCGCCGAGAAGGAAGCCCGATGGCACGAAGGCGTAGCCGACATGCAGGATCACAAGCAGCCGTTCACGTGCGGTGCGATCACCGGCCCATCGCGCCAGCCGTACCAGATGCAGCATACAGGCAAGCGCCATGACTACGCCTGTTATCGTGTTCAGCGGCATCACGATCCACGTCATCAGCGCCAGCGCGCTCAATCCGATCACCACGCCGTCAAACCGTCCGAACGGCACCGGCACGCGGCCGGGATTGAACTTGACCAGCCAGTTGCGGGTGAAGCTCGGAATGATGCGACCGCCGATCAGCGAGATCAGCAGCACGACCACACTGACGCCGATTCGGATGCTGATATCGGCCGCACCCCTGAAATGCGCTTCGAGATGGAAGGCGAAATTGCCTGACAGCAGCACCATCACGAGTCCCACGACAGGCAGATTCCGCCAATTGCCGCCGGCGATGATCTCGCGCGTTGCAGCCGCAACGACCAGCGCCAGGAAGGCGGCATCGACGGCAAGCGCAAACGCCCAGCCGATCTCGGCAGACAGCACGACCGCCGCACGTCCGGCGAGCCAGACCACCACCAACGCGCCTAGCGACGTGCCCTGGATCGGCAGCCGCCCGGTCCAGTTCGGGATCGCGGTGAACAGGAACCCGGTGATGACGGCCGGCAGGAAGCCATAGAGCATCTCATGGACGTGCCAGTCCCGCGGCGCGAAGGCTGACGTCACCGACAGCTCGCCATAGAACATGGGCAACCAGACCAGGATCGACAGCGCGGCCTGAATGGCGGCAAACAGGAAGAAGGGCCGAAAGCTGTTCGCAAACAGCTGAAAGCCCTGGAAATTACGGGATCGAGCGCCAGCCATGGGGACAACTCCAGCAGATTCAGACCGTTGTCTGGAAAAATACTGCTGCGCAGCCGGCGCGTTTTTGCGCTATCGCAAACTGCCTGATGATTGCAGGTGCCATCACACTCCCTGATGCCAAGGAGGCAGAATGGCCAAAGTCGACACATCGCTGGTTGCGCATTTGCCGATGTTTGCGGGCGTCAAGCCTGATGACCTCGACGAGATCCTGCGCGAGGCCCGCTCTGCGCGCTATCCTAGGAACACCGCCATATTCGAGCAGGGCGCAGACGCACAGTCGTTCTTCCTGCTGCTGCATGGCCATGTCCGCGCGGCCAAGACCACGCCGACCGGCGAGCAGATCGTGGTGCGCTATGTCGCGCCTGGCGAGACCTTTGGGCTGGCGATGGCGATCGGAGCTGCGCACTATCCGGCAACCGCGCTCGCTGTCGACGACAGCGTCGTCCTGATCTGGCCCACGTCTGCCTGGCCGCGTCTGGTCGAGCGGTTTCCCGCGCTTGCCGCCAACACAATGCAGACCGTCGGCAAGCGGCTGCAGGAGAGCCACACCCGTATCCTGGAAATGTCGACCCAGCAGGTCGAGCAACGCGTCGCACATGCGCTGCTGCGGCTCGCCAATCAATCCGGCAAGAAGCTCGACCATGGCATTGAGATCGACTTCCCGATCAGTCGCCAGGACATTGCTCAGATGACCGGCACTACGTTGCATACGGTCAGCCGCATCCTCAGCGGCTGGGAGAGCCAGGGTCTCGTCGAGAGCGGCCGGCAGCGCATCATCCTGCGCGAGCCGCACAAGATTGTCGTGCTGGCGGAGCGGAGCCCGGACAGCGGCGCCGCCTGACAATAGGAGTGAGGGCGCTTCCGCTTACGGCGAAAGCGCTGCCTCACCCGACATCCGCGCGCCCGGCGCAGATTTCGACCCACTTCACGCCGGCACACAATCGCTCAGCGCGGTCAGGAATTTGTCGCGGTCGATGCCATGCTCGCGGCAAGCGTCGTCCACGGTGTGGAAGGTCGCGATCGGACAGCCGACACAGGCCATCCTGAAGGCGAGGAACACCCGAATCGTGTGCGGCGCCGTGCGCATGATGTCATCGACCAAATCGTCGGATCCGAAGGGCATGGACAACTCCGTTCCGACATGAAGATAGCGGGGTTGGCCGGAGGTTCTTTGTTGAAGCGCAAGCTGCTGGCGACTACACAGCCCGGCTGTGCAGCTGCTTGCCCGGATCCAGATGCGCGTCGAATGCGGCGGCGACGCTGCGGACCAGGAAGCGCGAGTCGTTGGCGACCGCAAGACGGTCGCCGTCCAGTCTCACCACGCCGTCCGAGATCAGCGACTTGAGCCGCGACGCCGATTGCAGCATCTCCTTTGGCTCGGCGCCATGGCGCGCGCAGATGTCGCCGAGATCGACGCCGAACTCGCACATGATCCGTTCGATGATGTCAGCGCGCAGCCGGTCGTCGTCCGTAAGCCCATAGCCCTTCGCGGTGGCGAGGCGACCCGCTGCGATGCTCTGCTGATAGGCGCCGATCTGCACCTCGTTCTGGACGTAGCCCTGCGGCAGGTGTCCGATGGCGCTGGCGCCGAAGCCGAGCAGGACCTCGCCCTTGTCGGTGGTATAGCCTTGGAAGTTGCGCCGCAGCGTCCCCTGCTCGTAGGCCACGGCCATAGCGTCCTCAGGTCTTGCGAAATGGTCGAGGCCAATCTGCACGTAGCCGGCCTCCTTCAGCGCGTTGGCGATGGCGCAGGCCTGGTCGTGGCGTGCGAGACCGTCCGGCAAATGGGCCTCGTTGATCATGCGCTGGTGCCGCTTGAAACTTGGCACATGTGCGTAGCCGAACACGGAGAATCGATCGGGCGCGAGTTCGAGCGAGCGTCGCACCGTATCCAGGCAGGATGCGATGGTCTGGTGCGGCAGACCGTAGATCAGATCGAAATTGATTCCCCCGATACCGGCCTGCCGGAGCATATCGACGACGGAGGCGGTCTGCTCATAACTTTGGACACGGTTGATCGCGCGCTGCACGAGGGGATCGAAACTCTGCACGCCGAGGCTGGCGCGGTTGACGCCGGAGAGCCGCATGGCCTCGACCATCTCTGCGGTCAATGTGCGCGGGTCGATCTCGACCGCGATCTCAGCCGAGGGCAGCACGAAGAAGGCTTGGCGCATCGCTGCCATCACTTCCGCAAAGGCCTCCGGCGCCATGATCGTCGGCGTACCGCCGCCGAAATGGATATGCTCGACCTTGATGCGGCGGCCGATGGTATCAGCGACCAGCGTGACCTCGCTGAGGAGGGTCCGCTGATAGGCAGCGACAAGCTCATCGCGGCGGACGATCTGGGTATGGCAGCCGCAGTACCAGCACATCTCGCGGCAGAACGGCACGTGCAGATAGAGCGATGCACTGGCGCCTGAGGGAAGCTCGGACAGCCAGCGTGAGTAGGTGTCGGCACCGATCTCCGGCGAGAAGTGCGGGGCGGTCGGATAGCTCGTGTAGCGCGGCAATCTCTCTTCGCCATAGCTCGCCGCGAGGTCGGTCCTCATATCTTACCCATTCGTAAAATTGACGCTGCATGCAGCCGCAGCAACCCTGGATACAGAGAATGACCCGTTTTCCACCAGACGACCTTGCGCTTGCGCAAAGTGCGGGCGCCGGATCGCGACCAGTGTGGCGTTTAATCATCATCCCCTTGGGAGATAGCCGATGGCGTCGTTTGCGCTCGACCTCGTTCTCTGGCTAGCCGGTATCCGTGGCCACATCCCGCGCTTCGACGACTTCCGTCCCGTCCCCGTCGCGCCCACCGCCGGCGCAAATCGTCTCGTGCACACGCTGGTCATCGTGGCTGCCGTGCTCGCCATGCTGTCGCTCGCGGTCTGGGGTACCGTCTGGATTGCGATCGAGATTCTCTAATCGGCGCATCCAGCTACGCGCTTCGGTCCACCCTTAAGGGATTCACCGGAGGCGAATCCGGCAAAAGCTTGTCGCAGCGCAAACACGATTGCCGCAACAGGCGCAGACTGCATCCGTCATCAAACGCTTTTCAGATGAAGGATGCTTCCGATGTTTACCCGCAGAGCCGCATTGATCAGCGCCGCCGCGACCGCGCTGATGCTGGCAGCGCCCGCTTTCGCCGCCAACGACCTCAACCTGCCGCGGCAGAAGGTGGAGCTGGTCGCCCCGCCCTTCGTGCATGCGCACGAGCAGGCGACCAAGCAGGGCCCCAAGATCATGGAGTTCACGCTCACCATCGAGGAGAAGAAGGTCGTCATCGACGAGAAGGGCACCACCTTCCAGGCCATGACGTTCAACGGCTCGATGCCGGGCCCGCTGATGGTCGTGCATGAGGGCGACTATGTCGAAGTGACGCTGGTCAATCCCTCGACCAACTCCATGCCGCACAATATCGACTTCCACTCCGCGACTGGCGCGCTCGGCGGCGCCGCGCTCACTTTGATCAATCCCGGTGAGCAGGTCGTATTGCGCTGGAAGGCCACGCGGACCGGCGTGTTCGTCTATCACTGCGCTCCCGGCGGCCCGATGATTCCCTGGCACGTCGTCTCCGGCATGAACGGCGCCGTGATGGTGCTGCCGCGCGACGGACTGAACGACGGCAAGGGCCACGCGCTGAAATACGACAAGGTCTATTATATCGGCGAGCAGGACATGTACGTGCCGCGCGACGAGAAGGGCAATTTCAAATCCTACGACTCGCCGGGCGAAGCCTTCACCGACACTGAAGAGGTGATGAAGAAGCTCATCCCGTCCCACGTCGTGTTCAACGGCAAGGTCGGCGCCCTCACCGGCAAGAACGCGCTGACGGCGAATGTCGGCGAGAACGTCCTGATCGTGCATTCGCAGGCCAACCGCGACAGCCGTCCGCACCTGATCGGCGGCCACGGCGATTATGTCTGGGAGACCGGAAAATTCTCCAATGCGCCGGAGACCGGGCTCGAGACCTGGTTCATCCGCGGCGGCTCCGCGGGAGCGGCGATGTACAAGTTCCTGCAACCCGGCATCTACGCCTATGTCACGCATAATCTGATCGAAGCTGCCGACCTCGGCGCCACCGCCCACTTCAAGATCGAGGGCAAGTGGAACGACGATCTGATGACCCAGGTGAAGGCGCCTGCGGAGATACCGCCCGCCAGCACCAACTAGAGGCGACAAGGGGCCGGCCGTTACCGGCCCCTCCTCGTTCGGGGAACGACCATGCTGATTGCATTCAAGCTCAAATTGCTGCTCGCCTGCGCGGCCGGCTTCGCAGGACCGCTGGCCGTTGCGCCACTGGTTTCCGAGATGACAACGCACGACGCGCAAGGCGAGCCTGCGATCGTCGAGATTGCCGCGGGCAGCTTCGCCTACCGCGAGGCCGGCGATTTCACCCGCGCCGGGCAGCAGGCCGAGGCACCGCTGCACACATTGCAATTCACGAAGCCGCTCCATGTCATGCGCGAGCAGGTCTCCTCGGCCGACTACCAGCTTTGCGTGCAGGATGGCGAATGCCGCGCGCTTGATCGCGGCGTCGCGATTGCGCCCGACCGTCCTGCGGTACAGGTGAGCTGGCACGATGCGCAGGCATATGCGAGCTGGCTGTCGCGCAAGACCGGCCACCATTACCGCCTGCCGAGCGACGCCGAATGGGCTTTTGCGGCGGGCTCGCGCTTCAAGGACGATGGCGCGCCCGCGGACGCGGACAATCCGGCAAAGCGCTGGATCAGCCGCTACGAGCGCGAATCCGAGCGCGACCTTTCCGACACCACGGCCTATCCGTTCGGCAAGTTCGGCCTCAACGAGCGTGGCGTGTCCGACGTCGCCGGCAATGTCTGGGAGTGGACTTCAACCTGCTTCGTGCGCTCGCGCGTCGATGCATCAGGTAACGCCGGCCGCCCGACGGTGAATTGCGGCGTACGCATCGCCGAAGGCGCGCACCGCGCCTACGTCACCGACTTCATCCGCGACGCACGCGCCGGCGGCTGCGCACAGGGCGTGCCGCCCGCCAATCTCGGTTTTCGTTTGGTCCGCGAGGAGCGGTCATGGGTGGCGAACGTGTCGGCGCGGTGGGGCAAAGTGTGGGCGAGGTCGTAGCCGCCTAGCCCGGATGGAGCGCAGCGAGGTCAAATTGCGCGCGCGAACATGCGAAATCCGGGCGCTCCGATGATCGCCTCGAAGGCGGGGTCTCGCTTCTCTTCCGCAAAGGCAAAACCGGCCTTGGCATAAGCCCGCTCTGCGGGCTCGTTGCCGATCAGGAACGAGATCGTTGCGCGATTAAATCCAGCCGTCCGCCCCTTCTCGAGCGCCTGCGCGATCAGTGCCTGCACGAGGCCGCGGCCGCGATAGGCGGGATCGGTCGCGACATGCTCGATCATCCAGTCACCCTCGCCGCCTTGAACCCAGCAGTCCCGGACATAGGCGCCGCGTCGGCGGATGGCCTCCAGCTCGGACGCAGTCAACCCAGTCGCTGCGCCGACCTCCGCGATCGCAGCCCACGCCGCCGGGCCGGTGCCGGCCGCAGGCACGGCACAGAGCGCAGCGGCGGGTTTGTCATCGCATTCCGCGATCAGGAAGTTCTGATAATGCCACATCGACACGGCCTGTGCGGTCGCGATACGCGCGATGAAATCGCGGCACTGCTGTTCCGGCCAGCCCAGCGCAATGTCGAACCAGCCGCGCGGCCGGTGGCCGCGCTGCGATGGCAGGATGGTTCTGGCGATGAAATCGGCATCGTCGGGACGCGCAGACCGTATCGTCATGCGCGCCCCCTTTGCCAGGACCTTACGTGTTCTTCAGCGCGACGCGGAATTCGGCTTCGGTCTTGGCCTTGACCTCATCGAGCGTGACGCCGTCGGCGAGCTCGATCAGAGCCATGCCGCCGTCCCCGTGCTTGTCGATGGTGAAGACGGCGAGATCGGTCACGACCATGTCGACGACGCGCTCGCCGGTCAGCGGCAGATTGCACTTCTTCAGGAGCTTGGCGCCGTCCTTGGCCGAATGCTCCATCACGACGACGACGCGCTTGACGCCGGCGACGAGGTCCATCGCGCCGCCCATGCCCTTGACCATCTTGCCGGGGATCATCCAGTTGGCGAGGTCGCCGTTCTGGGCCACCTGCATGGCGCCGAGGATCGACAGATCCATGTGGCCGCCGCGGATCATGCCGAAGGAATCCGCGCTGGAGAAATAAGAGGTCGACGGCAGCTCGCTCACGGTCTGCTTGCCGGCGTTGATGAGATCGGCATCTTCCTCGCCCTCATAGGGGAACGGGCCCATGCCGAGCATGCCGTTCTCGCTCTGCAGGCTGACGTCGACGCCATCGGGGATGTAGTTCGAGACCAGCGTCGGGATACCGATGCCGAGATTGACGTAATAGCCGTCACGCAATTCCTTCGCGGCGCGCGCGGCCATCTGTTCGCGGGTCCAGGCCATCAGATTTCTACTCCTGTTCCGGCCGCGGGCGCGCTCGACGGGCGCGGGCGGGTGTTGCGGAATTCGATGCGCTTCTTGGCCGTGCCGACCTCGACGATGCGCTTCACGAAAATGCCGGGCGTGTGGATGTGATCAGGGTTGAGTTCACCGGCGGGAACCAGGTGCTCGACCTCGGCCACGGTGATCTTCGCGGCGGTCGCCATCATCGGGTTAAAGTTGCGCGCGGTCTTGCGGTAGATCAGGTTGCCGGCGGTGTCGCCCTTCCAGGCGTGCACGATGGCGAGGTCGGCGAACAGGCCGCGCTCCATCAGGTACTTCTCGCCGTCGAACTCCTTCACTTCCTTGCCTTCGGCGATCAGCGTGCCGACACCGGTCTTGGTGTAGAAGGCCGGGATGCCGGCGCCGCCGGCGCGGATGCGCTCAGCCAGCGTGCCCTGCGGGTTGAATTCGAGTTCCAGCTCGCCGGCGAGGAATTGCTGGGCGAACAGCTTGTTCTCGCCGACATAGGACGAGATCATCTTCTTGATCTGGCGGGTTTCCAGGAGGCGCGAGAGCCCGATGCCGTCGACGCCGGCATTGTTCGAGACGACCGTCAGACCCTTCACGCCGGAGTCGCGGATCGCATCGGACAGCGATTCGGCGATGCCGCAGAGGCCGAAGCCACCCGACATGATCATCATGTTGTCCTTCAGAACGCCCTCGAGCGCCGACTTGGCGTCGGGATAGACCTTGTTCATGCAAAAACCCTCGACTTAAACCTGAGAGGCGCAGCGCCCTTATTGGCGGCGATTATTAGGCGAAATCGTCCGAAGCCGTCAATGATACGGGGTTCTCCGTTCCGAGGGGCGGTGCTAGAAGCTGCCCACGCCGTGGGCAGAACCGTCCGCGGCCTTGAAAGCGACAAGAAAACCCATCAAGTTGCGGCACTTAACATAACAGGACTTGGACAGGATCTTGGCGGGGGCGCGCAGGTTTCCCGGCCCGCCTTTCCGGCTCAAGCGACCAACCCGATCAGGACATGCCATTGACCATGGCCCAAGGAATGAAGCGCCTCGGGACGCCGATTGCGGCGCTGCTCGGCGTCGTGCTGATCGCCCTGATCGCGACCTCCTGGCTCATCAACCGCGACGCGTTGCGCAAGGCAGTCGAAGCGCAGATCCGCGACGTCACCGGACTCGAGCTCAGCGTGGCGGGCAATATCGACATTTCCGTATTGCCGGCGAGCTACATCTCCTTCCATGACGTCGGTCTCAAGGGCGGCGGCACCGCCGACCCCGCGCTCCATGTCGACGTGCTCACCGCCAATCTTCGGCTACTGCCGCTGCTGCTGCAACGGTTCGAAATCGCCGACCTGACACTGCTGCGGCCGCACATCCATGTCAGCCTGAAGCCGGACGGCGAGAGCAACTGGACACCGTTCATCCAGACCATTGCGCGAACGATGAAGCCCGGCGCCGACAACCAGGTCTCATTCTCCGAGATCAGGATCCAGGACGGCTTGCTCGACTATATGGACGTCGCCACGAATGCCACGGAGAAGTTCGAGGACATCGACCTGTCGCTGGCCTGGCCCTCGATCTCGCGCTCCTTCGCCGCAACCGGGCAGTTCGACTGGCGCGGCGAACGCGTCGACGGCTCGATCAGTTTTGCCGATTTCGTCGCGGCGCTCTCGGGCGAGCGCTCCGGCCTGAAGGCGCGGATCGCCAGTGCACCGCTCAAACTCGCCTTTGACGGCAGCGTCGCCAACCGCACTAGCCCGATGATGGAGGGCACGCTCACCATCGACAGCCCGTCCTTGCGCAACGCGCTGCGCTGGACCGGCCAGCCGCCGCCCGGCAGCGGCGGCTTCGGCCGCTTCGCGCTGAAGGCGCGCGCCAATGTCGTTGGCGCCTCGATCGCGCTGACCAACGTCAATGTCGAGCTCGACGGCAACACCGCCGAGGGCGTCATGACCTATGCCAATAACGGCCGGCAGACTCTGCAGGCGACGCTGGCCGCCGACGCACTCGACTTCACGCCTTATATCTCCACCTTCCGTCTGCTCGCGAGCGGCGCGCGCGACTGGAACAGGCAGCTGTTCGATCTCAACGGATTGTCGAGCACCGACCTCGACATGCGCCTCTCGGCAGCCAGGCTGACGGTCGGCCCGACCAAGCTCGGCCGCACCGCGATCGGCGCCAATTTGCGCAACGGCACGCTGGCGCTCTCGGTCGGCGAGGCCCAGGTCTATGGCGGCATCGCCAAGGGCTCGTTCGGCATCTCGCGCTCCGACACGGTCGCCGACATCAAGGCGCAATTCCAGTTCGCCGACGTTGACCTTCAGGCCTGCGCTACCGAGCTGTTCGGCCTCAACAAGCTGTCTGGCCGCGGCAACATCAACGTGTCCCTCATGGCCTCCGGCTCGAGCCCGTTTGGCCTCGTGCAATCGCTCGACGGCACCGCCAGCGTGATCGGGCACGACGGCGCCATCTCCGGCTTCAATGCCGAGCAGCTCCTGAAACGGCTCGAGCGCCGGCCGCTGTCCGGCGGCGGCAATTTCCGCAGCGGTACGACGCCGTACGACAACCTCACCATCTCGGTGAAATTCGCCGACGGCATCGCCACCGCCGAGGACATCCGCATCGAAGGGCCTGCGGCAAAGATCACGCTGACCGGCACCGCGTCGGTGCCGACGCGCGAATACGACATGAAAGGTGTGGCGAGCCTGAACACAACGTCCGGCTTTCAGCTGCCTTTCATGGTGCAGGGTCCCTGGGACGATCCGCTGATCTTCCCCGACCCCGAAGCCCTGATCCGCCAGTCGCCAGCGGCATCACCCTTCCTCGACCTCCTGAAGCAACGCATCACCGGCGGCAAGCGGCAGGCGCCCGAGGGATCGCCGACGGCGGAGAACGCGAAGGACAACGCCAAGTCTAACTAGAGTGATCGAGGTCCTGGTCCTGAGGGGCCAGATCGCGTACTGCGTCCGACTTGATCCAAAGGCGCCGTCAGGCCGCCGATTGCGTCGTCGAAATCCAGCTCTTGTGGTCCCGGATCACTGTTGCCCCGGCGATCTTCGTCCCGGCCGCAATCTCCACACTGCCGCTCTGCCCCAGTTCACGAGCCAACACCTCGCGGTCACAGGCGTCCTCCCACAGCGAAACGGTGATGGCTGCGACGCAATTGCTGATCATGCTGGTCAGCGCCCGCGCTTCCGACATGAAGCGGTCGATACCGACCAGCAGGGCCACGCCGGTCACAGGCAAATCGGGCATGACGGAGAGGGTCGCCACAAGCGCGACGAAGCCGCTGCCGGTGACACCGGCCGCTCCTTTCGACGTCAGCAGCATCAGTCCGAGCATCGCCGCGATCTGCCCCCATGACAGGTGAATGTCGCAGGCTTGCGCGATGAAGATGGAGGCCAGGGTGAGATAGATGGCGCTGCCGTCCAGATTGAAGGAGTAGCCCATCGGCAGCACGAGCCCTGACACGCCTTTCCGGCATCCGAGCTGCTCCAGCTTGCGCAGCGCGCCAGGCAGCGCCGGCTCCGACGAGGACGTGCCGAGCACGATCAGCAACTCTTCCCTGAAGTAGCGGATCGTCTTCCACAGGCTGAAGCCGTTCAGCCGCGCCAGCGTCCCGAGCACGACGACCACAAAGACGGAGCAGGCGACATAGAACGTCAAGATCAGCAGTCCGAGCGAGCCAATCGAACGGACGCCGTAACGGCCCACCGTGAATGCCATGGCGCCGAAGGCCCCGAGCGGCGCAAGCTTCATGATGAAGCCGAAGGACACAAACAGCACGTGCGAGAACGAGGCGACCGCCTTTGTCACCGCAGCACCTCCGTCGCCCGCACGGCTTAAGCCAAAGGCGATCAGGATGGAGATCAGCAGGACCGGCAGCACCTCGCCATCCGCAAACGCTCCGAAGAACGAATGCGGGATGATGTGCAGCATGAAGTCCGCAAATCCGGTCGCAGCTGCCTGCTTGGTGAACTTCGCAGCCACCGACGGATCCAGCGTACTGACGGAAACATGCATGCCCACACCCGGCTGGATCAACGAGACAGCCATCAGTCCGGCCAGCAGGGCGAGCACGGTCAGCAGATAGAACAGCGCCATGGATTTCACCAGGGTGCGACCGACCTCGCGGGAATCGCTGATGCTGTTGATGCCGCTGACGATGGTGCAGAACACGATCGGTGCGATCATCATCTTGACGAGCTTGACGAAGCCGTCTCCGAGGGGCTTCAGCGCGGCGCCAAATTCCGGCCAGAAATGACCAGTGAGGACGCCCAGC
Organism: Bradyrhizobium zhengyangense; assembly: GCF_022012435.1. Lineage (GTDB taxonomy): Bacteria > Pseudomonadota > Alphaproteobacteria > Rhizobiales > Xanthobacteraceae > Bradyrhizobium > Bradyrhizobium zhengyangense. The sequence continues at coordinate 223,845 of NZ_JAKLUA010000010.1, forward strand.
ATGACGCCAATCAACACCTGAACGTAGAGTATGCGATAGAATGGCTTTCGTGCCTCGCTGTGCCCGGGCCCAACCATTGCTTGCATCTGCATTCTCGTTTCTCCCATGTTCTGATTTTCTTGATGGCTTCGCAGGCGGCAGGTTTCAGGCCGCCAGCACCGCATGAGGCACGTGCGACCGGCGGGCAAAGACGTGCCCTTCAAAGATCCGCCGGGCTGTCCGCTGCACCCGGGCGACCGGCCCGGGCTCCAGCCGAACCACGAGCTGGCCGGAGGGATGGCCGAGCGTGATCGGCACCGGCGGCGCCAGCGGTCCGACCATCTCTGCGGCGATCGTTCCGGGTGTCACGCATGCAGTCGCGATCGCGACAGCGCCGGTCACCGCCAGCGCGCTATGACAGTCATGGGGCATGAAGTACCGGGTGTTCAGGGTCGCGGCGCCGGCAGACGCAATCAGAACCGGCTTCGGAATCACCATGTTCGCGGAATCTGGAAAACCCATCAGACGCCCGGCCTCGATACGCAGTCTTTCGAGACGCGCGCGGAAGCTGCTGTCGGCGAAGTCGGAGGGCGCCTCGCGACCGGTCCATCCCAGATCCGCCGCGCGGACCAGCATGACCGGCATCGCAGCGTCGATGCAGGTCACATCGATCCCTCCGATGCTGTCGACCGGCCGTCCGGTCGGCAGCAGGCGGCCAGTGCGCGCGCCCGCCGCGTTGGGGAACGACAGTTCGACGGGCGCGGCGGTCCCCGGTACGCCATCGATTCGCGCTTCGCCCTCGTAAGTGACCCGCCCACCGGGGGTGGCGACCGTCGCATCGATCAGCTTGCCGGTGTTGACATTGTGGATACGCACATGCGTGCGATCTGCGGTCGCGGCGACCAGGCCGGCTTCGATTGCGAACGGCCCCACGGCAGCCAGCATGTTTCCGCAGTTCGGGGACGTATCGACGATCCCTTCACGAACGCGCACCTGGACGAACAGGTAGTCGACATCGGCGCCTGGCACGGATGCCGGCCCAATGATCGCGACCTTGTTGACAACCGCATTGCCGCCGCCGATTCCATCGATCCCGAGATCGTGCCCGCTTCCCATCACGGACAACAGGAGCGCGTCGCGCAGGCCGGGGTCGGCCGGAAGATCGCGGGCCAGGAAAAACGGGCCCCGTGAGGTCCCTCCGCGCATGACCACACAAGGAATGGCAATCTGATCGTTCATGGCATTGTTCCGTTCGGCGACATCTTCGTTCGAACCCGAACATCCTCCGCCAGAACTCTTTTGTGAAATGCAAATATCTGAGGTATTATTCCGTATATCGGTATAATGGAGATAATGGAGCCTGCTCATGAACGCTGAACTGCTCGACCTCAAGGCGTTCATCACCGTTGCAGAGACGGGAAGCTTCGTGCGGACCGCCAGGGCGCTGAACCTGTCGCAGCCCGCGCTCAGCCGACGCATTCAGAAGCTGGAGGAAAGCCTGGGTGCGCCACTGCTCGAGCGCTCCACCCGCCACGTCAATCTCACCATGACAGGCCGCGACTTCCTGCCGAAGGTGCGCCGGCTCATCGACGAATTCGAGACCTCGGTGCTCGCCATCCAGGATATCGGAGCGCGGAGTTCAGGCCTGGTCTCGGTCGCCGCGGTGCCGACCGCGGTGTTCTACTTCCTGCCGCGTGCAATCGGCCGGTTCGCCGATGCGTATCCGCGCATTCGCGTTCGCATTCTGGACATTGGTGCCAACGAGGGATTGGAAGCGGTCGCGCGCGGAGAAGTTGACTTCGGCATCAATTTCATCGGTGCCTCACATGCCGAGATTGAATTCGAGAAGCTCGTTGAGGATCCTTTCGTCCTCGCCTGCCGCCATGACCATCCGCTGGCATCGCGCAAACAGGTAAGCTGGCCCGAAATCGCGCCGCACCGAGTTATCACCGTCGGCCGCAACAGCGGCAATCGCGCGTTGATCGACAATGCGCTGGCGCGACATGGCCTCCAGTTGAACTGGTCCTATGAAGTCGCGCACCTCTCCGGTTCGCTCGGTCTGGTCGAAGCGGGCCTCGGCATCGCCGTGCTCCCCAAGCTGGCGACGCCGGCCGCCGGCCATCCGATCATTCACACCATTCGGCTGATCGAGCCGGAAGTGTCGCGGACGATCGGAATCGTGCGCCGGCGCGGAGCTACATTATCCCCTCATGCCAGCCAATTCCTCAAGATGCTCCTCGAGGCATGGCGCTCTCCGTCCCGGACCGGCGGGCAAGGCAAGCCGCGGTCCCGGTCCGCTGAGGCAAGTGCGGAAGCCGTTTCGACGGGCCCGAAGGGAAAGCGCTCGTAGCTCGCAGAGAGTGCGGCGCAAGTCCGTTTCCCGGTAGAGGCGGTGAGCAGCCTCGCTTTGGGAACACGCACTCCGAATTGATCGGCACGAATTGATGCGGCGATTGGATCGATGCGCGCGTTAAGCATCTCCGAGAGCCCGACACCCCTCGACCTAGGTCTGACAACATGCCGCTAGATCGGATAGCGGCCATGGGCTAGTGTTTTATCCGACCGGTTAAAACACCGGCCGCTTGAGGGAGAAAAACGTGAAATCCAAGGTTATTGGCGCAGTTACATTGGCGGTAGCTGCAGCTGGGCTGTTTGCAGCCGCCGCACCCGCTTTTGCGCAGCAAAAAACGATTACGGTCTGGTGGGGCAAGGGCTTCTACCGCTCCGAAGACGACGCACTGCTCGACACGATCAAGAAGTTCGAAGCCAAGACCGGCATCAAGGTCGAGTTGTCGCAGTATGCGATCCAGGACATGATTCCGAAGACGGTCGCCGCGCTCGATGCCGGCACCGTGCCCGACGTCGCCTATTCCGACACTTATGACGTGCAGGTGCAGGGCAAGTGGGCCTATGAGGGCAAGCTCGAGGACCTTTCCGACATCATGGAACCGATCAAGGATCGGTTCGTGCAAAACACGCTGGATGCGTCGATCCTCTATAACGACGTCGCCAAGAAGAAAGCCTATTACGGCTTCCCGCTGAAGCAGCAGAGTATGCACGTCCAGATCTGGAACGACATGCTGGAGAAAGCCGGCTTCAAGCAGAGCGACATCCCGAATGATTGGGAAGGCTATTGGTCATTCTGGTGCGACAAGGTGCAGCCGGCGATCCGCAAGGCCACCGGCCAGCGCATCTACGCCGTCGGCCAGCCGATGGGCGTGGAATCCACCGACGCCTTCCAGTCGTTCTACACCTTCATGGACGCCTATCATGTCAAGCTGGTCGACGACGACGGCAAGCTCCTGGTGGACGATCCCAAGGTTCGCGAGAACCTGATCAAGGCGATGAAGGACTACACCGACACCTACATCAAGGGCTGTACCCCGCCGTCCTCGACGACCTGGAAGGACCCGGACAACAACGTCGCCTTCCACAACAAGACCATCGTGATGACCCACAACTTCACGATCTCGATCGCGGCGAAATGGTACGAGGACTCGCAGAACCAGGCGCTGACGCAAGAACAGCGCGACGCCGGCAAGAAGGCCTATGAGCAGGACATCATCACGGCGTCCTTCCCGAAGGCGCCGGATGGTTCGACCATTCGCTACCGCTCCGACGTCAAGACCGGGCTGATCTTCACCGCGGCCAAGAACAAGGCCGAGGCCAAGCAGTTCATCAGCTTCCTGCTCCAGGAAGAGAACGTGCGTCCCTATATCGAGGGCGCGCTCGGCCGCTGGTTCCCGGTGACGAAGGAAAGTCAGGCCAGCCCGTTCTGGCAGGCCGACAAGCATCGCAAGGCGGTGTACGCCCAGTTCACCGGCGGCACCGCGCCGTTCGACTTCACCAAGAACTGGAAGTTCACGATCCTGAACAACGAGAACGTCTGGGCCAAGGCGATGAACCGCGTGGTCAGCGAGAAGGTCCCGGTCGACAAGGCCGTCGACGAACTGATCGCCCGCATCAAGCAGGTCGCGGGCTAAGTCCCCTGCACTTCCCTCTCCCCGCTTTGCGGGGAGAGGTGTAAGAACAACACCGGCCGCGTTTCGCGGCCGGCTTCTCTTTGAAGAGTTCGAAAAGAATGGCGATTACGCTTTCTGGCGATCAGGCGATCCCCGCCCCACCCCTGACGTCGCGGCTGACCACGGCGCAGGTCTGGGGCATCGTGCTGCTCACGCCCTATCTGCTCGTTTTCCTCGCCTTCGTCGTCTATCCCGTCTGCTACGGGCTGTGGCTGGCGCGAGCGCCGTCGAACTATGTCGCGCTCTGGAACGACCCGATCTTCGGGCGCGCCGCGGTCAACACGCTGATCTTCCTGGTCATCGGCATCAACATCAAGATGCTGATCGCGCTGTTCCTGTCCGGCTTTTTTGCGCAGCAGCGCACCTGGATCAAATGGCTTTCGGTGATCTTCATCCTGCCCTGGGCGGTGCCGTCGATTCCGACCATCCTGTCGGTGCGCTTCATGCTCAACCCCGAATGGGGCATGATCAACCACTACATCTTCGCCTTCACCGGCGATGACGGCCCGAACTGGCTGAACGACCCGACCGTGGCGCTGACCATGGCGATCGGCGTGCACATCTGGAAATCGCTACCGTTCTGGACGATGATCCTGATCACCGGGCGCCTTGCGATCGCGCAGGACCTATTCGAGGCCGCCGAGGTCGACGGCGCGAACTGGTGGCAAAAATTCCGCTTCATCACCTGGCCGTCGATGCAGACGCTCTACGTCACCTGCACGCTGCTCTCGATGATCTGGACGCTCGGCGATTTCAACAGCGTCTATCTGCTCACCGGCGGTGGTCCGGCCGACCTCACGCACGTGCTGTCGACGCTTGGCATTCGCTATCTCCGGCTCGACCAGCTCTCGCTCGCGATGGCCTCCATCGTCTGCGCGATGCCGTTCGTCCTGCCGCTCGTGTATTTCATGATGAAACGGTTGTCGCGATGAAGCTTCCCTCTCTCCGTGACGTCGCGACGGAAGCGCGGCTGCTGCTGATCGGCATTCCCGTCTTCCTGTGGACGATGATCCCGATCTATCACATGTTCCTGTTCGCGATCTCTCCGAAGGAGGACGCGTTCTCGGGCAAGCTGTGGCCGGACCATCCGACGCTGCACAACTTCGAAATCGTGTTCAAGCAGCAGCACTATTTCCTGCGCGACTTCTACGTCCAGTTCTGGAATTCGACCGTGATCGCGGCCGCCGTCGGTGCGCTGACCCTGTTCATCGCCACGGCTGCGGCGTTCTCGATCTCGCGGCTGAAGGTGCCAGGCGGGCGCGTGGTGCTGAACCTCGCGCTCTTCACCTATTTCATTCCGGCGGCGTTCCTCGCCGTGCCGATGTACCGCACCATGGGCAATTACGGCCTGCTCAACAATCGCTGGGCATTGATCCTGGCGATGGTGACGATCGCCTCGCCCTACGCGATCTGGGTGCTGAAGCAGGCCTCCGACAAGCTGCCGGTCGAGCTGGATGAAGCCGCGGTGATGGACGGCGCCACGACGCTGCAGATCTTCCGCCTGGTCTATTTGCCGCTGATGATGCCTTCGCTGGTCGCGATCGGCACCTATGCGGTGCTGCTGGCCTGGAACGAATATCTCTACGCGTTCCTGCTACTCTCGAACGACCAAGACATCACGCTGCCCGTCGCGCTCGGCAACTTCCTTGCCGCGGACGATTCGCCCTGGGAGCTGCTGATGACCACCGGCTTCATCTACGCGCTGCCACCGGCCGCGGTCTACTACGCCTTCCGCCGCTACATGGTGGGCGGGCTGACGGCGGGCGCGGTGAAGTCCTAGACATCCTCGGCGCGCTTCCTGCGATAGGCGAGCAGCAGCGCGACCATCGAACCGAAGAAATAGCCGGCGGTCGCGCCCGAAATGGCGCGGCCGACGATGATTGCAAGCGCTCGGTCGCCTGCGTCGATGGCGGAGATCACGCTCACCGTGTACTGCAGGGTGAACACGACGAGATTGCGAATCAGCGCGAATGCACTGCCTGGACGGATGATCTCTCCCGTCTTGTGATCGACATCGAACGGACGCGGTGTCAGCACACCGAGCGGCAGCAGCGCCAGCGCCGCACCGATCCATGCGACCAGCGGCCATTGGCTGTCCTGATGTCCGAAACCGATCCTCGAAACGCCCCAGACGATGAAGACGGCCGGAACGATCAATGCACGCCAGATCGGCGCCTTGCGCGGCTGCATCGCCTTGATGCCCTGCCAGACCAGATAAGCCAGCAGGATCCAGACCCAGGGCGGAGTGTGGATCAGGATTTGATAGACGAACATCATGACCCGTTCCTTTTCTAGAGAGGCGCAGCGCTCTCGCCCTGCGAGCTCGACAGTTTTGAAGCGAGCGAGGCGATGACAATGACGACCGCGATCAGGGCGATCACCAGCGTGCAGATCGCATTGATCTCCGGCTTCACACCCAGTCGCACCTCGGAATAGATACGGATCGGCAGCGTGGCCGAGCCGGGGCCGGTGGTGAAGCTGGCGATCACGAGGTCGTCGAGCGAGAGCGTGAAGGCGAGCATCCATCCGGCGACGATGGCGGGCGCGATCAGCGGCAGCGTGACCGACAGGAAGGCCCGAACGGGCGCGCAGCCGAGATCCATCGCCGCCTCCTCGAGCGAACGGTCGAGCGAGCCGAGGCGCGACTGCACGACGACGGCGACAAAGCACATCGTCAGCGTGGTATGCGCGATCGTCACCGTCCAGAAGCCGCGCTCGGCGTTCAGCGCCACGAACAGCAGCAGCAGCGACAGTCCCGTGATCACCTCCGGCATCACCAGCGGCGCATAGAGCATGCCGGAGAACAGCGTGCGGCCGCGAAAGCGCTCGCCGCGCGACAGCGCCACCGCAGCCAGCGTGCCGATCAGTGTGGCGATGGTTGCGGAGGCGACCGCAACCCTCAGGCTCATCCAGGACGCCTCGATCATGGCGCGGTCGGCGAAGAACTCGTGATACCAGCGCAGCGACCAGCCGCCCCATACCGTCACCAGCCGCGAGGCGTTGAAGGAGTAGATGACGAGGATCAGAATGGGCAGATAGAGGAAGGCGAGTCCCAGCGCCAGCGAGGCAATGTTGAATCGGGACAGACGGGACGCCTTTCGCATCTCACTGTTCCTCCAACTGCCGCCGCTGCAGCCGCTCGTAAAGCAGGAGCGGCGCCAGCAACACCACGAGCAGCACGATCGCTGCGGCGGAGGCCACCGGCCAGTCCTTGTTGGTGAAGAATTCGAGCCACAGCGTCTGGCCGATCATCAGCGAGTTGGAGCCGGCGAGAAGATCCGGGATGACGAACTCGCCGACAACGGGGATGAAGCACAACAGCACGCCGGCGCCGACGCCCGGCAGCGACAGCGGGAATGTGACCAGCCAGAACACCTGCCAGGGCGGCGCGCCGAGATCGGAGGCCGCTTCCTCCAGCGCCGGCTCCATCTTGGCGAGCGTGGCGTAGAGCGGCAGGATCATGAAAGGCAGATAGGAATAGACGATGCCGATATACATCGCAGTGTCGGTGGAGAGCCACACCACCGGCTGGCTGACCAGGTGCAACGCCAGCAGGATCTGATTGAGCAGGCCGTCGTGCTGGAGGATGTTGATCCAGGCATAGATGCGGATCAGGAACGAGGTCCAGAACGGCACGATCACCAGCACCATCGCCACCGCCTGCCAGCGTTTTGGCAGTCGCGCCATGCCGTAGGCAATGGGATAGCCGATCACGAGCAGCAACACGGTCGCTGTCACGGCAACAGTCAGGCTGCGCAAATAGGCGAACACATACAGGTCGTCGGAGGCGATCAGCCTGAAATTGTCGATCGAGAGCGCGGCAAAGGCCGACCGGATCGCCGTCCATCCCGCTGTCAGATCGAACACCGGCTCATAGGGCGGCTGCGCGATCGCCGTCTGCGACAGGCTGATCTTCAGCACGAAACCGAACGGCACGAGGAAGAACAGCACCATCCAGACATACGGCGCGATCGCGGCGAAGCGCGCCGGTCGCGCAAAGATCCGGCGCGCGCTCATGACGGCAGCACCACGCAATCGTCGGGCGTGAACCAGGCGACGACGTGCTGGTTCAGACTATAGGCATCGACATCCAGGCGCGCACTGTTAGCGACCGACGCCTGCAGCATTCCACCCGTATCAAGCTTCACCTTGTAGGTGGTGGTGCCGCCGAGATAGCAGATGTCCGCGATCACGCCGTCGAGCAGGTTGATCGCCGTTTCATGACCGGCCGCGCTCACGGGACCACGGCGCGACAGCTTGACCTTCTCGGGGCGGATCGCAACCGAGAACTTTCCCTCGCCGACCGCTTCACGCGGCTCGGCCACAACAAGCGCGCCGGCATCGCGCGTGCCAATGACGAGGCGATGACCATCGCGCAATTTGGACTCGGCGTCGAACAGATTGATGTCGCCGACGAACTCCGCGATCCAGCGCGAACGCGGGGCCTCGTAGAGCTCGCGCGGGGTCCCGACCTGCGCAAGCTTGCCGGATTTCATCACGCCGATCCGGCTGGCCATCGTCATCGCCTCCTCCTGGTCATGCGTGACGATGATGAAGGTCATGCCGAGCCGACGCTGCAGCTCCATCAGCTCGCCTTGCGTGTTTTCGCGCAACTTCTTGTCGAGGGCCGCGAGCGGCTCGTCGAGCAGCAACAATTGCGGCCTTCGCGCCAGCGCGCGGGCCAGCGCGACGCGCTGGCGCTGGCCGCCGGAGAGCTGGTCGGGCTTGCGCTTCTCGAGCCCCTCGAGCTTGACCAGCGCGACCATCTCCGCGACGCGCGTTGCGATGTCGGCACGCGCCATGCCGGCGCGCTTGAGGCCGAAGGCGATGTTGTCGCGCACGGACAGATGCGGGAAAAGCGCGTAGTTCTGGAACATCATGTTGATCGGACGCTCATGCGGCAGCGCCTGCGCGATGTCCTTGCCGCCGAGCAACATGCGTCCTTCGTCCGGGGCCTCGAAACCCGCAAGCATGCGCAGCAGAGTGGTCTTGCCGCAGCCGCTGGGACCGAGCAGCGCAAAGAACTCGCCGGCCTTGATCTCGAGCGACACACCGTCGACCGCACGGAACGTCCCGAAGGTCTTGGCGACGCCCTCGATGCGCAGCAGCGGCTCGCCCGCGGCCGGACGCGCATCTCGGCCAGCGACGTCTGTTCCGGGCAATTCGTCAGTCATGGTCCCTGCCAACCCCAATGCCGCCGCACGCTAGCGGCGGATCGTCGTTTGCTCAACCGGTTCGAGGTGGGGTCGCCATGAATGCAGCCAGCGCGTCACGGTCCGTAGCCGGCATGGTCAGGCCTAACTTGGAGCGGCGCCACAGGATGTCCTCGGGGAAGCGCGCCCATTCGTGGGTCATGAGATAGTGCACCTCGGCGCCGGTCAGGTCGGGGCCGAAGGCCGGTCCCAGCTCTTCGCGTGTCTTCGCCTCACCCAGCACATCGGCCAATCGCGAGCCGTAGGCGGCAACCATGCGCCGGGCCTGCGGCTCCGATAGGAAGCGCCAGCGGTGGCAGGCGAGATCGACCTCGGTCTCGAAACGATCCCAGGCGAAATCGCCGCCAGGCAAGGCTGCGCCTGAAGTCCAGGGCCGCGACATCGGATAGAACGGCGTCAGTCGCGTCACTGCCCGCTCGGCGCGAAAGCGCGAGGTCGTGATGTCGCCGCCGAACATCGTGAGCAGCGGTGCCTTGCGCCGGCGCGCGTGGAACAACGTCGTGCCGTCGCGTCGCCGCGCGGGCACCGGCGACAGATTGACCCCGGAGACCGTGCGCACCACGTCCGTCGGAGCAAGGCGCTCGCGGAAATAGCGGCTCACGGCCTCGCAGAGATAGCTGACATCGGCGCCCGGCATCGCAACGATGGCGGGATCGCCGGTGAAATCATGCGTGACGGTACCGACCAGCGTGAAATCGCGCTCGAACGGGCTAGCAAAAATCAGCCGGCCATCGTTGTTCTGGAACACATAGACATTGTCGGACTCGAACAGCCTGGGCACGATGATCTGGCTCATCTGCACGGCCGCCATGGCCGGCTGCTTCTGCCGCAGCACGGTCTCCGCGACCATTGACGTCCAGGCGCCGGTGGCGTTGGCCAGCGCGCGGGCCGTGATCGTACGGCGATGACCGCGATCGACGACGGCAAGCCGCCAGGCATCGGTCCGGTCGGCCCGCACACAACGCGCCCCTGTCCGAATCGCAGCGCCACGTTCGGCGGCATCCAGCGCCGTGAGCACCACCAGGCGCGAATCGTCGACGACGCAATCGGCATATTCGAAGGCGATGCCGAATGGCCGTTTCAGCGCGTTACCGACCGCATGATGCGTGATGTCTAAGGTCGTCGATGCCGGAAGGCCGCCGCGGTTCGTCAGGGCGTCATAAACATACAGGCCAGCGCGCAACAGCCAGGGTGGACGCTCGTCGGAATGGGCCGGGATCACAAAACTCATGGGCCGCACCAGATGCGGCGCGATCCGCAGCCAAATCCGGCGCTCGGCCAGTGCCCGGCGGACGCGCCAGAAGCCGCGCCGCTCCAGCACCGACAGATCGCCATGGATCAGCCGAGGGGTCGCCGATGAGGCAGCGCCGCCGAGATCACCCTGCTCGATCAGGATCACCCGCAGCCCGCGGCCGGCGGCATCGCGGGCGAGGCTGACACCGTTCAGGCCGCCACCGATGATCGCGAGGTCGTAATCCGCCATGAAACCGTCGAGAGGGAGCGAGGTAAGCGCTCAACATCACTAGCCGGTCTTGAGCGCAAGCTCCATGGCCTCGCCGCGGCCAACGAGGTCGGCATATTTTCCGATCGGCATCGGCTTGCCGAGCAGATAGCCCTGCACGCCGTCGCAGCCCTCCTTGGCGAGGAAAGCGAGCTGGTCGATCGTCTCGACGCCCTCGGCGATGATGGACATTTCGAGGCCGTGGCCGAGATCGATCACGGCGCGAACGATCGCGGCCGATTGCGGGTTGCGGCCGAGATTCATGATGAAGGCGCGATCGATCTTGATCTTGTCGAACGGGAAGGCCTGGAGATAGCTCAGCGAGGAATAGCCGCTGCCGAAATCGTCCATGGAGATGCGGACGCCCAGCGCCTTCAGGCGGCGTAGCAGCGCCAGGCCGCGGTCAAAGTCCTCGATCAGCACGCCCTCGGTGATTTCCAGCTCGAGCCGGCCGGGCGCAAGCCCCGTCTCGATCAGGATCGAATGGACGAGACCAACCACGTCACCGTGCATGAACTGCGCCGGCGACAGATTGACCGCGACCTGCATTGGTTTCGGCCACGACGCGGCCTCGCGGCAGACCTCGCGGAGAATCCATTCGCCCATCTCGACGATCAGGCCGCTTTCTTCCGCGATCGGGATGAATTCGGCCGGCGAGACCTGGCCGCGTACCGGATGCTGCCAGCGCGCCAGCGCCTCGAAGCCGATGATCTCGCTCTCGGCGACGCTGTTGCGCGCGATGCCCTGCGGCTGGAACGCAAGCGAAAGCTCGCCATTCTTGATCGCCTTCGACAGGTCCTGGTGCAGCACGCGGCGGTCGCGGATCTGCTGGTCCATCTCGGGCTGGTAGAGGCTGATCGTACCGCGCGATTTCTGCTTGGCGCGGAACAGGGCCGCGCCGGCATTGGCGAGCAGCGAGGCACCATCGGGGCCGTTGTGCGGAAAGACCGACATGCCGGTGGTGATGCCGGCGCGGACCGCGCGGCCGTCGATCTGGAATTCCGGCGCGAGCGCCTCGCCAAGCTGCTGCGCCAGCGCAAGGCCTGCGTCGGGCTGCTTACCGTCGATGATCAGGCCGAATTCGTCGCCGGACAGGCGTGCCACCAGGCCACCGCGTGCGGTGTCCTGCAGTCGCTGGGCCACCTCGATCAACAGCTTGTCGCCAAGCGCATGACCGAACACGTCATTGACTTCCTTGAGGCCGTCGAGATCGACGCAAAGGACCGCAAATTCCTCGTCGGTCCCTTCGCAGGCTTCGATCATCTGGGTCAGCGCCTGAAGGAAGGCAGCGCGGTTCGGCAAATCGGTGAGGCCGTCATGATAGGCCATGTGCGCCATCCGCGACTCGATCTGCCGGCGGTTGGTGACGTCCTCGTGGGTCTTGATCAGATATTGCGGCTCACCGGCGTCGTTGAGCACTGTGGCGCGCCGGGTCAGGAACAGGCGCAGGCCGTCCTTGGTGGAGATCGGATGCTCCTCGGTGATCATCCCGCGTTTCTTGATCGCGGCCTCGTCGCGCGCGATGATCAGCTTGGCTTCCTTGGCATTGAAGATGTCGGCCGCGGTCAGGCCGGTCGCTTCCTCGCGCCTCCGGTTCAGGATCGTCTCGGCGCTGCGGTTGGCGAGCAGGTAGCGGCCGTCCTTGACCTGCTCCACGATCAACGCCACGGGGATGTTATCGACCACGAGCTCGAGGAACTTCTTGGTGCTCTCCAGCTCCATCGACAGCGATTGCCGATCGGTGATGTCCTCGAACACGATCAGCAGGAATTGCGGCTTGTTGCTTTCGTTGCGGACCACGATCCGGATCGAGGCCACCATGCGCCGGGCCGCGCCAACCTCGACCTCGAATTCGTTGCGATATTGTCCTTCCGGCGCCAGCAATGCGGCCCGGTCGGTCATCTCAATGCTATCGGCCGATGTCGCGCCGAACAGCTCGCGCGCATTCTTGCCGACGACCTGATCCCGCGAAAACCCCCAGAAGTGCTCATAGGCACGGTTGGCGAAGATATAGCGGCCGTCCTCGATATTCTTCGCTGCGACGCAAGCCGGCACGTTGTCCAGCACCGTTTCCAGGAACTGCTTGGTCGAGGCGAGCTGTCGCGACAGTGCGCGCTGCTCGCTGACGTCGAGATGGGTCGCCACCGAGCCGCCATTGGGCAGCACGAAATACTTGACCAGGATGGAGCGACCATCGGGCAGTTCGGTGATCAGACCGTTGTGACTTGCCGCCTTCTCGTAGAACTCATCGTCGGAAACGCCGAGGACGCCGCGCTTGCGCCGCAACCCGAGGATGTCGTAGCCGGTCATGCCGGTCCACAGGTCCGAGCGCGCGAGGCCGTAGATCTCGAGATAGCGGTCGTTGCAGAAGATGATGCGCCGCTGCGCATCCGTCATCACCACGCCCTGGTTGAGATTGTTCATGGCCGAAGAGATGAAGGCGTTGCGCCGCAGCTGCGAACGGTTGCTCCTGCGCAGCGCGGAATGGATCCACAGCGCGATGGCCGCCAGGAACGCGCAGATGACAACGCCCCCGATCAGGGCTTCCCAGACCAGATTAGCGCCGAAATCGCCAATCTGGTTTGGCGAAATGAAGCTATTGGCATAGGCACGCGAAGGCGCGACCGCGCTGGTCAGGCACACGACGGCCTGCACAGCAATCGGAAGCATGCTGCCTTCCTGCCAGTTCTTCTCAGCCATCAGCCACCCGCGATTTCAACTGCGGATTGTCTGGCTTCACGGGTTTGGATCGGGTAAACGCCTGTAGGCCCAGCAGAAAAATGTGACGTGAAATACGGCAATTGCCCTGACATGATAAATGCTTCCTTAACGGACAACGCCCGCGCAGCGCGTTTCCCGGGCAAACCGGAGCCATCGGCACCACCTTCAGCGGGACTTCTGCATCACCATGGATAGGGTCGATTGCGTCGTCATCGGAGCCGGCGTGGTCGGGCTCGCGGTGGCAAGAAGGCTCGCCCAGGCGGGGCGCGAGGTGATCGTACTCGAGGAAGCCGAGGCCATCGGCACCGTCACCTCCTCACGCAACAGCGAAGTGATCCATGCCGGGATTTACTACCGTGCCGGAAGCTGGATGGCGCGCATGTGCGTCAGCGGCAAGCAAGCGCTGTATCGCTATTGCGGCGAGCGCGGCATTCCACACAAGAATTGCGGCAAGCTGATCGTCGCGACCAATGCGAAGGAAACCGAGAAGCTGCAATCGATCAAGGCGCATGCCGAGGCCAATGGCGTGCTCGACATGCAGCTGCTTTCAGGCGAGGCCGCGCGCGCGCTGGAGCCGGCACTGGCCTGCGACGCTGCGCTGCTGTCGCCGTCGACAGGCATCATCGACAGCCATGCCTACATGCTCTCGCTGCAAGGCGAGGCCGAGGCAGCGGGCGCGGCCTTTGCGTTTCACACGCCGCTGATCCGCGCCAAGGCGGAGGCGGGCGTGATCGAGATCGAAGCCGGCGGCGAAGCGCCGATGGCCTTGCAATGCGGCCTGCTCGTCAATGCCGCGGGATTGTCGGCGACATCGGTGGCGCGCCACATCGACGGCATGCCGATCGACCGGATTCCGCCGGCCTATCTCGCCAAGGGCAATTATTTCAGCTGCAATGCGCGCGCGCCGTTTTCGCGCCTGATCTACCCGGTGCCCGAGCCCGGTGGGCTTGGCGTGCATCTGACGCTGGACATGGCGGGACAGGCGCGCTTCGGCCCTGATGTCGAATGGATCGAGACGATCGACTATGAGGTCGATCCGTCGCGCGCCGAGCGGTTCTATCCGGCGATCCGCAAATACTGGCCGACGCTACCCGATGGCGCGCTGATGCCGAGCTATTCGGGCATCCGCCCGAAGATCGTACCGCCGGCAGTGGCAACACAGGATTTTCTGATGCAGGGGCCGCGCGATCACGGCGTCGCAGGACTGATCAATCTGTTCGGCATTGAATCGCCGGGACTGACATCATCGCTCGCGATCGCAGACCACGTCGCGGAGCTCGCAGAAATCTAGCCCGCTGCGCGATGATGATCGCGCGGGTGCGCACCTTACAGCAGGGACGAGCGCAAAGGCTTTCGTCCCTGCCTGAAAGGATACGATCAAACTTGACGCTGTTACGGGGGTTACTAGTGAAGCGTGTCGCCGGTCTGCTTCAGTCGTTCAATCTGGTCCTTGACCATCAACTTGCGGCGCTTCAACTCAACAATTTGCAGGTCGTCTGTTGAAAGGTGCACGAGCGCTTCGTGCAATTCGTTTTCGAGAGTTTTGTGCTTCCGTTCCAATTCAACCAGATGTGCCTGAATTGTCATTCGAAACCTCCTCGGTAGGGGTGAACCTTGGATTCGATCCGGACGAGGAAGTGTACATCACCGATTCGTTCTGTCGATATGTATCCGTCGTCGCACCGTCATTTTTGAAAATTCATATGTAATGAAGCGTGAGTAAGGAACCACGCGTCGAAAAATCCATGATATCAAGGTGCTTGCGCCACGCGCCCGCGAATCGTCGAAATATCTTGCGAGAGAGCGGTGCGTGAAGGTCGCAGATCGCTTGCGATCACGCCGCGCAAGGACGATAATTTCCACAGGGCATCCACAGCCTTAATCTCAAGCCTATCGGTTTTTCGGCCACCGCAGACATGACCCATGAAGACGAGCGTGAACTCGAAGCCGAGCTCACCCGGTTGCAGCAGGAACACCGAGATCTCGACGCGGCGATCGATGCACTGCATCAATCGCCTGCCCCCGACCTATTGCGGTTACAGCGCCTGAAGAAGCGCAAGCTGTTGTTGCGAGACCGTATCGCATTCATCGAAGACCAGATTACCCCCGACATCATCGCCTGATCCGGTGGCCGTGCATTGCCGCAACGTGAATCCACTTGACTCAAAAAGAACAAAAGAGGAACATTAATCCTATCCCCGACGCCCCCCGGAAATGCCCAAAGCAAACCGCCCAAGGACAGCAAGGACACCGCCGATGTCAGCCCCCGCCCTTCTCGACAACAGCCATTATGAACAGGCCTGCGACCAGGCGATCGCGATGTGCGACGGCAACCTGCGCAGCACCATCAAGGCGCTGATCATGGCCAACGAATATCTGGAAGCGGCGCTGGAGGAATTGCAGGCGGCTGTTACGGCCGGCTGCATCCCGGAGGCTTCGCGCAGCAGGAGCAGCGCGGCTTAAGACCCCACCATTGGAGCAACGCCATGTCAGACGTGACCTATTACGTTGCAATGCCCTTCCTGATCGATGCCGACGGATCGCCTGTCGCCGGCACTGCTGAGGAATGCCAGAGCTCGACCGCTGCGCTACGACGCGCCGAGGCCCTGGCGCGCGGCACCGGCCATATCGGCGCAGTCGCGTTCAGCCGCAGCGGCGATCCCATGACCGGTGAGTTCGGCGATGCCACGCTGCTGCGCAAATTCGGCAACGTGCCGGAAGATCTCGCCACGCTGTAAGGTTTTATTGCTTGAGCATGATCTCTTCGGAAAGGCGCTGCACACTTTTCCGGATCATGCTCAGCTGCCCACAAGCCTGATCCGCGGCTCGTGCCGCCGGTGCGCTTTGCGCACATACATGGCGGCATCAGCCTCCTCCAGCGCGCGGGCAGCATCGGACTGCGCACCGAGCAGCGCAACACCGGCGGAGGCGCCCGCCGTCACATGCTGGCCGCGAAAGGTGAAGGACAAATCGTCGATCGCCTGCTCGAAGATGGCCGCCTTCGCCTTGGCGTCAGTCTCACTGAGATTCCACAACAGCAATGCGAACTCGTCGCCACCGAGACGGCCGACCACGTCGGACGCCCGGATCTGTCGCGTCAGCGTGCTGGCTATCGCCTTGAGCACCTCATCGCCGGCGGCATGGCCGAAGGAATCGTTGATCGGCTTCAGCCGGTCGACGTCGAGCACGATCAGCGCGCCGCTGGCGCGGTAGCGCTTCATGTAGGCGATGGCGCGCTGGAGCTCGCGCTCGAAACCGCGCCGGTTGGGAATGTCGAGCAGGAAATCCGTGTCGGCCGCCGCCTCGAGCTCGGCGACGCGCCGCAGCGCCTGGGTGAGCTTGGTCCGCAGGCCGCGGATGGTCGCCGTGCTGCTGTCCTTGCTCGCTGCATTGCCGGTCATCTTGGTCGCCGTCTTGGCAGCGCCGGCCCGGGACGCGCGGCGCGGCGCCGCAGGCCGCTTGGGTACGACTTTCGTTCGGCTCCCGCTGGTTTTCCGGCCCTTTTTGGCCTTCGCAGCGGTCGCCCTTTTTGATTTCTTCATGGGCATCCTGCTCAATGAAGGCTTGCGGGGATTCACCAAGACAGGATAGTGCATTCCCTTCTCCTTGCCACCGCCTTGCGAGCCGCCGGCCGGAACCGTTAATCTGGCCTATCTTTCTGTTTTCCGAGCACAATTGACGTCATGACCGCGCCGATCGCCATCATCATGGGAAGCCAGTCGGACTGGGAGACGATGCGGCACGCCGCCGACACGCTCGCAGCGCTTGGTGTCGCCTCCGACACCCGCATCGTTTCAGCTCACCGCACCCCCGACCGGCTGTTTACCTTCGCCAAGGGCGCCAAGGCGGAAGGCTTCAAGGTCATCATCGCCGGCGCCGGCGGGGCCGCGCACCTGCCCGGCATGGCCGCAGCCCTGACGGAACTGCCTGTCTTCGGCGTCCCCGTCGAGTCCAGGACGCTGAAGGGCATCGATTCGCTCTATTCGATCGTTCAGATGCCGGCCGGCATTCCGGTCGGCACGCTCGCGATCGGCAAGGCCGGCGCGATCAACGCGGCGCTGCTTGCGGCCGCCGTGCTGGCGCTGTCCGATCCAGCGCTGTCCGATCGCCTCGCCGCCTGGCGCAAGGCACAGACCGAGGCGGTTGCCGAGCGCCCGGAGGACAAGGCGTGACTGACGCAAAGCAGGTGAAGCTGAAGCCCGGCGACACCATCGGAATCCTCGGCGGCGGACAACTCGGTCGAATGCTGGCCATGGCGGCGGCGCGGCTCGGCCTGCGCTGCCAGGTGTTCTCGCCCGATCCCGACTCGCCGGCTTTCGACGTGGTGCTGAACGCGACCTGCGCCGAATATGCCGATGTCGAGGCGCTCGAGCTGTTCGCCCACGATGTCGACGTCATCACCTACGAATTCGAGAACGTTCCGTCCGCGGCCGCCCTGGTGCTGGATTCGCGCCGTCCGGTGCTGCCGAACCGCAAGATCCTCGAGACCACCCAGGATCGGCTCGCCGAGAAGGATTTTGTCACGCGGCTCGGCATCGGCACCGCCGCCTATGCCGACGTCACCTCGGTCGCATCGTTGCGCGAGGCGATCGTCAAAATCGGCCTCCCCGCGGTGCTGAAGACCCGCCGCTTCGGCTATGACGGCAAGGGCCAGGCGATCATCCGCGAGGGCGACGACATCGCGAAAGTGTGGACCAGCCTCGCCACAAAATCGGCAATCCTGGAAGCCTTCATCCCGTACGAGCGCGAGATCTCCGTCATCGCCGCACGCTCTGCATCGGGCCAGGTCGAATGCTTCGACGTCACCGAGAACGAGCATCGCGACCACATTCTGAAGATCTCGCGAGCGCCTGCGCCGATCCCTGATGTACTTGCCGAGGAGGCACGCAGCATCGCCGGCAAGATCGCAACCGCGCTCGACTATGTCGGCGTGCTCGCGGTGGAGATGTTCGTGCTCGCCAACGGCGGCGGATCGAAAGTGCTGGTCAACGAGATCGCGCCGCGCGTGCATAATTCCGGACACTGGACGCTCGACGGCGCGTCGGTCTCCCAGTTCGAGCAACACATCCGCGCCATCGCCGGCTGGCCGCTCGGCAAGCCGGTGCGCCACGGTGAGATCGTCACCATGACCAATCTGATCGGCGACGAAATCAATGATTACGAGAAGTGGCTGAGCGTGCCCGGCGCGACTGTCCACATTTACGGCAAGGGCGCTCCGCGCCCCGGCCGCAAGATGGGCCACGTCACCGAAGTCAGGCCTTCAAAGAGCAAGTAGGGGGACCGCAGCAAAAGCTGCGATCCCGCTGTTGAACTAGGCCGTCTTCACGCCCGCGACGACGCCCGCGGGCTCCTCGCTGAGCCAGCGATAGATCACGCCCCCCAGCGCGCCGCCGATCAGCGGTGCGACCCAGAACAGCCAGAGCTGCGCCAGCGCCCAGCCGCCGACGAACAGCGCGGGGCCGGTGCTGCGCGCCGGATTCACGGACGTGTTGGTCACGGGGATGCTGACGAGATGGATCATCACCAACGCAAGCCCGATCGCGAGCGGTGCGAAGCCCGCCGGCGCGCGGCCATGGGTCGCGCCCATGATGACGAACAGGAACATCATGGTCATCACCACCTCGGTGATGAAGCAGGCGATCATGCTGTACTGGCCCGGCGAATGCGCATCATAGCCGTTGGAGGCAAAGCCCTTGGTGACGTCGAAGCCCGGCGCACCGCTGGCGATCACGTAGAGCAGCTCGGCGGCGACGATGGCGCCGCAGACCTGCGCAATCACGTAAGGCAGGATCTGGCCTGCCGGAAACCGCCCGCCGGCAGCAAGGCCGACCGTGACGGCCGGGTTGAGATGGCAGCCCGAGATGTGGCCGATCGCATAGGCCATGGTGACGACGCTGAGGCCAAAGGCCAGGGACACGCCGACCAGGCCGATGCCGACCTGCGGAAAGCCGGCGGCGATCACCGCGCTGCCGCAGCCTGCGAATGTGAGCCAGAACGTGCCGATGGCCTCGGCAGCGTATTTCTTCATGTCCATGTGGCGTCTCCCCTGATTGCAAAGATTTTCGGAACTATGTCCGCTGCGGCCCTTCTTGGCGCCAAATCTCCCAAATCGGGGCTGCAAGGGAGGATTTTCGCCGCATTTAATGGCTGAACTTGGCCCTAAACTCCGCTTCGCAGGTGGACATCCCAGGTTTTGTCTGATACATCCGCGCCCTCAAGGTTAAGGGCTTGCGCTTTTTGCCATCCCTTCGTCTTACCAGAATTCAAATCCGATCCACTGAAGAGGATGCCGCGTGCAGGTTCTCGTTCGCGATAACAATGTCGACCAAGCCCTCAAGGCGCTGAAGAAAAAGATGCAGCGCGAAGGCATTTTCCGCGAGATGAAGCTCCGCGGTCACTACGAGAAGCCCTCCGAGAAGAAGGCTCGTGAAAAGGCCGAAGCCGTGCGCCGCGCGCGCAAGCTGGCCCGCAAGAAGCTGCAGCGCGAAGGCCTGCTGCCGATGAAGCCGAAGCCGGTGTTCGGCGCTGGCCCCGGTGGCGAGCGTGGTGGCCGTGGCGGCCCCGGTGCAGGTCCGCGCGGACCGCGCTGATCTTGCCGAGATTGCAGGACTGAGTTTCGATAACGCGGGCTCCGAGCCCGCGTTATTTTTTTGTGAGCAGTGCCTTTCCGGGACGGGGCACTACAGATGCGGCGCTAAAGCGCGATGAGATCGGGATTGTTTGTCATCGCGCTTTAGGTTGTTGTTTGGGCATGATCTTTTCGGAAAACTTCTGCACACTTTTCCGGATCATGCTCTAGCGCGAGCGAACCGTAGATGGCCTTCCCTATCCCCCAGCCCGTCTTGGCGCGGCGACGCCGTATCTGGCGCAAGCCCCTTGCGCTGACCTTGATGGGGATCGCGCTGTGCGGCTGCTCCTTCGATCTCGGCTCATTGGGGCCGGAGAAGGACAAGCCGCAGGAAGCGCCCAAGGCGACCGCCGCGCCTGACAGCGCCGTCAGCGCTGCCAACGTCTCTGAGGCCCAGACCCACACGGAAAAAGCGCAAGGCTTTGCCAAGTCCGGCGAGACGCAGGCCGCACTGGACGAGTTCAACCGCGCCGTCGCGCTCGATCCCTATAATGCGCAGGCGCTCTACGGCCGCGCCCTGCTCTACCAGGGCAACAACGAGCACGACTTCGCGATTGCCGATTTCGGCGCCGCCAGCGGGCTCAATCCGCAGAAGGCCGAACCGCTGCTCGGCCGTGCCGTCAGCTATCTCGCCATCGGCAAGGTCAAGGAGGCGGCTGCCGATCTCGACGAGGCCTCCGAAGCCGATCCGCACAATGCTCAGGTCTGGACGACCCGGGGGCAGGCCTATGAGCGGCTGGGTGACAAGGCCAAGGCGGCGGCGTCCTACAACAAGGCAGTCAGCCTGCGCCCACGCGATGACGCCGCTCGCAGCGGCTTGGCCCGTGTCGGCGGCTGACAATTATGGGATGGCGTAGGCGCTATCCTGGCTAATCGGGGGTAGCGCTCTTCGGCAGAACCGCGTGGAACATCGACTTCATGCCCGACAACATTTCGTCGGCGACATTGGTCTTGGGACGCGGCATCGGCGCGCCGGCATCGGCGCGCAGGTCGAGCGGCGGGGCGATCACCGGGACCGGAATATCGGCCGGTGGCGTCAGCCGATTCGGATCGTCGTTGCCGATCGAGGCGGTGTACGGCGGATTCGCCTGCGACGCGGCGCCATTGCCATAGGCCTCGGGTGACGGCGTCGACACATTGATCGGCGGAGGCAGGGGACGCACCGTCGCTGGCACCGCGGTCACGACGCGCGGAGCCTCCGGCGTGCGGGATGCTTCCTGAACGGCAGGCTCCGGCGTCCTCTCGGGCGCCTTGTCGACCGACTTGGTCTCGGCAGGCTTGGCTTCGGCAGGCTTGGCTTCGGCAGGCTTGGCTTCAGTCGATTTGGCCTCGGCGGCCTTCTCGGCGGCCTTGCCCTCGGGCGACTTGCGCAGGCGCTCGATGGCAGCCCGGGCGAGATCGTTGGCGTCGGGGGTCACGGCCGGAGACGAATTGGCCTCAACCACGGGTGCAGCGGCGGGGGCTGCCGGGCTGGACGTGACGGGGGAGGACTTGGCAACCGCCTTCTCATGCGCGGGGGAATGACCGTGCGAAGCGGCCTCGTCCGCAGCCTTGGTGTCGGCAGCCTTGGTCTCAGCAGACTTGTCGGCCGCCGCCTTGTCCGCCGCGCTCTTGTCGGAAATGCTCTTCTCGGAAACGCCCTTGGCCTTCACGCCGGGGCCCGGGAGGTGGGCCACGTCAGCGGGCTTCTTGCCGGCGTCGGCAGGTGCGACGACTGCGGCTGGCGTATCCGCCGCCGGCCTGGCGTTGATGTAGTGGTTAACGATGTAGGCCCCGATGATCGTCGCGAGCACCGAGGGGAAAATATCCATCGAGATTTTAGCGAGGTATTTCAGCATTTCTCGGCCACTCCCCGCGCGATCTGATGCGGGAACTTTGGGGCATTGTAAGGGATCAACTGCGACGGATCGATGGCAAAGGTTACGCGCGCCTTACGCCTTCAGCTCAATCTCAAGGAACACGATCTCGGTTGAGGTTTCGTTAAGTACGTCGTGTTGGACGCCGGCCTTGCGGAAGTAGGATTTTCCCGCCGAGAGCTGCGCCTTGGAACGCTCCCCGCCCGGCGCCACGATGGTCATTTCGCCGGCGACGACGGGAACAATCACATAGTCCATTCCGTGGGTGTGATGCCCGGTCGCGCTGCCCGGGGCAAGCCGCCATTCGGTCACCCGGACCTCGTCATTGTCGATCTGGACTTCGGACCTGGCGGCAAGCATCGAGAACCTCTCTAAGACGAATCGGCTCAGGGCACGAACACCATGAACGCGTAGACGGCAAATACCACCATATGGACCAGTCCGAACAGGACATTGGTCCTGCCGGTGCCGAAGGTCAGCATGCTCAGCAAGAATGTCAGGAACAGCAGCGCCGTGTTCTGGGAATTGAGCCCCAGCACTAGCGGCTGGTCGATGACATAGGTGGCGAGCCCGACCGCCGGGATGGTCAGGCCGATGGTCGCCAGCGAGGATCCGAGCGCCAAATTGATGCTCTTCTGAAGATCGTTCTTGCGGGCCGCGGTGATCGCGGAGACGCCTTCCGGCATCAGGATCAGGAGCGCGACCAGAAGACCCGCAAAGGCCGGCGGAGCGCCGATCGTGTCGGCGACGGCGTCCACCACCAGCGAGAATTTCTTGGCCAGCAGCACGACGGCCAGGAGCGAGATCAGGAGCAGCGCGACGCTCAGCGCCAGCATCTTGCCCGACAGATGGGCCTCCCCGCTCTCGCCCTCCGCCCCCTCATGGACGAAATAATCCTTGTGCAGGACGGTCTGGGTGTAGAGGAACACGCCATAGAGCACGATGGTCACGAGGTCGACGAAGCCGAGCTGAAGCGTCGAATAGATCGGCCCCGGCGTCGTCAGCGTGTAATTGGGCATGATCAGCGTCAACGTCGCGAGCGCAATCAGCACGCTGAGATAGACGTTGGCTCCAGAGAGCTGAAACCCCTGTTCGCGGTAGCGCAGCCCGCCGATGAACACGCAGAGGCCGACGAGGCCATTGCAGACGATCATCACCACTGCGAAGACGGTGTCACGCGCAAGCGTCGGGGCGGGCTTGTCGCCGAGCATGATCGTGGTGATCAGCGCGACCTCGATGATGGTCACCGCAAGCGTGAGCAGCAGCGTGCCGAACGGCTCGCCGATCCGCTCCGCGATCACCTCGGAATGATGGACGGCTGCGAACACGGTGCCGAACAGGATCACCAGCAGGACGATCGCGAACAGGCCGCCCCCGGCCGACAGGGTGAAACCGTAGCCGGTCGCGGTGACGACCAGGAACAGCAGCACCGCCAGGGCCGGGAACACCCAGGACGACCGCGGCATCGGTCCGTGTACACTCATGCAGGCGATTCCTTCGTTGAACCGCCCGATTATGCGCGAGAAGATCGCGCCCGTCAGCCCTCAGGAGCCGTTGATGAAACCTCGCGCAATCTCGATCATGCCGAAGTTGTCGAGATCGTCGTGCCCGCCCTCAGCGAGTCGAACGAATTGCTTCGGCTCGTGCGCCAGCGCGAACAGCTTCTCCCCGAATGCGATCGGGATGGTTTGATCCTGCGCGCCGTGAACGACCAACAGCGGCACTGTGACGCCCGCGATCCGCTCGTCGGAATGAAGCGGATCCCGGATCAGGAGACGGACCGGAAGGAAGCGGAATTGCGCGGCCGCGACGTCTGCGATCGAGGTGTAGGGCGCCTCGAGGATCAGCTTGCGAACCGGATGCTCGGACGCGACGGCAACGGCAACACCGGTCCCAAGCGAGAATCCCCAGGCGACGATGCACTGGGCGTCGTAGCGTTCCGCCGCGAATGAATACGCGGCCGCGCCGTCGCGCAGCAGACCGTCCTCACTCGGCGCGCCGCTGGAGCCCGCATAGCCGCGATAGGACAGCGCGACGAGACCGGTGCCGTCAGCAATGATCGCCTTGAAGCGCCCGGCAAGGCCCGCAAGGAAATCGCCATTGCCGTGGAAGTACAGCACCACGTCGCGGCCGGGCTTCGGCGGCACGTGCCAGACGATGATCTTCTCACCGTCGGAGGTGGTGAGGACGTGTTCCTCGGCCTGCGGAAACCCTGCGGCGGCCGGTGCGGTGCGCTCAGTGGTCGGGATCGGAAACAGCATGCTGCGCTGTTTCACATAGAGCACGGCGAGACCTGCGAGATAGCCGGCGGCAGCGACGATGGCGATCCATTTCAGGAATGTCATCGCTGCGCCGGCTCTCCGGCGCTACATCGCCTTGACGATGTTCTCGGTGACCTTCTTGGCGTCGCCGAGCAGCATCATGGTGTTGTCGCGGTAGAACAGCGGATTGTCGATACCGGCATAACCCGACGCCAGCGACCGCTTGATGAACATCACCGTGCCGGCCTTCCAGACCTGCAGCACCGGCATGCCGTAGATCGGCGAGGTCTTGTCCTCTTCCGCCGCCGGATTGGTGACGTCGTTGGCGCCGATCACGAAGGCGATGTCGGCCTGCGCGAACTCGGAGTTGATGTCCTCGAGCTCGAACACCTCGTCATAGGGCACGTTGGCCTCGGCGAGCAGCACGTTCATGTGGCCGGGCATGCGGCCCGCGACCGGGTGAATGGCGTATTTCACCTCGACGCCTTCCTTCTTCAGCATGTCGGCCATTTCGCGCAGCGCGTGCTGGGCCTGGGCCACCGCCATGCCGTATCCGGGCACGATGATGACCTTGGAGGCGTTCTTCATGATGAACGCGGCATCGTCAGCCGAGCCGAGCTTGGCGGGCTTCTGCTCGCCACCTGCTCCGCCGCCGGCAGCAGCGGTCTCGCCGCCGAAGCCGCCGAGAATGACCGAAATGAAGGACCGGTTCATCGCGTGGCACATGATGTAGGACAGGATCGCGCCCGACGAGCCCACCAGCGCGCCCGTTATGATCAGCGCCGAATTGCCGAGCGTGAAGCCGATGCCCGCCGCGGCCCAGCCCGAATAGGAGTTCAGCATCGAGATCACGACCGGCATGTCGGCGCCGCCGATCGGGATGATCATGAGCACGCCGAGCGTGAGCGCCAGGATGACATTGAGCCAGAAGAACACCGGGCTGCCGGTGACAACGAGCCCGACGATGCAGGCGACCAACGCGACTGCGAGCGCGACGTTGATCACGTGCCGCGCCGGCAGGATGATCGGAGAGCCGCTCATCCGCGCCGACAGCTTGAGGAATGCGATCACCGAGCCGGTGAATGTCAGCGCGCCGATGGCGACGCCGAGCGACATTTCGACCAGGCTCTGGGTGTGGATGTTGCCGGGGGTGCCGATGTCGAAGGCCTCGGGCGCATAGAACGCGCCGGCGGCGACCAGCACCGCGGCCATGCCCACCAGCGAGTGGAAGGCGGCGACCAGTTCGGGCATCGACGTCATCGGCACGCGGCGGGCGATGACCGCACCGATCGCCGCGCCAATGGCGATGCCGACAATCACCAGCACCCAGGCGAGACCATCGGCCGGCGGATGGTTGGCGAGCGTGGTGGCGACCGCAATCGCCATACCGACCATGCCGAACAGATTGCCCTGGCGCGACGACGCCGGGCTCGAGAGTCCGCGCAGCGACAGGATGAAGAGCACCCCCGCCACGAGATACAAGAATGCAGAGAAGTTTGCGCTCATCTCAGGTCCCCATTGATCCCATCAGCCCGAGGTGGCCGCTTACTTCGACTTCTTCTTGTACATCGCCAGCATGCGCTGGGTGACAAGGAAGCCGCCGAAGATGTTGATGCAGGCAAAGATCAGCGCGACGAAGCCGAACGCGCGCGCCCAGCCCGAACCGCTCGAGACGTTGGCGACGCCGCCGGCCAGAAGCGCGCCGACCACGATCACCGAAGAGATCGCATTGGTGACGCTCATCAGCGGCGTATGCAGCGCCGGTGTCACCGACCACACCACGAAATAACCGACGAAGACGGCGAGGACGAAGATCGACAGCCGGAAGATGAAGGGGTCGACGACCTGTGCAGCATGCTCCATGACGGGCCTCCTTAAACCTTCGGCTGGAAGTTCGGGTGAATCACGGCGCCGTCCTTGGTCAGCGCGGTGGCCTTGACGAGCTCGTCGTCCCAGTTGACGGCGAGCTTCTTCTCTTTCTTGTCGACCATGGTCTCGATGAAGGAGAACAAATTGCGTGCATAGAGGCTGGAGGCCGAGGCCGCGACGCGGCCCGCGACGTTGGTGTAGCCGACGATCTTGATGCCATCTGTCTCGACGACCTCGCCCGCCTTGGCGCCCTCGACATTTCCGCCGCGCTCGACGGCGAGATCGACCAGCACCGAACCCGGCTTCATCGACCTGACCATCTCGCCCGAGACGAGCTTCGGCGCGGGACGGCCCGGGATCAGCGCGGTGGTGATGACGATATCCTGCTTCTTGATGTGCTCGGCGGTCAGCGCGGCCTGCTTGGCCTGGTACTCTTTCGACATCTCCTTGGCGTAGCCGCCGGCGGTCTGCGCGTTCTTGAACTCCTCGTCCTCGACGGCGAGGAACTTTGCACCGAGCGATTCCACCTGCTCCTTCGTCGCAGGCCGCACGTCGGTCGCGGTGACGATGGCGCCAAGGCGGCGCGCGGTCGCGATCGCCTGGAGACCGGCGACGCCGACGCCCATCACGAACACCTTTGCGGCAGGCACGGTGCCGGCCGCGGTCATCATCATAGGGAAGGCACGGCCGAAGGCCTCGGCGCCCTCGATCACGGCGCGGTAGCCGGCAAGGTTCGCCTGCGAGGACAGCACGTCCATCACCTGCGCACGGGTGATGCGCGGCATCAATTCCATCGCAAAGGCGGAAACGCCGGCATCGGCCATCGCCTTCAACGCGGCTTCGTTGCCATAGGGATCCATAATGGCGATGACGAGCGCGCCGCGCTTGTATTGCGACAGCTCGGAGGCCTCGGGACGCTTCACCTTGATGATGATGTCGGCATCCTTCAGCGCATCGGCGCTGACAGTGGCCCCCACCGCAGTGAATTCGGAATCGGGGAGGCCCGACTTGAGGCCCGCGCCCGGCTCGACGGCGATCTCGGCGCCCAGCGCCTTGAACTTCTTCACCGTATCAGGCGAAGCCGCGACCCGCGGCTCTGACGGATCGATTTCCTTGGCAACGGCGATCTTCATAGGTCCTCCGGCGGCGCGGGCCAGCGCACGCACAAAAAAGTAGCGTTACTCCCGCAGCGTTGCATACCGGCTTTAGAACCGGCTTGTTTGCAAATTTTGTGGGCAGCTGCCGCCACAGATGAAGGCAGCCGCCAAGGTCGATTTAGGTGAGGAAGATCGCCATCAGAATCACGATCAGCGCGACCGACGCCGTGCCGTACTTCACCAGCTTGATGAAGCCCTCGTAGGTCTGCTCGTGAGCAACGTAGTCGTTGCCGTCGGCGGTGCTGTACGCAACTTCGCTATGATCTGCCATGGATGTCCCCAGTCGAAAGTCGAATTCCTCGGCTGGGATACCTTAAACCTTCGGGCAGGGCAACGGCGCCAAGGCGCGGTTTTCCAGCAAATAGGCTCATTTGGAATCCCGATTATCGCGGATCCGGCGCGCGGAATTTGCTTTGCTGAACCGGGGTTCAACAGATGCCGCGCGGCAGCCCTGCCCTAAATCCAGGCATTCGCGCCCTTCAGCCCATCGCCTCCAGCTCGTCGATCATCCCGGCGATGACGCTCAAGCCCCCATCCCAGAATTTGGGATCCTTGGCGTCGAGCCCAAAGGGCCGCAGCAGCTCGGAATAATGCTTGGTGCCGCCGGCGGCGAGCATGTCGAGATAGCGCTCGGCAAAGCCCTCGGCCGCGTTCTCGTAGACGGCATAGAGCGAGTTCACCAGGCAATCGCCGAACGCATAGGCGTAGACGTAGAACGGCGAATGGATGAAGTGCGGGATGTACATCCAGTAGTTCTCGTAACCCGCCTTGATCTCGATCGCCGGACCCAGGCTCTCGCCCTGCACCGACAGCCAGAGCTCGCCGAGCCGCGTCGCGGTGAGCTCGCCGTTCTTGCGCTCGGTGTGGACGGCGCGCTCGAACGAATAGAACGCAATCTGCCGCACCACGGTATTGATCATGTCCTCGACCTTGCCGGCGAGCAGCGCCTGGCGCTGCTTTGCATTCTTGGTCTGGGCAAGCAGCCGCTTGAACGTCAGCATCTCGCCGAACACACTCGCGGTCTCCGCCAGCGTCAGCGGCGTCGGCGCCATCAGCGCGCCGTTCTTGGCGGCCAGCACCTGGTGCACGCCGTGGCCGAGCTCATGCGCAAGCGTCATCACGTCGCGCGGCTTGCCCTGGTAGTTCATCAGCACGTAGGGGTGCGCCGACGGCGTGGTCGGATGCGAGAATGCGCCGGGCGCCTTGCCCGGACGCACCGGCGCATCGATCCAGCGATCGGTGAAGAAGCGCTCGGCGATGTCGGCCATCTTCGGCGAGAAGCCGCGATAGGCCGTCAGCACCATGTTCCGTGCATCGGGCCAGCCGATGACGTCGGTCGCCGCGAACGGCAGCGGCGCGTTGCGGTCCCAATAAGCCAGTTTCTTCTTGCCGAACCACTTCGCCTTCAGCGCGTAATAGCGATGCGACAGTTTTGGATAGGCCGCGCGGACCGAGGCGACCAGCGCATCCACCACTTCGCGCTCGACGCGATTGTTCAGGTGGCGGGAATCCGCGACATCCTTGAAACCGCGCCAGCGGTCGGAGATGTCCTTGTCCTTGGCGAGCGTGTTGGTGATCAGCGCAAAGGTGCGCTCATTGGCCTTGAAGGTTTTTGCCAGCGCTTCCGCCGCAGCCTTGCGCTTGGCGCCGTCGCGGTCCTGCAGGAAATTCAGCGTCGGCTCGATCGCGAGTTCGTTGGCGCCGACCTTGAAGCGCAGGCCCGAGATTGTCTGGTCGAACAAACGGTTGAACGCGGAATAGCCGGTCTGCGCCTTTTCCAGGAACAGCTGCTCGAGCTTGTCGTCGAGCTGATACGGCTTCTCCTTGCGCAGATCCTCGATCCACGGACGATAATGCGCGAGTTCCGGGGTTTGCATCGCGCGAGTCAAAATATCGTCATCGATGCGGTTGAGTTCGAGCGCGAAGAACAAGAGATGCGTCGAGGCCGCCGTCAGCCGCTCGGAGACGTCGCCGTAAAACTTTGAAATCGCAGGGTCCACGCTGTCGCCGGCATGGACGAGACCGGCATAGGAGCCGAGACGGCCGGCGAGATCGTCGATCGCTTCATAGCGTCGCACGGCCTCCGCGAGCCATTTTCCGCCATCTTCGTTTGCTGTGCCTGTTGCGAGCTTGCCCTTGTAGTCGGTCTCGAACGTGACGCAATCGGCATCCATCGTTTCGAGATCGCGCGCCACTTCCGGCGCGTCGATCCCGGAATAGAGATCGGCAAGGTTCCACTCCGGAAGCTTGCCCGTCTTGCTCGCAGGCTTCGCGGAGGACTTTGCCTTGGGTGCCAATTTCTTGACGGCGGATTTCTTGGCGGCGGGCTTACGAAGAGCAGCGTTCTTTGTGAGAGCAGCTTTGGAGCGCGAAGTCATTGTGTGGGAAACCTGTGTTCAACAATCGCGACGGTGGGCGGGGGCATCAAGGTTTAAGAGTGCGTTAATCGGCTTCGGCCAGAGTGACCCGATTCGAGACAGATAGTAGTAGCGTGCGGGGAGCACCATGGCTGCCAGTATTTTGATCGCCGACGACGACGCCGTAGCTCGCCGCCTGGTCGAGAACATGGTGCAGAAATGCGGCTATGAGACGGTCGTCGTCGAATCCGGCGACGCTGCGATCGCCACCCTCACCGGCCCCGACGCACCCGCGATCGACGCGATGATCCTCGATCTCGTGATGCCCGGCCTCGACGGCATGGGCGTGCTGGCGAAAATCCGCGAGGCGGGCCTCAGCGTGCCCGTCATCGTGCAGACCGCCCATGGCGGCATCGACAACGTGATCTCGGCGATGCGCGCCGGTGCGGCCGACTTCGTGGTCAAGCCGGTCGGACTGGAGCGGCTCCAGGTCTCGCTTCGCAACGCGCTGAATGCCTCCGCGCTGAAGGGCGAATTGCAGCGCATCCGTCACAGCCGCGAGGGTCGGCTGACCTTCTCCGACATCATCACGCGCGCCGAAGCGATGGCGCCGGTGATGCGCGCGGCCCAGAAGGCGGCAAACTCGTCGATCCCCGTACTGATCGAAGGCGAGTCCGGCGTGGGCAAGGAGATGTTCGCCCGCGCCATCCATGGCAGCGGCGAGCGCAAGGCCAAGCCGTTCGTTGCGGTCAATTGCGGCGCGATCCCCGACAATCTCGTCGAGTCCATCCTGTTCGGCCACGAGAAGGGCGCCTTCACCGGCGCGACTGAGCGGCATACCGGCAAATTCCTCGAGGCTCACGGCGGCACGCTGTTTCTGGACGAGGTCAGCGAGCTGCCGCTGACCGCGCAGGTCAAGCTCTTGCGCGCACTGCAGGAGGGCGCAGTCGAGGCCGTTGGTGGCCGCAAGCCCGTGAAGGTCGACGTCCGCATCATCTCAGCGACCAATCGCAAGCTGCTGGACCGGGTCAAGCAGGGCCATTTCCGCGAAGACCTGTTCTATCGCCTGCACGTGCTGCCGCTGACGATCCCCTCGCTCAGGGCCCGCCGCGAGGACATCCCGCATCTGCTCAGGCATTTCCTGGCGCGTTTTGCCGCCGAGGAGAACCGCGCGATCTCCGGCGTCACTGGCGAGGCCGTGGCCCATCTCGCCCAGCTCGACTGGCCCGGCAACATCCGCCAGCTCGAAAACGCTGTTTACCGCGCGGTGGTGATGAGCGAGGGCGACCAGCTCGGCCTGGACGATTTCCCGCTGCTGGCCTCGCACCCGCATTCCGCGACGGAGATTCCGACCGCCCCGCTGATGATCGAGCCGATCGCGGCGCCCCCGGTGGTATCGGGTAGCGAAATACCCATCGCACCGCTGCCCCTGGCAGGATCCCTCTCCATGTTGACCCCGACCGGCGATGTTCGTCCGCTCGAGGACATGGAGAGCGAGATCATCCGCTTCGCGATCTCGCACTACCGTGGACAGATGTCCGAGGTGGCGCGCCGACTCAAGATCGGCAGGTCCACGCTGTATCGCAAACTCGACGAAGCGGGGGGTCCCGGACATGGCGGGAAAAGCGGCGAAGAGACGCACTGAACCTCATGCGAATGGCAGTTCGCGCGCATTCGTGAGGCGTCCGCAACCCGTTGAATTACGGCAAAATTCGGCTCCGGCCGGAACCGTGACTTGGAAGTGACAGACAGCGGGAAAAGCGCGGGGCAAAGCCGCACAATCCGTTGCAAACAGACTGTCTTGAAGTCAGTTTGTCGTGAGTTTCCCGGGGTAGCGCTAGCTGTGAAAACGGGGCCTGTATATCGTCTGCGTATGAATCGTTGCGTGCAGGCGTGTAACTTTCGAGAGGCCGGCGCGATTTAGCCGAAGCTCAATTAGGCGATAACGAAAGCTGTTCCAC
Organism: Bradyrhizobium zhengyangense; assembly: GCF_022012435.1. Taxonomy (GTDB): domain Bacteria; phylum Pseudomonadota; class Alphaproteobacteria; order Rhizobiales; family Xanthobacteraceae; genus Bradyrhizobium; species Bradyrhizobium zhengyangense. The sequence goes on from NZ_JAKLUA010000010.1 coordinate 255,370, forward strand.
GAGGGACAGCTCACCCGAGGGGTGCGATACAATGCGTGACTGTTTGAACCACCGTGCAGGCTTTGACCGCGTTCTGGCGGTGGTCGCAGCGACCTTCATCACGGTGTCGGCCGGCTCGGCGCTGGCACAGGATCAGGCGCGCAGCAGCGCTGCCGAACTCGCGATCGAAGCTGCGATCCCGCGCCCCGAGCCCGCAAACGTTCCGCCCCCGACCGCATCCGACATCAAGCTCGACACCACCGCCACAGTTCAGGACGCTCCGAAGGATGCGGCCAAGGAGCCTGTGAAGGCCGAAGCCGCTCCAGCCGCAGAGAAGGTCGAAACCAAACCTGCCGACATCGCCACGACGCCCGCCGCCGAGGCGCCGAAGAGCGAGACGGCCACCACCGAACCTGCCAAGACCGAGCCCGCTAAGACCGAACCCGCCAAATCTGAAGCGGCCAAATCTGAGCCTGCCAAATCTGAACCGTTAAAGGCTGACACCGCAGCCGCGCCATCGGCCAGCCCCGCTGCTCCGGCGGCGGCAGCCGCAACTCCGGCCGCCGAGCCGGTGAAGGCCGCGAGCAACGTTCCCGCCGCCGACCAGCCGGTCGCCGACAAGATCAAGGACATCCTCGGGTCCAAGACCTCGCGCCATTTCGACCGCAAGAACGAACGTGCCGCCGCCGAGAAGTTCTACGGCGCCCGCGACTTCGCGCCGGTCTGGACGCAAGCCGGCAGCTTGACCGCTGCGGCCAAGGGCGTGATCGCGCGGCTGAAGGATGCGGCCTCCGACGGTCTCAATCCGGCCGACTATCCGGTGCCGGACTTCGTCGCCGCCACGACGCCCGATGCGCTCGCCGATGCCGAGCTGAAGCTCACCGCCAGCATGTTCGACTATGCGCGCCAGGCGCAGAGCGGCCGCATGCACTGGTCCCAGGTCAGCGCCGATATCCTCTATCCCGAGCATCCGGTCGATCCGAGCGAGGTGCTCACCAAGGTCACGACCGCAGCCGACGCCTCTGCCGCGCTCGACAGCTACAACCCGCCGCAGAAGCTCTACAAGGAGCTGAAGGCGCAGCTTGCCAAGCTGCGCGGTCAAGGCGACGGTCCGGTGATCGAGATCACCGACGGCCCCGCGCTGAAATACACCCCCGCCAAGGGCAAGAGGCAGGCGGAAATCGTCGCGCAGGACCCGCGCGTGCCGCAGCTTCGCGCCAAGCTGGGCATCACCGAGAACGCCAGCGACGACCATTATGACGCAACGGTTGCCGAAGCCGTGCGCAGATTCCAGGACGGCGCCGAGATGAAGGCGACCGGCGTGCTGGATGCGCCGACCGTGAAGGCGCTGAACAGCCCGAAGCGTGACAGGCAGATCGACACCGTGCTGGTGAACATGGAGCGCTGGCGCTGGCTGCCGCGCGACCTCGGCGCCCCCTCGCTCGGCGATGCCTATGTCATCCTCAACATTCCCGACTACACGCTGAAGGTGATGCAGCGCGGCCAGCAGGTCTGGACCACCCGCGTCGTCACCGGCAAGCCGGGCCAGCACGCAACGCCGCTGCTGACCGAGACGATGAAGTACATCACGGTCAACCCGACCTGGAACGTGCCGCCGTCGATCGTCTATGGCGAGTATCTGCCGGCGCTGCAGCAGGACCCGACCGTGCTTCAGCGCATGGGCTTGAAGCTCGAGCAGAACCGCGACGGCTCGGTGCACATCTCGCAGCCGCCCGGGGAAGCCAATGCGCTCGGCCGCATCCGCTTCAACTTCCCGAACAAGTTCCTGGTCTACCAGCACGACACGCCGGACAAGTATTTGTTCGCCAAGGACGAGCGCGCCTTCAGCCATGGCTGCATGCGCGTGCAATATCCGGATCAGTACGCCTCGGTCCTGCTCAACATCGCCATGCCGAACGAGCACTACACCCCGGAGCGCGTGCGCGGCATGTACGGCTCGGGTGAGGTCGACCTGAAATTCCCGACCCCGATCCCGGTCAACATCACCTACCAGACCGCGTTCGTGGACGACGGCGGCAAGCTGCAATTCCGCAAGGACGTCTATGGCCGCGACGCGACCATGATCAACATCCTGAAGAACGGCCGCGGCAAGGACCTCGAGAACGTCGTCGCCCATTCGCAGCCGAGCTATTCGCGCCCGGCAACGACGCTGCCCTCGGGTGTAGCGATCGCCAACAATGGCGGCTCGTCCGGGTTGAACTTCTTCGAGCGGCTGTTCGGCGGCGGCGCCCCGGCTCAGCCGCCGGCTCCGGTTGGCCGCCGGCAGCAGCGGGTCTTCACCCGCTGAGCCGCGGCCTGCCCTCAATCCCTGAAATTCTTCAATAGAATCAGCGACCCTTTCCTCTGGATAGGGTCGCTTAACGTTAACCATTCTCCACCCGAGTTCGGGCGGCTGGCGTTTTTTCGCCACACTCAACCGGTTAGGATTGTAGTCTGACTTGGTTTGGGGGCGGGAAGGTCAACCTCGGATTAACCTTCTCGCTTTAAGAAAGCGTTCATCCTCTTTCGCGCGCTAACGGGGTTGGCGGGAGAGTCCATTTTGAACGCTCGTCGACTGGGTGGGCTCATTCGTGCTGACTGGTTTCGCACGCAAATTCGCTGCGTTGTCGCTGTCCCATGCGGGAGTGAAGGTCGGATCTCGGATCGGCCTCGCTTCGCTGGTGCTGTTTGCGGCTGCCGGCTCGGTCCATAACGCCGCGGCGCTGAACGAGACCAAGACGCTCTCCTTCCACCACACCCATTCGGGCGAAGACCTTACGGTCACCTTCAAGCGCGACGGCCGCTACGACGAAGCCGCGCTGAAGACGCTCAACCATTTCCTGCGCGACTGGCGCACCCAGGACGAGACGGTGATGGACCGTCACCTGTTCGACATCCTCTGGGAAGTCTATCGCGACGTCGACGGCAAGCAGCCGATCCAGATCATCTCCTCCTATCGCTCCCCCGCCACCAACGCCATGCTGCGCCGCCGCTCCTCGGGCGTGGCGCGCTTCAGCCAGCACATGCTGGGCCATGCGATGGACTTCTACATCCCGAACGTTCCGCTGGAGCAAATCCGCTTCGCGGGCCTCCGCCTGCAACGCGGCGGCGTCGGCTTCTACCCGACCTCCGGCTCGCCCTTCGTGCATCTCGACACCGGCAGCATCCGGCACTGGCCGCGCATGACGCATGACCAGCTCGCCCGCGTCTTCCCCGACGGGAAGACGGTGCATCTGCCAACCGACGGTGTGCCGTTGAAGGGCTATGAGCTGGCCAAGGCCGAGATCGAGCGTCGCGGCGGTGGCGACGATGGCGCCGGTAAGCCAGACTTCTTCGCCGCCCTGTTCAAGAGCAAACAGGCTCCGGCAGCCAGTGCCGACGAGGATGACGAGGGCGCTCCCGCCCCGGCCGCCAAGCCCACCGTGGTCGCCGCCGCGAGCAAACCCGCCGATCCTGTGCCGACGCCGCGCGCCAAGCCGTCGGTCGCCTCCGCCATCCAGCTCGCCTCGGCCGATGCCCAGCTCGTTGCGCCGCCGAAACCGAAAGCTGAGCCGAAGCCCGAGCCCGTGGCTGACAAGCCGGCAGCCCGCAAGTTCGAGTCCCCGGCCGACATCATCAATGCCCGCGGCTTCTGGGATACTCCGGCCGCGCCGCAGCAAGCGACACCGGCGCAGATTGCAGCACTCAGGGCGCGCCAGGCGCTGGCCGCCGCGACCGATCCGCAACCGACCGCGAGCGTCTCCAACGCCGCCTATCAGGCGCTGGCCTTTGCGCCCGCTTCCGCCTCGCCAGTCGACCGCTCCCGCGTCGTCGCCGCCTCGGCGCCAATCCCGCACGGCGTGCGTGCGGCGTCCGTCGCCCGCAACGCTGCGCCGGCCACCGAGATCAACACCGTCGTCGGCAAGAGCACCGAAGGGATGATCGCAACCGCAACGCGGCTCTCCGCGGCCAAGGGCGAGAGCATCTGGCTCAAGATCGTGATGCTGTCGCCGAGCGCCAGCCGGGCGATGTCTGTCACGCTGATGGGCGAGCTCGATATGGCTGCGATGCGCGCTTATTTCGTCAAGCCGCAGGCCGTGGTCGCAATGGGCTTCACCGACGATCCGATGCATGGCCTGTCCTGCGACGGTTTCTCGGGCAGCGCGACCACGAAGATCGAGACGACGTCCTTCGTCATGCGCACGGCCGCGCTGCGCTAAAGGCCGATCGCCTAGCGCGCCCTCTTTCCCCACCGATCCAGATGATAGGTCAGCGCCAGCGACAGGCAGACCGATAGCGCCTGCTTCGGCAGTTTGCCGGCCACCGGCAGCAGCAGAGCCCGGGTCTGCCGATATTCGAACTGATCGGGAAAGCGCTCGCGGAACGTGTCGACGAGCGTCGTCTTGCAGTTGAACAGAATGGCAGCGTGGTCGGAGTCCTTGAGGCGGCCGAGCCGGATGGTCGAACCGCTGCCTGTCTCATCGGTCAGGTAGGCAGGCTCGCCCCATTTCAGCGTCTCGGTGAGACGGCCGACATTGTCATCCGCCGCCGCGATCGCAAAAATCAGGTCGCGCACCTGGAACAGCCGCTTGCCGATCGGCGCCGGAAGAGCGCCGAAGGCACTGATCACTTCACGCGGCAGCGACGGCGCAGTCACTGACGTCTCCGTTCACAAACGAAGTGCAACAGCCGCGATTTGTAGCCCGAGTGACGTCGGAGGCGCAAACGCCTCAGATCATCCCCAGCGCCTGCATATAGGTCTCGAGAATCGTCTCGGCCTCGGCGCGCTCATTGGGGTCCTGCTTGCGCAGGCGCACGATGGTGCGCAGCGCCTTGACATCGTAGCCGTTGCCCTTGCTCTCGGCATAGACGTCGCGGATGTCGTCGGAGATCGCCTTCTTCTCTTCCTCCAGCCGCTCGATGCGCTCGATGATGGATTTGAGCTGGTCCTTGGCAAATTTCGTCGCGGGCTCGTCGTCGCGGACGGCGGCGGAGGTGGCCATCTTGGTACTCCCAATGGAACTGGCAAAACGAGGTGACGCCGGCATCCACCGCGCGTGCTGGGTAGACCCTTAGGGTTGACGCCGTCAGCGTTCAAGCAAGCATCGCGCTCGTCCACAGCGCGCCCACACCTTCCTGCAGGTGAGCAAAGAAAGCTGTTGTGTGGTGCGACTCAGGCCGCGGCGCGGACAGTCCCCCTCAATGATTGTGGGGATGAACCTTCTTCATCGCCTCGATCTGTTCGGCGGTGGCCGTGCCCTGGTACTTCGCCTTCCAGCTCTCGTAGGGCATGCCGTAGACGGCTTCCCGGCTCTCATCCTTGCTCAGCGCGACGCCTTGGGCGTCCGCGGCGTCCTTGAGCCAGTTGGACAGGCAGTTGCGGCAGAAGCCGGCCAGATTCATCAGGTCGATGTTCTGGACGTCGGTCCGCGTCTTCAAATGATCGACCAGGCGCCGGAAAGCGGCCGCCTCGAGCTCCGTTCTGGTTTTGTCGTCAATGGCCATGGCTGGATTCCTCGGCTGCGCCCTTGATGGTGGTCACCCTTACGGGATCAGGTGGGGTCCTGTCACAGATTTTGCCATATCGCGGCGCAAACGGCCGCTGGGCCAACAAATGGGCAGGTCCCCGGCCCCTACGCCAAATCGTCAATCATCTGGTATACGTTCCGCGACAATGATCGCCGAATCTCCCCGCTCCCCCCTTCGCCTGCTCGCCCGGTTGGTCCCGGTGCTGGCGGTTGGCTTATTGTGCCTCTGGGCCAGCCCGGCCTCGGCCGACTTCCGCCTCTGCAACAACACCTCAAGCCGGGTGGGCATCGCGCTCGGCTACAAGGACGCCGACGGCTGGACCACCGAAGGCTGGTGGAACATCTCGTCCCGGTCCTGCGAGACCCTGCTGCGGGGAACGCTGGTCGCCCGCTACTATTACATTTACGCGATCGACTATGACCGCGGCGGCGAATGGTCGGGGCAGGCTTTCATGTGCTCGCGCGACAAGGAATTCACCATCCGCGGCACCGAGGATTGCCTGGCGCGCGGCTATGACCGGACCGGCTATTTCGAAGTCGATACCGGCGAGCAGCGGGCCTGGACGGTGCAGCTCACGGACGCCAACGAGCAGCCTTCTGCGCAGCCGCGTGTCCCCGGCATGCCCGGCCCTGTTGGTCCTGGTGGCGGCGTTCCGGGTTTGCCCAATAGTCCGCCCGGTGGTACGCCCCCCGCCGCACCTGGCCTCCCGCCAGCTCCCTCGTCACCACCGTCTGGAAATAAGCCATGAGGCGCCTTCGCCGTATCAAGATTCTCGCGACCCTTGGACCTGCCTCTTCGGACCTCGCGATGATCCGCCGCCTGTTCGAGGCTGGCGCCGATGTGTTCCGCATCAACATGAGCCACACTCCGCATGACAAGATGCGGGAGCTGGTGGCGACGATCCGCAATGTCGAGAGTAGCTACGGCCGTCCGATCGGCATCCTGGTCGACCTCCAGGGCCCGAAGCTCCGGCTCGGGGCATTCGCCGAAGGCGCGGTGCAGCTCCAGAACGGCCAGACCTTCACGCTCGACTCCGACAAGACCCCGGGCGATGCCACCCGGGTCAACCTTCCCCATCCCGAGATTCTGGCCGCCCTGCGGCCCGGCCATGCGCTGCTGCTCGACGACGGCAAGGTGCGGCTGATCGCGGAAGAGACCACCAAGGAGCACGCGGTGACGCGCGTCGTGGTCGGCGGCAAGATGAGCGACCGCAAGGGCGTCAGCCTGCCGGACACCGACCTGCCGGTCTCGGCGATGACGCCGAAGGACCGCGCCGACCTCGAGGCGGCCCTCGTCACCGGTGTCGACTGGATCGCGCTGTCCTTCGTGCAGCGCGCCGACGACGTGATCGAAGCCAAGAAGATGATCCGCGGCCGCGCCGCCGTGATGGCCAAGATCGAGAAGCCGCAGGCGATCGACCGTCTCGCCGACATCATCGAGGCCTCCGACGCGCTGATGGTGGCGCGCGGTGACCTCGGCGTCGAACTGCCGCTCGAGCGCGTGCCGAGCCTGCAAAAGCAGATGACGCGCATGGCGCGCCGCGCCGGCAAGCCGGTGGTGATCGCGACCCAGATGCTGGAATCGATGATCCAGTCGCCGGTGCCGACCCGCGCCGAGGTCTCCGACGTCGCCACCGCCGTCTATGAGGGCGCCGACGCTATCATGCTGTCGGCGGAGTCGGCGGCCGGCAAATTCCCGGTCGAGGCGGTCTCGACCATGAACCGCATCGGCGAGGAGGTCGAGCGCGACCCGATCTATCGGGACGTGATCATGGCCCAGCGCCCCGCGCCGGAATCCACCGCCGGCGACGCCATCGCCGATGCCGCCCGGCAGATCGCCGAGACGCTCGACCTGCCTGCCTTGATCTGCTGGACCAGCTCCGGCTCGACTGCGGTGCGCGTGGCGCGCGAGCGGCCGAAGCCGCCCATCGTGGCGATTACGCCGAACATCACGGCCGGGCGCCGGCTCGCGGTGGTCTGGGGCGTGCATTGCGTGGTGGCTGAGGATGCGCGCGACCAGGACGACATGGTGAACCGCGCCGGCCAGATCGCGTTCCGCGACGGCTTCGTCCGCGCCGGACAGCGCGTGATCATCGTCGCCGGCGTGCCGCTCGGCATTCCCGGCACCACCAACATGGTGCGCATCGCCTCGGTCGGCCCGGAGGGCGAGGCGAATATCTAAGGCGGCCGGCAGGCCGCCGACCAAAACGCGAAAACAACCCCATGCACAGTAGCGGGCTGGCCTAAAGCGCGATGAGATTGGGTTGAATCGTCATCGCGCTTTAGCTCCTTGTTTGAGCATGATCTCCGCGCAAACGCGTTCCGCGTTTGTCGCGAGAGAAAACCGCTTCACACTTTTCCGGATCATGCTCTAAAGCGTGATGAAATTAGGTTTGGTCGGCGGTCCGTGTTTCACCTCTCCCCAACGGGGAGAGGTCGGATTGCTATGGCGCGCAATTGCGCGCCTGAGCAATCCAGGTGAGGGGCCGCGGCGCACAGTGAGACTGTAACCCCTCACCCGGATCGCATCTTACGATGCGATCCGACCTCTCCCTGCGGGAGAGGTGACTCGAGTTCTTGGCGCGCATCGATTCATCCCAATCGCATCGCGCTTTAGCGCTTGGTCTTGTGGATCACCATCCTGCCCCGTGAAGCAATGCCCTCCCATTCGGAGGACCAGCTGACTTCCGAGCTCGAGGATCTCCCGACGCCCTTGTGATCCCAAGCGCCCTGCAGCGCAAACAGGGCGCCCTGGGGGTCGACGCATCGCACGATCCAGCCGCCATCGGGCAACTCGATCGGCTGGTGAAGGACCCGGCCCCCGCCGGTCATGACCCGCCGGGCCGCGGCGCCGATGTCCTCGACATTGAAGTAGTGAAGCCAACAGGCGTGCGCTACGCTCGGTAGCTTGGTGAGCATGCCGCCGATCGTCTGCCCGGCCACCGAAAACAAATCATACACGCTTGCCGGATCCACTTCGGCGGAGGCCTGTCGCCAGCCGAGAACCTTGCCATAAAATGGAAAAACCGTGCGTCGGTCTTCAGCCAGCAACTCGTGCCAGCCCACGCGCCCGGGCTGATACGACCCGCTCGTTTGCATCAGGCCAAATGCCAGCCGGCTGACCAACGCAAACGCCGCTCCTTGCGGATCGGCGACCACCGAAATGCGGCCGATGTTGCTGTCGGTCGGAGACACCAGGATCGCGCCTCCCAGTCGGAGGATCTGCGCGACCGTCGCATCCATGTCATCGACGCCGACGTAGCCCAGCCATCTCGGCGTTGCCCCCATCCGTACTCCCTCTTCGGGGAGATCCATGAGCCCGACGACCGGAGCAGCACCCGCCGTCAGCAGCGTGTAGGCAAGTTCCGGGCTCGACGCATCCTTCACGGCCCAGCCGACAATTTCGGCGTAAAAGGCAGCTGCCGACGGCACATCCGTCGTCAGAAGCTCATACCAAACGAAGCGTCCAAATTGATCGGCCAAGCTCGCCTCTCCGGTTGAGCTCCCTGACGATTGCGCACCGCATCACGGCCGTCCATCGATATCGACGAAAAATTACAGTGATGTCATTCATGAAGATGAATGCGTGCGAACGGGCCCATACTCTTTTGTGTATCCGCGAATCTTGCCCGCCCTTTTTGCTCGGCGTAGGATCATCAGCGAAGATCGGACCTGAAGCCATGGAGGATGCGGCCATGCGGCGGACGAGACAAGCTTCGAAAAAGAACAGCAAGACCAAAACCGCAATGCCGGCGCTCGGCCTCGCCGGACTGACGTTTTCGCTGGCGGGAAGCGCGGCAGCGTCCGCGTTGCCGACAGGCGATGTTCAACAAAGGCCGAACTCCAATTCCGGTCGGTACACGGCGCTCAGCGAAGAAGAACTCGCCGACGTCAGCCTCGCTACTTTTCATCTGGCCTACGACAAGAAAGAATTGAGCCATGTGCTGCTGGCTCGGGGATGCGGTGGTTGTCGCGGCTGCGGAGGCTGCAGAGGGTGTGGTGGCTGCAGAGGTTGCGCAGGTTGCCGAGCCTGTCGCTGCGGCGTCGGTTGCGGTGGCTGTGGCGGCTGCGGCGTTGGCTGGATCGGCCTGCCGTTGCCAGTGCCGGTAGCTTGCACGGGATGCTGCGCATCATGGGGGCGCTGCCGCTGGTGCTAGGCCAGAGCATCTGACTCGACATCGACATGATGCAATTTCATTGGCCGGGCTCGCACACGACCCGGCCAATTTGCTTTCGTCGCCACCGCGTTCGCTTCGTCTCCCTGCTCGGCTTGCCGATGGCGAACGAGTGTGTTCCAACTCATGTCAAGAAATCCGGTAGCGCTCGGCACAAGTCGGGCCAGCAAGACGTTCGTCGTACACCAACGACCGAACATGGCGGAAACAGGATCAGCGTGCGCCCCCGATGACAATCAAGCGAAAGAGCCGCACCGCGAAGCCGACCCGCAAGACCGTTTTGCGTTTCGCGCCAAACTTCACCGCCTACCTGCTTCCTCCCAATGTGGTCTGTCTCTATTCAGAGAACCGCAAATTTTTCCTGCATGGTGATCTCTATTGCGCAGTGGCGAGCGCGATCGGAAAGAATGGCCGTGCTGCCCAGGATATCATCCGCCAGCTCTCGAAACACTTTCCCGTGGCCGAGATCGAGGAAGCGATCCGGCGTCTGCTGGAGCGCCGCTACGTCGTCAGCGGGGCATCGCACGCGAGCCCCGTTGATGGATATTGGGCAAGCCTCGGCCTGCCTGCCGAAATCGCCGAAGAGAACCTGCGCAACTGGCCGGTGCGGGTGGAATCGATCGACGTCAAGGGTGCCAGCGAGCTGAGCGCGGCGTTGACCAAGCTCGGAGTTCAAATCGCCAAGCGGTCGCCCAAACTCATCGTCACGCTTGTGAACGATTATCTCGAACCGACGCTCGCCGAATTGAACCGGGAACGCGTCACCGATGGAACGCCCTGGCTGCTGGTTCAGCCCTCCGGCGTTTTTCCATTGGTGGGGCCGGTGTTCAAGCCGGGCGAAAGCGCCTGCTGGACCTGCCTGCACGATCGCATGATCCGCAATCGCGAGATCAAGGGATTTCTCGCTCGCGGGGCGGCGCAAGCGGTCGCAACATCGCCCCTGGTCAGCGAGAGTGTCGGACAGACCGGGGTCCACTTCGCTGCCATTGAAATTGCAAAGGCGATCGCCTCCGGATTTCGCACTGATCTCAGCGATCACATCGCAAGCGTCGACCTCACCGGGGCCGCCATCGCCAAGCACTACGTTGCGAAACGTCCGCAATGCGCGACCTGTGGCAGCAAGAAATTGAGGAATCCGCGGCGGGCGGCAGCGCCGATCGAGATTGCCGAAGGCAGACGGCTCGTCATGACCAGCGGCGGATACCGCACCGTGACGTCGCGGGCCACCGTGGCGCGGTTCCGCAAACACGTCAGCCCGCTGACCGGCGTGGTATCCAGGCTCGAGCGGATCGAAGCCGATCTGCCGATGAACACCAATTTTTTCGCTTACCATAATTTCTCTGCGCCGGCGTGGAATGTCGACCAACTCAGGTCCGGCCTGAGCGGCGGCAGCTTCGGCAAGGGCTCCACGGCCGAGCAGGGCGAGGCCAGCGCGCTGATGGAGGCGATCGAACGCTATTCCGGCATTTTCCAGGGTGACGAGATCAGGACGACGCGACGCTTCGCCGATTTCGCTCCCGGTGAGGCGCTTCTGCCAAACGACGTCCAGTTCTTCAGCGACCTGCAGTTCCAAAACCGGCATATCCCTCTGCCCGACGATTCACATCCGGTTCCCGAGCCGTTCGATCCCTCGATGAAGACCGAATGGTCGCCGGTCTGGTCGATGCGCGACAAGCGGTTCAAATATCTTCCGACTGGCCTCTTGTATTTCTTCTATGGCGGCTTCCACACGGATTCGAACGGTTGCGCAGCCGGCAACACACGCGAGGAAGCCATCGTTCAAGGCTTCCTCGAACTGGTCGAACGCGATGCCTACGCGATCTGGTGGTACAATCGCGTGCAGCGTGCGGAAGTCGATCTCGCAGAATTCGAGGATTCCTACGTACGGGATCTGCAGCGCCAGTTTGCCGATGCGGGACGCCGGCTTTGGGTCCTCGACATCACCAGCGATCTCGGCATTCCCTCTTATGTTGCGATCATGCACTGGATGCAAAATGGGCACGAGAACATCGAGTTCGGGTCCGGTTCGCATTTCGATCGCCGCATCGCCCTGCTGCGTTCGCTCACCGAGCTGACTCAGTTCATGTCGATTGGCTTGATGGACGGCGGAAGCGGCGAGAAGCCATCGCTTGACGGTGTCACGCCGCTGCGGCTCGACGATTATCCGTTCCTGATCCCGAGCGACAATCCGGTGATCCCGCCGGCGCCTGATATCAAGCTTCACGACAATACGCGCGACCAGGTCAATGCCTGCGTCGAGATCGCGGTCCGCGCCGGATACGACTTCCTCGTGCTCGACCAGACACGACCCGACGTCGAGGTCCCCGTCGTCAGAGTGCTTGTCCCGGGCTTGCGGCATTTCTATCGTCGCTTCGGGCCCGGCCGGCTTTACGATGTGCCGGTGAAGCTTGGGCTGCTGGACCGCCCACGCCTGGAAAGCGAACTGACCCCGTTCCTGCCGCACACTTGAAGGCTGCTTCCGTGCGCACCTCCCGGAAAAAGCTGGCCAGGAAAGTCGCATTCGTCATCGCCGCCCGGCTGAACGGCCGTTTCTCCCTGCATATGCAGGCCGACGGAAGCGTTGCCGCCGTGTCCGGCGATACTTCGCTCAACCTCGGACAATACAGCCGCGCGGCGATCGAACGCGCAGGCCCCCTCGCCACCGGCTTGCCGCTCGCCTCCCTTCCCGGCAGAAGTATCGTCGCAAGGCAGGTTCATGCCCTGGTGCAGCGGCTGGCGCGGCACGGGCTCCTCGACTATCGCCTGTTCTCGCCCCGTGACGCGCGAGACGTGGTCGTTATCGAGCCACAGATCGCGGAATACTGGCCGGAACCCGCAAAGCTGTCGAACGGCGATACTCTCGCCTTGTCGCGCTTCGCCTATCTTCGCCGGCGCGACAACGAGATGGTGCTGGAATCGCCGCGCGCCGGCGCGCTGTTCCGGATTTGCGATCCCGCCATCGCCGCCACGCTCGCGGCCCTGTCGCGGCCTCAGAAGATCAGCAACCTTCGCAGGCAGGCGGCCGCGCTGGACATTGGTCTGCTCGGATTGCTGCTCAGCAGCGGGATGTTGATCAAGCTCGATACGAAAGACAGAGACGGCCTTCGGGTCAACGAAGGCGACGGCAATCTCGTTCTCTGGGATTTCCACGATCTCGTATTTCACACGCGGAGCACGGAGGGCCGGCATACCGATCCGGTTGGCGGCGCGTACGCCTATGCTGCCGCCGTTCCGCCGCTGCCCGCGCTGCGCCCGCCTTGGCCCGGCAAGTCGGTCTCCCTCGACAAATTGGCCCTGCCCGAGCCGGCGTCGCCGTTCGTGCAGTTGCTCCGCGCGCGCCATTCGACGCGGGATTTCGACGATCGGAATCCCGTCACGCTTCCCGAGCTTGCGCAGTTTCTCGGCGCCACGGCCCGCGTGTTGTCGGAATGGAAGAGCGGCGCCGATGTCGACGGCGGCTCCGAGGTCACCTACACCTCACGACCGTATCCGGCGGCCGGCAGTGCGTATGAGCTGGAGCTGTATCTGGCGGTCTCCAACTGCGAGGGTCTGGCGCGCGGATTTTACCACTACGACGCCGGAGGCCACGCGCTGGTCACGCTCGATGCCTCCCCCGAGCAGCTCCGGGCGCTTCTCGCGGCGGCCGAGTTTTCCATGGACGCATCCGGGCCGCCGCAGGTCCTGATCACGATCGCTGCGCGCTTCGGGCGGATCTCCTGGAAATACAGCTCGATCGCATATTCGCTGGTCCTGAAGGATGTCGGCTGCATGATCCAGACGTTCTACCTTGCGGCGGCCGATATGGGCCTTGGCGGCTGTGCCATCGGCACCAGCAATATTGATCTGTTTGCAAAAATGACGGGGCTCGAATTCCACGTCGAGGGACCGGTTGGTCAGTTCGCGCTGGGACGCAGCGCGCACCGGTCGATCCCGGGCTAGAGCCTTTTTGCGATCGGCTCAGCCCGCAGCCCCGACCAGCGCCTTGGTCGTCGGCAGCAGCGTCTGCTGCACGACGAGACCACGCGCGCGGGCGTCCATGACGCCGACGGCGCGCAGCGCCAGCAGCGTCACGGTCTGGACAGCGTCGCGCATCTTGGCGGGGTCTTCGAGATTGTCAGGCGCGAGCGGACCGACCAGGGCCTCATGCAACGCGCCGAGCAGCGCGGTTGCGGCGAGCGCGGTGTCCTGCGCCGGCAGATGGCCCGCGCGGACCGCAGCGTCGATCCGTGCGGCGATCTCGCCCGCGATCTCGCGGCGGCTGGCCAGCCTGGAGGCGCTGACATCGACATCGACGGGCTCGGCCAGGATGCCCCAGGCGAGGCGCCGCTGCGACAGGGTATGGACGGCCACCGTGGTCACGGCCGCCGCCAGCGCCGAGGACGGTCCCGGCGCGGCATCGGCCGCCCGCCTGATGGCCGCGAGCTCGTCACGGGAGACTTCGGAAATCAGTTCGGAGATCAGCTCGGCCTTGGAAGGGAAGTAGCGGTAGACGGTGCCGGCCGCCACATTGGCCCGGACGGCGACCGGCGCGATCTGCACCGCCGCCATGCCGCCTTCGGCTGCGGCTTCCCTTGCCGCCGCCAGGATCGCGCTGCGCCGAGCCGCAAGGCGCTTAACCACTTGATGCGTCCGCCGATAAACCATGGCGCGCTTCCTGTCCCACCACGCCTGCCGCACGCCCCGCGGCCGAACGCTTCGTCACCGAATTCGCTGCAAATCGCCCCGCAAGGACTGAACAACTATTCAGGGGGGATGACAAGCAGCAAATGCGTCATGCGTCACGCCTGACCTCACTTGCGTCGCTGCACTGCAAACCGCTCAAATTGCAGGGAATTCATTGGTAAACGGCTGACCACACTTCTTACCGCGGTCTTAAAGCCGGCCAGCGACTGTGGCTGCGATCCAACCCGGTGCAGCATGGTCGATACGGACGCCAAGACCGCCTGGCAGCTCTTCCATTTGAACTGGCTTCCCATCGTGTTCATGGGCAGCCTGCTGACGCTCGGCCTTGATGTCACTGGCCTCAGGCTCGAGCCTGTCGCCTACGGCACGACGCTGGCAATCGCCGCGCTCTTCGTCGTCATTGCCTATCGCCACCGCATCGGCAAAGGCGATCTCGCCGATCCGAAACTGATCTTCTCGCTTGGCACGATCGGTCAAGTGATCATCACCTGCGCCATCGTCGGGCCGCTCAGCTACGTCGCGGGCAAGATGGGCTGGCCGCTGCAGGATCAGGCGCTGCTCGCGATCGATCGCGCGCTCGGCCTCGATCCCGAGCCGATCGCGCGCTTCGTCAACGATCATCCCTGGCTCGCTGACATCCTGTCGCGCAGCTACGGCCTGATCAAATGGCCCCTGCTCGCCATCCCCATCGTGCTGACGCTGACGGCGCGCTACGTGCGGCTGCAATTGTTCATGCTGGCAATGAGCCTTGCGCTCGCCATCACCATCGCGATCTCGGCCCTCGTGCCGGCGATCGGCACCTATTACGCACTGCAATTGCCCGCGGCCCACCTCCCCGACATCAACACCGCCATTTACGCCGGGCAGTTGCGCGACATCCTGGGCTTACGCGACGGCAGCCTGCACGAGATGCAATTGTTCAAGCTCTCCGGCATCGTCTCGTTTCCGAGCTTCCACGCCGCATCCGCCGTGCTCTACATGTGGGCGCTGTGGCCGGTGCGGCGCATCGGCGGTGCTGCAGCGGCCCTCAACCTCATGATGATCGCGGCGACGCCTGTCATCGGCGCGCATTACATCGTCGACGTCGCCGGCGGTGTTGCGCTGGCGGCAGCTTCGATCTGGGCCGCGAAGGCCTATCTGGAATGGATGAACCGCACGGCGCGGGTCTCGGCAGCGCCGGCTACATCGGCGGTGTGGCAGCCGAGTCTTGCGGAATAAGCGCGCGAGTAGCGCCGCGATCAATCACATCCACAGCTCTCGTAGGGTGGGCAAAGGCGCGTAGCGCCGTGCCCACACTCTCTTTGCAATCGAGAAAAGTGGCTCCCGCTTCCTCGTCATTGCGAGCGCGGCGAAGCAATCCGGCAATCCCTCCGTGGAGACAGCCTGGATTGCTTCGGTGCGCTCGCAATGACGCGGGGGATACGCCGCGCCATCTACTTGACGTGGGCATGCTTCGCTTTGCCTACCCTACGAAACCTTCAACGCCGCGCCCCCCAAACGAAAAGAGCCCCGTCCGAGGACGGGGCTCTCTGAACTCTGAATTCGTCTCAGCTTACTTGAGGCTGGTCGAGATCGAGCCGAACTTGGTGTTCAGCGTCGAGCCGAGGTTGTTGACGACGGTGATGATCGCCAGCGCGATGCCGGCAGCGATCAGGCCGTATTCGATGGCGGTGGCGCCGGATTCGTCCTTCACGAAACGCGAAACGAGGTTCTTCATAGACTGCTCCAAAAGATACACGAGGCTTCAACTGGTCTGGTCTGGTTTCTTCGGCTTCCCAGCGCCGCCTGACCATGGAACCGAACGTAAGGGCAAAGAATTGCGCCGCAGTTAATTCGACTGCGCAAACAGAGAAGGGTCTACACGTATTCGCCGATGGTAAACCGAAATCTAAAACAATCGGTTAAATTGCGCGGAAACAATGCCGCGCCAGACGCGATCGCCCCGCCGATTTACTGGAAGTTATGACCGCCGTGGTCCAATGCCGCCCGCTCGGCCAACGCTCCCAAGAACAACACGAGGCGGCATGTCGCTTTCCTTCACCAACAGCATCACCGTGCAGAGCCGCGCGCGAGCGCTGGTGCCGCTGTGTGTCGGCGCGGGTGCCTATCTCTTCTTCCTTTATGTCGGCGACACGCTGCTTCAGGACTCCGACTCGTTCTGGCAGATCAAGATCGGACAGTGGATCCTCGATCACCACGCCCTGCCCTATACCGATTTCTATTCGTTCACGCGGCCAGGGGAGCCCTGGATCTCGACCTCCTGGCTGTCGCAAATTCTGTACGCCATCACCTACGCGCGATGGGATTGGGCGGGGCCGGTGATCCTCACCGCGCTCGCGATCGCCGCCTCGGCCGCGATCTTCGTTTACCTGCTCGACGCCCATCTTGAAATTCCGCGCTCGGTTCTGTTCGCGATGCTGGCAGTGCTGCTGTCGCTGCATCACATCCTGGCGCGGCCGCACATTTTGGCGCTGCCGGTGATGATCGCATGGGTCGGCGTGCTGATGAACGCGGCCGATCGCAAGGTGACGCCGTCCTGGGTCTGGCTGCCGCTGATGTCGCTGTGGGCGAGTTTGCATGGCGGCTTCGTGCTCGGCCTCGCGCTGATCGGCCCGATGGCGCTCGAAGCCATCTGGACGCTCGATTCGGCCAAGCAAATCCGGCTTCTCGGACGCTGGTTCCTGTTCGGCGTCGCCGCGATGCTGGCTGCCTGCGTCACGCCCTATGGCTGGCGGACGCTGCTGGGCGCCACCAACATCCTCAACCTCGGCGAGTTGCTCTCGGTCATCTCGGAATGGATGCCGGCGAATTTCGCCTCGTTCTCCGCGTTCGAAGGCGCGATCCTCGGCCTGATCGCCCTCGGCCTGTTTCGCGGCCTCACACTGTCGGTGCCACGCATTCTGCTGATCCTGCTGTTCACCTGGATGGGCCTCACCCATGTCAGGAGCATCGAGGCCTTTGCCTTCCTGGTGCCGCTGGTGCTGGCAAAGCCGCTGGGCGAAAAGTCGCCGCTGCCGCAGCTCACGCAAGGCACCGAGAGCGGAGCCGCGCGCTATGTCACGGTGATGGGCGCGCTGATGATCGCGGCCGCGGCCTGGACCTCGACCTCGACCTCGATCTACATGTCGCATCACCGCTTCACATTCACGATGAACCAGACGCCGGTTGCCGCCGTCGACCTGCTGCAGCAACGCAAGGCGCAGCGCATCTTCAATGCCTACCAGTTCGGCGGCTACCTGATCTCGCGCGACATTCCTGTTTTCGTCGACGGTCGCGCCGAGCTCTATGGCGAGAAGTTCGTGATGGACTTCTTCAAGGCGATCGAGGTCAAGAAGCTCGATAACCTGACGCGGCTGCTCGAAGAGTACAAGATCGACGCCACGCTGCTGGTCGCCGACAGCCCCGCCGCCCAGGTGCTCGATCACATCAAGGGATGGAAGCGGCTCTATGCCGACGACATCGCCGTGATCCATGTGCGGGATGACGAGGCGAGCACGGGCGAGACGCCCATGCCCGCACACTCAAATTGAGACGCCGGACAATGTCGCCGTTCGTCCCACCGACCGTGCCACGATCGACCACGGAGCCGAAGCCTGCGATCGTGCTCGCGATAACCTGGGCAACGATCGTGGTCGCACTCGGACTTCCCGCGATCAAAACCGGTGTGTTCGACACGCTGTCGACCGACGACGCCCTGCGTCTGGTCGAAGTCCGCGATCTTCTGGCCGGCCAGGGCTGGTTCGACCTGACCCAATACCGGCTCGACCCGCCCGGAATTGCCATGCACTGGTCCCGCATCGTCGATGCGCCCCTGGCCATGCTGATCCTCTTGTTCCGTCCGCTGCTCGGCCAGCACCTTGCCGAAGGGCTTACGCTGGTGCTTTGGCCGTCGCTGTTGATGGGCGCCGCGCTATGGCTCGCAGCGACGATCGCAAGTCAGGCATGCGCCCCTGCAGACAGGAAGCGGGCAAAGCTTGCGGCGATCCTGATCACGGCGCTGTCGATCCCCGCCCTGATCCACTTCCGCTCCGGCGCGATCGATCATCACAATCTGCAGATCGTGCTGCTGCTCGGCTTCGTGCTCTGCATCTCCGACCTGGAACACCGCGCGGACAAGGCGGCTTTGGCTGGGTTGTGCGCCGCGCTTTCGCTGTCGGTCGGATTGGAAATGCTGCCCGCCATCGCCCTGGCGAGCGCGACCGTTGTGGGGCTGCTGGTGTGGAAAGGCAGTGAAGTCCTGCGCCCCGCCTGTGCCTTTGGTGCAGGCCTTGCCGGGTCGTCGCTGCTGCTGGCGCTGCTGCTGCTCCCGATGAACAGTCTCGCCAGGCCCGTCTGCGATGCCTTTGGCGGGCCCATCTTGCTGTTGTGTGCGGGCGGCGGCGTCGCCCTGCTCGCGGTTGCCGGTGTTGCCCGCATACGCGGGCCCTTGTGGGCGCGGCTGGCGGCGAGCGCGCTCGCCGGCGCGCTGCTGCTGGGCGCATTCTACAGATCGTATCCGAGCTGCGTTGCGTCGCCCTATGCGCAGGTCGATCCCCTGCTTGTCAGCTTCTGGCTTGACCGCGTCGTCGAGACCATGCCGCTGACTGAACTGGCACAGATGCAGCCGCAAAAGCTGCTCGGCTATTATGCGTTTCCCTTGCTGACGCTCGGCCTGTGTGTTGTTGCCATGATCGGCTGCACGCCGCAAACGCGCTTTCGCTGGATCGTTTCGACCGTCACGCTTGCAGCGCTGGTCGGCGAGAGCCTGTGGGAATTGCGTGGCGCTGCCGCGGCCAATATCGTCGCCGCCCCGCTGTGCGTCGCCGGAATTGTCCGGCTTCGCACTGACATCGTGGCCGGTTGGCGGCTGGTGCGTGTGGCGTTGCTGGTGTCGCCCGCCACACTTGGAGGCATCGGACTTGCGGTCTGGCCGGCGCTCGCCGCCGGCACGAGCGGACAGAAGATCGCGATGCCCGATCCCGCCGCGTCCTGTCAGACCATCTCCAGCGCCGCGCCGCTCGCCGGCCTGCCTCCCGGACGCGTGATGGCGCCGATCGATTCCGGTTCTGCGATCCTGGCCGCGACGGAGCACTCCGTCTTCGCCGGTCCCTACCACCGCAATAATGACGGCAACCTCGCCATGGTGCATGCGATGACGGCAACACCTGAGGCCGCCCGCGCCCTGCTCCGCGCGCGGCAGGTCGACTACATCCTGACGTGCAACGGCTCCTTCGATCAGGAGGATCTCGTTCGCATCGCACCGGAGGGCCTTGCCGCACATCTCGGCCGCGGCGAAGCTCCGGACTATCTGGAGCCCATACAGGCCGTGTCAAAACCCGGCTGGACGGTGTGGCGCGTGCGCAAGTGAGAGAGCGCGTGCCGCAGATTCGATCCCGATCGGCCGGGCCTCTTGCGCATGTGCGGGACGATATGGAAGGCGCAGCAACAGAGGAGCGGCCGTAGCCCGGATGGATCCAACGGGTCGGCGCGAAGCGCCGCCCGATGACAGGCTCCGCCCGATCCGGGGCCTTCTCTAGAGTACCGATCCCGGATTACGCTACGCTCCATCCGGGCTACGTCGGCCTCGTGCCTGACGCGGCTCAATGCAGCCAGATCGGGGCTACGCAAATGGCCTGAAGTAAACTGTGTCATGAAAAACCCGGACGCCATTGCCGTTATCGTATCAGCGCTCCGCCACGTCCATGGTGACGACATCGCGCGCATGATGCTGGTCGAAGGCATGAGCCTCGCCAATCTGATCGATGCGATGTTTTCGGCGCCGCTGACGCACCGGGAAGCCGTTCGGGCGATGACCGACGGGCTCGATGACTTCGTCATCACGCCCGACCTGGGCCTGATCTGGCACCTGAAATATGTCTACGGAGACCACTCCTTGCACGTCGTGGACCTGGAGATCGCCACCCCCGACGGCACGCTAGCGAGCAAGGACGTCTGGCTTCGGCTGGCCGAGTGAGGGGCCGCGATAGGGCTCACATCGTCAGTGCGAGCAATCACCCTCGTAGCAACCATTAAAGATCCGCCCGATTGCTTCGAGAATGACGCCGTGCTTGTGGCCGTCAAGGCGTGGCCTGGCAAGGGCGGAGTTTGGGGTGAGGCAGGAGCGACGGCCAGCCTTGACGTCCGCGGCGCGCGGCGT
>NZ_JAKLUA010000011.1 GCF_022012435.1 Bradyrhizobium zhengyangense
ACGCGATCTGGATACAGGCTCTTGTAGAGAACTGCAGGAACCAGTCGTTGTGATGCCAAGGGAGAAGTTCAAGCGGCGCACACCGCGAAGCAAGCTGCTGCTCGACGACATGCACGCCTGGCTGCTGCGCGAGCGAGAAACCCTCTCGCGCTCTTCCGAGGTCCTGAAGCCTATGAATTACATGCTCAGGCGCTGGGCCGACTTTGCGCGCTTCCTCGACGATGGCAGGATCTGCCTCAGCAACAATGCCGCCGAAAGAGCGCTGCGGCATCGCCTTGGGAAGGCGCAATTGAACCTTCGCCGGCAGCCTGCGCGGCGCCGAACGCGCCGCCATCATGCTGACGATGATCACTACCTGTCGTCTTAACGATGTCGATCCCAAAGCCGGGCTTGCCGACGTCCTCGCCCGGATCGTCGATCTTCCCGCTTCGCGTCTGCACGAACTGCTGCCCTGGGAATGGAAGCTCCCGCGCCAAGCCGACGAACCTACCGATCAGCAAGCTGCCTAACCTTCACGCAGCGCTATCATAGCGCTACCCGGCCCCCGCGCGCATGCGTCAATCAGGCGACCTTCGTCGTCTTTCAATTACCCACGAATGCTTTATTCGATTGCGGTAGCCCTGATCGAAAAATCTTGAATCGGATGAATCGCTTGTGATTCATTGTCGAGCACCTGAATCGCGACGGCGAGGTGCCTTGATGTGTTCAAGTGGAACGACATCTCGTTGGTCGGCCGGCCCGGATGGTCGCCAGGATGATGGTGATGAAAGCGCCGTCGAACACTGGACGGAGCGCGAGATCGACAAGACAGCTTTCAAGGATGCTCGTCTTGGTCAACGATTTGGCGAGCTGTTGAAGCAAATTGGTGACGGTATGGGCGGGAGCATACCGTTCGCGCGTCAGGACTGGGCGAACACGAAGGCGGCCTACCGCTTCTTCGCCAACGAGCGCGTGGAGGAAGCCGACATCCTCAGCGGCCACTTCGCCGCCACACGCGCACGTTACGATGATTGTACAGGCCCAATTCTCCTCATTCAGGACACGACGGAATTCTCCTATCAACGCGCGAACACGAGCGCCATTGGCCTAACCAAGAGCGTCAACAGCGGTCGGAACAAGGACGGTCGTTGGCGCCATCACACGGTCTGCGGAATGCTGATGCATTCCAGTCTCGCTGTGACTGTCGAGGCTTGCCGCTGGGATTGGCGGCGGTGAAGTTCTGGACACGAAAAAAGTTCAAAGGCAGGGCGCAGCTCAAGAAGAAGATCAACCCGACCCGCGTTCCGATCGAGAAGAAGGAGAGCGTTCGCTGGCTCGACAATCTCAGGCAATCGATCGAGCGGCTCCGACAGCCGGAGCGTTGCATTCATATCGGTGACCGTGAAAGCGACATCGACGAATTGTATTGCCTGACGCAAGAGCTTGGCGCTCACTTCCTTGTCCGCGCCTGCGTCGATCGGCTGGCAGGCGATGGCGGTCATACGATTGCAACCGAGATGGAAGAGACCAGCGTCAAAGGCTTGCATTACATCGACGTGCGCAACGACAAGGGCGAGACGACGAAGGCCGCGCTGGAAATCAAGTTCAAGCGGATCGCGGTCTTGCCTCCCATCGGGAAGCAGAAACATTATCCAGCCCTCGACCTTACTATAATCCATGCCACTGAGCGCGGTACGCCAAAGGGCCGTAAACCGATTGAGTGGAAGCTCATCACGGACCTAGCCGTCCGCAGGCGCTCGGAGGCAATCGAGAAGATCAACTGGTACGCCATGCGGTGGAAAATCGAGGCGTTCCACAAGATCCTGAAATCGGGTTGTAAGGCGGAAGACTCAAAACTCCGGACCGCGGAGCGACTTGCCAATCTAATGGCAGTCTTCTGCATTCTCAGCTGGCGCGTCCTCTGGCTCACCATGCTCAATCGCCTCGCCCCAAACGCGTCACCGAAGCTCGCACTGACAGACACCGAGATCGCATTGCTCGATCAACTCATCAGCGGCGCCAGCCATCGACGATGTCGGCCTGGAACCCTTGCATTTTATCTTACCAAACTTGCACGATTAGGGGGCTACTTGGCCCGGGCAGCCGATCCGCCACCGGGAAATGTTGTCATCTGGCGCTGTCTCTCGAGACTCACAGATATCAAACTCGGTGCCGAAATTGCAGCGGCTGGAAATGTGGGTAATTGAAAGCTTCGTCGTATGCGTACCTTACATACGAGATTGTGACGTTAGGTTTGCGTTCGCAACCACTTGCGTACGGTAGTAGCGCATGCTGTTTATCGCAACGGCGACGTTCGCCTGACGTTCGGTGCCCGCCAAAGTCTCCGAGCACGAGACGAGACGGGTACTGCTACGTATGTGAGTCTTGTATTGGAGAAGAGCATATGCGGCTCAATATCACATGTCTAACGAGACTGTCTTCCTTGCTTTTAGTGGCAAGCGTAAGCACGACAGCGAAGGCCGGCGAGCCTTCTGCAAAATATGTAGACGTGCTAAGTGCCCTGCGGGCCGGCAAGGTAGTAACGCTAATACTAGATCTCGATCGTTGCACAACCGTTGATGGCGGTCAGCCCGGACCAGCCATGCAAGGTGGTCTGATTATCAGCGCCTTCAGGGTTAGCGCGCAGAACGGAATCAGCTTCGCCAATGTGCATCAAACCTTGGACGACTCAGGACACCCTGTTACCGAATACATCCGCCACAGCCTTAACCGCGAAGGCAAGCTCAAGGTAAAGGCCTCAAAGTTGGTTGCTGGCGCGGCCGAAGCCGTGATCCAGGGTGAATTTGTCTGCGAGCTGCCAGACGGCGCGAAGTTCCTTTGGTAAGGGCAATAGCCGCCGTCGAGGGGCCGAGCTGCCGTTCGGCATCGGCCACCCGGGGCGTCAGCAAAGAAGCGCAACAGAGATCGTGATCGGCGCGATCTCAAGAGATTTGCTGACCGGAGCAGATGAGAACGTGGTTTGCAGCTCGACTTACCCGTTCGGAGTCGACTGCCGCTGACTGGTCGCAAGCCGGAGACGCGAAGAGCCTCGCCATCACAAAGGCCGAGGTGTGGAGCAGCCAAGAAATGAAAGCTCAATTGCGCTCGAGTTGAGCTCCGCGTTGTTACCATTTGGCTAAGCGTCACCGAGTCAACCTAAGGAAGTTACGGCTGGAATGAAGAACGTTTGGATTATATCGGCGATCGTCCTCGCCCTCGCGCTGGCGGCGACGTCTTTCGTCTACGTCGCAAGACAGCATCTCAACGCCGATGCACTCGGAGCCGGACCATCAAGTCCTTGCGTCGGCGACCCTAATGGATGTGAAGATCTTGCTCCATATCCATTTGGCCAGTATGTTTGCAACAGTTACCCGGGGGCGTGCCGACACTAGGGGGGCCGCTTACGCAGAACGTTGTGGTCAGAACGTCGCGAGTGCCGGGCCAGTGCGCCTTGCACTAGGCGGCGCAAGGCGCCATGCTAAACGTTCGCAGGAGTATATATCCCGAGATGGTAGTCAGGCTCACGACATGGGTGATGGAACTCTCTCGGGGAAAACTGCTGGTCGAAGCCGGCCTCATCGCTCCAAGCGGTAAAGGAATAGATTGATCTCATCGTCATGGCAGGAATTGATTGTAAGACCGCATGTCCGTCTCTGCCGGTGGGGTCGTTCGCCCTACACTGCGTGTCCGAGGTTGCTTAGGTCCGAGCCGAGGCGCCGTGGCGGATTATAGGGAAGCATTTGTTGGAATCGTGTCGCCAAACTGAGAAATGCCGTCGCGATTGCGGAGGCAGGCTGGGAGGGAGGGGTTCGCTTCTTCGGTGAAGTCGATGCTTCGGACGTTAACGTGCGCCGTATTGTATTATAGTGTGGATTCGCCAGCCGGTTTAATCGCATCCACTTCTGTTACGAGGCCGGCCCGACGGGCCATGGCCTTTATCGTCTGATCCAATCGCTCGGCCACGAATGCACGGTGGTGGCGCCATCCACCCTGATCGCCGCGCGACAGAGAGAGCTCGGATCGTCGCCGAGAGTCTGTTGCCCGGTGCTCAGGTGTCCGAGGTGGCGCGCAAGCACGGAGCGACGCGCTGGCAGATCTACGATTGGCGAGGGGGTTGCGACAGCGAGACATGTTGCCGCCGTGCGAAGCGTCGCAGCCGACATTCGCGCCGCTGGTCGTGGAAGGTGCGTTGGAGGAGCGTCAGGTTCCGGCGATCAAGCTTGAGATCGCGATCGGCGATGTCGTGCTGCGGACGGATATGGCCATTGATGCCGAGCAGCTGTCCCGGGTAATCCGTGCGGTGCGAGCGTCACGATGATCGCGGCTGGTGCGGATTTGCAACGCGGCCGATCGACTTCCGCGGCGGCCATGATGGGCTTGCGACGGAGGTGCAGGAGATGCTTCGTCTCGACCCGTTCCTCGGCGCGGCCTTCGTGTTCCGATCGAACCGAGGCCAACGATTGCGGACGGCGTGATGCGGATGTCGCGGGCGATGTTCGCGGCCTTTTTCGAGGGGCTGGATTGGAGGTTAGTCCGTCCGGAAGAAGCACGGCGCCCGCAGGCGGCGGGACAACTGCGGCAGAATGACTCGAAAGCTACTTTGAACGTAGCAGGCGCGGCCGCGATATGCTCGAAATAGCGCATGAGCATCGCGGCGCTGCGCGACGATCCGCGCGATCGAGGCGTACTTATTGTCGATGCTCGTGCCGCCAGGCGAAGGTCGATCTGGATGCGCTGGCCGGAGGGGAGCGTGGCCGTGTCGTGTTTTAGCGCGGCGCAAAGCAGCGACGCGAACACAGTCGGGATCAATACCGCCCTGCCGCAAGGACGATTCGGAATGGACACTCTGATTGACATGAGCACTGGTGGTCATCAAAGCGAATGTCGTGATCTGGGCCGACCTATGGCGTTCATGAAAGCGGGGGATAGTCCAAGCAAAGCGCCCAGAACTTGCTGGGCTTGACTTGACGTTCCAAGTTCGCTCGTTCTAATTTTGTTCTCCTGGGGTCCGATTCTGCCGGTCCGTCCCTTTTCAATGACAACAGCAGCGCCACGATCCGGCCAGGAACCATGCACGAGATCATCTGTCCCCACTGTGACAAGGCCTTCAAGGTTGATGAAGCCGGTTACGCGGACATCCTGAAGCAAGTCCGTGACGCGGATTTCGCTCAGCAGCTCCACGAACGGTTGGAGCTGGCCGAGCGTGACAAGCAGAGCGCCGTTGAATTGGCCAAGGCCCAGGTAAGCAGCGATCTGCAGAAGACCACGGCTGCTAAGGACGCTGAAATCCAGGAATTAAAGTCCAAGCTTGAGGGGAGCGGCGTTGCCCAGAAGCTCGCGGTTGCTGAAGCGCTCAGCGCCGTCGAAAAGGAGCGGGATAGACTCGCGAACGCGCTAGCTGAGTCCGAGCGCGAAAAGAAGGCGGCCTCGGAGCTTGCTGACGCGCTCCTGGCGAGCGAGCAGCACAAGATTGCTACTGCCAAGGAAAGGGAGATCCAGGATCTGAAGGCGAAGGTTCAGGCAGTTGAGCTTGAGAAGAAGCTCGCCGTGACTGAAGCGGTAGGTGCCCTCGAAAAAGAGCGTGATGAGCTGAAAAGCGGCATCAGTCGAGTACAGCTCGAAAAGCAGCTCTCCGAGCAATCGTTGAAGGATAAGTACGAAACCCAGATCAAAGATCGCGACGACGCCATCGAGCGTCTCAAGGATATGAAGGCCCGCCTCTCGACCAAGATGGTGGGCGAGACCCTCGAGCAACACTGCGAGACTGAGTTTAACCGGGTCCGGTCGATGGCTTTTCCGCGCGCTTATTTCGAGAAGGACAACGACGCGCGGACCGGCAGCAAGGGCGATTACATTTTCCGCGACTCGGACGAGGCAGGCACTGAAATCATTTCGATCATGTTCGAGATGAAGAACGAGAGCGATAAGACCGCGACGAAAAGCAAAAACGAAGACTTTCTCAAAGAACTTGACCGGGATCGCATCGAGAAGGGCTGCGAGTACGCTATCTTGGTCTCATTGCTTGAACCGGACAACGAGCTTTACAATGCCGGCATCGTCGACGTCTTCCACCGCTACCCAAAAATGTATGTCATCCGGCCGCAGTTCTTCCTGCCTATGATTACGCTCCTAAGGAACGCGGCAGTCAATTCGCTGAAGTACAAAACCGAGCTTGCGCTCGTGAAAGCGCAGAATGTCGATATAACCCAGTTTGAGAACCAGCTCGAATCGTTCAAAACCGCATTCTCAAAGAACTATGATCTTGCTTCCCGGCACTTTCAGACGGCTCTTACGGAGATCGACAAGTCGATCGATCATCTGCAGAAGACGAAGGATGCCTTGATCGGTGCGGATCGCAACCTGCGTCTTGCCAATGACAAGGCACAGGACGTGACGATTAAGAAGCTAACTCGGGGCAATCCGACAATGGCTGCGAAATTTGCGGAGCTTAAGAGCGCGCCTGCCGAAGCCGCGGAGTGAGGCGGTCGAAGTATTGAGTCTGCGCGTAAAATCGTGTTTTCGAATTCACGATGTCACGGCCTGACTGAAGAAGGCGGGCCGTTAGCCGAAGATATGACCAAAAACAAGGCGACGATTGCCGCAATGGCGGCCGGCGGCGCGGTCGCAATCACATTGTCCTTAACTTGTCGTCCGTTAAGAAGCCGATTGTAGCGATGAGCGGTCGCTGGCGGCCGCGATGAAGGTGGTCAGGATCAGGCACCAAAGAGCCCTCAGCCAGGCGAGGACCCGGCGGAAGTTGTGACCGACGGCGGAGAGGATGACGTTAGCCGCATCGCCGGGGCGGCCTTTGAGGTAGCATCGGCCGAGGTGACCATCGGTCTTCAGGTGTCCGATGATGGGCTCGATGGCGGAGCGGCGGCGCAACTCGCGCTTGATGACACCGAAGACGCCGCGCTTCTGGCCGGAAATGAAGACGCGACGAGGATTTTGCGCGTCATGGCCGCGGTATCCCTTGTCGACATAGGCCCGCTCGATCGCACAGCCGGTGAGTGTCTCGGTGCGGTCGATGACGTCCCGCAAGGTGTGACCGTCGTACGGGTTATCGGGTAGCGCCCTGGCGTGCAGCACGAACAGGCCGCCTGGAGCACGGCGGTTGTTGGTGACGATGGAGGCTTTGACACCGAACTCGTAGGGTGCGGCGGCCTTGCCCTTGCCGATGCACTCGACCTCTGGAGCATGGAAGGAATACAGCTTCCAGCCGCGCTGGCGCTGCTGCTGCGAGCGGATCTGCGAGGCCCTGCCGAGCGGCAGGGCGAAGGCGTTCTCGAGCACGGCCTGACCTTCGATCTTGCGGCGGATATCGCGGATGATCCGGCCCAACCGGCTGCGCAGGATGCGCAACTGCCGCTGATGCCGCTTGAATTGCTTGGCGTGGGCGTAGCGTCCCGCCATCATCGCCGCGGTCTTGGCAATGCGAAGATAGGACTGCCGCAGCTTGACCCCGTGCTTCCTCGCCAGGCGGTTGAGCCCCTTGATTGCCGCGTGCAGCAGCTTGGCATCGGTCGGGAAGGTGATGGCCTTTGGCTGCACCGTGGTGTCGACTGTGACCCGCTTGAGGTCCTGGCTGCGTAACGCGCCGGCCTCGTGCGCCACCCGCAGGCTCTCGGCCAACAGCAGCTCCAGCTTGTCGCCGAGCCGCTTGCGCCAGTGGCTCAGGTCCGAGCGCTCGTGCGGGAAGGCGTGCTGGAAGAACTCTTCGCCGGTGAAGTACTGGAAATACGGGTCGTGGACCCAGCGCTCGCACACCCCCTCATCGGACAGGCCGTAAATGTGCTTGAGCAGCAAGAGCCCGATCATGAAGCGGGTCGCGATGCCCGGCCGACCGTTCTCGCTGTAGAGCGGCGCGATCTCGCCGTCGATCCAGTCCCAGTCGACCTTGCCGGCGAGCTGAACCAGCTCGTGCTTCATGTTGATGATCTGGTCCAGCCTGGCCCGGAACAGATCGCCCGATCCCGTCGCTTTGGGCTTCTTCGGTCGCATCGCCACCTCCGATGCGAGGACGGAATCATGACTGGCGATTCGATGGAATCCTCAAAACGAAATTGCAGGGTTCCGATGCCCGAAGCATCAAAACCCTGCAATCCCAAAACAGGCAACAACGAATAATGCGATCCCAGCTCAGTCGTTTAGCCGCTCTTCACGGACGACTAACTTTTGCGACGAACTGCGCGAGTAGCGGCTTGAGGTGCGTACCCTGGGCGCCCGCAACAACCGACCTACTTGAGCCCTGAGCAGAACCGCTGAATGCGTGCACAGGCATCAAGGAGAACCTCGGTCGAGGTCGCATAAGACAATCGGAAATTCGGCCCCTGGCCGAACGCGGCGCCATGCACGACCGCGGCGCCTTCCTCCTCGAGGAGTGCCGCGGCAAAATCCTCGTCGTTCCGGAGGAACTTACCGGAGCGGGTGCTCCTTCCGATCGCGTCTGCACAGGACGGGTAGACGTAGAAGGCCCCGTCGGGAACCGGGCATTTGAGATGATCCGCCTCGTTCAACAACGACACGACGAGATCGCGCCTCTCCTTGAAGACAGAACGACTCTTGGCAATGTAATCCTGCGGGCCGTTTAGCGCTTCGACAGCCGCCCATTGCGCGATCGAGCAGGCACCCGACGTCTGCTGGCTCTGCAGCTTTTCGAGCTCCTTGATCAGCCTCTCGGGCCCACCCGCGTAACCGATGCGCCAACCGGTCATCGCGTAGGATTTCGAGACGCCATTGACCGTGAGGACTCGGTCGCGGAGAGCCGGCTCGACCTGCGCCATGGTGGTAAAGACAAAATTGCCGTAGGTGAGATGTTCATAGATGTCGTCCGACAGCGTCCATACGTGCGGATGCCGGACCAGCACCTCGGAAAGAGCCTTCAATTCATCGCCGCTGTAGGCGGCACCGGTCGGGTTCGACGGCGAGTTCAGAATCAGCCATTTCGTGCGCGGTGTAATGGCCGCCTCGAGCGCCGCCGCGGTCACCTTGAAACCGTCAGACAGACAAGTTGGCACAAAACTGGCCTGCCGCCAGCAAACAGGACGAGATCCGGATAGCTGACCCAATACGGCGCGGGAATGATGACCTCGTCGCCCTTGTTGAGCGTCGCAAGGAGCGCGTTGAAGATCACGTTTTTGCCACCCGTCCCGACGATGGTTTCGCTCGGCTTGTAGTCGATCCCGTTCTCCCGTTTGAACTTCGCGGCAACTGCCTCCCGCAGCGCCGGCACGCCGGGCGTACCTGGGTACTTGGTCTCGCCCCTATCGATCGCCGCCTTGGCGGCCTCCTTGATGTTGTCCGGCGTATCGAAGTCGGGCTCCCCGACGGAGAGGAAGACGACATCACAGCCGGATTTCTTCAGTTCGCGCGCCTTGCGCGTGACGAAGATAGTGGCGGAGGGTTGAATGCGCTCGAGCGCGTCGGACACGAATGACATCTTGCTTTCCTGGAAAAATCCTTTGATTAGGGCGCTGACGATAGAATCAGCGCCTCTCTTTCGCGTAGCGTTCCTTGGTCGCATCGTTCGGTGGATATAGACCGTCGAGCAATGCTCCCGCCTTCACCTGATCGTAGACCCACTCCTCGAAGCGATCTTTCTCGAAGGCTTCGACCGCAACGGCTTCTGCGATCGCGGCCGGCACGACGACGGCACCGTCGTCGTCCGCAACCACGATGTCGCCGGGAAATATCGTAACGCCGCCGCACGCCACCGCGACCTGCGTGTCGGCACAGAAGAACTCGGACGGCGAGGGCGGCGCGGTGGTGCCGTCCGCCCAGATCGGCCAATTGAGTTTCTTCATGCCGACGAGGTCGCGTATCGCTCCGTCGGTGACAAGACCTGCGATGCCTCGCGTCTGCATCCGAGCGCAGATGATGTCGCCGAACACGCCGGCCGACCGCAGCCCCATCGCATCCACGACCACCACGGCGCCGGCGGGAATCTTCTCCATGACCGTGCGCGGCGACGTGGGGCCGGCTACGGCCATGGTCGTCGTGATATCTTCGCGCGCCGGCACAAAACGCATCGTGTAGGCCGGCCCCGCGATGCGCTTCTGCCCTTCCACCAGCGCCCGCGGTCCGCGCAGCGAGACACGGGCGAAGCCCTTCTGCCGAAGGACAGTCGAGACGGTCGCGACGGCCGTCTTTTCGAGGGTTAGCAGGGCCTCAGTCGAAATATTCGTCATCGCCGCTCTCTTTCGATCATGAAGCTTCGCGGTCGCGGTGGCCGTAAAGACGAGCGGCCGCTTCCTGCGACAGACGTCCTTCGAAGACGTCCCTCTCGATCAACGCCGCCGGTCGTTCCTTCGGGTTGCCGAGACCACCACCGCCGGGCGTATGGATCACCAGCCGGTCGCCCGCCTCGATCGTCTGAAGCCCCTTGCCGGCGATCGGCCGTCCGGACGCGAGGCCGACATAGCCCGCCCCGCCGTTCTCGCCGCCCAGGCGTCCTCGCGCCGGATTCTTGACGCGCTCGAAGGCGGCGCTGAGCCGGAACGCGGTGCCGTCGGCGTTCTCGACCTCGATGATTTGGCCGAGACCACCGCGCGTGCGCCCCGGACCGCCGCTGTCTATGCGGAGCTCCTTGCGCCAGAACACGAAGGGGATCTGCGTTTCCGCGATCTCGATTGGCATGCACTGGATGCCCGTTGGGAACGCTGTCGCCGACAAGCCGTCCTTTGTGAAGCGGGCTCCCATACCGCCGCTGGTGGTAACCGTCAACGAGTAGTTGCGCCCCTTGCGCTCTCCGACTGTGAAGGTCCCGCGCAGTGCGATATTCCACATGCACGAACTGCCCTCGGCGGGGATGCGCTCCGGCAGGATTTGCAAGAGGCAGCCAAACACCAGATCCGGCAGCATCTGGCCGATCACGTGCCGCGCTCCGACGGGCGAGGGCTTCCTGGCGTTGACGATGCAACCCTCCGGCGCGAGGACCTTCAACAGGGACAGAGATCCGGCATTGTTGGGAATGTCGTCAGCGATGGCGCAACTGATGGCGAAGGACGTGTAGGCGGTCGCGTAAGTCAAGGGAACGTTGATGCCCTTAATCACCGCGGGGGCGCTGCCGGCAAAGTCGACAACGATGCCGTCCTCGTTAATCGTCAGTGCGGCCCGGAGCGTCAGCGGCTCGTTGTAGCCGTCGACGATCATCTCGTTTCTCCAAGTTCCCTTCGGAAGCGACACGATCTCCTTAAGCACCGCTTGGCGGGAGCGCTCGAGAATGAAGTCGGCGAGCTCCGAAAGATCATCGAGGCGAAACTCTGTCATTGTCTCTTGAAGCCGCCTGACGCCGACATCGTTGCACGCCGCGAGCGAGTAGGTATCCCCGATGGTGTCGACCGGAAGCCGCGTGTTAGCTTCGATCACCGCCATGAGCGTCTCGTTGACCGTGCCGGCGTCGATTAGCTTGATCAACGGAATGTAGAGACCTTCCGCAAATACGTCCGGAGCTTCAGTCCCCGCGCCCAGCCCGCCAATGTCCATGAGATGGCTGGTGCAGGCGAACAGAGCGACACACTTGTCTTTGTGGAAGCAAGGCGTGACAACGACGAAGTCGTTGAGGTGGCCGGTTCCGAGCCACGGGTCGTTGGTGATATAGGCGTCGCCCGGCTTCATCGTTGTGGTCGGAAAGCGACCCAGAAAGTGTTTCACGGACTCTGCCATCGTGTTCACGTGGCCCGGCGTGCCGGTCACGGCCTGCGCCAACATCCGGCCGTAAAGGTCGAATACGCCGACCGAGACGTCGCCGCAGGCGCGGACTAGTGGACTGAAGGCGGTGCGGATCAGAATCTGCGCCTGCTCCTCAACGAGGGCCAGCAGACGATTCCAGAGGACTTGATGGTGGATCGCGGAATTTAGATTTCGGGTTTCGACCGCCTGTTCCGAGGCGGCGATCCGCTGCATGACGATGCTGCCGTCCCCGTCGATGGAGGCGGAGAAGCGTGATGTGATGAAGGTCGTGGTCTCGTCCTCCACGATGAGTGCCGGGCCGCGGATGGTCAATCCATTTGCCATCTGCGAACGATTGTAGGCGGGGACAACGATGGACTTCGAGGCCGTGCCATCAAAGACCTCGCGCACGCCTGCATCCGATGGCTCGCCGATGTTCCAAATGAGAGCTGTCGGTTCGACGGATTTGCGCGTCGTCGAGACAGTCACCGACCAGCTCAGGACCTCGATGGCAGCGCCCGGAATGAACCGGGTGAAGAGGCGTCCGTAGAGATCCTCAAACCATTCGCGCAGCACGGTGCCCGTCAGAGGCTTGGACCGGTCCGGCAGGACAACCGAGATTTCATGACCCTGGCCCACGTAGCGCATGTGCGCCACGCAACGCTCGACGAGCTCTGCGCCCTCGGTCTTCACCAGGGCGATGGTGTCGGCCGCCAAGGCGTCGAGAAAAGCGCCGATCTCGGCTGGATCGACGGAAGCGAGATTGACGTGCTTGCTCCGGATCAGTTCAAAGGAGATCGGCGCCTCTAGGAATCCGACCGCCGAGCCGACGCCCGCGTTGCGCGGCACGACCACCTTGCGGATGCCGACCTTCTCGGCAACCCAAGCGGCGTGCAGTGGGGCCGCACCGCCGAATGCGATCATCGTATAGTCGGCGATGGGCTCGCCGCGTTCGGCTGCGTGCACGCGGACCGCGCTCGCCATGCTTTCGCACACGGTCTCGGTGATGGCGAAGGCCGCCGTTTTGCTCGAAAGGCCGAGCTTCTTGCCAACGGCGGCGTCGAGCGCACGGGAGGCTGCCTGCGGATCGAGTTGAACTCGTCCGCCCGCGAACGCGCCGGGATCCAAGAGCCCTAGCGCGAGGTCGGCGTCGGTCACTGTCGCCCCGGACCCACCACCCGGGTAACAGGCCGGCCCCGGCTGCGAGCCCGCGCTCTGCGGACCGACGGTGACCCTGCGGAGCCGGTCGACGCCTGCGATGGATCCGCCGCCCGCTCCGATCTCGACGAGCTCGACGGCTGGGATCCGCAGCGGCAGCCCGCTGCCCTTCATAAAGCGGTGCGTCCGGTCGACCTCGAACGAGTTGGCGGTGACCGGCTCGCCGTCCTGAATTAGGCAGACCTTTGCGGTCGTACCGCCCATATCGAAAGAGACGACCCGCTTGTCCCCAAGCCTGCGGGCGCGCTGTGCGGCGTAGATCGCTCCGCCCGCGGGGCCGGACTCGACCAGCCGGATCGGATAGCGTTTGGCGGTCTCGATGGAAGTCAGACCGCCTCCGGACGTCACTAGGAAAAGCCGACCGGTGAAGCCCGCTGCCGTGAGCGCCGCCTCCATCCTTTCAAGATAGCCGTTGATGAGCGGCTTCACGTAGGCGTTGGCGGCCGCTGTTGACGTGCGTTCGTACTCCCGGATTTCCGGGCAGACGTCGGACGACATTGTGATCGACAGGTCGGGCATCTGCCCGGCGAGGAAGCGCGCGGCCTTCCGTTCATGCTCCGAATTCGCATATGAATGCAGGAAAGCGATCGCCACGCTCTCGACAAGGCTTTTCCTGAGTTTGTTGACGATTTCGGCGAGCTCCGCGAGATCCAGTTCGAGCTTGACGTCGCCCTTTGCGTCGATGCGCTCGGCCACGGTGTAGCGGCGCTCTCTGGGTATCAGCGGCAGAGGCTTGGTTAGTTGCAGATCGTACTGGTCGTAACGCCCCTCACTGCCGACTTCCAACACGTCGCGGAAGCCAGCGGTCGCGATTAGTGCCGTCTTCGCGCCTTTACGTTCGAGCACCGCGTTCGTCGCAAGCGTCGTGCCATGGATGAAGACGTCGACTTTCGAGAAGTCGAGGTTGACCGTCGCGAGAAGCTGCTTCGCGCCGTTCATCAACCCGACCTCGGGCTGCGCAACCGTAGTGAGGACCTTGCGGGTGACCCTGCCGAAGGGGCCATCGAGCACCACGTCGGTGAACGTGCCGCCGATGTCAATGGCAAGGCGGGTTTCGATCTTCTTGGTCAAGGAATGTCTCCGACAGATCCGGTGCTCATATGAGAAGCGACTTCAATGATTCCGCTTTCCGTCCGCACAATCCGACGAAGCGGTCGAATTCGTCATTGGTCAGCGTAGGCGATTTTTTGCAGTTGAGATTAAGCGTTCCGAAGATCGAG
Organism: Bradyrhizobium zhengyangense; assembly: GCF_022012435.1. Taxonomy (GTDB): domain Bacteria; phylum Pseudomonadota; class Alphaproteobacteria; order Rhizobiales; family Xanthobacteraceae; genus Bradyrhizobium; species Bradyrhizobium zhengyangense. Next base: position 14,088 of record NZ_JAKLUA010000011.1, read on the forward strand.
CCGTCGTGCCGATACAAAGGGAACGCAACTGTGCGCCATCCCATGACGAACTCGTCTTCCATCACGCTGTAGCCGCGTTTGCGCGCGGCCATGATCTCGGACTTGATGACTGCTTTATCGGTCTGCGTCGCCTCTGTCTGTGCGACCGGCTTCAGTTTCGCCAAGTAGGAGGTGAGCTCGTTTTCGGTCTTCTGGCCCAGCAGCACGCGACCGGCCGCGGTGCAGTAGGCGGGAAACCGCGTGCCCACCCCTAGCGATCGCGACATCAGTTGTTCGGGCATCGTGTAGGCGACGACGAGCACCTCTGCGCCGTCGAGGACGCCGACCAGACAGGATTGTCCTGTGATCCGCGAGAGCTCTTCACAGGCAGGCTGCAGCACCTGGGCGTGACCGCCGCTCGCAAGGTAGGACGTCGCAAAACGGACGACCTTTGGCGTCAGCCTGAAAGTACGACCCGAAGTCTCTGCATAGCCAAGCGTGGTCAGGGTGTGCAGGATCCTGCGGACGCTCGGCTTGGGAAGATCCGTCGCCCTTGCCAGATCGCTGATAGTCGGAGGCTCGCGATGATTGCCAAGTGTCTCGATGACGCTCAGGCTGCGCGATAGCACTTCGAGGAAATCGGGCCCGCGGCCCGCTGCCTGACGTCTTTCGGTGTCTTCGGCTCGCAACTTCGTCATATTGCATTCTCCGCGGCTGGACGGAAGCCCCGGGTCTCTGCCGCGTCGGCTACGACGATCTGCGGCGTGCAGTGATTCGGCAGGTGCCTGCATGGGTCGAAGCTGACGTCTGACAACCAGCCAAAGTCCATTTTGCGCTCGTGGCGTTCTACGAGATTACGGAGTTCACTCCTGGCGGGTTGTTGAGTTTCAGTTAATAACCAGGCCAAGCCGCGAGACAAGACTTGTCCATGCTTCTTGCGTCGCGGCGACCTCGGAGGCGGCATCACGACCAACGCTTGGCTTGCCGACGACGAAATTCTGCTTCATGATATTTTGCATCGCGCTGGTTGAAACGATCTTGGTAAAAGTCTTCTCGAGGATATCCGTTATCTCCGCGGGAAGCTTTGCCGGACCAAACAGGCCAATGAAGCCGCCTCGCCAATCGAATTCGGCAGGATAGCCCAGGTTCTTAAATGTCGGAATGTTTGCAAAGCCGTCGACTTCATCGGGCGATAGCATCGCCAAAGCTTTGACCGTACGGGCCTCGATTTGAGGCGCTATCGTGCTCATCGTGCCCATTGCGCAGGCCACTTGGTTACTCAACAGATCGTTGAGCATCGGCGCTTCGCCCTTGTAGGGCACATGAACCATCTCGAGCTTGTTATAGTCGGAAAATAGCTGCTGAAAAGCATGGCTCGTGGTGCCGGCGCCAAAAGTGCCGTATGCAAGTCTTTTGCCGCGAGCGTAGGCGACAAATTCTTCCATCGTGTTGGCGGGAGACAGGGCGGGGACCACGAGTGGCATCACGGTCCGGCCGAGCGAGCCGATCGTCGTGAAATCGTCCACCGCATCATAGAGTTTCTGGGCGGCAACGGCCGGCGCCTGTACAAGGCTCGACGAATTGAAGAGCAAGGTGTGGCCATCAGGGTTAGCGCGCGCGACCTCTAAAGAGCCAATCATGCCCCCAGCTCCCGCGCGGTTATCCACGATCACCGTCTGGCCAAGCTCGGTCGAAAGGGTTTGTCCTAGCGACCGAGACAGCACGTCGACAACGCCGCCGGCAGGGAATGGGCAGACCAACCTTATCGTTCTGGTCGGATAACTGGCAGACCGGGCAAAAGGCGCATTGGCCATGACGGCCGTCCCAATAACGCCGACGTGGAATAACCGTCGCGTAATCATGCTGTCTCCGCTCGTACGTTCAGCGTACATTTGTACGTAGTGGAGCACAGATTGCACGAGATCGTCAAACTCTAAAAACGTCGTCCCGTGCCCGCCCTGGTATGCCGACGTCGCCCGAGAATAGAATCTCGGAATCCATTTCCAGGATGAAGAGGCTGAGCGAAGTATCGAGATTACGCACAGTCCTCGCGCGCATGCCGACCTCCGCGCTGTTGGTAGGAGCGGCGATAGCGCAGCTTCTTCGCCGGTCGCTCAGATGCCGACACGATCTCGCTACAATTCCGGGATGCTGACGGAGAGGTTTGCGATGCGCCAGTCGCGTGCGGCCGGCGACAAGCTGTTCGTCGACTGCGCTGGCGACCGCGGGGGTGATCGAGGGATTCGCCGGCGAACGGCGCACCGCGCCGACATCGCGAAAGCGATCAACTTGCTGCTGAACCGGTGGGCCGCGTTCACCCGCTTCCCTCACCAACAACGCTGCTGAACAGCGCGAGGGTGTCGGCCGGCAGATGAAACTCGACCTTCGCCGGCTCAGACGCCGGTAATCACCGTGCTAGAGGGCGTCTACACGATCATCGAACCTGCAAGATGACCGATGATGATCCCAAAGCGTGGCTCTCGGACGTCCTGCGCGGCTACTTGTGCGTCCAGCCAACAGAGTCGCCGACCAGCTGCTGTGGAATTGAAGGCCTCTCAGCAAGCCATCGTCGCTCCCTGACGAGCGTTACCTGCGCTATCTGGGGTCTTCTGGATGCGCACAGAAAAATCACAGCAACGACGCATCAAAGAGCGGCCCCAGCGGAGCTTTCGATATCCGCCGATGCTTGCCTGAAGGCGCTCGCACGCTCTTTTTCTTAGATTTGCGACGTCTCCTTCAATGGCTTCGTCATCGGGAAGTTCAGTTCCGATAGCTTAAAAGGCCAAGATGAGTAGTTGTAGCAGAGCCACGTCTGAAATCCGCGGGCGAGATCGCATCATGAGCTCAGACCCGATAGCGTTGACACATCGCCAAATGATAGTATTATGCACTACTACCATCATCTTTGTGGAGCCTTTCGATGACCTCTGTGTCGACCCCCCAGCAATCTGAGGCCCTCATCGGCCTAACGATGCGTTTCGCTGAGCACGTTGCTTTGCTCAAGTTCGAGGAAATTCCCGCTGACGTCAGCAACAAGGCGAAGCTGATCCTGCGCGATGGCGTTGGTAATGAAATTGCTGCATCCGCTATCAGCGAGCCAGCAAATAAAGTCATCGAGCTTGTCAAAGAGTGGGCCGGCACGCCGCAGAGCACCATCATTGGCCATGGCATGAAAGTGCCGACGCCCAATGCTGCGCTCGTTAATGCGATGATGGGGCACGGAATCGAGCTGGACGACGCGCATGGCTCTGGATTGATAAAGGCCGGTTCCGTTCTCGTTCCGGCAGCCTTTGCAATTTCGGAACTGTCGGGCGCTTCAGGTAAAGACGTCCTCACGGCGGTTGTTGCAGGCTATGACGTGGCAATCCGAATCGCGAAAGCGATCAATCCCGGTCACCGCCAGCGCGGTTATCACACGACTGGAACCGTTTCAGCCATCGGTGCTGCTGCTATGTGCGCGAAGCTTCTGGGCTGCAATGCTGAACAGATCGCCTGGGCCATCGGATTGGCTTGCATGCAGTCGGCGGGCATTCAGTCATATCTCGACGATCCTTGCATGGCAAAACCCTTTAGCCCCGGTAAGTCCGCCTTTAACGGCGTTCTCGCGGCGATCATGGCGAGCCGCGGCTTCAGCGGTCCTAAGAAAGTGCTAGAGTCGCGCGAGGGCTTCTTGAATGCCTTCACGGACAGTGTCCGCCTCGACGACTTGCAAGACAACCTCGGCAAGCATTTCGCGATCATGGAAGTCGGATTCAAGCCACATGCGGCGTGCCGATATGCCCACGGCCCGATCGACCTCGCGCAGGATGCGTTCGCGCTCGACGGCGTGCGTCTCGACAATGTCGATCGTGTTACCGTTCATATGAGCGAGCTTGCGATTCGTCAGGCGTCAAAGCCAAAAGTTACCAACCTCAATGCGGCGATGGGCAGCACGCAATTTAGCATCGCGCTGGCGTTGGCCTCCGGAAAGAATGGCCTGAAGGAATATTGGGACGGCTACAAGCAGGCGGCTGTCCACGAGGGCATGGGGAAGATCGAGTTGCAGAAGGAGGCGGCCTATGGACTGGGCGGACGTCAGGCTCAGATCGACATCGCGCTGAAGAACGGCAAAGTCGTGACTCGCAGCTCCCTCGAGCCGAAGGGTGAACCGTCCAATCCTCTCACCTCCGACGAGCTGGAAGCGAAGTTCTTGGCGATGACGACTATGGTGATCGAAGAGAAGCAAGCACGTCGAATCAGCGACCTCATGATGTCGCTCGAAAAGCAACCCAAGGCCGATGTCGTTCCTCAAGCTGCCGTGGTGGATAATGGGCCGTCGCTTCGAGCAGCATAACGCAAACGTCGATCCGGTCATGCCGTCCGCAATGAATGCGGGCGGCGGAGATCAAATCCCGATCCGCTGCACATTTATGCGCGGGGGATCCAGTCGGGGGGGCGTGTTCCTGGACGACGATCTGCCGCAGGATGAAGTCCAACGGGCTGCCGTCCTGCTCGCGGCGTATGGATCGCCGGACGACCGCCAGATCGATGGTATCGGTGGCGCAGATCCACTGACCAGCAAGGCCGCCGTCGTGAAGTTGTCGTCGCGCCCGGATGCCGAGATCGAGTATACATTCTACCAAGTCGGCATTGATAATCCTTCGGTTTCGACAGGTGGCAACTGCGGTAACATGCTTGCCGCGGTCGGGCCGTTCGCTATCCGTCGCGGTTTGATCGATGCGGTCGAGCCAGAAACGATTGTGCGGATATATAACACCAATACTCGGCAGGTCGTGGTATCCCGCATTCCGGTTCGCGATGGTGAGCCGCTGTCAGACGGCGACTGCGCAATCGCCGGTGTGCCCGATACGGGGGCGCCGATCCGTTTAGATTTCGGCAATTGTGCCGGCGCCGTATCAGGCAAGCTATTGCCCACGGGGCGCGCTCGCGAAGCTATATCGATCGATGGCAAGACCATTGAAGTGTCACTGATCGACGCGGCCACACCATTCGTTTTTGTCAACGCGGTCGATGTCGGGGCAGTCGGCACCGAGTCGCCGGACGCGCTACGCATCAACGAAATGCTAATGTCCCGCTTGGAGCAGGTTAGGGGATGGGCGGCTGTTAAACTCGGTCTGGTGACAGATCAAGCCGAGGCCCGCACCAAAAGCCCAAACATTCCGCGTGTAATAATGGTCTCGCCGCCGAGGTCCTATTCGGCTATTGGTGGCCATGAGGTCGCGGCATCGGACATCGATATCTGCGTTCGGCAGCTCGCCATGCAGCGCCCCCACAAGGCGCTCGCCGTCACCGGTGCGGTGTGTACCGCAGTGGCCTGCTCGGTCCCGAACTCGGTAGTTGCGGCAGCCATCGGCAAGCCGTTGCAGAACGTCCGACTTGGCCATCCGAGCGGCGTGCTGCGAGTAGCCTCGAGTATCGCTCAGGGAGCAAGTGGCCCGATCATCGAGAGCGCGCAAATCGAGCGTACGGCACGGATCATTATGGATGGGGCCGTGTATATTCGCCGACGGAAGTTTGAGGAGCTGGCCGCTGCTCTGGCCAGAAAGATAGCTTGATGAGTGAGATGCAATCGCACGACGATGGCTTTGTTCCCCCCGCGCGCCAGGGGAAACCCCGCAAGCGAGGGATGACAGCGGTTATCGACTACGGTCCGGACGGCTTCGGTTGGACGGGAGAGCGAGGCGTGGCCGATCTGCTTGATTGCGCGGCCGAGTATATCGACTTCGCCAAGATCTATGCGATGAACGCACTGCTTTTGCCAAAACCGGTCGTGCAGCGGATCGTCAAACTGTACCGCGACTCGGGAGTGAACTGCTATTCAGGCGGCATTCTGTTCGAATATGCTTATCAGCGCAACGAAATCGATCGCTTCAGTAGTCATCTGTGTTCGATCGGCTTCACTTCTCTGGAGATTTCGGAAAATTACATCACGCTGAACGACAACGAGCGTCTTTCGTTCATCGAGCGCTTTCAGCGCCTTGGGCTTTCGGTTATCTACGAATTTGGGCGTAAGAACCCCGAGCAGCCGATGCGGATGGAAGAACTTGAAGGTCTCGTCACTTCGTTAACCAATCGAGGCGTCGACCATATTATCGTGGAGCAGTCCGAGATAGACATGGCTGCAAAAAGCGCGCCCGATCTGCTCAAGGCGCTGGCGGCCGCGCCTTGGTTCGAACGAATTTTGATTGAGGCTGATCCGTACCGCTACCCAAAACAACATGTCGGCCTGCTGCAGGATTTCGGCCCGGATGTCAATCTTGCCAATATCGCGCCCGGGCAGGCCCTGAGACTGGAGGGTTTGCGTCGCGGGATAGGTCGCGCTGTCAATTATTCCATTCTCGCCGAGTGATACGCTTAAGTCACAGCATCACTGCGAACAAAGTTCAGCGACGGCAAATGCGGCGCGCAGGAAATTGACGTTGTTTGCAACGTAGGGCCGAGTCCTCGGCGCATGAAGGTGGCGACGTGCTCTATCGTCGCCGCCATTCCGTGCTCCACGCTTGAATGCGTTAGGCTTAGTCGCCAGCTCGGCAGATCGCGCTGTGGTTATCTCCTTGCCAGCCAGGCTGTAGATCGTGTTATTGTCGGGTTTGGCCTCTCGCAGCATGCCGTCCACGATCTGACGTACGCACTCGGAATCTGCGGCGGCCAGCCGGTTTGACTGCGCGCGCAATGGGTGGCGGTCAGCTGCGGAACTTTTGCGAGTTCGTCCCCGTTTGCCAGATAGTGTGCTGGCCGTACTAGTGTCTCTGCACAATTATTATGACTCTTTGGAAGTGTCGGGATAGGCGCGGCCCATTTTGGCGCGGGCCCTGTCTGTCGTGAACATCCATTTGATGCGGGAGCGTGCGGCATTCCTCTGGCGTTCCCAAATGGCGATTTCGCGGCGCAGCCGCTTGGGGTCATCGATCCTGCGATCGAGGCACTGTCCCCGCAAGACGCCGATCTCGATCTCGACCATGTTGAGCCAGCTTGCGCGTTTGGGGGTGTAGTGGAACTCGAGCCGCCGCAAGATCCGTCGGGCTTCGGCAGGCGGGAACGCCTGATAGAGGGCGCCGGCAGAATGAGTCGATAGATTGTCCTGGACGACCCGGATGGTCTCGGCGTCGGATAATGGATGTCGACGAGCTCGCGCATGCATTGGGCGTAGTCTTCTGCCGCGCGCCGCTCGGTGACTTTGACCTTGCGCCAGGGACGATGCACGTCAAGCAGGACGAAGAGACTGACCGTACCGTTGCGACGATACTCGTAATCGTAACGTTTGAGCCGCCCGGGCTCGGCCGGGATTGGCTAGCGCGCCTCGCCGATGAGCTGCACCGGGCTTTCATCGAAGCACACCACCGGCCGCTCGGGATTGGACGGCTTGGCGTAAAGATCCAGCACGTCCTCCATGCGGGCGACGTATTCGCCATCGATCTGCGGAATGCACCACATGTCCTTGCGCCAGGGTTTGAGGTCATTTTCGACCAGGCGCCGCCGAACCGTCTCGTGCGACAGGCTCTTGTGCTCGGTGAGCTTGACCAGCGCACCTGCCAGCAGCTTGAGCGTCCAGCGGGCACGGCCCTCCGGCGGACCGGCACAGGCGGTGGCCACCAGCAAGGCTTCTTCCTTGCCCGTGAGTTTGCGCTCCGCCCCGGGACGCGGCTCTTCGCTCAGCGCCCGCTCCAGATTGCGTTCCACGAAGCGTCGCTTAGTCCGGTACACGGTCGAGCCGCCCACGCCGACACTTCTGGCGATCTCCTCGTCGCCGACCCCGGCATCGGCAGCCAGCAAAATCTGCGCTCGCTTGAGCTTGCGGGACGCATGCTTGCCGCCGCTGAGCAGGGTCTTGAGTTCGGTGCGCTCGACTTGGCTGAGTTTCCTTGATCGAGGCACGCACGTACAACTGAATCGGATGGCCGGCGTGAGTCCTTCGGCAAAAACCTTCACGCCCAAACAGGGGCAATACCTTGCCTTCATCCACCTCTATACGCGGCTGCACCGCAGGGCCCCGGCGGAAACCGACATGCAAGAGTATTTTCGCGTCAGCCCGCCTTCGGTTCACCAGATGGTGCTGACTCTGGAACGAGCTGGCCTAATCAGACGGCAGCCAAGGATACCCCGCAGCATCGAGGTCCTCGTTGATCCCAAGAGCCTGCCGGAGCTAATCTGACCGCCGGACGCGCAACACGTCAAAATCACTGTGCAGAGCCACTAGACCTTCCGGCTTTTTGGCTTCTCGTCGCAATGAGACGCGCTTGATCTGCGAGATTTGAAGCGCAACATTCTGAACTCGTCGACATGGCGGGAGATGTAAAGCAATTTGGAAACCAGGACCAGCAACCAGCGTTTGATATCATGTGAGATCTCGATCATGCTTTGATCTGCGACGAATGGCGCAAGACGCTCTTAGAAGCCAGCTGCGCTCTGAGTTAGCTCAGCAAAAATTGTATCGTACGCTTCACATGACCAACCGAAGTTGCTTTCCGTTTTAACAATGGGAATGCCGATGGGAGCATATGCATTGTGCTGGCGCTTACTCACGCTGCCGTCAAGGGACAGGGCGAGGTCAGCGGTACCGCACTTTGGCCGATAGCCCGCGGCCCTCCCATGGCCGAAGCGGTTCGGTTTCTTTGCCAGGATATACGACAATGCAATAGGGCGCATGCACTAGACACCTTCGAGGTTTCGGCAACCCCCTTCCGCATTGATAATGATGCGAGCAGAGCCAGAAGCAGGATCGCCCGCTTGCTCAACGCTCCTGTCGCTTCGCTGGCTGCGCAAGCACCCTTACAGATCCTGACCGCACTGATCGCCGACGTCTGCCTGTCCGGTTACACGGAAAGGAAGGACCTGCGCTTGCCGAGGACCGCACCAACCTGTCCGAGCCGGACTCAAAGCTGCACCAGCGATTTTAGGCAATCCACGACTACTCGGATTCGGAGTTCGTGAGGAGAACGTCGCGCCTTTCATGCCATAACGCCGGAGGACATTCAGCGGCGTCTATGCCAACGCGATGAAGGAAACCCACTGACCTTCCTACACCAACTAAGCGGCGCTGCTGTCGAGGTCGAACTTCACGACGGGAGCTCGCCGAACGTCGAACCGACACCTTCATCAACCTCGAGCTCAAGACGGTGGAGAATCCTGCTACTTCTCTGAATTGCAAGTCCAGGGCCAAGCCAATAGAGCAAATCTTCCTGGTATTTCCACGGCTTCCGCAACTTAAGCCGGACCAGGAGGCGGCGCAATCGCGCTTTGGCAGGTTTGTGAGCTTGCGGACCGGGTCGACGCCAGGATCGTGCTGTGGACCACGGGCGCGAACGTCTACCCCTACTATAAGCATCCGGCCTTATGCAGCTGCACCATATGCCCTATGACCCAAGCATGGCGTATTTCCGCCGCGAGCCGATCGCGGCGGATGACAGGATGGTGGATCTGGGTGGCAGAAAGTCAAAAAGGCGCATCCATTCGGCAACCGGTAATCCTAATCGACTCAGCAGTCTTAGCTCTGGTCAGCCTCGAGACGATCCGAGTTCGCGACTTGCTCATGATGGTGCGACGCATCTTCCAGCACGTATCGTGGTAGGGAGCTTTCATATCCTCGTGAACGCAGCGGACACTGTTCAGTTACACACCGCGCTGTCGCCGCAGAAGAAGAGAGCAAAACGGTCCCGTTCTAGGCCGCGCTCTTCTTGATCGATATCGATCATTGTAGCCGATGCTGCAAAGGGGACGTTGAGCTTCCGACCTATGTCGTAATGCTTCGACCGCTAAGGGGACGCAAATCGATCGTCCGCCCTTTCTCAATCATTTCCTCCCGCCTGATTTTCTCAACCCCCCATTGGCATGGGGCTTGCTGTCTCGGCATTGCGATCTGATCTTGATACGGAGCGCCTCAAACATGAGCCACGATACGTCAATAAAGCTATCCGAGCGCGAAAAACAATGCCTGCAGTTCGCGGCAGAAGGGAGATCGTCTTGGGCAATTGGGAGGGAACTGAAGATCAGCGAGAATACGGTCAATTATCATAAGAACGCCCTGCGAAAGCTTGCTACGAGGACCCGCGTCCAGGGTATCATCAAGGCGATACGCCTCAAGCTGATCCCAGATCCGTCGCAGGAAACGCGACGAGGATAAGGACTAGCGCGACGTCGAGCTTTTGCGACGTCCTCAAGTCCCGGGAATGTGAACCTCCTCCGATCCCCTGAGGCACGTTGCTCGCCAATGAGCCAAGCTTCGTCGCCCGGGAGATGCTGCTGACCCTTATCCCAAATCCGCTGAGGAGGGCCGTCGGCGGTGCGGACACGGAGAGCAGCAAAGCGGGCTGTCAGCCGACCTTTGGTCCCGCTGCGCCAGCTCACGGCTTTCCATTTGGCGCTGGCCAGCATTTGTTCTGCGCCAATCGACAAGATATCAGGCACGTGGTGCTTTCGTGGTTTCCCGCGGGCTTTGGTAATCGGCCAAATGAGCTTCACATCGACCGGGTACACTTTCAGGTGCCGAGGGATTCCGACAGCCCAGACCAGCCCGCGCTCTGTTAGCCCTAGTCGAAACGGTACGCTGAGACCGTATCCTGCACCGCCAGCACATATCCAAAGCGCACGTTGGCTGCTATCGCGCGGTCAATCTCGGCCAAAGCAATCTCCGGCTTGGACCGTGGCGTTCGATGTTCGACTGGCACGCGAGCGCGCTTCAAACGAGATACGTCGCTTGTCCAACTGTCAGGCAGAAAGAGACGTAACGCGACCATCACGGGCACTTCGCCGCTCGCAAGCGTCAAAGACACCAGTGTCTGGCAATTTGCCGTTTTACCGAGTGCCGAGGCGTATTGAGCCCCAACACCGACCGAGCGCTCACCCTTCTTGGGAAGTGAGGTGTCATCAATAACCAGCACCGCAGCCCTGCCGCCGACAAGTCGATCCGCCTGGTTGAGCAACTCTGTCCCCAGCGGCGTCGCGTCCCAGACACCGTCCGCAATGAAATGGTGCAACTGGTCGTAGGTGCTGGTGGCAAGGCGTTCCGCCATCGGCTGAACGCTCTTACGATCGCCGGGACCGATCAATCCCGCAACATACAGAGGACACATCCGCTGCCGGGTCTTATGACCCAGCCGGTCCAAGAACGGCATCAACCAGCGTTCGAGTTCGTCTTCCCATCCTGGCATGGTCAGCCCTCCAAGAGCCGACCACCCATGAATCATTGAAAAATTGATTCGGGAATCTTGAGGGTTCTGTGAGGTCGCGTGGCAGGCGCGAGCCGCGCGCTCGGTCGTGGGTGCGACCTCATAGAAGCCGGATTGAACGAAGCTGCGGAGTTGTGGGCGCTATGGGAATAGTGCAGCGGGTGCGGCTGCGGGGAAGGCGCGCCTGTGGTCGCCGGGCGTCGGCGAGACGTTCATCGGATGTGAGCGGCCGGATTGATCGGGCCAAGGGCGCGATCCAGCGAGCGATTTGCTGCGCTGGGATGCGTGGCCGAACGATTGGCCGGGTGTTCGGAGACGAGTGCGGCCACGGCGACTTCGGACGTTGCCACCGCGAAGGTGATCACAGAAGAGGTGGATGGTGCAGGCGCTGGTCATGACGTATCACAACGAAACGGATGGTCGTGGGCACGGGCTCGCGGGACGACATCGACGCGGCGCATGGTGCCGCCGCAATGCGGGCAGACGGGGATCTGACATGTGGTGAGGGGATCGTCGCCGGCTTCTTGATCAGTCGGCGCGTTGCGGACAGCAAGGAGTTGACGGCAGAGAGCGATTTTATCGTTGCGTCCGCCATTGGCGAGGAAGCCATAGTGGCGGATGCGATGGAAGCCGTCCGGCAGGGTGTGTAGCAGAAAGCGCCGAATGAACTCATCGGCATCAAGCGTCATCACTTTGGCTTTACGATTCTGCCGATAGTCCTTCCAGGGAAAGCTCACCTTGCCGTCGGCAAGCGAGATCAGCCGACTGTTGGCGATGGCGACGCGGTGCGTATAGCGGCCGAGATAAGCCAGCACCTGTTCGGGCCCGCCAAATGGTGGCTTGGCATAGACGACCCAGTCGGTCCGTCGAAGTTGATTAAGGCGCGCGGCGAATGCAGCGGGATCGGTGAGATGGGCGAGAGCGCCAAAGAAGCTCAGCTGGCCAGCCGCGTAGGCAGCTTGCAGCTCTTGCAGAAACAGGCGGCGGAACAGCCGGGAGAGGACGCGCACTGGCAGGAAGAAGCCGGGCCGGCAAGCGACCCAGCGTGTGCCGTCGAGCGAGGGTCCACCGCCCGGCACGACGCAGTGGATATGCGGATGGTGTTGCAGGGTCTGGCCCCAGGTATGGAGGACGGCAGTCACGCCGAGCTGAGCGCCGAGATGCTTGGGGTCGGCTGCGATGGTGGTGAGCGTTTCGGCTGCGCAGCGGAACAGGATGGCATAGACGACGGCCTTGTTCTGGAAGGCGATCCCTCCGGCGAGGGCCGGCATGGTGAAGACGACGTGGAAATACGGTACGGGAAGGAGTTCAGCTTGCCGTTCGGCGAGCCATTGCGCGCGCGCCGCGCCCTGGCACTTCGGGCAATGCCGATTGCGGCAGGAGTTGTAGGCAATGCGTGTGGCGCCGCAGTCATCGCACTGCTCGACGTGGCCGCCGAGCACAGCCGTCCGGCATGCCGTGATCGCGCCCATGACGCGCCGCTCGACGCGGCCCAGATGCTCGGCACGGGCTTGTCGAAACACTTCGCCGTGGCGGCGGAAGATATCCGCCACTTCCAGAACCGGAGCCATGGCGCCCGCTCAGCCGGGCGGCACGACCTCCAGGTGGAGCCGGTCCAGCGGACTTGGCGTATTGCTGATGGTCTTGGTGGCGACCTGGGTATAGCGCGCCGTGCTGGCCAGGCTGGCATGGCCGAGCAGCACCTGGATGATGCGCACGTCGGCCCCGCTCTCCAGGAGATGGGTCGCGAATGTGTGCCGCAACGTGTGCACCGTCACCGACTTGCTCAAGCCGGCCGCCGCACAAGCTGAACGGCAGGCGGCGTGCAGCACGTTCGGGACGAGCGGACGCTCGTCGTCGCGGCCGGGAAACAACCATCGCTTTGGCCGAGTGAGCCGCCAATACGTCCGCAGAATCCTCAAAAGCTGCGGCGAGAGCATAACGTAACGGTCCTTGCCGCCCTTCCCGTGCTCGACCCGGATCAGCATCCGTTGGCTGTCGATGTCGACAACCTTCAAGAGGACCAGTTCCGATACGCGTAGTCCGGCGGCATAGACCGTGGTCAGCGCGGTACGGCTCTTCAGGCTCGGGACTGCTTCCAGGAAGCGCACGACCTCGTCGGCGCTCAGCACGACCGGAAGTTTGCGCGGTTGGCGCGCATAGGCGATGCGCTCCGGAACGGTGTCATGACCAAGCGTCACACCGTAGAAGAACCGCAGCGCGCACACGATCTGGTTCAGCGCCGGCCAGGACATCCCCGTCGCCACCAGATGAACCTGGAAGGCACGGATATCCTCCAGGTCAAGGCGGTCGGGAGAGCGACCGAAATACCGGCTCAACTTCGCTACGGCGTTGAGGTAGGATTGCTGCGTCGCCGGTGACAGATTGCGGACCGTCATGTCCTCGATCATGCGGCGGCGAAGTGGGCTGATCTCAGCCATCGGAAAACCTCCTGTCTGAAGGGTTGGGCTTCGAAAACCCGCAATCCTCTCAGACAGGAGGCAATCCTTGCTATGCCTCCCTACATGCCGCGCCAGCGGCTTCGTTCAATCCTATAAAACGCGGCAAAATCAACAATCTGCCAAAGTAGTGCTAGGCGCCGTCGATATAACAGTGGCCTGCGCAGGAGCGAGAGGCCTTTGAGGTGGTCGCGGATGGCGTTTGGCTGTTCTGAGACACCAGCAGACTTTAACTTGCAGGCGTTTCTCGGTCGCCTCACCAAGCTTGTGGAGCGGGGTTATGAGAGCGCGTCGGTCAGCTCCGGAACCGCCTGGTAGAGGTCGGCGACCAGGCCGTAATCGGCCACCTGGAAGATCGGCGCGTCCTCGTCCTTGTTGATCGCGACGATCACCTTGGAGTCCTTCATGCCGGCCAGATGCTGGATCGCACCGGAAATGCCGACGGCGACATAGAGCTCGGGGGCCACGACCTTGCCGGTCTGGCCGACCTGCCAGTCGTTCGGCGCATAGCCGGCGTCCACCGCCGCACGCGAGGCACCGACGCCGGCGCCCAGCTTGTCGGCGAGCGGCTCGATGTATTTGGCGAAGTTCTCGCGGCTCTGCATGGCCCGGCCACCAGAGACGATGATCTTGGCCGAGGTCAGCTCGGGACGGTCGCTCTTGGCAACTTCCTCACCGACAAAGGTCGACAGGCCGGGATCGGCCGCGGCAGCGACGCTTTCGACCGGCGCGTTGCCACCGGCAGCTGCCGCCGCAAAGGTCGAGGTGCGGACCGTGATGACCTTCTTGGCGTCCTTCGACTTCACCGTCTGGATGGCGTTGCCGGCATAGATCGGACGCTCATAGGTGTCGGGCGCGACCACCTTGGTGATCTCCGAGACCTGCATGACGTCGAGCAGCGCCGCGACGCGCGGCATCACGTTCTTGAAGCGCGAGGTCGCGGGCGCGACGATCGCATCGTAGGACGGGGCCAGCGAAACGATCAGCGCGGCCAGCGGCTCGGCCAGATCGTGCGCGTAGGCCTCGCCTTCGGCGACCAGCACCTTGGCAACACCAGCGAGCTTCGCGGCGACCTCGGCCGCAGCCTTGGTGCCCTGCCCGCCGCCAGCGACCAGCACGTGGACGTCGCCGCCGAGCTGGGACGCCGCGGTCAGCGCCTTGTTGGTGGAGTCCTTGAGGACCTCCTGTTCGTGTTCAGCAATCAACAACGCAGTCATCAGAGCACCCCGGCTTCGTTCTTGAGCTTCGACACCAGCTCGGCGACGTCCTTCACCTTGACGCCGGCCTTGCGGCCCGCGGGCTCAGCCGTCTTCAAAACTTCGAGGCGCGCAGTGACGTCGACACCGTAATCGGCAACGGTCTTCTCCGCGATCGGCTTCTTCTTGGCCTTCATGATGTTGGGCAGCGAGGCATAGCGCGGCTCGTTGAGACGCAGATCGGTGGTGACGATCGCCGGTCCCTTGAGCTTGACGGTCTGCAGGCCGCCGTCGACTTCACGGGTGACCTTGAAGTCGGAGCCTTCGACCTCGAGCTTCGAGGCAAACGTCGCCTGCGACCAGCCCAGCAGCGCAGCCAGCATCTGGCCGGTCTGATTGCTGTCGTCGTCGATCGCCTGCTTGCCGAGAATGATCAGGCCGGGCTGCTCTTCTTCTGCAACCTTCTTGAGGATCTTGGCGACGGCGAGCGGCTCGACGGTGCCTTCGGCCTTCACCAGGATGCCGCGATCGGCGCCCATGGCAAGACCGGTGCGGATCGTCTCCGACGCCTGCGCCGGTCCAATGGAGACCACCACGACTTCGGCCGCCTTGCCGGCTTCCTTCAGGCGCAGCGCTTCCTCAACCGCGATTTCGTCGAAGGGGTTCATCGACATCTTGACGTTGGCGAGTTCAACGCCCGATCCATCGCCCTTGACGCGGACCTTGACATTGTAATCGACCACCCGCTTTACCGGCACTAAGACCTTCATCAGGGTTTCCTCAACAATTGCAGCAGTTGACATCTGTTGAAGGATAGTATCTCATGCTACTACCATATTCCAGGAAGCAGGGAAGGCGGAATCTGCGAGCCCAAGACCCCGCCAGGAAAGAACTCGTATTATGCCTCGTGAATTCGACGCTGACGTCATCGTGGTAGGGGCAGGAAATGCTGCCGCTTGTGCGGCCATATCCGCCAGCAATAATGGCGCGACTGTCCTCATGCTTGAGGCGGCGCCTCGGGACGAGCGGGGAGGGAACTCGACCTATACGGCGGGCGCCATGCGATACGTCTTCAATGGTGTGGAGGACGTGCTAAGCGTAGTGCCGGACATCAATCCCGATACGTTAGCCAATACTGATTTCGGCACTTACACCGAGGACCAATTTTTCGATGACATGTTTCGCGTGACGCAATTCAGGACCGATCCTGACTTATGCGAGATTTTAGTCAAGCGCAGCTTGCCGACGCTTCGGTGGATGCGAGAGCAAGGCGTTAGGTTTCAAACTAGTCATGGGCGGCAAGCCTACAAAGTGAACGGACGGTTCCAATTCTGGGGTGGGCTCAGTGTGGAAGTGTGGGGTGGTGGTCCCGGTCTCGTGGACATGCTGCTAGAGTCCGCGGAAGGGAAGGGTATCCAGTTTCTTTACGAAACTGCCGCGGTCAGTTTGATCAATGACAATAGCGGGGTCGTTGGAGTTCGCGTCCGGCATCAAGGCAAGGAGCGCGATCTGCATTCAAATGCTGTCATCCTGGCGTGCGGAGGCTTCGAGTCTAATACGGAAATGCGCGCGCGGTATCTCGGACCAAACTGGGACCTGGCGAAAGTTCGTGGCACACGCTTCAATACCGGCGCTGGAATCCAAATGGCGCTTGCGATTGGTGCAATGCCATGTGGACATTGGTCCGGAGCACATGCCGTCGGCTGGGACCAAAATGCTCCGGCGTTCGGCGATCTCGCAGTAGGGGATGCCTACCAGAAGCACAGCTACCCATTCGGCATCATGGTCAATTCCCGAGGCCAACGCTTCCTTGATGAGGGAGCCGATTTTCGCAATTATACCTATGCCAAGTATGGTCGCGAAATCCTAGCGCAACCCGGCCAGTTCGCTTGGCAGGTATTCGATGCTAAGGTGCATCACCTTTTGCGCGACGAATACAGGATCCGGCAAATCACCAAGATTACGTCGGATACCCTGGAGGGTCTCGCCGACCAACTCGAAGGCGTTGATCGCAACGCCTTTCTCAAGACCGTCGCTGAATTTAACGCATCGGTGCGGCAGGACGTTCCCTTCAACCCGAATGCGAAAGATGGCCGCTCCGCGGAGAGTTCGCCGCGCAAGTCCCATTGGGCCAACACGATTGATACAGGACCATTCGAGGCTTATGCCGTCACGTGCGGTGTCACCTTCACATTCGGTGGACTCAAGATTGACCAGAGCGGTCAGGTGCAGGATACAGCCGGCCTTCCGATTCCCGGCTTGTTCGCAGCTGGAGAGCTGGTCGGGGGGCTGTTCTATCATAACTATCCAGGTGGCACGGGGCTCACTTCAGGCGCTGTATTCGGGAAGATCGCAGGTGAGAGCGCTGCTGCGGCAGTCGCTGCAAGCAAGAGCCGTTCAGCGGCCTGATCAATAAGTTGCAGAACAAACTGCATCATAAACTGCCGACAGGGAGGCACAAAAATGGCTCGCTCAATCCAAAACAAGTTGCGTCGTGTAGCATTTGTTGTGGCATCCTGCGTGATGCTGATTCCAGCGCACGCCACGTCCAAAGATGCGCTGACAATAAAGATAGGTCTGCAAGCCGTTCCAACCGACGACGTTTATCGCACCAAGGATTGGGGCGCAAAGTACAACCTTAAGGTTGACATCGGGAGCTATAGCTCTGGAAGCGAAATACTCAAGGCGTTTGTCGCCGGGCAAATCGATATCGGCAACGGAGGCTCAGGTCGACTAATCACTATGGCTGCGATGCAGCCCAATCTGTTCTACATTATTGCCGCCGATCAGTATGGGGGCGATCGCTACGGCGTAATTGTCGCGAACCATTCATCTGTCAAAGCGGTGGCTGAACTCAAAGGAAGGAAGATCGGCGCGGTTGCCGGATCCGGCTCTTTCAGCACTTTCCGTGTCTTTTTAGACAAGAACGGGATGAAGGAAGGCGACTTCCAGATCGTCAATATGAAGGTTGAGGACCTGCGAGCCGCCGTGCAGCAAGGTGTTGTCGACGCTGCAGTGGCATGGGAGCCGCATGTTGCGATTGGCGAGACGATGGGCGTGGTAAAGCGTATTCAGTCGATGAAGGGCGTAAGTGAATCGCCGAACCTTGTGCTGGTGCGCCGCAAGTTTGCTGATGAGCATCCCGAGGCCGTGGCGCGATATCTTGCCACGTTGATCGATGCCGGCACGTACATGAAGACGCAACCGGACGATGCCGCCAGCAAGGTTGCAGCCGATATCAGCAAGCAGGGCGTGGACATCGATCCAAAGGCGCTGGAGCTTGCCTTGACGCGGATCAACGTCGATCCAAAGCTGACCGACGCGATGACCGACGAGCTCATGCCGGTTGCCGAGTCTATGAAGGCGGCCGGAAAGATTCCCAACATTCCGGACTTCAAGAGCCTCGTGCGCAATCAATTCTATGAGGAAGCGGCGAAACTCGCGTCATCTACCAACTAAGGGCTCCATCATGTCTAACGCGACGCCGTCGGCGCCGTTCGCGGGTGTTGCCGACGAGCAGAGGCTGCGTAGCATCTTGTACCGCGGGGCGGCATCGGCATTCTTGTTCGCGCTGCCAATCATCGTCTTCCTGTTAATATGGGAGACAACGGTACGTCTCGGCTGGATCAATGCGACGATCCTGCCTTCGCCATCAAATATCGCGCGGCGCGCGTGGGTGCTGCTTGATCCAGCCGATCCCGCCAAGAGCATATTGCTGACGCATATTGTCGTTAGTTTGTGGCGTGCGCTGAGTTCGTTCGCTCTGGCATGCGTGCTGGCCATCCCAATGGGCCTCTTCCTGGGCCTCAACAGGACGGCCTATCTGATTGCTTCCCCACTCCTGAGCCTGTTACTGCCGCTACCGGCAGTTGCCTGGGCTCCGATCTTCCTGGTCATTTTCGGTCAAGGCGATATCACGATCATTGCTGTCTGTTTCCTCGGTGCCTTCTTTCCGATTCTGTACAGTACTATCCAGGGCGTGCGCGCAATCGGCCGACACTCCTTGTGGGTCGTGCGCAGCATGGGCGCAAGCCGGTTTGATATCTTTCGGCGTGTGCTGTTACCCGGTGCGCTGCCGGCGCTGATCTCGGGGCTGAAGCTTGGAATGGCGCATTCGTGGCGCACGCTGGTCGCGGCCGAAATGCTAGCTGCGTTGACCCATGGCCTCGGATTCATGATATTCGCGGCGCGTTCCTATATGGACGTATCCACGATGTTCGTCGGCATCGTATGCCTGGCCCTGATCGGTCTCCTTATCGAACGTGGCGTGTTTGGCTCGCTCGAAGCACTTACCATTCACCGCTGGCACGGTAACGGAAAAGTGGGTAGCCATCGATGAGCGTGGACACATCCGGCATCCGTCTGCAGCGATATACTCGGTCCCCAGCCTCGTCCGGTCTCGCGATACCGATGGCTCGTATCGCGCTGATCCTGGTGCCGCTGGTGGCTTGGGAGGTGTGCTCGCGGTTAGGGTTGATAAACGGCTTCTTGTTTCCGGCGCCGTCCGCGATCCTCAACAAGCTTTGGGTGCAATCCGGCCCAAACGGAAACCCGCCATATGCAATTCTGTGGCACGTGGCAGACAGCATGCTGCGCTTGCTCTCGGGATTATCACTTGCGGTAATCATAGGTACCCTGCTCGGGGTTGGACTTGGCATGAGTCAGCGGGCGCGGCTGGTGTTTCAGCCAATCATTAGCATCTTGATGCCTGTGCCGACGCTAGCATGGACCCCCGTCCTGCTGTTGGTCATGGGTATCGATAACCGCACGACCATCCTAGTCGTATTTCTCGCAGCGGTTTTCGAAATGATATACATCGTCGCGAGCGGCATCGAAATGCTGAACGTCAAAATGCTTTGGGTGGCTTGGTCGATGGGCGCGAGCCGACGGCAGGTATTTTGGCGCGTCATTATTCCCGGCATTTTTCCTTGCCTGATCACCGGCACACGGCTCGGTACAGGTTACGCCTGGCGCGCTCTGATCGCCGCCGAGATGCTGGCCGCCAGCAGCTATGGCCTGGGTTTCATGATCTATGACGCCTCCGAATACATGAACATTGGCGTCATCTATGGTGGCGTGATGATGATTGCGGCGCTCGGCTATCTTCTTGAGAACGTTCTGGTTGGCAAGATCGAAGCTGCTACCATCGAGAAATGGGGAGTACTCAATGAGCGTTGAAACGGCAAAAATACTCCCGCTGCGCGACGGTGCCGGTACCAAGCCCAAGATTGTCGCCAAGAATGTCCAGAAGTATTTCGGAAACGTGCTGGCGATGGAGGACATTTCTTGCACGATCAACGAACGGGAATTCGTGGCTATCATCGGTCCAAGCGGTTGCGGCAAGTCGACGTTTCTGTACCTGATCGCTGGATTCGAGAAGGCAAGCCAGGGGGAACTGCTAATCAACAACGAACTCGTGGTGGGGCCAGGACCCGACCGTGGCGTGGTCTTTCAGGAGTTCGTGCTGTTCCCCTGGCTTACGGTGTTGCGTAATGCGACGCTGGGCCTGGACATCAAAGGTGTGCCACGGCAGGAAGCTGAGGAGCGGGCGAGGAAGTGGCTTCGTCTGACAGGCCTTTCGGGGTTCGAGAATGCCTATCCATCGTCTCTGTCGGGCGGCATGAAACAGCGCGTCGCCATCGCTCGGGCACTTAGTTACGATCCGGAGGTGCTGCTACTCGATGAGCCGTTCGGCGCACTCGACGTGCAAACAAAGAACTACATGATCCAGGATCTACAAAACCTCTGGGTCGAGGCCAATCGAACTATCGTGATGATAACTCATAGTGTATCAGAGGCCGTTCAGCTTGCCGATCGAGTGCTTATTCTGAGCTCACGGCCCTCGCGAATAATTGCGGACGTGGCGATCAAGCTACCCCACCCTCGGGACTTAAGGGACCCGCAGGTCCGGCGATACGAAGACGAGGTTACGGCTCTTCTGTCGGCGGAAGTCGACAAGGCGATGAAGCGCGAACGCCAGACGTTTGCTGGCCGCTCATAGAGCGCTGTGAATCAATAGCCCAGATTACCGCAGGCCGACACTCTAACGCTCTGATCAGCTTGCGTCGGCACGCCGGTGGCGCCGCGCCCGCTCCAAGAGTTGCCGGGCACGTTCGACGACGGGCTCGTCGACCATCCTGCCTTCCAGCGAATAGGCGCCGACGCCACGTTCGGTTTGCTGACGGGCGGTCTCGATGATCAATTGCGCCCTTGCGACATCAGCGTCGGACGGTGCAAAGGCATTGTTTAGGATCGGTACCACTGAAGGATGGACACAGGTCGCACCCGTAACTCCGTGACCGAATGCCTCCTCCGCTAGCTCGCGCATTAGTCGGACATCCTTGTAGTCCGCAACGGAGCCGAACAATCCGAACGAGTATTTTCCGGCTCCGGCAGCGGCCATGTGAACCAGCATCTTGGGTATCTTAAGTGCCTCATGAGTGGGATTAGCTCCCATCGATAGCGCTAAGTCCTCACTACCGCCCATCAGGCCTATCACCCGCTCGTGGGCGCGTGCGATGTCGTCCGCTTTGGCCAAAATCTTGACGGACTCGATGACTGCGATCGCTTGGAGTGGCTCGCGACGGTCATGATCCCGTTCGGTTCGCTCAGCAACCTCTAGAAGCAACCGCACGTGCTCGGCGCCCTCGACTTTTGTAATCAGAATGCCCTTGGCACCACCGAGCACCGAAGCCTCGATATCTCGGACGGCAGCCGACAGAGGTCGATTAATACGCACCCAAATGTCAGCTCCTGCGGCAGCGCATCGTTTTATCGACGACGCAAGCCTATTGCGTGCCCCCTCCTTCTGTGCGGGCGCGACGCTGTCTTCAAGATCCAGGATTATGGCATCGGCGCCACAAAGCGCCGACTTTGCAATGAAGCGCTCAGATGAGGCGGGGACATAAAGCAGAGATCGGTACACTGGTGTCTTCCGGTCGCCTACGGGTCATTGGGATGATGGCTTAGCCTGCACGATGACGCCAGCCTCGCGCAGTTCTTCCAACCGGGCCTGCGTGATGCCGAGGGAGCGCAGAATCGCAAACGTGTGTTGACCGAGATCCGGAGCGGGCATCCGAATCCTTCCGGGCGTAGTTTCGAGCCTCGGGACCACGTTGTGCATTAAAACCGTTCCGAGTTCGGAGTCCGGTAACCCAACGACGATTTCGCGAGCTTGAACATGGGGGTCATCCAAGAATTGATCGATGTCGTAGATTGGTGCAGCAGTTACGTCTGCCCGCTCGAATATACTCATGTTATCTTCAAGCGTCCGCGCGGCAATGAATTCCGCGATAGGCTCCTCGCAAGCATCGGCGTTTTTGATGCGATCAGAGTTCGTCAAAAATCGGGGATCCACGATCATGTCAGGGCGACCGATAGTCCGGAACAACCTCTCGGCCACAACTTGCATCGAGGCGGAGATTGCGATCCAGCGAGAGTCGCTGGTACGGAATGTGTTGCGCGGCGCTCCGGTAAGCGATCGACTGCCGGTCCGCGGGCGTACCTGCTGTGTTAGTTGATAGATTCCGGCTTCGGGACCGAGGAGGGAAAAAAGCGGATCTAACAAGGGCAAGTCGATAACCTGGCCGTTACCCCCGCTCACTTCTCGATGCCTGAGCGCAACCATGGTTGCCCCAAATCCGTAAATGCCCGCGACCATATCGGCGAGCGTGGCGGGTGGCAGCAGCGGAGGTCGATCAGGGAATCCGTTGCGGGAAGCGAAGCCTGACATGCCTTCGACCAGAGTGCCGAAGCCGGGCCTGTCCCGATAGGGACCGGTCTGCCCCCATCCCGAGATTCTCACGATGATCAGTCCTGCATTCTGTGCTCGAAGGACCTCGGGCAACAAACCCAGCTTTTCCAGACCTCCGGGTCTGAAGTTCTCGACCAGCACGTCCGCCGTCGCGAGCAGATCCGATAGGATCGTCCGACCTCTCTCGTCGCGAAGGTCTAGCGCGACACTCTTCTTGTTCCGGGCGTAGGTCTTCCAATGGATGCTGACATCGTTGACCCGCCAAGCGCGCAGAGGGTCGCCCGAGACGATGTCCTCAATCTTGATGACTTCGGCTCCGAAGTCGGCGAGCTGCAGGGTGAGCATATTCCCGGCGACCAGACGCGAAAGGTCCACGACACGGACGCCGTTAAGCGCGCCAGCAGCCTCTGGCTCGAACTGCTTAGGTACGGCCTTCATTGCGCCGACTTAACGATGCAAGGCGGAAGTAGTGCCTGTACAGTACCCGCGGAGGTCCCCATCGATCCTCAACAAGCTGACTTGTATGGGGTAGTATTAAGTGATACGACCACATCCTGCAACATCCTTTCGGTGAACCCGATGTTCACCGCAGCTGGCAACCCGAAGTTAAGCAGAGAGTGCCCTCACTTGAAGAGTTGAACCAGGCCGAGGCTCATCGCGAGCAGAAGTATCAGAGACAAGGTCACCGCAATCGTGACTTTCCCGCCGGCCTTCGAAAGCACCCGGATATCGACACCCAGCCCGAGTGCGGACATGGAGACTACGGTTAGCACGCTGGCGAGCTTCGCAACGGGGGCGGCAACGCTGCTGGGTATGATCTGCAACGAACGAAGGCCGGCCAGTACCAAGAAGCCGATGATGAACCAAGGTACCAATTTGATGAGGTTAATGCGCTTGCCGGGCGCGACTTCGCCACGCAGGCGTGGTGCGACAAGCGACAAGCCGACCACCAACGGCCCTAGCATGAGGACCCGAACGAGCTTCACCACGGTGCCAATTTGAGTGCTGACGATTCCTGCCGGAACGGTCGCGGCAAGCACCTGGGGAACGGCGTACACGGTGAGGCCGGCGAGAATCCCGTACTGAGTAGCCGAGAGCTCCAAGAGTGGAATGAGCAGTGGAAGCCCGAGCACCATCAGCACGCCAAGGACCGCGGTGAAGGAAATCGATGACGCGATATCATCGCCATCTGCCCCTATAACGGGGGCGACCGCGGCGATCGCGGAATTGCCGCAAATGGAATTTCCGGAGGCGATCAGGAGCGAAAGCTTAGTGGGTAGGCCGAGCATGCGGCTGAGGCCGAAACTCACGGCAAGCGTGACCGCAACCGTTCCGACGATCGCGGCAATCAGAAATAATCCGGAAGGCAGGATTGCCCCAAAGCTGATCGAGGCCCCGAGCAGCATCACGGCCACTTCGAGAAGTTGTTTCGCGCTGAAGGCGATTCCGACCTTCCAGCGCTCGGAAGTAGTTGAGACGCTGCGGATCATCATCCCGAGCAGGATGGCGATGACCAAGGCTTCAACATAGGGATGTTGGAAGATGTGCTCCTCGGCCTCCTGGATTCCAATCGACAGCAGCGTCAGGAGCACGCATAAGAGGATGCCGGGAAGCAATGCAACCAAACGACCGGCAGGCGCGTCTACCTTGCTCGATTTGGGAAGATCTTTGCATGGAGCCATGAGTCCCTCGCCAGCCGACAAGGCTATGCCCGAGAACCAAGGGCTCATAACAGTAGAATTTTGATCTAGGCCGATAAGCAGGCGTTATGCCAATGAATTTGCATTTCCTCCGCTTCTTTACCACCGTCGCTGAGGCTGGAAGCTTTTCGCGAGCAGCGGACATCTTGCGCGTTAGCCAGCCCGCGGTCTCGAAAGGAGTACGCGATTTCGAACTGCAAGTGGGCTGTCGCTTGCTGGATCGTACATCGAAAGGAGTACGTACGACCCGCGAGGGGCGGGCACTTCTCAGGCACGCAGAAAATCTGTTCGCTGCCGAGCGGGCCGCCGAAGAGGAACTGTCGTCGCTGCGCAACCTCGCGAGCGGATCGCTTCACATCGGGGCAAGCACCACGATCGCGACCTACATGATCGCTGAGTACATAGGCAGCTTCCGGCGCAGGTATCCGAGCATCGATGTGCATCTGGTAAGCGCCAACACGCGGGATATTGCCGGAATGATGCGCGCGCATGAAATAGAGATCGCCCTCGTGGAAGGACCGGTCGAAGACGATGATCTCGTCAGTACGGCCTGGCGGACGGACATGATGAGCCTGATAGCAGGTCCGACTCACGCCTTCGCATTATCGGAAAATCACGTGTATGCGGCGGCCCTCGAAGATGAAATCCTGATCGTTCGGGAACCAGGCTCCGGCTCACGGGAGATCGTCGCGCAGGCGCTGTTGAACCATGGCGTGCGGCCGCGCAAAACCCTCGAAATCGGCAGCACGGAAGCGATCAAGCAAGTTGTCGCATGCGGTCTTGGTGTCTCGATCGTCTCAACATCAACCATTGGCGATCAGATCAAGCTTGGCCGGCTCAAGGCGATAAAAATGAAGGATCTGCAGATATCGCGCACGCTTTGGCACGTGGAAGTACGGGGACGAACCAAAATTCCTGCCGCGATTGCCTTTGAGCGAATCATAGGTGTCGCCCCATGACATCAATATGATGGAGTCGCGGGATCGTCTCGTCATTCGGAAGGCTTTGCTGGACGTGACGGCGGATCAAAAAAGGCGAGCGGCGCGAGATAAACCCAGTTTGCGTCAGCAACATCCAGAGAGCAACTTATCCGATCCACCATAGATAGCGAGACAGTTCGCCAGATGTCTGCTGCACTGCAATCCGATCAACGTCCGAGGGGTCCGTAGTCAGGACATCCCATCGCGGTTCTTGTGCCGACGCGCAAATTATTGGTGGTTGGCCGTTGGATGCAATGGTAGCGAGGTCTCGTTTTGAGCGGCCGTAATGGGAATATGTTCTCCGAGGGGGCGCCCCGACAGGATATTTTGGGCAGGGTCCTCTGTTGCTTGGAGGCTGAGACTGTGCCCCCAGTCCGCTCTCCGGAAAATCTGGCGAGTCGGGTGGGCCTGATTAGGTCGATGATTGTGGCCATCTCATCTCGAGCGCTCGCTTTGGCTGGCTTTGCGATCGGCTGGTCGCGATCTGGTCGAACGCGCCATCGCGATCAAGTCATGCACTTGACACGAAAGCCATAGTCATAAAGGCTGCTACCCATGTTAGTTTCGCTTTGCCCGCTGGATATCAAAGACTTGCGCTTCTATCAAAATTGAGCGCCGACGGCGTCGAGCGGCAAGGAGCTACGTCGGAATGGTCAGCTAGGGCGTGACAATCAAGCTTCGAAGGCGAATTGATCAACTGAGGCAAAGCACTTCTTGTCGACGGGTGGGGGCGCTGCTTGGCTCAAATCAGGAAAAATCGGGTGAGCGGCGATAAGCAAGCTAATCTAAGTGAGTTGATGCCAGACTTGCTCGCTCTGGGTTTTAGCGAGTACGAAGCGCGTGCCTACCTCGCGCTCTATGAGCTTTCGCAGGCGACTGCCTACGAAGTAGCCAAACTTGCAGGCTTACCCAAGGCGAACGCATATTCTGTCCTCGAGAGTCTGGCAAAGAAGGAGGCGGCTCAACCGATCTCCGAAACTCCACTGCGGTATGTGGCGGTAGCGCCCAAGGTTCTGTTTGAGCGAATTGCGACAGCGACGAGCAAGCGCTGCGCAAAGTTGATCCGAACGATTCCGGCTGTTTCACAGTCCAACGACGGTGGCTACGTATGGACCATTAACGGCGAGGACGCGATCGCCGCCAAGATGGAGGCTATGATCGACGGAGCGAAATCACACATTTGGGTAAAAACAGAAGAGAAAATACTGCTGCCGCACCGCGACGCGCTTCGACGTGCTGCAGACCGCGGGGTTGCGATTCTCATCATCCTTTTCGGGACTCAAGTCGAGAAGTTTCAATTCGGTGCGAAGTCGCGAACTTATCTCCACGAGGGAAACGGCATTCCCGTGGGAATCGCACCGCATCTTGTAACCCTTACAGTGGATTTCGAAGAAGCTCTGGTGGCGGAGATTCGTGCGCAAGGCGGCTCCTACACGCGAAATAAGCCGATAGTTAATCTTGCTGACTCCCTATTGCGGCACGAGATCTACTTCGCGGAAATATTCGAAATGTTCGGGCAACCGATCCAGAAGACGTTCGGCCCCGCTATTATCGAGCTTCGAAGGAAGTATCTTCCCGCACCGCAAGTTGCGGCGCTGGAAAGCCTTCTAGGGCTTACCGCGAGTCGAGTTGAGAAAAAATCCAAGCTGAAAGAAGAAAAGATCTAACGCGTCTGTCGCGGCGATTGGCACGCTTCGCCGGCGTGTTTCGCGCGCCTGCAAGGAGCAGCAATCTTAAGGGGGAGTTGGCTTTGAACCTTCAAAAGTTGCGCGCGCTGCATAGTGTAATCGTGACCGGTTCGGTCACCGGGGCCGCAACTCGACTTCATTTGACCCAACCAGCGGTAAGCCGTTCGCTGTCTGCCCTTGAAGCGGAGCTGGGATTCAAGCTCTTCAACCGGCTTGGTGGGCGCCTGGTTCCGACTCCTCAAGGAGAAGCCTTCTCGCGGGAATGCGAGCGTATCCTGCTGGATATCGACGATCTTACCCGCATCGGCAAAGAAATCCGCGCCAATCGAGGCGGTCGCCTTCGGATCGTGGCAATGCCACAACTCGCCCGAAGTCTACTCGTGCCGGCACTGGCCCAATTTTCGAAGGAGTTTCCGAGTGTTTCGATTTCTTTGGAAGTCAGGGAAAGACGCGAAGTCGAACGTTGGGCTTCGGGACTTAGGTTCGACGTTGGGATAGTAATGCTCCCGACTCAATTTGAAATGTTGACGTCGCATTCCTTCGCC
This sequence comes from Bradyrhizobium zhengyangense, assembly GCF_022012435.1. Lineage (GTDB taxonomy): Bacteria > Pseudomonadota > Alphaproteobacteria > Rhizobiales > Xanthobacteraceae > Bradyrhizobium > Bradyrhizobium zhengyangense. The sequence goes on from NZ_JAKLUA010000011.1 coordinate 41,553, forward strand.
GAATTGGTTCCCGTTGCGGTGCTTCATCCCGATCATCCACTTGCGGCGAATAAGACGATTCTCCCCAGTGATCTGATCGAGGACCGTTTTATTGCGCTGGACCGGACGACGTTGTTGCGGCAGATCGTTGATGGAATGTACGTACAAGCTGGCCTTGCCGCGAACATTTGGGTTGAAGTGTCGTCGGCGTTCATCGCGTGCCAAATGGTGGGAGCCGGAATGGGTGTGTCGATATCGGATCCATTCAGCGCAGCGCTGCTAGCAGAGCGAGATGTCGTGGTTCGCCCTTGCAAGACGTCGGCAAGGCTCAACTATGCTTTCGTCTATCCGCGCCATTCGAAGAAGACGGCGCAGGCGGTCCGGTTTTCCGAAATCGTGAGGAGCACTCTGGAGAATTTGATGGGGCGGTTCGAATTCGTGCAAGGGCAAACAATTCGATAAATTGCACTTCTTCCGTGCAGTGCTGTAGACGCGCGGGTCGCGGCGGTACGCACAGCCAACTTGACCACGTTTTCCTGAGGAATCGGGAGGATCCGGCAAGTCGCGCGTCCTCGATATTACAGCAAGTAATGCATCCATTACGCTAATTGAATTGCTGCGGTTCCGAATAACCCTTCAGATATGTAGGATGCGAGTCTGGCTCAATCCAAACTGAGCAGAAGCCAAAAGAGATGCCGGTGTGTCAATGGCGACGCATTCGAGACAGATGAGGAAACACATGCTACGAACTTTGCATATTTTTCTAGCACTCGCTTTCCTGACTTTCTCGTCATCGAGTTTTGCCGGTGCCAGGCTGGACGACGCAAAGAAGAGCGGCCTTACCCTCGGCTTCAGCAACGAGCCGCCCTTCGCGTTCAAGCAGGCCGATGGATCATTGGCCGGGTCAGACTACGATCTCGCAAAGCTCGCATTCAACCGCCTTGGAGTAGAGCGGATCGAAGGAACGGTGGTTGCGTTCGGATCGCTCATCCCGGGACTTCAAGCCAAACGTTTCGATTTTATCGCGACCGGACTCTATATCCTTCCCGCGCGCTGCCTTCAGGTTCTCTTCACCGAGCCCAACTTCACCGTTCAGGAAGGTCTTCTCGTTCGCAAAGGCAATCCCAAGCAAATCCATAGTCTTGACGACATCGTCAAACACGAGGACATCAAGGTTGGTGGCAACATAAGTGGCCAGCCGACACAGAATGCAGTCAAGGCCGGCGTGAAGGATAGCCAAATCACGCGTTTTCCGGACATCCCCTCCAATGTCGCGAGCCTGAAAGCGGGCAGGATCGACGGGGCATTGCTTATATCGGTAACTGCACGCTGGAACGCAAAGAACGATCCGACCCTGGAAGTCGCCGAACCATACACGGGCCTGCTCATAGATGGCAAGCCGAAGCAAGACTACGGCGCATTTGCCTTCCGTAAGGAGGATTCGGAGCTTCGGGACGCATTTAATGCCGAGATGCTCAAGATCGTGCATTCTTCGGAATATGTTGAGATCCTGAAAAAGTACGGCATGACGCAGAACGAAGTGCCGGCGGCCGACGTCAAGCTCGATACTCTTTGTAAGCAGTAGGACTCGTGCCCGAAGCGGACGGTGACAGATGTCGGCGCTCTACGAGGGTAGATGGCTGCTCCTTTCTGGTGCGGTAACGACGATGGCCCTTTACGCGCTCTCGACAGTATTGATGTTCGCTTGCGCGCTCGTTTTCGGTATCGCCAGGACATCCAAGAGCTGGTGGATCCGAACCATCAGTTTGCTCTATGTCGAGATCTTCAGGGGCATATCTCTGGTGGTCGTCCTGTTCTGGCTCTACTTTGTTTTGCCGTTCTTCGGGGTTGCGATTTCCGCCTTTTGGGCGGCCACACTCGCCATAGGCATGTGCTTCGGGGCTTATGGAGCTGAGGTCGTCAGGACGGCGATCGGCGCTATCCCGCGGGGCCAGTATGACGCCGCCTTGGCGATCAATATGGTGCCATCAATGATGATGCGCCGGATCATTCTTCCTCAAGCAATGCTGTCGATGATACCACCTCTCGGTAACCTCAGCATCCTGGTATTGAAAGCCACCTCGGTTGCCGCCTTGGCGACCGTTCCGGAACTGACTTTTGAAGCCTACTCTCTCAATATCAGAACCTTTCAGACCGTGCCGATCTATCTCGTTGTCATGATCTTCTATGTGGCTGCGGCGCAATTGATAGGAGCGGCAATCGCGTACGCAGAGCGACGTCTCGGGTTATGGCAGGGTAAGCCAACGCACGGCGCAACCAGGGGCTGGTCGGCATGAAGGTCGATTTCCAATATGCCTGGGAGTTGCTTCCGCAACTCGTGGTCGCGGCGCAAACCACATTGCTCGCCGCCGTCCTCGGTTTTATCGCCTCCCTGCTTGGCGGCCTCCTTCTCTTTGCGCTGTACAGCGCTAAGCACCGTCTGACCAAAATCTTAGTTCGCGGCTACGTCGAATTCGCAAGAGGGGTGCCGCTCCTGGTCCTGATCTATTTTCTGTACTTCGTGGGGCCTTCGGCAGGCGTCGTGATCAGCCCGCTGGTGACCGGCGTCATTGCTCTCGGCTTGCACTACAGTGCGTATATGGCCGAGGTCTACCGTGCCGCAATGATCGGTGTTCCGGCCGGGCAATGGGAGGCATCAACATCCATAAATCTCTCAACGTTCGACACATATCGGCGGATCATTGTTCCACAGATGATCCCATTCATCATTCCAAATGCCGGAAGTTACTTCGTCTACATGCTGAAGGACACGCCGCTGCTCGCATCCATATCCGTTTGGGAACTCATGGCCGTTGCTCAGGCGGAAGGAGCCAGGCGGTTTCAGTACTTTGAACCCATAACGATGGTTGGGATAATGTTTCTCGTCCTCAGCATTGCCGGCGCGTTTCTCATCAACAGGCTCGAGCGACTGTCCCAGAAGGGATGGCGGTAATGTCGGCCGGACCGTTCTCAGTACAGCTAAGGAACGTTACAAAACGTTTTGGGGCGTCCACGGTCCTAAATGACCTAAATCTCGAAGTCGGACAGGGTGAAAAGCTTGTGGTCATCGGTCCGAGTGGATCGGGAAAATCAACTCTCCTCAGGGTTCTCATGACATTGGAGGGAATCGACAGAGGCAGTGTCTCTATCTGCGGCCGTGAGTTGTGGTCGTGCGATTCGACCGGCGCAGCACGCCAAGCATCGGCCCGGCAAACACGTACGATTCGGAGCGATGTCGGCATGGTCTTTCAGAGCTTTAATCTTTTTCCTCACCTTACGGCGCTTGAAAACGTGACCGAGGGACCGATTCGCGTCCTCAAGATGCCGAAGGAGAAAGCCGTGAGCCTCGGAAAGGAGCTGCTTCGAAGGGTGGGACTGGAAGATCGGTGCGACTACTACCCTGCGAGGATGTCAGGCGGTCAGCAACAAAGGGTTGCGATCGCGAGAGCAATGGCGATGAGACCGAAAATACTCCTATTCGACGAGGTGACCTCGGCGCTCGATCCTGAACTCGTTGGCGAGGTGCTAGCGGTCATTCGGGAGCTGACTCACCAAAAGGAACTGACGGTTATCATGGTAACGCATCAGATGTCCTTCGCGCGAGAGATCGCCGACAGGGTTTGCTTCTTCGATCACGGCCGAATTGTCGAGGAAGGAGAGCCGTACCAGTTCTTTTCTCAACCGAAAAGCGCGAGAACCCAGGCGTTTCTAAAGTCGGTCCTGGACGCCTGACGATCTTAGTCTCAGCAGTCGAATTCCTCTTAGGAGACACTCAAATGACTTCCAGATCCATTTCGATGCCCGAGCCGGAGAATGCTCAGACTCGCCGGTCGGCGCGCAAAGAAACGGTCTACGCCGTCGGACAAATTCCGGCGCTCGATATGGAATTCTACCAGAACGTTGGGTCCGGTGCTGAGAAAGTGTCGGAGTTGACGATCCCTGCTCGGGATGGCGGCGCGTTCGAAGTGCCTGCCGGGCACCTCTTTCGGATCGTGAGCGTGGAGGGATCGCAGGTTGGTGATTTTAATCTTTGGAATAGCGACAATCTTTCTGAACACTTCTACAGCGGTAAGACGCGGGCGATTCATGCGACGCACATTTCTACTGGTGATCGCCTGTGGAGCAGCATGCCATACCTGAGGCCGATGGCGACTATCACTTACGACAGTCTGGGATGGTATGGGTGGGATTCCGATGGTTGTGGAATTCACGATGTGATCGGAACACGCTGCGACCCTTACACGAGAAGAATGATAACCGGTGAAGATTACGATCACTGTTGCCATTCCAATCTCGTTCGAGCCCTATCTGCCTTCAGAAAGATTTCGGCGAAGGAAGCCGAGGGCTACGTGCACGACGTCATGAACGTCTTTATGTGCACAGGCTTCGATGTCGAAAGTCACGAGTATATCAAAAAGGCAAGCCCGGTTCGTCCAGGCGACTTCATCGAATTCTTCGCGGAGATCAATCTCCTTGGTGCGCTATCCGCCTGTCCCGGCGGCGACTGTGGGCCGCGGGTCCCAGGGCAGACCCCCAAGTGCTATCCCCTGAAGGTGGAAATCCTTCGTCCCGCGAAGGGCGCGCTGAATGGTTGGAAGTCGCCTGAACCCTCGCCCTACAAAGGCAAGCACGGGATGAGCTGATTTGCGGAGCGCATTGTAAGAGCCGATTAACATCAAGGCGCTCGGAAATACCGTCGGCAGCTAGGCGCCGACCGGAATGGCGTCAGCCGTGCCAAGTTGACGCCGCGTTTGGGTTTGAAGTGCAACCGCGACAGCGAATTTCGAGATTATTCTCGTCATGCATGGTTGCAGGCGCTTTAGTAATTGGCGTCGTGGCGAGGCGTGATTGATAATTTGGCCCCATAAGCGATCGGTCAATCCTGTCCGCTGTGGCCAGGCCGACAGCAATTGCTCATCGGTGGTAGGATCCGGAATGTCCAGTGACGTGTCGAGCTTTCCCGCACAATTGATGCAGGGCTACGCCGCTTTCATGTTGGACCGCTTTCCTCAGGAACGACAAAGGTTCGATTCATTGGCCGCGCGCGGGGCAGTCACCGGAAGCCCTGGTGATCGGATGTTGCGACAGCCGCGTTTCACCCGAATTGATATTCAATGCGAGACCCGAGGAAATCTTCGTCATCAGAAACGTTGCAGCGCGTACCGCCCTTCGGTGTCGAGGGAGAATTCCACGCCGCCGGGGCTGCTCTGGTTGTGCTCGGTCACGCCCGGTGTGGGGCGTCCCCGCTTATGCCAAAGGCAAGGTATCGGCCTCACCAGAAAGCTTCACGACTCCATGGATGCAACGTCTGGTCCCGGTGGCGCACAGAGCTGGCCGTGTTGCGGCGGCCTGGACGACGATCACACCGACTTGGAGCTGGCTGCGATCGATCAGTCCTTGCTCAATCTAATGAGTTTTCCGTGGTGTGCGATCGCGTAGGTCGCAAGCAGCTCACGTTGCATGGATCGTATTTCGAGATTGCGAACGGTGTTCTGCACATACGAGATCGAGAGACCGGCAAATCTGATCCAGCGTGTGCGGACCGTTTTACGGACGCGATTACCTGTGCATCCGGACGATATCGATGAGGGGGCCGCTCCTGCGCCGATAGGTTTGAAATCGAAATCGGCTCGCGAATGGCCTGCTGCACATCCGGCAGATGACAACGACGAGAGGAACTACCAATGACAGTCTTCGACGCCGCGTCTGCGTCCAACCGCTCCGAGTTTGCCGCACGCGTGAATCGAATTCAACCGTCGCAGAGTGGTGCTGCGGCCCAGCGAGTGCGGGAATTGCAGGCTCAGGGGCGAACAATTCTCAATCTGACCCAGGGTGAACCCGACTTCGACACACCCGATAATGTCGTGCAGGCTGCGCTCGCCGCCATGAAGAGGGGCGAGACGAAGTATACCAACACGGATGGTACGGCAGTCCTGAAAGAGACAATTGCGAAGAAATTCGCGCGTGAGAACGGCCTCTCCTACAAGGTCAGTCAAATTTCGGTCGCCAACGGCGCCAAACAAATCTTATTCAATGCGTTGGCGGCGACGTTGGATCACGGAGACGAGGTCATCATCCCGGCTCCGTACTGGGTGTCGTACCCGGAAATGGTGTCGTTCTTCGGTGGGGTACCCAAAATCGTCGCTTGCCCGGCGGCGAGGAACTTCAAGCTCGATCCGATCGATTTGGAACGTGCGATCACGTCGAGGACTCGGTGGCTCCTCTTGAACTCGCCTTCTAATCCCACGGGGGCCGTATACACGCGCAGGGAGCTGGAGCCAATCATCGATGTATTGCGAAGAAATCCGCACGTCTGGCTCCTTAGCGACGACATATACGAGCATCTTGTCTATGACGGGCTCGAATATTGTACGCCGGCGGCGATCGATCAGTCCGTCGCGGAGCGAACCCTGGTCGTCAATGGCGTCTCGAAGGCCTATTGTATGACGGGTTGGCGCATCGGTTATGCCGCGGGTCCGGCGAAGTTGATATCCCAAATGGCGAAATTGCAATCTCAGGCCACGGCCAATCCATCGTCCATCAGCCAAGCTGCGGCCGTCGAGGCTTTGAACGGGCCGCAAGAGGGGCTTCGAGAGCGAGCAGAGAAATATCAACGACGGCGCAATCTGGTTCTGGAAGGACTCGCGTCCGTGCCCGGGTTGGCTTGCGACAAGCCGTCCGGCGCCTTTTACGTCTTCCCCTCCTGCCGCGACCTGATCGGAAAGCGGACCCCGGACGGAACCGTCCTTGCCGATGACAAGGACTTTTGCAAGTATCTCCTCGATGCCGAAGGGGTGGCGGTGGTGCACGGAGCGGCCTATGGCTTATCGCCCCACTTCAGAATCTCATATGCTACTGCGGACGAAACCTTAAAGGAGGCCTGTGTCCGCATAGCCCGGGCATGCAGTCGACTGAGTTGATGCAGCTCGCTGCCCTGACAATACGTGTGGAGCGATGTCGGACCACATTCGAGCAGCTCATATCGTTTTGCGGTTCATCGGGTCCGTGATGCGAAATGGAGATCTGCGACATGATGTCATCATTGCTCCAGGGCCGCATGAGCTCTCTAACCAGCGTTCTGTATCGCGGCCAAACGGGCGAACCGCCAAGATCAACTCATCGAGCTGGCCGCTGAGCTGGTCTTGCAAAACCGCCTCCACGAAAGTCGAGGTATTTGGTAGCTTGAAATAATACTACCAAATGGCTAGCCTCAAAGCGATCGACAAGGGAGGAAGTAATGGCCGCCATTCGACGGATAGGTATCCTCGCGCCGCCGATAAATGTGGCTATGGAAACCGAGCTACCGTCCTACGTTCCTCCCAATGTCAAGCTCAATCACAACAGGCTCACCAAACCCGGCACCGCTATAGCGAAGGAAGCGCAGCTCGCTATGGCCAACTCGTTGGATCGAGCGGCCTCGGATCTCGCACAGGCGAATCCGGAGGTGATAGTTTACGGATGTACGAGTGCCAGCTTCCTAGAGGGGCTAGGCAACGAAGCCAAGCTAGCCGACCGCATCACGATGTTGACCGGAATTCCCGCTGTCACCACTTCAACAGCCGTCATCGAAGCCTTGAAGGCCGTTCGGGCGACCAGAGTATTCATGCTCACTCCCTATCCGGATCTAATCAACAAGGAAGAGGCCCTCTTTCTGCAGCACTATGGCTTCGGCGTGGAGGCCGTCGATTCCTTCTTTTGCGCAGATGGACGACAGATCCTGACCATCTCGTCGGCGGACGTTGCCTCCAAGGTGCTCTCAAGCCGTGAGGTCATTTCAAGGTGTGACGCCGTGTTTGTCAGTTGCACCAATTTGCTGGTGATGGATCAAATCGACCGATTGGAAAGGGAATTGAACCTGCCGGTTGTCACCTCGAACCAAGCCTCTCTTTGGGCGGCACTCCGAAGGATGAAGATCGATGTCACCTCAACGGGGGTAGGCCGCCTGTTCAAGGAGCGGCGGCCACAAGAAGCACCGGTATTCGAGTTGAGCAATGCCTAACCGCGCCGTCAGGATCGTCGAACCGCCAGCATGCTCGATCGATTCCGACGCGGATAGAGTGGCCGCGCTCGAAATCATCGAAGTGTCGAAACGATTTGGAGATAACTCGATCGTCGACAACTTGTCATTGACGGTCAAGCAGGGCGAATTTTTGACATTTTTGGGACCGTCAGGCTGCGGTAAATCAACGACCTTGCGCATGATCGCGGGGTTCGAGCAGCCGGACGCGGGATCAATCAAGATCGGCGGCCATGTGATGACGGGCGTTGCGCCTTATCGGCGTCCCGTCGGCTTGGTCTTCCAAGGTTTGGCGCTATTTCCGCACCTTACTGTCGAGGAGAACATCGCCTTCGGGCTGGCGGTGAAAAAGGTCAAACGCGACGAAATCGTAGCAAGAGTACGCGAGGCGCTCGCGTTGGTGGATCTGAGCGAGCTCGGACGACGTCGGATACAACAGATATCGGGCGGTCAACGTCAACGCGTGGCCCTGGCGCGCGCGCTGGTCACTGGCCCGTCCGTTCTCCTGCTGGATGAGCCCTTCGGTGCACTGGACTTCAAGCTGCGCCGCCAGATGCAGATCGAATTGAAGCGTATCCAGCACCAAGTCGGCACAACATTCGTATTCGTGACTCATGATCAGGAAGAGGCGATGATCCTGTCGGATCGGATAGCCGTTTTCAATCATGGAAAGCTCGAACAATTGGGCAGCGCGCGTGAGGTCTACGAGAACCCGAAGAATGCATTCGTCGGAGGCTTCCTCGGGGATATCAACATCTTCGTCGGCCACGTGCAGTCTCTCGAGAAAAACGGTGCGAGTCTGCACCTGAGCGAGGTCTCGGCCGACGCTCTGATAGTGGCAACTCCAGAGATGAAAATCGGCGCAGAAGTCGCGATATCGATTCGTCCCGAGAACGTACGTGTGGGACGCGAAGTGTGGGGTAACAGTTGTCTTATGGTCGGCCAGATCGTGGCGAACATCTATATGGGCGCGACCGTCCGTCAAAGCGTTGTGGTCGACGACAAGGTCGTGGTGGTGGATACGACGGCCCGGCATGTGCAGCAGCAAGGCCTGCTTCCGGGAACTCAGGTCAAGTTGGCATGGGATTTGGAGGACGCCATCGTTTTCGCGAACAAGGAGGTGCGGAAGTGAAGCACGCTGCCGGTCTATTGATGGCCCTGAGCTTGTTCAGCCTTTCGACGACGGTTGCGTGCGCCGCCGACGGAGAAGTTGTCATGGGCACCTGGGGAGGAGGCAACAGCGAGATGTGGCGAGAGAAAGTCGGCAAGCCGTTCTCCGCGTCGTCCGGTATCGTGGTCAAGATCCGCGACTGGTCGGATCCGGAGCCGACGTTAAGAGCCCAAGCGAGAAAACCTCAGTTCAACGTCGCACTGGGCACCTGCTACAACGCCGCAAATCTCCAAAAGGATGGATTGCTGGAAAGCTTTAAGAAGGAAGACTTCCCCGAACTGGCTAATTTCGAGAAGTCGTCCTATCTGATAGACCAGAACGGCGAAGTTTACGCTTTCGGCATCTACTTTCAGTATTACGGGGCCGCATTCAACAGCGATCAGGCAAAAGCGTCAGACTTCGAGTCCTGGCGGGCATTGGCCGACCCGAAATTCAAGGATAAAGTCGCTATCGCCCGGCCGATCTATGCTGCTCCCAATGATTTGGTTCTCTTTGCGAAAGTCGGAGGGGGCGACGAAAACAACATTCAGCCCGGCATTCCTCTGCTTACGTCGATCGCGCGTAATGCTCTGACTGTCACGAACTCCACTGCTCAGATGAATGCCCTGCTGTCGCGCGGAGAGGTCACGGCGGGAGCCTACTATTCGAGCCGCGTCTGGACCATGCGGGCTTCCGGTGTAAAGAACGTCGATATCACAATACCCTCCGAAGGAGGATTGCTGCTGTCATATTTCTTGATCGTGCCGAAAGGCGCGAAGAATCTGGACGCCGTGAAAGCCTGGATAAACTATGCTTTAAGGCCAGCACCAGAATTGGCCATGCTTGATGCGTCTGGCTTCCTACCGCTCAATCAAACTGCCGCGCTTAGCCAGGAACAGCTCAAGGAGGTTGGTTCGCCGCAATCGTTGCGTTCGAAACTTTACCAGCCAGACTGTTCGGTGCTTGCCGCGAACCAGGAGAAGCGGGTCAATTTGGTCGAACAAATCTACTCTCAGGTCAAGTAAGCAATAAATTGGAAAGCGGCGGGTCAATGACGGATGTCGGAACTGAGAGGACGACCCGGCGGCACAGCGGCAGCGGAATGTTGTTCAAGGCGCGGCCGGTAAAAGTCGACTCCCAATTTCTTCTTCTCGTTCCAACTAGCGTACCGTTGATGCTTCTGGCGATCGGTGTCATCTCACTCGTGGTCGGCTCGTTCACGTCGAACAACGAATTGAGCTTCGCGCAATACCAGGCAGTCTTGGCGCGTAAAGATTACATTGAGACTCTTTATCGAACGATTTGGTTGGCCGGTCTCACGACCTCGATTTCGCTCCTGATAAGCTATCCCACTGCCTACTGGATCGCGCGATATCCGGGAAGGCGCGACATCTTTCTCATCATTCTGATGATGCCCTGGTTGGTAAGCGTCGTCGTGCGAACGTACGGCTGGATAGTGATCCTGGGCAAGAAAGGGGTCATTAGCCAGGCGTTGATGTCATCAGGCCTGATCGCGGGTCCATTAGAAATCCTGTTCAGTCCGACCGCCATCGTGATCGGGCTGGTTCATGTATTCTCACCCTTCATGATCCTTGCGATAGTGACAGTTCTGATCCGGCTGGACAAATCACTGGAGGAGGCGGCAGCCAGTCTCGGCGCGGGACCGTTTGAAACGTTCCGCAGGGTACTGTTGCCGTTGAGCTTTCCTGGGATCGTGACGGGCAGCATCATCGTGTTTCTGATGTCAATGGGATCGGTGGTCACTCCTCTGTTGCTCGGCAGCATGCGTGACAAGATGCTTGGTGCGCAAATTTATCAAGATGTCTTTCAACTCTTCAATTTTCCGAAGGCCGCGGCGCTAGCGATGATTCTTTGCGTCGCTGCCCTGGCGGTCGTGCTGCCTCTGCAGCTACTCGAGGCTCGTGCGAAGAAAAGTGCGGCCTCTTAGGGAGGTAGGATGAAAGTCGCTTGCCGCATAGTCGCCGTCCTAGTGCTCGCCTTTTTGCTCGCACCGATTGTGGTCGTGGTGCTGTCCTCATTCTTCGAGTCGGGATTCATCGAAGTTCCGCTCAGCCAGCCTTCACTGAAGTGGTACAGTCAATTCTTCAGTAGCGACGAGTGGATTTTAACGGCGGCCGACAGCGTCGTCATTGCTTTTGTTGTCGCGGTGGCGAGCACTGCCCTAGCGCTGACAACCGCATTGGTGACCGCGCGCCGCCATTTTTGGGGCCGCGCATCATTCGAGTTCATGATTTTGGTGCCGCTGGTATTGCCGCACGCCGCAATGGGTGTCGTGATGCTGACCGTGATCGGATCGCTCGGCTGGAATGGAACGTATAGCGGCATTGTGCTGGCCCATACAATCCTAGCGTTACCCTTCGCTTATCGACCGATCCTGAACAACATGCGGAGCCTTGAGAAGGATGTCGAGGAGGCGGCGATGAATCTGGGCGCGACGCCCGTCGTGATGTTCTTCAAGGTTATTCTTCCACTGATGCGGCCGGGCATTGTCACGGCACTCATCTTCAGTTTTATCATTTCGTTCGACGAGTCGACCGTGACGCTCTTCCTAATCGGACCCGACGCCACAACTCTGCCAGTCAAGATTTTTGCCGCGATACAGGAGGACGCAAGTCCGATTATATCGGCAATTTCGACGATGTTGATCGGAGCAACCGTCTTTGTACTGATCGCTGTGCAGAGGTTGGTTGGCTTGGAGGCGTTTGCTGAGGCCGAGGGAGGGCCAGGCCGGCGATAGCAACGGCTGCTGTGTAGAAGGCGTCCGGTCTCTTCCGACAGGAGGTGCTTGACGGCGGAAAAAAGAAGCTGCCGTCAGCCGGGGCTATATGCATCATATGCATGAAAGTAGGTACTTTTGTTATTGGCGTTGTTTTGGCGAACTGTTTTTAGTGTTGCCCAGCATATGGCTGGCACGCAGCTCCATCGAGGATCGATGGCTGAATGGCTTCGACGTTTGCGACGCAAGAAGATGAGTCTTGGAGACGAAAAGGAGCCATGAAAAGCGAAGACTTCAAGATGATCTCAAAGCTCATTGGCTTGATGCATGGATCAGGGGTCGAGGAGCTGGAAGCATCCGACGGAGACTTGCGCGTAAAGATCACGATGTTTGCGGCCGCACAGGGTAGGCAGGAAATGCATGGGGCGGCGCCTTCCGATCCGCCAGTTGATGCGACCGTGTCGAACGAAGCCGTCGACGAAACGACGTCGTTCGTCTGCGCTTCAATGCAGGGCATTTTCCATCGCGCGCCCGCGCCGGGTGCCGAACCTTTCGTAGTAGTTGGAAGCCGGATCTCCACAGGTCAGCAGGTCGGCATCATCGAAGCGATGAAGCTCTTCACTCCACTGCTCGCTCCGACAGCCGGTGTAATCGAGCAAATATTGGTGGAAAACGGAGTGGAAGTGCAGGCCGAACGGCCATTGTTCAAGGTGAAGTGCAATAGCAATACCAGTAGCGATGGCGAAGCGACATGAAGCCTTCCAGGCCGATAGAGTTTGCAAACCCGCAGGTGAGCTTGTGCGGAAGTGCGGCGCTCTTGTTCGATGCGGAGGGGCCGATGTGTCTACCCACACAGGAGCGTATCTGGACTCTTAGCAAGCAGGTCGGTCAATGGGACGTGGTTGTCGATACTCAAGTCGGTATGAATAATCTTCTCGTCCTGTTCGACTCTTCGAAGGCCGATCCGGAAGCACTTGCATCGAGACTTCTGGAGAGCTGGAGGAAAGTTGAACCGGGCGGTCCACAAGGGAAGCTTCTTGAGGTTGGTGTCGTTTATGGAGGCGATCGCGGCATGGACCTTGGTGAACTGGCTGCTCATCACGGTATCGATCCGGAGACCGTCGTAAAGCTGCATTCCACTCCGGAATATGTCGTGTTCGCGCCCTCCACGACGCCGGGATTCGGCTATCTCTTCGGTTTAGACCCACGTCTCTTCACACCTCGAAGAAAGGTGCCCGTGGTGCGTCCGTTTGGGGGAAATGTGACGATCGGGGGCGGGCAATCAAATCTTGGAAATCCTCGCGGCGCCGGTGGGCCACCGACGTTTCCGACCGGCTGGTACGTCATCGGGCACGTACCGGAGGCGCCGGTGCCGTTTGATCTAAGTCGCAATCCGCCAAATCTTCTCGATGTCGGTGATCGAATTCGCTTCCGCGTGGAGCGCATAGAGAGATGATTGAGGTTGTTCAGACTCCGCCGCTCAACTCCGTGCAGGATGACGGCCGTGTCGGCTTTCGAGGATTTGGGATTGGACGATCCGGGGCGATGGATCACGTGGCCTTGGCGGCGGCCAATGCGCTTTTGGGAAACGAGGAGAACGCGGCCGCCATCGAACTGCAATTGTATCCGTTCGCGGTGAAGTTTCATTCTGACACTCTTTTTGTGCTTACAGGCGCGACAGCTCGTGCAAAGCTCGATGGCGTGGCGGTACTTCCTTGGTGGGTGACGCCGGCTCGCGGCGGCCAAAAGCTTGTGGTGTCCGAGCCGGTGGACGGTTTGCGGACGTATTTGGCGATCGCCGGTGGCGTCGAAGTTCCCGTAATACTCGGATCTCGCAGTACGCAGCTGCGCGATGGCTTCGGCGGCTTTGAAGGGCGCTCGCTTAAGGCCGGAGACCAATTGGAGGTAGGGCACGCCGCTCCGGTCACTCTGCGGGATTTAGGAGGATATGGCGCCAGTCCAGCCTTGTCTGAGCTGCCGTCGGCGACGTGGGCGGGCAGCAGCCCGGGGGGAGTCATCCTCCGCGTCATTACGGCATCGGAGTACGACCTGTTCGACGAATCCTCCAAAACCGCCTTTTGGACCACACCTTGGACGATTTCCACGAAAAGCAGCCGGATGGGCTATCATCTTACGGGCGCGACACTGTGCCGGACGCATGACGTGGAAATGAGGTCGCACCCGATCGTACCTGGCGTCATTCAGGTGCCGCCTTCCGGTGATCCGGTGATACAACTGGCGGACGGTAACTCTGCGGGCGGTTACCCGAAGATTGGTGTCGTCATCGAGCCCGATCTTTGGCGGATTGGGCAAGCAAGGCCAGGCCAGTGTCTTCACTTCGTTCGGTGCAGCTTCGCCGAAGCTCGCGATGTCGAGAGGGTGACGCGCAGCTACATCGAGGAGATCCGACGGTTGGCAAAGTTTTGTAGGTGTTCCCCGCGAGCGAAGCTCCCATGAGCATCGAGTCTTGGGAATTAGCGGAGTTGATCGCCCAAATGAAACGGGCAGGCGTGAAAGAGTTGGAGGCGCAACGCGGAGAGAGTTCGATCCGCCTCTCTCTGGGCCGGCACAACCGCAAAATGGTGGGGACGAGAGCGCTAGAGCTGGCTGGCGTCGAGCGGACCGACGCAGCCACGTTCGTTCGGGCTCCTGCTGTGGGTAGGTTCTCGAATAGACACCCGTTGGGAGAGGCGACGACCGTAGGAGATCACGTTCAAGAAGGTGACTTGCTCGGGGTGATCGCTATCGGACCAATCTTCAGGCCGGTGATCGCGCCCGTCGCCGGTCGTGTGATCGAGCAGGTCTGCCGCAGTGAGAGCGACGTCGAATACGGAACGACGCTATACCGCATAATGGCATCGGGCTGAAACGAAGGTCCTGCCGAAAGGAGCACCCATGGAGATTGATCTCAATTCTGATCTTGGCGAAGGCCTTGGCCGTTGGAGGATGGGAGACGACGAGGCGCTGATGAAGCTGGTCTCATCAGCGAACGTCGCTTGCGGCTTTCACGCGGGCGATGCGGTCATCATGACGCGCATGGTCGAGGCAGCGAAAGAGAACGGCGTAGCTCTCGGCGCACATGTCGGGCTGCCGGACATACTCGGTTTCGGGCGTATCCCGATGAAGATCGATCCGCGTGACATGCAGAAGCATGCGCTTTATCAACTGGGTGCGCTTTCTGCTATCGCGAAGGTCAATGGCTACAAGGTTACCCACGCGGGGACCCATGGCGCCCTGGGCCAGATGGCACAGGAAAACAAGGAATATATCGAGAAGATTCTCGAAGTGTTCGCGGCGTTCGACAGGGATCTGATCATCGCGGCTTCGGTCAAGAGTCACGCAGGCACATTCGCGAAGTCGCTCGGATTGCGGGTGGTAGGCAAGATCTTTGCTGACCGGGCATACGACGACGAGGCTCGCTTGGTTAATCGGCGACATCCGGGCGCACTTATCACCGATCTGACCGAGGTTGCGAGGAGAATGAGCCAGTTCCTCGATGACGGGACTATCACGTCCGTGTCGGGAAAGCGGATCAAGGTCGACGCAAAATGTGTCCTGGTCCATAGCGATACTCCGGGCGCTGTGGAAATCGCGAGAGCCGTAAGGACGGTGGTCGAAGACGGCGGAGGACGTATCGTTCCGCTAACGGAGCTTGCGGCGTAATGTCGGTGCGGTCCATATTGATCGCTAATCGAGGCGAGATAGCGCTCCGGATCATTCGCGCGTGTCGGACGCTGGGGCTGCGAACAATCGCTGTCTGCTCCGAGGCAGATCGAGGGGCGGCTTACCTTGCTCTTGCCGATCGAGCGGTCTGCATCGGCGGCGCGGCGGCAGATACGAGCTATCTGGATATTGGGGCGGTGATGCTCGCAGCAGCCGCCGTTGGTGCCGACGCAATTCACCCCGGATACGGGTTCTTGTCGGAGAACGGAGACTTCGCGGAAGCGGTCGAAGGCGCTGGGCTCATCTTCATTGGTCCGACCTCCGATGTTGTCCGGCTAATGGGGGATAAGATCGCCGCGAAGGCGAAAATGCGCGAGCTCGGCGTGCCTTGCGTTGCGGGAAGTCATGGCGCGCTTCCCGATGATCCGCAGCTCTGCCAAGCGTGTGCGACCGAGGTTGGGTACCCTCTTATCATTAAGGCGGCGGGCGGCGGCGGCGGTCGCGGCATGCGGATCGTACGAGACAGCGCAAGTCTCCACCAAGCGATCGGAGCCACGCGGGAGGAGGCGAGGCGGGCATTTGCCAATCCGACGATCTACCTGGAGAAATTTTTGGAGCACCCGAGGCACGTCGAGATCCAGGTCATCTGCGATGGGGGAGGCGAGGGAGTATGGCTCGGCGCCCGCGACTGCTCGATGCAGCGCCGCCACCAGAAATTAATTGAAGAGGCGCCGCCGCCAGGCGTGCCTGAGGCCAATATCGCCGAACTTGGGGAGCGCTGTGTAGCCGCTTGCCGGGCGATCGGCTATCGCGGCGTAGGCACCTTCGAATTTCTCTACCAGGACGGGATATTCGCTTTCATCGAGATGAATACGCGCATACAGGTCGAACATCCAATAACCGAGGAAACCAGCGGCATCGATATCGTGCGCGAGCAGATTCGGGTGGCATTGGGCGAGCCGCTCGGACTTCGTCAATCCGAGGTCACCTGCAGAGGCCATGCTATTGAGTGCCGGATCAATGCGGAACATCCTTTCGACGGCATTCCTTCTCCTGGTCGTGTTGAGAGCTGGCTGGCTCCGGGCGGACCGGGAATTCGGGTCGATACCCATATCGTGGCAGGTTCGGAAGTCCCTTCACACTACGACTCCTTGATAGCCAAGGTGATCGCTAGGGGCGAGGATCGTTCGGAGTGTATCGAGCGCATGCTTTCGGCCTTGGCAGACCTGCGCGCAGAGGGTATCCGGTTGAACACCGAGCTTCACTCGGTGGTATTGAAGGACGCGTCCTTTCGGGACGCGCGCCTTAGCATCCACTCCTTGGAAGACATCCTTCGACGGCGCGCCTCGTCCGATCGACGGTGAGCGTGATAGGCGACGGCCCGTCGAACCTAATGTGCAATCGAGCACGCATCAAAGGCGGGCAGCCTTGGGCGAATTCGTGCAGTGCGAGATCGCGTCCGATCGAGTCGATGACTTCGGGCTCGGGTCCCAGGAAGATATCAGCTCTCGCGGAACTCGGTCAGACCGAATTCCTTCAAGACGGCCTCGGTATGTTGTCCGAGGGACGGCACCGGGTCCATACGCGGCTGCCAGGACTCACCGCTAATTGGTCGCAAAGATGGCATCGGGCCCGCCGGGGTTTCGATATAAGCCCAGCGCTTGCGGCTGCGCAGTTGCGGATGATCCCACACGGCGGACATGTCATTCACGCGAGCCGTACCGATCCCGGCGGTCTCGAGGCGCGAGATGGCTTCGTTCGACGGCAGCTTGCGGAACGTGTCACAGATGACGGCATCGATCTCAGCTCGCTCTTTCATCCGGCCCGCATTGCCCTTAAAGCGTGCTTCGCTGGCCCACTCGGGCCGTTGTAAGACGATCGTCGTGAACGCGGCCCACTCGCGATCATTTTGAAGTCCGAAAAGTACCATGCCATCAGCAGTTTCGTAGGGCCCATATGGGAAGATCGTGGCATGGCCAGCTCCCGCCCGAGCCGGAGGTTGTGCTCCGTCCATCGCATAGTAAAGCGGATATCCCATCCATTCCACCATGGCCTCCAGCATCGAGACTTCGACATGATCGCCCTGTCCGCTTTTGGCTCGACGCAGCAAGCAGGCCAAAATGCCCTGAAAAGCCATTGTGCCCGCAGCGATGTCAGCAATCGAGATGCCGGCCTTTGCAACGGCGTCCGGCGTGCCGGTCGTTGACAAAAAGCCGGCCTCCGCCTGAATCAGTAGATCGTATGCTTTGCGCTTCTCCCACGGCCCATTCGGACCGTATCCAGATATGTTGCAAGTAATCAGCTGCTTGTATGTGGAGCGCAGCACGCCATCGGCGAGCCCTAGGCGGGCAGCTGCCCCTGGAGCAAGATTTTGCACAAACACGTCTGCGTGCGCGATGAGCCGTTGCACGGCTTCCAACGCTCCCGGCCGTTTCAGGTCGAAGGTGACGCTCTCTTTCGACCGATTGGTCCAGACGAAATGACTGGCAAGACCACGCGCACGCGTATCATAGGCCCGAGCAAAGTCGCCACCATCGGGCCGTTCGATCTTTATGACTCGGGCGCCGAGGTCGGCAAGCTGACGCGTGCAATAGGGAGCCGCGATTGCCTGCTCGATTGCGATGACCAATACCCCGTCCAGTGGCCGCGTCACGACACCTCCGACCTTAGATTGTAGCTTCCGCCTTCATGATAAGCTCGTCCCGATCGTTCGTGGCCCACAGCAGGATTTTTCCGGTTTCGTCCGGCGGACTGCCATTCAGATGAAGTTCGCTGCCGTCGAAAAGCGGCGACACCGCGCGGAAGGAATATGCCTTCACCACCACTGAGGAAGGGAGACTGCGCCTAACGAGATCGATCAGGAGAGTAGCAATGAGCGGACCATGGACGATCAGGCCTGGATAACCTTCCACCGCAAAGACGTACGTTCGGTCATAGTGAATACGATGGCCGTTGAACGTGAGAGCCGAATAGCGAAACAGCATGACGGTATCCGGCACGATGCTGCGATGCCATGGTCCTTTCGGTGCAGTTGATCTCGCTCTGTCGGCGGGCGCTGTGACATCTCGATAGACAATGTCGTGATGGTCCGTCAGAAGTAGATGGCCGTTCTCGTCGTGGACGGCGTGCCCTACCGTGACGAACACCAGAGGGCCGGTCGTACCTTGTTTGGACGTCACGCTTTCGATCGTCGATGTCCGCTTGACATGCATGCCCACGCGCAGCGGGCTCTTAAAGGTGAGCCTGCTGCCCGCCCACATCCGCCGGGGAAGGTCATGGATGGGAGGAAGAAAGCCCCCGCGCTTGGGATGCCCGTCAGGCCCTAATGTCGATTGCCGTTCGTTAGGTAGAAAATACAACCAGTGGGCCAGCGGAGGCAGCGCAACCCCCGTTGAATAGAGCTGGTGGTCGGTTTCGAGGGTCGCATCCAGACGCTCAATCGGACTGGCTGTCACCATGTCTTCCTGGGTTACTGTGCGCCCGATCCATTCCTGGTAGTCGTGTCCGTCAACCATCTAGACCTCTCGTTCTGGTCGAACCTATTGGATATCGCTGGTGGACCAACAGTCGTATTATCCAGCAACAGCATTCGGAGTTGGAGAAAGGCATGCATTTCGATCTGGTGGATCTGCGGCTGCTTGTGCTCGTCGTGGACAGAGGTGGGCTTGCCGCGGCAGCCAGACATGCCAACCTCTCTGTTTCTGCGCTGTCCGAACGCATGAAATCGCTAGAGGAGCGGGCTGGCCTGCAGTTGTTCGAGCGTACGGTCAAAGGGACACGACCGACCTCAGCGGGACTGGAGTTCGCCGGGCACGCCCGCAGCATACTTATGCAGGCAGAGCGGCTGAGCGGGGCGGTCCGATCGTGGAGAAAGCGCGAACGGGGCCTGATACGGATGCGGGCCAATTCGAATGCCATCGCAAGCTTCCTTCCGGATGTCTTGGCGAGCTATCTCGCCCGGCATCCCGACGTGACGGTCGATCTCCAGGAGCAGACGTCGGATCTCATCGCGGTGGCGGTAAGAGCGGGTGAAGCAGACCTCGGAATTGCCGCCGAGAATGCGCAGTTTGAAGGGCTGCGAACGGAGCCATTCGGAGTGGACCGCCTTGTCGTACTGGTTCCTCCGGGGCATTGGCTCGCCGACTACACCTCAATAGGGTTCGCCGAGGTGTTGAACGAGCACTTCATCGGCCTAGATGAGCAGGCATCCATTCAGACATATCTCGCCGATCATGCGCGAAGGCTCGGTCGAGAGCTGGTCATCCGCATACGTTTGCGAGGGTTTGAAAGTGTTTGCCGCATGGTGGCTGCGGGCGCCGGCGTTGCCGTCGTCCCAGTAAGCGTCATCTCTTCTTCGGTGAAGGACGCAGGAGCGCGGGCTGTCGAGTTGTCGGATAACTGGGCCCAACGCAATCTTGTGGTCTGCCTCCCGGTCGATCGTCCCGTATCAGATCTGGTGCAGAGACTAATAGCGGACATAGCGAGGTCTACTAGGTCTCGATTCGCCGAAATCGGCGGAGATGCCGGCCCCCTGCGGACATAATCAGCCAGTGTTCGCCCACCGCGAGGGCGGCTTTCGGCAGAAACGAGTTTACAAAGAGTTCGCCGCGTGCGCTTTAGATCTCGGCCTCGCATGAGGCGTTTCCTCCCTGACTCGCCGAGGCCTTCAAAGGTCTCGGCATTTTCGTGAGATGAGGATGGGCAGAGTGCCGCTCGCCGTTAGCGAAGAATGGTGAGCTTATTATGGGAAAAGCCCTCGGGTCGTTTTCGCTGCCCGCACTCGTTCGACACCTATGGCCATGGCGGCGGTTCGATGAGAGACGTTGTCACGAGCGGCGCGGGTAACCATATCGTTGAATGCGCGATCGAGGATCTGATATTCCCTCCGCATAACCTCTTCTTCTTCCCAGAACAATTGCTGGAGGTCTTGAAGCCACTCGAAATAACTCACGATCACGCCGCCCGAGTTACAGAGAATATCCGGTATGAGGAATATCTCGTTGCGGCGCCTCTCTAGGACCAGATCAGCCTCCGGAGTGGTCGGGCCGTTGGCGCCCTCAGCAAGCACGCGACATCGCAGATCCCGCGCCACGCGATCATCGATCACCCGCTCCATGGCTGCTGGCACAAGGACGTCGCAAGGAAGCTGCAGGAGCTCGGCTGGATCGAGACGGGGCGCTTCGTGATAATCAGACAGACTTCCGTGCCTCGCCGCATGACGGATCAACTGTGTGACGTTGAGGCCTGCACGGTCGTAAAATGCGCCCGTGTGGTCGCCGACACCTACTATCTTGACGCCGCTCCTGCTCAACTCCAGTGCCGCGTACGAGCCGACGTTGCCGAAGCCTTGAACCACCGCGGTCGCCGTCGACCAGTCGATCGACAGATCCTTCAAAACTCGTTTGGCCAGATGGGCGACGCCGCGTCCTGTCGCCTCCCGACGCCCTAAGGTGCCTCCCGCGCCAACAGGCTTGCCGGTTACGATCTCCGTTACGGTACGCCCCTGGTACATGGAATACGTGTCCATGAACCACGCCATCACTTGCTCGTTGGTGCCCATATCGGGAGCCATGACGTCGACGTGCGGACCCACGAACGGAATCATCTCCTGCATATAGCGGCGCGAGAGCGCCTCAAGCTCTCGGTGGGAAATCTTCGCTGGATCGACACGAATACCGCCCTTCGCGCCGCCATAGGGTAGTCCGACCAGTGCGCATTTCCAGCTCATCCAAATCGCGAGGGCGGCGACTTCGCCGATATCAACACTAGCGGCAAAGCGCGTTCCTCCCTTGGTCGGCCCGAGTGTAAGGTGATGCTGGACTCGATAGCCCTCGAATACGGAGATCGACCCGTCATCACAATGGATGGGGCAAGAAACCGAGATGGCGCGCTTGGGAAGAAGCAAGCGGCTGCGTTCGTCGATGGGAATTGCCAGATGATCGGCAATCACGGTGAACTGTCGTGAAGCCATCTCGAAGACGGGCCCACTATAGATGCTCATTTTGGCTCCGATTTATCAATAAGCGACGGCCCGGGAGCAATCGACTAAGCGCCCGCGAGCGGATGGAGGACGCGCGGCTGTCTCGCAGCGCCGGCGATCACGTGAGAACTTGCGGGCGTGCAAGCACGCAGGCCCGAAATAGCAGCGGGATGTCTACTGCAATCGGAGCCACACGCTCTTCGTCTGAAGGAAATCCTTCATCGCGTCGATCCCACTTTCACGCCCCAAGCCGGATGTCTTGTAACCACCAAAGGGAACGGCAGGATCAGTCTTCCGATACATGTTGATCCAGACCGTTCCGGCCTGGAGTCGGGCTGCGACGCGGTGAGCGCGACTTACGTCCTTGGTCCAGAATCCCCCGGCTAAGCCGAAGTTGGTCGCATTAGCCGTGCGGATCGCATCCTCTTCATCCTTGAACGCGATAACAGAAAGAACGGGACCAAAGACTTCCTGCTGGGAAATCGTCATCGTGTTCTTCACATCGGCATAGATCGTCGGTTCGACGAACCATCCCTTGCCGCATTCCGGGGCGTGGGATCGCTTGCCGCCAAGCACTAGCCGCGCGCCCTCCGAGCTGGCTGTGTCAATCATCGAAAGTATCTTGCGGAATTGCTGTTCCGTCGCGACAGGGCCGATGTCGGTCGCTGGATCCAACGGGTCGCCCAGCCGCATGCCGCTTCCACGCCGGACCAGCTTTTCAAGGATCTGTTCAAGCACCGTCTCTTGAACGAGTAGGCGGGAGCCCGCGACACATGTTTGCCCGGTCGAGGAGAAAATACCTCCGACGGCACCGGCTGCCGCAGCATCCAGATCGGCGTCCTCGAAAATGATGTTAGGCGATTTCCCGCCCAGTTCCAGGGCTACCGGTTTGAGGTGGCGAGCGGCGAGCTCGTAGACTTTGCGACCGGCGTCGACACCACCAGTGAAGGAGATCTTGGCGACTAGTGGGTGCTGGACCAGCGCGGGTCCGATCTCGGAGCCGTAGCCGGTAAGAACATTCACGACGCCGGGCGGCACTCCAGCCTCTTCGAGCAGATCCACGAACAACAGTGTCGATGTGGATGTGAATTCTGATGGCTTGACGACCACCGTGTTGCCGGCGGCGAGGGCCGGGGCAATCTTCCAGGAAAGAAGTCTCAACGGCGAATTCCACGGAGTGATCGCGGCGACGACGCCGATCGGCTCGTATCGTGTGTAGTTGAAATAATTCTCCGGATCGACGGGGATAACGGAGCTGTGGACCTTGTCGGCAAGGCCGGCGTAGTAGTGATACCACTGCGCCATCGTCTGCATTTGGGTCCGCATTTCGGAAATAGTCTTTCCGTTGTCGCGGATCTCCCATCGCGCCAGGCTCTCGATGTTCTTCAGCACGAGATCTCCAACCCGGTGAAGAATAACCCCTCGCTGCTTTCCGGTCAGCCGAGGCCAAGGTCCTTCGACGAATGACCTGTGTGCGGAGTCGACTGCGTCGTTCACGTCGGAAGCATCGGCTTGCGGGACAGTCGCCCAGGTCTCTGATGTAAAAGGGTTCTGTGTTTCCAATCGCCGTTGGCTCTTTGACGCGCGCTTTTTTCCTCCGATCACCATCTCGAAGTGCTGCATTCCATCTCCTCCGTTTGAGCGTTCGCAACAAGCAGCTCAATAGATCGAGGTAGCAGCATGGGCAACGACAGCAGCTGTTATGGAAGTATGATCAAAATGAAAGAGGAGGCTTGTCCTGCGCGTAAGCTTCGGGGACTTCGAGTAAATTTGTCGCGACGGCCGTGGTTTGGTGCAGCGCGGGAAGCGACCGGCTGTCGATCTCGCCTTGACGTCTCCGGCTCACTGATCGTAGCAATCACTACGACGTCGTCCCGGTTGCCGGGTTGGTCGGAGATACAAGGAGGATCGTTCATTGTCAGCAGCTGTGCACGCAGAGAGCCGCGTTAAGGCGAAGGAAGCCGCCCGGGCGGGCTGGCAATATGAGTTGTACGACCTGCTCCGACGAAACAACTTCACGCAGTTTGCCTACGTCCCGGATGCCGGCCACACCGTTCTCATCAACGAGTCGCTCGCAGATGCCGAGGTCGAGTCGATCGCGCTTACAACCGAAGAAGAAGGTGTCGCGATGATGGCGGGTGCCGAGTTGGGCGGCGCCCGTGGCGTGCTGCTTATGCAGAGCAGCGGCGCGGGTAATTGCGTCAACCTTCTCTCCCTGATAGCGGGCGGACGCTTCCCTTTCTTGACGCTCCTGAGTATGCGCGGAGATTTCGGCGAGGGTAATCCCTGGCAGATGCCGATGGGGAGGGCCGTCGAGCCGGTCCTGGAAGCGATGTCGGTTCGATGTCTGCGTGTAGACCGGCCTGAGGACGTCGTGCCTGTCGTCTCGGCTGCCATCACGATGGCCTTCCAAGGCGGCGAGGCAGTTGCGGTCCTCCTCACTCAAAAACTCATCGGCGCGAAGGCGTTCTAGGGGGCATGATCATGAAAGCAAATGTTGGCAATCCGGAGTTCGACGAGCGCTACGTCCTTGATCGACGTGAGGCCGTTCCAGCGTTAGTGGGAGGTCACAAGGAGTTCCTGTTCATCGCGGGCTTGGCTGGCACCGCGCGCGATGTGACTTCGCTGGTGAACGATGGTCCGTCCGCCTATGGTCTCGGAGGGGCCATGGGGGCGGCGACGATGATGGGGTTGGGTCTCGCTCTCGCTCGTCCCGATCGTACCGTCATCGCCTTTTGCGGTGACGGAGAGTTGCTGATGAACGTCGGGTCCCTGGCCACCATCGGCGTCCGCAATCCTCCCAACTTGAGAATCGTTTGTGTCGACAACGGTCACTACGGCGAAACCGGCTACCAGCGCAGCCATACGAGTTTGGGCGTAGACCTTGAGAAGATCGCCGTCGGGTCCGGCATCAGGCGCACCCTGACTATCGGTACAGCAGCCGAGCTACCGAAAGGCAGCAAGTTGCTGCGGGAATCTGAAGATGCCGTCTTCATCTTGATGCGGGTCAAGCCCACCGATCCGCCGAAGTTTAAGCGAACTCTGGATCCGGCCGTGTGCCGCGTCCGTTTCAAGGCTGCTTTGGCGGATGCAGCTCGTGCGGGCGGCTGAGTCGAAGAGGCGCGAAGTGCCGACGGCACGCAGCGAAGACGCCGCGCCGTCGGCTACCGGCATCGACGTTCGCGATGTATCGAAGATCTTCGCGCTCGGCGCTTCGGAACAGACCGTGGCGCTCAAGCCGCTTTCCCTCACGATCCGGAAGGGCGAGTTCTTCAGCTTCATCGGACCGTCGGGATGCGGCAAGACAACCTTGCTCCGCATCATCGCCGGCCTCACCACCCCCACGACAGGTGGCGTTTTCATAAATGGCACGCAAGTGACCGGACCGGATTCACGGATCGGTATGGTCTTCCAGAAGTCCACGCTTCTACCCTGGCGAACGGTTCTTCAGAATCTTCTCCTTCCCGTCGAGGTGACGAAATCATGCTCGATGCAAGAGGCGAGATCGCGGGCCGATCGCCTGCTTGAGATGATGGGAATTGCCGCTTTCAAAAATCGCTCGCCAGACGAGTTATCCGGCGGCATGCAACAACGAGCGGCGATAGCTCGGGCGTTGATCACAGATCCCGAAATCCTGGCCATGGACGAGCCCTTCAGCGCGCTCGACGAATTCACGCGTGAGCGCCTGAACGATGAACTGATGGGTCTGCAAAAGAGCGCGCAAAAGACCATCATCTTCGTCACGCACAACATATCCGAAGCGGTCTTTCTGTCTGATCGCATCGGAGTGATGGCCCCAAGACCCGGGCGCTTAGACAGCATCATCGAAGCGCAGGGCTTTCCCGCTGTGAGGGACGCCTCACTCCGGAAGAAGCAAGAATTTTTCCGGGAGGTGGCGAGAGCCCGGGATGCCTTCGATAGGCTTCATTTGTGACTCGGGACCTATCGTTCGATGTTGTAAACGGAGAATGCAAGTGTCCAGCCAGGCCGTGAGAAGCGAATCCGAGATCGGCTCAGTCCCCTCGATCCTAGAGGGGGGCCGAAAATTCGGAGCAGCACTGCTAGCGCTCGGCATTGCGCTGCTGCTTCTCGCTATCTGGCAACTCTCGTCCCAATATCGACTTGTGTCCGCTCTGATCCTCCCGAGCCCAGCTCTGGTAGCGGGCGCGCTCTACGAAGGCGTGGTCGGCGGACGCTTCCTGAACGACATCCTCGTGACATTCAACGAAACCGTACTTGGCTTCCTGTTTGGAACGGTCGTCGCCATCACTCTGGGGGCGACGTTCGCATATTCGGGGCTCCTGCGGCGTGCCGGCTATCCCTACGTCATTGCTGTTCAGACGTTCCCGAAGATCGCTATCGCTCCCTTGCTGATAGCCTGGTTCGGATACGGCATAGGACCGAAGGTCATCATTTCGGCTCTACTCGCCTTCTTTCCGGTATTCACCGCTACACTTGCCGGATTCACTGAAGTGAACTCGGACATGATCGATCTGCTGCGATCGATGAAGGCGACGCGGCTACAAGAACTTCGCAAATTGAGGCTGCCCTTCGCGATGGCTTTCATCGTGCCTTCTCTCGATGTGGCCATCGTGCTGGCTTTGCTCGGAGCAATCGCTGCCGAACTGGTCGGCGGAGCCGCAGGTCTGGGGCAGGTCATTCAACAAAAGTCGTTCACGGGCGACATAGCGGCCGTTTATGCGGTCCTCGCTCTCACGGCCGCAATCGGCATAAGCCTTAGAAGCATCGTCAGGACGGTGACCCGAGCTCTTCAGTCAATGGCGTGGGGCTGATTGCAGGTATGGGCACGCAATGCCTTTCGGCACGATTGAATGGAGGAAGTCCTTGCGTTTAGTAGGTTGTTTGGCGGTTGCAGCCAATCTGTCCGTCTTCGTCTGTGGTGCGACGCAAGCCGAGAGTCTGAAGGAAGTGACCTTCGCATCCTCGGATACAGCATTGAGCATCGGGTCCGCGCCTTACTCATCGCTCCAGCCCACCTTGAAGTTGCCGGAGAAGTACGCGGGGGTGACGGTCAAGTTTCAACCTACCGCTGGCGCGACGGCTGCGGTGCAGGCCGTAAGCAACGGCAATGCATTCTATACTTTGGTGGCGTTAGCGTCCTTCTTGCCGCTCGCCCGTCAAGACCCGAACCTTGTTATCGTCTCGTTCGACCCCGGCAATTCTCTCCGGGTGATTGTGCCCCCCGATAGTCCGGTGAAGGGTCCCTTAGACCTGAAAGGTAAAGTTATTGGAGTCGGTAGTTTTGGCACGGCGGCCTATCCGTATGGCAAGGCTATCCTCAAGGAAGCCGGCCTCGATCCCGACAAGGACGTGACCTTCCTGCCGGTCGGTCTCGGAGCACCAGCGGCGGACGCTTTGAAAAGCGGCAAGATCCAGGCTTTCGCGGGGTTCGATAGCCCGAACGCGGTGATCGGAAATCTCCTCGGCGTGAAGATGAGAGACGTGCCGTCCCCGCTGAACGATCTCGTTGGTATGGTCGGTATGGTTGTCACCCGCAGTGAAATCGAAAAGCATCCGAAGGTGGTCGCAGGCCTGTGCCGTGCGCTCTACGAATCGTTCTTCTTCGCCGAAGGAAACATCGAAGGGACCGTGCGCAATCACTTTAAGGTCTATCCTGGCCAGCTCCCATCGAACAAACCACTTGATGAAGCGGTCCGGGAAGGCGAGGTCATCCTGAGAGCCAAGCTCGACGTCGTGAACCACAGAGGAGCCGGTGGCATCATCGGCTACCAGGAACTGCCGACCGTTCAGCACACCGTCGACAAGCTGTACGAGAACGGAATCCTTCCGGAGCGGATGGAAATATCAAAGTACGCGGACCAACGGTTCAAGAACGATTGTGGCGGTTTCGATCCCGCTGAGCTCCGGGCGCAGGCCCGCGCTTGGAAACCGCAATAGAGGAAATCGACAACTGGACACCGAGAGAGGAGAATATTCAATGACGGTCATCGAGCATCTTGCAAAGTGGGGGTCCGAAGCGCCCTTCGAACATTCAAGGGCAGCGCGAGACGTCGCTCGGCACGCTGTTGAAGACGTAATTGCCTGCATCATAGCGGGATCCAACGATCTCGGCGCCTCTAACGTCCGCAAGATGGTGTACGCCTCCGATAGTGCCGGTCCTGGCACGGTCGTCGGAGAGGAGAAGGCCGTGTTGCCGCAGCTGGCGGCGCTCGCAAATGGAACGGCCGGCCATGCATTGGACTATGACGATACGTTCCTTCCGGGCGTCAATCACGCCAGTTCGGTTCTCGTCTCGGCCCTCATGGCGCTTGGCGAGCAAGCGGGATCCTCGGGCGCCGAATTAATCGATGCCTATTTGGTCGGTCTAGAGCTCCAATTCGCGGTCGGCAGCGGTGTGATGCGTAGCCACTACGATTTTGGTTGGCACTCCACTTCGACGATCGGGTGCATCGGAGCCGCCGGCGCCTGCGCGCGGCTTCTCAAGCTGGATGCCAGGCGCTTCGCGCATGCGCTCAGCCTCGGGACGAGTATGGCGTCTGGGTGCAAGGTCCAGTTTGGCAGCATGGCAAAGCCTCTGCACGCCGGGCTTGCCGCTCAGCACGCCATCGAGGCGGCCCAATTGGCCGCGGCCGGCGTCGAGGGACGGCTGAATGCGCTTGAAGGAGGGATGGGCTTTCTCGAATTGTTCGGCGGCAAAGGACCGGCTGGCTGGGGAAAAAACATCGAGAAACTGGGCGCGCCGATGACGGCGGAGTCTCGCGGTCTCATGTTCAAACGCTATCCGTGTTGCGCCTCGACGCACCGGGTTCTAGACGCGTTCTTCGAGCTAAGGGCGCAAGAGAAGTTCGAGGCCGACGAGGTCGAAAGCATCAACACGCTAATTGGATACGGTAACTCGCGAAATCTGATGTACACAAATCCAGTCTCCGAAATGGAGGCTAGATTCTCTATGCAATATTGCATGGCCGTGGCTCTTGTCGACGGTGCTCCGAAGCTCAGTCACTTCACGCCGCAATCCGTCAAGCAGGAAAAATACCGTCGACTTTTCGGACTGACAACCGTCAGTTGCTACGATCCTGCGGAGGAGCAGAAGAACGTCGACCTAATGCGTCCTCATGTCATTACCGTCAAGTTGAAGAATGGCCGGTCGCTGGAACGGTCGCGGGATCTTCCGGTCGGTACCCTCAAATACCCGTTTAGCCTCGACGACCGCAAAGCAAAATTCGACGATTGCTGCAAATCTAGATTGGACAAGGTATCCTCCGATAGGCTCTTCGAGGCCATCAACAATATCGAGAGCGAAGGGCATCTGTCCCGGTTCACCGGTTTGCTGCGATTCGGAGCAAAGGCAAACCACGCTTTCCGCACTTCGAGCTTCGCGTGAGTGCGGCCGGAAGACCACGCATCCGGCCTCACGTGATCCATTCAGCGCAGAACGACTGCGACCGGAAAAAAATATGTCGTCGAAGCCACTTCCCCTGGATCAGGTTAGCGTAGTCGAATTCTGCTCGACGGCAGCGGGGCCTTTCGCGTCCATGCTGCTCTCGGATATGGGAGCGAGCGTCATCAAGGTCGAACCGCCAAATGGAGATGGCTTACGCCAATGGCCGCCGTTGACAGAAGGATTTAGCGAGAACTTTGCCTCACTCAATCGCAACAAGAAATCGATCGTCCTGGATCTCAAGAATGATGAGGACAATGACATTGCGCGGCGGCTTGTGCTCGATGCCGACGTGCTGATCGAGAACAATCGTCCCGGCGTGATGGAGCGCTTGGGGCTCGGTTATCCGCAATTCGCCGCGGAGAGGCCGGATCTTATCTACTGCTCGATATCCGCATATGGTCAAACCGGACCTCGAGCCGACGAAGGTGGGTTTGATCTCACCATTCAGGCCGCTGCTGGCGTGATGAGCGTAACGGGCGAAAGCGATGGAGCGCCGGTCAAATGCGGAGTTCCGATCTCGGATTTTGCGTCGGGTCTATACGCCGCTTTTGCCGTGACCTCCGCTCTGGTGCGGGTTCGGGCGGGGGGCAACGGCGCTCACATAGACGTTCCGATGTTTGGCTGCACGTTGGGTATAGCCGCGTTACAGACAAGTGAATTTTTCGGGACTGGTCTGCTCCCCCGCAGATTGGGATCCGCCCACCCGCGTAATGCGCCCTACCAGGCTTATCGAGCGGCGGACGGCTTCTTCGCGATTGCGGCTGGCAACGACGGACTGTGGCGCGAGGTCTGTCGTGTCGTCGGACGCGACTATCTCGTCACCGATGGGCGTTTCCTTACCACCGCTGACAGGGCTTCGAACCAGCACTCCCTCAAGGAGCTGCTGGAGGCCGTATTCGAAACCCAGCCGGTCGATTACTGGATCGGAGCCTTCGCGAAGGCTCGTGTGCCTCATGCAAGGATTAATAGCTACGACGCGGCCCTTGGAGATCCTCAGACGCGCCACATGGGATGGATCAAAGAACTCCAGTTGCCGGGTGGACGAACGACGCAGACTTTCGCATCGCCCCTGAAGTTCGGCGGCGAAAGCTTTGAAATCCGGAGCCGACCGCCCCTGCTGGGTGAACATACAAAGGAGTTCCGTGACGCCTACAGCCGCAGGCAGCCGGACCTCAACCGAGTTTCAACAAGGTCGGAGGACTGAGGTGAGCCAAAAGCTGCTTGCATTTGTGGCCGAGGTGACACGCTGTGTCGAAAACGTTCAGGACGAAGTCATAGTCGTTTCGCGCGTCAGGAAGGCGATGAGCGAGCTTGTGTCAACGGATGACTGGTTGCCTGAGACGATGGCGCTGTCCGATCCCAAATTCTATCAGCAACATCTGCTATATGGAGACCCTCTTGATCGCTTTTCGGTCGTGAGCTTCGTTTGGGGACCGGGCCAGCAGACGCCGGTCCATGACCATTCCGTGTGGGGTGTCATCGGCATGTTGCGAGGATCCGAGATCAACCAGAGGTACGGCCGGACGGCCTATGGGATGGACCCGATCGGTGGTTCCGAGCGACTGGAGCCAGGCGACGTGGAAATCGTGTCGGAAGCGGTTGGCGACATTCATCAAGTGCGAAATGCGTTCGATGACCGCGTGTCCATTAGTATCCACTGCTACGGTGGGAATATCGGGAGAATCCGACGTCATGTCTTCAAAGATCTCGGTGAGACCCAAGAGTTTGTCTCGGGTTATTCCAATGCTCTCACTCCCAACCTCTGGGCGCCAGCGCAGTGAGTGGGACGGAAGACCTTTTCGTCGGTCGCGCCGACGGTGTCGTGCGATTGCGCCTGAACCGACCGGAAGTAGGCAACGCCTTGAACCCAGGTTTGATCGCGGCCCTCACGCGCGAGGTAGAGGAGGCACGAAGATCGTGCGCCAGGCTTATGATCGTCGAGTCGAGTGGGCGCAACTTCTGCACTGGCTTTGATCTGTCGCGACTCCAGGAGGAAACAGACGATACGCTATTGGCAAGATTCGTCCGTATCGAATATTGTCTCCAGGCGATCAAGAATGCACCTTTCCCGACGTTGGCAATAGCCCGAGGGCGAGCGATCGGAGCCGGGGCCGACCTGTTCTGCGCCTGTGCCATCCGTTGGATCCTACCGGGGTCGTCGTTCGTCTTTCCGGGAGCGAATTTCGGCCTTGTCTTGGGTACCTCAAGGCTCGCCGAGATCGTCGGCGCCGCGACGGCCGCGGAATGGATCATGGGAGGGGCGACGGTCGATGCGCAATCCGCGCTGGAATCCGGCTTGGCTATGAAACAAATTGGCTACGAAGACATCGAAAGGGCAGTGTCTAGCGAGACCGCTCGCGCCTGTCGGCTAGATAGTTCGACGCATCAATCGATTTGGATGGCTGCAGCGAGTGCTCGCAGCGTTCGCGGAGAAACGGGTGACGGCTTCGACATGCTGAGGCTCATCGCGTCCGCTTCGCAGGTCGGCCTAAAGGAAAGAATAGCATCATACCGAACGGCAAGCCAATCGATCTGGCCCGTCACGTCACCTTGATATAGGATCGTGATCTAACCTCGCCGAACAATCAGCGTGAACGATGTTACCTCGGGCCGGCCACAATTTGACCTTCGAAACGTTTCGTCCGGTCGGTCACCATCGCTTCTTTTGAGATGGTAGCTGCGACGTCTGACAATCTGACGAGATATTGCTTGCCGGCCTACTCCGCTTGTTTGGTCTCATCACACACAAGATCGTCGACGGACCCAGGCGTCTTTGAGTAGCTTACATTTAGCAAATATTCGTCGCGGCGGAGCCTACTTTTGCGCTCGAGGACGGCGCCGCCATCAATCCTTTCCACCGCGACATGCCGCGCCTGTCGGTGGATATCGACCACACCTATCTGCCGGTGGTTCCGCGCCCCAAATCTCTGGCCCCGATCGATGCGGCGATGGAGCGCATGGCGGCGGCCATCAGGAAAGGATTGCCGGCAGCACGGGTGACGGAAGTCGTCAGCGCCGGTGAAAGATTGTCATCAAGCTGACCGTCCAGAGAGGCGCCGCGCAGGTCAGGATCGAGGTCACGCCGGTGATCAGGGCCGAGCTAGAGCTGCGCGATGTCTCGTCGAGCGTCGAAGAAATGTCCGGCTTCCGGACCCAAATGGAGCTGCTCAGGCTGTTGTCAAGTAAACCAATTCGTCATATATGGCATATAAACAAGTGTTAGTCGCCACATATGGTGATATTATGAGTTCGCCCAAATCCAATGCCGCGCTTGAACGTCTTGGTCACGACCTTCGATCGGCTCGCCTGCGCCGTCGTGTGGCTGTGGCCGACTTGGCTGCGCGCGCGGGTACGTCGCCTAGCACCATCGCACGCCTGGAAAAAGGCGATCCGGGAGTCGCCGTAGGCACGCTCGCGGACGTGCTCGTCTCTCTCGGGCTTATCGAGAATCTCGCCGATCTCGTCGATATACGGAAAGACGATCTGGGTTTGGCGTTGACGTCGGAGCGGTTGCCGCAGCGCGGTCGATCGTACGCTGCAAGGCTGCGCAAGCAGGAGAGGCAGGGCGACAAGGACGGGAAAAACGAACCGGACGATGTTGATCCGAACGGCGTGGCCTTCTGATGACTGAATACTACGCCCAAGTAGCCCTTGGCGAAGGCTTAACGCGAGTCGGTGAACTACGCTTCACGCAGACCGGGCCTCGTCAATTTTCGATCTTCACCTATGACCCGGCCTGGGCGAAGGATCCGCGTGCTTTCGCATTGCAGCCGAACATGCCCTTTGAGGGCGGGCCGTTTCATGCGTCGGCGCAGTCTGGCAATTCGCGCGAGGCGCTTGCTGGCGTCTTCTCCGATGCTGCGCCCGACAGCTGGGGGCGCAGACTGCTTGAACGTGCCTATGGCAATGGCCTCTCTGAATTCGAATATCTCACACTGTCCGACGATACATGCCGGCAAGGTGCTCTGCGTTTCATCGATGAACATGGGAAGATCATTACCGGTAAGGCCAACGAAGCGGTACCGCGTCTTCTTGATCTAGAGGCGATCACGGCGATTGCCCGCGCCTACGAACAAGGCAAGGAGATTTCCCCTGCGGACATGCAAGCTCTTGCCGGAGCCGGCGGCTCGGGCGGGGCTCGGCCCAAAGCCAACGTTCGTGACGGCGACGTTCTCTGGCTTGCCAAGTTCACTTCCGTCCACGATCAGCACCCGATCGAACAGGTCGAGGTCGCGACGCTGAACCTTGCCAGGATGTGCGGCATCCGCATTCCAGAGGTCAGACTGGAACTCGCTGACACGAAATTTCCGGTCGCGCTGGTCCAGCGTTTCGATCGACGCGGCCGCGCCCGCATTCCCTACATCTCCGCCCGAACGGCGCTCGGGAAGACAGGCTTAGAGCTCGGTTCGTACACGGAGATTGTCGATTTCATGCGGACGTCAGCTCCGGATCCGCAAGTCGATTTTGAGGAGCTCTATCGGCGGATGGTCTTCACTATCCTTGTTTCGAACAAGGATGATCATCTGAAGAACCATGGCTTCCTGTACGTCGGTTCGGGACGGTGGCGTCTGTCGCCGATGTTCGATGTGAACCCGGCGCCCGATCGCAACCCGCATCTCGAGACGGCGATCATGGAAGGTGGCACGCACGACCGATCAATCAAGCTCGCCCTCGAGGCCTGCGAGTTTTTCGAAATCACCGACGCCAACGCGCGAAAGATCATCCGAGATACAGCTCAACGCGTGTCCGATGGATGGCGGGAAACTTTCCGACGGGCAGGGGTCGGCCGTGCCCAATCGCGCGACTACGAAGCCGCCTTCGTCCATGATCAGAGCGACACAGCGCTTGGTCTATAATTCATCATATATGAAATGTTATCTGCTTCAATATATCATATTTGACTACTACGTAGTGATGCGCCAGAGACTTGCGAAGGCGCGGCCGGGTTCCCTCTGCCCTATCCACTTAGGTACGATCGACGATTTGCCTCGTATCGGACGGGAGGCATTCCAAGATTTGTGCCTCGCCATCGTGGCGGAAGATTTGAAGTCCCCGATACAGAACTTTTTGGCCTCCCACGATGGCGGTCGGACGAGCATTTCCCGGCGCTTGGGAAGGAGGCGAGGCCGCCCCGCGCCGGAAAGTGCACGATCCAGATCAAGCATTTCGGAAATGCCGCCGCCCGTCTATCTCTGTCGCACCTCACCAAGAAGCCGGGTGTCAAACGCCATCCGGAACTGAGGGGGCAGTTTTCCATGGCGCGCGACAGCCGGGCAATGCCAAGGAGCTCGCTGCCCAGGGGGCGCGCAGGCGATTACATCTTCATTACGAACGCCGGGGTTTCGGGAGCTGCCGAGGCAAGCATCTGCAGGCTTTCGAAAAGGCCGGTGTGCAGCGTTGTCGCGTGTTTGGAGGCGACTGGGTCGCGGCCCAGCTTCGGAGCCGCCCGTCCCCGAGGATGCTAATTCCGCGAATCTACAACCTCACGCATCTCCGACAATTCATCGACGGCGGAGCCTATCTTCAGGCATGACATCTACTCGGCGCGATGGGCGACAAATCTGCGCTGCTTCGCGACCACGGACGCGCATAGACGGAGCGTGGAAGCGCTGCTGGATCACCGGTTCGTCTTGCTTCGCGGGATCCGGCTTCCGGCAAATCGATGATCGCGGCGATATCGTCTCTTGGCGCGCTGGATGACCTTGCTATAGCCGAGCACGAGGAAGGCGACAGGTGGACCTTTCGTCATCCGACGATCGCGGATGCCTATTCGTCGCGGGAGGCCCCGACCTCGTCGAGATATACCTGCCCGGAGCCAAATCCGAGCGACTGCTGGCGTACGTGTTTTGCGGACGTCGCAGCGATGTCGATGCGTCAGAACGCCATAGAGCGCAGAAGGTACTATTGGACGTGCCGATCAATAGCGTCCTTCATTACTTCCTAGCCGAGCGCTGTGATGAAGATTTCTGCGCACTTTCGTCGAGGCGCGCCCAGAGATTTGGTAGTTCCCCTGCATATTCCGATGGCTGACGGCAATAACATCCGCTTGCTTGCCCGATTCAAACAAATCGTCCTTTGTCCGAAGAGGACATTGAAACCTGATGAGGGAGATACGGGAATACGCTGGAATGCTTCGACGAGTCGATTTTCCAGGATGGACGTGTGCGATCACTGTTGCCTTCTGACGAATTCGAACGGCTCTGCGCCGACGTGAAATGGGAATGGCTTGCCGACCTTGGTGCGTCGGTCGGTCGCACGCGAAGAAGTTACAGCTCGAGCGATCAGGCAGGAATGTATCGTGACTTTCGCGATTCTCTCGAGGCCGCCGCAAAGTATTTTTGGGACGATGACGCGTTGCAAGCGGCGTTGTCAACGGCTTTGCGCCGGATGGACGAGATGATCTACGAGGATGAGGACCAGCGGCCTCCCCGCGGCGAAGCGAAACTTTCAAATCTTCGCCGAAGATCTCCGGAGCGTTGATCGAGATATTCAGTGATGTAGATGAAGAGTAGGGGCGCCATGATCTTGATCCAGCGCTTGCCCGGGGCAGTTCAGAAAATCGTGCCTGTCGTACCCGCGGCGCTGTTTCGCGGTGCGTTCGCCGTTTTCGTTGAAGTCCGACAGGCCCGGAGCTTGCGGGCTTCGCCTCGGTCACCTATCGCGAGCTCAGCAGCGATTGCCACAAATGCCGTTATGAAATTTCTGAATCGTCGGCCCTGGTCGATTCACTTATTTAATTGGACGGTTGATTCGGGAATTGCGATTCTGGCGCATGTCCGAACTCACCGTGCAATAAGCCCGCAAAGTTCTACGTGCTGACGATCGAGCCGACGCTGTTTGGCGATACAGCATTGGTGCGCGAATGGGGCCGCCTCGGTGGGCACGGCCAACGGCGGCTCGATCTGTTCGATGGGCACGTGCAGAGGCGCTTGAGTCCTGGTTCAAGCGCAAGACCCGTCGTGGTTACGTACAGCGGCACTTTCGCTTGGAGCCGGCTGCGACGTGCGGCAAGCGGTCTGATCTGGAGAAAATCTCCAATTAAAGTATGTCAAAGTAATCCGAAGGTATTTCGAATCTATTCCGAGAATTGCAGTATTCCATAGTACAACAATAGCGTACCTTCGCCGTGATCGAGGCTCATCAGGAAGGCTTTCCGCTCTCTACGTCAAGCTACCTTATCCTGGTTTGAAGTCGGAACATCGAGATGAAGTTGGAGCCCTTCTCAAGGTCCCGATAGCTCGAACACTGCGTCTTTGCGCCCGCGTTCAAGCGAATCGGTGGTGATGTTCGTCCGGACGGCCGCCACCTGAGCCAACCTAATTCGATCCCGCCGCAGCAGCCGTGAAGCTGCGGTCGACGGCTTTGCTGACGTCGAGCGTCTTCGGCAGGATGCCGTAGCGGGTCGAGCGGTCGGAGGCTTCCTGCACCTCTTTCACCACGCCCTCGTCGATCACAATCGGGCTGGTGCGCTGCGCGGTGTAGGCCGAGATCAGCACGTCCTCCGGCAGCTTGGTCAGCTCGGCCGTGCTCCTGGCGTATTCCGCAATATGGTCCAGCGACCACAGCCGTGCCTTGTTCAGCCGTTGCACGAGGTCCTGAACCGCGGCGCGCTTGGTGGCGATGGCATTGTCGGAGGCGACGATGAAGGTGATGGTCGGCGTCAGGCCGTCGCCGTCGGCGATGACGCGCGCCTTGTCCTTCAACGTCGCGAATGAGACATAGGGCTCCCACACCGCCCAGGCGTCGACTGACCCCGCCACCAGTGCCACCTTGGCATCGACAGGGCCGAGAGGCGCGAAGGTCGCCTCGTCCAGCTTGATCTGCGCCTTCTCCAGGGTTGCATCGATCAGGAACTGGCCCCAGCCGCCGCGCGTACCAGCGAGGCGCTTGCCCTTGAGGTCGGCGGCCGACTTGATCGGTGAATCCTGACGAACCAGGATCGCCTGCGTCTTGGCATCCGACCGCGTGCCGCCGATCGCCTTGATCGGCGCGCCCGCTGCATAGACGGAGAGGAAAGACAGATCGCCCGTGTAGCCGACGTCGAGCGCGCCGGCGTTGAGCGCTTCCAGAATGGGAGCTGCCGCCGGGAATTCCGACCATTCGATCTTGTAAGGCAGGTCCTTCGCATAACCCGAGATCTCGAGTAGCGAGCGTTTACCGCCTTTCTGGTCGCCGACGCGCAGCACGACTGTATCGGCCGCGA
The DNA here is from genome assembly GCF_022012435.1 of Bradyrhizobium zhengyangense. Lineage (GTDB taxonomy): Bacteria > Pseudomonadota > Alphaproteobacteria > Rhizobiales > Xanthobacteraceae > Bradyrhizobium > Bradyrhizobium zhengyangense. Next base: position 78,708 of record NZ_JAKLUA010000011.1, read on the forward strand.
ACGACGCGGCTGCCGTCGACAAGGTGACGACCGCGGCGAACAGAGAGGCCGCCAGGCGGTGCGTGATCGAATGGTCCGAAGAGTTGATGCTCATGTGATCTGTCTTGTTGCTTGCCTGTTACGACACGTGGGCGCGTGATGCGGCGAGACGATCAAGTCTATGACCGCGTGATACGCAGTCAATGAAATGGCCAACCGTATTGCGCGCGCGATGAGCAAGGACATTTCAATGAATGTGTGCTTTTCAGAAAAGCGGCGTGCGCATGCCTCAGACTGGGTGACAGTGATCCTCTCGCAGAGTCGTGAAGCTGCCTGGGAGCCGATGCGTCAGCGAAAATCGTTTCATCGTTGTTGCGTGTGCCGATGGAGAGAATGACTTCGCATCGCGCCAGATTCGAAATTCCATTTCATTGACGATGCGGTACCCGCGCCGCATGATTTGCACATCGCATCAACGTGGACGCAGGAAGCGACCCGCGAAAAATATTCTCTCTACGCAGCTCCCTCAGGAACATCCGCAACGCGAACAGTTGTGCCGATGGCGGAGCGTGCCAACTCAGGAGTGGGGCTGATGGGAAACGACATTAAGCGCAACGGATCGAGCCTCGACCGGCGTCATTTGCTTCAGGCGGGACTGGCGGCGGCCTTTGCGGCCCCGTTCGGCGCCCTGGGCGCACAGGCGTTTGTGCCGCAGGCGCCCGCGCCTGGCATAGACTTCTCGGAATTCCCGCTATGCCGCACGGCCGCGGACGGTCCTGTGCTCACGGGAGCCCCGCGCAAGCTAAAGCTCTCGTGGAATGCCGGCGCGGTGTGCCTTGCGCCGCTGCCTGTTGCGATCGAGCACGGCTTCTTCCAGAAGCAGAATCTCGATGTCGAGCTCGTCAACTATTCCGGTTCGACCGACCAGTTGCTCGAGGCCATCGCGACCGGAAAGAGCGATGCCGGTCTCGGCATGGCGCTGCGCTGGCTGAAACCGCTCGAGCAGGGCTTTGACGTCAAGATCGCCGCCGGCACCCATGGCGGCTGCATGCGCGTGCTGAGCCGCGCCGATTCCGGCGTGAACAAGCTTGCCGATCTCAAGGGCAAGATCGGTGCGGTCGGCGATCTCGCTGGTCCCGACAAGAACTTCTTCTCGATCCAGTTGGCAAAACTCGGCATTGATCCTAACAAGGACGTCGACTGGCGCGCCTATCCCGGCAATCTGCTCGATGTTGCGGTCCAGAAGGGCGAGGTGCAGGCTTTCCTGTCGTCCGACCCGCTTGCCTATCTCTGGCTCAAGGACACCCAGTACAGGGAGGTCGCCTCCAACCTCGATGGCGACTATCGCGACAAGAGCTGCTGCATCGTCGGCCTGCGCGGCTCGCTGGTTCGCGAAGAACCCCAGGTCGCGCGTGCGATCACTCAGGCGCTGCTCGACGCCGCCATGTTCACCTCGCAGAATCCGGCCGTCGCGGCAAAGTCATTCCAGCCCTACGCACCGAAGGCCGCAACGCTCGCCGATATCGAGGGCATGGTGCGCTACCACACCCACCATCATCATCCGACCGGTGAGGTGCTCAAGCGCGAACTGAAGGCTTACGCCGACGATCTCAAGAGCGTGCAGGTCTTCAAGCAGAGCACCGATACGACCAAATTCGCGGAGCGCATCTATGTCGACGTATTCTCTGTCTGACGGGCTCGCCTCCGGCGCGCCGCGGACCACGACGGCGTTTGCCAGCTGGGTGCGCGAGTCCGGCGCCGGGGTTTTCGCCAGCATCGCGTGGATTGCCTTCGGCCTCTCCTGCCTGTGGTGGGAGGATGTCGGCGACTGGTCGCGCACCCATTCGCTCGGCATCGCGGCGCTCGTCATTGCCGCGGTCGTGTTGTTCGGGACCGTCGGCGCCGACTATCTGGGCACGGCGGGCAGGGCGCTGCGCCAGCGCGCGCCCTGGCTCATCGCGCTCGGCGCGTTCCTGACGCTGTGGGAGGTCGCGACCGCCAAGTTTGCCTGGCTGCCGCTGCCGTTCTTCCCGCCGCCGCAGGCGATCATCGAGGTCTATACCGACGATCTGCCGAAGCTGCTCGACAGCCTGTTCGCCTCGGTCAAGCTGCAGCTCGGCGGCTACATCATTGGCGCTGCGGTCGGCTTCCTGACGGGGGTGTCGATCGGCTGGTCGCGCGCGGTCGGCTATTGGGTGCACCCGGTGCTGCGCTTCATCGGGCCGCTGCCGGCAACCGCCTGGCTGCCGATCGCGTTCTTCACCTTCCCCTCGAGCTGGAGCGCGTCGACCTTTCTGATCGCGCTCGCGACCGGTTTTCCCGTCACGGTGCTGACATGGTCGGGCGTCGCGAGTGTCAGCAGTGCTTATTACGATGTCGCGCGGACGCTCGGGGAAAAACCGTCCTTCCTGGTGCTGAAGGTCGCGATCCCTGCCGCGCTGCCGCACGTCTTCGTTGGGCTGTTCATGGGGCTCGGCGCCTCCTTTGCCGTGCTCGTCGTCGCCGAGATGATCGGCGTAAAGGCCGGTCTCGGCTGGTACCTGCAATGGGCGCAGGGCTGGGCTGCCTATGCCAACATGTATGCGGCGCTGATCGTGATGTCGCTGCTCTGCTCCGGCGCGATCACGCTGCTGTTTGCGATCCGCGACCGTCTGCTGGTCTGGCAGAAGGGGACCGTGAAATGGTAGAGGCAATCGTGCATCCGGCCGCCGGTGCCGCGCTCGACATCGAGCAGGTCGGCCATGCCTTCGACATCGACGGCGCCGCGCTGCCGGTGCTGAGCGATGTCAGCATCGCCGTCGAGCCCGGCGAGTTCGTCGCGCTGCTGGGGCCTTCCGGCTGCGGCAAGTCGACCTTGCTGCGGCTGGTGGCAGGGCTCGACAAGCCCAAGGCGGGAAGTCTGCGCGAGGACGAAGTCCGCATCGTCAGGCCGCATCCGTCACGCGTCGTCGTGTTCCAGGATCCGACCCTGTTTCCCTGGCGGTCGGTCTGGGACAACGTCGCCCTGGGCCTCGAAGCCCAGGGCATTCTGAAGAGCCAGCGGCAGCGTGTCGATGATGCGCTCGATCTCGTCGGACTGTCGTCGTTCCGCAATGCCTATCCGCACCAGCTCTCCGGCGGCATGGCGCAGCGCGTGGCGCTGGCGCGGGCGCTGGTGAACGATCCCAAGATCCTGATTTTGGATGAGCCGCTCGGCAAGCTCGACTCGCTGACCCGCATCACCATGCAGGCCGAGCTGGTCTCGTTGTGGCAGCGCAAGGGCTTTACCACGCTCCTCGTCACGCATGATGCCGAGGAGGCGCTGGTGCTCGCCAACCGCGTCATCGTCTTCAGCGAGCGTCCGGCGCGCGTGAAGGCCGACATCCGCGTCGACCGTCCCTATCCGCGCCATCGCGGCGATCCATATCTTGCGGACCTGCGCCGCCAGATTCTTGGCCTGCTGGGATTGGATGCAACATGGTGACTTCTATCGCTCAGGGACGGGTGGCGCATGGCGAACCCGACTATATCGCGCGCGCCGAGGCGCTTGCGCCGGGCTTTGCCGTGCGCGCAGCCGAGCACGACCGCGCCGCCAGCTTTCCCTTCCAGAACTTTCGCGAGCTCTCCGAAGCCGGCCTGCTGTCACTGACGGTGTCGGCGGCTCTCGGCGGGGCCGGCGCGGGCGCACGATATGCCGCGCGTGTGCTCGGCATCATCGGCAAGGCCGATCCGTCGACCGCGCTGGTGCTGTCGATGCACTACATCAATCATTTGGTGATGGCGCGCAGCCCGACCTGGCCGGCGCGGCTGTCGCGCAAGCTTGCGCGCGAAAGCGTCGAGGGCCTCGCGCTCATCAATGCGCTCCGGGTCGAGCCCGAACTCGGCTCGCCCGCGCGGGGCGGCCTGCCGGCGACAGTGGCCCGCCGCACCGAGACCGGCTGGCGGCTCTCTGGCCACAAGATCTACTCGACCGGCGCGCCGATCCTGAAATGGTATCTGGTATGGGCGCGGACCGACGAAGCCGAGCCGCGGGTGGGCCAGTTCCTGGTGCCGGCAGGCCTGCCGGGAACGCGGATCGTCGAGACCTGGGACCATCACGGCCTGCGCGCCAGCGGCAGCCATGACGTCATTTTCGACGACGTCGTGATCCCGCTCGACGCCGAGGTCGATGTCCGCAAGCCCGCCGACTGGCGCGCCCCCGACGTCGCGCAGGCGACCGTCCACACCGTCTTCGTCGCCGCGATCTATGATGGTATTGCCCGTGCGGCGCGCGACTGGTTCGTCCAGTTCCTGAAGCAGCGCGTGCCCGCCAGCCTCGGCGCGCCGCTTGCCACGCTGCCGCGCGCGCAGGAAATCCTCGGTGCGATCGAGGCCAGGCTCGCGGTTAATGCTCGGCTGCTCGACACCTTCGCCCGCGACTTCGACGACGGCGTCGATCTCTCCAACGGCGAATCCAACGTCATCAAGCTGACGGTCACCAACAATGCGGTCGCCGCGGTCGAGGACGCGCTGTCGCTGACCGGCAATCACGGCCTATCCCGCAGCAATCCGCTGGAGCGGCATTATCGCGATGTCCTGTGCGGGCGCGTGCACACGCCGCAGGACGATGCCACGCGCACCGGCCTCGGCCGCGCCGCATTGGGCCTCTAGCCTTTCCGAAAACAACAGGGAGATTATCATGTCGGTCGAGTTCATCGGCTTTATCGCCAACAGCAATGCTTCCGAGACCATCGTGCGCCAGGGACCGATCCTCGATCCCGCTTATATCGAGACGGTGGCAAAAGCACATGAGCTTGCCGGTTTCGACCGCGCGCTGCTCGCGTTTCATTCCACCACGCCGGATGCGCTGCAAGTTGCCCAGCATGTGCTGACCATCACCAAACAGCTCAAGGTGATGATTGCGCAGCGGCCGGGCTTCACCGCGCCGACGTTGCTGGCGCGCCAGCTCGCCACGCTCGACCAGCTCTATGGCGGCCGCGTCTCGCTGCACGTCATCACCGGCGGCAATGCCGCCGAGCTGCGTCAGGACGGCAACACCTTCGACGACAAGGACGAACGCTACGCCCGCACCAGCGAATTCCTCGACGTGGTCAGGCTGGAATGGACCAGCGAAAAGCCGTTCAACTACAGCGGCAAATATTACACCGTCGAGAACGGTTTCTCCCAGGTGAAGCCGCTGCAGAAGGGCGGCATCTACACCTTCGTCGGCGGCGGCTCGGATGCCGCGATCGAGGTCTCGGGCAAGTATGCCGACACGTTTGCGCTCTGGGGCGAGTCCTATGCGCAGGTGCGCGACGTCACGGCGCGGGTGCGCGCAGCGGCTGCGAAACACGGGCGGCCGAGTCCGCGCTTCAGCCTGTCGGTGCGGCCGATCCTCGCTGAGACCGAGGAGAAGGCCTGGCAGAAGGCGGAGCACATCCTCGAACGCGCAACTGCGCTCCAGGACCAGACCGGCTATCGCCGGCCAAACCACGCCACCGACGGCGCCAAGCGGCTCCTGGCGCTGGCTGACCAGGGCGCGCGCATTGACAAGCGGCTGTGGACCGAGATCGCAAAGCTCACCGGCGCCAACAGCAACACCACCGCGCTGGTCGGCACGCCCGAGCAGGTCGCCGAGGTCTTCGCCGATTATTATGATCTTGGCGTCAGCCATTTCCTGATCCGCGGCTTCGATCCGCTGCCCGATGCCATCGACTACGGCCGCGAGCTGATCCCGCTGACGCGCAAGCTGATCGCGACACGCGACCAGCAACGGGGCATCGCGGCGGAATGATCCGGCTCATCGCTGCTTTGGCGCTCGCCCTTGCGGGCGCCGGTCTCGCCAGCGCGCAGACGACGCTGCGCGTCGGTGACCAGAAGGGCAATGCGCGGGCGGTGATGGAAGCCGCGGGCCTGCTCAACGACGTTCCCTACAAGATCGAATGGAAGGAGTTTCCGGCCGCGGCGCCGCTGCTGGAAGCGCTCAGCGCCGGCGCGATCGAGACCGGGCTGGTCGGAGACGCGCCCTTCACTTTCGCCGCCGCCTCCGGCGCGCCCGTCAAGGCGATCGCCGCGATCCGGCAGACGCGCGAGGGGCTCGCGATCCTCGTGCCCGAGAGCTCGGCGATCAAGACCTTCGCCGACCTGCGCGGTAAAAAGATCGCGACCGGCCGTGGCTCGATCGGGCATCAGCTGATCCTGGCCGCGCTCGAAAAGAACGGCTGGAGTGCCGGTGACGTGCAGATCGCATTCCTGGCGCCGTCCGATGCCAAAATCGCCTACACGCAAGGTTCGGTCGATGCTTGGTCGACCTGGGAGCCGTACGTCAGCCAGGAAGAGGTGCTGTTCAAATCGCGCCGCATCATCACCTCGGAAGGCCTGACGCCGGGCCTCAGCTTCCAGGTGGCGCGATCCGATGCCATCAGGGACAAGCGCACCGAGCTCAACGACTTCATCCGTCGCCTCACCGCGGCGCGCGCGTGGTCGCTGAACAATATCGACAGCTATGCCGCGACCTGGGGCAAGTGGATGAACATCCCGACATCAGTACCGCAGAACTGGCTCTCGCGCGCAAAAATCCGGATCGCGCCGATCGACGACGGCGTGGTTGCGGACGAGCAGGGCACGATTGATCTGTATTTCCGCTGGGGCCTCATCAAGCAGAAGCTGGTTGCGGCGGAGATCGTCGATCGTTCGTTTGCTGATGCGATCGGAAAGGCGGGGTTCTGATGCTTCTTTGCGAGAATATGCGTGGTGCTCCGTAGCAGCCGCCGCCGACACGAAGCAACTATCGCGGATAGCGCGCTCGCGCATTAGGTCAAGCAATTTGTCTCGGAAATGTGGCTCGCACGCTGGCGCTGTGCGACATCGGTGACGGAAAGATCCCAGTTGCCGAGATCGTTCTCATGTCAACCAAGGTCGATGTTGGCCCTCTGGTGGTGAATGGCATGCCTTCGGTGGGCTTCCAGTGAGGTCATGCTTATAGCTGTCCGCGAATTGTCGAAGGCGGCGTCGCAAGAGATAGGACATCGACGATGTCTCTGCCGCAGGTGGACGAGCAAACAACGCTGAACCAATGGGCCCCTTGAAGCAGGCAGAGCCGCTTGATCGCTCGTTGTAGCCGCGCCGCTCTGGTGGCTCCGCCGCGACGAGGGATATTGAAGCCCTGGGCCGCAAGCGTGATGCGCCGCGCTTCGGAAAGCGAGAGTTCCGACTTTAGCAGCGCTCTCCCAAGACTCTGCCGTTGATAGCTCGCAAGTCGGCCAGCATCAGCTTTGGCTCTCCCATCGCTGCGAAATGGCCGCCTGTTGGCATGTCGGTAGGTGTGCTCCGCAAATGAGCGCGGAGTCGGCAGGAACACGGGATCGGGGAAGGCCGCCACGCCATCGGCGCTCCAACACGGGTGCCCGCGGGAAACCGAGCTGATCCTTCAAGGCGCTTACCGTGATAAATCCGTGTCGCGGTTACAACCGCCGGCGTCGCGACATAGGAGGCGTCGTTCGACCGTGCGACAATCGAAACTATCCAGCGAATAGGCGGCGTGCCGCTTGGACATGGCAGCGTTGCACCCGGTTGCCCTAAATGCCGGTCAATTTGACCTCGGTCCTCAGATGCTCGGCGGCAGCGCCGAGCATGGTCGTTCCGATCGTTCACTAGCTGCGCCGGTGATGCGCTTGAATTCCTCACTTTGCTCTCCTCGGTCGACGTCATCGTGCAATGCGGACTTGTCGGATGCAGCCTCCTTCATCCTCTCCGCCGCATTTAAGAAAGAAGCGTTCGCCATAAAAATCGAGCCCCATGAGTTCGTGAAGGTGGCTGTCTTTATGCGCGAATCTTGTTGCGCATCTCGATGATTTCATCATGAACTTTGTGAAACGTTTAAGGAAGGTTATGGCGATCGAATCCGCTGCCGTTTCCGCCCTGATGCAGACGCACATAGGCTACGACAAACGCCGTCGTGAGCATGTCGAGCTCCATGATGGCATCCATGGTTGCGTCGAATGTGTATTCCGACAGGCGTTTTGCGCATATTTATGAGCCACCGCGGAGGTGAACGAGTTGGAAACTCGGGAGAGCTGCAACAGTTCTGTCTCGACGGAGTCTAGGGTGGCGCGTCCGCTCTGGAAGTCAATGCACCACTCTTCGGGAAGAAGATGAGACTGCCCGCGTTCTTCGGAAAGCCACCTGCCCTTTCCAGTCACTGGCCGGTCGTTGACCGGGATTTGTAGCTCTCGTCCTGGCCTACACTTGCCGTGAGCACTCCTGCGCGGACGGCATCATGCAGCTTCAATATTAGTCTGCGGAAAATCGGTGCCTTTGAACATCAAAGGCTCTCCTAAATGGCAGGCGCATGCATAAGCAAAACAGTCCCGAAATTCAGCCGTGCTGGGTGTCGGCCCTTGCCTTAACGGTCAAAGGCGTCGAGCGCGATCCGGGCCGTTTCGGGCGGCACTTGCACCATCTTGATTTCCATTAGCGCCAGATAGCTCTCGACTGCTTCGCTAGCGTCCGAGATTGGAAGACCAAGTATTCGGGCTACGGCGATCACCGCCTCCCACACTGCCAGCGGCGAGTGTCAACGCGCGGCCGCTTGTTGAAGGCGCGTCAACAGCTCCCGCGCTTCGTCTTCATCGATCGACATCGCGGTCAACGCCGAGGCATCGATAAACATCAGTCAACTTCGTAAAGGCCGTCGCGAAACACCTTGTCTGCCGGCCTACTTTTTTGCGGATTGCCCCTGGCCCGGAGATCGCGACAGAACTGTACGCCCAAGTCGACCAAGGTAGGCTTACCCTGCTCACGCTCCAGCTCATGGGTGAGCGCCGTATGCACGGCCTCGGTGAGGCCGATCTTCTTGAGCGCCGCGATCCTGCGGGCCAGCGCGTCAGTATCAGGATTCTTAATATGGAAAGCCATCCGGATCCTCTAGCCGTTGCCGTGTATCATTATATAGCACGTCGGATACACCCTTTGAAGGCTAGGGCTCCAAGTTGATCACCGAGCTCCCGACGCAGGCAGTCGGCGCGCTGATGGTTAACCTCGCGTCGCTCTAGCTTTTCAGTCCTGAATTCCACCCGGGTGCGCCTCTTCTAGAGGTACTATTCGGAATAGCCGGTGGCCCTCTGCCGCAGCCAGTTTGGCCGGACTATTCTGCCGCGCCGAACGGAGCTGCCTCGGTCATCCACGATTGGGGAGGAGGGGGGCCCCATCCACCGGCCAATACCTTCGCCATCTCCCATTTGAGCGGTTCGTCCTCGATGTCGATCGTCTGGTAGTGAGTGTTGAACAGTTCGATGCGGTGTCCGTCCGGGTCGCGGAGATAAACGAAGCGGGCATATCCGGGAGCGAAATGGCGCGCCGGGCCGTACTCCACCGACCTACCGAAGCCCATCTCGGCGAGCAGATCGCAGATGAACATGAGATGGTAGGTCTCCGGGATGGTGAAGGCGGCGTGATGAAGGAGAGGTCCTGGGCCCGGACCTGGGGCGAACACTATGTCGTGCGGATTGCCCTTTCTCTGCAGGAAAACGAAGCTCGGTTCTTCCGATCCGTCCTGCGTAATGTACTCCGACAGTCTGAATCCGAGACGAGTGTAGAATTCGAGCGCCCGGTCCACGTGTGGTGTCAAAATCTGAAAATGGTCGAGCCGCTGCGGACAGGCGCCGCTAAAACGGCTGGATTGCAAGATCAGACGAGGCCTCGTTTCCATGGAGGCGCAAATATCGAGAGGAACACCCGCGGCGTCGGAAACACGCAGCGTACGAGCCTGATGAGGTACCTCGACCCAGGTCGGACGATGACCTAGATCCCGGAAGAAAGCTTCTGCAGCATCCAAATCCTCTTCGGTCAGAACGCGAAAGCCAATGTGTTGCGCGCTCGGCTTGCCGCCCTGTTCCAGAACGAGGGAATGATGGCAACCTTCTTCGAGTCCTCGGAGGTAGAGGCGGTTTTCGTCTTCGCTGCTGACTACGAATCCGAGCGCGTCGACGTAGAAGCGCTTGCTCTCTTTCAGGTCTTTCACCGCGAGCACGACATGGCTTGCTCGGGTCATGTTGAACGGTGGACGAAATACGGGTCGCGGTATCGCCATCAAGTCCTCCCTTGTATTGGTTTTCGTTCAAATCAGGCCGGGGTAGGAGCCGCCGTCCAGTTGAAGATTCTGGCCGGTGATGAAGCCCGCCTGTACGCTGCAGAGGTAGGCACAGGCATCCCCGAATTCTTCTGGCTTTCCGAATCGCTTCGCCGGAAGCGAGTCGGCGATCCTGGTGCGTGCCTCTTCAAGCGATATTCCCAGCTCCGACATCATCCTTTCCGCCATGAAGCGCTGACGATCGGTATCGATGCGCTCGGGCAGCATGTTGTTGATGGTGACGTTGTAGGCGGCGTATTGCCGGGCAAGCGACTTGCAGGCCGCCGTGAGCCCGGCGCGCGCGCCTGACGAGAGTTCCATCTTGGGATGCGGCGCCTTCACCATGGCAGACGTGATATTGATGATCCGCCCGAACTTCCGGTCCCGCATTCCAGGAAGAAAGGTTTTTACGAAGTGAAGGGGCGCGAGCATGTTCTGCTCGATCGCCTCCAACCACTCCGTGCGGCCGAACTCGAGGAAATTTCCGGGCGCCGGCCCGTGATTGTTGTTGATGAGGATGTCGGGTTCGGGACAGGCCTCGATAACCGTTTGGCGACCCGATTCTTCCGCGATGTCCGCCTGGACGAACGCCACTGGCTTACCCGCGAGGGCCTCGATGGACTTTGCGGCCAGGCGAAGGCGCTCCTCATCCCGGCCGTTCAGTGTGATTTCGCAGCCCTCGCGGGCGAGCGAAGTCGCGCATGCAAAACCCAACCCCTTAGAGGACGCGCATACGAGGGCCCGTTTAGCCGCCAAACCGAGGTCCATTTCGGCTCCAAACAATATATTATTTGACTTGCCCGACTTAAATAAAGATTATCATACGTCAAGGCAAGAAATTTCTATTTCAGGAGGGGTAGTTTGTCGGACGCATCAGAGACGCTCGCAACGGCCGCCTACCAGAAGCTCCGTATGGACGTGATCGGAGGGATGTTTTCCTTCGGCCAAAAGCTGAAGATCCGCTCGCTGTGCGAACGTTATGGGGTCAGCGCAGCTCCGATGCGCGAGGCTCTGACCCGGGCGGCCAAAGACGGCCTCATCATGCATTCCGACCAGCGCGGCTTTTCCGTCGCGCCGTTGAGCATCGAGGATTTGGACGACCTCTTGCAGACCAGGATCGTGCTCAACGAGTTCGCTCTCAGAAAATCGTTCGAGTACGGTGGGGCCGAGTGGGAGGAGCAGGTCCTGCTCTCATGGCACCGGCTGTCCCGCATTCCGTTTACGCCGGCTTCCGTTGACCCGGAATGGGAGCGCGCGCATCGTGTCTTCCACGCCACGCTTCTCTCCGCGTGCCGCGCGCCGCGCATTCTGGCGTATTGCGATCAGTTGTTCGACAGCGCCGACAGGTATCGGTTCATGTCTCGCGCCGCACACGTCGGCGGAGCCCGCACCGCCGACCACAAGATGATCGCCGACGCGGTGCTCGCGCACCGTCCGGACGAGGCGGTCGTCCTGCTGACACGACACTTCAGCGAGACCGCCGAACTCTGCCGGCAGCAACTGCTGTTGCAGGGAAAAGCCCAGCCCGGTGTCGTGACGCGAACGCCTTGCTAGGCAGCGTTCCTAAAAACAAACAAGAAGCCGAAGAGAGAGGAAATGACAGGCGATTTCGAGGAAACGTTCGTTCTTATCGTAGGCGGAGGACCCGTCGGGCTGACATCCGCGATCGATCTCGCGCAGAGGGGGGTACCTTGCATTCTGATTACGGAAAACCTCGAGACGGCGACCCAGCCCCGCTGCAATTTCGTGAATGCACGCACTATGGAGCATTTCCGTCGTCTCGGACTGGCGGAGGAAGTTCGCGCGGCGGCGCCGCTTGCCAAAATGCATCCGCGCGTAGCCTTCGTCACGCGCTTCTGCGGCCACGAATTCGGTAACATCGATCTGCTGAAGACGCGCCTTAGTGAAGGGCAGCTCGGACCGGAGTCCGGCCTGTCCATCTCCCAGCTCTTTCTGGAGCCGCTGCTGCGCCGACATGCCGAGGCCTCGGAGTCGGTCGACGTGCGCTTCGGTACACGCCTGGTCGCGCTCGGTGGGGAGGACGGCGCTCCGATCGCAACGGTCGAAGACGTGCGCACGGGAGTGCGCAAACGAATCCGGTCTCGGTACGTCATCGGTGCCGATGGGGCTCGGAGTCCGGTTCGTCGTCACTTCAACATTTCCATGGCGGGCGACGACGGGCGCATCGACAATGCGTTCGTCTCCGGCACCATGATCACGTATTTCGTTCGGGCCCCGACTCTGCTGGAGGAGAGCAGGCGTGCGCCGGCGACCATCACCTGGATCATAAATCACGACCTCCGCGCGTTCGTTTTTGCCCAGGACGGCCGCGAGCGCTGGATCATTCATTATCAGGTTCCGGAAGGCCTCGGCTGGGAGCAGGTCCGCAGCGACGAGGTGATGCGGTCGATATTCGGCAAAGACCTTCCGTACGAAATCCTCGCGGAGGGGCCGTGGACCGGCGGTTTGTCTTTGGTTGCCGCGGCATACCGGGCAGGTCCCGCTTTCCTCGTTGGCGACGCGGCGCACCTCTACACACCTCTAGGTGGCTTCGGCATGAACACGGGCATCGGAGATGTCCTGAACCTGACTTGGAAGCTTGCGGCAGCATACTCGGGGTGGGCCGGTCCCAACCTCCTGGATTCGTACGAGGCCGAGCGGAGATCCATCGGTTTGAGGAACTCGAAGATCGGCATCCACTGCTCGAAACGGAAAGGCAAGTGGCTGATCCCGCCGACCATCGAGGATGAAGGCGAGGCCGGTGCGCGTGCCCGGAAGACGTTCGGGGATTTCGTGGTCGTAGACGATCTCGACGAATACGACACGTCCGGACTGCAGTTGGGCGAGCGGTACGAATCCTCCCCCATCGTTTGTGCCAATGGCACTGCCGCGCCTCCGGACACATGGAGCAACTACAAGCCCGCCGACTTTCCGGGAGCGCGTTCGCCCCACTTCTGGCCGTCGCCCGGACGCGGCTTCTACGATCTGTTGGGTCGAGACTACACCCTTGTCGATTTCGAAAGCGGAGAACCTCTCGAGGCGTTGCTCGAGGCCGCGAAGCTGCGGAGGCTCCCGCTGTCGGTGGTCCGTTGTCCCGCTCCTGGCCAGCCCTACCAATCCAAACTCGTTCTGGTCAGGCCCGACCAGCACATCGCATGGCACGGAAACGCTCCACCGGAGGATCCGACGGCTGTGATCGACCGGGTGCGCGGAGCTTGACGAACCAAAACGAACGAAAAAGCGGGAGGGAATATGGGAATCGGAGGACAAGTCGTCGTTCCGTTCGATGGGTCCGCTCCGGTCGATAGCCGACCGGACGGCCGCAGGATCGACTTGGACGAATTCGTGGAAGGCCGATCGATCGGCGCCTTCCACCTCAATGTCGTGCTTTGGCCACTGCTGGTCACGATCGCAGATGGTTTCGATCTTGTCGTAATGGGCTATGCCGCCCCCGAGATCATCAAGATATTGAACTTCGATCGGAGCGCGATGGGCGTCATCCTGAGCTCCAGCCTGGTCGGAATGCTGATCGGCACTCCGATAGCCGGCTATCTCGGCGACCGTTTTGGCAGGAAGCCTCTGATCGTTCTGTCGACATTGCTTTTCGGCCTAGCCACGTGCTCGACCGTGCTGGCCGCTTCCGTCGCGCAGTTCTGCGCTCTTCGTTTCGTCGCGGGAGTCGGCCTTGCCGGGATCATCCCTAACGCGACCGCGCTCGTATCGGAGTTCATTCCACGCCGCGTCCGCGGTGCCTTCCTCATAGTCGTACAGCTCGGCGTGCAGATCGGAGGCATAGTACCCGGCCTCGTCGCCGCGTATCTGGTCTCCCGCTACGGCTGGGAAGTACTTTTCCATATAGGAGGCGCCGCTCCGGTGGTGCTGGCGACGGTGCTCGTTTTCGTACTGCCCGAGTCCATCAAGTACCTGTCGCTCGTTCCATCGAAGCGAGCGGAGCTTCTCAGGATCGCCAGGGCTCTCGACCCGAGGGGCCACCTTCCGGACGACGCGGTTTTCGCCTTGAAGTCCACGGGCTCGAGGGGAGCCTTGTCCCCGCTCGTGCCGCTTCGAAACGGCATGCACATCATCACACCGCTCCTCTGGCTACTCGCGGTGGTCAATTTGTTCACGACCCTTCTGATGGCGAGCTGGGCTCCGACGGTCTTGCGTGACATTGGACTTTCACCCGAAGCCGCCGCGCTCACGGCGACCCTGTTCGGTCTCGGAGGATTGATCGGAAGCTTCATGCTTACGGTGGGGTTCAATCGCTATGGTTTTCTCGTCATCGTCGCTTTCTACATCGTCGCGATCCCCTCGATGGCGCTCATCGGCCAGCCGTTCGTCGATCGCGGAGTCCTGCCGTGGTTGGTTCTTGTGACCGGCATATGCGTTGCCGGTACCCAATCCGCGATCAACTCGGCTTTCGGAATGTTATATCCAACCACCATCCGGTCGAACTGCGTCGGGTGGGGAATGGCGATCGGCCGCCTCGGAGCGATCGGAGGCCCTCTGTTCGGAGGCTTCCTGATGTCCAAGCAACTCTCCGGTACCGCTTTCTTCGAAACCGCCGCGTTGCCTCTCGTATTCGGCGTCCTGATAGCTGGCGTGCTGACGTACGCCTGCCGGCAGAGGTTCGGAGGCTGGACTTTGGATGAAAGGGCAAAGGGGGAGGCATGACCGCTCCATTCGAAAACAATCGCTGGATGTCTTCGCCGCCGAACGAGATAGCAGAAAGAATAAGAGCCTTGGGGCCGGTGATAGATCCGCCCGGAACCGCGCGGATCTACGCAGACATCCTGGCTCACCAGCCGACCGACGGAGTCGACGTCATTCCCAACATCCGCTACGGAAACGGGACCAGGCAGTCGTTGGACGTCTATCGGCCGGTTGCGACATCGGGTTCGGTGCCTGTGGTGCTGTTCTTCCACGGTGGCGGCTACAGTCGCGGCGACAAGTCCGATAGGAGCAATGTGGGTTACTTCTTTGCCCGCAACGGGGTCACGGCCTTCATCGCGAACTATGGCCTTGCCCCGGAATGCAAGTGGCCGTCTGGGGCACGCGACGTGATTGCTGCCTTGAGGTGGGCCCAGGAGAATGCGCAAGATCATGGAGGAGATCCGAGACGAATATGTCTGCTCGGAGAATCGGCGGGAGCCGCGCACGTCGCTCTCGCTTCCTTCGTCTCCACCTTCCACAAGGGGCGACCTCTCCGAGCGGCCGGCGTGGTTCTGCAGTCCGGGTCTTACAACGTCGCTCTCGAACGCGTCGCGGCTGCGGCTTTCGGTATACCTTCTCCCGACCTGCGCAATCAGGCCTATTTCGGCGAGGAGACTGCCCGATATTTGGAGATGTCGACGACCCGTCTGATAGATGCCCCGGACGTGCCGACCTTGATCACCTACGCGGAATACGATCCGGTTCCGATGCAGGTGCAAGCCGGAGAACTATTCGCCACCTTGGCGCTGCGGGCGTCCCATTGCCCCCTGCTACTCCGGTTGTTGGGCCATGGGCATATCTCTCAATTCAGCTCGTACAATACGGTGGATACCAGCGTAAGCGGACGGGTGCTCGATTTCGCGAAGTCTCTGCCGAGAGTCCAATGATCCATGGAGAACTGCAATTCGGATCCGAACGCCGGCCTCAGTCCCGCATTGCGATGTCAGGGGGGCCATCGCTGAATTGCGAAGCCGAAAGCGAACGGGGCGGCGACTTCCAGGCCGCTCCACGAAAGCGCTCTATGACCACGTAGTCCAAAGCAAGCTTCATCTGAATTGACGGCGCTCTGTTGAGATACCCGGTCCTTTGGTGATGCCCACCAGAGCTCTCTTTCCAAGCGGCTTACCTAGAGCCTTACTGAGTAACACTTGCGCTATGAAGAGTAATACGAGCCGTGCCTCGGTTGTCCTGATAGTTCCTGTTGAGCGGCCCTTGGAGACGACGGTAATACTCCGGAGTGATGTCAGGCGGCAGAATGGTTGGAAGCGTTTGAACCGCGTCATTTACGTAAGGCAGACCTCTCCCGTTTCCGGGGCGACAAAGTCAGCAATGAGAAGGCGAGACAGATTTTGCTTTTGCCAAACCTCATTGGCGACGGGCAATAGAGCGTCCGGGATGGGGTCTAGAGTCTCCAAGTCGCTCTGTTCTTTTTGACGCCCAATAATCCCGGCATCATCCGACGTTTCTTCCAGCCGCTTTGGGCGTGCAGAGTGTCGGCTGCATCCCCTAGGTCTAGATTGAGCCCCGCATCGCTGGGTTCAAGGGGAAGCTCGCCGCCGCCACTGCCCCAAATAGTGAGAATTGGTTGAAACCAATTCGCGCCGTAAACGCGACGAAAGGGGAACAAAAGGAATCTCGGTCTGTCGTATGATCCGAATCCCATTACGCCGGACAAGAGAACACCATGGCACAGAATATCTACGACAATCCCGATTTCTTCGCCGGTTACAGCCAGCTTCCGAGACAAATTCGCGGTCTGGACGGTGCGCCTGAATGGCCCTCCATACGCGCGATTTTGCCAGCGATTTTCGGCAAGCGCGTCCTCGATTTGGGGTGCGGCCTTGGTTGGACGTCGCGCTGGATGCGCAAGCAAGGCGCAAACTCGGTGCTCGGCCTGGACCTCTCCGAAAACATGATCAGCCGGGCAAAGGCGGATACCAACGATCCAGAAATTAAATACCGGATTGCAGACCTGGAGACAGTGGAGTTGCCGCCGGCAGCCTTCGATCTCGCTTATAGTGCACTCACCTTTCACTATATCAGGGACTTCAGCCGTCTCGCGCGCATGGTCCACCAAGCGCTCACGCCCGGCGGGCATATCGTATTCACCATCGAGCATCCGATCTTTATGGCAGCGGTCCATCCGCATTGGATCGCCGACGAGGACGGGCGCAAGACTTGGCCAGTCAATTGCTATTCGATCGAGGGTGAGCGCCAGACTGACTGGTTTGCGAAAGGCGTAATCAAATATCACCGGACCATCGGCACGACGCTTAACACCTTGATCCGTGCTGGCTTCCGGATCTTAGCCGTCGAAGAGTTTGCCCCGTCCCCCGAGCAGATCACACAAACGCCAGAGCTGGAAGAAGAGTTGGAGCGACCGATGATGCTTCTGGTTTCCGCGCAACGGTAGCACCCAAAGTCAATTGTTCGGGTCGTTCGGCGCGCTTGTTGTCAATGACTGCATCGAGTCAATCAGTAATCTTCTCAAAGCCCTTGGCCATGCGCATTATGCAGATATCGCCATATTGACCAGGCGGACCAGCCGGCGGGTCGGGTCTTTCAGCGATTTTCGACTGCGGCCAAAGAACTCTCGGCCAGGACCTCGCGAAGCCACAACAGAAAGACCCCCGTCGCCGGGGATGCCTCTCGCCCAGGATTTGGGATGGCGAGAAAGCCGTTTGGGATGCGAAGCATGCGCGGATGCCTCCTAATATTGGGCTGTTGCGCCGTCGGCTTGGAATGAAGCGGGTGGTCGGGAATGCTGGTCGTTGAGATGACCGCCAGAAGTGCCGTGCGACGTTGCCTGCTTCAAGGAACGTCTCAGCACCCTCATGAATGATGCACCACCCGTCCCCTTCATCCGATGAGCGCACTGGCGCGTCGCAGAGGGACAAGGTAGCCATCTAGGACATGCGCACTCGTCCATGTCGGTCAATACTCGGAGAAGATTCGCTTTATCTCATGCGGCTTGTTGGTCCTGGTTAGGGCCAACGCAAGGAGGATGCGAGCCTTTTGCGGACTTAAATTGTCTGCGTTGAGGACGCCAAGCTCTAGGTAGTGGTCGCGTTCAATGACGCGCCCGTTCAGTGCGGCTGGAACGCATGATGATGGCTTCACCACCTGTCTTACGATAAGCCGCGACGGCCGCCTTCTCATTTTGGGATAGGGTCCCGGCACCCGCGCCGGCAATGACAACTCCTTTCGCGCCCGAAGCGAGAGCATCCCGGATCGGTGTTCCCGGTGCATCGGCGTAGGAGTAAACAATATGCACCGTCGGCAACTCGTTGATGTTCTTGATATCAAATTCAGAGTTGTTGCCATGACGACGGACAGGTGCCCGATAGAAAACAATCCTATCCGTATCGACATAGCCTAGAAGGCCAAAGTCTCCCGACTTAAAGGCCTCTAGCCGGAAGGTGCTGGTCTTGACAACCTCGCGAGCAGCGTTGATCTGCTCGTTCATGACCACCAGAGTTCCCTTGCCTGCCGCCTCTGGCTGAATGGCAACGCGAACTGCACTGTAGAGATTGTAGGGTCCATCCGTACTCATTGCAGTTGGGGGACGCTGCGATCCGACCAGGACCACCGGCTTGTCCGATTTCATCGTTAAATTCAGAAAGTAGGCTGTCTCCTCCAGGGTATCGGTTCCGTGGGTAACCACAATGCCCGCAATGTTCTCTTCTTTAGAACTGAGAAGACCGTTTGCAGTCTCAGCTAACTTTTTCCAATGACCGAACGAAATGTCTTGACTGCCAATGTTCGCAATCTCGATGACCCGTGTGTCCGCTAACTGAGCGAGTTCGGGGATGGCCTGAACGAGGTCATTGCCGGTAAGAAGACCGACCTCGTAGTCGGCAGGGCGAACCGACGAGTCGCCCTTGCCCGCGATCGTGCCGCCAGTCGTCAATACATATACTAATGGTAGTGACATGCTCGCCTCAGCTGTTTGCGGGGGAAAGGGATGCTTTTTCTCCGATGATTGTGGAGGGTCCAAGCCAGGGTAGCTGCGTCCATGCCTTCTGAACCATGGTCACTCTTCTGACGCCCTTCGGCACTGCCGGCCTGTAAGAGCCTGCTCCGAAGTTACGCCAGCTCACTGGAGTATCCACTGCCTGAATCGTTCCTCGCCTTCGGCAAGGTTCTTGCTCCAAGATTCGTTGTCGACCGGCACCATTTGCTTCAGATTGTCAGGATAGGTGGACATTATCGACTGACGTCTTTGCTCATAAACTGATATGCGTTCACATTAGACGGTCCGGCACCGATCTTGGCGCAACGAGCTGCCTGACTCTCTGGTTCCAGCGAGAAAACGATGAGACGTCGAGTCAGCTCGGCTTTGGGATTACCTTTCGGGATGACCCAGCCATAAGAGTTGTAAAATGCCTGATTCCAGCAAATCGCCAGCCCATCCCCTTGCGCGATCAATTGATAGGCCCGGTTCGAAAAAGTTGGCATAATATCGATCTCGCCACTGTGGAACAGCTGAGCGCCTTGTGGCGGAGTCGTCCACCAAGTCACTATCTTCTGATCTTGTCGAGTTTGTTGAAGGCGCGCTTCCAGCCGTCGTCAGTCTCAAGAACCTTGTAGATCTCCTCGCCTCCGGGCACCCCGTCAGCCCGCAAGGCAACTTCGCTGTCGTCGCGGCCGCCATTGCGAAGTGAACGAGCTCCTGGGATCGAAAAGTCCCACATGTCGGCGAAAGACGTCAGCTCCTTCTTGGTGGCAGAGGGAAGGCATACCAGAGCAATGGCAGAGATATATCTGGCATAAAGCTTGGATTGTGCCGCATCTCCTCGGGAATCTGATCGACGAATTCGCCACTCACGTTGAGCGGTTCTAGCAAATCCGCCTGCTGCCACTGCAGCGACTCATCGGCGCCGGCCCCGAAAACACAGTCCCACATGTAGTTCTTGGTCTCTACCATCGATTTGATCTGGGTGGTCGGACTAGCGCTACGGATTACGGGGACGACCTGGATTCCTGTGGCTTTCTCAAATGGCCCATAGAGAAGCTCACGATTGACTTCAGTCATCGCTCCTCCGGTATCCGCAACGTATAATGTCTGTGCGCCGGACTCCAGACTGTGGGCGCGGCCAACGAGGCAGTTGCGCGCGCCGTCCATTTTAAAAACGTCCTTCTGTTCATGGCGTTCCTAGAATTCCTGATTGCCCTTACCACTGTCGCGTTGGCTCTCGTTGCGGTCACGTGAGCGATAAGCATCACAGAGCGCACGACCAGCAGAAGCCAAGCGGAGACCGCGGCAAGAGAAGGGGTCGCGCGGTAAATCGCTTCTTCCCAAAGCTGCTTGGGCAGTGCGACGAAGGTGCCGCCGTGAGGCGCAGATTTTTGTGAGTTGCCGTGTTACGGGAGCTGCCATCGCCAACCTTCTCCGGGTTTCTTGCTGTTGGCGCGCAAGTCTGGCATTCCGCTTCGCGGTCGCCAGCGCTGCTTGACTACCAGACGCTATTTTCGTATCCAAACACCGTCAAGTGTATAATCAACAGCTTTGCCGAGCTTCTGAGATCGAATCCTCCAGGTGGAATTCCGGCAAGATGCGGCGGCTGTGGGCCGGCTGGAGCAACTGGGTGCTTCCCGAAACTCCGTGTCTCCGCCACGACCAGAAGTGCTGCGTTTTGGCCTGAGGCGACGGATGGACCATGCGGAGGAACAAGCGCGTGACCATGTTGGTGGTGACGCGCGATCTGGGTTTCGCCTGCAACTGGATGAGACCACGCGATGATGGCCAAGAGGCGAGCAGTAGATCGGCTCAGGCGTCGAAATGGCATTAGTGCGAAGAGCTAAGCCGTACGTGCGATGATGCAAGACCTCGGGATCGGATCGTCCCACAGGCCTCATCTTCGCCAGGTGCGAGAGAGGATCATGATGCGGCTTGCCGAGATGAGCGCCGACGAACTTCAGCAGATGCTCCGCCACGTGAGGGCGGAATACGATGCTATTCGCGCGCGCAAATTGAAGCTGAACATCGCGCGCGGGCGCCCGGGAGAAGAGCAGCTCGATCTGTCGAACGAACTGCTTTCGCTACCGAAACCCGATGATTGGATCACGGAAGCTGGGGACGATGCACGAAATTACGGGGGCGATCCGAAGGGACTTGTCGAACTCCGCCGCATATTCGCTCCCATCCTAGACGTTCCAGTGGAGCAAGTCGTGGTAGGAGGTAACTCCAGCCTTGCGATCATGCATGATGTAATTGTGTGGGCTCTTCTAAAGGGTGTGACAGCAATTGCGACCCCTTGGATGAAACAGGGAAGAATCGCGTTCCTTAGCCCCGTGCCTGGTTATGAACTGCATCATAACATGTGCATCGAGTATGGCATCGATCTGATTCCGGTCCCTGTCACGCCCAAGGGGCCAGACATGAAGGTGGTGGAGCATCATGTGCGGGATCCACGTGTGAAGGGCATGTGGTGCGTGCCGACTTATGCCAATCCGACGGGCGAAATATGGTCCGATGAAGTAATTGATCGACTGGCTGCGATGGAGGCTGCGGCCACAGATTTTCGGCTCTTCTGGGACGATGCGTATGTCGTCCATCACTTAGCCGATAACAGCAAGCCAGCTAAACGGATCTTGCCTGCTTGCGCGGCCGCCGGGAATGCGGATCGACCGCTTATGTTCTGGTCTACCTCAAAGATTACCTTCGCCACAGCCGGTATCGGCTTCTTCGCAGCTTCTCCCGCGAACGTTCGTTGGTTTCTTGACTGCGCCAAGCGGCGTGGAGCTGGTCAAGACAAGCTTAATCAACTTCGTCACGCGCGTTTCCTCAAGGACGCAGGGGGCGTGACACGACACATGAAAAGACACCGCGCTATTCTTGCTCCCAAGTTTTCCGCAGTGCTCCAAGCGTTCGAAAGACGTCTCGCAGGCAAAGGTGCTGCCGTCTGGACTCGGCCTGAGGGCGGTTATTTCATCAGCGTCGATACTATTGCAGGCGCAGCGCAACGAGCTGTCAGGCTGGCGGGCGACGCGGGAATCTCTCTCACTGCAGCAGGATCGACTTTTCCAAACGGGCATGATCCCAAGGACAGCAATATCCGCATTGCGCCAAGTTTTGCATCGTTGGAAGACGTGCGGATTGCAGCTGAGGCAATTGCAATCTCAATTCTGCTGGCGGCAGTCGAGAAGCAGCTTGGCATCAATGACAATGACTGAAGTGAACACGCAGCACAACTCGTCTCAAGCCATTTGTCTTCTGACCCGTCACCTCAGCGGCCACCTCGCCATCGATTTTTCGTCCGCTTCGCCGGAGGCTATCGGCCACGCCCAGTGTCATGTTATTGACAGGCAGCGCGACTGGATACAGTATAATTAATATGCATACATCAGGCTTGCTTGGTTGTGTCGGTGGCCGGCAAACCGGCTCGTTCGGGCCCGAAGCTAAGGCAGATCCTTAAATGGAAACCCACGCTCCGCAAACTTATCGCAGCGCCGCCAACCCCGGAGCGCGTTTGAAGCAAGTTCCTCTAGATTATCTTGACAACTACAAGTCTCGGTTCGATGCGATAACGGCTCCGCATATTCATGCGTTCGACAAGGCCCATCTAGTTGCGCTAACCGAAGGGGGCGCAATTAAGCGTAAAATCGGACAGCAACTTCTAGCCGGCCTGCGACAGATGGAGGCAGAAGGTGTTCTAAATGTTCATTCTAAGATGAACTCGGGCCTGCACGCGGGCGAACGATATCTAACAAAGCTTTATGGCAGTGAAATTGGTGGGCAGATCGCCACCGGGCGCAGTTCGGGAGATCTGAATGCCGTTTCTCGAAGGAGGGCGTTTGCGGCTCAGATCTGTTCAGCCTTGGATGGCATGATGAAGCTGCGCCATTCTCTCATAGAATTGGCGTCGAAACACATCGAGACCGTCATGGCGGGCAACACGCATGGCCAGCACGCCCAGCCAACAACACTGGCGCATTGGGCTCTGATGTTTGAACTGGTCGCAGCCCGGCATCAGCAGCGATATCAAGAAGCTCATGCTCGCATCAATCAGTCGCCTGCTGGCGCTGCCATCATGACTGGGAGCGATTTTCCGATCGATCGTCGGCGCTCGTCAGAGCTCCTCGGCTTCGATGGGCCCTTGCCCAACACTTTCGATGCGATCATCAGCCACGACATGGAGATCGAATATGCCGGTCTCATGGCAGGTTTAACGCATTCGCTCGCTCGCTTGGCCGATGATCTGCAGTTATGGTCGACATTTGAATATGGCTATGTCGAATTGCCGGATTATCTGTGTGGTACTAGCTCGATCATGCCGCAGAAGAAAAATCCTGATGGGCTGGAGGACATCAAGAGTTTGGCGACGCAAGCATCATCGGCCTTCCTGGCTGTAAGCATGTCCGAACGCGGACCTACTGGTTTTACCACCATGGAGCGGGTCAATACGGACAGTCAGCTCAAGGCCATTGGTGAAATGATTCCCGCACGACTGGATACTCTGTCGCGCCTTGTGGGCGATGTGCGCTTTGATGTCGCGAGAATGAGCTATTTGGCGGGTGCCAACTGGTGCACCGCAACGGACCTTGCTGCGGCCATAGCGCGCGAGACTGCGTTGGGGTGGCGTAAAGCGCATGAATTGGTCGCCGGATTCGTGGCGCACTGTTTCAATTGCGGAATGATGCCAAACACGGTGACAAGTGCCGACTTGGATGCAGCAGCAAATCAGCTCGGTTTTCCTGCACCAAGCCTTGACCCCCAACTGTTTCGGGAAAGCCTTAGTCCACTCGCTTTCGTTGGCCGACGTTCGACTTACGGCAGCCCGGCGCCCGCCAATGTGTGCGCGCAGATAAAGCTCGCTCGCGAGAGCCAGACCAGAGATGCGGAGCAGCAGGAAAAGCTGCGTTGTGTTCGCGAACGCGCCGCTAAAGCTCTTGATGAAGCCGTGAATGCCATCCTTGAGTAACATTGGGTGGTCGATATGTCCGGCCAGCATCTATCGCAACATGATGATGTATCCAAAAGGGCCGCAATAGAATACATTGTGCTTGACTGTTATGGGCGTCGTGCTCATTGTCTCGCGATCGGCGCAAACGGCCCGGCGCAGTTTGATGCTGTCAGCCCCGTCTTCGGTTGCCGATTAGTTCGTTCTTCGGGAGACCGCGGCCTTCATGGACCTGAAGCAGATCGAAGTTTTTTGCCGGAAGGCGGCTGAGCTCAATTTGCAGAAGATTGAGCTGAAAAGAGGGGACATTCGGCTGCTGCTGATCGCCGCCGCTGAAGTGACATCCGCTTTCACCAGCGCGCCGCTGTCACTGCAAAAAGCTGACAGTCTCGGTTCGAATCAAGAAGGTCATAAGATACGAGCTTTGACCGACGGAGTGTTTTATCGCTCGGATGTCCAGGGTGGTTCTCCTGCGGTTGAAGTAGGGCAGACAATCACCAAGGGGCAGATCGTTGCTGTCGTAGAGTCCATGAAAACACTGTTCCGTGTCGAAGCTGACAGAGCGGGGACGGTGCGAGCAATCCTACCCGACGACGGCCAGGTGGTTTGCGCGGGTGACACTCTTCTCGTTCTCGAGTGAGCAAATGTTTGACAAGGTGCTGATCGCCAACCGTGGGGAAATAGCCGTTAGAATGGAGCGCGCCTGCGGTGCCATTGAAGCGTTCAAAGCCGGCAGCGCGGACATCCGGTTTCTGAAGAATTGGTTGGCCGCTGGGCTGAGGCTGAAGAGAGCCACTTCTGCGGTGGCATCATGACGGGTCTTTGCGATTACATTCCGCAATTGACTGCCATCATGAGGCGCCATGGCTTGATCCGGCTGGAATATGAGGAAGGCGGCGAGTTTATAAACATTGAGCTTGCGGCGACGACCGACGAGAAGGTGCGAGCGGCGCCGCCGGCTACGGCAAATATTGTTGTTCGCGCGGTTGGGCCGGGAAGATTCTTACCAAGGCATCCCGCGGCGGCTTCAGCGGCGGTGCCGATGGGCTCGTCTTTAAACTCGGATGATATCCTCGGCTACCTACAGGATGATTTGATTCTAATCCCGATCAGAACGCCGCAGCGGGGGCGGTTGGTCACAATTCTTATCGAAGAAGGCGCCGCGGTTAGTTACGGCGCGCCCTTGTTCGAGATCCTTCCGGTAGACGTGGAGTAGGCGGCATCTACGAACGGCATCGGCGCACGGCGTTGGCATAGTATCACACCATCTACTCTACTCGGGCAGGTAGGAAAATGAAATATGATGTCGCAATTATTGGGGGCGGAGCCATCGGTTCCGCGGCTGCCTATTTTCTCAAGCTCATGGCGCCGGCTTCAGATGTCATAGTGATAGAGCGCGATCCGACCTATGCGATAGCCTCGACGCCACGGGCGTCTGGTGGCGTCCGACGTCTTTTCGCGCTTTCCGAGAATATCCAGCTTTCAAATTTCTCAATCCCCTTCTTTGAGTCATTTCCGAAGACGATGGCGATCGAAGGCGTGGATGCCGAGATCGGCTTTAAGAAAAATGGCTACCTCTTCATCGTGCCCCTTAGTGCGACGGGGATGTTGCGTCAAAATTACGACGCTCAACGAGATCAAGGTTGCAATGTCGTATGGCTGACGCCGGACGGTCTGAAAGAGAAATTCCCTTCGATGAACGTTTCGGACCTTGGCGCCGGCGTCCATTCTCCCGATGACGGCTGGCTGGATCCGCATAGTGTGCTGATGGGTTTTCGTAAGAAATCGCAATCTCTCGGCGTCAAATATCTTGCCGACGATGTGGTGGGGATGGACCGCGCCGCTCATGCTGTAACGCATGCCCGAGTGGCATCCGGCGCTCAGATTGAAGCGGATCAATTCATCAATTGCGCAGGAGCGTGGGCAAAGGAAATCTGCAAGCAACTGGGGTTCGATGTTCCAATCACCCCGCTGCGGCGTTTCGAACATTACTTCGAAACGCAAGAACCCATCGAGCCGCTGCCTTACCTCAAAGACCCCGAAAGATTAGCTTTCCGTCCCGAAGGCGCCGGCTATTCAGGCGGTGTTCCGACGCTCGCGGAACCGCGGGGCTATAATTTCGAGGTCGACTACGACTATTTCGAATCAGTTGTGTGGCCAGCATTGGCGCACCGTTTCCCGCAGTTCGAACGGACGAAATGCCGTTCAACTTTGCCGGGTCTCTATGATCAGAACGACTTCGACGGCAATGTCATCATCGGGCCGGGGGCCGATGGTCTGGGCAATTTCCACATGCTGGCGGGCTTCTCAGGTCACGGCCTGATGCATGCGCCCGGCTGTGGTCTGGCGATTTCCGAACTTATCCTGAAGGGACGATACGAAACGCTGGATTTAACTCGTTTCGGTTGGCAGCGACTGATCGACGACGCCCCTCTGCCCGAGCGCGGCATCATATAGTTTCAACGCTTTCCCCTGCCTGTGGGATTTGGGAGCTTTGCCTTCCAAGACCTTCCGATGTGACCGCGAGGCCGTTCTCCTTGAGGCGCCACGCGCCACGGACCGTGTGACCTCGAAACGGCGCTTTGGAACCCTTCCGTAAAACGCGATCGGCGATGCGAAATCAGTTGCGGTGTGGCAATATAAAATGTATCCAAAAACAATAGAAGGGATGCAAAATATGGCGAGCGTGAAAAGCGCCGAGGTCGCTATCATCGGGTCCGGTACGATTGGTATCGCGGTCGCCTACTATCTGGCCAAACACCACGGCATCACTGATATCGCGCTCATCGACCAAGGCCCTCCGATGGCCTTCACGTCCGCTCAGTCTGGCGAGAATTATCGAAATTGGTGGACCCATCCACTGATGGTTCGTCTCTCTGATCGTTCCATCCAGCTCATGGAAGACATCGCGCGAGAGTCGGGCAATCGGCTGAACATGACTCGACGCGGATATGTCTTGGCGTCGCGAAAGACAGATGCCTCCGAGCTGATCGAGGGATTGCGCTTCAGCTTGGGTGCGGAATTCGATGAGCAGGTACGGATCCATGAGGGTACCACGAGCCGCAGTTATCAACGACCCGCAGACGCTGACTGGACGCTGGCGCCACGAGGCTTCGATCTGCTTCGCAATCCCGAGCTGATCCAATCGCTGT
This sequence comes from Bradyrhizobium zhengyangense, assembly GCF_022012435.1. GTDB lineage: Bacteria > Pseudomonadota > Alphaproteobacteria > Rhizobiales > Xanthobacteraceae > Bradyrhizobium > Bradyrhizobium zhengyangense. The sequence continues at coordinate 105,542 of NZ_JAKLUA010000011.1, forward strand.
TTCCCAATTATGATCGCGACCTGCGAACAATCCTGCATGTACGCCAAGCCGGCGACATTTCGGGGCAGCAGATGGGAGCCTTCATGCTGGAATACACGGGCAGCGTCGGCGCGCACCGCATGCAGGGCATGGTCGACGGCATTAAGGCGGAGCGAGAAGGCGGGTTTACTATCGCTTTTAAGGACGAGGGGACCTCTAAGACTCTCCGAGCGGTCAAGCTAATTAACTGTGCGGGTCCCTTTGCGAACGACATTGCCGCCATGCTCGACGTCGAGTTGCCCCTATTCAATGTGATGCAGCAGAAAATCGCCTTCGAGGATGTTCACAAGGTCATTCCTCGGGACATGCCGTTTTCGATCGACCTCGATGATCAAATGATCAATTGGACGGAAGAAGAAGCTAGCCTGCTTCGGGCCAGTGCAGACACTGCCTGGCTCACACAACCAATGACCGGCGCAATTCATTGCCGTCCCGACGGAGGAGACGGCGGCAGCTGGCTACGGCTCGGATGGGCCTACAACGAGAGGGCGCAGGTAAACGCGACCTGGGACGTTCCGCTGGACGACCGCTTTCCCGAAATTGTGCTTCGAGGGGCTTCGAGGCTCAACCCCGGACTCAGGACCTATATCGGACGGCTGACGCGCGGTCTGCATCATTATAGCGGCTGGTATACGCGGACCCACGACAATTGGCCGCTGGTCGGGCCCATGGGACCGGAAGGCTCCTATATGTGCGTCGGTCTTTCCGGCTTTGGCACGATGATGGCTTGCGCTGTCGGAGAGCAAACGGCCGCATGGGTTGCGGATAAGCCGTTGCCCGGATCGGCTGTCTTCACAATGGACAGGTTCACGGATCCTTCGTTGATCCCTGATCTGGGCTCGGTGGGCGCGGGGCTGCTTTGATGTCTGCGCCCGACCGATTGATGCATTGCTTGAGAGATACGCGCCTAGCGTTGGACTAGTTGGGAACTCCGATGAGTGACAGCCATACATTGCCCCTTGGTGACGTCGCGTTCGCTACGATCGGGGAGCTTTCGCGCGCATTGGCCACCAAGCAGGTCACGTCGCTCGAGATCACGGAGCGTTTTCTGGCGCGGATTGCGAAGTTCGACCCGCAGCTCCATGCCTTCGTCGCAATCTACGCGGATTCGGCTCGCGTAGCTGCCAAGACCGCCGATGCACGGCGTGCGGGCGGCAACGCTTTGCATATGCTGGACGGGATACCTTTCGCGGTCAAAGATCTATTTGATGTCAAGGGGAGACCGACCCGGGCCGGATCGCTTGCGACCGCATCGACCCCTGCGGAGAACACAGCCCACGCTGTTCAGCGCCTCCTCGATCGAGGAATGGTTCTCATCGGGAAAACGCACACCGTTGAATTCGCTTTTGGTGGTTGGGGGTGCAATCCCGTCTGCGGTACGCCGGTGAATCCCTGGGATACCTCGGTTGCGAGAGTACCCGGCGGATCATCCAGCGGATCGGGAGTCGCGGTCGCGGCGGGGCTCGTGCCGGTTGCGCTCGGGACCGATACCGGCGGCTCAATTCGTACCCCCGCATCGCTTTGTGGAATTGTTGGCCACAAGAGTACGCTCGGCTTGGTCGGCCGGGGCGGCGTCTTTCCATTGGCGCCGACATTTGACACTGTGGGTCCGTTGGCCCGCAGCATCCGGGATGCCGCGTTGGTACTCGATGCCTTGCAAGGGCGGGATCCCCAGGATCCCTCGACCTACGGAATTGGGCGCATAAATCCTCTTGGCGAGTTAACGGCTGGCGTCGAGGGCTTGATCTTGCGAGCGCCAACTGACTCTCAGCTCAAATTCGTCGACCCCCGAATTATGGACCTTTTCCATAAGGCACTGGGCGACCTCAAGAGACTAGGCGCTCACATAGATGTGCGTCCCATGCCTCGGAGTCACGAAGAATATGCGGCTCACGCATCCGGTATCACGGGGACCGAAGGCTGGAATGGGCTATCGCAATACATCGAGGGGCTCGACAGTCGAGTTGATCGTTTGATAGCGCAGCGAATGCGCAAAAGCAGTGGCATCAGCGCGAGGGACTATTTCGGCCTGCTTACAACCCGCCGCGAAATGCAGGTGGAATTCGATCGTTATCTGGAAGGCGCAGCAGCGTTTCTCTTGCCCTCGGCTCCGATCGTGACTCCAGAGATCGAGGGGGCGCACGAGCAAACCGCACCTTTTGGTCTCCTCGCCCGTATAGCCAATCTAATGGACTTGGCCGCTATATCGATACCCATGGGGCTCGCAGCCCTTATGCCGGTAGGTCTGCAAATTACCGTCCGCCGTTTTGGTGATGCAACGGCCTTCCGGATTGCGCAAGCGTTTGACCGCGAACGAGGGGGCGCCGTAGCAATCCCTCCCGGATACATATGAAACCGTTCGCGATCCCCCCAATGACTTGTCGCAGACCGAGCCCTTTTGGGGGGCTTGCCGAGTTTCGGGCATTGTTCGTGGCTTTCTGAAAATGAGGATTCCATTCGGAAATTACGATTTCGTCACATTCAGGTTGACACGAATGTGCCGGAGGCCCTTTAATCGTATCCTAAATTAACGTCTCGGATACAAATTGGGCCGCGGGCCCTCGCTCCCATGGCGGCCGGCGAAAAGAGGACGATGATGAGTGACGAGCAAGCCGCGGCACTGAGTCCCGAATCGGTCGTTGCGCAAATGAAGCAAAACGGCGTGTCGCATGTTGTTTGGCTGCCAGATAGCGAGACGAACTGGCTGTTCTTGAAAATGCAGGAGGAGCAATCGCTGAGCTTGGTCGGCGTCGCCCGCGAAGGGCATGCCTGCTCAATAGCGGCCGGACTTTTCGCAGGAGGAGCAAAGCCGATCGTGTTGGTGCAGAATACCGGCATGATGGAATCGGGAGATTCCATGCGCGGCTGGCTGCTCAATCTGAACGTTCCGGTCGTCTTCTTGGTTGGTTACCGCGGTTACACGCGGCACGGCGTCAATCACGATAGCGCGGCCGAATATACAGAACGCTTCCTGCTCGCTTTCGGAATCAAGTTCTACATGGTGGAAAGTAATGCGGACGCCGATCGCATCTCGCTCGCTTTCACCGAGTCTGAACTAACTCAGCGCCCAGTCGTCGTACTGATCGCCGACGAATTTCACGGTTTTAATTGAGGCGCGGGTCGATGATTTACACAAAAGATCTTGTCCACGCTTTCGCACCTCATCGCAGGAATGCGCTCGTCGTCTCGGGTCGCTCGGGTCAATATTGGTTGGACATCAGCGAAGGAGGTGCGGACCTTCCAGTCGGTGATCCTTCCATGGGCGGTCATGCCGGCTTTAGTTTTGGGCTCGCATTGGCCCAACCTGAGAAGCCGGTAGTCGTTTTCGATTCTGAGGGCGATCTACTAATGAACCTCAGCATCTTGACAACGATCGCCGAAAAGGCGCCTCGAAACTACTACTACTTCTTGATGGACAACGAATGCTATGCCACAACTGGTGGACAGCCCGTACCGAACGCGAAGAACGTTGCTTATGACCTTGTGGCTCGCGGATGTGGCATCAATCGCACTTATTTTTTCGATGATCTAGCCACATATACTGCCGCCCTGCCAGAAATCCTGGCGAAGGACGGGCCCGTCTTCGTCTGGAATAAGATCCACCCAGAAATCGAAAACCGTCCGCCAGGTCAGCGCGCGCCGTGGCGTAAGCGTAGTCCGGCAAAAGTGGTGGCCGACACACGAAAATTCCTCGGAGTGACCCGATGACTGGGCACACCCCAATAAGGCTGTTTATCGGTGGAAAATGGATCGAACGTAACGGCGCTCCGATATTGAACCCCGCAAACGAAGCCGTGCTGGGGATCGTTCCTATGGCAAGGGAGGCCGATCTTGCCGCTGCCGTCGATGCTGCAACGAACGGCTTCAACGTTTGGTCACTGACCTCAGCGGCCCGGCGATCCGAGATAATTCGTCAAGCCGCGGCGAACCTGCGTGCGAATGCCGATGTGGTGGCCCGCGATATCACTCTGGAGCAAGGCAAGCCGCTACGCGACGCGCAGACCGAAGTTCGGCGGGCATGTCAGGTGTTGGAATGGGATGCGGAAGAAGGACGCCGACTTTACGGCAGGACCATTCCGTCCGAGCCCGGGTATCGAAACACCGTGCAACTCTATCCGATTGGCCCTGTAGCGGCCTTTAGTCCTTGGAACTATCCCTTAAGTTCAGTCGCCCGGAAGGTTGGCGGTGCGCTATCGGCAGGCTGCAGTCTCGTCCTGAAAGCTTCTGAGGAAACACCGGCGGCTGCCGTGCATCTGGCGGAAGCCTTTGTGAAAGCCGGACTGCCAGATGGCGTGTTGAATTTGGTATTCGGCATTCCCGCAGATATCTCGCGCTATTTGATAGGACACCCGTCAATCAGACTGGTTGCGTTTACTGGCTCCGTTCCAGTTGGCAAGGGACTTGCCGCGCAAGCCGGAATGCATATGAAGCCCTGCATTATGGAATTGGGCGGGCATGCGCCGGTCATAATTTGTGACGATGTCGATCCGCTCGATTCAGCGAGCAGGTCGGTTGCCGCTAAAGCCAGCAACTCGGGCCAAATCTGTACATCACCGACACGCTGGTTCGTCCACGACTCCATTTATGGAGAGTTTGTCAACAACATGGGCGAGGCGGCTCGAAAAATTGAGGTCGGCAATGGCCTCGATCCGGCCACGCAGATGGGGCCCGTAGCCAATTCACGGCGCCTTGCTGCGATACAGGAACTCGTCAGCGAGGCGATCGCGAAAGGTGCCAGGCTTGTTGCCGGTGGGGAGCGCATCAAGAATAACGGCTACTATTGGCCTCTTACGGTATTGGCCGACGTGCCCGCGGATGCGCGTATTATGAAGGAAGAACCGTTTGGCCCAGTCGCACTCGTAAATTCGGTTACTTCGCTGCCAGACGCGATCAAGCGCGCCAACGAACTGCCCTATGGGCTTGCGGGTTACGCGATGACTCATTCGGCTGACTACGCCGGCTACATCGCCGACCACATGCAGGTCGGAAACCTTGCGATCAATCACTTCACGTCATCGCTGCCGGAGACGCCTTTTGGGGGAACAAAGGACTCGGGGTATGCGCGTGAGGGTGGGGCTGAGGGGTTGTTGAACTACACGATTGTACGCAGCATTTCATTCCTGGCGGGACCGCCCCGCAACTCAGTTCCTGCGCATCGTTAGAGCGGGCATACGAATGAAGCTCAAGATCGAAAACCTCTCGAAACGGTACGGTGCGTTCGACGCTTTGAAGCCGACGTCTCTCGATGTGGCCGAAGGAGAATTTCTGACTCTATTGGGCCCTTCTGGCTCCGGAAAGACGACGCTCCTAACCATGATCGCCGGACTAACCCCTCCAAACTCCGGCGAGATCTACATCAACGGTCGTCGAGCTACCAACGAGCCCGCGTTTTATCGGGATATTGGCATGGTCTTTCAGAACTATGCCTTGTTTCCTCATTTGAGTATCGCGGAAAACCTCGCATTTCCGCTGCGCATGCGGAAGATGCCGGAGGCTGATATACGCGACCGGGTAAAGTCGATGTTGGAGATCATCAGCTTACCTCACGTTGCCGAGCGTGTGCCCAAGGAGCTATCGGGTGGTCAGCAACAACGCGTGGCTCTCGCACGCGCAATGGTCTACCGGCCGTCGATCGTACTGATGGACGAACCTTTGGGCGCGCTGGATAAGAACTTGCGCGAGCAGATGCAGATCGAAATCAAGCATCTGCATAAGCGATTAAAGACGACCATCATCTACGTGACCCACGACCAAGAAGAAGCGTTGGCCATGTCAGATCGGATCTGTCTGATGAACGGTGGCGAGATCGAGCAACTGGCACCACCGAACGAAATTTACGATCGCCCCTCGACGGTCTTCGCCGCTAACTTCATCGGACAGTCCAATATCATGGCGGCTGGCGAAGTGAGCGATGCAAGCGGCAACGTGACGCCCATGCAGGCGGGAACGCGACTGATGGTTCGACCTGAATACGTTCGCGTCAACGCCGACGTCGTTCCCGCGCACCACCGGACCGAAGCGACGTTTATTGAGCGCATCAATATTGGGCCGACAACCCGGTACTTCTTCAAGTCGGCGTCCGATCGCGTCCTTTCAGCCCTTGTTCTGAATGCACAGGCTCCTCACGATATCGAGAACGGTCAACGTTGCATCTTGAGCTGGGCCGCCTCCCGGTCGGTAGAAATAAAGGATGTAGGAACGTGACAGATCGGACGACCATCCCGGGATCATGGCCGCGATCAGATCGGCGCCTACCTCTGAGCGAATTGCTAGCGCGCTGGCCGTTTCTTCAGATAGCACCGCTGCTGACGTTTCTATCCGTCGTATTTGTACTGCCTGTCGGCGGAATTCTTGTTCTCAGCCTCTTTGACGCTCACGGTGCGCTGACGCTAGAGAATTTTTCGCGAGTATTTAAGACCAATCTATACGTTAGCGTGCTCGTGCGAACGATTCAAACCGCTGCTTGGGCCACCGGGATCTGCCTGACGCTCGGTTACCCCGTTGCATATGCACTCTCCAAAGCAAATGCAGGGGTTCGAGCAGCAATCCTGACGTCCGTTCTGGTGCCGCTTTGGACTAGCTTTCTGATCCGCAATCTGTCACTGATTATTATCTTCGGTCGCCGCGGTTTGATCAACGTAACCGGCTTGAAGTTGAGCTGGCTCGATCATTCGATCGCCTTCCTCTACAACTGGAACGGCGTGATGATCGGCCTGAGCAGCTCGCTTTTGCCTTTGGCGATTATTACGATGTACTCCGTAATGGAGGGCATCGAGCCGAACTTGGAAAAAGCGGCGAGCACGCTGGGTGCCCGCCCCTCCCATGGTTTTTGGCGGGTCTATTTTCCTCTGTCGTTACCGGGAGTGGCGGCCGGCGGTATCTTGATCTTTGTGAGTGCTCTTGGGTTTTTCATCACGCCGCAGCTGCTCGGGAGTCCTCGGGAAACGATGATCGCTCAATTGATCATCGAACAAGTTACCGAGGTGTTGCACTGGAACTTCGCTGCGGCGATATCCGCCATGCTGTTGCTGGCAACACTTATTTCCTTCTTTCTGTTTGATCGGGTGGTTGGAATGCACATTCTGACCGGAGAAGAGGGCGACCAGCATCCGTCGAGACTGAACCGAATGCTCCGCCGTGGCGGAATGAAACTAATCAACGGAATTTCATGGATTACCGCCAGCTTCGGATTGGTCGCCGAAAAACTGACGGGACGGACGGTGAAGCTCAGGCAAAGGGTGAGTAGACCCATTCTGTCGATGGTTTCGCTGGCAATTGCGTTGTTCTTGATACTTCCGATCTTCTGTATCGTTCCGATTTCATTCTCTAACAGCCTTCTGTTCGGCTGGCCGCCCCAGGGTTTCTCACTCCGATGGTACACGTCGGTCCTTAGCTCACCAATCTGGGTATTGGCTTTCTGGCGATCGGTTGGCATCGCCGCCATCACCAGCTTGATGGCCATTGCCATCGCTATTCCGGCGGCACTATTTCTCGTTCGTCAAAAGACGAGGGCAAAGTTCCTGATAATTCTGCTGCTGACCATTCCGATTTTTCTGCCTCATATCATCACGGCGGTCGCGCTGTTCTACGCTTATGCCCGCTTCGGGCTGATTGGCACATGGGTCGGATTGATCATGGGGCATATGGTGTTTGCGCTGCCCTATGCCACGATGTCACTGATGGCCGTGCTCAAAAATTACAATCGTTCGTTGGACTATGCCGCATGGACGATGGGCGCGTCAAAATTCAAGACCTTCCGATATATCATGCTGCCGATCATCAAGCCTGGAGTTTATGGCGCGTTTCTTTTCGCATTCATCCAGTCGTTTGACGAAGTGACGATTTCTCTGTTTGTCACGGGAGGCAGCTTCACCACGCTTCCGAAGCAGCTATACCAACAGGCAGTGTACGGGGCGTCACCGGAGTTGGCAGCAGTGTCGACGCTACTCCTGGCGTTAATTCTCGGATTTATGCTCATAGCCAATTCCGTTGGCGGGACGTCCAGACGCGTGTAGCGCTTGCATCGGTTGGATGGGCCGACATTAGAGCCGTCAGTTCGAGGCAATGGTTAGTGAGGAGGCCAACAATGAATAGAAGGCAATTCGTCAAGATAGCTGCGCTATCCGGCGCGACTTTCCCACTACCCGCCATCGTCGGACGCGCATCGGCGGCCGGTGAGACCCTCTATGTTGCGGATGCGGGCGGTGCGTACACCGAGTCCTACAAGAAGGTTATCTATACGCCCTTTACTGCAAGCACGGGAATTGATGTCGTTCCGGTCGTTCGGCCAGCCCAAGCGCTGGCTCAGATGAAGACCATGGTGGAAACGCAGAACTATACGTTCGATGTGCATGGGGCCGCCGGTCTCGATGAAGGTGTCCGCTACGATGCTGAGGGGCTCAGCGAACGAATTGAGTTGCCGAGGTCAATATATGACGACCTTCCTGACTCCATCAGAAATGTTCCGGGCTTCTATCCGGACTCCGTTGCAGCGTTTGCGACGGTATATCGGCCGTTAGCGACAAAACGGGATCTGAAACGAGTTGCCGATATTTGGGACATGTCCATTCCGGGAGTTCGCTCGCTGCGTACTGGCGGTCGCGACAACATAGAATGGGCGCTTCGAGCGGATGGCGTTCCCGCGGGACCGGCCATTATCAATGAGCTGAAAACAAAAGCCGGGTGGGAGCGCGCATTTCGAAAATTGGATGAGATCAAACCGAAAATCCTGACTTGGTGGAGTACGGCCCCACAAAGCGCTCAGCTTCTGCAAGCTCAGGAGATCGATATTACAGCGACGTATGCGAACCGGGCTGCAACGCTGATCCGGCAAGGTGAGAACCTCAAAGTGCTTTGGAACGAAGGTTATTACACTGCCTATGGGTACGTCATCCCAAAAGGCAATCCAAAGGTCCATTTGGTGCAGAAGCTCATCGAGTTCTCATTGGATCCGAAGCGTCAAGCCGCGCTTGCTTCCGAGTTGATGCAAGGAAGCGCCTCGAAAAGTGCCTTCGAATTTATCGACAAGAAGGTGCTCGAGTACGTCCCGACGCAACCAGATAATTTCAAGCAGATGGTCCCGTTGGACGTGGCTTTTTGGGGAGAGAATCTCACGAAATCGAATGAGCTGTTCAATCAGTGGCTTGTGAAATGACGAATGATGATCGGCACTATCGGCAACGACCATCCCTTTGAACGCCCCGGGATGATTGCCTCCGACGACATTCGATGAAATCCGCGGTCGGCGTAAGTCGCTAACGGAAGGCCAGAAATGAACAGAAGAAAGTTTACTAAGACCACAATGCTGGCGGGCGCAACGTTAGCAGCACCCGCGATCATGGGTCGCGCTTCGGCAGCGGGCGAAACTCTCTACATTGCAGATGCTGGTGGCTCCGTATCTCAGATTTATAAGGAGCTCTTTTACACTCCTTTCACGGAGGCTACCGGCATCACGGTCGTTCCCGTGGTGCGAGCCGCGCAGCCGCTGCCCCAGATGCAGTCGATGGTCGACACGAAGAATTATATCTTCGATGCTTGCATTGGCGCAGGCATGGACGAAGCAGTTCGATATTTGGCTTTGGATTTGGTTGAAAAGATCACCCTTCCAAAACACCTGTATGACGACCTTCCGGTGGAGCTGAGGAACCTCGCCGGTTTTGTGCCCGACTCGATATCAGCCTATTCAACGGTTTATCGGACCTCCGCGACCGGGAAAGATCTGACTTGCGTTGCGGACATGTGGGACAAAGCGATCCCTGGCGTGCGGTCCCTCCGCAACAGCGGCCGGGACAACATCGAGTGGGCATTGCGCGCCGACGGCGTCAAGCCCGGCCAGGCCATCATAAACGAACTGAAAACAGATGCCGGTTGGATTCGGGCATTCAAGAAGCTCGATCAAATCAAACCGCGGATCGCTATGTGGTGGACGACGGCGCCGCAGAGCGCGCAGCTGTTACACAGCGGCGAAATCGACATTACCGCGACCTATGTCAACCGGGCAGCGGAGCTTATCGTGCAAGGAGAGGATCTTAAGATCCTATGGAATCAAGGCTATTACACCGCATATGGCTGGTCGATTCCGAAAGGGAATCCGAAGGTGGCGATGGTTCAGAAGCTCATCGAATTCACTCTTGATCCGAAGCGACAAGCCGCGCGTGCAGCGCGCGTCCTGAACGGAACGGCTTCGATCAGCGCCTACCAATATATCGACCCCAAGATCTTGTATTTGATCCCGACGCAGCCTGACAACTTTAAGCAGCTCGTGCCCCTCGATGTCAGCTTCTGGGGTGAAAACTTGTCCAAGTCGAATGAAATGTTCAACGCTTGGCTCATCAAATAAGAGGCTGCGACAGCCGAGCCCGCGCGCAGACGGGTCGAAAGCCTGGCGTCGTTCTCACGGACTAGGAAGCGGTGACTAATTTGAATACACGAAGCAGATCGAAGCGGGTTGGCAAGATTCAGGTCGATGTCTCCGAGAGCATGGCTCAAAAAGCAAAGTTGAGAGTGGCCTCAGGCAAGCGCGTTATCAGCCTTGCACAGGGCGAACCTGACTTCGATACGCCAGAGCACGTTCAGGAAGCGGCAATTGCGGCGATCCGAGCTGGAGAAACCCGCTATACCATCAATACGGGTACCATTCAGCTGCGCGAGGCCATCTCGCGCAAGCTGAGACGCGACAACGACTTGGAATACGGAGTCAATCAGATCGTGGTCGCTCCGGGCGCGAAACCAAGTATATATAATGCCTTCGCCGCAACCTTAAACGACGGCGACGAGGTCATTATACCTGCACCCTATTGGGTGCCGATGCCAGACATGGTGCGGCTCGCCGGCGGACAGCCGGTGATAGTCGCGTGCGGCGTCGAAAGTGACTTCAAGATGCAGCCTGGACAACTACAGGCGGCCATCACACCTCGGACGCGTTGGCTTCTTTTGAATTCGCCAAACAATCCGTCGGGATCAATTTACTCAAAGGCGGAATTGCTTTCCTTCGCCGAAATATTGCGTCGCCATCCTAACGTCCTTGCTTTGTCAGATGACATCTATGAGCACATTCGGTTTGATGGGCGGCCGTTTTACACCTTGGCGCAGATTGCGCCCGATTTGCGGGAGCGCATCCTGACGGTCAACGGCGTTTCCAAAGCATACGCCATGACGGGTTGGCGTATCGGCTATTGCGCCGGGCCGGATTGGCTGATCAGGGACATTACTCGAGTCTTGTCGCAAGCGACGGGTGGCGCATGTTCAATCGCGCAGGCTGCTGCTCTGGCCGCACTCGAAGGGCCACAAGATTTCTTAGCCCAGCGCGTAGCTGTGTTCCACCGGCGGCGAGATTTTGTCTTACCGATCATCAAGGCAATTCCAGGTCTTTCCGCCGAGCGCCCTGAGGGAGGGTTCTATATCTTTGTGAGCTGTACCGATCTGATTGGGAAAACGACGCCGGCAGGCGGCCGAATCTCGTCTGATAGCGTTCTGTGCGATTACTTACTGGCCGAGGCCGACATCGCAGTTGTACAAGGCGCGGCCTATGGCCTTTCTCCTTACTTCCGTATCTCCATCGCGTCGTCGGACGACGACTTGCGTACCGCCGTGGCAGCGATCCGCTCCGCGGTTCTAGCCTTACGCTGAACCAAATTCGAAGTATCATAATATGAACGAGATCACTTCCAGTGCCGCCGAGGCGACGCGATCACGTCCACCCGTGACCGCCTTCCTTGCTGATTGGGTTACGAAACTGCGCTTTTCCGACATCCCGACAGAGGCGGTGGAGACGACCAAGCGCGCTTTCGCAGACACGTTGTCTGTGACGCTTGCGGGCGCAGGCGAGGCGGCCGCAAGCAGGGCGCGTCAAGCTTTGGTCGATGAACCCGGCAAATCGCTGGTTATCGGCACTTCCTTGCGCACGACGGCGAGAACGGCGGCTTTTCTCAATGGTGTGGCAGCTCATGTGCACGATTTCGATGACGGCAACGCGACTATGCTTGGCCATCCATCCACTGGCATGGTTCCGGCGCTTCTTGCGCTGGCCGACGAGCGCAACGTTTCGGGCGAACAACTGATCACCGCGTATGTGGCTGGGATGGAAGTCGGCGCCAAGATTGCGCGGGCGATGACCTACCAACATAATGCCAACGGTTGGCATACGACGTCGACTTTCGGAACCTTCGCAGCGACGGCTGCATCGGCAAAGCTGTTGGGTTTGGACGCGCAGCAGACCAGAGATGCGTTGGGGATCGCCGCCTCGATGGCTTGTGGCATCCGTCAGAACTTTGGAACGTCGACCAAGCCCGTCCACGCCGGCCGTGCTGCCGAGAACGGCGTAATGGCCGCAAAGCTGGCTCTGGCTGGCATCGACGCAAGCCCGACTGCCATCGAGGGTCATGAAGGTTTCATGCACCTATTCGGTGACTTGAGTGTGATCTGTTTTGAAGACGCAATGCGCGACATGGGAGCCCCCTTTGAAGTGATGCGCATCAACGTCAAGCTATATCCGGTTTGCGCGATGGTGCTCCCGGCTCTCGACGTGCTTGTCGAAGGCCTCCGAAATAAAGAGCTTGATCTGGCAGATATAACCTCGGTGCGTTGCGGCACCAGCTATCAAACGCTTAACATCATGCGTTATGATCGGCCTGAAAGTCACTTACAGGCAAAATTTAGCTACAGCTATTGCGTGGCTGTGGCACTGCGAAAAGGCGACGTCACGCTAGCCGATTTCACTCCCGATGCGCTCAAGGATCCCGCGACGCGCAAGATAATGGAGTCGGTTGAACCTTATGTTCATCCAGACCAGAGCACGCCAGAGCTTTTCGAGCCGCTCTACAGAGCCGGAAAAGCCTTTACCGAAGTTGATGTCATGCGGCGAGACGGGAGTCTCTTTAAACGGCGCAAATCCAATTATATCGGCTCGAGCAGCGACCCCGTCAGTTGGGAACATCTGGAGCGGAAATATCGGGCGTGTACTGATGGAATGTTCGATTCCGCCAGGTCGGATCTTATTTTGACACGTTTCCAACATTTGGACAGGCTGAACCGGGTCGGTACACCAATTCTATTGGGCCTTGAAGAGCTGCAGTGACGGACAAAGTACGGGCATGTGCGCAAAGCTAGTGGTTCTTGATGCACCGAGGGTCAGTCACTGCGGTGCTTCGGCTCTGCTGCTCGATGCCGAAGGGCCACTTTCGTTGCAAACGCAGCAACGCATTTGGGCGTTGGATAGAACGGTCCGGAATTGGCAAGAGGTGACTGACGCGCAGGTGGGATTGAACAGCCTCTTAATCGTTGTCGACCCTTTGACAACGGACACCGAGCCTTTGGCGATGAGATTTTTGGCGGAATGGAATGGAACGACCGCTTGGTCCGGTAATGGCCGCACACTCGAAATCGGGATCGTTTACGGGGGAGCTGCAGGTCGGCACCTGCGCGAAGTTGCCGATCGTCTCGGAGTATCGCCGAGCAGGGTGGCTGAATTGCATTCGGCAGGCAATTACACTGTCTTTGCGCCTGGAACGGGTCCAGGCTTCGGCTTTCTCTTCGGACTGGATAGACGGCTGCACCTGCCACGCCGGCCTGAACCTCAAATGGTACCCAATGGTCCAAATTTGAGCATGGCGGGAGCGCAGACGTCTCTTGGACCGCCGTTGAAGCCGGGGGAGGAGCCTTCGCTCGTTCCAAGCGGCTGGTACGCACTCGGACATGCACCGGCATCGCCCATACCGTTCGACTTCAGCAAAACGCCGCCCAACGTTCTTGACCTGGGAGACTGCATTCGTTTCCGAATCGAACGGGTTGAGACATGATCGAAGTGCTTCAAACGCTTCCCTTGAATTCTGTGCAGGATTTGGGGCGGATAGGGCAACGTCACCATGGAATTGCCCGAACGGGAGCGGCCGACCGGGTCGCTCTATCGGTGGGCAACATCTTGCTTGGAAATTCCACTGAGGCCGCCGGAATTGAGGTCCAGATGGGTCCCATGCGGTTGCTGTTCAATCAGCAAATCATGGTTGCACTGTGTGGGGCCGATTGTCAGGCCGTTCTCAACCAACGTCAAGTCGCACCATGGTCGCGTTTCGCGGTTGCGCCGGGCGACGAGCTGGCGATTGGACCGGCACGTATGGGGCTTAGAGCCTATCTTTGTGTGCCCGGAGGCATCGACGTTCCCGAGGTGCTGGGATCCCGCAGCACCTATTTCAGGCAACGCGTTGGTGGCCTGGAAGGGCGCATGCTTCGCGTAGGCGACAAGCTAGGCGCTCTGAAAAAGAGTGCGCAGCCGCAACCCGAACTCTCCGTCTTGCCGCCCGACAACGTTCTCGAACGCGGACTTCACGCATTAGCGGAGCAGGACGATATTGTTCTCCGCGTCGTTCGTGCCGGAGAATATGATGATTTCACATCTAGGTCGCAGCAAACGTTCTGGCGTGATCCCTGGAGGGTCTCCGCTCAGAGCAATAGAATGGGCTATCGATTGGATGGCGCCGAACTGATGCGTACCGACCCCGGAGAAATGCGATCATGTCCGATCACGCCCGGGGTGATCCAGGTGCCCCCAGGCGGGCGCCCTATCGTGCAATTGGTCGACGGCAACTCTGCGGGTGGCTATCCGAAAATTGGTTACGTCATAGAAGCCGATCTCTGGCGCGTCGCCCAAGCGCGGCCAGGCAGCGTGTTCCGTTTCGTGGAATGTTCGGTAACCGAAGCGCGTAAGGCTCTATCTGAGATCGTGAAATATTTGGACAGGCTGGGTTGCCTGATAGCGACGGCCGACAACGGCGGCGTACCAGCGCGCATTTCGCGAGAAACCGAGGCAGGGATGGCGAACGATGAAAATCGATATCAATTCTGACATCGGAGAAGGGTTCGGGCGTTGGCGGCTTTGCGATGACGCCGCTCTGATGGCGCTGATTTCGTCCGCGAATGTGGCCTGCGGTTTTCACGCGGGTGATGCGGTCATCATGACCGACATGGCGGCGCAGGCGAGAGCGCGGGGAGTGGCGCTAGGAGCGCATGTCGGCCTGCCCGATCTACTAGGCTTCGGTCGTGTTCCGATGAAGATTGATCCCCACGATATGCGGAAACACGCACTTTACCAGTTGGGCGCTCTCTCGGCGATCGCCAAGGCTGAAGGTTATAAGGTGACACATGCCGGTACGCATGGCGTCTTTGGCATGATGTCGCGCGAAACACCGGAATATCTTCAGCTCATCTTCGATGCTTTCAAAGCCTATGATCCCGACATCATCGTGCCGGGAGAACCCGGCAGCCCTTGGCAAGCTTACGCGCGGAAGATCGGGTTGCGGACTGTTGGACGAATTTATGCCGACCGGGCCTACGAGGAAGACGGCTCGCTCGTTTCGCGAAAGAAGCAGGGAGCAGTCATCAACGATCTCGATCAAATCGCCGCGAGAGCAAGCCAGTTCTTGAATGACGGCACGGTGACAGCTATCACGGGAAAACGAATCAAGTTGGATGCGAAAAGCATTCTGGTTCATTCAGATACGCCTGGCTCGGTCGAGATTGCCAAGACTTTGCGCGACACGATTGAGAGAGGCGGTGGACAAGTGACGCCACTGACAGAGCTTGTCGAATAGAACAGCGTTTATCGCGGAGCGTCACTTGACCGTAGCGGACGACGAAATTCAGATCCCGCTAGAGATCCTCGAACCCAAATTAGCTTCGGCCTTGCGCAGAGCGGGACTGTCGGAACCCATCGCACGAATCATTGCCGAAACGGTTGCCGGCGCCGAAATCGACGGCAGTAGAAGCCACGGGATCCATCGCTTGCCCGGCTATGTCTCAAGCATATCCAGCGGCTGGATTAATACTGCAGCTAAACCGGCTTGCGAGCAGACGCGGCCCGGCTGTTTGGCGGTTGAGGCTGACAACGGGTTTGCTCAACAAGCAACGCGCGCCTTCTCGAACCGTCTTGCTGGTATGGCTCGGAGCCAAGGTGTCGCGACGATGTTTGTCCGCAATTCGCATCATTTTGGTGCTTTGTGGCAGGACGTGGAACCCCTGGCGCGCGCCGGTCTGATCTCAATTGCGATGGTGAACAGTCGCAGCCATATGGCTGTTTGGCAGGGTAAGCGAAAGACGCTCGGCACCAATCCGATCGCATTTGCCTGTCCAAGGACAAACGCGCCGCCTTTGGTGTGGGACCAAGCTTCGAGCATCATGTCGCACGGCGACATCCTGCTGCACGCTGCCGCTGGTAGACCCGTTCCTTCAGGGGTCGGAATTAACAGGGACGGAGACGTAACTACTGATCCGGCGGCGATACTGGACGGGGGGGCGCTCCTGCCGTTCGGCGGAGCAAAAGGAGCGTCGCTTGCCTTTATGGCCGAGGTTCTGGTGGCGGCACTCTCCGGCGGCACCTTCGGATTTGAAGATTGTTCTTCCAACTTTCCTGGGGCGAAGACCTCGAATGCCGGGCAATTCATTTTGGCCCTTGATCCCGGTGCTGGCGGGAATGCTTCGTTCCAGGGACAGTTGGAGAGGCTAATAGCGGAATTGAAACACGCAGGATCAACTCGCATGCCGGCCGATAACCGCTATCGGCGTCGCCAAGCGGTGCATGAAAGCGGAATGCTGTCGGTCGATGCGCGCAATTGGGCGCGCGTTCTCAGTTTGGCGGAGGACTAGCGATCTTGATATCGCGAAGGCGACAAGTGTTGCCAAAAGCATCACCGAGACAATTGTGCCGGTTCCCCTGTTTCTGTCTCCATTAAAGCAAAAGGCGTTTCGATCGCTCTGGATCGCGACGATGATGTCGAATCTCGGGACGCTTGTGCAGTCGGTGGGCGCCAGCTGGGTCATGGCCACTATGATGGGTTCGCAGGCCATGGTGGCGCTGGTTCAGACAATGAATTCCCTTCCCGTGATGATCTTCTCGATGATAGCGGGTGCGCTGGCGGATAATTATAGTCGTCGTCGCATATTGATCATGGCACAAGGTGGCATGGTGTTAGTATCCGCGGTTCTCGCGACTTCTATCTGCTTCAATGTTCTGGATCCTTGGCTTCTTCTCGCCCTTACATTTCTAATCGGTTGTGGCAACGCGCTGTACAATCCCGCGTGGCAAGCCTCGATAGGCGATGTCATCTCAAAGGAAGATGTTGCCGGCGCGGTCGGTTTGAATGGGCTCAGCTTCAACATGATGCGCAGCGTTGGCCCTGCCTCGGGCGGATTGGTCGTCGTAGTGGCAGGGTCCGCCGCGGCGTTCGCTGCGAATGTTCTTCTCACACTGCCGCTGATAGGCGCGCTCTTGCATTGGAAGCCGCACTATCCAAAGCCGGAGCTCCCCCCGAGCATGTGGGAGCAGCGATTGGTGCCGGCCTTCGTTACATCAGGGTGTCTCCCCATCTTTTGAGAGTTCTCCTACGAACGGCGATCTTCAACTTGGCCGGTGTCGTCGTTTTGGCTCTGCTTCCGTTGGTTGCACGAGACACGTTGAAGGGAACGGCACTAACCTACGGCATGATGTTGGGCACTTTTGGCTTCGGTGCGATCGGCGGCGGCTTGGCAAACGCTGCCATTGTCCGCAAGTTCAATAACGAGGTTGTCATTCGCGCAACTTTCGCGAATTTTGCGCTCGCGCTCATCTTGTTGGGCGCTTCAACTTCGATGCCCCTTAGCTGCATCGCACTACTTGTCGCCGGTGCCTGTTGGGTCATTTCATTGTCCTTATTCAACGTCACCGTGCAACTGTCACGCCACGGTGGGTGGTTGGAAGAGCGCTCTCCTTCTATCAGACCGCGACTTTCGGCGGGATGGCCCTTGTATCCTGGCTTTGGGGCGAAGTTGCAGGTTCACACGGTCTTTCGATCGCCTTCGTGGCGGCAGGGACCGTAATGATGATCGGAGCGGTCTTGGGCTTTCAATATCCGCTTCACGCGTTGTCCGGCGATGATCTCGATCCCATCGGACCATTCCAAGCGCCCGAGCCTATGGTCGAGATCAAGCCGGATTCGGGGCCGGTCTTGGTCTTAATAGAGTATGAAATTGCCCACGAGGATACTCTTCGCTTTCTTGAGCTGATGCGAGAACGGCGTCGTATCCGTTTGCGTGACTGGGCCCGTCGTTGGGCCTTGTTACGAGACATTGAACGGCCACTCGTCTGGGTTGAAAGCTACTACTCGCCAACGTGGATCGAATATCTGCGTCATCATGGCCGCCGTGTACGGGCAGACGCTGACAACTTGGCGTCGCTTCGCAGTCTACATCGGGGGCCTAAGGATCTGCGTCGTGTGCATCGCCTGATTGATAGCCGGATTGTTCCCACGCGAAGCGATTTTCCGCCAAAACCCGAAGCAATGCTTTGATCTTGAGTACGATCCAAGCGCCCTCTCACCTTTCGACGCAGAAGTTGGTTGATTGTATCCAATAGCTAAGTTAAGTATGCACCAAGTCTCTCGCCCTGACTTTTTGCTGGTTCGTCATGTCCCAACTGCCCGCTTCAACCAAAGTGATCGTGATAGGGGGCGGAATTATCGGCAGTTCAACTGCTTACTACCTGGCCAAGCGAGGGGTTCCAACCTTGCTTTGCGAGAAGGGACTTATCGGAGCAGAGCAATCCGGACGCAACCAGGGTTGGGTTCGCGCTCAAAAGCGCGACGCTCAAGAAATGCCGTTGATCCGGGAAAGTTTGCGAATCTGGAACGATCTGGAGCGGCAGCTAGGCCAAAGTGTCGGCTTTAAACAGACGGGTATTTTGACGGTATTCAAGCGCGACGAGGAAGCAGAAGCTTGTGAAAGCTGGCTCGCCAACACCTGTCCCGACGATATCGTTGCTCGCATCGTTTCAGGGGCTGAATTGCGAGCCTTGCTGCCTGGCGCGTCAAGACCGTGGGCTTGCGGCCTGTATTCTCCCAATGACGGCAGGGCGGAGCCATCATTGGCAGCTGCTGCGTACGCAAGCGCGGCGAGGGCGCTCGGCGCGCAGATTGTCGTGTCATGCGCTGTGAGAGGAATTGAAACCCGGGCGGGACGCATTTGTGGCGTTGTGACGGAGCTCGGGCCAGTATCTTGCGAAGCAGTTGTTTTGGCGGGCGGAGTTTGGTCTTCGCTCTTTTGTAACAATATGGGTTTGCGGTTGCCGCAACTCAAGACAATGTCGAGCCTTGTCCGAGCGTACCCGTTGGAAGGGGCTCCAAAAACGTCGATCAAGGGCCCCGATTTTTCGATCCGCACTCGGCACGATGGAGGGTTCACCATAGGTTACGGCGCGTGGAATCGAACGGAAATCGTGCCCGACAGTTTCCGCTATCTCGTCGACTATTTGCCGATGATTTTGACTGGTGGAAACAATGTACGGCTGCGTCTGGGGCGGCGCACGCTTGCGGAGCTGTTTCAGAAATCGCGCTGGCGCATGGATGAACAAACGCCTTTTGAACAGACACGTGTCCTGGATCCCGTGCCATCACTATACGATCTTCGTCAGGCGCAGCGTAATATCAGTCGCGAGTTTCCCGTATTCGCCAATATGAGAGTTGCCGCAACCTGGGCCGGCCTGATCGATGTCATGCCCGATACAAAGCCGGTCATTGGGGCAGTGGACACCATTCCGGGATTTTTTATCAGTAGCGGGTACTCCGGTCACGGCTTTGGGATTGGTCCTGCGGCCGGGCATCTGACGGCTGATCTGGTTACTTCCGAAAAACCTATCGTCGATCCTTCTCCTTTTACTTTCAACCGGCTGTCGAGCGTCAAACGCCAGCCGGCTTTCGCACAGTAGAACGGATATGTATCGCGCAAGCACGTATCAGATGCGAAGCGGTTGGAACGCGATGCTACCGCCTCGCATTTGCCGGCCCGCCCTCAACGGAAAGCTGAGCGTCGATCATGCCGTTGTAGGCGCAGGTTTCACTGGGCTCGCTGTTGCAAGAAGGCTCAAAGAGCTGGAACCCGAAACTGATATTCTCATCATTGACGGCGGAACAGTTGGCGAGAATGCTTCAGGTCGGAATTCCGGCTTTTCTGGCAGCGATCTGCCAACGGTGAGTATGGCATCGGCCAGCAGAGCTGACGCCTCAGCCGATGCTCTAAGCAAACAGAACGTCATAGCCGTATTTGATGCCGAGGGTTTGGCTTGGCTGAAAGACCTCGTGGCCCGGTACGGGATCGATTGCGGGCTTCGACAGGTCGGTTCGTTCAAGGCCGCTGTAAGCGAGCGAGCCGCTGCGGCTCTGTTGAGAATGAGCGAGAGCGCATCGACACAGGGCCGCACGCTTCCGGTTTACAAACAAGATGCTTTGGAAGAGCTAACCGGCACATGCTTTTATCGGTTGGCCATTCGATCCGAGTCTACACATCTATTTCAGCCGGCTGCGCTCGTGCGCGGTCTGGCAGATCATCTACCTTCTGACATTGTCTTTCATGAAGGAACCACTGTCAGCAACATCGAAAAAGTAGGTGAGCGTTGGCACTTGACTTGTCCGCAGGCGCGGATATCCGCGCGGAACGTCATCCTGGCCAACAATGCCTTTGTTAAGCTGCTGGGATACGGCAAAGATCGGTTGGTTTCCTTATTTACTTATGTGGGCGTGACGGAAAGGCTGGGCAACAGGGCACGTCTGCTCGGTAGTCTTCCGGAATGGGGCATGACGTCGGCCCAACGGGCCGGTGGTAGCACCCTTCGTAGACTTTCCGACGGACGCTGTATGATCCGCAGCCTCTATTCCTATGAGGCCGAGCTCAAGGAGAGCGTAATCCGACGAAGATTGCTCGATCGGTTTCGCCGTCGTTATCCGCATCTTGCGGATATCGACTTCGAATACGTATGGGGCGGAGTTACCGACGTCACGCGTGGAGGCGCTCCATTTTGGGGAGAGCTGGAGCAGGGGCTTTTTATAAGTGCCGGCTATAACGGCTCTGGTGTCGCGAAAGGTACCGCATTGGGGCGCCGTCTTGCCGAACTAGTCGCCGGCAAAGTCGCACAAGAAACGGTGACTGGACCGCTCGGCCGTCCCGGATGGCTGCCGCCCGAGCCATTCAGATTCGTCGGCGTGCGTGGCACGGCAATGTACGAGGAATTCCGTGCCGGTGCAGATGCAACCTGATCTCAAAGTTGGACCAGCAGGATAGGGAAATGGTGGTGATGAAGGAGTCCACTCGACTGCTGTTCTTCGGCGGGGGAAATATGGGTTCGGCTCTTATCCGAGGAGTACGCCAAGCACTACCTAATTTAAAATTGATCTTGGTTGATCCGGATGTCGGCCGAGTGGAAGACGCTGTGCGTGGTCTTCAAGGCGTATCAATCTTGCCGGACGCTCCGAGTTCATCATCAGGCTACGATCTGCTCGTATTGGCGGTGAAGCCGCAGAATGTTGCAACTTTCTCTGATGGACATCGACGCTTGCTGGCCGAGAGTCCGGTTCTTTCGGTTATGGCCGGCATGCCGCTTGGGCGATTAATGGAGGTATGCGGCAGTGCGAGAGTGGCGCGCGTTATGCCCAACCTTCCTGCGTTTGTTGGTCAAGGGACGAGCCTCGGCGTAACCGGGCAGACGTTTCCAATCTCGGCAAAAACGGCCGTAGAGCAAGTCTTCGCGCCAGTCGGCAAATTTGAATGGGTGGTGGACGCGGCATTGATTGACAAGGCTATGCCGTTCTACGCCTGCGCGCCTCGCTATATTTTCGCTTTTGCTGAGCAGCGGCGCAAGCGGCTGGCGAGGCTGGATTTTGATACAGAATTCGCTCAGTTGCTCGTTGCGCAGACGATGTTGGGTTCGGCGGCGATGTTAGCAGCTGATCCGCGCTCGCCTTCCGAGCTCAAGCGAGCCGTCATAAGTCCGGGAGGGACCACTGAGGCTGGCGTGATCGAAATGGAGCGTGAGGGGGCCCTTCCCAAGATAGTACGCGCTGCAACCAGCGCTGCGTATCGACGGAGTGTCGAACTAAGAAAAAGTTAGATTTGGGATCGCAAGACGATTGGGAGGTTCGAAAGTGTACGGCGAATTCTCGCCGAACTGGATGCGTAAGCGGCCGGATCGCGCTGCCGCGCACCGAAGGCGCGATTTGAAAAATGGCGGACCTATGCCAATCGAGCTCGAACCGAATTGGCCGGACAAAAACGTCTGGTCGGCATAATCGATAGATAAGCAAAAGGAAGCAAAATGAACGCGAAAAGAGCGTCAGACTCTCAAAAGCAGCGACCGGAAGTCGGCCGCATCCTTGCTGACTTCTGCGCGGAGCTGAAGTTCGAATCAATGTCCGCTGCCGCCGTCGAGGCCGCAAAGAGGGGCATTGCCGACACGTTGTCTGTTGCCCTAGCGGCGAAAGCTGAGGAAGTTGCGGGAGTCATGGGCGGGTTCTTCGCCGAAGAACCAGGAAAGGCACGTGTCTGGAATACTGCGCTGCGAACGACAGCTCGAAATGCTGCTCTGGCCAATGGCGCTATGGCTCATGCGCATGACTTCGACGACGGTAATTATGCGATGGTGGGGCATCCATCCGCCCCAGTATTGCCCGCTATCCTTGCGCTCGCAGACGAACTGGCAGCTTCGGGTGCAGATATCATTGCGGCCTATGCGGCCGGTGTCGAGATGGAAGGCCGTCTCGGCATCGCCGTAACCTATGAACACAATGGTCGTGGCTGGCACACAACTTCCTCGCTCGGGACATTCGGAGCTGCCGCTGCCGCCGGAAACCTGTTGGGGCTTGATGGCAAGCTCATGCTAGAAGCCTTCGGAATTGCAGCCTCGCTTGCATCTGGATTACGTCAAAACTTCGGATACATGACCAAACCGCTACATGCAGGATTCGCAGCGCAGAACGGCGTCCTTGCCGCCAAACTTGCTAAGGCCGGAATGCGATCAAGCCCTAATGCGATCGAGGGGCACGAGGGGTTTTTCGATCTCTTTACAGATCCAGAAAAGCTGAACGCGGACGAAGCAATCCGCGATCTTGGCCTATCCCTCGAACTCATCCGCAATAACCCCAAGCTTTATCCGACATGCTCGCTTGTACATCCGGCCCTGGATCTTGTAACGGAGGGTATTGCGAGTGGCGAAATCGTGGCGGACGACCTCGAGGTCATCAATGTGGGCGTCAGCTACCATGCTTTGAATTTAATGCGATACAACGATCCGAAAGATGCACTGCAGGCGAGGTTCAGCATCCCGTATTGCATAGCGGCGGCATTGGCGCATGGCGACGTAACGCTTGGGAGTTTTTCCGACCAGTCCGTTGCCGGAAATGAGATCCGCGGCCGCATGGGCAAAGTCAATGCCTATGTTCATCCCGACCTGTCAACCAAGGAGCAGTTCGAAAAGGTCTATACCAAAGGAGCCGCCTTTACCGAAATCGAAGCGGTTCACAAGTCGGGGAAGATCCATCTCAAGCGGCAAAGCGTGGCGGTCGGCAACCATCAATATCCGGCTCCGCCTGAAAGGCTCCGACGAAAATTCGAAACGTGTGCAGCGCTTTCTGTTGGAAAGCCGAAAGCCAGGGATCTTTGGAATATGCTGATGAAACTCGAAACTGTGCAGTGGTCGGAAGTCGATAGCCTTCTGGATGAGTAGTCAATACAATCTGTCAGAATCAACATCTGCTGGTGGTGGGTATTTAGGGAGAACAACGGAGGTCGGAAGGCCCAGAAACGCTTGATGTTCGGGTGAGCGAATTGCTTTCGTCCTCCTTTTGTATATAATTTCGGCAAAGAGGATACATTTGAGGCGAAGTTTGTGACAGAACTGGACAATCAACAAAGGCCTTCGGCGACTGAGACGGTGAGAAAGCTTCTCCGGGCTGACATTCTTGCTGGGACATTCGCCCCCGGCGAGCAGCTTCGCCAAGAGGAATTGGCGGACAAATTCGGAACGAGCCGCATTCCGGTAAGGGAGGCCTTGCGACACCTCGAGGCGGAGGGTCTGGTCACGCTCCTAAACAATCGGGGCGCCAAGGTAGTCTCATTCACTTCGGCCGAGGTGATCGAATTGATGGAAATTCGCATTGCGCTGGAGTGCCGCGCGTTGCGTCTAGCCATTCCTAATATGATTCAGAGTGATTTTGATGAGGCCAAACGTATTCTCGTGGAATACGACAAGAAAAGCGACCCCGCTCAATGGGCGGAGATGAACTGGAAGTTTCACGAAACCCTCTATATCCCCTGTAATCTACCTAGATTGCTGTCTCTTATCGAAGGCAACTACGGGCAGGTGAGCTTGTTCGTCCGGGCACAAGTCTCTATGGCGTCAGGCAAGAAAACGCCGCAAGAAGAGCATGTGGATATCTTAAAAGCTTGCCGCGCCGGGAACGTTGAAAAGGCCGTCGATCTTCTCGAAGCACATATCTCTAACACCAAGAAGGCGCTCATGGTGCAGCGCCGTAGGAGTCGGTGAGCGCTCCTATTGCTGGCGCGGAAAGCGTACTTTCCTTCACGCCACCGGCGTTTCCTGAATCTTCATACTGCGGCGGTTAGATCAACCCAGTACTTTATCGAGAAATACCCGGGTCCGTTCTTCGCGTGGCGTACCCAAGATCGAACTTGGTGCACCGTGCTTGACGATGACGCCGCCATCGGTGCAGTAGCCATGATCCGCCACTTCGCGAGCGAAGCCCATCTCGTAGGTGTCGAGAATGCAGGTCATGCCTTCTGCGGCGAGATCGCGAATGGTGACCAGATCCTCCTTCTTTGTTTCCGGATCGAGCGCGGCAGGACCTCGTCGAACAGCATTACCTTCGGATTCATGGTAAGTGTAGCTCTGCGGCCCTTTTGAATGGCGCTTGACGCCTATTTTGTTCGCGTAGCGCGCCGCCGCGGTTTCCATATGTCGGACAACGCGTTGACGGCGGCTTCGAGCGCCTTCCGGTCGACGACGTTGGGATCGAACCGCCCCGGGCCCCAGAGGCGCATATGTTCGTGGTCCGGATGGGCGGGGTCTCTGATGGCTTCGAGGTATTCGGCATAACCCGGCGCACCGCCTACGTCTTCCGGAGGACAACGACCGGCGGCCTCGAGCAAGAAGGGAAGTCCCTCCGTCGTGGTGTTCTCGAACCATTTTTCGAGCTTGATCACATGGTCCCAGCTGTCGCCGAAGTCATAGAGATAGTGGATCGTCTTGGCGCCGGTCTCGCGAACGATGTCGCAGAGGCGCGCTTTGCTCGCATCCATGGGCTGGTGGCCGTAATCGTTGTGGGGATCAGGAATTCCCCAATGAACATCGCCAGCGAAGAACTCGAAGAGGTGACCGTTCGTCCAGCCGAATGCCTCCTGAAGCGTCAGATGCAACCGATCAAGGCGCAAGGTGACGGGTACGACGAGGCGACGCATCACCGCCGGCTTCACATCCTTGAGGGTCACCTTGATCCGGACCGCGGTCGTGTTCAGGTTCATGCCGCCAGCCTCGGATCAAGTGTATGCATCGTATAGGTCGACGCCCAGGGAAGCAGTTCGTCCAACCGCGCCGCAGGCCAACCATTGACGAGCTTGGCGAGAACGTCAGCGAGCCAGTGCTCGGCACTGACGCCATTGAGCTTACAGGTCTCAATGAGCGAAGCCAGCAATGCCCAATTCTCGGCACCTTCGTCGCAACCGGCAAAAAGGGAGTTCTTGGCGTTGAGCTTGATCGGCCGCATCGCACGCTCGACAGCATTCGTGTCCAATTCGATGCGCCCGTCATCAAGGTAGAGCGCCAGGCCGTTCCAATGACGCAGCGCGTAACGCAAAGCCTTCGCCGTGTCGCTCTTCGGTGCAAGGTGATCAAGCTTGGCCTCAAACTGTCATTCGGCCTGCAATATTGACCCCCTAAGCCGGGGGATCGGCGTCCAAAATTGACCCCCTACAGATTGGTCTGTTGCGCTGCCTGCTTTGGAACGAAGCAGGTGGTGGGGGATGCTGATCGTGGAGACGATTGCCCGGATCCGGCGCGAGCACTTCATCAAGGGCAAGACGATCAAGGAGATCGCCCGTGACCTGAAGGTGTCGCGGAACACGGTCCGGAAGGTGCTGAGGTCGGGAGAGACCTCCTTCGAGTACGAGCGGCAGGTGCAGCCGCGGCCAAAGCTGGGCCGATGGGCAGTAGAGCTTGACGGATTGCTGGCGGCGAACGCGGCCAAACCGGCTCGTGAACAGCTGACGTTGATCCGGATCTTCGAAGAGCTGCGCCGCCGCGGCTACGACGGCGGTTACGATGCGGTGCGGCGTTACGCCAGGCGCTGGAGCAAGGAACGCGGGCAATCGACCGCAGCCGCTTATGTCCCGCTGAGTTTTGCCCCAGGCGAAGCTTACCAGTTCGACTGGAGCCACGAGGTGGTCTTGCTGAGCGGCACCACGGTGATGGTGAAGGCCGCCCATGTTCGGCTCTGTCACAGCCGCATGCTGTTCGTGCGGGCCTATCCGCGGGAGACGCAGGAGATGGTGTTCGACGCCCACGACCGTTCGTTCGCGCTGTTCAAAGGCACCTGCACCCGCGGCATCTATGACAACATGAAGACCGCCGTAGAGACGATCTTCGTCGGTAAAGGGCGTCTCTATAATCGCCGCTTCCTGCAGATGTGCAGCCACTATCTGGTCGATCCGGTCGCCTGCACGCCAGCGTCGGGCTGGGAGAAGGGGCAGGTCGAGAACCAGGTCGGGCTGGTCAGGGAACGCTTCTTCACGCCGCGGCTGCGGTTCAAAAACCTCGACGAGTTAAACGCCTGGCTGCTCGACAAATGCATCGCCTACGCCAAGGCTCATCGCCATCCGGAGCTGGTCGATCAGACGATCTGGGAAGTGTTCGAAGCCGAACGCCCCAAACTCGTTCCCTATGCTGGCCGCTTCGACGGCTTCCATGCGGTGACGGCATCGGTCTCGAAGACCTGCCTGGTGCGCTTCGACAACAACAAGTACTCGGTCGCAGCCAGCGCAGTCGGACGGCCGGTCGAGGTTCAAGCCTATGCCGATCGCATCGTGATCCGTCAGGATGGACGCATCGTTGCCGAGCACCCGCGATCCTTTGGCCGCGGCGATACCGTCTACGACCCCTGGCATTACGTGCCGGTGCTCGCCCGCAAACCCGGCGCCTTGCGCAACGGTGCTCCCTTCAAAGACTGGGTGCTGCCGGCCGCGATCGAGCGGATCCGGCGCAAACTTGCCAGCACGGACGATGGCAATCGGCAAATGATCGACATCCTCAACGCGGTGCTGACTGACGGTCTGCCCGCGGTGGAAGCGGCCTGTGCCGAAGCGCTCAGTCACAGCGTCCATTCCGCCGATGTCGTGCTCAATATCTTGGCCCGTCAACGTGAACCCGCCCCACCGGCCAACATCATGACGCCGGCCGCACTGACGCTCCGTCATGCGCCGATCGCCGATTGTGCCCGCTACGACAACCTCCGGAGGACCATCTGATGGAACGAACCCAAATCTTCGACCTCATGGGCGAACTCAAGCTCTACGGCATGAAGGCTGCCTTCGACGAGATCATGGCAACTGCCGTCAAGCGCCAGCACGAACCTCAGCGCATTGTCGGCGACCTGCTCAACGCCGAGATCAACGAGAAGCAAGCCAGGTCGATCAAATACCAGCTCACCATTGCCAAGCTGCCGTTGGCCAAGGACATCGCCGACTTCCAGTTCGACGGCACGCCGATCAATCAGACTCTCGTCAATGATCTCGCTGGCGGCGGCTTCATCGCCCAACAACGCAACGTCTTGCTGGTTGGCGGCACCGGCACAGGCAAGACCCACCTGGCCATTGCCATCGCCAGAAGCTGCATCCGATCCGGTGCCCGTGGCCGCTTCTTCAACGTCGTCGACCTCGTCAATCGCCTCGAGACCGAGACCCGCAACGGACGGCAAGGACGGCTCGCCGAGCATCTGACCCGGATGGACTTCATCGTGCTGGATGAACTCGGCTATTTGCCCTTCGCCCAGTCCGGTGGCCAGCTTCTCTTCCACCTCGTCAGCCGGCTCCATGAGCGCGCCTCCGTCATCGTGACCACCAATCTCGCCTTCGGCGAATGGCCGAGCGTGTTCGGCGACGCCAAAATGACCACCGCGCTGCTCGACCGATTGACCCATCACTGCGACATTGTCGAAACCGGCAACGATAGCTGGCGGTTCAAGAGCCGAGACGACGATCACGCCACCGCGCTCGTCTCGCCTCCGCTATCCCGGCCAGCTCCGACGAGACGAGCGCTACCAGCAAAGCCCGCCGCACGAAGGGGTCAAAATTGGACGCCGATGAGGGGTCAAATTTGCAGGCCGATTGACAGGCAAATCGCCGCTCTTCATGAAACCGCGGTATGATCTGCCGTGGCTGGCGCAATTCGCAGCAGAGATGGCGGCGCGCTGTTGGCCGGTCTTCGAGACGAAGGCTTGGGGATGCTCGGCTACCGAGGTCGACTGGCGGAAGCATGGCTTCGAGGGGTCGCGTCTCGGCTACCTGTTGAACGGTGCCGGCCTCTTCCACCATGCGCATCGCGCGGTCGACGATTGCCACGCTTTATTGGAAATCCTCTCGATCGACCTGCCGACAACAGGAGAGCCTGCTCTCGCGCTCCTGCTCGGGACCGCCCGCAAGCCGACGCTGCGGGTGTGGGCGGAGCAATCCCCGTTCGATCTCAAGGATTTACTCAAGAGGCGCGGCTATCGCGGGAGCGACGGCAGCGACGGTCGGTCCAAATCCTGGGTACATCGACGTCTGCGAGACAGCGTCCGAGGACGAGATCGCTTTCCTGAAGGCGATCCAGTCGCGCAGACCATTGATGCTGTGGAATCCGTCGGAAGCATAACATCGGATCGAGGGGAATGTGCTCTGCATCATCTGGGCCAGCGCGTGTCCCGGACCGAGGTCGAGCGCGCGGTCGACCCCTTGCTCCGCAAGAGCCTCCAGTGTCGTCTGCCCAGGCGATCAGGCGTGCGGCTTTGTAAGCGAGCTTGGTCGTTCCGGCGCCGAGAAGATGCTTTCTGTGCCATCGTCGGCGAGGAGGATTCGCTGAGACGAGACCGGCGCCTTTGTGCTCATCGAACAAGCGCAGTGAACAGCCCGACCAGCAGGCCTACGACCGTAACGAATAGACGGAACCCGGACTCAAGCAGCGAATCGAGTGTCGCCTGCTTCTGTTCGTAACTCTTCGTCAGTTGGGCGATCGGAAACGCGCTTTGGTAGGCATCGTTGAATCGACCGTAGATCACTTCACCGGCTACCCACACAGTGCCGAAGCGGCTGATCAAGTTCATGAACTTCCGCTTTTGCAGCAAATTCTGCCAAAGCGGTTCTGCTAAGCTGAAAGCGACCACCGAGATCGACAGCCAGAAGAGGATGGAAGCGCAAACTTCCAAAAGCCTCGCTGGCCATCTCAAAAGTGTTAGCGGCCACGATGCCCGCACAGATGCGTAAATGATGACTACTGCAACAAAGAGAGCCACCAGCGAAATTAAGGCTACAGCGAGCGGGTTACGCCAAGTCCTAGGATGCAACTCGGTCCGAACGTTCTCGAGATCGCTCCCTAGTCGTAAATTCACGTGCTGCAGCGAAAACAACTGCATGACCGGGACCTCGGCGAGGAGCATCAACTGGAAGAGGTCGTCGAGAATCGAGTCTTGCACCGTCTGCCCGGCCTTCGGCCTTGAGAACGGCATCTCCGCATGGATTTCGACCGTGCTCGCACGCGAGACCAGGATCACCCCATAGTCGTATTGTAGTAGATTGGCCTCGAACGCCTGTTCGACCTCGGAGGCCGCAATGGTTTGGTCCAAGAGGCGGTAGCGGTTGTTGATCGAAACGATCTCCTGCCCTGTTTTCCCCTCTTTGAGGTCGGCCGCATTTCTCGTGTCCGCGACGGAGGAAACGTACAAGAAAGGATAGGAGAAAGACGGGTCTTGTTCATCACCCTCTTGACTTGGTTCCTTGAAGTCGCGCGAAAGATCCGGATACTTCTCTTGAAATCTGGCCCAGTAGGCTCGGGCACGTTCCAAGACTTGCCTATAGGTCTCGTTCCATCGTCGCAGCTCGGGATGAACCGCAGGACGCTCGGGGGGCTCGGTGAATAAGGCCGGAGATTCTTCCCGGAACATCTGCAGGTAAAATTTTGCAAGGTCCGAGACCTGCTCAAAGGGGGTCGACCTGTGAGCCACCTTCAGACAGCCGAAAGCCGCAGCGGGGTCGGTCAGCTTGAAGAGGTCAACCGCTTGCAAAGCATCGCACGCATGGATTGACCCGATTTTCAGCCAGAAGGCGATCGTGCCGACGCCCGTCCCAGGGAAGAGTGAAACGATCGCCCTGAAGCGAGGATTCTCAATCGGAAATTTCCGCGGCTTTTTAGCCTCCTCTCTATCAGGCTTCTCTTCAAGCTCTTGTTTATAGAGGTCGAATTTTTCGATCGGCACCTCGATGCTGAACTGAGTGACCTCGCGCCAAGCCGGTTGCGCCTTGTAGATGTTGTCTCTAGCTTTGCCGAATGCCTTGACCCAGCTTGGTGTCGCCGCTTCGGGCGTCTGCTGGGGGGACGTCGCTGCCTTGGCCGTCTTTTTTTCAGACTTTACTCGCGTGAAGTGCTTCGTGCTCCCGCATCCCCCAAACTCATGAATATTGGGTTGGTACAAGAACGGCATAATCGCCGCCGCGTAGACTTCGCGGTACGGCGGGGGTGAGTCCTGTTCGGGCTCACCTGTCTGCGTCAAGCCTGCGCAGCCTTCCGTGACGCCACACGCCTGATATCGGCGGTCGCCAGGAAACCGGCGATCTCGCGCACGGGCAACTGCGCGACAGCCGACCGCTCGGCTGATGACAGCTGTGTGAATTCCGGCATTGCTCTGATTTCACGGGCGCAATCGTCGGGCGCCGTCAGCAGCAACTCCTTCGCTCTGGCGAGCACGCGCTCAAGTGGGCCGGTAGTCATGGCAAACGTCCCGTTTCAAAAGCCGTTCTCGCGACCGCCATTGGCGGGGTCGATCGGCGGAATGTAGATTGTCGTCGCGTAATTTACCCCATCCGCCGCCAGGCTCCAAGCGCAAAGCGGAACGGTCAGAAACAGCGGCTCCGCGCCGCTCTCATCGAGGTCGCAAAAAGTTATGCGGTGGTCGGCGGGATACTGCTCGAGCAGCCGCTCCATCAATGGTGCCAGCAATGCGGGAGCCAATGCCTGCTCGCCGTCTGCGGTGGGGATCCGAAAGCTGCCGATTTGCGCGACGAGGGTCGATCGCCACGGATTGATCGAGGCTGTGCCTTCGACCAAGGGATCGGCCGAGATGACCTGGAAGCCGGCCGGGCCGACCACAAGCGGCAATCGTGCGATGATGGAATCGACGAATGAGACACCTGGTACGACGTGCGTCCGCAGACCTCTTGCCGGTGCGCCGGCTATCATCAAACGAACGGGCTCGTCGAGATACATCGGATGCCCGTAGGTCAAATACGCGACCGGACGCTCCCTGGTCGCCTTTTCGAAAATATGGGCGGCGACATCTGCGTAAATCTTCGCTCGCTCTTTCCCTTTTTCGTAGAGGTGCTCGATGTTGACGAAATCAAGCCCGTTGCTTTCGAGAAACGACCGGAGATTGGGGCTTGGCAGCGTCGTATATGAGACCACCTGACGCAGGATCGAGAGCGCTTCCAAAGTGACGTCTCGCGCAGGCAGGATTCCGCATCCGATGAGGTAGAGATCGGCGGTCTTGATCGGCGGGTACTCCGGCGAAGGTGGACAGCTTTGCGACATCACAGGTCGTTTTTACCCCAGTTCCTTCACTATCCGCTACTCCTGCCCGGAGAAATCCGGAAATTGGGAAGCGAATTCCGCTTGCCCCATCCACCCGCTCTCCTCTGTCGCCTAGCCAGCACCAGAGTTCCGGCTCGCGCGTGCTGCCTTGCGCCCTTCCTTCGCCACCTTCGCGATCGCGACGTCGAAGTTGGTCCGCCCGCGGCGCTTGTGCGGCACCGGGGGATGATCAAGAGCGGCGATGTCGTAGCGCGGGTACTTCTCGATCTCGGCCGCTATCGTCTCGATCCAGCAGTCTCCGTAGTCGTTGCCCGCGTTCGAGTCCTTGGGACGGTGGCCGGTGATGAAGCCTTCGACCTCGCGGTCCATCTTGACGTGCCTCGCCACGCTCTTGAACAGATGGCGCCAGCCGTGGTTGGGCTTCACGTCGTAGGGTATGTTGATTCCGGGACCGTGAACCCATTCGCCGATCCGCTCCGCGAGCTTGTGGAATTGAGGATGCCCTGACCGTTCCGCCGCGACGACGTTCCGGATCGTAGAACAGAGGCTTCTTGAGCTTGGCGCGGGTCGCCACTTACCTCGGTCGAGTTCGCCGCCCGGGCAGCCCCGTCACGCAGGCGGGCCCATTGAGCCTCGATGGCCACGTTGACGGCGCCGATCTTGATGTTGGCCCTGGCGTTCGTCCTTGGTCCCCAGAGTGGCCCAGAGCTCGGTCTTGCCGACCAGGGGCACCTTCTTGCGGATCCAGTAGTTCTCGGAGGTCGGTCGCTTGATCGGCTTGGGCATCTTGAAATTCGACATGGTGGAGCACCTCGGTGTGGGACCGGCCGTACAAGAACCCCTGAAAATGAAGGTTAGGCTTGTAAACAAGGGGTCCGCGACCCCGAAAGGGGGTGAGTCCCACTCTCTCTGCCAGATCGTATTGAAATCACTTATATTTTTTTGAAGTTTTGTTACAAACCACGGCTTGCCCACCGGAAGACCGAATCCTCTCGCATTTTTAACTGGGAAAGAAGGCGCGTTCCGGCGGGACCCTATTTGTTCACGTCACCTCTCGTGTCTGGGCAGCAGCCCACCACATTTTGTTGATATTCCGCTCGATTTGGGGGTGATAATGGCTCTACTCAACTTGCATCGCGCATTCACTGACGCGGCGACCGAGAACGACTATCTCGCCCGGCTCACGGTACCGGAGCCGCGCGAGGGAAAGCTCCGCAAGGCACGTGACGAGATCCGAGAGACGCTTAAGGCTGGATTTTCGGATTGGCAACGCTTCGCGGATCGTAGTTTGGTTATGGAAACGACTGCCGTTCGGAAGGGCGCGACCGAACCTCGATTGCGTCTGAAGTTCCGTATGCAGGGTAGTGCCTCGCCCGCGTATCGCACGCTCAATGATCCGGCACATCCGCCGCAGCAGATTGATTACGACGATGGCGTTTACCTTCCGGTCTCGTTTCTCGCCAAGACGGGAAACCCCGTGATCGCGGCCGCAGGTTACTACCGGTTGGTCGAGACGGTCCTTGCGCCGCTCTGCGAAAAACGAAAATGGACGTTGGATAGACGAGCCAAAAAATGCGTCCGCGTCGTCCTCGACAGCAAAGCTTACATCGACCTTCCGCTGTACGCGATCCCGGATCAGGAGTTCGTTCGGCTGGCCGAGGACGCCGCATTGACCAAGCGGGCTGACAGCGCGCTGTTTCTTGATGCAGAGACGCTCGATGACGAGATATACGAGCGCCTCAATCAGGACGAACTCCGGCTCGCTCTTCGGGAAGGCAAGTGGATCGAATCCGACCCTCGTCTGCTCGAAGATTGGTTTAAGCAGGCGGTGGCCGACCTCGGACCGCAAGTTCGACGCGTCAATCACCTCGTCGGCGCGGGGCGAGATTTCAGCCTGAATTTTCCGGGTGGTAGTTTTCCCGAAAGTGCTTTACGGCACCCTCAATTTGAACCCAGTCGTGTTTCGATTTCTCAAAAACCGATATGCCGGGAGCTGGGTACTTTGGATTTGCCATCGCGCCGACTGCAACACCGATCATCGAAGGCAAGCTGGTGACTTTCCAATAGACCGTTGATCCGCACTGCGGACAAAAATAGTTATGCATTTCCCCGCCGCTTGCAGCGGCATGTGCGAACTCTTTTGAAGTTCCTGAGACGGTAACAACCTCCGCGGGGTAATATGCTCCCACGCCGAACGGCGCACCTGTTCGACGTTGACAGTCGATGCAGTGACAAGCAACGACTATCTTGGACGGTTCTTCCGGGAGCGAGAGCATGACTGCACCACAGTTGCACCTTGCGTAGACCATAGTAATTCCCCATCGTCGTCCGAGACTCACTGCAAAGCACTAGGCTAGCAGATTAGTTGCGCGAGGAGAGTGCGAAAGCGACGGCCCAGGCCGCGCGCGTTCTCGATGAGACCGCCGACAAGATAACTTTGTCCGGCGACTACGTCCGATCGGACAGCGGTTCGCCGGTGCTGGATTCGGATGGCCGGGTGATCGGACTTATGATCGAAGCGACCAACCAGCCGGGCAGCGCGACGCAAGGCATCGCAATTCCGGTGACGCGCTTCGCATCGATCCTCAGCGGTCCGACCGCGTCACCGATCGCGCGAAAAGCCATTCCGAGCATGGCCGAGCTCGGCGGAACCAGGCCGACGAGCACGGCCGTAGATGCTATCGAAATCGCGGTTTCAGGGTGCGTCTTTCTCGGAAAACGTTCGGCTCGGCTCGCCAAAAATACGCCCGACATGCCTTTCGGATTGAGTACTCTGCAGATACTCCTCGACGCAGATAAGCGTGGATTCTTGATGGGCACGAGGCTTTCCCCGGATATCGCAGTCAACCTCCGATCCGATTGTCCGGTCGTCGAGTCTGGATCCGCCTACTACTCGCCCGCGCGCGTCCAATTGAAGCCCGGAGACCGGGTGACACTCTCCGAGATATTGCCGTTGAACTACCTCGACGACGTGTTCTTCTGGGCGCGAGTAACCGCTCGGGGGAGCAACAGTGGTTCGAACGACAGTAACGCGGGCATCGACCCAAGTGCGGCCCCAGCGGACGCCGGCTCGCTTCAAATCGGCGAACGTGATGTCTGCGGCAGCGCTTTACTTGGCCTCCTTACCGTCATCGGTCAGCGCCACGCAGGCGTTTGCCCAAGACCGTGGCCGATGCACGAACTCGGGTAGGAACGCCGCAGCGCAGCACTCGCCGTCATGGCCGCTATCCGCACGTCACGGCGCGCGAGTTTGCCGAATATGTCGCGCGAAGATTATAAACATCCCAGTACGTCGGGACTGGTATTTTTCGTAGTGGGCGGCGAGGCATATGTATGTACCGGCCAGCGAGGAGGGCCGTTGGGTGAGAGGACTGCCTATGAAGAACCTTTCATGTAGAGATCGCAGGACCGGCCAAAATACCGGCCAATCGAAACGTTAAAGGTCTAAAATATGCTTTAAAGTCAATGCCTTGAATGAAAGTTCCAGCGGTCACGAAAGCGCAATCGGAGATCGGCCAATAAATGGGCCAAATTCGGTTGTAATTTGGAAATTCATGCGTAAAATCAGCTAGTTAATTTGCGATAAGATCGGCCAATGGCGATAGAAACACCCCAGCGCATTGAGCCGGCGCGGCTTGAGGAAACGTCCGAGGCCATCGCGGATGTGGTTGCCGACCTGTCGGCAGCCTCGGCCAGGCTCGGTGTCGGGCTTCATCAGCGCACAGCTGCGAACCTTGCCAACTTGGTGCGGCTGATGAACACCTACTACAGCAACCTCATCGAGGGCCATAACACGCGGCCAAAGGACATTGCTCGCGCGCTCGAGGGGGAGCTTGACCAAGACGAGGGCCGTCGCAACCTTCAGCTGGAGGCCGCGGCACATGTACGCGTGCAGACGGAGATCGATCGCCTTACCGCCGACAGCGAGCTCGGTGAGCCGGCCTCAGTGGAGTTTATCAAGTGGTTGCATCGTGAATTCTATCGAGGGGCGCCGGGCGATATGCTCCAAATCCGCGGCAACGACACGACCTTTATGATGGTGCCCGGCGAATGGCGGTCGAAGCCTGAGCATGATGTTGCGATAGGCCGTCACGTTCCGCCATCTAGCGAGCGTGTTGACGACTTTATGCGCTATTTCGAGCAACGCTACGCCTTCAGGCCGCTGAAAACAGCCGGCCGAATCATGGCGATCCCTGCGGCGCATCACCGCTTCAACTACATCCATCCGTTTCCTGACGGAAACGGCCGCGTTAGCCGCTTGATGAGCCACGCTATGGCCCAGCTGGCCGGCATCGGTTCACACGGGTTATGGTCGATTTCGCGCGGCCTCGCCCGAGGCCTCAAATCGCCGAGCGAGTACAAGCGCATGATGGATATGGCGGACTCGTCACGACAGGGAGACCTCGACGGACGGGGCAATCTTTCGCTGAAGGCGCTCAACGAGTTTGTTCTATGGTTTCTCCAGGTCTGTCTTGATCAGGTGAAGTTCATGGACGGGCTGTTTGAGCTTGATAACCTAGGCTCGCGCTTAAACACCTATGTCGAACGCAGCGACACGCTCAAGCCAGAAGCAAAGCGCCTCCTCGAAGAGGCGCTGGTTCGCGGGCAGTTCGAGCGTGGTGACGTCGCCCGGATAACGGGTTTGCCTGAGCGCACCGCGCGTCGCGTGCTTGCTGACGTGCTTGCCGACGGCGTGCTCGGATCAGACACGCCCAAGGGCGCGGTATCGCTCCGCTTTCCGGTTGAGGCCTTGGATGTGCTGTTTCCGCGATTGTTCCCGGAAACGTGATTGCGGGAGTGAGTGGTAGGAGACTCGTTACGCCCCTGAGCGCGCCCAGACACCCGTAATGCCGCGGGAGCGCAGGAAACATGTCGCGCGCCATGGAAAACTGCCCCCTCACAGCGACATCGACATTCCGGTTCGGGTGGATCAGCCAGCAAGGGCGAGAGTCGTCGTCACGTATCGTTATCAGGTGCTCCTGCTTTCCAAATTGCTGAAATCCCAGATTGAACAAGACGCGCAACCTGTTCGGCCGCGCGCCTTGGCTATGCAAGTTTTCGCCAGTCGGAAATCGCCGGCATGTGATGACGTGCCAATTCGTGACCAAATAGAAACGTCCGTTTCGGCTCCAAATAAAACCCATGGCAATGTCCAGGCTCTCTTCATTGAAGAGCTGTTCGAGCGGCACGACAGCCAGCGAGTAACGATCAATTCGGGTCATCGGAACCTCGGTGAATTAGCTTGCGTGACGGATTCCTCATGACACTATCTTAGGGTGCGGGCGTGCGATCCATCAGCCCGCTCGGGAACAAAATCCAGCGTGTTTCGACCTACCTGCTTGATGAATTTAGCAGCTAACCTGCTGATTTTGCTTGGCAAGCATGCTAAGTATTGCAGGCTGTCAGAAATCACTATCTATTTCTGACAGATAGGAGGAGGGGCATGCAGACCGTAGCTGAGCGCATTCTGGAATATGCCCGAACATTGCCCGAAGGCGCCTTGATTGGTGCTAAGGATGCTTTGCATTTGGGGAGCCGTGCAGCGGTCGATCAAGCTCTGAAAAGGCTTTCTGAGCGCAACGAGCTGATGCGCCTTGCTCATGGGTTCTACGTCCTGCCGGTCAAAACCCGGTTCGGTGTACGCGCACCGCAAGCGGAGAAAGTCGTCCAAGCGCTCGCTGCCACGCGTGCCGAAACAATCGTCCCGCACGGGGCAGCAGCTGCAAACGCACTTGGTCTTACGACCCAGGTGCCAACGAAACTCGTCTATCTGACGTCTGGTCCTGACCGGGAGCTTAAGCTCGGCGCACAAACCGTTGAGGTGAAGCATGCGCCAGAATGGATGCTGTTTCCGGCAAAGCCGGCTGCCGGGCAAGCCATTCGCGCCTTGGAATGGCTCGGCAAACGGCAAGCGAACGATGCGCTGCGGGTCCTTAAGCAGAAATTGTCGGCGGAAACGTTGCAAGACCTCATCGCCGTGCGCCCCGCTCTGCCTGCGTGGATGTCAAAATCGATCAGCCAATCGCTGCTAAGCTATGGCTGAATCCTTTCTGACGTTTTCTGCCGAAGATCGGCTTGAGGCACTTGGCGTTGCTGCCACCGCCTCAGCCGACCCATTCATTTGCTTGAAAAAGATAGTTGGGTCGTATGGGCCTTGCAGGGCCTGTTTGAAACGAAGCTCGGCGAACATCTCGTTTTCAAGGGCGGCACCTCGCTCTCAAAAGGTTATGGCATCATCCAGCGCTTCTCCGAAGATATCGATCTCACCTACGACGTTCGTCAGATCATTCCCGAACTCGCCAAAGGCGATCACCCGATACCCGAGACACGCGCCCAAGCCGACAAATGGACGAAGGCTGCGCGCGAAAAGTTAGTCGTGTGGGTCAAAGATGAAGCCCTGCCGGTTCTACAGCAACATGCCGCGGCGACGGGTGTGAATGTAAAATTCCGCGTCGATGCGGATGTGATCTATATCGACTATCACCAAGTCTCCGAAGGTTCCGAATATGTAGCGCCGTCCGTCAAACTCGAATTCGGTGCTCGATCAACCGGCGAGCCGGCCGAGATACGCCAGGTCACATGCGACGCAGCATCTTATCTGCCGGAATTATCGTTTTCGGCAGCGGCGCCCAAGATCATGCTGCCTCAGCGCACCTTCTGGGAGAAAGCCACCGCCGTCCACGTCCTTTGCGCCCAAGGCATCAAAGGCGATCGCATCTCCCGCCATTGGCATGACCTTGTGAAGCTTGATGATGCTGGCTATGCCAAGGCTGCATTCGACGATCAGGATCTCGCAAACGAAGTCGCCGACTGGAAAAGCAAATTCTTTCGCACAAAAGATCGGGACGGCAACGTGATTGACTATCATGCCGCCGTTTCCGGCAAACTCCAGCTCGTCCCTGACGGTGAAATGCGCAAAGAACTTGAGGCCGACTATCAGAAGATGGTCGATGCCGGTTTGCTTCTCGGCGACGCCATGCCTTTTGCCGGTCTGATGATGCGCTGCGCAGATTTGCAGAAGCGTGCCAACGAGCGACATTGATGCGCCGCCGCCCTGTCCATCGTCGGCTATGTTCATTCAATCGCCTTTCGCATGATCACATCGAGAACCCCCTCAAGCTGGCAAGATCTTCAGGAACAGTCCGCACGCATCTTGGCGGAATGCGGGTTTGCCGTCGAAATCGAAAAAAAGGTGAAGCTTGTTCGTGGCCAAGCGGAAATCGACGTCTATGCCGAGGAAACTCTGAAAGGACGAAAATACATCATCCTTTGTGGGTGCAAGCATTGGAGGGCCGCCGTTCCCCAAACCGTGGTTCATTCCTTTCGCAGCGTGATGACGGATGTCGGCGCCCACAAGGGCTACATCATCTCGAGTTCGGGCTTTCAGTCGGGAGCCCGCGATGCCGCGCAGATGACAAATGTCGAGTTGGTCACCTGGGATCAGTTTCAGAACGCGTTCGAGCCGAGTTGGCTCGAAAATTGTTTCACTCCGGTGATCACAGCGAAGCTCGATCCGCTGATGGGCTTTTCCGAGCCGTTCCTGCCGCCCTCGTTTCCCCATTGGCCTGAGGCCGATCAAAACGAATATCTTCAATTGAAGGATGAGCTCGATCCCCTCGGCTGGTTCGCGATGTCGATGGCTACTTATTCGAGGATTCTCCGCCATAGCAGTTATCCACCGCTGCCGCTCAAGAATATTCCCGATCCCACCGAGAAGTATAAGGGGCTTCCCACGGATATCATGAGCGCCGTGGGTTATCGCGATCTTCTCGACGCCACACTTCACCATGGAGAAGCGGCGATTGCGAAATTCCGCGCGGTCAGAGATCGCAACAAGTAAGCCAGCATTGAACCATCTGTCGAACAGTTGAAGCAGTGTCGGTCTCCGACTGATCAGACCGACTTCAGCTTAGCGACACGCATGTAGCGGGTATAGCTGCGGGTACCCGCTGGTTGCGAGTTCGAGTTTGTGACAAGCGAAGGAACGACGGTAAAGGCGGGTGCGGGCAATAGCTTGAGCAATCGCCTTGCAGTCTTCAATGAAGATTTCATCGACCTGAATCTGCAATGGTCGGCTGGTCGGGCCAAACCCGTCTTCTACATCGGCCGAGAACAGGCCGAGTTAGCCGCCGAGCTTGCAAAGAAGGAGGCAGCGCTACCGGTTGCCAACGAACGCAAGATCGCGGCAGAAGCGCTCTTTCGCGCAAAGGAGCAACAGCTAGCAAACTTCAAGCGTGCGCATGCTCGTACAGTCTCAACAGAGCTGCGGCAGGGAAGCCGATCGCGGTTCTTGCAGAACACGGTCGCGTCCCACACCGAATCGTCCGCAGACAAGCCGACGAACCAGCGAAACAGCAGGTTGTAGTCAAGCTGCTCCATCATGCCGTTCCGACCGCACCGTGTAGAACGCCTGCAGCAACAGCGCTCGCAACAGCCGCTCCGGAGGGATCGATGGCCGTCCTTCGCGGGCATACAGCCGATCAAACGACCGCGACAAATCCTTCAGCGCCGCATCAACGAGTTCCCGGATCGCTCGCAGCGGATGGTCCGCCGGGATCCGGGTCTCCAGCCGCACGTAGCTAAAAAGGCGTTCCGCATGCTCATCTTCGCCGCGCATCCCGTTCCTCAATCGAAAGGAATCAACCGCATGCACAGAATCACACTCCAGCCGCCTCACGAAACGACTTTTTCAGCAGCCTGCTAGAAGCGGTCGAGACAGTTCTCAGTCCGGCGGTTGCCGCCATCGACGCAAAGTTAGCCCGACCGACAATTGCGCTACGGGAGGAACTGGCGTGGAACGACGACGAGACGATCGCCGTGACGTTGGGCTTGGTAAACGCCTGGGTGGGCACGCTCAACGCTGCCATCAAGCAGCACAACGAGACCTTCGCGCAATTCACCCAACGGCAGGATGAAGCCCGTCTTGCTCTGAGGCGCCACCATTTGGCTGACAAATCCCAGGAGTTTCAGAACGCGTGCGACGCGGTGAGCGAAGCCAAAACGGACGTTGATGCTAGGACGCTCAGTTACAATCAACTTCAAGAGCAAGCCACGGACTTGCGATCTCGGATCAAAGAGCACGGTCAGGCTGCGGAGAAAATCAATCGCTTGATCGAGGCCTACCTTGGCCACAAGGAACTTTCTATTGCAAGCGTAGAAAAAGGCTATGAAATCCACCGTCGCGGTAGGCCGATAGACAGCAGTCCTAGCGAAGGGGAGAAGACGGCGATCGCACTCTGCTATTTCCTTTCAAGGCTTGAGGCTGAAGGGCGTTCGATCAAGGACCGTATCCTCGTCGTGGATGATCCGATTTCTAGCCTGGACAGCAGAGCGTTGAACTAAGCGTGTTCCCTTCTTTTAAGTCGGCTTGGGAATGCAGCTCAGGTGTTCGTTTTGACACACAACCAAAACTGCATGAACGAGTTCAAGAAAGCCTGGAAGGGTTTCCACAAACCTCGCAACGAAGCGACCCCGCCTACGGCAAGCCTCCTGTTTTTAGATGTCAAAATTCCAAAAGGGCTGGACGGACGCTCAACAGCTATTGTTGAGATGTCAAAGCTGCTCCGTGAGGATGAGTCTGAATACCACTACTTGGTGGATCACGTCCTGAAGTTCAACGCCAGCGCAGATCCAGACTACGAATACGCCTACATGATGCCGAATGTACTTCGGCGAGTGCTCGACGTTTTCTTAGCGTTCCGGTGCCCGGGAAGTGCAGGTTTCGCTTCGAAGATGGGCCAGTTGCGAAAAGATCATGCTACGCTCGACGGCGAGCGCCTGGCCGCGCTGGAACGTCTCGTGCAACTGGAATCGCACTCCGATAACATCGATGACCTAATCGGGTTTTCCTCTATGACGCTGGAGGAGAGTAAGGCTGCCACGGCGGCCTTGATCGCGATGATGGAGGCCGTAGACCCTACCCATCTGGCTGGGCTGCAACGACTATGCCGATGAACCCTTGTCGCAGTTCCAACCCGGCGCAAAGAACACAGCTATGCTAAAGTGGTCCAGTTCGGAGGCAAGGACCTTGTTGCCTGGCCGACTAGACCACGACGGCTGGTGAGCAGATCGTGCTGACGGCGAACGAAGTAAGGGCACGCGCAGAATCCACTGCACGACTGCGTGCTGTTTGTCCTTCACGGTATCACCTTGGGCCGACGCAAGAAATCAGGGGGAAAGATCGACTTGCAGCGTCCGTGGAAGCCAGAGAACGACCGTTTGAAGCCGGTCACCTTTATCTATCGTCGCAACAGCTGATCGTTTTCCGCTTTAGTATTCGCCATCAATGGCGATCGAGCCCAATCGCTGGATGCAGCGCAAAGAGGGTAGGGGACGGATCACCCAGTTTTCCGTTCGGCCTCGACAGCGTTCTACAACAGCGGAGCATCTAGGCTGGGAATCTCCGGCATGGCCTTGCCGGCAATTGCCTGCAGGTCGCCGACCATGCCCACGGTCGAATCGATGACGGCCAGGATTTGGGTTTCCCGCTTGGCCCATTGGCCGGCCCATAAACTTGCGCTCCTTGTCGAGATCCTCGCGCATATCGTTGAATTTCTCAACGACAGCTTCGACCCGCTGTCGAAACTTCGTGCCTGTCAGGTAGTGATAGACCTGCTCCATCTTGGTCTGCTGGCCCTGCTGAACGAGGCGTGAGCTGCTCACGTCGATCAGACCCTGGCGGAGCGCCACGGCGACCGGCAATGCGCAACGCGGATGAGCCACCCATACGCCGTCGACGAGGTCAAATTGCTCGATTTGTTTCGGCAGCGCGTGGGAGATGATCAGAGCGACGTCGGCGCCGGAACGGCGCTGGTCGTCACGTAATTTGGCGAGCCACACGTCACTCCATGCCTTGGTGCGTTTAGTTTCCCAAAGGATGATGCCGGCAGATTGGCCGATAGCACCATTTACTTGCTGAATTACGTCCGCCCCGAGCTCACCTTTTCCCACCGGCTCAATCGAATCTGTCGGAAAGCGTCCGCGCAGAAGATCTTCGAGCTCGAGTTCGAGCACTTCCCCTTGGGATTGCTGTGATCCCTGCTCGGCCTTTCGCTTAAGTTCCTCGATCGTGCGCGTCATCGACTCGATGGTCTGGTCTTTCTCGGCAACGCGCAAGCGCGCAGCCTCGTCGGCTTCGTGCCTGGCCTTGATCTGGATTTCGCTGATTGAGGCCTGCACGCGCTTCTCTATTGTCAGGTCGAGTTCGCGCTTTTCCTCTTCGAGTGCGCGCTGCTGTCGCATCAGTTCGGCTTGCTGTTTTTGGGCCTCGGCAAGCTTTGCGTTGTTGGTAAGCAGGTTGGCTCGCAGCTCCGCAGCTTCCGCTTCCTTCGCCTGCAGCTCGGCGGCGGCCGCCTCTCGCGCCTTCTTGCTTTCGGCCGCGACCAACTGGGCACGTTCGGCGGTCAATCGCTTCGCAACGTGATCCTCGATTTGCTCGCGGTCCTTAGCGACCTGCTCGCGTTCCAGCCGCAGTGCCTCTGTCTTACGCTCCATCTCTGCATCTTTGCTGGCCAGCTGCTGTTGAAAGCGCTGACGGGTTTCAGCGAGGAGGGGAGCGGCCAATGACTCCGTCAGACGGATCTCGTGATTGCAGTTGGGGCAATGTAGGGTCGCCTCGTGCGAAGCGCCGGTTGCTTTGAAACTCATGAATTCCCCATCATCGTTGCAACCGGATTCAACATGATCTGTGCGTGATTGCGATGTCGCTCGACTTCATGTCCACATACGCGTCGTCGATTTCGACCTTGGCCGGCGGGTTTTCCACCGACACGTCGATCTACCCGAACGCGTGCACGAGCAGCCTCGCACGAATGTAGTCCAGAATAGAACAAAATAGGAACGCGCGTCAACTTTGGATCCCGAGGTGAGTTTGTATGACGACGATTTTACTTAGTCTGGCCATGGGAAATGGATAGAACTTAAACCTTGGATATAGTTTGAATATGCGCTAGTTTACTTAGTATGGCTGAGCAAAAGGACAGAAAGCTAAACAGGCTCGAAAGGACCCTTCCGCAGGGACTTCTGGTCGATGCCGCCTGGATGGAACGACATGGATATTCCACCAGCTTGCGCAGCCAATACGTATCGGCCGGCTGGCTCGTTCAGCCGGCGCGGGGAACCTTCAAGCGCCCGCTCGGTGAACTCTCCTGGCAGGGCGCCGTCGTGTCACTCCAGCGATTGCTCGGCTCCGACTTCGTCGTTGGCGGACGCACCGCCATCGAAGTGCAAGGCTTCGGCCACTACCTGAGCCAGACGGGTCCTTCGACCATACATCTATACGGAACGCGGTCTGCTCCCGGCTGGCTCGGCAAACTTCCGCTCAAACAGAAATTCCGCGTTCACCGCACGCAAAGCCTGTTCAAAACGCACGGGAGCCTGCCCACATCAGAGTCGGGGACAACGCGGGAAATACCGGGACCATTCGACTGGCCTCTCACGGTATCGACGCCCGAACGCGCGTTTCTCGAACTGCTCGACGAATTGCCCCGCCACGAAAGCTTCCATCACGTCGATGCACTGGCGGAAGGCTTGAGGAGCCTGAGCCCCCGGCGGCTGCAAATGCTTCTGAACGACTGCAAAAGCGTCAAGGTCAAACGATTGTTTTTCTGGTTCGCGGAGCGACATCAGCACGCTTGGCTCAAACAGATCGACAAGTCGAAAGTCAATCTCGGCACGGGAAAGCGCATGCTCGTCAAGGGCGGCAAACTCGACACCAAATACCTCATAACCATCCCAGACGACCTCAATGCCCCTGTCTGAAAAATATCGGCATCAAGTGGCCTTGTTGATCGAGACGATCCCGTTCGTCGCGGCGGAGCCCGATTTTGCGCTCAAGGGTGGCACCGCCATCAATCTCTTCCACCGAGATATGCCGCGCCTATCGGTCGATATCGACCTGACATATCTGCCGGTGGCTCCGCGTCCCGAATCTCTTGCGGCGATAGATGCGGCGATGAAGCGCATGACAGAGGCCATAAGGAAAGGATTGCCGGGCGCGCGGCTGACGGAAGTCGTCAATCCCCGTGAAAAGATCGTCACCAAGCTGACCGTCCAGAAAGGCGACGCGCAGATCAAGATCGAGATCACGCCGGTGATCAGGGGCTGCGTCTTCGAGCCGGAGCTG
The DNA here is from genome assembly GCF_022012435.1 of Bradyrhizobium zhengyangense. Lineage (GTDB taxonomy): Bacteria > Pseudomonadota > Alphaproteobacteria > Rhizobiales > Xanthobacteraceae > Bradyrhizobium > Bradyrhizobium zhengyangense. The sequence continues at coordinate 150,337 of NZ_JAKLUA010000011.1, forward strand.
CGCGACGTGTCGCCGAGCGTCGAAGAGACGTTCGGCTTCGCGCAGATGAAAGTCGTTTCGTTCGCCGATCTATACGCCGGCAAGCTTGTCGCGGCGCTCGACCGGCAGCATCCGCGCGACCTCTTCGATGTCCGCGATCTGCTCGCCAACGAAGGCATCACGGACGATCTCCGCAAAGCGTTCATTGTCTACCTCATCAGCCATGACCGGCCGATCTCCGAGGTCGTGGTTCCTCGTCGCAAGGACATCCAGCACGAATTCACGCACGGCTTTGAGGGCATGACCGCCGATGAAGTGACCCTGGACGAGTTGCTCAAAACCCGGGAAACGCTGATCGCCGAAATCGCGGGAAAAATGCGGCAAGCTCGCAAGGACTTCCTCATGGGATTCAAGCGCGGCGAGCCGGATTGGAACCTGCTAGGCGTCCCTGACGCAGCGGACCTGCCGGCGGTGCGCTGGAAGCAGATCAATCTGGACAAGCTTCCTGCCGAGCACAGGGCGACGCTCGTCGCGCAGCTCGAGAAGGTCTTGCGCAATGCCTGAGGTCGGAGGAGGGGATCTCAGTCGAGCACGCTCGTAGCAACTTGTTGAGAGAATTTTTGGGGTACGCCCGCCACCCAGCGAGCCCAGAGCTTGCGGGCTTCAGCTCAGCCGCCTATCGAACAGTGGACGCGCCTACCTATGCGTGCCGTACACGTTTCCGGTGCTTGGATTTCGGTAGGAGCCGCCTTTATGAGAAGAGCCCGAGCCGCCGATGTAAGTCCCGCCGTGGCTAGAGGTATGATGGTCTCCACCATACGACACGCGGCCGCCAAAATGGCTACCACCTATTCCAACAGCAGACGCTCAGAAATGCTCGCTGTTGTGTTTGTCGGATTTGCGCATTGAGGGCATGAACCGCAATATCGTTCTCGTCTTTATCACCGCCTCTGGCGGCAAGAAGATGCGCGAGGCAGGCTTGGCGAGATTTGCCCACATCGTCTTTGCCGATCGTAGCTTGCTCGAGAAAAGGCGCGCGATGCGCCTATCCGCTGAACGCGCGTCGATGTTGCAAGCCGGATTCGCCACCTCGGGTGAGAAGCCTGATCATGGCGACCCGGGTCGGCGCCGAGTATGCCGAAATAGATTATTCAAGGTAGACGGAGGGGAGGGTGAAAGCCTGACTCGGTATTGGTGCGCTCCTTCTAGCGCTCATCATTGGCGCGCAGTTCATCACCATCTTTGTTGTCCAGCCTATTGGCGCGTTACCCGAGGGGCGGACCGTCGTCATAGCTCGCCTTACAAAGCTGAACTTTATCGACAGCGCGGACGCCTTTTGCGACCGAACAATGGGTGGTGTCAGCCTCCTGTGCCAGGCTGCCGTCCTCGGCAAGGTCACGAAGGAAGGTCCCATTCTCCTGCGTCTTCCTTATTCGGCGACCCTTTATCAAATCAGCACCGGCGGCAAACACTACGACCGATAGAAAGCGGCGAGCCGCCTATGAGGTTCGCGTTCGCCAGGAACGATGTTGCCCTTCGTTAGCATTGAAGTGCGAGAGTCTATCGCGCCATCGACCTAAAACTCCCTCGTCGACAGCTGGCGCGCCAGGGCGACAGCAGCCCTTGGTCTGAGTTGCATGTCGGGCTTGATGGCAAAATGAAACTTCTTCCTCTTGATGAAGGAGAATGGTCCAACCTCCTCGGGACCTAGGCCGAGCGTCGAGGGATTTTGCGCCTATTGACTTTGCGCCGCCGGTTTCGATGGTCCAGAGACCGTCCCGGCGGGCAGGGGGTATGGATACGACCTCTGGCGTGAGCTCGGCGCTTTCGCGGTCGTCTTCGGGGGGGGGGCGTGGTGGATCGTTCACGCGCCGAACCGGGTCAGTCGTCGCCGAACTTCCGTCGTTGGAAGCCGGCAGCGAGGATGCCTGGAAATGGCAGTTAAACCCGCGTGCAGTCGGCTCAGTTCGCAGTGGTTGCCGTCGGCGAGCTGGTCGAAAATCCATAGCACGCCGTGCATTTGCAGCCCGACCGAGGTCGCCAACTCGCGCAGCCCTCCGTCGCCGGTCAGAAGCGTCCATTGGCGGGCCTCCGCGATGGCAAACGCGAACGTGTCCGGCGTGGAGAGATGAGCGCGTTGCCGCGGACTGTCGTCGCGCGGGTCAATTCTGCCGGGGACAGCTCTTCGACCCGTAGGCCGAGCGCAGTAAGGCGATCGCCCAGGTCCCCGGCCAGCTCTCGAACAAAGAGCAGGTCGGGGACCGCAAACTCAAAAGGGAGACGAAACAGGTCCTCGAGCAAGGCGCCTCGCTCCAGATCGATCAAAACCGAGGTATCGGAAACGAGGACCGCCAAGGTGCTTACGCCGCAACTTGATCCAGACGAGCGTCCAGTTCGCGAACCGTTATTCCCAGCAGTTCAGCGGCCCGGGCTTCGCCGATGACTCGTTCGGCCAGCGCACGATAGCAAAGCCTCTCGAAGCGCTTCGGCTCCTCGAGTTCAGGCTTCATCCGGCCTGGCTCTTCATAGGGCGCCGTCCGCCATCCCCGTTCCGCGAAGATCTTGAACAGCCGGCCAAAAGCGGACTGGCTGATGATGCCGAGATCCTTGCAGCGATAGGCGATGGCCTGGATGCTGACGCCAAAACGCTTCTTGAGCGCGACCAGCTCGCCAAGACTGATCGACGATCGGCTGACCCCAACTTCGGCCCGAAGGACGTCGGCCGGCATCAGGAAGGCGCCGGCAAACCGATGCGCCGCCTTTTCCTCATCGACGCCGGGGGATGGGGCCAGCACCATATGACCGAGCTCATGGGCGAGATTGAAGCGCTTCCGCTCCGACCACGTGCTTTGCTTGATGACGATTACTCGCGCAGCGTTGCGGTCCTTGCGTCGCACCTTGGCGGCAAGCCCGTCGATATCGTCGAGATCGAGCGACAGGATCTTGATCCCGCGCTCCTCCAGAAGCTCGGCGAGCTGCGGGATGGGATCGTTTCCCAAACCCCAGTCTTCGCGGACAGAGCGAGCCGCATCTTCGGCGTCCCGGACATCGGCCACCGGATGTGGTGCGCTGCGTGGCTGCTCCCAATCGATGCTGCGCATCTGGAGCAGGTCCTCGATCGCGAGATAGCGCTCCAGCATGTGAATCGCGCGGGCTTCGAGGGCGGCTTCTTCCCGGAACGACGTGCCCGCCTTCTTGCGGAACTCGACGCCCTCAAGGGCAAGTTCGTCCTCGCTGAGCAGGTAATCCTCCGTCACGTGGAGCGTCGCCGCCAAGGCGATCAGCACCCGCGAGCTCGGCATATCCTCGTTTCTCTCATATTTGCCAATGGCTTGGGCCGATACGATGCCATCCATGGCGTCAGCGAGGCCACGCAACGACAGGCCCGAGGCCGACCGTGCGACCTTAAGCTTGTGTCCGATCATCTGGGCCTCCTTTGCGTCTCAGTTTACAGAAGTACGATATGGGCACAAATTTGTAAACCAAAAACCCTTGATGCGCGGAAAATTGAGCCTATATGGCCCGCATACCGCTCCATTGTCCCGGATTTGTAAACCGGTCTGGGTCGGACAAGTTCCACTGTGGCGTACTTTTGCGCCAGCCGCCGGCGAAACCGACCAGCAGGAATCGAGCAGCGATGTTGAACAATACTCAACTGCGGTACTACGACAGCAACGTGCTGCGCCTGCCTGCCGACAAGCGCAAGGAATACCACGAGCAGGTCGATCGCTTGATCGATGAACTCCGCAAGACCGTTCGCGACAAGACCGAGATCAAGATCACTAAGGTCGTGAAGGCCGGCCTTCGCCAAATACACGATTCTGCGGAAGACCGCTGTCGATCCGGTCGATGTCGATGTCGTTTTTTACATTTCTGGCCGAGACGTCAGCAAGGAGACGCTGGATAGCCTGAACGACACGATCTACGCGCTGCTGATCAAGCAGTATCCGAACAAGTCGGTCGAGGATTTTGAGATCCAGCGCAAGGCGGCGACCGTCACCTTCGTGGGCACGGGCCTCAGCGTTGATATCGTGCCGGTCATCGAAGACGAGAACCGCGCCGGCTACGGTTGGCAGTTCGACATTCACGACGGCACGAAGACGCAGACCTGCGCGCCTTGCCAGATCAAGTTCGTCCGCGATCGCAAGGACCAGGACGCGGATTTCCGCACCTTGGTGCGCATGGCCAAGAAGTGGCGCAACCAGGCGGAACTGAAGCCGCTGAAGTCCTTCGCCATCGAGCTGATCATGGCGCATGTCCTCGCCAAGCAGGGCAACGGTGCAAGCATCGAACAGCGCTTTCGCAATTTCCTCCTCTACGTCGCGCAGTCGCAGTTGAAGGAAGAGATCAAGTTTCCCGAGAATGTCGCGCCATTCACGACGTTCTGCGATCCGGTGGTCATTCTCGATCCGGTCTACAGCCTCAACAACGTGACCAGCCGGATTTCCGAGGACGAGCGGAAACAGATCGTCGCCGCCGCCCAGGAGGCCTGGGAGACGTCCAATTTTGCATCGGCCGAGAACGACAATGAGGTCTGGAAGGAGATCTTCGGCCCTCGATTCAAGACGGAGGACTGAAGATGAGCATGACCCAGGTCAGAAGCGCGAGCGCGACCTACACCTACGTCGACATCGAGAACGTCGTTCGGCGCGTCAACGCCGATCTCGTGATGATCGCGGACAGCACCGGCTGCTGGACTCCGGAGGAGGCTCGCAACTACGCCCATGACATCGAGGTCCTGGCCAAGGACGGCTACCTCAAATGGGTCGACGTCACGCTGATCAGCAGTGGGGTCGAGATCAAGGCCGTCAGGTTCGAAGTCGATACCGACGCCGGCTCGCTGTCTACGAGCCGGCCCGGCGGCGTTCTTTGGCCGAAGGTCGCAGGGGCCAAGCTTCGTGTCGTGCTGAGCTACACCGACGACTACACCAGTGCCGCACGCGAAGCCACGAAAGGTAAGCTTAAGATCGGTTGGGTGACCTGCTACGACGATACCAGCCATGCCGCTCTCTCGTCGGCTGGCGGCCGCAACTATGTCAGCAATGCCTATGGCATGCAGCGCAAGGATTGGGCCTCGTGAGTCAACCCAGCATCTTCGACAGCGAGACGCCGCTGCCCAGCGATACGCTGGCCAAACGCGAGAAGACCCTTCTGGGGTTCGATACCCGATATGCGCGGGTCCACGATCAGCTTCGTCTGCTGCTGAATGTCCGCGAGCTGGCGGGCTGGAGCCACAAGAATCACGGCAAGAGCCTTCCGATCTGCGATCTCGTCGCCGAGCAGTATCCGCTGGTGATCTTTCACGGCGATGTCGGCACCGGCAAGACCGCAACAGCGGAGTGCATCGCCAACAAGTTGGTAATCGAGGCCAGAAGCGAAGATTCGATCCTGTTCAAGCTGAGTAACCGCGTCCGCGGCAGCGGCATGGTCGGCGAGATGGGAACATTGATCGCGGAAGCCTTCAAGAAGGTCATTCAATCGGCCGGCAAGCACCGCCGCGCGGTCCTGATCATCGACGAAGGCGACAGCCTCGCCGCCTCGCGCGCCCAGGAGCACAGCCACCACGAAGACAAGGTAGCGGTGAACACGCTCATTCAGGGCGTCGATGACCTGCGCCAGTACGGCGGCCGGATCGTGGTGATCCTGTGCACCAACCGGCTGTCGGTCCTGGATCCTGCCTTGTGCCGCCGCGCCGCCATCATCGAGGAGTTCCGCCGTCCAACGGACGACGAGCGCCGCCAATTGCTCACGATGGATCTGGCCGGGTTGTCTCTGACGCCCATTCAGCTATCGCAGCTCGTCGAAGCCACCGGAGCGCGGGCAGGCAAGCCGTCCTGGACCTATTCGGATATCAGGACGAGGCTCTATCCGGCCGCGCTGGCAAAGGCCTTCCCGAGCGGGCCACTGCGCTTCGATCAACTCAAGCTCGCCGCCGCGGCGATCACCGCGTCGCCGGTGATGGAGGATCGCTGATGGCGCGCTCCCCTCTGTTCGGCCGGCGCATCCACATTGCCGGCAGCATCGTCGAAGACCTTGCCATCGCCTCGACCGCCGACGTCAATCAGGCCCGCGAGCTCGTTGCTGCGCTGGTCAAGGAATTGGCCCGTCGCGGTGCGAATTTCGTCGTGCCTGTCGACGCTGAACCTCTGCGCAAATCCGACGGGCTTCCGATCTGCTTCGACTGGCTGATCTGGAAGACGCTCAGGGAGAGCCTCGCGTCACGCCCGGCGAATGTTCCGGGCCCGCTCGCGGTCGCCGTGCAGCACCACAAGAGCGAAGATCAGGTCCCGGCTGAGTATGCCGACCTATGGGACGAGCTGCGCAGCTCGCCAATGGTCAAGATCGAGAACGCCGCGCACTGGAACATGGCCAGCAAGCGCATGGAAGCCCAGGCCCGCTTCGGCGATATTCTTGTCGCGCTCGGGGGGACGGAAGGGGTCCTCTACCTCGCAAATCTCTACCACGATGCCGGAAAGCCGATCATTCCCCTCAATCTTCCCGTGTCGCCGGAAACGGCGGGCGCTCGCCGGCTCTACAGCTTCGGATTGACTAGCAGCCAAACCCGCCGCCTGTTCCAGGTTGCGGATGACGGCGACGCCCATGACTGGCTCAACAAGATCCGGTTTCCGCCGCGCCAGTCCATCCCCGATCGCGTCGCGGTCCTCGTCGACCTGCTCGAGTCCCTGGAAAGACCAAAGGCCTTCGCGGTGCGGCTGCTGAATCCGGCGCTGCCGGACTATGCCGACGTGCAGGACTTTTTCGACACCGTCGTGCAGCCGGTGATCGAGAACGAGCTTGGCTACCGGCTCGTCGTCATCGACGGCCGGCAAGCCCACGACCATGCCCGTATCGATCAGGAAATCTTCGCCAAGTTGCACCGCAGCGCCGTCGTGATCGCCGACATTACCGGCGGACGATCGAATTGTTTCCTCGAGCTGGGATATGCTCTGGGTCGCGGGCTGCCTACTATGGTGACGGCGCGTGAGGGCTCGGACCTGCCGTTTGACATCACCACGCTCTCTGGCCTGCATTGGAAGAACAGCGGCGCGGCCGAGGATCGCCGGCGCGCCTTCCGCGAACATTGGCAGGCGATCCGCACGCGACCCTCGCTCGTGCCGGCGGAGCCATTGATCTCATGAGGCGTAAAACCGAAGTGTTCGTCTCAGTCGACGTTGAAACCGCCGGGCCGATCCCCGGTGAGTACAGCCTTCTGTCGATCGGCGCCTGCGTTGTCAACGATCCGGCAAAGACCTTCTCCTGCGAATTGAAGCCGATCAATCGCAATGCCGATCCGAAAGCCCTGCAGGTTTCCGGCCTGTCGCTGGATGAGCTTGCCAAGAACGGGCTCGAACCGGCGGAGGCGATGCGGGCCTTCGCGCAGTGGCTCGACGCGCTTGTTGAAAAAGACGGCTCGGTCGTCTTCGTCGGGCTCAACGCGCCGTTCGATTGGTCATTCGTAAATTATTATTTCCATCGGTTCACGGGCGATAATCCATTCGGGTTCACGGCTTTGGACATCAAGGCGCTTTTCATGGGTGCGACGGGGTGCGATTGGGCCGATACGCGATCGAGCAAAATGACGGAGCGCCTGTCGCCTCGGTTGAAGGGCGATCATCAGGCCCTGCATGATGCGCAGTATCAGGCCGAGTTATTCAGTCTCATTCGAACCAAGCTCTTGGGAAATCGGTAGAGCATGGCGGGAGACATGAAGCGACGCTCGCTCATTGTCGAAGGACCACTCGCATTCGCGATGCAACTTTTTGCAAAGCAACTACGTTTGATCGGTCGCTTTTCTATTAAAGGGGAACAATAGGTGGCATCAGTCGCGCGATATGTCGTTGAGCGGTCGCCGGACCAGGTCCGGCTCGCTTTCAAGAGCGTCCTCGAAATTTGCAAGGAAAGGAATATCTCCAGCGTGACGTTGGTGGTGCCGCAGAAGGGCGGCTTCGATCGGACCATCGTGGCCGAATTCCTCGGACCGAACGTCGTAAAGGCGCTCGTCAAGGGGCAACCCGTTCTGGTGGCGCAGGGCGTTCAGATGAAGTTGGAAAGTGCGCAGACCTCCCGGGGGAGTTGGTCAGATGGGCTGCTGATCGGCGGCCACATCTCGGACAAAGACATGAACAAGCTGGACGATGCGATCGGCGCGCAAGCGATCGTCTACCTTCCTTGGAACGATACCGACGGCAAAAACTGGCGAGCGACATGGGGAGCTCAGATCGTAGGAGCCACTACTGCACCGGCACCGACCGTTAGTTTGCCCGAGCCCGTGGAGGAGGCGCTGCAGAGCCTGACCCAAGCCGTCAATTTGGGTACGGGTCTCAATCATCCCTCAGACAAGAAACACGCAGAGCGCACAATCGCGCAGCTGCGTCAGGAAGGGCATTCGTTTGATCCAGTTGAGGTCCGCCGATGGGCTCAGCGGAACGGCTGGTCGTCAAGTGCGGCCGCAGACCTTGAAAAGGTAGCTCGCAAAGCATTCCGATAAGGTCAGTGTTGGATTCTAGTTTGGGATCCAGAGAAGGCAGCCGTTGAGAAGAATATATCGATGTCTCCTGCGCATTCGCCGTGATGGCGGACCTCAAGCGCGGCGAGCCGGATTGGAGCCTGCTGGGCGTCCCTGGCGCGGCGGACCTGCCGGCTATACGCTGGAAGCAGATCAATCTGGACAAACTGCCTGCCGAGCACAGGGCGAAGCTCGTCGCGCAAGTCGAGAAAGTCTTGCGCAACGCATGGGGTCGGAGGAGGAAACCCTCCATTTACCTGGCGGCCATGCGATGGCAACTTGTTCAGACGGCTTCTCCAGGGGAGACGCTGCCACCCAGCGAGGCCGGAGCGCGCCTCAGCTCAGTCGCCCATCGCGAGCCTCGCCGCGACCTGTCTCGTTGTCAGCATGAAATTTTTGAATCGTTGGCGCTGATCGATTCATTTATTTAATTGGACGGTCGATTCGGCGGCTGCGATTCTGGCGCATGTCCGAACTCACCGTGCAATATCTCGTGCTCGAGCGTCGCGATCCGGCCCGTAACATGGCGCGGTTCTATGTGCTCACGATTGAGCCGACGCTCTTTGGCGATACGGCATTGGTGCGCGAATGGGGCCGTCTCGGTGGGCGCGGTCGACGGCGACTCGATCTGTTCAAGCCGTCGAGGCTCTTGAGTCCTGGCTCAGGCGCAACGCCCGTCGCGGTTACGTCCAGCGGCACTTTCCGGGCTCGGAGCCGGCGTGCGACACGCCACAAGTCGGCTGATCTGGACAAAATGTCAGTGGAAGTATATCAAAGTAATCCGAGATCATACTCGACCATATTCCAAGAATTGCGAAAGTATTCCATAATTAATTATGCGAATTTAAATAGTGTCATGGTTTCAGTAGGAGAGATCAACCGAACTCCATAATAGAAATGCTCCATCAGTTGCTATTCAAGCGAGGCGTGGATCCGTGCGGCGCCAGATCGCCGGGAATGAGTGAAACAGATCGAGTCGACCGCGCTGTTGCCCACAAGCAGAGCATGTGTCATTCGACATGGTCACCGGCTCCCGCCATCCGGAACTGACCCCCCGCATTGCCTCACTAAAAATGTTACCGGACAACTTCTCTGCCGTGTCTGGGGCGGAGCTGCCGAATCAGTTCGGTGGCAGGTATGGCAGGGAAGATCAGCATGCGCGCAAAGCGCGAGATCAGATCAGCGGGTGGACCGAATGCTTTCCGCTTGTTGTGCGTGAAGCAGCTCTTGTGGTCGAAGCTCTCGAGCGCGCAGAACCTATTTCCCTGGCCCGTTCGGGGGCTCGATTTTGACAACGACAGCGCCTTCATGAACGACACGGTCGTGTCGTGGTGCCGTTCTCACGATGTCGAAGTCACTCGTTCCAGGGCCTACAAGAAGAACGATCAGGCATTCGTTGAACAAAAGAACGGAGCTATCGTTCGCCGCCTGGTGGGCTACGGGCGGTTTGAAGGCATTGATGCCGCCCGTTCATTGGTTCGCCTGTTTGCGGCGGCCCGGCTATACATCAATTTCTTCCAGCCCTCGTTTAAGCTGAAGGAGAAGCACCGCGAAGGTGCCAAGATGATCAAGTGCTATCTTCCTCCCGCTACGCCGTACGAAAAAGCATTGGTCCACCCGAGGCTCAATGAGGCATTCAAAGGTCGGCTGCGGGAGATTTACCGGACGCTTGATCCTGTGGCATTGCTGGCACAGATGCGGGACGCTCAGAATGAGTTGGGTAAGCGTGTCGATCAACGGGCTGGAAAGTCAGCGATGACTGTCGCGCAGGGGCACAGTGATTTGGCGGCCTTTGCCCGAGAGCTCGGCGATGGTTGGAAACAGGGTGAGCAGCGAGGCATTCATCGGCGTCGCTATGTGCGGCGCAAGCCTGTGCCACGTCGGCCATCGATGCTCGACCCATACATTCCCATCATCGAGGAATGGCTCGCCGCAGCTCCGCACTTGTCTGCGGTCGATCTTCTCTCCCTGCTGGAAGCGCATGCGCCCGGTCGGTTCAGCGGCCATCAGCGGCGCACGGTGCAGCGATTGGTGAAGAATTGGCGATCAAAGGCCGCTCGACAGCTCATCAGCAACACAGAGATCACACTATCGGTCCAAGCTTCGCGCCTTCGTATTTAATCCTGACAGGTTCTTTCGCTGAAGCACCGCAAGCCGCTCGCTCGCTACGGCGCTCTGGGGGGCGAGCTTCGCGAGCGGCTTGCTCCGACTCGCGGCAGTCGATCCAGAAGACACCAGGGTGACTTCGGTAACATTGTCATCTGAGGCAATATGGGGGGCAGTTTTCCATGGCGCGCGACACATAAGGAATGCGGTATTTGCCGCTTTGCGAGCAAGACCGTTCCTGTGCCGGGATCGCTGGTCGATTTCTTGGCTCCGCGGTCCACCAAGGCTTCGAGGTTTTCGAGCCCACCGAGCTTGCGATAAGTCGGCCCCGTACCGTATGTGCGATGCTTTTCCAAAGTTCGGCGGACAGGCCGAGAAAGCGTGCCGCTTCGGGGCTCCGCAAGTATCGCGGCGGCAGCCGGCGGTGGTCTGGCATTTGAGATGCTCCCTGCTCTTCTGGAGGGCTCGCGCGGCTGATCGCGTGCCGACGAGCATGATGGTGTGGAGTAGAAGAGCGCTTAAGGGGATGCCGAAGATGCGGGAATGATTTCGGCACCCCTGCTCTGTTCCTTGCGAGATGACAGGCAGAGCACGGCCGTGTCTCTTTGGATGCAGAGGCCGTTGGCCGGTTAAGCCATCAATCCACGGTATGGATGTGCTCCATCAAAACTATTGAGTTTTGCCGATCCTACGAATGGCGGATATTGGGTTCAGATGGCGCACTTAGACATCGAGATGAGCTACCGTCTTCTTTGGCTGGCGAGGGAATGGCATCGTGGCGGCTCGAAGCGACGGGCTTCCGCGGTCGCTTTGCCGCTTATTTCCGATAAACCACGGTATAGCTTTTCTGATGGTCTCAATATGGCTTAGCTCCGCGCGGCGGGGCGATGCTTGGAGGCTCCGGCCCCGAAAGGAGCTGGGCGCAGCCGATCTCAGGTGCGGTGCTGTGGCTGGCTAAATGGATTGAATTCATGGCACCCAGATCATGCGAAACAGGGATAGGGTCGTCTTCCATTTCCGCTACGAATGGGATCGATGAGAGTTACGGTCTATCTGCAACAAACCTGAACAACGGGCAATCTACGTACGCATTGCCAATCGGAGATGGCGCGCGTCCATCCGAAGCGCGCAGTAGGCGCTCATGCAGCGAACAAGCCAAAGCTGCCACAAGGGCCATCGAATGTTGTCGCGGCATGATGTCATCCTCGCGGATGTCACGTCATCTGAGGATAGGGATGGTTGACCCTATCTGGATTGCCATTGCTGGTGTTGTCTCTTTCTACCGGACGAAGGTTTTAAGACGGACGCTCGGTCTGTCCAAGATAGGCTGTTGAATGATGAACCGCGATGTAAGCCATGCGCCTGCGGTGTGCTTTTTGCTCGGTCTTCCCCGCTCGGGGACGACGCTGCTAGCGCATTTGCTGCAGCGGCACCCGGATATTTTGGCTCCGCCTGAACCGTGGCTCATGTTGGCACTTGAGGCCTTCGGTAAAGTCGACCACCGCCACCCAGCCGGCGCATCATTGGTTCAAAGCGCAACCTCGCAGTTCTTGGGGCGAATAGATCGGATGATCGTTACCCGCGCTTTTTCCGATGCAGCTTATTGCCAGTATTTAGCTGCTGCAGGCAAACGCACTCTCATAGACAAGACGCCGCGCTATTGGACGGTGCTCGACTTTTTGGATTCCCTTTATCCGGAAGCACCGCGTCTCGTTCTCATGCGTAACCCCTACGCCATCGCCGCATCACTGAAGACGACATGGGGCGTCCCTCTGCTGGCCGCAAGTTCCCCGCCCGCCATCGCATCGTGTCTCGCCGATATCGCGTTGGGCCAGCCCACGCCCGCGATCGCATCTTCTCTCGCAGATCTTGTCCTGGGCCTGCCTGCGCTAGCAGCATACCGCAGTCGACCTCAGACGCAGGTGGTCCACTATGAGACCCTTGTGGCGCACCCCGATGACGAAATTCGGCGCGTGCTTGCCGGCCTCGGTTACACTCCGACCGAGACGGGATCGGCGCCGGGGGGGCAGACGGACTATCTCCGCTCCAGCACTTTCGGAGATCGCAAGATCCTGGAGCGAAAGGCCGTCGATGACCGCTCAGTGGAGGCTTGGCAAACTGACTTGAGCATCGAAGAGATGCAAGTCGTGACCGACCTGGTTGGGGCGAAGCTCTTGACAGAGCTCGGTTATGAGCGGGATTTTCAGTACGCAAAGCAAGCCGGCGTCGTCGATAGGGGGCCGGAAGCAACCCAAGGCTATCGCCACTTATTTCGGACCTGCTGGGATTTTCTGGACGGCAAGACGGGAGGATCGTTCGAGCTCCCCGCCGAACTCAATAATAGTGGTGGGCAAGCGGAGGAACACGCCGCGGTTGCTTTCGCAGCCTCAGTGTTTCAGCAAGCGCAACGTCTGGCCGCCACTAAGAAGGAAGAGAATCTGCGGGTGGCAAATTCAATCGCGGCGCAGTTGAACGAGGAGCTCACGGCGGTCGTGTCCTCGGAGGTGAGGCGACAGCTTGCGCCGGCGGGCCGACGATAGGACAAACGCGTGACCACCGCGCGCCCGATCGCCCCACCGGCCCACAGGTCCCTCCCGCGCGCGCTGCTGCGTCGCTTGACGTGCAGTGGGAGCGAATAAGTCGAGGTAGTCGGTCATGATGTATCGCAGCGAGGTGCGCGTCGCGGCGGCGCACGCGGCGCAGGCCCAATCTCGACCATGCGGCCTCCGCAGATGGGGCACACGTCGAGGCGGTGACCAAGGAGGATGGCGCAGCGCTCACGATAGTCGACAGCTTCGGCAGGCGGAGGTGGCTGCGGGGCTTCAAGTGCCGCTCGGATGCGCGCGAGTTTGGCGGCGCGGCAGGCGTTCGCCAGGAAACCAAAATGACGGATGCGGCGGAACCCCTTCGGCAATATGTGAAGCAGAAAGTGACGAAGGAACTCCTCAGTGTCGAGCGTCATTACTTTGGATTTGTTCCCGGCGCGATAATCTTTCCACCGGAAGCGGACGTGGCCCTGCTCACAGGTAAGAAGCCGGCCGTTGGCGATCGCAACGCGATGAGTGTAGCGCCCGAGATAAGTCAGAACCTGTTCTGGTCCGCCGAAGGGACGCTTGGCGTAGACGACCCACTCGACCTTGCGGAGGGCGTTTAGATGGCGGGCGAATGCCGCTGGCTCGACGAGGTGCGCGAGATGGCCGAACAACTGGAGCTTGGTGCCATCGAACGCCGCCTGCAGGCGCTCCAGGAATAGCCGACGATGCAATCGTGATAGCACGCGAACGGGAAGGAAGAAGCCGGGGCGACAATGAACCCAGCTTCCATCAGGAGCGATCCCGCCGCCTGGTATGCCGGAATTTCTCCGGTCGAAGCTTGCGGGCTCGTCAATCCGTGCAGTGTATGAACTCTACCAGGCTTGGCGTGAGCAGCCCAACGCCGTCGAGACCATATGTGCAGCACAGGAGAGCTTCACCGACGCCCACGCCCGCCAGCTGGCTCGCAAAATTCGTAGCGGAGTTGGGGGCTCCCATGCTGATAGCGAAGGTGCCGCTGGAGCTCAATCGGCGCGAGGCCCGATCGCACCGCAAGTAGCATTGCGACCCATAGAGAGAGACCGTGTAACGGCGGCCGCGGAGAAGAGCTCCAGGTCTTCCGTCCATCGAAATGAGCGAATGAGTTCGTCAGTGACGATCAGAGTGCGCCACCAAGATCGCGCGGGCTGTCTTCTCGTCGATCGGCTCGCGTCTCAAGGCTCACGCCATGCCGTGCTGTTGGTCGATGGCGCAGAAGAAGTGGAAGAGGTGCCGGCATCGACCATCACCATCGAAGAGATCATTTTCGCATGAAGCTGGCCTTCGACTGTCTCCTCAGAAAGACCGCTGCGCTTGGCATGCCGGCGGAGCGGATTTCCCATCCGAAGGATGGCGCGTTAGCGCAGCAGCCGGAGGCCGAACGCGCCCCCCACAGCGCCGTAGAGAGGCCGGAGGCTGCTGGTAAGCCGCGGTCCACATACCCGGTGCCAATGTTGCCGGTCTCCACGCGCGGCGTTCGTGGAATAAGAGCACCGGGGCTGACGGCGGCGCCATTCCCGGAGGAATTCTGCGCATCGATCGTCGGCTGGGTTGGATCTCACCTGCAGCAAATCCCGAGCTTTGAATGCCGAGCCTGTTGGTTCGAACCAACACGGAGGGAGTGGAAGGATTCGCTTTTTCTAGTGCAGGATAGGCTTCGCGCCAGCGATGTATTAGATCGCGATTGGGATTGGAGTGCATGGCTCTGATCTCGCTTCGCGTCTCTGACGAAGTCGCTGCGGAGTTCTCAGCTTTGGCAGCGACCCAGGGCGGCAAATCCGCGCTCTTGCGGCGTCTCATTGCTGAGGCACTTGCTGAACCAGTGCCGCGCATCTCCGTGCTGCCTGTCGGGCGACCGGAGAAGGTGACGGTGCGATTTCGCGAGAGCGAGATGCGGCAGCTCGCGGAAGTGTCACATCAGCGCGGCATGACCCGAACCGGCTGGATCGTTGCATTGGTGCGCTCGCGGTTGGGATCACCGGTGCAGCATTCTCCAGGCGAGCACGAGGCGCTCCGCGCGATTGTTCGCGAGCTCAACCAGATCGGCGGCAACATCAATCAGATCGCGCGCGCAGCGAACGCCAGTGTGCTGCAGGGCAGGGCGGTCGAGCCCGATCTGTCCGCAATTCAAGAGGCCCAGTTGGTCATCGAAAAAGAGCTCGCGCAACTACGCAATGCGCTGCACGGCAACGCGGATTATTGGGATGGGCGGCGATGAGTCGGCGCCATAAGCCGCGGCCGGCAGACCTGGCCTCCGAGCTTCCGCCGATCTCATATGTTTGGGAAACGCCCAATCGGCGCCCGCGGCGGGCCGAGTGGGATATCCCCGATCCGGCGGTTCCTAGTCGCCTGACGCCGGCTATGCGCGCGAAGCTCGAACGGATCGTGCGCCGAGCGCCAGAGGTGATGGTCAAGATCACCGGCCGCACCAAGGACGTGGCGCATCTCAAGTCGCACCTTGCGTATATCACGCGAAACGGCGAGCTCGATGCGGAAACAGAGCAGGGCGCGAGTCTGGCCGGTCGTTCCGGATTGAAAGACCTACAGCAACGCTGGGAGGATGATGCCGGCCTTGACGACAAGCGCCGCCGTGATGGGTCGCTTTCGATCAACATCATTCTGTCGATGCCGGCTGGCACCGATGCCGTCGCCGTCAAGGATTCAGCCCGGGCATTTGCCATCGAAACGTTCGGGGACAATCATGACTATGTCTTCGTCCAGCACCTCGACGACAAACATCCCCACGTGCACTTGACCGTCCGGTCCCTGGGCCACGACGGCAAGCGTCTCAACCCTCGGAAGGCAGATCTGCAGGCTTGGCGGGAGCGATTTGCTGGCGAACTCCGGCTTCGCGGGATAGCGGCCGAGGCAACGCCGCGGCGAACCCGCGGGCGAGTTCAAAAGGCCGATCGCGGGGCGGTGCTCGCTATGCGCAAGCGAAAAATCGTACCTGATGTCGACCGGCTCGCCCGGAAAGAGGTGCTTTCGGAGGTGAGGGGCGGCACGACTGCAAAACGTCCTTGGGACGAGCAGATCAAGTCACGTCAGGATGCGATCCGGCGGCGATATCTCGATTACGCAGCCGAGCTGCAGCATTCTGGAGCGGCGGCAGATCACGCGCTCGCGCGCCAGGTTAGGCAATTCGTGAACGACATGCCCGCCGTTGAAACCCGGCGGCATGCACTAAAGAATGAGCTTTCGGAGCTCACCAATAGCCGTCGCCGCAAGGCAGAGCAGGGAATCGATGCCGAGTTGCGCGGTCACAAGCGAGACGATGAGCGGACGAGGTAAGGCGCCCGCGCGCTCCGCCAACCGTTTCATCGGTTGGCACGTAGATGTGCACTGGCGGCTTGTCATGTTCCTCGAGCGCGCGAACAGCATTGGAGCCGTCAACGGGAAGTTACACCCCTATGGAGCGGCTGCCCTGAGGCGCCTAGGTCCTTGAAAGCTGGCTGATAGATCGTGCATTCTTCGAATCGGCCGTCTCGCCGGACCTGCCACAGGGTCAAAGTGGGCACTATTTCAAATCCTTGGATCGACCGTCATATCCAGGTCGGTGCGTAATCTGTGGACATCGGCCGCCGATATGAACAGGTGGATCCTTTGACCGCTATCCCTTTGACTGAATCTGCGCTCACGTCCGTGAAGCGTGCGGTTAGGCAGGGCTATCCGAACTACAAATCATCCCATCTGACCGAGGCGATCGCAGCCGCATGCGGCTTTGCAAGTCATGCAGCGCTGCGAGCCCGCATGTTGGAGCGTGCACCGGTGCATCCGGACTTTGCATTGCTCGAGGAATTGCCGTTCCTGAGCCGGCTCGCGGCGATGACGGGTGTTCCGACATCGGACGAAGACCTCCGCGGATTCTCCTTCGATCGCCTCAACTACGAGGGTGCGGACGTGATTCCGACCGCGTCCAAGGGGGTAACCAAGGTGAAATACGACGGGTCCCGCAGGCGGCGGGCCTGGCGCAATGTGATGGTCGCCGGGATCAATGCTGGCATCGACCAGGGATTGTTTACGCCGCGTGCAGGAGAAAACAGCTGGCCGCTGCTGGATCCGAGGTACGGGGACGATGGTCGAACGTACCGATTCATGATCGAGGATATTGCGGCGATTGCCAGCGTTCACGACGCGGATTGGGACGAGCTATCAATCCACGTTGCTCTGTGGCCTGCGATCGACGGCGAACGCTGGGTCCGAACGGCAAATGGCGGTTTCCTGGCGGGCGAGGTGTTTGCATCCGGATGGCTTGAGCGCCGTGACGGAGCGTGGCTCCAGGTGGGAGATCACCCCGAGTTTGGTTGTCGGAAGCAGCGCCTGGACCTGATCGCCGCGCTGGATATTCGGCCCAAAGGTTATGCGGATCGCGGCAGCTTTAGGCTTTGATTACGAACGAGGTGCGGGCTGCACGACAGTGCCAAGAAGGAGACGCTTCGCTCTCTCTACGCCTTTGCGTGCTGCGCGCCCCGACTGCGGGATGCCTGTGAAGGCGGCTGTCGGGATCAGACTGATGATGCCGGCGAAAAGTGAGTTTCCTCGGTGGCGATGATGTGCCAGTACGGAGAGCGACATAGTAGGCGCCGGGCAGGAGATGTGTGCTACCGGTGTCGAGGACCAAACGGCTGCCTGGATGGATGATCTGCAGGCGATCGGCAGGCAAGTCTCGCCACCGTGGCGACACGATCAGCACGACGGCGGTCGCCGGCTGACAGCCTAGCGTCTCAACAAGATAGACTTCGGGAAGCCGCGTCTCGTGGGCTCGATAGGGGCCAGATGCCACCAAAGCGGGCAGCGGCCTCTCAACTGGACTCGAAGCCGGCCGCTTTTCGGGCGGCGTGAAGTCGTTAGCCCGATCCGTGTCCCGCTTGTTAAGGCTCCTTCATCCCCGATCTTTTCCGACGACCTACCCCTTCGGGTTGGCCCTGCCCGTCGATTTCAAGGAGTCGTTTGCCCAGCTCCTTCTTTAGAGCGTTGCGATCGCCACCGGACAGGGGTGTTGGATGGTGGTTAAGCGCCATTGAGTAACAAACCGATCGCGAGCGGATCCTTTAGGAGCTCTTGAAAGATAGCCAGCAGCCATCCTCCTCGTAGCGCGCGCTACGATTCTGACATGTCCGATCGGCCGACTTCTGCCCGACGTCCTTCCAGACTGCATGCTGATCGAAAGACCCGACCGCATCTGCCTTTTCGGATCTCAACGATTCGACTGCAGCGCTGGCAGGTCACCCGCAAAACGTGACGAGGGATCTCCGATAGCCGTCGCTGCTGAATTGGCACGCCTGGACTCGTTCCGACGCTCGCGTCAGCCAGGATTGAATCCCAATACTCTTGCGGTAAATCTGCGTCTGAACCGACGGAATGCGATGACGACGACCGAGTAGCGGCGGTCCATTTTTCAATCTGTTTTGGTGACGGCATTCGCCAACTCGCGCGTCGGGACGACACTCCCGCGGAAGGGGAGGGGGACAAAGCAGGTTCTTTTTTCTGACATATTGTCAAAATACGAAGGACAAATTATCAAAACGGATTTTACATAATGACAAGTATTGAGCTGACTGAAATTTTGACATTTCTGGGCCTCGACCTGGCCGAGGCTGCGCAACTGTTGGGAGTTTCGACGCGAACGCTTCGAAGATGGATGGAAGGCGAGGAAATTCCCGGTCCGGCCCAAGCCGCTCTGCGTGCCTGGCACCAACTCCACGCGCGGCACTTGGCTTGGAAGCCGGACGCCATTTCCATATTCGAGAACGACCAAGCTCAGCTCGAGCGTGCGCGACTTCATGCGCGAGAGGTGAGCGGGCTGATCAAAGCGGTCGAAGCTCGCGGCGGGCCGCAAAATCCATGGTCGGTCAATATCGCTAAAGGCGTTGCGACGTTCGGTCCTTTTGAGATCGGGTTTTACAACCTGCAAAACGGAAGCTTCTCTCTCAGCGGGTACCGCCGCAAAGACAGCTCGCCGGACCTCGTGCGGGACAGGCCGTACCTTGAAGATGCCGCGTACAGCATCAGCATGGCTTTTTCAAAGGCCGGCGAAAGCGAAATTGCGCTGGACAACGTCGCGGAGTACGTCCGAAAACATTCGGCCGCGTTTGTTGTCGATGGCCCGCAGCGGCTGTCGCCTGCGGACTCCAAACGCCGCCAGCGGGACATCGAATTACTCGCCGGCAAAATCGATGAACTGGCGAAGCTTGCCGCCAAGGGCAGCGCCAATCACCTTCAATTTGAGGAATTACTGCATCAACTCCACGAACTCGGGTTCTTCCCGACTATCGATCTGGTTTCAGCAGTAGCTAAGGCTATGGTCTAAAATATGAAGAATTCAGTGAGCGTTCCAGATCTTGGCGCGCGAGGTGAGAATGTGTTCATCGGTTGGTGTGAACCGGAAGGGTTTCGTGCCCAGAAATCACAGGCAGACCGTCTCGGCTGGGACTACCTCCTTGAAGGCGAGCCTTTGCGGATGAAAGAGCGTCCGCTTGATTCCCAGAACGATCTTCCGAAATTCTTGATCCAAGTGAAAGCGACAGAAGGATCTCAGCCGCCGAGGATCAAGCTGTCGGCGCTCAAGCATCTCGTTGATGCTGACCTGCCGGCGGCGATCGTCGTCATGTTTTTCGTCAAAGACGGGCGGACGCCGATTCGCACTCTCCTCGTCCCGGTCGATCAAAAAATGATCTACGACACCCTCAAGCGGGTTCGCAGCGAGGAAGCCAAAGGAAAGCGGAACATTCACAGAATCACGATTCTTGTGCCACTCGATCGTGCGGTAGAATTGTCTCCAGCAGGAGAAGGGCTGGCAAAGGCTTTAAACGGAATGCTCGGAGGGGCACCTGCCGATTATATTGCAGGGAAGGTCGACTACCGCAAGACTTGCGGTTTTGATAACAGATCCATTGTCGGTCGATTTTTCGTTCCAGGAGAAAATGCGGGCGAAAAGATCGGTCAGCTCTTTTTGGGTGGCCCTCGCACGCTTAAGGTGACGGACCTGACGATTGAGCGACGCCGGTTCGGAATTCCGCTCGACAATGATCGCGATGAGTTTCGGGAAGCGGTGCTGGAGCTAAACGTATCGTCATCGATGTCAACCACGGTTGAACTTTCTTCGGAAGCAGGCGAGTGGACCTCGGTAGAGCTCGAGATGTTCGTCACTCCGATATTCGATGGAAAGCTCGGGCCGGTGCGACTTGCAAACAACTTCCTTGAATTTTTGATCGACTTTCCGAAGGCGGAGGCGAACCTAACGCTCAACTATGACGGTGAACGAATTGTCGACCTGGAGGAGGCGGTCGCCATCATCGAGATTGGCGTCATACTGGCCAGGCCGCAGAAATCGATAACGCTCCGTTTCAAGGGAAAAGAGCTCAAGTTGGAAATGGCACCAGGCGAAGGGCCATTTGCGCATTGGATTCCGGCCGCGCCAGTTCTTCGTAGGATTGTATCGGCGATGGTTCGGGCAGGTCGGCAGACAGCGCGCCGCTTTAAATTTGCCGACTTCGTCGATTGGGTTGATACTCACATCGAATTTCTTGCCGTAGCATCAACGCCAGGCGTCAATATCATCTTCAACCATTGGCCTGACGAAATTCAACTGACTTCTGACGATGCTTTGTTGACGCCTTTTTCGCTCGAATGTTTTGGGTCGTGCTATACGGCGCTTATCGAACTTCCGATTGTATCATCGAGCCGCTCGGAGCCGGAGGTCACGCTCATCGGTGGTCGGCCCCATATTGTATCAGAGGTGGTGCGGGCATTGAATGCCGATACGTCTGACTTTGTCGAGAGCGCAGTTGAACGATCGAATAAGGATCGGGGGTCGAAAAGACCGGCCTTTTTCGCGGAGGGATTCTCTAACTGGGATAAGGTCATGCTCTCCATCTCGTAGAGAAGTGCTTATCAGTCACAACGGTGGAAGTACGACCGTAAAAAGCAAGGCCAGCGCAGCCGGCAAAGTCGGCTGAGCTCTCTAAGGCTGGAGACGAGCTTGCGGGGAAAGCAGTCTGCTATTGGGAAGGCAGGTGCTATTCTTTCGATTTCGTCGACACCCTCATCCTCAAAAACTTGGCGCCAGTTGATTGCAATGGTGTCGATCCGATCGATCTCGGCCCTAGCCTCGTCTGTGCTCAGCACGAAGTCCCCGCAACACGAAACGCAGTTAGCAATGCTCGGGCACTTGCTGCCGGATCAGTGTTTCCGTCGAAGCGATCTCATCGCCTGCTGACGCCGGCCGACTTACGCCACTCAACTTAGCGGGCAAGCTGTCATTCGGCATGCAAAATTGGATGCTGAAGGGATCAATTGTGACGCCGAATGACAATAGCGGATTCGACGAACTCGACCTCGCTCTCCGTCTCGTCCTGCAAGCCATTGAGCAATGAGATCACCAGCTCACCTTGTTTTCTCCCGTCGGACTCATAAGGCGTGCGGCAGTCATGGAAACGTCTGATCGAGGAGCGCAGTCTGTTCAATTCTGCGCACTGCCGGTCCAATCGCCGACGAGGGTGGGCCAATCGATCGGACGTGGGTTCTTGCCGATCCAAACGTCCCAGAAATCTGGGTCTGACGATTGCGGCCGATGTGCCTCGGCAAGTTCATCCATCTCCACGAGCAAAGGAATCGGCGTGGCCCATCCCAGCAAAATTGCCTGACGGGATGGTAGGCTAGGTAGCTCCTTTAGCAAGCCCGCCACATTGTCGGGAACGAGACGTCCAACTAGCGCCTGATCGAGGTCGTTTACGATCCGGTGCAGTAGGAAAGTATTGCACTGTGCAAGGATCGTGGGCGAGAGCTCCGATGGGCGTTGTGACGATAGCATCAATCCAAGACCAAACTTGCGACCTTCGCGCGCGATCTTTTCGAACGTCTCGCGACAGAGCTGGGTCGGGTTTTCTGCCGGCCCATCTTCGTTGGCGCCTCGCCGAACAAAGTTGTGTGCTTCCTCTAGAACCAAGGTCGTGGGCAGAGGTTTGCCATCAGGATGAAGCCGTCGGTAGCGCTGCAATGCCTCAAACGTCAGCCGTCCCAGAACCGCAACGACTACGTGGATTATTTCTGAAGGCACCAACGAAAGGTCAACGATTGCGACCTGTCCGTTGGCCGAGGCGTTGCTGCCCACGAACGCGTCAAGCCAGGCATCGAAGGTGATCGCCGGGTCACTTCCAATCACTTGACCGAGTCTCGGGTCCGACATCATGCCGCGGATGCGCATGCCGAGCGTGCTGATGAATCCGGCCAACGCACCTCCCTCCGTCGCTGCTATCCTCTCAAGGTGCTCTGGCAGCATGTGTACGTCGAATGGTATCGGTGCATCTTCCGTAAGATGCGCGATGGCGAAAGCATCCTCTACCAGATCTACGAAGCTCTGCAGTGACCTCCGCACCGCTTCCATGTCCTGTACTGAGAAGGAGTTGAACCAGTCTCCTGACCGACGGGAATTAGCGATAGTTTCGATAATGCTGCTTATCTCTTCCAGAGCTGTCTTGTGCTCACCATCAACGGATTCCGTCATATTGCTGCAGTCTGATGCAATGTTGTCTAGCAGTTCGCCGCAGCGCCGCCGATTGCTTGCGCTGCCAGCGTAGGTCGCGGCACCTTCGGCCAACATAGCGGCGATCATGATGCGATAGGAATACAAATGCCGCCTGACGATAGTTTGGCGAGGCGTCCCCGCCAGCTGCCCGTTCTTTAGTTCACGAAGCGCTTGGAGCAGCAGGGGCCGCTGCGCTCCGGGTCGTGCGAACGATACCGCGGTCCACTCGTGACCGTTCCAGAGCCAGGCCGGCAGACGGAGCGCGCGTTCACCCCTGTTGAGGTCGATGGGCGGGACACGAAACAGGCGGATATTTCCGCCCCTATCTGCAAATGCTTTGGCGTACTCCCCATTAGGATCAAGAATAATAAACCGCGCATTCGGCTGTTCTGTGCCATTCTCAAGAGCGGCCTGCGCCGCATCGAGTGACCAGCGGATCAGCCCAGCGACGGAGCAGGATTTTCCACTACCGGTGTTGCCGAGTACGGCGACGTGCCGCCCGAAGATCTTATCGGGATCGACCATAATTGAGGTATCTGCAGCCAGCGGTGACGAGCCGATGCGAACGCGGCGGTCCTTGTCCTTTGCTCCGACGATAGCTGTGATTTGTTCCGGCGTTGGGATTGGTATCTGATCGCCTACCGAAGGGAACGCAACGATTCCTCGACTCAATTCGAACATACTGCTTCCCTCGCGTCGGTTTCGAGCGACAGACAGGGTGCCGATCGGAGTGAGCGACATCTTCCGCAGAGGGAATGGCAGATCGATCAGGCCGAAATCCTTAAGCCCCGACCGTTTGGGGTACGGCGATCGTTCAATCCCGATCCACGTGACGTAGGCGACGGTAGCACCAGCCTCATTCGGTATCAGCACGTAACTATTGAGCCTTGGGAAGCTCATCGGTGTGCCGGTGTTGAGCGCAGTAGCCTGTGGCGCATCGAGATCGAGCAGCACACGGATCTCATCCGAGGAGATCGACTCGACCGTGCCGATGACCAGTTCAGCGAGCCGTTCGATCGGGGAGCTCACGTTCCTCCTCCAGAGCCCGCTGGCGGCTGACTCGGTTCGGCTGGCGCCAGGCCCGCAGCGGCATCTGCGAAAGCGCGGTTCTTCAGCAAGTCAGACATACGCCCGGTGATGTAATCGAGCGCGGGCTTTGGCAGATAATCGTCGACGAGGTGCTGGAGGCTTCCGAAATGGTTGCCGGCGAGGAGGCTGACTTGTGCAGGACGAGTTTGATTGAGAAATCCCTTGATGCGATCGTCTAGTTCAAAGGCGATGATCACGAGGTGTGCGGACGGAACCGACAGCATATCGAGCAGAACACGGTTGATGTGGTCATCACCGAACCCGTAGCCGTAGGTCACCACCACCGAGTTGGGTCTGCAAGTTGCCGAGGCGAAATCACGGAATAGCTCCGCATAAGGATATTGGGTGGTCTCCACGTCCTTAGCCGGATTAGGATAGATCATCACGGTATCAACTGGAGAATCTGGTAAGCTCGGATGATCGTCGTCGGCACCAAATGGTGTCTCTGACCGATAGATCCGATGCGCGATGGGGTCGAAGCGCCAATCAAGGCTGCCGTGGAGCTTGGTCAGACGGACGACGCCTTCCATAAAGCGCGGCTCACCGCGGATCCCGGGTGGGTTGTAATGATAATCGAGCTCGATCCGAGTGTTGCGGAACAGTGGACGCAAGCTCCCCACAAAGCGATCAATGATCCGTAGCCCCGCTTGATCGCAGCCATGTTCGATCAACCGGTCGTAGTTGGTCGTGAAGATATGTAAACGCTCGCGTGAAGCGGCGCGGCTGACGAAGCTGAGCAGAAATGACTGCACCGTCGCCAGTGCTGATGCACTGTTTGCTTCGAAAATACCTCGCTCGGTAGCAAGCAGTGAGGTTAGGAATGTCGCGATTGCGGAGTTAATGTCGTCGCGAACACCTTGCGCCGACCCCTTATCGATGATGTCAAGACCATCGAGCACAGCAATGGCGCTACGCAACTGATCTTCGATGTTAGCTTGACCGCGACCCATCTTTTTGGCGCTTGCGGTCGCGTGACGAGGATTGCCTTGGCATGTTTCGACTTCCCCGTCGCAATCGCCATACCCGTCGCCTTGACGCCGGCAGCGAAGCCCACAGCAATGGTAAAGCCGCTGCCAAGCAGGAGGTTCAGATGCTCAGCTTGGAATACCGCCGAGAGCCACGGCTCGATCTTTCGGCGGTGTAGCGCGATGAACCGATCAAGTTCGTCTGCGCTTTCTGGGATGCTATCGAAGGTCTCGCTCGATGCACCAACCCGGTAACCGTGCGCCTTCCACTCCATGGACCCTCGCGACGAGTTGCAGGACCGACCTGAGTCCCCGCTAGTAAGTCTTAAAGCAACATAATCAGAGGTTGCAAGGCGGGCAGGTAGTCAAAGTGAAAAAGGTAAGCAGCGAAGCGGCGAGGGGATGAAGGGCATCGAGATTAGCTTCCTCGACTAATCGCTTGAACCGGTGAGGAGACGAGATCTGACGAGGAGTGCCGCTATCCTGGCTCCCTCACGCCTCCAGCTTCAGTCGATCCCGTCCGCCGGCTCGGGTGGAGGCGGCGGGAGCGAGGTATGCTCTCCGACTCGAGCTCGCCATCAGCTTCCGCCATCATCCCACCTTTCGTTCAGGAGCGGCGTGGCTCTCAAGCAGTGGCATATCCAGGCTCGGAATCTCTGGCATGGCTTTGCCGGCGATCGCCTGCAAATCGCCCACCATGCCAACGGTCGACTCCACCACGGCGAGGATCTGAGTTTCGCGCTTGGCCCATTGCCGGCCCATGAACTTGCGTTCCTTGTCCAGGTCGTCGCGCATATCGTTGAATTTCTCAACCACAGCTTCTACCCGCTGCCGAAACTTCGTGCCGGTCAGGTAGTGATAAACCTGCTCCATCTTGGTCTGCTGACCCTGCTGAACGAGGCGCGATCCGCTTACGTCGATCAGCCCCTGGCGCAGCGCCACGGCGACCGGCAATGCGCAACGCGGATGGGCCACCCATACGCCGTCGACTAGGTCAAATTGCTCGACGTGCTTCGGCAGCGCATGAGAGATGATCAGAGCGACGTCGGCGGCGGAACGACGCTGGTCGTCACGCAGTTTGGCAAGCCATCCGTCACTCCATGCCTTGGTTCGCTTGGTTTCCCAAAGGATGATGCCGGCAGGTTTGCCAATGGCGCCATTTATCTGTTGAATAACGTCCGCCCCAAGCTCACCTTTTCCAACCGGCTCAATCGAATCGGTCGGAAAACGTCCGCGCAGAAGCTCTTCGAGCTCGAGCTCGAGTACTTCCCCTTGGGATTGCTGTGATCCCTGCTCGGCCTTGCGCTTGAGCTCCTCGATCGTTCGAGACATCGACTCGATAGTCTGGTCCTTCTCTGCAACGCGTAAGCGCGCAGCCTCGTCGGCTTCCTGCCTGGCCTTGATCTGGATTTCGCTGATTGAGGCCTGCACGCGCTTCTCTATTGTCAGGTCGAGCTCGCGCTTTTCCCCCTCGAGTGCGCGCTGCTGTCGCATCAGTTCGGCTTGCTGCTTTTGGGCCTCGGCAAGCTTTGCGTTGTTGGTAAGCAGGTTGGCTCGCAGCTCCGCGGCTTCCGCTTCCTTCGCCTGCAGCTCGGCCGCGGCCGCCTCTCGCGCCTTCTTGCTTTCGGCCGCGACCAGCTGGGCACGTTCGGCGATCAATCGTTTCGCAACGTGGTCCTCGATTTGCTCGCGGTCCTTAGCGACCTGCTCGCGTTCCAGCCGCAGTGCCTCGGTCTTACGCTCCATCTCTGCATCTTTGCTGGCCAGCTGCTGTTGAAAGCGCTGACGAATTTCAGCGAGGAGGGGAGCGGCCAATGATTCCGTCAACCGGATCTCGTGATTGCAGTTGGGACAATGCAGGGTAGGTTCGTGTGAAGCGCCGGCTGCGGTTACTTTGAAACTCATGAATTCCCCCGTCATCGTAGAGCAGGATTGAACACCATCCGCGCGCGATTGCGATGTCGCCGCTCTCGATGTCCACATCCGCGTCGCCGATATCGACCTGGCCGGGGGATTTTCCACGGAAGGCATCACGACATGTCGACGTAAGGCCACGCCTCAGGGCGAGCCGTTCTATTGGGAATATATTCTAGATGAGAACAAAACAGGATCAAGCGCCAATTGGCTGCGCAGGCTGGTGGAATAACCCTGTCGTTCCATCCAGGCAGCATCGACCAGAAGCCCCTGAGGGAGAGTCCTTTCGAGCTTGTTTAGCTTTCTGTCCTTTTGCTCAGCCATACTAAGTAAATTAGCACTTTTCCAAACCAACCCGAGGGAATCCTCTATTTTACGTAATCTGACTGGGCAAAGACGCCGAAACAGCCGGAAATCTCGCGATGGCTCCTGGAAGAGGCCCATCGCGTGGTGCTTCGCTGCTCCGATATGTTCCGGCGCCGAAATTAGACGGCCGTAAGGAATATGAGTCATATTTCTTACGCGGTCTTGACTTTGTAAGATTTAAGGCGCAAATTTCTTACAAGGGAACCGTAAAATGGCTAGCACAGCGAACCAGATATACGATCGGATGAGCCATGACCCTCAGCCGAGCAAGGTATGGACCGCACGCGATTTTGCGGACACCGGCACTCGATCGGCTGTCGACGTCGCCCTCCACCGCCTCCGGAGTGACAACCGCATCAGGCGCATCGACCAAGGTCTCTACGATCTTGCTCGCACCAACCAACTGACGAAGAAGATTTCGCCACCGGACTACAAGTCGGTGATTCAGGCGGTCGCGAGACGGGACGGCGCCAAAGTACTGGTCGACGGAATAACCGCCGCCAACAACTTGGGACTTACCAACGCCGTCCCGGCGAAGGTGGTCGTGTGGACGGACGCCCGCGTGAAGCCGATCCAACTCGACCAAATGGTCATCGACTTCAAGAAAGTCGCGCCAAGTCGACTTCTGTGGGCTGACCGCCCGGCCGCGCAGTTGGTGCAAGCTCTGATTTGGCTGCGCGACGTTCTTCCTTCGGATGGCGACAAGATCGCAAAGCGCCTCAAGTCCATCCTGAACGACGGCGACGACGGGCACCGCATGCGAAAGGATTTGCAGGACCACTTGGGTGATCTCCCCGACTGGCTCGTTCCTATCGTAAAAGATATCCTCAAGTCCGACGCAACGGCGCCAGATCCGCTCCCGCCGATCCGCGGCCAATGAGATGCGATCATGACCGACCTGCCGCAGATCATTCGAGCAAGCGCTGAAGACCGGCGGGGACTGTTCCAACAAACCGGACAGCGTCTCTCGTGCCCCCCGGAGAACATCGAAAAGGACTTTTGGGTCTGTTGGATCCTCGACGCGCTCTACAACAAGGCGGGCATCGAGCAGCGTCTGCTTTTCAAGGGCGGCACGTCACTCTCGAAGGCCTTCGATCTGATCCAGCGGTTCTCGGAAGACATCGACATCACCGTATTCCGCGACGACCTGCCCGGCGAAAACTTCCCGTCAGATGACGATCTCCGCGCGATGGGATCGAACGAACGCAAGCGAAAGCTTGACGAAATAAAGGAGCGGTGCAGCAGTTTCATTAACGGCGAATTCCAGAACGCGCTGACGAACTTCGCCGCTGGTGAGCTCGAAGGACTGACGTTCAAGATCGAGCCCGATCCGGACGACCCCGACGCTCAATCCCTGCTCTTCCACTATCCAAGCGCATTCGCGGATTCCGACGAGCGGTACGTCCGACGCGTCGTGAAGATCGAATCCGGCGCTAAGTCGGCGCTCGATCCGCATGAGACGAAAACGATCAGTCCATATTCTGCCACCGACACCGACGGCCTGGACCTCACCGTGCCAAACGTGCTGACGATCAAGCCCGAGAGGACGTTCTGGGACAAGATCATCATCCTACACGGACAGCGACACTGGTTCCAGAACAGAGGGGAGCTCTACAAGGACGGGCAGCGATTGTCGCGCCATTACTACGACATATTCCGGCTTCTGACCTCCGAACACGGCGAAGCCGCACTTAAAGATCTGGAGCTCGCGGAAAGCTGCGTTCGCCATGCCCGCCTCTACTTCAACCGGAAGCCTCTCGATCTCGACCAGGCGACTCCCGGAACGTTCGGTATCGTACCGGTCGACGGCATGCTCGAACCTTTGAAGGCGGACTACCAGAAGATGGCCGGCATGATCTTCGGAGGATCCCTTCTTTCGAGGATATCCTCGGCAAGATTAAAGCAGCCGAAGCGACCTTGAACGCCACCTGACCAAAGTCTCAATCGGTCCTCCACCGGCTACAACCCTGCCGATGGACTTGCCGACGTGCCTGCCGTCGGCGGCCGTCGCGAAGTCGGGTACCCACATCATCGGCGAAACCCGGTGGAGCGATTGAAAACGAGTTCGCTGGACGCTTAGCCTCGATACGGCTTCGATGCCAGGCGCACGCCGCCGTCAGGGATTCCTAAGTTCGGACGGGCAAAAGGCTGCACTTGACGATTGCGAAGAATGTGCGACCATAGGTTGTTCACGGAAACGGGGCGGGAGGAAGCCATGGCGCGAAAGCCGACCAAGAAGCCGAAGGTGAGCTTGATCGTCTCCGACGACAAGGACGTAAAGTTGAAGGTCCGACCCGGCAAGCTGCACGTCGTTCAGGTCGAAACTATCACTCCGGATCTGAAGAAGGCCGGTCGCGTCGGTGCTCGGCTTTGCGGGTACGGCACGAATATCTGCCTCGCCATCGTCGATATCGACAAGTGACTGCAGCGCGGCATCGTCTGCGATCATCGCGCTACAACTTCTGCGTCCCGCTAGGCGACGACAACGTCCTGTACAACGCGGGTACGGGCGCTTCGGTTCGGCTGTCGGGCCAGGACGCGCGCGAGCTTGCGCAGCTGCTTTGCGGTCCTCCGCGGAGGGTCGCCGCCAAGACGATCCCGCGTACGCTCCTCGCCACACTACGGCGAGGGGGCTTTCTCGTCGACCACGAATTCGACGAGCTAGACATGATCCGCGAGCGCTATTGGCATGCGCGTGGACGGACGCCTATGGTCATCACCCTCACGACGACGCAGGACTGCAACCTGGGTTGCTACTACTGCTACGAAGAGAGATCCCGCGATGCTCTCGCAGAAGGCGATGTTCCGGCGATAGTCGATTGGACCCGACAGCGCCTTGTCGCGTCGGGTAAGGACAGCCTTCACGTCGACTGGTACGGCGGAGAGCCGCTCCTCAACGTCGATTTCATCGATGCAGCGTCCGCTGCGCTTCAATCGTTATGCAAGGAGATCGGGGTAAGTTACTCCGCTTCCGTAATTTCGAACGGGACATGCTGGCCGGACGACATCGCCGGCTTCGTGAGGCGACACCGCCTCCGGCAGGTGCAGATTTCCTTTGACGGCCTCAAACCGAACCACGACAAGAGACGCCGATATAGAAGGGGCAGGGCGCCCGATCCGTCTGTCTCCTCGTTCGATCAGGCGACCGCGGTGGTCGACGGATTGCTCGAGGTGGTACGCGTCGACGTAAGGTTCAATGCCGATCACGGAAACCAATGCGATTTGGACGGCTTCATCGCCTTCTGCAAGGACCGCGGCTGGTTCGACAGAGCGTTTCCGTGCGTTTTTCAACTCGCACGGATATCCGACTTTTCCGAGCGCGCCGGATTTCTTAGCCGCACGAAGCTTTCTGAGGAAGAGTTTGAGAGACTTCGCGAACGGTCCCGGCAGATGGTCCCCGACGAAGCAACTCTCGACGAAACCACAACCCGCTCGCTCTATCCTTTGCCAAGGACCTCCGTTTGTGCAGCGCTGGCCAACGATTCGATCGTGATCGGAGCGGACGGCAATCACTATCGGTGCGGGCTTCAAGTGGGCGAGAAGGACCGCCCCGTCGCCATCCGCCGTGCCGGAGGCGACATGGTGCCCGGCCGCGATGCGGCCTGGTGGACCGGCTTCGACCCAACGCGGCAGCCCAATTGCAGCCGCTGCTCGTTCCTTCCGGTCTGTTGGGGCGGCTGTCCGAAGAAGCACTTGGAAGGCGACTCGCATTCCTTGCACGAGCAGAGCTTGTACTGGCGCAAAGCTTTGCCGCAGAAGATCGCCTGGCAATTCGGAGTGGCCCTCCAGGAAAGCGAATTCACATTCGCCGAGTCCGACCAGTTTAGGCCGGCTTCTCTCGACCCTTGATGTCCACCTGGTTCGGTACCGACAGCTGGACCTCGAATGGATGTCGAGTCCAAAGCTTTGGCAGAGACAAATGGTCCCTCCCGCAACTGCATCGCGTCGACAGCCGCAGAGCAGAAGTGCGCCTGCGACCGCAGTCCAGACATCGACAAACTAATGCAAACAATATTGCATAAGCGAAGATCAGAGGCGCGCAGAATGCCAGCACGCCGATAGCGAACTGAAGGCTCGATAGGCTTGCGATGGTGAACGCTCCGACCACCAGAATGGCGGCAACCGCGTCACCTATAGCGCTCCATTTGCCCGGCCTTGTTTCGCCGGTTGCGGCGATGCGGACGCCGTTCAGGAAGGCGAGCAGGCCGAGGATGGCGGCCGTCATGAGCGCGATGCGAGCACCCCCGATCAGCGTTCCGCTCCAAATCCGATCGGCGATCTGGTCGAGCGAAAATTCATGACGCCAGCCGTATAGGACTTCCAGCACGATGCGCGGGATCTGTGTGGCTAGACCCGCGACCAGAGCGTAGATCGGAACGAACAGGGCGTACCGACGTGGGTCCAAAAGCAGACCCAAACCCAACCTTGCAAGATCAGCGCGCAGAACGGCATACAGGAAGAGGCCGGAGGCGACAGTCAGGCCGAAATTCCAAGCCTCTCTCGCCACGCCGAAAAAGTCGCGCCAGCCCGCCGTCAGCAACAATGTCAACGGCTGCAAGCCCGACATGACCAACGGATACAGGATCACCGAAATCAGGATCAGGTCACGATTTCTGATCACGCGGGTTCGTGCGGCCGGATCAGGATGCAGATTGAAGAAATCTTTGAAGGCGTCGAACGGCCGGAACGCCGGCGGCTGCTGGGCGGCGAAGACGTCGGCCAAGGCGTCCGTTCCGGCAAGTTGGGAGCCGCGGAAATCGTGGATGTGCTCGCGGCGAACGACGAAGAAGTATGAATAGACGAAAACGATCGCGCTCGAGAGGATCAGAACCGCGAACTGGGAGGACAGGCCGGCAAAGATAGCGCCATCGAAGACCGGAATGAAGCCTCCGAAAGGGGGATGGCTGCCGATGCCTCTGCGATCGATGAAACCGAGCACCAGGCAGAATATCGCGACCGCCCAGCCGAGCGTTCGAAAATGCAGGAGGATGCCGCGTCTTGCCCAAATTTCAAGCCAGGTTTCGCCAAGTTCGAGGTGCGATACTTCATGCCCAATCATGGCTTCGAAGGCACGTGGTTGATCGCGTTGTCTAGCACGCTGATTGAGACCGACGACGACCGCATCGCCGGACGGCGTCACGCGTTCTCTGGCTTCCAACGCGTCACCGTTCTTCGGAGTGTACAGGAGGCGAGGCTGCGAACGCAGGGTCGAACGTGCCGCGATCTGCTCCAGCGTTGATCGGATGGGATCGAAGGACGGGTTCACGGCAAGTCGTTCTAGTTTCGACGCGGCATTCGTTCCGTTTCGCCATCGGTACAGCGATGCAGCTGCGATGACGATCGCGCCAAGCACGGTCAGGCCGATCATCGAAAGCACGACGTTCTGATGGATGACGTCGCCCATGTACCGTATCGGGTAGCCCTCCCATAATTTTGCGAGAAAAAGATACTGCAGACAAACCGAGATGATGATCGCCGCCGCGGCGGGGCCGTCGGAAATGCCGAGGCGGCGCAGCAAACTCCTGGGATGGGTCCCCTTCATTTCTTCGGGCCAACCTTGGCAAACAGCTTGGCGAAACCGGCCTCGAGTTTAGCCTTCTCGGCCGCGGAGAAGCGGCTCTTATTGATCGCCGACGACACTTCCTTGCGAAGCTTCTCCACGTCGTCCTTCCTGGCACGACGATCCAGCACCCGATCGAGCAGGGACCCTATGGCCGTCTTTACTCTGTCCTTCACGACGTCCTTGGCGACGTCCCCGAAGAACGCCAGAAGAAACGGAGCGACCATGGCGGCGAAAGTCGCGACTTCGGCCCCGCCGATGAAGCGGCCCTCATCCTGTGCGTCCGCGCGATGCCATTCTTCCACCAGCGCATCGAAGCCGTCTTCCACGACGAACGTGTCGTCAGGCTCGACCTCGGCGACGATAGCAAGGGCCCATTTCTTGAGGTTTTCACTATTCACTTCCGTCATGATCTCTCTCCAAGGAAAGGCAGTGCAGGTGCCGCCATCGACATGGTCCGTCAGCAATTGTTGCCGGAATGCTGCGGCGCGGCAATGCACAGCCGAGCAATAGGTCTGTCGGCCAGAGGATCGTTGAGAACAAGGCCGGGTGGGCGGCCCCATTCGACCTGCTGAAGGAAGGGCAGGTTCACCTCCGCCTTGGAGTTGCAGGCTTTGAGGGGAGCCACTAAGGCCGAGTTCGAGTGGCTCCAGCCGGCGAAGTCGACCGAAAAGCAATATTCTCGTGGCATCTGCTCCGTACTGTCGTCGATTGTAGCCAAAAGAGTATTTATCGACCGGCTTCCCTGCGGAGTGATCAGCTTCCCACCGACCATCAGCCTGTATTTGATTCCAACGAGGATATCCGCGATGTCCGAATGTACGGTTTGTCCACTCCATTCGATGACCGTGCGTACCCGGTTCTTACCGCGATAATTCCGGTTGCTCGCGACGTCGTGGAGATCGTCGGCACTGAAAGTCACGCTCCGGACGTCCGCCAATACCGCCTTCTTGCTCGTTCTCGCATTCGTGTCGACGTTCTCTAGGAAAACGCTGACGCTTTCGGTCAGCCCCTTCGCATCCCATTCGACCTTCACCAGATCGAGAACGGTCAGCGCGAGGTCGGCGTTCGCACGTGCGGCAACGGGCGGTCTGGCCACGATTGACAGGGGCTCAGGCCTTGCGATGAGCCAAATGCCGAGGCCGACGAGTGCGGCGCAGACTAGAAGCACTATCAAGGTCAAGACGTTATGGAGAATGACGATGAGGCGGATCAGTTTCACGTCCTGATCGTTCACCACACTGCGGACGGCCGTGTCCCGTTCGATCAATTGACCGATGCGCGTCGGCGTGAGCGATGCGTAATCCTTGATGTCGACATTTGGAGCGGCGCGCAGCTTATCGACGACGCCCTTCATGAGGTCACCGCCGATGCGGTACTGGCCGGCCCAGAGATAGACGAAGAAGCCCACGATGCCGAGAACGGCTGGCAATCCCTTCAGAAAAACGAATGCATCCACGTCGATTGTCTCCGCACGGTAGAATTTTGCTCAATTTTCGCTTGCAGGACAAGTCCGGCGCAATCTAAGTGAATCCATGGTCGCGCGGGAGGAAAGGCTGCGACATTCGTGCATGGTATTAGATTTTAACGGAGATTTGTGAGGGGCGTGGGGACAGATGAGCGTTCACAAGATTCGCTATGTAGTCCGGCCGCCCAGCGCCTGCCCAAAGGAGTTGCTTTCCGGCATAAGTCCCGGCGGCCAATGCGAGGTGGATACCGATTTCGTGGCCGCATGTGCCATCGGAGAGCTCCTTCAGACCGGTGGCGGATCGAGCAGGCCATTGGCCCTGCTGTTCGAAGAGCTCCTCGTCCCCGGCGGAGACGGACTCATTTGGAAGGGCAAGGGGCCTGGCCGCGGCAAGGAGATGCGGCGCGCGTTTTCGGGGTTGTTCGGGCGATTTTTCGCCCGGGCTTACCTCGCCCGATACCACGGTTTCGATTGGTTCACACCGATCGACGGAGATCCAACGAACGTCTCGAAGCGTCTGCGTGTCACCAGACTAGCCGGAAAGGGGACCGAGCTTCCGGATTGGATCTGCGGCTCCGGATCGGGTCGAGTTGCGGTCGCCGAGGCAAAGGGTACCAGTCAGGCATCGAACGGCACCGGCACCGGGTTGCCTGGTCCTATAAAAACTGCCGACGGCCAACTCAAGGGAGTCGTGGTCGAGAGATTGCGGAACGTGGCCGGGAAGGAATAGCTGGACCGCGGTTCGCGCAAAGGGCTGGGCGGTCATGTCGCGTTGGGGGGTCGAAATCCCACCACGAGGTGCTTTCCTCTACGTGCTGGATCCGGACACGCACGGCGAACCCCCGTCGGCCCACGAACGGGACGATATAGTTCAGGACATTGCCCGGGCTCATGTCGGCTACCTTCTGGCCGGCATGGGGTTCAGCGAGATGGCATCGCAGCTCTTGGCGGAGCACGTTGCCGGCGGCAACAGGCCTCTGGAGGGAGCGTTCCTCGGGTCTGACGGTGAGGACTCCGCCACCTATCTAGGCGTACCCGTTGGGCCGCTTGGCGTGCTGCCGTTTCCCCTCGGTCAAGCTCAGACCCTCGCCCAAGCGATGCCGAACTCGATCCGGTTCGTAGGGGTCGATGCGGATGTCATCCGGAGAGCTCTCGCAGGCCAACGCCTCGACGCGAGGGCGCGCCGCAGCGACGGACCGGTTCAGATCGGCGGAGACGGTCTGCTCTATGCTCCGATAGATCGCGTTGCGCCGCGTTCCTTGGCGATCTGACGGAAGGACGATCCCTCTCGTTCGATAGATAGGGCAGGTTCCGACACTTGGAGCTCGAAGACAACCGAGGACTGAAATGCCCCAGCCAGAATGGGAGCGATACAAGATTGCCGACAAGTACGCCGAACTCACTACCGTGCGGCATATCGTGCACCTGCCTGTCGCCCGCCGGATCATCGAGGACGGACGGATAAAGTCCGGGCTTGTCTTCGACAAGAGCCGGCTCAACAAATCACGCATCAGCGTCACCTGGCTGTCGGCCAATAATTGGTCGCTGGGGTCACTCTATGGGACCGTCGAATTTCAGTTCGATTGGGAGAAACTCGTCAAACACAAGAAGATCTACTGGGTCGAGGCGATGCCGAACTACCACCCGCCGGCCTTCCGTTTTCTCATGGCGTTCGAGGATATCGCTTCGCCGTTGGTGACGAAGTACGATCCGGAGAAGGATGACGGCCCATTGAGGCGTGTCGACGGGAAGTGGCGGTGGCATCCGGATTTCTGTTCAGAGTTTATGGTTGCGGATGATTTTCCGTTGTCGGACATCTCGGGATTGGACTTCGTCCGGCATCACCAGAATTACTGTCGAACCAAGCCGGATTGCTTCGAGAAAATCGCAGACCCCTCGCCTCAGACGACGTCAGGCAAGCTTTTGTCCTACGTTCTGGCGCATGGAGTCCACGCCTTGGACAAACACATGCAACCGGATGGCAGCGGAAGGAATCGGCTCCTCGACATGGCCAGCGCCTGGTTGTCGATCGGTTTCAATCAGGTGGAATATGCTGGATCGGTCGCCTCGAACGAGGATTGCGATTCCGTCATGAAGGGCGCATTGGCGCTCTTCGCAGTCGATAAAATGGATGACGGCAAGAGGCTTTTGAAGCTGATCGCAGGAAGCGCGCAATCTGTTTCCGCACTCACTAGGCTGATCCGAATTCATTTCGGCTCGCCTACCTGGGACTTCGGCTTGTGATTTGCGGGAGATCAGCGCTTGCGCCGGCTCAACCGATCTTGCCCATGGCGACGAGGTGCCCGTCGGAGCCGATCTCACAGTACGTCGCGGCTGTACCGACTATGATGAATACCAAAGGGTCGGACTTGTGCCTTCGCAACTGCTTGCGCCACGACCGCCGGTCGACCCAGGACGGCGTTGGATGCCGCTCGGGATGGGTGTGCCACTCGCCCACGAAGTTCACGGCCCCTCCACTTTCGAACCACTCTCTGCTCGCGATTTCCTGATGGCCCTTGTCCTGCCGCACGAATCCGAAGCGGGTGCGGCGGTCTTCCGGCATCGGAGTCGTGCACTTCAATACTTCGACGTGCGGGCCTCGGTAGCGTCCCAAAAGTATGCCGCCGGCCTCGCGATCCGACTCCGGCGGAGCCGCGAAGCGCGCGAGCTCTTGCGCGACGGCGTCGGCGAGGGTCACCAGACGGCCCTTCGCGAGAAAGATCATGCGCTTCCGCCGCAGGCGGGACACTTGACGACCCGCTTGGGATTGCCGTCCTTCACCTCGTTGGCGGTCCGATGATCCATCGTGAGAGACCGCCAGCGATGACGCTCGCCGTTGTTCGCCCAATCGAGAACCATGTCGCACGCGAGGCCGGCCGCGCTAGCCGCCCGCGACACGGGGAAGGGGATGTAGTGGGCGTCTCCGCACGCGAGATTCCGGGCGGTCTCGATTTCCACTCCCTCGCGTAGCAGCCGGAATCTCTTCTCGCCTGCGAGCTCAACCTTCAGACACTTGAAGCAGGCGAGATCGGGATCGTGCGACATGAAGCCGACGGCGGCGGCACCGTTTCCTTCGAGCCAAGTATAGAGGATCGGCGGGAAGTCAGGACGCTTTCTTACGGCGTAGTCGTTCAGCGCGATCGACAGCGCTTCTTCGCCTGTGGCATCGATGCACAGGTCGTACCGCTGCAGGATTGCCAGCTGCTTCATGATCGAATCGCAGCTGAACCCGATGTCCAGGTGCGGCAGCTGCTGGCCCAGAAAATCGGCGCAGGCTTCGGCCTTGTTCCACGTGAGATACGGCGCGCCGAGGAGGTGCCGGCCGAGATTCGCGCCCTGGAGTTCGTCGTCGTCGACGAGCATCAATCTTCCGCCGCCGGCGCCGGCACCGCTTTGAGCCAGGTGCTGCGCAAGAAATCCGCCGACCGTTCCGCATCCGATCAGCAGGATGCGCTTTCCTGCGAGGTTCTTCATGTGACCGAGATTCCTCGAAAAGACATAGCCTTCATCGGCGGGGACTCCCACATAGCCCGAAATTTCGACAGCGGCCGGTATCCGATCGAGCGTTCGCGCGATGCTGGCTCGCCTGTTCTTCAGGAATTCCGGCGTCCGATAGGGTTTGGCGATCTCCGCCGATACGAAGAACCTTCCGTTCGGCGCGGACAGGCAGATCCATTGGATGTGGAGATCTTTCGTCCTGGCGAACGCCGCTTCGATCGATCCGAGCGCATTGGGGGCCATTTTCTTCAGCCAGCCGTTGAGCTGCGCCAGATCCTTGGGCGGCCACGGCAGCTTCGGATCGAACGAAAGCGGCGGCACCAGAATTATCGGGCAAAGGATACCTGGACCAGGATCCTTCACGGTGTTCCTCCGGTGCAGCTTCGCGAAACTTGTTTTGTCGTGGGAGACGACGATGGTTTTGTGCTCCGGATCGCGGTCCAGCCTGAGGATGTGGACCTTCGCGTCGCCTTCGAAAGAAGGGGGCAGATCGACCAAGACCTCGCCGTCCGACCAGTAGCCGCCGAACTCCTCGGCGAGGTCGTCGACCAGGCGGCCCCTTACGGCGTCACGCAGCACCTGGTCCGCACGCTCGAGGCACTGGATGATGGTCTCGGCGGGCTTGTAGCGGTCGAGCACGACGCTCTTGCGGTCGAGATAGCAGAACGTGCCGTCCGAGCGGAGCACATGCGGGACCTGCCCCTTCGATCCCGCTTCCGGGTCGGTCAGGCAAATGACCGGAGGCCTGATGAAGTCGAGGTCGTCGACGGATACGACCGCCGGGACCTTGAGTCCGGTCTCGTCGAGAAGGCCGATGTAGTGAAGGCCACGACGCGAAAAGTCGCGCCGGAAGTTGCGCTGACTGAAGGCGTCGTGAATGCGCCGGACAGAATCGTCGTCCCGCTCAGGCACTGGTCGATTTGCCGACCGTGGGGGCGGCGGCGATCCTCGGAGCATGCGAGCGTATCTCGGCATGCGCGGCCTTGGTGACGTCGACGAGATCGATCTGATCCGGAATGCGGTCACCGAACAATGCGGTCAGCCTTTCAATGGCTTCTTCGGGATCGAAGCACTTCTCGACGATCTCTGTGAGCTCCGCATCGAACTTCTTGGCCATGTCGATCGCGATACGGCGGCTGGCCGCACTCAGTCTGCCGTCGACGCGCTCGTCGCGGTCGGTGGGATTGTAGACCGGGCCTTCCAGCAGGCGCGGAAGACGTTCGGCGATCCGCAGCAGCGCCAGGTCGTCACGGCCGGGAACGTTCGGACGGCCGAGGTCCTCGCACGCTTCGAAGGCGCACACCATCAGAAGGATCGACGATACGTCGTCGAGATGGGGGCGGTGGTGGTCGCGCCAGGCCTTCAGGTACCGGCAGACGCGGCGAAGCACCGGACCATAGATCTTGATGGCCTCGACGAACCAGTCCCGGATCTTGCGCGGATCCGACGAGATCCAGTCGTGCTCGCGATGGGCGAGCAGGACGCAGTCCGACGGCAGCGCGTCCCAACGATCATCGCTGTCGACGCGCGCATCGCGGGCCATAGCGTCGAACGACTTCATCTGCTTCTCGAGCTTCTCGAATTCCGCATCTGGAATCGCGTACAGCGGCACGTCGATGTGCGAGTTCGACGAGATCACCAGCCGCGAGCAGGTCGGCTTCTTCCCGAACTGCCAGCCTTCTTCCTTCGCGAGCTTCTCGAGCGCGGCGTCAACCACCTTGAAGAAGGCGGTAGCGGCGACGGAAGGCCGCTGTACGCCCTGGATAAACGTCATCGGGAGGTAGGCGCCGTCGTCGAGGTCCATCTGCTGCGGCGGGGTCCAGCACGGATCGTTGATGGTCCGATATGCGAAGCTGCCCTGCGTGAAAAACCGGGGATGGACTGTCACGCCGAGCTCCTGCTTGGTCAAAGCCGCGAACGTCTTGCGCAGGCAATCTCGAACCTTCTCGCGCGCTTCCATGAGGCACGCGCGGTCGGTATCGGCGATGTTCAGGTTCTTCAGGAAACACGCCGCGTCGCCAGACGCGTGCAGCACTTTCGAGACGTTGGCCATGGCCGATCTCCATCTGGAAAAGCGAGGGAGATCTAGACGGTGGACAATGCCCTCCAGTCGCACAACCGCGCGAATCAGACTCTATCTTGAGAGTCCACTAGATTGTAGAACAGAAAATGAACATTTCATACGGGATTCCCGAGCCTCGGTGGATCTCCGATGCCACAGCGTGCTCCGAAACTAGAGATTGCAATGACTTTTCAGATACTTGCTCTCAGCGGCGGTGGCTTTCGAGGCCTGTTCACAAGTTCGGTCCTGGCGCGCCTGGAGGAGCAGGCAAAGCGCCCCCTTCACGAATGCTTTGACCTGATCTCGGGGACATCGGCAGGCGGCATTATCGCCCTCGGTCTGGCGATGGGAAAGAAGGCCGAGACGATTCAGGAGATGTTTCTCAAGCACGGGGAAGAGATATTCCCCCGCGGGGAGACGCCGAAAAGCCGGCTGGCGCAAATGCAGGCCCGGTGGTTCGAGTGGCGACATCCCAAGTACGACGGTACGGTGCTCCGGAGCAAGATCGAGGGCGTGCTCGGCGCCGACGCCAAGCTCGGCGACGCGAAGACGCGCGTGCTTGTTCCGACGGTCAACATGACCAAGGGAAGCGTCCAGATGTTCAAGACCGCGCATAATCCGAGGTTCATGACCGATTACAAGGTGAAGGCCGCGGACATCGCCATGGCGACGGCGGCCGCGCCGCTGTACTTCCCGATGGCCGAGATCGGGAACAGCTATTTCATTGACGGCGGCGTGGTCGCGAACGCACCTGACCTTTGTGCGCTGCACGAAGCTGTCCAGTTCCTGGATCAAAAGATCGAGGACGTATCGGTGATGAGCATTGGCACGACCACCAGCAAATTCTCGCTGCCGACGTCGGCGGGACGCAATTTCGGCCAAAGGGACTGGCTCGAGAACAACCGGCTTCCATCGACCATCATTTCCTCGCAGCAACAGCTGGTCGATTTCATGCTCAAGCATCAGCTCGGCGATCGCTACATCAGGTTCGACGAGCAGCCCTCCGCCGAGCAGATTTCCGATCTCGGGATGGACCTCGCGACCGAGAGCCGGCGGAAGACCCTGCTAGGGATGGCGGACGGTTGCTATCAAGCGCTGTGCAACGATAGGCGCGTCATCGATATGTTGGCACATCGGCCTACCAAGCCGACGTTCTATCACGTGTGAACTACGCAAGAGGGATCCAACGCGTAACATCGGCAGATTGCCTGAAGGCCGCGAGCAGGTTGAGATGCGAGCTACTCGTGGGGCCGGAAAGCTAGTGCGGGATCATCGAGGTTAAAGTTTCGGTCAATGTGTCGCAATCGAGATTTGCCAAATGGAACGTTGAAGTGAAACAACACGACTATTCGTTGCACGGTGGACTGAACCGAGCCAAGGTCGGACGCTACCTAACGTTGATCGCCGCGTCGGTATCGGCTGCGATCGTTTTCACGCTGCTTTCCGTGGTCGACGTGGCGAACCGCTTCGGGCTCAATGTCAACCTGCCACCATCGGTCCTTTCCCTCGTCGGTGCGGGCATGGTCTTTGCGGCGCTCTATTGGACGCTCGATCGGTACGCGTGGCGATGGCCCTTTCTGAATGCGGCGCTGAAGGTCCCGGATCTCGC
The DNA here is from genome assembly GCF_022012435.1 of Bradyrhizobium zhengyangense. GTDB lineage: Bacteria > Pseudomonadota > Alphaproteobacteria > Rhizobiales > Xanthobacteraceae > Bradyrhizobium > Bradyrhizobium zhengyangense. Next base: position 191,555 of record NZ_JAKLUA010000011.1, read on the forward strand.
TGGGAGCTGGTCCTGCGAAGGACGAAGCCTCAAGCCCGACGGGAGCCTCGGCTACGCATGGAGGGCGACCCTCACGATCTTTCAGACCTGGGACAAGATCCGAGTGAGGCTGAAGACGGATCAATCGGGCTCCGACAGCATTGGGCAGCCCTGATCTGCGACGACGCAGAGGGATATAGGCTTCTGTACAACTATCGGAACGACCCGGCTATCGGAGAGGTGGACTTAAGAAGCCATCTCGGTTCCTGCATGCTTATTTTCTCGAAAGATCTGGAATCAGCAGAGGGCGAGTATTTCAACGGTCACGGCCGCTTCACATTTGGCACGATTAGTTTGAAGAGGGACCATGGTAAGGGACATCAATAGTCGACTGAACAAACTGCGCCTGCGTCGCAGGGGCGTCGACCGTCTTGGAAAACTCAACGAGGCTTCCCGCAAGGAAGTGTTGTCGAAGAGCTTGGCTGCGGAAAGCTGGCAGAATAGGGCTCCGTCGCATGCTTACACGCGATATGCGCTTGGCGCGATGCAGGAGGTGGGACCTGAGTACACCAGAATCAGTGTCGAAACGGCCGAGCGCGTGGGCAACCAAATCCAGAAATCCATCGATTCGGTCGAATTTCGGCTTCAGGGGTCGGTGCCCCTCAACGTCCATATCCGGGGAGTCAGCGACGTCGATCTGCTCGTGCTGGAGACCGGTTTCCTCATATTCCACTCGTCGGGGCCCGCGGCAGGCACCTATGTTCCCACGGCGCGCAACTCGCTTGGAGTGCTAGGCGAACTACGTTCCTCGATCGAGAAGATCCTGCCATTGAACTTTCCAGCCGCCGACGTCGATACGTCCGGTGGGAAGGCGGTCGCCGTTTCTGGAGGGTCTCTGGCGCGACCGGTGGATGTTGTTCCGTCCCACTGGTACGATACCGTCGTCTACCAGCAGTCTAGACAGATTCACGACCGAGGAGTTGTTATTCTCGATCGCAAAGTGCCGAAGACAATCGAGAACTTCCCATTCAAACACATAAAGCTGATCGAAGATCGTTGCAGTTCGTGTCTCGGCGGCCTGAGGAAGGCCATACGGCTCTGCAAGAACGTCAAGGCTGATGCGGTCGAGGAGGGTACCAAGATCAATTTCCCCAGCTTCGACATAGCCGCTACCATGTATCACGCGGATCAGACGGCCTTGAAAATCGGATATCTCTACGAGTTACGGGTCCTCGCGGAGGTGCAGCGACATTTGGATTACCTGTATCACAACCCTGAAGAAGCAAAGAAGTTGCGCGTCCCGGACAGCTCCCGGTTCATTTTCGACACACAGGAGAAGTACGAAGGCATGAAGGCGCTCTCACATGAAATCGATGATCTCGTGAAGAACGTCGCCAAGGAGCAGAAGCCGCAACTGACGTTCGATCTGGGCATACCCTGGGGGGTGGCGCGAGGCGCCATCGAGTCGATCGAGATACCGAGTTAAGTCGTCGGGCCGCTAAAGCCTATTGACGCTGCCGCGTTCGAATCTCCACGTCGTGCCCTTGGAGACCAGGTAGAGAGCCAGGATCCCGGGAACGAGGGACATCGCCACGCAACTGTTGAACGCCGATCCTTTGTTGACAGGTGGGGGTATCTCTGAGGGGGGAGGGAAGAGGCGGTAGGACCACCCCGTGATGGTACAGCGCGAATGATGATCTACGGCAGCCATGATCGCTCCATCGTGAATCGCCTCGTTAAAAGCGATTGCTGCTCGCACGGTCTCCGCAAAATTCTGGTCGAGGAATTGGCCCACCTCGGGGGAAGGATCGCGCGGCATTGGCTCGGCGAAACGTGGTAGGTTATTCTGATGGTAGAGACAGCAAATCAGCGGATCGAAAGCTGCTGGACGTCCAGCCAGAATCCTGAAGATTTCGTCTATTCCAGTCATCGCGGCTTCGGTCTTCGACATGATCAACTTTCTTCAGACCCGGCTTCTATTTACGATAGTCGTCTGTCTGGCGATAGCGATATTCGCAGGGTTGAAGTTTGCCGATGTATTCACCGGCAACACCTACGAAGACGTCTGGATATTCTCCAGGTATGTCTTTGGCATACCTGCTGCTCTTGCTGTCGTCATCTACGGGGCATGGCGTGCTATCCCGATACTTCAGCGTATGACATTCCCCTATTTGGGTGGCCGGTGGACCGGTGTGCTGCGCTATGGTCCACCCGACAGGCAGGAGCTCAGGGATGCCACGCTGACGATCCGACATCACTTGAGCGGGATGTCTCTTGTCCTCGAAACCAGGGAATCGACCTCGACTACGCTGGCGGTTGTAGCCACACGCGATCCTACCGGCACGCAATACCATGTGTACTACGTCTTCGAGAATCGACGGAAGGCTGAGTACACTAAGCCTGGGCTTCCTACGATTTATCGAGGCGTGGCTATAATGAGTGTTGGGATGTCGGGGACGAAGACTTTAAGCGGTGAATATTTTACGGACCAGCCGACAAATGGCATCGCCGAGTTCAAACTGGAGAGGCACGCCTGGTTTTAGGCGACGATGCCGCGCCCGATCTTGCGATCGGCGGGTGTGGGCGCATCCATGACCGGGCTGTACCGCTAAAGGCCTCGCAATCGATTGGGCGCAGTTGTCGACGCAACGGCATAAGCTCTATCGGGCGGCGCTTGACGGGGTCATCGGCGGAAAGCGGATACGCTTGGCCTCGGCGTTTGTTGCCACAATGAAATTTCTGAATCTTAGGCCCTGATCGGTTCATTTATTTAATTGGACGGTCGATTCGGTAATTGCGATTCTGGCGCATGTCCGAACTCACCGTGCAATATCTCGTGCTCGAGCGTCGCGATCCGGCCCGTAACATGGCGCGGTTCTATGTGCTCACGATCGAGCCGACGCTGTTTGGCGATACGGCATTGGTGCGTGAATGGGGGCGCCTCGGTGGGCGCGGTCGACGGCGGCTCGATTTGTTCGATGGTCACGCGCAGGCCGTCGAGGCCCTTGAGTGTTGGCTCAGGCGAAAAACCAGTCGTGGTTACGTCCAGCGGCACTCGTCAAGCTGTGACCCGGCGTGAGATGCTGGGCTGGACGAAAAGCCGAAATAAGTATATCAAAGTAATCTAAGGTCGTTTCAGTCCTATTCGCAAGAATTGCAAAAGTATTCCATAATCTTCATTATGCGAATCCAAGTAATCCTAGCCGATCACAACCTCTTTTAGTATCGAGCATTTGCAGAACGAGCTATTTGCCAGCGCAGCAATTCAACCCAACTTGCCCTGCCCCAACGCGCTCTCGTGCTGATCAATCAAGTGACGAGTACGCGAGCTGACTATTTTATCTTCGATATTCGCAGCCGTTTGAAGCAAACGTTCTCAAGCCGTGAAGTCGACCTTGTCCGTCCTTCCCAAGGCCGAACGTAAACGGAAGTGGCTTCTCAGCTTGCCAGTTCCCTCCTCGGCCACCCGCTTGCGAGCGAGGGTCCGACAGGCCTCCAGAACGTCCCAAGGGATCTCTCCGAGGTCATCGGCGACCTCGACAAATGACCGCCAAGCGGCGGACGACAATCGTTTCGACACTGGCTCGAGCAAATCGTCCAATGCAATACCAGCGTCTGTTTCCGCATCATTGTCTGATCCGAACAGATAAATACGTCCGCGCCAGATGATGTAGTGACTTTGACAGCCGGTATCGCGCCAAACAGAAGGAAACACACTCATTTTTCCTCCTTCCGCATTGTAGATACGCCAGGCGGGCCCACTTCTTGGATCGAGGTTGACTGGAAATCGTTCGCCGCAACCGCAAGGACAGGACAACACAAGCCAACGTGGACCACCGCGGTTGACCAGGACAGCATCGCCGGGTTTCGACAGGTGCTGGTCCGCCTCGCCTCGTGAAGAAACCTTCGCCCGAAAGTTGAGAATGACGATGCCCATGAATTCGCCTCACTGCGGTGCGAAGTTGTTGTTGAGAATGCGCTCTGCTAACACGTACGCAGCGGCGCGACGCTCATCCTCAGGACCTTTCAGGTTTGGATCTTTGGCCGCCTTGTTCAGAAGGGCCAGTGCAAGAGCCGCTCCGTATTGATCTGCTGACGCGACACGCGCGGCATAGTGCCGGATCTGTCGCACGGCTTCGTGAAACCAGCGATGCGGATCGCGCGGATCACCGTGCCCGAGCAGCATGTCGAGCGGCTTACCACCATACGGTTGCTCAATCGACCTCCACCACTCATCGAAGGACCAGAGCTCATGATTATCGAAGGCATCGACCAATAGGCTGGCCTCCAAGGTCGCTATGTCCCACACCAGCGGTCCATCCTGATTGGCATAGAAGTCGATGACGAGCGCCTCGTGCCCCCTCACCTGAACATTGTCGACGTGGAGATCGCCATGAATCTTTGCGAATAACACCGGAGAACTTGCGCAGTATTCGAACAATGTAAACAGTCGATCGCGGTCGCATCTCGAGCCGATCGATCGCGCCCTTTGCATCCGGCGCCGGTCAAATTGCTTTGGAAAGCGCGGACCCAGGGTCTGCGAAAGTGGCGTATCTCGGCGTTCGATATTTCGATACCACGCTTGCAGCGTTCGATCGAACAGGCACGATATTGCCGGCCCGGCCCGGCCGCTCCGTGCGGCAAGCCTTAGACTCTCGCAGGATTCGATGAGATCGCCGACCAGCACACCGCGTGTCGATCCGAGACAGCATAAATCGTAGTTCAATCGCGGCCCGAGATTGAAAGGCACGTATTTCTCGACATTCAATTGGTAATTCTGAAATTCTTGAAAGATCTTGCTGCGATCACCGAGTTTGACAAAACGCGGCATAGTATGAAAGGCGCCGAAGACCGGGTAGGCACGGTATACGGCAGCCCCGGACCGGCCTTCGGTCATTGGACTGAAATGCACGGCCGTGTAACCTCTGAATGCGCGCTTCAGAAGGACTTGGCCAACACCAGCGTCGTTCTCTCCAAACTCGCATTCGGGAGCGAAGCTGAAACTGACAGACTCTTGTACGGCCTCGCCGGGGAGATGCCGAACCAAGAAGTTGGCCGCTTCCGACCAATTGGCAATGGGCGACAAGATGGTGACGTGCGGCAGCGGGGGGAGAGGCATCGGATCGCCCAATGATCTCTGCCACGTGAACTGATTGCGCAGGACGTCGCTCGGAAGGTTGCTGGCAAACACACGCGCCTCTTCCAGACATCTATACACTTGCGGAAGACCAGCAACGCCGAACGGCACGACAAAGACGCGGCATTCGTAATCAAGCAGGTGCTTAAGGCAGCTTCGAACGATTCGCTGGAATCTTGATGGGTAATCTTGTTGCTGGACGATTACGACGGCGGCAAGGCTCGCCAACAGAGCAGGCTCCATCGGCTGAAAAGCGGTAATCTGCTGTTGTCTGATCGTGAGGCCGCGGTCTTGAAACGGCGCCTTAGCCTCAGCCGGGGGATCGGCGCCGATCCAGCCAACCTCCGACCGACCAAAAGCTGTAACGTCAACGATTGACATTTTGAGCGAGACGGCCTTGGAGAGCCAATCCATCGCCCCTTGCCAAAACGCCTGCCCGCGAGCAGACGATGCAGTCCTGGACGGGCTCACCCTTGACCGACCGGAGGCGACTTCTCAGACCATCATACAGAAGATGCCGCGCCGGCGATGGCACGCCGACAACAGCGGACAAGAACATGGTGATGGCGAGCGAGGTAATAGTGCTGTTGATCGAGATCACCGCGGGCGCAGGTTCACGAGCGCCGACGAGATAAGGATCCTGCTTGCGCTCGGCCTCCGACATCATGTCGCGGCGGACCTCGTTACCGTCCAAGAGGCCACCGCAGGTGAGGCAAGCCAATCCAGGCGACAGCATCTGGGCGCGGCCGGTAATGTGAGTGATCTTGCCCCCCTTAACGGCGATAACCGTCCCGATATCGATGCAAGGAATGAGATATTGATAAGCTAATTGCTGAAGGACGGCTCGACTACCGTGTGAATCGGTGCAGCAAAACAGCACATCAACGTCTCGCAATTTCTTTGCGGTTTCGACGAAGACGACGTTCTCTTGAAAAGAGGTGACTACGGCACGAGGTTGAACTGCGCGAATATATCGCTCGGCCACCGCGACTTTGGCCTGCCCCGTATCGGCAGATGCGGACCCTGCCAAGCGGTTCAAATTAGTCAGCTCGACGTCATCTGGATCAACTAGAACGAACTCCTTGACGCCGAGGTGAGCCAATTGCTGCACGGCCAGCGATCCCGTGCCACCAAGTCCCACGATCCCCACCCTGAGGCTTTGGAGGATGCTCTGCCCGGCACGACCGAAGGCCCGAACCTGCCGATCGTAAAGATCGGAAGGGTCGTGTGATCGACTGGGATCAAACAGGACTCGTCGATCATCCCCTACCGCAATCAGACGAAGATGTCGGTCGCTTCCAAGGTAGCGACATGCATACCCTCCGTCGCTCACAACAAGGGCCAGATGCTGCAAGTCAGGGGTTCGATGCCGAAAGAAGTGTGCGAGAACCTCCTCGCCCGCATCGTCAATGCGCGAAAACTCGGGCGCGGCCCTCCCGGGATGGCTATGCACAAACACCAGGCTACTTTTGGTCCGCGCAGCAATCTTTGCCCACCTGGCGATGAACGCAGGCCGCAGCTCTGCTTCGAGTTGGCTGCGCCGAGTGTAGTCGTCTTCAGCGGGCACTACGACCTCTCGCACCAACACCCTTGCACGACCGTCGGCCCGAGACGTTCTGCCGCACATCAAGACCAAGCATAACTCGGTTCGACCGCCCAGCACGGAGCGCCGGACGAAGTCGAGATCGGCAAAGGTGATGAGAAGATCGTCCACTATCGTGCGGGGTTTAGACGTTGCGCGATGACGTTGACATAGGTCAGCATGTTGTCGCGATTTGGATTCCAAGATTGCAAGTGCCACGAAAACCAAGTGCCTCGCGGCTCACCCCCTGGGACCGGATTGGCATCGTTCGAGGCGGTTGGAGCGCCGCCGTCCACCAAGCGAACAGGCCCCGGTTCCAACCAGAAGCAATCCGGTTGTGCCGAAGGATATCCCGGTGGCAGCAGAAAAATGACGGTCCCTTTAGCGATGCTCCAACCTTCTGGAAGATCGAATTCCGGAATCTCAACCAATACAGCTCCGTTGGACATCGGGGTTCGACGCGCCAAGGGAAAATGCTGTTGGAGCGCCGCAAACTGCTTATCAATGATTTCCATGTCCAAATGTCGCCGGCGGCACTGCAAAAAAATGCTTGATCCGATCGTTCAGGGGCACTGTATCTGGGTCAGCGATCGGACGATCCGGCGTGTCTCCCTGCTCTTCCAAAAAAAGCTGATAATTCGCTTCGATCTTGGCGATCCGCTTAATGTCGGCCCCGGAGAGATAAGAATGCTCGGTCTCGTATTTCACCCCATCAACGAAAAAGTGGAATTCCTTTTCTTTTTTGTCGTTCATGATCTCCTACCTGCTCCGGTGCGGCCTCCCGACGAAGACCGATGCGCATGCTATCAGCTAGAACAAATAAAGAACAGTGTCAAGGTCTTCTCCCCTTGGATCTTGCAGCTAGGTGCCTGTCAGTTGCGCCGAGTTCGTGCGGCTCAACGTGACTGGCGGCTACCAGCGAGTGGCGAAACGCCGCCGCTTCGCGCGGGCCTAGCTGCGTCCTGGATCGCGGAAGCAATCTAAGCGGCTGCTTGCGGCGCCGCGCGCGGGTGAATTCTTCAAGCTTGCACGTCAACTATCCTCAATCCCGACGCGGGCATGACCGTTCCGAGCTGGAGTGCTACGCCATCACCACGCCCGCACCTCCAAGACAAACCAACGAATGAATGGCGTGAGTCGACAGGAGGTCTCGAGTGCCTCTAAGATGTAGGGAAGTAAGTTCGCGGAAGCCGCGTACGGGTGGGGCAGTGAACTTCCAGGTGACGGTTCTCAAGGTGCTGGTCAGCTATCCGGACGGGTTCGCCGTCCTGGAGGACATCAAGCGCGATATGGCGATTCTGGCCACCAGCGGACGGGACTGGGCCGAACGCACGAAGCGATTGGCGGCCCGCGTGCCTGACCTGGATATCTTCTCCCAACGTCTCATCGAGCGAAGGAACGGCGGCTGGCGCATCACTGATAAGGGACGCGAGGTTCTCGCGGTCATGGAGGCGCGGCCCGCACCAGCTCAGCCAATGGAGCTGCCTGATGCCCGCGCGGTCGAGGAGCCGGCGCCAGCCACGACACTGTCGCCGATGCCGTCGATCACGCCGGTTCGACGCCTGCGCAAACAAACCCGACGCCAAGCGTTGCGGCAGTTGCAACGTGCGAGAGCTCGCTCGTGAGCAAAGGACGGGCCTTGGCTCCAGCATCGAAGATGATTGATTCGTATAACCTTCATTATGTAATATCCGAAGTTGAGTTTGCATCAAATTGTGTAGTCTGAAGTTGGTCCCTAAGTACCTGCTGTCGTCGGTTGCGTAGTCGCGTGATCCCCGCTAGAAAAGTCATCTTCAGCAAGGGTGCTCACAATGGACGACTATTCGGACGACATAAGACGACCGTTGTGGCCGCGTATCGAAGTGTATGCTGGCGCAGGTCGCAAGCGTCGGCCGGATGTTGGTGCTGGACGCTGTAGCGGAACCGTTGGAACGTTCAAAGAAGTGTGGGCCTCAGAGGCAGGCCTCGCGCAAGAACCGGCTTTGCGCAAGCCCGCCATTTAACCGATGGCAGCATCATTAGCCGTGAACACGGCGTCTACGCCGGGAAGCTGCGCATGCGCCAGCGTCGTGCAGGCCGTGTTGCGGTCCAGGATCAGCCGACGTGGGTCAGTAAGGCCGCTCGCAACGGCGTTGTCGCGAAATCCGAGCCGGCGGCGGGTCGTGCGCGGGTCGGTGCCGTCGATGAACGCTAAGTTCTTGCGTCCTTGCGCGACGAAGTGCCGGGCGACGGTATCGCCCGCCTGGTAGTTATCGAAACCGACGACTGCATCGATTGGAGACGATGGCAGCTCCCGTGTTTCACCTACGGGACTGCGTGCATGCCGCAGCAGGCGAGCGCCCTCCTCCGTTGCGGGTGATCCGACCATGATGATCGCCTCCGGCCGCCGCGACAGCAGTGCAGTCAGCAGGCGATCCTGCGAGGGGAGAGTCGTAGCGCGACTGCGCGAGAATGACTGAGAATCCGAGCGGTTCGAGCACTGACAAAGGCGCCTGCGCATGCCGAGCGTCGATACAGACCACTGGAAGATCAGCCCTACGAAGCTCGTGCCACAGCCAACTCGCCATCGTCCCGGTCTCAAAACAAATGCGCTCGGCGTGTGGAGCTCGCTTGCGGAGCAGTGCCGTGAGCGCCCGGGGTCGGACTTGGCCTTTCCCTCTAACAAGACCTGACCGACCTCGTCGAGCACACACACTGACGTTTCATTCTGCGAGACATCCAGCCCAACATATTGCTTCATAGCCCCTCCGATTCGTAAGATGGTGGAGGGCTTGAAGATAGTGGACCTTTCGTGCCGCGGGCGCGACCGCAATTACGTCATCGTCTGCAATATTGCCCCCCTAAGCCGGGATCGCGCCCAACATTGACCCAGTTGGGCTGTTGCGCTGCCTGCTTTGGAATGAAGCAGGTGGTCGGCGATGCTGGTCATGGAGACGATTGCGCGAATACGGCGTGAGCACTTCATCAGAGGCAAGACGATCAAGGAGATCGCCTGTGACCCGAAGGTGTCGCGGAACACGGTCCGAAAGGTACTGAGGTCTGGGGAGACCTCCTTCGAGTTTGACCGCCAAGTGCAGCCGCGGCCAAAGCTGGGAGGATGGCCAGTAGAGCTTGACGGACTGCTCGCGGCGAACGATGCTAAACCGGCTCGTGAACAGCTGACGTTGATCCGGATCTTCGAAGACCTGCGCCGGCCGTGGTAACGCGGTTATAGTTCTGGAATTCAAGTAGAGGCATTCAACCGCTGCTCGCCTAAGCGACTGGCGCAATAGCCACCGTTAGCCTTCTTAGGAGAGCCAGTTCGGCCTCACCAGCGGCCGTGCGCCTAAGTACCAGCTTGGCAAGCTCTGTTCGATTGACGGGAGTTCGCATACTTGCAGGCAGCGCCGCCACCGCTTCATCATAGATCTTTCCCAACACCGAAAGAATTTCCGCATCGAAGACCTCACCTCGTACCTGCAACACTTGTACCAAATCTCCTGTCGAAACATCGCGCTGGCGACTCGCTGCAACAAAGCCTGCCTGACCTACTTACGCGGGCTGATCGTCCGCGTCGGCGAAAGGGTGCGCCCGACGCTCAGTTTGTCTCCTTCCAATCGCTGCGGCCAGACCGGACAGTCGCGCGCAAGCTGTCGCCGGCCAGCTTGTAGGCCCACGACCCCGATTACGGCCCACTGGCTTCGGATTTCCTGGTCTGACCAATGATGTCGCCACTCGGTACTCTACCGTTAAAGCCCCTAGATCCCAAGTCGAGCGGCCTGCGTTGACAGTTGCTCCGCCTCGGCAAGCCGATAGGGTGGGATGTCACTACGCACTGTGGCCAACAAGGACTTACAGAACGCAGGCGTGAGCTTGCCGCGGTGAATCACGACGTTTTCGCAGCCCGTCGCCGCCCGGGCGTTCTGCCACTGCTGATTATAGCCGCGTTGTTCGTTGGACTTGACGTGGCAAGCGGCGAAGTCGGCGTCATCCAGCGTCGCCAACTGGCCCGTATGTACCGGTCGCTTCGTATGGATGTGAACCCACATGGGGCTCGGCATTGCACCATTGCGCAGCGCCTTGGGTTGCAGCTTAACCTGAAACAGCACCCCTGGCTCGCCCTTTAACGCGCGCGGTAGATCGGCAGGCGCCAACTCCCCGGCCGCGCGCAACTGTTCAAGGTACTTCTGCGACGGAAAGCCGTAGGTCTTCATGCATTCAATCCTAGTCAATGCCCTTCGCTCGTCCAAAGTCTTGGCGAGCCCCTGCGCCTCGGCCCGCATCATCTTGAGTCGGACTAGCTTGCCATGCACCTCGGGCACTTGCGTTGGCGTGAGTAGGATACGTCGACCAGGCTCCGCGAGCGAACCCTCACAAGCCTGCATTTCGGCGGCCTGGGTCTGCAGGCGCTCGATCACGGCATCCACAACGTGGTCGGCGTCCTCGGGCTTCATTTGGCGGGCTTGCGAGACGGCCCGTTGCTGACCAGCCAGATCAAACTGCAAAAGTGCGTCCAACCGCTCGAGTAGGCGCGCCAGCGTCTCCATTGATGGCGGGGCCTGCCAGATCGCCAAGTGTGCCGTCGCCGAGGATGTCGCCCTCGCATGCGCCTCTTCCGCGCTCACGAGCTTCTTCGTACCCAGATCCGAGAGCACCACAACTTTGGCTGCTGGCGCCGTGGCTTTGTCGGTTGTAGCGATCTGCAGCTGCGTCCCGTCGCGTGCCGAACTCCCGGCGAGAGTGCTCGGTGTACGTTTGGCTTTACCCTTCCTGCGCGCAGAAGTGCCTTCGGCCGCTACAGCCTCTCGCGTAGCGTTGGCCGGCTTCGCAGCCCCTGCTTCGACCGCCGGTGAATTGATGGCCGACGTTTTGGGCTGTAGATCCAGCAGCCGCATAACGTCGTGTGCAGTGACCCACGCGCTTTCCACGATCTGATGCAACAGTTTCAATGGCAGGTCGTCACCGGTCCCCTGACCCCTTAGCTTTGAAACGAGGTTGTGCACTCCCAACGCAAATTCAGAAAGCCGCTCCATAACTCCTTCCAGGACCGCGCAGTGCGCCGCGTCGAGTGCGCGTCCTTGGCTCTGTAGAACTGCGTCCTTTGTCGATATGAATGCCGGAAAAACGTCATCGATGAAAGTGCCGAGCAGGCGAGCCCGTCCGTTCTCGGCCATGAGGATTTCCCTCGTGGCTGGGTCGAACGTGCTTTCGAGAGGCTCAATCATGATTTGTGCGAGAGCGACCTGCGATTGCAGATGCATGCACTTGGTGTGCAGTGCCCAACCGCTGTGCAGCCGCAGTGCGGCCTCGTCGGCCTGCCGCTTTTGGGCCGTTACATTGGGTAAATTAGCAGTAGCGGCGCAGACGCATTGCATCCGTTCCGAACGCAACGCCTTCTTTCCCCACCACTCCATGCAGTCCGCATAGCGGTTTGCTACGCCGGAAACCGCTCGGTTCAGTAGGTCAGAGGGAGTGTTGGATAGCATCCGTTGGAGCACGACGGTTGCACTTTTCCTGCTCTGCTCCAAGGCGTAGATGGTCGGGGTGGCCAGAGCGTTACATTGCTCCGCCGCATGGAGCACCTCGTCCCGGAGACCGCGAGCCTGATCGTCAGACAGAATCCTGCGCGCCTCGTGCTGGGGCAGGCTGGCGTAGTACTCCAGAACTTTTGAGCCGACCTGGATGAGCTTGTCGATCAGCTCTTGTGCCTCTGACGAGCTCCGCGCTTGCATGGCCGCCTTACTGCGAGCGCCAACTTCCGAGAGCAGGCTTTCCATTTGTCGCTTTGTTGCCTTGATCTCGTCACCCGTCGATGAAATGGGGACTGCCATATCCGAAGTTCGCGGCTGGCTGCCGACCAACGCCGCTCTATCCTGAGGCCAAGAGCGCATTCGCTCCACGATGGAATAGAAGGATTGGCCGCCCTCCCCAGCGGCGAGACTCGATTCTGAACGCAAACTGCTCGAGTCCCAAGTGCTGTCGGCTCCGGGAGCCCCAACGAGCGATTTGCCAGGCCGGCCAATACCCGTCATATTCTAACTCCGATCCAGGCGAGAACGTGAAGCCTAATTAGATAGACGGCTTGGCTGACGATCAGCTGACGAACGGCATTCTCCCGGACTCACCACGAAAATCAGAATCACCGTGCTTCCAATTCCATAGAAGATGCCTTGGTTTGAGGTTTCCGGTCTGCAGACACGCGTCCTGCTTTGCAACCAGGCCGTGGAGACGGAGCGCAACACTCCCCGCCCTAAAGCAGAGGCTGGTGGGCCCTCAGCAGGCGAGGTATCGGACGCGCACGCTGCAGAGCCGATGGTGCGATCACAGTCGGGCTGAATACGCAGAGCATTCGATTGACCTTCGCGGGCAGTTGGAAGCGATGATCTATCGGTGGTCCAGTCGCGGGAATACTGCCTTTGATAGCGCTAGTTCGGCGCAGAGACCGAGAGTGGCGCGAGTGCAGGAGACAGCCAGCGGGTCGTTTTACACGCAGGCGATTGATCTCAGTCAGCTTTCGTTGATTTGCACAACCTTCATTTTGGAATATCCGAAATCAGAGCTGCATCAAAATTGTGCTGCCTGAGGCCAGTCTATTTTTGAGGGCACTCGCAAGGGAGCACGCATCGACGAATGCGGTGAAACGATTCGCAAACAAGCTTACAGATGCTCCGCGTCCAGCTCGGCGAGATTCGCAAGCGCGTTGCCTCGCTTCTCATCACGCGTGCGCTTATAGGCGAATAGATCCTCTGCCCTAATCCTGCGATGACGCCCCACTGTCACGTGCTGAATTTCGTTCTTCTCTAGCAGAGAAACCAGAAACGGACGTGAGACATTTAGGATGTCGGCAGCTTGCTGTGTGGTCAACATCTCATGCACAGGCACAAGGGTCACCGCATCGCCGCGGCCGATGTGCCGAAGCAATTCCATTAAGAGGCTCGACAGGGCCGGCGACAAGGTTATCTCAGCAGCCTTTTGAGCATCGTCGAGCACGCGTAGCTTGGCATCCCCAGTCGCATGCGACGCGAGTATTTGACGAAGCTGGTTGGCTGCCGCCTTCTCGCTCGCGGAAGGCAGGCGAGTACCTCCCAGCTCTTCGGCGTAGGCTGGCATCGTAATCGTTGTTCTCCTCGGTACGGCATTGTATGTAGGCTATATTCGAAATAAACGCAACAAGTGAAATAAACGAAAATACTGAAGTTCCGGTTGGCTGGGGTCCCCTCCCCGGGGTCAAGTAGCTCAATGCAAGGTGAGACTTTCGGGGCCGCCCCGGATAAGCATGGAATGCTGCGGAACTGGCCCAGGACCGGGCAACCGCCCGGTGAAGTCCAGAAGTAATTCTGGGCAGAGCCTACGCATAGGGGGAAGGCTGTTTTATCAAGACTGATCTTTTTCCGTTCAGCCCCCCGGCCCTGCTCTCACATCCTAACAGGACCGACGGCTTCATCCGCAATGTGGCTCGGCTCTGACCCTCGATACGCATCCGAGGGTCGTGCAGTCGGAGCTTGCGCTCGTGCGCTTCTCGTTCCACGCCGATTAAACGGACCTAGCGAGGCATGGCTGGGGAGATCTTCATATTCTTTCAGCACCTGAGCCCAATCCGCCCCATTGGCGATGACATGGGTAGACAACGGCCAGCCGCGTCGCGGTCGGCTGCGTGGAGTATAACCTATAGCTGTTAGAACGGTCTATCTGGACCCTCAACTGATGCTCGCTTGGGCTGCTTGCGCTCTGGCTAATCGAATGACAGGAATAATGAAAGTAAGATCAACCGATGAAACGCCACGACGAACAAATGTCCAACAACGCGAGGACAACCGAACGGGCCTTCAGCGGCCCTCGTTCGGCGCTTCGGGTGATGGATATCCTGCAGGCGTTAGCGGCCGAACCGGAAGGTCTTACGCTGGCAAAGCTCAGTGACCGCCTAAAACTGCCGAAAACGAGCGTCTTCAGCCTCATGCGCGCGCTCGAAGGCGGGGGATATGCTCGCAGCGACAACGGCCACTACATTCTCGGCGATCAAGCGATCAAGCTTGGCGCGAGCCTGGCTCAGGCTCGATCGTTCCCGAAATGTGCGCGTCCCGTCCTGGAGCGGCTCGCACGAGAGACCGAGGAGACGATCCTGCTCGGTGTCCTCTCCGAGGAGGGCCACGAGATATCTTACGTCGATGTCATCGAATCGGAAAAGCCGCTGCGCTTTGCGGTCCGCATCGGCAACCGGCGGCCGCTGTATTGTACGGCCGCAGGAAAGGCGATGCTGGCATTCCTACCAGAGAATGTTCAGACGGCGTATCTGACCCAGACCAAGTTTGTAAAGTTCACGGACGACACATCCTCGAAAGAGGAACTCGTCGCCATGTTCCCCGAAATCCGTCACCGCGGCGTCGTTGTCGACGCTAATGGTATAATTGATGGCGCCACCGGCATCGCGAGCCCCTGTTTTGACGAGGCCGGCCTCGTCAGCTGCTCGGTGACGATCGCCGGCCCTACCGCGCGCCTGCTGCTTGCGCGCGAGCACATCGAGCGGCTGACCTTCAAGGCCGCCGAACAGATCTCGCAGATCCTCGGCTATCGCGGCCCATATCCGCCGGCAGAAGATTCTGCCGAGCGGGCCGACACCGGCAAGCGGCGCAAGAAATGACCTCGCGCCAGGGACGCCGTCCGGTCAGCCGTCAATCCAGAGAGTATCCCTGATTTCAGCGCCGGCGGCCTGCACGTTCTTGTCCATCTGCAGCAGCTCGAACAACGACGAGCCGGTCTTCAGACGGTCGCGCAGCTCGATCTCCTTCCGATTGCGCTCCCGTGCGCCCTTCACCGCACGCTCGAGCGAGCGCAGCGGAATCGCGAGCGCCCCGTCATCATCGGCGACGATCACGTCACCGGGATCCACACGTACGCCGTCGCAAACGATCGGCACGTTCACCGCGCCGGGGCCGCGCTTTTCGGGATGACTGGAGGAGATCGACGTCGACCAGGTCAGCGAGCCGAGCTCACGCAGCGCAGCGACATCCCGGGCCGGACCATCGACAATGATGCCCGCAATCCCCTTCTGCTTGGCGAAGGTCGCGGCCACGTCGCCCCACAACGAGCCGTGCGCGCCACCGCCGTTGACGAGGACGAGCACCTGGCCTCGCTGCGCGACGTTGAGGGCGGCATGGATCATGAGGTTGTCGCCAGGGAAATTATACGACGTGACGGCTTGGCCCGCGATCCGCTGGCCTGGCGCGATCGGCCGCATGCGCGAGCTCATGAGCTGCATGCGCCCCTCGACCGGGCCGAGTGCCTCGTGCAAATCGGAGACCGGATATTTTGCGACCTCGGCCAGGAGGTCTGCCGGGCATTGCGGAATGCGCTTGTAGATGACGGACTGCATGTTTCCTCTTTCTGTAAGCGTTCTTCACGTACGAAGGGTTTTCAAGTTGCCCGGAGCCGCATCCTCGGGTGCTCACACGAGCCGCATCTGCCAACGGTCATGATCGAGCATTGCATCAGCCAAATCCGTACAGAGCCGCCGGATTTCGAACCATGATCTTGGTCAGGACGGTTTCGTCGCACCACGAATAAAGCGCCGAAAGGAGATCTGTCGCGTCAGGGGTCGGTCCATGCGTTGCGGCATGCGGCCAGTCGGTCGCCCACAGCAGACGATCCGGTGCCTCAGCCAATAAGGCTTCGACGAGCGGCTCGAGCTCGTCATAAGCCGGTGCAGCGGTATTCATGTGATACGGCGCCGAAATCTTCGTCCAGCAATTGCCCGATCGGAGCAGCCGAAGGAGAGCCTGAAAAGCAGGTTGTTCCGTTCCCTTTTGGGCGTCGGGATCGGCCAGGTGATCGATCACGAAGGGGCACGGCAATTTTTGCAGCCGGTCCTCAAGCGCGACGATGGAGCGACCGTCGAGCATCAGCGCGACATGCCAGCCCCATCGCCGAATCCGGGATGCAATTCGCTCCAGCTGTGCGAGCGGCAAGCTGCCTGGCCGGGTCGCAATGAACCTCACGCCTCTCGCGCCCTTGTGGTGTAGCTCGTCGAGTTCTTCGTCCGAGACATCGGGATCGACGACGACAACTGCACGTGTTTCCACGCCTGCGATTTCGCGCATCGCATCGAGCTGCCGGCTGTTATCCGATCCATAGACGCTGGCCTGGACGATGACGGCACGATCGATGCCAAGCCGCTCGGCCAACGCCATATAGGCTGCGGGTGTTGCAGCAGGCGGCGCGTAGGTCAGCTCGGTCCGATAGGGATATCGGGCCTCCGGGCCGAAGACATGGAAATGGGTATCGGTCCGTCCCGGCATGGTCTTGAAACTTGCTTGAGAACTCCGGGTCACCGTTCTTCTTTCTTCTTGGCACGACATCGTCGAGACCTTCGACCGCGGCAGACGGTCCGGAGCCTCACTTCCCGATCAGATTTGGCAGCGCGTGCGTAAACCAGGGGACATAGGCGATGAGCAGCACGCCGAGACAGAGCACAACGAGGTACGGCACCATCGATCGCGACGCCTGGTCGATGTCCGCGCGTACGACAGCGCAAGCGATATAGAAGCCGATGCCGACAGGCGGCATGAAGACGCCTACGCCGATCGACAGGATGATTACCATCGCATAATGAATGGAATCGATGCCGAGTTGATTGGCGATCGGCATCAGGACGGGTGCGAGGATGATGATCGCCGGCAACCCCTCCAGCAAGGCCCCGACGATGATGATCAGGGCGATCGAACCCAGGAGAAACAGCAACTTGCTGTTGCCGAGCAGCGCGACGACCTGGCTCAGATGCGCGTTCAGCCCGGCGGCGGTCAACACCCAGCCGAATGCGCCCGCGGCCGCGACGATGAACAGAACCATCCCTGTCAGCCGTCCGGCTTCAATCAGGATTCTGGCGCATGCCCTGAGCGTGAGCGCGCGATAGAACACGGATGCGAGGACAAGCCCATACAGCACGGCGATCGAGGACACTTCGGTCGGTGTGGCGAAGCCGAACTTGATGCCGAGGATCATGATGACCGGCATGCCGAGCGGCAGCAACGCGTCCGTGCCGGCCCTGGCTCGCTCTCCGGCGGTCGCTTTGGGATTGGCGGACAAACCGCTGTTGCGGGCGGAAACATAGATCAGCAGCATGAGCATCACGGCAATCACTGCCGCGGGTATCAGACCGGCGACGAACAGCGTGCCGATCGAAACCGGTGTCACCGTTCCGAGGATCAGCATCGCGATGCTCGGCGGGATCGTCTCGGACATTGCGGCCGATGCCGCCAGCGCCGCGGCGGATTCCTGGGGCTTGTAGCCCGTTCTTTCAAGCTCTCGCCGCATGACGGATCCTACGGCGACCACGTCGGCCGCTTTCGATCCGGAGATACCCGACACGAGATAGGTCGTGATCACCACCACCTGGAGCAGACCGCCACGGAAATGGCCGACCAGCGACATCGCAAAGCGCACGAAGCGCACGCTGATTCCGCCCTGATCCATGATACCGCCGGCGAGGATGAAGAACGGTAACGCCAGCAGGATGAAGTTGCTGTTGGCGTCGATCATGCTCTGCGCGATCGCGACCAGTGGAATGTCGTTGGCCAGGAGGTAGATCAGCGAGCCCGCCATCAGTGCGAAGCCGATCGGCATGCCGATGCCGATCATGGCGAACAGCACGATCAAGAGCGCCACCAGCGAATATCGCGAGCTGAAAGTCTGTGTGAAGAGGCTGGCATCGGCGAACAGGCAGCCGGCAAGCACGGTAGCGGCGGCAAGCGCGACCAGGAGCGGTCGCCCGCGCTTTGCCAAGAGCCGCTCGGCGGCGGTCAGGGCGATCAGCAGCAGCCCGAGCCCGAGCGGCACGACCAGGGTGGCGGTCGGCCAACCCGTGATCGGCAGATGCTCGTCGAGACGGACCATGAACAGCGAGGCGCTGCCCCGGAGGATGGATATCGCCGTCACCAGCACCCCAAGGTCGACCACGCAGCCCAGGACCTGTCGCCAGTGCGGGGTCAAACGCTTTGTGATGACCTCGATCGAGGCATGTTCGGCGCGCCGATAGGCGATGGCGCCGCCCATGAAGGCAATCACGCTCAGCGACAATTTTGCGGTTTCGTCCACCGACAGGATGGAGAACGGCGTCACCTCGCGAATCAGCACGGAGAGCAGCGTGATGGCCAGCTGCAACGCCAGCGCGATCGCCACCATGATCTCGGCGATGGCACCGAGACCAAAGCGCGACAGAGCGTGGCTGTGCCCTGAAGCCGGAACATCACAGACCTGCTCGGTCATCCCTCGGCGGCTTTCAGCAGTTTGTCGATGAGCTGCTCGCCCATCGACGTGCGGAACTGAGCGAACACGGGCTCGACCTTTTGCCTGAACGGCGCGTAGTCGACGGGGTTGAACTGGATGCCGGCATCTTGGCAGGTTTTCTTGGCCGCGGCGGAGGCCTCGACGATCGACTTGCGGGTGTCGTTGCCGAACCGCAGCGCTTCCTCACGCAGGACCTTCAGGTGCGTCGGATCGAGCTT
Source organism: Bradyrhizobium zhengyangense (assembly GCF_022012435.1). Classification (GTDB taxonomy): domain Bacteria; phylum Pseudomonadota; class Alphaproteobacteria; order Rhizobiales; family Xanthobacteraceae; genus Bradyrhizobium; species Bradyrhizobium zhengyangense. The sequence continues at coordinate 210,729 of NZ_JAKLUA010000011.1, forward strand.
GTCGAGCTTGAACTTCGAGCCGAGCAGCGCCATCGCGTTGTAGGTGTGATTGGTTTCGGAAACGAATTTCGTCACCTCGTGCAGCTTGGTCGCGACGACGGAGAGCAGCGGGAATTCGTAGCCGTCGATCGTGTTCTGCGTCAGCGCCAGATACATCTCGGAAACGTCGAGCGACACGGGCTGGGCGTTGAATGCCTTGGCCATCGCGACGAAGACCGGGCTTTGCTGGATCCTGAACTTCATCCCGGAAAGGTCGTCGGGAGCTCGCACGACCTTTCTGGTGGTCTCCACCACCCGCCAGCCATTGGTGCTCCAGGCCAGGCCATAGACATTCTTCGGCGCGAGGCTGGCGAAGATCATCTGGCCGATCTCGCCATCGGTCACCCTTTCGCCGCTGCGCGCGTCGCGGAACAGGAACGGCAGATCGAGCACCTGCATCATTGGGAAGATGGAGGAGAGGAATCCCGCGGTGTGGTACACGAGATCGACCGTCCCGGTCGCAACGCCGGTCGCGATGCTGACACTGGAGCCAAGCTGTCCGCCGGCGAAGATATCGATCTTGACAGCGCCATTGGTGCGTTCGCCTACCCGGCCCGCAAAGGCTTCCGCCATCTTGTGGTTGGGATGGAGGTTGCTGTCGGGATGAGCGAATTTCAGGGTGACCGCCCCCTGCCCCCGCGCGATGTTCGGCGCGAAAAGACCAAGGGCCGGCGCGCCGATGCCCGCGAGCAGCGTCGTCTTCACGAACGCTCTCCGAGTGTGATTCATTGTCACGATCTCCTCCCTGCTCGTAACGATACTCGTTGGAACGCGGCCAACTCGCGTGGCCGTTGCCGTTCAGTTCAGCAAATTTTCGCGGAACGTCTCGCCCTCATATGCGGTGCGGAACACACCTCGTTTCTGCAGAATTGGGATCACCTGGTCAACGAATTCCTCGACGCTGGAGGGCGTGGTCGTCGGCGTGATATTGAAACCGTGGCACCCGGTCTCCCGCCAGATCGTCTCGAGCTGATCGGCAACCTGCTCCGGTGTTCCGATCAGTTGCGGCATGCCGACCGCAAGGCCCCAGCGTACCGCCGCCTCGCGCAGCGTGAAGCGGCGATTCTCGAACGAGGCCGACATGGCCTTCATCAGACCCTGCGATGCCTGCGTCTTCTGCTCCTCGAGCGGCAGATCGAGCTCGACTTGGCTGAAATCCACCCCGAGCGAACCGGACAAGCGGCTCAGCGCGGCCTCAAGCGGAATGCGCGCGGCGAATTCGTCGAGCCGGCGCCTCGCCTCCGCCTCGGAGCTTCCGAGAATCGGCTGCACGCCGAACGTCACCTTGGGCGCGGCCGCGCTCCCCGATGCTGCGCCGAGCTCCTGCATGAAGGTTTTCATGCCGCCCAGATGCGGTTGAATGGAGAACACCACGTCGGCGTGCTTCTGCGCGAAGCGCTGGCCGCGGCCGGAGGATCCGGCCTGGAACAGCACCGGATGGCCCTGCCGCGACGGCAAAGCCGGCGGCACCGTATGGCAGCGGAAATACTCGCCCTCGTGATTGATGATGTCCACCTTGGCCGGATCAGCATAGACGCCTGTCGTCCTGTCGGCCTGGACCGCGCCCTCGCGCACCCCGCTCCAGAGCGCACGACAGACTTCCATATATTCATCGGCGCGATCGTAGCGCTGGTCGTGATCGAGTTGATTGAGACCGAGTGCACGGTACTCGCCGCGCAGATGGCCAGTGACGATGTTCCAGCCGACCCGACCGCCGCTCATATAGTCGAGCGTCGAGAGCGAGCGGACCGCCTGATAGGGATGATTGGCCGAAATGGAGAGCGTCACCGCAAGGCCGAGCCGATCGGTGGCGGCGGCGAGTGCACTCAGCAGAACGACCGGATCGTGCGGCGGCCAGCACACGCCGTAGCGCACCGCCTCGTCGGAACGCTCCTTGTAGCGGTCGAACACACCCGGCGTATCCGCGAAGAACAGCCCATCGAACAGGCCGCGCTCATAGGTCTGCGCAAGCCTCTGCCAGCGCTTCAGGCTTCCCATCGCCTCGAGACGCTGATCGGCGGGATCCGACCAGCTCAGGATCGTGTGATTGATAGGCGAGTTGATCAGAAACCCGATCAAGTGCATGCCGCCACGCATGAAGTCGCTCCCTCCGAAAAGCCGAGCCGCATCGCGCTGGCGCGACGCCCCGGTTTTTCCTTGCGTTCTCATTTCGGAACGTTATCCTTATATAAGAATAGATAGCCAATCACCACGGCTGTCAAGCCGGTTGCGCTCACGTGTCGTCACGGAATGCGCGGCTTAACGAGACGCGGATTAACTCCGCGCACGGGAGAACTCGACGATGTATGCAGCACCGCCAAGCGTGGAGGCGCGCGTCTTCACTGCAATCCCCGAGCATCTGTTCAAGAGCGGCCAGCGCTCGGAATGGGCTGAGGTGCAGTTTCACGGCGCACCGACGCCGACCTTTCTCGAAGGCCCATCCTTTGACCGCAATGACGATCTCTGGGTCGTCGACATTCCTTGGGGCCGCCTGTTGCGCATCACGCCGAACGGTGAGGTCAGTGTTGGCGCGGAGTACGACGGTGAGCCGAACGGCCTGAAGTTTCACAGGGACGGGCGCGGCTTCATCACCGACCACAAGCAGGGCATCATGGTGTTCGACCCGGCCACGGGTCGCGTCGAGCCCTTCCTGGAGCGCTCGCTGTTGCAGCGATTCAAGGGCGTCAATGATCTCGTGTTCGCCTCGAACGGCGACATGTACTTCACCGATCAGGGGCAGACCGGATTGCATGATCCGAGCGGCCGCCTCTATCGATTGCGACCCAGTGGCCAGCTCGATTGCGTGCTCGACCGGATTCCGAGCCCGAATGGCCTCGTGCTCAACAAGGCCGAGACGATGCTGTTTCTGGCGGTGACGCGCGCCAATGCGATCTGGCGGGTGCCGCTGATGCGCGACGGCACCGCAAGCAAGGTTGGCACCTTCATCCAGCTTTCCGGAGGTGGCGGCCCCGATGGCCTTGCGATCGACGAGGACGACAATATCGCGATCTGTCACGTCGGCCTCGGCGCCACCTGGCTGTTCAGCGCGCTCGGAGAACCGATGCTGCGCATCAAGTCTCCGAAGGGACTTCTCACCACCAATTGCGCCTATGGCGGTCCGGATCGGCGGACACTCTTCATCACGGAATCGAAGAGCGGTACGATCCTCGCAGCGGAAATGCCGGTGGCGGGACGGCCGATGTACTCCCACGCTGCGTGATCAGGATATTCGCAGCAACCTCCGAGCGACTGACCAGAAGGCCGAGTGCACGCCATGCAGCAGTTCTCCCCGACCATCGCGGCCGTCGACAGCGGCGATCCCAAGGCAGATCCGGCCGCGTTTCGGCGCTGCCTCGGCCAATTCGGGACCGGCGTGACCGTCGTCACCGCCGCTCACGGTGACGAGCTCGTCGGAATGACGGCGAACTCGTTCTCCTCGGTCTCGCTCGATCCACCGCTCGTGCTGTGGTCGGCCAAGCGAACGAGCCAGAGCTTCCCGACCTTCAAGGTCGCCACGCATTTCGCCGTAAACATTCTATCCAGCGACCAGATCGCTCTCTCAAATCATTTTGGCCGCTCGGGCGGCGACAAGTTCGGGGGCGTCTCCTGGAAGCGCGGCATCGGCGGCGCACCGCTGCTCGAGGGAACGCTGTGCAGCTTCGAATGCCGCAAGGCGGCCGAATATCCCGGCGGCGATCATCTGATCATGCTGGGTGAAGTCGAACGCTTCGTGCGCCACGACCGCGGCCCGCTACTGTTTGCGCAAGGACGCTATTGCATGGCCGCCGACTTCGCCGATCCCACCGACCTGTCGAAGGCGACCGGACAGGCGCACGCCGGCGGCCCGATGAATGAGTTCATGACGGCGCTGATGTATCGTGCCCATGGCGTGCTCTCGGCAGCGCTCGACGAGGGTCGCCATGCCGAAGGTCTCAGCGTCCTGCAGAGCCGGTTGATGGCCGCGATCGAAACGTTGCCGGGACGCACGCTCGCGAGCTTGCTGCCTGAATTGTTTCTCGGGCTCAACGCCGCGGAGAGCACCGTGAACGAGCTAGTGCGCATGGGCCTCGTCGAGGCCGACGCTAGCGGCGGCTTGACACTCACGGCCATGGGACGCGACCGCAACCACGCACTACACGCGCGCGCCCGCGCAATCGAGGCAAAGGAACTGTCCGGCATTTCGCCCGGCGAGATCGCGAGTTGCCGGCACGTTCTCGACAAGCTCGTTCGCCGCGCACCGACGGCATAGTAAGAACCAAGGCCGACGACGAAGGAACAATGGTAATGAAGAAACGTATCGCAATCGTCGGCGCCGGCGCTGTCGGCAGCTATCTCGGCGGCCATTTGGCGCGCACCGGCAACGACGTCACGCTGATCGATCCCTGGCCCGAGCACATCGAGACGATCCGCCAACGCGGGCTGCATCTGTCCGGCATGAGGGATGAGGAAACCTGCATCGTTTCGGTCCCGACGATGCACCTCACCGAGGTGCAGAGCCTTTCGAGGCAGCGGCCGATCGATATCGCGATCATCTCCAGCAAATCCTACGATACCGAATGGTGCACGACCCTCATCAGGCCGTATCTCTCGCCGCAGGGCTACGTCGTCTCGGCGCAGAATTCGATCAACGAGGAGATCATCGCCGGCGTCGTCGGATGGGGACGCACGGTCGGCTGCATCGTCGGCAATAATTTCGCCGTCGATCTCTATGAACCGGGCTGCGTCCGTCGCACCATGCCGCGCGACTTCGAGACCAAATCGATTCTCGTCGGTGAGGTCCATGGGCGCGTGACGCCGCGCGTGAAGGAGCTGCACGCCCTGTTTACCCCGATCGACGGCTCTGGCGTCACTACCAATCTGTGGGGCGTGCGCTGGTCGAAGCTCTGCGTCAACGGCATGCGCAACGGCGTCAGCGCCGCGACCGGCATGAGCGGAAACGAACGCGACGCCCATCCCGTGATCCGCCGCCTCGTCATCCGCCTCGGCGGCGAAGCGATCCGGACCGGCCAGTCGCTCGGCCTCGACCTCGAGCACATCACGGGCATCGAGCCGAACCTGCTACGCTCGGCATCCGAAGGCGACGCCACGGCGCTGGCCGAGGTCGAGCGGCACATGCAGAAGGGAACCGGTTCGCAGGCGCGCAGCAATTTGCAGCGTCCCTCGATGGCACAGGATATCCAGAAGGGGCGGCGCACCGAGATCGGTGAGATCAACGGCTTCATCGTCCGCAAGGCGAAGGAGGCCGGCTGCGCAGCGCCGGCGCATGAGCGGATCGTCGATATCGTCCGCAAGGTCGAACGCGGCGAGGTTACCCCGCGCCCGGAGCTGCTGTTCGAGATTTGAGATAGAAAGCCGGGCGATGGAGACGATCAACATGCTGCTGCCGCCGCTCGAAGCGTGGGTCGCAACCATCTTCGCGCGGGCCGGACTCGGCGAAGATGACGCGAGGCTGGCAGCCCGTCGTCTGCTGCTCGCCGACATCACGGGCGTACGGACCCATGGCATCGCGCGTCTGCCCTCGTATTGGCGCCAGCTCGCGCGCCGCGGCTTGAACCCGAGGCCGGATATCAAATGCGGCTGGCATGGCACGGTGTTGGTAATCGACGCCGATCTTGGGCTTGGACAAATCGTTGGCCCCAAGGCGTTGGCACTGGCGATGGATGCGCTTGGCCCGACCCGACCGTTCGTCCCCTTTTTGATCCGCAACGCCGGACATCTTGGCGCAGTCGGCTCGCATCTGCTCGACGTCGCCGAAAGCGGCAGGGTCGGCTTCCTGTCGCAGGTGACCCAGCCGGTGATGGCTCCCGGGGGCGCAACGCGGCCGGCAATCGGTAACAATCCCATTGCATTTGCAGCGCCGAGGCCGGACGGACCACCGCTGCTGATCGACTTCGCGATGAGCAATGTCGCGCGCGGCAAGATCCACGTCGCCCTACGCGATGGCCTGCCGATCCCGGAAGGCTGGGCGATCGACGCGGAGGGCCGGCCGACGACCGACCCGACCGCGGCGCTCGCCGGCTCGATCCTACCGGCCGCCGGTCACAAGGGACTCGCGCTGGCGATGATCGTGGAAGTGCTTGCGGGAGTGCTGACCGGGGCAAGGCCCCTGTTGTCGGAAGGCGGCGCCCCGGGCGGCGTCGGCGCCTTCGGCTTCGTGTTCGATCCGGCGGCGCTCATCGGCAAAGATGCTTTCGATCAGAACATGCAGGCTTGGACGCAGCGCTATCTCGCAGCGGTCGGAGGAAATGGCCGCATTCCCGGCGAGCGCGCGGCAGAACTGCGCGCGCAAGCGGACCAGGTCGGGATCGCGATCGAGCGCAATCTCTTCGAACAACTTGCCGAACTCGGTCGAGAAGGCGGAGCGGTACTTCCAGCTTAGTTCAATCGTTCGCAGGTGAGCTCCGAGGTGCGGTTTGTGGTGGCCGTCTCGTGCGCTGGCGGCGCCGGTGGGAGGACGCGACCGATGAGGGACGTGGCGGTCGTTACGGGCGCAGGGCGTGGAATCGGTCGTGCAATCGCCGACGCGCTCGGTAAGGCCAATTTCACCGTCGCCCACGTGAGTCCCGAGGATCTGGAGCAGGAGCCAATTCCGGCTCCCGACCGGTATTATAGATACGATGTTTTCCGAGATCGGGAAACGATGCGTTGCTGGCCCGGATTGCGGGAGAGCTCGGCGAGCCACCTGCCTGGTCAACAATGCTAGCGTAAGCTCACTGCAGCACTGCAGCGCGGGGATATCCTCGACCTTGAGCCGGAAAGCTACGATCGGACGCTGGACATCAACCTTCGTGCCGGCTTTTTCCTCACACAGTGTTTTGCGAGGAGGTGCCTGGGCCTCGTCGAAAGGCGCCCGGGATCGGTGATCTTCATCGGCTCGGCGAATGCAGAGATCATCGGCGAAAACAGGGCCGACTGTTGTATCAGCAAGGCGGGCGTTGGAATGACACCCGGCCTGACGTCGTAGATGGTGATAGGCTCGGAAGCCAGTCGTGAGGCGAACAGCTTCGTCATCATTCGCACCGAGATGACAGCCGCGGCGAAGGATCGTTATGACGATTTGATCGCCACCGGCGGCATTCCAATGGCGCGCTGGGGCCTGAAGAGATCGGCCGGGCCGTGACCCTCCCTGTTCGCGGAGAGATCCCTTATGCGATCGGCATTCATATCGACGTTGGCGGTGGCCAACAGCTCTCCCGCCTTTGAACTTGAGCTTGCAGTCTTGCGTCCGGTCGAGTTCAGAGCAGAGCGCGTCAGGCGTCAGCGATTCGCGAGGCGATATCCTCGAGCGGACGCCGGCTGAAATCCTTCGCGAGCTGGATTTTGAGCAGTCCGAGCTTCGCAGTCTTCGAGTGCTGATTTGATGGTCGGTGGTGCCAAGAAGCCTATGTCTCGCCCCAGCCGGGCGGGAGCGGCTGGTCCAACCCCGCAGGCAGCTCGGTTCCCGCGCCACCCAAGTGGGTGATGGTCTAGCGGGGTAGTTCGGCGATCTCACCGCCGCGGTCTCCCGGGCTCACTCTATGTCTGGGCGCAAGTCACATCGTTGCGCGAGTTCCTGCCGCATCGGGCCGCAACGCCTCGCTCAGGGGAAGCCATGGCCGCTTGCTAGTCGGTCAATCAATCTATCTAACATCTTGTCGCAGCGGTCAATCTGGTCAATTTCGATAAACTCATCCGGCTTGTGACCCTGCTGCATCGACCCCGGTCCGCAAACGATCGTTGGAACCCCCAGTCTCTGCAAAAACAGGCCGGCTTCCGTTCCGAATGGCACCTTCACCACGTTGGCGTCACCGGTGAGAGACTTGACAAGATGGACGACCGGGGCGTCGCAGGCGATATTGAGCCCGGGATAACTGTTGACTACATCAATATTTATAGCGGCTTCGGACGCGATGGTCCTTGCGCCATTGGCGATTTCACTCGCTCTAGTTCGCAGCCTACTCAATATCTCCTCAGGTATCTCCGCTGCGACATTCCTGATCTCGAACTCTAACTCGCATCGGCTCGGCACAATATTGAGCATTCCCCCCGATTTAATCGTGCCGACGTGAAGCGTTGTATACGGAATTTCGTAGCTCGCATCCCGCGCGCCCTCGTCGCACAACTTAGCTTGCTCTCTGCGGATGGCTTCGACAAATTCGCAACCCAAATGGATCGCGTTTATCCCGGTAGGCGCCAATGCGGAATGGCATTCCCGGCCAACGCAAGTAACGCGAGCCGCAACCTTGCCTTTGTGTCCGATTGCAACGTTCATATTTGTTGGCTCACCAACGATACAGAAAGATTGCCGTTGCAGCTCATTCACCATCGAGTCAAGCAGACCTCGCACTCCTACACAGCCAATCTCTTCATCATATGATAGTGCCAGGTAGAGAGGCGCATTTAAGCGTGTCTTCGACGCCTTAAGCGCGGCGGAAATGGCACAGCCCACAAAGCCTTTCATGTCTGCAGTTCCACGACCATACAGCTTACCGTCTTGTCGTGTGGCGCTAAATGGCGGTTTGGTCCAGCTCTGATCATCGGCCGTAACGACGTCCGTATGACCTGAGAGAATTGCGCCTGGCCGATCATCGGGTCCGATCGTAGCCAGCAAACTCGCTTTTCGCCCGTCCTGCGAATAGACAAGACGGCAGGTCACGCCGTTTTCGCGAAGCAGCTGAACGACAAAGTCAATCAAATTGAGGTTTGATTCCTGGCTGACGGTCGGAAACGCAACCAACCTCTGAATAATGGCGATGCTGTCCATCTGTATTTTGCTCAGTTTTCCAGTTCTTCTGAGGTTCGTAGCGTTCGCTCGTCGCCAGACTACAGCGTCATCATGGTTGTCCGAGACAGCATCAGATCTCCGCTATGAAAGGTCGATACAAAATTAACCCCAATCTGCCCGACATTTGCCAATGCCCACAATTCAGGGGTCTTCTGTCAACATCCGCGGGTTTGCGTAGACTGCTGACTTGAAGCGTATAGCTCAATCTACTCTGTGCTCTGGCACCGCGTCATGAAGACGATCAAGGGAGCGGTGCGGCCAATGGCGAGCGCTCGTCGGAGCGCTATTCGTCACCCGGGACGCCGAACGAAGGAGCCGCTCGTGGATCAAGCGCGCGCTTCACGTAGGCGTTAAGTTGGGGTTTGTAGACCTTCCAGGCAGAAACGAGCAGTTCGATCGGACACTCTTGTGTCCAGTCGCAGCGCAGGTCCACGACTGGCCAACTGACTTGGTCAACAAGCTTCATGCCGGCTGAGTGTAACGGACCGGCCTCCCCGCCGGCGGCCAACCCGGCTCTTAGTGACGCAATCAGGCGGTCACCAAGATGCCCTGACGAACCAATGAATGCATCGACAATTGCGTGCGGTACTCCGTCATTTGCTAGGAGATTGCCGCCGGCCGCGACATTTTCTCCGCTCGTCTGAGCCCATATGCCTAGTGAATTGGGCCCTGAATAAACAGCGGCATTTCCGTCGCGGTCAACTGCCAGTAGCTGGCGATACTCGATAAATCGACTACGTTGTTTCACTTCTTCGACGGCTTCCCACGCGGACATGCCGCTCTCCATCGCATCCAAGGCCAATGGTCCTAGCGAGGGATCAGTTACGTTCTGCGAAGCGACCGCGCCGACACCAGCTCGCGCGAATGAACACCTTGAAGCGACAGCCGGAGATGAAGACGAAATCGCTACGCCGAACATTCCAGTCTGGTCGCACCGAGCAACTAGGGAAAACGTCATACGCTCACTCGGGTATCACCGCTGTGGCGTCGATTTCAACAAGCCACTCAGGTCGCGCCAACGCTTGGACAACAAGTCCTGTGGACACGGGATGCACGCCCTTTATGTACTGACCCATCGTTCGATAAACGGCCTCCCGATGCCGCACGTCGGTAAGGTAAACGACAACCTTGACCAAATGTTCAATCTTACCGCCACTTTCTTCGATGAGTTGCTTAATATTCTGCATCACCTTATGCGTCTGCTCGACAGGATCATGGCTGTCGATGTTGACGGCGTCATTCAAGCTCTGGGGGCACTGGCCCCGTAGCCAAATAATTTTTCCGCCGCTAGTCACCACTGCCTGACATAGATCATTGTCGAGCTTCTGCTCCGGATAAGTGTGTTTCGTATTGAATTTCCGAATCCGCCTATGAGCCACTTCTTGCTCCTTCTTACGTGTCAGCACCCGCAACCCCAACTGGTGAACTGTTTCGCCAAAAAACTTAGGGGCCTCCCGTCGCTTTTCGTGGATCAACTTTCTCCGATTTTACGACGTGATGTTCCAGGTAACGCCGCCGAGTAGAGATACGATCAGCAATATATTTAGCGTCATGCCAGACACCCCAGATAAAAGCGGACCCTCGCCTAGATTGCCAAGGCAAGCCCACAAAGTAGACGCCCGGCTCCGAGGATACCCCACGTTGGTGTTCGGGTTTTCCGGCCTCGTCGAAGGCCTTGACCTTAAGCCAGCTGTAGTCCGACGAAAAGCCCGTCGCCCAGATGATCGTATTCACGCCGGCAGTCTTTAGATTGAGCTCACGCTGCGGATTCATTAGGCAGTCCGGGTCCGGGAGTAACCTGCGCGCTTCAGGCTCCTCCGGAAGTGCAAGTCCATTCCGCCTAACGTATTCATCGGCCTCATCCAACAGAGTGAAGAGCGAGGCGTCACCCATCGCGACATTCTTCGCGAGATCACTGGCAAACGTTACGTTGCCTGCCTCGAACGCTTCAGTTGAGCCAACAAGCATCATTCCGTCTGCGGCGAGCTTCCTGAAGTCGACCGTGTATCCCCCACGGGCCCCACTGACGGAGATCGTTACGTGCTCGGTACCGCGAACTCTTGCTTCATTATCCCACTTTCCCAAGACGCCGAGCCACCAGCAGAAGTCGTAGCCGCGGTAGGAGCGCGGGGGGCGTTCGTGGGGGCCCACGGAGAGATAGACCTTCCGATCAGAGCGCAGAAGTTCGTCTGCGATCTGGCTTCCGGAAGATCCTGCGCCAACAACCAACACGGCCCCTCTAGGCAACTGCTCCGGGTTTCGGTAGTCGCTCGAGTGAATTTGGACGACTCCAATGTCCTGCGGTACTACTTGAGGTATTGTCGGAATCTGGAATGGACCGATCGCTGCAACTACGTTATTTGCCTCCAACGTCCCTTGCGAGGTTTCCACTCGAAAGCCCAATCGTCCCTCGTTCCGTTGTACGGCCGTAACCTCCACCCCACAGCGCACCGGCGCGGCAATCTTCTTTGCGTAGGCAACGAAATAGTCCGCGATCTCCTCCTTACCCGGGAACGCATCAGGGTGCGTCTGAAATGTTAGGCCGGGGAAACGGTCATGCCACGCGGGACCATTAGCCACCAGCGAGTCCCACCGGGCTGTTCGCCATCTCTCCGCGATCCGGTGCCTTTCCAAGACGACGTGAGGAATACCAGCCGAAGTCAGATGTTCACTCATAGCCAGCCCTGCCTGACCGGCTCCGATCACGATCGTATCTACTACTTCTAATGACATCTCTGTATCCATTTCTAATTCGATTGAGTGATCGCGTCGAACATGGAGGAAATCCGGTTCGAGAGTTTGGAGGCGAGCATGATCATGTGGGATTATGTCGGAGCGCTTAGGCCTGCATCTATGCGCCGCAGAAGCTGTTCTGAAACTGAGCGCGGAGTTGCAACATGATGGCATCATACCGCTATGGAATTAGCGACTATCCGTGCGCTTGATACAACCGCCATCCCATTCAGGTTGTGGCCATTGCGGCTCGCCGGCGCTAATAAGGCTCGATGTGAACCATTGCGGGTTCGGGCAAATACATCACGGAATCCGACCAGGCCGTCCCTCATGGAAATAGACCTCGCGTATTCTTGGCGCCCCGCACCCGCTCGACGCCTATGGCCATGGCCGCCGTGCGATTGAACACCTTGTCGCGGCTCGCCCTCGCCACCATCCGATCGAACGCTCGATCGAGAATCTGGTATTCGCGTCGTACTACTTCCTCCTCTTCCCAGAAGAGTTGTTGCAGATCCTGCACCCATTCGAAATAGCTCACCACTACCCCGCCGGAATTGCACAGAATATCCGGGATCAGGAAGATCTCATTCTGTCGCTGCGTAAGAACCAGATCGGCTTCCGGTGTCGTCGGCCCATTGGCCCCTTCAGCGACAATACGGCAACGCAGCTTCGTGGCGACAGCAGCGTCGATGACCCGCTCCATCGCGGCTGGCACAAGAACATCACAAGACAGCGTGAGGACTTCCTGCGGATCGAAGGCTAGTTCACTCGAATACCCCGAGAGACTGCCATGTGTTGCCGCATGTACCACGAGTTCTGGAATGTTGAGGCCGGAAGCGCAGTAGAGCGCGCCGGTGTGGTCGCTGACGGCGATCACTTTAACGCCCATATGGTGAAGCTCAAGTGCGGCGATCGAGCCGACATTTCCGAAGCCCTGCACAGCAGCCGTTGCATGGTTCAGATTGATGCCCTGTTCGTTCATCACGCGGCGCGTCAGATGCGCGACGCCCCGCCCTGTCGCCTCGCGGCGTCCCAATGTCCCTCCGGCGCTGACCGGTTTACCGGTAACGATCTCCGTCACGGTCCGGCCCTGATACATCGAATAGGTGTCCATAAACCACGCCATCACCTGCTCGTTGGTCCCCATATCGGGGGCCATGACATCAGTGTGAGGGCCAACGAAGGGGATCATCTCCTGCATGTAGCGGCGTGATAATGCCTCTAGTTCGCGCCTTGATAGATTCGATGGATCGACGCTGATGCCGCCCTTGGCGCCACCATAGGGCAAGCCGGTTAGGGCGCACTTCCAACTCATCCAGATCGCAAGCGCAGCAACCTCGCCGAGGTCCACACTAGCCGCGAAGCGCGTGCCGCCTTTCGTAGGTCCTAGCGTGAGGTGATGCTGAACTCGATACCCTTCAAAAACCGCCGTCGTGCCGTCGTCTCGATGAATAGGACAAGATACAGTGATCGCGCGCTTTGGTATTAACAAGCGCGCCCTCGCGTCCTGCGGCACAGACAGGTGATCAGCGATCACTTCGAACTGTTGTACGGCCATGTCAAAGACAGGTCCACTGTATGTGGTCACGTTTGCTCCATTGTACTCGATCGAAACCGGATCGGACGGCGGATAGCTACCATTCGAAGTATTCCCGCCGCTGTAAGAGGCAAGCAAGCCCCTTCAGCGAGGTCGTTATGCTGAATTTCAACGAGATTCGATGAGCTGAGCGCTCAAGGTAGGTCGAAATGCCCTTGGACGGATGCCTTGCGGAAAACAACGTTCCCTTGCTTTTAGACACCTGCTGTCGCTGGATAGGGAAAACAACAAGCACTACACGAGAGCGGAGACATCAATTGTGTACATTCGCCTCCGTCTCTCGTGATAGGAGTCGATGCAAACGCACTTCCCATCGCGGCTCCACCTTGGGTGAAGATCACACCGGTTCTCTTTAGCCAGAGTTGGATCAGTATAAAAGCTTCCGAGGTCGAGCCGGACTTCATTGTTGGCATCGAAAAGGAAGAGATCACGCAGGTTGGTCTCGGAATGCGGATACGTATCGCTCAAAAGCCAGCGCATATTCACAGGTGAATAGGACATGTGTCCGTTCTCTCTTAGGAGGCCGTCGCCAATAGTCTGGACTAAGCCATTGTGCGCGTCTTGGTAAACCTGATAGTTTATACGTCCGGCGTGAGGTCCCCAGACGACGATGCTGCTATCATCCCGCCATAACGGGTGAGAGATCTGGTATTCGGACTTTTCGTAGTCGTAGGTACCTACGGCCTTTGAATCGAACCGCCGAGCCAGCTGCGGCAATGGATGATCAGAGCATTCAAGGAGACGTAAGTTGCTTCCATCCGGATCCATTGTGATCAAGCGATGCAAGAAGCAGGTCTCGTCTTCAACACGCTCTGTCCATCGGTGAAGGAAGAGCACACGTGTTGATGACGGATTTATCTCAATATGGCTCACCCAATGAATTGCCTTATCCATGGATGGCTTATGAGCAAGCTCGTAAAGTTGGCGGTAACTGACAACGAGTGTCGAGTCGCCGCTTGCAATGTCGAGGCGCCAAATGCCATCATCGTCCGGTGCATTATCCAGTGGAAGCCGTCCCGCGAGTGCGCAGTAGCCGATCGTCTCATGCGTTTTGTAGAGACGTCGATAGTCAATGCACATCGCGAATTTGCTGTTCGCGGCTACGACGTAAATCGGGATATTGAGATCGCGAGTGCGCCCCGTATCCACGTCGGTAATCCGCGCACCGATGTTGGGATACGGGCCACCCGCGTCGTGCGACGTACGAATATTGTAGATTATGTTACGGCCAGGCATGCCGGTGAGCCATTGTAGTTGGCTCCCCATTTGCCAGTTCCAGGCTTGGGTTCGATCAACCAGCCGAAACTCACGCGCTTCATCAAAATAACCGACATTGCAGCCGCTATTTCTGCCAATGCGGAAGTTAGGTTCATCGACTTGGTGGCCTAGGATAAGGCGACCCTGCCCGTCCCACGGCGTCTTATTATAGTAACCAAAAAAGAAGTTGTAATCCTGACCACCAAGTCGTGTGATGCTGACTCTTTCGTTGATAGTTGAAGGGGACATTGCTCCTCACAGAGTCGTCGTGGTCGATTGCCCAAATGGCATGACGCCTAGTAGGCCTTATTGGTGATGAATCTGGTATTGAGATAGCCTTCAGTTGATTCTAGGCCACCCTCGGAACCGTACCCAGACTCTTTGACGCCGCCAAAGGGCGTTTCCGGCAAGGCAAGGCCCAGGTGGTTGATGCTGAGCATACCGACCTCAAGATTCTCCGCCAGGAACTGAGCGTTCGCCGATGATTCCGTGAAGGCATATCCGGCGAGCCCGAAGGGCAATCGGTTAGCCTCTGCAACAGCTTCATTTGGATTGTCAAAGCCGCTAATGAGCGCGATTGGGCAGAATGGCTCATCGTTCATGACTCGCATCGATGGATCGACATTCGCAAGTACTGTTGGCTGCCTGAATGTTCCGCGAGTAAATAAGCTCTCGCCGCCGCACATGAGCTTTGCGCCTCGCTGCCTCGCGTCGTCCACAAATTGATCGAAGAGTTTCCCTCTGCGTTCGTTCGCGAGGGGGCCCATCTGCGTTGTCGCATCCAGACCGTTGCCAACGACAAGCGATTGTGTCTTTTCAACAAAAGCTGCGACGAACTCATGATAAACATCGTTGTGTACCATAAACCGCGTCGGCGCGGCGCAGGTTTGACCGGCGTTGCGATACTTGCCTGAAACGAGCAGCGCCGCGGCTGAGGATATGTCGGCGTCTTTGAAGACAATCGCCGGCCCATGCCCGCCGAGTTCCATCGTCGTCCTCTTCATCTGCTCGCCCGAGAGCGCAGCTAGATGTTTTCCAACCGGAACAGAGCCGGTGAAGGAGATCTTCCGAATCGCCGGGTGGGCAATCAGGTGCCGCGATATTTCATCGGGAGTGCCGTATGCGAGCTGGACAACACCTGTTGGAATGCCAGCATCGACAAGTGACGTGATGATTGCCGCGGCAGATCGTGGCACCTCTTCCGAGGCCTTGACGATCACGGAGCATCCGGCAGCCAACGCTGGAGCAAGCTTCTTCGCGACTTGGCTCGCGGGGAAATTCCACGGGGTGAACGCAGCAACCGGGCCTACTGGAGCACGTACGACATATTGCGCAACGCCTGCTGCACGCGACGGTATCACGCGCCCATAGAGCCGCCTTCCCTCTTCAGCAGCCCATTCGAAGGCATCGGCGCAACTCGCGATCTCCGCTCGCGCTTCCAAAAGAGGCTTACCTTGCTCCAAGGTGAGAACATGGGCGATGGACTCTAGTCGATCGCGGAGCAGGCCAGCTGCCTTACGTAGCGTAACTCCGCGTTCCACCGCGGGCGTTCTCCGCCAAACATGGAACGCCTTCTCGGCGGACGCAGCTGCACGGTCGAGATCGGCCACCGTCGCCTTAGCGACGTGACCGATCTCCTCGTCAGTTGCTGGATTAAAGATCGGGATCGTTTGCTTCTCAGAGCCGGAGCACCATTCTCCGTCAATAAAGAGGAGCGTATTCTCATATTTCATGTGTTCCCCGCAAGTCATCCGTTATTAAAGCGTCCATTCAAATAGACCAGCGGAGACGCATCGTGGAGACCGATCTCGATGACATCGCCAACGATTATGACGTGATCGCCGCCATCAAAGCTGCTGTTCAGGTGACAGATAATATATGAGGCGACGTCCTGGATAATTGGTAATCGATTTAGACCTTCTCGATAGGAAATCGCCGAAAACTTATCTGTCCCCTTCTTTGCAAACGTCATCGCAATGCGCTCTTGGGATGAGGAGAGCATGTTGATGCAAAACCACCCTGTCGAAGTGATGGCGGGGAGCGAGTTCGACTTTCTGTCGATGCATATCAGGTATTGCAGGGGGCTGATCGATAGGCTGACGACGGCGCTCATCGTGGTGCCGAAAAGCGCTCCGTGACTATCGACTGCAGTTACGACGGCGATTCCAGAGGCCCACTTCCGCGACACTTCTCGAAATGTTTCGGGCGTCGCTGTGGCAATGGCGCGACCTGCATCGATCATCTAATGGACCCTCCTTTGAGGTACCAGCGAAAGCATGATAGCGGTGGCGAAGGACGGCCCCGTCCACAGCGAACAAAGACGTATCATTGCCATTGGCCTTCATCCAATTGAGATACTGAAGGCATGTATTCGGATCAGGCATAGTTGCACCAAACTCGCATGTTCCGCGCGCGGCGCGCAGCGCGCTGATTGCCATTGACCGTTGATTATACTCCTACCAACGCCACTCATCCGTGGTCACGGGCGCCTCAAATGCCAGCTGTGTTAGGCAGCCCGGTGGTCTCCAACGGTCACGATGACCAGGCGACGATGCTTCGGAGTCCCCTACGCAGAATCCGTTCATCCTCGAGCCAAGCCGCTCTCAAACCGCGACGGTAGCCATTCACTCCTCAGAAAAAAGGAGCGCCGACCTCTGAGGCTGGCGGCCGAGTTCGGGAGGGACGCACAGAAGGGCGTAACCGGTATGAGCTCCCACGTCTGCAGTGATCAGCCTGTGCGAGCGTAGCGGGTCGGCATCCAGTACTGACGCAT
>NZ_JAKLUA010000012.1 GCF_022012435.1 Bradyrhizobium zhengyangense
TCCTCGTTCAACGGCGTCAACCTGCTGAACGGCGACCAGCTCAAGCTGGTGTTCGACGAAACCGGCAAGTCGAGCCTGAGCATCACTGGCGTGACCTACAACTCCAAGGGCCTGGGCCTCGCCGCGTTGACCAGCGGTGTCGACTTCATCGACAACGCCGCGACCAACAAGGTGCTGACCAACCTGAACACGGCTTCGAGCACGCTACGCTCGGAAGCCTCGGCGCTCGGTTCGAACCTGACGATCGTGCAGGTTCGTCAGGACTTCAACAAGAACCTGATCAACGTGCTGCAGACCGGTTCGTCCAACCTGACGCTGGCCGACACCAACGTCGAAGCGGCGAACAGCCAGGCACTGTCGACCCGGCAGTCGATCGCGGTCTCTGCGCTGTCGCTGGCCAACCAGTCGCAGCAGAGCGTGCTCCAGCTGCTCCGCTAATAGCAGCTCGCATCGCAAGCAAGATCCGGCGGCGGGGCTTCGGCTCCGCCGCTTTTTTGTTCACCATTGTTCGGCGAACAGCATTCGAGAAGGCGGGGAGCGATCGATAAAGTAACCAGCGGTTATGGTTAATGGAGAGTAAGCGCGCAAAATCGCCAACGATTTCAGATTGATTGCGAGACCGGCTAGCGCGCCCCGACGGTTTATGGTGAACGGGCGCTTATGAGAGTGAAGTTCGTTTCACCCTTTGTTAGCCATGTCATCGCACCCTGTGCCGGTCACTCGATCCAGAAGCGATCGAACGAAGACGCGTAAACCAGAAGGGTAAGAGTCATGTCCGGTATTGTTCTCTCTGCGTCGGTTCGTCAGAACCTGCTGTCTCTCCAGTCCACCGCCGATCTTCTCGCCACCACACAGAACCGTCTGTCGACCGGTAAGAGCGTCAACTCGGCCCTGGACAATCCCACCAACTTCTTCACCGCACAGTCGCTCGACAATCGCGCCAGTGACATCAACAACCTGCTCGATGGCATCGCCAACGGCGTGCAGGTGCTGCAGGCTGCCAACACCGGCCTGACCTCGCTGCAGAAGCTGATCGACAGCGCAAAGTCGATCGCCAACCAGGCGCTGCAGACCACTGTCGGCTATTCTTCGAAGTCCAGCGTTTCGACCACGATCGCCGGCGCGACGGCGGCCGACCTGCGCGGCACCACGAGCTTCGCCAGCGCAGTCGCCAACAGCAACGTGCTGTACAGCGGTGCTGCGGGTGGTGTGACCGCCGCTACGTCTGGCGCCACGCTGGGCGGCATTTCGGGATCCGACACGGGAACCGTCATCAACGCTGCGACGACTGCGGCCAAGCTCCTGAACGGCGCGGCTGCGGGCGACGCGAACGCCGGCGTTGCGGCCGGCGACACGCTCACCGTCAACGGCAAGACCGTCACGTTTGCTGCGGGTGACGTTCCGACCACGATTCCGACCGGCCTGACCCAGGTTGCGGCATCGGCAGGCGTGACCACGGGCAACGTCTTCACCGACACGAGCGGCAATGTCACCGTTTATCTCGGTTCGACCACGAAGGCCTCGATCGGCGACGTGCTGACTGCAGTCGACCTTGCCAGCGGAACGCAGAGCAACGTTGCCGGCACCCTCACGCTCAACGCCGGGCAGACCGCCTCTACCGTCACGGGCGGCGGCGCGCTGAAGCTGCAAAGTACCACCGGTTCCGACCTGAGCGTGACCGGCAAGGCCGACATCCTGAAGGCCCTCGGTCTCACCAGTGCGACCGGCGCCGGCAATGTCACGGCAACTGCTGCGCGCACCACGAGCTCGACGACCGTGTCGTCGCTTGTTTCGTCGGGTTCGACGCTGAACGTCGACGGACATGTCATCACCTTCAAGGATGCACCGACGCCTTCTGCGGCTTCACTCGGCGCCACTCAGGGTGTGTCGGGCAACGTCGTCACCGACGGTAACGGCAACTCGACGGTCTATCTGCAGAACGGCACGATCTCCGACGTTCTGAAGGCTATCGACTTCGCCACGGGCGTGCAGACCTTCACGCTCAACGGCAGCGGCAGCGGCACGCTCGCGACCGCCTCGGGCCAGACAGCCTCGTCGATCAACACCTCCGGCCAGCTCAAGATTTCGACCGGAGTCAATGCCGATCTGTCGATCACCGGTACCGGCAATGCGCTGTCGGTGTTCGGTCTCGCCGGCAATACCGGCACGGCCTCGGCCTTCACCGCTGCGCGCACCTCTGGTGTCGGTGGCATCGCCGGCAAGACCCTGACCTTCACCTCCTTCAACGGCGGCACGGCGGTCAACGTCACCTTCGGCGACGGTACCAACGGTACGGTCAAGACACTCGACCAGCTCAATTCGCAGCTTCAGGCCAACAACCTAGCCGCAACGATCGACGCCAACGGTCAGCTAACCATCACCGCCTCAAACGACTACGCGTCTTCGACGATTGGCTCGACCGCGGCCGGTGGTGCGATCGGCGGCACGCTGACGTCCGCTCTGACGTTCACGACCGCCTCCACACCGGTCCAGGACGTGGTGGCGCAGTCGGCCCGCGCCAATCTGGTGTCGCAGTACAACAACATCCTGAATCAGATCGACACGACCTCGGTCGACTCTTCGTTCAACGGTGTCAACCTGCTGAATGGCGACCAGCTCAAGCTGGTGTTCGACGAGACCGGCAAGTCAAGCCTGAACATCACCGGCGTGACCTACAACTCCAAGGGTCTGGGCCTTGCCGCGCTGTCTGTCGGTGTCGACTTCATCGACAACGCCGCGACCAACCGGGTGCTGACCAATCTGAACTCGGCCTCGAGCACGCTGCGTTCGGAAGCCTCGGCTCTCGGTTCGAACCTCTCGGTCGTGCAGATCCGCCAGGACTTCAACAAGAACCTGATCAACGTGCTGCAGACCGGCTCGTCGAATCTGACGCTCGCTGACACCAACGTCGAAGCGGCGAACAGCCAGGCGCTGTCCACCCGCCAGTCGATCGCGGTCTCCGCGCTGTCGCTGGCCAACACCTCGCAGCAGAGCGTGCTCCAGCTGCTTCGCTAATAAGAAGCTGAAATTACTCAATAAAATCCGGCGGCGGGGCTTTTGCCCCGCTGCTCTTTTTTGCGTTCCGAGTTAGGGCAGGGCGTACACCAGCCATTAACCCTATCCCTTAAACCGGCGTTAACCATACTTTAAAGGACAGGTCCTAAAACTGGACAAAAGCCCGCTTCCAGACCCGCGCGGCCGATTCGTATCCGGTTCAAGAGGAAGACCTGCCAATGTCCAACATCGTTCTCTCGGCGTCAGTTCGCCAGAACCTGTTGTCGCTGCAGTCGACGGCCGACTTGCTGGCCACGACGCAGGAACGGCTGTCGACCGGCAAGAAGGTCAACACGGCGCTCGACAATCCCACCAACTTCTTCACGGCGCAGGGGTTGGACAACCGGGCGAGCGACATCAGCAACCTCCTGGACGGTATCAACAACGGTGTGCAGGTGCTCCAGGCGGCGAATACCGGCATCACCTCGCTGCAGAAGCTGATCGACTCCGCGAAATCGATCGCCAACCAGGCGCTCCAGACCACGGTCGGCTACTCCACCAAGTCCAACGTCTCGACCACGATCCCGGGCGCGACGCCGGCGGACCTGCGCGGCACGACCTCGTATGCGAGCGCGACCGCCAACAGCAATGTGCTCTATACGGGCGCGGCCGGCGGCGTCACGCCGGTGACGGCGGCCGCCGCGCTCGGCGCCTCGCTGGGATCGACCGCCGGCACGTTGACGACCGGTACTGCGGTGAATGCCGCCGACAACAGCACCGCGCTCATCGGTACCGACACGCTGCTCGGCACCACCACGTCCACCACGTTCAGCACGCCCCCCACAGACGGCGACACCATCACCGTGAACGGCAAGACCGTCACGTTCCGCACCGGTCCCGCGCCAGCGACGCAGCCGACCGGCTGGGGCCTCAATGCCAGCGGAAGCATCGCCACCGACGGCAACGGCAACTCGATCGTCTATGAGGGAACCGCGGCCGCACCCAAGGCAACCGTCAACGACGTCCTCAGCGCGATCGACCTTGCCAGCGGCGTCAAGACGGCTACGATCAGCGCCGGCGCGGCCACGATCGCGACCAGCGGCGCGACTGTCGGTACGCTGCAGACGCCGTCCTCCATCACCGCCGGCGTGGTCACGCTGAAGAGCTCAACCGGCGCTGACCTGAGCGTGACGGGCAACGCCGACTTCCTCCACGCCCTCGGCCTGACGGCCGCGACCGGCGCGGGCAATGCCAGCGTGAGCGCAAGCCGGTCGACGACCGCGGGCTCGCTCGGCACGCTGGTCCAGGACGGCTCGACGCTGAACGTCGACGGCCACACCATCACCTTCAAGAACGCGCAGACGCCGCAATCGGCAGCGAGCGTGCCCACCGGCTACGGGGTCAACGGCAACGTCGTCACCGACGGCAACGGCAACTCGACGGTCTATCTGCAGAGCGCGAACCTGACCGACCTGCTCAACTCGATCGACCTTGCGACCGGCGTGAAGACCGCCAGCCTCTTCAACGGCGCAGCGACGATCAGCACCACGTCGGGGCAGATCCCGTCGTCGGTGAACTCCAGCGGCCAGCTCTCGATCTCGACCGGCATCAACGCCGACCTCTCGATCACCGGCACCGGCAACGCGCTCAGCGCCTTCGGTCTCAGCGGCAACACCGGAACGGCGACCGCGTTCAGCGCGGACCGCAAGTCCGGTGTCGGTGGCGTCAGCGGCAAGACCCTGACCTTCACCTCCTTCAACGGTGGCACGCCTGTCAACGTCACCTTCGGCGACGGCACCAACGGTACGGTCAAGACGCTCGACCAGCTCAACGTCCAGCTTCAGGCGAACCACCTGACGGCGACGATCGATGCCAACGGCGTGTTGACGGTGACCACCGTCAACGAATACGCATCCTCGACCCTCGGCTCGTCCACCGCGGGCGGCACGGTCGGCGGCACGCTCACCGGCGTGCTCGCCTTCACCACTGCGCAGCCGCCGGTGCAGGATCCCGTGGCGCAGACCGCGCGTTCGAGCCTGGTCAGTCAGTTCAACAACATCCTGGCGCAGATCGACACGACCTCGCAGGACTCATCCTTCAACGGCGTCAACCTCTTGAATGGCGACACGCTGAAGCTGGTGTTCAACGAGACCGGCAGCTCCACGCTCGGCATCAACGGCGTGGTGTTCAACGCGGCGGGTCTCGGCCTTAGCAATCTCGTGCCCGGCACCGACTTCATCGACAACGGCGCGACCAACAAGGTGCTGCAGAGCCTGAACGCGGCCTCGAGCACGCTGCGCTCGGAAGGGTCGTCGCTCGGTTCGAACCTGTCGATCGTGCAGGTGCGCCAGGACTTCTCGAAGAACCTGATCAACGTGCTGCAGACCGGCTCGTCCAACCTGACGCTCGCCGACACCAATGAGGAAGCGGCCAACAGCCAGGCGCTGTCGACCCGCCAGTCGATCGCGGTCTCCGCGCTGTCGCTGGCCAACCAGTCGCAGCAGAGCGTGCTGCAGCTGCTCCGCTAATCCGCGAACGCAAGAACGAAGCTTGAGACGGCGCGGCGGGGCTAATGCTCCGCCGCTCTTTTGAGGGAGTTCGCTAAGACAAGATTAGCCGCGATCGATGCGCATGATGCAGTGCAAGTTTACAGCTTGCGTCTCGCGCATTTATCCTCGCGCTCACAAGGACGCCGCGACCCGTAATAATCCGGAGTCCTTCCAGGCGCACATGTAAGCAAATCTTAAGCGCTACTGCATAGGGTTGGGAAAGAAATCCTTAAGTCCGTTCAACGGGCTAGGAAGCTTCCAAGGTGTGATTGATGTCGAATTCCGCTGCCTCGGCCTACGCGCGTGTTGCAACGACCACTGCATCTCCTCGCGACATCGAGGCGCAGACTCTGTTGAAGGCCGCCAACAAGCTCCAGGACGCGGTCAATGCCGCCGATCCGTTCAGCGAGCAGACTACGCAGGCGCTGCTGTTCAATCGCAAGCTCTGGACCATTTTCCTCAGCGAGGCGATGCGCGACAACAACCCGCAGCCGCTCGACGTCAGGCAGAAGATCGCCAACATCAGCGTGTTCGTGTTGAGCCAGACCGCGGCGCTGCAGATGAGCCCGCAGTTCGATCACTTCCGTCCGCTGATCGAGATCAACCGCAACATCGCTGCCGGTCTGTCCGGCCGGCCGTGACGGAGAGCCATGATGTCGGACATCATGAGCATCCTGTCGACCGCCTATAAGTCGAGCTCGCTTTCGAGCACCTCGGGCTCGTCCAAATACGTTCCGGTCGATTCGCAGCTCTATCAGGGCAACTGGAGCGGCACCTACTCTGACGGCAAGACATTCTCGCTCAATATCTCGCAGGTCGACGGGTTCCGCGCGCAGATCCACTACCAGAGCGGCGGGACCTCGCAATACCAGCAGGTGCTGATCAAGGATTCCTCGTTCCGCTTCGGCAATACGAAGTTCACGCTGACGAAATCAGGCGTGGCGCAGATCAAGAACGTCGTCACCGATCCTGCAACAGGCTCGAGCTATCTCGACACCGCCCAGGCCACGCTCGACAGCTGATCGACAGGCGCTAAGCGCTGAGGTCCGTGTTGAGCGGACGCGAGGGCTCCGACTTCAAATCCAGTGCGTGGAAATAGGCTCGCCGGCGCAGGATCGCCTCGTCGGGAAATTGATTGACCACTGCGTCGGTCTTTTCGTTGACGACCTGGAAAACCATGGATGCAGCCGCCTGGTCGAACACGACCTGGCGCGAGATGTTCGCGTTGCTCTGCAGATCATTGCTCGCAGGCGCGCTCGTATCGCTTGCGGCGACCGTCTGGCGCACCGGCAAATCGGTTTGCACGGCATCGTTCGCCGCCGAATTCGACGTCGCGACGATCTGTACGGGGGCCGGGATCCCCACCGGCCTGATGCTGAAATCTGTACTCATGGCAGCCTCCTGGTTGCCTCGCGTGAGTCAAATCCCAACCCCTCTCAATACGCAACCATGGAACAACAGGATTGAATACCCGGTAAGGAAACGTGCCTAACCGCGCGACGCTTTTGCCGCGCGGTTTTTCGTAAAATTTGAAGTGGTTTTGGTGTGTGCCTAGAGCGTGCGGCTAACCGCGAGCGGCGTGATGTGACGCGGGCCTGGCGTGGCACGGCGGCCCGCCGCGGTATAGGTGTTCGGCACGTTGCGCTTCTGGATCTCGGTGTTGACGCCGCGCACGACGCTTTCCGAGACCGCATGCGCGGTCGCGAGCACGGTGAGGTTGACCTGGAGCATGGCGCGGAAGGCGTCGTGATGCCGGTGCAGGGTCGACAGCAGCTCGGGCGCCGATTTTGCAAGCTTGTCCTGGTTCGCCTTCAGCTGGCCGACGGCGACGACATAGCGCCGCGACAGCTCCTGCTTCTTGCCTTCCATCATCATGGCCTCGCGGACCTTGCCGGCGCGGACCAGTTCGGTCTCGCGCTCGATCAGGCCGAGCAGGGCGTTCATCGCATCCATCAGATCTTCGGCGAGCTTGCGCGCCTCGGCGCTGCCTGGCGTGTTGCTCGGGCGCTGCGCGGGCATCGGCTGACGTGACGCGTTGAAGTGGTTCATCTCGTTTGACCTTATGCCGTACGAAGAGTGGTTTTGGCCTGCTGCATGATCAGGGTACGGTAGACGTCGCGGGCGACGCCGACGCCACCGGCGCTGGCGAAGTTCTTGGAATATTGCTCGGTCAGCATCGAGCGCCACACGCCGGTACCCGGCGTGTCGCCGAACGGACCTTCGCCCTTCAGGCCCGAGGTCATCTGCGCGAACATGCTGTTGAGGAACATGCCTTCGAAATCGGTGGCGGTCTTCTGCGCCTTGGCCTGCTGCTGCGGCGAGACCTTCTGAAGCGCTGCGGCAAGCTCGAAGTCGGGCCGGCCGTTACGGCTTTCCACCGAGAAGGCTGGGTTCGGGGATAGGGTGGCGGTGGCGAGATGCGCAGAGTTGATCATGCCGGTCTGCATCACATCACCTCGATGTCGGCTTCAATTGCGCCGGCGGCCTTGATCGCCTGCAGGATGCTGATGAGGTCGCGCGGGCCGATGCCGAGGCCGTTGAGTCCGTCGACGAGCTGTTGCAGCGAGACGCCGTCCTTGACGACGGCGAACTTCTTGCCGTCCTCGGTGACGCCGACGCTGGAGCGTGGCGTGACCACGGTCCGGCCCCGCGACAGCGGGTTGGGCTGGCTCACTTGCGGACTCTCGGAGATCGTGACCGTGAGATTGCCTTGCGCGACCGCGACGGTGGCGACGCGAACGTCGCGGCCCATCACGATGATGCCGGAGCGCTCGTCGATGACGATCTTGGCGGCGAGGTCCGGATCGACCTGAAGCTGCTCGATCTCGGTCAGGAAGGCGACCACATTGCCCTTGAACTCCGGCGGGATCGTCAGCTGCACAGTCGAGGGATCGATCGGCTCGGCGCTCTTGACGCCGAGATAGTCGTTGATCGCGGCCGCAATGCGTTTGGCGGTGGTGAAGTCGGCGTTGCGCAGCGCGAGCCGTACGTTCGGCAGACGATTGAGCGCAAACTCGATCTCGCGTTCGATGATGGCGCCGTTGGCGATGCGGCCCACGGTCGGCACGCCGCGCACGATCTTGGCCGCTTCGCCTTCGGCCTGGAAGCCGGAGATCGCGAGCGAGCCCTGCGCGACCGCGTAGACGTTGCCGTCGGCGCCGAGCAGGGGGGTGACGAGCAGGGTACCGCCGCGCAGATCCTTGGCATCGCCAAGGGCGGAGACGGTGACGTCCATGCGCGTGCCTTGCGTGGCGAAGGCCGGCAGGTTGCCGGTCACCATCACGGCGGCGACGTTGCCGGTACGGATCGTGGCGCCGCGGATGTTGACGCCCATGCGTTCCAGCATCGCTTGCAGCGACTGCTTGGTGAAGGGGATGTTGTTGAGGGTATCGCCGGTGCCGTTGAGGCCGACGACGAGGCCGTAGCCGATCAACTGGTTCTGCCGCACGCCTTCGATATTGGCGAGATCCTTGATGCGTGAGGTCGCGTTCGCGGACGCGACCGAAAGCGCCAGCGCCGACAGCGCGGCACAGGCCACCCCAAAAATCCTCACCCAACGAACGCCTGGCATCCTCTGCTCCCCAAGGCTCCCGAGAAGCCTCCTCACATCTCGGACCGTCTGCGACACTCCCATGTCGAGCTGGTCCGACGCTGTCCTTGCGAGTGCTGTGCCAACGCAGAGCGGAGGGGTTAGGCGATTGAATAGGTTGAGTAAATTTGTTTCCTCCGATGTCAGCGCCCGTTGTCGCTGAGGAGCGAAACTGCCGTGTGCCGGCAGATTTTGCCGGGCCGTTTACGCGTCGTTAACCATAATGCGGCGAATGTGGCGCATCGATCACCCGGATTGCTTCGATGCGCATCTACGGACCGAATGGCACCACGCTAGGGACGCCGGCCAGCCAGGCCAGGCGGACGAGCTCCGGCACCTTCGTGCTGCCGGATACCTCGTCGGCGCAGGAGACGCGCAGCGCGGCTGCGCCGAAGGCCACCGCCAACATCGACGGGCTGCTTGCACTCCAAGGTATCGAGGAAGATCCGGTCGAACGCCGGAAGCGTTCGGTTGCCCGCGGCAAGACCGCGCTCGACGTGCTCGACAATCTCAAGATGGGACTGTTGTCGGGCAATCTCGATAAGTCGACCGTGATGCGGCTGCGTGATGCGGCGGCAAACCTGAAGTCGTCCTCTGGCGATCCTGGCCTGGATTCCGTCCTGTCCGAGATCGAGCTGCGCGTCGAGGTCGAGCTGGCGAAGGCCGGGCAGGGCTGATCATTATTCAACTAGCTGAGCGTTCGGGGAACGGCTCGACGCCGCTTCCTCCTTTTGCTGCGTGTCGTAGCGGCGCTGGGCGGCGAGCACGTCTTTCAGATTCTCTTCGGCCCAATCGCGCAGCGGATCGACCGCGGTGGCGAGCGTCACGCCGAGCTGCGTGATCGAATATTCAACAGTCACCGGCACGGTCGCGATAGCGCGCCGCTTGAGCAGGCCGTCGCGTTCGAGCGACTTGAGAACCTGGCTCAGCATCTTCTGCGAGATCCCTTCAATCGTACGACGTAACTGATTGAAGCGCATCGGCTCCTCGCGCAGCAACAGCAGGATCAGCACGGCCCATTTGTCGCCGACCCGATCGAGGATTTGGCGCGTCGGACATTCGGAGGCATAGACATTGGGTTTCATCTCGGGCTCTCGCGCTTGCCTGGCTCGGCATCCGTTGTTGCTGGTTACTCGTGCGTAATCAGGTAAGCACAAAGTGCGCTCTTAACACCAGCATTCTTTGCGATATCTAGTTACTGTTAGTTACTATAGCAGCAAAGGAGCCTTCCATGAAAATCGCAGTCGCCGGCGCCTCGGGCCGGGCCGGGTCGGAGATCACCAAGGAACTGTCCCGTCGCGGTCACGCGGTCACCGCCATTGCCCGGAACCCGGAAAAGATTGCGGCGCTGCCGAACGTCACGCCGACCAAGGGCGACGTGCTCGACCGGGCCGCTCTGACGAAGCTCTGGGCCGGGCACGACGTTGCGGTGAGTTCCGTGCACTTCCTGGCGAGCGACCCGCACAAGCTGATCGGCGCAGCCAAGACGTCCGGCGTCGGGCGTTATCTGGTTGTCGGTGGCGCCGGCAG
The DNA here is from genome assembly GCF_022012435.1 of Bradyrhizobium zhengyangense. Lineage (GTDB taxonomy): Bacteria > Pseudomonadota > Alphaproteobacteria > Rhizobiales > Xanthobacteraceae > Bradyrhizobium > Bradyrhizobium zhengyangense. The sequence continues at coordinate 10,663 of NZ_JAKLUA010000012.1, forward strand.
CCTTGAGGTCGCTCCCGGCGTAAAATTGGTCACAACCCCCGGGTTTCCCGCCCAATACAAGGCCGAGGCGGAGGCGGGATCCGCGTTCCTCGACCTGCTGCGTCAGGAAAAGGAGCTGAACTGGACCTTCATCTCGCCATCGGCGCTGTTCGTCGAGGAGGCGCGGACGGGCAAGTTCCGACTCGGCACCGACCGGCTTCTCGCAGATGCGAACGGCAAGAGCTGGATCAGCTTCGCCGACTACGCCATCGCGCTCGCCGATGAGATCGAGAAACCCGCCCATCAGAGGCAGCGTTTTACGGTCGGCTACTAGGCTTTTGGCCGCCCCCGGGCTTCTCCCGGATAAACCTTCCTGTGCAAGGGCTTGGGGGCGGTAACTGCGCCATTAAGGAAATATTGTCTGTCACAAGGGGTAGCTATATAAGCCCCGGCTCAACGGACCCCGTTCCGTTCGCGAGTCGTTGCTTAAAAAGATAGGCCGCCCTTGGAAAAGTTGAAAAACTACCGACCGACCGAAAAAGAGCCTTTCATGAACGACCGGCAGAAGGAGTACTTCCGTTTGAAGCTCCTCGCCTGGAAGGATGAGATCCTCAAAGAGTCCAAGCTCACCCTGCAAGCCCTGCAGGAGGAGAACGTGAACCACCCCGATCTCGCTGATCGGGCATCGTCCGAAACCGACCGTGCCATCGAACTCCGCGCCCGCGACCGCCAGCGCAAGTTGATCGCCAAGATCGACGCCGCGCTCCAGCGCATCGAGGACAACACCTACGGCTATTGCGAGGATACCGGCGAGCCAATCTCGTTGAAACGGCTCGAGGCCCGGCCCATCGCGACGCTCTCGGTGGAAGCGCAGGAGCGCCACGAGAAACGCGAGAAGGTCTATCGCGACGAATAGAATCCGAGCCGCAGAGATGCGGCTCTTTGTTTTTGGACTATGCCGCCACCCAAAGAACGGGTCGATCGCGGTTTAAGAACGAGTCGGTTGGTGCGAAGGCACATTTGCAACCGGCGGGCAGCGCGTGGTTAGAATATACGCGGAGTTCATGAGCCGCCAGAAGATGAAGGTCTCCTACACTCGCTTTTCGGCATTCGTTGCCGAACTTGGATTTGCCCGGGACGCGGACACCCGACGTCTGAAGAGACGGTGACGAGCGGGTTTGATGACGCCGCGCCCGACGAAACCAGTTCCGTCAACGCATCTTTTGCGCACAAACCCCGCCGATGCTGCGACCAACGGGCTTATTGCCAACACAGGTTAATCCCCCTAAGGTCTACCCCGCCAGCGAGAACAACGAATACGTGTCGCAGGGGAATCCCCTGCGAGGGAGATGCTCATGCCGCCGGCAGACGCCGCACCGTAGCGCTTCGGCGAGGGGCCAGGCTTTGGCTGCTGCCCCCACCTCCAGAACGGAGAATTCGAGACTTCAGGACGAGCGAACTCGCCGTGCGCGGGTTCGCCACGACACGACGCGACCTATCGGTAGGGAGAGGCGAGGTGGGACGGGCCTGGACTACGCAAGACGACGTTCGGTTGCGCTCCGAGCGCTTCAACAGCATCGAAACTCTGAAGAACCCGATCGGCAACTCCCAGATCGAAATCGTTCAACTCGGGCGGGGAAGGCTTTCTGGCGAGCTCCTGCATGGACGGATCGAGGACGTCGCTTTCAGTCGCGGGCAGTTCTCCCTCAGCGTACGCGCCACCGGCGTATTCAGCCCGGACAAGATCGTCGTCGGGACCCTCCTGGCCTGCGTTGGAGGATCCCGTAGCCTGGGCGACACCGTCGTCCCGGGGGACGTCCTCATGCATCCACCCGGAGCCGAGCATGATAGGCTCTACGAAGGCGCTGCACGGTTCGCAGGCGTGATGTGCGACCCCGCGGAGATTTTGGACTTGTTCGTGGCCGAGGAGCATGTCTCGGATCCGGAGTTCTGGACCAAACGCCGACACTTTCGCTTCACGGATCGCCGTACTGGCGCGCTCGGCGCGTTATTGGCGCTGCTTGCGGGCCGGCTGCAACATGGCGGCATCCCTCAAGGGGCGGCCGCGGAGTATTGGAAGCGCTCGGTCCTCGACGCCTTCATCGGTCCCGTCGCGATGGAGCCGGGGGCCGGCAGGGAGCGGCCCGTCGCGTCGTCGACGAGGATCGTCCACGACGTCGAAAGATACCTCCATAAATACGGTAATCGGGCCGTCCACGTCTCCGAGATCTGCGAGAAGCTCAAGCTCAAGCGACGAACCCTGTATCGCGCCTTCGACGAGGCCCTCGGGATCGGACCGATCGAATTTCTGAGGGCGAAGCGGCTGTCCATGGTCCATCTCCGCCTGCGACAGGCAAGTCCCGATGAGACCGGCGTCCTCGATGTCGCGACCGAGCTCGGCTTCCTCGAATTCGGTCGCTTTGCGCAGCAGTATCGGGCGCTCTTCGGCGAATACCCTCGCGAGACGCTTCACCGCAACGCTCGCAAGAAGCGGCCCGATCTAAAAACGTCCTCTTCCCCTGACGATTTGGCACGATTCGCATAACGCCGCGATCGCGTCCGAGTTTAAGCTACGCCCACGTAGTTTGCGTAACTATGCTTACCAGAATTCTTATTTCGGCCCGGGGCGACCCCGGAGGGAATTGGAAGCATGCGTGACATTGTTTGCGGCACTGTCCGTCGTTCAGTCTCGATCTCACTCTTCACAATCTCACTGACCGTTTCATCGCTGGATAAGGTCGCGGCGGCTCCCCTGCCTCCGCCAACGGTCATCCAGGCGCCAGATACAAGTTCCGCTGCCATCGAGGTACGAGCCGCCGCACGGGGAGGGCGTGCAGTCGTCGGGCCGCGAGGCGGTGCGGTGGTACACCGAGGCGGCGCCGTCGTCGGACCCCGAGGAGCGGCATACCGCGGCCGCACGGCGGTAGTCGGGCCACGCGGCAACGTGGCGGTGCGACGAACGACGGTCGTTCGGCCGGGCTATAATGGCGGCGGTGTCCGTTGGGCGCGCCCCGGCTGGTATCGGTGGCCCGCCGGTGGCGCGATTGCGGCAGGAGCCGCGATCGGCGTCGTTACCGCTGCGACCGCAGCGGCGTGGGCCGGTGCTGCGCCGGCGCCCGGCATGTGCTGGTACTACACGGATCCCTCCCGCACGCAGGGCTTCTGGGATTATTGCCAGTAGCCGCAGCGGATGGGCGCCATCATGTTGCAGGCAGAGAGCGATCATGATCGTCAAGGTGAGGCATCGACCGACGACATGATCTGGATTCCCGGCGGCATGTTCCGAATGGGGTCCGACCATCACTATCCCGAAGAGGCTCCGAGCCACAGGGCCGTCGTGGACGGCTTCTGGATCGATCGCACCCCGGTAACCAACCGGCAGTTCAAGGCGTTCGTCAACGCGACCGGCCACGTCACCACGGCGCAGATCGTTCCGGATCCGAAGGACTATCCCGGCGCCCGGCCGGAGATGATTTATGCGGGCTCGCTTGTGTTCTCGCCCCCATCGCTGGTGACCGATCTCAACGACTGGAGCCAGTGGTGGACTTTCATGAAGGGCGCGACCTGGCGTCGCCCTTACGGTCCCAAGAGCAATATCAAGGATCTGGACGACCATCCGGTCGTCCATGTGTCCTACAGCGACGCGCTGGCCTACGCGAATTGGGCCGGCAAGGATTTGCCGACTGAAGCCGAGTGGGAATTCGCCGCGCGCGGCGGACTCGACGGCGAAGATTTCGCCTGGGGCAACGCATTCAATCCGGGCGGCCGGCACATGGCCAACACCTGGCAGGGGATCTTCCCGCTGGAAAACCGCTGCGAGGACGGCTTCGAACGCACCTCGCCGGTGACGGCTTTCCCGCCCAACGGATACGGCGTCCACGACATGATAGGCAACGTTTGGGAATGGACTGCCGATTGGTGGTCGGCCCGGCATGATGCCGATGCGCACAAGGCTTGTTGCACCCCGCAAAATCCGCGCGGAGGTCCCGAGAGCGCCAGCTTCGATTCCTGCCAGCCTCACATCAAGATCCCAAGGAAAGTCTTGAAGGGAGGCTCGCATCTTTGCGCGCCCAATTACTGCCGTCGCTACAGGCCTGCGGCGCGCCATGCGGAGCCTATCGATACCTCAACCAGTCACGTCGGTTTCCGATGCGTCGTTAGAAAGGGGAGTGAACGATGAGCGAAAAGAAGCAGTCAAATCCCAATCGCCGCAGCATCCTTCTGAGCGGAACGGCGCTCGTCGCAGCGTCGATTGCAACCGACGCGTTCGCGCAGGCGCAGAAGGCCGCACCAGGTTCTCCCGCTGCGACCGCAGGTCCATCCGGCCGCAGGCCGAACATCCTCGTCATATTCGGCGACGACATCGGCCAGAGCAACGTCAGCGCCTATTCTTTCGGGCTGATGGGCTACCGGACGCCCAACATCGACCGGATCGCCCGCGAAGGCATGATGTTCACCGACTACTATGCCGAGCAGAGTTGCACGGCCGGACGGTCGAGCTTCATCACGGGACAATGCACTCTTCGCACCGGGCTATCGAAAGTCGGCATGCCGGGCGCGACGGTCGGACTGCAGGCACGCGACGTCACCATCGCCGAAGTGCTGAAGCCGCTCGGCTATGCCACGGGCCAATTCGGCAAGAACCACCTCGGAGACCGCAACGAGTACCTTCCGACTGTGCACGGCTTCGACGAGTTCTTCGGCAACCTCTACCATCTGAATGCCGAAGAGGATCCGGAATCCCGCACTTACCCGCGCGATCCGCGGTTTCTTGCAACGCTCGGCCCACGGGGCGTCCTGCGCTGCAAGGCCTCGGACCGGGACGATCAGACCGAGCAGCCGCGCTGGGGACGGGTCGGCAAGCAGACGATCGAGGATACCGGGCCTCTCACCAGGAAGCGCATGGAAACGGTCGACGACGAAACCTCGGCGGCCGCGATCGACTTCATGCAACGGCAGACACGGGCGAACACGCCCTTCTTCTGCTGGTTCAACTCGACCCGCATGCACTTCCGCACACATGTGCGGGACTCGCATCGTGACCAGCCCGGCCTGACCTCGAGGACCGAATACGCCGACGGCATGATCGAGCACGATGCGGTCGTCGGGAATATCCTCAAAGCACTCGACGATCTCGGCATCGCGAACGACACCATCGTGCTCTACACGACGGACAACGGCCCGCATCAGAATTCCTGGCCGGATGCCGGAACGACGCCGTTCCGCAGCGAGAAAAACACCAATTGGGAGGGCGCGTTCCGCGTGCCCTGCATGATCCGCTGGCCGGGCCACATTCAGCCGGGCTCCGTGTCGAACGACATCGTCAGCGGCCTCGACTGGATGCCCACGCTGCTTGCCGCGGCGGGCGAGCCAGACATCAAAAGCAAGCTGCTCAACGGCTATGACGTAGCGGGCAAGACCTTCAAGGTCCACCTCGATGGCTACAATCAACTGCCATACCTCACGGGTCAGCAACCGAACGGCGCGCGCAAGGAGTTCGTCTACTTCGATGACGACGGCGATCTCGTCGCCATGCGTTACGAAAACTGGAAGATCGTGTTCGACGAGCAGCGCGCGACTGGCACCATGCGAATCTGGGCCGAGCCGTTCACCAAACTCCGGGTTCCCAAAATGTTTGACTTACGGTCCGACCCGTTCGAACGGGCCGATATCACTTCGAATTCCTACTACGACTGGTTCATGTCGAACCCGGCGCCGTTCCTGGCCTCGCAATCGATCGTCGGGCCATTTCTCGCGACCTTCAAGGATTACCCGCCGAGCCAGCGGCCCTCGAGCTTCAGCATCGATCAGTTGGTCGAGAAGATGCAGAAGAATTTAGAGCCGGCGCATTAGCGCTGAATGAGGGAGGCTCCGGTGAAAAAAGGACTGCTCGCCGCGTTCGCACTGGTTTGCATTTCGGGCGCCGCCTTCGCGCAGGCTACAGATGACAGCCGCGTGCGCAGCCGCGCCGTCGAGGCCGTCATCTGGGGCATGCCGGCCGTCAACTTCGACCTGATGTTGCAGGCGGCGCTGAAGGCCGGAGCCAGGGAAAATCAGATCGTGTTCTGGTCGCGAATTCCGGATTGGAAGAACCAGACGCTCACGCCCAATCCCAGCACGATCTACCTGATGCCGTTCATCGACACGAAGAGCAACGGCCCGATGGTGCTCGAAATCCCGCCGGCGCGCGGAGGCGAGATCACCGGCACGATCATGGATGCCTGGCAAGCCGCCCTCGACGACGTGGGACCGGCGGGCGCAGACAAGGGCAAGGGCGGAAAGTATCTCATCCTTCCGCCGGGCTACGCCGAGAGAACTCCTGACGGCTACATTCCCCTCGCGTCCGACACCAACATGGGCTACGCGCTGCTGCGCTCGAACGTCGGCAGCGGCAGCGACGTCGACGTCGCCAAAGCGGTCGCCTACGCCAAGCAGATCAAACTCTACCCGTTATCCCAGGCGGCGGCGCCGCCATCAACGACCTTCATCGACGTCGTCGACGCCACGTATGACAGCACGATCCCCTACGACATCCGCTTTTTCCAGTCGCTCGATCGCTTCATCCAGCGGGAAACCTGGCTCGAACGCGACAAGGCGATGATCGATCAGGTCAAGGCAATCGGCATCGAGAAGGGCAAACCGTTCGATCCTAATCTTCAAGCGCAAAAGATGCTCGAGGAGGCGGCCCGAGACGCCCGCTTGTGGCTCGATCTCAGGTACGAAGGCCTCTTCAAGCCGCCCTTCTATGAAGGCGGCCAATGGGCGCTGCCGGTCGCGCACGACGTCACCGAAGGGCTGGCGAATCTCTTCACCAAGCCAAACGTCTACCCGGTCGACGACCGCGGCGCGTTCTACTCGTTCGCATTCTCCAGCGTGAAGCACCTCGGCACCGGCCAATTCTATCTCGTCACGATCCGGGACAAGGAGGGCAAGGCGCTCGACGGGGGAAGCACCTATCGGCTGACGGTGCCGGCCAACGCCCCGGTCTCTCTCTACTGGTCGGGCACGGTCTACGATCGCGAGACGCATGGACTCGTCAAGGACACGAAGTGGTCGAGCCGGGGGTCGAATACGCCAGGTCTGCAGACCAATCCCGACGGCTCGGCCGACATCTTCTTCGGCCCGAAGGCTCCAGACGGCAAGGAGTCCAACTGGGTTCCGACCAAGGCCGGTGGAGGATGGGAGATCATCTTCCGTTTCTACGGTCCGCAGAAGGCCCTCTTCGACAAGACATGGCGGTTGCCGGACATCGAGAGGATCGCGGCGCAATGAGCGGTCTCGATCTCTTCGCCTGGGTCGTGCTGATCATCGTGCTTGCCGTGATCGTGCTCGTCTTCTGGCTAATGGGATCCACTCCTGGGCATGTCGCGCGTCGCCGCGGCCATCCATGGGCCGAAGCGGTGGCGGTCGCCGGCTGGATCACACTGATCTTCGGTTTCGTGCTGTGGCCGGTCGCGATGATCTGGGCCTATGTCGACGTCCCGGCGAAGCGGACAGTGGAGCCAAGGTCATGATGATCGCCCTCATGGCGCTCTATCTGGCGCTGCTGTTCACGCTGGTCTGGCTTGGCGCGATCCGGTTCAACGCGTTCTGGAAGGCCTCGCCGCTTGTCGTGCTGCTTCTTCTGAACGTCGGCCTGTTCATCCCGATGGGATGGGGTGCTCCGCAAGGCAAGGCCCTGGTCTACCGCAATGCCGTCTCGATCGTTCCGGACGTCGCCGGCGAGGTCATGGACGTTCCGGTTCGGCCGAACGCGTCCCTGAAGCAGGGCGATGTCCTCTTCAAGATCGACCCGACGCCCTACGACGCCCAGGTGAAGGCGATCGAGGCACAGCTCAAGCTGTCGAGCACGCGCCTGACCCAGATGACGTCGCTGTACGAACGGGACGCGGGCCGCGGCTTCGACGTCGAGCAGCGGCAATCCGAAGTCGACCAGCTCAAGGCCCAGCTTCAATCCGCCCAGTGGAATCTCGACAAGACCGTGGTGCGCGCGCCGGCCGACGGCTACGTCACCAACGTTGCGCTGCGCAAGGGCGCCCGCGTCGGAAATCTTTCAGCCGCGCCCGTGATGGCCTTCATCGATACGTCCGCCACCCAGGTCGCGGTCGAGATCGACCAGATCAATGCCCGCTACGTCGCACCGGGCGACGCAGTGGAGATCGCGTTCAAATACGTTCCGGGGCGCGTGCTCTCAGGAAAAGTCGAGAGCGTGTTGCAGGCCGTCGCCACGGGACAGACCCTGGTCTCGGGCGCCGCGGTCGCGCCCAAGGGCATCGAAACCGTCCCGTTCGTCGTGCGGGTGGCGCTCGACGACGCCGAACTCGCGAAGGCGCTCCCTGCGGGTGCCACGGGAACCGCGGCCATCTTCACCGACCACGTCAAGGTCAGCCACGTGCTCCGCCGCGTTCTGCTGCGGCAGATCTCGATCATCGACTACGTCAATCCGTTCTAAGCAGGGGAGAGCATCATGAGCAAAAGGGCACGTTGCGCGCTGATGGCGACCCTCGGCTGGGCCGTCGCCGCCATTCCCTCCCCCGCTTTTGCCGATGCGGGCGGCGTCGGGTTCTGGCTTCCCGGGATATTCGGCAGCCTCGCCGCGACGCCGACCGTGCCGGGCTGGGCCTACGCGTCGATCTATCTGCATCTGCAAGCCAATGCCGGTGCCTCGCAGAACTTCGTCACCAGCAACGGCGCGCGCGGCTCGGTCGTCGCGGGCTTGAACGCGCATGGCGATGCCCTGGCGCTGGGAATCACCTATGTCTCCCCGACGCCGGTTCTCGGCGGCCAGGCATCCTTCGGGATCGTCACCGCCCCCGGCAATGTCGGGCTTGGCGTCGATGCCACGCTGACCGGGCCACGCGGTAACGCCATCTCCGGGGCTGTGACGGACAACCGAACGACGCTGTCGGACGTCTACTACCAGGGCTCCCTGAAGTGGAACCAGGGCGTGCACAGCGAGATGGTCTACATCACCAGCAACATCCCGAGCGGCACCTACGATCCGAACCGCCTCGCCAACCTCAATCTGGGCTTCGTCGCTTGGGACGTCGGCGGAGGCTACACGTATTTCGATCCCAAGACCGGCCACGAATTCTCGGCGGTCGCAGGCGTCACCTACAATCTGATGAACCCGTATTTGCAGTATCAGAACGGCATCGACTTCCATGTCGACTGGGCGGCCTCACAGTTCCTGAGCAAGAACTTCCAGATCGGCGTTGCCGGCTATTTTTACCAGCAGCTCACCGACGACAGTGGCCCCGGCGCCAAGCTCGGCGGCTTCCGGGGGCGCGCGATTGGGATTGGGCCTCAGGTCGGCTTCATCATTCCGATGTCGGATGGCTACCAGGGATATCTCAACATCAAAGGCTACAAGGATATCGAGGTGGAGAACCGGGCTTCAACCTGGAGCACCTGGGTGACGTTCGCGGTTTCCGCGGCACCGCCGGAGCCGGCGAACAAGCCCAAGCTGCGCAAGTAAGAATCTCAATGGGTTGAACGGTGCGACCCGGTGCTATTGTCAAAGGCGCCCGATCGCCCCATTCTTGAAGTCAACGCCGTCTTGTTCTATCGGAGCGGCATCAAGAAATTTCAATGGTTTAGGCGACCCCCTGTTAATGTGGCAGCATATGGACTCACGGTGCCGCTTGAGCGCCGCCGGGTTGGCGCGTAGATTCGCGCCGCCATGATGATTTGCTCCCTCAATATCGCTTCGGTCTTCTTCCTGGACTGAGCGCAGGCGCCTCCGCCACGGAGGCATTGCGTGCCGCGCGGCTTGCCTCGCGGAGTCCCGACCGAGCCGGCCGGTTCCGCATTGAGCGGACGATGAGGGCTGGCAAGCATAGAGAGACATCATGGCTGCCACTTCCCGCGCGCTCGACAACGCGCAAATCGCCCAATTCATTCGCGACGGCTTTGTCCGGATCGACAACGCCTTTCCTCGCGAGCTCGCCGAGCAGGGCCGCGCCATCTTGTGGCGCGATCTGCCCTGTAGCGAGCACGATCCGTCCACTTGGACGCGCCCGGTGATCCGGCTGTCCGGCTACGGCGGTCCTGTTTCGAGAGATTGCCAACACGCCGGTGCTGCATCGCGCGTTCGATCAGCTGGTCGGCGTCGGCCGCTGGCGGGCGCGCAGGGACATCGGCGGCACTTTTCCGGTCCGCTTCCCGCATCCGGACGATGCCGGCGATGCCGGCTGGCATATCCACCTCAGCTTCCCCGGTGAAGACTGTGACCCCAACGAGCGGCACGATCATTCGGCGTGGCGAGCCAACATTGTCTCGCGTGGCCGTGCGCTGCTGATGCTGTTCCTGTTCTCCGATGTCGGCGAGAATGACGCGCCGACGCGCATCAGGGTCGGCTCGCACATGCCGATGGCGCGCTATCTGGCGCCATGGGGTGAGGCGGGCTACGCGCGGATGGTGCTGGATGACATGGGCGCCGATTGCGAGATTGCGCTCGCGACCGGTGAGGCTGGTACCGTCTATCTCTGCCATCCTTTCCTGGTACATGCGGCGCAAAAGCACCGCGGAAAGACACCGCGCTTCATGGCGCAGCCGGATCTCCCTCCGGCCGAGCCCCATCGGCTCGAACGCGAGGATAGCGCCTACTCGCCGGTCGAGATCGCAATCCGGATCGCACTCGACGCCGCCTGAGGCAAGCGGCTTCAACAGGCCATGTCGTGGCGCAGCTTTAAGCGCCATGACATGGCGCCCATCCTTGCCATTGCGAAAAATGAATCGCGATCAATGAGCTAGAGTCGATTCCTGTGAACTCACGTGAGTTCACATGAGAAACAGCCTTCACTTCAGGTGCGAGGGGTTTTTGCGAGTCGCATCAACGAGATCGGCCCGGATGCTGTGAAGCTGATCAAGCAGCATCATGTTTCGCTGCAATTAGGCTTCATGCGACACGACGAGGCGCGCATCCCCATAAAGCCTGGACCAGCTCAATATTTCCTTAAATGCCGGCAGCAGGCCGTAGGCGGCATCGGTCAGCTCGTACTCGACCCGCAACGGCTTTTCCGCAAAGGCGGTGCGCGACACCAATCCGTCCTGTTCGAGCTCGCGCAGCTGCGTGGTCAGCACGTGCTGGGTGATACCTCCGATCGATCGCCGCAACGCACCGAAACGAACCGCGCCGTCCATCAGCGCGAACAGGATCTCCAGTTTCCACTTGCCACCGAGCGCATGGATGGCGCGCTTGAAGTCGGCAAGCAAGGCAGGGTCGGGGCTGCAATCGCACGCGCCGTCGCAAGCGCTGGTCAGGTTTTCCATACCGGTCTCGAACTCCATTCTACTTGTTCCCCCGGGAGATAGTGACCAGATGCGTCCTTGAGCAGGGGAGCGGAACAAATTGGCCGGCCGGCGCAACGAGGGAAATTTGGCAATGAGCACTGTTCTGGTTACCGGCGGGTCCGGCTTCGTCGGCATCCATGTGATCCTGCAGCTTCTGGCGGCCGGCCATGCTGTCCGAACGACGGTGCGCCGGCCGGACCGGCAGGCCGCGGTGCTGGCGATGTTGCGCGAGGGCGGGGCGGCATCGCCCGACAGCCTCTTGTTCTTCACCGCAGATCTCACGGCGGACCACGGCTGGCGCGAGGCGGCGATGGGCTGCGAGTACCTGCTCCACGTCGCCTCGCCGCTGTCGACCAGTGTTCCCAAGGACGAGAACGAGATGATTGTCCCGGCCCGTGACGGCACGTTGCGGGTTCTGCGCGCCGCGCGGGATACCGAAGTCAAAAGGGTCGTCGTCACCTCGTCGCTGGGCGCGATCGGCTACGGGCATTCGCCGCGCCAAAAACCGTTCGACGAGACCGACTGGACCAATCTCGATGGCGCCGACGTGCAGCCCTACATCAAGTCCAAGACCCTGGCCGAACGAGCGGCCTGGGATTTCGTCGCGCGCGAGGGCGGCGGCCTGGAGATGTCGGTGGTCAACCCCGCCGGCATTTTCGGCCCGGTGCTGGGGCCGGATTTCTCCGGCTCGATCGAGATCGTCAAATCGCTGCTCGACGCTGCCATGCCGGCGGTGCCGCGGGTCTATTTCGGCGTGGTCGACGTGCGTGACGTCGCCGATCTGCATTTGCGAGCGATGACCGCGCCGGAAGCAAAGGGCGAGCGTTTCATCGCGGTCTCCGGCGAGACGATGTCAATCCTCGACATCGCCAAGGTGCTGCGGCGGGAACTGGGCTTCAAAGCGCGCCGGGTTCCGCGGCTGCAGGCGCCGGACTGGCTCGTGCGGCTTGCCGCGCGCCGGATTCCCCTGCTGCAAGCGGTGGTGCCGATGCTCGGGCGTGTCAGGCATTCCACCAGCGCCAAGGCGAGGTCGGTGCTTGGCTGGCAGCCCCGTTCCAACGACGAAGCGATCCTCGCCACCGCCGAAAGCCTGATCCGGCTCGGCCTGATCAAGGCGTGATGCTGCACGCCGCCAGCGCTTGTCAGGCCGGGGCTGGGATGCTGAAGTGCCGCCCTTGATTAGGTAGCGTGGGAGAGGCGGCGCCGATGGACAAAATTCTCGTGGCCGCAAAGGCGATCGCGCTGGCGCGCCGCAACCATGCGCCGCTCGCGGCGCTGGAACATCCGCCTGCTGACGAGGCCGAGGGCTATCAGGTCCAGCGCGCACTGCACGATCTCCTGCTGCCGCATGTGGGGCCGCTGGTCGGCTACAAGATCGGCTGCACCAGCCAGGTCATGCAGGAGTACATCGGCATCCCGCACCCCTGCGGCGGCGGCGTGTTCCAGAAGGGTGTGCACGACAGCGGTGTCAAGCTCGCAGCGTCCGACTATGTCCGCGTCGGCGTCGAATGCGAGATCGCGGTGCGCCTGAAGAGGAACCTCGCCGCCGGCGAGGCGCCGTTTACGGCCGAATGGGTCGGTGAGGCCGTCGAGGCCTATCATCCCGCGATCGAGATCGTCGACGACCGCTACGTGAAATGGGAGACGATGGGCGCGCCGACCTTGATCGCCGACGATTTCTTCGCCGCCGGCTGCGTGCTGGGACCCTCCGTCCCGCGCTCGTCGGTGCCCGACCTGAAGGCCGTCAAGGGCCGCGCCATCGTCAACGGCGAGGAGATCAGCCACGGCACCGGCGCCGACGTGCTCGGCCATCCCCACAACGCACTCGCCTGGCTTGCCAACCATCTCGCCGCCGAAGGCAAGGGCCTGCATGCGGGACAACTCGTGCTGACGGGGAGCCTCGTGAAGACGCTGTGGCTGAAAGCCGGCGACAAGGTGCGGATGGAATTGGACGGGCTGGGCGTGGTGGAGGCGGAGTTTACGTAAGTTCGCGGACATGACTCGTAGCCGCAAGGCATCCTCGCCAAAAATACATGCGGCCCTCGCCAGGGGAGCTAGCGAGGGCCGCGTAGTACATCGTCGTTCGCGCCTAGGTTCGCGAGCACGATGTGGGAGCTCTTGCGGAGGTTAGAAGGGCAGCAGCACGTCCATGACTTGCTGGCCGTAGCGCGGCTGCTGCACGTCCATGATCTGGCCGCGGCCGCCATAGGCGATGCGGGCCTGTGCGATCTTGGTGGAATCGATGGTGTTGTCGCTCTGGATGTCTTCGGGGCGGACGATGCCGGCGACGATGAGTTCGCGGATCTCGTAGTTGACGCGGATCTCCTGCTTGCCCTCGACTACCAGGTTGCCGTTCGGCAGCACCTGCGTCACGACTGCAGCGACGTTGGTCTGCAAGGCTTCCTTGCGATCGACGCTTCCCTTGCCCTCGCTGGACGCGGTGGAGTCGGCAGTGAGGATGCGGCCGGGCAGGATCTTGTTGGCCTGCGTGATCGTCTTGGCGCCGATGAAGTCGGTAATGCCGGAGTCTTCCTTGTTGCTGCGACTGCGCTGGGTGTCGTTCTCGATGTTGGCCTTGTCGGTGATGTTCACGGTCACCGTCAGGAGGTCGCCGACCTGATGAGCGCGCTGGTCCTTGAAGAAAGCGCGGCTGCCATTGCGCCACAGCGAGTTCGGGTTGTAGGAGGCGACTTCCGGCTTCGGCATCGGCATCTGCACCGGCTTGTAGCCGGGCTGCGTCGTCGGATTGTCGATCGCCGACAGCTTCGGTTGCTCGCCGATCTGGGACAGGCGGTCGATCGAAGAGCAGCCGCCCAGCGCGCTGACTGTCAGCAACAGTGCGGAGATCGCGATGCGACGAAGACGGGAAGCCGAACTGAAAGCGGACATGACTAACTCTTACTTTGCTTGTGCTTGCGAGGCGCGAGCTTGCGGGATCTGGACTTGTGCGACTTGAGCCTGGGCAGCTTGACCTTGAGTGGCTTGCGAGGCGGGGGCCTGAACGAGATTGCGGACGAGGGCCTCCGTGTCGACAGGAGCGGGCGCTTCGTCCCGCTTGAGCGAGGAGGTCTGTTCGACGGCAGGTGCCATTGGCACGGACTGGCTCGCACCCTGCACGGTCACCTGGCCGCGGCCGGTGACGACCCCGCTCAGAGTACGCTTGGTCTGCAGATTGAGGACGCTCACGGTGTCGCCCTCGGCGCCGCTCTCGATCGCCTTGCCGCGGGTGGTGAGGTAGATGCCGGGGACCTGGTAGATGACGGTGACGCTCTGGTCGCGCGACACGAATTCGGGCTTGGCGACGTCGGCGACGCGGATCGGCATGCCGGCGCGCATCGGCCGGCGCAGCTGCATGCCGATGGCGCGCTCGCGCAGCGCTGCCTCGCCCGTCACTTCGGCCTTGGGCCGCCGCTCCAGCGCGACGTCGGAGGATTTCAGCGTCTCGGTGCGATCGACGTCGCGGGTCAGAACAGCGACCTCAACGGTCTCGATAGCCGTGCCGGTCAGGCGCAGTTTGGTCGGGGCCGGGTTGCTGTCGTTGTTGATCTCGAAAGAGATGTCGAAGCGGCCGCCGCGGGCATCGTAGCGGGTCCCAACCGGCTGTAGCGCGCCGGTGTTGGAGGCCTCCAGCCGCATGTCGGAGATGCCACGGTCGAAGGTGACGGTGATGTTGGCGGCATCGCCAAGGCCGAAGCGATGGTCGAGCGCGGAAGCGACCGCGTTTTCGAGGTCCTTGTTGGCGAGCGTGCGGGCAAGCCGGGTGACTTGGACTTCCCTGATGTCGCCGGTCATCACGCCGATCACCTGCTTGGCGCGGAGCACATTCAGCACCTGGGCAACCGGCAGAGCGCCGGTGGTGCCGAGATCGGGCGAGCGATAGACCGGGATCTGCGCGGCCGCTCCGGCATTGTCGATGAGGTCGCCGACCCGCACGACGTCGGAGGTGACGGTGACGCTGGCGCGCAGCGTCGGCGCGGCGATGTCGTCGTCGGCGGCCCGCGCCGGCAGGGCCAGCACGAGCAGCGCGGAGATGGTGGCGAGCGTGGTGCGGATCATCATCATCACCTCAGCGGAACAGCGCCGTGGTCGATTGCATCATCTGGTCGGCGGCGCTTATCACCTTGGCGTTCATCTCGTAGGCGCGCTGCGCGGCGATCAGGTCGCTCATCTCCGAGACGACGTCGACATTGGCCTGCTCGAGGCTGCCTTGCGTGATCTTGCCGTACCCTTCCGAATTCGCGGTGCCGTCCTGCGGCGTGCCTGAAGATGTCGTCTCAACGAACTGGTTGCTGCCGACCGGCTGCAGGCCCGCCTTGTTGATGAAACGGGTCACGCCGATCTGGCCGAGATTGGTGTTGGTCGACGAGCCCGGCAGCGTCACGGTCACCTGGCCCTGCTCGTTAACGGTGATGCCCGATGCGTTGTTCGGGATCGTGATGGTCGGCTGCACAGGGTTGCCGCCCGCAGTGACGATGCGGCCCTGATTGTCCATCTGGAACGTGCCGTCGCGGGTGTACTGGAAGGTGCCGTCGGGCATCAGGATCTTGAAGAACCCTTCGCCCGAGATGGCGAGATCGAGGTCGTTGCCGGTCTGCGACAGCGTGCCTTGCGTCATGCTGCGCGGCGTGCCGACGGTCTTGACGCCGCCGCCGATGTCGACACCCACGGGCAGGATGGTGCCCTGATCCGAGGCCTGGGCGCCGACGCGGCGCACGTGCTCGTAAATCAGGTCCTCGAACGCCGCGGTCTGCTTCTTGAAGCCGGTGGTGCGGAGGTTGGCGATGTTGTTGGAGATCACCTGAACGTTCAGTTCCTGTGCCGCCATTCCGGTCGCTGCGGTGTGAAGCGCCTGCATGTCAGTTCTCCCTCAATCAGGCCGGAACGTCGGCGAGCTTTTCGATCGCCGATTTGTGGAGGTCGCTCTGCTGCTGGAGCAGGTTGGCGATGGCGGTGTAGCTGCGCATCACCTCGACCATGCGGCCCATCTCGCCGACCGAATTCACGTTCGACTTCTCGATGTAGCCCTGCTGCAGGGTGGACTTGGTGTCGGGCTGCTGGGCGGCGGAGCCGGTGTCGTAGAGATTGGCGCCGAGCTTGATCAGCTTGGCCGGATCGTCGAACGTCACCATCTTGATCTTGCCGCGGATCGTGTCGATCTTGGCCGTGCCTTCCAGCACCGTCACGGTGCCGTCGGGGGCGACGTTGATGTCGTGGTCGGTCGGCTGGAACACGATCGGGCCGGCAGTGCCGAGTACGAGGTTGCCGTCCGAGGTCATGAGCTGGCCGGTGCTGCTGAGCGCGAATTTGCCGTCGCGGGTGTAACGCTCGGCGCCATTGGCCTGCACGGCGAAGAAGGCGTTGCCGCTGATCGCCATGTCGAGCGGGTTGTTGGTCGCCTCCATCGGGCCCTGGCCGACGTCGCGGTAGGTGCCGCGGTCCTGCACATAGGAGACCCGGCGGTCGGAGCCGACGAAATTGTCCTCATGCGCGTTCGAGCGGAGATACTCCTCGAACAGCGAATGGTCGGCCTTGAAGCCGTTGGTGTTGACGTTGGCGACGTTGTTGGCGATGACATCCATCTGCCGTTCCAACGTCATCTGCCGTGACAAGCCGATCAGAAGCGCATTCTGCATCGGTCGATCTCCCCTTGCGTGAGCTCGGCCATCTCGCTCTCCCAAGCGCCTTGGCCGATCCCGTGAACGAGGCCGTCCGGTTCTCCCAAACCATCCGGTCTCGCCCTTCTCTCAGCGAAAGCCGTGCCAACTCGAAAACATGCATGATTACAGTTGGTTGGCTATTTTTCGGCAGAGAAAGCAGGGGGCAGAAAGGTTCTGTTAGCCATGTTTGCCCGGCAGATTTTTCCTAGCGGAAGCCCGATCGAAAGGTTCCGTTAACCATTATTACCGTAGCGTTTGCGTGTGAGAGGAGCGCTTTGCGCTGGGGCATTTGTATCGCGTCACTGTCTGCCAGGAGGCCTCGCCCTTTCGACCCTTTATGAGATGAGCGAGCCCGGACGGTCATGGCAGAGAATGAAGCGGAAGGCGGCGCAGCCGCCGAAGGCGCGGAAGCCGCTGCCCCCAAGAGCAAGTTCAAGCTGATCCTGATCGTCGTCGGCGTGCTGGTCGTGCTCGGCGGCGGTGCCGCCACCTGGTTTCTGTTCTTCCGTCATGGCGATGACGAGCATCATGCCGAAGTCGCGCCCCCGCCCAAGCCGCCGGCCTTCGTCGAAGTGCCCGACATGATGGTCAACCTCGCCGGCGCGCCCGGCGAGCGTGTGCAATATCTCAAGCTCAAGATCGTGCTCGAGCTGAAGGAAGAGAAGCAGATCGAGGCGATCAAGCCGTCGATGCCGCGGGTCACCGACATCTTCCAGACCTATGTGCGCGAGCTTCGCTCCTCCGACCTCAACGGCTCCGCCGGCATCTTCCGTCTCAAGGAAGAGCTGACCAAGCGCGTCAACGCCGCGGTCGCGCCGATCCAGGTCAGCGCGGTGCTGTTCAAGGAAGTCGTGCTCCAGTGAGGATGCAGCGGAAGGGTACGGGCTAGCGTCATGGCCGGCAACGAGCAGATGGACCAGGATGCGATTGCCGCCCAATGGGAGGCATCGCTCGATTCCGAGGATCCCGCGGAGGCCGCGAAGGCTGCTGCCGAAAACGAACTCTCGGAGACCATGGCCCTGCAATGGGCGGCCATGGTCGAGGACGGCAGCCGCGATCTCGGCAACGGCAAGAATTCCGGCGAGCGGGTGCTGTCGCAGGAGGAGATCGACAATCTCCTCGGCTTCACCGTCGGCGACGTCACGCTCGACGATCACAGCGGCATTCGCGCGATCATCGATTCGGCGATGGTCTCCTACGAGCGTCTGCCGATGCTCGAAATCGTCTTCGACCGCCTGGTGCGGCTGTTGACGACCTCCTTGCGCAATTTCACCTCCGACAACGTCGAAGTCTCGCTCGACCGCATCACCTCGGTGCGCTTCGGCGACTACATGAACTCGATCCCGCTGCCTGCCGTGCTCTCGGTATTCAAGGCCGAGGAGTGGGAAAACTTCGGCATGGCGACGGTGGATTCCAACCTGATCTACTCGATGATCGACGTGCTGCTCGGTGGCCGCCGCGGCTCCAGCCAGCTGCGTATCGAGGGCCGGCCCTACACCACGATCGAGACCGAGCTGGTCAAGCGCCTGGTCGAGGTGGTGCTGGCCGATGCCGAGCAGGCGTTCCGGCCGCTGTCGCCGGTGACCTTCACGATCGACCGGCTCGAGACCAATCCGCGCTTCGCCGCGATCAGCCGTCCCGCCAACGCCGCGATCCTGGTGCGCCTGCGCATCGACATGGAAGACCGCGGCGGCAATATCGAGCTCTTGCTTCCCTACGCGACCATCGAGCCGATCCGGCCCGTTCTGCTGCAGATGTTCATGGGCGAAAAGTTCGGCCGTGATCCGATCTGGGAAGGCCATTTCGCCACCGAGATCGTCCAGGCCGAGATTTCCGTCGATGCCGTGCTCTACGAGGCCGACATTCCGCTCAAGCAGCTGATGCGGCTCAAGGTCGGCGACACGCTGCCGCTGGACATGCGCGCGGATGCCAACGTCACCGTGCGCTGCGGCGACGTCACGATCAGCGAAGGGCGGATGGGCCGGGTCGGCGACCGCGTCGCGATCCGCGTCACGAAACCCTTGCGCAAGCCAAATACGACACTTGCGATGTTCGAGAAGGTGGACGAACAGAATAAGCTGATGGAGGCCCCATGAACCACTCCCTAGGAATGGCGATCGAGACGCTGGTGGCCATCCTGCTGATGCTCACGATCGGCTATTGCATCCTGCTCAACAAGCGGCTGACCCGGCTGAAGGCGGACGAGCATTCGCTGAAGGCGGTGATCGGCGAGCTGATCACCGCGACCGAGATCGCCGAACGCGCGATCGGCGGGCTGAAGCTCGCTGTGCGCGACGTCAACGAGAATCTCGGCAGCCAGCTCGCGGCCGCGACGCAGATGTCCGACCAGCTCTACAAGCAGCTCGGCGAAGCCGACAACGTGGTGCGCCGCCTCTCAAAGATCGCCATCGCGGCCCGCCCCGTGACAAATCCGGACGCTGCCGCAGCGCCCGTCGCCAAGCCGTCGCCCGCGAAGGCGGTGGCCGCCGCCGCCGAAGCCTTCTCGGAGCGCCGCAGATCCAACGGTCTTGGGTCCAACGGTATCGCCGCATAAAGTCAGGGTATGAAGTCCTTTCGTAACATCCGCGTCATTCCGGTCGTGCTGGTTGCGGTCGCAGGTCTCGCCACGCTGAAGGTGGCGGGGCTCGTGATCAATGGCGGCTATGTGTTCGACTACCAGCCGAACTCCTTGAAGAAGTCCTGGGCGCAGGAGAATCTGAACTTCCCGACCGGGCGAGAGGACCCTGACATCACCGGCTCGACGCATGGCGAGCCGAAGGAAGCGCCGAAGCCGGCCGCACCCGAGAGCAAGCCCGAGGGCACTCCGGTCAAGATGGACGAAGCCCAGCCGCAGGTCTCGGCCTCGGAGCGTGCGATCCTGGAACGGCTGCAATCGCGTCGCCAGGAGATCGAGGCACGCCAACGCGAGATCGACATCCGCGAGAGCCTGTTGAAGTCGGCGGAAAAGCGCATCGAAGGCAAGGTCGAGGAAATGAAGGCGGTGGAGTCCCGCATCAGTGCGACCCAGGCCGAGCAGAAGGCCGCCGAGGCCCAGCGCTTGAAGGGCCTTGTGACCATGTATGAGGGCATGAAGCCCAAGGACGCCGCACGGGTATTCGACCGGCTCGAGATGAGCGTGCTGATCGAGATCGCCTCGGCGATCGCCCCCCGCAAGATGTCCGACATCCTGGGACTGATGTCGTCGGAAGCCGCCGAGCGGCTGACCGTCGAGATGGCGCGCCGTGCCAATGGGGGCGGGGATCAGGCTGCTTCCGTCGGGGATCTCCCGAAGATCGACGGCAAGCCGACGCAAAAGCCGAATTGAGGGCTCATACTTAAGAAGTCCTTAATTGGCAAAACTTACATTCGAAGGCATGGGCCGGCACCAGTGCCGGCGTGGATCCGTCGAACCGGAAGAAATGCCGCCAATGGCGCGAGAGGCTGCCGCTGGATTTGTGTCGCGAGCCCGCGCCTCGGCGCTGGGGCTGTCGCGCCATGTCCGCAAGGCGGTCTTGCTGGCCGCCTGCACGCTGGTCGGCCTTAATTCTTTTGCCCGCGCCGCCGATCCGATCCGGGGTGAGGCGACTTTCTCAGCGGGCGGCGGCTTTGCCCGTCTTGTGATCAAGCTCGGCGAGGACGTTCCCTCCGAGGTGACGACCGCCGGCTCCATTCTCATCATCCGCTTCGATCGCCCGGTCGACGTTCCCGTCGATCGCGTGCCGGAGGGCGCGCCCGACTATGTCAACTCCGCGCGTCGCGATCCCGATGGCAACGCGATCAGACTGTCGCTGGCGCGGCGCGTCACCGTCAACACCATGAACGCCGGCGAGCGCACCTTCATCGACCTGCTGCCGGAAGGCTGGAAGGGCCCGCCACCGAGCCTGCCGATGGACGTGGTGAAGGAACTTGCCGAGCGCGCGCGTGTCGCCGAGCGCGCACTGCGCGCCCAGCGCGCCGCGGCCGAAAGCAAGAAGCGTCCGCCGATCCGCGTGCGCGCCTCGGTGCAGCCGACCTTCGTGCGCTTCGTGTTCGAGATGCCCGACGGCGTCGGCGTCTCCTCCGTGCTCAACGAGCAGAAGCTCACGCTCGCCTTTAACGCCAACCTCAACTTCGATCTCGCTGATGCTGTCGTCGCTGCGCCGCCGAACGTCGCTTCGATCAAGCAGAAGGCTGACATCGATACGACCAGCGTCGAGATCGCGCTGATCGGCGATTCCGACGTGCATTCCTTCCGTGACGACAAGAATTATGTCGTCGACATCGCCTTCCAGCCCGACAAGGGCAAGACCGCGGCGACGCCGGAGGCCGCGATCGCGAAGGCTGAAGCTGGCGGTCACGGACCGGCGCCGGCGGCTGAAAAGCCGGCGGCCGCGAAGCCGAAGGAGGCTCACAGCGAGATCAAGCCGCCGACCTCGGAGGCGATCGCGCGCGAAGCCAAGATCGAGGTGAAGCCCGAAGCAAAGACGGAAGCGCCCGCCGCGATGCCGGCTGCCGAAGCCCCGAAACCGGCTCCCGCGGTAAACTCGACCGAAGCCCCGCACGTCACGGACGCGCCCAAGAACGCGCCGCCCGCGATGGAGGCCGCTGCACCTGCTGCTCCCGCCAAGCCCGCGGTGACCGAAACGCCCAAGGAGGTCGTGAAGGAATCAGCGAAGGAGCCGGTCAAGGAAGAGCCCAAGGAGACGGTCAAGGAAGCGGCGAAGGACGCGCCCAAACCGGCACCGGTCGAGGCGCAAGCCGCTCCGTCGCCCCCTGTTGCCAGCGTCGATGCGCGGCGCGACAGCGATGGCTTGCGCGTGACGTTCCCGCTTTCCGTTGCAACGCCGGCCGCAGCGTTCCGCCGCGGCGACACGGTGTGGCTGGTGTTCGACTCGCCAAAGCCTATCGATGTCGAAGCGATCCGCGCCCGGGGTGGTGCGATGATCGGCGAGGTCAGCCGCATGCCGCTCGAGAAGGGGCAGGCGGTGCGGATCCGTCTCACCCGTCCGCTGGTCTATTCGCTGACCAGCGAGGAGGTCGGCAAGGAGACCAACTGGCTGCTGACGCTTGCCGACAAGATCCAGGCGACGCCGCTGCCGCTGATGATGTCCCGCAACATCACCGATCCCGCGCTCGCCAACATTGCCATCCCCTTTGCCAATCCGGGCCAGCTGCACAAGCTTACTGATCCCGATGCCGGCGACATGCTCTATGTCGTCACCGCGCAGCGGCCGGTCCGCGGCTTCATCAAGCGACAGGATCTCGTCGATCTCTCGCTGCTGGAATCCGCACACGGCATCGCGATGCGGCCGAACTCCGACGATGTCGGCGTCGAGGTCGGACAGGACAAGGTCATTCTCGGAAAGAAGGGCGGCCTGACGCTGTCGCCGGTCGACGTCTCCGCGGAGCGCGCACCGACTGCGGTGCGGCCGGTCTTCAGTCCCGAGAGCTGGCGCAAGGGCCAATCCGAAGATTTCTGGACGCGCCAGAGCGATCTGATCACGGCGATCTCGGCCGTCGAGCCGGCGCAGCGCTCGCTGCCGCGGCTCGATCTCGCCCAGTTCTACATGTCGCGCGCGATGTATTACGAAGCCAAGTCCGTGACCGAAGTGATGCTGTGCGATCCGCTCAACAAGGAGGAGAGCAGCGCGCTGATCATCCACGCGATCGCGAGCATCCTGATCGGGCGCACGACCCAGGGCCTGAAGGATCTCGCCAACCCCGTGATCGGCAACAGCCACGATTCACAGCTCTGGAAGGCGCTCGCTTATGCGCGCCAGGGCAAATGGGCGGATGCCCGCGAAAGATTCAAGAACGTCGAATTCGCCATCGCCTCGCTGCCACTCGACATCCAGCGCATCGTGACGATGGATGCGATGCGCGCCTCGCTCGAGGTCAAGGACTATGCCGGCGCCTCCAAGCGTCGCGGCGAGATCGAAGTGGTCGGCGTGCCGCCCGAGGCGGCGCCGGACTTTGCGGTGCTGCGCGGCCGGCTCGCCGAAGCGCTCGGACACGACAAGGACGCGCTCGACGACTACAAATTCGCGGTTGCCTCGGACGACCGCCAGGCCGCCGCCGAAGCCAAGCAGCTTGAGGTCGCGTTGCGTCAGAAGCGCGACGAGATCAGCAAGGAAGAGGCGCTGAAGGAGCTCGAGACGCTGTCGATGACCTGGCGCGGTGACGCGATCGAGGTCAAGACGCTGCAGATGCTGTCGCAGCTCTATTCCGAGAACGGGCGCTACCGCGACGCGCTCACCGCTGCGCGCACCGCGACGAAGATGCAGCCGAACTCGGAAGCCTCGCGGCAGGCGCAGGATCTGGCGTCGGATCTGTTTACGCAAATCTTCCTGGGGCCCAAGGGCGATGAACTGCCGCCGGTCGAGGCGCTCGGGATGTTCTACGAGTTCCGCGAGCTGACCCCGATCGGCCGCCGCGGCGACGAGCTGATCCGCCGTCTTGCCGATCGTCTTGCCTCGATCGATCTGCTCGACCAGGCCGCCGAGCTCCTGCAATATCAGGTCGACCACCGCCTCGAAGGCGCAGCACGCGCGCAAGTCGCCGCGCGTCTGGCCATGATCTATCTCGCCAACCGCAAGCCCGACATGGCGATCACGGCGCTGCGGGCGAGCCGCATCAGCGACCTCTCCGGCGAGCTCAGGCAGCAGCGCCTGCTGCTCGAGGCGCGGGCGCAGAGCGACGTCGGCCGCCATGACCTCGCGCTCGACATCGTTTCCAACGTATCGGGGCGTGAGGTGCTGCGGCTGCGGTCGGACATCTTCTGGGCGGCGCGGCGCTGGCGCGAGTCTGCCGAGCAGATCGAGCTCTATTACGGCGATCGCTTCCGCGACTTCAAGCCGCTCAATGCGGTCGAGAAGAGCGACATCATTCGCGCAGCCGTCGGCTATGCGCTCGCCGACGATTCGATCGGGCTGTCGCGTTTCCGCGAGAAATACGCCCCCCTGATGAGCGAGAGCGCTGACCGGCTCGCCTTCGACATCGCCAGCAAGCCGGCCGGTGCCTCCAGCGCCGAATTCGCCGAGATCGCCAAACTCGCCGCAAGCGTCGACACGCTCGACGGCTTCCTCCGCGAGATGAAGCAGCGCTTCCCCGACGCCACCGCTCGCGCCCCGGCCTCGCCGCAGGCCAAGGATGAGACCGAGCACACCGGCTCGCTGCCGACGATCCCCGTCGTGCGGCAGATCAAGATGACGCGGTAGGAACCCTGCTACTTCTAGCCTCTCGACAGGCGCCAGCCGCGGCGGCAACCTGTCCACCTTCATGCCGGGAGAGGGACGATATGAGCAAGCCTGCCAAGACCGAAGCCGAACTCATCGCGATGGCACGGGCCGAGTTGAAGGTCCACTCCGACGGCCCTGACAGCCTCGTCATCTCTGTTGTCCGCGACGGCGACAGCTGGGAGTTCCGGGCCGATGCCGATCAGGCGACACGGGGCAAGCCAGGCTTCCCCGAAAGCGTCGCCATGCTGGTGCAGATCGGCGATCACCTCAGCAAGCAATATGATGTGAAGGGGTAGGGTGGCGGGTCGTTACCCCCCGTAGCTCTGCACCAGGCTTCCCGCGACCAGCGACCAGCCGTCGACCAGCACGAAGAAGATCAGCTTGAACGGCAGCGAGATCGTCGCGGGCGGCAGCATCATCATGCCCATCGACATCAGCACCGAGGCGACGACGAGGTCGATGATCAGGAAGGGGAGGAACAGCAGGAAGCCGATCTCGAAGGCGCGCTTCAGCTCGGAGATCATGAAGGCCGGGACCAGAATGCGCAGCGCAAGCTCGTCGGGCGTCGCCGGTGGCGGCTCGCCCGAGAGATCGAGAAACAGCTTCAAATCCTTCTCGCGCACATTCTTCTGCATGAACCCGCGCAAGGGAACGGAGGCGCGCTGCAGCGCGTCCTCGACGCTGATCTGGTTGGCGACGAGCGGGCGGATGCCGTCGTCATAGGATTTCTGCAGCACCGGTCCCATCACGAAAAAGGTGAGGAACATCGCCAGCGCCAGGATCACCGAGTTCGGCGGCGCGGTCGCCGTGCCCATCGCGGTGCGCAGCAGCGATAGCACGACCACGATGCGCGTGAACGACGTCATCATGATCAGGATCGACGGCGCGATCGACAGCACCGTGAGCAGAGCGATCAGCTGGATCGCACGCTCGGTGACGCCGCCACCGCCAGCGCCGCCGCCGCCGAGATTGATGCTGATGTCCTGCGCATGCGCGGGCATCGCGAGCGAGGTCGCGGCGATCAGGACAGAAAAAAAGAATACTCTACGCGGGAAGGACGGCAGCCTCACGAAGACGGCTTCGGACGGCCGAGCAGCGAGGCCATCTCGTCTTCGAGATTTTCAAAGCTGGTCTTCTCTTGAGCCGGCTTCGCCGGCGGAGCCGGAGGGGCGGGCGGCTCGGCCCGTGCAGCGCGCGGCGTCGGCGCATCCGGTGCGACCGGCGGGGCGATGGGCTCGCCGGCTGGGCGGCGCAGGGCTGCCTCGAGGCGCTGCGCCATCTCAGCGAGATTCTGTTCGGCGCTCGACGGCGCGGCGACGGCAGGGGCCGGCGGCGGAACGGGCGGAGCCTGTAGTCCATGCGGGGCCTGCGGCACAGGTGGAGGAGGCGGTGGCGCAGCTGCACGCTCGGCACGCACCGGCGGCATCTTCGCCGGATCGCTCTGGCGCGGCGGGCGCGGCATCAGCGGCGGCTCGTTGCGTGCAACGCGGGGCATCGGTTCGGGACGAGGCTCTCGCTCGGGACGCTGCATGGGTTCAGGCGAGAAGCCGCCGAGGTGCGGCTCGCTGCGGCGCTCGGCCAGTGCGGGCGCCGGGCGGCGGACCTCGTCGGCAAACGACGGACGCGCAGGCCGCGGCGGCGGCTCCGGCATCTGCGGTTCGGGATGGTCGAGCACTTCGGGGCGCGGGGCCTCGTCGGCCCAGCTGCCGGCATCGGGCATCGGGGCGAGGCGCGGCGGCTCGGCGGCGCTGGGACGCTGCGGAATCTGGTCGCGGCCGGCGGCGGCGCGCACGATATTCGGCTCGACGACGATGTCGGTCGGGCCCCCGATCATCAGGAGATGTTCGACATTGTCACGGCGTACCAGCACCAGGCGCCGGCGACCATCGACCGCGGCCGCGTCGATCACGGCGAGCCGGGGCATCCTGCCGCGCTGGGTGTTGGCGCCGAGCCGGGTGGTCGCGAATCGGCGGACCAGCCACGCCGCGACGCCGATCAACGCCAGAACGACGATGAACGCGACGATGAAGGTGATAGGACTACCGTTCATACCTGTCCCCGGTAAATGGCGCTTCTGTCGTGCCTATGGTCGGATCCTGACCACCGGCCTGCGATGCCCCAAAACTGCGATTTCTTAACGTCCCGCGGCAAGTTTTGCCGTCCCCAACTCTTAATAACCTATGAATCGCCCGATCCAAAACGACTTTCTTGGCCTGTGCATGCGTCGCCAAGCGGTTGGGTTAATGCGGCTTTTGGAACGGGTAGAATCACGGGGCAGCATGACATGTTTCAATCGGCAACATGGATCCGCCGCGTCTTAACCACCTGTTAACCATACACGCGGCAAATTCTGCCTAGCTTCGGATCTCAGGTCCGGAAGAGGCGGAAGGAGCCGCAACGATGTCCATCAACGATCTTCCGGTCCTGTCGGCGCTTCGCACCAAGATGCAGTGGCATCAGGAACGCCAGCGCGTCCTGTCCGAGAACGTTTCCAATTCCGACACCCCCAATTTCCGGCCACGCGACCTGGTCGAGCCGAAATTCGACAAGACGGGAGCCACCACAGGCTCGATGGGGACCCTGGCCATGACCGTCACCAGCGCCTCCCACATGACGCCGTCCGGGGCGGCCTCGAGCTTCGACCAAAACAAGAATGCGGGTTTCGAGACCAGGCCTGCGGGCAATGCCGTCAATCTCGAAGAGGAGATGATGAAGTCCGCCAACAACCAGATGGATTACGCGGCCGTGACCTCGCTCTACTCGAAGAGCCTGCATCTTCTGAAGACCGCGATCGGTAAAGGCTAGAGCTAACGGAGCCGAATGATGGCGAATGACAGCAGCGACTTTGCCCGCTCGATGGCGATCGCGACCTCGGGCCTGCGGGCCCAGGCCGGGCGCATGCGGGTGATCTCCGAGAACATCGCGAATGCGGACTCGACCTCGGCGACCGCAGGCGGCGATCCCTATCGGCGCAAGGTGCCGACGTTCTCCTCCGCGCTCGACCGCACGCTCGACGCGCAGGTCGTCACGCTCGGCAGGATCAAGCCCGACCAGTCCGACTTTCGCGTCAAATACGAGCCGACAAATCCGGCTGCGGACGCCAGTGGCAACGTCAAGTATCCCAACGTGAATTCGGTGGTCGAGATGACCGACATGCGCGATGCGCAGCGGTCCTACGAGGCCAATGTCAACATCATCAGTGCAACGCGCCGGATGATCCAGCGCACGCTCGACATCCTCAAGGCCTGAACAGGAATTTTTGAGCCATGGCAACACCGACAATCGCGGCCAATGCTTACGCCAATCTTGCGCGCGTGCTGGAAAACACCGGCGCGGGCAAGGGCAGCGAGCCGAACGGGCAATCCTTTGCCGCGCTGCTTAAAGACGCCGTCGGCAGCGTCATGGAATCCGGCCGCAAATCCGACGCGCAAACCGTGGCGATGGCCAACGGCAAGGCCAACGTCATGGACGTGGTGACGGCGGTCGCCGACACCGATGTCGCGGTCTCCACGCTGGTCTCGGTCCGCGACCGCGTGATCGCGGCATATGAAGACATCATGAAGATGCCGATCTGATTTCGTCCTCCGTCGTCATTGCGAGCGAAGCGAAGCAATCCAGAATCTCTCCGCGGCGGCAGCCTGGATTGCTTCGCCTCGCTCGCAATGACGGGTGAGGCCTTCGTTCCTCGTCAGTCTGGCGAGGATGTGACTTGAATAAAGGAATCCTGCAATGACCGGACCCGAGACCCTCGACGTCGCCCGCGATGCGATCTGGACCATCGTGATCGTGTCCTCGCCACTGATGGTGGTCGGGCTGGTGGTCGGCGTGATCGTGTCGCTGTTCCAGGCGCTGACGCAAATCCAGGAGCAGACGCTGGTCTACGTGCCGAAGATCCTCGCCATCTTTGCCACAATGCTGCTGGCGCTGCCGTTCATGGCCGATGCCCTCCATTCCCACATGCTGCGGATCTCGTCGCGAATCATCGGCGGCTGAGGCACAATGCGCCCACCATGCGCATCGACGTCTCGCTGCTGCCGGCGCTTGCCGCAGCCTTCATGCTCGCTTTCGCCCGGATCGGCGCGATGGTGATGCTGCTGCCGGGGCTCGGCGAGACCAACATTCCGACGCGGGTGAAACTGTCGATTGCGCTTCTGCTCACGCTGATCATCCTGCCGCTGCATCGCAATGCCTATAACGTCGACATGGGCTCGCTCGCGCCGATGCTCGTCCTGATGCTGCATGAGATCGTCATCGGCATCGTGCTCGGCGCCACCGCGCGCGTGACGCTGGCGGCCCTGCAGGTCGCAGGCGCGGTGATCGCACAGCAGATGGGACTTGGCTTCGTCACCTCGGTCGATCCGACCCAGGGGCAGCAGGGCGTACTGGTCGGCAACTTCCTGACCATGCTGGGCGTGACCTTGCTGTTCGCCACCGACAGCCATCATTTGGTGATCGCGGCGCTGAACGACAGCTATTCGATCTTTGCCCCGGGCGAGACCGTCTCGAGCGGCGACGTCGCTTCGCTGGCCACGCGAGCGTTTTCCGCCGCGTTTCTGCTCGGCCTGCAGCTGTCGGGGCCGTTCCTGGTGTTCGGCCTCGTCTTCAATATCGGGTTAGGGGTGCTGGCGCGCCTGATGCCGCAGATGCAGGTCTATTTCGTCGGCGTGCCGCTGTCGATCTTCGTGGGCTTCATGGTGCTGGCCGTGGTGCTCACGGCGATGATGGGCACCTACCTCGACTACTTCATCGGTGTCATGCACCAGATGCTCCCGTTGAAATAAGAGGGATCGATGGCGGAAGACAACGATCCAGAAAGTCAAACAGAAGACCCGACACAAAAGCGCCTCGACCAGGCGCTCGAACGTGGCGACGTCGCCAAAAGCCAGGAGATCAACACCTGGTTCATGATCGCGGGCGGCACGCTGGTAATCTCGACCTTCTCCGGCTCGGTCGGCAGTGGGCTGCTGACGCCGATGCGCAATCTGCTCGCCAATTCCTGGATGATCAAAACCGATCCCGGCAATCTGCTCGCGCTGATGCGGCAGATCGAGGTCGCAGTGCTGGCCGCGGTCGGCGTGCCGCTCTTGATGCTGGTGATCGCCGCCATTGCCGGCAACATGCTCCAGCACCGGCTGGTGTGGTCGACTGAATCACTCACCCCTAAGTTCAGCAAGCTCTCTCCGGCTGCCGGCTTCAAGCGCATCTTCGGCAAGCAGGCGGGGGTCAATTTTCTCAAGGGCATCGGCAAGCTCGTCGTGCTCGGTGTGGTCATGACCACGATCCTGTGGCCGGAGCGGCACCGCATGGAGGCGATGGTCAAGCTCGATCCGATGGCCATGTTGGGTGCCTCCACCGGTCTGACCGTCCATCTGCTCGGCGCGGTGGTCGCAGCCCTCGCGATCATCGCCATCGGCGATTATTTCTTCCAGTATCGCAGCTGGTTCCAGCGGCAGAAGATGTCGCTGCAGGAGATCAAGGAAGAGTTCAAGCAGTCCGAAGGCGACCCGCATATCAAGGGCAAGCTCAGGCAGTTGCGGCAGCAGCGCTCTAAGAAGCGGATGATGTCAGCGGTTCCCAAGGCGTCGGTAATCATCACCAACCCGACCCACTATTCGGTGGCGTTGTCCTACGAACGCGGCATGTCGGCGCCGATCTGCGTCGCCAAGGGCGTCGACAACCTGGCTTTCAAGATCCGGGAGATCGCGCGCAAGCACGACATCCCGATCGTCGAGAACGTGCCGCTGGCCCGTGCGCTCTACGCGACCGCCGAAATCGACAAGGAAATCCCCGTCGAGCACTACCATG
Organism: Bradyrhizobium zhengyangense; assembly: GCF_022012435.1. GTDB lineage: Bacteria > Pseudomonadota > Alphaproteobacteria > Rhizobiales > Xanthobacteraceae > Bradyrhizobium > Bradyrhizobium zhengyangense. The sequence continues at coordinate 40,616 of NZ_JAKLUA010000012.1, forward strand.
CGGTCGCCGAAGTCATCGGCTACGTCATTCGGCTGAAGCGCGGTTTTAGTGCCGCGCGGCAATAAAACCCCCGAAAAGTACCGGAAATGGCCGTAAGCTGGGAATCAGCGTACCTTTCGCCCCTGTCGCCCTTGCGTCTGCGGGTCCGATTCAGGCAGGGAGGACCCCACGTGCCCCGTGGCGCGTTGATTCTCTGCCGACAGGCTAAACCTGCGTGAAATGACCGCCGAGACCGACCACGATCTGTCACGCGAGCCCGTTGCGGCGCACGAGCCGTCGCCGCGCTCGGGCAGCATTGCGCTGGTGCTACTGGTGGCCACCGGCCTCGTCGCCGTCGCCGTCGGCCTGATGACGCTCGGGCGCGCGCAGGCGCAGCCCTATATCCTCGGCATCCTCGCCGTGCTGGCGATGATCGGCCTGTTCAACCTGTTCGCCTTCGCGGCCGGAATCATCCGCTTCGCCGACCGTAATCTCGACGATCCCATCATCGGCCGCATCTCCGACCATGCCTTCGACGGCCTGGCGGTGACCGATCCGCGCGGTCATGTGGTCTATTCCAACGCGGCCTATCTGACGCTGACCGGTGCCGCCGGCCCGCAGGACGTGCGCCCCGTCGAGCGCGTCTTTATCGGCAATCCTGACGTTTCCGAAGCTGTGTTCCGCCTGTTGAAAGCCGCGCGTGAAGGAAAACGGCAACAGGAGGAGGTGCGCATTTCCGGCCAGGACGGCAGCCACGGGCGCTGGCTGCGCATGCGGGTGCGTCCGCTCGGCACCGGCAAGCGCGAGGCCAAATATGCGGTGTGGTCGATTGCCGACATCACCCGCGACCGCGAGCGCCAGGAAGACGTGTTTCAGGAGCTTCAGCACGCGATCGAATATCTCGATCACGCGCCGTGCGGCTTCTTCTCGGTCAATCCCGCCGGTGAGCTCGCTTATGTCAACGCGACGCTGGCGAACTGGCTCGACTATGATCTCGCCGAGATCGGCTCGGGCGGCCTGAAGCTCGCCGACATCGTCTCGGGCGACGGCGCTTCGCTGCTCTCGTCGATCGTGGCGGTGCCGGGCGAGGTGAAGACGGAAGTCTTCGACATCGATCTGCGCATGCGCACCGGCAAGACCATGCCGGTCCGGCTCTATCACAAGCTCGCCTTCGGCGCCGACGGTGCGCCGGGACCGTCGCGCACGCTGGTCATCAGCCGCGCCCGCGACGAGCGCAGCGATCCCGATCGCGCCGCCGAAGTACGCTTCATGCGCTTCTTCGACCACACGCCGATGGCGATCGCCACCGTCGATCGCGGCGGTAACGTCGTGCGGGCGAATGCGCGCTATGCCAAGCTCGCGCAGGGCCTCGGGCTCGACAGCGCCTCCAAGTCGATCTTCCGTGCGGTCAATGCGCGCGATCGGCACCTGCTGATCGCGGCGATCAATCAGGCCGCCGAAAACCAGGCCGACATTGCGCCGGTCGAGGTGGCGCTGGAAGGAGCCAAGGAACGCTGGGGCCAGTTCTTCGTCACGCCCGTCGATGCGGCCGAGAACGATGCGGAAGCCGCGATCGTCCACATGCTCGAGACCACCGAGCGGCGCGCGCTGGAAAATCAGATCAACCAGTCGCAGAAGATGGAGACGGTCGGCCAGCTCGCTGGCGGCATCGCTCACGACTTCAACAACGTGCTCTCCGCCATCATGATGGCGAACGACTTCCTGCTGAACGCGCACAAGCCGACCGATCCGTCGTTCCAGGACATCATGCAGATCAAGCAGAATGCCACGCGCGCTGCGACGCTGGTGCGGCAACTGCTCGCCTTCTCGCGGCGGCAGACGCTGCGGCCGCAGGTGCTCGATCTCGGCGATGCGCTGTCGGATCTCACCATGCTGCTGCGCCGGCTGATCGGCGAGAAGGTCAAGCTCGACCTGATCCACGGCCGCGATCTCTGGCCGGTCAAGGTCGACGTCTCCCAGTTCGAGCAGGTCATCGTCAATCTCGCGGTGAACGCGCGCGACGCCATGCCCGATGGCGGCAAGCTGATCATCCGCACCGCCAATGTCGCCACTGAAGAGGCGGGCAAGCTCGCCTATAAGGGCATGCCAGCGGCGGATTATGTGCGCATCGAGGTGGCCGACACCGGCACCGGCATTCCCGCTGATATCCGCGACAAGATCTTTGAGCCGTTCTTCTCGACCAAGGAAGTCGGCAAGGGCACCGGCCTTGGCCTTTCGACCGTCTACGGCATCGTCAAGCAGACCGGCGGCTTCATCTACGTTGATTCCGAGCCAGGACAAGGCACCTCGTTCCACATCTTCGTGCCGCGCCATCACGCCGAGCCGGAGGTGCAGGTCGAGCAGCCCGCGGCCGTGGCCGCCGCGACGAACGGCGCTGCCAAGGACGCTGCGCCTGCCGCTGTCGAGGCCAAGCCTCGCACTGATCTCACCGGGCAGGGCACAATCCTGCTGGTTGAGGACGAAGAGGGCCTGCGCGCGCTGAACGCCCGCGGCCTGCGTTCGCGCGGTTACACCGTCGTCGAGGCCGAGAATGGCGTCGAAGCGATGGAGGTGCTGGAGGAGCAGAGTGGCGGGATCGATCTGGTCGTCTCCGATGTTGTAATGCCGGAGATGGACGGTCCGACGCTGCTCAAGGCGATGCGGGAGAAGAACCCCGATATCCGCTTCATCTTCGTCTCCGGCTACGCCGAGGATGCTTTCGAGAAGAGCCTGCCCGAGGGCCAGCAATTCGACTTTCTGCCAAAGCCTTTCACGCTGAGCCAACTCGTGGCGGCGGTGAAGGAGACGATGACGAAGCAGGGGTGAGACCCTGCCGTCGTCCTGGCGAAAGCCAGGACGATTTTGCGGAGATATCGGGTGTTAACAGCCGGTATCCGGCGACCACAGTTTCCGCCGGTTTCCGGCCAAGCCCCCGTCAAATAAGGGCTTTTGCCATATCCCCGCGACTGAGGGCCGCAGCCGGGGGTTCCAAAACCGGCTTCCCTTTTGTAAACGGCTGCCCATCTTACTGGCACGTCCCCATGCCGGGGATTTGGGAAACGAACATGAATTTCTCGCAATGGTCCCGCAGTCTCGTGAAGACGCTTGCCGTCGTCCTGGCGCTTGCGCTGCCGACGGCGCTTGCGATCTCGTCCGCCGACGCCCGCGTCGGCGGCGGCTTCTCGTCGGGTTCGCGCGGTTCGCGGACCTTCTCGGCCCCGCCGTCGACCACGACAGCGCCGGGCTCGACCTCGCAATTCAACCGCACCTATAGCCAGCCCGGCGCCGGCATGAGCACGAGCGCGCCTTCGCGCGGCGGGCTGTTCGGCCGCGGCGGCGGCTTCTTGGGCGGTCTTGCGGCCGGCTTTCTCGGCGCAGGTCTTCTGGGCATGCTGTTCGGCGGCGGCCTGTTCGACGGTCTCGGCGGCCTGTCGTCGTTCCTGGGCCTGATCATCCAGATCGTGCTCGTGGTGTTCGTGGTGCGGCTGGCGATGTCCTGGTGGCAGCGCCGCAATTCGCCGCAGGCGGCCTATGCCGGCGCTGATGCGGGTCCGCAGACCAACTATCGCAGCGGCCTAGGTGGCGGTCTTGGCTCTGGTCTCGGCGGCGGCTTCGGCTTTGGCGCAAACAGCGCGCCGCTCGAGATCAAGCCTGCCGACTACGCGGCGTTCGAGCATCTGCTCGGCGACATCCAGTCTGCGTGGTCGAACGAGGACGTTGCAAAGCTGCACACGCTCGCGACGCCGGAAATGGTCTCCTATTTCGAGCAGGACCTTGCGCAGAACCGCGCGCGCAATGCGGTCAACAAGGTGACCAATGTCAAGCTGTTGCAGGGCGACCTCGCGGAAGCCTGGCGTGAAGGCGAGACCGACTACGCGACGGTGGCGATGCGCTTCGCGCTCACCGACAAGACGGTCGACCGCAACACCGGCGCGATCGTTGCAGGCAGCGAGCAGCCCGGCGAGGTCACCGAAGTCTGGACCTTCGCCCGTCGCCAGGGCAGCCCCTGGGAATTGTCGGCGATCCAGCAGACCAACTGATCGCACGCAGGACAATAAACGAGGGCGTCGTGCTTCGGCACGGCGCCCTTTTTCTTTGCGCCGCTCATCTCCTGATACGGCCGACCACTTTGCGAGAAGCACTTAATTGCTTGTTGCCCGCGCCGGGCTCCCGCAATTTCGCGCCAGCCAGTTGGAGAAGGAGATTATTCGGTGAGCCAGTCCGTCGCGCGCTTCAGGACAAATCATGACAACGCCGCCACGAATTCGTCCCCGCTGCTGGAGGCGATTGATGCTGCGTATGACCGGATCGAGGCCGAGCGCGACCGCAATTGCTGGATCTATCTCCGCCCGCGGGAAGAGGCGCTCGAAGCATGCCGTAAGCTCGTGGCGCGCGCACGGACCGGCGAACATCTTTCGCTGCTCGGCATTCCCTTCGGCGTGAAGGACAATATCGATGTCGAGGGAATGCCGACCACCGCCGCATGCCCGGCGTTCAGCTATACGCCCTGGCATTCCGCGCGCAGCGTCGAACGCCTCACCGCGGCGGGCGCTATCTGCCTCGGAAAGACCAATCTCGATCAGTTCGCCACGGGCCTGTCCGGCGCGCGTTCGCCCTATGGCCCCTGCGCCTCGGTTGCCGACGCGCGCTATGTTTCGGGGGGCTCAAGTTCCGGTTCTGCGGTCGCCGTGGCGGCAGGGCACGTGGCGTTCGCGCTCGGCACCGACACTGGCGGGTCTGGCCGCATACCTGCCGGCTTCAACAACATCGTTGGGATCAAGCCGACCGTTGGGCTGGTGTCGTCACGCGGGCTGGTGCCGAATTGCCCGACCATCGATTGCGTTTCGGTGTTCTGCAATACCGTCGGCGATGGCGAAGCGATCCTCGACATTATCGAAGGGTTCGACTTCGAGGATCCCTACAGCCGCCAGCCCAGGGCCTTGTCTTTCGCGAGCGGAGCGGCGTCATCATTCCGGTTCGGCCGCATTGCATCAGCCGATCTCGAATGCTTCGGCATGCCGGAATGCGGCGAGCTCTATGAGCGCGCCTGCGAGCGGTTCACTGCGATCGGCGGAACGGCCGTTGAGGTGGACTTCGCCCCGTTCCGCCAGGCCGGGGAGTTGATGTTCAGCGGTCCCTGGGTGGCGGAGCGGCACTCGGCCATCGCTTCGCTGCTGGACATTGAGTCCGGCTCCCTGCTTGATGTCACCAAAACGGTTCTGGGCTCAGCGGGCGGCTACTCGGCGATCGACACGTTTGGCGCCATTCACCGGTTGCGCCGACTTTGTCGCGACGCCGAGTCGATCTTTGCGGGGATCGATGCGCTGGTGGTTCCGACCGCACCGCGGCCATTCACATTGGAGGAGATGTTTCGCGATCCGATCACCCTCAACAATCGCCTCGGCTACTACTCGTACTTTGCCAATCTGCTCGATCTCTGCGGCGTGGCGGTTCCGAATGCGACATTGCCTGATGGCATGCCGATGGGCGTGACTCTGCTGGCGCCGGCGTGGCACGATCGTGCGCTGATCGGACTGGCGCGGCGCTTCGAGGCCAGCGCAGACGAAACGGCGTTCGAATTGAAGCGCAGCGCCTGAAAGGCGGAGTCTATTCCACCTCCTGCCCGAGCATCGAAAGATCCAGGATCGAAATCACGGATCTGTCGTATCGGATCACGCCTTCCTCCTGGAGCCGCGCGAGTTGCACGGTCACCCATTGGCGGGTGGACCCGATGAGATTGGCGAGATCGCCGTGGGTGAACGGCATGCCGACGATGATCTCGTTGTCGCGCCTCACGCCGTAGACGTGCGACAGGAAGATCAGCAGGCTATGCAGCCGCTCGGTCACCGATCGCGTCCCGAGCATCTGGGCCATCGCCGAATAGCATCGCGCCTTGAACGCCAGGGCATCCAGCAAGGCGACGGCGATTGCCGGCGACTCCAGCGCAAGCCGCCGCAGCGCCGGTCCAGGCATGAACGTCAACTGGCTGCGCTCTGCCGCAACCGATGTCCACATGTGCGGGCCCGTTCCGAAGATATCGGGGCCGCCGACGAAGTTGCCGGGAAACCAGTAGGCGAGGGTGACCTCGCGGCCCGATGGCGCCGCATAGTAGCTGCGGATGCGCCCCTCGCTGATCAGGTAGATCCCGGCCTGTGCGTCGCCCTGAGACCAAACCAGTTGGCCGGCTTCCAGCGTCTTCGCGCGCCCGATCGCACGCAAGCGATTGCGATCGACCCGGTCAAGGCCATCGAGCAAGCCAGGCAGCGGCCTGACGAGGTCGTCCGACTCGGCCAGCATCACACCTGCCGCTATCGCGCTGTTCGCCCTGTGCATGGCCGGCTCCACTGTGAGACCCGGCATCGATTATTCAAGAACCATGCCAGCGCGCTACGGCCCTCTCTCGATTGGCGCGTTCGAGGCGATCAGCTCGCGTCCGACTGATTGAACGCCCGCAACCCTTCTGCGCGGATGACGTCGAGACAATCCTTTTTGAGGGAAAGATAGGTTGGCTCGACCATGATAGAACTCGACCGCGGGCGCGGTAGCTTGACCGCGACGTCGCGCAGGATGCGGCCCGGTCCCGCGCTCATGATGAGAACGCGGTCGGCCAGCACGATGGCTTCATCGATGTCATGCGTGACGAATACGATGGTCGCCTTGATCCGGTCGCGCAGCTCCAGCAGATTGTCTTGCATCACCGCCCGGGTCTGCGCGTCGAGGGCCCCGAAAGGCTCGTCCATCAGCAGCACTCGAGGCTGATTGGCCAGCGCCCGCGCAATCGCCACACGCTGTTGCATGCCGCCGGACAGCGTGTTCGGATAGGCATCGGCGAAACGCTTGAGACCGATCATCGCGATCAAATCGTCGGCGATGGCATTCGCGTCCGCCTTGGACTTCCCATGCATCCTGGGGCCATGAGCGATGTTCCTGCGAACTGACTTCCAGGGGAAAAGATGCGGCTGCTGGAACACCATGCCGACATCGGGCCGCGGGGCGTAAACAGGCGAGCCCTCCACCAGGATGTCGCCTTCAAACGGCACTTCCAGTCCGGCGATCGTGTTGAGCACCGTCGACTTGCCGCAGCCGGAGGGCCCGACGATGCAGACGAACTCGCCAGGCGCGACGTCAAAGGACACGCGATCCACCGCGATGGTCTGCCCGCGCTTGGTGTCAAACACGATGCTCAGGTTTGAGACTTGAATGGCGGGTTGCGTCCGCGCCGATTCCACAGAGACCGGCGGGCTTGCCAGGGCCAATTTCACGATCGATCGAGATCCCGACATCAACGCCACCAGACAGTACGTTCGGCAAGGGCCGCAAACAGCCGGTCAGCGATGAACGATATCAACCCGAGCGCGGCGAGCCCGCCCATGACCTGGCCCGTTTGCATGTTCTGCTGCGCAATCTCGATCCTGTAGACAATGCCGGCGAAAGTGCCTGCAAGTTCGGCCGCGACAAGCGTGTAAAAGGAGATGCTGACGGCGGTGCGCAATCCGACCACGATGTAGGGCAGCGCGCCCAACAGCACGATCTCCTGCAGCATCTGCCGCCGCGGCGTGCCGAGCATCAACGCCGCCCGGATCAGGCCGCGGTCGACCTTCTGCACGCCGATGTGGGTCGAAAGCCAGACCGTGAAGAACACGCCCCATACGACGAGGAACAGTTTTCCCGCCTCCGACAGGCCGAACCAGAGAATGACGATCGGCACGAAAGCAATCGGCGGAATTGGCCGCAGGATATGGAAGAGCGGGGACAGCAGGCTCGAAACGACAGGGAATTGGCCGGTGAGGATGCCGAGCAGAATGCCGAGTGCGCCGCCCACGATGAACCCGGTGGTGACGCGAAGGAGGCTCGCCGAGAGATCACCGAGGAATTGTCCGCTTCGTATCCATTCGAGGACGGCCGCGGCAACCACCGTCGGCGGCGGAAACAGCACCATGTTGACGGCGCCGGAGCGGGACGCCAGTTCCCAGAGGCCGACGAACAGCGGCAGCGAAAGCGCACCGACCAGAATATTGAGGCGGCGAAGACGTGCTGAATCCGTCCGCCGATTGCGACCATCAGTGCGGAGAGCAATCTTTTGTGGTGCTGAAGTGCCGTCCTGCATGGCTGTGCGGGTGCCTATTTCCACGAAAGGGTGACACGCTCCGGGGCGATCTTCTTCAGCGGCTCGCTGACGACGACCTTGCTGAAGTCTGGCATCGCCGCTCCCGGAGGGTGGTTGCCGCTCTCGAGGCGCCATGCGGAGTGGGTCTTGAGAATCTCTACCAGCCGGTCGTCGAGGCGCACGCGGTAGACATAGTCGGTCCAGATCGGGGCGAGTTCGTCCCGCTTCATGCCGACCGCGTCCGCCACGACCGTGATCGCGTCATCCTGATGTGCCTTCATCCAGACCTCGGCATCGATCAGTGCGGCGATGAACTTCTCGACCAGCGCGGGGTTGGCGTCCAGATAGGGCCTCATGACGACGATGTTGAACGTCTCGGAGTAGGTGCCTGAAGTATCGAGCTCAGCGACGGCTTCGCCCAGGGCCTTCTTCGCGTTGGCGATGTGGGGCTCCCACGTGTCGATCGCGTCGATGCTTCCTGCTGCAAGTGCCGGCAGCATCTCCTGCGGCCGCAGGTTGACGAGGGTGACATCCTTGGCAGTCAATCCCGCTGACTTCAGCAAAGTCGCAGTGTAAACCTCGCTGCCGGTGCCAGCCGTGAATCCGATTCGCTTGCCGCGAAGATCCGCCTTGGTCTTGACGCCGGCCTTGGCCGCGACGACCGTCTTGAGGTCGGAATATTCCATGCCCGCGACGAAGGCGATGGGCTGGTTTGCCATCGCCGAGGCGGTGACCGGTGCCTCGGCCGTCGTCGCGATGTCGGCGCCGCCACCGATCACGGTATCCAGGCATTGCTTGCCGGACGTGAAGTTCGAGACCGTGATGTCCAGTCCGTTCTTTTCGAAAATCCCCTTCGATTTGGCGACGATCGCAAGGCCGGAGATCGGTCCGAGGTTTTGCGCAAGACGGGCTTTGAGCAATTCTGCGGCCGAGACGCAGTCCGGGCTGATGACGAGGCAGCAAAGCGCCGCATAGCCGGCAATGGCCGAAAGTGGGCGGACGGTGTTCCAGTGCATGACGATTTCCCCTCGCGCCGCGCCCGGCGGCAGCCCCGATGTGATCGCGGATACCGCCCTGAACGGTTCCGCCACAGACTCCCGCGTCCTCCCCTGGCCGATCGCTTGAGGATCAGCCGATATTGGCATGCTCGCCCGGCGTTACGATCTCGGGAAGCAATTAATCGACACGTTCTTTGGGCAACCGGCGTGATGGACTGTCAGCAAGGCAGCGCCGACTCGTCCTGACGGAACCTTCGACCGCATGCTACATTGGGTTGTCGCTCCCACGCTCACGGACCCCTCCCATGAATTACGAGCTCTACTACTGGCCCGAGATCCAGGGCCGCGGTGAATATGTGCGGCTGGCGCTGGAGGAGGCGGGTGCGGATTACATCGACGTCGCACGCGGTCCGCGCGGCAGTGGCGCCATGATGAAGATGATGGAGGTCCACAAGGGTACGCCGCCCTTTGCGCCGCCGTTCCTGAAGGCCGGTAAGCTCGTCATTGGCCAGACCGCCAACATCCTGCTCTATCTCGGCAGCCGACACGCCCTCGCGCCGAAGACGGAAGCGGGCAAACTCTGGGTGCACCAGCTTCAACTCACCATCACCGATTTCGTGGTCGAAATCCACGACACCCACCATCCGCTCGGGCCATCGCAGTATTACGAAGACCAGAAGGCGCCCGCAAAGAAGCGCACCGCTGACTTCTGGGACGAGCGCGTGCCGAAATATCTCGGCTATTTCGAACAGCTCCTCGACGACACCGGCGGTGCCTATGTCACCGGTCGACGCTTGACCTACGTCGATCTCTCGCTGTTCCAGATCGTCGCCGGATTGCGCTACGCCTTTCCCAGGCGCATGAAGGCGTTCGAGAAGAAAATCCCAGGTCTCGTCGGCCTGCACGACCGCGTTGCCGCGCGGCCGAACATCAAGGCCTATCTCGCCAGCGAGCGCCGCATTCCCTTCAATGAGCAGGGCATCTTTCGACGCTATCGCGAGCTTGACGGTTAGAGCGTTTTCGAGCGAAGTGAGCGCAAGTTCGCGTCAAGAAAACGCGTCAGGACAACAGTCCAGCCGGTCCGGACAGGGGCTGGCGGCAGCCTCTGTTCAGGACCGGCCGCTTCGGGCGCGATCGGTCGCCCAAAGATGTCATGGCTCCCGACCGGCGGTGCGCGTCGAGGGCCAGATTGATCGTCGGTCTGATCGGGAGCGGATGCGAGGTCATGCTCGTCGGGACAGGGGGGCTTGCAGAACATCATCGCGTCTCGCGTCGTGCACCCGGATCGGATCAGTGTGCGGGTGCGGCCTTCTGTAGCGAGGCCCGGCTGCGGCGGCATCAGTCGAACGGAGGACGTGGAGTTGTTTCGGCAGTCGCGTTCACCACACTCCAGGCAACAGGCGGTAACGCACGCGTGCAGCATAATCGGCATAGCCTGACAGACCGGCCATGAGGGTACGCTCCTCGATGCCGATGCGGATCGCGAGCAGTACGAGAAAGAGCGGCGCGGTGGCCAGGCCCCACCACGAGCCGAGGATCAGCGGCACGCTGGCGAAGAACAGGATCATGCCGCTGTACATGGGATGGCGGACATGGGCGTAGGGCCCGGTCGAGATCACGCGTTGCGCGCGCTCGGCCTGTAGCTTCACCACGGGCGCGGCGAAGGAATTCTCGCGAAAGACCCACAATGTGAACAGCGTCGAGGCGATGAACAGCACGAAGCCCAGCAACTGCCACGCCACGTTCATACTGGAGGCAAGATGGCGCCGGTCGAGCCCCATCGCGACGAGCCAACCCAGCATCGCCGCGATGAAGGCGACCATGAAGACCTTGTCGGCGGCCGGTTGATCTCTCTGGAGAACGGGCCGCAGACGCTCCGCCAGAAGCGCCGGGTCGATCCGGTAAAGCCACCAGCCGCAGAGCGGGCCAAGCAAGACGGAGGTGACGAGAAACACCCACGCGCCGGGCCAATGCAGCGTGCCGGCGGCCGCGAACAGCAGCGCGCCCATTGCGGCGGTGAGAACAGTGTTCTGCAACAGCAGACGTACGATCATGTTCGATCTGCCTCCATCACGCGCGGGTGCAATGATCACATGCTTCCGGCAAACATAAGGCCGGTGCGGCAGGCGGGCTTCAGATCTTGATGGGCGGCGTGAAGGCCGCCAGCAGCCGCACCAGATCTGCCTGTCGTTTGGTTCCGGTCTTGGTGAAGATCCTGGCGAGGTGAGTCTTGATCGTCGTTTCGGCGACGCCCACGCTTTTGGCCACGTCAGGAACCCCGCCGACCTCGACGATGGAAAGGAATACGCGCAGTTCGGCCGGCGTCAGCTTGAACAGCTTACGGATCAGATCAGGCGCGACGATCGTGTCGAGCGCTGCCTTGCTGACGAACAGGACGGCGCAGGCCTCGTGGCTCGCCCCGAACATTTGCCGGCGCCCCGCGGTCAGTGGCACGAGATGCCCGACATAATACGAGCCATCGCGCGCTGTCAGATGCAGCGAGATGCCCATCGTCGCCCTGTCGCCGTGAGCCGTGCTCGCCAATGCCTGTCGCAGCATGCGATCCGCATTCAGGTCTGATGTCACGAGCCGGCCGTGCACGGCGCGAAGGACGTCGGCTTCCTCGAGAATGTCCCGCGCGCTCGCATTGGAATGCGTGATATGACCGACGGCATCGAGCAGCAGGACCGCGGCGCGCAGGGCGTCGAGCGTGTGGGCCGACGTCGTCTCCAATGCGTTCTGATGCTGTAGCTTTTGCCGGACATGCATGGCCCGTTGCATGTGCGGCGTGATGTAGGAAATTACCTGGTACATCCTGCGATCGACAAGGCCACCGGCCTTCATGATCGAGAGGCGGGACAATCCCGCAGCGGACTTGTCGAGCAGGATATTTGCGGCATCTTCGAGACCTTGCGGTCGCGTCCACTCGTTGTAGAACATGGTCGTCCGGAATTCGTCGACGTCGATCCAGTCTCCGATCGTCTGGATCTGGCCGACTGGCGCGTGGAGCACGGCCCGCGACGGATCGAACGGCTCGTAGGTTTCGATATAGGATTGAACAAAGGCGGGGTCGACGCCGACGGCATGCGAGATCACGGCCTCGCCGGCGGCTCCGATCCGGACCAGACCACCGCTCTGGCCGCCCGCGAGGTCCACGATGCTGCCAAGGGTCGACGTCCACAGGGAATCGTCGAGCGCTGCATCGTAGATGTCCCCGACCAGCGACAGCAGCTCTTCACTCGGTTCCATTGGCGCGTCCCATAAACATATGGATGGGCTTGTTCGGCCTCGAAGATGAGCACGCCGGATGTGGAATTTTGATGAGCCGGATCACACTTCAGGCCGCCGAGATCGCTTGCAGGATCCTGAGAGAGGTCAGCCTGGCGCCGAAAAGGACCTCGCGGTGCGCGCCAATGGCTGCGCGGCCTCGGCGACGCGAGCGAACGTTCGATGCAACGAGAGACGCGCAATGATGCGCGCGGCCGTCGCGCACGAGTCTGGCCGCGCCGTCCGCCAAATGCGGACGCGCGAAAGGCCCGGCCGTCAAGACCGGGCGATCCATCGCAGAAAAGTCAGATCAGGCGAGCTGATCGATCCGGGTGCCCTGACCCGGCGGCAGCGGCGCCGGCGGCGTCGGCTGGTAGGTCGGGTCGTTGTCCTTGGTCTTGGTCTGGTCGTCCGGCTGCTTGGTCGTGTCGTAGCTTGGGACCACGATCGTGACAGGCGGCGGCGCAACGCTGGAAACGCTCATCCACAAATCCTCACAGATTGAACCTGATGAGCCTGCCCTGTGAGGGACGAAAGGTCCGTCAAGCCGATCGTTAAAATGCGAGGGATCTGCGCGAAAAGACGCGCCTACTCGTCCTTCGGCCGCGTGATCGCGATCGCCGCGTCCGTCTTGGTGCGCGTGCATTCCATGTTGAGGCGCTTGTAGCGCATCGTGATCTTGTCACCGCGCAAGAGGCCCATGCGCTTCAGGCAGCGCGACGCCCCGGTCGTGGTGTCGTCCTTCGTCACCGTGAAGATGATCGCGGCCGCGGAGGCCACGAGATCATAGAACTGCGGCGTCGGCTTGCGGTCGCCTTTGGCGTAGAGCTCGTTGGAATAGGCCTGCCCCTGGGTTCGGCAGCCGAGCGACAGCTCCTTCGCAGCCGGGTGGGTGAGGTAGATGATGTTGGCGGCCTTGAAGTTGACCTTCAGCCCGTCGATGCCGCCGGCGAGCTGCTTGGCGATGTCGTCGCATTGGTCGGCACGCGCAGGCGCGGTGAGGGTCACAAGGCCGGTGATTGCGGCGGCGACAATAACCGCGCCGCGAAAGTGCAGTCTGGAAATCATGATGAAAAGCCCCTTGACGGCGCGCATTCAACCGTCGCCGCGCGCGAAGCGCAAGGGGTGCAACCCGGCTCGACCGGGCACGTCTACAGCTATTGAAGGCAGGCGGCAAAAATGGCCGCCAGAGCGCCGAATAAGACACCGAATCGGGATGCCCCGGCCGCGCCAGGACGCCTTCCCTTTGTGGCAAAAAAGCTTAGAACGCTTCTATGCTTAGAGGCCCGCGAGGGCTGCAAAACCCGAGATCGCCCCATGAACGCTCCCACCGCCTTCCCCGACCAGTCCAAGCCCGTCCCGCCCTACAAGCACACCCCGCTGTTCCCGCTCGGCAAGGACGAGACGCCCTACAAGAAGATCTCGTCCGAGGGCGTCAGGGTCGAGAAGGTCTTGGGGAAAGACATGCTGGTGGTGTCGCGCGAGGCGCTGCGGGCGCTGTCGGAAGCGGCTTTCGGCGACATCAATCACTATCTGCGCCCGGGCCATCTGAAGCAGCTCCGCGCCATCCTGGAAGACGGCGAGGCCAGCCCGAACGACAAGTTCGTCGCCCTCGACTTTTTGAAGAACGCCAACATCGCCGCCGGTGGCGTGCTGCCGATGTGCCAGGACACCGGCACCGCGATCATCATGGGCAAGAAGGGCTGCAACGTCATCTCCGACGGTGACGACGAGGCGGCGCTGTCTGAAGGCGCGCGCGATGCTTACCTCCGCCGCAACCTGCGCTATTCGCAGGTCGCGCCGCTCTCAATGTACGAGGAGAAGAACACCGCCAACAACATGCCGGCGCAGTGCGAGATCTACGCCGAGGGTGACGACGCCTACAAGTTCATGTTCATGGCCAAGGGCGGCGGCTCCGCCAACAAGAGCTTCCTGTTCCAGGCGACGCCCTCGGTGCTGACCAAGGACCGGTTGCTCGCCTTCCTGAAGGAGAAGATCCTCACGCTCGGCACCGCGGCGTGCCCGCCTTATCACCTCGCCATCGTCATCGGCGGCACCTCGGCCGAGCTCTGCATGAAGACGGTGAAGCTGGCGTCGGCCCGCTATCTAGATGCGCTGCCGACCCACGGCTCGCCCGACGGCAACGCCTTTCGCGACGTCGAGATGGAGAAGGAAATCCACAAGATGACGCAAAGCCTGGGGGTGGGCGCGCAGTTCGGCGGAAAATATTTCTGCCACGACGTCCGCGTGATCCGCATGCCGCGTCACGGCGCCTCGCTGCCGATCGGGCTTGGCGTGTCCTGCTCGGCCGACCGCCAGGTGCTCGGCAAGATCACCAAGGATGGCGTCTATCTCGAGGAGCTCGAGCACAATCCCGCTCAATATCTGCTGCAGGTCGAGCAGTCGCTCGGCGGCGAGGTCGTCAAGATCGACCTCAACCAGCCGATGAAGGACATCCTGGCGACGTTCGCGAAATACCCGATCAAGACCCGCGTCTCGATGACCGGCACCATGATCGTCGCGCGCGACTCTGCGCACGCCAAGCTGCGCGAGCGGCTGGAGAAGGGCGAGCCGCTGCCTGATTATTTCAAGAACCATCCGGTCTACTACGCCGGGCCGGCCAAGACGCCCGAGGGCTACGCCTCTGGCGCGTTCGGTCCGACCACGGCGGGCCGCATGGATTCCTTCGTCGACCAGTTCCAGGCCGCCGGCGGCTCGATGGTGATGGTCGCCAAGGGCAACCGCGCGCCGGCCGTGCGCGAGGCCTGCAAGAAGTATGGCGGCTTCTATCTCGGCTCGATCGGCGGTGCGGCGGCGAACCTTGCCGAGCACTGCATCAAGAAAGTCGAAGTGCTCGAATATCCCGAGCTCGGCATGGAAGCGATCTGGCGCATCGAAGTGGTCGACTTCCCGGCGTTCATCATCATCGACGACAAGGGCAACGACTTCTTCAAGGAGTTGAATCTGGGCTGATTTGTTTTCACCTCTCCCCGCTTGCGGGGAGAGGTCGGATTGCATCGAAGATGCAATCCGGGTGAGGTGGACTCTCCACGAGTCCGACTGTCACCGTCCTCGCGGAGACTCCCCCTCACCCTAACCCTCTCCCCGCGAGCAGGGAGAGGAGACTTCTTAAGCCCTTGCGCCGGTGAACGGGAAGCTACCCATCGGGCCGATACCCATCTCGCCGTTGATGTTGTTACCGGACACCGTGCCGGTAAATTCGAGCGTCAGCGGCATCGGGTTGGTGATCGAGACTTTCCAGGAGACGCTGTCACCGTTGACGGTGCCGTCGAAAATTTCGGCGGTATTGCCGTCCGCGCCCTGCGTGCCCGTGAGCGTGCCGCCGGCTTCCTTCAGGCTCAGCGTCGCCTGGCGCTCGCCCATCGGCGTCGTCATGGTCAAATTCCAATTGCCGTCAACGGCCATTCGCGTCTCCCGAACATTGTCCCGGCGGGTTGCGACGATCCGCAACCAGTCCTGGGGCGAGGCTATAGCGCAACTTGAGGCCGCTGCCTAACGCGGCCATTTAACGCGTCTTTGGCGGCAGTCAGGCGCGCGCGGCGGCGCGCCGGCGGCTGGTGACGACGAGTCTGAACACCACGTACTGCACGGCAAAAGCGAGGGCCTTGGCGCCGCCCGCGACGGCGGAGATGTAGAACGCCCACAGCTTCAGATCGCCGGTGGCGGCGACTGCGATCGTACCGGCACCGAGCACGAACATCAGTGCGGCCCAGGCATAGCCCGCAGCGGTGACATATTCCGGCGCCGTCTCGACCACCATCGGCGGCATGTAGCGCAGCATCCAGCCGCGCTTGAGCATGATCGCGCCGATCGCGAAATGCGCGATCGCAGGCTTGGCCAGCATGAAACGGGGATCGTTGGTCAGCAGCGTCACCGTCCCAAGCACGATGACGAGCGCGACGCTCGCATAGGTCATGTAGCCGAGCTTGTGCCCCTTGACGCGGGCATAGATCACCTGCGCGAGCGCACCCGCTATCGCCACCGACGTCGCGAGGATGACGTTGTCGGTCGCCAGATAGATCACCAGGAAGACGATGGCCGAGAGGAAGTCGGAGGCGAGGCGGGCGAATACGTCCTTCATTGTCGGTCCTGTCTCACTGTGCTTCCGGCAGCGCGCCATCAGGCGCACCATACTTGATCTGGCGATATTCGGGATACCATTTGGTGAAATAGATCGCGCTGTTGCGGGCGGCGAAGGCGACCGCGAGGCCCGACCAGACCGGCAGACCAGGGAAGTAGAGTAGCACGATGTTGGCGGCCATCATCAGCAGGGCGGCGACGGTCCATGCCGCGGTGATGATGTAGTTGGCGGTGAGGAAGCCGGGCATTGCCGCGGTCTCGGCCGGAACGGACTCGATCGCGTATTGCAGCGTGAAGGGCCGGCGCGCCAGCATCGAGCCGAGCGAGATGACGAAGATGCCGATATCAACCGAGAGTTTGACGCCGAGCGTGCTGAGCGTGGGGTGCAGCGCGAGGAAGAGGCCGATGCCCGCGAACAGGATCGCCGAGCCCGCGGCGAGAATCTTCACCGAGCGGCCGCGTGCAACATCGATCGCGATCGTCGCGATACAGATCGCGGATCCCGCGAACACGCTGACCGTCGCCGACGTCATGAACATCAGGAAGGTGTAAACGCCGTAGGGGGCAAGGATCAGGAAGATCGTCATGGTCGCCTCGGTCGCACTAATCTTTACGATGTCAAGATCGATAGTTCAGTACCGCCGCCGGGTCAAGCGAAATCTTTACAGTGTCAAAATGACGTGAATGACCTGTAAAAATTCAATTGTTGCAACGGCTTGATCCGATATCTCGCCGGCCATGGCGGCCCAGGGCAGGCGCGACAGGATGGTCAGCGCGCAGGACACCAGAAGGCCGATGGTCAGGACAATGCCGCCGACGCGGCAGATCGTGAATCGGAGCGAGCCCGGCGTCGCATACATGCCGAGCGGATGCAGCAGCCGCGACAGCAGGAGCGCGCCCATCAGCAGGTGAATGCGCAAGGGCGATGCGCCCGACATCTCCAGAAGCGCCACCATCAGCGCGATGATCGGGACGTATTCCATGAAGTTGCCATGGGCCCGGATCGCACTGCGCAGGTTCTCGTTGCCGCCGTCGCTGAAGGGCGCCTTGCTGCTTCGTCGCAGCCGGATGACCTGCAACGCGAGCGCGACGTAGATCAGCGCGAGGATGGCGAGGTAGTTCGCCGTGATCGCGGGGACGTGCATGTGAAGTCTCCCTGATGACATCAGCGAAGGAGCAGGGGAGAGCTACTGCGCTCCCACCCAATTGCCGTGGAAGCCGTCAGGCACGCGATGGCCGAGCTGCACCAGCGCGGCGGGGCCGGCTTCGATGTCGGTGGCGTTGAACACGGCGAGGTCGCTGCGGTTCTCCCGCGCGCGCCAGACCACCGCCAGCAGCCAGCCATCGCCCTCTGCGGCATCTTTCGATCGCTCGACGAAGACAGGCTCGGAGATCGTGTCGCCTGCCGGCAGCAGATACTGGCCGAGCCGCTTTCCCGTGCCGTCGACATGAACGATGCCTGACAACGCGCCGAACATCGGCAGCCGCGGATTGGCGCAGGCGTACCAGCCGTGACGGCTCTTCAGGCCGGCGCGGCGATCGTCGATGCGCGGGAATTCGCCGGTGAGATCGTCCAGATAAGTCTGCTGGAAGCGGTCGGTATTGCCGGAGAGGTCGAAGGTCCAGCGGCAGTGACGGGCGCGCGATTTCTCCGGATCGGTCGGCCGGCCGTCGGGATGCGGAAACAGCGGGGCTTGCTCGAACTGCATGACGTCGGCGATGATGCGGTCGCCGTCCTCCCAGGCATTCATGACGTGGAAGACGTAGCAGGCCTCAGCGCGGAACCAGACGATGTCCTTTGCCGTGCCGTTGCGCTTCATCACGCCGACATAGGCACCTTTCTCGGGCTCCCAGGCATAGGGCGGCTTGCCGCTCATCGCGCGCTCCATGCTGCCGGTGAGGGGGAGGATGGGAAACAGCACGTGATTTTCGGTGACGATGAAGTCGTGCACCATGCTGGCATAGGGCGTTTCGAAACGCTCGAAGCGCGTCACCTTGCCGCCCGCATCGATCGATCCGTAGGAGAGGACAGGCGTCAGAGGGCCCGCCGCATTGTAGCCGAAGAACACTAGCTCGCCCGTAACAGGATCGACCTTCGGATGCGCGGTGAAGGCACCGACGATGCGGCTCTGGTAATCGCAATAGCCGCGCGTTGCCAGCGTGCCCGGCTCGATCTCGGTCGGCAGATGTCCTTCCTCGAGCGCGAGCAGCTTGCCGGCATGAAAGACGATGTTGGTGTTGGCGACGCCGCCGTCGGTCAGGTTCGTGGGCGCATCCGGCAGCTTGCGTCCGAAGACGCCGAACAGCGCGCGGCCTGCATCGTGCTCGGCGAGCCATTTTGGGGTCCGGACCCAGCGATTGCGGTAGGAGGCGCGTCCCTCTTCGAGATGAAAGGCGTGCAGCATGCCGTCGCCGACGAACCAGTGCGCGCCGGGCGAATCGAATTGTGGATTGGGGCCATTGCGATAGAGCGTGCCGTTCAGCTCGCGCGGCAATTCGCCGACGATCTTGAGGAAAGGCGCGTCCGCCTCGAACGGGATCGGCGCAATATTGTTGCGGCGCTCGGCGATGGCGTCCTGCTGCACGGCATAAGCCTCCCTATCTTTACATCGTAAAGATTGCATAGGACCATGCGCGGCTTTCGTCAAGTGAAATCTTTACACTGTCAATATTGCGTCATATAGCTTGCAAATGGCCAGAACCGACACCAAAGGCGTAACGGCGCGAAGCCCGCGCCCCCCGAAAAAGACATCGCCGGCGTCACGCGCGGCGCGCCGCCCCGCAATTGCGAAGACCGAGACGCCCTATCACCACGGTGCCTTGCGCGAGGCGCTGCTCCGGGCGGCCGAACGGGTGCTGGAGCGCGATGGGCTCGCCGGCCTGACGCTGCGCGCGGTGGCGCGCGAGGCGGGCGTCTCGCATGCCGCACCGACGCATCATTTCGGCGATCTCACGGGCCTCGTCAGCGAGCTTGCCGCGATCGGCTTCCGCCAGTTCAACGCAGCGATGGCCTCGGCTTGCGATACGGCCACCTCGCCTTTGGATCGGGCACTGGCGCGGCCAAAAGCCTATGTCGCCTATGCCCAGGCCCATCCCGGCATGTACGGCCTCATGTTCCGCACCGAGCGGCTCGACTATTCTAGGCCGTCGTTGCATGAAGCCGCGGAATCCTCCTTTGCCGGGCTTGCCAATGCCATCAGCGCGATGCGGCAGGAGCCGATCAGCGGCAACGCGCTGACCATCGAGCAGGGCGCCGCGATCGCGCGGGCCTGGTCGATGGTGCACGGCTTCACCATGCTGCTGCTGGACGGACGGCTCGAGGATATCTTGGAGCGGCTGCCCGCGGGCACGACTGCGGAGCAGCTTCTGGAAGCGATCCTGAAGTCGACGGTAGCAGCCAGGATGCCAACAAGCACCTGACCGGACGAAACGATCGATGCCGAGGAACTCAGGGCCTTGCACATTCTTCACTGTGGGCAAGCAGCAAACGCAGTCTCGATAGGCCTGACAGCGGCGCGGAATCGTTCTAGAAGAGCGGCTTCGCTCGGGCTCAAGCAGCCTGGTCCGCGTCCTCGTTACACTTGATCATGCCAGCCATCGCTCCCCGCAAAGCCTACCGCGTCGGCCGTTCCAAGACCGGACTTGGCCTCTTCGCCACCATGCCGATCAAGAAGGGCACAAGGATCATCCGTTATTTCGGGCCGATCCTGGACTGCCGGATTCCTGGGCAGGACGAGATCGAGAACAAATATCTGTTCGAGCTCAACGGCCGCTGGACCATCGACGGTTCGGTGCGCAAGAACCTTGCCCGCTATATCAACCACTCGTGCCGGCCCAACGCCGAATCCGACGTGCGCCCGCGCGAGCGCAAAGTGTTCATCCGCGCCATCAGGAACATCGAGCCTGGCGACGAGATCAACTACGATTACGGCACCGACTATTTTAAGGCTTATTTGAAGCCGATCGGCTGCAAGTGCCCCTCCTGCGAAGCCAAGCGCAAGAAGCAGCGGGCCGAGGCCCGTGCCGAACGCGCCAAGGTGAAGGCGCGCGCGGAACGCAAAGCCCAGAAGGCCGGCGCGAAAACCACCGCGGCAAAAAAGAAGAAGCTGAACGGCAAGCACTTTGCCGGCAAGGTCGGCCGCGCGAAGGCGTAGTTCCCGCTCGACGGCCGCCGGCTTTCACGTCAGTCTCCTGATTGGTCGTCAGGCTGCTAGGCGCTTCGCTTCGGTCGCACCGACGTTGTGGAGAACGCGGACACCTCACTCACGTCTCGTGCCCCCGGCTCTGCGCCGCAACGCGAGAGCGTTGCAGCGCGTCCGGGACGCAAGAGCTTCACGCCGCCACCGCTCTCCCGCTCTTCCGCAGGCCCACATACTGCAACTCGGCGAACACGCCGGTCGCGATCGCCTGCGCCACGATCATGAGCTCGCCGGCGAGGTTCGGTGACACCGCGCCCGAGAACAGCAGCGCGATGCTGCCGACCGTCCAGGCGGCGTTGCCGACCACGACCAGCAGCACCAGCGGCCTCAGTACCGCGGTGCGCGAGGCGAGCCAGCCGACCAGCGCGGTGTAGGCGATCAGGAACAAGCCGGTTTCACGCAGCAGCGCCTCGGGCAGATTGAACAGGGTGGCGAATGCAGCTGCACCAAAAGTCAAACCGAGCGCGGAAACGCCGCTGAAGACCGCGTCGGCGAGCAGGGCACGGCGCAGGAAGGTGGATGCGTCGATCATTAGAGGTCTCCATGGTTGAGTTGGGTAGGCTCGAAGGGAACTCAATGCTTCCAGCGCCACCAGGCGCGGAGCAGGCGGGCGAGCCGGGACGGGCAGAGGCTCCTGCCGACGCTGTGCTCGAAGGCGGTGACATGTGCGACGACATAGTCGCCGGTCGAATGCACCAGCGGCTCCGGCATGTTGAGGCTGCGCGCCAGCATCCGGGTCGCGAGCGTCATGGCCCAGGGAAGAAGGTGGTCTGCAAGGGTACGGTAGAGCAGCAGCGCGATCATGGTCATTCTCCTGTGCTCGGGAAGATGCGCTGGTCGGGTGCCCAATTCGATTACCTCGCGGGTAATGGAAGGGGTGAAATACGCATGATAGGTTTTGGACCATGAACGCACATGCATCCACGGCACGCGCCGAACCCAGCCAGCCGATCCATATCGGCGATCATTTGCGCGAGTGGCGGCAGCGCCGCCGCATGAGCCAGCTCGACCTCGCCGGCGAGGCGGAGATTTCGGCGCGGCATCTGAGTTTCGTCGAGACCGGCCGCGCCGCGCCCTCGCGCGACATGGTGCTGCGGCTCGCCGAGCGCCTCGATGTGCCCTTGCGCGAACGCAACGTGTTGCTGGTTGCGGCGGGCTTTGCGCCGGCCTTTCCGCAGCGCGCGCTGGAGGATCCCGCCTTGAAATCAGCCCGCCAGGCGATCGACCTCGTCCTCAGGGCGCATGAGCCCAATCCGGCGCTGGCCTATGACCGGCACTGGAACCTGGTCTCCGCCAACCGCATGGTGGCGCCGCTGCTCGCCGGCGTTCCGGAGCGGCTGCTGGCGCAGCCGCTCAACGTGCTCCGGCTCGCGTTTCATCCCGAGGGACTGGCGCCCCGCACGGTCAATCTCGCGGAATGGTGCGCGCATCTGCTCGAGCGTTTGCACCGGCAATGCGAGCTGACCGCCGATCCCGAGCTCATCAAGCTCTATCACGACCTCAAGAGCTATCCCGTTCCGGCGCGATCGGGCCCGCTGTCGAGCGACAATGTCGCGATTCCCTTCAAGCTGCGCCAGGACGGAGAGATACTAAGTTTCTTCTCCACCACCATGGTGTTCGGCACGCCTGTCGACATCACGCTGTCGGAGCTGGCGCTGGAGACGTTCTTTCCGGCGGACGAGCGCACGGCTGAGCGGCTCAGACAGATGGCCGCAGCCATGGCCTAGCGCAAGCGTCCAGTCCTCTTGCCTCGGGGCGGGTTCGGCTTATCTTGGAGCAAACCCGCACCGCCAGAAGGAGGCGCTCATGAGCACCCTCAAACTGCTCCAGATCGACGTGGTCTCCGACGTGGTGTGCCCCTGGTGCTATATCGGCAAGCACCGGATCGAGAGCGCGCTCGCGCTTGTGCCCGACGTTCCGGTCAAGCTGAACTTCCGTCCGTTCTTCCTCAATCCCTGGGTGCCGCGCGAGGGCATCAGCCGCGAGGATTATCTCACCACCAAATTCGGCTCGGTCGAGGCCTATAAGGGCATTGCGGGGCGCGTCGTCGCGGCGGCAAGCGAAGAGGGCCTCGTCTACAAGCCCGAACTGGTCGCACGCCAACCTAACACGACCGACTGCCATCGCCTGATCCTCTGGGCTGACGCGATCGGCAAGGCGCCCGAGATGAAGCAGCGCCTGATGGAGCTGTATTTCCGCGACGGTGGCGACCTCACCGATGTGAACGTCCTGGTCCAGGCCGCCGCCGATGTCGGGCTCGATGCCGACGACGTGCGCAAGCGCCTCGCCACCGATGAGGACGTCGCGCGGGTATCGGCCGATGCGCAGGAGGCCGCCGACAAGGGCATCTCCGGCGTGCCGACCTATGTCTTCGCCCAGAAATATGCCGTTTCCGGCGCGCAGGATCCGAACCTGCTCGCCCGCGCCATCCGTCAGGTGTCGGCGGAGATCAACGCGCAGGCGGCGGAGTAGCCTCGGTCTGTTTGCGGAGCAGGTCGATCGCGTGGCGCGCGGCCTTGCGCGCGTAGCCACGTGCGATGAGCGCCGCGTGGATGAGCGCCACCATTGGATCATGTCGTCGTAGCGGGATCAGCACGTCACCAATCGCAAAGCGGTTGCGCCAGATCGGGTTGATCATGGGGTGGTCGGCGCTCGCGGTGGAATCCGCACTCGCGATGGTGGGATCGGCGCAGAGATGGCGCGTCAGATCGAGCGTGAGCTGCACGCCCGGTGAATATTTCGCGAAGCGCTCGTCGATGCCGAGCTTGAAGAAGAACGCGCGATCCTGGTGGCGCAGCACGATGCCGGCCGCCACCGGCGTCGTGCCGGCGCGCAAGCTGACGATCTCGCATTGCGCGGTCTCGGCAAGCGCAGGGACGGCGCGGCGGATGAAGGTCGCGTCGCCTGCGTCCTGAAGCAGCGCGGTGCCGCGCTTGCCCTTCCAGCCGCTAGCCTCGAGCTGCAGGAAAGTTTCAAGCGCAGGCTTGATCTCATCGACCTTGCGCGCGACCTCGAAGCTGATCGCGCCATGCTCCGCCAGGCGATGACGCTGCCGGCGGAGCTCCTTGAGCTTCTTGGCACCGAGCGCCTCGTGCAGCAGCCTGTCGCCATCCTGTGTCGCATCGAGGCTGGCGCGGACATAGGAGCCGAGCACGCGCGGCCTCAGGCCGATACGGCCGAGCGCTTCCTTGAGCGAGCCCATCGCGGCACCATCAAGCGCGACGTCGCGTAGAACCAGCGCATGCGCGCCAGCTTCGCGCGCCCGCTGCAGCAGGCGTGTCGCCGCCTCGGGCGAGGCGTCGCGGTCGATCAGCGGACTGCACAGCGTGCCATAGGGATGCGCGCTCACCAATGCGGGCAGGGGGATCTTCCAGGCTTGCCAGAGCGAGACCACCGGCATCAGCCCGATCAGTCGCGCCGAGGAGCCAGCGCAGACGAACAGGGCCGAAGCTCCGATGCGGTCGCGCGCGGTTGCGCTGACAGCGAGCTCCCAGGCGGGCAAATAATAGCCGTTCGGCTCGGCCGCCCGCTGCGCCAGCGCGCGCCATTGGCCGGGATCGATGGCTGCGAGCGGGACGAGCGCGGGCGTTGCATCCCGTGCCGATGCCGGATTGATCGCAGCCTGATGCGCGATATCGACCACGTCCCGTCGTCCCCGTTCACGCTGGCATCAGCCGGCGTTAGGGGCATGCTTAGCGCAAAGATTGGAAGATACCGTTGGGATGCGCGTTCAATTCGAGCGGTAGTGTTAACCGTTCGTTGACCACAGGCGGCGCGGCTCGGAGTGCAGCATGGAGAAGGCGATGCCCATAAACACGCTGTAGGCGAGCACCATCGCTAGAGAGAAGGCCGCGGGAAGTGCGCCGAGCTCCAGGCGCGCCGCGAACGGTCCTCTTCCCAGAATCGGAAAGTAGAGTAATCCCATCGCGATCCAGCCAATTATGCCGAAGACGAATCCCTTCACGATCGCGTTATGGCCGGGCAGCAGGTGGTAGGTGGACCGGAAAAGGATGCCGAGCACGAAAGTGCCATTAACGAAGGACATGGCCCAGGGCACGGTCGGGTGGACGGCGCCGCCGAGCCAATCGCTCAGGCCATGCTGAAGGTCCCGGTAGGGGTGAAAAGTCGGAAGCCAGTGCATCCAGCGCTTCAAGAACATGACAGTGCTGTGGGCGGCGTTGCCACACAGGCCGGCCGCGATGGATTTCCAGGCTTTATGGGCTCCTATCTGATGCATGGCCCTTTCGCTAAGTCCATCATCGATCGGCCGGTACAAAATGGTCGCGGGCGGTCTCGGTCTGTCCGCTCGCAATATCGGTCGACCGGATCTCGACATTGACGGCCGATTTCGGCAATTGCCCTGGAGGAACCTGCACCGACATCCTGATCTCTCGGGTCTGGTCCTGCCCGACCTCGACGATCAGCCTGCCGTCTGGCTGGCGCTCGATGCCGGCGATGCGCGCGGTCGCATCCGGCAAACCCGAGACCTCGATCGCGAATGATCGCGCCATGCCTTTGTTGAGGAGGCGAACGGTGTAGTCGTTGCGTACCCCACCATCGGCGAGCTGTACAAACAGCGGATTGCGCTCGTGCAGGACATTGATGCTCATCGTGCTGCGTGTCGCAAGGGTATAAAGCATGATGCTCCCGACGAGGCCGATGGCCGCGACATAAATCAGCGTGCGCGCGCGGATCAGGCGGTAGATCGGCGCCTTGCCGTCGCGGCGGCGCTGCATGTTGATGTCGGTGTCGTAGCCGATCAGGCCCGTGGGCCGGCCGATCTCGCGCATCACGTTGTCGCAGGCGTCGATGCACAGGCCGCACTGGATGCAGCCGAGCTGGATGCCGTGGCGGATATCGACGCCGGTCGGGCAGACATTGATGCATTGATGGCAATCGACGCAGTCGCCGGCGAGATCGCCATGGGCGCGGGCAGCGTCGGCCTTTTTCACCGACATGCGCGGCTCGCCGCGGTCGCGACGATAGGTGACGTTGAGGGCCCACTCGTCGGTCAGCGCCGCCTGGATGCGCGGCCAGGGGCACATGTAGATGCAGACCTGCTCGCGGGCGTGGCCGGCGAAGAGGTAGGTCGTTGCGGTCAGGATGCCGATCCAGAGATAGGCGACGAGGGGAGCCTGGAAGGTGGCGAGGTCCTTCACCAGCGTCGGCGCGTCGGCGAAATACAGGACCCACGCACCGCCGGTCCACCAGGCGATCATGATCCAGAGAAAGTGCTTCAGCGCGACCTTCCGGACGTGAGCGAGTGTCCAGTATCGCTTGTCGCCCTGCATGCGCTCGCGCCGGTCGCCCTCGACCCAGCGCTCGACGGCGTAGAACAGGTCGGTCCACACCGTCTGCGGGCACATGTAGCCGCACCATAGCCGGCCGGCGACGGCGTTCATCAGGAACAGCGTCATTGCCGCGATGATGAGGAGGCCGGTGAAATAATAGACCTCCTGTGGCCACAGTTCGATGAAGAAGAAATAGAAGCGGCGATGAGGAAGGTCGACCAGCACGGCCTGGTCAGGCAGGCCGGGTCCGCGATTCCAGCGTACGAACGGCAACAGATAATAAGTTCCGAGCGTAACGCAGAGGATCGCCCATTTGATGCGGCGGAACGGGCCGCGCACCGACTGCGGATAGACCTTCTTGCGCTTCTCGTAGAGAGGCCCCTCGATGAAGGTGTCGTCAGTCATGGCAAATCCCCCGCATCACTGGCTGATCGGCGTGTCTTACGAGAAGGCGCAGCCGCCCCGCAGGCCGAGCTTCTTGAAGACCATCGCGGCCGGGCAGAAGCCGGTGAACGAGGCCTGGATCATGTTGAGACCGGCGAAGGCCGTCAGCAGGTACCAGTACGCATTCACATAGGTTCCCAGTGCGAGCCCGAGCAGGACGACGCATCCGGCGAAGGCAAGAACGGCTTTATCGACATTCATGGCATGCTCCCTTGTTACTATCTGGTCAGATTGGCTTCGGTCCACGCGACGATGCCGCGTGTATCCATGGCCCCGGAATGGCGGGCGATCTCACGGCCGCCACGCATCAGCAGCAGCGTCGGGATGCCGCTGATGTTAAGCCGCGACGACAGCGCCGGTGCGCTGTCCGAATTCAGCTTCAACAGCCGGACACCAGGCTCAAGCGCCTGAGCCGCGCGCTCGAACATCGGCGCCATCGCGCGGCACGGTCCGCACCACGGCGCCCAGACGTCGACCAACACTGGAATGTCGCTGCCGGCGACATGGCGACCAAAGGTCGCTTCATTCACTTCGATTGGGTGACCGGTGAAGATCGGCTGGTGACAGGCGCCGCAACGCGCTCCTTCCGGCGCGCGCTCGACGGGCAGGCGGTTGATGCGCCCGCAATGTCCACAGACGATCTGGCGTGTCGTGCTCATGTGCCCGTTCGAACCTCCTTGATCTTGGCGATGTTCAGTCTGTCGAGCAGGAAGCGCTCGTAGAAAGGCTCGCTCTCGCCGCGCCGCATCTTGCGGAGGAAGTATTTCTCGAAGGCGACCTTGGCGTAGTGCACCCACTCGCCCTTGGACGACCAATTGACGTTGCGTGGCGGAATTTGCGGCTGCGCGAGGAAGGCGACGCCGGAATCGCCGAAGTCGGCGAGGCAGATCGCATTCCAGGTCGGCTGCGCGGTCGGTGTCTTGCCGCGAAGCAGGGCGCCGATGTTCATCGCTGTCGCCGTCACCATGGATTCGATCATGAAGCCGGTCTTTGGGACGCCGACCGGCACCGGTGTCGCGCCGACGGGCGCAATCGCGACGCAGACACCGACCGCGAAAACATTGGGGAAGGTTGGGTTCTGCTGATGTTTGTCGACGATGACGAAGCCGCGCGGGTTGGTCAGCTTCTCGATGCCGCGGACAGCCTCGACGCCGCGAAAGGCCGGCAGCATCATCGAATAGGCAAAAGGCAGATCGTGCGCCTTGTGTGTCGTGCCGTTGTCTGCCAGTTCCTCCACCGACATCAAGCCGGAACTGACGCTGTCGACACGTGCGTTCGTGATCCACTTGATATGCTTCTCGCGCATCTCGCTTTCGAGAAGACCCTTGGTGTCGCCGACGCCGTCGAGACCGAGATGCCCGATATAAGGCTCCGAGGTGACGAACGTCATCGGCACCCGGTCGCGCAGCTTTCGCCGGCGCAGCTCGGTTTCGAGAATGAACAGGAATTCGTAGGCCGGTCCGAAACAGGAAGCGCCCTGGACCGCGCCGATCACGACAGGCCCGGGGTTTGCGGCTAGGATTTCGAACGCTTCCTTCGCGCGCGCCGCATGGTCGACATGGCAGATGGACTGCGTATAGCCCTGAGGCCCAAGCCCCGGAATTTCGTCGAAGGCGAGTTCGGGGCCGGTCGCGACGACCAGATAGTCGTAGTCGATGGACGATCCGTCGCTGAGCTCGACTCGGTTTTCGGTGGGATGGACTCGCTTGGCGCCTTGCGTCAGCAGGCGAACGCCCTTGCGCGACATGATGCCGGCAAGATCAATCTCAATCTCGTCGCGCTTGCGCCAGCCGACCGCGACCCATGGATTCGAGGGTACGAAGTGATAGAGCGCGCCCTGCGCGACCAGGGTCAGGCGATCACCGCTTCTCAACTGGGGCAGCAATTCATAGGCCATCAGTGTTCCGCTCAGACCGGCTCCGACTACGACAACTTCCGCCATGGGTTCCTCCGTTGGATCAGGCTGCCCCACCGGTTGAGCTCCGGCTGTCCTGCAGCGCTTGACTATATATTCGTATTATCGTATATACGCAAGTATGAAAATAGATAGCGAGATCATGGAGCGCGCCGCCGATCAGGCGAGCGAATTGTTGAAGGCGCTCTCCAACCGTCACCGCCTCCTCATCATCTGCCAGCTGATCGACGGCGAGCGATCGGTCGGCGAGTTGGCGGAGTTCCTGAATCTGCGGGACTCCACGGTCTCCCAGCATCTGGCGCTCCTTCGTAAGGATGGCCTGGTGTCCTCGAGGCGGGATGCGCAGACGATCTTCTATTCGATCGCCAGCGAGCCGGCGCGCGAAATCCTGAAGACGCTCTACCAAGTGTTCTGCGCGCCGAAGCCCGCAAGGACGAAATGAAATCTAGGAAATGGCGGACGGGCGCGCCTTGCGCGAGATCAACGCGCCTGCCTTCGATGTCGATGAAATGAGAAGGACACCGCAGCGCGGTGTGAGCAAGCCGATGACGACAGGGACCCGTCCCATGCAATATTTGGCGCAATGTCTTGTGCTTCTGGCTGCGCTGGTGGCGATCGACGCGGCGCCGGGATACGCCGCGGCTGCGGGAACGCTCACCGTTGCGCAGCAGCCGGTCACCGACGAGAAGGCGGTCTTCGCCACAGTCGAGAGCATCAGCGTGGTCCCCGCACGCAGTCGCATCGGCGGAACCGTCGTCCAACTCTCGGTGCGCGAGGGTGATCGCGTCGCCGCCGGCCAGGCCATTGCCACGATTGGCGACGAAAAGCTCGTGCTGCAGATGAAGTCGCTCGACGCGCAGATCGAGGCGCTCCAGGCGCAGGCAAACCAGGCGCAGCTCGATTTCACCCGAACGGAGGGGCTGGTCGAGCGCGGCATCCTGCCGCGCGTCAAGCTCGATGAGCAGCGCACAGCGCTCAATGTCGCCGACAATGGCTTGCGCGCCAAGACCGCAGAGCGTGCCGTGATCAACGAACAGCTCAATCAGGGCCAGGTTCTCGCGCCGGCGGACGGGCGCGTGCTCAAGCGGCTGATCACGGTGGGGTCGGTCGTGCTGGCGGGCGATCCGATCGTGACCGTGGCCCAGCAGAACTTCAAGCTGCGGCTGCGCGTGCCGGAACGACACGCGCGCTTCCTGAAGGCCGGCGACAAGGTGCGCGTCGACGGTGCCGAGCTCGCTGGCGAGGCTTCGAAATGGGGCGTGATCGACCTCGTCTACCCGCAGATCGAGGAGGGGCGCGTTATCGCGGACGCGACCGTCGAGGGCTTAGGCGAATATTTCGTCGGCGACCGCCTGCGGGTCTGGATTTCCGGCGGCACGCGGCCGGCTTTCGTCGTCCCATCGAGCTATGTGACGACCCGGTTCGGTATCGACTATGTTCGGCTCCGGAAGGGTGACGACACGATCGACGTGCCGGTGCAGCGCGGCCGCGACATGCCGACGCCGGCACTCCCCGACGGGCTAGAGATTCTGTCCGGCATTCGGACCGGCGATCAGTTGGTGCAACAGTGAATCTCGGACTTTCAGGACGGTTGACCAGGGCGACGATCGCATCGCCGCTGACGCCCTTGTTCCTGCTCGCGTCGCTCGTTGTCGGGCTGATCGCCGTCGTGGTCATCCCGCGCGAGGAGGAACCGCAGATCAGCGTTCCCATGGTGGATATCCGCATCAACGCCGACGGCTTGCATGGACCGGATGCAGTGGAGCTTGTGACAAAGCCGCTGGAATCGATCGTCAAGGGTATCGACGGCGTCGAGCACGTCTACAGCCAGACCGAGGACGACCGCGTGATGGTCACCGCGCGCTTCCTCGTCGGCACCAAATTCGAGGACGCTATCCTGCGGGTGCATGAGAAGATCCGCGCCAATCTCGATCGGATTCCCGTCGGCATTTCCGAGCCACTGATCGTTGGCAGGGGCATCAATGATGTTGCCGTGACGGTGCTGACGCTATCTCCCAAGCCGGAAGCAGCCAGTCGCTGGACCGAGAAGGATCTTTATGAACTCGCCGACAAGCTGCGCGCAGAGCTGATGAAGGTCGACGATATCGGCTTGACCTACATCTCCGGCGGCGCAGCGCAACAAATCCGGGTCGAGCCCGATCCCGAGAAGCTGTCGCTGTTCGGCATCACGCTGCAGCAGCTTGTGGCCAAGGTGAAGGACGCCAACCGCTCATTCCTGGCAGGGCAGGTCAGAGATGCGGGTATCGTGCGGAGCGTCGCGGCCGGCCAGACGCTGTCCGGCGTCCCCGACATCGGATTGCTGCTCATCACGACCCGTGACGGCCGACCGGTCTACGTCAAGGACGTTGCCTCTGTCGTCGTCGGTCCGAGCACCATCGAACATCGGGTCTGGACGGACACGCGGGACGCTGGGGGGCAGTGGGCGCGTACGCCGGCGGTCAGCCTGGCGCTCGCCAAGCGCGCCGGTGCCAATGCGGTCGTCGTGTCCGAGAATATTGCCAAGCGCCTCGACGGACTAAAGGCCCGCCTGATCCCCGATGATGTTCAGGTGACGGTGACGCGCGATTACGGTGAGACGGCGAACGAGAAGGCCAACGAGTTGTTGTTCCATCTCGGCCTCGCGACGGTCTCGATCGTCGTCCTGATTGCGATCGCGATCGGTTGGCGCGAGGCTCTGGTGACTCTCGTCGTGATCCCGACGACGATCCTGCTCACGATGTTCGCCGCCAACCTGATGGGCTACACCATCAATCGCGTCAGCCTGTTCGCGCTGATCTTCTCGATCGGCATTCTCGTCGACGACGCCATCGTCGTTGTCGAGAACATCGCGCGGCACTGGGGCATGCGCGACGGAAGGCCGCGTTTGCAGGCGACCATCGAGGCGGTGGCGGAAGTCGGCAATCCAACCATCGTCGCCACGTTGACGGTGGTCGCCGCGCTGTTGCCGATGCTGTTCGTGTCGGGCCTGATGGGTCCCTATATGGCACCGATCCCGGCCAATGCCTCGGCAGCCATGTTGTTCTCCTTCTTCGTCGCGATGGTCGTGGCGCCATGGCTGATGCTCAAGCTCGCGCCAGAAGGCGATATTGCGTCGACGCACGCAATCCACGACGAAGGCCGGCTCGGTCGAATCTACAGGCGCTTCGCCACGCCAATCGTGCGGAGCAAGCGGTCGGCCTGGATATTTCTGCTCGGCGTCGGCATCGCGACGCTGTTGTCAATGATACTCTTCGCGACGAAGTCCGTGACGGTCAAGCTTCTGCCGTTCGACAACAAATCCGAGATCGCGGTCGTCGTCGACCTGCCGGAAGGAGCGAGCCTGGAAACGACTGAGCGCACCCTGTTCGGTGCGGCCGAGATCGCGCGGCAATTGCCAGAGGTCACCTCGCTTCAATCCTACGCCGGCACGCCGGCTCCCTTCAACTTCAACGGCCTGGTGCGGCATTACTACTTGCGGGAAAGACCCGAGCTCGGCGAAGTACAGGTCAACCTGACAGCGCGCGGCGAGCGCAAGCGCGCGAGCCACGAGATCGCGCTCGAGCTGCGCGAGAAGCTGAAGGCGCTCGATCCTCCCAAGGGTACCAGCGTCAAGGTGGTCGAAGTACCGCCCGGGCCGCCCGTGCTTTCGACGCTGCTTGCTGAGGTCTATGGTCCCGATGCGGCCACGCGCCGCGCAGTCACTGCGGAGCTCAAGAAGGTTTTCGCGGAAGTGCCGTTCATCGTCGATGTCGACGATTCCATCGGTGAGAAACGGCCACGGCTGCGACTCTCGATCGACCAGGACCGGCTCGAATTCTTCGGCGTCGAGCAACGCGACGTCTACGACACGATCCAGGCGTTGTTCGGCGGCATTTCGATCGGCTATTCGCATCGCGGCGAGGACCGCAACCCGATCGAGATTGCAGTGCGTCTCGGGAAGAGCGACCTGGTCTGGGACGAGGCGTTGGCCTCCACGCCCGTGCCGGCCAATACGTTGCCCGGTAGCAAGACGGTGGTCGAACTCGGTCAAGTCGTGAAGGCGACCATGGAAGAGGGCTCACCGACGATCTTCCGCCGTGACGGCCGCTTCGCCGACATGGTGATGGCCGAGCTTGCCGGGCGCTTCGAGGCTCCGCTCTACGGTATGCTCGCGGTGGCCGATCGTGTGGATGCCCATGACTGGGGCGTGCTGCCAAAGCCAGCGATCGCCCTGCATGGTCAACCGTCTGACGAGTCGCGGCCGACGCTGCTGTGGGACGGCGAATGGGAAATCACCTGGGTGACCTTCCGCGACATGGGGGCAGCGTTCGGCGCGGCGATCCTCGGCATCTACGTGCTGGTCGTTGCCCAGTTCAGGAGTTTTCGGCTGCCGCTCGTGATCCTGACGCCGATCCCGCTAACGCTGATCGGCATCCTGATCGGGCATTGGCTGTTGGGCGCGCCGTTCACCGCGACCTCGATGATCGGATTCATTGCGCTGGCGGGTATCATCGTGCGCAACTCGATCCTGCTGGTCGATTTCATCAGGCATAGCGGGGGAGACGGCAAGTCGCTCCGCGAGGTGGTGCTGGAGGCCGGCGCAGTCCGTTTCAAGCCAATCCTGCTCACCGCCCTTGCGGCCATGATCGGCGCCGCGACGATCCTGCTCGATCCGATCTTTCAGGGATTGGCGATCTCGCTTCTGTTCGGGCTCGCGTCGTCAACGCTGCTCACCGTTCTGGTGATACCCGCGATCTACATCGCCCTGCGCGCGCCGCGCGAGGCGACTTCGACCATAGCCAAACCGAGCTAGCGAGGGTCCGATGGACAAGAACTACGTCGATATCACCAAGAGTATCTCTGCCAATCTGAGAAAGCTGCGCGATGACATTCCCGACACGATGAAGGGATTTGCCGTACTCGCCCAGGCGGCCACGCGTGACGGCGTGCTGGACAAGAAGACCAAGGAGCTGATTGCGCTCGCGCTCGGCGTTGCCGCGCATTGCGACGGCTGCATCGGCTTTCATATCGAGGCGCTGGTCAAGCTCGCTGCGACACGCGAAGAGGTCGAGGAAGCGCTTGGCATGGCCGTCTATATGGGCGGCGGGCCATCGCTGATGTATGCCGCGGATGCGATCGCGGCCTACGAGCAGTTCCGACAGCAGGCGGTCGCCGCCTGACGCATACGAACGGGACCGGGCGAGTCGTCTCGTCCGGTCCCGTCCACACTGTCTGGACTACCAGCGGTCGTCGCCGACACCGACGCCCACGCTCACGCCGGGCGCGCGAATGCCGACGCCGGCGCGGGGACCATCGTCCCAGTCACGACGATAAGTGCGGCGCTCGTAATAGCGCTCGCGTGGCATCGCATTATAGGAATCGCGCACGATCACGCGCGCACCGCCATGCGTGCGATAGCAATTGCCGGCGTCATCGCAGACGAGCCGCACTTCCTGCATGAGATCGGGGCTGGCGTATTCGCTGGTCGTGTAGAGATCCGCAGCCTTCGCGCCGCTTCCCGCTGCGAGAGCGCCGACACCGGCCAGCAGTGCAATCGTGAACAACCTCATCCTGTCCTCCTCCGAAACTGCCCTCGGCGGTAACAAGAATGGGAGGCCGCGATCGTTCCGGCTGAATTACAGGTTTTTCCCGGAACCGAATTGTTGTGTGGCCCGGTGCTTCGCTAGATCGGCTGGTAGGCTTCCGACCCGCAGATGTCATCTGCTTCCGCGCGCCGCCGGTCGATGACCTTTCCGCCCGATATCGTGACGACGTAGGTCTGGGTGCCCAGTGCCGAGCCGGTGGCGGAGGTGAGTTGTGCGCGGACACAGGCCGTCCAGCCCGATCCGCGGACCTCGTGATGGGGCAGGGCGACCTGTACCTCGCGCGGATAGGATGTGTTGAGAAAGACCACATCAATCTGCTCGCGGACCACGCGCTTGACATCCGGCGGCGGTTCGGGCGGCGGCTGTTCGGCCTCCTTGATGCGCATGAACTCTGGCACCGGCGCGCGGCTGTCAGCAAAGCCGCACGCACCGAGCGCGAGCCCGCAGGCCAGCAGCGCCACATGAGCAACAATCCGCAACATTCGTGAAGGTCCCCCCGCGGGCCAACAGATAGGCGCGAATTCGTCGGGACGAAGTCCTGCCCGATCAACATTTGCTGAAGGGCTGGCACTCGCCGCGTTGGCTATTATCGGACTGTAGGCTGGTTTGTACCCCAGATGAGGGGGATCGCGCCAATGAGGATTTTGATCATGGCGGCCTTGGTGCTGGCGCTGATGGCTGCTTCGGCGCAGGCGCAGATGGGCGGCGGCCGGCGCCATTCCAATGAAGCGGCGAGAAGGCCGATAACAAGCCCAAGGTCGACGAGAATGCCTACAAGGCCGCGCTCGAGCGCATTCCACAGTCCAAGGAAAAGTATGACCCCTGGAGCGGGCGCGTCCGAGCGAACCCGTCAAGAAGTCGAAATAGTGAGGCGGGTGGTGGCGGGGCGGTTGCGCTATCTGATCGGCCTCGTCCTGATCCTTGCGGTTCGGCCATGTCTCGCCTGGGAGAGTTGGGGTGGCGATCCCGGCGGTTCGCGCTTTTCGCCCTTGCGCGAGACCGCCAATGTCGGCCAACTCGTCCGCGCCTTAGAATTCCACACCGGCGATATCGCGGCGCGACCGCCTGAAGTGATGCGGCGAACCAAGTTCGAGGCGACGCTCCTGTTCGTCGAGGACAGTCTGATCTTCTGCGCGCCCTTCAATGAGGTGATCGCCCTCGGTCCCGGCACAGGCGTGCAATAGTGGCGCTATGATCCGAAGATCGGCATCAGCCAGCGTCCAGCCAATCGCTATGTCTGCCGCGGTGTCACCCACTGGGCCGACGATTCTGCGCCAGAGGGATCTGCCAACTGGGGCAGCGCTGCGTTTGATCCGGTCAACTAGATTCTCTACGCCAACACGAGCCGTGCCGTTCATCTCATCAAGCTGATCCCGCGCGCGGAGGCCGCCGGATTCAGTCCGCCGCCTGATCATGATTTCGGCCAGCAAAAAGGCGCGCCCTTTGCGATGTCGCGTGCGGTGGTGACGTCGCCGTTTGGGTTGCTCTGCAACAAGCCGCCGTGGGGAGAGATGGTCGCGGTCGACGTGAAGGCCGGCAAGATTGTCTGGCGTTCGACCGTCGGCACCACCGAGGATTTGGCGCCGCTCGGCATGCTGCTGCGGTTCGGCGCGCCGCTGGTCAACGGGCTCGCGGTGACTGCAGCTGGCCTTGTTTTCACTGGCGCGATGGACCCCTATCTGTGTGCCTTCGATGCGCGCAGCGGATGCGAGCTGTGGCAGGGACGGCTGCCGGTGCCCGGCGTTGCCAATCCCATGACCTATGTCTGGAAGGGCGAGCAATATGTCGCGATTGGCGCCGGCGGCCATTCCGAAGCCGGTACCTCGATCGGCGACAGCCTCGTGGCGTTTCGTCTGGCGCGTCCGGGCGAGGCGCCGTCATTGCGGTCGCGCACGATCGATCGCCCTGGCGGGCGATTTTTTTCGGGATCGTTGGCGACCGCGCTCGCGATCGTCACGCTGGCGATCGTGGCTTTGCGCTGGCGTCGACGGCGCCGTATCCGATCAACGTGATGTTTGCGTGCGTATTGTGCGAACGGTCATTCACATCGTGCGCGCTATTGCATGAAGGCGAGGCCGACGCGCCTGTCGTTTCGCCACACCGCGCGGCAATTCCGCACGAAATTGTCGCATGAAATCGACAGCGTGAACGCGTGCGGCAATAAACCAGGGTTTTCAAGGTCGATCGCGGCACCGCTGTCCGAGATGTTGCGCACCGTGCAAGCCACTCCGCTGCCTTCAAAGGTGACCGTACCACCCTTGAAAACCCGGTGACGTTGAGTTGCACGCTTCTCGATCATCCGCGTTAATCCAAAACGATGATTGTGAAATAGCGCATAGAAATTGCGTTGATATGAATTCAATACTGGCGCTACTTGCACAACGCTTCAGACTTCGTTTACGACGTTGAGGCGGCAAGTCACTTCCCGCCGAGTTTTGCCCCAGGCCTTTCTTTTATGGCGTTATGCGCCGATGGAGATTCCGATGAAGACCACGCTTTCGCTTTTGTTCGCCGCAGCGCTCTCGCTGACATCGATGCCCGCCCACGCTGTCAAGTGGGATCTCTCGACCATGACCTGCAAGCAGTTCCTCGAGAGCGGCGAGGACAACATCGGGGTCGTGCTGACCTGGATGGACGGCTGGTACAAGGGTGACGAGGACAACGCGATCATCGACACCGACGTGTTCATCGAGAACGCCAAGAAGTTCGGTGCCTATTGCGGAAAGAATCCGACCGTCAGCGTCGTCACCGCGGCTGACGAAATTCTCGGCAAGTAGTTCTTGAAGCGAGCTGGCCGAGGCAAGATTGCGATCTCACCTCGGCCTCTCGCTTCGACATCTCGCTTCGACATCACTGTCACCGAGAGCCGCCGTACGCTTCGCGCTCATGCGGCTCTCTTCGTTTCGGATGATGCTCAGCCCGGCAGCATCGCGAACGCGCTCGACACCATCGCAACCTGCTTGTTGTCGGTGGCGGATAGCAGGGTGACGCGGCCGAAGCTCATGGTACGTCCGAGCCGCACTACGCGCGCATCAGCCAGCACGTCCGAGGAGGCGACCGCGCGCATGAAATGCGTGGTCTGGTCCACCGTCGTCATCGGACGATAGCCTCTGTTGGCCGCGAGATTCGCGATCACCACCGCGGTGTCGGCCAGCGCCATCAAGGCCTGGCCGCAGACAACGCCACCGTTGCGGCACAGCTTCTCCGAGAACGGCATGCGGAGCAGCGCGCCGGGCTGCCAGTCCGGCGCATCCGCTGGCGGCGTGTGCTCGATGCGCTCGACGGAGAGGTTGAGATCCTGGACCCAGGGCGCAAAGACCTCGCCGAGGATGCGTCTGGCCTCGGCGATGCCGAACTCGGCTTCTGGCTGTGATGGCATTGCGGTCGTTCCCTCCTGTGTTGCCGGATGTTTCGTCCACTCTGCGCGCTTGGGCGCGGTAAAGTCACTGCGGCGGTCGGCTTGAAAATGCCTGACTTCGCCCGATATGATGCCATGCTTGGGAGCGGGTGGACGATGTTGCGTCGATGTGTCCTGATATTCTGCCTGGCCGCGCTTGGTCTGGCACTGAACGGCTGCACCAAGTGCGGCCCGATTTGGGACGACTGGCTCCATGGGCCGAAATCGTGCAGATCGGATCGGCTCTAGCGGGTTGAAGCGGCGCTCGGAGCTGCGAAGACGGGCAGGGTGTGGTATCCGCCCCTTCGATCCATGATCAAGGAGTGAGTGATGAAGCTTTTCCGTATGGTGGCGGTGCTGGCGCTGGTGGTTGGACCGGCCTTCGCGCAGGACGCGCCCCATATCAATCTGATGGCCGATGGCCCCTCCAAGACCGATGACGAAAAGGCCGCGGATGCCGCGCGCGACAAGGCCTACAAGGAAACGCTGAGGAAGATTCCGGATGCCAAGGCGTCCAGCGATCCCTGGGGCGGAATGCGCGCCGACCCGCCGAAGCAACCCGCACCGAAGGCCGCGGCCGCTACCGGTGCACCCAAGAAGCCCAAGGCCGGAACGGCCGCCAATTGATCTTGGCGCCAACGGCGGGCTGGCCGTCCGGCGGGACTCCCGTTCGC
Organism: Bradyrhizobium zhengyangense; assembly: GCF_022012435.1. Classification (GTDB taxonomy): domain Bacteria; phylum Pseudomonadota; class Alphaproteobacteria; order Rhizobiales; family Xanthobacteraceae; genus Bradyrhizobium; species Bradyrhizobium zhengyangense. The sequence continues at coordinate 78,573 of NZ_JAKLUA010000012.1, forward strand.
CGGATACGGATCCTACATTCCTTCGCAGTGTTGCGTTGAGGAGCCAGGATATGGCGGATCGCCCGCGGGACCTCGCCGAGCGGATGGCGCGCCGGCGCAAACCGGCGGCCGGCTCGGGCGACCCGGCCGGCGACGGCTATCTGCGCGAGAAGTTCACCCTGCCGCGCGACGCGGCACGGGCAAAGGCGAAGGCCTTTTTCGCGCGCTATCCGAAGGCCGGTTACATGAGCGAGGTCGAGACTTGGCGCGAATTGCCCGGCGGCGAGATCGAATTCACCATGCGGCGGTTGCCCAGCGCGGACTAGTCGTCCCGGTTGTGGCCAACCCGATCGGTTCAGGCCGTCTTCCGCCCGATGGCCTTCAGTTCCCGGTCGATGCGCAGTTGCACCCGACGGATGGCCAGGAGGTCGATCTTCGTCTCGGTCTTGCCCGTCTTGGTTTCGTCGCCAATCCGGAACTGCCATTGCCAGACACCCGGGATCGCCGTCTTTGCAACCGTGAACTCTACGCCCCTGTGATTCATGGTCACCTCCACGATTCACCCATCCATGTCCGCAAACATGTTGGGCGTGAGAATATTCCGCCGACAAGCGAAATTTGCCGTTAAGTCGAGGAAAATTCACGAAAATCCCGAAAGCGCGCGCAGTTCGAAGCATGCGAAATCAGATTCCGAAAGTCGGGGCCGATGATCGCGTTGCAGGCACGGCGGAACCGTGTCCCGGCCGGGTGCCCGCGTACCAGGGCCGATATCGGCCCTACAGCCAGGAACTCTGTTCACGGCAGGAGAACCACGGAAAAAGACGCCGAATTGGCGGCGAATCCGCGGTTCCATCGCGGGCGAGCCAAGGCGGTCGCGGAACCGCCGCGGCCGGCCCCGTGAGAACTTTCTTGTGCACAATGTGTAAGTCTACGACCTTCGCAGCAAATGCGCACGCGCCTCACATTTCCACTTTTGCGTGCGCTGCGATTATGATCTGGTGAGTCTGGACGACCGGGACCCGCGTGTCGTGCAAGAGGAAGACGTGATCTGGCTCAGACATCTCGCTCAGCGTTGGGGTGCAAGACATCTCCCCTTGGTCTGTCCGCAATGCCAGCAGCCGGCTTCTTCGGATGTGTACAAGCGTGGACGCTTCAAGCTCGGTGACGAGAACCTCGTCTGCGAGCAGTGTGGCGGGACCAGCGTCGTCACCTTCTGGCGTTTCGAAGGCCTGGCAAGCCATGACGATCGCACCCCCGCCAAGGACAGGCGTGGCTGGCAAACGCACCGCGCCGACGTCGCCTGAAGCGCGCGCGACATGGACTCACATGCAAAAAAAACCCGCCAGGGGAGAGCCGGGCGGGCAGAAGGTTATTGGAGGCTGAGGTGCTGGGCTGCAACACCATAGCCGAATGACCGTAGCCCGCTCAGCTTACGACAGCCTGACATCCCCGAGCACAGTCGAATTCCACACACCGAACTTCCGCCATGAGCCGGCACCGCAACGCGTCCGCCAAAAACGAAGACCCCGCTCGGGCCGAGCGGGGTCGACTGGGTATGGGGGCCCGGTGTTGGTCCACCGGGCAAACCGACGCTAGAGCATTCGGCTTACAGTTGCCTCACGCGAGGCTTGCGCGAACCTTGCGATCGGACCCGCGCGTCCCAATTCAGACATCTCCGCGCACAACTTCAGACACAAGCGTTGGCGACACTCTCCGCGCACGGCGAAGCCATGGGGGATACGTGGCGCGCCGATAGCGGGGTGGCATCATGGACAAGGTTGAGCGGTCATTCGCCGCCGCGACGGCGGCTGGCTTCGTGGTGTTGGTGATCGGCATCGTGCTGCTGGCGCTGATGTAGCGAGGCCCGGCCGGGACGCGTCGCCAGAACTGGCGAAAACAACCCCCATGCACAGTAGGCCGCGGCCTGTCTCGTCTTGGCCGTTGCTTGGCCGCTTCTTGGCCTTTCCTCAGTGCACCCTGATCTCGTCCAGGGGCAGATGGAGATCGGCGGCGCGTTCCTCGCGGTCCTTCTTGCGGAACTCGCTTTCCCTGCGCTCGAACTTCAGCATCTCCTCGAGCGCGGTCTCGAGCAGTGGGTTGCGCCTGCTCGCATCGCGGTGCGCATCTTCCGTCATGATCCGATCCCCAACTGTCGCGGCGCCGTTCTCAAGGAAAGCCCGCGGCCACGGAAAAGTTCTGTGCCGAAGGATTGCGGACGGCAGAACCGCGCTGCGTCCTTGATGAGCATCATCCTCGGGTGCGGAGGCGTGACCTCACATTTTGCGGAGGGGCAGGAGCGTCTCATTGCTTCCATGCTATCGTATCGCGTCGCCTCGGCGACGATCATGGAGATGGTCATCGGAGACGGTTCATGGGCTTCTGGCTTTTTATCATCATCTCGCTTGGATCGATCCCGCTCGCAGGCGCGATGGCGCGCGAGCGCAACAGGTCGTCGCGGGTGTGGCTTTTGGTTGCCGTCGCGGTCGGGCCCTTGGCGCCTCTGCTGCTGTTGATTCTCGGGGATGCGAAGCGCCCGGCCGCCGTCAATTGAGGGAGGGTCAGGGCGCAACGACGTGTAGAACGACTGCCGCCGCGATGCACAGGCCAATGGAGATGGCCGCTCCATAACGGGCATAAGGCCAAGCCCCGCCCGTGACGAACACGAGGCCGGCAGAGGTGACTACCTTCAGCGCGTTCATGACCATGCGCCCAGTATGGGTCGCGTCTCGCCTTGGGAACACTCACAAATCCGAAACCGGGAATTCCCAGCGGTCAAAATCGCCTCAAATCTGGTGCTGTCCTCATTCGAACAGTCATTCGGGAAATCAGGACACTCGAAGTTCCGGTAGTGGAACACCGCATTTTCCCGGACTCCACATCCTCAGCGTTCTCGGTAGAAATACGTGGGCCGGGGCTGGCATTTTATCCCGAACAATTATTGCAACCGGCAAGGGGCTACCGCGAGGTGGCCCCTTTCGATTCCGACACCCGCAGAGGCGGATTGATCTGGTCGTTTGGGCTGGCGCTTTTGCCAACCGCAATTCCGGCCGTGAACAGGAAGGCATTGCCCAAGATTTAACTTCGGATACCCGGGGTCAAATACGGGCAGGCCCCAGATTCAGGTACTGGCCGACAGGCCAGCGCCCAGATTCACAAAAGAACATATTGCGAACTGAGAACAAATAGTGTACGGTATTTTTATCGACGACCCGCCGCGCCAATCGTTTGTCCCACACGCGAATCCTCGCCATAAGGAGCACGACCCAATGTCCACCACTGCCCTGCGTATCGTCGAAGGATCCTCCATGGACAAGAGTAAAGCTCTGGCTGCCGCGCTCTCCCAGATCGAGCGTCAGTTCGGCAAGGGCTCGGTGATGAAGCTCGGCAAGAACGACCGGTCCATGGACATCGAGGCGGTGTCGTCAGGCTCGCTCGGGCTGGATATCGCACTTGGCATCGGCGGCCTTCCGAAGGGGCGTATCGTCGAGATCTACGGTCCGGAATCCTCGGGCAAGACGACGCTGGCGCTGCACACGGTGGCGGAAGCCCAGAAGAAGGGCGGCATCTGCGCCTTCATCGACGCCGAGCACGCGCTCGACCCGGTCTATGCCCGCAAGCTGGGGGTCAACATCGACGAGCTGCTGATCTCCCAGCCTGACACCGGCGAGCAGGCGCTGGAAATCTGCGACACGCTGGTGCGCTCGGGTGCGGTGGACGTGCTGGTGATCGATTCGGTCGCGGCGCTGGTGCCGAAGGCCGAACTCGAGGGCGAGATGGGCGATGCGCTGCCGGGCCTGCAGGCCCGTCTGATGAGCCAGGCGCTGCGCAAGCTGACGGCCTCGATCAACAAGTCCAACACCATGGTGATCTTCATCAACCAGATCCGCATGAAGATCGGTGTGATGTACGGCTCGCCCGAGACCACGACCGGCGGCAACGCGCTGAAATTCTATGCCTCCGTCCGCCTCGACATCCGCCGCATCGGCGCGATCAAGGAGCGCGACGAAGTGGTTGGCAACACCACCCGCGTCAAGGTGGTGAAGAACAAGCTGGCGCCGCCGTTCAAGCAGGTCGAGTTCGACATCATGTACGGCGAAGGCGTCTCCAAGATGGGCGAGATTCTCGACCTCGGCGTCAAGGCCGGCCTCGTGGAAAAATCCGGTGCCTGGTTCTCCTATGACAGCCAGCGTCTCGGTCAGGGCCGCGAAAACTCGAAAGCGTTTTTGAAGGCCAACCCCGACATCACCGCCAAGATCGAGACCGCGATCCGCCAGAACTCCGGCCTGATCGCCGAGCAGATCCTGGCCGGCACGCCCGAGCGCGACGCCGACGGCGAAGAGCCGACGGACGAGTAAGCCTTAGACCGAAAAGTTTTCGCGAGGAGCGGGCGCTGAGGACGTTGAGTTGCCGACGTCGTCAGTGCCCGTTTCGTTTTGTGATGTAGCGGTCGGATGGTGCGATGAAGCGTCTGATCTTGACCAGTTCGGCAGGCCTTTGCCTCATGTTGGCAGATCGTGCCGACGTCGTGATTCCGTTCTTCTTCCGTTTTGCATGGGGACCACTACCGTCTCCAGGCGTTCTCGCCAACGAACCACCGTGGCGCTGGGACTCGCAACGCCGCATGTTGGTCGCGCCGACTTAATGTGCATTGCTCGAGGTTCTAAGTATCGATTTTGAGAGGCGATTGCGTCTCGTTTTGGAGTAGGTCACGGGGGCCATGAAACGCGTCATCCTGACCAGTCCGTCCGGCGTCGGTCTCACCTACGCGGATCGCGCGGACATGGTCGTCCCGCTGATCTTTCGATTTGTCTGGGGCCCGCTGCCTACGTCGCACCACCTTGGGGAGTACCTCACAGGAGGCTATTTCAGAGGCGACCCGGAAGTACGTTGGTCCGACCTTGTCGCGCGGTCGCCCAAGAGCGGTCTCGCGCACAAGGAGCTCGGACTGGTCTGGTTCTGCGAGGCCTATGGCGTCGAAGAGATCGAGCTGTGGTTTGATCCCAGCCCGAGCAATTAATTGCAACTGATCTGGATCCTCGACTATCTCCGTTCCGAGCCCTGCGGCCGAGCGTACAAAGCTGCGACTGGTCGATTTCGATTTGCTCGGAGCAGACGCCGACAGGCTTCGCGATCACACCATCCGGCAATTGGACATCGCAGAGCCCGACTTCGAGGACGCCCGTATCGCCTGGGAGGCCTACCGTGCGCCAACGCCGGAGCTCTGTTTCGGGTTGCTCAATCGGGAGTTTCCCACGCTCCCCTTCCTGAAGCCGGCGATGGAAGAATTGTTGGCAGAGCTGCCGTCTCCAGGCACCGGGCTGGGCGCGACGGAAACGCAACTGCTCGATTTAATCGCGAAGGGGCACAATCGCACCAAGGAGCTATTTGAGCCGGGCGGGCTGCTCGACACGCGCGTATTCGACCAGTGGGAGCTCGGTCCGTTGCTTGAAGGGCTCGCCTCTGACCCGATGCCAGCGATTGCCGGTCTCGATCCGAAACTTGCAACCCTCCCACGGCACGATGCGAGAGGTCGCAATGCCGCCTATCGCCGAAGCCGGCTGTCGCTGACGGAGTTTGGTCGCGCGGTTCTGGATGGCCGGGAGGATTTTCGCCGTCACAACCCGATCAGGCGCTGGTGGGGCGGCACGCTTCTGACCAACGAGCGGCTATGGCGGTGGGATCGCGAAAGCCGAAGTTTTGGTTGCGCCTTAGAGGCGCATTCAAGACCGTAGCGTCGGGTGGGCAAAGGCGCGCAAGCGCCGTGCCCACCATACTTCAACAATCTAGAGGTCGTGGGCACGCTCCGCTTTGCCGACCCTTGAGAGACCTACGCCGCATCTTACTCCGCAGCTTCCGCGTAATCGCTCACCGGCGGGCAGGAGCACACGAGGTTGCGGTCGCCATAGACGTTGTCGACGCGGCCGACGGGGCACCAATATTTGTCGGTGCGCGAGACGCCATCGGGGAAGCAGCCCTCGCTGCGGGCGTAGGCGCGCTTCCAATCGTCGTCTGCGATGTCGTGCACGGTGTGCGGGGCGTGACGCAGCGGCGATGCCTCGATCTTGAAGCGGCCGGCCTCGACCTCGGCGATTTCTTTCCGGATCGCGATCATGGCATCGCAGAAGCGATCCAACTCCGCCTTCGATTCCGACTCGGTTGGCTCGATCATCAGCGTGCCCGGCACCGGGAAGCTCATGGTGGGCGCATGGAAGCCGTAATCGATCAGGCGCTTTGCGATGTCGTCGACGGTGACGCCCGAGGTCGTCTTCAACGGACGGGGATCGACGATGCACTCATGCGCGACGCGGCCCTTCTCGTTCTTGTAAAGCACCGGGAAATGCGCATCGAGGCGCGCGGCGATGTAATTGGCATTGAGGATCGCGATCTCGGTGGCGCGCTTCAATCCTTCGCCGCCCATCATCAGGATGTAGATGTAGGAGATCGTGAGGATCGAGGCTGAGCCGAACGGCGCGGCTGAAACCGGACCCACGGGTGCGTCAGCCTGAGTTGCGGGATGACCGGGCAGGAACGGCGCCAGATGCGCCTTCACGCCGATCGGGCCCATGCCGGGGCCGCCGCCGCCATGCGGGATGCAGAAGGTCTTGTGCAGGTTGAGATGGCTGACATCGGCGCCGTAATCGCCAGGCCTGCTGAGGCCGACCTGTGCGTTGAGGTTGGCGCCGTCGAGATACACCTGGCCGCCATGGCCGTGGACGATGTCGCAGATCTCCTTGATATGCTCCTCGAACACACCATGGGTCGAGGGATAGGTGATCATCACAGCGGCAAGATCGTTCGAATGCTGTTCCGCCTTGGCACGGAGATCGTTGACGTCGACGTCGCCATTCTTCTCGCAGGCGACCACCACCACGTCCATGCCGACCATCGCGGCCGAGGCCGGGTTGGTGCCGTGGGCAGAGGAGGGGATCAGGCAGATCTTGCGGTGGCTCTCTCCACGCGCCGCGTGATAGGCGCGGATCGCGAGCAGGCCCGCATATTCGCCTTGCGCGCCCGAATTCGGCTGCAGCGAGATCGCGTCATAACCGGTGATGTCGCACAGCCATTTTTCCAGCCGCGCGAACAGCGCGTGATAGCCGGCGGCCTGCTCGCGCGGGGCGAACGGGTGAAGGTTGCCGAATTCCGGCCAGGTCAGCGACATCATCTCGGTGGTCGCGTTCAGCTTCATCGTGCAGGAGCCCAGCGGGATCATGGCGCGGTCGAGCGCGAGGTCGCGATCACTGAGCTTGCGCATGTAGCGCAGCATCTCGGTCTCCGAGCGATGCGCGTGGAACACCGGATGGGTGAGGAACGTCGTGGTGCGCTTCAGATCGTCCGGCAGCGCCTCGCGCGTGGTGGCATCTAACTCGGCGTAGGCAAGCGTGCCGCCGAAGGCGCGCCAGACGGCTTCGACCGTCGCCGGCGTCGTGGTCTCGTCGAGCGCGATGCGCAAGCTCGCGTCACCAACACCGAGATTGATCTTCTCGGCAGCTGCGCGCGCGACGATCTCAGTGCGCTTGGCGCCCGCATCGACGCTGAGCGTGTCGAAGAAGGTATCGCTATCAGGCGCAAAACCGAGCTTGCGCAAGCCCGCGGCAAGCACCGCGGTGCGGCGATGGACAGTACGCGCGATCTGCGTGAGGCCCTCGGGGCCGTGATAGGTCGCATACATCGCGGCGATCACGGCGAGCAGCACCTGCGCGGTGCAGATGTTGGAGGTCGCCTTCTCGCGGCGGATGTGCTGCTCGCGGGTCTGCAGCGCGAGGCGATAGGCGGGGGCACCGCGGGAATCCACGGAGAGGCCGACGATGCGGCCGGGCAGCGAGCGCTTCAGCGCATCGCGCACCGCCATATAGGCCGCGTGCGGTCCGCCATAACCCATCGGCACGCCAAAGCGCTGCGCCGAACCAACAGCGATGTCGGCACCGAGCTCGCCGGGCGAAGCAATCAGCGTCAGCGCCAGCAGATCGGCCGCAACGATCGCAAGCGCGCCCTTGGCCTTCAGCGCCGCGATCGCGGGCCGGAGGTCGCGCAAGGCGCCGGAAGTTCCAGGATATTGCAGCAGCGCACCGAGCACGTCCGCCTTGTCGAGATCGGTGAGCGGATCGCCGACGACCAGAGTCCAGCCGAGCGGCTCGGCGCGGGTGCGCATCACAGCCAACGTCTGCGGATGCACGTCCTTGTCGACGAAGAAGGCCTTTGCTTCGACCTTCGAATGCCGCTCGGCGAGCGCCATGGCTTCGGCCGCCGCGGTCGCCTCGTCAAGCAGCGAGGCGTTGGCGACGTCGAGCCCGGTGAGATCGCAGATCATGGTCTGGAAATTGAACAGCGCTTCCAGCCGGCCCTGGCTGATCTCGGGCTGGTAGGGCGTGTAGGCCGTGTACCAGGCCGGGTTCTCCAGGATATTGCGCTGGATCACCGCGGGCAAAATCGTGCCGGAATAGCCTTGGCCGATCAGCGAGGTGAAGACCTGGTTCTGCCGTGCGAGCTCGGCCATATGCGCGATCGCCTCGGTCTCGCTCAGCGGCTTGCCGAGATCGAGCGGGGCGGCCTGCCGGATCGAACTGGGGAGCGTTTCCGCCATCAGCGCGTCGACGCTTTTGGCGCCGACCGTCTCTAACATTGCGGTGACATCGCGCGCGGAGGGGCCGATGTGGCGGCGAGCGAAATTGGCGGCGGTCTCGCCGCTGGATTTACGGTGCGCGGTCATCGCTTGCTCCATCGTCTTTAAGCCGTATGTGCCTTGTAGGCGGCTTCATCCATAAGGCCGCCAAGCTCGCTCTTGTCGGCAATTTTCATCTTGAAGAACCAGGCTTTGCTTTGCGCGTCCGAGTTCACCAGTGCGGGCTCGGCGGCGAGCGCGTCGTTGGTTTCGAGCACTTCGCCCGAGATCGGTGCGTAGACGTCGGAGGCGGCCTTGACCGATTCCACGACGGCGGCGGCTTCCGCCTTCTTCAAGGTACGGCCGACCTTGGGCAATTCGACGAACACGACGTCGCCGAGCTGCGACTGCGCGTAATCGGTTATGCCGACGGTGGCGACATCGCCGTCGATCGCGAGCCATTCATGGTCGGAGGTGTACAGCGTCGTGGTCATTTTCGATCCTCAGCGTTTGTAGGTGTTTTTCACGAAGGGCATGGCGGCGACGGTGAGCGGCAGACGTTGCCCGCGCACCTCGGCGAAGAGTTTTGTGCCGAATGCGCTTAAGGCAGTGGGCACGTAGCCCATCGCAACAGGCGCATTCAGGCTGGGGCCGAAGCCGCCTGAAGTGACCTTTCCGATTGCCTCGCCGCCTTCGCTATCTGCAAACAGCAATGCGCCCTCGCGCACCGGCGCGCGGCCCTCGGCACGCAGGCCGACGCGGCGGCGGGACGCGCCGTGATCGAAATGCGCGAGGATCTTTTCAGCCCCGGGACATCCGCCGGCGCGGGCGCCGCCGGTGCGGCGGCTCTTCTGCACCGACCATTCCAGCGCGGCTTCGACCGGCGTGGTCTCGGTGTCGATATCGTGGCCGTAGAGGCAGAGCCCGGCCTCGAGCCGCAGGCTGTCGCGGGCGCCAAGGCCGACCGGCATCACATCCGGATTTTCGAGCAGCATCTTCGCCAGACGTTCGGCGTCGGCCGCCGGGACAGAAATCTCAAAACCGTCCTCGCCGGTGTAGCCCGAGCGCGAGACCAAGCACTTGATGCCGGCGACCTCATGCGCGCCCGCATCCATGAACTTCATGGTGGGCGCCGCTGCACATAATTTCGCCAGCGCCGACTCCGCCTTTGGGCCCTGCAGCGCAATCAGCGCCCGATCGGCAAGCGAATCGATGATGCAGGTGTCCGACAGATTCGCGCGCAGATGCGCCTCGTCCTCGGCCTTGCAGGCGGCGTTGACGACCAGGAACAGGTGGTCGCCGAAATTGGCGACCATGAGATCGTCGAGGATGCCGCCGGCTTCATTGGTGAACTGGGCGTAGCGCTGGCGGCCCGGTGCGATCGCCACGATGTCCTGCGGCACCAACCGCTCCAGCGCGCGGGCGGCATCCTCGACCTTGCCGGACTTCGGCAGGACGCGGATCTGGCCCATATGGGAGACGTCGAACAGGCCGGCGGAGGTGCGGGTATGGAGGTGCTCTTTCAGCACGCCGGCGGGGTACTGCACGGGCATGTCATAGCCCGCGAACGGCACCATCTTGCCGCCAAGAGACACATGCAGGTCGTAAAGGGGGGTACGTTCCAGGGAGTCTTTGTCATCACGCACGGACATCACAGGGGCCCTCGGCGGTTCCCCGGGGATGATTCCCCGAGACAAACCAGTCGAAGCCCCATCTGTCGCTGTGCCTGAGAGTATTATCCCGTCGGCGGACACTATCCGGGTCTTAAGCCCGTCAGCGCCTCTTTCCAGATGTCGTCAAAGCCACGCGGTCCTTTTGCCTGAGAGTTTCCGGGGCGGTTGCTCCTTCGGCGCCGGCTAGCTGATGCCGGTCTCTCCCGACGTGGCCGTACGATACAGATGGGTACAGACCACAGGCCAGCCAAGCCTGTCAACGCAGGGATTGCGGCTTTCAACGGGATTGCTGGGGGATGACGCGACTGCGGCAACCCTCTGATCTGCTTGCACAGTTTCTGGACAGCGAAGCTGGCCTTGTCTAAAAGCGCTTTGGCCCGCAGATATCAGCCCAAATCGACAGGTTTGGATGGCAAATTGGCGGGTCCAAGCACACCCGATTGGATGAACATGAGCGGCGTCAACGAGATCAGGTCGACCTTTCTGAACTTCTTTGCCGAGAACGGCCACGAGATCGTGTCGTCCTCGCCATTGGTGCCGCGCAACGATCCGACGTTGATGTTCACCAATGCCGGCATGGTGCAGTTCAAGAACGTCTTCACCGGCGTCGAGAAGCGGCCTTACCAGCGCGCGACCACCTCGCAGAAATGCGTGCGCGCCGGCGGCAAGCACAACGATCTCGACAATGTCGGCTACACCGCGCGCCATCTCACCTTCTTCGAGATGCTCGGCAACTTCTCGTTCGGCGACTATTTCAAGGAGCGCGCGATCGAGCTCGCCTGGAAGCTCATCACCAAGGATTTCGGGCTGAAGAAGGACAAGCTGCTCGTCACTGTCTACCACACCGACGACGAGGCGCACGGGCTCTGGAAGAAGATCGCCGGCTTCTCCGACGACCGCATCATCCGCATCCCGACCTCGGACAATTTCTGGGCGATGGGCGACACCGGTCCGTGCGGTCCGTGCTCGGAAATCTTCATCGATCGCGGCGACCACATCTGGGGTGGCCCTCCCGGCTCTCCGGAAGAAGACGGTGACCGCTTCCTCGAATTCTGGAATCTCGTGTTCATGCAATATGAGCAGGTGACGAAGGAGGAGCGCGTGGATCTGCCGCGTCCTTCGATCGACACCGGCATGGGCCTCGAGCGCATGGCTTGCATCATGCAGGGCGTCGACAGCGTGTTCGAGACCGACTTGTTTCGTCATTTGATCGATGCGACGTCGTCGGCGCTCGGCGCCGGGCCGAACGAGCAAACGGTTGCCTCGTTCCGCGTCATCGCCGATCATCTGCGCTCCTCGGCCTTCCTCGTCTCTGACGGCGTGCTGCCTTCGAACGAAGGCCGCGGCTATGTGCTGCGCCGGATCATGCGCCGCGCGATGCGCCATGCGCAGCTGCTCGGCGCCAAGGAGCCGCTGATGCATCGCCTGGTCTGGGCGCTGGTCCGCGAGATGGGCCAGGCCTATCCCGATTTGATGCGCGCGGAAAACCTGATCGAGGAAACGCTGCGGCTGGAAGAGACCCGCTTCCGCAAGACGCTTTCGCGCGGCCTCGCCATCCTCGACGAGAAGAGCGCGTCCTTGAAGAAAGGCGACATGTTCGATGGCGACGTCGCCTTCACGCTGTACGATACCTACGGCTTCCCGCTTGACCTGACCCAGGACGCGCTGAAGTCGCGCGGCATCGGCGTGGATCAAGCGTCGTTCACGGATGCGATGGAGCGTCAGAAGGCCAAGGCGCGCGAGTCCTGGAAGGGATCGGGCGAAGCGGCGAGCGAGGCGATCTGGTTCCCGCTGCGCGAGAAGCTCGGTGCGACCGAATTCCTGGGCTATGAGACCGAGAGCGCCGAAGGCGTGGTCTCGGCCTTGGTAAAGGACGGCGCTGAAGTCGCCAGCCTGAAGGCCGGCGATACCGGCGCGCTGCTGCTGAACCAGACGCCGTTCTACGCGGAATCCGGCGGCCAGGTCGGCGACACCGGCGTGCTCACGGGTGAGGGAGGCATCAAGTTCCGCGTCACCGACACGCAGAAAAAGCTCGGCGATTTCTTCGTGCATGTCGGCACCGTCGAGAGCGGCGAGCTGAAGGTCGGCACGGCGCTGCAGCTCGAGGTGGACCATTCGCGGCGCTCGTCGATCCGTGCGCATCACTCGGCGACGCATCTCATTCACGAGGCGCTGCGCCAGGTGCTCGGCGATCACATTGCCCAGCGCGGCTCGATGGTCGCGCCGGATCGCCTGCGCTTCGACTTCGTGCATCCGAAACCGATCACGGCGGAGGAGCTTGCCCGCGTCGAGGACATCGCCAACGACGTGGTGCTGGAGAACGACGAGGTCACCACCCGCGTGATGGGTGTCGATGAAGCACGTGAGGCTGGGGCGCGCGCCCTGTTCGGCGAGAAGTACGGCGACGAGGTTCGTGTCGTCTCGATGGGCAAGACCGCGCGCGAGCGCGGCGCCAATGCGCTCGGCTGGTCGGTCGAGCTCTGCGGCGGGACGCATGTGCGGCGCACCGGCGATATCGGCCTGATCACGCTGACCGGCGAGAGCGCGGTGGCCTCCGGCGTCCGCCGTATCGAGGCGCTGACCGGCAATTTCGCGCGCCGGCATGCCAACGAGACCATGGCGCTGGCGAAGACCGCGGCGAACGAGCTGCGCACCTCGCTCGACGACGTCCCGGCGCGCATCACCGCGCTGATGGAGGAGCGCAAGAAGCTCGAGCGCGAGCTCTCCGACGCCCGCAAGAAGCTGGCGATGGGCGGCGGCGCGTCCGCCGGTGGCGGCGCAGCTGCTGGCGTGCGCGAGGTCGGCGGCGTCAAGCTGATGGCGCGTGCGGTCGAGGGCATCGAGATGAAGGATCTCAAGAGCCTCGCGGACGAGGCTAAGAAGCAGATCGGCTCCGGCGTGGTCGCCATCATCGGCGTCACCGAGGACGGCAAGGCGGGCGTCGTGGTCGGCGTCACCGCGGACCTGACCGCGCGCTTCAACGCCGTGAACCTCGTGCGCGTCGCATCCGAAGCGCTCGGCGGCAAGGGCGGCGGCGGCCGGCCCGACATGGCGCAGGCCGGCGGCCCCGATGGCGCCAAGGCGTCCGAGGCGCTGGCGGCGATCGAGAAAGCGATGGGGGCTGCGTAATCGCCATGCGCCTCGTTCCGCGAGGACGTGGGCTTCGCGATCCGAACTTAAGGGATCGCCTCTACGAATTGCTGGAGCACGATCCGCTGGCCTATTCGGCCGGATCGCGCTTCATCCAGATCATCATCGGCGTCATCGTGCTGAACGTGACCGCGATGGTTCTGGCCTCGGTGCCGGATCTCGACGCGCAATTCGGGACGCTGTTCTCGGCGATCACGATCCTGTCCGTGATCGTGTTCGCGCTGGAATATGCGGCACGGCTGTGGACGGTGGCGGGCCACACGCCGCGCAAGGGCTCGGCGCTCGCCGACCGGCTCGGCTACGCCTTCTCGGCGCTCGGCATCATCGACCTCATGGCATTCCTGCCGGCTGCGATCGTGCTGACCACGGGGCGCCACGCGACGCTCGCAGCCCTCGGCGTGCTGCCGTTCTTCAAGCTGATCCGCTACTCGCCGGCGATGCGCTCGCTGCTGGCGGCTGTGCATGCCGAGCGGCGGGCGCTGATCGGCTGCGTCGTCATCCTGATCGGCGTGGTGCTGACCTTCGCCTCGCTGCTCTACGCCATCGAGCGCGACGTGCAGCCGGACAAGCTCGGCACCATCCCGCAGGCGATGTGGTGGGCGATCGTGACGCTCGGCACCGTCGGCTATGGAGACGTCGTGCCGGTGACGGCGCTCGGAAAATTTGTCTCGGTGTTCGCGATCATCTCAGGTTTTGCCATGATCGCGCTGCCGGTCGCCATCATCTCGACCGCGTTTGCCGAAGAGGTGAAGCGGCGCGACTTCGTCGTGACCTGGGGCATGCTGGCCCGGGTGCCGCTGTTCTCGCATCTGGCGGCCGCGGAGATCGCCGACATCATGCGGCTCTTGCGCGCACGCACCGTCGAGCAGGGCGAGATTTTGGTGCGGCGAGGGGATCCCGCCTCGTCGATGTATTTCATCACCGCAGGCGAGGTCGAGATCGCGCTGCCGAGCCAGCATGTGCTGCTCACCGACGGCACCTTCTTCGGCGAGATCGCGCTGCTACACAAGACAAAACGCAGCGGCACGGTGACGGCGACGCGCAAGACGCGCCTCTTGGTGCTCGACGCGCAGGATTTTCACGCCCTGATCGCGCGCATGCCCATGCTTGCCGCCCATGTCCACCAGACAGCGAAAGCGCGGCTGGAAGAGACCGGCGATCTCGCCGCAGCCGAGCTCGCGCAGGCCGAGCGCGACGGCGGCGACCGCTGAGCGATCAGCCCTTTTTCAGGAAGACGTATTCAGCCGAGTAGGGCGCGCTTCTGAACTCGCCGGCCTTGTCGCAGGCCCCGTCTAGCTTGCCGCCATGGGTGTTGATGCGCTGGACGGTGGTCACAGGCGTCAACACGCCGCTGCCGCGGCGGGAGGCAACCTCGAGCTTCAGCAAGGGGATATCGGCAGCCGTTGCGCCCGGTGCGTTGCCGATGGCCTTGCCGACCACGGCGCTGCCGTCGGCATGCTCCCAGTTCGGCCCGGCATAGTGACGGCCGATGGTCTTGCCCTCGGAGAGCAGCGTCGCGATCGGCTCGCGGAAGGCCCAGGCGAGCTTGCCGTCGGCACCGGCCTTGCACTCGTAGACCTGCGCGCCCTCGGCGTGGACGCTGAGGACCGTGGTCTCGCCCGATGCGGCGATGGCGTCGGGAAGCTCCGCAGCCCCTGCTGGTCCAATCATGGCCGCAAGTGACAACAGGCAGGGGACGGCAAACTTGACGAACATAGTCTATCTCCGCAAAGGGCTCTCAAAAAACGAATGGGCCGCGCCTGCGCGCGGCCCATCATGATGTTTAACCCCGACCGGGCGAAAATAATGCGCGGGCGAATTACGCCGCGAGCGCCTTCACGAGATTGTCAGCGACCTTGTCGAGGAAGCCTGTGGTCGAGAGCCAGCGCTGGTCGGCACCGACCAGGAGCGCGAGGTCCTTGGTCATGTAGCCCTCTTCGACGGTGTCGACGCAGACCTTCTCCAGCGTGCTTGCGAACTTCGCTAGCTCGGCATTGTTGTCGAGCTTGGCGCGGTGCGACAGGCCACGGGTCCAGGCGAAGATCGACGCGATCGAGTTGGTCGAGGTCTCCTTGCCCTTCTGGTGCTCGCGGTAGTGACGGGTCACGGTGCCGTGGGCGGCTTCCGCTTCGACGGTCTTGCCGTCCGGGGTGAGTAGCACCGAGGTCATCAGGCCGAGCGAGCCGTAGCCCTGCGCGACCGTATCGGACTGCACGTCGCCGTCGTAGTTCTTACAGGCCCAGACATAGCCGCCGGACCATTTCAGCGCCGAGGCGACCATGTCGTCGATCAGGCGGTGCTCGTAGGTCAGGCCCTTTGCCTCGAATTCCTTCTTGAACTCGCGGTCGTAGATGTCCTGGAAGATGTCCTTGAAGCGGCCGTCATAGACCTTCAGAATCGTGTTCTTGGTCGACAGATAGACCGGGTAGTTGCGCAGCAGGCCGTAGTTCAGTGAAGCGCGGGCGAAGTCGATGATGGAGTCGTCGAGATTGTACATCTCCATGGCCACGCCGGCGCCCGGAGCCTTGAACACTTCCTTCTCGATCACGGTGCCGTCCTCGCCGACGAACTTCATCGACAGGGTGCCCTTGCCGGGGAACTTGAAGTCGGTCGCGCGGTACTGGTCACCATAGGCGTGGCGGCCGATGATGATCGGCTTGGTCCAGCCGGGAACCAGGCGCGGCACATTCTTGCAGATGATCGGCTCGCGGAAGATCACGCCGCCGAGGATGTTGCGGATGGTGCCGTTCGGCGACTTCCACATCTGCTTGAGGTTGAACTCCTTCACCCGGGCTTCATCAGGGGTGATGGTGGCGCACTTGACGCCGACGCCGACCTTCTTGATCGCCTCGGCGGCGTCGATGGTCACCTGATCGTTGGTGTGGTCGCGGTACTCCATGCCCAGGTCGAAATACTGCAGCTCGACATCCAGGAACGGGTTGATCAGCTTGTCCTTGATGTACTGCCAGATGATCCGGGTCATCTCGTCGCCATCGAGTTCGACGACGGGATTGGATACCTTGATTTTTGCCATGATCGGAGAAGCCTTCTTGGGAACTGGTGGTGGAAATCTCCCGCGCTATAGCACCGCCCGGGGGCGGGCGGAAGCGGAGCGGTTATGCACTTTCAGCCCATCTTTTCGCCGAGATCAGTCATTCCGGCGAGGCCGGAATGACTGATGCAGCACCTTGTTTGGGCACCCATCCCGCACGCGATCCGGGGCCCTTCCGGAGCGCCTCTAAAAGGCGGCCTGGGTGGCCGTGCCTGCTACGATGTACCAGGTCACGAACAGGCCCGAGATCAGGGCGCCCGGCAGGCTCGATCCGGTCCGTCGCCAGGTGAAGGTCGCGATCACGGCGACGATGGCGAGCAGCGGCACGAACTGGATGGCGACGATGGTCGAGAGCGGCACGAAGCCGGGGTCGGGCAGCGGGTTGAACAGCTTCCCGGTCAGCCAGAGCGTGCCGTATTGCAGGGCCAGCAGCACGATGAAGCCGAACGTGAGCGCCAGGATATTGGTCAGATAAAGCGCGAGCCGCGGCGCCTCCATGGTCGAGAAATTCCGGTGCAGCACGTGCAGTGCCACGACGAAAAATGCCGTGAACGGAGCGAGGTAAATCAGGAAGATCAGAACCTGCTTCGGGTTCATCAGCTTCAGCGCGATGATCCAGAAGCGGAAGTCGATCTTGAAGGCGAGGTCGGTGAGCCACAGCGCGGCATAACCAACCGCGACCGAGACGACAGCGATCACGAGCGACTGGCCGAGCAGCCCGGCCCGGCTCTTGCGCTTCGGGGCGAAGCCCATCAGCGCCAGTGTGATCAGGCCGTTGATGATGGCCCAGACCAGGATCTGGTTGGTGATGCCCTGCGGCAGGAATGCTGACGGCGTCACGAAGGTACCGCCGAGCGCAAAGGCCGGGTAATAGGTCAGCGCCGGGATGAAGGCGGACAGGATGAACGCCGTGGTCCAGCGCCGGCCCGCGGCGGCCTGATGGGGCGGCATGCTGCCGTCGGGGACGGCGGGCAGGCGCAGGCGGGAGAACATCGGCGCCTCCAGCAGGCCGTCGAAGGTGCCGATCAACAGCACGACGAAACCGACGAGCGCGATCAACGTGCCGAACTCCTTGCGGAACCAGATCTGGTCGTCGGCCGGCCGGGGCGTGCCGCCTTGCAACGTCTTGGCGAACCAGTCGAGGCTGTAGCCGATCGCTTCATGCGAAATGTGCTCGGCCGGGTGCGTGATAGCAGGCGTGTACAACACCCGGGCGGTGCCGGCCGCCGGATCGCCATAGACCTTGCCTGGCTCGACCGGCCCCTGCGTGCCGAACATCGCCCACAGCTTCGGGCTCTTGGTGACATCGCGGGCAAGGTCGACGCCCCACATCAAAGTGGAGAATTCCTCGTACTGGGCGAACACGAGCGCCACATTGCGCGGCCAGCTCGTGGTGCCGTCCGCAGCGAAAGGTTTGCCGGTCGAGGAGCCTTCCAGCACCATCGACTTGTAATCATCAGGCATCGCGGCTGCCGCGGCCAGGACCGTCCAGCCACCCATGGAGTGGCCCTCGAGGCCAATATTCGCCTTGTCGACCATGTCGAGGCTTCGGAGATAGGCGAGGCCGTCGGGGCCGCCAAAACCGTTGGCGAAGGCGGGTGGGTCGCTATAGCCATGGCCGGTCTGGTCCAGCGCCAGCACGACATAGCCGCGACGGGCGAATTCGATGGCGAAGCCGTCCTGGGTCTCGCGCGAATTGATGTAGCCGTGGACGGCGAGGATGCCGGGTGCCGGGGTCTTCGCGGTGGCATTCGCGGGGATGTAGAGCAGCGCACTCATGGTGTTGCCCTTGGCGCCCTTGAACCTGACATCCTGGATCCGGACGCCGCCGGCGGTTTGCGTCAGATGGGCGATGAGGCCGCCCACCACGATCAGGACCAGTCCCAGAAGCGCCAATTTCCATCGGCTCAGCATCGCCATCCCCCCACTCAATTGTTGCTTCAGCTCAGGCCTTTCGGCTTCGCTTTGGTTGTGGTTGATAGCCATATCCGAAAGCAAAGCGCGCGCAAGCCGGGCGGCGAAATCGTCCCCAATTGAGGTGCGATTGCGGTTTCGCAAACGCCGCTAACCCTGTTATCTCGGCTTAAGAAATTGCGCCGCACGGAAGGCGGCACGACTGCGTGGATGAGGGCTTGGATCAGCGTCTTCGGACTGGAGTTCAACCTCCTTCGGAAGCTGAACGAGACGAACGCTGAACCAGAAAGTGAACTGAGAATGTCCGGCACCGACAAGACCAAGGCAGGGCTCGCCCTCGACGGCCCGATCGTGATCCTGGTCGAGCCGCAGCTCGGGGAAAACATCGGCATGGCCGCGCGCGCCATGGGCAATTTTGCCTTGAGCGCTTTGCGCATCGTCAATCCGCGCGACGGCTGGCCGAACATCGCCGCGCAGCGGGCCGCCGCCGGGGCCGACCACATTCTGGACAAGGTCGAACTCTTCGACACGGTCGAGCAGGCGGTCGCCGATCTCGACCTGTTGTTCGCCACCACCGCGCGCCCGCATGACCAGGCCAAGCCGGTGGTGGGGCCGGAAGCCGCAGCCAGCGAGATCGCCGGGCATGTGGCGACCGGCGGCAAGGCCGGCATCCTATTCGGGCGCGAGCGCTGGGGACTGACCAATGAGGAGGTCGGACTCTCCAACCGCATCATCACCTTCCCGGTCAATCCGGGCTTTGCCTCACTCAACCTCGCCCAGGCCGTGCTGCTGGTCGGCTACGAATGGTTCAAGCAGGCGACGGCGGGCGAGCTGCCGCACGCCATGCCTGAACGTTCCGAGCGCGCCTCGCAGCACCAGATGCAGGCCTTCTTCGACAACCTCATCCGCGAGCTCGACCGCGTCGAATTTTTGCGCCCGGCCGAGAAGCGCGACACCATGCTGGTCAACCTGCGCAACATTTTCAGCCGGATGGAGCCGACCAAGCAGGACATGCACACCCTCCATGGAGTCGTCATGGCGATCGCGGAGGGACGCAAGGGCCCGGCAAAGGGCGGCGTGCTCGACGGCGAGCAAGCCACGCGCCTGCGTGCGCTGCTGGCCGAGCATGGGCAGGCCGGCGGCACGCCCGACAGCGGCTCGACCGTGCGCGGCCTCGCGCGCCTGCTCCGCCGCAACCCGACAGATGCCGAACGCCTGCTCTGGCAGGCGCTCACGCGCGACCGCCGCTTCGCCGGTGGGTTCAAGCGCCAGACCCCGGTGGGGCGGCACATCCCGGACTTCGTCTCGTTCCCGCATCGGATCGCGATCGAGCTGGTCAACCCGGGCGAGGGCGAGACCATCGCTGCCGACCGCGCGTCAAGGCGGGCATGGCTGGAGGCGCGCGATTATCGCGTGCTGGAGATCCGGGCCGCGGATGTGGAGCGGGATCTGGAGGCGGAGTTGGTGCGGCTGCAGGGGATGGTGGAGCAGAGCGCGTAGGTCTCGTCACGCACAGGTCTCGTAGGGTGAGCAAAGCGAAACGTCCCACCATTGCCCCGCGCGAAGCCGAGATAGAAGTCGTGGGCACGCTTGCGCTTTGCCCACCCGAGACCTCGCTTGTAGCGAGGGTTACGATCCGCGCCGCCGTAGCTCGAAGCGCAAAGGCGGAAGCGGTGACCCATGTCGCTTCGCCCTCGGCTTGCAATCGGTGGATTGTCAATGCTACGATTTGTAACATTGCGGGTCGTCATCCAGCGGTTGTGGCGGCGAACGGAAGAAAGAGCGTGCCATGTCCAGCCGATCTGCCCGAAGCGACACGACCATCACAGCCCTCATCCCCGAGCTCGACGCGCTGGCTGCGGAGGTGATGGCGGAGTGGCAGGTGCCGGCCACGACGCTCGCCGTCGTGCAAAACGGCGAGACGGTCTTGCTCAGGGCGTGGGGCCAGCGCGACGTCGAGACCGGGCTGCCCGCGACGCCAGAGACGCAATTCCTGATCTGCTCGATCACCAAAACGTTCACCGCCACGGCGTTGGCGCTGCTGGTGGACGAGGGACGGCTCGACTGGACCAAACCTGTCCGCGACAGCATTCCCGAATTCCGCCTGCATGACGCGATCGCGACCGATCGAGTCACCGTGCGCGACCTGCTCAGCCATCACTCCGGCCTGCCTCGCCACGACTGGATATGGATTCCAGCCGATCTCTCGCGCGGCGAGATGATGAGCGCGCTGCGTCACCTCGAGCCGGCCCGGGACATCCGCACCGAGTTTCAATACAACAATCTCGCCTACAACGTCGCCGGCCTTGTCGTCGAGCGCATCAGCGGTCAGAGCTATGAGGATTTCGTCCGCACCCGGCTGACCGATAAACTGCGAATGTCGGTCGGCTTTTCAGCAGAGGAGTACGCCGCTGCCGCTGACGCCGCCGTTCCCTATCTGGTGGAACGCGGCGACGTGCGCTCGCGCAGCAAGTTCTTCCCCATCACCACGACGGGCGCCGGCGCCATCGTCACCTCGGTTGCCGCCCTCGCCAACTGGATGAAATTCCTGTTGGCCGAGGGCGAATTTGCCGGCGAACGCCTGCTGTCGTCTACGCTGATCCGGGAGATGCAATCGCCGCGCGTCTTCTCAGGCGCTGCGGAGTGGCAGGAGTTCGGCCATTCGCACTACGGGCTGGGCTTCAACAACACCGCCTACCGCGGCGAGCGCGTGGTCGGACACTCCGGCGGCTGGCTCGGCTGGAGCACGCTGATGCGCCTCATCCCGGCGCGAAACACCGGCATCGCCGTCTTCACCAACACCGGCGGCAATCCGGTGCACAGCATCCTGATCAACCGCATTCACGATCATCTCGCCGGCAACGAACCGGTGTCGTGGCTGGACCGCCTGCGCGACATGCGCCGCAAAGCGCTGGCGCAGCAGAAAAGCGACGATGCGGCGAAGCCGACGGCGCGCAAGCTGAATACGAATCCCAGCCATGATCTCGCGGATTTTTGCGGCGCCTATGAGCACCCGGCCTATGGCCGGGTTGTCATCACACAAGACGGCGACAGCCTGCATTGGGCCTGGCGCCGCACGAAGGCGAAGCTCGCACACCGGCACTACGATTCGTTCCAGTTGCCTTACGTGTTGGGAGACCTCAATCCGGACGATCTCGTGATCACCTTTGCGACCGACCGCGACGGCAGCATTGCGAGTCTCTCGGCCCAGCTCGAGGTGCTGGTGCCGGACATCGTCTTCACGCGCGCCGCCGCGGGCGAATGCATTGACCCCGCGTTCCGGTCGGCCTGCGTCGGCGAATATATTCGCGGCGACCAGACCCACGTCGTCACAGAGGATGCCGAGGGCGAGCTTACGCTGAAAATTCCGTTCGTGCCGCTCTACCGTTTGCGGCCTTATCAGGGCGCGACGTTCAGCATCGTCCAGCTCGACGGCTACCGCACCGAATTCCGCCGCGGCCCGTCCGGCGCGATCGAGGAACTCGTTTATCATCAGCCGAACGGCACCTTCATTGCGAAGCGCAAACTGTAGGGTGATTGGTCAGCTAGCCGAAGGCGCAATCCACCCCGCGTATGCGCCGTCACTTCCCTGGCGGATCGAGGAACACATATAGCGCAGCGATCCTGTCGTTCTCCACGATGATGACGTCCCAGCCGGTGTAATCAGGGGCTTCGCCGCGCGGACCTGATGACCAGGCCAGCCGTCCGGCGTTGTGAAGCGCCTGCGGCTCGCCAATCGGCGTGTAGACGAAGTGGGGATGCGTGGCCCGCAGATCGCCGGCGAACTTGTCGATCGCGTCGCGGCCGACAATGACACCTGGCGGGACATACAGGGCGGCGTTCTCGGTCCAGAGTTCGTCGATTGCGGCACGGCGGCGCTTCGCGTCGCCCTCGCCGAAAACCTCCTGAAGGTTGCGGTGAAGCAGCTCGTGGATGCGATCGGTCGATGTGTTGGTTCGGGTCATTGGTTGTCTCCAAACTGCATTGGTCTTGTAGGGTGGGCAAAGCGATAGCGTGCCCACCCAACGAACTGCGTCAGATCTGAACGAGACCGCCATCGACGAAGAGCTCGATGCCGTTGACGAAGCTTGCATCATCGGAGGCGAGGAACAGCACGGCCTTGGCGATCTCCTCGGGCTGGCCGACCCGACCGGCCGGGATGAGCGCGGCGAGTTGGGTCTTGGTGCCCTCCGCTTGCTCACCGCCGCCGAACAGATGATTCAGTCCGTGCGTCTCGGTGACGCCGGGGCTGACTGCGTTGACGCGGATGTGCCGGTCCTTCAGATCGAGGATCCAGTTGCGTGCGAAGTTGCGCACGGCGGCCTTTGTCGCGGAATAGACGCTGAAGGCCGGCGTGCCGGAGACGCTGGTGGTCGACGCGTTCAACACGATGGACGCGCCGTCGCGGAGCAGGGGCAGCGCCTTCTGCACCGTGAACAGTACGCCCTTCACGTTGGTGTCGAACGTGCGCTGGTAGTGCTCCTCGGTAATCGCGCCGAGCGGCGCGAACTCGCCGCCGCCGGCATTGGCGAAGATCACGTCGATCTGCTGGTGCTTCTTCTGAACGGCGTCGTAGAGCCGGTCGATGTCGGCGAGATTGGCCATGTCGCCCTGCACGCCGGTGACTCGACCGCCGATCGATTTCATCGCCGCCTCGAGCGCATCCTTGCGACGGCCGGTGATGAACACCGAGGCACCCTCGGCTGCGAAGGCCTTGGCGGTGGCGAGGCCGATACCGCTGGTGCCGCCGGTTACCACCACGACCTTGTTGTTGAACCTATCCGTCATCGTCCGTCTCCGTTGGAAGCTGCGGCGAAAGTGCCGTTGCCCGACGTAGATGTATTCAGAACGATGATGCGAGTAGTCGCCTGATATGGTACTTAGCGTTCCATGAGAAGAACGATGAAGGCCGATTTGAACGACTTCGCCTATTTTGCCGAGGTGGTGGGCCATGGCGGGTTCGCGGCTGCGGGGCGGGCCTTGCGGGAGCCCAAGTCAAAGCTCAGCCGGCGGATTGCCGGGCTGGAGGAGCGCCTGGGCTTGCGCCTGATCGAGCGATCGAGCCGGCGTTTCCGCGTGACCGAGGTGGGGCAAGCCTTTTACGAGCGCTGCCGCGCGATCCTTGCTGAAGCCGAGCAGGCCGAGGCGCTGGTGACGCAGGCGCAGGCCGAACCTCACGGCCGCGTTCGTTTCAGCTGCCCGACCGGCATGGTTGCGGAGATCTCCGCGCTGATCTCGAGCTTCCTGATCCGCTATCCCAAGGTGCGTCTGCAACTCGTCGCCATCGACCGGCCTATCGACCTGATCGAGGAGCGGATCGATGTGGCCTTGCGCGTGCGGTCCGAGCTCACGGGCGATGCAGCGCTCACGATGCGGTCGCTCGGCACGTCCAGGCGCATCCTTGTCGCGAGCCCCCAGCTGGCGAGCCGGTTGCGCACGCTGGATGATCTGGCCGTGCTTCCGACACTGGCAACGTCAGATGACGACACGTTGGTCGAATGGCATCTGCAGACCGACGATGGGCAGGCCCGCATTCACAAGCACGAACCGCGCATGGGCTGCGGCGACTTTGGCGCGGTGCGCGATGCAGCGGTTGCGGGCCTCGGTGTCGCGCTACTGCCCGATCATCTCTGCCGGGACGCGCTGGAGCAAGGCAGGCTCGTTCATGTGGTGTCGGAATGGCGCGGTCATCGCGGCATGGTGCATCTCGTGTTCACCACTCGACGCGGCCTGCCTCGCGCCGTTCGCGCGCTGATCGATCATCTCGCGGCGGGATTTTCCAAGACGTTGGTGTAGCGTCACCCGCGTCCGAGCTGCACGTCGCGTTCGACGGCAATCCATGTGGTGCGGGCCACCGCCAGCAACCTCCCGGCCTCATCATGCAGCGCGGCCTCCGCCATGCGCTTGCGGCCGTCGCGGCCGGTCGGCCAGGCGGTGATGATGCAGCGGTCGCCGGCACGCGGGCGGGATTCGATGCGCGCTGACATTCGTCCCAGCAGGAGCGGCGTCTTGTCGACGGCGTTGCTTTGCGGATCGCAATTGCAGGCGAAGCCGGTGGGACAATCGAGCGCCGACCAGAGAAATTCTGAGGCGACGAGGCCGTCGTCGGCGGTCAAGTTCTGATCGGGAATCCAGCTCGCCGCGAGAACGGGAGGCTGCGCACGAAGTCCGAGCGGTCCGGCGAAGATGCGCAGGCCGTCTCCCTTGGCCCTCGCGGGGCCGCAGACGAAGCAGGTCGGTAGCGGATGCTCGTGCGGTTTGACGGGCGTCAGCAATTCGGCGGCGCAGGCTTCGTCGAATCTGGCTGTTTCCAGCCGCGGAAGCTCGACGCTCACCGCGCGACCGGTCGCGACAACCTTGATGCCGTCGCGAAGCTCCCATGTACGGTCATCGGTCGCGATCGCACCGAGGGGCGTATCCAGGGGAGGCGGCGCGCGCAGCGTCACCTCGGCAGCCCCGGGAATGTGCTGGGCCAGCCGGCCGCAAACATAACCGCCGTTGCCGGAGTTCGGCGGGCCGCAGAAGCGCTTGTCGATGACGATCTCGGTCAAGTTTTCTTCCTGTCTTGAAGTTCCGCGCGCACTCTATCGGATCCTGAGCACAATTCTTCCCTGAACCGTGCGGTTCGCTACCGCGCGCATGGCTTCGCTGGCGTCCTCCAAAGGGAGGACGCGGTCGATATGCGGGCGGATGTGTCCCTCGGCCAGCCATTGCATCAGCGTGTCGTTCATGCGCGCGGCCTCAACGGAAAACTTTTCGGCCCAGGCGCCGACGAAGACGCCGAGGATGGCGTAGTTCTTGAGGAGCGGCAGGTTCATCGGGATCGAGGGTATCGTGCCGCTGGTGAAGCCGATCGGCATGAGACGGCCGCCCCAGTTCATCAGCGGCCATCTGCTCGAGGATCGCACCGCCGACGTTGTCGAATCCGATATCGATGCCCTGATCGGTGCCTTGGCCCGATGTGATGGACTTGATCCGCTCACGCAGATCCTCGCTACGATAGTTGACCACCTCGCTGGCGCCGTAGCGGCGCACCAGCGTGGCCTTGTCGTCAGAGCCGACGCCGGCGATGACGTTCAGGCCCAGATGACGGCTGAGATCGACTGCGGCGAGACCGACACCGCCGGCGGCGCCCGTGATCAACACGGTCTCGCCGCGTTGCGCCCGCGCGCGCTCGACCAGCGCATAATGGGCGGTGCCGTAGACATGCAGCACGGTTGCTGCCGCGTCAAAGGCAACGCCGTCAGGCAGATGCACGGCCTTCGATTCCTTGGCGACCATCCGTTCGGCGTAGCCGCCGGTCCAGCTGCTGCAGGCCACGCGATCGCCGGGCGCGAATCGCGTGACCTTGTCGCCGACAGCGACGACAACACCTGAGGCTTCCGTGCCGGGCACGAAGGGCAAGGGTGGCCGCATCTGGTAGAGGCCCGAGACCAGCAACTGGTCCATGAAGCTGACGGAGGCCGCATGGACGTCGATCAGGATCTCGTCGCCCGTCGGCTTCGGCTCGGCGATCTCACCGAGCCGCAAATCCTGCGGACCGGTGAAGGAGCTGCACAGCACGGCCCTCATCGCACATCTCCCATGTCGCGGAGCGGCGTCGCATATCCCGCGACGAGCTTGACGAAATCGGCCTGCCGCGCTGCGCCGGTCTTTTCAAACAGGCGATTGACGTGCGTCCGGATCGTCGTGTTGGCAACGCCGAATGCCGCGGCCACTTCCGGAACGCCGCCGAGCTCGACGATCGCGAGCAGCACGCGCAATTCGGTCGGCGTCAGCCTGAAGGCCTTGCCGATCACCTCGGATCGGGGCGGGACCATCAGCGCGACCTTGCGAACGAACAGGGCCGCGACGGCGGCGTAGGCTGCGCCCGCACGTCGCCGCGCGCCGGAGGCCAACGGCAGGGCATGTGCGACATAGCGCTGCCCATCGCTCCCCGTCATCGGCACGGCTACGCCGCCGGCGTCGAGGGCGGACGTGAAGGCGTGCCGCAGCGCGTGGTTGACGACGGGATCGCAGGCCGCGAGCTGTCCGCGCGCCTCGTGCAGGATGTCACGCGCGTCGAGGAGAGCTTGGCCGGCCGTATTGGTGTGAATGAGCCGCCCGTCCACGTCGAGGAGATAGACACCGACGTCGAGCCCGTCGAGCGTATCGGCGAATGTGGCGGCCTCTGCAGACATGTTAGGGATCGGAAACATCGCGTTCATCGCGGCGCTCCTTTCGTCTGGCGGCGCGCGAACAGGCGCGGCAGCAGCATGGGAACGCGGCGGCGATAGTCCTGGTAAGTCGCGCCGAACTCGGCGATCAGATCCCGCTCCTCGAACTGAAGCGCGACCAGGATGTAGGCGGTGTTTGCGAGCGCGAACAGGAGATGGCCAAGAGTCATCACGGGCGTGGCCCAGAATGCGAGCAGGAAGCCGAGCATGATCGGATGCCGTACGATCTTGTAGAGCAGGGGCGTTCGGAACGATTGACCTGGTATCTTGGCTCCACGCCACGCGACGAACGCCTGGCGCACGCCGAACAGATCGAAATGATCGATCATGTGAGTGGATGCGAATGCGATCAGCCAGCCGAGCCAATGCACTGATGTCAGCAGGAAGGCCGCAGGTCCGTCAGTCCGCCAGATCACAGTCGGGATCGGACGCCACTGCCAGAACAACAGAATGAGGATCAGGCTCGACAGCAGCACATAGGTGCTGCGCTGGCAGGCCGGGGCAAGGAATTGGGCCGACCATCGTTTGAACGCCGGGCGTGCCATGACGCTGTGCTGGACGGCAAACAGACCCATCAGCAACAGGTTGAGGATGATGGCTTCGTTCAAGGTCGCCGTGCTGCCGACATCGATCGACTTGTCGATTGAATTGGGCACGACATAATTGCCGACGAAACCGAGCGCATAGAGAAATGAGACCGTGAACAGGGCGTAACTCACGAGCGCGTAGAGCAGGATCAGAAGGCGCGAGACCATGTTTTTTCCTATTGTGCCAGACACGGCGGTGCCGCATGCAGGAGCCTAGATCGCCCGCTGGCGAAGGGGCTCGATCTGGTTCGATGGCTACCGCTCGACCGTCCCCTGTGCGTCCCCCGAGCGGAGGAAGGATTCCATGACGGCTTTCTCGCTTGGGACGTTCGGGTTCCCCGAGGTCCATGCCGATGGCCGCCCGATCAAGCTGGCCCTGCGCAAGGGGCTTGCGCTGCTGGTCTACCTTGCGGAGGCCAAGGGCGCCGTCAGCCGGGACGTCATGGCCACGTGGCTGTGGCCCGAGGCCGACCGCGAGACCGGGCTGGCGCGCTTGCGGCGGCTGCTTCATCGCATCGAGCTCGCGCTCGGCGAGCCGGTTTTCGAGACCGACCGTACCAGCATGCGTTGGTCCCCGGCGGTCGCGCTCACGGTTGACTCGCATCAGTTCGAGACCGCCTGCGACCGTGCTGCGTTTGAAGAGGCCTGCCAGATCTATCGCGGCGACTTCCTCGCTGGCTTCTCGCCGGAGGACTCTCCCGAGTTTGACGATTGGGCGTTCTTTCGTCGCGAGGCGCTACGGGGACGGCTTGTGCATGCACTCGAGCGTCTGGTGCAGGACAAGAATGCGGCCGGCGACCATTTCGCCGCGACCGCGTATGCGGGGCGTCTCGTCCAGCTCGATCCGCTCAGCGAAGTCTATGGCCGGCATCTGATCCGCAGCCTGCTGCTGTCAGGCGATCGCAGCGCGGCGGAACGGCACCATGCGGCGCTGACGCAGCGGCTGCGTGATGAGCTCGGCGTCGTGCCGGAAGCCGAGACCGAAGCGCTGATGAGCCCTGCTGCTACAGCGCAGGCGGTGCCGACGACGCGCTACGTCAAGGGCTCGGGCGTGCATCTGGCGTATCAGACTTACGGCAGTGGCGCGCTCGACATCCTCGTCATGCCCGGCTTCGTCTCGCATGTGGAGCGCGTCTGGGAGCATCCTGCAAGCCGGACGTTCCTGGCGTCATTGATGAAGCTTGGGCGCCTCATCGTGTTTGATCGTCGCGGCATCGGATTGTCAGATCGGGTCGGAGCGGCCCCCGGCATCGACGTCACGGCAGAGGATATCGGCACCGTGCTGCGCGCGGCGGAGTCGCGCCGCGTCGTGCTGTTCGGCGCCTCTGAATGCGGTCCAGCCTGCGTCAAGTTTGCTGTCGATCAGCCCAGCCGCGTCGCCGGGCTTATTCTGTTCGGCGCGCTGGCCAAGGGGTGCTGGGCGGAGGACTATCCGCACGCGCTGCGCGCCAGCCAGTACGATGCCTGGCGCAGGCAACTCGTCGCGCAATGGGGCGGACCGGTCGGGATCGAAGCCTTTGCGCCGAGCCTTGCAGGTGATCCGCAGGCGCGCGCCTGGTGGGCGGGGCTATTGCGCGCGGCGTCTAGTCCCGGCGGCATCTCGGCGGTGCTGGAAGCGTTTCGGGATGCGGACGTGCGGCACCTGCTGCCGCAAATCACCGTGCCGACGCTGGTGCTGCACCGGCAGGGCGACAAGGCCGTGCGCATCGCGGCAGGCCGTGACGTGGCGAGCCGGATTCCCGGTGCGCAGTTCGTCGAGCTCGACGGTCACGATCACTGGTTCTTTGCCGGCGATCACCGGCCGGTGCTGGAGGCGGTCAGGCGGTTTACGGAAACTTTGCAGCCATAAGCCTCATTTATTGGCACGTTTCGTGCCTCCGAAAGCGGCAGGCCCATCACATGCCTGACCAACGGAGACCTGCATGAAACGCGAAGACCTCACCGAAAAGCTGCTCGACATCAAGCGCGAGAAGGGCTGGAGCTGGAAACACATCTGCGAAAAAATCGGCGGCTATTCCGAGGTGCTGATAACAGGCGCGATCCTCGGCCAGATGAAGCTGACGAAGCCGCAGGCCGCCAACGCCGCCGAGCTGTTCGGCTTGTCGAAAGCCGAGACCGCGATGCTGAATGAGACGCCGATGCGCGGCATGCCGATGCCGCCGACCGACCCCCTGATCTATCGCTTCTACGAACTGGTGATGGTCAACGGTCCGGCCTGGAAGGCGCTGATCGAGGAGGAATATGGCGACGGCATCATGTCGGCGATCGATTTCGACATGGTGATGGAGCGTTTGCCCAACCCGAAGGGCGATCGCGTCAAGATCACGATGTCAGGCAAATTCCTGCCGTACAAATATTACGGCGCTAGCGGCAACGTGCCGGAATACGGCTTCAAGGAGGGCTAAGAGGCGAATGGCGAGTAGCGAACCGTTCGCTACTCGCACGTCGCTATTCGCTTACAGGATCGCGCCCGGCGTGTATTTGGCCGCCTCGGGCTTCGCCCTGGCCAGCGCGTCGACCTGCTCGGCGAAATAATCGACCTGGGCGCCGGCGTCGCCGGAATTGGCGCGGCCGTGCTCGAGCACTTGGCTCAGCTCGGCTTCGCTGAGGCCGAGGCGCTGGTCGGCGGCGAGGCGCTTGAGCAGATCGTTCTGCACGATCTTGCCGGTGCGCAGGTCTCTGATGGCGGCGACCGCATGCTCCTTGATCGCTTCATGCGCGCCTTCGCGGCCCGCACCCTTCTTCACCGCCTCCATCATCACCGTGGTGGTGAGCAGGAAGGGCAGATAGCGGTTGAGCTCGGTCGCGACGACGGCGTCAAATATTTCCATCTGGTCGAGAACCGAGAGCAGGGTCTCGAGCAGGCCATCCATGGCGAGGAAGGCGTCGGGCAGCATGACGCGGCGCACGACGGAGCAGGAGACGTCGCCCTCGTTCCACTGATCGCCGGCAAGGCCAGCGGCCATCGCGAGATAACCCTTCAACACCACATGCAGGCCGTTGATGCGCTCGCAGGAGCGGCTGTTCATCTTGTGCGGCATCGCGGACGAGCCGACCTGGCCCTTGGCAAAGCCTTCGCTGGCGAGTTCGTGGCCCGCCATCAGCCGCAGCGTCTTGGCGAAATTGCCGGGACCGCTGGCGAGCTCGGTGAGCACGCTGACGGCGCGGAAGTCGAGGCTGCGCGGATAGACCTGGCCGACCGCATCGAAGCTCTTGGGCAGGCCGAGATGGACGAGAATGCGCTGTTCGAGCGCGCGTGCCTTGCCGGCATCGCCGTTGAACAGGGTGATCTGGTCGAGCCGCGTGCCGACCGCGCCCTTCAGGCCGCGCGCGGGATAGCTGTCGAGCACGCTGACGAGGCTCTGGTGCGACACCAGCATCTCCTCCCCGAACATGGCGATGCGCTTGCCGAGCGTCGTGACCTGCGCGGCCACATTGTGCGTGCGCGCCGTGAACGGCATGTCGCGCAATTGCTTGGCGTGCTTGGCAAAGCGAATGAGCGCGGCGATGCTCTTGGTCTCGATCAGCTGGAGGCCGCGATAGACCTGCAACTGCTCCACGTTCTCGGTGAGGTCGCGGCTGGTCATGCCCTTGTGCAGGTGCTCGTGACCGGCGAGGTCACAGAACTCCTCGATTCTCGCCTTGACGTCGTGGCGGGTGATGCGCTCGCGCCGCATGATGGAGTCGAGGTCAACCCGGTCCTTGACGCGCTCGTAAGCCTCGATCACGCCATCGGGCACCGGGATACCGAGATCGCGCTGGCCTTTCAGCACGGCGATCCAGTAGTCGCGTTCGAGGCGGACCTTGCCTTCGCCGCTCCAGATGGCGCGCATGGCAGGCGAGGCGTAACGTTGGGCGAGGACGTTGGAGATGTGATCCTGAGACATGCCGCCCATTTGGCATTGCCGGGGGCTGGCTGCAAGCCCGGGAGGCGGGCGGCTCACGGGCCTTCCATGGCCCATCCGCCGCGCGCTGTTGGGATTACTTGCCGCCCTTCACCTCGGCCGCCGCGACCGCAATCAGCTCGCTCATCTTGGCCCGAATCGTCGGCTCGGTGACGGCCACGTTCCTGGCGGCGAAATCGGCCATGACCTTGCGCAGGACGTCGCCATCGCCGGCCTCCTCGAAATCGGCTGCGACCACCTCCCTGGCATAGGCGGTGGCGGCTTCGCCCGTGATTCCGAGCTTTTCGGCCGCCCACAGCCCCAGCAGACGGTTACGGCGGGCCTCCGCCCTGAACTTCTGCTCCTCGTCGAGGGCAAACTTCTTCTCAAAGCCTTCTTCGCGCTTGTTGAATTCGCTCATGCGTCTTCCGATTCCTCAGGGCTATGGACGTGGGCCCTCCTCGTTGCGAGGGCCCCTCTGCATGCCTAGATAAAGGGCATGATCGGCGAAACAACGAGCCGTAAAGCCGCAGGCAAGGCGGTATAAGTCAGCGTCGGATGGGCCGGATCGATTGTGCTGGGACAGCCAATCGGATAGGTTGCCTGAAGGCTTGGTTCCCGTTCTGTTTCCGAGAGTTATAGACGGGTTCCGGGCCGTTCACGGCAGCTCCGCTGTGGGTCGTAACCTGGTAACCGGAGCACACCAAATACATGGATTTCAACAAAACACGGTACATCCCAATGAGCCGTCGGCGTCGCATTTATGAAGGCAAGGCAAAGGTTCTTTACGAAGGTCCGGAGCCCGGTACCCTGATCCAGCACTTCAAGGACGACGCTACCGCGTTCAATGCCAAAAAGCATCAGGTGATCGAGGGCAAGGGTGTCCTCAATAACCGGATCTCGGAGTACCTGTTTCAGCACCTCAACGACATCGGGGTGCCGACCCACTTCATCCGTCGGCTCAACATGCGCGAGCAGTTGATTCGCGAGGTCGAGATCGTGCCGCTCGAAGTGGTGGTGCGGAACGTTGCCGCCGGCTCGCT
This sequence comes from Bradyrhizobium zhengyangense, assembly GCF_022012435.1. Taxonomy (GTDB): domain Bacteria; phylum Pseudomonadota; class Alphaproteobacteria; order Rhizobiales; family Xanthobacteraceae; genus Bradyrhizobium; species Bradyrhizobium zhengyangense. The sequence goes on from NZ_JAKLUA010000012.1 coordinate 110,670, forward strand.
GTCGCAGCGCCTCGGCATCGAGGAGGGGACCCAGCTGCCCCGTTCGATCATCGAATTCTACTACAAGAACGACCAGCTCAACGACCCCATGGTGTCGGAAGAGCACATCACCGCGTTCGGCTGGGCGACGCCCCAGGAGATCGACGACATCATGGCACTCGCCATCCGCGTCAACGATTTCCTCACCGGCCTCTTCCTCGGCATCGGCATCCGCCTCGTCGACTTCAAGATGGAATGCGGCCGGCTGTTCGAGAACGAGATGATGCGCATCATCGTCGCCGACGAGATCTCGCCGGACAGCTGCCGTCTCTGGGACATCAAGTCGAACGAGAAGCTCGACAAGGATCGTTTCCGCAGGGACCTCGGTGGACTGCTCGAGGCCTATACCGAAGTCGCAAAGCGCCTCGGCATCCTCATGGAGAACGAGCGTCCGCAGGGCACGGGTCCCGTGCTGGTGAAGAGCTAAGAGGAATATCGACGTGAAGGCACGTGTGACCGTTACCCTGAAGACCGGTATCCTCGATCCGCAAGGCAAGGCCATCGAAGGCGCGCTGAAATCGCTCGGCGTCGACGGCGTCGCCAGCGTCCGCCAGGGCAAGGTGTTCGACATCGAGCTCGCCGGCGCCGACAAGGCCAAGGCGGAAGCCGCGCTGAAGGACGCCGCCGACAAGCTGCTCGCCAACACCGTGATCGAGAACTATCGGGTCGAACTGCTTTGACGGATCGGGTCACTAAGCAAGAGCTTCTTGATCTTGCTCTGATGATCCTACGCGACGTTGAGAAGGTCGTATCTTCAATCGACCAACACCTGCTTGAAATGCGGGCCTGCGGGCAAGAAATGTCGGCGCAAAGACAACTCTTGCCTGAGGCTTCGCAGGATTTTTCGAAGGTCCCTCTCCAATGAAAGCCGCCATCCTCGTCTTCCCCGGAATCAATCGCGAGCGCGACATGGCGCGTGCGTTGAAACTCATCTCGGGCCACGAGCCCCAGATGGTGTGGCACGCCGAGACCTCGCTGCCTGCTGGCACTGATCTCGTGGTTGTGCCCGGCGGTTTCTCTTACGGCGATTATCTTCGCTGTGGTGCGATTGCGGCGCGGGCGCCTGTGATGGATGCGGTGCGCGACTATGCGGCCAAGGGCGGCCTCGTGCTCGGCGTCTGCAATGGTTTCCAGATCCTCTGCGAGTCCGGTCTTTTGCCCGGCGTGCTGATGCGCAATGCGCGGCTGAAGTTCATCTGCAAGGACGTGCATCTGCGCGTCGAGCGTTCCGACACGCCGTTTACCCGCGGCTACAATGCCGGCCAGGTCATTCGCGTGCCGGTCGCCCATGGCGAGGGCAATTACGAGGCGGATGAAGAGACCATCAAGCGGGTCGAAGGCGAGGGACGTGTGCTCTATCGCTATTGCTCGGCTGATGGCGTGGTCGACGAGGCCAACAACATCAACGGCGCGGCACATTCGATCGCCGGTCTCGTCAACGACAAGGGCAACGTGCTCGGCATGATGCCGCACCCGGAAAACCACGTCGAAGACATCATGGGCTGCACCGACGGCCGCGGCCTGTTTGCAGGCCTTACCGCGCATCTCGACCAGGCGGCGTAAGCCGCTTCAGCCGTTCCGCCGGCACCGTCATGGCGGCAACGCCCGCCATCACCAGCATCACGCCCAGCGCCAGGTTTGCCGGTACGCTCTCGCCGAGCAGCAGCACCGACAGCGCGACTCCGATCGGGATGCGCAGATACCCCTGCGCATTCGTGGTCAGCGTGCCGAGCCGACCGAGGCACATGTAGAACAGCATCAAGCCGAGTGCGCTGGAGACGATGCCCATGACGATGGTGGCAAGGATTGCGGTTGCTGTCGGATGCAGCGTCCAGGGCTGGTCGACGATCAGTGACGGTGGCAGCAGCACGAGACCGCCGAATAGCAGCGAGCCGGCCGCCACCACCATCGGGTCGTAATCGGACAGCCTGAGGCCGAAGATCGTCGCGCAGGCAAAGGAGATGGTGGCGAGCAGGATCGCAATCTCGGCAATGATGTCGCTGCCGAAGCCGTGCAGCGCGTCGAGACCGATGATGGCGACGGTGCCGGCAAGACCCAGGATCGCGCCCACGAGCTTCAGCAGCGTTGCCGGTTCATGCCGCGTGATCAGTGAGGTGATCAGGAATGCGAAGATCGGTGTCGTCGAGGCCAGCACCACCGTGTTGGACGCCGGGACATATTGCTGCGACCAGGTGATGACCAGAAATGGAAAGGTCGAGTTGATCAACTGCTGCGTCGCAAACAGCTTCCAGGCCTTGAGGTCGGTCGGGACCCTGACGCCGCGTACCCACAGGATCGCAAACAGGAAGGCGGCCGCGATCAGCGAGCGCACCGAGATGAAGGTGATGGGCGGAATCGTGGGAAGCGCCAGCTTGGCCAGCGGGTAGGTCGAGCTCCAGCAGCAGGCGAGCGCGAACAGCAGCGCGTAATCGCGCCAGGTGCGCGCGCCGGTGGAGGGGTTGGACGGCGATGACAATGTTGCGGCCGCTATGTGGCCCGGCGACGTGCTCTTCGGCACCTTGCGATAGCTCCCCGCGCAGCAGCGCTTCCAACAAAGTCTGGGCGAGGGGGCGCGAAAAGGGAAGCTGTCGAGCTATGCGTTTGCCTGTAGTGCCGGCTTCCGCTTCACCCGCTTGATCGTTCCGGAGAAGGTGAACAGCGGCCGGCCGGCAGACGCCAGCTTGCCCCGCAGGAAGATCAGCGAGCCGCCGGCGCGGGAGACCTCGCCTGTGCATTCGACCAGCTGGCCCTCGCGGGCGGCATCGAGGAAATCGCAGGCGAAATTGGTGGTCACGGCCGGGCCGTCCAGCTCGTGGGTGGCGATCGCGAACAGGCAATAATCGGCGAAGGCCATGAAGCAGCCGCCATGGACGTTCCCGGAGCCGTTCAGATGCTTCTTCTCGACCCGGAAGGCGCAGCGGACGCTGCCGTCGTCCTCGATCTTGTGCCAGAACGGGCCGATATGGCTCTCAAAACTGTCGCGAATCCAGGTCCGCCAACCCCTGAACTCGCCCTCGGTGGCGACATGCAGGTCGGGGCGGCGGGTGGAGGGGACTTTGGTCAATTCGTGCAAGGAAATGGGCCTTCAATTACGGGTCTTTAGCCCTTAAATCCGATCCGTCGGCGCCTTGCAATTCCCGTTCCCGCCGACCCACCTTGCAAAACGTGGGACAGCGGGAAAATGCGCCATAAAGGGCTTTTCGAAGCCGTCCGATCTTCCTAAGAACGGCAAAACGCCGCCGAAAGCTCCGAATCCATGAAGAACGAACCCAAGATCACCCCCGAGCTGGTTGCCGCCCACGGGCTCAAGCCCGACGAGTACGAGCGCATCCTGAAGCTGATCGGACGGGAGCCGACCTTCACCGAGCTCGGCATCTTCTCGGCGATGTGGAACGAGCACTGCTCGTACAAATCCTCGCGCATCCATCTGCGCGGCCTGCCGACCAAGGCGCCCTGGGTGATCCAGGGCCCCGGCGAGAATGCCGGCGTGATCGACATCGGCGATGGCCAGGCCGTGGTCTTCAAGATGGAGAGCCACAACCACCCGAGCTACATCGAGCCCTATCAGGGTGCGACCACCGGCGTCGGCGGAATCCTGCGCGACGTCTTCACCATGGGCGCGCGCCCGATTGCCTGCCTCAATGCGCTGAGCTTCGGCGCGCCCGAGCACGCCAGGACCCGGCATCTCGTGTCGGGCGTGGTTGCCGGCGTCGGCGGCTACGGAAATTCCTTCGGCGTGCCGACGGTCGGCGGCCAGGTGCGCTTCCACACCCGCTATGACGGCAACATCCTCGTCAACGCGATGGCGGTGGGCCTCGCCGATGCCGACAAGATCTTCTATGCGGCGGCCTCCGGCGTGAACATGCCGATCGTCTATCTCGGCTCCAAGACGGGCCGCGACGGCATCCATGGCGCCTCGATGGCCTCGGCCGAGTTCGACGACAAGTCCGAGGAGAAGCGTCCGACCGTGCAGGTCGGCGATCCCTTCGCTGAAAAGCTGCTGCTCGAAGCCTGCCTAGAGATCATGGAGAAGGGCTGCGTCATCGCGATCCAGGACATGGGCGCGGCGGGCCTGACCTGCTCGGCGGTGGAGATGGGCGCCAAGGGCGATCTCGGCGTCGATCTCGATCTCGACGCGGTGCCGACCCGCGAGATGGGCATGAGCGCCTACGAGATGATGCTCTCGGAAAGCCAGGAGCGCATGCTCATGGTGCTCAAGCCTGAGAAGGAAAAGGAGGCCGAGGCCATCTTCAAAAAGTGGGGCCTCGACTTCGCCGTGGTCGGCTACACCACGCCGAGCAAGCGTTTCGTCGTCAAGCATGGCGGCGACGTCATGGCCGATCTGCCGATCAAGGAGCTCGGCGACGAGGCGCCGCTCTATGACCGCCCGCATGTGCCGTCAGCTGCACTGCCGGTCGTGCATGCCCGCGAGGTCCCGGCGCCGATGGCGCTCGGCGCGGCGCTCGAGAAGCTGATCGGCACGCCCGACATGTGCAGCAAGCGCTGGGTTTGGGAGCAGTACGACCACGTCATTCTCGGCAACACCATGCAGCGCCCCGGCGGCGATGCCGCCGTGGTGCGCGTGCAGGACGGGCCGAAGGGCCTTGCGCTGACTGTCGACGTCACGCCGCGCTATTGCGAGGCCGATCCGTTCGAGGGCGGCAAGCAGGCGGTGGCGGAAGCCTGGCGCAACATTACCGCGGTCGGCGGCAAACCGCTCGCGATCACCGACAATCTCAACTTCGGCAATCCTGAGCGGCCCGAGATCATGGGCCAGTTCGTCGGCTGCCTGAAGGGCATCTCGGAAGCCTGCCGCACGCTCGACTTCCCGGTCGTCTCAGGCAACGTCTCCCTCTACAACGAGACCAACGGCCGCGCGATCCTGCCGACGCCATCGATCGGCGGCGTCGGCCTGCTCGACGATTTCACCAAGTCGGCCTCGCTCGCCTTCAAGGCCGAGGGCGAGGCGATCCTGCTGGTCGGCGAGACCCATGGCTGGCTCGGCCAGTCCGTGTACCTGCGCGACATCTGCGGTCGCGAGGAAGGTGCGCCGCCGCCGGTCGACCTTACCGCCGAGAAGCGCAACGGTGACTGCGTGCGCGGCATGATCCATGCGGGCACCGCAACCGCGGTGCACGATCTTTCCGACGGCGGCCTCCTGATCGCGCTTGCCGAAATGGCGATGGCGAGCGGCATTGGCGCAAAGCTGCTGGCGGCCCCGACCTCGCTGGTCTCGCAGGCCTATTGGTTCGGCGAGGACCAGGCGCGGTACCTCGTCACCGTGCCGGAAACCGAAGCCGGCCGTGTGCTGGCCAAGATGCGCGGCTGCGAGGTGCCTTGCGTGCGTATCGGCACCACCGGTGGCGATGCGATCGCGATCGCAGGAGAGGCGCCTGTCACGATCGATGCACTGCGCAAGTCGTTCGAGCGCTGGCTGCCGGAGTACATGGGCGGCAAGGCGGCGTAAGGCTGCATCTTCAGACCCTTAGCCTGGATTGCGCTGCGCTCGATCCGGGCTACAGGCGGCTACAATACCCGCGTCGCGCCGGGAATCGTCCGCAAGGCGGCTGTTACGCCCCAGCTGAAAATCACCGTCAGCACGAACACAGTCAAAGCCTTCGCAACTGCAGGCAAGTTGTAGTCGAACAGCCAGTATTGCAGCCACAACGTGATCGGGTAGTGCACCAGGAACATGCCGAAGGCGGCGGACTGCATCGGATCGAGCAGCATCGCTGAGCCTGACTGCCTGAACCGCTGGAAGAAGGCCAGGATCAGAAACATGATGGCCACGCTGAAGACGGTGACGTTGAGCGCGTAAATTCCTTCATACCAGTTCGGCAGCGGCGACGGATTCCCGAGTATCTCCCGCTTGATGAAGATCAGCACCCACAACAGGCAATACGGAACGATCGCCAGGACCAGCCACTCCCAGCTCACTTTCGCCATTCTGCCCTCAGCCGAGAGCAGTCCGCGATCCATGTTCGCAACGCCAATGCCGGCGCCGAAAAAGAAGTAGGTCGCGTAGAGCAACACGCGTCCGTGCTGGACCGAAAAAGGTCCGAACTCGAACCAGCTGCTAGGTCCGAAATACATCAGCCCGGGGACATAGAACGCGGCGCTGACGGCCAGCATGACCGCGAAGAATTCCGCGGGTCGGCGCCGTCCGCGCACCGACAGGCGGTTGATCGGGTCGAGCAGGTTGGGCCGCAGCCGGTACAGGAGGCATGCGATCAGGTCGAAGGCGAACAAGACCCAGAGGAACCAGATCGGCCCTGATGGCCACGGGCCTTTCGTGATCGTGGTCCACCAGAACTGTGAAAAGCCGATCTCGGGATCATTCCGCAGCGAGATGGCGTAATAGGCGATTGGAATGACCGTGAATGCGCAAACCACGAACGGGATGCCGAGCCGACGGATGCGGTCTTCCAAATAGCTCGCCGCTCCCTTGCGAGCGATTCCAGACCACGCGAACAGCCCCGACAGGAAGAAGAACATCGCCATGAAGAAGCTGTCGGTGGCGAGCACGATCATGTCGAAGCCGAAGAAGAACTTCGGGTCGGTATGACCGAAATAGGTGTAAGGGATAACCGCATGGTGCAGCAGCACCACCAGCGTCAGGAAGGTGCGAGCGCGATCGAGCGATAAATTGCGCGTCTTGGTCTTCGGCTCGGCATACGTCTCTGCGCCCATCGTCGCAGAAGTTGACATCGTCATCATGGCCGCCCCAGTCGCGTTTCCGTCCCGGCCGGACCTGTGCCGCCGGGACCCCGATTCAGCAAGCGCAGTTTGCGCCGCGACATTCTTCCATCGTGCCTTAGGAACCAGTTCCGCGCAACGCGGTTAGCGTTCCCGAAACGGTGAGCGGCCGCCGACTGCGGCCGCCAATGTTGCGGAGCTGGCGATGACGATCCTGAAATGGGCCCTGATATTCCTGCTGATCTCGATCGTGGCCGGTGTGCTCGGCTTCACCGGCATCTCGGCCGCCTCCGCCGACATCGCCCGTTTCCTGTTCTACGTCTTCGTCGTGATCTTCCTGGTGCTCTTGATCCTCGGGCTCACGGTATTCAGGGCGTAGCGCGACCCGTCCTTCCGGGATGGTGCGTTAGCACCAGACCCGGAATCTCGAGATTCCACGATGCGCAATTGCGCACCCGTGGTTCGCGTCTGCGACGCGCCCCGGAATGACGTCACCTCCAACTACCCCACTTCCTCGATCTTCACCTTGTCCGGATAGAAGGCGAGATGGCCTGAGATCTCCGTCATCGCCGGGAAGGGCGTCTCGTAGGTCCAGATCGCGTTGTCGAGCGTCTTGCCGTCGGCCTTGATGCTGTAATAGCTGGCGTCGCCCTTGTAAGGGCAGTGGGTGGTGCGCTCGGTGCGTTCCAGCAACGTCATGTTGGCGTCTTCTCGCGGCAGATATTGCACCGCCGGATATCTGGCCTCTTTCAAGGTCAGCGCCTTGGTGCTTTCGGCGATCACGATGTCGCCCGCCGTCACGCGGACGCGGCGGGGATTTTGGGTGATGGTGATGGGGTGGTCGGGGCCTGGAAGCTTCATGATTTCACGCCTTTTCGATCAATCTGCCGCGCGCGGCACTTTGTCGTGCCTTTATCCTGATGGGATCAGGGATATAGTGCCTGAAGGCGTGACGTAGAAGGCCGTTCACGCTAAGTTTGGCGCTGCCGGTCCCGGGGACCCCGGCAAACGATTCGACGCCAAGTCTGTTAGTCGACAAGTCTGTCAGCCGACACAAGGAGTAAGACCCGAATGCCCATGGACGCCCACGATATCGAGGCGATGATCAAGGCAGCGATCCCCGATGCCGAAGTGACCATCCGTGACCTCGCCGGCGATGGCGACCACTATGCCGCGACCGTGATCTCGGAATCTTTCCGCGGCAAGTCCCGCGTCCAGCAGCACCAGATCGTCTATCGGTCCCTGCAGGGCCAGATGGGCGGTGTGCTGCACGCGCTGGCGCTGCAAACCGGCGTACCAAGTGCTTGAATAGATTGCACCTGACCTGATCGCGCGACGGGGACGCTGATGGCTGCGGACAATCCGCGCGGCGCGATGTTTCGCGTCATCGTGCCGAACCAGCCCAGCCGCGTCACCAATGCCGAGCTGTTCTTCGACCTCGTCTTCGTCTTCGCCGTCACGCAAATCTCGCACACGCTGCTGAACCACTTCACGCCCCAAGGCGCGGTCGAGGTTACGCTGCTGTTCCTGGCGGTGTGGTGGGTGTGGGTTTACACGGCCTGGGTCACCAACTGGCTCAATCCCGACCTGACGCCGGTTCGCATCCTGATCTTCCTGATGATGCTGGGCGGCCTCGTGCTGTCGACGACGATCCCGACGGCGTTCGATGGCCGCGGACTCTGGTTTGCGATCGCCTATGCGGCCATGCAGGTTGGACGCACCGCGTTCTGGCTGTTCGCGACCCCGCGCCATCGCACCGCCGTGCGGCACAATGCGATCCGCATTCTGGTCTGGCTCTGCGGCTCCGCGGTCTTCTGGATCCTCGGCGGTCTCGCCCATGGCGAGGAGAGGCTGTGGTTCTGGATCGTGGCGCTCGGAATCGAATACGTCTCGCCCGCGGTCCGCTTCTGGGTCCCGAAGCTCGGCTTTTCGTCGGTCGAGGCCTGGGCCGTCGAGGGCGGCCACATGGCCGAGCGCTGCGCCGGCTTCATCATCATCGCACTCGGCGAAGCCGTCGTCGTCAACGGCGCGACCTTCGCCGAGCTGAACTGGAGCGCGGACAACATTCTGGCTTTCGGCGCGTGCCTCGTCGGGAGCATCGCGATGTGGTGGGTCTATTTCCACAAGGGCGCTGAAGCCGGCTCCGAGGTGATCTCGAAAGCGGCCGAATCCGGCCGGCTGGCGCGGCTCGCCTACACCTATCTGCACATGCCGATCGTCGCCGGCATCATCCTGACCGCGGTCTCGGACGAGTTGGTGCTGAAGCACCCAACCGGGCATTCCGATGTCCGCACCATCGTCAGCACGATCGGCGGTCCCTTGGTGTTCCTGGTCGGAACCATCCTGTTCAAGCACTCGATCCGCGGCTTCCTCCAGCTCTCCCACGGAATCGGAATCATCGCGCTCGCGGCGCTGTGGTGGTTCGCCGCAGACCTCCCGCCGCTCTGGCTGACGGTCGCGACGAGCCTGATCATGATCGTCGTCGCGGTGTGGGAGTCGGTGTCGCTCGGATCGAAGCCGGAAGAGACTAGGGAGCGTTGAGGCGCCGGAGCCATTACTCCGCCGCCTCCAGCGCGTGCACCGAGAACATCTTCGCTGCATCCGTCCAGCTCTCGCGCACGCGCCAGCCGGCGCCCTGTGCCAAGGCAGCAAAACGCTCAAGGCTGTATTTGTAGCTGTTTTCGGTGTGAATGCTCTCGCCCGGCCGGAACGAGAAGCTGGTGCCGAGCAGGCGCACGGTCTGGCTCTTGCGGCTGATCAGATGCATCTCGATGCGGTGCCGATCGTGATTGTAGATCGCACCATGGGTGAAGGCGGAGAGGTCGAAATTGCCGCCGAGCTCGCGGTTGATCCGCACCAGCACATTGAGATTGAACCGCGCGGTGACGCCGGCGGCATCGTTATAGGCGGCGTGGAGCAGGCGCTCCTCTTTCTCGAGGTCGGCGCCGATGATCATCTGCGCGCCCTTGCCCAGGATCTGGCGGGCGCTCCTCAGGAACGCCTGCGCTTCATGGGGCTCGAAATTGCCGATGGTCGAGCCCGGGAAGAAGCCGACCTTCGGCATCGATGCAACCGCCCTGGGCAGCTCGAACGGCGTGGTGAAGTCGGCGGCCACCGGATGGATGCCGAGCGAGGGGAAGTCGCGCTTGAGCCCATTGGCCTGGGCTTGCAGGAAATCGCCGGAAATATCGACCGGGACATAGGCTGCGAATCTGGACTGGTTCAGGAGCAGGCGGACCTTCGTGGTGGCGCCTGCGCCGAATTCCACCAGTGCGGCATTTTCAGGGATGATCCTTGCGATCTCGCTGCCGCGCTCCTTCAGGATCGATAGCTCGGTGCGCGTCGGATAATATTCCGGCAATCGCGTGATCGCCTCGAACAGCTCAGATCCTGTTGCGTCGTAAAAATACTTCGGCGACAGCTTTTTCGGCTGCTGCGAGAGGTGCTCGATCGCCTCGCGGGCGAACGCGGTCGTCTGCTCGTCGGGAAGATGGGCTTCGGCCAAAGCGCTGGCGTGCACATTCATGATATTCTCCTGAACGCGCTGTCCGGCGCGTATTTCCTCGGATGAGAACTAGAAATAGTCGGCTAGCCGCAACCCCGTGAACTGCCAGCGGTGATGCGGATAGAAGAAGTTGCGATATGTGACGCGGCTGTGACCGTCGGGTGTCGCCAGCGAGGAGCCACGCAGCACCAGCTGGTTGACCATGAACTTGCCGTTGTATTCGCCGAGCGCGCCTTCGACGGCGCGGTAGCCGGGGTAGGGGGAATACGACGAACGCGTCCATTGCCAGACGATGCCGAAGGCGTCGTTGAGCTGCTTGGTGCGCGCCGCGACCTCCCATTCCATCTCGGTCGGCAGATGCTTTCCGGCCCAGCGCGCAAACGCATCGGCCTCGTAATAGCTGATGTGGCAGACCGGCGCGTCGGGATCGACCGGCTTGACGCCGGCAAGCGTCATCACATGCCACTGCCCGTCGATCTCGCGCCAATGGCCCGGAGCCTGCCAGTCTTCCTTGCTGGCCGCGGCGAAGCCATCCATCAGCCACAACGTCGCATGCCGATAGCCGCCGTCACGCATGAAGGCGAGCCATTCGCTGTTGGTGACGAGATTGCGCGCGATTCTGACCGGACCGACGAGCGCACGATGCGCGGGCTTCTCGTTGTCGAAATGAAAGGTGTCGTCGACATGGCCGACGGTGTGAATGCCTTCGTTGAGCGTCAGCCAGTCCTCGCCTGCGCGCGTCGCGGCCGGAAAGCGCCACTCCTTGTCGTAAGCCGGATAGACGGGGTTCTGCGCGAAGGCGTGCAGGATGTCGGTGTACATCAACTCCTGATGCTGCTGCTCATGGTTCAGCCCGACCTCGACCAGCGGCGCGATTTCGCGGAGCTTGTCGTCGCCGGCCGCGCGGAAGAATTTGACGACGGCGGCATCGACATGGCTGCGATAGGCGCCGACCTCGGTGGCGCTGGGCCGCGTGATGTCGCCGCGATGATTGCGGGCGTGGCGGGGGCCGGCGCTGACGTAATAGGAATTGAACAGGAAGGCGAAGTCGGGGTGGAAGGGGCGGTAGCTAGGGGCGTGCTCGCCGAGCAGAAACTGCTCCCAGAACCAGGTGGTATGGGCCCGATGCCATTTCGCCGGGCTCGCGTCCGGCATGGACTGGATCTGCTGGTCCTCGGGCGACAGCGGCGCGGCCCGCCGCTCAGTCTCGGTACGGACGGCCAGAAACGCACTCTCCAGCGCCTGTGCGAGGCCGCCAGAGGCGGCCGATGGTGACGAAAGCGGCTGATCGGCCATAGCGGAGGCTTGTTTCGTCACGTTTTTCTCCAGACAGGACAAGAGAACGTTGTTGGCGAGACCGGGTTCCAAAACCAAGGTTCGTCCTAGATAGGCGCTCCGTTACGGTATGAAAGTCCTCCCCGGTGATGATATTCGTGTCATCATGCAATGGCGCCGGGGCCGCCCGGACCTGATATCCGGGGACCATTCGCCGCCATTTTACTTTGGATGCACAACGGTTTGGGCTACATATATAGGCAGGTATCGGGTTAAATCGGCTGAGCCGGCCCGGATTGATAGGTGAGGGCTCTGCCCCAGAAGGACACGGATATGAGCATCGCGGAATTCATCGACAACGAAGTGAAGTCGAACGACGTGGTTCTGTTCATGAAGGGGACGCCGCAATTTCCGCAGTGCGGTTTCTCCGGCCAGGTCGTGCAGATCCTCGACCACGTCGGCGTCGGCTATAAGGGCCTCAACGTGCTCGAATCCGCCGAGCTCCGTAACGGTATCAAGGAATATTCGAACTGGCCGACGATCCCGCAGCTTTATGTGAAGGGCGAGTTCATCGGCGGCTGCGACATCGTGCGCGAGATGTTCCAGGCCGGCGAATTGCAGCAGCTCTTCTCCGAGAAGGGCGTCGTCGTCGCGGCTTGATCCGTGACAGTGCTGACGCGTCGGATCGGCGGCGTGCAGCTCGAAATCATCGTCGCTGACATCACCAGCCTCGGCGTTGACGCCATCGTCAACGCCGCCAACTCATCTCTTCTTGGTGGAGGCGGCGTCGACGGTGCGATCCATCGCGCGGCCGGGCCCGATCTGGTCGCCGAATGCCGCATGCTCCACGGCTGCAAGACGGGCGATGCGAAGATCACCAAAGGCTACCGCCTCAAGGCCGCGCACGTGATCCACACCGTTGGACCGGTCTGGAACGGCGGTACGCAGGGTGAGGACGATCTGCTCACCTCCTGCTATCGTCGCTCGATGGAACTGTGCGGGAAGCACAAGCTGTCCTCGGTGGCATTCCCCGCGATTTCGACCGGTATTTTCCGCTTTCCTGGCGGGCGGGCCGCGAAGATTGCGATCGATACGACCATTGAAGCCTTGCCGGCCGCGCCATTGGTGGGCCAAGTCATATTCTGTTGTTTTTCGGAGACGAGCGCCGCGCTCCACACGGACGTTTTGGCACGGCACGGCAGCCCTTGTGCCTGACAACGCGGTCAGTACACTCCACCAGCCATGTTCCGGGGAGGGGATATGATTTCACATTTTGCACGATTTGCGTTGGTCTGCGGCGCGCTTGTCTCGCTTGGCGCAATGTCCCTTGCGCGCGCGGAGGGCACCTACGAGATCCCGGCCGGCGCGCATTTCAATCCGGACAAGCTCGCCAAGGTGACCGAGTTCTTCAAGAACGAGGTCGCGACCGGCAAGATCGCCGGCGCGACCGTGCTGATCCAGCAGCACGGCAAGCCTGTCTATCACGAAGCCTTCGGCGTCCAGGACGTGGTCAGCAAGGCGCCGATCACCGACAAGACGATCTTCCGCCTGTCGTCGCTAACCAAAACGATCACCTCCGTTGTGGCGATGCAACTGATCCAGGACGGAAAGTTCAAGCTCGACGATCCCGTTTCGAAATACATTCCCTCCTTCGCAAATGTGAAGGTCGGTGAGGAAAAGAAGGCCGAGGACGGCACCAAGACGCTCGAGCTGGTACCGCTGGCCCGGCCCATCACCATTCTCGATTTGATGCGCCATACCTCCGGGATCACCTACGGCTTCTACGGCGACAGTCTGGTTCGCAAGGCCTATCGCGACGCCAACATCTACGCGGGCGAATTCGATCTCGCCGAGTTCGCCGAGCGGATCGCCAAGCTGCCGCTGCACAACCAACCCGGCGCGCTCTGGCAGTACGGCCATTCCACCGACATTCTGGCGCGGATCATGGAGATCGTGTCCGGAAAGACATTGTTCGAAATCGAGAAGGAAAAGCTGCTCGATCCGCTCGGTATGACCGATACAGGCTTCTTCGTTACCGAACCGGAGAGACTGAAACGGCTCGCCCAGCCGCTGCCGAACGACAGCGATTTCCGGGTCGGCCGCCAGTACAGGACTGAGGTTCGCCAGAAGTGGGAATCCGCCAGCGGCGGCATGGTTTCGACCATGGCCGATTATGAGCGCTTTGCGCAGATGCTGCTCAACGGCGGCAGTCTCGACGGCAAGACCATTCTCAAACCCGAAACGTTCAAGCTGATGGCGACCGACCAGATCGGCCCGGGCTCCGGCGTTGAGCGGGACTACTTCTATTTTCCCGGTGACGGTTTTGGCATGGGACTTGGGTTTGCCGTGCGTACCGATCCCGGTAATGCCAAACCGCCGCCTCCCGGCGATCTCGGGGAATTGAAGTGGGACGGCGCCAGCGGTTGCTATTTGGTGATCGACCGCAAGCAGGACATGTTCTTCGTGCTGCTGGAGCAGACCCCGACCGAGCGGCAGCGCGTCCAACGGACATTGAAGCAACTGGTCTATGAAGCCATGGAGAACTGACATATTCGGGCGCCGCGCGCTCCTCGCGGCGCTCGTTCTCTTGTTCGGTGTGGTCGGTGCGCAAGCAGGCTCTGAGGGCCGCGCGCACAGCTTCTCGACCGAGGGCCTCGCCAAAGTCTCCGACTACATCAGGAACGAGATCGCGACCGGCAGGATTCCCGGCGCGATCCTCCTGCTTCAGCAGCACGGCAAGCCGGTCTATTACGAGAATTTCGGCGTCCGTGACGTCGCGACCGAGATCTCGATGAGCGCGGACACGATCTTCCGGCTCTATTCGATGTCGAAGCCGGTCACGTCGGTCCTGGCGATGATGCTGGTCGAGGAAGGCAAGCTCGCCCTCGACGAGCCCGTCTCGAAATACATTCCGGCCTTTGCGGGCATGAAGGTCGGCGTCGAGAAGAAAGCCGAGGACGACAGGGTCTCGCTCGAGCTGGAGCCGCTCAATCGTCCTGTGACGATCGAGGATTTGATGCGCCATACCTCCGGGATTCCTTACGGCTATTATGGCGGAGACCTGGTGAACAAGCTCTATGCCGACGCCGGTCTGTTCGACAACAAGGCTTTGAACAATGCCGAACTGGTGGCGAAGATCGCCACGCTGCCGCTCGCCGAACAGCCCGGCACGATCTGGGACTACGGCCTCTCGATCGACGTGCTCGGCCGCATCATCGAGGTGATATCCGGGAAATCGCTGTTCGCGTTCGCGAAGGAGCGATTGCTTGATCCGCTCGGGATGAAGGACACCGCGTTCTATGTCGCCGATCCCGCCAAGTGGCCGCGCATTGCCGAGCCGATGCCGGAGGATCGCGCGCTCAGCCCGATGGCCAAGGTGCGCGATATCAGGAAACCGCTGCGGTGGGAGTCGGGCGGCGGCGGCCTCGTCGGCACCGTCGGCGACTATGCGCGCTTCTCGCAGATGCTGCTCAACGGCGGCACGCTCGATGGCCGGCGCTATCTCAAGCCGGAAACCATCGCCTTGATGGCGTCGGACCATGTCGGTCCAGCAACCCATGTCGAGCGTGACAAGAACTTTTATCCGGGCGCGACCAGCGGATACGGCCTCGGCTTCGCGGTGCGCATATCGGTTCCGGCGGGCACGTCATGGCCGCTTGGCGAATATCGCTGGGACGGCGTCGGCGGCACCTTCTTCTTCATCGATCCCGAAGACGATCTGTTCGGGATCTTCATGGTGCAGACGCCGTCGCAGCGCGGTCGGATTCAACTGGGGTTGAAGACGCTGATTTATCAGGCGATGGGACGCTGATTACGCCCCGCGCACGATCTCTCTGACATAGCCGATGGTCTCCTCGACCTGGGCAGCATTGACGTCGAGATGGGTGCAGGCGCGGATGCGGCCGTCCATTATCGCGAGCGTCACGCCGCGCTGGCGCAAGGCCGCGACCATCTTGTCGCCGGGCACGCCGGCGCCGTCGGGCTTGAAGAACACGAGGTTGGTCTCGGGCTCCTGCACCTCGATGCCTGCGATCTGCGACAGGCCGCGGGCGAGCGCGCGCGCATTGGCGTGGTCGTCGGCAAGGCGCTCGACATGATGGTCGAGCGCATAGATGCAGGCGGCCGCGCAGATTCCGGCCTGCCGCATCGAGCCGCCGAGGCGCTGCTTCCACTGCCAGACCGCATCGATGAAGGCACGGGTGCCGGCGAGCACGCCGCCGATCGGTGCGCCCAGGCCCTTGGAGAAGTCGATCCAGGCCGAATCCCAGCCCGCGGTCATGTCGCGCGGCGAGATGCCGCTTGCGACCGTCGCGTTCAGCAGGCGCGCGCCGTCCATATGCGTGACGAGGCCATGTTGTTTGGCGATCGCGACGATCTCGTCGAGCGCGGCCTTCTTCCAGATCGTGCCGCCGCCGATATTGGCGGTCTGCTCGACGCTGACGACGGTCTGTGGCGGCTGGTAGCGCGTGCGCGGATGCAGCGCATTCCGGAACGTATCCGGCGTGAACTGGCCGTCGGGCCCCTTGAGCTGCGTCACCTGGAAGCCGCCGATCGCGGCATGCGCACCGCCTTCGCGGGCGATGATGTGCGCGGTCTCGTGCGCGAGAATCTCGTCGCCGGGACGGCAATGCACCAGCGTCGCGGTGACGTTGCACATCGTGCCCGACGGCATGTAGACCGCGGCTTCCTTGCCCATCAGCGCGGCAACGCGCTCGCACAGCGCATTCACGGTTGGATCATCGCCGACCTGCTCGTCGCCCACTTCGGCCCGCGCCATCGCCTCGCGCATCGCAGCCGTCGGTTTGGTCTGCGTGTCCGAGAGCAGATTGATGCGCACCGGCGGCGCCTTGGGATCGATGGGGGGAGGGGTGTAGAGCATGCGACGGCTCCTCAAAGCATTGCGGCCACTGAAGTGTGGCTCTTAAGCAAAAAGGCCCCGGCGAACCGGGGCCTTTCGATATTCAGATCTTAGCGCGAATAGAATTCGACGACCAGATGGGGCTCCATCTGCACCGGGAACGGCACGTCGGAGAGGCCGGGGATGCGCACATACTTGGCGGTCATCTTGCCGTGGTCGACTTCGAGATAGTCGGGGGTGTCACGCTCGGGGAGCTGGCTGGCTTCGAGAACGTGGGCGAGCTGCTTGGAGGCTTCCTTGACCTCGACGACGTCGCCGACCTTGACCTGGTAGCTCGAGATGTTGACCTTGCGGCCGTTCACCTTGACGTGGCCGTGGTTGATGAACTGGCGGGCCGCGAAGATCGTCGAGACGAACTTGGCGCGGTACACGACCGCGTCGAGACGACGCTCCAGCAGGCCGATCAGGTTCTCGCCGGTGTCACCCTTGAGGCGGCTGGCCTCGACGTAAATGCCATGGAACTGACGCTCGCTGATGTTGGCGTAGTAGCCCTTCAGCTTCTGCTTGGCGCGCAGCTGCACGCCGAAGTCCGAGAGCTTGCCCTTGCGGCGCTGGCCGTGCTGGCCGGGGCCGTATTCGCGGCGGTTCACGGGGCTCTTCGGGCGGCCCCAGATGTTCTGGCCCATACGGCGATCGATCTTGTACTTCGCCTCACTGCGCTTAGTCATCGCGTCCTCTTCGGTTGCATGGTTTGAGGAAACGCGCCCTCCTGTGTGACGGGGAAATCCCGGCACCGACAGGTCCGATCCCCAAAGCTTAAGGGACTGGACCACGGGTCGCGAAACGCTTCGCGGGCCGAAATCGGCCCGCGAGCAGGTGGCTTTTAGGGGAGTTTGGGGTTCGCTGTCAATGCGAATGGCCCCGGAATCAGGTCCCGACGGCCCGGATCGGCTTGGCGCCGGCCGAGCGCAATTCGGCAGCAATTTCAGTGTTCAGGACCTGTTCCAGCCGGGTCAGGACCCGAGCGATGGGGGCAGCGTCCGTGACCCGGTGGTCCCAGCGGATCACGACATGGATGGTTTGGCCCGGCTCGACAAGGCCGTAGCTGACGATGAACGGGCCGGGCGTGATGGGGTGGAGCTCGCCGCCGCCATAGGCGGCCACCGAGCTCACTGCGAAGCTGCCGAACCAATTACCGCGCTGCCGGCCGAAATTCAGGCCCACCGCCCAGAACAGGCGCCGCAGCGGCAGCGGTAACCGGGTGACCCGCATGACCTTGCGGAACATGGGGACGTCCGCGACTGCGGCCGTTTTGGCGCGCCGGATCTCCATATCGACCGCGGCCAGCGCCATCGCCTCCGGGGCTGCGATCCGCTGCGGCATGACGCATTCCTCGCCATTCTCGAGCCGAGCGATCGCCACCGACGCAACGCTATTGGGGAGCTCGTAGAGCGTCGGCCAGGGCCATTTGGCGTAGACGGTGCGCAGCACCGGCTCATCTTTTGCCACCAGGGCAAACGCCTTGACGAGCATGGCTGCCCAGCCGGCCGGCGCCATTGCGCCAGCGCGGGCCTCCAACAGGGGGCGGATATTGAGCGAACGGGAGAGTGACACGAAGGGCACGCCCATCGAGGCGTGCATCAGGTCGATAATCAGGCGACGCGGCAGGGAAATGTTCTTGGGTTGACCGCGCATCGTTCTTTCGGTTCCGGCGGACTCAGATATGGGACTGACGGCGAGGGGCTCCCGCTCGCCGCCTGCTCTAGCACGCCGCGCCCTCCGAAGGCGAGAATGAGCATTTATTGAGCATTGTTCCGCCTGGGGCGACCGCTCTCCAGGGGGCTCGGCAAAGCGGCAGGCGGTTCAGCGCCTGATCCCGTCGAATGCCGCCGTGATGCCGCGCTGGAACAGCGACCAGTCGAACCCGAGCGCGATCGCGCGGTAGCCGCGGTCAATGAGCTGGTTGGCCTGGTCGGCGGTGCGCGCCACGCCGCCGATCGGCACGCCGCTTTTGAGAATCCCGGCCTCGGCCCGTGCGATCAGCGCCAGCAATTCCGGATCGTCCATCCGGCCGCGCTTGTTGATGGACGTGGCGAGATCGCCGGGGCCGATGACGGCAACGTCGATGCCCGGGGTCGCCATGATCTCGTCGATGCGGTTGACGGCATCGACATGTTCGATGGTGATCATGCAGATCATCTCATCGTCGGCCGATGCCATGTAGTCAGGCATCGACTGGCCCCAGCGGAACGGCGCGTGGAACGGTCCCCAGAGCCGGTCGCCGCGCGGCGGATAGCGCACGCTGCGCACCGCTTTCTCGGCATCGTCCCGATTGGTGATCATCGGAAAGTTGATGCCGAAGGCGCCGATATCCATCGGTGCTTTTGCAAGCCACGGCTCGTTCGCAGCGATCCGTACCAGGGGCGTGCACGGCGTGCCTGTGGTGGCGGCGATCATCGCATGCGCTTCGGTGAGCCCGATCGGCCCGTGCTCGAGATCGACGATGATCCAGTCCAGCGAGCGCGCCATGATCTGCACGGTCTGCACACTCGGGATCGTCGCGATCGCGCCGAAGGCGGGGCGCCCCTCGCTCCACAGCTGGCGGAGGCGATTGAGTGGCTTTGCGGGGACCGACATGGGATGACCTTGCGCGAGATGACGATGCGCGAAGCCTAGCAGTGCGCCGTGTCCGCGAAAAGTCAGGCGACTGCGCGCCCGCCGAAGAATGGCGTCAGCGTGGCGGAAAGGCCATGCACGCGGTTCGATGTGAAAATCATCTCGGCGCCTGATAGCGCGATGCTGCTGCTCGGCGCACCCAGCAGGTCGGAAACGCGGCGAGCGATCGCCGGCGCCGGGTCGATCCAGTCCACCGGCCAGGGCGCGAGCTTCTTCATCCGGTCGAGCAGCAGCGGATAATGCGTGCAGGCAAGCACCACCGTGTCGGTGCGTGCGCCTGCGTCCGCGGCATCGCCGACGAAACAGGGGGTGAGCTCAGTGAGGATGTCGCCGTCGCTGATCGCCTGGCCGCTGAGTTCACGCTCCGCAAGCGAGGCCAGCTCGGGCGAGCCGACCAGCGTGACCTCGCAGCCTTGCGCGAAATCGCGGATCAGCGCCTTGGTGTATTCGCGCTTCACCGTGCCCTTGGTGCCGAGCACAGAGACCCGGCGGGTCTTCGAGCGGGCGCAGGCCGGCTTGATCGCCGGCACCGTGCCGACGAAGGGCACGGAATAAGCGGCCCGCAAATGCGATAGGACCAGGGTAGAGGCCGTATTGCAGGCGATGACAACGAGATCAGGATCATGGGTGCCGAGCA
Source organism: Bradyrhizobium zhengyangense (assembly GCF_022012435.1). Lineage (GTDB taxonomy): Bacteria > Pseudomonadota > Alphaproteobacteria > Rhizobiales > Xanthobacteraceae > Bradyrhizobium > Bradyrhizobium zhengyangense. Next base: position 130,356 of record NZ_JAKLUA010000012.1, read on the forward strand.
GCTCCCCCATCAACGGCACGACGCGGGCGATGATTTCGTCCTCGCTGTGATGTCCGTAGGGGAAGAAGGCGTCGTCGGCGACGTAGGTATAATGCGCATCCGGGCGCGCGGCCACGACCTCACGCAGCACGGTGAGGCCGCCAAGACCGGAATCGAATACCAGGATCGTCGGGGAATTGGTCACGTCGCTACCCTAAGACCTCATGGTTACCATTCGGTTTTTGGGGCGGTTTTGCGGCGGGGGCGGCCTGCGCCCAGTTTGGAGCGATTCAATTTCGTGTTTGCCGCCTGTTCCCGCTATCAGCCGTGCTGCGCTGCGGTTGGGACATCCGCATATTTTCGGGAGCTGGCATGATCAGAAACACGGAAGACGGCTGGGGGAGCGTTGCCCGGTGGTTTCACTGGGGCTTGGCGCTGGCGATCATCGGCATGATCGGCTTCGGCTGGTGGATGAATCACATCCCGGCGCGGGCCGACAAGTTCTACTACCGCTCGATCCATGCCGATATCGGCTATGTGATCCTGCTGCTCACCGTGCTGCGCCTCGCCTGGCGCGCCATCAACCCGACGCCGGCGCTGCCGACGAAGTCCTTGCGCTGGCAGAGGATCGCGGCCCGCGCCAGCCACGGCGCGCTCTATCTCGTGGTGATCCTGGTCGCGATGCTGGGCTGGGCGCACTCGGGAGCGCTCGCCCAACTACTCCGACTTCTTTGGCCTGTTCAACGTGCCGCAATTTACCTCTCCGGACAAAGCGGCAGCCGGCGCCTATGAGGATCGGCATATCCTCTTTGCCTATGTGCTGCTGGCGCTGATTGTGATCCACGTCATCGCCGCCCTCTGGCATCACTTCATCCGCCGCGACCGCGTCGTGGCGCGCATGGTGACGGACGAGGCGCGGTAGAGGACGCTCTCTCCGCATCGTCATTGCGAGCGCAGCGAAGCAATCCAGAGTCTTTTCCGCGGGGGCAGTCTGGATTGCTTCGCTGCGCTCGCAATGACGGGTTAGGATGCAGCGACGCCACTGGTCCAGCTTCGCCCGTAAGGAGACACTATGCTCACCGTCTATCATCTCGGCAAATCGCAATCCGAACGCATCGTCTGGCTCTGCGAGGAGCTCGGGATTCCCTATGAGCTGAAGCGCTATGCGCGCGATTCCGTCACCATGTTGGCCCCGCCGGACTACAAGGCGTTGCATCCGATCGGTGCTGCGCCCGTCATCGCCGACGGCGATCTGGTGCTGGCCGAATCAGGCGCCATCGTCGACTACATCATTGCCAAATACGGCAATCGCCGGCTCGTGCTCCGCACTGACGATCCCGACTTCGCGCAATTCCTCTACTGGTTTCACTTCGCCAACGGCACCTTGCAGGCCGGCATGGGCCGGCTGATGCTGCTGAACCGGCTCAAGCTCACGGACGACAATCCGCTGCTGGTTGCCATCAGGGCGCGCGTCGACCGTGCCTTCGACCTTGTCGATGCGCGTGTACGTGATGCCGAATATCTGGCAGGCAGCGCCTTCACCACGGCCGATATCATGACCGTCTTCACGCTCACCACGATGCGCTATTTCCAGCCCTATGATCTCCAGCGCTGTCCGAACGTGGTCAAATATCTCGGCCGCGTCAGTGCGCGTCCGGCCTACCGTCGCGCGATGGAGAAGGGCGATCCGGGCATGGCGCTGCTGCTCAGCTGAGCGGACGATCAGGCGATCTTGTTCGTGGTCGCCGACCGCGCTGCCGCCAGCTGCTTCTGCAGGCGATCGATGTTCTGCAGCAGGCGCTGGCTGGTCAGCACCAGGAAATAATAGCCGAACTGCGGGTCCTGGAAGTAGATCTCGAGTAGGCGGTCATAGGTGATCGTGAGCACCTGGCCGTCTTCGATGCATTCGATCGTTCCGGTGCGGCGGTTGTCGGGCGTGAGGAAACCGAGCTCCCCCATCAGCGCCCCGGGCCCGATCTCGACGCCGATCTCCTTGACCAGGAACTTGCCGGTGACGGTGAGGAGCATCTCCTGGGCCGAATCGCCAAGTTTGAACAGGGTGTCGCCGCGGCGATATTTGCGCTCGGTCATGAACGGCTTGAGCCACTCGATCGACATGTCGCCTTCGGCGGCATGGCGCGCCTTCTTGACCAGCTTGAGCATCTGCCGCAGCCGAAGTGCGTTGATCGGAAGCATCAAGAGATAGAGCAGGAACGTCGAGACGTTGGCGGAGAGCGCGCCGAAGATGGCGAAGAACGCGCAGCCGATCATGTTGGCGACGCGCAAGGGCACCATCGTCCGCATCAGGAGAGTGGCGACGAAGAAGCCGGCGCCGATCGTAGCGAACAAATTGGCCAGCGTGATGTTGTGGACGAAGATCTCCAGCAGCCGGTTGAAGATCGCGTCCCAGGTGACGTTGTTGGGGTCAAGGCCCATCTGGACCAGGATCTTCGCGATCCTGAGATTGTCCGTGGCCGCATCGAGAATGCGGTCAAGGATCGAGGAGATGTCTGCGCTGCCGGACGGCATGGTACTATCCCTGCGTAAGGCCTTCAGTCCTGGGCGGTAGGCTCGACACGTATAGCCGAAATCGAATGACGACCGCTTGAATGAAACCTTCGGTCGCCGTTCCGCAACAGGCAAATTTTAGCCCGAACCGTCGTTTCGGCAATTGCCCGTTCGTTGCGCGCATGGTCTCCGGCCGCCCCGTGATTCGGGGGACGGCCGGTGGACTTCAGCGTCCGGAAGTGGCGCTCCGCGCCAAAAAGGTCAGCCGGTGGGCCTACGGCTTGACGGCAGGCTGGATGACCTGCTGCTCGACGAAGGTCAGGTGCCCGGGCAGCGAACCGGCACGCAGCTGCATGGCGATACTGTTGGCCTCCTCCAGGGTGAAATTGCCCGAGATCTGGACCGAGCCGCCGGTAATGGGCTCGCGGATCACGGGGGCCGAGATCACCGTGTCGTCGAGCGCGATGGCGATGGGCTTGCCGATATTCTCTTCAGTGAGATGGGCGAAACGTCGCGTGCCGCGTCCGTTGAAGCGGAAGGAGACGACCGGATCCTTCGTGCCGGGCGCGAAGCTAGGCGCCGCATCGCTGACATCCTCCCCGTCGAGCGCGCTCTCCTTGGCGACCAGGTAGGGCCGCTTGTCCTTGAACCCGAGCAAGACTTCCGTGCCCTCGGGCGGCTTTCCGGATTGCGCCAGCTCTGCTGGCATCGAAACATCGACCTGGCGGAGGCTGACCTTGACCCTCCGGGCGAAGATCGCGGTGACGCGCTCGGGATCGGTGACGCCGGGCAGGAAGATGCGAATACGATCAGGCCCGTCAGGGACGGCGCTGACAAGTTTGATGCCAGCATCCTTGAGACGCTGCTCGATCATCGCGATGGAATCGCCGACCAGCTCGGTCAGCCGTGCCTTGGATGCTGCATCGGTCGGCGCGAGCCGGACAGCTCCGTCGCCGCCATCGGTCACGGAAACTGCGTGCGACGGCACGCCTTCCGCGGCTGCGGCGAGCTTGCGCGCGAGCTGATCGCGTGCCTTGGCGTCGGCGATCTTCACATCGACGCCGCCGTCGCGGATCGCAAGATTGGAGAAGGCGATATGGCCGTCGTGCAAGACCTTGTAGACGTCGTCGCGCAGGTCCGTGACCACGCTGTCGCGCAAGCCCTCGCTGTCGACCTTGTAGATGATGCGTGATCCGCCCAACTTCTCCATCTTGTCGCCGACGAAGGCCGCGATCTTGGCGCGCATCTTGTCGAACTGGTCATCGGCGAGTGCGGCGCGCGGCAGGACGATCGCCGACGCGGAGATCACCGACGTCATGGCGAACGCAAGGATCAGTCCTCTGGTGCGGTCCCGCCGGGGTGTAGTCATGATCACCTCACGTCTTGCGGCAGGACGCTGGCAGATGAGCCCAATGCCAGTTCTTGGTACCCGGATCGGGCGGAGAGGTTCAAAAGCCCGTCGGGCGAGGTTTATCGCCGCAGCCGGTAGGCAATGGACGAACGCCAAATCATCCATCATTCTGGTTCCGCTCGGCCGGCCAATCGGCCGAGGCCCCCGCCGCACCAAATGTCAAAAGACAGGCGGCGAGGGACTGGATCTGAGGGAGGACGGAATTCCATGGCGGGCATTCACGCGCTCGATCGGCTCATCGGCAATGAGTATCCGGGGCTTTTGACGGACGAGGAGGTCCGGGCCTTCGAGCAGGTCCCGTACGCCGACCGGGTCGCGGCCGAGAGCACCTATGACGCCATCAGGCTTGGGGCCGCGCGCAACCCCGACGGCGCGGTGATCCAGTTTCTGCAAAATGCCGATCCCGCCGACACGCCTGTTGTGGTCACCTATCGTGACTTCATTGCGCGCGTCACGCAGGCGGCCAACATGTTTCACGCGCTCGGCGCCGAGAAGGGAGACGTCATCTCGTTCATGTTGCCGCTGCTGCCCGATGCCTTCGTGACGCTGTTCGGGGCCGAGGCCGCCGGCATCGCCAATCCCGTCAACCCGCTGCTCGAGCCGCATCAGATTGCGGAGATCCTGGAAGCGGCGAGCACGAAGATCCTGGTGGCGCTCGGGCCGATGCCGGGCACCGACATCTGGCAGAAGGTCGAGCAGATCCGCCCCTCACTCAGGCACCTAAAGGCGATCGTGCAGGTGGCTGGTGGCGGCGATCCTGAGAAGGGCATCTTCGCGTTCAACGATCTGATCAAGCAGCAGCCGGCGGACCGGCTTGTCAGCGGGCGCAAGATTCTCGGCAGCGACATCGCGGCCTATTTCCATACCGGCGGCACGACCGGCACGCCAAAGCTTGTGCGGCATACCCACACCAACCAAGTCTATCAGGCCTGGGCGCTCAACCTGCTGCTGAAGGCGAAGCCCGGCGCGAACATGCTGTTCGGCATGCCGCTGTTTCATGTCGGCGGCTCGCTGACGCAGGTCCTGGCGACACTGTCTGCCGGCGGCTCGTTGGTCGTGCTGTCGCCGAGCGGCTGGCGCAATCCGAACGCTGTGAAGAACATCTGGGGCCTGGTCGAGCGCTTCAAGGTCGAGGCATTATCGAGCGTGCCGACGGTGCTTGCCGCAACGCTCGCGGTGCCGCCGGGCCATGCCGATATCTCAAGCCTGAAATACGCTGCCGGCGGTGGCTCCGCGATTCCGGTTGCCGTCGGCTCGGCGATCCAGGACAAGCTCAAGCTGCCGGTGGTCGAGGTCTACGGCATGACCGAGACCTCGAGCGTGCATACGCTGGCTTATCCTTCACGTCCGATCCGGCTCGGCTCGGTCGGTCTTCCCATGCCTTACGCACGCGTGCGCATCGTGCAACTGGATGCCGACGGCAATCTGATCCGCGACTGCAAGGTGGACGAGATCGGCGTCGTCATCATGGCCGGGCCCGGCGTGTTCGGCGGCTATCTCAATGATGCCCACAACAAGGGTGCCTTCGTCGACAAGGTCTGGGTCAATTCCGGCGATCTCGGCCGGTTGGACGCCGATGGCTATCTCTGGATCACCGGTCGCGCCAAGGACCTCGTGATCCGCGGTGGCCACAACATCGATCCGGCCCCGATCGAGGAGATCATGTTCCGCCATCCAGCCGTGGGGTTTGCCGCGGTGGTCGGCCAGCCCGACGCTTACGCCGGCGAGCTGCCGGTCGGCTATGTCCAGTTGAAGCCCGGCGCGTCAGTCGAGCCGGGCGAGCTCGAAGCGTGGGTGCGTGAGCGCACGCCGGAGCGCGCCGCCGTGCCGGTGCAAGTCATCCCGATCGACCCGATGCCGGTGACCGGCGTCGGCAAGGTCTTCAAGCCACAGCTGCGCTGGGATGCGGCGCAGCGCGTGTTCACCAAGGTGCTGATGCCGCTCACCGAGCGCGGCATCGACTGCAAGGTGAAGGTCGGCGCTCATGGCAGCCACGGCTCGATCGCGACCGTGACACTTGCGGGCTTGCCGGCCGACCAGCGTGAGGCCGTCGCTGGCGAGGTGCATACGCTACTCGCGCCGTTCGTGATGCGGCACGAGGTGGTGCAGGCCTAGCGTCGCACCCACTCCGCAGTCGCGTTACGCCGGCATCGCGGTCTCAATCAAGCGCACCCAGAACGAAGCGCCGTGGCCGAGGATGTTGTCGTTGAAGACGTAGGCCGGGTGGTGGCATGCCGGGCTGTCGCCCATGCCCACCAGCACCATTGCGCCGGGGCGCTCTTGCAGCATGAAGGAAAAATCCTCCGCCCCCATCATCGGGACAATGCGGTCGTTGACGCGCTCGGCGCCGACGATGTCACGGGCGACGTCGGCGGCGACGCCGGCTTCGCGCGCATGGTTCAAGGTCACCGGATACATGCGCGTGTATTTCGTCTCCGCCGAGCCGCCATAGGCCCGGGCGACGCTGTCGGCGACTTCGCCGATCCGGCGCTCGACGAGATCGCGTACCTCGGGATCGAGCGTGCGCACGGTGCCGCTGAGCTCGGCGGTCTCCGGGATGATGTTGAAGGCGGTGCCGGCGTGGAATTGCGTGATCGAGACCACCGCCGACTGCAGTGGATTGACGTTGCGCGCGACGATCGATTGCAGCGCGCCCACGATCTGCGAGCCGATCAGAACGCTGTCGATCGCCTGGTGCGGCGTGGCGCCGGCATGGCCGCCCTTGCCGCGGACGGTGATCTGGATGTTGTCGGAGGAGGCGAGCAGCGGGCCCGCCGTGGTTGCGAAATGGCCTTCGGCGAGACCCGGCATGTTGTGCATGCCGTAGACCTGGTCGATGTTCCAGCGCGTCATCAGCCCGTCCTCGACCATGGCCTTGCCGCCGCCGCCGCCTTCCTCGGCGGGCTGGAAGATCACGACCGCGGTGCCGTCGAAATTGCGCGTCTCGGCGAGGTACTTTGCCGCGCCGAGCAGCATCGCGGTGTGGCCGTCATGACCGCAGGCGTGCATCTTGCCCGGGATCTTCGAGACGTAGGGCACATCGGCGGTTTCCATGATTGGCAGCGCGTCCATGTCGGCGCGTAGGCCGATCGCCTTGCCGGAGGTGGACTTGCGGCCACGGATGACGCCGACGACCCCGGTGCGGCCGATGCCCGTTACCACCTCGTCGCAGCCGAATTCCCGCAATTTGTCGGCGACGATGCCGGCCGTGCGGTGGACTTCGTAAAGCAGCTCCGGGTTCTCGTGGAAGTCATGGCGCCAGGCGGCCATTTCATCGGAGAGGGCGGCGATGCGGTTGACGATGGGCATGGGTTTGCGTCCGTTTCTTCTTCGTGGGGCGGGTTAGCGTCGCGTAACCCACCGGCTGGTGTGGCGGCGGATCATCTGGCGGTTCCAAGCGGCGGGCGGCGGCCTAAGCGTGTGGCGCCGGCCAAAATGCTTTGTACGCCGTGATTTGGCAGAGGGGGAGGGCGAAACAAGCGGTGCGGCAAGCAGGTAGGGAATGAGGGGATGATTGGGGCTGAATAGGTATCATGGTCCGCGAGGACGCGGGCCACCTCGGCCCAGAGACTGTGAGCGGCCACCAGCAAACATTAACTGTCAGTCACGGATCTTTGACTGACAGATATTGAAATCTGTCAGCGAGACGTGTATATCCGTTCTTGGACGCTCCGATTGGGCGTCTGGCGGCATCCCGGAAGCCCGACGTCCCAGCAAATGGGGATCGAGGGTCGAAATTGAACAACGGGGACCGCCAATGATTGGAGACTTACGACAATGACGACCGAAATCATCAATCTCACCGGGACGATTGGGCATTGGCTCAATTTGCTGGTTGCGCGCCAGATCGCGGCGCAGGCTGCAAAACTGCCTCATTAAGGCGAGAGCTTTCCGAACCGACCGGTATGGGCGCTTCGGTAAGCATCCATCGCCGGGTAACTGGACCCTAAACGGGAACATGGTGCTGGCATGAACGAAGCCGTTGTTTTGACGCCGGAGCGGATTCTCGAAGTGACCGAGGACGTGTTGCGGCGCTACGGACTTGCCAAGGCCACTGTGGTCGATGTTGCCCGTGCGCTCGATGTGAGCCACGGCAGCGTCTATCGCCACTTCCCGAGCAAGGCCTCGCTGCGCGAGGCTGTCGCCAAACGCTGGCTCGACCGCATTGATGCGCCGCTTCTGGCGATCGCGAACGAGCAGGGCCCCGCGCCCGACAGGCTCGATCGCTGGCTGCGCACCCTGTTCGCGGCCAAGCGCTCGCGCGTGCTCGACGACCCCGAGATGTTTGACACCTATCTGACGCTGGCGCGCGAAGCCTGCGCCGCCGTCAAGTGCCACAAGGACACCATGATCGACCAGATCGCGGCGATCCTGACTGACGGCGTGAAGCAGGGCGAGTTCGCGGCGACCGACGTTAAAACGACGGCGCGCGCGCTGTTCGACGCGACCTGCCGCTTCCATCATCCGGCCCATGCCGACGAGTGGAAGGATGCCGAGCTGCCTGCGCGCGTGGACGCGACCCTTGCGCTGCTGCTGCGCGGTTTGAAGGGTTAGATTCCGGCTTAGCTGACCCGTTTGCCCTGAAGCATAGCGCCGTCGCGAAGCGAGCGCGCCGGCGAACTGTGTTTTCGCGGCTGAAAGGCGCCGTCGGACGACGGCACGACCGGCGGACTCTCCGGATAGACAGAGATCGCAATCTCGACGTCGTCCTTCGATCGCTTTCGAAGCCGCTCGAATGTGAGTTCCTGATCCAGCGTCGGGCAGCGGAAGTGGACGACTGCGGTATCCGGCAGGCGGCAGAGCTCGTCGATGAGATCGCCGACTGTGATGATGGGGGGATGCGCGACTGCCTTGTGATGAATCTTACTCATGACCCTCTACTCCTTCACTCTGCTAACAGGAACGGAATAGCCTCTGTTCCAATCCGCTCGGCAGATTGAGAAATTTCATGTCATTCGGAAAACGGCAGCGCTGTTGCTAAATCCGCGTCAGCCCGCAAGCCGCGGCCAGCCGCACCAGTTGTGCGTCCGTGCGCGCGCCGGTCTTGGTCTTGATCAGATAGTGATAATTCTGCACCGTCTTGACGCTGAGATTGAGCTGCGCCGCGATCTCCTCGGTCGTGGCGCCCCCGGCGAACTGGCGCAGAATCTCGATCTCGCGCTCGCCCAATTGATCCAGCACCGATCCCGCCGACAGGCTGTCCTCTGCGAGCACATGTGCGATGTCGTCGCTCATGGCCCGCTCGCCGCGCGCGACGCTTCGGATCGCGTTGACGACAGCGGAAGGCGCGCTGCTCTTGGTGACGAAGCCGGAGGCGCCGGCATTGAAGGCGGCTTTCACCAGCACGGCCTCGTTGTGCATGGTGAAGACGAGGATGCGCGCCCGCGGGTTGCGCGCGCGGATGTTGCGGATCGCCTCGAGCCCTGAGGCGCCCGGCATCGAGATGTCCATCACCACGACATCGGGCTCATGAACCTTGAAGGCGCTGTAGGCATCTGCCGCGTTGTCGGCCTCCGCCACGACATGGAGATCGCCCTGGCTCTCCAGCACGCGCCTGTAGCCCTGGCGGACGATCGGATGGTCGTCGACCAGGAGCACGGAGACGCCTGTGGTTGCGACCTCGCTCATGACAGCCTCACGCAGCAAGCGGAATCGTCGCGGCGACGCTGAGGCCACGCCTTGCAGGCAGGATCGACAGCGAGCCGCCGGCCGCCGTGACGCGCTCGCGGATGCCGGTGAGGCCGAAGCCGGCGGAGCGTGCCACGCGGGCCGCATCGCCGCCGCCGTCGTCCTCGACACGGATCAGCAGCACGCCGTCCTCGCCTGCGCATCGTTCGACATGCAACGAGATCTCGCGCGCTGCACCATGGCGTAGCGCATTGGTCAGGCATTCCTGGGCGACGCGATAGGCAGTGGTGGCAGCCGGGCCGCTGATGTCGGTGAGGTCGCCCTTGAGGTCGAGCTGGATCGTTGGCTGCGTCGTACTCTGCGAGCGCCAGCTGTCGACGAGGTTGACGAGGCTCGCCCCGAGCCCGAGCTCCTCGGGCAGCGGATTGCGCAGGCGCTTCAGCGCATCGCGCAGCGAGGCCATCAGATGATGCGTGGCCTGCGAGATCATGCGTGCATCCTGCGCGATGCCATTATCGGTCTGCCGCGCGCTCGCGGTCTCGATCGTGTTGGCGAAAGCCAGGATCGCCGAAAGATTCTGCCCGAACTCGTCATGCAGCTCGCGGGCAAGCGCGCGTCGCTCATCGTCGCGGATCTCGATCAGGCGCCGTGTCAGCGCGGCGCGCTGCTCGGTGGCCTCCTCGAGCCGGCTGCCGAGCGCGTCGACGGCGCCGCCGATCATGGCGAGCTCCATGGAGCGGAAGCGCGGCAGCTTGGTGCGATACTGGCCGCGCGCCATGCGTTGCAGGGCGGTCACGATGGTGCGTGCCGGCGCCAGCGTGTGCGCGATCGCAAGCGAGGCGAGCAGCGCGATCGCCGCCGCCATCAAAAGCGCAACGTCTGTTACGTTGAGAACGTATTCCCAGGCGAGCGAGATTGAGGCGGCTTGGTCGGGTGTCGCAACCACCGTTCCGGCGGCTGCGGCTCGGGGGCTGATGGGGCGCACCACCTCGGCATGGCTGCCGAGGAAGGTCGGAACGATGGCGGCGAACCAGCGCGGCGGGGTCCGGCCGATCCCTTGGCTCTGGCCGCAGAGCGGTTTTTCGAATGCGGTGGCCGGCTGGAACTCGACGCAGACACCGGGTGCAATCAACTTCACCGTCTCAACTGTGCGCCATTCCGGAACCGGCACGAGATGCTCACGAATCCTGCTGCTGCGCAGCAACAGCTCGTGCCAGTACAGGCCCTGGAGCGCCTGCGCGACCCGCTGCGCGGACGCCGCGGTCGCCCGGTCGACGCTGCGATAGGCATCGAAGGTAGCCCATATGGTTGCCGCGCCCAGGCACAGCGCAACGATGAGAAGCAGACGGGCGACAAGCTGAAGCACGAGGCGCATGCGATCACCCCAAAGTTTGATAAGCTCAGCCTAACAACGCCGCCGCGCCTTGCCAATTGCAGGGTTCGGACCGGATGGCAGCTCGGGCAAATTTCCCAAGCCGGATTGGGCATGGGTCTTTGGACCCGAAGCGGCGGCTTTGATCTAATCGGGTGGAGACGTCGCAGGCCAATCCCTGCAAGTCAGGAGCGATGCAGCATGAGTTCGATGACGATTGGACCGATCGCGGCCGCGGCTGCCGACCCATCCGAGCGCAGCGCGCTGCTGTTCTGGATGATCTTCACGGGGCTCTCGATCTTCGCCGCGGTGCTGCTGTGGCGCTTCGGCCTGATCCATCTGATGCTGACCTCGGACCGGACGTACATTTCGAGCGTGATCGCGGCACTCTATCTCGTTACCTGCGGCCACTGCTTCCTGCGCACGCGGGCGATTGCCCGTGAAGGTGCCGCCGCCCGGCGCTGCCGCGCGGTGCTGGCGGCGCCAGATGGCGGCAAGGTGCTCGATGCGCGCGCCACCGCGCTGCCGCACGGGCTGGTGCGCGACCACATCGAAAGCCTGGTGACGAAGGCCGCGGCGCAGGATTACCGCCCGGTCGACCAGACGCTGCTGCTGCGGACGCTCGCCGACCGCCTGCGCGGCTCCAACGGGTTCGGCGCCTTCGTCTCCGACACGCTGATGAAGCTCGGCCTGCTCGGCACCATCATCGGCTTCATCATCATGCTGGCGCCGATCGCCGGGCTGGACGCCGCCGACAAGGTCGCGATGCGTTCCTCGATGGGGCTGATGAGCGACGGCATGGCGGTCGCGATGTACACGACGCTCGCGGGCCTCGTCGGCTCCATCCTGGTTCGCATCCAGTACTACATGCTCGATGCCGCGACCCAGCGGGTGTTCTCGGATGCAGTGGTGCTGACAGAGACCTATGTGACGCCGGTTCTCGAGCGCAGGGGATCCGAAATCAAGGGCGCTGGAACGCCGTCATGATGGATGATTTCGGCCTCTATCCGCGCGAGGAGCCGTTCGATCCCCTGGGCGTGATGCTGTTCAAGGCGCTCCAGGTGGTCGCCTTCCTGTTCTTCCTCGCGCTGCTGGCGGTCTCGCCCGATGCCAAGGAGGGCAAGATCGACTCCAAAGCCGAGTTCATGATCACACTGGACTGGCCGGACAATCATCCCGACGATCTCGACCTGTTCGTGCAGGATCCCGCCGGTAACATCGCCTGGTATCGCCACCGCGAGGCCGGCTTCCTCACGCTCGATCGCGACGACCGCGGCGGGGCCAATGACTTCATCATGGTCAACGGCAAGAAGATCGCTTCCCCCATCCGCGAGGAAATCGTCACGCTGCGCGGCATCGTCCCCGGCGAATACACCGTCAACGTCTCGCACTTTGTCGCCACGACCGGCGAGCCCGTGACGGCCAATGTGAAGGTGCAGAAGCTCAACCCGACCGCGCAGGTGGTCTTCGACAACAAGTTCACGCTCGACCACACCGGTGACGAGAAGACCGCGGTGCGATTCCGGCTCGATGCCGAGGGCAAGGTCATCGATGTAAGCCAGCGGCCGAAATCGCTGATGGAGACCTTTCGCAGCACCTGGCGCAACGGAGCCGATCTCGACCCGAGGACCGGTGTGAGCAAGAACGCTACGAGGATCCGCCGTGATTAATTTGCAGGCGGTCATCCTTTCGCTATCCGTAGCCTATGCGGTGATCGGGGCGCTGCTGTTGGTCGTGCTGGTCTATGCGCGGCTGCACTGGTCACTGAAGGCGATCGCCGTCGTCGTGACCAGCGCGTTCTATGTCGTGAGCTTCACGGAAATGCGTGGGTTGCTCGGCTGGGCCAGCAGCGAGCGGCTGCCGACCGCCTTCAAGCTGCTCAAGGCGCGGATCGTCGAGCCGCATTCGCTGGAGGGCGATCCCGGGTCGATCTATCTGTGGGTCGAGGAACTCGACGAAGATCATCGTCCGAGTGGCATTCCGCGGGCCTTCCGCGTTCCCTACAACGACACCCTGGCCGACAAGACCCATGCGGCGGAGAACGAGATTGCGGCGGGCCATCCGCAAGGCGGGCGCGCGGCGGACTTTGGCGGCGGCGAGGGCAGCCTGATCGACATGGTCCGGGAATATGTGACGCCCAAGGTCATCCTTGAGACCAGCGGCGGCGATTCCTCGACCGGTGAGTTCAATGCCCCACCGGCCGGCGCGCAGGGAGCGGTGTTTACACCCCTGCCGCCGCCCCGGATGCCGCCCAAGGACGAGCAATAGGCCCTTCACCATCGCGGCCGCCTGGCGCTGGTCAACTGCCTTGCGCTGGCGCATCTTGTTGACCTCCCTCAAATTGGCTTTATCGGCTTCCAATAAGATTATGAGGGTGGAGGGTGTGTGCTTCTCGCTGTCTTTTCGGATATCCACGGCAACCGGCAGGCGTTCGAGGCGTGCCTTAAGGTGGCCCGCGCGAAGGGCACGGAGCGGTTCATCCTGCTCGGTGATTTTGTCGGTTATGGCGCCGACCCGGAATGGGTCGTCGACACCGCCATGGATCTGGTCACCCGTGGCGCCGTCGCCGTGCGCGGCAACCATGACGAAGCCGTCAACACGACCTCCGAGAACATGAATAACGAGGCGCAGATCGCGATCGAGTGGACTCGCGGGCGGCTTGACGCAGCACAGCGGCGGTTCCTGGCCGAACTGCCGATGCTGGTGGAGGACAGCGACCGCCTGTTCGTGCATTCGGAAGCTTCGAGCCCCAAGCGGTGGCATTACGTCCGCTCGACCGCGGATGCCGCCAAGAGCCTGATCGCAACGCCGGCCCATGTCACTTTCTGCGGCCACATTCATCGGCCCGCGCTCTATTCGATGTCGGTGACGGCGAAGATGACGAGCTTCGTGCCCAAGACCGATGTGCCGGTGCAGCTGCTGCGCGGCCGGCAATGGCTCGCCGTGCTCGGCTCGGTCGGCCAGCCGCGCGATGGCGATCCCTCCGCGTCCTTCGTGCTGTTCGACACGGACTCGTGCCAGATCACCTATTGCCGCGTGCCCTATGACATTGCGAGCGCGGCAAACAAGATCCGCGAGAACGGCCTGCCGCCCTGGCTCGCCGATCGGCTGTCGCAGGGGCGCTAGAGGCCGATGCCCAAATCCCAGGTCAAGTCCGGCGCGGAGGTCGACGGCTATACGATCGGCGAATGCGTCCATGCCGGCGGCATGGCGACGCTATGGACGGTCACCCATCCCGGCATCGATGGCCCGCTGCTGATGAAGGTCCCGCGAGCCTCGGAAGGCGAGGATCCCGCCGCGATCGTCTCCTTCGAGATGGAGATGATGATCCTGCCGCGACTCGCCGGTCCGCACGTGCCGCACTGCTATGGCACCGGCGATTTCGCTCGCCAGGCCTATGCCGTGATCGAGCGCATTCCCGGAACCACGCTGTACAAGCGGCTGCCCGATCTGCCGCTGCCTTACGAGGAGGCGCGGCTGCTGGTTGCCAAGATCGCGGCTGCACTCGCCGATCTGCACCGGCAGAACGTCATCCATCACGATATCAAGCCGAGCAGCGTCATGTTCCGCGAGAGCGGCGAGGCGGTGCTGATCGATTACGGCCTGTCGCATCACGATCATCTGCCCGACCTGCTGCAGGCGGAGTTCCGTCTGCCTTACGGCACCGCGCCATACATGGCACCGGAGCGGCTGCTGGGCGTGCGTGACGATCCGCGCAGCGATCTGTTCTCTCTCGGCGTGCTGCTGTACTTCTTCACGACTGGCGAGCGTCCGTTCGGCGAAGGCGAGACGCTGCGCGCGATGCGACGGAGACTGTGGCGCGATCCGCATCCGCCGCGAAGCTTGCGGGCCGACTATCCGCCCTGGCTCCAGGAGGTGGTGCTGCGGTGTCTCGAGATCGAGCCGGTCCGGCGCTATCCGACCGCAACGCAGCTCGCCTTCGATCTCGCGCACCCAACACAGGTCAGGCTGACCGCGCGTTCGGAGCGGATGAAGCGCGATCCCTGGAGCGTGGCATGGCGGCGCCGTTTCAACCAGGATGCCACGCAGCCACGGGCGAAGCCGGATGTTGCCGAGCAGATCGCCTCAAGCCCGATCCTTGCAGTCGCGCTCGACACGGTAGAAGGTGAGCCGGAGTTGAATGAGGCGCTACGCGTCACCACGGAGCGCATTCTCGCCACGCTGCCGTCAGCGCGGCTCGCCTGCATCAATGTGCTGAAGCTCAACCGCATCGCCATCGACAAGACGCTGGACGAGCAGGGCTCCAACAAGCATATCGACCGCCTGGTCGCGCTCAGGCATTGGGCCACGCCCCTGAAGCTCGACGAGAGCCGGCTGTCGGTTCACGTGCTGGAGGCGGTCGATCCCGCTACGGCACTGCTGGAATTCGCCGAGATCAACCAGGTCGACCAATTCATCATCGGCGCCCGGCAGAGCTCATTCAGGCGCACGCTGCTTGGCAGCATCTCGGCCAAGGTGGCGGCGGAAGCGACCTGCACCGTCACCGTGGTGCGGCCGCCGCGGATGGCTATTGCCAAACCGGACGCCGGCGTGGTGTGGGGCTAGGAAAGTTCAGGCCGCGTGGGCGGTGTGGACCGAACGCTTGCGGCGGATCGGCCAAGAGAACTGAGGGCCGGGCTCGCCGTGATCCGGACTGCCGCCGAAGTACTGGATGATCTCGCGGCAGGGCTCGCAGTTGAAGAGGTTACGCGACGCGGACGCCTTGGTCATTTCCTTCAGGCAGTTCGGGCAATGCGGTTTCATTGGCTTAGTCCAGTATGAAATTTCAATGCCGGCGCGGTGACCGGAACGGGACGTCCAGGTCGGCCGTCTCGGCGCCCGGATCGTCGCGCATCTCGCCTTCGGAGCGTTCGAGCCGACCGAAGAAATAGTCGAGGTTCGGATGCGGGCGCCGCGGGATGCGACACCTGCGTTTCGGCTGACGCTTCACGAGGGCGATCTGCATGGTGTCAGCCCGGATAGCGGTTGCGACCGATGATGCGGATCGAACGTGCCGGGACCTGGACCGGTCCGGCCGATGGGCCGAACACAACGAACGCACAAAAACCGATCCACAACGCCACGCCAGTCCAAACCAGGGTCGTCGTCATGATGTGCTCCTGTCAAATCAGGCAGGAATCACTAGCGGTGATTTGCGCGAATCAGGGAAGCCCGGAGGAGTACGGGTCGTGGTTGCAATTTTAGGCATTGCGCGTCGCAACACCCGTAAGAACCGCAGATTTGCGGGCGTTCGCGTCGCTCTGAGAGCTTCAGATTGCTTCGCCGCGGGCCCCGAGCGCCGCGTTGCGGATCGCTGCAATATTGTTCTTGTAGGCGTCCTGCGTGCCGCCCTTGAACACGGAGGTGCCGGCGACGAACGCATTGGCGCCGGCAGCTGCGAGCGCGCCGGCGACATCGGGGCCGACGCCGCCATCGACCTCGATATCGATCGGACGCCCCGCCGTCATCGCGCGGATGTCGCGGATCTTGCCGATCGCGGAGGGAATGAAGGCTTGACCGCCGAACCCGGGATTGACCGACATCACCAGCACGAGATCGACGAGATCAAGCACGTATTCGAGCACGCTGATCGGCGTGCCCGGATTGAGCGAGACGCCGGCCTTCTTGCCGAGTGCGCGGATGGCCTGGAGCGAGCGGTGCAAATGCGGACCCGCCTCGGCATGCACGGTGATGTGGTCGCAGCCGGCCTTGGCGAAGGCCTCGAGATAGGGATCGCAGGGCGAGATCATCAGATGCGCATCGAACACCTTCTTGGTGTGCGGGCGCATCGCCTTGATGACGTCAGGGCCGTAGGAGATGTTGGGGACGAAGTGACCGTCCATCACATCGAGATGGAGCCAGTCGGCGCCGGCCGCATCCACCGCGCGGACCTCCTCGCCGAGCTTCGAGAAATCCGAGGCCAGAATCGAGGGCGCGATGGCCAGGGGGCGGTGGGCGAAAGCTTGGGTCATGGCGCTGTTTCCCGGGCGGCAGGGGCGAATGGCCTCGCCTAACATGGGCCTCACAGCCGGGCAATGCAGGGGCGGTCAGCTTCCTGTGGGCGGAAAATTCTGCCGCCGCCGGCATGAATTGCCGATGTTCCCGCACTCCGCAAAGCGCCGCCGTGCCGGATTTCATTGAGCTTTTTTCGCTGGCACGACGCTTGCTGACCTTAATGGCCGGAACATTGGCCGCGGCATGCCGCATGGGTTGGAGTTGTGCAATGTTGTTCGCGCTTGGCGCCGTCTCGACTGCGCTTGATGCCATTCAATCGCTGACGAGCTCGAAATCGTCCTCGACGCAGCAGACCGGCTCGTCGCAAGGCGCGACCAATCCGTTCGCGATCGACAGCAGCAACAGCATCAGCAGTTCAACCAGCAGCGCGGCTCCGTCGGTGAATGCGGGCTACTATCCGCAGATCTCCCCGGAGACGATGAATGCGCTGTTCGCCGCGCAAAGCCAGTCGAATTCATCGACCAGCTCAGCATCGTCGAGCGCGACATCCTCGGCCCCGATGAGCCGTGATGACGCGCTGAAGGATCTGTTCTCGAAGCTGGACGCCAATGGCGATGGCCAGATCAGCAAGTCCGAGTTCGAGAACGCGCTCGGCGCCGGGGGCACCAATCTGGCGCAGGCCGACGACGTGTTCTCCAAGCTCGATACCAATTCGGACGGCAGCGTCAGCCTCGACGAGATGTCGAAGGCGCTGAAGGGCGCCGGCGGCCATCATGGTGGTCACCACCACGCGCACGCGGCGAGCGGCTCGGGCGACGCGTCGGGCAGCGGTTCGGATTCCTCCTCGTCGTCGTCGAGCGGCGGGTCGACCTCGACCACCACGACCGCCGCCGACGGCTCGACCACCACCACCGTCACCTATGCCGACGGTTTCAAGATGACGACGACAGTGCCGGGCGCCTCCAACTCGTCGAACGGCTCGGGCGGCGGCAGTTCGCCCTATGACTGGTTCGGCCAGATGATGCAGCGCCAGGCCCAGACCGCAGCGGGTTCTGCGGCTTCGTCGATGTCGATGAGCGTGTAAGGCGCTCTCCGAGATCCTAGCCAAACCGATCCTTCCACGCCGGCTGCGCACCCGGGAACGGCAGCGCGGTTGCGCTGTAGACGCCGCGGGCGATCGCGCGGGCGACCACGTTGGCGGCGACCATGCCGAGCTCGGTGAGGCCGACGATCGGATCGATCGGCTTTGCGCATGTCGCGGCGGCGAACAGCACGTCACCATCGGTCGGGGCATGCACCGGATAGATCGCACGCGCAAAGCCGGTGTGCGCGATCATCGCCAGCCGTTTGGCCTGGGGCTTGCTCAGCACCGCATCGGTGACGACGACGCCAATCGTGGTGTTCTCGCGCTCGGTTGCGGCAGGACCACCCTTGATGCGCATCTTGAGCATGTCGTCGGTGAATTTGTCGGGCAGTCCGCGGCCGCCGAACTCGCCGCCAACCTCGAACGGCGCCGCCCAGAACCAGGGTCCGTCGCCGACGGTGGCGCTGCCGACCGCATTGACGGCGATGAGCGCCGCGACCTTGACGCCGCTGCTGGTGACTGCGGATGCCGAGCCGAGCCCGCCCTTGAACGTCGCTGTGGTGGCCCCCAGGCCCGCGCCGGCGCTGCCGAGCGCAAATTCGCGCCCGGCTGAGGCGGCCGCGGCATAGCCGAGATCGCGATAGGGCGCGAAGCGGCCCCATGCCTTGTCGCCGCCGTTGAGCAGATCGAACAGGATCGCGCCGGGCACGATCGGGATCAGGGCCTCGCGGACGCGGAAGCCGCGGCCCTGCTCGGCAAGCCAGGCCTGGATGCCGCCGCCGGTCTCGATGCCGAAGGCAGAGCCGCCCGACAGCGCAATCGCGTCGACGCGCTCGACCGTATTGGCGAGGCCAAGCAGCGCGTCCTCGCGCGTGCCGGGGCCGCCGCCGCGGATGTCGATCGCCGCAACCGCGGGCTCGTCGAACACGATTGCCGTTGCGCCCGACGCAAGCTCTGCGTCATCGGCATGGCCGACGCGGACGCCGGCGATATCGGTGAGGAGGTTTTTCAAGGACGGCACTCCATGCGGCTGGCACGGTCTCAGCGATAGCGCACGCGCGCGGCGCGCTCAACTCGCCAGCGCCGTCCTGAGCATCTTGGCGAGCTCCGACTTGCGATAGGGCTTGGCCAGCAGCAGCACGCCGGAATCCAGTCGGCCATGATGGACGATGGCGTTTTCGGTGTAGCCCGAGGTGAACAGCGTCTTCAGCTCCGGTCGCCGCCGTGCCGCCTCGTCGGCGAGCTGGCGGCCGTTCATGTTGCCGGGCATGATGACGTCGGTGAACAGCAGATCGATGCCCTTGTCGGCATCGATGATGACGAGGGCTTCGGCGGCGTTGGCCGCCTCGAGCGCGGCATAGCCGAGGCTCTTGATCTGGGTCACGACATACTGCCGCACCAGCGCGTCGTCCTCGACGATCAGGATCTTCTCGTCGCCGCCGGTGACCGGCACGTTCTGGAGCTGTTCGTACTCGGTCTCCTGGACGCCGCTGGATCGCGGCAGGTAGATCTTCACGCTCGTGCCGTGGCCTTCCTCGCTGTAGATCTTGATGTGGCCGCCCGACTGCTTGACGAAGCCGAACACCATGCTGAGGCCAAGGCCCGTGCCCTTGCCGACCTCCTTGGTGGTGAAGAACGGATCGAACACCCGTTCGAGCAGCCCGGCCGGAATGCCCGAGCCGGTGTCGCTGACCGCGATCATCACGTAATTGCCGGCGACGACATCGGGATTCATGCTGGCATAGCCGTCGTCGAGGAAGATGTTGCGGGTCTCCAGCACCAGCGTGCCGCCGTTGGGCATGGCGTCGCGCGCGTTCAGAGCGAGATTGAGGATCGCCGTCGAAAGCTGGCTCGGATCGATCAGTGCCGGCCAGGCATCTTCGGTGAGTTGCGGCATGATCGTGATCTGCTCGCCGAGCGTCGGATGCAGGAGCTTTGCGGCCTCCAGCACCAGCGCATTGACATCGATCTCGCGCGGCTGGAGCGGCTGTTTGCGGGCGAAGGCGAGCAGATGCTTGGTCAGCTGCGCGCCGCGCTCGGCGGCGTCGTCGATCAGCTTGGTGATGGCAGCAAGCTCTGGCCGGTCGGCGACCGCGTCCGCCAAAATACCGATCGTGCCGGTGATGACGGTGAGCACGTTGTTGAAATCGTGGGCGACGCCGCCGGTCAGCTGGCCGATGGAATCCATCTTCTGCGCCTGCCGGAACTGGGCTTCGGCGGCTTGCTTTTCGGTCAGGTCGCGGCCGATGAAGAAATGACGCTTCACCGGCTCCGACCAGTTTCCAACCCAGTTCAGCGAGACTTCGTGACCGTCATAGTGGTAATAGCGCGCCTCGAAGCTGCGCTTGGTCTGACCGCGCCGCGCGGCACGCATCTCTTCGCGCGTCCTGTCCAGGTCGTCAGGGTGGATGAAATCGATCGCGCTGTGCCCGATCATGTCTTCCGGGCTCAGGCCGAGGATATCCTTCACGCTCGGGCTGACCTGGATGAAATTGCCGTAGCCGTCCGTGACCAGGATCAGGTCCTGTGATGTCTCGAAAATACGCTCGCGTTCCTCGATCTCGCGGCGCAGCTTCTCGCGCGATTGCTTTTCCTCGGTGATGTCGTGGGCGATCTTGGAGGCGCCGATGATCTCGCCATTGTCCGATCGCAGCGGCGAGACGGTCAGGACGACGTCGATCTGCCGGCCGTCCTTGCGGATGCGGACCGTCTCGTGCTGGGCGATCGACTCGTTGCTGCTGATACGGTTGAGAAGACCCCTGGCTTCAGCCTTCCGATCCTCAGGCACCACGAGATAGATTGATTGACCGACGGCTTCAGTGGCCGAATAGCCGAACAGGCGCTCGGCAGCCCTGTTCCAGCCCGTGATGCGGCCGTCGAGCGACTCGGTGATGATGGCGTCGTTGGAGGATTCGACCACGGCGCCGTAGAGCGCGAGGCGCTTGCCGTAATAGTCGCGGTCGAACGCCGATTGCTCGCGCAGCCGGCCGACGAGGCCCATGGTGCTCGCCTGGAGGCGGACATTCTCGATCAAGAGCACGGCGAGCACGAAGCTCGCGGCGAACAGGCCGTAGATGCGGCCGGCGTAGAAGCCGAGGTCGTAGCGGGCGATGTTGACGATGGCCGACAGCGCGATGTCAAACAGCCAGGCGCACATCGTGACCATCAGCCAGACGTCGATCACGGTATGCGGCTTGCGGAACCACAGCGTGATCAGCGCCGCGAAGCTCAACGACCAGATAAAGGACACGACGCCGATCATGGTTGCGGTGTAGCGGCCGTCCCTTAGCAAGACCGGCAACAGGTCGTGCCGCGCGGTGACGGTCCAGGCGATGACGATCATCGCGACAATGACGGCGAGCACGGTGAGCACGATCGACCGCTGCGTCTGTCCCTCGATCTTGTTGCCACCGTTGCCGTCCTTCAGCCAGCCATAGGCCAACACGAAGAGCGGGAATCCGGCGTGCCAGATCATGTAGAGCCAGACCGTGGTCTGGGTGCCGGCGCCCAGCAAACCCGTCGGCGAGAACAGTCCGGGGAAGGTGAGGGCGTGCGTCACCGCCGCCGCTGCGGTGAACAGATACCCTGCCGACAGCAGCAGCAACGCGCGGCTGCGCAGGACCGCGAATTGCGACAGCAGCAGAACCGCGGTAATGATGTCGCTGACGGCGAGCGCCGACTGGTAGCTGGCCACGAAGGCCGGCACCTCGATCAAGGGAGTCCCCGCGAAGGGGACAGCCAGCGCGAACAGGATCGCGGAGATTCCGACGATCGCCAGCGCTGCGGTGCGATCGCTCTGCGCCGCCGGCAAGGTCGAAAGGAATGTGCTTCGGTCGTTTCTGGCGTGCACGTTGACCTCTCGCAGGGGCAGCATGGGTAGTCCACGTGACTTCATTGGCCGGCTGCCTTGGCGTGTCGGCCTTGGCCTCCATGGTAACCCGCTCTGGGCGCGTGTCCCGAGGGGATACGCCTACGACTCAACCGAGGGTTACAGCTTACTTAACTGGGACAGGGAATCGGAATAGGGAATCGGTAAGGTTGGCTTTACTGGACGGACCCATACTGCCTTGCCGTACGTCGCCGTTTGAATTGAACCAATTAATGATACGAATCCGGGAGTTGTTCCCATGCCCCGTGTCCTTGTTGTGGATGACCAGAAGGACGTCCGCGCCATGGTCTCGATTGTCCTTCGGGTCAACCATTATGACGTGGTTGAAGCCGAGAGTGGTGTGGCCGGCCTCAAGGCCTTTGGCGAAGAGGTTTTCGACGCGGCCATTGTCGACATTTTCCTGAGTGACACCAGCGGTATCGAGGTCATGGCCGCCATCCGGGAACGGGTTCCCGGATTTCCGATTGTGGCGGTGTCAGGCATGACGACACTGGATTTCATCGGTGAGGCGCCTGGCCTCGATGGCGTGGTCTGCCTGCAAAAGCCGTTTCGGCCGAACGATCTGCTGCAAGCGCTTCGGAAGGCGCAGGCAGCTGCGGGCGGCGAGCTGTCTGCAGCCGTCTGACCGGCTTGCAAAAAAAACGCCCCGGCGGACCGGGGCGCTGACGTCGATCTGGTTAAAAGGTCAGGCGCCCTGTCTCAGGTGCCGTTGGCATTGAGTTCGGCGTAGCCGCCCTTGGCGTCCCACTTGTAGACGACATAGTCGATCTGCTTGATGTCGCCCTTGGCGTCATATTCGAGCGGACCAAGCACCGTATCCCACTTGCCGGCCTTGATAGTCTCCATGACCTTCTTGGCGTCGGTGGTGCCGGCTTTCTTGACGGCCTGAGACCAGACCTGCATCGCGGCATAGGTGTAGAGCGTGTAACCTTCCGGATCGATGCCCTTGGCCTTGAAGGCCTCAACGATCTTCTTCGCGCTCGGCTTGTTGCGCGGATCGGGACCGAAGGTGAACAGCGTGCCTTCGCCGGCCGGGCCCGTGATCGAGGCGTATTCCTTGTCGGCCAGCGCGTCGCCCGACATCAGGACCGTCTTCATGCCCTGGTCGCGCATCTGGCGCAGGATCAGGCCTGCCTCCTGGTGATAGCCGCCGACATAGACGAGGTCGATGTTCTCCTTCTTCAGGCGCGAGACGATCGCGTTGAAGTCCTTGTCGCCCTTGTTGTAGGACTCGTAGAGCTTCTCGGTGACGCCGGCCTTGTTGAGCGCCTTCTTGGTCTCATCCGCCAGACCCTTGCCGTAGGTGGTCTTGTCGTTGAGAATCGCGATGTTCTTGCCCTTGAAGTTCTTCGCGATGTACTGCGCGGCGATCAGGCCCTGTTGATCGTCTCGGCCGCAGACGCGCGCCACGTTCCAGAGCTTGCGCTCGGTGAACAGCGGGTTCGTCGAGGCGGGCGTGATCTGGAGGACATTACCGTCGGCATAAGCTTCCGAAGCCGGGATCGACGACGACGAGCAGAAGTGGCCCGCGACGAACGGGATCTTCGCACCCGCGATCTTTTCGGCAACCGAGCGGGCCTGCTTGGGATCGCAGGCATCGTCCTCGGCATCGAGCACCAGCTTCTTGCCGGCAACGCCGCCGGCGGCATTGAGGTCGGCAATCGCCAGGTCGGCGCCGTTCTTCATCTGGCGGCCGAAGGCGGATTCGGTGCCGGTCATCGGGCCCGCGACTGCGATGGTGAGGTCGTCTGCGAACGCCGCCGTTGACAGCGCAACGGAAGCGCCGAGTGCCAGACCGATGAGTTTCAGTGATTTCATGAGATACCTCGCGGGTGATCGTCTGTGGGAGTTGCCGGGCAAGCCCGGTTCAAACCGGCGCCATTCTTCAATGAATTGTTCGAGAAGTCACCGGCAAAATACGGGCATTTGCAAAGATATCTCGCCGTATTCGGCCGCACGCGAGGGCTGTCAGGCGTGCCGGCCGCCTTCCAGGTAGGCCGCGCGAATCTCAGGGCGCTGCAGCAACTCGGCGCCGGTCCCGGCCAGCGTGATCAGGCCGTTGACCATGACATAGCCGCGGTGGGCGAGTTTCAGTGCATGGTTGGCGTTCTGCTCGACAATGAGAACGGTCAGGCCGTCCTGGCGGTTCAGGGTACGGATCGCATCGAAGATCTGCCGCGCGATGAGGGGCGCGAGCCCCAGCGAGGGTTCATCGAGCAGCAGAAGGCGCGGGCGGCTCATCAGCGCCCGGCCGATCGCCAGCATCTGCTGCTCGCCGCCCGACAGGGTTCCGCCGCGCTGCATGACGCGTTCCTTCAACCGTGGGAACAGCGCGAACACGCGCTCCAGGGTGCTTTCCCGCTCCGCCGCGGTGGAATCGGTGACGTCGGCGCCCATCTGGAGGTTTTCCGCGACGCTCATGCGCGGGAAGATGCGGCGGCCCTCCGGCGACTGAGCGATACGCAAATGCGCGATCTGATGGGTCGGGACAGAGGAAATGTCCCTGCCGTCGAACAGGATCTGGCCGGCGCGGGCGCGCGGCTTGCCGAAGATCGTCATCATCAGCGTCGACTTTCCGGCGCCGTTGGCGCCGATCAGCGCGACGATCTCGCCGGCATTGATCTCGACATCGACGCCCTTCAAAGCCTCGATCTTGCCGTAGGCGGCGCGCAGGCCGCGGATCGCGAGCAGGGGAGTGGCAGCCGTCACGATCCGCTCTCCATCACGGCCGCAGCCTCTTCCTCGTCGGTGCCAAGATAGGCGGCGATCACCTTCGGGTCGTCGCGCACCTCCCGCGGCGTGCCTTCCGCGATCTTCACGCCATGGTCCATCACCACGATGTGGTCCGAT
The DNA here is from genome assembly GCF_022012435.1 of Bradyrhizobium zhengyangense. Classification (GTDB taxonomy): domain Bacteria; phylum Pseudomonadota; class Alphaproteobacteria; order Rhizobiales; family Xanthobacteraceae; genus Bradyrhizobium; species Bradyrhizobium zhengyangense. Next base: position 155,032 of record NZ_JAKLUA010000012.1, read on the forward strand.
ATCTCCATCACCACCGACATATCGTGCTCGATGAGCAGGATCGAGGTGCCGAGCTCGCCGCGGATCGACCGCAGCAGCTCGCTCAGCGATGCACTCTCGCGTGCATTGAGGCCGGCGGCGGGTTCGTCCAGGCAGAGCAGCGCGGGCTCAGTGCACATCGCGCGCGCGATCTCGAGCCGGCGCTGGTCGCCATAGGCGAGGTTGCCTGCGGCATCGTCGGCGCGGTCGAGCAGATTGATCCGTTTGAGCCAGTCGGTCGCGAGCGCGATCGCGCGCTTTTCGGCGTCGCGATAGGTGGGGACGCCGATCAGGCCGAGAAACGTAAAGCCTGATGCGCGCATCAAGGCGTTGTGCTGTGCCACCATCAGGTTCTCGAGCGCCGTCATGCCGGGAAAGAGGCGGATGTTCTGGAAGGTTCGGGCGACCTTGGCCTGCTTGGCGATGCGGAAATCGTTCAGCCGCTCCAGCGCGGTCTGCCTGCCGTCGTCATGATTGAGACGAATGGCGCCGCCGGTCGGCTTATAGAAGCCGGTGATGCAGTTGAAGACAGTGGTCTTGCCAGCGCCGTTCGGTCCGATCAGCGCGGTGATCTTCCCCCGTTCGGCTGCAAACGACAGGTCCTGCACGGCGACGATGCCGCCGAACCGCATGGTGAGCCGGTCGACGCTGAGAATTGGTTCGCCGCTCACCCGTGGCCCTCCTTGACGAGGTCGGAGGAGATCGCCTGCGCCTTGGTCAGATACACGGTCGGCGCGCGATGGCCGATGATTCCGCGCGGTCGCCAGATCATGATGAGCACCATCGCCATGCCGAACACCAGCATGCGGTAGGTCTCGAGGCCGCGGAACAGCTCGAAGCCGCCGATCATGGTGAGGGCGGCGAGCGCGACACCGAGCTGCGAGCCCATGCCGCCGAGCACGACGATGGCAAGCACCAGCGCCGATTCCTGGAAGGTGAAGGATTCCGGGCTGATGAAGCCCTGGCGTGTTGCGAAGAACGCACCGGCAAAGCCACCAAACATCGCGCCGGTCGCGAACGCCGTGAGCTTGGTGGTCGTGGTGTTGATGCCGAGCGCGCGGCAGGCCACCTCGTCCTCGCGCAGCGCTTCCCAGGCGCGGCCGATCGGCAGGCGGCGCAGGCGGATCGTCACCCAGTTGGTGAGCAGCGCCAGCGCCAGGATCAGGTAGAACAGGAATATGATGCGATGGGTCGGCGAGTACTCGATGCCGAGCTTGGCGGCGAGCCCGTCATCACTGTTGTCGAGCGGAATGCCGAACAAGGTGGGGCGGGGAATACCGGAGACACCGTTGGGGCCGCCGGTCAGTGATTGCCAGTTGAGGATGACCAGCCGGATGATCTCGCCGAAAGCGAGGGTCACGATGGCGAGATAGTCGCCGCGCAACCGCAGCACCGGAAAGCCGAGCATGACCCCCCAGATCGCGGCGAGCATGCCGGCGAGCGGAAGGCAAACCCAGAACGACCAGCCGAAATTCGTGGCGAGCAGCGCATAGGAATAGGCACCCACGGCGTAGAAGGCGACATAGCCGAGGTCGAGCAGGCCGGCGAGCCCGACCACGACGTTCAGGCCCCAGCCGAGCATCACGTAGGTGAGCACGAGGATGCCGAGGTCGAGGATATAGCGCTGATTGTAGAAGATGACAGGAACGAGCAGGGTGAAGACGAGCAGGGCCGGACCCAGGAAGCGGCCCGCCAGTGACAGGCTGCGCTGGATCGGCGCTGGCACGAGCTTTTCCGCGCCGGTCGGTCCGATCCATTGCCGCAGCAGCTCAATGACGATGGAGCCGCCGAACACGAGGCCGACGATGGAGGCGAGGTCGCCGAAGCGCGTCCACCAGGTCAGCTGCCCGTCGGGGCCGGCCTCGGTGCGGATGCCGATCATCAGCGAGAACAGCACCAGCGCAACGCATGCGCTGAGGAAAGCTTTTTTCAGGATGAACGGAATGCCCACCGTGCGGCCGGCCTGCGTGGTTTCGGTTGAAAGGGCTGTCACGCGAGGGGCCCGTCAGACTTTTTCGACTTCCGGCCGGCCAAGCAGACCGGTCGGCATGAAGATCAGGACGATGATCAGGATCGAGAAGGCGGCGACGTCCTTGTACTCCACCGAGAAATAGGCCGACCAGAGGGTCTCGATCAGGCCGATCGCGAGCCCGCCCAGCACCGCGCCGGGCAGCGAGCCGATGCCGCCCAGCACGGCCGCTGTGAACGCCTTGATCCCTGCAACGAAGCCCATGAAGAAATCGACCTGGCCGTAATAGAGCAGGTACATCATGCCCGCGACGGAGGCGAGCGCCGCGCCGATCACGAAAGTCATGGAAATGGTTCGATCGACGTCGACGCCGAGCAGCGCCGCCATGGTCTGGTCCTGCTCGCAGGCCCGCATGTCGCGGCCGAGCCGTGTCCGCGAGACAAGCCAGGTGAACATGGCCAGCAGCACGATGGTGACCAGCACGACCATGATCTGCATGTTGGAGAGCTGCACCGCAAACCCCTCGGGACCTTCATGCAGCGTGTAGCCGCCCGTGATGATCGGCGGGACCGGCTTGACGCGGGCGCCCTGCGCGACTTGCGAATAGTTCGTCAGCACGAAGGACATGCCGATCGCCGACAGCATCGGTGCGAGCCGGAAGGAGTGCCGCAGCGGCCGATAGGCGATGCGCTCGACTGTCCAGCCATAGAGTGCGGTGACCGCCATCGCGACCAGCAGGACGAGCAGCAAGATCAGTGGGATCGCAGTCAGACCGAGCGACACCAGGAGCAGGAAGGAGATCAGCGCGATGAAGCCGCCGATCATGAAGATGTCGCCATGGGCGAAATTGATCATGCCGACGATGCCGTAGACCATCGTGTAGCCGATCGCGATCAGACCGTAGATGGAGCCGAGCACGAGGCCGTTGATGAGCTGCTGGGCGAAATAATCCATAGGCTGCCGTTACCAAACCTGACGTTGAAAGGGAGCTCTCGAGAGAGTGCGTACGTTTCTTCTCGGGCCCGGCAGCCCCGTCTTCTTCCCGTTTTGTAACAGGAGGGAACTGGCGGCCGCAACTGGTGATGCCTTGGCATAAAGGCTTGTACAGAGCTGATTTCGGTTTCGGATGTCAGCTCCCGGTTCCGCACCTGCGAGGAACCGGGTTCCGCGGAGCAACCAAAAACGTCGCCGGCAGTTGTCTCCGACTGACGTCCAACAAGGGAGTTTCCCCCAATGACGAAGCAGCAGAACCAGAATCCGGGCCAGCAGAACCAGAGCCCCGGCCAGCAGCGCCCGAGCCAGCAACCAGGGCAGCAGCAGGGCGGCGGCCAGAAACCCGGACAGCAGCAGCAGAACGATCCGATGCGCCAAGGCGACAAGCCCGGCCAGCAGCAGGGCGGCAAGCAGGACAACAGACTGGATTGAACGTCCAGGGAGTAGCGTCGCGTGGCCCCGCCGAAAGGCGGGGCCTTATTCTTTGGAAGGTGCTGGTCATTCCGGGGCGATGCAAAGCATCGAACCCGGAATCTCGAAATTTCGGGTTCGGCTCTACGAGCCGCCCCGGAACGACGAGCTTATCCACACGCCGATTAAGGTAAACAAAGGGTTTAAATTGCCGCCGCAGTCCGGTGCGAGTTAGCTCCCGGCAAAGCCTTACCTCGAAGGCATGTAGACGAAGCGGGAAGCGGCATGTTCAGAAATTGGCGGATCGGCTCGGTCAACGGCGCGCTGCTGGCAGCTTATTTCATCCCGGCCTGGACGGTGGTCGCCTTCAACATCGTAGTGGCGCCGGTGCACGGTCTCTACGAGCGGCCGAGCGTCGCGGTGGCGCTGTTCCTCAGCGACCAGCTGCAGATGTCTGGCGTAAGCACGGTGCGCGCTGCCTGGCTGCTGGCGCTCGGACGGCTGACCGTGGTGGCGTTCTTTGCGATCTGTCTTGCGCTTCTGGCCATTCCGCGCACCCGCAGGAGCGGGGCCAGCGACGAGGCGCTCGGCATCGCGCTCGCGATCGGCAGCCTGATCTCGTTCGCGAGCATGATCATGGCCTCCAAGGTCCACGAGATGGCCGCCCTTCGGTTGCACGCCACGGAGCTGTTGCTGCTGCTTGGCGCCGCGATCGTGCTGCTGATCGAGCGGCCGGCGCCAGCGCCGAAGACGGTTGCCGTTCCGGATGCCGCGCCGCTAGCCTTTGATAAGGCCGAGCTCCTGCACAATCGCTGAGGCTTCCTTGACGGCGTGGTTCGCCGCCGGGACGCCGCAATAGATTGCCTGCTGCAGCAGGATCTCCTTGATGTCGTCGGCGGTGAAGCCGCCCTCGGCCAGCGCCGCGCGCACGTGCAGGCGGAATTCATCCCATTGTCCGAGCGCGACCATGGTGCCGATGACCAGCACGCGCCGCGTCCGCTCGTCGAAATGCGGCCGCGTCCAGATCTCGCCCCAGGCATAGCGCGTGATCATGTCCTGGAAATCGGTATTGAAGGAGTTGCGGTTCGCGATCGATTTGTCGACCCAGGCATTGCCAAGCACCTTGCGGCGTACGGTCATGCCGGCATCGCGGCGCTTCTGGTCGTCCATTGTGCTTCTCCGGATCAGTCATTCCGGGGCGATGCGAAGCATCGAACCCGGAATCTTGAGATTCCGGGTTCGCCTCTTCGAGGCGCCCCGGAATGACGGTGATTACGACTAACGCTGCGTCAAGAATCCCACCACCGCGTCGGTGAACGCGTGCGGCTGCTCGACATTGGAAATGTGGGCGGCGTCGATGATGGTCATGCTGGCGCCGGGAATGCTCGAGCGGATCATCTCGCCCGCCGAGATCGGGGTTGCCTGATCGTGGCGGCCGGCGATCACCAGCGTCGGGCTCTTGATCTTGGGCAGCAGAGCGCGCTGGTCGAGCGTCGACAGTGCCTCGCAGCAGGCGAGATAGCCCTCGACCGGGGTGGCGACCAGCATCGCCTTCATCCTGGCAGTGATCTCGGGCTCGCGCTCGCGGAAATCCTGCGTCAGCCAGCCGGCGATCACGCCGTCGGCGACCGACGCGATGCCGCCCTTCTTCACGGCGTCGATGCGCTCCAGCCATCTGGTCGGCTCGGCATAGTAGCAGGAGGTGTTGGCGAGGATGAGCTTGCCGAATCTTTCAGGCGCGTTGGCGCCGAGCCATTGCCCGACCATGCCGCCCATCGACAGGCCGCACCAATGCACCTTCTCGATGTTGAGGTCGTCGAGGATCGCGAGCACGTCGCGGCCGAAGCGCTCCATTGTGTAGGGGGCGGGCGGCACGTTGGACTTGCCGTGGCCGCGGCGGTCGTAGCGGATGACGCGGAACACTTGCGTCAGCGCCTTCATCTGCGGCTCCCACATCTGCAGCGTACAGCCGAGCGAGTTCGAGAGCATCAAGGTCGGCCCGCCGTCGCGGCCCTCGACGGAGACGTTGATCAGGCAACCGTCGGCATCGATCATCGGCATTGCGGCGTCTCCGTTCAGCTTAATTCACGGTCAAGGTTGTCGAGCAGGCGATCGATCAAGGCCTGTGACGCACCTTGATAGGCCATCGGCTCGAATAATTCCGCAATTTTCTCCGGCGTCAGATGCGCGGTGACCTGCGAATCGGCGGAGAGGATGTCGCGCAAGTGCTTCTTCTCGGCGACCGCGCGCTTGCTCGCGACTTCGATGAGATGATGCGCGTCGCTCTTGCCGATCTTGTCGGCCAGCGCAAAGGTGACGGCCTCCGCCATGATCAGCCCATGCGTCGTATCGAGATTGCTGCGCATGCGCGCCGCATCGACGTCGAGGCCTTCGGCGATGTCGACGATCGCAGCGAGCGCGCCTGATGTGACCAGCATCAATTGCGGCAGCGTCGGCCATTCCGCATGCCAGGGCCCGGCGCTGCGCTCGTGGTCCTGCACTTGTGCTGCAAGGATCGTAGCGGTGAGCTGCGGGGCCATGGTCGCGCAGCCGAGCGCGCTCGCGGCGGCAACAGGGTTGCGTTTGTGCGGCATGGTCGAGGAGCCGCCGCGGCCTTCGCCGGCCGGCTCGAAGGCTTCGCCGACATCGGTCTGCATCATCAGCGAGACGTCGCGGGCGATCTTGCCGCAACTGCCGGCGAGGATCGCGAAGCTCGATGCCGCTTCCGCGATACGGTCGCGATGGGTGTGCCAGGGCGCCTCGGGGAGCGGCAGGTTCAACTCCTGCGCCAGCCGTTCGGCGACCGAGAGCCCTTTGTCCCCGAGCGCTGCGAGCGTGCCGGCGGCGCCGCCGAATTGGAGCGCGAGGCCCTCGCGGCGGAGCCGCCGCAGGCGGCAGCGCGCACGGGCAAGGCTTGAGGCATATTCAGCGGCCTTCAGGCCGAACGGCATCGGCAGAGCGTGCTGGAGCCAGGTCCGCGCCACCATCGCCGTGTTGCGGTGGGCGCGCGCGAGCGCGGCAAAGCCCTTGATGGCGCGGCTGAGGTCGGCATCCAGCGCGTCGATGGCAGCGCGCAAGCTCAGCATGGTCGCGGTATCGATGACGTCCTGGCTGGTCGCGCCCCAATGCACGTAGCGCGCGGCTTCAGCGTCGGCTTTGCCGACATTGGCGGTCAGCAGCTTGACCAGGGGGATCGCGAGATTGCCCGACCGGGTCGCGGCCTCGGCCAGCGCGGTCATGTCGAAGGTCTCGGCCTTGCAGGCCGCTTCGATCGGGCCCACTGCCGACGCGGGAATCACACCGGTCGCGGCCTCGGCCCGGGCCAGGGCTGCCTCGAAATCGAGCATGTTCTGCAGCGTGGACCGGTCGTCGCAAACGGCGCGCATGGCTGCGCTCGACAGCATCGGCGCAAGCAGGGGGGAGAGAGCTGTGGTCATGTTGCGCCGGACCTAATCACCATGATCAGGCTCTGCCAATCCCCCGACTATCAGGACAAGACCTTTTGCAGGTGCGAATATGCATTGCACGTGACCAGGGCCACCCTTTTCTTTGCGGCCTCCGTGCGTTACTTGAGCATCCCACCTTTTGCGATCCCCGGAGGCACCCCATGGCCATGACAATGAACGGCGAAGTCCAGCTTGCGGCGCCGCGCGAGGCCGTCTGGGAGAAGCTCAACGATCCCGCGGTGCTGAAGGCCTGCATCCCCGGCTGCGAGGAGCTGGAGAAGACCGAGGACGGCGGCTTTCGCGCCACCGCGAAAATGAAGGTTGGTCCGGTTTCGGCGCGCTTCAAGGGCAAGGTGATGCTTTCGGATCTCGACCCGCCGAACGGCTACAAGATCTCAGGCGAAGGCGAGGGCGGAGTGGCTGGCTTTGCCAAGGGCGGCGCCGCGGTGAAGCTTGCCGAGAAGGATGGCGGCACGCTGCTCTCCTATGACGTCGAGGCGCAGATCGGCGGCAAGTTGGCGCAGCTCGGGCAGCGGCTGATCAACGGCACCGCCAAGAAGCTGGCGGACGAATTTTTCGCGAATTTCGTCAAGGCGGTACAGGGCTGACGGCTCTGGCTTTTCGTCATGGCACCTCGCGCTTGGGGCAATGTTGCCCCCGGCCATAATGGCCCATATGATGGGTTGGAATAATTATAAGAAAGAACCGCTTCGACGGGACCCGTCGGGGCGCTGACAGAGAGTGCTTATGGCAAAAATCTCCCTCATCGTGAACGGCAATCCTGTTACCGGCAATGTCGACCCGCGGACGCTTCTGGTGCAGTTCCTGCGCGAGAATCTGCGGCTGACGGGCACCCATGTCGGCTGCGACACCTCGCAGTGCGGCGCCTGCGTCGTGCATCTCGACGGCAAGGCCGTGAAGTCCTGCACCACGCTGGCCGTGATGGCCGACGGCCACGAGGTCAAGACCATCGAGGGATTGGCCGCCGATGGCGCGCCGCTACATCCGATGCAGGAGGCCTTCCGCGAGCACCATGGCCTGCAATGCGGCTTCTGCACGCCGGGCATGATCATGACCGCGATCGACATCGTGCATCGCAAGGGCAACGAGCTCGACGACCATACCATCCGGGAAGAACTGGAAGGCAATCTCTGCCGTTGCACCGGCTACCAGAACATCGTCGCCTCGATCGCCGCCGGCGCCAAGGCGATGGCGAAATCCGATCTCGCGTAACCGCGCCCTCCGCGATCAGGACACACTCATGTACGAATTCAAATACCACCGCCCCGGGACCGTCCGGCAGGCCGCGAATCTCCTGGTGAAGAACGAAGACGCCAAGGTGATCGCCGGCGGTCACACGCTGATTCCCGTCATGAAGCAGCGGCTCGCAAGCCCGCCGCATCTGGTCGACCTCTCCCATATCGAGGGGCTGAATACGATCGAGATGAAGGGCCGTTCGCTGGTGATCGGCGCCACCGCCAAACACGCCGAGGTCGCGACCTCCGCCATTGTCGGTGAGGCCATTCCGGCACTTGCCAATCTCGCCAGCCAGATCGGCGATCCCGCGGTGCGTCACAAGGGCACGATCGGCGGCTCGCTCGCCAACAACGATCCGACTGCGGACTATCCGGCCGCCGTGCTCGCGCTCGGCGCCACCATCGTCACCAACAAGCGCCGCCTCAAGGCCGAGGAGTTTTTCCAGGGCCTGTTCTCGACCGCGCTGGAAGCCGACGAGATCATCACCAAGGTGATGTTCCCGCTGCCGAAGAAGGCCGCCTATATCAAGTTCCGCAACCAGGCTTCGCGTTACGCGCTGGTCGGCGTGTTCGTGGCGCGGCGTCCGTCGGACGTGCGCGTCGCCGTCACCGGCGCCGGCTCGGACGGCGTGTTCCGCGTCGAGGCCTATGAGGAAGCGCTGAAGAAGCGGTTCTCGTCCAAGGTGCTCGAAGGCATCGACGTGCCGGCGGAAGGGCTGAACAGCGATATCCACGGCAGCGCCGAATACCGCGCGCATCTGATCGGCGTGCTGACACGGCGCGCCGTCGACGCGGCCAATGCCAAGGAGTGAGTGATTCTCACGCCTCGGCCAAACTTGTCCCGGTGAGGGCGTAGCGAGACTGGCTTTTTCATGACTTCAGCGACCCTGCCGGCATCGGTCGATGCGATGCTCGAACTCTTGACCTCGCGCGGCTATCTGGCCGAGCGGTCGCTGGCGACGGTGACGTACCTCTCGCTGCGCATGGGCCGGCCGCTGTTCCTGGAAGGCGAGGCCGGCGTCGGCAAGACCGAGATCGCGAAGGTGCTCTCGGCGGCGCTGGGGCGGAAGCTGATTCGCCTGCAGTGCTACGAGGGCCTCGACGTCTCCTCCGCGGTCTATGAGTGGAATAGCGCCGCGCAGATGATCGCGATCCGGATGGCGGAAGCCGCCGGCGACACCGATCGTGATCAGCTCTCGAGCGACATTTTTGCCGACCGCTACATGATCAAGCGGCCGCTGCTCCAGGCACTGGAGCCTGACGTCGCAGGACCGCCGGTGCTGCTGATCGACGAGCTCGATCGCGCCGACGAGGCCTTCGAGGCCTATCTGCTGGAAATTCTCAGCGACTTCCAGGTGACGATCCCCGAATTCGGCACCGTGAAGGCGCCGCATCCGCCGATCGTCATCATCACTTCCAACCGCACCCGCGAGATCCACGATGCGCTGAAGCGGCGCTGTCTCTATCATTGGGTCGACTATCCCGCCGCCGAGCGCGAGCTGGCGATCGTCAAGACGCGCGTGCCCGGCATCTCGGCCAAGCTCTCGCAGCAGGTCGTGCGCTTCGTGCAGGCGCTGCGCAACCAGGATTTCTACAAGTCGCCTGGCGTCGCCGAAACCATCGACTGGGCCACCGCCTTGTCCGAGCTCGATGCCCGCTCGCTGACCCCGCAAGTGGTCGGCGACACGCTCGGCGCTCTGCTCAAATACCAGGACGACATCACGCGGATGCAGGGCGACACCCTGCAGAAGGTGCTGAAGGAAGCGACGAGCGAGAATTGACGCGCGTGCGTCATAACGAACCCGTCATTCCGGGGCGCGCGTCAGCGCGAACCCGGAATCCATCGAGCGGCATGGATTAAGGATGAATGGATTCCGGGCTCGCGCCAAGGGGCGCGCCCCGGAATGACGGCTGAGAGTGTGGACGCATGGCCATCAACCACCTTGCCCCGGAGCAAACCGAGCAGTTCGCCGACAACATCGTCGGCTTTGCCCGGGCGTTGCGTGCGGCCGGCATGCCGGTCGGCCCCGGCGCGGTGATCGATGCCATGAGCGCGCTGCAGGTGATCGACATCGGCAACCGGGCCGACGTCTTCACCACGCTGGAGGCGATCTTCGTCAAGCGCCATGAGCATGCGCTGATCTTCAAGCAGGCTTTCAACCTGTTCTTCCGTGCCTCGGAAGAATGGAAGCACCTGCTGGATTCGGTGCCGCTGCCGGAGCAGGCCAAGAAGAAGCCGCAGGCCGGCTCGCGCCGCGTGCAGGAGGCGATGTCGCAGCCGCGGATGACGGAGACGCCGCAGCACCAGGAGCAGGATTTGCGCCTGTCGGTTTCCGACAAGGAGATCCTTCAGAAGAAGGACTTTGCGCAGATGAGCGCCGCCGAGATCGCAGAGGCGCTCCGCGCCATCGAGAGGATGCGGCTGCCGCAGGCGGAATTGCTGACGCGCCGCTACCTGCCCGACCCGCGCGGCTTGCGGCTCGACATGCGCCGCACGCTGCGGGCCTCGTTGCGCACCGGCGGCGACATTATCGACATCCATCGCCTCGGGCGGATCGAGAAGCCGGCCCCGATCGTGGCGCTGCTCGACATTTCCGGCTCGATGAGCGAGTACACCCGTCTGTTCCTGCATTTCCTCCATGCCATCGGCGATGCGCGTAAGCGCGTCTCGGTGTTTCTGTTCGGCACCCGGCTCACCAATGTGACGCGCGCGTTACGCCAGCGCGATCCGGACGAGGCGCTGGCGAGCTGCTCGGCGGCGGTCGAGGATTGGGCCGGCGGCACGAGGATCTCGGCCTCGCTGCACAACTTCAACAAATTGTGGGCGCGGCGGGTGCTGAGTCAGGGCGCCATCGTGCTGCTGATCTCCGACGGGCTGGAGCGGGAGGCCGATTCCAGGCTCGCCTTCGAGATGGACCGGCTGCACCGGTCCTGCCGGCGGCTGATCTGGCTGAACCCGCTGCTCCGGTTTGGCGGCTTCGAGGCCAAGGCCCAGGGCATCAAAATGATGCTCCCGCACGTTGACGAATTCCGCCCGGTACATAATTTGAGTTCGATCCAGGAGCTGATCACCACGCTCTCCCGGCCGCTGCCGCCGCATCACCGCAGCCTGATCCGCTCCGCAGCCTGAGAGGCAAAAGCCCATGCTCGATCGCGACGAGGATATTCTGAAGGCGGCAGAGGACTGGCAGAAGGCCGGCCGTGGTGTCGCGCTGGCAACCGTTGTCGAGACTTGGGGCTCGGCCCCGCGCCCGGCGGGCTCGAGCCTCGTTATCAACGACGAGGGCACCTTCCTGGGCTCGGTCTCCGGCGGCTGCGTCGAGGGTGCCGTGGTTACCGAGGCCATGGACGTGATCGAGAGCGGCAAACCCAAGATGCTGGAGTTCGGCGTCGCCGACGAGACCGCCTGGAATGTCGGTCTGTCCTGCGGCGGCACCATCCGCGTCTTCGTCGAGAAGGTCGGCTGACCGTGAAGCTCGCAATCCTGCATGAACTCAATGCCGAGCGCGCCGCGCGCCGGCCGGTGATTTTGCTGACCGACACCGAGAGCGGTGAGCAGCGCCTGGTGAAGGCTGCCGATTTCGCCAAGGATCCGCTGCGCGCGGAATTGGACAAACAGCTCCGCATGGGCAAGAGCGCCAATGTCGAGGCCGGCGGCAAGAAGCTGTTCTTCAACGTCTACGCGCCAACCGCAAAGCTCGTCATTGTCGGCGCGGTCCATATCAGCCAGGCCCTGGCGCCGCTGGCGCGTTCTCTCGGCTATGACGTCACCGTCGTCGATCCGCGCACGGCCTTTGCGAGCCCCGAGCGCTTCCCTGATATTCCGCTCGTCGCCGAATGGCCCGACACGGCATTGCCGCCGCTCAATGTCGATGCGTACACCGCCTTCGTCGCCGTAACGCACGACCCCAAGATCGACGATCCAGCACTGCTGCATGCCTTCGAGCGCAACTGCTTCTATATCGGCGCGCTCGGCTCGCGGAAGACGCATGCCAAGCGCGGCGACCGGCTGCGGGCGCAGGGCGCCAAGGAAAGCGATATCGCGCGCATCCACGCGCCCATTGGGCTGGCGATCGGTGCGGTCTCTCCATCCGAGATCGCGGTGGCGATCATGGCCGAGATCACCGCGGTTCTGCGCCTGCCGCCCAAAGAAAAAGAAGAAGCGGCATGAAATTCGGCCCGGCGAGTCCCAGGGATGCGATCGGCGGGGTGACCGTCCACACCCTGCGCCAGGGACCGCTCGTGCTGAAGAAAGGCACGACGATTGGGCCTGCCGAGGTCGAGCAGCTCGAGCGCGCCGGCATCAAGGACATCGTCGTGGTGCGGATGGAGGCGGGCGACGTCTCCGAGGATGTTGCCGCCGCCAGCATCGCGCTTGCGATCGGTGGCGAGGGCATCCATGTCGAGCGCGCCTTCACCGGCCGCGCCAATTTGTTCGCCGCGCAGCCGGGCGTGCTGGTGATCGACCGCGCCGCGGTCGACCGCATCAACAATGTCGACGAGGCCATCACCTTTGCCACGCTCGCCGCCTACAAGCCGGTGGTCGAAGGCGAGATGGTCGGCACCGTGAAGATCATCCCGTTCGGCGTTGAAGGAAATTTGCGCGATGCCGCGGTGAGGGCCGCCGGCAAGGACGTGCTGAAAATCGCGCCCTATGTCGTCAAGCGTGTCGGTGTGGTCTCGACGTTGCTGCCGGGCTTGTCGTCCAAGGTGGTCGACAAGACACTGCGCGTGACCGCCGAGCGTCTCGCGCCGGCGGGTGCCAGCATCATCGCCGAACGGCGCGTACAGCATGAGGAGCGCGCGCTGTCGGCTGCGATCAAGGAATTGCTCGCGCTTGGCGCTGAGCTCGTGATCGTGTTCGGGGCATCGGCGATCGCCGACCGCCGCGATGTGATCCCGGCTGCCGTTACCGGAATCGGCGGCGAGATCGAGCATTTCGGCATGCCGGTCGATCCCGGCAATCTGCTTTTGATCGCGCGCGCCGGCAGCGTGCCGGTGCTCGGGGCGCCCGGCTGCGCGCGTTCTCCGGTCGAGAACGGTTTTGACTGGGTGCTGATGCGGCTGCTCGCCGGCATCAAGGTGACGCGCTCCGAGCTGATGGGCATGGGCGTCGGCGGCCTGCTGATGGAGATCGTGACGCGCCCGCAGCCGCGCGCCAAGCCCGAGATCGAGGACAACAGGCAGGTTGCGGCCATCGTGCTCGCGGCCGGCCGCTCCACCCGCATGGGCGGGCCGAACAAGCTGCTCGCCGAGCTCGACGGCAAGAAGCTGGTGCGGATCGCCACCGAGCAGGCGCTGGCGTCGAAAGCATCCGAGGTGATCGTCGTCACCGGCCATCAGACCGAGCTGGTCGAGCAGGCGTTGCAGGGACTGAAGGTGAAATTCGTCAAGAACCCGGATTTCGCCGGCGGCATCGCGGGCTCGGTCAAATCAGGCATCGCGGCGGTGTCTGACGCCAGCGATGGCGCCGTGATCTGCCTCGGCGATATGCCGCTGATCGATGCCGGCCTGATCGATCGTCTCATCGACGGCTTTGCGCCGGATCGTGGCAATCTCATCGTCGTGCCCGTCAGCGAAGGCCGCCGCGGCAATCCGGTGCTGTGGTCGCGCCGCTTCTTCAAGGAATTGATGACGCTCGACGGCGACGTCGGCGCGCGGCATTTGATTGCCAAGCACACGGAAGCGGTGGCCGAAGTGCCTGTTGATGGCGAGGGCGCGTTTCTCGACATCGACACGCCGCAGGCCTTGGAAGCTGCTAGAGGCGGATGAAGGTGCCGTAACTTCGTAGGGTGGGTTAGACAGCGGCGGCGCGAAGCGCAGTCCGCTGGCGTAACCCACCACTTCCGTTTCCGCAGTGACACATTTGGCGGATTTACGCTTCGCTAATCCACCCGACGGCTCCTCGATTTCAACTCTCCATTCACCATCTGGAAACGGTCCCAGCTTAGAGTCGCCTGCACCTGCCTTGGGGGGAGGGGTTTTTCCATGGTTTCGAACCTCGTCGCGCGCCGTTGCGCGATGTTTTTCTTTGCGCTGTCGATCTGTGTCGCTGGCGCCCGTCACATCACCGAGGCTCATGCGGCCGGCGCCTTTGCCGTCGGCAGGTGCGGCGCCTATGGCCAAGCCTATGATTACGGCGCCGAGCACGAGGCGCGTGCCGCCGCTCAAAAGCAGTGCAAGGGTGAATGCACGACGGTGACAATGAAGCGGGCCTGTGCGGCCATGTCAGTCGACATGACCAACCCCTGTGGCGCTTATGGCTACGCCGTGAAGCCGAAGATCTCGGCCTCGCTCAACGCCGCCACCCGCGAATGCTACAAATATGGCGGCAAGGAATGCGTGATCCGTGCCTGGGCCTGCGACGCCAAGGGGTGATCAAGGGTTGAGCTGCGGTTAGCGCAGCCATCCCGCGTTGGCTTGCACCAGCTTGACCGGCTGCTCCGGCGCGTCGATCGACCAGGGCACCTTGGCCCCGGTGAATTCCGACCAGGCTTTTAGCAGGCGGACCTCGACGCCGACCATGGCGTGGGCCTGCCAGCCCGCGATCGCGGCTGCCGCCATGCCGCTGCCGGTCGCGCCGGCGTTGACGTCGGCAAGCAGTGACGTCGTCGTCGCCATGTCATTGTAGACGCCGAGCTGCTGCTGAAGGTCGGCCAGCCTGCGCGAAAATCGCTTTGCGGATTTGCCGTGCCCGCAGAGCGGAAGCAGGAAGTCGGCGACGTAGCGCAGCTTCTTGGCGGCGAGGCGGACACGATGCCGCTCCTCGATCGGCAGCGATTTGAAACGGCGACCGCGCTTCAGCACCTTGGCATGCTGCGCCGACAGGATGTTGCGGGCGAAATTGATCGCCGGCTCTGCCAGTTGCGCCAGGCCTTCGGGCGCAACGTCGCTGCGCCAGCCGCGCGCTTCGATCCAGGCGCCGAGCCCGATCACGAAGTAAGCGCAGCGCCGGTCGGCAAGGGCGCGGCGGGCCTCGTCGTAGAAGCTCGCGCGGCGTTCGTCGGCGAGCGCGCCGAGCGTGTCGAAGCCTGCAACCGACGGGCAACCCTCCGCAACGGTGTGCAACGTTTCCTGCCGGAACACATCCCAATCACGCGCGCCCGAAAGGCTACCCGCAAGCCATTTTGCTTCGGCGCGCATCAGGTCGAGCTTGGCCAGCGACACCACCGACCGCATCAGGTCCAGCGCGGAGCGCAGGCGGCGCAGCGCGACGCGAAGCTGATGCATCCCCTCGGGGTCGCGGCCATCCTCGGCGGCAGGCAACGCCTGGAGCAAGTGCAGGAGACAGGATCGCAGGATCTCGGAGAAGGCCTCGTCCAGCGAGATCGACGGATCGAGACGAAGCTTCGGCGGCTTCGGTGTGCGCGGCGGCGTATCGGCCGCGAGGTCAAATCCACGCGCCGATTTGGTGCGGATCGACGGCTTCACTTGACCATGCTCGGCGAGCCGAAGCGCGAGGTCCCAGATCGCGGACGGGCTGCCGCTCCTAAGCTCCAGCTCGATCTCGCTGACGGGCAGCGAGCGATCGCCTGACGTCAGATGGCCATGATCAAAGGCGACCTCGACCGTGCCCGACGGCAAGTCGACGAGGCGTTGATGCCGGTGGATATCGCTGCGGAAGACGGCTTCGATCGGGTGACGCTCCAGCTCGGCGCGCAGCTTGTCCGAAACGAGCGGCATCGCCAGCGCGATATCGGGCGCCATCGACGGCACCGCTGCCTCCCACTCGCCACGTCGCAGCGGATCGTTGCTGGATTCCGTTTTCACGGTCTGCGTGAATCGCGTGCCGCTCTGGCGAACCCTGAAGCTGAATCCATCGCGGCGAAGCGTGCGCTTGGGCGTATCGTAGTAGACAGCCTTGAGATGCTTGCGCGCCCCCTTGTTGCGCGCATTCGCGGCGATGATCGGCGCATCGTTGAAGTCAGCCAGACGATCGGAGTCCACGAGCAGCTTGAGTTCGATTTCAGTCGCGCGAGGCACACCGTCGCGGGGCGAAGACACATCCGGCCTCGTCGCATCGGCGCGAATATCTTCGGCGGACAGGTCGGCGTGAGAGAAACCGCTGCGCGGGGGCCCGTTGTCGGAGATTTCGGAACCAGGCTTTTGTTCCGCGTTGGAAGTTGCGGCGTTCCTGATCGCAATGTGTTGATTGTTTGACCCGGCGAGACGCCGCCTCGGTTCGAGGGCTCCCTTGATGGCGTCAATTTCGGACATTCGCAGCTTTATGACAGTTCAGTGACGGGCATCGACATATATCCGAGTTGTCCTGCGGAGAGAAGCACAGCCGATCGCATCCCGCATTGAAATTTCTACGCTGTGATCGCCCGGACAATCCGCGTTACATTGACATAAGCCGTCGCAGCGCTCGGAATTTCTTTTTCTTTCCAGACGCTTGGATGTGCGCGGGAGAGTTCATGCAGTTCGATACCAAGATTGCCGTTGTCATTCGCAACGACCTCCAGACTTGGCAGAAGCTCAATGTTGCGTCATTCCTGACGAGCGGCGTCGCGGCTGCTTTTCCGGAGTGCATCGGCGATGCCTATGAGGACGCATCGTCCACGAAGTATCTTGCGCTGATCGGCCAACCGATCCTGATCTATGGTGCCGATGGTCCGGCGCTGTCGCGTGCACTCGATCGCGCACTCACGCGCAATGTCACGCCGGCGGTCTATACCGAGGACATGTTCAAGACCACGCATGATGCTGCCAATCGCGCAGCTGTGAGAGCGGTCGCGCGCGGCGATCTCAATCTCGTCGGCCTCGCAATGCGCGCCGAGAGGAAGGTGATCGACAAGATCGTCGATGGATTGAAGTTCCATAGCTGACGCCAGGCGCGCTCTGCGCTGCCGCGGGCGTTCTGCGCAGCGCGACCAATAAACTTGCGTCGTTTGACTCCAATCAAGTGAGACCTGGGCGGTATCGCTAGTCTGCTTACGTAATGCAATGGAGCAGACCGATGCCGACCATGAAAGCCGCTGTTGTCAAACAATTCGGCAAGCCCCTGGCGATTGAGGATGTGCCGGTACCGCAGCCCGGTCCCGGCGAAGTTCTGGTCAAGGTGAAGGCCTGCGGTGTCTGCCACACCGATCTGCACGCCGCCTCCGGTGACTGGCCGGTCAAGCCGGTGCCGCCGTTCATTCCCGGCCATGAAGCAGCCGGCATCGTCGCGGCGCTCGGACCCGGCGTCAAAAATCTGAAGGTCGGCGATGCTGTCGGCGTCGCCTGGCTGCACGATGCCTGCATGTCGTGCGAATATTGCGAGACCGGCTGGGAGACGCTGTGCGAGCATCAGCACAACACTGGCTACAGCGTGAACGGCGGCTTTGCCGAATATGTCATCGCTTCGGCGGCCTTTGCGGCGAAGCTGCCGCCGACGATCGATTTCGCGGCTGTTGCGCCGATCCTTTGCGCTGGTGTCACCACCTACAAGGGACTGAAGGAGACCGACGCGCGGCCCGGCGAGTGGGTCGCGATCTCAGGCGTCGGCGGGCTCGGCCATGTCGCGATCCAGTACGCCAAGGCGATGGGGTTCAAGGTCGCGGCGATTGATATCGCCCAGGACAAGCTCGAGCTCGCGCGCGAGACCGGTGCCGATCTCGCGGTCAACGCGCTCGCAAGCGATGCCGTTGACAAGGTGCTCACAGCGAGCGGAGGAGGGGCTCACGGCGTGCTGGTCACGGCGGTGTCGACCGCCGCGTTTGCTCAGGCGCTGAAGATGGTGCGGCGGAAGGGCACCGTCAGCCTCGTCGGCCTGCCGCCGGGTGAATTCCCGACGCCGATCTTCGATGTCGTGCTCAAGCGCATCACCGTGCGCGGCTCCATCGTCGGGACCCGCAGGGATCTCGACGAAGCCATTGCGTTCGCTGCGGACGGCAAGGTGAAGGCCGAAGTGACGAAAATGCCGCTTGCGCAAATCAACAACGTGTTCGAGCGGATGAAGGCCGGTACGATCAACGGCCGCATGGTGCTCGACTTTGGCTAAACTCTCAGCCCGGCGGCATCCTCTCGAACTTCGTCAGGCCGGAATCGAGAGGATCCCAATCATACGCGCGCACGGCGTAGGTGATCGCTTGCGGCTTGTAGCGGGCCGGCTCGTCGAGGCTGGCAGCGCGGATGGTGAAGATATCGGGCATGGCCTTGAAGGTCATGTAAACGGCGACGCCGCATTCGGGGCAGAAGGCGCGCGTCTTCACGTTGCCGCTGTCGCCGGTCATGTCCCATGTCCTGGCTTCGCCCGTCACCGTGACGCCGCCGCGCGGAAAGGTGGCGTAGGAGCCGTGGCCGGTGCCGCTTTCACGCTGGCAGTCCCGGCACTGGCAATGGTTGGAGAACATGGGCTCGCCGACAATCGAATAGCGGATCACGCCGCAGGCGCAGCCGCCGGTATAGGGCTTGGTCATCGCATTAACTCCTCAACTGTCTTCGCCGCTGATTTCGTCGAGCTGCCGAATGACCTTCTTCCATCCGCCGCTCATGACGGTGTAGGCGCTGTCGTTCCTCGGCATGACGAAGCCCGCATGAACCAGCTGAATGCGCGTGCCGGCTTCGACCGGGGTGAGGGACCAGGTCACAACAGTGTCGAGCGGCGCGCCGTAGCCGGTGTTGCGTTCATCGCCACCCGTCCAGGCGTAGACCAGACGCCGGTTCGGGACGACTTCCAGGACGCGGCAATGGATGACGCCGTCCCAGTGGCCGCCCGGCTTGGTCTGGTAGGTGAAGACATTGCCTTCGACAGCCTCGAAGCCGGTCGGTGGCATGAGCCAGCGCGCGATCAACTGGGCAGATGTCAGCACCTTCCAGACCGTCTCCGGCGCGTGAGGGAGCACCTCGTCCATCACGATATCTTTGGTTTCGGCTTTCAACGCGGCTGCACTCACGGGTCGATCTCCTTCAACAGGTCACGCAGGTTCTGGAAGCGCTCGCGCCAGAAGACACCGTAATGATCCATCCAGGTGACCAGCGGTTCGAGACCTTGCGGCGCGGCGCGGTAGTAGACGTTGCGGCCCTCGGCGCGCTCGGCGACGAGGCCCGCCTGCTTCAACGATTTCAAATGTTGCGAGATCGCGCCCTGCGTCACGCCACTGCCGCGCGTCAGCTCGGCGACGCTGATCTCCTTGCTGTCGAACACGCGCTCGAACACCGCGCGCCGGGTCGGATCGGCGAGGGCGCGCATGACGGCGGTGACGGGACTGGGGGCGGCATCGATCATGTCAACAGATTAGTATTCGCTAATGCATTAGTCAATACTAATTTGTTTGAGCGACGATCGAGTCAGCCCCTCTCATTGACTATGACTGACTAGTCAGTCATAAATGCAAAATGACAAAGAAGCTCACTAAAGCGGCTGCGGCCAAAGCTGCGACGCGCAATCCCGAAGCCGGCGAAGACGCCGCGCCGATGTCGAACCGCGCCACGCGCGCGGCCGAGCGGCGCGATGCGATCGTCGCAGCGGCGATGGAGGAGTTCATCGCGCGCGGCTTTGCCGCGACGCGGCTCGACGACATTGCCAAGCGTGCCGGCGTCGCGAAGGGCACCATCTACCTGCACTTCAAGGACAAGGAATCGATGTTCGAGGAGCTGGTGCGCACCGTGATCGTGCCAGTGGTGGTGAAGCTGAGTGCACTACCGCCGCCGACGAGCTCGGTCCGCGACCTCATTGAAACCTTTGCCGGCAACTTCCTCAAAGAGGTGATCGGCACGAGGCGCGGCGATCTCGTCCGCCTGATCGTGGCGGAGGGTCCGCGCTTTCCGGCAGTGGCCGACTTCTACTACCGCGAGGTGGTCTCGCGTGGGATCGCCGGCATGCGCGCGCTGATCGAGCTCGGCATTGCCCGTGGCGAGATCCACCAGGCAAATCTCGCGCGCTATCCGCAGATTGTGATCGCGCCGGCGATGATCGCGGTGATCTGGCAGAGCCTGTTTGCGCGGCACGCGCCGCTCGATGCGCAGGACATGCTGCGCGTCCATCTCGATTTGATCTTTGGCGAACGGAGGACGACATGACGTCGTCGCAAAGGATTTTTGCAGTCGCATTGGCCGCCGTGCTCGCAACCGGACTAGCCGGCTGCAAGGAGAAGCGCGATCCCGGTTTCCAGGGATGGGTCGAGGCCGACATGATCTATGTCAGTCCGGACGAGGCAGGCCGCGTGACCAAGCTCGATATCCGCGAGGGCGATTTGGTGAAGGTCGGCGATCCCCTCTATTCCGTCGACGACGACCTCCAGCTGGCCGATCTCAACCAGACCAAGGCGACGCTGGCCAACGCGCAGCAGGTGTTCGATCGCGCAGAGTCCCTGCGCAAAACCGGCTCCGGCACGCAAGCCACTCTGGATTCCGCTGTCTCTGACTTACGGGTCGCGCAGGCGCGGGTGGTGACGTCGGAGACGCGGCTGGCGCGGCGCAAGGGCTTTGCCCCGGTCGCCGGCACCATCCAGCAGATCTATTTCCGCGAGGGCGAGATGGTCGCCGCGCAGCGGCCGGTGCTCTCGATCATGCCGCCCGGCAACATGAAGCTGCGCTTCTTCGTGCCGGAAACGGAGTTGCCGAAGCTGTCGATCGGCGACGAGGTGCGGGTCGCCTGCGACAATTGCGCCGCCGACCTCACCGCAAAGATCTACTTCATCGCGACCTCGGCCGAATACACCCCGCCCGTCATCTACAGCCTCGAGGAGAGGGACAAGCTCGTCTACCTCATCCAGGCGCGGCCGTCGCGGCCCGATGCGTTGCGGGTCGGCCAGCCGATCGACGTCTATCTCAACCCGAAGACCCCGGTGGCGGACAAGCGATGAGCGTGAGCAACGAGATCGCGATCGACGTCAAGGGCCTGACCAAATCGTTTGGTGGTCGCGAGGTCGTGCACGACCTGTCGATGCAGGTGAAGCGCGGCTCGATCTACGGCTTCCTCGGGCCGAACGGCTCGGGCAAGACCACGACCATCCGCATTCTCTGCGGCCTGCTGACGCCCGACAGCGGCGAGGGCACCTGCCTCGGCTACGACATCCTGAAGGACGCGGAAAAGATCAAGCGCAAAGTCGGCTACATGACGCAGCGCTTCAGCCTGTACCAGGATCTTTCCGTGCGCGAGAACCTCGAATTCGTTGCGCGGCTCTATGGCCTTGCCGACGCGCGCGGGGCTGCCCGCGACATGATCAAGCGGCTCGGCCTCTCGGGCCGCGAGGAGCAGCTCGCGGGCGAGCTTTCCGGCGGCTGGAAGCAGCGTCTTGCATTGGGGGCCTGCACCCTGCCCAATCCGGAATTGCTGCTCCTGGACGAGCCGACCGCGGGCGTCGATCCCAAGGCGCGGCGCGATTTCTGGAACGAGATCCATGCGCTCGCCGCAGGTGGTCTCACCGTGCTGGTCTCGACACATTACATGGACGAGGCCGAGCGTTGCCATGAGATCGCGTATATCGCTTATGGCCATCTCCTGGCGCACGGTACCGTTGACGAGGTGATCGCGAAGTCCGCGCTGACGACCTACACCGTCACCGGCGAGTTGAATGGCCTCGCGGCCCAGCTCGCCGGCAAGCCCGGAATCGACATGGTGGCGCCGTTTGGCACCTCGCTGCACGTCTCGGGCCGCGACGTCGCGGCTCTCGAAGCCAGCATCGCGCCGTGGCGCGAGAAGGGCGACCTACACTGGCTGAAATCGGCGCCGTCGCTGGAAGACGTCTTCATCGAGTTGATGGGCCGTTCCAAGGACAATTTCCAATGAGCAGCATCCGGACAACCGGCCCAGTGCGGGAGATCCGCGACCGCTTCGGCTTCTGGCGCCGCTCCTATGCCATGATGGCGAAGGAGTTCATTCAGCTTCGGCGGGACCGCGTGTCGTTTGCGATGATCGTGGCGATCCCGGTGATGCAGCTCCTCCTGTTCGGTTATGCCATCAACACCACGCCGCACCATCTGCCGAGCGCGGTGCTGCTGCAGGAGGACTCGGATCTTGCCCGCTCGGTCCTGAAGGCGTTGGAGAATACCGCCTATTTCCGCTTCGTCTACGAAGTGCACGACGTCGACGAGTTCGACAATTTGCTGAAGTCCGGCAAGGTGCTGTTCGGCGTCGAGATCCCGCGCGGTTTCGAACGCGCTGTGCGGCGCGGCGACAAGCCGGCGCTGCTGGTTGCAGCCGACGCGACCGATCCGGTCGCCGCAAGCTCCGCACTCGGCGCGCTCGGCATGATCGTGCAGACGGCACTTGCGCACGATCTCTATATCGGCGATCCCCCGGCGATGCCGTTCGAGATCCGCGCGCATGCGCGCTACAATCCGGCGGCGGAATCGCGGCTCAACATCGTGCCGGGACTGGTCGGCACCATTCTCACCATGACGATGCTGATCTTCACGGCGCTGTCGGTGACGCGCGAGATTGAACGCGGCACTATGGAGAGCCTCCTGTCGATGCCGATCAAACCGGTCGAGGTGATGATCGGCAAGATCGTGCCCTACATCCTGGTCGGCTTCATCCAGGCCTTCCTGATCGTCAATATCGGAGTGTTCCTGTTCGGCGTGCCGGTGCTCGGCAGTCTGTTCCTGCTGGCGGCTCTTTCGACCCTTTTCATCGCTGCAAATCTCGCGATCGGCTACACGTTCTCGACCATCGCGCAGAATCAATTGCAGGCGATACAGATGTCATTCATGTTCTTCCTGCCAAGCATCTTGCTGTCCGGCTTCATGTTCCCGTTCGCGGGGATGCCGGCCTGGGCGCAATATGTCGGCGAATGCCTGCCGCTGACGCACTACATTCGCATCGTCCGCGCCATCATGCTGAAGGGCGCCTCCATGCCGAACCTGCGGTTCGATACGCTTGCGCTGGCAGCGCTGATGCTGGTCGCCATGACCATCGCCGTGACGCGCTTCCGCCGCACGCTGGATTGAGGCAAACTGCCCCGGAATCGGGGGATGGAATGGTCAGCTTTTTGAAAGCCCGGCAAAGGGCCGTCTTGTCGGAGGAGTTCGAGCGCGAGCTGACGCGCGAAGTGCTGCGCACCGAGTTGCTGCGGGTGAAGGCGCTGATCGCCACGGGCCTCGTCATGCTGGTCTTGCTCACGGCGACCTTCGTGATCGACCCTGCCATCGCGAACCGGATCTGGCGCGGGACCGAGGGGATGGTCCGCGAATACGTCCTTGTGGCAGGATTCCTGCTGTTCGAGGTCTGGGTCCACAGCCAGATCAGGCGAAACCTCAAGCTTGATCGCGACCTGCCGGTGGTCAGGCGCTATATCGGCGCCTTTATCGAGACGTCGCTGCCGACGCTCATCTTGATCCTGCAGATCCGCAGCATGGGCGCTGGGCCTGCGCTCGGTTTCGTGTTGCCGATGGTCTATTTCATCTTCGTCATTCTTTCGACGCTGCGGCTCGATTTCTGGCTGTCTACCTTCACGGGATTTGTCGCAGCCGCCGAACTCCTGACAGTCGCGCTGTATTACAATTCCGCAAGCGACACCGGAGAACCCCTGATCTATTTCCACACCGTGCGCAGCATGGTGATCCTGGTCTGCGGCGTGCTTGCGGGCTCCGTCGGCGCGCAGTTGCGGCGACAATTCAGCGCGAGCATCGCGGCGGCCACCGCGCGCGATCGGGTGACCAACCTGTTCGGCCAGCACGTCTCGCCGCAGGTGGTCGAGCGGCTGATGGCGGAGGGGACGAGCGTCGCCGGCGATATCAGGCGCGTCGCGGTGATGTTCGTCGATTTCCGCGGCTTCACCGCCGGCGCGCAGTCGCGCACCCCGCAAGAGGTCGTCGACCGGCTCGACGGCGCATTCGCCGTGCTGGTCGACATTCTCGACCGCCATGGCGGCATCGTGAACAAGTTTCTGGGCGACGGATTTCTCGCGCTGTTCGGCGCGCCGCTGGAGGCGTCCGATGCCGCGCATCGTGCGGTCGCCGCAGGCCGCGACATGCTGACCGCGATGGATCACATCAATGCGCAGACGAGCTGGCCGCTGAGAATCGGCATCGGCATTCATTTCGGCGAGGTCGTCGCCGGCAATATCGGCTCGCCCCGGCGCAAGGAATACACCGTGATCGGCGACACCGTGAACTTTGCATCGCGGCTCGAGGCGCTCAACAAGGAGTTCGGCTCGCAGCTCCTGATCTCGGCGTCCGTGCGCGAGGCGCTCGGAGACGACGGCGAGGATGCGGTCGCGCTCGGCGAAGTCACCGTGCGCGGTTATGAGCAGCCGGTCGCGGTGTTTCAATTGGGGTGAGGGGACTGCTCGCGTTTCTTTGAAGGCGCGTGCCGAAATATCCTGGGCTGCCCTCCGCTCTTGCATTCGGGACGTCGAAATTGTTTCGACCTCCATTTGCTACGCGGAGAATATCCATGATCCGATTGAGCGTCGTCTCGGCCGCCGTGATTGCCGCGGCCGTTTATCAAATCGAGGCCGCGTCGGCCCGCGATGCGGCCCCCGCCCGGCGTGGTGTTGCGCATGCGACGGCGGATTGCGTCAGGGCGCCGGCCGAGGCGGCCTATGCGACCGCTCCCTACAAGGAGCCGCCCTGCATGCCGAAAGCTACGAACTGAGTTCGAACCCGGCGAAGCCGGGCTGGCCAGTGCCGCCAGCCCGGCTGTTTCTGCTGGCATATGCGGTATTCCAGTAGCGCTTGACTCCTCTTTCAACTAGTCATCTATATGACTATATGAATTCAGCTCCGCGCGACGGTCGTCTGCCCCGCTACCAGCGCCTGCGCGACGACCTCGCCGCGCGGATCAACCGCAATGAATGGCGGCCGGGCGAGCCGATTCCATCGGAGGCCGAGCTTGGCGCGCATTACGGTGTCGCCATCGGCACCGTGCGCAAGGCGATCGACCAACTCGTGGCGGATGCCGCGCTGGAGCGCCAGCAGGGCCGCGGCACCTTCGTGCGCCGTGCGCGGTTCAATTCCTCGCTGTTCCGCTTCTTCCGTTTCCAGTCCGAAAGCGGCGAGCGGCGCGTGCCCAAGAGCCGCATCCTCCGGCGCAGAAGCGTGCCGGCGACTTCAGCCGTGGCATCGGCGCTGCGCATGCCGGTCGGTGAACCCGTTGTCAGCCTGTCGCGCCTGCGGTTGATCGATGATGTGCCGCTGCTCGCCGAAGAGATCTGGCTCCAGCAATCGCGCTTCGCGCCAATTCTCGAAATCGATACCGCTGAGTTCGGCGACCTGCTGTATCCGCTATATGAGGAGCGCTGCGGTGAGGTGGTGGTTTCCGCCGAGGAAATTCTGACGGTCGAGACCGCCAACGAGATGCAGGCGCGCCTGCTCAGGCTCGAGGCCCATGCGCCGCTGATCGTGATCGAGCGCCTCGCGCTCGACCTCGAGCGGCGGCCGATCGAATGGCGCAGGTCGCGCGGGCCGGCGGACCGCTTCCGCTACCATGCCGAGATCCGATAAAGCGGCTCTTCAACGTCATCAAGCAATAACGAGTACAGGGGTAGGGAACATGTCGAACTGGTATAGCGAAAGCTCGCCGCTGGAGCGGCGCACGTTCTGGGCAAGTTTTGGCGGCTGGGCGCTGGATGCGCTCGACGTTCAGATGTTCGGCCTCGCGATTCCGGCGTTGATCGCAGCCTTCGGCATCAGCAAGGCTGATGCGGGACTGCTCGGCTCGGTTACCCTGTTCTTCGGCGCGTTCGGCGGCTGGCTCGGCGGCGCACTCGGCGATCGCTTCGGCCGCGTCAAAGCACTCCAGATCACGGTCGCGACCTTCGCGCTCGCGACCTTCGCGTCGGCATTCGCGATGAGCTACACCCAGCTCCTGGTGCTCAAGGCGATCCAGGGCCTCGGCTTCGGCGCCGAATGGGCCTGCGGTGCGGTGCTGATGGCCGAGATCATCCGCCCCGAACATCGCGGCAAGGCGCTTGGCACGGTACAGAGCGCCTGGGCGGTCGGCTGGGGCGCGGCCGTGCTGCTGTCCGCGCTGGTCTTCACTTATGCACCGGCCGATATCGCCTGGCGCATCCTGTTTGCGATCGGATTGTTGCCGGCGCTGCTCATCATCTTCATCCGCCGCGGGCTGAAGGAGCCGCCGCGCGCCGTGGCCAAGGACGCAGAAGCGCCGTTCTTCGCCACGCTGGCAGGCATCTTCCATCGCGATGTGCTGCGCTCGACCCTGGTCGGCGGTCTGTTCGGCATCGGCGCCCATGGCGGCTATGCCGCACTGACGACGTTCCTGCCGACTTACTTGCGCGAAGTGCGGCACTTGTCGGTGCTCGGCTCCAGCGGATATCTCGCCGTCATCATCATCGCCTTCTTCTGCGGCTGTGTCGCCAGCGGGATCATCAGCGACCGCATCGGCCGTCGCGCCAATGTCGCGTTCTTCGCCAGCGCCTGCATCGTCACCGTGCTGGTCTACATCTTTGCGCCGCTGACCAACGGCCAGATGCTGTTGCTCGGCTTTCCACTTGGCTTCTTCTCGGCCGGAATCCCTGCGAGCATGGCCGCGCTGTTCAGCGAGCTCTATCCGGCCGGCGTGCGCGGCACCGGCGTCGGCTTCTGCTACAATTTCGGCCGCGTGGTCTCCGCCGCGTTTCCCTTCCTGGTCGGCTTTCTCAGTGATCGCATCGGCCTCGGGCCCGCAATCGGCATCGACGCGGCGTTCGCCTATGCGCTGGTGCTGATCGCGGTGGTTCTCCTGCCCGAGACCCGCGGCAAGGTGTTCGAGCAGGCCGCAGCCGCCCGCGTTTGACGGGAATGAGGAGCAACAACCATGACATCGTTCAAGCGCGGCCTGACGCGCCGCCAATTCGGCGCGGGCGCTGCAGCCCTGGTGGCAAGTGCGGCTGCGGGCAAAGCGGCAGGTGAGGCGACGATGCCTGTGATCGATACCCACGCCCATGTCTTCCATCGCGGATTGAAGCTCGCACCGGGCCGGCGCTATGCGCCCGAATACGACGCGCCGCTGTCGCTGTATCTCGAGCAGCTCGACCACAACGGCATGAGCAACGGCGTGCTGGTGCAGCCCAGCTTCCTCGGCACCGACAATTCCTACCTCGTCGATTGCCTGAAGCAGACCAATGGCCGCCTGCGCGGCATCGCTGTCGTCGATCCCTCTATTTCGGCAGATGAGCTGCGCGCGCTCGACAAAGCCGGCATCGTCGGCATCCGCCTCAATCTCGTCGGCCAGCCCTTGCCCGATCTCGCGGCGAGCGAATGGAAGGGACTGCTCGCCAACCTGAAGGCGATGGGCTGGCAGGTCGAGATCCAGCGCAACGCGTCCGATCTCGCCGTGCTCACCCCGCAATTGCTCGATCTCGGCGTCACTGTCGTGCTCGATCATTTTGCGCTGCCGGATCCCAAGCTCGGCGTCTCAGATCCCGGCTTTCAATCCGTGCTGAAGTTAGGGGCGACGCGAAACGTGTGGGTCAAGATCTCTGCGCCGTATCGCAACGGCCCAGCCGGCGAGAGCTTTGCGAAGGAGGCCTATCCGCTGCTTCGCAGTGCCTATGGTCTCGATCGCCTGCTGTGGGGCAGCGACTGGCCGCATACGCAGTTCGAGGCAACGCAAACCTACGCGAAGAACCGCCAATTTCTCGACATCCTCGTGGCCGACGGGCGCGAACGCGCGCAAGTGCTGTCCTCGCCGCGGCCTCTCTTTCGCTTCTGATACGCGCAGCGATTGCTCCGATTGCACTCAATTTTGGGGCATGACGAGCGATATTTTGCCCTTGTAGAGTGCTGCGGGAGGCGGCCGGTTTGCGGCCGCCATTTGCGTGAGGAAACACCATGCAGCGCCGCTACGTCACCGTCGACGTGTTCACCGACCGCGCCTTCGGCGGCAACCAGCTCGCCGTGGTGCTCGATGCTGCCGGGCTCTCGACGCGTCAGATGCAGGCGATCGCGACGGAGTTTAACTATTCCGAGACGACCTTCGTGCTGCCGCCGCGCGACAAGGCCAACGACGCCGAGGTGCGCATCTTCACGCCGGTGAGGGAGATGCCGTTCGCCGGTCATCCCAATGTCGGCACCTCCTTCGTGCTGGCAAGTCTTGCGAAAGAGCCGAAGCCACGCCTTTTGTTCGAGGAGATTGCGGGCCTCGTGCCGGTCGACATTTTTCGCGAGCAGGGAAGGGTGGTCGGCACCGAGCTCACCGCGCCGCAGCCGCTGTCGCGACTGGCGGAAGTCTCGGCCGCTGACGTTGCAGCCTGCATCTCGTTGACGGCTGATGACATCAGGACCGATCACCATGCGCCGCAAGTGGTCGGTGTTGGAACGCCGTTCCTCGTGGCAGAGGTGCATTCGCGCGATGCGCTCAAGCGCGCGAGGCCCGACGCAGCCGCGTTTGGCAGGGTCCTTCCTCGCGACGATGCCCGCTCCGTGTGGTTCTACACGCGCGACGTGCCGGCGTCCGAGGCGCCGACCGAGCGGCAGGCGCGTATGTTCATGCGCGGTGCTGGCGGACTCGCCGAAGATCCCGCCACCGGCAGCGCCACCGTCGCCGCCGCCGCGCTGTTCGCCGATCTCGATCCCTTCAGTGACGGCGAACTGAAGCTCACCGTTGGCCAAGGCTTTGACATGGGCCGGCCGAGCATCCTGCAGACGCGCGTCGTCAAGCGGGACGGCAAGATCGTGTCAGCGCATGTCGGCGGTGCCTGCGTGCAGATGATGGAGGGGACGTTCAAGCTGGCAGGAGCGGAATGACGGCTACAGCTGCCGCCCCGCCAGATTCTTCACCGCCACGCCTTCGCGCTCCTCGATGATTTCCGCGATCATCTGGCGGTGGCAATGGGTGTGGTCGCGCTCGTAGCAGAGCAGGCAGACCGGGCCGGCCTTCTTCACCAGCGCCGAGAGTTCGTCCATCTGCTCCCTGACCTCCGGTGTCTTCAGGTGCTTTGCGAAGATCTTCTCCAGCACGTCGTATTGGCCGCTGCGCGCGGCGAGGCGGCCTTCCTTCGGCGTGCCGAGGCCAGCAAGGTGGACATAGGCAATGCCGCGCTCGTCGAGGCCAGCGGCCAGCTGCTTCTTGGAAAAGCCCGGCCGCCGTGACGACGTCACCGCGCGTACGTCGACCACAAGCTTGACACCGGCCTGCTCGAGCTCATCCAGCACGGCCTTGGGCGGCGTCTGCTCATAGCCGATGGTGAAGAGTTTCTTCGCCGTGGCCATCCATTCTCCTCAGCTCACTCGCGCGATCAATTCCATGGCGCCGTGCGGTGCGCGCACCTTGCCCTCGTGGATGACATAGGCGAACACGTCGCGCGGTTCCTTCTTCGGCTTCGCCTTGTCAACCTTCGGCAGGTCGTCGGGTTCACTTCCCTCCGCCCAGGCTTGAAAACGTTCGGCCCAGGCGTCCAGCTGCTTCGGCGGATAGCAGGTCTTGATCTCGTCATTGCCCTTCTGCAACCGGGCATAGACGAAATCGCCGGCGACATCGGCAATCGCTGGATATTTTCCGTGTTCGGCAAACACGACCGGCGTCTCGAATTGGCGGATCAGCGCGATGAAATCGGGTGTGCAGAAACTGTCATGGCGCACCTCCACCACGTGACGCAGCGGGCGTCCGTCGAGCTTGCGTGGCAACAGCTCCAGGAACTTGCCGAAATCGGCGCCGTCGAATTTCTTGGTCGGCGCGAACTGCCACAGCGCCGGGCCAAGATGGTCGCCGAGTTCCAGCACGCCGGAATCGTAGAAGCGTTTGATGGAATCGCCGGCCTCGGCCAGTACGCGCCTGTTGGTGGCAAAGCGCGGCCCCTTGACCGAGAACACAAAACCATCGGGCACTTCGCTCGCCCATTTGCGAAAGCTCTCCGGCTTCTGCGAGCCGTAATAGGTGCCGTTGATCTCGATCGAGGTCAGCTTCGAGGCGGCGTAGGACAGCTCCTTCGCCTGCGTCAGCTTCTCTGGATAGAACACGCCGCGCCAGGGCTCGAAGGTCCAGCCGCCGATGCCGATGTAGATGTTGCCGGATTTCTTGGACGCGGTTTTTGCTTTGGCCACGGAGGATCTCGCATCGACGGGAAGGGGATGGCTGCATCCTATTCAAACCAGATGTGATTGGCCAGTTGTCGCATCCCGTCTAAGCTCGCCTCGCGATCTGCGAAAAAAAGGGAGAACAAGATGCGGATGCTGATACTGGGAGCGGCGCTCGTCATGATGACATCTGCTGCCATGACGCCTGTTGCGAGGGCGGATGACGACGATGCGAAAGGCGCGCAGAAGCTCGCCATGCAGGGCCGCGACGATTACTGGCATTGCCTGGCGCGGGAGTATTCGCGCGACAGCAATCAGGGCCTGTCGGAGCAGGAGTTCGGTCGCTCGGTGGCCGGGGCCTGCCCGTCGGAGCGGCAGTATTACCGGGTGGCGCTACTCGACTATCTCACCTCGCAATATCCGAACATCGATTCCGGTGCCCATCTCGCGACCGCGAACAGGGCGGTGGAGTCGGCGCAGAAGGACATCGTGACCGCCTACGTCAAGCACCGGCCGCCGACGAAATAGGGCCATGACCTGTTGCGGCCCGGCAGCCCTTCCGACCGCGCCTTCATCCGTGATATGAGAGGGCTCATCTGGAACAGGGACGTGGTGGTATGTCGTCTGAGTCGGTAGGTGGCATTTTTGGCGCGATCGTCGCCGCGGTCGTGCTCGCAGTCGCCGTCGTCTTCGGGCCGATCGGCCAGTACGGCAAGCCCCCCAAGCCGGCCAAGGTCGATCCAGCCCCCGCCGCCATGGCGCCTGCCGCCCCTGTGGCCCCCGCGCCTCGGGGCCCGGTGATCCGGGAAGTCCCGAATCAATAATGGCCTGAAAAGGGCGGTTTCGGCCACTTGCAAAGCGGCTTAGCCATTCCCATTTAGCTTGTAACGGCGACGTTGAGTCAAAAGCTCCGGCGCTGGAACGACCTTGGAATAGCTTGGGCCTGCGCCGGATGTACGCGCGGTCCCGCCGTTCCGGGGTCGTTGGCATTTTAGGCCCCCTTTTGGGGCTGTCTCCCTGAAAAAGCTCCGGCTTGGCAGCGCAGGACGCGGCGGATATACGCTGCCGTCATGAATGAAGCGATCAAACCGGGCGTCGACGGCCAGACCCAAGAGGGGCCGGAACTGTCGGTCATTGTCCCGACCTTCAACGAGCGCGACAACGTCACCGTGCTGTACCGGCGGCTGGAGGCGACGCTTCCCAACGTCGCCTGGGAGGTCGTGTTCGTCGACGACAACTCGCCTGATGGCACCTGGGACGTCGTGCGCGAACTGGCGCAGAAGGACAGCCGCGTGCGCTGCATCCGCCGTATCGGCCGCCGCGGCCTGTCAGGCGCCTGCATCGAGGGCATTTTGGCCTCCAGCGCGCCTTATGCGGCCGTGATGGACGCCGACCTCCAGCACGACGAAACCCAGCTGCCGAAGATGCTGCTGCTGCTCGCAAGCGACAAGGCCGACCTTGTCGTCGGCAGCCGCTACATCGAGGGCTACAAGAGCGAAGGCTTCAACAAGCAGCGCGCCGGCGCCAGCGCGCTGGCGACCGAGGTCGCCAGGAAGATACTCCGGGTCGAGATCGCCGATCCGATGAGCGGCTTCTTCATGGTTCGCCGCGACCGTTTCGAGCAATTGGCGCCGAAACTCTCGGTGCACGGCTTCAAGATCCTGCTCGACCTCGTTGCGACCGCGCACGGCTCCCTGCGTGCGATCGAAATTCCCTACACGTTCGGCGCCCGCCAGCATGGCGAAAGCAAGCTCGATTCCCTGGTGGCGCTCGACTTCCTCGGCCTCGTGCTGGCGAAGCTGACCAACGACATCGTCTCGCTGCGCTTCATCCTGTTCGCGATGGTCGGCGGCATCGGCCTCATGGTGCATCTCGCAACGCTGTTCATCGCACTTCAGCTGATCAGGGTGCCGTTCGCGGAGGCGCAGGCCGCCGGTGCGATCGTCGCCATGACCACCAATTTCATCATGAACAACTTCCTCACCTATCGCGATCAGCGGCTGAAGGGTTTTGCGATCCTGCGCGGCCTGATCATGTTCTACGTCGTCTGCAGCGTCGGCCTGCTCGCCAATGTCGGCGTGGCCTTCTCTGTCTACGATCAGGAGCCGATCTGGTGGCTGGCCGGCATGGCCGGGGCGCTGATGGGCGTGGTGTGGAATTACGCGATGTCCGGACTGTTCGTCTGGCGCAAGAAATAGCGCGCCAAGGATTCAGCTATGGGTGGGGCTGACGCGCGGATCGTCCGCAATACGGCGCTGGTGATTCTCGCGCTGGTCGTCTTGCGGCTGGTCGCGGCCGCCTTCACGCCGATCACCTTCGACGAAGCCTATTACTGGATGTGGTCGAAGAATCTGGCGGGCGGGTATTACGACCACCCGCCGATGGTGGCTTACGTCATCCGTGCCGGCACTATGATCGCCGGCGATACCGAGCTCGGCGTCCGCCTGGTCTCGATCCTGCTCGCGCTTCCGATGAGCTATGCGATCTATCGCTCGGCCGCGATCCTGTTCGGCGGTGCGCGGGTGGCTGCGACCAGCGCCATCCTGCTCAACGTCACCATGATGGCCTCCGTCGGCACGCTGATCGTGACGCCGGATGCGCCGTTATTGGTTGCCTCCAGCTTCGTGCTGTTCTTCCTCGCCAAGGTGCTCGAGACTGGCCGCGGTGTCTGGTGGCTTGCGGTCGGCGCAGCCGTCGGCGCGGCGCTGCTGTCGAAGTACACTGCGATGTTCTTTGGCGCTGCGATCCTGATCTGGCTCGCTTCCGTGCCGAAACTGCGGCGCTGGTTCCTCTCGCCCTGGCCCTATCTCGGCGGCCTCGTCGCGCTGGCGCTGTTCTCGCCGGTGATCCTGTGGAATGCGGATCATCATTGGGTCTCGTTCGTCAAGCAGCTCGGGCGCGCCAAGATCGAGGATTTCCGCCCGGTCTTCATCGCCGAGCTGATCCCGACCCAGATCGCATTCGCGACGCCGCTGGTCTTCATCCTTGGCGCGATGGGCCTGCATGCGCTGACCTGGCGCCGGGCCGGCGCGCTGGCCTCCCGCGTGCTGATCGAGACGATGTTCTGGACCATTGTCGTCTATTTCTTCTGGCATTCGCTGCATGCGCGCGTCGAGGCCAACTGGTTTGCGCCGGTTTATCCGCCGTTCATTGTCGCCGCCGCAGCCGCCGCCAACCTTGCACAGTGGAAGCCGCGGGCGCGACGCCTGGTGGATTTTTGCCTGCGCTGGGCCGCGCCTGCTGGCATCGTGATGTTCGCCGCACTGATCCTGCAGGCCAATACAGGCTGGCTATCCGGTTATCGCCGCGATGCGACCGTGCGCAGCGTCGGCGTCGGCTGGCGCGAGCTCGCTGCCAATATCGAAGCAGAACGCGTGCGCCATGGTGCGACCTGCGTGCTCACGCCTGATTACGGCACCACCGGCTGGCTCGCCTTCTATCTGCCGCGCGGGGCCTGCGTGGTGCAGCAGAACCAGCGCATCCGCTGGGTCAACATGCCCGAGCCGGATCCGAAACTGCTCGCAGGCAAGCTGCTCTATGTCGACGAAGTCAGGCCCGATGGCCATCCCTTCCTCAACGATCTCTTCACGCATGTGACGCGTGTCGCCGAGCTGCAGCGCAAGCGCGGGCCGCTCGTGGTCGAGACCTACGGCGTCGACCTGCTCGAGGGTGCCAAGGGCGACGTCCTGGATCGCTCGCCGCCGCCCGAACTGGTGCCTTGAGCGATCACAAGATCTTGCCGTTGAACGACAATTCCTTGATCCGCTTTTCCCAGTCGATCAGGGAACGGTACCATCCCAGCGTATGGGTGGTGGGATCGTCGCCACTCACCGTGCCACGCTCCAGAGCCTGTTTTATCTCCACGATACCTTCATGGACGCGGGAGGATGGATCGAATTTCAGGCGTTGGATGATCTTGGCAAAGGACAAATTATAGGTTCGCTTGTCCGTCGCATCCGGGATCGTATGCGTAACGATGTTCGGGATGATGTCCTTGACGAAGTTGGCGAGCTGCTTGATCTGATAGTTGAGATCGTCACTGCCGACGTTGAACGTTTCCCCGGACACGACTGACGCTTCGCTCTCGATGCCCATCATCAGGGCGCGGCAGACGTCATGAACGTGGATGAACGGCCGCCATTGCTCGCCGCCTCCCATGACGTAGATCACCCGCTCCTTCCAGGCGCGGAGCGTCATGACGTTGATGGCGAGGTCGAAGCGCATGCGCGGAGCCAGGCCAAACACGGTGCTGTTGCGCAAGATGACCGTTTCGAACGTATCGCTTTGCAGCTTGCGCAGCTCGTCCTCGACGTGGAGCTTGCTTTCGGCATACAGCGTCTGCGGCCGGCAGACCGCGTGCTCGTTGAGCGACACTTCCTGGCCGTGGCCGTAGACCGACGCCGAGCTCGAATAGACATAGCGGCGAACGCCGGCCCGCTTAGCCGCGCGAGCCAGACGAACGCCCCCCTGATGGTTGATCGAGACCGTCAGCTCGGGGTCGATTTCGGCGGAGGCGTCGTTGCTCAGTCCCGCCAGATCGATGACAGCGTCCATGCCTTCGAACTGTTGGGGGTCGACGGTGCGGATGTCGTCGACGAGCATCTTGATGTTCGGGTGGGAAGCCGCCTGCATGAATCGATCCCGGCCGAAAAAACATCGATCGAGCGCAGTCACCGAATAACCCTTTTGGGCCAGCATCTGGCACAGTGGAATGCCGATATAGCCGCCTGCTCCAGTGACGAGAACTTTCTGCATGTCCTAGACTTCTATATGCTTGGGAAACATCGGGTTGGCTGCGACTATGCGATTAAGGCTTCGTTCTGTTTTGCGCCGATTGGCGCGCATACCGGATGGCGGCAACGATGAGATCGCATTCCTCGTCGGTCATGTCGTTGTAGACCGGGAGCGCAATGACGTTGTAAGCGACCCTTTCCGTCACGGGTAAATTCACTTCCCTCTGCGTCGTGTAGGCGGTCATGTGGTGGCAGGGCGGGCTGTAATACTTCCGGACGAAGACATTGTGGGTCTCGAGCGCTGACGTCAGTGCATCCCGGTCGAGCCCGAACTCCCTGGCGTCGACGACGACCGGCAGATAGAGCCAATTCGTTTGCACGCCTGCAGGCTCTCGCCCCACACGCAAACCGGGAATTTTGGAAAGCCCGGTCCGCATGCGCTCGACGGCGTGTCGGCGCGTCGCAATGGCCTGCTCGAACGTCTTGAGTTGCTCGAGGCCGATGAGGGCCGATATCTCGAGCATTTTCCCGTTCAAGCCCGGCTCGTGACAATCGGCGCCGTCGACTTGCCCGAAGTTGCGCATCGCCTTGACGCGCGCGAGCAATTCCAAATCGTGGCTGCAGACGCAGCCGCCTTCCATTGTTGCGAAAGCCTTGGTGGCGTGGAAGCTGAACATCTGCGCGTCTGCGCAGCCGCCCACCAATTGCCCATTGAATCGCGTTCCGAAAGAGGGCGCGCTATCGACCAGAAATCTCAGCTTGTGAGTTTCGGCTATCCGGGCGAGCGTCGCGTAATCGCTGGCGATCCCATAAGCGTCGACAGCAAGAATGGCGACGGTACGGTCAGTGATCCTGCGCTCGACATCATCAGGGTCGAGGCGCATCGTCTGGTCGTCGAGAATGTCGGCAAAGACCGGTTCGGCGCCGACCCATTTGATGGCATGCGGTGTTGCGCTGAACGTGAACGACGGCACGATGACTTCGCCGCCGGTGATTCCCGCAGCCCGCAACATGGCCATCATCCCGATCTGGCCATTGCAGAAAACAAGGGTAGGAACGCCGAGATACTCGCTCAGGCGCGTCTCGAATTCGACGACCCAGCGGGAATTGTTCGTGACCTGGCCCGTCTCCAGCGCGGTTTCGAAAGCGGCCAAGAACTGTTCGGTTCTTGGAAACCTTGGACGCACGATATGAAGCGGGCTCCTGGCCAGGGGCGTGAGAGATTCAAGCGGGACTGCGGCAGTCATCTCGAGTCCTGAATATCGATTCAAGTCTGTGACGGCTTACCGATATAGATCGAGACTTGCGTGGAGCATTCGTGCGCGACGTGATCCGCGATTGACAGGCGCGTTTGGACTAGCCCCGACTGGCGAATCAATATTCTAGTGGCGCTCTCCGGCATCCATTCGCGAACGGTCCTTTTGGCATATGAAGAATTTCGTCATTAATCTCGATCGCCATCCAGAGAAATTCGAGAACTTCCTGAAGCGCAATGCGGGCTGTGGAATCGCCTTCGAGCGCTTCTCCGCGACGAATGGCCTTGAGTTGACCGATCAGGAGGTGATGGCGATGCGGCTCGTTGCGCCCGGATCGCAGTTCACCAGGGGAGCCGTTGGCGGCGCCGCTTCACTGTGGCGGATCTTGAACTGGATCGCCAAGCAGAATGAGCCTGCCCTTGTCTTTGAGGACGATTGTACCATCCGCCACGACATCATCGGACGCCTGGAGGCGCTTCTTCCGTCCCTTGGGAGCTGGGATCTTTTGGTGCTCGGATACAATACGGATTCGATACTTGATCTCGAGCTCGCGCAGGGCATGAAGTCGATGATGGTCTTTCGGCCCATCCACCCGGATGACGCGAGTGATGCCGCTTTCCAGAGGTCGAATTCTCAGGTGGCCGCGCTCCGGCTCAATTGTTGTTTCGGCCCGGCCGGGACCGCGATCTCTCCCCAGGGAGCGTCGAGGTTGCTGGAGCTCTGTTTCCCGATGGACAACCGGCCTGTCAGAATCGAGGCGCTCGGAAACCGCATGCTGCCAACGATAGGATTGGATGGGATGGGGAACAGCACCTACCACCTCTTCAAGGCGTATGCTTGCTTCGCGCCGCTTGTGGTGCCGCGCAACAACAATGCGACGTCGACTACCTATACTCACGATGCGCGCATCTGGGGCTAACAGGGCGTCGCGCACGATGAAACTCGCGATCATGCAGCCGTATTTTCTTCCTTATATCGGCTATTATCAGCTCATTAGTGCGGTCGATCTCTTCATCGTCTATGATAACGTAAAATATGTAAAAAAGGGCTGGATCAACCGCAACAGGATGCTGGTCAACGGCAAGGACGCGTTGTTCTCGCTCCCGTTGAAGAAGGACTCGGACGCCCTCGATATTCGCGACAGGGAGTTGGCGGCCGACTTCGACCGTGCAAAGCTGCTCAATCAATGGCAAGGGGCCTATAGAACCGCGCCTTTCTTCAAGCAGACCTTTCCACTTCTGGAAGAGATTGTTGGCTTTCAAGATCCTAATCTATTTCGCTATCTCTTCAATTCGTTGCAGATGACCTGCGAGCATCTCGGTTTGAAGACCTCATTCAAAATCTCGTCCGAGGTGCCGATCGATCATTCGCTCAAGTTCCAGGATAGGGTGCTTGCATTGTGCGAAGCGGAAGGCACGCAAAAGTACATCAACGCGATCGGCGGCCTGGAGCTCTACGATGCCAATGCTTTCAGTGCCCGTGGAATCGAATTCAGAGCGCTTCGCGCGCGACCGTTTCCTTATCAGCAGTTCGGGCAGCCTCATGTGCCGTATCTATCGATCGTCGATTTGCTGATGTTCAACTCGGTATCGAAGCTGGGCGAGATCATCGCCGAAAACTACGATCTGGTTCAACAGAACGTATAGGCCTTAAGCCCGGTTCGTCCGAAAACGGTCCGGCGTCGAGATCGACGCCTCATTCGAATACGACGTAACTCTGCTGCGGCGAGATCGTGCTGCGGCAGATGCGATAGCCCTGGGTGCCCCATGCCTCGCGCAGGGCCAGGGTTTCGCCCGGATTCTCGGCGAGGACCAACTCGTCAAACCCGACGATGCTGTTCTTTGCCAGATAGGGGCGAATGAGTTCGAGGCATCTCTTCGTCGGCTCGTAGAGATCAAGGTCGAAATAGGCCAGCGAGATGATCGTCTCGGGATGCTTCTCCAGATACACGGGAAGGGTTTCGGTCACGTCGCCCTTGACCAACTCGAACTTGCGAAGGTGGCTGCGCGGTGCGAGCTTCTCCTGCGCCGACAGGATGTCTGCCAGTACGTCTTCGTAATGGGGCGTGACGCTGAGCCCGCCGACCTTCAGCCCGTCGAAATCGCCATCCTGGGGCGCTACCGACGGGAAGCCCTCGAACGTATCGAAGCCAACAACCTTGCGGCTCATGTTGTAGGGCTCGTAGATGTGGCGCATCGTCGTGAACAGCGCCATGTTCTGCCCCCAGCGCACGCCGAATTCCATGATGACGCCATGCGTGTGCAGGGTCATCGAATAGAGATCGTGCATGAAGAGAATACGCGCCAGCGACGGGCGATTGAGGAACAGGCCGAGATTCGCGTGGAATTCGCGCGCAGGCATCGGCGACGTCTTCATCAGTTCCTGCAGCCGGCCGTAAGCGGCCACTTCGTCCTGGGCAGCAAAGGTAAAGTTCTGCGCGTCCTGCGGATCGCTTGGCGTCATGATTTGTGCTCACACGTTGCTATGTTGATGAGAGGAGAGGGCGCTGAGATCCCGACGCTCAATCCGCGAGCCGCCTGAGATTTTTCGCGCCAGTCTTCAGCCCGCCATAGTAGTAGTCGTGGAATCCAGCGGTCTCCATCAGGTCAAAGACCTTTTGCATGTCGTACTTGACCCGGTGCAGCGCGAAGGTCTCGCCGTCGAAGGTTGCAAACGCGGCGCGTGGATCGCCGTCGCGCGGCTGGCCCACGGACCCCGGATTGCAGTAGGTCTTTGCGCCGAAGCGGTGGATGCTTTGCACGTGGGTATGGCCGCTCACGAAATGGGTGCCGGACAGGCGCGCGAAATAGTCTTCGCTCGGGTTGGTCAGGTACTCGTCGATCGGATCGCCCCATCCGGCGTGAACGACCTGAACATTCCCGACCTGCATTTGCAGGTGAAAGGCCCTCAGCCAGTTCACGTTTTCGGACGTGATCGCCTTTCTCTGATAAGCCAGGCACTCGTTCACGCTCTTGGATCGGGTGCAGAACCCGCCGAAGCCCAGGTACCAGTCGTGGTTGCCGAGAACGCTGTGGATGCCGCGTCGCTTCAGTTCATCGCAGCATTCGTTCACCTGGGAATAATAGCCGACCACGTCGCCGACGCAGACGATCTCGGCGACGCGCATACGGTCGATCTCGGCGAGAACCGCTGTCAGCGCCTCGAAATTTCCGTGGATGTCAGAGATGAACGCTATTGTCATGGAAGATGAAATCCTCGGTATAGCGGACGGCTCTGCCACGCTTTATGTCCGGTTGCACCGGCAGTCGTTGCTCGATAGCCATGTCGACCGCCATGAGCGCTTCGTTGTAGCCAAAGGCGGCGCGGATCGAGGTGGATGACGAAATCCGCGGATTGATCTCGAGCAACTTCAGACCTGCATCGGTCTTGCGAAACTGAAAATTTGTCGGTCCGATCGGCGAAAACGCCTTGCACAAATCCCGGACCGCTTCGGAGAACTCGGCCTGGTCGACGACTTCGGCCTTTTCCGTGAATCCATCCTTGGAAAGTCTTCGCTGAAGCGCCATCGAGGCTGAATAGCCGCCTTGACCGTCGCAGAACGCGGACACCGTGAATTCGTCGTCGTCTCGCCCGACGATGGGTTGAGCCATCAACGTTGTCTTTGTCGCGGGAGCAATCTTGGCAAGCTGCTCCGCAGTCTCGACCACCACGATGCCCTTCGAGCCAAAGCCCCGACGAGGCTTCAGCAAGAACGGCAGGCCGCAATTGGCTTTGAGGGCATCGAAGTCCATGTCCAGATAGCTCGGGATCGCATAGGTCGGCATCAATTCCCGCTGCCGTTCGTAGAATGCCCATTTGTCCGAGCACATGGAGATCAGCGCTCGTGAGTTGAGAACCACCTTGGTTCCCGTCGCTTTAAGTTCAGCGACATGATCCGCCCACTTGTACATGTCGGCATCGATGCCGGGGAACGCCACGTCGACCCGATGCTTGCGCAGGAGCGCGACAAGCTGATCGATGTAGTCCGAAGCATCGGTCCTGGGTACGGCTTCAAACACGTCGCAAAATCCTGGTGCGACCGAGTCGGTATAGATCGAGGTGCCGATGAGCTTCATCGGTCGCTTCGACATCCTCAGGGAGCGAAGGATTCCGTAGCCGACGATTCCGGCGGCGCCGGAAACCAGTATCGTCGTCACGATGCCAGCTTTCGATGAACCGCTTCCATCTGCATGCCTTGCACGGAGGAAACGCGGGGAAGATAGTCGACCATCCGGAATAACGTGTCGTCGCAGGAAAAGCCGTTGTCCGGGATATCGGGCTTGTCCGTCAGGAACCTGACTTTGCTCGTGCTTGCAAAAGCCGAAATCGCCGCCGCCGCGATCTGCGAATATCTGACGTTGTCGGGGTTCACGCACCGATAGACGCCTTCGATCTTCATCGCAATGATGGCCGAGATAATTTTGGCGATGTCGTCGGCGTGAATGAAGTTTCTCAGCGGGTCGTTCGAGCCGAAAATGTCGATGTCTTCGTTTCTCTCGGCCTTGTCCATGATGGTGTACAGGAAAGGCTGATGTTTTCGAAACGACTCTCCCACCCCATAAATCTGAGAAGGCTTGAGTACCGCGACAGGCAGCCGAAACTTTCTGGCGCAGAACTGCGCAACATCCTCGGAATGCCTCTTTGAAAGAGCATAGGCTCCGAAGAAGGGAGAATCGTTCGCGAGATCCGAGAAAATACTGGAGATGTGCACGAAGTGCTTCGTGTTTGCTCTTGAGCTTGCGTGACAGAGCTTCATCAGGCCGAGTACGTTGACATTCATGATTTGCAGCGTGTCGGGCAATTCATTGCCATCGAAGGCGGCCGCCATATTGACCACGCAGTCGATCCTGTCGGGAATCTGGACGTGGTCCGAACAGAGGTCCAGCTCGACCTCACAGCCCCGGCGCCCGGCCGTCAGCACGTCGTACCGTTCACGAAGCAGCGGGATAACCGCCTGCGCTAGCGCGGAGGTTCCGCCTATGATCAACACCCTCATGATCGCGCCGAATCGTCCGGCGCGAGTTGCGCGAGTAGCCCGCAGGACAGTTCTGGGTAGTCAACACCGATCTCGCACAGGGCTCGGATGATCTTGGTGTCGAGATGTAGCGACAGGAGCTGACTTGTCGCAAAGGGCTTGAGATAGATGCCTTCGATCTTCTCTATCTTGTAGCCGGCATCGGTCGCCAGCTTGGTGAGGGAGCCGACCGTAAAGTACCGCTGGTGCCCAAGAACCAGATCGTTGTCCGAAAGAGCCTCCATGTCCGGCAGCATTCCCGCAAGATGTCCAAGCCTTCGGTTCATGACCTCGGCATTGGGAACCGCAACAAAGAGCTTCCCCGCGGGGGCCAGAAAGTTCCTGAAACGGTTCAAGATCAGAAGCGGGTCGTCGACATGCTCGAGGATGAAGCCCATGACGATGAGGTCGAATGTTTCGTCCGTCTCGAACTCTTCGAAATAGGTTTCAATGATCTCGCTTCTGCTCTCCGGAAACCGCAGCTTGAAGTTTTGGATCACCGCGGGAGAGCCTTCAAGAACCACATGACGCTTGCAGCCGTCCGAAAAGAGTTCAGTGGCGAAGCCGTGCCCCAGTCCGAGATCGAGGACGGCACGTGGATCTTTCACGACACGAGCAATGCGCTTCGGATACCAGGTCAGCGAAATCTCGTTGTCGAAATCGTAGATGCTTTTGCCCTCGTAGGCAGCGACATGGACATCCAGCCGACTGTTCATGGGTTCTCTTTCGTCAAATTCGATGCGCCATTGGACGCCCGATCTCACGCTTATCAACGGCCCCTTTGATTCGCCACGCGCCGGCGCGGTAGAGCGAAGGCGGTGTCAAGCCTCAAGCAAGCTTCAAGCAAGCTACGAGCGGGATAGTCGAGATGCGGCGAGCTTCCCAAGAGTTGGGAAGCGGATTGCTGTCTGCTGTGCCATGATCCGGAAGGTCCCCATGAACTATCACGACGGCACTCTCGCAAAGGCAAACGAGATCTCGACAGAGCCGTCTTCGCTGACGCGGGATGAAGTTTACCGGATCTGCCTTCGGCACCTGAAGACCGGTGAGTTCGAGCAGGCCGAAGCCCGTTGTCGGGAAGGCCTTGCCTCGGACGCTAACCATGCCGGGCTGCTTCATCTGATGGCCGGCGTCTCTCTGCTCAACGGCGATTACGACGCGGCCATCAACTGGGCCGGCCGCGCTCTCACGAACGAGATGAAGGCGACCTATCTCGCAACGTTCGGGACGGCACTGCTGGGCAAGGGGCTCCAGGCGCAGGCGCTCGAGGCGTTTCAGCGCGCGGTGGCGCTCGATCCCGTTGATCCGTCGATCTGGGAGAATTTCGGCAACACCCTGAACAGGGTGGGGCAGGCCAACCAGGCGAGCTTCTGCTTCCTGATCGCGCGGGCCTATCAGAAATTGCCGTTCCTCGGCGAGTGCCGCTCCGTCTCCCGCATTGCCTGGAACGCCCTGACGGCGCAATTCAATCCGCATCTTCGAACCCGCGCGACGCCGGACGTGGCGCGCGATCCCATCCACTGCTTCTGGTCGAACGCGCCGCTGAGCGACAT
This sequence comes from Bradyrhizobium zhengyangense, assembly GCF_022012435.1. GTDB lineage: Bacteria > Pseudomonadota > Alphaproteobacteria > Rhizobiales > Xanthobacteraceae > Bradyrhizobium > Bradyrhizobium zhengyangense. The sequence continues at coordinate 197,569 of NZ_JAKLUA010000012.1, forward strand.
GTCGCGCCTGTCGCTGCAATCGATGGTCCGTCAGGGCCATCCGGTGAAGCTGTACACCTATGACAACGCCGCCGCGATGCAGGCGCGCGTGCCGCCCGGGGTGATGGTGGTCGATGCGGCAAGCCTCGTGCCTGCTGCGATCTACCAGCATGCCGTTCTCAACAGCGAGATCCGCTATTTCAGCGACATCTACCGCTATGCCGTTCTTCACGAGTTCGGCGGCTGGTGGCTCGATACGGACATCGTGCTGGTCAAACCCCTGGATTTCGGCAGGGAGCATGTGTTCTCCGCGCAATGGTCCGGCGTCGAGCAGGGGCATGTTTGCGGCGGCGATGTGATGCGCGCGCCCAGGGGCTCGATTCACATGGCCAATCTCTATGCGCTGTCGCTCCAGCGGCTGTTCAGCGAAAAGCGCGTCGAATACGGCGCGGTGGGGCCGCTGCTGCTGAGCGAATATCTGCTCGTTGCCGGCGATGAGGATCTTCTGGCGTCGATCGTGCCGCCGACGACCTTCAACGCGATCGATCGGCGTGAAGTGGAGCTGTTCGTCTCCGAGAGCCGCGCCGGCTTCGAGCTGTTGAGCGACCCTCGCGTGACCGGTGTCCATCTCTGGGGCAGGATGTGGGCCGAGCGCGGCTTGCGCATCGATGCCGTCCCCGAGCAGAGTGTGGCGGGTTATCTCAAGAATCTGGTGCTCGAGCCGAACTGGCTGACGCAGCTCGCGGCGAAATACGACTCGGACAAGGGTGCGGTCTACAAGGGGCATGTTGCCCACCACTACACGCGCATCTATCACCAGCTGTTTCAGTCGAAGGCACTCGAGCCTATCCGTATCCTGGAAATCGGCCTGTGCCGCGGCCGCGTCGAAGGCTGGGCCCAGGATCAGGTGCCGTCGCTGCAGATGTGGCTGGACTACTTCCCGAATGCCGAAGTTATCGGCGTAGACATCGAGGATTTCAGCTGGTTCTCGCATCCACGCGTCCGGATCCATCGTGTCGATCAAGGCGACCGCAGCATGCTGGAAGAGCTGGCACGCAAGGAGGCGCCGCTGGACATCATCATCGATGACGGTTCTCACGCCTCAGTGCATCAGCACCTGACGCTCGGCGTGCTGTTTCCTTCGCTGAAACCGGGCGGCCTGTTCGTCATCGAGGATCTGGATTGGCAGCCGCCGGAGATCCCGTCCAATGGCGCGCCGCTGGTCAAGGATGTGCTCAACGCGATGAAAGCGGGCGGCGCGTTCACGTCCAACGTCATGACCGAGGCGGAGGCGAAGCTGATCTCGGACGAGGTCGACGAGATCCTCATCAATGACAGTTTCCGCGAGCTGATGTCGCGCGGGCTGCTCGGCGGCCTCGGCGTGCTCAGGCGCAAGGCGCAGAAGCTCAGTCGATCATCTCGGCCCGCGCAGTGATCTGGCTCGGGCTGTCCTGGTCGCGCCAGAACCAGACGGTCACGACGCCGGAGCGGCCGCGGACCTGGGTGAGCAGGGGACCCGACAGCACGCCGTCGGGCGCGCCGTGGAAGTCTGCGGCGTCCAGCAGCGTGTCGGTCAATGCGAGACGCGCATTGTTTTGCGCGGCGACCTCCATCAGCCGGCTGGCGAGATTGACGGTGTCGCCATTGGCCGTGATGTGCTGATGACTCTCGCCGAGACGCGAGGCGACGATCGGACCACAATGCGCGCCGATCTTGAAGCCGAGCCGTCCGCTGATCGCAGGCGGCAGCGATGCGATCCACCGTTCGACGCCGCGGTGCAGGTCGATCGCACATTTCAGTGCACGCGCCGCGTCGTCGGGCATCGCGCGCGGCAGGCCGAACAGGATCATGGCGCCGTCGCCGAGAAAGCTCGTGATCATGCCGCCGCAATCGACCGCGGCCTTGTCGATCAAGGCGTGGAACGCCTTCAGAATGTTCTGAAGTTCGTCCGGATCGATCTGTTGGCTCAACGCGGTGAAATCCGAGAGATCGATGAAGACGATGGCCCCATCCTGCCGAACGGGCTTCGCCAGGAAATCGGGATCGCGCGCCAGCCATTCCTGCACCGCTGGCGCCTGGAGTTGCGCCAGCGACCGGCTCTTGGCGGCGAGGTACTGCGTGCGGCGGGCTCCGGCCCAGGTCTGCACGCCGACGAACACGGCGACCGGCGGCACCGCGGCCGCGAGCGTGGTCGCGGCATCGAGCCAGACGCCGTGCGTGAACGCAAATAAATTGAGCCCGGCCCAGGCGATCATCAGCGCGGCCGCCGCGACGAAGCCGAGCGCGCTGCGCCGCCAGGCCAGCAGGCCGACCAGCAGCATCGGCAGCAGGATCGCGATCAGCGCATCGGCGATGTGGACCTTGCGGTCGCGCACGATGTTGTCGCCCGCGATGAGATGCGTGATTGCGGTCGAGATCACCTCGGCGCCGGGCATCAGGGAATCGAATGGCGTGGGGAAGAAGTCGCCGCCGCCGGCAACCGCAGCGCCGATCACGACGATCCGGTTCTCGATCACCTTGCGATCGAGCGTGCCGTCGAAAATGCTCTGCGCGCTCACGGTGCGGATGGTGCGGCGCGGGCCGTAGTAAGTGATAGGCAGCGAAAAGTCGGTGTCGGTCGGCACCGCGCGATCGCCGAGCATGAGGTGATCGGGCGCGATCGTCAGCTTCTTGTCGAGGGCGCGGCTTGCGACCCGCAGCGGCAACGACAGTTCGACCCTGTCGCGGGTCCGGAACAGCATCGGCACCGAGAGCGGCGAGCCGGATTGCCCGGTCGCGACGTTGACGACGCCGACATCGGCGTGATCGGCGAAAGCAGGTAACGGCAGCAAGAAGCGCTCGGCCTGGGGCAGAGCGGCGAGCGGCCCGGCGCTGCCGGGCGCCACCGTCTCGCTCGCGCTCGGGAAGATCGCCGCGGCCGCGAGCACCATGGGACCGGTCGCGAGCGTGTTGGCCAGCGTGGCGTCGCCGATCGCAGCGCTGCGGTCGACCAGCAGCAGATCGATCGCGATGACCTTCGGCTTGAACTGCACGATGGTGTCGACCACGCGCGCCAGATCGGCGCGCGGCAGCGGATAGCTGCCGCCGCGCTTGACCACGGTGTCGTCGATGGCGACGATGGTGACGAGATCGGGCGGCGCTTGCACGCCGCGCGCGAGCGTGCGCAGGTCCGTCAGCGTCGCCTCGAGCCGGTCGAGAAAGGCGAGATGGCCGTAAGCGTGAGCGGCAAAAATGCCGGCACCCCACAAAGCAGTGAGGATGAGGGCCACCAATATCTGTACGCGTCTATTCATTAGGTCTGACTTGCAATCTTCTTTTTGTTCTCAGGGCCTGCCTGAGCAGGTCGTGCGGACCGGGGCCTATTGACCCAGCCTTGCCATCAGCGCGTCGACGCGTGGCTGGCCCCAAGTCTTGACAGTCAGCGTCTTGACGGTCAGTGGGCCGGTCGCTTCCACGTCTACGCCTTCGCCGGGGCCGAGCACCACGCCGCGTCCACGTGCCGCCCTGCGGGTTACGCCAACGCGGCCGTCGGCGACGAATACGGAGGTTTTGGTCTCTGCGACATCGACCGCCCATTTGGTCCCGCGCACCGCGGCAATCGCTTGCGGTGTCAGCACCTTGAAGGGATTGCCGCCGGGTTTCTTGGGCACTTCGACCAGCAGCGCTTTGTCGCTCAACTCGACGGCATCTATATGTCCGTCGCGGTTGGCGTCTTTCAGTTCAAATCTCGCGCCGTTTTCCGCAACGATCGTGACGCCGTTGTCGCAACGCCAAACTTGCGGGCCGGCGGCGGATGGCGATGCCGTGCAGCCCGCATCCGTAGCGGGCTGAGCCGTCGCGGAGCCAATCAACAACAACGACCACGCCAGGGCGCAAAACCCCGCGCGCGAAAACCCTCTCATGCCAGCCTCCGTTTGACGGGCTCGGCACAGTTCAAGGCGATGTTGATACGGTACCGTATCACACGCAGAGGCTGCTGAAAAGTGCCGAGCGTGTAGCTATTTTCGCGGCTCGGCCATTTCCAGATTGGCGCGATCAACTTTCAGTCAGGGCAACGTTTCTCTTCCGCCTCTCACCGCAAGCGGGGAGAGGCGGAGAGCGCGCAGCTCACCAGCCTCGCGCAACGCTTCCCCGTTATCTTCCCGATATTGATGACCACGAAAATGACTTGGTTGGCGGGTCCAAAGGTGAGGTCGGTGAGGCCCTCTGACCGTGCTAAACCGGCCGAGAATTATGGTTAACAGCGTCGTCTAAGTCCGTATTTCTGCGGGCTTTTTTCTCGAAATGGCACAGCGTTAACGAGTTGCCCTACAACTGCCCGAACTTAATCTGCATTTAACTAAAAGTCGCCTTAATGACGCTCCGACCCTCTGCGAGATGCTGGTTCCGGAACGTGACCAGCGGCACTTCGAAGGGGGACTGAGTGACACCGTCCTGGACGCAAGGCGAATGAGTACGAGTATCGCTGCGCAGAGTTACGCGGCACGGAAGCCAAACAATTCTCGGAAGTCTTCCCGGAAAATGACCACCCAAAACGTGCTTGGCGCCGCCGTGGCCGGCTGCGTCTTGCTTGCCGGCTGGACCGTCTACAACAACATCTTCGCCGCCAGCGTCTATCCGACCGTCGGCAGCGCCGGTTACGACGAGCCCGTGGTCAAGCGCGCGCCCAAGGTGGCGCTGCGCGAGGCGGGCGAGGCGATCCGGGAAACCTTTGCCTTGCTGCCCGACCGGCTGCAGGTGGCTGCACCGATTTCGCGCGAACAGTTCAACGAGCGTTTTGCCGCAGCGGCGACGCAGGGCGTGGATTCGAACGCCGCGAGTGCTGCGCCTGCGACGAAGGTCGCCGAAGCCACTTCGAAGCCGACCGTCGTCGCGAAGGTCGCCGAAGTGCTGAAGCCGCTCAACCCCGCCAAGGTGGCTGAGAGGGTCGCCGACAAGGTCGCTGACGTCGCGAAGGGCAAGCGCTCCGACGCGCCGGTGCAACTCGCCTCCGCCGATCCGGCCCAGATCGTGCCGGCGCCGGAAGCCAAGCCAAAATCCTTTGCCGACCGCGCCAAGGCTGCGGTGATGTCGATCACCGGTCCGCGCCAATCGATGGTGGAGAAGCTGTGGGGCAAGCGTGAGCCCTCCGGCGGTCTGCTCGCCTATGCTTCGGCCGATGCCAGCGTGACCTCGGCGATCGCGCCGAAAGAGCAGAACCCGATGTTCGGCGGCGCGCCGCCCTATGAGCGCGACACCGCGGTCTACGACATCACCGCCAAGACGGTTTACCTACCCGACGGCACCAAGCTCGAGGCGCATTCCGGCCTCGGCTCCAACCTCGACGATCCGCACTCGCAGCGTGTCCGCATGCGCGGCGTCACCCCGCCGCACATCTACAATCTGAAGCCGCGCGAGGCGCTGTTCCACGGCGTGCCCGCGCTGCGCCTGACCCCGATCGGCGGCGAAAGCGCGATCTATGGCCGCGACGGCCTGCTCGCACACACCTTCATGCTCGGGCCAAACGGCGATTCCAACGGTTGCGTGTCGTTCAAGGACTACTACGCATTCCTCGACGCCTATCGCAACAAGGGCATCCGCAAGCTCGCGGTGCTGGCGCGGGTCGAGTAGATCAGGTCAATTCGAGATCATGCAAAAGGGCCGCTCGCTGCGGCCCTTTTCATTTTCTGCTTCCAGAGTGACCCGCTACGCTGCGTTGACCGGCACGGCCTTGCGCAGCACCATTTCGGTGGCAATCGCCTCTCGCACCACCGGCCGCGCCTGCATGCGCTCGAGATATCTGGCGAGCGAGGGCCATTGCGCGATGTCGACACCTGCGGGACGAAGCAGCAGTAGAGCCCAGGTGAGATGTGCATCCGCAACGGTGAAGCTGCGACCGACGAGGAATTCGCGGTCCGCAAGATGCGCTGACGGCACCGACAGCGTTTGCAAGATCCGCGCGCGCGGCTTGGCGAGCGAGCCGTCGTCCTTGTACCAGAACGTCGGAAACAGGAACGCCTTGTGGATCTCGGCGCCGACGAAGCTCAGCCATTCCTGCAGGCGGTAGCGATCCAAATCTCCCGGCCGCGGTGCAAGGCCGCGCTCGGGCTTCAGGTCAGCGATGTATTGCAACACCGCCGCGCACTCGGTCAGCCGCTCGCCGTTTTCCAGCACCAGCACCGGTACGGCGCCCTTCAAGGAGATGTCGCGAAAATCGCCGTCGCCGTCCGCGACCGTCTTGGTCGCGAGATGAACTTGGTGATAGCGCGCATCGAGACCTGATTCCATCAGCGCGATGCGGCTCGCAAGCGAGCAGGCCATCGGTGAGAAATAGAGTTGCAGCATCAGCTTGCTCCGTTATCTCAGTGCATCGCCGCGCGCGATGATCGCGAAGCGGTCGGAGAGTTCGGCCAGCGCAACCTCGTGAATGGTGCGCGCGTCCAGCGTGCCGCCGCGTCCGTCGGGCAGGTCGCGCGTGGCGCAGGCATCGGCATCAATAGTGGTGCGAAAGCCGAGATCGAGCGCGGCGCGCGCCGTGGAGCTGATGCACATATGCGTCATGAAGCCGGCCAGCACGATGTTCTTCTTCTCGGTCGCGTCAAGACGCGCCTTGAGATCGGTGCCGGCAAAGGCGTTGGGCAGCTCCTTCTCGATCACGAGCTCACCGGCACGAGGCGCGAGTTCGGCGACGATGGCACCGCGATCGGCGCTGCGATCGAACAGGCTGCCAGGCTTGCCGCGATGGGCGATATGGATGATCGCGGCTCCGCTCTCGCGCGCCCGTGCCAGCAGCGCAGCCGCCCGCGCGATCGCGGGGCGCGCGTCGGGCAAGGCGAGGGGGCCTGCAAGATATTCATTCTGGATATCGATGAGCACCAGCGCGGCGTCGGAGAGGCGCGGCGGGTTGAGGTCGGCGCCGGCGAGCTGGAGCAGGGTCTTTGCGGTCGTCATGGTCGGGCAATCTCCGGGGCGAAAGGCTTGGCCAACATAGCGCCGGAGCCGCCTGCCGATATGCAGGGATATTGCAGCCGGTGGCTGCGATATTGCAGGCATCTCGCCGCCGATGTAGCCTCAGGCCCATGAACTGGGACGATCTGCGCATCATCGCCGCCGTCAGGGACGAGGGCACCTATGCAGGCGCCAGCGCGCGGCTGCGCATCGACGAGACCACGGTCGGGCGCAGGCTGTCGCGCATCGAGCGCGCCCTCGGCCTGCGCCTGTTCGAGGCCGCTGACGGCGTGCGCCGGCCGACGCGGAGCTGCGAGGCGGTGCTGGCGCATGTCGAGGCGATGGCCGCGCATGCCGCCGAGATCGGCCGTCTCAGCGAGAACCTGGAAGGACCGGTGGGGCGCCTGCGCATTGCCTCCACCAACACGGTGGCCGAAGCGGTACTGTCGCCGCGCGCGAGCGACTTCCTGCACGCCAATCCGGGCCTGACGCTGCAATTCCTCACTTCCAGCGAGAACGTCAAATTCTCGCGCTGGGAGGCTGATCTCGCCATCCGTCTGCGCAAGCCCGACAAGGGCGACTTCGTGATCTCCAGGCTTGGCGACATCAAGCTCTATTACTTCGAGCCTGTGACGACCGAGGGCGAGTCGATGCTGTGCGCCTATCCGGACGAGCTCGGCGCCATTCCCGAGATGCAATTCCTGCGCACCAAGACGTCGCGCGCGCGCTGCGTCACCGACAATGTCCGCGTCATCCGCAATCTGATCCGCGCGCATCGGGCCGCCGGCGTGTTGCCGGAATATGTCTGCGCGGACCTGCTCGGCGATCGCCGCCTGCGCGCCAGCCTGCTGCCGAAACGGCGCGATGCCTGGCTGCTGGTGCAAAACCACCTCAAGCGCGACGCCGCAACGCGCGTGACGATCGACTGGATACGCCACTGCTTCCGGGATCTGGCGCAGAGTTGATTGCCGGCTAGCGGCGGCCTTGAACGCAGCCCGTCATCCGCACGACCTAGTCAGGAAGGCCGGGATTGCGCGCGCCGACAGGTTGCGCAATCCTGTGGCCGCGACAATCTCGGGCAGGGAAGGCGATGACCACGCTTCAGGACACCGTCCGGCCGAAGGCCAGATCCAGCGGGTGGAAGGCGACTGTCATCCTGATCCTGCTCGTGCCCGTGCTGTGGTCGCCACTCCTGCTGTTTCGCTACGTCCTGTATCAGCCGTTCAATATCCCGTCCGGCTCGATGATGCCGACGCTGGTGGTCGGCGACTACGTCTTCGCGGCGAAGTATGCCTATGGCTACGGCCGTTATTCGTTTCCCTTCGCGCCGTCGTTCATCTCCGGCCGTTTCCGCGCCGCTGATCCCGCCTATGGCGACATCGTCGTCTTCCGATCGCCGAAGGTCGATGAGATCGACTATGTCAAACGCGTTGTCGGATTGCCTGGCGATCGCATCCAGATGCGGCAGGGACAACTCTTTCTGAACGACAAGCAGGTCGCGCGCGTGGCGTTGAAGGAGGTGGCCGCGGGCTCTGCCTGCGGCGGCGAGACCGGGACCAGGGTCAAGCGCTGGCGCGAGACGATGCCGAACGGTGCGAGCTACATCACCTACGATTGCGTCGACAATGGCTATGCCGACAACACCGAGGTTTACACCGTACCTCCGGGCCATTTCTTCGCACTCGGCGACAACCGAGACAACTCCACCGACAGCCGCTTCAAGTCGGTGATGGGCTTCGTCCCAATGGACAATCTCATCGGCAAGGTGACGCGGATCTTCTGGTCGCTCGATTCCGAAGGCGAGCTGCGCGTAGACCGGCTGGGGAAGGTGGGGTAGCCCCGCTGTCATTCCGGGGCGGCGCGCAGCGCCGAGCCCGAAATGACAAGGGGGGAGAGAGCCGACGCCCCCCAAACAAAAACCCCGGCATCGCTGCCGGGGTTTCGCATTTCGTTGTTTTGCCAGAATGGCTGGATCAGAAGTCCATGCCGCCCATGCCGCCGCCCGGGGGCATTGCGGGGCCGGCGCCGCCCTTCTTGGGCAGCTCGGCGACCATGGCTTCCGTGGTGATCAGAAGCGCTGCAACCGAGGCTGCGTTCTGGATCGCGGTACGGACCACCTTGGTCGGGTCGATGATGCCCTTCTTGACGAGGTCGCCGTACTCACCGGTCTGGGAGTCGAAGCCGAAGGCGTACGACTTGTTCTCCAGCACCTTGCCGACGATCACCGAGCCGTCTTCACCGGCGTTGATGGCGATCTGGCGAGCGGGAGCCGACAGCGCCTTGCGCACGATCTCGACGCCGGTCTTCTGGTCGTCGTTCTTGGTGCG
>NZ_JAKLUA010000013.1 GCF_022012435.1 Bradyrhizobium zhengyangense
TGGCATGCTCACCACGCATGCGGATGTCCTCAACCCCGACCTGCTCTCGTTCATCAGGTCTTGACGACATCTCTCATGCATCATCGCCTGTGTAGACAGGATACTCAAAGGCACTCGACCGGCCGAGATTCCGGTCGAGCAGCCGACAAAATTCGAGCTGGTCGTCAATCTCAAGTCCGCGAAAAGGCTCGGCATATTTTGCAAACAATCATTGCGCGCGCCGACGGTGTGATCGAATAGCAGATACCGGCCGCGTCTGCGCGGCCCTCAAGGCGACACCACCATCTCCCTGCGGCATTCATCGCAGCGCGCGCTCGTCCCGACGATCTCGCAAGTCATGTCGTTCGGTCCGATGTTGCGGCGACATTTGGGGCAGGAATATCCTGAAGTCCCCAGCTCGAAGTCGTACGCCGGCCCGACATAGGCGCAGATCAGGTGATGAAATACCGGAAAGCTTTGCAGGCCTTCGGCGCCACAGGCCGGACAGACGATCTGGTTGCTTTCAATCTGCATGCTCTGCGGTTCACTGCAGTCCGAAGAGACGAACGAGCGCGCCGCCCAGCCAGGCAGCAAACCTGCTGTAGTGCATATGCACATAGACCGTGGAGTTGAGGGGCGGCGCCGAGGCGCCGGGATCGAAGCGGATGCGCGCGATCTGGGTCGCGGGGCGGTCTCTCAGTTGATTTTGCGTTCCGGTGTACACGGCCGAGACTGGCAGGATTTGTGCGATCGTTCCGGGGATGCGCCGATTGCCGAACACGACAAACACCTCTTTGCCAACGGTCGGGTCAATCAGGCGTTCATTGGGGATATACCAGTCGACAAACGTATCGGTTGGATCGAGGATTTCGGCGATCGACGTGCCCGCCGTCAAGGACTGGCCGACATGCGCAATGCCGGTCGAGACGACGCCAGCGGTGGGAGCAAAGGCCTTCCCTTGGCCGAAGTGCCGTTGCGCTTCGTCCAGTTGGCTGCGCAGCTGACGAATGAATTCATCCAGTGAGGCGAGTTGGATGGTGGATTCCGCCACTTCGGCCTCATGGGAGACCACGGCTTTGCCAGCAGAGGCGCGTTCGCGCAAAACTTCCATGCGGAACGTCACAGTTGCGGAGGTCATGCCGTCCACTTGCTTTGCTGCCTCTTCGGTCACCTGCAGGTAAGCGCGCGCGGCGTTGAGGGATTCCTGCGCAACGCGGGCCTTGATACGCAATTCGGCGGTGCGGCCGTTGATGTCAGCCAGCGCGCGCATATAGGTCGAGACGATGCTGTCTTGCTCCGGCGAAACCACCTCCGCGATTTCCTCGCCCGCCTTGACGGTCGCGCCGGGCTCCAGGTTCATCCTGGTGATCTGCACGGTATAGGGCAGCGACACGATCTGGCGTGGCGAGGTGACGATGCCGGGCCCGCCGAGATAGACGAAGGGCGCGCCGAAGTAGATGACGAAGAATGCGAGGACGCCGAACACGATCATCGCATAGGCGAAGCGCACCACGCGACCCGCTGCGCGGCGCCGGCTTTCAACCGGATCGGGTAAATTGGGATCGAGACGATTGAGCTTGATGTCCATGTCCTGTGCACTCAAATGCGATCTTTGAGGAGAGCTCGACGAACCCGCGGTGGCACGAAGTCGTCGTGGCGCGACGTGGCGAATATGATCTCCGACGAATAGGAGACGAACCGGGCGAACTTCAAATAGACGCCCTGATAGAACGGAAAGATCAGCGACGCGCCGAGAGCAAAGAAGCCGACGGACCGATTGAACATCACGAAGGCAAGCGCCAAGTTGAAAAACGAGATCCAGAGCAGCAGCAGGTAGATGGCGCCAAGGAACGCGGCAGCGCTCGGACCGAACAGCAGAACGACGTAGGCCAGGTAGAACGGCAGCGCCAACGTCGGAACGAGATCGAAGACGATGAAATCGAGCCTTTGTAGCGTGTCCGCGAGCCCTTCGAGCGGATGAAAGAAGTTCAGTTCGCCGTACATCATGAGCCGAATTCTCAGGGAGTCGCGATCCCAGCGCGCGCGCTGGCGCAACAGGCCGATGCCGCTCGCCGGCCCGTCGGTCTCCGCCCATGCGTCCGGAACGAAACGAATGAGATAATCGAGGCGGCGCAGCCGCAAGCTGAATTCGAGGTCTTCGCCGGGGCCGACGTCGAGGCCGCCCTGGCGCAGGAAGACGTCGCGACGATACATCGCGCAGGCGCCGGACAGGCACGCGATCGCGCCTGCGACGTCGAGGATGGAGCGGCCGGCGCTGATCGACATCAGGTACTCGACGCTTTGCAGGCCGGTCCAGAGCGAATCGGCCTCGTTGCCGAGCGCGATGTTGCCGCTCGCGCCTGCAACGCGGGTATCGTGGAACGCGGCTGCGAGCTGGGCTACTGCATGAGGCTCGAAGACCGTATCCGCATCGACGGTCAGGATGAGATCTCCGCGTGCAAACCGGGCGCCGGCGTTGATCGCCGGGCTGCGGCCGCAGCGCGTGCCGTGACAGATCACCATATCCACCAGGCCGAGCGCGCGCGCCCGCTCTGCGACAGCACGGGTCTGATCGGTCGAGCCGTCGTCGATCACGATGATCTCGAATGGGCGCAACGTCTGCCGGTGCAGCGAAGCGATGGTCGGTTCGAGACCAGAGCCGCCGTTGAAGGTCGGAATGATGACGCTGACCGTGGCGTCGGCGGCCGGCGGCGCGACGCCTGACTTGCGCATGCCGAACAATGCCAGCGAAATCAGCGATAGCGTAAAGCGGGGAATATCGAAGATCAGCACGGCGAGAAAGAGCTGCAATGGGTCGGTTCTGGCGACAAGCTGCAACATCTCGAACATGATGGCCTCCCGCAGGGGCTGACCGTACTCGTGAGCGAGACCTATCTCGATGGGGGAGGCGGCATTTGAGATGGATCAATGAACGATGGCGACGCCGGCAGAGCCGATCTGAATGCCAAAGATTTGAATCAATGGGATCTCACGTACCGCCCTTGCCACCTGAGACTGGAACTCCTGTCGCACTGCCATTCGTTATCAAGGCGCAGCCGGCACATCCACGATCCCTTGTGTTGGCTGTCGGGCAAAACACGCTAGTCGTGGGGCAATATACGCCGGCAAAATATTCCGCTTTACCGAAATTCGGAAATGGCGTATGTGTCGTGGCGACCCGGCCCATGAAAGAGGGGCGTATCGCGATCGTCACGACGCGGGCCGGACGGCGGTGGACGTGGGTCACGTCGGCGCGATCAGCTCTGCAGGGCGGGCAACCGTAAGCAAGGCTATCCGCGCAAACGACCGGTGTGGCTGCGTACGGCAAAATCGTGTGGTCCTGGCGCCCGGGTCTGTGCGTCAAGGCTCGTGGTGATACGGGTGGTCCAAGCGGACCTTCGTATTGGCGATCTGCGAGACGACGGGGATAGTGCCTCGCTCCCCGGGGAGAGCACGACATAAGCCGTAAAACCACTGCGCAGGGAAGGCCGGATGTTTCGGCTTCACCTGTACGCCGCTGTGCAGCCTCTTCTTTTAGGTATCGCACAGTGGACCCCAGGTGCCAGTCGGGCACCCGGTCTTCCCTGCGGCCTCTTTCAGATGAGGGTGAGGCGACAAAGCAAAGCTCGGGCGAGATGAGCCGCGAGAATGCGAAAGTGTGTCTGCGATGAAGATGCGGATCGAAAGAGCGACGCCGCCACCACACACGCCGTCATTGCGAGGAGCCCTTGCGACGAAGCAATCCAGACTGCCTCCGCGGAAAGACTCTGGATTGCTTCGCTGCGCTCGCAATGACGGTGTTGATGCAGGTGTGCCCAAAAGCAACGCTAAGAGGCGTTGCGGCGCGTCCGGGACACGGGAGAAGAGAATGGTGCGCTACACCCCAGACATGAGAAAGCGCCCGTGGGGGGCGGGCGCTTTCTGTAGTCGACTTGGGGTTGGGGTCGTCTACATATCCACGTGGCGACTTTGGGGGGCTGGTAAAGAGCCGCGTGAATTCCTTAAAACTCAAAATCTCCTTAGCGAACGAGCGATGCGTTCGAACTGGTGATCACGACCGGCTTGCCGGCCTTGATGACGCGAGCAGTCTGTGTGAGCCCTTCATCTGACCCAGTGCGCGCCGAGATGCCAAAGCCCGCAACCGCGATGCCGGCAACGAGCGCCACGGCCACCACCTTCAGGTGGGTCGAGCGATCCGCGCTGTAGATCGAGTGGTTCATGGAAGCCTCCTGCCGCCATCTACCCGAAGTAGTCGCCAGCCTGTTCAGGCAGGTTCATGCTTCCGGTGCCCAACAACCTAGTATTGGGGGGATTCGTTCCCAAGGGGCCATCACAAGAGCGTGATAGGACGTGAAAGATCGCGATCAAAAGCAGGTCTTGATCGTTCGATTTTGCAATTATTTCAAAGTGGTAATGCGCTTGTGAGGCGCCTTGTCAGCATTTGCTCGACAAGGCGCCCGGAACTCAAAAACCATTTGCCTGTGGCCAAAAAACACACGGCTTCTTAAGCCAAATCAGATGCTTCCGACCGTTTTCAACCTCGCTCTGGGGTGGATTTCAGCCTGCGACAAGACAGTTGTCTGAGCCCGGAACCGTTCGACCAGGGAGCGGACGAAGGGACGAATTGCCGCAGAGGTCACCAGCACCGGCGCCTCGCCTTCGCGGGCGGCGCGCTCGAAGGCCTCGCGCACGGCGGTCATGAATTCCGACAGCTTCGAGGGCTGCATCGCGAGGCTGCGCTCCTCGCCCTGGCCGATGATGGATTCGGCAAAGGCCTGCTCCCATTTCGCCGACAGTGCGATCAGCGGCAGGTAGCCTGCATAGGAAGTGTTTTGCGCGCAGATCTGCCGCGCAAGGCGGGCGCGGACATGCTCGACCATGGTCGCGGGATTGCGCGAGAAGGCGAGCGAGTCGGCGATGCCCTCGAGGATGGTCGAGAGGTCGCGGATCGAGATGCGCTCGGCGAGCAGCAGCTGGAGCACGCGCTGGATGCCGGAGACGGTGACCTGTCCGGGCACGATGTCCTTGACCAGCTCGCTCTGCTCCTTCGGCAGCTCCTTGAGCAGCTTCTGCACCTCGCCGTAGGACAACAGGTCCGACATGTTAGCCTTGAGCAACTCGGTGAGATGGGTCGAGAGCACGGTGGCGGCGTCGACGACGGTGTAGCCCTTGAGCGAGGCCTCCTCCTTGAGGCTGGCATCGACCCAGGTCGCGGGCAGGCCGAAGGTCGGCTCGGTGGTGTGGATGCCGGGCACCTGCACCTGGCTGCCGCCGGGATCCATGACCATGAACTGGCTCGGCCAGATCTTGCCGGTGCCGGCGTCGACCTCCTTGATCTTGATGATGTAGGTGTTGGCCTCGAGCTGGACGTTGTCGAGGATGCGCACGGCCGGCATCACGAAGCCCATCTCGATCGCGAGCGAACGGCGCAGCGCCTTGATCTGCTCGGTGAGGCGATCGGTGCCATCGGGGCCGTTGACGAGCGGCAGCAGCGCATAGCCGAGCTCGATCTTGAGGTCGTCGATCTTCAGCGCCGCCGAGATCGGCTCCTCGGCCGCAGCTGCGCCCGGCGCTCCGGGCTGACCTGCCGCTGGCGCGGCCTTGGCAGCGGCTTCGGCCTTGGCCGTCGCACGGTTGCGGTTGCGCGCGGTCCAGGCCAGCACGCCGGCGCCGGCGCCGAGCGCGAGGAAGGGGAGGGTCGGAATGCCCGGCAGCGCCGCCAGCACCAGCATGACCGCCGAGGACATTGCCAGCGCCTGCGGATAGCCGGAGAACTGCTTCATCAGCGCCTTGTCGGCCGCACCGGAGACGCCAGCCTTGGAGACGAGCAGGCCGGCCGCGGTCGAGACGATCAGTGCCGGCACCTGGGTGACGAGGCCGTCACCGACCGTCAGCAGCGTGTAGCTGCGTCCCGCATCGGCAAAGGACAGACCCTGCTGCGCGACGCCGATGATCATGCCGCCGACCACGTTGATGAAGACGATCAAGAGGCCGGCGATGGCATCGCCGCGGACGAATTTCGAGGCACCGTCCATGGCGCCGAAGAAGCCGCTCTCGTCCTCCAGCGCCTTGCGGCGCTCCTTGGCGACCTTCTCGTCGATCAGGCCGGCCGACAGATCGGCGTCGATTGCCATCTGCTTGCCGGGCATGGCGTCGAGGTGGAAGCGCGCGGCGACTTCCGCGATACGGCCCGAACCCTTGGTGATGACGACGAAATTAACGATGATCAGGATGGCGAAGACGATGATGCCGATGACGAAATTGCCGCCCATCACGAAGCTGCCGAAGGCCTCGATGACGTGACCAGCCGCATCCGTGCCCTCGTGCCCGTGCGACAGGATCAGGCGGGTCGAGGCCATGTTGAGCGACAGCCGCAGCATGGTCGAGATCAGGAGGATGGTCGGGAAGGCGGAGAATTCCAGCGGCGCCTGGATGAACAGCGACGTCATCAGGATCAGGATCGACAGCGTGATCGAGATCGCCAGGAACAGGTCCAGCACGATCGCGGGCAGCGGCAGGATCAGCACCACCAGGATGGTGAGGATGCCGAGCGCCAGCGCGATGTCGCCGCGCTTGAGGATGTTGACGATCTCGGAGAGGGTGGGAACGCCGGCCTTCGTGTTGCCTACGCCCTGTCCCGCGGTGACGTCGACCATGGTAGCTGCCTCCCCGCGCGACTGCCGTCCGCGCGCCCCAAACGTCTGCGCGGCGGCCGATGGGCCGCCGGTCCGAAAGTGAGGCACCGCACTGGCGTCCACGGGGGCTCCCGTTCTACGCGGCTGACGACACTCGACTTCACCCGGCAATTCTTGCCGGGTGTATGGTTAGCAAAGGGTTAACGGAGGGGGGGCGGGAAGAGGTCGGGCCGGGGTATTTCGGGGCCTCCGGCCGTCATTCCGGGCGATGCGCAGCATCGAGCCCGGAATCCATCGTGCCGCAGGTGTTGTGGGGAAATGGATTCCGGGCTCGCGCCAAGAGGCGCGCCCCGGAATGACCGTTGAGGGGATGCTCCTATTTCGCCTTCTGCATGCTGGTCACCATGTACCCCGACGGGGCCTCCTCCGCTTCGAAGGTGACCTTGTCGCCGACCTTCACCTGCTTGAGCATGCCTGGATCCTTGACGCGGTAGACCATGGTCATGGGCTCATCCATGCCGAGGCTCTTGGCGGGACCGTGCTTGAGCGTGATCTTGCCGGCACCTTCGTCGATTTTCTTGACCTCACCGCTGATGGAGGCGGCTTGCGCCAGCGCGCTGATGGTCAGGCCCAGCGTCAGCGCAAGCGCTGCGGTGGTGATGCGGATGATTGGCTTCATTGATGTCTCCATTGGCTTCATTTCACGGTGACGTGGCCGACCATGCCGTAGTCGCGATGGTCGGGGATCAGGCAGGAAAATTCGAAGGTACCGGCCTTGGTGAACTTCCAGACGATCTCGGCCGTCTTGTTCGGCGCGAGCCGCACCCCGTTCGGATCGTCGTGCTCCATGTGCGGATGCTTCTTCATCACCTCGGCATGGGCGAGATTCTCCTTGGGTGTGGCGAGCAGGAACTCGTGATCCTCCCTGCCGACATTGCGCAACACGAAGCGGATCTGCTCGCCGCGCTTCACGTCGATCTTCGATGGCTCGTAGGACATCTCGCTCAACGCGATCTCGATGGTGCGCGCCGGCTTGTTGGGATCGCCGGGCTCGCCGGCCGAGAAGCCGTGATGGTCGTGCCCCTCGTGCGCGAGGGCGGGTGCGGCCGAGAGCGCGGCCAGCACGAGAGCGAGTTCGATCGTCTTCTTCATTGTAGTCTCCGGTTGGTAGTTCATGGAAACGCTCGGCTACATCTTCATCTTCGGCATCGGCGCCGCCGGTTGCCGTGGAGGCTCCGCCGCGGGCGAGGCGATCTCGTAGGCGACGGTGCCTTGCGGGAATTGATAGGGGCCGGGATCGCGGTAATCGTCGCGCGCGAGGCCCTCGCGGATCTTCATCACCGTGAACATGCCGCCCATCTCGATCGGGCCGAACTGGCCGTTGCCGGTCATCATCGGCAACGTGTTGTCGGGCGCCGGCATCTCCATGTTGCCCATCGCCATGCCGGTCGAACCCATCGCCATGCTGTCGGGCGCGAGCTTGCCGACGGCCTTGGCGAGATCCTTGCGCGACACGCCGATGAGGGTACGCACCTCGTGTCCCATGGCATTCATGGTGTGATGTGACTTGTGGCAGTGGAACGCCCAGTCGCCGGGATTGTCGGCGAGCACGTCGAACACCCTGACAGCGCCGACGGGAACGTCGGTCGTGGTTTCGGGAATCTGCGCGCTCTCCGGAATCCAGCCGCCGTCGGTGCAGGTCACCGCGAAGCTGTGGCCGTGCAGGTGGATCGGATGGTTGGTCATGCTGAGATTGCCGATGCGCACGCGCACCTTGTCGCCGAGCCGGACCGGCAAGGGGTCGATGCCCGGAAACACCCGCGAATTCCAGGTCCACATGTTGAAGTCGGTCATCTCGTTGACCCGCGGCAGATAGGTGCCGGGATCGACGCGGTAGGTGCTCATCACGAAAACGAAGTCGCGGTCGACGGGCCTGAAGTTCGGATCGCGCGGATGCACGACGACCATGCCCATCATGCCCATCGCCATCTGCACCATCTCGTCGGAATGCGGGTGGTACATGAACGTCCCGCTCTTCCTCATCTCGAACTCGTAGACGAAGGTCTTGCCGGGCTGGATGTGCGGCTGGGTCAAGCCGCCGACGCCGTCCATGCCGCTCGGCACAATCATGCCGTGCCAGTGGACGGTGGTGTATTCGGGCAGTTTGTTGGTGACGAAGATGCGGACCTTGTCGCCCTCGACCGCTTCGATGGTCGGGCCCGGCGACTGGCCGTTATAGCCCCACAAATTCACCTTCATCCCCTCTGCGAATTCGCGCACCACGGGCTCGGCGACGAGGTGGAATTCCTTCCAGTCGCCGTTCATGCGAAACGGCAGCGACCAGCCGTTCAGCGTGACCACGGGGCGATAGTCGGGGCCGTTGATCGGGTGCAGCGGCGGCTGCATCACCACTTTATCCATGGTGGGCGCTTCCGGAATCGACGCGGCCTGGACGCGGCCGCTGACGGCTGACGCACTGACGAGCGCGGCGGTGCCCAAAAATCCTCGGCGGGAAAACATGCTGGTCTCCATGTCAGTGACCGCCATCGGCAGGCGCTGCCGCGGCGATATTGGTGGGACTGTCGCCGCCGGACGCAGGCGTGCCGCCGCCATTGACGACGGCCTGCAACTCGGACCGGGCGAGGAAGAAGCTTTGCTTGGCGTCGATTGCGCCGCGCAGCGACGCGAGGCGCTGCCGTGCCTCGGTCAGCAGCGCGAAGATGTCGACCTGCATGCTGGAGAAGCGCAGCTGCATCTCCTCGGTGATGATTTTTCGTAAGGGCAAAATCTCGCGCTGGTAGTGGCTGGCGATGTCGTAAGTCGATCGGTAAGCGCGATAAGCATCGCGCGCCTCCGAGCGAACGTTCACGGCACGCTCGGTCAGGCGGTTGAAAGCGAGATTGTAGGTCTCCGCCGCCTGCCGCACGCGCACCTCGCCGCCGTCGAAGATCGGGATCTGGAACTGGACGTCGAAGCCGCGTTCGCGGAACGGGGCGCCTTCTGGATCCTGGGTCCGGCGGGAGATGCCGGCGAGATCGAGCAGCGTGACGAAGCGCGTCGCCTCGGTCAGGTTCAACGACTTCGCCAGGGCCGTCAGTTCGAGCCGCGCGATCTGCAGGTCGATGCGATGAGCGACCGCATCGGCCTCGATCGAGGGCAGGGCCTGCGGCCGGCCTGGCAACGACGGCAACGCGTTGGGTAGACGGAAGTCGAGGCCGTCGTCCCACAGTCCCATCAGGCGCGCCAGTCTTTCGCGCGCGCTCGTCGCCGCCTGGCGCGCCGTCGCGAGATCGGCGGTGGTTTCGGCGTAGAACACCTGCTCGCGGGCCTGGTCGAGCTTGTTGAGCGAGCCGGTTTCACCGAGCTTGACTGCAAGCTGCGCGGTGGATTCCGCCGTCGCCTTCGCGTCGGTGAGCAGCGCCACCATCTCGTTGCCGGCAACTGTGCGGACATAGGCGCGGCGCACGTCGGCAGCGAGCCGCAACGTCGCCAGTGCCGCACGCAACTGGGCCTGACGGAAGCGGTCGCGCGCGATGTCGGAGCGGAACGGCAGCGTCGCCAGCGCGAGGATGTCGCCGACCACCTGGCGCTCGACCTCGCTCGCCCCGTTCCCGCTGATGCGCGAGATCGAGAACACGGGGTTGGGCGGCAGGCTCTGCTCGACCAGATCGGTTTCGGCCAACGCCAGCTCATTATACGCGGCTTGCAGACCCTTGTTGTTGAGCAGCGCGATCTGCACCGCGGTCTCGATCGTCAGCGTGCGCGCCAGCAACCGGTGGACGGTTGCATCGACGGCCTCGGCACCTTCGGCCGATCGGACGAAGGCGACGTCCTTCTTGATGGTCTGGCTGGTGAGGTCCGAGACCGTTGTCATGCCGCCGTCCGGCGAGAATGCCATGCAGCCGGCAAGACCTATGGACGAAAGTCCGAACGCGGTGAGCATGAGCAGGCCCCGCGCAAGATGATGTGCCATGGCGCGCCCCTACCGGTCTTGCTTCGGTTGCGGCGCGACGGCGTCGTTGCGGTCCCGCCACGGTGTCGGTGCCGCAGGCCGCAGGCTGGTGTAGGGCGCGATGGTCGAGCGATAGCCGACGCGTGCCGCCTTTGCCGCTGGATCGGCGGGGTCGGCGCTGGTGACTTGTGTCGTTGCCGGCATGCACCCGGACAGCGCCAACGCGGCAAAGGCCGGCAGCAGCCAACTGAATCGAAAATATCGTCCATTGAATCGAAAATATCGTCCATCCACCGCAGATGCGGCGGCAGACTTCGCCCCGAAAAGCGCAAGCATGATTCATCCCTGATCTGGAAACCACAGGTTCGCGCGCGCAGACGCGCGCTCGAACCGACGTCGTTGCGTCAGATCAGGCGATGGGGGGACGGTAGTGCTGGGGCGGCGCAGTGCTGTGCAGGCTGGCCACGATCTCGGGCGCGCAGGTCGAGGTCGGCCGGACCGGTGTGGCAACGCTGGGCAGATCGGCTGGCAGCGCGCTGACGCACATCATCGCGCAGCAAGGACCCACGGTTCCCTTGCCGCCATGGTTATGCGGAGCGGGTGCGTCCTTTGCCGCAATTTGGTGATGCGCATGGGTTCCCGCATGTTCGTGCGAGGAATCACCATGTAGATGGCTCGCCATCTGCTGATGCACCGGCACGAGGTCGGCGACGAGCGTATCGTCGAGGCATGGCGCGGGACCGGTGCCCCAGGCGAGGCCTCCCGCCGGCGCGAGCACGCAGAACAGATAGGCAAGGGCGATGATCCGTCCCACCCTGATCCGCATTGGTCGCGTCAACCGCAACAACATTCCGCCGATATGCTCCTCGCGCGGCAAGGTTGCTCACGCTGATTGCAAACTAGTGGCAAAACGCGCGTTCGCCAAGCTCCTTCTTACCGCAGCGCACCACGCATGCCCAATATATCGCCACGTTGCTTGACCGTGTCGCGATCCACAGGCCATGGTCCGGCCGTGCACGCGCCAAATCATCCAGGACAAAGACCAGACTCATTCGCCCCTGACTCGCGTCAGGCCTGGGTGCGGCTTTTGCTCGCACTGGTGATCGGCTCGATCGGCAGCGTCGGCATGTGGGCTGTGGTCGTGGTGATTCCCGTGGTGCAGGCCGAATTCGCTGCCACACGAGGCGCGGTGTCGCTCGCCTTCACGCTCATGATGTTCGGCTTCGGCCTCGGCGGCGTGATTGCAGGCAAGATCACCGACCGCTTCGGCATCGTGCCGGCGATGGCGATCAGTATCGCCTTCCTTGGCATCGCTAACGTACTGGCCGGGCTGTCGACGCAGCTTTGGCAGTTCGTGGCTGCCTACTTTCTCATTGGTCTCGGTACCTCGGCGACCTTTGCCCCTTTGATGGCGGAGGCCTCGCACTGGTTCGAGCGTTATCGCGGGCTCGCAGTGACCATCGTGGCAAGCGGCAATTATGTCGCGGGCACGATATGGCCGCCAATCGTGAGCTACGGCATGAGTACGGTGGGTTGGCGCACCACTCACATCGGTATTGGCCTCGTCTGTGCGAGCCTGATGGCTGTGCTGGTGCTGGTGCTGCGCGCGCAGATGGGCGACGACAAGGTCCGCAATCACGCCAACGCGCCGCCGCCGCGCGTCGATCTCAAGCTCTCGACCAACACGCTGACGGTGCTGCTCTCGATCGCCAGTATTTCCTGCTGCGTCGCCATGGCGATGCCGCAGGTGCATATCGTCGCCTATTGCGGGGATCTCGGTTACGGCGTGGCGCGGGGCGCCGAGATGCTGTCGCTGATGATGGCCTGCGGCATCGTCAGCCGCATTGGCTCGGGCTATCTCGCCGACAAGATCGGGGGCATCCGTACGCTGCTGCTCGGCTCGCTGGCGCAAGGCTTTGCGCTCGTGTTCTATCTATTCTTTGACAGCCTCACCTCGCTCTATCTGATCTCCGCGATGTTCGGCCTGTTCCAGGGCGGCATCGTGCCGAGCTACGCCATCATCGTGCGGGAGGCGATGCCGGCGAGTGAAGCCGCAACCCGCGTCGGCATCGTGATCTTCGCCTCCGTGTTCGGCATGTCCTTTGGCGGCTGGGTGTCCGGCATCATCTTTGATGCCACCGGCTCCTACGGCGCAGCGTTCGCCAACGGCGTCGCGTGGAATGCCCTCAATGTCAGCATCGTCTTGACGCTGCTGATCCGCTCGCGCATGAACACGGCAAGAGCAGGGGCCGGCTTCGCGACTTGAGCCGCGCACCGTCGGCGCGAGGTCGTATCGATGCAGACCGGAACACTTTGACCATGCCGCTGGCGCCGTCACGCCGGTGGATCTGGCTGATCATTGTTGTCGTGCTGCTGGATCAGGGCACCAAACGGCTCGCCGTCGGTTTACTGGAGCCGGATCGACCGATGATCATTCTCGCGTCCGGCGCATTGCCGTCGATCGACTTTCTGCTGTCCTACAACAAAGGCGTGTCGTTCAGTTTCCTGCGGCTCGCCGGCGATGCGCAGCGCTGGCCGCTGGTTGGCCTGTCGCTCCTCGCTTGCGGATTATTGGCCTGGTGGCTCCGCCGCGTGCCGGCGCGCCAGTCGATCTTGGCCACTGGACTGGCCCTGATCATCGGCGGGGCGCTCGGCAATATGCTGGACCGCGCCCGGATCGGCTCGGTGGTCGACTTCGTCCATCTCTCCTACCGGGCCTGGTCGTTCGCCATCTTCAACGTCGCCGACACGGCCATCACCTTGGGTGCCATCGCGACCGTGATATCCTTGATGCTCGAGGCGGCTTAAACCGCCTGTCCCGCCTTCAGCAGCGAGCAGCCAGTGATCTTGTAGCTTCCGTCCGCTTGCTGCTCCAGCGTGTAGAGCGCTTCCCAGGCTTCGCCATTGGCATCGATGATGTGGACGCGCTGGGCAATCGAGCTGCCCTCGGTCTTGCTGTCGCCGAACTCAAAGCTCTTGTGGCGGTACACCGGCGCGTAGCCGTTCTGCACCATCGACATGAAAATATCGGGTGCGGGGAAGATCTGCTTGATCGCCGGTGCGGCATAGGAATAGGCGGCGCTCGCATCATCATGGATGAAGGCCTGCTCCTGCGCGCGGATCGCGTCTTGTGCCGCCGAGACATCGTCGGCGCGCGCGGCGAGGGGACTCAGGGCAATGGTGAGGGCGACGACCAAGGCTGCAATGCGCATGACAGGCTCCGCGTTGATATCCCGGCGATACTGACGCTAACACGACCTGGGGAAATACGGACGTGCTACCGCTTCCGTTTCACCGCCGCCTTCGCCGGTTTGGCTGTGCGCGTGTTGGTACGTGTCTTGGCCTTTGCGACGGGCTGCACGCGCAATCCGTCTACGAATACGTCTAGCATCCGCAGCACCGAGGATTGCCAGCCGGGCTGGTCGTGCATGTAGCACATGCCGAAGAACGCGCGCAGCAAATCCTCGGGGCTGATATCGGCGCGCATTGCGCCGGCTGCGACTGCGCGATCGAGCAGCGAGCCGACCGCCTTGGTCAGGCGCTCGAAGGAAAAAGCATGCAACTCGGACCCGCTCTGCACCGCAAGTGCCAAGGCTGCGACCATGCCCTTCTTGGTGGCAACGAACTCGACACCTGACCAGAGCCAGCGCCTGAGCGCATCGACCGGGTCCTTGGCGTTCTTCAACTGCTCGGCGAACTCGCTGAGCTGCTCGACTTCGCGCCGGTACACCGCCTCGAACAGATCCTCGCGCGTCGGGAAATGCCTGTAAAGGGTGCCGATGCCGACCCCGGCGCGTTTGGCCACGGCCTCGAGGCTCGCCTCCGGGCCGCCCGCGTTGAACACGAGCTTGGCCGCTTCGAGCACGCGTTCACGATTGCGCACGGCATCGGCACGGGGTTTTCGGGTCTGGTCGGTGTGGTCGTCCATATCAGGCAATGTAGATCACGAATTGGTTAGATTGAACCCCGAGCCTGCTGCATCGCGTTGTCAGCCCACGGGCTTTTGACGAATTCCAAATATTTTCGGGGGGCCCTTGTTAAGCGGAGGGTGCCTCCGTATCTTCGCGGGTGTCGGCCCGGAACATGTCCGGGCTGGCGCGATATCGACGGTGGCCACGGCGGTGGCGCGCCGAACGATGAGCCATGTCCATATCTGATCGGAGCCCTTTATGAACCACTCCATCAGCCTCACCGTGAACGGTGCGCGGCGCGACTTCGTCCTCGACGATCCGCGCGTCACGCTGCTCGATCTCCTGCGTGAGCGCCTGCATCTCACCGGAACCAAGAAAGGATGCGACCGCGGCCAGTGCGGCGCCTGTACCATTCTCGTTGACGGCAAGCGTATCAATTCCTGCCTTGCGCTCGCCATCAGTCATGATGGCGCCGACATCCTGACCATCGAAGGCGTCGCTCGAGGCGACCAGCTTCATCCCGTGCAGGCCGCCTTCATCGCCCATGATGGATTCCAGTGCGGCTTCTGCACGCCCGGCCAGATCATGAGTGCCATCGGCATGATGCGGGAAGCCCAGGCCGGCAATGATCCCGAACGCATCCGCGAGTGCATGAGCGGCAATCTCTGCCGCTGCGGCGCCTATGCCGGTATCGTCGATGCCGTGCTCGAGGCTCAGGCCGGTGCCGACGAAACCAACCAGAGGCGCTCCGCATGAAACAGTTCGCTTATGTCAGGCCCGCGACGGTCACCGAAGCCGTTGCCGCCGCCGCCCAGCCGGGCGCTGTCTATCTTGCCGCCGGCACCAATCTGCTCGATTTGATGAAAGGTAATATCAGCCGTCCGGACCGGCTGGTCGACGTCACCCATCTCGACGGGCTCGATCGAATCGAGCGCCTCGCGGACGGGTCGTTGCGGGTCGGTGCGCTCGTGAGCAATGCCGATCTTGCGTATGATGCTGAGTTTGCGAAGGCCTACCCGGCCGTCGCGGAAGCGCTGCTCTCCGGCGCGTCTGCGCAATTGCGTAACGCTGCGACGGTGGGCGGCAATCTGTTGCAGCGGACGCGCTGTGCGTATTTCTACGACACCGCCAGCCGCTGCAACAAGCGCGAGTCCGGCAGCGGATGCGACGCCCGAGACGGCGAGAACCGCACCCATGCCGTGCTTGGCTGGAGCGACAGGTGCATCGCGACGCACCCCTCAGACTTCTGCGTGCCGCTGGTCGCGCTCGACGCCATCGTTGAGATCGAAGGCAAGAACGGTCGTCGCGAGATCGCGCTCGACGAACTACATCGCTTGCCCGGCAATGCGCCCGAGCGTGAATCTGCGCTCGAGCCCGGCGACCTCATCGTCGCGGTGCGCCTGCCGCCCGCGGCGCGCGGGTTTGCCGCGCATGCGCGCTATCTCAAGGTCCGCGAGCGGACGTCTTATGCGTTCGCCATTGTCTCGGCTGCGGCAGCGTTGCGGATCGAGAACGGCAAGATCGCAGATGCGCGGCTTGCTCTCGGCGGTGTTGCAGCAAAGCCGTGGCGTGCCCGGGCCGCGGAGGATGTCCTCAAAGGCGTCGCGCCCACCGCAGATGCCTTCCAGGAAGCCGCCTGGCGCGCGCTGACCGACGCAAAACCGTCCGGCGACAACGCCTACAAGATCGAGCTGGCGCGCCGCATCGTCATGCGCGCGCTGACCCTTGCCGCTGCCGGGACGCCCGCGCGCATCCCCGCGCTGCCGGCATCTCCCTTTGCTTCGACCTCTGGAGCCATTCATGCCTGAGCTCAATCTCACCAGCGCTCCCGCGCATCTTCGTCACGGCTCGAGCATCGGCCAGCCGCTGACGCGCCGCGACGGCGTGCTCAAGGTCAAGGGCGAGGCGACCTACGCCGCCGACAATCACCCGCCCGGTATGTTGTTCGCGGTGATCGCCGTCGCCAGCATTGCGCATGGCCGAGTCACCTCGCTTGATGTCGCTGCTGCCAAGCGTCATCCGGGTGTGGTCGATGTCATGACGCCTGATCACAAGCCGCAGCTCGCGATCGATCCTGAAATCAAGACCAATCCGTTCGTGTTCCGGATGGAGGTGCTGCAGGGCAACGAGGTCCGCTACGCCAACCAGCCGATCGCCGTCGTGATCGCCGAGACACTCGAGGCGGCGACGGAAGGCGCGGTGCTGCTGGCGCCTCGCTACGAGACGCTGCCCGCGCTGGTCGGGCTTGATGCGGGCAAGAGTTACGTGCCTCCCGTCGTCGGCGTCGGCAATCCCTCGGAGAATCATCATGGCGATGTCGCAGCAGGCCTTGCGTCAGCCGACAAGCAGATCGATGCGACTTACGAGACGCCGGCGCAATATCACAATGCGATGGAGCCGCATGCGATCGTAGCTCACTGGAACGACGATCATCTTCAGATCGACATGCCGACCCAGGGATTGATGCTGTCCTTGGCGCGCGTCGCCGAGCTGTTCGGCATTGCGCATGACAAGATCCACATCCGCAGCCCGTTCCTCGGCGGCGGGTTTGGCTCGAAGGGGCTGATGGCCGGTCCTCCGGTCCTCGGCATCATGGCGGCAAAGTTGGTCGGAAGGCCGGTCAAGCTGGTGCTGCGCCGTGAGCAGATGTATGGCCCGGTCGGTCATCGTGCGCCGACGCGTCAGCGCTTGCGCATTGGGGCTGATGCCGAAGGTCGCCTGACCGCGCTCGATCACCACGCGCGCACTGTGTCGAGCACGTTCGACGATTTCTACGAGCCGGCTGCTGATGCCTCGCACACGCTCTATGCGGCGCCTGCGATTCGCACCTCGCATGACGCCGTGCGCGTCAACACCGGCACGCCGCTGTTCATGCGCGCGCCGGGCGAGGCAACGGGCTCGATCGCGCTGGAAAGTGCGATCGACGAGATGGCCTGGGCCTGCGGGATGGATCCGCTCGCCTTCCGCCTGAAGAACTATGCCGAGGTCGAGCCGATCACCGGAAAACCGTTTTCCTCGAAAGCGCTGCGTGCCTGTTACGATCAGGGCGCGGCGCGTTTCGGCTGGGCGAAGCGCTCGCTCCGGCCGCGACAGATGCGCGACGATGCCGGACTGCTGGTCGGCTGGGGGATGGGCACCGCGACGTTCCCCGCGCTGATGTTCCAGGCTGAAGCGCGCGCGGCGATCCGCCGTGACGGCACCGGCGCGATGGAAATCGGCGCGCATGATATGGGGCAGGGCGCCTGGACGGCGCTGGCCCAGATCGCGGCCGATGCGGTCGGCCTCGATATCGACAGCGTCAACTTCAAGGCCGGCACGTCCGACCTGCCGGATGCCGGCATCGCCGGCGGCTCGGCACACACGGCGACCGCGGGTGCTGCGATCCACAGCGCCGGTGCGGCCGTGATCGCAAAGCTCGCCGACCTCGCCACCAATGATGAGCGCTCGCCGCTGTTCGGCGCCGGCAATACCGGTGTGATCGCGCGCGACGGCCGCTTGATCCGGCGGGACGACGACAGCCGCAGCGAGAGCTACAGCGAGATCTTGGCGCGCGCCGGCGTTGCCGAGGTCGAGGCGCGCGGCACCGGCGCACCGAACCCGGCGGCGATGGAAGAGTATGCCATGCACGCACATGGCGCGGTGTTCGCGGAGGTGAAGGTCGATCCCGAGCTTGGCCAGATCCGTGTCACCCGCATGGTCGGCGCCTTCGCGGCGGGGCGCATCGTCAATCCGCATCTGGTGAAGAGCCAGCTGTTCGGTGGCATGATCTGGGGCATGTCCTTCGCGCTGCACGAGGAAGCCATCACCGACCGCCGCAGCGGCCGGATCATGAATGCCAATCTCGGCGAGTACCACATTCCCGTGAATGCCGACGTGCCGCCGCTCGATGTGATCACGGTCGAGGAGCACGATCCGCATGTGAATGCGCTCGGCATCAAGGGTGTTGGCGAAATCGGGATCACCGGCAGTGCCGGCGCGGTTGCCAATGCCGTCTGGCATGCGACCGGCGTGCGGGTGCGCCGCTTCCCGATCAGGATCGAGGAGCTGCTGACGCAGCGCTGAGGTCCGACAATCGATGCTGCCGCAAAGCGCGATGATG
Source organism: Bradyrhizobium zhengyangense (assembly GCF_022012435.1). GTDB lineage: Bacteria > Pseudomonadota > Alphaproteobacteria > Rhizobiales > Xanthobacteraceae > Bradyrhizobium > Bradyrhizobium zhengyangense. The sequence goes on from NZ_JAKLUA010000013.1 coordinate 18,577, forward strand.
ATTCACCAGAATCTCATCGCGTTTTAGCGTATCGCACTCGTCGGCTTGTCGATGTCTTCGGACGGCTTTGCCGGAAACAGCCGTGCCGTCGAGGAGATCGTGGTGTTGCGCTTGCATTTCGCTTCGTCGTCGGCGTTGTCGTTCTTGCCCTCGCGTTTCCTGGCAAAAACGTCGTCGAGCCGGTTGACGACGAGCATGCCATGGTCGCGTTCGAGCGTATCAGGGTTCTTGCGCTGCTCGCTTGATTGGAACGTGCCGCCCTTGATGTCGCCGCTGATCTCGTAGTCACAGCCGCCTTTCCAGTCAGCCTGCGACCATTTCCATCCCTGGGCGTCGACCGAACCGTCCTTGTCCACGGTGATCCTGATGACGGCGTTATAGGCAAGCCAGGTGCCGGCGAGGCCGGCGCGCTTGTCGTCGAAGCCTTCGAGCAGCGCGATGCGCTCGCGTTGCAGGCTGTCGAGACGGTCGCGTCCAAACACCGTGTAATGCATCGCCGATGTCTGCTTCTCCCATGCGGGATGCAGGAATTCGGGATATTGCAGAGACTGGGCGCTCACCCAGTGGCGCTGGTCGTCCGTCAACCCGCGTCGCGTTGCTTCGTCCAGCCGCGGCAACAGCGCTTTCCATGCACGGTTCAGCCGCTGGTCGTTCGCGGCCAGATCCGGGTCGGCACAGATTTCCTCGTCGGTCGCCGTTTCAGGGCGAGTGCAGTCGAACGTCGGAGACACGAAAGCGGTATCGATCTTGTCGGTCCCATTCTGCTTGGCGCTCGCGAAATAGGTGCCGGTCACCTGGCCGAGGCGATCGCAATCCGGATCGTTGGAGAACGACCATTGCTCCTCGCTTGCCAGGATCACCACGCGGAGCGTGTCGCCTTGGCGCCGCAATTTGATCGAAATCGGATCGGCAGGTTTTGCGCCGGGCTCGGATGGTTGTGTCGGGACCGTGACGCCTGCGAGCCAGCCGTCTGCGCCGGCCTTGACGTTTGCCGTGAGCGTGCAGTGCCAATGCTTGTCACTGCCATAATCGGAGTTCAGCTCCGCATCGAGACGATAGCTGCCCGTCTCGGTCGCCGCGACGGTGATGCCACCAAAGGCGTTGGCCCAGCCGCCGGTCAGGCCGCTGCGACCGAAGCCGCGCGCGAGGTCATCCAGCACGGTCGCGCGCTGGCGCAGCACGTTGGTCATGTTCTGGCGCAGCTCGGCCTCGTCGGCTTCCTCGACGGTATAGGCGGCTTCCTGGATCATCTCGTTGAACCAGACTTGGTCGCGCTTGAACAGGGGCCGAACGTTTGCCGGTGCCTTGGCGATGGCCGCCGCAAACGATGCCTCGACCGCAGCAACGTGCTTGTCGTAGCCGTTGGCCTTGCAAAACTTGCTCGCGCCGCCCTCGATCTTGCTGCCGTCGGAGTTTTTCGCGCAGAACGTCATCGCCAGCGGTCCGCTGCTGCTGGCGCGCATGAAATCGTCCATCGCGTCGGCAGTGGCGGAGCTGAGCAACGCGGCTGCAAGCAGCGCGAGGCGGACAGGCCTGGACATGGGCGGCTCGTGGTCAAAGCAGGTTCGGATCTGCTCCTTGGTCGCCGCTTGCATCCTTCCGGTTCAGGAGGCCGCGTGACGTCGCGTCCGCCCTGGCGGCCGGATCAGTTCATCATTCGGCGGAGCGCCTTGATCTGCTCTCTCTGCTCTTCGATGTATTTCTCGATGGCCGCGCGCAGCTCCCGCGAATGGAGCTTTCTGGTATCGCGCTGAACTTCGTCGAGCGCGGCTTCTGCATTGGCGAGGGTGGTCTTCATCGCGAGCCCTGTTACGAAGCGGCCCCGGAGCGCCTAGGAGTCCGGGGCCATAACCTCAGCACCTTTGCGCGAGGCTGCTCGGCTACATCTCGTAATATATAGCGGCTCGGTCCGCGGAAATTGAGCTGGCTCAAGCTCCGTAAGATGCCGGTGCTCCGTATGATTGCGGAGGTCGCGATCGCGCCTTAGAACGTCGGCGGCGTGCAGGCCGAGATCACCTCGCACGGCTTGCCGCCGACGCAGCGGAAGCGATGCGGGCGGCGGCTTTCGAAATAGTAGGCATCGCCGGGATTGAGGATGCGCCGCTCGTCCTCGACGGTGACTTCGAGCTTGCCCGATATCACGATGCCGCCTTCCTCGCCGTCGTGGACGAGGTGCACGCGCCCGGTGTCGCTGCCGGGCTCATAGCACTCCTTCAGGATTTGCAGGCTGCGGCCGAACAGATTGTCGCCGACCTGCCGATACGAGATCGGCTTCTTGCCGACCTCGGTCAGCTCCTCGGCGCGGTAGAAGATTTTGCGCCTGGACTCCGGCTCCAATGCGAAGAACTCGGCAAGCCCCATCGGGATGCCGTCGAGGATGCGCTTGAGCGCGCCGACCGACGGGTTCATCTGGTTGGATTCGATCAGCGAAATCGTCGAATTGGTGACGCCGGCACGCTTGGCGAGCTCCCGCTGCGACAGCTTCTGGCGGGCCCGGATGAATCGCAGCCGTCCACCGATGTCGACGCTCATGCCTCTGGCCCCTGTTGCAAGTGTTGCGGATCGCGCAAATATGGACCGGCTACCCAGGAAAATCAATGGCTTGCAGGTCACCAGAAAAGGACTTGTTGCGCTATCGAAGCCGTGGCTCTGCTATGCCGTCAGCAAAGGAGCGTGGCCCGTGACCCTTCATCAGATTCCGAACACTATCAAGACCGACTCGTTCTGGATGCCGTTCACGGCCAATCGCCAGTTCAAGAAGGCGCCGCGCCTGTTCTCCTCGGCCGAGGGCATGCATTACACCACCGTCGACGGCCGCAAGGTGATCGACGGCTCCGCCGGCCTCTGGTGTGTCAATGCCGGCCACGGCCGCAAGCAGATCGCCGCCGCCGTCGAGCGGCAGTTGATGACGCTGGACTTCGCGCCCGCCTTCCAGATGGGGCACCCGCTGGCCTTCGACTTCGCCGAGCGGCTCGCCGAGATCGCGCCGAAGGGCCTCGACCGAATCTTCTTCACCAACTCCGGCTCTGAATCGGTCGACACCGCGCTGAAGATCGCGCTGGCCTATCATCGTGCCACCGGCCAGTCGAGCCGCACCCGCTTGATCGGCCGCGAGCGCGGCTATCACGGCGTCGGCTTCGGTGGCATGTCGGTCGGCGGCATGGTCGCCAACCGCCGCGCCTTCGCCACGCATCTGCCGGGCGTCGACCATATCCGCCACACCCATGATCTTTCCCGCAACGCCTTCGCCAAGGATCAGCCCGAGCACGGCGCCGAGCTCGCCGATGATCTCGAGCGTCTGGTCGGCCTGCATGGCGCCGAGACCATCGCTGCCGTCATCGTCGAGCCGGTGCCGGGTTCGACCGCGGTGCTGCCGCCGCCGAAGGGCTATCTGCAGCGCCTGCGTCAGATCTGCGACAAGCACGGCATCCTGCTGATCTTCGACGAAGTCATCACCGGCTTCGGTCGCCTCGGCACGCCGTTCGCCGCTAATTTCTTCGGCGTCACGCCGGACCTGATGACCACGGCGAAGGGCATCACCAACGGCACCATCCCCTGCGGTGCGGTGTTCGCCAGCCGCAAGGTGCATGACGGCCTGATGGTCGGCCCCGAGAACCAGATGGAGCTGTTCCACGGCTACACTTATTCCGCGCATCCAACCGCCTGCGCTGCCGGCATTGCGACGCTCGACATCTACAAGGACGAGGGCCTGCTGACGCGCGGTGCGTCGATGGCCGAATACTGGCGCGATGCGCTGCATCAGCTCAAGGGCCTGCCCAACGTCGTCGACATCCGCAATTGCGGCCTGATGGGCGCGGTCGAGCTCGCCCCGCGCGAGGGCGCCGTCGGCGCGCGCGGCTACGACGTCATGGTCGACTGCTTCAACACCGGCCTTTACCTGCGCATGAGCGGCGACAGCTTCGCGATGTCGCCTCCGCTCATCGTCGAGAAGAGCCACATCGACCAGATCGTCTCGATCCTAGGCGATGCCATCAAGAAGGTGGCCTGATAATTGCTCTTTGCAGCAATGATGCATCGGCGAGCATGATGCCGCGGGAGTTTGACCAAGCGTGAAAGTTCTGATCCTCGGCAGCGGTGTCATTGGTGTCACCTCTGCCTACTATCTCGCCCGTGCCGGCCACGAGGTGACGGTCGTCGATCGTCAGCCCGAGCCGGCGCTTGAGACTTCTTTTGCCAATGCCGGCGAAGTGTCGCCCGGCTACTCCTCGCCATGGGCCGGCCCCGGCGTGCCGGTGAAGGCGGTCAAATGGCTCTTGATGAAGCACGGCCCGCTAGTGATCCGGCCGAAGCTTGATCCTGTGATGTGGGTCTGGCTGCTCAAGATGCTGCGCAACTGCACCAGTGCGCGCTATGCGGTGAATAAGAGCCGGATGATTCCGATCGCGGAGTACAGCCGCGATTCTCTGCGCGATCTCCGCCGCGACATCGGCATTCAGTATGACGAACGTTCGAAAGGCACACTGCAGCTGTTCCGCTACCAGGCGCAGCTCGACGGCACCGGCGAAGACGTCGCTGTGCTCAAGCAATACGGCGTGCCTTACGAGACGTTGAGCCGCGAAGGCTGCATCGCGGTCGAGCCGGCGCTATCAGGTGTGAAGGAAAAATTCGTCGGCGGCCTTCGCCTGCCGCAGGACGAGACCGGCGACTGCCACATGTTCACGCAGGCGCTGGCCAAGCATGCCCAGGCGCTCGGCGTGCGCTTCATGTTCAATACCGGCATCGACCGTATCGTCACGGATGGCGGACGCGTCAGCGGTGTCGCGACCAGCGCCGGGATGTTGCAGGTCGATAACTATGTTCTCGCGCTCGGAAGCTATTCGTCACGAATGGCCGCGCCGCTCGGCATCGCGCTGCCGGTCTATCCGGTCAAGGGCTATTCGATCACGGTGCCGATCAAGGACGCCTCCGGCGCGCCGGAATCGACCGTGATGGACGAGAGCTACAAGGTCGCGATCACGCGCCTTGGCGATCGCATCCGCGTCGGCGGCACCGCGGAGATCTCGGGCTTCTCGACCAAGCTGTACGGCGCCCGCCGCGCCACGCTCGATCACTCCCTGACCGATCTGTTTCCGCGCGGCGGCGACCTCTCCAAGGCGACGTTCTGGAGCGGCCTGCGCCCGATGACGCCGGATGGCCCGCCAGTGATCGGCCCGACCCAATACGCCAACCTCCACCTCAACACTGGCCACGGCACGCTCGGCTGGACCATGTCCTGCGGCTCGGGGCGCGTGCTCGCGGACATGCTCTCGGGCAAGAAGCCGGAGGTGGATGTGAGCGCGCTGACGGTGGACCGGTATCAGCACCGGTTTGGGTGATTGATGCTGTCATTCCGGGGCGCTTCGAAGAGGCGAACCTGGAATCTCGAGATTCCGGGTCCGATGCCTCGCATCGCCCCGGAATGACCGTGAGCTTATCCCGCCCCCGTCACGCAATTCACCCACAGTACCACGGCCTTCGTCTCCTGCGCAGGATTCGAAAACCGGTGCGGCCTTCGGCTGGCAAAACGAAAACTGTCGCCTGCCTTCAGCGACCACGTTTCGCTGTCCACCGTCAGCATCATCTCGCCTTCGAGCACGAGGCCGGCTTCCTCGCCGTCATGGGTGTAGAGCTCGTCGCCCGCGGAGCCGCCGGGATCGATATGCACCAGGAATAAATTGAGCCGGTTGTCGCTGCCCGCAGCGCTCAGCAATTGCTTCGAAATTCCGCTGCGCCAGAGTTTCAGTTCCGGCCGCTGAAGCCCGCGCGTCACCACCTGGTCGGAGGCGCCGTCGGCACTTGGGCTCGCACCGAACAAAGCCGCGATGCCAACGCCGAGCACGTCGGCGAGCGTTGCCAGCACGCGCAGCGACGGCGACGACAAGCCGCGCTCGATCTGGCTGAGGAAGCCGATCGAAAGCTCGGTGCGCGCCGCGACCGTTTCGAGCGAAAACTGCCTGACACGCCGGAGATCGCGGATACGGCGGCCGACCGCGACGTCCATTGCGGGCTCCGTCGGCTTCGCGGTAGCCTTCTTCCCGCTCTTGTTGCCATTCCTGGCCGGCTTTGCGACAGCCGGTTTGCGCATTCTCTTGCCACCGCTCACGTCAAAACGCTTCCTTCATGTGCATGAAAACCGCTTGCATCGTCGGCGAAAGTGTGACCAAATTTTCATATTGGTGAAAATAGGCCGAAACGGCTTGGCCCGCAACGTCTGCGATCAAGACGTCTGCGAGCGCCGTCATCGGCCGGACCCAAAGGGGGATGCGATGGCGTTAAAGCGTTTTGGTCTGGCCGCGGTCGCGGCGCTCGCAATTGCTGCGGTGACGCCGGCGTCGGCGCAGCAGGTGCTGAAGGTCGGCTCGACGCCGACGGGCATTCCCTTCACCTTCCTCGACACCAAGACCAATTCGATTCAGGGCATCATGGTCGATCTCGTCACCGAGATCGGCAAGGACGCCGGCTTCAACGTGCAGATCGAGCCGATGCAGTTCTCGGCACTGATCCCATCGCTGACCTCGAGCAAGATTGATATCATCGCGGCCGCGATGTTCATCACTGCGCCACGCAAGGAAGTCGTCGACTTCTCCGACCCGATCTACACCTATGGCGAAGGCCTGGTCGTCCCGAAGAGCGACACCAAGGCCTATGCCACGCAGGATGATCTGAAGGGCGAGACGGTGGGCGCGCAAGTCGGCACCGCCTTCGTCGATGCGCTGAAGAAGTCCGGCCTGTTCGCCGACGTGAAGGCCTACGACACGATTCCGGACATCCTGCGCGACGTGAACACCGGCCGCCTCAAGGCCGGCTACGCCGACTATCCAATCCTTGCCTACAATCTGAAGCAGGGCGGCTTCCCCGAGGTGCGGCTCGTCGACGGTTACAAGCCTGTCACCGTCGGCTCGGTCGGCATCGGGGTCCGCAAGGGCGAAACCGAGTTGCTCGGCAAGATCAACGCCTCGCTGGCGAAGCTCAAGGCCAATGGCACCATCGGCAAGATCCTCGAAAAATGGGGCCAGAAGGCGCAAAGCTGATAGAGGCTGATCGCAGGCTTTCCGATGAAAGGCTTTTGGCACGACGCTGTCGAGTTCTTCCCGATCCTGATGAACGGCGTCGCGTTGACGATCATCGTCACGATCGGCTCGCTGCTGCTCTCGACGGTGCTCGGCCTGATCTGGGCGATGATGCGGGTCTCCGGCATCAAGGCGCTGTCGATGCTCAGCGCCAGCCTGATCAATGTGATCCGCGGCATCCCGATCATCGTGCTGTTGTTCTATCTCTACTTCGTGATGCCCGATCTCGGCGTCACGCTGTCAGCCTTGCAGGCTGCCATCCTCGGGCTCGGCATTGCGTACTCGGCCTACCAAGCCGAAAACTTCCGTGCCGGCATCGAGGCCATCGACAAGGGACAAATCGAGGCGGCCCAGTCGATCGGCATGGGTTGGTGGTTGACCATGCGCCGCGTGATACTGCCGCAGGCGGTACGCATCGTGCTGCCGCCCTACGGCAACGTCATGATCATGATGCTGAAGGACTCCTCGCAAGCTTCCACCATCACGGTCGCTGAGCTTGCCCTGCAGGGCAAGCTGATCGCATCCTCGACCTTCAAGAACACCAACGTGTTCACGCTCGTTGCGCTGATGTATCTCACCATGAGCATCCCGCTGATCCTGCTGGTCCGTCACTTCGAGAAGCGGGCGGGCAAGAAATGATCGAGTTGAGCGACGTCCACAAGAGCTTTGGCCAGAACGAGGTGCTCAAGGGCATCACGGCGAAGGTCGAAAAGGGCGAGGTGGTCTGCATCATTGGCCCGTCGGGTTCGGGCAAGTCCACCATCCTGCGCTGTATCAACGGGCTGGAAAGCTACGATCGCGGCGACATCAGCGTCGAAGGCCTGAAGGTCGACCGCGACGCGCCGTCGATCGTGAACATCCGCACCCAGGTCTCGATGGTGTTCCAGCGCTTCAACCTGTTTCCACATCGGACGGTGCTCGAGAATGTCATCGAAGGTCCGCTCTTCGTGAAGAAAGAGCCGCGTGCCCAGGTGACCGAGCGCGGGCGTGCGTTGCTCGCCCAGGTCGGGCTCGCCGAAAAGGCCGACGCGCACCCGCCGCAGCTCTCCGGCGGCCAGCAGCAGCGTGTCGCGATTGCGCGCGCGCTGGCCATGCAGCCCAAGGCGATCCTGTTCGACGAGCCGACCTCGGCGCTCGACCCCGAGCTGGTCGGCGACGTGCTCGGCGTCATGCGCAAGCTCGCCGACGACGGCATGACCATGGTCGTGGTCACCCACGAGATGGGCTTTGCCCGCGACGTCGCCGACCGCGTGCTGTTCATCGACGGTGGAATCATCGTCGAGCAGGGGCCGGCGAAAACGCTGCTCAACCAGCCCCAGCATCCGCGCACGCAGGACTTTTTGCGCCGCGTGCTGCATCCGCTCTGACCGGGCTTCTACAATGACACGCCTGCCTCTGCCGCCATCGCTCTATGCCGACACTGCCGTCGCACCGGTGGCGACGCCGCCGCTCGATATGGACAAGAGCGTTTCCATCGCGATCGTCGGCGGCGGCTACACGGGTTTGTCCACGGCGCTGCATCTGGCGGAGCAGGGCGTCGAGGCGCTGGTGCTGGAGGCACAGGAGCCGGGCTGGGGCGCGTCCGGCAACAATGGTGGCCACACCAATCCCGGCTTGAAGCACGACCCTGATCAGATCGAGGCCGATTTCGGCACCGATCTCGGCCGCCGCATGATCGAGTTTTCCTACGGCACGCCGAGCTTCACCCATGATTTGATCCGCCGCTACCAGATCCCGTGCGAAGCGCGCCAGAACGGGACGCTCCGCGCCGCGTATAACGAGGCCAGCGCCGCCGCGATCGAGAAGACCGCCCAGCAATGCATCCGCCGCGGCATGCCGGTGTCGTATCTCAGTCGCGAGCAGTTGCGCAAGATGACCGGCACGGACCGCTATATCGGCGCCATGCTGGATAGCCGCGGCGGCGATCTGCATCCCCTCAGCTACGCCCGCGGCCTCGCGCGCGCGGCAATCTCAGCAGGCGCGAAAGTATATGGCGAGACGTCGGCGCTATCGCTCCGCCGCGACGGTGGTCGCTGGCGCATCGAGACGCCGCGTGCGGTCGTGCATGCGGAGAAAGTGCTGCTTGCCACCAACGGCTTTACCGACGATCTTTGGCCCGCACTCCGCCGCACCATTGTGCCGGTGTTTTCGTCGATCGCGGCCACGGCCCCCCTCTCCGACGAGGTCGCCCGCTCGATCCTGCCGACGCGTCCCGTGCTCTACGAGAGCGGGCACATCACCGTCTATTACCGCATCGACCAGCACAACCGCCTGCTGATGGGCGGTCGCGGCCCGATGCGCTGGATCAAGTCGCCAACTGATGTCGCCTATCTCATGCGCTACGCCGAGCGGTTATGGCCGCAGCTCAAGGGCGTGGCCTGGACCCACGGCTGGAACAGCCGGCTCGCCATCACCGGGGACCATTACCCGCACGTGCACGAGCCCGCGGAAAGCGTCCTGATCTCACTCGGCTGCAATGGCCGCGGCGTCGCGCTCTCGACCGCGATGGGCGCGCAGCTCGCGCGTCGTCTGATCGGCGGCGCCAAGGCCGAGATCGACATGCCTATCACGGGCATCAAGCCAATCCCGATGCATGCGTTCTGGCCGGTCGGCGTAACCACGGCGGTGATTGCGGGCCGCGTGCGAGACCGGCTGGGAATCTAGCTTCAGGCCTCCGCCACCGCGTCGGCCCAGGGCTGGAAGGTCTCGACCGCGCCTGAATTGATGTCGCCGTCGCGCATCACCGCGCTCGGGCAGGCGAACTTCATCGGCAGGGTCTGCACCGGCGCCTCCCTGTACTCGAAGCGCGCGGCAAGCGCCTTGCGCACATCCGCGGGCAGCCTGGTGTCGCCGAGCACGATCGCGCCCTCGCTGCAATCGATGCGGGGCTGGTGTATGGCAGTATCGAGATCCATGCCGAAATCCATCACAAAGGACACGAGCTGCAGGACCGAAGGCAGGATGCGGCGGCCGCCGGAGGCGCCCACCGACAGGCGCTTGCCGTCGCTGGTCTCGGCGATGACAGGTGTGTAGTTGGTGAGGCAGCGCTTGCCTGGAGCGAGCGAGTTGGTGGTGCCCGGCGTCGGGTCGAACCACATGATGCCATTGTTCATGGCAATGCCGCTGTGCGGCGTCACATATTTCGAGCCAAAGGATGAGAGCAGTGTCTGCGTCACCGCCGCGATGTTGCCGTCGCGGTCGACCACGGAGAAATGAGTGGTGCAGGCGGGTGCCAGATATTCAGCGCCGAGCGAGCGCTTGCCGTCGGCATCGCCCATGTCCTTGAGCCGCTCGCGGAAGGCGGCTTGCAGCGCGGCGGCATATTCTGTGTAGGCGGCCGCATCCGGCGCGGCTGTCGGTTTCAAAGCCTGCTGCAACAGGCGCAGCGCATGTGCCATGGTCGGGCCGGCCGTGAGCTCGGGCGTCGCCAGCACCTTGCCGCCGCGATAGGGGATCGCCAGCGGCTCGCGCAGATGAGCGCGGAATGCGGCGAGATCCTCGACCGACAGCGAGCCGCCATCGGCCTTGACGTCGGACGCGATGCTCTTGGCGAGATCGCCCTGGTAGAAGTCGCGCGGCCCTGCCTCGGCGAGGTGCAACAGCGTCGCCTTCAAATTGTCCTGCGGCATTCGGATCTCAGCCTCAATGCTCCAGGGCGGGCTCGGAGGCAGGCCGTCTTTCAAGAACATGGCCGCGCTCGCGGGATAGCGGCGAAGATCTGCCGCCGAGCCCGCGATCGTCAGCTCGGTCCACCAGTCGACCAGCAGGCCTTCGCCGGCGAGTTTCGCAGCTGGCTCGACCAGGTCCTTCCACGGCATCCTGGCGTGGCGACGGTGCACCTCTTCCATGCCGGCGACGACGCCGGGCACCGCGATCGCGCCGGGGCCGTGAACATTGCGATCGTCCTTCACCCGTGGCCACGGAAACAGGTCGGTGGCGACGCGGTCGCCGGTGATGGGATAGTCGGCCGCCCGCAGGCTTTGCGGTGCGCTCATGCCGTAGTCGATCACCTCATAGCGATTTTCCTTGGCGCGGTAGAGCACCATCGCGCCGCCGCCACCGATGCCGCTGTTCCAGGGCTCCAGCACGTTCAGTGCAAAAGTGGTCGCCACGATCGCGTCGACGCAGTCGCCGCCCGCCGCCAGCACCTGCGCTCCCACCTCAGCCGCCCGCCGCGATTGCGAAGCGACAATGCCGCCCTTGGATTTCACGGCGGGTTTGCGGACGGTTTGGTTGAGGCTGAACTGATGAGGCATGATGTCGCTTGTGCTTGTTTTGGCTTTGTTGCGATGACCTTGACGCTCCGTAATTGGCGGAGCGCGCGAAGGATGGCACATTGCCGGCAACGAGAACATCGAAACGGAGAGGCGACATGGCAGGTGTGAAACAGGCGCGGGATGGCGCTGTCGGGATCCTGACGCTCGACGAGCCTGAAAGCCTGAACGCGATGACGCCAGACCTGCTCGGCGCACTCGCCGCTGCGATCGCCGACATGAGTGGGGATGAGGAAGTCCGAGCCCTTGTCCTCACCGGTGAGGGGCGCGGATTTTGCTCAGGACAGAATTTGAAGGCGGCCGGAGCGCTGGGCGAAGACCTCGCCGCCGGCGTGATGCGCTTCTACTGGCCGGCCTTCAAGGCCCTGCGCGAATGCCGCGTGCCTGTCGTCGTTGCTGTCAATGGTGTCGCGGCCGGTGGCGGCTTCAGCTTGGCGATGGCCGGCGACATGATTGTTGCGGCGCGTTCAGCCAATTTTATTCAAGTTTTCAGCCGCATTGCGCTGGTGCCCGACCTCGGCTCGACCTGGCTGTTGCCGCGGCTGATCGGCCGGCAGCGCGCGCTTGAGCTGATGCTTTTGAACGAGCCGCTCACGGCCGAACGCGCCCAGGAGATCGGCCTGGTGCGGCAGGTCGTCGACGACGAGCGGCTGATGGAGGAGGCGCTGACCTTGGCGCGTCGTCTGGCGGAGGGGCCGACGCGGGCGCTGGTGGCGACGCGTGCTCTGGTCGAGGAGAGCGAGCACAGCAGCTACGAGGCGCAGTTCCGCCGCGAGATCGAGCTTCAGGCCACGGTCCGCACAAGTGCCGATGCGATCGAGGGTCGCAGGGCCTTTGTTGAGAAGCGTAAGGCGAAGTTCACGGGGAGGTGAAGGGCGGGCCAGCTCCTAAACGCAACAAGGCCGGGTCAAGCCCGGCCTTGTTGAAGAGGAGATTTGCGGGGAAGCGGCAAAAGCCGCCGAACTCAGAGCGTGCGGTTCAGGCGGCTGGCCTGATATTTGGCGTGCCATTTTGGGCCGGGGCCGCGCATGTAGTGCAGTTCGGGGCGGTAGGGGTTGCCGGCGACTTGCACCAGCTTCTGCCATTTGCTGGCGACGAAGGTGAGGGGATGGCGGAGCAGGGTCAGGGAAGCGAACAGCATGGCATCACCTCAATGGGGCTTGCCGAGCATGGCGGTGAAGGGGAGATCGAAGATTTCCTCGCCGTCGTCGTCGCTGATGTGGATCACCCAATCGCGCCAGTCTTCCGCGCCTGGCGTCTCGATCATGGAGCGCATGATCTGGGCGGCGCGGTCGCGCGCTTCGGTCAGATTGGCGACTGCGGTGCCGTAGCGATCAACCAGAGTGCCTTCGGCATTCGAGCAGTGGAAATACATCTGAACCATACACGCCTCCTCTGAAAGCGATTTGGATGGCATATCGGTACCACCCGAAAGAGCCGAAAAATATTCGGGTCAAGCCCGGTAAGGAAATCTACGGAGGTTGGTCGGCACCACGCTCCCTGCGGGTTTGATCACAGGCGGGTGATGTTCAACTGGACGGCGCCTGAACGGCATGGAACAACCCTCAGCCGAAAGCCTGGGGAGGCCGTCGTGAATCATCCCACTTTGCAGAATGGACGCCGAAGCTTGTGCGCAGCTGCCGCCGTCGTCAGCGCGGTCTTGCTCGGCTTCCCCGTTCTGGCCGCGTCCGATCCGTTGCGGAAAAGCGGCTATGCGGTGGGACCAGAGACCTGCGGCAGCGGCGATCTCGCCTTTCCCAAGGTCCAGATCGACATGAAGGCGGGCTTCTGCGCCGGCCTCGTCGGCAGCGAGGAGGACCATCTGAAATTTCCCCGGTCGATCATCCAGGTGCCCGGTCGTGATCTGTTCGTGGTGGCCGACATGGGCGGCTGGGGCCACAGCGATGGCCGGTTGCTGCTGCTTGATCCCCGCGCCGCCAGCGGCCAACGCTTCAAGGAACTCCTGACCGGAATTGAATATCCGTTCGGGCTCGTGATCGGGCCGGACAAGAAGCTCTATGCCTCGACCGCCGAGACGATCTTCCGCTTCGATCCACTCGCCGACAATCCGCGCGGCACGGTCGAGACCATCATCCGTCACATGCCGGGCCGCCGCATCACGCTGCCTGACGGCACCAAGCTCGAGGAGGCCGCGCATCCGCTCAAGCAGTTTGTCTTCGACAAGAACGGACGGCTGTTCGTCAATGTCGGTGCCCACAGCGATGATTGCATCACGCCGGCGCCGATCACGAAGCCTTGCGCGCCGGCTGAAGGCACGTCCGCCATGGCGGCGCTCTGGCTGTTTACGCCGCCGTCAGGCGGCGTCTTCCCGGCCTTGAAGCCTGGCGATCCAGATCCGGCTCACACGATCTACGCGCGCGGCTTGCGCAACTCGCTCGCGCTGGCACTGCATCCGAACTTCCCTGATGCCGGCTATGCCTTCCTGCAAGGCGAGAATGGTCGGGACCTGCCCGATATCTTCAAGCCGAACGAGGAGATCAACGCGATCGAGCAGGGCAGGCATTATGGCTGGCCCTATTGTTACGATCTGTCGACGCCGAGCCCCGAGTTCAAAAGCGTGCTGCAATCGGGCGTCTACAAATCGCTCTGTACGGCGAACACGCTCTACAAGCAGCCGTTCTCGCTGCTGCCGCCACACGGTGCGCCGCTCGCGATGCTGTATTATCACGGTGCCAAGTTCCCCGAGCTGGAAGGCAAGCTCCTGATCGGCCTGCACGGTTATCGCCCGACCGGCAGCCGCGTGCTGATCTACGATGTCGACAATCACGGCTTCCCAAAGCCTGCTCCGCCGCCGGTGCGCTACCACGTCAGCTGCGCGGCCGATCCGACCCACAATTTCCAGACCGACGCCGGCGATGTCGCCGCGGCACCGTTCGACGAGCTGATCGCCGGCTGGCACCGCGTCAACGGGACGCGGCCGCAAGGCGCGCCGGTCGGCATGACGGTCGCGGAGGACGGTGCAATCTGGCTGGTCGAGGATAAGAACCAGACCATCATCCGCGTCGATCGCGCCGCCGGCGATCCTCCGCCGCCATTGCCTTGCGATACCCGCAGCCAGGCGCTGATCGACCAGCTCGCCGCTTTCGTCGCCAAGGACCCGCAGAACAAGATACGGCTCATCACGCTGCGCAAGAACCTCGTTGAAAAGCATTGCGTCGGCTGTCATTCCGATTTCGGCCTCAAGGCGGGGCAGTCGGATGCAGACAAGGACGCGACCGTGCTGAAGTTCATGCTGTCCCAGGACGGCTGGATCTACCCAGGCGATCCCGTCTCCGGCAGACTGCGCACACGGCTGCGCGGCACAGGCGCGGAGAAGCTGATGCCGCCCGGCGGCGAGAGCCTGCCGAAGACCGAGCCCGGCTACGCGGCCCTGCTCACCACCGCGGATCTGCTCGTTGCCAGGATGGTTCCGGGAACGCCGATGCTCATCAGGCTTGGCCTGCCGCAGCGCAAATTCTTCAGCAAAGCGAACAAGGAATGCGGCGAAATACCGGCTGCCAAGGTCGTCGTCGTGACACAAAGGAACGCTGTAGACAAACCCGGCTTCAGCCGCTTCTTCCGGCCAGCCGATCCTTATCTGAATGGCGATTGCAGCGACGATGATGGCTATTACATCCGGCAGGACTTTCTGGTGCCTGTGCAGTAGCATTCTGCTTGTCGTCGCAACGCCGCTCTTCGCAGCCGAGGCGAAGCTGTTCGAAAGCGTGCAGGTCACGCCCGACGGTGAATACACACATGGCATCGAGGGGCCCGCCGCCGATCTCGATGGCAATCTCTTCGTCGTCAATTTCGGCAAGCCCGGCACCATCGGCCGATTGCCCGCGGGCGCTGCGGCGTCTGAAGCCTTCACGGAGCTTCCCGAGGGAAGCGTCGGCAATGCGATTCGCTTCGATCGCAATGGCACGATGTTCATCGCCGACTACAAGAAGCACAACATCTTTGCGATCGCGAAGGGCGCAACAGAACCGATTGTCTGGTTTCACGCCGACGAGATGAACCAGCCCAACGACATCACCATCGCCCGTGACGGCGCGATCTACGCGAGCGATCCGAACTGGAAGGGACGGGAAGGTCACATCTGGCGCATTGCGAAAGCCGCCGATGGCGTGGTGCAAGGACAGATCATGTCGGCACCGCGTGCGATGGGCACCACCAACGGCATCGATCTCAGCCCCGATGGCAAGACGCTGTACGTCGGTGAGTCCAGCAATGGTCAGGTCTGGTCCTACACCATCCGCGGCAACGAGCTCGCCGATGCCAAGCTCGTCAAGACATTCCAGCCCGACACCATCGACGGCCTGCGCACAGATGTCGCTGGCCGGCTTTACGTCGCGCGCATTCTGAAGGGCACGATCGCGCTGATGAAGCCGAGTGGGGTGGTCGAGCGCGAGATCGCACTGAGGGCGAAAGAGCCAACCAATCTCGCCTTCGGCGGCAGCGACGGCAAGACCGTCTACGTCACCCAGCGCCAGGGCGGCTTCATCGAGTCCTTCCGGACCGACCAGCAGGGTCGCGAGCACTGCCTTCAGCGCGGGCGCTGTTGAGCGCCTGCTCAGAGGCGATCTGCTTCCGACGCAGGACGGCTAGGCGAGGCCGGCATTCTTCTTGCTTGCATCTGGCCGCCGCAGCGATCAAGAACTCTGTGGCGCTGTTGAAGAGCACGGAGTGTTGAGTGAAAGCCGTCCATACCGAACTGCACCGCAGCCACGACCCGCAATTCTTCCTGGTTCGCGGTGTGGTCAAGCGCACCACCGAGCAGCCCGAGCGCGCCGACCGCCTGCTCAAGGGCTTGAAGGACGGCAAGCATCAGCTGGTCGATCCGACCAAATTCGGCCAGGGCCCGCGCGCGCGCATTCACAGCCCGGAATATCTGTCGTTCCTCAGCGAAGCCTGGGATGCCTGGGCGGCGCTCGGCGATTCCGGTCCGGAGATGATCGGTAATGTTCATCCCGTGCGCCACGCAGCGACTTATCCCACCCATATCGTCGGGAAGCTCGGCTGGCACACAGCGGACACTGCAGCTCCCATCGGCCCCGGCACATGGGCTGCAGCCTGCGCGGCGACTGATGTCGCGGTCACCGCGGCGCAGATGGTGATGGACGGTGAGGATGCTGTTTACGCGCTCTGCCGTCCGCCCGGCCATCACGCCTATCGCGACATGGCCGGCGGCTTCTGCTTCCTCAACAACAGCGCCATCGCGGCCGCGCATCTGCGGCAGAAGCACGAGCGCGTCGTGATCCTCGATGTCGATGTCCACCACGGCAACGGCACGCAAGGGATCTTCTACGCGCGGCCGGACGTCTACACGATCTCGATCCACGCCGATCCGATCGCCTACTATCCCTATGTGTGGGGCTACGCGCATGAGCGCGGCGAGGGCCCCGGCCTCGGCGCCAATCTCAACATTCCCTTGCCGATCGGCACAGGCGATGACGGCTACCTCAAGGCGATGGACGTCGCGCGCAAGGCGATCGAGTCCTTTGCGCCCGGCGCACTCGTAATTGCGCTCGGCCTCGATGCCTCCGAGCACGATCCGCTGAAGGGTCTCGCGGTCACCACACCCGGCTTCCGTCGCATCGGCCAGGCCATCGCGAAGATGGGCCTGCCGACCGTGTTCGTGCAGGAGGGCGGCTACCTCTCGGATATTCTCGGCGCCAACCTGACCTCGGTGCTGGCGGGCTTCGAAGAGGTGCGGTGAGATTTTTACCTCTTCCCGCGCTTGTCTCGCCGGAGCCTTGGCGAAGGCGGGTGCGGGGAGAGAGGATTCTAAAACATCCCGCTCGCTCTGAGCGCGTTGCAAACATGCTGCATCTCGGCCTTATCCGCGACCATGTCGAGCATAATTGTGGTCAGCCCCTTCGCCGCAAACTCCTTCAGCTTAGCGCCGATCTCGGCGTAGCTGCCGACGAGATAGGGGCAGTCGGCCTGGAAGGTGAGGTAGGGCAGCAGCCAATAGCCATTGTCGGCGAGCTCGCCGCTTTGCCCCTCGTATAATCGCCGCTTCCAGACGGAATCCGAATTTTCGACCGTAAGCGCGAGCAGCTCGCGATCGTCAGGGTTGTCGCGGAAACGGGCCTTGGCCGCCTGCCGCGCCTCCTCACCGCCCTCGCGCGCGAAGATGCCAAAATTCATGCCTGATGCGCTGAGGCAGCGATCGAGGTCGGGCGGCAACATCTGCATCTTGATGCAGCCGGTCTCCTCGGCGACGTGCTTGGCAGCGTCCGATTGCCCCGCGATCAAAAATTCCGGCATCAGCTCGGCCGGCAGGCGCGGCCGCAGTTGCAGATTGCTGGCGCGATAGAATCGGCCGTCGACATTCACCGGGCGCGGGCTCGAGAGCAGCTGTCGCATCAAGGTGACGAACTCGCCGAGCCGGACATAGCGGTCGGCATGAGACTGCTCGTCGCCCAGCCCCCGCAGGTCACTGATCGCGGTCCCCGTGATCATGTTGAGGTAGACCTTGCGGCCGTAGAGCTGCGCAAAGGACGAGACGAACTTCGCTGCCGTGAACGGGTGCATGTAGACGGGGTTGACGGCGATCAGCGGCGAGGAGCGCGTCGTCTCCGCGAGGATGTGCTGGGCCATGGCCCAGGGCTCGACGAAGACGTCATTGCCCTCGAACAGCAAAATGCCTTCGAAGCCGTTGCGGTCGGCGAAATCAGCCACCCGCATCAGTTCGCCGACATATTTCTTGGGATCGCGGTTGCGCGAGATCGCGGGAAAGACGCGCAGCCGCGCCGGCATCACTCCGCCGCTTCCTGGAGCGGCCAGGCGTTGCGGGTGATGCGCAGGCCGCCGGCCGCGCGCGAGCCGTCGGCGATCGCGAGGCGATGCGATGGCGACGGCGAGCACAGCGAGAAGCGCCAGCCTGCAGGGTCATCGGCGATGTCGGGCTTGAAGCTGATCCCGATCGCCTCCCGCGACACCTGCATCGCGAACGCATCCAGCGGCAGATTGAGCCCAAAACCCCTCGCTTTCAGATAGGCTTCCTTCAGCGTCCAATAGTCGAAGAATCGCTCGATCGCGGCGGGCTCCGGCAGCGTGCGGAGTGTCTCGACCTCTTCCGGCGCAAAGAAGCGGAGCGCGGTCGAGAGCGGCGCGACGCGCCGCGACACGGTCTCGACGTCGACACCGACGGTCTCGTGCTTCGACACGACGCACGCGACGCAGCCATCGGCATGAGACAGGCTGAAATGCAGCGGCGTCGAGGTCGCAGGTGCCGCGACAAAGGGCCGCCCATAGCGTCCGGTCGAGAACGACCAGTCGGTCGGTTCGACATCCGGCGCTGCGTGTGACAGCGCGAGCCGCAGCATCGCATGCGCGAAGACATATTGCCGCTGATGCCGTTCGAACTTGAAGCGGTCGGCGCGCATCCTCTCGTCGAGCGAGAGCAACCGTCGGCACGCATCGACTGTGCCCGGCGTGTCAATGCTCTCAATCAATCCGATAAACAGTCCAATTCCGTCGTCTGCCATCAATTGGGCCCATAGCGTCAGGCGGAGGCCAAATCCGGCCCTGACTGAAGGATCAACCGAACAGGAAGCAACTCGGCGGATCGCTTCTAGCGGCCCACCCGGGCAAATTCTTGTCGATTGCTGGCCGGTTTACAGGCGCAAGCTTGTGCGAGACCCCAACCCGACAGGCGAGCGGCCAAAATCCGATAATGAAATGCAAAGATCCGCGCGGCGTCCCGGCCGCCGAATCTTACTTCTTCTTCTTAGCCTTCTTCGACCCGCCCAGCATCGAAAGGCTGGCGTCGACGTCCTTCAGTGCGGATTGAAGCTTCTTCTTCTCGGCAGTGAGCAGTTTCTGCAGCGACTTGCGGTCCTTGTCGCTGAGCGAGGTGCCTTTGGTAAATTTGATGAAACCCATAATCACACTCCCCCGGTTGAAAATATCAGTCCAAATCAAAAGGCGCGAATAATCTTGCGCGCTGGAGCCAAATAATCAAGATGCAACTTGGGCATTCACAGCTTTGACGGGTGAACTCGTGTTCGCCGGTCCTGTACGGCCGGTCATGCGGCCCTGCGAGCGAGCAAGCGCTCCAGTGGCGCGTTTGGCCGGTGGACAGCGGCCTTGAGCAGCGCGACGAGATCTTCCATCCATGCGCCGACCGTGGCGCCGTCGAGCAGATCGTCCTTGTAATTGCACGAACCTGTGATCCCGGTCGGACGCTCCTTCAGCATCAGCGACAGCCAGGTCTGGTCGACCGGCAGCACCGGCTGGCCCTCCCGCGCGACGTTTCCGATTGATCGCACCGTGACATCGGGCAGGTCGAGCGGCTGGCGCAGCGGGTTTTGCAGCGTGAAATAGACCTGGAGCAGTGAAGCCGGGTCGATGCCCTTCTGCTCCAGATGGTCGGCCAGGATGTTGAACGGCAGCTCCTGCCGCGCATGCGCGTCGAGCACGCCCCGGCGCACGCGGTCCAAGGCCTGCGCGAAAGACAGATCGGGCGTGATTCGGCTGCGGACGATCACGGTGTTTTCGAACGGGCCTATGATGCGATCAGTGTCTGGCTGAGCGCGGTTGGCCATGGCGGTGGCGACCGAGATGTCGGTGCGCCCGGTCCGCGCCAGCAGCAGGGCCTTCAAGCCGGTGAGCAGGCACATGAACAGCGTGCTGTTCTGCTGGCGCGCATAGGAGGCGAGACTGGCGACGAGATCACGCTCCAGGCTGAGCGGATGATGGCCGGTCGCCGCGCCCGCGCGCCCTTCGCCGTCAAACAAGGGGGCTGCACCGCGTAGATTCTCGGCCCAGTCGATGGCCTGCCGGCGGGCCGCATCGGTTCCGCACCACCAGCGCTGCCAGCGCGCGACGCTGGAAAACGCCAGCGGCATCTTCGGCAGGGGCGGCGGTGGATGGCCTGCCAGCGCGGCATAGCGGTTGGACAATTCCTCGAACAGCACGCCGATCGACCAGCCATCAGCGATGGCATGGTGCAGCGTCAGCAACAGGACGTGATCCTCGGCGTGAAGCCGCAGCAGCCGCGCCCGCAGCAGCGGCGCCCGGGCGGTGTCAACGGGGCTATAGGCCTCCTGCGCGACCAGGAGCTCGATCTTCCTGAGTTCGAGCGCCTTGCGCCGCCGGTTGTTGTGGGGTCGTCCGTCACCGATGGTCTCGACGGTCAGGACCGGACCGAGCGTGGCTGGCGCGAGGACCCGGCTGACCGGCTCCTCGCCATTCCAGCCGAACGCCGTCCGCAATGATTCGTGGCGGCGCACGATGTCGTCGATGGCCTGCGCCAGGGTGCGCGGATTGATCGGGCCTTCGAGGTGGAAGGCAAAGGGCAGGTTGAACAGCGGCAGATCGGGCAGGTTCCGCTCGATCCGCATCATCTGGTCCTGCGCGATCGACAGCGTGGGGGGCGCGCTTTCGGCCAGGCGTGGAACGCCGGCCGCGGGCTTTTGCCGCGTCGTGGCCGCGGCCTCGTCGACCCGCCGGGCGAGCTCCGAGATCGTCGGTGCCTCGAAGATGGTCTTGATCGGCAGTGATACGCCGAGTGCCCGGGCGATGCGCGCCATTGCCTGGCCGGCGAGCAGCGAATGGCCGCCGAGATCGAAGAAATTATCGGTGACGCCGAGGCTTTCGACCTTCAGCAGGTCGACCCAGATGTCGGACAGGACCTTTTCCGTGAAGCGGCGCGCCGGCACGGCCGTCTCGGTCGCGGTGCTCTCCTGCTGCATCGGCGCCAGCAGGGCGGAGCGATCGAGCTTGCCGTGGGCATTAAGCGGGACCTGATCCAGGAACAGGAACGCCGACGGGATTGCATGAACAGGCAGCCGGCTTTTCAGAAAATCCCGCAGCTCGTTGGCGCTAATCTTGTTGCCGGCTTTGGCAACGACATGGGCGATCAGCCTGACATCGCCATCGCCGTCGCGCCGTGGCTCGACGATGCCGGCCCGCACGCTCGCATGGTCTGCCAGCGCAGCCTCGATCTCCTTGAGCTCGATGCGATAACCACGGACCTTGACTTGAAGGTCGGCGCGGCCGAGGCATTCGATTGTTCCGTCGGCGCGCCGGCGGGCAAGATCGCCGGTGCGGTAGAGCCGGTCGCTTTCCCTCCGCGCGAACGGATCGGGGACGAAGCGCTCCCGGCTCTGCGCGGGATCGTTGACATAGCCGCGGCCGATTCCGGCGCCGCCGATGCAGAGCTCGCCGACCACGCCGATCGGCTGCGGCTCCAGATGCGGATCGAGCACGTAGATCTGGGTATTGGGCAGCGGCGCTCCGACTGGAACATTGGTCGTCGCGGATTCAGGTGCGCGGGTCAGCCGGTGCAAGGAGACGTCGTCTGAACATTCCGAGGCGCCATAGGCGTTGATCAGCGGCACCTTCGGGCAGCGGGCGAACCAGGCGCGGCAGAGATCGACCGGCAGCGGCTCGCCGGTCGAGATCAGCAGCCGCAGCTTCGCAAAGGCGCGCAGCACAGGCGCCTCGTCCATCCGTTCGAGGATCACGCGGAGCAGCGAGGGCAAGATCTCAAGCACCGTGATGCCCGCGTGCTCGATCTCCCGTGCCAGCAGGATCGGATCCTGCACGGCCGGGGTGGCGCAGACATGGACGCGCGCACCAACCATGGGACCGGCAAGGAACTGCCAGACTGAGATCACAAAACTCTGCGGCGCAGTCTGCGCGATCACGTCCTTGGCCGTGAGGCCGAGCTCGTCGATGAGCGAGGCGAGATGGTTCGACAGCCCGCGCTGTTCGATCATGACGCCTTTCGGTGCGCCGGAGGAGCCGGACGTATAGATGAGATAGGCCAGGCTCGAATCCACGCGCCGCGCAGGGCGGCCCGGCTTGGTCGATGCGAATGCGATTGTCTCGTCGAGCTCGGCGACCCGGATGCGCGCGACCAGCGGTTCGAGCAGCGTGTCGACCATGGCGGACTGCGCGCGACCCGTCAGCAGCACGCTTGCGCAGCTCGAGCCGAGGATGGTTGCGAGCCGCGCCGGCGGCTGCTCGGGATCGAGATTGAGGAACGCCGCGCCCACACGCTGCACCGCGATCATCGCTGCGAGCAGGTCCGGTCCGCGATCCGCTAGCAGCGCGACCACGGTTTCCGCACCGACACCTTCGCGGGCGAGCCAGCGCGTGATAGCCTGGCTCCGGCCCGCCAATTCGCGATAGCTCAAGGACACATGTGCATCTGAAACCGCGACGGCATTTGGCGTCTTTTTCGCCTGCCGCTCGAAGCGTTCGCAGAGATTTCCGCGCGCTGCGAAGTTGACAGGCCTGCTCTTCGCCAGCACTTGCCGGCGCTCGGTGGCCGTCAGCAACGGCAGATGCGAGACGCGCTGCTCGGGATTGGCGATGACCGCCTTGAGCAGGGTCTTGAACTGGTCCGCCATGCTCTCGATCGTACCCGCGTCGAACAGATCGGTGGCATATTCGAAGAAGCCGGTGAAGCGGCCCTCGGCCTCGACCAGCTCGAGCGTGATGTCGAAGCGTGCGACTTCCGGATCGATTTCCAGCCGCCGCGTCGACAGGCCGGGGAAGCGCGCGGCTTCGATCGATGCATTCTGGAGGATGAACATGATCCGGAACAGCGGATTGCCGTCGCTCCTGCGCGCGACCTGCAACGCGCGCAGGACTTCCTCGATCGGAAGGTCCTGGTTGCGGTAGGCATCGAGCGTGACCTGACGCACCCGGCGCAGCAGCTCGCCGAAGGTCGGGTCGCCGCCGAAATCGTTGCGCAGGATCAGCGTGTTCGCAAACAGTCCGATCAGTCGCTCGCTTTCGATCTGGTTGCGGTTCGCGATCAGAGATCCCGTCGCGACGTCCTCATGCGAGGTGTGGCGGAACAGGAGGCACTGGAACACTGCGAGCAGCGCCATGAAAGGCGTCACGCCCTGGTCCTGGCTCAGCGAGCGGATGTCGGCGGAAAGGGCCTTGGAGAATTCGAAATGATGACGGGCGCCGTGACCGCTCCAGACCTCCGGCCGCGGCCGGTCGGTCCGCAGCGGCAGCGTGGTGACGCCGTCGAGCTGGGTCCGCCAATAGTCGAGCTGCTCCTTCGCGGCCGGCGTCTGCGCCCAGCTCTGCTGCCAGCGGGCGAAGTCGCGATATTGAAAGCTGGGCGAGGGCAACGCCGTCACACTCGCCTTGCGCGCGGCAGAATATCCGGCGGCAAGCGCCTCCCAGAACAGCCGCTGCGACCAGCCGTCGGTGACGAGGTGATGGACATTGACCACCAGCGCATGGCTGGATTTGTCGAAGGAAAGCAGCGTGACCTTCAGCGGCGGCTCACCGGCAAGATCAAATGCGGACTGCGCGAGCTTGAGCGCCTCGCGCCTGACGACGGCAACGCGCCGGTGCGGAGGGCAGGGTTTGAGTTTGATCCGCTCGAACTGTGGCGATGCCTGAAGCACGCGCTGCACAGGCTCGCCCTCGCGCTCGACGAAGACCGAACGCAGCGCCTCGTGGCGTGTGCAGATCGCAGCGAGGCTGACCTGAAGCGCAGCAATATCGACCGCGCCCTTCAGCAGCGCGACCTCGACCACGTTATAATTGTAACGCGTCGGATCGAGCCTTGAGAGCACATACATCCGCTGCTGCTGGAACGACAGCGGGGCGTCTCCTCCGGAAGCCTCCTGGCGCCATGCCGGCAGCCTCGCGTCGCGGTGCGCCGTGGTCTCGATCCGGGCGGCGAGAGCACCGACCGTGGCGCAATCAAAGATGTCCTCGAAGGAGAAATCGACGCTGAACCGCTCGCGCAGGCGCGAACGCATCTGCGTGACCGCGAGCGAATCCGCGCCGAGCGCAAAGACATCCTGATCGATTCCGACTTGCGGAAGCTCGAGCAGATCGGCCCAGGTCTCGGCAAGCTGGGTTTCCAGCTCGTTGCGCGGCAGCTGCGTCTCGTCGTCGTCGTGGGGCGCTGAAATCAGCTCGGCCAGCGCGTTGCGCTTGACCTTGCCGCTGGCGCCCTTCGGCAGTGCGGCCACGCTGTGGATCAGGCCCGGCACCTTGTAGGCGGCGAGACGCTTGCGCGCGAACTGGCGCAGCTGGTCCGAGGTTGTCTCGGAATTGTCCCTGAGCACCACGACGGCGGCGACGTTCTCGCCGAGCTTGGCATGGGGAATGGCGAAGACACCGGCTTCCAGCACAGCGGGGTGCGCCAGCAGCACCTCTTCCACCTCGAGCGGTGAGATTTTCTGGCCGCCGCGGTTGATGACGTCCTTGATGCGGCCGACGATGAAGAGATAGCCGTCGGCGTCGAGATAGCCGAGGTCGCCGGTCCTGAACCAGCCGTTGCGGAAGGCGGCTTGCGTTGCCGCCTCGTCATTGTAATAGCCGCGGCTCATGTTCGGCCCGCGCAGCATGATCTCGCCATGCTGGCCGTGCGCAAGCAGGCGGCCCGCTTCATCCATGATCGCGATCTCGGGGCCTGCGGCACGGCCGACCGAACCGATCTTGCGCAACTCGAACGGATTGGCGGCGATCTGCGAGGCAGCTTCCGTCATCCCGTACGTTTCCAGCACGGGGACGCCGAAGATCGCCTCCAGCCCGTTGAGGATCGCGGGCGCAAGCGAGGACGAGGCCGAACGGATCACCCGCAGCGACGATGACCGGACGCGCTCGGGGCTCGCTTCCGCGGCCGTCAGCAGCGCGCGATGAATGGTCGGCACCGCCGTGTACCAGGTCGGTTGCAGGTCCCGCATCCAGCCGAAAAAGGACGGCGCGTCGAAACCATTGGTCGCGATCACGCTGGAGCCCGCCGCGAGCGCGGTCAGGAGGCCGGAGATCAGGCCGTGGGCATGAAACAGCGGCAGGACATTGAGCAGGCGATCATGTGGTGTGAGCGCGAGCACCCGGCCGGCATTCTGCGCCGAGAGACACACATTGCGGTGCGTCAGCGGCACCATCTTCGGGCGCGCGGCCGTGCCCGACGTCAGCAGGATGAAGGCGTCGTTCTCCGCGCGGGCGGCGCCGTCGGCACAGGCCGGGCCGATCGTCGGGCCAACGAACTCGCAGCCGCCGAGATCCGCCTCCGGTCCCGGCACGAAATCGACCACCGCGATATCAAGCGCCCTGGCGACGTCGCGGCTCGGCGAATTCATGTCCGCCCGTGTGACGAGCGCTGTGAGCTTCAATTCGCTGAAATAGCGTTGCAGCTCGTCCGCCGTGAAGTCGGGATTGACGGGGACGCAGGCGCAGGTCGATGCCACCCCGAGCAGCGCCAATGCACTGTCGGCCCCGCGCGGCAGTGCAACGGCAATTCGGTCGGCAGGTGTAATGCCGAGCCCGCGCAGCGTGCGGACGACATGCGCGATCCTCGTGCCGAGCGCGCCATAGGTCAGAGGAGGCCGGCCGGGAGCGAGCAGCGCGGGCGCCGCTGGCATCGCGCGCGAGTGAAAAGCGAGAATGCTACCGATATCGGCAAGGTTCTCGGTTTCGACGCCCGCGCCGGCCAGTCTATCTCTCGCCTCGGGTGCAATATCCGACAATGCCATTCCCTTTTGATCTGATTGGGCTATTCTTCCCTGGAGTTTGGGAACGCGTCCAGTCTGAGGTGAAGTTTAGGCCCCAAAATCTGTGGTTGAGGGACCTTAAGCCCTTTGGCGGAGGGAGTGTACGGCGGGATCACCATGCTGGAGAATGAGCCGGGGACTGAAGTCGGGTTGAAGCGTTGGCTCGAAGGCATTGGTCTCGGTCACTACACCGATCTGTTCGCGCAGCACCGCCTCGATCTCGACGTCATGGGCGACCTGACCGAGGCGGATCTTGCCGAGCTCGGGCTGCCGCTCGGCGATCGCAAGCGGTTGCAGCGGGCCATGGCCGCGCTGTTCAAGGCGGAGACGGTGGAGGCGCCGGTTGCGCCGGCGCGTCCGCAGACCCGCATAGAGGTTGGCGCCGAGCGGCGCCAGCTCACCACCATGTTCTGCGACATGGTGGATTCCACGGCCCTCTCGGCCCAGTTCGATCCGGAAGACGTGCGTGACATGATCGCCAGCTTTCGCGAAACCTGCGTGCGCGTCGTCAAGCATTACGAAGGCTTTGCCGCCCGCTTCGTCGGCGACGGCATTCTGGTCTATTTCGGCTATCCGACTGCGCATGAGGACGACGCCGAGCGCGCGGTGCGCGCCGGGCTCGAGATCGTGCGGGTGCTGTCGACCGCGCGCGCAATCGAGCCGCGCGGTGCGCTCAGCCACGCGCCCGCCGTCCGCATCGGGATCGCGACGGGCCTCGTCGTGGTCGGCGACCTCGTCGGTCAGGGTACCGAGGAGCGCGACTCCGCCGTTGGCGAGACCGTCAATCTCGCCGCGCGTCTGCAGGCGCTGGCGCCGCCCAACGGTGTGGTGATCTCCGCCTCGACGCAATCGCTGCTGAAGGGCAAGTTCGACTACCGCAATCTCGGCGCCCAGGCGTTGAAAGGCATCTCGGAAAAAACCCAGGCCTGGCACGTCGTGCGCGCCACGCGCGTCGAGACCCGCTTCGCCGCCGCCATGGGCACGCGACTGACCCCGCTCGTCAACCGCGAGGAGGAAATTGCGCTGCTGATGGCGCGCTGGCAGCAGGTCAAGGAGGGCGACGGCCAGGTCGTCGTCAAGTTCGGCGAGCCCGGGATTGGCAAGTCGCGCATCATCCAGGAGATTTTTGAGCGGATCGCCGGTGACCGGCATGGGCATGTCGCGTTCCAGTGCTCGCCCTATTACACCTCCACCGCGTTCTATCCCTTCGTCGAGCAGCTCAAATTCTCCCTCGGCCTCGACCGCGAGGATGCCTCCGCGCTGTCGCTGGCCAGCCTGGAGAATGCGATTGCAGCGGCCCATGGCGATATCGAGCAGGTGGCGCCGCTGTTCGCGGCGCTGCTGTCGATCCCGACCGGAGAGCGCTATGCGCCGCTGGACCTGTCGCCGCAGCAACAGAAAGACGCAACTGTCGCGGCGTTGGTCAATCATTTCCTGGGGCTCGCCCGCGAGATGCCGCTGGTGATGGCCTTTGAGGACCTGCACTGGATCGATCCGACGTCGCGCGAGGTTGTCGATTTGCTGGTCGAGCAGGTGCAGAACCAGCCGATCCTGGCCATCATCACGGCGCGCTCCGAATTCCAGCCGAGCTGGAATGCGCATTCGCACATCACAACGCTGGTGCTGAACCGGTTGAGCCGGGCGCTGCGCACCACGCTGGTCGAGCGCGTTGCGGGCAGGGAGCTTCCCAAGGAGGTCGTCGAGGAGATCATCGTCAAGACCGACGGCGTGCCGCTGTTCCTTGAGGAGTTGACCAAGACGGTTCTCGAATCCAACCTTCTGACCGAGCGGCACGGGCGCTACGTGCTGTCGGGCCCGTGGCGGCAGCTCGCGATCCCGGCGACCTTGACGGACTCGCTGATGGCCCGTCTCGACCGGATGGGGCCTTTCAAGCGGATCGCACAGATCGGCGCGACCATCGGCCGCGAATTCTCCTACGAGACCCTGCACGCGGTCGCCAACATGCCGGCGGAGCAGATCGAGGCGGCGCTGACCCATCTGGAGGAGGCCGGCCTGATCATGCGCCGGGGGCATCCGCCCGATGCGCTCTACTCCTTCAAGCACGTCATGATCCAGAACGCGGCGCATGACAGCCTGTTGCACAGTGAGCGGCGCAAGCTGCATGCCAGCATCGCCCAGGTCCTGGCCGAAATGTATCCGGAGAAGACCGATCGCGAGCCGGAGCTGCTGGCCCATCATCTGACTGAGTCCGGGCAGAGCGAAGGCGCGGCGAGCTTCTGGCTCAAGGCAGGCAAGCAGGCGGCCAAGAGCGGCGCCAACCTCGAGGCGATCGGCCATCTCCGCCGGGGCTTGAGCGTCGTGCAGGCCAATGCACGCATGCAGGGCGCCGACGAGATCGAGCTCGAGCTGCGGATCGCGCTCGGCAACGCGCTGATCGCCGCCAAGGGCTACGCCGTGCAGGAGGTCGAGGAGAACTACATCCGCGCCCTCGAGCTCGGCCAGCAGCTGGACGACGACGAAAAGGCCTTTGCGGCCACGCGCGGGCTATGGGTGTGCCATTTCATCCGTGCCGACCTCACCCGCGCGCATGATCTCAGCGTCGAACTGCTGAAATTCGCCAAGCGAGAGCGGTTGAATGAGGACACGGTGCAGCAGACCGGCTACCTGATCGAGGCGCACCGCTCGATCGCGATGACCATGCTGTATCGCGGTCGCTTCGCCGCCGCGCAGCATCATCTGCATCGCTGCATCGATCTCTACAGTCCCGATTTGCATTCCGACCTGATGGAGCGCCACGGCACCGATCCCGGCGTCGTCTCGCTGTCCTATCTCGGCTATCTTCTCTGGTTCCTCGGCCAGCCCGATGCGGCGCGCCAGCACAGCGAGCAGGCGATTGCACTCGCGGAGAAGATCCGCCATCCGTTCTCGCTCGCCTTCGCGCTCGTGTTCGGCGCCTATCTCTGCCAGCATCTGCGCGATATCGAGGGCACACGCGATCATGCCAACCGCGCCATGATCATCGCCACCGAACACAATTTCCTGCATTGGAAGCAGCAGGCTGCGATCCTGCGCGGCTGGGCGCTGGCCCAGCTCGGCGATGCCGATGAAGGCATCAGCCAGATGCGCTTTGGCCTCGATGAATATGAGGCGATGGATTCCTGGCTCGCCGGCTGCTGGTTCCGTTGCTTGCTCGCGGAGGCCTATGCCAAGGTCGGCATGCGCGACGCCGCCTTGCGCGCGCTGGACGGTGCGCTTGCGACCGCAAGGCGCACCGGCGATCACTCCTATCTCGCCGAGGTCTACCGCCTGCAAGGCGAGATCACCTTGTCGGACGGCAATCCGGCCTCGGTGCAGGAGGCCGAAGATCTGTTCGACCTGTCGCTGGAGACGGCGCGCAAGCAGGGCGCGTTGTCCTGGGAGCTCAGAACCGCGGTCAGCCTCGCGCGGCTGTCGCACGCATCAGGCAAGCGCGAGCACGCAAGCCTTCTGCTCGTGCCGATCGTCGGCAAGTTCAACGAGGGTTTCCTGACGCCCGACCTGAAGCTCGCCTTGCAGCTGGTGCACGAGCTCGGCGGCGATACACCGGCGCGTCCGCAGGCCGATCCGGTGAAATGAGCGATCTGTCCGCCGCGCGGGCGCGCTACGTCGAGCTCATTGCGAAGCGCGAGCGGATTGCTTCGCCGCGCCTGCTTGCCGCCCTCGCGTCGGTGCCGCGTGAAAATTTTCTGGCGAAGGGGCCCTGGCGCATCAAAACCGAGGCGGCGCGCAGCTATCGGCTGACACCCAGCGCCGATCCCGTTCATCTCTACGATAATGTGCTCGTCGCCATCGACGCGCGCCGCAAGCTCGACACCGGATTGCCGAGCCTCTGGGCCCATTTCATCGATCTGCTCGATGTCCGAGCAAAGGATCGCGTGATCCAGATCGGTTGCGGGCTCGGCTATTTCTCGGCGATCCTGTCGGAGATCGTGGGGCCGAAGGGCAGGGTGCGCGCAATCGAATGCGACGCCCGGCTCGCATCGCGCGCTGCGAATTACCTGCGGGCCTATCCCAATGTCGAAATTATCAACGGCGACGGCTGTCGCGATATCGGCGAGCCGGCCGATATCATCATCGTGCATGCCGGCTTTTCGCATCCGCATCCGCTCTGGCTTGCCTCGCTCCGCCCGCGCGGTCGGCTGCTGGTGCCGCTGACGCAGCGGGACCGCGAAGGCGCCGCACTCAAGATCATGCGCCGGGGCAAGGGGTTCGTCGCCGAAGCGGTGCAGCAGATTCGGATCTTTCCGGGCCATGGCCGCGGGGTGACGGCACTCGACGACCGCGTCGCCGACTGGTGGCAACGCGCATCCGCCCTGGCGCCGCTGCGCTTTCGCGGGCTCGAGCAGGGACTGCCGTCGGATGGCTGACGAAGAGCCGAGTTTCACCTGTCCCGGTGAGGACGAGGTAAGACAGGCGCTGATCCTCACACGTCCTTCGTGAACTTGCTGATGACATTCATCAACGGCTTGGGCTTGAACTCGCCATCAAGCGGCAATGGCCGGTTCGGCTGCTTGTCCGGGCGTTTGACGTAGCCGTTGATCCAGCTGTAACGGTCGGAAATGCCCCAGGTGAGGACCGAGCGCACAGGTCCGCTGGTCGAGATCGCGGTCAGGAGATCGTCGACGCGTTTGGCGACGATGGCATCGCGCTCCGCAGGGCTTCCGGTCAGCTTCTGGTCGTCGACGTCGAGTTCGGTGACGAAGACCTCGAGGCCCCATGAGCGGACTTCGGTGACGAATTCGGCAAGCCCGTGGGTGTCGATCTCGAGCTCGGCATGCAGATGCGATTGCAGCCCGACCGCGTGCAGGGGCACGCCTTGATCCAGCAGCTCCATGATGAGGTTGCGGTAGGCCGCGCGCTTGGCGATGAACGAATCCTTTGCCGATTCGATATCGTATTCGTTGATCGCGAGCTTGACGTAGGGATCGGCCGCTGCGGCCGTTCGGAACGCGAGCGGAATCCAGCCGTCGCCGAGATGCTGCGTCCAGAATGTATCGCGACGGTCCTTGGCGCTCCCGGGATTGTCAGGGATCGGTTCGTTGACGACGTCCCACGAGGTCAGCTTGTCCTTGTAATAGGACACGACGGTGTTGATGTGATCGACATAGGCGCGCTCGACGCCCTTCGAATCCTTGATCTGCTTGGTCCAGTCAGGAATGTCATGATACCAGGCGAGCGTATGGCCGCGCATGGTCAAATCGTTCTTTTGCGCGAAATCATAGATCGCGTCGGCGCGCTCGAAGGCGAAGGTGTGCGCGTCCGGCCGGAGCATCGGCCATTTCAGCTCGAGCACCGGCACCACCTGCGTGCAATAGGTGCTGATGGCCTCGCCCAGCCGTGGATCGGCCTGCAAATCCCAGAGCGTGGCGGCCGCGCCATAGCCCTGATGACGCTGGACAAGTTTCGACGCTGGCGGGGCCGCGGACGCCGACGCGCCTGTCGCGAGCGTTGCGGCGCTGCCGAGGAGAAATTGGCGTCTGTCGAGCGTCGTCACGTGGTGGAAGTCCTTTCGGAACCAACGCGCCATCGTACCAAGCGGCGCCTTGCAGCGCCGCGGTTTCCTGTTGTTGGGTTAATTGTCGCGAATGTTCCGCTCAGCGCGCGTGGCGCTGCATTACCGCTTCGGCGATGTCGTAATAGTGAAGCGCGCCCTTTTCGAGCGTGAGATGGTCGATCACATAGTCGCGAGGCGCGAAGCTGCCTGCGCTCGCCTGCGACCAGAAGCCGCTCCAGCCGGCGATGAAGCCATCGGCATCGACGAATGTGCCGCCGCAGCGTGCGTCAAAATAGGGCACGGAGGACACGCCGCCTTCGTATCTCACGCGGTCCGGGAAATATTCCGGATCCTGCCACGGGCCGCCGCGATCCCAGGCGAATACGGGCACGCCGCTAGATAGCGCCTGCTGGCAGGCGATGCCCTGGCTCTCGTGCTCGCAGAGGAAGACCATGCTGCGGCAGCGCGCCAGCGCGGCCTTGTAGTCATCTTCCTTGTAATGGCCGTAGCGGATCACTTCCACCGAGCGGCCGCTTGCTTCGAGATGCTTGCGGATCGGTTCGATCAGCTCGCGATCATAGCGGTCATGGCCCCAGCGAACCTTGTCATAGAGCAGCACGTCGACGCTCTTCTGCGCGGCCGGCGTTGGCGTCCACAAATCGGTTTCGATGCCGACCGGCCACACCTCGATACGCGGCCAATATGGCCGGCACATCTCTGCATACCAGTCGCAGGGCACGAGGATCGTGTTCTCATGAAACTCCTTGAGGCGCTCGGGCACGTCGACAGGATGGTTGTACATGACGACGCCGAGCAGCAGCGGGTTCTTCCACGCGAACCAGTCGAGCACGAAGGGGCGCCCGAGGATGCAGGCGAGCTCCTCCGGATGCTTGCGGATGTAGCTGTAGTCATTGACGCGATAGGGGATGCCGACCCGGTCGAGCCCAGCGCAGAGATTGAGGAACACGCGCCGCTGGCCGCTGATCCAGGATTTTCCGAGCAGCATCCGCCGCACCAGCGGTCGGACGTGACGGTCGCCCGGAAACCAGCGGTCGTCGCGCTCCTCGAAGAACAAATTGAGCGTCGTCCGCCCGTCCCCGTCCCCAGGGGACGCCGGGACCAGGGACGCATCGGTCCCGCCATGGGGCAGGGAACTCGGGTTTGCCCCCATGCGTTCGACAACGACCATTTTAGCCACGTCCATACGTTAACCAAACGCCGGGCGACGTCTTGAAATCATGGTTTCTTTTCGGTGATCGCGGCGCCCCGTTCAAGGACAGCGCAAATTTAACGCTAACGCGCGAAAGCGGTGGAGCCATCCCATTTGGCGGCCGATTTGCAGACTTAAATGACTATCTTGGGAGATGCTGCGGCGCAGTCGAACCATCACGCCAAGGTCCAACTGATTAACGGCCGCTCGATTTCAAGGCCGCCGGTCCCGTGCACGCATGCTGAACCGCCATTTCTCCATCTACCTCGTCAGCTACATCCTGTCTGCTGCGATGGGCTTTTTTGCGGTCACCGCCTACACGCGGCTGCTGACGCCGGCGGAGTATGGCGTCTATGTGGTCGGCATGAGCATCGCCGGAATTCTGGGCGCGATCTTCTTCGCCTGGATCAAGCTGTCGGTGTCGCGCTATCAGGCGATGTCGGCGGAAGTGGATTTTCGCGGCACGGCGATGGTTGGCTTTGCACTGACCGTCCTTGCCATGTGTGCGGCGACCCCGCTGGTCTTCCTGTTCCGTAGCGACGTCAGTGTCGAGCTGGTGCTCGCCAGCATGTTCGTCGCGATCATGTCGAATGGGTTCGACGTCGGCCAGGAGTTCGAACGTGCCAAGTTTCGGCCCTTTCGATTTGCGGCGATTTCGATGGTGCGCAGCGTGTCGAGCGTCGGATTCGGCCTGCTCGGGATCTGGCTTGGCTGGGGCGGCATGGGCCTGCTCGCAGCCTTTGGCCTCGGTTCGCTCGCCGGCGTCATCCTCAATCTCGTCAGCGATCGCGCCAGGGTCGCAAGCTTTTCGCGCAACCAGTTCATGCAGCTCGCGCGCTACGGCCTGCCGTTGACCCTGGCTGGATTGTCTGTCGCGGTCTATTCGGCCAGCGACCGGCTGATCGTCGCCTATTTGCTCGGCAGGGATTCCGCCGGCATCTTCGGTGTCGCCGCCGATCTGCCGCGCCAGTTCATGGTCATGATCGCCACCAGCGTTGCCGCGGCCACCGTGCCGATGGTGTTCCGCTCGCTGTCGGAGCAGGACACGACGCGGGAGCGGCTGACCGAGAGTCTCGAGCTGCTGCTCGTCGTTGTCGCGCCCGTCGCGGTCTGGCTTGCGCTCGCCGCAGATCAGGTCACGGGCACGCTCGTCGGTGTCGATTTTCGCGCCGGCGTGTCCGCGCTGCTGCCGACGCTGGTGCTCGCCCGCTGCTTCGGCATCGCCAATCAATTCTACGTCCAGCTCAGCTTCCAGCTCGCCGAACGGCCCTTCATGCTGGCGGCACAGTCGTTCCTCACGCTGGTCTTGAGCATTGCGCTGATGTTCACGATGGTTGCGGGTTATGGCATCTACGGCGCTGCGCTGGCGACGCTTGCAACCGAGGTGATCGGCTTCGTCGTCGCCGTCGTTCTCATGCGCCGTGCCCATCCCGTGCCGTTCGACGTCAATCGCCTGACCGGCGTCGCCGCTTCTGCCGCGGCAATGGCAGCTGCGATCCTCCTCGCGCGGTCGCAGATCCATGGGACGGGTATCGCGGCGCTGATCATCGTGAGCGTTGCGGGCGGCTTTGCCTATGTCGCCCTCGCGTGGCTTCTCAATGTCGCCAATGTGCGGACGTTGTCGCTGCGCTTCCTGCGAACGTTCAATCGCAAGGCGCTAGGCGTCTAGGGGCGATTTCGGCCTCATTCCCCCCGGAGGCGCGCATCCGGCTACGGCGCGGGGTTTGTTCCAGCGAGCAATATTGACCAGCAATTTCGGACCCGGAGGCACATGGTGTCCTGGTCGTCGTCCCTATGGGCAACTATCGGCGATGTAACGCTCTCGCCCGATAGGAGTGAATCGTTTGCTTTCGCAATACTTCCACTCATCCGGCCCGTCACTTGCACCGGTCCTGCGGCCGCGCTGTCCCAAGTGCGGTGGACACGTGAACCTGGTAAGAATTCGAGAGCCATCCGCATTGGACATCGGAATGTTCGATTGCGACTGTTGCCAGCACATCTATGCTGCCACAGTTGAAGCAGATCCGATGCGCTCGACAGCCGTCCTCTGGCTCGCCAGTCACGAACTCAGGCCGCCGACCTGACCGAGTGACCCGAATTGATGATCTGGAGGAATTCGTTCACCGCGAGAACCTGAAACTCTTCAGAAGGCAGCTTGATCTGGCCCAGGACGATGCCCGACGGCAGTGGCTATTGAAACGTCTCATCGAAGAAGAGGCGAAGGTTCCGGTCGCGGCCGGATGGCTGACGATGGGCGCACCATCAAGGAACTCTTGATGGAGGGTGTGTCATGAGCGGGTACATTATCAACAACAAGGGTGCTCGCGCTGGACTTCAGACCGGCACGGCCATCTTCGACCTTGCCGGCAGAAAGGTTTACGAGCTCAGGGGCAACAATATCTATCGTCTCTCGGGCGAATTGGTCGGCCATTTGCTCGATACGCCCGGCTCGGACAAGCGTCTGGATCGCCACAGCCAAGAGCTTCTTTCCGTCCGAGGACGCCCGGAATCTATCAAGCCGGAGAAGCCTGCCGTCCCGAAGCGGCAGCCGTCTGCCAGCTTCGCGCAAGCAATACGTCTCCGTCGGATGGTCTCCGACACCCCGTCCAATCGTCGCAAGAAGGGATGATCACGGGGCGTCATTGCAGCGGGGATCTCGTCCTCGTCGCGGCATCGTAGATCAGGATCTGTAGCATTGGAAATCTGCCCAGCAGTTCGGCCCCGGCTTTCTGAGCGGCATTCTGGTCGTCGTAATGCGCCTTCAAGCGACCGTCGACCACCAGCGAGAAGCCGTCCGTTGGCGCCACGTCGGCTCTTTGAACGATTCTCGGCTCACTCTCGTCTGCTGGTGCAGGGGGCTTTTTCATTGGTTCTTCTCGCATCGTTGCAAAGTCGAAGCGCCGGTCATTGTCCTGCATCGCGCCTCGCGTGATCGACTGCCATTATAGGCAACGAGACGGCGCGCTTGATGTTCCGCTATGCGCGGGAGATCGCCCGGACCGCTTCGATCCTTCCGACCGAATGGCTCAGTCGTCGTCCCTCACGATCTCTGGCTTGTCATACAAGACCGCGTTCAGCAGGGAATTGTGAACTTCGATCTTGCCGTTGTAGGTGATGAAGCCGAGCTTGCGAAACTTGTTCATGAAGAAGCTGACCCGAGAGCGCGTTGTCCCGATCATCTCGGCGAGCGTCTCCTGACTGATTTGCACTGCAATCGGTTGGGCGACGCCGTCTTTTCCAAAATTTGCCAGGAGAAGGAGGAGCCGCGCGAGCCGCTTCTCGCTGGAATTGAACAGCTGGTCGATCAGGTCTTCCTCGATGCGGCTGTTTCGGCTGAGAAAGTACCCCATGAACAATTCGGAAAACTTCGGCTCGCCCTTGAGTGTCGCAAGCATCGCTGGCTTCGCGATGGACGTGATCACACACTGTTCCATCGCCACCGTCGTCGAAATTCGCAAGGGATGTCCGTTCAGGCAGCCTTCGCCGAAGAATTGCCCCGGCTCCATGATTCCGACCACCGCTTCCTTGCCCTGCTCGGAGACGACCAGAACCTTGATCTTCCCCTTCTGGATATAGAAAACGGTATCCGCAGCATCGCCGTGCGAAAACACGACCTGGTTCTTGTCGAATTTCAATATGGCTTTGCCGTCGCCGACCTTGGCGAGAAAGGTCTTTGGATCGAATGTTCCTTTCGGCGCTTTTGGCATGATGTCGTGGAAGTCCTCTGCAGGATCACCTCAGTTTAGCAGGCCGACACCTGGTCGGTTAGCCGAATCTTGCTTTCTGCCGGCTCATCATGAGTGCGGCATTAAGCTCCGCGATGCGGTTGGTCGTTTCGATGGGCGACGTCATCGAGTCTAGCAGCTAGGTCGCGTCTCCGTAGAGCAGAATTGCTCAGCCCTGTCGGAGGATTGGTCCGCAATAGCGGCAAGCCCCGCGCCGCTCAGACGACCGGCATCTGAGCCGTTTTGCACATCCTGCGCTGTCGCTCTGGTCTATTCTGAGCGGTGGCGGAAGTTCCGCAGTTTGTTGGTGAGGACGTGAACATGAACATATCCGGTGAGAGCCTTCTCGTCATATTGGTCGTGGGCGTTGCGGCTGGCTGGCTGGCGGGTCAGATCGTCATGGGTACGGGCTTGGGTCTGTTTGGCGATCTCGTCGTGGGAATCGCAGGAGCCTTCGTTGCGAGCTGGATATTTCCGCAACTTGGATTCCATCTCGGTTCTGGGATGGTTGCGCAGATCGTTGACGCAGCGATCGGCGCGATCTTGCTGCTCCTGATCATCGGGCTCGTCCGCGGGCGGAGCCGATGGGGCGGAAGCTGGGGCGGCGCTTGGCGGAAACGCTGGTAGCGCCTCGCGAGAGCATGCGCTTGGAACGAACGTCGCCGGGGCTACTTGGTGATGGCGACCGGATACGATGCCCACTCATCGTATCCGATGAATGGCGGCCCTGGCTCGCAGCCCCTGTGCCAGGGTCGCTTCATCCAACGTTCCCCTTCAGCCGCTACTTGGCTGCCACCGTCGGATCGACGCTGGATAGTTTGTGGACATTCCCGCACTTCGAGCATTCGAAGATCCGCAGATTGGGCCCGTCGCAACCTGCCGCGACGTGGATCAGCATCATGCGGGTTTGGCAGGCCGGACAGAGTGGCCGGGGTATGGGAATCAGCGTCGGTTCGGGACGAGCGTAGACCTCTGACATATGAAGCTCCTGCCGATATGGCGGGGTATGCCGTACCCGAAGCCGCCGCCGCTCGCAGCCGATTCGCCGGTTGCGACGGAGTGAACATGCCGTGCTCCCGTGCCGGCTACTGTTCAATATTGCTCATATGCGGGAATTGCCTGCTGGCCGGAGCGAGCGCTGGGCCGCCTCCGATCGCGGTGAGCCGCGCGGCCCGGGATGTTCGGATGGGATCGCTGGATCCTGGACTGTGCAATATTGCTCAGCAAAGCATCCGCGCACTGATCAATATGGGAGTACGTGGGGCGCGACCCCGGAGCCGCTGGCGGAGGCGTCCGTGCGCGAGAACCTTATCGGCTTGTGCGGGCATGTTCGGAAGCAAATCAGATATGAGCCCAACATTGCCGGAAATCCGCGCACTGCCACAATTGCTCGCCCGTTATCGCGAACCCGACAGCACGCGTGCGGTTTTTGAACTGGTGATCACGGCTGTGCCGTTCCTGCTCATCTGGGCTCTGATCCAGGGTGCTTTTAGTCACGGTTATTGGCCTGGCCTGCTGCTGGAGGCGCCCGCGGCTGGCTTGCTCGTGCGCCTCTTCATGATCCAGCACGATTGCGGACATGG
Organism: Bradyrhizobium zhengyangense; assembly: GCF_022012435.1. Lineage (GTDB taxonomy): Bacteria > Pseudomonadota > Alphaproteobacteria > Rhizobiales > Xanthobacteraceae > Bradyrhizobium > Bradyrhizobium zhengyangense. Next base: position 56,425 of record NZ_JAKLUA010000013.1, read on the forward strand.
CTCGTTCTTTCGCAGCCGGGTCGTGAACGATTGGGTTGGCCGAACTCTCGGTGTTGTGACCCTGACGCCTTACGATTATTGGCGATACAGCCATGCATGCCATCATGCGAACTCCGGCAATCTCGACCACAGGGGACTGGGCGACATCGACACATTGACCGTGGGTGAGTTTCTCGCGCAGCCGCGCGGGCGTCGGCTGCTATATCGTCTCTATCGGCATCCCCTGGTGATGTTTGGCGTCGGTCCCGCCTATCTCTTCATTCTGAAGCATCGATGGCCGGTAGGGAGAATGCGTGGCGGCTGGAGACCCTGGCTGAGTACGATGGGCACAAATGTCGCCATCGCGGTTCTTGTCGCTACGGCGGTGCGGTTGGTGGGCTATGGGCCTTTCCTGCTTGTGCATCTGCCCATTCTGATTCTGGCGGCGTCGATCGGTGTCTGGCTGTTCTACGTCCAGCATCAGTTCGAGCATACGTACTGGTCCCATGACGAAGGCTGGAGTTTTCACGAAGCTGCATTGCATGGTAGCTCCCATTACCACTTGCCGGCGGTCCTGCGATGGTTCACGGCGAATATCGGCATCCACCACATCCATCACCTGTGCAGCCGGATTCCCTGCTACCGATTGCCCGAAGTGTTGCGGGAGTATCCGCAACTCGCGGGTGTCGGACGGGTGACCCTGCTCCCAAGTCTGCGGTCCATGCGGCTGGCCCTGTGGGACGAGGAGCGGTTGCAGCTGGTCTCTTTCGGAGAGGCGTGGGCTCGGCGCGCCAGGTGACGAGCCGGTAAAACGCAACGGCTGCGGCTTGCGCATACGCATCTGAATCCTGCGCTACATCTCACGCCCGACAATCAATGTATCGTCTGCCTCGCCGGCATCGCGAGCGATGCGTCCTCCAACCACAGCGAAGCGACGATGGCACCATCAGGCCCTCTCAGCGGTATCCGCGTTCTCGATCTGACGAGCGTGCTGTTCGGTCCCTATGCTGCGCAAATGCTCGGCGACTGGGGCGCCGATGTCATCAAGATCGAGCCGCTCGCCGGCGACACCTGGCGCTACACCGGCCTGTTCCGGAACCGTGGCATGAGCGGCCAGTTCATGGCGGTCAACCGCAACAAGCGCAGCCTCGCGCTCGACCTGAAACATCCCGATGGCAAGGCGGTGCTGGCCAAGCTGATCCCGACGGTCGACGCGCTCGTCACCAATGTCCGCCCGGCCGCGATGGCCCGGCTTGGCTTCGGTTATGGGGACTGCGCAAAGCTCAATCCGCGGCTGGTCTATGCCGCCGCGACCGGCTTCGGCCAGGACGGCCCGTGGGCCGCGCGCCCGGCCTTCGACGAGATCATCCAGGCGGCCTCGGGCCTCGCATCGTCGATCGGATCTGACGATGAGCCGCAATTCGTCCCGAGCCTGATCGGCGACAAGATCTGCGCGATGGCGATGGTCGGCGCGGTGTCCGCGGCGCTGTTTCGCCGCGAGCGCACCGGGCAGGGGCAGATGGTCGAGGTGCCGATGCTGGAGACGATCGCAGGCTTCAACAGCATCGAGATGCTGGGCGGGCATGCGTTCGATCCGCCGATCGGCCCGACCGGCTACAAGCGCATGAAGAACCGGCGCCCGGTGAAGACGAAGGACGGCTGGCTGACGATGCTGCCCTATTCGGGCGATAATTGGTGCGCCTTCTTCGAGGCCGTCGGCCGCCCCGAGCTGATCGAGGAGCTCGGCGTGCGCGATCCCGTGCTGCGCTCCCAGAACATCGACAAGGTCTACGATCGCATGAGCGAGATCGGGCCGACCCGCACCACCGCGGAGTGGGAGGAGCTTTTGCTGCGGCTCGACGTGCCGCACACTGCTTTCGCCAAGCTGACCGAGATCGGCGAGCAGCCGCATCTTGAAGCCGTCGGCTTGTTTGCCGATATCGATCACCCGACGGAAGGTCGCATTCGCCAGGCGCGCCCTGCGACAAAATTCTCCGCGAGCCCGGCCGGCATCCATCGTATGGCGCCGCGGCTTGGCGAGCATTCGCGTGAAGTGTTGCGCGAGGCCGGGTTGAGCGACGCCGAAATCGAATTGCTCGTGGCGAACAAGGCCGTCGGTGCGCCGTAAAGCGGGCGCGCCATTTCTGTGATTCTGGTCACATCCGGCCAGGCTGCCTCCATGGGCGAACATTGCTTCGCAGCCGTCCCGCCATCGCCAGCCCCGGGGCCAGCCTTGGCCGCCGACCGCCCTTTCGCCCGCACGGACCCTCGTATAAGAGAGTTTCGCCGCTGGAACGGACCGAATAATGCCGGAAACGGAACAGATGGTGGCTGCGAATTCTTAATCCAAAGATCGCAATCTGACGGATCATCGATGCAAGTGCGGACAGGCAACCGGGGAATGGCATGAAAGACCTGATGACGACGGCGCAATCCAATCGGGTGATGCGGCGTTGGGGGACTCCCGGAATTGTGATGTTCGCGGCGGCACTTGCCCTGGCCGCCCCGAGCGAAGCCATTGCCGCCAAACAGCCGCGCCAGACCGCCGAGGCGGTGGCGCCGCGCGAAGCGGGCGAGCCGATCATGGCGATCGTCTCGATCAAGAGCCAGCAGGTGACGTTCTACGATTCCGAGGGCTGGATCCTGCGCGCGCCGGTCTCGACCGGCACGACCGGCCGCGAGACGCCCGCCGGCGTCTTCGCCGTCATCGAGAAGGACAAGGACCACCACTCCTCCATGTATGACGATGCCTGGATGCCGAACATGCAGCGCATCACCTGGAACGGGATCGCGCTGCACGGCGGACCGCTGCCCGGCTACGCGGCCTCGCACGGCTGCGTGCGCATGCCCTTCAACTTTGCGGAGAGCCTGTTCGATAAGACCAATATCGGCATGCGGGTGATCATCTCGCCGAACGATGCCGCCCCGGTCGATTTCTCGCATCCCTCGCTGTTCATACCGAGCAAGGAGGCCATCGCGGCAGCGCCTGGTCGTATCGGCAAGCTTTCTGCCGAGGCCGAGGAGGCCATCAGGGCTGCGGACGAGACCAAGAAGGCCGCGGCTGCAGCGGCGAAGGAAGCGCAATCGCTCCCGGCAACGCTGCGCAAGCTCGAGCAGCAGAAGGCTCGCGCCGACGCCGAGAACACCTATGCCGACAAGCTGGTTGCCAACGCCAAGAACGATCAGGCCAAGGCAAAGGCCGACGAGCTGAAACAGAAGGTGGCGGCCAAGGCCGCTGATGCCGCAACCCAGCTCGACGCCGCCAAGGCCGCCGCGCAGCCCAAGCGCGACGCGGTTGCCGCGACCAAGGACGCGGCCAAGGTCGCCGCGGCCAAAAAGGTCGAGGCTGTGAAGGCTGCGACCGACGCCAAGCTCGCGCTGGAGCCTGTCTCGGTCTACATCAGCCGTGCCACGCAGAAGCTCTATGTACGGCGCAACACCCACAAGCCCGCGCCGGATGGCGGCGGCGAGGTGTTCGACACCAGCATCGAGGTTCCCGTCACCATCCGCAATCCCGACCAGCCGCTCGGCACGCATATCTTCACGGCCATGGCGAAGAACGATACGGGTCTGCGCTGGAGCGTTGTCAGCATCGACGAGGGCGACACCGCCAAGGACGCGCTTGACCGCATCACCATCCCGCAGGAGGTGTGGGATCGCATCGCGCCGACCGCGTTGCCGCGTTCCTCGATCATCATCTCGGACGAGCCCTTGAGCGCCGAGACCAACTATCGCACCGAGTTCGTCGCGGTCCTGAGCAATCATCCGCAAGGCGGCTTCATCACCCGCAAGCCGACCGCGCCGTCGGTGGAAATGGCCAGCGACGATGGCTGGGGCGGTGGCTTCGGCGGCAACGGCTTCTTCTTCTTTGGGCAGCGCGATCCCAATCCGCAGCCGGTCAATCCGCGCCGCCGCGCCGGCCAGTACCAGTATTATCAGCCGGCACAGCCGATGCCGATGCAGCGGAGTTTTTGGTAAGGGCAGGGCTGGAGCATAGCTGCTCCGGCCATCACGGCCGGGCCGTGATCACGAGCGCCTGAATCTTCGCTTCGACCGGTCCCGAGCCATGGCGTTTCCGGATCGCCTCGGCGACGGCATCGGTCGCGGCCTCGAGCTTGCTCGCATCCCTGGCCTCGATCTCGCCGCGCAGCGGCGTTCCCTGGCAATACGCGATCGCGACATATTCGGCGGAGGGCGCACGGCTCATCGCTGTCTTGGTTTCGATCGATATGTCCCTGAAGCCTGCACGCTCGAGATCGGCCTTGATGACGGCCTTGTCGTGATAGCCGTGCGGCGTCCGCGCCATGAACAGTGGCGGATCGTCGGGGAACACCTTGCCGAGCGTGGCGGTCGCGTCATCGGCGAACACATTGTCCGCGATACGGTCCCACACGTTGAACAGATACGTGCCGCCAGGCTTCAACACCCGCCTCGTCTCGGCGTAGCCCTTGCTGCGATCCGGAAAGAACATCGCGCCGAACTGGCAGCAGACCACGTCGAACGCCGCATCGTCGAAGGGCAACGTCAGTGCATCCGCCTGACGCCAGGTCATGCGGGGATCGTCATTCTGACTCTGCCTGGCAACCGCGAGCATCGGCTCGTTGAGGTCGGTCGCGACATAGCGGACGCCTGAAGGCAGCAACGCCGCCACGGCCCGTGTGACCGCGCCGGTGCCCGCCGCGATCTCGAGCAGGTCCGAGGGCGATAGCGCAGCGATGCGCCTGGCAAGGTCGTCGGCGTAGACGGAGAAGATCAGCGGGACCAGATATTCGTCGTAAAGCTTTGGGACTGAGCCGGCGAAAACCTTGTCAGTTGCAGACATGCTTGCCTCGCTGAGCTCCGGGCCGGGAGGCGTTATGTTACCATGCATCGTCGGTCCGGCAACGGTGTGCCTGTCCTCACGTGCGGCGCGGCAAACGGGAGCTATGATCTCGCGCCGCCGACCTCGCGGATCGGTCGCGAGCCGTCCCAATTCATCGCCGCCTGTCTGACCTTGTCGAAAAACGGCCCCTTGGTGCCGCTGATATCGGAGATCTCGATGATCGTGCCCGGATGGGCCTCGGTGTCGAAATAGGCAAAGCGACCCTTGTCGCCGCCGATCTGACCCTCGTGACCGATCTTGTAGCCGAGCCCGATCGCCTTGTCGTAGAGCGCCTGGTAATCGTGGCTCCAATAGGACATGTGCTGGAGGCCCTCGTGGCCGGCGTCCAGAAATTCCTTGTAAAGCGAGGGCGCGTCGTTGCGCTGCTGGATCAGTTCGATCTGGAGATCGCCGGAATTGGCGAGTGCGATGCTCATCTCGACCGCGGAATCCTGGCCGCGATAGCGGAACCAGTCGGTCGTGACACGGTCGATGTAGTACCAGGGGCCGACGCCCATCACCTTGATCCAGTGCGTCATCGCGGCCTGGATGTCCCGCACCACATATCCATTCTGGCGCACGGCGCCGAAGATGCGGCTCATGCCCGCGCTCCCTTGATTGCTCTCCGCGTCTCGATCCCGCGCGGAGTTGACGTCTCCGGATTGACTAACGAACGATCGTTCGTTAGTCAATCCGTCATGGCTGTTCACCCCCCGAGCGCGGCGGAAGTGGCTGCGCCCACCACCCGTGAGCGCATCCTCAACGAGGCGCTCAACCTGTTTGCGCAGAGCGGCTATGGCGGCGCCTCGATGCGCGAATTGGCCCGTCGCGTCGGCGTCCGCGAGAGCAGCCTCTACAATCATTTCTCCGGCAAGGCCGCGATCCTGGAAGCGATCGTCAGCGAGCACGGTCCGGCCAGTTCGGCGAGCCGGCTGGAAGAGCCGCGCTACAAGCAGCTCGCGCGCCAGCCCGCCGCATTCTGCCGCCAGTTCGCGCTTGACCTGGTCGAGCAATGGTCCGATCCGCGCGAGCACCAATTCCAGAAGGTCATCACCGCCGAGCGCAACCGCGTGCCCGGCATCCGCGCCAAGTTCGCCGATCAGTTCTACGCGCGCGAGCAGCGCCTGATGACGGATTTTTTTCGCGGCTTCGCGTTGGCGGGCCTCGTCTCGACACCGGACCCGCGCGAAACGGCCCGGCTGTTCGCGGCCGGCCTCATTTACATCAGGCTCGAGCATTACGTGATGGGCGCGGCACCCTCGCCACGGCCGAAGGTGATCGAGGCGATCGACCGCTATCTCGCCTTCTTTCTGTCGCTGATTGCGGCGGGCGACGACGACAACAAGAGAAAAAGAACCAAGGGAGAGACGCGTGGCAAGGCTGCCCCTGATTGATCCGGAGACGACGAGCGGCGATATCCGCGCCTCGTTCGACCGCATGTCGGTCAAGCTCAACATCTTCCGCATGATGGCCCATGCCGAGGCCAACATGATTCCGGCGATGCGGCTCGGCAATTCGATTCTTCACAAGCAGAAGCTCAGCGCGGTCAACCGCGAGCTTTTGATCTTGCAGGCCGCGCAGCTCGAAGGCGGCGCCTATGAATGGCGCCAGCACGTGCCGATCGCGCTCGGCGTCGGCTGCACGCAATCGCAGGTCGACGCGGTCGAGCGCGGCGATTACGATTCTGCGGCGCTGAATGAGGCCGAGCGCGCGCTGCTCAAGTTCGGTCGCGAGGTCGTCGAGAACGTCCGCGTGCCTGACGCGATCTTCATCGCTGCGCGAAGACATTTCAGCGACCAGGAGATCGTGGAATCCATCGTCGCGATCGGCTTCTACATGATGATGGCCCGTGTCACCGAGGCGACCGAAACCGACCTCGATCCTGCCGCCGGCATGAAGGTCTATGACGGCGGCAAGAAATAGGCGGCTGAGATGACGGACACGGAGAGCAAGCCGGAGCGCTACGTCCGCGCGCCGAGTCCGGAGTCATTGGGCGAAGCGCCCGGCAGGGGACGCCTCAAGGGCCGCCGCGTCCTGATCGTCGGCGGTGGCCAGCGCGTGTTCGATGCCGCCACCGATCCGATCGGCAATGGCCGCGCCATGAGCATTCTTTGTGCCCGCGAAGGCGCGAAGGTCGCAGTCGCCGATCTCAACCACGCCTCGGCGCAGCAAACCGTCAAGCGTATCACCGACGAAGGCGGCGAGGGTTTTGCCATTGCGGCCGACGTCACCTCTGAAGCCGACGTCCAGCGCATGATTGCCGAAGCCCACCGCGCCATGGGCGGTCTTGACGGCATGGTGCTGAACATCGGCACCTTCGGCAAGACCGGCCTCGACAATGTCAGCCCGGAAGAGTGGAACGGGATCTTCGACGTCAATGTCCGCGGCCCCATGCTGTGCTGTCGCGCCGCGCTGCCAATATTCGACAGCGGCGGCGCCATCGTCTTCATCTCCTCGATCGCCGCGTTGAAGGCGGGATCGCAGATGGCGGTGTATGATTCCTCCAAAGCCGCGCTCGGCGGCCTGATGCGCAACATCGCCCATCTCGGTGCGCGCCGTGGCATCCGCGCCAATCTCGTCTATCCCGGTCTCGTCGACACGCCCAACGGCCGCGAAGCCGGGGCCGGTCGCCCCAACCGCGGCAAGGGGCATGTTCCCTTCGGACGGCAAGCGACCGCCTGGGAGATCGCCTACGCCGTGCTGTTCTTCCTGTCGGATGAGAGCGTTTATGTCACCGCACAGACGCTGGCGGTGGATAGCGGCTTGAGCGGGATGTAAGGCAAGGCGGATGTCTCCCCGATGTCGTCCTGGCTTTCGCCAGGACGACGGTGAGATTTGACGCGCCTCTGCGCCATCAGCTGGTCTTCCCGCCCCCTAGATTCACATTGCGCCCGCTAGCCATTCCCTCTAATTGTCTTGTACAAATGACCAAATAGCATGGTCGCGCGCTAAACACGCGATCAGGGACGGGAAGCGCAGCATGTCGCAGGATGGTTTTGGCTTGGCTGGCGTCATCGGCATGCCGGTCGCGCATTCGCGCTCCCCGGTCATTCACAATTACTGGCTGAAGGCGCACGGCATCCGCGGTTCCTACGTGCCGCTCGCGGTCAAGCCGGAGCGGCTCGCGGATGCGCTTCGCGGCCTCGTCGCGCTCGGATTCCGCGGTTGCAACGTCACCATGCCGCACAAGCAGACGGCGATGGCGCAGCTCGCTCGAGTCAACGAGACCGCCAGGCGCATCGGCGCCGTCAACACCATCGTGGTCGAGGCAGACGGCACACTGTCCGGCTTCAACAATGACGGCAATGGTTTTGTGCAGAGCCTGCGCGACGCGAAAGCAGACTGGCGCGGCGATGCCGGCCCGATCCTGTTGCTCGGCGCAGGCGGCGCCTCGCGCGCGGTTGTCGTGGCGCTGCTGGAGAACGACGCACGCGAGATCCGGATCGCCAACCGCACCGCGGAGAAAGCGGAGGCGATTGCGAAGGAGTTCGGTTCCGCCGTCAGCACCGTGGCATGGGACGATCGCGCAGCCGCGCTCGGCGATGTCGCGCTGCTGGTCAACTGCACTGATCGCGGCATGGTCGGCAAGAGCGCGCTCGAGATCGACCTGTCGCGGCTGAACCCGGCAACGCTCACTGCCGATCTCATCTACACGCCGCTGGAGACGCCGTTCCTGGCCGGGGCCCGCGCGCGCGGCTGCGTCACCGTGAACGGGCTCGGCCTGCTGCTCAACCAGGCGCGGCTCGCCTTCAAGGCCTGGTTCGGCGTGATGCCTGACGTCACGCCCGATTTGATCAAGGCGATCGAGGCCACGTTCTGAACCGCGGGAAGCTTTGTGCCATGACATTGCCGGCGGGCCCCAAGATCGACTGTCACATCCACGCCATCGATCCCGTCCGTTTTCCCTATGGCGCCGATACGCCGTATCGCCCGAGCGGGCAGGAGATTGCGCCGGCCGCGCAACTCATCCGTGTGTTCGACGCTTTTGATGTTCGCCATGCGCTGGTCGTCGCCACCAACACCGGCTATGGCAGCGACAGCCGCATCCTGCTCGACACCTTGAGGCAGGGCGGCGGCCGCTTCAGGGGCGTCGCCGTGGTCGAGAACGACGTCGACATCCGCGAGCTCGAACGCTTGAAAGCCGCGGGCGTCATCGGCGTTGCCTACAATGTGCCGTTCCACGGCGCCGACTATTATCGCAACACCGCGCCGCTGCTGGAGAAGCTGGTAAGCCTCGGCCTGTTCCTCCAGATCCAGGTCGAGAACGATCAACTGCTTGATCTGCTGCCCCTCATCGACAAATCGCCAGTGCGTCTGGTGTTCGACCATTGTGGCCGACCGTCGGTCGGCCAGGGTGTCAAAGGCAAGACCTTTCAGGCCCTGCTTGCGATCGGCCGCGAGCGTGACGCGCACATCAAACTGTCAGGCTATTACAAGTTCTCGCAACAGCCGCACCCTTATGAGGACACCTGGCCGTTCATTGCAGCGCTTGTCGAGGCCTTCACGCTCGATCGCTGCGTCTGGGGCTCGGACTATCCGTTCCCGCGCGCAGCCGAAAGGCTCGACTACGGGCCGCTGCTCGCGGTGCTGACATCGCTGTTTCCGGACACGGGCGACCAGCAGCGCCTGCTGTGGCGAACGCCGGCGAAACTGCTCGGCTTCGATGGATCATAACAAGGAAAGCAACGGGGAGGACATCATGAGGCATCTTCCAGGCACGCTCGCCATCGCCTTGGCAGCATCGCTCACCACGGGCGCAGCCCGTGCGCAGAACACCGTCTACATCCCTGACGTCATCGAGCTCTCCGGCCCCGGCGCCGTCTCGGGCACCAACTGGCGTGACGGCGTCCTGCTCGCAGTTGACGAGATCAATGCCGCCGGTGGCATCCTGGGTCGCAAGATTCAGACCGAGCATCTGGACACCCAGAGCAACCCCGGCATCTCGCGCGCGCAGGTGCAGAAGGTTTTGGACAAGGATCCCTATGTCGTGCTTGGGCCGATCTATTCCGGTTCGGTCAAGGTCAACATGGCGCTGACGCAACAAGCCGAAATCCCTCAGATCGTCGGCGCCGAGGCTGCCGACATCACCACGCAGGGCAACCCCTGGATTTTCCGCACCGCCTTCGGCCAGCAATTCTCGATGCCGAAGATCGCTAATTATCTGCACGACAAGCTGAACGTGAAAAGCGTCGCGGTGCTCTGGGTCAACAATGATTTCGGTAAGGGCGGCCACGACAATTTCGTGAAGGAGATGAAGGCACGCAACATCGAGATTGCGGCCGATATCTCCACCGAGCAGGGCCAGGTCGATTTCGGCTCCGATGTCATCAAGCTCAAGGGCGCCAAGGCCGATGCCGCCTTCATCTACACCAACGAGGAGGAGAGCGCGCGCTTCCTGATCGAGGCGAAGCGGCAAGGCCTGTCGACGCCGCTGTTCGGCGAAACCACGCTGCTCAGCCAGAAGGTGGTCGAGCTCGCCGGCTCCGCCGCCAACGGCGTGCGCGGTCATGTCGGCCTCAGCGCCGACGCTCCGATTCCGGCGATCGAGGAGTTCACCAAGAAGTTCAGCGACCGCTTCAAGTACCGCCCCGATCACAACGGCATCAAGGGCTACACCGCGGTCTATCTCGTCAAATATGTCACCGAGAAGATCGGCAAGTTCGACAGCAAGGCCTTTGGCGCGGCGATGAAGGGCCTGACGCTGACGCCTGACAAGGCACCGGGCATGCTGATGGAAGCCAGCTGGGACCAGAACGGCGACATCGACCGCGCCAGCTTCCTCGCCGAGATCGTCGACGGCAAGCAGAAGATCGTGGAGACGCTGCCGAAGCTGAATGGCAGCAAGAGCGAATGAAGGGCGCGTAGGCAAGACGTGCCGTCGGATGACTCCGCCGACGGCACAACCCGCTTCATCCCTTCGTTGCGACAGGCCTGCTTTCCTGTCCTAGTGGACCGCGCAATTCCCTTGCGCGGTGTTTTTCTTTGGTGCATCCTCTGGTAGCGGCAGCAGATTGGCCGCGGAAAGCTTATTTTTGCGAAAACTTTATTTCAGGAGTGTGCCATGGCAAGGCGTGGCAACATTGCAATACTCTTTATGCTTGCAGTCTGTCCTCCTCGGTATGCAGATGCTCGGCCTTATGAGAACGGACCGGCGTTGAGGTCACTCGATAAACTTGGTTCGGATCTTGCGCCTGTGAATCGAGCGCCCGGAGCTTCTCAAGTTGCACCGGATATTCTGAAGTTAAGTGGATTCTTCGATTTTCTGCGTACGGTGCAGCAGGCCCCGGCACCGCGCGAGCCTCCAGCTCCGAAAGCACCGGCACCACGCGAGCCTCCAATTCCGCGTCCTCCGCCAGGTGAGCAGCCGGTTCAGCTGCAATTGCCGGCTCCACCTCCCATGGCGCCACCGCGCGAGCCGCCATCGACGCCGTCGCCCGCAAAGTGAAGGTCGAGATGTGCAAGCAGCAGAAGGCGGAAGCGCAGCTTGCCGGGCAGAAACGGCAGGAAGCGATCCCCGCGGCCGTCGCCGATACGTCGGCCGAACCCGATCTGACTTGGGACGTTCTGGGCTTGCGGGTCGGCCGCAAGACGGAGATCATCGCCCTTGTCGCGTTTATGCTCTCGCTGGGCGGTGTCCTTTGGCAGGTTTTCAATTTTGCCCGTGGCGCGGTGGTTCAGCTGTTTCCTTCCGATCAGATTGTTCTGACGACGGTCGAAAAGCTCGGCAAGAACTATCGCAGCCAGGACAACAATCTCGCGCTCATTGCGACCATGGCCTATTCCAACGAGGGGGATGTGGGTCACAACGCAATTGTGCGCCGTGAATACATAACGATGACGTTCGGCGACCGTACCGTCGAACACAGATGGTATGAGTTCGGTAGCTCAGATCTCAAGGATGGCGCGCTGGAATTCAAGCGCGACAGCGAGGCTCGTCCGTTTCCGGTCAACGCAGCCTCGGCCGTCAGTCACGAGACGTTGTTCGCCGCGTGGGAGGTTGATTGCGGGGAGGGCGACAAGAAATGCGATCCGCGGGGCAATTTCGTCCAATGGGACGACTTCCTGGCGGCTGCCAAGGCTAACCATAAGCTCGTAATTACGACGAAAGCCATTGTCTATCCGTCGACAGAGTTGACCGCCTCATGCGAAATCAAGCTGCGTCAGTGGGAGATTGACGTGTTGCAAACGGACCAGTGGTTGTCGGCAACGTGCAGCCAGCCTGGAGCCCCGGCTGTGCTGAGAGTTCCTTTGCAGGGAAAATCTGCCAAGTGACGGGTCGAGGTCGCGCGACTGCTGCCTGCAATTTGTAAGGCCGGCCGCGACGTGGCCTGGCAGCCGGCCCCAGGATCGGATTGCATCGCCACCGCTAGCAGCGCCGGCCGATCGCGGGCATGATGAGGCCGTTGATTCCGGATGCTGTTTTATGAAAACCACGCTGCTGAATGCCGAAGACTACACCCGTGCGCCCTGGAAGAACGGCGGCGGCGTCTTTACCGATATCGCGGATGCGCATCGGCCCGGCACGGTGGTGAAGAACTGGGACAGCCTGCTGTGGCGCTTTGCGTCCACGCCGATCGTTGCGCCCGGGCCGTTCTCGCACATGCCTGATATCGATCGCTTGCAGATGGTGATCGGCGGGCGCGGGCTGGTGCTGAAAGCCGGGGGGCAGGAGCTCGACGAGCGCGAGCCGTTCACGACCGTCCGCTTCACCGGCGAGATGGAGATCGTGACCGAGCTCGAGGCCGGCCCGGTCGAGGTCGTCAACCTGATGGCGCGGCGCGGTGCGGCGGAGATCGAGCTGGTGGCGCTGAAGGAGCCCGGCGAGCGGCCATTGCCCGCCGGCACGCATCTGGTATACGCGCTATCTCGCGATTGTGACATTCATCTCAAGTGCGAGGAATTTCTCGTTCCCGGCGGCAGCACGCTGAAAATCGAACTGACCGAGGCGTCCAGGCTGACGCTCGTTTCGGGACTTGCGGTACTGGCATCGATTCGGCTCGTCAGCTAGGCGGCGGTCGTGCGAATGCGCACAATCCGTGCAACTGGCTAGGTTGACGCAGCCGATCCGGAACACGATATGTGCGGGCATAAAGACCGCCGCTGAAGGCCAGGATATGAACGCGCCAGACAAGGTTCCCGCTACAACACTATCCGACGGTGTCGTCGATTGGCTGACCACGGGGACGCACAACGAGCGCTTCATCGACAACATTTTTGCCGAGATGTGCAACCGCATCCAGCAAACGGGCATTCCGCTGAAGCGGTCGACGCTTCACGTGCTGATCCAGCACCCGCAATGGTTGGGGGCGCGTTTCATGTGGGCCGACGGCATGCGCGAGGCCGAGATTGCGCGGGTTGATTTCGATGTACGGGAGCGGTCCGAATATATCGGCAGTCCTGCCAACGAAATGCAGAATGGCGCCACTGAAGTGCGTGAGAATCTGGAGCAGGATCCCGCGCTTGGCCGCAAGCACGCGCTCTATGACGAGATGCGGGCGAGGGGCCTCACCGACTATGTCGCCTGGCCGCTCTACCACACGCTCGGCAAGCGCCATCTGGTCACGTTCGCAACTGATCGGCCCGGCGGATTCGACGCTGCGCATATCGTCGCGCTGAAGAAGCTGCTGCCGGTGCTGGCGCTGGTCAGCGAAATCCGCATCAAGAACCGCCTGGCGCGCACGCTGCTGGAGACCTATGTGGGCTCCCATGCCGGCGAGCTCATCCTGGCCGGCGCCACCCGCCGCGGCACCGGCACGACGGTGCGCGCCGCGATCATGATCTGCGATCTCAGGGATTTCACGAAGATCTCCGACAATTGGCCGCGCGACGACGTCATCGATCTCCTCAACGATTATTTCGACGCGATGTCCGACCCGATCGCGCGGCATGGCGGCGAGATCCTGAAATTCATCGGCGACGGCCTGCTCGCGATCTTCCCGCTCAGCCAGCCCAACGCATGCGCCAATCTGTTGCGCGCCGTTACCGAGGCCCGGAAGGCGATGGCTGCGCTCAACACGCGCAACAACGGCACGGGCCGCGCGCCGCTCAACTATGGCATCGGCGTCCATGTCGGCGACGTCATGTACGGCAATATCGGGTCATCAAGCCGGCTCGACTTCACCGTGATCGGCCCCGCCGTCAACATGGCCTCGCGCCTCGAGGCGCTCACCAAGCAGGTCGGCAAGCCAGTGCTGCTATCGCGCGACTTCGCCGAGCTGGTCGATCGCGAGTTTGAGCTGGAGCGGGTCGGCAAGCATGCTGTGCGCGGCTTCAGCGATCCGATCGAGCTTTTCGCGTTTGAGCCGTCGCCGCGGACGTAAACCGCGCCGCGCGACGCGCGCTGTTGCCAAGGCGCGAGCGTCGAATTACGCTCCGGGTCTGCCATATCGGTTCAGCATCAGCCGCATCGTCATGCCCAAATTCCTTCGCGTCGGCCTGCATCAGTCGAACGTATCAGGGTACACGTCGAAGGCGTGGTGCGTGCGGCGGGTCGGTTCGGCGGTGTTCCTGAAATGGGGCGCCGTCGAAGTGCAGGGCGCCGGCAACGGCCGCAAGGTTTACTGGACACACCTGCCGCAGGAGAAAACGATCCGCTGCGGCACGGCGCAGCGCGCCCAGGATTACACCAAATCCGCCATCGCACGGCGGCGCAGCCATGACTATGAACCGCTCAGTGGCGCCATTGGGGTCAGGAGAAGATCTGCCAACGGCAGCGCCGAGCTCAAGCAGACGCTCGCCACGATCCTGATCGTCGACATCGTCGGCTCCACGGCGAAGGCCGCAAAGCTCGGCGACGCGCGCTGGACCAAGGTCATGGGCCTCTACTACGCCGCGGTCCGCAAGGAGCTGAAATCGTCGCGCGGCAAGGAGGTCGTGACGACCGGCGACGGCGTGCTTGCGACCTTCAAGGCGCCGGCGGCTGGCATCAATTGCGCGACTGCGATCCAGAGGGCCGTGCGCACGCTCGGCCTCGAGATCAGGGTCGGCCTTCACGCCGGCGAATACACGATCAGCGGCGGCGAGATGGTCGGTCTCGCCTTCCACATCGGCACCCGCGTTGCCGCCAAGGCGCGCGCCGGGGAAGTGCTGGTCTCGAGCGCGGTCAAGGACCTGCTCGCAGCGCAATCCCAGATCCGCCTTCGGGATCACGGCAGCCACCAGCTCAAGGGCGTGCCGGCGCGGTGGCGGCTCTATCGGGTGGAGGGTTGAAGGAGGCGAGGCCGATCTCGCCGTCCTTCCCGAAGCGCTCTTGCGTAAGATTGTCTGCCGGGCCTTGCAAGACGCAGATGATCGCCGGCCGGGAATAAACACAAACCCGAATTGATCCTCACCAGGGGAACCGCGGCATACGCGCGGCGCGCGTTTGCGCGCGGCGGCGTCGCGATGGGGCGGAGACGAAACACAACAACAAAAGAAGCCGGAAAACCCTGGGAGTACCTGATGTCGTTGGAGAGGTTTGCAAGCGCCGCACGGCTGTGCGGCGCGGGGATTGTCTTGTCGTCACTGTTGGGCAGCGAAGCGCATGCGGCCGATCTTCTGACGAAAGCGCCGCCTGTTCCTTATGCTGCGGCCGATGATTTCTGGACGAGGCCGTATCTGTTCGGCGATCTCGGCAGGACGCGGCTGAAGGAGCAGGGCATCTCTCTCGCGCTGACGCTGGGCGACGAAGCCGTCACCAACCTGTCGGGCGGAGCCAGAAACACCGGCGCCAATGCCGGTCAGCTGGCGTTTCAGGCAAGATTCGACCTGGCGAAGCTGGCCGGCCTCCAGGGCGGTACCGTCGGCCTCACGCTGGTCGACCGCTTCGGCAACAATTTGAATAGCGAGGCTGACATTCCCGCCCTGCAGCTCACCAATGAGGTCTTTGGCCGCGGCACCATTCTGCGCCTGACCGAGCTTTACTACTCGCAAAAGCTTCTCGACGATCGCCTCGAGCTTAAGGGCGGCCGTCTCCCCGTCGGCTCCGACTTCTTCTTCGGCGAGTGCGATTTTATCAACCTGACCTTCTGCGGCGGCCAACCCGGCAACATCCTGGGTGGCTACATCTTCAACTGGCCGGTGAGCCAATGGGCCGGCCTGGCCCATTTCAATCTGACCAAGGAATGGAAGATTTCGGTCGGCGTCTACGACGCCAATCCGAATTATCTGACGACGTCAGATCCGACGATCTACTTCCTGCCCGGCATTCCTGCCTCGAGCCCTGCAGCGGGTGTGCTCGTCCCGGTGGAGTTGACCTGGACTCCGAGTGGTCCCCTGAACGGAACCTGGAGATTCGGCGGCTGGTACGACAGCGCGTCGACGATTGATGGCGGCCTCCCGGGCATCGTTGCGACAATTCCGGGCGCCGGTGGTGTCCCGGATCAAAATCTGGGAGATCAGCGTGGTCGCTTCGGCGTCTATGAGTCGATCCTGCAGCGGTTGACCGTCGATGGTCCCAAAACGCAGGGCTGGTACACGTTCCTCAACACGACCGTGGCCGATCACCGGACGTCGTTCCAGGACTACCAGATCTCCTGGGGCGTCAAGCACAGTGGAACGTTCGCCTCGCGCCCCGATGACGAGGTTGGCTTCGCGGTGGGCACGACTCATGTGAACTCGGCAGCCCTCGGACCGAATGCAGGAGGTAACGAAGCTCCGATCGAGCTCTGGTACGGATTGCAGGCAACCGGCTGGATGAACCTCAAGTTCGACGCCCAGTACGTCATCAATCCTGGCGGGCGCGGGTTTAATGCCGCCGGTGTCAAGACCGACAACGCGTGGGTGCTGGGTCTGCGCACCGCGGTCCGGTTCTGAGGCGAGGTGGAGCCGGAGCATTGAGCCAACGCTGCCGGATCAGGCGGACACTGGCTCAGATTGGTGCTGGACCGGCAGGCAGAAGCGTGGACGGCTCTCGCTATGGCTGCCACGCCGAGGCCATGCCATCCAGTTCACGTCGCACACGATCGACGACGCTGCCCCAGTCGCCTCTGGTGGGCTGCCTGAACAGCCGCATCGACCGGTACCACGGGCTATCGTCGCGATCGAGCAGCCAGCGCCAATCCGGGTTGAAGGGCAGCATCGTCCAGACCGGTGCGCCAAGCGCGCCGGCGAGGTGAACGACGCTGGTGTCGACCGAGATCACCAGGTCGAGACAGGACGTCAGCGCCGCGGTCTCGCTGAAATCGGTGAGCTGCTCGGTCAGGTCGACAATGTTGGAGCATTCGGCAAGGAAGGCGCGGTCCTCATCGCGGATGCCTTTCTGCAAGGAGACGAACTGGACGTCGCAATCCAAGAGCGGCACAAGCGCGCGTAGTGCGATCGACCGGTTGTGATCGTTCTTGTGACCCGGGTCGCCCGACCAGGCCAAGCCCACGCGGAATCGTGTGCGGGGGCCAAGCCGGCTCTCCCACGCCTTCACGCGCTCCGTCGACGGCGCAGGAAGATAGCCATCCGCGAACGGAATCGTATCCGGGCGCGTCCCGAACGCCAGCGGCAGGCTGCCGAGAGGACAGTGCAGGTCGAATGCCTGTGACGGCGTCGACGATCGGTCGATACAATCTGCGACGCCGCTGATCCCGGCCAGTAGCCGCCGGACTGCAGGCTTGACCTCCAGGACGACGCGAGCCCCGGGCGCAGCTACCATCGACGCGTAGCGCGCAAACTGGATGGAGTCGCCGAGAGCCTCGTCGGCATGCAGCAGGATGGTCTTGCCCTCGAGCGGCTGGTCGCCCAGCCAGCGTGCTTGCGAAAACCCACGCTCGGCAAGGCCCAAAGACGGCGCTTTCCAACGGGCCTCGCGTCCCAGCCAGCCCCGCTCGAAATCTCCGGTCAGCATCTGCAGCAGCGCGAGATTCCAGATCGTGTCCGCATTGTCGGGGGCGACCGCGAGCGATCGGTGAAACGTCGCGAAGGCGTCATCCAGCAATCGCAGGCTCCACAGCGCCCGCGCCTTTTCGTTGAGTGCTGCGGAAAAATTGGGACGAAGCGCGAGTGCGCGATCGAAGCTCGCGAAAGCCTGCTCCATGCGGCCCAGCCGCGAATGCAGCGTGCCGAGATTCTTGTGCGTTTCCGCCTCGCCAGGGTTCAGCGCGATGGATCTCTCGAAGTCCGCCTGGGCCTCCGCGAACCGGCCCAGTCGCTGCAGGCAAAGGCCACGCGTTTGATACAAAGGTGCGACATTGGGATTGAGCTTTTCGAATGCGTTGAAGCATTCCAGGGCTTCGGCAAACCGGCCGAGATTGAACAGCGATTGGCCCTGTTTTGCTGCCTCCAGGCTCTTCGCAATCTGCAGATTTTGCGGCGCGGATTTTGGGGAATGTTTGGCCGCGGCCCGGCGCTCTTGGCGGTTCATTGGCTGACCAGAAATGGAGACGACGTCCCGTCGCGGCATTTTCTGGTGCCAGGCTGGTGCGAGGCTGGTGCTGCCCGAAAGGCTCACACAACGAGAGAGGCCGCCTTCGCGGCGGCCTCACTTCCGTTGTTACCATCGACCGGGACCGACGCCGATCGTGACGCCCGGCCCGTCATACCCGCCGTCGTAGTAGCCGCGGTCATAATACCCACGATCATAATAGGTGCGGGCCGGCGCCTGATAGTAGCCATAGCTGTCGCGCCACCTCGTGTGGCGGTGTCGGCAATTTCCAACGCCGGCCATCAACTGACCGCCGCTCATGGCGGGGCCCTCGGCGCCGACCGCGTTGTTGCCTGAGCTTGTGCAGGGACCCGGGCCTTGAGCGAAGCTCGGGGTTGCCATCGCGGTCATTGCAATCGTCGCGGCGATCACGCCAATGCTTGGAACGATCCTCATGTCTGTCCTCCAGTTTCGAGAGGGATCAACGACGCGTAGCTGCCGACGTTCCCCGCGATGCGCTGATGCGAGGGATGCGGAACATGGGAGCCTCCCTCTTCGCCTCCGTTCGGTTCCAGCTATTCCAGGATCCCGCGAGGGTCAGGCGGATGGAGTTCCGTGCGGATCGCGCTCGGTCAGGAACTGACTGATGGCGTCGAATGCCTGCATGCGGTTCCTTTCGAGCAGCACCATGTGGGTGCCTTCGCCGATTTCCACCCATCGGCGGTATGGCGCCCGTTTGAGCGAACTGAAGAAATTTTGCATCGTGGCCATGGTCACGTCGCGGTCCCATTCGGCGTGAACGAGGAGCACGGGGACCCGAATGTCGTTCGCGTCGTAGATCGTTTTGCCTGCGCTCCAATAATCGCGGATATCCTGGATCGGACCGTTCACCGCGCGCATCACACGGGGGCGCTCGGTGTTGCCTTGCGGATCTGACGCGAGCGAGGCTTCCGCCCAGCGATCGAACCAGCCTTCCGGGATCAGGCTCGCGCGTGCCGCTTCCGGCGCCGCCGCGAGCCAGCGCTCCCTGAAATCGAGCACGGGGACCTTGCGGTAGCCACCGAGCGCGCCGCCGGAATCGATCGGGGCCGGGGTGTTCAGCAACCACAGCGGCGCGACCAGCGCGAGCCGCACGACCTTGTCGTTGTTGCCAGCGGTATAAGCGCCGGCCACCGAGCCGCCCCAGGACATGGCGACGAGATTGAGGCGCGGGATGCCGCGATGCCGAAGGATGTAATCGACCGCGCTGGCGAGGTCGCGCACTGCGACATTGGTGCGAACGAGCGGCGCGGAGTCCTGCGCCGGCGCGTCCATTTCCGGCGGCCGGGTCGATCCGCCATAGCCGCGCACGTCGAGTGCGAACACATCAAAGCCCTGCGCGGCGAGATGATCCATGAAGGAGCGGCCGCCGAACGGCACGTCGAAAAGGCTCGCCGACGAATAGGTTGCGCCATGGACCATCAGGATGGTCCGCTCGGCGGAAAAGGCCTTCTGCGCGCTGGCTCGCTTGTTGCGAAGGTGAAGCGAAATGCCGGGCGTGTCGCTCGGGACAGCGAGATCTTCGACCACGAGATCGGGCCTGTATCCATGTGCGGGAATGGTCTGGTCCATCATCAGTCTTCCTTGATCAGAGGAATTGCCAGGCGAAGCGCTCTCCGCTGCGCCTGATGCGCCCAGTGGAGGACTCCGCGAAATGGGTGGTGAAGACGGTTGCGCCGCTCTCGGCCGCATCCTCCAGCACGGCGTTGCGCGAGCGGAGCGCGGCTTCAGGGAATTCGCAGAAGCAGGAGTTGAGCGAGGGCTCATAGACCTGGAGCGGGTGATGCATCACATCACCCGCAAACAGCGCTTGCTCGCCGCGAGAGACGAGGCGGATGGAGGCGTGGTCGACACTGTGGCCTGGCGTCGGGATGAACGAAATTCCCTCCAGCACTTCGCCGCCGTCAACTGTGACCAGCCGTGCCAGGCCCGCATCGATCACCGGCCGCACGCTGTCGTCATAGACGCGATCGGCGGGCTTGCGCAGCGCAGGGCCCAAGGCCGGATTGGCCGCTGGCTCCCCACCATTGGCCAGACTCTCGCCATAGGCCTGCTCGACGCGAGAGAAGATGTAGGTGGCGTTGGGGAACGTCGGCGTCCAGCAACCGTCGACGAGGCGCGTGTTCCAGCCGACGTGATCGGCGTGGACGTGGGTGAGGAGCACATGGTCGACGTCATCGGGCCTGACGCCAGCAGCGGCCAGCCGCGCAAGGAAGGGCTCGTTGAGCCGATGCAGCGGCGGAATGTCGGGCCTGTTCTTGTCGTTGCCGGTGGCCGTATCGATCAGGATGGTGTGGCGCGGCGTTTTGATCAGCCAGCTGTGGATGCTCTGGATGAACGTGCCGGTCGCAGCATCGAACGGGCCGGCCTCGAGCCGCGACCGCTGGCGCTCCAGCGCGTCCGGATCCGCGCCGGGATAGAGCGTGTCGAACTGAAAGGCTGCGAGCGACAGTTCGTCGATCCGCGTGATGACTGCATCGCCGACGTGATAGGTCTTCGTCTCCTTCGTCACTGAGAGATCCTCCGCTTCGGTCGGCGCCGGACGCGGCGTGATTGCCGACATCCTGGACCCGCCGCCGTGGCTGTGAGGTACGCGCCGGGCTGCGCCGCCGGGAGGGCCGCGGCCTCGATACGTCCAATCGATGCCGTTGATATCTGGGCGTTCCGGCGGCCTGCCTTTTCATGTCCGCGCGAAGGCCTTAACTTCTCTCAGCGCGGCTCGTATGGCCGCGATAGTTTGCCTTGAACGGAGGTGCCGCGATGGCGGATGTCGAACGCGGTCCGGGCCGGTCGGCCGACGATGCCGAGCTCGCTGAGATCGATCTCGGCCTGTTGCTCGCGCTGGAGGCGCTCTTGCGCGAGCGCAATGTCACCCGTGCGGCGTCGCGGCTGAACATCGGGCAGCCGGCGCTATCGGCCCGGCTCAACCGATTGCGGCAGGTGTTCGCCGATCCGCTGTTCGTGCCTGCGGCGGCGGGGCGGGGCGTGGTGCCGACGACGCGAGCGGTGGAGCTACAGGCGGAGCTTGCGGAGGTGCTCGGCAAATTGCGCCGCATGGTGGAGGGACCGGCTGCGTTCGATCCCGCGGGCGACCAGCGAACCTTTGTCGTTGCCATTCACGAGAATCCGGCGGTGACGCTGGCGCCGGGTTTCGTTGCCCAGTTGACGTCGATGGCTCCCCGCACGCGGCTTGCCCTTGTCCATCCCACGTCCGACATCGTCGATCGCCTCGAACGAGGTGAGATCGATGTCCTGGTCACGGGACCCGGCGGGACCAGCGGCGAGCTGATGCAGCGTCCGCTGTTCGAGGACAGCTTCCTGACCGCGCAGCGCAAGGGCCACCCGCGCGGCACAGGTACGCTCGATCTCGACACGTTTTGCGCATCCGATCATCTGCTGATCTCCGCGGATGGCGGCGGTTTCGCAGGCCTGGTCGACGACGCGCTGTCCGCGCTCGGCCGTTTCAGGCGCGTCGCGGTCTCGATCCAGACCTATGCGCTTGCCCCAATCATCCTCGCGCACAGCGATTGCATCTGCACCCTGCCGCGGCGATTTCTGCTGCGCTTTGCCCATGAGCTCGACCTTGCGCCACCGCCGCTCGATCTGCCGCCGGCACGCATCGTCGCGCTATGGCACCCCCGCAACCAGGAGGACGCAGGTCACGCCTGGTTGCGCGATCGCCTCTACCAGGCGGCTGCCGCCACGTGATGTCTGCAATCGCGTGGATGAGCCGAGCCCGCGTTTGACAAAGCCGACCTAGCCGCTACCTTCGGTTCGCTTGCAATAAAGAAGCACGTTGCGCAACTCGTGCATTGACAAGCGGTCAACTTGTGTCATCGGCCGGTCACACGCGCCTCAATTGACACGTGGTCAGGGAGGACAGTTCATGAGCGGCTTCGCGCTGTCGCGTCGTTCATTGATCGGCGCCGGTATCGGCGGTGCAACATTGGCGGGCCTGGGTGGCCTGCCCGCTGCGGCGCGAGAGTTGCGGCTGCGCATGTTCTGGTGGGGCGCCAAGGAACGGGCGGAGCGCACCGACAAGGTCAATCAGCTCTATTTGAGCAGCCATCCGGACATGACAATCGCCGGCGAGACGCTGGGCTGGACCGATTATTGGGCGCGGCTTGCGACGCAAACCGCCGGTCGCAATGCGCCCGACGTGCTGCAGATGGATTACCGCTACATCTTCGAATATGCGCGCCGGGGTGCCCTGCTGCCGCTCGATGCTTACGTACCGAAAGCCCTTAACCTCACGGATTTCAGCCCGGCCGCGGTCGACAGTGGCAAGGTCGACGGCAAGATCTACGGCGTCAGCCTCGGTCTCAACTCGACGGCGATGGTCTACGACAAGGGGCTGATCCAGAGCCTGGGCCTGAAGGAACCGATCTGGAACATGACATGGAGCGAGGTTGGCGATCTCGCGGCCGAGGTCACCAAGGCCGCCAAGCGCGACGGCTTTACCGGCATGGAGGACGGCGGTGGCAACGAGCCGCTGCTGGAGGTCTGGCTCGCCCAGCGCGGCAAGTCGCTGTACACCGGCGAAGGCAAGGTTGGTTACGACGACAAGGACATGGCCGAGTGGCTCGCATTCTGGAGCGATATGCGCAAACGCGGCGCCAGCGCCGCGCCTGACGTTCAGGCGCTCGATCGCGGCGAGATCGATTCGAACCTGTTGTCGCTCGGCAAGGTCGCCATGACCTTTGCCCACTCCAACCAGCTGGTCGGCTTCCAGGCCATCAACAAGAGCAAGCTCGGCCTCTCGACGTTTCCCGACGGCGGGCAGGGCGCGAAACCCGGCCAATATCTGAAGCCGGCCATGATGTGGAGCGTCTCCGCGCAGTCGAAACAGGCCGAGGCTGCGGTTCAGCTGGTCAGTTACTTCATTGCCGATACTGAGGCCGGCAAGCTGCTCGGTGTCGAGCGCGGCGTGCCGGCGTCGTCAGCGGTGCGCAATGTCGTGACGCCGTCGCTCGACGACCTCGGCCGCGCCATGGTCGACTACATCAGCCTGATCAGCGACAAGGTTGGACCATTGCCGCCTCCGCCACCGCGGGGCGCCGGCGAGATCCAGAGCGTGCTGCGGCGGGTGAATGAACAGGTCGGCTTCGGCCGTCTGACGCCAGCCAACGGCGCCAAGCAGTTCGTCGCCGAGGCGTCCGCCGTGCTGGCCCGCGGATAGAAGCAGTGGCGGATACGCTGATCGACGCCGCCACGTCCCGACAGGCCTTGCCGGCGGTACGCGCACCCGAGACGTCCTGGCGCGAGAGCGCCACGGGCTATCTGTTTCTCGCGCCCTGGCTCATCGGCTTTTTCGGGCTCACGCTGGGACCGGCGCTGGTCTCGCTGTATCTGTCGTTCACGGATTACGACCTGCTCAGCAACCCGCGCTGGGTCGGCGCCGCCAACTATGTGCGCATCGCCACCAGCGATCCCAAGTTCAGCGCGGCAATGCACGTCACCTTCCTCTATGTGGCGCTATCCGTGCCGCTCAAGCTCGCCTTCGCACTGCTGGTGGCCATGATGCTGAACCGGGGCCTGCGCGGCCTGCCGCTGTACCGGGCGATCTTCTATTTGCCTTCGCTGATCGGCGCCAGCGTGGCGGTCTCGGTGCTGTGGCGCCAGTTGTTCGCAAGCGACGGCCTGCCCAACCAGGCGCTGAAGCTCGTCGGCATTCATGGACCGAGCTGGATCTCCAATCCCGACACCGCGCTCTATACGCTGGTGGCGCTGGCCGTGTGGCAGTTCGGCTCGCCGATGATCATCTTTCTCGCCGGCCTGCGCCAGATTCCGAAGGACGTCTATGAGGCTGCCGAGATCGACGGAGCCAGCCGCAGCCAGCAGTTCTGGCGGATCACGCTGCCGCTGCTGACGCCGGTGCTGTTCTTCAACGTCGTGGTGCAGACCATCGACGCCTTCAAGGCGTTCACGCCGGCCTTCATCATCAGCGGCGGCACCGGCGGGCCGATCGACGCGACGCTGTTCTACACACTTTATCTCTACCAGGAGGCATTTGCCTATTTCCGCATGGGCTATGCTTCCGCGCTGGCCTGGGTGCTGGTGGTGATCATCGCGGCCTTCACCGCGTTATCCTTCCTGTCATCGCGCTACTGGGTGCATTACGATGGTTGATCTCGCAGGACAGGATCAGGTTTCGCCCTCTCGCAATCGAGGCGGCCGCACGCTGCTCTATCATGTCGTGCTGTGCCTCGCCTCGATCGCCATGCTGTATCCGCTGCTCTGGATGCTGGCGAGCTCGTTCAAGCCGGACAGCGACATCTTCGGCGATGCCTCGCTCTGGCCGCGCCACTTCAGCCTTGCCGCCTATTGGCGCGGCTGGTCGGGGCTGCAAGTGACCTTCGGCAAGTTCTTCCTGAACTCGCTGGTGGTGTCACTGTGCAGCGTGGTGGGCAACGTGATGTCGTGCTCGCTGGCGGCCTACGCGTTCGCGCGACTGAAGTTCCGCGGCCAGAAATTCTGGTTCGCTTTAATGCTCGGCACGCTGATGCTGCCGTACCACGTCACGCTGATCCCGCAATACATCCTGTTCCTCAATCTCGACTGGGTCGACACCTTCCTGCCGCTGATCGTGCCGAAATTCCTCGCGGTGGACGCCTTCTTCATCTTCCTGCTGGTGCAGTTCTTCCGCTCGATCCCGCGCGAGCTCGATGAGGCCGCGATGATCGACGGCTGCGGTCCCTGGCGCATCTACTGGATCGTGATCCTGCCGCTGTCGATACCGGCGCTCGCCACGGCCGCCATCTTCACCTTCATCTGGACCTGGGACGACTTCTTCGGGCCGCTGATCTATCTGAACGACATGAACTCCTACACCGTCCAGCTTGGCCTGCGCAGCTTCGTCGATTCCACCGGCAAATCCGACTGGGGCGCGCTGTTCGCGATGTCGACACTGACGCTGCTGCCGTTGTTCGTGTTCTTTCTGTTCTTCCAGCGTCTCCTGATCGATGGCATCGCCACGACAGGGTTGAAGGGCTGACGGCCGCTAACCAAGGAAAAAAATCATGAGCAAACTGCGTTTCGCCGCGATCGGCATCAATCACGCCCACATCTATGGCCAGGTCGATTGCCTGTTGCGCGCCGGCGCCGAGCTGGTCGGCTTTCATGCGGTCGAGGACGATCTCTCCCAGGCTTTCGCCGCGAAATATCCGCAAGCGCCGCGCGTCGCCGAGCGGGCGCGATTGCTCGAAGACAAGTCCATCGCACTGATCCTCTCGTCCGGCATCCCCGCCGACCGCGCGCCGCTCGGCATCGAGGTGATGCGCCACGGCAAGGACTATATGAGCGACAAGCCGGGCATGACCTCGCTGGAGCAACTGGCCGAGGTGCGCCGGGTCCAGGCCGAAACCAAGCGGATTTACTCTGTCTGCTACTCCGAGCATTTCGAGACCCGCTCCACCGTGAAGGCCGGCGAGCTGGTCGCATCAGGCGCCATCGGCAAGGTCATCAACACCGTGGGGCTCGGTCCGCACAAGCTGAAGAACCTGCCGCGGCCCGACTGGTTTTATTCGCGCGAGCGCACCGGCGGCGTCTTGACCGACATCGCCTCGCATCAGTGCGAACAATTCCTTTTCTTCGCCGACGCGCTCGACGCCAAGGTCGTCAGCGCGACGGTCGCCAATCGCGCCAATCCTGATAGGCCTGGCTTGCAGGATTTCGGCGAGATGCTGCTGCGGACCGGCGACGTCACCGGCTATATCCGTGTCGACTGGTTCACCCCCGATGGCCTGCCCAATTGGGGTGACGGCCGCATCACCATTCTCGGCACCGAGGGCTATATGGAGCTGCGCAAATACATTGATATCGCGGGGCAGGGGGGCATCGACCACCTCATCATGGTCGACCGCAAGGGCGTGCACCGGATCGACTGCTCCAACGTCGAACTCCCCTATGGCCGCCAGCTCATCGCCGACGTGCGTGATCGCACCGAGACCGCGATCCCGCAGGCCCGCTGCTTCAAGGCCATGGAGCTGGCGCTCACCGCGCAGGCGATGGCGGAAGGCAAGGCGCAAGAAAGGGCCTAAAGTATGTCGAAGCGTAGAACGGTTGCTGTCATCGGCCTCGGCATCGGCCGCAGCCATATCGACGAGGGCTATGCGCGCCTGCGCGATCGGTTCGATGTGCAGGTGATCTGCGATCTCAACGAGGAGCGCCTCGCGGCTGTCGGCGACGAGTTCGCGGTGCCGCGCCGGACCACCTCGTTCGACGAGGTGCTGGCCATGGGCGACGTCGAGATCGTCGATATCTGCACGCCGCCAACACTACACTTTCCGCAAGTCATGGCGGCGCTCGCCGCCGGCAAGCAGGTGATCTGCGAAAAGCCGCTGGTCGGCTCGCTGCAAGAGGTCGACCAGCTCGCCGCCGCCGAGGCCACCTCGCGCGGGCGTCTCATGCCGGTGTTCCAGTATCGTTTCGGCAACGGCCTGCAGAAGGCACGGCGCATCATCGAGCTTGGCCTTGCCGGCAAGCCGTATCTGGCGACCATCGAGACCGCCTGGCTGCGCGGCGCCAAATATTATGCGGTGCCGTGGCGCGGCCGCTTCGAGACCGAATTGGGTGGGGCGCTGCTCACCCACGCCATTCATTCCCACGACATCCTGACCTGGCTGATGGGCGATATCGCCTCAGTGTTTGCGCGCACCGCAACGCGCGTCAATGACATCGAGGTCGAAGACTGCGCGGTGGCGAGCCTCGTGATGGCAAACGGCGCGCTGGCCTCGCTGGCCGCGACGCTGGGGTCGGCCAAGGAGATCAGCCGTCTCCGGCTGTGCTTCGAGCACGTCACCTTCGAGAGCTCGCTTTCGCCTTATGCTCCCGGCGACGATCCCTGGCAGATCATCGCCACCTCGCCGGAAGCAGAAGGGCGGATCGCCGCGGCGCTCGAAGGGTTCACCTTCGTGCCATCGCGCTTCGAAGGCCTGATGGCAGCCTATCATCAGGCGCTGGAATCGGGCGGCCCGTTGCCGGTGACGCTGGACGACGCGCGGCGTTCGCTGGAGCTGATCACCGCGCTCTATCATGCCGCTGAAACAGGCACGGCGGTGGCGCTGCCGATCGGCAAGGGCCACCCGAAATATCGCAGCTGGCGCCCGGCGGCGGCGACTGCGTCGGGATGATGCTCAACTCGACATCAGTGTGCGCGCGGCACGGGCGAGACGACGGCTGACGGTCTTCTGCCGCAGCGCTTCGGTCCAGTCGAACATGCTTGAATTGACATCATAGTCGCCGCGCTGGGCGTCCGGTATCGCACCGGCGACGATGCGCGCGATCAGCTGCGGCAATTCCCGATAGAAGGTATCCGTGCGATAAGGTGGGTGGAGCGAGTAGAGCCCGGCGCCCGAACCGAGAAAGTCGATGCGGGAAAGATGATTGCGCATCATGGCCGCGGAGATGATCTCCTCCGCCGGCATCGTCAGCGGCGACTGGCGAAACAGTTTTGCGCGAATCCGGCGCTTGAGATTCGGACGCACCAGTTGCAGCGCTCCGATCGATGCATCGAACTTGGTCTGATCAAGCACGAAGATCCGCGTGCTCACCGTGCGAAAACGGTAAGCGGGGTAGGCGGCGTCCAGCCGTTCGGGCGGCTGGATGCCTGATAATCCCGGGAAGCCCCCATGCAGATCGCCGAGTGTGCCGTCAGTGCGGGGCGGCCCGGGAAGCGGTCCGGCGAACAGCGCATCGGGCGTTGTCTTCAGCCAGCCGATCGCTTCCTCCAGCCAGACCTGGCTGCCGCCGCCGAACAGCATGTCGCTGTCCATATGCACGACATAGTCCGCGTTCGTCTTCAACAGACCGTAGAAATAGGCGTGGAACGGCCCGCCATCGAAGGCCTTTTCCGGATAGGCGCTGGATGTCGAGAAATAGCGCTGCCGTACGGCCTCGAGCGCCGCCGGCGAATAGTCGACCTCGGAAATCTCTGCCTTCGGCGATTTCAGCGCGATGGCCTCCAGCAATGCGAACAGGCGCCTGCGGCTCTCCTCGTAAGCGCTGCCGGTATAGCGGCCGCTCTTGCTCTGCTTGGTGTCGACGGTGAAGACGATACGATCGACCTGATCGCCCCACACGTCGAGCTGATGCGGCAGTGTGTGGACCGCATGGCGCACGTCCAGCGGATGCAAATTGATCTGAAGCGCTGATCTGACTTGCATCTCATCTTTCCTTGCCGGTGCACGGGTCGGTCACGTCCATGAACAGCTCGCGTCTGAATCAGCTGCTCAAGGGAGGCGGCCTGAGCGCGGTCGGCCTGGATTGGCGCCTCTGTGGTCGTATGCGAAATTTATCAAAGATGGCCTTCATCAGAAGCCAATTCGTACTGCGTCGTTAATGAACCGCGGCAGGCAAAGGAGGGATCATTGCCGGCGATGCGTGGCTCGACCTGAGTTGCTCAACACGCAAGGGCTGGCGCAGCGGCGCGCGCAGCACGAAGAGGTGGTGAAGCGGGTCATCCCTCTGAGCGTCAATATTCGGGTAACCACTTTTGTTAAGGCAGGCGCACCGGCAACTTGTCGCGGGTTGGTTGGACCGGCAAGGCGCATCCGAAATAGGGTGGCTGGCCGCCGGCAGCAGCGACCGCGCCGCTGCGCTGGCGTCCGGTGCTAACCGCCCCATCCCGCAAACGGATTATGACCTGGTTCTGGCTGATCATCGTAGTGCGGGGTCGGCTGAGGGCGGGCCGGCGCTCCCGGTGAATAGGCCCAGGCCGCGGCGGCCCCTGTGGTCGAAACTCGGCCAGAGTGAACAGTTGCATGATGCCGATGTCCCTGGGCTGCCGTAGCGGCGCCGACGGGTGCGCACAGGAAAATCAAAAGGCTCAGGACCAGACTTGATCGCATGGTCATTTCTCCGATGGACTTACTGTGAACCAACAAGTGAGCCTCGGTCGATGTCCCCGCAATCCGCTACCGCCTCGCGGCGGGTAACATCCGCGGCATCATGCTCGGGTGACGGTGGAATTCGTGCGAATCTGCAAACCCGTCTTGCCGTGACGATTGACGCGATCCCTCGTCACGAGGTGAGCTTCTATCAACCCTTCTGGGCCGTCGCTGCACCTCTGTTGAACGAATGCAGCGAACATCGGAGCTTCACGCTGCCTACGGTCGCGCAACATGAGCGCACCGCGATTCGAGGTCGTAGCCTCTTCTCCTCGTCGGCAGAATGCCTTAGGACGTGACGAGGACGAGGGGTGATATGGCAAAGCAGACCGTGAAGAAGCCGCCCGCACTCAAGGGCGTATCGGCAGCAGAACGCGCACTCGCGGTGCTGACCGCGTTCCGCCGCGGCGACGGCGCCTTGAGCCTGGCCGAGCTCGCGGAGCGGACCGGCCTCGTCAAGAGCACGATCCTGCGGCTGGCCTTGTCGCTGCAGCAATACCGGTTGCTCGCCCGCCTGCCGGACGGCTCCTACCGGCTCGATGCGGAGACCTTGCGCCTCGGCACCGCCTATCAGCAGGCGTTTCGTCTGGCCGACCATGTCATGCCGGTGCTCGAGCAGCTTGCGGCAAAGACCGGTGAGACGACGTCCTTCTATGTTCGCAATGGCGAGGAGAGGCTTTGTCTGTTCCGGGTGGAGAGCAGCAATCGCATCCGGATGACCGTGCAGCCGGGCGATACCCGCCCCATGGACAAGTCCGCCATCGCGCAAACGCTGCGGCGGTATGAGTCCGGGCCGCCCGAGCCTGATGACGAACTGCCGCTGTTCACCTCCGGTGTGACCGATCCTCATGCGGCCGCGCTCGCCATGCCCGTGTTCGGCATCGGCGACTCCCTGGTCGGGGCGCTGGCGGTCTCGGGCCCGGTCAGCCGGCTCACCACGGCGCGCGCGGAGCAGATCAAGGCGCCGTTGGTCGAGGCCGCAAGCAAGCTGACGCTAGCGTGCGGAGGAACTCCGACCTCGGGCACGGCGAAAAGCGGACGCAGGCGGACCGGTTCGACATGAAACGGAACGGCGTTTCGTTTTAGCTTGCCGCGTCGGCCTCGGCGGGCGACAATCCTGTCGACTCGATGGTTCTGCCAAGCTCGTCCCAAAGGTTAGCCGATGACGTTCTTCAGCCCGCCGCGCCGGATCGAAACCAGCATCTTCACACGGCTGCCTGATCATCTTCGCAAGCCGCGCCGCACCGCCTGGGCGGATGCCAACCAGGGCGGACGCGAAATCGACTCCTTCCTGGAAGGGCCGTCCTTCGATCGGCAGGGGCGACTGTACATCACCGACATTCCCTATGGCCGCATCTTCCGCGTCAGCGCTGACGGCGTGTGGGAACTGGTGTCCGAATATGATGGCTGGCCGAACGGCTTGAAGATCCACCGTGACGGCCGCGTGTTCATCACCGATTACAAGCGCGGGATCATGCTGCTCGATCCGGCCAGCGGCGCTGTGACGCCGTTCCTGGAGACGGCGGCGAGCGAGAGCTTCAAGGGCGTGAACGACCTCGTCTTCGCACCGTCTGGCAATCTCTATTTCACCGACCAGGGCCAGACGGGCATGCACGATCCCAGTGGCCGGGTCTGGAAGCTGACGCCGGACGGCCGGCTCAGCTGCCTGATCAACACGATCCCGAGCCCGAACGGCATCGTCGTCGATGCCGAGGAAAGTTTTCTGCTCGTCGCGGTGACGCGCGCCAACCAGATCTGGCGCGTGCCGCTGCCGGCGAGCGGCCTCACCACGAAGGTCGGCATCTTCTCGCATCTGCATGGCGGTCCCGGCGGTCCCGACGGACTGGCGCTGGATGACGGCGGCAATCTGCTGGTCTGCCACACCGGCTTCGGCTCGGTCTGGCGATTGTCGCAACTGGCTGAACCGCTCGACCGCATCGTCTCCTGCGCGGGTGTCGGTACGACCAATCTCGCCTTTGGCGGACCGCAGCGAAAGAGCCTCTTCATCACCGAGAGCCGCACTGGAACCCTGCTGCGCGCCGAACTCGAAACACCGGGCCTTCCGATGTTCTCGCACGCCGACTAGCTGCCACACACTGGGTGTCATCGCCCCGCCAGTGCGCAATTGCGCACTAGGACCGGGCGATCCGGTACTCCGAGACAGAGTGATCGAGCCGAAAGGCCGCGGCGTGCTGGATGCCCGGTCAAAGCCAGGTCAAAGCCGGGGCATGACAGTGGAGATCGAGGCTGCGGCGACGCACCTTAACCGACGATTGGCGCTCACTTTTCCCTGGGACCAGCTGCGAAGGGCGCGCGACACCTTTCAATAAAATGAAACGGCGTTTCAAAATGAATTGCAACGCCGTTCTATTTTTGTTAAGGCGCTCCCCATGGCCGGGAGAACACCGGCGCCCGGAGGGAACCCATGGCAAGCGTTGCAGCCGCCTCAGCCCAACAGGGCTTCACACCCGAGGAGGAGAAGATCCTCTCGAAGGTGCTGTGGCGCATCGTGCCCTTTCTGCTGCTCTGCTACATCGTCGCCTATCTCGACCGGGTCAATGTCGGCATCGCCAGCCTGACGATGAACGGCGACCTCGGCATCTCGCCGTCTGCATTCGGCTGGAGCGCCGGGCTGTTCTTCTTCGGCTATTTCCTGGCGGAAGTGCCGAGCAATCTCGCCTTGCAGGCGATCGGCGCCCGCAAATGGATTGCCCGCATCCTGATCACCTGGGGCTTGATCTCGGCGGCAACCGCATTCGTGGTTGGTCCTGCGAGCTTCGGCGTCATGCGCTTCCTGCTCGGACTTGGCGAGGCCGGCTTCACGCCCGGTGTGTTCCTCTATTTCACCTATTGGTTTCCGGCGCGCGTCCGCGGCACGGCGACTGCGGCTTTTCTGCTCGGCATCCCGATCGCCAACATCATCGGTGCGCCGATCTCGAGCTCGCTGCTCACCCTTGACGGCCTGGGCGGCCTGCATGGTTGGCAGTGGCTTTTGATCATCGAGGGCCTGCCGGCCACGTTGCTTGGCTTCGCGTGCCTCTTTGCGCTCACCGACAAGCCCGAACAGGCCAGCTGGCTCAGCCCCGCGGAGCGGACCTGGCTCGCAGGCGTGCTGGCGTCGGAACGCGAGGCCATTGCCGCCAGACACTCATCCCGCCTCAAGGATGCTTTCCTCAACTGGCGGGTTCTCGTCTGCGCGGCCGTGAATTTCTGCGCCATCATCGGCTCGGTCGGTCTAGGGCTGTGGATGCCGCAGATCATCAAAGGTTTCGGCTTCGGCGTCGTCGCCGTCGGCTTCATCGCCGCCATTCCCTATATCTGCGGCGCCATCACGATGATGCTATGGGCGCGGCTGTCGGACAACGGCGGCGAGCGCAGCTGGTTCGTGGCGTCGGGCCTGCTCGTCGGCGCGGCCTCGCTGATCGTCTGCGGCTACGCGACATCGTCCGCGCTGGTCTCGATCGTCGCCCTCTGCGGCGCCGTGATCGGCATCATGTGCTACCAGTCGACCTTCTGGCCGATCCCGTCGAGCTTCCTCACCGGCAGCGCCGCCGCGGGCGGCCTCGCGATGATCGTCTCGATCGGCAATCTCGGCGGCTTCGTCGGTCCCTATCTCATCGGCGTGATCAAGCAGGCGACCGACAGCTTCTCATGGGCCCTGATCTCGGTGGCCGCGTTTCTCGCCCTGGCCGGCATCCTGATCCGCCTGGTTGGCGCCAGCCTGCAGCGACAGGCCGGAACGGCTGACGGCCGCGCGGGCGCGATCGCACCCCTCTCGAAAGGAATTTGAAAATGAGCGAGCGAAAGCAGTTCCGTCTCGGTCTCGTCGGTTATGGCGAGATCGGCAGCACGCTGGGCAAGGGACTGCGCGAGGCCGGCCTGCTGCAGATCTTCTGCTACGACAAATACGCCTTCGACGGTCCCTATGCCGATCTGATCCAGGGCCGTGCCAAAGCCGCGGGCGTCACTCTGGTCAAGTCCAACCGGGAATTGGCCGATGCCGCGGAGCTGATCTTCAGCGTCACGCCGGGTTCCAGGTCGCTCGAAAGCGCAGCCGCGTTTGCGCCTGTGCTCGATGGCCGCCATACCTTCCTCGACTTCGCCTCAGCTACGCCCAAGGTGAAATATGGCGTCGCCGAACGGCTCGCAGGGACAGGCGCCACGCTCGGTGACGGCTCCATCATGGGCACGCCCAAGCATGGCTATGCGATGCACATGATGTCGAGCGGTCCCGCCGGCCAGCGCGTGGTCGACCTGCTCGTGCCCTGGGGCATGAGCATCGAATTCGCCGGCGACAAGCTCGGCACGGCCTCGGGCATCAAGATCCTTCGTTCGGTCCTGATCAAGGGCATCGAGGCGCTGATCGACGAGACGCTGCTCGCCGCCCGGTCCTATGGCCTGGACGAAACCGTATTGGCCTCGGCGTCGAAGACGCTGACGCGTCCGTTCATGGACACGGTCGAGAGCCTGACGCCCTCAGGCGTCATCCACGCCAAGCGACGCACCGAAGAGGTCGAGATGGCGGCCGAGGCGGTCGAGGATGCCGGCATCGAGCCGCTGATGGCGCGCGCGACCGCGGCACGGCTGCGCTGGAAGGACAGCCTGGGCCTGAAGGAGCACTTCAAAGGCGTCGTTCCCGAGAACTACAAGATCGCCATCGATGCGATCGCGACCCGGATGCAGGCCAGCGCGAAAGCAGCCGAATAAAGCCAACAATAAAAGGGAGAGAAACGTGACGGCTGCTCGAACGGACATCGACCCGATAGAGAAGGCGACGATGCGCAAGGTGGTCCTGCGCCTCGTGCCGTTCCTGATGATCTGCTATTTCTTCGCGCTGCTCGATCGCGTCAATGTCGGCTTCGCAGCGCTGCAGATGAACAAGGATCTCGGGCTCACGCCGGCGATGTTCGGCTTCGGCGCCAGCCTGTTCTTCGTTTCCTATTTCCTGGTGGAAGTGCCGAGCAACCTGGCGCTGCAGAAATTCGGCGCGCGGCGCTGGATCGCCCGGATCATGATCACCTGGGGCCTGGTGACGGCGTGCATGGCGTTCGTCGTGGGGCCGTATTCGCTTTATGCGATGCGCTTCATCCTGGGCGCGGCGGAGGCCGGCTTCTTTCCCGGCGCGATCCTCTATCTGACCTATTGGCTGCCTTCCGAGTATCGCGCGCGCATCCTGGCGACCTTCACGGTCTCGATCCCGCTTGCGACCTTCCTGGGGTCGCCGCTGTCGGTCGGCTTGCTCGAACTCGACGGCGCGCTTGGCCTGCGCGGCTGGCAGTGGCTTTTCATCCTGGAGGGATTGCCGACCGTCTTGCTCGGGCTTGCCTGCCTGTTCGTTCTGACCGACAGGCCCGAAAGGGCGCCCTGGCTGACCAATGAGCAGCGGGATTGGTTGACGGCCCGCATGGCGGCGGATGCAGCCGCGCGCAAGCCGGTCGGTCATCTCTCGCTCTGGCAGCTTGCCACCAACAAATATTTCCTGGTCATGGCCCTGGTCTGCTCCGGTGCCTCCGCCACCGGCAGTGTGCTGTCGGTCTGGCAACCGCAGCTGCTGAAATCGTTTGGCCTGTCGAATCTGCAGACCGGCTTCGTCAATGCGATCCCGTACGGCATCGCGACCGTGCTCATGGTGCTGTGGGGCCGCCATTCGGACAAATCGGGCGAGCGCCGCTGGCACACGGCCATTCCGCTGCTGCTCGCCGCCGGCGGCTTCACCGCATTGGGCCTGACGGGAACGGCTGTTGCGCCGACCATCGTCATGGTGACGTTCTGCCTGGTGGGCGCCTATGCCTTCAAGGGGCCGTTCTGGGCGCTGTCGGCAAGCTGGCTTTCGACCAGCACGCTCGCCGCCGGCCTCGCCGGCATCAACGCGATCTCCAATTTGATCGGCGGCGGGTTGATGGTGAACGTGGTTGGCCTGGTCAAGCAATCGACCGGAAGCTTCGTGCTCGGGATGCTGCCGCTTGCGCTGCTGTGTGCCGTGGCCGCGACCTGCGTCCTCGTGCTCGGCCGCAACGTCGCGCGTGCTGCCGACATGGTCGCGGTGAAATCATGAGCGAGCGCGGCAAGACGTCACGGCGCGCCATTAACAGGCGCGGCGTTCTCGTTGGTCTACTGGCTGCGAGCACGGGCGCCTGGGCGGACGGCGTCGAGCAGGCGGTGCCCAACAGCACCGGGTCGGCGCCGCCGCGCTTGAACGCGCCCGCGGACGCATGCGATTGCCATCACCATATCTACGACGGACGGTTTCCCGTTTCGCCGCATTGGCACCAGGGCTTTCCATCGGGTGCGACCGTCGCGGATTATCGAAACCTCCGTCGCCGGCTCGGCACCACCAGGAGCGTGGTGGTGCAGCCATCCACATACGGGGTCGACAACCGGTGTCTCGCCGACGCGCTGGGCCAGCTCGGCTCCTCGTCGCGCGGCGTAGCCGTGGTCGACGCCGACGTCGAGGAAGCAGAGCTGCGCGCGCTGGCCGACGCCGGCGTCTGCGCCATCCGCGTCAATTTCGTATCTCCGCAGACCTGGGGAACGACAACGCCGGAGATGCTTGCCGCGCTCGCGAGGCGCGTCAGCCCGCTGGGCCGGCACGTGCAGATCCTGATGACCGGCGATCAGATCGTCACTCATGAGAAAGTCATCCGGTCGCTGCCCACCAAGGTGGTCATCGACCATCTCGGGCGTATTCCGCAGCCCGATGGCGTCAAGCATCCTGCGTTCGCCGCCGTGCGTCGCATGCTCGATGAGGGGCGCACCTGGGTGAAGGTCACCGAGCCCTATGAGGACAGCAAGCTCGGTTCGCCCTATGCGGATTCCAGCGACGTTGCGCGTGCCTACGTGCAGGCAACGCCCGAGCGTATCCTGTGGGGCACCGACTGGCCGCATCCGACCCAGCGCGGCACCAAGCCGGATGATGCGTTATTGCTCGATCTTCTCGCCGTCTGGGCGCCGGACGAAAAAACCCGCCGGCGCATCCTGGTCGATAATCCGGTCGAACTGTTCGGCTTCTAACCACCTGGCCGAAGGCGTCTCAATCGACGCCTTCGCACTTCAGCTCGCGCAATTGCTTGTCCACCCAGGAGGCGTCGTGGGTGCCGGCCTCGATATTGGCCATCTGCTTCTGCTCGGCCTCGAACTTCGCGGTGGCGGCCTTGAACACCGCCTCGGTCTGATCGAACGGCACGCAGAGCAGGCCGTCATCGTCGCCGATGATGAGGTCGCCGGGCTCGATCACCATGCCGTCGATCGCGATCGCAACGTTGATTTCGCCCGGGCCATTCTTGTAAGGGCCGCGATGGGTCACGCCCGCCGCGAAAACCGGAAATGTCTGGCTGCGGATGAAGCCGGCGTCGCGGATCGCGCCGTTGATGACGAGGCCCGCCACGCCGCGCTTGACCATCTGCATCATCATCATCTCGCCGGTGATGGCATTGGTCAGGTCGCCGCCGGCATCGACGACGATGACGTCGCCGGGCTCGGCCAGCGCGATCGCCTTGTGCACCATGAGATTGTCGCCGGGCGCCGTCTTGACCGTCAGTGCCGCGCCCGCCAGCCCGCCACTCCCGTGCATCGGACGAAGCCGCGCACCGCCGGCCGTCAGGCGCGACATGCTGTCGCTGACATTGGCGACAGGCAGGCGCGCAAAACGCTCGACGACATCGGCGCCGATCTTCCTGTTGCGTTTCAAGATTCTGAATCCGACGGGCATGAATGGTTCTCCAAATGGGCTGGAAAATCCATAGAACGACGTTTCGTTTTTCGCAATGTGCATGATGAGAGGAACTGGTCGGTCTCCTCACAAGCCTCAGCGCCCGAGCGGCACCGAGGCCTGGATCGTCCAATCGGCGATGGGGATGTCCTGTCCTGAACGGACGACGCAAATTCTGTCGAAGGTAATGGCGCGGCCCGCGAGGCGCTGCCCGAATTCGGCTGATGCCGGCGCCTTCACGACCTCCGGCAGGTTGCCATAGAGCAGCGAGACATGCGGCATGAAGCGTTCAGCTTCCTGCGGATCGAGGCGTTGCTTCAGCCTGGAGAGCGGCGCCGAAACGGCGAAGCGCACGTAGAAGGCCCGGAAGAACGCCTGCGTCGTCTCGATCCCAGCTATCGGTTCGGCGAAGACCTGCGACGCAGCGGCTGCTGCCCGAGCATCCTCGTGGAGATGCTCGAACGTTGCATTGGTGTCGCCGCGCAGCGTCAGATGCGGCGCGAAATTCGGCGTGCCGAAGCGCGCCGCAAGCTCGCCGATGAGCGAAGCGAGAAACGCTTCGTCTTCGGGGCACGGCATGAGCCAGAGCGATCGGATCTCGACGGTCATCGGGAGTCATAAATCTGTTGCACGAGCGCGCTAGGGGTCGGTATGTTTATTCCACGCTGATCGCAGAATGGAAGAACAATTCCATCTGAGCAAATAGGGCGGCGTGGAGGAGCGAAACGTGCGGGCGGGCTCGCAAGTGATGTCGGGTGTCGGCGCGGCAATCGAGGTGCGCGGCCTGCACGTCGCCTATGGCGGCACGAAAGTGCTTCACGGCGTCGATCTCGATTTTGCGCCGGGGTCTTTCACGGCGCTGCTCGGCTCCTCCGGCTGCGGCAAGACCACGCTTCTGCGCTCGCTCTCCGGCTTTGTGCCGGTCTTGTCCGGCTCGATTGCCGTCGGTGGCAAGGACGTCGCCGGTCTGCCGCCCGAGAAGCGCGGCATGGCGATGGTGTTCCAGTCCTATGCGCTCTGGCCGCATATGACGGTGCTCCAGAACATAGGCTACGGCCTGAAGCTGCGCGGGGTGTCCAAGCGCGACATCGCCGCCAAGGTGTCCTCGCTGCTGGCGATGCTCGGGCTCTCCGGCTACGAAGATCGCAAGGTCACGGCCATGTCGGGCGGGCAGCGGCAGCGTGTGGCGCTGGGACGCGCGCTGGCGGTCGACCCCGGCATCCTGCTGCTGGACGAGCCTCTGTCCAACCTCGACGCCAAGATCCGCATGACGATGCGTCACGAAATCCGCGCCATCCAGCAGCGGCTCGGCGTCACCACGATCCATGTCACGCATGACCGCGAGGAGGCGATGACGATGGCCGACAGGCTGGTCATCATGAATGCTGGCCGCATCGCGCAGATCGGTACGCCGGAGGAGGTCTATGACCGGCCGAACAGCGCCTTCGTCGCCAATTTCATGGGCGCCGAGAACGTGCTGCCCGTCCGTGTCGAGTCCGGCGAGGGCCCCGCCACGATCGCGGCTGGCGAGGCGCGCTATGTGATCCCCCGTGAACGCGACCTTGCTCTGCCAGCGGGCGAAGCACTCGCTTATTTCCGCGACGACGTCGCCAGTCTGGATGCGCCCGATGCCGCACCCGGCGAGGATCTGGTGGTGCCGGGTCGCATTGCGGCGCGCAGCTATCCGGGTGGGCTCTACCGCTACAGGATCGAGGTCGCCGGCCGCCAGCTGACCGTTGATCATGCCATCAGGCATGAGCCCGGCGCGGCCGTCGGCCTGCGTATCCCGCTTTCACGCCTTCACATCTTCCCGGCTGCACAGGCGTCCATCCCGGCCTGACCCCTTCCAACGATCCGACACGGAGCCAGACTCATGCGCCTTCTCACGATTGCCACCTCGCTCGCCGCGCTGATCGCGGCTTCGCCGCTCGCTGCGCAAACGCTCAACGTCGCCTCCGCGGGCGATCAGAATATGGTCGACTACGTCAAGGACTACCTTGCCCCGATGTTCGAGAAGGCCCATCCGGGCGTCAAGATCGTCGCGGTCGGCACCGGGCCGGGCGATGCCGGCTCGCAGAAGATTTACGAGAAGCTCAACGCCCAGAAAGGCGCGACCGCAACCGATTTCGATGTGGTGGTGATCCACCAGAAGGCCGCCGGCCAGATGGTCAAGGAGGGCCTGCTCGACAAATATTCGGCCGATGTCGATACCGCCAAGCTCGCCACGGGCGACGCGTCCAGGAACGCGCTCGGCACCGACGTAAGCGGCTACGTCATCCCGATGTTCCAGTCGCAGACCGCGCTCGCTTACAATGCCGACATGGTCAAGACGCCGCCGGCGAGCTTTGCCGAGCTCGCCGATTGGGCCAAAAAGAATCCGAAGCAGTTCGGCTATAACGGCATCAAGGGTGGCATGTCGGGCGTCGCCTTCGTCGCCGGCTGGGTCTACGCATTCGGCGGCGATGCCGACAAGCTGATCAAAGGCCCCTACGACGCCGCCACCAAGGCCAATTGGGACAAGGCCTTCGCGGATCTAAAGGCCTTCAACGCCAACGCCACCATCACCCCCGGCAATGCCGGCACGCTCGACATGTTGAACCGCGGCGAGATTGCGATCGGCCCTGTCTGGGTCGACATGTTCTACTCGTGGCAGGCCGACGGCAAGCTGCCGCCGAACATGAAGCTGAAACTGATCTCGCCCGGCATGCCCGGTCAGCCGATGTATTATTCGATTCCGGAGAAATCGGCACAGAAGAAGCTGGCCGAGGCCTTCATTGCGCTTGCAACTTCGCCGCAAGTCCAGGCCGACGGCATCGTCAAGAAGTTCAACTGGTATCCGGGCATCGACGCCAAGAACCTCGAAGGCAAGCTCGACAAGGCCGCCTGGGACAAGCTCTTCAGCGACGTTACGCCGGCCGAGCTCGCCAGCAACGGCAAGCCCTTTCCGATAGCGCCCTACTTCAACGACATCCTCGAGGGCTACGAGAAGAAGGTCGCGAATTGAGGTTCGTTGCGAGGGTCGTGATTCTCGGGCGCGTGCCCGGGAGTCACGACCTTTATCCTCTGCGCCGTTGTCAGCAGGTTCGATGTCCATCTCCCAACGCCAGCTCGCTCTGCTGCTCATCGCGCCTGGCCTCGCGCTGGTGGCGGCGCTGTTTCTCTATCCGCTGAGCTTCTCGCTGATCTCGGCCTTCACGGGGCCGAAAGGAGGCGTCTCGCTGGATGCCTTTCGAAAGGCCTGGGAGCTCTATTCCGGCGACGTCCTCTTTACCGTCGTGATCGTGCTCGCCTCCTGCTCGTTCACGGGGCTCGCCGCCATCATCATCGCCGGTACGCTGACGCTCGGCGAGAATCGCTGGATCGTTGGCACGCTGAA
Source organism: Bradyrhizobium zhengyangense (assembly GCF_022012435.1). Classification (GTDB taxonomy): domain Bacteria; phylum Pseudomonadota; class Alphaproteobacteria; order Rhizobiales; family Xanthobacteraceae; genus Bradyrhizobium; species Bradyrhizobium zhengyangense. The sequence goes on from NZ_JAKLUA010000013.1 coordinate 96,604, forward strand.
AGCGCTCTATCGCTGGCCGCTCTTCATCCCGTTCATCGTCGCGGCACAGTGCATGCGCACCTTCCTCGCCAAAAACGGGCTGATGAACAATTCCTTCGTCGCCATGGGGCTCATGGAGCCGCTCCAGGCGGTAAGCTTCCTCGACTGGCGCGGCATCATCGCCACCTTCGTCTGGAAGCAGACGCCCTTCGTTGCCCTGCTGCTCGCTGGCGCGCTCGCCGCGATCGACCGCGCGACGCTTGAAGCGGGCCGCAATCTCGGTGCCTCTCGCTTGCGCGTGCTGGTCGAGCTCGCGTTGCCTCAGGTGATGCCGCAGCTCCTCGTGGCGCTGGTGCTGTCGTTCGTGACGATGCTCTCGGTGCTGTCGGTCCCGATGATGGTGGCGGGATCGCAGCCCACTTTGCTGACCGTCGACATGGCCTTCCGCATCAACGCCTATGGCGATTACGCCACGGCGAATGCGCTCGGCGTCATCACCTATCTGCTCTCGGCCGGCGCTGCGATCATCTATCTGAAGCGCGGCATGGCCAAGGAGAGCGCGTCATGATGCCTCTCGCATCTTCGTTGCGCACGGCGCTGGCTGTGGTCCTGCTCGCGGCCTTTGCCTTCGTGCTGATCGGCCCGCTCGCCAACCTCGCGCTCTGGTCCGTGGCCGAGCGCTGGTACACGCCCTATAAGCTGCCGGTGACCTACGGCACGCGTTATTGGCAGCAGGTATTCCGCCCCTCAGGCGACGCCATGGCCTCGCTCGGCACATCGGTCTGGATCGCGGTGCTGACGGTCGTCGTTGCGCTCGCGCTCTCGATTCCGGCCGGCTACGCGCTGGCGCGGCTGAAGCTGCCGGCGCGCGCCCTGTTCATGGTTGTATTCCTGCTGCCGCAGGCCTTTCCGTCGGTCGCGATCTACATCAACGTCGCCCGCGTCTTCTACCAGCTCGGCATCAACGGCACTGTCTTCGCCGTGGTGCTCGTCCACGCCGCGCACGGGCTGGTCTATTCGGTCTGGATCGCGGCCGCCGCCTTCGGCGCGGTCGACAAGGATCTGGAGCTTGCGGCGCGCAACATCGGCGCCTCGCCGCTTCTGACGTTTTTCTCGGTGACGCTGCCGCTGGCGGCACCCGGCATCGTCGCCAGCGGCATCTTTGTCTTCCTGGAATCGCTCGACGAGTTCACCGGCACCTTCTTCGTCGGCGTGCCGCAGGTCACGACCCTGCCGCTGCTGCTCTACAATGCGGCGATGGGCGGCAACTATCAGGTCGCCTCGATCACGGCGCTGATCCTCCTCGTGCCCTCGGTGCTGTTCATGCTCTTCATCGAGCGCTTCCTGCGCGCCGACGTGCTGGCCAAGGTCGGCGCCTAGGCCGGGTCATTGGCTACGCTTGGTATGCCGGTCAGGATGCTAGCCCCGATCCCTGGCGAGCTCGGCAAGCACGCGGCGAAGATTGCCGTCGCCGTCCTTCAGAAGGGTCTCCGCATCAGCCCTGCTGACACCCAGCGCCAGAAGCACCGCCGTCTTGACGTCTCCTTCGGCCTGCTCGAGCGAGCGTGCCGCGTGCGACGGGTCGCAGTCGGCGATTTGTGCCACCATGGCTTCGGCGCGCCGCTTCAGCTTGGCATTGGTCGGCGGCATGTTCACCATCATGCCGCGATACACCCGGCCAAGGCGCAGCATGATCCCCGAAGAGATCAGGTTGAGCACGACCTTCTGCGCGGTGCCCGCCTTCATCCGCGTGGAGCCGGCGATCAGCTCGCGGCCGGTCTCGATCAGGATCGGAAACTTTGCCGATGCCAGCAGGGCGGTGCCGGGATTGTTGGCGACAGCGACCGTCACGGCATCGAAAGAGCCGGCGTGCTGCAGCGCCGCGACCGTGAACGGCGTTGTGCCGCTGGCGGCGACCGCGATCACCACGTCATGGGGTGTGAGCCGTGCGGCCTCGATCTGCGTGACGGCATCATCGACATCGTCCTCCGCGCCCTCGATGCTGGTGACGAACGCCCTGTCACCGCCGGCGAGGACGAAGCGGACGCGCTCGCGGGGCCAGGCGAAGGTCGGTGTCAGCTCGGCGCCGTCCTGGACCGCCACGCGGCCCGAGGTGCCGGCGCCGACATAGACAATGCGGCCGCGATCGCCGAGCGCAGTCTTGGCCGCTTCGGCCGCCGCGGTGATTGCGGGAAGGGCATGGCCAATTGCGGCGACCGCCGCAAGCTGGCCCTCCCACATCGCTTCCATCGCCGAATTCAGCGGCCATGCATCAAGGTCGGCAAATCTGGGATCGACTTCTTCGGTCGCCATGCCGCTGATCCAAGCCTCAAACGCGGAACTTCGGAGCCTGTTCATAGTAGGTTTCTCTCCTCGGCAGGTCCAGCTTGGCCAGGTCCAGGTCCGCCAGGTCAGCGCGGCAGCTGAATTCGCCGCCATCAATGGCGAGAGGCCTGGTACCTTTTGTTCCCATGGGACCTTAACGCGAGGAATTAGCTCCGGGTCCCTGAAGCCGCTGTGTACGCGAATGATCCGGGCGGGGCGGGGCTCGCCTCACGAGTCCGTGACGGCGATTCTCGGTTCAGCACCGAGGGGCCAATCTGGGTCTTCCGCCTTTCTCTCGATTGCCGCGCAGCGGCGAGCCTTCAAGTCGACGAACAGGGCCCGAAGAATTGAGTGCACTGTCACCGAAATTCGAGAATCTGGTGGCGCCGCACGGCCGCTGCTTCATTGCCCGCGGTTGCCCTTGCCGAATAGCGAACCGCACATCGAATAGAACGAACACACGGGACTACCGAAGCGCCTGAGCGGTCGGCGGCGAATCACGGATCAATCTACAGACTCGGGCTACCGGCGCGACCCCGAACGTTGCCTGCACTGCAAATTGAGGACGGTCAGCGTAAGACCCTGAGGCTCAATAAGGGCGATAGTAGTCGCGCCGCCATCGCGGCCGGTACTCCTCCCGGTAGTATCGACGGGGCCCGTAGTAAGCGTAGCCTTGGCGAGCTGCCTGATACTGCGGCGGAATGACACCGTTGGGATAGCAATTCCCGTGGATGTCTATGTCATAGCCATTCCCACACCAGCCGCCACGAACTTGTACGATCGGGGCATCGCTTTGAATTGCAGGTGCTTCGGTTTGGACCGCTGTGGGTGCCCCAATTTGGAGAGCAAGGATCGTTGCGGCAGCTGCGCTGGTCAGTGGCATGTTCAGTTCCTCCCGTGGCTTGTAAGGGCTAAACGCCGCAGAGCTTGGCCCGGTTTCCTGGACGGGAATGGATTTTGCCGCGGCACGCGGCGTTCATCGCTTATTCATATTCAGCAACGCGGTCTCGTGGCCGGAATTACGGTGACAGTGCACTTAATTCACAAGGCTTGGTGGCGATCATTGGAGTGCACTGTCACCGCAGCTTCTGGCAATTGAAGGGCCATCAACCCAACATTACCGCACCCCCGTGCCTTTGCAGCGCTGGCACTTCACCACCTTGTCGCCCTTCTTGAGCAAGCCCTTGCCTTCACAGTTCTTGCATTTCTGTTTCTTCTTGATGTTCGGGCCTTTTTCGCTGGCCATGAAAATCTCCTGCCGTGAGAGTGGGGGCGACTGGTGGCTAGTAAGAGCTTGTGTCCGCAAGAGCGCCAGTCCGTCATCGCTTCCGCTGCGCTCCAGCTATGCCGGACACGCTTCGCCCTTCGGCTCCTGCGTGGCTGCTCCGCCCGCCTTCGCCCGGTGGGCTTCGGCGCGGCAGCCTTCGCTTGCCTTTCGTGGCACCGGCTCGCCGAGCCGAAGCTCGCGAAGCGAGCGAAGGCTGGTGGGCCCGGCAGGACTCGAACCTGCAACCAGACCGTTATGAGCGGCCGGCTCTAACCATTGAGCTACAGGCCCCGCCGCGGGACGGCCGCTGGAAGGCGCGGCCGGCAACGGTGCGCGGTTCGTTTACAGGGATGGAGGCGGGGGTGCAATGCCGGGACAGCCGACGCGAAACGTCAGCGCGGCATTGCCGGGCACATTCCGAATAACCGAATTTTGGGATGATGCCCTTATACGCCTGTTTTGCCCGACGGAACAAGTGTTTTTCGGTGGTCTTGATTTTTGCTGCCGTAACCCGTTGTAATCCCCGCACTTTCTACTGTGCATGGGGTTGTTTTGGTGTTTTGACGGGAGGGGCCCTTAAGTCCCCTCCTGCCGGCCCGAATGAGTAGAGGACAGCCCGCTCAGTCCACCGAGACCCCGGCGAACTCCACGACCTTCTTCCACTTCTCGGTCTCCTCAGTGACGAGCTTGCCGAACTCGGCGGGCGTCATCTGCCTCGGGATGCCGCCATTCTCGGTCAGGCGCGCCGCCACCTTCGGGTCCTTCAGCGCGTCGTTGACGGCCTTGTTGAGGAGCTCGACGATTTCAGGTGGCGTGCCCTTCGGCGCGGAGATGCCGTAGAAGCCGACCGATTCGAAGCCCGGCACGGTCTCGGCGATGGCGGGCACGTCGGGCACCGCGGGCCAGCGCTGCGGCGAGGTCACGCCGAGTGCGCGGACATTGCCGCCGCGCGACTGCTCGAGCGCGGACGGCAAATTGTCGAAGATCAGCTGCACCTTGTTGGAGATGATGTCGGGGAAGGCGATCGCCGATCCGCGATAGGGCACATGCACCATGTCGCACTTGGTCATCGCCTTGAACAGCTCCGCCGACATGTGCACCGAGGTGCCGTTGCCTGACGAGGCGAACGAGATCTTGCCGGGGTTGGCCTTGCAATAGTCGATGAACTCCTGGACCGTCTTCACCGGCATCGCATTGGAGACGACCAGCATGTTGGTGAGCTGCATGATGCTGGCGACCGGCGTGGTGTCGCGCAAAAAGTCGAACGGCAGCTTCTTGTACAGCGAGGTCGAGATCGCGTTGTTGGGCGCGACGAACAGCAGCGTGTAGCCGTCGGCCGGCGAATTGATCGCGGCGGCGGCCGCGATGTTGCCGCCGGAGCCGGTGCGGTTCTCGACAATGAACTGCTGGCCGAGATGGTCCGACAACCACTGCGCCATGATGCGCGCGACGATGTCGACCGGGCCGCCGGCGGCAAAGCCGATCAGCCAGTGCACGGGGCGGTCGGGGTAGGCGGCGGAGGCGCGAGGGGTGGCGGCGAGGAGACCTGACAGCAAGACCAGCCCGAAACCAGCGCACCGCAAAATTCGCAACATGACGCCTCCCATTGCTTTATTGTTTGCGAGCATGCTTTCACAAAAACCGCCCGCTGCCTACATCGTCTCTGGTCGATGTTGACGCAGGCGCAGCCGGACCGATGATGAAATTCGCAATCGATATCCTTCTCGGTGCGGCGCTGCTGCTCAGTCCCGCTGCTGCTCAAACCGGAGGCAACGCCATTTCCACCACGACCATCAGTTTGGGCACCGCGACACCCGGCGGCGGCTTCCCGCTCTATGGCAACGCCTTCGCCGAGGTGATGAATGCGGCGGATGGCTCGCTCACCATCGCCCCGCGCAACACCAAGGGCAGCAACGAAAACATTCCGCTGCTGGAAAAGGGCGAGCTCGATCTCGCTTTGGTCGCGGGCGAGCCGGCCTATGAGGCCTTTGCCGGCATCGGCCGCTCGCCCGTGCGGCTGAAGATCTTGACCGCGATCTATTCCAACCCCGGCATGTTCGTGGTGCGCGCGGACAGTCCCTACAAGACGATCCGCGATCTCGTCGGCCAGGCGGTCGCGTTCGGCGCCAAAGGCTCCGGCCTGCCGATCCTGGCGCGCTATGTGCTCGATGGTCTCGGCCTGAAGCAGGACGACGACTTCAAGGCCATCTATCTCGATCGCGCCGGCGACGGCCCCGCGATGGTCGAGGATGGTCGCGTCGCAGCGCTGTGGGGCGCCGGCATCGGCTGGCCCGGATTTGCCGCGGTCGCATCGAGCGCGTCAGGCGCGCGCTTCATCGCGCCTGATGCCGAAGAGATCACGCGCATCCGCGCCAAGCATGCGTTCCTCAAACCGCTGACCGTGCCGGCCGGCAGTTACCCGAAGCAGAGCGAGCCAATCGCCTCGCTCGGCTCCTGGAGCTTTGTGCTGACGCGCGAAGACCTGCCCGACGATGTCGCCTATCGTCTCGCCAGGACGCTGCACGGCGTCGAAGCAACCTTCTGCAAGAAGCTCGCGCAGGCGTGCGAGACCACGGCGGCAAACACCGCCGCCGCCGCGCCGAGGCCGGAGCTGATTCATCCGGGCGTGATGAAATATTATCGCGAGATCGGCGTGGTGAAATGACGGCCGCGGGAAGCGGCCGTCACGCTCTCACTTCTTCAGCATCGGACACGCCGGGTCGGGCGGGCCGAACGCCTTGTCGCCGGGAATCGTCGCGAGGATCTTGTAATAGTCCCACGGATATTTGCTCTCCTCCGGCGTCTTCACCTGCACCAGCCAGAGGTCGTGCACCATCAGATTGTCATCGCGAAGCTTGCCGTGGCGGGCGAAGAAATCCTCGACCGGCGTCTCGCGCATTTTCGCGGCGACCTTGAGCGGTTCGTCGGTGCCGGCAGCCTTGATGGCGTTGAGATAGTGGATCACGCTGGAATAGACGCCGGCCTGCCACATCGTCGGCATCTTGTTCATCTTGGCGAAATAGCGCTTCGACCATTCGCGGGTCTTGTCGTCCATGTCCCAATAGAAAGAGGTCGTCAGCAACAGGCCCTGCGCGGCCTGCAAGCCGAGGCCGTGGATGTCCGTGATCAGCGCCAGCAGCGCCGCCATCTGCTGGCCGCCCTTGAACACGCCGAACTCCGAGCCGGTCTTGATCTCGTTCATGTTGTTGGGGGGACCTGCCGCAATGCCGATGATCTTGGCCTTGGAGGCCTGCGCCTGCAGCACGAAGGAGGAGAGGTCGGGCGTCGCCAGCGGCGGCTTCACCGAGCCCAGCACCTTGCCGCCATTGGCTGTGATGACGCTGGAGGCGTCGCGCTCGAGCGAGTGGCCGAAGGCGTAGTCGTCGGTGATGAAGAACCAGCTGTCGCCGCCGCGCTTGACCACGGCGTCCGCAGTGCCGACCGCGAGCGCACGGGTGTCGAACACCCATTGCATCGCATAGGGCGAGCAGAACTTGCCGTGGAAATCGGCGGTGCCGGTGGAGTGGGTGATGAACAGCCGCTTCTTCTCGTTGGCGATGTTCTGCACCGCAAGGCCCACGGCCGAGACCGGCACGTCGACGATCAGGTCGACCTGGTCGACGTCGTACCAGCGCCGCGCGATCGCAGCGCCGATGTCGGCCTTGAGCTGGTGGTCGCCGATTACGATGCTGATCGGCTTGCCGAGCACGGTGCCGCCGAAATCGTCGATCGCCATCTGTGCGGCCGTCACCGAGCCCTGGCCGGTCGGCGCGGAGGCCGGGCCGTTCATGTCGGTGAGCACGCCGATCTTGACGACGTCGTCGGACACCTGCGCCGTTGCGGCCCCCGATAGCAGAGCCGCCGTTAAGGCGGCCGCAACCGGCAGTCCAAATTTCATTGGATTCACGCTTGTCCTCCCCTGATCCGGCGCGTTGGCCGAAAGTTGCCTGCCGGGTACGGCCCGGCTGAATTGGTTTCTTTTGCAACTATTTGGGGGTGGGCGTCAATCTCAGGCCGCGAAGCGGATTTGGCCTGCGGGCGAGGGATCATATCCGGTCAGCTCCTCGGCGCGCTGCCGAAGCCGCCGTTCGCCGAGGAACCGGATCAGGGCCTGCATGGCGGGGCGGAAATAGCTGCGCTGCCGCATCGCAAGATCAAGATTCTCCCAGGCCAGCGGCACAAAATCGAGCCCAGCCGAGCGCGCCGCCGCGCGCGTCGCGACGCCGCAATCGGCCTGTCCGGCGCGGACCATCTCGGCGAGGTCGGGCCCGGTGAGGGCCGGCGTCTCCACCGGCCGCAGATCGCGCGTCGTGGCGTCGGCGCGCCTCAGCAGCATGTCGAGCAGCATCTGCGCGCCGGTGCCTTGCTGCCGCATCGCCATCCGCGCGCCGAGCGCGAGCACGTCGGAGAGCCCGTGCAGCCGCTTCGGATTGCCGGGCGGCAGCACCAGACCCTGCTCGCGGCGCACGAAGGCGACAAGCAGCGCATCATGTAAGTCAGGCGCGTCCCGCAGCGCCGTCACGCTGGCGTCGGAGGCAAGGTTGCCCGCGGGATCGAGGCTGTGGAAGTGCACGGCGACCGCCATCACCTCGTTACGTTGCAGCCGCTCGAGCCCGCGCGCGCTGCCCTCGGTCATCGATCCGAGGCCCGAGCCGGATTCGCGAAGGCTCCAGTCGAGCAACTCGTCCTGGCTGCCGCCCACCACCGGCGGCGGCTCCGCCGTCAGCATGCCCGCCGGACGAGCCATGCCCGACAGGACCCAGAGATCGAGCTCGTGCCGCGGGAAGAGCCATTTGCCTGTCACCTTGGTGCAGGGGATCGCGCCGTTGGTAACGAGTTCGTAGAGCTTGCGCTCGCCGAGGCGGAGATAATCCGCGGCTTCACTGGTCGTCAGGAATTCCATCCTGCATTCCTATGCAAATTCTTGCTTCTTTTTGGCGTTCAACGCAGGTGGAATTCTGCACTTCGATTTTTGTCCGCGCGAACCATGCCCGATGAGCTCGTTGCTTTGCAACACATCCTGACACGTGTTTTGATTTTGGTTGACGATCTTGCGAGGCGCTGATGGTGCGGGCCTTGCGGCCATTGCGCGCGTGAGTGCAATCAACGTGCCGGTTGATTCATTGCCGAAATTTCCCGAATGATTCATGTCGCGCGGTGCATGGCGCGCCACGAGCCTGCCTTTCGGTAGTGGCCCTGGCCCAGCCTCTACCTGATGTTGCCGTCGCCGCGGCCATCTCCGTCACGAGTGCGGCGTAATCGCTCATCATGATCGCGTCGTTTTCGATAGGAACCCGTCATGGCCGTTCACCGACTGACCGTTGCATTTGCGCTGCTCTGCGGCCTCGCCGGGGTCGTCGCGACATCGTCTGCCGAGGAGCGCGGGATTGTCCTGGCCTCGACGACATCGACACAGGAATCGGGCCTGCTCGACTATTTGCTGCCCGTCGTCCGCGACAAGATCGGCATCGAGGTGACGGTGATCGCACGCCGGAGCGACGAGGTGCTCGACGGCGCGCGCCGGGGTGAGGCCGACGTGGTGTTGTTGCATGCCCGGCCGCAAGAGGAGAAATTCGTTGCCGATGGTTTTGCCACCAAACGCTACGACGTGATGTACAACGATTTCGTGCTGCTCGGGCCGAAGAGTGATCCCGCGGGCGTGAAGGGCAAGGACATCGCCACCGCGCTGAAAGCAATCGAGGCCAAGGGTGCGCCGTTCGTGACGCGCGGCGATCGTTCCGGCACCCACGCGGCGGAACTCGCACTCTGGATCGTTGCCGGCATCGACATCGCCAGCGCCAAGGGCGCCTGGTATCGGGAGAGCGGGCAGGGCATGACCGCGGCGCTCGACGCCGCGCGTACGGCGAACGCCTACATGCTCGCGGATCGTGCCAGCTGGATCTCGTACAGGGATCGTGGCGACCTCGACGTCATCGTCGAGGGTGACAAGCGGTTGCTCAACCAATATGGTGTGATGCTGGTGAACCCGGAAAAGTTTCCGGACGTGAAGAAGGATCTGGGCCAGACCTTCATCAATTGGCTGATCTCTCCAGAGGGGCAGGCGGCGATCGCCGGCTACAAGGTCGACGGGCAGCAGGTGTTCTTTCCGAACGCGGACAAATCGCGCGGCTGACGGCCGAAGTACGTGCGGTTGCCAAACCGCCCGATGCGTGGTCCATCATGAGGCATGACCCAGCGCTTGCCGCCCTCGCTGACGCCGCTCGCTACCGCGCTCGCTGCGCTGCTGCGCGGCGTCACCCCCGTCACAGTGCAGGAATTGCCGCTGATTGAAGCGGCCGGCTGTGCTTCCGCGGGCATGCCATTGCTGCCGGCCCATCCGCCGCGCGACATCGCTGCAGTGGACGGCTGGGCGCTTTGCGCCAGCGACCTCGTCGGCGCATCCTCCTATTCGCCGCTGCCTCTGGCCGGGCTTCCAGTGTGGGTTGAGGCCGGCGATGCGCTGCCGGCGGGATGTGATTGCGTGCTCGATGTCGACGTCATCGAGGTGTCAGGCCCGCTTGCCCAGGTCCTGGCAGAGGGCATTCCGGGACAGGGCGTTGCGCGTGCGGGCGGCGATGTCGCCGAAAGCACGCCTGCGGCCGCGGCGGGATGTCCCGTCGACGCGGCGGCTCTGCTGCTCGCGCGCGTTGCGGGTGCGGACAAGCTGAGTGTCAGGCGGCCGCGGCTGCGCATCGTCAACGTGCCGGGCCCAACTGTGACGCTGCAGATGATCGCCGACCTCGCAAGCGCGGCAGGATTGGATGTGAGCGCGCATGAAGCCACGTCGCGCGATGCGGCGTCGATCGCGGCGGCGCTCGATGTCTCGGCTTGCGATCTCCTGGTGACGATCGGCGGCAGCGGCGTCGGTCGCGCGGATGCCGCGGTGACGGCGCTGGCCGAGCGCGGGGCGAAGCTTGCCCACGGTCTTGCGCTCCAGCCTGGACGGACCGCAGCCGCTGGTCGGCTCGGAAGCATTCCCGTCGTCGTCTTGCCCGGCTCGCCCGCCCAGGCACTCGCAGTTTGGTTGGCGCTTGTGCTTCCGCTCATCGACAGAATGTCGGCGCGGCGGCCACGTCGCGCAGTGACCTTGCCGCTTGCGCGCAAGATCGCCTCCAGCGTCGGCATTGCCGAAATCGCGCTATTGGCGGAGGAACATAAAACGTGGATGCCGCTTGCCATGGGCGAATGGCCGCTGCACGCGATCGCCCGGTCCGATGCATGGCTGCTTATTCCCGCCAGCAACGAGGGATTTGCGGCGGGCGAGCCAGTCGATGCTTATTTGATGCGGGAATGATATGGGTTCCGGCATGACGATGATCCCGAAGCCACCAGATCGCAGCGCGCTCGAGCAGGAGCAATTCCTCAAAATCCTCTCGCGCGAGGAGGCGCTGGCGCGCTTCGACGCTGCGCTGTTTCCGCGTCCGATCCCGAATGAGGTCCGCAAGCTTGCCGGTGCACTCGACGCGCCCCTCGCCGAAGACATCACTGCACCAATCGACGTGCCGCCGTTCGATCGCTCCAATGTCGACGGCTTTGCCGTGCGCTCGGCGGATCTTTCAGTCGCTGGCGAAGGCGCGCCCGTGCGGCTGGCGCTGAACCGCGAGATCATTCACTGCGGCACCGCACCGATGCTGCAAGTGATGACAGGAACCGCAACGCCGATCGCGACCGGCGGCCCGCTACCGCGCGGCGCCGACGCCGTCGTCATGGTCGAGCACACCCAGCCGTCCGGCCTTGATGCGATCGATGTCCGTCGCGCAGTCTCGCCGGGGCAGTTCGTCTCGTACGCTGGCTCCGACATCGCGCGCGGCGAAGCGCTGCTGCGCGCTGGCACGATCATCGGCTCGCGCGAGATCGGCATGCTGGCGGCCTGCGGCATCGCAGAGGTGAGAATTGCACGGAAGCTGCGAGTTGCCGTGATCTCCACTGGCGACGAGCTCGTGCAGCCCGGCGAGGCGCTTGCGCCGGCCGCGATCTACGACACCAATGGTGCGATTGTCGCAGCTGCGATCAACGAGAATGGCGGCGAGGCGATATTGCTCGGCGCGATTCCCGACGATGAAGCCAGGCTGGAGGCCGCGATGCGCGAGGCGCTGGCCAATGCCGACATGCTGGTGCTGTCGGGCGGCACGTCGAAGGGCGCGGGCGACCTGTCGCATCGCATCATCGGCCGACTGGGCAAACCGGGGATTATCGCGCATGGCGTGGCGCTCAAGCCCGGCAAGCCGCTCTGCCTTGCGGTCTGCGACGGCAAGCCGGTGGTGATCCTGCCGGGCTTTCCGACCTCGGCGATGTTCACCTTCCACGACATGATCGTGCCGGCGTTGCGCAAGATGGCGGGATTGCCGCCGCGCGCCGATGCCAAGGTGAGCGCAACCGTGCCGGTGCGTATTGCATCCGAGCTGGGCCGCACTGAATTCGTGATGGTCTCGCTGGTCGAGGGCAAGGACGGGCTGATCGCCTATCCCTCCGGCAAGGGCTCCGGTGCGATCACGTCGTTCGCGCAGGCCGATGGCTTTCTGCGCATCGATGCGCTCGCCGACCAGATGCCGGCGGGGACGAATGCCGAGGTGACTCTGTTCACGCCGCATGTGCGGGTGCCAGATCTCGTCATCGTCGGCAGCCATTGCACTGGCCTCGATCTCGTGACTGCGCCGCTCGCCCATGCGGGCCTCTCCGTGCGCTCGATTGCCGTTGGCAGTCTCGGTGGCCTGGCGGCGGCCAGACGCGGCGAATGCGATCTCGCGCCGATCCATCTGTTCGACGACAAGAGCGAGACCTACAACACGCCTTACCTCGTCGAGGGGCTCGAGCTCGTGCCGGGATGGCGGCGGATGCAAGGCATTGTCTTCCGCAAGGACGACAAGCGTTTTGAGGGGCTCGGCGCAAAGGAGGCCGTTGCTGCCGCGGTCGCCGACCCCGCCTGCATCATGGTCAACCGCAACCAGGGTGCCGGCACGCGTATCCTGATCGACCGGCTGCTCGGCGGCGCGCGCCCGGAAGGCTATTGGAACCAGCCGCGCTCGCACAACGCGGTTGCCGCGGCCGTCGCGCAGCACCGTGCCGACTGGGGCATGACCATCGCGCCGGTCGCCCATGCGGCCAATCTCGGTTTCATTCCGTTCGCGGAAGAGCATTATGACTTTGCCTTGGTGACGTCGCGCAAGCAGCGCCCCGCGGTACAGGCCTTCCTTGACGCCCTCGGCTCGGACGAGGCGCGCACGGCACTTGAGCGAGCGGGCTTCCGGCCCGCATAGACGACGCGGCATCCAAGCCGCGCGCGACACAGGGTGGGGACGCGATGGCAAGGCCGCTTTCGGTTGCGATTATTGGTGCCGGCATGGGCGGGCTCGCGACCGCCGCGGCGCTCAGGCGCGTCGGCATCGACGTGATGGTCTACGAGCAGGCCTCGCAGTTTGCCCGCATCGGCGCCGGAATTCAGATCGGCTGCAATGCGATGAAAGTGCTGCGGGCGCTGGGGCTAGAGAAGCGGATGCGCGAGCAGTCGTTCTATCCGCGCTCTTGGAATAACCGCCATTGGAAGAGCGGCGACATCAAGTTCGACATGATTTTTGGTGAAAGCGCGGAGGAGAGGTTCGGCGCGCCCTATCTGCTCGCACACCGCGGCGATCTCCATGCGGCGCTGGCGAGCGTGGTGCCGGAAGAGTGCATGAGGCTCAACCACAGGCTTGTCGGTCTCGATGAGACAAATGAGGGCGTCCGGCTCAGCTTTGCCAATGGCAGCAGCGCCGTTGCTGATGCTGTGGTCGGTGCGGATGGTGTTCATTCAGCCGTACGGGACATCCTGTTCAAGACAGCGCCGGTCAAATTCACCGGGCGCATTGCCTATCGCACCGTCTATCCCGCCGCACTGCTCGGCGAGAAAATCGACGATTGCACCAAATGGTGGGGCGAGGACCGCCATATCGTGATCTATTACGTGAAGCCTGACCGTAGCGAGGTCTATCTCGTCACCAGCCAGCCGGAGCCGGACTTCCGCATCGAGTCCTGGTCGGCGAAGGGGGACGTACAGGATCTGCGCGCCTCCTTCGAAGGCTTTCATCCGCAAGTCGGCAAGGTGCTGGCGGCATGTCCCGACGTGCACAAATGGGCGATCATGGATCGTGATGCGCTCGAGTGCTGGGCCGACGGCAAGGTGACGCTGCTCGGCGATGCCTGCCATCCGATGACGCCCTATATGGCGCAAGGCGCGGCCATGGCGATCGAGGACGCCGCGGTGTTGTCGCGCTGCCTCGACGGCATCGACCGCGACGGCGTCGCAGATGCCTTCCGCCGCTTTGAGGGGACACGCAAGGAGCGAACGACGCGAGTGCAGGAGACCTCGCGCGCCAATATCTGGCTGCGGGAGCGGACCGATACGAGTTGGGTTTACGGTTATGATGCCTGGTCGGTGCCGCTGGCGGCCTGAGCGGCCGCCTCGCGCGCCCGCTCTCGTTCCTCGGCTTCCGCAAGCGCGCGCTGCGCTGCGGGCGGCAGCGGCCTCGGGTCCGGCGGGACGTCGACGATTTTGTCGCTGCCCGTGGCTTGTTGGCTCAGCCGCTTGGTGCTGTCGATCGCCTTCGAGAGATCGAACACGAAGTCGACGACTGCGAATATGGCATTCAGAAGAGAGTCGGCCATGGCTGATCCGGAATGCACCCCGATCAGTAGTCGCAGCTCGTCTCGGTCCGGTTCGATGTCCCGTCAAATGCTAGGATGCCGCATCCAGCGCCGCGAGACGCTCGGCTTCCGTGATGTCCTCGACCGTGTTGGCATTGAAGAATGGATCGAGCGGCTCGACCGGCCATGTCACTGTCGCGAGCGGATAGCGCGCGGTCCAGCGATCGATCTTGCGGAGATCCTCGACCACCAGGGCGTGACGCAGCTCGTTGCGCAAGGCGACGCGCCACAGGCCGATCACCGGATGCGACTGGTCGCCTGATGCAGCTACGGCGAGCTGCGCATTTTCTTGCTCACGTGCTTCATGCAGGCGTGCGACGAGATCACGCGGCAGGAACGGACAGTCGCCGGCCGCGCTGAGTACCCATTCGATCTCCGGCCGATTTTTTGCAGTCCAGTCGAGCGCCGCGAGGATGCCAGCGAGCGGACCGGGGAAGCCGGGCACGTCGTCGGCGATCACCTGCAAGCCAAACGCAGCGAAGCGCGCGGGATCGCCATTGGCATTCAGGATCAACCCGTCGCATTGCGGCGAAAGGCGCGCGATCACGCGCTCCAGGATAGTGCGGCCGCCGATGGTCCGCATCGGCTTGTCGCCACCGCCCATGCGACGTGCAAGGCCGCCAGCGAGCAGCACGCCAAGAGTCGGTGGAACGCGCGTTGCCGGAATGTCAGTCGTCACCACTCTCGCCCTTGCGCTTGTGCCTCGCCGATTCCTCTTCGACGTAAGCGAGGTTCTGGTCGTAGACGATCCGCTCCTCGCCGGCGAGCGCGATGAAGCGTTTTCCGCGGGTGCGCCCGACCAGAGTCAGGCCCACTTGGCGTGCGAGATCGACGCCCCAGGCGGTGAAGCCGGACCGCGACACCAGGATAGGAATGCCCATGCGTACGGTCTTGATCACCATCTCAGAGGTGAGACGGCCGGTGGTGTACAGAATCTTATCGGAGGCATCGACGCCGTGGCGGTACATCCAGCCTGCGATCTTGTCGACCGCGTTATGGCGGCCGACGTCCTCAGTATAGCACAGCGGCTCACCCTCCTTGCACAGCACGCAGCCGTGGATCGCGCCGGCCTCGAGATAGAGCGATGGCATGGTGTTGATGGTTTGCGTCATCTGGTAGAGCCAGGAGGTGCGTAGCTCCGCCTTCGGCAGCGCGACACTCTCGACCGCTTCCAACAGATCGCCGAAGGCGGTGCCCTGCGCGCAGCCTGAAGTCTGCGTGCGCTTCTTGAGCTTCGCCTCGAAATTGGTGTGATGCTCGGTGCGCACCACCACGACCTGGAGGTCGTCGTCGTATTCGACCTCGGTAACAGCGTCATCATATTTCAGCATGTTCTGGTTCAGCAGATAGCCGAGAGCCAGATACTCCGGATAGTCGCCGATCGTCATCATGGTGACGATTTCCTGCGAATTCAGGTAGAGCGTCAGCGGCCGCTCCATCGGCACCTTGATCTCGACCCTGGCGCCGGTCTGGTCGGTCCCGGTCACGCTCTGGGTCAGGCGCGGGTCGTCGGGATTGGGGATAATCAGGGGCACCGGGGCCTTGTCGATCTTCATCATGGTCGCGACGTTAGCATGACATTCGCCTCAAGCCGATATAAGCATGCGCACGACGATGGAGAAGGCGGTTCCGGCGCGTCATGCTGCCGGCGGAGATCGAGTTGCGATGAAAGTCATCGGCCTTGCAGGCTGGAGCGGTGCGGGCAAGACCACGCTGTTGACGCGGCTGATCCCGCATTTCAACGCACAAGGCCTGCGCGTCTCCGTCATCAAGCATGCCCATCATCAGTTCGACGTCGATGTGCCCGGCAAGGATTCCTGGCGCCACCGCGAGGCCGGTGCGGCCGAGGTGCTGGTGGCATCGTCGAACCGCTGGGCCCTGATGCATGAGTTGCGCGGCGCGGCCGAGCCGCGGTTGCCGGAACTTCTCAGCAAGCTGTCCGCGGTCGATCTCGTCATGGTCGAAGGCTTCAAGCGCGAGCCGCATCGCAAGATCGAGGTGCATCGCGCCGCCAATGCCAAGCCGCTGCTGTTCCCTGATGATCCCGGCATTGTCGGGATTGCGACCGACACTGCGGTTGAAACCCGGCTGCCGACTGTCCATCTCGATGATATCGAGGCTGTGGCGGCTCTCATGCTGCGTGCCGCGATACAGGTCGAGGATGCGATGGCAAGAAGCGCGGCGACGCGCTGACGAGGCACCATGGCGCAACTGTCGGATGATTGCTTTGCTTTCGGCGGACCGATGATGTCGGTCGATGAGGCTGTTGGCCTGATCACGACCCGCGTCCACGCGATTGCCGACC
The DNA here is from genome assembly GCF_022012435.1 of Bradyrhizobium zhengyangense. Taxonomy (GTDB): domain Bacteria; phylum Pseudomonadota; class Alphaproteobacteria; order Rhizobiales; family Xanthobacteraceae; genus Bradyrhizobium; species Bradyrhizobium zhengyangense. Next base: position 113,160 of record NZ_JAKLUA010000013.1, read on the forward strand.
TCGAGACGGTGGCGCTCGGAGATGCCGACGGGCGCGTGCTGGCGCGCGATATCGCAGCGCCGCTGCCGTTGCCGCCCTTCACCAACTCTGCCGTCGACGGCTATGCCGTCGGCAACGCGGATCTCCCGCAAGCCAGGGAACAGGCGCTTCCGCTCGATGGTCGTATCCAGGCCGGCGGCGTTGCGCAGGCGCCGATCAAGCCCGGCCACACCGCGCGCATCTTTACGGGCGCGCCGATGCCGCCGGGGGCCGAGACCGTCTTCATGCAGGAAGATATCCGTATCGATGTATCAGGAAAGATCGTGCTGCCGCCCGGGCTGAAGTCGGGTGCCAATGTCCGGCCGGCAGGGGAGGACATCCCCATTGGCCATGTCGCGCTGCGGGCAGGCCAGCGACTGCGGCCGCAGCATGTTGCCCTTGCCGCCGCGTTTGGCCTTGTCAGGCTTGATGTCGTCAGGCGCATTCGCGTCGCCGTATTCTCGACCGGCAACGAGTTGGCCTCGCCCGGGGAGCCGCGTGCGGCCTCGCAGCTATTCGACTCCAACCGCTTCATGCTGATGGCGATGCTGCGCCGCCTTGGCTGCGAGGTCTCCGATCTCGGCATTCTCCGCGACGAGCGTGCTTCGCTTGCCGGCGGATTGAAGCAGGTTGCGGGCCACCATGATCTGATCCTCACCACCGGCGGCGTCTCGACCGGCGAGGAGGACCACGTCAAGGCGGCGGTCGAGAGCGTCGGCTCACTCGTGCTGTGGCGGATGGCGATCAAGCCCGGCCGGCCTGTGGCGATGGGCATCATCGGCGGCACGCCGCTGATCGGGCTGCCCGGCAACCCCGTCGCAAGTTTCGTCACATTCGTCCACGTGGTGCGGCCGACCGTGCTCGCGCTCGCCGGCAGTCTGCCGGAGCCGCTATTGCCGATCCCGCTACGTGCGGCGTTCACCTACAAGAAGAAGCTGGGCCGCCGCGAATATGTTCGCGCCTCCTTGCGCCGCGCCCAGGATGGTGCGCTTGAGGCGGTCAAGTTCCCGCGCGAAGGGGCGGGCCTGCTGTCGTCATTGGTGGAGACCGATGGCCTCATTGAACTCGGCGAAAACATCACCCGCGTCGAACCCGGCGACAGCGTAGGTTTCCTGTCCTACGCCGATCTGCTCTGAGGTCCTCGCGTTGACGCAGTCGATCCCTCCCGCCATGTTGCGCCGATGACCAGAACGACACTTGATCTCACCGGGCTCAAATGCCCGTTGCCAGCCCTAAAGACGCGCAAGGCGCTGAAACCATTGCAGCCGGGCGATCAGCTCGAAGTCCACTGCACCGATCCCTTGTCGGTGATTGACATTCCGAACCTGATCCGCGAGACGGGCGACACGGTGGAGATCACCGAGCGCAATGAGGCGCGCATCGTGTTCTTGATAGAAAAGACGAATGGCTCGATAGCAAGTGCCAATGGTGCGCTGCGTTCTTAGGCGCGTTACCGCGCCGATACCGACCTTTTATCTATCGACATCGATCACGGCTTCTGCCCCAATTGACTTTGTCCGCGCGGGCGCGGAGGTTGAGTCTCGTCCGCGATGCGCGGAGCAGCGGGCCACGCACGAAGCCTGCAAACCGTATCGGGCATAGGGCCCCGGTCGAGGGGTTAACTTTTCAGACACGCGTGACGATCCTGGCGCGCGTCGGGTGATTGTGCGGAGCAGCAGGGACAACAGCTGCGCCGCAATGGGCTGAGGAACAGGATCGTAGCGGCAGTCTCGCTCAGAAGGGCGGCTGCAGGGGAGGTACGCATGACGACAATCGAGAGCGCTGGGAGGATTTCAGGCGCTGGCGCGGGAATTCTCGATCGCGAGCGAACGATCGCGACCGCGGGCTTCAATCGCTGGCTGGTGCCGCCGGCAGCGCTGTGCATCCATCTGTGCATCGGCATGGCCTATGGCTTCTCGGTGTTTTGGTTGCCGCTCTCGCGCGCGATCGGATTGACTGCGCCCAAGGCCTGCCCGGACATGTCGTTGTGGTCGGAGCTGTTCACCACCACCTGCGACTGGAAGGTCGCCAGTCTGGGCTGGATGTTCACGCTGTTCTTCGTCCTGCTTGGCGTCTCCGCCGCAATCTGGGGCGGTTGGCTCGAGCGGGCCGGTCCGCGCAAGGCCGGCTTCGTTGCCGCGCTTTGCTGGGGCGGCGGGCTCCTGGTCGGCGCGCTCGGCATCTACGTCCATCAACTCTGGATCATGTGGCTCGGGGCCGGCGTTATCGGCGGCGTCGGACTTGGCCTCGGCTACATCTCGCCGGTGTCGACGCTGATCAAGTGGTTCCCCGATCGCCGCGGCATGGCGACTGGCATGGCCATTATGGGCTTTGGCGGTGGTGCGATGATCGGCGCGCCGTTCGCCAATCTGCTGATCAACTACTTCAAATCGTCGACCGACGTCGGTGTGTGGCAGACCTTCGTCGTCATGGGCATCGTCTATTTCATCTTCATGACCATCGGTGCCTTCGCTTATCGCGTGACGCCGGCTGGCTGGCAGCCCGAGGGCTGGACGCCGCCGAGCGAAAAGAAGTCGATGATCACCGAGCATCACGTCCACCTCGACAACGCGCACAAGACGCCGCAGTTCTGGCTGATCTGGTGGGTGCTGTGCTTGAACGTGTCGGCCGGTATCGGCGTGATCGGCATGGCTTCGCCGATGCTTCAGGAAATCTTCGCCGGCAAGCTGATCGGGCATCCCGAACTCACCTTCAGCCAGCTCTCGGCCGATCAGAAGACCGTCATCGCCGGCATCGCGGCGGGCTTCGCCGGCCTGCTGTCGCTGTTCAACATTGGCGGTCGTTTCGTCTGGGCGTCGCTGTCGGACTATATCGGCCGCAAGAACACTTACTATACGTTCTTCATCCTCGGCATCGTGCTCTACGCACTGGCGCCGACCTTCGCGGCGATGGGCTCGAAGCTGCTCTTCGTGCTCGGCTTCGGCATCATCCTGTCGATGTATGGCGGCGGCTTCGCCACCGTGCCGGCCTATCTCGCCGACATGTTCGGAACGCAATTCGTTGGCGCCATCCATGGCCGGCTGCTGACGGCATGGTCGACCGCGGGCATCATCGGTCCCGTCGTGGTCAACTACCTCCGCGAGTTCCAGCTCGCGGCGGGCGTGCCGCGTGATCAGTTGTACAACACGACGATGTACATTCTCTGTGCGATGCTGATCGCGGGCATCATCTGCAACTACCTCGTCAAGCCGGTCAATTCGAGGTGGTATATGAGCGAGGCGGAGCTCGCGAAGTTGCAGGCGGCAAAGGCCGGCGCAGGTGCGGTCCAGACCGGCTCGTTCGGAATCGGCACCGGCGGCCTCGACGTCAAGGCCGCGCTGTTCTGGCTCTTCGTCGGCATCCCGCTGGCATGGGGCGTGTACAAGACGCTCGAGAGCGCGGTGAAGATCCTCTGATCGCAAGCCCACGACCGCGGGAGGCTGACGCCAGCCGCCCGCGGTGCTCACCTGACAAGCAATCGAGAATGGGACCTAGGGGGATTCTTATGCTTCGCACCCGTATCTGCCTTGCCGCCATGCTGCTGGCAGCAAGTTTTCATACCGCGTCGGCGCAGACTGCAGCGACACCGGCGCCTGCCGCGGCGACGACCGACGCAAAGCCGCCGGGCAAGATCAAGCTCACCATGCAGAAACTGAAAGAGATGAAGGCCAAGTGGTCGGCCAACAAGCCGAAGCTGAAGGCGTGCCGCTCCGAGGTGAAGGCCAAAGGACTGATCGGCGACGATCGCTGGTTCTACATCCAGGACTGCATGGAGAAGACCTGACGAGGTTCCGCGATCGACTTGCTTAGGGGGGCGTGGCAGGGCGGCTGCCCGCCCCCTAAATGATTATAGAGTCGTTCTAAATTTACTTGGCGTCTGGTATACCAGAGGCTAGAGTCGCCTGGAATGAGGCCTGATCTGCCGGGGTGCCGACGATGCGGTTCCCGATTGTCGGGCCTGGTAATAACGGCGGATCGCGATGGTTATCCAGCCTGAGATCATCGCGCTTTTGAGGAGAACGCGACGTTTCCATGAGCAGCAACGACGACGTTCACAAGGTCAGGGAATTCGAGCATCCGGGCGAAGGGCGCCGGCGCGCCAAGGCTACGCCCAAGGGCAGGCAGGTCGATCCGACCGCCTCGCATGAGATCGAGCAATTGCTCGGCGATCGCCCGCGGCGGCGCGATCTCCTGATTGAATATCTGCACCTGATCCAGGACACATTTCGCCAGATCTCGGCTGCGCATCTTGCAGCCCTTGCCGACGAGATGAAGCTCGCTTTCGCCGAAGTGTTCGAGACCGCGACCTTCTACGCGCATTTCGACGTCGTGAAGGAAGGCGAGCCTGACGTCGCTCCGCTGACGATCCGCGTCTGCGATTCGCTGACCTGCGCGATGCTCGGCGGAGAGAAGCTGCTTGAGGATTTGCAGAGCGCATCTGGCCCCGGCATTCGCGTCGTGCGCGCGCCCTGCGTCGGCCGCTGCGACACCGCGCCTGCCGCCGAAGTCGGGCACAATTTCGTGGATCATGCCACCGTTGCCAATGTAATGGCTGCGGCGAAGTCCGGCGACACGCATGCGCATCTGCCAAAGTATGTCGACTACGATGCCTATGTCGCGGGCGGCGGCTACAAGCTCCTCGGCCGCGTGCGCTCGGGCGAGATGTCGACGGACGATCTTCTGAAGGCGCTCGATGATGCCTCGCTGCGCGGCCTCGGCGGCGCCGGTTTCCCGACAGGGCGCAAATGGCGCGCCGTGTTGGGAGAGCCCGGACCGCGGCTGATGGCGATCAACGGCGACGAGGGCGAGCCCGGGACGTTCAAGGATCGCTATTATCTCGAAACCGATCCGCACCGCTTCATCGAGGGCATGCTGATCGGCGCGCATGTGGTGCAGGCCTCCGACGTTTACATTTATCTGCGCGACGAATATCCGGCCTCGCGCGAGATTCTTGAACGAGAAATCGCCAAGCTCCCCGCAGGCGGCCCGACGCTGCACATGCGCCGCGGTGCTGGTGCTTACATCTGCGGCGAAGAGTCTTCTCTGCTCGAGAGCATCGAGGGCAAGCGCGGCCTGCCCCGGCACAAGCCGCCTTATCCGTTCCAGGTTGGTCTGTTCGGCTTGCCGACGCTGATCAACAACATCGAGACGCTGTGGTGGGTACGCGACATTGTCGAGAAGGGCGCCGACTGGTGGAAGGGTAATGGTCGCCATGAGCGCCATGGCCTGCGCAGCTTCTCGGTCTCCGGCCGCGTCAAGAACCCGGGCATGAAGCTTGCACCCGCGGGCATCACCGTGCGCGAGCTGATCGACGAATATTGCGGCGGCATGGCCGACGGCCATCAGTTCTATGCGTATCTGCCGGGCGGCGCGTCCGGCGGCATCCTGCCGGCGTCGATGGACGACATCCCGCTCGATTTCGGCACGCTGGAGAAATACGGCTGTTTCATTGGCTCGGCCGCGATCGTGATCCTGTCGCAGAAGGACAGCGTGCGCGCAGCGGCACTCAACCTGATGAAGTTCTTTGAGGACGAGAGCTGCGGCCAGTGCACGCCGTGCCGGGTCGGAACCCAGAAGGCAGCGCAGCTGATGCAGAAGCCGGTCTGGAACCGCGCATTGCTGGAAGAATTGAGCCAGGCGATGCGCGATGCCTCGATCTGCGGGCTCGGACAGGCGGCATCGAATCCGCTGTCCTCCGTGATCAAATATTTCCCTGACGAGTTCAAGGAAGCGGCCGAATGACGAAGATTACGTTCGAGCTCGACGGCAAGCAGGTCGAGGCCAAGCCCGGCGAGACGATCTGGCAGGTTGCCAAACGGCAGGGCCGCGAGATTCCGCATCTCTGTTATTCGCCCGCGCCCGACTATCGCCCCGACGGCAATTGCCGCGCCTGCATGGTCGAGATCGAGGGCGAGCGCGTGCTCGCCGCGTCCTGCAAACGCACGCCGTCGGTCGGCATGAAGGTAAAGACGGAATCTTCGCGCGCGACTGCCGCGCAGAAAATGGTGATGGAGCTCTTGGTCGCCGACCAGCCGGCGCGCGAGACCTCGCACGATCCGGATTCCAAATTCTGGCACTGGGCCGAGACGACCGGCGTCACCGAGAGCCGCTTCCCTGCCGCCGAGCGTTGGGAGACCGATGCCAGCCATCCGGCGATGCGCGTCAATCTCGATGCCTGCATCCAGTGTGGCCTCTGCGTGCGCGCTTGCCGCGAGGTCCAGGTCAACGATGTCATCGGCATGGCTTATCGTAATCACGATTCCAAAATCGTGTTCGATTTCGACGATCCCATGGGCGAGTCGACCTGCGTTGCCTGCGGTGAATGCGTGCAGGCCTGCCCGACCGGCGCCTTGATGCCGGCTGTGATGCTCGACGACAAGCAGACCCGCGTGACCTACGCTGACAAGAAGGTGGATTCGCTCTGCCCGTTCTGCGGCGTCGGCTGCCAGGTCACCTATGAGGTCAAGGACGAGAAGGTGATCTACGCCGAGGGCCGCGATGGTCCGGCCAATCACAATCGTCTCTGCGTCAAGGGCCGCTTTGGGTTCGACTACATCCACCATCCGCATCGCCTGACCAAGCCGCTGGTGCGGCTGCCGAATGCGAAGAAGGATTCCAACGATCAGGTCGATCCTGCCAATCCGTTCACGCATTTCCGTGAAGCGAGCTGGGACGAGGCGCTCGACATCGCCGCCAAGGGTCTCCTCAAGATCCGCGATGAGAAGGGCGTGAAGGCGCTCGCCGGTTTCGGTTCGGCCAAGGGTTCGAACGAAGAGGCCTATCTGTTCCAGAAGCTGGTCCGCACCGGCTTCGGGTCAAACAATGTCGACCACTGCACGCGCCTTTGCCACGCCTCGTCGGTCGCCGCGCTGTTCGAAGGCCTGAGCTCGGGCGCGGTGTCGGCGCCGTTCTCCGCGGCGATGGACGCGGAAGTGATCTGGGTGATCGGCGCCAATCCGACGGTCAACCACCCGGTCGCGGCCACCTTCATCAAGAACGCGGTCAAGCAGAACGGCGCAAAGCTGTTCGTGATGGATCCGCGCCGGCAGTCGCTGTCGCGTCACGCCACCAAGCACCTGCAGTTCAAGCCCGGCTCCGACGTCGCCATGCTGAACGCGATGATCAATACGATCATCACCGAAGGCCTGACCGACGATCAGTACATCGCCGGCTACACCGAGGGGTTCGAGGACCTCAAGGAGAAGATCAAGGAGTTCACGCCGGAGAAGATGGAGCCGATCTGCGGCATCCCGGCGCAGACGCTGCGCGAGGTCGCGCGCACCTACGCGCGCGCGAAATCCTCGATCATCTTCTGGGGCATGGGCATCAGCCAGCACGTCCACGGCACCGACAATGCGCGCTGCCTCATTGCGCTGGCGCTGATCACCGGCCAGGTCGGCCGCCCGGGCACCGGCCTGCATCCGCTGCGCGGCCAGAACAACGTGCAGGGCGCCTCCGACGCCGGCCTGATCCCGATGTTCCTGCCGGACTACCAGCCGGTCGGTCGCGACGATCTGCGCGGCAGCTTCGAAAAGCTCTGGCAGCAGGATCTCGATCCCGTGCGCGGCCTGACCGTGGTCGAGATCATGAATGCGATCCACGCCGGCGAGATCAAGGGCATGTATATCGAGGGCGAGAACCCCGCGATGTCCGATCCTGATCTGCAGCATGCGCGCCAGGCGCTCGCGATGCTCGACCATCTCGTGGTGCAGGATCTCTTCGTCACCGAGACCGCGTTCCACGCGGACGTCATCCTGCCGGCCTCGGCCTTTGCCGAGAAGGACGGCTCCTTCACCAACACCGATCGCCGCGTGCAGCTCGCGCGCCAGGTGATCAAGCCGCCCGGCGATGCACGGCAGGATCTCTGGATCATCCAGGAGATCGGCAAGCGCATGGGCCTGCCGTGGAATTATTCCGGTCCGGGCGAGGTCTACACCGAGATGGCGGAGCTGATGCCGTCGCTCAAGAACATCAGCTGGGAGCGGCTGGTGCGCGAAGGCGCCGTCACCTATCCGGCCGATGATCCCAACAAGCCCGGCAACGAGATCATCTTCACCACGGGCTTCCCGACCGCGAGCGGCCGCGGCAAGATCGTGCCGGCCAAGGTCATTCCGCCGGATGAACTGCCGGACGACGAATATCCGATGGTGCTTTCGACCGGCCGCGTGCTGGAGCACTGGCACACCGGCTCAATGACCCGCCGCGCCCAGGTGCTCGACCAGATCGAACCCGAGGCGGTGGCGTTCATGTCACCAAAGGACATGCGCAAGAAGAAGCTCGTGCCCGGCGACTTCATCCGTCTGGAGACCCGCCGCGGCGCGGTCGAGGTCAAGGTGCGGTCGGACCGCGACGTGCCTGAAAACATGGTGTTCATGCCGTTCTGCTACGCTGAAGCGGCTGCGAACCTTTTGACCAACCCGGCACTCGATCCATTCGGCAAGATCCCCGAGTTCAAGTTCTGCGCGGCGAGGGCCGAGCGGGCGGAGATGCGGGACGCGGCGGAATAGGAAGGCCTCGCGGTTGCTGCCGCAGGGTTGCCACACAACGCGCTGTCATGCCCCGCGAAGGCGGGGCATCCAGTACGCCGCGGCCCATCGATTCAGCCACACCGCCTCGGCGTACTGGATCGCCCGGTCAAGCCGGGCGATGACAGTGAGGGTGTGGTGCGAGCCTACCCCATAATGCTACATGTGTTCCCATGTCCAAAGTCACCCCGGCCACCCGCGCGCTCACAGCCGCCGGTGTCGCTTTCACCGTCCACGCCTACGACTACGATCCTGACGCCGAGAGCATTGGCCTGCAGGCGGCCGCCGCGCTCGGTGAAGACCCGGCACGCGTGCTGAAGACGCTGATGGCGCTGGTGGACGGCAAGCCGGTCTGCGTCATCGTCCCGTCCGACCAGGAAGTCTCGATGAAGAAGCTCGCCGCGGCCGCTGGCGGCAGATCGGCGCAGATGATGAAGCCGCCGGAGGCCGAGCGCGTCACTGGCTACAAGGTCGGCGGCATCAGCCCGTTCGGGCAGCGCAAGCAGGTCGGCACGGTGCTCGAGCAGAGCGCGCTCGCACATGACCTCGTCTATCTCAATGGCGGTCAACGCGGGCTGCAGGTGCGGATGAAGCCGACCGATGTGCGGGATGTCGTGAAGGCAGTCGTGGCCGACGTGCTCGCCTGATGTGATCGCCACACCGGCGCGACTCGCAAGGCTGGTCTACGCGCCGTCGCTGGCTGCCGGACCTTGCGGCGGCTAATGCTTGCCCAAACACATGAGCGACACGTGACGTCGGGGAGGGTGCCTGAATGACTGACGCAATCGGATTTATCGGTCTCGGTGTCATGGGCGAGCCCATCTGCCGGAATTTGCTGCGCAAGAGCGGGCGCAAGCTGCTGGCCTTCGACCTCGCCGTGGAGCCGCTGGCGCGGATCGTGGCTGACGGGGCGGTCGCAGCAAATTCCGTGGCCGACGTCGTCGGTGGCAGCGATATCACCTTCCTCTGCCTGCCCAGTGCCAAGCATGTGTTGTCGGCCTTCGAGGGCGGCATTCTGCCGGCCGTCCGGCGCGGCCAGATCGTTGTCGATCTCGGAACGTCCGAGGTCGGGATGACGCGCGAATTTGCCCGCCAACTCGCGGAAAAGGGAGCGCTCTGGATCGACGCACCGATCGCGCGCACGCGTCAGGCCGCGCAGGACGGCACGCTCAGCGTGATGGTCGGCGCCACGTCCGCGCAGTTTTCGCAAGTCGAGCCGCTGATCCGGCATTTCGCCACCGACGTCACCCTGTGCGGCGGCACCGGCGCCGGCCAGATCACAAAGATCCTCAACAACATGGTGCTGTTCGAGACCGTGAATGCGCTGGCGGAGGCCGTCGCGGTCGCAAAGCGTAGCGGTGTCGAACCAAAATTGTTGCTGGAAACGTTGTCGAAAGGCTCGGCCGACAGCTTTGCGCTACGTAACCATGGCATGAAAGCCATTGTTCCGAACGAGTATCCCCTGCGCGCGTTCTCGACCGAATATGCGATGAAGGATCTGACCTACGCGCTTGAACTCGGCAGACAGACCGGCGTCAACATGCGCGGAGCCGCGCTGATCCGTACGATCTTCGAGGAGGCAATCGAGAGCGGGATGGGCGATGCTTACTTCCCCGTCATCGCAAGGCTGCTTGAACCCGGAAAATAACCGGCGCTATTGCTTCTGCAGCAGCTTAAGTCGGCAGCGCAGCGCCTCGCGGATGTGGGCGCGGGCGAGCTGTTCGGCCTTGTCGCCGTCGCGCGCTGCGATGGCCTCGATGATGGCGAGGTGCTCGCCGTGGCTGGTCGAGGGACGCCCCGTCACGATGAAGGTGGTCGGGCCGAGCAGGGCGATCCAGTCCTGCAATTCGCGGGAGGCGTTGTCGAGATAGCGGTTGCGCGCGGCGCGGCAGACCGCCTCGTGGAAGGCGCGGTTGAGCTTCGCCATCTCGGCGGCGTCGGTCTCGGACGCTTCCGCGAATGCCTCTTCGATATCGCTGAGCGCGTCGATCTCCGGTGCCGAGGCGTGCTCGGCGGCAAGGCGCGCGGCGGCCCCCTCCATGATCTCGCGCATGGCGTAGAGCTCGAGCACCTCGGAGATGTCGAGGTTACGCACGATCAGGCCGCGCCCGCCGGCGGGCTCGACGAAGCCGCGCGCCGCAAGCCGGCCAAGCGCTTCACGCACGGGCGTACGGCTGACCTTCAGCCGTTGCGCGACTTCCTCCTCGCGCAGGCGGTCACCGGCGCGGTAGCTGCCGGCCTGGAGTGCCTCGCGCAACGAGCGGAATACGGCTTCGCCCAGCGCCACACCACCGCCACGAGCGATCGATCCGCCTGTCTTTGCCGGGCGTCTGGCCATGAATCCCCGGGTCTGCGATCCGCATCCTGCCCATGCAGAGATGCCGCTTGCCTCCCGTCTGTATATCTTTGTATACAAAGGTACGCAATGGCTGCCAGGATTGACCGCAGCCGTCGGCGGGCAGAATGTCTCCAACTTCGTCGCATCGGGCAGACGGCATGAGCAGCAAATACGACGTGCTGGTGATCGGCGGCGGCAACGCGGCGCTGTGCGCGGCGATCTCGGCGCGCCGCGGCGGTGCCTCGGTGCTCGTGCTCGAGGGCGCGCCAAAGTTCTATCGCGGTGGCAACACCCGCCACACCCGCAACATGCGCTGCGCCCATGACGCGGCGACCGAGATCCTGACCGGCCCCTATACCGAGGATGAGTTCTGGGAGGACCTGCTGCGCGTCACCGGCGGGCAGACCGACGAAGTGCTCGCCCGTCACATGATCCGGGAGTCCAAGGACATCCTGAACTGGATCGTGGAGCAGGGCGTACGCTGGCAGCCCTCGCTCGGCGGCACGCTGAGCCTCGGTCGCACCAACTCCTTCTTCCTCGGCGGTGGCCGCGCCATGCTGAACGCGCTGTATCTGACCGCGGAGCGGCTCGGCGTCGACGTTGAATATGACGCCGAGGTCACCGACCTCGTCATCGAAGACGGCATGTTCCTCGCCGCCCGCCTCAAGCGGCCGATCAACGGCGAGACCGAGATCCGCGCGATCTCGCTGGTCGCTGCCGCCGGCGGGTTCGAGGCCAACATTGAATGGCTGAAGCAATATTGGGGCGAGGCCGCCGACAATTTCCTGATCCGCGGCACCCCCTATAATCGTGGCTCGATCCTGAAGATGCTGCTCGACAAGGGCGTGCAGGAGGTCGGCGACCCCACCCAGTGCCACGCGGTCGCGATCGACGCCCGCGCGCCGAAATTCGATGGCGGCATCATTACGCGCCATGACTCGGTGGTGTTCGGCATCGTCGTCAACAAGCACGCGCAGCGCTTCTATGACGAGGGCGAGGACATCTGGCCGAAGCGCTACGCGATCTGGGGCCGGCTGGTCGCGGCCCAGCCCGACCAGATTGCCTACATCATCTTCGATTCGACCGTCGTGACCAGCTTCATGCCGACCCTGTTCCCGCCGATCGCCGGGCAGACGGTGGCCGAGCTTGCCCGCAAGCTCGAGCTCGATCCGGCCGCGCTGGAAAAGACCGTCACCGAATTCAACGCGGCGGTGCTATCAGGCACGTTCGATCACACCATTCTGGACGACTGCCGCACCGAAGGTATCACGCCGCCCAAGACCCATTGGGCGCGTAAGATCGAGACGCCGCCCTATCTCGCCTATCCCGTGCGGCCCGGCATCACCTTCACCTATCTCGGCACGCGCGTGAACAAGGAGGCGCGGATGCTGATGGCTGATGGCAAGCCGTCCGGCAACATGTTCGCTGCCGGCGAGATCATGGCCGGCAACGTGCTCGGCAAGGGATATGCGGCCGGCATGGGCATGACCATCGGCAGCGTGTTCGGTCGGATCGCAGGACGGGAAGCGGCGAAACATGCACGGAACTAGAATCCTTGATGAAGCCGACCGTCTGATGACGGTCTGCAATTCCTGCCGTTATTGCGAGGGCCTGTGCGCGGTGTTTCCGGCCATGGAGATGCGACGCGCCTTCTCCGACGGCGACCTCAACTATCTCGCCAACCTCTGCCATTCCTGCGGCGCCTGCTATGTCGACTGCCAGTTCTCGCCGCCGCACGAGTTCAACGTCAACGTCCCAAAGACGCTGGCGGTCGCGCGCGCGGAGTCCTACGCCACCTATGCCTGGCCACAGGCACTGTCCGGTGCATTCGCCCGTAACGGCCTCGTCATCGCCATCATCGCTGCGCTCAGCATGGCGGCCTTCATTCTTGGCTTCCTGGCCCTGAATGATGCTAGGGGGCTGTTCGGGGTGCGCACCGGTCCCGGCGCGTTCTACAAGCTGATGCCGCACAACGCGATGGCCGCCTTGTTTGGCGCTGCGTTCCTTTATGCCATCCTCGCGCTGGTCATGAGCGTGCGCGCGTTCTGGCGCGACATCGGCCCGCCGATTGACGGCCGCGCCGATGGCGGCTCGATCTTTCAGGCGATCCGTGATGCCGGCGAGCTGCGCTATCTCCACGGGGGCGGCGTCGGCTGCTACAACGAGGATGACAAGCCGACCGACCGGCGCAAGCTCTTCCATCACCTGACGTTCTACGGCTTCCTGCTGTGCTTTGCCGCAACTTCGGTGGCGACGCTCTATCACTATCTGCTCGGCCGCGAAGCGCCGTATCCGTGGTGGGACCTGCCGGTCGTGCTCGGTACGCTCGGCGGCATCGGCCTCATCGTTGGCTCGATCGGCCTGTTCGTGGCCAAGATGCGGCGCGATCCGGCGCTGCTCGACGAGAACAGCTACGGCATGGATGTCGGCTTCATCGCCATGCTGTTGCTGACCGGGTTCACCGGCATTCTGCTTCTGATCCTGCGCGAGACTGCGGCCATGGGGCCGCTGCTGGCGCTGCATCTCGGCGCGGTGTTCGCACTGTTCATCACCATGCCCTATGGCAAGTTCGTGCACGGCATCTACCGCTTCGTGGCGCTGGTGCGCTATGCGCAGGAACGGCGGACCGCGGCCTAGCCTTCACGCCAGGCTGAATCGGCCGTCCTGAAGAAATGCAATGGTCTGCGCGATCGCAACGCCGTGACGCGGCAGTCCGGTATGGGAAGCGTTCACGACGATATGGTCGGCCATGCCGGCCAGCATCGCGCTTTGCACCGACACGCGTCCGTCATTCGGCTTCGGCAGGACGAAGAGGCCGGCGACGGGATCGATGAAACGATTTCCCGCGATCACGCCGACGGGATAGTCCACAACGGGCAGGACGTTAGACCGGTTCGCTGTCGTGAGCTCAAGCCCGGCCGGCCCGTAGAATGCGCGGTAAAGCCGAGACCCGCTCAGGAGATCGGCGACCTCGCTGCCGCCGTTCGGCGTGCCCAGCATCACGACGCCGCCAAGCCGGTTCGGCCGGTGTTTCGCGAGATAGGCGCGCGTCACGAGACCGCCCATCGAATGCGCGACGAAGTGGAGCGGAGCCTCGCGTTCGGCAAAGCGGGCGATTGCCGGGTGGATATCGTCAGCGAGCGCTGCGATTGGCTTCCCGCGGCTCGCATAGTCGATGTTGAGCGTTGCGAATCCGGCTGCCTGGAGTGACCGCTCAAGCCTCCTCAGCGATGAGGAGCCGCGCGCGATGCCATGAAGCAGAACCACTCCAGGACATCGCGCGCTGCGCATTTCAGGCGCCCCGCGCATCTCTCTTACGCCACCTCCCGCTCCGGCGCGGATGCCTGCTCGCGGGCCATCGTCGTTGCCGTGACGTAGTCGGTCTTGCCGGTGCCAAGCAACGGCACCTTGTCGACCACCATGATCGTCGCGGGCACGGTCAGCTCGGAGGCGCCGACTGCCTTGGCCTGGGCTTGCATTGCGCTGCGCTCGGCATTCTTCTCCGTGGTCAGCAAGACGATGCGCTCGCCCTTGCGCTGGTCGGGGATCGACACGGCGACCGAAGCGGCCTGCGGCCACAGCGTGGTCGCGATGCTCTCGACCGCCGACAGCGAGACCATTTCGCCGGCGATCTTGGCAAAGCGCTTGGCGCGGCCCTTGATGGTGATGAAGCCGGCAGCATCGATCGCCACGATATCGCCGGTGTCGTGCCAGCCCTCGGGCAGCACTTCGAGCACACCAGGGTTTTCAGCCCTGAGGTAACCGAGCATCACGTTCGGTCCGCGCACCGACAGGCGGCCGCCTTCCTCAATGCCGGGAACCGGATCGAGGCGGCTTTCCATCAGTGGCGAGAGACGGCCGACAGTGCCGGGACGGTTGGCCATGGGCGTGTTCATCGCCAGCACCGGCGCCGTCTCGGTGACGCCATAGCCTTCGAGGATGCGGATGCCGTAGCGCTCCATGAACACCTGGCGCGTGCGGTCCTTGACCGCCTCGGCGCCGGCGATCACCAAGCGCAGGGTGCGGAAGTCGTAGGCATGCGCAGAGCGCGCATAGCCGGTGAGGAAGGTGTCGGTGCCGAACAGGATGGTAGCACCGGTTTGGTAGATCAGCTCGGGCACGATGCGGTAGTGCAGCGGCGAGGGATACATGTAGATCGGAATGCCTGCGAGAACAGGCATCATCATTCCGCCCGTGAGTCCGAATGAGTGGAACACCGGCAGCACGTTGAACACCTTGTCATTGGCGTTGGCATCGACACGCGCCAGCGCCTGCGCCGCGTTGGCGAGGATGTTGCGATGGGACAGTACCACGCCCTTGGGGGTGCCTTCCGAGCCCGACGTGAAGAGCACGACGGCGGGATCGTTGGCCTGACGCGTGACGCGTGGTGCAGTGCCGGCGAGCAGTCCCTTGATCTTGTCAGCCGTGCCTATCGAGGCGCGGACGTCCTCGAGATAGACGACGCGCGCCTCGTCGGAGATCGCGGCCATCAGCCTGTCGAGCTTACCCTTCTCGATGAAGGCTTTTGAGGTCAGCACGGTCTTGACCTGCGCAGCTTTCATGGCGGCGAGGACGTTGACCGGGCCGGCCGAGAAATTCAGCATGGCCGGAACGCGACCGATGCTCTGCAGCGCCATGAAGACCACGGCGACGCCCGCGGAGTTCGGCAGCAGCACGCCGACGTTCTCGCCGGCCGTGGTGCCGGTCTCGAGCTTGCGGCTCAGGACCTGCGCGCCGAGGATCAGCTTGCGATAGGTGAGCTTGGTGCCGAGGGCGTCCTCGATGATCACCTTGCCCGTGTCGCGGTCGCGATAGGCGTGTCCGAGCGCCTCGAACAGCGAGTGATCGAGCATGGCGTTCTTGACCAGCGCGTCGATCATGACGTCCTGCAGCGCGGCGCCGGCGGCATTGCGGCGCGCCTTGCCCTTGAGCTGTTCATCGACCGGCAGCTTGACCGGTGGCAGGATCGTCACCGTCACCCGCGGGAACCAGGAGCGCTTGATCTGGCTGGAGTTGAGGTAACTGAGATGCGAGCGCTGCGCACCTTCGATGCGAACCGGCACGACCACGGCGTCGGCCTTGTCCGCGATCATCGCGGTGCCGTCATAGACCTTCATCAGCGACCCGGAGACAGTGATGCGTCCCTCCGGGAAGATCACCACCGGTTCGCCCGCGGCGACGAGCTTGATCAGGTCGCGCGCGGCCAGCGGCTTGGTCGGGTCCATGGTGTAGTGCTTGACCACGCGCAGGAACGGCTTGGCCCACCAGGCCTTGGAGATGCCGGTGTCGACCGCGAAGCTCGCATCGATCGGCAGCACGGCGTGCAGCAGCGGGCCGTCGATCAGGCTGACATGGTTCGGCGCGATCAGCATGCGGGTGCCGGGAGGCGGCAGATTTTCGAGGCCACGGATCTCGGTACGGAATAGCGCGCGGAACAGCAGTCCGCCGAAATCGCGCACGCCTTCCTTGCCCCACTTCGTCAGGACGAACCACACTGCGCCAAAGCTGGCGACGCCGAGGCCGAAGAAGATCCAGCCGACATGCACGCCGCCGGCCTGCAGCAGCGCGACGAACAGCGAGCCGACCACCATGAAGGCAGCCTGCAACACGTTGCCGGCGGCGATGATGCGGGCGCGTTCGTTCGGCGCCGACCAGGCCTGCACCGCGGCGAAGGAGGGAACGACGAACAGGCCGCCGCCGAAGGCGAAGGCGACGAAGTCGACCAGCATGCGTAGGCCCGCGAACGAGGTCGCAAAGTCGATCGCCGCGATGTCCTGGCCCTTGGTCGCCACAGCGATGGCCCAGGCGAGATCGAGGCCGGCGCAGCCCATGATGATGGCGCCGATCGGCACCAGCGCGAGGTTCGGACGAACATGGCTCAGGCTGGCCGCAAACAGAGAACCGATGGCGATGCCGATCGCGAAGATCGCAAGGCACAGCGTCACCACGCCTTCGCTACCACCGACGACGTCCTTCACCAGTGCCGGCAAGAGCGACAGCACGATGGCGCCGACCAGCCAGAACCAGGAGACGATCACGGTGCCATCCCACAGACGGTGGTCGGCATGTAGCGTCTTGAGCAGGCTGAGCGTCGAGGTCCAGGGATTGGCATCGACGGGCAGATCGGGCGCGGAGGGCGTTGTCTGCGGAATGCGGGAGGCAAAGGCCCAGGACAGCAGGGCCAGCACGACCACGGCCGATGCGACCCAGGCCATATGCGCGGAGCCTGCGACGAATTGGCCGCCGGCGACAGTGCCGAGCAGGATCGCCATGAAGGTTGCACCTTCAACCAGCGCGTTGCCGGTGGCGAGCTCACCGAGCTCCAGCTGGTCCGGCAGCATGGAGTATTTCACGGGACCAAACAGCGCGGCGATGATGCCGAACAGTGCAAGCGCGGTGAACAGCAGCGGCACCGAGTGCATGAAGAAACCCGCAGCAGCGAAGCCCGCCGCAAAGATTTCGGCGAACTTCAATCGCCTTGCGACGACCGATTTGACGTATTTGTCGGCAAGCTGGCCGCCGAGCCCGGACAGGATGAAGTAGGGGAAGATGAAGACGGCACCTGCCACCGTCACCAGGGCATCACCGTGGCCCGTTGCGGCGCTGTAAAGCAGGATGATGACGAGTGCGTTCTTGAGCACGTTGTCATTGAGCGCCGAGAAAAATTGCGCCCAGAACAGCGGCGCAAAGCGGCGTGACGACATCAATTTCCTGATCATGACGAGTCCTGTTTTGGAAAGGCAGCCTGAGGTTGTTACGTTGCGGGTCGAACGTCACGACCGGAAGGGTGTGGGGAGCGATTGCAGGCGACGACGCTTGCCGGCCTGTCGTGTCCCCTCGGTCCCTCCGATCCAGTTGGTCTCCAGCTTGTCTCGTTAGGTTCGCAAATATCCGGTCGCGACCGCAACTTCGGGCGGAAATGCCGCGATTATGGGGATATCGCCGGGGCCGATAAGAAAAAGCTGAACGGCATCTCTGACTTTCGCCGAGTCGGCCGGCAGTGTCCGGACATAGTAAGTGCTTTGTTGCGATCGGCGTTCGCATTCGAGTGGAGCCGCACGTGCATCGGCTTGTCCACTAGGTGAGGTGAGCGAGATGGCGAAAGGGATTGAGCCGGCCAAGCAGGCTGACGCGGCGGCCCTCATGGCGGGCGCGGGTGCGGCTGGTCCGCCACATCCGGAAGGTCGCGCGGCGCTCAGCGAGCACGCCGGCGATGTCGCAGGCATTTGCAATCCGATCGATCGGCGCCATCGCGAGCCGCAGGACAGCGCGACCGAAGCCGCTGACGAGGGCCGCGGCGTCATCGATGAAGGTGGAGGCAATATCAACAGCAAGGGTTTGCATTTTGCAGGTCTCCGGGTTAAATTGAACAATGTTCACGTGAGTAGCTTGAAAATGAACAATGTTCAAGAAGAATCGCTGCGGGATCGAAAAAAAAGTCGCCGGCGGCTTCAGATCCTGGAGATCGCCCGCAGCATCATCGCCTCTAAAGGATTGAGATCATTAAAGGTTCGGGATATTGCGGACGCCGCCGGCTGCTCCGTCGGCAGCGTCTATAACGAGTTCGACGACTTCGACGGGGTGATCCTGACCGTCAACAGGGAGACGGTTCAGGCGCTCACGGCGCGGCTGGGCGCGGTTCCGACCGAAGATCCGGTTCGCCAGCTCTATGGATTAGCCAAGACCTATCTCGATTTCTTCGCCGAGAACGCCAATCTGCTGCGCTCGCTGTTCGAGCATCGGATGGAGGATGACCGCCCGTATCCCGACGACATCCTTCAGATGGTGATGGACGCCTTCGCGCTGATGCATCAGCCCCTGGTGCGCGTGCTGCCTGATGCGGATGACGTGAAGATCGCGCTATTGTCGCGCACGCTGTTTTCCGCAGTCCACGGCATCATCTCGCTCGGCCTCGAAGAGCGTATGGTTGCGGTGCCGCCGCAGATGCTGCGCCAGCAGGTCACACAGTTCCTCGACGCGCATCTTCTGGGTCTCGGAGTCTTGCCGGCACGATGATTGCGACGGTCGCCGTCACGCGCGGGCGGCTTCACGTGGCCGTGCTGCGACGACGACGATGTCCGCGTTCCCGTTGTCAACCTGAACCCGGTTGCGCCCCTTCTCCTTGGCGCGATAGCAGGCGGCATCGGCCCGACGCATCGCCTCCTCGAGCGTGGTGTCGCGGTCGGTGATGCAGGCGACGCCGATGCTGCCGGTCACCGCAAAGCTGCGGTCCTCCCAGGCGAAGCTGAACAGCTCGAGTGACCGCCGCAGCCGCTCGGCGATATTGACCGCGTCGTAGGGCGGGCATTGCGGGAGGATCAGAGCGAATTCATCGCCGCCGAGCCGGGCGACCAGATCGCGCGGCCGCCGATCCTGCTGCAACAGCTGCGCGACCTGACACAGCAGCCGATCGCCGGCGAGATGGCCACTGCTGTCGTTGACGTTCTTGAACTGGTCGAGGTCGAGCAGGATCAGACTGAGCCAACCCGCCGCATTATTGTCGAGCTCGCTTTGCATGCGGGCCTCGAAGGCGCGGCGGTTGGTGATGCCCGTGAGCCAGTCGTGCGACGCCTGAAAGGCCAGGCGTTCCTTCTCCGCGTGCAAGGCATCCTCGAATGCCTGTCGCTGCAGCACCAGTCGCCGGGTGTGCCAGATCATAAGCAGGATCAGTGCTGCGGCGGTGACGATGTTGACCAAGGTCAGCGTCACCTTGATGGTGCGAGAGCCTTCGCCGAGAGCGGTCGAGAACCGCTCGGCATGTCCGGTAAACTGCCTGTTCAGTTCCGAAAGCCGCGACGACAGGAATTGCAGGCGATCGACATTGCGGATGGGGCCGTCCTTCAGCTCGCTCCGGATCACTTCACCGAAGATGCTAAGCTCGAGCAGCATCGGATCAGTGGCAGCCCACTCCCGGATCGCCTCCTGGAAGAAGTTGATGCCGCTGAAATAGCGGAACAGCCAGATCATGCCAGGAATATCGTCGGGATGGTTGCCGCCTTGCAGAAGTCCGATACGGGCGGTCTCGACATCTACCGGATCGCGTTCGAGGGCCCACCTTGCATACTCGTCGCCGATCGGGACAGCGATCGAGGACCGATATCGCGCGAACTGGCTGGCTTCGCCCGAATGCAGATAAAGATTGAGGAAATAGACGGCGTTCTTCTGCGAACGCGACCACATCGCCTCGCCGGCGACGTAAGCGCGAACCGACGACATCACTTCCAGACTGAACCCGGCAATCGTCGCCTGGAGCACAACGACCATGACGAATGGCGAGACGAGCTTGATGACATGAAGGAAGCTGCGTTCCTTCGCCGACGTTGCTGTTCTGCGAAACACTGCGTTCCCCAAATCGCTCAACGACCCCAGCGGAGCGTTCCGCTGACAACGCCGATTACGCGAGAACGCTGCTTGGTTCGACCCGAAAAAGTCCCAAGACCATCTCGCAGGGTGAAGGCGTTGTGAAGCCGATGTTGAAAATGCGACCGAGCCGGAACCTCGCGGCATCGGCGCGCCGATGCCGCCGAATCCGGCCTTTGCGACTCACGCGATCGAGGGGATTTGGCCGATTGCTAGACCAGCACCGGCTGGCGCACACGTCCGGCATCGCCGAACACGCGCAAATAGCGCTCGATCTCGGAGGGCATCCCGGTCGCCTTCTCGGGATTGTCGGAGAGCTTGACGGCCGGACGCCCGTCGACCGACGACACCTTGCAGACCAGCGAGATCGGATCGAGATTGAACGAGCCGTCCGGCGCACAGCCGACAAAGTCGTTGGTGAGGTTGGTGCCCCAGCCGAAGGAGAGCCGCACGCGGCCGGTGAAATGGTGATAAGTCTCCTCGATCGAGCCGACGTCCATCGCGTCGGAGAAGACGAGCAGCTTGTCCTTGGGGTTGCGGCCCTTCTTCTGCCACCATGCGACGATCTCTTCGCCGGCCTGGATCGGCGGCGCACTGTCGGGTCGGAAGCCGGTCCAGTCGGCAACCCATTCCGGCGCATCGCGCAGGAAGGCCTTGGTGCCGAAAGCGTCCGGTAGTGCGATCAAGAGATTGCCGCCATAGGTCTGGCGCCACTGATCGAGAATGCGATAGGGCGCCCAGCGCAATTCCTCGTCGTCCTTGGCGAGCGCGGCAGCGACCATCGGCAGCTCGTGTGCATTGGTGCCGATCGCTTCGAGATCGTTGTCCATGGCGAGCAGTACGTTGGACGTTCCGATGAAGGACGGGCCCAGCCCTTCCTTCACCGCCTCCACGCACCAGCGTTGCCAGAGAAAACCGTGGCGGCGGCGGGTGCCGAAGTCGGACAGCCGCAAATTCTCCAGCTTGCGCAGCCGCTCCACCTTGGTCCACAGCTTGGCCTTGGCGCGGGCATAGAGCACATCGAGCTCGAAGCGGCCGCGGCCCTTGAATGCCGCGCGGGAGCGCAACTCGTTGAGGATGGCGAGCGCCGGAATCTCCCACATCGAGGTGTGGGTCCACGGGCCGTGGAAGTGCAGCTCGTACTGGCCCTCGACCTTGCGCAGCTCGTATTCGGGAAGGCGGAATTCGGCGAGCCAGCGGATGAAGTCTGCCGAGAACATGTGGGTCTTGCCGTAGAAGGTGTTACCGGCAAGCCAGATCAGCTCCTTCTTGGAAAAGCGGATGGTGCGGGCATGATCGAGCTGGGCGCGCAGCTCGCCTTCGTCGATGGTCTCGGCAAGCCGCACATGTCGCGAGCGGTTGATGACTGAGAATGTCACCTGCTGATCCGGGTAATCCTCCCGAATCATCTGCAACATCAATAGTTTATAGAAATCGGTATCCAGCAGGCTGCGGATGATGGGATCCAGCCGCCAGCTGTGATTGTAGGTTCGGCTCGCAATGTCGGTCACTGTCATGACCGAATTCTAGCGTGGCCGCCCGCGCGCAACCAGTGGGTTTGGCGAGGGGCGGGCCATCGCTTGGGCAGCCGGCGGGCAACGACCAGTTCAGGCAGAAACCGTCGCCGCCATGAATTCCAGTTGTGTCCTGATCCAGCGGTGCGCCGGGTCCTTCTGATAGCGCTGGTGCCAGACCATGAACATCGGCAACTCGGCCAGCGTGCGCGTGCGCGAGGCCAGAGGAATCCGCGTATGCGCGAAGCCACCCATCACGCCGGAGGCGAGCAGGCTCGGCATGCTCGCCAGCATTTGCGAGCCGCGCAGGAACGCCGGCACGCCGGAGAAGCTCGGCACCGAGATGGCGATGTCGCGGTGGAAGCCGTTCGCGGCGAGCCGGCGGTCGAAGTCGAGGCGTTCATTGTCAGTGTAAACGACAGTGATGTGACGCGCGGCGAGATAGCCGTCGCGGCTGGCCGGAGCCGCGCGCGTCGTGGCATCGTAATAGCAGACGTAATGATCGCTCAGCAGCCGCTTCTGCACGATGTCGACGCCGGATGGTGGCAGCGGCGTGATCATGAGATCGCAGCGATTTTCGCGCAGCATCGCGGGCGAGGGCGATTGCGACGGGATCACGCGCAGGTTCAGGCTCTTCACCTGCGCGGCGACGTGTCCGAAGAAGCCCGGCAGCAGCAGGTCTCGCTGGAAATCATTGGCGGCGATCGTCAGGGAAAGCTGCGCGCTCGCGGGTTCGAAGGTAACGCCGCCGGCAAAGCTGCGCATCTCGTCGATCAGCGTGCGGGCCTTCGTGGCCAGTGCCTGGGCATGGGCGGTCGCGACAATGCCGCGACCGGATTTTGCGAACAGCGGATCGCCGACGATCCGCCGCAGCTTGTTCAGCCCGTGACTGACGGCGGATTGGGTCAGGCCGAGACGCGTCGCGGCTGCTGTCACCGAACCCTCCTCCAGCACCGCGAGGAACAATTCGAGGGCGTGGCCGTCGAGGGCCAAATGATCGATTTTGTTCATGAGACTCATTATAATCGATCTATTTATCTTGAGAATAGGGGGCGGCATTATCGTTCAATAAGCCGCGCACCCGGGCTCCGGGGCGCCCAAGGGAGAGACAACGCCGATGAATGTCCAGGCGCCAGCCTTGCAGGATCCCCGCCTCAACCGCCCCGAGCCGTTCACGCCGCGCGACGGCGGCTTCTTCCAGCGCGACCGTTCGATCCATCCGCCCGCCTATGCGCCCGGCTACAAATCCTCGGTGCTGCGTTCGCCGCGCCAGTCGCTGCTGTCGATCGAGAATTCGGTCTCGGAGATCACGGGGCCGGTGTTCGGCCACAACGATCTCGGGCCGCTCGATAACGATCTGATCCGCAATTACGCAAAGGACGGCGATCCCGTCGGCGAGCGCATCGTCGTCCACGGTCGCGTGCTGGACGAGACCGGTCGCGGCGTGCCGAACACGCTGGTGGAGTTCTGGCAGGCCAATGCCGGCGGCCGCTACCGGCACAAGAAGGATACGTACCTGGCGCCAATCGATCCGAACTTCGGCGGCTGCGGCCGCGCACTGACCGACGACAACGGCTACTATTATTTCCGCACGGTGAAGCCCGGGCCGTATCCTTGGCGCAACTTCGTCAACAGCTGGCGTCCCGCCCACATCCACTTCTCGGTGTTCGGCTCCGGCTTTGCGCAGCGGCTGATCACGCAGATGTACTTTGAGGGCGATCCGCTGATCCCGATCTGCCCGATCCTTACGACGATCCCGGACAAGGACGCGCTCGACCGTCTGGTCGCACCGCTCGACCTCAATGCCTCGACACCGTTCGACTCGCTCGCCTACCGCTTCGACATCGTGCTGCGCGGGCAGCGCTCCACCTATTTCGAAAATCGTCCCGAAGGGAACTGAGCAAATGCCGCAGCCGCTCAACTATCTCAAGGAAACCGCCTCGCAGACCGCCGGGCCCTACGTCCATATTGGCCTGATCCCGGCCATGGCCGGCTTCGACATCTTCGAGAATAACTTCTCCAACGTATTGGTGACGCCGAACACACAAGGCGAGCGCATCACGCTGGAAGGCAAGGTGCTCGACGGCAGCGGCTCGCCGCTGCGCGACGTGCTGCTCGAGATCTGGCAGGCCAACGCGGCCGGCCGCTACAACCATCCGGCCGACCGCTCGGCCGGCGCTCTGGACGCAGACTTCCGCGGCTGGGGCCGCGGCGGCTCCGATTTCGAGAGCGGCCTCGTGACGTTCGAGACCATCAAGCCGGGCGCCATCACCGACAAGGCCGGGCGCAAGTGCGCGCCGCATGTCAACGTCTGGATCGTCGCGCGTGGCATCAATATCGGGCTCAACACGCGACTCTATTTCTCCGACGAGGAAGCCGCCAACGCCGCAGATCCCGTGCTCAACCTGGTCGAGCCGCAGGTGCGTCGCAAAACGCTGATCGCCACGCGCGGCGAACGCGCCGGCAAGGTCGTGTATTCCTTCACGATCAATCTGCAGGGGCCGGACGAGACCGTCTTCTTCGACGTCTGATCGATCTCATCAATGCAGTGGAGCGGCCCCATCCGACGATTGGGCCGCTTCTGTCGCTGTCCGCGAAGCCGCCGCTTCCGCTCCTGAGTGCGACAAAAGTCTAGGCCACGGGCTGCTGCCGGTCGGGAACCAAACCGCCTCCCGATCTTTGCTTCGACAGGTCCCTCGCGGAGGCTTTGCCATGAGCAAGCTGCAAGAGCGCGAAACTGTCCCCGACGTCTACAATCTTTTTCTCGCGGCCGTTCTGTTCATCTCACCATGGCTGTTCAAGCTGACCAACAGCCAGGGTAAGATTGATCTCTGGGTCACCAGCGCGATCATTGTCGTGCTCTCGCTGGCTGCCATCATTGCTTACCGGGACTGGGAGGAATGGATCAACGTGCTGATGGGCGTCTGGCTCATCGCATCGCCCTGGCTGCTCGGATTCCCGCACACGCGGGCGATGCATCTGAGCATCGGCTTCGGTATCGTCATCGTGCTTCTGGCGCTGCTCGATCTCTTCCTGCATTACGAGAAGAGGCACCCTGAGGATGCGCCGGCAGATCAGGCGCACCGATAGCGCGTGGATCAACCCTCATCGCCATGGAGCTGTGCGCGAAAGGCGCGCGGGGACAGTCCGGTGGCCGCTGCATAGACCCGGCTGAAATAGGCGGGGTCTTCGAAGCCGAGGGCGTAGGCGATCGTCGAGATCGGCAGGTTGGTATAGACGAGGTTGCGCCGCGCCTCGCGGATCAACCGGTTCAGGATCAGGTGCGAAGCGGTGTCACCGGTCGCCGCGCGCGTGACGCGGTTGAGATGGGTCGGCGTGATCGCCAGCGACTTCGCATAGTCCGCAACGGTCCAGCGCTTCAGATGATGTTGTTCGAGCAAGGCCTCGAAGCGGCGAAACAGATTTGTCTCGGCATTGCCGCTGCCGCCGCTTTCGCCCGTGAGCGCGCGTGCGACGAGCCCGATCATGGCCGCCGACAGCGCGCGCAGCACGTGGGCGCGGCCGAAATCGCGCGCAGCATGCTCGGCAAAGATCTGTTTCATGGTGGCGCGGATCTGCGGCGTGCCGCGCACAACGGCCGATCGCGACAGCACGCCGCGCAAACCCTCGGCGGCAAGCAGCGCCTCGTCCATGATCTCCGCTGCGATGGTCAGCACCCAACCCTGTGTTCCCGGAATGAAGCGGAAGCCGTGGACATGGCCGACCGGCACGTTGACGATCTGCATCGGCTTCAAGGGCACCACGCGTCCGTCGAGCGTCGCTTCGCCGCCGCCACGCTCGATCAGCAGCACCTGGTGCAACCGGGCATGCCGGTGCACGGCGAGGGTCCAGTCGTGCAGCACCGAGCGGGACGCAATCGTCTCGCAATGGACGACATCCGGCAAGTCGCCGGCTTCGCCGAGCAGGTTGTAGACCCGGATCGCCGGGGCGGGGGCTGCGGTCTTCATGTTCGAATTGTACAAGACAATGGCGAAACCCTCCATCGGTCCGGCCTGCGAAATCTGCAAAAAAGTGCCGACGGGAGGACGTAAAAATGAAAGTTCAGGTCTGCATTATCGGCGGTGGGCCGTCCGGGTTGTTGCTGTCCCAACTCCTGCACCTGAAGGGCATCGACACCGTCGTGCTGGAGAAATACAGCCGCAACCACGTGCTGGCCCGCATCCGCGCCGGCGTGCTCGAGCACGGTTTCGCCAGGCTGATGCGCGAGGCGCAATGCGGCGAGCGGATGGACCGCGAGGGCGAAATCCACAACGGATTCGAGATCGCTCATGACGGCGTGCTCTCCCATATCGATCTGCACAAGCATTCCGGCGGCAATTCGGTGCTGGTCTATGGCCAGACCGAGCTGACGCGCGATCTCTACGAGGCGCGCGACCGGCTCAGTGGCAAGGTCGTGCACAATGCCGAGGACGTGACGCCGCATGATCTGACCTCGGAGCGGCCCTACGTGACCTATCGGTCGAACGGCGAGACCGTGCGCGTCGATTGCGACTACATCGTCGGCGCCGACGGATTTCACGGCGTCAGCCGCAAATCGATCCCGAAGGATGTGCTGCGCGAATATGAGAAGGTCTACCCGTTCGGCTGGCTGGGGGTGCTGTCACGCACCAAGCCGGTGTCGCCGGAGCTGATCTATGTGAAGCACAAACGCGGTTTCGCGCTGTGCTCGCTGCGCTCTCAGGTGCTGAGCCGCTATTACGTCCAGGTGCCGCTGACCGACAAGGTCGAGGATTGGTCGGACGACGCTTTCTGGGCGGAGCTGAAGCGTCGCCTGCCGGACCATGTCGCCGCACGATTGATCACCGGTCCCTCGATCGAGAAGAGCATCGCGCCGCTCCGCAGCTTCGTCGCCGAGCCGATGAGCTATGGCCGCCTGTTCCTCGCCGGCGACGCCGCGCACATCGTGCCACCGACCGGCGCGCGCGGGCTGAACAGCGCGGCGTCCGACATCTATTATCTCTACCACGCGATGCTCGCGCATTATCAGGGCGGTGACGATTCCGGGCTGAAAGGCTATTCCGCCAAGGCGCTGGCGCGGATCTGGAGGGCGCAGCGCTTCTCGTGGTGGATGACGATGATGCTGCATCGTTTCCCCGATCGCTCCGAGTATGAAGACCGGCTCCAGCAGACCGAGCTGGAGTACCTGTTCTCGTCCGAGACGGCACAGCGATTGCTCGCGGAGAACTATGTGGGGCTGCCGTTCTAGCTTTTTCCTTTGGGAGAAGCCACGGCAAGGTGTCCCACCTTACCCGCCAGTGCCTCCGTCGGCTCCTGCGGTCGGCTTTATCAAGTTGGCTCAGATCGCGTGCGACGCTCTCCTCCAACTGGGTGCGCCGCCGCTCCATCGTTCACCCGTGTGAAGTTCTTGTCTCGGTTGTTCACCGCTTTGAACTTGCTGCCGTCGATGGTGACGCTCGACGTGGCGAGCCGGCTCCATCGATGGATCGACCAGCCTCGGCTGTCCGCGTCGTCGTGGCAATAACACCTGATCTTGTGCTTCCAATCCGCTCGCTCCCCAAGCCGCATTAAAGTCAGTGCTCCTTTGAATCTTGGTCACGCAGAGGGCGCGTGATCTGATGACCTCCTGGACCTAGGACACTGGTCGGGTGAACATTCCGCTCAAAATCGGATTGCCTACAATTGGGATCTCGGTCGTCCGGCGTTGATATCGCGCGCCATGGAAAACTGCCCTTTCAGCGTCACGAGGAACTGCCCCCTCACGGATAGGTCAGGAGAGACCGAAGGAAGCAGAAACGCAGCACTGAAGGTTGGCCGTGGAGTGATCCACGGGCAGGTGATGAAGACGCCGCACGAGGTGGCGGAGATGTTGCGCCTGAGGGTGTGCGGGGGGTGCGAAGCGGCAGCTGGAGCTATACGCGGAGCGGTCACTTCGGCTATGAGGGTGCAGAACCGGCCCTCAATCCGCAAGGACTAAGGGACGCCATTGGCGCGCCTCTCAAGTGCCGCGCACCGTTCCAGCAGCACATCGAATTCTTCCGGATCGTCCAGCAATAACCCGTCCTTGATCATATGCTGATAGTCTTGTTCGAGGACGAGCCGTGCCGCTCCTTCAGGAACCAGTCTCAACGAGCCGTTGACGGCCTTTTGATAGTCAATGACCTCGCCGCGACTGTCCTTCGCTGCGAAGAACCATGTTTTGTGTTCGGCCACCGCTTTGGCGAGGTCACGATCAGCAAGGGCAGCGTCTGCAATCTTGGCCTGGTCCAATCTCATTAGATCGTACCAATGGCGTGCGAATCGTTCGCCCCTTAGCTTGCCTTGCGCGCAGAAGACATGGATTGCGGTCGCCTTTTCCCAGAAAGTACGTTCTGCCTTCATAGTTTTCGGCCGCGCAGTCGGAAATTCCAGTCCTGGCAGGTATTCAGCCGCATCGCAGACCACGTTGTGAACGTCACTTGGCTCACCAGTGGACCTGGCACCGAATTCTAGCATTACCTTGGGGCCGACGTATCCGCTGCCTTGCTCGACGGGATCATAGGCGACAAAGAGCTTCTCGCCCTCGACTTTTAGGATTGCACTTAGTCGATCCTCGGCCAAACGCTGCTCGATTGTTGGCAAGGCATGCTCGTTGACCCAGACCGGGAGGCGCTCGTAGACGCGTTCTGTCCAGCGTTTGCCTTGGCTGCGATTTTGCGGCACCGGGTTGCTGTCAGTTGGATTCACGAGGTCGGGGGCCAGCGCGCGAATGTCATAGGTAAGATCGACGTCTTCGGAGAAGCGTCGAATCGCGCCATAGACCTTTGAGAGCGAGGTTCCTCCCTTAAATACGAGATGCTCGCCTAATGGGGAAGTAAAGAGTGCATTCAAGCACCAGACGACCCAGACATCCTTTTCGAGCAGATGCGCGGGGCGTCCCGAGTTTGATGATGCGACGCCAAGCGCATCTTGGCGCTCGGCGTCGCTGAGCTTCAAGAATTGATCAGGCATGGAGGACCAACTCACTCACCGGCTTGGCAAGCCAGGTCGGAAGCGATCCCGCCGCTGACTTAAGTTCGCGAATTTCCTCTGAAGTCAGCTTTTGGCTTACAGAACGCAAGGCTTGCTTCGCCGCGTTTGGACCGACCCAAGCAAGCGCCCGAACGACGGTCCCTGCAGGCCGATAGGCCAAGGTGAGCTGCCACCGCGGCGCATGTCGGAACTCGACAACCTGCTTTCCCAGGCGAAACTCGCGTGAGGGACCAGAGGTCAGATACACCTGACGAACTGGCACCTGCGTTGTCAAACCGAGCTGGTTTGCAGCCGCCGCACCACTGGAGACGATGATTTCGCCACTTCGAGCCTGAGCTTCCTCCACGACTTTTTTCACCGCTGGAGCTCTCTCCCCAAAACGGCTTTCGACCGGACGCAGATAGGTACCTCGCCTGGCACGCAACAGCTTTCCTCGTCTGGCAAGACGTGACAGGGCCTGATCGACAGCGGCTCGATTTCCAAGGTGCAAAAGCGCCTTGGCTGAGATCGGAACGCCTTCGGATAGCCCGTTGGTTTCTTCCAAAATCTGAATACTGAGGCTCTTCATGCCATCCTCCTGTCAGAAACATAATATAATATCTGACACTTCGCAAGACCGGATGCAAAAGCGCTCGCCTCAAATAGGACCGATTCGTACCTATGTAGTCTGTGCAGGAACCGCCGTATTCTGGCGCTCATCTCGGGGGCAAATTTCCGCCCACTTGGACGAGGCCAGTAAGTCCTACCCCCGAGGTGACCGACTCCTGGGGAGGACAGCGCCCGTTCGTAGCGACACCTGTAGCGATACGGGGTTTACGATATGGCTAGTAAGATAGGTTGCGAATTACGCGGTTTCAGCATCCGGCGATTCATCGGGATTGACTCCGCCGTTCAGGCGTTCGATCTGGACGATATCGCTATAATACCCGTACTCAGCCTCGTCCTCCGGGGGATCTCCATCCCCCCAGCAGCCCCGAATCGCCTGCTCCGTTGCAAACGGCTTCTTTTCACTCATGAAATCCTCGTGCTCCTCTAAATGCTATCCGGCCCATTCGGCCCTCGATCCCAGCTAGATGCAACGCAGAGAGGCAAAAAATTAACATATTTTTTCTGCCCCTTATTCCCACCTTGCGGGAGAAGGGTGGCGCCTGGTTCGCGGCCCTACTTCCCTTCAAGCGTATTCACCGGGGTCCAGTCGGCCGGCGGCGGATGGGCCGCTAGGGTCGCCGCGCGCTTGGCAAAATACCGGCATGGCGGATCATCGCCAGCGGCGCTTT
Organism: Bradyrhizobium zhengyangense; assembly: GCF_022012435.1. Lineage (GTDB taxonomy): Bacteria > Pseudomonadota > Alphaproteobacteria > Rhizobiales > Xanthobacteraceae > Bradyrhizobium > Bradyrhizobium zhengyangense. The sequence continues at coordinate 143,182 of NZ_JAKLUA010000013.1, forward strand.
CGAACAGCTTGGCCGCTTTGGCGAAATCACGCGCACGCCAGCACGCAAGCGCCTTCGCATAAGTCGCCGTGCGTACGCCTTGCTCCTGCGTCTCCTTGCTCTTCTCGGCGAGCGGCTCGTACACCCTGATCGGCTCGTCGCGTCCCTGCACCCGGACCAGGTCCAGCTCACGCCAAGTATAGGCGCTGCGGCTCTGGTTCACGGTAGCCTCGGACGCCATGATCACGGTGCCATAATATTTGTTGGCGCCTTCGAGCCGCGAAGCCAGGTTCACCGTGTCGCTCATGACGGTGTAGTTGAAGCGCCGGCGAGAGCCGATGTTGCCGACTACGGCTTCGCCGCTGTTCAGCCCCATGCGGTGAGCAAGGCCGCGTCCCCGGAACGCGGGATGGCTGGCGTTGAGCTCCTGGAGGCGATCGCGACATCGCAGCGCGGCCGCGACAGCGTGCCGGGCATGGTCGGGATCGTCGGCCGGCGCGCCAAATATCGCGACGATGGAATCGCCGATATATTTGTCGACATAGCCGCCATGGCTTTCGATGATGTCGGTCATCGCCGACAGATAGTCGTTCATCAATGCGACCAGCTCGCCCGGCGTCATCTTCTCGGCAATCGAAGAGAAGCCTGCCAGGTCCGAGAAAAACATGGTGACGTCACGCATTTCGCCGCCGAGCGCAGGCATCTTGCCGGACGTAACCATGCTGTCGATCACCTCGGGCGCAAGGTAGAAGGCAAAGCTCTTGCGCAGGAAGCGCTCCTCACGGTCGGCGATCACGAAGCGGTAGCCGATCATCATCGCGATGGCGGTCAGGCCTGCGAGCACCGGCTCGGTCAGGGGGAGCGCAAATGCGTGGACGAAGGCGCCGACGGCGACGGCCGTGTAGGCGGCGGACAGCGCCAGCCAGGCGATCAGGGCGCGGCCCGGCGCCAGCATGCAGGCGGCGCAAGCCAGGATCGCTGCGAAGATGATCGCCAGGAGCGAGCGCTGCGCGAAGCCGAGCTCGGTGACGGCATCATGCTCGATCAGGTTTCGCACGACCGTGGCATGGACGAAGACGCCGGCGATCCCGCTGCGGGCCATTTGCTCGGCATTCGCAGGCGCTGGCAAGGCACATCGCGATCCCCGTGTTCCGTCATAATCGCGGGCCAGGCGCATCGAGGTGAGCTTGCGGTCATCGAAGGTGAGGATGCTGCCCAGCAGCACGACCTTGCCGTCGAAGGCGCGGCGGAAGAAGTCCATGTCTCCCTTCTCGACGCAGGCGCGCAAATCGGCGAAGGAATAGGCCGGAATGTCGCGGCCCATGCCGCGAAAGTTGAGCGTCATCGTATTGGGAATTGCGCTCGGAATCGCGTAGCCCGACAAATTCGTCGCGCCACTTGCCCCGGTCTCCGGCTTTGCACCCAGCGCGCGCGAGGCGAGTTCGACGGCCATGGCAGGCACTTGCTGGCCGGCGATGGAAAAGCTCAGCGGCATCCGACGGATCACGTCATCGGGGTCGGTGTAGACATTGAGGGCGCGAACATTGTTCTTCACCGCAAGCCGCTGGGCCGGGAAGGGCGACTCGGGATGGTCGTTGCTGAGGACCTCCCCGAGCACCAGCTTGCCGCTGTCGGACAGCTTGCGCAGCGCGATCAGATAGTCGCGGTCAAATCCTTTCAGGCGCGCACCGACCGGAGCGTCGCCAAAGGGAATGTCCGATTGCTCGATCGAATTCTTGAAGATCACATCGTAGCCGATGACTTTGGCGCCGCCCTCGGTGATGCTGCCGAGCACCCGGCCGACCTCACGCGTCCAGGTCTGCGTCGGGGATCCCTTGAAAGGCGGGGTGTCGTAGGTCTCCCCGTCAATGGCCACGACGACGACCGGCGATGCCGCGGGATCGCGGCTGTCGCCGACCAGCGTCCAGCGCAACGCCGTGAGAATGTCGAGTGAGAGCCCCTTCAGCGCCTGGAGCGGTGGCGAGGTGAACGCCGCGCCCGTGACGAGCGCGATCACGATCGCTGCAACGATGTCCCGCCTGCCGATCCGCCGCATCGTTGCTGTCGCTATCGGTCTATTCGAGCCTCAGCAGACGCCCGATGATCGGCGTCGGTGACGCGGTGGCGCTGGCATCGACCTGGAAAGTGTAGCGCTTGTTGCCGAGTTTCGCGAGATAGCTGCCGCCCGGCGTCAGCGACTTTCCGGCCTTCGAGAGGTCGAAGAATTTTCCGGCGACCATGATGTTGCCCTTGAGCGGCAGGCTGATCTCGGGCTCCTTGCCGTCGGTGCGTTCGATCACCAGCGTGCTGCCGCTCTTGGCCTGGATCATCGGCGCGGTGCCGTAGATGGTCGGCAGCTTCGCCGGCGCGCGATTGGCGTCCGCTCGCATGGTGCGAAACGTGGTCGCCGCGCTCTGGTTCGCCTCGCGCTCGGAGAGCTGCACGGCGTTGGCATCGCACGGCACCTTGACGCGTTGGACATTGCCGAGTTGCACCGTGCTCTGCTCGGCGCCGACCAGCACTACGCCTTCGGTGATGGTCTCGCGCAGGCAGGATTTCAGATAGCTGAGCGTGACGCCGGCCTTGGGGCCGAGCTTGATGATCTTGCCCGGCGCCACGTAGTCCATGAATTCGATGCCGTCGACCTTGCCCTGGACGTCCTCGACGATCGCGGCCGGCGTCTCGGCGACAGCAGGGGCGGCGAGGCAAAATGCGCCGAAGAGCGCGCCGATCAGGGTTCTCATGACTGTCTCTTCCAGTTCGAACGGTGTGTGCTGACCCACGTCCCGGCGCGACCCTAGCAGGGGATGGCCCCGAGCCAAGTGTGATCAGAATCACACTTGGTTGGTGCAGCCTAGCAGGAACGGGTTCAAGCCTGTGATGACAGAAAACGGCGCCGCCGCAAACCGTGACCTGTGGACGGGATATCAGACCGCCGTAGCGGCGTCGGCCGCGCGGTCCTGCGCCGGATGGCTCCCGGTCACTCCTAATACAAAGGGTGAGAGGGCGGTCTCGGATTTCTGCAACGGCAGCGTCGTCTGCCCGGTGGCAATCCCAACCACTCCATCCCAGCGCGACAGGAAAGCCTCGACACAGGCCGGGTCGAACTGCCGCCCCGAGTTCTGGACCAGATAGTCGCGCGCGACGTCCAGCGGCATTGGCTCTTTATAGGGGCGCCGCGTGGTCAGGGCGTCAAAAACGTCGGCGACCGCAACCACGCGCGCCGGGACCGGGATCTCATCTTCCTTCAGGCCGTTTGGATAGCCGGCGCCGTCCCAGCGCTCGTGATGGCCTGCGGCAATTTGTGCGCCGAGCTGGATCAACTCGCAGCTGGAGTCGGCCAGGATCTTCTCGCCGATCGTGGCATGGGTGCGGATGACCGCCATCTCCTCGTCGGTCAGCCTGCCGGGCTTGAGCAGGATGTTGTCGGGAATCGCGACCTTGCCGACGTCGTGCAGGGGAGCCGCGAGATAGATGTCCCGGCAGAGCCGGGCCGGGAGGCCCAGCTGCTCGGCGATGATGCGGCTGTAGCGGGCGACCCGCAGCGCGTGCTCGCCGGTATCGTTGTCGCGATACTCGACTGCGAGCGCGAGCCGCAGGATGATCTCTTCCTCGCGCTCGCCGAGCTTGCGCGTTGCGGCCGCGACTTCGCTCGCCAGATGTGCAGCGCGATCGTTGAGCTTGCGTACGGCTGCACCAAGCTGAATCAAATTCCGCAGACGCACGGTCATCTCGACGCTTTGCGGTGCCTTCGGCAGGAAATCGGTTGCACCCGCCTGCAGCGCTTCCATCTTGACGTCGTCGGTCTGCCGCGACGTAATCATCGCGATCGGGATGTCGGCGCAGCCCGGCAGCGTGCGAAGCGCGCGGATGAAGCTGATGCCGTCCATGTGCGGCATCTCGTAGTCGACCAGCACGAGATCGAATGCGCGTTCGCGCGCGCAAGCCAGCGCTTCGACGGGATCGAGGAAGGTTGTGGCCTCGACGAGGCCTTCCGCTTCGATATGACGTTTCAGAAAATTGAGGACAGAGCGGCTGTCATCAACCAGAAGCGCTTGGGTCAGCATCGGCGGCCGGACTCGTTCGCATGGCGAAGCACGGCCTCAACGAATAGCCCCCGCGATTTAACGTGAAGCAAACATACGAGCTGCCTCGCCCCTGCGCGCAACGCATGAAATTTGTGCGGTGATGCACGCTTGCATGCATACGCGAGATTCTCCGGATTGTGACCCGTAGTTGTACGGGTCACTCTGTTAGGGGTTTGCATACTCTCCGACGCAGATATTCACCATGCGGGATTCGCGCCATGCGTGCAGTGAATCCTGAGGAAATTGGGGGACGAATGTCGTCTGATGCGACCGAGTCGAAGTGGTCCCTGCGGCTGCCCGCCGATTGCAGCATTGCTGCCATCCGCAGCGTTTATGACTTGATCCGCGAAGCGTTCGGTCGGCAGGACCGGCTCGAGATCGACTGCTCCAGCGTCGACAAGGCTGACGTGACCTCGATCCAGCTTCTGCTGTCGGCCGCCAAGACCGGCGATGCTCAAGGCCGCCCGGTGGTCCTGACTTCCTTTTCCCAATCTCTGCGCAACACCCTTCGCCGCGCCGGCTTCGCCAGTGAAGCGATGATCGATCAGCACTTCCCGCAAAAGAAAGATGGCGTCTAATGGCCACGATTCTCACGGTCGACGACTCTCCCAGCATCCGGCAGATGATCAAGGTCGTGCTCGAGCCGGCGGGTCACAACGTGATCGAGGCCGGTGACGGCGCGCAAGGCCTCGCCAAGGCACAGGCCGGCAAGCTCGACCTCGTCATCACCGACCTCAACATGCCCGTCATGAACGGGCTGGAGCTGATCAAGGCGCTACGCAAGCTGCCGAGCGCGGTGGGCATGCCCATCGTGTTCCTGACCACCGAATCCAATGACACGGTGAAGCAGGAGGCCAAGAGCGCCGGCGCGACGGGATGGATCACCAAGCCGTTCAAGCCTGAGCAGCTGCTCGCCGTCGTCGCAAAACTGGTGCGCGCATGAGCGCGGTGGACCCGACCGAGGTCTTCCGCCAGGAAGCCAGCGAGCTGTTCGAGGTCCTGGAAGGGGCCCTGCTCGACCTTGGCCAGCGTCCCGACGACCGCGAGCTGGTCGATTCCGCCTTCCGCGCCCTGCACACGATCAAGGGGTCGGGTGCGATGTTCGGCTTCGACAAGGTCGCTTCCTTCACCCACGAATTCGAGACCGCATTCGATCGCGTCCGCAAGGGCGAGATTAAGCCGACCCAGGAGCTGATCTCGGTCGCGCTCGCCGCGAAGGATTATATCCGCGCGCTGATCGAGGATCCGCAGTCGACCGACGACATCATCGGCGAAGCCATCCTCGACGATCTCAAGCGCTTCGTGTCGTCGGATCAGCCTGCCGCTGCGGTCGCCGAGATCGTTGAAGCGCCGCCGCTCGCGCCCGTCGAGAGCAAGCAGGCCGGCTGGCATCTCTATCTGGAATTCGAATCCCACATCCTGCGTAACGGATCGAATCCGCTCGATCTCTTGGAAGATCTCTGCAAGCTCGGTCCCTGCTTTGTGGTTCCCGTGACCGACGGCATTCCTTTCCTCGACGAGATGGAGCCGGAAGACTGCTATCTCAAATGGGACGTCAAGCTGCACGCGGCTTGCGACAAGGCTGCGATCGACGACGTCTTCATGTTCGTCTCTGACGAGATGAAGCTGACGCTCTTGCCGCTGGAGCACGTCGAAGCGCCCGCGCCAGCGCCGCTGTTCCAGCTGCTCGACGACGAGCCCGCTCCGGCCGTCGAGATGCCCGCACCGGTGGTTGAGGCTGTCGCCGCGCAGGTCGCCGTTGAGCCTGCCGCAAAGGCGGGGCCGAAACCGGTGGCAAAGCCTGAAGCGAAACTCGAATCCAAGCCGGAACCGAAGGCTGAAGCCAAGCGCGACGATCGCGGCATCGCCACGGTCCGCGTCCAGGCCGAGCGCCTCGACGAACTGATGGATCGCGTCGGCGAGCTCGTCATCGCCCAGGCGCGGCTGACCCAGCTCGCGGCCTCCGGTTCCGATCTCTCGATCAAGATGATCGCCGAGGAGATCGAGCGTCTTGCCTCGTCGCTGCGCGATACCACGATGGGCGCGCGCATGGTGCCGATCGGCTCGCTGTTCGGCCGCTTCCGCCGCCTCATCCACGATCTTTCGCGCGATCTGTCGAAGCCGGTCGAGTTCGTCACGACGGGCGAGGACACCGAGCTCGACAAGACCATGATCGAGTGCCTGGCCGATCCGCTGGTGCACCTGATCCGCAACGCCATCGACCACGGTATCGAGGACACTGCGACGCGCGCTGCCAACGGCAAGACCGAGCAGGGCCGCATCGAGCTCGCGGCCGTGCATTCCGGTGCACAGGTCCTTGTCACGGTGAAGGACAACGGCGGCGGCCTCAACACCGCGCGCATCCGCGCCAAGGCCGAAGAGCAGGGCCTGATCGCCGCCGGCGCCGTGCTCTCCGATCACGAGATCCACCAGTTCCTGTTCCATCCGGGCTTCTCGACCGCGCAGACCATCTCGGCGCTGTCAGGTCGCGGCGTCGGCATGGACGTCGTCAAGCGCACCATCGAGAACATGCGCGGCTCGATCGACCTGTCGACGCGGCCGGGCCAGGGCACCACGGTGACGCTCCGCCTGCCGCTGACGCTCGCGATCATCGAAGGCCTTTTGATCCGTGTCGGCGAAGGTCGCTACATCATTCCGCTGTCGGCGGTGGAGGAATGCATCGAGCTGACAACCGAGGACGAGCGCTCGCGCGGTCGCAACTTCCTCAATGTGCGCGGCAATCTGGTGCCCTTCCTGCGCCTGCGCGAGATCATGTCGTCGACTGGTACGCCCGATCGACACCAGAAGACGATCATCATCTCGACCGGTGAGACTCATGTCGGCCTCGTCGCCGACCAGATCATCGGCAACCACCAGACCGTCATCAAGTCGCTCTCCAAGCTGCATTCTGACGTCACCATCTTCTCCGGTGCGACCATCCTGGGTGACGGCACGGCGGCGCTGATCCTCGATGTCGCGCAGCTCGTCACGCTGGCGCAGTCGAAGGTCGAGAAGCAGCATATCAGCGAGGCGGCGTGATGACCGACGGACAGGCAGCCGAACACCAGTCAGGCGCGATGCAGGTCGTCATGATCGGCCTCGGCGAGGAGAAATTCGCGCTCGACGCCGGCCTTGTGCGCGAGATCATCGACCCCGTGCCCGTGACCAAGGTGGCCGGCGCGCGGGCTTTCGTTCCCAGCGTGATCAACGTGCGCGGCAACGTCATTCCGCTTGCGGATTTGCGCATCCGTTTTGGCATGCCCCAGCTCGACGATTCCGCTGATACGCGCATCGTCGTCATCGAGCTCGATCTCGACGGTGAGCCTGTTCTCGTCGGCGTCACCGCCGACAAGGTCTACGAAGTCACGGAGATCTCGCAGACCGACGTGCAGCAGACGCCGCGCGTCGGCATGCACTGGAAGCCTGAGTTCATTCGCTTCATTGCGAAATGGCGTGAAGAGTTCGTCATCGTTCCGAACATGGAACGCATTCTGAATTGAAAGGGTCTCGGGGCGAGACCGGGTTTAAGGGGCTGATATGAGATTTACGGTCAAGGCAAAGCTTGCCAGCGCGTTCGGCCTGGTTATCGTCCTGTCAATGGTTGCCGGCAGCGTGGCCTACAAGAAGCTCGGCGACATGATGGCGACCGCCGACAGTATGGTCCTGCGCGCCAAGCGAATGGAGAAGGCGACCGAAGTCGAGAAGAATATTCTCATTCAGCTTCGCGCGGAAAAGAACGCCATTATCGGCGACGAGAAAGAGGTCGAGATGGCCGCTGCCGACGCGGCAAAGCGTCGCGAGGTCGCCTTGAAGACCAAGGACGAAGTCTACGCGCTGGCGAGCGAGGCCGGCAAGAAGCTGCTCGACGCCTTTGCCGTGACTTACGCCAAGATGAATGCCTATCAGGAAGAGACGATCCGGATCGCTAAGACCGACAAGGCCCAGGCCGCCGAGCGCTCCACCAATGAGGGCCGCAAGATCGTGAACGAAGCGCTCGAGTCGATGGGCGCCTATGTCGAGAACACCAAGAAGCAGATGGCCGAACAGGCCGTCGATTCGAAGGAGGAGGGATATCGGGCGCAGTTGATGCTGATGACTCTTCTGGGCGTCTCGCTGTTGGTAGCGATCGGTGCCGCCTTGTGGATTTCGATCTCGATCAGCCGGTCGCTTGGCCGCGCGGTCGGCCTTGCCGGCGCCGTGGCTCAGGGGGATCTCAACCAGACGATTCCGTCGGCGAGCAACGACGAGATCGGCGATCTTGTCAGATCGCTGAACGCCATGGTCGGAAAGCTCCGGCAGATCGTCCAGGAGGCGCTCACCGCCGCCCAGAACGTCTCCGCCGGCAGCCAGGAGCTTTCCGCAAGCGCCGAGCAGCTCTCGCAGGGCGCGACCGAGCAGGCCTCGTCTGCCGAGGAGGCGTCCTCCTCGATGGAGGAGATGGCTTCGAATGTGAAGCAGAACGCCGACAACGCCAACCAGACCGAGAAGATCGCTGCGCAGTCGGCCAAGGACGCCGAGGCCAGCGGCGTTGCCGTCGGCCGAGCCGTCGAAGCGATGCAGACCATCGCCGAGAAGATCACCATCGTGCAGGAGATTGCGCGCCAGACCGATCTGCTCGCCCTCAACGCCGCGGTCGAGGCCGCGCGCGCCGGCGAGCATGGCAAGGGCTTTGCGGTGGTCGCCTCCGAAGTGCGCAAGCTTGCCGAGCGTAGCCAGGCCGCCGCGGCCGATATCGGCACGTTGTCAAGTGAGACCGTGAAGGTCGCGCAGGAAGCCGGCTCCATGCTGTCGAAGCTCGTGCCCGACATCAAGAAGACCGCCGAGCTGGTGCAGGAAATCACCGCCGCCTGCCGCGAGCAGGACGTCGGCTCCTCCCAGATCAACCAGGCGATCCAGCAGCTCGACAAGGTCGGCCAGCAGAACGCCAGCGCTTCCGAGCAGGTCTCATCCACCTCGGAAGAGCTGGCCTCGCAGGCCGAGCAGCTGCAATCGACCATCTCGTTCTTCCGCATCGAGCAGGCCGGACGTGGCGAGAGCGCCGCGGCCGCGCCGATCGACCGTGCCGTCACCCAGCTCCGCAGCAAGGCAGGGCAGATGCGGGCGGCCGAACGCGGTGCCAAGAAGCCTGTGCCCGCTCGCAAGCCGGCGCGCGCGATGAAGGTCGCCGGTGGTGGCGGTTTCGCTTTCGACATGAACGACGGCGAAGACGATCGCGACGCCGAGTTCCAGCGCTGACAACAACAACCATCTGACCCGGACTTAAGCATGGCCGCAACCTCGCAATATCTGACGCTCGGGCTCGCCGGCGAGACGTTCGGCATCAGCATCCGCAACGTGCGGGAAATCCTGGACATGCGGCCGATCTCGCGTCTGCCGCATGCGCCGAACTTCCTGCTCGGCATGATCGACGTGCGCGGCGCTGGTTATCCGATCGTCGATCTCCGGACCAAGCTCGGGCTGCCGGCCGTGGCGGCCACCGAGGCGACCCGCATCATCATCCTCGACGTGCCGATGAAAGACCGCCTCGTCGGCGTCGGCTTCGTGGCCGACTGCGTGTTCGAGGTCACCGATATCGACGAGCAGGCGATCGAGCCGATCCCCGAGGTGGGGGGCAAATGGCAGTCGGATTACGCCGCCGGCATCGGCCGCAAGGGCGAGAAATTCGTCGTGATCTTCGATCTGGCCAGGTTGATGGCCGCAGACGAGATTCCGGAAGGAAGAGCCACGCAGTTGGATGCATCCTGTGCGGCCTGAATTCGTAATTTGTAGCGCGGGATCGGGCGTAAGCAATTCAATTCAACAATTCGAAGACCGGGGCTAATCATGAGATTTACCGTCAAAGCGAAGCTTGCGAGCGCATTCGGCGTCGTCATTCTGTTGTCGATGATTGCCGGCGGCGTCGCCTATCTGAAGCTCAACGACACCGTTGGGACCACCGAACACCTGTCGGCACGGGCAGCGCGCCTCGCCAAGGTGGCGGAGTTGCAGGAAAATGCGCTGCTTCAGGTGCGCGCCGAGAAGAATGCGATCCTCGCGCCGACCGAAGCGGATCAGGACAAGTTCGTCAGTCTCATCGCCGAGGCGCGCGAGCGCGTGGCGGCGATCAAGAACGAAGCCTATGTCGGTGCGAGCGAAGAGGGCAAGAAGCTGCTCGACAAGTTCGGAGCCGCCTATGTCAGCGCCAATGCGGTGCAGGACCAGACGTTGAAACTGGCCAAGCAGGATAAGGTCAAGGCGGCCGAGAATTCGATGACCGAAGGGCTCAAGGCCATGACGCCCGCGCTCAATGCCGCGAAGGAGTATATCGACTACGTCAAGAAGATGATGGCGGCGGAGAGCGAGCAGGCCAGGGTCGAAGGCAGTCGTGCCGAGATCATGCTGATCAGCCTGATCCTCGCCTCGCTCGTGATCGGCGCGATAGCCGCGACCTGGATCGCGATCGGCATCAGCCGTGCCCTTGCCAGCGCAGTCGGACTGGCTGACGCGGTTGCCATCGGCGATCTCAGCAAGAAGATCGACGTCTCCAGCAACGACGAAATCGGCGATCTCATCGCTTCGCTGAACGCGATGACCAAGAACCTGAACGCGACCGCGGCCGTCGCCAACGAGATCGCGCAGGGCAATCTCACCGTCGAGGCGAAACCTCTGTCGGACAAAGACACCCTCGGCCTCGCGCTCGAACGTATGGTCCAAAAGCTCCGCCAGATCGTGTCGGAAGCTCTCACCGCGGCGCAGAATGTCTCCGCCGGAAGCCAGGAGCTTTCGGCCAGCGCCGAGCAGCTGTCACAAGGCGCAACCGAGCAGGCCTCGTCGGCCGAGGAAGCATCTTCCTCGATGGAGGAGATGGCATCGAACGTGAAGCAGAACGCCGACAACGCCAACCAGACCGAGAAGATTGCAGCGCAGTCGGCCAAGGACGCCGAAGCCAGCGGTGCTGCGGTCGGCCGCGCGGTCAATGCGATGCAGACCATCGCCGAAAAGATCACCATTGTGCAGGAGATCGCGCGCCAGACCGACCTGCTCGCGCTGAACGCCGCGGTCGAAGCCGCGCGCGCCGGCGAGCACGGCAAGGGCTTTGCGGTGGTCGCGTCCGAAGTCCGAAAGCTCGCCGAGCGCAGCCAGGCGGCCGCCGCCGAGATCGGCACGCTGTCGGCCGACACCGTCAAGGTCGCGCAGGAAGCAGGTTCCATGCTGTCCAAGCTCGTTCCTGACATCAAGAAGACGGCGGAGCTGGTCGAGGAAATCACCGCCGCGTGCCGTGAGCAGGACGTCGGCTCGGCGCAAATCAACCAGGCGATCCAGCAGCTCGACAAGGTCGGCCAGCAGAATGCCAGCGCCTCCGAGCAGGTGTCGTCCACCTCGGAAGAGCTGGCTTCGCAGGCCGAGCAGCTGCAGTCGACAATCGCCTATTTCCGCATCGAGCATGGCAGCAAGAGCCAGGCGCTGGCGCCGATCGATCGGGCCGTCACCCAGCTCCGCGCCAAGGCTGCGACCATGGCAGCGGTCGAGCATCCCGCCCGGAAGCCGCAGGCAAGGCCTGCGCGCGCGGTGAAGGCCGCGGGCGGCGGCGGTTTTGCCTTCGACATGCACGACGGTGAGGATGATCGGGACGCTGATTTTCAGCGCTAAGGATTTTGGGGGCGGGTCCACCCTGGAGGTGGGCCTGCCTTCTTTCGTTGTAAACGCGTAGGATTCCAGATGGCCCTGATGGCCCGATATCAATTGCATGCGGGCCTTCGAGGCCGGGGCGGGCGGCCGTGATGCCCGCCTTGCAGGATACGGCTGTGCATCTGTCGGATCGCCATTTCCGCACCATCGCCGAGTTGATCGAGGGCCAGGTCGGCATCAAGCTGCCGCAGGGCAAGCGACTGATGCTGGAGGGGCGCCTGCACAAGCGTGTGCGCGCCCTGAACTTCACCGACCTCAACGAATATGTCGAGAACCTGTTTGAAGCCGATCACTTCGACACCGAGCTCACCCATCTGATCGATGTGGTGACCACCAACAAGACCGACTTCTTTCGCGAGCCGCAGCATTTCACCTTCATGCGGGAGATCGCCATCCCTGCGCTGCTCAAGTCGCACGGCCGCAAGAATGCGAATCTGAAAGTCTGGAGCTCGGCGAGCTCGACCGGCATGGAAGCCTATACGGTCGCCATGGTGCTGGACGACATGACGCGAACCGGATCGCGGTTTCAGTATCGCATCCTGGGAACCGACATCTCGACCGCCGTGCTGCGCCTCGCCAAGACTGCGATCTACACCCGCGACGTGCTGGCGCCGGTGCCCGAACCGTTCGTGAAGCGGTATTTCCTGTCCTCACGCGACAAGTCGCGCGGCGAAGTGCGGGTGGCGCCGGAACTACGACGCATGACGCATTTCATGCGGATGAACCTGATGGATCAGTCCTATCCCGTCGACCGCGACGTCGACATGATTTTCTGCCGCAATGTGCTGATCTATTTCGACAAGCCGACGCAGCGGAAGGTCGTCGAGCAGCTTTGCAGTCATTTGCGGCCCGGCGGGTATTTGCTGGTCGGACATTCCGAGTCGATGGTCCACAGTGCTGTTCCGGGCCTGAAGCAGGTTCAGCCGACCATTTTCCAGGTTTGATCGGGAGCACTTTGCAACATGCCGAGGGAGAAAGTTCGCGTACTGATCGTGGATGATTCGGCGTCGGTGCGCCAAATCCTTCAGACGATCCTCAACGACGACCCCGATATCGAGGTGATGGCGACGGCGTCCGATCCGTTCGTGGCGGCAAAGCGCCTCCAGGACGAAATCCCCGATGTCATGATCCTCGATCTCGAGATGCCGCGCATGGACGGCATGACGTTCCTGCGCAAGATCATGGCGCAGCGTCCGATCCCCGTGATCATCTGCTCCTCGCTGACCGAGGAAGGCTCGCACGTGATCTTCGAGGCGTTCGAGGCCGGCGCCGTCGATATCGTGCCTAAGCCGAAGATCGACACGCGTCAGGCGTTGCTCGAGTGTTCGACGCGCTTGCGGGAGTCGGTGAAGTCGGCGGCGCGTGCGCGCGTGCGGCCGCGCACGGAGCGGCGGGTGATCGAGAAGAAGCTCACGGCTGACGCCATCATCCCTCCGCCGGTGCAGGGCAAGGTTCGGCCGACGACCGAACGCATCGTCTGCATCGGTGCCTCGACGGGCGGAACCGAAGCGCTCAACGACGTGCTTGAGATGTTGCCGGCGAACTGTCCTCCGATTCTTGTCGTCCAGCACATGCCGGCGGGCTTCACTGCCGCGTTCGCCAAGCGCCTCGACAGCATCTGCCAGATCCGCGTCAAGGAGGCGGAGGATCGCGAGCCGGTCTTGCCTGGCTGCGCCTATATTGCTCCGGGCGCCCGCCACATGCTGCTCCAGCGCATCGGCCTGCGCTACCAGGTCGCGATCAAGGACGGGCCGCCGGTGTCGCGGCATCGCCCCTCGGTCGACGTGTTGTTTCGCTCGGCGGCCCAGCATGCCGGCGCCAACGCGCTCGGCGTCATCATGACCGGCATGGGTGACGACGGCGCGCGCGGCATGCTGGAGATGCGCAAGCTCGGCGCCTCGACACGGGCGCAGGATGAAGAAAGCTGCGTGGTGTTCGGCATGCCCAAGGAAGCCATCGCTCACGGCGGTGTCGAGAAAGTGGTCTCACTGAACCATATCCCGCGCGAGATCATGCAGTGGTATCAGGCCGGACACCCAGCGGTGGCGGGTTGATCGCGATGACTGCCATTGCGGCCAGCAATTTGACGGATGCGATTGCCGCGGTCGAAGGCGTCTCGTCGCGTATCGAGGACGTCTTTGCGCGCGTCGGTCACGACCTCGGTCGCGGCCACATCATTTTCAAGGAGCTGAATCAGGGGCTCGCGTCTCTCTCCGGAGAGCTATCCGGCGCCGAGATCGAAGGCGCCGCGACCGCGTTGCGGGAGATCGCGGCGCGATTGAGCGAGCTGTCGCGGGCGCTGCCCGCCGAGAGCGCGCTGCTCGCGATGATCGGCAAGAGCACGACGGAGGCGTCCGCCCTGCTGAAGCCGCTGTTCAAGCATATCCAGATGATCACCATCATCGCACGCAGCGCACGGATCGAGGCGGCATCGCTCGATGGCGATCGCGAGGGCTTTCTGGCCTTCACGCAGGAGGCTTACGATCTGGGCAAGGCCGTGCAGGGTTCGATCGAGGGCTGCGCGCGGGACCAGCAGCGCTTGTCGGAGGCCGTCATCACCGCATCCGGCCGGCAGAAGGAGTTCGAGAAAAGCTACGGTGACCAGCTGGTGGCGGAGAGCGCCGAGCTCGGCGCAGCCTATTCCGGCCTGCGCGACCAGCGCAGCAAGAGTAGCCATCTCGCCGATCTCGCCAGCGGCAGCACGCGGAAGATCGCCGAAGCCGTCGGCAGCGCGATCATATCCTTGCAGGCCGGCGACAGCACGCGGCAGCGCCTCGAACACGTCTGTCACGGCTTGCGCTTGTCGTCCGGCTCAGAGCCGAGCCTTGTTCCCGGGCCTGTCGCCAGCGAAGACGGCGCCCATGCGATCCGCGGGCTGCAGGCGGCTCAGCTCAGGGACGCGCAACGCGAGTTCGGCGGCGATATCAGTCAGATCGTCCGGGCGCTGTCCGCGATCCTGAATGATGCCAGTGGCGTCGTCGGTCACGGCCGCTCGCTGTTCGGCGGCGAGAACGGCTCCTCGTCGTCGTTCCTCGCCCGCATCAAGCAGACGCTGGCCCATGCCTCGACCCTGATTGCGACCTGCGAGAGTGCGGGCCGTTCGGTCGACGAGGCACTGGCGGTCGTCGAGGAGACGCTGGCGAAATTCCGTCAGGCCATCGCAGGTCTCGCCGAAGCCACGGTCGATATCACGCTGATCGGCATGAACGCGGGCCTCAAGGCAAGCCATCTCGGCAGCCGCGGCAGCGCCTTCGTGGTCATTGCCAACGAGCTCAAGGCGACCGCTGACCAGGTCTCGGCAGGCGCCGGACGCTTGCGGCCGGTCCTTGACGGCATCGAGCAGTCGGCGAACGAGCTGAAGGAGCTCCGCGTCCAGGGCGATCCCACCCAGCTCGCCAAGCTCGAGCCGCAGATCCTCCAGGCGCTGCGCGAGGTCGAAGTCGGCAACGAACGGCTCGGCAAGCTGATAACCCGCCTCGTCGACGAAGGCGCCGAGTTCGAAGGCCTGATGAATTCGGCGCAAGGCCTGATGGGCTCGCTCGGCGAGTCCTCTGCAACGCTGCCCGCTGTTGCCGCGCGCCTCGAGACGGCGAGCGCGGGCATGCATCGGCCCGAGCCGCAGGACGAGGCGCTGCTCGACGATCTCTTCGCGCGCTACACGATGGAGCGCGAGCGCGACGTTCATCGGGACTTCTTGCAAGCCCTTGGGCTGTCGTCGAGCGCGGCCACCCGCGGGGTCGACGCAGTCGAGCCTGCGGATGACGGCATAGAACTGTTTTGAGCTTGCTGTCGTTGCGGCGCAGCCCTGCGCCGGCAATTTTAGGAACTGGCTTTGCAGGGCGTTAACCGTGGCGGAACGCGTGCCATATCGGTCATTGTCGCGCCCCAGAGTTACCAGCAAATACGTCTGGATTTTACGACGGATGTTTTCATGCTGAGAGATGGCAAATACGCTGCCTGGTTCAGGACCCCGCGTGGCCAGGGCACGGGCCTAGTCGATTTGACCGAGGGACGAATCTCCGGCAGCGACAGCTTCTTCACCTATGGCGGCTGCTACCAGGTCGATCAGCAACGCTTCACGGCTGTCCTGACCGTGAAGCGCCATACCGAGGGCCCTCCGAGCGTGTTTGGTACGGACGAAGTCGAGGCCAATCTCTGGGGCGATTGCAGCGGCGCGGTAGCGACATGCTGGGGCACGGCAAGGGAGGCGCCTGACGTCAGGTTCGAGTGCACCCTGATCTACAGCCAGCAAGACGTCGTGGCCACCGACGCCAATTGCGCTGTTGTGAAACTCAATGCCGACACGTTGCCAAAGGGGCTGATGAGCAGGTCGCGACCGCGCCGTCCGATCGCACCAGGGGCATTCGGATCAGTACGCGATTAGGCAGCCTATCTCCGCGGATGCGCCTTCTGGTGCCAGGCCCAGGCGGTGCTGATCACGGTTGTCAGGTCGGAATGGCGCGGCACGAAGTCCAGCACCTTTCGCGCAGCCGAGGGATCGGCGACGAGATACGTCGGATCGCCCGCCCGGCGCGGCTTGACGGTGTGAGGCACCTCGCGTCCGGTCTCTTGCCTGATGGCGTTCAGGATCTCGCGCACCGAGAAGCCTGAGCCGGTGCCGAGGTTGAAGCTGCCGCCGGCATGTCCTGCTTCCAGCAGCTTCAGCGCTGCGACGTGAGCTGCAGCGAGGTCTGTGACGTGGATGTAGTCGCGGATTGCGGTGCCGTCGGGTGTGTCGTAATCGTCGCCGAACACGGAAAACTCGACATGGCCCTGCAACGCCATCATGGCGCGCGGAATCAGATGGGTCTCGTTGTCGCGCAATTCGCCGATGCCGCCGGCCGGATCTGCGCCGCTGGCATTGAAATAGCGTAGGCAGAATGCTCCGAAACCGTAAGCCTGGCGATAGTCGGCCAGCATGCGTTCGATCATCCATTTCGAGGCGCCGTAGGGATTGATCGGTGCACAGGGGAAATCCTCGGACAGCGTCTTGGAATCGGCATTGCCATAGACCGCGCCGGTCGAGGAGAAGACGATGCGGTGGCAGCCGGCGTTTCGCATCGCCTTCAGCAGCGACAGCGTGCCCTGGACGTTGTTGATGTAGTATTTCTGCGGGTCGCTCATGGACTCGCCGACGAGGCTCGCTGCCGCAAAATGCATCACGGCCGTCACCTTTTGGTCGGCAAAGGCGCGCGCCAGCGTCGCGCCGTCGAGCAGGTCGCCCGTCACCAGATCTCCGCCGACGAAGCTGCGATGTCCGGTTGTGAGATTGTCATAGACGACGGGCCGATAGCCGGCTGCAGTGAGGGCGCGGCAAGCATGCGAGCCAATATAGCCAGCGCCTCCCGTGACGAGGATAGTCGGTCGGTCAGTCATGTCGTTTACCCAACGCAAATGCAACGGCCCATTCAGGCTGAGGCCGCCGGCAGCAAGTCCACGCAAAGCACAAGTCGCGCCATCGTTATAACCTGTTTGACGATCCTGAAAAGCTGCAAGCCTTGGGCGTTCGCCGTCGCTCCTTTTGGGCACGCGTGCAAATCATGGTTGATTCAGCTTCAATAGACCATCGTGCAGCGAAAATGTCGCCAGATTGCACGCCGGCAGCAACCATAATTTTAGAGCTCGGGTTTAGGGTGAGGTCCATAACAAGGGACGGACAGGGACATGCCTCAAATCTGGATGACATACGACGAACTCGCGACTTTTTGTGAGTGCAGCAGCAGCGAAGCGAGGTTGCGCGCCATCCACCTGTCGCTTGACCGTCGCAGGAGCCGCGATGGGGCAACCCGCGTCAAACTGGATCTGGCGCTGACAGCCAAGTTTTTTGCCTCCGTCCGCGAGTTGGATTTTGACCTCGATAGCGCCATCGAGGCACTCCAGGCCGCCCACCGGCAGATGGCGGAACTGCTGGCGCCGAATGAGGTCAACGGCAGGCGCGGGGTGGCTTTATCGCCTCGTACTGTCCTGAAGAGGTGCTGAGATTCCCGCGATAGTTGTCTCGTATTAGCATTTCGCGTCCGGAATTTTCCGGCTACGGTCGGGTGTTTCAACCGAGTTGGGCGGGAGAGCCCGCAGGAGGGGTGTCATGAGGAAAGCCATTGGGCCTGCGTGAGAGTCTTGGGCGCGGCGCCCCTTGGGGCCGCTGATTATCACAGCTGGCAGCCGCAAGCGCATAGATAGTGAAGCTTCAGGTCGATCCGAAGGGCAGTAACGAGGTGCCTCCGAACACTTCGGCCGGGTCGGGCAAGGCAGAGGCAAGCTGCGATACCGAGACGAAGACGTTGACCTATTCGGTGACCTATAGCCTGTCAGATCCAGCACTGGGCGCTCATTTCTACGGCCACTTCGATGCCGGAAAGAACGGAGGCATCGTGCTTCCGTTCAAGACGGCGTAAAGCCCCATCCAGGGAACCGCGAACGCTAACCGAACTCAGGCAACGGATCTGTTGGCCGGAAAGTGGCACGCGAACAGTCACACGGCCGCGAAGCCCGGTGGTGAGTTGCGCGCTCAGATGATGAAATAGGAGGCGATATCCTGGCGCGTTGACGGCTTCGCCCCGCCAGATTTTCTCGACGTCAGGACGGCGGACGGGGAAGGAAAGCCAGGACCGTCTGGGCAAAGATAACCCCTACGATGCCTCCTGCTGTCTTTTGCAGAACGTCTAGCAGACCGGGATCGCGATCTAGTGTCAGTGCCTGAAGTAGCTCCAGCCCCATCGCGACGGCAACGACAAGTGCGCCCGCCGTGATGAAGCGGCCAGGCAACAAGAAAGAGAGAAGAAATCCCAGCAAGCCATAGGCACTGAAGCGCTCGATGACGACAGCCCAATATGCCTCGTGGTGCCCCATGAGCGCGGGCCGGCCCGCCAGCCGCGCCAAAGTGGCGTAAGCGATGAGGGCAAGGCAGATTGCTGAGGCTGCCATGAGGTGACTTCGGCGCATTGCGGCATCATAGCCGGTCGACCGGCGTCCGCTCCCAAAAGCAGAGAATATCGTTAAAGATTGTAGCTCGCCGATGCAGCGTTCGTGAATGGTGGATCGCGCCGGGACGTATCTGTGCAGACTGCTCGGGGGTCTGTCCGAATTCGAACCAACCGCGCCAGTCGAGCCCCCGGCGCACCTTTACCCTGAGCTTTCGCGGCATCACGCAGCGCCATAAATTCCCTGGACTCGGAAAAGGGTAGCGGCGCGGCGACGAGATATCCCTGTCCGGTCTCGACACCGGACGCGACCAGGGCGCGGATTTGTTCTTCCGTCTCGATTCCTCCGCGACCACCGTCATTCGAAAGTCCTTGGCGAGTGCGACCAGCATCTCGACGATCGTGTGGTCGATGCATCTACATTGATTGTGTCGACGAAGAGCCTGTCGATCGTGATGGTGTTGGCACCAGTCGCGACAGTCCGCTGTGGCCGAGCCCGACGTCGTCGATGACAGTGCGCAAGCCATATTTCGCGCAGCTCGGCGACGACGGCGGCCGCGCCCGAGATCTTTGAGTTCGGTCACCTCGACGATTTCTGTGTTGCAACTTTTTGACGGTACGCCGAAGCCTTTCGACGAAACCGGCGCTGGGCAGATGCTACGGAACGACATCGAGACAGAGCTCGAAAATCCTTATCTGCTTTCAACAGCGGCCCGAGGTCTGACAAGGCTGATTTCAGGATCTGCCAGGTTGCACGGGGTTCAGCGTCGATTGTAGGACCAGCCCTTGTCGATATTGGTCGGGTAGCGGGCCGCGAAAAGCGGATTCTTGAGGCAGTTGCGTGCGGGATCATAGATCCGGTCGGCGCACTCGCGGAAATTCAGGAATCTGCAATCGAAGCCAAACGAACACCAGGGAGCGCCGTTCGGGAACCCGAAACCCACAGGAATCTGCGCTGACGCCACGGAAGGCAGAGCCAGGAGCAAAGCTACGGCGAATGCGCGGCACAACATGGTGCAGTCCTCCAAATGACTACGGATCGGACGCCGAGGCCGCCGAACGATCCATCCTCGGCGAGAAACAACCGACGTTGGATCGGATAGTCTAACATCCGCGTGCGCAGAGATCGAGAGTGTCGAAGCGCACGGAATGCGTCGTTTTGCCGTGCCCCTCGTCAAGCGTTTGCAGGGGCAGGCGCCCACGAATTGTCGCGTAGTCTCGCTAGCTCTTCTTGGCGGCCTTGGATTTCAGTACCAGGCCGAGACGCAAGGCCATGCGCTTGATCGCATTGGGCGAGCGTCCGAGCTGCTTCGCTGCGTCCTCCAGCGACGTCGAAAACTTGGCCAACTCCATGAGCCGGCGGTCTTCCTTGAACGACCAGGGCTTGCGCGCCATATCCGAAACGATCCTCTCACATCGATACAACGACAAAGCCGCCAAGCGGACCCATGTCGCTCGACGGCTTTGCTTGGGTGGGGCCGGGCCTTGGGGCAAGCCCGGTGCGGACATGGATATGCGATCGGTGAGACTTCGCAACAAACAACGCGGGTTAAGCTAACTCCTCAACCTTACCGCGATGAAATAGGCGCGCAGGGCTCCGTATGATTCCGGAGTTTTCTTCAATTCTCGCCAGCCCGCCTATTCCGATCGTCTCTAGCGCCAACGGTTTCGCAGGCACGCTCTCCCGTGGCGGACGTCGTTGGCGGGTGTTGCCGACGTCCCTCTCGAAATCTCCGGCTCTTCGATCGATTTCCTGCCAGAGTTGTAAAAACCCTTGACCCGTTCAAATTTTGCTCGAGCGCTTCCTCGGAAAAATTTTCGTGATCTAATAGGCGTGATGGGTCGATTCAAAAAAAGTATTTAAGCCCGAGTTGGCTATCGCACTTGCATCGGCGGCAACGTCTCTCGCAGTGTTCGTCATGAGATCGTCGAATTCGTGCGGTTATGATTGCGCAAGCGATACGAAGAAGGAAGAAGATCGAGATGCTTCAAAAAATAGTGTCAGTCATGCCTCTTGCGAGATGAGAGAGCGGGCATTCGAAGGAGTATTCTTCGGCATTACGCACGTCGCAATGGCTGTGTGGGTCTATTTCGCCATTCTGTTGTCGGTGGAAGTTATTCTTCCAGCTCACGGGTTGATTTGAACGGTCAGGATGCAGGCGCGCTGCTGCCAAAATTCCCGTCTGTGACAACAAGATCAGCGCCAGCCATCACGATCTCGACACAACTCGAAGGTGACAATGTTCGCTCCCGAAATGAAGGCGGTGGACGCGCAGCAACAGAAAGATCTCCGGATGATATGGGTTTCAATTTCGATCTTCGCCGGCTTCTGCATTGGCTACGCGACGCACGCGTGGCAGGTGTGGAGGGAACGACGGCCGATTGATACTTCTTGGGGCTCTCAGCACGAGCCGGTTGCTAGAGGTCGCCGCGCGTTCTGAGCGGATTTCGGCCGAAAGCCGCGGCGCGAAAGTAACCATGTCGGGTAGGTTCAATTGCGCCGGACATTGTTCCCCGCGCATCGTCTGATTACATTGAGCTCGGTTGCGGGCGTGTCCTGCTGATCCGAGTTGCCCCTGGATCGCAAGCGAGGTGCAGCATGACGAGCGTCAGGAACAATAATGCGCCGCGACGATATTTTGTCGATGCGATCGGCCGGCGCGTCCTGATCGGCCTAACGCTCGAGGAAACCTTTGAGTTCGAACGGCTCGACAGCGAGCCGGATGCCGGTCGAACCGAAGCGATATTAATCGAGCGCAGCTCTCAGCGTATTCCCAGCGAGCAACGCTGGTTGGAGCTGTACAGCAAGCATGAAAACGCATGGAAGGCCTGGATGGCAAGGAGCCGAATCGATTCGCCTTACGTTTAGTCTTCAAGGCCTCGTTTCTCCGGGCGATCTCTTCAGACAGCTTCGTCGGTGCCGCGCGGCGCGGGAAAGAGCTTCGTGAGTCGATCAAGCCCCATTTCGCGCATTCTTGCGTCCAGAATATGCCGGGCCATGACATGCCTGAATTTCCATTCCGGGCCGAAGAACTGGTCTGCGTGCCAGATCTGCGGCATCGGACGACCATCCAGGCCGCGAATCCAAACGAAGTAATATCCATCCATCCTCGCACGATTTCCTCTTGCAGATCGACGCGGTCAAGCTGCCGTCACCTTCATGCGGGACGGCAGCTGTCGCGATAAAAGGGGGCGATCCGCTAACCGAGGCCGATCCGCTTCTGCTGATAGCCGCGATCGAGAATTGCTTGCCACCATTGGCGGTTTTCGAAGAACCAGCGAACCGTCTTAGCCAAGCCGCTTTCGAAATTCTCGTCAGCACGCCAACCGAGCTCGCGCTCGAGTTTTGAAGCATCGATCGCGTAGCGGCGATCGTGACCGGGACGGTCGGCGACGAACGAAATGAGGCTACGTCGAGATCCGGCCGCGTGCGGCGACAATTCGTCGAGCATGTCGCAAATGGTTTCCACCACGTGCAAATTGGTGCGCTCGTTTCTGCCGCCGACATTGTAAGTCTCGCCGATCGCACCGCGCTCGAGCACGAGCGTGAGCGCCTTGGCATGATCCTCGACGTAGAGCCAGTCGCGGACGTTCTGGCCGTCGCCGTAAACCGGCAGCGGCTCTCCGGCGAGTCCTTTGATGATGATGTGGGGAATGAGCTTCTCGGGAAAGTGATAAGGGCCGTAATTGTTCGAGCAGTTCGTCACCATCGTCGGAAGATCGTAGGTCTCGCGCCAGGCGCGGACCAGATGGTCGGACGACGCTTTGCTCGCCGAGTACGGCGAATTGGGTGAATAGGACGTGGTCTCTGTGAAATAGCCGTCCTTGCCGAGCGACCCGAACACCTCGTCGGTCGAGATGTGAAGAAAGCGGAACTGCGCACGGCGGTCTGGGGACAGATCCCTCCAATATCGCAACGCTTCCTGCAGCAGCGTGAAGGTGCCGACAATATTGGTCTGGATGAATTCGCCGGGGCCGTCGATCGAGCGGTCGACGTGGCTCTCGGCGGCCAGGTTCATCACTGCGGTGGGCTGGTACTTCTCGAACAGCTTCCGAAGCGAGGTGGCTTCGCAAATGCATTGCTTCTCGAAAGCATAGCTGGAATTTGCTTCGGCGCCGGGAAGCGAATCCAGGTTCGCAGCATAAGTTAGCTTGTCGATGTTGACGACGCGCGCATGCGTGTCGTGGAGGAGATGACGGACGACGGCGGACCCAATGAAACCTGCACCGCCCGTGACGAAAATTGTGGAGCCTTCGAAACGCATGGATGATCTGCCTCAGTCGTGAGCGGCGAAGGAACGGGCTACTGATTGCAGATACTCGCCGTAGCTGCTTTTGGCGGTCTTCTCTGCGACCTTCTTGAAGGCTTCAAGAGAAATGTAACCGCGTCGCAACGCGATTTCTTCTGGGCACGCGATGCGCAGGCCCTGGCGCTGCTCCAGGATTTGAACGAAATGACTGGCTTCGACCAGCGAAGCATGCGTGCCGGTGTCGAGCCACGCAAAGCCACGACCAAGCACTTCGACGAACAAGTCGCCACGAGCGAGGTAGGCGTTATTCACATCGGTAATTTCGATCTCGCCGCGCGCCGAGGGTTTGATGCCTGCTGCGATGTCAACCACGCTGTTGTCGTAGAAATAGAGGCCGGTCACGGCCACATTCGATTTTGGCTGCCTGGGCTTCTCCTCGATCGAGCGCGCTAGTCCGTCACTGCCGAGCTCGACCACGCCATATTGTTCAGGCGAGTTCACGACGTAGCCGAAGACGGTCGCGCCGCTCTTGCGGCTGGCGGCCTTGGTGAGCATTTCAGGCAGTCCGTGGCCGTAGAAAATGTTGTCGCCAAGAACCAGCGCGACGGAATCCGAGCCGACGAATTCGCGGCCAACGATGAATGCATCGGCAAGACCGCGCGGTGTCTCCTGGGTGGCATACGAGAAATTGACGCCGATCCCAGATCCATCGCCGAGCAAGCGCTGGAACAGCGGCTTGTCCAGCGGTGTCGAGATGATGAGGATGTCGCGGATACCAGCGAGCATCAATGTCGATAGCGGATAGTAGATCATCGGTTTGTCAAAAACCGGAAGCAGTTGCTTCGATACCACCGTCGTGACGGGAAAAAGGCGCGAGCCAGTTCCGCCAGCGAGTATAATTCCCTTCATGTGTCCCTCTGGTTTACCAATTTGAAAATATCAGATAGTGTGCACCGCACAAGATCGTTCTGGGTGCGGAGTTGAAGTCGTTAGAATGAACGTTATCAAGACGGATCTGCCCGAGGTTATGATCATCGAACCGAAGCTATTCGGCGATCAACGCGGCTTTTTCTTGGAGAGCTACCAATTCGAACGTTATGCGCAGAATGGGATTGCGCGGTCGTTCGTTCAGGACAACCTGTCCCGTTCGCGTTATGGCGTTTTGCGCGGGCTACATCTACAAAATCCATTGACGCAGGGCAAACTGGTCACCGCGCTCCGCGGCCGCGTATTGGATGTCGCCGTCGATGTCCGCGTCGGTAGCCCAAATTTTGGGCGTCATGTTGCTGTCGAACTAAGTGAGGATAATCGGCGGCAGTTGTGGGTGCCTCGCGGCTTCGCGCATGGCTTTGCCGTTCTCTCCGAGACGGCCGATTTCTTCTATAAGTGCGACGCTCTCTATAGCCCGAAGGATGAGATCTCAGTGCGATGGGACGACCCGGCGATCGGCATCGACTGGGGCCTCGCACATCCCTCGCTTTCACCCAAAGACGCCGATGCGCCCTTGCTTGCGGACGTGAAGAATCTCCCACGTTACGGGGAGATCTGACATGAAGATCCTTTTGACGGGCACTGCGGGGCAGGTGGGCGGAGCGCTGCTTCCGCTGCTCCACGGACGGGCCGATATCGTTGCGCCCACGCGCGAAGAGTTCGACTTCTCGCGGCCCGGCGAGCTTGCCAGCAAGCTCGATATGATCAAGCCGGACTTAATCATCAACCCTGCCGCCTATACCGCCGTCGATCGCGCGGAAGACGAGCGTGAGCTCGCGTTTCGTATCAACGCGGAATCTCCCAGAGCGATCGCGCGATGGGCCGCGCCCCGCGGCGTGCCGCTGGTGCACTTTTCGACCGACTACGTCTTCGATGGTTTCGGCGATCGTCCTTGGCGTGAGGACAGCACGCCGGGGCCTCTTTCGGTGTACGGCCAGAGCAAGCTTGCCGGCGACCAAGCCATTGCCGAGGCGGGTGCCCTGTATGTGATCGCGCGAACGTCCTGGGTGTATGCTGCAACCGGTACGAATTTCCTCAAGACCATCGTGCGGCTTGCCGGAGAACGCGAGCAGTTGCGCATCGTCGCCGACCAGATCGGCGCGCCAACGACAGCGAATGCCATCTCACAATCTGTGGTTGCAATGCTGCCAACGAACGGCGACGATCTTCGCAAGACGTTCGAGCGGCGCGGCGGCGTCGTCAATCTGGTTTGCACCGGCGAGACCAGTTGGCACGGCTTTGCGACCGCGATCGTTTCGGGGCTGCAAGCGAGGGGCGCCAAATTCGCCGTGAAGGAAATTATTCCGATCCCTTCGGACCAATTTCCGGTCAAGGCGAAGCGGCCATTCAATTCCCGGCTTGATCTCACGCGGCTGCGGGAGCGGTTCGGCATTACGCCGCCGAGTTGGCAGCAGGCGCTCGATCGCGAGCTGGATGCCCTCAAGGCGACGATTTGAACCTCATCCGCTGGACCACAGGGACGTGTCGGAATGCAACCTCCTGTGGCCTTTAAGCTTTGTTAACCATCCAAGGCCCATTTTCCGGTCTGGCGCCTCGAACCGGGAATGCACGCATGTTTCAGCTCTTCTTGCGGGCCCGCACACACAATTTCCTAAAAGACCGTTTCGGCGGTGAGCAGATGTTCCGCGCCCGTTCGCCCGAGCGCGACGCGGACACCGATCGCGCGCGCATCGAAGCCATCATGGTCGCAATCGAGGACGCGTTGCATGCAGCGGAGCGTGAGCAATCAGGCCTGAACCGCCGGGTGGAGGACGTGCTGGCGCGCGCGGCCGTGACCATCGGCAACGGCGACGACGAATATCTCGAGCGCGAAGCGTTAGACAATTACCATCACGATTTGTTCGACAAGGAAATCCTGAATGGTCAGCGCAGGCTCAAGGAGCTCAGCACCTCGATCGCCCATTTCAAGTTCCTGAAGGCTGCGATCCTCAGCCGGTTCCCGGACTACCGGCCGGCGGCCAATCACACCAATTGACGCTTCGCGGGCGCGAAGACCTCATTAGATCGCGAGCATGCTGCTGCCCTGAATCGAGAGCAGCGTCAGGTTGCCGGTGGCGTACGCCCCGGTATCGATATTGGCGCGGTTCTCGAGCAGCTCGGCCTGGCGCACAGGGGTGTGGCCGTGCACGACGTATTTCCCAAAGCGCTTCTTGCTCTGGAGAAATTCGTCCCTAATCCATAGCAGATCCTGCTCGCGCTGATCGGGCAACGGTATTCCTGGACGAACGCCGGCATGGACGAAGAAGAAGTCGCCACAGGTGAATGTCGGCCGCAACTGCCGCAGGAATGCTATGTGCTGCGGTGGCATCGCGGAGGTGAGTTCGCGCACGAGATCGAACAGCTCGTCCTTGCCGAGGTCGGGCGCTACCGAGATTCCATAGGACATCAGGGTCTGGATGCCGCCGAATCGGAACCAGTCGGCGGCGCGCGAGGGGTCGTCCAGTACCGAGGTGAAGTAGGCCTCGTGATTGCCCTTGAGAAAGACTGTGTTGCGGCGGCGGCTGCGGTCGATCAGGAGATCGAGGGTATGACGCGAGTTCGGTCCGCGGTCGATGTAGTCACCGAGGAAGACCTCGATCGCCCGATAGGGGCGGCTGTTCGCCATGTCCGCATCGATCACTGCGAACATCTGTTCGAGCAGATGCGCGCAGCCGTGGATGTCGCTGAGTGCGTAGATGCGCACGCCGTTAGGGAGCTTCGGCCGAGGCCGGTTCTGAGTTGGGGTTGTGACCATGAGGCCCACCTCTTTCAGAGAGGTTCGCTCGAGATGTCAATACGCGATGGACAAATTCGGTCATCCCGAGGGCCTTTTCTCGTCCACGCCGTGTGAGCGTCCGTTCGCGCGGCGGTAGCATCACGTGTGGTTTGATGAGGGGGCTGATTCGACGGGTCCCGGCCCCTCAGCCGAAGCTACGGCTGTCGAACGACGACGCGGGTTTGGTACGATACGGTGTCGCCCGCGGCCGGATCAGAAGCGCGCCGCAGAGATAGCCGAGCTGGAGCACGGCCGCAAAGACAACGATCGTGACGACAATGTGAAGCGCGCCCTGTCCCTCCCAATCGGAGACGGCGCCAATCATCCCTCCACCAAGCACGATCGCCGGTGGCAGGATGACAATCCGGAACCGGCCTCCCAGCAGCGATCCGATCAGCAGACTGAAAACAACAACTGTGCTCACGCTACAACTCCCCCAGATGGTGGGGAGTGTTAATGATGGCGACCTAATGGCGGCTTAAACAACGTGGTTGAATAATGGTTCAAATGCTTTCGAAATATGCGTGAAATAAAATCGTTGTGGCGCGAAACGCGGCGTGATGCTCGCTTAATGTCAAGCTTGTGACAGGACTCTGGGCATTCAGGTCTCCGCGCAACAGCGTTGCAGAAAATAGATTTATCTTTTTGGTGCGGTGCCGCATTCTTGCTTTGTTTAGTTAAGAGATTGCCGACGGTGCATCGCGAATTAAGGTCGACTGCTCAAAGTGAGGCAGTCGAGAGCGCGTGACGAGGCAGCGAGGTCCGGATGGCTGTAGCAACTTATGGTTCGGAAAACTATTATGCGGTTTTGTCGAGCCGTCGAGGTGCCCTCCAACGCCCCCTCCAGATCGCTCTGATCGCGGGTGACTTCGTCGCGCTCCTGCTCAGCTATTTCGTGGCGAGTAATTTGTATCGCCTGCTCGTCGCCGAGCAGGATTCGTCGGTGGGTGCCGGTCTTGTCGTTGCCGCGGTGTTCGTGACGATCTCTTACTTCCAAGGCATCTACGATCATCATCGCCTCCTGAATGCCGTCTGGCAGCTGCGCAAGACACTTGCAATCTGGATCATCTCGCTGACAATTCTTGCGGTTGAGGCATTCCTGCTCAAATCGTCAGCAGATCTGTCGCGCGGAACCACGCTACTATTTGCCGCGACCGGCGGCGTTGCGCTTGGCGGGCTCCGAGTGCTCTGGCGCAGCGCGCTGAACTCGAGCTATGCCAGAGGTCGCCTGGTCGATCGCAAGGTCGTGCTGCTGAGCCTGAAGCCGCTCGATTTCACGTCGAGCCGATTCAAGGATTTGCGCAAGCACGGCTTCAATGTCGTACGCCATTTCGTTCTCAGGCCGTCCGAAGCCGGCTGGGATCACGAGATTCGCGACATCGTGCGTCAGGCACGCGCGGCCGATGTCGAGGAGTATCTCTTGGTCATCGACTGGGATGAGATGCCTCTGCTCCAAAAGGTGAGCCAGCACCTGCGCATGGTACCCCAGCCGATCCGGCTGCTCCCGGACTTTCCGATCGCCGATCTCGTCTCGCGTCCGTTCCAGCCGGTCAGCGGCACGGTTGCCATCGAGATCCAGCGCGCCCCGCTAACCGTGTTCGAGCGAGCGCAGAAGCGCTGCCTCGATGTCGGACTTGCCTCGGTTGCGCTGTTGCTGCTGGCGCCGCTGCTGGCGACGGCTGCGGTCATGATCAAGCTCGACTCGCGCGGGAACGTGATCTTCAAGCAGTCCCGTCGCGGGTTCAACGGCAAGCCGTTCCAAATCTGGAAGTTTCGTTCCATGACGGTGGCAGAAAACGGCCACACCGTGACCCAGGCGACGAAGTCCGACACGCGGGTCACTCGTGTTGGTCGTATGCTGCGCCGGACCAGCATCGACGAGTTGCCGCAGCTCTGGAACGTTCTTCGCGGCGAGATGTCGCTGGTAGGACCGCGGCCACATGCGCTCGCGCATGACAATTATTACGACCAGCTCATCAGCAACTACGTCTATCGGCATCACATGAAGCCGGGGCTGACGGGTTGGGCCCAGGTCAATGGTTTTCGTGGTGAGACGCCGACTATCGATCTGATGGAGAAGCGGGTCGAGTACGATGTCTGGTACGTCAGCAACTGGAGCATCTGGCTCGATATCAGGATCATCCTGAAGACCGCGCTGGCGCTCATCCATCAGGAGGCCTACTGAGCGTCCGCAGCGGTTGGCGCTGGTGAACCGACTGAACGCGAACGCTGCGTCCGGTGTTCAACGCCTCTTAGTTGTCGAGCAGATAGGGCGCAGGTCACAGATCTCATCCACCAGCCTAACTGCGGGCGACTGGAGGAAGAGGGCGGCCGCGCTGCTGACAGACGATCGTAAAACGCGTCGTTGAAATCCAGCAGCGAACTGTCCGTCAGCTCCCGCGAATTGGCCTGGAGCGCTCGAAAAGCGAGCGGCACGCCTACCAGTTGCAGTCAGAGTTCCTGCGGGGCCGAGCCTTAGAGATTGGCCGAGAAGCGCGAGGATTCCCCGCTGTGACCCCCTCCTGGCGTATGCCGGACCAGAATGCCTCCAACCATTCGAGCGGTTAGCTTGGCGCGCGCGCCAGCAGGCTTCTGCTCACCCGCTGCACGGCATCAACGTCCGCATCCGCCCGCGCCAGATCCAGTTCCACTGACGGTCATGTCAGGCGCGAGAAGCGCCTTTCCTTAGGCGCCCTCGACATAATAGGCGTTGTAGTGCGAGCCTTTGTAACCCTCAATGCGCTTCAGCATCTTCGGGTTCGCGCCGTTGAGCACGGCGCCCACTACCTTTTTCTGAATGCCTTCGGAGCTCGACATAGATTCCTGCAGGGCGGTCCGGGTCGTCCGACTCCATTCGATGACGTAGACGAACGCGTCCATGAGATGGCTGATGGCCTTGGCGTCGGTGACCGGCATCACCGGCGCCAGATCGATGACGATGTAATCGTACTCGTTTCGCAGCAATGACAGCAGATCGGCCATCGCCTTCGAGGCCATGATGTCGGCCGAGTTCACCATGCGCGAAACGGCGAACGAAGGCAGGAAATCCAGTCCGGTCTCCGGGCTGCGCCTGATGTGGTGTCCGACCGACTGCGGATCCTTGAGGGCCTCGAGCAATCCGCTCTTGGCGGTCGGGTCGAGCTCCTTGGTCAGCGAACGCGTGTGAAGGTCGCCGTCGATCAGCAGCACGCGCTTTCCGGTAAACGCGGTCAGGTGCGCGAAGTTGGCCGAAACCGTGGTTTTCCCTTCCTTCGGAAGCGAGGACACGATGCCGATGATCTTCACCTCGCGGGAGAGGCGAGCGAGATCGATTGAGACCTTGATGTTGCGCATGGTCTCGGCATAGCGGGAGAAGGGATGATCGATGACGTAACGGGACAATTGGCCGCCGGGTTTGACCGACACGCCTTCAGGCGATCGCCATCCGCGTATCTTCGGCAGACCCATGGCCTTGGCGCCGATGGCGGGAAGCACCCCGAGACATTTGACTCCGATCTCGTCTTCGACTTCGCTGGGAGAGCGCAGCACGTCGCTCAGCATCTCCCGAGCAAACGCGGCGCCTAGGCCGAAGCAAAGACCGCCGAACAGGGCTCCAATGAGAGAGAGCAACGTCTTGGGAGAGCTCTTGCGATCCGGCTTCACCGCGGTGCTGATGATGCGGGCCTCGCTGATCGGGAAGCTCTGGTTTTGCATTGCCTGCTGCTGCTTCTCGAGGAAGCTGTTGTACAGGTTGCGGTAGGTGTCGGCCGCGCTCTCGAGGTCGCGCAGCTTCACCTGCGCCTGCCCGGTGTTGCCGGCCTGGCTGACGAGATTCTTGAGGTTTTGCTCCAGCGAAGTCTCGCGGCTCTTGGCGATTTCGTAGTCACTGCGATAGGCATCGGCGATACGCTTGACTTCGTCTGCGATCGACTTGCGGAGCTCCTCCATGCGATTGGCCAGATTGACCGACGCCTGATGGGTCTTGCCATACTTAGCCGACCAATCGGCATATTGGGCTGAAAGATCGAGATATTGCGCGCGCAGCCGGGTGATCACTGGATTGTTGAGCGCGTCGGTGACCGTCGGTTGGGCAAGGTCTTTGTCTGTGATGCCGTCGATGCGGTCCAGTCGTGCCTTGGCCTCGGCGGTGGCCGCGCGCGCCTGGACGAGCTGGGTGTTTACGTCGGTGAGCTGCTGCTCGTTCATCAGGCCGCGGCTGGTGCCGACGATATTGTTCTGGCTCTTGAACGTCTGCACGGCGCGGTCGCTGGCAGTCGCCTGCTCGCGCAGCTCGGCGCTGCGCTGCTGCAGCCATTCGCTGGCGCGCTTGGTGGATTGGTATTTCGCGTCGAGGGCGCCGATCATATAGGCATCCGCGATCTCATTGGCGATCCGGGCTGCCTTGTCGGGGTCCTTTGAACGGAAGCTGGCCGACAGGACGTATGTCGTGAGAACGCGCTCGACCTTCAAATTGGCCTGCACGGCGCCAACTGTTCCACGTTCGATGCGCTCTTTCGAGGCGGGGCCATCTGATCCGAACAGCGCAATCACCCGACCAATGAACGCCGGAATGAGGCCGGGATCAGAGCCGTTGAACTCGGGATCTTCCGTCAGGTTCATGCGACGGACGACGGAACGTATCAGATCGTCGGAGGTGATGATTTCGACCTGGCTGTCCACAAAGCCGGGATCGATCAGCGCATTGGAGACGCCGGTGTCCTTGTCGAGGACCTGGGTCTGCCGAGTATCCATGAGGATACGAGTATTCGCCGTATACATCGGCGTTGCAGTCAGCAAGTAGACCAAGACCAGCGCGAAGGCGCCGCCGACGACGGCCGTAATCAGTGGCCACTGCCGCCGCAGGATACCGATGACGCGCTCGACGCTCAGCGTCGCTCCCGCCAGATCTAGTGCGGACCTCTCATGGAGCTGAAACTGCTCTCTCGGCTGGTACATCTGAATGTTCATCAAGCTGGCATGAAGTTATTGGGGAAGCGGGGCAGGAGCGAACGGATCGGCGATATCCGTCTGCCATTCACCGGTCATCAAGGTGCTGGCTTTGGCGGCCGGCTTATCGTTTGATGGCGGCCTTGCATCTCCGGCCGGCTGGGAAGCGACCGAGCTCGAGCTGAATTCTACTGCCTCCAACTCCGATGCGTAGCCGGAACTCACGGCAGAGTCCGCCAACTTCTGCACGAAGTTGCTGATCTTCTGCGCAGTTTCAGGCTTACGGGTGAGACAGATCAGCTGTGCCCGGCGCAAGGCCGCGCCGATCGCGTTGCGATCCTCGTTGGCCGACAGGCTGACGAAGTCCCGCACTGCAGGAAGAATGGAGATGTCGGTCGCGATATATGCAGTGAGGCGGCCGGTGAGCTTGCTTCGATCATTGCGGACCTCGCGCATCAGAGATGCGGGCTCCACCTGAAAACCTTGGAGGGCTGCGGTAGGCACGCGGTCCGCCAGATCGACACATTGAGCGTCGCACGGGTTGGCGAAGCACGCAGCGATCAGTAGCGTCGACGCAATCGCCAGACCGAAACAGGCTGCGCCGCGATCCGCAGACCGTCGTCGTCGAGGCAAGACCAAACCATTCTTCACGTTCATTCAAACCGTCGCAGGGCTTCGCTCAAACCAGTGTCGCGCTTAACTATGTCAAATTCTTGTGCAGTGCAAAATATAGTCTGAAACCACAGAAATTTCGCAACGAATTTAGTAGGGCGCGAGTGCGGCATTGTGCACAAACATAACGCAACGCCTGCGGCAAAATCTGAGCGTGTTGACGCATGTTAAGTCTGCTGTGTGTGATGAGGCCGCGGGTCGTCGATCGGTCAGAGCCAAAAGCTCGCAACCTTCGTAAAGCGCTTCTCGCCAAGTTCGTCCGGGATCGCCGATAGTCACCCAGACGGCAGTGCTTGGTTGCATCGAGATTCACTCACAGCCCAGCGCGTTTCCAGGGGCAGCGCTCGATGAAAAATTGTCTAGCACCAGGTCGCCATCCGAAAGCCGCGCAACCGACACACGATGACCCCATCGGCCTTCGATCCGCACAACTGCAAGACGCAGGGCGGCTTGCGGCCATCCCATCGCGATCAATGGGTGTCGATTGGTGACGGCATAGTCGTCGCGGTGAGGAACCGTCCATTTTGCGGCGATCGGATTCATCGGCTCGCGCATCGGTGCGACGGCTTGTTTGACCGACGTGATCACTTGCCGAGCATTGCCATCGCCGCGGCCCGGATCGAGCAGCACAATCCAGATGCAGATCCACACCGTCTCGGCGGAACCGAAGCGGAGCGGGGCCAACGCGAACACGCCGATCGCCGCAATCCGCGAAATACAGTGCAACATCAACTCCTAAAGAGTCGTGGGGCAACTCCGCAATACAGTTTCTGACATCTCGATGTCCTTTTGCCACATTCGTGCCGGATGCATAGGCTAGTTGCGCTGCTTCGCGAACATGCAGGGTGCACAACGTCAGGGCCCCGGGCATCTTGACAAGCCGGCTACGTCGCAGACGGCGCGCTGCTCCTGGTCGGGGCAAGCGATCTCGTCTCTTCTCCATCGCTGACGGGCACGTTGCCTGCGGCAAATGAGCCGTCGTGCTGCCTCTTGCGAGGTGCACGACTGTCCAATCGAAATGCATGCGACGGATGCCGGGCGAACATTGTATTCGCGTCGAATGCTCAGTAGAGATGTTGCACTGCAAAGTGCAAGGAAATGGCCGTGACGGTGCCTGCTCATCGCGAGAAAGCGCATGTCCTTACGCTGGACAGCATTCGAGGAATCGCAGCGGTCACCGTGGTCATTCACCATGTGATCTTGATGCCGACCTTCCTTGCGGCATTTCCGAACCACGCCTGGATCGACTGTGCGTTCTTCCGCAGCGGCGGATTTCTGGTCGACCTGTTCTTTGTGCTCAGCGGCATGGTGATGTCGCTCAGCTACTTACAAACCGATTTCGGGCGCTTCTCGCTGCGCGACTTCATGGTTCGACGGTTCGCGCGGGTCTATCCGCTGCATATTGTTATGCTTCTCGTGCTGTTGCTGTTTCGTCTGGTGCGCATCGGGCTCGGACTAGCGGTGGCGGGTGCCGTCGTCAGCAGCCCCGCGGCGTTTGAAGTCAACAACGGCTATTCGTTTTTTCTGAACATCTTCCTGCTGCATTCGCTCGGCTTCGTTCAGTACCTGAACTGGAATGCGCCGAGCTGGAGTATTAGCGTCGAATTCTACACCTATCTGGTGTTCGGCCTGTTGCTGCTGGCGGCGCAGCGGCTCAATTCACTCGCCTGGTTCTACTTCGCCGCCGCCACTTTGGCGATCGGCAGCTGGTTTGTGCTCACAACCGTGGTCGCGACACCTCAGCTGGACGTCCAGTTCGATTGGGGTCTGCTACGCTGTTTCACCAGCTTCTTTCTCGGCGTGCTCACCGTAAGAGCGGTCAGGGCGCTGCCGCGCGACATCAGTCCTGCTTTGCAGGGCGCCGTCCAGTTTGCAGTCGTGGCTGCGGCCGTGACTCATGTGTCCCTGACTGAAGCCTATCCGTGGATCAGCTATCTCGCGCCCGTGACCTTTGCCGTGCTGCTTGGCTCGCTATTGGCGTTTCCAGGCGCCGCTCTCGTTCCCGCCATGCTCACGATCAAACCGCTGTTATGGCTCGGTCAGCGGTCATACTCGATCTACATGGTCCACGCTTTCGTCGTGCTGCTCGCCGAGTATTTCGTGAAAGCTCTAGGTGCGCGTCCGATCGCTGCACTCGATTCCATCTGTCCAGGCCTGGCCACGACGTTGAATGTCACCATCGTGGTTGCCGCCGTTCTCGTGCTTTCAAACTTAACTTACCGGTATGTTGAGCTTCCGGGCGGCCGCGTCCTTCGGCGTGCCGTCGGCAGGACTCCAGGCTTTTCTTCGTCACAGGCCGCGCCCTCTGCGCGACCTTCCAACTAGGGGTTTTGGTCCGTATGGTTGGTCTCCGGCGCGCTATGCTTCCGGCCTTCGGCTTCAATTTCGAAGCCATCGCGCTCACCGCGTACATCTTCCGCGACGCGTTCGGAGGCGTCGTACGATACTACATCACGATCTTGCACGTCGGAGCGCTATGGTTCGTGCCGGACGTGATCGCGATGTTCTGCATCTTCTTGTTCGTGAACCGCTGCATCATCAGAAATCGAAGTGTTCTGGCGATTCTGGTCCTGCTCCAGATCATCCTGTCACTCGGCATCGGCTACTTCTTCCTGGGGACCGTGAACGCCTTGTCGTCGTCGTTTAAGATGATACTTCCTGTTTTCGTCGGCTTCTCGTTCTGCGATGCCGATCTATCATCGTACAGGAAGCTGCTCGCCATCTTCACGGGCGTGTTCTACGCATCGGTCTTCGGGGTGATCCTGTCCAAGTACTGGACGATGCCCTGGACCGGCTTCAAATATGAATCGTTTGGCGCCGTTCGCGAGGCGGGCCGTCTTTGGTGGGCGGCCGCGGAGGTCCGGCTATCCGGCTTCGCGTCCGACAATACGATGGCGGGCTTCTTTATCTTGACTTGCTTCGTTACGACGTCCATCCGGCGAAGCACTCTTTGGTGCTTGGCTTGCGGGTCCGTCGCGATCTACGCAATCAAATTGACCACGAGCAAGACGACGATGCTGGTGCTCGCCTTTTATCTCATCGTACTCTTGATCGTACGGATGCTACCTGAGCGAATGAAGTTTTCGGCGGTCCGGACACTCGCGCTATGGTCATTTGCCGCGATCCTTGCGCCGGCGACCCTCATCTTGCTTGCGTCGGGCACTGCGGTTGGCAATAAGAGCCTGCTGTTCAGCATCATGGATCGAATTAACAACAGTTGGCAGTTGCCGTTCGTTTATTTGAGCGACCTGATGCCGATCGGTTACATCACTGGTTGCGGTCTAGGGTGCTTCAATTATCCGCAGCAATTGTTTTCGAATCTCGCATCTTATTGGGTGCCGGTGGACAATTTCTATATCGGAACTTACCTGATGTTCGGATTTCCGTTCGTGATCTTCATGTGGATTGTATTTCGTTCTACGTTCTTTGTTACGGACATCTACAAGCTGTCGCTGATCTTTACCGTCAATCTCTTCACGATCACCGTGCTGAACTATGGTCCTGCAACCGGGCTGCTGATGATTGCTCTCAGCTTTAGCGAGGTCTTCTCGCGACGTGTCTCCGTCGCGCTTCAAGAGCCCTCGCGGCGCCCGGGCGCGCGGCGCACGCAGCTGTCGAATGAAGGCCCAAGTCTTGGTCCAAGTCTTGGTCCAAGTCTTGGGCCAAGTCTTGGACCAAATCTGCCGCGACCGGCATCGTGAGCCTGACCGGCAAAGGGAATGAAGATGCACAAACGATTGGCCTTCGTTGATACGCTTCGCGGCATCGCGGTGCTGTCGGTGGTGCTCCAGCACACACTGGAGCAGATCGTGCTCAATCAGCCGACCGGGACGTACTTTTGGGCATTTCACTATGCGCTCGGAGAGTATTTCAACTTCGGCCGCTTTGGAGTGGTGCTGTTCTTCTTTGTCAGCGGCTTCGTGATTCCCTACAGCTTTCCGAACAGCGCCGCTCCCGTTCGAGACTTCGCCATCAGTCGCTTCTTCCGCCTTTATCCGGCGTACTGGCTCTCGATCGTCGTCCTGCTGGTGCTCTCCCCGGCCATCGAGGGTAAAACATTTCTGTCCTCGCACGTCCTGGCCAACATGACCATGTTTCAGATGTTCATGGGCATTCCCAACATCAGGATCGCCTATTGGACGCTGACGGTGGAGCTGATCTTCTACGTCAGCTGCATTTGCCTGTTCGCGACTGGCTTTCTTACACGCCGCCTGACTGCGCTTCAGATCGTCATCGCAACCTGCGTCATCGGCATCGTCGCTTTCCCGGTGGTCAAAAGTCACGCCGTGTGGGGTGTGCTCGAGCTTGCGCTCGATCTGACGGCGATGTTCTTCGGGAAGGTGATCCGCGACACCGTCATGGAAGGCAAGCTCAACTGGCGCCACGTCGGGATCTGCGCCCTTCTTTATGTGATCTTCGCGGCCGGCGTGACCTACAGGCGTTACGGTATCGACTACCAGGAGAACTTCTTCTGCGCTTACGGAATGGGCGCGGCCTACATTGTGGCAGCCTTTGTGTTCATCGGCTTCGCCGCCTTTGGCGAGAAGGCCGCCTGGCGCTTCATGTCCTTCGTCGGAATGATCAGTTATTCGATCTACCTGATGGGGTCGTTCGCGATGATCGTGATCTTCTACTATTCCGGCGCGGGCAGCGGCCCGGTGCAGTGGCTCCTCTTTACGGTCGCCGTGATCGCAGCCTCGATTCTCGTCAGCTGGCTGACCTATCTGGCGGTCGAAAAACCCTCCATCAGATTCGGGCAGCGGTTCCGGTCCCCACGCGCCTTTGCTTCGGTTTCGCTCCAGTCTCCCCTGCGTAGCCAGGTGGCAGAGTGACGGCGCCAACGCACTCGTCTTTCGCCGAGGTCGGGGGCGGTTTCGTACCGTCCATCCAGGGCCTTCGTGGCGTCGCCGCGATGAGCGTCCTGATCGATCATTTTTGCGACATGCCGAAGGGGGGCGTCTACGACATCCCCGCTCCCGGCTTTTTGCCGCCAATCTGGCCGTGGCTGCAATCGGTGATCAACTCCGGTGGGCACGGTGTCGAGCTGTTTTTCATGATCAGCGGTTTTCTGATCCCCGCGAGCCTGGTGCGGCACGGATCGATCGGAAAGTTCATGTACGATCGCCTCCTGCGCATCATGCCGGTCTTCGTCGTGCTGCACCTGGCGCTGTTCGTGGTCGGCCCGATCGTCGGATACAAGTTCTTCCGGGGGATCGATCTGCCGACCTACCTCCAGGTGTTCTTTGCCAATTTATTCTTTGTCCAGGACGCGCTCGGGTTTCCGATCGCGCAGCAGAACGCCTGGACGTTGACCTACGAATGGGCTTTCTACATCCTGTTCGCAACCTGCTTCGGTGCGGTCGTGCGGCTGAAGAGCTGGTGGCTTGCGGCGCCACTGATCCTCCTCGGATTGCTCTGTATCCTGCGCTGGCCGATCACGGCTTTTTTCGTCGTCGGCATGCTGTTCAGCGCGAGCAATCTGCGCTTTCGGATGACGGGCGTCGTGGGCGTTGTTGCGGGGCTCGCCTGCTTTGCCGCCATGTATGTCGCGCTCGATGTCCTGCATCCGTTCGCAGCGCTGCTTCCGGGTTTTCTCCTGTTCGGAATGGTGCTGGCGACGGGATCGGGGATGTCGGGCCTGTTGAGGCTGTCCCCGCTGCAATATCTCGGCAAGATCAGCTACAGCCTCTATCTCGTTCACCCCTTCGTGCTGTTCCCGCTGCAGGTCATCGGGTTGAAGCTGGTCGATCGCGGCGTCGATCGCTGGCTGCTGTGGAGCGGATTCGTGATCTTCGGCCTTGCGCTCGCCCTGATTGCGAGCGCGCTCAGCTACGAGATCATCGAGGTTCGCCTGCGCCGGTTCGTCGACGGGACGCTCAGGCACATCTTTGTGCGGAAAATGGCGCAAAGCCCGGCGGCTTGATCGGCGCTCAAGCCGGCCGTTGATAGAACCGTCGCAGGCGCAGCGCCGGTTTTTCGATCACGTTCCAGGAGAATGACGCAAATCCGAGCGTCAGCACCGCGACGATCGGTAGGATCACCGCCAGCGAAAGCCGGTGGTCCGGCCCCAGAACGCGCTGGGAGATGTCGATCGTCGCCTGGGTGATGGGAAAGCCGTAGAGATAGATGCCGTAGGAGAGGTCCTGGCGAAACAGGCGATCGAATGCCTTGAAGCTCTGCATGCCGACATAGACCGTGCAGTAGGTCAGGAAGATGCCGGCGAGCGGCAGCAGCACGTTGAGCCACATGATTCCCGCGTAGCAGGCGGCGGAGATCGCAAAGATCGCCCAGTGGATCGGTACGTATCTGGCGTTCAGGCGGAACACCATGCCGAAGAAGAACATGAAAACCAGATACCAGCCGGCCAGCCTGGTAGAATCGGATCGGACGCTGAAGGTCGCGGGATCGATGAAATAGGCGAGGAGCTCCGCTACTAGCGCGGCGCCGACCAGAAGCGTGATCCAGCGGACCTTGCGTGTCTCGCTCGAGATCATGTGCGCCAACAGCAGCGCGAAGGCGAAGACGTAGCACCAGAGCTCCCAGGGCAGGGTCCAGAGATTGGCGTTGACCATCTCCGGCCACGGATTGTGCAGGAACAGGCCCGGCAGTTCGAAGGTAACATGACCGACGATGTTGCCGAAGTAGCGGTAGAACTGGTACTCCGATAGGTATTGCGACAGCGGCAATTGCGTCAGCAGCGGTCCGACCAAGAGCGCGCAGAGCGTCACCTCGACGCTGAGCGCCGGGACGATCCGCAGCACGCGGTTGATGAAAAACGTCTTCAGATCCGGGTTCTTGATGGCGCTTCCGGTCACCAGGAAACCGCTCAGCGCGAAAAACATCCCGACGAGCGCAACCAGGCCCGGTCTGAGAAGCTCCTGGATGATCTCGGTGGCCTGCAGATGGCTGAAGGACAGCGCGGTCAATCCGCCCATCTTGTCAAACGCGGCTGCGGCTGGATCCTTCAGCACGAAAACCGCCATTCCCGGTTCATCGAGCTTCTTGATGAAGGCGGCGCCTGCGAACAGCCCGGCAACGGCCACACGACAATGATGTGACAGAATAACCAATGACAGCAGGTGACGCATCATGTTGAAACCCGGTCCAAGCCCGTTGTTCTTGGCCAGAATAGTTTCCGCGGTCTCGTATCGCGCCAGGCCCGTCTGGATCGCGTCGGGCAGCTGCCGGAAGCGCGACGGAGCGGAGGGGCGCTCGCGGCCGACCGAGCCCGGCAACGAAACGGCCGCGAACTCTGCCTCTCGATCCGTTTGCGACATCTTCGTACGGCCTTTCATGCGCCTGTCTGGACGGCATCACCGGATGCCACGGAGTTGAAGCCAATTCATGGCCGCGGCGGCCGCTGCCATAGCGTCGGATCGCGGTTTCCGCCCAGCGCGGCTATGCGACCACCGTGCGGCGCCCCAGCCTGCGGCAATAGCCGATGAGCGGCCGCTCGACATACCAATGGATCAGGATTCCGGCGAGTATCGAGCCGACCACGGCGAGAATCACGAAGAGAGCCGAGGGCAAGGGAT
The DNA here is from genome assembly GCF_022012435.1 of Bradyrhizobium zhengyangense. GTDB lineage: Bacteria > Pseudomonadota > Alphaproteobacteria > Rhizobiales > Xanthobacteraceae > Bradyrhizobium > Bradyrhizobium zhengyangense. Next base: position 182,986 of record NZ_JAKLUA010000013.1, read on the forward strand.
TGTGCAGGCGGGCCGAGACCTGAATCAGCACGATCGCGGCCGCGGCGTGGGTGAGATAGATGGAATAGGAGGCATCACCCAGCAGCATGCCGAGCGAATGCAGCGGCCCCGGGCGCTCGGTCGAGGCGATGCCCAGCCAGACCACCAGCGTCGCGAAGAGGGTCCACCACAAGGCTCGAAGCCCGTTGTCTTCCGAAAGGGTCGCGCCGACAATGACGGTCGCCAGGGTGGCGGCACCGATCGTAAGCAGGAAGGCTCCCGGATAGCGGCTGCGGACCAGGGGATGACCTTTCAGCCATAGCAGGCCCAGGGCAAAGCCCATGCCGAACTGGAGGTTGGGCATCATGATGTTGCCGTAACCGACCACTGTCGCGAGTGCGAGGCCCGTATTGTCGGAATGCAGCAGTTCCGGCCACGCCAACAGACGCGCCGCCGCGTACCAAGCCAGCGGCGCAAGGAACCAGGCCACCAGCAGCGGCAGCAGCGGGCGCGGACGCAACATCGTCAAGGCGAACAGGATGTAGAAGATGAACTCGTGCCTGAGCGTCCACACGACGTAGGGCCTCAGTTCCCCGATCGGCCACAGCACCATGGCCTTCAGTGCAAGCGTGGGGTCCGGTTTGGCCGTGCCGGCGAGCGACAACAGGTTGTAACCGATCACGCATACCCACATGAAGGGAATGATGCGCACGAAGCGTCTGAGAAAGAAATCTGCGCGCGCGCTGCGGGTCGGGCCGAATGAGACAATCGTGATGATGAAGCCGCTGATGACGAAGAAGATCGCGACGCCAAACAGGCCGGTTTCGGCGAGCAGGAACGGGCTCTCGCCATAGGAAGGCGGAAGGCTAACCAGCCAGTTGACATGCCAGATCACGACTAGAATTGCTGCAAACCCGCGCAGATATTGAATTCCTGGTACGATCCCGCCCGTGGGAGATCGCGCGCCCTCGATGTCCGTCAATGTCGCCTCAATGCCGCGCTGTTTCCCGATTCTACCGAACGCTTCGCCGAACGGTCAAATCAGAGTTTTTGGGCGCGATGATGGTGGTCGAGGCAAATGTTGTCGTGGCAGGGGACCGCGATGCGAGCGCGCGGCTTGTGCAGAAGGCACGGGCTCACGCTGATGCGTGCGGCGAAGCCGAGCTCCGCCGCACGCATTGGCAGGTCGGTCAGACGAACGCGAAGTCGTTGCTGGTCAGGTTCATGGCGACGACGTTCTTCAGCAGGATCGAGTCGCTCGCCGTGACATGGACCAGGGTGTCGGCTCCGGATTGGCTGATCTGGAGATGACTGTAGTCCGTGGCCATCAGCTTTGAGATCGCGACCGTGTCGTAGCCCGCCGCGGATCCGGCATGGAAGTCATTCACCGTGTCATTGCCGCCGCCGAACGAAATCGTGGTCGAGCCGGCGCCGGCCACCGCGAAGACGTCGTTGCCGGCGCCGCCGGCGAGCGTGATGCCTGCAACCTTGGCCGACGCGTTGTGCGTGCCGTCCGAGTTCAGGATGTCGACATAGGCCAGATTTCCGGCGGTGTTGTAGGAGTCGTGCTCCGTGTTCGTGGCATTGAAGTAGAAGTTGTCGTGCGACGCGTTGGCGTTGTTGACGTACATCTTGGCCTTGACGCCGTCGGTGTAGACCGTCGTCGAGGACGAGCCGTCGGTGTTCTGGGCGAAGTCGCTGGCGATCTTGCCGCTCGAATACGTCTGGGTGTCCTTCGACCCGTCGGCATTGGTGATGTAGACCGACGTCTTGACGCCGCCGCTGTAGTTGGTCGCCGTGGTGTTGCCGCTGGCCTTCTCCACCGTTTGCGTGACGCTGCCGGTGGTGTCGAAGGTGGAGGTCAGGCTGGAGCCGTTGGTGTAGTTCTGCACCTCGGTGGTCTTGTGCCCGGTCGAGTCGTACAGGTCGGTCGTGACGCTGCCGTCCGAATTGACCACCTTGCTGTATTGCAGGCTGCCGTCGGCGTGCAGATCGGTGATCGACGTGACGCTGCCGTCGGCCTTGATCTGCTGGATCTCGGTCGTGTAGGCCTTGCCGGTGACGTTGAAGAAGGTATTGGTATGTGTGCCGTCGGCGTGCGTGTCGTAGGTCGCGGTCTTGATGTCGTTGCTGTAGACCGTGGTTGAGAACGAGCCATCCGGCTTCTGGATCAGCGTGCTGGTGAGGTGGCCGGTCGTATAGAGGTCGGTTTCCGTGGAGCCGTCGGCGTGCGTGATGTAGACCGACGTCTTCACGCCGCTGCTGAAGTTCGTGGTCGTGGAGTCGCCGCCGGCCTTCGCCACGGTCTGCGTGACGCTGCCCGCCGCATTGTAGGTGGAGATCAGCGTGGAGCCGTTGGCGTAGTTGACGATCTCCGTCGTCTTGTGACCCGTGCTGTCGTACTGGTCGGTGGTGGTGCCGCCGTCCGCGTTCAGGACCTTCGTGTACTGCGTCGTGCCGTCGGCATGCAGGTTGGTGAAGGCCGTGATCGTTCCGTCCGCCTTGGTGGTCTGGATCTGCGTTGTGTAGGGCTGGCCGGTGACGTTGTAGAAGGTGTTGGTGTGGGTACCATCGGTGTTGGTGACATACACCTTGGATTTGACGCCGCTTGCGAAGACCGTCATCGATGACGATCCATCAGTTTTTTGAACGAGATCGGCCGTGATGACGCCGGCTGAGTACAGCTTGGTTTCCTTGCTGCCGTCGGCGTTGATGATGTAGATCGAGGTCGGAACACCCGCGCTGAGGTTCGTCGTGGTGGCGTTACCGTTGGCAGCTTTGGCAACCGTCTGCGTTGCGACCCCTGATGTGTTGTAGGTCGTGGTGAGGCTCGAACCGTCCGTGTAGTTCTGCACGACGGTGATTCTCTGGCCGGCGCTGTTGTAGAGGCCGGTGGTCGTGCTGCCGTCCGCGTTGAGGACCTTGGTGTACTGCGTCGTGCCGTCGGCATGCAGGTTGGTGAAGGCCGTGATCGTTCCGTCGGCCTTGGTCGTCTGGATCTGCGTCGTGTAGGCCTGCCCGGTGATGTTGTAGAAGGTGTTGGTGTGGGTGCCGTCGGCGTTGGTGACATACACCTTGGATTTGACGCCGCTCGCATAGACAGTCGTCAACGAAGATCCGTCGGTCTTCTGGACGAAATCGCTGTTGATCACGCCGGCGGTGAACAGCTTGCTTTCCTTGGTTCCGTCGGCGCTGCTGATGTAGATCGAAGCCAGCACGCCAGCGGTGTAGTTCGTCGTCGTGCTGGCACCCCCGGCCTTTGCCACGGTCTGCGTCACCGTGCCGGTGGTGTCGTAGTTCGTGGTCAAGCTCGAACCGTCGGTATAGTTGCGCACCTCCGACGTCTTCTGGCCGGCGCTGTTGTAGAGGTCGGTGGTTGTGCTGCCGTCGGCGTTGAGGATCTTGGTGTACTGCGTCGTGCCGTCTGCGTGCAGTTGGGTGATGGAAGTCATCGTTCCATCGGCCTTGGCGGTCTGGATCTGGGTCGTGTAGGCCTGCCCGGTGATGCCGTAGAACGTGTTGGTATGCGTTCCGTCGGCATTGGTCAGATAGACCTTGGACTTCAGGCCGTTCGCATAAACCGTGGTCGTGACCGACATGTCGGAGCCGACAACCGTCTCGCTGGAGATGCTGCCGTCCGAATTGTAGTTGATGGTTTGCTTGGCGCCGTTTGCGTTGACGATCACTTCCTGCGTCTTCACGCCGTTCGAGTACAGGATGGTGTCGCTGCTCAAGTCGACGTTGACGAGCGACTTGCTGGTGATGACGCCGTTGCTGAAGTTCGAGGTCTGCGTTCCCGTCAACGTGCAGGAGGCGTTGAAGAACTTGGTCTCGCTCCAGCTCGTCGTGGAGGTGGTGACGGAGAAGGAGTAGCCGCCCTGGATCGCCGCAAGGGCGTGGCCGTAGTGCGAGATGATGTAGCTCATCGTCGATGCGGAGGCGACAGGGAGCACATGCGTATCGGTCAGCGTGATCGATTGCAGGACGGTCGAGGCGGAGAGGTCGGCCAATTCTGCGACGATCTGGGCGGCGGTGCCGGTGACATCGGCCGTCTGGGTCGGATTCGAGGGAACCGCGGGCGTCCCGTCGATCTCGATGATGATCGGGTGATCGCTTACGGGGATCGTGAACGAGCTGACATTGCTGTAGGTCGCGATCGGGTCGGTTCCGCCGGTCGGATCGTAGACCTTGATCGACTGATGTACGGCGCCGAGTTGGACCGCGACGGTCTGGCTCGGATTGCTGATCTCCGAGTTCGTCGTCTGATCCCAGACCCTCGGTTCGGCCCAAACGACGAGATCGTAGGCGCCGTTGCTCTTGCCGAGCACCATGCTGTTGCCGGAGTCCGGCATGTTGCTGAGCGTATAGTTCAGCGGGCTCGTCGGCTGCCCGCTGCCTTTCCCGTCGTCGTTGAGAATCGTCGTCAGGTTATGGACCGCAGTGGCCGCGAGCTTGGGCGTGCCGTCGTCGTAGAACAGCCCGAAATGGCTCTGTGCATTGGTGTCGCTGCTGGACGAGTTGCGATCGAGCAGCTCGTAGAGATAGGTCGTGCCGACGCCGTCCTTGAAGGCGTCCATCACCGTGTTGAGGATGGACTTGGCCTGAACCGCCTCGTTGACGCCGAGGAACGGCGTGGTGCTCAGCGTCGTGTAGCCGGTTTCGGTGATGACCGAAGGATCGCCGGGAGACACCGAGCTAGCGAGATTAAGCGCCGACGACAGAGCCACCGCCGGCGTGGTGCCGGTGCTGACATAAGCGTGCGAGTTGGCGTAATCTGAGTATGCGCCGAGATTGCCGAGCTTCGCGAAGTCGGCGGGATCGTTGTAGCCGAGAGTGAGGTTGTAGACCGGAAGATTGGCGAGCGACGCGTCGGCCTTGATCGAGGCGTAGTACGCTTGCTGAAATTGCGCGGCGGCTTCGATCGTCGAACTGCCGTTGTAGCTGAACGCCTGGAGGTTGACTTCGTTCAGGCCCTCCAGTGCGATGATGCTGCTGGGGTGCGCGGCCTGGAACGCGTCGAGCGCGTCGATGTATTGCTGCAGGCCCGCTGCGCCCGATGCCGGGATCGACGATGAAACGCCGAAATCGAACTTGTAGCCCGCGCTTGCCAGACCATCGAGCACCGGCTGTGCCGCCGGGATATTCGTCAAGCCATCACGAAGCGAAGTGACGCCGAGATATTTCAGATCTGCTTCGACGAGTGCGAGATTGTTGTAGCCGCCCCACGCATAAGACACGTGAGTGTTGACGCCGATGGAACTCGTGAAAGCGCTTGCCGAAAGGACAGTCTGATTGGTGCTGCTGATAGTCGTCGTCATGATCTTCTCTGGTGATGCCCGCTGTTGTTCTTCGGATAGCGGCAGAGTTTGTCAGTGACGTTAGAAAGAAGGCTAAAGATGTAGGTAACGACGGCTTTTCGCAGAACGAACTGCAAGTATTTTCAGCACATTGCGAGGGACTGCTTGTTCCGTGCTGGAACTTGCACGCATCGCGCGATGAGCATCTATCAGCGATGCGTTTCATTGCACCAACTTCCGCGACGACGAGATGAAATGCAGTGCAAGCGAAGGATGATTCGTCGCCCGCATGCCGCGCATTTAATGCATGTGCGTGGTGCTCGATACGGATGCGCCGGGCAGTCGATACTCGGTTCGCCATCCCAGTCGCTGTGCGTCGCCATCGGCGATGGCTTCGAGCAGCGGTCGAAGCGCGTTTCGTGCGCCATGGAACCTGCGATGAGCCAGCATTGCCTCGATCGCGAGGATGCCGACGTAGCTCATCCGGTTGATGCGGTAGATAACCGGGGAGGTTGTATACCGTTTCTCAATCAAGATCCGGTTCCGGCAGGCATAATACAGCCGCCACGCCGGCGCCTCAGGGCTGACCAGGGCGCTGCGCGCGCTGGTGCTCGGCTTGTCCCAGGACTCCTCGGCGTCGTTGATGCAGCCGACATCAGTCAGATAGATGGCTACGCCTGCATCCATCAGGCGCAGCGAGTAGTCATGGTCGTCGCTATAAAGCACGAACTCCTTGTTCGGAGGTGACACCCTTCTGACGGCCGCCATCGACAGCAGCAGTCCGCCATAAGGCGCGGTCTCGATCCGGCGTAGGTGAAATTCCCCGTGATTCTCCGGAGAATGGCTGGCCGAGCGTGTGAACCGTCGCCACAGCTTCGATGGAAGCGAGGCGAGATGAAAGTTAAGAAACGAGTTGTTGCGGATCGCCACCGCGGTCTGGTCGGCGAGAAGGGTCGGATAGATGCCCCGGTGCCGGCGCAACGCGCAAAGGCCGATATCGTCGCTCGCGCCGAGCGCCGTATGCAGCGCGAGCAGGCGCTCCAGGAACCCGTCCTCGCCGACATTGTCGTCGTCCAGGATCAGGACGAACCGCAGGTCCTTGTCCAGGAGGCGCTGAGCCGCGGTGATGCCGGCGTGAAATCCTCCGGCCGATCCCAGGTTTGAATCGAGCCTGATGATGTCGACCGGCGGTTGCCGCGCGAAATCGTCCGGGGCCACCGGGCGGTTGCATCCGTTGTCGACGACAATCACACGCCCGACCGCTGGGCTGGCCTGGACCGCCTCAACTGTCCGTCTCACCAATTGCTCGCGGCGGCCGTAGGTCACGATGACACATGCAACCGAGCGTCCCGCGACCGTCGAGCGGTCGAGGGCGATTTGCGACGTCAGTTCGAGGGGGGCGTTCATCAATTCAGTCTCGCTCGTCATTCGGTCGTTCCGTTCAGGCGACATTATAGATACTCAGTGGAATTGGAACGGCAATTCCAGCGGCAACGTTCGCCGCAAAACCGTGCAATCGTTTTGCGCGGGCCCTGTAGGCGCACTGCGCTGCCTCTTTCGTTGCGAGCGTATTGTGATCACATTGTGAAGGCAGTCTTGGCGCGTGGTCCGATGCCGGATCGGATCGCATGCATAGAGTTCTCGAGCGCGTGGAGGCGCAATGTTCCTGGTGGTGAAGAGATTGTTTCTGGTGGCGCTGTTGCCGGTGCTCGGCCTGGTGGCATCCGTCGGGAATGCCAACGCAGGTCCGCTGACATGGGGGGTCGACGGGCCCGATGGCCGGCGCGCAGACCTGAAGGCGATCTTTGAAGTCATGCGCGCGCGCGGGCTTACGCAATACAGGGTCAGCGCAAATCTCGCGCGGGATACCGATCCTTACGAGGTCCAGATGTACCGGGATATGCTGGCGCTCGCCAAGACGTACGGCATCACGCTGAAACCGATATTGGCGACCCCGTTTGCCTGGGGCGATCGGACCGACGGCGGCAAGTACCCGGCCGGCGATTGGAGTGCGCTGTATCAGCAGGCCTATTCGAGAACTTATACCTTCGTGGTCAATTTTAAGGACCAGATCAACGATTGGGAGATGGGCAACGAGATCAACCTTCTTGCGCTGGATTCCAGCGGCAAGAAGCTCTTCGGCCACGGCTGGACCGCCGAGGAATTCGACATACCGGTCATGAACGATTGGGTCGCGGTCCTCAAGGGCATGTCGGACGCGATCGACAAGATCAATCACGAGTACGGCTTGCACTTGCGACGCGTGCTCAACACCACGTCAACCATGTTCGGCTTCCTCGACTTCATGGCGTCAAAGGGCGTCGGATTCGACGTCATCTCCTATCATTATTATGAATCCCTCAATCAGAATCCGAACCGCGCATGGGGTGGCAGCAGGCAGCCCTACAATCTTTTCAAGAAACTCGCGTCCTACGGCAAGCCGGTCGTTTTCAATGAGGTCAATTGCGCGGAGATCTACAAGCCCACGTACGAGAATGAAGCCGGCAAGCCCATGACAGAGGCGTGTTACAAGAGCCTATATGCAACCCTTAGTTTTATCACGCATCAGGCCGACGCCAACGTCGAGAGCGTGTTGATCTACGAGATGCTGGACGAGCCGGCCAAGGCTCCCCCGGAAAACCGCTTCGGCCTGATGTATGACATCCATACGCCGAAGGTGCCGCTCTACATGCTGTCGCGCTTTGCCGGAAAGGCGCTTGCGCCCCATGAAGCGGAGGAACTGAGTAAGCGGGGAATGTAGGCGCGGTGGGCGCCGGCTGGTGCGGGATCCCACCTATATCCAGAGCCACGGGCAGACGCGGTCCAGTGCCACTCGGATATAAAACTTCCAGATATTGTCTGTCGCATATCCCTTGTTGTCGAGTCCGCGAATTCCGCTCACGAGCGGAACCGTCTGGAACCGGGGAACGAACTTCGATGTCTTCGGCGCGGCGCTGAAATCGTCGCGCAGCGCCTTCTCGGGGAATGCGGCCGCGGAGGTCTCCTCGTAAAGCTTGCATTTACCCTGGAGATATTGCCGATAGCCTGCCTTGGTCCACGCCATCATGTACATGTCGACCACCCGCTTCGGATAGTTCCGCATGTTGACGTAGAAGGCGAATTCTTTCGGGCGCCTCTGGATCAGCTTGGCAAGATTCAGGACGACGTACCGGCCCGTCACCTTCCAGATCGGCGTGTCGGCCTCGCATTCCTTGATGAAGCGCGAATTCTCCATCGCGTGGTCGAGGAGGAACAGTTCGCCATAGCCGCGGCCGTACATCTGCGGATAGTCCAGCCCCGCAAAGGAAATGAACTCGATCTTGTCGCTGATGTTCAATTGCTCGGCGATGGCCTTGAGGCTGGACAGGTCGGATTCCGAGTTCTCGACGAAGACGATGCGGTCGATGCACTGCCCAACCTGCCTGCCGTAAAACCACAGCGCCTCTTCATAATCCTTGCGGCGGAGGGCGGGATCCTTACGGCCGAGGCTGCGCACGTCGGCTTTCGGCGTGATGGTCGCCGTCATGATCAGAATGTTCATGGGTCCTTTCGATTTCATCTTATCGATCTTCTGCGGTCCGGCGCGCGCCGGCGGCTAGGTGGCGGGGACGCGCTCCTTGCTCAGTTCGAGATCGCGCAGACCAAGCAGACTCCGTACCAGCTGGCGATGAAACAGCAGATAACAGATCGCGATCGTCACGATGTAAGCGGTCGTGCCAAGCAGCCAGGCTGACGCCGGGGAGGCCGGAATTTCCATTGCGCGATTTGCGGCGATGAGGCCGAGGATCGTGGCGACAGTTGCGGGCGCGAGTGCCCTGACCAGATTGGCGATGGGCAGATTGGTCTCCCAGGAGGTGATCAGCATTGTGGCGATGGAGACGATCAGCGTCACCGCGAGGTAGATCTTGATGATCCCGATCAGCCCAAACCTGAGCCCGACGACGAAGGCCACGATCGTCGAAAGGCTGTTGGCAGTCGAGACCCAGAATTGAAGCTGCGCCTTGCCTCGCGACAGCAGCATGGCGCCGCTGTAGGCGGTGATCGACTGCGCCGCCCCGGCAATCGCCATCAGTCCGACCAGTGGAATGATGCCGGTCCATTTGGCGGGAAAGAATGCTGTGAACAGGTAGTCGGCGCCGAACGAGAGATAAAGCATGCTGGGAAAGACCACGGCTGCTGTCAGCGACAGCACGCCGCAAATGATCTCGTTGCGCTGCTTCAGCGATCCTGTCACCGCCTGACGGCTGAGCGTCGCCATCAGGACGCCGCTGCCGGGCCATGTGATGACCATCAGCGGCAGGATCATGATCTGATAGGCGAGCCCGTACAAGCCGACGGCAGCCGCGCCCACGGCGCCGCCGATCAGCAGGTTGCCGACGGCGCGGCCGGCAAAGTTGAGCAGATTGCTGGCAAGCACCCAGCCGCCGAAGGTCAGGATCGAGCGCACGCGGCTCCACTGAAAGTTAAGCCGGACGTCTCTTTGCGCAATGATTGCGAAAGCCGCAGCTCGAACGACCTGCACCACCACGTAGTAGCTCACCAGTGCCCAGACACCCCAGCCCCGAAAGGCGCCCGCCACGCATGTGATGACCGAAACGACGACAGCGACGATCTCCACGGTCGCCACGGTCTGATAACGCAGATGCCGTTCAAGCACGGCGCGCGGGCCCAGCGCTGCGATGGAAAGCACCACCGAGATCGACAAGGTGGCCAGAACGCTGCCCAATCCCTCCATCTCGAGGCCGCTGGCGAGCGGCGCGGCGATGGCCGCCAGGATCACGGCGCAGACCAGGCCGATAGCGCAGATCAGCGTGATCGCCGCGCCGGCTTCATCCCTATCGAGCGTACGTCGCTGAACCATCGCACTCGACATGCCGAGATCGGTCAACAGCGCGATGAATCCGACGAAGGGCAGCGAGAACGTCACGAGGCCGAATTCGGCGGGCGCCGCGAAATACGTCATCATCACGGTCATCGCGAACTGCAGACCGGACTTGAGAACGTTCATGCCGGACATCGACAGCAGGTTTTTCAGCATTCCGTCGATCTCCGGGTGCCACGGCGTGACACCCACTCAGGTTCCAATGACCCAGCCCTGTTACCGCGCGTTTATCTCGCACATGCACAACTGGCAAGACAAGCAGCGAAGTTATGAAATGTGTTGCCGCGTCGTTGGGCAAAGTGCTTCTCATCTCGCATCGAGATGTCACGCCATCGTTACACCACCGAGCGCGATGCGCCGGAGGCCTCCAAGAAACGTCCCTTCCACGCTAGCAGTGCGACGATCGCGGCGGCGATCGCGATTTTCAGCATCAGCCAAACCACGGACGGCGAGGAAATGGCCGAAAATGTGGCTATGAACGTGCCGGCGGCAACGGATGCCGCGACAAGGCCCCATCGCGGCGCTGCGCCGAACCGCAACATCGGCCCGCTCGCGAGCACAATGACCACTCCGGTTGCGAGGATCGCGCTGACGAGGACGTAGGTCGGCGCTGCCGTCATGGCCTGCGTCGGCACGGCGACGGCGAGGACCAACACCACTTGGCAGAGAGCGACGACGACGAGGCGCATTGCCGATTTCGTCAGGTGGGGAACGATCGCGAGCGTGGATTGCAGGTGACAGTGCATGAAATAGAAACAGGCTGCGGCGGCCGAGGTCTGCAGGAAGCTCGCCAGAATGGACGATGGAACGAATAAATGTCCCGCATCGGGAAGAAAGCCGATGAGCCCGCCGAGCATCACCAGGGTGGCGCACATGATGAAATCGAGAAGGTGCGCCACGGCAGCGCGGGCCTCGTTGGCACTGCCGCGCTCGAATTGATGGACCACTTCCGGATAGTTGACAGTATGAATGGCGGCGACCAGCACCGCGAACGGCCGCTGCAGGAGGTCGATGGCCATCGAAAATCCGGCTGTGACTGCGGGTGCGGCATCACCCAGGACCGACACGACGACGAAGCGGATCGAGACGGGAACCGAAAGGTGTAGCACCGAGGCGCCGGCGGCAAGCATCCCGTAGCGGGCAAAGCCGCTCCAGTCCTCGAGCAGGGCGGAGCGCGCCACGCTGCGTAGGACGTGGGGATGCAATAATTGGCCGGCGAACAGGCTGGCGATCTGGGCGGCCAGCATGCCCACGAGCGCGGCATTGGCCGTGCCGTAGAGCCATGCGCCCGCGGATGCGCCGCCCACCATCAACGTGGCCCTGAGGATGAGCAGAAAGGCGGCTGCACCGAGCCGGTGCGAGACACGGACCACCATGAAGTGAAGATCCGTTGCGCCCTGGGCGACGGCGAGTGCGAGGCCGACGAGCCCCACGCTGGCGGAAATCAGCGTCACGACCGCGGCCGCGAGGCCCCCGATCACCAGCAGCACAATTGCGCTGGCGAGCGCGGCGCCGAACAGGGATGATCTTAGCCGTGCGGCGTCTTCTTCCCCGGCCGCAGCCAAAAAGCGCACGCCGGCCAGTTGCAGCCACTCGAACATCAGCACGCTGAGCAGCTGGCTCGAAGCGAGCGTGAGCGAAAATTTGGCGTAGGCGAGCGGCGAGAGCACGCGGCCCAGCAGAAAGATGAGAATGATCGCCGCCGCGCTCTGGTAGACCACGCCGACGAGTGCGAACAGACGGGTCATGGGGCGTTCAAGCTGCGGGGCAGGGCGCAGGAAAGTCCAGACGCGTTGCGCAAAATAGCCATCCCAGGATTATCGCGGGTGCCGGCTCAAGAGCGCGAAGGCGTCGCGATATTCGTCGATGACATCGGCAAAGGTGCGATGATCGTTCTTGTTGGCAAGTCTTTCGAACATCTTGGCCAGCTCCTGCGGATTGGCGATGATCCGCAGGATACTGTCAGCAAGGGATTTCGGATCAGGCGCGGTCAACCAGCCGACTGCGCCGCGTTTCACCGCCTCCGGAATTCCTCCAAACCTCGTCCCCAGAAACGGCTTGCGTGCCGCCTGGGCATCGGCCACGACCAGCGGGCCCGGCTCCTCCCAGATCGGCGGGATCACGACGACGTCGATCTGGCGATAGAATTGTTCGGGCTCGACGAATCCCAGGAACTCGATATGCGCCTTCGGCGCCATTGCCCTGAGCTCGTGCTGGATTTCGGCGCCTGCGACCCCTGCGATGACGAGCCGCACGCGGTCGCGCGGTAGGTCCGCGAAAGCCTTGACGAGGTTATAGATGCCTTTCTCCTCGGTGAGACGGCCGATGAAGCCGAATGTCAGCGGCGGGCCGGCCGGGCCTTTCGTGGGCGCGGAGACCGGCATCGTAGATGCATGCGCAATCACCCTGCGCAGCTCGGTGTCGGCGAAAAGACCGGTCTCGAGATGGATGTCGAGAATGCGCTGGCTGACGCCGACCACGCCGCGCAGATATCTGGTCGCCTTGCGGCGGTTGATCGTCAGCAAAGTACAGCTCATGCAGGTGTGCTCGCACGTCTTTCCGTCGGAAAAGCGCGAGCATCGCGGGCAGGTCAGATAGTAGTCGTGCAACGTGTGCAGAACCGGTACGCCGAGCTCGGCTGCGACCTTCCACACCGCCGGGGTGAGGCCCGAAAGGTTGTTGGAATGGAGCACGTCCGGCCTGAAGGCCTTTATTCTGCTGGCGACAAGGTCGGCGCTTCGACTCCAGTCCTCCATCGCATGCCACAAACCCCTCGCCGGCGCGCTTCGCTGTCCGGTGAAGGGCCGGTAGATATTCCTGACCGGGGCCGAATACACCTCGATACCGCCGCTCGTCTCCATCGGCTGTTCGGGAAGCGAGGCAGCCCGAACGACCTCGACGGTGTCGCCGCTCTGGAGCAGGCCTTCGGCAATGCGGCGCACGAATATCTCGGCGCCGCCGATCACCTTCGGCGCGCCCGGTGTCGGGTACAGTGACGATGTGATCAAAATCCTCATGCCAAGAATCTCATCCAATATGCAGCTTTGAACGACCCCCGAGAGTCCTTCTCATTTGTCTCCATCGGTGTTCAAAGTGCCTTCCAAATAGACGTCGAGATATTGTCGGGTGACAGCTTCTGGCGTGAAGCTGGCAGAAAATTCAGGCCGTGGTGGAAAAGCCTTCTTCCAATTGGGCGCCTCGCTGATTGCCTGCTTCATCAGTTCGGCCAGTCCGTGGAAGTCACTTGGTTCGTACGAGCCGAGTGTCGTCGAGAAATGAGAGATCTCCGGTATTCCGCCGGCGGTGGAGCAGATCGTTGCCCGGCCCGCGTTGATGCTTTCTATCAGGGTGCGCGGCAACGGCTCCGGCCAGACCGAGCTGATGAGACAGATATCCACGGTGGAGTAGAACTCCGTGGACTTTACGAAACCCAGCCATTTGATTTTCGGATTATCATATCTTCTCCTCAAGTCTCGTTCGTAAGCTTCGAGGCCCTTTCCGGCGATTTTGAGTTGCCAGCCATGCTCCGGGAGCAGAGAGACCGCCTTGAGCACGACGTCGATGCCTTTTTCCGGCTCGATGCGGCCGATGAAGCCGAACGTCACGTCGGCGTCGGAGGCCGGCGGCGCCGGCCGGACGCTGGAGTCCGCGATGTTGTAGATCACCTTGTGCGGAACGTTCGGAAAGAAGCCGAGTTTCAGATGCCGGTCGAGGACGTACTGGCTGTTGGAGACCACGGCATCGACCATCCGGGATGCGTAGAGGTGCGGCATGGTCATCGTCGAGCATGAAAGGCAGCGCTGCTCGCAAGTGGCGCCTTTGCTGAACAGCGTCGATCGCTTGCAGATTAGCGAATAGTCGCGCAGCGTATGGACGATCCGGATGTTGCGGCGCTTGGCCGCTGCCCACAGGGACACGGAAAATCCGGTCAGGTTGTTGGTGTGAACGACATCCGGCTTCTCGGTGTCGAGAATCGCGCCAAATCGCGTGGCTGCGCGCCTGTTCCAGGTATCCCGCAGATGCCATCGCAAGCGATCGATCCGAGGCGGCTTGCGGTCCTGTCCAAACGGCCAGTACGCGTTATCGATCTGCACCCTGTAGGTGCGAATGCCGTTGCGATCCCCGACCGAGATGTCGCCTGCCTTCTGCAGGCAGACCACGGTGACCTGATGGCCGTTGCGCTTGAAAGCTTCGGCGAGCAGCGACACTGACACCTCGGCTCCGCCCATGATGTCGGGAGGGTAGAGGGAGTTCACGATGAGTATCTTCAACGATCGCCTCGTACGTTGATCGATGACGGGAGCGCACCTCGCTTGCCACGCAAAACCTGGATCTGCAATCGCATTCGAGCCCAAAACGGCGTGAACGATCACGCCGGAATGAGACCGAAATAGTCACACAATATTCAAGAAGCGGGCCATGACATCCTGCCCGAACCTCCGCCGATAGTGAGATCCGTCCGGGCAGGCACGAGTATCGAGCGCAGTCGTTACTTGGAGTTGACTACGACGCTGGAGATGTTCGACGCATTAGTCGAGGCCGCGTCGAGCGGGGCCATGAGCTTGATGAACTCGGTCGATGGCGATTCCGCGACGGAGATCACATCGTGATCGCGCATCCGGAACGTGTCAGCTTGGAACCAGCCGTCCGGCTTGCTCATATCGAACTTATAGACGGCGGGGACGGAGATAGTCGGGAATTGCGATGCGTCGATACCAACCTGCTGGAGTAGCGGCTTCGGCTCGAAACGATAGACGTAGATGTTTTTGGAATCCGCCCGCCCTCCGTCGAGGCCGCCGGCCTTTGCGAGCGCCTCGGCGAGCGACATGTTGTCGTTCTCGAAGGTGAAGCGGCGGTTGTTGGTTCCACCGATCGATCCGGGCGACGGCGTCGAGCCGAATGCCATGTAGACGCGGGGAATGCGTGTGAGGAAGACGACGTCGCCCGGCGCGAGTAGCACGTCCTCGCTCGGGTGATGCACCACTGACGACATCGACTCGTTGTAGGTGCGTCCTTCGCGCTTGATCGTGATTGTGCTCTCGTAGGACGGGTACTTGGGGCCGCCGGCGCGCGCGATCGCGCTCATCAGGCGAATGCCGCCCGGGTCGATCGGAAAGCGCTGGGGCGAATTGACTTCGCCGAGAACGCTGATCTGGTTGCCGCGCTGTTCTGCAACGCTCACGACTATCTGCGGGTCGATGGCACGATCCTTGAGGCGCTCGCGGATGATGTTGGAGACGGCACGCGGCGTCAGTCCGGAGACCTTGACCGATCCTGCGTAGGGGATGTTGATATTGCCAGACTGGTCGACCTGCTGGCGCGGAATGTCGACGAAGTTGCCCGGTCTGACGCCGGCTTCACGCGGAATGAATAGGCCGCCCGCCTGGGCTTCGTACACGGTCACGGTGACGATGTCGCCGACGCCGATCGTGACGTCGCGGTAATTGCCGCCGGGGAGATGGGAGAAGATCAGTCCGGATGAATCTGTAAGTGCGTTGGTCGCCTGGAGCACTGCCGGATTGACGGGCATGAGCGCATAGGCAAGTGGCGCGCTCGGTTCGGTGATCAGTGCGGCATGAGTATGCGTTGCGGCGGCATCGGGAGCGTCCAGGGGAATGAAGCCCGCGCAGCCAGTCAAGCAGATGCTGATCGCTGCGACGGCCAGAATCCGGCTAGTCCCGAAATTCGAATGAGCCTGTTCGGTCTTAGCCAATGTTGGTCCCTCGCACATACTTAACACCTGAAATACCGTAGCAACTGTCCGGCTAGTGAGTCACTGCTGCGTCTTCGCGATCATGGTGAAGCACTCATGCCTGTGACCTTATTGCAACTCGCGAAGCGATACACGAGTGAGAACTGCAGTCTGAGCGTCGAACAGAGGTCTGCTGCCATTCTGTGCAATTTGCAAAATAGACAGGTGAGTGTCGGATCGATGTCGTGATTGAGGCGATTTGTGGCAAGTATGCGAGGGCGGAACCTGGACAATGTGGAAGCCCTCATGATGAGCGTGCCTCCGCAAGGCGGCAAGACGATCTTCACGTTGTTGGTCAACCCATAGGGAAGGCGAAGATAAATTGTGCAACCCGGGTCGTTTGCGGCCGGCTTCTATATGCGCGCGATGGTGGTCATGTTGGCGATCGCGTGGTCGCTGTCGGCTCAATGCGTCATCGACGCCGATCACACTTGTCGCGATGCTAGCTGCTGATCGTCTATCGCTAAGGTCTCAGATTGTTTGAGAAATCTGACTGCAGATTGGCCGGCTGTCCGGCTTCATTCTCGCCCATGTGCAGGACGTCGGCATACACCTGACCGAGCGTCCGGTGGGTCTGCTCGATGTCGTAGAGGCGGACGAAACGTTCATAGCCGGCCCGGCCGACCGCAGCGAGATCCAGTCGGCTCGCGCGCTGAAATCCGTCAATCAGCTTTTCGGGCGTGACCTCATCGCAGAGCACGCCGGTGACGTCGTCCTCGACGATTTCCGGTAGTGCGCCGATGCGAAATGCGATGATCGGTTTGGCAGCCCTCATCGCCTCGATCGCGACCAGGCCAAACGCTTCCCAGCGCGAGGGAATCGCGACCAGGTCTGCCTCGTCCAACTGGGCCTCGATCTGGTTGCGATCCATCCAGCCCAGCAGCGAGACATTAGCCGGCAGGTCGCTCATGTTGAACTTGCTGACGACGGAGGCGCCGATGATACGGACATCGAGCGTTTCTCCCAACTCACGCGCCGCCTTGATAAGAAGATCACATCCCTTTTGGCGATCCAGACGTCCGATAAAGAGGACCTTGATCTTGTCCGAGCGCCATATCTTCTCCGATGCCGATGCGCTCTCTTGATTAAGCGCGGGGCGCTGTTTGGAAATCCCGTTGTGCACAAGAACTAGGCGTTTCGTCGCAATTCCGACCCGCGTGGCATCGAGTTGTTCGCTCCTTGAGATGCAGACGATCCGGTGGGTCAACTTCGACAACGCAAGTTCTGTGAATTGCGTGATTGCGCGACTAACACGACCGGTCTCGCGGCCGAACGCCCATCCATGCGGGCAGTAGACAATACGTGAATGCCGATAAGTTAGCCACAGCATCGGACGCACCACGAGCCCGGCGAACGACGAGTGAAGGTGAATGATGTCCGGCCGTAACTGGCGAACCGCGCGCATGGTCGCCGATAACATGGCGAACAGGCCCATAGCGTTGCGGCCGTCGCGCGGGAAGGTGGTGATGGCGTCATCCTCGATGCTGACCAGGTCATCGCGATGGTCAGACGGAACGACATAGCTGACATTTCCGCGCCCGAAGCTCGCGCTCTGATGCGGATGAAGCTCGTTGAGGTAGGTCGCGATGCCGCCTCTCACCGTTTCGGCGACGTGCAGAACCTTAAGGCCGCTGGACAACGGTCGATCCTTCCTTGTCTTGGAGGCAGCACATCTAGCGCCTGTAAGCAGCAAAATTTGGGCCGAGTCATCGCGCTGATCCGCCGGAGATGGCTCGCGGCGTCGATTGGGCGAGGACCTCGAGTATGGCTGCGGCCGACTTGGTCCACGAATAGGTCGCTAGCCGCCCCTGCTGCTTCTGTTGTTCGGCTGCAGAGATCCTGCCCAGATCGATTCTTTCGCGCATTCTTGCGGATAGCTCGTCAGGGTTGAGTGGATCGAAATAGACGGCCGCATCGCCGCAGGTCTCGCGTATGGCTGCAGCGGAACTCGCAATGACGGGGCAGGCGAAGTACATCGCTTCCAACGGAGGAATGCCGAAGCCCTCGTAAAGGCTCGGAAAAACGAACGCCGCAGCGCGGGCGAAGAGTGCGGCGACCTCCTCGTCCTTCAGGCGCCCCGCGACGATGAACCCGGCGCTTGATTTGGTGACGCCGCCGCCAAAGACTTTGCTGTTGTCGCCGCCCACCACGACCAGCGGAAAATCCGCGCGACCGAGCCGTTCGGCCGCACGAATGGCGGTGTCGACATTCTTGTTTTTCGTCATCGAGCCGACGAAGAGGAAGAACCGGTAGGGCTCGAGACGCAGCGATTCGATGATCGAGAAATCGGGCTCAATCGAGGCGAAGTGCTCTGCGCTGTTGGGAATAATCGGAATGGACCCGGGATCCAGCGAAAGAGCGTCGGCAAGTTCGTTGCGTGAAAACGTTGAAACCGTTGCAATGGTTGCCGTGCGTGCCAGCAAATGACCGAGCGATCGATGCAAGGCGAGGTAGCGCCAGCTGAAAAAGTCCGGCCGTTTGAAGACTTGCGCGTCGTGAATTACGACGAGATGGTCGCGGTGAAGCACAGGGCCGGAGTTGGCGAGACTGACGAGGCGCGTGCCCGCCGCCGCGCGCGCCAGATCCAGCTGATCCCAGGCGTGACCCTGCAGCGATCCCACCCGTTTGATCTTGATACGACAAAGGCCGCCAAGGGTTTGCGCATTCGGTGGCGCGAGAATCTGCCAGTCTGCATCCAAAAGTGGCGATGGGGCATTCCCGCTCGCTAGCAGGCGGTCCATCGCTTTGACGATTTCGGCGGCATAGCGTTGCACGCCCGTAAGCGATTGTGACAGGAACCTGCCGTTGATGGAGAGTTTCAAAGCCGATCTGTTTCTTTTGCGCGTGTCTTGCGCGAACGATGCCTCAAGACTGGGCAACCGCGCCGAATGTACGGTCTATGATCTCTAGCACATGCAGCGCTATCGTCCGAGCATGCTCGCAGGCGGGTAGCATGCGAGGATGCATGGCGCCATCATGTTTCCTACACATTTCGATGCGCCTACATGGAGCGGCTTGGCGCGACGATCGTCGTCGTTGAAAACTTGGCTTTGATATGACCGGTCTGGCATTGCTTCGCGGAACGAGAAGAGAATGACATCTTTGCGGCCAGTAATCGTAACCGGCGCAGCCGGCTTTATCGGAATGCACGTCTGTGAACGGCTGTTGGCGCGTGGCGAACAGATTGTTGGGATCGATGCATTCACGCCCTATTACGATCCCGCGCTGAAACGGGCGCGGCTCGAAAAACTCAAGTCTCGTCCTGGCTTCAGCTTCCATGAGATCGACCTTGCTGATTTTGCCGCGGTGAAGCGCGTTTTCGATGAAGTCTCGCCCGATCGCGTCGTCCATCTCGCGGCTCAGCCCGGTGTGCGCGCGTCGATCGACGATCCCATCACCAGCATCCGTGCCAATTGTGACGGCTTTGTCACAGTGCTCGAGGCCGGCCGGCGCTGCGAGCTCTCGCATCTCGTCTACGCCTCGTCGAGCTCGGTCTATGGCGCCAACCGCACCTTGCCGTACTCGACCGAGCAATCGGTAAACCATCCCGTGAGCCTTTATGCCGCAAGCAAGAAGGCCAACGAGCTGATGGCGCACACGTTTGCGCATGTTCACAAGTTGCCGGTGACCGGCCTGCGCTTCTTCACCGTTTACGGTCCGTGGGGCCGGCCCGACATGGCCGCCTATCTATTCACGCGCGCGATTTTCGCGAATGAGCCGATCAAGATTTTCAATAATGGCGATATGTGGCGCGACTTCACCTATGTCGACGACATCGTCGAAGGCGTGATCCGCACTCTCGACCGGCCCGCAGCGCCAAACCCCTCGTGGAATGCGGAAGCGCCGGAAAATTCGACGAGCTATGCGCCGTATCGCATCTATAACATCGGCAATAACAGGTCAGTCAGGTTGGTTGAGTTTGTCGATACCCTTGAGAAGATCATCGGCAGGCCCGCGATCCGCAAGCTGCTGCCGATGCAGGCCGGTGACGTCCTGGAGACGCGCGCCGACATTTCCGCTCTTCAGCGCGACGTCGGTTTCGCGCCGTCGACGACGATCGCCGAGGGCCTTGCCCGCTTCGTCGAATGGTATCGCGCGTACCACGGCGTTTGATATCTCGCGATCGACGGCACTGTGTCGTCGTATGCCCTCAGTTCGATACAGCTTGTCCTATTGTTGGGCGAGCGGCCGAATAGAGAAATCGTCTAGGGTGTTCAATGGAACATCCATCTTCAACGGAAAGAGTTTTTCATGCGAATCGCGATGATCGGCACGGGTTATGTGGGGCTGGTGTCTGGGGCCTGCTTTGCGGATTTCGGTCACGACGTCACCTGCGTCGACAAGGACGAGAAGAAGATCGCAGCGCTCCATCGCGGCGAGATCCCGATCTACGAGCCTGGGCTGGACGAGCTGGTCGCCAATAACGTCAAGGCCAAACGGCTGGGTTTTACCACCGATCTGTCCAAGCCCGTTGCGGATGCCGATGCCGTGTTCATCGCGGTCGGCACGCCCTCGCGCCGCGGCGACGGTCATGCCGATCTCTCCTATGTCTACGCCGCCGCGAAAGAGATCGCGCAGTCGCTCTCCGGCTTCACCGTGGTGGTGACGAAGTCGACCGTGCCTGTCGGCACCGGCGACGAGGTCGAGCGCATCATCCGCGAGACCAATCCGTCGGC
>NZ_JAKLUA010000014.1 GCF_022012435.1 Bradyrhizobium zhengyangense
CCCGCGCTCTGTTAGCCCTTGTCGAAACGGTGCGCTGAGGCCGTATCCTGCATCCGCCAGCACACATCCAAAGCGCACGTTGGCTGCCATCGCGCGGTCAATCTCGGCCAAAGCAATTTCCGGCTTGGACCGTGGCGTTCGGTGTTCGACTGGCACGCGAGCGCGCTTCAAACGAGACATGTCGCTTGTCCAACTGTCAGGCAAAAAGAGACGTAACGCGACCATCACTGGCACTTCGCCGCGCGCAAGCGTTAAAGACACCAGCGTTTGGCAATTTGCCGTTTTACCGAGAGCCGACGCGTATTGAGCCGCAACACCGACCGAGCGCTCACCCTTCTTCGGCAGTGAGGTGTCATCAATAACCAGCACCGCATCGCTGCCGCCGACAAGTCGGTCCGCCTGGTTGAGCAGCTCTGTCTCCAGCGGCGTCGCGTCCCAGACACCGTCCGCAATGAAATGGTGCAACTGGTCGTAGTTGCTCGTGGCAAGGCGTTCCGCCATCGGCTGAACGCTCTTGCGATCGCCAGGACCGATCAATCCCGCAACATATAGAGGACACATCCGCTGTCGGGTCTTATGACCAAGCCGGTCCAAGAACGGCATCAGCCAGCGTTCGAGTTCGTCTTCCCATCCCGGCATGGTCAGCCCTCCAAGAGCCGACCACCCATGAATCATTGAAAAATTGATTCGGGAATCCTATAAATCGCGGTGAAATCAACAATCTGCCAAAGTAGTGTTAGGGTTCAGACTCAATTGATCCAACAGGCGACGATGGCGGCGAGGTGGACGGCGGCTAAGAAGTTCCTGGCGAGTTTGTCATACCGAGTAGCGACACGCCTGAAATCCTTGAGCCGGCAGAAACAGCGCTCGATGACATTGCGTCCTTTGTAGGCACGTTTGCTGAAGCTGTGGAGGACCACCCTGTTGGATTTGTTTGGAATGACGGGCTTCGCGCCGCGATCGACGATTTCGGCCCGAAAGCCGTCGCCGTCGTAGCCTTTGTCCCCGATAAGGCTAGACATGGGCGGCGCGAGCTTCAAAAGGGCCGGTCCTGCGGCAATATCTGCGGCTTGCCCCGGAGTGAGATGAAATGCGCAAGGTCTGCAATCAGGGTCGCTCAGCGCGTGGATTTTCGTGGTCCGCCCACCGCGCGAGCGGCCGACCGCCTGTTCATGCTCCCCCCTTTTCCGCCGCTCGCCGAGCGATGCGCTTTGATCGTGGTGGAGTCGATGGACAAAGTCACGCTGTCCTTGCCACAGCGGGCGAGCGCTTCAAAGATCGCCTGCCAATGTCCGCGCTTAGCCCAGCGATTGAAACGATTGTAGATCGTCGTGTACGGGCCATAATCGGGCGGGCAATCGCGCCAGCGCGCACCGCACTGAAGCATGTGAATGATGCCGCTGATGATACGTCGATCATCATCGCGCGCCGGGCCGGTCTGGTTCGTTGGCAGATGTGGGCTTATCAGAGCCCATTGCTCGTCGTTGAGCCAGAACAGTCCTTTGCGCATCCAACTCCCCCGCACCGAATCAATTCGGTGCGAGGGAATCAAAGTTCGCTAATTAGGTACAGACCCTAGATCTACCGCCCCGTCCAGACCGGCTTCCGCTTTTCGCTGAATGCCTTCAGCCCCTCCTTGGCGTCTTCGGTCATCGCCAGCAGCGCGATCTGGCTTTCGGTGTAGGCAATGCTCTCGTCGAAGGACATCGCGGCGATGGCGCGCATGGCGTATTTGCCGCGGCGGATTGCGGTCGGGGATTTGTCGACGATGCGGCCGATCAGCCAGTCGACCTTGGCGTCGAGCTCGGCCGCGGGCACGACGTAGTTGAGCAGGCCCGCTGCCTGCGCCGCCTTTGCGTCGAACGGCTCGCCCGTGAGCGCCCATTCGTTGACGAGGCGCCTCGGCGCGATCTCTTGCAACAGGCTCAGCACCTGCATCGGAAACACGCCGACCTTCACCTCCGGCAGGCCGAAGATCACATGGTCTGCCGCAACCGCCATGTCGGTCATGCACAAGAGGCCCATGCCGCCGGCCATGCAGACGCCACCGACGCGCGCGATCGCCGGCTTGGTCGCATTCTGCGACAGGCGCAGCAGATCGGCGTAGTCGACATTGGGCCTGGAGTGATCCATCGCGAAAGCCGCGCCGGAATTCTGTAAATCGGCGCCGGCGCAAAACGCCTTGTCGCCCACGCCGGTCAGCACGATGACGCGAACATCCTTGTCGTCATGTGCGTCGCGATAACCTTTCGTGATGCCGGCGATCACGTCGCCGTTCAGCGCGTTGCGCTTCTCCGGCCGGTTGATGGTGATCCAGAACGCCTGCCCGCGCTTCTCGGTGATGACGGCTGTGGTGTCGGTCATGACGCTTGATCCTTGCTCCTGGTCTGCAGCCATTTGCGGCAGCTCCGGAGTGAGGTGCAAGGGCAATTTGCCAGGAGGCGCCGCTTTAGCGCCTCGACACAAATTTGTAGGGAAGCACAGCGCGAGTGCAGCTCAGGTTGCGGTCGCTTTCCTGATCCAGACCTTGTTGTCGTGGAACGCAGCGCCCCCGATCGGCGCGATCGTATCGGCGCCGGTCAGCATGTTGATGCCGCGGCCGCCGATATGATTTTTGTTCGGATGCACGGATTCCGCGATCAGCACACCGCGCCGCACGCCCTCGAACAGAGCGGCAATCAGCGTGGTCTCGCCCCTGATATTCCCGAGCGTCACCGCATCGCCATCGGCGATGTCGAGCGCGGCCGCATCCAGCGGATGGATCATCACGCTCGCCTTGCCTTCGCGCGCCTGCGAGGACGGGGTCTCGTTGAAGGTGGTGTTGAGGAAGCTGCGCGAGGGGCTGGTCGCCAGCCGGAACGGATGGGCCTGATCGCTGTGCTCGATGACAGCCCAATGATCCGGCAGCGACGGCATCTTGTCGAAATCGCCCATGGTCTGGCCGAACGGCGGATGCGCCCAGTCGGCCTTGAAGTGGAATTTCTTGTCGGGATGAGCAAAGCCATCGAGATAATGCGAGGTGCGGAAATCCGGCTGCAGATCGCGCCAGAGATCGGCCTCGAGGCCGGCGATGTCGCCGTGGTCGCTCAGCTTCAGCGTCGTGTCGATCAACTCCCGCGGCGTCATCTCGAAGCCCGGGTGCTTCGCGCCAAGCCGTGGCGCCAGCGCCTGCAGCACCTGGTGGTTGGAGCGGCACTCGCCAGGTGGATCGATCAGCTTGGGGCCGACCGAGATGTGCTGATGACCGCCGCCGTAATAGAGGTCGTCGTGCTCCATGAACATCGTCGCCGGCAGCACGATGTCGGACATCAATGCCGTCTCGGTCATGAACTGCTCATGCACCGCGACGAACAAGTCCTCGCGCGCAAAGCCCTGCCGCACCAGCGCCTGCTCCGGCGCCACCGTCATCGGGTTGGTGTTCTGGATCAGCATCGCCTTGACCGGACCCCTGCCCAGCAGGGCCTCGGCATCGCCGGTGAGGATACGACCGATCTGCGACTGGTCGAGCGCGCGGACCGTCTTGTCGAGCGCATCATGACCTTCGATGACGGATTCGTTGAAATGCCAAAGCGCGTAATTGTTGAAGAAGGCGCCGCCGCCTTCATATTGCCAAGCGCCGGTCACCGCGGGAATGCAGTTTGCCGCATGCATCTGCATCGCGCCGTTGCGCGAACGCGTGAAGCCGTAGCCGAGCCGGAAGAAGGTCCGCTTGGTCTCGCCGACGGCCTTGGCGAAGGCCTCGATCTCGGCGACCGGCACGCCGCAGATCGCGGACGCCCATTCGGGCGTGCGCGACCTCAGATGCGCCTCGAGCTCATTGGGACAGTCAGTGTACTTGTCCATATAGGCGCGGTCGGCGTAGCCGTCGCGGAACAGCACATGCATCACGCCGCAGGCAAACGCGCCGTCGGTGCCGGGGCGCAGCAGGATCTTGATGTCGGCCTGCTTCATGGTCTCGTTGTCGTAGATGTCGACGGCTGCGATCCTAGCACCGCGCTCCTTCCGCGCACGCGCGGCATGCGTCATCACGTTGACCTGGGTGTTGACGGGATTGGTGCCCCAGATCACGACAAAATCCGACAGCGCCATCTCGCGCGGATCGACGCCCGCGATCTTGCCGGTGCCGATTGCAAAGCCGATGCGCCCGACATTGGCGCAGATGGTCTGGTAGAAGCGCGAATATTTTTTCACATGCGTGAGACGATTGAGGCCGTCGCGCATTACCAGGCCCATGGTGCCGGCATAGTAGTAGGGCCAGATCGATTCCGCGCCGAATCCGCGCTCAGCCTGGTTGAAGCGGTCGGCGATCTCGACGAGCGCCTCGTCCCAGGAGATCCGCTCGAACTGGCCGGAGCCCTTCGGTCCGGTTCGGCGCATCGGATACATCACCCTTTCAGGATGATGGATGCGCTCGGCGTAGCGGGCGACCTTGGCGCAGACCACGCCGGCCGTATAGGTCTGCTTCTTAGAACCACGGACGCGGCCGATGCTGCGGCCCTCGACCACCTCGACATCGAGCGCGCAGGCCGACGGGCAATCGTGCGGACAGGTGGAGTGGCGGATCTCGATCTTGGCGTGCTGGTTCATGAACAATTTCGTAACATCAAAAGTCCTGTGAGCCGAGGGCATTTATCCGGCACTGCCCATGCAAAATGCTCAAAGCCGGCGCGCGGCCTGTTCCGCCGCGACCGCGAAATGCTGGGTGCACACCGAAAACGGGCAGATATTCCTGATCAAATCGACTTTGTGAGGCGTCGACAGTGTGCGTCTGCTCCCTCTACAGTGCGGGCCAACAAGAACGAGTTCAGGGAGGTGGGTGTGAGGGCCCGATACATTTCGCTGGCGCTGGCCGCCGGCCTGCTCGCCGCATTTTCCGCAAGCCCGTCCCCGGCGCAGGATTATCCCGCGCACGCGGTCCGCATCGTCGTGCCGTTCGGCGCGGGCGGACCGGCTGACGTCGCGGCCCGGCTGATTGGCCAGGCGCTCCAGGAGCGCTTCGGCCAGCCCTTCGTGGTCGAGAACCGCACCGGCGCCGGCGGCGTCATCGGCACCGTCGAGGCGGCGAAGTCCCCTGCCGACGGCTACACCTTGCTGATGATGTCCAACACCCAGACCGCAAATGAATCGCTGCTGACCGCAGAGCAGCGCAAATACGATCTGATGCGCGACCTCGCGCCGATCGCGCCGGTGAACTATTCCGATCTCGTTATCGTGGTGAACCCGCAAGTCCCCGCGAAAACGCTTGCCGAGTTCATCGCACTTGCGAAGTCGCAGCCGGGCAAGTTGAACTACGCCTCATCAGGCCAGGGTACGCCCTATCACATGGCCGGAGAGCTGTTCAAAGCCATGGCCGGCATCGACGTCGTCCACGTCCCCTACCGCAACAGCGGCGAGGCCCGCAGCGGCGTGATCGGCGGCCAGGTGCAGATGATGATCGACGCGGTGCCGGCGATGGCGCCGAACATCGGCGAGAACCAGGTCCGTGCGCTCGCGACCACCGGCCAACAGCGCTCTGCCGTGCTGCCGAACGTGCCGACCGCCGGCGAAGCCGGCGTTCCCGGCTACGAGGCAACGATCTGGCTCGGCCTGATGGCCCCAGCAGGCACGCCCAAGCCCGTCATCGACAAGCTCAACTCAGCCGTCAACGCGATGGTGAAGCGTCCCGACATCGTCAAGCTCTGGACTGAGCAGGGTGCCGTACCGATGTCGATGACATCGGAGGAGTTTGACAAATTCCTGCGCGGCGACATCGCGAAATGGGCCGACGTTGTCAAGAAATTCAACAAGTCCTGAGGCTAGGCGGGTCATGCCCACCATTCAATTCCAGCTCAACGGCGCTGCGATGTCCGTGGACGTCGATCCAGACCAGACGCTGCTCGATGTGCTGCGTGGGCGGCTCGGCATCACCGGTGCGCATTTCGGCTGCGGCGCCGGCGAATGCGGAGCCTGCTCTGTGATGGTCGGCGGCCACGCAATGACGTCCTGCGATATGCCGATGTGGTCGGTCGCGGACAAGGATGTCGTCACGCTGGAGGGCCTCGGCACAATCGAGCAACCGCATCCGCTGCAACGCGCTTTCATCTCCGAACAGGCGATGCAATGCGGCTATTGCGTCTCGGGCATCATGATCAGCGCGGCAGCGCTGCTGAACAGCAATCCGGCTCCGACGGAGGCGGAGGTCAGAGCGGCGCTCGATCGCAATCTGTGTCGCTGCGGGTCGCATAACCGCATGGTCCGCGCCGTGCTGCGCGCTGCATCGGAGATGGCCACGTCATGAGTGCGCCGCCTCCCGGTCCGAAACTGCCGCACAGCCTTGCCGCCAACCCAAGACTGTCGTCCTGGGTACGGTTCACCGCCGAAGGCCGCGTCGCGATCTCGCCCGGAAAGGTCGAGATCGGCCAGGGCATCGTGACGGCGCTGGCGCAGATCGCCGCGGACGAGCTCGACGTCGAGATCGGCCGCATCGAGATGATCCGCGCCTCGACGGCCGCGAGCCCGAACGAAGGCGTCACCTCCGGCAGCCTGTCGATCCAGCAATCCGGCCGCGCGCTGCGTCACGCCTGTGCGGAGGTACGCCAGCGCTTTCTCGCGGCAGCGTCGGAACGTCTCGGCGTCGATGCGGCGCTGCTGGGTGTCGAGGATGGCGTGATCTCCGGCCCCGGCAATGTCGCGACCAGCTATTGGGAGCTCGCCGGAGACGTATCGCTCGAACGCGATGCAACACCTGGCACAGTCGCCAAGTCCGCCACCACACGCAGCGTCGCCGGGCATTCCATTCAGCGCGTCGACATTCCCGACAAGGTGTTCGCGCGGCCGCGCTTCATCCATGATCATGCACTGCCCGAGTTGGTGCACGGGCGCGTGCTGCGGCCGGACATCTCGGGCGCAAGATTGACCGCGCTCGACGAGGCGCCTGCGCGCGCCGTTCGCGGGCTCATCGCGATCGTCCGCGACGGCGGTTTTGCCGGCGTCGTCGCCGACAGCGAGGCTGCGGCTGAAGCCGCGCTGAAGGCCCTGCGCAAGGGCGCGACATGGTCGGCGGGGGAGCCGCTGCCTGATGAGAACGATCTGGCTGGTTTCCTGAGAAGCCAGCCGATCGAGACGACGATCATCGACGCCAGGACGCCGGCCGTGACCAAGGCTGCGCGTACACTGCGCCGGCAATACACCCGCCCTTACATCGCGCATGCCTCGATCGCGCCGTCCTGCGCATTGGCGCAATGGGACGGCGACCGTGTCCACGTCTGGACGCATAGCCAAGGCGTCTATCTGCTCCGCGTCGATCTCGCAATTGTGCTCAAGCTGCCGGCCGAGAACATCGCCGTCGAGCACATGGAAGGGGCTGGATGCTATGGCCACAATGCTGCTGACGACGTCGCGCTCGATGCCGTGCTGCTGGCAAACGCCGCCGACGGCCGTCCGGTGCGGGTGCAATGGTCGCGCCACGACGAGATGTTCCACGCACCGTTTGGGGCCGCGATGGCCATCGAGATCGAAGCCGACCTCGATGCGGAAAACGAGATCGTTGGCTGGCGTCATGCGATCTGGAGCAATGGTCATACCGCGCGGCCTGGGCGCGCGGCCCAGCCCGCACTGTTGGCGGCAAGCGAGATCGCCAATCCCTATCCGCGCATGATCTCGACAAATCCGCCGCCCGCCAATGGTGGCGGCAGCGACCGCAACGCCGTTCCACTCTACGATCTTCCGGCCTGGACCATCACCAGCCATCGCCTGCTGACAATGCCGGTGCGCACCTCGTCGCTGCGGACCCTCGGCGCGCAGGGCAACGTGTTCGCGATCGAATCACTGCTCGACGAGATCGCAACCTTACGCGGCGAAGACCCGATCGCATTTCGCCTGCGACATCTCCGCGACGAGCGGGCCCGTGAGGTCCTCCGCGCCGTCGCACGACGCGCAGGCTGGAAGCCCGAAAAGCATACGGGTATCGGTCACGGCGTCGGCTTTGCCCGCTACAAGAACACGGGCGCCTATTGCGCCGCCATCGCCGAGATCGAAGGCGCCGACGACATCCGCGTGAGACGGCTGACGCTTGCGGTCGACGTCGGCGAGGCCATCAATCCTGATGGCGTCATCAACCAGATCGAAGGCGGCGCGATCCAGGCGACGAGCTGGGTGCTGCAGGAGCGCGTCCGCTTCGACCGCACGCACATCACCTCGACCTCGTGGACGGACTACCCGATCCTGACCTTCAGCGAGGTCCCGGCCGTGGATGTCGAGATCATTCAGCAGCCTGAGATCGAGCCGGTCGGTGCTGGCGAAGCCGCACACGGCCCTGTGACGGCGGCCATCGCGAATGCGGTGTTCGATTGCCTCGGCGTGCGCGTACGCGACCTGCCGATCACGCGCGACAAGATCATCGCAGCCATGGAGCTTGCATTGTGACGACAGTGAACATCTTGAGCGGCGGTGCGGCGCAAGGCTTGGTGCGCGGCCTCACCGAGGCCTTCAAGGCGCAGACCGGCTTCGGCATCGACGGCGAATTCGGCGCTGTCGGCGTGATGGCGGACAAGCTGCGCGCAAGCACGCCCGCGGACCTCGTGATCCTGACGCAGGCTCTGCTTGCTAAGCTTACGGCGGAGAAACTTGTCGTCCCCTCCTCGATCTCCGATGTCGGCCGGGTCGAGACCGCGTTGGCGGTCCGCAGCCGCGACCCCAAGGTGACTGTGAAGACGGAAGCCGATCTGCGCGACGTCCTGCGGTCCGCAGACGCCATCTACGTTCCCGATACCAGGGCCTCCACCGCAGGCCAACACGTGGCAAAAGTACTGGATCAGCTCGGCATCGCCTATGAGGTCACGTCGCGCCTGAAGATATTCCCGAACGGCGCTACGGCGATGCGCGAGTTGGCGACGTCCACCGCGTCGCGGCCGATCGGATGCACCCAGGCGACCGAGATCATTGCGACTGACGGCATCGCGCTATCGGGTTCGCTGCCGCCGGGATGCGAGCTGGTGACGATGTACACGGCCGGCATCGCCACGCAGGCGGTGCATCCGAAGGAAGCGGCGGCGCTGATCGCGCTGCTGACCGGCGCAGACCAGAGAGACCTGCGCCAGCGCATGGGTTTTGCGAGCTAGATGCGCGGCTTATTTGTGCAGCTGGGTGAGACCGGTCGGCGGGCCGTCAACTCCGGTCCAGCCACCATCGACAAACAGCGTGCTGCCACTGACATAGCTCGCTGCATCCGAGGCGAGATAGGCAACGGCCGTGGCGACCTCGTCGGCGCTGCTCCAGCGGTTGAACACGGTGTGGCCGGCGTAGAGATTGTAGATGTCGGGCCGCTTCTTGAAAGGGCTGGTCAGCGCAGTCTCGACGATGCTCGGCGCGATTGCGTTGACGCGCACGCCGGCATGGCCGACCTCGGAGGCAAAGCCCTTCACCAGCAAACCGATTGCCGCTTTGGTCGAGCCGTAGACTCCCAGGCCCGGCTCGATGGTCACCGCGCGCACCGAGGAGCAGGCGATGATGCTGCCACCCTTCTGCTCGACCATGATGCGGCCGAACGCCTGGAAGAACCAGACCGTGCCTTTGACGTTGAGGTTCAGGACGCGGTCGAGATCCTCCTCGGTGTAGTCGAGGATGGTCTTGCGGATGTTGAGCCCGGGCGTCGTCACGGCGATGTCGAGCCGCGCGAACTTCTGCATTACCGTCTTGGCGAGCGCATTGACGTCGGCAATGCTTGAAGCATCGCAGCTCGCCGCCTCGGCCCAGCCGCCCTTGTCGCGAATGCCCACGGCCGTCGTCTCTGCCGCATCAAGCGCGCGATCGGCGCAGACCACTCGGGCGCCAAGCCCTGCCAGCGCTTCGGCCGACGATTTGCCGATGCCCGATGCGGCGCCAAGCACCACGGCGGTCTTGCCGGTGAGATCGAAGAGCTTGCGATAGTCAGTCACGGTCACATCCTTTTCTTGTTGCAGCCATGCGGCTCGTTGCGCAGCAAACGGCCGGGATACGAGGTCGGGGTACGTTCGTACACCCGGCAGCCAACCCATCAATCCAAAAACGGCATCGATCGATGCTCGCTTCAACTTGGACTCCGCACTCCGCGCGCCCTTACGAAGGCCGACGGGGAAATGGATTCAAGGAGGGGCGCTTGAGCGCGAACAGATCCGTCATGGTCGCCAGAAAAATCTCGCGCTCTGCTTTCGGTTCGAGAACAACCGCTTCCTGCTGCAATGCAGCAGAGACACCCCCTCCTAACCTCCTAGTTGATCTTCGCGCAGACCGTCTCGTATACTAATATATCAATTAACTGAGCACGCATGTCCGCCCGTTCGACGAAGAAGACTGAGGCCTCGGCTTCAACGATGACCGGTCCTCGCCGCGGTCGGCCACCGCTGCGGGCGACGGCGTCGTCGCGCATCTACAGTGAGCTGCGCAGCGAATTGGTCACGATGCGACGCCGGCCTGGCGAAGCGGTTTCGGAGTCCGAGATCGCGCTCAGCTATGGCGTCAGCCGCACGCCGGTGCGCGAAGCGATCCTCAAGCTCTCCGACGAGGGCCTGCTCGACGTTTTCCCGCAGTCGGGCATCTTCGTTTCCCGCATCCCGCTCGCCGCCCTGCCTGAGGCCATCATCATCCGCAAGGCTCTGGAGGAGACGACGGCGCGGCTCGCGGCCGAACGCGCGACGACGAGCCAGGTTCTGCAATTGCGCTCGATCGTGGAACGTCAGCGCGAAGCGGATGCGGCTGGAGACCGTGTTGCATTTCACCAGGCCGACGAGTTATTCCACGCCACCATCGCCGATGTCGCCAGACATCCCGGAATCTGGACGCTGATCCTGCATGTGAAGGTGCATGTCGATCGCTATCGCCAACTGACGCTGCCGGTCACCGGGCGCATGACGCAGGTGATTGCCGAGCATGAGCCGATCCTCGCGGCGATCGAGGCGCGCGACCCGCAACGTGCTGGGATTGCGATGGAGCGGCATCTCGACCGGCTGCTCCGCGACATCTCGGAGACGCAACATACCAATCCGGAGTTTTTCGCCAGCACGGAATGACCGTATCGCCGGTCGACGACGACACACACCGAAGAAATAATGAGGGAGGACTACCATGAGACGCCGTGATTTCATCAAATTGAGTGCAGGACTTGGCGCAGCCACGCTTGCTCCGATCTCGTCAGGCCGCGCCCAGACCAAGGCCGTGTTCAAAGCTGCCGACGTGCAGCCGGTCGGCTACCCGACAGTTGCCGCCGTCGAGAGCATGGGCAAGAAGCTCGCCGAAGCGACGCAAGGCCGGCTCTCGATCCAGACCTATCCCTCCGCACAACTCGGCGCGGAGAAGGAAACGATCGAGCAAACCCAGATCGGTGCGATCCAGATGCTGCGCGTCAGCGCCGGCGCGGTTGGCCCGATCGTCGACGACATCAACGTCGTCAACATGCCGTTCCTGTTCAAGAATGTGGCCCAATCCTGGAAGATGATGGACGGCGACGTCGGCCAGGAGCTGCTCGAAAAGATCACGGCGAGCCCGAACGCCAATCTGGTCGGTTTGTGCTGGATGGATTCCGGCGCGCGCAGCTTCTACAACACCAAACACCCGATCAAATCGATCGCCGACATCCACGGGCTGAAGCTTCGCGTGATCGGCAATCCGATCTTCATCGACATGGTCAACGCGCTTGGCGGCAACGGCATCGCGATGGGCTATGACCAGGTGTTCTCATCGCTCCAGACCGGCGTGATCGACGGCGCGGAGAACAACCCGCCGAGTTACGTGTTCAGCAACCACTACACCGCGGCGAAATACTACTCGCTGACCGAGCACCTGATCATCCCCGAGATCCTCTGCTTCTCCAAGCGATCCTGGAACGCGCTGTCTGCCGACGACCAGGCGCTGATCAAGAAGTTTGCGCGCGAGGCCCAGCTCGAGGAGCGCGAGCTCTGGAAGAAGTATGAGACGACGGCGATGGAGAAGGCCAAGGCCGCCGGCTGCGAGATCGTGGAGATCGCCGACAAGAAGCCATTCCAGGATGCGGTCAAGCCGGTCTGGGACAAGTATGGCCCGAAATACCAGGCCATGATCCAGCGCATCCAGGCGCTCTAAGCTTGCTCAAACAGGAGCCAAAGCGCGGCGATCACTCACCGCGCTTTGGCCTTCACAATCCGGACCACCGACAGAGCAGGAAACGAGGATGGCCGCACTGTTTCGCCGAGCGATGGACTTTCTCTACCTGTTGTGCGTGATCGTCGGCTGCATCGCACTGGTGCTGATCTCCGCGGTGATCCCGTGGGCGGTGTTCACGCGTTACGTGCTCAACAGCGCGGCTTCATGGCCGGAGCCAATGGCGGTGCTGCTGACGATCGTGCTGACCTTCATCGGCGCCGCCGCCGGCTATCGGCTCAACCTGCACATGAGTGTCAACTATTTCGCCAAGAAGCTGCCTCCGCTGCTGCAGCGGGCGACGGACATTCTGGTCCAGCTTCTGATGGCGCTGATCGCACTGTTCATGGTGATCTGGGGCGAGAGCCTGGTCGAGGTCACCTGGCACAACAGCATCGCCGACTTTCCCTCGCTGTCGGTCGGCGTCACCTATCTGCCGATCCCGATCGGCGGCGTCTGTCTGCTCCTGTTCGTGATCGAACGGATTTTCCTCGGCGTGCCGCCCGACCCGATCGGCAAGCATTCCGAAACCGCCCCCTTCGAGTGAGCCGGGAGTCATCGCAATGGACATCTTCATCCTCCTCGGCACGATGATCGTATGCTTCCTGATCGGCATGCCGATCGCCTATTCGCTGGCAATGGCGGCGATCGCCGGTGCGCTGTCGGTCGGTATCCCCCTGGAAGCGTTGATGCTGAAAATCTCGGACGGCGTCAGCAAGGTTGCGATGCTGACGATTCCATTCTTCGTGCTCGCCGGTGCCATCATGGCCGAAGGCGGCATGGCGCGGCGGCTGGTTGCCTTTGCCGACGTGCTGGTCGGCTTGACGCGCCTGCGCGGCGGCCTGTCGATCGTCAACGTGCTGGCGACCACGTTCCTCAGCGGCATCTCCGGCTCGGCGGTGGCCGATACGTCGGCGATCGGCTCGGTGATGATCCCGCAGATGGAGAAGAACGGCTATCCGCGCGTCTTCGCCACCAACCTCACCATCTCGTCCTCGGTGCAGGCGCTGCTGGTGCCGCCGAGCCACAACGCCGTGCTCTATTCGCTTGCCACCGGCGGCACGATCTCGATCAGCGCGCTGTTCATGGCGGGCGTTTTCCCGGGACTGCTGATCGGCTTCTCCCTGATCATGCTGTGCCTGGTGATTGCCTATCGTGAGGGCCACCCGCAGGGCCGCACCGTGCCGGCCAAGGATGCCATCAGGATCACGATCGATGCGGCCTGGGGCCTGATCACGCTCGTCATCATCCTCGGCGGCATTCTGGGCGGCATCTTCACCGCGATCGAAGCCGGCGCGGTCGCCTGCATCTGGGCGTTCTTCGTCACCATGTTCGTCTACCGCGACTACAAATGGCGCGACCTGCCGGTGCTGCTGCACCGGACCTTGCGCACCGTCGCGATGGTGATGACGCTGATCGCCTGTGCTTCCGCCGTCGGTTACATCATGGCGCTGACGCAGATGCCGGCGAAGATGACGGCGTTCTTCCTGTCGATCTCCAGCAACAAATACGTCATCCTGTTGCTGCTCAACGTCCTATTGCTGCTGCTTGGCACGCTGCTCGACATGGCGCCGTCGATCCTCATCGCCACGCCGATCCTGCTGCCGGTGATGCAGAATTTCGGCGTCGATCCCGTGCACTTCGGCATGATCATGCTGCTCAATCTCGGCATCGGCCTGTGCCATCCGCCGGTCGGCGCGATCCTGTTCGTCGGCTGCGCCGTCGGCAAGGTCTCGCTCGAGGAGGTCATGCGCAAGATCTGGCCGTTCTACGGCGTCATGCTGTTCGTGCTGATGCTCGTCACCTACCTGCCGGAGATCTCGCTCTGGCTGCCGCGTCACATCCTGCACTGAAGCGGACCGCGCCGGCTTGACGTCGCCGGCGCGTCCCTCGATCGGCAGGATCACT
Source organism: Bradyrhizobium zhengyangense (assembly GCF_022012435.1). Lineage (GTDB taxonomy): Bacteria > Pseudomonadota > Alphaproteobacteria > Rhizobiales > Xanthobacteraceae > Bradyrhizobium > Bradyrhizobium zhengyangense. The sequence continues at coordinate 14,038 of NZ_JAKLUA010000014.1, forward strand.
CGCCGTCGAGACCGCTCTCGGCAAGCTCGCGCAGCGCCTCGGTATCGAGCACGACGATGGCGCCATGCTCAAGGCGGACCCAGTTACGGCCGGCCCACGCGCGTAATTGCTTGTTGATGCTCTCGCGCGTCATCCCCACCATTTCGCTGATCTCCTGCTGGGTGATCGCGAGGGTGCCGCTGCCGGAATCGAACTTACGCTCCTCGGTGAGGCCGAGCAGCGCACTCGCAAGCCGCCCCGGCAGATTCTGCAAGATCACCTGCTCGACCTGCTGGCTGGTCCAGCGCAACCGCGCGCAAAGCAATTCGATGAATTTCATCGCGAGTGCCGGCTGACTCTTCACGAACGGAAGGAAGTCGCGGCGGTCGATAATGTAGAGCTCGCAATTGGTGTTCGCGGTCGCATCGGCCGACCGTGGTGCGCCATCGAGCACCGCGATCTCGCCGAAGATCTCTCCGGGACCGATCAGATTGAGAATGGCGTTCCGGCCATCGGGGGATGAGGAGGAAATTTTCACTGTTCCCGTGATCACCGCGAACAGATTGTTTCCGGGATCGCCCTTGGCGGCGATCGTCGCTCCGCGCTTGACCGTGGTGTGCTTGGCGTAGCGGCAGAGTTGATCGAGCGCGTCCGGCTCCAGATCTGCGAAGATCGGATGCTTGCGCAGGACCGACAGTTTGTTACCCGACGACTGCCGGGGGTCGCCGGTCTTGTCCTGAGGCACGCCGGGACTCCTAAGACTGCGAGCGCTGGAGTTCCTGCGTAGTCAGTGTTGCCCGTCTTTTCAACCGGAAAGCGGGGGACAGTTTGAGGCAAGTGCCGTTAAAATGCCGCGGTCGCGCCACGAGTCTGCACCTGCAGGGTGCGTCGCTGCGATCCAAACCATGCAGAGTTGCAGAGAAGGCAGATAGCGATTAGTCGCGAGCACCGCGGAACAGGCCGACGGCCACCTGGAAGACGCATCCAAGTGATCTCGGGAACTTCAGCCCTTCGTATTTGAACCGCGCCTGCCAGCACTGGTCTGTCGGTCCGCCCAAGCCAGCGCCCAGGCAAATGCGACAAAGACGGCCACAACGGCCATGGTCACCAGCAGCGCGTCAGTCGGCATCATGCCCTCCCGAACTTTGTTGTGGGCATTATTGGCGAGGCACGATTGCCGTCATTGATCCGGATCAAAAATCAGCGGAGGCCCGGGCAAGGCCGGGATTCAGGCTGCGGCCAAAGCTTCGACCCGGGCGGGGTCGCGCAGGCTGATTCCACCATGGATGATCTCGATCGCACCGTGCCGTTCCAGCTTGGTGAAGGTGCGGCTGACGGTTTCGATGGTCAGGCCAAGATAGTCCGCAATGTCCTGCCGGCTCATCGGCAAGGGGACCGTATTCGACGCGCCCTTGAGCGAGACCAGTCGCTCCCGCCAGCCGAGCAGAAAGGTCGCGACTTTTTCATCCGCCGAGCGACGGCCGAGCAGGACCATGTGGTCGCGCGCCTGGCTCAGCTCGCGGATCGCCAGCTCGTTGATCCGCTTGAGGAGATGGGGTCGGTCCTCGATGAAGCGGCCGAACGGTGCCTTGGCGAATTGGCACACGGTCACAGCACCGATCGCATCGGCCGAAAAATTGTGGCGGCCGGATAAGTTCATCCCAAGGAAATCACCGGGCAAGGCAAAGCCCACGATCTGCCGCCGACCGTCAGGCAGCAGCTTGTAGAGCCGCATCACGCCTTCGAGGAGGTTGTAGAACGAGGTCGTGATATCCTCCTCGGAAAACACGGTCTCGCCCGCCCCGAAATGAACGCGGCGCCCGAGATGCTCGAACTCCCTGAGCTCGGCCGGGTCCATCGACGCACAAACCGCGATACCGCGGACCGCGCAGTCGCTGCAAAAATGACCGTTTGGCTCAATCATCGTCACGGAAGCCTTCATCCCACCGCTCCAGGCGTCACCGAATCTCCGCCCCTGACAGAGATCCACCGCGCCAAGTGCATTTTACTGCAACCTGCCAAAGCCGATTGACGCAGATCAAATTTGACGCCCACCCCCGCCCTACTCTGCGCCGAGAATTCAACGGGACCAATTTCCATGCTGCATACCGCGTTGCGCCACGGCCTGATTGGGCTGCTTCTGGTCACTCCCGCCCTCGGCGCGCCGACCGCCGAACAACGCGGCAAGGCCTATGCGCGCGCCAATTGCGCGCGCTGCCACGCGATCGACCGTCGCTCAGAAAGCCCGCTTAAGATCGCTCCGCCGTTCAGGACCTTGCACCAGCGTTACGCGATCGATTCCCTCGAGGAAGCGCTCGCCGAAGGCATCTATACCGGCCACGCCGACATGCCCGCTTTCGAGCTCGAGCCTGACCAGATCCATGATCTGCTGTCCTATCTCAAGACGCTCGAGTAGCTTTACACCGCCTGCACGGTCCAGCCGATCAGCTCCCTGGCGACGCGCGCGAAAGCTGCGTCGAACGCCGTGACCGCGGCAGCTGGCTCGACCTTGTCCAGTTTCTCGCTGGTCTCGATCAGGCGTGATGCGATCACCTTGCCATTCTTGTCGACGAGCCGTGCCGACAGTCCGATTTCGGCCCGCGGCTCCCCCTCCGTGGCAATGCGGAAGCGCCTGATGTCGATCAATAGCTGATAGTCCGCCTGCCCCAAGTCTGTCGTCCGCAACGGGGCGTGCGCGATATCGTAATTCTCGAAGCTATCGATCAGCCGCGCCTGCACCAGCTTTGGAATGCTGTCGGCCCACAGGAAGTCGGCGAAGCCCTTAATATCGCCAACCGGCGAGAACAGCATGCGCTGCGTCTGAAGCATCGCCACCGCGGTCGGCTCCGGAATAGCCAGCGATGCCGAGAGTGTCTTGCCGACCTGTCCAAGCTCCAGCGGCGTGCGGAGATCATAGGTGATCTTCTGCGCGGGTGCGCCGCCGCCCGTCATTTTCTCGAGGCCCGCCAGGATGCCGTCAATCTTGCCCGTGTTGCGCGCGAGGCCATCCGAGAACGTCTTGAAATTGGCGATGGTGTCCTTGAGTGGACCGGAATTGTCCTCAAGCACGGAATCGACGCGGCGCAGCGCATCGCGTGCTGCCTGCGTCATGCTCTGGCCCGCGCCGGCCTCGGCGATCAAAGTCAGGGGTTCGCCGGACTTCGCGACGATCATGCCGCCCTCCAGCGTCACCACCGGCACGCCCGTCAGCCCTTGGAACTCAAGCCCGACCTTGGTGTCGGTCCGCACCGGCGTTGCCGAAGCGACCGAGATCGTCGCGTTGACAAAGCGCGGGTTGTCGGGCGCGAGGCCAAGCTGCGTCACCTCACCGACGCGGATGCCGTTGAATAGCACCCCGGCACCAACCAGAAGACCTGGCACCGGTCCCTGGAATTGTACATGGTAGTTCGCGCGCGGCCCGATGCCACCGCTGTTGTTCAGCCAATAGACGAAGCCGAATACCGCGAGGATCGCGGCCAGCACGAAGGCGCCGATCAGCACATAGGGAGCGCGGGTTTCCATGTCTCATCTCATCTGTGGTTGCAGCATCTGCGAGCGCTTGCCGTGGAAATAGGCCCGCACCCAAGGATGCTCGGATTGCAGCAGGTCGCGCATCGGTCCGATCGCCACGATCCTGCCGTCGGCAAGCGCAGCGACGCGGTCGCAGACCGTGGTGAGGCTTGCGAGATCATGGGTGACCATGAAGACGGTGAGCCCCAGGGTCTTTTGCAACGTCCGGATTAGCGTATCGAAATCGCCTGCGGCGATCGGGTCGAGGCCGGACGTCGGCTCGTCGAGGAAGAGGATTGGTGGATCGAGCGCGAGCGCGCGCGCCAGCGCCACGCGTTTGGTCATTCCGCCCGAAAGTTCGGAGGGATATTTGTCGCCGTCCTGCGCGCGTAGTCCAACCATCTCGAGCTTGGCGATCGCGATCTCGTCCATCAGCTCCTGCGACAACACGAGATTTTCGCGAAGCGGAAATTGTACGTTCTGCCTGACGGTGAGCGAAGAGAACAGCGCGCCCTGCTGGAACAGGATGCCCCATGTCGCTGCGCGGCTGCCACCATGCGGGCCGCCAATCGGCTGTCCCATGACTTCGATGGTGCCGCTGCGACGCGGGATAAGACCGATGATGGTACGCATCAGCACCGACTTGCCGCCACCAGACGCGCCCACCAGCCCGAGGATCTCGCCGCGGCGGACATCGAGCGATAGATGGTCGAGCACGGTCTGACGGCCAAAACCGACCACGAGGTCACGGACCCGGATCGCGAACTCTGCTTGCGGCTCGGGCATCGTCACATTCCGATCGACGCGAAGAAGATCGCGAACAGGCCGTCGAGCACGATCACCAGGAAGATCGACTTGACCACCGATGTCGTCGTCTGGCGCCCAAGGGATTCAGCGCTCCCTTTGACGCGCAATCCTTCGCTGCAGGCGACGATCCCGATGACCAGAGCCATGAACGGCGCCTTCAGGATCCCGACCTCGAAATGAGTGACGGAAATGGCCTCGTGCAGGCGCGCGACGTAGATCGCAGGCCCCATGTCGCCGTAGAATTGTGCAACCAGACCGCCGCCATAGAGCGCGGCCATCGATCCGATGAAGGCGAGAATTGGCAGCGCGATGACGAGGGCGGCCACGCGCGGCAAGATCAGGACGTCGACGGGATCGAGCCCCATGGTCGAGAGCGCGTCGATCTCTTCACGCATTTTCATCGAGCCGAGCTCGGCGGTATAGGCGCTTCCCGAACGTCCTGCGACCATGATGGCCACGATGAGCACGCCGAGCTCACGCAAGACGAGGATGCCGACCATGTCGACTGTGTAGGACTCCGCGCCGAACCTGCGAAAATGAAAGAATCCCTGCTGGGCGATGATGGCGCCGATCAGGAAGGTGATCAGTACGACGATGGGAATCGCCTGCAACCCGATCCGGTTGAGCTGGTAGACCAGCGACGTCAGCCGCAGCGAGCGAGGCCGCCGCAAGACGCCGACCATCGCCATGAACAGGGCGCCCAGCATTTGCAGAAAGATCGCGATATCTTCACGGGCACCGATCGTGGCCTTGCCGAGGTCATTCAGCCTCTGCAGGACCGGGTTGGAGGCAGCCACTGGCGGCGGCGTGTGACGATTGACCTGCCGCACCTCTTCCAGCAGCCCACTGAAGTGATCGGCCACGCCCACGACCTCGGCTGGCCTGCCAGATGACGCAGCCTTGCGCGAGAGCTTCTCCAGGATCCAGGCACCGAGCGTATCGAGCGCGCTGATGCCCGACATGTCCAGGGTCACGGCTCTGGATCGATCGACCTCAGCGCCGACCGAGCGGGACAATGTCTCCAACGTCGTCACATTCGCCGCAGTCCAGGGCCCTTCCGGGCGCAATTTTAGCACATCGCCAGACGGCGTCGCCAGCAACAGCGGTTCTGGGTTCACGCTTCCACCTCATCGGGACAATTGGGTCCCATTCAGCCGCCATTTCTAGGCCAGCATGTGGCGGCGGGTTTGACCTGTCTCAAGACTGCGACTACCCGGCCCGCTTGACGCAAATCAAGCGCGGGCACACCGGCGCGACTTAGGTTTGGTCCATTCAATGGAGACATCAAATCCATGTTCGACAGCGACAGGATGAGCGAAGAATTGCGGACGCTGAAGGTGGACGTCGCCCGGCTGCTGAGCACGGCTGGCGAGGAGATGTTCGAGAGTTCAAAGGACCGGGCCGAGATCCTCGCCGATCAGATCAAGGCGGCACTGGCCGAACTCGGCGAAACCGTCAGCGAGGAACAGGAGCAGCTTCATGACTTTATCACGGAGCGCCCCGTAGCCTCGCTCGCTTCCGCATTTGCGCTCGGCGTGGTCGTCGGCTTCATGCTGAGGAGGCATTAGGTGAATACCGAGAATGTGGTCAAGCATCTGCGCGTCTTGTGGCGCACTGACAGGATCATCGCGGATATCCGGCTGCGCCACTTGCTGGTCGGGCTTGGACTGCGGGCCTTCGCGGCACTGATCGCCGCATTCGGTCTGTTGATGCTGGAGCTGTCGGCCTACTTCGCCCTGGTCCAGATCTGGAGTGCGATCGCCGCGGCGGCCGTCCTTGGAGCGATCAACTTCGCCATCGCGGCGATCCTGTTCATCGTCGCCGGGCGCCCGCCGTCCGGCCGCGACATCGAGCTCGCCAATGAAATCCACGGCACTTCAATCGAGGCGCTTCAAATCGAAGCCCGGGCGTTTCAGACCGAATTGAACGGCGCGGTCCACCATCCGCTCAGCACGATCGTGCCGGTGCTGGTGCCGCTCATCGCGATCATCGTCAAGAACATGCGGAGGACCGCCAGAGAGAGTGGAGCAGACGTAACGTCCGAGGCGCGTTCGTAGCGACGCGCCTCAGAGCTTCAGCCGGACGTCGCAGATGTCTGGCTCGGTAGGATCCGGCTTGATTTCGAAGCCGAGCTGGCGGCACATCTCGAGCATGACGACGTTTTCCTTGAGCACGTCGCCCGAGATGGTCTTGAGGCCTTCCGATTTGGCGTATTCGATGATCAGCTGCATCAGGGCCCAGCCGAGACCCCTGCCCTTGAGGTCGGACCGCAGCAGGATCGCGTATTCGCCTCTCTCGTAGATCGAGTCGGAGTGCAACCGCACCACACCAACCATCTCGTTGCTGTCGTCGAACGCAATGAACGCCATGGCCCGCGCATAGTCGAGCTGGGTCAGGCGCGCGATGAACTCGTGGGTAAACTCCTTCATCGGCGCGAAGAATCGCAGGCGAAGATCGTGAGGCGTGACGTGACGCAGAAATTCGTGGATGGTCGGCTCGTCCTCGGGGCGCAGGGGACGCACCGAGATGTGCCAGCCGTCCTTGAGCGTAAGGCGGCGCTCCCATTGCGACGGATAGGCACGAACGGCGAAATTTGCAGGGCCGGAGCCCGCGAATTTCCGCTGCGGCGGCCCCACGGCCACGCGGGCATCGACGGCCGTTACGCCGGTTTCGTCTGCGAGCAGCGGGTTGATATCGAACTCGCGGATTTCGGGAATGTCCGCCGCGATCTGCGCCAGCTTGACCAGGACCAGAGCGACTGCGTCCTGCTTGACGGCCGGCACGTCCCGGTAGGCAGGCAGCAACCGCGACACGCGCGTGCGCTCGATCAGATCGCGGGCGAGCTGCAAATCAAGCGGCGGCAGCCCCAGGGCCTTGTCATTGATGATCTCCACCGCCGTCCCACCGCGGCCGAACACGACGACGGTGCCGAAAGTCGGATCATCGGCGAGACCCATGATCAGCTCGCGCGCCTTGGCCTTGACGACCATTGCCTGCACAATGATGCCATCAATGCGGGCTTCGGGCCGCAATGTCTTCGCCCGTGTCAGAATATCAGCGGCGGCCGCGCGTACCGCGGCCGGTGTCGTCAGATTGAGCACGACGCCTCCGACATCGGACTTGTGAACGATGTCGCGCGACAGGATCTTGAGCACGACGGTGGCGCCTTGCGCGAATATCTCGTCCGCGTAACCGACCGCCTGCTCGACATCTTCAGCCGCATAAGTCGGTACCATGGCGATGTCATAGCACCCAAGCAGATGCTTGATCTCGACAGGCTCGAGCCATTTGCGTCCGTCAGCGAGGGCCGTCGAGACGATCTGCTTCGCAGCGGCGACGTCGGGCACGAAACTGTCGGGCATTGCCGGGGGAACCTGGCTCAGCTCGTCGACCACCTCGCGATGCCGGACGATATGCATGAAACCGCGCACCGCATCGTCTTCAGTCGGATAGTTCGGAATGCCGGCGGCGGATAGCGTCGCGATGATCTCCTGATCGGCCCCGATCCAAGCCGCAAGCACGGGCTTGGCCCAACTTCGGTGCTTCTCGCGGTATCTTCTGATGACTTCGGTCACGGTCGTCGCGATCTCGGCGGCCGATGCGATCGCGGTCTGCACGTTGAGCACCAGGACCGCGTCATTGCCGGGATCGTCAAGCAGAACCTCCAGCGCTGCGGCGTAACGCGGCGCATCGGCGTCGCCGACGATGTCAACGGGATTTGCGCCTGACCAGGCCGGCGGCAGCACCGCGTCGAGTCTCTGGCGCGTCTGCGGTGTCATGGGCGCGGGAACTCCGCCAAGGTCCGCGAGCCGATCAACCGCGAGGACACCGATGCCGCCGCCATTGGTCAGAATCGCAAGGCGCTTTCCTGCCGGGGACCCGACCCGGCCCAGGGTCTCGGCACAATCGAACAGCTCGCGCAGATCGGATACCCGAAGGACGCCGGCGCGGCGGAAGGCGGCATCATAGACCGCGTCGGCGCCAGCGAGCGCACCTGTATGCGTGGCAGCCGCCGTCGCCCCGTGCGCCATGCGGCCGGACTTCACGACCACGACTGGCTTCACGCGCGCCGCGGCGCGCGCCGCCGACATGAATTTCCGGGCGTCCTTGATGGCCTCGATGTAGAGCAGGATCGCCCGCGTCTTGTGGTCCATCGCGAAATAGTCGAGCAGATCCGCGATATCGACGTCGATCTGATCGCCAATCGTGACGATGCCCGAGAAGCCCACGCCACGTTGCGTTGCCCAGTCTACCATGCCGGCTGCGATCGCGCCCGATTGCGAGATCAGCGCGAGGTTGCCTGCCGCCGGCATATGCGCCGCGAAGGTCGCATTGAGGCTTGTGCCGGGCATCATGATGCCGAGACAGTTGGGGCCGATCAGCCGCATGCCATATTTGCGGGCGGCGGCGACGGTGGCTTCCTGAAGCGATCCAGGTCCCTGGCCGAGCCCCGCCGAAACGATTAGAGCTCCGGCCGAGCCACGACGGCCGGCCTGATCGATGATGTCGGGAATCTCACCTGCCGGCGCGGTGACGACGATGAGCTCGGGCACGAAGGACAGTTGCGCCAGGCTGGCCACTGCAGCCATGCCGCCGATCTCCGCATGGCGCGGGTTCACCAGGCCGAACGGCCCCTTGAACTTCGCCTTGCGAATGTTCTCCAGGACCGCACGCCCGACGGAGACCGGGCGGGAGCTTGCGCCGACCAGCGCGACCGACTGGGGCGACAACAGGTTTTTCAGGCGGTAAGTCGACATAATCACAATCGTCCGATCGGGCAACGGGTCCGACAGAAGCTAGACCGGATAGGATAAGAGTTGAAACGCACCTAGTGCGACATCATCACCCAACATGGTGGCTGGCCGATGACGGTCTTGGTCACCCCGCCCCAGACGGTCTCGTTCAGGCGCGAATGGCGATAGGCCCCCATGACGATGGCGTCGACGGCGTGAGATTGTGCCCAGCTCCCGAGCACCTTGCCGATCGAACTTCCGTTGCCCTTCACCGTTTCGAAGGATGCATAAATCCCATGTTCCCTGAGATGATGGACGAGACTGTCGCCGGATTGCGCAATCGCCTCGTCCTGATCGTCTGCCACGGTGACGACGTGTACCATAGTTGCCGCTTGCAGGATCGGCAATGCATCGCCGACCGCGCGTGCGGCGCGCGCCGAGTGGTCCCAGGCAATCATGACATTCTCGAATTCCGGCCGCAACGTCGCCGCGTACTGCTCCGGACATAGCAGCAGCGGCCGGCCGGATTGGAACAGGAACGTTTCAACGAGGTTTTCGGTTTGGCTGTCGTGCGGCTTCACGGGAATCAAAGCGAGATCGCTGAACCGCGCATGCTCGGCCAGGGTCGACGCGATCTGGTCCGCCGGCACCCTGCCCGCGCGGCTTTGGGCGCGAATGCCGACCCGCGAGGCAGCGTTGGTGAATGCATTCAAGAGCTGCTGCATCTCGCCCGCCTCGCGCGCACGGCCAAGTTCGGCGGGCTCCGGGTCGCCGGGAAACACCACTTTCGGCCGCACGAAGGCATCGTCCTCGAACGCGAGGCCGGTGATCCTGGCACCGAGATCGGCGGCAACGGCGACGCACTTCTCGATTGCAGCCAACGTAGGGGCGCGCGCCTCGCCAAACAGCGGCAGAAAGACGTCCTTGATGGGCATCGGATTCTCCTTAAAAATCAGAATAGGCCGCCTTCGGTCTGGACGCTTGATCCTCCTCAAGCCGGGAAAACTCCGCTCCGGGCCGGTCGAGCCGAGGCCAAGCCTTGACGGAAGTCAAGGACTGGTCTCAGCCCCGGAGTAAGGGTTACCCTGGTTTGTGGCCGGACCGTTTGGGGCGCCCATCCGCATGATGCCGGCAGGGATGACAGACAATTCTGCGACCCAGGAAAGGATCTTTGCGGCACTGACCGCGGATCCCGGCGTGAAGCGGATCGACACGCATGCAGCTTCGGTCTTCCTCGACGGGGCGCGCGCGCTGAAGATCAAGCGGACGGTCAAGTTTCCGTTCCTCGACTATTCGACACTCGATAGGCGCAAGGCGGCCTGCGAAGAGGAGATCCGGATCAACCGGCCGCACGCGCCACAGATCTATCATCGCGTTGTGGCCATCACAGAAGAGCCGGACGGATCTGTGACGATCGACGGCCGCGGTCGGCCGATCGAGTATGCCGTCGACATGTCGCGCTTCGACGAGAATCAGACGCTGGATCATCTGGCGAAGGCCGGACGGTTCGATTCGGACTTTGCGTCCGCGATCGCCGACGCGATCGCCGCCTCGCACGCGGCCGCAACGCCCACCGACAGCGCTGCATGGGTTTCCTCAATCCCAGACCTGATCGACATCAACAGCAATGGCCTGCGCAGCGGCGATCGTGTCCAAACCGCGGAGATCGAGCAGCTTGCACAAGTCTCGCACGCGACATTCCACCGCATTCGTCCGCTGCTCGAAGAACGCGGCCGGCGGGGCTTCGTCCGCCGTTGCCACGGCGATCTGCATCTTGCCAATATCGTATTGATCGAACAACAGCCTGTGCTGTTCGATGCCATCGAGTTCGACGCGAAGATGGCGACTGTCGACGTGTTCTACGACCTCGCATTCACTCTCATGGATCTGTTGCACCACGATCAGCCGCTGGCGGCCAACGTCATCCTGAACCGGTATCTTGCCGCGACAACGCCCGAAAATCTCGACGCGCTCGGCGCGCTGCCGCTGTTCATGTCCATTCGCGCGGCAATTCGCGCCCAGGTGGCGCTGGCGCGGACGAAATCGTCGCATCTCGACGATGCCGGCATTCTTGACGAGGCACGCCGCTATTTTGACCTGGCCCGGGCGCTGATCCAGCCTCCCGCTCCTCGTCTGGTCGCTGTGGGCGGACTGTCGGGCACCGGCAAAACGGTTCTGGCGCACGCACTCGCGCCGACTGTGACGCCACAGCCGGGTGCCGTCGTGCTGCGCAGCGATGTCATACGCAAGCAGATGCTCGGGGTCGCAGACACAGACCGGCTGCCACCATCCGCCTACACGCCCGAGCTTGCCGAGCGGGTCTACACGACCTTGGCCGAGCGCGCCCGCCGTGTATTGACCCAGGGCCATTCGGTGATTGTCGACGGGGTGTTCGCCCGCGATTTCGAACGAGACGCCTGCGCCAGGCTGGCCCGCGAATGCCACGTGCCTCTCACCGGCCTCTTCCTGGTCACAGATCTTGCGACCCGGCAGGCCCGAATCGGCGATCGCCGCGACGATGCGTCGGATGCCACTCAAGAGGTTGCCGCGTTGCAGGAGCACTATAATATTGGCCATATCGATTGGGCGACCATCGACGCATCCGGAACGCAAGCGCAGACGCTCCAGAGCTGCCGGGACGCGATCGCTAAGGGTAGTTAAGGCAATCTGATTGGCGCGGGCTAGGATGGCGCGACCCACCAGGAGTTCGAAGGCGACCGTCGATGCAAAGCCGGCAGCGAGCCGCAATACGTTGCCCGGCCGCCTGAGCCCCGGCATGGCCTGCGACACAGCTTTCCGAATCATCGCACGCCGTCATCTCACGGCCGTCCTTGCCCAACACGACGGCACCTGCCGTGGCGATCCGGACGCGCTGCACGAGATCCGAATCGCGCTGACCCATTTGCGGACCGCGATTCGCTTCTTTTCGCCTATGGTCGATGATGCGCTGCGCTCCAAAGTCTGGGCCGAGCTGAAGTGGCTGAATAGCCAGCTCGGCATGGTGCGCGATCTCGACGTCGCCATTGAACGCATTTTGGCCGAGACCGGCGGCGAGCTCGCTGTGATCGCCGAACTCCGACATTGGGATGAGAAGCGCGCAGAAAGCCATCGTTTGCTGGCCCGTACGCTGCAATCGGCACGATATCGTCGGCTGATCGAACAGACCTCGAGCTGGATCGAGAGGGGCCCCTGGGCGACGCGCCGTAGCAAAATGGCCATCAGGCTACGCCGCTGCCCGCTCGCCGACCACGCGACGGCACAGCTGACCGAATGGGAGAGGACGCTACTCAGGAAGGCCAAAAGGTTGCGCAAGCTTGACGTGGAGAAGCGGCACAAGCTGCGGATTCTCAACAAGCGGCTGACTTATTCGCTCGAGTCGCTGGAGGATCTGTTCACCGACAAGTCGCTGACGAAGCAGAAATCGGTCCTCAAGCAATTGCGCAAGGCGCAGAAGTCTCTCGGACAGCTGAACGACGATGCGCGCGGCCAGACACTGGCCGCGTCGTTGAACGAGGCGGCCCCCGAAGCCGGCATTCGCTTTCTCAACCGCAAGCGCGAGAAGAAACTGTTGCAGACCGCGTCGACCGCGTATCGCAAGCTGAACAAAGCCAAGCCGTTCCGCTGCTCCGATCTAACGCCGGATGCGGAGCCGGAAGACTAGGTGTGGACGTAGTCGCCGGGAGCGTCGGGCAGGCCACTAAGGTCACCATATCCGATCCGCGGCGGATCACAGAGCGCGCCGGATCTCGCGACGAGCCAGCGGGTCCACTCCGGCCACCACGATCCCTCGACATGGGGGGCGAGCTTTAGCCATTCATCCGGGCCGACATAGGGCGAGTCCGCAGCCTTGGTCATCACCTGATAGCTGTGCCCGGGCTCATCGGGCGGCGCGACGACGCCGGCATTGTGGCCGCCACTTGTCAACAGGAAGGTCAGGTCAGCGTCGACCTGATAGTGGAGCTTGTGCACGGATCGCCACGGCGCCACATGATCGGTGATCGTACCGACCACGAACATCTGGACATGTATGTCGGACAGCGAGATGTCCCTGCCTTCCACAAGGTAACGTCCTTCGGCGAGGTCGTTGTCAAGGAACAGCTTACGCAGGTATTCCGAATGCATGCGATAAGGCAATCGCGTTGCGTCCGCGTTCCAAGCCATCAGATCACTCGGCGGCGCCGCGTCGCCCATCAGGTAATCGTGCAACAGCCGCGACCAGATCAGGTCGTTCGAACGCAGCAGCGCAAACGCGCTAGCCATCTGTGCCGTATCCAGATAACCCCGCTGCCACATCATGTCTTCAAGGAAGGCAACCTGGCTTTCGTTGATGAAAAGCGTCAGCTCGCCCGCCTCGGTGAAGTCGGTCTGTGCAGCCAGGAGCGTGATGGTGCCGAGACGGTCATCACCGTCGCGCGCCATTGCAGCGGCAGCGATAGATAGCAGAGTTCCGCCAAGACAATAGCCGAGCGAATGGACCTTCTGCCCGGGCAGGATTCGGCCGATCGCATCCAGCGCGGCCATCACCCCCAGCTTGCGATAGTCGTCAAACGCAACATTCCGATCCCTGGCATCCGGATTGCGCCAAGAAATCGCGAACACGGTAAAGCCCTGATCGGTGAGAAATTTAACCAGCGAATTCTGCGGCGACAGATCCAGGATATAGTACTTCATGATCCAGGCCGGCACGATCAGGATCGGCTCGGGCCGCACTTTTGCTGATGTCGGATAATACTGGATCAGCTCGATCAGCGCGTTGCGGTAGACCACCTTGCCGGGCGACGCCGCAACCGTTTGGCCGACGACAAACTGATCGCTCCCGACAGGCTTTGCGGCCAAGAGCATCCGCATGAAATCGCCGTACCAGTTCTGCCAGCCAAAGACAAAATTCTCTCCGCCGCTTTGAAACGCCTTCTCCAGCACTTCCGGGTTTGTTGCTGCGAAATTCGACGGCGCAAGCATGTCCAGCATCTGGCGCATCGAGAATTCGACAATGGCTTCATTCGCACGCGAGACGCCTCGCACACCCGTCGTGGCATCGTGCCACCAGCGCTCGCCGAGCAGAAACGCCTGCGCCAGAAGATTGAAGGGCGCGGCCTCCCATTGCGGTTCCTTGAAACGGCGGTCTCGTTTCTCTGGCCGGATCACGGACCAGGGCTCCAGCCCCGCTGTCGTCACGTGCGCAGCTGCTTCCAGCAACCGGCTGCTATCACGAATGACGTTGTTAGCGATCTCCATCCGTCGCTGCGGCGCCCACGCGAGATGGGAACTCCAGTCGAGCCAGGCAAGCATCAAGGCGGTCGGCGAAAGTCCGCCCGTGTACCGCGCCAGCCTCGCATGGAACATGCGGTCCAGAGAATAACGTTCATACGCCGGCTCGGCGGCTGGCATCTCGGCGATAGGTTTGTTGTTCGTCGCAGACGGCGCGGCGCCAACAACCGGTTCGACGGATGACACTGGCAACACCGGCTCTCCGGTCCGGGGAAGGATCTGTACGACGCTCATGGCCAAGGATTCTCGTGCGCTTCTGGTCTTCGCAGCGCAGGATATGGCCTCCGGCCCGGCAAACGTTGAGCTGCATCAATTGCAGAGATTGATCACAATCGCTCAACCAGGACGGACCGAGCTCGTCGCTTGACATGCGTCAAACCATACCGCCGGGCACCATCTAGATTTGACCTGCAAAAATTTGACAAGCCAGCGGAGCACCCCATGCGCGCCCACCAGATCATGACCCGGTCGGTCATCTCAGTTACCCCCGACACCAGCATCGTCGAAGCCGCGAATATCATGCTGAAGCGTCACGTCAGCGGCCTGACCGTGGTCGACGACAGCGGCAAGCTAGTCGGCGTGGTCTCGGAGGGTGACTTCATCCGCCGCAGTGAAATCGGTACCGGGCGCAAACGCGGACGCTGGCTGCGGTTCATTCTCGGCTCCGGCAAGTCGGCCAGCGACTTCGTCCACGAACACGGCCGCAAAGTTTCCGAGGTGATGACCACATCGCCCGTAACCATCACCGAGGATACCGCGCTTGCCGAGATCGTCGATCTGATGGAGCGAAACAATGTGAAGCGTCTTCCGGTGATTCGCGGCGACAAGGTCGTCGGCATCGTGTCACGCGCCAATCTGCTACAAGCGGTGGCAGGCCTTGCCCGCGAGGTGCCGGACCCGACTGCCGACGACGATCACATCCGCGGACGCATCATCGATGCCATGGAGAAATACGACTGGTGCCCGTTCGGGCTAAATGTCATCGTGCGCGATGGTATCGTTCACTTGAGCGGCGTCATCACCGAGGAGCGGGCACGACAGGCAGCGGTCGTAGCCGCCGAGAACGTCGAGGGCGTCAAAAAGGTGCACGACCATCTCTGCTGGGTCGACACCATGTCGGGCGTCTATCTGAATTCGCCCGAGGATGACGATCTCGCCAAAGCAAGCTGAAACGGCGAGCTGCGCGCGAGAAGCGGCTCAGTGAGGAATGATGGCGGTGGCCTCGATCTCGACGCGCGCCGCCTTCTCGACCAGACGCACCACCTGAACCAGCGCCATCGCGGGATAGTGCGCACCGAAGATCGCACGGTAGATTTTGCCGAGCTCCTTCAGGTTTGCGAGGTACTCCTCCATATCGACGACGTACCAGGTCAAGCGCACCAGATGCTCGGGCCGCGCGCCGGCCTCGGCCAGGATCTCGGCGATGTTGCTCAGCGTCTGGCGCACCTGCGCGACAAAGCCGTCAGCGAGACGCTCCTGGGCATCCCAGCCGATCACGCCGCCGGTGACGACAATGCGTCCCTCGACGGCCATGCCGTTGGCATAACCCTTCGGCATCGGCCAGCCGGAGGGCTGGAGCACCTGCGCCCCGCGGCTGGTGTTATCCTCGGCAGCAGTCGGTAGCACCGCAAGCTGTGGGCCCTTCGGCGTTGTCACGGACAATTCTTGATCCTCATCTCATTCTGCCGCAACGCCCGAGGACGTCGCGGCCGCCTGCGCCAGTTGTCGCAAGGCGAAGCGCTTCAATTTGCCGGTTTCGGTCTTGGGCAGCTGTGTCACGAACTCGATCGCGCGCGGGTACTTGTACGGGGCGATCTCGCGTTTAACATGCTCCTGCAACTCGGTCGCGAGCTCTGCATTCGGCGTCACACCCGGGGCAGCTATGACATAGGCCTTCACGATCATCCCGCGCGCCTCGTCCGGCGCACCGACGACACCGCACTCGACGACGGACGGATGGGTGAGCAGCGCCGCTTCGACATCCGTACCCGCGATATTATACCCGGATGACACGATCATGTCGTCGGAGCGCGACTGGTACCAGAAGTAGCCATCAGCATCCATCAGGTACGTATCGCCGGTGATGTTCCAGCCGTTCTGGACGTATTTGCGCTGACGCTCGTCGGCGAGATAGCGGCAGCCGGTCGGCCCGCGCACCGCGAGCTTCCCAATGGTGCCCGCCGGCAAGTCATTGCCATCATCATCGACGATCTTCGCCTCATAGCCGGGCACGGGCTTGCCGGTCGCGCCTGGGCGAATCTCATCCTCGATCGCACTGATGAAGATGTGCAGCAGCTCAGTGGAGCCAATCCCGTCCATCAGCTTGATGCCGGTCGCCTTCAGCCAGGCATCGAATGTCGGCTTGGGCAGCGTCTCGCCGGCGGAGACGCACTTTCGAAGGGAGGAAATGTCGCGGCCTGGAAGCTTGCCGATCATGGCTCGGTAAGCTGTCGGCGCCGTAAAACAGATCGTGGCCTTGTACTGCTCGATTGCCGTCAGGAAGTCATCGGGCGTCGTCTTTTCGAGAACGACGAAGGAGGCGCCGATATGCAGCGGAAACAGCACGCCGCCGAAACCGAAAGTGAAGGCGAGCGGCGCCGAACCGATAAACCGATCCGTCTGTTCTGCCCGCAGGATGTTGCGCGCATAGCCATCGCACACCGCCAGCATGTCCCGGTGGAAATGCATGGTGCCCTTGGGATCGCCTGTTGTACCCGATGTGAAGGCAATCAGGCAGATATCGTCGGAGGCGGTATCGACGGCCGTAAATTCAGAGCTCGCATTCGCGATCAGTGCCTCGAGCGATTCGGCCGCACCATTGCCCCAATAGACGACGTGCTTGAGACCGGGCGCGGCTACCCTTGCCTTCTCCATCTCGTCGGCGAGTTTGCCGTCGCAGAGCGCGAGCGTGATCTCCGCCTTCTGGATCGGATACGATAGCTCCTTGGCGCGCAGTAGCGGCATCGTTGCGACACAAATGCCGCCGGACTTGATCACCGCGAGATAGGCCGCAACCATCATCGGGCTGTTGGCGGAGCGCAGCAGCACGCGGCCACCGGTGACAAGTCCGAGCTTGCTGACCAGCACATTGGCGATGCGGTTCACCAGCGCCTGCAATTCGCGATAGGTGTAGCTGACGGCGGGACTGATGACGCAAGGCGCATCGCCGTGTCCTTGCTCGACCCAGCGATCGAGGAAATAGCTGACGCAGTTCAATCGCGCCGGATAGCACAGCTCCGGCCGCGTGAAGATGAACTCCGGCCAGAGATCTGGCGGCGGCAGATGCTGCCGCGCGAACTTATCGACATGGGCGGTCGCAGCGTTTACGGCCTGCGAGCCCGAGACTTGAACCTTGGCGGCGTTGGCCATCGCACGCTCCTTTGCGCATGGAAAGCACCCGGCAGCACTCACAGGAAAACATTTTAGGCTTAAAACAATTTTGCGCAATAGCGGATTTGGGGCAAACCATGCATTTTGGTGCAGCAAGCTGGCATTGGCGAGCGCCTCGGCCCGTAGACCTAGGGCTTGCGACGCGCAGCCGATTTCTGCGCCGACGCCTTGGTCTTGGCCAGGAGCCGCATCAGCTCGCGCACATCCTTGGGCGTCAGGTCAGCAAAGAGATCGGCGATCCAGGTCTCGTGCTCCGCGGCCATCCTGCGAAATTCGGCACGGCCGAGCTTTGTGAGGCGGATCACTTGGACGCGGCGGTCGGTCTCCGAGGTGCGGCGGTCGAGATGTCCGGATTCCACGAGGCGTTCAACCAGACCGGTGACGTTGCCGTTGGACACCATCATCCGCTTTGAGACATCCGACAGCGTCATGCCGTCGGGCGCCTTGTCGAGCTGCGCCATCAGATCGAAGCGTGGCAGCGTGACATCGAAGCGCTGCCGCAGCCGGCCGCGAACCTCGCCTTCGATCAGGGTCGTACAGGTGAGCAGACGCAACCACAGCCGGAGCTCTTCGGCATGGTCCTCCGGCGTTTCGACGGCCTTGGTCTCGGAATCGAGCATTTCGATGAGCCAATCACGGCCGGCATTGGCGCCGGCCCGGATTCCCAACGTTTTGAGCTTCAAATAAATCGACGCCGGCCGCAAGCCCAAAGCTGCAACAATCGACCGCACGCGAATTTCTTTAGGCTTCAAATAATTGGCGCGCCGTTTGCATGCACCGCTGCCCGCACGATGACGGCGCCTTGAGCTTGGCTTGCCGCGAGCGCCGTCATCGGCATAAGCTTGGGTCGGAGTACGCAGCCTGCAGCGCAGGCGCAATCGTTACGGGGGATCAATCATGAAGACGCAACTGACCTTGACCGCAGCCGCATTTCTTCTCGGCACCGCGATGAGCCCTGCCCTCGCGCAGGAGAAGATCAAGCTGGGCGTGATCGTGACCCTCTCCGGACCCGCCGCCGCGCTTGGTCAGCAGGTTCGCGATGGCTTTGCGCTCGCGGTGAAGGATCTCGGCAGCAAGATGGGGGGTCGTGATGTCGAAGTGGTCGTGGTCGACGACGAGCTCAAGCCCGATGCGGCTGTGACCAAGGTCAAGGGTCTGCTTGAGCGCGACAAGGTCGACTTCGTGGTCGGACCGATCTTCTCCAACATCCTTCAGGCGATCCACCGGCCGGTCACGGAATCCAAGACCTTCCTGATCAGCCCCAATGCAGGTCCTTCGACATTCGCCGGCAAGGACTGCAACCCGTTCTTCTATGTGACGTCTTATCAGAACGACCAGGTCCACGAGGTCCTCGGCAAGGTCGCGCAGGATCGCGGCTACAAGCGGATGTATCTGATGGTGCCGAACTATCAGGCCGGCAAGGATTCGGTCGCCGGCTTCAAGCTCGACTACAAGGGTGAGATTGTCGAAGAATCCTACATGCCGCTCAATACGTTGGATTTCCAGCCGGAGCTTTCCAAGATCTCGGCGCAAAAGCCCGATGCTCTCTTCACGTTCATGCCGGGCGGCCTCGGCGTCAACCTCGTCAAGCAGTACAAGCAGGCGGGCCTCGCCGACAGCATCCCGGTACTCTCGGCCTTTACGGTGGATGAATCGACCCTGCCGGCGCAGCAGGATGCGGCCGTCGGCATGTTCGGCGGCGCGAACTGGGCACCCAATCTCGACAATCCCCAGAACAAGAAGTTCGTCGCCGCCTACGAGGCCGCCTATAACGGCGTGCCTGGCACCTATGCCATGCAGGGGTATGACGCTGCGATGCTGATCGACAGCGCGGTCAAGGGAGTGAAGGGCGACCTTTCCAACAAGGAGGCCGTCGGGGCAGCCCTGAAGAAGGCGGACTTCACGTCGCTGCGAGGGGCGTTCAAGTTCAACACCAACGGTTATCCGATTCAGGATTTTTACCTGACCAAGGTCGCCAAGCGTCCGGACGGCAAGTTCCAGACCGAGATCGTTCAGAAAGTTTTTGAGAATTACGGCGATCGTTACGCCAAGGAGTGCAAGGCGGCGAACTAAGGCCGCGCGTCGCGTTAAGGGAGGAATACCATGAAGAGCGAAATCACCGGCATCACGCGGGCCAACGAGGGCATCCAGGGCATTTCCTGGAATATCCTGGGCCAGACCTATGTGCCGAAGAGCAACAGCGAGAACAGCTTCTCCTGGCATGCGATATTGCCGCCGGGCACATTCGTGCCGCCGCACATTCATCCTGACCAGGACGAATATCTCTACATGCTGGAGGGTAAGCTCGACTTCGTGCTCGGCAATTCAGAGGCGCAGGCAACCCCCGGAGACCTGATCCGGCTCGGCATGGGCGTGCCGCACGGCATCTTCAACAAGTCGGACCAAACCGCAAAAGTGCTGTTCTGGGTGTCTCCGACCAAGAAGCTGTTCGACCTGTTCTGGGGCCTTCACAACATGAAGGAACAGAAGCCGGAGGACGTGGTGGCGATGGCCGCCGAGTTCAACATCCACTTTTTGCCACCGCCTCCCGGCGCTGGCTAGGAGCGTGACCCCGGAAAAGTGTGAAACGGTTTTCCGGAAGGGTCGCGCTCAATCAAAACAACTTCAGGCGCGCACTGCCGCCAGTCCCGGCACGGCGGCGAAGCCCGCCTTGCTGGCGTAGCCCCGCACGATGGCCTCGCGCTGGGAATAGCTCAGGACGTTATCGACGTTGTCAAAACCGTCGGGCGCCAACTGCTCGACGGCGTCGATAACGCCCTCGGGGCCGCCGCGGCGATTGGAGCGAACGATATCCGCTGTCATAGGCAGGCGTTTCTTCTCGTATTCCATCAACGCCTGACGCGGATGCTCGGCCCGCACCAACGCGTCCGCGAGGCAGCGCGCGTCAAGGATCGCCTGGGAGGCGCCGTTGGAGCCGACCGGATACATGGGATGCGCGGCATCGCCGAGCAGCGTGATGCGTCCAGACGACCAATAGGGCAAGGGATCGCGGTCGCAGGTCGGATATTCATAGAACTCCGGCGTCGCCGAAATCAGGCTCTTCACGTCGATGTAGGGCACCGAGAAGCGCGCGACGTGAGGCATCAGCTCCTCACGCCGGCCCGGCCGTGACCAGTCTTCCTTCCGCGGCGGCGGCGCATTGCCCTCGCCCACCTTCACCAGCACCGCCCAATTGGTCAGACGGCTCGCCGGGCTCGATCCCTCGGCGATCGGATAGACGACCACCTTGGCATTGAGGCCACCGGCCACGATCATCGATTTGCCGGTGAGGAACAGCGGCCAATCGCGCGCACCGCGCCACAGCATCAGGCCGTTCCAGCACGGCGGTCCCTCGTTCGGAAACAACGTGTCGCGCACGCGCGAATGGATACCGTCGGCGCCGATCAGGATATCGCCGCGCGCGGTGTGGATATGCGCACCGGCGCGATCGAAGAAATATGCGGTAACACCGCTCTCGTCCTGAGTGAAGGCGCCGAGCCGGCAGCCGGTGTGAATCGCTTCGGATCCGAGCCTCTCCTCGACGGCGCGATGGATGACGCCTTGGAGGCGGCCGCGATGAATCGAGAATTGCGGCACGTCGTGGCCGGCGTCGACGCCGCGCGCTTCGCGCCAGACCTCCTGACCGTGGCGGTTGAGGTAGTACAGCTGATCGGTACGGATTGCGACGTCGTCAAGCTTTTGCAGCAGGCCAAGACTGGCGAGCTCGCGCATGGCGTGTGGCAGGGTGTTGATGCCGACGCCGAGTTCGCGGATCGTATCGGATTGCTCGAAAATCTCGCACCCAATGCCGCGAGCCCGCAGCATCAAAGCCGTGGTGAGACCACCGATACCGCCACCGACGATAATCGCCTTCATCGCCCTCTACTCCACTCGATACACAGGCAACCGGGTTAACGTCGCACGGCCGGTCACCCTGCGGCAAGCGGCTTTGTGGCCTCCGCCTCGACCTCGGCCACCGTCTTGGGCTTAGCCTTAATTGCGGTCGAAACTGCCACTCAATCGCCCCTGAAGACCGGCTTGACCTTGTTGGCGAAGGCATGAAAGGCGCGCTCAAAATCGGCCGTCGTCATGCACAGGGCCTGGGCAACGGCCTCCGCTTCGATAGCCTCCTCCACCGACATCGCCCATTCCATCGCCAGCATGCGCTTGGTCATTGTGTTGCCGAAAGTCGGCCCTTCCGCCACCTGCTTGGCGAGCAGCTGCGCCTGGGAGAGTACCTGCTCAGGCGTCACGATGCGGCTGAAGAAGCCCCACCGCTCGCCCTCCTCCGCAGTCATGAAGCGGCCAGTGTAGAGCAACTCGGAGGCGCGCGACTGACCGATGATCCGCGGCAGGATCGCGCAGGCGCCCATGTCACAGCCGGCAAGGCCGACCTTGTTGAACAGGAACGCCACCTTGGCTCCGCTCGCAGCGAGCCGCATGTCCGACGCCATGGCAATGATCGCGCCGGCACCGGCGCAGATGCCTTCGACCGCGGCCACGATCGGTTGCGGGCAGGCCCGCATCGCTTTAACCAGATCGCCTGTCATCCGCGTGAAGGCGGTCAGCCCCTTTGTATCCATCTTCACCAGTGGGCCGATGATCTCGAACACGTCGCCGCCGGAAGAGAAATTACCGCCCGCGCCGGTGACGACGATGGACTTGACCGCGTCGTCAAACGCGCACGCGCGAAAGAAATCCGTCAGTTCGCGATAGCTCTCGAATGTCAGCGGATTCTTCCGCTCCGGACGGTTGAGTGTTACGGTGGCAACGCCCTCAACGACAGCCAGTAGGAAATGTTGCGGCGAATAGTCCGCAAGTGGTACGGTGACGGGATTGGCTGGTCTGCTCATGCGATCTCCTTGGCTTCCTTGTTCCGCACCTACCACGACGCTAAATTTCGCCACCGGCGACCGCAATCGCCTGCCCGGTGATCGCACCGGCATGCTCGCTACATAGCCACAGCACGGCATTCGCTACTTCCTGCGGCGTGATCAGGCGCCCCTGCGGATTGTGCTTCGCGAGCTCGGCGATCGCCTGCTCGCGGGTTCGCCCGGTCTTCCTCATGATGTTGTCGATGCTGCCAGCGACAAGATCCGTATCCGTGAAACCGGGGCACACAGCATTCACGGTCACGTTGCTGGCAGCCATTTCCAGTGCAAGCGAGCGCACGAGACCGACCACGGCGTGCTTGGCCGCCGTATACGCGCTCACATAGGCATAACCCTTGAGCCCCGCTGTCGATGCAATCGCGACGATACGCCCGTAAGGACGATCCTTCATGCCGGGCAACACAGCACTGACGGCATGGACAACGCCCATGAAATTGACATCCATCATACGCGCAAAAAGTGCACTGTCCGATTTCGCGAACGGCGCGGATTCGGCGCTGCCGGCATTCGCGATGAGAATATCAATCGGCTTTCGCGCATGCGCTGCGGCGATGGCTGCCCTCAGCGCAGCTTCATCCGAGACGTCCGCAACGGCGGCATGATGCGCGGCACCGGCTTTGATCGCTTCCTCGAGAGAAGCAGCATTCCGGCCAAGCACTGTCACGGTGGCACCAGCGCCAACCAGAGCGGCGGCAATCGCGCGGCCGATGCCGCGACCGCCTCCGGTCACCAGCGCGGTCGGCGAATGCGGCAACCCGGACATGCGTTGGCTCCCTAGGATCTGCTGATCGTTTCTCCGATATATTTTAACCTTCAAATTTTTGCAACGAAAGCGCCGATCGATGTAGCGCATACCGTTACGCGGGCGATCGGCCCGAAAATTGCTTTAAGTATAAAATTATCTCTTCCCATCCCCCACAGGCCTGTTAGCATCACCGGGGCAAGCCAAAGGATGTCGCGTGTGCAGCCTTCGCCAATGATAACAAAGGATGGACGCTTCGCCTATGAAGCCGCTGGCGATCCGGGCGCAACACCCCTGATCTTCCTGCATGGCATCGGTGGTGCGGCGCGGGCCTGGCGGCAACAGCTTTCGACATTTGGCAATCGTTACCGCGCGATCGCGTGGGACATGCCGGGCTATGGCGGATCGGCGCCGCTCCCCAGCGTCAGCATCGCTGCCCTGGCCGAAGCGCTCCAGCAATTCATCGAGCAGCTCGGTGCGACAAAGCCCATTCTGGTCGGCCATTCGATCGGCGGCATGATCGTCCAGAAATGGCTGGTGCAATCGCCAAAACTGGCGCGCGCGGTGGTTCTGGCACAGACAAGCCCGGCCTTCGGCAAAGCCGACGGCGACTGGCAAAAGTCGTTCATCGCGGCACGGCTGGGCCCACTTGATCGCGGCGAGACAATGAAGTCGCTGGCACCTTCATTGGTAAAGGAGCTCGTCGGCGACGATCCTGATCCCAGGGGAATGGAGCTGGCGCGCGAATGCATGGGAAGCGTCCCGGAGGCGAGCTATCGCGCTATGATGTTGGCGCTAATCGGGTTCGATCAGCGCAGCACGCTCAAAGATATATCCGTCCCGACGCTGCTGCTGTCTGGTTCGAAGGATAACAACGCCCCGGCGCCAATGATGGCGAAAACGGCGACCTACATCCCAGCGGCAGAATATGTCGAGCTCCACGGCGTTGGCCATCTCGCCAACCTTGAACGTCCCGATGCCTTCGACCAGGCTCTCGGCAGCTTCGTCGATTCCATCGCTGCAAAACGGATAGTTGCGCCATGACCATGCAAGTCAGCAAGACGATCGGCGCAACCGACAAGGTCGCGCTGGATGCACCGATCTTCGATCCCGTGGCGTTCCGACTGAGCGACGAGCAGGCCAGCATCATTACCCGGGCGCGTGAGATCGGCCAGAGCGTGTTCGCCGGTCGCGCCGCCGCCTACGATCGCGAGGCGGCCTTTCCGACCGAGAACTATCGCGACCTGCATCGCGTCGGTCTGCTCGGCATCGCTGTGCCAAAGAAGCACGGCGGCCTGGGCGCGAACTACCAGACGTACGCGCTGGCGGCCGCCGAGATCGGGCGCTATTGCGGCGCAACCGCGCTGACCTGGAACATGCACGTCTGTTCGACGCTGTGGTCGGGCCCTTTGGCCGATGATCTCGACATGGACGCGGAGACCCGCGCGGAGCACGAGCGCCGACGGGCGGTTCACTACAAACGCATCGTCGAGGACGGCGCGATCTATTCGCAACCATTCTCGGAGGGCGGCGCGGCAGCTGCCGGCGGCGTTGCGTTCGGCACAGAAGCAAGGCCCGTCGCAGGCGGCTGGATCGTCAACGGCAAGAAGATCTTTGCATCGCTCTCCGGCCATGCCGACTATTACGGCGTGCTCTGCACCGAGATGGAGGAAGGCGAAAAGGCATCGCGCCGCAATACGCTTTACCTCGCGATATCAGCGAAGTCACAGGGAGTTTCCGTCGTCGGCGATTGGGATCCCCTCGGCATGCGCGGCACGGTCTCGCGAACGCTCCTGTTCAAGGAGGTCTTTGTTCCGGAAGATGCCGCGCTAATGCCGCGCGGCGTCTATTTCCAGGCGGCGATGCGCTGGCCGCACATGTTCCTGACGCTGTCACCGACCTATATGGGCCTTGCACAAGCCGCCTATGATTTCACCCTGCGCTATCTGCGTGGCGAGGTGCCGGGCATGCCGCCGGTCAAGCGCCGGATGTACCCGACCAAGCAGATTGCGGTCGCTCAAATGCAGATCAAGCTCGAGCAGATCAAGGGAATCTGGTTCCAGGCCGTCACCGAAGCGCGTGCCAATCCGAGCAAGGAGCAGGTGCTGCGCGCCTATGCCGCGCAATATTCGGTGATGGAAGGCGCCAATGAACTCGCGGCGCTCGCGATCCGCACCTGCGGCGGTCAGGCCATGCTCCGCTCCCTGCCGCTGGAGCGTATCTATCGCGACAGCCGCTGTGGCTCGCTGATGCTCCCCTGGACGGCCGAGCTCTGTCTCGACCGGATCGGCCGTGAGGCGCTGTACGAGGCTGGCGAAACGGACGACTAACGGTGGACCTCTGCAGCCTAATCGATCGCAATGCGGCGTTCGCGCCAGACAAGACGGCCATTGCCTTCGAGGGGCGGCGGCTGAGCTACGCGGCGTTCGCCCGTCGGATTGAACGAACGGCAACAGCCCTGAAGCAGGAGTTCAGCGTCGGGCGCGGCGACCGCGTTGCGATCCTGAGCCTTAATCGGCCGGACTATCTGGTCCTGCTCTACGCTTGTGCTCGGCTCGGCGCGATGCTGGTCCCGCTGAACTGGCGGTTGGCGGTCGCTGAGCAGCTGTTCATTCTCACCGATTCCGGCGCCAAAGTGCTGGTGCTCGAGCAGGCATTTGAAGACGTTCTTCCTGAACTTGCGCCGGGGACAGCCGTCGTCGGCCTCGATTTTACACCGCCCCGCGGCAAGACCTACGAAAGCTTGCTGGCTGGCAGCGAGGGCAGCGCACGTAACCCGCACACCGATCTCTCCTGTCCGCTGCTGATCGTCTACACCTCAGGGACGACGGGACGGCCGAAAGGCGCGGTGCTGCGTCAGGAGGCGCTGTTCTGGAACGGGGTCATGAGCCAGCATATGCACAACATGACATCGGACGATCATGTGCTGACGGTGCTTCCGTTCTTCCATGTCGGTGGGCTCAACATCCAGACGACGGCGGCACTTCAGCTTGGCGCGACGGTTACGATCCACGCCCGCTTCACGCCGGACACGGCGCTTGCGGCCATTGAACGGGAGCGACCGACCTTGACGGTCATGGTGCCCACGATTCTCCAAGCCGTCAGCGAGCATCCTGCGTGGGCCACGACCGATCTCTCCTCGCTGAATGCCGTTGCCACAGGGTCAACCATCGTGCCGCCGCACCTGATCGATCGCTTCGTTACGCGGGGCGTCCCGGTGCTGCAGGTCTACGGCTCGACTGAAACCTGTCCTATCGCGGTCTACACCCGCTTGGGCGGCGACCTGTCGCGCTCCGGATCAACCGGACTTGCCGGCCTCTGCTGCGATGCGAAGGTGATCGATCAGGCCGGCAACGAGGTCCCTGCGGGTACGCCGGGTGAAATCGCAGTGCGCGGGCCGAACGTGTTCTTCGAATATTGGGGCAATGCGGACGCGACGCGCGATGCGCTCCACGACGGCTGGTATCGCACCGGCGATATCGGCCTGTGCGACACCGACGGCTACTTCTGGGTCCGCGACCGCAAGAAGAATACGATCATCTCCGGCGGCGAGAACATCTATCCGGCCGAGGTTGAGCGGGTCCTGCTCGAACATCCCGATGTCAGTGAATGCGCGGTAATCGGAAGGCCGGACCCGCGCTGGGACGAAGTGCCCATCGCTTATGTCATCCGACGATCCGGCTGCCGTCTCGAAGCAGACGAGCTGAAAGCGCACGTTCAGACACAGCTTGCTCGCTACAAGGTTCCACGCGACATCGTTTTCGTCGCCGATTTGCCGCGCACGGCGCTTGGCAAGGTTCAGCATTTTCTGCTGAAACAACTTGATGCGCAGTCGCGCGCGCAGGGAGAAGCATCTTGAAGATCGCGGTTCTGGGTGGGGGAAACGGCTCTTTCGCGGCCGCGGGCGATTTTGCGCTGTCGGGACACGAGGTTCGGCTTTGGCGCCGCGACGCGGAGCAGGTCGAGGCACACCTTGTCGCGGGATCTCGCATCCTGGTGAAGGACCACAACGGTCGCCACGACGTGAAGCTGGCGCTGGTGACCACCAATATCGCCGAAGCCGTCAGTGACGTCGAGCTGGTCGTGTGTCCTGCCCCCGCCTTCGCGCAGCAGGATATCGCCCGGCTCCTTGCGCCACACCTCCGTGACGGCCAGGTGGTTTTCCTGCCACCCGCGACATTTGGCTCGATGATCTTCGCGCAGGCCGCACGCGACGCAGGCAACCGCGCCGAAGCAAGCTTCGCCGAAACCGGCACCCTGCCCTGGCTCACCCGCAAGCACGGACCATTCGAGGTCGCGATCACCATCCGTGCGAAGCGGCTGCCGGTCGGCGTATTCCCACTCGATCAGGCCCCGCATGCGCTCGAGGTCATCGGGCGCGCCTTCCCCGACGTGATCGAGCCCTGCGGCGACGCGCTGTCCGGCGCCCTGATGAATGCAGGCTGCATCATTCATCCGCCGCTGATCGTGATGAACGCGGGCCCGATCGAGCATTTTGAACGGTGGGACATCCATAAGGAGGGCACCCAAGCTGCGATCCGGCGCGTGACCGACGCCCTCGATGCCGAGCGGATTGCAGTGCGCGAGGCGCTGGGATATGGCGCCCCGCATTTCCCTCTCGCTCACCACTATGCGCGGGAAGGCGAGATCTGGATGTATGGCCGGGGTTCGCACGATCGCCTGACCGATTCCGGCGATTGGCGCGAGCGGATCGTGCTGACCGAGCACCGCTACATGCGCGAGGATTTACGGCTTGGGCTATCGCTGCTGGTGTCCGTCGCTAAGCTGGCGGGCGTCGCCACACCGCTTGCCAAGGCATTCCTCGCCATCGGCGGCGCAATCTGCGACGAAGATTTTGAGCAAACTGGCCGAACGCTGGAGACCTTGGGACTTGGCCAGCTTCACAGAGCTGAATTGCAGACGCTGCTTCGTGAGGGATTCTGATCGATGAGCAGCCGCGCCAATATTGCCTGTCTCGGAGCCGGTCGCATGGGGCGCGGCATTGCCGTTGCGTTTGCCTATGCGGGACACACGGTCACGATGGTCGACATCAAAGCCCGTTCGGCAGAGGAGTTCGCCAAGCTGGAGGCTGATGCGCTCGGCGAAATCAGCAAGACGTTTGCCAGCCTGTCCAAGCTCGGACTGCTGACCGAGGCGAACGTTGATCCGCTGATCGCGCGGGTCTCGGTGGTGCCGGCCAGCCGGAGTGGCACCGCCCTTTCCGAGGCGGGAATCATCTTCGAAGGGGTTCCTGAGGTGGTCGAGCTCAAGCGCGAAGTGCTGGGGACGGTTTCAAAACAAATCGGCCCGGACACAATCATTGCCTCGACCACGTCGACCATCCTTGTCGACGATCTGTCGGGCGCTATCGTAAATCCGCGCCGCTTCCTCAACGTGCATTGGCTGAATCCGGCCTATTTAATCCCGCTGGTAGAAGTGTCGCCCGGCAAAGCCACTGACGTTGCCGTCATCGACGAGGTCAAAACGTTGCTCGAAGGGATAGGCAAGGTGCCAGTGGTTTGCGCAGCGACACCCGGCTTCATCGTTCCGCGCATCCAGGCGCTAGCGATGAACGAAGCCGCCCGCATGGTCGAGGAAGGCGTCGCCAGTGCCGAGGAGATCGACAAGGCGATCCGCTACGGTTTCGGCTTCCGCTATGCCGTGCTCGGGCTGCTCGAATTCATCGACTGGGGCGGCGGGGATATTCTGTACTACGCCAGCCGATATCTCGAAGGCGCGCTCGGCAGCGACCGCTATCGCGCGCCAGACGTCATTTCGCGCAACATGCATGAAGGCCGGATCGGGCTGCGCACCGGCGCAGGCTTCCTCGACTATTCCGACATGGACGTCGATGCCTATCGCACAAAACGGCTCCAGGCCATGGTTGATCTGCTCCGGCACTTCGACCTGGCCCGCCCACCGGTGCTCGACCGCAACTAGCCGAAGACGTCCTGAAGCACGCCTTCGCGAACAACTGCCACGCCATCGAGCTCGATGGTCGTCCCCATCATCGGTAGATCGAAATGGCCCGCAGTGTAACGTCCGGCAAACTCGTTCGCGCCCGTCGAGAATAGGAAGTTGCCGGAGACAGCGCGAATCTCCGTGCCATTGGTGTCACGCTGGTCGTACATCGAGAGCGCCTCGTAGCGCGCGGCCGGATTCATGCCAAAACCGACATGTGAGACGGCATAGGCCTCCCGATCACCCCAGGCGGCGAGATAGGCGCGCATCATCGCGGCATCCGTGCCGTCGCCTTCCAGCTCGACGACGTAATCATCCTTTAAGGTCATCTTCACCGGTGACGTCAGGTAGCGCTTGAAGGTGAGATTGATATCGCCGGGCGCCATCACCAGCGTGCCGTTGATCGCCCCGCTCTTGGGAAAGCTGACGACGATGCCGCCCGGCCAATGCGCCAGCGTGCCGGGCTTGTCCGTCCAACCCCAGACGCCAACCGTGGAAGCGCCCACCATGTCCACATCAAGGGCCGTGCCGGCTTTTGACGTGACCCGCATTCGCTTGCTTGCGCGCAGCATCTTCGCGGCCGCGCGAACGCGCTTCTCCAGCGCCAGATCCGGAACCATGCGCTCCAGCGCCTCGGGATGCTCGTTGGAGATCACCAGAATGCGCGCGCCGGCCTTCAGAATTTCGGGCGTCTCCACCGCGTGCATCAGGCCCTCGATGGTGCAGTCCACCACGAAGCCAGCCTGCTGAAGCGCGCTGATGACAGGACCCAGCTTTTGGATCGCTTCGCTCGCTCCGGTCGAACGGACCGGAACGATGTTCCGGTTACGTGGCGTCGGCATCACGACGTGGAACGGCCTCGCTCCCATCCGCAGCAAGGCCAGCTCCGCCAGGTGCACATTCAATGCTCGTGACTGGGTCTCCGAGAGGATCGCCGCGGTATCGCCGGACTTGACGGCGCAACGTTCAAAGATCTCGCAAAACGCGTCGATCCATTTTGCCTCGATGCGATCAGCCAGCATGGTTCACTCCCGGTCTTCTGCTTTTGTTCGTCAGGTCACGCTTCGGGGAAGCCTCGCAAGAGATACGATCGCACCGCGCCCAACAACGCATTGAGGATCAACCCAAGCAGCGAGATCGTGATCAGCGGCACGAACATGTCGACCGCTTGGAAGGTGCGGGCCGCCGTCACAAGGGCATGGCCCAAGCCGTCCGTCGACGTGATCATCTCGGCCAGAAACACCACGATGCAGGAAATAACAAGGCCGATTCGGCATCCAGTCAGGATCGATGGCATCGCCGCCGGCAACACCACCTTGAACAGGATTTTATAGCGCGGCGTTCCCGCCGCCATGGCGGACCAGATCAACTTCTGCTCTACGGTTGACGCACCGTAATACGTCGAGAGCAAAATCGGGAAGAGTGCGTCCGCCGCGACCAAGGTGATCTTCGATCCGTGGCCGAAACCCAGCAGCAACAGCAGCGCCGGGTAGAGCGCGACCTTCGGCAACGGTGCCAACACGCGCACGATCGGCCGAACCACGGCATTGATCGCGGGACTTGCGGCAGCCGCGATGCCGATGCTGACGCCGAGGACGACCGCAATCGCGAATCCAGCAAACAGCCGGATCAACGTCGCTGCGACTTCCTGCTGAAACGCCCATGTCACGAGCTGCTCGAGCAGCCGCGTGAAGACGAAGCCCGGCGCCGGCAACAAAACCGCCGGAGCGAAGCCGAACGTCACCAGGGCCTGCCATAGCGCGACCACCAGCACAATCGGCGCGAGCCCTAAGATAGCGTTCGCAGAACGTGACATCATGAGAAGCTCAGCGGCATGTCGAATTGAGGCTCGGACCAGCGCACAAGCCCCGCACGAACCCGCTCGAAAACAGCATCGAGACAAATGCCCATCGCTCCGACGACGATGATCATCGCGTAAACCGTATCGTACTGTCCCATGTCGAGCGCGTTGAACAGGATGTTCCCTGCCCCCGACTGGCGCGCAATCATCTCGCTTGTGATCATGGTGATCAACGCCAGCACCAGGCCGGTCCGGCACCCGGTTAGAATTTCCGGGAGCGCGGCCGGGAGCACGATCCGGACCAGACGTTGCAAGGCCGACAGCCCCATCGCCGCGCCCGACCACAGCATCTTCTCCTCGACGGCCTTGGCGCCTTCAAAACTGTGATAGATCACCGGCAGGCTGACACCGAGAAAGATCACGAGAATCTTCGTAGCTTCGCCAACGCCAAGCCACAGCATGATGATCGGCATCAGAGCTGCCTTCGGAACAGGATAGATCACCATCAAGAGTGGATTGAAGAAGGATGCGACGGCCCGACTACGGCCCATCAACAGGCCTAGTGGAATCGAAACCAGCACGGCGATGCCGAACCCGATCGCCATGCGGCGGAGCGAGGCCAGGATATTGATCAGAGATTCCTTGTCACCGAGGATATCCGGGACCGCGCGGATCGCCTCGAGCGCCGTCGGGAAGCTGTCGTTCTTCAAGCCGAGCGAAGCGACCTGCCAAGCCGCCAATAATCCAATGCAAGCCAGCACCGGCGCAGCACGTCTCGCCACGGCAGCCGGCGATATCATAAAAGCGAACCGGCATGGTCGCTTTCATCGAACATGCGCTCGATGTCGACGACGTATTTTTGATACCGTGGATCGAGCAACAGCTCGTTGCGGCGCCGCGGCCGCGGCAGATCGATATCGATAACCTCCCTGATGCGACCGGGAGACTTCGACATCATCACGACCTTGTCTGAAAGGAAGACCGCTTCGTCGACCGAGTGGGTGACGAACAGCACCGTCTTGCGGTCGCGCTCCCAGATGTTCAGGAGATCGTTCTGAAGGCGCGTCCGGGTATGAGCGTCGAGCGCGCCGAACGGCTCGTCCATCAATAGTACCTCCGGGTGGTAGGCCAGTGTCCGTGCCAGCGCGACGCGCTGCTTCATGCCGCCCGACAACTCCTTCGGGTAGAAGTTTTCATAGCCCTTGAGCCCGACCATCTCGATCAGCGCGCGGCTCTGTGCATCTGCCTCGGTGGCACTTACCCCCTGCTGACGGGGACCGTACATCACATTGCCCAGTACCGTCTTCCAGGGAAACAGCGCGAACTCCTGGAACACTGGCCCGCGATCCGGCCCCGGCCCCGTGATGGCCTGTCCCTTCATCTTCGCCGCGCCGCTGGTTGGGCTGACGAAACCACCGACGATATAAAGCAGCGTCGACTTGCCACAGCCTGAGGGACCAAGGATAGAGACGAACGCCCCCTCCTCGATCGTCAAGGAGATGTCCGATAGTGCCAAATGATCGTTGCGCGCCGAGGTCTGAAAGACCTGCGAGACGCGGTCAATCTCGATGATCGCAGATGCCGGCTTTTGTGACGTCACCGGTCTCACCCAGTCGCTCGATCT
This sequence comes from Bradyrhizobium zhengyangense, assembly GCF_022012435.1. Taxonomy (GTDB): domain Bacteria; phylum Pseudomonadota; class Alphaproteobacteria; order Rhizobiales; family Xanthobacteraceae; genus Bradyrhizobium; species Bradyrhizobium zhengyangense. Next base: position 46,745 of record NZ_JAKLUA010000014.1, read on the forward strand.
CGAAGGCACTACCTTCATCCCGCCTCTCGCTTCACTCACGCGCGAACGTCACGCCACCGATCTACTGAATGTCTCCGTCAGCCGCATGAGCTTAGCAAGAAACCTGCCAAACCAGTCGTCATTTCGCGCGCGCGCGACGCCTCAATCGAACCATGGCCACTCCGCGGGTCCTTCGTGCGTGACTGCGCCGCCCGGCGCCTGACCGACCAGTCGCGCATATTTTGCGAGCGCACCAGCACGATGACGAGGCGGGCGCTGCTTCCAATCGCGTCGTCGCGCCGCGAGTTCCTGTTCATCGACCAGCAGGTCCATGCGACGGCCAGCGGCATCAATCCGGATCTTGTCGCCGTCGCGGACCAGCGCCAGCGGGCCACCAACAAACGCTTCCGGCGACACATAACCGATGCACATGCCACGCGTGGCACCGGAAAACCGCCCATCCGTGATCAAGGCAACCTTCTCGCCCATGCCCTGGCCATAGATCAGCGCTGTCACGCCGAGCATCTCGCGCATGCCGGGACCGCCGACCGGCCCTTCGTTGCGGATCACAAGGACCTCGCCAGCCTTGTAGCTGCGGTCGCGAACCGCGGCGACGCAAGCCTCTTCATCCTCGAAGACGCGCGCCACGCCTTCGAAGAGTTGACTCTTCAAACCTGCAACCTTGATGACGGCGCCATCGGGGCAGAGATTACCCTTCAGCACCGCAACACCGCCGTCGGGCATGATCGGCGCGCGGGCCGCATAAACGACCTCCCCGTCGGGGGCATTGGCCGTTCTATATTCTTCCGCAAGCGTATGGCCCGTGATGGTCAGGCAACCTCCATCGATATGCCCACTCTGGATCAATTCGCGGATCACGACGGCCGCGCCACCAATGTCGTAGACGTCCTTTGCAGTGTATTTGCCGCCGGGCCGCAGGTTTCCAATCAGCGGCGTCCGAGCAAAGACCTCGCCGACATCATCGATCGTGAAGGCGATGCCGGCCTCGTTTGCGATCGCCGGCAAATGCAGCGCGGCATTGGTCGAGCCACCTGTCGCAGCAACGATCGCCGCGCCGTTCTCCAGGGATTTCCGTGTCACGACGTCGCGTGGCAGCGGCCCGCCACGTTCGAGCATCTCCATGATCAATCGCCCCGCGCGACGAGAGAACTGCGCGCGCTCAGCATAGACGCCAGGCACCATCGACACGTTGGGAATGGTCAGGCCCATAGCCTCCGACACCATCCCCATGGTGTTCGCAGTGAACTGACCGGCGCAGGCGCCGATCGTCGGCAGGCAGGCGCGCTCGATCCGTTCGAGCGTCGCGCCGTCGATCTCGCCCGTCATGAAGCTGCCGACAGCCTCGTAGGAATCGAGGACGGTCAGCGTCCGTCCATTCAGGCGACCCGGCAGCGAACTGCCGCCATAGATGAAGATGGAAGGCACGTTGCAGCGAACCATTCCCATCATCACGCCCGGAAGCGTCTTGTCGCATCCGCCGTATCCGATCAGCGCATCATAGGCGAGACCATGAACGACAGCCTCGATGGAGTCGGCGATCAGCTCACGTGAAAACAGGGAGAATTTCATCCCCTCGTGATTCATGCTGATGCCGTCTGACACCGAGACGGTCGAGAATTCGCGCGGCGTCCCGCCGGCTTCCTCGATTCCGGTCTTGGCCGAAGCCACCTGGAAATCATGGGTCATATTGCAGGGCGTCTGCTCGCCCTTCATGCTGACAATGCCCACCATCGGCTTTGCAATGGCCGCGTCGTCCAGCCCCATGGCGCGCATGAAGGCGCGGTGCGGCGCCCGGTCGAGCCCGTCAGTGGTAATCCGTGATCGCAGCTTCTTCATGCTTGCTCATCTCGATGCAATGTCCCGCATGTGGCGGGGCACTGCGACTTCGTTCATCTTGCGAACCGCTCTATCGCTTATTGCAGCGGCGCGACGATGGTCGGGTGCTTGAACTGCGCGACATCCAGTTTTGGCAGCATTCCCGTGTCCGCATAAATGTCCAGCATCTTCTGGATCGCAGGGAAGTTCGGTGCCGCACCGGGATCGCGACCGAAATCGTTGTCCTTGAGCAGGTAAGTATCGAGCACTGGAACGGGCGCCTTCAGCACCTCGGACACCACCTTCAGGGTCTCTTCGCGGTTCGCGAGCGCCTTCTTCATACCCGACGTGATGTCGCGGACATAGGTCTTCACCAGTTCTGGGTTCTTGTCGACGAAATCGGCACGGCAGGCCTCCAGGATGTGCACGATGTTCGGCATCGCCTGCGACAGCGAGAACAGCTTACGCGTACCGCCCTTCGCCTCAGCCCGTGCTGCAAACGGCTGATTCATGTTGACCGCATCGACCCGGCCCTGGCGCAGCGCATCCTCCGAGACGGCAAAACCGACCTCGACCAGCTTGATATCCTTGCCGGGATCGACACCGTTCTGCTTCAGAAGCAGGTTGAACGGGCCTTGCGTGCCGCCACCGATCACGGAAATGCCAACCGTCTTGCCCTTAAGGTCCGCAATCGTCTTGATCGGCGAGTCATTCATCACCGCCCAGTAGACCGAGAAGCCACCGGGCTTCTCGAAGACGTGCTGCGCCACGATATAGGCCTTGAGGTTGCCGCCGACCACGCCGTTAGCCAGCGACAGCGGCGCCTGCGTCGCGCAATCCAGTGCGCCGGCCGCCAGTGCCTGCGTCATCGGCGCGGTGCCCTGAAATTGGGTCCACTCGATATTGTAGGTCTTGCCGATGTCGGGAAACTCGGCCGGCCTACGCATCATCCAGTATTTGGATTCCTCGGCCGGGATCGTCCAGCCCACGCGGATCGTCTGCTGCGCTCGTGCGGGGCTTGCGCCCGCAATCATGGCTGCCATAGCCCCTATCGCCAGCGTCCACCTCGAAACTGCCCGCATCGTGCCCACTCCGTTGCTCCGGCGCCGACCGACGCCACCCAACCCGACCGGCCCAAATGTTTCATGGTTCAAACAATCAGGCAAGCCATGCAAGACGGCACGGTTTCGCCGCGATATCCGTTGTGTATGGTGCGGCAGCGGTCGCGCGCCATTGCGCTGCGGCAGGAGGAGGCAACCTATGGCTGCTGCGAGCAAGGCAAACCCGCAAGGCGTCGAGAGGCTTGGCTATCTCGGCCTGGGACTGATGGGAACGCCGATGACCCGGCGCCTGCTCGAGGCCGGCTATCACGTCAGCGTCTGGAACCGTTCTGAGGGCAAGGTCGCGCCGCTTGTCGAGGCCGGCGCCAACCGCGCGAGCACGCCGCGTGACCTCCTGACGAACTCCGACATCGTTTTTATGTGCGTGACCGACGCCGCCGCCGTCGAAGAGGTGATCTTCGGACCGGAGGGGCTCGCTGCGGCTCCCGGGGCAGGCAAGCTCGTGGTCGATTTTTCGTCGATCCATCCCGACGCCGCGCGCGAGCTTGCGGCGCGACTGAAAGCTGCGAACGGCGCAAACTGGATCGATGCGCCGGTGTCCGGTGGCACCAAGGGTGCCGAAGAAGGCACGCTTGCCATCATGGCTGGAGGAGAGACCTCTGATATCGAGCGGGCACGGCCTTATGTGCTGGCCATGGCGCGCAGGTTCACCCACATGGGTCCGACCGGCGCCGGCCAAACCACGAAACTCTGCAACCAGGTGATCGTCGGATGCGCGATGACCGTGCTTGCGGAGGCAACGCGCCTTGCCTCGAACGCGGGAATTGACGCGAGCCGGCTGCCGGAGGCGCTCGCTGGCGGCTTTGCCGATTCGATCCCGCTTCAGCTCTTCGTACCGCGCATGGTCCAGGGCATTCACTCACCCCCGCTCGGGCACATTGCAACGATGCTGAAGGATCTCGACACGGTCGCCGATGTCGCGCAAGCAACATCGACGCCGGTGCCAATGGCGACCCTCGCGGGTCAGATCTTCAGGCTGGCAAAGGCTGCACGCGGCGCAGAAGCCGACGCTCTGGAAATCTACAAGCTTTCGGCGGCGGACCGTTGAACTGACCAGCGTCCCTGAATCGCACTATGGCGTCTTCTTGCGCGCGTCGTCGGACAAGAATCGGCCATAAGTCCCTCGCGCGAACAGCAGAGGCTCTCGTGCGTTGTAGGCATAGGCCTCGACCGCGCCGAGAAAGATCACGTGATCGCCACCATAATAGCGATTGACGGATCGACACTGAAAACTTGCCACACTCTCGGCCAGCACGGGCGCATTGCCGAGGCCCGGCGTCCAGTCCACACCGGCGAACTTGTCTTCCGACGACTTGGCAAACTTGTCCGCAAGCGCCTGCTGCGAGGTGCCCAACACATGCACCGTGAAATGGGTGGCGTTTTGAAACACGGTCAGGCTCGATGAATAGACGCCAAGGCTCCAGAGAACCAAAGGAGGATTCAAGGAGACCGAGGCGAACGAGTTGCAGGTGATGCCATACGGCTTTCCATCAGCGGCTGTAGCCGTGATGATGGTTACACCCGTTCCGTAGGTGCCGAGCGCGTTGCGGAAATCACGCGGGTCGATCGGCGAGTTGTCGCTCGCGAACTCGTTGGCGGGATCGGAGGCGGCCGGATGCTTTGGCTGGTCATTCATCGGCCGGCCTCACAAGGTGAGATTCTCGGACGGCAGGCCGAGGGCCACGCGTCCATAATTGGTTCCGGCCGCATCGAAATTGAATGCGAGGTGCGAATTAATCGCGTGCGCATCGCGAAACTGCCGCTGTAGCACACCGGTCGTGAACAGGCCGCGCGCCCCGCTCGCCGCGAACAGCATAGAGACGGCGTCAGTGCACAGATTGACCGAGAACGCTCCATCGCGCCGGTATCTGGTCTTGGTGACCATATCGGGCGTGTGGTTGCGCCGTGCGTCCTCCATCGCCTCATTGCAGGCCGAGCGCATGATGAGGCGCGCGGCATCAATCTTGGCGGAAGCTTCCGCGATCTTGATTTGCGTGCTCTGGAAGTCGCTCAACTTGGCGCGGTTGTACGTCGAAATGCGGTGACGCGCGACCTCCGTATAGTCGTCCAGGCACGCCTGCGCATTGCCGAGCGCGACGCCGGAGAGAACATAGGGAAACAGCGAGAAGACGGGAAGGGCGTACAGCGGATTGGGGTTCACCTTACTGCCGGGGGTCGCGCCGCCTGCGAGATCACCCACCGCGACGGTCATATGATCGGGCACGAAGGCATCCCTGACTTCGACATCCGACGACCCGGTGCCGCGCAGTCCGGCAACATTCCAGGTATCGAGGATCTTGTAGTCAGCCTTGGGCAATAGAAAGATGCGGTATTCGATTCCGTCAGCCTCGTCGTCGGATGCGACGACGCTTGCAAGCATGTTCCATGCGCACGAGCCGACGCCCGACGAGAACGGCCAGCTTCCGCGCAGCTGGTATCCGCCTTCGACCTTTCTGGCACGGCCGGCAGGGAAGATGAACGACGATGCGATCAGCACGTCCGGCTCTCGGCCCCAGACCAAATCCTGCGCACGCTGCTCGAACATACCGAGCATCCAGTGGTGACTTGCCAGATTAGCCAGATTCCAAGCCACAGATGCGTCGGCCCGCCCAAGCAACTCGGCACAATCGATAAGGGCAACATAATCGAGCTCGGCGCCGCCGACACGCTTCGGCTGCAGCATCCGGAACAGACCGGCTTCATGCAAGTCGCCCTCGGTCTCCGGCGGCAGGTGCCGCAGCTCCTCAGTTCGAGCCGCGCGTTCCCGCAATTGCGGCACCAGCGCTCGGGCCTTGGCAATCATCGCTGCATAGGCTCGTTCGCCGGAGTCTGTCGCCACCGACTGACCCATGCTCGGCTCCTGACCAGACACCATTCGCGTCCCTCGCTCTCATGCATTTATGAGGCTGGAACCTTGCCAAATCAAGCTGTTGCTGCACTCAGCCCGATGTCGCGGCCTTGCGCAGCCCGAATGCGCCTTTTTCGGCCAATGCCGCAATCCGCTTCTCGTCGTAACCAAGCGTTTCGCGCATCACGCCCTGAGTATGCTCACCCAGCAGCGGTGCCGCCACAGGATCAATTGCAGACGTTAAACTCATGCTGATCGGCGGCTCGATATTCGGCACCCACTGCGCGGTACGATGCGGGATCCGGCTCAAGCGCGCGCGTTCGCGCGCTTCCGGTGCATTGAACCCTTCCTCCACGGTTCGGAGATAGCCGACCGGAATATTGGCCAGCTTCATCTTCGCCATCCAGTTCTCGAGCGTGTCGCTTGCAAACACTTCAGCGATGGCCGCACGTAGGAGCTCCTTGTTCTGAGACCTTGCTTTACGCGTGGCGAACTGTGGCGCGTTGAGGAGATCCGGCCGGTTGAGCACCTCGACCACCAGCCGTCGATACAGCCGATCATTGGCGCACGCCATGTAGAGCGGACCATCGGATGCCTCGTAGACACCAACAGTGGGAGACCCGGCCGGCGAATTGCCGAACCGGCCGGGATTCTCGCCGTTGATCAGATAGGCCATGCCGTAGAAGCCCGTCATCCCCATGGCGACATCGAACAACGCGACCTCCACATGCTGCCCGCGGCCGAGACGATCCCGCGCTAACAGTGCCAGCAGGATCGCGTTGCAAGCCGACATCCCGGTCGCCATGTCGACAATCGGCGGGCCGGTACGAACTGCCGGGCCATCCGCGAACCCGTTGAGCGACATGAAGCCGCTTTCGGCTTGCGTGATGGGATCGAATCCCGGGCGTGAGGCAAATGGCCCGGTGCGCCCATAAGCGGAGATCGAGCAATAGACCAGCCGCGGGTTGAGCGGCGCGACGGCCTCGTAATCCAGGCCGAACTTCTTCATGACGCCGCTCGAAAAATTCTCCACGACCACATCGGCCTTGCGGATCAGATCCAACGCAATCTCCCGCCCCTCTTGAACTGCAAGATCGAGCGCTATACCGCGCTTGTTGCGGTTCAAGCTGAGATAGGCTGCGCTTTCGCCACCGATCTCGGCATGCTCATAGGCGCGCGTGTCGTCGCCGCCATCGGGATTCTCGATCTTGATGACGTACGCACCGAAATCGGCCAGCGTCTGTGTGCAAGCGGGGCCCGCAACCACACGCGTAAAATCGACGACCAGCAAGCCGTCAAGCGCGGTTGGTCTTCCCTCCGACCGCGACGAACGTTCTGGCAATTGAGGCTTAATGGGCATCTCGAGCTCCCTTACATCGGCTTATGTTCGCCGAATTCGCTGCAAGCGAACTTAAAGCCCGGCCGGACGACTTCGCAAGTGCTTCAACAAGAAGGCCTTAAAAGAGGCCCAGCAACAGTGAAGCTAGTGAATGGACGTTCCGCGTCACGTGACACCCCGCTTAGCGAAGCGACGTTCGACCATTGAGCGCATGCGACCAGGCGCAGGTGACCTCGGCTCGCAGTGCCGATGGCCCACCTTGATGAAGTTGTTTGCCGAGACCAGGTTGTCCGTCGTATCGGAGACGATGCCGTGCCATCCGACACGCCGCCCGTGCGCTTCGGCAGCCCGCATCAATCTGAGTTGAAGCCCCCCGCCCCAATGCCGCGGCAAGACTCCGACCCTGGAGAAGTAGCCGAAATTCCGTTCGCGAGTGGATCACGCGTGACGCCTGCGAAGGCGACCGCATCGTCGCCTTGATCGACAAGTTATCACGCTTCGAGGCCGAACTCCGGTGTCGCCGCAGTGTCGAAACCAGTGCGTCGGCAACGTCATCATCAGAGCGTCGATTACCAATTATGTGCATAGCACGACTCATCGAACGGATCGCAGTGCAGCGGTGCCGCCGTCATGAGAAGCTCACTTGCTCAGCACGACCTTCACGCCGAGCCAGACGACCTCCATCAGGCCGGTCGCTATCACAATAATCACGGCCTTAAACGCATAGATCTGGGCCCGCTCCACGCTTTTTCGCCACCGTCGGAGGTACTGGAAATCCGCCCTTATCTCCCTCCGGTCGTCATCTTCGAGCCCAAAGGAGGCCAGCACCGACGCCTCCGCCTTCAACACGATCGCATCGACACCGTCCAACCGCTGCCTTTGCTGCTCGGCCGGCGTCTCGGCCATGATCGTCCTGATCTCGGCATCTGGTATCTTCCAGCACGATGATCCTTGAAACATTCTCAAAACCACATTTGGCTAGATAGAAGGACGACGAGATTACAGTGATCGCCGCGAACCTGGTCAGAGGACCCGTTGATCCGACAACGATAACCTTGTCCTAAACGGGAAGCTTGCCCAGCCGCGACTAAAGATCGTGCCGGCTACTCGTTTGATGAAACCATTTTCTCAGTGTTTTGCCCGACGGGTCAAGTCATTTTTTGATAAACCGAAAAACGGCTCCAGCGCATGACGGGGGGCTTGGTGCGCCGGAGCCGCCATTCCAGCCGGCCAATCGGCGGTAGGCCGGCACGACACCAAATCCGGCCTGGAACTGAAGGTTCCTATTCCCTCGCGATCCGGACTTGCGCGGGCCGCGTTACCAACTGCCGCCCTCCACGACCGGCGCGGACCAGCGGGGTCAGCCGACGGCAAACGCGATCCAGGTCGCTCCGCGACCAAGGCGATCATCACGCCTCGTTCAGCCCCGCGCCGCGATTGATCACGGCCGCTTCGCCCTTGGCGGTGAGCTCGTAGGTGTCGCCATCCTTCTGCCGTAGCCGTCGGCAATCAGCCGGAACAGCTCGCCGTGCCGGTCATCGCTGAAGGCGATGGACTGGCCGATGTTGCAGAGCATGGCGATATCAGAATCCGACAGCATGGCTCCTCCGGATCCTACAAATTCCGGGGCTGCAGTCCGTTCCTGCCGGGGATGCAGCCGGCGCCGTTTCGACATCAAAAAAACCCGCGGCGAATTGCTTCGCGCGGGCTGATCAGAATTTTTCGATGGTGCTGTTGTGCCGGTGTTTTGCCCGACGTGTCAATCAACCGATGGAGCCGCCGCCATTCGGTCGCATCGCGCGTGAAGGGCATCCACATTTCATGCCTGCACGCGCACAGGAGGACACAACGAAGTCACACCCGAACCATTCGTTGTACACGCCTTGCGGGCGCGCGTTCGGAACCCGGAGGGAGCGGCGCGCGTTTCATCACCGGAGGATTAATCACCCATGAGTCATGTTGTACTCGTCGTCGACGACGACGCCGGCGTTCTGGATGTCGTGGCAAGCATGCTGCAGGAGCTCGGCTGCGAAGTGGTCGGTGCGCAGAGCGGAGCGCAAGCTCTCGAGCAACTCGTCCAGAACGAGCGCATCTCGATCCTCATTACCGATATCAACATGCCGGGCATGGACGGACACGAGCTGGCCGAGCGCGCCAGGCGCGTGCGACCGAGCCTGAAGGTGCTTCAACTGTCAGGCCGGGAGCCGCGGCGTGGCGGCCTTCCCATGATCCGCAAGCCCTTCTCCCTCGAGGATCTCACCAACACTATGAAGCAGACGACAGGTGTCTGCTGAACGTTTGCCGCCATATAAAAAGCCCGCGGCGGATCCGTCCCGCGCGGGCTGAAGCAACTTTTCGATGATGCTATTTGCCAGTGATTTGCCCGACGAGTCAAACGAACGATCCGGGTGGCTCCGTGCGTTGGTGAATCAGTAGGATCGGCATGACTTCAGGCGGGCGAGACCGGCGACGTCGGCCGGGACCTCGTTCACGGCGATGGCGGCACCATCGACCTTCCCACCAAGCCCGGCGATCTGTCGCAGGACGACTAGGCCGCCGGTGACGGCGCGCATCTCGACGGTATCATTCCTTCGGCGATTGGCCGCCGTTGCCTGCCCGACGCCTCACGAAGGCCGAACGCAAGCGAAACAACGCCCCTCCTCCCAGCTCTATATGTGGTGCGCAAGGGGCTTGCTTCAAGCTCCCCATCCCCGTGTACACCCCCGCGCCTCAAGCTACCTGAGAGGGGTCACCACATGCCTGTCCTGCTGCCGACGTCACGTGCGCGCGCCCGCACCTTGCCAAGGCGCACCGCACATACGCCCGACCATGCCGTCGTGATCGCCGGCGGCGGGCCGACCGGATTGATGCTGGCGGCGGAGCTGGCGCTGGCGAAGTGCGATGTCGCCATCGTCGAGCGCCGCGCCAGCCAGGATCTCACCGGCACGCGGGCCGGCGGCCTGCACGCGCGCAGCATCGAGATCCTCGATCAGCGCGGCATGGCCGATCGCTTCCTGCGCGAAGGGACCATCACCCAGCTCGCGGGCTTTGCCTGGACGCGGCTCGACATCAGCGATCTGCCCACAAGGCACCCTTACGGGCTGGCGCTGCGGCAGAGCCATATCGAACGTATCCTCGCCGGTTGGGTGGAGGAAACAGGCGTCCCCATCTATCGGGGCCGCGAGGTGAGCGATGTCGTGCAGGACGACACCGGCGTCGACATCACACTCGCAGGCGGCGAGAGCTTGCGTGCGGACTATCTGGTCGGCTGCGACGGCGGGCGGAGCCTGGTTCGCAAGGCAGCACGCATCGATTTTGCCGGCACGGATCCGACGCTCAGCAACCTCATGGCCGACGTCGAGATGCGCGAGGCGCCGGCATGGGGACTGCGTCACGACGAAATCGGCTTTCACGGCCTCAGCAAGACGGAGAATGGACGCGTGCTGGTCGTCATGACGGAAGCGAGGCTCGAGCGCAGCGGCGAGGCTTCCTTGCGCGATCTCAGCGAGGCGCTCATCGCTGTCTACGGCACCGATTTTGGCGTCCACAACCCATCCTGGATCTCGCGTTTCACCGACGCGGCACGGCAGGCCGTCTCCTATCGCAAAGCACGCGTGCTGCTCGCTGGCGACGCCGCGCATATCCATCACTCCGTCGGTGGACAGGGCCTCAACACCGGCCTGCAGGATGCCGTCAATCTCGGCTGGAAACTCGCGCAGGTGGTGAAGGGCATTTCGCCCGAGGGCCTGCTCGACAGCTATCATGTCGAACGCCATCCCGTGGCCGCGCGCGTGCTACGCAACACCAGGGCGCAGATCGCCCTGCTCCGCCGCAACGACGACGGCCGCAAAGCCGCACGCGAGATCGTCTCCGAGCTGCTCGCGATGGACCAGCCGCGCAAACGTTACGGCGCGATGATGAGCGGGCTCGACATCCGCTATGATCTCGGCGGCGGGCATCCCTTGCTCGGCTGCCGCATGCCCGATCTGACGCTGACCGTCGCGGGCCGCCGGATGCAGCTGTTCACGCTCCTGCACGATGCGCGCGGCGTGCTGCTCGATTTCTGCGGCGGACTAGACATCTCGCCATGGGCCGATCGCGTGATACACATCGGTGCCACGTACGATGGCGCGTGGGAGCTTCCTTCCATCGGAGCGATCGCCGCGCCGGGGGCTGTGCTGGTCCGGCCCGACGGGCATGTGGCGTGGGTGGACGATGAGAGCGCAGGCGGCCTTGCGGAAGCTCTGACGATCTGGTTCGGCGCGACGTAACACCGTCGGAAGCTCCAAAGGAGCAAGCCCCCGCGGGCTTGCTCCTTTGTTCAAAAGTGCACTTTCGATTCAGCCGTCACGCAAAATGAGTAAGTGTCTCAAAAGGCGAAATAGCGTGTTCAAAACGCGCGCTGATTTCTTTCCCGACCTATCAAATGATGATGACTCCTTGCGAGACGAGTCGTACGGTTAACCATCACCGCAAGGCCCGTGGCAGATATCGGTGATGAGAACGCCAGTCGCGCTTCCGCCTTCCACGCACAGAGAGCAGCGCCATGTTGAAGCGGCGTCGTTTCAAGCAGACCAAGACACTCCATCAGAGGCTCGCGGAGGAAGCCGCGCATTTGCGCGAACAGGCGCGCGCGCTTGCGCCGGGACGTCGCCGCGAGATTTTGTTGCGCCGTGCGCGGCACGACGAGATGGCAATGCAGATCGACGCCTGGCTGCATTCGCCGGGCTTGAGGGCGCCGTCATGAGCGAGCAGTATCGCGCCTACTTGATCGGTGAAAACGGCATCTTCCGCGCCGCCGAAGCCTTCGAGGCACCCAGCGACTCGTTGGCACTTGCCTTTGCAGAGCGGTTTGCGCGCCGCGGCGACGTCGAGGTCTGGCAGCTCGGCCGGAAGATCGGCGTGTTGAGGGGGCCCTCTCCGCCCGAGGTCCAAAGTAGATCCTTACGCCCGAACTGACCTAAGGCCTTAGCCTTTCGACCTCAAACTTGAACTTAACCTGCATCAGCGGCCCGATGTCGTCGCGGACCTCGCCTCGCGGCGGAACACGCCGGGCTGGTTACGGACCGTAGTTTCTCGAAACGACCTTAAGCCGCAGAGCCGGACGTGCGGTCGCGCATGGCCAGCTCGACCTGGTCCGCAAGCACGGTCAGATGGCCCGCGAGCTTCTCGAACAGCTCGCGCTTTTCCCTGTCGGTCGCAAGATCGCGTATCAGCGCGCATTCGGCAGCATCCCTGCGGAGCTTCTCGAGCTGCGTCTGGAAATCCTTCATGGCATCGCCTCCCTCGACATCACTGCCAGATTTCATCGCGACACGTATCGCATCGGTAGATCGAGACGGACCGGTCGCGCCTGACGTCGAGCACCGACGTGATGTAGCGCGACGGCGTCTTGCATGTCGGACACGACGGGCCAGGCTGTGGGCGACCTGGCCCGTGATGCTCTGCTTCACCCTTGTAGGTCACGACTCGAACTCCCGATGGCGGAGTTCCTAAGTAGCAAAGTGTACACTGGTTCCAAAAGCCGACGCACAAGCTTATGCAACGGATCGATACTAACCTATGTTAGGTCCTCGAAGCGTGCATCTGGACCGCGGCGCGACTTTAGTCTACGCCGCGCGCGGCATTTCCGCCGCCCGCTCGACCCGTGCTTCCAGCAAAGCGACCGAGGTCCGTAAGTTGTCACGGCGCGCCCGCAAGGCCTGCGCCAGCATCGAATATGTGGGGCTGCGAGGATCGGCATTCCCGGCATTGCGCTCCTCCTCGGCAATGTCGCCATCCAGCATCTGGATCCGCCAGTGCAGGTCGGAGATCAGAGCATGGAGCTGCAGGGACGCGGTCGCTTCGAAACGGGACGTTGACTGCATGGGATCGCCTCAATCTGAAACGGCCCGATTGGCCGGGCCGTGATTAAGACCTCTCGTAGCAAGACAGATGCCAGCTCTTGGAAGAAACCCGGGAGGTTAACCTCCCCTCATTCCTCCGCCAGCTTCCGCTCGATATAGGCGTCCACCGTTTCCGCGAACGAGCGCTGCACGCCAACCGAGGTGACATGAAGCTCGAGCGCGTCCTGCTGCAGCACGCGCAAGCCGCGCCGGCGTGCGCTGACCGGGGCCATGGCGAGGTAATCGTCGATGGCGCCCCTCGCCAGCGGGATGCCTTTGGGATCTCCGCGGGCAATCAGCAAACGCAGAAAGCTCAGGCAATCGGCCAGACCCGGCATGGGTTCGTCTTTACCGCTGCTGCGATTTCGGCTTCGGCTTGCCAGCGGGCTGGGTATGGGTCCCGAACAGCGCCAGCAGCAACGCGATTTCTTCCTTCGAACCGACCTGGATCATGACTTGTCTCCTTCTCGCTCCGTTGGTCGGGGCAATCAGCGACGGAGTTCAGGACGATCTGGTTTCAGGATTGTTTCAGGACGGCTTCGTCGCTGGTAGAGGTCGCCGCGATGTCGAATGTTCAGCTGCCCGGCTGCCAGCCGACGATCGCACCGACGAGGCATAGCAGCGCCCCGCCGGCCGTGCCGACCATCTGCATCCAGTAGCGGATCGGCATGGTGTCGCGGTAAAACTCCTGCCGCGACCATCTCGACCAATCCCACCAGTCGTCGCTGACGAACAGGATCTTGCGCTCGACATAGCCATACCAGGCCTTGCGGACGCAGTAGATGCTGATCCCGAAGGCCGCAAGGCGATAGAGCAGATCGAGGGAGGGGTTCATGCCAACATCCGGCCAAGGGCGATCAAGGGTAACAGCGACCAAGGCAACATCTCTGCCTGTCTTGGTGTCGCCGGAGGCGATGCAGGTTCAATCGGGCTGTTGTCCCCGATCGACATCAGATGATCCCGCCCGCTCACTGGGACGGCGGGCACTTCGTTGGTGCTGCGGCGGACATGGGTCGGCAGGCAAAAGGGCCCGCCTCCGGAGTCTAAGGGAAGAACGGAGGGAACGTTGCCGCACCCAACCGCACTGAAGGCACCCGAAGGCGGGGCCGCAAAGGGCTTAAGTTTACCAACGGAGGACGACTGCAATACGTTCGCCGTTCTCCGCGCAGACGATACCAACCCTGATGGAAGAGCTCAAGATCGAACCGGACCAACAGGATATTTCAGGGTTGCAGCAGTGAAAGCAGCCTTTGACGGTCTTGATCGCGCATGCGCTGGGCTTCACGCAGCCGCTCCAGCTCCCTTTCGGCACCCGAAGTGTTCTGGCGTTCCCGTTTCAAGTCGAGAACCAGCCGCTCCTGCTCTGCAAGCTGACGCTCTCCTGCAACCACGCCGCGCTCGATACGGCTCAACTCATCGTAGATCGAGGTTCTGTCCATCGAAGTGCTCCTCGGTGCTCGATCAACCCGATCCGGATTTCACCGTTCCTTCTCCCGTTGCCAAATTTTCCCGATGCTGGCACGAGGTCGGACGACAATGGGAGAGTCTTTGGAACGCTGCTTCATGGTAATGATTGAGCAATGGAGCGAACTCTTCGGAGGAAGAAGGCGATGCGTTCGTTTTTGGCCTTGAGCGTTCTGATAAGCCTGTGCGCAATCGCGAACGCGGCAAGCGTTCATCATGGGCACCACCGACACGCGATGGTTCGTCCCCATCATCACATGGATCCGTCAGCTCGGGCTTCGGGTTTTGCCTATGCGCCGCGCCAATATCATCGGTCCGCCAACCCCTGTGACAGGCCAGAGCCATATTTCGGCGCTTGCCAGGGTTACGCGCCCGGCGAAAAGCAGCAATTTCTCGAGAGCGTGCTCAACCCCTACTAGTTGAGGCCGCAAGCGGGAGCCCGGTAGGGCCGCGTTCTCCGAGGGCGATTTGGTCTCTCAGGATCAGATCAAACTTTAATCGAATGCATTGATGCGGATTCGGCGAGATGAAATCTCTTCGCGCCAAGCTGGCACATGTCCGTTCTCGCGTGAGGGAGCCATGTACTACGTCGCTGGCCTATTGCTTGGACTGTCGGGACTGTTCTATTCGGCGGGCCACCACGAGCTCGGCTCGTTCGGTGCCGATGTGTGCAGTTACGGCGGCATGTTCTGCGACAGCCCGGGTGTCGTCTTCACGGGCGCGGCGCTCTCCGCGGCCTGGGGCATGTTCGTCAGCATCAAGTAGCGACCCACGAGGTGCCCGTCTGATGCCGGGCCCGAACGTCCGCGGGTCACACCGCGAGCTCCTTGCGAACTGCGGCCGCTGAATTCCCCACCTTGTCGACGGCCTGTTGCAGCTCCTGCCTGGAGACGCCAAGCGCGTGGCTCCAGTACTTGACCTCCCAGGCCTCGTCCATGTTAATCTTGCTGCGATCCGGCTGCTCGCGCTTCGTCAGACGGTCCATTGCGACGTCCTCCTCAGAAAAGAAGAACCCCGCCACGCCCGCCCCGTTCCGAAGCAAAGCCGCGTGAAATCTTGTACAGCACGCGCGATTCGGAAAATCGCACAGACCTCGGTCCGCCGCATGGCGCCGCGAACGACGCGCCAGCCCGACTTGATAAATGTTAAGTCGCGCAGTGGGCCGCCCCTTGCCCTTCTTAACATTTGTTGCGTTTGCCCATTTCGCTAACGCATCGTCCACAATGTTGAGAGGCGGGAGCGGCTTCATTTAACCTTTGTTGTCAACAGCAAGCCGGGGTCTATGCTTTTTGGCCCTCACGCGCTCAGTCGCGTGGGGGGCCGACTGCCGTGACAAGCGAGATGATCTGGGCGCCGCTGTTTCAGCGCCTGAAAACCACGACCGGCGCGGACGACAGGGATTTGGAATCCCTCGCAGCGTTGCCGTTCACGCTCCGCAATTTTCGCGAAAACCAGACCGTGCTGCGCGACGGCGAACAGCCGACCGAATGCTGCCTGATCGCCGACGGCTTCTGCGTCCGCTCCAAGACGGTCGTGGACGGCAGGCGCCAGATCCTCTCTATCCACATTCCCGGCGACCTGCCAAACCTACAAAACCTCCACTTCCCCTCCGTGGACCACGACCTGATCGCGCTGTCCGATTGCACGCTAGCCTTCATCGCCCACAAGGCCCTGAACGACCTCATCGGCGAGCGATCCGGCGTCGGCGACATGTTCTGGCGCGACACGCTGGTGGATGCCGCCGTGTCGCGGGAATGGATCGTCAATGTCGGCCAGCGCTCCACCTACGTCAGGCTTGCACATCTGATCGTCGAGCTGCGCGAACGGCTGCGCCTGATCGGCCGCGTGATCGACAATACCTTCGAAATCCCGCTGACGCAGGAGCAGTTCGGCGAAGCCATGGGCGTGACGAGCGTTCACACCAACCGCATCCTGCGCGAATTGCGGATCGACGGCGTGCTGGAGCTGCAGCGCGGCACGGTGCGGATTCTCAACGAGCACAAGCTGCAGGAGCTCGCGCAGTTCGACGGCCGCTATCTGCAGATGTCGCCGTCGTCCTAGGGCACACTCAAAGCAACCAAACCAAACGCGCGGGGTTCAGGGGACAAACACCTCGGAGGTATCCATGCGCACGCTACGGATCGCGCGGCAGGACTCCTGTGTCTCCCGCATGCGCTCCGGCATGAAGCTCAGTAGCAGCGAACGCCGCCGTGCGCCGGAACGATTGCGGGTCGCACCGTGCGGCAGATCGGCGTCGAACACCAGGATGTCTCCCGCCTCGCCCGACGCGATCAGGGACGCGGCTTCATCCGGCTCGCCCTCGTCGAGGTGACGCGGAACGAGGCGCGTGGCGCCGTTGTCCGGCCCGTAAGCGTCCAGGAAAACCAACGCGGCAACGGCCCTGCTGCCCACTCCGTCACGGTGGAGGGGCTGATGGCCGCCGCCCTGCAGCGGCTCACGGCCCTCGACCTGCGACAGAAAGAACGGACCTGCCAGCATCTGCGCGCCCGCCGCCAGCAGCGGCGGCAGTCGGCAGGTTCGCTGCACGATCGGATCGAGATCGACCAGCGCGTGGCGCCAGCCGGCGCCGCGGGGCACGGCCCATTGGTCGCCGGTCCCGACACCGGCATCGAAAGCGGCACGCAGCGCCTCGCGCCAGGCTTCGGGCACGGCGCCGCGAAGCAGGAGATAACCGTCGCGCGCCAGTGCCGCCGCCTGATCCGGCGCGAGCGGGGGTGACCTTGGTGGGCGCCAGGCGATGGCTCATGACGCTGCGTACAATCTCAACGTGTTTTTCGCAAGAGCGGTGCGCATCGGGCGGGAGTCACGGCGTTGTCTTGAAGCGAAGCTAGCAGAAGCTAGCGTACAGGTCCGCTGACGAGGGCGGTTGCGATGGTCCGAATCCGACCGGCGTGGCATGATCGGCGCGATGCGTCGCGCATCGTTGGCCCGCCATGGAACTTTCCGCCTATGCCCGCGCTTAGCCCTTGAATTCGCAATTTCCGGAAGGTCAGCCTTGTCGAACCGATCCAGACTTCAAGCCTCCGCGCGCGGCAGCGCCGTCGCTCCGACCAAGGAGGAGCCGACGCTCCTGAAGCGACTCGGGCCAGGCTTGATCACGGGAGCGGCCGACGACGATCCATCGGGCATCGCCACCTATTCCCAGGCCGGCGCGCAGTTCGGCTACGGGCTGCTCTGGACGGTATTCCTGACCACGCCGTTCATGATCGCCATTCAGCTGGTCAGCGCGCAGATCGGCCGGGTCACCGGCAAGGGGCTGGCAGCTAATGTCAAGGAGCTCGCTCCGCGCTGGATCGTGATGGCACTTGTGGGGCTGCTCGTTGCCGCGAACACCTTCAACATCGCCGCCGACATCGCCGCGATGGCGGAGGCGCTCTCGCTGGTCATCGGCGGGCTCAATCACGAACATGCACTGATCTTCGCAGCCGGCTCGACCTTGCTCCAGGTCTTCCTGCCCTATCGCCGCTACGCGCCAGTGCTGAAATTCCTGACATTGACGCTGTTTGCCTATGTCGCGACCGCCTTCACGGTGGAGATTCCGTGGAGCACCGCGCTGCTTGCCTCGGTGTGGCCGAAGGCGAATGTCAGCGCCGATTATTTCATGATGGTGGTCGCGGTGCTCGGCACCACCATCAGCCCCTATCTCTTTTTCTGGCAGGCCTCCCAGGAGGTCGAGGAAATGAACCTTGGCAAGCGCGACCGACCGCTCCGCGAGGAGACGCGACGCGGCGGCGATCCCGAACTCACGCGCATCAGGGTCGATACGACGCTCGGCATGCTGCTGTCGAACGGCATCGCCTTCTTCATCATTCTGACCACCGCCTCGGTGCTGAACGCCAACGGCGTCACCAACATCAACTCGGCGACGCAAGCGGCCGAAGCGCTGCGGCCGCTCGCCGGTGACTTCACCTTCGCGCTGTTCGCGCTTGGCATCATCGGGACGGGCCTGTTGGCAATCCCGGTGCTGGCCGGTTCGGCGGCTTATGGCGTGGCGGAAATCTTCGGCTGGCGCGCGACGCTGGAGGCAAGGCCGGAGAAGGCAGTCGGCTTCTACACCATCATCGCGGCCGCAACCATCATCGGCTTTGGGCTCGGCTTTACCGGGATCGACTCGATCCACATGCTGGTGTGGAGCGCCGTGCTCAACGGCATCGTCGCGGTCCCCATCATGGCAATGATGATGCTGATCGTCTCAAGCAGGGCCATCATGGGCCGCTTCGCGGCGAGACGCTGGCTGGTTGCGCTGGGCTGGCTCGGCACCGCGCTGATGGCGCTGGCCGTCCTCGCTCTGCTCGGCTCGTCCGCGATCGGCTGATCAGACCGGCGACAGCGCCGCCGAGATCTGCGAGGCGATGATGAAGGCCGCAATCACGGCCGGCACGCTGATGAACCGCAAGAACTGGTCGACTGAAAGCATCGTTGTCTCCCCAAAGACAATGCACCCTCGCTCGTGCGCGCTACTCCACCCCTTGCGCGACGTGCTGATCGGCTGTGAGCAACCGATCGGAAACGGCGGCCCCACTCATCGTGAGGAGCGCCAAAACCGAAATCATGGCTAGAAACTGCATGCGTCCTTGATCGGGTCCGATTGTGGCCAAAAAAGTCTGGGCTTGGCGCTTTTTCGGGATGATCCCAAGAAACATGATGCTCCCCCGGATTCTACGGGCTTTCTGCCGGCACGGCCAAAACTCGATACCTGGCCAAGCGATTGCAGACTTCACGGCACTCGGTCGTTAGCTTAACAATTGTGGCTGGGCCGGAGCTTGCGACCGGGTCCACAAAAACCAATAACCCCCGGCTGGGCAAAGGGAGCGACATGGCAAAATCATCAAAAGCAACAAGTCTCGAGATCCTTGCCTGCGATGCCGGCTGGAGAAACTATCACTTCGTCAAGGTGACGACGGAAGACGGCGTCGTCGGCTGGAGCGAGTTCGACGAGGGCTTTGGCTCACCCGGCGTCGGTGCTGCGATCCAGCGCCTGTCGGCGCGCGTGATCGGCCAGAACGTCTTCCAGCATGAGCGCATCCATGCCGAGTTGTTCGCCGCCACCCGACCTGCCGCCGGCGGCGTCGTGGCGCAGGCGCTCGGCGCGATCGAGAACGCGTTGCTCGATGCCAAGGCAAAGTGCCTTGGCGTGCCCTGTTACGAGCTTCTCGGCGGCAAAATCCGCGACCGCGTCAGGGTCTATTGGTCCCACTGCGCGACATGGCGGATCAATCATCCCTCCTGGTACAAGCCGCCGATCGAAAATCTCGACGGCGTCAAGGCAATGGGGCGTGAGGTGCGCGAGAAGAAATTCACCGCGCTGAAGACCAACATCTTCTCCTATGATGACGGCAAACCCACGGGTTGGCGGCCTGGCTTCGGCTCGCCGTTTGCGCCCGAGATCAATGTCGACCGCAAGATCCTGCGCGACCTGCACATGCATCTCGAAGCAATCCGCGACGGCGCGGGCCCTGATGTCGACATCTTGCTCGACTGCAATTTCAACGCCAAGACCGAAGGATATTTGAAAATCCTGCGCGAGATCGCCGACCTCGACATGTTCTGGATCGAGATCGACAGCTTCAATCCAGAGGCCCTCGGCTATATCCGCCGCCAGAGTCCGCATCCGATCTCATCTTGCGAGACCCTGCTCGGCTTGCGCGAATTCCTGCCCTATTTCCGCGAGCAGGCCATGGATGTCGCCATCATCGACACGCCATGGAACGGTGTGTGGCAGTCGATGAAGATCGCCTCAGCCGCCGAAGCGTTCGAGGTCAACGTCGCGCCGCATAATTTCTACGGCCACCTCTGCTCGATGATGAACGCGCATTTCTGCGCGGCGGTGCCGAACCTGCGCATCATGGAGATCGACATCGATCGCCTCGCCTGGGATCGCGAGCTGTTCACGCATGAACCGGACATCCAGAACGGGCACCTGATCATTCCCAACAGGCCCGGCTGGGGCACCGAGCCGAACGAGGAGGCGCTTCGCGCGCATCCGCCAAAGACGACAGGCGGGCTCCTCAGCTACGGCCGCAAGAGCTGACGTTCATGGCTGCACCGGATTGATGGTCGGGGACGTCTTGGGCCCCGGCCGTTCCGGTTCGACCGGCGATTTCGGTTCGGTCGGAAGCACCTTGGCGCCTGCCGCGCGGGCGGCTTCGCCTGTGGTCGCATACATCGCGACATGAGCCGGCTGGGTCTTGGCGCGGCTCCACGGCCCGTGGTCGACGATGAGCATCGCAGCAATCGTCACAGTGGCGACGATCATCGCGATCACGCCGGGGTGCCGAAGCGCTATTGAGATCGAGTTTGCGAAGCGACCTGTCGCCATCGAAGAATCCGCACCTTTTCCTCTCGTGGACCAACGCAAAGCTGGCCCGACGAGTTCCGCTTCCGAATAGGCAAGTTCCGAGCCAATGCGAGGGGAACTAACGGGCACCTCTGCTCAACGCTTGACGTCGGGCCGCGCGTCGCCGACGAATTTGTCGCGGTTCGGCATTTTGATCGCTGCGAGCGACTTGGCATCGAGCGTGGCATCGTCTCGCACCAATCCGTTCAGGTTCAGGATGTAGGCCGACACTGCGTACACGTCTTCATTGCTGAGCGATTGCGGCGCGTTCTGCGGCATCGCGCGGCGAATGTAGTCAAACAGCGTCGGCGCATAAGGCCAGTAACTCCCGACCGTGCGGATCGGCTTCGGTGTCCCGATCGTGCCTTGTCCGCCGACGAGTCGATCGCCGACACCACCCTCGCCCTTCTCGCCATGGCACGACGCGCATTGCTGAACAAACACCTCGCGACCATGACTGACCGAGCCGCTTCCTGCCGGCAGGTTGCTGCCATCGGGTCCGACATCGATATTCCAGCCTGCGATCTCTGCAGCGGTCGCTGGCCGACCGATGCCGTAAAGAGTTTGCGCCCTCGCGGTGCTTGCTGAAGCACAGAAGAAAATCGCGAGAGCAACGCCGCAGATCTCACGCCAGCGCATTGGTCACCTCCCCATCGGCGCCGATGCGCCAGGGCCAGATTGCATTGTTGTGGTAGAAATAATTCTCGCCGCGCACTGCGAGCAGCTCGGCGAGCGTCGGCTGTACATAGCCGGTCTCGTCAATCGCACGGCTCTGGATCACCGCAGGCTTGCCATCCCATTGCCAGGGCAAGCGGAAGCGCGTGAGCGCGCGCGTCAACACCGGCTTCTGCAATCGCGCATCCTGCCAGCTCTTGCCATCATCGACCGACACCTCGACTCTCTTGATCTTTCCGTGGCCGCTCCAGGCGATGCCGGTGATTTCGTGGAAGCCGGGTGCGTTGAGGCGCTGACCACCGGAGGGACGGGTGATGGTCGACTTCGCCTCCATGTAGAAAGAGAACTCGCGTGCCGTGCCATCAGGCAAAAGATCGGTGTATTTCGAAGTCTCTTCGCGCGAGTACGCGGGCTCCGCCGTCACGTGCAGACGCCGCAACCATTTCACATTCATATTGCCTTCGAAGCCCGGCAACAGCAGCCGCAACGGATAACCCTGCTGCGGGCGCAGCCGCTCGCCGTTCTGGCTATAGGCGAGCATGGCATCCTCAAGGCATTTCTCGATGGGAATGCTGCGGGTCAGCGCGGCCGCGTCGGCGCCTTCGGCAATGATCCATTTGGCCTCCGGCTTCAGCCCGGCCTCCTGAAGCACCAGCTTCAGGCTCACGCCCGTCCATTCCCCACAGCTTAACAGACCCACCAGGTCCGATGCCGTCTTGCCGTAAGGCTTGGTGTATCCGGGATTTCCGGAGCACTCGAGAAAGTGGATGCGCGATTCCGAAGGAAAACGCCGCAGATCGTCCATCGTGAAGATCAGAGGGCGCTCGACGAGGCCGTGAAGCATCAAGCGGTGCTGCGCCGGATCGATGGTCGGCACACCGCCGTGGTGACGCTCGTAGAACAGCCCGTTCGGCGTGATGGTGCCGTCAAGTTCCTGCAACGGCGTACGGCCGGACGCGGAGATGTACTGTTTGAGGTTCTTCGAGATGTTCTTGACGACGCCCTTCTCGAACGGCGACGGCGCACCATAGGGCTGGCTTCCCATGGGATCGCCGGGGGCCTTCATCCAATCGGGGACGTTGGGCGGAAGGTTTTCCGTCTCCGCTGCAGCCGACGCACCGGTTCCCAGGACAACGCCTGCCACGACACCGCTACTTTGCAGGAAGCGGCGGCGTGTGGTCCTATTGGGTTTGTCGCTTGTGTCGATCTTGTTGCTCATGGCGGACCCTCGGCTGAAGCTGAGCCCGCATAAGACCTTCCGCGAAGCGCATTTGCAATTCGCGCACGTTTCAAAAGCAGGCGATTTCGATCAGGGCTGATCTAATCCGCCGACCGTGGCGGCAGTTCCGTTCTTTGCAATGCACAAGCGGACCGTAGGTCACTCACCCGGCGCGATCGCATTGCTGGGCGTCGGCCGATCGGTGATCTGTTGGCCGAACAGGCTGCCGATCAGTTCGACCGCGGTGCGCGCGGTGCGCCCGCGCTCATCCAGGAACGGGTTGAGCTCGACGATGTCGACCGATCCCACCACCCCGGAATCATGCAGCAGCTCCATGATCAGATGGGCTTCGCGATAGGTCGCACCTCCCGGCACCGTGGTCCCCACGCCCGGCGCCACGCAGGGATCGAGAAAATCGACATCGAAGCTGACATGCAGCACGCCGTTATTCGCCTTGACGCGCTCGATTAAGCGTCGGATCAGCACCGCCACGCCAAACTCGTCGATCTGGCGCATGTCGACGACCCTGATCCGGCGCGCGCGCATCAGCTCCTTTTCGAGCTTGTCGATGGAACGCGCGCCGAACAGATCGAGCCTGTCAGGATCAATCGAGGCGCGAGGATCATCGCCCAGGAGGCCGTCGAGGCCCGCCTCGCCGCACAGGAAGGCGGCCGACATGCCGTGCATGTTGGCCGTAATCGTCGTCTCCGGCGTGTTGTAGTCGGCATGCGCGTCGAGCCAAAGCACGAACAGCTCGCGCCCGTGCTCCCGCCAATGGCGCGCCATGGCGTTGACCGATCCCATCGACAAGGTGTGATCACCTCCCAGGAAGATCGGCAACGCACCGGTTTGCGCGATTTCATAGCCGCGACGACTGAGGATACGCGTCCAGCGCTGGATTTCACGGTAATGATTGGCGTTTGCCGGCGGCCTGTCGACGAGATCCCTGATCTCGGCCACCGAGAGATCGCCGTAATCGACGACTTCGAAATCCAGGCTTTCAAGCAGTGTTGCAAGACCAGCGGTCCGCAGCGCCGCGGGGCTCATCAAGGTGCCGCGCTGCGAGGCGCCCATGTCGATGGGCGCGCCCAGCAACGCGATGCGCCGGGCTCGATCCGTGATGGCTCGATCGGTCACGGCAATCTCCTGAGGTCAGCAAGGCTGCACCAGCGTAACAGAGATTCGCACCCGTCGTTTCACGGGGGAGCCGGAACAAATTCCCGCGCGCGGCATTTTCACTGCAAGGCCGGTACCCGCCGTTCAAAACGGCGCCTGTCGCGGATAGCCAAAGGCCCTCGGGCCCGCTGTTCAAAACGAGCGCACGCGCGGATAGCCAAAGGTGCCGGCCTCAGTTCTTCCGTCAGGTCTGGAGGTCGCGAGCTTGAGCACGGACATACCGCAGCCCAATCCCCAGCCCGGCATGGCCGAGCGCGCCATCGATGCAGCCGCCGACATATCTCATACCATCGGCGAGGTCGCTGGAGGCTTGCGTACCGCCGTCGATCGCCTCACTTACGCAATCGACGAAGCGCGAAAGCCGGGCCGGCCGCTCTCGACAGTGGCGGCGATCACGCGCGAGGCCCCCCTCGCCAGCCTGTTCGTCGCGTTCCTCTTTGGCGTGGCGATCGCGCGCCGGCGCTGACGATCAGTTCAGGCGGCGCTGACGGCTTCGAGCTCGGCCGCCAAGAATGTCTTTTCAAACGCGTCGGCAGGCATCGGGCGACCGAAGAAATAGCCCTGCCCTTCTTCGCATCCCATGCTGACCAGGAAGTCGGCGGTGGCGCGGTTCTCGATTCCTTCGGCAACAACCGTCAGGCCGAGCTGCTTGCTGAGGCCGATGGTCGAGCCGACGATGGCGGCATCGTCGGAATCGGCGAGCAGATCGGTCACAAACGAGCGGTCGATCTTGAGCCCGTCGAGTGGAAATTTCTTCAAATAGCTCAGGCTGGCATAGCCCGTCCCGAAATCGTCGAACAGAATGCGCACGCCGAGTTGCTGGATGCGCTTGAATATGTCGAGCACCCGGACCTCGTCGTGCAGCAGGATGTCCTCGGTGACCTCTATCTCGAGCAGCGAAGGAGTAAGTCCTGTCGTCCTCAGCAGCCCCGCAACGGAATGCGCGAGATCGCCGGAGTGGAGCTGCGATGGCGAGAGGTTGATTGCGACGCGGACCGCATTGCCCGACAATTCCCACGCACGCGCCTGCCGGCCGGCGGTCTCCATCACCCAGCTCGCGATCCGCTCGGACAGCGCCGAGGTGTTGACCACCGGCATGAACTCTCCGGGCGAGACGTAGCCGCGCACCGGGTGGCGCCAGCGGATCAGCGCTTCGGCTCCGACCAGGCTGCCGTCGATCAGTCGGACCTGGGGCTGATAGAACAGCTCGAACTCACCGCGGTCCGCGGCAAGCGCCAGCTCGCTCTCCAGCGTCAGCCGGCTTTCCAGCTCCTGCCGGATCGCACTTTCGAAGATCACGTGACCTCCGCGCCGCGTCAGCTTCGCCTTGGTGAGCGCAAGATGGCCGTTGCCGAGGAGATCGTCCGCGTTCTGTCCACCGTCGGGGTAGACGGCGACACCCATGCTGATCCTAACGCGGTGCTGGCGCGCACCCGTTGCGAGCGGCGCATCGAACGCGCGCCCAATCCGCTCGGCGAACCCGGCAACAGGCTCGCCGATACCGGCGCAATCCAGCGCAATCGCAAACTCGTCACCGCTGAGCCTGGCGACAAGCGCCTTGCCGTGGACTTCGGTTCGCAGGCGCTCGGCCACTGCCCGCAGCACGAGGTCGCCGGCTGTGTGTCCGAGCATGTCGTTGATCTGCTGGAAGCCGTCGAGCCCGAGCACGAGCAATGCGACCTCGGAGGATCGCCGCTCCGCAGCGGCAATCAGACCGACGAGACCGGCGTGCAGCGTGTTGCGGTTGGCAAGTGCGGTCAGCGCATCGTATTCGGCGAGATATCTGACACGTTCGGCCTCGCGCTTACGCACCGAGATGTCACGCAAGATCGCGCCATACTGGAAGCCGTCCGTTCCCTGCCAACCCGAAAAACTCGCCTCGACCGGGAAGCTTTCGCCGTTCTTGCGTCGTCCTTCGAACTCGACGACCACGGCGCCGCCGGGAACCAGCAGCGCCTGCCGCGCGGCGTCTCGGATGGCGAAGGCCTTCGCGCCGGCTTCCGCCGGAAGCGCGCAAAGCGTTTCGAACGGGTGACCGATGATCTCGGTCGGCATATAGCCGAAGATTGCGCTTGCACCGGGATTCCAGACCGTGATCCGGTGATGCTCATCGGTGCAGACCAGACCGTCACCGAGCGACATCGCGATACGATGAAACCGGCTTTCGGCGATGCGTCCCAGAAGGCTGCGGAAGTCGATCTCATCCAGCGCGATGGCTGCCAGATAGGCGATGACCGCGATGTGGAAGAGCGAGGTGTCGATGATGAGCGGCCAACGCTGCTGCACCAGGACCGCAGTCAGTTCGATACCGGCTCCGGCTGCAACCAGGATGACGACGCGGGCACCCGGCGCAACACGGCGCCACGAATACATCATCAGCAGACAGATCACGGCAAGGCCGACAACCATGCCGACATCGGACGTCCAGCGCAGCATACGGTTCTGAAGGACCGATTCTGCCGCCAGCGCCTGCAGCACGGGCCCCGCGACGATGCGGCCATTCGGGACACTGAAGCGGTCGCCCAGTTCGAGCGCCGTGGCGCCGACGATGACCTTCTTGTCCCTGAGCTTGTCGAGTGCTGCGGCGTCACCCCGCAGCACGTCGATATAAGAAACAACCGGAATAGATCCTGCCCGAATGCTGAAGTCGATCAGGAAAGGCGGACGCCGATCGACGTTCTGCCCGGCCAAGACGACCGCCATCGACGGTATCTGCGCATCGCCGAGCTTCTCCCCGACCGGATAGCGGCGAACCAGCCCATCGGATTCAACCGCGACGTTGACGACGGCCGGCCATGACTGATTGCTGAACGGCTTGAGGGGACGATTGATGTGAGCCGCGCCGCCATTTGGCGTGGGCTGCTTGAAGGACGGCAGGATCGTCGAGCCGCCGACCGTCCGAAGCGCGGTGAGGAAAGCCTCGTCGGAGGCTGGATCCGATGGCGTGCTGAAATCGATGTCGAAAGCTATATCCTGCGCGCCGGCGGCCTCGAGCCTGTGCAGGATGTCGGCGTGCAGGGTGCGCGGCCACGGCCATACGCCGATCTGATCGATGGAGGGAGCATCGATCGCCACCACGACGACGCTGCCGGTGGCGGAACGCGACTGCCAGGCAAAGCGCAGATCGGTGAGCGCGTTACGCAGCGCGCCGTGCCATCCCGTGGACAGCACGACCGCCAGCGCGATCACGACAAGAATATGCGGCCGATAGCGTTTCACCCGAACCTCCCGCGCACCCGCTCAGACAGGTGCGCCCCCATTCCGCTAGAATATCGCCCTATTTTTTGTGGCCATTCGCGTTGCCGTTTCCATTCCCATTCCCATTCCCATTACCATTGCCGTTGCTGCCGTTACCGCCGCCGTTTCCGTTGCCGTTACCGTTGTTGCCCTTACCGTTGCCGGTGGCAGCACTGTTGCTGGCGGCATTGTCACCGTTGCCTTTGCCAGGATTGCTGTTGCCGTTGCTGCCCGACGCCGCATCGTTGGTCGACCCGGCACTCGTCGCAACATTGGTTGTTGCACCTGACGACGTCGACGAGGCGCTGGCCGCGGATCCACTGCCGCTGACGGTGACCGCCGTGACGCTCGTACTATTGCCGTTCGTGGTCGTCGTGCTCGACTTGCCATCGCTCCACACGGTGTCCGTGCTGGCCTTCGCATTGCGCACCTGTCCTGGTGCGACGGCGCTATGGGCGAGCCCGTGCGTAACCTTGTCGAAGTTCAGCTTGACCTCGCCGAGCGAGCTCGAGATGTGCACGACGCCGGCCCTGGGCGCGTGAGCTCCACTTGCCTGATGCGAACGGGTCGGCGCGCCGGCGACCTTGGCCCCCTTCTCGATCGTGCCGAGCGCATGGATGGCATGGCCATTGGCCGCATTGCGGGGCGCGGACAAGCCCGACTTCGGCACGGGGACGCGCTCGATCGTCGATGCGCGCGGCTTGCCTTGCTCGATCGGATTGAGCGTACCAGGCCCGTCAAGCTTGAGACCGGACTTGCCGTGTTCGAAGGCGGTGGCCACCTGGCCGGGCATCACCTGGGCGATCTGGCCGGTCTTGAAATCGGACACTTCAACCTGCCCACGGAGCACGCCGACCTTGGTGCTGCCGGCGCCCACCGTGACGCTGAAATGCGTTCCCTTGACCACGGCGGCGAGATACGGCGTCTCGACCTCGAAATGCTTGACGTTGCGCTTCTCGACCTCGAGCAGGATCGAGCCCGCCTGCTGGATGATGGTGGTCGAAAGACCGTCCTTCTTCTCGGCCGGCACGCCGACCACCGAGTTGGGGGAGATCAGAATCGTCTCTTCGCCGCGGACGAGCAGGACGCGCCCGTTCCGGCCGGTGCGGATGGTATCGCCCGGCTTGAGTGTCTCTTCCTGGTTCAGCGAGACCTGATGCGCGCCGTTCGTCGCAAGCCAGACCTCACCCGATGACTTGCTGACCGACCAGACGCCGTCATCAGCAGCGGACGCACCGGACACCGTTGCCAGGACCAGCGCTGCCAGGATGGCGCACCGCATTCCAATTCGGATGAGCATGATGACCCTCAGCCTCAGTTGCTGCGAGCCTTCTGCGTATCCGAGATCACTCAAGATTAGCTTAGCGGGAACCCCGGAGTCGGGCGGCCGCGTTAACGGATCATTGACCATAAAAAACTATGAAAAATCATGCGGCTACTGAATCCTTACCGGAACCAGGGGACATCTCCGTCGAACTACGGAGAGCGATCCGTGCGTGGCGCCGCCGGGCGGTATCTTGCTGCCGCATTGGTATTATTAGGGCCGACATTTACGGGCATTCCCCAAGCATTCGCGCAGCAGGCGAACCAACCGGGGTTTAATCCGCTTCAGCCGGAGAAATACTTTGAAAACCAAACCAAGCAGGAATCCCTCGGCCGCCCGCCTGTGAAGCTGCCTTCGGTCGGCCAGCCCAATACTGGCGGGGATAGCAAGCCTCAATTCGTGCTGCGCGACGTCAACGTCACCGGCGCCCGCGCCATTCCCCACGATCGCATCGCCGCAGTCTACCAGTCCTATCTCGGCAAGCAGGTCTCACAGGCCGACCTCGCGACGATCGCCGGCGCGATCAGCGATCTCTACCGGGCCCAGGGTTACCATCTGAGCCGGGCGATCGTGCCAGCGCAGGACATCGCCGACGGGCGCGTCCGGATCCAGGTGATCGAAGGCTCGATCGTCGAGGCCGAGCTGAAGGGTGATGGTGCCGAACAGTTCGGCGTGAGGCCGATGCTTGGACCGATCCTGGCCGAGCAACCATCGCGCCTGGCAACGCTCGAACGCCAACTCTACCTCGTCAACGGCTGGCCGGGCGTGCGCATCGCCGACACCGCGCTGGAAGAGATCGGCGGCGCGACCGGCCGCTTCCGCATCACCGTCTATCTGAAGACCTGGCATGTCTTCACCTCGTTCGGCTTGGATAATCTTGGCTCGTCGTCGGTCGGTCCGTGGCAGACCTACGCGACAGGCGCGTTCAACTCCTACCTCACGCCCGGTGACACGCTCGCCGTCAACCTGTCGACGATTGCCAACGACCCGCGCGAACTCGGCTTCTCGCGGCTGTCCTATGACGCCCCGGTCGGCGTCGACGGCGTTCGGCTCGGTGGATCGGTGCTGTATAGCGCAGTCAGGCCTGGGGATGCGCGGCGCCTTGCCAGCGACATCACCACGACCGAGGCGTTCGAGCTGCGTGCCAGCATCATCCCGCTCCAATCCCAATCGTCCACGCTGACCCTGACTGCGGCGACGACGTTCAGCAATGTGTCGGAGCACGATCTCTACGGCCCCTGGTACAACGACCACATCAGAACCGCGAGCCTCACGGCCGACTACCGGCTGCAAGATGGCTTCGGCGGCACCAACTACGCGACGATGACGTTTCGCCAGGGCCTCGATGTCTTCGGGGCATCGCATGTCAACGACGATCTGTTGTCGCGCGACGGTGCGTCCTCGAATTTCTCGGTGCTGAACTTCTGGTTCACGCGCTACCAGACGCTCAACGACGCATGGTCGCTCAAGCTATCTGCGGCGAGCCAGACGGCGTCACGGCCGCTGTTCACCTCGCAGCAATTCTATCTCGGCGGCGCAGCCTTCGGCCGCGGCTACGGCGCGGCCGAGATCAGCGGCGACAACGGTCTTGCCGGCTCGCTCGAGCTGCGCTTCGACCAGAAGCTCAATTTCCCGTACTGGAGCGGCTACCAGCTCTACGCGTTTGGTGACGCCGGCGCCGTCTGGAACGACGGCTACCGGCTGAGCGACGGCCTGTCGCTGACATCGGCGGGTGCAGGCGTACGCTTCTTCCTGCCTCAGGATCTCCAGGCCGATTTCGGCGTGGCGGTGCCCTTGAGCTACCGCGCGCCGGACAATGAGCGGCGCAGCCCGCGCTTCCTGTTCACCCTGTCAAGTGCGTTCCGGCTCTGCCCCGAACGCGGCCGAAACGGCTGCCTTTAGCCGCGCGGCCCTTGCCTTGACGCGGCCCTTTTGCGGCTGTCCTCACAGACTTGCCTAAATTTAATCCCGCAATCTGGTCACGATCGCTCGATCCGGGCGTTTTCAATAGCCATGTTCAGTCAAAAGTGATTGAGACGGAACCCATGAAAAGGGTGTTTGCAATTCTGGCTTTTCTCTGCGTCCTCGCGGTGGGTCAGTACATTATCGTCAGTAAATTCGCGATCCGCCACGAGATGCTGTCCTTGTTTGACGCCTCGCGTCAGCGGCCGATCTCGGTCGAGATCGCGGTACGGCGCGACTACGAGACCAAGGCCAATCTCGGTCTTTGGAAGCTTCCGGTTGCCATCATCAGCAATGGCAACACGGTCAAGGCCACCGAATATTCCTTCCTTGCCAACGTCCTTGCGGCGCGCGGCTATCTCGTCGCCAGCATCCAGCAGGACCTGCCGAGCGATCCGCCCCTGATGACCCGTGTCGGCCAGAAATATGTCGGCCGACGCGAGGTCTATATGCGCTGCGAGGCCAACATCCTCTTCGTGCTGAACACGTTGAAGGCGCGGCAGGAGAATGCCGACTACGACCACATCACGCTCGTCGGTCATTCCAACGGCGGCGACGTCTCCATGTATGTCGCGCAGCAGCATCCCGAACTGGTGTCGAAGGTGATTACGCTCGACAATCTCAGGGTGCCGTTCGTCCTCAACGACCATATGAAGATTCTGTCGTTCCGCTCCAAGGATCCGCATTTCCTGACCGACCCCGGCGTGCTGCCGACGCCGGAAGAGGCCAAGGCGCGCGGCATCGACATCATCCATACCGGTGCGCAACACACCGAGATGAGCGATCGTGGGCCCGACTCGGTCAAGGAGAAGATCCAGGCGACACTTGACCGCTTCCTGCGGGACAGCGCCAGCAGCGCGCTCGCGCCGGCCGATACCACCACCCCGATGATCATGAATCCCGGCGACTATTAGCCGGGACCCTTTGCGGCAGATCAACGCAGCTCCATGCCGGCCGGGATAAATGGCCATACAGCACCGGAGAGGCACGTGTTACACTATACCGAAAGGCTTGATGCGACGAGGCTTGACATGGAGAGCCTTGGCCTTCCCCCGGCGAGGGTGCCTGCACCCATGCGCCATTTCTATCGCTCGGCCCGCAAGCTGCTCCGCGCGATCATCGCACGTATCGACCTCTCGCAATTTCCGGGATCATGCTGCGGCTGACTAGACGGTCCGCAAGCGAATGTAGGCAGGTGATGAGATGCGCGCAGCTGCGAGACGAATTTGGCTTCTGCTAGCGACAGTCGCGGGTTTGGGTATATCGCCCGTTCTGGCGGCCGATGCCAATCATGGCGCCGATCTGGCCCGGCGCTGGTGCGCAAGCTGCCATCTCGTGACGAGCAGCCAGGCTCAGGCCAACGCCGATGTGCCATCCTTCGCATCGGTTGCGCGGAAGCCTGATTTCAGCGCAGAGAAGCTCGCGTTCTTCCTGCTTGACCCGCATCCGAAGATGCCGAACTTTCCGTTGAGTCGCACTGAAGCCGCCGACATCGCGGCCTATATCGGATCGCTGCGCCATTAGCTGGCTGGTCGCTCCAAACCCTCAACAAACGCAAATCCCTGCCGGATGAACCGACAGGGATCAGCAGAAACCACGATGGGCCACCGGATGAGGTTCATCCGGTGGCCCATCATGGACCTGCATGGGAATTGAAATGCGCATCACATCGCTGCGCGAGATCAATTTATGAGCAGTCAATCCAGATCAGGACTTGCCCTTGCCCGGCTGCATGAAGTTGCCGGTCATCTGGCGCATGTGATCGCCGGCGTTCGTGAACTGGCTCCGCAGGAACTCGGACTGGATTCTCATCGCCTCCTGAACGTCGGTCGCGTGAACCAGCTTGCGGGCATGCTCGAATGCCGCCTTCATGTTCTGCTCGGTGAAGGCGAGCGCCTGCTTGGACACGTCCGCGCCTGCGCCAGGAACGGACGACATCGATTTGGTGGCGGCATCGAAAAACATGCCGAATGCCTTCTCCGCCTGGTCGATTGTCTTCTCCGCCAGGTCGCGCAGTTCAGCTGGAACTTCGAGCTTCGGTTCGATCATGGTCGTACTCCTCCCTCTTTTTCCTGACTGATTATCACATTTGTCGCACCGCCTTCCAGCGGCCATGCTTCGGCCGGGACCGCCATCTGGCGGTCTGTCGCCGGCCGGGAGGGCGGCCAGAGCGTATTGCCGGCGCTCGGCCAAGCTTAGGACAAGGGATGGTCGGGGAGTGTTTCGTCGGTGACGAGATCTTCGACAAGCTTGATGACTTCAAAGCGCTGGCGGGGGGCGAGCTTGAGAAAGGCGCGCAGCAGGCGGAGGCTCTCGACAGTGCCGGTCGCGGGTGCACCGAGTTTTAGATGCAGTTCAGCCGCGAAATTGAGGTTCTTCATCTCGCACCTATGACAGGATCGGCCCTTCGGGTCGAGCGTCGGGAAGCCCGATCGAGGACCGGTTGTCGTCACCGAACGCCACGGCGACGACGAACTCTAGGTCGGAGCACCCCAGCAACCTGGCGCGCTGAGCTGCAAATCTGAACAGACGCGGCCCGACCCGAGAAGTTGCAATTATGTCAAGGAACAACCCGTCCGGCAAGCCAAACCGTGACACTTAGCGATGCTTCGTCAGCATTCGTGCCACGGCAATTCCGGATAACAGGAATACGCGCCGCCGTCACCCACCTGCGTCAAGAAGCAGCATCAGTCACCACAAGGCCCCGATCGCTGTCAATTCGACCAACGTTTCGCGATGTTTCTGACATGCTCGGAAACTGGCAAAACGCGGATTAGCGCTTCTTCAGCGTATACACGTAATCGTTGAGCCCGATCTCGGCGGTTGTATCGTCCACGAAATGAACGTCGATCTCGCAGCCCGTCTCCAGAGTCCTGATACGGGACCCGGCGAAGCCGAGCGAAGCGGCAAGCGCCTTCGGATCGACTTTCTTGTCGGCGCTGCGCATCTCGTCGAATGCGCCCTGGAAAAGCATGTCAGGACCATAATCCGTCAACTTGTAGTGCGGTTTGGTACAGGCAAATGGACGCGGACCGGAGATTTCCCCGGTCTTGAGAGCCACTGTCTTACCCATCAGCCGCGCGCGCTCGGCATCGTCAGGCTTGCGGTGCGGATCGGCCCAAGGCGCAACCACGGCCGTCGTGAAGGTCCAGTTTCCGACAAAAAACGGATCGGCGGCCACGGCGGAGCCTACCGTGCCAAGCGATGCGAACAGACAAGCAATACGGGCGAATTTCATGCGGCAAGTCCCCCTTCACGGCTTGGACTCGTCGCCCTGCATTACGGTTCATCATGATCCGATATTTCTCGCTCCGTGAACCGTCGTTCAAGATCGTGCGACCAAGCGGTTGCGGAACGGCCACGCAGATTAAGGGCGCCATGGCTGACGAACGATTTTGATTCGGGCGCACTCAGGACCAAAGGACGACGGCATGCTTTCTCGCTGCGATCTCGTCAAGGGCGCCGCGGTTGCGCTTCTTACACTCTCGATTCAAGGCGCGTGGGCGCAGGAGACCAAAATGAACCTGTTCAAGATCGTCACCGTCAAGGACGAGATCATCATCGGGCTGTCGCCCGACGAGTTGCAGGCGCTCGGTGGCAGTGACGCAAGCGCGGTCGCGCACGCTCTGGCGCAGAAGGGCGATCTCACCGTCTGGCAGTACAACGTGCATCGCGGACAGAACGGTGAAATGCAGCAGGCGCCCACGGCAAAAATCGGACTTCTGGCCAACGCCTCGCTCCGCGTCGAGCCCTACACCACGCCCTACCAGATCATGCCGCATCCGTGACACGAGATCGCGGATGGGCCGGCGACAAAGGCCGCCGGCCCATCCTTCAGCGGTGCCGCGCTGACACATCTGTCGCAAAGCCGTAGACCAGGGCCAGCCGGTCGAGGCATTCGCGAAAACGCCGGGCGAAATAGTCGTTCCAACGCTGGGTGCGGACGGCACGTCGCTGCCCGATCTGGTCCATGGTCAGGCCGAGCACCAGCACGTCATGCACCAGCGCGGCGCCATCGGTGCCAAGCTCGCGTTCGACCCGGTTCAGCCGCAGCACAGCCTGGCGCTGACGCTCCGTCAGCGGCTCGCGAGAGCGCGTGCCGTCGACATATTTGCGGGTCGGATCCATGGCCTGCGGGCCCCGTTCTGCCCTCTCCCAGTCGTTCTGGTAGGCGCGCCCCCCTCGATATTGTGCCTCATCGATCTGGCGATGCGAGTGGAGCCGGCCGAGCGGATCATTGCGGATTGATCGCATGGCCATGATCTTCTCATCGGAATCAAGCGCGAGGGGATTATCGACCTCTGCCTCCGTGACCTCGGCATTGAACGGCAAGACGCGCGAGCGCCGGTCGTGGAGTTCGGTCAATCTGTAGGACTTGTTACGTCTGGCACGAGCCACTCGGAAACTCCTTGCGAATTGACATGAAAAGGGACAGTCACGCGCGAGTCAGGCGGCGGAGACGAGCCTCAGCACGACGGCGGCAGCCGTACGGGCCGCACCGGGACCGCGAGTAAGGCGCGCATGCGGCGCGCAATAGCTTGAGCCGGGTTGACGTGGGTGGCCGCAGAAGCCGATCTCCTCCCCATCCTTGTCGCCGCCATACGGGTAGCGGCAATCGGCTCGTTCAAGCTCGTCCAGCGTGACCAGGCGCGGCCGCACGCCGACGCAGCGCAGTTTGACCGGAGTGGCCGGCTTCAGGGCCGATGGCGGCGGCAGGTTCAGGCCCGGTGGCGTGACACGAGGCGGTGTGAGCGGAGCAGACCCGCCCGGCAAGGACGGCACGATCGACGGACTTATAATTCGTTCGGGCGTGCTGAGCCCGAGCCCGAGCCGCTTGGCGCGACCGATCACTGCGTTGCGCGTGTAAGCCGTTCCAAACCTTGCGTTAATCTGTCTTCCGATCTCCGCATATGACAGTCCTTTGAAGAAATAGTCGCGAAGCGCGTCGGAATGCTCCGACGACCAATGGCCCGGTTCCATGCTGCTATCCTGTGATGCACTTCCGACCTCATGATCCGGAAGCGAAACACACTTTCCGTTATTCCGAAGGCCAAGTCAAGCCGCAATTCTGATATTCATAATTGCATGAATTCCGAATTTAGGACTACAAGGGGCAGAGCCATGGGCAATCGAGGGAATCACCATGTTGGACGTTGCGATGATCGAGCGGGGCCTGGAAAAGACGGGCAAGAGCAAGGGCGGCCTGGCCGCGGCGATGGGCGTCCGCCCAGGTGCGGTGTCGGAAATCCTCGGCGGCGAACGCCTGGTGAAAGCTTCGGAAATCATTCCGATCATGCAATATCTTGAGCTGAACCTCGCGCCGATCATGGGCCGCGTCGGTGCCGGCGCCGTGATCGAGCCCGACGTCGAGCAGGTCCCGCCGGAGGGGCTGGGCGACATCGCGCTGCCCTTCCCGATCATGGAAGAGACCGTCGCGTTCGAGATCGTCGGCGATTCGATGCTGCCCAAGTATGAAAGCGGCGACGTGATCGTGGTCTACAAGGACCAGCGTCATCCGCTGTCGAGCTTCTATGGCGAAGAGGCCGTGGTCCGGCTCAAGACCGGCGAGCGTTATCTGAAGACCATCGAACGGGGCAAATCTCCCTCCCTCGTCAACCTCGTCAGCTTCAACGCCAAGCCGATCGTCGGCGTCAAGCTCGACTGGGTCGGAGAAATCTGCCTCTCGATGCCCAAAGGCCAGCTCGAGCGGCTGCGCGCCAAGTCGGCCCGCCCGCGCAAGAAGAGCCGGTAAGCGGTCGATTTCCGATTTGCGGAAATAGATCTTGACTTTAATTCCGTTTTCCAGAAATACTCTGCTGCGCACCTGGCCTTTAGGGGGCGCGGCAGGATCGTTTGATGCAGTATTTCGTCGTGATGATCGATTACGGGCGACGCGGTCGCGAGGCAGTCGTCGATCCCGAGATCACCAGGCGCGGGATCATCTCCCGCGTCAGCTCCGGCGAATATCAGAACATTCTGTTCATCCACGAAATCGCGGAGAATTCCGTCGACGATGTGACCGAAGCCATTTTGGCCGAGGCCGCCCTCCCCGAAATCCCGCCTGAAGACGTTGACCTCCAGGCGAGCCGTCATGATCACGCTCGCGACCTGCGCAAGCACGAGAAAGCGTGACGCCGGCTGAACCAGCCTGCGTCACAGCTCAATCCGAACTCACACCGTCAGGACGGTCGATCCCGTGGTCTTGCGCGCGGCAAGATCGGCATGCGCCTTGGCGGCGTCCTTCAGCGCATAGGTCTGGTGCACCTCGATCTTGACCGCATCGGACTTGACGACGTCGAACAGCTCGTTCGCCATGGCAACCAGGTTTTCGCGCTTGGCCGCGTAGGTGAACAATGTCGGCCGGGTCACATACAGCGAACCCTTCTGCGCGAGCAGACCAAGATTGAGCGGTTCGACCGCGCCGGAGGACGCACCGAACAGCGCGGCGACGCCAAGCGGCGCAAGGCAGTCCAGCGACTTCAGAAATGTGTCCTTGCCGACGGAATCGTAGACCACCGGCACCTTCTTGCCGCCGGTAATCTCGTCGACGCGCTTCACGAAATCCTCGCGCGTATAGATGATGACGTGGTCGCAGCCATGGGCCTTGGCGAGTTTCGCCTTCTCGTCGCTGCTGACGGTACCGATCACGGTCGCGCCAAGATGTTTCGCCCATTGACTCAGGATCAGGCCAACGCCGCCCGCTGCGGCATGCAGCAGAATGGTGTCGCCGGCCTTCACACGATAGGTCTGCCGGATCAAATATTGCGTAGTCAGCCCCTTCAGCATCATCGCGGCCGCGGTCTTGTCGTCGACGCCGTCAGGCAGCTTCAACAGCCGGTCGGCAGGGATCAGTCGCGCCTCGGAGTAGGCGCCAAGCGGTGATGCACCATAAGCGACGCGGTCACCGGGCTTCAGATCGGTGACGCCCTGTCCGACTTCCTCGACGACGCCGGCCCCTTCGCTGCCGAGCCCACTCGGCAATTGCACCGGATAGACGCCGGAGCGATTGTAGATGTCGACGAAGTTGAGGCCCACGGCGGTATGGCGGATGCGCGCCTCGCCCGGCCCGGGCTTGCCGACACTGACTTCCTCCCAAACCAGGACTTCCGGACCACCGGTCTTGTGAAAACGAATGGCGTGAGTCATGGGCGTTGCTCCCTTATCGTTGCGTTGACGGTCCGAAAAAAAGCGATCGGCCGGAGAGATAGGCATTTGGTCCGCCCGTTACAGTATAGAAGCCGTAACAAGAATGTCACAGCGAACGACAAACCCTCGCTGTTCCGCCTCTGTTCGAAAGAGTTGATGAGGGTCTCCGAGCCACCGGCAGTAGCTTCTGCGCGGGGTTTGGTGGTCGCCTGCGAAGGAGAGCCGAGATGCCAGCTTATGTACAGCATCATCAGGACATCGAAATCGCGCCTGTGATTTGCCCGACATGCATGGGGTTCCTGCCGATGTATGTACGCGAGGTCGAGCCGCACTGGAGCCTTGCCAAGATCGACTTCGTGTATGAATGCGCCGATTGCGGCGCCGAGGTCAGACAGACCATCCGCAAGCCGGAGCTGCTGCGCCACTGATCGCACGATCAGTTGCCCTTAAGTATTTGCGCTGAACGGAAAAAGCTGATGTCAGCGCGGGTCTGGCCGTCCCAAACGAGGCTTGTTCTTTGCCGGGAACGCAGGCAGAACAAGCTTCAAGCAAGACATTTGGGAGCGCCATTTCGTGGCTGATCAGAAGGCCTCGACCGCGATCGAGGCAGTGGAGAGCGGCCTCGCCGCGCAGGGCTATATCGCGAGCCGGCAGATCGCGACCGCCGTCTATTTGTCGCAGCAGATCGAGAAGCCGATCCTGGTCGAGGGCCCCGCGGGTGTCGGTAAGACCGAGCTCGCCAAGGCAATCGCTGCCTGGCGCGGCAAGAAGATGATCCGTCTGCAATGCTACGAAGGCCTCGACGAGGCCAAGGCGCTCTATGAGTGGAAATACGCCAAGCAGCTGCTCTACACCCAGATCCTCAAGGACAAGCTCGGCGAAGTCCTTGGCGGCGCGCAGACGCTGCATGCCGCCCTCGATCAGCTGCATGATTTCGGCGACGTGTTCTTCTCCAAGGAATTCGTCGAGCCGCGCCCCCTGCTCCAGGCGCTGGAGCAGCCGGGCGGCTGCGTGCTGCTGATCGACGAGATCGACAAATCGGACGCCGAATTCGAATCGCTACTGCTGGAGATCCTCTCGGACTTCCAGGTCACGATCCCCGAGCTCGGCACAGTCTCGGCGATCACACCGCCGACCGTGATCCTCACCTCGAACAGCGAGCGCGATCTCGGCGACGCCTTGAAGCGCCGCTGCCTGCATCTGCACATCGGCTTCCCCGAGCAGCGGCTGGAGGAGCGTATCGTCGAGAGCCGCGTGCCCGGCATCTCCCAGACGCTGCGCCGGCAGATGGTTGGCTTCATCCACGAGATTCGCTCGCTCGACCTGAAGAAGCTGCCCTCGGTTAGCGAGACCATCGACTGGGCGCGCGTGCTGGTGCTGCTCCAGGCGAGCGAGCTCGACACCGAGATCGTCAAGGACACGCTCAACGTGCTCTTGAAATACGAGGCCGACATCGAGGCGGCTGCGCCGCAAGTGACGACCTTTATTGCCAAGGCGGCCCGGTCCAACGTCTTCGGTTGACGCCCGATGCGCGAGAATCTCCATCGTTTCTTTCGGGCGGCGCGGGGCGCCGGTGTCCACGTCTCGCCCGCCGAAAGCATCGATGCAATGCGCGCGGTCGCGCAGGTCGGCCTCACCGACCGCGCCATCCTCCGTGACGCGCTGCTGCTGACGCTCGCCAAATCGCAGGACGAGAAGCTCGCGCTCGGCGATTGCTTTGATCTCTTCTTCAGCCAGCCCGAGCCGCGGCAGGATCAACCCGAGGCCAACGACAATGACGAGGCCTCGCAAGGCTCGGATCAGTCGCCCTCGTCAGGCTCGAACAGCGAAGCGGGCGGAGGCCAACCTCAGGAAGGATTGGGCCCGCTCGCACAGATGCTGCTGTCGCAGGATCGCAGCGCGATCCAGGCCGCCATCGCCAGTGCTTCCGGCGCAGCGTCACTCTCCGATATCCGCTACTCTACCCAGCGCGGCATCTTCTCCAGCCGCATCCTCGACGCGATGGGGCTCCAACGCCTGCGCGACGATCTCGACGAGCTGACCGGGACGAACCCGGCACTCGCCGAACGCCTGCGCGCCGCGCTCGATGCCTTGCGCGAGGCTGTGCGTGATACCGTCTCGCAGGGGCTTGCGCTCTACGCCCGCGAAGAAGCTGAAAACCTCCGCAACGACATCCTGCGCAATGCACCTCTTGCCCGCATCGAGCGGCGGCAGGTCGCCGAGATGCGCGCCCTGATCCGCCAGATCGCGCGACGCCTGCGCGAGCGCTATTCGAAGCCGCGCAAGCGCCAGCGCCGCGGTCATCTCGACGTTCGCCGTACGCTTCGCCGCAACGCCGCCTGGGGCGGGGTGCCCTTTCTCACCGCATGGAAGCGCAAGCATCGCGACCGGCCGAAGATTGTCGCACTGTGCGACGTCTCCGGCTCCGTCGCACAGGTCTCCGATTTCTTCCTGCTCCTGATCCATTCAC
Organism: Bradyrhizobium zhengyangense; assembly: GCF_022012435.1. Lineage (GTDB taxonomy): Bacteria > Pseudomonadota > Alphaproteobacteria > Rhizobiales > Xanthobacteraceae > Bradyrhizobium > Bradyrhizobium zhengyangense. The sequence goes on from NZ_JAKLUA010000014.1 coordinate 86,784, forward strand.
TGCATGAAGTCGTGGACGACGTCCGTTCCTTCGCATTCTCGTCGCATCTGATCGAGGTCAGCGACATCCTGGAGAAAAAATCGCCCGAAGAGGCGATGGCCGAGATCATGTCCAAGGTCGGCTTCGGCTCGTCCGACTACGGCTCATCGCTGGTCGATTTCGAAAAAGACTTCATGAGCGCGCTGACGCCGCAGACAACGGTAATCGTGCTCGGCGATGCCCGGAGCAACAATCTCGATCCGCGCGCGGACATCCTGCGCCGCGTCTCCGAACGCTCGAAGCGGCTGGTCTGGCTCAACCCCGAAGGTCGGCTCGCCTGGGGCTTTGGCGATTCCGAGATGCCGCGTTATGCGACTTTTTGCAGCGTGGTGCGGCAATGCGCCACCGCGCAGCAGCTCGAGCGCGCAGTCTCCGATATCGTTGCCACTTATCAGTAAGTCTCGTCACTAAGTCTTGGGCTCGCGGCGAACGTCAGTTTCGTGCAAGCTCTGCGTAGACGACATTGCACTCGCGAAAGTGATAGGCAATTTCGTCGAGCGCGCGCTGTTCCCATTCCTGGGCTTGCGCCAGCCAGAAAACCCGACGCTCGAAATCGAGCGCGGCGCGCTCACGGCACAGGGATTCCTGACTGCGAATTTCGACCAGTCTGTTCATGCACTCACACTCCTTGTCGTGTGAAGCCATTCCCCGCAAATCAGCCTAGCAGAGTCACGAACCCAGCGTCTCACCATTTCTGTGCATATCGCGACGCAGAATGAGACAGCAACGCTTCCCGTGCACTGCGGCCGTCGCAGCGCAGCATCAAATGAAGATCATCAATTAGTGATCGGCGATCGGGACGATAGTAGTCGATCTTAACTATTGTGGCGCAACAGACTGCGGCAATTCGTGAAGAGAAGTTCTAAACAGCTCACCGAATTCCCGACTCATTGTCGTCGCATGGTCTTCATGCAGCGCCGCTAACAGAGGCGCGCGAACGTGACTATCGCTTGAGGCAACATGAGCAACGACGTCGACTTTGATCTTTCATCGGACCAGTGGGAAGCGCTGAAAGCGCTTCGCAACCCGGTGCCGAGCGGTCGCCTCGCGAAGGCTTATCTCCTCGAAGGCCTCGCCAGGCTTGGCCTCGTCGATGTCAATGACGGAGTGCCCGCAATGACACCAGCTGGACGCAAGGTGCTGGTGCGCGGATCATGCCGATTGCTGGATCTGGCGGCGTAGCACGCGCATCAAAAAATCTGGGCTGTCACGATTGCGTAAGCAATGAACACAACGCCAAGTCCCCACACCATCGCAGGAATCCGCGATCGCCGGCCGATCGTCACTTCCAGCGCGATGTAGCTCAGAGTCCCCAGAGCCATACCGTTTATGAGGTTGTTAGTCAGCACGGTGACCAACAGCGTCAGAACGATCGGAATCGCATTGCCGAGATCGGTCATGTCGATCCGGGCGAGGCCCTGCATCATCAGCACACCAACGAGCACCAGCGCAGGCGCGGTTGCTTGCGATGGGATAATGACAAAGATCGGCCAGAAGAACAGCGCGAGGAAGAAGAACCCCGCGACGGTCAGCGACGTCAGACCGGTCCGGCCGCCGGCCTGCACCCCGGTGATCGATTCGATATAGGCCGTCACCACCGACGTGCCGAACAGTGGGCCGACGATGGACGCCGTCGCATCGGTCGCAAAGGCCGCGGTGGCATTCGGGATCGATCCGTCCGGCTTGCGCAAATTGGCGGCGCCCGTCACACCAATCAGCGTGCCCAGCGTCGAAAAGAACTCGGCGCACAGGAAATAGAACAGCAGCGGCAGTGCCACGACGAAATGGCTGAAGAGATAGCCGACGTCGAGCGCCATGAAAGTGCTGGTCGGCCAGCGTGGCCACGACATGATCGCCGATGGCATCGAGGTCACCATCTTGCCGTTGGCACCGGGAACGAAGAAGCCGATCACGGTCAACAGCACGATCGACAGGATCAACGCCGCCGGGACCCGCCTCACCACCAGCACCGGCGTGAGCAGGAGGCCGAACAGCGTCAGCAGCACTGGCGGACTGCGGAGCGATCCCATGGCGATATAGGTTGACGGATTCTGGACGACGAATCCGGCCCCTCGCAGTGCAATAAAGACGATGAGGGTGCCGACAGCCGCCTGGATGCCGATCTTCAGCGCTTCCGGCACGTCCTTCGCGACCTTCTCGCGCAGCTTCGACAGGCTGAGGATCAGGAACAGCACGCCGGTGAAGGCGACCATGGCGAGCGCGCCCTGCCAGGGCATGCCCATCTGCTTGACGATGACATAGGTGAAGATGACATTCGAACCCATTGCGGGTGCAACGGCGAGCGGCAGGTTTGCCCACAACCCCATCATCACCGAGCCGAAGATCGCGGCCAACGCCGTGGCACTGACGAGATCGGCACGATCCATTCCGGCGTTGGACATGATCGCGGGATTCACGGCAATAATATAAGCCATCGCTGCGAACGTAGTCGCTCCGGCCATCATCTCGCGGCCGACACTCGTGCCACGCTCGGTGAGGCGAAAGGCCCGATCGAGCAGCCCGGTCGCTGCGCGCGGTTCCGGCTCTGCGGAAGCGGCTTGTGGCTTCGTCATCTCGTTCATCGCAGTCCTCCCCCTACCAGACCACCGGGTGCGCTTCGCCCGTCTGCACGTTGATAAAACCGAGCGGCGCCTGCTCGCACGGCGCCACCAGCACCCAGCTCCACGGCGCGCAGGTGAGCGTGGCAAACATGAGTCTCTCAGGAAATCCCGGATACCAGCGCGGCCGAAACGTCGGTTCGTACATCCAGTCGACCTTACGGCCTTCCGCGTAGAGCGCCTGCATCTCGGCATCAAGCGCTTGCGCCGAACGACAGCTCATCAGGCCGCCGACCTCGAAGCGCACGGTGGCGACGAGCTCGCCCGCGCGCACCAGCGCCCATCCACCCTGAAGCTCGATCAGCGCGTTCACCGCCTTTGCCATCGCGGCGTCGGACGAACCGACCACCCAGATATTGTGCTTGTCGTGCGCCACCGAACAGGCGAGCGCCGTTTCCGGCGTGCGCGGTCCACAACCGCGCCAGAACATCTTTGCGACCCGTCCATCGCCGGAGAAGCGGTCGACGATGGCGAATTTGGTGATGGCTTCGCTCTCGTCGCGCTGCACGGCACCGTCACGCACGGGCAGATCAAGCGTGTAGAACTCAGGATGCCAATGGAAGGGGCGGATCACCGCCGCTTTCATCGTGGCCCGGCCGGGCTCAGCTCGCAGCTCGAAATCTTCAGGCTTGATCGTGCGCTTGATGTTGACCGTCTTGGTCGCCCACTCGGGCCATTCGATCCTGGGCACTTCTCCGAGGTAGCGTTTGCCTTCGGAGACCTGCGCGCCATCGGCCCACACCTCGACGATTTCGAGTTTGGCAACATCCGACAGCAGCACGACGTCGCCGAAGCGTCCCGGCGCGAGACTGCCGACGAACGGCGTGAGACGCATGTGCCGCGCCGGATTGATGGTCAGACACTGGATTGCGATCTCAGGCGAAAGGCCGGCCTCAATCGCAACCCGCGCATTGTGATCGCTGGCGCCGAGCTCCAGCGTATGGCTGGCGCTGCGGTCATCCGTGGTGAACGCAATCTGCGACCAATCCTGCAGACCCTTCGCAATCAGCCATTTCACGATCTCGTCCATGGCGTAAACGCGGAGCTCGACAAACAAGCCGCGCGTAAGCTTGTCCCAGGTCTCTTCCGGCGTCTGCACTTCATGGTCGGATGCAAGCCCGGCCGCGGCAAAGGCGTTGATGGAGGGCAGATCCCGCAGGCCGGACGCGTGGCCTTCGACGACACCACGCGCCGCGAACGTCGCCTCGATCATGCCCCACAGCCGCTTGTAGGACGGGTTGTCCGGGTTCCAAACCGCCGGCCAGTCCATGACCTCATCGAGGCCGGTGACCATCAGGCTTTCGGCCATGAAGCGCGCCTGCTCGTCGCGGCCATACCAGCCGCCACCCCATTCATACGCGGTCGGCGGCACCGCTGAGCCCGGCTGCGGAAAGATTTTCAGCGGCGAGCCGCGGCGGCGTGCCTCGAACCAGAATTCGAGATTGCGCGCACCATTGACGTTGGAGAATTCGTGGCTGGCCTCGCACGTCCAGGTATTGCCGTGCGGCAGCACCAGCGCCGCTTCCCATTCCGGCGTCAGGTGCGAGCTTTCGATATGCTTGTGCACCTCGCCAAAGCCAGGCACGGCCGCAAACTCAGGCCGGTGCACGCGTTCGCGGACCTCGCCGGGATAGCTTCCGGCCGGCCCCACCCAGGCGATACGCCGGCCTTTGAAGACGATCTCCTGGTCCTCGCTCCAGGTGCGGCTGTGCACGTCCAGTAACTTGCCGACCCGCAAGGCGCGATCGGCAGGACGGCGACCGAGCGCCGTCAGCACCAGGTCCTGGCGAATGCGAACCTCGTCGGGCGCATTGATCAAGAGGTCGTCGGGTATCGCGTTCATGGCCTGCCTCACTTTATTCCGGTACTTTCGAAGCCGCGGCCCGCTTCCGCTGCGGTTTCTCCATCTTGCCGGCGCGCGTAGCGGCGGCATCGCGCTGCCGAACATCCTTCAGGAGCGTCGTGAGCGCCCATTCGATCGCGTCAGCGATCTCGCCGCTTGTCATGCCAAAATCCTCGCGCATCGCGTTCCAGGCCAGCACGTTGTTGAGGTAGGACGCGAGCGCCTCTGCCTGGCGGACCTCCTTTGCTGGAAGGTGCCGCACCAGCGGCGCCATTGCCTTGCGATGCTGATCGATCAGGTGCCGCCTGAAGCCGGCGCGCACACGGCGGCCCGCCCTGGTCATCGCGATGGCGCGCGCCAGATGCGGATGACGGTCGAACCGCTTACACAGCTTGCGGAAAATCTCGGGCAGTTCGTCGGGCGAGGTGAAGGGGATGTAGCTGAAGACGTTGTCCTCGATCCATTCGCCGGCCGCCGCAAACAGCTCCGCGCGAGTCCTGAAGTGCCGATAGATGGTTCGTTCAGCCACCTTCGCACGCTTGGCCACCGCGGCCATCGAGATGTCGTCGGCCTCCTCATCCTCCAGGGTCTCGACAAACGCCGCAACGATGCGCTGCCGCGTCATCTCGGCATATTCGTCGCGAAGGCTTGCGCCATGTCTTTCTGCTGTACTCATGTCATAATTCTGACACCAGCCGAATTGGACGGTCAAGCCGGGACTTGAGGCACGCCACGCTGCAACAATGGGCGCCAAGGCGTTCCGGGCTCGGCGGCCCCGCGAGCACGACCATCGCCCGCCGCCTGAAAAATGGACTTTTGCCCGCCACCAAAATCGGATTTGCTCTGCCGAGAAACGATCGCGCGCAACGACGCCGCGCCAGATACGCAAGGGAGCTGGTCATGAACGGGCTTGGCGGACTGAACAAATCTCCCAACGGCGTGGTCATCGGGCTCGTGCAATTGCAGCTGCCGAACGTCGTGACCCGTGCCGATCTCGCCAGGCAGACCGAGCGTATCGTCTGGATGGTCGGCAAGGCCCGCCGCAACCTCTCCACCATGGACCTGGTGGTGTTCCCCGAATACTCGCTGCATGGCCTCTCGATGGACACCAATCCCGAGATCATGTGCCGCCTCGACGGGCCGGAGGTCGCGGCTTTCAAGCAGGCCTGCGTCGACAACAGGATCTGGGGCTGCTTCTCCATCATGGAGTTCAATCCGCACGGCAATCCCTACAATTCCGGCCTGATCATCGACGACCACGGCGAGATCAAGCTGTATTACCGCAAGCTTCATCCCTGGATTCCAGTCGAACCGTGGGAGCCCGGCGACATCGGCATTCCCGTGATCGAAGGCCCGAACGGCGCGAAGATCGCGCTGATCATCTGCCATGACGGCATGTTTCCGGAGATGGCGCGGGAGTGCGCCTACAAGGGCGCCGAGATCATGATCCGCACCGCCGGCTATACCGCGCCGATCCGCGACGCCTGGCGCTTCACCAATCAGGCCAATTCGTTCCAGAACCTGATGGTCACCGCAAACGTCTGCATGTGCGGCTCGGACGGCTCTTTCGATTCCATGGGCGAAGGCATGATCGTCAATTTCGACGGCAGCGTGTTGGCGCACGGCACCACAGGTCGCGCCGACGAGATCATCACGGCCGAGGTGCGGCCGGACCTCGTGCGCGAAGCCCGTATCAATTGGGGCGTCGAGAACAACATCTATCAGCTTTGGCACCGCGGCTACGTCGCGGTGAAGGGCGGGGCGATGGATTGTCCTTACACGTTCATGCAGGACATGGTTGCAGGCACCTATCGGCTGCCCTGGGAAGACCAGGTCAACGTCACCGACGGCACCTCGTGCGGCTTCCCGGCGCCGGTACGGATGTTCGGGAAGACGGCAAAAGCCGCGGAATAGACGGTTTCCCGGCCGAAACCGCGACATTCTGGCACGGTTGTTGCTCCTTTTGGCGTCCAAGTCGCGTCAAACTGGGGGAATCCACCATGTCGACCATCACCGCGGCACCCACCGCCGAGCCCAAGCCACTCTACACCTCCCTGTTCGTCCAGGTCCTGGCCGCACTGGTTCTGGGCATCGTCCTCGGCGTGGCCGCCCCGGACTTTGCGATCGGTCTGAAGATCCTCAGCGACGCCTTCCTGAAGCTGATCTCGATGATCGTGGCGCCGATCGTGTTCTGCGTCGTGGTACACGGCATTGCCGGTGCCGGCGATCTCAAGAAGGTTGGTCGGGTCGGTGTCAAGGCGCTGCTGTATTTCGAAGCGATGACGACGGTGGCGCTCGTGGTCGGGCTCATTTTGGCCTACGTCTTCGGTCCCGGCCATGGCATGAACATCGATCCCTCGACGCTCGATGCCAAGGCGCTCAGTAGCTATGCCGACAATGCGCACAAGCTACAGGGCGCAGGCGTCGGCGCCTTCCTGATGAACGTGATTCCGACCACCTCGTTCGACGCGCTGTCGCGCAATGACGTGCTCCAGGTGCTGTTCTTCGCCGTGCTGTTCGGCGTCGGTCTCGCGCTGGTCGGCGCCGAGAAGGGCGCGCTCGTCACCTCGGTAATCGACGCGGCCTCCACGGTGCTGTTCCGCGTCATGGGGCTAATCGTTCGCGTTGCACCGCTCGGTGTGCTTGGCGCGGTCGCCTATACGGTCGGAAAATATGGCGTCGGCTCGCTGAAGCAGCTGGTCTCGCTGGTGATGCTGTTCTACATCTCGGTCGGCATCTTCGTCCTTGGCGTGCTCGGCAGCGTGATGGCGCTCGCCGGCATCAACATCCTGAAATTCCTGTCCTACCTGCGCGAGGAACTGATGATCGTGCTAGCAACCGCGTCGTCCGACGCGGTGCTGCCGCAGATCATGAAGAAGCTCGAGCGCATGGGCGTAAAGGATTCCGTAGTCGGCCTCGTCATCCCGACCGGCTACTCCTTCAACCTCGACGCCTTCTCGATCTATCTCACACTCGCCGTCGTCTTCATCGCGCAGGCCACCAACACGCCGCTGTCCTTCGGCGATCTCCTGCTGGTGCTGGGCGTCTCCCTGATCACATCGAAGGGCGCGCACGGCGTCCCGGGCTCGGCGATCGTGATCCTGGCCGCGACGCTGAACGCGGTGCCGAGCATTCCGGCGATCGGCCTCGTGCTCGTGCTGTCGGTCGACTGGTTCATCGGCATGGCCCGCGCAGTCGGCAACCTCATCGGCAATTGCGTCGCGACCGTGGTCGTCGCCGCCTGGGAAGGCGATCTCGACCGTGCCAAGGCGGCCAAGGTGCTCGAAGGCGGCGAGCTGGTGGACGTGACGGCGGGCTGAGGCCGGCTCGTGCTAGCGCAGGTGCCCGCTGTCGTAATGCCTACGCTCGGCCGCCGTCAGCGGCGGCCGGGCGGCGCTTGCGGGCGTCACCGCAGCGACGACGGTCGCGCTTGACCTCTGCGATGTCAGCACCAGGACGTCGACACCGTCTGCAGTGACTTGCATCGCATAATCATGGCCGCTGAGGAGCCGGGCGACCACACGACGCAGCGGTCCATCGAAGACGCCCGTCATCTGGGCCTCGAGCGCGTCGACCGTGCGATAACGCAGATTGAACCGCTCTTGCAGCGCGGCCAACACGTCATGGAGCGAGGTGTCATGCACCTCGAGATGAACCGCGTCCGGTCGCCCCTCGACCTTCACCTCGGCCGACGCAGTTCGGCCAAAGGCCAGAACGATGGAACACACGATCACGGGGACCAAAAGTAACTGAGACGTCGTCATATCAGCTCCGCCTCCGGAATCTCGCGCGCCAGGCGCTCACTGAGCGGCCCCAATCGTTCGGCATGGTGCCGCCATTTCCCGACCGAGGATGCGTAGATCGGACGGCGCACCTGAACGGCACTGGCGGTCGCCGATGGCGCCGGGCTTTCGTGAAAACGCATCACCCCATCTTCCCAGGAAAGCCCCAGAAACCGGATGATGTCCCGGCTCGCCGCAGCCTGGTCCCGAACGACGTCCTCGTAGTTGATCTCCATGAGCACATCAGGCGGCAGCACGTCGCGCCAGTGCCGCGTCAGACGGCGATAGGCGAGATAGTAGTCCGCAAGCTGGGTTTGATCATAGGAGAACGCGAACTTGTTGCGGAAGTGCGCCTTGTAGATCGCCCAGCACGCATCCATCGGATGCCGCTGCACGAGGATGATCTTTGCCGAGGGGAGCGCCGCGTGAATGAGGCCACAATAAAGGTAGTTCTCCAGCGTCTTGTCGACGAAGCGAACGTTGTTCGGCACGCGGAGCGCCGTGGCCTGATCCAGGTAGCGCCTGCCGATACCTTCGAGGTCGCTTCCCCTTGGACGTTCCGCCATGGTGCGGCGCATCTCCGCAGCAAACGCGCTGGTCTCGCCTACGGAATGCATCGCGGAATGGCTGGCGATAATCCGTTCCACCAGCGTGGTACCGGTACGTGGCAGGCCGCTGACGAAGACAGGCGCCGCATCGGCGTAGCCGCGCGGCGCAGCATCAATCCAGCGTCGCGTGTGCGCCCGGATGATCGCATCGACCTCACCAATTTCAGCGGCGGGATCGCGCGGGAGCGACCGCCGCTGCAAGTTATTGCCTGCCTCGACGTGTGCGAAAGCGCGGTCCCAGCGCTCCAGATCCTCGCACTCCTTGCCAAGCGCAAAGCGCAGCATGATTTCGCTCGGCGCCGACAAACGCCCTGCGGCAATCACGGCCTCCATCTCGTCGACATGGTTGCGGTCGCGGCTCTGGATTCGCAGGTCCGAACGAAGGTAGTGAGCCAATCCGTAGCGGCGATCGCACGCAATCGCCGCATTGCAATGCGCTTCGGCGTCTCCGAGTGCGCCGATCATCCGCTCGGCGGCGGCCAGGTTGAACAGATATTGCGGTACGCCGGGCTTCCGGGCGACAGCGCGGCGGAAAAGCTCCCTCGCCTGCTGTTGAAGCCCCAGCAAGCCAAACATGGCACCAACTGAATCAAGCGCGTCCGCGTCCTCGCCAGCATGCATGGCCGCAACGTCCGTCACTGCACTGGCCTGACGCGCCTCTCCCTTCATGAAGAGGCATTTCGCACGCAACACCAGCGTGATCGGATTGGTCGGAGCGAGAGCGACGGCGCGTTCCGCGCTGACCGTTGCGGCATCGAGACGATCACGCATCAGCGCAGTCTCGGTCAGGAGCGCCCAGGCGCGCCAATCCAACGAATTGCCCGCGAGCACCTTTGCACAGATCGTTTCGGTGGAGCTCAGATCGCCGCTTGCAAAGGCACGGCGCGCCGCCTCTATCGAAGCCGCGCTGGCGGCATGCTGTCCTGTGGCGTCCACGCGTATTGCTCCATGCGATTCAGATGAGATCGACCGGCGGCTGGGCAGCCGCCGGGTCATGCTGATGAAGGCTGCTCCGATCAGTCCTGGTCGTTGTCGTGATCGTCGTCGTGACGATCGGCGAAGTTGAAGTTGCCGAAGAGATCGCCGATCGAGGGCCGGTTGACGGGAACGTAGGGATTGTCGTCCGACGCAATCGGATTCGGCAAGGTGTCGCGCGTCTTGGGTCCGAGCGGCTTGAGATGCCAATTGCGTTCGATGAACTTGGTGATCGAGACGTGGTCACCATATTCATGCGACACATGGCCGCCGCGCGAGTATTTCGAAACGACGAGAAGCGGGATGCGCGTGCCGTCGCCGAAGAAGTCGACCGGCTGGATATAGCCGGAGTCGTAGTAACCGCCGCCCTCGTCCATGGTGATGACGATCGCGGTCGACTTCCAAAGCTCCTTGTTGGACTTCACCTGATCGACGATCTTCTTGGTGAAGGCCTCGAAGAGGTCGACACGGGACGAGGCTGGATGACCGTCGTTGAAGGTGCTCGGCTTGACGAACGACACGGCGGGCAGATTGCCTTTGGCAATGGCGTCGTAGAGATCGAGCGTGTCCTTCATGTGCGCATCGCGCTGCTCCGCATGGGTCATGACCGAAGCGGAGAACAGGAAGGGGTTGCAGATGTTGCAATAGAGGTAGGCGACCGGGTCCAGCGCACCGAAATTGGTGCCCTCTCCAGGGGCCGTCTTGAAGTCGTTCCAGCGCTCGCCGAAATAGGCCCAGGAGACATTGGCCTGGGTCAGCGCATCGCCGATATGCCGCTGCTTGATAACAGGCGGCAGGGTGAACGGCCCGTTGTTGATCGGATCGGTGGCACCACTGCCGATAAAGGCGGGAACGTAGTTGTTCAGCAGATAAAAGGCGTTGGGCGCACAGCGCGGCGACACGTGGATGGCATTGAGGTAGGTGATGACAGGGCCCACGCCCGGCTGGCTGGGTTCCGAGCAGTTCGAATAGCTCCCGCCGCCATAGCCGTCGTTGAGATACCAGTTGTTGGTGCCCGGCGCCGGATTCGGGTTCTCGATCTCGTTGACATATTGCGGCGGGTTGGAGCCGGGTACGAGCACGTGGTCGGGCTTGGCAGGGTCGCCCTTGTCGTCGGCATAATAGAGCGCGTCGGCATAGCCGATCATCATGTGATTGGCGAAAGTGCCCCCCATCACGCTCTGATGGAAGTTGTCATTGAGCGTGTACTTGCGCGCAAGCTCGGTCAGATAGGGCGCATCGCCTTTGGCGACGTTATAAAAGCCGAGTGCGATGCCGCCTTCCTTCAGCGCATGCGGGGTCGGATTGCCATTGCTGCCCGAAGAGACGCTCTGTTCCACAAAGGTGAAGAGATCGGCCTGGCAGCCGCTCGGATTGTGATGGGTCGCCTTGGCAACGTCGCAGTCGAGCTGCTGCCACATCTGGTAGAAGCGATGCACCGGGCTGCCGCCATAGGTCTTGTAGAGGCTGGTCGGGGCTTCGCCGCCCTGCGCCAGGGTCACGAGCGGATAGGGACCGTTCGGCAGATTGTCGGAGTCCAGGATGCGTGTGTCGGGCGAATTGCCCGGCAGGCCGGTCGCACCGGTCGTCAACAGCGGCAGATCCTGCTGGCTCAAGCCGTAATCCCCTTGCTGCGCGATTTGGATCGTGGCGAGACATCCCGGACCATTGAGCGCTGCCTGATCGACGGAAGTGTAGCAGGATTGCGGCGCATAGGATGTGCCGAGCGTCTGCACCTTGTTGGTCGTGTGATTATACGGCGTCTTCGGGGTCGGATTGATCGAGTAAGTATTGTTGACGACGGTGGAGGACTGCGCGGCCCTGGTGTAATTCGGCCCGGGTTGACCGTCCCTGGTAATGATGCCCCTGGAGAGCAGATTGTCGACGCGTTCGCCGGGATGACGCGGCTCGTAGGTGGCGAAGACGTGGTCGAAGGTGCGGTTTTCGCCGAGAATGACGATCACATGCTTGATCGGGCTCTCGGTGCGGTCGCCGTTCTTGTTGCTGCCGCCGAGCATGTCCATCGCATAAACGTCATGTCCCATCAGCGACAGGATAGCGGCCGTCACCACCGTACGGTCACGCAGACGTCGCGTCGTTTTTGAAAGCATTACACACCCCTCCGTTCGTTTCCTGAATGCAGAGAAATTGTTTCAACGCATGTCAGGTTAAGGGGCGCGCTTGTCAGACGTGCTGCTTGGCCGTGTCACTTCGGTTACGAGATTATGACGACGAGCAGAGACCTATTGTCGCAACCAGCAGGCGCTTCCGGATTGCCATCAATGGCTTGCTGACGATTTGGCCTGTCATTCCAACGCGGCCGGCCGCAGGAAGATCGCGGCTCAGTCGTTGCAGCGGAGCAAGGGCGTCCCGTAGGCCCGGCTCCAGACGGAGAGGAAGCGCGGGAACCAGGAATGCGCCACCGCGCCTTTATAGGCCCAGGTGCGATACTTCAATCCCTGCTCCGAGATCAGCTCCTGGTAACCCCCGTGGACCTCGGTCGCGGTGCGGATGTCCTTCAATATCCCTTGTGCGCAGGCGCGATAGGTATCGCTCCCCGAGAGCTCGTCAAAGTCCAGCATGCGATCGGCGAATTCGACGTTGAACGTCGGCCACGACGAGCGCCCCTGATAGGCCGGCGCCGCGATCTTGTGGATCATCTTGTTCCGCGGGTTATCCGCCGAGACCAGGAAGTGGAACGTGCTGGGGATGCGGAAGCGGGGCTCGGCCAGGATCAGATCCGTTGTGGCCGAGAACAACGCGCGCTCGCTCGCATCGTTCAAGTCCCAGAAGCCGCGATGCACGCTGACGAAATCCAGCGCGACCATGGAGACCGGCGTACCCGCCGGGCCATCCAGCGAATGCCTGATGTAGCCGTCCTTGCCAAACAGGCGGAGCAGACCCTTCTTGTATTCTGCGAGGTCGCGCCCGAGTAGCCGCTTCAGCTCGACCTCGTCGACGATGCCGAGTTGCACGGCCCACGCGAATGTCGTGTAGACGCAGGCATTGGTGACGAAACGCCGGCGCTCGGCGCGGGTGTCGGTTGCCGCCGAACGAGGTCCGCTGGCGTCGCAGAGCAAATATCTGACACTGTCAGCGTCGAACGGCTCGAGCTCGCTCGCGAGCTTCAGGATCGCGCGCTTTAAATCGGCGCCATATTCGGCCAGCAGCAGGCGACCCGCATGCGCGCATTGCGACATCGCCAGATAGGACGACGCCCGCACCTCGGCCGAGAGCATCTGCTGCAGACCAGCCAAAATGCCGAGCAACGTATCCGAGGGACGCGAGAAATAGTTCACACCGAGATATCGGCCGCGTCCGGCCGGAACGATGGTCGTCGTGACGACATCGGCGCGAACCGCCTCGAGCAGCAGGCGCACGCTCTTTTCGAGCAGGCGTGCCCGACGCACCGCATCCTGCGCATCCATGATGGTCTCGGGGTCGAGGACGTCAGGGTAGAACCAGGCAAAGTCGCGCGGATAGTAGGCGGAGGCGTGCGGAGCGCCTGTCACAAGGAAAGTCTCGGTCACCGAAAAGGCGCTGTCCATCGAGTGCCGATAGAGGTCCTCGATCGCCGACAGCGAATGCTGCGACTTTCTCATGAACCGGTCACCGAGAAAATTGACTGCCTGAAGGGCGTTGGCGACCAAGGTCGCAGCCGCACCCTGGTAAAACCGGCTCGCTCGATGGCCTGAAAGGGAAATGTCGCTGTTCATTTGTCTAAGTCGGCTGACGTTTGGTGAAGTTGCACCATTTACACTTCTCTGATTCGTGTCTCTACCCGGTGACTTCCGGGCCTACGACGCTGGTGGCTTGAAATGCTCGATCACCCGCAGCACGACCCGTGCGCCGGCGTCGGCGTCAGCCAGCTCGACATGCTCGTCTGGATGATGGCTGATGCCACCGCGGCAGCGAACGAAGATCATCCCGACATCGGCAATGTCGATCATCGCCATGCCGTCATGCCCCGCCCCGCTCGGCAGCTCGAAGGCGGCAAAACCTTCGGCTGCGATCGCCTGTGCGATCTGGTCCTTCAGCCAGGGCGCGCAAGGAACAGTGCGGTTCTCATGGGTGACGTCAAGCTGAAGCGCCAGATGCCTGCGCTTGGCGATCGCCTCGATCTGGCGGACGACGTCGGCGACCGCGCGCTTGCGATGCATGTCGGTCGGCGCACGCATGTCGATGGTGAAGGATACTTCACCCGGAATGACATTGGTCGCGCCGGGCCTTGCCTGGATGTAGCCGACGGTGCCGACCAGCCCGCCCTCGTCGGTACGGCAAAACTGCTCGATCGCGCCGATGCATTCGGCAGCACCTGTAAGCGCGTCACGGCGCAGCGCCATCGGGACGGTGCCGGCGTGACCGGCCATGCCGGTCAGCCGCGCCGCCAGCCGTGTTGCGCCCGCAATCGCGGTCACGACGCCGACAGGAAGATTCCGTGCTTCCAGCACCGGCCCCTGCTCGATGTGCAATTCGAGATAGGCCAATAACTCGCGCCGGGCGCGCGCTGCCGCACCGATATGATCAGGGTCGAGGCCAAATTGGATGAGCGCATCACGCATCGACACACCGTCCCGGTCGCGCGCGTTCAAAGCGCTTGCGTCAAATGTGCCGGCCATGGCGCGACTGCCGAGCAGCGTCGAGGCGAAGCGCACGCCTTCCTCGTCGGCAAAGCCGACCACCTCGATCGCGAACGACAGACGCTTGCCGCGGCGGTTGAGGTCGGCGACACAGGCGATCGCCGTGATCACGCCGAGCGGCCCATCCCATTTGCCGGCATCGCGTACCGTGTCGTAATGCGAGCCAAGCATCAGGCAGGGCGCTCCCGGCCGCTCACCTTCGTAACGGCCGCAGACGTTGCCGATCGCGTCGAGATGCGCGCTCATGCCGGCCTCACGCATCCAGCCGAGAATGACATCGGAGGCTGCGCGCAGCTCTTTGGTAAGAAAGACGCGAGTGAGCTTGTCGCCATCTTCCGAGATCGCCGCGAGCTCGTTGACCCGGCGCACGATCTCTTCGCCGAGCGCTGCATTCTGAACGGCGTTACCAGCACCCATCTCGGTCAAGCTTCCCATCCTGGAGACCGCATGGGCGGTCGCAGCGTCAATCGATACAAGTTCGGTGCCAGCGAATTCAGACCAGCGCCGTCGCGGGGCATCGCGTGGTTAGCACGTCCATGGGCGGCCAGCCGAACGGCCTGCGGTCGTCCACGCACGCGCGAGAGCCGCTAAGACTTGCTTAACTCAATTGCATACAATCATAAAATATTGCCTAAAATTTAATCTGAAAAACTCCTGACCAAAATTTGCACATTCCATATATCTGATGTTTTTTCAATTACTTGAGTTCGTATGCATACCCCTTAGCCTCTGGCACGAAGCTTGCGACATCCCATCCCGGGCTCCGCCAAACCGGCGCAGCCGCGAGATTGAGGCGGTCAATCCGCCAAGGGGAGCAAGCAATGGATTTTGGCAGGATTTCACGACGTCATTTGTTGCAGGGCGGTGCCGCCCTCACCCTGGGCGCAGCGGCCGGCGCACGCCCGGCCTTCGCGGCCGAGACCACAATCGGCTTCATCTATGTCGGCTCGCGCGACGATTACGGCTACAACCAGGCCCACGCGCAGGGCGCGGCGGCGTTGAAGAAGATTCCGGGTCTCAAGGTCGTCGAGGAAGAAAAGGTGCCCGAGACCGACGCTGTCGAGAAGACGATCGAGTCCATGATCAACCTCGACGGCGCCACCCTGCTCTTCCCGACCTCGTTCGGTTACTACAATCCGCACATGATCAAGATGGCCGCCAAGTACCCGAAGCTGCGCTTCGAGCACTGTGGCGGTCTCTGGACCGACAAGGATCCGAAGAACGCCGGCAGCTATTTCGGCTATATCGACGAAGCCCAGTATATCTCCGGAATCGTCGCGGGCCTGACGTCGAAGAGCGGCAAGCTCGGCTTCGTCGCGGCCAAGCCGATCCCCCAGGTGCTGCGCAACATCAACGCCTTCACGCTCGGTGCGAAGTCCGTCAATCCAAAGGCCACGACGCAAGTGATCTTCACCGGCGACTGGTCGATGCCGGTCAAGGAGGCTGAAGCCACCAACAGCCTGATCGACCAGGGTGTGGACGTGCTGACCTGCCACGTCGACGGCCCCAAGACCATGGTCGAGAACGCCGCACGGCGCGGCGCCTTCGTCTGTGGCTATCACACCAACCAGTCGGCGCTGGCGCCCAAGGCCTATCTCACCGGCGCTGAGTGGAACTGGGAAGCGCTCTATCCGAAGTTCGTCAAGATGATCGCCGCCGGCGAGAGCATCCCGAACTTCTATCGCGGCGGCCTGAAGGAAGAGATCGTCAAGGTCTCTGCCTATGGCGAGGCCGTCTCGCCGGAAGCGCGCAAGGCGGCAGACGAGGCCAAGGCCAAATTCCTGTCCGCGGACGGGTTTGCCATCTTCAAGGGCGGGCTGGTCGACAACAAGGGCAAGACCGTGATCGCGGCCGGCACCGATCGCGGCCAGAAGGATCCCGAGCTCGAAAAGATGGACTACCTCGTCGAAGGCGTGATCGGAGCGACTTCGTGACATCGGAAGCAGCGGATTCTGCCGAGGCGGTCGGGACAATTGCCCCGACCGCCGACCTCGGCTTTCTGCGACGCCACGGCGGCACGATCGAGTATGTCCTGATCCCGTGCGCGGCGCTGGCCGGCGCGCTCGTGGTGTTCGGCATCTTCGTCATGCTGTTCGGCAAGAACCCGCTCGACCTCTATTTCTATATGTACTACGGCGCCTTCGGCACCTGGTTCTCCTGGCAGAACACGCTGACGCGTGCCGCGCCCCTCATCCTCACCGCGCTTTGCACGGCACTGCCGGCGCAACTCGGCATGGTCATCATCGGCGGCGAGGGCGCGCTGCTGATCGGCGCGTTGTCGGCGACGAGCGCCGCATTGTTGCTTCAGGGCATGCCGCCGCTCGTCGTGCAGATCGCCATGGTTGTTGCCGGCGTCATCGGCGGCGGTCTGTGGATCATGCTGGCGGGCGCCTTGCGGCAATATCGCGGCGTCAACGAAACGATCTCGAGCTTGCTGCTCGTCTACATCGCACTCGCGATCCTCAATCATCTCGTCGAAGGCATGATGCGGGATCCCGCTAGCCTCAACAAGCCATCGACGCGCGAGATCGGCGCCGTCAATATGATCGGCTCCATTCCCGGCACGGACGTGCATTGGGGCTTGGTCTTCGGCTTGATCGCCGCGGTTGCCGCCTACATCCTGATCTATCACACCGTCTTCGGCTTCGCCGCGCGCGTTGCCGGCGGCAACATCCGCGCTGCAAAAATCGTCGGCCTCGGCGTCAGCAAGCTGATCCTCACCATCTGCTTCCTCGCAGGCGGCGCCGCGGGTCTTGCCGGTATGGTCGAGGTCGCCGCTGTCCAGGGCCGCACCAATGCCAACCTCGCTGCAGGTTACGGCTTCACCGGCATCCTGGTTGCCTTCCTGGCGCGGCAGAATCCGCTCGCCATCATCCCTGTCGCAATCCTGCTCGGCGGCATCAGCGCCAGCGGCGGCCTGTTGCAGCGCCGCCTGGGATTGCCTGATGCATCGGTGTTGGTGCTCCAAGGCATCATCTTCGTCTTCGTGCTGGCCAGCGATGCGCTCTACGGCCGCATCGGATTCCTGAAAGGCAAATCCTGATGGCAGACGGATCAATCGGACTCTGGACCGTCCCGCTCGCCGTGCTCGGCGGCGCCATTCGCGTCTCGACGCCGTTCCTGTTCGTAAGCCTCGGTGAATGCATCACCGAGCGTTCGGGCCGCATCAATCTCGGCCTCGAGGGCACGCTGGTGATGGGCGCGATGAGCGCTTATGGCATCTCCTACCTCACGGGATCTCCTTGGCTGGGCGTGCTCGCCGCCGGTATCACGGGTGCTCTTCTCGGCGCTCTGCATGCGGGCATCTGCTCGCTGCCGCGCGTCAACGACGTCGCGGTCGGCATCGCCTTGATGCTATTCGGCACCGGCCTAGCCTTCTATCTCGGCAAGCCCCTGATCGAGCCGACCGCACCGCGCCTGCCCGCGATCGATTTCGGCTGGTGGAGCGACATCCCGCAGGTGCGCGCCGCGCTGCGGGTCAACGTCCTGTTCCTGATTGGCGTCGCGCTCGCACCAATACTCTACTGGGCCTTCCGCACCACGCGTTGGGGCCTCCTCCTCCGCACCGCCGGCGAGAGTTCGGATGCGGCACGCGCGATGGGCCACTCTGTGCTGCTGATCCGCCTGCGCGCCACCATGGTCGGCGGCTTCCTCGCCGGCATCGGCGGCTCGTTTCTGTCGCTGTTCTATCCTGGAAGCTGGAACGAGGGCCTCTCCTCGGGCCAGGGCATCACCGCGGTCGCGCTCGTGATCTTCGCGCGCTGGGATCCCCTGCTGTGCCTGTGGGCCTCGCTCGCCTTCGGCGGCGCTGCTGCGCTGGGACCGGCACTGCAGTCGGTCGGCGTTACCTCCGGCTATCACCTCTTCAACGCCGCGCCCTACATCCTGACGCTGGCGATCATGATCATCACCTGCTCGCCGAAACGCACCCTGACCGGAGCCCCGGCCGAATTGTCGATCACCCGCTAGAGAGCGAAATCATGCCCGAGCGCACCATCAAGTCCGAGCCCTATGCCTGGCCCTACAACGGCGATCTGCGTCCGCAAAACACCGCGCTCATCATCATCGACATGCAGACCGATTTCTGCGGCGTCGGCGGCTATGTCGACAAGATGGGCTATGACCTCTCGCTGACGCGGGCGCCGATCGAGCCGATCAAGAAGCTGCTCGCGGCCATGCGCAAACAGGGCTTCCACATCATCCATACCCGCGAGGGCCATCGCCCCGATCTCTCGGATCTTCCCGCCAACAAGCGCTGGCGCTCGCGGCAGATCGGCGCCGGCATTGGCGATCCCGGCCCATGCGGCCGCATCCTGGTGCGCGGCGAGCCCGGCTGGGACATCATCGAAGAGCTGGCGCCGCTGCCGGGCGAGCCGATCATCGACAAGCCCGGCAAGGGCTCGTTTTGCGCCACCGATCTGGAGCTGATCCTGCGCGTGCGCGGCATTGAAAACATCGTCCTGACTGGTATCACCACTGACGTCTGCGTCCACACCACCATGCGCGAGGCCAACGACCGCGGCTTCGAATGTGTGTTGCTGCACGATTGCTGCGGCGCGACCGACAAGAGCAACCACGATCACGCGCTGAAAATGATCAAGATGCAGGGCGGAGTGTTCGGCGCGGTCTCGACCTCGGACGCCTTCATCGGAGCGATCTCGTGATCATTGGTGAGCCGCCTCCGCTCGTCGGCGCCTTCGGCGTCGACGCCATCGCGATGACGATGCGCTTCGGCGACTTTCTCGCGCTTGATAATGTCGAGCTGAAGGTACGGCCCGGCTCGTTCCATGCACTGCTTGGCGAGAATGGCGCGGGCAAGTCGACCCTCGTCAAATGCATCATGGGCTACTATCACGCGACCGAGGGCGACATTCTCGTCGGCGGCCGCGAGCAGGCGATCGCCAACCCGAAGGACGCCCACGCGCTCGGGCTCGGCATGGTCTACCAGCACTTTACGCTGGTGCCCGCCATGACGGTTGCCGAAAACCTCGTGCTGGCCCGCGACGATGTGCCGGCCGTGGTGAATTGGCCGAAGGAGATGAAGGAGCTCGAGGCCTTCCTGGCGCGGATGCCCTTCAAGGTGCCTCTCTCAGCAAAGGTCTCCGACATCTCCGCCGGCGAGCGGCAGAAATGCGAGATCCTGAAGCAGCTCTATCTGAAGCGCCGCTTCCTGATCCTGGACGAACCGACCTCGGTGCTGACGCCGGCTGAAGCCGACGAGGTGCTCGGCATGCTGCGGGACATGGTCGTCAAGGGCGAGCTGACCATCCTGATGATCACGCATAAGTTCCGCGAGGTCATGGCCTTTGCCGACGAGGTTACGATCCTGCGCCGCGGCAAGCTCGCCGGTGCCGGTAAGGTGTCCGAGCTGACGCCGGACGCGATGGCGCGCACCATGATCGGCGCCGAGGAGCTGACCGTGCAGCCGCCACGCACCGGAGAAGCCGGCAAGGCGCGCCTGGAGCTGGCCAACGTCCGCGCGCTCGACGATGCGGGCGCCGTTGCCGTGCATGACGTCTCCCTGACCGTGCGCGCCGGCGAGATCGTCGGCATTGCCGGCGTCTCCGGCAACGGCCAGCGCCAGCTGGTCGAAGTCCTCGCCGGCCAGCGCGAGGCCGAAGGCGGCGAAATCCGCGTCGCCGGCATTCCCTATCACGCCAGTCGCGAGCAGATGCGGCGCCACAAGATGTCGCTCCTTCCGGAGGAGCCGCTGAAGAACGCCTGCGTCGGCGGCATGAGCGTCGCCGACAACATCGCCTTCCGCGAGTTCGATCGCGCACCCTTCGCAAGCGGCGGCTGGTGGCTCGACCGCGGCGCCTTTCGCGACGACGCGAAGAAGAAGATCGGACAATACAAGATCAAGACACGCACGCCGGAGACGCCGATCTCGGCGCTCTCAGGCGGCAACGTCCAACGCGCCGTGCTCGCCCGCGAGCTAGCCGGCGATGTCGAGGTGCTGATCGCGGCCAATCCCTGCTTCGGGCTCGACTTCGCCGCCGTGGCGCAGATCCACGCCGAGATCATGGCCGCACGCAACCGCGGCGCGGCGGTGCTGCTGGTGAGCGAAGATCTCGATGAATTGCTCGAACTCTCAGACCGGCTGGTGGTAATGTTCCATGGCGAATTCGTGTATGAAGCACGGACCAGCGAGGCCGATCTTACCGAGGTCGGCCGGCACATGGCGGGGCACTAGACGCGGAGCATCGATGGACAGCGCAGGCGAACGCGACGAGCACTTTTTGCGTTTGTCCTTCGCGGTCGCCCGCCGTTCCCTCACGCATGGCAACCATCCCTTCGGCTGCATCGTCGTCGGTGCCGATGGCAAGGTGCTGATCGAAGCCGAGAACGGCTACATGCCTGATCATGACGGCACTGCGCATGCCGAGCGCCTCGCCGCCACGCAAGCCTGCCGCACGCTGGGCCGCGAGGTGCTGGCGTCGGCGACGCTCTATTCCTCCGCCGAACCCTGCGCGATGTGTTCGGGCGCGATCTACTGGGCCGGCATCGGCCGCGTCGTCTACGGCCTCAGCGAGCACCGTCTGCGTGGCATCACCGGCAACCACCCGGAGAACCCGACACCCGACCTGCCCTGCCGCGACGTCTTTTTTTTTGAGCGGCCAGCGGCCGACCGAGGTGGTGGGGCCGTTGCTCGAAGACGAAGCCGCAGCGCTGCACGACGGCGTGTGGACGAAGTAGGCAAAAGAATCGAAGACAACCCCATGCACAGTAGAAGCGCGATTGCTCGCCGGCACGGGTGTCAATCGGCAATTGAATCGGCAAGTCATTGCAGCATCGAGCAAATCCGCAGCGAACCGGCGAGGATCGTCCTGGACGCGGCGCGGGTTCGTTTTCGCAACCAGCCGCGCTGTCAGGTCGGGCGCGATTCAGGCGGCGCCATTTCGTATTTCACGAATATCGTTTGATCTGTCGGGCAAAACAGTGGCATGATGCTATGCTGGCCGTTTTCGGGGCGGCACGAGCTGGACGCCAAGGCAACCCGCGAAGTCTTGGTCTTCGTGATCCTCAGATCACGGCTGAACCAGATGCTCGTGATTGCGTACCGGCGATTTGGGCCAAAGTCTGGCACTGTCACTGCAATTACCGTGTCTCACTTCAGGGGTGCAGTCCAGCACTGTCACCGTAATTTGCGTAATTTGGCGGACAAGTCGCCTTGCCTACCCTACGGCAGCGGTCCTCTCCGCAAACACGAATGGCGCCGCGCATTCCTTCGCGGCGCCATTCGATCCTGAAATCCCAGCTCGATCAGAACTTCACAGTGACGCCACCGTAGACGGTGGACTCGGTGCAGCTGTTGGTGCTCTGGCCGGTCGCGGCGACCGTGCAGACGCCGGGCATGGCGTTGTGGTCGAGGCCGAACTTGTTCTGCCAGTAGCGATAGGCGACCCAGAGGTCGACGAAGTGCGAGTACTTGTCACCCCAGGCGGCCTTCGACGCGTCGAAGGTCAGGCGGATCGGTTCGCTGTTCAGCTCGGTCTTCGAAGCGGTCGAGAACCGGCCGATGCCTGAGAGCGCGGGAAGACCGTTCGAATCGCCCTTCGGGCCATACCAGCCGGCACGGCCGCTGATCGACCAGAACTGCATGTTCGGCGGCAGGAAGCCGAGGTCCATGTAGTAGTTGATTTCGACGGCCCAGGTCGCACGATAGCTGACGTTTCCGTCCGAGTTACAGGTCACACCCGCGACACCAGCGCCGAACAGGCCGCACTGTGTGAAGGCGTTGTGATTCAGGAACTCCCAGTACACCAACGGCGCGACGTCGATGTAGCCCTTGTAGGGAAGGTCGAAGGCGAACTGGAGACCGCCGACCACGTCGCGCTTGGCGGGCGCGAGGAAGTTGTTTTCGGTGTTCGCGTCCATACCGACTTCGAACGAGATGTTGTGCAGCGGGCCCGCGGTGAAGGTCTTGGTGTTGAACAGCTCGTTCCAGCCGAAGGTGGAACGGAACAGGCCATAGATCTCGGTAGCGCCGGCGCAGTCGCTGGGGGTGCCGTTGATGTTCACGCCCGGCGCGGTACAGGGCGAGGCCGGGTCGTTATGACCCGACTTGAACATCGAGATCGTGAAGAAGTTGGTGCCGTAGGCCCAGAGGTCGAAGTGCGTGAACGAGTAGACCTGCTTGGCGGTGGTGCCGTTGATGCTGCCGTCCGGCCGGGTGCTCCACATGCCGGGATCGGTGCCCTTCGGCATCCAGGAGAACGACACGCGATCATCGATCACCAGGAAGAACGGAAGGTCAGGCGCCTTCTTGGCCGCCTTGACCGGCAGATCCGCCGCGTGAGCCCAGCCACCGATGGCCAGCGTAGCAAGTGACAGCGCCGTTGCTGCAACTGCCTTGAAACGAAACGACATCCTGAATACCCCCAAGTTTGGACACGTAAAAATGAACGTCCCTTGGGTGCGACACTTGCGCCGAAGTCCCGGAGTGAGAAGCCTCAACTTTTTTCAAGGCATGCCGCATGTTTCGGCAACGAGCGACGATTCACCGCGGAAATCTGCGGGTTTTTGCGTGTCGCCGCCGCGCAGGATCGACAACGCAATGCCAAACATTCCCGGTTGATTTCGTTTGCGTTTTAACCCGACCGCGCGATGCGAATCCCAATGCGGGCAATGGCTGTCGTGGAGAACCTGCATTGCATACGCAGGCTGGCGCGATTTTGCTCAGCATCACATCAAGCCTGCCCAGCGGGTTCCGATTTGGTTTAAACCGTCACAAATTTGCAACAGGCCTCGCCTGCAGGCCGCGCCGCAACGGCCCCGGCCCCTCACCTGGAGGCAATCATGGTTCGACGAGCCCTCGCGACTCGCGGCCCCCTCTCCTGCCGAAGCGTTAAGCAAGGGATGACGCTTTTTCACACCTTACGCGGCGGTTCAAACTAGCCCACTATTGAGGCACTGCATCCCATGCAAGCGCATCAACGAATGTTAGATCCGACGCCTAACGGCCTGCATTCCGGCGAGTCCCCGTTGCTCAAGACGGTCGGGCTGACCAAGCGCTATGGGGATTTCCTCGCCAACGATTCCATCGACATCGACGTCTGGCCGAAGGAAATCCACGCCCTGCTTGGCGAGAACGGCGCCGGCAAATCGACGCTGGTGAAGGCGATCTATGGGCTGATCCAACCCTCTGCCGGCGAGATCCGCTGGCAGGGCGAACCAATCGTGCTGTCCGGGCCCTCCGAGGCGCGCAGCCGCGGCATCGGCATGGTGTTCCAGCACTTCTCGCTGTTCGACAACCTCACCGTTGCCGAAAACGTCGCCCTTGGCCTCGACGGCAAGGAATCGTTCAAGGACATGTCGGCGCGGCTGGAGCAGGTGTCCAGGACCTACGGACTGCCGCTCGATCCCGGACGGGAGGTCTGGCAACTCTCCGTCGGCGAGCGCCAGCGAATCGAGATCGTTCGCGCGCTGATGCAGAATCCAAGATTCCTGATCCTGGATGAGCCGACCGCGGTGCTGACGCCGCAGGAGGCGGACCAGCTCTTCGTCGTGCTGGAGCGGCTCAAGACCGAGGGCCGCGCCATCCTCTACATCAGCCACAAGCTCGAGGAGGTGAAGCGCCTCTGCGACACCGCCACCATTTTGCGCGGCGGCAAGAAGATCCAGACCTGCAATCCCAGGCAGGAGACCGCCGCCTCGCTCGCGCGCATGATGGTTGGCGGCGAGATCAGGGAAGTGAAGGCGGCGGCCGGGCGGCAGACGACGATACCGCGGCTCGTCGTCAACGATCTTTCGCTCGCGCCCGACGAGGCGCACGGGGTGCGGCTCGAACACATCTCGTTCGAGCTCAAGGGCGGCGAGATCCTCGGCATCGCCGGCGTCGCCGGCAACGGTCAGGACGAATTGTTTGCCGCGCTGTCCGGCGAGCGGCCGTCGAAGGATCCCGGAACGATCGTGATCGAAGGCATCGCTGCCGGCCACCTCTCGATCACCAAGCGCCGCAAGCTCGGCGCCGCCTTCGTGCCCGAAGAGCGGCTCGGCCACGGCACCGCGCCGCGCATGAAGCTATCGGAGAACGCGCTGCTGACGGGACACGCCGCCAGCGGCATGGTCAATCACGGCTTCATCGACACCGCGGCCACGCTGAAGACGGTGGACAAGGCGACCGAGACCTTCGACGTGCGCAAGGCCAAGCGCGACCCGGAAGCGGCATCCCTCTCCGGGGGCAATCTGCAGAAATTCATCGTCGGCCGCGAGATCCTGCGCAACCCTGCTGTGCTGGTGGTGAGCCAGCCGACCTGGGGCGTCGATGCTGGAGCAGCCGCCGTCATCCGCCAGGCGTTGCTTGACCTTGCCGCCGCAGGCGCCGCGGTGCTTGTCACCAGCCAGGATCTCGACGAACTCACCGAGATCGCCGACCGCATCGCCGTGATGTTCCATGGCCGGCTATCCGCTCCGCTGGCAGCAAGCGAAGCGACGCGCGAGAAGCTCGGCCTGTTGATGGGCGGCAGCAGCCTGGAGCCGAAGGAGGCCGCGCATGCAGTTGGTGCTTGAGAAGCGCACCGAGCGCTCCAACACGATCGCGCTGGTCTCGCCGCTGATCGCGATCGGTCTGACGATCGTGACCATGACCATCCTGTTCGCGATCCTCGGCAAGAATCCGTTTCTCGCGCTGCAGGCCTATTTCATCGCGCCATTGACCGACAGCTATTCGCTCCAGGAGATCGCAGTGAAGGCGACGCCGCTGGTGATGATCGCGATCGGGCTGTCGCTCTGCTACCTCGCCAATGCCTGGAACATCGGCGCTGAAGGACAATTCCTGATCGGCGCGGTGGCCGGAAGCTGGATCGCGGTGAAGACGCAAGGCACCGACGCCGGGGCCTGGGTGCTTCCGGCGATGCTGGTGCTCGCGGCGGTCGCAGGCGCGCTCTATGCGCTGATCCCGGCGATCTGCAAGGTGAAGTTCGGCGCCAGCGAGATCCTGACCAGCCTGATGTTGGTTTATGTCGCCGACCTCTTCCTCGACTACCTCGTGCGCGGACCCTGGCGCGATCCGCACGGCTTCAATTTCCCGACCACCGCGGAGTTCGATCCCGTGGCAACGGTGCCGCTGCTGATCGAAGGCGGCCGGCTGCATCTCGGCTCGATCATCGCCTTGCTCGTCGTCGCGGCGGCCGCGATCCTGCTCGGGCGCACCATCAAGGGGTTTGAGATCCGTGTCGTTGGCGCTGCTCCTCGCGCCGCGCGGTTTGGCGGTTTCAACGCCAACCAGCTGATCATCCTGACCTTCGCGGTGTCCGGCGCGCTCGCGGGCCTTGCCGGCATCATCGAGGTCGCCGGCCCCGTCGGACACCTGCAGCCCGGCATCTCGCCCGGTTACGGTTTCACCGCGATCATCGTTGCCTTCCTCGGCCGGCTGAACCCGCTTGGAATATTAATTGCAGGCCTTTTTCTCGCCCTGACCTTTATCGGCGGCGAGCAGGCGCAGATCGCAATGAAGATCCCGTTGGACGTCACCAAGGTGTTCCAGGGCATCCTGCTCTTCTACGTCCTCGCCTGCGATTCTCTCATTCTCTACCGCTTCAAGCTGGTCGTCCCGAACCGACAGGTGACCCGTGGAGCTGGTTGAAGCCATCATCCTGTCGGTGCTCGCCGCCTCGACACCGCTGCTGATCGCGGCAACCGGCGAGCTCGTGACCGAGCGGTCCGGCGTGCTCAATCTCGGCGTGGAGGGCATGATGATCGTCGGCGCAGCCTGCGGCTTTGGCGGCGCCTGGCTCACCGGATCAATCTTCATCGGCGCGCTGTTCGGCATCATCGCGGGAGTGCTGATGTCGCTGATCTTCGCACTGATGGCGCTCGGCCTCGCGGTCAACCAGGTCGCAACGGGTCTGGCGTTGACCATCCTCGGCGTCGGCCTGTCCGGCCTGATCGGCGCAGGGTTTGTCGGCGAGCGCCTCACGCCGGCTGCACATCTGCACATTCCCGGCCTCACCGACATTCCGCTGATCGGCCGCGTGCTGTTCGGCGAGGACGCATTCGTCTATTTCTCCATCGCTCTCATCATCGGCGTGTGGTGGTTCCTGTACCGCACGCGTGCGGGACTGATCCTGCGCGCCTGTGGCGACAATCACGTCTCCGCACATGCACTCGGCTATCCCGTGCTGCGCATCCGCACCCTCGCCGTGATGTTCGGGGGCGCCTGCGCAGGTCTTGCCGGCGCCTATCTGCCGCTCGCCTATACGCCGTTCTTCATTCCTGGCATGACCGCGGGCCGCGGCTGGATCGCGCTCGCGCTGGTCGTGTTCGCATCCTGGCGGCCGGGCCGGCTCGTGGTCGGCGCCTACCTGTTCGGCGCCGTGACGATCCTGCAACTGCATGCGCAAGGCTGGGGCGTCGGCATTCCCTCGCAATTCATGTCGGCGCTACCGTATCTCGCGACGGTCATCGTGCTGGTCCTGCTCTCCCGTGCCCGCACCGGCGGCTCGACCGCGCCGGCCGCGCTCGGCACCGTGTTCGTGCCTGACCGCTAAAGCGCGATGAGATTGGGTTGAATCGTCATCGCGCTTTAGCTCTTTGTTTGAGCATGATCTTTTCGGGAAACCGCTTCACACTTTTCCGGATCATGCTCTAGAGTTTTGGCTTTCCCAGCATGCGCGATGGGGCGCGCAGGTTGCGGATCGTGGCTTTCCCCTGATGTTTGGAGATTGATGATGAGGAAATCACTTCTTGCACTGGCTGCCGGGCTTCTGCTTGCCGGGAGCGTCAGTGCAGCCTCCGCCGCCGACAAGCTGAAAGTCGGCTTCATTTATTTGGGCCCGATCGGCGATCTCGGCTGGACCTACCAGCATGAGCTTGCCCGCCAGGCGCTGGTGAAGGAGTTCGGCGACAAGATCGAGACCACCTATCTCGAAAACGTCCCCGAAGGTCCCGACGCCGAGCGCGCCATCGAGCAGCTGGTTCGCGCCGGCAACAAGCTGATCTTCACGACGTCGTTCGGCTACATGGATCCGACACTGAAGGTCGCCAAGAAGTATCCGAACGTGCATTTCGAGCACGCGACCGGCTACAAGCGCGACAAGAACATGTCGACATATTCTTCGAAGTGGTATCAGGGCCGCTACATCCAAGGCCTGATCGCCGCCAAGATGTCGAAGTCAGGCGTGCTCGGCTATATCGGCTCATTCCCGATTCCCGAGGTCGTCTCCGGCATCAACGCGACGATGATCGCGGCGCAGAGCATCAACCCGAACATCAAGGTCAAGATCATCTGGGCCAACACCTGGTTCGACCCGGGCAAGGAAGCCGACGCCGCCAAGGCGCTGATCGACCAGGGCGCCGACGTGATCATGCAGCACACCGACTCGCCCGCCGCGATGCAGATCGCCAGCGAACGCGGCAAGCTCGCCTTCGGCCAGGACTCCGAGATGATCAAGTTCGGGCCCAAGACCCAGCTGACCTCGATCCTCGACACCTGGGCCCCCTACTACATCGCCCGCGTCAAGGCCGAACTCGACGGCACCTGGAAGTCGGAAGACACCTGGGGCGGCCTCGACAGCCACATGTTCGCGATGGCGCCCTACACCAACATGCCTGACGACGTGAAGAAGATCGCCGAGGATGCCCAGGCGGCGATCACTGCCGGCAAGCTGCACCCGTTCAAATGCCCGGTCGTTGGGCAGGACGGCAAGGAGATCGAGTGCAAGGGCGGCGCCAATCTCGACGACGGCCAGATCCTCGGCATGAATTTCTACGTCAAGGGCATCGACGACAAGCTGCCGGGCAAGTAGCACGCTTCTTGCATTGCCTAAATCACCTGCTCCTCCCGGAGGAGGTTCGGAGGGGGTGGCCAGAAGCACCCGGCACTTGTGGCCGCCCCCTCTTTCTATCCTAAAGCGCGATGAGATTGGTTGAATCGTCATCGCGCTTTAGCTCTTTGTTTGAGCATGATCTTTCCGGAAAACCGCTTCACACTTTTCCGGATCATGCTTTATCCCGCCTGCATCGTCCGCGCCGCGGCGCTGTGCCGGCGGATGAGGTCCGGAACGTCCAGTCCCGGGATCGCACCGTCGATCACGGCCCAGTTCCCCGCCACCATCACCCTGTCAGCCCGATGCGCGCCGCACAGCACCAGCGCGGCCATGGGATCGCCATGGCCGGAGAAGCGCAGCTCATCGAGCCTGAACAGCGCGAGGTCGGCCGCCTTGCCGACCGCGATCTCGCCGAGTTCCGGACGGCCGACGCAGGCCGCCGAACCCTTTGTCGCCCAGCGTAGCGCATCCTTATGGCTGACCTTGGTCACGCCGTAGCGCGCCCGCTGCAACAGGAAGGCCGCGCGCACCTCCTGCATCAGATTGGACCCGTCATTCGATGCCGAGCCGTCGACGCCGAGGCCGATGCCGACGCCGGCCTCCTCCATCTCGCAAACCGGACAGCAGCCCGACGCCAGCAGCTGATTGCTGCACGCACAGTGGCTGATTGTGGTCTTGGCCTTGCCGAGCCGCTTCATCTCGTCGGCGTCGAAAAAGATGCCGTGCGCGAGCCAGGTCCGCCCGTTGAGCCAGCCGCATTGCTCGAGATAGTCGAGCGGACGGCAGCCATACATCTGCTGGCAGAATTTGTTCTCGTCCTCGGTCTCGGCGAGATGGGTGTGCAGACGCACGTCGAGCTTGTCGGCGAGATCGGCGGTGGCGCGCATCAAGGACGTCGTCACCGAGAACGGCGAGCACGGCGCAAGCGCAATCTGCACCATCGCATCCGCGCCGCGCTGGTGATGCTTGGCGACGACGCGCGCGCTGTCGGCGAGGATGGTGTCTTCGTCCTGCACGACGCTGTCGGGCGGCAGGCCGCCATCGCGTTGCGACAGGTTCATCGAGCCGCGCGTCAGCAGCACGCGGACGCCGAGCCGCTTTGCGACGCCGACCTCGATATCGACGGATTCTTCGAGCCCCCTGGGAAACACGTAGTGATGGTCGGTCGTCGTCGTGCAGCCCGAGAGTAGCAGTTCCGACATCGCCACGGTGACGCCGAGCTCGAGCGCCTCGGGCGTCAGCTTCGCCCACACCGGATAGAGCGCCTGAAGCCAGGGAAACAGCTCGCGGTCCATCGCCCCCGGCAGAGCCCGCGTCAACGTCTGATAAAAATGATGATGGGTGTTGATGAGGCCAGGCAGCACGACATGCCCACTCGCATCGAACACCGCGACGTCTGCGGTCGCAGGCGTCCCGCCTGCGGGCACGAGTTCGACGATACGGCCATCCCTCACGACGATCCCGCGCCCGGCGCCGTCAGCGAGAATGGCCAGGGGATCCCTGATCCAGATCGGCTTTGCGTCGCTCATGACTCAATTTCTCCCCACCCTCGTTAACAAAGCGCCTGCAAGGCAGAGGCCATCCCGACAGCGTTATGGCTGCGACTTGTTGTTGCTACTTGGCGCTGGTCTTGCAAGACTTTCCCTCGACAAATCACTTCGGCGCAGGCGTTGTTGCGGCCATGGACTTGAATACCATCACAGCGGTGTCTCATCCGCAAACGCGCTCCGATCTGCCCGTTTGGACGCCAGGTGATGCTTGGCTCGCGGGCGGCACGTGGCTGTTCTCCGAACCGCAAGTTCACCTCACGCGGCTGATCGATCTCACCGATCTGAAATGGCCTGCGCTGACGATCACGCCCGGTCACCTCAGCATCGCCGCCACCTGCACCATCTCGCAACTCGATGCGTTCAACTCTCCGCCCGACTGGCTCGCTGCGCCGCTGATCGGCCAATGCTGCCGCGCCTTCCTCGCCTCCTTCAAGATCTGGAAGACGGCGACGGTGGGCGGCAATCTCTGCATGTCGCTGCCGGCGGGACCGATGATCTCGCTGACCACCGCACTCGACGGGGTCTGCACCATCTGGAAGGCCGGCGGCGGCGAGCAAAGGATTCCCGTCACCGACTTCGTCACCGGCAACCAGCGCAACCGCCTGTTGCCGGGCGACCTGCTGCGGCAGATCGATATCCCGATTGCGGCGCTGAAGCGTCGCTCCGCGTTTCGCCAGATCTCGCTCGCACCGGTCGGCCGCTCCGCGGCGCTTCTGATCGGAAGCCTCGACGGAAATGGCGCGCTGAAGCTGACCGTGACCGCATCGACCGTACGCCCGATCCAGATGTCGTTTCCCGGACCGATCGATGCGGGCACGCTACGCACCGCGATCTCCGAGGAAATCCCCGACGATCTCTATCACACCGACATCCATGGCAAGCCGCTCTGGCGCAAGCACATGACGCTGCGGCTCGCCGAGGAGATCCGCGCCGAACTGCTGGATGCAATGTCGCCATGAGTTTCGAAGTCAACGGCACGACATTTACGCAAACGCCGCGCACCGGCCAGTGCCTGCGCACATTCCTGCGGGAGCTTGGCCAGTTCGGGGTGAAAAAGGGCTGCGACGCCGGCGATTGCGGCGCCTGCACCGTGCTGCTCGACGGCGAACCCGTGCACAGCTGCCTGATCCCCGCGTTTCGCGCGGAGGGGCGCGCCGTCACCACGATCGAAGGGCTCGGCGGCGAGGACGGCGCGCATCCGATGCAGCAGGCCTTCCTCGACGCGCAGGGATTCCAGTGCGGCTTCTGCACCGCCGGCATGATCCTGACCTGCGCCTCGCTGAACCAGGCGCAGCGCACCGATCTCGGCGCTGCCCTGAAGGGCAATATCTGCCGCTGCACCGGCTATCGCGCGATCGAGGACGCAATCCACGGCAAGAGCAATGTCGAGGCGCGCGTCGAGGCCGGCGGCGCGTTCGGTCGCAGCCTGCCGGCGCCGGCGGGGCCGGACGTCGTGCGCGGCAAGGCGCGCTACACGTTCGACACGCACGTCGATGGCCTGCTGCACATCAAGCTGCTGCGCTCGCCGCATGCGCACGCGCGGATCGTTTCGATCGACAGATCGTCGGCGATGGCCGCTCCGGGCGTGCACGCAATCCTGACGCATGAGGATGCGCCGTCGGTGCTGACATCGACCGCGCGGCATGAGAAGGATTGGATGGATCCCGAGGATACCCGCATCCTCGACGACGTCGTTCGCTTCATCGGCCAGAGGGTCGCGGCGGTGGTGGCCGAGAGTGAAGGCGCGGCCGAGGAGGCCTGCCGCCGGCTGAAGGTCACGTACGAAATTCTGCCCGCGCTGATCGATCCGGAGCAGGCGATGATGCCGGGCGCGCCGCTCGTTCATCCCGACAGGACCAGCGCCAACCGCGTTGCCGACGCGCAGCGCAATCTGGTCGCGGAGATTCATGGCGAATTCGGCGATGTCGCCGCCGCGCTCGCCACATCCGCCGTCACTTATGAAGCCACCTTCCACAGCCATCGTGTGCAGCATGCGGCGCTGGAGACCCATGGCGGCCTCGCCTGGCTCGACGCGACAGGCGTGCTCAACGTCCGCACCTCGACGCAGGTCCCGTTCCTGACGCGGCGCGCGCTCTCGGACATCTTCCAGCTTCCCATGGACAAGGTCCGCGTGTTCTGCGAGCGGGTCGGCGGCGGCTTCGGCGGCAAGCAGGAGATGTTCGTCGAGGATATTCTGGCGCTGGCCGCGCTGAAGACCGGACGCCCCGTCAAGCTCGAGCTGACCCGCGAGGAGCAGTTCATCGCGACCTCGACGCGGCATCCGATGCGCGTCCACATCAAAGCCGGCGCCGATGCCCAGGGCAAGCTCACCGCGCTGCAGCTCGACGTGCTCTCCAACACCGGCGCCTATGGCAATCACGGCCCCTCCGTGATGTTCCACGCGGTGAACGAGTCGATCGCCGTCTATAACTGCCCGAACAAGCGCGTCGACGGCTTCGTCGTTTACACCAATACGGTGCCAGCAGGCGCGTTTCGCGGCTATGGCTTGCCGCAGTCCGTGATCGCGGTGGAAGCCGCAATCGACGAACTGGCGAAGCAGCTCGACATCAGCCCCTATGACATGCGCCGCCGCAATATCGTCAGGCCCGGCGATCCCATGCTGTCGCCGCCTGAATCCGAATATCACGATGTGCTCTACGGCTCCTACGGGCTCGACCAGTGCATCGATCTCGTCGAGCGCGCGATGCGGGCGGATCAGCCGCAAGGCGAGCTGTCGCCGGACTGGCTGACCGGCGACGGCATCGCGCTGACCATGATCGACACGGCGCCGCCCGCCGGCCACATCGCCGACGCCATGATCGCGCTCAACGACGATGGCGGCTTCGATCTCACCGTCGGTACCGCCGAGTTCGGCAATGGCACCAGCACCGTGCACCGGCAGATCGCCGCCACTGTGCTCGCGACCACCGTCGATAGAATCCGCCTGCGCCAGTCCGACACCGCCCATGGCGGCCACGACACCGGCGCCTATGGCAGCACCGGCACCTTCGTGGCCGGCAAGGCAACGCAGGCCGCCGCGATGCAGCTCGCAGCCGAGCTGAAGGCAGCCGCAGCCGGCGTGTGGCTTTGCGATGTCGCGACGTGCACGCTCGAGGGCGAGTTCGTCGTCAGCGGCGTGCGGCGCATGTCCTTTGCCGAGCTCGCCAGGCTGGTGCGCGAGGCGGGTCGTCCGCTCGTCGCGCACGGCAATTCCGAGGGAACGCCGCGCTCGGTCGGCTTCAACGTGCAGGGCTTTCGCGTCGCCGTGAACAAAGGCACCGGCGAGGTCAGGATTCTCCGGAGCGTGCAGGCGGCCGATGCCGGCGTCGTCGCCAATCCCATGCAATGCCGGGGGCAGGTCGAAGGCGGTGTCGCCCAGGCGCTCGGTGCGGCGCTCTACGAGGAGATGGTGATCGACGCCGAGGGCCGCGTCACCAATCCCAAATTCCGCGATTACCATCTGCCGTCCTTCACGGACGTGCCGCGCACGGAGGTGTTGTTCGCCGAGACGTCCGACACGATCGGACCCCTGGGCGCGAAGTCGATGAGCGAGAGCCCCTACAATCCGGTCGCCGCGGCCCTCGGCAACGCCATCGCTGATGCCACCGGCATCCGCTTCACCGCACCGCCGTTCAAGCCGGACCGGCTGTTTCCGGCGCTACACGACAAGTTCGGCGACTAGCTCCCGCGATAGGTCGAGTAGCTCCACGGCGTGACCAGCAGCGGCACGTGGTAGTGGCCTTCCGGCTCGCTGATCGCGAAGCGCAGCGGGATCTCGTCGAGGAACGGCGGATCGGGAAGCTGCACATTGCGTTCGGCGTAATACCTTCCGACGTTGAAGCGGAGCTCGTAGCGGCCGATCGGCAGCGGGCGGCCGCCGATCAGCGGCTGGTCGGTGCGGCCGTCAGCGTTGGTGACGCCGCGCGCGATGACGCGATTCTCGCCGAGCGCGGCTAGCTCGACGAGTTCCACCGCGATTCCGGGGGCCGGCTTGCCTATGTGATTATCCAGCACATGGGTCGAGAGCCGGCCGTGCACTTTCAGTCTGTCATCGGCGACGACGAGCTGATCGAGCCGCAGGGCCGCGATACGGCCGATCTCCTCGATCGCGCGACGCGTCTCAGTCTTGGCAATGTTGCGCAGGCGCGTCTCGAAGTCGCGCAGCACGGAATCCTTGGTGTGGCGCCGCACGCAGACGATATAGGGGAAGCCGAATTTTTCGCGGTAGGCGTTGTTGACGCGCTCGAACGCGGCGTATTCGGCCTCCGACAGCCGGTCGAGGCCGGCGCTGTTTTGTTCATTGGTCGATTCCGCCGTGAGGCCTGCCGCACGCTGGGCCTTGTTGGCGAGATCGGGATGCGCGCGGATCAGCGCCAGCTGCGCGTCGGGTGCGGCGCTTTGGATCGCCGTCATCAGCGCGGCGTGCAACTGATTGATGCCGGCAAACGGACGCCGCGCCGCGGCTTCTTGGGCAATCCACGGCGAGTATTCGACCACGTTTTCAAGTACCGCAACGAAATCGTCGAAGCTCGCGGTATTGAGATCAGACAAGGCGATCTGCGACATCGAGTCCCTACCCGATCTCGAAAGCGTTGTCGGCAAGACCCGCATGCTTGTCGTGCCAATGCTGCGCGATCTGAAGTCGCGTCGGCACCCAGACGCGATCGTGCTTGCCGATGTAATCAAGGAAGCGGATCAGGCCCGCGGCGCGGCCGGGCCGGCCCGCGAGGCGGCAGTGCAGCCCCACCGACATCATCTTCGGCGCGGTCTCACCTTCGGCATAGAGCACGTCGAAGGCGTCCTTCAGATAGGTGTAGAACTGCTCGCCTTCGGCAAACCCTTGCGGGTTGATGAAGCGCATGTCGTTGGCATCTAACGTATAGGGAATGACGAGCTGCTTGCCGTTCGCGCCCTTGACCCAATAGGGCAGATCGTCGGCGTAGGAATCGCAGAGATAAAGGAAGCCGCCCTCCTCCATCAGCAGACGGTTGGTGTTGATCGAGGAGCGCCCGGTGTACCAGCCGAGCGGACGCGCGCCGGTGGCCTCGGTGTGGACGCGAATGGACTCGGCGATCTCGGCGCGCTCCTGCGCTTCCGTCATGTCCTTGTGCTCGATCCATTTCAGGCTGTGGCTCGCAATGTCCCAACCGGACTCCTTCATCGCCGCGACGATTTCCGGATTGCGCTTCAGCGCGGTGGCAACACCGAACACGGTGGTCGGCCAGTTGCGCTCATTGAACATGCGCCACAAGCGCCAGAAGCCGGCGCGCGAGCCATATTCGAACATGGATTCGATATTGGCGTGACGCTGGCCGGGCCAGGGCTGCGCGCCCAGCACGTCGGACAGGAACGCTTCCGACGCACGGTCGCCGTGCAGAATGTTGTTCTCGCCGCCCTCCTCGAAATTGACGACGAACTGCACCGCGACCCGCGCATGGCCGGGCCACTCCGGATGCGGCGGGTTGCGACCGTAACCGCGGAGATCGCGCGGGTAGCTGATATCAGTCACTTAGACTTCCTCGAAGCGGATCGGCAGTGCGCCCTTCCACAGCACGCTCTTGCCCAGCGTCGCCAGGTTCTCCAGGCCCGAAGTCACGGTGATGAAGTGATTGCCGGCGAGCTGGCCCATCTTGCTGGCGAAGTGCACGCCGCCATAGGCAAGCAGGATCTCGGTCTCGCTGATGCCGCCGGGATAGAGGATGATCTGGCCCGGCGCGGGATAGCTGGTGTGGTTCTCATAGCCGACGCCAAAGTCGAGATCGCCGAGCGGCATCCAGACGCCTTCGCCGCTCCAGCGTACATGGATGATGTGGCTCTCGAACGGCAGCGCCTTGCGGAACGCCGCGACAGTCTTGGGTGCGGCCTCCTCTTCGAAGCGGGCATCGAAGGTGAAATCGCCGGCGCGGATAACGAGTTTGCTCATCTCATCTCTCTGGATCGGGGGGTGAGGCCCCACGGGGAACTTGCACGCAAAGAGCATTCCAGCGGGCTTCGCGCAAGGGCGCTAGGACCCATTACCTGCGGTCGTAGGACCAGCCAAATATGCCGCTCCGCCGCACCTCCGGCTCGGGCTCCGCAGCGGCGGCTGCCGCCGGCGCCTCCTTCAGTTCCGCCTGGGGCGGTGGCGGAGGCGGTGCCGGCAGGTTCTCGCATTTCATGGAATAGACCAGCTTGCCGTCCGCGGTGCGTCCGATCGGAGCGCAGGGGTCAGGATGTGCCGCCGAGATTTTGGGAGCGGTTTTGACCTGCGCCACAGCCGGCGAGGCGATCAAAAGCAGGACCAGCAGATATTTCGACATCATTGTCGCGCCTGAAACCTTTGTTGCCCCCATTCAACCTGATGGCGCTGGTCAAGTCCATCCGGCCCCCGCCAGGAGGCTGCCGAATATTTAGCCGGGACCAAAAAATTTGCTCGCCCCATCGTGAACCCGGCGACAGTGATATCAGGCTGGCGGCATCGCCATGTCAGCCGCGACGACGACGACATTTCTCACGACCGGGACGTCGTCACGGGAGATACAACCATGCAGAAGACTCTTGCCATTCTCGGCGCGACGCTGATCGCTGCCATCACCATCCAGACCGCGGCCGCGAACGACCATCACCACCTTCGCAAGGCACGACCTGCTCCCATCACCCAGTCGGCGCGCGACTCCAACGCGGCCATGTGGCCATCGCAGCCGACGGAACCTGACTGGTCGCGCTACGCCAATGGCGCAATGTCGGCGCCGGCGGGACGGTGATACGGAAGGCGTAGGGCGCGGCTCTCGTGTCCCGGACGCGCTGCAGCGTGCAACGCTGCTGCGCAGAGCGCAGCGTAATCCGGGACGCTTGCGACATGCTCCAGTGATCCCGGATTTCGCTGCGCTCCATCCGGGCTACGGCATCCGTCAATACGGATCGTAGTAGCGCGGTCCACCGTAATAGCCGTAGCCGGGACCATAATAGCGCGGGCCGCCATAGTAATAGTTGTCGTAATATTCCTGGCGCCGGCTCTCGGCGATCGCGCCTCCGATCATACCAACCGCGGCGCCCATGAAGGCAAGGCCCGCAGCGCTCGGCCCGCGCCGGTAATAGCGATGACGGCGCGCGGCGCTGAAATCGGTCGCGTTGGACGAGCCCTGCCCGGCCACAGCGGCAGTCGCGGCCTTGGCCGCTGCCGGCGACGCGGCAGCTGACGGCGAGACGGAAGCAACGACCAAAGCGAGACTGGCGAATGCAGCCAGTGCGGCGCTGCGGCCAACTCTCGATTTCACGGACCTGTCACTCATCCTCACGTCCTCCGCTCTCGTCAAAGAAAAGATATGGAAACACCACATAATGCGCAAAGCACCGAAATGGTTTCGTGATCGCGGCAATCTGCCACGCTTTGACTGGTCGCGCTACCTCTAGGCCCTGTAACTCCAATACTTCCGCAACGCATCGCCCGCGACCTGGAGATCAAAACGCTGGTCGGGCGCGAGTTGCTGCACGATCAGATTGAACATGTCGTTCAGGATCGAGCGCTTCTCGCCGAAATAAGAATGGCGCAGGCCGACCAGGCTGGTGTCGACCAGCGAGGCATCGATCGTATCGACGCCGTCGACAACGGTCAGCGCGTCACCGGCCTCGCCCGCCCGGGGATAGCCGTGCACGAATTTGGAGGCCAGCAGCGCCACGTCGCGCGACGACGCATAGAGCGTGACGCGCGCAGCGCAGCCTTTGAACCTAGCCGCGAGCTGGACGAAACGGTCGCGGTCGATGTCGGGCGCGGCAAAGATGATCTGACCGAGCTTTGCGGCGCCGGCCGGCAGCTGCCACGACTTAACGCGCTCCAGCGTGTTGATCACCGCGCGGTTGCCCATGCTGTGAGCGATGACGTGGACCTTGCCGGCACCGATCTCGCCGAGCGCAAGCTGGAGAAACGTCTCGAAATGATCGCGCGACCAGTCGATCGTGCTCTCGTCCACCGTGTACTTCTTGGTGTCCGCCGCCGACGCCCAGCTATACAGCAGCGTCCTGCCGGCGAATTTCAGATCCACCGCAAGCTGCCCGGCGCGCCGCGCCGCGTCCTCGAAAGTGACGTTGTAGCCGTGCACGAAGATCAGGACGTCGTGCAAATCCGCGGCCGCAAGCGAGTCCTTCAGACTCGTAACGAACGTGTCCCTGCCAAGCGCTCCCACTGACTTGAGGATGACATGCTTTTCCGGATTGGCCGAGAATTCGAGGTGCCACCAGCTCGGGCTGGTGAGTTCGCCGAGGTCGCGGCCATGCGTGGGCACGCTGACCTCCGCGATTCCGAATGACGGCGTCCCGCGCGCGCCGCCAAAATAGTGCGCCGGCGTGTCGTCGCCGCGGGCGCGGTCGGTGCCGTAGAACACGGGGATGGTGACGACGCCGGTCGCCTCATCCGTGCTCGGCCCGACAATGTCCGGGACGACCAGCGGCGTTACCCGGCCGCGGCGGGTCACAGTCTCCGTGGCAGCCATGGGCGCCGCCATGTCTTCCATCAAATGCTCGACGAGTTCCGTGGCCGGCGCCTCGGCGAGCAGCCGCACGAGCAGCAGGTCAAGCGACTGACGAAGCCTGGCCGGATCCTCGCCCTTGCCGGCGCGGCCGGCCAATTCCTGCAATTCGTCGGCGTAAGGGGGCCATTTGTCGCCCAGCAGATCCTTCAGCCGGGGCCCGAGTTCGAGCAAGGCAAGCAACAGGCGAAGCTTGTCCGACATCGCACGTCCCTCGTCGCTGGATGCGGCCAGGCGCCAGCCCCGCCGTCGATCCCTAGCCTAGAGGTTGTGAACGATCTGGCAAGTCCGCCCAGCGTGCCAGCGTCAACTTGCCCGGGGTGAAGACCTCAGGACAGCGCCCCCAGCACGCCGCGCGTGGCCTTGTCGATCTCCTCGACATAGCGGCGACGGGCGGTGGTCTCGGTCAGGAAGCCGACCACCTTGCGGCTGTCGGTGGAATCGACCACCGCCAGCATTTCGGCCTCGGCCTCGTCGAACACCGCCATGGCAGACTTCACGTTCATTTCCGGGATCAGCACGATCTCGGTCAGCCGCGCGAGCTCGATGATCTGGATATCATCGGCGATGGTGTCGAGGTCGCTGGAGAACAAGTCGGGCAGCAGGACCAGGCCGACATATTCGTCGGAATTGTTGACGATGACGACGCCCGGGCGCGACCCCAGCGGAAATTCGCTGCGGGTCGCGGCGATCGTCGTGCTCGACGGCACCTTGCCGACGTCGGAGCGCATCAGCCGCTCGACGGTGAGGTTGCGCAGCCAACCGACGTCATTGGCGCTACGGATGGTCTCGCCGCGCAGATGCAGGCGCCAGGTCGAGAAGGAATGGCCGAACATGAAGCGGACGCAGATCGAGGTGACGATGCAGCCGGCGAGCACCACGGCGGTGACGTCGACATTGCGGGTCATCTCGAGCACGAGGAACGACATGGTCAGGGGGCCGCCGACGATGGCCACGCCCAGCGTCGCCATGCCGGTCAGCATCGCCACCAACGGATCGATCGCGAAGTTCGGGCTGATCAAGAGCAGCACCGCGGCGAAGAACTTACCGATCAGGCTGCCGACGAACAGGGAGGCGAAGAACAGACCGCCGCGGAAGCCCGAGGCCAGCGAGATCAGGCAGGCCGTCACCTTCAGCGCGATGATGATCGCGACCAGTCCGATCGTCATGTCGTGGAAGAGGTCGAGCACCATGGCGCCGTGGCCGGCCGCCAGCACCTGCGGCGTGACGAGGGCGAAGCTTCCGACGACGAGACCGCCGATCACGGGGCGCAGCCAGACCGGCAGCCATTTGAACAGCCGCTCGAACATCGAGGACGAGCGCATCACGGCAATGCCAACGCCGCTGGTGACAAGCGCGAGCCCGATCAGCGCCAGATATTGCTCGACGCCGACGGCGCTGACCTTCGGTATTTCGATGGAGTACGGCGCGCCGCCGAGCCATTGCGCGGTGAGCGCGCCGGCGAGCGAGGCCGCCAAAATCGGCGCCGCGCTGCCGACGGAATAGACACCGACAATCAGCTCGCAGGCGTAGAACGCGCCGGTGATCGGCGCGCCGAAAGCGGCCGCGATCGCCGCCGCGGCGCCGCAGCCGACCATCAGGCGGAGATCGTTACGGCGGAGGTTGAAGAACTTGCCGAATAGCGAGGCGATGCCCGAGCCGATCTGCGTGTAGCCGGCCTCGAGGCCGACGGAGGCGCCGCAACCGTTCGAGATCAGCGTCTGGCTCGACACCACCACGCTGTCGCGCATCGACAGAATGCCGCCGCGCAGCGCATTGGCCTCGATCGGGTCGACTGCGCTCGAGATCTTCAGCCGTCGCCGCCACCATTCCATGATGCCGAGCACGAGGCCGCCGAGCGGCGGCGCGATCATTGCCGCCCAGGGGCTGATATAGGCGTTGGCAGAGAGGCGCACGTCGATCGGAATGCCAAAGATCACGACGTGGGCGATCTGCGCGATCACGGCCATCAGGGTCACGATCGCACCGGCCAGCGTGCCGATCACGAGCGCGAGCGGGATCAGGTAGAACTCGTTGCTGCGCAACAGCGCGCGCAGCCGAACCATCGTGCGGTTGGTGCCCTTGCCGTCGACGAAATATCTGATCCGCGCGAACACCGCTTGCGAGCCCTACCCTTCCGACAGGCCGTAGCCGGCCATGCGCTGACGGACCCGTTCGATCTCGGCGCTCGAGAGCAGCGGCGGTTTGCCGATCTGGAGACAGCCGTGATACTGCCGCGCCAGCGTCTCGACCTCGACGGCGAGCCACATCGCCTTGTCGAGCGTCTGGCCGAGCGCGATCATGCCGTGATGGTCCAGCAGGCAGGCGAGCCGGCCATCCAGCGCGCGCACCGCATGCGCGGACAGCTCCACTGTCCCGAAGGTGGCATAGGGCGCGCAGCGGATGCTGTCGCCGCCGGCCGCCGCGATCATGTAGTGCACCGGCGGGATCTCCATGCCCATGATCGCCAGGATGGTGCAATAGGTCGGATGGGCGTGCACGACGGCGTTGACGTCGGCGCGCGCCTTCAGGATGTCCAGATGGAAGCGCCACTCGCTGGACGGCTTCTGGCCTGGGGGATGCGAGCCGTCCATCGCCATGAAGACGATCTGGTCCGGCGTCATGGTGTCATAGGGCAGGCTGGTGGGCGTGATCAGGAGCCCGTCCCCATGCCGCACGCTGATATTGCCTGATGTGCCCTGGTTGATGCCGAGCGCATTCATGCGGCGGCAGGCGTCGATGATGGCCTGTCTCTTTGCGAGTTCGTCCGCTGTCATCGACTTCGATTTCATCTCGACCTTCTTGTCGATTTCTTCGATGGGCTCTTGTTAGACCCGAAGTACGTCAAAGCAATATGGCAGTGCAAGCGAAAGCGGACCTGTTCAGGCACTGGATTTCTGGCGCGCCCGCCCGGGACATGAATTCATCGTAAAATCAACAGATTAACAGTTTGTCGCAGGCCCAGAGACCTCAAGACAGGCTCGCCCGGACAGCCGCAATGCCGTTGATCACGAATTGCACCGAATAGGCCGCCAGCAGCATGCCGAGCACCCGCGAGAGCACGGCATTTCCGGTGCGCCCGAGCGTGCGCGCAATCAGGTGCGCCGAGACGAAGCAGAGCATGCAGAGCAGGCAGACCGCCAGCACGATCGCGATGATGATGGCGAGCCTTGCCCCATAGCCGGCATCGCCCGCCAGCAACAGCGTGGTTGCGATCGCCCCGGGACCGGCCATCATGGGGATTGCGAGCGGAAACACCGCGACATCGGAGGCGTGCTCGGCCGTCGCCTTGTCCGCCTCCCGCGCCTCGCGATGCGGCCGGTCGCCGAAGATCATCTGGTAGGACACGCCGAACAGCAGCAGCCCGCCCGCGATCTGGAAGGCGGGGATGCCGATCCCGAGCTGGCGCAGCAGCCAGTTTCCGACCAGCGCGATCACGACCAGGATCGAGGCCGCGATGAACGGCGCCCGCAGCGCCACCGTCCGCTTGCTCGTCTCGGGCATGCCGCCGGTCGCGGCCAGAAACGCCGGTGCGAGGCCGACGGGATCGACCACCAGCAGCAGCGTGACGAAGGCGGACAGGGCGAAGTCGAGCATGGGTCAGGCGCCTCGGGCGAGCGTGGACGGCCAGCCATAGCGGCTCGCGCAGACCTTCGCGAGGAACATTTGCCTGTCCCGGCTCTTGATCGCGTGAGGATTGAGGAAGGACGTGCCTTCCCGTGTCGCCTCATGAGGAGGACCAATGGCTAGACCAGCAAAGAAACGTGCTCTCAAGAAAAAGGCCGCATCGCGCCGCCCGCGTCAGGCGCCTAAGATGCTGAGCGACCTTTTCCTGGAAACGCTGAAGGACATTTATTACGCCGAGAACAAGATCATCAAGACGCTGCCGAAGATGGCCAAGGCCGCCCACTCGAAGGATCTTGCCGCCGCCTTCAACAAGCATCTGCGGGAGACGCAGGGACAGGTCAAACGCCTGGAGCAGATCTTCAAGATGCTGAACAAGCCCGCGCGCGGCAAGCCGTGCGAAGCGATAAACGGCATCACCGACGAGGGCGCCGAGATCATGAAGGACTTCAAGAACGCCCCTGCCCTCGATGCCGGGCTGCTCGCGGCGGCGCAGGCCGTCGAGCACTACGAAATCTCCCGTTACGGCACACTTCGCACCTGGGCCGAAGAGCTCGGCATGCCCGAGGCGGCAAGGCTGCTCCAGGATACGCTGGACGAGGAAGAGGCGACCGACCACACCCTGACCGAGCTCGCCACGTCGGTCATCAACCTCGAAGCCGAGGCCGAATACCGCGAAGCCGCCTGATCCAGACCACCCAATTGTTACCTCCGGCGCCGCGGAACATCTTTCGCGGCGTCGATGCGTCTGAGCGCAAGGGCCTGCTCCGCCAAGAGAGGCAGGCATGCCGCAAACGCGCGATGCTGGAATTTGCGGGAACCATCACCATATCCCGTTTTCCAACTGCAGCGCCTTCCCCGAGTTTTGCCATGCAACCCAAGAATCCCTTTGACTGGATGCTGTCCGAGGCCCTCGACCAGCTGACCCGCGCCGAACGGATGCGGCAGCAGTTCGGCCGTCAGGACACCTGCTGGGAGCCGCCGATCGACGTGCTTGAGACCGAGCATGAGCTTCTGATCCTGGTCGCGCTTCCCGGCGTCAATCCGGACAATGTCGAGACCGTCATCCATGACGGCGTGCTGGTCATATCCGGCCAGCGCACGCTGCCGCCGGAGCTTCGCAACGCCCGCATCCACCGGCTCGAGCTGCCGCAGGGGCGTTTTGAGCGCCGCATTGCATTGCCCCTTGGCCGCTACGCCATCAGCCGCTTCGTGATGGACGGCTGCGTCGCGCTGCGCCTCGCCAAATCCTGAGGTCGATCATGGCCACCGAACAGATGAATACCGCACAGACCAATCCTGACGTGAATATCCCCGACGACGCACTGATCATCATCCCCGTGCGCGAGATGGTGCTGTTCCCCGGCGCCATCGCGCCGATCGCGATCGCACGCCCGAAATCCGTCGCCGCCGCGCAGCAGGCGCTGCGCGAGCAGCGGCCGGTCGGCATCGTGCTGCAGCGCAGCCCCGAGACCGACGAGCCCGGCCCTGATGATCTCTACAAGGTCGCGACCATCGCCAACATCGTGCGCTACATCACCGCACCCGACGGCACGCATCACATCGTCTGCCAGGGCGTGCAGCGCGCGCGTATCCTCGACTTCCTGCCGGGGACGCCGTTCCTGGCTGCGCGCTTCCAGCAGATCCCCGAGCCGACCACGACCTCAGCCGAGATCGAGGCACGGGCGCTGAACCTGCAGCGCCAGGCCATCGAGGCAATCGAGCTGCTGCCGCAGGCCCCGCCCGAGCTGGTCGCGATGTTCCAGAGCACCAGTGCGCCCGGCGCGCTGGCGGACCTGGCGACGTCGTTCATGGACATCAAGCCGTCCGATAAACAGGAGGTGCTGGAGACCATCGACCTCTCCTTGCGCGTCGAGAAGGTGTCGAAGCAGTTGGCCGAGCGGCTGGAGGTGCTGCGCATCTCCAACGAGATCGGCCAGAAGACCCGCGCCTCGTTCGACGAGCGGCAGCGCGAGGCGATCCTGCGCGAGC
The DNA here is from genome assembly GCF_022012435.1 of Bradyrhizobium zhengyangense. Lineage (GTDB taxonomy): Bacteria > Pseudomonadota > Alphaproteobacteria > Rhizobiales > Xanthobacteraceae > Bradyrhizobium > Bradyrhizobium zhengyangense. The sequence goes on from NZ_JAKLUA010000014.1 coordinate 130,728, forward strand.
AGATGGCGACCATCCAGCGGCAACTGGGCGAAGGCGACGGCAAGTCTGCCGAGGTCGCCGAGCTGACGGCTGCGATCGCCAAGGCCAACATGCCGCCGGAGGCGGACGCGCACGCCAGGAAGGAGCTGCGCCGCTACGAGCGCATGCCCGAGGCTGCCGGTGAAGCCGGCATGGTCCGCACGTACCTCGACTGGCTGATCGAGTTGCCCTGGGCGCTCCCCGCGGAGAAGCCGATCGACATCAAGGAAGCACGTCGCATCCTGGATGCGGATCACTTTGGCCTGGAGAAGATCAAGAGCCGGATCATCGAATATCTGGCGGTGCGCAAGCTGGCGCCGCAGGGCAAGGCCCCGATCCTGTGCTTCGTCGGCCCGCCCGGCGTCGGCAAGACCTCGCTCGGCCAGTCCATCGCGCGTGCGATGGATCGCCCCTTCGTGCGCGTCAGCCTGGGTGGCGTGCATGACGAGGCCGAGATCCGCGGTCACCGGCGCACCTATATCGGCGCGCTGCCCGGCAACATCATCCAGGGCATCAAGAAGGCGGGCGCCCGCAACTGCGTCATGATGCTGGACGAGATCGACAAGATGGGCCGTGGCGTTCAGGGCGATCCTTCCGCCGCGATGCTGGAGGTGCTCGACCCCGAGCAGAACGGGACGTTCCGGGACAATTACCTGGGCGTGCCCTTCGACCTGTCGCGCGTCGTCTTCATCGCGACCGCCAACATGCTGGACCAGATTCCGGGTCCGCTGCTGGACCGCATGGAGCTGATCAGCCTGGCCGGTTACACCGAGGACGAGAAGCTGGAGATCGCGCGGCGGTATCTGGTGCGGCGGCAGCTGGAGGCCAATGGCCTGACGGCCGAGCAGGCCGACATCGAGCCGGATGCGCTGAAGCTGGTGGTCAAGGGTTACACCCGTGAGGCCGGCGTGCGTAACCTCGAGCGCGAGATCGGCAAGGTGTTCCGCCATGCCGCGGTGCAGGTCGCCGAAGGCACGACCACAAAGGTGGTGGTGACGGCGAAGGACATCGGCGACGTGCTGGGACAGCCGCGCTTCGAAGGCGAGATCGCGCAGCGCACCAGCATTCCGGGCGTGGCCACCGGCCTTGCCTGGACGCCTGTGGGCGGCGACATCCTGTTCATCGAGGCCTCGCGCGTGCCCGGCCGCGGCGGCATGATCCTGACCGGCCAGCTTGGCGAGGTCATGCGCGAGAGCGTGCAGGCCGCGCTGACGCTGGTGAAGAGCAAAGCGAACCAGCTCGGTATCGATCCCCAGCTGTTCGAGAAGAGCGACATCCACGTTCACGTTCCTGCGGGCGCAACCCCGAAGGACGGACCGAGCGCGGGCGTGGCGATGTTCACGGCGCTGACATCACTGCTCACCAATCGCACGGTGCGGAGCGACACCGCGATGACCGGCGAGATCTCGCTGCGCGGCCTGGTGCTGCCGGTCGGCGGCATCAAGGAGAAGGTGGTGGCTGCGGCCGCCGCCGGATTGAAGCGGGTGATGCTGCCGGCGCGCAACAAGCGGGACTATGACGACATCCCGAAGAGCGCGCGGGACAACCTCGAATTCATCTGGCTGGAGCGCGTCGACGAGGCCATCGCCGCGGCGCTCGAGCCGGTGGGAGTCGATGCGAAGGTCGAAGCGGCGGAGTGATGCGATGAAGAAACTGCTGGAAGACGCAAAGCGATCGCGAAAAACGCAGAAGCTGCGCCAGCTGCTCGGCCGTGCCATCGACCGGGTGCGCGATGCACTTGCAGGACCTGAGCCGCGGCTTCAACCGATCCCGGTCCGGGTGAGGCGCCGCAAGGGCTGATCCCCTCCGATCGGCCCCTGCGGTCCATTCAAACCAAAAGGCCCCCTCTCATCGAGGGGGCCTTTGCGTTATCAGGCCACGGCGTCCTTGGCGGCCTTGACGGGGCGGGCGCGGACGATCTTCCGGGCCGGCTTGGCCTTGAACATCATCTCTTCGCCCGTGAACGGGTTGGTGCCCTTGCGCGCCTTGGTCGCGGGCTTCTTGATGACCACGAACTTGGCGAAGCCCGGCACCAGGAACAGGCCGTTCTTCTTGAGCTCCTTATGGCCGACGTCGGTCAGCGTCTCCATGACGCTCTTGACGTCGCGCTTGGAAAGCTCGGTGGCGGTCGCAATCTTTTCGATCAACTGCGATTTGGACATTTGGGCTGGCATCGTGTCTCCTCTGATTCGTTGCCGGTTGCATATTAGACCAACCGGCGAAGGCCTATAGCCTTCTGCACAGTTTTGTCGCGGTTTTACGGGCTTTTTTGGCCCCCTGAGACAAAAAACCCTGCATTTTAGCGGCTTCCAGAACGGATGGCGCCTCGCGCAGCTGTTTTTGCCTTGTTTCAAAGGCCCGCAAGCAGCCTTGCTAAAGCTGATTCGATGCTTTCGACAAGCGACGACCGGCCTCTTTGTGCGAGGAGAAGCGCGATTCACCCTGAAAAATAAGGCTTGATCGTCGCCCTGCGACGTTTTTCCCTGCTTTTTACGGGCCGCGGCGCACTAGATGCGCTCGATGATGACGGCCGGAGCCATGCCACCGGCCGCGCACATCGTGACGAGACCGCGCTTGAGGTCGCGCCGTTCGAGCTCGTCGAGCACAGTGCCGATCAGGATCGAGCCCGTCGCCCCGATAGGATGACCGAGCGCGATCGAGCCGCCATTGACGTTGACCTTGGCGCGATCGAGCTTGAGATCCCTGATATATTTTTCTGCCACCACCGCAAAGGCCTCGTTGATCTCGAACAGGTCGATGTCGTCGATGGTGAGCCCCGCCTTCGCCAGCACCTTGCGCGTCGCCGGCACCGGTGCGTTCAGCATCAGGGTCGGCGAGTCCCCCATATTGGCCATGGCGACCACGCGGGCGCGGGCTTTGAGGCCATGCGCCTTGGCGTAAGAAGGTGACGCCAGCAGGATCGCCGCGGCGCCGTCGACGACGCCCGACGAATTGCCGGCGTGGTGCATGAAGTCGATGTCGAGGTCAGGGTATTCTTGCAGGATCAGGCCGCGATAGGTCGTACCCTTGTCGTCCAGCGCATAGTCGGCGATCGCCGGGAATGCCGGCTTCAGCGCCGCCAGCCCTTCCATCGTGGTCTGCGGCCGCGGATATTCTTCATGGTCGAGCGCGAGGCTGCCGTCCTCGCGATAAACCGGCACGAGGCTCTTCTTGAAATGGCCGCCGGCAATCGCTCGCGCGGCGCGCTTCTGGCTTTCAAGGCCAAGCGCGTCGACGTCCCGACGCGTGATGCCTTCCAGCGTCGCGATCGCATCCGCGCAGACGCCCTGATGCGACTGCGGATGTTTTGCACGAAGCCGCAGATTGCCGGCGTCCATCATCATCGGGCCGCCGCCGCGACGTCCCTCCATCGACATCATCTCGCAGCCGCCGGCGATGACGAGATCTTCCGCGCCCGCCATGATCGAGGAGGCCGCCATGTTGACGCTGGTGATGCCCGAACCGCAGAAACGATCCAGCGTCACGGCGCTGGCGCGCACGTCATAGCCGGCATCGAGCGCCGACATGCGGCCAAGATCGCCGCTTTGCGTTGCCACCTGCGCGCTGCAGCCCCAGACGATATCGTCGACATCGGCGGTGTTAATCCCGGTGCGATCGGCCAGCGCGCGCAGCACGGTGGCGCCGAGCTGCTGCGGATGAATGCCTGAGAGAGCCCCCTTGCCGGCCTTGCCGACGCCGCGCGGGGTACGGCAGGCATCGATGATCAGCGCGTCGGTCATGGGCGTTGTCCTCATTTTTATGGATGTTGAGGTCGTTGTGAATCAGGGGGAGAGCGGAGTCAATGCGCGGTGTTTAGCTCCCTCGTCCGGATTTTCCGCTACGCGTAAAATCCGGACTCAAGCCATCACGCACCCGCGGCGTTCTTCGCGATGACGTTGCGGTAGAAGCTCGCGCTGAGTTTTGGTGTCCGCACCTGGGTGTCGAAATTGACGTGGTAGAGTCCGAAACGCTTGTTGAGGCCGAACACCCATTCGAAATTGTCGAGCAGGCTCCAGAGGAAATAACCGCGCACCGGCACGCCTTCCGCGGTGGCGCGCTGGAGCTGGGCAAGATAGTTGCGCAGATACATGATGCGGTCGGTGTCGTAGATCTTGCCGTCTTGCATCACCTGATCCTCACCGGATGTGCCGTTCTCGCTGATATAGATCGCATCGGTCTTCCAGATCTTTGCGGCGAGCTTCGGCACCCAATAGATCGTCTCGGGTCCGACGCGCAGCCAGTCCGAGTTCATGTGCGGAAAGGATTTCGGGATCGGCAGCGGCATAAAGCCCGCGCCCTGGTCGGACGCGACAATGTAGTGCTGCGGCGCGTAGATGTTGAGGCCGAGGAAGTCGACCGGCGAGGAGATGATCTTCAATTCGCGTCGGTGTATTTCGGCGCGTCGCGGCCTGCATATTTCAGAAACGCGTCGGTATAGCGGCCGGTCATGATGACGTTGAGATAGCCGGCGTTCAGCTCGCGCAGCGCGATCTCGGCGGCACGGACGTTCTCGGGCGTGTCGATCGCGGGAATGCAGGCATCGATGTTCTCGGCAGGTCCGACGCGCGTGCCGCGGCGGCCATGGGCGCGCACCGCCTGCACCGCGAGCCCATGCGCGAGCGCGCTGTTATGCCTGACCTGGTTCACGTCGACCTGCGGCAGCGTCAGGCCGGGCGCGTCGATGCCGATGCCATAGCCAAAATAAACGAAGCGGCCGCTCTCGTTCAGCGTAAACACGTTCTTGACGCGATCGGTGAGGTGCTCGGCGACATAGGCCGCGTAGTCGCCAAAGATCTTGCAGGTCTCGGTCGACCGCCAGCCGCCGAAGCGGTCCTGCAATGATTGCGGCAGGTCCCAGTGATAAAGCGTCAGCCACGGGTCGATGCCGTTCTTCAGGAGCTCGTCGATCAGGCGATTGTAGAAGTCGAGCCCCTTCGGGTTCGGCTTGCCATCGCCGTCAGGAAACACCCGCGGCCAGGCCACCGAGAACCGATAGGCCTTGCAGCCGAGCTCCTTGATGAGTGCGATGTCATCCTTGTAGCGGTGATAATGCTCAGCGGCGCGGTCGCCATTGGTGCCGTCCTCGATCTTTCCGGGGATGCGCACGAACCTGTCCCAGATCGAGGCCCCTCGCCCGTCCTCCTCGACCGCGCCCTCGACTTGATAGGACGAGGTCGCGGTGCCCCAGAGAAAGCCTGCCGGGAAGCCGCCGGCGCTGCGCGGTGCCGCTGCCGGCTTGGCGTCGGCGATCTCAAGGGGACTTGCGATTCCGGCTGCGGATAGTCCCGCGACTTTCGCGAACTGGCGACGCGAGACCTTGTCCGACATTGATGCTGCCTCCGGCTAATTGCTGCGGCGGCACAATGGCGGGTTGGAAGCCGTTTGAGAAGCGGTGACGCTGGAGATTGACGATGCAGAATTGCCGCCCGCTCAGACCCTCTGCGCACCATAAGCGGGCCCGCAGCATGGCTTGGCCGAACACGTCGATCATTCCGGCAATCCGGCCTTGCGAAGAGCCGCATGATATCTGGTCCAACCAAGATTTCGGCCCTCGATCGCGCGACCGATAACCAACAGTGTCATCTTGGGCGCGAAGCGCAGCCCTCGTTTGATCTGCTCTTTGGCTTGCTGCATCTGGCCGAGCTCGGCGAGGGCTGCCGCCATATAGAAATAGTTCTCGCATGAACTGAAGTTCATGCTGATGCCTTTTTCAGCACAGGCGACGGCTCCGGCGAAATCACCCGACACGAAGCGGCAGAGCGCCTGGCCTGCAACGAACAGGTAGGCCATCGGATCCCTCGGACTCAGCCGCAAGGCGGTCTCAACATGAGCCAGTCCGTCGGCCGGGCGGTCGATACTGGCGCAACTGATTGCCAGCAAGCCGTGCGCCATCGCCAGATTCGGATTGAGCTCGATTGCGCGCTCAAAAAGGCCAATGCTCGTCCGATGCCGGCCCATGAAATGAGATGCACCACCGGCCAGGAAAAGAGCCGTCGGATCGTCAGGCTGATCGCTGAGTGTTCGTTTGATGTCGGCTGACGCCTGCGCGGCGTCCTGGCGCCAGTCCGGCCCCCATTGCGTGTAGGCTCGATAGCCCAGCGCGAATGCCCGCAGTCCGTACGGCAGTCCAAATTCAGGAGCAATCGCAATAGCCCGGTTGGCGAAATCGGCCGCGATGTCGAGATTTTCCTGAGCCAGGCTGGTGAGGGCCAACATGCCGCGCATGCTCAGACCCCATGCGTCCAGGCTGCTCGGCGGCTGACGTTTGTATGATTGAGCCTCCGCGAGCAGCAATTGCGGATGCAACGCCCCGACGATTCCGCTGGTGATGTCGTCCTGGACCGCGAACAGGTCGATGAGTTCCCTATCGAAATGAGCCGCCCACACCCTTTCGGCCGTGCTGGCCTCGACGAGCTGAGCTGTCACGCGAAGCTTCTGTTTCGCGCTACGAACACTGCCTTCGAGGATATACCGGACGCCGAGCTGTCGCCCGATATCGTCCAAGCCGGTCGCCTTCGCTCTATAGGCCAGCGTGGAACCCCTGGCGATCACCAGAAAATCGCGTGTCTGAGACAACAGAGTAATGATGTCCTCTGTCATACCATCCGCGATAAACTCCTGCGCGGGGTCACCGCTGAGATTCTGGAACGGCAATACGGCGATCGACGGCCTGCGCGGACCAGTGATCACCGGTGCGGATGGCCGCAAAGCATATTCGGTAGCCGCCTCGTCGTTCTGCCCGCCGAATTCCCGGACTGATCCAATGAACCGAACGCCCTTGCGCGGAAACGTCTTGATCAGACGTTGCTCGTCGCCGGAATCGCCGATCGCCTTCCGCAAGACATTCAAGCGTGTCGTCAGCGCAGCATCCGACACGCTCCGCCCATTCCAGATCGCCTCGACGAGATCGTCCTTGCTCACGACGCGGTTTCGGTTGCTGACAAGAAAGCTCAGCAGATCGAAAACCTGCGGCGCAACAGCTACGAGCTTTCGGTCGCGGCACAATTCACGCCGGTCCGTATCGAACTCGCAGTTTGCAAAGACGTACCGCAAATGGCCCATCCTCACGCCGGCTGATCAGGTGCACCGCCCTCGTCCAGGACCCGCGGTGAAAGATTAGCGTTTGGTGAGAAAAAAGTCAGTCCGATATCAAGCGCGGCGCCGGAGGGCCTGGCACTGTTTCCGAACGGAAGATCGGATCGGAGACAGCGATGTACCAGCCGGCAATGCCGATTACAAACGCCGCCGAGGTGCGAGCGATCCTCGGCTCGCCCATGCCAAATCAAGTAAACAAGGTCATCGATCACATCGACGATCACTGCAGGGCCTGGATCGCGCGAACACCGTTCATCGTCATATCCAGCATCGGTGCCGCCGGGGCGATGGACATATCGCCCAAGGGGGACCCGCCCGGCTTTGTAAGAGTTCTCGATAAGCATACCCTGGCCGTTCCTGACCGTATTGGTAACCACCGTGGGGACACGGTTCTCAATATCCTCGACAATCCAAGTGTCGGAATCGTCTTCATCATACCGATGCGGCGCGAGGTCGTTCGCGTCAGCGGCACAGCGTCGCTTGCGCAGGATCCGGGTCTTCTCGAAGACATGGCGGTCAACGGCAAGCACCCCGATCTGGCGATCGTGGTGCGAGTCCGCGAAGCGTTCTTCCACTGCGGCAAATCCGTGATCCGATCAGGCCTGTGGGAGCCCGACCGCTGGAAGCCGGTCGAAGGCTTGCCGACCTATGCCCAGGCGCTGAAGGATCACGCTGCCTCCCCGGACGCGCTGGACACCATACAGGCGCGCATCGATCACAACGAGGCCGAGCGTCTTTACTAGACCGATCAGCCTTCTGGACGGGCGGACTTGAGAACCGCCGGCGCTGGAATTTGACGATGCAGAATTGCACTGCGCCCGCGCAGTGTGTCGCGGCGTGCGACGCCGCAATGACTTCCGCGCTTAGCGCGAGCGTTTGGGCAGCTTTGGCAGTTTCGCGGGATTGAAGGCTGGGATCTCCCCGGTCCGTTCAGGCGCCGCCGCGGGCTGTTCCGTCAGAATGAGCGTTCCCTCGAGGACGACCCCCTGCGCCTGCCCCGCGGTCGCCGTGTAGGTCGCGATCTTGCCGGGGCACGTGCCTTCGATGTCCAGCGTGAGTTCATCATAGACGCCGAACACCGTGTCACGCCCTTCGGTGTGACGCTTCGTCGATACGGTTGCGGTGAAACGATCGCCATCGACCCGGCAGGAACCGTGATACGTCATCAGGCTGTCGCGGCCCCAGATCTGGCCGTCGGCGACATGGACGATGCCGGTGCCCTGGTCGAATGGCGTCTTGTACCACGCCGCGTAGGTGCCATCCTTCAGCATGGGAGCGGTCTCCCCCTGATCTTGCTAGGCTAATCATCCACATGATCAGGGCTAAAGCGCGGTTAATGACCCGGCCCGTACCAATCCGGTGGCCCGCCTCAGGGCATCAACTTCCTCAATCATGTTCAGGATGATGAACGCCGGGCGAGCGAGTTATGGCGCGATTTCGCGCGAACGACGCCTCCTGTTGCACGCTCGACGTGCTTTTGCTACGGTTGAGGTACGCGCCTCATTTCACCTCATGGGCCGACGGGTGATCCCGCCCCTGCCGCAAAGATGCGGATTGGCGGCCGACCTTTGCGTCCCGTGAGGAGGGTGAGGCATGTGCCCAATTCGGGCTGAAGCAGAGTTGGCCTCCATCAAGGGCTGACCGCACAAGGGGAGGATGACATGCAGCGTCACTTGATCGCAGGCGTATCTGTCGCGTTCGCACTGGTTCTGGGCCTCGGCACGGCCAATGCGGCCGACAAGAAGGTTCTGGCCTTCGTCGTCAACGGCGCGTCCGACTTCTGGAAGATCGCGGAAGCCGGCGTGAAGAAAGCCCAGGGCGAACTGCCCAACTACAATCTTCAGCTCAAATATCCAGAACAGGCCGCCGCTGCCGTCCAGCAGCGCATGATGGACGACCTCGTCGCCGCCGGTGCCGCCGGCATCATGGTCAGCGCGGTCGATCCGAAGAACCAGGTCGAGCACCTCAACAAGATCGCCTCGCAGACGCTGCTGTTCACCACCGACAGCGACGCGCCGAACTCAAAGCGCATCGCCTATATCGGCTCGTCGAACGTCGACCTCGGCAAGGACGCCGGCAAGCTGATGCTCAAGGCACTGCCGAACGGCGGCAAGTGCGTCGGCTTCGTCGGCCTGCCCGGCGCGGACAACGCCCGCGAACGCATCGAGGGCGTCAAGGAGACCATCAAGGGCTCGAAGGTCGAGCTGGTCGACGTTCGCGGCGACGAGATCGATCAGACCCGCGCCAAGCGCAACGTCGAGGACATCCTCGCTGCCATGCCCGACGTGAGCTGCCTGGTCGGCTTCTACTCCTACAACACGCCTCGCATCTATGAAGTGCTCAAGGAAGCCGGCAAGCTCGGCAAGATCCAGATCATCGGCTTCGACGAGGATCCGATCACGCTGGGCGGCGTCAAGGAAGGTGCGATCGCCGGCACCGTCGTGCAGCAGCCGTTCGAGTGGGGCTATCAGGGCATGAAGCTGATGGCGAAGTACATCGAGGGCGACAAGTCCGGCGTGCCCGCCAACGGCATCATCATCGTACCCGGCAAGGTCATCGACAAGAGCAATGTCGACGACTTCATGGGCTCGATGAAGGCAATGCTCAAAAAGTAGGAGACGTGCGGGCATTGCCCGCAGCCTTCAATGACTGAGCCGTTCCTCGAACTCGTCGACATCAGCAAGAGCTACCCCGGCGTGGTCGCACTCGACCACGTCGGCCTTGCCGTGTCGCCTGGCGAGGTGATCGCGCTGATCGGCGAGAATGGCGCCGGCAAGTCGACCTTGATGAAGGTGCTCGGCGGCGTGGTCGAGCCGAGCGGCGGCCGCATCCGCGTCGACGGTGTCGAGCGGAACGCGCTGACGGTGGCTGAGGCGATCACCGCAGGCATCGCCTTCGTCCATCAGGAGCTCAACCTCTTCGACAATCTCGACGTTGCCGGCAATGTGTTCATCGGCCGCGAGCCGGTGCATGGCGGGCCGCTGCGGCTGATCGACCGCAAGGCGCTCTACGCCAAGACGCAGCCGCTGCTGGACCGTTTGGGGGCCGATTTCGCGCCGGACGCGCCGCTCGCCGAGCTGTCGCTGGCCCAGCGTCAGCTCGTCGAGATCATGAAGGCGCTGTCGCTCGATGCGCGCCTGGTGATCATGGACGAGCCGACATCGAGCCTGACCCTTTCCGAGACCGACCGGCTGATGCGGGTCATCGCAGCCCTGAAGGCCCACGGCGTCAGCATCATCTTCATCACCCATCGCCTCAACGAGGTGATGCAATGCGCCGACCGCGCGGTGGTCTTGCGCGACGGTCGCATGGTCGGCGCGCTGACCCGCGCCGAGCTGTCGCCGGCGGCGATGATCCGGCTGATGATCGGGCGCGACCTCAAATCGCTCTACGTGCCGCCGGCCGCCCCACCGGGCGAGCCCGTGCTCGACATCGTCGAGGCTGTGACCGATACCTATCCGGAGCGCACAGTGAGCCTGTCGGTTCGCCGCGGCGAGATCTTGGGGCTGGCCGGCCTCGTCGGCTCCGGCCGGACCGAGCTGGCGCGCGCCGTTTTTGGCGTCGATGCGCTCCGGGGCGGCGCGATCAAGCTGAACGGCGAAGCGATCCGCGTGACAAACCCGCGCGCGGCGATCGACCATGGCATCTACCTTATCCCGGAGGACCGCAAGGGCTGCGGGCTCCTGCTCGACGTGTCGATCGCCGAGAACATTTCGCTGCCGGACCTAGCGTCCTATCTGCGCTACTTCCTGGTCAACACGGCGCAGGAGACGAAGAATGCCCGGGTCCAGCGCGAGCAGCTCAAGATCCGTGCGCCGGACGTTGCAACCACCGTCGGCTCGCTGTCCGGCGGCAATCAGCAGAAGGTCGTGCTGGCCAAATGGCTGTCGATGCGGCCCAAGGTGCTGATCTTCGACGAGCCGACGCGCGGCGTCGACGTCGGCGCCAAGCAGGAAATCTACGAGATGCTGCGCCGGCTGACCGACGCCGGCGTCGCGATCCTGATGATTTCGAGCGACATGGAGGAGGTGATCGGGGTCAGCGACCGGATCGCCGTCATGCACGAGGGCGCGATTTCGGGTTTCCTTGATCGCAGCCAGTTCAGCGAGCACAACGTGCTTCAATTGGCCGTCGGCCACGCGGTTTGAGATGAGGGTGCCTTGAACAAGAAAGATCTGAGCCTGCTGGTCCTGATCCTGGTCGTCGGCGCGGTCGTGGCCTTCATCAATCCGCGTTTCCTCTACGTCGGCAATCTCTCCAACACGCTGAACCAGGTCGGGATGTTCGGCATCTTCTCGATCGCGGAAGCCTTCGTGATCATCATCGGCGGGATCGAGCTCTCGGTCGGATCGGTGATCGCCCTACTCGGCGTTCTCTTCATCGACCTCATCGTCAATCACGACGTCAACTGGATGGTCGCCTTTGCCGCGATCATCGCCAGCGGCCTCGTGATCGGCCTCGTGCACGGCGCGCTGGTGACGCGGATGCATATCCAGCCGTTCGTGGTGACGCTGTGCGGACTTCTGATCTATCGCGGCGCGGCGCGCTATTACACTGAGGACGCGACGGCCGGCTTCGGCTTCGGCGCCAGCTTCCCGACGCTGGAATGGCTGACCGCGGGCCGAACCAATTTGCTGGGCTTTCCGGTCCCGCACAGCCTTGTGGCGCTGATCGTCGTCGCCGCCATTGCATGGGTGCTGCTGCACCGCTCGGTGTTCGGCCGTTATCTCTACGCCGTCGGCAAGAACGAGGAGGCCGCGCGCTATTCCGGCATCCGCTCCGAACGCGTGATGGTTTCGGCCTATGTCATCTGCGGCGGGCTGACCGCGTTCGCGGCGATCCTGTTCGCGATGTATACCCGCTCGATCTCGCCCGCCGTGCACGGCTCGTTCTACGAGCTCTATGCCATCGCCGCGGCCGTGCTCGGCGGCTGCTCGTTGCGCGGCGGCGAAGGCTCGATCGTCGGCGTCGTGCTCGGCACCGTGCTGCTGCAGGTGCTGCAGAACCTGGTCAATCTGCTGGGAATCCCGAGTTCGCTGAATTTCGCTGTGATGGGCGCAGTGATCCTGATCGGCGTGCTCGCCGACCAGTATCTCGTCCAGCGCCGGCAACGCGTGAGCACGGCCAAGGGCCGGACGCAGGCAAGCCTCGCCGCCGCCCCGCTCGAAGGGTGAAGGTGAGGTGAGCGTCGCGCCGCTTACGCAGCGGCGTCGGTTTTGCTCACCTGAACCGGCGCCGGCAAAGCGTCAGAAGCCACACTCCGCATAGCCTTTCCGCGCCAGCCGGAAGTGCGAGCCGTCGCCGACGAAATCAACGTCCAGACATTGGTTGCCGCGACGAAACGCGCCCAGGCCCTCGCAATGCAGATATTCGAGGTTGATGCGCCATCGCTTCTCCGACGGCAGATAGGTTGCGAAGTCGTGTTGGGCGCGCGCGGGGCCCTTGCATATTCCGGCAATATATTGCCTGATATCGCTGGGAAGGACCCCGATATGCTCTGCATTCAAGGGATCGTCATGACCGACGCCTCCCGATCGCGCGTCGGCTGGAAGCGTTGCACAAACCGTCAAGCTCAATCCCAGCAGGAATGTTCTGATCCACATTGTCTCTGCCTTATCGTGCTCGCGTAACGTCGCACTATAGCGCCGGAGAGCTTACGGGCAGCTGGCAACATCGTGCCTTGCGGCCGATCAAGGTTTGGACCGGGATGTCGGGGCCGGAGACCGCGGCTGCCGCCGGGTAGTGTCTCAGTTTGAAATTCATCGGAACATTCGGTCGGCGAATTCAACCAGAACGCGGACCGCGCCGGGAAGCAGAAAGAAGCCAACGATCCAGCCGACTATGGCAATGGGCCATGATGGGGTCGCGGGCAGCCGCGTTGCGGTCCAAAAGACCAGCGCCGATGCTATCGCCGAGCAGGCACCAATAACGACTGACTCGCGATCTTTGAAGGCGGCTTCCGGAAGTCCGACCAGCAAACCGATTGCAAGTAGGCCGAATGACCAGCCGCCTCCGAAGAGAATTGCTCTTAGCAATCCCTTCATGTTGCCCTCCGTTGCGCCGATAGCTCGCGGGAACCGTTTGTTCTCAACCATATGACCTAATTGATACCCAACAGAAGCTGCGCCAATTGAAATATCTGCACGCGCGTTGATAAATCTCGTGAACGAATAGACAGTATCTCACCTAAAAGCGTCTTTGATGCCTCATCGTCAACGTACAGTTCGCAGTCAGGATGCGGGGCGTCGTCCATCTTAGACATTGCGAATTGTGCGCTTACTGAAAGACTACCTGCCGCCGGGCAGCCGTTCGGGTCGCCTGGTCCGCCACGGCCATGGATGCGGCGGAAGACCCCCCGCCTCAGAAGGTCACCCGCGCCCCCGCATAGAAAGCCCTTGGCCTTGCCGGGCTCAGCGAGCGCGGGTCGGTGAAGGGATTGCCGCCGTTGGTGAAGTTCGGCAGCGCGCCGGTGTCGAAGAACTGTCCGTAGGTCGCGTAGCGATTGTCGAAGATATTGTCGACCTTGCCGTAGAGCTGGACGTTCTTGGTGACCTGGTAGGACGTATGCAGGTTGAAGACCGTGTAGGACGGCAGCTTCGAAGATTGGTTGGACTCGTCGCCGACCAGATATTGGCTGGAGACAAACAGTGCGTTGCCGCCGACGTTCCACTCGTCAGTAACAGCGTAATCGACGCCGAGCTTGACGCGGTGGGGCGGGATCGCGGGGATCTGGTTGCCGGGCACGACCTGGATGTGGCCGGCGGCATCGGCGAACGGGCTGTTCGAACCGAGCGTCAATGGGTCGAGGAAGCGGGCGTCGATGAAGGTATAGCTCGCCTGGAACTGAAGCGCCGCTGACTTGACGTTGACCTCGGCCTCGAGGCCCTGACGCCGCGTCCTGCCGACATTGGTGAAATAGCCAAAGCCGGTTCTATCAGGAACAGGGACGGCCAGGATGTCGTCATAGTTGGTGGCGCGGAAGCCACCGAGCTTCCAGCCGAGCGTGCCGATGTTCAGCTCCCTGGTGCCGCGCAGCCCCGCTTCCACGGTCTTGGACACAACCTGCTTCAACGGCGGATCGGAGACCAGAAACGCCGCGATGAGACAGGGATTGTTCGGATCGGCGCAGCCGAGCTCGAGCGGCGTCGGCACACGGTTGGCCTCGGAATAGCCGGCATAGGCGGTCAGTTCCGACGTGATCTTGTAGGTGCCGCCGATCACCGGATTGAACCGTGTGTAGGTATAGTCGCCGTTGAGCGCGGTACCGAGTTGATCCTCCAGCGAGATGCGCGCCACATTGAAGCGGCCTCCGCCTGTGATCGCGAAGGCGTCCGTCACGTTGAACGTATCGGTCGCATAGAGGCCGTTATATTGATTGACCGTCCGCAGCGAGACGGGACCGGCAAGCCCGGTCGCGACCGTGCCTGATGGCCCCAGGAAGACGCCGCTGCCAGTCACGACGTAGTTCTCTCCGATCGAGCCGATCTCCGCCATGGCATCGTAGCGCGTGGTGCTGGCATCGTAGCTCGTACCGACCACGAAGCGGTTCTCGTGCCCAAACAACTGATCGGTGTTGGTGGCCTGCCCCGAGACGCCAAAGCTGGTCGACCGTATCGAGCTCCGATCGATCTCGCCGAGGATCGTGCCCGGCGCAAAGGGATTGCCGAGCTGGACGCCGTTCGTGCCGTTCGCAGGAGTCGCACCGTCGCCGAAGCACAGCAGTGTCGCGTCCGCCGCACACTCACCGACCTCGGTCGGATTGCCGTCGACGACCTTGTGCTCGTACCGGCGCACGTGAGCGGTGCCTTCGAGCGTCCAGGTCGGCGTCGCGTCGGCCTTGGCAGTCAGGTTGAGATAGCCGACGCGGTTGGAACTGGTCTGCGGTGTCGTGTAGGTCGCGCCCCAATAATTGTTCAGGAGCTCAGCCGGCACGGTGGCGCTGGCGCCGAAATCGTTCTTGGCAGCCCCGACATTGAGGTGGAATTCGCTGTCGCCCGCCTTGTAGCCGACGTCACTGTAGAAGCGCCGCACATCCGATTGGGAGAAGTTGCGGAAACCGTTGTCGTGCAGGCCTTCGAGCGCGGCGTAGACGCCGTAGTTCTGGTCGACCTGCTTGCCCCATTGTGCCGAACCCTGGATGCGGCCGAACGAGCCGCCCATGACATCAAGCTCCGTGCCTTGATAGGTGAAGCCATCTTTCATCTGCAGATTGATCGCGCCACCGAGCGCGTTGAGGCCGAAGGCCGGATTATTGGTCACCAGCGTCGCCGACCTGATCGCTGCGGTCGGGATCAGGTCCCAGTTGACGGCGTCCGAGAACGCTTCATTGATGCGGACGCCGTTCTGGTACACGGCCAGTCCCTGCGGCGTGCCCGTCACGGGCGAGGCGATAAAGCCGCGAAACTCGACGTTGGGCTGGAACGGGTTGCCGGTGACCTCGCTGATGCTGACGCCGGCGATGTTGTCGCGCAGAGCATCCGTGACGTTGAGCGAGCCGGTGCGCTTGATCTGGTTGGCGTCGACGGCGTTGATCGCCGACGGAACCTTGTCGACCTCGAGACCCCTGCCAGTGCCGGGCGCCGTCGGATAGACGTAGATCCTGCCGCTGCTCCTCGGCTTGCCCGAATTCGAAGCTGTCCGCGCGACGGGGCGCGACGGCGCGCGACGCGCGGTCGGCTGCGGCGCCACCACCTCGACCGCGGGCAAATTCTGGACGTTGGTCTCTTCGTCTTGCGCGGCGCGCGCGTCGGCCACGAAAAACAGGCTGGACAGCAGCCCGGTCGAGACCGAGGCCATCAGCAGATTTCGCGCGTGTCCCAGCTTGCCCATTCCCTCGCCCCATTAGGCACCCCGGCTGTTTTCATGTTCGCCGTTTGGTCGAGACGAGTGTATTCGGCGGCAGCTCACGCACTAGCCACAAAAGGTCGGGCAATATCCGCACCCGTTTTCCCGACCAAATCGGGAATTTTTCCCGATCGGGAAATCTCCTGCTTGAAGCGGGCGCGATCAGGCCGCCGCGGTTGGAACCAGCGCCTCTACGGTCACGCCGCTTTCGCCCGTGGCGACGTTGAGGGTGCCACCGAGCGCTAGAATGCGCTCGCGCATGCCGACGAGGCCGAAGCCGAGCTTCTGGCCAGGCTCCATGCCGCGCCCGTTGTCGCTGACCCGCACACGCGCACAGAAGCGGCCATCGCGGCCCGGCTGCTCCGCGGGCTCGATCACGACATTGATTGCGGTCGCGCCGGCGTGGCGGAACGCGTTGGTGAGAGCCTCCTGTACGACGCGATAGATGGTGAGGTCGGCAGTCTCACCCGTGACGCCGAGTGCGGGCGAGATCGTGGTCTCGATGGTGACGTCGGGATGCGATTCCCGCCACAACCGCGATAGCGATTCCAACGCCTTGCCGAGACCTAGCTCGGCAAGTCCGACCGGCCGCAACCGCTCCAGCACGCGGCGCGTGAACTGCTGCAGCGCGTTGATCTGCTCCAGCAGCGCGCCGCCGTGTTTTCTCACGGCGTCCGCACTCGGCGCCCGTCCATCGGCGAGCTTCGCCAGCGCACTGGCATGCGCGCGCAGCGAGAACAGATAGGGCCCGAACTCGTCATGCAGCTCGCGCGCGATCTCCTTGCGCTCGACGTCCTGGAGCGACACCGCGCGCTCGGCAAGGCGACGCTTGTCCTCGACCGCCTCGCCCAGCGTCGCCGCAAGATGATTGAGCCTGGTGCAGATCGCCGCAAGCTCGGGCGCGCCACCGGGCGCAACGCGCGCATCGTAGTCGCCGTCCTCGATCTCCCCCATGGTCTGCGCCAGGGACTGGAGCGGCGCAAGCGCCCGGCCGACAACCGTCATCATCACCAGGAACAGCACCAGCGCGATCACCGAGCCGACCTCGAGCTGGGTAACGATCGCGTCCCAGATCTCGGCAATCTCGTCATTGGGATGCGAGGTGATCACCAGCGAGCCTGCCCTGCCAAGAACGGAGACCGGCACACTGACGGCGGTCTGTTCGGGATGAACCAGGCTGACGAACCAGGCCGGCGGCCCCGGCGTATCGTCATCCGCATCGGGCCGCGGTGGGGTCAGCGGGTTACCACCGGCATCGCGGAGCGCGATGCTGACATGACGCAGACGGTTCAGATCATGCGCGATCTGGTTCAGCCTGGCGTCGGGATCCGGCGCCTCGTTGAGATCGGCAACGATCATCTCGATGAATTCACGCGCCAGCCGGATGACGCTCTGGTCCTCGGCCTGCACGCGCGGCCCCGCCTCCGCGACTTGGCGGGCGATGTTGACCGCGAGCCCAAGTGCCAGCAGCAGCGCCAGCAGAAGGTTGATGCGCCCGCGCAAGGAAAGATTTTGCCACATTGCTTTCGCTCGTGCCCCGCCATGGGTCGCCCGCGCCTGTCCGATAGCGTTGACAGGGGCGAAGCGCCCGATATCTAATCGGAAGCGTACAGCAATCCCGGCCGGGTTGCATGACCGGACATTTTTCCTCGTTCGGCATCATGCGGCGCGAAATCGCGAAACCAAAGAGTCCGGCGCTGTCACGGGGAACGCCTATGCGCATTCTGATCGTCGACGATCATCCCATTGTCGCCTCCGGCTGCCGCGCCGTGCTGGCCGACGAGGGCGAGATCGAGATCCTGGAGGCTGCTGACGCCGAAGACGGGGAGAGCATCTTCATCGTCGAGCGCCCCGACCTCTGCGTCATCGACATCAACCTGCCGACGGTCTCCGGTTTCGAGCTGGCGCGCCGCATCCTCGAGCGCGCGCCTGAAGCGCGCATCATCATGTTCAGCATGAACGACGACCCGGCTTTCGCCGCGCGCGCGATCGAATGCGGCGCCAAGGGCTATGTCTCCAAGACCGGCGACCCCGATGATCTCGTCGAGGCGATCCGCAGCGTCGGCGGCGGCGGCACCTATCTGCCGAGCGCGATTGCCCGCAGCATCGCCTTCGCAGGACCCACGCTGGCGCAGAGCCCGCTCTCGAAGCTGAACGCACGCGAGATGGAGATCTTGCGGCTGCTCAGCGCGGGAAAAAGCCTCTCCGAGATCGCCTGGCTGGTGCAATCGTCCTACAAGACCGTCGCCAACACCTCCTCGATCATGCGCCAGAAGCTGGGGGTGAAGACCTCGGTCGAGCTGGTGCGGCTGGCGATCGACAGCGGCGTGGCTTAAAGAGCGCCACAAATTTCGGTCACACAAGCATTGCATTCTCAATGTGGTGAGATGCCACGGAGCTATCAGGCATGACGATCCAGACTGTCTCGACCAACAGATCCTATGGCGGCGTGCAGGGCGTGTACCGCCATGCGAGCCAGACGACCGGAACCGACATGGTGTTCTCGGTCTATGTTCCCCCGCATGCCGAAGGCGCCAAGCTGCCCGTGGTCTGGTATCTCTCCGGCCTCACCTGCACCCACGCCAACGTCACCGAGAAAGGCGAATTCCGCAATGCCTGCGCCGAGCTCGGGCTGATCTTCGTCGCTCCCGACACCTCGCCGCGCGGGCCCGACGTGCCTGGCGACGCCAACAACGCCTATGATTTCGGCCTGGGAGCCGGCTTCTATGTCGACGCCACGCAAGAGCCGTTCGCGCGGAATTACCGCATGTGGAGCTATGTCACCGACGAGTTGCCGAAGGTCGTGGCGGGAAATTTTCCCGTCGATGCCAAGCGACAATCGATCATGGGCCATTCCATGGGCGGCCACGGCGCGCTGACGGTAGCGCTGCGCAACCCGCACCGCTACCGCGCCGCCAGCGCATTCGCCCCAATCGTGGCACCATCCCAGGTGCCGTGGGGTATCAAGGCGCTCACCGGATATCTCGGACCGAACAAGGATACCTGGCGCAGCCATGACACTGTGGCGCTGATCGAGGACGGCGCGAAATATTCCGGCTTCCTGGTCGATGTCGGCGAGGCCGATAATTTCCTGAAAGAACAACTCAGGCCCGAGCTGCTGGAGGCGGCCTGCACCAAGGCCAACATCCCGCTGACGCTGCGGCGCCAGCCGGGCTATGACCACAGCTATTATTTCA
Source organism: Bradyrhizobium zhengyangense (assembly GCF_022012435.1). Classification (GTDB taxonomy): domain Bacteria; phylum Pseudomonadota; class Alphaproteobacteria; order Rhizobiales; family Xanthobacteraceae; genus Bradyrhizobium; species Bradyrhizobium zhengyangense. The sequence continues at coordinate 149,882 of NZ_JAKLUA010000014.1, forward strand.
TCTCGACCTTCATGAGCGATCATCTGCACTGGCATGCGGAGAGATTGAAGGGGTGAGATCTTTCTTCTCCCCTTGTGATGAGAGGTATATCTCCGCGACTACAGTATCGTAGGATGGGCAAAGCGAGGCATGCCCACGATTTCTCTCGAATCATTGATTGAACGTGGGCACGGCGCAAGTGCGCCTTTGCCCACCCTACGATCCCCGACTCGCTGAGCGAATATCCACCTCACGGCTTGCCGTAGTTCGGCGCCAGCAGGCGGTTGCGGGTCAGATAGCTCATCGTGCGCGTCCAGGATTCATCGGTATTGCCGCGCATGTCGGCGCTCGCCGCAGTGATCATGTTGCCGGTCTTCACGTCGCGCAGATAGATGTTGAGATTGATGATCAGGTTCGAGACCTTCTGCACCATGCCTGTGATCTCGACGTCCGCACCCAACTGTCCGGCAAGCTTGAGGTCGCAACCGCCGCAGGCCTGCAGATTGCTGTGACGGGCCGCATCCCTGACCGGCGCGATATCGAGCACCTGGAACTTGCCTGAATCGGCCAGTTCCTTGCGGAGCTGCTCACTGATACGATCGAGGCGCGCCTCTTCCGGCTTCGAGCCATAGAACTCGCCGGGCAGGCTGGTGTCGATCAGCTCGAAATCAAACACGGCAAGCTTCGGCGGGTCGGCCAGTGCGGCCGATCCCGTCAACAGCAATGCCGCGAAACACAGCAGCGCTCGCACGATCGTGATTCCAGCGCTTGCGCGCGTGAGGACGAAATGCGGGGTTGCAAGCCTTGCCAAATCGGTCATGCTTCCAGCAGAAACAATTCTCCACCGGCGGTCAAGCCGGGGAGGACGTGACGGAGGAAGCATGATCCGATGGTTGCTCGGCCCGATCGGCCTGTGTCTGGCAGCAGCGCAAGCGCTCGCGGCCGACCCTGTGACGATCGGCGTCGGCTATCTCGGCGTCGCCGGCACCAGATCGACACTGTCGCTGGTCGAGCAGCCCGCCGAGAATGACGGCCTCGCCGGCGCCAAGCTCGCGATCGAGGACAACAACACCACCGGCAAATTCCTGGGCCAGCGCTTCACGCTGGAGGAGCACCGCATCAAGGAGGGAGAGGATCCGGTCCAGGCTGCATCCGCGCTCGCCGAGCACAATGGTTTTATTGTCGCCGACCTGCCGGCCGATGCACTTCTGAAAGTGGCCGACGCCTTGCGCGACCGCGGCACGCTGCTGTTCAACGCCGGCGCCATCGACGAGCGACTGCGCGAGGCCGATTGCCGCGCCAACGTGATCCACACCGCGCCGACGCGCGCGATGCTGGCGGATGCGCTCGGCCAGTATCTGGTGTGGAAGAAATGGTCGCGCTGGCTTCTGGTGGTCGGCTCGCATGACGAGGACAAGCTCTATGCCGATGCGCTCCGCCGCGCCGCGACGCGGTTCGGCGCCAAGATCGTACAGGAGCGCACCTTCGAGGACACCGGCGGCGCACGCCGCACGGATTCCGGCGTCACGCTGATCCAGCGGCAGATGCCGGTGTTCACGCAACAGGCACCCGCCTATGACGTGCTGGTCGCCGCTGACGAGAGCGAGGTGTTCGCGGCCTATCTGCCCTATCGCACATGGGATGCTCGCCCCGTCGCGGGCTCGGCCGGCCTCGTGCCGCGCAGCTGGGACGCCGCGCAGGATCAGTGGGGCGCGACGCAGATGCAGAATCGCTTCATGAAGCTGAACGCGCGCCGCATGACCGCGCTTGACATGCAGGCCTGGACCGCGGTGCGCATGATTGGCGAGGCCACCTCGCGGACCAATTCCGGCGACGTCAAGAAAGTCACCGACTTCATCAAGGGGCCGAATTTCGAGGTCGCCGCCTTCAAAGGCACCCGACTCACCTTGCGCGACTGGAATCTTCAGCTGCGGCAGCCGATCCTGCTGGTCGACGGCCGCATGGTGGTGTCGGTATCGCCGCAGGAAGGGTTTCTGCACCAGGTCTCCGAGCTCGACACGCTCGGCTATGATCGCCCGGAGAGCAAATGCAAGCTGAAATGAGGATTTGGATGTTGCGTGTGGGATTGCTGTCCGGACTGGTGCTGGCGGCAGCGCCCGCGCATGCTTTCATTGCCTATGTCTCGAACGAGAAGAGCAACACGGTGTCGGTGATCGACACCGACAGCTGGACCGTGACCAAGACCATCAAGGTCGGCCAGCGTCCGCGCGGCATCGAGTTCACCCGCGACGGCAAGTTCGTGATGGTCGCGGTCGGCGACGATGACACGATCCAGCTTATCGACGCCAAGACGCAAGGCGTGGTGGACACCCTGCCCTCCGGCCCCGACCCTGAACTGTTCACCCAGGATGCCGCCGGCAAGACGCTCTACGTCGCCAACGAGAACGACAACACGGTGACCGTGATCGACCTGGAGAAGCGCGCCCGCCTCGGCGACATCCAGGTCGGCGTCGAGCCCGAGGGCATGACCATCAGCCCTGACGGCAAGACCCTGATCAACACGTCCGAGACGACCAACATGGCGCATTTCATCGACACGTCATCGCGCCAGATCGTCGCCAACGTGCTGGTCGATCCGCGGCCGCGCTTTGCCGAGTTCAAGCACGACGCCTCCGAATTATGGGTGTCCTCCGAGATCGGCGGCACCGTTTCGATCGTCGACCCTGGAAAGCACGAGGTGATCGGCAAGGTCACATTCGACATTCCGGGCCTGCGGAAGGAGGCGATCCAGCCCGTTGGCATCGGCATGACCAAGGATGACAAGACCGCCTTTGTGGCGCTCGGGCCCGCCAACCGCATCGCGGTGGTCGACATCGCCACGCGCAAGGTGACGAAATATCTCCTGGTGGGACAGCGCGTCTGGCACATGGCGTTTACGCCGGATGAAAAATACCTGCTCACGACCAACGGCGTTTCCAACGACATCTCCGTCATCGACGTCGCCGCGCAGAAAGTGATCAAGACCATTCAGGTGGGCGAGCTGCCCTGGGGCATCACGATCGCGCCATGACCAGCCCTGCTCCCATCGCCGAACCACACAAGACGCCACGGCCCGATCCCGCCGCGGTGCCGGCGCTGTCGATCGATAGCGTCAGCCATGCCTACGGCCCGCGCCGGGCGCTGACCGACGTCTCCTTCAATGTGCAGCCGGCGAGCTTTACCGCCCTGCTCGGCCTCAACGGCGCCGGCAAGAGCACACTGTTCTCGCTGATCACGCGGCTGTTCGGCATCCAGACCGGGCGCGTCGGCATCTTTGGCCATGACGTCAGCAAGAGCCCCGGCGAGGCGCTGCGCCTGCTCGGCGTCGTGTTCCAGCCGCGCACGCTCGATCTCGACCTGTCGCTGACGCAGAACCTGCTCTATCACGCCGCTCTCCACGGCATCAGCCGGCGCGAGGCGGCCACCCGCAGCGCCGAGCTGCTCGGCCGCATTGGGCTCGAAGACCGCGCCGGCAGCAAGGTGCGCGATCTCTCCGGCGGCCAGATGCGGCGGCTCGAGATCGCACGCGCGCTGCTGCACCGGCCACGACTGCTGCTGCTGGACGAGCCGACCGTCGGCCTCGACGTCAAGGCGCGTGCCGACATCATCAGCCATGTCCGCCAGCTCGTGACAGAGCAGGGCATCGGCGTGCTCTGGGCCACACATCTGTTCGACGAGATCATGCCCAGCGACGATCTTGTGGTGCTGCACCAGGGCAAGGTGCTGGCGCGGGGCCCCATGAACCGCGTCATCACCGAGGCCGGTGCGCTAGACGTCAACACCGCCTTCATGCGCCTGACCGGCGCGCAAGTGATGCCCGGAGGCGGCGCATGAGCAGCATCACCACGCGCGATGTGCCACGCGGCTTCACGGCTGCCGAGTACATGACCTGCCTGACCGGCATCGTCTGGCGCGAGGGCCTGCGCTTCCTGCATCAGCGCGAGCGCTTCGTCTCGGCGCTGGTGCGGCCGCTGGTATGGCTGTTCATCTTTGCCGCCGGCTTCCGCCAGGTGCTCGGGATCTCCATCATCCCGCCTTACGAAACCTACATCCTCTACGAGGTCTTCATCGCGCCGGGGCTGATGGCGATGATCCAGCTCTTCAACGGCATGCAATCCTCGCTCTCGATGGTCTACGACCGCGAGATGGGCAATATGCGCACGCTGCTGGTGAGCCCGCTGCCGCGCGGCTTTCTCTTATTCTGCAAGCTGCTGGCGGGCACCGCGGTGTCGCTGCTCCAGGTCTATGCGTTCCTGATCATCGCCTGGTTCTGGGACATCACGCCACCTCCGATCGGCTACCTCACCGTGCTGCCGGCGCTGATACTATCAGGGCTGATGCTGGGATCGCTCGGCATGCTGATCTCCTCCGGCATCAAGCAACTGGAGAACTTTGCCGGCGTGATGAACTTCGTCATCTTCCCGATGTTCTTTGCGTCATCCGCACTTTACCCGCTCTGGCGGGTACAGGAGGGCAGTCCCTATCTCTATTATGTCTGCCAGGCCAATCCGTTCACCCATGCGGTCGAGCTAATCCGCTTCGCGCTGTATGGGCAGATCAACTGGATCTCGCTTGCCGTGGTGGGAGCTTGCACAATCGTCTTCATGATCGGCGCGATTTTCGCCTATGATCCGTCACGCGGGCTGGCACGGCGCGGGCCTGCAGGAGGCGAAGGATGAAGGTTCGGACAGCAGCCATGGCGGCCCTTGCGTTCGCGGTCTCCGCCACCGCCGCGCGCGCCGCCGATCCGCGCTATCCCAACTGGCCGTGTGCGCAGGCCAAGGTTCCGGAGATTTCACTGGCCGCCGTCTGGGCCGGTCCGGAGCTCGGCGACGCCGAGACCAAGTGGAAGGACGACAGCAAGATCAGCGCGCTGGTCTCGAAGCTTGCGGCGCGCAAGACGCCGCTGGACGAGGCCGAGAAGTCGGTGAAGGAATTCCTGGCCGGCTCCGCCGCCGACAAGAGTACCAACGCAAAGCTGCTGTTCGCAGGCCTGTTCGACACGCTGAACGCCCAGCGCTCCCAGGTCATGGGCGGTCTCGAACGCGTCAGCCGCAAGCAGCGCGAGGCCGCCGACAAGATCCGCGAGGAGACCATCCAGCTCCAGGCGCTCCAGGACGCCACGCCGCGCGACGACACCAAGGTCGATGCCATGAGCAACCAGCTGATCTGGGAGACCCGCATTTTTGAGGACCGCCGCAAGGTGGTGCGCTTCGTCTGCGAGGTTCCGACCACGATCGACCAGCGCCTGTTCGCGCTCGGCCGCGTCATTCAGCAGGAAATGGAATAGCGTCAGCCCTGCTGACGACTTTCATAAAAGTTCCCGCGATATCAACACGATCATTAATGTTTGCCGCGCTATCTGCCGGAACCAAATCGATCTAGGATGGCTTGTCCCGTGAATCCAAAACGCCGGGAGGCCGCGATGGGAACAGCAAAATTCATCTTCGCAAGCGCTGCAGCCATCACCATGCTCACATCCAACGCCTTTGCTGACGACATGACCGGAATGGTCACGAGCATCAACAGGCTCAACAACACGATCTCGATCCAGGAGACGCAGAAGGGCACGGTCGGCGGAAGTGCCGGCGGCGCCGGCGCGCTCCAGCAGTACAAGGCCAAGGACGCCGCGATGCTGGATGCCGTCCATGCCGGCGACAGGGTGACTTACACCGCGACCGATACGGATGGGGCGAGCACGCTGACGAAGTTGCAGAAGCAGTAGGATTCAGGTCGCCGCAGTCGGACTGATTGATGTAAGCGAGACTGCATCCACGCCGTCATTGCGAAGAGCCCTTGCGGCGAAGCAATCCAGATTGCCTTTGCAGGACAGATCCTGGATTGCTTCGCTGCGCTCGCAATGACGGGGAGAGCGCCGGGCCTATTGTTCAGGCCGCGGCTCCGGCTGCGCCTCCTCCGTCGGTAGCTTCGCGTGCTCCCAACCGTCTGTCCCTTCAGGATACCAGGCGACGTTGGAATAGCCGTAAGCCAGCGCGCGCTTGGCGGCGTTCCAGGACATCCAGCAATCGGCGAGGCAATAGATTACGAGCAGCGCGGCCTTGTCGTCGTGCGAGGCCTGCTTGAGCCCGCGCTGGAAATAATCATCCATCGCCGGCGGCAGCGCGCCATAGCCGGTGTCCGGCAGCCAGAGACTGCCCGGAATGTTTCTGCGCGGCGTATCGCGCCACACCGTGCCCCCGGGAAGGTTCTTCGGCTTCGGTGCGCGCGGAAGCACGTCGATGAAAGCACCGCCCTTCGCGCGCCAGATCGTCTCGGCGTCGGCCGTCGAGAGCACGCGCGCGCCTTCCAGGGTCTCCGGCACCGGCGCGCGGTAATTGTCGGTGCGATAGCCTTCCGGCTCGAACGGCTCTTGCTGCCGCGCCTGATCTTGTTGCGCCGATACCGGCACCGCCAGCAAGGCGGCGACCAGCGCAGCGGCAAGGGGCCGTCTCATGGCGCCTTCTTGGCCGCCTCCACGCCGAGCGGCCGATCGTTCTCGTCGAGCAGGGGCACACCGAAGTCGATCAGGATCTTGTTGATCTCGCCCTGGTTCTCCTGGATCAATTTGTTGAGCTGCCGCTTCCAGTTCTGGTCGGCGGCACGCACGCCCATGCCGATGCGATAGACCAGTTTTGGGCCAGAGGTCTCCTTCACCAGCGGCGTCACGTGCAGCGAGCCGGCCTTCTTGGCGTAGTACCCCGCCATTGGTCCCCACAGCACGCCGGCATCGATCTTTCCCGAGGTAAGATCGTCGATCATCGCCTGCGCCGAATTGTCATAGCGTGTGTCGATCATCAACGGATAGGGCTTGGCGTCGCTCATCAGCCCGGCGATCGCCATGTTGGTTGCCGGCGGCGTGCCGGCGATGATACCGACATGCTTGCCCTTCAGCTTTGGATCCTCGAGCGTGTCGATATCCTCGAGCCCGCTGCCGGCCTTGGCCACCAGCGCATAGGTGGTGCGGTAATAGGGATTGGTGCCTTGCACGATGTCGTCACCCTGGGGAAAACCCATGATAACGTCGCAGCGATGCGCGCCCAGCGTCATACGCACGAAGCCTGTCGCTTGCGGGAAGAACACGTAGTCGAGCTTCTTCTGCAGCTTGTCGGCGAACAGCTCGGCGAGCTTGTTCTCGATGCCTTCGCCCTTCTCGTTGGAGAACGGCATGTTGCGCGGATCGGCGCAGACCCGCAGCACCTTCGGGTCGACCAGCTCGAACGAGAGATCGCCACCATCACTCGTCTGCGCGCGGGCAACGTCGCCGATCGCACAAGACGCCGCCATCAGACATAGTGAAAACAACCAGCGACGATGTCGTCCGGCCTCCATCGCGCTTCCTCCTCATTTCCCTCGAATGCTATCCATGCAAGGCAGGACGCACCCTCTATTGTTTGCCAAACTTAGTGTTGGCTCGTTGTGTTGCAGTGCAATGAGGCAAATCCTGAACTGAGGCGGAAAAGTGTCGCAGCTCATCTCAAAGATCGCAGCCCTATCTCTGCTTGGACTCGCGACGCTAGCACGCGTCGGGGCGGCCGAATTGCCTGTGAGCGAAGTCGCGGCCGGAATCTTCGTGCACTCCGGGGCCATTGCCCTGATGACCCGCGAGAACGAGGGCGATATCGCCAATGTCGGCTTCATTGTCGGCGACGACGCGGTGGCCGTGATCGATACCGGCGGCAGCCTGCGTGAAGGCGAGGCGCTGTTGGCGGCGGTGCGGGCCCACACCAGGAAGCCGATCCGCTACGTCATCAACACCCACGGCCATCCCGACCATGTCTTCGGCAATGCCGCTTTTGTCGCAGAGGGAACCAGCTTCGTCGGACACAGCAAGCTCCCGCAAGCGCTGGCGACGCGTGGACCGTATTATCTCGATAATTTCCGCCGCATCATGGGTGGCGAACTGATAGATCCCGTGAAGATCGTGCCGCCGACCGTGCTGGTGAAGGACACGATGACGGTTGACCTCGGATCCAGACGGCTGACCTTGCGCGCATGGCCGGCCGCGCACAGCGACAACGATCTGACCGTGTATGACGAGACCACGAAGACGCTGTTCGCGGGCGACCTCGTCTTTCTCCGCCACATTCCGGTAATGGATGGCAGCATTCGCGGCTGGCTGGGCCTGCTGAAGGAGCTCGAGGCCGTCCCGGCGATCCACGTCGTCCCCGGTCACGGCCCTGTGAGCGACTGGCCTGCCGCTTTGGCCGATGAAAAGCGTTATCTCACGACGCTGCTGTCGGATGTCCGTGCCCTAAACAAGAAGGGCGAGCCGATCCGAACGGCGGCTGACACGGCCGCCGCGACCGAGCGGTCGCATTGGGAACTTTTCGACGATTACAACGCCCGCAACGCAACCGCAGCATTTTCTGAAATTGAATGGGAATAGCGGGCGCGCTACGTTGGGATCAGCTACGCTGACCCAGACTGCTTCGACCGTGCGAGACCACGACCATGATGGGATGCACACGCCGCCTGCCCCTGATCGCCGCGCTACTCGGCATCGCCTTTGCGTTGCCTGCGAGCGCCGAAGAGGCCTACGATCCCTGGCCGGGCCTGGTGCAGGATATCTTCAATAACCGTCCGATGAACGACGGCGCTGATGTCATCGCCATCGAGATGCCATATCGCGCCGAGGATGCGGCGATCGTGCCGGTGACTTTGCGCAGCAAGCTATCGCCCGCCGATAGCCGCCGCATCCGCTCGATCACGCTGGTGATCGATCGCAACCCGGCGCCGATGGCCGCGAAATTCGATCTCGGGCCGGATGCCAATGTCACCGAAATCTCTACGCGCGTGCGCGTCAACAATTACACCGATGTGCATGCGGTCGCCGAACTCAGCGACGGGCAGCTCTACGTCTCCAAGACCTATGTGAAGGCATCGGGCGGCTGTTCGGCGCCGGCAGGGAAGAATGCCGAAGAAGCCAACAACCGCCTCGGCCAGATGCGCTACCGGCAATTCGCACGCGAGGACGCGCCGGCGAGCCGCATCCGTGAAGCCCAGATCATGATCGGCCATCCCAACAATTCCGGCCTGCAGATGGATCAGGTAACGCAGCTCTATATTCCCGCCTTCTTCATCAATCAGCTGAAGCTGACGCAGGACGACAGCCCGGTGCTGTCGATGGAAGGCGGCATCTCGATCTCGGAAGATCCCAACCTGCGCTTCACCTATGTCTCCAACGGCGCCAAGCGTTTCCGCGCGGAGGCCAAGGACACCGACGGACACTTGTTCCGGAACGAGTGGGACGTGGAGAAGTCTGGGACGTAGACCCCTTGCTGTCATTCCGGGGCGGTCCGCAGGACCGAACCTGGAATCTCGAGATTCTCAGGTGCGCAATTGCGCACCATGGTTCGCGCTTCGCGCGCCCCGCAATGACGGTGCTAAGTCAAAAACACCTCACCTCGGCTTCAGCCTGCGCCCGTCTGAGATCATTCACGGCCGCATTCGCCTGCTCGGATGTCCGGAACTGCGTCCCGAGATTGCCGCGAACCTGGGACATGCTGAGCGCGGTTTCGGCGGTGACGTAGCGCTCGTAAGAGACGATCGAGGCGACCACGTCGATTGAGCAGGAGCATTGCTCGATCGCCTGCCGCGTCTCGCCATTGGCTTTCATGCAGCCGTAAACATATTCCGCGCGCGCCGAGGTCGGATAGTCATTGGCCTCCTCAGCCCTGGCCGCGTACACGGTCGCGGCCAGCACAATCACAGCGGCGACAATCGGTCGTATCCGTCCCGCACAATCCATGAGCGTCCTCCGGCTGGTTGCGATGGAAGCTATGCTATGCGTATTGTCCTGAAAAGCACTCTGTCCGAGGAAATGGCTCACAAGGTGATGAGAGTTTTGGCACGAACAATAGTGCCGGCGATGATGCTGGCGCTGGGCATGCCGGCCAAAGCCGCCGACACCATCCGCCTTGCGGTGCAGAAGACCGGAACGTTCTCCTGGGAACTGGCGACGATTCGCGAGGCGGGGCTCGACAAGGAGGCCGATCTGTCGCTGGAGGTCACCGAGCTTGCGAGCCCCGAGGCTGGCAAGATCGCGATGCGTGCCGGCAACGCCGACATCATGCTGTCGGATTGGCTCTGGGTGTCGCGCGAGCGCACGCTCGGCGCCAAGCTGACCTTCTATCCCTATTCCAGCGCGCTCGGCGCAGTGATGGTGCCCGCATCCTCGCCGATCAAGACGCTCGCCGATCTGAAGGGCCGCAAGCTCGGCGTCGGCGGCGGCCCGATCGACAAAAGCTGGCTGCTGCTGCAGGCGCGGATGAAGCAGGACGGCCTCGACCTCAAGTCGGATGCGACCATCGTCTATGGCGCGCCCCCCCTGATCGCCGCCAAGGCGCTCGACGGCGAGATGGATGCGAGCCTGAATTTCTGGAATTTCTGCGCCCAGCTCGAGGCCAAGGGCTTCAGGCGTCTCGCCGGTATCGAGGAGATCTTGCCGAAACTCGGCGCCAAGGGTGCGGTCTCCGCCGTCGGCTATGTCTTCGATGAGGGCTGGGCCGCGAACCATCGCGACGCCGTGGCGCGCTTCATCGCCATGACCCGCAAGGCCAAGCAGCTTCTGGTCACCTCCGACGCGGCCTGGGACAAGATCGCTCCGCTCACCGGCGCGACCGATCCGGCCATGTTAAAGACCTATCGCGACCGCTATCGCGACGGCATTCCGCGCCGGAGCATCAATGACGAGGAAGCCGATGCGCGCGTGCTCTATCGCGTGCTGGCCGAGATCGGCAGCCGCGATCTGGTCGGGCCGGCGGCGGAGCTCGATCCCGGCACATTCTATCACGCCGTGCCCGGAGACTGAGGTGCTGCGCCTTCTGTCGATTGCCCTGTTGCTTGCGATCTGGTGGACAGCCGCGCTGTTCGTCGACGGTGCAAAACTGCCCTCCCCGCCTGTCGTACTCCACGTCATCATCGCGGAAGCGGCCTCAGGCGCGCTTTTCCTGCATCTCGGCGCCACGCTCGCGCGCGTCGCGCTCGCCTTCGTGCTGGCAATGTCGCTCGGCAGTGCCATCGGCTATCTGATGGGACGCGTGAAGCTTGCAGACCGGCTCGGTGATCCCTGGCTGATCCTGCTGCTCAATCTGCCGGCGCTGGTGGTGATCGTGCTGGCGTATATCTGGGCGGGGCTCACCGAGGCCGCGGCGATCGCGGCGATTGCCATCAACAAGCTGCCGACCGCGGTCGTCACCTTGCGCGAAGGCACGCGCGCACTCGACCGTTCGCTCGACGAGATGGCGACCGTCTTTGCGATGCCGCGCTGGCGCGCCTTCCGCCATGTCGTGTTGCCGCAGCTAGCACCCTACATCGCGGCCTCAGCCCGCTCCGGCCTGTCGCTGGTCTGGAAGATCGTGCTGGTCGCCGAGCTCCTGGGGCGGCCGAATGGCGTCGGTTTCGAGATCGGCGTAGCCTTCCAGCTGTTCGACACGCCGCGCCTGCTCGCCTACTCCCTGACCTTCGCCGCGGTCGTGCTCGTGATCGAGACGGCGCTGGTGCAGCCGTTCGAAGCCCGCGCAACACGGTGGCGGCCCCGTGCGGCTTGAGGTCGAGATCACGGGCAAGACCTACCGGAGCGCTGCGGGCGGAACGCACGAGGTGCTGTCGCCCCTGAAATTCGCGTTGCAGTCCGGCGAGGTCGGCGTGCTGATCGGCCCCTCCGGCTGCGGCAAGAGCACGATGCTGCGCATCATCCTCGGGCTCGATCGCGACTTCGACGGCCAAGTCGCGCGCCCACCGGAAGCGCGGATCGGCATGGTGTTCCAGGAGCCACGGCTATTGCCGTGGCGCTCGGTCGAGCAGAATGTGCGGCTTGCTGCGCCTGACGTCAGCGATGGCAAGCTGTCGGAGCTGTTCAGGATTCTCGAGCTCGAGGCGCACCGCAGCCACTTCCCCGGCGAATTGTCGCTGGGCCTCGCACGCCGCGTCGCGCTCGCCCGTGCCTTCGCAGTCGAGCCCGATTTGCTGGTGCTCGACGAGCCCCTCGCCTCGCTCGACGATGCGCTCGCCGGCCGCCTGCGCGACGAGATCGCGACCCTGGTGGCAAGCCGTCCCGTGATGACGCTGCTGGTCACCCATAGCCTCGACGACGCCATCCGCCTCGGCGATCGCCTGTTCTTCCTGTCGCCCCGCCCTGCACGCATCGTGCAGGAGGTGCCGATCCCGATTCCGCGCGCAGAGCGCAGCGAGGTTGAGCTCGCCAGGATCAGGACGGAGCTTGCGGCCTTGCTGCTTGAATCGAAATGAGAACTCGTGGTCAATTGCGCTCAACGAGACTGTCCAGGGAGGTCACCATGCGCCGTCAGCTGATTGCCACAGGCATCCTGTTGGTTGCGATGCCAGGCGTGGCGCTCGCGCAGGCCAAGGGCAAGGGCATCCGTCTCTGGAATTTGACCAGCGAGACGATCTCCGGCTTTCAGCTCGCACCGTCAGGCAAGACCGACTGGGGCCCGAACCAGTGCCTGAACGACAAGGACAAGGAGGTCGACCACGACGAACGTCTGCGCATCACCGGCGTCGAACCCGGCCGCTACGACGCCAAGGTCAGCTATCCCAATTCACGGCAATGCGTCGTCCGCGACATCGAGATCAAGGCCGACGCGGTGTTCTCGATCGCCGACAAGGATTTAAAGGACTGCACGAAGTAGCGTGCGCATCACGCCTTGTCATGTGTATGCGGATATTCGCAGCGCCAGCGCACCGCCTGCCATTTCGGGTGATCACCGATCCATTGCGCGATATAGGGCGGCGCGGCCATGGAGCATTGCGCCGGCGAGCCGCCGAAGTTGAACACCAGATGCTGCTCCTCGCAGGTCGCAGGCGAGAGCAGCGCACACACAGTCACCACCAGGTCGATCGGGTTCATGCCGGGAATCCTTCAGGGATCGAAGAAAACTACCATAAAAACCTACGTCCTGGGCAGTCAGAAGTTTCAAACAGGCGCGAGCCATGCGGGGCAACGGTTATGGCTTCGTTCCCGCACGCACCTCGGTTGCCGCAGTGACAGAGGTGCAGCCGGCGCCTTGCCGCCCGTTGATTTCGTCAATAAGCTGGTTCCCGACAACTGCTAACAGGCTGATGGCTCTTACGGAAACCTCCCGCCGCGGCGTCGCGGCCGCAGTCTGCGTGCTGGTGCTTTTGGCCAGCACCTGGGCTGTCACGGGTTACATCCGGCGAGTTGCTGCCGAGGCACCGCCGGACAAATCGAATTCTGCCCGCACCGCGCCTTCCGGCACCGCAGACAGCGACCAGCCCGTGGTCAAGCTGACGCCGAGCCAGCAAACACAGATCGGGCTCGAAACCGCGCTTCTGGAAGCCGCGCCACATCCGGAGCAATTCCGCGCCTATGGTGCCGTGCTCGATATCTCCCGCATTACGGAGCTCACAAACAACTACGCCAATGCGCAAGCTCAACTCCAGACAGCGCAGGCCAAGCTCGAAGTCGCCAAGAGCGCCTACGACCGCACCAAGAATCTCGTCGACTCCGCCGCCCTTCCGAAGAAAGAAGCCGAGACCGCGGAGGGAACGCTGCGGGTCGACAAGGCCGCACTGGCCGCGGCGGAATCGCAGCTCAGAACTCTCACCGCTACGGCACAGCAGGAATGGGGGCCAGTCGTCGGCCGGGGAATCGTCGAGCGCTCGCCTGCTGTTGTCAAACTAATCGAACGCGACCAGCTGCTGGTTCAGGTGACACTGCCGCCCGGCGTGACCGTCACCGGCACTCCGGGAACGGCTCTGGCGCAGGCACCGACGCGGAATGCCAATATCGATCTCCAGTACATCTCTCCGGCAACGCGCACCGACCCTCGTATTCAGGGATTGAGCTATTTCTTCTCCGTGCCGGGGGACAGCGGCCTACTGCCGGGCATGAACACCACTGTCTATGTGCCGTCAGGTAACACCTATGAGGGTGTGTTCATCGAGGACACCGCGATCGTGCGATGGCAGGGGCGATCGTGGGTTTACCTGCGCGTGAGCCCCGACAGCTTCCGACGGCACCCGATCAGCACGGATCAGCCGGTCTCAGACGACGACTATGTCGTCCGGGACATCCCATCCGGATCCGAAATCGTCATGCGCGGAGCACAAGTCCTGCTGTCCGAAGAGGCCAAGAGCGAGCTTCGGGGCGGCGATGACGACTGATGACACCGGCTCCGGCAGGTCAGGCCCACAAGCCGCTCTCGTCGCATTCGCCATCCGCTTCCGCGGCATCGTGCTGGCGCTTTCCTTTGCTCTGCTGGGCTACGGCTTGTTCGCAATCGGCGAAGCCAAATACGGGGTCTTTCCCGAATTCGCCCCGCCTCAGGTGACCATACAAACCGAAGCCCCTGGCCTCAGCCCGGAGCACGTCGAGATCCTGGTCACACAGCCGATCGAGACGTCGATCAACGGCCTGGCCGGCGTCGAGAGTCTGCGCTCGTCATCGATCCAGGGCCTCTCGGTCGTAACCGTCGTCTTCCAGCCGCGCAGCGATATCTACCGCGCGCGACAATTGGTGACGGAACGTCTCGCGGTCGTCGCCGCGCGACTGCCGCAAGGCGTTCAACCGCCGTCGATGACGCCATTGACCCCGCTGGCCGGCACGGTGCTGGTCATCGGCCTGACGTCCGACAAGCGATCGCTGATGGATCTGCGCACCATCGCGGACTGGACCGTGGCACGACGGCTGCTGGCCGTCCCGGGCGTGGCGCAAGTCTCGACTTACGGCAAGGACGTCAGGTCTTTGCAGGTTCAGGTCCGTCCAAATGATCTGATCCGCTTTCGAGTCGGCCTAAACGATGTGCTGGCCGCCGCGCGTAAGGCCACAGGCGTGCGCGGCGCCGGGTTCATCGACACCGCCAATCAGCGCATCACGCTGCAAACCCAGGGCCAGTCACTGACGCCCGACCAACTTGCCCGCACCGTTCTTCTGCACGAAGGCGGCGCCAGCGTGGTCCTAGGCGACGTCGCCACCGTCGTAACCGCTCCCGAACCGCCGATTGGCGCCGCCCTCATCGACGGCGCACCTGGCATCATGCTCATGGTCAGCCAGCAATATGGCGCGAATACACGAGAGATCACCACGCGCGCCGAAGCCGCGCTGCAAGAGCTGCGTCCCTGCCTCGAGGCCGACAACGTCAAGCTATATGCGGACATATTTCGTCCCGCCAGCTTCATCGACGCCGCAACGAAGAACGTGCTCAACGCCCTGATGATCGGCGGGACACTGGTGGTCATCGTTCTTTTTCTATTCCTGTTCGACTGGCGCACCTCGATCATCAGTTGCACTGCAATCCCCCTGTCGTTGATAGCGGCCGTACTCGCATTGCAATGGATGGGCGAGACTCTGAACACGATGACTCTCGGCGGCCTCGCGATTGCGATCGGCGAGGTCGTCGATGATGCCGTCATCGGCGTCGAAAACGTCGTGCGCCGGTTGCGCGAAAATCGCCGGGCGACGGTGCCGAGACCCGAGCCTCGCGTCGTGCTCGACGCCTTCCTCGAGGTGCGCACCGCGGTTGCTTATGCGACGTTTGCGGTACTGCTGGTCTTCTTTCCGGTTCTGGCCCTTTCCGGCATTGCCGGCCGCCTGTTCGCCCCCCTGGGTATCGCTTACATCCTCGCCGTGATCGCCTCGCTCGCGGTCGCCCTCACGGTGACGCCGGCGCTCTCCATGCTGCTCCTCGTCGGCAGAAGCGGCAGAGAGCGCCTGCATGAACCGCCTGCGGTGCGATGGTCGCGTCGCCATTACCAGGCCCTGCTACGTCATATCGGCCGCTTCCCGAAGCTCGTGATGGCGGCCGCCGCGGCTGTCACGATCGCCGGCGCAGCGATGTTGCCCTTCTTCGGCGGAACCTTCCTGCCGGATCTGCGCGAAGGCCATCTGATCTTGCACGTCTCCGCGATCCCCGGGACCTCGCTCGACGAATCCCTTCGCATCGGCAAACTGATGACGGACGCGCTGCAAAATATCCCGGGCATCCGCAGGGTAGCGCAGCACGCAGGGCGAGCCGAGGCTGGCATCGACACAGTTGGTCCGCACTCCAGCGAGTTCGAGGTCGATCTGGAGCCGGAGCTCTCGGGTCAGGAGCAATCCGAAGCCGAAGCACGTATCAGGGCCGCCTTGGCCGACTTCCCGGGAATTTCCTTCTCCAGCAAGACCTATCTGACGGAGCGCGTGGAAGAAACCGTCTCTGGCTTCAGCGCAGCTGTCGTCATCAACATCTATGGGCCGGATCTCGACTCACTCGACCGCGCAGCGCGCGACGTCGCGCGCGAACTCGACGAGGTCGGGGGTGCGGCCGACGTGCAGCGGCGAACTCCGCCGGGAATGCCGCAGGTCAATGTGACGCTTCGCCCGACCGATCTGCAACGTTGGGGGCTCGATGCGGTCGAGGTGCTCGAGCTGGTGCGCACGGCCTATCAGGGCGACATCGTCGGACAAGGATATGAAGGCAATGCTGTCTTCAATGTCATCGTGATTCTCGATGCACATGTCCGAGCGCGGCTCACCCAGATCGGAGACTTGCCGGTGCGTACGCCGAGCGGAGCTTACATTCTGCTCAAGCAGATCGCTGACGTTTACGAAACCTCCGGACGGTATCAAATCCAGCACCAGAATGCGCAGCGCGTTCAGACGGTCACGTCGAATGTCAACGGACGCGACCTCGAATCCTTCGTAGCGGCGGCGAAACGAAAACTGGCTCGCGAGGTCACGCTGCCCACCGGTGCCCGCCTCGAATTTGCCGGAGCCGCCGAGGCCCAGGCCCGGTCTCGGCGCGATCTCATCGTCAACTCCTTGCTGGCCGGAACGGGCATCATCATTCTCCTTGCGATGGTAACGGGCCATTGGCGCAATCTGTTGCTGGTCATGATCAACTTGCCATTTGCCTTCGTCGGCGGAGTGTTCGCTTTGGCGCTGACGGGTGGCCTGCTTTCGCTCGGATCGATGGTCGGCTTTGTCACGCTGTTCGGCATCACGCTGCGCAACTCCATCCTCATCATCTCTCACTACGAACATCTCGTCCTCGTCGATGGTCGCGTCTGGGACCTCGATACCGCGATCGAAGGTGCGTCCGACCGTCTCGTTCCGATTCTGATGACGTCGCTTGTGACAGGCCTGGGATTGCTGCCACTCGCGATCGGCGCGGGAGAGCCCGGACGTGAAATCGAGGGACCCATGGCGATCGTCATCCTTGGAGGATTGATGACGTCGATGGCACTTAGTCTGCTGGTACTGCCGACCCTGGCGCTTCGATATGCGCGTTTCAAGAACCACCCCGATGGGGCGCAGAAGCACGACGATACGCAGCTTCAAACTCAGCCACACTGACCGACCGTCAGCGAAAGGCGGTGCGCGGAAAACACAGGCCGGACTTTAGCGGGAGAGGACCGAGCCCAAGCTCGATCAGATGTGGCTTTGTGTGAATGGCGAGTCGGAGCGAGCCACATGACGAGCTGCGACCACAATTCCAATACTACCACGGCTTCGAGGGCATCTGCCATCGAAGCCGTGGCAAGCCGTCAGTCTTACTTGCGCGCAGCGCAGGCGTACATGTTGATTTCCATGCCGACCGGCACTTCCACGATCTTCGGAGCTTTCCAGGCCATTCGGGGTCTCCCCAAGTATTGAGCGCGACATCGCGCCGGGCAAAACCTAGGGCTGCGTCAAGCACAGCGCAAGTCTGGAATCGGACCGCAAGCACAGCGAAGTATCGCGTAACACACGCAAATTTCGCTCTCGGGCAAAGCGCCTTCGCTCCCAGTCAAGCGCTGATGACCTCAGCGCAACAATCGCAGCAATGCGCGTCCTGCACGCGAATTCAGCTCCTTGGCGTCGAGCGTGCCGTCCTTGTCAGGATTTGCGGCGTTGAAGCGCTGCTCCACGACGGCGAGATATTCATCGAGCGTCAGCGTGCCGTCGTGATCGGGGTCCGCGGCGGCGAGTTCTTTCGCCGACAAGCGTCCGCGCAATTCGCGGACATCGAGCGTGCCATCATGGTCCGGATCGAGCTTGGCGAACAGCGCTGCTGCGGCCTTCTTCACCTCGGCCAGATCGAGCGTGCCGTCATTGTCGGTGTCGAACAACTTGACGGCGCTGCCGGAGGCAGACCAGGCCGGACCGGACACCACGGCAAACGTGAGCGCAAGCGCAACTGAGCGACGCGATATCATTTTGACCTCCCTGACCATGAGCCCGATTCGCCGGGTTCGCGACAACATAAGTCCGCAAGACGGCCATGGTTCAAGTCCGGAATTGCAGCTATGGCACTGCACAACCGGCGCAGCCAGACTGTCCACGCGGCTGCTCACTACAGGCCTTGCATCATGCCACGGAATTTTTTCAGCGTCTGCGCGCAAGTCGGAGTTGTTCGTCAGGTTTCCCTCAGGTGACCATTGCCCGGCATCCAACATATCGGCAGCGCAGTTTCGACTTTCGTATTGACGGCTTTTGCTTTCCGACAGAGTGTTGCAATCGCAGCGTCAAAAGACGCGCATATTGGGAGGAACGGGATGAAACGCCTTGCGATGGCCGCGAGCCTCGTCATATCCGCATGCTCGGTTGCGAGCGCACAGACGACCGATCAACTGGTCAAGGGCGCAACCGATACGTCGAACGTTCTCAATTACGGGATGGGCTACAATCTTCAGCGCTTCTCGACGCTGAACCAGATCAACAAGGATACCGTCAGGAACCTCGTCCCGGTCTGGAATTACTCGCTCAACGACGATCGCAGCGAGGAATCGCAGCCGCTGGTGTATCAGGGCGTGATCTACGTGACCTCTCACAATGCGACCATGGCGGTCGACGCCAAGACCGGCAAGCAGATCTGGAAATCCAAGATCGAATATCCGGCGGAGACACCGCGCATCGTCTGCTGCGGCATCATCAACCGCGGCGGCGCGCTGTTCGACGGCAAGCTGTTCCGCACCACGTTAGACGCCAACGTGATTGCGATCGACATCAAGGACGGCAAGGAGCTGTGGCGGCAGAAGGCGGCCGACATCAAGGAAGGCTACTCGATGACGGTCGCGCCGCTGGTGGCTGACGGCGTCGTCATCACCGGCATCTCCGGCGCCGAATTCGGCACCCGTGGCTTCATCGACGGCTGGGATCCTGCAACGGGCAAACATCTCTGGCGCACCCACTCGATCCCCTCGCCGGACGAGCCCGGTGGCGACACCTGGAAGGGCGACACCTGGAAGCTCGGCGGCGGCTCGACCTGGATCACAGGGTCCTATGATCCCGAGCTGAACACGGTGTACTGGGGCATCGGCAATCCCGGCCCGTTCAACGCGGCCGTGCGTCCGGGCGACAATCTCTACACCTGCTCCGTGCTGGCGATGGATCCCAAGACCGGCAAGATCAAGTGGCACTACCAGTTCTCGCCGAACAATCCGTTCGACTATGACTCGGTGGCCGAGATGGTCCTCGCCGACATGAATGTCGAGGGCAAGCCGACCAAAGTGCTGATGGATGCGAACCGCAACGGCTTCTTTTATGTGCTCGACCGCACCAACGGAAAGGTGCTCGCCGCCAATCCTTACGTGAAGGTGAATTGGGCGAGCGGCGTTGACCTGAAGACTGGCAAGCCGATCGAGACCGACGTTGTCAAGGATGCCCGCGACGGCAAGAAGGTCACCGTCTATCCGTCGATCCTCGGCGGCAAGAACTGGGAGCCGATGTCGTTCAACCCGCAGACCGGCCTTGCCTACGCCAACACGCTCGCTTTCGGCGGCAAGTACAAGTCGGAGCCAGCCACCTTCAAACAGGGTGAATGGTATCTCGGCATGGACCTGACCGATCCCTGGGAGTGGGGCACCGGACCGCGCGGCCATCTGAAGGCGATCGATCCGATGACCGGCAAGGCCAAGTGGGAAGCGGCCAGCGACATCCCGCGCTTCTCCGGCGTGCTGTCGACCGCGGGCGGCGTCGTCTTCACGGGCGCGCTGACCGGCGAGTTCGAGGCCTTCGACGCCGACACCGGCAAGAAGCTCTGGCAGTTCCAGACCGGTTCCGGCATCGAGGGACAGCCGGTGACCTGGCAGCAGGACGGTGTGCAGTACGTCGCCGTCACGAGCGGCTATGGCGGCGTGTACTCGCTGTTCTCCGGCGACGAACGGCTGGCCAAGGTGCCGCCCGGCGGCTCGCTCTGGGTCTTTGCGGTGAAGCAGTAACGGCAAGACATTTTGAGGCACATATCTCACAAGACGGTGGCGATCCTCGCCACCGTCGCGGTGCTGACGGTCGCGCTTGCGGCGACCGTCCGTGCCGCGGATGATTCGAACGGCAATCCGTTGCAGGCGCAGATCGACCATGGCAAGTCGACCTATGCCGAAAAATGCTCGCACTGCCACGGCCCCAATTTGATGAACTCCGGCACCATCACGCCGGACCTGCGCGCCTTCCCTGACGACAGGACGCGTTTCGTCACCACCGTGAAGAACGGCAAGAACAACAAGATGCCGCCCTGGGGCGATGTTCTGAGCGACGATGACATCGGCAATCTCTGGGCCTTCATCTCGAGCCGGAGGAAGCCATGAAGGACCGGTTTGCGGCGGTCGCGCTGCTGACGATGCTCGCAGCTCCGGCGACGGCAGCCTGGACGTCGGCTTGGGCAGCCGATCCCCTCGGTATCTGTCTCGACGAGGACCGTCCGCCACTCTCGGCGCATCACAAGGGCAAGCCGGACTCGGGCTTCGACGTGCTGCTGGCGCAGGCGATCGCGGACCGGATGGGACGGCCGCTCAAAATCCAATGGTTTGAGAGCAAGCTGGATGAGGATTCGAGCCCGCAGCTCGAGGCCAATGCGCTGCTCTCCGATGGACGCTGCTCGCTGATCGGCGGCTACGCGCTGACGACGGATTCGCTCGTCAAGCCAGGCGTGCAAACGGCGCGGCTGCCGGATTTTGCCGGCGCCACGCGCGACGATCGGCGCCGCCGCGTTGCGCTCGGCATGCTCGCGCCGACCAGGCCTTACGTTTACTCACCGATGACCGTCGTCCTCGGCTCGAAGGCGCGCGAGCGCAGGATTGCCGAAATCGGCGATCTCGCCGGGCTTCGCCTCGCGATCGAGAGCGGCTCTCTCGGCGACGCCATCCTCATGACCTTCGACAAGGGAAAGCTGATCGACAACATCACCCATCTCGTCCCCGGCCGCGACGATCTCCTCGGCGCGCTCAATCGCGGTGACTATGACGCGACCCTGATTGACCTTGCTCGCTACGACGCCCATCGCGCCGCGCACCCTGATACGGCCATCACCGCCTCCGGCTATTATTATCCGATCGGTGCCAACCGCGGCTACGTCGGACTCGGCAGCGATCCTGCCTTGATCGAGGCCGTCAACAAGGCGCTGGCGGATCTTGTCACCGAGGGCAAGATCGCCGAACTCGGCAAACAGGCCGGCCTCACCTATCTGCCGCCACGCGAGCCCGCGATCCTTGGCGATGTCTGGACGAAAATCATTCAGCGGTGACCAAGAACGTTCCTGTGTCCCGGACGCGCTGCAACGCCCCTTAGCGTTGTTGCGCGGAGCCGGGACCCATGCCGCGTCGTGCACCTCGCTGCGTGGGCCCCGGCTCTGCAGCGCACCGCTGAAGTAGCGCTCCGCTGCGTCCGGGGTACAAGCAAGGATCGCATCCGACCAACGCCTAGTGTTACAAGCACATGGGCCGGCTATAATCACGCGCTGTCGCCCCGGACGAGAAAGGCCGAGCGCATGAAACCCGATGCCGTCGCCGTCACAGCCCTAGTCATCCTGCTTTTTCCGATGGGCTATTTCCTGCTGGCCTCGCCCGCATTCCTGCTGGTGAAGCTGGACATTCCGCCCGTCACGCAATTGCTGCGCGGGATGTTCAACATCCAGTTCAGAATGATTGCCGTGACCGGTGTCCTTGCGACCATGGCTTTCCTCGTCGCAGGTCGGCCGCTTTTCGCCATGGGCATCGGCTTGATCGCGGCCCTCGCGATCCAGGGACGCGGCTGGTTCATGCAACGGATGGACGATGAGCTCAGCGCCAGGGATGCGGGTGACATTGATGCCGTGCGCCGGCTACGCCGGCTGCATTGGAGCGGAATGCTCTGCAACGCCACGCTGGTCGCGGCGCTGGTGACCAGCATTCCCTACGTCGCCACGTCGAATTGAGCGGGCCGGGCCTAGGTTTCGTCCACCGCGACGGCACCCTGCTGGGCCTTGTGGATCGAGGACGGCACCACGCCGAAATACTTCCGGAACACGCGGCTGAAATGCGATGAGCTGGAGAAGCCCCAGGAGAACGCGACATCGGTGATGGTCTTGCCACCGTGGGCCTCGAGCTCCTGGCGGCAGTTCTGCAGGCGCGCTTGCCAGATGTAGTCGCTCACCGTGGTGCCGCGCTCCGAGAACAGCATGTGCAGATAACGCTTGGAGCAGCCCAGCTCGGCGGAGATCTGGTCGATGCACAGATCCGGATCACGCAGATGTTCGCGGATGAAAAATTGTGCACGTACGTACATCGCCTCGGGCCCGACCCGATCGAACATCGTATCGGCCTCGCGCAGCGGCAGCAGCAACAGGTCGATCAGCGAATCGGCAACGCCGACCGCACTGTTGGCCGACAGCTTCGCCGCCTCGTCGAACGTGGCATGGACGAAATCATGGGCAATCCGCCCCGTTCCCGTCTTCGCCGACAGCTTGCAGGCCGGCATGCGCTGTGACGGGAAGCCGCGATCGCGCAAAAGCGCCTTCGGTACGATCACCACGTCGTGGCGCGTGAAGGCGGGGCTGACGATCAAGTGCGGACAGGAAACGTCATAGGCGATGATGTCGCCCGGATTCAGCTCGATGTGGCGGCCTTCCTGCTCGAAGTAAGACACGCCATAGGTCTGGAAGTGAATCTTGATGTACGGGTGTTCATTGGCCTTGGCGCGCGCGAGCGTGTGCGCGATGCGATGCTGGCTGACTTCGATCTGACAAAGCTTCAGCCGCGAGACCGTGGTGTAGTCGATGCGCCCTTCGAGCGAGGATGCCTCCAGCGGATCGACATCGAAGTGACCACACAGACTCGTCAGTCCGTCGACCCAGCTCTGGATCTGACGCTTGGGCGTCAGACCCGTCGTCGAGAGCGTGTGAATTGTGTCGGACATTAATCCAGCCACTGGTGATACCCGGAGATCCGACGCGAATCGCGGCCAGCGCCTGCTGAAGCCCTCAGCCATGATTGCGTGACGTTTACCTCAAATTTGGGCGGTCTTTTGAAACGAGCGCCAGCGTTCCATTGCCACCCTTGACGGTTAATCCTCCGCCTTAGTTGCACCGCCGTCAAGGGGAACCTGAGCGTTGAGCACGGCACCGCGCCGCGCCGAAGCCGCTGAATTCGCTACCGCAAAATCAAAAACTTTGCGTTCGTGCGCTGTCGAGCAAAGCGGGTTCACTCTTGGGCAAGTTTCCCGTTGGCGAAGTCGTTAGGGATTGCAGCAGGAACAAAAAGAACGGGCCGCTCCTGCACGTGGACCCGTAGCTCTCATCAGGAGGAGGAAACAGCACAGCATCGTTTCTGGTCCCCAAAGTGACCGCCCTGCACGAGCAGACGCCGGACGAGAAGCCCGGTGATTAAGCAATGCTTCGGAAATAATAAACGAGACCAACGGAGGAATGACTATGCGCAAGGTGCTACTGGCGACCTTTCTTGGCTCCGCGGCGGCTCTCGCCGTCGGGACCGCGTCGGCCAATGACGAGCTGAACAAGATGTCGCAGAACCCGAAAGATTGGGTGATGCCGACCGGCGACTACGCCAACAACCGCTACTCCAAGCTCAATCAGATCAACGCTCAAAATGTCGGCAAGCTCCAAGTTGCCTGGACCTTCTCGACCGGTGTGCTGCGCGGCCACGAAGGCGGCCCGCTGATCATCGGCAACATGATGTACGTCCATACGCCTTTCCCGAACAAGGTCTACGCCATTGACCTTTCAAACGAGAACAAGATCGTCTGGAAGTACGAGCCGAAGCAGGATCCGAACGTCATCCCAGTGATGTGCTGCGACACGGTTAACCGCGGCCTCGCATTCGGCGACGGCAAGATCTTCCTGCACCAGGCCGACACGACCCTCGTCGCGCTCGACGCCAAGACCGGTCAGGTCGCATGGACCGCCAAGAACGGCGATCCGAGCAAGGGCGAGACCGGCACCTCGGCACCGATGGTCGTCAAGGACAAGGTGCTGATCGGCATCTCCGGTGGCGAGTTCGGCGTTCAGGCCCATATGAGCGCCTACGACATCAAGACCGGCAAGCTGGCCTGGCGCGGCTATTCGGAAGGTCCGGATGACCAGATCCTGGTCAACGACAGCACCACCGCACTCGGCAAGCCGATCGGCAAGGATTCGAGCCTCAAGACCTGGCAAGGCGATCAGTGGAAGATCGGCGGCGGCGCCACCTGGGGCTGGATCTCCTACGATCCCGAGCTGAACCTGATCTACTACGGGTCGGGCAACCCCTCGACCTGGAATCCGAAGCAGCGTCCCGGCGACAACAAATGGTCGATGACGATCTGGGCACGTAACCCGGACACCGGCGCGGCCAAGTGGGTCTATCAGATGACGCCCCATGACGAATGGGACTATGACGGCGTCAACGAGATGATCCTCTCGGATCAGTCGATCAACGGCCAGGCACGCAAGCTGCTGACGCATTTCGATCGTAACGGCCTCGGCTATACGCTTGATCGCGCAACCGGCGAGCTTCTGGTCGCCGAGAAGTACGATCCGAAGGTGAACTGGACCTCCGGCGTCGACATGGACAAGAACTCGCCGACCTATGGTCGTCCGAAGGTGCTCGACGCAGCTTCGACCGACAAGGCGGGTGAAGACCACAACGTGAAGGGCATCTGCCCGGCCGCGCTCGGCACCAAGGACGAGCAGCCGGCAGCCTACTCGCCGGACACGCAGCTGTTCTACGTCCCGACCAACCACGTCTGCATGGACTACGAACCGTTCAAGGTGAGCTATACCGCGGGCCAGCCCTATGTGGGTGCGACGCTCTCGATGTATCCGCCGCAGGGCGATACCAACATGGGTAACTTCATCGCCTGGGACGGCAAGACCGGCAAGATCGTGTGGTCGAACAAGGAGCAGTTCTCGGTCTGGTCGGGTGCGCTCGCAACCGCCGGCGGCGTGGTGTTCTACGGCACGCTCGAAGGCTACCTGAAGGCGGTCGACGCCAAGACCGGCAAGGAGCTCTACAAGTTCAAGACTCCCTCCGGCATCATCGGCAACGTCACCACCTATGAGAACGGCGGCAAGCAGTATGTCGCAGTGCTCTCCGGCGTCGGCGGCTGGGCCGGTATCGGTCTGGCAGCAGGTCTGACTGATCCGACCGCGGGCCTCGGCGCGGTCGGTGGCTACGCGGCGCTCAGCAACTACACGGCCCTCGGCGGCACGCTGACCGTGTTCTCGCTGCCCAACTAGCCTCTGTTCAGAATCGCTCCGGCGCGTGGATCAGATCCACGCGCCGGCTCGTCTCCATCTGACGCCTTCGAGGAACAGCTCTTGCGTAAAATCTGCTCTGTCATTGCTACTATGATCTTCGTTGCGTCCGGGGGAATTGCTGTTGCGGACGGCTCGGGCGATCCGACTGCCGTCAAGCAGAACGAAACTGGCGAATGGCTCGATAAGGACGGAAATCCGACCTACAAGATCAACGGCGACTCCGTCGATTGGTACACCTATTCCGGATACCGCCGCTATCACTCGGACTGCCACGTCTGTCATGGCCCTGACGGCATGGGCTCGACCTATGCACCCGCATTGAAGGATTCGCTCAAGACGATGAGCTATGCCGACTTTCTCGGCGTCGTCGCCTCCGGTCGCAAGAACATCTCGACCGCCTCGGAGAACGTGATGCCGGCCTTCGGCGATAACCCGAACGTCGCCTGCTACATGGACGATCTCTACGTCTATCTGCGCGCCCGCTCCAACGAGGCCTGGGGCCGTGCCCGCCCGGGCAAGCACGAGGACAAGAACGACGCCTATACCAAGAATGAAGATTCGTGCATGGGCAAGAAGTGAACGTTTGCAGCCCGGCCGAGACTTACGTCTTGGCATCTTGCGAGAATTTGAGGAGTTACCGATGAAGACACGTGCCGCCGTCGCTTTCGAAGCCAAAAAACCGCTCGAAATCGTCGAAGTCGATCTGGAAGGACCGAAGGCCGGCGAGGTCCTGGTCGAGATCAAGGCGACCGGCATCTGCCATACCGACGCCTACACACTCGACGGTTTCGACAGCGAAGGAATCTTCCCGTCGATCCTCGGCCACGAGGGCGCCGGGATCATCCGCGAGATTGGCGCGGGCGTCACCTCGGTGAAGCCGGGCGATCACGTCATTCCGCTCTACACGCCGGAATGCCGGCAGTGCAAAAGCTGCCTGAGCCAGAAGACCAATCTCTGCACCGCGATCCGCGCGACGCAAGGAAAGGGCGTGATGCCCGACGGCACCAGCCGTTTCTCCTACAAGGGCAAGCCGATCTACCACTATATGGGCTGCTCGACCTTCTCCAACTTCACGGTGCTGCCGGAAATCGCGGTGGCGAAGATCCGCGAGGACGCCCCCTTCGACAAGAGCTGCTACATCGGCTGCGGCGTCACCACCGGCGTCGGCGCCGTCGTCAACACCGCGAAGGTTACGCCCGGCTCCAACGTCGTGGTGTTCGGTCTCGGCGGTATTGGGCTGAACGTGATCCAGGGCGCCAAGATGGCCGGCGCCGACAAGATCATCGGTGTCGACATCAACGACTCCAAGGAGGAATGGGGCCGCCGGTTCGGCATGACCGACTTCGTCAATCCCAAGAAACTCACCGGCGACATCGTCCCGCATCTCGTCACGCTGACCGACGGTGGCGCCGATTACACCTTCGACTGCACCGGCAACACCACGGTGATGCGCCAGGCACTGGAAGCCTGCCATCGCGGCTGGGGCACCTCGATCATCATTGGCGTTGCCGAAGCCGGCAAGGAAATCGCCACCCGTCCGTTCCAGCTCGTCACCGGCCGCAACTGGCGCGGCACCGCCTTCGGCGGGGCCCGCGGCCGCACCGACGTGCCGAAGATCGTCGACTGGTACATGAACGGAAAGATCCAGATCGATCCGATGATCACCCACACGCTCAAGCTCGAAGATATCAACAAGGGCTTCGACCTGATGCATGAGGGCAAATCAATTCGTTCAGTCGTCGTGTTCTAGCTCAAGCGTCACCCCCAAGGAGGATCGGCCATGACTGTTGCACTCCACCCATCGATCGATAACGGCCTCAAACAAGGTACCGGGCACTTTGCCGGCGGCACGCTCGCCTGCAAATGCAGGGATCATCAGGTCAAGGTCGGCATCAAGGGCGACGTGGCGCACAACCACGCCTGCGGCTGCACCAAGTGCTGGAAGCCGCAGGGCGCGACCTTCTCGGTCGTGGCCGTCGTCCCGCGCCAGAACCTCACCGTGCTCGAGAACGGCGACAAGCTCCAGATCGTCGATGCCTCCGCGGTGATCCAGCGCCACGCCTGCAAGGCCTGCGGCACCCACATGTTCGGCCGCATCGAGAACAAGAACCATCCGTTCTACGGTCTCGACTTCATCCATCCCGAGCTGTTCCAGGAACAGGGCTCGCAGGCGCCGCAATTCGCCGCCTTCGTTTCCTCTGTCATCGAATCCGGCGTGAAGCCCGAGCAGATGGCTGGCATCCGGTCGCGGCTGAAGGAAATCGGCCTCGAGCCCTATGACTGCCTGTCGCCCGCGCTGATGGATGCGATCGCGACCCACGTGGCGAAGGCCAAGGCCGCCTGAGCAACGTTGCCTGACAAGGCTGAGTGACAAGCCGCTTGACGATGTCCCGTCCGCTCGCTGGTTCGCCAGCGGGCAGGATGGGTGCGGCTCTCGAATGATCGCGGCCATCCTGCCGCCAGTGCACCATGCGTATGCGAGCGCGTTCCGCTCCCTCAGTCCTGGTCTTTGAATGACTGCGCAGTGTCGCCCTCTTCCGTCTTGAAGTCAGCGCGGCCTAGCGATTCTCCCTCCCTCGACTGAGGACTACTGCTTCGTCCGCTCAGTCCCTCTGGCGGACGAAGCTTTTTTGTCTTTCGATTTTACGACCGTCCGTCGCGCGACCTCATGCTGCGCCCTGCTTTTGACAAACCCAGGATGCAATCTGTTCACGTCAAGAACACCCGGCTGTGAACGCCGGTTCGACACGATCTCTGCTAGGGTCGCGTCGTCACGATGCCGCGCGAGTTCAATCAAATAAGAACAAAACGGGAGGTATCGAGCACATCCGGACATCACGATTCGCATTCCAGCTTCCTGCCGGGACCTGCCCGTGTGGGACGACGGGTTGGCGTGCGGTCACACGACGCTACGGACATTGCGCCGACCGAAATCGGCAATGTTGAAATCAGCAAGCTTATGAAGAGCGAGGGACGATCATGATCAAGGTGAAGATCAACGGCCAGGAACAGAGCTGGGATGGCGACCCGGATCTCCCGCTACTCTGGTTCCTGCGCGACGAAGCCGGGCTGACCGGCACAAAGTTCGGCTGCGGCCAGGCCCTGTGCGGTGCGTGCACCGTCATCGTCGACAAGGAGGCGGTGCGCTCCTGCATCACCTCGATCAACGACGTCGCGGGGCGCGAGGTTACCACGATCGAGGGGCTGCATCCGGACGGCGATCATCCCGTCCAGAAGGCTTGGCGCCAGGTCAACGTTCCCCAATGCGGCTTCTGCCAAGCCGGCCAGATCATGCAGGCGGCAGCGCTGCTGATGGACAATCCCAAGCCGTCACACGACCAGATCCGCGAGGCGATGTCCGGCAACATCTGCCGCTGCGGTTGCTACCAGCGCATCGAGAATGCCGTCCATCTCGCATCGACGGGAGTGTGACATGAATTTCATCGACAATCCCGGCAAGCTCCGTGGCTTCGAAAAGAACATTAAGGTCGAGAAGGTCTCGCGCCGCAGCATCCTGAAGGGGCTCGGCATCACCGGTGGCTTCGTGCTCGCGGCCCCCGTGATGACGCGCCAGGCCTTTGCCTATGAGACCGGCGCCGGCAAGATGCCGCATGGCGTCGTGGTTGATCCGCGCGTCTTCGTTGCGGTCGCGCCTGACGGCACCGTCACCATCCTCGCCCACCGCTCGGAGATGGGCACCGGCGTGCGCACCAGCCTGCCGCTCATCGTGGCCGAGGAGATGGAGGCCGACTGGTCCAAGGTCAAGGTCGAGCAAGCTCATGGCGACGAGGTCAAGTTCGGTAATCAAGACACCGACGGCTCGCGCAGTACGCGGCACTATCTGATTCCGATGCGCCAGATCGGCGCCTCCGCCCGCACCATGCTGGAGCAGGCCGCGGCCAAGCGCTGGAACGTGCCGGCGACTGAGGTGAAGGCGGTCAATCACGAGGTCGTCCACAGCGCCAGCGGACGCAAGCTCGGCTTCGGCGAGTTGGCTGCCGATGCCGCCAAGGAATCGGTGCCTGCTATCGAAGGGCTCAAGCTGAAAGACCCCAAGGACTTCCGCTATCTCGGCAAGGGTCAGGTCAGCATCGTCGATCTCCACGACATCACCACCGGCAAGGCCCGCTACGGCGCCGACGTGCGCCTGCCGGGCATGAAATACGCCGTGATCGCGCGCCCGCCGGTGACCGGCGGCAAGCTCACCTCGTTCGATCCGGACGCGGCACTGAAAGTGCCCGGCGTCGAAAAGGTGATGAAAGTTCAAGGCTGGCCGTGGCCATCGAAATTCCAGCCGCTCGGCGGCGTTGCCGTGATCGCGCGCAACACCGGCGCAGCGATCAAGGGCCGCGACGCGCTGAAGCTGGTCTGGGACGACGGCGCCAACGGCAAATACGACTCGGTCGCCTACCGCAAGGACCTCGAGGAGGCCTCACGCAAGCCGGGCCTGGTCGTACGCCAGGAGGGCGATGCGGATGCTGCGCTCAAGACGGCCGCCAAGGTCGTCGTCGGCGAATATTATTTGCCGCATCTCGCCCATGTCAGCATGGAGCCGCCGGTCGCGGTGGCCGACGTCAAGGGCGACAAGGCTGAGATCTGGGCGCCTGTGCAGAGCCCCGGCGGCACGCGTGAGGACGTCGCCAAGACGCTCGGCATTCCCGAGGGCAATGTCACCGTCAATGTCACGCTGCTCGGCGGCGGCTTCGGCCGCAAATCGAAATGCGACTTTGCGCTGGAGGCTGCGCTGCTGTCGAAGGAGCTCGGCGTGCCCGTGAAGGTACAATGGACGCGCGAGGACGACCTCCACCACGACTTCCTGCATACCGTCTCGGTGGAACGGATCGAGGCTGGCCTCGACAAGGACGGCAAGGTGATCGCCTGGCGCCATCGCAGCGTGGCGCCGACCATCGCCTCGACTTTCGCGGCCGGTGCCAACCATGCGGCATCGTTCGAGCTCGGCATGGGGCTCGTCGACATGCCGTTCGAGATCGCCAACATCTCCTGCGAGAACCCCGAGGCCGCGGCGTTCACCCGCATCGGCTGGTTCCGCTCGGTCTCGAATATCCCGCGCGCCTTCGCGGTGCAGTCCATGGTCGGCGAAATCGCGAATGCGACCGGGCGCGACCAGAAGGAGACGCTGCTGGCGTTGATCGGCAGCCCACGCATCGTCAAGCCCAACGTCAAGGACCTCTGGAACTACGGCGAGCCCTATGACAGCTACCCGATCGACACCGCGCGCCTGCGCAAAGTGGTCGAGCTGGTCGCCGAGAAGGGCGAGTGGGGGCGGACGGTGCCGAAGGGCCACGGCCTCGGCATCGCCGTGCACCGCAGCTTCGTCAGCTATATCGCGACCATCGTCGAGGTGGCCGTGGACGAAAAGGGCAAGCTCACGGTGCCACGGGTCGACACCGCGATCGACTGCGGCACCTATGTCAACCCGGAGCGCATCGCCTCGCAGATCGAGGGCGCGGCGATCATGGGCCTGAGCCTCGCCAAATACGGCGAGATCAGCTTCAAGAACGGCAAGGTCGAGCAGAAGAATTTTGACGGCTTCCAGGTCGTCAGGATCGACGAGGCCCCGCTGGTGACCAATGTCCACATCGTGCCGCCCGGGCCTGATACGCCGCCGAGTGGCGTCGGCGAGCCCGGCGTGCCGCCCTTCGCGCCGGCACTGATGAACGCGATCTTCGCGGCGACCGGCAAGCGCATCCGCGCGCTTCCGATCGGGAAGCAATTGGAGGCGTAAAGGAACAGACGCGGCCTCGCGCCGTTTCTCTTCGATCTGACAGGAGCAGATCGATGACCAATATCTCAAGGGCGCTCGCAGTCTCGCTGCTGTCGAGCGCCTTTCTTTTGACTGTTACGGCCGCGTTCGCGCAAAGCAGCACCACCACGCCGCCGACCACGGCGACGCGCCCCACCACGCCGGACCAGAGCTCGCTGCCCAACACCAGCGCGCCGCCCGCCTCGACCACCCAGACAACCGGGCAGAGCAGCACCGATCCGAAGATTCGGGAGATGAATCAGACGGAGAAGGACAAGGTGGACAGGCAGGGGAAGTAGGTCCGGTCGCACACGCAAAATGCGGCGGACGTTGCCGTCCGCCGCATTTGCCCCCTGTCGCTCCGCCGTCTTCGATCCGCCTGCGGAGCTTATTTCTTCAGCGCGAACACCCAGACCACGCCGCCTTGCGGCACGTTGGACTCGATGCCGATATTGTTGGTCGCGAGCGCATCCTGGATGCGCTGCGCGTCGACGCCCCAGCCCGACTGGATCGCGATGTATTGCGTCCCGTCGATCTCATAGGACATCGGCATGCCCATGATGCCGGAGTTGGTCTTCTGCTGCCAGAGCAGCTCGCCGGTCTTGGCGTTGAAGGCGCGGAAGTTGCGGTCGTTGGTGCCGCCGGCGAAGACGAGATCGCCTGCGGTTGCCGTGACCGATCCAAACATCTGCGACTTCGGGAAGTCGTGCTGCCACACCTTCTTGCCGGTCGCGGGATCCCAAGCCTGGATCTCGCCGAAATGATCGGCGCCGGGCTTGGTCTTCAGGCCGATGTCCTCAGGCTTGGTGCCGAGCCAGAGCTCGCCTGGCTTGAGCGGGATCTTCTCGCCGGTGAAACCGCCGCAGAAATTCTCGTTGGCGGGCACGTAGACGAGGCCGGTCTTCTGGCTGTAGGCCGCCGATGGCCAATCCTTTCCGCCCCATAGTGACGGGCAGAACTCCACGCGCTTGCCGACCGCAGGCTTGTGCGCGGGATCGACGATCGGCTTGCCGTTTTCGTCGATGCCCTTCCAGACATCGGTCGAGACGAACGGCCAGCCGGCGACGTAGTTGATCTTGGTCGGCGTGCGCTCGAGCACCCAGAAGATCGCATCGCGGCCGGGATGGACCAGGCTCTTGATGCTGCGGCCGTCACGCTGCAGGTCGATCAGCATCGGCGCGTCGACCTCGTCCCAGTCCCAGGAATCGTTCTGGTGATACTGGTGATAGGTCTTGATCTTGCCGTTGCCGGGATCGAGCGCGAGCACCGACGAGGTGTAGAGATTGTCGCCGGGATGCATCTCGCCGGGCCACGGCGCGGCGTTGCCGACGCCCCAATAGATCGTCTTGGTGTCCTTGTCGTAGGTGCCGGTCATCCAGGCCGAGCCGCCGCCGTTCTTCCAGTCGTCGCCCTGCCAGGTGTCGTGGCCGGGCTCACCCTCGCCGGGAATGGTGAAGGTGCGCCACAGCTCCTTGCCGTCCTTGGCATCGTAGGCGGCGACATAGCCGCGCACGCCGAACTCGCCGCCGGAGCCGCCGACGATGACCTTGCCATCGACGATCAGCGGCATCAGGGTCATGTACTGACCCTTCTTGTAATCCTGCACCTTGGTGTCCCACGCCACCTTGCCGGTCTTGGCATCGAGCGCGACGACATGGTCGTCGGTGGTGGCGAGATAGAGCTTGTCTTCCCACAAGCCGACGCCGCGGCTGGTCGGATGCAGCTGGAACAGATCGTCGGGGAGCTGCCGCTTGTAGCGCCAATATTCGTCGCCGGTTTTCGCATTCAGCGCGATCACCTGCCCCATCGGTGTTGCCACGAACATCACGCCGTTATTGACGATCGGCGGCGCCTCATGGCCCTCGACGACGCCGGTGGCGAATGTCCAGACCGGCGTGAGGTCTTTCACATTCGCGGTGTTGATCTGGTCGAGCGGGCTGTAGCCCTGCCCGTCATAGGTGCGCCGATAGAGCATCCAATTGCCGGGTTCCGGATTCTCCAGGCGCTGCTGGGTAACGGGCGCGTAATTCTCGATCGGGCCGGCGATTGCGGCGGTCGAGACGACACATGTGAAGGTGACGAAGCCGGACAGCAGTAATTGCTTTCTGGTCATGTACGTTTTCATGGACGTTCCCCTTTTCATCCGATTGAATTCTTGTTTTGAATTCTTGTCGTTCGTCCCGAAATCCGCCCCTCGGCGGATGCGGCCTCTCGTGAGGCGGGCCCATCCCCGCACCGTCCGTCATCCCGGCTGCGCGCCACCTACCTTTCCGACGAAGCCGCCCGCGACGCTGAGCGAACCGTCAGCGAGTGCCAGCGGCAGCGCGGCGAGCCGCCGCGGCGCCGGGCCGTACACCACCTGCGCGCCTTCGCGCGGGTCGTATTCGGAGTTGTGGCACATGCATTTGAAAACATCTTTGTCGCCGACATCGCTCTTGACCCAGGCGGTGACGGGACAACCGGCATGGGCGCAGATCGCCGAATAAGCGAGGATGCCGTCGACGGCACGCGCTTTGGTTTGCTCGTCGAGCTCGGCGGGATCGAGCTTGATGATCAGGAGCTCGTTGAGCCGCGAGGCGCTGCGCACCACCGATGTCTTGGGATCCTGCGGCCAGGCATGCACCGGCGGACCGCCGAGCGTCAGGTCAGCTGCCTTGATCAGCTTTCCTTCGCTGTCACCTTCGGAGAAGACGAGAAGGTCGCCCTTCTGCGGCCGCTCGTCCGAGCCGGGCGCATCTTCGCCCGCGCGCACCGGTGCGGAACAGCCGAGACACGCCGTGGTGGCGAGCGCACCGAGCAGCAGCGTTCGCCGCGTCTGCTCGGCGCAGGATTCGAGTTCCGCAATGTTGTCGGAGGATGACGATGCGATGTTGGTTGGTGCATTCGACATGCACAGTAGCAGGCGCTGGAACTCTGCCGAAATGAAGGCGAAGAATTGGCGCCGCAGCGCATCAATAAGGCTTTACTCGCTTTGATTGAACACGATTGCACGGATTCAAACGCGTTTTTGCCATTTCAACATCATGTCGCGCGATCGGCATGATGATTTTGCAGATCAGGTCGATGCTGTAGGAATTGGTGCAGCGCGTTTTCGCCACGCGATGCAACCGTTGAGCGATTCAACTGCACGTTATAAAGTCAGCTTCGCACGTTCAAGACCGTAGAACGTGGCGCGGCGACGCAATGCGACCAGCGATGGTGGCCGATGCCATCTCAAAACTGTCAGCGATGCGACGTGCCCTATCGATGAACAGGCTGGCCGCCGGCGGCGGGCAGACCTCGCGCGCAGTCTGTTCGAACAGGTCGAGCCAGCGGTCGAAATGATCGCCAATCAGGCTGAGCGGCATATGCGCTCGCATCGGCGAGCCGTGATAGCGGCCGCTCATCAACACCACCGAAGACCAGAAGTCTTTGAGCTTCGCCAGATGCTCGTCCCAATTCTGGACGATAGCAAAGACAGGCCCAAGCAGCGCGTCCTCGCGGACGCGGCCGTAGAAGCGGCTGACGAGTTCCCCGATCATCTCCTCGGTAATCCCGGTACGCTCGATCGCATCCAGGGTCAGCAGGTTCCGCCGCGCGGCCGCCGCCTCGCGCTCGGCCTCCAGTCGATCCGACATGTCCTTCGTTTTCCGTTTCGTTGTTCCCGCGAGCCGCCCGCTCAACATTGTCGGGCCAAATGCGCACGACGTCTTTGTCATGGCGCAAATTGCGGGATTGGGCGGAGCGGGCGTTTTAAGCCCGCCTGCCTGCCCTATGATCAGCATCGTAGGGTGGCAAAGGCGCACTTGCGCCGTACCCACCATCTCTCTCGATCGCGACAAATGCGTGGGCACGCTCCGCTTTGCCCACCCTTGTCTTAGCGCACCGGGCTAGAATGGCCTCGTTCCGTGAGGAATGGCCCAGCCCGGGTGGCCGC
>NZ_JAKLUA010000015.1 GCF_022012435.1 Bradyrhizobium zhengyangense
TTGCAGAGATCGACCTCGCGACGGTCCACGGTGACGAGATTCACGTCCTCCCGCACCAGCCGGCGCACGATCGCGCTGCCGGCCATGCCGCGATGGCCGGCGACGTAGACGCTTTTGCCCCTCAGCTCAAACGGTACGCTTGCCATTTACGACATCCCGTTTGGCCTCGGCCAGATCGCTCGCCATCATCTCTTCGACGAGTTGCGCAAATGTCCGTTTCGGCTTCCAGCCGAGCACCTGGCGCGCCTTGCTGGAATCGCCAATGAGCAGATCGACCTCGGTCGGACGGAAATAGGTCGGATCGATCTTCACCACAACCCTGCCACTCTTGGCATCGACACCGGTCTCGAAGACGCCTGCGCCGCGCCATTCGACGCGGCGGCCGACCTGCGCGAAGGACAGCTCGACCATCTCGCGCACCGAGCGCGTCTCGCCGGTGGCGAGCACGAAATCGTCGGGCTTGTCGGCCTGCAAGATCATGTGCATGCCCTCGACGTAATCCTTGGCATGGCCCCAGTCGCGCTTGGCCTCGAGATTGCCGAGATAGAGCGACTGTTCCAATCCGACTTCGATCCGCGCCACGCCGCGGGTGATCTTGCGTGTGACAAAGGTCTCGCCGCGGATCGGGCTCTCGTGGTTGAACAGGATGCCGTTGCTCGCGAACATGCCGTAGGCTTCGCGGTAGTTCACCGTGATCCAGTAGCCATAGAGCTTTGCAACGCCGTAAGGCGAACGCGGATAGAACGGCGTCGTCTCCTTCTGCGGGATCTCCTGCACCAGGCCGTAGAGCTCGGAGGTCGAGGCCTGATAGAACCGCGTATCCTTCTCCATGCCGAGGATACGGATTGCCTCCAAAAGGCGCAGCACGCCGATGGCGTCTGCGTTGGCGGTGTATTCCGGGCTTTCGAAGCTCACGGCGACATGACTCTGGGCCGCGAGATTGTAGATCTCGGTCGGCCGGATCTGTTGCACGAGGCGGATCAGGTTGGTCGAATCCGTCATGTCGCCGTAATGCATCAGGAACGGCACGTCGCCGACATGCGGATCCTGATAGAGGTGATCGACGCGCGCGGTATTGAACGAGGACGACCGCCGCTTGATGCCGTGCACGACATAGCCGAGCGACAGCAGATGCTCGGCCAGATAGGCACCGTCCTGACCGGTCACACCGGTGATGAGAGCGACACGTTGAGTCATGGCCGACCTTGTTCTCGCCACTTTAGAATTGAGGATGCAAACTGAGCGCCGAACGAAGCGCTTTTCGCACGTCTTCTTGGCCATATCGCCCCGCGCGGGTCAACCCCAGGGAACCGCCGGAAACCGCCCCCCCCCCGGAAGCGCGAAGACGGATTGGACCTGGAACACAATCGTGATACTGACCGCCTGGAGAGATTGGGCCGCGGCGGCGGTTTCGCGCCCCTCATAGAGAGACAAACTCGAGCCGAAATGCCCCGGGACAGAGAGAGCCTAGCGATCGACCTGGTGCTGCGTCCGGCTGTTTTCTTCGATCGCGACGGCGTTCTGAACGTCGACACCGATTACCTGTTCGAGATCGACAAATTCGTCTGGATCGACGGTGCGATTGATGCCGTCAAAGCGGTCAACGAAGCCGGCTATTTCGCCTTCGTGATCACCAACCAGTCGGGCGTGGCCAGGGGCCTCTATGGGGAGACCGACGTACATCGGCTGCACGACTGGATGGCGCGTGAACTGGAGGCCCAGGGTGCACGCATCGATGCTTTCGAATATTGCCCGTTTCATCCCGACGGATACATCGAACGTTACCGGCGCGTCAGCGAACGCCGCAAGCCGCAGCCCGGCATGATCATCGACCTTCTGAACAAGTTTCCCGTCGACGCGAGCCGGAGTTTCGTAGTCGGTGACAGTCGATCGGACATCGAGGCGGCGCACGCGGCGGGCCTCCCGGGCCACGCCTTTCCGGGCGGAAACCTGCGGGATTTCGTGCTGCCGCTTCTGGCGAACGGATAGCGGCGTGGCGAAAGCTACCAGTTTCATTCTCGCGACGGAATTCTATCCGCCGGACCCGAGCACGACGGCGATCTATCTCGGTGCGATCGCCAATGCGATCGCCCTCGACATGAACGCAGTCGTCCTGTCGGGAACGCAGGGCTCCGCAAAGCCGAAATCCGGCGACGACACGCCCGAGGTCATCGAGATCGCAAACTGGAGACCTCCCAAGCAGGCGCTCGTAAGACGCCTCATCGCAAGTTCCACGCTGGCGATGCGCTTGTTCTGGGGCGTCTATAGATGCGCAGCGCCGGGCGATGTCGTCATGTCGGTCACGAGCCCCTTCACGCTGCCCTACGCGATTACGCTTGCCGCAAGGCTGCGGGGCGCCAGGACGGCACTTCTGATCTACGACCTCTATCCGGAAGCTCTGGTGGCCGCCGGCATGGCAAGTCAGACATCGGTCGTCACACGCCTCTTGCGTATTGCCAATGGCTGGCTGTTCAGATCCCTGAACGCCATCTTTGTCATCGGCCGTGACGTGCCCCCGCTGCTGCTGCGCTATCCGCGCGTGCGCCCAGACAGCATCCATTTCGTGCCCAACTGGACATTGCTGCCGATCGGCTTCCGCGAGCCCGGTGACCGCGGCAGGTTCAGGAAGCCCTATTCGGCGCCGTTCGTTGTCGGACTCTGCGGCAATCTCGGCTTCACGCATGCACCTCGCACCGTGTTTGAAGCCGCACGGCTTCTGCAACATGAGAAGCATATACATTTCGTTCTGTCCGGCTGGGGCATCGGTTGGAACGAGTTGGAAACCCTTCAGGCCGCGGAGAAGCTGGAGAACGTGACCTTGCTGGACCCGGTGCCTGAGGAACAGCTTGCCGAATTCCTCGCGATGGCCGACGCTTGGGTCATTCCCTACCGGTGCAACGTCGCCGGGGTCTCTATCCCAAGCCGGCTCTACAACCTCCTCGCCGTTGGGCGGGCGGTTATCGTCGGAACAGAACCGAATTCGGAAGCCGCACTTGCCGTCGCCGAAGAGGACATTGGTTGGGTCGTGCCCCCGGAGGATCCGACGAGCTTGGCGCGAGCGATCTCCACGGCCGCGTCCGATCGCGCTGCGACGCTCGAGCGAGGCCGCAAGGCGGCGGTCGCTGCGCTGAAATATAGCGAGCAAACTTCGACGCAGCGCTACCGCGACATAATACGGCGCCTGCGCGAGAGCAACGACTAGAAGTCCTTGATCAGCCTGATGACCTCATCCTGCTGCTCGCGTGTGATTTCCGCAAACATCGGCAGCGAGAGCATCTTGTTCTGGTCGTCAAACGCCCGCGGAAACTGCTCAGGCTTGTGTCCAAGTCGCGAATAGGCGGGGAGCAATGGCAGGGCGGTCGGGTAATTGATCGCCGTCTGCACCCCGTTCTCGGCCAGATACGCCGCGAGCGCATCACGCTTCCGGTGCTTGATCGTATAGAGATGGTAGACGTGGTTGCGGTCAGGCGCAACGCGTGGCACCTCCACGCCGTCGAGTTGATTGAGACCGGCATCATAGACTGCCGCAGCATCCTGTCGGGCCTTGGTCCAGGCCTGCAAATGCCTGAGCTTGGCCGACAGGATCGCCGCCTGCATTCCGTCGAGCCGGCTGTTGATGCCTTCGATCAGGTGCTTGTGCTTCACGAGGCCACCATGGCGAGCCAGCATGGTCATGTGCTCGGCGAGCGCAGCGTCACCGGTCACCACCGCGCCGGCATCGCCGAACGCACCCAGATTCTTGCCCGGGTAGAATGAATAGGTCGCGGCCGCCCCGAACGTCCCGACCGGCTGATCCTTGTACCGCGCCAAATGCGCCTGGGCACAGTCCTCGATCACCCAGAGGTCGTGCTTGCGCGCGATCGCCATGATCGCGTCCATATCGGCCGGCTGGCCAAAGAGGTGCACCGGGATGATGCCGACGGTGCGCGGCGTGATCGCCGCCTCGATAGCCGCAGGGTCGATCGTGAAGGTCTCGCCGTCGGTGTCGCAGAACACGACCTGAGCACCTGCATGCGTGATCATCGCGGACGTCGATATCCAGGAATGCGCGGTCGTGATGACCTCGTCACCAGGCTTGACCTTCAGTGCGGCCATCGCGAGGTAGAGCGCGTCGGTGCCATTCGCACAGGACACGCAGTGCTCGACGCTCGCCGCTGCCGCGAACTCCCGCTCGAAGGCGTCGACATAAGGCCCGCGGATGAACGCGCTGTCGCGAATGACCGCGGCGATCGCACCGTCGATCTCATCCTTGATCGACTGATACTGGAGCCCGAGATCCGCGTATGGTACCGGCATGATTGCTATTCCTTAGGTCTTGCTCTTGAGGCGCCGGGCGGGGTTTCCGGCGTAGCTGCCCGGCTCGACAATGTCTTTAGTGACCACCGAGCCGGCTCCGATCACGACGTCGTCGGCAATCGATACCGGCATGATGGTGGCGTTAGAGCCGATCGAAACCCGGTTGCCGATTTTCGTCGCGCGCCACAATTCGCGACGTCCGCGCGCCGGCCCGCCAGTCGAAAACGTATCGTTGATGAACATCACGCCGTGTCCGACGAAGCAGTCCTCCCCGATCGACACCAGCTCGCAAATGAACGCGTGCGATTGCACGCGAGTGCGTGCACCAACAACAGCGCCGGCCTGTATTTCGGTAAATGGGCCGACGAAGCAATCATCCGCAATCTCGCAACCGTAAAGATTGCAGGGTTCGACCAGCTTAACGCGCTCGCCGAACCTGACGTCGCGAACGGCGACCTGGTGCACTTGCGGTATGCCGCTCACGAGATGACACCGAGCTTGCTTCGCCGCGGCTCAAAGCGCAGCGCAACTTCCTGCCCTGTTTCGATCGACTCGTAGAGGGCGGAGATCAGCTCGAGGCTCTTGCGGCCCTGAAGACCGTCGACGAGCGCAGCGCGCTGATGCAGCAGGCAGTCGACGACATGTTGATAATAGGCCTGGTGGCCGAAGCCGTAGACGTTCGGCGGATTGACCGAGAATTTCTCGATGACCACCTTGTCACTCGGCAACTCGTCGACAAAGTTCCAGTGCCTGATCTGGTTGACCGCGAAACCGGCGATCTCCACCGTTCCCTTCTCGCCGAGGATCGAGAGGGAACCCTCGAGATCCTTCGGCCGCACCGCCGTGGTCGCCTCGATGATACCGAGCGCGCCGTTGCGGAATTTCAGCGTCGCAACCGCAGTATCTTCGGTCTCGACCCTCACCAGGGCCGTCGTCGCTCTTGCATGCACGCTAACCACGTCCCCGAAGAACCATTCCAGCATATCGATGTGGTGACTGGCCTGATTCGTCAGCACGCCGCCGTCATACGCCCAGGTGCCGCGCCAAGCGTCTTGATCGTAATAGGACTGATCTCGGCACCAGCGCACCCGCACAGTTCCAAGGACGAGCCGGCCGAACCTTCCGGCATCCAGCGCCTCGCGCGCCTTGACGACCGGGACGTTGAAACGATTTTGTTTGACGACGAACAGCTTCACGCCCGCCTGGTCGCAAGCACGGATCATGTCGTCGGCGTCCTGCAGGCGGAGCGCCATTGGCTTTTCGACGACCACATGCTTGCCCGCCTTCGCACAGGCGATCGCATGCTGGGGATGCATGCCGCTAGGCGTCAGCACGGCAACGACGTCTATATCCTTCCGCGCTAGGAACGTATCGATGTCATAGTCTGCCGGTACTGCAAATTTGGTCGCCACGGCGTCGGCGCGCTCGCGAACGGGATCGCAAACAGCGACCAGCTTGGCATTCTCGATCTGGCCGGAGCCAAGCAGATCCGAATGCCGTTTGGAAATACGTCCGCAGCCGAGCAAGCCGAATCTGAGCATGAAACCTCCCCCCTGATCACCCGGGCCGAGGCCGTGACACCTCTATATCGACGCCCTCGCGGTCTAGTGGTCTATACGCAAAAGTTCTTTTAGATCAAGCCAATTAGGACCTTTCCGGGATGACGACCGAGCCCGATTTCGGGCGGAATCGCATGCTCCGGACGGCTTTCCCCGGAGAGATCGAGCGTTTCGATCGAGAATTGTGGGGCACGAATAACGCAAGAATCGACTTGAAATGGACTTGGCCCTCCATTTCGCCTAACAGTCGGCGAACCAGCTAAAAAGGCTGAAAGATTTCATTCCAAGTTCAAGAGCATGACCGATAAAGCCACTGTCGCGATTCTGGGGACGCTTCGGTCCTTTCGCGTTACGTTCCTGTCTGTCGCGGGGGCCACGTTCGTCGTCCTGGCGGCCGCCATCATCATTTCCGTCCAGCCTAGTTCGCTCGTCCGCTCCGCCATCGAAGTTGGAACCTTCGCCACCAACGATGGAGAGGTGCCGCTCGAACCGCCGGAACTTCTCGCAAAGCGCATCCCCGCAGTCTATCTGCCGGCAGCCATCACGGCGCTTGCCAAGAGCGGCGTGCAAGCCTCGACCTTGGGCGCGCTGCAGAATTCGTCCGCCGAAAGCATTGGCCAGACAGTGAGCATGCGGAGCATCGTCAATCCGGCCGCGGTTGCGGAAGCGAAGGAGCTCCAGCAGAAAATCATCGACCAGATAATGGACGAGGAGAGCAACCGCAGCGATGTCTTGCGCGAGGCCGCCGCTTTGCGGACAGTCCTTTGGAAAGAGACGAGCGATGAGATAGATCGGCAGATCGCCGACTATGGAAAGATCATGGACCGCCTGAGCGGACTGCTGCCCGAAGCCGAGAGCCTCCTTCGCGCCAGACAGCTCGAGCGCGGCGCAGCACTCCAGCAGCGCGCCGCAGCACAGGCCGAAGACGGCAACAAGACGACGGCGGACATCGACGGGCTGCGAAAGGAAATCGCCAACCAACTGGACCTGCTGGCGGTCCTTAGCGAGGAGCGCGCCCAATCAACGCGCGATGTCACGATGTTGCGCGCCCGGCACGATGTCCTTGCAGCGAACCTCATCGAGGCACAGATCGCCGCGCGGGCGTTCAAGGGCACGCGCGTCACGCTCGCGCCCGAAGCGATGCCGATACCGGTCGGCGCCAAGCGGTCCTCGCTGCTGTTTATCGCCGCGGTCGCGTCGATCCTGATCGCGTTCGGTTCGATTGCATTTCTCCACAACTTCGCCGTCACGAGAGACTGATCGGCCGACCACGGTGTCGCAGACAACCATCCCTGCGCAGATGAGCAGCAAAGTGAACGACATCCTCAACCGCAGCCCCGTAGAGGCCGGAACGCGCCGCAATGAGGGGCTCGGGCCCGTCTTCCTGCTCTACCTGCACGTGGCGGTCTGCTTCGTCTCAATGTGCTATGTGGTGCAGTACTACGCGCCACTCATGCGCCTGACCGTCCCAGACAGCGACAGGCTCTGGCTTGCCGCGCTGAACGTCGCCCCGTTCGCCCTGTTGTCCATCCTGTTCGCGGTGTGCCGTTTCAGCTTCGGCTACTTCGTCGGCTTCTACTTCTTCACCATGCTGATGGGATACCTCTGGCTCCTGCCGCTGTCGACATTCTCCTACGATCACATCATGGCCTATGCGTCGGCATTCGCTTCGGGACTGGCGTTTCTGTTTCCCGCCATGTTGATCACGCTGCCTGCCGGGCAGAGGTTCGCCTTGTCCGAGACGAGTTTTCGACGATTGCTGACGTCCATCCTGGCGCTCGCGGTCGTACTGCTCGCGGTCGGCGCCCTCCACAATGTGAGGGTGGTCGGAATCTCCGAGATCTACAACTTCCGCAATCAGCTCGAATTTCCGGCCTGGCTCCAGTACGGGCTGGGGGTCACCCCGAACGTCTTACTGCCGTTCGCCTTCGCGTTCTTCGTCGTCCAACGCGCCAGGTGGCGGGCCGCGTTATGCCTGCTGCTGC
Source organism: Bradyrhizobium zhengyangense (assembly GCF_022012435.1). Classification (GTDB taxonomy): domain Bacteria; phylum Pseudomonadota; class Alphaproteobacteria; order Rhizobiales; family Xanthobacteraceae; genus Bradyrhizobium; species Bradyrhizobium zhengyangense. Next base: position 7,841 of record NZ_JAKLUA010000015.1, read on the forward strand.
TGCTGATGTTCTACCCGATCACCCTAAGCAAGCTCGCGCTCTTTGCGCCGGTGTGGCTGATCATCCTGGCGGTCACCTCGCAGCTCTTCTTGGCGAGAACAGCCGTGACGCTGTCACTGCTGGCGCCAATCCTGTTCGGCGTATTGCTAGCGAGGCTGTTCGACCTGAACGCCATCTCCTATCCACAGTTCATTGGCTATTTCAGCCTGGTCAATTTCAGAATGATCGCGCTGACCTCCAGCGCCCTCGACTTCTACAACGACTTCTTTGCCCATCATGACCTGACCTGGTTTTGTCAGGTGAACGTCCTGAAATCCTTCATCGACTGCCCCTACCGCGAGCCATTGGCGATCGTGATGCAGAACGCCTACAATGCAGGGAATTTCAACGCCTCACTGTTCGCAACCGAAGGCATCGCCTCGGTCGGTGTCGTGCTTGCGCCGCTGGCGGCCTTCGTTTGCGGCCTGATCATCGCGGCCGGCAACTCCGCCTCCTCCGGCCTGCCATGGCGATTTGTCCTGCTGTCGGCTGGCATGATGCTCCAGATATTCCTCAACGTCTCTCTCACAATTACTTTCGTAACCAACGGCGCTGCACTACTCTTCATACTCTGGTACGTGACCCCCCGGACACTCTTCGGCAAGCCGGCATGAAAGCTGCGGAACGAGCCCTCGGACCGACCGGGGCCTTCGGCCTTGTGACACCTTCGTCGTGGCAAGGACGCCTGCTGCTGCTTTGGATTCACCTCGCCGCCTGCTGCCTGTCGCTGGTCTATGTCGCCCGGTACTACGGTTACACCGGGGCCGCCGCCTTCGTGCAGGCGCAGTTGCCGACGGCGACCCTGCTCGTCCTGCTGCTCGCGGCTGTCGCCATCCTCCTTGCGCGTGCCCGGTTCAGTTTCGGCTATTTCGTCGGCTTCTATCTGTACACCTTGGTTGCGGGATATACGTGGCTCGGCGTGTTCTCGAAGTTTCCCTATGACAGGGCGCTGCCCCTTGCTTCCGCCATTGCTTCGATCGTCGCGTTCCTGGTCCCGGTGCTTTTCATCACGCGGCCCGTCAAGCAACATGTCGTGCTGAGCGATGACGCGACGAAGAAGTTGCGGCTGGCCATCCTGACCATCGCGGCCACGACGATCGTGGCCGGTGCATTCTACAATTTCAGGCTGGCAGGTATCAGCGCGATCTATGACTTCCGCAATGCATTGGATTTTCCTGCCCCGCTCCGATACGCGATCGGCATAACGTCGAACGCGCTGCTGCCATTCGCCTTCGCCAGCTTCATCATGAGCGGCGAACGAGTGAAAGCCGCAATTGCTCTTCTGCTGCTGCTGGCGTTCTATCCGATCACCTTGACCAAGCTGACGTTGTTTGCCCCGTTCTGGCTTCTCTTTCTCGCGGTCGTCGCCCGAGAGCTCGAACCCAGAGCCGCCATTGTGCTGTCCCTGCTCCTGCCGATCTCGCTCGGACTATTGCTGATCATTCCGTACAGCCTCGGAGCCATCCCGTACGAATTTTTCATCAAATACTTTTCGGCGGTGAACTTCCGGATGATCGCCTTCCCCTCAATCGCACTTGACGTCTACAACGACTTCTTCTCGACCCATCAGGTAACGCACTTTTGCCAGATCCTTGTGATTAAGACGTTCCTCGGCTGCTCCTATGACGACCCGTTATCGGTCCTGATGTCCAAGAATTATGAGCTCGGGAACCTGAACGCATCACTATTTGCCACCGAGGGAATCGCATCCGTCGGCCCCCTTGCGGCGCCGGTGGCGGCGGCCGCCTGCGGGCTCATCATATCTCTCGGAAACCGGGCCTCGGCCGGCCTGCCTCCGAGATTCATCATGCTGTCGGGGGGACTGTTGAGCCAGGTGCTCCTTAACGTACCACTGGCCACGACCCTGCTGTCGAACGGTGCCCTGCTCATTTTCGTTCTCTGGTATGTCACGCCGAGGCCACGTCTCACCGCCACTGCCCAAGGGTCCCGGCCTGTTGAGGCAAGCCAATGCCATCGTCATGGTGCTGCATGCATAACGTTTTAATCATTGGAGGGGCCGGGTTCATCGGCCAGAATCTGGCGCATGCGTGGCGAGCCGTTCGTCCCGACGACCGGCTGGTCGTGGCGGATGCGATGACATATGCGGCCAATATCCGCAGCCTCGAGTCGCTGATCGCGAACGGCAGCATCGTCTTCGCCAAGGGCGACATCAGGGATGCCGGTTCGGTGCGTGCGCTGTTCGACGAGCACAAGTCCGATCGCGTGCTGCATCTGGCCGCCGAATCCCGCGCGGATCGGTCCATCCTTGATCTGGAGGGCATTCCTCCAGACCAACGTGCTCGGCACGTTCACCCTGCTCAAGGCTGCCCTCGATGCCTGGCGCGCATCAGACGTGATGCAGCATGCGCGCTTTCTCCACATCTCGACCGATGAGGTCTACGGATCGCTCGGACCGACGGACCCGCCGTTCTCGGAGTCAACGCCCTACCGCCCAATTGGCCCTACGCCGCCAGCAAGGCCGCCAGCGATCATCTCGTCCCCTCCTTCGGGGTGACTTACGGGCTGCCTGCCCCGATCACCAATTGCTCGAACAATTACGGTCCCTATCAGCATCCGAGCAATCGCGAGGTCGTCGGCACGATCTGCGACCTGATCGACCGCGCCTTTGCCTAAGATCCGCCGCTGGCGGCGCATTTCCCGTCATGCCTGGCGGCGACCGGCCAATCGTGCCGCTCGCTGATTCCGGCATGTCACGGACCGGCCCGGCCACGACCACCGCTACGCGATCGATGCGCGCAAGCTCGCAACGGAAGTCGGCGAGCGTTGCAACGTCCTGTTCGAGGCGAGCCTCGATCAAACCGTCCACTGGTACCTCGAGCACCAGAGCTGGTGGGAAGAGATCGTCAGCGGTGCCTACAAGGCCTGGCTCGACAGGAACTACAGCTTCCAGATCGCGAGCTATCACGTTGCAATCACTGGCGGTGCGGTTGAGAACCTCTCTCGCGCATCGCTTGCAGCAATCCTTCGAGGCTCGCGCCGTATAACTCCGGTGTCAGGGCTTGCATCCGCGAATGGCCCCGAGCACGCAACGTTTCTCTAAGGTCGGGACTTTCCAGGATGGCTGTAATGCTGCTCGCAATTGATCCAGCCGAATGCGGATCAAACAGGAGGCCTGCGTCTCCTACCTGATCCGGCAACGATAGGATATTTGATGCCGCCACAGCCGTACCGAGCTGAAACGCCTCAAAGATCGGAATGCTGACGCTCTCGTACAGTGACGGCATGACCAGAGCTGTTGCGAGCTGATAAATTGCTTCCAGATCGGCCTGTTCCAGGTAGCCCAAATGCCGGACGTTTCGCTCCAAGCCGAGCGTGCCGATGAGGCCGACAACCGATTGGTACTCGTCTCCTTTGTTGCCCGTAAGAGCCAGCTGCACGTCCGGATGTCGAGAGACGATCAATTTGAAAGCCTCGACCAATCGGGCATGGTTCTTGTGCGGCCAGAACTGCGCCGGGTAGAAGATGAACTTCTCAGGCAAGTTGTGCCGGCTTCGCACTTTCTCCAGTTCAACGCGAGTCACCGGGACCCTCACCCGCGCGAAAGGCGGCGCAATCAGCTTCGCCACTCTCTCCTGCGGAACTCCGAAGCTGGACACAATGTCTTCTCTTACGTGATTTGCTTCACATATGATTGCGCTTGCTCGGCTGGACAGCGCTTTGTGCACCCGATGACGCCATTCCCGTTGCTGCCAGGAAAAGCGCTCCGGAAAATGATGCTCTTGCAGGTCGTGCAACGTATACGCAAACGGCCGCGCGGTGTGCAGCGTGGCCAACGAGTAGATCGGAGCGAGAAGAATATCTTCTTCTCGGAACGGATCGTTCCGCGGCAGCCCTAGCTGGTAAGACAGCAGATAGGCAGCCTGGCTGAGACGCCCTTCGACGTAAGGTCTAACCGGGTGCCCCCATCGTCGCCAATCGCGGTTTGAGGGATCTCCGTAGATCGTGACCTGAAATCGCTTCGTGTACTGGAGCGCCTCAAGCGTGGACAGGCTGTATTGATAAGTCCCGCCAAATTCGGGCCTCGACAATAGGATCACACCAAGCTTGATCAAGACCCGCTCTTCCTGCTCAGCGATTGAATGACGGTGTCCAGATGCCTTCTGTTGCCATCCGACAGGAAGTTTGACTTCGAGAGGCCCAATCCAGATTGGGCGTAGACGCGCTCGGCCGCCGGGAACGAACCGGAGTTGTTGGCCGCGACACGATCAATGTCACCTCGCAAGATCCAGTCACGCCACGCATCACCCCGGAAGAACGACAAGGTGTTGATCAGCTCAAAATTGGCGTGCCAATGAGGAACTCCGCTTTGGCCGAGGAAATCCATCAGCTCCCTCTTGCTAAGGCCGAATGCGCTCTCTTCGAGCCGCAGGACCACTTGGGTAAACGCAGAGGACGGCACGGAGTCCGTTGCACCAAGCACCATCGAAAATCCGGGACAGTCGGCGTAAGCACTCCGGAAGTCGGCCACTCTGGCGCGCAATTCCTCAAGATGACCCGGATAGCCTCGCAATTGTTCTCGGGCGATTCCGGCGAGGATCTCCGACATCCGCCCGTTCCAGGCCAGCTGTGTGACGTCCCGCACGCCAAACTCGATCGTTCGATCGCCCCAATGTCTCAGGGATCTCAGTTCCTTTGCCAGCGCTTCATCATTGGTGACGATCATTCCTCCTTCACCGGTTTGAATCGGCTTTAAGCATCCGAACGAAAAGACTCCAACGTCACCCCAACAGCCGGCCGGCTTTCCCGCTGCTATGGCACCTAGCGCGAGACAGGTATCTTCCACAAACCTGAGGCCATTATCGTGCGCTATTTGCCGGAGCTTCGACACATCTTCCGGATTTCCCCACATGTGGGTTGCGATGAGCGCCTTGGTTTGGCCTCCGATCCTCCTTTGAACATCGGCACAATCCAACATGAAAGTCTGCTCGGAAATATCGGCAAATATCGGGGTAACACCGGCGTTCATGACGGCCATCGCGGTGGCCGAACAGGTGTCGACCTGATGGATCGCTTCGTCGCCGGGCTTCAGGCCCAGCGCTCGCAAAGACATTTGCAATGCCATGCCCCCGCTGCCTACGGCGACGGCATGCTTCGTACCTACAAACTCCGAAAATTCGGCCTCAAGGCGCTCATGCACGAGACCCCGCCCGTAGGCCATGTTCCATTGCGAGCTACGCAATATCTCGGTGACCGCCTCAACCTCGTTGCCCAATATGCGCGGGAAAACTCCTAGCGTTTGGCCGAAGAAACGCTTCGCGATGCGCGCCAGGAAATAAAAGACTCCGGGATGCCTTTTGCGAATCTTTACCGCGAGGGGAAGAAAACGTTGAAGCATGTGGGCGCTTCTATGGTGCCACTGCGACAAAGGAGTAGAGGCGACCTGGTCGATTCGAGCGCCGCAGGTACCACATCCCGATCCGGTTTACGACCGACCTCGGCAAGATGAGCCCAAGAAGTCTGCCTGGACGGGAGTCCCGAACCTTATCCAATAGGCTCTCCTCCGTGTTCGGGTGCAGATTTATCATGGAATCGTACGGCCCGAACTGAGCTAAGATCGTCAAACCGGCGCTGGAGAGAGCCTCACGGTAGTCGGCCAGGGTGAAGGCATTCTCCCCTCCGTACAATTGATGGTCGACTTGCGAATCCAGAAACGCCTGGAGGCTGGGTCCATAATCGTCGACGACATGTTCACGGCATGCCAAGAGCAGCCCGCCCGGACGAAGCACGCGAGCATATTCCGACAGCATCGCCTTGAGGTCCTGAGCGTGGTGGAGACCTTGCCGGACGTACACCACGTCGAAGCTGTTCTCCTCGAATGGCAGCTTCTCGCCAAAGGCATCCACAATGCGCGCCTTCAGCCCCTCCGAATTGAGAACGGTCGCGATCGCACCGCGACCGACTGACGAAGAAGGATCAGGCTCAACGCCGACAACATTCAACCCAAGTTTCGCAAAAGCAAATGTCGCGATACCGTTGCCTGCGGGGACATCCAATACATCCCGGCTTCCTGGGCGATATACTTCGATCAACCTGATCACCTCGGCGAATTCTCGGCTTTCTGCGAAGCGGCGACAGTTCCCCGTCAGATCGGCGGTCAAATAAGCGTCGTAGACCAGCGTCTGATGAAGCGGGTCAGACCGGAGGATCGAGATCGCTTGTTCCCAGGTGTGGTAAAACTTTCCGTCCGGCTCGGGCATCACAATACCGATACGCTCTTTCGATGATTAAGTATGAACTGGGTCAAGCTTCCGAACCATTTGCGCCGGGTTCCCGGCAACGACCGTATAGGGCTCGACGCTCCGCGTCACAACACTTCGAGACGCTATGATCGCCCCCTCTCCAACCGTCACGCCCTTGAGAACCGTGACACCAAAACCCATCCAGACGCGGTCCCCGATGACGATAGGCGCCGATCCAACGTTAGTCCAGTCAAGCTGATCAAAGCAGTCCGGATAGCCGTATCGCTCGTAGAACAGCTTCACTGCGAGCGCCCGATCACGCCAGTTCATTGAATGAGAATCGTGGTCATAGATGGTGACGTCCCAAGCGATCGTGACGTCGTTCCCGATCGTGACCCGATTTCGACTGAGAATTGTGCTGTTGGCACCGATGTAGCAGCGATCACCGATGTCGACCTGTCCAGTACGCGCCTCAAAGACGATAGGCCCGTTCAACAGACAATTTTCGCCGACACGCAGATACGCTCTCTCATCGACACTTGCGAGAAACCGCACGGAAAATCCACGCAGCATTCGCACCGAACGTGGCATCAGAACCCGCGAGCCAAAGGCCCGCATCTTCCGATGTTGCCATGCATTCAAAACCTTATGGGCGAGAGCTTTCATTATGAGCCATCTGCCGGTTCGGTTTGACGGACCAACGCGCAGAAAGCCACACGATAGTCGCCTCTGGCTATGACCGGTAGTTGCTCCACATTCGCGAAGCGCTGAGATACGTCCCCTCGATCAAGGCCTTTCGGCGAGGACCAGTTATCGACAACCACCTCCACAAGGCGCCAACCGGCAAACAAGCTGCGGATGGTTGCTAGATCAAGGTACCATCCATTATTAAACGCGAGCAGGTTCGGGCCAACGGTCATACTGATAAGAAGGATTGCGTCATCGGACATCACCCGCCCGAGCTCGGACACGAGGTTTGGAAGGCTATTGCCGTCAAGCCGGTCACCGTACCTTCCAAGCCCGATCAACGGCAAAGCTACCGTGGAGGTAAAGCAGTCGAACGCGCCCGCAGGAAAAGGAAGAGGTAGCGTGACATCGTGCTGGACGTATCGAATGGCACTAAAGCGATCATGACAATCGGCGAGTACAACAGCCGTTACGTCGTGATAGGCGGAAAGAATGGCATTTTGCGCTTTGGGGCTTCCGATATCGAGGATCCGGCGCGGACGTGTTTCGCGCGCCAGCCTGGCGGCGACCCAAAAGCCAAACGCGTCATAGTGGTTGAATAATTCGGTGGGATCAGCAGATGCGTCGCCAACGATCTTCGCAGGCAAGCCGCGCAACGGATTGTCCGCCGAAATCGACGAAAGGTAGGCCTGAAGTTCCGACCGCATGAACAGCGATCTTACCTTCCTCGCAATCCTGTTTGCCAATGGGGGCGGCGCATCCTTCATCGAAGAGACGCATCCTCGATCAACTCATTCACGACGTGGCCAATTCGCTCAACGTCAGACTTGGTCAGATCAAAGAACGAGGGCAGATTGAGTCCGACTCGGGACTTGCGTGCCGCCACCGGCAACGACTCCTGCTGGTACATCGGCATCGTCGACAGAGGATAGAAATACGGTCGAGAATCAATGCCGCGCTGCTTCAGTGATTGGATGAACGCGGCGCGAGTGCCGGCGTCAAAGCGGTCAACCTCCAGGCAAACCATCCAGAATGCGCTGTGAGCCCAGTTCTGCACGCGATTGAGCCGGACCACATCACTCGTACGAACGACGGACCGATACCACGCCATGATTTCCGCGCGGCGAGCAAGAAATTCATCTATTCGCTCCATCTGCGCGACCCCGAGGGCCGCCTGAAGATTGGTCATACGATAGTTGAACCCTCGCTCATCGTGGAAATAGCGACGGTCTGAGCTCATCGCGTGATCACGAAGTCGCTTCGCTCTGTTGTAGAATGTGGGATCGTTCGTCGTCAGCATGCCACCTTCGCCGGTGGTCACGATCTTGTTTCCATAGAAGCTGAAGACGCCGCAATCGGCGAGTCCGCCAACGCGCCGTCCCTTGTATTCGGCGCCGTGCGCCTCAGCCGCATCTTCAATGACGATGATGCCGCGGGACTTCGCGATCGAAGCAATCGCATCCATGTCCGCGGGATGACCGTAAAGATGGACGGGCATCACAGCCTTTGTACGCGGCGTGATCAGAGCCTCGACAGAACCGGGATCAATGCAAAGCGTCTCCGGATCGATGTCAGCAAGAACGGGTGTCGCACCAGTGTAGGCTACCGCATTCGCAGTGGCGACGAATGTCAAATCCGGAATGATCACCTCATCGCCGGGCCCGATTCCGAATGCGGCCAGAGCAAGATGAAGGCCGGTCGTCCCGTTGCTCACCGCGATTGCAAACTCGGTTCCGCAATACCGGGCGAAACAATTTTCAAACTCGTCGATGAATTTTCCGATGGACGATACCCAGCCGGACTCCACGGCGGCGAGCACGAGTTCCTTTTCTCGCATCCCGATGGAAGGCTGTGAAATGGGAATGAATTTGTTCACCATGGGGTCGCTCGACATCCTGCTCTGGACCGTCAAAGCAGCTTCTGAAACGCCTGCCATTGGTCTCTCTTCGAATAAGTCGTGGATATCATTTTGTGACCTTCGCGCGCAATAGCCTCACGATGCCCGTCATCCGCCAACAGACGGCGTATCTGCGCTACAGCGTCAACCCCAGTCGTGTAGGTGACGAGGGTACTTCCGGGGGTCATTCCGACTGGGTATTTTCCCGCATCGGACAACAGAAGGGCTCCGCAGCCCATGCCCTCGAAGCAGCGCATATTCCCGCGCTCCTCTCCCGCCATGTCGATGGCTCCGTTCAGAACGATCTTGGCCTTGGACAAGACATCGTAGAGCTCCAGACCGAAGACGGGTCCTTGCGAAACCGACCGCACTTTTGACGGACGCCGGCTTCTGTTCAACGGCGGTAAGACTCCGAGAGGCGAATCGGCAAGGCGAGAGAGCCGCGAAGGATCCAAATGGAACACGACACGTGATTGATCAGCCAGGCCAGCGACAGCATTCAGGACTTCGGCTCGCCGCGTGTGATGGCGTGAATATCCACCGACGAAAACCACATCGACCGGGCGATCCCTGTTATCCGCAAAGCGATCCATAACCGGATCGTGGCTAGGCGCGAAATAAGCAGTCCGGTAACCGCGACTGCTCATCTCGGCGAGAATGCCGGGGAAATTTCCCACGACAAGATCATAATCCGAGAAATCAACCGGCCCGGACGGAGCGCTACGCCAAGCGATGCTTTTTTTGACGCAACCCGGCAGCCGCCGAAGAAATCCATTGGCAAGGCGAACCGGATCGAGGTTGTAGAATATCTCGGTGCGGTGCGCTTCAATTTGCGCGAGCAAGATATCTTCCAGCGGAAGCGTCTTGGGAAGGCCCGCTTCTCGGGCCCATCCGCGCTGTAAAGATTGGTCGTCCCAATTCGTGAAGAATGCATCACTATCGCCGCAGCTGATCGGAAGCAGCATGTGACAGGCCCCATAGCGATCATCGAGGAATACCTGGATTTGCTGCTTGAAGGTCAAAGCATTCGCGGCAAGCCGTCGCAGGCGCGATGCGTACGACGGATAGTAGCCTGAATTCTGAAAGACCCTCATTCTCAAGCTCGTACTACGTCGTCCGGACCGGAATGCAACTGGGCCGACCGTGCAAGGGGTCGGCCGCGACAGTCCTGTCGGGATCAGGAAAGATTTGATCTATGTTGTTGCGACGTTGTTTTTTCGCGCTGCGGCGATTGACCGGGAAACGCATCCAGATAGGCATGGTCCACAAAGCGCCCGTTGTCTACGTAGTCATAGCACCAACCCGACGCACCTGATCCGTCACCGCTCGATGACTGCACGAACGTCCAGCCCGTTGCAGACGCCAAATCCAGACATCGCAAGTGTGGAATCTCTTCAGCCGCTCGATCGCCGCGGCATATCGGTGGGAAACGATCGGGACCAACGAACCTTCGAGCTCCTGATAGACCGGCGCGGGCGATGCTTGGGAATAAAGATCGCCGTTGAGATAAGTCACCCATTCCCCGTCCTGCTCTCCCTCCAGCACGAAAAACATCGAGGCCTGCGAACGATGAGGACGCGCTTCGTCAAGATGCCTTTGTCGGTCAGCCGGAAAGAGCGCAGCGCCTGGAAGTGTGGTGTCGGAGACGTCCCCGCTCCATTCCTAGCCCACAGGTTGAGGCCTAGCAATGCCAGCAGATCCCGCAATATAACATATTGAAAAGATTGACGATTTTTCTTTCCAGCGAGCAATCGCTGCTGAAAGCCTCCGAGTTTATTTACATCGCGGAGAAACGGCAAGGACTGAAGATCGCCTGTCCGGAGGAAGTCGCCTTCATCGAGAGCTTCATCGGCGCTGAACAGCTCGCGAAGCTCGCCGAGCCGCTGAAGAATACGGCCTACGGCAAATACCTCATCCGCTAGGCCGGTCTCCGCTAGCACCTATCGGTCATCGCGATCGATCAAAAATGATCCGCTTCACGGGTGCGCTGACCGAGATAGTTCCGCAAACAGCGCCTTTGCAAGCTCCTCATGCGGTGGATGGATCGGCTCAAACAGGCCGCGTTTGCGCTCGTTCAATGTGGGATCCATTGGATGAGTTGATTTCGCACATGGCTTCTTGCCAACGGCGCGCCGATCAGCGCCATGCCCGCGAGCCAGAAGATGCATTGCAGGGTGAAGGCGATGAATCCCGTTCCCGGTATCACGTACCGAGCTACTTCTCCCATGATCGATCCGGAAGCGACGACTGCCACCATCATTCCGAAGAGAAGAACCGTGAGCCGCACGGGATTCTTCGCAGTTTGGACGAGCAAGACTGAGAACAGGACACCGAGCTGAGCCAGCACATCTCCCGCCGTCAGGCTGATTGCCGCCCCCAGCGGACCAAGCGCCGGAATGAGGAACGCGGAAAGGCTGAAGAAAATCATAATCTGCAACGACTTGGTCCAAAGCAGCAGAGTGCCCCTGTTGCTGTAGCTTGCGTAGCTCATGGCGAACGTCGCCGGCGTGACGAGGCACGTGCCGCCAATGAGCACCAAGGCCAGCTTTGCGTCATATGGGATTGCCCCGGCGGTCCAAAGCTCGAAGAACTCACGCCAAAACGACAACAGGCCACCCGCAATCAGGCTCACCGTGAACGTCACCACGAACAGGCCTTTGGCATACAGGGCCCGCAGGCTGTCGCGCGCACCCAAAGCATGATCGTGCCCGAGTTCCGCTGCAATCGGCAGTGAGAATTGATAGCACAGGCCGCGGAGGAAATTCGCAACGGTCCTGGTAAGCACCCACTGGGCGATCGCGGCCCGATCGGACACCAAGGCGCCGACGAGAAGAACCGAGAGATACGCCATTCCGACTTCGGCAAAGTTCATGACGCCAAACGGAAATGCGCCGGCGAATTGAGCCCTCACCCATCCGCCCGAGACGCGCTGCGGAAGGCCGCGCAGGAATGGAAAGTGCCGCTTCAAATCCGATAGCAGTATGAACGCGGAGACGCCGACTTGTCCGGCAACAAACGCCAAGGCGACCATCAGCAGGTCGCCCGTCAGAAGCACCGCGATCACCTGCGCGACCTGGCCAATTGCCGTCCCCCATGCCTGCACGGCGACGACACGACCGTACAAACCGCGGGCGCGATAGAGCGCACTCGCGAGGTTCACCGGCAGCGTTGTCGCAAGGCCGAGGGTCACCACTGCGAAAGCCAGATCGAACTCCGGTTCATTGCGAAACCCGAGAACGTTTGCGGGATTCACCAGCATTAGCAGGATGCCGATGATGGCAATCAGGCCCGCGGCGACACCAATGAAAAGCAAGAGGACGCCGGCGAAGTAGCGGCGCGTACGGCGATCCGCGTCGGCTCGCGACTTTAACGAAAGAAAGCGATTCAGGCTCCACGCGTGAAGACCGGGATCGGCAGCCTGCACCAGGCTTCCTGCGGCGAAGATCGTGAGCCACGCGGAGAGCGTTTCGTGCCCCAGATGCCGCAAGAAGAACGGAATAAGAACAATCTGCTGCGTCAGCGCAAGCAGAACGATCATCGAATTCGCCGACCATCCACCCAGGATGCGGCGAAAGCGGCTTGGGCCCGACTCGATCACGTTGTGCACGAGCGTGGCAGTTCGATCTGCTGGAAATGGCAGATCTGTCCGATCACTGTCCCGCTCCGAATACGCCGCTGTTCCATCGCCGGTAAGCCTTAGTATTCCGCTCGTTCGCAGACAAGCGATGAGATGCCGGTTCCGGCTTGGACAAACGTACGGAATTGGGTAGTGACATCCGTACCATCATGGCGGAGGCCGAACTTTGTCGAAGATCGTTGCGCGAGTAGGCCGTCGGGACATCACACCGCGCGACCGTCCCGTCCGGCTTGCGGGCCATCCGTCCAGGACCGCCCCCATCGCCGACATTCTCGACGCCATCGAAGTCGGAGCGATCTTGTTCGAGGGGCCTGGCCGCCGAGTCCTTCTTCTGTCCTTCGATCTGCTGCAGGTCGGCACGGAGCTTCAGGATCTCATCATCGGCAAGCTCACGAAGCGGGGATTTGGCCGCGACGAGATCGTATTGCAGGCAACCCACACACACAGCGCTCCGGCGACCGATAAGGCTTGCGCACCGCTCGGCATTCCGGATGAGCAATATGTGGCGGAGCTTGGCGATGTCGTCGACGACCTGGTCCGACAAATCCTGGGGCAAGAGCCCACGCAGGTCGCCTTCGAGATTATTGAAGGCCCGCTGCGGCATTCGATCAACCGCCGACGCTACTGGCCGTTCCCGACGATCGGCAGGATGCACGGATTCAACCTGACCAGCATCGCCTTCTCGCCGAACCCGAAGGGACCGAAGAACGAGTTGGCGACTGTCGTTCTCATGCGAGACCTCCGCGACGATCAGCCGATCGCACTGCTCTGGCACTACACCTGCCACCCGACCGCCGTGATCCCGACCAATGCGATCAGTGCCGACTTTCCCGGCAAGGTTCGCGAGCGGCTTCGCGAGCGGCTCGGCCCCATTCCGTGCCTGTTCCTGACCGGATTTTGCGGCAATATCAGACCAAATATCGTGCCGGCACCGCGCGCGATTCCTCTTCGCGAGCGATTGCAGCAATTGGCGCGAATTGCGTTCTTCGGAAATCTGTTTCCATCCCCGTCGGCGGACGACTGGCGCCGCTGGAGCGAAAGTCTCGCGAGCGAACTGGACGAGATCGCGCAGCAGCCCGCGGCAAGAACGTTCAATCCGCAGCAGTTGAGGATCGGCTCGGCAAGCGTGCCGCTGAGCACCTTCTTTCACGGCAAAGCGCCGGCAAAGCCTCTCTGCGTGCAGGTTCTCGGCTTCGATGACGCGCTCGAGATTGTCGCCATCTCGGCAGAACCGTCGGTCGAATGGGAGGCTGAAATCGGGAATGCCCTGCCCAAGCCGCCGGGATGCATCCGTCTCCACGCAGGCTATCTGGGATCGCTTTGCGGATACCTTCCGACGACGGCTCAGGTCCCCGAAGGCGGATATGAGGTCGAAGGCTTTCAATCCCTGTTTGGATTTGCCGGCCATTTCGATGCCGGCCAGATCGGCCCCGCGGTGTTGTCCTGCGTGCAGCGCGCATTCGAAGCAGCCCGCACCAGCCTTCGCCGCGCCGGCTGACGGATGCGCCCTTAGACAGGGACAAATTCGCGCGAAGCGCCTTCGCTCTCGATGAGCTCGACGACGACGAACTCCTTGGTCAGAAAAAACTGCACCGGAGCGCCGTCGAAGGCGATGGCAGGCTTTGCCGCGCCCGTCGGAGTGGCACCGCGCGCGCGGAAATAGTCCGCGGCGGCTGCCAGATTCCCGACCCGATAGGCAATCTGATTGAGCACGCCCCTGCCAGACGCGGCGATCTTCGCAACCGGAGAATTGTCCCCGAGCGGCGCGATCAGTTCGAACATCACACCGCCGGCATCGCGCAGAAACTGCACCGAGACGCCCAGCACCTGATCGTCATAGACCCGCGTGGCCGCAACGATCGGCAGCAGCGAGCAGACATTGGCGAATCCGGACGTCAGGTCCTGCACGACCAGGCCGACATGGTCGAAGATCAGCTCGGGGCGGGCTGGGGACGACATCAGTTGGGTCTTGCAATGATGCAGGCGGAAATCGTCAGCTTGTGCTTCCGCGCCTGCTCCATCGTGTGATTTGTCATCGGGAAGAATTCCGCGCGTTCAATCTCGAAGCCGGCCGCGCGCACCGCGTCGACCGCTTCTTCCGGCGAGCGCAGCAGATAGAGATGATCCGGCGCAGGGCTGTTGATCGGAACGTTAACGAACAGCCGGCCGGCCGGCTTGAGCAGCGACCGCAGCTTGACCAGCGCCCCCTTCGGATCCTCCAGATGCTCGAGAACCTCCGAGAAGGTAAGGCAATCGAACTTCGCGCTGTCGTCCGGGACGGCATACAAATCCTGCAGAACGAGCTCGGGCTTCTTGCCCGACATGCCCATGACCGTCAGCGCATCCCAGGTCTGGCCGATGCTCGCCTTGCTTACGTCCCAGCCCTTCACGCTCCCCGATCTCTCATCCTTGAGAGCCTGATAGATCAGCAATCCGTGCCCCGGACCGATTTCCAGATAGTCGTAACTGGCGGGCGCCTGCTTCAGGAACACGTTGCGATAGAACTGGTAGCAAGCCGTGTGGTTCGACCAGTAGATCTGGGTCAGGAGCAGGCCGTCCATGTACCGGCCCATATATTCGGTATCGCTGTAGACCAGACGATTGGCCTCCTCGAAAGTCTGGAGCCTGTATCGCCCTTTCCGTCGGAAAAAGATCTCTTCCTCGCGCACGATCTTGCAGATGAAATCGTAGCCGTCGCAGATTTCGCCGAGACGCGGACCCGCGATCTGGCGAATTTGGCTTGCGAGCTCCTCGAGCGTCGTGAAGTCTTCAGCCGAGGCGTGCGAAAACCGCGTCTCGAGATAGTTACGATGCGCTGGCGTCCGTTCATACTGGGTCCGCATCAACGAAGCGAGCTGCGGAAAACGCTGTTCATCGATCAGGCTTGATGCCGTGCTCAAAGTCTGTCTCCCTAAATGCGCGCGCCAACGGCATCACGGATGCGAATGGGCGGCTTCTTGTCCTGATAGGCGTTCACGGAAAGCTCCCAGGCGGTCTCGCCGCCGGGACGTTCACCGATCAATTCGAATCCCAGATTGCGGTAGTGATCCGCGACCATCATATTCTTCTTGGTCGGAACGTAGACGCCGCGCACGAATTCCTTGCCAAGATCCCGCGCACGAGCAACGAGCAAATCCAATGTCGCCTCGGGAACGCCGCGTCCAAGCACGCGGCACGACATCAGCCACGTGTCGATATCGATCGCATCCGTGCCGATATCCGCGATGACGACGCCAATCATGCCATTGTCGCCAAATGTGTCGCTGAGGCGCATCTGCATGGTGATGCGGCGCGGGTCGGCCTCGGCCGACGCCACGTCAGCCTCCGAATAGCGTTTGGTCGTCAGGTTGAACTGGTTGGACTTCGAGATCAATTGCGCGATCCGCTTGCGCCCGATCGCATCGAACGGATTGACCTGCAACTCCATGTCGAGCGACTGGAGATAGTCCTCCTGCCGCGCGAACGACTTCAGTTGCGCCGTGCGCCGGGCATCAGCCCGATAGTAGGCGACCCGGTCACGATCCTCTGCCGTGAATCCAGTGGCCTCGAAGTAGCAGGCAGACTGGAAGACTGGGATCCACTCCGTAACATCCTTGGGGACTTCGGGCACCGCGACCTGAGGCAGCGCAAAGCGGATTTGGGCGCGTTCCGCCGGATTGTCGTCCAGGAAGACAAAGCTATCGAGACCAAGGCTGAGAATCTCGGACAGTGCCTGCAGATTTGCTGCCTTGTCGGTCCAGTTGATCTGGAAGACGGCGATGTCCTCCTCGACCAGCACCATCTCCGGATGGGTGCGGAACGCATCCAGGGCAACACTCTCCTCGTTCTTTGAGGAGACGCAGAGCACGATGCCACGGTTGCGCAACTCCTTAGCCATGGCCTGGAGGGCGCAGTGCGCTTCCCCAACCGGACTTCCAGGGCCGAGCAGCAGGTTCTCCTTGCCGTCGTCGCCCACGATCCCACCCCACATGGTGTTGTCGAGATCGAGCACGAGAACCCGGCGCGACTTGCCGAACTTTAGCGCGACCAGCCTGACCAGATGCTCCGCATAGAGCGGCGCATTTTCGGGCGCGAACGGATATTTGGCCAGGGCCCAGTGTCGTGCGGAGTACCAATTGTCTTGGCCGATCCTCTCGGACAGCATCGCAACGTCCAGCAACAAGTCGCCGCTGGATCTTGCGAACTCAGACAAACCCGCGTTGACCCGGCCGACGAGGTCAACGTGCGAGCCCGGTATCAACCGATCGACATGCAGCCTGACGTGCGCGGGATCCGGCGTCAAAGTGTGAAAGACGACGGGCTTCTTGAGCGATGAACCGATGCTCCCGCGGATGGCACGCAGGCGTTCGAGCGCCCGGTCTGCGATCGCGGCAGCGCCCTCGGGCTTCCCGGGCGCAGGCCGCAGGCCGAAGGCATGCACATCCATCGCAACTACGACGATATCGGGACCGAACGTAGCGATGCCGTCACGATCGCGCTCCAGCAAGACCTCGGGATCTTCGTATTCGGAGATCATGACGTCGAGGCGCAAACCATGCCGGAGCCCGGTGCCGATCAGCGTCTCTTTCAGATGCCGCGCGGTCGAATTCGACAGCAACAGCACGCGGACGGCCTGAAGGCCGGCCTGTCCCGTCGAGTCCTGAATGCCGGAGAGGCCCATTGCGAGTCGCCTCAGGCCACTCACATCCCATTCATATTGAGCCAGCCGAATTATATCTGCGACATTGCCTCCGCCGAGATTGCGGGTTCGCTCGATGTCACTTGCCGTGGGCTGTGGCAACCACCTCATCATCGGCTTGATCACGGCAGACTCGCTCGTAGGGCCAGCGTCACACGGCAATCATCGAGATCAAATCGCCCACTGAGCGAATGCTCTCGATCTGCGCAGCCTCGAACTCGCGATCAAATTCTCGTTCGACCGCAGCGACGATGCGAATGGTCGCGAGACTATCCCATCCGTCCACGTCGTCGGGGGTGGAGTGCGACGAAATCTGCAAATTCGGGAGATCAAGTTCCTCCCGGAAAATGGTCTGCAATCGGACAACGATATCTGCCTGCTTATCCACTGATCAAGCCCTTCGAGTTGAGAAACGCCTTCATATACTCCGGCGAGCGGCGCTTCAACCGGAGTTTTCTCTTTTGATTTCAAGAGTATAGCATCAAGCCAGAAAGCGCCTGTGCCAAGGCATGCGGTACATGCTGATACCACGCCGACCGAGGGAAACACCCGTCATGATCGCGTCGCGCGCCGGAATCGACCACATCCACAGGTTCGATAGGCGGAATTCGATGTACTGATCGGCGGGATAATGTCGGCCGAGCCACGCTGCGTCGAACGCACCGTTACGGTTGAGATAGGTATGCGTTCCCTCATCCCCGTCGCGCGTACGCCACCGATATGTGGTTGAGCCATGAAAAATCGCTGCAAAGTCCGGATTCTCGTGGCGAAGGATGCTTTCGACGGCGTGCAGCGGTGTCAATGATGCCAGAAACCTCCCTACTCCCAGCCCGACACAGAGAGCGTCGACCTCCATCAGCTTTTGATAGGGAGATTCGGGATCCCACGGGGTCTCCGTGATTTGATGATCCTTGACGAGGAACTCTGCGCGCGGCCCCAATGCGATAACCGAGGACGAATTGTGAATGCTGCGCTTGACTCCTCTGTACCGCCTGAACGTTTCAGCGATCAGGCCAGTGGACACAGGTTCTCTATGGATTTCCAGAATTTTTTGGTCGTCGATTTTGAGCGGAATTGCGGACATCACCAGCGTTCCTTCTGGACCGATCAGTTCGAGAAGCAGATCGATCACTGACGACGGTTTGCCGGAGAAATTGTAGAATTCATTCCAGGACGACTGCACCCACACGGTGGCGCCGGGCTTGATGCCCAGCCTCTCGAAGGCCGACCGCAATTCGGGAACCGAGATCGGGTCCTTGAAGAACCTCTTTTCAAGGGCAAGCCTGCGAAGCCGGACGTAAGACCGCAGATCCTGTCGGCCCAAAGCGCGCCGCAGGGTGGAAATGACGAATTGGCGAACTGAGACTGACATCTCTGGCGGTAGCAACTTGGAGGCGTTGGTGCAGGTCGTCAGCTATCAGGCCGCCCCCGCTATGTCGACAATATCCTGAATTTCGGATTGCCATAATCGGCGGCAAGCTTGTCTCACCCACATCGCAGGGCACGAACACCTCGGTGCCCGGCAGCATCGACATGATCCCCGCACCCTCCAGCGCGCGGTGGGTGTAGCCTTGGCTGCCATAGGCATAGCCGGCGCCGACCGCGACGACCTTGACGTCGGCGCCGTGGTAGCAGACGTCGTAGCGGAGCTGCTCGAGACAACGCAGCGTCGGGAAGTTGCCGATCGAGTAGATGAACACCGTCTTGCCCGACAGCGCGATGCCCGCGGCAATGCCGGCCAGGTTCTGCTCGGCGACGCCGAGATACCGCTCGGGAAACTTCGCTGCGAACGGCTCCAGCGCGGAATAACCGAGATCGCCGCAGAGCAGCCAGATATCGGGATTCTCGCTCGCCGCCTGCGACAGGGTCTCGATGAACGTCGTTCTCATGCGCCGACCTCCTTGGCGAGTCACGCTGGTCGACACCGGTGAGGAGACGCAGACCGGTGGCCGGCTGAAGCGGGTGCTTCCTTACGTCGCAAATGAGCCCTTCTTCGCGCTGACTTATGGTGACGGCGTCGCGCCTGCTCGTCAGGAGGATCAGCGCTACTCCAGCGGAACCGGCCAAGACTAGAAGCACACCGATGTCGATCAAGCGACACTAGGGCACGGGGAAACCCAGTCCATATCCGGCCCTAGCTTGCTCGGATTTCCCCCCGCGGAGAAGGGTGTTATAGGGCCAGCCGGGCAACGTCCGAGACCCAAATTTCCGTCAGCGATCCATGCCAGGATAAAAGAATATGGCCTTTGCGCTTCCGCGCGAGCCCATCCACGACCAGCTGAGTGTTACGCTCGCTTTCCTCTTCCACAAGCTACTTCCTGACTGGATCGCCATCGGCGCAGGCGGCGAATCCACCCCGCTCAGAATTGCGTACAGTGTTGGCGATCTCCTCGAGACCGTGGCGTTCTCTTATTTCTATCTCAGGACCCTGGACGCCATTCGTTCCATTGTAGCAGGATCCAAGTTGCTCAATCCCATCGCTTTGAGTGGCTACCTGGTTCCATTCTTCATGATGCCGGCCGGCCCAGTGAACGTATATGCCGACCATGCGAAGATGGACCTCCAGGAAGTCCCGCCTCCGAGCTGGGAGGGCGTTGTTGGGTGCGCCGATACGATCACGACCGGCTTGTTCCTGAAGTTCGTCGTCGCCGAGATCTGGAGGCTCTGGTTCATCGGGGTCCAACCCTCATGGCCGACAGCGAGCTTTTTTGACGCCATGGTCATTTTCGTCTGCGTCTATTTTGACTTTTCCGGATACTCACTCGTGGCGCTCGGAACGGGCAGGCTTCTCGGGATTCCGACTCCGGTCAACTTCAAGGCGCCGTATCTGTCCGGTTCTGTCACGGAGTTCTGGACGCGCTGGCATATCTCGCTCGGCGACTTCGTCCGTCGTGATCTGTTCATTCCGCTCCAGGTCTCCATGGTACGCCGGTTCGGCCGACGCTGGTCTTACGCGACGAACATGGTTGCAGTCGTCACCTGCTTCGTGTTCGTCGGGCTCTGGCATCGCTTTACATTGACGTTTGCCGCCTGGGGGTTGGCGGTCGGGGTCATCGTCGCGTTCGAAAAGGTCGTTCGCGACCGCTGGATCACCACCCAGCTTTCCACAACGCGCACAGTGCGGCTGATCTTGGCCATCCTGGGGCCGATCTACGTCTTTGTGGTCATCGTAGGAACGCTTTGGGTCGCCATTCCCGAATTGATGGGACAGCCGAGATGAGTTCTTCTGCAAGAACGCTGGTCAGACTGCTGTTCATCATGATCAAGATCAGCGCCATCGTGATCATGGCGACTCAAGCTTCCGAAAAATTCGTCTACGGCGGATTCTGATGCCTGCACATAAGCGCGTCCTAAAGGCAGCCTCGATCGCCGGCTGCGCCATTCTGCTCTTTGTGCTGGTCTCGCTGAGTTTAGGCGAGATCAGTTTCCTGCGCCTCTACCACAGAGGGAGGTTGCGTTCGAACCGGGCTCTTGGTTCGCCGAGCACATCCTCCCGGCAGTCGATCATCCGGACAATTGCCTCGTCGTCGGCGCATCGACCGCAAGAGAGGGATTCGATCCTGATACGCTCGCGAAATTCGCGCCGGGTTTGGCGTTTTTCAACGCCTCCACAACAGGCGGGAATATCGAGGTCGCCGAAATACAGGCTCAGATCCTGCATCGCTACGGGGTGCGTTCCAAATGCATCATTCTGGGTGTCCATCCATTCCTGATGATGGAGCAGGCACCTCCGCCCCTGGCCAAGAGCGGATATCTCCCACATGTGAGAATTTCGGACGTGCTTTCGCTAAGCGACCAGCGAGCCGTCTGGCAAGAGACCAATCCAATTCTGCAAATGGTCGTCTTGCCTTTGAAGACTCACGCGGATCGACTGAATAAGCTGCTCCGCATCTGGATTTTCGAAGCCCAGAACCAGTTCCGCACCAAGCCGCTTCCACGGACTTCCTACGAATATTTTGCCAAAGAGTTTACGCCCGGAGCAAACGCCCACTACGACGGCACGCACAGCTCTCCCGATGACGTGGCAGCAACGACCCGTATGCGATATGAAACATTCACTTTCAACTCCACGGCGCCTGAGATCAGCCTCAAGCGAGCTCTCGCGTTATTCCACACTGAAGCGAGTTTGGTCGTCGTCGTGACGATGCCCACCAAGAGTTCGCTTCGCGAATTCGACGCAAGAGGAAGTTCAAGTTATCAACGCGTGCTGTCAGAGAGCAATGTGCCGCAGATCGACTGCTCGAAGTTGGTGGCTGATAAGGATTTCATAGACGACGTTCACCTTGACGGACGGGGCCGTCAAATCCTGTCGAATGCTGTCGGCCGAATTCTCGCGAAGATCATCGCCAATGAGTCTGAGGGACAAACCTGCGACGCGACCGTTGTGGAGCCCCCTAGGGCCTCGCAAACCCCGAGCTCTTCGATGGTGAGATTCCCGGATGGACGTACCTGTTCGGGATCCAGAACTTCTGGATGACCAAACTTCAAACCTACGGCGTCTACTGGCTGAGCGGCACATGGTCGCTCGCGATCGAAGAGCAATTCTATTTGATCTTTCCCCTTGTGGTGCGACTGATTCCGCTCTCGATCCTTCCCAGGGTGCTCATCGTCGTCATCTGCATCTGCCCGATCGGTCGCTTCATCGACAGCTTCACCTTTGACCAGTTTGGCTACTATGTGTTGCCGCAATTCAGAGCAGACGTTATCGCGATCGGAGCACTGATCGCTTGCTATCGGCTGAGCGGGTCGCGGAGCGCCGTCGTAACAAGGCGGGTCAGGCTCGCTCTTCTGGGAGCGTCCTGCCTCGTTCCCTTGATCATGATCTCCGGGACCTCGACGTTCCATGCCGCGGCCTGGCAGCACACGCTCGCGGCGATCTTCTGATCTTCTTCGGCGCGGCCGTCTTCATGGTTCTCGAAAATCAAGGCACCCCTATCTGGCACCCCTGCGCAGCGAGACCGGCGCGTTGGTCTTACGCGTCCTAGATGATCCATCACTGGGTCGTTTATCTGGTCTTCTCAGGACTTGCCGTGACAAAAACCATGACGACCCTGTCGGGAACCGCCGCGACCGCGCTGGCGTTCGTGATAACGTTCACGCTCTGCGCCATCAGCTATCGGTTCCTGGAAAAGCCGCTGATCCAGTGTGCGCATCGCAGATTCACATTCGGACGCGAGCAAAAGTTCTCAGTCCAATCCGCGAGAGAAGCCCCGACGCTCAACCTATGATGAAGTGGCTCGGCACGGACGCAGCATGAACGCCGACTAATCCGTCGCCGTTCAGATCCTGGTGAAGAACGATCTCGGCCTGCTGCACCGTCGCACTGTTGCCGGAGACCGCTCCGGTGTTGCTGGTGAAGTTGCCATTGCTGTCGGTCGTCCAGACGGTGAACTGGTCCGTACCCGGAATCTGCCAGGCAACTTCGTAGCCAGATGAGATCTGCTCCACGCCGACGGGAGCCCACGCTCCGAACTGTCCCGCAACAACTGGCGATCCACCATATTTCAGCTCGGGTCCCGTCCCGCCTGCGACCGGGTTAAAGTAAAAGTTGCTGCTGCGTTCGACCAGGCTGGTCGAACCGGCGGCCTCAATCGTCTTCATCGAGACGCCGATCGTTCCGTCGCCGTTGAGATCCTGTTGAAGAACGGTCTCGGCCTGCTCCAGCGTCGTGCCGGTGCCGGAAACCGCCCCCGTGTTGCTGGCAAAGTTGCCATTGCTGTCGGTCGTCCAGACGGTGAACTGGTCCGTACCCGGAGTCTGCCAGGCAACTTCATAGCCCGATGAGATGTGTTCCGAGCCAACAGGAGTCCAGGCTCCGAACTGTCCCGCCACCACTAGCGATCCGCCGTATTTCAGCTCCACACCGGAGCCACCTCCGATGGGGTTCATGTAGAAATTGCTGCCGTTCTGAACCAGGCTGGTCGAACCGGCGACCTCGATCGTCTTGACCGGCACGCCGATCGTTCCGTCGCCGTTGAGATCCTGTTGAAGAACGGTCTCGGCCTGCTCCAGCGTCGTGCCGGTGCCGGAAACCGCCCCCGTGTTGCTGGCAAAGTTGCCATTGCTGTCGGTCGTCCAGACGGTGAACTGGTCCGTACCCGGAGTCTGCCAGGCAACTTCATAGCCCGATGAGATGTGTTCCGAGCCAACAGGAGTCCAGGCTCCGAACTGTCCCGCCACCACTAGCGATCCGCCGTATTTCAGCTCCACACCGGAGCCACCTCCGATGGGGTTCATGTAGAAATTGCTGCCGTTCTGAACCAGGCTGGTCGAACCGGCGACCTCGATCGTCTTGACCGGCACGCCGATCGTTCCGTCGCCGTTGAGATCCTGTTGAAGAACAGTCTCGGCTTGCTCCAGCGTCGTGCTGGTGCCGGAAACCGCGCCCGTGTTGCTGGTAAAGTTGCCGTTGCTGTCGGTTGTCCAGACGGTGAATTGGTCAGTACCGAAAATCTGCCAGGCAACCTCATAGCCTGACGTAATATGTTCGGCGCCGACAGGCGTCCAGGCGCCGAACTGACCGGCCGTTACGGGGGAGCCTCCATATTTCAGCTCCGGTCCGGTTCCCCCGGCCACGGGATTCATGTAGAAGTTGCTGCCTGACTGCACGAGACCGGTCGAGCCATAAGCCTCGATCGTTGGCGAGGCTTTGGGGACGCCGATAATCCCATCGCCATTGAGGTCCTGGTGGAAGATGGTTTCCGCCTGCTCCAGCGTCCCGCTGGTGCCGGACACCGCACCGCTGTTGCTTTGATAGTTGCCGCTGCTGTCGGTGTACCAAATGATGAACTGACTGGTGCCGGGCGTCTGCCAGGCGATCTCGTACCCGCTTGAAGTCTGTTCGGCGCCAATCGGGGTCCAGGCCCCGAACTCACCCAGTGTCACCGGCGAGCCGCCATATTTCAGCTCAGGTCCTGTATCGCCGCTCACAGGGTTCATGAAGAAGCTGTTGCCGAACTGCAGGAGACTGGTCGTGCCATAAGCCTCGATCGTCGTCGGCGCGCTGACCGCAACATGGAACCCGAGCGCGTCGAGCTGCTTCAGGTCGATCGCCGTCAGCCCCTGGATTGTGCCGCCGCTATAATACTCATTGAAGGGATCGTCGGGCCCCTGCACACCGCTGTTCAGAAAGTCGCTCGGATCGGAAGACTGGCCGTAGTCCGCCAGCTTGGTGTTGCCCCCGTCGAGCGAGAAATAGGCGGCCGGCGCGGTCTGAGCGCCGGAAAACAGGTGCGCGCCCGGACTCGTGAACCGATAGAAATCGAAGACATCCGGCGCTGAGCCATAGGGCACGCGGCCCATCGCATGAGTCAACTCGTGGAGCGCGACACCAACCAGTAGATTTGGATTGATATCAGTCGAGAAATACGCGCTGGCGTCGTCGGTCGTCGTGTCGTTGGCGCCAATCACACCCCAAAGCTTCAGTTGCGCGTTCCAGACAGCGACGTTCGACTGTCCCTGGATCGCTATCCCGCTCGGGAGGCTGTTGAACGTCGTGTCGCCAGAACGGGCGTTGTTCACCAACTCCGAGCGAACCCATGAATAATTCTCGTAAAGTCCGCTGTCGGGGCCGGCCGCTGCACCGCCCCCTGTGCCACTGTAGTCGATATTGATATTAACGGTGATCTTGTCGGTTATGTTGGCCGCCAAGATCGCAACCGCCTGCTGCAGTCCGTTCTTGAAGCCGACCGGCGCAGCCTGCGCCGCGGCATCGAGGATCAGGTTGATGGTGATGCCACCCGCATTCACCGACATGACCGAGCCGGTCGTGGTGGTCGCAGTAGGAGTGCTTCCGGCGGTGTCCGGGAAATAGCTTCCCTGAATGCTATTGCCGACAACCGTGTAGAACGGATCGTCGGAGAGCAGTTCATCGGTCGATGTTCTCATCTTATCGTCTCGAAGTGAGCCTCAGTCGCGTGTTCGCCTGCAGCCTTGAGAAGGTCGTGTTGGGGGCCCCTGACCGGGCTCGATGTCAGGATTCCGCCCCCTCCATTAATTTGCGGTTTCATGGAACCGAAAATGCGAGCGTTGACAGAGCCATTTTCACAAAGCCCGTGTCGATTCAACCCGGTCAACTACCGCTCAGAATAAGGTAACATACGGGCAAAGCTCACGAATTCGGCGTCTGCGGGAACCCTGTGCCCTGCTCTAAGCATTGAATTACCCCGAAAATTAACCGATCCAAGCAACTACCTCCCTATGTTCACCGAAGCCTCGAAATGCCTTTTCCTCACGCCTCCGATCCGACAACACATCCACCGGATCGAGCGCGCAATCGCGCCGCTTGCTGAAGACCCCACTGGCGCATTGTTTGCACCCGGACATCGGCCGGTTGCCGTTTCCCTCGGCTGGAACACCTGGAGGAAGGCGGCCGGACTTCGCCTCCCGATCCTGGTGTCCGGAAACACACTGAAGGGAGACCGCGTGCAGCGCGCCAACATCGGCGCGGTTGGACTGAAGGGGACGCGGCGGACATCCTGGAGCAGCTTTGCCGGCTGGCGGATCTGCCGAAGGACAGTTTTGGTTTTGCGGCTTATGACAACGAGCACTCGCTGGAGGCGCTCAAGCGGATGCTGGCTGACTCGCTCCCGTCTTGGCTTGAGCGCCCGCTGTCGTGAACGGAAAGAATGCGTCATAACAGCCGGTGCGCGGTGCGCGAAGCCATCGCCGCCGATGCAGCACTCAGAGCCCGTCCGATTCGCCGTTCTTCGGCGTTGAGCGCGGAAGGAAGGGTGCGAACGACGTGCTGGCCGTGGTCGGCATCGTCAGCTTGCCGCCACCATCGGCAGGCGTCGCCACCGTTGCGGGCGATCCCGCGGGGCCCGTCGTCCCATCCGGGCGCTGCAGCACCAGCACCTCGCTGCGATCGCCCTGCTTGAACGTCACCTCGCGCGGCTGAACCGAGGTCAATGACCAGCCACCAACCGATTCGCCTTGCCGCAGGCGGACAACCTTCTGGTCGGTGCGATTAACCAGGATCGCGATGGCATCGCCCTCGCCCACCACGGCCCCGACCAGCGCCAGCGGCGGCGGCGCCTCGACCGGCTTTGGCGGCGGCGGCGCGCGAACCTCGTCGACCGGAGCGGCTGCGACCGCGCGCGACGGTGGCCGCCGCGTGGCCGAGAAGATCGGCCGCTCCTGGGTGACTGACAGCACCGACAGCGGAACCGACCACAGCGGGTTGCCGCGAGGGGCCGGCTTGCTCGCATTGGGCGCCGGCCGGGCGATCGGCCTGACCGCGCCGACCTCAACGCTCTCGGCGGGGCTGCCGGCGGCATCGTCGGGCAGGATGTCCATGCGCGAGGAGGTCGCAGCGATGGCCCCGGCAACGCCGAGCCCCGCGCACAGCGCGGCGATCCCGGTCGATCTCAGCCATCCCGACATCGAAAGTCCCTTGCAGCCACGACCGGCCGCGGCAACCTCTGAAGCAGCAACCTAGTTCTGATGGGCGCCGCCATCAACCCGTTCCGCCCGGTTCAATCCCGCGCTGCGTTGCGATGCAACAGATTGTTGCCCAACGGCCACGATGGCTGAAATTACAAAGGAAATGGGCGGCAACGTCAGGCAAATGGATGCCGGTTCATTGCAGCCCGTCGCGACGGCGTGGGATCATCGCGCCGGGGCTCGGTCGCTCCCGATTTTGCTTTAGCGATTTGTGAAGAGCCGATGGCTTTCTCGATCATGGCGCCTGGAAGGATGGATGGCCGGCTGCGCGCCGTCATCAAGCATTCGCTCGCGACCCTGCTGGCGACCACGGCGCTCGGCGTCGTCGCAGCCCATGCGGTCGATGGCACCTGGACCGGCGCCACCACCGACTGGACCGCTCCGACCAACTGGTCGATCCTCACCGTGCCGGACGGCACCGCAACCTTCAGCAACACCGGAAGCGCCGCCGTCGACACAACAACGGCACCGTCACCATCGGCACGATCCTGTTCAACGGCGCCGCTCAGGCCTATTCGGTCACCGTCGGTAAGCCGTTCATCGTCAACGGAACAGGCATCATCAACAACTCAGGCAATACCCAGAATTTCGCAGTCACCTCCGGCAACAATCTGGTGTTTCAGCAAAGCAGCACTGCGAGCGGCGGCACCGGCGCAGTGACGATCACCACCAACGGCGGCGGCACCACCAACTTCACCGGCACGAGCAGCGGCGGCAACGCGCGCTTCATCACCAATGCCGGCGGCACGGTCGACATTTCCGGCCTGACCAATGGCGGCATGACGGCAGGCTCGATCGAAGGCGCGGGCAACTACGTGCTCGGCGCCAACACGCTGACCACCGGCAGCCTCAACACCTCGACCCAGGTCAACGGTGTGATATCAGGCACCGGCGGCAGCCTGACCAAGGTCGGCACCGGCTCGCTGACGCTGACCGGCGGCAACAGCTACACCGGCGCAACGACGGTCTCGGCGGGGACGCTGGCGCTGTCGGGCTTCGGCAGCATCTCGTCATCGAGCGTCGTGACGGTGAACGCGACTTTCGATATTTCCGGGATGAATCCGGGAATTCCCGCCATCATCACCACGCTCGCCGGCAATTCGAGCGGCGTCGTCAACATGGGCAACACGAACCTGACCATCACCAACGGCTCGACCGAGTTCGCCGGCGTGATCCAGGGCGCGGGCGGATTCGAGGTCTTCGGCGGAACGCAGACGCTGTCCGGCGTGAACACCTACACCAACACCACGCAGATCGACGCGGGCGCGACGCTGGCCTTGAAAGGCAGCGGATCGATCGCGAGCTCGGCGAGCGTCACGTTCACGCCCGGCGCAGGCGCAACATTCGACATTTCGCAGACGACTTCCGGCGCGACCGCGAACGCGCTGGTCTCCGCCACCGGCGGCAGCTTCGTCTGGCTGGGATCGAAGACGCTGACGATCGCCACCGGCAGCCTGTACGGTGGCGTGATCCAGGATGGCGGCATCGCGGGCGGCATCGGCGGCAACCTCGTCATCGCGAACGGCGCCTTGCAGCAGCTCTCCGGCATCAACACCTACACCGGCACCACGACCATCGCCGCGGGCGGCGAGCTCGATCTCACCAATGGCGGCAGCGATGGCAGCATTGCGACCTCGAGCAATGTCATCGCCAACGGCATCTTCGACATCTCGAGCCTGGCCGCAGGCACCTCAATCAAATCGCTGTCGGGCTCGGGCAACGTCAATCTCGGCGCCAACACGCTGACCATCACGGGCGGCAACAGCACCTTCGCCGGCATCATCGCCGACGGCGGCGCGGGCGGCGGTACCGGCGGCGGCCTCACCATGGCCGGCGGCACGGAAACCCTGACCGGCGCCAGCACCTATACCGGCGCGACCATTGTGAACGGCGGCAGGCTGCAGGTTGACGGCTCGATCGTCAGCGCCAGCACCGTCAATGCCGGCGGAACACTCGCAGGCACCGGCACCGTCGGCAACGTCGCGGTCACGGGCGGCACGCTCGCGCCGGGCCATGCCGGCGCGATCGGCACGCTGGCGGTCAACGGATCCCTCAGCTTCACCGCCGCCTCGAGCTATCTGGTGCAGGTTTCCTCCAGCACTGCCAGCCTCACCAACGTCACAGGCGCGGCCACGCTCGGCGGCGCGACGGTGAGCGCGATCTTCGGCTCCAGCAGCGTCAAGAAGCAATACACGATCCTGACCGCCGCCGGCGGCCTCGGCGGCAGCACCTTCAATCCGGCCGTCGTCTCCAACATGCCGACGATCAACGCGACGCTGAGCTACGTCGGCAACAACGTCTTCCTCAACATCGGCGTCGATTTCACGCCGAGCGGCGGCAGCCTCAGCGTCAATCAGCAAAACGTCGCGAACGCGCTTGCGAGCTTCTTCAATTCCACCGGCAGCATCCCGGCGGCCTTCGTCGCGCTGACGCCGTCCGGGCTGACCACCGCCTCGGGCGAGCTCGGCACCGGCATCATCCAGTCCGCGATCAATGCCGACGGCCAGTTCCTCAACCTGATGCTCGATCCGACCATCGCGGGTCGCTCGAGCGGCTTCACCAAGGCGGGCAGCGTCGCGCAATTCGCTGAGAGCGATGACGAATCCGCATATGCCTCGATGCGCCCGGCCACCGCGCGCGAGCGCGAGGCCTTTGCGATGGCGACCAAGGCGCCGTTGTGGTCGCCGCAGCCGATCAATCGCTGGAGCGTCTGGACGGCCGGCTATGGCGGCTCGGCGCAGGTCGGCGGCAATGCCGCGGTCGGCTCACAGGATCTGACGGCACGGGTCTGGGGCGGCGCGGCCGGCGCCGACTACAGGATTTCGATGGACACGCTGGTCGGCTTTGCGCTCGGCGGCGGCGGGCTGAACTACTCGCTTGCCAACGCGATGGGTACGGGCTCGGCCGACCTGTCCCAGGCTGGCGCCTACGGCCGACACAATTTCGGACCCGCTTATATCTCGGCCGCCCTCGCCTATGGCTGGCACGACGTCACCACCAACCGCACCGTGATCGGCGCGGAACAGCTCCAGGCCCGATTCAAGGCCGACACGTTCTCCGCGCGCTTCGAGGGCGGCTATCGCTTCACCACGCCGCTGTTCGGCCTCACGCCCTACGCGGCCGCACAGGTCACGAACTTCAACCTGCCCAACTATTCCGAAGTCAGCCTCAATGGCGGCGGCTTGTTTGCGCTGAACTACGCCTCGCAATCGCTGACCAATACCCGCTCCGAGCTCGGACTGCGCACCGACAAATCCTATGCGATGCAGAACGGTGTGCTGACCTTGCGCGGCCGCGCCGCCTGGGCGCACGACTACAATCGGAGCCGCGCCGTCACCGCGCTGTTCCAGACGCTGCCCGGCACCAGCTTCGTCGTCAACGGCGCCAGGGTCGACGCCGATTCCGCGCTGGTGAGCGCCAGCGCCGAGATGAAATGGCTGAACGGCTTCTCGATCGCCGGCACTTCGACGGCGAGTTCTCCGGCAACGTCACTAGCTACTCCGGCAAGGGCGTGTTCAAGTACTTGTGGTGAGCTGCCTTCCTACTTCACCGCCTGCCACTGGCCGGAAACACCCAAAATCACCCTGACGCGGCCGCTCGGGGCATCGCTCAACGCCGTGGTCTGCGGCACCTGGACATCGAGCTGATCGACGAACAGGAACGGCATCCCGGCTTCGAGGTCGTAGAGCACGTTCTGCAGCGCGGGTTGCTCGAGCTCGCAGCTGACGACAAGGCCGACGAAGCCGTCCTTGGTCTGCGCGCCCGACACGTCCACCTGCGAGGACTGTACCGAGCCGCCCTGATCGCCCACGGCGGCCGCAACCCGCTGCAACAGATTGGCGCCCGCCACCGTCACCGTCGGCCCTTCCAGGAATGGCGTGCCGGGATGCTCGGCCAGGGCGGCTGCGGCATTCTTGGCGGCGCCGTTGCGACCGCGCAGTTGGTCGAGCAGGTCGGAGGTCTGCGCCAGGGCCTGGCGATGGGCGATCACGTCGGCGATCGACAGCCCAGCCATCAAGAGCAGCGCGCCCGTCACCGCGAGATAGAGCGTGACCGCGATCAGCGGCGAGCTCAGCCACCGCACCAGCGCGTTTCCGCTAGCGATCCCGCTGCTGCTCACGCCGCTCTTCGTTGCGCTGGTCATGGCGCGTTCCTCGCCTCGACCTGCGCTTCGATGTGGAAACGCTCGCCGGGATCGGAGGGGCTGCGCGTCGTCGGAGCGTAGAAGGTCGCGCGGGTGAAGTGCTGGGACTGCTCGATCAGCGGGATCAGCGAGGGCGCATCGCGGGTGATACCGGCGATCTGGAGCTTGTTACCGGCCAGATGCATCTCGGTGACGTAGGTGTGGTCAGGCAACAACCGGCTCAGCGATTCCAGCACGACCACGCTCGCCGGTGTCTCGTATTTGCGCCGCTCCAGCAACGCCAGCGGCGAGCGCTCGCCGCCGTCGGCGCCACGGATCGCGGCGCGGCGCTGGGTGATCTGCTGCTCGAGCTCGCTCTCCTGCGCACTCAGACTGTCGGCCAGATAGCCTGCGACGACCGAGCCGAGCACGGCGGTGACCGCGGCGACGGCCAGCACCACTTGCAGGGTCCGGCCGAGCCGCACCGGATCGATCGCGCCGCGCGATTTCTGCTCGAACACTTTGATGCGGCCGCCTTCAGCCGCCTCGGTCAGGACCGCGATCGCGGACGGATGAAAGCCGGACAGCGCCTCGACATAGCCCATCGCCATCAGGCGCGGCGCCGCCGCAATCATCGTGGTGATGCTCTCGCTGCCCTGCGCCACCGGCGCGCCGCAACCGAACACCGCCTCCGCGGCGCTCCACGGCGTCAGCCGGTCGATCTGCGCCCGCACGATGCCGTCGAGGAAATCGGCCGCGCGCGCCGGCAGCTCCAGCGGGCGGAACAGGAAGCGGGCCGGCCGCAGCACGATCTCGACGCGGCAGCCGCGGACAATTGGCGCGAGATTGGCGCCGGTGAACTTGCCGTCCTCGAACGCGACCTCCTTGGGCGCATTCTCCGGCTTCGAGGTCTCCAGCGCGAACGCGCCGCTCTCGCTCTCGACCAGCCGTATCAGGCGCGGCGACACCATCCCCTCCAGTCCGGAGACCGCGGCACCCGCCACCGTGCCGGTCCAGGCATCGAAAATGTTGCGAAGGGAACTGAGCGAACTCATCTCACAGAGGCTTTCCGGCGGAACCATCAAAGGCGTTGTGCCACGACAATACACGATAGGGCTCATCGCCGCTTTCGAGAAGCAGGATGACGATCTCGGCCGAACTCCGCCGGTGCGACGGCGCTTCAGCTGTAACAGTC
This sequence comes from Bradyrhizobium zhengyangense, assembly GCF_022012435.1. Taxonomy (GTDB): domain Bacteria; phylum Pseudomonadota; class Alphaproteobacteria; order Rhizobiales; family Xanthobacteraceae; genus Bradyrhizobium; species Bradyrhizobium zhengyangense. The sequence continues at coordinate 39,741 of NZ_JAKLUA010000015.1, forward strand.
ACACGGTAGGTCTTCGCGCCCTCGATCGTCGCGCTCGCGCTGCCGGCGAGCCCGACCAGCAATTGCGGGTCGACCCTGGGATCGGCGCGGTCGCGCAGCAGCTGTTGCAGGGTCTCCGGGGTCATGCCGGGCAACGCCGCCAACACCTGCGGCGCGGCGTCGAGCACGTTCACGGTGCGCATGTTGCTGAACACCGTGACGAAGGGCAGCATGCGGTCGATCACGTTGGGGGGAATGCCGCGCACCAGCCACAGCTCGTCACTGTGCTGAAACGGTGCATGGCGCGGCAAATAAGACGCGCCGAGCGTGCGGTAGTAGGAGTCCTCCGGATTGTCCTGGCCGGGCTCCGTCGAGGTCCGCCACGCCAGGATCCGGTCGGCATAATCAGGCGCATCCGCCGCCGACACGCCGAGCCCGGTCATCAGGCCAATGAAGATTGCTTTCGGCGCCGCGTTGAGATCGATGCGCGCAGCCTCCGAGCGGAACGTCACGGCTATCAGGCCTGCCCCGACGCGGGCGTTGAAGGTGCCGCTGGTCGAGCGCGTCGCCTCGCTCTGCGCGGTAAGCCGATAGGCCGTAAGCTCGAGCCCCGCGTTCATCAGCGCGTCGGCCTGCAGTCGGTCGGTGTTCACGGCCACCGTCACCGCCGTGTTGGTGACATAGGTCAGGTAGATCAGCGCGAGCGTGGCGAGCGCGGCCAGCATCCAGAGCACCACGACGACGATGAAGCCGCGATCGTCGCCAATTGCAGCTCGATCCTGAGCCCTGCCGCTCACAGCTGCGGCTCCTGCTTCTGTGCCTGCTGCGGCCTTGGGCCCGTCACGCAGGTCGTCGGATTCTTGGCCCGCGCGCATTCGGCGGGCGCATTGATGTGCGGCACCGTCGCCGCCGACACCGCCAGCACCTGGCCGGAGGCGCCGTCCCGCACCGTGATGCGGATGCGTTCAGGCAATTGCGACTGGCCGCGCCAAGTCGGCTGCCAGGTCCTATCAGGGCCGGCATAGCCGAAGCTGACCCGGAACGGCGCGCGGATCAGCACCACCTGGTCGATGAAGCGGATCTGGCCGTCGCTGGGCATCGGCTGGAACGGCGCGCGCTCGCGGACCAGCGCTAACCCCTGTGCGTCGGCCTTCTCGATGAAGCGGATGAATTCCAGGCCCGGGCGGGCGCTCGGGCCGAGCGAGGTACGCAGAAACGTCACCGACAATTCGGCTCCATCGAACAGCGGCACCTTGGCGTCGCCATTGATGGTCATCTGCTCGGCAACGGAGACGTCTGCAACGATGCGGTCGAGCCCTGTGGCGAGACGCTCCGCGCGCTGCACCCGCGCGATGCCACGATTCCAGTTCGGCAGCCACTGCGCCGTGACTGTCGCGAGCGCGGCCAGGATCACGGTCATCAGCAATGTCGCCAGCAGGACTTCGAGCAGCGTGAAACCCGCCTCGGAGGCGACCACGCGGCGCAGACGTTGCGTCATCCGTTTCGTTGCGCAGGTCATTGCGTGGGTCATTGCGTCGACCTTGGCACCAGCTTCACCGTCGTCACCTGCATCGCACTGCCGTCGGCGCCCTGGAGGCGCAGATTGACCGCAAGCGGCACGAAACGGTCGGTGGCGGGATTGCCTCCGGCGACGTTCATCGGCGTGATGTCGACGCGCCAGCGGCTCCCGGCCAGCCGGCCGTTCAGACGGCCGGGCTTGAGAAGTCCGCGCGCGGGCAAGTCTGCAAGCAATGTCTCCGCTGTGCCTGACAGGGCCAGACGCTGGTCGATCGAGCGCGTGCCCCTGACCGTGACCGAGATCACCGAGCCGATGGTTCCGAGCACGATGGCGATGATCGCGAGCGCGACCAGCGTCTCGATCAACGTGAAGCCGGCGGCGCCGCTAGAGCAGCTTCTGCGGGACAATCTCGACACCTCCGGTCAGCCAGTTGACCCGCACCTCATAGCCCATGCCGGGTCGCGCCAGCGCGATCGTCCCGCCGCACGACATGCCCGACGGAAAGAAGTCGATCGACCGCCCGGTCGCGCGATCGGCGCAGCGCGAGGCCAGCGTCGCCTGCACGACGACGTCGCGCGGCAGGCGGATGGTCTGTCCGGTGACGCCTGAGCGGATCGCGCGCGCCTCCGCATCGACCAGAGTTGCAACCCTGACCTGGCGACGCAGCGCGGAGTTGCGATCGGATTTGAGCAGCGCCGCGGTCTCGACCGCATAGCTTTCGAGCTTGGCGCGGGTGGTCGCGCGCGGGATCGCCGGCAGGATGATCGCTGCGAGCAGGCCGATGATCGCGAGCACACACAGGATCTCGATCAGCGCGAAGCCCCGCTGATCGCAGCCTTGCACATCACCATCAGGTTCAGCGCGCGCCGCTGACGATGTCGGCTGCTGTTCCACTGCCGCCTTCCTGCCCGTCTGATCCGAGCGAGATAATGTCGTAGGGGGCGCTCGCGCCCGGTGACCGATAGACGTAGCCGTGGCCCCAGGGATCGTTGGGCACCACGCCACCGCGCAGGTAGGGCCCGTTCCAGCCGGCCTGGTTGTTGCTCCGCGTCAGCCCGGCGAGGCCTTCATTCGAGGTCGGATAGCGGCCGAGATCGAGGTAGTAGAGATCGAGCGCACTGGAGAAGCTTTCGATCTGGATCTTCGCGGCCTTGGCCTTGGACTCGCTGAGATAGTTCAGCACGCGCGGGCCGACCAGCGCCATGATCATGCCGATGATGGTGATGACGACGAGCATCTCGACCAGGGTGAAGCCGGCCTCGCCGCGGGCCTCGTGCCGCGGACGACGCCTCGACGGTGGATGTCTGGTCACTTCATGCCTCCCATTCCCTTCTCTAACCGACGATCTGGCTCACCGACATCAGTGCGGTCATCACCGATGTGATCAGACCGCCGACGACGAGCGAGATCGCAATGATCGCCGCGGGCCCGGCAATGCCGACCGCGCGGTCGAGCGTGCGTTGCAGTTTCGATTCGTAGAATTCGGCGACACGGCCTGACAGCATCGGCAACTGCCCGGTTTCGTCACCCAATCGCAGCATGCGGACAGCCATGGGCGGCAACGCCTCCGTCTCCGCAAGCGCATCGGAGAGTTTCGAGCCGTGGCGGACGCGATCGGCGGCATCGCTCCAGACCGTGGACGCCCCTGTTGTCGCCATCATGTCGATGAGAATGCGCAGCGTCGTGGTAAGATTGACGCCGCTCCCGAGCAGCAGGCCGAGGTTGCGGCAGAACAGCGCTGTACGATACGCGCCCATCACGTTGCGGATGGCCGGCAGCCGCACAAACGCATTGGTCAAACCGCGGCGGACACGCTCCTGCCTCAGCACGAGCCACAGCGTTGCGATAATCACCGTAAGGCCGGCCAGCACCATTTCCGAATTGCCGCGCAGGAAGGTCGAGATGTTGAGGAATAGGCCGACAACAGGATCGACCTTGGCGCCGAAATCCTGCAGGACGCTGGCAAATTGCGGCAGCACGAATGTCAGGAAGAACAGCAGCACGCAGCCGGCCGCGCCGAGCACGAAGAGCGGATAACGGATCGCATCGGTCAGGCGCCGCCTCAGCGCTTCGGCGCGCGCGCGTTCGCCTGACAACACCTCCAGCACCTGGTCCAGCGAACCCGACGCCTCGCCGACCCGCACCAGCGCAATATACATCGGCGGAAACAATCCCTCATGCCGTGCCAACGCTTCTGCAAAGCTCTCGCCGGAGACGACACGCGCACGGATGTCGGCGACGACAGGCAGCAACCGTCCGAAGTCCGGATCGGCCGCGAGCAGCTCGAGCGCGTCGTTGATGCGGGCGCCCGCGCGCAGCAGCAACGCGAGGTCGCGCGTGAGAATGGTGACGTCTTCCGGCTTCGGCCTGTTGAAGAGCCTGAGCACGCTGCCCGCCGCGCCGCCCTCCTCGGGGGTGACATTGTCGACCAGCACCAGGCCGAGCCGCTCGATCCGCGATGCCACGTCACCCGGCGCCGGCGCGGCGATGGCTCCGGAGACCAGTTCGCCGTTGGCATTGAGGGCGCGGTAGCGATAGTTCGGCATTATGTCTAGCGCTCCTGGGCCTAGCGCACCGTCGTGACGCGGAAGACTTCGGGCACCGTCGTCAGTCCGGCCCGGCATTTGGCGACCGCATCCTCCAGCATCGTCGTCATGCCGCCGCGCATCGCGGCGGCGTCGATGGAGTGCGAGTCGGTCTGTGGCCCGATCAGTGCACGCACATCGTCGGACATTTCGAGGATCTCGAATACGCCGTTGCGGCCGCGATAACCGGTGCCGCCGCAGCGTTCGCAGCCGCCGGCCTCGTGCACCACCTCGCCGCACTTGAAGCCGATCACGGCAAAGCGCGGGTCCCTGGCGAGATCGGCCTCGGTCAGCGCGTGCGGCACCTTGCAACGGTCGCACAGCATGCGCACCAGCCGCTGCGCCACGACGGCGCGCAGCGTCGATTTGAGCAGGAACCCTTCGATGCCGAGATCGATCAGGCGCGGCACGGCCGCAGCCGCCGTCTCGGTATGAAGCGTCGTCAGAACGAGATGGCCGGTGAGCGCGGCATGGATCGCGATATGCGCCGTCTCGGCGTCGCGGACCTCGCCGACCATGATGACGTCGGGGTCCTGGCGCACGAAGGCGCGCATGGCGGAGGCGAAGGTCAGGCCGATCGACGGCTTGACCTGGGACTGGTTGATGCCGGGAATCTCGTACTCGACCGGGTCCTCGATGGTGAGGATCTTCCGCGTCGGCTCGTTGAGGATCGACAGCATGGTGGCAAGCGTCGTGGTCTTGCCGCTGCCGGTCGGACCGGTGATCACGATCATGCCGTGCGGCATGGCGAGCAGCCGCGTCATCACACTCTCGTCGCGCGCGCCGAGCCCGAGCTTGCTCATCTCCAGCAGTCCGCGGTCGCGCGGCAACAGGCGGATGACCGCGCTCTCACCATGCTGCGTCGGCATGGTGGCGACGCGGACGTCGAGTTCGCTGCGGCCGACGCGCACGCGCGCCGCGCCGTCCTGCGGCAGGCGCCGTTCTGCGATGTTGAGGCTGGCCAGAATCTTGATGCGCGAGATCAGCGCCTGTGGCGGAATGCCATGCGGCGATGGCAGCGCACGCAGGAGACCGTCGACGCGCATGCGCACTACCAGCCCGGCACGGAACGGCTCGACGTGAATGTCGCTGGCACGCAGGTCGACCGCGCGCTCCAGGAGATCGTTGAGGGCGCGAACCACCGGCGCGCCGCTGGCGAGGTCGCGCAGGCTCTCGATGTCGTCGTCGGACTGCACCGCACGGCCGGTGCCCTGGTCTGCATTCGCATCGTCGGCATCGGCTCGCTGATCGAGGACCGTGGTAATGTCCTCATATGACGCCACGACGACATCGACCGGCGTTCCGAACACGATTTCCGCAGCCCTGATAGCGGCCGTATCGGAGGGATCGGCGACGGCCAGGCGAAATCCGCCATCCGGTGCGCCAAACGGGAAGATGGTGGATTCTCGCAGGAATCGGCGCGAAAAACCTTCGAGGCGAGGCGTCGTCGTCAGCAGTTGCGGAAGACTTAGCCGCGGCAGGGCAAAATAATCCGACACCTCGTCGGCGAATTCGGCCGCCGACAGATCGGTGGCCTCCCAAAACTCGCGTAACGGACGTATCAGCGCCGGATTGGCCGTCTTTTCCACACGGACATGCGCGCGCGGCGGCAGTGAGTATTTTTCCAGAAGGAGCTGCCGGAAGCTTTCGGCGGAACGGTCTCGCATCGCATTCACAACGTTGACCTTGTTACTTGAATGCAACAGCTTCTAGGGGCACGGACGGTCCTTTGCCCTTGACTTATTTCTTAGCAAAAACATAATCGTGGCGCAAATTATTGCGCGTCCGAACCGAGGGGATCGGATGCTGTTTCCAGTCACTTCCAGAGTTGGCAGGCGTATCTTGTTTGAAGTGGTCCAACCGCTTTTGCGCCGCCGCGCAGCGTTGACTGGAACGATCGTGCTGCTGTCGACGGCGGTCCTGCTCACGGGCTGCATCGTCACCGCCGATCAGTCGGTCGAAGCCGACCCTAAGGATCCGCGCGCCCAGGATCTTGTCGACAAGATCCGCGGCATCGATCTGCAGCCGCGCCAACCTTCGGATACGGCAAGCAGCGGCATCTCCCAGCCGAAATCGTCCAAGCCCGCGATTTATCTGAGTGATGGTGCAACGCCACAAGGCGGTGCGCTGGCCGAACGCGACGATGGCGGCGGCAGCGGCTACGATCTCAATTTCGAAAACGCACCCGTGGCGACCGTCGCAAAGGTCATTCTTGGTGACGTTCTCAACGCCGGCTACACCATCGATCCCCGCGTACAGGGGACCGTGACGCTCGCCTCGGTGCGGCCGGTCCCCAAGGCGGACGCGGTCTATGTGCTGGAGAATGCGCTACGCATGTCCGGCGTCGCGCTGGTGCGCGACCGTACCGGCTATCGGCTGCTGCCGGCGCCGGAGGCCGGCCCCGGCGGCATCGACCGCTCGGCGAGCACCGAAGCCGGCCAGGGCATCACCGTCGTGCCGCTGCGCTACACCTCGGCGCAAAATATCTTCAAGCTGCTCGATGCCTTCGGCGTGAAGGCGTCGACCATGCGCGCCGACAATGCGCGCAATACGCTGATCGTCAGCGGCAGCGGGACCGATCGCGCGACGGCGGTTGACACGATCCTGTCATTCGACGCCGACTGGATGCGCGGACAATCCGTCGGCATCTTCCCCGTTCGCAATTCCGCGCCCGAGCCCGTGATCTCCGAGATCGAGAAGATCATGGATTCCGGCGAAGGCGGGATGGGCCAGAACGTCATCAAGATGCAGGCGATCGCGCGGCTCAATTCGATCCTCGTGGTGAGCCAGAAGCCTGAATATCTGAAGCGCGCCCAGACCTGGATCGCGCGGCTCGACCGTTCCGATACCGACGGCGTGAATCTGAAATCCTATCCGCTGCGCTACGGCAATTCCAAGCTGGTCGTGTCGATGCTGAACGACATGCTGTTCAACCAGAGCGCGGCGAGCAACACCTCGCTCGACAGCGCATCGAGCCAGGTCGCGCCCGGCGCGGGCCTCGCCACGTCGTCCTCCAGTTCCGGCAATCCGATCGCCTCGCTGAGTGCAATGCCGACGGCCGCATCCGGTGCGGCGACGCCGGTGACCGGACCTGCGGGATCCGCGCTCGGGGCCCGCCCCGCTCCGGCTGCATCGGCAACGCCTGCGCAGGCGCAGGACAACAGCCTCGGTGGACTGGGCGGAAGCAGTTCGAAGTCCGGCATCACCACCATCCTCCAGAACGTCCGGATCACCGCCGACGTCACCAACAATGCCGTCCTCGTCTATGCCAACCAGGACGCGCAGCGCATCGTCGAGCAGACCATCCGCCAGATCGACCGGCCGCAGCGCCAGATCGCGATCGAGGCGACGATTGCCGAGGTGACGCTGAACGACCAGTTGAACTACGGCGTGCAGTTCTTCCTGGCGAGCCAGAAGGGCTCGATCTCCAACACCATCTCCGGTGTCAGCAATGCCGCGTCAGTCGGCAGCGGTGCGGTCGAAGCGGCGTCCAACGCCGTCAACGCCGCGGGCGGCGCGCTGCTCGGACGTGTCCTGCCGGGCTTCAACTTCCTGGTCGGCTCCGAGAACTCGCCGCGCGTCATTCTCGACGCGTTGCACGGCGTCACCGACGTCAAGGTGCTGTCGAACCCGTCATTGGTGGTGTTGGATAACCAGGCCGCGACGTTGCAGGTCGGCGACCAGGTGCCGTTCTCCACGGGCACCGCGACCGTGCTGACCGCCAACAACACCGTGGTCAACACCATCGACTACAAGAACACTGGCATCATCCTGCGCGTGCTGCCGCGCGCCAACGCCAATGGCAATGTCGTGCTCGACATCGAGCAGGAGATCTCGAGCGTGGCCGCCGGCAGCGCCAACTCGCTGACGCCGACGATTTCGCAGCGTCGCGTCAAGAGCTCGATCGCGGTGACCAGCGGGCAGACGGTGCTGCTCGCCGGCCTGATCAGCGAGACCGAGAACAAGCAGCGCCAGGGCATTCCCGTCCTGGATTCCATTCCCGGCGTCGGCGATGCCTTCTCGCATCAAACCAAGGCGCGCGCCCGTACCGAGCTGATCCTGTTCATCCGCCCGACCGTCATCAAGGACGGCGTCGACGCGCATGTCATCGCCGAGGAGATGCGCAGCAAGATGAACGGCCACCTGGTCGGGACCAGCAATCCCGTCGTCACCGTGAGCCCGCCCAGGGCGGCGCGCTGACGGCGTGGCCGCGGACGACGCGCAGGACGGGATCCGCGCCCGGCTGGTCCTCAGCTGCGCACTGCTCGTCGGCGTGTTGGCCAGCCTGGTGACGGCACCCGCCGCGGAGGGCATCTATGGTGCGTTCCTCGCCGCCTTGATGCTCGCCATCGCCGCCCATGATGCCCGCCACTTTCTGATCCCGAACGAGCTGAGCGGAGCCGCCTTCGCGCTCGCATTGCTCCGCGGCGCCGCTGCGGTGCCCGATGCGGGCGCCGTGGCGCTGCTTTGGCCGGTCGCGCGCGCCCTCGCCGTGGCGCTTTCGCTCCTGCTCCTGATGCTGGCCTATCGGCGCTGGCGCGGCCGCGACGGGCTCGGGCTCGGCGACGTCAAGCTCGCGGCCGTCTGCGGCGCCTGGCTGGATCTTGCAACGGTAGCCGCAGTGATCGAGTTCGCCGCCCTGCTCGCGATCGGCGCCTATGTCGTCAATGCCGCGCTGCAAGGAAAACCGCTGCGCGGGACAGCCTTCCTGCCGTTCGGGCTGTTCCTCGCGCCCTCGATCTGGATCGGCTGGTTGTGCGAGAGCTGGTATCTGAACTGGCTCGGCGGCTGGCCCGGCTAACGCCCGAGGCACGCAGGCATCAGTGCTCGCGGCTTGGCGCCCATTCCAGCGCCCGCAGGCGGGCCTGGGCGATCTGTCCACGCGTCATCTTGGTGGTGACGGCGTCGCGGATCCGGGCCCGGGACTCGCGCACCCGCGGCGGCGATGCCGCGGTCGAAAGGTTCAGCCATTTGGAGGCTTCGACGATGTCCCGCGGCACGCCAAAGCCGCGGTCATAGAGCAGGCCGAGCGAATATTGGGCGCGGCTGTCGCCCTGCTCCGCGGCCCGCCGATACCACATCGCCGCTTCCGTGTAGTTCTGCGGCACGCCGCGGCCGGTCTCGAACAGGAAGCCGAGATAGGTCTGCGCAGCGGCGTTGCCGCGCTCGGCAAGCGGGATGAAGATGCGGGAGGCCGTCACATAGTCCTGGCGCTGGTAGGCCGATAGGCCTTGGCCGAGCGACTGGCCTTGGACTGCGATCGCGGGCAGAAGCAGCAATACCGCGGCAATGCATCCGGCCCACCGCAGCAGTCCGTCGCGGCGCCGGGACGCGCGATCGCACCCGCTGACAAATATCGTGCGTTCCTTCCACATGCGGACAACACTAGTCCGGCGATGTGACGGAATCCAGAGCGGCTGGTCATCGAGGAGCAGCGCGGCGCGCGCAGATGTCCGTTCCACTATTCCCAAAGTCGGCGCATGGCTGGCTGCGCCAGCCGACACTTGCCGCATGATCTTTCGGCCCTATGGTGGGGCCGCAGTTTGTTGCCGGAGCCACCCTAGATGCCCTTCCCTCACGCTTCCGAAGCCCTCTCGCGCTTCACCGTGCTAGATCTGACCCGCGTCCGCTCCGGCCCGACTTGCGTGCGCCAGCTCGCCGATTGGGGCGCGACCGTGATCAAGATCGACGCGCTCACGGAAGATGCCGGCGGCGAGCAGCCGGGCGGGCCGCGGCGGGGCTCCGACTTCCAGAATTTGCACCGCAACAAGCGCGCCATGACGCTGAACCTGAAGGACGAGCGCGGGCTCGCCGTGTTCAAGCGCCTCGCCGCCAAGGCCGACGTGGTGGTCGAGAATTTCCGGCCCGACGTGAAGAAGAGGCTCGGCATCGACTATGAGAGCCTCGCCAGCAGCAACCCGCGCATCGTCTATGGCAGCATCTCCGGCTTCGGCCAGGACGGCCCCTATCACAAGCGGCCAGGCTTCGATCAGATCGCGCAAGGCATGGGCGGGCTGATGTCGATCACGGGTGCGCCGGGCGAAGGCCCGATGCGGGTCGGCATCCCCGTTGCCGACCTCACCGCCGGCCTGTTCTGCGCCATGGGCATCCTCACCGCGCTGCTCGAGCGAGAAGTATCGGGCGAAGGGCAATGGGTGCAGACCTCGCTGCTCCAGGCCCAGATCTTCATGCTCGACTTCCAGGCCGCCCGCTGGCTAATGGAAAAGGAAGTCGCCAAGCAAGCCGGCAACAATCATCCGACCAGCATTCCGACCGGCGTATTCAAAACCTCCGACGGCTACATCAACATCGCCACGACAGGCGGACGGATCTGGGAGCGCTGCGCGCTGGCGATCGGCGCCCCGGAGCTCGTTTCCAATCCCGACTACGCCACCGCGCCGGCACGCTCGAAGAACCGCGACGCGCTCAACGCTGCGATCGAGCGGCGCACCGTGACGAAATCGACCGAGACCTGGGTCCGCGAGCTCAACGAAGCCGGAGTGCCCTGCGGACCGATCTACGCCATCGACCAGATGTTCGAGGACGCGCAGGTCAAGCATCTCGGCATCGCGCAGGACGTGCCCAACGACGATGGTCGTCACATCCGCCTGGTCGGCCAGCCCGTCACGCTGTCGCGCACGCCGAGCAGGATGGTGGCGCGCCCGCCGGAGTTCGGCGAGCAGACCGACGAGGTGCTCAAGGAATTCGGCTTCGGCGCCGACGAGATCGCCGCGCTCAGGGCCGCCAAGGTGGTCTAGAGATCAAGGTCGTCCGCCGAGCCCGAAAGCAAAGCGGCCCGGCGCAGACGCCGGGCCTCCAAATGGTCTGTCGAAGACCCTCAGTACTTGGCGTCAGTACTTGGCGACAACCGGCCCCGAGAACCGGTAGTTCACGCCTACGCGGACGATGTTGTCGGTGAAGCGCGTGCCGAAACTGCCCGTCGTCGTGGTCGTGGTGACGGTATTGAAACCGGGTGTCGGCGTGTTGAGCGCGTTCGCTACGGTCGTCGTCGCCGTCGACGCCCCGTTGAACGAGCCGAGATCCATGTAGAGATACTCGACCTTCACGGACCAATTGCGATCGATCGCGAACTCGCCGCCAGCGCCGACCGTCCAGCCGGCCTTGGTGCCGCCCCAGCTGAGACCCATGGCAGGCGCGCTCGCGCCGAGATGTCCGTAGGCGAGACCGCCGGTCGCGTAGAGAAGCACGCGCGGAGTTGCGACCCAACCGACGCGACCACGCAGAGTGCCGAACCAATCGAGGTTGTAGTTGGCCGGGAAACAGCACCGAGCCCGCGGGGCATCCGATCGCCGAGCAGATATTGTTCGTCGATTTCTCGTCGCTGCCCTGGAAGTCGGCTTCAAGACCCCACGACCAATTGCTCTGCTGCCAGTTGTAACCGAACTGGCCGCCGCCGAGCACGCCGTTGACGTTAGAGCGTCCCCAGATCGTCTGCTCCGCCAGCGGTGTCACGACTGGGCCGCCGACAGGAGTGGGGCCAGCGGTGCGGAACACCTGCACACTTTGCGTACCCGTCAGCGTGCCATCGTCACGCTCGCGGCCCCAGCTGTAGCCGACATTGCCGCCAACATAGAAGCCGCTCCAATTGAAAGCGGGATCGACCATCGGGGGCGCCTTGACGTAGGGCCTCGCCGCCAGGTCGGCCGCCATTGCGCCGGTTGCAAACAGCGACATCGCCGCCGCCATTCCTATCACAAGCGCCTGATGACTGTGCCGCGCCTGCAACAATCGGGAACAATCGAGCCAAAAGGGCCTCCCCACCGGAGCACCAAACCCTTGATTCCAAAGAAGATTGTTTTGCCGCGTCAGCGTGATGTCGCGCTGGTCCGCCTCGTCCAGCCGACGCGGGCGAGCAGCCCGTCGATGACGGGCCAGAACAGCAGCAGAATCGCCAGCGTCGTGATCGAACCGACCAGGCCGTTCGACCAGAACACCTTGAGGTCGCCGCCTGAGCCGATCATCGAGAGACGGAAGGCGTCTTCGGCGCGGTTGCCGAGGACGAGCGCCAGCGTGAACGGCGCCAAGGGAATACCGATCTTCTTGAAGACGTAGCCGACGACACCGAAGCCGAGCATCAGCCAGATGTCGAACATCGCATTCTGGATCGCATAAGCTCCGATGGCGCAGGACACCACGATCATCGGCGCCACCGCCGCAAACGGCACGCGCAGGATCGAGGCGAAGATCGGCACTGTCGTCAGCACCAGCACGAGGCCGACGACATTGCCGAGATACATCGAGGCGATCAGGCCCCAGACGAAGTCCTTGTGCTCGACGAACAGCAAGGGGCCCGGATTGAGTCCCCATACCATCAACCCGCCGAGCAGGATCGCGGCTGTACCGGAGCCGGGAATGCCGAGCGCGAGCATCGGCAACAGCGCCGAGGTGCCGGAGGCGTGTGCTGCCGTCTCCGGCGCGAACACGCCTTCGATACGGCCTTTGCCAAAGCTCGCCGGATCCTTGGCGAAGCGTTTTGCCAGATTGTAGCCCATGAAGGACGCCGCGATCGCGCCGCCCGGCGTGATGCCTAGCCAGCAGCCGATGAAGGACGAGCGCAGCAGCGTCACCCAGTATTTCGGCAGGTCCTTCCACACGCTCAGCACCACGCGCAGCGAGATGCTCGCCGCGTGGCCGCGCAGCGCCAGACGCTCCTCCATCGTCAGCAGGATCTCGCTGATGCCGAACAGGCCGATGACGGCGACCAGGAAGTTGATGCCGCGCAAGAGCTCCGCCGAGCCGAAGGTCATGCGCAGTTGGCCCGAGACCGTGTCCATGCCGACGCCGGCCAGCAGCAGGCCGAGCGACATCGAGATGACGGTCTTGTGCTTGGCCTCGCGCCCGAGGCCCACGAAGGAGCAGAAAGTCAGCAGATACACCGCGAAGAACTCAGGCGGGCCGAACTTCAGCGCAAAGGACGAGATCATCGGCGCGAGGAAGGTAATTAGCAGCACCGCGACCAGCGACCCGATGAAGGACGACGTAAACGCCGCCGTCAGTGCCTCGGCCGCCCTGCCCTGCTGCGCCATCGGATAGCCGTCGAAAGTGGTCGCGACCGACCAGGCCTCGCCCGGGATGTTGAACAGGATCGAGGTGATCGCACCGCCGAACAGGGCACCCCAATAGATGCAGGACAGCATCACGATCGCCGAGGTCGGATCCATCGTGAAGGTGAGCGGCAACAGGATGGCAACGCCGTTGGGACCGCCGAGGCCCGGCAACACGCCGACGAAGATGCCGAGCACGAGCCCGACCACCATCAGCACGAGCGTTTTCCACGTCAGCAGGACGGCAAAGCCATGAAGCAGGAGACCGAAAGCTTCCATCGGGGGGCCGCCTAGTAGCCGAAGGCCGCTTCGAGCGGCCCTTTCGGCATGATGACGTCGAAGGCGACGTCGAAGGTGACGAACATGATCGCCGTGAACAGGAAAGCGGTGAGCAGCGACTTCCACAGCGCGATCTTGCCGATCAGCCGCATGAAGCCCGCGATCAGCAGGAAGCTCGCGACATAGAGGCCGAGGAATTGCGTCACCAGGCAGAACAGCAGCGTCGGCACGAACACCGCCAGCACGCGGCGTGCCTGCGCGCGCGTGACGAAAGTTTCGGAGGCCGCGCGGCGCACGAGGAGCGCGGCAATCAGGCCGTAGAGGCTGCCGCCGCCCAGGATGACTGAGAGATAGAACGGGAAATAACCGGGCTCGGGCCCGGTCGAATCCCAGGACGCGCCGGTTCGCCAATTGTCGTAACCGAGGATGGCGGCCAGCGCGAGCAGCAGCAGGCACACGACAATTTCGACCGTGTCGGACGAGACGACCGAAGGCGAATCGTCTTCAGGTGCGGTCGGATCGTCGACGACGATTTCATGATCGGTTCGGGACATTGGATTTCAACAAACGCTCTGACCAATTCCCCTCTACCGGCTCACGGGGAGAGGGTTCGGGTGAGGGGGAGTCTCCACGGGGACGGTGACAGCGGGACTCGGGGAGAGTCGCCCTCACCCGCATCGCTTCTGAGCTTCTGCGAAGCGACCTCTCGCCGCAAGCGGGCGAGGTGAAGACCCGCTACTTCGCGACGAAACCTGCTTCCGTCATCAGCGCCTTGTTGGTGGCGTCGTCCTCTTCAAGGAACTGCACCATGTCTTTGCCCGTGAGGAAGATCGGCTTCAACGCCTGCTTTTCCATGTATTCCCTGTATTCGGCGGTCTGTGTCACCTTGTGGAACAGCTCGACATAGAAGGCCTGCTGCTCCGGCGTGACCTTGCCGGGCAGGAACATCGCGCGCAGCATCAGGTACTGGATGTCGACGCCCTCCTCCTTGCAGGTCGGGATATCGGCCCAGGACTGCGTGTCCGTCACCTTGGCTGTGTAGGAGATGCGCTCCTTGTCGAACACGCAGAGCGGCCGCACCTGACCGGCGCGCCAGACTTCGAGATTTTCGGATGGATTGTTGACGTTGGACTCGGTGTGATTGCCGACGAGCTGGGTCGCGGCCTCACCGCCGGACTTGTAGGGCAGATAGGAAAACTTCGCGCCGGTCTTCTGCTCGAGGAAGACGGTCAGCACGTGATCCTCGCGCTTGGAGCCGGTGCCGCCCATCTTGAATGGCGAGCTCGCGGCCTTTGCGGCCTCGACGAACTCCTTCACCTTCTTGGGGCCGGCGCTGTTGTCCCACAGCACGAACTGGTCGAGCGCGATCACCGAGACCGGGGTCAGCTCACGCCAGTTGAACGGGATCTTGGCCGAGAGCGGCAGCATGTAGATCAGCGAATAGGCGATCAGCACCTTGTTCGGGTCGCCCTCGCTGGACTTCATGTACATCAGCGCTTCGGCGCCCGATGCACCGCCCTTGAGCGAGACCACCATGGGCTGCTTCATCAGATTGTTCTTCTGGATCGCGGCCTGCATCATCCGTGCCATCTGGTCGGAGGCGCCGCCCGCGCCTGCCGCCACCACGATCTCAACCGGCTTGGTGGGTTCCCAGCCGGCAACGGCTGGCGCGCTCAACAACAAGGCCGCCATCGCAACTCCGACGGCTTTCACTGGAATTCGCACGGGTTTCGTCCCCTGGTTCTTATTGGCTTTGTGGCGCCGGGAAATCTATCGAGGCATTGTGCGGACTAAGGAGCGCGAGTTCAAGCAGGCGGACATTCCGCCGCATATGACTTTCGGCTGACGAAGTGCGCACTACTTGCCCTTCCAGACCGGCGTGCGCTTGTTGAGGAAGGCGTCCATGCCCTCGCGGAAATCTTCGCTCATATAGGCCTTGAGGATCAGGTCCTCGCCCTGTTCGCGCGACAGCGTGGGTCGGATGCGGCGCACCGCTTCCTTGGTCGTCTCCAGCGTCAGCGGCGCATGGCTCGCGACCAGCTTTGCGGTCTCATCCGCGCGGCGCTGCAGCGTCTCGACATCAGGCACGATTTCGGTGAGCAGGCCGAGCGACAATGCCTCCTGCGCCTCGACCAGGCGCGCCCGGAAGATCAGGTCCTTGGTGCGGGCGGGACCGACCAGCGAGACGACACGGCTGATGTTCGACATCGACAGGCAGTTGCCGAGCGTGCGTGCGATCGGAAAGCCCATGCGCGTCGTTTCGGTGCCGATGCGAAGATCGCAGCAGGCGGCGATGCCGGCGCCGCCGCCGGTGCAGGCGCCCGCAATGGCCGCGATCACGGGCACGCGGCACTGTTCGAGCGTGCCGAGCACGCGGTCGATCCGCGCCTCGTAGTCGAGCGCATCCTGCGCCGTCTTGAAGGCGCGGAACTGGGAAATGTCGGTGCCGGACGCAAATGCCTTGTCGCCGGCGCCGGTGAGGATCAGCGCCTTGATCGAACGATCGGCGTTGATTTCCAGGCAGATCTCCGCCATGCGGTCATACATGGCGAAAGTCATGGCGTTGCGCGCCTGGGGGCGGTTGAAGGTGATCCGCGCGATGCCGTCCGTGACGGAGTAGAGCAGGTCTTCGTTGGCGGTCGCAGGTAGGTTCATCGCGCGCTCACTTCTTCTTCCAGTTAGATAGTTCAGGCCACCTGCGTCATCGGCACCGCGTCACGTCCCTTCAGGACGTCCATGGCCGCCAGCACGCCGCCACTCCGGTGCGGAATCTTTGCAAGATCCAGGCCCATCTCGACGCCCGCGAGCGTGCCCATCAGCATCAGGTCGTTGAAATGGCCGATATGGCCGATGCGGAACACCTTGCCCTTGACCTTGTTCAGGCCGGTGCCGAGCGACATGTCGAAGTTTTCGAGCACCACCTTGCGGAAGGCGTCGGCGTCGTGTCCGTCGGGCACGCGCACGCCGGTCAGCGCCGACGAATGCGCTGCGGGATCGACGCACTGCGTCTCCAGGCCCCAGACCTTGGCCGCGGCGCGCGTCGCCGCGCTGTGGCGCTTGTGGCGGGACCAGACATTCTCGAGGCCCTCCTCCTCGATCATCTTGACCGCTTCGCGCAGGCCGTAGAGCAGATTGGTCGCCGGCGTATAGGGGAAGGTGCCGAGCTTGTTGAAGCTGATGACTTCCTGCCAATCCCAATAGGAGCGCATGCCGGTATTGGCCTTGGCGACATCAAGCGCCTTCTCCGAAACGGCGTTGAAGCCGAGGCCGGGCGGCAGCATCAGGCCCTTCTGCGAGCCCGCGACCGAGACGTCGATGCCCCAGGCATCATGCTCATATTCCATCGAACCGAGGCCGGAGATGGTGTCGACCATCAGCAGCGCCGGATGCTTGACGCGATCCAGCAGCTTGCGCACTTCGAGCGGCGGCGTGACGCAGCCGGTCGAGGTTTCGTTGTGGACGACGCAGACCGCCTTGATGGCGTGCTGCTTGTCGGCGGCAAGGCGCTTCTCGATCTCGGCGAGGTCGGCGCCATGGCGCCAGTCGCTCGGGATGAAATCGACGTCGAGCTTGAACTTGTCGGCGATGCCGCGCCACAGCACGGCGAACTGGCCGGTCTCGCACATCAGCACCTTGTCGCCGGGGGCGAACACGTTGACCATGGCCGCTTCCCAGGCGCCGGTTCCGGACGAGGGGAAGATGATCACGGGCTGCTTGGTGCGGAACACCCGCTGCATCGAGGCGAGGACCGCAAAACCGAGCTCGGCGAACTCCGGACCGCGATGGTCCAGCGTCGGCATGTCCATCGCCCGCAGCACGCGGTCGGGCACGTTGGTCGGTCCTGGAATCTGGAGAAAATGCCTTCCAGTATGCACGGTCATAGGCGTCCTTCCCGGTCTAGCCTTGTTTTGGTGGCCGCCGAATAGCACCATTTGACCGGCTTGTCCCCTCTCCTTAAGGCTCCTCCCATGCATAAGCGGCGGGCCTCCGCCGCTCCTATTCCGCCGCCACCACCTGGCCCGTGGACAACCTGGCTTCCGCATCCGCGAACGGGCGCTCCGGGTGCATCAGGAAGGCGGAAAAGCCGCCGAGCAGCAGCAGCCCCATCGACATCAGGAACGGCAGGTACCAATTGCCGGTCGCGTCGATCACGAAGCCCGCGACCAGCGGCGAGACGATCGCGGCAAAGGCCGAGCCGGTGTTCATGAGCCCCGACGCGGTGCCGGAGTATTTCGGGGCAATGTCCATCGGGATCGACCACATCGGGCCGATCACGAGTTCGGCGCAGAAGAAGCCGGCCGACAGGCACAGCGCCACGATGGTGATGTCGTGGACGAACAGGATCGGGAACAGCGAGAGCAGCGCCCCCGCAAAGCCTGTTACGGTGACGCTCAGTCGTGCGAAGCGGACATTGCCGGTGCGGTCGAGGATCTTGTCCGAGATCACGCCGCCGACGCTGTCGCCGATCACGCCCGCAAAGAAGACGCCCGAGGCGAACAGCGCCGAGTTCTTGATGTCGAGTTTGTAGTTGTTCTTGAAGAACAGCGGCAGCCAGTTCAGGTACAGCCACAGGCTCCAGCCGTAGCAGAAATAGGTCGGCGTCACCGGCCACATCCGCCCGAACAGCGGCCCCCACGGCACGCGCGACCGCTCGCCTGATGGCCGCGGCGGCAGCGCGGCAAGCTCGGCCTGCGTGATCGAAGCATGGTCCTTCGGCTCGTTGCGGAAGTACCAGACCCAGATCACGCCCCAGACTAGGCTGACAAGACCGAGCACGACGAAGGCGCCGCGCCAGGTCAGCCAGAGGATCAGCAGCGCCACCACCGGCGGCGTCACCGCATTGCCGAGCCGGGCAAAGGAATGGGTCAGGCCTTGCGCAAAACCGCGGCGGTTCGCCGGCGTCCAGTATTGCATCGCGCGCGTTGCAGTCGGGAACGTCGCGCCCTCACCAAAGCCGAGCGCGAAGCGCGCGACGAACAATGCGACCAGCCCATGCACAAAGCCGGTCGAGATGGTCGCCACCGCCCAGATCATGCCGCACCAGAACAGCGTCTTGCGCGGGCCGAAATGATCGCCGACCCAGCCGCCGATCACCTGGAACAAGAGATAGGGATAGGCGAAGGCGGAGAAGACGAGGCCGAGCTGGGTGTTGGACAGACCCAGCTCCTTCTGGATCTCGCTCGCGGCCGTACCGATGTTCACCCGGTCGACATAGGTGATGAAATACATCGCGCAGAGCATCGCCAGCACGACAGGCGTGGCCTTGAACCTGATCTTCATTTCCACCCTCTCTGATCGCTTCTTATGATTGTCGGCCCGCGTGTCCTTGCGCGGTTTAAGTGCCGACCACTTTCAGATGCGGCGATGCATTGCCCTGCGGCCGCTGCTCCAGCAGCTTCATGGCGACATCGACGCCGCCGGAGCGGTGCGGCACGCCGGCGACCGACAGGCCCATCTCGACGCCGGTGAGCGCACCGAGCAGCGTCAAGGCGTTGCATTCGCCGAGATGGCCGATACGGAAAACCTTTCCGGCAACCTTCGACAGGCCCGAGCCGAGCGACATGTTGTAGTTCTCGAGCACGATCTTGCGGAATTGATCGGCGTCATGGCCCGGCGGCATCAGCACCGCAGTGAGCACAGGCGAGAATTCTGAAGGCTCCTGGCACAGCACTTCGAGCCCCCAATGATTGACCGCAGCGCGCGTTGCAGCAGCCAAGCGCTGATGCCGCGCAAATACGTTGTCGAGACCCTCTTCGAGCAGCATCGCGATCGCCTCGCGCAGCCCGTAAAGCAGATTGGTCGCCGGCGTGTAGGGGAAGAAGCCGTTGGCGTTGGGCTTAAGCATCTCCGCCCAGTCGAAATAGGAGCGCGGCATCTTGTTGGTCTTCGATGCGGCCAGCGCCTTCTCCGAAATCGCGTTGAACCCGAGGCCGGGCGGCAGCATGAAACCCTTCTGCGAGCAGCTGACGCTGACGTCGACCTTCCACTCGTCGTGGCGGTAGTCGACCGAGCCGAGCGAGGAGATGGTGTCGACCATCAGAAGCGCTGGATGGCCGCTGCGATCGATCGCCGCACGGATCTCGGCGATGCGGCTGGTCGCGCCGGTCGATGTCTCGTTGTGCACGACCATCACGGCGTTGATCGCGCGTGCCTTGTCGTCGATGAGCTTGGCTTCGATGACGGCGGGATCAGCGCCGCGACGCCAGTCGCCCGGCACGAAATCGACCTCGATGCCGAAGCGGCCCGCCATCTGCCGCCACAGCGTGGCGAAATGGCCGGTCTCGACCATCAGCACCTTGTCGCCTGGCGACAGCGTGTTGACGATCGCAGCCTCCCAGGCGCCCGTCCCCGAGGAGGGGAAGATGATGACCGGACCCTTGGTCTGGAAAATCCTCTGGCTGCCTTCCAGCACGGTCCGGCCGAGGGCGCCGAACTTGGCGCTGCGGTGGTCGATGACAGGCATGTCCATGGCGCGCAGGACGCGCTCGGGGACCGGGCTCGGGCCCGGAATCTGAAGGAAATGGCGCCCCTGATGTATGAAAACCTCCCTGGCAACGGATTCTGGCCGGCTCGGCGGCTATTTTGCATTCATTTTTTGTCCTTTCAATCAAAATTTGGTATTCGATTGTGGGCGTCGACGCGATAACGCGGGCAAACTACTGTGCTGCAAATGAAATCCACGATTCCCGACACCGGGGTTCCAATCACCCCCTCTGCCGCAAATGGCAGCGACCGCCAGGAGGCCTCGCTCCATGGCGAGATCCTGCTGCGGCTGCGCGACTACGTCGTGGAAGGCAACATTCCCGATGGCGCCCGCGTACCCGAGCGCCAGCTCTGCGAGATGTTCGGCATCTCCCGCACGCCGCTCCGCGAGGCGCTCAAGGTGCTCGCCGCCGAGGGGCTGATCGAGCTGCTGCCGAACCGCGGCGCGCGCGTGCGCCAGCTCAGCCAGCGCGACCTGGAGGAGCTGTTCGACGTCATGGCAGGCCTTGAAAGCCTCGCCGGGCGCCTGGCTTGCGAGGCCATTACGGATGAAGAGATCGCCGCGATCGAGCAGTTGCACTACGAAATGTATGGCCACTACCTGCATCGCGACATGCACGGCTATTTCCAGGCCAACCAGCGCATCCACGAGAGCATCGTCGCAGCCGCGCGCAACGAGACACTGAAGACCGCCTATGCCAACTTCGCCGGGCGCATTCGCCGCGTCCGTTACTCCGCCAATTTCGCCCGCAAGCGGCAGCGCTGGGCGGAGGCAATGCGCGAGCATGAGGCGATCCTGGATGCGCTCCGGCGCCGCGCCGCCAGCGAGCTCAGCGACATCCTGTTCCAGCACCTGCGCAACAAGCGAATGGCGGCGATCGAACACCTCGGCGAGCCGCAAGGGGACGTGTCGGCAGCGCCCTAACGGGCCGTCGGCTTGCTCATTTTGAATTCATAATATAATCGGTCAGGAACAAGAATGAATATTCCAGCGAGGCCCAGGGGCCGCATGGGACAAATCCGGGACCAGGGATGACAAACGCCTCCTCGCTCGAACGGCGCCTGCGCGCGGACATGACCGGCGACGTCTTGTTCGACGGCTTCAGCCGCGGCCGCTACGCCACCGACGCCTCGTTCTACCAGATCATGCCGTCAGGCGTGGTCGTGCCCAGAACCATGGACGCGGCCCTGCGGGCCCTGGCGATCGCGCGTGATGAGGGGATCAAGGTCACCCCACGCGGCGGCGGCACCTCGCAATGCGGCCAGACCGTCAATGACGGCCTCGTGGTCGATCTCTCCAAGCACCTTAACAAGATCCTGTCGCTCGACGTCGAAGGACGCACCTGCATGGTCGAGCCCGGCATCGTGCTCGATGACCTCAACCGCCAGCTCAAAAAGCACGGCCTGTGGTTCCCGGTCGACGTCTCCACCGCCTCGCGCGCCACCATCGGCGGCATGGCCGGCAACAATTCCTGCGGCGGCCGCTCGCTTCGCTACGGCACCATGCGCGACAACACGCTGTCGCTGGAGGCTTCGCTCGCCGACGGCACGCTGAGTCGTTTTGGCGAGGTCTCGCGCGATCTCTCCGACAGCGACGCCGGCGAGACCATGCGCGCCCTGTTCCGCGAAATGCTCGATCTGGGCGCCCGCGAGGCCGACGAGATCGCCGCGCGCTTTCCAAAAGTGCAGCGCCGCGTTGGCGGCTACAATCTCGATGCGCTGACCCCGCGCAACGCGCGCAACAACATGGCGCATCTCTTGGTCGGCTCGGAAGGCACGCTCGCCTTCACCACCAAGGTCGAGCTGAAATTGTGGCCCGTGATCCGGAACAAGGCGCTCGGTGTCTGCCATTTCGGCAGCTTTTACGAGGCGATGGATGCGGCCCAGCATCTGGTCAAGCTGAAGCCGATCGCGGTCGAATTGGTCGACCGCACCATGATCGCGCTCGGCCGCGACATCGCGATGTTCAAGCCGATCATCAATGCCGCGATCAAGGGCGATCCGGATGCGGTGCTGGTGGTCGAGTTCGCGGAAGAGGACCAGGCCGACAATCTTCTGCGGCTCAAACAGCTCACCGAGCTGATGGGCGATCTCGGCTTCGGCTGGAATAACGAACCGCGCAAATGGGGCGGCGTGGTCGAGATATCAGAGCCGGCGCTGCAGAGCGGCATCGCCGATTTCCGCGCCGCCGGCCTCAACGTCATGATGTCGATGAAGCAGGAGGGCAAGCCGGTCTCCTTCGTCGAGGACTGTGCCGTGCCGCTGCCCCATCTCGCCGACTACACGGCGCGGCTGAATGAGGTCTTCGCCAAACACGGCACCAGCGGCACGATGTACGCCCACGCCTCCGAGGGCTGCCTGCATGTGCGCCCGGTGCTGAATCTCAAGCTCGAAAAGGACGTCAAGGCGATGCGCGCCATCGCCGAGGAGGCCTTCGCGCTAGTGCGCGAGTACAAGGGCTCGCATTCCGGCGAGCATGGCGATGGCCTGGTGCGCTCGGAGTTCCACGAAACGATGTTTGGCGAGCGCCTCGTCGCCGACTTCCGCGAGGTTAAGCACCGCTTCGACCCTGACGGCGTGCTCAATTCCGGCAAGATCGTCGATGCGCCCAAAATGGACGACCGCTCGCTGTTCCGCTTCAAGCCCCACTATCGCGTCGGCGAGCTGAAGACGAAGCTCGACTGGTCCGCTTATCCCGGCGCCGGCGGCGGTTTCCAGGGCGCGGTCGAGATGTGCAACAACAACGGCGCCTGCCGCAAGCTCGAGGGCGGCGTGATGTGCCCGTCCTACCGCGCCACGCGCAACGAGAAGGATGTCACGCGAGGGCGTGCGAACACCTTGCGGCTGGCGATCTCAGGCCAGCTCGGCCCTGATGCACTGTCCTCCGACGAAATGATGGAGACGCTGAAGCTTTGCGTCTCCTGCAAGGCCTGCCGCCATGAATGCCCTGTTGGCGTCGACATGGCCAAGATGAAGATCGAGGTGTTGGCGGCACGTACCGCCTCCCACGGCCTGAGCTTGCGCGATCGGCTGGTCGGCTACCTCCCGCGCTATGCCGGATTCGCCGCGCGCTTCGCGCCGCTTGCGAACTTGCGCAACCAAAGCCCGCTGCTGCGAAAGCTGTTCGAGCGCTTCGCCGGGATCAGCGCCCGTCGCGCCCTGCCCGCCTTCCGAAGCGACGTGTTCGCGCCGCCCGCCGACAGCGTCGGATCAGCGGCAGGCCGCGAAGTCGTTCTCTTCGCCGACACTTTCAACCGCATCTACGAGCGAGAGAACCTCGACGCCGCGCTGCGTGTGCTGGCGGCCGGCGGCTATCGCGTGCATCTACCGAAACCCGCCAGCGGCAGGCGCCCGCTCTGCTGCGGTCGCACCTTCCTGTCCGCCGGACTTGTCGATGAAGCCAGGTCCGAGCTCGACCGTCTCGTCGCCGCCTTCGCGCCCTTTGCCGCGCGCGGCGTGCCGATCGTCGGCCTTGAGCCGAGCTGTCTGCTGACGCTGCGCGACGAGCTGGCTTCGCTGCGCAAGGACAACGACGCCAAGGCCGTCAGCGCCCACGCGCTCACCTTCGAGGAATTCCTGGTGCGCGAGTCCGAGGCCGGCCGGCTGCAATTGCCGCTCGGCAGCGTCGCTGAGAAGGCCGTCGTGCACGGCCATTGCCATCAAAAATCCTTCGGCGCCTTCAAGCCGGTCGAGCAGGTGCTGCGCCTCGTGCCTGGCCTCGAAGTCAAGACCATCGAGTCGAGCTGCTGCGGCATGGCCGGTGCTTTTGGTTATGGCGCCGACACCTATGACGCCTCGATCGAGATGGCCGAGCTATCGCTGCTGCCGGCGGTGCGGAAGGCTGATCAGACCACGCTCATCGTCGCCGACGGCACCTCCTGCCGCCACCAGATCTACGACGGCGCTAACCGCGAGGCGCTTCACGTCGCCCGCGTGCTGGCGATGAGCCTCGATCGCGCCGACACCAATTCCATTTCTCCAGCTGCAAAGGAAACTAGCCATGGCTGACCTCACGCTCGACACCGCCCGAAAAATTCTCGACGCCGCGCTCGCCAAGGCGAGCGAGCTAAAGCTCAAGCCGCTCGTCGTCACCGTCCTCGATGCCCGCGGCGTGCTCAAGATCGCAGCCGCACAGGACGGCACCAGCCTGATGCGCGCCGAGATCGCCCACGGCAAAGCCTATGGCGCGCTCGCCATGGGCCTCGGCTCGCGCGCCCTATTCCAACGCGCGCAGGAGCAGCCGTATTTCATCGATGCGGTGAACACGATTGCGAAGGGCGCCCTGGTGCCCGTCCCCGGCGGCGTGCTGATCATGGACGGCACCAGCTTGCTCGGCGCCGTCGGCGTGTCCGGCGACACCTCGGACAATGACGAGGCCTGTGCGGTTGCGGGCATCCAGGCGGCGGGGCTGAAGGCCAACGCGGGGTAGCGTTGTCACTCTACTGGGGCCACGGACACTACCCGGTGCAATTGTCGGGGGTTCGAGTCCCTGGACCGCTACATGGCTAAACCCACTACTGTGGAGGCGCTGTTCTCTTACCGGAGGGCAGCATAACTCCCGACCTCATGCCTTGATAGCCCGCCAGAAGCCGCCGTTCTTACGCGGTCCACGCATGCCCGTGCGTCGATGTAAAATTTACGAGAAGGTTTTCCCTTTGTCGGCATGACCGCTTCGACATAGGCACCGAGGACCACCCGCTGGGGGTTCGTTCTGAGACCAGAGGCCGGCTCCTCGGTCGAGTGGCGCCTTTCCAAATGCCAGTCTTCCAACCGCTGGCCGCAAGTTCTCGATTTCAGTTCCAACCATTGGCTCGAGCGAACTCAGAATGGCGGAATCAAAACCTGCTTGATTATTCAACGATTTCAAAGCGCATTTGGAAGAAATGGTCGATTCCCGATCCAGTCATTTCAATAGGTTGGTTGGTGTTTCCAAATGAAAAAGAGCGTCACGGGCAGCTTGAAACGCCCGATTGAGCAACGCCCTGTTGTCGAGATTCACTTGGCCATGGCGCTCGCGTTATCGCGCATGGAAGCGCCTTGACGTAAGCAACTCCCGATAGACAGCCGCGGGCTTAATTCACCGGCGTCGTAGAGGAGCGTAGGCGAGCGCATAAAACCGTGTCGGGTGGTAGCGCAGCCTCAAAATTATTGCCGCACTGCGGGGGACTTACCATTTGACGGAGGATCACTGAAAATGAGACTAACAGGGAAGCGCGAACTCGGGCGGGGACTTGCTTTTCCGCCAGCCTTTCGTGTGCAGTCTCTCGTCTTCGATATCAAACAATGACTTGGGAGAGAAACCATGAAACCTGCTATCCGACTCGCGGCCATGTCAGCTATCGGCAGCGCGATCCTCGCCGGATCGGCCCTGGCCGATACCAGCGGCAAAAAGATCGCGTTCTCCAACAACTACGCTGGCAATTCCTGGCGCCAAGCGATGCTCAAGAGCTATGACATCGTCACGAAGAAAGCAGTCGCGGACAAGGCCGTCGCCGCGGCGGACGTGTTCACCACCGCCGACAAGGAAGTGCCGACCCAGGCCGCGCAGATCCAGAACCTGATCCTGCAGGGCTATGACGCGATCGTCATCAACGCGTCTTCGCCGGACGCCCTCAACGGCGCCATCAAGCAGGCCTGCGACGCCGGCATCGTCGTCGTGTCTTTCGACGGTATCGTCAGCGAACCCTGCGCCTACCGTGTCGTTGTGGATTTCAAGGACATGGGCAAGCAGGAAGTGGCGCAGATGGCGAAGTTCCAGCCCAAGGGCGGAAACCTCCTGGAAATCCGCGGCCTCGCTGGCACCTCCATTGACGAAGCCATCCACAACGGCATCCTGGAGGGGGTCAAGGATCATCCAGAGTTCAAGATCGTCGGATCGGTGACTGGCGATTGGGACCAGACCACGGCGCAAAAGGCGGTTGCTACCGTGCTGCCTTCGCTGCCTGAGGTCGTCGGCGTGGTCGACCAGGGCGGCGACGGCTACGGAGCGGCCCAAGCTTTCGCGGCGGCTGGCAAGCCGCGGCCAACCATCATCATGGGCAACCGGCAGGACGAGCTGGAATGGTGGAAGGAGCAGAAGGCCAAGGACGGTTACACGACATGGTCCGGCTCGATCGCACCGGGCGTATCGACATTGGCATTTTGGGTCGCTCAGCAGGTGCTGGATGGCAAGAAGGTTCCACACGATCTTCTGGTGCCTTATCTCGCCTTCACTCAGGCCGACTTCGAAGCCGAACTGCCGAAGATCCCGAAGGGCAGTGTCGCGAGTCACGAATACTCCCAACAGGACGCCATCGACGCAATTAAAGCCAATATGAAGTGATGAGGCCATGGCTGACGGCTGCTCGCAGGCAGTGAATGACCCTCGAAGAATCTGATATCGTCAGACTGGGCGGCGTCGAAAAGCATTTCGGCGCCGTCCGTGCGCTGGATGGCGTCGATCTGACAGTCCGGAGTGGTGAGTGCCTCAGCCTGGTCGGACACAATGGCGCCGGGAAATCCACGCTGATGCATATACTGGCAGGGACTGTCGCGGCGGATCGTGGACGCGTGGTCATTGGCGGCGACGAGCAGAGCGTCTACTCGCCGGCGCGGGCCAAGCAACTCGGCATCCGGTGCGTCTTCCAGGAGCTGTCGCTCTGCCCCAACCTGACGGTGGCCGAGAACGCGCGGGTGTTTCATCCGGCACTGACCGGCCTCAACTGGCGTCGCAAGGCTGGCGCGCTGATCACAAGCAAGCTCGACGAGATCTTCCCGGGTCACGGCGTCGGCCCCTCCGACCTGATCCAGGATCTTCCGATTGCACGCCGACAGATGGTCGAGGTGGCGCGGGCCTTCACTGCGACCGATGAGCCGGTGCGTCTCGTGATTCTGGACGAGCCGACCTCCTCGCTCGATAGTCACACTGCCGGGCAACTGCTCGCCTTCATGCGGCGGGCCGTCGCCGACGGCATCAGCTGCATTTTCATCTCGCACCTGCTCGGCGAGGTCCTGCAAAACAGTGACCGGATCGTGGTAATGCGTGACGGGCGGACCATCGCGGCTGATCGCGCCGAGGCCTTCGACCGCAACCGGCTGGTAGCCACTATGGGCGGCTCAGAACCGCGCCCGACCGAGGCGAACGCCAGCGACCGTTTGGCGCGAGGGAAAACTCGCCTGCATGTTCGCGCGCGCCCGCGGCAGCAGGGCGGGTCCACAGACTTGGTAGCCCACGAGGGAGAGATCATCGGCCTTGCCGGGCTTGCCGGCCACGGGCAGACCGAGTTGCTGCTAACAATTTTCGCGGCTGCGACGCGCCAGTGCCCAGGCGTCGCGGTCAACGCAACGGTTGCTTTGGTGGCCGGCGACCGCCAAGCCGACGGCATTTTCCCTTTATGGTCGATCGCGGAAAATATCGGCATATGCTCATTGCGCAAGCTGCGCCAGGGAGCTTTGATTTCGCGCCGGCTGGAGGACAAGCTGGCCAATTTCTGGCGCGACAGGATCAAGATCCGCACTCCCGATATCCACAATAACATTCTATCACTGTCAGGTGGCAACCAGCAGAAGGCGCTGTTTGCACGCGCGCTTGGGTCGGAGGCGCGCATTGTGTTGATGGACGACCCGATGCGCGGCGTCGATATCGGCACCAAGCTCGAAGTTTATGATCTCATTCGCGAGGAGGCGCGCGGCGGGCGGACCTTCATCTGGTACACGACGGAGACCGACGAATTGAAGAAGTGCGACCATGTCTACGTGTTCCGCAATGGCGCTATCGTCGCCGACCTCGCCCGCGATGAGCTGACCGAGGAAAAGGTGATCCAGTCCTCCTTCGTCGGGGCCGACCCGAGATGACGGCCAAGTCGATTGTCGCGGCCCGCCCAGCATTCATGCCTTTCGGCAAGACCGATTCACCGCGGCTGCTGCGCGCGTTGCTGCCAGCCCTGTCGCTGGTGCTGGTGCTGCTGGCCATCGCCTGGCTGAACCAGCGCGCGATCAGCTATTTCGGCTTCACCCTAATGCTAAATCTGGCGATCCCGATCGCGCTGGCGACGGTCGCGCAGATGTTCATCATTACCGGCAACGACCTCGACCTGTCGATCGGCGCTTTCGTGGGTTTCGTCGGCTGCGTCACGGCGACCTGGCTGCGCGACACCCCGATCTTGGGGACCCTCACGCTGTTGGGCTGCGTCGGCGTATATGCGGCGCTCGGTGCGCTGATTTATTGGCGCAACCTGCCGTCGATCGTGGTGACTCTCGGCATGAACTTCGTCTGGCAAGGTCTCGCCGTACTTCTGCTGCCCAAGCCCGGCGGTCGGGCGCCGGACTGGCTGTTGGCGTCGATGAGCGCCAAGCCGCCCTTGGTTCCGTTTCCGGTGCTGGCCGCGCTGATCATCGCTGCGGTCACGTATTTCGGCCTGATGCGTACATCCTATGGAGCTATCCTGCGCGGATCTGGTGGCAACGCCGCCGCGATCGGTCGCGCCGGCTGGTCGCTGCTGAAGGCTAAGATCGTACTTTACGCGTGCGCCGGCCTGTTCGGCGTGCTGTCGGGGCTCTCATTGATCGGCATCACGACGTCCGGCGACGCCAACATCGGCAACGGCTACACCCTGCTGTCGATCGCGGGCGTCATCCTGGGCGGCGGCGAATTCGTCGGCGGACGGGTATCCCCAATCGGCGCCGTGATCGGCGCGCTGACGCTGGCGCTGGCGGCTTCCCCGCTTCTCACCTTCATGCATCTTCCGCCGGACTGGCAGGTCGCCGCCAACGGCGCCATTCTGATCGTGGTGCTCGCCGCGCGCGCTTTGATCAGCCGCAGGGAGGTCGAGCAATGATGGCGGTGCGCCGTTGGCTGTCCACGAATCCCTGGATGTGGTCCTATCTCGGCGCGGCCGTCGTGTGGATCGCGGCGATTACCTTCACTCGCGGCTATGGCGCTGGTGGCATGCTTATCGCGGCGCTGTCGCTTGCGGTGTTCACGGTGGTGGTCGGCATCGGGCAGATGTTCGTCATCACGCTCGGTCCCGGCAACGTTGATCTGTCGTTGCCGGCCAATATCGGGCTTTCCAGCGCGGTGGCGATGACCGTGATGGCCGGCGATGACCGTCTGATCGCCCTCGGCCTTGCCGCCGCACTCGGCTGCGGGCTCGCCATCGGGGTCGTCAACTACCTCCTGATCCGCGCGCTAAGCATCCCACCAATCATCGCGACGCTTTCGGCGAGCTTCATCATCCAATCGATCGACATCAGCTACGGGCGCGGTCTGCAGATCAAGCCACCGCCGGGCTTTGCCGATTTCACGAACATCCAAATCCTCGGCATTCCCTTGCTCGCCATTCTCACGGTGGTGTTCACTGTGGCCGCCGGCATTGCTTTGCAGCGCTCCGTTTATGGCCGATCGGTGCTGGCGATCGGCCAGAACATTCGGGCAGCAAGGCTCGCGGGAATCCAGGTCGGATGGGTGCGCTTTGCCACCTACGCGCTGTCGGGCACGCTTGGCGGTCTCGACGGGGCATTGCTGGCCGGTTATTTCCGGGGCGCGAACGTCGACATCGGCAATGAATATCTGCTCGCCTCTGTCGCCGTAGTCGTGATCGGAGGCACCTCGGTTGCCGGCGGCAAAGCCAATGTCACGGGGCTATGGGGCGCGGCGCTCTTCCTCGTCCTGCTTCTGACCATGTTGAACACTTTTGGAGTCAGCGCCGGCATCCGGCTCTTGGTAACCGGCCTCGTCATCGTCGCCGTCATTTCGGCCGCAGGGGGAGAGAAAAAGCGGGCCTAGTGTAAGGCACGATTGGAAAGGATCCTGTCCTGGTCTTGCGAAGCTGCGTTGGCCCCTTGATTCACGGCCGACTCTTACGAGCCAAGCAGCAAACGACCTTCACTCAGCAGCGGCTGCACGACGATGCGCTTGACTTGAAGCATTCCTCATTTGTCTCGTCGGTAGAAGGCTCCGCGGCCGACCAATGAGATATCCCTGCATCTCGTCGCAGCCCCCCTGAACCAGGAGAGCCATCTGAGCGTTCGTCTCGATTCCTTCCGCGAGAACCGGAACTCCGAGCCCATGCCCCTGGCGGACCTGCCGATCGAGGTTTTCGCGCCGGAACTGAGCGGCCGAGACGTTTACCGCGACCCGTAGCGGCTGATCCCAGGAAGCCGCCTCCAGGCAAGCCTCCGTAAGGACCCAGTCGTCAATTTGCGCGATCGTGCCGCTCTGTTCGGCGATCGGAATGAAGTCTCCAGGTGGAATGACGCCGCGCACCGGATGCCGCCAGCGAACCAGTAGCCCATCAGAGAGCCGTTGCGGTCCTGCTGCGGCTGATACTCCAGGTATAGCTCCCCCCGCTCAACAGCGCCTCGCAGATCGTGCTCCAGCGCACGGCGGTTGCGCAGCTGTTGGTCCATGGCGCTGGTGAACAGGCGAATGGCACCCCTGCCCTCGTGCTTGGCCCGATAAAGCGCTGCATCCGCGTTTGACAACAGCGCTACAGCATTGTCCGCATCTCTCGGATACAGGGCGACGCCGACACAAAGGTCGATCTTCAGCGCATGACCCTCGACCTCGATCGGTTGCTCGAACTGTTTCCGCATGCGCCTGGCGAGCAATTCGGCGGTCGCTGGTAGTGGCAACTGATCGGCGATCCCGATGAATTCGTCACCGCCGACGCGTGCCACGTACGCCCCTTGCGCGGCCTCCTGCAGCCGCCTTGAGGCTTCGCGAAGGACGGCGTCGCCGACGGCATGGCCGAAACGGTCGTTGATCTCCTTGAAATGATCGAGGTCGATGCAAAGCACAGCGAAGGCGCCGTCGGTGATCTGCGCGCGCTCGACAGCGGTGCCGAGCTGCTCGTCCAGAGCGGCCCTGTTGGGGAGCTCAGTGAGGGCATCATGACTCGCGAGATAGCTCACCCGCTGCTGTGCTCGATTTCGTTCGGTTACGTCGAAAGCCACGCTGACATTGGCGGGTTCACTATTCCTTGGAGGTACTTTTCGTTGCCATGGGCGCCAAGTCGCCGAAAGCTTCAGCGAGAGTCCAGCAAGGTCGACTCCTGTAGCCGTCCGTGCGGGTTCATTTCTTCTTCGCCTTGGGTTGCTTCTTTGGCACCGGGCTCGCTACGGCTTCCCGTGCCAGCCGCTCGGCCTTCAGTCGCTCTCGATTCTGAGCAAAGGCCCTCTGGGCGAGCGCGTGCTCGGACATGGCCTTCTCCGCGTCGACTTGGCGGAAGGCCTTGCGTGCTTCACGCTCCGCTTTACTGATTGGTTTCGGCGGTTCGTATTCACCAACTAATTTTGTCATCTTTTTCGATCGGATCCTTCGCTCGAATGGGTTGGGTCAATTCTTGCTTTTGAGCCCGGCCTCTCGCGCCAGGCGCTCAGCCCTGAGACGTTTATCGTTTGCTGGAACTCGGGATCGTCGTGCTGTCCGCTATCGTTTGCCGCTCACCAAACGGGGTTTTGCGCCTTTCGGTCTGCTTCATCCGCGCCGTCGTAAGATGTTTCCTCCTGACCCCTGCCAAGCGAATCCAACGTTCATCCGCTGCCAGCGGGTAACCCGGACGCCGGTCGACAATAGCAAGTGCGAGGCAGCTTATCCGGTTCGAACCATCGTCCGCATTTTCGTCGGATTGTTGGTTTCGGGTCAGAAGATCATTGAAAATACGAAAGCTGATCTTCCGTAACGACCCGCTCGATTTTCTCCGACTTACACTTGATGCGGTATCTAACTCGTCCATCGGACTCGATCGGCATATGTTGGATGATGGTGTAAATCACTGGCGGTTCAATGGTGGCACGTCCTTGCGGACCTTGGGGTTGGTGGCGAACCTCTTCATTTAGCCTATAAGCGTATGGCATGTGTTACCTCAAGGTTGCGGCTGCTCTAGCGTAGAGCGTGGGACGTAACGCATATGTCGCTCCGCCTCTGGCTCTTATATCGAATAAGGATACTCTAGTCCTCAAGAATGGATTTTGTAGCCTCGAATATCTGTTCCGCTGTGCCGTTGATCGTGCCCTTGGCCCAGGCCTGAAACACGGTCACGTACGCGTTCTTGTAAGCCTCTTCGTCTGCAGAGAAGTAGACCTCGTCCGTGACGGTATCCAAGACAAGCGCTCCTTTATCGATGCAAATTTCCTCGATTAGAACCAGGCGCTCTTCTTGCTCGGCGAGATGCCGCTTTACAATGCTCATTGAATCTCCTGCGTTGCGCTGACACGTTCTTCGGATGCACCGCCGCCCAATGCACTCGCGAATGGCTTCCTGTAGAGCTGGAACAAACCGGTGAAAGGGGTGAGCGATATCACCAAAGGAATGACGCGCGTGCCGGCGGGACCAGGATGGCTCAGCAGGCTGCAGCGTCACATGTCGAGAGCGCCAGCGGCCGGTGCACTACTCTGGCAGTCTGTAAATATCCCCCGGCCCAAGTTTTAGATCTTCGAACAACCTTTGCTGTTGTTGCGTGAGGGGGTGGGCCAGAAGTTCAGCTGTCCAGCCTTCAGGGACGGCTGCGAGTACCAAAGTCAGGGCCTGGCTTGGCTTGGCGAACGCAATCCAAAGCTGCTTTATCGGCTCCGTCGATATATCGTCCGACCTCACTTCAACGATTGTAAAGGAGTTGCCAAATGACTCTGCCATGAACGGCCAATGCGATCGCCGGCTGTTGGTTCATTTGCCCGTTGAATCATCCTTCGGACGGAGAATGCCGAACGGGGCCGACAATCAACCTGTAGGTGGGCACACAAGCAGTGTTCCACGATTCCAGGGTCGCTCCGCAAACCGCGCATTCGAAGCTGGCGATCTGCCTACCGGGGGCTATTGCCTCAGTTCGGCTATAGACGGCGCCGCACCGACAGGATCGGTGATGAGATTCGAGCATGCACGGTTATGCGCCCGAAAGACAAATTAAGCCACTTCGAAATTCGATCTAGCCCATTGAGGTCCGAGACAGAGACGCCTCGTGGTCCCACCTTTTCAATCTGTTCGTCTACTAGCCAGGCGATCACAGGGGCCGACGATCGAAAAGAAGCCACGACAAGCCCGCTTACAGACGCTTGAAGGCGAAGCAAAAACCCCGCCCCTGATGACTCAGGCGCGGGGCAGGACCACAAGCTCAGCCAGTACATCCGTGGCTAGAGCGACAGGTCTGTCGTGCGCTTAACTAAGCAGCACGAAGATTTTCGGCAGCAGACTTGCCGGTGCGACGGTCTGCGACGACGTCGTAAGACAGCGTCTGACCTTCGTTCAGAGTGCCCATACCCGCGCGTTCGACCGCGCTGATATGAACAAAAACATCGTTGCTGCCGTTTTCCGGCTGGATAAAGCCGAAGCCTTTTTGGGTGTTAAACCACTTCACTGTACCTGTATTCATCAGGTCTTCCTTTCGCATACGCGCAGGAGCTGGCGCGCGGACTTGCGGCCAGCTTTCCGGTTAGTCGATGTTTGGAGAATGTCTGAAACGTGCGCGCCGTCAGGAACTGAGGCGAAAGCGGAACAGTTGTTCGGCCAGTATCGATGTTGAGATCATACATCAGCAGTTGAGAGACTTCAAGAAGAAGCTGCCGGTTCTTCTCATCATGGTT
This sequence comes from Bradyrhizobium zhengyangense, assembly GCF_022012435.1. Taxonomy (GTDB): domain Bacteria; phylum Pseudomonadota; class Alphaproteobacteria; order Rhizobiales; family Xanthobacteraceae; genus Bradyrhizobium; species Bradyrhizobium zhengyangense. The sequence goes on from NZ_JAKLUA010000015.1 coordinate 73,208, forward strand.
GGTGTATTTGTTCCTTAGCTAAGAGCCGGTCAAACCCGATGACTGATCACGGGAGCGACCCGAGATGCTCGGAGATGCAAACGCCTCCTCATTTGCACGACAGAACAATAACTGCCGGCCGTGGCCGCAAGTTGCTTGAATGCTTACATGAGGTTCCCTTTTCGCGCCTTTTCCTGCATAGTTCGGCATGGCAAAAGTAAAAGTGAGCTTCAAACCACTCCGTAACTCAGAGGGCGACTGGACAATTATTGCCGAGTATCCGGGGGCAGAACCCCGAGAAATCACCGGCTTCACGAGCAAAGCCGAAATTGACGAATGGATAAATGGCGAGCGTCGGATCGCGTGGCTCCGATCACAGGGTTACGCCAAGTGACACGAGACTCCTTTCTTTAATTGTCGCGTCCGTCTTGCAAGGCGATACGACCCCGACCAAGGGGGTAGGGATATAGTAATGACCGAACGGAAACGCTCCGCCCAGCAGCAGGTCGCCGACGAGGCGGACCGAAAGGCCCAAAACCCGAATGGCGCTCGGCAAACGATCGCGGACAGCCAGGCCGATCCAGAGTTTCAAGAAAACCACAGACGTCTCAGAGCTGAGCGGTTAGCGCGAGAGGTCGCGGGCAAGATCGGCAAGTAAGGCGTCTTGAAGTTTCATTCGGTGACGCTTTGAGCCACGGAAAGCTGCTCGGGCAACCGAATGTTCGCTCCGAACCGAGGAACGAAGGCGCCAGCGCCAAGTTTTTCCAGTGCCCCTGCCCCAGGGCGAACCCCGTACTGGCCCCAGCTCATAGCCCCCCAAGCCCCAGAGCTGGGGCCGACTTCATCCCCGGCAGGATGCCCTTCGGAAAAGCTTCAGGGAAATCGCTCGCCGAGCACTATTCGTCGGCCGCGGCAGCAGCGGAATCCTGGTTTGCCCACCAACTTCAGCCCCGTCTCGATCTTCGCGAGAAACGCCTGGATTTCGGCGCGCTCGTTCAGGCCCGGATTGTTGTCGAGTCGCGTGAGCAACTGCTCCTTCTGGTTCAGGAGCTTCGCAACAGCAGACAATCTCTCTTCTCCGCGAAAGCGAGGATGACGTCGAAGGGGCCGCTCCGAGAGCGGCCCCTTCTCGAGATCACCAGCTTCGGGTGCCGAAGCTGAAGCCGATGCTCGGGCCACCGCCATAGTAGCCGTAGCCACGATCGTAGTAGCCCGGGCCGCCATAGTAGCCGTAGCTTCGGCGGACCACGTACCCGTCGTCCCCGCCGTAGTACTGCCGGACATAGCGGGGGCCGCGGCCGACTGCGCAGGGGCGAAGACAGCCTCTTTGGTAGGCAGCATCCCTGACCCACCCGCACGGCCCGTTTGTTTTCACGCGCACGAGAATACGCGAGAAATATATTTCCTGCCGTCCGGGGCCGCTGCAAAATGGGGCCTAAAGTTGGAGCTTGGACTAGGGGGTCCGATTGCACCGATTTGTTGCCAAAGCCAACGTCGATCACTTCATTGGCCTTCTGAGCAGCAGTGATCTGACGCCTAACAAGAGACGGGACATCACCGCGCTATTGGTCGCGGAGCTGCATAAGCTCGCGCATGATCTAGAGCATCTTGACTTTGCCGAGAAGAAAGTCGCAGAGGGCCGAGAGAAGGTGAGCGGCGTCAGAAGCATGCGCAATAGCCACCGCTTTGGCACGACGGAGCGCCAACAAGCGGAAGATCTGCTCGTGGCGCACGAAAATTTACAGACGGTGCTCGAAGATTTTTGTCATCGTCTGCGCGTAAAAGTTGTTGGACGACCGCTCTGAGTTCGACGGCAGTATCGTCGGCCAAACGGACCCTCCGCTGCGTCGGCGATCTCAAGGACTACATTGACCGTTGGCTGACGCGCAAACTCGCCGAGCGATCACCGAACGCTCTGACCGAAGTGCATTGATCCAAATCATCGCAAGAGTGCTTCCAGCCCGAGAGGATGCCCAAACCCTGCTCGCTGGTCTACGCGCCCTGAGCAGCGCCGTGTTTTCAGTTCGAGATCGCAATTTCAACTAGCGGACGAGCGGCGTCGGCGACCTTTCGGCTGAAATGAGCCGGTCTCGTTGCGAGCGGCGAAAAGGAATGAAGGGCGGGGTAGTCCTACTTAAGGGAGGACCTTGATCTTCACTCCTGCGCAACTGCCGAGCACGTTAGTGGCGCGCGCAGGCCTCCGCATTTGATACAGGTCAAACGCCGCACTGCCTGCTACCCAAATTGGTGACGGCAAGATGTCGCAGTGTCACGTCGCCGTCGGCACGCTTGCTCATCGTCGCCAGCCAGCAATGGCCGCGCAGCTTGATGGGGTTATCGAGCGGGCGGCCCCAGCCCTTCACCTAAGCCATGGCGCTGTTCTATCAAGGACGGGCCAGAGCCGGGCGTCGGGTTCATCCGCCGTCCGCCCGGCATAGGCGCAAGGGGGGGCCGCCAGCGTCCGCCCAAAATGACCAGCGACCCTGCCGACCACTTTCAATTGCCCTGCCCCGAAAGCAGCAGCCATGGGCGACGATGAGAGGCTATGATGGTATCCGAACAGCAGTCAAACTCCGCGCAGCATTGACGTAAATCACCATGCTCACCCTCCGCGCAATCGGCGATCCCGACGATTTTCACGGTCCTCGAAGACGGCCAGACCATCGGCCGCATCCGTCAAACTACGGTAAGCGCGGCGGAATGCGGCCAAAGTTTCCGAAGAGGTGAGTGCACAAATTTCGTCCAAACTTCGCTAATTGTGTTACAGTTTTCGTATCACCGCCCATCCTAGGCCGCTATCGGTGACTGAGAGTGTAGCGCTCCCGCCTTCTTCGGGAGTTTGGCTATGCCAGCCTACCTCATCTACTTTGTTGATGCCGACGGCCACATCTATCAACCGCCGCAACCGCTGAAGTGTGCTGACGGTCAAGAGGCCATCGAAAAAGCGCGTCAGTACATTGACGGAAAAGACATTCAGGTTAGGGAGAAGAACCGCTTAGTGGCGAGGTTCCCTCATCAACACCACCCCGTTGGCCGATTGGCCCGAGAGCGCAATCACCGAACGCTCTGACCGAAGTGCATTGATCCAGATCATCGCAAGAGTGCTTCTAGTTTAGCCCGAGAAGATGGCTGCGGCTGCGAAGGCTATTTCATTTCAGTACCGCAACTATGGAGCGTTCCATACTGAACGGTTTCCGGGGGCCGCCTGCCGCCGCCGCAAGTCGGCGTCCAGCGACTAATTCTGCCTCCAGATGTTTCGTTCCTTTTACCCTCACGCTCGCCAAAAAATGTGTAGATTTAGCCCTGTGAAGCGCGAGGCGCGATCTGGATCAGGTTCCCGTTTCGATTTCGTTGCGGACCTGCCCGTGCGCCACGACAGCGAACAAGCCGGTCCCGCCGATGAGATTGCCGAGGAGAGCCGGAAGTATAAAGCCGCAGGTTGCGGCGATCGTGGCCTGCCCGGTTAGCATCAGCAACCAGGCTTCTGCCGAACCCGCTACGACGTGACTAAACCCTCCCAGCGCTATCGCGTAAGTAACGATCAGGATGACCCAGAACTCGCTGCCGCGTGCGTTCGGCAGTGTCCAGGCGATCGACGCGATGAGAAAGCCCGCCGGTGTGGCGAGTAGTAGCGTCGTTAGCCAATCGTGGGCCATGATCGGTGTTGAAACTTCGATGGCTGCGACAAGCTGATCGGGCCTGACGACGATGCATCGCGCGATCAAGAAGGCGACGAACATGGTGCCAGCCATGTTCGCCACGAATACCGCAATCCACAGCCGGAGCAGGCGTCGCAGATTGCGAAAAGTAGGATGGGTTGCGAGCGGCAGGACCGCCGTCACCGTGCTTTCCGTGAACAACTGAAGTTTGCCCAGAATGACGATGATGAAGCCAACCGGATAGCCGAGGAAGACAACCAGGTCGGCCCACTCGGCTTTCGGCAGATGCATGTGAAGCGACGCCTCGACCAGAAGCGACGCGGAGATCGCCACGCCAGCCGCAAAGCCGGAAAGTATCAGCGATTGAAGAGGTCGGCTGAGTTCTTCGTCTCCCTGCAGCCGTACTACCTCGTGGACGACCTTCGCGGACCCGGAACTCATCTCGCCCACCGATCTCTTGTCGTCGTCGGACATGGTGATCGACGGTTGTTGCTCGCTCTCTGGGGGTCTTCTCTTGTCGGACATATTTTATTTCCGGTTCTTATCGATGATAGCCGTGCCGCCAGCCGTGTGCCGGGGCGGCCCCGCGCCGCGCCAAGCAACCGGGACTGAAGTTCGATCCTGGGTCGAGTAGCTGTGATCGGTGGCGAAGTGTGCTTACTCGTGCGAGAGCCTAAAGATTTCGCCCGGCTTGAGCTCGACTTCTTCGAACATCCTTTGCTGCTTTTCGGAAAGCACGGCTGGGAGTATTTGCGCTGTCCAGCCCTCCGGAACTGCCGCGAGGACCAGCGTCACAGCCTGATTTGGCTTAGCCAGGGCAAGCCAAATCTCGGTTGTGGACCCCGCATCAGAGGTCGCTTCTATGAGAGTGAACTCCTGACCGAACGATTCTGCATGAGGGTCAACGCCCCCTTGGAGCAACAGTTGCTGGGTTCAGTGGCCTCAACCGGGCGGCTTTAATCCAGGCGACTTCAGCCACCCGCTCATATGCGAGCCAGTCTCACATTGCCGGGCCTTCCGGATGACTTGCTCGCGTGCGGGCCCGTCTGGAAGCAATCTGGCTTGTTCGCGCAGGCGTTTTGCCTCTCCGGCAAGCCGCTCTTCCAACGATTTCGTCTGCTTGAAACGACGCCGCTTCAGCATGGCGCTGCTCCCTTGCTCGAGAGGGCAGAGCGCTATCGGCGTTCTCATCACAGCCAGTAGCCAGAACTGGGCTGTGATGTGCACAACCGTGCGCCCATGCCAGTAGCCGCGCAACGCCTGTGTTTCGCACCCGTTCCGGAGCTCTTCAGGAACGGCTCAGGGCGTAAGCGGCTAAGTCCGATGATTAAGTCCAAAAGTATCTCCACCGAGTTCAATGAGCTTCTATGCTCACGACCGGCGCAGGCGCTGGCGTGGAGTGTGTTGAACGTCGGCCGTCGTGTTGCAGGCCCCGAGGGGGACAGGGCGGCCGCCGCACGCCTAAAGCGCGCGACGGCCGTGACGTCACCGAAGCAGCATAATCAGGATGATGAGTGGGATCGGAATGCCGACGAGCCAAAGCAAAATGGGCATAGTTCTATCTCCTCAGTTTATTGCCAGTGATGATTGAGCGGTCGCGGAGCGTTTCTTCCCCCATGTCCCGTCGCGAAGTCCGCCGCCTTCCGTGGCAGCAAGAGTCGCGGAAAATGCACCGATGAACAGCGACAGCGTCAGCCAGATGGCCGTTTGCATCGCGGCCTTGCGAGCGGCATCGAGGTCGGCCTTGGCTTGGGTCACGACGTCGTTCACGCGCTTCTCGGCATCGGCCTGGCTGAGGCCGGTGCGCGCGGCCACTACTTTGGCGATGTAGGCCCTGTCGTTCGCGTTCACATCGCTTCCGGTACGGAAGTCGGTAGTCAGCAGGCGCACCATCTCTGGCCGCGGATCAGATTGTCCCTGTGGCTGTGCGGACGGATCGTTGGGACGGAGCAGCGTGTCGACGTAACCGGCCATCGGTCCGGAGTTCGCGGCGCTCGCCGCGCCCTGAGCGGCGCCGTCGAGAGCGTTGCCGAGAAGCGTAGTGGCGGGTGAGGCCAACAGCATCGCTCCGAGGACGGATGCGACCGCCCAGGCCAGGAAGCCGTGGGCCGTGTCCCTGAACAGGACCTCGGTCGTGTGGACGCCGACCCACTTCGTCCGGAGACGCCCGGCGAGATAGCCGCCGATCGAGGACGACAATATCGCCATCACGATGAAATAGAGGCCTGTGCCGATCTTGAACGTCGTCGCCGATACGCCCGAATTGCCCCACGGCGACACGACCGCGAAGCCCATGCCCAAGCCGAAGGACAGCAGGACGAGGGTTATGGCGAGCGAAGCCGCGGCACCCGCCAATACGGCTGCCCATGACACGCCGGCAACCGACGGTTCGACGATCTCCTTTGCCGCCGTCTGTGCGAATCCTTCTGCCATGGAGCTTCCTTCCTTGAGACATTGATGCCCAAGAAATGCGCAGCTTGGCGGTAAGTTCCTCCGATGAAACTTGCGAGACCACGACTTGAGCCATCCCCGGCGATTTCGATGCCAGTGGCGTCGCGAGCGGCGGCCCATTGAGATTGGAGGTCGCCACTCCGGGCGGACGAAGGATGAGCCGACGAGATCGCCCATCAGGTTGGCGACGGCCGTGACGTCGTCGCCGAAAGAGCGTCGGATCAGTCCGTTGGCCTTCCGCGTCCGCTGGGGGCGCCCCCGGCCGGCTGCGCCTTGGCACCGACCGTGCAAGCGCAAGCCAGGCGCATGCGATAACGAGAATTCTGCTCACGAAAATCTCCGAACTTTATCGCGATTCACGTCATCGCAGCGACGTCTTCCAGCTCTACCGGGACGCGCTCTTCTGAAGGGACTTGGCCGTCTCCAAATGCTTTTGCAGCACCGGAACCGTCCGCTTGGCGAAATCGGCGACGGGTGACTGCGATTTTGCTTCCCTCTGAAACTTGCGCACGTCTTCCTCGTGGTCCTTCACCATGCTACGCGCGAAGGCGGCATCGAATTGCGCGCCGGCAGCCCGTTCAGCTTGTCGTAGATCGCCTTCTGCTCGCTGTTCGGCTCGCTCGGCGCCTGAACGCCCTGCGCGTCGGCGAGCTGCTGCGCCTGGTTCAGATTGTCCGAGTGGTCTTGCTCGAGCATCTTTCCGAACTGCTTGGCCTGGTCGCTCTGCGCCTTCTGCTGGGCGAGCTGGCCGACCTTCACTTCGGAGAGGTCGCCCTGGATGGCTTCGACCAGGAAATGCTGATCGTGCTTGCTGGCCTTGCCTTGCGGCGCGGCGGATGCGCCTGCAATCGTCATGAGACAGACACCGGCGACGGCGACGACGCCCTTCGAGATCTGATTTCGGACTTTGGTTTGCATGGTGCGCCTTCCTGATTGTTGCTTCGGGGATAGCGTCCGGGCGCGAGGTCGCGAAAGCCGACAGGGCGCGCGGGCTGTTCGTATCAACAAACCGGTCCCGCGCGGCGCGTTCCTATATCGGCGTGCAGAGCTAACCTTTGTTAGCGGTCACGCACCGTTCGCCGCACGAAGGCTTGCTTCGAACCGCGCCCTTGCGCCGTACTCGCGGCGAGCATCCCGGCAACGAGCGCAACACACCCTCCGATCAGCACCGGCGCGATCCGCGCGACCCCGCCGCTCGTCACCACCGCGTGATCACCCGCTTCCTTGCCGAACCGTCCGCGGGTCCGATGCAGTGAGGCGACCGGCGTCATCAGATTGTCGGCGCGATCGGATCCGACCGGCTGCGCCGTTTCCTGCCCCTTGAAGGCCACCTTGGCCAGATAGCGGTCCAGGAAGGCCGGCAGCAGCATGTTGCCGAGGATTACCTTTAGCGTACTGGTGCCGATCCAGACTTCGCGGCGCGGCTGGCGCACCGCCTCGAACACGGCCCGCGCGATCACCTCGGGCTGGAAGACCGGCGCGACTGGGCGCGGCTGCCGCGGCATCCGCGTTCGCGCCCAGTCGAATTGAGGCGTGTTGACCGCGGGCAATTCCATGATCGTCAGCCGGATCGCGCTGCCCTCGTGCAGCAATTCGGTCCGCACCGCATCGGTGAAGCCCCGGATCGCATGCTTCGCGCCGCAGTAAGCCGATTGCAGCGGAATGCCGCGATAGGCCAGCGCCGACCCGATCTGGATGATGTGGCCGCGGTCATGCGGCCGCATGTGGCGCAGCGCGGCCATGGTGCCGTGAACCTGGCCGAGATAGGTGACCTCGGTGATCCGGCGAAACTCTTCCGGCGTCATCTGCCAGACCGGCGCAAACATCGTCACCATGGCATCGTTGACCCAGACGTCGATGCCGCCGAAAGGTTTGGCGATCGCTTCGGCCGCAGCGAACAAAGCCGTGGGATCAGCGACATCCGCGGCCGCGACGACGGCCGAACCGCCGAGTTCGCGAACCTCGCGCGCGACCGCCTCCAGGGCGCCGACGTCGCGGGCAACCAATCCGATACGCCAGCCCTCCCGCGCAAACCGGTGCGCGATGGCACGGCCGACGCCGGCGGACGCTCCGGTGATCGCCATCACCCGCAGCCGGTTCATGTCACTGCTCCATGCGGATAAGGGCGAGCCCGGTGGTTGGGTCCATCTGCTTCTGCAAATGCGCGGGGCTCTCGGTCAGGATGATCTCGAGGGTCGGCCGCACATGGGCCGTGCCGAGATGCCCGGCCATGGCCGTGCCGTCGCGCTTTCCGACGACGATGTGGGCGTGCAGGGCGGGCTTGCCCGACGGTGCGGTGGCCACGTCGCCGACCAGCGACGCGACCTCGATCTGCTCGCGAACCTCGATGTCGCGATAGGCCTTCGTGTCCCAATCGAAATATTTAATCACCACATCGCTGAGGGCGCCGATCGCCGTGAACTGCGCGGATGCGATGCGCTGATCTTCGATGAAGCCCTGCAGGGATTTCAGCACATCATCGCCGGTGTCCAGCACCACCGCGAATGTGCGTTGACTATGCCCGTCATTGAGCAGTTTGTGCTGCATAGCGTCTCCTTGCAGGTTGATCCAACTCTCCCCGTCCGGCCAGATCCCGGATGCGATCTGCGGTCCGGCAGGCGATGGCCTGGATCGTCAGTGACGGGTTGGCGCCGCCGACGGTTGGGAACACCGAACCGTCGCAGATCCAGAGGTTGGGGATATCCCAGCTCCGGCAATCCGCGTTCACGACGCTGCGCGCGGGATCGCTGCCCATCCGCGCCGTTCCGTTGAGATGGCAGGTGTCGTCTTCCTGGGTCCAGATGTCGCGTGCATCGGCCTCCTCCAGAGCCTGCGTCATGAACTTCAAAGCATGAGCGATCAGGCGCTTGTCATTGTCGCACCAGGAATAGGTGACCCTCGGAATCCTCAGCCCGAATTGATCGACCTCATCGGCGAGCGTGACCCGGTTGTTCTCCTGCGGCAGCATTTCGCCGACGATCTTCAGCCCCGCGACATGGTTGTAGTTCTGCATGTCGGACATCAAACGCGCACCCCAGAGGCCGCGCGCGGCCATCTGCGTGTTGGCCCAGAGCTGGGGCAGCGGACCCTGGCTCATGTAGCTGTAGCCGCCGAAGAAGTCCTTGCCCTTGTCCTCGTAGTTCCAGTGCTCGGTGATCGCGAGCGAGGGCGGCCCCTTGTAAGATCGGATCTCCTGGTCCATCAGGCCCCAGACGGCCTGGTTCGACTGCGCCATCAAATTCTCGCCGACCAGGCCGGAGCTGTTGGCGAGACCGTCCGGGAATTGTCCGTTGGTCGAATTCAGCAGCAGCCGCGGCGTCTCGATCGCGTAGCCCGCGACGACGACATGCCGCGCCCGCTGGAAATGCCAGGTGCCATCACGATGGAAGTGCACGCCGGTCGCGCGCCCGGCCGCATCGACCTCGACCCGGCCGACCATCGCGAGATCGCGGATCTCGGCGCCGGCCGCCAGTGCGCGCGGGATCCATGTCACCAGCGCGCTCTGCTTGGCGTTGGTCGAGCAGCCGGCGACGCAGAAGCCGCGATAAACGCAAGGATGAGCCAGCCCGCGCGGCGCCGACAGCGTAGCCAGCGGCGTTTCCGTCCAGCCGATGCCCAGCGCCTCGCAGCCCTTGGCGAGCACGCGCGCCGCGGCGTTCAGCGGATGCGCACGATAGGGATAGCGCGGCCGCGGCGGGCCCCAGGGATAGTTGACGGGCCCGGCGATCTTCAGCGCCTGCTCGACCTCGCGGTAATAGTTCCACATCTCGCGCCAGTCGAGCGGCCAGTCCGCACCATAGCCGAGCAGGCTGCGCGACTTGAACCATTCGGGGCGAAAGCGCAGCGACACCATCGCGAAATGGACGGTCGAGCCGCCGACCGCCTTGCCGCTGTTGTTGCTGCCGAGCTGGAGCGGATTGGCGCCGTCGACGATGCGGTCGTCGGTCCAGTACAGTTTGGTCTGCTCGGACTCGTCGGACGCGAAATCCTCCAGCGGGCGGAAATACGGGCCAGCGTCGAACGCGACGACGGAGAAGCCGTATTCCGCCAGCTTGCAGGCGAGCGTGCCGCCGCCTGCCCCGGTCCCGACGATGGCAAAATCGACCGTCTCGTCTTCCCCATACTCGCGCATCGGCACCCAGCCGCCGGGCCGGAACACGTCCGGCGCCCGTCCGCGCCGCGCCCGCGGGGTGTGCTGCGGATTATCCGACATGGCGATTGATCCGGCGCACCTCCACGGCATCGCCGCTTCCGGCTTCCGCCGCCTCCCAGGGATCGCGCTCATCGAAATCGAGGCGCACATAGCCGCGCGGGCTTGCCGGCCCGCCCCAGCCGATCTCGCTCCAGGCGGTCGGATGCGCGTAATAGGCCAGCACGACGTCGCGCGCCATGCGCCGCTTGAAGAAGTCTTGAGGCGACATGCGGCCCCAGGCCGGGGAAGTCATGTCGCCGCTCTGCATGCGGGCCAGGAGACCATCCTGCCGTGCTGCGCCGATGGCGTGGAACGCCGCGCCATAGGCCGCCTTCGCCTCCGCATCGAGCGCCTGCAATCCCTGCCGCCACGCCTCGCGCTCGCGCGGCATGCCCTCCGGCCGATAACCGTCCGAGGCGCCACGAAACAGCTTCTCGTCGATCAGCGCCGCGACCGGAACGGGCGGACGCCCGTCGGGCTGCGGAACGATCCGCGCGGCCACAGAAGCGACGGTGCGAAATTCGTCCGGCGTGAAGAATCTCGGTTCTGCAGGCACGGCAAGGCGCTGCGACACGACGCGGCGGGTCTGCTCATTCCAGGACGGTCCCTGACGCTTGGTCAGCACATCGTAGCCGGGATAACGAGGTTCGGGGCGGCCGCGATCATGCATCGGGATGGTCCTCCATGAGTTCGAGCGCAGCAAGGCCGGCGAGCGCGAGGCCGGCGAAGCTCGGTGGCGCCGGAAGCGGCGGCCCGTTGAGGATGTTCTGGCTCCAGTTGCGCCAGCCGCCCATGTTGCGAGACACGCCGTAGGCATGCAATCCAACGCCGGCAAATCCCATCGCCGCCAGCACGCGCATCCACCAGCGCGTCGCGCGATGCTGCTGCCCTGGACCGGCTAGCGCAGCCCGGCCGAGCAGCGCCGCACCCAGCGGCGGCAGCGTCACCGGCAGCAGCATGAACGGGTTGTGGAAGGCGCCGCGGAAATGCAGCAGGCCCGCCTCGCCGCTGGTGCCGAGCAGGCCCGCGCCAATCACCGCTGCCATGGTTCGTCCGGCCGGCAATTGGAAAATCTCGGGCCGCGTCCCTTTCCTGCTCTCGCGCACGCGCTCCGAGCAGAAGCCGAGCAGGCCGGACAGCAGAATCGCCATGGGCGCGCCAATCGGCGCGCCGTAGAAGAAATTCTGCCAGCTGAACCCGCCCACCTTCTTGCCGACGTTGTAGATGTGGAAGCCGGTCCCGATCAGGCCGCTCACCGCGGCCGTCAAGTAGGTCGCATCCCTGAACCAATGGGCGGCCGGTCGCGCGTCGGCGGTGCCGTGCAGGCTGGTGGCGAGAGTCGATGCCGAGACGATCAGCGGCGTGTACATCGCCTTGTTCTTGAACGAGCCCCGGTAGTGCTCGACACTGCTGTCGGCGAGCACCGAAGCGGCGAGAACGCCGGCCGCACGGTTCAGGCGCCGCGCGGCAACGACGGTCGGGCGTTTCCGCGAGCTGCGCCGCGGAGGCAGCGCTGCGGCGCGTCCGTTCCGATGTCCGTTTGCAGGCGCGCGGCCGGCCGCGAGCAGCAACACCGAGCCGGCTAACAGACCCGCGATAGCCAGGCCCGCGTTGAGGGATCCGCGATCGGTATCGAACTCGGTCATGCCGCCTCCGACACCGCATAGCGCGCCGCATCCTTGTGTTTAAAGGTCAGGCCGTTTCCAGGCCGCGACGGATCGGGGCGGATGCGGCCGGCGGCCGGCACCGGTGCACCATCGAACAGCATGTGTTCGATGCGGACGTGATCGTGAAACCATTCGAGATGGCGCAGGCGCGCCGCGGCGCAGGCGACGTGAAGATGCAGCGCCGGCGCACAGTGTCCAGACAGGTCGACGTGAAACGCCTCGCACAGCGCCGCGATCCGCAGGAACGCGGTGATGCCGCCGCAGCGGGTCACGTCGGCCTGCTGCACATCGACGGCCCTGGCCTGCAACATGCCCCGCACATCGTCGATCGTGTAGGAATACTCGCCGGCCGCAATGTCCATTCCAACCGGCGCGCGTCGGCGAACGTCATGAAGCCCGGCGAGGTCGTCGGAAGAGACCGGTTCTTCGAACCAGGCAACCTCCTGCTCGGCGAACAGAGATGCTTGCTGCAGCGCCTGCCGTACGCCATAGGCGCCGTTGGCGTCGACGAACAAGGCCGCGCGTTGGCCGATCGCGGCGCGGGCGAGGCGGACGCGTTCCGGATCTTCCGCAGGATTCGATCCGACCTTCATCTTGACGAAGGCGCAGCCATCGCGCGCGACCCATCCGGCCAGTTGCTGGCAAAGCTCCTCGTTGGAACAGGAGGTGAAGCCGCCGCTTCCATAGATGGGCACCGAATCGCGCAGGCCGCCCAGCAGCACGAACAACGGCAGATGAAGCAGGCGGGCCTTCAGATCGTGGATCGCGCTGTCGAGCGCCGAGATTGCCGTCGCCGCGAGCCCCTTCTGGCCGAGATTGCGGACCGAACTCATCATCGCCGCGTAGACGGCCGGCGGATGCAGGGCGTCGAGGCCGGTCACGACGGAGGCGAGCTTGCCCTTGATCAGACCGACCAGCGATGCGCTCGCGTAGGTGTAGCCCAAGCCGATCCGACCGCCGCCGGACACCTCGACGAGGACGAGCGTCGTCGAATCCCAGCTGATGGTCCCATCCGCTTCAGGCCTGTCGGTCGGAATCCTGAAGGCCATGGCACGGACGCCGTCGATGCGAGCGCCGGACAACACGATCATTCCTTTCCGGGCAGGACGTTCGCCAGCAGCTCCTTGGCACTGTTCTTGAGGACACTGCCGAGTTCAGGCTCGGAGGGAATCATGCTGACGAAGTTCTTGGCGTCCTTGAGCGTGATGTGCGGCGGCAAGGGCGGCACGTTGGGATCGGTGTAGGCCTCCAGGATCACAGGCCGGTCCGCCGCCAGCGCCTCGTCCCACGCCGCGCCGACGCGATCCGGATGATCGACGAAGATACCCTTCAGCCCGATCAACTCGGCATAGCGGTGGTAGGGAAAGTCGGGAATGCTCTGGGTGGATTCGGTCTTGCCGACGCCGAGCTGGACCCGCTCCTCCCAGGTGACCTGGTTGAGATCGCGATTGTTGAGCACGAGCACGATCAGGCGCGGGTTCGACCACTTCCGCCAATATTTGGAGATCGTGATCATCACGTTGAGGCCGTTCATCTGCATGGCGCCGTCGCCCATGCAGGCGATCACGGTGCGGTCCGGGTAGGCCATCTTGCCGGCAACCGCATAGGGCGTGCCCGCGCCGAGCGAGGCCAGCCCGCCCGACAACGAGGCCTTCATGCCGAGCCGCATCTTCAGATCGCGTGCGTACCAATTCGCGACGGATCCCGAATCCGCCGTGATGATCGCGTTGTCCGGCAGCCGCGGCGACAGCTCCCAGAACACGCGCTGCGGATTGAGCGGCTCGGCCGAGGTCATCGCGCGCGCCTCCAGCGTCTGCCACCAGTCCTTCAGGCCGCTTTCGATGCCACGCCGCCACGCGGACTCCTTCTTCTGGCTGAGCAGCGGCAGCAAGGCGCGCAACGTGGTCGCGCTGTCGCCGACCATGTTGACCTCCATCGGATAGCGAAGGCTCAGCCGGCTGCCGTCGATGTCGATCTGCACGCCGCGCGCATCCCCGGGCTTCGGCAGGAATTCGCTGTAGGGAAACGATGATCCGACCATCAGGAACGTGTCGCAGTTCTTCATCAAGTCCCAGCTTGGCTTGGTGCCGAGCAGGCCGATCGAGCCGGTGACGAAGGGCAGGTCGTCGGGCAGCGCCGCCTTGCCGAGCAGCGCCTTGGCGACGCCGGCCTGCAGGCGCTCGGCGACCGCCAAGACCTCGTCGGTGGCATCCAATGCGCCCGCTCCGACCAGCATGGCGACCTTCTCGCCGCCGTTGAGCACGTCGGCGGCGGCGCGAAGCAGGCTTTCGTCGGGCAGCTTCGCCGGCCCGGCGTAGCCGATGCCGGTGTGCGTCGCGCCATGCGCCATCGGCGGGTCCTTGTAGTCGAGTTCCTGCAGATCGTTGGGCAGGATCACGCAGGTGACAGCGCGCTTGACGTGCGCGATGCGGACTGCGCGATCGATCAGATGGCGCACCTGCTCCGGCACGCTCGCCAGCGCGACATATTCGGTCACGTCGGTGAACAGCGACTGCAGGTCGACTTCCTGCTGATAGCTGGCCCCAAGGCCGCTGCGGGCCTGCTGGCCGACCAGCGCCACCACGGGGACATGATCCATCTTCGCATCATAGAGCCCGTTCAGGAGGTGGATCGCGCCAGGCCCTGAAGTCGCGTAGCAGAGGCCGACCTGGCCGGTGAACTTGGCATGCGCCGAGGCCATGAACGCTGCCATTTCCTCGTGCCTGACCTGGACATATTCCATCTTGTCGCCGGCCCGCTCGAGCGCGACATCGAGCCCGCCCACGCCGTCACCGGGATAACCATAGACGCGGTTCAAGCCCCACTCGGACAGGCGATGCCATACGAACTCGCTGACATTCATGACATGTGCTCCAGATCAGCCGACCTACGCGCTTTAAACGTCGCGTGACGATGAACGTTGCAACGTGAACGCGTTTTAAGCTGCAGCGCGCCGCTACATGCGCTCCTTGACGCCGGTCGCGATGAGCCACCAGTTCACGGGATAGCTCGTGGCAAATCCTGCGAGCATCGCAATCTGCATCATGAACCAGAACTCGGGCATGACGGGATCGAGCTTCGCGCCGAAAGCGTGCCGGAAGATCGCGAACTGCGCGACGGCCATGAAGCCGTACATACCGACTTGCCAGGCCGTGAGGGACAGCGCGTCGGCCTTCACCGCCTGAACGATTCCTTCACCCGGCGAGAGGTCTCGCAACGGCTTGATCGTGAAGTACTGGAAGGCGACGCCGATCACGAAAGCGAACACGAAATCCACCACCCAGATCGCGTAGATCTTCTCCGTGAACAGGCTCTTCCATCCCGCCCAGATCGCAATCACCGGAAATACCAGCGCAAGGCCTTCCGCAATGAGATCTCCCAATGTGCAGCCGGCCCCGCAATGCATGGCGCCCTTGGCGACCATGACGGGAAACGGCGTCTTTCGTCCTTTGTCGCCGCGCATCCTATCGTCTACGACGCGCGATGCGAGCCGTCCGAAGCGATAGTACAACCACAACGTCAGTACGGTACCGAACAGAGCGTTCACCGGCCAGACCACGTTCATGATCCACATGCGCTGGGGATGGCGCGCGAGGTCGACCGCGATGACGATCGCGCAGGCGATCCCGGCGAGCAGGCAGACCTGCGTCACGACGTGAAGCCAGTCGGGGATCATGGTCGTCCTTCTTGTTCGGAGGGAGCGCTGGCCGCGGTCCTTTCAGCGTCCGCCGGTTCAGCTTCCATCCGGGTGTCGGACGCCGGAGGGTACGATCAATCGGCCGATTTGCCGGTCGTATTCGCGCTGGATCAGTCCGGAGCACGAACACGCGACATGCTGAAGGCCGCTGCGGTTGGTCAGGCGGATCGCGGCGCGGGCGTTGCGGATGATCCCGGCCTGCTCGAAGCTCTCGAGACACTCGCTGACGCTGGCCCGGCGTATCCCAAGGAGCTGCGCCAGCACCGCATGCGTGATCGGCAGATCGTCCGAGTCCATCGCCGCCGCCGCGACGAGGAGCCAGCGGCAGAGCCGCTGCTTCACCGAATGCAGCGCGTTGCAGGCGCCGATCTGCGAGGTCTGGAACAGGACGAGGTTGACGTAGCGCAGGATCACGCTGCGGAGCACGGTGAGGTCGTCGAGCGCCGCAACGAATGTCTGCGCCGGAATGCGCAGCGCCGTTCCGGCGACCTGCACGATGCGCCGGTGCGGCGGCGTCGGATCCTCCGGCGCCAAAACGCAGGGCGCGCCGATCATGCCTTCGGAGCCGACCAGCCAGGCTTCGACGAACCGATTGGCTTCGACCTTCGCGGACACGGATATCAAGCCTCGCTCCACGAAGTAGACGTGGTCCATCGGCAATCGCCAGTGATGCAGGACCTGACGCGGCTTCAGCTCAACCTCGGTCGCGATCGAACGAAGCAATGTCAATTCGCCATCCGGGATGCACCTCAGCAGCCGGTTCTGGGCGGCACGCGGCCTGACTTCCAGGGCCTCGGTCGACCCTGAAAGCAAACTTGCCGCCTGACCGTCCTGCATCGTCGCTGCTCCCCGGTCCCCGCGACGGTTCGCCACGAGGGACTAAGGAGAGTACGCAGCCACCTGGGGCGGGTTCCCTCGGGCTGCCAAGGCGGCCCTCACAACGCCGCGACATGCGCCCGGCGCGCCGGCTCTATTTCGAAGCCGTACCGCTGCTCGAGGTATTGCCGTTGTTCGAGGTGCTGGAGCCGGTCGTGCTGTGGGTATTCGCGGAGCCCGACCCCGTCGTGGTCGTGTTCATCGCTTCGAACACAGACATGCCGTGAGGGCCGATGGTCATGACCATGGGATTACCGTCCTTGGTCTTGGCTTGCACGACAAAGGACTCGGCGACGACTTTGATGTCGGTGAAGCCGGCCTTCTTCAAGTCGTCCTGGATCTTCTCGATCGCCTGGTTCTGGTTCGAACTCGCGGTGGATTGCGAAACATTCGTCGAGTTGGTGGACGTTTGAGCAAGCACCGGGCTGGATACGGCTGCGGTGAGCAGGAAGGTCGCCAGAAGCGTCGTTTTCATCGCTGTCTCCTTGTTGTGGATGGGATGCCAGCAATAGCGCCGATGCGCCTCGGTCGTTCCGCTTGCGAGATCGGTCGAGCCGCGAAGTCGGTACGAGACCGAACGAATGGTGTTCAGCGGGCAAGCCGTTCGAGCTCGGCCCTAGGCTCCGTTGCTTCGAACTTCAAGCGGCCGGCGTGGCTGAATATCTCGTAGCCATCGTCGCGCGCGATCCCGATCAAGGTGAGGCCGGCGCGCTCGGCGGTCTCGATCGCCAGCGACGTCGGTGCCGATACCGCAACGAGAAGAGGCACACCAATGCGCGCGGCCTTCTGCACCAGTTCGACGGAGACCCGGCTGGTCATCAGGACGGCACCGCGCGAGGTCGTCAGCCCGGCTCGTGCGATCGCGCCGGCGAGCTTGTCCAGCGCGTTGTGACGCCCGACATCTTCTCTCACCATACGGATTGCGTTGCCGTCCCAAAACGCCGCGGCATGCATCGCACCCGTCGCCTGGTGATGCCGCTGCAGCGGCCGCAACGCGCCCATTGCCCTCAGAATATCACCGGGACGGAATTTGGCGGGGGCTGCAACGCGCGCCGGCGGCGGGCAGGCCTGCTCGAGACTTTCGATCCCGCACAGGCCGCAACCGACCGGCCCCGCCATCGCGCGCCGCCTTTTGGCGAGACGTTCGGCATGGGCCTCCGCGAGCCAGATCCGCACCTCGCAACCGAGCGCGAGGTCGACGGTTTCGATGCTGAGGATGTCGCGCGCCGTCTCCACCAGGCCTTCGTTCAGGCAGAAGCCGATGCCGAAATCCAGGAGATCGGCGGGCGAGGCCATCATCACCGCGTAAGTCGATCCGTTGAACGTGAGGGCGACCGGCCGCTCCTCGGCGACGCTGCGCGACGACGCCACAGGCTCGCGCCCGCGCCACACCAGCTCGGGCTTGTCGAGGCTACAGCGATCGTCCATGGCGCGCTCCAACACTGGCGTCTCGGTGCGCCGGCCCATTTCCGTGTCAGGCAAAGCTCATCTGTATCGAGCAGCCGCTCACGTCGCTTGACAGCGACGCGCTGACACGCATGAAGAACGTTGCCGCGCGGCACAGGTTCCGTGCGGTTCCCCTGCTCGCGCCATCTGAACGAATGATCGGCGCAGCCCGCCGGCTGCAGGCGCGTATCAACGTACGGCAGCGCGCAAACTTTCGTTCCGGCACGCCGACGAATTTCCCTTGATCCGAACGATCTCTATGACCGCATTGAGGATTTTGTCCTCGCGCGGCCTCGCCAGAGAAAGTTCATGCCGAGGAACCGCAGCCATCAACATACGTTGGCGAAGCGGCTGACGACTTCCCGACGAGAAGCATGACCATGGTGCAATCCAACGAAGCTGGTAACGACGCAACGGAAACGGTCGAATATGACGGCCCGGCTGGCGGCTGGGGGTCTCTCAAGGGAATCGCGCGGATCTTCGGCAAGGAATGGGATTCGCCGACCGCACTGGATACGCTTCGCCGGCAGAACAAGCCGAAGGGCTTCATGTGCGTGTCCTGCTCCTGGGCCAAGCCGGCGGACTATCACGCATTCGAATTCTGCGAGAATGGCGCCAAGGCGACGCTCTGGGAATTGACCTCACGCCGCTGCACGCCGGACTTCTTTGCCGAACACACGGTGAGCGACCTGCTCGCCTGGAGCGATTACGACCTCGAGCAGCAGGGCCGGCTGACGCATCCGCTGCGCTACGACAGCGCGACCGACAAATACGTCGCCTGCTCCTGGGAGGAAGCCTCTCAGGCGATCGGGACGCAATTGAAGGCGCTCGATCCCAAGTCGGTGGTGTTCTACTCGTCGGGCCGCGCCAGCCTGGAGACATCCTATCTCTACGCCCTGTTCGCGCGCGTCTACGGCAACAACAACCTGCCGGACAGTTCGAACATGTGCCACGAGACGACGTCGGTCGCGCTCAAGAAGCTGATCGGCGCCGGGGTCGGGACCGTCGTGTTCGACGACCTTAGCAATTGCAATGCGATGTTCTTCTTCGGACAGAACACCGGATCGAACAGCCCGCGCTTCCTGCATCCGCTGCAGGACGCGGCCAAGCGCGGGGTGCAGATCATCACCTTCAATCCGGTTCGCGAGAAGGGCCTGGAGTTCTTCGTCAATCCGCAAAGCCCGACCGAAATGCTGACGGGTCACAGCACCCAGATCAGCAGCCAGTATCACCAGGTGAAAGTCGGCGGCGATATCGCGGTCATCGTCGGCATCTGCAAGCACGTCTTCGCCGCCGACGATGCGGCCAAACAGCAGGGAAAACGCGTCATCGATGCGCCCTTCGTCGAACAGCACACCCAGGGCTTCGAGGCGTTCGAGGCCAAGGTCCGGGCAACTCCGTGGAGCGAGATCGAAACTGCCTCCGGTCTCAGCCGGGAGGTCATCGAAGGTGCCGCCCAGGTCTATGTCGAGGCCGACCGCGTCATCGGGATCTACGGCATGGGGCTGACCCAGCACGTGCACGGCTTCCAGAACGTCGCCATGCTGGTCAACATGCTGCTGCTGAAAGGCAATATCGGCCGCGACGGCACCGGGATCTCGCCGGTGCGCGGGCATTCGAACGTGCAGGGCCAGCGCACGGTCGGCATCTCGGAAAAGCCCGAACTGGTTCCGCTCGACAAATACGCCAAGCAGTTCGGGTTCGAGCCGCCGCGCGACAAGGGCATGAACACGGTGGAGACCTGCGAGGGTGTGCTCGCCGGCAAGGTCAAGGCCTTCGTCGGATTGGGCGGCAACTTCGTGCGTGCGATTCCCGAACGCGCCAAGATGGAGCAGGCCTGGCGCGACCTCGAGCTGACGGTGCAGATCGCGACCAAGCTCAACCGCAGCCACCTGATCCATGGCAAGGCCGCCTATCTGCTGCCTTGCCTCGGCCGCACCGAGGAAGACGTCCAGGCGAGCGGGCAGCAGGCCGTCACCATGGAGGACACGTTCAGCTGCATCCAGGGCTCGATCGGGCTGCGCAAACCGGCGAGCGAGCATCTCAGATCCGAGGTCGCGATCGTGGCGGGTCTTGCCAAGGCGACGCTGCGGCCCTACCCGAAGCTGACCTGGGATGCGTGGGTCGGCAATTATGACCTGATCCGCAACGAGATCGCCGAAACCTATCCGGACGAATTCCACGATTTCAACGCGCGGATGTTCACGCCGGGCGGCTTCTACCGCGGCAACTCGGCCCGCGAACGGATCTGGAAGACCGAAAGCGGCAAGGCCGAGTTCACCGTGCCGGACACGCTGACCTCGACCGGCTTTTCCGATGCGCCCGGCCGCTACCGGCTGCTGACCATGCGCAGCAACGACCAGTTCAACACGACCATCTACGGCTACAGCGACCGCCTGCGCGGCATCGAGGGTACGCGGGACGTGCTGCTGATGAATCCGGACGAGATCGCGCGCGCCGGCCTGCAGGACGGCCAGATGGTCTCGCTGGTCAGCGACGCCGAGGACGGCGTCGCGCGCGAAGTGGGACCGCTCAAGGTGACCCCGTTCAAGCTGCCGGACGGCTGCGTCGGCGCCTACTACCCGGAAATGAATCCGCTGATCCCGCTGTCGCACCACGACAAGCACTCCAAGACGCCGGCGGCAAAATCGGTCCCGGTTCGCATTCGCGCGTGACGGCACGGCTACGGCAGGGGGCCGACGGATGCAGCTTTTTCGTCCCGGCGCGAACACGATCGCCATGCTGGTGATCGCGGCGATTGGAGCGACTCCGGTGCTGGCCGTCGGCCTGTCCTATCAATTGATGCGCTCGCCCTATGCGACCGACCAGAACGTCACGCGGAACCAGCCCGTGCCGTTCAGCCACGAGCATCATGTCTCAGGGCTCGGGCTCGACTGCCGCTACTGTCACACCTCGGTCGAGAAGGCGCGCTTTGCCGGCATGCCGCCGACCGAGACCTGCATGACCTGCCATTCGCAGATCTGGACCAACGCGCGGATGCTGGCGCCGGTGCGCGAGAGCCTCGCCAAAGGCCAGCCGATCGCATGGACGCGCGTCCATCGGCTGCCGGACTACGTCTATTTCGATCATTCGGTTCACGTCGCCAAGGGCGTCGGCTGCACGACCTGCCATGGCGAGGTCGGACAGATGCGGCTGATGCGGCAAGCGGCGCCGCTGACGATGCAATGGTGCCTCGACTGCCATCGCAACCCCGCGCCGCATTTGCGTCCCACCGAGGCGGTGTTCGACCCCAACTGGCACGCCCCGAAGGACCAGGCCGAGGCCGGCGCGAGGCTCGCCGCCACCTATCACATCCACACAGACCATCTGACGGACTGCACGATATGCCACCGCTGACCGAACTGCCGACGCGGCCCGAACCGGCGCGGCGCAGCAAGCTCAACCGGCGCCAGGCCCTCAGCCTGCTCGCGACCAGCATGGCCAGCAGCCTCGCGGCCTGCAGCAAGCCGGACCAGCAGATCCTCCCCTATATCCGGATGCCGGAGCGGATCGTTCCCGGCGAGCCGCTGAAATTCGCGACGACGCTCGGACTTGCCGGACTAGGGCGCGGCGTCATCGTCACCGCGATCGACGGACGGCCGATCAAGGTGGAAGGCAATCCGCGCCATCCCGGCAGTCTCGGCGCCACCGACGTGTTCGCCGAGGCCGCGGTGCTGTCGCTCTACGATCCGGACCGCTCGCGCACCATCCTTCATGACGGCGCCATTGCGTCGCGCGAAGCGCTGCAAGGTGCGCTGGCAAGCCAGCTCGCCGACGCCCGCAATCGTCAGGGCGACGGCCTGCGGCTATTGACCGGCCGCACCACATCGCCGACCGCGCTCCGCCAGATCGATGCCCTGCTCCAGGCGTTCCCCGCCGCGGCGTGGCACGCCTACGACCCGACCGACGACGACAACGCGCGCCAGGGAAGCCAGCTCGCGCATGGCCGGCCGCTTCGCGGCGTAGCCGACCTCGCCAAGGCGCGCGTGATCGTTGCGCTGGATGCCGATCCGATCGGGCACGGGCCCGACCAGATCCGGCACGGCCGCGGCTTCGCCGAAGGCCGAAGCGATGCCAACAGCTTCTCGCGTCTCTATTGCCTCGAAAGCGGCTTCACGCTGACAGGCGCCAAGGCCGACCAGCGGCTGGCACTGCGACCCGAGGCCATCGAACGCTTCGCGATGAGTCTGGCGGGGGAGCTCGGTGAAGCTCGAGGGGCAACGGAGCTCCCCGAGCGCGAGCGCGCGCTGCTGCGCAAGATGTCGACGGACCTCAGCGCCCACAAGGGCGCAGCGCTCGTCATGGCGGGACCGACGCTGTCGAAGGAGATCCATGCGCTGGTTCACTGGATCAACGCGCAGATCGATGCACCAGTCCGTCTCATCGAGCCGATCGATCGCACGCCGTCGGGCCAGCAGGCCGCCACCCTCGAACAGCTCGCCGGCGATCTCGCGGCGGGGCGCGTGCGCCAGCTTGTCATCGTCGGCGCGAACCCTGTTTATGACGCGCCGGCCGATCTGCAATTCGGGGCGCGGCTGCAGCAGGCGCCGTTCCGTTTGCATATGGGCGAGTATGTCGACGAGACGGCGGCACTCGCAACCTGGCATGTTCCGCAGCATCATGCGCTCGAAGCCTGGTCGGATCTGCGCGCCAGCGACGGCACTGCGAGCATCGTCCAGCCGCTGATCCGGCCGCTCTACTGCAGCTACGGCGTCCACGAGCTGCTGGCCTGGCTCGCCGGGGAGCAGGATGCGAGCGCCTACGACCTGGTGCGGCAGACCTGGCAAAGCGCGGCCACCGGCGATTTCGAGGCGTGGTGGAAGCAGGCGCTGCACGACGGCGTCATCGCCGGGCCCGGCGCCGCCGCCGTCGCCGTGGCTGCGCCGCAACTACCGCCGATGCCGGGCGGCGAAGCACAGGACACGCATGCCGACGGCATCACTCTCATCCTGCGCCCCGATCCCTGCCTGTGGGACGGCTCCTTCGCCAACAATGCGTGGCTGCAGGAGTGCCCCAAGCCGCTGACCAAGCAGGTCTGGGGCAATGCGCTCGCGCTGCATCCCGACGACGCGACGAGACTCGGCGTCGCCTCCGGCGATATCGTCACGATCGGTGCCGGCGATCGAACGCTCGACGTGCCGGTTCTGACCGAGCCCGGGACCGCAGCCGGGGTCGGCACGCTCACGATCGGCGCGGGCCGGCACAAGGCGGGCGCAATCGGTGACGGCGTCGGCGCAAATGCCTATGCGCTGCGAACCGGAGAGCATCGCTGGCGCATTCCAAGCGTCTCGGTCACGCGAAGCGGACGCCGGGAGCCGATCCTAACCACGCAAAACGTGGTGCGGACGCCGAACGATGTCCGCGAACTCTATCCGCTGTACCAGCTCGGCCATACGCCGGCCGCGGCAGCCTTGGACGACACGCCGAGCCTGATGCCGCGGACCATCCAGTCGAGCGATGGTCATGCCTGGGCGATGGTGATCGATACGTCGGTCTGCATCGGCTGCAACGCCTGCGTGGTGTCGTGCCAGGCTGAGAACAACGTTCCCGTCGTCGGACCGGAGCAGATCGCGATGGGGCGCGACATGCACTGGATGCGCGTCGATGCCTACGATCATGGCATGGCGAACGGGAGGCCGCTCGGCTTCCAGCCGGTACCCTGCATGCATTGCGAGCATGCGCCGTGCGAACCGGTCTGTCCGGTCGCGGCGTCCGTGCACGACCATGAAGGCCTGAACGGGCAAATCTACAATCGCTGCATCGGCACCCGCTTCTGCGAAGCGAACTGCCCGTACAAGGTCCGTCGCTTCAATTTCTTCGGCTACGCCGACGGCGAGGAATACGCTAATCTCGGCGCGGACTCCTATCGCGGGCAAAAAAATCCGGAGGTGACCGTTCGCGCCCGTGGCGTGATGGAAAAGTGCACGTATTGCGTCCAGCGGATCAGCGGCGCGCGGCGCAGCGCGGAGCGCGAGAATCGCACGCTCGGTCCGGACGAGGTGCGCACCGCCTGCCAGAACGCCTGCCCAACGCGCGCCATCAGCTTTGGCGACCTCAACCACACCGATGCCGAGATCAATCGCGATAAGGCCGATCCGCGCCACTATGCCCTGCTCGGGCATCTCGGCACGCGGCCGCGGACCACTTATCTGGCCGACCTGCGCAATCCCGCGGAGGAGTAGACATGAGCCAAGTCCTCGTGCCGCAACAGCCGCCCGCGCATCGCTGGATTTCGGCGGAGCGCGCCGACGACGTCGCGATCACCCAGGCCATCGCCGACCCGCTGTTCACCGGGTTCGGCAAGCGGTGGTGGCTCGCGCTGCTCGCCACCCTGCCCTTCGTGCTCTGGCTGCTGGTCGCGATCGTCTGGCTGTTCTACCGCGGCATCGGCATCTGGGGCATCAACTCCACCATCGTGTGGGGCGTTGCCATCGCCAATTACGTCTGGTGGATCGGCATCGGCAACGCCGGCACGTTGATTTCGGCGATGCTGCTGCTGACCAGGCAGCGATGGCGAGCCTCGATCAACCGCTTTGCGGAAGCCATGACGCTATTCGCGGTCGCGATCGCCGGGCTGATGCCGATCATTCATCTCGGCCGGCCGATCTATGCCTACTGGCTCGCGCCCTATCCGAACACGATGGCGCTGTGGCCGCAATGGCGCAGCGCGCTGGTCTGGGACTTCTGGGCCATCGTCAGCTATCTGCTGTTCTCGATCCTGTTCTGGTACGTCAGCCTGATCCCCGACCTCGCCACCCTGCGCGACCGCGCGCCGCGGCGAGGGGCCCAGCTCGTCTACGGCGCATTCGCGCTGGGCTGGCGCGGCTCGGCGCGGGAATGGTCGCGGCTCCAGACGCTGCACAGCACGATGGCGGCGCTCGGCGTGCCGCTGGTCTGTTCGGTCCATTCGATCGTCGGCCTCGATTTCGCCGCCAGCCTCATGCCCGGCTGGCAGGAGAGCATCTTCCCGCCCTATTTCGTGGTCGGCGCAATGTATTCCGGCTTCGCGATGGTCGTCGTGCTCGCAGCGGGGATCCGATGGGGGCTCGGCCTCCAGGCCATCATTACGCCCCGGCATTTCGACGCGATGGCCCGCATCCTGTTGATGGCCTCCATCGTGATGTTCTATTCCTATGCGACCGAGTGGTTCATGGGCTGGTATGGCGGCGAGCATGCCGACCGCGCCGTTGTGCGCTTCGAGTTCACCGGCACCTACGCGCCGCTGTACTGGGCGCTCCTGACCTGCAACTGCCTCGTGCCTCAGCTCCTGTGGTGGCCGTTCGCGCGACGTTCGTTGCCGGTGCTCATTCTTGTCGCCATCGCGATCAACATCGGAATGTGGCTCGAGCGTATCCTCATCGTCTGGAATACGCTGTCGCACGACTACATGCCTTCGCTATGGCGCAGTTTCCATTTTACCTTCTGGGACTGGAGCTTCCTGATCGCGCCACTCGGCTTCTTTGCCTTCCTGTTCCTGCTCTTCATGCGGCTGATCCCGAGCGTGTCGATGTTCGACATGCGCGAACTCGCCCACGAGGAGGCCGCCGCATGACCGCGACGCTGGTAGCGCAGTTCCTCGACGCCGAAACACTGCAAGCGGCCTTGCGGCGCGTGAAGAGCACGGGCCATGCCGCACTGGACGCCTTCACGCCCTACCCGATCGAAGGGCTGGCGGAACAGCTCGGCCTCGATCGCTCGCGGATAAGGGTGGCGATGCTGATCGGCGGGCTCGCGACCGCCGCTTTCGCGTTCGGCCTGCAATGGTACAGCGCCGTGATCGACTATCCGATCGACAGCGGGGGCCGGCCGCTCAATTCCTGGCAGGTGTTCCTGCTGGTCCCCTTCGAGGTTGGCGTGTTTGCCGCCGCCCTCACCGGCGTGATCGCCTTTCTGCGGTCGTGCCGCCTGCCGCGGCTGCACGATGCCCTGTTCGAAATCCCGGGTTTCGAGCGCGCGACCCAGGATCGCTACATCCTGGTCGCCGCCTCCGAAGCCGATCCCAGAGATTTGCGGACGGTACTCACCGAGGCCGGCGCGGTCGTGGTGACGGAGCTGCGCGCGCCATGACGATCCGCCGGCTGCTCTGCTTGATGATGCTGCCCGCCGCGCTCGGTGGCTGCGGCGACCACTCGATGACGCAGCAGAACCGCTACGGCACGTTTACGAAGGCGGCGCTGTTCAGGGACGGCACCGAGGCCCAGGTCCCGCCGAAGGGCGCCATCGCGCAGGGCGAGCTCGATCGCGCGCGGCAGGTCGCGACGCCGCCGCCCGTCGACATGGCGCTGCTGGCGCGCGGCCGCGAGCGTTTCGGCATCTACTGTTCGCCCTGCCACGGACTCTCCGGCCATGGCGACGGCATGATCGTGCAGCGCGGCTTTCCCGCCCCGCCGTCGTTTCATTCGAGCCGGCTGCGCGCCGCCGACGCCCGGCACTTCTTCGACGTGATCACCAACGGTTACGGCGCGATGTATTCCTATGCCGCGCGCGTCGAGCCGCGCGACCGCTGGGCCATCATCGCCTATATCCGCGCGCTTCAGCAGTCGCAGCGGACCGATATGACCGAGGTCCCGCAGCTGAGGAGCAAGCTGCCATGATCGCGGCATCGCATAGGCAGACTCTGTCGGCATTCGGCAACCGGCATGCGGCGGCCGGGCTTGCGCTGCTGACGCTCACGGCCGCGCTGTTGCTCGTTCTCGGGCGCCTGGCTATTTATCCACCCCTGCTGCAGGGCTGGCTGCTGGCGTTCGCCATCTGGAGCTGCGCCCCGGTCGGCAGCATGAATTTGCTGCTGATCCACCGCCTGACCGGCGGGGTCTGGGGCATCGCTGCTGCACCGGTCCTGCGTCCGCTCGCCGCCATGATGCCGCTCGTTGCCATCGCCTTCGTTCCGGTGCTCGCCACACTGCCGGCAGTCTATCCTTGGGCTGCGGATCCCGGCGAGATCAAGCCGGATGTCGCGGCCTGGTATCTGAGTCAGGCATCCTTCATCCTGCGGGCGGTGATCACCCTGGCGGGATGGTCGGTTCTGGCAGTGATCTTTGCGTCCGGCCTCGGCGGAAGGCTATTGTCCGGGCTCGGCCTCGCCTTCTTCGGGCTCACCATCAGCGTGGTCGCGATCGACTGGTTCCTGTCGGTCGAGCCGCACTACGTGTCCACCGCCTTCGCATCGATGATCGCCATCCAGCAGTTGCTGGCGGCGCTCGCCGTGCTGGCCGTCGTCGGGATCGCCAATGTCGCAGGCCGGGCGAGGAGCGACATCGGCAAGCTGCTGATGCTCACGCTGCTGGGCGTTGTCTATCTCACCTACATGACGTTCGTGGTCGCCTGGTATGGCGATCTGCCGCACAAGGCGGCGTGGTTCCTCAAGCGCGGCACCGACACATGGGCTGCGGTGCTGATCGCAACTTTCGTCATTGGGGCAGTTCTGCCGTTCACGATGCTTCTGCTCGCGGGCGTACGCGCCAGCCGTGCCGGCCTGCGTGCCGTCGGTGTTCTCCTGCTGCTCGGGACCGGCCTGCACTTCGCCTGGCTGATCCTGCCCGCGTTTGCCCGGCAACCCGCCGTCGCCCTGGCCGGCCTGGGTTCGCTCGTCATCCTGACCGCGTCTTCCATGCTGTTCGGTCGAGGCCTCGCATTCGGAGGCAAGCGCCATGCCGGTTGAGGAGATGGGACATCGCGCGCTGCCGCAACCGGCCGATGTTGACAACCGCGTCGTCCTGGCCGTCGTCGGCGGCTTCCTGCTGTTCGTGGCGGCTGCTATCGCTGGACTTTTGCTGTTTCTGAACGCCCAAGTGCCAAGCGCCTTCCTCCCGCGCACGGAGCGGCGGTTTCCGGCGCCGGCGTTGCAGACATCGCCGCAGGCCGACCTCGCGCGCTTCGAGGCCGAGCAGCAGGCCCGGTTCTCCGGCTATGCCTGGGTGGATCGCGACCACAATAAGGCGCGCATCCCGATCGATCAGGCGATGCAGCTCATCGCCGGCCGTGGCCCGCATGCCTATGATGCGATCGGGGATCACGACGCTCAACCGCCCCCTGCCGACGGAGGCAAGCCATGAGGCGGGCTCTCCTCGTTCTTTCGCTGGTGCTGTGGCCAGCGCTTGCGCGGGCCGGATTGACCGAGCAGGAGATCGGGCGCGTCGCCTTCGATCCGCGAGCCGATGCGCATGTCCCACTCGCCTTGCAATTCACCGGTCTCGACGGCCGTCCCGTGTCGATCGGCGATGCGGTCGCCGGGCGTCCGACGCTGCTGATCCCGGCCGACTTCACCTGCCGGCAGATCTGCGGGCCGGCGCTGACGATCGCGAGTTCTGCCTTGCAGCAGAGCGGGCTCGCAGCGGGACGCGACTACAGCCTCGTCATCGTCGGGATCGATCCGCGCGACAGCCGCGACGACGCACGGCGCTTCACGGAGGGACAGATCGGCCAGGCCGGGACATCGGTGTTGACCGGATCGCCCGGCAGCGTCCGCACACTGCTCGACAGCATTGGTTATCACACCGCATTCGACCGCAGCCGTGACGCCATCGCGCATCCGGCAGCCTTCGTCACGCTCGCACCGGATGGACGGGTCGTCCGCTCGCTCTCCAGCCTTGCGCTGCAGCCCGCCGATCTGCGTCTCGCGCTGCTCGAGGCCGGCAACGGCCGCATCGGCGGCCTCCCCGGCCGAATCGCACTGCTATGCTACGGATTCGATGCTGTGCACGGCATCTACACCAGCAGGATCGCGGTGATCCTGCAGCTTCTCGGCGGCGCCACGGTCGCCGCGATGGCGGGTCTGATCGGGCTGTTGCTGGTGCGCGGCAGACGACGCGGAGCTTCGGCATGAACTCGCTGTTCAGCCTGCCCGAGGCCAGCACGCACGCCGTCACGGTGGATCACATCTTCTACCTGCTGCTCGCGTTGTCCGGGGCGACCGTCGTGCTGGTATTCGGGCTGATCCTGCTGTTCGCCGTGCGCTACCGGCGCGGATCGAAGGCCAAGCGCGGTCCGATGCCGGAGTTTCTCGGCCGCGAGTTCGAGATCGGCTGGACGCTCGCGACGCTCCTCACCTTCGCCTTCCTGTTCTGGTGGGCCTCCTCCGCCGACCTCAGTAGCCTCGCGGCGCCGCCGCATGCGCTGGAGATCCATGTGGTCTCGAAGCAGTGGATGTGGAAGACGCAGCACGCGAACGGGGCCCGCGAGATCAACGCGCTGCATGTTCCCTTGCACGAGCCGGTGCATCTGCTGATGAGTTCGCAGGACGTGATCCACTCCTTCTACGCGCCGGCGTTCCGCGTCAAGCAGGACGTGGTGCCCGGACGCGATACCGACATCTGGTTCGAGGCGAGCAAGACCGGCACCTTCCCGCTGCTCTGCGCCGAATATTGCGGCACCAACCATTCGGCGATGCGTGGCGAGATCGTCGTCATGCAGCCCGAGGATTACGCCAAATGGCTGACCCGCCAACCCGAAGGCGACGACCTCGCTCATGAAGGTGCCAAGCTGTTCGTCTCGCAGGGCTGCTCTGGCTGTCACGCCACATCCTCCAATGTCCACGCGCCGCGCCTTGCCGGCCTCTATGGCCGCGCGGTCCAGCTCGCCGACGGGCGCACTGTCACCGCCGACGACGCCTATCTCCGCGACTCCATCCTGCAGCCGAAGCGCGACGTCGTCGCCGGCTTCGAGCCGATCATGCCGAGCTTCAAGGGGCTGCTCGACGACGGCGAGATTCAGAGCCTGACCGCCTATATCCGCTCGCTCGGGGAGGAGCCGCCCAATGACTGATTCCCTGCTCGCCGGAGAGCTGCCGCTGCCGCCGCGCCCGGATTACCTGCGCCACGGATCGACGGTGTGGTCCTGGCTTTCCACCACCGATCACAAGCGCATCGCGATCCTCTACGCGGTGACTATCACCATCTTCTTCTTCCTCGGTGGCGCGGCGATCACCGCTGTGCGGCTCGAGCTGTTCCAGCCGAACGGCTGGCTGATGACCTCGGACAGTTACAATAAGCTGTTTTCGTTCCACGGCATCATCATGGTCTGGTTCTTCCTGGTGCCGTCGATCCCCAACACCCTCGGCAACTTCCTGCTGCCGCTGATGATCGGGGCGCCGGACGTCGCCTTCCCGCGCCTCAATCTGTTCAGCTGGTACCTGACCATCGCGGCCGGCGCGTTCACCGTCTATGCCCTCGTCGCCGGCGGCGTCGACACTGGCTGGACGTTCTACACGCCCTATTCCTCGATGTTCTCCAACACCCACGTGTTCGCCGCCGCCGCCGGCGTGTTCGTGGTCGGCTTCGCCAGCATCGCCACCGGCGTCAACTTCATCGCGACCACCCACATGCTGCGCGCCCCGGGCATGACCTGGTTCCGGCTGCCGCTGTTCGTCTGGGCGATCTACGCGACGTCGCTGATCATGGTGCTCGCGACGCCCGTGCTCGCGATCTCGCTGCTGCTGGTGATCGCCGAGCGGGTGTTCGGCCTGCCGATCTTCGATCCCGCGCGCGGCGGCGATCCGATCCTGTTCCAGCACCTGTTCTGGTTCTACTCGCACCCGGCGGTCTACATTATGGTGCTGCCGGCCATGGGCGTGGTGTCCGAGATCATCCCCTGTTTCGCGCGGCGGCGGATCTTCGGCTATGACTTCATGGTCTATGCCATGCTCGCGATCGCCGGCATCGGCTTCTTCGTCTGGGGACACCACATGTTCGTCTCCGGCCAGTCGCCGCTCGCCAGCCTTGTGTTCTCGTTCCTCTCCTTCATCATCGCCGTGCCGTCGGCGATCAAGGTGTTCAACTGGACGGCCTCGCTCTATCGCGGGCAGATCAGCTTCGAATCCCCGATGCTGTACGCGCTCGGCTTCGTTGGATTGTTCACCACCGGCGGTCTCTCCGGGCTGTTCCTCGCGTCGATCCCGGTTGACGTCCACGTCACCGACACCTATTTCGTGGTCGCCCATTTCCACTACATCATGGTCGGCGGCTCGGTCTCGGCCTTCTTCGCCGGCATGCATTTCTGGTGGCCGAAGGTGACGGGCCGGCGCTATCCGGAGAGCTGGGCGAAATTCGCCGCGATCCTGATGTATGCCGGCTTCAACATGACATTCCTGCCGCAATTCTTCGCAGGCTATCTCGGCATGCCCAGGCGCTATCACACCTATCCGGCGGAATTTCAGATCTACAACGTCATGTCCTCCGCCGGCGCGGCGGTGCTCGCCATCGCCTATCTGCTGCCGCTCTTCTACCTCACCTGGTCGCTGTTCTACGGCGGCAAGGCCGGCCGGAATCCGTTCGGTGCGACCGGCCTCGAATGGACCACGAGTTCGCCGCCGCCGCCGAAGAATTTCGACTGGCAGCCCCGGATCGACCGGGCGCCTTACGACTATCACGCCGAGGGCATGTCGGCGGGAACCGATCCGCCGGAAATGCAGAACGCGAAAGAGACGCAATGAGTGACGAAACCGCAATGCTGCGAGAGCCCTGGGTCGATTTCAGCCGCCAGCGCGAAGCCGGCAAGTTCGGCATCTGGGTATTCCTCGCCAGCGAGACGCTGTTCTTCGGCGCCCTGATGCTGACCTACTCGGTCTGCCGGATCGAGCATCCGGCGGCGTTCGCGGCGGCCGGCCGCGAGACGAACATCTGGTACGGCACGATCAACACGGCAGTGCTGCTGACCAGCAGCCTCACCATTGCGGTCGCAGCGCAAGGGGCGGAGAGCTACGCGCGGCTGCGGCGGCTGGTGATCGCATGCCTGGTGGTGACCGCGCTGCTCGGCCTCGCCTTCATCGTCATCAAGGGCTTCGAATACAAAGAAGACATGGACAAGCATCTGGTCCCGGGCGCTGGATTTGCGCTACCGGAGCGAGCAGCGCAGCTGTTCTTTGGATTCTATTGGCTGGTCACGTCGGTCCACGCCATCCACCTGTCGATCGGCATTGCGCTGGTCGGCCGCCTGGTCTGGGTGTTGCTCCGCCGCGAGCTTCCGGTGACGGAGAATCCTGAGATCGAGGTCACCGCGCTGTACTGGCATCTCGTCGACATCGTCTGGATCTTCCTGTATCCGCTGATCTATCTACCGGGACGTTCGTCGTGAGCGAGCCAGACAAATCGGGCCTTACCGTCCGCCGCCTGTGGACGCGAAATCTGGTGATCTGGGCCGCGCTGATGGCGCTGCTGCTACTCAGCCTCGTCTCCGCATACATTCCCATGGGTCGGATAACGACAGCGAGCGGCATCGTGATCGCGATCGCCAAATCGATGCTCGTGGTCCTGCTGTTCATGGAGCTGGCCTCCGCCAGACCCCTGATCCGGCTTGCCGCGATGGCAGGATTGGTGTTCCTGGCCGCGATGTTCGCATTGACGCTGTCCGACATCCTCGCACGCCTGTGAGGTTCGACTTCCAGCTGCGTACAACCTAGCTGCACGACCGGCTTTGGGTTCAAATCGGGAGCCCCGAGGAACATGCCCGCCTCGGACTTGTTTCTTTTCGATGAGTGAACCTTTGCCCGTCGTCATGGAAAATTCGATTCAGATCGCCTGGGATTATCTTGAGCGCACCGGTGACCTCGGCGATCCGTCGGTCGCGAGCAAGGTTCTGCTGGAGTCGGTGGAAAAACTGGTTCGTCGCGGTGAGCGTCGGGTATTGATGCTTTCGAACACGGCCATCAGAGATTACAAGAAATTTTGTGCCGACCGCTCGCTGGAGTTGGTCACCTGATAGATCCAGATTGTCAGATCTGCTTCGGTTTGGGCTGGGTCTGCGAAAACCACCCGTTCCAGCCTTGGGATGAGAAGGGATGTCAGTGCGGGGCGGGCATGCCATGCGAATGCCAGCAGGCGACCGGATTGGAAGAACTCGATGTCTCGAAGGTCATAGCGCGATCACCCACACCGAAAACGCGATGAGCGCCGTGAGAACGATCGCCGCTACTATCACAAGCTTCGTCACTTCGGCTTCTCGGCGCTGATGCGCAGGGTGTAGAGCGGGTTCTGAAACTCGTCGACGACCTCCATGCTCCAGTCCTCCTGCGGGCGCAATCTGCCGTCGAGGCCTTGCAGAATCTGTCCCGCGGTCACCGTCGCCTCCCGCCATGCCGCATGCTTGTCGGGCAACTCCTCGCCCTCTTCGTCTAGCTCGGTGTGGCCATGATGAACGTGGAAAAAATACTTTGGCATAGCAGTCCTCACATGCCGCTCTTTAGGGTCGGAGAGTCGGCCCCGGTTGGGGGGCTTGGGGGCAAGTAGACCGGGGCCGCTCCGCCAGCATCGGCGGCGATGCTCGGCGGGTTATCAATCGGCCTGCGATGCCGGTGGTTCCACGTTGTCGACGCAAACTGGAGATTCGTGGCCGGTCGCCGCCGAATGTGCGAAGCTCGCGGCGATGTATTTTGGCGTCTCGGAGGGATGCCGATGCGCCTTGCATTGCCTTATCTGGGTATCGGTCTCTGTGCGTCGCTGGCAGCGTGGCTACCGGTGCTGCTGCTTTACTGACGCGGAAACAGATTAATGCTTGGCGGTAGTATCCGCACGTAGGTGCCGCTCTCGTGCAGTTCGAGCCCAGCCTCGCTCGCCGGCGAACTCGAGGCAGGCGCCGAACTTGCTGCCTGTTGCCTTCAGCGCGAACAGGAATGTGCGTTGATTTTCGATATGAATGCGACCGTCCTGGACCGGCGCGACACCGGTCGCCAACTCCACCAGTTTGCGGGCCGCGGCTTCCGAATTGGCATAAGGACGGATCTTCACCGAAGCCGAGAGCAAGCCGGACGGATACGGGCAGCTTTTTTCCACCTTCAACGGCCGGGCCAACATCACGATACAGGCTGCTCCGAACGTCTCCAACGATTCACCGGCAGCCTTCCTTTAGAAAAAGGGGCCGCCTGCGCGCATCCAGTACAAGCGGGTGACGTCGCGTTTCTTCGCGCTCTCCAGCTACAAGGGCGACAAGGTTTGGTACGACCGCTGCAATTCGGCTCGCCTGGTCACTATCAACTATCCAGCCAGCGAAGAGCGCGCCTGGACCGGCGTGGTCGCGCGCATCAGCCTCTCGCTCCTGGTAGATAGCGGCGGCCGCCTACCCTGTCTTCAGAACATTCTCGACCCCGATCAGCAACTAGCGGGCGCAGCAGCCGCATCGGCCGCGCGATGAGCCCGCCCGAAACAACCCTCGCGAAGCGGTTCCTTCGCAATTGCGCCAGACGCGTTAAGACCAACGTCACCAAAACATCATCTAGTCCGGCGGGCGGTCGCCACCTTTACGTGTCGTTCGACACTTGGTCCCTAGCCTGTTGATCTGCTGGGGATTTCCCGATGGACTTGTTCTCTCGAATGCGCGCCGCCTTCTCCGTGGGCAGCACGACCGATCCGCTCGGTCGTTCGCTGCTCGTGGAGCAATTCCGCGTGCTGCGCAAGCAGGTGCCGGTTCTCTACGCGGTCCTGCTGATCGACAGCATCAGCGTGGGACTAGTGCTCCCGTCGAACGTTTCGCCGTGGCTCCGGTTTGCGGTCCCGGCCCTACTGCTCGCGATCTGCATGGTCCGGCTGATCCAGTGGCTTCGCCTGAGCGGCGTCGAATTCACCCCCGAGCACGCCTATCGCGAGCTCGTCAGAACCCGTGTCGTCGCGATCGTCCTCAACACGGGCTTCGTGCTCTGGATCCTGGCGCTGTTCGGTGTCGTCGAACCGGAGCTCCGCGCGCCGGTCGCGCTGCTCGTGTTCATGGGCTGCGTAGGCACGGCCTACTGCCTCGGCAGCTTTCCGCCCGCATCGCTCCTGACGATGATTATCGCCGGCACCCCGATCGCGACTGTGCTGCTGCTCTCGGGCGATGGCATGATGATCTCGCTGGGAATCAATCTGCTGCTGCTGCTCCTCCTGCTCGGACGGATGATCAGCACCAATTTCCGATCCTTCGTTCAACTCGTCGGAACTCACGGCCGACTGGCCGAGGAAGGAGACCGCGCACGCGTTGCGGAGAAGACTGCGATGGCCGTGGCCGAGCGCTTCGACCGGGCGCTCAACAACATGTCACAGGGTCTCTGCTTCTTCGACGAGGACCAGTGCCTGATCGTCTGCAACAGGCAGTACCTGGAGATCTACGACCTCGATCCGGACGCCGTCCATCCGGGCATGAAGCTGAACGACATCGTCGATCTGCGCTATGCCGTGGGCAGCGCCCCCAGGATGTCCAAGGAAGACTATCTGGTCTGGCGTAACAGTTCTCCCGTCATCACCGAGGATTCGGACACCACGGTCGAACTGACAAACGGCCGCATCGTGCGCATCCGGCATCGCCCAATGCCCGGCAACGGCTGGGTCGCGACCCATGAGGACATCACCGAGCAGCACCGCACCGAAACGGCACTTGCGCAAGCTAAGGCTGCAGCCGAGCAGGCGGAAGCGAGCGCTCGAGCCGCCCACGCCCATCTGACCAACGCGCTGGACGTCGTTCCCGAGGCGCTTGCCATCTTCGACAAGGACGATCAGCTGATCCTCTGGAATCGGCGCTACGCGGAGCTCTATTGCATCAGCGGCAGTGCCCTCACCGTCGGCACGCCGTTCGAGGCGCTCATCCGGACGGGTCTGGAGGCCGGGCAGTATCCAGAGGCGATCGGCCGGGAGGCCGAGTGGCTCACCGAACGCCTCGCCCGGCATGCGCTGCCTCGCCACTCGCATGAGCAGCGTTTGCCCGGCGATCGATGGGTTCGGATCGAAGAACGGCGCACCGCGGACGGCGGCAGCATCGGCATCCGGATCGACATCACCGACCTGAAGCGGCGGGAAGCATCCTTCCGACTTCTCTTCGAGGAGAACCCGCTTCCGATGTGGGTCGCCGATGCGAACACCCGCCAACTGATCGCGGTGAACGGCGCCATGTGCCGTCACTACGGTTACCCCCGCGAAGCTCTCCTTACCATGATCGAGGGGCAACTTCAGTGCGGGGAAGCTGACAGCGCGGAAAGTGACTTCGAACTGCACAGAACGGCCGACGGCGAGCCCATCCAGGTCGTCATCGAATCCCGGCCTCTCGTCTATGGCGAACGGGCAGCGCACGTTTCCGTCGCCTTCGACGTGACGGACAGGAACCGGGCCCAGGAGAAGATCAGCTATCTGGCGCGACACGATGCCCTGACGGAGTTGCCCAACAGAACGGCCCTGGATGAACACCTTGGATCCGCAATCGAACGAGCGCGGATCACCGACAGCCCCTTCGCCGTGCTCTGCATCGATCTCGATCATTTCAAGGAGATCAACGATCTTTTCGGCCACGCCGTCGGCGACGCCGTGCTGCGGGAGACCTCAAGACGCCTGAAGGAGGTGGCGGAAGGGGCCTACGTCGCGCGCGTCGGCGGCGACGAGTTCATCGGCATCGTCGATCGGCCTCCTTTACCCGGAGCCGCAGAACTGCTGGCCACGCGCATGCGCACCCAGTTCGAGCGGCCGATCGAGATCGACGGTCACGCGCTGAAGATCGATCTCTGCGTCGGAATAGCCCTCTATCCACGGGATGCCAACGACGCGGTCTCGCTGCTGGCGAACGCCGATGCCGCCCTCTACCGCGCAAAGCATGAAGGGCGGGGTGCCATCCGCCTGTTCACCAGCGCCATGGACAAGCAATTGCGAGAGCGGCGGGCGCTGGACCACGATCTGCGGGCGGCCGTCGAGCGAGGAGAGCTCTTTCTGGAATATCAGCCGCAGCAGCACCGGGACGGCACGCTGAAGGCCTATGAGGCGCTGGTCCGCTGGCGTCATCCTCTTCGCGGCATCATTCCGCCCGGGGAGTTCATTCCGGTCGCCGAGCAGAGCGGCTCGATCGCGCAGATCGACGACTGGGTCCTGATGGAGGCGTGCAGGGAGGCGGCGTCCTGGACCGAACCTCTCAGGATCGCCGTCAACGTCTCGGCGGCGCAATTCCGTCGGGAGAATCTCGATGCGCATGTCCGCAAGGCGCTGCGCGAGAGCGGCCTGGCGCCCTCGCGGGTCGAGCTTGAGATCACCGAAGGAGTGCTGATCGAGGACATCGCGCGCGCCAAGAATACGATGCAGTCGCTCAAGGCGCTCGGGGTTCAAATCGCTCTGGACGACTTCGGCACGGGATACTCCTCGCTGTCGTACCTGGAGGCGTTTCCCCTCGACCGGATCAAGATCGACCGGTCCTTCGTAATGGCGCTCGGCCAAAGTGATCGCTCGCTCGCCATCGTCCGGGCCGTCATCGGCCTTGCCCATGGTCTCGGGCTTCCGGTACTCGCTGAAGGAATCGAGACCGACGCCCAGATGTCTCTTCTGCTGAAGGAAGGTTGCGACGAGATGCAGGGCTATCTGATCGGCCGCCCCCGAAGCCTTCTTGCCGCCAAGGACGATAAGGAGTCCCGTTTGCGCGCGGTCTCCTAAGACCTTTGGCCGGCTATTGAGCGCGTGGCAGCTGCACGCTCGCGACCGAAGTCAGATCTCGGCCCGCCTACTGATGGACGTGCAGTATTGACGGGATGGGAAGCTCCCATGTCCTTCAGGAAACGGGCGAACTCATGTTCCGGTTTGGTGTCCCGCCTCCGCCTCTCTAAGCTCGGGTTCAGGTGCGCGGACTGGGTTGGGGGGCGGAGCTGCCTGCGGCGTCGAAGGCTGCTGTGCGTCTTCCTGTTTCAGTGCCGCGGGCTGCGCCCCGATTGCAGCGATCCAAACCTCGCCAGATGATTTTTGAACCCGCCAAATTCCCTCCTCTGTCGCCAACGCTGCGCTTGTTGCGGTGAGAACCAATGCAAATGCCACCGCACCAAGCAGTCCTCTTTTGAGCCCCATCCGAAATTCCTCGCTCCAAGATGCCGCGGCGTTGACGTTCCGACGATGTCTTATTGAGCGATTAACCGTTAGGTTCTGCCGATACACACGCCTCTAAAGCTTCGCGAAATGGGTTAGGGGAGTCGTCTAGGATTAAGCTGTGTGCACTTTTGCACCGAGCGCACGCAGCAATCGTACCCATATCACGCATCAGCTGAATCGGATATCGCTGATGCTCGCGAGATCCTACGGTGAAGAGACTTTGACTGCCCCGCCACCCTTATCTTGCGGTTTGAGCCGTCTACATGAGCCCGCTCTTAACATGAAATCCACCTACCCCCTGTTGAAGAAGTGGACAACGGAACAGCACGAGCGGCTGGTCACCATGGCAGAGGCGGGATGGCGACCGAGCCAGATCTCCGCAGAACTGAACAGGAGTGAGGCCGCGATAAGGGTTCGGGCTTGGCAGTACGGCATTGTGCTGCGGTTGGTCACGACAAAGCGCATCAAGTGAGGAGCTTGCCACCTCGCCCGCGAAGTTAATCCAGAACCTAATAAATGTTAACGCGGTCTCAGCGGTCCGCTCGTCCCAAACCGGGAGGTGCTTAAGTCGCGGCGCTTGCGGAACTCTATCGGCGATGCATCGTTCCTTTGATAGCTCGGCAGTACCGAGCCCGAACTGTGGGTGTACTGCCCCGGACGCTGATCCCCCAGCGCCGGGGTTTTTTATGCCGCGGAGCCGACAAGTGCAGCCCTGCTGAACGTTCATGAGCCGTAAAGCACGCGCATGAACATCACCACGCCAATGTTCAAAACTGGACATGAGACAGACCGAGCGAGATCTACGATTGCGCCGCGACGGTTGGATTCGCCTCCGTTCCGAAGCGACAGCAGCCTCAGCTCATCACCCTTCCTGGAGCACGCCGCAGGATTAATGGCTCTTCGTGACTTGGTAGCATCGCGGAGGCCTCTTGGTGACCCACCTTCGCGGACTGCGCCGAGGCTCCTACTGGGCACCAATGTTCTAAAGCAAGATAGTTTGAGCCTGGTGCGCGTTTAGCAACCTTGCGTACAGAGCCGCGTTGCTCAATGCACTGCCGGGTGACAACCGGACTCAATGGGGATGTTGGACGCGGAGCATTTTTCCGGTTTCTGCCCACGACATCAACGCATCGGTACGCGCTGACAACTATGTGCACCCTCTATGAATGAAGGCCATGGCCCGCTTCTATTTCCATCTCGTGGGCGATACGCCTGCTCATGATGTCCTCGGCCAGGATTGCGCGGATAACCGCGAGGCGCGGATCCACGCCAAGGCACTGGCGCGCGCTCTCGCGACCGAAAAGCCCCATTTGGTGCGAGATGGAAATTCGATTGCAATTGTTACGGAGGGCGGCCAGGAGATCGACCGGATTGTTCTGGCTTCGAGTAGCTTCTAGATCGTCGGAGTATGAGCGGCGCCTCTACCCGTGAGCGCGCCATGCTTCGATGAGCGGGCGAAACTCACCCATCCTAATTTGCGTTCGGACGCTTTCAAGGAGGAAGGTGGCAGTCGCGTCGGGCCGCGAGATCTCTCCGGACTTCGCGAGAATGCCCCAGGCAATATCGAAGGATTGAACGACGACACTAGACATGTGCATGACCGGGAAACAGGCAACTCTCCGCAGTTCCTGTGAAATTGAAACGTGTCGCGATGTTAATCTCGGAACTTCACATTTGTGGGCGCGCAAAGGCTGCACACAGTAGAAGGTCTCGAGTAGCGCGCTGGTGTATGCGAGTTGGTGCGCTCTCGGCCCCGGTGCCTCTACTCCTCACCAGCCCCAGAGTACCTGGGCTGCTCGACTGTGGGCAGGCTCTAACGCAGCAGCTCGTCGAACGTCGGTATCCGAAAGCCCGGCTGTGCTTCGGCGGGGAATAAGGGCTCTGACGCCGATTGACAGGGTTACTCCCTTCGGCGACCAAGCCCCACTCCCCCGTTTCGTTCCTAAGAGTGAAAACCCCACATCGTTGCCGATGTTGGGCAATAGCGTTAGGCGCTGTGCGTTATCGTTTTGCGGGCGGGCCGCTTTTGTTTCCTGGCAGGCCTTTTACGTTCGCCGGATCTTGTTCCTGCACCGAGAGGTTCTGCGACGCGGAGCCAACCGTACCCTGTTGCGAGGGACCGTTCTTGCCGCCAGGCGCTCCGCTAATCCCGACTCCAGAATTCTGGGCGCTTGGAGCTGTTGAAACCGTGCCAGCTGTATCCGATCGATTGGCATCGCCTGGCATATGCGAAGCCGAGCCGGGCTTGTCCTGTTCACCGACGTAGCCCGAGGCGCCCGAGTTTTGTGTCTTGATGCCCTTATCCGCCTCGTCCTGGAGGCTCCGCGATGGCGTCGCCTGTTGAGCAAGGGCTCCTGTCACACTGGAGATCGCCACGAGTGCTGCGAGTGCTAATAGCCGCATGATGGAAGGTCCTCCGTAGGTTGTTATTGTCATCAACGTGCGGGAAACGCGACGTTTCCCAAGCAGGGGCAAAAATAAGCCGGCCGTTTATTAAAGCGGAATCGCAAAACCGAGCGAGGACAAAAACCTTCAAGGCGGAACTGCACGCCCGAAAGACCATTGTTTCAGGCGCATGGGCGCATCGAGTGCCAAATTATGCAAAACTTTGCCAACGCGGCGTTTTCCCCAGATACGGTCGAGGCTATGACCGCCGCTCTGCGCGCTGCCTTGGCTACGCTGCCGGAGCCAGTCCATTCGGCGCACGTCAACATTCTTGCTGAATCAATCCTGCGCACGGCCAAGAGTGGAGAGCGAGACATCGTGATTCTGCAGAGAATAGCGCTTATGGAATTACAGCTGACGGGTCGGGCGTAGCCTTCCCGCAAGCAACTCCCGCAGGCGGAATGCAGTCTTCGATCTCACCGGCGTGCTTGTCATTGAGGCGGCCACTGAACCCCCGGTCGACGGCGCGCTAATCGCGTACAGCCTCAAGCAAACGCTCAGCTTGAAACGGCTTTGGCAGGAAAACGGTATCGCGCGGCAGTGACCCTAGGCGATCGCCGGACATCACAACGATATTCAGGTGTGGATGTTTCGAACGAGCGTAGGCTGCAAGCTCGGTGCCTTTCATCACGCCGGCCAGATTTTGATCGACGATCAGCGCCTGCAAATCGACGCCGGTCGGCGTCACAATGACCTCGCCCGCTTCGGCCGTCGTGCATTCGACGACTTCGAAACCTTCGCCTCTCAGGATGTCGGCAACAAAGCTCTCCTTGCAGAGAGTCGTCCTCGACCAGCAGCGTGACAAAATTCGACATCGCTTGCATCACCCTATTTGCTGGATAATGCGCAGAAACTCTTTGGTTCATCGCTGGCAGCGTAGAAAGCACTGAACCAGGCCCGGCCATTCAGTATTTGCTACACAATCAGATCGTGAGCCGCATGAAGATCGACGTGCCAGGAGTAGTCATGGTGCGTATCTGGCGGCCCCTCGGGCGCAATAGCATGCCGACCATCTCCATGAGCTTTTCCATTTCCGAGGCTCAATTGCTGAAGGTCATACATGTCTGACGACGTATTATCGGCGCCAGTTTTAAAATGAAAGGAATCGCCAAGTTTAGTGGCAATCACTGATGTGGCCCGCTCTGCCTTGTCGGAAGAAGGTCCGCCCTCGTTCTTTAATCCCGAATGTGCGTCGCTGGCAGAATTTTCGGGCGCCATTGGCATATCGTGCTGCGGTTTGCCACTATTGAAATCACCTGCCTGCGGATGCTGTCCGTGTTGCTTGCCGGCCGCAGAGCGATCTTCGAAATTCTGAAAATCGCCGTGCGCCTGTCCGTGATTGGAATCTTCTGTTGGGATCTCATTCTTAGCGTGCCCCTTGGCGGCTCCGGATGTGTGGCCGGATTCATGCACGGCTTTCTGCGATTGACCGTGAGTTAAACTGTCTGCAGCGGCCTCATTCTTGGCGTGTCCCTTTGCAGCTCCGGAAGTGTGTTCGGACTCTTGCACGGCTTTCTGCGAATGACCGTGATTTAAACTGTCTACTGCATCCTCATTCTTGACGTGCCCCTTGGCGGCTCCGGAGGTATGGTCGGACTCATGCAGGGCTTTCTGCGATTGACCGTGATTTAAATCGTCTCGCGGGGCCTCAAGCTTCGCGGCTTCCGAGTTGTTGTCGGGAGTGCACAAATCAGATTGCGAGCGACCCTGATCAATTTCCCGGCCTGTCTGCGTGGCGTCACGTTCCGCGGCTTCCTGCGCCGCTACCGCAACAAAATCAATTGCCCCGGAACCTAGATGAATAGCGTTTTCTCGGCCACTGCCGCCATCTTCCGCATGGGCGTTGCCGACATAAAGCTCGCTGTGGTCTGTGGCGGTTATATCGCCTTGGGCGAACTCGAATGCAAACGCCTCACCGTACACCGCCATACTGCCAAAATTTGCGAAGCCAGGAAGCGCGGATGCTGATCCGTTGACGACGCTTGCGGTAGATGAATTTACGATGCCATCGCCGAAATCGAACGCCTGCACGGCATGGTTGGCACCATCGAGCTCGTAGATCAAGGCGGCGAAAGCCGCAACCATGAAGATGCTGTAGCTGCTCGAACCCGGCCTCGGCGCGTTGAGTGCTGCCTGGGCAAATACGCTCGCAGCAATCTCGGCCACGGGGTCGACGAGCTTGCCAGTCGGCGACGAGGTCACCGCTGCGACGCCGGCGCGGTCCTTGCTCGCGCTTCTGCCCGGGGGGCCACCTGATACTGCTTCCTTGCGGCCGATCTTAAAGGTAACGATCTCCGCGCGGCCGTCTTCGGCCATGACCGTGAAACTTTCGGTTGCGGCATGACCGGGCGAATCGTCCAACGCTGCC
Source organism: Bradyrhizobium zhengyangense (assembly GCF_022012435.1). Classification (GTDB taxonomy): domain Bacteria; phylum Pseudomonadota; class Alphaproteobacteria; order Rhizobiales; family Xanthobacteraceae; genus Bradyrhizobium; species Bradyrhizobium zhengyangense. The sequence continues at coordinate 115,778 of NZ_JAKLUA010000015.1, forward strand.
AGGAGCGCAGCTGTCAAGATACTCATCGCGCCATAACGGCGCGACAGCGCCAGCGCGGCGAGCTCAGTCCGGTTGTTAATTCCAAGCTTCTGTCGCGCGTGGTCGATGTGAATCCTGACGATCTCCAGAGAGACACCCAGGACCCGACCAATTTCACTGTCCGACAAACCTTCGGCGACGAGATCCATGATCGTCCGCTCGTTGACGGTCAAAACCGCCTGAACGTTATCGCCGAACGATTCAATTCCATTAGCTTCGTTACCGACCCTCGCCAGGTCTGATCCCGCTTTTTCTAGCCTTAGGGACTGAACCAGCGCCTCTGGTTTGGCGTTCATCGGAATCGCGCCGCAAGCACCCGTCGCAAGTGCACTGGCGAGATCGCCGCAGGCGACGGTAGCAGTGAAAAACACCAGCCGGGAGGAGAGACCTTCGACGTCCGCGATGGCAAGGATGTCGGAGGCGGTTACATCGGTGAATCCGTCCTCCAGCAACACCACATCTGGGGTCACACTGCGTATGGCCGCAAGACAACTTGCTCCATCAAGACAGCATGCAACTACTTCGAAATCGGGCTGGGCGCCCAGTAGCGATGCAAAACCCTGGAGAACAATCGGACGTCGATCTGCTATCACCAGTCGAACGCGACGCATGGGCTTCCTTCGCTCGGCCTCGCACAAAGCATGACAAGCAAATTAAGTCCGCTCGACTGATTGCGTTCCTAATTGTGAAATGGATTCGTACGGACAGTTTGACGATGAGGTCGTTCAGTAGTGACGGCTCCAAATGGATTGCCTCTTATCCGTCCGTCAGAGGTTACCGCTCCGCGGAGATGCAACTTGAAGCGATCTCTGTACCCCCGCATTTGCGATCAAGGATGGAAGCGCGTTTCGTAGAATTTCTAATGCGCTTATGGCCGAAAAACGGGCCCCAACCGTTTCTTCAGCGGTGCAAATCGATCTCGACTGCAATCCGGACGAGATCGGAGTGATTCTTTGCGCCGAGCTTCGACTTCAGCACGGAGGTCGTGTTGGCAACGGTTTTATATGAAATGCCGAGTTCGGACGCGACTTCTGAGATGCGGCCGCCGCGACCCAAAAGCCTCAGGATCTCGAGTTCGCGTGGGCTCATCTGTGTCAAGGGACTAGCCTTGACCGCCGCTCCCGCGAAGGTCGTCGTCTCTGCCAAACGCGGTGAGACGAAGCGCTCACCGGCTGCAACCTTCCGAATGGCCGTGGCCAAAAGCCGGGGATCATCGCTTTTTGAGACATATCCTTGAATGCCCATCTCAACAGCGCGCACCACAAACGCCGGATCTTCGCTCACGCTGAGCATGACTATTTTAGCGGCCGGATCATCCCTGCGGATTCGCCGGGCCAACTCGAAGCCAGTAACGTCTGGAAGCCTCGCGTCAACCACGGTGACATCGGGATGCTTCTGCAAGTACGTACGATGGCCGTCCTTTGCATCGGAAGCCTCCAGGATCTCAACGGAGGGGTCCGACTCAAACAAGGCTCGGCAGCCGATCACGACAACGGGATGGTCGTCGACGATCAGTACCCGCATGTCGATCTGGTCTGTATTAGCACGTTGTTACTTCCTCAACTGTGGAGAGGTCGCGAGCACTGTAATGTTCAAGTATCTGAACGGACTTCTCGCGAGCCGACCGAAGAAGCCGCAAATTGCAGAAGATCTGGGCAGCTCGTTCCTTTCGGCCCAGCCCGCATCCGACGCGCTCGGCAATTGCATTCCGACCGGCGTCTCGCTTTCGAGCGGACCAGCTGGAAGGCTCTTCGGGACATCCCGGGACAGGAAAGTATCTAAGCGGCACATGAAGAGAGTTTGGCTGGTTGGATCGGCTCTGTCGCGAACTTTCGACGGAACGAAATCCTGTCCGACAGGAACCGCCGTTCAGATGGAGCGGCCGTCACCAAGGGACGGCCGCTTGAATGAGGATTGCCGTTACCGTGTCTGCGGCTCGAGCGTTACCGTGCAGTCGCTTTGCCCTTGGGTCGCGACCACGACATCGCCGGAGGGAGCTCCCAAAGCGATCGGCCCTGACGAACCGCCGCCTGGAAGCTGGACGGTCACGCTCAACGAATCGGAGCGGGCGCTGGAACCGACCGTCGAAGGCTCGACCTCGACGACGTTTCCTGATGCATCACGACGCATGATCTTGCAATTCACGTTGCCGCCGGCCACCGTCGTGCTTGCTCCGCTGGACTGCGATCCTCCGTTCATTTCGGCGCGCGCGCGTGAGGGGTCGCGAGGCACCTGGCTGACGATCCGATGCGTGCCGGGCTCTACGATGACGATGTCGTCGTCCGTGGTGAAGTATTCGTAGTCGCGATACTCCGGTTCGATCGACACGACTTCGGGCGGAAGCCGATTCAGGCGGACACGCTCGGGCACCGCCTCGCCGACCCGGATCGAGATGTTCAGATCGCGTTCCGGTGCGGCCAGCCTTTCACGACTGAACGTTTCCGACAAGCGCACCTGCTTTTCCGGCGTGGTCCGGGCCTGCCGATCGCCCTGCACTCCGTTTTCCCGAGTGGCTTGGTTGGTCTGAGCGCCGCCCGCTGGCGAAGTGTTTTGCGCATTGCCGGTCGAGGCGGGGCGGTTCGTATCCGTCGCAGTCGACGGGCGGCTTTGCTGTTCGGAGGGCTGCTTCTCCGCAGAATTCCGGGTCGGCCGGTTCCGCTCGCTCTGGTTCGCCGCGCCCGCCCGCTCCTTCTGCTGGCCGGCGGCTCCGCTCTTGGATTTCTCCGTCTCTGCTGCGGATTTCTGAGTCGGGGAGTTCTCCCTCGTCTCGGCGCTGGACTTGCTGTCTTCGCGACCCTGCTTCGCCCTCTCGGCGTCACGTTTCGGTTCACGCGACTCCCGAGAATCCCTGGCCTGTTCGCTGCCTTTGGGCAGATTGTGCTCCGCCGTGTCGGGACGGCCCTGCTCCTCGCGGCCCTGCGCGCGTTCGCCGCGCGACTGCGCGCTCGGCTGACGCTCTTGGGTCGATTCTTGGCCGCGTTGCACGGCACCCTTGGCGGGTTCTTCGGCGCGCCTCGGTTCTTCTTTTCGATCGCTCGACGACTGAGCGTAAGCGAGACCGGACGACAGCATGAGCCCGATGGCCGCGGTGGAGAGCAACAGATTTCTACGCATTCTCGACTCCTTCGACGTTCGAAAAACGACCGGGGCGAACGTTCCAAAAGTCGCGATGTTCCATTCGGGAAATTGTGGCAGTTGCCTCTTGATGTGAGGAAAGCTCCCATATCCCCGGCATAGCTCAAGGTCTCTGTTTTCGATCGGAACTCTCTAGGAAAGCGACCACTGTACCTTTCGCCACGCGTGCGGCGACCCGCTCCGCATCCCAGTTCGTCAAGCGGACGCATCCATGGGATTCCGCCTTCGAAACCTTGCCCGGCGTCGGTGTGCCGTGGATCCCGTATCCTTCGGCGGAAAGGTTGATCCACATCGTGCCCACCGGGTTGTTGGGACCTGGCCTGATGGTGAAAGGTTTTCGGGAGCGGACGCCTTTAAAATGATAGTCCGGATTGTACCGGTAGGTCGGGTTCTTATCGATCTCGGTCACCTTCAAGGTCCCGGTCGGCGAGGGCTTCTCTTCGCTTCCAACCGTTGCCGGGTAGAAGCCGATCAGCGCATTCGACCTGTCGAACAGCTTCACCGTCTGACGGCTTTTGTCGACTTCGACCCTGTCCGCTTTCGAGGACGCCTCGGCTTCTTCACCGCCGACATCTACGACGACAATGGTCTCTCCGACACGGTCGAAGCGACGTCCGGGATTGAGCGCCGACAGTAGTTCCTCGTTCATATGGAATTTCTCGGCCAATGCTTCTCGCGGGCTGGTGAAGCCGAGATTCGGCAGGTCCTTCATTTCCTCCATCTTTGAAGGGAGTTTTTTCAGAAACGGCCCGGCGATATCCTGCTGCGTGATGGTGTAATTTGCCGTGACCCGCCGATCATCGGGGTGGAGTGCGTTCCAGACGTCATCAGTCGGAATGTCCGAGCTTGACAGCTGGTGCGCTTCCGCGAAGGCCCTCAGCGCCTTCTTGGCGTTTTCGCCGAACCTTCCGTCGATCTCGCCTGGCGAAAATTTGGCCCGGTCGAGCAGCACCTGCAGGCGAACCCCCGCCGGCGTCGGCTTTGTGTTCGATAAGGTCTTGTTCGTCGGTTCGGCAGCATCGATGGCGGCGGACCCCATCTCGGCACTCCACGCCGGCCGGGCCACGACCATCAGCAGCACGGCAACCAGCTTGGCTTTTTTGAACCACATGGCCCTACCTTTTCATGGCTTTGATGAGTCCGGATCCTCGCGAAAACGGGCTTCCTTGGCGCTCGATGCGGCGATCAGATTGCGGTATGCGCGTTCATAATCTCGCGCCATTCGGCCTGCCGCGAACTGCGCTTCGAAGCGGGCGCGCACCGTGCGCCGGTCCAGACGGCCAAGGTCACCAACCGCCCTTACCGCTTGGTCTTCGTTTTCGACGATGAAACCCGTCACGCCGTCCTCGACGACTTCGGGCACGGACCCGGATCGGTAGGCGATCACGGGAGTTCCGCAGGCCATCGCCTCGATCATGACGAGACCGAAAGGCTCTGGCCAATCGATCGGAAACAGGAGGGCCGCGGCGTCGGCGAGGAACGGCTGCTTTTTGGCGTCGTTCACTTCTCCCACAAGTTGGACCGCGCGGCCGTCGATGTGCGGTTCGAGGCTCTTTTTGAAGTATCCGGTCTCGCCACGTGGGATCTTGGCGGCGATGCGCAGCGGGCGCCCGGTCGCCCGCGCGATCCGGATCGCATCCTCAGGGCCTTTCTCCTTGGTGAGGCGGCCGAGGAAGGCGAGATAGGATCCAGGGCTGAAAGACGGCTTGAACAGGTTGGACGGTAGGCCATGCCTAATGGTGGCAATCCAGTTCGCTTCTGGGAGCGGCACGCGTTGATTGTCCGATATCGAGACGAAACCGGCCCCGGGAAATTGTCTTACGACGTCGGCAAGGCCCGGAAGGTCCAACCGCCCATGCATCGTTGTCAGAAAGGGGACATCAAGACGGCTCAGCAGCGGAAGCGGCAGCCAATCGATGTGCGCGTGGATCACGTCGAAATCCTTTGCGTGCTTGGCGATGGCTTCCAGCAGCACCGCGCTAGCCGCGTTGGGATCGACGCCCTGACGCCCCAAGCGCAGAGCGTGCGGCCATACCGGATGGAGCCGGCCCTTCGTCCTGGAATCGCCGCTCGCAAAGAGTGTAACGTCGTGTCCGAGCTCGACCAGTTCGTCCACCAACCAAGCCACGACCCGCTCGGTGCCTCCGTAGAGCTTGGGAGGAACGCTCTCGGCAAGGGGGGCCAGCTGAGCTATGCGCATGAATGCCCCTAAACCGGAAAAAACGATCGGAGCAGCAGCACGACGGCAATCGATAATAGTTCGGAGATTGCTAGGAGCGTCCACTCCGGTCGGGCGGTGCCCTCGGCAATTCGCTTGGCGAAGGTCTCCATGAGCCTCAACATTCGTCTGGGAGACGGTCGAGGTACGCAAGGCCGAACCCGGTGAGTTCGTCGACCTCGTTTACGCGCGCCTCGCACCTTCCTTGAAGATGACGTTCCATCAAACAGCGACGGCTGTCAGCAGCATCGATGTCGCGATGTTTCGCTCTATAGAGGGACCACACGGTATCCACGGCTTTTTTCAGCGGGATGTCGTCGACCATCTTCCGGCTCCGTCAAACACTGGTCGACGGCAACTCCTGCCACGGCCAAGGTTTCCACTTTTTCCCGGAAAACTAATGGGCGAGACGAGATTGCGTAGAAGCCAGGTTCAATGATGGAAGTCGCCCTCGTCGCCGAAGCTTAATCCCATCATGCCGAGGACGCGCGGCTCAGAAGCTGCGATCGCTCCAGTTGAGGGGACGTCTCTTGAAGAAGAATGCTAAGAATGCGTCCTGGACCGCTCAAAGATTGGCTGCCGTTACCAGGAAACTCCAATCGAGTTCGACATTCTCCCTCCGAAGCCCTTCTTGACGCATAGGACGACGATCGTGCAGGTATTGATCTCGATGATCATCGAGTGGTCATATGGGGCTGCTGATCCCTGTTTGCTGCGGACGCTTCCGTCCCGATTCGGAAGCGTCCGCAGCAAATACCGGCTATCTTGGCTTTTTGCAGGAAGCATTCCGACGTGACCGTGATCGACACTGGTCTTCCGATCGATCCGGACCCGAACTGGCGCAGCGGCGCGGGAGAGCGCTTCATCTCCTCTCGCCTTTGGGAGCAGACCGTTGCTTCTCTGACATCTGTTGGAGCGAGGTCGCCGGATCGCGGAAGTCACCTCAGAACTCGGCGTTTCCTACAAGACGGCGGCCAATTCGACGTCCATGCTCAAAACCAAACTCGGCGCTAGTTTCCTGAACCAAAAGTTCGTGGCATTTTAGACCTTCGCGGGCGAGTTGTAAGCGCAGAAGCGTTCGATTGAGCGGAGAATGTCGTCGGCTGATTTGGTCCAACGGAACGGCCGTGGGTCTGCGTTGTGAAGTTCGATGAAGGACGTAATCTCGGCCCGTAGCGCCGCTACGCTGCGATAGATGCCGCGCCTGATCTTGCGCTCTGTGATGAGGGCAAAGAAGCGTTCGACCTGATTGGGCCAGGACGCACTTGTAGGCGTCAGATGCACGTGCCAGCGCGCCTCTTTGCCAGCCAGTTGCGGATTAGCAGCGTCTTGTGGGTTGCGTAATTATCCATGACGAGATGGACGTCCAGATCGCCCGGAACAACGGCTTCGAATCGAGAAATTTGCGGAACTCTTTGGCGTGATGGCGTCCATAGCACTTGCCGATGACCCGCCCTGTTGCAATGTCGAGCGCGGCAAACAACGAGGTGACGCCGTGCCGCTTGTAGTCGTGACTGTGTCGCGCCGCCTGATTAGGTCGCATCGGGAACATGGGTTGGCTGCGGTCCAGCGCCTAGATCTGCGACTTCTCGTCGGCGCACAGCACGATAGCAGGCTCGGGCGGAGCCACGTAGAGGCCGACGACGTCACGCACCTTGGCGACGAAGTCGCGGTCGGTTGAGAGTTTGAAGGTCTCCAACCGATGCGGCTGCAGGCCAAAGGCACGCCATATCCGCTGGACTGTTGAGACTGATAGCCCACTGGCCCGCGCCATACCCCGCGAACTCCAGTGGGTAGCGTCAGGCGACTTCGTCTTAAGGGTGCGGACAATTACCGCTTCGATCCGGGCATCCTCGATCGTGCGCGGCGTTCCCGATCGCGGCTCGTCCCAAAGACCTTCAGGCCGATGCTCGGCGAAGCGCCAGCGCCACTTGCCGACCGTGTCCTGATCGATACCCAGGCGGGCCGCAACTACCTTGCTCTGCTCGCCTTCAGCGCAGGCCAAGATGATCCGAGCCCGCTGCGCCAAGCCTTGGGCCGTGCTTCGGCGCGCGGCTAACGACCTCAACTCTGTGAGTTCAACCTCATCCAGTTCCAGCGGAGCAAAGCGTCGACCCATAACCAATCCTCCCCAAAAGGGGAGAGTCCGCCATCTTCGAGTCGATTTGGAGTCCGCTGAACTTCAGATTCAAGACACTAGAAACCATTCGGATCGCCGTGGAGATCGACCTTTACGGCGCGTGAAGAGCGGGCGGACTTCTTCCTGCTACCATTGGATTTCCTTGAATTGCAGTCCACGCTGCAGTAATGCGGCCCGCAGCACCTGCGCTCTCGTCTTGGCCGCCTCTCCGACCAGGCGATACCTGCCGCCCATCGCTCTATCGGCCTCCACCTGATGGCGTATGCTTTCGTACAGACGTAGTATGCTCTGGTCGCTCAGATGCTCGAAGTTCGCTGACGAAGTGGCCGCGGGTGGATTTTGCGCGCCGGTTGATCGAATATCTGACAGTACCTGTTTGAGCGGTTTCTTCTGATCCATGTTGCTTCGCTTCTCTCCAAGCGCCCGTGGCAGAGGCGCACGCGCTGCGGCGCCTCTGTCACGGTGGTTCGTCAACGATAGCGATGCGGGTTGCCGCGGCCCCTGAACCAGCCGTAATGATGCCCGCGTCCGCCATGCCAGCCATGGTGCCCAAGGCCGTGTCCGCCCCCGCGGACTTGGATCACCGTTTCGCCCTGCGGGGCAGATGATGGCGCCATTCCCAACCTTGCCGACGCTGGCCCCGCAAGCGTCACCATCGCACTCAGCACGACAGCCGCAGTCACTCCGATTGCTTTCATATTTCTCTCCTAAAGTTCGTTCCGCCTATCCCGATCACAACCACCTCGTTGCGGGGGGCTCGCCCGCCTTCCACGTTCGTTTCATTCACCATGCGCCAAACAATCCGCGATCTTCTGCAACCAGTCTACGCTCGGGCTCCTTCCGGACTCGGCGTTGGGGGTGGACCGCGTGACGCTGCGGCACTCCTTTTGCCGCCGATATTCGCGACGGTCCGGCCGGCGAAGAGACCTCGTCCGTGGCCATCGCCACCGACCGCCTAAGATTGTCGTCGCGGGGATCCTTCACGAGTGGCGCGGCTGCCACGACGACGGGCGGATGCGCAGTGTTGAACACGATCTTTTCGGGGAGATGCTGCGCCGAGCGGATCCGGATGATGGAGCGGTCGACGTCGATCGGCGCGACGGTCTCGGACGACGGCGGAAGATAGCGATCGGCGACGGAAAGCAGCGCCAGTAGGACGCTCCCGGTGAACAAAAAATATCTAAGCAGAGGCATCATCACCCGCAATCGGCCGCAGCATTAGCGGCTGCGGAATCAACGGGAATTTTCGGCAGTTGTTCCCTCCGAAATGATGGCGCTTTCCTGCTAACTCACTGCTGCTCGCCTGTATGGTCATCGGGAATAAGCGGAACCTCCGGCCCACCATGCCGTTGGCGATGACTACTAAGAGACCATTGGAGGAGAAATCATGAAGAAGCTGATCCTGTGCGGCGCTCTCGCCGCCTTCGCCTTCGCCACCCAGGCCGCCAGCGCCGCCGAATTCTACGTTGTGCGCGATGCATCGACCAAGAAGTGCACCGTCGTGGACACCAAGCCCACGACCACCACCACGACCGTGGTAGGCGACGGCGTTTACAAGACCAAGACCGAAGCGGAGTCAGCCGTGAAGACCACTAAGGTCTGCACCGAGCAGTAATTCCTGAACTCACGTGTGACTTTCGCTCGGACGGCCTGCCCGATGATTGGACAGGCCGTTTGTCTTTTGGGGGTGGAACGCCGCCCGCGCCGCTGAAGCAATCGGGGAGTCTTTCAATTAGGAGGTCTTGGCGCGGGCCCGTTCTCGAGCGGCTTGGCGTCGCTGTTGGCGGTTGGGCCGCCCGAGCCGTACCGAGGCAGCAAGTCGGGGAGCGCCCTCTATTGGTTGCTCGATTACACCAGATTCGCCACGCGTCGCCGAATCGGACGGCCGTGCTTCCTTGATAGCAAGGATCGCGCGCCCCTTCTCGCTGACGCGCCAGCCGCCGTTCAAGCGCTCGATCAATCCTTGCGAGAAGATGTCCAGGTCGGGGACGCGAGCCGCCATGCGCTTGGTCCATTCGATCCAGTCCCTGCCGCTGGTCGCAAGGATCGCCATATCCCGCTTGAGATCGGCCATTGCCGCGAAACCGTCGGGATAGCTCACCGGGGACCCGCTTGCGCCAGGATGATCGCGATGGTCTTGAAGCCCTCGGCGTCGCCAGTCGAACGGACTGCAATGGACACTATAGTTAGTAGAGCGCCATGACGCTGCGGCGAGCCTATCAATGAGCTCAGCCTGGCCGGACAGAATCCTCGACCTCGCAGTTTCCAGATCGGGCCATTCAGCGCAATCCATCTCCGGAAAGGACTGGCGCCGACCGCTCCTGAGCGGCCACTCGATCTCGAGGTGTTGCTCGATAGCGTTGTCGCATCGAAGTCTACCTCACCGTAAAAGGCGATTACGCGCTTGCCCCGCGCTGCTGGACCCCTCCCAGACCTTCTAGCGAGCCGATCGTGGTTGCGGGGCCGAGCTCTTCGGCAAATTCGCGATGGGCCCTCTCTTCGGCCGAACCGTCGATCTCTCCTTTCGGTATCGACCAAGCGCCCTCGTCCATGTTGCGCCAGAATGGACCGCCAGGGTGAACCAGCAGCACCTCGAAGCCGCGCGGTCCACGGCGATAGCCCAATATACCGCGCTCACATTGGCTCTTGCGGGAGTTCGCTGGACACGCCCACGCTTTCTCTTCCACCAAATGAAGCCGCAGGCAGGTAATACCTCTAAGCCCGAACCCACACCCTTTCAAGCTCGATCGAGCGAGCCGCCGATGCAATCAGCGAGATACCGCGCCGTTCGACTTCGAGAGTCGGCTGCAACCTGCTCCGGCGTACCTACCGCAACAATCTTGCCGCCCTCGTCGCCGGCCCCCGGGCCGATGTCGATGATCCAGTCACTGGCCGCGGCGACAGACATGTCGTGTTCGACGACGACGACGGTGTTTCCAGCCTCAACGAGCCCGCCAAGTTGCTTCATCAGCTTCGCCACGTCCGACGGATGCAGCCCTGTCGTCGGCTCGTCCAGAACATAGATCGTACCCCCTCGCTGGGCCCGCTGTAGTTCGGTGGCAAGCTTGACACGCTGCGCCTCCCCTCCCGACAGCTCCGTGGCAGACTGGCCAAGCCGGATATAGCCCAAGCCGACCTCGCTGAGGACACCCAGCGATCGCCGCAACGACTCGTCGGCGGAGAAGAACTCAAACGCTCCGTCGACGGTCATTCTAAGCACGTCGGCGATCGAATTGCCGCGAATCTTGATCTCCAGCGTCTTGGCGTTGTAGCGAGCGCCCTTGCAGGTCGGGCAAGGCGCATAAACGCTGGGAAGGAAGAGCAACTCGACACAGACGAAGCCCTCACCTTGGCAGGTTTCGCATCGCCCTTTCGCGACGTTGAACGAAAACCTGCCGGCATCGTAGTGCCTGACGCGCGCCTGCTTCGTGGATGCAAAGAGCTTGCGGACGTGGTCCAGCAGGCCTGTGTAGGTTGCAAGGTTCGACCGGGGCGTGCGCCCGATCGGCTTCTGGTCGACAACGACGAGACGCTTGATCTGGTCGAACCCTTCGGTGATCTCCCCACCCAGGGTCTCAATCGGGGCTTCGAGACCGTCATCATCGTCGATGACGTCCACGCGCTGGCCCAGGCCGTCGCTGATCGTGTCCACCAGGAACTGGCTTATGAGACTGGATTTTCCCGATCCTGATATTCCAGTGACGCATGTGAACACGCCAAGGGGAATGTCCACGTCGACGCTATCAAGATTGTTACGGGCCACTCCCCGCAATTTCAACCAATTGGCTGCTGAACGCGTTTTTCTGATGCGCTTCTCGGCCTCACCAAACAAATATAATCGCGTTCGCGACGCCTTCACGTCGGCGAGGCCCAACAGCGGTCCGCTGTACAGGATCTGGCCGCCGTGCTCTCCGGCGCCCGGCCCGACGTCGACAATCCAGTCCGCTCGCCTGACAACGTCAAGCTCGTGTTCGACGACGAACAGCGAATTGCCGGCAGCCTTGAGACGGTCCAACGCGCGCAGCAGCGCCTCGGTATCCGCCGGATGCAGACCAGCCGAAGGCTCGTCCAGTACGTACACGACACCGAACAGATTTGATCGAACCTGCGTCGCCAGGCGCAGCCTCTGCAGTTCGCCCGGGGACAGCGTCGGTGTGCTACGTTCTGACGTCAGATAGCCGAGCCCGAGATCGAGCAATACGTCAAGGCGCGCGAGCATGTCCTCGAGGATCCGCCGGACCACCAAAACCTTTTCGGGATGGTCGCCGGAGGCGGCGCCCCCACTGAGCGCATGCGATCGCAGAAGTTCGTTAAAGCCTTTGAGCGGCAACCGCGAGATGTCAGCAATGTCCATCCCGGCGAAGGTGACCGACAGAGCCTCCGGCTTCAACCGCTTACCCCCGCAGACAGGGCAGTACGAGCTCGAAAGAAACCGCGATACCCGTCGCTTCATCATTGCGCTCTGCGTCGTGGCGAAGGTCTGCAGGACATATTTTCGGGCTCCCGTGAAGGTGCCTTGGTAGCTCGGCTCCTCCTTGCGCTTCAGAGCCCGCTTCGTCTCGGCTGCTGTGTATCCGGCGTAGACCGGCACGGTCGGCTGTTCATCAGTGAACAAGATCCAGTCACGATCCCGCTTCGGAAGCTCGCGCCATGGCCGGTCCACGTCGTAGCCAAGGGTCACCAGGATGTCCCGGAGGTTCTGGCCCTGCCAGGCCGTCGGCCATGCGGCCACGGCCCGTTCCCGGATGGTGAGGGAGTCGTCGGGCACAAGCGTGCGTTCGCTGACCTCATGGACCCGGCCGATGCCATGGCAGGTGGGACAGGCACCCTCGGGCGTGTTCGGCGAGAACGACTCCGCATAAAGCAAGGGCTGCTTGCGCGGATAGTCGCCGGCACGAGAATAGAGCATACGCAGCAGATTGGACAACGTGGTCACGCTGCCGACGGACGACCTCGTGGTCGGCGAGCCGCGCTGCTGCTGCAATGCCACCGCGGGTGGTAACCCCTCTACTGAATCCACCTCGGGCACTGCCATCTGGTGAAAAAGCCGCCGGGCATACGGCGAGACTGACTCGAGGTAGCGACGCTGGGCCTCTGCATACAGCGTCCCGAAAGCCAAGGACGACTTTCCGGATCCGGAGACGCCGGTAAACACCACGAGCGCATTGCGAGGAATCTCGACCGAGACGTCCTTGAGATTATGCTCTCGAGCTCCGCGAACGCGAACAAAGCCGCCATCTGCGATGTCTCGTCCGATTACGGAGCTGACCAGCTTGTTCATGCGACCTCCCTAGGCGCTCGCGAAAGCCGCGGCAGCTCCGACATGGGAAAGTCCCTACGAAACAGCCCGTTCCTTGCCCGTCGGTTGATTCATTTGGCTCTTTGGTCATTCCGGAACGGGTTGCGTGGTCCCGAGCTCTGAAACATCGCCACAGCTACGATAGCTCCAGAGCATTTCCCAATGCGGCCCCAGCCGCCGTATTGTCGAAGATGCACCACGTCTCGGCTCCCCGAAGGCGAGCGCTTTCGAGACGCCGCCCCAGTGAGAAAAGGGCCTGGCGGTCGTAGTCGGAATAGTACATGCGGGGGACCCGTGCCAACGGAAATAGGCCAGACCGCGCCAACCACCTGGCTCTCCGGAGCCCGGCACCCTAGCGGGATCCGCTGCCACCCGCGCGACGCGTCGTTCAATCAATCTGCTTTCGACTTCCTCAGTGAACCAAGTGGCATTCCGCGGCTCGACCGCGACCATGGCATCGCTGCATCCGTTGACCAAGTCGAAGAAGCCGTCGAATGTCTTCGCGTCGAATGCGAGCTTCGGCGGCAGCTGAATGAGCCACGTCCCGAGTTTCGATCCCAAGCCCGCAGTTTCAGCCGCAAAGATTTTCAGGATTTCATCGCAGCCGACCAGGCCCCGATCGTGGGTGATTTCTTCCGGGAGCTTCACAGAGAACTTGAAGTCTTCAGGCACCGAACTCGCCCAGCGCTCGTATGTCCTTGGTTTGTGCCTTCTTCGGAAAGAGGAATTGATCTCGACGGCGTTTAGACGTCGCGCATAGCGTTCGAGATGACTTCCTGGTGCTGGAAGTCCGCCGGCATAGCGTTTGTCGATGCTCCACCCGGCCGTACCGATCCGCAGCGCGGGCCCTGCTTTGGCCCGACCTCGCCGACCACTCGCTAAGGCACTCATGATGAGCGCCGCGACATGATGCCTCTCATCGTCGATAGCCCGAGCAGCCTACGATAGGCGACAAGGTTCTCCATGTCTGGCAGACTATTCCTGAGCTAATCGTACCTGTCGAAGATGCCCCGTCCCTGAGACGCGTGCTCGGCAAGCCTTTCCCACTCCTCAGCGAGCCGAAGCCAGGCGTTCTTGTCCGCTTCGCTTCCGGCCCGTGCCGCCAGGTGGCGACATTCCTCCGCCTTGCTTGTGAATCGGTCGGCATTCGATGATGACACCACGTTTCCCTCCGTCCGATAATGGAGAGCGGCACGTGTCGTTCCTGATGACAGCCCACGTGCCTGGATCGTTGCTCGGAGCTCGCGCCCAAGAATACCGTCCCGGAGTGCCAGGTCTGACTTAGGAACAACCGTTTTGCCGTATGCTTGGTTAGGGACATATGGCCAATCGGCTCAACATCTGGGCCCGGAGTTCTAAAATGCTTTTCTGGTATCCCGCCCTGACGCTGATGATGGACGCCATGCAGGTCATCGACATGCGCCTGAAGCTTATCGCGGCCGGGAAAGGCACATCTGAAGAGATGTTCCTGATGGTGAACGAAAAGGTCAACGCGATGGCGGAAGCCCGCAACATTCTCATTCAAGGCGGGCATTCGGGTCACGTGATTGACAACTATCGCAAGATCGTGGCGGCCAATGTCGTGCGGCTATCTGCCTAGGCTAGGCACGTTAAGCGATCGGCGTCGCGGAGCGCTCAAAATTCCTCAACAACGATGACAGCCGACGCTCGCGGCAGCGGGCCAGTCCAGTCTCTTGCCTCGACCGCCGCACGTTCCGTCAACGTCCGAGAGCCGCAATCGACAGTTCTTATTCGCGGTCGATTGCTCGCACCCCCTCCTCTTGCGAGGGCCGGGCAACAGGCAGTGGAAGCGACCGTAAGGAAACCAAGCGCCGGGGATAACGCAAGTCGGCCAGGAACCGGTGGGTCCCAAGACGCTTGCTTTGTTAGACGTAGGAGGACGGCATGGACGCCAGCGAAACCGCAGCGATGACGAAAGCGTCCGCGCTGACGGCCTTCGTGTTGGGACTGTGGTTCGCCCGTCGGCGTTGAGATGACGTTGCGATCGGTGGGTTAAGGTTCCCTTTTTCTCGGGAGCACGCACGGGGCCGCTTCGACTCGGAGAGGATTGCAGCGCCACCGTCCAAGCCCCAGACTCTGTGCCGGCCTTTTGCCGCGCGCGCGTTTCCGAGTCCGCCCCCCTGAGGAAAACCGGATCTCGGGATTCAGGAATTTCCCCAGCGAGGCACGAATGGGAGGTTCCGGGGCTGCGAACCGTGCAATCAGCGACCATCGGCTGCCCGAGCGGAACGACGATCCCCCATGCGACTTGATTCTCCGAACGTCGCCAAATCGGAGAACGATCATGAGAACAATCTTGGTCATCATCTGCCTGTCCGTGCTCGCGCTGGCTTCACCGGCGGAAGCCAAAGGATGTATCAAGGGCGCCATCGTTGGCGGCGTCGCTGGCCACATGGCGGGCCATGGCAAACTTGGCGCTGCGGCGGGATGCGCGGTCGGACATCACGAAGCCAATAAGCAAAACCCGAATAATTCGAACGCCCAGGCTCCATCGGGGCAGAAGTAGCGCGGGGCACCTCTGGGCCGCGCCATGAAGATCAGATCGCACTCCGAGAGCCACCTCGTCGAGCTTGAGGATGGCTCGCGCTGGCGAATTTCCCCGGCGATCTCGATCTGGCGCTGAACTCGAAGCCCGAGACGGAAATCGTCGTCATGCCGGCCGACGATGATCTGAGTTCTCAGCTGGTCGGCGGAGACGCAAAGGTCCGCGTGATCGCGGGGGCGAAAGCTGGCCGGTGCGTGAGGTCAAGTCGGCGTTGAAGGAAGGGTAGGACCGGGCTCCGCCAATTCAGCGGAACGAGATCCGGAGCGATCGAGACGCGAGGCCGTCGTCGGATCCGAATGCGGAATCCGCCGCGCGTCGAGCCGTCGACGATGCCAAGCGCGCGCTGGGCGACCGTGGACCTTATGTTGGAACGACGGCGCTCCAGACCTCAACCGGCGCATGGGTGAAGAACACACGCTACGCCGAGTGGTACGTGTCGCTCGATAGTTTTAGTCATGGAGGACCTCGAATTGCCTAAAGCAGCCATTTTCGATCTTGACGGCACGCTTCTGGACTCGGTCGATCTCCACGCGCTCGCTTGGCAAGAAGCGATGGTCAAGTTCGGTCACGACGTCACCTTCGAGCAAGTGCGCAGCCAGATCGGGAAAGGCGGCGATAAGCTGATTCCCGTTTTTCTGTCCGAGCGGCAGCAGAATGAACACGGCAGAGATCTGGAGGAGTGGCGCGGCAATTGGTTCAAGTCGACTTATCTGCCCCTTGTCCGTCCCTTCTCGGCTGTTCCGAAACTCCTGCAGCGCGTCCGCGAGACCGGTCTCCGCATCGCCGTGGCTTCCTCGGCGAAGAAGGATGAACTGAAGAAGTACCTCGACATCGCGGCCATCTCAGGTTTGGTAGACGTCGCGACGTCCTCAGAAGACGTCGACGAATCCAAACCAGCCCCGGACATCTTTGAGGTCGTGCTAAAGAAGCTAGACATCGAAGGAGCCGAAGCGGTCGCGATTGGCGACACGCCGTACGATGCCATCGCGGCCCGCAAGGCCGGAATCCCGACGATCGGCGTCCTCTGCGGCGGATTTACCGAACATTCGCCGCGGGAGGCCGGGTGCGTCGAAGTGTACCCAGGACCGAGCACCCTCTACGCACGCTTCGACGACACGGCGCTCGCAAAGTAGAACGGTGGACGACGCTCGACGGCTATTCCTGAGGCGGTTGTCCATTGGAGGCGGATACGCCCCCGTCGACCGCGACGTTGGCACTGGTCATGAAGCTCGCGTCGTCGCTTGCCAGGAACACGATGACCGCGGCGACTTCCTGCGGTTCGCAGACGCCACCCAACGAGATCCGCTCGGCGAACTTTGCCAGCAGCTTCTTGCCGTCCATCATATCTTCCGTCATGCCGGTTCCCGTCAGGCTGGGACAGACCGCGTTCACGCGGATGCCCTTCTTGCCGAGGTCCAGGGCGAGGGCACGCGTCAGATTGACCACGACGCCCTTCGCCGCGTTGTATGGGCTCATGCCCAATCGCCGCCGATCCCAGAGACCGACGCCGTGTTGACGAGCGCGCCCCTGGTCTTTTCGAGGTGCGCAGCGACGCGCGGCAGCCATAAAACACGCCATCGATGTCGGTCGACATGACCTTCCGCCATTTCTCGTCAGTGATTGAAGCGGGATCTTCACGGACGCCGGCGTTGTTCACGATGACGTCTAGCCGTCCGAAGGGGCGGACGACGGCCGCGACCATTCCATCGACGGCACGCGAATCCGACACGTCGGCCGTCTGAACCGTGACCTGGTCGGCAGGCAGGCTCTGGCCACCTTTTCGAGTGAGGCTTCCTCGCGGTCGACCAGCGCCTTTCGCGCCCTCCGTAACGAAGCGGCGCGCTGTCGCCTCTCCGATGCCGGAAGCCCCTTCAGTGACTGCAACGACCTTGCCGTGGAACCTGTCGGCCATGCGAAACTCTCCTGCTGCTTTCAATTCTACCGTCGCCGCGACGGTCGGGTCATAATTCCCGCCCGATCCAGCTTTTCAGGAACGATGCTCGAGACGATCGATTGTTGGAGGAAACCCCGAAATGAAGGATTGGACCCATGGATCTGACCGGCAAAAAGATCGCCATTCTCGCCACGAACGGTTTCGAGCAGGCCGAGTTGGAAGTGCCGCAAGAGCGCCTGAAGCAAGCTGGCGCGACGGTCGATGTGGTGTCGCTCGCCGCCGGCGAGATCAAGGGCTGGGACCAGAAGGATTGGGGTCGGCCCGTGAAGGTCGACAAGACGCTCGACGAGGCGTCGGCCGCCGACTACGACGCGATCGTATTGCCTGGCGGGCAGATCAATCCGGATCTCCTGCGCGTCGAGCCCAAGGCGCTGAAGTTCATCAAGGATATCTTCGATGCCAAGAAGGTCGTGGCGGCCGTCTGCCACGCCCCATGGCTTCTCATTGAGACCGGAATCGCAAGAGGTCGCAAGATGACGTCCTTTAGGTCGATTAAGACAGACGTCGCGAATGCCGGTGCGAAGTGGGAAGATGCAGAGGTCGTCGTTGACCAGGGCATCATCACCTCGCGCAACCCGGGCGATCTCGAGGCCTTCTGCGCCAAGATCGTGGAAGAGGTCAAGGAAGGTCGGCACACCCAGCGCAGCGGGGCATGAGACGAGCGCCCAACTATCGGACGAGGCGGGCTCGGAAGCACGCGTCGCAATCCTCGAATCCGGCGAGGCAGCATTCACGACACTCGCGAAATTCGCCCACGACGCTAGAATCCCGGCGGCATCGCTTACGGCCATCGGCGCCTTGAAGGGGCTGCGCTCGGAAGCTTAATCCAGCAAGTAGCACGTCCTTGGGATGCACCCACCCTACCGCCGACGGAAAATCTGGCCACGCTCCGCCGCGAGCGCGAGTTCCGCCTATTCGCGGGCAAGCTTTGCCCAGCCCTCGCGATCGACAGCGTTGAGGCTTCGAGATGCCTCTTCGCGGCAGGCCGCCGCCTCTTTGTAGAATTGCTGAGCGGACGATGTCATCTGCGCATAATGTGAGAAATCACCAAGTAGGTCGATCTTCATAGGTGCCTCGCGCGATTTAGCGCCCGAGTGGGGCTGAATGTCGCGATCAGAAAGCGAACCACGCCAATACCGCAATGATGGGGACGATCGCGATGCCGAAAATAATCAACGGCGAAGGTTCATTGCCTGTACGGTCACTCATCGTAGGCTCCTTAAAAGACAAGCCCCGCAGCGGCGGCGCCACGGGGCTCTCAGTACCGACATCTCAGGGGGCGGAGATGCCAGCACCTCAAGGAACCAACGGCTGGGTGCCAGCCTCGTTCCTATCGGGGGTCAGTGCGGCTTTTGCGGCTGATCGCTCTGCGGCCTTACTGCCATATTGCTGTCCGGCATTCTGTCTCGCCCCTGATCGCCGTTGTCATCCTTCCCGCCGGACGTGGACGTGCCGCTACCGCTGCGCGAGCCTGGTGACATGCCAGTCGTGCTGCGCGGATCCGCGTTCGGCGCTGTCGAGCTGGCCGCGGGATCACCGGTCACCGCTCCTCGTCCGCTCGGAGCGCCGCCTGATTGCGCCGAGGCACCGGCAGTCGAAAGGACGATCAGGCCTGCTGTTATCAACGGGACTATTTTCACGGCGAACCTCCAGAGTTGTTGCGCTCAACCGGCGCCTGTGTCGTCCGTTCCTATCGTCGCGCCTTCTTCTTTTCGCGGCCTTCTTCTCGACCCGCACGCCCTTGTATTTTTTTGGCAGCCTTCTTGCCCTTCGCGGGCTTCTTGACGCCTATGAACTCGCCGGAAGCCTTGTTGCGCTTGCTCGCGCTGCTCCTCGATGCCCTCGCGGGCCAACTCTCGAAAGTCGTTCAGCCCCTCGGGCTCCTTTTGAGCAGGAGGCTTTTTTAGGTAGATCCTTTTCTCTTATGTCTGCCCCTTTCGGAGCGCCTGCTCATTCATCAGCGAGACGATTGAGGTGCTCCCATAGACGATTGAATACTTCACGTTTTGCTTCATCCATAGCCGAGTCGCGGATCAGCGCCGCCTCGGCAGCATCCTTGCGAAGCTTTTCAATGGAGGCTTGATAATCCTTCACGTTATTTCGGCGGCTGCAAGCCAGGCGAATTGATCCAGATCGCAGCGCGGGCCGTGGTGTCAGCCTGTCCCGCCTTGCGAAGCAGCTCGTCTTTCTCTGCGCCAGGCGGGAGAGACGACGCCTTTTCTCGCGCATCCTTGGCGAACGACGCGAGCCGATCTTTGAGCGATCTTGTTTGCTTGAAACGACGCCGACTTGCCATGGCGCGCTCCTATCCTTCGAGGAAGGCGGGAGCGCTACCGGCGTTCTCATCACAGATAAAAGCCACGGACCGGGCTGTGATAGAACACAGACTACCATAGTCCAGAAACGGTTTCGCTATCGAAGATTAAATTCGCAGGGCGAGAGAATCGGCTCAAATTACTCAAAATGTGCACTTCACGACGTTTTCGATCCGAGCATTCCATCGCAGCCATCCTGATACGGCTGCGATGTCCGCAGTCAAAATGCGAAGAACTCCACCGGAGCATGGAGCGTCTTGATGTCATTGGTGATCCCATGCGTTCCTCTTGATTGGATCCTCCTGCGAGAGCTCTCGTTCGAGCCGCTCGCGGAGGGACCGCCAGAATTCCGGTGCGAGCTTCGCGGCCATGACCTCGACGACCGCGATATCGTCGCGCTCGGTCGTATCGCCGCTGCGCCACAGGCCCTTTGCAGGGGCCCGGATGTAGCTGGTAGCCCCGCCGAACTCGTCGGTCAGCTTCTGCAGGAATTTGTCGAACCATTCCTTGGAAACCGGCTCGCCCTTGCCGGTCTCCTTCGGCACGAGGATCTGCACGACGTAGGAACGGTTCATCAGAGGGACCTAGCCCCGGCCGTCGGCCGGCCAGTTGGCGAGAAGCGTTTCGGTCGTGACGCACTCCACCTGCTGGCCGAACCGGTTCATGTAGATCTTCATCATGGAATCATGCGTCTCGTCTGCCGAGCTGCAAAGCGCATCGGCGACGAGGATCACGCGGAAGCCCCAGTCGACCGCGCCCAATACGGTTGCGAGGACGCAAACATCGGTTTCGCCGCCTGTGACGATGACGGTTTCGACGCCGGCTTCGCGAAGTTGCGCATGCAGGCCGCTCCCTGTCCAAGGCGAGTAGACGTACTTGTCGAAAGTGCGCGCCGGCGGGACGAAGCGGGCGAGCTCCTGCACCAGATCGACCATTTCCGGCCCGAGCCGGTCGATAGTCATCGAACTCCAGCGTTCGTAGTAGCGCCGCCACGTGCCGGCGCCCTGGCCTGGGCTTTGCGCCGGGATGAAGCGCGTGAAGATTGTCCGCTCGGGATGGGCGGAGGTGATCGCGACGACGTTCGGCAGGACGCGCGGCAGCCACGGCATCGTCCAATCCGTACCTCCCGCGAACATCCGCTGCATGTCGACGCAGAGATGGACTGCGTTCCGGGGAGCGCCGTAGTGGAGTTCGTCACCCTTCGTCATGGACCTGTCCTCAAAAGCCAGCTCCAACGGAGGTGTAGCGGCTTGGTTCCTCCGGCTTGCCACGGGGCTATAGCGAAGGAAGCGTTTTTGATATCCATCAGGCAGGATGACTCTGCCACTGGTCCGCCCGCTCGCACCACGTCCATGACGCCGCATCTGAATGCAGGGTCCGTTTTTATCGGCACACGACCTGCCTTTTTAGGCCGGTCCTGAAGCGATCGATGAGCACGCAGGGCGTCCGCAGGCCCGTCAGCTCGACGATCGCGTACAATGCGTGTGCCGAGCGGCATCTTTTCAAGGTCCGGGTGGCATCGCCGTCGACGCCGTTCCCCTTTCATCAGCGTAATATGGTCTGCACCGGCTTGCTGAAGCCGCGTCCGCCCCCTTCATGGTCAATTGGACGAGCAGCACCTCGGGCACCGTGATTCCCGCGTCTCGGATCCAGTCGTAGGCACGTTCTGGATGTTCCATGAGGATGGGCTGGGCCAGATCGAGGCAGACCCCGCAGGG
Source organism: Bradyrhizobium zhengyangense (assembly GCF_022012435.1). Taxonomy (GTDB): domain Bacteria; phylum Pseudomonadota; class Alphaproteobacteria; order Rhizobiales; family Xanthobacteraceae; genus Bradyrhizobium; species Bradyrhizobium zhengyangense. The sequence continues at coordinate 137,162 of NZ_JAKLUA010000015.1, forward strand.
GCTGAAATTCCGCGGAGTCGTCGCGCCGTCGAAGGTCGCCAGTTCGCCCGCGAGCGCGTACCAGCGGAACTGGCCGACTTCCGGCTCGAAGATGCTGATGCCGGCGGAGTGAGCCCCGCAGATTTCCATGCCGAGTTTGACCAGCCGGGGCAGCACCTCATCCGGATGGTCGGACATCACCTCAGCAAGGTTCTGAATGGCAAGTTTTTCGCGCAGGAAGTCAGGCGCGGCAGTCTGGCGGTCGGCGAGCTGCTCCGTGATGAAGACGGCGGCGATCGGATCGGGAAGCCGGACCTGCGATCGCATGACACACCCCCGGATTTGTCGATAGCACATCGTGACACTATCAGGCCGCCCTTACCAGCAAGTCCGCAAGCAGATCTCGCCGCTCCCGGCTAAGGAACGTCGGGGGTTCCAGCCCGTTATCAGGCGCCGTTCGGAACCTACCCTACCCGGAGCGACGCGGACACTAGCAGCCTTCGATCCTCCCTCCTTGGCCGAGCGCCCGGGCGGGCGAGCACTTTGATGACTTAGTTCTGCGCATGAGAGACTGTCCCAGAATGTTTGGAGAACCATTCGAATGGATGCGGCGATCGAACCGAAGGTTCAGAGGCGAAAGACGTTCCGCGTCCGCAACTTTCTCTCGACGCTGGGACCAGGCCTCATCACCGGCGCGTCCGACGATGATCCGTCCGGGATAGGCACCTACAGCCAGGCCGGCGCGCAGCTTGGGTTCGGCATCGGTTGGACCATGCTGCTCTCTTACCCCCTCATGGCTGCGATCCAGGAGATCTCCGGACGGATAGGGCGAGTGACCGGCCACGGCATCGCGGGGAATGTATGCCGGAACTTCGGCGCAGCTTGGGTCTGGAGTCTGGTGGGACTGCTTTTCGTCGCCAATACGATCAACATCGCCGCCGATCTCGGCGCGATGGCGGACGCGCTGAAGCTTTTGATCGGAGGTCCCGGCATCGCCTACGTGGTGCTGTTCGGCACTCTGTCGGTCCTCGCCCAAATCTTCTTCAATTACGACCGGTACGTGTCCGTGCTGAAGTGGTTGACGCTTAGCTTGTTCGCGTACGTGATCGCTCTCGCCGTCGTAAAGGTGCCTTGGGAGGAGGCGCTGAAGGGCGTCCTAATCCCCCGCGTAAGCTGGGACGCTGCGTTTTTGACGACGCTCGTCGCCATTCTCGGCACGACGATATCGCCTTATCTCTTCGTCTGGCAGTCGTCGCAAGAAGCCGAGGAGCAGCGAATCGACGCCGACAAGAAGCCTTTAAAGAAGGATTCGTCTGACGCACCGGAAGAATTCCGGCGTATCCGGCTGGACACGATGATCGGCATGGCCTTCTCAAACCTCATCGCGCTTTCCATCATCGTGACGACCGCGGCGACGCTTCACGCCCAAGGCAAGACCGACATCGAAAGTTCGGCGCAAGCGGCGGAAGCCTTGAAGCCGATCGCAGGTCCTTTCGCCGAGCTCATCTTCGCGCTCGGCATCGTCGGGACCGGACTGTTGGCGATCCCTGTCCTGGCCGGCTCAACCGCATACGCCATTGGCGAAGGGCGTCGCTGGAAGGTCGGTCTGTCCCGTAAGCCGAAGGAGGCCATCGCGTTCTACTCCGTGCTGGCACTTTCGGGGTTCTGCGGTATCGGGCTCAACTTCACCCCGATTGATCCGATCAAAGCCCTCTATTGGAGCGCTGTGGTCAACGGAGTGCTGGCCGCGCCTGTGATGGTCCTTCTGATGGTGCTCGTCCGGCGACCGAAGGTCATGGGCAAGCTTGTCGTCACCGGGCCCTTGTACTGGTTGGGCTGGGCGGCGACCGCCGCGATGGCTCTCTGCATCGTTGGCATGGTCGCCACGATGTTCATGGGCTCGTCGTCTTAGAACTTGAGTGTGGTCCTGAGGCCGAACACCGAAGCGTTCTTGAGAATCTTCCCCGCCAGCGGGCCGACGGGTAATGTTGCTCCACCGCCGGGGTGGACGATGTATTGAAAGTTCGGCTGTACCGTCCAGCCATCCCTGATCTGATACTGATAGACGGCCGTCAGCAATCCTTCGAAGCTTCGGATCGGCCAGCTTGGATTGACCAACGTCCGGTAGTCGGCGTCGAGCGCCTGCGCCCGTTTTGAGACATGCGCACAACCCGCGGCGATCCCGAATTTGTCGTAGGGCCGGTCGTCGCGAAGGCCGATGAACTCGAGGCCGGCATCGGCGTAGAGATCGATCAGGTTGCGATCGGCGGGCGCGCCAGCGGCCCTTGCGAAGAGACCGATCCCACGATCGTCGCTGTGAGGCACCCGGTAGATCTGTTGCTCGAACACTGCCCAGCCACCGATATCTCCTGCCAGCAATAGAGGCTCCGCGCTAGTGCCGGGAGCGGCGAACGAGACGCCATTAGACGCGAGCTGTTGATCGGCGAAAGAGCCGAAATGGCGCCAGCCGCCCAACTTGACCTGGCCGGTCAGGTTCGGGTCGCCCTTCTTGTTGTTCCAGGCGTACTGGATTTGACCTAGAAGCAACGGCGGATCGTTGACGCGAAAATTCACGCCGTAGCGATTGCGCTGCTGCGGGTCGCCTGAGCCGGGTCCGGCTTGGTCGCCGTCGAAGATCCCGCCCAGAAGCGAAAGTTGGTCAGTCACGTTGACCAGCAGCCTTGCGCCCATAGCCGCCAAAGGTGGCGACGGTCCGCCGCTGGGAAGATCGAGCGAGGTGATCGCGGGCCAACCCATCGAGGCGTTGGTGAACACGTCAGTATATTTGGTGTTGAAGAATTCGCTGTCGGCGGCAAGCTGGCCGACTTTCAACGAGACTTTCTTTGCGCCCCATTGCTTCTCGAAATAGGCTTCGTAAAGTCGCGTCGACGGCAAGGCCTCGATGCCGCTGACGACGAAGAAGTTCTGAAGATTACTGCGCGATAGACCGTCGCCATGGATCTGGAACATGTTGGCGTGAAAAGTGAGCTTGTCGACGCCGACGAGCTTCTGCAGGTCGACATCCACCGCGAGGTTGAGGCGACCTTCGTAGATAGCGCCCTGTTTCAGGCCGCCGGTAGCGTTACCAAACGCCTCGCCTATGTAAGTGGCCGCGAACTTCACGCCGTACTTCTGCAGCGGATTGGGCAGAATGCCGAGCGTCTTTTCCTCCACGGTGCTCTCACCCGTGTCCGGATCGGCCGGCTTGTCGTCGTCGGTCTTCTTGTCCTCCTGGGCCGCGGCGCCAGCTGCCAGGAGCATGACTACCGACATCGAAAGAACGACCTGCCTATAGACTCGGTGAGGTCTCGACACGCGACTTCCTGATCTCGAAGATAGCCTTACGAATTGCCCGATATTGCAAGGTAAGTCCACCGTCGAGCCAATTTCCAAAAGGTCGGTCAGACCAACTGGCCTATCGCAATCGTTAACATTTTTGAATCGCGGCACGCGAAATGTTGGCTATGATGGGGTCTTCCCTTCTGGGGGCATTCATGTTCGATCCGACAACTACTGCGCTATGCGCGCGGTCTTAAACGAAGTTTGCGAGAGCGTTTCGCACCGCGAGATCGGAGCGCGTACCCATGTTGCCTCAAAGATACTGGAGGCTGCTACCAAAGGTGAGGTATCGCTGGAAGAACTCAGGCAGGTAGGCCGTGATGCCCTTTCGCGCGCACCCACGATGTCGCGCTGATCGGTCGAGGCGGGCGTGAATTTCCAGGTCACGGTGCTGAAGATCCTGGTGAGCTATTCGGACGGCTTCGCCCTCATGGAAGACCTCAAGCGCGACATGGCCATCCTGGCGACCAGTGGCCGCGAATGGGCGGATCGAACCAAGCGCCTCGCCGCCCGGGTTCCGGATCTCGACATCTTTTCACAAGGGCTGGTCGAACGCATCAGCGGCGGATGGCAGATCACGGCCAATGGGAGGGCAGTGCTCGAGTTCATGGAGGCTCGCCCCGCCGCGCCCGAACCGATTCAGGCGCCTTTCGTCGAGGAGGCTACGGCTCCGATAGTCACTCCAAACCAGCTTCCTCCCCTGCCTCAGCCTACTGACCGTGCCAAGCGGCGGCGCGAACGCCGCGAACGTCGTCGCGAGGCGCGCGAACGGGCGAGGGCGAACGCCTCCTGAGGTGATATCGAGGTCAAAAAAGAAACCGCCGGCTGGGCGCGGCGGCTTGGTTAGTCCCGGACTGTCGATTGTCTCCCCAGCCCTAAGCGTACCGCCGTTACCTTGTTTCCGGCCATGCCCGCCCGACTACCGAACGCGTTTCGATTCGGAGATGGGGTTGCCGGGTTGTGCACCAGGCTCTTACAAAGTCGATAAGGCGCGAAACGATGTGGACGTGAGCCGAATCCGCGCGGTATCGCCACCCGCAACCGCTCCGCCGGCCCGGAAGCGGTCGATGAGGACGCAGGGCGTCCGGAGGCCGGTCAGTTCTACGATCGCCGTGACGAGTCGATCGCGGTCGCTGTCCTTGGCGGCCTAGAGCACGCGATCGGCCGCCGCCACGAGGGAGCTGCAGTCCATCGCACCTTGGAGGGCATGTTGGTCGCGCCGAGGCTCACCTCGCGAGGGGGAGACTCGCCCCGTTCCTTGTTGTCCGGGAGACTAAGGCCCAGCTTGAGGGCGGCGAGCATGTTGCAGACGGGTCGTCCGCCAATCTCCGCCGCCATGCTTCCCGGACCTGAGGGACATAAGAGAGCGAAGCCGGGAAAGCGGCGATGCCGCCGACGTGGGCGGCGATAGAACCGGACGTGGACGGTTCAGCGGAGTACTCAGGGCCGTTCCTCCGTGCCTTTGCGGAAGGATTCGCCAGACCTGTCTGTCCTGCTTTCGAGCGTTCTTGATCGCGAGAGCGCCGGACGAGCAACTAGGAACGATCCAACCAAAGGCGAGTTCGTCCTCGAAGCAGTGTCCAAAAATAAGCCCAAGAGGATGAACATGACACGATCGGTGGATGAGCTACGACGCGAGTCCGAGCGTAACCGGGCGGAGCTGGCGGCCACGGTCGACCGTCTGAAGCAGGGACTATCCGACACGAAGCAGGATCTGCGTGACATGGTCACGCCTCAGCGAATTAAATCGGAAGTGTCGGACTATGTGAGCGACACGGCTCAAGGCTGGGTCAAAGAGCTCAAACAGAAAATGATGAATAACCCGCTGGGCGCGGTCGCCGCGGGTACCGCGGTGGCTGTGCCGCTGCTGCGATTGGCCCGAGGGGCGCCCCTGCCGCTTCTCATGATTACTGCGGGCCTCGCTCTTACCTCCAAGAGCGTGCGCGACCGGGCTGCTGAAGCGGTGTCGCCCGTGATGGATGGAGCTAGTCGGTTTATCGACGAAACTGCCGAGAGGGTGCAGGAAGCGAAAAGTGGGGCGCAGGCGAAACTCTCCGAGTCCCAAGGGCGGGCCGCTGGTGCGGTCAACGATGCCATGGATGCGGCCAAGACATCAGCCGACGACCTCAAGGCTCGAGCAACGGAGGCCGCAGGGGCGATCGGTGACAACATCACCAGAGGGATGGATGCCATCAAGGATTCGGCGAACGCCGCTCCAGAACAAGCGCGTCAGATCATCGGTGATAATGCCGCGCTGATCGGAGGACTTGGCATCGCCATCGGCGCAATAATCGCGGCGGCCCTGCCGGAAACGAAGTTCGAAGACCGGACGGCCGGCCCCGCCAGCGATAGCCTGAAGCGCGCTGCAGGCGAAGCAGCTGAATCCGGTTTGGAGGCGACCAAGGATGCGACGTTGTCGGCCGCCGATGCCGCGACAAGGAGCGTGAGTGAAGCCGATCTGGGGCGGCACGCGAGCCGTATGACCCGGAATCTGGCCGACAACCTCAAGGAAGCGGCCGCAGAAGTTGTCGACGCGGCGTTCAGCCCCTCCCGAAATTCTAGCACCTGAGAGATACACCATGAGCGATTCAGACGTCATCAAGCCGGCCAACTTCAACAAAGGTAAGAGCAACTCCTCCATCGGTCTGAAGGAACAGATCGGCGATGCAGGGGCCGAGATAAAGCAGCGCGCCGGAGAAGCCCTGCAGGCATCGGCGGACATGGCACGGGACAAGTTCAGCGAAGCCACCGATGCAGCCAAGAACGTCGCCAGCGGCACCGTCGACCAGATCCAAGAACGGGCACGAGAACAGCAGCAGACCAGCGCCGATTTCATCCAGCGCTTGGCCGGAAACTTCCGCCAGGCCGCCGGCGCATTCCAAACTGACGTGCCATTTGCCGCACGCGGTATCAACTCAGCCGCCGATTATGTGGAAGACGCGGCCGCAAAGGTTCGCGACGGCAGCTTTCGCGACCTCGTCGACGGTGCGACCGATTTTGCGAAGCGACAACCCGCGGCTTTTCTTGGCCTGTCTGTCTTGGCTGGGTTCGCCGCTGTACGGTTTCTGAAGGCTTCGGGAGGCAGCTCGACCGCGCAGCGGACGGGCTCGGCGACAGGCGCGGAAGCTGGCTCATCCGGCGGCCGAGCCGCTTATGCGAGCAAGGACTTCGGTGGCCAGACCTCTACGGGATCACCGACCGGACAGCAGCAGAAGCCACCTTCGCAGGACGGCAGCGCATCATGAGCATCGAGCACGACATCGAAACGGGGAAAAGCGATCTTAGCAACATTTCGGGCCTTGTCGGAGATGCGCTGGTTCAGGTCACCAAGCTTTTCCAGAATGAGGTCGACCTGGCGAAGGCCGAACTTGGCGAAAAGGTGCAAAGGCTCGGCAAAGCATTTGGACTTTTGGCCGGGGGCGCCGTCCTTGTCATCCCGGCCATCGTCATGGCGTTGTTCGCCCTGGCATCCGCGTTGATCAACGGGGGGTGGTCGCCAACATTAGCCTACCTGACTTCCGCGATTGTCGCCGCTGCCATATCGGGCGCTTTGTTTGCCATGGGCATCAAGCGGCTGGATGCGCGCAGCCTGGCTCCGCGGGAGACCATAAGGCAGCTTGAAAAGGACAAAGACACCGTGAAGGGAATGATGCGATGAGCGGCCCGCAAACCGGCTTTTTTGATAGTTTCCTTGCTGCAGCCCGAGAGAACCCGCTTTCCGCCGCGCTGATCGGCGGCGGAGCACTTTGGCTGATGCTCGGGGACGCGAAGTTGAAGGGGGCTGCGCGATCCGCGGCCACCGTCGCATCAGACGTCGTCGGCGCCGGTGCGACCAATCTGCGGGCTGCAGCCTCGGGCTTGCAGCGGACCGCAGCGCCTCCGACCGCCCCGGACATGGATCATGAAGGGAGCGGTTCGCGCGGGACGGTAGATACAGCCGCCGATACTGCGGTCGGCTCGATGTCTGATGCAACGGACAGCGTCCGCGACCGCTTCGACGAAGGCGTGGCTTACGCTCGCGAACAGTTCGCCCAGATGGGAAGTCCTCTACCGACAGCAGACACCTTGGCGAAAGCTCAGTCTTCAATCGGCGACGTCATGGAGAAACAGCCCCTGGTAATCGGCGCCGTTGGCTTGGCGATAGGCGCAGCACTTGCGAGCGCATTTCGAACGTCTCAGATAGAAGACAACTACATCGGCGAGGTCAGCGACGAAGTGAAGGATGATCTGAGCAGGCGCGGATCCGCCGTGTCTCAGGCGCTGCGCGAAGCTGCCGATACGCTCGTGGCCGAAGCGAGCGACATGGGAGCCGAGGCAGTCGATCGGATGAGGCAAGCGGGGACTGATGCCACCCAGGCCGCGAAGGAAAAGACCAAACAGTTGTGAGAGTTGCCGGCCCATGCTTCCGACCTCTCGCGCAACCACGATCCCCCGTTTGGAAAATTAGGAGCCTAACATTAGCCGCGGAATGCCATCCATGACTGCCCTTTTGGGACATGCTCACAATCGCGGGTTACCAAAATCGCGCAAGTTAGCGGACATGTTTCGCAACGCTACCTCCGGTGGGAAAGGCTTGCGCAGGAACACGTTGCCGCCGGACGAGGCGCGACCGGCGAAAAGCCGATGGCGTAGATAACCCGCAATCCCGGATCCTGCTTGAGCGTTCGGCGATCTGCCATCCATCGACGCTTCCCAGCAGTTGCACGTCGGTGATGAGAACATCGGCGGCGCTTCGCCCGCACGATGCCAGTGCCTCTCCGCCGGTCGAGGCGTGGATGACGTCGAGCCTCCACCACGAGCTCCCGGATCAGCGAGTCATACTCGACGAAGAGTATGCGCACCAGCCGCTCCTTTCGGTCTGAAATTCTGCAACGTCTTTCGAACGGTCCCGCCTGAGCGTCGTTCCCTCGAGCTGCCAAGAGTGGAAGACCAGACGACTCACATCGGATTCATAGGAGGGGTACCTGCCATTCTTCCTCGCCCGGAGGTCCGCGTGAAACTAGGTCGCTGAAATCCTATGAGCGAAGCCGCTCTTGTTCGCGCACGACGTCTTTCGCCTGTTTGTCGGATCTGAGGCCTAGGTAGACGGGCTGGCGCAGTTCACCCTTGGTGGTCCACTCTGCGAACTTTACCTCGGCTACCAAGAAAGGTCTCACCCAGGTCGTGACTGTCTCATCCTTCACTTTCGCAGGAAAAGGCGACTTCGCCACTTGCAGCCGGGTTAGCCTGGAGTGAAGCTCCGCCAACGTTTGGTGACTGAAGCCCGTTCCCACATGCCCGATGTACCGCCAGGACTCCTTCTCCCTGACAGCAAGAACTAAGGCACCGAAGAAAGGCCTGGTGCGCCTTGGCGCCGTGAAGCCGACGATGACGACCTCCTGGCGCTTCGCGGTCTTGATCTTGAGCCAGTCCGGAGTCCGGCTTCCGGACGCGTATGCACCGTCGATGCGCTTCGCCATGATGCCTTCGAGCCCATCGCGCTCGGCCTCAGCGAAGAACTTCCTGCCCTTCCCCTTGCGGTGGCGGCTAAAACCGATCAGCCCGTGGCGCGGCAGAATGGTTTTGAGCCGCTCCTTGCGTTCGAGGAGAGGCCGCTTCCGCAGATCTTCTCCATTCGCGAACATGAGATCGAAGGCGAAATACAGCAGCTTCGCTTCATGGCGGAGGGCATTCTGAAGCAACTGGAAATGAGATACTCCGTCTTTTCCGATCGCGACCAACTCGCCATCGATCACGGCGTCGCCCTTCACCATCTCGAGCGCTGCGGCCACCTCGGTATAGCTGCGGCTGATCAGCTTGCCGTTGCGGCTGTAGAGAGCGGCCCTGCCGTCCCTGATTTCGGCAATCATACGGAAGCCGTCGTATTTGTCTTCGAAGACCCAGGCGGGATCGTCGAACGGATCATCTGTCAAGGTCGCGAGCATCGGCTGCAGGCGTTTCGGCAAACTCGACGTGCGGCCCATTCAGTTCTCCAAAACGTCCACCGGACGAACGCTCCGAGAGCATTGTCGGAGTGTACTTCGATGAGCGGACTTTCGTTGGCTCGGGACCGCTTCGCAGATGAGCCAGTGGCGGACGCCACGCCGGGTCTTACATTCACCCTTTTTGTTTTTCTTTTGCGCTTCTTCCATCGGAGCTTTTAGATCGTTCTTCAAAGCGGTCAGCGCCCTTAGCTAGATCGTGTCCCGACTTGGTCTCGTTTTTCGCTTCTTCCTTAGCAGTCGCCTCGCGCAAGCCTTCAGCGGCCTGTTCCCCCGCTTTTGATGATTTTCGTCCGTGATCCATGTGAAGCACCTTTCCTGATCAACTACACGCTTCTCCAGGAAAACTCCGTGTCATCCCAGCTAAGTCGTAACAAACTTCAATTAGATCGCTTGGACAATTGTTCCAGTTCGGGCGAAGCTAGTGCGTCTACTGTGATGGGTTTCAGATTGCCGCAGGTCGGCCGCAAGGCACTGAGCGAGGCGCCCTTCGATGTGGCGTCATCCGCTCGAGGTCCAGACCGGCAGTGGTGAGGTTCTCGCCGAGGTCGCCCGCAGGGACCTCGAAGCCGGCATCAAGAAGGGACGCCAAGAGCTAGGATGGGATCAGATGGAACTGCCGGAACTTGGGCAGGCGGCGACGGACAAGGAGCGGTGCCGAACGAACGCGCCGGCGTGGGCGTCGCCTTCGACGCCGTGGCCTTCCACCAGGACTATGCGGTCAAGGGTCGCTTTGCTGAAGTGGTGCCTACGATGTTGTCCGAGCGCAATGTGCCCCGCTGGTCCGACCGGAGCGAATGCGCCTGCCGCGGCTGCGCCCTTCAGCGCTCCATATCGTGCCTGATCCGTCATTGTTGCTCCTTGGCTTCGCGCTGGAAACGGGCCGGCGGCGGGACCGTTCTTAGAGTCGGGCAGGTGGCGCGCCTACGTGGTTTTGGACGCCTTTGCCGCAGTGATGCATGGGTTGACCGGTCGGTTGGTCAGCTTTGAGCGTGCTGCCAGTGTGAGGTGATGTCGGCGCCTGTCTTATTGAGATGCACGTGCTGATCGACGTGATCGACCCATGAGAGCGGAATGAAGTGATGATGCTGACCGTCCGGCGAACTCTGCTTCGTCAGCTTGATCTTATCGGTTCCGTCCAGATGATCGACTTTTCCGACCATCTTTCTATCCGACGAAATCACGTCCATGTGTTCCTTGATCTTAGAAATGTCTGTCATCGGTATCTCTCAGTCAGCAATAATAATCGGTCGGTCCGGGAAACTTTTGATTGCTTCCCAACGCTCAGCATACGCCGATCAGGCCGCCCGCGAGAGCGAGCGCCGCTTCTGGCGTAGGTAGCGCGTGATCTCTGAAAGCGACATCGCGTTCAGGACCCGCTCGGCGGGGACACCACCCTTGCGGGCCATCAGGACGCCCCAGTGCATGTGGTCGAGCTCGGGAATCGAGTGCGCGTCCGGATTGATGCTCAGCATGCAGCCGAAGTCGAGGGCCGCCTGGTGCCAGCGCCAGTCCAGGTCGAGCCGCCATGGATGGGCATTGATTTCGACGACGACATCGTGCTTCGCGCAAGCACGCAGCACCTTCTCGACGTCGATTTCGTAGCCCGGCCGCCGCTGGAGCTGTCGCCCGGTCATGTGGCCGATGATGGTCGTGTGGGGATCGGAAATAGCCCCAAGCAGGCGCTGCGTCTGCGCTTTGCGATCCAACTTGAAGCGACCGTGGATGCTGGCCACCACGAAGTCGAAGCGCTCCAGCACGTCGTCGTCATAGTCGAGCGAGCCGTCGGCCAGAATGTCGGACTCGATGCCTTTCAGAATCCGGAAATCCTTGCCGAAGCGCTTGTTCAGCCGGTCGGCTTCCCGATGCTGCTGCGCGATCTCCTCGACGGAGAGACCGCCCGCATAGTGGGCAGACTTGGAATGGTCGGCGACGCCGAAATACTCGAAGCCTCGCTGGCGCGTCGCCTTCGCCATGGTCTCCAGGGTCTCGGTGCCGTCGGAGGCATCGGTGTGGCAGTGAAGGATGCCGCGCAGGTCCTGATCGGTGACGAGCATTGGAAGCTTGCCTTTCAGAGCCGTCTCGATCTCGCCGCGCCCTTCCCGGAGCTCAGGGTCGATGAAGGGCAGACCGAGGGCGCGGTAGATCTCCGCCTCCTCGCTGGCGATTAGGGTGCGCCCCTTGTGCAAGCCGTCGGGCTCCAATCGCATCCTCTTTTCCGCAGCCAAAGCTTGGAGTTGTTCGATATGAGTGGCGGAGCCTGTCGCGAAGAGGAGAGCAGCGCCGAAGTGCTTGCGGTCAGATACTCGGATTTGCAGCCCGTCGGCCGGTGGCGTCGATGTCTTGTCCGGCTTGGCCGCCTCCGCAACGATTACGAGGTCGCCGACGAGTTCGCAGCCTCGACGGAAATCACCGGCGAACGTCGCGCGCTTGAGTTCGGGCCGGGCATTCCGGATGGAATCACGCGCGTGCTCGAGCAAGGCGGCGGCACGGTGCAAGTGAAGGCGACCTTCTCCACTTTTGGCGATCGCTAGGTTCTGCAGGATCTTGGTCTGCAGCGCGGCGCCGAGTCCTTTTGCCTTCTTGATGCGGTCGTCCTTGGCAGCGGCTTCCAATTCCGCGAGCGAAGCGATGCCGAGATCCTTGTAGAGGCGCAGCACCTTCTCCGAACGAAGGCCGGGCACAGCGAGCATCTCGAGCACGCCCTCGGGAATCTCCTTCCGCAGCTTTTCGAGGCTGGGATGACTGCCCGTTATGTGAAGCTTGGTGATGATGTCGGTTATCGCGTCGCCGACCCCCGGGATCTCCGTAAGCCGGTCTTCGGCGATGAGCACGTCCAGAGGGACGGCAAGAGCCGCCAGGCTGTCGGCGGCCCGAGAGTAGGCTTTCGCCCGGTAGGGATTGCCGCCTCGCAAGGCGGTGCGCTGCGCGTACTCTCGCAGGAGACTTGCCACATCGCGCGCGTCGAGCGAAGGCATTCAGCCAGCCTCCCGGTCCGAGCTTCGCGGCGCCGCCGGAGTAAGGCGACCCCCGGGGCGGTCGCTTGACCGACGATCGAGAGAGCTCTCCAGCTTCCGGGCCGCGCGAAAATCCTCGAGGTGCTGCGTGTTCGGGCCGTAAGCCGCCTCCTTCTTGAGAAGGTTATAGATCCGGCCGACCACAAGCTGCAGGTGCTTCATCCGGCCCTTCGGCATCGCTCGCGCCTTGCAAAGAGCCCGGACTGCGTAGGCGCGGAAATAGTCGAAAGCGTCTGACATGATGTCAGTAAACGCCGGCTACCCCTCATGGTTCGATCAGCAGCCATGGGTCTCATTCTCCGGCGCCGGCGCCGCGGCGGGCTCGCGGCGTCGGCGTCACGGCCTGAGTGCTGCGTCAATCCGACCGGGAAAACTTGGAACCTCTGGGCGCAGCACATGTTGTGCCCGGCCAATACTGGAGGACGACATGAACAAGAAAGTTCTTCTGCTGCTGACGGTCGCTTCGCTTCTGACGGGTCCGTCGTTCGCGCAAAATCCGCCGGCGACCGACCGCCCGAACAACAACGCGGTCAACAGTTCCGGCCAGAACAATTCCGACAAACCGGTTTCGGGGGCCAACAGCTTCACCGAGGGCCAAGCCAAATCGAAGATCGAGCAGGCCGGTTACACCGACGTCACGGGCCTGAAGAAGGACGACAACGGCGTGTGGCGCGGCAAGGCCAGCAAGGGCGGCACATCGACAAACGTCAGCCTGGATTTTCAGGGCAACGTCAACGCGGCCAAGTAACACTGAGCGCAGTAGCGAACGCAGACAAGGATTCAAAATGACCGTTACGATTTCACGTCTCTACGACAACTATTCCGACGCACAGCGCGCGGTGACGAGCCTCGAAGCGGCAGGTCTGCCGCATTCGGAGGTGAGCATCGTCGCGAACAATTCGGACAACTGGTACAGCACAGACAAGAAAGTCGATCGCGACCGCGACGGTGTCGACGATCGTGCCGAAGGTGCTGCCACGGGGGCCGGCGTCGGCGCGGGTCTCGGCGGCGCAGCCGGTCTGCTCGCTGGCCTTGGACTGCTGGCCATTCCGGGCTTGGGTCCGGTGGTCGCGGCCGGATGGCTCGCCTCGACGGCGCTGGGCGCGGTCGCCGGCGGCGCCACGGGCGGAGTCGTCGGTGCGCTGACGCAAGCCGGCGTTTCCGAGGAAGAAGCACCTCTCTATGCCGAAGGCGTAAGGCGCGGCGGCACGATGGTTTCGGCCCGCGTTGCTGACGGCGACCGTGCGCGGTACGAAGCAATCCTCGACCAATCCGCCGTCAATCTGCGCGACCGCAGCGCGGCTTGGCAAAAGTCGGGGTGGAAGAGCTACGATCCCGCGGCGCAACCTTACGGCGCGGACGAGGTCCGCCGCGAGCGCCAACTCTACGGCACAGGCGTACGGTAAATCGGTTGGCAGCCCGCCTCCAAAGCGGGCCGCCTTTTTTTGCACGCGACAACGATCGAATACAGGAGCGGAAAATGAGCCGCGGAATGCCATCGATGACCGCCCTCTTGGGCATGCTCGCTCTCGCCGGTTACCAGAATCGGGACAAGCTGGCGGAGATGTTTCGCAACGCGACCACCGGGCAGCCGGCGGCAGGCAACAAGGATTCGCTAAGCGGCATGCTCGGCAACTTGGGCGGCCTCGTCGGCGGCGGTGGCGTGGGTTCGCTGCTCAACGGCGGGATCGGCGAACTTCTCGAGCACTTCAAACAGAACGGTCAGGGTGACGCCGCGCAGTCCTGGGTCGATCACGGGCCGAACCGGGAGGTCACGCCGCCCGAACTTAAGCAGGCGATCGGTCCGGATGTCCTGCAGAAGCTGGAACAGCAGACTGGAATGTCGCAGCAGGAGATACTCGACCGCTTGTCCCGCGAGCTGCCGACTGCCGTGGACAAATACACGCCCGATGGACGCGTTCCTTCTCCGTCGGCTGGTTAACACAACGCGCACTCGGAGGGAAAATGGGCATCATCTGGACGATCATCATCGGTTTCATCGCAGGAGTCATCGCGAAATTCATCATGCCCGGCGGCAACGAGCCGACTGGTTTCGTTCTGACCACGATCCTTGGAATCGTGGGAGCGTTCGTGGCGACCTATCTCGGTCAGGGGCTCGGCTGGTATCGGCCTGGCGAAGGAGCGGGGCTGGTCGGCGCCGTCATCGGCGCGATCATCGTACTGTTCGTCTATGGGCTGATGGCGGGCAGGAGCGGCCGGGCTATCTAGACCGACCAAGCAGCAGGAGCCGCGGCGGATCGAAGCGCAGCGGCTCTTCGAAACCAAATCAAAGGTCTTCTCGCAGTCCCTTGAAGAACGGATGCCGGACCTTTCCTTCGGCGGACTTGGCCCTGTACTCGACCTCGGCCAACAGCCTCGGCTCGACCCAGATGCCCTTGTGTGCGATCCGCTTCGCGTAGGGTTGGGTCTTCCGGATCAGCGGCTTCAGACGCTTCTGCAACTCGGCAGCCGAAACCTTGTCGAAGCCGTGATCGACCTTGCCTGCGTAGACGAGGTCGTCGCCCTTTCGCCGTCCGAGGTATATGCCGTCCCATTTCCCCTCGTCGAGCGCGAAGCCGGCGATCGTCAGGGTCTCCCGCTGCGCGCAGGTCTTCTTCACCCAGTTGTTGCCGCGGCCGCTGGCGTATGCGCTGTCGCGTACCTTCGAAACGATGCCCTCGAGCCCGATCTTGCAGGCATGTGCGAATATGTCGGCACCTTCAAGCTCGAAGCTTTCGCTGAACTGGATCTCGGTGCCGTCGATGATCTTCTTGAGTTCGGTCTTGCGCTGGAAGAGCGGCAGCTTCCGGAGGTCGCGGCCGTTCACGTACAGAGATCGAAGGCGACCAGTACGATGCTGGTCGACTTGCCTTTCAGTTCGTTCTGAAGGACCGAGAAGTCCGTCGTGCCGTCCGCGGCGGGGACCACGATTTCACCGTCCACGATCGCCGACCCCGCCTTGATGTGCCAGGCGTCGTCGGCGACCTTCTTGAAGCGGTTGGTCCAGTCGTGGCCGCGGCGGGTGAATACCCTCACGGCTTCGTTCGCCAGCTGGACCTGGACCCGGTAGCCATCGAACTTGATTTCGTGAATCCATCGCGCCCCGGACGGCACCTTCTCGATCGATGATGCCAAGGCCGGTTCTACGAAGCCGGGGAACGGCGCCTTCACGCCGACCGCCGCCGGTTTACGTCGCTGAAACGCCACGCAACGAACTCCAACGCAACTGGTGGACTCAAGCCGGGACGGCAGGATTCGTTTCAGGAACCCCCGAATCCTTGCAGCGTTGCATCGCCGTCAGTTCGAAAGAGGAGGAGCCAATGGCGGCAGCGAAGAAGACAGCGCGTGGACGCAAGCAGGACCGGGCGCGCGTCGCCAAGGGACAGGACTAGGAAGTCCGCTACGAAGCGAAGAAGACCGGCCGCTCGGCATCGGCCGTGAAGAAGGCTGTCAAGAAGGTCGGCAATAGCCGCAAGCGGGTCGAGAAGCGCTTGGGACGCTGAACCAGCGGCCAGTCTTCGCCGGTTTCTGCCAAACGTCGACACTCCGCCGGAAGACGAGCATACTTTTAGAGACCTTGTGTTGGCCGTCCTTATCGGTCAGCATGGGGAATATTTGTTGATCTTCTCGGTTTCACCCGGCCAATTTCAAGAGGGTGTCATGACAGTTCACGATCATTGGCAGATGGATGCCAGCGCTCCCGAATTGTATGAACGGTATCTCGTCCCCGCCATCACGTCGGTCTGGGCTGATGATCTACTCGATCGCATCGAGCCTGCGAAGGGCGAAAGCGTACTGGACGTGGCGTGCGGGACCGGTGTCGTGGCGCGACGGCTGGCCGAGCGCGGCCACGTCGGAAGGCTGGTCGGCATAGACCTCAACGGGGCTATGCTGGCCGTGGCCCGGGCGAAATCCAGCGACGTGGAGTGGACCGAGGGCAGCGCGCTGGATTTGCCCTTCTCAACGCGCAGCTTCGATCTCGTGCTCTGCCAACTCGGGCTGCAATTCTTCCCCGACCGACCGCAGGCTCTTAGAGAGATGGCCCGGGTCCTCAGACCAACAGGACGTCTCGGGCTGAGCGTTTACAGCGCAATCGAGCACACTCCGGCCGCGAACGCTTTCGTGCAGGCGCTGGATGGGTTTCTCGGGCCAGAGTCCTCGCGGACCAAACGTGCCGAGCATCTTACGTGCAACGCCGACGAGGTGGGCAATTGGGTGCGCCAGGCGGGCTTCGACCGTGTGGGTGTCGAGACCGTGACCAAGCAGATCGGCTTTCCATCGGCGCTCGACTACGTTCGCTTCCAGCTCACGGCGACCCCGATGGCCGCACTGTTGACGAGAGAGGACGACGCCGGACGTGAGCGCACGATCACGACTATCGCCGACGACGTGGCGGCCCGTCTGGATCGCTCGATGCTCGCGAACGGCAGGCTGACGTTTCCACAGGAGTCCTTCGTGGTTGTCGCATCGCTGCGCTGACCGTCCATTTCGTTCGTCCGGGTCTGCTCGTGGCAGCCGAGCCCTGACAGCGTGCTGAAATTGGAAACGTCGATCGCAGGAGCTTCCGTACATGAATGAGCGTTCGAAGGAATCCGAGACACCGATTCATGACCGAGCGTTGCTGCTGCACGGCGCGAAGCGCAACCAGCTGTTGACCTTGGACGAGGTCCGTCGATACGGTAGCGACAGCTTCTCCGATCCCGACTTCGTCCGGCTGTACGGCATGAAGCCGGCCGAGTGGTACGCGCGCGGAGTGCGTTTGCTCGGCCGGACCGCCGTCGAGTGCACCCGAGATGCCGTTGCCGACCGCATCGGGCAGGACGTCGCGGCCGTCGCGGCGTCGCTTCCGGCACCGGGCCGGTGGGTCGTCGTCGATCCTTTCGCAGGCTCTTGCAATACCTTGTACTGGATATTGCGGCACGTGCCGCGATCGCGCGGGATCGCCTTCGAGTTCGACCCTCAGGTCTTTCAGCTGACCAAGCAAAACCTCGCGGCCCTCGATCGGGCCATCGATCTGAAGTGCGGCGATTACAGCGTCATGCTGGGTCAACTCCATACCGCGCCCGATGAGGCCATGATCGTCTTCGTGGCGCCGCCTTGGGGCACTGCGCTGAATGAGATGGAAGGCCTCGATCTGCGCCGGACAGAACCTCCCATAACCAAGATCATCGCGGAGTTCGGCGACGCCTTTGCCGCTAGGCGGATCCTTTTCGCCGTTCAGGTGTACGAGAAGTTGGATAAGGAGTCTCTGGCCGAGCTTCAAGGAAAGCTCGATTGGTCCGACCTGAAGATCTACGATTTCAATGCTGCCGGCAGAAATCACGGCGTTCTTTTGGGCACGCGAGGATGGACGCCCTGAAGGATTTATCGCTATGCCCGGCAGGAAAACCGGGTGAATGCGGTCAGCCGCTGTACGCTTGGCTCGACCTCGCGCATGTAGATCTCGGCTCGCAGGAAGGCGATCTCGTCGTCCAGACCGCTCTCGTTGACATCTATGAACCAGGACTTGGGTCTGCCGTCGCTGCCGTCGTTCCAGCGATAGCCGCGCCGCTTCAGCGAGTCCTTGAGCTCGAACGCGGTCTGCTCCGCCCAGACCCGCAGCGTCGGCCTGCGGGCGGTCTCGAGCAGAAGCGCGAGCGCCGGCGCACCGGTCGTCGGCAGTACGAAGTCCAGGACTCCAGCAGTGCGTGGCAGTCATCGACGGCGCGGTGCGCCTGGTGGAAGAAGCCGGTCCCGTTCAGCAGATCGCCGAGTTGCGCGCCTGCGAAGCCGTGCTCACGCCAGTCGATTTCGGTCGCGCTGCAGCCCCAGGCCTTCTGCTCGAAGACCGGCCAATAGCGCTCCGCGAACTTCCGGTCGAAACCACTGTTATGCGCGATCGTGATGACCGCGTCGTCGACGAACGCGGAGACGGCAGCGTCGTCGATCCGCTGGCCGGCGACCATCTCGTCGGTGATGCCAGTAATCGCGGTTATCTCGGGTGGGATGGGGGCGGAAGGTTCGTTGAAGGCGGCGAACGTGTCCCTGACGCCGACAATCCTCCCCTCCGCCGTGTAGTCGAATTTAACCATGCCGAGCTCGATGAATCTCGTCCTTACGATGATCGAGGCCGGTCGTCTCTGTGTCGAGCAGGATGCCGGTCCTGGTTTCCTGCCCCGCTGGCCGGGACAACGGTATGCGCGGGACCAGGCGGCGCAGCACCCGATAGTCCGACGATCGGCTGAGTGCCTCGGCCAAGGCCGCGAGATCGGTCGTGTGTTGAAGCATCGATTCTCAAGGGATAGCGCTGTTCGCTTACCGGTGTGGCACAATACGGGCCCGCGAGGTATCCGAGATTCAAGCGATTCACGGCGTTTTCAGGAGCGTAGATGTTGTTCGGCCGGATTGCAGGCGCAGCAGCATCGGCTGAGCGGCTCGGCAGCGGGGCGGAGTTCGGACCGTCTCCCAGGGTTGGGAACACGGGCCGGCCCTCCTGCGTAGCGTCGTTGTTCACGACAGGCTGAGCGAGCAGCTCAATGGCGAGAAAACTGAAAACCTACGTCACGTCGCTGGGCTTCTACGACCAGGCGGTCGCGGCGCCATCGATGAAGGCGGCGCTGGAGGCCTGGGGCGCCAGCAGCAACCTCTTCCATCAAGGCGCCGCGCGTGAAACGGACGACCCCGACATCGTCGCCGTCACGATGGCGAAGCCGGGCGTGGTGCTGCGGCGTCCGGTCGGCTCGACCGGCGGTTTCACCGAGCACGCCGAGCTGCCGACCGACCTGGCGGAAGAGGAAGGCGCCAGACGTCCCAAGCGGCGTCAGGCCAAGCCTGCGAAGCGCCCGGCCAAGATCGACGACAAGGCCGCGCGCAAAGCCGCGCAGGATTTCGAGAAGGAGCAGCGCCGACAGGACGCCGAGCGACGCAAGGAGGAAGCCGCTCGCGAGAGGGACCGCGCCCGCCGCGACAAGGCTGTCGCCCAGGCGCAAGCCGATATCGAGAAGGCCAAGCGGGCGCACGACGCGAGAGTAGCTGATATCGAAGCCGAGCGGGCCACGCTCGACGAGCGCGCTCAGGCCGAGGACACGCGCTGGGAGCGGGAGCGCGAGAAGCTGCAGGCGGCTCTCCGTCGGGCGCGAGACTAGGACGCGCTGGAGCCGAGGCTCAGAACGGCTCGGCTCCGAGGCTGAGTCCGAAGGCCATGGCCGCCAACAATGACAGCAGCAGGCCGGCGCCGCAGAAGATCGCGACGATCTTCAGCTCCTCGGTATCGACTTCCGCGCGGGTCGCTTGTGAGAGCGCTCTGGCCAAGGTGACAAACATCGGTCTTCTCCGAAGAACGGGAGAGGACACCGTAGCTGGACGGGGCGTGGCGCCGTGTGAACTGGGTCTCACATGCTGCGCGATTTGAGCTCGCGGATGTGGCGCAGACGGCGAGCAACTGCAGTGAGCAGCGGTCGTTATCTCCCATGGAGAATGAGAGAGCCAAATTGCTGGCGCAGGCCGAACGGTGCCGGAGGCTTGTTGCCTCGATCACGGATCCGGACACGGTCGAGCGTCTCACTGATCTCGCCGAGGAATGCGAGAGGCGCGCGGCCGAGATCACCTCCCAAGGCGAAGAGGGCGATCGGTGAGGTTTTGCTCGAGGATCTATCGGGCCTCGCCAGAGCCCGAGAACAGCACCGTCGGAGGCGTCGCCCGCGGTGGGATCGACCTTCCGCCCGAGGCTCCGGCTCTGCTCTTGAGATCGTATCGCTGAGCCAGGTCGAGCAGCCGTCGCCTGGTGAACGGGTCCGCATTCTCGGCCAGATCGCGCGCCCGCTGCGCGAAGCTCCTGTAGAACTCTTCCACGACGCCACCCCCCGCAACTCACTGAAAGCCGAATTTCAACGCGGGGTGGCCGTCGCGTCAAGAGATCTGACGCTGTCGGATAGCTTCCTGCGATCCACTTGCGCTCTCCGCACGTCGGGAACTAAGCTACCTGAGGCAGGGGCAAATCCAATGGCGGTACTCTACCCGATCCGGAAGGCGTGCCCGGGGTGCGGCAAGCCGATGAAGGCTGTGCCCGACGAAGCTCGGGAGGGGCGACTGCGCTACGTCTGCACCAGCTGCGACGACGACCCGCTGCACGACCCGGCGGCCCTCAAATGGGCTGACAGTCCTCTTCGCCCGCCCGCGAAATGAGCGGCGTTGGAGTAACTTCGCGTTCGAACAAACCTGGCGCTTGCTGCCGATGTAGGTAACAATTTGGGACGAGCGTCTGTTTTGCCGTTGACCTGTCGCAACGATCCGACTTGTTCGTGTCGGAGGGGCCCTTAGGTAATCAACCGCAATTTCGCACGGGCGGATCCGGGAGCATGGTGATGTCATGCAGCGCCAGATCATCTATAGGTGTTCGCGCACCGGCATGAACGTGCAGCATCAGCTCGACGATGCAGCCCTGCAGCGCCCCGCCGAAAACATCCGCGTTTCGGTGCGGTGCCCGGCCTGCGCCTCGCTGCATTTCGTGAACGCCGTGACCGGCAAGCTGCTCGGCGATCGGAGCGGACCGCCGCCGCACGTGCGGCATTCGGCCTGAAGGCCGCATCCGGACCCGCTCAAGGTCGCCCGATCAGTACGCCCTGGCGCCGCGACCGGCGGAAGCGGTATCAGTGGCTTGAAAGAGGTCCGCGCGTTCGATCAAGTTCCCGCTGGAGCATTGCCCCGACCGCATCTGCGGCAAAATCTATGTAGGGTAGGTCGAAGCGCTGGTCGTCGCTCGGCTCACCATAACCCATGACGAAAGTGCCGATAGCTGCTTCCGCTCGACCATAAACGGGGCGCGAGCGCAACGATCTTATGCCGTGCGAAAGGCACGTCGCGATGAAGAGGTCGCTGAACCGGCTTTCCTTCTCCAAGTCGTGAACGGTGATGATTTGATTCCCCTGCATCGCGGCCGTGCAGCAGCCGATGTAAGGTGGTCCCATTGGGAGTTCCTTGATGGCCTGCTGAAACGTCGGCGGCAGATTGGGAAAGACGGATCGCTCCAACTTGGTATGATCGGCACTTGCAATGCAGACGCCCGCTCTGCATCCAGGCACCAATGCCTCCACTCGGCCGCACAAGGTGGCAATCTGCGAGTCGAGCGGATCAGTCATATCTGAAGAAGAATTCTTTGGCATCGGTCGATCCACTACCCCAGCTTATGCGGATAGGTCGGTCAGCGGTATGCTTTCTCCGCATGGACGCTCTCGTCATCAATCTAGGAACTCGCAAAGCCTTTCTTGGTTCAGGCGGCCTCGAAGTCGGGGTCAATAGCCAGCCGGTGGCCAGCCTAAGGTCCTAGCGTAAGTTGCAGCATCACGACGCAAGCGCGGGCGAGGAGGCAGGAAAGAGCTCCAAGGGTCCAATCCGGCCGAGAGCTCCGCGAGACCAAGCGTCGATGCATTCCAGCGTCTTTCTCACCAGCGGGCCTCTTCAATCGTCGTCGGCGGCCACGCCGTCGTCGGAGAAAATGAACGGCAGAGCGACGTAGTAGGTCACGTCAGTCATCTGGCTCACTCCAATGCGCGCGTGCCCCTGGAAGTCGTCCCCGGGCGTAACCTGTCGAGACCTTCTTCCTGAGTTTGTCCAGTTGGGCCTCGAGAAAACCGTTGGCCACGA
The DNA here is from genome assembly GCF_022012435.1 of Bradyrhizobium zhengyangense. Classification (GTDB taxonomy): domain Bacteria; phylum Pseudomonadota; class Alphaproteobacteria; order Rhizobiales; family Xanthobacteraceae; genus Bradyrhizobium; species Bradyrhizobium zhengyangense. Next base: position 159,099 of record NZ_JAKLUA010000015.1, read on the forward strand.
GCAGCGCCTTCACCGCGTCCCGGGCGTCCCCGCCGCAGGCTGCGATCGCCTGATGGGCGGCGAGCTCGAGATCGCCCTCGGCGGGCGCGGCAGGTTCTGGTGCTGCGGGCATGGCTCATGTTCTTTATTTGTTCCGAGGGAGTCAATGCCTCTCCATCGGATTCGGCTGGCACCAGCCGGCCGAGCGAATGAATCTTCCTCGGTGACGAGGGGCCTGTCGGAACCGGCCCCGCTCGTTCGTCTTGAATCCAAGCCATCCCAACCGGAGTTCTGCGTACATGGCCCCCCGCGCCAACTGGAAAGGCTTCCTGAGACTGTCCCTGGTGACCTGTCCGGTCGCGCTCTACCCGGCCACCTCCGAGAGCGAGAAGATCTCGTTCAACCAGCTCAACCGGCAGACCGGACACCGCATCAAGTACCTGAAGGTCGACGCCGACACCGGCGACGAGGTGCCGAACGAGGACATCGTCAAGGGCTACGAGCTCGACAAGGGGCAATACATCGAGGTGACCAAAGAGGAGCTCGAGGAGATCGCGCTGGAATCGACGCGCACCATCGAGATCGACGAGTTCGTCGACAAGTCGGACATCGACCCGCGCTACCTGATCCGCCCGTACTACATCCGCCCCGACGGCAAGGTCGGCCACGACGCCTTCGCAGTGATCCGCGAGACCATCCGCGAGATGGACAAGGTCGCGATCGGCCGCGTCGTACTGACCAACCGCGAGCACATCATCGCGCTGGAGCCGATGGACAAGGGGCTCGTCGGCACCCTGCTGCGCTACCCCTACGAAGTGCGCTCGGAGCAGGAGTATTTCGACGAGATCCAGGACGTGAAGGTCACGAAAGACATGCTCGACCTCGCCAGGCACATCGTGAACCAGAAGGCGGGACGGTTCGAGCCCGAGAAGTTCGAGGACCATTACGAGACCGCGCTGATCGACCTCATCAATCAGAAGCGCGCCGGCAAGCCGATTACCCCGAAGTCCAAGCCGGCGGCGACCAATGTCGTCGACTTGATGGAGGCGCTGCGCCGGTCCGTCGGGAAGGAGGCCGCGCCGGCGAAGGCCGGCAAGCCCGCCAAGAAGGGGCGCAAGGCATCGGCTGGGCAGAAGGAAATGCTGATGCCGATCGAGGGCAAGAAGCCGAAGGAAGCGGCTGCGAAGAAACCATCGGCCAAGCCGCAGCGGAAGTCGGCGTAGAGCGCGTGCGGCGCCACGACGTCGGCACTGCTGTTCTCGAAGATCACTCGGGAAGCCCGGCAAGCCTAAGTCCCTCCAAGAACCGCTGGCCTTGCCAGTGGCCTCCGTAGGTGGCCCACTTGCCGATCGAAAAGGACGGCTCGATCTTTAGCAAGGCGGCAGCGGCGTTCCTCGCTTCCGTTTCGCGTCCTAGAAGGGCCAGGGCCGCTGCCAGGACACGATGCGCGGAGGTAAACCGGGGGTTCAACCCGAGCGCCTTCCTCGCCTGCGCCGCCGCTTCTTCGTCACGATCGGCCACAATGAGTGCACTCGCAAGCCCAGTCAGGGTGTCGTACAACATCGGATCGAGCGGATTGAGGCGGATCGCTCGCTCGAAACTGGTCACCGCCTCGTCGACGTCCTTCATGTATCGATACGTCCAGCCACGGTTGGTCCAAGCGCGGGCGGAATTGGGGTTGAGCGCAACCGCGCGATCAACGGCGTCCTTTGCGGCGTCATAGTCGTCCGAGAAGGCGGCGACGCCGCGCCCCCATTGTGCAAGCGAGTCGGGATCTGTGTCGTCGATCGTCAGGGCCAGTCTGCCCAAGCGGAATGCTTCTGCGTAGTCTGCCTTGACGTCCGACGACCACCCTTGGGCTACCTTTACGCCCAGCACCTCCGCCGCGAGCCGAGCGGCGGCCGTGTAGCGAGAGTCCATGTCAAGAGCGCGATAGCACAAGCTGAGGGCCTCCTCGAAGCCCTCCTTGGTCAGCGAGTAGTACCGAGGCAGCGCGCGCAGATACGTGTCGTACGCGTTCAGACTTTCAGGTCGTCGCTTCGCCGCTCCTTCGATTTCGGCCCGCTTGATGTTCGGCTCGATAACGGCAGCGACCTTTTCGGCGACCTGATCCTGCAGAGCGAATATGTCGCGCAAGTCGCCGTCGAGCTTGTCGGCCCAGACGTGCGCTCCGGTCGATGCATCGATGAGCTGCCCCGTGATGCGTACCCTGTCTCCCGCCTTTCGCAGACTGCCCTCAAGAACGTAGCGGACGCCAAGCTCGCGCCCGACCTGCTTGATGTCGACCGCTTTCCCCTTGTAGGTGAAGCTCGAGTTGCGGGCGATCACGAACAGCGATTTGAAGTGCGACAGCGCCGTAATGATCTCCTCGACGACGCCGTCGGCAAAGTAGTCCTGTTCGGGGTCGCCGGACATGTTTTGGAACGGTAAGACGGCAATCGATGGCCTGTCCGGAAGAGGGAGCGGCTTGCCGTTCATCCGAGACGGCTTGGACGGCCGATTCGAGCCATCCGCGGGCCGAACCGCATAGAGGCGGACTGGTCGGTCGATATTTTTCAAGTTTCGCTCGCCGGCGTCCTCGAACGCGAACGCTGTCTTGCCGCGGACCTGCCGAAACGCGTCGTCGGAAAGGTACACGCCTCCGGGTTCGCACTCGCTTTCGACCCGTGCGGCGATGTTGACGCCGTCGCCGAAGATGTCGTCGCCGTCCAGGATGATGTCGCCGACATTGATGCCGATGCGAAAGGTGATCGGGGCTGCGAGATGTCCGGCGCGCTTTGCCATCTCCTCCTGCACGGCCATCGCAGACGTGACGGCATCGACGACACTGGCAAATTCGACCAGCATGCCGTCACCTGTGGTCTTGACGATCCTGCCTCCATGTCTGGCGATAGCGGGATCAACAATCTCGCGACGGCATGCTTTCAGGGCCGCCAACGTGCCCATCTCGTCCGCTCCCATGAGCCGGCTGTAGCCGGCCACATCGGCCGCCAGAACCGCCGCCAACCTCCGCTCAACGCGCGCTTCGCTCAACTTACGCCCCTGCCGGCGATGTCACCCGGAAAGTAAAGCACACGGCAGTACACGTCGGCTAGGACTCCGAAGATGTCGTCGTCGCTAACTGACATGCGGCGGACACTCCGGGCAGGTATCGCCGATCGAATTCAGGACGTCGCGTATCTCCGCGACGGCGTCCGCCCGCGAGGCACCGGGCGGTGGTTCGCGGCGGGCCACATCGAAGGCGCGCTCGCGGGCATGGGGATCGGCGCGGTCCTGCATCCAACCGTGCTCCTCGCATTCGCGGATGACGCCGGCCTCCTGCAGCACGCCGATCGCCCAGCCCCGCAGCGTCCGGATTGCCGACCGTCTTTCCTTCGTCATCAGCATCGAGATCGCTCCTGCCGGACGAATCCTTCCGCCCACCTGATCGTTCCCGGCGGTTAGCACGGGTCAGGGATTCGCAATCGGCGGAGCTCCAGCTTGTCCACCTGTTCCTGTGGGGGCAAAGCGGACTTACTTTTCGTTGAATCACGCTGCCAAGGGGTGCGCAACTTCGAGCTTGTCCGCCTTAGCGCTCGCGTTCCCATTCTAATGTCCCCACGACTTTCTTGCCCGGATAGACGGCGCTGATTTGTTCGGCCGTTCTGAGGCTCAGCTTGTCCCCTTCGAGCTTGAAGAACCTGACTTGATCTTGACCCGTTAGAAGCTCGTTCCACGAAATGTCGACCTTGGTCGTAAACCTGTCGCTCTCTATTGTGAATTTTCCGGTGTAGGCAAGTAGACTCTTGAGCAGGGCTGCCGACTCCGCATCGTTGGCTGCCGGCTTGCGATTTGCCGCGGCAATGATGAACGCGACGTGCCCGTCCGGCGTAAAAACTGCCCGCCCCTTCGGATCGTGGCCCATCGGTTCGGTGAGCTCGCCACCGATAATCTGAATGGTCCAGGCTGTGAGTTTCCAGCTACCTGCGAGTTGCCCTGCTGCATCGTCCGCGAGAAGCAACGCGGGCTGCAGATAGCAATAGGCGGCAAAGGCCAAGGCAAGGAGACGCACCACGTTGTCCTCCTCAAAAGTAGATCGTGCTCAACTTTGGCAGATTAGCCGAAACCCACAAGACCCGCGATACCCTTCGGGCGAGATGTCCGATGCCCGAAACCGCCTTGTACAGCGCACGTTCTCGTTGATATGCTGATCGTCCAACGAGGAGTAGCGAACGATGTTCGATATTTCGCGCCGCGACCTCACACTTGGCGCAGCAGGTGCCTGCGCCGCGTTTGGACTCGATAAGCCGATCACCTTTGTCGACGCGGCTTACGCTCAACAGTCCGTCACTCAACCTTTCCGCAAATACAGGTCGGCGACATTGAGGTCTTCTCCCTGATCGATGGCATGCGGGAGGCGCCGCTGCGCGACAGTATGGTCAGGAATGTCAGCGCCGACCAAGTGAAGACCGTGTTGCGTGGTGCCGGTTTTCCCGAGAATCAGGCGCCCGTGCGGTTTATCGTCATGGCGCTCAAGCTGCGCGGTCAAGTGGTCCTGATCGACGCGGGTACGGGCGGTCATTCGATTTATGGCGAGGGGAACGGCCGGTTATTCGAGAGCATGGCGGCGGCGGGCCTTGACCCCAAGGCAGTCAAGACAATCCTCATCTCCCATCTCCACGGCGACCACATTTATGGCCTCATGAACAATGAGAGCGATGCGCAGGTCTTCCCGGATGCCGACATCGTAGTGCCCGCCGCGGAATTGAAATGGTGGACGCGCCCAGGGGTCGAGTCACTCGATCTCGGACCGACGCGCAAGGGCCTCGCGCGGCGCATTCAGGCTACCGTGGCGACTTGGAAAAACGTCAGGACATTCGAGGGAGAACCTGAACTCCTGCCTGGCGTGCACGCAATTGAGGTGCCCGGCCATAGCCCGGGAATGGTCGCGCATCTCGTCGCTTCCGGCGGCGAGCAGTTCCTGATCAGCGCCGACGTGGTCAATCTTGCGCCCCACATTGCAACACATCCCGAGTGGCAGCTCTCGATCGATCAGGATCCGCAAATGGCGGTGGAAACGCGAAGGAAGATCTTCGATCGCGCGGTCGCCGACAAGCTCACCATTTCGGGTACTCACTGGTTGATGCCGAACGTCGGCACGGTTGCCAAGGATGGCAACGGCTACTTATTCGCAGCCAAGGGGTGACATCCCCCGTGGCACTAAGCCATGACTATGCGACGACGACTGCAGCCGGTAGCGGGCGAACCGCTCGGCACGTCAGGATGCTTCTGGCCCTTGGCAAGAAGCAGCCAGCACTTTGAATAGCTGGATGAAGGATTCAACCGGCGTGGCTGTGCATGGTACCGTGCAGGCGTCTGGTCGAGACTATTGCCTAGGGATGGACCGATGACTTTGCGTGCAATTTTCGCCGCGTGCGCGATTGCGGCTTCTGGATTTATCATGATGACAGTCGACGCGATCGGGCAGAAGCAATCGTTGAAAGATCAACTGGTCGGTACGTGGACGCTGCTGTCGTGGGAGCAGAAGAAAAGCGACGGCACCAAGATCGAGCGTTATGGGGCCGCTCCGAAGGGCATCGCTTTCTTCGACGGGAATGGGCACTACATCATCACGGTGATGCGATCGGATCGAGCCAAATACGCGAGTAATGCCCTGTGGCAGGGCACATCCGAGGAGAACAAAGAGACCGCGGACGGCACGATAACCTACTTCGGAACGTATTCGACGAACGAGGCAGATGGCAGCATCGCGATCCAGGTCGAAGGCAGTTCGTTTCCCAACTGGAATGGCACGCAACAGAAGCGCTTCGTCGCGGTTGCGGGAGATCAACTGACGCTGACTGTTCGTCCTCCTGCGGGAGACGTAGTCGACGTGATCTGGAAAAGAGCGAAGTGATCCGACAAGTGGGCAATCGGGCCGTAGACATGCGGCGACGCCCCCGGTCCACCCGTCCCGCGGCTAGTGCAGAACTTTAAGCCGCAGGCGCCGGATCTTCCTTCACGCCCCGTGCCACGATCCGGAGAGCCCCGTCCGGAAGTGGCCAAGAATGTCCGCTCGAAGTTCGGAGGGGACCCCGCCGTCCTTCAGATCGGCACCACCGACTTTCCTGAACGAATGGAAAGTCTTTTTCTCTTCAGCAGCGTTGGCGACAGCCACATTTTGAACTTTGATCCAGTCGCCATAAAAGACGTCGCCCAACGGCGTGCGATCACTTGCGGCGCGGAGCTCCGGGAACAGCAGTTTATGTCCGAGCGATTTGATTTCCGCCCTGTAGCGAAGAAGCCCGAGACGGACCACTTCGCCGATCAGGGGTATTCTTCGCGTGGACTGCGGATTCTTGAGCGTCCGGTGTTCGTTTGGACGAACGAAAATGTAGGGGATCCCACTCTCCTCCAACACATCATCGACATCGAGGCCGCAGAGTTCCTCGCGACGTGCCAACGTGTATCTCGCAAGATAAGGCACGATAGATAGAGCGTCGTGATAGATCACCTCGCCCGGGACCATCCGCTTCTTGAGGCTTTCGCATCCCGTCCACGGCGGCTGTCGAAAGATCGAGGTCAGGTCTTCTGGAGAGAAAGGATTCCGTTCGTCGCGGGCGCGACCCTTCTTCTTCGACAGCAGCTTCGAAACGCCGGAGAACTCTGGAATCTTGTGCCCGCAAGCCTCGATGTAGACTAACACCTCCTGAAGCTGCGTAAGATGTCGATTGACCGTACCCGACTCGCGCCCGACCTCGTGTGCAGGCAATTTCTTGGCGCGTTCCAGCCATTCGGAAAGCGGCGTGGCGCGGTCACGCTGGCCCTTGCCGTAGCCTCGCGGAAGAGCGAGCAGAAGCGAGCGATACTCGGCAATGCGGCCCTGGGCGAGGGCTCGAACATGGTCCTCGCCGATCATTTCGACGAACGTCGCGACAAGTGAACGGACCTGCCGCTGGGTTTTTTCGTTCCAATAACTTGTTGGGCAATCGTCGCACCCAAGTCGTGGCCATGCGCGCCCGCAAGCCTAGGCGAGTCTACCGCCTGCCCTTTACGGGCTGACATGCGACTTCGCATTCTCGGCTTCTCGCAGGCTCCGGCGCCTTTCGTTCGCACTGCCCAGCACGGCTTACGCGACGGGCGCGTGCATATCACGCACAGGAGAAAAATATTCCTTTCCAACGGCAAACCCCGTTCTTCGAAAACTGCCAAACCGGGCGTCTCATTTCACTAAACTGCGCGTTACCGGCCGATTTTGGTGAGCTGGAAACGGCGCGTTACTTTTCACACAACTACGCGTTACATTTCTGGGGTAGTAACGGGGGACGTCCGTTGAAAAGCGTCCTACTCTTCTCCCTACGACGTGGCAGTTCAAACTATCGAAATTGACGACGCATCCGCCGTCAGCCAGGACACATACGCGACTGAAGGCGCCATCTCCGTTGGCCGACGTGCCGAGCGATACGTGGAATGCCCTTCTTCGCTAATCACCTCATATGACCTCGCTGTTTGAGCGTTACCCGCCGCACGGGTCGACGCTATCCCTCATGCCAGCCGATTTCTCAAGATGCTGCTACTAGAAGCGTGGCGTACTCCCTCAGGGGCGGCGGGTCAGAGCCGGTCGCGGCTCCGATCCCAAGGCCACAACCGCCCCCAACCTTATACAGAAAGGAGGTAATTACCGGGCGTCTGAGACGGAGACCGAAAAAGTCTTCAATGATCGCTCGCTGAGGGCCCGTGGAAATAGCGGAGCGATCATAGGTTTGCCGAGCCCCTACCCCCGGGGCCAGCCCGCGCTGGTTGTCGAGAGCAGCACAAGAAACAACGCGTTATGCGCATCATATCTCGCAGCAGCGCGCGAGCTTCGCGAGCCCTGCATAACGACTGTCCCGTTCGTTGAACATACGCGCCAGCGCCATCGCCGGCCCTTGGGCTGCAGGATGATCTCGAAAGTAGGAAATTGATGCGACACGGTATTATGCAGCACGGTTCGGGCTCGGGATATAGCCATCGGTCGCTTGAGCCGAAGCAGTACTGAAAGAACTGGAGATGAGCTTATCCGCTGCACGCTGCTCCTCAAACAAACGTCGCTCGACGAACTGGCGCTCTGCGGCCATTAGTTTGGTTCGGAGCAAGCGAAGATAACGTTCGGTGTTGCCGTGATGCACTCGAACCAATACGGCCGAATTCGCTCGGGTCGCCTTCGTGACAGGAGCACTCAACGCTTGTCGCTCGCGAACATCCGCTTCTGGTTCGGTCCTGTCCTTGAGATTCTCAATCATTGGGGTTCTCATCGTAAGATGTTAAGTCGATGTCCCGGACCGGTGATAGGGCCCCGCAAGCCCGGCCGACGGTAGTCGGCTCGTCAATCCGAGGGTACCTGGGGTAATTGCCGCGCCTCGTTCCATCCGAGGCGCCACTTTGACAACGACACTGCTTGTGCCTTCTCTTCGTTGAAGCGTTAGTTTCAAGTCCTGTCCAACTCGCGCCAAGCCGACCTTGTTGCGCAATTGCGCAGCCGACCGAATGGGACGGTCGTCGGCCATTGTCACAATGTCCCCTTTGCGCAGACCGGCCATTTCCGCCGGCGAGTTTGGCAGAACCTCAGCTATCAAAGCACCTTCGGCCCGAGCACCGGACAGCCGCGGGTCCTGCAAAGAAACGCCGATGCGGCCACGTTCGACATGGCCGGTAGCAACGATTTGCTCCATCACTCTCCGCGCCATATTGGACGGGATCGCAAAGCCAATTCCGACGTTTCCGCCCGCTGGCGAGATGATCGCTGAATTGATTCCGACTAGCTCGCCGCGGAGGCTGACCAGCGCACCGCCGGAATTGCCGGGATTAATCGCCGCGTCAGTCTGAATGAAATCCTCAAAGCCCTGCTTGCCAAGGCCGGTGCGGCCGAGTGCGCTGACCAGACCCGAGGTTACGGTTTGACCCAGACCAAAGGGATTGCCGATCGCGAGCACAAAATCACCAACCTCCAGGATGTCACTGTCGCCAAAAGCAAGCGCCTTGAGCCCCACGGGGCTCTGGATCTGTAACACGGCCACATCGGTCGGCGGATCGCGACCAATCACCTTGGCCGAAAACTGTCGGCCCTCCTTCGTGGTGACTTGCACGGTGGAAGTGCCTTCGACGACGTGATTGTTGGTGAGTACATAGCCGCGCAGAGCATCGACGATCACTCCGGAGCCGGTTGCGTTGACCTCTTTCTCGATTTGCTTCGGAACATCAAAGAATTCGCGGAACACCGGGTCACGGTAGAGGGGATTGTCTTCACGCACGCGACCGTGCACCGAAATGTTAACGACCGCAGGCGTGACTTGGCGAACGAGCGGCGCCAATGTCGGGATCGGCGCTCCGGTCTTGAGATCGGGAACTTGCGCCGTCACGAGAGACGGTGCCCCAAACGTCAGCGTCAACACCAACAGCGCCAATCGGATTACGCGACCATTTTTCATCTTGTGCACCATGATATTCGCGGGAGCCGCCTCAAGCGCTTGCCGGCAGCCGCATCGCACGTTGCAGAGCGACGCAGGGAACGACATAGGCCGCAGCCATATGACCGAACAAGACAAGGCCGAGGACAGCGTGCGTGACCATCATGCGGCCCTCCGTTCTGCGGCGGCCCAAGGCCGCCGCAGCCGCATCGGCACGCCGCCACCACGCGGCGGGTCATCATTGTCATTGTCGCCGTCGAGCTTGCGCAAGGCTGCGAGAATATCCGCGAGCCGGACCGTATGGCTCATGCCGGGAATCTTGCGCAACCACGGACAGGATTCCACCGCATACATGTCGGAGGCCCAGGACGACAGGATGATGCGCTTCTCCGGCGTGGAGAGCTCATTGTCGTTCAGGACGCTCCTTGGAGAATCGTAGTGAGCGGCGGGGTGAAAGATCGGATGAAGATTGTGAGCATTTGTGTTTGCGTTCGTCATCGTCGCGTCTCCCTTATCTCTCCTTTCCGAGGGATTGCTGTGGGAAGAAACGGCGGCGGAGCCGTCGCTTCCTGGTTCTGATTATGCCGCATTGATCGCGATGCGCTTCACGCCCTCGCGCGGCTTGTCCGATTTGGGCAACGAGACAGTCAGGACACCGTTCTTGAACGTCGCCTCAACCTTGTCTTCCTGCACATCGTCGAGCGGAATCTGGCGCTCGAAGGCGCCGTAATACCGCTCGCTGAAGTATCGGCCTTCTCCATGGTCCTCGGCCTTCTTCTCGCCGCGGATCGTCAGGACGCCATTGGTGATTTCCACCTGAACGTCCTTTTCGGTCATCCCCGGCAGTTCGGCCGACACGGTCAGTGCCTTGTCCGTTTCGCTGAGCTCGACCTTCGGCCAGCCAAAGCGACCTTCCATCGACGACGACAGGCCCGGGCTGCCAAAGCCGCGGAACACATCGTCGAACAGACGGTTCATTTCACGGTGCAGTGTCAGGAAGGGATCGAAGCTGTCGCGGGCGGGCGCAAGCTCCTGCGGTTTCGACCAAGGAATGAGATCACGAATAGCCATTGTTTTACCTCACTTGTTCATGGGGACAGGGGTGCGGACGCTTCAAGCGCCGCACGCCCCGTCTCGATGCTGCAATCGCGCCTAAGCTGCCTTCTTTTGCGCGATCTGGGGTGAGGAAGAAGCCGCCGTTCCGATCTCGATACGGCGCGGCTTCATCGCTTCCGGCACCTCGCGCACGAGATCAATGATCAGCAGACCGTCTTGGAACGAGGCCTGCTTGACCTGGACATAGTCAGCGAGGTTGAACACACGCCGGAACGGACGGGCCGCGATACCTTGGTAAAGGTATTCGCGCGCGCCACCGTCTGGCTTCTTGCCCTCAACGGTCAGCACGTTCTGTTCCGCCGTCACGGCGATGTCCTGAACACCGAAGCCGGCCACTGCCAGCGTGACCCGGTAGTGGTCTTCGCCGAAACGTTCAATGTTGTAGGGGGGATAGTTGTCTTCGGTCGCCTGACGCAGCGTTGAATCGACGAGGTCTGCCAGGTGATCGAAGCCAATCGTGGAGCGCCACAGCGGCGCGAAGTCGAGTGTCCTCATAGCCAAGTCCTCCAAAGAGCAAGATGGATACGAAGGAACGCCAGGCCGTGTTTACGGAACGGTCCGAAGCCCGGTCCGGCGCCCGTACCGGACCCTAAACTGGCGTCCGGCACACCGCTCTCGCGGCGAAAAATGACTTAAAAAATGGAAGATGATTTCAAGAGGGTTGCTCAAAAAAATCTTCAAGTTCCGGTCATGCCGCAATTTCAATCCAGGTTACGCGGCCTCGGCGTAAGGCAGGCGGGCCAGTTGTGCTTCAGCATCATTGCGCAGGCGCATGAGGCGAGCGCGATCCTCAGAAGTTAGGTCGCTCGCAGGCAAGAGCCTTTCGCAATGCGAAATAACGCGTCTCTGGCTTTCGATCAGAAACGCAACCGCGCCGCCAACAACGGGTTCAAACGGCATGAAATTCCTCACACAGCTCAGACGGAAGTTTGGAGCGGCCGGATCGGCCGGCCGCTCCACCCGGACTGGCTGGTTGCAGGCGGGGCCCCCTCGCGCTGGGTCGGCAAAAGATCGAACCTCAGCCGGGGCGCATCCAGGACCGGCGAAAGCAGCGTATCCACCTTCATCGTGGAAGGCGCCTGCGGCCAGGTCAGCCAGGGCATCGTGTCCAGGTACGGAATCGGCGGCAAGGCAATTTGTTCGAAGCCGCTTTTTGCCGCCCGTAGCGGTGACGTCGCTTCCGACCCTCGCGCCGCAAACGGCGCCAGCGCCACGACACCACCGAGCGTTACTGCGAGGAGATTGATTAGGGTTTTGTGGGTGCCCTCCGCCCGAGCGGAGAATGTGAATTGATCCTTGATCATCTCATGCTCCTATCGTTCGAAAACAGATCCAGATGCCTTTCTGGATGTGAGGGTGGGCCCGGCCGATCAGCCGGGCCCAATGCGCGTTAGAAGTCCATGGCAGGAGCCGGCGCGGCTTCCGTTTTCTTCGGCTTGTCCGCCACCAGCGCTTCCGTGGTGATGAGCAGCGACGCGACCGAGGCCGCATCCTGCAGGGCGGTGCGCACGACCTTCGCGGGATCGATCACGCCGGCCTTCACCATGTCCTGGTATTCGCCGGTCGCGGCATTGAAGCCCCAGTTGTAGCTCTGGTGCTCCAGAAGCTTGCCTACCACCACCGACCCGTCCTCACCGGCATTTTGCACGATCTGGCGTGCAGGCACCTGGACCGCGCGGCGTACGATATCGACGCCGGCCTTCTGGTCGGAATGGGCGATCTTGATGCCCTCAAGCGCCTTGAGCGAGCGCAATAGCGCCACGCCGCCACCCGGCAGGATGCCTTCTTCGACGGCCGCCCGGGTCGCGTGCAATGCGTCGTCGACGCGATCCTTGCGCTCCTTCACTTCGATCTCGGTCGCTCCACCGACACGGATCACCGCGACGCCACCGGCGAGCTTCGCCAGCCGTTCCTGCAGCTTCTCGCGGTCGTAGTCGGAGGTTGTCTCCTCAATCTGCGCCTTGATCTGCTGGCTCCGAGCGTCGATGTCCTTCCTGGCACCGGCACCATCAACGATCGTGGTGTTCTCCTTGTCGATTACCACCTTCTTGGCGCGGCCGAGCATCTTGACCGTGACGTTTTCGAGCTTGATGCCGAGGTCTTCGGAGATCACGGTGCCGCCAGTGAGGATCGCGATGTCCTCCAGCATGGCCTTGCGCCGGTCGCCAAAGCCGGGCGCCTTGACGGCGGCGACCTTTAGCCCGCCGCGCAGGCGGTTCACGACCAGGGTGGCGAGTGCTTCGCCTTCGACTTCCTCGGCGATGATCAGAAGCGGCTTGCCGGATTGCACGACCTGCTCGAGCAGCGGCAGCATGGTTTGCAGACCTGAAAGCTTCTTCTCGTGGATGAGCACGTAGGGATCCTCGAGCTCGACCCGCATCTTTTCGGCGTTGGTGACGAAGTAGGGCGAGACGTAGCCGCGGTCGAACTGCATGCCTTCGACCACTTCGAGTTCGGTGTTCAAACTCTTGGCTTCCTCGACCGTGATGACCCCCTCGTTGCCGACCTTCTGCATGGCCTCGGCGAGGAAGCGGCCGATCTCGGTGTCACCATTGGCCGAGATGGTGCCGACCTGGGCGATCTCGTCGTTGGAGGTGACCTTCTTGGCGTGAGTCTTGAGGTCAGTGACGATTGCGTCCACCGCCAGATCGATCCCGCGCTTCAGGTCCATCGGGTTCATGCCAGCCGCAACGGCCTTGGCGCCTTCCTTGACGATCGCCTGCGCCAGCACGGTTGCGGTGGTGGTGCCGTCGCCCGCCAGATCGTTGGTCTTGGAGGCGACTTCGCGCACCATCTGCGCGCCCATGTTCTCGAACTTGTCCTCGAGCTCGATCTCCTTGGCCACGGTGACGCCGTCCTTGGTGATGCGGGGCGCGCCGAACGATTTTTCGATCACGACGTTACGCCCCTTCGGACCGAGCGTGACCTTCACCGCGTTCGCCAGCGTGTCCACACCCCGCAGCATTCGCTCGCGGGCTTCGGTCGAAAACTTTACGTCCTTGGCAGCCATTTTGAAAATCTCCCTTCTCTTCGATGACTGTCAGCTCACGCTGCCGTCTTGAGCGCTTCGGCCTTTTCGACCACGCCCAGAAGGTCGCTCTCCTTCATGATCAGCAGCTCCTTGCCGTCGATCTTGACCTCGGTGCCCGACCACTTCGCAAACAGCACGCGGTCGCCGGTCTTGACGTCGAGCGGCACGAGTTGGCCCTGCTCGTTGCGAACTCCTGGGCCGACGGCGATGATCTCGCCCTGCTGCGGCTTCTCCTTGGCAGTGTCGGGAATGATGATGCCGCCAGACGTTTTCTCTTCGGCATCAATGCGGCGCACGAGCACGCGATCGTGCAATGGACGGAAATGCATGCACATCCTCCTCAATCAGGTTCAGCGATGTTCAAAATCCGGGTCCGGAAACGGCCCCCGGGCGGAAAACGAACTGGGAGTCGAATCGGCCCCGTTCAAGACCGCTCAAGTGAAATTTTTTTTTGCCCGTAACGGCGCCCTTGCATTCGGACCAAAGCTTCTGGGATGAACCAAGGGCTTGCCGTCAACGATTGGTAAACCGTGCACGCGTTGCGCTAAGTTCTTGCCGTGCCGCTGATTTCGATAATCCGCATTTCGTGCGCCGGCGCCACAATTTTTTCGGCCCCCTCTTGAAACCGAAAACGGTTTTGCTAATTTTCCGACGCCACAGAAAATGTGGGGTTCGGACGCCTCATGGGTCCGGATCAATGAGACGGGCACCGGTCGTGTCCGGTGCCGCTCGTAACCATCTTGCTCTTTTGGAGGATTTGGCTATGCGCAATTACGACTTCTCACCTCTTTGGCGTTCGAGCATCGGATTCGACCGCCTCTTTGACCTCGCAGAAATGGCGCAGCATGCCGGCGAGAATAACTACCCACCTTACAACATCGAACGCCTCTGCGAAGACCGCTATCAAATTTCGCTGGCGGTTGCGGGCTTCGCGCCAAGCGATATCGCAATCACGGCTGAACAGAACGTGGTCGTGATCGCGGGCAGCAAGCCGGATCATGCCGAGCGGAATTTCATCCATCGCGGCATCTCTACCCGCAATTTCAAGCGAAAGTTCAATCTGGCGGATTACGTCCAGGTCAAGAGCGCATCCTTCGAGAACGGGCTGCTCAAGGTCGACCTGGTCCGCGAGATTCCGGATGCCATGAAACCGCGTCGGATCGCGATAAACGGCGCGCCAGCTGACAATGTCCAAAAACTAGAGACCAAGGCAGCGGCGTAATCAGGCTGCCTGATCGGCGCCGCGCGCGTTTGCGCGGCTGCCGCCATTTGTCAACGAACAGGAGGATCCAATGCGGCTGACGACCGCGGACGATAGCACGCGTCTGCCGACCAGCGACGGCCGACGTTACTTTCGTCGGACCAAGCGCGGCAACTCTACACGACGCGAGAGAGAAGCAGTCATGACTGGCCACCATATCGAACGGCTTCGCGCGCACCGAAACAATATTCGCCGTTATCGCAGGCTCCTCGAAACGTCTCTCACAGATCTTGAACGAGGCTATATCGAGCGACGATTGCTTGACGAACGAGCTTCCGTGAAGGATCTCCTGCGAGAGGCCTACCCGTATTGCCTGTCACTCCGGACGACGAAACCCGGGGCAGATCAGCACACAACGCCATTGGAGTTGACGGAGTTCCTGCATCCGGCCGGCGCTTTTGAGCATCCCCTGGATGTACTCGATGATCCCGATCTCACCGCGTACGAGAAGCGGGCCATCTTGTCCTCCTGGCTCGCGGATCACTGCCTCGGCGAAGATCGCTCCCACCTGATCCCGCGCCACGACGATACGAGCGCCCAGCTCGAAGATATCGTCGATGCGCTGTGTGATCTCTCCTCGCAAACGGAGACCGAGAGGCTCGATCATGAATGCGGGCCGGATCAAAAGGATCGGCGGACAGGACCCCAGTTCCCTTCAGGGCGTCGGCATCATGACGACCTCTGGAGGACAAATCGATGCTGAAGGATCCCGCTGATGTTGCCGCACTAGTCGGATCAGTCGGATGCCTTTTGAGCATGGCGGTCATTGCAAGAGTGCTTTCGAGAGCAACCCTTCGCTGATCGCCGCTCCATACCGGCCTTACCTTATGAGAGCCACTGCGAGGGGCACATGTACAACACGTATTCTCGGCCACTGCCTTCGATTGCAACCGGACTGACTCACTATCTCGCTCAGATCAAGAAATTTCCGATCCTGACCCAGGAAGAGGAGACCCAATTCGCGAGACGTTGGCGCCAACTGGGGGATCGCGAAGCGGCCTATCGCCTCGTCACAAGCCACCTGCGCCTTGTTGCAAAGGTTGCGATGCGATACCGCGGTTACGGATTGCCCATCGCCGACATCGTTTCCGAAGGCAATATCGGATTGATGCAGGCCGTGCGACGCTTCGACCCAGAACGAGGGGTTCGTCTTTCAACGTTCGCATTGTGGTGGATCAGGGCGACGATTCAGGAATACGTACTTCGATCCTGGTCGATGGTGAAGGTTTCAACAAACAACGCACAAAAGAAACTCTTCTTCAAACTACGGCAAGCTAAGCGTGCGATCTCGGCTGTCGAGGACGGAGATCTGCATCCTGAGCAGGTTCAAGCAATTGCTGCGCGCCTCGAGGTGCCGGAACGAGAGGTAGTAGACATGGACCGGCGCCTGCGCGGCGACGTATCCCTGAATTCCCGCACTCACGACGATCCGGACGCCGACGAAGCGATAGAACGGCTTGTAGACCCCTCGCCTGCACAAGACGACAAGCTGGCTGATGAACACGAATTGGTCCAACGCCGACAAGCGTTGCGAGCCGCTATCCAGACGCTTGGTCCGCGCGAGCGACACATCTTCACTGCGCGCCAGTTGACCGATACGCCTCCAACACTGGAGGAACTCGCGGCAGAATATGGAGTATCCCGCGAGAGGGTCCGCCAAATAGAGCAGCGAGCATTTGAGAAGATAAGGCTGGCAATGCAACCGGCCGGCAATTCTTTGAAGCCGCGACAACTGGTCGCAAGTAATGCCATGTCGATCCAATCGACACAAGAAAATCGAGAGAGACCTCTTTCGGCGAGTTACTGAATTTAACGATATCTAGGCCGTGAACGCATGAACCTCCCGGGCGGACCGATTGCCACAGTACGCTATGCACCATAGCAACCAAATTCTGCAGCGCAGCTGAATGACGCGAAGAGCCAATAGCGGAAATTTGCGTTGGTTGAAGGTTCCGCGAACTGAGGCGAGCTTATTCTTTCGGCGGCGGCGCCTGGTTGATCAATTGAGAGACAGCCGTCACGACTTGGGCAGGCGCAAATGGCTTGTTCAGAAGAATGCTATTAGGTACGCCATGCGAGGGCCACTCGTCCGCCGCAGCGCCGGTCATGTAAATTACCGGCATCTCCGGATTAAGCTCCCTGGCCCGTTTGGCAACGTCCCAGCCCGTCAATTGGCCTTTCAAGTTAATATCGGTCAGGAGCGCTCGATACTTCGTAGGCGCGCCTTGAAGCAGTGCGACCGCCTTCTCACCAGATGCAACGATCTCGTTTTCAAATCCGCCCTCGGCAAGCGCGGCGTCGACAAGGTCTTGGATCAGAGAATCGTCTTCTACCACTATATAGTACTGCGCTGTGCACAATCCATCTCCGCCGCACCAATGCGGCAACTGCTAAGTGTTAAAGTGCACATAAGTTCCAGATGCGAAACCGGCCCGCGGGAATGTCAACTAAACCAATGGCACGTGTGGGGCCGCTCCGCGACCGGAAGAGTCCGACGGCTGAGCTAACCACGACCCGGTAGCTTCATGTATCCACTATGCGAGCATTGACGGCAAGCTCACGCACGAGCCCGCTTATGGTTGGGGTTTCCTTTTCACCTGCGTTTGCCGTCTCGGACGAGCGGACGGCCGCTGTCGCTTTTGCAGGACATCCGGACGCAGGCAAATCTCCCTCGCCACAATCTGCTCTGTCACGATCGGAAGCTTTTCGAGTGCCTCAAGCATCTGCTTCAGTTTGGCGGCACTGGAATAACGCTCTTCCGCGACGTTGTCTCCACCATGGCCCAGAATGTCAGCACGAGCGATTTAATTTCTGCACGATAGCGAAGAAATCCGAGACGAACCACTTCGCCGATCAGCGGAATTCTTCGCGTGGACTGCGGATTTTTGAGCGTCCGGTGTTCGTTTGGACGAACGAAAATGTAGGGGATCCCACTCTCGTCCAACACATCATCGACATCGAGGCCGCAGAGTTCCTCGCGACGTGCCAACGTGTATCTCGCGAGATAAGGCACGATCGATAGAGCGTCGTGATAGATCACCTCGCCCGGGACCACCCGGTTCTTCCATGTCTCCGGACTAAACATTCTTGAGGCTTTCACATCCCGTCCACGGCGGCTGTCGAAAAATCGAGGTCAGGTCTTCTGGAGAGAAGGGATTCCGTTCGTCTCGGGCTCGGCCCTTCTTCTTCGACAACAGCTTCGAAACGCCGGAGAACTCGGGAATCTTGTGCCCGCAAGCCTCGAGGGGCTATCCGCAACCGTGGCACTAAGTGCAACCGCGAGTGGCGTAGCGTGATTGAGCAACGGTTAAATCAGGGCTTGTCAAGGTTGGCTGGCGGACGGCGTCCCATCGGCTTCAGGCCAGCATTGAGACGAGCCAGCTGGGCCTCGGCGCATTCGCGGATCACGCCGAGCCAGCGATCGACGTTAGGCTGGCCGACGACCAGCGGATTTGCTGCAGCTGGCTTGGCATCGCGGATCGCAGCGACCCATTCCAGAGTCATGTCGGCGTGAGGATGGTTGGTGATACCCACCTCGGCGCCCGCAGCGTCGGCAAGCCGACGGAAATCCTCGTCGGATTGAATGTATTGCCGCAGCGATTCGGCGTTGGTGGGAACCCCAATGCCACCCAAAAAGCCACGACGTGGGATTTACCGTGATCCTGGACCCGAAAGATCGAGGACAGGGTGCCTTGCGTATGGCCGGGCGTGATATGAAACGTGATGCTGGCGTCCCCCAATGTCAGCGTCTGGCCGTCCGCCAGCACCATGTCGCGTTGCGGCACGACGTCACGCCATTGTGGTGGGAAGCGATTGATGCCGTTGGCCATCACATCCCAGTCGACTGCGCTGGCCACCAACCTCGCACCGAAGGTATCCCTGATATATTGGGCTCCGCCGAAATGATCACCATGGCCGTGTGTGATCACGACATATTTGACCTGTCCCGGATTCAGCCCGAGGTCGCGCAGCCCTTGGACGATGTAGGCCTTCGCTTCATCGGGATTGTTGAGCGAGTCGAAAAGGATAATCCCATCGCTCGTGGTCAGCGCCCAAGCCGAGACCTCCTGCGTGCCAACATAGTAGAAATTGTCGAACACCGGTGTCGGGCCGAGACGATTGCGAGCCTTGCGATCTGCGACCCGCGCCTCGTCCTCGGGGGAATGAATGTAACAAAGATGCTGCTGCACCGGCAGATAGAGGTCGCCCGCGAATTCACGGGCCTCAGCCAAGTGCGCGGCGACCGCAGGCGGGTCGGTCAGAGCAGCATTTTGCCCAAACAGCGCGGTGGACACCAGGCCAAGAGCAACACCGGCGATCATTCCAATGAATTTGGGCATGGAGAGTTTCCCGTGAGCTGCTGCCGGTGAGAGGCTATGGGTAGCGAGCTTTCAATCGAAGTGTTGCAGACGCTAGCTCCCCGGACGGCTCGCGAGTTGGGGTACGAACATATCGCTCCACTTCGTCGGTTTAAGTTTGATCGACCCCGCTCGGTGCATGAATTCAGAGAACTGCATCATACCTGTCGGTACTGTCGAGAAGCGCGTATCCGGATCCACGATCATGTCTTGGATTTCCACAGGGTCGACCTTGATCTTCGAACTCCTGGCGTAGATCTCGGCGGCCAGTTTTTTGTCCTTGGCGATGAGAGCTGTCGCGTCATCCATTGCATCAATGAAGGCCTGGGTCATCTTCGGATTGGCGTCTACGAACTTTTTCGGAGCGAAAGCGACGTCAAGAGTGATGTTGCCGAGATAGTCGACCGAGTTTAGCACACGATGGATTCCGGGCGCCTTCGCTTCGATATATTGGAACGGTGGCGAAGTGAAATGCGAGTCAATCTCGGTCTTGCCGCTGCAGCGCTGTTAGGGCTTCGGGGTGGGGCAAGCTCACGGTCATCGGGTCCATCTTGGCAAAGTTCGTATCCCCAAACTCCTTGGCCGCAATCGCCTGAAGCACCACGGCGGCGAGAGACGTCTTGATACCGGGCAGCGCGATCTTGTCTTTGCTGGTAAAGTCCTTCAGCGATTTGATCTCTGGCTTGTTGGTGTTGAGCCAGAGCGAAGTCGAACTCATACCGGATACACCGACCACCTCGACATTCGGGATGCCCTTGGCCTTGGCCCAGAGTGTGATGAATCCGGGGGCGCCGGTGCCCGCGAAATCGAGCGTACCGGCCATCATCGCATCGTTTATGACGTTGCCGCCATCCAGCATGAGCCACGTCACCTTTATGTCGCCGAGCCCGGCCGTCTTGGCCCTCTTCTCCAGGAGTTGCTGATCCTGCATAACGATCAGCGGCAAATAGAGGATACCGAAACCCTTGGAGACGCGAACCTCGCTCACTTCTGCGCGGGCGATGCCCGAACAAAAGATTGCGCAGAGAGCCGCGGCAGCAAGCGCGCCCATAAAGCGGTTCTTCGATGACATCTGGTATCCTCCCGTAGTGTGTCCATTCGGCTTTTATTAGTGACAGGCTTCAGTGTTGCATGCCCCAGCGTCGGATCGTCTTGCGCTCGATCGTCGCGAAAATGACGTTCTCGACGAAGAGCCCAATCAGGATCACCGTGAACAGTCCTGCGAAAACATTCGCCGTCTCGAGCTGATTCCGGTTCTCATAGATGAACCAGCCGAGGCCCCCTGCCCCCGACGAGACGCCGAATACGAGTTCGGCCGCGATCAGTGTGCGCCAAGCAAAGGCCCAGCCGACCTTGAGACCCGTCAGGATCGCAGGGAACGCTGCGGGGATGAGGATAAGACGTACCAGTTTGAGGCCGCGCAACCCGTAATTCTGGCCGACCATGCGCAGCGTGTTGGAAACCGACCGGAAGCGGGCATGGGTGTTCAGCGCGATCGCCCAGAGTACGGAATGCACGAGAACGAAGATCACGCTACCCGAGCCGAGGCCGAACCAGATGAGCGCAAGCGGCAGCAGCGCAATCGCCGGCAGCGGATTGAACATCGAGGTCAGCGTCTCAAGCAAGTCGGCGCCGATCCGGGAGCCGATCGCCAGCGTCGTCAGCAACGCAGCCAGGCCGATGCCGATACCGTACCCGATCACCAGCGTCTGGAGCGATACCAGCATGCGCTGCGGAATGACGCCGCTGGCAATATTGCTGACGAAGGCCTCGACGGTCTGACCGAAGGTTGGAAACAGCAGCGGGTTGCCGAGCCAGCGGCCATACGCCTCCCATGCGATGGCAAGCCCGGCAAGGATCAAGGTCTTACGGACGAAACCATAGCTGTAGATGCGCTCGGCGACCCCAATTGACTTGGCGATGACCGGTGCGTCGCTGGAATGGACTTCGTGAACAATTTCGGGGCGGAACGTGAGAAGATCGGTCATGCTGGTCGCTCCTCTCAATGCGCTGCGAACAGCATGTCGTTGATGCGGGTTTCGAGCGCCGCCTGCGTCCCGGTGCCCAATTCCTCCGGCGGTACGCTGTTGAGCTCGGCCTTGACCTCGCCGGGATGGGGCGACAGCAGCAAAATGCGCGTGCCGATGCGGATCGCTTCCTCGATCGAATGCGTGACGAACAGCACTGTAAAGCGCGTGTCATCCCACAGCCGCAGCAGTTCGTCCTGCATCTTACGACGCGTCAGCGCGTCGAGCGCAGCGAAAGGCTCGTCCATGAGCAGGACGTCGGGCTCCATCGCCATGCCACGGGCGATGGCGACGCGCTGCTTCATACCGCCCGACAGCATGTGAGGATAGCTGTCGATGAATTTCGTCAGCCCGACCTTGTCGATATAGGACTTTGCGCGATCTTCAGCCTCGGTCGCAGTTGCCCGCCATGAAGGCTGGCGCGGACTCGAAGAAATCGAGCCGCCCGAGTGCCGGGAACTCGTCGAGCATCATCGAGACACGGTGCCGGCGGTTGCTGGCGTGCAAGTCTTCGGTCAGGCGACGGCCGATCTGGTTCAGCACCAGGCGGATCAGCGGCTTGGTCCGCGAGATGTCGGAAGGCGGCACCACGAGGTAAAGCGACGCTGGCCGAGGATCGGAGATCAGGTCGGCAATTCGCCAGTCGCAGCGGCGGGTCACCTGGGCCACGACGGGATCACGGTACAGCCCGAGGAACGACATCGCGGTAGATAGGACGCCAGAACGTTCATTCTCCGACTTGTTGAG
>NZ_JAKLUA010000016.1 GCF_022012435.1 Bradyrhizobium zhengyangense
CTGGCGCGGTTGTCGAGCGACTGGGCGGTGAAGAAGTTGGTGGGGTTGTCCAGAGCCGAGTTGACACTCTTGCCGGTGGCCAGACGATTCTGGGTGGTGGCGAGAAGATCGGCGGTGGACTGGAGGGAGAGCAGGTTCTGACGAACCGATGCGGAGAGAACGATACCGGACATTGGATGTTACCTTTCTGGTAAACGACGCTACTGTTACGCGTCCTGGGATCTTGATTGACCCAGCGACCGGCGGACGGTGGCTCCGAGAATCTAACGAAGCATGAAATGAAACCCGCGCTTTCGCTGAGTCGCGGCGTGATTCGGCTCGCCTACGCAGCGGCGGCGGGGCGCCGCCCGGCAATTTCATCATTGATATGATAGAGATTTTTCGTGGCGACGGTCGGGATTCAGAACTCGTTAACTAATGTTGAGGGAGTATTGCGCCCTGCACCGCCACAACATGCGCTTCGGTTACGAAAGCGTTGATGGAGAACAGGCAAATGGCCCTCAAGGTCGAGCTCAGGCCGCACGAACGCATCATTGTCGGCAACTGCGTCATCACCAACACCGACCAGCGCGCCCGCCTTCTGATCGACGGCGACAACGTGCCGATCCTACGTGAGCGCGACATCCTCACGCCCGAGACCGCCGATACCCCTGCCAAGCTCGTCTATCTCGCGGTCCAGCTCATGTACATCTCGCCGGACCCGCAGACCCAGCACGGCACCTATTTCAACCTGGTGCGCGACATCGTCACCGCCGTACCGAGCTCCTGGCCGATCATCGAGGGCATCAACAACAACATCCTGAACGGCGACCTCTACAGGGCGCTGAAGGATGCTCGCAAGCTGATCGCCTATGAAGAGAAGCTGCGTGACCAGTACAACGCTGCGCATCCCGAGGGCCACGTCAGCACGGCGGCCTGATCTTCGCAAAAAGTTCGCGCAAACGACAACGGCCCCGGATCATCTCCGGGGCCGTTGTCGTTTTCAGCCCATTACGAACACTCCGCCGCGAGCGGCGGCGCCTCGACCTCGATCAATCCGCCGGTCCGCTGCATGCCGAATTTGATCACGGCCGCCACCAGCGCGTCGATATCGCTCTTCGCAGTACGGTGATTGACGATCGCGGCGCGGATCGCGAACTTGCCGTCCAGAATCGTGCCCGACGGCGCGGCGATGCCGGATTCCTGGACATCGGCGACGACTTCGCGATTGACCGCGTCGTCGGCACGGTAGCGGAAGCAGACGATATTGAGATTGACCGGCGCCAGCAGCTCGAGCCGGGGCTCGGCGAGCACACGCGTCTCCAGATATCTTGCGAGCGCGCAGCTTCGCGCGATCACCTCGCCGAGCCGATCGGTGCCGAACGTCTTCAGCGTGAACCACGTCTTCAGCGCGCGGAAGCCGCGCGACAGATCCGGGCCGAGATCGCAAGGCCAGACAGCGCCGGCCGCAAGCCCCCTCGCCTCCCGGCTCAGATAGGCCGCCGGCTGCGCAAACGCCTGCCGATGACGTTCGCCGTCGCGCACCAGCAGAAAGCCGGCGTCGTAAGGCACCTGCCCCCATTTGTGGAAGTCGAGTGCGATCGAATCCGCAAGCGCGATGCCATCGAGCAATGGCGCGAGCTCGGGCGACAGGATCGCGAGCGCACCGAAGGCGCCGTCGACGTGAAACCAGATACCCTCATCGCGACACAACTCAGCGATCGCCCTGAGATCGTCGATCGCACCGATATCGACGGTGCCGGCCGACGCAGTGACCAGGAACGGCTTGAAACCGACGGCGCGGTCGATTGCGATCCGCGCGCGTAGCGCAGCGACATCGAGGCGATGATCGGCATCGACATCGATCTTGCGCAGCGCATCGGTGCCGAATCCGGCGATGTCCATGGCGCGGGAGATGCAGCCATGCGCAGCCTTCGACGCGTAGGCCGTAAGCAGCGCGCCGTCGCTGCCGATGCCGTGCTGCCGCGCCAGCGCGCCAAGCACATTCGTACGCGCCACCAGCACCGCCATCAGATTGGCCATCGACGTGCCGGTGACGAAGATCCCGCTCGCACCTTGCGGAAAGCCGAACAGGCCGCGCATCCACTCGACAATCTGGCGCTCGACCTCGATCGGCATGTGATCGCGTCCGCCGAGATTGGCATTGAGGCCAGCTGCAAGCATCTCCGCGAGCATGCCGACGGCGGTGCCGCCGCCATGCACCCAGCCCATGAAGCCGGGATGAACATTGCCGGTCGCGTAAGGCGCAACATGTTCGGAGAACTCGCGATAGACTTCAGCGAGACCGGTTGCCTCGCGCGGCACGTCTGTTCGAACAGCCGCGCGGACCTCGTCGGGGATCGGCTGCCAGACCGGCCGCGCGCGGACATTGGCAATGCCGTCGATCGCTTCGTCCAGCATGCGATGGGCAAGCGTGCGAAACGCGCTCCAGTCCTGCGGATCGAGCGATCCGCTGGTGCTGCCGGCTTTCTGATTCCGGATGACCTCGTTCATGCTGCGCTCCCGACGTCCGCCTGTGCGGCCGCCTTGGCATGCCGCGACAGCATCGCGGTGAATGCGGCAAAGATCTTGCGCATCTGCGGCGGCTTGTACGGAAACACGACCGGCGAATCCATGTTGTGCACGACGGCGGTGTTGTCCGCTTCGAACACCAACAGCTCGCCGTCTTGGTTCTCGGCGCAATCGACGATGAAATAATCGAGCCCGACACGCCGACTCATTTCGTCGAGCGCGCGTCTATGTCGCGCGGCGAAGGCGCGATCGAAGTCCTGCATGAAGATTGCTTCTTCAGCGCGCTTCTCTTCGTTGAACGCCATGTAGGCGTTGAGATACCAGATGTCCCAGCGATCGGCGATCGCCATGTGGCAGGCATAGGGCTTGCCGTCGACCATGGTGAGCCGGATCTTGCGATAGAAGCCGTCGGGGCTCGCGTAGTTGACGAAACGCGCCACGAAGAAGTCCTGCTCCCGCCGCTCCGCAAGATAGGCCGCGAGCGCAGCGGAATCATCGAGCTTGGCAAGTCCAACGCCGGCATGCGTACCGCGCGGCCGCGCAATCATCGGGAAGTGCAGTTCGTCTGTGATCTCCGTGCAGGCAATCCGGCCTTCCGCAAGAGCCGACAATTGTGCACGGGTCGCATGGGCGGTCACGGGAATGTCGAGACCGGGGATATCAGCGAGCAGCCGGAATAATTTGTCGCGATCGAGATTGCCGATCAGCTCGGGGCGATTGAGCAGCGGCCGCGGCCAGCGTGGCGCGGCCTTTTCGATCAGCGCAAGCGCTTCGCGACACTCCTCGGAGTCGGATGCGACCACGATGGCAACATCATGTTCAGGCAGTGTTTCCGGCAGCCCGGTTGCCTTGGTAACGTAGAGGGTCAGGAGCTCGATGTCGGAGCCTTCGAGCAGGAATTCGATCGGCGTGTTGCCGCCCATGTCGATGTCGGCAGCAAGCGCAAGCACGCGCAGGCCCGGCTTCGGCGCGGCAGTGGGCGTACGAAACAGCTGATGGAACGACAGCACCTCGGACTGGATCACGAGGCCGGCTTCCTTCTCTCCCATCAGCTGGGCGATCAGGGACAGATCGAGGCCCTCGCCGGCCTGCGCCGTCCCTTCGGCAATCCGCGCCAGCAGATGCTCGCGCAGCGGGTGCAGATCGACGCCCTCGAAGGCCTGGCGCGTCAAATGCGCAAAGCCGATACGGTCGGCATAATTCGGCGCGGCAAGCGGATGCAACATCTCACACCTATACGGGCTACGCCGGCACAGCGGCGGTACGGTCAAGCAGCAGCTCGATCTTCACCAGGACGTGGGCGATGCGATCGAGAATGTGCTGCACATTACGTTGCGCTTGCGCGCCGTCGAGCGACCAGGCGTCGGTGACGAGCCGCGCGCCGACACATAGCCGCAACGCGGCCCGCGGCGCGCCGTCCGGCTGCTCCAGCCGCACCGGCTGGCCGACGAGACAGCGTTGCGCCGCGACCTGCCGGTCCGCCGCGCTGCCGCCGATGTCATCGTTCATGTCGCGAGCAAGCGCGCGATGGACGGTGCTGGTATCCGAGATCGACACCGGCCTATTGTGGCGCAATAGGGTGAACGGAAAGATCGACCGCTGCATAAATTCTTCATCATCGGCATTAGTGGTGCCGACGGGTGACGGGACGGCGCGCAGTGGCGGAGACAGCGCAATCATGCTGTCGATGCCGGCTGCAAGCTCGGCCATCGCCTTCGCGCGGAACGGGCCGGGCACGGCGTAGTAGCTTCCGATCTCGGCCAGCGCCGCTTCCCAGCGCAGCCATTGGCCGAAATTCGGTCGGCGTTCGAAGCGCGAGCGTAGCGCCGTCCACGCCATCGGCCAGTCGCAGCGGCCGGCATAGTCGAAGAAATCAGGCGCAATCCCTTCAATCCGTTCGAGCGCACGCGACAGGCCCTTCGGCAGCAGCAACGCGCCACTGAAGGCGGGACCACCGAAGAACTTGGAACCCGTCATCAGCACCATGTAACCGCGATCGAGATAGGAGCGCAGTCGTCGTCGGCCGAGCCGCGCCTGGCAGGCATCGACGACGACCTGAACCTCGCGCGGCCAGCGCCGCGCGATCTCATCGAGACAAGCGGCACTCGGTGCACGCCAGCCGAGCTTTGACGAATCCATGATGTGCAACAGAACGCGCCGGCCTTGCGCGAGGCTGGCCTCGATTGCACGGATGACCTCTGCGTCCGCGTCGGAGCGCATCGCCATGCCAAAGGCCCGGTCAAGCAGCGGCACCGCGATCGTGTCGCCGGCAAGGCCTGCGATCGCAGCATCCTTGCGCACCGCAACACCGCTCGCCGTCACTGTGCTGAAATGGCGCCCGCGCGCGGTATGCGCCGTACCGCTACCGGTCTGGTCGGCACCGACCACGACCGTCACCGGCGGCGCGCCGAGCACCGCGTGGGCAAGGAACAGAGCGTGGAGCTGGGAATCCGTGCCCGAGGGCGAGAACACGACGTCGACGCGAGGCGGAAGCTGGAAGTGACCGCGCAGCTCCTCGCGCATGTCCTCGCAACGCCGGTCGAAGGCGATCTCGATCTCGTCGAACAGCGATTTGTGGACCAGTTCTTCGCGCGCCAGCGCGGCGCGGTCATAGGCGGGCTGCGAGATCGTCGACGCCGTCGAGGAGGCGAAATTCCAGATTTCGGGTTCAGGCGACGGCGCGCAGCCATAGGCGAGCAGCGTATCCAGCGGCGTGAACAGATCGCGCAGACGATAGCGCGAGCCGCCCTGGGATGCGCGCTCTAACGGGCGGGATGCGCCGATGCTCATCCCGACAGGCTCACGCCGCGTCGGCCGCCGCAGGGGCCGGCGCGAATTGCGAGGCGATGTCGCCGTGGAACACCGAGGGACCGACATGGTCGAGCGAGCTCTGGATGTCGGCCCAGATCTCGCCACCGATATCGGTCCAGCGTTTGCAGAAGGCGAAGTCCTCGGAGAGGTAAGTGCCGGTCGCCGGATCGATCATGCATTCGAACAGCGCGAACCGGTTCGGGCTCGCAGCCAGCGTGTCGTGCGAATGCTCGCGGAAGAATTGCAGATTGGCATAGTCCGGATGCCGGCACATCGCCTCCAGCGCCTGACGGCGGATCATCAGGAAGCCGGTGCCGGCATAGCGCACCCGGGTAAAGCCGTTGACGACCACAATGCGATCGGGGTCCTCGATCTCGAGTACGTAGTCGAGCGAGGCCGCCGTCACGTCGGTCCGGCCGGCCTGGATCGCCCTCCTCGCCTTGTCCCAGTTGACGCGCTTGATCGGATAGCAGCCGGCGACGACGTCCGCGCCGCATTCGATCAGCCGGAACACCTGCTCGGGCTTGAAGCCGATATCGGCGTCGATGAATAGAAAATGCGTGGCGTTCGGGTCGTCCAAGAACATCGCGACAAGATTGGCCCGTGCGCGCGTGATCAGCGCATCGCCGTCGCGCAAGTGCACCTTGAGGGCGAGATTGGACATGCCATGCACGGCGCGCTGGAGCGCGAAGATCGAGCTCGCGTAAATGCTCGACACCTGGCCGCCGAAGCAGGGCGTCGCGACCACCAATTGCATCTTGTCCGACATCGACGGCTCCGCCCGCTCAAATCCTCTCCAAGAGGTAAAGAGGCATGGTTAACGGCGCCTTAATGCGCCGTTACAGGTACTTGACCAGCGAGAGCTGCGCGAGGTTGGCGGTAGTCTGGTAGGACGCCTGCAGCGCGTTCTGGAGCGACAAGATCTCGCTCGCGACCTGGTCGGGCGATGCCGATTCCGCCTGATCGACGATGGTCTGGAGTTGCGCCTTGGCCTGGGTCTGGCGCGTGGAGGCGTCCTTCATCGTGTTCTGGGCCATCGCGATGTCGGTCTGGATATCCTCGATCTTCTGTTGCCCGGCCTGCGGCGTCAGCGCCTGCGTGGTGCGCAGGCTCAGCGCGGCCACTTGCGCGCCCGAGTACTGCCCGGTCGGCGAGGTCGAGAACGTGCCGAACACCGCGATCGCCTGCAACTGGCTGCGGATCGCGTTCTCGTCGGCCTGCGCGCCATATTGCACCGTGACGGAATCGTCGACCCGCGCCACCGCGGTCGAACGCGCGGAGCCCGGCCCGTCATTTCCAGTGTACCATTTCACTGTATTGGCCGAGCCATTCACCAGCGTCGTCGCCGAGCCGAGGGGCGAAGAGCCGACGCGCAGCGGAGCCTTTGCCGCCGTGACCGGGGAGGTCGTGAAGCCGAGCGCCGCGAACGCCGTACTGTTCGAGCTCGTGATGTTGAGGCTCCCGGGATCGTCCGTGTTGATCGTGATCACGCCGCCATGGATGGTCGACGGCTTCGTGGTGCCGGTGATCTGATCGATCTTGCCAAGCAGAGTTGTGACATTGTCGGTAATGTTGATCTGGTTTGGGCCGGTGGCGCCCGAGGCGACAAAAGTCAGCGTCTGACCATTCACCGTAATCGTATCGGGGCTAACGGCAGGTGGACCCGCCGACCCCGCCTGGAACGCCGTTGAAAGGACTTCCGGGCCGCCCGTGGTCGCCGTGCCGCTGAGCACCGTTGAACCGGTGATCGGAGGCGTCGACGACACGTTGCCGCCACGCGTCACGCTGCTGAGACCGAGCGCCGTGGCCGCCGCGCCGGCGGTGACCGTCACGTCGGTGCCGGTGCCGGTCGCGATCTGGATATTGCCGCTGGCGCTCAGAGTCACGTTGGCGGAGGGAACGCCGGCTGCCGTCGCGATCGCATTCAAGATATCAGACACCTTCGCGGCGCTGCCCGAAGCCAATCCGATCGTAGTATTGCCGCTGGCCGTCGTGACAGTGGTGACGGTCGGGTTGAAGGTGATCGTGTGGGCGCCGCTCGCGCCGGTGATGGTCAGGGTGGTACCGGTCGGAGCGTTGGCGAGCGCGTTGAGAGTGGTTCCGTTGAGATGGGGTGTCGCCGAAGGATCGAGCGACGTGGTCGCAGACGCAGGCGCCAATGCGCTGTCCTGCAACGCGACCGAGCCCGTCCCGGTCGTCGAGGTATAGGCCGAGATCAGATTGCCGGTGGCCGCCACATTCGCGGTGGCTGATCCCACCCTATTGAAGAAATTGTCGCCGGCGGCAACGGCCGACGCCGCCACCAGCGAGGTGTTGGCGAGCTTCGTGATCGCAGTGTTCAGCGCGGTGTTGAGGTTCGCCGAGGTGATGGCCGGGTTGGAGGGAACCGGTGGAATGATGTTGGGATTGCCGGGATCGATCGCAAAGCTGCCGACCGGCGTCGGTGTCGCAGTCGACGCGGTCAGGTTTATCTGCTCGGTCGAGCCGTCAGGCAGCGTGAACTGCACGCTGAGCTTGTCGCCATTGTTCGGATTGACGCCATTGAGATTGACCGAGAACGCCACCGGCGAGCCACTCGGGCCGGTCACGGTCGCACCCGTCAGCGTCGAGGACACCGCCGCGATCTTCAGGCCGAACGGCGACGTTGGCGAATCCTCCTGCACCTGTATCGCGCCTGATGGCAACGTCGACTGCACCAGCCGCCCCATACCGTTGGTGCCGAGGTCGGCGGCCTGGCGTTCGGCCATGACGGTCTTCAGGCCCGCCTGCGTGGTGGTGCCGTTGATGATGTCGCCGGCATCGGCCACCGATTGCGTGTTGTAGGCGGTGCCGGAGAACAGATAGCGGTTGCCCGACTGCGTGTTGAGGACGCCGACCATCGAGCCGAACTGGGCGGCGGCGGTGTTCTGCGCGATCGTCTGGCCGTTGACGTTGAGATCCTGCGAGGTGCCGGCGGAGCCGGTCTGCACCGTATTGCGGATCGTCGTCAGCGACTGCAGCGCGGTGTTGGCGAGGTTGATGTTGACGTTGACGTTGGTGATCGTGTCGGTATAGGCGGCGATATTCGAAAGCTGCGCGCGCGAGGCGATCGCAAAGCCTTCGTTGGTGCCCATGCCGGAATAGTTCTGCGACAGCTTGCCGGTCGAGAGCTGCGTCGACAGGTCGGTGAGCTGCTGGTTGATGTTGCGGATCTGCGCGCCGAGGACTGACGAGCCGTAATTAATGCTGCTGATCGACATGTTTCAGAGCCCTACTGATTACCCTTGAGCCTGGAGCAACGTGTTCATCATGCTCTGCACCACCGACATTACGTGCGCGTTGGCGGCATAGGCATTCTGAAGTTGGATCAGGTTCGACATCTCCGAGTCCAGGTTGACGCTGGAGGTCGAATTGAACTTGGCCTGCAGCGTCGAGACCACGACGCTCTGGCCCTGCTGGAGCTGGGTCGCCTGGGTCGAGGCGTTGGCCTGCACGCTCAGGAACTGCTGGAGGAAGTTCGAGACGCTGCCGGTGAACGGCTGGCTCGCTGAGCCGAGACCGGTCTGCGGCGAATAGGAATACACCGCAGTGGTGAGCTGCGAGTAGAGATAGTCCGAGCGCGTCGTGTCGCCCGTGGGCGTCACCGGCGAGGTGCTGTAGATCGACAGCCTGGTCGGGTCGGCGGTGAGCTGCGTGTTCACGGCGATGCGGCCGGCAAGGCCGGTCATCTGCGAGCCGGATCCCGTGATCGCGCCGGTGTAGAGTGCCTGGCCGCCATCGGTGAACAGCGGCAGCTGCGGGCCGCCCGAGGTCAGCGAGGAGACCGTCTTGCTGCTCGACGCCGCAGTGACCTTGGCGAGGCCGCTGTTGTCGTCGGTGACGCGCAGCGTCGTCGCCGTGGCGGGCGACGGCGCCGGGGAGAACGACAAATGCGAGCCCGGCAGCGCGGTATTGAGCGCCGCCGCGATCGCGCCCATGCCGCCTGAAAAATTTAGGCCGATCTGCACCGGATTGGCATTGGTGCCGTTCGGCAGCGGCAACGCCGTCGGATCGGTCACATTCACCAGCGTGACCTGGCGCTGGGTGTTGGTGGAGTCGATATAGGTGATGTTGACGGTGTTGCCCGGCTGCGCGCCGGCGAGATCGATGTCGAAGCCAGCGGGCGGACCGGAGACGGGGGTGCCCGCCGTGGTCTTGTCCGACATCGCGCTCGACATCGTCGCGGCGAGCTGGTCGACCTGGTTCTGCGCCTGAACCAGCGTCTGGTCGCGCAGCTTCAGATCGGCCGCGATCTGGCCGGAGGACACGACGTTGTTGCCGGCGACGTCTATGGACGAGCCGTTCGGCAGCTTGATGGTGAGCGCGCCAACGCCGGACTTGGTTGGATCGATGTTGTAGAGCGAAGTCGCACTCAGCGCGCCTGCGGACGCGAAGGAGAATTGCGAGGCGAGCCCCGCGCCGACCAGCTGGATGCCTGTCGTGGTGTAGATGTTGGCCTGGTTCGACCCGTCGGTGGTGACGCGGACGTCGACATATTTCGACAGGCTGTTGATGGCCTGGTCGCGCTGATCCATCAGGGTTGCCGCGGACGGATCCGTCGGCGCCAGGCCCTGCAGCTTGGTGTTGATGTCGGCGATCTGGTTCAATGCCGCGTTCGCAGCTTGCGACGAGGTGCCGAGATCCTGCTCGACGTTCGAGCGCAGCGACTGGATGCCCTTGGTGGTGAGGTTGAGCTGCGTCGCCAGCGCTTGCGCGGCGCCGAGCGCAACGCGCTGCGCCGACGAGGAGCCTGCGCTGGTGGAGAGCGCCTGCAGCGAAGAGGTGAAATCGTTCAGCGCGTTTTCGAGCGTGCCGCTGTTGCCGGGCGTGCCGTAGACACTCTGAAGCTGCTTCAGAATGTTGGCCATCTGGTCGGCATAACCGCTGCCGCCGGTCTCGGTGCGCAGCTGGTTCTGCACATAGCTGTCGATGTCGCGGCTGACGCCTGTCGTCTTGGCCGTCGAGCCGAAGTCACCGGTGGTGACTTCGATCTGGTTCGGCGTCTGGGCGACGTAACCCGGCGTCTGCGAATTTGCGACGTTCGACGAGACGATCGAGAGCGCAGCCTGGTTGGCACGCAGACCGCTCATCGCACTGGCAAGGGCTGAACTCAAACCCATGTTACTTGCCGCCTTTGGTTACGTTACGCGCCGGTCAGCGCAACACGTTGAGGAGATCCTGGACCATCGAATTCGCCGTCGTGATCACCTTGGTGTTGGCCGAATAGGCCTGCTGGGTCACGATCAGCTTGGTGAATTCGTCGGCGATGTCGGTGTTGGATCCCTCCAGCGACGAACCGCTGATGGTGCCCGAGGCGCCATCGATCGCAGGTCCGGACTGGTCGGTCGCAGCGTAGGCGCCCCCGTCAAGCGCCTTGAGGTAGTTGGTCCCGTTGAAATGCGACAGCGACACCTGGGCGAGGTCGAGGTTCTGGCCGTTGGAGAAGGTCCCGACCACGAGACCGTTGTTGTTGACGGCGACCGAGCGGAGCTGGCCGGCGGCGTAGCCGTTTTGCGTGATGGTGTTGATCGTCACCGCACCGCTGGTGCTGGCATATTGCGTCAGGCCGCCAGAGGAGATGTTGAAGGCGACCGAGCCGAGCGACTGACCGCCGACGCTGACGTTGTTGATGGTGATGCCGGAGCCACTCGGCGAGGTCAGCGAGCCGTCGGCAGCGAAGGTAAAGGCCTGCCCGGTGTTGACCCAGCCGACCGTCGTACCGGTCGCATTCGGGTCGGTCTGGTAGAACAGGTTCCAGCTATCGGAATGACCCGCGCCCAGCGACGCACTGTCGGTCTTGGCCCAGCGCAATTGCAGATTCACCGGCGTGCCGGCGGCATTGTAGGCGGTCACCGCGCCGCCGCTGATCGATTCCTTTGTGAAGGTGGCGATGTCGTTGCCGATCACGCCGCCGGTGCCGGCGGTGCCGCCACCGTCGCGGTTCTTGGTGATGGTCGAGGTGAAGCCGAGCGCGGCGAAGGCCGCGCTGTTGGAGCTCGACACCGACAGGTTCGAAACGGTGCCGGTGTTCAGCGTGATCACGCCACCGGCGCTGATCGATGATCCCGACGCACCGGAAAGAGCATCAATCTTGCCGAGCAGGGTCGTAATGTTGTCGGTGACGTTGATCTGGTTCGGGCCGGACGCGCCCGACGCCATGAAGGTCAGTGTCTGACCGTCGACCGTGATGGTGTCGTTCGCAGCAAACCCTGATGTGAGCACTTCGGCGCCGCCGGCCGTCGCGGCGCCGCTCAGCACAGTCGCGCCGGTGATAGCGGGAGAGGACAGCACGTTGCCGCCGCGCGTCACGGTGCTGAGGCCAAGCGCGGTGGCCGCCGTACCGCTGCCGACCGCCACGTCGGTGCCGGTACCCGTCGAGATCTGGATGTTGCCCGTGGCGTTCAGCGATGCTGTAACACCGGCGCCACCCGCGGTTTGAATCGCGGTAAGGATGCTCTGAACCGTCGCCGACGTGCCCGCGCCGAGACCGATCGTGGTGTTGCTGCCGGCCGTCGTGACGGTGGTGCCGCCGTTAAAGGTGATGGTGTTGCCGTTAATGGTCAGCGTCTGGCCGCTCAGCGCGGTGAGGATGCTGGAGGCGAGATGGGTGCCCACCGAGTTGTCGAGGGACGTGGAGGTCGAGGCCACCGCGGCTGAATTGTTCTGGAGCGCAACCGTGCCTGTCCCCGTCGTCGACGAGTAGGGCGAGCGGATATTGCCGGTTGCGGCTGCACCTGACACGGTCGCGCTGGTATAGGGCGCGGGCGGCGTGCCGACCGGCAACGGGTTGGCCTGGAAGTCCGACGGGTTCAGTCCTCCGGCCGCCAGTAGCGTGCCGGTCGCAGCAGTCGAGCTCGCCACCGTGTTCGGCACGGATGGCAGGTTCGCGGCGTACTGGATCGAGGTGGTGGCCTGAGCCGGGATGAAGTTGTTTTGGAATTTCAGGACGGTCGCAACGTTGCCCTGCGGGTTGCCGGTCTTCGGGTCGACCGTGACGCCCATCAAATAGTAGCCGGCGCCATTGACGAGGTTGCCGTTGGAATTGAGCTGGAAGTCGCCGCGCCTTGTGTAATAGGTGACGCCGCTGAACTGCGGCAAGTTGTCGACGACGCTGGTCGCCTTCTGGATCGAGAAGAAGCCGTCACCGGTGATCGCCATGTTGGTAGCGACGGTGGAGGACGAGATCGTGCCCTGGGTGGTGATGGTGGCCTTGGCATTGGCAGTCACGCCGCCCGCGACCTGCTTGCTCGGCACCGAGGCGTCGGGAATGAGATCGACGAAGCTGGTCCCGATGCCCTTGTAACCGGTGGTGGATGAGTTCGCGATATTGCCCGAGATGTTCTGAAGCGCGTAGGACTGCGCCTGCAGGCCACCCACCGAGGTGTTCATTGCATCGAAGATACCCATAACTTTGTCTCCAAATCCGATCTCGGCGGCCGGCAGACCCGTGGCCGCAGTCGGAGGAGACGCCGCAAGGCCTGTGCCAACGCGGGTATTCCCATGAAATCAATCACTTAAATAAATATGCCCCAGCCGATGGACCGGGGCATATTTGCCGGACCGGCAACAATTGCCGGGGAAACTCGTCAATAAGACCTCACGTCGCCGACGGTGTCGCCGGGTGGAAAACCAGCCCGAAACCGTCGATGCAATAGCGCAGGCCGGTCGGCTTCGGACCGTCGTCGAAGACGTGGCCGAGATGGCCGCCGCAGCGCCGGCAGTGCACCTCGGTGCGCACCATGCCGAAGGTGCGGTCCTCGGTCTTGCCGACATTGCCCTCGATCGGCTGGTAGAAGCTCGGCCAACCGGTGCCGCTCTCGAATTTGGTCTCGGACGTAAACAGCGGCAGGTCGCAGCCGGCGCAGGCGAAAGTGCCCTTGCGGTGCTCGTTCAGCAGCGGGCTCGAGCCCGGGCGCTCGGTGCCTTCCTTGCGCAAGATCTCATATTGCTGCGGCGTCAACTGCGCCCGCCACTCGGCGTCGGTCTTCTCGATCTCGAACTTTTGCGCGGCCTTCTCTCCGGCCTCGGCCGGCGTTGCTCTCAGCCAGCGGAAGGCCGAAAGGCCAAACAGGCCGGCGACAGTCGTTAGCAGGATGCGGCGGTCAAACATCTCATTCTCCGTGCGGGAGCTGTACGCCCTGAGATACGGGCTCTGACGGCCAATGTTACACGTCAAGGCCGAATTTTTCGCGCCCTTATTGCGGAACGCCTTGCACCTGCGAGGTCTCCGGGGCG
This sequence comes from Bradyrhizobium zhengyangense, assembly GCF_022012435.1. Classification (GTDB taxonomy): domain Bacteria; phylum Pseudomonadota; class Alphaproteobacteria; order Rhizobiales; family Xanthobacteraceae; genus Bradyrhizobium; species Bradyrhizobium zhengyangense. Next base: position 13,576 of record NZ_JAKLUA010000016.1, read on the forward strand.
GCAGGTTCCGCCTCCTCGGCCGCAGTTGGCTGTGGCGGCGGCGGGGCCATCCGCGGCCGAACCCCTGAGGGCGGACGGCGCGGACCGGTGCCGGCGGCCCGGTTGGCCTCGGCGAGGCGCGCCTCGCGTTCCCTGTCCTTCACCCGCGCCCGCTCGCGATAGCGGGCAAGCGTCCCCGCGGCCGCGGAACTCGCCCTGCCCCATAGGCCGACCAACTGGCCCGCAACCCGTCCCGTCGCGCCGCCGGCCCAGACCAGCTCGAACGGCAAGAACAGCTTCCAGCGCTCCTCACCCCACAGGATGCTGCGCGCAATCAGTTGTCCGGCCATGGCTGAGGTATTCATGCCCTGGCGGCCGAATCCGCTCGCCACCCACAGGCCTTTGCGCAGCTGGCCGATCTGCGGCATGCCGTGCACGGTCTGCCCGGTGGCGCCGCCGAACATGTCAGTAACCTCGACATTGCCGAGTTCGGGGAAGATCGAGCGGATGCGACGCTTGACGCTGCCCGCGAAGCGCTGCGGTCTCGCGGCCCAGGTGGTCTCGGGGCTCTCCCACATCAGGCGGTCGCCATCGACGATGCGGAAGTGATCGACGCCGTCGGAATCCATCACCGATCCCTTGAAGCCGATGATTTCGTGCACGCGCTCGCCGAGCGGCGCGGTGATGCCGGCATAGCGCCAGACCGGCAGCAACGTCTCCGACAGGCGCCGCAGGGGCGCGCCGAGATGAATGTTGCCGGCAAGCACGATGTGGGAGGCGCGCAGTCGCGCCGAGGGCGTGACGATGCGCTTGCGGATACCGGAATGGTCGATGCTGACGACTGGCGTGTCCTCGAAGATGCGCGCACCGGCGCGCCGTGCCAGCGCCGCAAGGCCATGCACATATTTGCGGCCGTCGACCTGGAACGCCTTGGGGTAGTAGACACCGTGGAAGTAACGATCGGTCTTGAGCGCTGCGCGCACGCGATCGACCTGCCAGCCTTCGACCTCGGTATCGAAATCCTCGTACAGCATCTGGAGGCGGCTGATCAGCCGGTCGCCGGCATCGACGTTGGAGACCTCGAGCACGCCCTCGGTGAGGCCGATATCAGGCATGTTCTCTTCGGTCGCGTTGGCCCGTACGAGCTCCGCGCCCTCCTTCGAGAGCGCCCACAATTCGCTGGTATCCTCGAAGCCGATGCGCTCGATCAGCTCGGTGAGCGGCAACGCAAAGCCCGGCATCACGGTGCCGAGCTGGTTGCCGGAGGCGTTCCAGCCGATATGACGGCCCTCGAGCACCGCGACGCTGGCCCCGAGCCGTGCCGCCTCGAGTGCAATGGAAAGGCCGGCAAGCCCTGCCCCGATCACGCAAATATCAGCGTCAAGATCGAAGGACAGCCGAGCGCGCTCGCGAAAGCCGGCTTCTTCCTGGGACGCGCTTGTGAAAGTCTCGCTCATAGCGTTTCTTAGAGCATGATCCGGAAAAGTGCGCAGCGGTTTTCCGATAAGATCATGCTCAAAATAATAAGCTGATACCAATCGGGCGCTTGTCACCTTGTCCTCAATGGGCCGCCTGTAGATTATTCTGAACGTGGAACGATTCGAGAATGCCATGCGCCGTTTGATGCTGCTGCGTCACGCCAAGACCGAGACCGACGCGCCAAGCGGCCGCGACCAGGACCGCCGGCTCGACCATCGCGGTCAGCGGGATGCCGCCGAGATGGGCGACTGGATGGCCGCCCATCCGCCCGTCCCCGAGACCGTGCTGGTGTCGCATGCCGTCCGTGCCAGACAGACCTGGGACATCGCCTGGGAAGCGATGAAAGACCGCGTCGCAGCGCCTAAGGTCGAGATCCTGCCGGAACTCTACGGCGCCGATCCCGCGCAGATTCTCGAAACCATTCGCACTGCAACGATCCCGGCCAATCCCAAGCAGCTCCTGCTGGTCGGGCACAATCCCGGCATGCATGAGGCGGCCCTGATGCTGACGGGCGGCGGCGACCAGGCCAGTGCCAAGGCACTCGCCGACAATCTGCCCACGGCGGGGCTTGCGGTCCTTGACTTTGATGTCAAGGATTGGGGGGACGTGGCCTACCGCCGCGGCAAACTGGTGCTGTTCGTCAGCCCCAAATTGCTTCGACTGGGATGATCGCGCGACGTACCGGGACAACGTGCTGACCGGAAGATTTGGAGGCGCAGATGTTCAAGTCCATTCTCGTGCCCATCGACCTCGCCGACACCGATCTAGCAAAGCCAGCGATCGCAACCGCGACGACGCTGTCGCAGAACTGGAGCGGATCGGTCCGGCTGCTCAACGTGCTGCCGATGACGCCAGTGATGCTGGCCGAATATGTCCCGGCCGACTTCGACGAACAGCAGCGCCAGACCTCTGAAGAGGCGCTCGCCATCGTCGCCCGCGAGTCGGGCATCGACGCCTCCCACATCTCCAGCGTGGTCCGCCAGGGCGGCATCTATCACGAGATCCTGGAGGAAGCCGCGCAGATGAAGGCCGACCTGATCGTCATGACCTCGCACCGGCCGGCGATGCGCACGTATTTCCTCGGCTCCAATGCCGGGCACGTGGTGCGTTATGCCAAATGCTCCGTACTGGTGGTGAGGCACTGAAACAGGAACAATGGCGTGAAGCAATTCTGGCGGAGGTGGACCTACGAGGTCCCGCTAGCAATCGGCGATGCGCTGTGGGAGGTGCTGGTCGTGCAACTCGCCGCGCTGCTCGACAGGCTGACGGTGCGCAAGGTCATCGCCTTCATCCCCGTCGTCATCCTCATCGCCGCCTACTATCACAGCATCCCGATTCCGCCGGAGCTGATGCTGGTCGGCGACTTCCTAGCCTATATCGACATCTTCTCGGTGCTGTTCCTGCTCGGCGTGCTGAGCCGCATCACGACGATCATGTTCGTCGTCAAACAGGCGGCGGCGCGCATCGCGGCGCTCGCGGACAGTACCGTTTCACGAGTAAAGCGCTTCGATATCAGGCATGGGCGCCAGCGTAGCACTCCGATGCGTCCGCGTCGTAAGCCTAGTGCATCTGAGGAAGATCGAGCTTATGGAGTGTGGGGTCAGATCGCGCTCGCCTGATTGCAGCGATGCGGGGTCAAAGCTCTCACCAAGCCGTCATTGCGAACGCAGCGCTTGTTCGGCGGTACGCTGCAGAGCCGGGGCCCATGCATCAGCGTATCAGCTTCTGGGTCCCGGCTCTGCGCCGCAACGCCAAGGGCGTTGCAGCGCGTCCGGGACACAGAAGAGCAAGCTCACAGATACCGCGTCAGCTCGGTCTTGAACTGACCGTAGACGGCGTCTTCGATCTGGCTGCGGTTGATGCCGATGTCGCGCAGGGCGCGGTCGTCGAGATCGTTCAGCGTCTTGATGGCGGAGCGGCGCTCCAGGCGATCGAACAGGGCGTAGGCGGCGTTGACGAGCGTGGCAAGAAATCCGCTCGACGAGGATGGGCGTAAAGACCGCCCGGCAGTTTGCGAGATCGTGGTCATGTTTCTTCTCCGGCCTTATATCCCGCGCGGCGAAGCAGGTGCCGTTGGCGCAAACGCTGGAAGCGCTTGCACCTCATCTTACCGTCGGATTGCTCTCGCTCACCTCGGTTCAATCGCGGAACTTGATGGAACTTAAATGCTCCAGTACATTGCTCGGAGCAAGAAAAACATTGCTCTCGGTGCAATAATGTCCAAGTTCGAGTACGTGAAGCTTGCGGATGCCATTGCCGCAGATATCTCTAAAGGCACGTTAAAGCCCGGCGACCGGCTGCCGCCACAGCGCAATTTTGCCTATGACCGTGGCATTGCGGTCTCGACTGCCAGCCGGGTTTATACGGAGCTGCTGCGCCGTGGTCTCGTGGTCGGCGAGGTCGGCCGCGGCACCTTCATCTCCGGCGACATCAGACGCGAGGTCGAAACCATCGCCGAGCCGCGCGACGCCCGCATCGATTTCGAGGTCAATTATCCGCTGCTGCCGCAGCAATGGGCGATGATCGCCAAGAGCCTCGCGGGGCTCGAGCGCGTCGATGCGCTGGAAGCCGTGCTGCGCTCGTCGACCAGCACGGGCACCAAGAGTTCGCGCGTTGCTGCGGCCACCTATCTCGCGCGCAAGGATTTTACGCCGCAGGCCGAGCAGATTGTGTTCACCGCCAACGGCAAGCAATCGCTCGCCGCTGCGCTTGCAGCGCTCGTGCCGACCGGCGGCCGTTGCGGCGTCGAGGCGCTCACCTATCCCTACGTCAAGAGCATCGCCGCGCGGCTCGGCATCACGCTGGTGCCGATCCCGATGGACGAATTCGGCGCGCGCCCCGATGCGATCCAGAAGGCACACCGCGAAGCGCATCTGTCGGCGCTGTATCTCCAGCCCATCATCCAGAATCCGCTCGGCGTCACCATGAACGCGACACGGCGCGCCGACATCATGCGCGTCGCCGAGAAGCTTGATCTCACCATCATCGAGGACACCGTTTACGGCTTCCTCGCCGACGACACGCCCCTTGCAGCGCTCGGACCGGACCGCTGCATCGTGCTCGACAGCCTCTCCAAGAAGGTCGCACCCGGTCTCGCGCTCGGCATCCTCGTCGCGCCGCCGCACTTGCGCGAAAGCCTGATGGGCGCGGTGCGCACCGGCGGCTGGATCGCCTCAGGCCACGCACTCGCAGCAGGACAACGGTTGATGGCCGACGGCACCGTCGCCGAGCTGACGCGGCTGAAGCGGATCGATGCCGCGCGGCGCCAGCAGACCGCGGCACGGCTGCTCGCCGGCTATCAACTCTCGGCCGATCCACGTTCCTATCATCTCTGGCTGACGCTGCCGCCGCATTGGCGCTCGCAGACCTTCGTTGCCGCGGCGGCCCGGCGCGGCATCGCGCTGACGCCGTCCTCGACCTTCGCAGTCGCGCATGGCCATGCCCCGAACGCGGTGCGGCTTGCGCTTGCCCCACCCTCGTTCGAGCAGCTCGATTCCGGCCTGCGCACCATCGTGTCGCTGCTCGGCACCAAGGAGGAAGATTTCGACTCGACCGAGTAGCCCTCTCAGGGCTCCGGCCATTCCGCGATAAAACCCTTCGCCTTGTAGGGCTCGATCTTGTCCCATTCATGCAGGACACGACGTCGAAACTCGGCATCGGTATGCCAGAGCGCGCGCGACGTCGCAAAGCTATCGACAGTGAGCAGCAGCTTCGTCACCTCGGGCCAGTGTCGGTGCAATGTCATCGGATAGCGCCGCGCCGTCCAGGTGTTGCCGAGACAGATTACGCTGCGGATGTCGCGCAGTCCCAGCGCCGCATCGATGACGGGGAGCGAGAAGATCACGTTCTCGCCGGTGTTCATCGCGCGGTGCTCCTCCAGGATCCGGTCCGCCGGAATGCCCGCAGCGACCATCGCCGCCTTGATGATCGTGCACTCGGATTGCTCCGAGCCCGGCGTCACGCCGCCGCTGACAATCGACCAGCGGTAGAGGCCCTCGCGCCAGAGCCGCGCGGCCGTCTCGACGCGCAGCGCAACGTCCTCACGGGTGCCGAACAGAAACAGCAGATCGGCCGGCCGGAGCGGCGTATCGATCAGATGGGTGCGGTTGATCTCGGCGATCTCGTCCGCCGTCGGCACGCGCGTGCTGCGATTCATTGATGTCATCGTGGCAGGATGCGAGGCCGACGCGCGGCTGCGAAGTCAATTTTGATTGCGGCTGATTGCAAGCGCTACGGCAGCAAGCCGGCCGGCAACCGATCGAAACTGTAGCTGCGCGGCTGATTGCGCCGGACGAAGCCGCCCACCTGCCAGGCGAACAGCGCCGCAAAGCCAAGGATGAACAATATGCCGGCGAGTTCGCCTGTTATCAGCGCGCGGATAAGAAGCCCGGCCATCGCCACGGCCAGCGCCGCCAGGAAGGCCAGCACTGCAGCATAGGTCTTGCGGCCGAGGCCGGCGGTCAGCTCCGCCCGGCTGCCGGCCTTCGCCATCCGCGCGTGCAGCGCGACGACGAAGTCGCGGAAGCCATCGTCCTGCGGCGCCATCAGCGCCGCGGTCTGCCAGCTTGTCGACAGGATCGCGATGCGGCCGCCCTTGACGTGGCTGAGATCGGCGCGAAAGCGGTGCTGCTGCATCGAGACCGGTCGGAACGACAGCCTGATTGCGCTGATCTCGTCATAGCGCCAAAGGCCGGCGCGACCGGCAATGTGCCAGGACAATCCCTCCTCAGTCAGCTCGAAGCGATGCGCCGAGCCGATCAGCGACGCCTTGTAGGCATAGCTGACGACCGGTCCGCCCTGCCCGTCCATATCCTGCATCACTCGATCCCGTCTGCGATGCGCTTGCGCGATCGCCCTTCCCCATCCTACAAGCGAGCCATGGCTGAGACGATCTATTTTCCGCGCCGCCTGATTCTCGGGGCCGCTGCGATCGCCGGCGTGCTGCTCGCGCTCGCGGTGCACATGCTGGGTGCGCGCTACGGGCTCGACCTCGGCGGCCTCTGGCGTTCCGACACGCACGAGTTCATGCCGACCGGTGCTGCGATCGCCTGGTGGCTGATTGCATCAGTCGGATTCTCCGGTGGTTATTTCACGGCGACGTTGATGCAGAGCGCGGTCTCCGGCCAGATCCCGCAGCGGATGCGCCAGTTCCTGATCGTGGTCGGCGTGCTCCTGCTCGCGGGCGCCGGGCAAGCGGCCTCGGCGCCGAGCCCGCTTCCGACCGTTTCCGGTGTGCTCGCTGGCCTCGCGGCGCTGTGCCTCGGTGCCGTCATGGCTTTCTGCGGCGCGCATTTCGCGCTGCGCGGCGGCAAGTCCAATTAAGCCGAAGCCCGCAGCCGGGGCCGATCCAGCATCATCGCCACCTCGCAGGCGGGCCGCGGCTGGCTGAACAGATAGCCCTGCGCCTGGGTGCATCCCTCGCGCCTGAGCAGTTCGAGCTGCGCGTCGTTTTCAACGCCCTCCGCCGTGGTGACGATGCCGAGGCTGCGTCCAAGGCCGGTGACGGCGCGAATGATCGCCACGGAATCCTCGCGCGTGGCAAGCTCCGACACGAAGGAGCGGTCGATCTTGATCTTGTCGAAGGGGAAGCTGCGTAAGTAGCTCAGCGAGGAATAGCCGGTGCCGAAATCGTCGAGCGAAATCCGCACACCCATGGCGCGCAAATCGTGCAGCGTGGTCAGCGTCGCCTCGCTGTTCTGGAGCAGCACGGATTCGGTGATCTCGAGCTCGAGGCGACGCGCCGCGAGCCCTGAATTCCTCAGCGCTTCCGTCACTGAGGCAATCAGACTTGGATTCTTGAACTGGACCGGCGACAGATTGACGGCGACGCCGACATCGTCCGGCCACGTCGCGGCATCCGCGCAGGCGCGGCGCAGTACGAGCTCGCCGAGCTGGACGATGAGACCGGTCTCCTCCGCGAGGGGAATGAAGTTGATGGGCGAGATCAGGCCGCGCTCCGGATGATTCCAGCGCAAGAGCGCCTCGAAGGCGACAACGCGATCGCTGGCGACGTCACGGATCGGCTGATAATACGGCTGGAACTCATCGCGCTGTAGCGCCGCGCGCATATCCATTTCCAGCAGGCGCCGGGCCTGCGCGCGCGCATCCATGCCGGTTTCGAAGAAACGATAGGTGCCGCGGCCGTCGGCCTTGGCGCGATACAGCGCCAAATCCGCGTTTTTCAGCAGCTCGTCCGGACTGCTGCCGTCCTGCGGCGACAACGAGATGCCGATCGAAACGCCGATCACGATTTGATGGTCCTCGATCTCGTAGGGCGCGGAGACCACCTCGACGATGCGTCTTGCAAGTGCCCGCGCGGCAGCCTCCTCCGCGCGACCGATCTGGACCACGGCGAACTCGTCGCCGCCGAGGCGGGCCACGGTGTCGTGCTCGCCGACCGTCGCCTTCAGCCTTTGGCCGACCTGCTTCAGCAGCGCATCGCCAATGGGATGGCCGAGCGAATCGTTGATGTCCTTGAAGTGATCGAGGTCGAGGCAGAACACCGCGAGCTGGTCGTCCGCGGCCGCCCGGCGCAGCCCCTGCTCGAGCTGCTCGTGGAACAGCACGCGGTTCGGCAGATTGGTCAGCGCGTCATGACGCGCCATGTGCGAGATCTTGGCCTGCGCGTCCAGCCATTCGGTGATGTCCTCGAAGGTGGCGACCCAACCGCCGCCCTGCATCGGCTGGTTGACGACACGGATCGAGCGATCGAACCGGCGAACCACATCCGTCGTTGTGCGTCCCTCCCGGGCATCCTCGACGAGGCGCGCGAAGAATTGTTCGGCATCGCCGTTCCACTGGCCCTTCGCCGCCTCCTCGCGGAGGATATCGAGCAGGACGCGGCCGGTGAGCTGAATGTCGGAGCGGCGGAGCATCGCCGCGTAACGCTCGTTGAACAGGATAATCTTGCCTTCGGCATCGAACATGCACAGTCCCTGCGACATGTTCTCGAGCGCGGTGTCGAGCAGGATCTGCTGGCGGCCGATCTCGCCCTTGGCGCGACGGTCGAGCACGGCGGCCGTGAGCGCGATAGCGATGATAGCAACGGCTGCGCTGGCGGTCAGGATGGACAACGACGCCGGCGGAATCGAAAGACCGCCGATCGCAAGCGTCGGATCTGGCGTCAACTGCAATGCGCCCATCGCGGTGAAATGGTGTGAGACGATGGCAACCGTCAGCAAGGTCGTTGCGGCAAGCGCGTTGGATAGGCTGTCGTCTCGACCTGCCACGTACAGGGCGCAAGATCCAAAGACGATGCCGAGCAGGATGGATACCGTCACCGTTCCCGCGGCCCAACCGACATGGGCAGGAATCTCGAACGCCATCATGCCGGTGTAATGCATCGCCGCCACGCCGCCGCCCACGACAGCGCCGCCAAGCGCGACCAGAGCTCCGCGCCTCGTCGAAACCGAAATACTGAGACCGATGAAGGTGACCGCAATCGCAAAGATCAGCGAGAGGATCGTCACGGGGATGTTGTAGGCGCCACCGGCGCCGGGCCCGTAGGCCTGCATCGCGATGAAATGGGTTGCCCAGATGCCGCAACCGGCCACAACGGCGTCGAGCGTTATCCAGACGAGGCGAGCACCGCCATTCGCCGCACGTGCCCGATGAAAAAGACTGATTGCCGCCGCGCTTGCCAGCAGACACACGGCGCCGCCGAGTGCGACCAGACGCCAATCATGCTGGTCCGTAAGACAAAACAGAACTTGATACATTGCCGGCCCCTATTCCATCGGGCAGTACAGCCGGCAGAGGTGGACAGTCGGTAACCGGCTATGCGCCGGTTGCCGCAATGGTGAACAGAGAATGTGTGCGGCCGCTCACATATCTCGCGCCCGCGCGGTGACGCCAAGGCCGATCACGCCGGCGGCCAGCAGCAGCACCGCCGCCGATATGATTAGCGATTGGTGAAGGCCGCTCATGAACGCGCGATCGGACGCCACCAGCGAGCCGAATAGCGCGACGCCAAGGACGCTGCCGGTTTGCCGTGTCGCGTTGAGGACGCCCGCAGCGATACCCGAGCGCGCCTTCTCGACGCTGCCGAGCATGGTCGAGGTCAGCGGTGGGACCAGGAGGCCAAGCCCGCTGCTGATCGCGATCATCTGCGCAAAGATCGCGGGATAGCTCGTCCCGGCCTCGATCCAGACGAGGCCAAGACAGCCGAGCGCAGAGATGCAGGCGCCGGCCACGATGATCGGGCACGGGCCGATACGCTCGGCCAGGCGCGGCGCCAGCAGATTGACCGGCAGCACCGCTCCCATCATCGGCACGAAGGCGAGCCCGGTCCACCACGCGGACAGGCCGTTGATGCGCTGGAAGTAGAGGCTCAGCACGAAGATCAGGCCGTAGATTGCGACGTTGACAAGCAGGCCGACGATCGTGGTCAGGGTAAACAGCCGATGACTGAACAACGAGAGCGGCAGCATCGGCTGCTCGGTGCTGGCCTCGCGCCAGACGAACAACGCCGCGAGGATGGCGGAAGTCACGAAGGCGGCGATCACCGCCGGATGATCCCATCCGAGCGCGCCAGCTTCGATGATCGCACCAGCGAGCGCACCCAGCGCCCCGATCGCGGCAAGCTGGCCGGGTAGATCGATCTCGCGTGAGCGCGCCCGCGTGGTCTCGGTCGCATAGCGCCAGCTCAGCCACAGGCCTGCGACGCCGATCGGCAGATTGACAAGGAAGATCGCACGCCAGCCGACCAGCGTGATCAGCGCACCGCCGACGAAGGGGCCAGCGGTCAGCGCCAGGCTCGCGCCTGCCGCCCAGACCGCGACAGCACGGCCGCGCGCACGATCGTCCGGATAGGCGTGATTGAGAAGCGCCAGCGAATTCGGCACCAGGATCGCCGCCGCCAGTCCCTGCACCAGCCGCGCGCCGATCAACACGATCGCGTTGGGAGACAGCGCACAGGCCAGCGAGGCCGCAGTGAAGATCGCGAATCCCGCTATGAAGATGCGCTTGGCGCCGATGCGATCGCCGAGTGCACCGGCCGTCAGGATGAAGGCGGCAAAAGCGATGGTGTAGGCGCTGACCACCCATTGCAGCTCCGCGACGCCGCCGCCGAGTGTCTTGCCCATGGCGTCGAGCGCAGTGTTGACGATGGTGACGTCGAGCTGCACGACGCCATAGCCGAGGCTCATCGCGGCCAGCGTCAGCGACGTTGCAAGGCGCGGTGCGTTGCGCGGCGCGCCGCTCGCGAAGGTCTCATATTTGATGGTATTTGCTCGCATGCTGCCACCTCGATTGCGGCCCCATGCGACATATATGCCGCTCTCCCGCTGGCATGCTTCGGCAATGATCGAATGATGGGTACCCGAAATGCAAGCGCCGCGTGGGGGAACCGCGCGGCGCTCTTTGGAGACCGGTCAGGCTTAGCTCGCCGCCCTCAGGTTCACCTTGCTCTCGGCCAGCGTCGTCAGCTTTTTGTCGGTTGCCTTCTCTTCCTCGAGCGTCTTGGCAAGCACGGCCGCACAGTCACTGCGGCCGAGCTGCTTGGCCCAAGCGATCAGACTGCCATAGCGGACGATCTCGTAATGTTCGGCGGCCTGTGCCGCGTTGATCAGGGCTGCATCGAGCACCGCCTTGTCGGCGACCTCGCCCGCAGTTTCCTCGGCCTCTTCGATGATACCGTCGATGGCCGGGCAATCGACTGCCTTCACCGCGACGCCGTGCATCTTGAACACTTCCTCGAGCCGCGTGACGTGCTGCCTGGTTTCTTCAAGGTGCGTCAAAAAGCCCTGCTTCAGCTGCGGATCGGTGGCCTTATCTGCCATTTTCGGCAGGGCTTTGGTGAGTTGCTGCTCGGCGTAATAGATGTCCTGCAGCTGATGCACGAACAGGTCGTTCATGGTCTTGATGTCTTTGGTGAACAGTCCCATCGTTCCAATCCTCGAGAAGTCTTTGGGAACACGACGGCACCGGCTTGGACAAAAGCCGCGATTTCGCCGTGTTCGATTGCTGATGGAGCGCTAACCGGTGCGCAGCGTCGTCGTTCCAAAAAACTCTCGCCTCGCTTGCGCCGGAACAATGCTTGCCAGCGCGGGATTTGGGACCATTTGCAAATACGGGGGCGCAGTCGAAGCTTCACCCTCGACTCATATGCTTAACGCGCCGTCCATGTGAACCACGTATGACAAAACGGCCGGTCCGGCGCAGAACCTGTCGTTGTCAAGGGCTGCACAAGTCGGTGTTTTTGCCTTAAATGAGCTAGATCATGCCTAGCGATCGCCCCTCATTTCGGGCAGTGATCGCAACCGACCGGCCAATGTCTGGCCCGGTCGGTCTTGCCCCCCGCCGGGAGGATGAATGCACGGACTGCTGCCCGCGCTGAAACGCGGCTTCAAGAGATGGATCGGCTGGCGACGGCTCGGAGTTGCCGCGAGCGTGATGATCATCGCCTTCGCGGTGACCACGCTCGTGCGGACCCTCAAGGGCATCGATACCGGCGTCATCCTGACCGCATTGGCCGATATTCCCCGCGGACATATCGGGCTCGCCGCGATCTGCGTGTTCTTCGCGTTCTGTACGCTGACCTTCTATGACTTTTTTGCACTGCGAACGATTGGCAAGAAACACGTGCCGTATCGCATCGCAGCGCTGTCCAGCTTTACGTCCTATTCGATCGGCCACAACATCGGTGCCACGGTATTTACCGGCGGCGCGATCCGCTTCCGGATCTATTCGGATTACGGGCTGAACGCGATCGACGTCGCCAAGATCTGCTTCCTCTCCGGCCTGACCTTCTGGCTCGGTAACATCTTCGTGCTGTCGATCGGCATGGCCATCCATCCGGATGCGGCGTCCTACATGGATCAGCTGCCATCGTCGATCAACCGGCTGATTGCGTTTGGCGGCCTCGCCTCGATCGCCGCCTATCTGGTCTGGCTCAGCATGGGCGAGAAACGCCGCGAGCTGGGCCAGAAGGGCTGGAAGGTGGTGCTGCCGTCGGCGCCGCTGACGCTGGTACAGATCCTGATCGGCGTGGTCGATCTCGGCTTCTGTGCCTTCGCGATGTATCTGCTGATTCCGGCCGAACCGCCGATCGACTTCCTGTCGCTCGCGGTGGTGTTCATCCTGGCGACGCTGCTGGGCTTCGCCAGCCACGCACCCGGCTCGATCGGCGTGTTCGACGCCGCCATGCTGGTGGCGCTGCCCGAATTCGGCCGCGAACAACTGCTCGCGACCCTGCTGGTCTTCCGTATCCTCTATTTCGTGATCCCGTTTGGTCTGGCCATTTCCATTATGGGCACAAGAGAGCTCTGGATGAACGTGGTCCGGCCCTGGCAGGAACGGCGGCGGCTGGCGGAAGCTTGCGCGCAGGCCAACCTGCCCAAGGAGGTGACGCCGATGGAGCGCGAACGGTTGGTGCGCCAGGCCAGCAAGCGGTAAGGTCGGCCTGCGGCCGCGCCGGAAGCCCGCAAAGAGCGGCAAGCAGAAGGTTGCAGGCCGGGGAGCTATGCTCTCTTATTTCCGCCTCAACTTTGCCGTTGAAGACGCGGGCCATGATCCCAGTTTCCCCTCGCCGTTTCCTTGCGGGCGCCCTGCTGTTGGCCGGGCTCCTCACCGTTCTGCCGCTTCAGCGCGTCCTCGCGCAGGATGCCGGCGCCATGCAGATCAATTGGGAGGTCCGCAACCGCTTCCGCCTGTTCCGCGAGGAGCGCGACTTCCTGCTGCATGTCGAGAATGCGCGTAACCGCAGCATTCTCGCCGCGGAGCAGTCGCTGGAGCTCCAAAGCGAAGGCCGCGGCTGGGCCCGCAACATGGTCAACCGGCTCTGCATCGACCTGCAGGGCCGGGTCAACCAGCCCTGCACCCGCGACAACGTCAAAGAAAACTACCTCACCCCGGTCGACCATCCCATCACCGTGCGCCTGACCGGCGCGGTGCCGGTCGGCGCCACCTGTGCCTGGTCGTTCGACGACGGTGACGGTCCGCAATCCTCCACCTTCGACTGCGCCGAACCGGTCAATCTGCGGGTCCGCTACGGCAAGCAGACGGTGGCAACCGTCGATGTCTCTTCGGGCTCGGATCCAAGCCAGCGCCTTCAGACCGAGATCCAGGTCCGCGACATCTTCATCGCCGGCCTTGGCGACAGCATCGCCTCCGGCGAGGGCAATCCGGACCGGGCGCTGGCGCTGTCGGACGAGGGCTTCTGCTTCCGCTCCTATCTCGGCACCGCCGGCGGACAGTATTACCGGCCGAGCCGCGCCGGCTTCAAGGGTGGCCGCGCCTGCGAGGCGCCGGATACGCTCGCCAACTGGCAACGCTACGGCGCGCTCTGGTTCAACTCGCCGTGCCACCGCTCGCTCTACAGCTATCAGGCCCGGACCGCGCTCGCCCTCGCCGTGCGCTACACCCATATTGCCGTCACCTATCTGCCGCTCGCCTGCACCGGCGCCAGCATCAGCGACGGGCTGCTCGGCTCTCAACGCGCCCGCGAATGCCCGCCCGGCAAGTCCGGCGTCTGCAACACCAGCGTGAATGCGCAGGTCGCCGAACTGCGCGAGGCGCTCACCGCGGCGAAGAAGCGTCAGCCGGATCGCAATCTCGATCTCGTGCTGCTCTCGATCGGCGCCAACGACGTCTACTTCTCCGGCCTGGTCGCCGACGTCATCGTCGACACAGCGACCGAACGTGCACTGTTCCGCCGCTCCGGGGTGATGGCGAGCGTCGACGATTCCCGTGACGCGCTCCAGCGCGAGCTGCCGCAGAATTTCGCCAAGCTGCGCGAGGCGCTGAAGCCACTGGTCGGCGGCGATCTCTCGCATGTGGTCTATGTCTCCTACGCCAATCCGGCGCTTGCAGACGGCGGCGTGCCCTGTCGCGGAGGCCGCGGCGGCTTTGACATCCATCCTGCCTTCAAGGCCGATCCGCAGCGCCTCACGCGCGTCTCGACCTTCGTCGACACGGAGTTCCTGCCGCAGCTGAAGGGGCTCGCCACCTGCACGAACGGTGCGCTGTGCCGCGATCCCGAAGCTGACCGCATGACGTTTGTCGATACCCACCAGGCCGCATTCGCCGATCACGGCTTCTGCGCGCATGCCGGCAACGATCCCGAATTCGACCGCACCTGCTTTGCCGAGAACGGACAGAGCTTCAATCCGGACATCGTGTCGGGGGCGAGCCAGCCGATGTTGTGCGGCCGCGGCGCCTCGGAGTATCGCGCCTACCTGCCGCGCGCGCGCTGGATCCGCGACGCCAATGACAGCTATTTCGCAGCGATGACCTATCCCCAGGGGTTGCCGGCGGCGAGCCAGCCGAACGACATCCACGACGCGACCTGGGGCGTGCTCTCGGCGGTCTACGGCGGCGCCGTGCATCCGAGCGCCGAAGGCCACGCCGCGATGGCGGATGCGACGCTGCCCGCTGCAAGCGCAGTGCTGGGGCTGGATGCCGTGCCGCCGGGCGTCACGCGCGGATTGCTAGCGCCACTGCTGGGCGGCACGCAGCAGTAGGCGAGCTCTCTCCACCGTCATTGCGAGCGCAACGAAGCAATCCAGAAGCTTTCCACGGAGGGACTCTGGCCTCCGTGAAAGGCGCGATGAATCGAGAAGCTGCGGCTTACTGGATTCCCCGCCTTCGCGGGGAATGATAGTGGAGCACGTGGCGCCTGCCGTTCCATCAATTCAAAACCGGCATCAATCGATACCCCCTTCAACTTGGACACTTTCCCGCGCGCGCCTCTAGGAGTCGCAGAGAGGAAACAATTCGAGTTCGAGGAGGCGCCAGATGAGCGCAGTGGTGTCCGCAACGGATGTGAGGAGGTCTCGCGTCAGGCTGTTCATCGTGACCATGCTGTTCCTGGTCACTACGGTCAATTACGCCGACCGCGCCACGCTCTCGATCGCAGGCCCCGCCCTCTCCAAGGAACTTCATCTCGATCCGGTCGCCATGGGCTGGATCTTCTCGGCCTTCGGCTGGTCCTATGTCGTGGCCCAGGTGCCGGGCGGCTGGCTGCTCGACCGCTACGGCTCGCGCCTCGTTTATGCCTTCAGCATCATCGTCTGGTCGCTGTTCACGATGATGCAGGGCTGGGTCGGCTTCCTCAGCGCCGGCGTTGCCGTCACCGTGCTGTTCGCGCTTCGCCTCCTGGTCGGCGTCGCCGAAGCACCGTCCTTCCCCGCCAACGCCCGTATCGTCGCGGCCTGGTTTCCCGGCAATGAGCGCGGCACGGCGTCGGCCTTCTTCAATTCGGGGCAGTATTTCGCCACCGTGATCTTCGCGCCGCTGATGGGCTGGATCGCCCATGATTACGGCTGGCGCTACGTGTTCTTCGTGATGGGCGGGCTTGGAATCCTCATGGGCCTCGTCTGGATCAAGACCGTTTACGGCCCGAAGGAGCATCCCGGCGTCAACGAGGCCGAGTTCGACTACATCAAGGAGGGCGGCGCGCTGGTCGATCTCGACGCGCCCAGAGACGAGCGCGCAGCGGACTCCGGTCCGAAATGGGAGCATATCCGCCAGTTGCTCTCCAATCGCATGATGCTCGGCGTCTATCTCGGTCAATACTGCATCAACACGCTGACCTATTTCTTCCTGACCTGGTTTCCCGTGTACCTCGTCAAGGAGCGCGGCCTGTCGATCCTGCAAGCCGGCTTCGTCGCGACGCTGCCCGCATTGTGCGGCTTCGTCGGAGGCGTGCTCGGCGGCATCATTTCCGACGTCATCCTGCGCAAGACCGGCTCGCTGACCTTGGCGCGCAAGATCCCGATCGTCGGCGGCATGCTGCTGTCGATGTCGATCATCGCCTGCAATTATGTCGACGGCCAGGCGCTGGTGGTCGGCTTCATGGCACTCGCCTTCTTCGGCAAGGGCATCGGCGCGCTCGGCTGGGCTGTGGTCGCCGACACCTCGCCTGAGGAAGCCGGCGGTGTCTCCGGCGGCCTGTTCAATGCCTTCGGCAACCTTTCCTCGATCACCACGCCGATCGTGATCGGCTACATCGTGGCCGCAACGGGCTCCTTCAACGGCGCCCTGGTGTTCGTCGGCATCAACGCGCTGGTGGCCGCCGTCGCCTATCTCGTGGTGGTCGGCAAGATCGAGCGGGTGGTGCTCGAACATTCCTCCTGAGCGCTCCGAGTGATCGGAGTGGGACAGGCAACTCAACGGCGGCTCCCAAAAGGCCGCCGTCTTTGTTTTGGAGGCGATCGATGCTAGAAGTGCCGGGGAAACGCCTTATCCATCCAAGGCATGTATCGATGTTCGACCTCAACCAGCTCCGCTGTTTCGTCACGGTGGCGGAGGAACTGCATTTCGGCCGCGCCGCCGCGCGGCTGAACATGACCCAGCCGCCGCTGTCACGGCAGATCCAGGTGCTCGAGCATATCATCGACGCACCACTGCTGGAGCGCACCAGCCGCTCGGTGCGCCTGACACCGGCGGGCCGCAGCTTCCTGCCCGAGGCGCGCCGCATCCTGAAGCTTGCGGAAAGCGCTTCGCAGGTGGCTCGCCGCATCGCGCTCGGCAAGACCGGCTCGGTCAAGATCGGGTTCACAGCCGCAGCCGCCTACGGCTTCCTGCCTGAGCTGGTCGCGGCCTGCCGCGCCAAGCTGCCGGAGGTCGACTTCTCGCTGAAGGAGATGGTCTCCGGCGATCAGTTCGAGGCCCTCACCTCGGGCCAGATCGATGCCGGCCTGCTGCGGCCGCCGATCGCGCGGCCGGAGCTTGCCAGCCGCCGCGTCGTCGCCGAGCCCCTGCTGGCCGCGATCCCGAAGAAGCATCCGCTGGCGAATGCCGAGAACATCACCATCAAGGACTTCGACGACCAGCCCTTCGTGATGTATTCGCCCTATGAGAGCCGCTACTTCCACGATCTCCTGGTGGCGCTGTTCACCCGCGCCGACATCCTGCCGCGCTATGTCCAGCACTTGAGTCAGATCCACTCGATCCTGGCGATGGTGCGCGCCGGTCTCGGCCTCGCCATCGTGCCCGCCGCGGCCGCCGGCCTCAAGATCTCCGACGTCCGGCTGCGGCCGCTGAAGCTGCGCAACCGCGTCCCGGTCGAGCTCTTCATGGTCTGGCGCCGCGACGACGAGAATCCGCTGCTGTCGGCGCTGGTCAAAATCGCCAGCGAATTGTCGTCCGCGGAGGTCGTGGAGGATTGATGCTCAATCCGCATCGGTCGATATAGGCTTTGGCTTGGACGCGCATCGAACGGTTTCCTAAACAGCGGTCTATGGACGCGTGCCTCAGTGAGCGTCCCCGACACATACGAGAGCAGGGAGCAGCGCCCATGAGCAAGATGACCCCGCAGGAAATGGCCCAGAAGATCGGATCGGGCCTCCTGTCCTTCCCCGTCACGCCATTCAAGGCGGACTACTCCTTCGACGAAGCGACCTACCGCGCCAACATGGATTGGCTGTGCGGCTATGACGTCGCAGGTCTGTTTGCCGCCGGCGGCACCGGCGAGTTCTTCTCGCTGACCCCGACTGAAGTCCCGCAAGTGGTCAAGGTCGCCGTCGACGAGACCAAGGGCCGCGTGCCCGTGCTCGCCGGCACCGGCTATGGCACCGCCATCGCCCGCGAGATCGCTGTTGGCGCCGAGAAGGCCGGCGCGGATGGCCTGTTGCTGCTGCCGCCCTACCTCACCCATTCCGAGCAGGACGGCCTTGCCGCCCACGTCGAGGCCGTCTGCGCCTCCGTGAAGATCGGCGTCATCGTCTATAACAGAGACAACGCCATCCTTCAGCCGGATACGCTCGCGCGCCTCGCCGAGCGCTGCCCGAACCTCGTCGGCTACAAGGACGGTATCGGCGACATCGAGCTGATGACCCGTGTCTATACCAAGCTCGGCGATCGCCTGACCTATGTCGGCGGCCTGCCGACCGCGGAGACCTTCGCGCTGCCCTATCTCGACATGGGCGTGACGACCTACTCCTCGGCCGTGTTCAACTTCGTGCCTGAGTTCGCCACCAATTTCTACGCCGCGGTCCGCAAGCGCGACCATGCGACCATCCATGCCGGTCTGAAGGATTTCATCCTCCCGCTGATCGCGATCCGTAACCGCAAGAAGGGCTATGCGGTCTCGATCATCAAGGCCGGCATGAAGGTGATCGGCCGCGATTCCGGCCCGGTGCGTCCGCCGCTAACCGACCTGACCGAGCAGGAGGTGACGGAACTGGCCGCGCTGGCGAAGAACCTGCCCGCCATCCGCTCGTCACAACAGGCTGCAGAATAACAAACGACAACAGGGAGGAGTGTGCGATGGCCCGGACAGATATTTCTGGTGCGTCAGTCGCTGGCGCACCGGTCGTCACGGCGATGCAAGTGATCCCGGTTGCCGGCCGCGACAGCATGCTCCTCAACTTGAGCGGCGCGCACGCGCCGTTCTTCACCCGCAACATCGTCATCCTCACCGACAATGCCGGCCATACCGGCGTCGGCGAGGTGCCGGGCGGGCAAAAGATCTGGCAGACGCTGCAGGACGCCCGCGATCTCGTGATCGGCAAGACCGTCGGCGCGATGAACAACATCCTCGCCGATGTCCGTTCGACCTTCGCCGACCGCGATGCCGGCGGACGCGGCAAGCAGACCTTCGACCTGCGCGTGATGATCCACGCGGTCACCGCAATTGAATCCGCCCTGCTCGACCTGCTCGGCCAGCATCTCAATCTGCCGGTCGCAGCCCTGCTCGGCGAAGGCCAGCAGCGCAGCAGCGTCGAGACGCTCGGCTACCTTTTCTTCGTCGGTGACATCGGCAAGAGCAAGCTCGACTACGTCAAGGGGGAGACCGGCAAGGCGGAATGGTTCAACCTCCGCCACCAAGAGGCGATGACGCCGGAGACCGTGGTGCGCCTGGCGGAAGCCACGCAGGACCATTACGGCTTCGCCGATTTCAAGCTCAAGGGCGGCGTGCTCCGCGGCGAACAAGAGATCGAGGCCGTCACGGCGATCGCCAAGCGTTTCCCCAATGCCCGCGTCACGCTCGACCCGAACGGCGCCTGGTCACTCGACGAGGCCATCAGCCTCTGCAAGAACATGCACGGCATCCTCGCCTATGCCGAGGATCCCTGCGGTGCCGAGGCCGGCTTCTCCGGCCGCGAGATCATGGCCGAGTTCCGCCGCGCCACGGGTCTGCCGACCGCGACCAACATGATCGCCACCGACTGGCGTCAGCTCTCCCATGCGCTACATCTAGGCGCGGTGGACATTCCGCTCGCCGATCCCCATTTCTGGACCATGCAAGGCTCCGTGCGCGTCGCCCAGACCTGCCGTGACAACGGCCTGACCTGGGGCTCGCACTCCAACAACCACTTTGACATTTCGCTCGCCATGTTCACCCATGTCGGCGCGGCTGCCCCCGGCAAGGTGACCGCGATCGACACCCACTGGATCTGGCAGGATGGCCAGGCGCTGACCAAGGAGCCGCTGCTGATCCGCGGCGGCAAGATCGCGGTCCCGGATCGTCCGGGTCTCGGCATCGAGATCGACCGGGCGGCCATCGAGGCCGCGCATGAGCTCTACAAGAAGCATGGACTCGGCGCCCGTGATGACGCTATTGCCATGCAGGATTTGATCCCGGGCTGGACCTTTGACGACAAGCGTCCCTGCCTCGTTCGCTAAGAAACTGAGGCATGATCCCGGAAAAGTGGGTACCGGTTTTCCGACTAGGATCATGCCCCCTTAAATGACTTGGAGGACTGTATGACTGCGATCCTGAAAAACTTCATCGGCGGCGAGTGGGTCGATGGCTCCGGCGTCACCAAGAACATCAACCCCTCCAACACCAACGATGTCGTCGGCGAATACGCCAAGGCCGACAAGGCGCAGACCGAGAAGGCGATCGCCGCCGCGAAGGCCGCCTTCGCGGCCTGGGCGCAGTCGACGCCGCAGGTGCGCTACGATGCGCTGAACAAGATCTCCACCGAGATCCTCGCCCGCAAGGAAGAGCTTGGCCGCCTGCTGGCGCGCGAGGAAGGCAAGACGCTGCCCGAGGGCATCGGCGAGGTCGCCCGCGCCGGCCAGATCTTCGCATTCTTCGCCGGCGAAGCCCTGCGGCTGATCGGCGAGAAGGGTGCCTCGGTGCGTCCCGGTCTCGATGTCGAGCTGACCCGTGAGCCGGTTGGCGTCGTCGGCATGATCACGCCCTGGAATTTCCCGATCGCGATCCCCGCCTGGAAGATCGCGCCCGCGCTCTGCTACGGCAACACCGTGGTGTTCAAGCCGG
This sequence comes from Bradyrhizobium zhengyangense, assembly GCF_022012435.1. Classification (GTDB taxonomy): domain Bacteria; phylum Pseudomonadota; class Alphaproteobacteria; order Rhizobiales; family Xanthobacteraceae; genus Bradyrhizobium; species Bradyrhizobium zhengyangense. The sequence continues at coordinate 34,205 of NZ_JAKLUA010000016.1, forward strand.
CCGAGCTGGTGCCCGGCTCGGGCCACGCGCTCGCCGAGATCATCACCCGCTCGGGCATTCCAGCCGGCGTGTTCAACCTCGTGGTCGGCTCCGGTTCGGTGGTCGGCCAGACCCTGCTCGAACACCCCGATGTCGCGGCGATCTCCTTCACCGGCTCGGTGCAGACGGGCCGCAAGATCGCGCAGGCCTGCGTGCTCTCGAACCCGATGAAGAAATTCCAGCTCGAGATGGGCGGCAAGAACCCGTTGGTCGTGCTCGATGATGCGGACCTCAAGACCGCAGTCGAGGTCGCCGTCAACGGCGCCTATTTCTCGACCGGTCAGCGCTGCACCGCCTCGTCCCGCCTGATTGTGACCGAAGGCATTCATGACCGCTTCGTTGCCGCGGTGGCCGAACGTCTGAACAGCCTGTCGGTGGACGATGCGCTCAAGGCCGGCGTGCATATCGGCCCGGTGGTCGACCAGAGCCAGCTCGACCAGGACCTGCGCTACATCAAGATCGGCCAGGACGAGGGCGCCAAGCTCGCCTTCGGCGGCGAGCTGCTCAAGCGCGAGAATCCCGGCCACTATCTCCAGCCGGCGCTGTTCACCGAGGCCAACAACAACATGCGCATCGCACGTGAAGAAATCTTTGGCCCGGTCGCAGCCGTCATCCGCGCCAAGAATTACGAGGAAGCACTGGCGATCTCCAACGACACCGAGTTCGGTCTCGCATCCGGCATTTGCACCACCAGCCTGAAATACGCCTCGCACTACAAGCGCAACAGCGAGTCAGGCATGGTGATGGTCAATCTGCCCACCGCCGGCGTCGACTACCATGTGCCGTTCGGCGGCCGGAAGGGCTCAAGCTACGGCGCCCGCGAGCAGGGCTCCTATGCACGCGAGTTCTACACGACGGTGAAGACGGCTTACACCTATCCGGGTTGATGGGCTGACTTCGTATGGTGGGTTAGCCCGCTGCTGCGCGAAGCACAGTTCGCTGGCGTAACCCACCTCTTCTGCTTCCGCGGATTGAGACAGTGGTGGGCTACGCCGAGCAGATGCGCTCTGCGCATCTGCGGGGCTAACCCACCCTACACTTCGGAGTCCACGATGGACCAGGACGTCGCAGCCAAAGAGCAGCCCCGCTACATCAAGCTCAACGCGCGCGACAATGTCGCGATCGTGGTCAATGACTTCGGGCTTCCCGCCGGCTCCCGCTTCGCCTGCGGACTGACGCTGCGCGCTTTTGTCCCGCAAGGGCACAAGACCGCCCTGGTCGACATCGCACAAGATGAGCCGATCATCCGCTATGGCGAGGTGATCGGCTACGCGCTCTCGCCGATCCTGGCCGGCGAATGGGTCGACGAAGCCCGCATCCGCATGCCCGAGGCGCCTGCCCTCGACAAGCTGGAAATCTCGACCGCCGTCCCCGCGCCGCTGCCGCCGCTCGAAGGCTTCACCTTCGAGGGCTATCGCAATCCGGACGGATCGGTCGGCACCAAGAACATCCTCGGCATTTCCTCCTCCGTGCAATGCGTCAAGGGCACGATGGAATACGCAGTGAAGCGCATCCGCGCCGAGCTGCTGCCGAAGTACCCGAAGGTCGACGACGTCGTGCCGCTGACGCACGCCTATGGCTGCGGCGTCGCCATCACCGCGCCGGACGCAGTCGTGCCGATCCGCACGTTGCAAAACCTCGCGCTGAATCCCAACTTTGGTGGCGAGATCCTGGTCGTCGGCCTCGGCTGCGAAAAGCTCGCGCCCGAGCGGCTGGTGCCGGAAGGCGTTGATAACGCCATTGTGCGCATGCAGGACGAAGCCTTTGACGGCTTTGGCGCGATCGTCGATGCGATCATGACCCAGGCCGAGGCGCGGCTGAAGGTGCTCAACACCCGCACGCGCGAGACCTGCCCCGCTTCCCACCTCGTTATCGGCCTGCAATGCGGCGGCAGCGATGCCTTCTCCGGCGTCACCGCCAATCCTGCCGTCGGCTTCGCCGCCGATCTGCTGGTGCGCGCCGGCGCCACGGTGATGTTCTCCGAAGTCACCGAGGTGCGCGATGCCATCCAGCTGCTCACCCGCCGCGCCATCAACGAGGACGTCGGCCGCGCGCTGGTACGCGAGATGGCCTGGTACGATTCTTATCTCGCCCGGGGCGGCGCCGATCGCAGCGCCAACACCACGCCCGGCAACAAGAAGGGCGGCCTCGCCAACATCGTCGAGAAGTCGCTGGGCTCGATCGTCAAGTCCGGCTCATCAGCCATCACCGGTGTGCTGTCGCCCGGCCAGAAGGCGACGCAGAAGGGCATGCTGTTCGCGGCAACGCCAGCCTCCGACTTCATCTGCGGCACGCTCCAGCTCGCCTCCGGCATGACGCTGCAGGTGTTCACCACCGGCCGCGGCACGCCTTACGGCCTCGCGGCTGCGCCCGTGATCAAGGTCGCGACCCGCACTGAGCTCGCCCGTCGCTGGAAGGACCTGATCGATTTCGATGCGGGCGGTATCGCCACCGGCGCAAAGACCATCGAGGAAACCGGCTGGGACCTGTTCCGCCTGATCCTCGATGTCGCCTCCGGCCGCACCAAGCCGTGGTCCGACCGCTGGGGCATCCACAACGATCTCACGCTGTTCAATCCGGCGCCGGTGACGTGAACCGGCGCCGCGCCCGCGAGCGGTCGAAGCCCGCAGTGGTGCGAGAGTCCAGGCTCGACGCGTAGAGCAGGATCATCCGTCTTTCGCGAAGCCGTCCTGAAACATTGGCGCGGAAAATTTCCTCCTCGTTTCATTCCGCCGTGTCGCGCAACCAAATTTATCCAGCGACAGTGATCGAATGTTCGCACACAAGCGAACCTATCGCAGTGGTGCCACGACCAAACCTCCGATTGATATCTTCAACGGAGATTTTGAAATGCGTATTCTCTCGATGATTACCGTGACAGGCGCGATGATTGCGAGCACAGCCGGCGCATTTGCCGGCGAGCTTCCCTCCTACGAAGTGAAGTCGTTTCCGATCTCGGCGACGCAAGTGCAGGTGCTCGGCGGCGCCGGTGTCGAGGAGCAATCGACCGCGCCCATGATGATCGTCGCCGGAATGCCCGCCTCGCCCGCACAGATGTCGGTGCTGTCACCACGCGTGAAGCGGTTCGCCAGCACGACCTCCGACAGCGAAGCGCGCTAAGCCTCGCTTTCATCGCAGCGCCCGCACCAGTCGCGGGCGCCGTGGGCATTTTTACGTCATGCTGCCCGGCATGAAACATCGCACGCGCGGGTGGCCATCGATATAATGCTTCCACACCATCGTGCGCCCGATCTTGTTCGGCTCGGTGATGACTGCGCCGTCGGGCACGACGACCCACTCCTCGTCGAGATGCACACGGTAGTGTCCCTTGTCGGACTCCCAGTCCACATCGGCAACGACATAGCCGTCGGCGTCCGAGCAGCACTGTCCGTACTCGCTGCGCAGGCTCTCGAACCACGGCTTGAGCGGCGAGTTGGCATAGCGGCCGTCATCGCGCGCGAGCGCCGATGTCGCCAGCAGCAGGAGCAGTCCCGGCACTATCGCCGTACACGGTCTTGCAAGTCTCATATCGTCTCTCGCGGTCGAATCGCGCCACGAGGGACAGACAAGGCCGCTCACGCCCTTGAACAGGCGTAAAAACGACGACTCGTTCCCCCAGCGGCTTTGCCGACAGCTATGCAAATCCAGCGCCAGGGCGCATTCCGGGGAACTACTGGCGGAGCCGTAGCCGGCATTGGCCTTTCGACGAATGCGCTCGCCTACAGAATTGGCAGTGATGTGTGAGACAGCGGCCGCAACAGCCGCGCGGCTAACCTACTTCTTCGCTGCCGGCGCCATCATCCCCGCGCCCCCCTTCTTGGCAGATGCAGGCGGCAGCTTGGTCGCGGCGGCTTGTGCGGGAAGATATTTGGCGATGATCGCGGGATCGACCTCAGCCATGTTGGCATCCGGCAGACGCTGCCAGGTCTCGTCCTTGCCGAACAGTGATATGCCGAGGAAGCCGCGCATGGTCAGCGTTTGTCCGTCCGGGCTGACCGTCATCTTGGCCTTCCAGATGTTGCCGTCACGCGGATTGACCACGTTGCCGCCCTCATACTTCAGCCCGTCGCGCTTCATGTCGCGGATGAACGAGAGCCCGAGCACCGGCTGGTTCTTGCGATCGTCAGTGCATTTCGCACAGACCTCGTTCGGATTGTCGCCGGGACGGGGGAAGGTCTTCGCGATGACGCCTTCGAAGATGCCGTTGTGATCGATGAAGAGAAACCAGCCCACCGGCCTGCCGTCTTCGACTTTCTGCCAGAGGCCCGCTGCGGTCGGCTGCTGAGCCGGCGCTTGCGCCGCGGCCGGCTTCGCCGCGCCAATCGCCAGGGCGACAGCGAGCGTCAGAAGCGAGAGCAGCCGAAAGCTCGAAAAAGGATTCCGCATTATCATCACCTTGCTAAGCCAAACAACTTGCTTGCCAAGACCGGATTGGCCGCAGACTACGGCGATTTCGCGAACGATTCCAGCACCAGAACTATGGGAGGTCACGCGTCCGACACCGGTGCCACTAGTTGACACCGAGCTTCTTTTGCAGGCTGGAGGACGAGGTCGTGTACTGGAACACGAGCCGCTTCTCCGGATACACGTAGCGGTGGGCTTTTTGCGACATCAGTGCGCCCTCGTGGAAGCCGCACAGGATCAGCTTGATCTTGCCTGGATAGGTGTTGATGTCGCCGATCGCGAAGACGCCGGGCACGTTGGTCTCGAACGCTGACGTCTCGACCGGCACCAGATTGTTCTCCAGCGCAATGCCCCAGTTCGCAACCGGACCAAGCTTCATGGTCAGTCCGAAGAACGGCAGCATGGTGTCGCAGGCGATCTCGCTGACATTGTTGTCGTTGCCCTTGACCGTGGCGCCGGTCAGCTGGCCATCAGCACCTGACAGCGCTGTGACCTGGCCCAGGCGCAGATCCATCTTGCCGTCGGCAACCAGCGCGCGCATCTGCTCGACGCTGTGGGGCGCGGCGCGAAAATCGTCGCGACGATGCAGCAGCGTGACGCGCTTGGCCAGCGGATGCAGGTTGAGCGTCCAGTCGAGCGCGGAATCGCCGCCGCCGACGATCAGCACGTTCTTGTCGCGAAAATTTTCCATCTTGCGTACGGCGTAGTGCACCGAGGTGCCTTCATAGGCTTCGATGCCGGGCACCGGCGGACGCTTGGGCTGGAACGAGCCGCCGCCGGCCGCGATCACCACCACCTTGCATTCGAACACCTTGCCGGTGTCGGTGGTGCAGCGGAACGCGGGATCGCCGATCTTCTCCACGGTCTCGACCATCTCGCCGAGATGGAAGGTCGGATGGAACGGCTTGATCTGCTCCATCAGCGCCTCGGTGAGGCCCTGCCCCGACACCTGCGGAATCCCTGGAATGTCGTAGATCGGTTTTTCCGGATAGAGCTCGGCGCACTGGCCGCCGACCTTGTCGAGGATGTCGACGAAATGCGCCTTCATGTCGAGAAGGCCAAGCTCGAAGGCGGCGAACAGACCGCAGGGGCCAGCGCCAATAATCAGCACATCGGTTTTGATCACGTCGCTCATGTCGTCTCTTTATCGGTCGTTATCGGTTGGACGGCGCCCTATGGGCAGAGGAACCCTGCCTGTCTAACCAACGGGGATGGATCAGGGAAGGCATAAAAGCGGGAGCGCCCCGCAAGCACACCACTTGCCGGGCCAAAATAACTGGGCTGTAACGAGGTTGGATTTGACGGAGATCAATCGGTGAACGCACCAAGCCGCCTCGAAACGACGCCGCGCCTGGAGGACTTCCCTTTTCGCCTCAGCGACAACGTCCGCTTCGGCGATCTCGACCCCAACCAGCACGTGAATAACGCGGTCTACGCCACATATTTCGAGACCGGCCGTGTCACCCTGATGAAGCTCCCCGAATACGGCCTGACACCGCCGGGCTTCGCCTGGATCATGGTGCGGCTCGACATGCATTTCCGCGCCGAGCTACGCTGGCCGGGCACGATCGAGCTCGGTCTCGGCGTCGTGAAGCTCGGACGCACGTCAGTGACCTTCGAGCAGGTCGTGTTCTCGCATGGAAAGTGCATCGCGTCGGCGACGTCAGTCGGCGTTCTGCTCGACGAGGCGACGCGGCGGCCGGCGCCGCTGACCGCAGAGGTGATCGCGAAATTCAAGCCCTGGCACAAGCGCGGCATCGAGGTCGCGCTGCCGAGCACTTAATTCGGGCGATCAGGCCTGACGTTCCGGCGTCGACACCACGAGCCCGTCGAGCTCGTCGGAGACCTTGATCTGGCACGACAGGCGCGAGTTCGGGCGCACGTCGAAGCCGAAGTCGAGCATGTCCTCTTCCATCGGCGTCGGGCTGCCGACCTTCTCGCGCCACGCTTCGTCGACATAGACATGGCAGGTCGCGCAGGCGCAGGCGCCGCCGCACTCGGCCTCGATGCCGGGAATGCTGTTGCGGATAGCGGCTTCCATCACGGTCGCGCCGTTCTCGACGTCCACCGTGCGGGTTTCGCCCTTGTGATCGACAAAGTGAATTTTGGCCATGTGTTCTCGTGCTGCCGCGATCTGGGGAAAAAGGAGGGTCCGGGTTGTCCTATAACGGGTCGCTCCGGGCCGCGCTAGTGCGCAGACCACGGCCCTTTGGAGACCCCGGCTTTAGTGCTTGAGGATCGTCGCAATGGCCGCGCGAACCTCGGCGACCGCCTCTTTCAGCGCGGCAAGGGCATGTGGCTGGTTGCGGCCGATCCGGACCGCCGTTTCGAGGCTGGCGGCGGCATCGGCGACCGCGAACGCGCCGATCCCGCGCGCCGAGCCTTTCAGCTTGTGCGCGAGCGCGCCGGTCTCCGCCGGCAGCGCGGCCATTGCCGCGATCAGGCGGACCGCCTGCTCGGCGAACATCGCCAGCACTTCCTGCTCAAGCTCGGCGTCGCCCAGCGTCATGCGCGAAAGGTGGTCGAGGTCAAGCGGGCTGTCGATGGGTGCAAGCGGGGGCGAGGGCATCCAGTCCATCCGTTGCAGTTCAGGCGTCATGGCGCAGGCCCCGGCATCGCGCGATGGTCCGCCGGTCCGGCGGTTCCTCGCAACCGAAGCACGGAAATGGTTAACGAAGTGTTTAGGCCGTTTTACGCAAATCCGCCCGTTTCTGGACGAAAAGTTGCCGCAATCCACCGAGTCCGGTGGAGAATTTCATTTAGGCCTAAGGTGTTACGGGCCATTCCTGTTAACGATGATTAAGAATGTCTTAATCGCGGGCATTTCATTCGCGACGCTCTGCCAATAGGATGTTGCGGAAATTGGCGGACAAGCCGTCCGGGTGGGGATGGCTCGGAGATCCGCGCAAGCGGCATGATCCGGTCTGTGAACTTGCGCAGCGCGCAGGGCTCGCGGGGGGACGCGTAAAAGTAACGAGGGCTCGGACTGAACATGGCCAATACTCCCAAAAAGGTCAAAGACCCCACAGAAGTTGCGCTTTCTGCGATCCAGGAAGCCCTCAACATCAGCGATACGGCTGCCGATACCAGCCGCAGCGCATCGATGCGCAACGAAACGGCACCGCCGGTCGCACCGCCCGCGCCGCCCGTGTTCGACGAGCCGGCCTTCGAGCCGCGGCCTGCCGCCAACGAGCGCGCCGTGATCGATTCCATCGAGGAACCGCGCGCCTCGCGCCGCGCCGCCAATGACGACCAAGAGACCATCGGCCAGTTGCTGCAGTCGCTGCAGACGGGCCGCCCTGCCCGCAACATCTACACCGGCGCGACCATCTTCACCGTCGTCTGGCTGGCGGCCTGCGCCGCGCTGACGGTCGGCTTCCTGCCCTCGATCCGGGCCGCCATGGGCGAGAGCGGCGGCGTGCTGGCGATCGCCGGCCTCGCCACGATGTTCTTCGCGCCGATCATGCTGTTCTATTTCCTCGCGAGCCTGGTCTGGCGCGGCCAGCAGATGAGCCAGGTCGCGCAGGCGATGGCGCAAGTTGCGATCCGCTTCTCCGAGCCGGAAGGCTCGGCGTCGGATTCCATGGTCACCGTCGGCCAGGCCATCCGCCGCGAGGTCGCGGCGATGGGCGACGGCATCGAGCGCGCCATCGCACGCGCCGGCGAGCTCGAGACGCTGGTCGCCAACGAAGTTGCCGCACTCGAGCGCGCCTATTCCGACAACGAAGTCCGTATCCGCGCCCTGCTGCAGGATATCGCGCATCAGCGCGACAACCTGGTCGGCCAGGCCGAGCAGGTCCGCAGCGCCATTTCGGGCGTGCAGATCGACCTCCGCCACGACATCGCGCTGATCTCGGACGCGATCGCCTCGCGCGTCGACGAGGTCGCGAAATCCATCACCGGCGCGCTGGAAGAGCGCGGCGCCCACATCACCGGCGCGCTGAGCCATGCCGGCGACAACATGATCCTGGCGCTCGGCGAGCGCGGTGGCGACCTGCTCGACCGGCTCGAGGAGGCCAGCGCCGAGACCACGCGCGCGGTGCTCGACGCCAGCGAGCGGCTGACCACCAGCCTCAACTTCAAGACCGGTCACGTCCACGACGAATTCGTCGACCTCGCCGACCGCGTCCACGAGATGCTGAACGAGCGCATCGACCGCATCACCGGCGAGTTCGAGCAGCGTTCCGCCGCCATCGTCGACGGCATCTCGGAGCGTACCGAGCAGGTCCACGACAGCTTGAAGAACTCGTCGGACTCGCTGCTGCTCGAGCTCGAGCTGCGCTCCAACGACATCTCCGCCAAGATCGACGACGCCGGCAACCGCCTCGCCGGCCAGATCATGACCTCCGGCGACAAGGCGAGCGAGGCGCTCGACGCCACCGTCAACACCCTCGTCGCCAAGGTCGTCAGCCAGACCGAGACCGCGCACGACTCGCTGTCGCTGCAGATGAGCGCGTTCGACGAACTGGTGAAGAACCAGGGCACCGAGCTGGTCGAGAAGTTCGCCCGCGATTCCGGCACGCTGGGCGCCCTGATCACGCGCCACATCTCCGAGTTCGATCGCACCGTGAAGACCTTCGGCGGCGAGATCGTCGAGCGCATGGGCCAGCGCACGCAAGACATCCATGAGTCGCTGAAGACCTATGTCGAGAATTTCGACACCCGCTTCACCTCCAACGGCGGCGAGATCACGGCCATTCTCGACCAGCGCCTGGTGCAGTTCGAGACCACGATCGGCGAACGCGTGTCCAACTTCGACGCCTCGCTGAACGGCAAGATCGCCAGCCTCGACGGCACGATCGAAGGCCACATCAAGACCTTCGACGAGCAGCTCGGCGGCCGCGTCGGCGCGCTCGAGCAGTCGTTCGACGCCCGTGCCAAGTCCGTCACCGAGACCATCGACGGACGTCTCAACACGCTGTCGACGACGCTGACCGACGGTGCGACGCAGGCGATCCAGTCGATCGACGCGCGATTGACCAACCTCACGACGACGCTCACCGGCGGCGCGGCACAGGCGCTCGAATCCATCGACTCGCGCCTGACCAACCTTACGACGACGCTGACCGACGGGGCTTCGCAGTCGATCCAGGCGATCGATACGCGGCTGACGCACCTCACGACGACGTTCAACAGCGGCGCATCGCAGGCGCTGGAGTCCGTCGACAGCCGCCTCACCTACCTGACGAGCGCGCTGACCAACGGCGCTTCGCAGGCGGTGCAGTCGATCGACACCCGCCTCACTTTGCTGACCTCGACGCTGACGGACGGCACCGCGCAGGCGATCGACGCGGTCGACCGCCGCATCACCAGCGTTGCCGAACTCATCGACGGCCGCAGCATGCACCTGACCGACACGGTCACGGCACGCTTCCAGGACATCCAGCAGGCGATCGAAACCAAGGTCGGTTCGGTCGCGAGCGACATCGACGTCCGCGTCGCGCAGTTCGAGGACCTGCTCGGCTCGCGTGTCGAGGCCGTCGCCGGCCGCATCGAGAGCAGCGGCCGTCAGGCCAGCGAGGACATGATGTCCCGCGCCGAGATGATCTCGACCGCGATCCGCTCGCATGTCGAAGACGCCGAGCGCTCGCTCACCAACCTCGTGGTCAACACCAGCGAGACGATCCAGACCGGTGCGCGCACCGCGCAGCAGTCGCTGATGACGGTCTCCTCCGACGTCAACGCCCAGCTCAAGATGACCTCGGCTGAGGTCGAGCGCGCGCTGACTGCGGTCGGCACCGGTGCCGCGAACTCGATCCTCACCAGCGCCCGCGAAGCACAGTCGTCGCTGGTTGCGGCCTCAGGCGATGCCTCCAACCAGATCAAGGGCCTCGCAGCCGACGTCGAGCGCACGCTGTCCGCAGCCGGCTCGGCCACCGCGGCCTCGATCCTGGCCGGCGCCCGCGAGGTGCAGACCACGCTCGTCACGGCGTCCTCGGACGCGGCCAACCATGTCAAGACGCTCACCGCCGACGTACAGCGCTCGCTCTCGCTGGCCGGCACCTCGACGGCGGAATCGATCACCGCCGGCGCCCGTGATGCGCAGAGCACGCTGATCGCGGCCTCGACCGAGACCGCCAACCAGATCAAGGCCCTGTCCTCCGACGTGCAGCGTTCGCTCTCGATGGCGGGTACATCGACGGCCGAGAGCATCATGAGTGGTGCGCGCGAGGCCCAGAGCACGCTCGTCGCCGGATCTGCGGATGCGGCAAACCAGGTCAAAGCTCTTACGGCCGACGTGCAGCGGTCGCTCTCCATGGCTGGCACCTCGACTGCAGAGAGCATTTTGGCCGGCGCGCGCGAGGCCCAGAGCACCCTGGTCAACGCGTCGTCGGAGGCGGCAAGCCAGGTCAAGTCGCTCGCGGCCGAAGTGCATCGTTCGCTGTCGCAGGTCGGCCAGAGCACCGCCGAAACGATCACGGCCAGCGCCCGCGACGCCCAGAGCACTCTGCTCTCGGTCTCGGCGGAACAGACCGGCCAGGTCCGCTCGCTCGCTGCCGAGATGCAGCGCGCGCTGGCGACCGCCGGCGGCGCCACCATCGAGGCGCTCACCAGCGGCGTGCGCGAAGCCCAGGGCACGCTGATCTCCGCCTCGACCGACGCGGCGAGCCAAATCAAGTCGCTGACGACGGATATCGAACGCACGCTGACCGCGGTCGGCGCCGACACCGCCTCGACCATCCTCAACAGCGCCCGTGAGGCCCAGACCTCGCTGACCTCGACCTCGGCGGATGCCGCAAGCCAGATCCGCACGATCTCGACCGAGATCGAGCGCGCGCTGAGCACGGCCACGTCGAACGCGACCAACGACATCCAGACCAGCGCGCTCAACGCCCAGAACGCGCTGATCTCCGCCTCCAACGAGGCGAGCTCGCGGGTCAAGTCGAGCTCGGCCGACGTCGAGCGTTCGGTGCTCGCCGCCAGCTCGAGCTTCGGCCAGGCGATGACCGGCAAGACCGACGAGATCGTCACCTATGTGCAGCAGCAGGCCGACCGCCTCTCCAACATGATCGACGCCAAGCGCGGCTCGCTCGTGGACGCGATCGGCTCGAAGACCAGCCAGCTCACGCTCGACATCGACCGCGTCACCTCGGACGCGCTAAAGTCGATCGAGACGCGCGGCCAGGCCTTCTCACAGACCATGATGGGCAACGGCAACGAAGTCGCCCGCACCATCAACGCGGCGAGCGAGATCGCGACCAGCGCGGTCGGCAAGTCGCTCAAGGACCTCGAATCGGCCTCGCGCGCGGCGATCGACCAGTCGCGCCAGGTCTCGATCGCGGCCGTCACCGAGATGCAGGAGACCAGCAAGATCCTGCGCACCGACACGGTCGCCCTGTTCGAGCGTCTGCGCGAAGGCAACATCCTCCTCCAGGAGGTGCTGACCGGTGCGCACGACAACCTCAACTCGCTGGAGCGGGCGCTGGTGACGCGTGTCGCCGACTTCGTCTCGGCGATGAACGACGTCACCTCGCGCAACGGCGCGGCGACGCAGAACCTGGAAGACCAGCTCAACGTCTTCAACACGAAGACCACGCGGGCGCTCCAGGACCTCGGCGAGCTGTCGACCCAGTTCGACGCGCATGGCAAGGCGCTGGTCGATGCCGCGCAGGTCGTCGAGCAGAGCAACAAGAACACCACCGCCTCGCTTGCCGAACGCAAGGCGGCGCTAGAATCGCTCGTCACCACCATCGACTTGCGCACCGCCGATCTCGACCAGCGCCTGTCGCGCTTCACCGGGCTGCTCGATGAGTCGCTCGCTGCGGCCGAAGAGCGTGCCCGCGACATCGCCCGCGTGGTCGCCGAGACCGCCGGTGCAGGCTCAGCCGCGATCACCCGCCAGTTCGAGGCTGTGCGGTCGGCGTCCGAAGAGGAACACCGCCAGACCATCGAGGCCATGCACGACATCTACCGCCAGACCACCGACGAGGCGGATGCGATGTTCAAGCAGTCGGCCGAGAAGTTCGGCAACCTCGTCGCCAGCATGAAGCAGATGGCCTTCGAGATGCACAACGAGCTCGAAGCTACCCGCAACGAGCTGCGCCGCGGCGTGCTCGAGATGCCGCAGGAGGCCGCCGAGAGCACCGCGCAGATGCGCAAGGTGATCGTCGACCAAATCGAGGCGCTCGCCGAGCTCAACCGCATCGTGGCCCAGCACGGCCGCGGCCTCGACGTCACCACCGCGGGCCGCGCCTCCGTCGCTGTCCAGCGCCAGGAAGAGCCGGTGATGGCGTCTGTGGGCGGCCGTGGCACCGAGACCCGCATGCGCGACACCGGCAGCGCCTCGACGCTGCCGCCGCCGGACCTCGGCATGCCCGCCTCCTCGCGCCGTACCGAGGCCCCGCCGGTCGCTCCTGGTGGCAACGACCAGGGCCGCGACGGCTGGCTGTCGGATCTGCTCAACCGCACGGACGCCAACCAGGCGGCTCCGACCGGACGTGAGGCCCCGCGTGGCCGCCAGGCTGCACCCGTTCCGCAGCCGCAGGCCCCGCAAGCCAGCAGCAATCCGCTGGAATCGCTGTCGCTCGATATCGGCCGACTGATGGACCGCAACCTCGCCGCCGAGATGTGGGACCGCTACCAGCGCGGCGAGAACAAGGCCTTCACCAAGCGCCTGTACACCCCCGCCGGCCAGAAAGCCTTCGACGAGGTCGCCCGCAAATATCGCGCCGACCGCAACTTCAAGGGCACGGTCGACCGCTACATCAGCGAGTTTGAACGCCTGCTCGACGAAGTCGCCCGCGAGGGCCGCGGCCCGCAGGAGCTGCGCAGCCACCTGACCTCGGAGACGGGTCTGGTCTACACGCTGCTGGCACATGCGGCGGGCCGGCTGGGATAAGCGGCAAGGCCAGCGATGACGAATAAGAACGGAGGCCTCTCGGCCTCCGTTTTGCTTTTGACCTTGCGAGATCAGCTCCCGCCGGGCTGCCCGAACGACAGCCGCTCGGCGAGGACCGCGGCCTGGGTCCGCGAGCCGACACCGAGCTTGCGCAGGATCGTGGAGACGTGTCCCTTCACGGTCTGCTCGGCGATGTCGAGCTCGCCCGCGATCTGCTTGTTGAGCTTGCCCTCGACGATCATCGCCAGAATGCGCAGCTGCTGCGCCGACAGCGAGGCCATGCGCGCGGCAAGCTCGACATCGGCGCTCTGGATCGAACCGCGGCCGCCGACATTGGGCGGCATCCAGATTTCACCGGCCAGTATCTTCGTGATCGCGTCCGCCATCTCGGGCAGACCAAGCGATTTCGGGATGTAGCCGGACGCGCCATAGGCGATGGCGCGCCGGATCGTGGCCGCGTCCTGCCGCGCCGAGATGATCGCAACCGGCACCGTCGGGAATTGCGCCGACAGGATGAACAGCGCGGCAAATCCCTGGATCCCCGGCATCGTCAGGTCCCATAGGATGAGGTCGATCTCGTCCGACTGCGCCGAGAGCACGCTGATCGCCTCGTCGAGGGACTGGCAGGCGATGATGTCGAGGTCGGGCAGCACGGTCGACAGCGCGCTGCGGAGCGCAGCCTGCACCAGCGGATGATCATCGCCGATAAGGATGCGCATGGTCACGCTGATGAGGCTCCCTGTTTGGTCCCGAACTGCCGGCTCAAGGCTTCGCCGCCAAGGAAGCGACGCAGCGCCGCCGGCTTGACCGGCTTGGAAAGCACCTCGCAGCCACGTGCCTTCGCCGCCGTGCGGACAGCCTCGCTGCGATCTGCTGTGACGACCAGCGCGCAGGTGCCGCGGCCCGATGTCTGCCTGAGATCGTCGAGAAAGTCCAAGCCGGTGCGTTCCCCATCGAGATGATAATCGACCAGCACGACGTCGGGCGGGCTCGCTGCGGCCGCCGCCATTGCGCCGGCGGCATCGGTCGCGACCATGACGCGATGACCCCAGCCGCCGAGCACCGCCGTCAGCCCATCGAGGATAGTCGCATCATTGTCCAGGCACAGGATCGTCAGCGGCCGCTCTGTCACATCCGGCGCAGCGTCCGCCGATTTGCGCTGGAGCGACGTTCCCGGGCCGCGCGCAAGCGGCACCGTGACGGCAAAACATGAACCGTGACCGAGACGCGAACGGAGGTCGACGGGATGACTTAGCAGCCGGGAGACACGATCGACGATCGCAAGCCCCAGGCCCAGCCCCTTCTCCGATCCGGGTGCCAGGCGCTGGAACTCTTCGAAGATCCGTTTCTGGTCTGCGGCAGCGATGCCGACACCGGTGTCCCAGACCTCGATGCGCAGATCGCCGCCGCGTCGCCGGCAGCCGAGCAGGATGCGTCCTCTGGGCGTGTAGCGCAGCGCATTCGACAGCAGGTTCTGCAGGATCCGCCGCAGCAAGTGCGGATCGCTGCGCACAGCGAGCTGGCAATCGACGACGCGGAGGACGAGCCCTCGCTCGCGCGCCATCGCGGAGAATTCCACGTTCAGTTGCACGAGCAGATCGGCGATCGGAAAGTCTGATGGCTCGGCACTGACAGCGCCGGCATCATAGGAGGAGATGTCGAGCAACCTGTCGAGGACATGCTCGGTCGAGCGCAGCGCCGTGATGGCACTACCGGCGAGAGTTCGTTCCTTCTCAGTGACACCAGCGTGCGAAGAAGCGTGCAGGCTTTCGTCGAGCGCCGACAGGAACAGACGTGCCGCGTTCAGCGGTTGCAGCAGATCATGGCTCGCCGCCGCCAGGAAGCGGGTCTTGCCGAGATTGGCCTGCTCGGCCTCCGCCTTGGCCTGCTCGAGCGCCTCGGTCCGCTCACGGACACGCAGCTCGAGATCCTCGTTGGCGTGCCGCAACGCCTCCGCAGCGCGGTGGCGCTCGGTCACGTCGGTGTAGGTCGAGACATAACCGCCCTCGGCGGCGCGATCGTAGACGATCTCAAGCACCGTGCCGTCCGGCCGCTTGCGCTCGTAGAGATAGGGCCAGCTTTGGCTCGCGACGTCGCGATTGACCAGGAGCGCCGCGAATTCGGACGCGGCGTATTCGCCGCGCTCGACATTGAAGGCAATGAGCTCGGAGAGCGGAAGGCCGACGCGCACGAAATCCGACGGCAGGTCGAGCAGCGCGATGAACCGCCCGTTCCAGGCCGTGATGTTGAAATCGGCATCGAACGCGCAGATGCCCTGCGGCACGCTCTCCAGCGTGCTTTGCAGCAGAGTGCGATTGAAGCGCAGGGCTTCCGAAGCCTCATCCAGCATCGCCATCGCCGCCCGCCGCGACAGCGAATGCCCTTCCAGCGAGGCCGCAATCACCACGCGTGCCGACGCAGCACCGATCGCGCCGGCGAGCAGGTTTTCGGTGAAGCGGATCGATTCGAGATCGACGAGGCCGGACGGATCGAGGCGCGGCCCAGTGCCCGACATGCGCGCGGCGAGATAGCCGTCAAAAGCCGCCTCGCCGCGCTCCGCACCGACAAAGCGCCGGGCGAGCGCACGAAGATCGTCAAGTCGGACCACCACGCGCGAGGACAGTTTTGGCACGGTGTCGCGGACGACACCGTCGGCAAATGCCGCGGCCTGGTTGCGCTCGACGGTGGTTTGCCGCCCCAGCAGCGAAAACGCGACGAAACCGATGAGGTTGGCGGCAAGGCTCCACAGCGTCGCATGCGAGATCGGATCGAGCCCCTCGAGGCCGAACAGCGCGTTCGGCTTGAGGAAGCCGAGCTGCCACGGGCCGTGGCGAACGATCTCCGCGAAGGCGGGCCACAGCGGCGCGGCCGAGGGAAGCAGCAGCGTATAAGCCCAGATCAGGAATCCGACGGCGATTCCGATCGAGGCACCGATCTTGTTGGCGCGCTGCCAGAACAGGCCACCGACGAACGCCGGACCGAATTGCGCGACCGCGACGAACGACAACAGACCGATCACGGTGAGCGGATAGGCCTGGTTGACCAGGCGGTGCATGAGATAGGCCAGCAGCAGGATGCCGAGGATCGAGAGCCTGCGCACTGTCATCAGCACCGAGGCGACCTGCCGGCTTTGCGCGCGCAGGCCAAAGAAGCGCGAGCGCAGCAACAGCGGCATGATGACGTCGTTGCAGAGCATGGTGCTCAGCGCGACGGAGGTCATGATCACCATGCCGGTGGCGGCCGATAGCCCACCCAGGAAGGCGATCAGGCTGATGGTGCCCGCATCCGCCGCGATCGGCAGCGAGATGACGTAGGTGTCGGGGTCCATCATCGCACCGAACCTCGCAAGGCCGGCGGCGGCGATCGGCAGGATCAGCAGGCTGAACAGCACAAGATAGGCTGGATAAAGCCACGCTGCGGTGCGCGTATGACCAGGACTCTCGTTCTCGACGACGGCGACGTGGAACGCCTGCGGCAGGCACAGGAAGGCAATCGCCGAGATGACGATCGTCGAGGGCCAGACCGGCTGGGCGGGATCGAAGGCGAGGATTCCAGCCAGTTGCGGATCCGAAGTGAACTGCGACAGCAGCGCGGCCGGTCCGCCCGAGAGCCCAAACAGCACGAACAGCGCGACCACAAGGAATGCGACCAGCTTGACCACGCTCTCGAACGCAATCGCCAGCATCAAGCCACGATGATGCTCGCTGGCATGGACGTGGCGAACGCCGAACACGATCGCAAACAGCGCCATCGACGCGGCGACGCCAAAGGCCGAGTCCTGCCAGAACCGCAGCGCCTCGCCGCCGGCGCGCTCAGGCTGCAGGATCAGATAGTCAAAGCTTTTGCCAACGGCTTTGAGCTGAAGCGCGATATAGGGAAGCACGCCGAGCAGCGAAGCGAGGGTCACGAAGGCGGCAAGCGCCTGGCTCTTGCCGTAGCGCGCGGCGATGAAGTCGGCGATCGAGGTGACATTCTGCGCTTTCGCAATCGCGATCACCTTGGCGAGCAGCTTCCGGCCGAACAGCAGCACCAGCGTCGGACCGATATAGATCGTGGCAAAGTCCAGTCCGCTGGTGGCGGCGCGGCCGACCGATCCGTAGAAGCTCCAGGAGGTGTTGTAGACCGCAAGTGTCAGGCAATAGCTGACCGCGGCCGCCCAGGATTTTGGCGAGACCAGCGGTCCGTCCACGCTCCGCCGATCGCCCCACCAGGCAATCAGGAACAGCGTGGTCACATAACCGGCTGCGACCGCGAGAACGAACCACGCCTGCAAGATATCCTCACTCAAGACCGATCCGCCCGCTTATCGAGGGGGCGGAACGCGGGCGGATATTAGAGCGTTTTCCAGCGAAGTGGACACCGGTTCGCGGCAAGAAAACGCGTCAAAAACAAGAATCCAGAGCTCTCCGTTCCGATACGATCGGAACGGAGAGCTCTAACAGGTTGTTGAAGAAGTCTCTGGCGAGATGGCATTGGACGTGATTCTCTCGATGGTTGAATCGGGAGGCCAGGATGCGGGGATCGGACGAGCGGTCAGGATCGCTGTTCAGTTACGTGGACCTTGAAGCGCGGGTTCGCCCGGATCACCCTCTACGGAAGATTCGGGAGATCGTGAACGCTGCGCTGAGCGATCTATCGACGGCTTTTGCGGGTCTTTACACGGACTTTGGCCGGCCCTCGATTGCACCGGAGAGGCTGCTTCGAGCGATGCTGCTGCAGGCCTTCTACGGCATCCGATCGGAACGACAATTGATGGAGCGGCTGGAGTTTGACCTGTTGTTCCGCTGGTTTGTCGGCCTGGGCGTGGACGATCCGGTGTGGGACCACTCGACGTTCTCCAAAAACCGCGACCGGCTGTTAGAAGGTGAGATCGCCGTTAAGTTTCTCTCGGCGGTACTGGCTCAGCCGAAAGTCAAGCGGCTGTTGTCGAGCGATCACTTCTCGGTGGACGGCACGCTGATCGGGGCATGGGCTTCGATCAAGAGCTTCCGCAAGAAGGACGGAGGCGACAACGACAGTGAGGGTCCGGGGCGCAACTCCGAGCGCAGCTTCCACAAAGAGAAGCGTTCAAACGAAACGCACCAGAGCACGACCGATCCGGAGGCTCGGCTGTACAAGAAGGGAGACGGGCAGCCGGCCAAGCTCTGCTACATGGGGCATGCGCTGATGGAGAACCGCCATGGGCTGGCGGTCGGCGGCATCGTCAGCCAGGCCACCGGCACCGCCGAACGAGAGACGGCACTGGCGTTGATTGATAGTCGCGATCGCGGAGGGCGGCGGATCACGCTCGGCGCGGACAAGGCCTATGACGTTACGCAGTTCGTGCGCGACTTGAGAGAACGATCGGTGACGCCGCATATCGCGATCGACGGACACCTCAGCAAGACTGGCATCGCGCGCAAGACGGCGGTCGACGCCCGTACCACCCGCCATGCCGGCTACGAGATCAGCCAACGCTGCCGCAAGCGGATCGAGGAGGTGTTCGGGTGGATCAAGAGTTCCGCCGGTCTGGCCAAGATAAAGCTGCGGGGGCGCGAGCGTGTGGACGCCGTCTTTACGTTGGCGCTCGCGGCCTACAACCTGATCCGCCTGCCCAAGCTGCTGGCGATGCAGCCATGAGTGTGCAGGGCAAATGGCGTGTCGTGGAAACGCCCGATCACGACATGGCTGGGGCGGGCTCTTACATCCTGTTCACAGACAAAGGCGGCGAGTTCGCCCTGGATTGCCTCACGGGGGCGATACATGGTCGTTGCGAAGGCGATGCCGTCGAGTTCACATGGGACGGCAGCGACGAGATGGAGCCCGCAAGAGGCCGCGGTTGGGCAGAAAAGCTCCTCGACGGCTCACTCGAAGGTGAGATATGCCTCGAAAACGGCGATGACATTCCCTTTATCGCGCGCCGAGCGGCCACTTCTTCAACAGCCTGCTAAAGCGTTTTCAATCGCGTGGAAGGCACTTTTGGATCGGCGGCCGGGTGTCCGGCCGCCGATCCAGGGTTGACGTCAGGCCGCCTCGCGCGACAGGCGGGCCTGCGGCAGGCCCTTGAGCACGACGTTTACCACGACCGCGACGGCGATGTTGAGCGCAAGCGCCAGCACGCCGGTGTAGATCGCGACCTTGCCGGCGCCGAAGTCGATGCCGTGCAGCGGCTTCAAGCCGTCCGACCAGGCCAGCCACGATCCGCCCGCAAGGCCAACGGCCCAGCCGGCCAGCAACGCCGTGCTCGAGAACCGGTTCAGATACAGACCGAACACCAGCGCCGGCAGCGTTTGCAGGATCCAGAGGCCGCCAAGCAGTTGCAGGTCGAGCGCAAACTGCGTCGGCATCAGGAGGATGGCGAGCAGTGCGCCGACCTTCACCAGCATGGAGGTGATCTTGGCAACCTTGGCCTCACCGGCCGGCGTCACCTTCGGATCGACCCACACCTTCCAGAAGTTGCGGGTGAACAGGTTGGCAGCGCCGATGCTCATGACGGCTGCCGGCACCAAGGCACCGATCGCGATCGCGGCGAAGGCAAAACCCGCGAACCAGCTCGGGAAGAGCGTCTTGAACAGCTCCGGCACGACGTCATTGTTGCTCGCGAGCTTCAGCCCCGCCGCGTGGCCCATGTAGCCGAGCAGCGCCAGCAGGCCGAGCAGCAGCGTGTAGGCCGGCAGCAGCATCGCATTCTTGCGAATGGTGTTGCCGCCTGACGACGCGAAGATGCCGGTCAGCGTGTGCGGATACATGAAGGCGGCGAGCGCCGAGCCCAGTGCCAGCGAGGCGTAAGGCACGATCTGCGCCGGCGACAGCAGGATACCGCCCGAGCCCTTCGCCGCAAACGCTGCATCCGCCCCGTTGAAGATCGCGCCATAACCGCCGAGCTTGGACGGCACGATCGCGATCGCGGCGATCACCACGATGTAGATCATGATGTCCTTGACGAAGGCGATCAGCGCAGGCGCGCGCAGGCCCGACGAATAGGTGTAGAGCGCCAGCACCAGGAAGGCCAGAACGAGCGGCACCTCGCCGCTCAGCCCGAGCGCCTTGAGCGCAACTTCCATGCCGATCAGCTGGAGCGCGATGTAGGGCATCGTCGCCAGCACGCCGGTTGCGGCGACCGCAAGTTCGAGCCCGCGCGAGCCGTAGGCACCGCGCACAACGTCGCCGGCGGTGACATAGCCGCGCTCCTTGGCGACCTTCCACAACACCGGCATCACCGCGAACACGAAGGGATAGACGATGATGGTGTAGGGCAGCGCGAAGAATCCGTAGGCGCCGACCGCGTAAACCAGGGCAGGCACCGCGATCACGGTATAGGCGGTGTAGAAATCGCCGCCGACCAGGAACCAGGTGATCCAGGTCCCGAACTTGCGGCCACCGAGGCCCCACTCGTCGAGATGGGCGAGCGTCTCCGGCTTGCGCCAGCGCGCGGCGACGAAGCCCATGCCGGTGACGAGGATGAACAAAGCGAGGAATACGGCGAAGGCCGCGCTATCGACATTAGCCAGCACGACGCACGCTCCTGTAGACGATGTAGGTGAGCAGCGAGGTCAGCGGCACCCAGGCGAGCTGATACCAATAGAAAAACGGGAAGCCGAACAGAAGGGGCTCCCGGATATTGTAGAACGGCACGATCATCAGGCCGATGAACGGCAACAATAGCAGCAGACGTATCACGCTCTCTCCTCCCCTGCGAGTGAAGTCGACGCGCCTTTCGTGAAGCGCGCCTTAAGCGCGATATAGCTGAGATCACCCGCCAGCCCCTCCCCCTACCTTGGCGCGGCCAGCCCCCCATACTTTCGTATGGGCGCCAACGCTGGATCAGTTTGCATTCCGACCTATTTCAGGATATATATCCAGAAAAAGAACTTGGAGGACGGCCCTTGGCCGACACAGCCCAAAAAAGAGCACTTCGAAACTACCGAGCCCGCCTGACCAAGCGTGGCATGGGACGATTCGAGGTGCTCGGGCTCGATACCGATCGCGAATTGATCCGGTCCCTTGCCAAGCAACTCGCCGAAGATGGCGCCGACGCCGAACGACTACGCTCCACACTGCATCAAACGATGGCAACGGAACTTCCCAGGAAGGGCGGCATCCTTGCCGCGCTGCGACGCTCGCCGCTTGTCGGGACCGATCTCGAGGTCAAGCGCACGCGCGTAACGGGTCGCAAGGTCGACCTGTGACACGCTACGTCCTCGACACCAACATCATCAGCAACGTCACGAAACCGCGCCCGTCGCCAACGCTCCTGGCGTGGCTGGCCGCACAGAACGATGATGATCTGTTCGTCTCCGCTTTAACGATCGGAGAAATCCGGCGAGGTATCCTGGAAAAACCAGCGGGGAAAAAACGGAGCGCATTAGAGGCCTGGTTCGCAGGTCCTGAAGGGCCGCCATCGCTTTTCGCGGGGCGCGTGCTGGCTTTCGACGAGCAAGCAAGCCTAGTCTGGGCGCGCCTCATGGCGCGTGGCACCACCACCGGCAGGCCCCGCAGCGCTCTCGATATGATCATCGCCGCCGTGGCCGAGGCCAATGACTGCATTGTTGCGACCGACAACGAGAAAGATTTCGCGGGACTGAAATTCGTGAACCCGCTGCGAGAGCGCAAGGCCGACTAGTCGGGCATTTGACCTACGGTGTCTGATTTATCTTGAACGAAAGGGATCTGATAGGAACCGGCTAATGGTGTTCATTCTCTCGGACGACGGGCGCGACGATGAATATCCTGAAGCAGAACGTGCGTTCGAGCGGTACCAGACCTATCTCGCCGAAAACCAAGCGGTGTTCCCGCCTCGCGCCTATGAGCTCGCAACTTCGGACTGGTTCTACCATACGAGGGATCACCGCTGTCCGCATGATGCCTGGCTGGAGTCGCTGCAAGTATTGGAGAGGCCGGGCTCCCAGCCTCGTCAACGATCCTGTTCGATCGCGCTTCGCTTGCTCGGCGCCTACAAGGATGGACACATCGAGATTAGGTATCCGACCGTGTATGCTTACTCACTCCGTGAGCTTTCGCCCGATGCGCCGTCGCACGGTGATTGGCGCTACGACGAATTTCGCATCTCGATCGCGGTCACTTGATCCACGAGATTGAGTGGGCCTATCGCGCCCAATGCAAAGCATTCGTATGGGTGATCGAAGCCGATGATATCGACTTCCGATGGATACCGATGCAGGGAACTGACGGAAGCTAGAACGCTCGACGCCTACTGCCGCTTGCGCTCGTTCGCCGGTGCCGGCTTCGGAGCCTCGGCCGGAGGCGGTGCGGCTGCCGGCGCACTGCTGTTGCTGGCGCCGAACAGCACGCGGGTCGGGTTGCGGTCGAAATTGTTCACGGCGCGGCTGATGTCGCCGAGGGTGCGGCGGCCATCGGTCATCAGCGCGCCGGAGCGCTTGTCGAAATCCTCGGCGAGCTCGCGGATCGATTTCACCGTCAGGAACAGCTCGCCGCCGTCCTTGCCGCCGGCGAGCGTGTTGAGGCCGAGCATGAGGTTGTCGGCCTTGACGATCACGCCGTCGACCTTGGCCATCACGCCATCGATCTTCTCGGAATTGCGCGCGAGCGAATTGGTGAACGTCTCGAGATTCTTCAGCGAGTTCTTCACCGACTCCTGATTGTCGGCGACGATCTTGTTGATGTTCTGCAGCGTGCCGCGGATCGCCTCGGTGACGTCCTGGAGCTTGTTCGGATCCGCCGTCAGCGTCGGGATGCCGTCCTCGTCGAGCGGCGGCGGAGGCGCGGCCTCCTCACCGCCCTTGAGCGAGATTGCGGCGACACCGGTCAGGCCCTGGAATTCGAGGCCTACCAGGGTGTCCTTGCGCAGCGGCGTGTTGTTCTCGATCATGGCGAGTGCGACAACCCGCCGCGGATTGTCGAGCTTCACCGAGACCACCTCGCCGACCCGGATACCGTTGAAATTGACGCTGCCGCCGTTGCGCAGGCCCGCCGCAGGGCCCTCGAACACGACGCGGAAGGGGCTGCGCTGCTTGGTGGTGTGCAGCGACTGGAACCAGAGCACGAAGCCGATCGCAGCTGCGATCACCGCCAGCGTGAAGGATCCGATCAATACGTAATTTGCCCGCGTTTCCATCAGGTGCTCCGGCTACTCAACTCATCACTGCGCGGGCGCGCTTGCCATGGAAATACTGCCTCAGCCAGGGATGCTGCGAGGCCTGCATGTCGGCAATCGACCCTGCCGCAATGATCTTACCGTTCCCTAAAACGGCGATGCGGTCGCAAGCTGTGTAAAGGCTGTCGAGGTCGTGGGTTACCATGAAAACGGTCAGCCCCAAAGTCCGCTGCAGCGTCCTGACCAGCTCGTCGAAGTCGCCGGCGCCGATCGGATCGAGCCCGGAGGTCGGCTCGTCGAGAAACACGAGATCGGGATCGAGCGACAGTGCGCGGGCAAGCGCGACACGCTTGATCATGCCGCCGGAGAGTTCCGAGGGGAAACGCTCGGCCACTTCAGGCTTGAGGCCGACCATGGCGAGCTTGGCCATGGTGATCTCGTCCATCAGCCGCTGCGAGACGCGCAAGTACTCGCGCATCGGAAACTGGATGTTCTGCCGCACGGTAAGCGATGAGAACAGCGCACCCTGCTGGAACAGCACGCCCCAGCGCCGTTCGACATTGCGGCGCTGCGACGTGTTGGAGGAATCCAGGTCGACGCCGAAGACCTCAATGCTGCCCGCGACCTTCGGCACGAGACCGATGATCGTGCGCGTCAGCACTGACTTGCCCGCGCCTGAGGGACCGACAAATCCAAGAATCTCGCCGCGCTTGACGTCGAGGTTGAGGCCATCGAGCACGCGCGTGCTGCCGAACTGCACGGTGATGTCGCGGACGCGGATGATGGGGCTTTGGATCGCGTTTTGAGTGTCTTGCGCCATCGTCACATCCCGATCGAGGCGAAGAAGATGGCGAACACGCCGTCCATCACGATGACGAAGAAGATGCCCTTCACCACCGAAGCGGTGGTGTGCTGTCCGAGCGATTCCGCGCTGCCCTGCACGGCAAGTCCCTCGACGCAGGCGACGATGCCGATCACCGCCGCCATCACGGGCGCCTTGACGATGCCGACGATGAAATGGTCGATCGAGATGGCATCGCGCAGACGCAGCAGAAACGCTTCGGGATCGACGCCGCCATAGAGCCAGGCGACGAGGCCGCCGCCATAGAGCGCGGCCATGGCCCCAAGAAACGCCAGGATCGGCAGCGCCAGCACCAAGGCCAGCATGCGCGGCAATATCAGCACCTCGATCGGGTCGAAGCCCATGGTGCGCAGCGCGTCGATCTCTTCGCGCATCTTCATCGAGCCGAGCTCGGCGGTGTAGGCGCTGCCCGAGCGGCCGGCGACCATGATCGCGACCAGCAGCACGCCGATCTCGCGGAGCACCAGGACGCCGAGCATGTCGACGACGAAGATATCGGCGCCGAAGCGGCGGAAATGGAAGATGCCCTGCTGGGCGATGATGCAGCCGATCAGAAAGGTGATCAGCACGATGATCGGCACCGCGCGCCAGCAGACCTGCTCCATGTGATGCACGGTCGAGGTCAGGCGGAACGAGCGCGGATGGATCAGCACATGCGCGCCCGCCGCGAGCACCGCGCCTAACATGTCGATCAGGCCGGCAAAGGTGCCGCCGACGCCGGCCACGGCGCGACCGATCTGCTCCAGCATGCCGGTGATGGTGATCGCTGAGGTCTCGACCACGGGGGTCGCCCTGACGCGGCGCACCTCATCGACGAGGCTCGAATAGTTTGCGGACAGCCCGGCGATCTGCGCTTCGACCTCACCTTTCGTCAGGCTGCGGCGCAGCCGCTCGATCAGCCAGGCCCCAAAGGTGTCGAGCTTGGCGACCTCGGAGACGTCGATGAAGATGTTTTGGGGGCTGCCGGCGAGCTTCTCGGCGTCGGCCACCATCCGCTCCAGGGCCGGCGCGAAGCTCGCGGTCCAGGTTCCGGTGGCGCAGAGGGCCAGCGCATTGCCTTTGGCAATCCGTTCCAGTTTCGGATCGCCGCTCAAGGTGCCCGCTCCCATGCCAGGGCGGGGGAAATCAGATCGTTGCGCACGCGCCCTTACCCAGAAAAGGTATCCCCAACTGGTTAATATTAGTTGCTAGAGGTAACCAGCAGGTTCAGATTTCGCCAGAGTTCAAAATGACTTCCAGCAAAGTTCCTGCCCTTGCCGCCCGAATCGAGCGGTTTCCGATCGCCGGCAGTTTCACCATCAGCCGGGGCGCCAAGACGGAAGCGGCGACCGTTGTGGCCGAACTGAGCCAGAACGGCCTGACCGGCCGCGGCGAATGCGTCCCCTATCCCCGCTATGGCGAGACCCCCGAGGCGGCCGTTGCAGCCATCGAGACCATGCAGGCCGCCGTGGCGGGCGGGCTGACGCGGCAGACCCTCCAGGCCGCCATGCCGCCGGGCGCTGCCCGCAATGCGCTGGATTGCGCCCTGATCGACTTAGAGGCTAAGGCGGCCGGCCAGCGGGCCTGGAACCTGCTGGGCCGCCCGGAGCCGGGGATGCGCACCACCGCCTACACGATCTCGCTCGGCACGCCGGAGGCCATGGCGGCGGCGACCGCCAAGGCGGCGCACCGGCCGCTGCTGAAGATCAAGCTCGGCGGCGATGGCGACGCGATGCGGATCGCGGCGGTGCGCAAGGCCGCCCCCGAATCCGAGCTGATCGTCGATGCCAATGAATCCTGGAGCGAGGCCAATCTGGAAGCCAACCTCGCCGCCTGCGCCGCCGTCGGCGTCACCCTGGTGGAGCAGCCGCTGCCGGCGGGCAAGGACGAGGCGCTGGCGCGGATCAAGCGGCCGCTGATGGTCTGCGCCGACGAGAGCGTGCATGACCGCCACTCGCTGGCGCCACTCCGCGCGCGCTACGACGCCGTCAACATCAAGCTCGACAAGACCGGCGGCCTCACCGAAGCGCTCGCCATGGCCGATGCGGCGCAGGCGCTCGGCTTCGAGATCATGATCGGCTGCATGGTCGCGACATCGCTGTCGATGGCGCCTGCCATGCTGGTGACGCCGCAGGCGCGCTTCGTCGATCTCGACGGTCCCTTGCTGCTGGCGCGCGACCGCGATCATGGGCTTCGTTACGACGGCAGCCTGGTCTATCCGCCCGACGTCGCGCTGTGGGGCTGATCCTTGAGCCGATGGCGCGCCGACCAGATCAGAACGGCACCGGCCGCGGCCATCGCGGCCATGACGTAGTACAGCCCCTCGCCGTAACGTGCGTAGATCGCGCCCGAGATGATCGACGTCGCCGAGCTCAACAGCCCGCCGATCGCCGCATAATATCCCTGTCCCCGCGCCATTTGACGGGGCGGCACGTGATGCACCAGGAGAGTCATCACGCCGACCTGGGTCAGGCCGAAGCTCAGGCCATGTCCGAGCTGCGCGATCGCGAGCAGGCCGATCGGCGGCTCATGCGCGGTGATCGACCAGCGCAATACGGCACTCAAGCCCCCGATCACCACCAGCAGCGAGGGATGCAGCGAAAAGCGCGGCGACACCGCGAAGACGACGATCTCGGCACAGACGCCAAGCGTCCACAGCCCCGCGATGGTCAATCCGCCAAGACCGTGGCTCTGCCAGTTGATCGAGGCGAAGGTGTAATAGGCGACGTGGCTGGACTGGATGAACGCGGACGAGACAATGATGGCGAGGAAGCCAACATCGCGCAGCAGAGGCTTGCCGGCCTCCGCCACCCCAGACGTTCGCGGCACATCCGCCAGCGGCTGCAGCGAAAGCCCTGTCAGGGCCGAGATCGTCGCCATCGCGACGATGATCCAGATGAGCTGGCGCGCTGCGATCACGTCGATCAACAGCCCGCAAGCGAGCGCACCGAGGATGAACGCGACCGATCCCCAGAGCCGCACCGGCCCGTAATCGAATTTGTAGCGGGCGACGCCGCGCAACGCATAGGCATCGGTGAGCGGCGTCAGCGGAGTCCAGCAGCAACAGGTCACGATGTAGAGCACGAGCAGCGGCGAAGGCTGCCGCTGGGTGCCGACCAGCACAAAGCAGAGCGCGGTGGCCGACGCCGTCAGGAGCATCGCGCCGCGCAATGCGCGGCGCCGTTCGGCGAGGCTGGTCACGAAAGGCAGCGTCGTGAAGCGCGTGACGGCGGGCACGGCGCTGATGATTCCGATCCAGCCCGGCTCGATGCCGATGGCTTTCAGCCACACCGTGAAGAACGGCAGATGGGTGCCCAGGACACCGTACGACGTGCCGTAGAACAGCGCGAGACTGACGGCGAATCGCCGCTTGATCGCTGCTGGCGTGGGGATTTGTGATTCGGGAGGCATCAAACCAATTGCGATTCGGTCGATATCGTGGTGATCGTTACAGTAACGCGCGGTGATTTGCGCGACGAGATTGTCATGGCCAACGAAGCATTCGCCCTCTCGCCCATGTCTGCCCGCGCGGCCGAGCCGAACGAGCAGGATTACGACGCGATCCGCGAAGCCTTCATGGAGACCGCGCGCGGCCGCTGGTTCCTCGGCGAATACGCCAAGCGCAACCGCAATGCCGACACGCGCATGGTGCTCGACGCGGTCGCAAAAATCGAAGAAACCCTTGCAGCACAGCGACAACCCGTCGTCGAGGATCGCCTGCCCGAAGCGCTGGTCGCGATCCGCCGCGCGGTCGAGGACGCAGAAAGCGCAGCCGGGAAGGCGTTCGATCCCGCCGCGATCGAGGCCAGCCTCGCGCCGATCCCGCGCGGCGTGCGCATCATCAAGGAGATCTCGTGGCGCTGGCGCGAGATCGGCGCCGACGGGCGAATCTGCGACCTGATTGATTCGCAGCTCGCCTCGATCGAAGCGGCCTGCGCCCAGGTGTCGGCCATCGATCCGCGCGGCGACCTCAAGGCCGCGTTCGATCTGCTCAAGGACCGGGTCGAGCAGACCGACATGGACGGCATCGCGGCGCGGCAAGGCTCGGTACAGCGGGCTCCGGCGCCCGCACCGCAAGCGCCGCCAGTGGCGGAAGCGCCAATGGCCGAAGCGCCCACCGCGATGGCGAGCGAAGCACCCGTGGCTTTTGCGGAGACGCAGCAGATCGCTCCCGAGCCCGAGGCATCCGCCGACATCAGCGGCATCACCGAGGACGCGACGATGGACGTCGCGATCGCGCTCGAGATCGTCGAGAGCCACACCGCCGTCGAAGAGACTTTTACGGCCGTCGAGGACAGCCTCGCCGATCCCACAGACGTCGCCGAGATCACCGACGAATTCTCGCTCGATGCCGCCGCGGAAGCCGAGGACGACGCCATCCTCGACGCCATCGCGCTGGCGATGGCCGCGCCCGATCCGGAGTTCGACGCGATCGTCGAGCCCGCCGAGATGGCAGCAGCCGTGACGGAGTCGCTGCCGGAACCGATGGTCGCAGAGATCGCGGAACCGGTCGCCGAGCAGGCATGGATCGCGCCCCATGTCGAGGAGCCTGAGGTCGAGGAGCCTGAGGTCGAGGAGCCCGTCGTCAAGGAGCCTATCGTCGAAGCCCCGATCGCGATGGAATCGCTGGCGCGCCTCACCGATGCCATTGCGGAAGCCGCAGCCGAAGTGATGGAGCAGCCGGCCCCCGCCATGGCCGCCGCGATGTCATTCGACCCAGCCCCCAGCGCGGGGCTGCCGATGCCCTCCCCCCTGCCCGAGCCCTCGCTCGGCGCCACCATCCTCGCCAGCGGCATCGTGCAAAAGCCCCGCCCCGCCGCCAACGACGCACTCGCGCCAATCCGCCGCATGACCCAGGCCGAGAAGATCGCGTTCTTCTCGTAAGAGCGCGCTCGTGTCCCCTAGCGAACACACGCTCACCCTCTGGCGCCCCGTCGGCCCGAAAGAGCTCGAGCTGATCCAGCAATCCGGCATGCGCGCGTTTCCGCCACGCCTGCCGGACCAGCCGATCTTCTATCCGGTGCTGACTGAAGACTATGCGATCAAGATCGCGCGCGACTGGAACGTTCCGGCGAGCGGCGTGGGCTACGTGACGCGCTTCGCGGTCAAGCGCAGTTTCATTGCGAAGTACAACGTGCAGGAGGCTGGCGGCCGCTCGCACCTGGAGTATTGGATTCCGGCCGAGGACCTCGATGCCTTCAATGCCGCAATCGTCGGGCAAATTGAGCTCGTCCGCAGCTTCCCCTAGTGCACCGACGCCTTGCGTGACCTAGATCACGCCCCGTCCAGGGTGATCGCGATCACGGACCGCGGCTTCGAACGCGACCTAGCTTCCTCGCAACCAATCTCGCATCGAGATGAGTGCCAAAGGAGCACGCCATGTTCCGCCTGAAATCCGCCTTGATGACTGCCGGCCTGCTGGGAAGCCTGTTCGGCTTCGCCTGCGGCCCTGTTTCCGCGCAAGTTGCCCCCGTCGTGCCTGCCCCGACTGCGCTGCAAGGCCCGGAGCAGCGGGTGGCGCTGGTGATCGGCAATTCGAACTACCGGAACGCGCCGCAGCTCGCCAATCCCGACAATGACGCCCAGTCGATGGCGCAGTTCCTCAACTCGGCCGGCTTCGAGGTGATCTCGGCCACCGACCTCGGCCAGAACGACATGCTGCGCGTGGTGCAGGATTTCTCAGCAAAAGTGTCCGCGCGCGGTCCGAACACCGTGGCGATGGTCTATTACGCCGGTCACGGCGTGCAGCTTGCCGGTGAGAACTATCTCGTTCCCGTCGACGCGAAAGTCTCGAACCAGACAGAGCTCGTCAACGACTCCGTCCGTCTGGTCGACGTGATGTCGACGCTCGAGACGATCCCGAGCCGGATGCGCATCGTCGTCCTCGACGCCTGCCGCAACAATCCGTTCCCCAACGTGAACGACGCCGGCCGCGGCCTGGCCATCGTCGATGCGCCGAACGGCTCGATCGTCGGCTATTCGACCGCGCCGGGCGCCGAAGCGCTCGACGGCAACAACGGCCACAGCCCCTATACGCAGGCCTTCCTGAACGTAGCGCGCGAGCCCAACGTGCCGATCGAGCAGCTGTTCAAGCGCGTGCGGCTCGCGGTGAACCAGACCACCAGCGGCGCGCAAGTCCCCTGGGAGAGCTCCTCGCTCACCTCCGACTTCACCTTCTTCGGCGACACCGCCGTGGCCGCCAACCGCGCGCCGGTGCATGCGCCGGTGGTGCAGATGGCCTCCAACCTGCCGAGCCGCTCGGCGCGCCAGGCCTATGATTACGTGCTGTCGGAGGGCAGGCCGGAGTACTATCAGGAGTTCGTCGCGATGTATCCGCACGACCCGCTGTGCGATCACATCCGCTGGCTGCTGGCGAACCTGCTGATCTCGCAGGCCTGGCACGAAGCGGTGCTCTTGAACTCGCCGATCGGCTACCAGGCCTTCTATAGCAAATACGGCAACAGCCCCTATGCGCAAGCCGCGCTGAAGCTCGAGACACAGCCCAAGATCATCCCGCTGATGCAGGCAACCAAGTTCCTGGCGCCGCAGAACGTCGCCCCGACCTTGAAGATGGGCAATCTCGGCCAGCCCAAATACATGCCGCTGATGCAGCAGGGCAATGGTTTGCCGATGAACGCCAACCTGCCGGTCGTGCAGAAGCCCGTCGATGGCACCGTCAACAAGATCATCACCCTGCCCGCGCCGACCAACACCACCACGAACAATAACGGCATCGGCAAGATCGTGACGCTGCCGGTGACCAACACCACGCCGAACACGGGCAACAACAATGCTGGCCCGGCGGGCAAGATCGTGAGCATGCCGGTGACTACAGGCAAGACCGGTTCGACCGTCGACGTCAAGACCACCGACGTGAAGACCACGAATGTTCAGCCACAGAACCAGCCGATCCGCGTCAACAGCGGCGTCGTGAAGCTCAACAACAACCCGGTGAACAAGGCGCAAGTCCAGAACAATCGGCCGCAGTTCAATGCGATGGGGAACGGTGGCGGCAACAACAACTTCCGCCAGTCGATGAACCAGTCGCCCGCGATGAACGGCGGCAACAACCACCGCAGCTTCATGCATTGATCGCGGCAGGCAACGAACGACAAAGGGGCAGAGCGGAACGCTCTGCCCCTTCTGCATGTTCGCGGCACGTACTTTACGGGCCGGCCAGAACCGCACCGCTGCGATAGTCAAAAAGGTACACTGAGCGATTGAAATCTACGACTTCGATGCCTTCAGCCAAACATCTGAACCCTTCCGAGAAAATGTCGGCGCCTATCGCGCTCCAGAGTTCGTCGCCCACCAGAGACAAACGAGAAATCTGTACCTCACCGTGAGATATGAGCGCTTCGTGAGGGCGATCCCAATAGACCCCGAAGCAAGTTGCCGGATCAACGCGCCGCGACCACTCCATCAGACCTGTTCCAAGGTTTAGGCAGACCACTCGGTCACCGACCGCGAGATATAGACGACCGTCGACTTCGACAGCGGAGTGCTGATGGACACCGGAAAATCCACCGCTGGCGCCAACGATCACGGACCACTTCCCGTCGACTCTTGCTCCGTGAACGGAATTGAGATGAGCATCGTCAAGGCGCATCTCCGCATCGTACTTTCGCAGATTGTCGGCTGAACCGAATGAATATGTCGGCTCATCGAAAATCTCTACTTGGCCCTCGCGGGTCTCCAGAACGAGGCTGTTCAGCGGTCACAATCTCCCGGAAAATCAGGCCACCAGCTCGGCGAACAAATCCGCATCGACATTGCCGCCGGAGAGGACGATGACGACGTTCCCGCCGGCAACATCCAGACGTCCCGCAAGCAGCGCAGCAAGGCCAACTGCGCCGCCTGGCTCGACCACAAGCTTCAGCTCGTGATAGGCAAAGGCAACCGCCGCGCCGACTTCCTTGTCCGACGCCGTGACGCCGCGCGCCAGCAGCTTGCTGTTGATCGCAAAGGTCATCTCGCCGGGGATCAGCGCCATCAGTGCATCGCAGATGGTGCGGCCCGCCGGCGGATGCGGCTCGCGATGGCCTGCAGTCAGCGAGATGCCGTGATCGTCGAACGCTTCCGGTTCGGCCACGACGATCTGGGCCTGCGGATAGCGCGCCTTCACGGCGGTGGCGACGCCCGCGATCAGGCCGCCCCCGGAGGCCGGCGCCACCACGATGTCGGGTGAGAGGCCGAGCGCTGCCATGTCCTCCGCGATCTCGCGGCCGGCGGTACCCTGGCCTGCGATCACGAGGGGATCGTCATAGGGCCGCACCAATGTCGCGCCGCGCTTCTCGGCGATGCCGCGCGAGATCGCCTCGCGGTCGTCGTTGTAGCGGTCGTAGAGCACGACCTCCGCGCCGTATGATTTGGTGCGCTCGCGCTTCGACAGCGGCGCGTCCCCCGGCATCACGATGGTCGCGTGCATGTCGAGGATTTTTGCAGCCGCCGCCACGCCCTGGGCGTGGTTGCCCGAGGAGAACGCGACGACGCCGCCGGCGCGCTTGTTCTGCGGGATCGAGAACACCTTGTTGAAGGCGCCGCGGAACTTGAAGGAGCCGGTGCGCTGGAGCATCTCCGGCTTCAGGAACACTTTTGCGCCCACGCGCTCGTTGAGCACGGGAAAGGACAACAGCGGGGTGCGGACGGCGAAGGGCGCGAGCACGCGCGCTGCGGCGTCGATATCGGCGGGGCCGATCGGAAGGGGCTGTTCGGACATGGCGGGATGTTATCGCGCGGGATGTGGCGCGGGCAAGACACCTCCGCGCGAGGATTTTTCCCGCTGGGTCAGGCCACGAAGCGCGCCTGTTCCACCCCGTCCAGGCCGGGCAGCACCGCGCCGACTGCGCGGATACTGTCGACAAAGGCCCTCGCCGAGGCCTCCCATGTGTAGGCGGCGGCAAATTCGACGCAGGCCTGCCTGGAAATGTCGAGCGCGGCGAAACAGGCGTTACCCAGGTCATGGTCCAACGCGCCGACCGGCACATCGCCGATGACATCGCGGGGGCCCTTCACCGGGAAGGCCGCGACCGGCAGGCCGCTCGCGA
This sequence comes from Bradyrhizobium zhengyangense, assembly GCF_022012435.1. GTDB lineage: Bacteria > Pseudomonadota > Alphaproteobacteria > Rhizobiales > Xanthobacteraceae > Bradyrhizobium > Bradyrhizobium zhengyangense. Next base: position 67,429 of record NZ_JAKLUA010000016.1, read on the forward strand.
GCGCCTCGAGCAGGACCAGGCCGAACGTATCGGTCTTGCTCGGAAACACGAAGACGTCGGCCGCCGCATAGATGTCCGCCAGTTCCTCGCCGTGCTTTTCGCCGAGGAAAATCGCGTCGGGATAGGCCTCTTCCAGCACGTTGCGCGCCGGGCCGTCACCGACAATCACCTTGGTGCCGGGCAGATCGAGGTCGAGGAACGCCTCCAGATTCTTCTCCACCGCGACGCGGCCGACCGAGAGGAATATCGGCGCCGGCAGGCAAAGATCGACGGCACGGGGATGGAACAGATGGGTGTCGACGCCGCGCGGCCACAGCACGACATTGTCGAAGCCGCGCTCACTGAGCTCCCGGGCCAAAGCGGGCGTCGCCGCCATCACGGCCCGGCTCGGGCTGTGGAAACGGCGTAGCGCCCGCCAGATCAGCGACCCCGGCACCGGCACGCGGGCGCGGACATATTCGGGAAATCGCGTGTGGAAGCTGGTCGTGAACGGCAGCTTGCGCTGGCGGCAATAGCGGCGGACCATCAGGCCGATCGGCCCTTCGGTCGCGATATGGATGCTGTCGGGCCGCGCTTCCTCGATCAGCTCTACAATGCGCGCCGGGCGCGGCATCGCCAGCCGCACGTCGCGATAGCTCGGCATCGCGAAGGTGCGGAACGATTGCGGCGTCAGGAACGTGAACTCGACACCGCGACCTTCGATTTGAAGCCCTTTGGCGGCGTCAGCGAGCTTGGTCAGCGTCCGAACCACACCGTTGACTTGCGGGTGCCAGGCGTCGGTCGCAACCAGGATGCGCATCAGGCCGCCCTTGCTGCCACCTGCGGCACTTGTACCGGCTTCTGCAGATGATCCGCCCAGGTGATGATCTCGAAACGGCCGTCGTCGTGCTCAACCAGCGCAGTGCAGCTTTCGACCCAGTCGCCGCAGTTCATGTAGCGGATGCCGTTCTCGTCGCGGATCACGGCATAGTGGATGTGGCCGCAGATCACGCCGTCGGCGTCGTGGCGCCGCGCTTCGGCGGACAGTGCCTGCTCAAACGCGCCGATATAGTTGACGGCGTTCTTCACCTTCTGCTTGGCCCATTGCGACAGCGACCAATAGGGAACGCCGAACAGGCGGCGGAAGAAGTTGACGAAGCGATTCATCTGGATCGCGAAATCGTAGGCCTTGTCGCCGAGATGGGCGAGCCAGCGCGCGTTCTGCACCACGAGGTCGAAGATGTCACCGTGGATTACGAGATAGCGCTTGCCGTCCGCGCCGGTGTGTACCGTGTTCTCGACGACGTCGATGCCGCCGAAATGGGTGCCGTAATAGTTGCGAAGGAACTCGTCGTGATTGCCGGGCACGTAAATGATCTTGGCGCCCTTGCGCGCCTTGCGCAGCAACTTCTGGACCAGATCGTTGTGCGATTGCGGCCAGTGCCAGCTCGATTTCAACGCCCAGCCGTCGACGATGTCGCCGACAAGATAGATCGTGTCGGCATCGTGGTAGCGCAGGAAGTCCAGCAAGAGGTCGGCTTGAGAGCCGCGGGCTCCGAGATGAACGTCGGAGATGAACAACGTGCGAAAGCGCCGCTCCGGGCTCTCGTCACTCACATCGTAACTTCCCATGCGCCAGCCTGTAACTGTGTCCCGTGACAGGGGGATGACCGATTGAACCCTTGAGGCACCCTCAGATACGAATCGAACCTTGCCTCGCCCTCCCCGCGAATATCAGTCACATGCGACAATCAGGCGACATGGTCAGGCAATGACGGCTCGCAAGAGCCGGGAACCACGGCCAAATTGGTTAATGCCGGACTGGCGGCGCCAGCAAAGACGCCGGCGTCAGTAAAACTTGTGGAAATGATGGATCGGCCCGTGGCCGTGACCGACGCTGAAACGGTCGGCAGAAGCGATCGCCGCGCTGATCCAGCTCTTGGCATTGCGTACGGCCGTCTCGAGACCCTCGCCCTTGGCGAGGCCCGCCGCCACCGCTGACGACAGCGAACAGCCCGTGCCATGGGTATTTTGGGTGGCGATACGCGGCGCGGCAAGCGCGACCGTGGTGTCCGCACCCACGAGATAGTCGGTGCTCTCCGCGCCCTCGCCGTGCCCGCCCTTGATCAGGACCGCGCGGCAGCCGAGAGACAGCAGGCGGCGGCCCTGGCTTTCGATCTCGGCCTCGGTTTGCGCAATCGGCTCGTCGAGCAGCGCGGCTGCCTCCGGCAAATTTGGCGTGATCACTGAGGCGAGCGGCATCAGTTTGGTGCGCAACGCCGCGACGGCCTCTGCGGCGAGCAGGCGATCGCCTGATGTTGCGACCATCACGGGATCGAGGACGACATGACGAGGCTTCCAGCGCGCCAGCGCAGAAGCGATCGCATCGATGCTCGCGGCCTGCGCCACCATGCCGATCTTCACCGCGCCAACATCGAGATCGGAAAACACGGCATCGATCTGCGCGGTGACGAACGCTGCGGGCACCGCATGAATGCCGGTGACGCCCTTGGTGTTCTGCGCCGTCAGCGCCGTGATCGCGGACGCGCCATAGACGCCAAGCGCGGCAAACGTCTTCAGGTCGGCCTGAATGCCGGCGCCGCCGCTCGAATCCGAGCCGGCGATGGTGAGCGCCACGGGCGTGGTCATCGCAGGATACGCTTGTTTGAAGAAACCACGGCCATGATCCGTCCTGACATGCCCTGTCCTAGCGCGCCCCCGCAGCCCCAGCAAGCCGGCGAATCAGGCAGAACAAAGCCGCGCAGCCCTGTCGTCCCGGAAGCGGGCATACCCTGCGAAAATATGACCTCGGCATCGCCCGGCCTTGGCGGCCAACTGTGCGAATGACACGTTAGGGGATGGATTCGTCCAGCCAAATTGCGGGCCGGCCTCGGCCCGCAATCCTCTTGGGAATAAATCATGTGGGCCTATTTCGAACGCATCCTCGACTCCTCGATGTTCTCACCGCACGGCATCTGCCTGCTGTGGGAGCCCGAGCTGATCTGGCTCCACGCCGTCTCGGACGCCGCCATCGCGGCGGCGTATTTCTCGATTCCGTTCGCACTCGCGATCCTTGTCACCAAGCGGCGTGACCTCCAGTTCGGCTGGGTGTTCTGGGCGTTCGCGATCTTCATCATGGCCTGCGGCCTGACGCATATGCTCTCGATCTACACGCTCTGGGTGCCGATCTATGGCATCGAGGGCCTGGTCAAGGCGGCAACCGCCGTCGCGTCGATCTTCACCGCGGCCGCGCTCTGGCCCCTGCTGCCGAAAATCCTGACGATCCCTTCCCCGTTCGAGCTGCAAAAAGTCCAAGCCGCGCTCGAGGTGGAGGAGATCAAGAGCCGCGATGCGACCCAGCTGTTGAAACAGGTGGGCGAGGCCCAGCGCGCGATGCGCGAGAGCATGACGCGTCTCACCGCCATCGTCGAGACCGCGGTCGACGGCGTCATCCTGTTCGACGCACAAGCCCGCATTCTGCTGTTCAACCCCGCCTGCGAACGGCTGTTCGGCTATCGCGCCGACGAGGTCATGAATCTCGACATCGGTATGCTGATGGCTGACGAGAAGAGGCCCTCATCGACCGGTCGTGCGCCGGGTTTCGCAACCGGGGAGACCGCCGGCCTGCGCAAGGACGGATCGACCTTCCCGATGGACCTGTCGGTCGGCCAGGCCTGGCAGGATGGCGAGCTGATCTACGTCGGCATCGTTCACGACCTGACCGCGCGCAAGCTGACCGAGCAGCAGCTCCAGCAGGCGCAGAAGATGGAGACGGTCGGCCAGCTCTCCGGCGGCATCGCCCACGACTTCAACAATCTCCTCACCGTGATCATCGGCAACGCCGAGCACCTCAGCGAGCAGCTCAAGGCGCGGCCCGATCTGCGGCAATTTGCCGACGACATCTGCGAGTCCGGCGAACGCGGCGCGGAACTGACGCAGCGGCTGCTGGCGTTCAGCCGTCGTCAATTGCTCCAGCCGCGCACGATCGATTGCCGCGAGCTGATCTTGTCCATGCTCAAGCTGTTCAAGCGCACCTTGCGCGAGAACATCGAGATCAGGACGACGTTCGGTTCCGGCACCATCCAGGCCTTTGCGGACCGCGCCCAGCTCGAATCCGCCGTGCTGAACCTGGCGCTCAACGCGCAGGACGCGATGCCATCAGGCGGGCATTTGACGCTGAGCACGGAGATTGCCGCAATCGACGAGGACTATCGCGCGCTTCACCCCGAGGTCGCATCCGGCAGCTATGCCCTGATCTCGGTGACTGATGACGGCGAAGGCATGACGCCTGAGGTCATCGAGCGCGCCTTCGAGCCGTTCTTTACCACCAAGGAAGTCGGCAAGGGGTCCGGCCTCGGGCTGAGCATGATCTATGGCTTCGCCAAGCAATCCGACGGCCATGTCTCGATCTATAGCGAGCAGGGTCTTGGGACGACGGTCCGGATCTACCTGCCGCGCGTCGGCGCCGGACAAACCGTGGCCGAAATGCCCGAGAACGACGAAGCCGCACCGCGCGGCCATGAGACCATCCTGATCGCAGAGGACGATCCGTTCGTGCGTTCCTCGGTGATCCTCCGCGTGGAGGCGCTCGGCTATCGCGTCGTCGCCGCCGTTAACGGCAAGGAGGCCCTGCAGCGGCTGCGCGCCGACCCCGGCATCGATATGCTGTTCACCGATATCGTCATGCCCGGCGGCATGAGTGGATGGGAGCTCGCCGATCAGGCCCGTCGTATTCGTCCCGGCCTGCCGGTGCTGTTTACCTCGGGCTATGCGCTGGAAACCCTGGTCGAGCAGGGCCGCGCGCAAGCTGAGGCCGTCGTCCTGACCAAGCCCTATCGCAAGACCGAGCTCGCCCAGCGGCTCAGGGATGCATTTGCGGCAGCGGCGGTGACGTCGTAAAGCCGCGGACCGGTGTCTGGCGGTCGGCCAGCCCGCTTGCTAAATGGGGCCGGTTTTGGCCTATTAGCGGCAAGATATGTCTTCGGAGTTGACTGCAATGGTTCCTTTCTTCGTCCAGATTAAATGCAAGCTTGGCCAGTCCTACACGGTGGCCAATGCGCTTGCCGAAGCCGAGATCGCCTCCGAGATCTACTCCACCGCCGGCCAATACGATTTGCTGGTAAAGTTCTATGTCGACAAGGACACCGACATCGGCCACTTCGTCAACGAGAAGGTGCAGGTGCTGCCCGGCATCCAGGACACGCTCACCATCATCACCTTCAAGGCGTTCGGCACCGGCTAGCCGGTGCCGCTCAGCCGCCGCCTTCCTTGCGCTTGGGCGGCGTCGGGCCGTCGACCGGCGGCAACGACTTCAGATAGGCGGCCATCGCGGCGCGATCCTCCGGCTTCAGTTGCGCGAGGTTCTTGATTACCGGCCGCATCGCGCCCGATGCGCTGTCGCCCTCGGGCATGTCGCCGGTTTCGAGGAAGTCGGCAATATCCTTCTCGCTCCAGTCACCGATGCCCTTCTGGGTGATGTTCGGCACCCAGCCCTCGCCTTCGGGATTGGGGCCGCCGGCAAAGCGCTGCGAGCTGATGACGCCGCCCAGAACATTGCGCGGGCTGTGGCATTCGGCGCAATGGCCAAAACCGTTCACGAGATAGGCGCCGCGATTCCACTCTGCCGGATGCATCGCCGCCGGCACGAACGGCCTGACATCCATGAACAGCAATTTCCAGATGCCGACATTGCGGCGGATGTTGAAGGGAAACGGCAGATCGTGGTCGCGCACGCGACCCGCGACCAGCGGCAATGTCTTCAGATAGGCAAAGAGATCGCGGACGTCGTCGACCTTGGCGATGTGGTAGGACGTGTAGGGAAACGCCGGGAAGTAGTGCGTGCCCTCAGGCGAAATGCCGCGCATCACCGCATTGACGAAATCGGCCTCGCTCCAGCGGCCGATGCCGTCGGTGGGATCAGGGGAAATGTTCGGCGCATAGAACGTCCCGAACGGCGAGCCGAGCGCGAGGCCGCCGCCGAGCTTCAAACGATCCGGTTGATTGGGCACGGCGTGGCAGGACGAGCAGCCGCCGGCATTGAACAGCTCCTGCCCATTGGCAAGATCGGGCGCGCGCGTCGGCGCCGGCAAGGCCAAGGCGGTCGGCGCGGTCAGCCACCAATAGACGGCAAAGGCTGCGACAACGGCAACCAGGAAGACGGAAATTGTTCGTCGCAGCATTCAGGATCCCTTTGAGCTCGAGCGTATTTACGGGTCATCCCGTAGCCGCTCCAGCCACGAATAATTTAGGTGGTTTGATCGGAATCCGGGAATAAAGTCGGAACCGCACTGTTTGCAAGTTGACAGCAATCAGGCGTCAACAGGGAGAGACCCATGAACAAAGCGCTTTTTGCCACGCTGGCACTCGGAGCCGCCGTCGCATTCGCAGGCCCGGCCAGCGCGGAGAAGCTGAAGGCGACACTGGACGGCAAATCCGAAGTCCCCGCCACCACCAGCAGCGCCACCGGCACCGCCGATCTCGACTATGATGCCGCCACCAAGAAGCTGTCCTGGAAGGTGAGCTATTCCGGCCTCTCCGGCCCGGCCACCGCCGCCCACTTCCACGGCCCCGCCGAGGTCGGCAAGAACGCCGGCGTCGCAGTGCCGATCCCTGGCATCGCCAAGAGCCCGGCCGAGGGCTCGGCAACGCTGACCGACGCGCAGGCCTCCGATCTCCTCGCCGGCAAGCTCTACGTCAACATTCACACCGCGGCGAACCCGGGCGGCGAAATCCGCGGCCAGGTGACCAAGTAAGTTTTAGCGTAACTTTTCGCGAAGGCCGGGCGCGGGAAGCGTCCGGCCTTTTCGATTCCGGACGGCCCACATGGCATCGCACGGCCCGGATAGAACCAATCAGGCTGCCAAGCTAGAATACCCGAGCGCGCCACCCTTCGCGGCGCCGGGAGCGGTTCATGACGAACGCATCGATGCAACGGAATATGCCGACACACGTCGCGTCCGTCAACGCAGCTCGCCCGTTGGCAGCCTTTGTGATTGCCGCAGCAATGCTGCTGTCATCGGCGGAGATCGCCGGCGCGCAAACCGACTTGGAACGGCAGGCGCAATGCGAGCTGGCGGCCATCCGCGACACGAGATCGCCGCTTGCCGTCCAATACATCCGTTCGGCCTGCAACTGGCTCGTGGTCAACGGCGAGTCCCTGCTGAACGCATCCAGCAAGGGCTACTATGTCTGCCTCGTGCGCCAGCTCTCGGGTGCCCAGTCCAACGAGGCGGCTGCGGCGATCATGTCGGCATGTCGCGCGTCCAATCCGCTTTGAAGCCGCCGCCTAAGCCCCGCTGAGCGCATGCTCGAGATCGGCGATCAAATCGGACGGATTTTCGATGCCGATCGACAGCCGAATGGTGCAATCGAGCACGCCGATCTTGCGGCGGATATCGGCGGGCACGCCGGAATGGGTCATCGTCGCCGGCAGGCTCGCCAATGATTCCGTGCCGCCAAGGCTAACCGCGAGCTTGAAGATCTGCAGGCCGTTGAGAAACTTCTCTGCCGCCGCCTGGCCGCCGACGATGTCGAACGAGAACGTCGATCCCGCGCCCAGGCATTGCCGCGCGAACACGCGCCCTGCCGACGAGGTCTCCGCATGATGGCCGAGATAGTGGACCTTCGCCACCTTGGCATGGTCGCGCAGGAAATCCGCAACGAGGCGCGCATTGCTGTTGGCCTTCTCCATGCGCAGGCTCAAGGTTTCCAGGGAACGGTTGATCATCCAGCAGGAATGCGGATCGAGCTGGGTGCCGATGGCGCCGCGCAGCGCCTTGATGCCCTTCATCACCGCCTTTGTGCCGAGTGCCGCCCCCGCGATCAAATCGGAATGGCCGCCGACATATTTGGTCAGCGAATACAGCGAGATGTCAGCGCCATGCTCGATCGGCCGCTGAAATACCGGGCCGAGCAGCGTGTTGTCGCAGGCGATGATCGGCGTGTGGCCTTGGGCCTTGCCGATGCTGTCGGCGACGCGGCGCATCAGTGCGATGTCGGCCAGCCCATTGGTCGGGTTGGCCGGCGTCTCGACCAGGATCATCGAAACCCGCCCCCGACGCATCGCCTCTTCCGCGGCCTGGTTGACGACCGCCTCATCGATGCCGTCGGCAAAGCCGACCGCGCCGATCGAGAAGCGCGACAGTGTGTTCGTCAGCAGGGTTTCAGTGCCGCCATAAAGCGGCTGCGAGTGCAGAATGACGTCGCCAGGGCGAACGAACGCCAAAATCGTCGTCGAGATCGCCGCCATGCCTGACGAGAACAGCGCGCAGCTCTCGGTGCGCTCATAGACCGCGAGCCTATCCTCGACGATCTCGCTGTTGGGATGGTTGAAGCGCGAATAGACCAGGCCCGCCCCCATGCCCTCTGGCGGCTCGCGGCGGCCCGCAACGTAATCGAAGAAGTCCTGCCCGTCTTCTGCCGTTTTGAAAACGAAAGTCGAGGTCAGGAACACCGGCGGCTTGATGGCGCCTTCCGACAGCTGCGGATCATAGCCATAGGTCAGCATCAGCGTTTCCGGATGCAGCATATGGTTGCCGATATGGGTTTTCGACGGGAACGGTTTTGCCATGGCCTGTCTCGCTGTTAATGCAGTTCCTCGCCGCGGGTCGGAACTCTGAACAGCGTGAGACATCAACGCCGACGGCGCGAGCAAACATAGTCCATCTGACGGCGATCCGTCAGGGCGCGCGAACGGAATTTACGGCACCCACCGCTGTCATTCCCCGCAAAAGCGGTGAATCCAGTATTCCAGAGACGTCAAACGTCCCCCGCGCTAGCACGGCATACTGGATCGCCCGCCTTCGCGGGCGATGACACCGAATTTGAGTGACGCGCTCGCAGCAGCTACTTCAGCTTCAGCCGATAGGTCTCGTGGCAGTCGTTGCAGCGATCGTTCATCGCGGTGTAGGCCGCCTTCAGGCTTGCCACGTCCTTGATCTTGCCCTTGACGTCGGCGATCGCCTTTTGCACCGGCGGGATCTTGGAGTCGAAATCGGCCTTGTTCTGCCAGACCTTCGGCGAGGAACCATAGTTGGCGTTGACCACGTCCTGCTTGGGATTGACCTCGAAGGTCTTTGCGATTTTGGCGACGTCGGCCTCGAGGCTGGCGATCGCAGCGTCGGCTGCTTTCTGATCGTAGGGGATTTCGCCTTTCGTCATCTTGAGGATCACGCCGTACATGCTCTTCGCCTGCGAGCGCATCAGATTGTCCTGCTGGACGGCGACCTCCTGCTGCGCCATCACGGCGCCTGCACCCAGAAGCAGGGTGCCCGCGACAATCAACATTCGTTTCATAGGCTTATTACTCCGGCTCGCAAGTCGGTTTGGGGGAAACCATAGGGGTTAGAACCCGGCCGCGGGCCGTTCATTCCCGCGGAGCCGGGCGGCAGCCTTACAGGCTGTGGCGGCGGTGGTGCTCGTTGATCGCGATCCACACCCGCTCCGGCGTTGCCGGCATGTCGATGTGGTCGATCTTGTACTCGCGCCAGAGCCCGTCGACGATGGCGTTGACGACGGCCGGGCAGGAGCCGATCGCGCCGGCCTCGCCCGCGCCCTTCACGCCCATTGGATTGGTCGTGCAGGGAATGTTGTTGGTCTCGAACACGAAGGCGGGACCATCGGCCGCACGCGGCAGCGCATAGTCCATGTAGGTGGCGGTGATCAGCTGGCCGTCGGTCGCACCATAGACCACCTGTTCCATCAGCGCCTGGCCGATGCCCTGCATGGCGCCGCCATGGACCTGGCCCGCCAGGAGCAGCGGATTGAGCGTCTTGCCGAAATCGTCGACGATGACGTAGTTGACGATTCTGATGATGCCGGTGGCCGGATCGATCTCGACCTCCGCCAGATGCGTGCCGTTGGGATAGGTGCCGTCGGCGCTGGCGAAGGTCGCGCTGCCATTGAGCTTCGACGGATCGGCGCCCGCGCGCTTCGCGACGTCGGCGAACGAGATCGAGCGGTCGGTGCCGGCGATCCTGATGATGCCGTCGGTGATCTCGAGGTCACCGGCGCTCGCTTCCAGCGCCTGCGCCGCGATCTCCTTGAGCTTCTGGCCGAGATCGCGTGTGGCGCGCTCGACGCTGACGCCGCCTGACGGGATCGAGGCCGAGCCGCCGGTGCCGAGGCCCGTCGCAATCTCCGCGGTGTCGCCCTGGCGGACGTGCACGCGCTCCGGCGCAACGCCGAACTGCTCGGCGACGATCTGCGCGTAGGCGGTCTGGTGGCCCTGCCCGCTCGACTGCGTTCCGATGAGGACGGTGACGTCGCCGTTGGGGTCGAGGCGGACATTGGCCGTCTCTTCACCCATCACACCGCAGACCTCGACATAGCTTGCAAGGCCAATACCGCGGATCAGGCCATGCTTCTTGGCCGCCTTGGCGCGCTTCGAAAACTCCTTCCACTCGCCGATCTCCATCGCGCGCTTCAGATGCGCGGCGAAGTCGCCGGAATCGTAGACCTTGCCGGTCGCGGTCTTGTAGGGCAGCGCCTTCGGCGGGATGAAATTCTTGCGGCGGATTGCGTCCGGCGTCATCTCGAGCTTGCGCGCGCAGGCATCGACAAGGCGCTCGATGACATAGGCGGCCTCGGGTCGGCCCGCGCCACGATAGGCATCGACAGGCACGCTGTGGGTGAAGATGGTGCGCACCCGGCAATGGAAGGCCTGGATGTCATAGAGGCCCGGCAGCATGCCGGCGCCGCCATGCGGGATGTAGGGCCCGAAGGTCGAGAGGTACGCGCCCATGTCGCCGATCAGGTCGCAGTCCATCGCCAGGAACTTGCCGTCCTCGGCCAGCGCCATCTTGGCCGTGGTGACGTTGTCGCGGCCCTGCGCGTCGCCCATGAAATGCTCGGAGCGATCGGCCGACCATTTGACGGCCTTCTTCAGCTTGCGCGCTGCGACGGCCATCAAGGCGTATTCGCGATACGGGAAGAGCTTGGTCCCAAAGCCGCCGCCGACGTCGGGGCAGATCACCCGCATCTTGTCCGTGGGAATGTTGAGCACGTTCTGGCAGAGGATGTCGCGCAGACGGTGGCTGCCCTGGCTGCCGACGGTCAGCGTCAGATGATCGGCCTTGGGGTCGTATTCGCAGACCGCCGCACGCGTCTCCATGAAGCTCGCGACCACGCGCGGATTGACGATGGAGATTTCGGCGACCGTGTGCGCCTTGGCGAATACGGCTTCAGTCGCCGCCTTGTCGCCGATCGAGACGTCGAACAGCACATTGCCCGGCTTGTCCGGCCAGACCTGCGGCGCGCCTTTCTTGATGGCGTTGACGACGCCGGTCACCGCCGGCAGAGGGCTCCATTTAACCTCGATCGCCTCGATCGCGTCGCGCGCCTGGTCGATGGTCTCGGCAACCACGAAGGCGACCGCATCGCCGACATGCCGCACCTCGTCCTTGGCCAGGATCGGGTAAGGCGGGCCGGTGAACGGATCGGTCTCCAAATTGAACAGGCAGGGCAGATTGCCGAGATCCCCGACCTCGGCGGCGGTCAGAATCAGTGCAACGCCAGGAAGGGTGCGGGCGCGGCCGGCATCGATGGTGAACTTGGCATGGGCATGCGGCGAGCGCAGCACCAGACAGCGAAGCACGGCCTGCGGCGCGTAATCGTCGGTATAGCGGCCCTTGCCGCGGATCAGCGCGTCGTCCTCCTTGCGAAGCACGCTTTGGCCGACGCCGAACTTGATGGGGGCTGCCATTGTCTTGTCCGTCCTATGGTTGTTTTGCCGGCATATTGCCGTGGAAAAAGAGGCAGTGCAAACGGCTTTAGGCAGACCGGGCCCGCGAAAAATCGTCCCGTGGCTCGCACCTCAGAGCGGGATTGGACGGAAGGGCCGCAGCGCGGTCATTTCCCTGTGAAGATCGACGATCCGGGGCCTGACATTGCGTTTGCCGCCGCGCGAATGACACAAAGCAAGACCTCAAGCCTCCGGTCGGACCGTCACCGCTTTGCGCATCGGATGCCTCATCGTTATCCCGAAGCAGGCTGCGGCGGCCCGATCATGGTGCAGCCACTCGACAGGTAGAAGCGGAGCGCGGTGGCCGTGCTATCGAGTGCAAGCCATTCGAGGCCACGGCGTGATGCCCAGAGTTCGATATCGCGCAGCAGCGACTTGCTCGCTCCCTTGAATCTTGCCTCGGGCGCCACATAGTTCAACAATATAAATCCATCGGACCGAACGGACGCAACCCCGGCTATCTGCTCATCGTCGACAGCCACATGAACAGCGTGAGTGGCGATCCATCGCCGCATGTTGTTCACCGTCTTGTTGCTGAGCCACATCGACAGAGTAGCCGCGTCACCCCTGTGATCGGACACGCACAACTCCTGGATCGACCGCCGCACGACGTCGACTGCACGATCTGCATCCGCGATTTGAGCCAGCCTAACCCGCATTTTCAGGCGCCCCGTCAAAAGCAATATCAACGTCTTATTCACGGAGCCTGACGCATCAGGCCTCTTGGCTCATCAGAAGCGGCCATGCGCGTTGGTCAAGCGCACGTCCGCTTCTGACGCGTGATCGATTACATCCCACGGCGGCTCCATAGATACATCGTGCTATCCCTGAGCGTATCGATCGCTCGCTGGGGCGAGAGGTAGTCGACCTCCCCGCGCGTCAGGCCGATATCCATGAGCTCCCTGTCGCTCAGGTCCTGCAAGGTGAGCTGCGGGTTCTGGCGCCGTGCCAGAAACGCAAGCCAGGCTTGCTTGAGCAGTCCGAGGAGGCTTGGCGTCGATGCCGCCGTTGGTCCGGCAGCTTCCTCGTCCAGCGCCTTGGCGGACGCCTTGAGGCGCTCCGCCAACGCATGGTCGATCGCGCCCTTCGCCTGCACGATCGAGAGACTAAGGCCGCGCCTTGCGGCCTCGCCCCCAATTCCGGGTGAGATATCCGTTAGTTGTGGTGGCATCGTACGCTCCTGCTGTTGTGCCGGCAGGGAGCGTGGCCAAACAAAAGGCCCCGTCCGATGCCGGCGGGGCCTGGTGGAAAAGATGTCGTCGTCGAATTGCTAGCGCACGACTCCTTCCACGGCCCAGCCGAAGCGGGTCATGTGGTTGAAGTTGACTTTGCGCGAGCATTTAATCATGCGCGGCCAATAGCAGGACAATCGCGCGAAATCAAGAGATGCATGGGAGCCAAGCACTCCTTTCAGGCGAGTGGCGACAGGTGTTCGCGAACATCCAAAATGGCGTTGCAGGGACAGATCAAGGCAAGCCTTCTTTCCGCGGCCGCATGCCGCGGAAAGGAGATCGCCGACCGACAAGACAGCCGCTCTCCTGCGAAGGAGCTCAGCAGAGGTCATGAAGGATTCCGGCCATGGACAAGATCAGCGCGATCAACGTCCAGACCAGAGGGCTATTCAGAAACGGCGACACCTGAGCCTCCGAACTCGGCCGGAAAATCCTTCAGTTTCGGTAGGCCATCCCTGATCGGCAACACCGTCTCGGAATAATTCACGTGCACGCCCGGCGCGAACTTCAGCGTTGGTAATGTGGCTGCATACACGTCGACCAGCCCAAGCGGCGGATGGTCGCACATCAGATGCCCCCCGCAGCGCTTGCAGTATTGCCGATGGCTTAGCTCCGATTGTGCGTAGGTGGCGACGAATTCGGCGCCCTTGGTCACCCGCACGTTCTGCGGCTTCCACAATGTGAATGCGTTCACCGGGGCGGCCGACCAGGAGCGGCACGACGAGCAATGGCAATATCCCATTGCCTCCGGTGCTCCCTCCGCTTCGATTTCAACCTCGCCGCAAAAGCACTTGCCGTTGTAACTTGTCATGATGTTGATCTCCTTGATCTGGTCTGCTGAACGTCTGAAGCTTCGGCCTTATTTCGCGAACCTTGCCTGGATTTCGGCAAGCCCCGCGTCATAGACCCCGAGCAATGCTTCGCTCGCGGCCTTCTCTTGCCCTCGCTCGGGAGTATAGGAGCCGTTCCAGGTGACGGTGGATGATCCATTGGCTTTCGCAGTCACCTTGATCGTTGCGGTGTAGTTCGAGACGGGAAGAGGGCTCGTCAGAAACTTGTAGGAGTAGCTGCGCTCGGCTTCATTCCGAGCGACTTGCGTCTCGACGAAAGCCGCCTTTCCGTCCTTCGTGACGAGAATGCGCGTCGATGGCGCCTTGCCATCCTCGATGCACTGCCCCACCGGAGGCAGCCAATCCCTGATCGCGCAGAACGGCCCGATCAGCGACCAAACGTCCTGGGCAGTTGCCCGCACGTCAACGCTACGGGTGATCGTGGCTGTAACGGCGGATGCCGTGCCCGAGTGGAGCAACACCGTGCCGAACATCGCAGCGCTCGCCAGGGAGAGCCTGGGCCTGCCGAAAATCTTTATCATCGCAATTACCTTGTCATTGTGAGTTGATGCCATAAGGCTCCTGGCCGACGCATCGCGACGGCCCTTTGAGCCCGGTGGAGCGGTCCAAGTCCGCATTGCTGAGGGTTAGCAAGGGCCTTCTGCGCGCCACTAGTTCACGAACTGAATCGATGCCGGTACAGATTTTGAACTGGAAGCCCGAGCGAATTCCGCAGTACGTTCGCAAATGGTCCACAAGGAGAGAGAACATGGCTGCTGGCAGCTACAAGCAGTTCTGTCCCGTCGCAATGGCCGCCGAGGTTTTGTGTACACGCTGGACTGTGGTGCTACTGCGAGAGCTGATCGCCGGCTCGACGCGGTTCAACGATCTGCGCCGTGGTGTCCCCCGAATGTCGCCCGCACTGCTATCCCAACGGCTCAAGGATCTCGAGTCTGCGGGGATTGTCGCGCGGGAAGCGTTGGTTTTGGAGCCTGGCGTCCATGAATATCGGCTGACGCCGGCGGGACGTGAACTCACTCCCATCGTCGAAGGATTTGGAATCTGGGGCCAACGCCGGATCAAGGCCGACCTGTCGCTCCAGCACCTCGACGTTCAACTGCTGATGTGGGATATGCGGCGAAATCTGAATCCAACGCCGATGCCCAGGCGGCGAAACATCATTCAGTTTGTCTATCCCGAGCTTTCAGCGACGCAACGACATTGGTGGCTGATCGTCGATCCCGAGGAAGGCGTCGACCTGTGCTCGATCGATCCCGGATTTGACGTCGACCTCTATATTTCCGTCGATCTGCGCAGCATGACCGCAATCTGGATGGGGCTCGACACGGTCCGGGCGGCCGTGGGCAATCGTCGGATGATTCTGACCGGCGACCGGCAAATCGCATCCTCGATGCAAACCTGGCTCGGTCTCAGCCCGTTCGCCAAGGAAAGAAAACTGGCGAGTTGAAGGCCGGCCATTCGCTCGCTCGCGCCTAGCCGCGCACCAGCGAGACCAGCCATCTGCGGCCGAACAGCACGAGGACCGCGAGCGCGTAAACGATGGTGCCCCCGACGGCCAACAGCACCAGAGTCACTTCATCGTGGAAGCGCATCGCACCTTGCGAAGGTCCGCTGACACGTGCGATCAGCCATAACGCAGCCGCGAGGATAATCCCGGTCAGTAGGAATTTGCCGAGTGACATCAGCCACGCCCGGTCGAGCACGAGAAAGCCGCGCCGCACGGCGAAGAACAGCACCAACATGAGATTGGTCCAGACGCCGACGGCCGTCGCGAGCGCAAGGCCGATCTGGGCCAGCGATCCCATCAAGGCCACCTTCAGTGCGACGTTGACGGCAATGCCGGTCAGCGACGCGCGGACCGGCGTTGCGGTATCCTTGCGCGCGTAGAAGGTCGCGACCGCGCTGCGGATCAGCACGAAGGGGACGAGGCCGATGGCATAGGCCGCAAGCGTGCCGCCGGCGGCAACCGCATCGGCCTTGGAGAACGCACCGCGGGCGAACAGCGCGCGCATGATCTCGTCGGGCACGGTGAGAAAGGCCGCGACGAAGGGGATCGAGAACAGCAGCGTGAAATCGAAAGCGCGGCGCTGCGCCTTCATCGCGCCGTCATGATCGTCGGCCGTGATCCGTTTCGACATCTCCGGCAGCAGCACCGTGCCGATGGCGATGCCGATGACGCCGATCGGCAATTGATTGAGACGGTCGGCATAATACAGCGCCGAGAGTGCGCCTGCCGGCAGGAAGGTCGCGATGATGGTGTCGGCGAACAGCGCGACCTGCGTGCCCATCGAACCCAGTGTCGCGGGACCCAGCGCCTTGAAGAAGCTGCGGACGTCTTCATCGAGCTTGAGCGGCGCAAAGCGCGGCAGGCCGCCATGAAGCGCGAGATCGCCGGCGAGCAGGAAATATTGCAGGAAGCCCGAGATCAGGACGCCCCAGGCCGCGGCGTGGCCAGCGGTCGGAAACCAGACGGCGACCGCCAGCGTCATCATCATCGCGACATTGAGGAAGATCGACGCGGCCGCCGCACTGGCAAAGCGCTGCATCACGTTCAGCATGCCGCCATAGAGCGTCACCAGCGTGATCAGCAGCAGATAGGGAAAGGTGATCCGGGTCAGTTCGATCGCGAGCTTGCGCTGCTCGGCGTCGTCCGAAAAGCCGGGCGCAAGTAGGCTCATGGCCTGAGGCATGAACAGCCAGGCGACGATCAGCAGCACCACCTGCGAGGCCAACAGCAGCGTGAAGATGCGGTCGGCGAACAGGTGTGCCGCCCCCTCCCCCTTTTCGCCGTGGACATGCGCATAGGCCGGCACCCAGGCGGCGTTGAAGGCGCCCTCGGCAAAGATCGCGCGGAAATGATTGGGCAGCCGCAGCGCCACGAAGAAGGCGTCGGCCACTGGGCCGGCGCCGAGGATCGCCGCGAGCATGATGTCGCGGGCAAACCCCGTCAGCCGCGAGAGCAGCGTGTAACCACCGACCGTGAAAATGCGTCCGAGCATGCGTCTGTTTTAGAGACTCATCAGCCTGACGATAAGGCTTTGAAGTTTGACGTGATCAAAAAAGACGAGGGCTCGGCTTCCGATGCGAATTGCTGTGCCCTCTCCCCTTGTGGGAGAGGGAAGGAAATCACCCCGCGAGTGCGCCTTGCACGGCGGCGATGACCCGCTCCTGATCGGCTTCGGTCAGATAGGCGTGCATCGGCAGGCTGATGACGTCCTGCGACAGGCTCTCGCAGCCAGGCAGGCCGCCCTCGGCGACCGGATACTGCTTGTAGGCGGACTGCTGATGCATCGACTTGCCGTAATAGACGGCGGTCGGCACACCCTGGGCTTTCAGCGCGGCAGCGAAGCCGTCGCGGTCGGTACCTTCAGGCAGCCGGATCGTGTACTGCGCCCAGACCGAGGTATTGCCCGGCGCCAGACGCGGCACGGCGACCATGTTGGAGAGGCCGCGCGCATAGCGCTCGGCGACCTTGTTGCGGGCGGCGACCTCGTCGTCAAAAATCTTCAGCTTCTCGATCAGGATCGCAGCCTGCATGGTGTCGAGCCGGCCGGTGAGGCCGAGGCGGATATTGTCGTATTTATCGACGCCCTGCCCGTGCACGCGGATGCTGCGTAGCGTCGCCGCCAGTTCGTCGTCATCGGTCAGAATCGCGCCGCCGTCGCCGAAGCAGCCGAGCGGCTTTGCCGGAAAGAAGCTGGTCGTGGTGGCGAGCCCGAAGGTGCCGAGCTTGCGTCCCTTGTAGCTTGCGCCAAAACCTTGCGCGGCGTCATCGATGATGAAGAGGCCTTCGGCCGCGGCGATATCGGCGATGGCATCGTGGTCGGCAGGCTGTCCGAACAGATCGACCGGAATGACCGCGACAGGCTTCAAGCCGGCCTTGCGCGCGGCCGCAATGCCGCGCTTGAGCGACTCCGGGTCCATGTTGAAAGTCGTCTCATCGACGTCGACATAGACAGGCGTCGCGCCGGTCCTTGCCGCGGGCGAGGCGGTCGCAATGAAGGTGAAGGAGGGACACAGCACGGCATCGCCGGGCCCGACGTTCCTCGCCATCAGCACCATCAGAAGCGCATCGGTGCCGTTGGAGCAGGTCACCACGTGCTTGGCGCCGCAATAGGCCGCAAGCTGCTTCTCGAGCTCGAAAACTTCAGGGCCATTGACGAACTGGCAATGATCCATCACGCGCTTGACGGCCGCATCGAGCGAGGCGCCAAGCCGGACGCGCTGGGAGGCGACGTCGATGAAGGGAATGGGTTCGGAACGCAGATGCTGGTTCATGGTCTGGTTCTTCGCCTGGTTCTTGGCGCCTTCTTGCCTGGTCGACATGGAATGGCTGTTAGCCGGCGACGCGGCGCGGGCCCTTGCGGGCGGGCGATGTTGCTGCGGGCCGTGACGGCGTCTCAAGGCACTGCGTTGCGATCTCGAGGCTGGCGACGCCTTCATCACCGGTGACTGCGGGGGTCTCGCCATTGCGCACCGCCTTGAGGAAGGCGATCAGCTCTGCCCGCAGCGGCTCGTCATGGCCGACGGGCAGATGCCGCATCGAGTAGCTGCCGTCAGGCTTGAAGCCGAAGCACTCGGTGACCTGGCGCGTCAACAGATCGCCCATCACGTATTTGCCGCGGGTCGCGACCGTGACGCTGCGCGCCTTGAACGGCGTCAGCCAGTTGGTGTTGATGTGGGCAAGCACGCCATTGGCGGTGCGGAACTGCAAGAGCGCGATGTCCTCGCGTTCGGCGACTGCGCTCGACAGCTGCGGCTGCACCTCGACGATGTCGGATTCGGTGAACCAGCGGATCAGATCGATGTCGTGCACGGCGAGGTCGATGACGACGCCGACATTGGACATGCGCGGCGGGAACGGGCCGACGCGCGTGATCGCGATGGAGAGAATGTCCTCGCCCGCGATCGCCTGCTTGACTGCGGCAACGGCTGGATTGAAGCGCTCGACATGACCGACCATCAGCGTGACGCCGGCCTTTTGCGCGGCGGCGACGATGTCGCGGCCCTCTTTCACCGTGGAGGCGATCGGCTTCTCGACCAGCACGTGGATGTTCTTGGCGATGCAAGCGAGCGCGACCTCGTGATGCAGATGGGTCGGCGCCGCGATGGTGACGGCATCGACGCCCTCGGCGAGGAGTTGGTCGAGCGTCTCGAAGCTGTTGCAATCGGCAAGCTCGGTCGCCCGCGCGCGATGCGCCGGCGAAGGATCGACCACGCCGACCAGGCTGACGCCGGGCAGACCGGCGAGCACCCGCGCATGGTTGCTGCCCATCACGCCGGCGCCGATGACACCAACGCGCAGGCCGGCCTTTGCCGGCTGTGATCCCATGGAACTCATCTGAGCAAACCCCGATTCAACGCAAATCCCCGGGCCGCTTCTAGCACGGGTGCCACAGTTGTGGCGAATGCCGGCCAAACTGCCCGGACACGATTTGATTCAAAAAGTTACACGTTCTCCGGGCCTTAGGCCGCAGAAAGCAGGCTTTTCAGGCCCGGGTCGCGTGATTCGGAGTTCGCTGGTTACGACCTTTGATAGTCGTCTTCAATCCGGATGATGTCGTCTTCCCCGAGATAGGACCCGGTCTGGACCTCGATCAGTTCCAGCATGATTTTACCGGGATTTTCCATCCGGTGGACGGCGCCCATCGGGATGTAGATGGACTCGTTCTCGTGCACCGTCTTCACGGTCTCGTTGACGGTGACGCGGGCCGCACCGCGGACCACGATCCAATGCTCGGCGCGATGATGGTGCTTCTGCAGCGACAAGCGTCCGCCCGGCTTCACCACGATGCGCTTGACCTGGTGGCGCTCGCCATTGTCGACCGACTGATAGCTGCCCCAGGGGCGGTGCACCTTGAGATGCTCCTCGGTGACCTTCGGCGCGACGGCTTTCAGCTTGGTGACGAGACGCTTCAGCCCGTTGGCATCCTTCTGCCGCGAGACCAGAACCGCGTCCGCGGTCGCGACGACGACGAGATCGTCGACGCCTTCGAGCGCGACCAGCGCGTGATCGGTCGTGACGTTGCAATTGCGCGAATCCTCGAACACGGCCGTGCCGTGCGCGGCATTGCCTTGCGCGTCCTTCTCGGACAATTCCCACACCGCGCGCCAGGAGCCCACGTCGGACCAGCCGCACGACACCGGCACGACCGCGGCGCGCGAGGTCTTTTCCATCACGGCGTAGTCGATCGAGATTGCCTTGGCCGCGCCAAAGGCCTGCGGCTCCAGCGTCACGAAGCCGAGATCGCGGCCGGCGTTGGTGACCGCGTTGGAGACCGCCTCCACGCTCGCCGCGTCGACCTTGCGATACTCGTCGAGCAGCAGCGCCGCGGGAAACATGAAGTTGCCGCTGTTCCAGAGATAGCCCGAATTGACGTAGTCCGCGGCCTTTACCGCATCCGGCTTCTCGACGAAACGCGCAACCGCGTGCACCTCGCCGGAGATCACCTCACCCGGACTGATATAGCCGTATTCGGTCGCCGGCCGCTCCGGCTTGACGCCGAAGGTGACGATGCGGCCAGTGCTCGCAGCCGCGAGGCCCTCGCGGCACGCCGCGACGAAGGCGGCATTGTCCTGCACGACGTGATCGGCGGCGAGCGCCAGCACGATCGCTTCACTGATGCGGTTTTGCGCGAACGCCGCGCCGGCGGCGATTGCAGGACCGGAGTCGCGGCGCATCGGCTCGAGGATGACGTCGGCCTCGATGCCGATCTCGGCGAGCTGCTCCAGCACCATGAAGCGGTAGGCCGCATTGGTGATGACCACAGGGCGGTCGAACAGCGACGCATCCGAAACACGCAGCAGCGTGTCCTGGAACGTCGAGCGCGGACCGAACAGCGGCAGGAACTGCTTCGGGCGCACCTCGCGCGAAGCCGGCCACAGCCGCGTGCCGGCACCACCGCACATGATCAGGGGGATAATGCGTTTGTCCATCGTCGTTTCAAACCTTGTAGTGGTCGCGATACCAGGTGACAAAATTGTGGACCCCGCGCTCGATCGGCGTTGACGGTGCAAAGCCGGTGTCGCGCATCAAATCCTCGACATCCGCGAACGTTTCCACCACATCTCCCGGCTGCATCGGCAGCAATTCTTTGATCGCCGTCCGACCCAGCTCCCGCTCCAGAAGTCCGACGACATGCATCAGCTCTTCGGGGCGGTGATTTCCGACATTGTAGACTCGAGACGGCGCATTTGCGGCAGCCGGATTGTCTACAGGCACAAGATCGATCAGTTTGGATACGACACGGGTCACGTCGTCGATATAGGTGAAGTCGCGGCGCATCCTGCCATGGTTGAAGAGCCGGATCGGCTTGCCAGCCATGATGGCGTTTACGAACAGAAACATGGCCATATCAGGCCGTCCCCATGGGCCGTAGATGGTGAAAAAGCGCAAGGCGGTGACCGGCAGCCGGTACAGATGGCTGTAGGACTGCGCCATCACCTCGTTCGCCTTCTTGGTCGCAGCGTAGAAGCTCACGGGATGATCGGTCCGGTCCTGCACGGAAAACGGCAGTTTCGTGTTCGCGCCGTAAACGGAGGATGACGAAGCGTAGACAAGATGACGACACCCGTTGATCCGACAGCCCTCTAGCACGTTGAGAAAGCCCTGGAGATTGGAATCGACGTAACTGTGGGGCTGGTCGATCGAGTAGCGGACGCCGGCCTGGGCCGCCAGATGCACCACTTTGGCAAATCGATGTCGCGCAAACAGCGCCGCCATCGCCCCGCGATCGGCAAGATCGGCCTGCACGAAGGAGAAACCGGCCTCGCTCCGCAACAGCGCCAGCCGCGCCTGCTTCAGCGCCGGATCATAATAGGTGTTGAGATTGTCCAATCCGACGACCGGCCTGCCCTCGGCCAGGAGCTGCCGGGCGACGTGAAAGCCGATGAAGCCGGCGGCTCCCGTAACCAAAATCGCCTGATCCGTCATCCTGTTCCCAAAGCAAACCAGAGGACATGCTTCGCCGCACTGGCAACATCAGCCTCTTTAGACGTCGCCCCGAGGGGGCCGCAATAGCCAGCAACTTTAACGGTAAAGAGCCCCACAGGAGCTCAAGGGCCATTGCAA
Source organism: Bradyrhizobium zhengyangense (assembly GCF_022012435.1). Taxonomy (GTDB): domain Bacteria; phylum Pseudomonadota; class Alphaproteobacteria; order Rhizobiales; family Xanthobacteraceae; genus Bradyrhizobium; species Bradyrhizobium zhengyangense. Next base: position 89,302 of record NZ_JAKLUA010000016.1, read on the forward strand.
GAGAGCTCAACATCGCAAGAGAGCTATTGCAAGATCGGCGCCAAAACCATACCAAAGCGGCCGAATTCGGCGCCTGGCGTCGGGTAACCTCAACCTTCGCCAACCCCTGTTCATGCGGGCGAGATGCGCCGAATCCTGCTGTCGACGGCCAAAATCCTGATATCCGCGGCGCTGCTCTACCTGGCATTGCGCAAGGTCGACCTGACCGAGCTGGTGTCACGCTTCACGGTGTCCAGCCTGCTCTGGATCGGCATGGCGATCGCGGTGACATTCCTGCAGATCTTCGTCGGCGTGCTGCGCTGGCGCGATGTCAGCGCTGCATGCGGCGCGCCGCTCGAGCTCGGCCGTGCCATGCGCTACAACGTGATCGGTTCGTTCTTCAACCAGACCCTGCCGTCCGCGATCGGCGGCGACGCGGTCCGGCTGTGGCTGGTCGCGCGCGCCGGCGCCGGATGGCGCGCGGCGACCTATTCGATCTTCGTCGATCGCGCGATCGGCCTGATCGCGCTGGCGATCCTCATCGTCGCGAGCCTGCCCTGGAGCTATCAGCTGATCACCGACCCGCACGGCCGCTCGGCGCTGTTGCTGGTCGACCTCGCCGCGCTCGCCGGCGGCATCGGCTTCCTGATCTTCGGCGTGCTGAAATGGTCGTGGCTGAAGACCTGGTGGGCGACCCATCATCTCCACGCCTGCGCCGTGATCGCCAATCGCGTCATCTTCAACCCGACGCGTGGACCGAGGGTCGCGGTCCTATCGCTGCTCGTTCACGTGCTCACCGCCGTCATCGCCTGGTGCGTGGTGCAGTCGATCGCAGCACCGGTCAGCCTCGCCCAGGTCTTCCTGCTGGTGCCGCCGGTGATGCTGATCACCCTGATGCCGATCTCGATCGCCGGCTGGGGCGTGCGCGAGGCCACCATGGGGCTGGCCTTCGGCTTCGCCGGACTTGCCGCGAACGAAGGCGTCAACGTCTCACTGCTGTTCGGCGCGGTCGTCTTCATCGTCGGCGCCGTCGGCGGCCTGGTCTGGATCCTCAGCGCGGAGAAAGCCGCGCAGGGCTCGGCGCAGCTCGGGGTTCCTGAGTGAGCGCGCTCACGATCGTGCCATCGCTGCTTGCCATTGCGATCGCCGCGCTGATCTCGGCGCTGATCACCTGGACCAGCCGCCCCCTGCTCCAGCGCTACGCGCTGGCGCGGCCGAACGCGCGCTCCTCCCACCGCATCCCGACGCCGCAGGGTGCAGGCATCGCGGTGATAGCAGCAACGCTGCTCGTCGCTTCCGCCTTGGCGGCGTGGGTGGGCGTTGCGATCTCGCCGGCGCTGGTGATTGCGACCATCGTGATCGCGCTGGTCGGCTTCGCGGACGACATCGTATCCCTGCCGGTGCTGGTGAGGCTCGTGCTGCAGGCCGCCTGCGTCGGCGCCGTGGTATTCACCGCGCCCGAGACCGCTCGCATCGTGCCCGCTTTGCCGCTCACGATAGAGCGCGGCCTGATCCTGCTCGCGGGTGTCTGGTTCGTGAACCTCGTCAACTTCATGGACGGTCTCGACCTGATGACGGTGGCGGAGGTGGTGCCGGTCACAGCAGTGCTAATGCTGCTCGGCCTGCTCGGCGACCTGTCCTGGCCGGCGGTGCTGGTCGCAACCGCCCTATGCGGCGCGATCCTCGGCTTTGCGCCGTTCAACAAGCCGGTCGCAAAAGTGTTTCTGGGCGATGTCGGCAGCCTGCCGATCGGCCTTCTGCTCGGCTGGTGCCTGCTGGAGCTCGCCTGGCACGGGCAACCCGCCGCGGCGCTGCTGCTGCCGGCCTATTACCTCGCGGATTCCACCATCACGCTGTTCCGGCGGATCGCAAGACGCGAGCAGTTCTGGTCGGCGCATCGCTCGCATTTCTACCAGCGCGCCACCGACAACGGTTTTTCGGTTCCGCGTGTCGTCGGCGAAGTCTTTGTCCTCAACCTCGTGCTGGCGGCCCTTGCGCTTCTCACGGTCCGATCAGGCTCGGTGACGGTCACGCTGATCGCGCTGCTGGCGGCCGCGATCGCGATCGCCTTCGTGCTGCTGCGGTTCTCCCGCCCTCAGGCGTCCTGAGCTGCCAGCGCCAGCCGCAGGCCCTCGTCGAGCGTCACCGAAGGCTGCCATCCCGTTGCGATCGCCTTGGACACGTTGAGCTCGAGCGAGCCGATCAGGCTGTCATGGGTGTCCTGCCGGCCGAGCAGGCCGAGCAGCGAGCTCAGCAGCTCCGGCGACATGCCGAACAGCCTCGGATTCTTGCCCGACGCCCTGGCCAGGCGCTCGATGAATTCGGGCGTCGAGACCTGCTCCTTGTCGGCCACCAGGAAGACCTCGAAATTGCTCGCGGGATCGGTATTGCCAAGCCGGCGCAGGATGAAGGACGAGAGGTTCTCCACCGCCAGGAAGGCGCGGTGGTTGCGGATCGAGCCAAAGGGCAGCGGCAATCCCAGGTTCACCGCGCGCGTCAGCAGCGCGAAATTGCCCTTGGCACCCGCGCCATAGACCAGCGGCGGCCTTATCACCGAAATATTCAGCTGGCTGTCGCGTGCGAGCGTCCTCAGGCCCGCCTCGGCCGCCGCCTTGGACATGCCGTAGAGGCCGCGCGGCGTCAGGATGTCGTTTTCGCTGAACGGGGCACGGCCCTCGTTGGTGCGGCCATGCACCAGAACCGTGCTAACAAAGATAAAGTGGCGCACACCAGCCATTGCCGCAGAGCGCGCCAGGTGCAGCGTACCGGCGATGTTGACGTTGCGGTAGAGCTGGACCGCGTGCTCCTCGTGCTTGTGATGCACGCGGGCGGCGAGATGAACGACGGCATCGACGCCGTCGAGCGCGGCGGTCCAATCGGTGTCGGGGCCGATGCTCTCGATGACGACCTCGTCGCCCTGCCCGTGCGGGCTGCGGACCGCGCGCCGAACCGCCCATCCTTCGCGCTCCAGGTCGGGCACGACGTGGCGACCGACGAAGCCACTCGCTCCCGTCACCAACACAAGCGGCTTTTCCTTGCTCATCGCTGCTCCGAAAGGTTCGGGTTGCGCAACAAGTCGTCTATCATGGCGGCATAGGCGTTCATCGCCACGCCGCGATCGAACCCCCATGCTGCTTTCACCGCGCGCGCGGCCATGGCGCCGTCGCCGGAAGCGGACGCCGCGCGGATCGCGGCGGCGAGCTGATCGGCGCGGCCCGGCGTCACGACCCAGCCGAGGCCGCTCTCCACGACCGTCAGGGCGGCCTCGGCCTCGGGTTCCGAGATCAGCACGACCGGACGGCCGACCGCCAGCAGATTATAGAAACGGCTCGGTACCGACACCCCGGCCACGTCCTTCCGGTAGGGGATGATCCAAAGGTCGGCCGCAGCCAGGAAGGCCTCGAGCTCGGAATCCTCCACCCGTGCCACGAAGCCGACATTGGGCAGGTTCGCTTCGGCCTGCAACTGCTTCAGCCGCTCGAAGCCAATGCCCCAGCCGGAGAGCAGGAAGCCAATATCCGCCTCGTCTTTCAATAGGCGCGCCGCCTCGAACACGATCTCCGGATCGTGGGTGAAACCGAGATTGCCCGACAGCCCGACCACGAAGCGGGCCGCAAGGTGCTTGCGGAACGGATTGTCTGATGTCACCGGCCGCACCGCCGGCACCAGCGTCGCCCAGTTCGGGATGAAGCGGATCTTGTTGCGCGTCATGCCGGAATAGGTCAGCAGCGGCGCTTCCGCATCGCGCCCGATGGTCACGACGGCATTGAGGGCGCGAAACATCAGGCTGTTGGCGGCGCGCATCACGCCCGCCACGACCGAGCGCGGCTTCAAGAGACCGGCCATTACCAGCACGTCAGGAAACAGGTCGTGCATGATCAGCGCCGAGCGCGCGCCTTTGAGCCACGCCGCGGCCACCACTGCGTAAGGCAGCATGAACGGCGCGGTGACCGTGAGCACGACGTCACCTCGTCGCAAGCGCCGTAGCAGCGCGACGAAGATGCGCAGCACGAACAGCAGCTCGGAAATGCCGCGCCGGACCAGCGCCGCCTTTCCCGCCATGCGGTTCTTGATGGCGATGACCCGTGGCTTGTCGGGGCCGATCTGCGAGGGCGGCAACGCGCCTGATGAGCCCGACAGCACCACGACCTCATGGTCAGATGCGAGGCGGCAGGCGATCTCGGCCATGATCGCCGCGGTCGTGCTGGGATCCGGCGGATAATGCTGGCTCGCGACGACGATCTGGCCTTGCGACTGCATGCTCAGGCCGCGGTTGACCCGAACTCGGGAACCGCATCCTTGAGGATCGTCCTGATGGTCGCGCGATCGTCGCGCTCGATGGCCTGATCGAGCGCCGCGATCCATTTGCGCAAGGTCTGCATCGGCGGCTCGTTCGGCTGCGCGGCCATGATGCCAGCGACACCGATCTCGCGGGTCGGCTCTTCGGACGCAAAGAGGATTTCGTGCAGGCGCTCCCCCGGCCGCATCCCCGTGAACACGATCTCGATGTCGTAACCGGGTTGCAGGCCGGAGAGACGGATCATGCGTTCGGCGAGATCCACGATCTTCACCGGCTGGCCCATGTTGAGCACATAGACGGAAACGTCCGAACGCGCCATGCCGAGCGCATGCGTCGCTGCCGTGATGACGAGGTCGCAGGCCTCGCGGATGGTCATGAAATAGCGGACCATGTCGGGATGCGTCACCGTGACAGGGCCGCCGGCCTCGATCTGGGCCTTGAACTTCGGCACCACCGAGCCGTTCGAGGCCAGCACATTGCCGAAGCGAACGGAGATCAGCCGCATCGGCGGCTTGGCACCGGCAGCCCCCGCCGCAAGATCATGGTCGAGAGCCTGGCAGTACATCTCGGCGAAACGCTTGGTGAGGCCCAGCATCGACACCGGCTCGATCGCCTTGTCGGTCGAGATCATCACCATGGCTTCGGCGCCGGCGGCGAGCGCCGCGTCGGCGACGTTGATCGAGCCGAAGATGTTGGTCTTGACGCCCTCGCTCCAGTCGCGCTCGAGGATCGGCACGTGCTTGAGGGCCGCTGCGTGGAACACGATGTTGGGCTTGAACTCGGCCATCAGGCGCATCACGCGCTCGCGGTCGCGGATGTCGGCGATCCGCCCCTCGATCGCAGCACCCGCGTCGTGCGCGGCGAGCGCCTCGGTGACCGCATAGAGCGCCGGCTCGGAATTCTCCAGGATCAACAGGCGCGCGGCGCCGAAGGCGACGACACGCTCGCAGATCTCGGAGCCGATCGAACCACCGCCGCCGGTGACGATTACCGCCTTGCCCCTGATCAGGGCTTCGAGGCGCGCATAGTCGATCTTTTCGCTCGGCCGCAGCAGCAGGTCCTCGACCGCGACAGCGGTCAGGCGCGGCGTGTCGCCGCTCTCGAGCGAGGGCATGCGGTTGACGATCACGCCGAGTTTGCGCGCCCGCATCAGGATCGATTCCGGATGCGCCTCCGGCTCGAACGCCGACGGCGTCATCACCACGCGTGCAATCGCCTTGCCGCGCTTGGCGAAATCGGAAACTACGTCCTCGATGTCATCGACGCCGCCCAGCACCGGAACGTTGCGGATGAACTGGCCGCGATCCGAGCCCGACGGTGACAGCACGCCGACCGGCCAGATCCGCTTGATCGCCCCACTCTCGATACCGCGCAGAAGCACCTCGGCGTCTGCAGCGCGGCCGATCAGTAACGTCGGCGCGGCATCCTCCGCGCGAGCATGACGCCGCACCCGCGTGTAGCGGAAGTAACGATAGGCCATGCGCAAGGCGCTGAGAAAGAAGATCTCCAGGAACCAGTAGAGAACGATCGTCACCTTGCCGAAGAAGAAGGCACCGCGGACATTGGGAGCAACAATGATGTAGTCCAGCGCCAGCAAGGCAACTGTCAGCACGCTAGCGACGCGGACGATGTTCATCGCATCCGGCAGCGATATAAAGCGCCATTTGGTGGTGGTCAGGTTGAAAATGAAGAACACGACCACGCTGAAGGCGAGAAAGTACGGTAGGATTTGGAATAGCAGCGGCAAACGGTCATAGAAGCCGTCCGCCCCCTCAAAACGCAGATAAAACGCCGCGAACAACGCCGCTGTCGTTGCGAGCAGGTCGTGGAGCGCAATCATGAAATTGCGCAAAGAAAGATGCGAAAGCCGCGTCATCCGCCGACCGATGATTATCCCATTAGTGTAACCTGCCGCGCTGATAGCCCATCTCGGCGAGACTTGCTAGCAGAAGCCTTGCCAGCACAAGACTCGCCGGCAGGAGCCTTGCTACCTAGAGGTTGCCAGCCCCCTGGCTCAGGAACCCACTTTAACCACCTTCGCGCCCTCCCGTTGTGCCCGGATCACCATGCCGCCGGCAACGCCGACGCCGATGACGTAGATCCAGCCCTCGTGAAAGTCGAACAGATGGGAGTTGAAAAGCGAGGTGAAGACGTTCTGCACCACAATCAGGAGGCCGATCCAATTGGCCAGCCCGTCACCGCGAAACAGCAGCAGATGCAGGATCCAGATCGCGTAGAGAATGACGATGCCGATGATCCCCCACTGGATGGCGACGTGCAGCATCTGGTTATGCGGATTCGGAAAGACCCTGACGCCCAGAACCCATGAGGGCTCTTTCGCGGCTCTCTCGAACAGCCCCTGCGAGGAACCGGTACCGTGTCCCACAAGCGGGGCTTCCGAAAAAAACTGAACGGCATGCCGCCAATATTCGAGGCGCTCGCCGATGGACGTCGGCACGCTCTCTTGGGTGTAAAGGCGGTAGTCCCGCGAAAACGTGTCCGCGGTCTTGCGCAATTGCGGCGAGGCTTGCCAGGCGATCGCAGCGCCGGCGATCAGGGCGGCGGAGATAACCGCGATGCTGCGCCATCTCAAATGAAGCAGCGCGAACACACCGAACATGATCGGAACGGTGACGAGCGCGGTGCGCGACACCACCACGAAGACCATGTTGACGAAGAAGCTCAGCGCTATCGCCGTCAGCAATCCGGCAAGCCAGTAGCGCTTCTCGCGCAGCAGCAGCCCGACCGGATAAGCCAGCGCGACCGCGCAAAGCGTGAACTCCTGGCTCTGGTCGATGTAGTTCTTGACGAAGATGCCGCGCTCGAGATGGTCCGGCTTGAGCGTCAGATTGGGATAGAAAGCGACCAGCCACGACATCACCGAGAGCAGCGCGCAGGAGACCAGGAAGGCGATGAAGATCCAGTTTCCACGCGACGAGCGCTCAAAATGGTAGAGCAGAACGGGCAGCACCAGCAGCTTGACGGTGGGACTGAGCGCGTAGAGGCGCGCGCCCCAGGCCGCGTCCGACCACAGCGTTCCCACCAGCGCAAGCACAAACAGCGCAATCGGCGCCGCACAAATCGGACGCGTCAGCGATTGCAGGAATGCCCTGATGTCGAGGAACGGCACCATGCAGACCAGGAACGCGGCGTTGAAGATTGCCGCAAGCGAGGTCGACCACGGCAGCGAGGCAACCGTGAGGATCGCGAACAGGTCGACGGTCTCGCTCCAGGCGGCCGGACTGCGGAAACGCCGCCACAGCATCTGGGCGGTCGTCTCCCCTGCAAGTGCCGTCACTCGGTGCCTCCGCGCGCACGATGGACCAGCGCGGTCGTGCTGAATCCCTTGAGGATGTCGACCAGCACGACCGTTCCCCCGGCGGCCTCGACGACCTCGTGACCGACCACCTGCTCGCGGGTGTAATCACCGCCCTTGACCAGCACGCTCGGCGTAATCCGCCTGATCAGGTCGATCGGCGTGTCGTCCTCGAAGATGACGACGAGATCGACCGCTTCGAGCGCGGCCAGCACCTCCGCGCGCGCCCGCTCGTCCTGGACCGGGCGATCGGCGCCCTTCAGCCGCCGTACCGAGGCGTCGCTGTTCAGCCCGACAATGAGGCGGTCGCAGGCTGCGCGCGCCGCGGTCAGCACCTTGACGTGGCCGGGATGCAGGATGTCGAAGCAGCCATTGGTGAAGCCGACACGCAGCCCCTCTCGCTTCCATTCGGCAAGCTGGGCCTCGAGGTGACCTGACGCGCTGACGACCTTCTCCTCGGCCGCAAGTGTGGCATGTGGCAGGATCTTTCGGCGCAGCTCATCGACGCTGACGCTGGCGGTGCCCTGCTTGCCGACCGCCACCGCGGCCGCGGCACTGGCGACGCGCAGCGCCGTATCCCAATCCGCGCCGGCCGCGATCGACACCGCGAGCGCGGCGGCAACGGTGTCGCCGGCGCCGGAGACGTCGCGCACCTTCACCGGGAAGGCGGGAACGTGGACGGCCTCGCCATGGCGCGGCACCAGCGTCATGCCCTGCTCGCCTTGCGTGACCAGGATCGCCTCGCAATCGGCGAGCCGCATCACGTCCTCGCTGGCATCGACGATGCTCTGCGGTGTGTCGGCGCGGCTGCGGGTGGCTTCCGAGAATTCCTTGCGGTTGGGCGTGAGCAGCGTGGCGCCGCGATAGATCGCCCAGTTCAGGCTCTTCGGATCGACGATCACCGGCTTGCCGGCCGCGCGTGCCGCATCGATGGTGTGGCGGATCACGCGCGCGGTCAGCACGCCCTTGGCGTAGTCGGACAGCAGCACGATATCGGCGCGCGCGATCTGCGGCAGGATCGCCTCGATTAGCCTGGTCTCGACTTCATCGGAGGCAGCCAGCGCCTGCTCCCAGTCCGCGCGCAGCATATGCGTGGAAAAATGCTCGGAGACGAAGCGGACTTTTCGCGTGGTCGGCCGCGACGGGTCGCACACCAGCACGCTTTCGATCCCGGCATAGTCTGCCAATGCCAGGGCGAGCTGCCTGCCGGCATTGTCCTCGCCGACGAGGCCGACGAAGACGCAGCGCGCACCGAGCGAAGCGATATTGCGCGCGACGTTGCCGGCGCCGCCGATATGGATCTCGCTGCGCTGGGCCGCGATGACGGGGGTCGGCGCCTCAGGCGAGATCCGCGACACCTCGCCATAGACGAACTCGTCCAGCATGATGTCGCCGATGCACAGCACCGTGCGGCCGGAAATGGCTTGCGCGAGGGCATCGAAATCGAGAATCGGCGTCGGCATGGTCAAATGGCCTTAACGGAAGCGGTCGGGCCGGTCGAGATAGTCCCCGACATAGGCCTTCACCGCGTCCTCAAGCGCCGTGAAGCCGCCGTTATAGCCGGCGCGGCGAAGACGATCGACCTTGCTCTCGGTGAAATACTGGTACGCACCCCGGATCTGCTCGGGCATGTCGACATAGTCGATGTTGGGCCTTGTGCCGAGTGCGGCATAGGCAGCCAGCATCAGGTCCTTGAAGCTGCGCGCCTTGCCGGTGCCGACATTGAAAAGGCCGGAGACTTTAGGCGTCGCCAGCAGCCACAGGATGACGCGCACGACGTCGTCGACATAGATGAAATCGCGGCGCTGGTCACCGTCGGCGATGCCGTCGCGATGCGACTTGAACAGCTGCACCACGCGGCCCGCCTTGACGTCGTCGAAGCGGCGCGCCAGCACGCTCATCATCGAACCCTTGTGGTATTCGTTGGGGCCGAACACGTTGAAGAATTTCAGACCGGCCCATTGCGGCGGCAGTTTCTCAGCCCGCGCGATGCGCTCGGCGACCGCCAGATCGAACAGCTGCTTGCTCCAGCCGTAGAGATTCATCGGCCGCAGCTTCTTCAACGCCGCCAGCGAGGCATCGTCGTCAAAACCTTCCGCACCGTCGCCATAGGTCGCGGCCGACGACGCGTAGATCAGCGGCACCGCACCCTCCGTGCACCAGTCCAAGAGGCGCATCGAGAAGCGGAAATTGGTCTCGATCACGAGATCGCCGTCGGTCGCGGTGGTCTCGGAAATCGCCCCCAGATGGATCACGGCATCCAGCTTGCGGCCCTTCAGCCAGTTGGAGAGCTCGGCCGGAGGCACGATATCCACAAGCTGTCGCTTGGCGAGATTGCGCCACTTGCCGTCGCTGCCGAGGAGGTCGCAGACCACGACGTCGCTGCGGCCGGAATCGTTGAGCGCGGCGACCACATTCGATCCGATAAAACCGGCCCCGCCGGTCACCAGCAACATTCCAACCACCCTGCCCGATCTTGTGCGGCCCGATACCTGCCGTAGCGCATCATCTGCCAAAGTGTAAGCATTTTGGGCGGACGCATTTGGACTCGCCCTCTCCCAGCTTTACCTGCCGGCCCGGAGCGGCTACCGAACCGCCACATCGAGAGCATAGCGGTCCAATTAACGAATGAATATTGATTCGCATCTTGGCGGGAATGAGGAGCGGAGCGACACACGCCCGATTCTGATCATCCCCTATATGTGGATCGGTGATTTCGTCCGGAATCACACCGTGGTCAGGGTCCTGAAGGAGCGATGGCCGAACCGGCCGGTGGATCTCCTCGCCACGCCCCTTTGCGCTCCCCTGGTCGACTACATGCCCGGCGTGCGCGCCGGCATCGTCTGGGACCTGCCCCGCAGCCGCCTGGCGCTACGCCGCCAGTTCGGCCTCGCAAAACTCCTGCGCGAGCGGAACTACGGCACGGCCTTGGTGCTACCCCGCACCTGGAAGGCCGCCATTGCGCCGACCTTGGCCGGCATCCCCGAACGGGTCGGCTGGGTCGGCGAATTCAGGTTCGGACTGATCAATCGATGGCGCTGGGGCGAGAGCAAGCTCCCCCGCTTCATCGACGAGAATGCCGCTTTGGCGCAACCGGACGGCGCGCCGCTGCCCCCGGAATGGCCGGTGCCGCAATTGCGGGTTCCGCCTGAGGAGATCGCCCGCTGGTGCCAGGCCAACGGCCTCAGCGCCGGCGCGGCCGTGGCGCTCGCTCCCGGTTCGGTCGGAGTGTCGAAACGCTGGACCTCCTATCCGGAGGCCGCCCGCCTGCTGGTCGAGCGCGGCCTCGAAGTCTGGGTGGTCGGCGGTCCCGCGGAAAAGGGCCTCGCGCAGGAGATCGTCGCAGCCGGCGGCCCGGGGACCGCTGGTGGCCCCGGCGTGCGCGACCTCACCGGCAACGATTTGCGCAACGGCGTCCTCGCCATGGCGGCGGCCGGCGTCGCCATCTCCAACGATTCAGGCCTGATGCATATCGCGGCCGCACTGGGCACGCCCACCATGGGCATTTTCGGCCCGACCAGCCCCTATCTCTGGGCGCCATTGAACGGCCTTGCCGCGACGGTCGTGCAGACCAAGAGCGTGCTGTCGTGCCAGCCCTGCCAGAGCACGGTCTGCAAGATGAACGATCATCGCTGCATGCGAGACATCGCGGCAAGCGACGTGGTGGGGATTGCGCAGCAGGTGCTGAGCGAGGCTGGCAAGCAGGCTGAGAGCTGAGCGATCGACGGCTTTTGCCGGACGTCGCGCCGAACCTAACTTATGTTGGATACACCCTCGGGAAGAATTGGCATCCTCTCGCTTCAGGGGAAAAAGCCAATGGACGAAGACTTCATCAGAGGGCGCGCTCAAGACATCCGCGAGCTCGCGGCGAAAGCGGACTCGTTCACCCGGAAGCGTCTGCTCGATCTTGCCGACACCTACGAGCGCAGGCTTCATCCGGTGCCGCATGCCGCGCCAGGACTCGCGGGCCGGCATTCGCAGCCGCAGATGAAGCGGTAGGCATGCTCAAGGAGAAAGAGCGCGAGAGCCAGCGCGTTTCGTTCGAGCGGCCGCTGTCGGCGCAGATGATGTCGATCGACGGCACCTGGCGCCGCCCCTGCCTGGTCAAAGACGTATCGGAAAGCGACGCCACCCTTCGCATCGAGACGTCGATTGAGGGCCTGGCGCTGACCGAGTTCTTCCTTCTCCTTTCCTCGACCGGACTTGCCTATCAACGATGCCAGCTCGACCGCATCAACGGCGACGAGCTCGAGGTCAGCTTCTTGCGGCAGAAGGCCCGGAAGAGGTCTAGCCGCGAGATGCCGGCTTGATCAAAGCGTGACGATTGGGTTTGCCGAAATTCGCGTGCGCGGCGCGCCGGCGAAATGTCGGCGGTGATCTTGGGATGATGTCAATCTACACCTGTTTTGCCCGACAGGTCAAACAACTTTCGTAAAATTCGAATTTTGGCCGTGCGCGTCCGGCAAGCCATCTGCGCCGGCTACTGTGCATGGGGTTGTTTTCGCTTTTTGGAAAAGCGGCTCAGAGCAGCGGACGATAGATCTCGCCGATCCGGACCGCCTCGGCATCGAGGCTGAACTTCTCGAGCACCCGAGCGCGCCCCCGCTCGCCCATCGCCGTCGCTGCAGCGACGTCGCGCATCAGCGGTTCCAGCGCCGCCGCCAGCGCCTCCGCATCGCCGGTCGGGATCAGCACGCCGCTTACGCCATCCTCGACCACCAGCGTCGCGGCGCCTGCACGCGCGGCAACAAGCGCACTGCCGGTCGCCATCGCTTCGATCAGCGTCAGGCCAAAACCTTCGTTGCGCGAGGTGAAGGCGTAGATCGTCAGCCGCTGATACCAGCGCTGCACCTCTTCGATCGGAAGCTCGCCGGTGATGACGATGCGCGATTGCAGGCCAGCCGCCTCGATGCGCTTCTTCAGGTCGTTCGCAAACGGCGTCTGTTCGGCCGTGACCTGGCCGACGATGACAGCCGTGAAGTCAGGATAGCGCGGCAGCGTCAGGCACATCGCATCGACGAACACATCAGTGCCCTTCTGCGCCCTGACGCGGCCGAAGCAGCCGATGGCGTAACGGCCGGGCAAGCCGCTTTCCGCGAACGCTGCGGCGCGATTGACCGGAGGCGCGTAGACATCGGTGTCGACGCCGTGCGGGATTACCGTCGATTGCACTTTCAGGAACGAGGCGGAGATGTCCGAGGTCGCGATGATCGCGTCCATCTGGCGGAGCAGCCAGCGCGTGATCCAGGTGTGATGACGCTGCGCCGCCGAGGTGAAGACCAGCTTGAACGGCCAGCCCAGCGCGCGCAGCAAGACGCCCACGATCATCTCGTTGTTGCGCCGCGCGTGCCAGATCATGGGCCTGTTGCGGCGCCATAGTTTCAGGACATCGCCGACGCCAAGCCGCGCAATCCCCTCCGGCGCATCGGAGCCGAACCAGCCGGCGCGATAGAGCTTTGCCAGCCGCGGCGCCACCATCCGGTTGGTCGCGGTGACCCCGGAATAGCGCCTGTGCAGATTTGGCACGATCACTTGCAGATCGTCCGGGGAATTCGCCACGTCATGCTCCGTTTGGTGCGTCCCCTATACGCAACATTAAGCATAGTGACCAGTTCAGCCGGGCCGAAACCCCCTCTTCACCGCGCAAACGTTAACTTGGCGCGTTGATCGATGACGGGTGAGACCATGACTGTGCTAGTCACCGGCGGCGCCGGCTATATCGGAAGTCACACGGTCCTAGCGCTGGCGGAAGCCGGCGAGGACGTCGTCGTGATCGACGATCTCTCCACGGGTTTCTCCACCTATCTACCCGAAGGCGTGCCGCTGTTCATCGGCGATGCCGGCGACGAGAACCTGGTCGAAGGCGTCATCGCCCAGCACGACATCGAGAGCATCATCCATTTCGCGGGCTCGGTGGTCGTGCCGGAGTCGATGCGCGATCCGCTCGGCTATTACCGCAACAACTTCATGACCGCGCGCAATTTGCTCAACGTCGCGGTGAAGCGCGGCATCAGCCGCTTCATCTTCTCCTCGACCGCCGCCGTCTACGGCAATCCCGACCTGGTGCCGGTGCCCGAGCACGCGCCGACGCGGCCGCTGTCGCCTTACGGCTCGTCGAAGCTGATGACCGAGATCATGCTGCACGACGTCGCCGCCGCCTACGGCATGCAGTACGTGACCCTGCGCTACTTCAACGTCGCCGGCGCCGATCCGCAGGCGCGCATCGGCCTTGCCACCGTCGGCGCCACGCATCTGCTCAAGATCGCGGTCGAGGCCGCGACCGGTCAGCGCGCCAAGATCGACGTGTTCGGCACCGACTATCCGACCCCCGACGGCAGCTGCATTCGCGACTTCATCCACGTCACCGACCTGTCGCAGGCGCACCGCTCGGCGCTGGCCTATTTGCGCAATGGCGGCGCCTCGACGACGTTGAATTGCGGCTATGGCCGCGGCTATTCGGTGCTGGAGACCATCGACGCCGTGCGCCGGGTGTCGGGCCGCAGCTTCGCCGTCCAATACGCCCCGCGCCGGCCCGGCGACATCATGACCATGGTCGCCGACACCAGCCGCATCCGCGGCCTGCTCGACTGGAAGCCGCAATACGAGGACCTCGAGACCATCGCGGCCCACGCGCTGGCCTGGGAGGACAAGCTGTTCCGGGAGCGCCATGGCGAGCTCCGCCAAGCCGCCTCGGCCTAAAATCGCATCCTGTGCAAGCCCTTAATTGGGCTTGAAAAGCGGAGCTTTAGCGGGCACAGAGGCCATTCGATCCCTGACGCGCGGGCAGGCTTTTCCCTGCGCCGTCAATGGACTACGGATGGCCCAGTTTCCAAAGAAAATCACCGACGATCCCTATGCGGCGATGGTCCTCATTCGCCGCCTGGTCATGGAACAGGGGGTCGTCTACTGGCGGCGCTACGTCATTGCCTTCACGTTCATGGCGGCTGCCGCGGGCGCGACCGCAGGCGCGACCTACGTGCTTGGCCAGGTCATCAACCAGGCCTATGTCGACAAGAACATCCCGGGCATCGCGATGTTCTCGGGCATCACGGTGATTCTGCTGTTCATCAAGGGCGTGGCGACTTACGGCCACATGGTGATCCTGACCAAGATCAGCAACGCCATCCTCGCCAACAACCAGCGCCAGCTGTTCGCAAAACTGATGCGCGAGAGCGTCGGTTTCTTCTCCGAGCGGCATTCGTCCGAATTCCTGGCGCGGCTCACAGCCGGCGCCAAATCCATCACTGACGTGCTCAACATGCTGGTCAACGCCATCGGCCGCGATCTCTTGATGCTGGTGGCCATGATCGGCGTGATGGTGTGGCAGGATCCGCTGATGTCGTTCATCGGCCTCGTCGCAGTGCCGCCGGCGATGCTGGTGCTGCGCAAGCTGGTCAAGCGCATCAAGGGCCTCGCCTACAACCAGTTCACCGGCACCGCCGACATCATGGAGACGATGCAGGAATCGCTGCAGGGCATCCGCACCGTGAAGGCCTTCACGCTCGAAGCGACGATGCAGGAGCGTATCGACGAGAACATCGCGATCGTCGAGCGCAACGCCAACAAGATGGCCCGCGTCGCCAATCGCTCCAATCCGCTGATGGAGATGCTCGGCGGCTTCGCGGTCGCCGGCTGCCTGCTCTACGGCGGCTACAGCGTGGTCGCGCTCAACGCCACGCCGGGCGCGTTCTTCTCGTTCATGACGGCGTTCCTGATGGCGACCGAGCCCGCCAAGCGGCTGGCCCGGCTCAACATCGATTTGAACAGCCAGCTCGTCGGCGCGCGCATGCTGCTCGAAGTCGTCGACAGCCCCGCCAGCGAGCACTCCGACGACGACAAGCCGGCGCTGAAGCTCTCCGACGCCCGCATCGAGCTGCGCGACGTCAGCTTCTCTTATCGCAATGGCGAGACGGTGCTCAACCGCATGAGCTTCGTTGCCGAGCCCGGCAAGGTCACCGCTTTGGTCGGCCCCTCCGGCGGCGGCAAGTCGACCGTGCTGGCGCTGCTCTTGCGCTTCTACGAGGTGACGCAAGGCGACATCGTCATCGACGGCCAGTCGATCGGCGCGGTCTCGCGCAAATCGCTGCGGGCGCAGACTGCCTATGTCGGCCAGGACGTCTATCTGTTCCGCGACACCATTCGCAACAACATCGCCTTCGGCAAGCCGGGCGCAAGCGAGGACGAGATCATCGAGGCCGCAAAGGCCGCCTGCGCGCATGATTTCATCACGAGCTTCCCGCTCGGCTATGACACGCCGGTCGGCGAGCACGGCACGCAGCTCTCCGGCGGCCAGCGCCAGCGCATTGCGGTGGCGCGTGCGCTGATCAAGAACGCGTCGATCATCCTGCTCGACGAAGCAACCGCCGCGCTCGATTCCGAATCCGAGCGGCAGGTGCAGGAGGCGATCGAGCATCTCTGCCAGAGCCGCACCACCATCGTGATCGCGCATCGCCTGCACACCATCATGCGCGCCGATGCGATCCTGGTGGTCGAGGGCGGCGAGATTGTCGAGCAGGGCCGGCATGACGATTTGCTGCGCCGCTCGGGCCGCTATGCTTCGTTCTTCCGCCTTCAAAACCACGACACAGGCTTGGCGCTGGCGCCGATCAGCGCAACCGCATAGAGTTCCCTTCCACCTCAAGAGCAGCGAGACCGCCTCATGAACGCCGCATCCTACGTGATTCCGCTTCCGCCCCAGGCTTCGCTCCCTGTCGTCGGCGAGAGCGGCCGCTATCCGGTGCGCCGCATCTGGTGCGTCGGCCGTAACTATCTCGAGCACATCCGCGAGATGGGCAATGACGAACGCGCGCCGCCGTTCTTCTTCGCCAAGCACGCCGACATGCTGGTGCCCGATGGCGCCGCCATTCCCTATCCGCCGCTGACCAAGGATCTGCATCACGAGGTCGAGCTCGTCGTCGCGATGAAGAGCGGCGGGCTGAACATCCCTGCCGACAAGGCGCTCGATCACGTCTACGGCTATGCCGTCGGCATCGACCTGACCCGCCGCGACCTCCAGATCGCCTCGCGCAAGAAGGAGCGTCCGTGGGAGATCGGCAAGTCGTTCGATGGTTCGGCGCCCTGCTCCGCGGTGCAGCCGGCCTCGAAGATCGGCCATCCCTCCAAAGGCAAGATCTGGCTCACTGTCAACGGCAAGGAAGCGCAGAAGGGCGACCTTACCGAGCTGATCTGGAATGTGCCTGAAATCATCTGGCAGCTCTCGCAGCAGGTGAAGCTCGCCGCCGGCGACATCATCATGACGGGCACGCCGGCCGGCGTGTCGCAGCTTCAGCCTGGCGACAAGCTCGAATGCGGCGTCGACGGCGTCGGCACGCTGAAGGTCTCGATCGGCCAGCCGGAATAGGCCTCCAACATCCCGAAATCAAAAGGGCCCCGGACATTGTCCGGGGCCCTTTTTAGTTCGATCTTTCTACCAGGCTTTCACCGGCCGATTCGCGTGGCTCGCCTGCGGCACACCGCGATTGAGCGACATGTGAGAGTGAACACACAGCCAGCCATCGCCATTCCGCGAAAAGATCATGGTCGCGCGGCCAGGGCGCGGAAACGCGCTGCGATCGGGATGATAGCCTGAGCTCGTCCATGGTGCGATCACGGTCGCCATCGTGCCGTCGGCCGACGCGAGGATCGAGGTCTGGTCGAGCACGAAGCGGAAGTCCGTGGTCTTCGGCCAGACGCTATTCCATTGCGTAGTGACCCACTGATCAAGCCCCGGGATGACGTCATTGTGCGTGCCGAAGGCGAGTACGTCTGGGTGAAAGAGCGGCCGAGCCGAGGCGTAGTCGACCTCGCGGACATAGCCCGCAAAGGTCTCCAGCCACTGCCGAAAGAATTGAACGATCTCGGTGTTCGCAAGTGGCAGCGGGGCCATTGCCTGCTCCATATTTGGCAACTCGCTCAGGCAATCTTGTTGCCACGGGACGAACCGTCCAGCAAGATATGCTGCATCGATAGCACCGGCGGAAATCGATCAGCAAACCGGCCGACCTTACGGAGTGAGACTCATGAGACGCCTTCTGCTTGCGGCCACGCTTGTCATCATGTGCAATGCTGCCGACGCGCAGTCGGACCAGCCTTATGCCGGTCTTGAGCAACGTCCCGTCAAGGCGCTGTCGCGACAGCAGATCGACGATCTGCTGAGCGGACGCGGAATGGGCTTGGCGCTGGCCGCTGAACTAAATGGATACCCCGGCCCGAGCCATGTTCTCGAACTCGGTGATCGCCTTGAGTTGACTTCGGATCAACGTCTTCGAGTTCAGAAACTCTACGACGCCATGAAGCAAGAGACGGTCCCGCTAGGCAACAAGCTCGTCGAGCAAGAGAGGGAACTGGATCAGCTTTTCTCGGCTCGTGCGGTGACACCGGAATCGCTCAAAGCCACCATCGCTGCCATTTCCGAAACCCAGGCGCAGCTGCGTGAAAGCCACCTCAAATATCATCTGACGACCGCAGCTTTGCTCAATCAGAGTCAAATGCAGCGATATGCCGAACTGCGAGGTTATCAGCACCCCATCGGTTCCGAAGGACACAGGCATCATCACTAGAAAATGCTGACGGCATTCTTCGCTGCAATTTCGCTTCTCTATGCGACAGTAGGTCAAGCGGGCGGAACAGCATTTCTTGCGCTCATGGCCTTTGCCTCGTTTCCCCCAAACGAGATGAGGCCAACTGCCCTGTTGCTCAATATCGTTGCGGCTACCTGTTCCACGTGGCTATTCAATCGCGGCAGCCATATCGACTGGGCCAAGCTGAAGCCACTTCTGATCGCCTCACTGCCAACCACTCTGGCGGGCGCATCCATCGTTCTGGCCGATGATATCTACCACACCATCACGGGAATCGTGCTCCTGCTCGCCGCTATCGTCCTGGTGATCGGACGGAGAAACGAAGATTTGCCGGATCGAGCCACGCCACTCGGGGCCGCAATATTGACGGGCGCCGGCGTCGGCTTCATCTCGGGGCTAACCGGCGTCGGCGGTGGCGTGTTCCTAGCTCCCATTTTGGTTGGAATGCGCTGGGCATCACCCAAACAGACCGCGGCGCTCTCCGCGCCTTTCATCCTCGGAAACTCCGCCATCGGATTGGTCGGGGCGATCCACGTTGGACAGGTACCGTCATCCCAAACTTGGCTGTATGCACTGGGCGCGCTCGCCGGCGCGATAGCCGGAACCACGATAGGGTTGCGATGGCTCTCGCAAACGGCAACACGCTACGTTCTTGCCACTGTCCTTGGCTCCGCTGGCGTTCAGCTCGTAGCGTTCGCTGCCAGATGAGTGCGGAGAATGGTGGGCAGATTGCGCTTTCGCCTTCGCTCTTCGAGCTACGGCGCACAAGTCGCTAATCCGCCCTACCTACATCACTTCAACGCCGAAAATACGATGAGGCCCAGGATCAGCGCCGACAGCGAATATTTCAGCGTGTAGTAGACATTGCGGTTCCATTCCTTGACCTTGCGGCTGCCGAGATGGATCTCGTAGAGCTTGCCGAACACCTTGTTGAGCGCACCGACATGCTCGCCATCGACGTTCTGGGTCGCCGACGCCTTGACGATGTGATGACTGACCCAGCGGTTGATCGCGGTCATGAAGCCGTACTTCATCGGGCGCTCGACGTCGCAGAACAGGATGATGCGGTTGACATCAGTCTGGTTCTCGGCGCTGTGGATGAAGGTCTCGTCGAACATGAAGGCCTCGCCATCGCGCCAGACGCATTCGACGCCGTCGACGAGGATACGGCACTTGTTCGAGTTCGGCGTGACGAGACCGAGGTGGTAGCGGAGCGAGCCGGCGAAGGGATCACGATGAGCGCCGAGCTTGCCGCCCGGCGGCAGCATGGCGAACATCGCACCGTGCACGCTCGGGATCGACTTGAGCAGTTCCACCGTCTTCGGGCACAGTGCGTTCGCCGAGGGCAGGAAGTCGTCGTACCACTTCAGGTAAAATCGCTTCCAGCCACTCTTGAAGAATGAGTAGAAGCCCCAGTCATTGTTCTTGGCAGCGGCGCGGATGAAGCCCTCGTCGAACAGGCGCACGGCCTCATCGCGGATGGTCTCCCAGTTTTCGCTGAGCGGCTTCAGCTCCGGAAACTGCTCAACCGAGATCACCGGCTTGTTCGGCACCGCCGAACCCGCATACATCAGCACATTGTAGGGCGCGAGGTAGGTCGAGTGATCGCCGAGCTGGCGCGCAAAGCGCAGCCGCTGCTTGCCGCGGAAGTGAACGTAAATCGTCGATGCCACAAGCACATACAAAATGACAAGTTGCGGCGCAAAAAGCTGTTTCAGCATTTCCCCAAATCCCGAGTGACCCAGCCGGGGACGTGATCTAACGCGACCCGGCCCAACCGGCAAGTTATTCACCGGCGGGTTGTGTTCACGCTGGGGGGAGCGCGGGACTAGAGATTTGGGCCGAAACGGACCGAAACTAGCCGAATCAAGCCCGCGACAGCGCCTGCAAGCCCTTGAAAATCAGGCGCTTGGGATCGGTGACGCCGGCGAGGTAGAGCCGGCGGATGAATGCGATGACGGCGTCGCGGTCGCAATCGGTCAGCGCGACGACAGCGTCGACCGCGATCTTCTGGGCTTCCATTGGGCTCACCTCGGCCTTGCGATTAACCCCGGCCGAGACAGGCTAGGACTCATCCGTTAAATCGGCGTTAACTGTTTGGGAACCATCGCCGATTCAGCCGGGCGGCCGTATACGCGAAACAACGCATTGGCTGCCGCGCCGCGGCCGCGATGTCTAGCGCGCACCGAGACTCTTCTTGAGCAGCGCGAACTGCTTCCTGAGCCGCGGGACTGCGAAGTCGGTGAAGGCCCGCACCTTCGACACTGTGAGCCGTCCCTGCGGACAGATCAGGTGAACCGGCATCTCGGGATCCTCGTCACCGGCAAGCACGA
Organism: Bradyrhizobium zhengyangense; assembly: GCF_022012435.1. Classification (GTDB taxonomy): domain Bacteria; phylum Pseudomonadota; class Alphaproteobacteria; order Rhizobiales; family Xanthobacteraceae; genus Bradyrhizobium; species Bradyrhizobium zhengyangense. The sequence goes on from NZ_JAKLUA010000016.1 coordinate 109,810, forward strand.
TCTCGAGCTCGCCGCGCGCCACCTGCTCGGCAACCTGATACGAATACATCCGCGCCACGCCGCGCCCGGCGACGGCGGAAGCCACGGCCGCATAGGTGCTGCTGACGGTGAGTCGCGGTGTGAACTGGACCGTGCGAGGCGCCGACGAATTTTTCGGCGGCTTGAACGTCCACGAATTGGGAAGATGGGCCATCGCCACGACCTGATGCTTGGCGAGATCGCCGGGCTCTTCGATTCGCGGGTGTTGATTGAGATAGCGGGGAGCTGCCACGACGACACGGCGGACCTCGCCGATCCGCGTCGCAACCATCGCCGAGTCCGCGAGCGGACCGATGCGAAGCGCGACATCCACGCCTTCATCGATCAGACTGACCGCGCGATCGAACAGCAGGAGCTTTGCCGACACCGTCGGATAGGCGTCCAGAAACGCATCAAGGATCGGACGCAGCACCATCTCGCCTGACACCACCGGCGCGGTGATCGTGAGCAGGCCGCGCGGCGCGGTGCGCGGGCCAGCTGCAATGTCGTCGGCTTCTTCCAGCTCGATCAGCACGCGGCGGCAGACCGCGACGTAGCGCTCGCCCTCCTCGCTCAGCTTGATTGATCGCGTGGTCCGATGCAGCAGCTCGGCGCCCACCCGCTCTTCGAGAAAGGCGATGGCGCGGCTGACCGCCGCAGGCGACCGGCCAAGCTTGCGGCCGGCGGCGGCAAGGCTGCCCTCGTCCACCGCGAGGACGAATACCTTCATCGCATCCAGACGATCCATGCTTTCCCGCGGCCCTTCTGAAATTCCACCCGCAAGCTAGGCGTTTGCCCCAACCGCGACAACTCCCCGCCAGCTGCCGGCCGGGCATTCGTGCGCGCCGCGAAAGAGTGTCTGCCGGACAGCGCGCATTCGCAGCCGGCCTACCGCAGCATAGATCACCCCCTGGCCAGCCAGCGCTGGCACGGATCAACAACAGGAGCCCGTCATGGGTATCGAGCAGAAGGTTGCCATCATCACCGGTGCGTCGCAGGGCATCGGCGCCGCCCTCGTCCAGGGCTTTCGCGATCGCAATTATCGTGTGGTCGCCACAGCAAGGTCGATCAAGCCGTCGGGCGACGACGAAGTTCTCGCCATTCCCGGCGACATCGCCGACCGGACAACCGCCGAGCGCGTGGTTGCGCAGGCCGTCGCCCGCTTCGGCCGCGTCGATACGCTGGTCAACAATGCCGGCATCTTTGTCGCAAAGCCGTTTACGCAGTATACCGCCGAGGATTACGCGTCTGTGATGGGCACCAACGTCGCGGGCTTCTTCAACATCACCCAGCTCGCGATCGCCGAGATGGAGAAACAGGCGTCTGGCCACGTCGTCCAGATCAGCACCACGCTGGTCGACCATGCCAATTCGAACGTGCCCTCAGTGCTGGCCTCGCTGAGCAAGGGCGGCCTCAACGCCGCGACCAGGTCGCTCGCGATCGAATACGCCAGGCGCGGCATCCGCGTGAACGCGGTGGCGCCAGGAATCATCAAATCGCCGATGCATCCGGTGTCGACGCACGCGCAGTACGGCGCAATGCACCCGGTCGGCCACATGGGCGAGATGTCCGACATCGTCAATGCCGTGCTCTATCTGGAGGGTGCGTCCTTCGTCACCGGCGAGATTCTGCATGTCGATGGCGGCCAGAGCGCCGGCCACTAAGGACATCTGCGCGCCCGTGCGCGCAGGAGGATGACATGACCGAACTCCATGCAAATACCAAGCACGAGGCCCGGCCGCAGCAGCGGCCGGGCACGACGTCAGAGGCAACTTGGCGATATGCCGTCGCCGGCCTCGCCGCATCGCTGGTCGGGCTTGGCCTCGCCCGCTTTTCCTACACGCCGTTGATCCCGGCGCTGATTGCAGCAAAGTGGTTCAGTGCCTCCGACGTCGTCTATCTCGGTGCTGCGAACCTTGCCGGTTATCTCGCCGGCGCGCTCGCGGCGCGAGCTGTCGCCGCCCGTATCGGGGCGATCCGAGCGTTACGAGCAATGATGCTGCTCGCCACCCTCTCCTTCTTTGCCAGCTCTGCTCCGGTGTCTTTCATCTGGTTCTTCGCCTGGCGCTTCCTCTCGGGTTTCACCGGCGGCATCATCATGGTGCTGGCTGCTTCTGTAATCCTGCCACACACCCCGGCCAGCCGGCGCGGCATCGTCGGCGGCGTGATCTTTGCGGGCGTTGGGCTCGGCGTGGCTGCATCGGGCACCTTGGTGCCGCTGTTGCTGCAACAGGGCTTGCCGCAGAGCTGGTATGGCCTTGGCGTCCTCGCCGCCGTCCTCACACTCCTCAGTTGGTGGAACTGGCCCGCGCAAGCCAGGGGCGATACTGCGTCCTCGCACCACACGAAACGGCGTCACACCTCGCCGGCCGCCCGGGCGCTCCTGATCCAGTACGGGCTCAACGCGGTCGCGCTGGTGCCGCACATGGTCTTCATCGTCGATTTCGTGGCGCGTGGTCTGGGCCAGGGCATTGCGGCCGGATCACGCTATTGGGTCCTGTACGGCCTCGGCGCGATCGTGGGCCCGCTCGTCACCGGCCATCTCGGCGACCGCTCCGGATTCGGCCCGGCCTTGCGCGCAGCCTTTCTGATCGAAGCAGCCGCCGTGCTGCTGCCCACCGTCAGCACAGCACCGGTGTCGTTGATCGTATCGAGCGTAGTGGTCGGCGGCTTCACGCCGGGCATCGTGCCCTTGGTGCTCGGCCGCATCCATGAGCTCGTTCCGCACTCCAGCGAGCAGCAGCGTGCGACATGGAGCCACGCCACCACCAGCTTTGCGCTGTTCCAGGCGGCTGCGGCCTACGGCTTCTCCTGGATCTTTGCGCAGACCGGCGGCGACTATCTCGTCCTGTTCGCTCTCGGCGGCGGCGGCGTGATATTGGCGCTCGCGATCGACCTTGGCCTCGCGCTCACGACGCGCAAGGCGTGACCGCAGGCGGCGGCGTGGTCAGGAGTACCGCATCACGCCGTCGTCGATCTTGCCGAAGCGCAAGGAAACGATGTCGAGCGCATAGTTCTGGTACAGGGCGGACAAACTACGGCAGTTCTTTGAGTAGCTTTTCAAAATAGGCAATCGTCCTCGCAATCCCTTCGCCAAGCTGCGTCTTCGGCTCCCAGGCCAGTTCCAGCTTCGCTTTCGTAATGTCTGGACGTCGTTGACGCGGATCATCGGCCGGTAAAGGAAGGTGCACAATCTTGGAGGATGATCCAGTCATATTGATTATGGTACTTGCGAGCTCAAGCATCGAAACGTCTGCCGGATTTCCGATATTGATTGGTCCGGTAACTCGATCATCGGTGTTCATCAAACTGACGAGCCCATGGATCAAGTCATCGACGTAGCAAAACGCGCGAGTCTGAGATCCATCCCCGTAGATGGTAATGTCTTCACCTCGCAGCGCCTGAACAATGAAATTCGACACGACGCGCCCGTCATTGGGATGCATGCGAGGACCATAAGTGTTGAAGATTCTCGCAACTTTGATCCGCAACTTGTGCTGACGCCGATAGTCGAAAAATAGGGTTTCGGCGCAGCGCTTGCCTTCATCATAGCAAGAGCGCATCCCGATGGGATTTACGTTGCCCCAATATTCCTCGTTTTGCGGATGGACACTAGGATCTCCATAAACTTCAGAAGTGGAGGCCTGAAGAATCTTGGCTTTGGTACGCTTGGCCAAGCCAAGCATATTGATCGCCCCATGTACGCTCGTTTTCGTCGTCTGGACCGGATCGTGCTGGTAGTGCACGGGGGACGCTGGGCACGCGAGATTATAGATCTCATCAATTTCAAGATAGATCGGAAACGTCACATCGTGACGGATGAGCTCAAAGCGGGTCTGACCAATCAGGTGCTCGATGTTGCGGCGCGTTCCGGTGAAGAAGTTGTCAAGGCAGATGACTTCCGCTCCCGTCGCCAGCAGCCTCTCGCACAGATGGGAGCCGAGGAATCCTGAACCGCCTGTGATAAGTATCCGTTTTTGGAGATGCATGGGATGGTCCTCACTCGATCTTGTAGTAACTTTGAGCTTCTGCCGGTTTGATGGAGTATGAGTTAAGTTAATCCCACGATGCGCTTGAACTCTACTCGGCTGAGATAACAGATGGTCGAGTCCCCGCGATAGTGTTGTAAATTTTTTTTGGCCGCTGCCAGAACCTGGTATCCCGGGGCGGAAGCAAGAATACGAGACCAAGGCGACGAATGAACATCGCGGTTAGACGACGAAGAAGCCGTAGCCCGTGACGGCCGGAGTGATGCATTGCGGGACCCCGCATTCGCCACCATTAACCTGTGTGCATATAGAGGCGATCTGTTCCGGATCGACAATGGCCGCGACATGTCGAGAGGTGCGCCTTGGCGCATATCAGCCGCCACTCAATGCGGTGCGTATGTTCGCACTCACTTCGACAGCATCGTTTAACCATTGCCGGCACCATTGCGGCCGGGCTGCAAGTGTCAGCCGGCGATCAGGAGTACCGCATCACGCCGTCGTCGATCTTGCCGAAGCGCAAGGAAACGATGTCGAGCGCATAGTTCTGGTACAGCCGCCACGGCCGCTTCGAGCCCTGCTTTGGCATTTTCGCGACGGAGCGCTGCACATAGCCCGAGGTAAATTCCAGCGACGGCTGTGCGGTGATATCGGGATCGTCATTGTGCGGCACGGCTTGCCGGAAATTGTGCCGCTCCATGTAGTTGATGAGCCGGCAGACATATTCACAAGTGAGGTCGCATTTCAGCGTCCAGGACGCATTGGTGTAGCCGAAGGCCGATGCCATGTTCGGCACGTCGGCATACATCATGCCCTTGTAGGTGAGAGTCTTGGCAAAATCGACGATACGGCCGTCGACGCTGACCTCGAGGCCGCCGACGACCTGGAGCACCAGGCCCGTCGCGGTCACGATGATGTCGGCGGCAAGCTCGCTGCCGTCCTTGAGGCGGATGCCGTCGTGCGTAAACGTGTCGATCTCGTTGGTGACCACGGCCGCGCGCTTTTCGCGGATCGCCTTGAAGAGATCCCCGTCCGGCACGAGGCAGAGCCGCTGGTCCCAGGGATTGTAGCGCGGCGTGAAATGGGTCGCGACGTCGTAGTCCGGCCCGAGCGCGGCTCTCACGCCCGTCAGGATCAGGTTCTTCACCTTCGCCGGCTTGCGTCGGCTGAGCTGGAAGAAGAACATCCCCCACATCACGTTGCGCCAGCGGATCAAATGATAGGCCAGCCGCGCCGGCAAGTTGCGGCGCAGTTTGTTGGCGACGGGATCCTGGGCCGGACGCGACACCACATAGGTGGGCGAGCGCTGCAGCATGGTGACCTGCGCAGCCTTCTTCGCGAGTTCCGGCACCAGCGTCACCGCGGTCGCGCCCGAGCCGATCACGACGACGCGTTTGCCGGCGTAGTCGATATCCCCGGTCCATTTCTGCGGATGCACGATGCGGCCGGCGAAGTCAGCTGCGCCCGCGAATTCCGGCGTGTAGCCCGCCTCATATTTGTAATAGCCCGCGCACATGAACAGGAAATTGCAGGTGAAGCGCACGAGCTCCGTGGCGCCCTCGCCCGCCATGTGCTCGGCCTCGATGGTCCACCGCGCATCACTCGTCGACCACGCCGCGCGCTTGACGCGATGGCGGTAACGGATGTGCTTGTCGATGCCGTTCTCGGCTGCCGTCTCGCGCACATAGTTCAGGATCTGCGGCCCGTCGGCGATCGCCTTCGGATCGGTCCACGGCTTGAAGGAATAGCCGAGTGTGAACATGTCGCTGTCCGAGCGGATGCCAGGATAGCGAAACAGGTCCCACGTGCCGCCGATGCAGTCGCGCCCCTCCAGAATGACGTAGCTCTTGCCCGGGCACTTGGTCTGGAGATGATAGCCCGCGCCGACGCCTGATAGCCCCGCACCCACGATCAGCACGTCGAAATGTTCTTGTTGCATGGTTTCCTCCGCCACAGGCGATTGTCGGCCCGTCGCCGCTGGGCGTCAATCGGCAATCAGCCGTGCGGAAACCACGAAACGGGTTGAATTCCATGCGCCGAAACAACAAAGCCCCGGATCGCTCCGGGGCTTCGCGTTGTTGATCGATAGGTCTGCCGGTCAGTACCGGTAGTGGTCCGACTTGTACGGACCTTCCTGCTTCACCCCGATGTAATCGGCCTGGTCCTTGCGCAGCTCGGTGAGCTTGACGCCGATCTTGGCGAGGTGGAGGCGTGCGACCTTCTCGTCGAGCGACTTCGGCAGCACGTAGACTTCCTTCTTGTACTTGCCGTCCTTGTTGTTGGCGAACAGCTCGATCTGCGCCAGCGTCTGGTTGGTGAAGGACGCCGACATCACGAAGGACGGGTGGCCCATCGCGTTGCCGAGGTTCACGAGCCGGCCTTCCGACAGCATGATGATGCGATGCTTGTCGGGGAACTCGATCTCGTCGACCTGCGGCTTGATGTTGGTCCACTTCAGATTGCGCAGACCCGCGATCTGGATCTCGTTGTCGAAGTGGCCGATGTTGCAGACGATGGCGCGATCCTTCATCGCGCGCATGTGCTCGATGGTGATGATATCCTTGTTGCCGGTGGCGGTGACGAAGATGTCGGCGCGGGGCGCGGCGTCTTCCATGGTCACGACCTCGTAGCCTTCCATCGCGGCCTGCAGCGCGCAGATCGGATCGACTTCCGACACCATCACGCGGCAGCCAGCCTGGCGCAGCGAAGCCGCCGAGCCCTTGCCGACGTCGCCGAAGCCCGCGACCATCGCGACCTTGCCCGACATCATCACGTCGGTGCCGCGGCGGATGCCGTCGACCAACGATTCACGGCAGCCATAGAGGTTGTCGAACTTCGACTTGGTGACGCTGTCGTTGACGTTGATGGCGGGCCACAGCAGCGTGCCGGCCTTCTGCATGTCGTAGAGACGATGCACGCCCGTGGTGGTCTCTTCGGAAACGCCCTTGATGCTCTCGGCGATCGCGGCGAAGTAGCCCTTCGGCTTCTCCTTGAGCTGCTTCTTCAGAAGCGCGAAGAAGACTTCCTCTTCTTCCGAGCCCGGCTTGTCCAGGAACGCGGTGTCGCCTTTCTCGGCGCGCAGGCCGAGATGGACGTACATGGTGGCGTCGCCGCCGTCATCGAGGATCATGTTCGGGTGGCCGCCGCCGTGCCAGTCGAACAGCTTTGCGGTGTAATCCCAGTAATCCTTGAGCGTCTCGCCCTTGACGGCGAAGACGGGAATGCCGGCGGCGGCGATCGCTGCGGCGGCGTGGTCCTGCGTCGAATAGATGTTGCAGGAGACCCAGCGGATCTCGGCGCCGAGCGCCGCCAGCGTCTCGATCAGCACGCCGGTCTGGATCGTCATGTGCAGGGAGCCGGCGATGCGCGCGCCCTTCAGCGGCTGCTTCGGGCCGAACTCCTCGCGGGTGGCCATCAGGCCGGGCATCTCGGTCTCGGCCAGCGAGAGTTCCTTGCGGCCGAAATCGGCGAGCGAAATGTCCTTGACGATGTAATCGGTGAAGCCGGGCTTCGCGTTCATTGCGAGTGTCCTGTTGTTGAACGGGCATTCCGGGACACCTTGAAGAGGCGCCCCGGACTAGCGACGTGAGGATTTAAGGATCCGGGTTCGCGCACGAACCCGGAATGACGCACAAGAATCAGAGCGCGCGCTTCAGCTGCTCGACGAGATCGGTCTTCTCCCAGGAGAAGCCGCCCTCGTTGTCAGGCGTGCGGCCGAAATGGCCGTAGGCCGAGGTGCGCGCGTAGATCGGGCGGTTGAGGTCGAGGTGGCTGCGGATGCCGCGCGGGGTCAGGTCCATCGCCTTGGCGGCGGCCTTCTCGAGCTGATCCTCTGACACCTTACCGGTGCCGTGGGTGTCGATGTAGATCGACAGCGGACGCGCCACGCCGATGGCGTAGGCAAGCTGCAGCGTGCAGCGGTCGGCAAGACCGGCGGCGACGATGTTCTTGGCGACGTAGCGCGCAGCATAAGCGGCCGAACGATCGACCTTGGTCGGATCCTTGCCGGAGAACGCGCCGCCGCCATGGGGGGCCGCGCCGCCATAGGTGTCGACGATGATCTTGCGGCCGGTCAGGCCGGAGTCGCCGTCAGGGCCGCCGATGTAGAACTTGCCGGTCGGGTTGATGTGCCAGATGGTCTTCGGCGTGATCCAGTCCTTCGGCAGCGCCTCGCGCACATAGGGCTCGACGATCTCGCGGACCTGGTTCGAGGTGAGGTCCGGAACCAGATGCTGGTGCGAGACCACGATCTCGCGCACGCCGACCGGCTTGCCGTTCTCGTACTGCACGGTGACCTGGCTCTTGGAGTCGGGGCCGAGCACCTTCTCCTTGCCGGAGTGACGGGCCTCGGAAATGAGGCGAAGGATCTTGTGGGCGTAGAAGATCGGTGCCGGCATCAGGTCCGGCGTCTCGTTGGTGGCGTAACCGAACATGATGCCCTGGTCGCCAGCGCCCTCTTCCTTGACCTCGCCCGGCTGCAGCGCATCGACGCCCTGCGCGATGTCGGCCGACTGCGGGTGCAGCAGGATCTCGATGTCGCAGGTCTTCCAGTGGAAGCCTTCCTGCTCGTAGCCGATGTCCTTGATCGCCGCGCGCACCACGCTTTCGATGTGCTCGTTGGTGACCGACTTCGGACCGCGGGTCTCACCGGCAATCACCACCTTGTTGGTGGTCGCCAGCGTCTCGCAGGCGGCACGGATAGCCCACGGATCGATGCCGGCTTTCGGCCCTTCGCGGTAGAACAGGTCGACGATTTCATCGGAAATCCGGTCACAGACCTTGTCCGGATGGCCTTCGGACACGGACTCGCTGGTGAAGAGATAGGACGCGCGCATCAAGAAACCCCTTGTTCCACCGCTACCGGCGGACGTTTGCGATGTTTACAGTTGGATTATGTCAATCACGCCGGCGCGAGATGACGTAGGATTCGTCGAGAAACCAGAGCCCGTTGTACTTCCGCAGCACATCCCTGGCGGCATCCAGAGTGCGGCCGTTTTGAGTCATATCTGTCAACCGGTCGTCCTCAATCTGAGCGACATACACCGCCGCATTCCACGCTGCAAAGGCCGTCGAGGTCCCGATGGTACCCGTCACCTCGTTGGGCAGCGCTTCCATATCATACCTGAAGATCGAACGGTTATCCGCATAAGCATTAAAATTTAGGTCTCGGCCCAACGATCCGAGCTCATACTTAACGGCGCGCAATAGCTCATGACGGCTCACCGAGAAAGGGTTTTCTCCGGGCCAGATGGCCTGGATCATTTCCATGCCGGGATCGTGACCGTGGGAGTGGATTCCGATCAGGCGGCCGCCCGGCCGCAATGCCCGCGCCAGCGGTGCAATGATCCGCTTGGCCCGAAAATTGACCGAGGACAGGGCCCGGTATGGCTGGGATGCGATCACGAGGTCAAAATTGGCCTCGGTCTGTCCGGGCCGAGGAATGGTCGAATCGAGCAGGAATCGGTGGTCGTCGCGGTAGAGCACGAGCACGACCGGCCGCTCGTAGAGCGGCATCGCCGTACGCGGGCTGATCGCGGCGCGCCAATTCTGCTCCAGGAACGGCCGGAGCTCAGCGATCTGCTGCTCGAACTCGCCCGATGAGGCGCCCCTCAGCGGCACCTCGTGCCAGACGGTCGCAGCAGCTGCCGCAGGCGATGCCGGCGTGAGCCAGGGCGCCTCCGAATAGAACATGTTGGTGAAGACGAAAACCGATGCCGGGTGCTCGAAAATGCGGTCCGGCACCTTCTCGAGCGTCAGGCGCAGATCCTCGAGACTGAGCTCCTTGCCGGCCACATAGAATGGCATGTGCGGGTAGCGCTGGTGCGTGGCGCGCAGCACGCGCGCCAGCACCGTGCCGTCGCCGACCCCGGCATCGAAGATGCGCAGCGCCGGCGGCCGCGGATGGATTGTGGAAAGCTCCAGCGCCACCCGGTCGGCGACCACCCGTTTTTCGCTGCAGGTGTGGACGAACAGCAGATATTTCTGCCGGTTCTCGAAAAAACGGAAATTGCCCCGTGGATCGCGCTTTTCCGGGGGAACCTGAAGCCCCCGCGGTGGCGGCAGGCCGCCGGTCGTCGATGCCGCGATATAGGCCTGGATCCGCTCCAGCGTGTCGATGGTGATGCGCTTGCCCTCGCGGAGGCGGTGCACGAGCTTCCCATCGTTCACCGCCCGCCGGCCAAACGTTGATTCCGCCATGTCCGCCTTACGGCAGAACTCGGTGATTTGGCTCAGGATTTCGTCGTTCTTCATGAATGGGAGAGCGGTGGGCAGGTAAGTTGGGACCTGTCTCCTAGCAAATTCTGCCCACCGAGGGAATACCGCCGCCTGCTTTACCCCAAACCCGATGACGCGCCCGTGAACCCCAACGTGCCGCCGGACAACAAACAAGCACGTCTCCTCAAGGAATTACCCATGAGCCGCCCTGCTCGTCGCGCTCGCCCTGCTCGCCGCGACCCTTTGGTCGGCACCCTGCTCCGCCCAGTCGCGCAGCCAGCTCGGGCCGCTCTGCACCACCGAGACCACGCCGGCGGACCAGATGGTCGATGCCTGCACCAAGATTATCGCCCTGAAGGTTTTCAAGGGCGAGCAGCTCGCGACCGTCTATTTCTGGCGCGCAGTGGGCTGGAACAAGAAAGGCGACTACGCCAAGGTCATCGCCGACACCACCGAGGCGATCCGGCTGCAGCCGAGCCAGCCGGTCTACAATTTGCGGGGCTCGGCCTATTACGACAAGGGCGACTACGACATCGCCATCGCCGATTTCGACGATGCGCTGAAGCTCGGCCCGCCAAGCGCCAGCATCTTCCATAATCGCGGCAATGCCTGGCGCGGCAAGCGCGACTACGCCAAGGCGATTGCCGACTACGATGCCGCAATCAAGGCAGATCCGAAATCGGCGTTCTCGTTGCTGAACCGCGGCGTTTCGAAAGAGGCGCTCGGCGATCTCGACGGCGCGCTCGCCGACATCAACCAGGCGATCCGGCTCGATCCGACACTGCCGCAGCCGCTGATCAGCCGCACCTCGATCTGGCGCGCCAAGGGCGAACTCGATCGCGCCATTGCCGATGGCAGCGAGGCGATCCGGCTCGCCAAGGAGAAACCGCCCGTCAACATCATGACGCCGCCGAACAGCGTGCTGATCTCCGGCTACACCCATCGCGCGATGGCCTATGAAGCGAAAGGCGACTACACCCACGCGCGCGAGGATTACAACGCGACGCTGGCGATCGTGGCTTCCGATGCGGTCAGCAAGGCCAATCAGGCCACCGCAAAGGTGCGGCTGTCGCTGGTGACGGACGCAGCGGCGCCGATCCCGCGCGATGCACCATCCCCGACGACGCAACCGGCGGCAGCGCCGACGCCGCAGCAGACGGGCGCGGCACCTGCACCGGCCGTTCGCGGCAGCCGCATGGCGCTGGTCATCGGCAACGGTGCCTATGCGCATGTGAAGGCGCTGCCCAACCCACCCAACGACGCGCGCGCGGTCGCAAAGAGCCTGCGCGACATCGGCTTCACCGTGTCGGAGGGCGTCGACCTCGACCGTGCCGCGATGCAGAAGATGACGCGCGACTTCCTGCGCGAGGCCGCACGGGCGCAGGTGGCGCTGGTCTACTATGCCGGCCATGGCGTGCAGATCGACGGCCGCAACTATCTCATTCCCGTCGACGTCGCACTGAAGCCAGGCAGCGGCATGACCGAAGCCATGATCGACATGGACACGATCATGGCGGGTCTCGACGACCAGGTTCGCACCAACATCCTGATCTTCGATGCCTGCCGCAACAACCCGATGGCGCAGCAGGTCGCAAACGCTGGCGGAAGTCGCGGCATTGAAGGCGCCTCGGGCCTCGCTGCGCCGTCGAGCCTCGGGTCCGGTGCAACACTGGGGGCCGGCACGCTGATCGCATTCGCGACCGCGCCGGGCCAGGTCGCGCTCGATGGCGAAGGCGCCAACTCCCCCTTCTCCGCCGCGCTGTCCCGCCATCTCGGCACGCCGGGCCTCGAAGTGCAGCAGATGCTGACGCGGGTGCGGGCTGGAGGTGGTCTCGACCACGAAGAACAAACAGGTGCCGTGGTCGAACTCCTCTCTGCTGGGCGAGGTCTATCTGGCGGAGAAGTGACGCGGCGATCGAGCGCGCTATCCAATACGCATTCAGCTGTCATCGCCCGCGAAGGCGGGCGATCCAGTATTCCAGAGACAGCGAGAGATGCGGAGAAGCCGCGGCGTACTGGATTCCCCGCCTTCGCGGGGAATGACAGCGAGAGTGTGGAGACTTATTGCCCCCACACTTCCTTCGCGATTTCGACCGCAAGGCTCAGCTTGGCCCATTGCTCTTCCTCGGAGAGGATGTTGCCCTCTTCCGTCGAGGCAAAGCCGCACTGGGGCGACAGGGCGAGCTGCTCCAGTGGAGCAAACTTGGAAGCCTCTTCGAGACGACGCTTGATGTCGTCCTTCTTCTCGAGCTCGCCGAACTTCGAGGTGATGACGCCGACCACGACGACCTTGTTGCCCTTGGGCAAGAAGCGCAGCGGCTCGAAGCCGCCGGCGCGGTCGCTGTCGTATTCGAGAAAATAGCCGTCGTAATTGGTGCCGGCGAGCATGGTCTCAGCCACCGGCTCGTAGCCGCCCGAGGAAATCCAGGTCGAGCGGAAATTGCCGCGGCAAACATGCGTCGTCACCACCATGTCGGCCGGCTTCTCGGCCAGCGCGTAGTTGATGATGCGGGCGTAGATCTGCTGGAGACCGTCCGGATTGTCGCCGCGCTCGCGCGCCTTCTGCAATTCGTCGGGCGAGCAGAGATAGGCCCACACGGTGTCGTCGAACTGCAGATAGCGGCAGCCCGCGTCGTAGAACGCCTTCACGGCCTTGCGGTAGGTCTTGCCGAGATCCTCGTAGAAGGCGTCGAGATCGGGATAGACGTCCTTGGAGATCGCCTTGCGGCCGCCGCGGAAGTGCAGCACGGCCGGCGAGGGGATCGTCATCTTGGCGGTGACGTGGGCCTGGTCGGCGACCTTCTTCAGGAAGCGGAAGTGGTCGAGCATAGGGTGATCGTTGGAGAAATCGAGCTTGTCGATCACCCGCACCGCGTCGTGACGGGTCTGCACGCCGGCGAACTGGATGCCGGTGTCGGGGTGGAACAGCTCGCACCCGGTGAGTTTGGCGAGGAAGTCGAAATGCCACCAGGAGCGACGGAATTCGCCGTCGGTCGCGAGCTTCAGGCCGACCGAAGCCTGCTTGTGCACGACCTTCTCGATCTCCATGTCCTCGATCTTGCGCAGATCGTCGGCCGAGATCTCGCCCTTCTCGAGTTTTGCGCGTGCGTCCTTGATCTTGGCAGGGCGCAGAAGGCTGCCGACCTCGTCGGCACGGAAGGGGGCTTTGGTTCGCTGCATTTCTTAACTCCCAAGATATTTTCTATAGCGTTTTCAAGCGAAGTGGAGACCGGTTCGCGTGAAGAAAACGCGTCGGACAAGTTAGTGGGCCGCCGCCCCTGCGACGCCGAGGTGGCGCTCGAGGACCGACGGGTCGCCCTTGAGCGCGGCGCTCGGGGCGTCGTGGACGATCGTTCCGCGCTCCAATATCACAACACGGTCGGCGAGCCCCAGAATCTTTTGCGCGTTCTGCTCGACGATGATCGAGCAGATGCCGCCGGCCCGGGTAATGGTCCCGATCGCTTTCAGAAGCTCCTCGACGATGATGGGGGCGAGGCCCTCGGTCGGCTCGTCCAGCAGCAGGACCTTCGGGTTGAGGGTCAGCGCGCGGCCGATCGCCAGCATCTGCTGCTCGCCGCCGGAGAGCTGGTTGCCGAAATTGCTGCGCCGTTCCTTCAGCCGCGGGAACATCTCATAGACCTTCTCGACGGTCCAGGGACCGGGCTGCGCCACCGCGGTCATGTTCTCTTCCACCGTCAGCGAGCGGAAGATGTTGCGCTCCTGGGGCACCCAGCCGATGCCGGCACGCGCCCGCTGGTCGGGCCGCAAACTCGTGACATCCGTGCCGGCGAGCGTGACCGAGCCCGAGAAACGGCGGGTGACGCCGACGATGGAGTTGATCAGCGTGGTCTTGCCGGTACCGTTGCGTCCCAGCAGCGCCAGCACCTGCCCTTCGGCAAGGTTCAGCGTCATCTTCGGCAGCACCACCGCCTCGCCATAGCCGGCGCGAAGCTGGTCGATTGCGAGCAGGTCAGACATTGACCGCCTCCTCGCCGAGATAGACCGCCTTCACCTGTGGATCGCGCGCGACCTGTTCGGGCGGGCCTTCGGTCAGCAACGCGCCGGAGACCAGCACCGAGATGCGGTCGGCAAACGAGAACACGAGGTCCATGTCGTGCTCGATCAGCAGCACGGTGACGTCGCGCGGCAGGCTGCCGACGACCGCGAGAATGTCGTGGCGCTCGCTCTCCGGCACGCCGGCGGCGGGCTCGTCGAGCAGCAGCACGCGCGGCTTGGCGGCGATCGCAACCGCGATCTCGAGCAGGCGCTGCTTGCCGTAGGGCAGCGTCACGGTCTGCTCGTTCATGACATCGAGCAGATGGAAGCGCGTCAGGAGATCGGCGATCTCGCCGTTGACGTCGCTGCGCGTGCCCATCCGCCGCCACCAGTCGCCGCCATGGCCGAGGCGCTCGGAGACGGCAAGGCCGATGGTCTCGAGCGGCGTGAGATCAGGATAGAGCTGGTTGATCTGGAATGTGCGCGACAGTCCGCGCAACACGCGCCTGTGCACGGGCAGATCGGTGATGTCCTGGCCTTCGAGCAGGATGCGACCCGAGTTCGGCTTGAGCACGCCGGTGAGCTGGTTGATCACAGTGGTCTTGCCGGCGCCGTTTGGGCCGATCAGCGCGTGACGGGCGCCCTGCTCGATCTTGAGCGAAAGATCCCGCGTGACACGCAGGCCACCAAAAGTCTTTTCGAGGTTCCGGGTTTCAAGTGCGATGGTCATGCGTCGCTCTCCGGCACGGTCACAACCGCCTTGCGTCCCGCAATCTGTTTGATCAGCAAATTGGGCAGGAACAGCACGCCATAGTGCAGCCGCTGGCGACCAACCAGCACGATCACGACCAGCACGAGTCCGATCCAGAACTGCCAATATTGCGGGGTGATGGTGGAGAACACTTCCTGGAGCATGCGGAAGATTACCGCGCCGATCAGGCCGCCATAGAGATAGCCGGCGCCGCCGATGACGAGCACCAGCATCAGATCGGCCGAGCGATCGAATGCGAACACATCGAGCGAGGCAATCGCGGTGGTCTGGGTGAACAGCGCCCCTGCGATGCCGGCATAGAACGCCGCAAGCGTATAGATTGCGATCAGGCGGCGGTTGACGGGGATGCCGATGGCGGCGGCGCGCAGCGGGTTGTTCTTGATCGCGCGCAGCGACAGGCCGAACGGGGAATGGACGATGCGGCGGGCGAGCAGGAACAGCACGAACAGCACGGCCAGCGAATAGAAGAATCCGGCCTTGCCGAACATGTCGAACGGGATCTGGCCGAGGATCGGCTGCATCTCGATACCCTGCAGGCCGTCGGTGCCGCCGGTTATGTTGGAGAAGCGCTCGGCGAGCGCCTCCAGCAACAACGCGATGCCCAGCGTCACCATCAGCCGGGTCAGATCGACGCCGCGGATCACCAGGAAGCTGGTGGCAAAGCCCAGCACCATCGCGGCAAGGCCCGCCGCGATCAGCGCCAGCACCGGCTCGTTGATGACGCCATGAAGCGCAAGCAGCCCCGCCGCATAGGCGCCGACGCCGAAGAAGGCGGCGTGGCCGAGTGAGACGATGCCGGCATAGCCGAGGATGAGATCGAGCGACATCGCAAACAGCGCCAGCCGCAGGATGTCGGTCATGATCAGATAGCGCGACGGAAACACGAAGCCGCAGGCCAGCACGATAAGCCAGAAGGCCGCTTCGCCATAGTGCCAGCGAGCATGCCGCTGGGCGTGGAAACCGACGTCGGAAGAAGCGCTCATCGGCAAGCTCAGCGCGCAGCCGTGCGGCCGAACAGGCCGTTCGGGCGCCAGATCAGGATCACGATCATCATGGTGTAGATCACGAAGGGGCCCATCTTCGGCACGTAATATTTGCCGGCGACGTCACCGATGCCAAGCAGGAGCGAGGCCAGGAACGGCCCAGTGATCGAGGAGGAGCCGCCGACGGTGACCACGATCAGGAAGTAGATCATGAACTTCAGAGGGAAATACGGATCGAGGCCGAGAATCTCGGCGCTCAGCGCGCCGCCGAGACCTGCGAGACCGCATCCGAATGCAAACGTGAAGGCGAAGACCTGCGGCACGTTAATGCCGAGACCGCTCGCGGCGCGGGGGTCATCGACCGCGGCGCGCAGGCGGCTGCCGAAACGCGTCTTGGCGAGCACCATCTGCAGACCGATCGTGAGCAAGCCGCAGATCACGATGATCATCAGCCGGTAACGGCCGATACCGACGCCGAACACATCGAACTGACCCTGCAGTGCTGCCGGCAAATTGATGAAGACACGGGAGGAGCCCTGGATGTAGTCCACGGCCGCGACCGACATGAATGTCAGGCCGATGGTGAACAGCACCTGGTCGAGATGGCTGCGCGCATAGAGGTGGCGATAAAGCGTGCGCTCGAGCACGATGCCGATCACCGCAGACGAGCCGAAGGCGAGCGGCAATGCCGCGAAGAACGGCCAGCCGTGCTGGTTCACCAGCAGCATGCAGACATAACCGCCGGCCATGGCGAAGGCGCCATGGGCGAGATTGACGAAGTTCATCAGGCCGAGCGTGACCGCAAGCCCACAGGCAAGCACGAACAGCAGCATGCCGTAGGCCACGCCATCGAACAGGTTGGTGAGGATCGAGGTCATGGAACGTCGAATATCATCTCTAGTGTCGCTCAGGGCCGTGCTGTGCGCTCCTCCCCCGCTTGCGGGGGAGGGCTGGGGAGAGGGTGTCTCAACAACGAAGGCTCCCCCAGAGGAAAGAACCCTCACCCGGCGCTCTGCGCCGACCTCTCCCGCAAGCGGGAGAGGTGTGAAGGAAGAGCCGCCGGATGACGCGCTTTCGCGCGTCACTTCTTCGTCTTGCCGAGATCCTTGACAGCCTCGAAGGTCTGGAACTCGACATTGAAGAGCTCGCCGTCGACCTTCTCGACCTTGCGGATGTAGACGTTCTGGATGATGTCGCGCGTCTCCGGATCGATCGAGATCGGACCGCGCGGACTCTCCCACTTCTGACCCTTCATGGCTTCGACCAGCTTGGTGCCGTCGGTGTCGCCGTTGGTCTTCTTCAGCGCTTCGTAGATCAGGTGGATGCCGTCATAACCACTCACCGCCATGAAGCCCGGACGATTGCCGAACGCCTTCTTGTAGGCGGCAACGAAGTCCTTGTTCATCTGCGAGGGATGCGACGCTGAATAGATGTGCGCGGTCACGGTCCCGAGCACGGCGTCGCCCATGTTGTTGAGCAGGTCGTCGTCAGTGACGTCGCCCGGTCCGATCACCTTGATGCCCGCCTTATCGAGGCCGCGCTCGGCATATTGCTTCATGAAGTTGCCGCCCTGGCCCGCCGGCACGAACACGAAGATCGCGTCGGGCTTGGCATCCTTCATGCGCTGCAGGAACGGCGCGAAGTCGGGGTTGGCGAGCGGCGTCTTGACTTCTTCGACCACCTCGCCGCCGCCGGCCGTGAAGTGCTCCTTGAAGAAGTTGAGCGCGTCATTGCCCGGCGCGTAGTCCGAGGTCAGGGTCGCCACCTTCTTGATGCCGTTCTTCACGGCCCAGTCGCCGATGATGGTCGAGGACTGCGCCAGCGTGAAGCTGGTGCGCACGATATAGGGCGAGCGCTCGGTGATGATGGAGGTGCCGGCCGCCATCACGACTTCCGGAATCTTGGCCTGCGTTGCCAGCGGAGCCGCGGCCAGCGCGGCCGGCGTCACGCCGAAGCCGCCGATGAAACTGACCTTATCGTTGACGATCAGTTCCTGCGCTGCGGTCTTGGTCTTGTCGGGAATTGCCGCATCGTCCTTGACGATGATCTCGATCTTCTTGCCGGCGACGGTATCGCCCTTCTGTTGCATGTAGAGCTTGATCGCGTTCTCGATCTGCTTGCCGGTCGAGGCCTGGCCGCCGGTCATCGGCAGGATCAGGCCGATCTTGACGGTGTCTTGCGCCTTGACCGGTGCGAGGCCCGCAAGGCCTGCGATGGCGGCAATGGCAGCCGCCCTAGAAAACGTTTTGTATTCGAACATCAGATGTCCCTCCCCTTCATTCCTGACCTTCTTCTGCGATGGACCGATTAGCTCGGTCCTTGGCTGACTTTAACCCGCGCACGAGCGATATCGCGCGTCACATGGCGTCTTTCGCGCCCTCATTGTCAATCGGACGTTTGGCGACCATTCCGCGCAAGGCCCGCGCGTTCCAGTCACCGAGATTGGAAAGTGATGTCGCGGTTACGCCGGGGTAACCCGGGCTCCGCGTTCGCACATTTCATTTGTACGATTGTACAAATGAAATGGAGCTGTCAACGAAAAAGCCCTCGCGCCGGCCAAGCAGATTGCCGCGTACCGACGCCCGCAGTCTACGAAGGCGATCGCCCGCGGGGATGGAGGATTTCGTCTTTCATTTGCAGAATCCGCACATCGGGGGAGAATCGATACCGCGAATGCCAGGTATTTTTATACCTATCTCGAATAAGTCTATTTTACCTTGTTGAAGGCTACCGTTCCGGTCGCGCCGCTCGCCCGGTGTCCGCCCCTCGTCCCGATTGCAGTGCCCAATATGTCCAGACGTTTCCGTTCCATCGTGTCCCTGCTCGCGCTTGCCGCGGGCCTGTCCGGCTGCGGCACGGTCAACGAAAAACTCTCGGCCGGAATGGGCGATTACATCCCGCAATGGGCCGGCGGCCTGCCGGCGGATGCCCCGCCCCGGCCGGGTACACCGCAATACGACGCCTACATGAAGGAGCGCGAGCGCAAGCGGCTGATGCCGGCGGCGGATCGCGACAAGGAAGAGCAGGCGAAGAAGGGGGCGATTGGGTCGACTTCGGGCGACGCGGTGCACTGAGGGACTGGCTCCCCGCCCCGCAATCGGGGCGAGGTGAGCAAATCAATCCACGAACACCACGGTCTTGCGGCCATTGAGGATGACACGGTCGTCGAGGTGATAGCGGATCGCCCGCGCCAGCACGCGGCGCTCGATGTCGCGTCCCTTGCGAACGAGATCCTCAGGCGTGTCGCGATGACTGATCCGCTCGACGTCCTGATCGATGATCGGACCTTCGTCGAGATCGCGCGTGACGTAATGGGCGGTGGCGCCGATCAGCTTCACGCCGCGCTCATGGGCCTGGTGATAGGGCTTTGCGCCCTTGAAGCCCGGCAGGAACGAGTGGTGGATGTTGATGCAGCGGCCGGACAGCTTGGCCGACAGATCATCCGACAGGATCTGCATGTAGCGGGCGAGGACCACGAGATCGGTCCCGGTCCTGGCAACGAGATCGAGGATCTGAGCCTCCTGCTCGCGCTTGGTCTCCTTGGTGACAGGCAGATAATGGAACGGAATCTCGCCGAAATCGAGCCCGGCATAGACCTCGCGCGGATGGTTGGAGACGATCGCAGCGAGCGTCATCGGCAATTCGCCGGTGCGCCAGCGATAGAGGATGTCGACCAGGCAATGGTCGGACTTCGACACCAGCAGCATCACCTTGCGATGCGCGGCGCGGTCGCGCATCTGCCACTCCATGCCGAAGCGCTCGGCGATCGCGGCAAAGCCGGTCTGGAGCGCGGCCAATTCCACGGCGAGATCGGCCGCGGTGAAAACCACGCGCATGAAGAATTTCTTGGTCTCGACGTCGTCGAACTGCTGGGCGTCGAGAATGTTCTGTCCGGAGTTCGCCAGGAAGGTCGACACCGCCGAGACGATGCCGGGGCGATCCGGACAGGACAGGGTCAGAACGTATTGATGATCAGGCATGGCTGTTGATGAAATGGCTGTTGAAGAGATGGCTCTTGACGAAGGTTTGGGCAGCGATGTGCGGAACGATCCGCGACTTGCGCCCTGCTCTAGCACCGAGGCGACCCTTGCGCCAATCCCGACGGCGGAGTCAGGATGAACGGACGATTGCGATTTTGAACTGAACGGAGCACGCCCATGGCCGACCGATTGAAAGGCACCCACATCCTGATCCTGGAGACCCGCGAGGAGGCGCAGTTCTCGAAGCTCCTGGCCGAGCAAGGCGCCGAGGTCGTGCAGTGTCCGATGTTCACCATCCAGGATGCTCCGGACCCGGCCCCGGTCGAAGCCTGGATCCGCCGCGCCATCGACAAGCCGTTCGACGACCTCGTTCTGATGACTGGCGAGGGCCTGCGGCGGATCATGAAGCTCGCGCGCACGCGCGGGCTCGACCAGGCTTTGGTCGCAGCGTTGGCCAAATCGCGAAAGTTCACCCGCGGGCCGAAGCCCGGCAAGGCGCTGCGCGAAATCTCGCTCGAGGCTCAGCAGACCACGGAGAAGCCGACCACCGAAGGCGTGATCGAGATGCTGGGCAAGCTGGATTTGAAGGGGCATCGCCTCGGCCTCCAGCTTTATCCGGACAAGGACCACAGCGTCCTGACTGGCGCACTCGCCGCGCAAGGCGCTGAGGTCGATACCCTGCTGCCTTACGTCTACGACTCCAAAGCTGCGGACGCCAGCATCGTCGCCGCCATCGACGACATGGCGGAGGGACGAATCGATTCCATCGCGCTGACCAATCTCGGCCAGGTTCGCCGACTGATGGAAGCCGCGAAGGCACACGGCATCGAAGCGAAGTTGCGCGCAGGGTTGGAGCGGACGCTGATTGCGTCGGTGGGCCCTGCGGTGTCGGGGGAGCTCGCCGCGCATGGCCTACGCACGGACATCGCGCCGGCGGAAGATGCGTATTTCATGCGGCCGCTGATCTCGGCGATGGCCGTAGTGCTGACGGAGAAGAAGCCGAAAGTACCCGTGACGTGAAACTCCCCAGCAGGCTCGTGCCGGAGCAGGATCCTAACTACGCACGACACGATACACGCACGCGTTTCCCACGACGCCGCGGAGAGGTGCGTCAAACTGAACGATGGCGTGGCCTGCGAGAAGGCCGCTGACGCCCGGCGCCGAATAAAGCGCTTCCGAGAGACAGATTTCGCCGGCATCAGCCAAGGCTTGCACGCGCGCCGCAACATTCACAGTCTGCCCGAAGTAGTCCAGATTTTCGTTGAGGGTCACTGCAATCGACGGGCCACAATGCGCTCCGATCTTTAGGATGATGCTCGGGTCACCATGCTCGCTGTTGTAGCGTTCTATTTCTCCGAGCATCTGCAACGCCGCGGAGACCGCGTCGGTCGGGCGGGAGAAGACCGCCATCACGGCGTCCCCGATCGTCTTGACGATGGCGCCGGAATGCGCCTGGACGGTCGCTCCCAGCAAGGCAAAATGCTCGCGAACCAGGGCGTAGGCATTCAGATCGCCGAGACGCTCGTACATCGCGGTCGACCCCTTGAGATCCGTGAACAGCAAGGTCACCTGCCGGATACCGAGGCCTTCCCGCTCGTCGACACGTTCCGAGCGGAACAGGCGGCGGAAGGTATGCCGCGCAAGTAACATGCCGCCGGACATATACGGTTCGAACTCGAGCGCAGGCTTGGTCGTCTGAGCCAGGACGTCGGGCGGCCAATTGATCAAGAGCAATGAGCCACGCACTACGCCGGAGTTCTCCACGTCGATCACAACGGGGCCAGGCGGGACGACGGGCAGCGAAGGCGAAAAGCGCTGCGCATCATATCCGACGCGCAGGACGGTCGGCGCAGTTGCGGGTTCGCCTACGACCGAGACCACGAATGCAGCCTGCGTCTGGACGTTGACTCCGGCCAGGGCACCGGGACCGAGGTCGGCACGAAGAGAGGTGGTCGAGCCCGGCGGCAAGAACGCAAGTCCACGAACCAATCCCCGCAGGAAATCGAGGAATCGGACCTGCTGACCGGGCATGCGCGCGTCGCCAAGGAAACGAAGCTTCCAGTGGAAATCCTCGATCGAAAGGGAATCAGGATCATGAAATGGAATCCGCCGGAGCTGCGGCGAGACCGTAAACGTAACTTCAATGAAATCGTCGAGGTCGGTTTCACCGCTGACGTCGCAGAGGCCGCAAACGTAATGGGTTTTCAGGGTGCGCAGAGCGCCAAAGCTGTCGAGCACCATGCCGGACTGGGGACAAACAACGTCCCAACTCATCTCGAACAACCCGCTCCTGGTCGCATGGAGAAACAGGTCGATGCTTTCAGCCTCGGTAATCGCGCGATCACGCGCGAACGCCAGGGGATTGATCCGGTAGAGCGAGAGATCGTCACCGCCCCTGATAAGCGTTTCGAATTTCGAGATCACGCGTGGGCTCCAGGATCGGGCCTGCTCGATCTCGGTCATCTTGCTTTCGAGCAGCCGCTCCTGGATGTGGGTCATCGTGCGCCTGAGTCTTTACGAGTCATGAGCAGGAACTGTCGCCGCGGGTTGCAGCGCGTCGAGCGCGGCATTTGCACCGCCAACCCGGCGGCGATTCCTAGCTTGCCACTTGCGAGGCGGCCGACATCAACTCCTGGGGGCTCGGAGCCCCGAACATGCGTTGGCCGCCTTCAGGAACCTCGGTAAAGGACCAGCGCACGATCCCCTCACGATCGAGCAGGAACTGGCCGAACAGCTGGCCTTGGCCGGTTGCCGCCATGCGCTGATCGGCCTCCATCATCTGGTAGCCGTCCTTGTTGTTGAGGTACTCGGAAGCCGCCAACCGATTCATCGGCCCCGACGTTTCGCCGGGCATATCGACCTGCATGCTCATGACAACGTCCATACCCACCTTGCGCGGCCACTCGGTCTCGTTCTCCGTAAACTCGATATTGGGCAGGCCGAACGCGCGGTGCGAGACCCGTTCTGGGTCGGACGCGGCAAGCAGATTGGGCAAGGGATGATAGCGGAAGTAGAGCCGCGCGCGCTCGATCGGCGTATTCACGACGGTGAGACTTTCGACGCCCTTCTCGCGCAGGGCTGCGTCAAGTTGCGCCTGGGCCGCGATGTGGCGCCGACAGAACGGGCAGTGCAGCCCGCGAAACAAGCCGATCAATATCGGACTATGCCCGCGAAAATCCTGGAGCGCGATCGTTCCATCGCGTGTGATGGCGTCCAGCACGATGTTCGGTGCACGATCGCCCGGCTGAAGCGGTCCATCGACATGAAGTTCTGACATGGTTGAACTCCTTCATATGACTTAGTCAAGAAATGGCAACACGATCAGCCCGGCGGGATCGAGCCCGTGGCGGGCGCAGACATCATGGGCCAGCGCGAAATATCGGTCTGCCTCGGGCATGTCGCCTCGATCAAGGCTCAGCGTGGCGAGACCATCATAGCACGGAAAAAGCTGCTGCGGTTCGCCGGTTTCGTTCGCCACCTCGATTGCCTCATTGTAGCAGAGGGAGGCCAGATCGGGGCGGAAATGACATTGATGGATTTGCCCGAGCACGATCAGGGGCACGGAGAGATGCTCGCGCAGATCCAGCGCACGGTCGATTTCGATTGCCTTTTCGGCAGCCGGTACACCTTCCTCGCTACATCTGTCCGTGAAGGTGCAACAGGCAACAGCAAAATTGGCAAGAAGACGCGCCTGGAAGCCGAGGTCCCCGATCCGGCGCGCGATATCGAGCCCACGCCGGCAGATCGTCACGGCTTTCGCCGGGTCGACAATCGTATAGAGCACACCGAGGTTGGTGTAGCCGCGGCAGGCTACGTTAAGGTGGCCGGCTGTTTCGGCGGCTGCAACACTTTGCTCCACCTCGCGCACCGCCTCCTCGTGTCGTCCAAGCCGCGCCAGCGCTACCCCCTTGGTGTTGAGGGCCTCCGCAATGGCACGTGCCGCCTCTAGCCCGCCCTGCTCGTCCGCCTCCGCCGGTACGGACCGTGCATAGCCGAGCGCCTCGTCTGCCCATCTCGCGGCGGCCACGTGATCGCCTGTCCGAAACGCGAGACGGCCGCGCTCCTGCAAGAGATGCGCCCACTCGATGGGCGCGTCGATCCCTCCAAGCAGGTTGGCCGCCTTGGCGTAATGCGTCTCTGCCTTGATCCGCTTGCCGGCATCCCACAGCAATCGGCCAAGCTTACGAAGAATTCGTGCTTCGCCGATCCGGTCCTGCGTGGCGCGGTGCCCCTCCAACGCGCTGCGAAAGTGCTCCTCGGCCGTGTTCCGGCGGCCAGCCGCGGCACAGAGGTCCGCAATCCGCTCGTACAGGACCAGACGTTCCGGCTCACGTTCGCTGCCGCCGGTCAACAGCACGGCGAGGGCCTGCTGGTAGAGACGGATGGCATCGTCATTGGCATAGCTGGCGCGTGCGCGGTCGCCGGCCGCGCGCAAATAGCGCGCGCCTTTCGGCTTGCTCGCGCTCAGACTGAAGTGATGTCCGAGCAGTATGAGATCTTCGAGCCGCTCGGGCTCATTGCTATAGAGCCTCTCGAGCGCCCCACCAATCCGTCCATGAAGCTCGATCCGGCGCTGCAGAAGCAGGTTTTGATAGATGACGTCCTGAAGCATGGTTTGCGTGAAGCGGTAGGTCCGCAGCGAAATCGAGTTCGAGCCCGCGATCTCCTCGACGATTTCCGCATCGCACAGAAGTTCGAGCCCTGCTTCAACCCTTGCCGGCTCGGTTGCCGCCGCACCGAGAGTAGCCGCATCAAAACGCGGGCCGATCACCGCGGCCTCCTGTGCTAGGCGGCGCACCTGATGCGGCAACCGGTCGAGACGCGCGAGCAACAACGCCTGAATACTTGCCGGAATATCGGCGGCGGCTTCATCCGACGTCATCCGCCACTGCGCACCGTCGCGCTCCAGAGTACCGGCTTCGATCAGGCCGCGTATGATCTCCTCGAGGAAAAGCGGATTGCCGCCGGCACGATCGAGGATCCGACTAAACAGACGCCCCGGCGGTTCACGCCAACCGTGACTGAAGTAAGCCGCGAGCAGCCTTTGTCCGTCGGCGTCGCCAAGCGGGGGCAGCCGGAGGGTTGCGTGACTGATCCTGCTCGAACCGAACTGGTCCAGTTCCAGCATCGGCCGATGCGTAAACAGCAGCATCAGCCGCGTCCGCTCAAGTCGATCCATCAGGAAGCGCAACGCTTCCAGAGACACCGCATCGGCCCAATGCAGATCCTCGACGATGATCAGCAGTGGCGACAGTGCCAGGCGGCGCTCGAAGACGGTGCGAATCGCGAAAAATATCTGCCGGCGGAGCTGTTCAGGCTCGACATGCCTGAGCAAGGTGTTGGGGTCGCCGAGGCCGAGTACGTGCAAATAGAGGGGTATCAGGCGGTCGGCCTCGTCAGTCGCGAGGCCAAGCTCCGACAGCGCTTCGGCGACCTTCGCCTCCGCCTCAGTGGCGCCCGCCTTCTGCGCGATGCCATAGGCGCTGCGCAGCACGGCGGCGAGTGTGCCATAGGATTGTTCGCCGAGCGGCGAGCACGCCGCCTGCCGGATCGCCACGCCAGCGAATTGATCCTGGTCGCGAATGCGGGCGACGAACTCCCTGACCAGGCGCGTTTTCCCGATGCCGGCTTCACCGACCAGCCGCACCAATTGTGCCGCGCCGCCGCACGCGAGATCAAGGCTGCCGATCATGCGCGCAAGCTCGGCGTCCCGCCCGATCAACGGCGCATTGAGGCCCAGCGTATCGAGACCTCGCGCCGCGCGGGGCGTGTCGAGCGCTTCCTTCAGACGGTGGACCAGCACGCTGCCCATCTTGCCCTTGAGTGAGACCTCGCCAAGCGAGTCATAGGAAAACGCATGCCGCGTCAGCCGGTGGGTCAACGGCCCGACCAGCACCTCGCCCGGAGCCGCCATCGATTGTAGTCGCTGGGCGGTATTCACCGTGTCGCCGGTCACCGAATAGGATTTGGTGACACCCGCACCGAGCCCGCCCGCGACGACATGCCCGGTATTAATCCCGACATGGAGCAGCAGAGGTGAACCTGCATACGCCTTCGCGCGTTCGCTGAGGCGCGCCGTCCGGTCGATCATGTCGAGGGCAGCGCGCACCGCCCGCTCCGGGTCATCCTCGTGCGCCGCCGGCGCACCAAACAGGGCCAGCAGCGCATCGCCGATGAATTTGTCCACGAAGCCGCCAAAGCTTTGCACTGCGGCCGTCAACTCCTCGAACAATTCGTTTTGAAGCGTCTGCATGACCTCGGGGTCGAGCCGCTCACTCATCGCAGTGAAGCCGCTGAGGTCGGCAAACAGCACGGTGATGGTGCGGCGGTTCGCCTCGCTGTCGATCTTGTCCGACGGAGCTCGAAATGCGGCTTGGGCCTCCTCTGCCGGCGCGAGCGGCGGGGAGGAGGAGCGGATCGGGAGCGTCGTCGGGCTCGTCCGCGCCGATGCCTGCTCGCCGCCTGCGGGGACCTCAGAGACGAAGACGCCGCATTTCGGGCAATAGGCGAAATCCGGCGCGCATCGAAAGCCGCAGCCAGGGCACGCGTTCGGCTGCTTCGTGCCGCACTTCGGGCAGAAGGCAAAGCCGCTCTGGACCTCTAGACCACAGCAAGAGCAGTTCATGGGTCAAGATCTCGCGGAAGCCGCGATGGCGCGATCTACTGGACCTGCCGGATGGGCCCAGAAACCAGGCAAGCATGGCCTCGTCGCACCGGAAGAGCAAGCGGTGGTTGGTCAACATGTCCGTATCGGATGGGCGACGAAGCGATGCTGCGGACGCACTGGCGCACCGCGCGTCGTCGGCAAGCATGGCGGCATGCAGTAGCGCCGATTGACAGGGGCTTGGCCGCGGCTACCCTGCCGAACAGAACAACAAGAATAAGGGGGAATCGCCGTGAAACCCGTCATCGCATCTTGAGCACATCCGCGCTCGCACCATTCCGCATTCGCAACTATCGCTTTCAGTGGCCGTCGGACCTGCTCACCTCCTGGGCGTTCGAGGTCGAGACGCTGGTGCTCGGCTGGTACATCCTGGTCGAAACAGGCTCGGTGCTGCTGCTGACCGTTCTCGCCTCGCTGCAATATGTGGGAACGCTGATCGCTCCGGTGCTCGGAATGGTCGGCGACCGCATGGGTCACCGCGATCTTCTTGGCGTGCTGCGTCTCACCTATACCGTGCTCGCCTCGACCATCATGGCGCTGGCGCTGACCGGCCATCTCGCGCCGCTCAAGGTGATGATCATCGTGACGATCATGGGCCTGATCCGCTCCTCGGATCTCGGCCTTCGCAGCGCACTGCTTGCCGACATCATGCCGGCCGAGCTGCTGGTGGGGGCGATCAGCCTGTCACGCACGACCCAGGACAGCGCGCGCATCGCCGGCGCGCTGACCGGAGCCGGACTGTTCGCGACCTTCGGCATCGGCAAGGTCTATGTGGTGATCGCCTGCCTCTATGTCGTGGCCGCCGGTCTGATGTTCTGCCTGACCCGACCGGCGAAGTCCGCCGAGCATCGCACGGTCGAGAGCCATTCCGGCTCGCGGCTGCTGCGCGATCTCAAGGAAGGCCTCGTTTTTTCCTGGAATGGGCCCGCCATGCTGGCCGCGCTGTGCGTCGCATTCCTGGCCAATCTCACTGCTTTTCCGCTGACGAATGGGCTGCTGCCCTACATCGCGCGCGACATCTTTCATACCGACCAGACCGGCCTTGGTTATCTCTCGGCAAGCTTCGCGCTGGGCTCGCTGATCGGCTCCGTCACGCTTAGTCTGGTTAGCGGCCTGCGTATCGCCCGCCTTTTGATCGGCGCCACCCTCGCCTGGTACACGCTGCTGTTGGTGTTCGTCGAAATCAGGACCATACAGGTGGCGATGGCCTGCCTGGTGCTGGCCGGCATCGCCCAGAGCATGTCGATGATCTCGGCAGCCGTCATCCTGATGCGGACCGCCAGCGCTCACCTGCGCGGCCGCGTGATGGGGGTGCGCATGATGGTGATCTACGGCCTGCCGATCGGATTGCTCGCGGCTGGCAGCCTGATCGACCTCATCGGCTATTCCGCGACGGGGTCGCTCTATGCCGCCGCGGGCTTCATCGCGATGCTGGCGATCG
Organism: Bradyrhizobium zhengyangense; assembly: GCF_022012435.1. Taxonomy (GTDB): domain Bacteria; phylum Pseudomonadota; class Alphaproteobacteria; order Rhizobiales; family Xanthobacteraceae; genus Bradyrhizobium; species Bradyrhizobium zhengyangense. The sequence continues at coordinate 137,866 of NZ_JAKLUA010000016.1, forward strand.
CGGTCCGCTGGCGCACCGACCTCTGGCCGGTGCACGCGCCCGCCAATGCGCGGTAGATTTTGTTTTGACGCGTTTTCTTGACGCGAACCGGTATCCACTTCGCTTGAAAACGCTCTAACTAATCCCCGTATCCACGCAGCCGCTCGACATTGAGGATCGTGACGCCGCCATATTCCAGCCGCAGCAGCCCCTCTTTCTCCAGCCGGTTCAGCGCGCGGTTGGCGTTCTGTCTGGACATACCGGAGAGCGCGCCGATCTCCTCCTGGGTGATCTCCAGATGCGCGGTCGATTCGGGATAGAGGATCGGGTTGAACAGGGAGGCAATGCTGCGGGCAAGTCGAGAGGTCGCATCGAGGGTGCGGTTGACCTCAAGCATGCCGATGAATTGGCCGAGCCGCTCGTTGAGCTGGCGCACCAGGAAGCGGTTGAAGCCGACGCTGTTCTCGAACAGCCACATGAAGGCTGAGCGTTCCATCAGCGCGACGCGGCTGTCGCGCAGCGCGACCACGTCGTAGCGGCGCAATTCGTTCTTGAGCACGCTGCCTTCGCCGAACCACGCGCCTGCCGTGAGCCCGGCCAGGCTGGTCTCCTTGCCGTCGCGCGACACCCCGCCCATGCGGGCGAGGCCACTCACCATACCCGCCCAATAGTCGAATTTGTCGCCGCGCATAAACACGGTCTCGCCGGTACCGTAGGACCGTTCGGTGATCCCGGCGCGGGCAACCTCGATCTCCGCTGGCGTGAGCTCGCGTGACCAGGCGGCGACGCGCCTCAGTTGATCCTCTGAAATCATGATCGAGAGGCCGGCCATCCTTCTGTTGCATTGCAACATGATCGCTCCAGCCACCAGCCTACGAAAGAAGGAGGCAGCGGCCGACTGAAAAACTTTGTCGCAGAATTGTCAGGCCGGAGACATTTCAAATTAGCGCTTTCCCCTATTGAGAACCACCTCGGGCGATGCGGCTTTTGATCCCAAACAGGGCGAAAGCGGCGCGGCTCTGGTCGGGACCATGTGCTGCATGGCCTCGCTGGGGCGGCCGTACTAGGATCGTCCAGGAGGAACCGACGAAGAGCGCCGCTGAATGCGCCATCACCGGGAGGGATTTGTTTGGTGGCTACCAGTCTCGAAGTGCGCGGCGTGTCCTTGCGATTCGGCGGCGTTCGTGCGCTGACCGACGTCAGCTTCGCCATCAACGAGGGCGAGCTGTTCTCGATCATCGGTCCCAACGGCGCCGGCAAGACCTCGATCGTGAACTGTATTTCCGGCCGCTATAAGCCGACCGAAGGTCAGCTGTTCTACCAGGGCCGCGACATCACGGGGCTGACGCCGAATGCGCGCCCCAAGCTCGGCATCGGCCGCACTTTCCAGAACCTTGCGCTATTCCACCACATGAGCGTGCTCGACAACATCATGGTCGGCCGCCATCACCTCTTGAAGAATAATTTCCTCACGGGCTCGCTGTACTGGCTCACCGGCGCGCGCAAGGAAGAGCTCGCGCATCGCCGCAAGGTCGAGGAGATCATTGACTTCCTCGACCTGCAGTCGGTGCGCAAAGCCACCGCCGGCACCCTCTCCTATGGCCTGCGCAAGCGCGTCGAACTCGCCCGCGCCATGGCGCTGGAGCCGCGCCTTATCCTCCTCGACGAGCCGATGGCCGGCATGAACTTCGAGGAGAAGGAGGACATGGCCCGCTACATCGTCGATCTCAACGAGGAGTTCGGCATGACGGTCGTGATGATCGAGCACGACATGGGCGTTGTGATGGACATCTCCCACCGCGTTATGGTGCTGGATTTCGGCCGCAAGATCGCCGAGGGCGATCCCGCCGCCGTGCTCGCCGATCCTCACGTCAAGCGCGCCTATCTCGGCGAAGAGGACGAGGCGCTGGTCGGCCCCGATGATGCACCGCCGGCGCAGGAGAGCGCGGCATGATGGATTACGCAGGGCGCGTCGCGCAGGCCGACACTTATCCGAAGCTGCTCCGGCTCAATGCAAAAGAGCACGGCAACGAGATTGCGCTGCGCGAAAAGGATCTGGGTCTCTGGCGCCCCTTCACCTGGAACGACTACCAGTCCCGCGTGCGCGACTTCGCACTCGGCCTGATCGAGCTTGGCCTTGGCCGCGGCGACGTCATCGGCATCATCGGCGACAACCGGCCGGACTGGGTCGCGGCGGAAGTGGCCACCCATGCGATCGGCGGACTGAGCCTCGGGCTCTATCGTGACGTACTCGACGAAGAAGCCTCCTACCTGCTCAACTACGGCGAAGCGCAGCTCGTCTTCGCCGAGGACGAGGAGCAGGTCGACAAGCTGCTGGCCCTGGCCGACCGCGTGCCTGATCTCAAGCACATCATCTATTCCGATCCGCGTGGCATGCGGAAGTACGACGATCCGCGTCTGATGTCGGCGGAAAAGTTCGCCGAGCTCGGTCGTGCCCGCGCCGCGCGCGAGCCGGAGCTTTACGATCGCCTCGTCGATGCTACCAAGGGCGAGGACGTCGCGATCCTGTGCACCACGTCGGGCACCACGTCACATCCAAAGCTCGCGATGCTCGCTGCCGGGCGCGTGCTCGGCCATTGCGCGACCTATCTGGCCTTCGACCCGAAGGGACCCGACGACGAATATGTCTCGGTGCTGCCGCTGCCCTGGATCATGGAACAGGTCTACGTGCTCGGCAAAGGCCTGCTCTGCCGGATGAAGATCAACTTCGTCGAAGAGCCGGATACGATGATGAACGATCTGCGCGAGATCGCGCCGACGTTCGTGCTCTTTGCCCCAAGGGTCTGGGAATCGATCGCCGCCGACGTCCGCGCCAAAGTGATGGATGCGACGCCCTTCAAGCAGCGCCTGTTCGATATCGGCATGAACAGTGGCCTCGCCGCACTTGAACAGGGCAAGCGCTCCGGCTTTGCCGACGCGATCCTGTTCCGCGCGCTCCGCGACCGGCTCGGCTTCACCCGCCTGCGCTCGGCCGCCACCGGCGGCGCCGCGCTCGGGCCGGATACCTTCAAGTTCTTCCAGGCCATGGGCGTTCCGCTGCGCACGCTCTACGGTCAGACGGAATTGATCGGGGCCTACACGCTGCACCCCGAGGGCAAGGTCGACCCCGACACGACGGGCGTTCCGATGGCCGACAATGTAGAGATTCGCATCGACAATGCCGACATTCACGGCGTCGGCGAGATCGTGGTGCGGCACCCCAACATGTTCCTCGGCTACTACAAGAACCCGGAGGCCAGTGTCGCCGACATCAGGAACGGCTGGATGCTCTCGGGCGATGCCGGCTATTTCAACGCCAACCGCCAGCTCGTCGTCATCGACCGCATCAAGGATCTCGCCGAGACAGCGCGCGGCGAGCGCTTCTCGCCGCAATTCATCGAGAACAAGCTGAAATTCTCGCCCTATATCGCCGAAGCCGTGGTGCTGGGCGCCGGCCGCGACGCGCTCGCGGCGATGATCTGTATCCGCTACTCCATCATCTCGAAATGGGCGGAGAAGAACCGGCTCTCATTCACGACCTACAGCGACCTCGCCTCGCGCCCCGAGGTCTATGCCCTGCTCCAGAAGGAAGTCGAGACCGTCAACGCCACGCTGCCGCCGGCGCAGCGCATCTCGCGCTTCCTCTTGCTCTACAAGGAGCTCGACGCCGACGACGGCGAGCTCACCCGCACGCGAAAGGTACGCCGCGGCGTCATCAACGAGAAATACGCCGGGATCATCGACGCCATCTATCGCGGCGACGCCGACATTCCCGTCGACACCGTGATCCGCTTCCAGGACGGCACCACGCAGCGCGTGCGCACGACGCTGCGAGTCGTCGACCTCGGCGGACGCGGCCCCATGGCGGAGGCTGCGGAGTGATGTCGTTCTCGGAGAATGCGCTGTCAGTCGATGCGCCCTCTCCCCTTGTGGGAGAGGGCATCACCGCCATCAGCCACACCCTCATTGGGGTGAGGGGTCCTCTCTCCGCACCGTCACTGCCGGGACGACCCCTCACCCGTCTTCGCTTCGCGAAGCCAACCTCTCCTGCAAGGGGAGAGGGGAAGAGCGCGCCGGATTTGTCAGCGAGCATCACATGAACACCGCCTTCCTCATCCAGCTCCTGGTCAACGGTCTCGTCGTCGGCACGCTCTATGGCGTGGTCGCGATGTCGTTCGTGCTGATCTATAAAGCCACCCAGGTCGTCAACTTTGCGCAAGGTGAACTGTTGCTGGTCGGCGCCTGGGTGTGCTGGGCGCTGCTCGCCAAATATCAGGTGCCGTTCTGGATCGGCATGCCGATGACGCTGGTGTTCATGTTCGTGTTCGGCATCGCGATCCAGGTCCTCATCCTGCGGCCGATGATCGGCGAGCCGATCATCTCGGTGATCATGGTGACGATCGGCCTCTCCACCGTACTCCAGGCGACGCTGAAATGGATGTTCGGCGTCAATCCGCAGCCGTTCCCGCGCGTGTTCGAAAGCCAGTCCGTCGGCCTGTTCGGCCTCCAGATCCAGACCGTCTATGTCATGAGCCTGGTCGTCTCGCTCGCGATGATGATCGGCATGGCCTGGTTCTTCCGCGCCTCGAAATACGGCCTTGCGATGCGCGCCACGGCGTTCAACCAGCAAGTGGCGCAGTCGCTCGGCATTTCCGTCAAGAGCGTGTTTGCGATGGCCTGGGCGATATCGGCGACCGTCTCGGCGGTCGCCGGCGTGGTCGTCGCCGTGGTCAACGGCGTGTCGTCGGGCCTTGCGGCCTACGGCATCAAAGTGTTTCCGGCGGCGATCCTCGGCGGGCTCGATTCCGTCGGCGGCGCGGTGCTCGGCGGCATCATCATCGGCCTGCTCGAGAACATCGCGCAATATGTCGACAGCCAGTACCTGCATTGGGGCAACCTCTACGAGATTGCACCGTTCTACGTGCTCATCATCGTGCTGATGATCAAGCCTTACGGCCTGTTCGGCACCCACGACATCGAGCGGATATGATCCATGGCCGGCCCTTCCCTCATCCCTGCTGGTGATTTCCGCACCTCTTATGCGGCCGACACCACGATCTTCCCGGCCACGACCAGCCGCAACTTCGCGATTGTTGGCGTGCTGCTGCTCTGCCTCTTGCCGCAATTTCTCAGCGGCTATTGGCTGAGCATCCTGATCCAGATCGGCATCTTTTCGATCGCCGCGCTGGGGCTGAACATCCTCGTTGGCTTCACTGGCCAGATCTCGATCGGCCACGCCGCCTTCTTCCTGCTCGGCGCCTTCACCTCGGCTTACATCTCCAACAACGCGCCGATCCCGGTGTTCTTCGCGATCCCGCTCGCCGGTGTCGTTACCGCGCTGGTCGGGCTGATCTTCGGCATTCCAGCGGCGCGACTGAAGGGTCTCTATCTCGTGATCGCGACGCTGGCCGCGCAATACATCCTGCTCGACTTCTTCTCCCGCGCAGAATGGTTTTCCGGCGGCTCCGTGCCGGCGAGCGCAAATCCATTCTCGATCTTCGGCTATACGCTCCGGGGCGATAAGCAATATTTCTACGTCGTGCTGGCCTATGTGCTCGCGAGCTACATTCTCGTCACCAACCTGATGCGCACGCGCGACGGCCGCGCGCTGGTGGCGATCCGCGACCATTATCTCTCCGCCGAGATCATGGGCATCAACCTTACCAAATACCGCACGCTGTCGTTTGGCCTGGCCGCCTTCTTCGCCGGAATCGCCGGCGCGCTTTATGCGCATTACCAGCTCGTCGTGTCGCAGGAAGGCTTCGGCATCGAGCGTTCGATCCTGTTCCTCGCCATGATCATCATCGGCGGCACCGGCTCGATCATGGGCACGCTGATGGGCACCGCCTTCGTGGTGCTGCTGCCGGAATCCATGGAATGGATCAGCCTGCATCTGAAGGGCGGCGCGATTGATCAGGCGCTGTCGCTCAACAACAACCTCACCTTCCTGCGCGAGATCGCGATCGGGCTCATCATCATCGTGTTCCTGATGTTCGAGCCCGACGGGCTCGCGCATCGCTGGCGGCAGATCAAGGCGTACTGGAAACTCTACCCGTTCTCGTATTGAGCGCGGTCAATTCAACAAACCAATAACAGGAGGAGACGACCTATGAAGACAAAAGCCCTTTTGAGCACCGCCTCACTCGCGCTGGCGATCGCCGCATTTTCCGCCGGCGCCCAGGCGCAGATCGCGATCGGCCATCTCGAGGATCGCTCGGGCGGCACCGCCGACGTCGGCACGCCGTTCGGCCAGGCCGTCGCCGATACCTTCGCCTGGGTCAACAAGAACGGCGGTGTCGGCGGCAAGCAGCTCAATGTCGACACGAACGACTACGGTTACCAGGTGCCGCGCGCGATCGCGCTCTACAAGAAGTGGTCGGCGCCGGACAACAAGGTCGCAGCCATCATGGGCTGGGGCACGGCGGACACCGAAGCGCTGACCGGCTTCCTCGCCCAGGACAAGATCCCCGACATGTCCGGCTCTTACGCTGCAGCCCTGTCGGATCCTGAAGGCGCCAGCGGCAAGGCCAAGCCCGCGCCCTACAATTTCTTCTATGGCCCGACCTATTCGGACGCGCTGCGCGCGATGCTGATGTGGGCGGCCGAGGACTGGAAGGCCAAGGGCAAGCCCGGCAAGCCGAAATACGTCCATATGGGCGCCAACCATCCCTACCCCAACGCGCCGAAGGCCGCTGGCGAGGCGCTCGCCACCGAGCTCGGCTTCGAAGTGCTCCCGCCGCTGGTGTTCGCTTTGAGCCCCGGCGACTACAGCAGCCAGTGCCTTAGCCTGAAGAGCTCCGGTGCGAACTACGCCTATCTCGGCAACACCCCCCAATCCAACGTGTCGGTGCTGAAGGCCTGCAAGGCCGCCAACGTCGACGTTCAGTTCCTCGGCAACGTGTGGGGCATGGACGAGAATGGCGCGAAGGCTGCCGGCGACGCCGCCGATGGCGTGGTGTTCCCGCTGCGCACGGCGGTCGGATGGGGCGGCGATGCGCCCGGCATGAAGACGGTGATGGAAATCTCCAAGATGTCCGATCCCACCGGCAAGGTCTACCGCCCGGTGCACTACGTCGCCGCCGTCTGCTCGGCGCTTTACATGAAGGAGGCGCTCGACTGGGCGGCCAAGAACGGCGGTGCCACCGGCGAGAACGTCGCCAAGGGCTTCTACCAGAAGAAGGACTGGGTGCCATCAGGGATGGAAGGCGTCTGCAATCCCTCGACTTGGACCGAGAAGGACCATCGCGGCACCATGAAGGTTGACCTCTATCGCACGAAGGTGTCGGGCGCGACCGATGGCGACATCAACGACCTGATGGGCAAAGGCACGATCAAGCTGGAGAAGGTCAAGTCGGTCGAGCTGCCGCGCAAGCCGGAATGGTTCGGCTGGTGAGCGCCTGATCCGTTCGTCGTTCCGGGACGCCTCGACGAGGCGAACCCGGAACCTCGAGATTCCGGGTTCGGTCCTGCGGACCGCCCCGGAATGACTGGATTGAAGCTGTGACGACAGCGGAGACAATATGACCGACACCCTCGAAGCATCTCGCGCCAAGCCGACTGCCGTGGCTCCCGCTCCCCTCCTCGCCGTGCGCAACATCGAGGTCGTCTATGACGACGTCATCCTGGTGCTGCGCGGCCTCAGCCTTGACGTGCCCAAGGGCGCGATCGTGGCGCTGCTCGGCGCCAACGGCGCCGGCAAATCGACGACGCTGAAGGCGATCTCGGGTCTGCTCAAGACCGAGGACGGCGAGGTCACGCGCGGCGAGATCCTGTTCGAGGGCGAGCCCATCGCCGGCATCGATCCCGACAAGATCGTTCGCCGCGGCATTTTCCAGGTGATGGAGGGCCGGCGCATCGTTGCCGACATGACGTCGCTTGAAAACCTCAGGCTCGGCGCCTTCACCCGCCGGGATCGCGAGGTCGATGCCGACCTCGACATGGTCTTCAATTATTTCCCGCGCCTGAAGGAGCGCACGGGCCTTGCCGGCTATCTCTCCGGTGGCGAGCAGCAGATGTTGGCGATCGGCCGCGCGCTGATGGCGCGCCCGAAGATGATCTTGATGGACGAGCCCTCGATGGGCCTGTCGCCGCTGCTGGTGAAGGAGGTGTTCTCCATCATCCAGAAGATCAACCGCGACCTCGGCGTCACCATCCTGCTGGTGGAGCAGAACGCGCGCGCCGCGCTGTCGGTGGCAAGCCACGGCTACATCATGGAGCAGGGCAAGGTCGTGCTCGACGGCACCGCTGACGAATTGCGCGACAACGAGGACGTCAAGGAATTCTACCTCGGCGGCGCCGGCGACCAGCGCAAGAGTTTCAAGAACCTCAAGAGCTTCAAGCGACGCAAAAGGTGGCTGTGAAACTCAGCTCAGCACCTGCTCCGCTTCCGTGACCGCGCAGAGAACATGATAGAACGACGACGCAGGAATGGTGTCGATCAGCGATTTGCCGTCGCAGTCGAACTGGTCGTACCAGCCGCCCCGCACGGGATGGCTGAGATAATAACGTTCGAGCCGCACCAGCGCCGCCCGCGCCTCCTCCGCCGCGCCCGCCTCGCCGGACTCGGCCTGCGCAATCCACGCTTTCGCAATCTCAGTCTGCGGCCACAGCCGGCGCGTGGAGCGACGGATGTTACCGGCATCATCGCCCTCGTCGACGAGACAGCCGGTCACCGGGTCGCGATAGCGCATCGCGGTCGCAAGCAGTTCGGCGCGCCGCTGTCCGGTCGGGCAGCCCGTGATGCGCTCAAACCCTTTCAGCAGCCAGACCCACTCCGCCTGGTGACCGGCCTCGACGCTGACAGGCTCGATCTTCGACCAATCCTCCTCGAAATACTCGCCGAGCGCGCAGGTCCGCTTGTCGTAGAGATTGGCGAGGAACTGCGCGAAGAACTCGCCGGCTCTGTTCTGGAACGACAGATCATGGGTCGCGTCGAAACACGCGATCATCGCCTCGAACATATGCATCTGCGGGTTCTGCCGGCGCGGCAGCGAGACCGGCAGACCTTCGTGCACGCCGCCATGCGGCGAGCGCAGATGGCCGTCGACGAAAGCAAGCAGCGCGTCGATTTCGGCGCGGACCTGCGCGTCCTTGTCGAGCGAATAAACGGTCGCGAGCGCAAACAGGATGAAGGCGTGATCGTAGGCATCGCGGCGCGCATCCAGCACCGCGCCTTCAGGCGTCAGCCGGTGCACATAGCCAGGCTTGCCGTCGGGCGCCTTGGCCTTGGCAAGCATGTGTTCGAGCCCCTTCAGCGCGATGGCGCGGCCTTGCGGATACCACTCCATCTGTGCGGCCTTGGCGTAGCAATAGATTTGCCGCGCCTGCACGAACACGCGCCGCGGCGCGGCCACATCCGCTGTGCCGTCGCGATGCAACCGGTCGATGAAACCGCCCGTCGCATGGTCCCAGCCAACGGTGGACCACAGCGGTATCGCGTCCTCGACCATGCGGCGCTTCAGGCGCGCGACGACGCCAGCCGCCTCGTCCGCCGGAATGATGCTTTCGTTCGCCATCGCGCCCTCTCCACCCCTGTCAATGGCCGTCTGATACCCATGCGGGCGGCGGCGTGCAACGGACGCCAACCCGGAAAGATCTGCCATGACCGCCCATTACGACGCCCTCGAGAAGCGTGAACAAGCGGCGCGCGAGGCCGATTTGTTCGCCCGCCTGCCGGACGTGCTGCGCAGCGCCATGGCCGCCCCGACCTATGCCGAGCGGCTGAAAGGCATCGGTCCCGCCTCGGTGAGCTCCAGGGCGGCGCTCGCGGGCCTTCCGGTGCTGCGCAAGTCGGAACTGCCCGCCCTGCACAAGGCCTCCCAGCCCTTCGGCGGCTTCGTGGCGGCGGCCCCGGGCTCGTTTGCCCGCCTCTTCACCTCACCGGGGCCGATCTTCGAGCCGGAGGGACGGCAGGCCGACCCCTGGCGCGGCGCACGGGCGCTATTCGCGGCCGGGTTCCGCCCCGACGACATCGTGCTCAACACGTTCAGCTACCACCTCACCCCCGGCGGCTTCATTTTCGACGCCTCGGCACGCGCGCTGGGCTGCGCCGTGATCCCGGCCGGGCCCGGTAACACCGAGCAGCAATTCGAGCTGATCGAGGCCTACCGTCCGGTCGGCTACAGCGGCACGCCTGATTTCCTGAAGATTCTGCTCGATGCCGCCGCGACCGCGGGCCGCGACGTCTCCTCGATCAAGCGCGCGCTGGTCTCAGGCGCGGCATTCCCGCCCTCCCTCCAGGCCGAGATCAAGGCGCGCGGCATCGACGCCTACCAGGCGTTCGGCACCGCCGATCTCGGCCTCATCGCGTTCGAGACCGAGGCACGCGACGGCATGGTCGTCAACGAGGATCTGATCATGGAGATCGTCAAACCAGGCACCGGCGATCCGGTGGCGCCGGGCGAAGTCGGCGAGATCGTGGTAACCTCGCTCGATCCGCATCATCCCTGGATCCGGCTGGCGCTCGGCGACCTCACCGCTTCCCTGCCCGGCATAAGCCCGTGCGGGCGCACCAATATGCGTATCAAGGGCTGGATGGGCCGCGCCGACCAGACCACCAAGGTCAAGGGCATGTTCGTCCGCCCCGAGCAGATCGCCGAGATCGGCAAGCGCCACCCCTCGCTCGGAAGGCTGCGCCTCGTCGTCTCCCGTCAGGGTGAGACCGATGCGATGACGCTGAAGGCCGAGACGAGCGCATCAGACGATGCGCTGCGCGAAGTGATCGCCAGCAGCCTGCGAGCCGTGACCAAGCTCGGCGGCGCAGTCGAGCTAGTCAGCCCCGGCGCGCTGCCAAACGATGGCAAGGTGATCGCAGACGAGCGCGGTTAGAGCCGTTGCCCTGCCCCGCTTCCGCAGACGATCAGACCAACAGCCGGCTCGAGCGCTCTCTCCAGGCAAGTCACCTGGCTCCGCAATCGCGCCGTGCGCCCACTTGGAACTGTGCGACTCATTCGTGCCAGGTCAGGTTGACTCCGATCATCAGGGCTTTCCCGTCTCTCGCCGGTAGCCGGCCAGGGCCACATATCTGCCCCGTCTGACCGCAAAATCACGTGATCCGAGAACCGTCCTGACGGCTGTCGCGCTTGAGGATGGGACCTGGCCGGGCGCTATCCGCGGCCGCCGGGATTTCTTGGCTGCTCGGAATCACGGCACCTCGAACTTCATGACGACGTCGCAGGATCAACTTAGATGGACGCGGCCAGCTTTTTCTCCTAACTCTGATCGTGTTAGCGCCCGATCAAGCCATGGAACCGATTGCAAAATGACGACGGAGAGAACAACCGCCTCTGGTCCGCTGCAGACGCTCTCGTGGTATCGCTGGACGCTGCTCTCGATCGCGGGACTAATATTTTTCCTGTTGGCGATCTCCATTTTCGTGCTCGTCAAGCCACGGACGACGACCCGGTCGGCAATCGATATCGGGTTGGTCTCCGCCAACGAGAAAGTCGATTATTCGACGAGTTAAAGATATTGTCCGACGAGGTCCGCGCTTCTCTACCTGCCCAACGGGAGGATTTGGCGGGCCAGCAACTGCAGCGGCGCTCCAGCCAGCAATCGGACGTTCCTTTTGCGGACGACACCCGCCGCTGCGCGTGCCGTGCTGGCCAAGCGATCCGCCGAAGAACTCGGCCAACAGATCACCGATGATCAGAAGGCAATCGGGATCGCGTCGACTCGGATTTCTGTTCATTGCAGCCATCACCTCAATTTTAGTGGCGTTTGCAGCTGCCGCCCTTTTGCACAATTTCGTTGCGACACGGACCTGAAGAATGGGTGCACAAGCTCGCCAGGCGGTGATCGAGACCATTTTCCTCGCGCGGGCTCTGACAACATCAGATCAAGCCGGGATTGGATCGCCCACGCCGCAGTCCTTTAGGTTCGGGCCCAGCTTGCTCGTCTTCGCCTACATTGTGCTCTGCTGCGTGTCACTCGCCTACGTCACACAATTTTACGAATCAATACTGCGGACAGGAAGCAATGCAGACGCATTGTACGCAACGGCCTTAAACATCGCACCGTTTGCGCTGATCTCAATTCTCTTCAGCGTTAGTCAATTCAGCTTGGGCTATCTGCTTGGATTCTACTTATACACGATCATACTGGGCTATCTGTGGCTGATCCAACTATCGAAATTCCCTTATGATCATGCTCTGGCATATGCATCGTCTTTTGCCTCGGCGCTCGCATTCCTCGTACCTGCGCTATTCATCACAGCACCCATAAAGCCAAGAGTGGAGATCTCGCCAGGCACGTTTAGCAAATTGTTGACGTCCATATTTATCCTCAGCGCGATCGTTGTCGTCTGCGGCGCGTTCTTCAACCTGAGGATGGTTAGGCTCGCGGAGATCTACACCTATCGCGGTGAACTCCGGTTTCCGGCCTGGCTACAATAACAATATGCAATGGGCATCACGTCGAATGTGCTGCTGCCATTTGCATTTGCTTGCTTTGTTGCGCAGAAAAGCTGGTGGCGAGCTATATCGACATTGCTGCTCCTACTACTCTTTTATCCAATCACACTCACCAAGCTTGCCCTGTTCGCACCGGCCTGGTTGTTATTCCTGGGCTTGGGCTCAATTTTCTTTGAGCCCAGGACAGCCGTGGTGCTGTCTCTACTCCTGCCGATTCTGCTAGGGGTGATTCTGGCAATGCTTTTTGATGCCAATGCGATCACTTATCAGCAGTTCATCTCATATTTCGGCTTGATCAACTTCAGGATGATCGCCCTCCCTTCGAGTGCACTCGATTACTACAATGACTTCTTCGCAACGCACGAACTGACCTACTTTTGCCAGATCAATCTCGTAAAATCGTTCGTCGATTGCCCGTACCGGGAGCCGCTGGCAGTCGTGATGCAAAACGCCTATCAGATTGGATACTTTAATGCCTCGCTGTTCGCGACCGAAGGCATCGCGTCAGTCGGAATGAATATGGCACCGGTTGCTGCCCTTGCGTGCGGGTTGATCATTTCGCTCGGCAATTGCCTATCCTCGGGCCTACCATCGCGATTCGTCCTTCTATCAGCCGGCGTTCTCGCGCAGACCTTCATCAACGTTCCGCTAACGATTTCGTTTGTGACGAATGGCGCCGCGCTCCTTTTCCTGCTCTGGTACATTACGCCTCGCACGCTATTTGAGCGCGTATCATGACGCTTCCGCGAAATCGGGCACGCTTGACTGCTTCAATGGCAATTCGAGTCTGCAGATCAATCTCATCGAAAGCAGCGACGCTTTCCATGTTCCGCCGATTGAGCGACCCGACTCGACCCAGCAGGATTACCGCTAGGCCCCCTGCGCCTCAGCCAAATAGGCCTCATAAGCGCGCTTCAAGCCATCCTCGAGTGACGTCGTCGCGCGCCAGCCGAGCTTTGTCAGCCGACTGACGTCGAGCAGCTTGCGCGGCGTGCCGTCGGGGCGCGAGGTGTCGAAAGCGATCTCGCCGCGATAGCCGACGATCTCCGCGACCACGCCCGCGAACTCGGCGATGGCGATGTCCTCGCCAGTGCCGATGTTGACGAGGTCCGCACCGGAATAGGTCTTCATCAGATGCACGCAGGCATCCGCCATGTCGTCGACATAGAGGAACTCGCGCCGCGGCGTACCGGTGCCCTAGACGACGACACTCTTGGCGCCAGACTCTTTCGCCTCATGGAAGCGGCGGATCAGGGCGGCGACGACGTGGCTCAATTCAGGGTGATAATTGTCGCCGGGGCCATAAAGATTGGTCGGCATCACGCTGATGAAGTCGCTGCCGTACTGGCTGCAATAGGCCTCCGCC
>NZ_JAKLUA010000017.1 GCF_022012435.1 Bradyrhizobium zhengyangense
CACATCGGCCACCTCGTCCAAGACATCCAACCTCGCGAATGCGCCAACTACTTCGCCAGCGCCGGCTATGGTTCAATAAAAATGTGAAACGCTCTAGGCATCTTGGAGGGGCGTCTCCGGGGGCGCCCGCACCCGGAGACGTGCGCTCGAGCCGAAATCAGCGCTTCGCTTTCTTGGCCTTTTTCTTCTTGGCCGCTTTCTTTGCCGTCTTCTTGGCGGCCTTCTTCACGGACTTCTTGGCTGCCTTCTTCGATGACTTCTTGGCTGTCTTCTTCGAAGCCTTCTTTGCCTTCTTGGGCGCGGCTTTCTTCGCGACCTTCTTGGCGGCTTTCTTCACTTTCTTGACTGCGGTGACGGCGGCGTCCTTGGTCGCTTCGACAGCGGTGGTCATCGTCTCCATCACCTGCGCGGTGATCGGCTTCTCGTCGTCCATATCGTGTCCCCCACGGTTTGCATGGAGTGACGACGATAGCGAGTTTCATAATTGTGTCAAAGCAACGTTCAACCTTTGCGGATCTTTGCGTAAGCGGCGAGCGCGCGCTCGCGTCCCTTGACGTGATCGATGAGCGGATGCGGATAGGTCTTTCCGAGCGTGATGCCTGCGCTCGCAAGTTCAATCGGTGTCGCCTGCCACGGCTGATGGATCAGCTTAGCCGGCATGTCCTTCAGCTCCGGCACCCAGCGCCGGACATAGGTTCCCTCAGGATCGAACTTCTCGCCCTGGAGCACTGGGTTAAACACGCGGAAATAAGGTGCGGCGTCCGCGCCGCAGCCGGCGACCCATTGCCAATTGGCCGGATTGCTACCGGCGTCCGCATCGACCAGCGTGTCCCAGAACCAGGCTTCGCCATCGCGCCAATCGATCAGCAGATGCTTGACCAGGAACGATGCGACCACCATCCGGACCCGGTTGTGCATTACACCGGAGTGCCAGAGCTCGCGCAGGCCGGCATCGACGATGGGATAGCCGGTGCGGCCGCGCTGCCAGGCGGCGAGCGCCTTCTTGTCGGCCTTCCAGGGGAAGTCGTTGAAGTTGGTCTGCAGGTTCTCGGTGGCGAGATTTGGATGGTCGTGGAGCAGGTGGCGGCAGAATTCGCGCCAGCCGAGCTCGCTCAGGAACTTTTCGGTGCCGGATGCGATCGCCGGATTCTCCTCGGCGGCAAAGCGCGCGGCATGAAATACCTGGCGCGGGCTGATCTCGCCGAACCGCAAATGCGGTGACAAGCCTGAGGTGCCTTCGCGATCAGGGCGGTCGCGGTCGCCGACGTAAGTCCGCGCGGTGTGCTTGAGGAAGTCGCGCAGGCGCGTCCGGGCTGATGCCTCGCCCGGCGTCCAGGTCTCGCGCAGGCCGCCGGCCCAGTCGGGCTTGGTCGGCTCGAGCTTCCAGTTCTCCAGTCTGTCGCTCGCGATCTTCGGACCCGGGCGCAGCTCCTTCGGGGCGGGCAGCGGCTTGGGTGGGTCGCCGAGCGACAGCACCCGTCGCCAGAACGGCGTGAACACGCGCAAGCCGCGGCCTTCCTTGTTGCGGATCGCCGAGGGCTGGACCAGCAGGTCGCCCGGAAAACTTTGCGAGTCCACGCCGAGCTTTGCCACCGCTGCTTCGAGCTGTTTCTCGACCAATTGATGCGGGGCCTGAGCGATCTCAATCCAATAGACGGCACCTGCGCCCGTCTCCCGCGCCACTTCGGGGATGACGCGGGCTGCCGATCCCTTGCGTAAAACCAGCGATCCGCCGCGCGCTGCGATGTCGGCACCGAGCGCGCGCAGCGACCGGGCCAGCCACCAGCGCGCAGCGCCGCCAGGGGCCCGTCCGGCCGCTTCGTCGAGCACATAAAGGCAAATCACAGGCGCGCCTGATTTGGCGGCGGCGTGTAACGCGGGATGGTCGGACAGGCGAAGGTCGTCGCGGAACCAGACGATGACCGGCGGGGGGCTTGGTGGGGGCAGGGCGCGTCCTCGTTTACATCTTGGAAAGCATGCCGGTGCTGTGAACCAGCGTTAATGGGGTCGTAAGCGAATTGCATGATTATGCAGGAATTCCGGGGGTAGTTCCATTCATGACCAACTCGTTAACGGCGAAGTTCGTGCCGCAGTTCAAGCTGGGTACCAAGGCCGTCTTGTGTGCCGTCCTGCTGATTGCGATGAATACCGCATTGGTGGTCGGCGCCGGCTACTGGTCTCTCACCTCAGCCTTCAACGATCGCGCACTGCGCGACATCGAGGTCAGCCTGCGCACGCTCGCGCTGGCCTTCGCCGAGGTCGTTCCTGACGCGAAGATCACGATGCGCGATGGCGCGGTGGCGCGCGCCGAAATCGCCAAGATGCCTGAGTTCAAAGATCACGCCATCGTCGATCGTGCGGTGTCCTATGTCGGGGGCAATGCGACCCTGTTCGTGTTCGACGATGCGAGCGGGCAGTTCGTCCGCCGCTCGACCAATGTGAAGAAGGAGAACGGCGACCGTGCCGTCGGCACCCAGCTTGCCGCCGACCATCCGGCACAAGCAGGCCTGCGCCGTGGCGAGGCTTATAAGGGGCCGGCCACGCTGTTCGGCAAGTCCTTCATGACCGCTTATTTCCCGATTGCGGATGCGACTGGCAAAATCGTCGGCATTCTCTATGTCGGCATCCCCATGGCCCAGTACGAGACAATGCTGTCTCATGCAATCGCGAGCATGGCGATCGCGGCGGGTATCGCGGCGCTGCTGGTCCTGGTGCTCACCATGCTGGTCGTGCGCCGCGTCACCGGGCCGCTGACCTCGGTCACCCGCTCGCTGACGGCACTCGCCAATGGCAAGAGCGATGTCGCGATCGATTGTGAGGACCGCGCCGACGAGATCGGCGAGATCGCGCGCACCGTTGCTGTGTTCAAGAACAATTCGCTGGAGCGGGCGCGGCTGCGCAGCGAACAGGCGGAAGCCACGGCAGCGGCAGCCGAGCAGCGCAAGGCGGACCTTCGCAACTTCGTCGCTGAATTCCGCAGCGGTGTCGGCGGCATCCTCGACAAGGTTCTGCGTTCCTCCGGCGAGTTCGAGCGCGTGGCGCGACAATTGACCGATACCGCGCGCTCCACCGCTGAATTGTCGGCGAAATCGGCCGGCGCATCCGAGCAGGCCTCTGATCACGTCCGTGCAGCGGCATCGGCCTCCGACGAACTGTCGCACTCGATCTCCGAGATCACCAAGAGAGTGCAGGAATCCAACGCGATCTCCGCCGAGGCGGTGCACCAGGCCGAGGCCACCGACCAGCGCATCGCACAGCTCTCGGAAGCGGGCGCGCGCATCGGCGACGTCGTCAAGCTGATCACCTCGATCGCCGAGCAGACCAATTTGTTGGCTCTGAACGCGACCATCGAGGCCGCGCGCGCGGGCGATGCGGGCCGCGGCTTTGCGGTGGTGGCCCAGGAGGTCAAGACGCTCGCCGGCCAGACCGCGAAGGCGACCGACGAGATCTCGACCCAGATCGCGAGCATGCAGCTTGCGACCGAGGAGTCGGTTACTGCCATCAAGGCGATCACCGAGACCATCGAGCGCATCAGCGGTATCGCGGGCTCGATCTCGGCTGCGGTCGAGCAGCAGCGCAGCGCCACCCATAATATCGCGGCCAGCGTTCGCGCCGCGGCTTCGGGCACCGCCGACGTGGCGGTCAATGTCCGTCACGCGGCCGAGGGCGCGAGCGAGACCGGCGAGACCTCGAGCCGGATGTTTGCCTCCGCACAGGCATTGTCGGGCGAGAGCCTGAACCTGAAGGCCGAGGTCGACAGCTTCCTCGACCGCGTGCAAGCGGCTTGATCAGGGAATGGCGGGCTGAAACCATCGGCCCGCCGTGACGTAGCTGACGGCATGATGTGACTGCCTGTGCTTCGCGGGCAGGGAGGCCGCCAGTGAACCGCATCGCCGTGCTTTATGTCGCAACCCTTGTCGTCCTGACCGGGCTGGATTTCCTATTCCTCGGGCTGATCGCCAAGGGCTTTTTCACCGCGCAGGTTGGCGACATGCTCGGTGATCTGAGGCCGGTGCCCGCCGTGCTGTTCTACCTTATCTATGTCGTCGGCGTTCTGATCTTCGTCAGCGGCTCAGCCGGCGTGACATGGCAGTCGACGCTGCTCTATGGCGCGCTGTTCGGGCTGTTTTGCTATGCGACGTTCGATCTCACCGCGCTGGCGCTGCTCAAGCATTGGAGCTGGCCGGTCGCGTTCGTCGACATCGGTTGGGGCGCGGTGGTGACCGCGGTCTCGTCGACCGCGGGTCTGTTGATGGCGGATCGTATGATCGGTTAGGCTCTTATTTGGGCTGCGGCACGATGCGGATGTAGGGCTTCGGTTCCTTCCAGCCCTGCGGATAGATCGTCTTGGCCTCGTCGTTGGAAACCGAGCCCGCGATGATGACGTCCTCGCCCTGCTTCCAGTCGGAAGGTGTTGCCACGCGATGCTTGGCGGTGAGCTGGAGCGAGTCGATCACGCGCAGGATTTCCTGGAAGTTCCGGCCGGTGGTCATTGGATAGACCAGCACCAGCTTGATCTTCTTGTCTGGCCCGATGATGAAGACGTTGCGGACGGTCTGGTTGTCGGCGGCGGTACGGGTGAGGGGATCGCCCGAGATCGCAGCCGGCAGCATGCCATACAGTTTCGAGACGTTGTAATCGGTGTCGCCGATCATCGGGTAGTTCGGAGCCGCGCCTTGCGTCTCCTTGATGTCCTCCGACCACTTCGCGTGGCGGTCGACCGGATCAACCGAGAGGCCCATCAGCTTGACGCCGCGCTTGTCGAACTCCGGCTTCAACCTGGCGAGAGCGCCGAGCTCGGTCGTGCAAACCGGCGTGAAGTCCTTGGGATGCGAGAACAGCAGGGCCCAGCTGTTGCCGATCCAGTCGTGGAACTTGATCTTCCCTTCAGTGGTCTCGGCTTCGAAGTCAGGGGCGGTGGTGCCGATCGGAAGTGTCATGGTTTGACCTCATCGCATTGAATTTGCTTGGGAATTGTTGTCTGGCCGTCGTCCCCAGTATAGGGGCTTGGCGACGTCAAGTGAACGGCAACTGAACTGCTTGAAGTAAAATGTGAATTCCTCCTCTGAAGGGCTGATTTCTCAGCACAATTTTGTTACGGCGGCGCCTGCGGCGAAACAACCCCACAGGGGCTTCACGGTCTCGATTGCCCCGATAATGCCTTTTATGACCCGCATCACGCACGCCCGACGCTCTCCGGAACCGAAACGGTGCTCGCAGCGACTAATCGGCAACCATTGAGAAAAGTCGCGATCCCCGCATCGAATCATTAACCACCCCTTTACGCCGGCATGAAAATGCTGGTCGATCAGAAGAAATCTGGAAGTGAACTATGTCTGCCGCACTGCCCAAGTCCTTTGAAAAGGCCGCCGAAAAGTCCGTTGAGTCGCCGTCCCTCGAACCGTCCTGCCGCGATACCGCGGCCCATGCCCTCACCATCGTACGCGACGGCGTGATCACGGCCGAAGGCCCGACCACCAAGGGCAGGGTGCACTTTTCCCGCTCCATCGATGCCGATGACACCGCCTGGTGCGCCCGGATCCTGACGGCCGCTGCCGTCAACGACCAGCCGGTCAGCCGCGCCGAAGCCGAGGCGCTGTTCGAAATCAACGAGGCCGCGACCGAACGTGCCGACGGCGGCCGGTTCGACGATTTGCTGGCCAAGGCCGTCGCCCATTATGCCGCGAGCGCCTCGGGCCTGAAAGTGCCGCCGCGCAGCGTCGCGCTGGCGCAGGGCACCGACATCGAGAGCTGGGCGCCGTCCTATGCCTCCAAGGTCAAGAGCGAGATGCTGGAGTGGATCGCCGGCCAGATGCGCGGCAAGCGCCAGAACAACCGTCGCCTGATGGCGATGGTGGCGACCTTCCTGGGCGCCACCGCGCTGCCTCTGGCGGGCCAACTGCCGAACGTGTTCGACATCGGCATGTAATTTCCGCGCCCCTTGCGAGGCGCGAGAACAAGCGGCGGGGTTATTTCCCCGCCGTTTTTTGTTTGCCGCTTTCCGGCTCGAGGCCCAGCGTGCGGCCGGGGAATCCGGCGGCGTCGAAATAACGCTGGCTGCCGACGCGCTGGACGTCGAGCACGGTCTCCAGACCATTCTCGGACTTCTTCTTTGACCGCTCGACGCCTTTGAATGCCTTCGGCACGACGCCGTTGGGCAGCGCCTCCGACATCACGCGACCGACCAGGCCGCCATTGTGCGAACCGCGCAGGCCGAGGAGCCGGGCGGCGGTCATGCCGACGTCGGCATTGCTGACCGGCAGCTCGTCGACATAGCCGGCTTTGAAGTCCGGACCGATCGCGGCCATGAAGTTATAGGTGTCGCCGCGGCTGAAGCTGCCATGCATGCCCTGGCCCTGGCGCAGCACGGTGTCGGCCACCTGCACCGAGCAATTGGTCGGCGCCTCGCCGCATTCGCTGGCATAGGAGCGGAAGTTGACCACGATCGCCGGCGTCGGCGTCGCCGCGTTGCCGCGCAAATTGATACGCGACAGCGGCAGCGTGCCGGGGAAGCGGCCGAGGGAGTCGTCGACGAACAGGCCGGAGACGTAGTCCTGCTCGAGCAGGGCTTTGATGGTTTTCGCCGCCAGCTTCTTGTCCTTGCTGGGCAGATAGATCAGGTCCGAGCCGCCATTGGTGGCGACGACGAGATCGGGCTTGGTCGGATCCTTGCCGAGCACGCCGTTGCCGGCCTTCGGATGAGCGTTGCCGGTGACGGCGGCGTTCTTGTCGTTGGGATCGAACAGGGGCAGGTCGAGTGCCTTGGCCAGATCGAGGGCGACGAAGCCCATCGGCAGGAAGTCCTTCGGCGTGTCGTCATAGCTGACCTTGGCCGAGGGACTGGTCTTGCTCTCCTTGGAGATGGTCGAGAAGCCGTGGTCGGCCTGGATCATGATGTTGGTGCTCGCGGCGAGCCCGAGCTCGTCCAGCGCCTTGCGGATCTGGGCGAGGTTGTTGTCGACGTTCTTGATGCTTGCCATCGTGCTCGGGCCGTTGATACCAGGCATGATCTGGTTGAGGCTGTCGCCCTGATTGTGCTGGGTGCCATCAGGATCGCGCGACCAGAACACCAGCACGAACGGCTTGTTGCGCGCCTTGAACATCGGCAGGACCACCTTGGTGGCGACGTCGGCGAAATAGGCCTGCTGCGCGACGTTGGCGACCGTGGTGCCGGGCGTCTTGGCGTCGCCCGCCTTTGCGTTGTCGCCGCGCGACGGCGCGGCGAGGGGAAGGCCGGCCTTGGTCAGGGCGTCCTTGACCTCGTCCGACAGCGCCACGCCGTTCTTGCCGCCGGTGGAATCGTCGAACACGACCGAATGCTGGCCGGCCTTCTCGGGATGGTCAGTGTGGTCGAACTGGTAGGTCGGGCCGACCTTGCCGATCGCCGCGGTGCTGAGGCCCTTGTCGCGGGCCATCTTCAAGATAGTCTCTTCGCTGAGATAGTCGCCTTTGAAATGCTCGTCGATGTCGCCGAGCACGGCGTCGTTCTCGATGAAGGGGACCACGGTCTCGCCGGCGGGTACCGACGTGTAGTTGGTCCAGATCGTGTTGGAGAACACGCCGGTGTCGCCGAGATAATGGCCGGTCGACATCGCCGAGCCGTTGGCCATGGTGAAGGTCGGGAACAGCGAATGCGAGTTCTTGAAGTTGACGCCCTTGTCGCGGACCTCGGCCATGGCCGGCGCGGTCTCGGGGTTGATCTTCAGGGCGCGTAGCCCGTCGGGAATGAACAGGATCAGGTTGCGGGGCGTGTTGTTCTCAGCGGAGGCAAAACCGCTGGACAATAGTGTCAGTCCGGCTGACAGCAGCAGCAGTGAACGTCGCATCAAAATCTCCTGGCGGTGAGGCGGCTTGGCCGCCGACCGCGGCCCCCGGCAATCGTTTAGTTTTGCTGTATGACGGTTATGTTACAAGACCGGATCGGCATGCAGAAGTGACGGGGAGGCGAGGCGGCATCCACGGATTCGTCACGACGGGATGGCGACTCCGGGACACGAGAGCCAAGTTTGGTGCAAATCTCTCTCGACATCGTCATTGCGAGCGCAGCGAAGCAATCCAGTCTTTCCGCGGATACATTTCTGGATTGCTTCGCTGCGCTCGCAATGACGGAGTGTGTGGTGGCGGCGTCGCTCTTTCAATCCGCATCTTCATCGCAGACACTCCTTCGTATCCTCGCGGCCCATATCGCCCGAGCTATGCTTCGTCGCTTCACCCTTAGCTGAAAGAGGGCGCAGGGAAGACCGGGTGCCCGACTGGCACCCGCGGTCCGCTGTGCGAAGGATGCGCTACAAGAGGCTGCACAGCGGCATACGCCCCTCGTCCTTGGGCCGGGTTGCGCGACACATGCACCATTTCCGAATTTCGGTAAGTGGAATATTTTTGACGAGATGGATTGACCCGATGTTTGGGTGCTTTGCCCGACGGGCAACGCCATATCTGGAGCGCAGCGTAATCCGGGATTCCATCCCTATGGACACAGCGGTCCCGGATTTCGCTACACTCCACCCGGGCTACAGCCGCTGAAAACCATGCAAGATTCCGCACCGGGTTCCCCGTTAATCCCGTGCCTTAACCAATAATTAATTATAGGTTTGCGGGCGGGTGATGGACCGGCCTAGCGTTGCGATGGGGAGCAGTATCGCGAAGCCAAACGAGTGTGGTGCGTATCATGATGTCCAGATCATATGGGGCCTTGTTCGCCTCGCTCAGCGCAGCCGCGCTGCTCCTCAGCTCCAGCGAGAGCTTTGCACGACCGGGCGGCGCCGCGCCCCACGGCATGGTGACCGCTGCCGCGCCGTCGGCAGCAGTGCGTCCGCCGATCGCGCCGGGCGCGCGGTTCCACGGTCGCGGCAACCGCTTCAACAATCCCTGGGTTTACTGGCCGGGTGGCGGCGCTTTCTACACCGACGACGGAGCCGGCTACAGCGACCCGTTCGCCAATGCCGGCCAGGCCGTCACCAACGACGTTCGCTACACCTACACCTACGACGTTCCCTGGGACTGGGCGCATCGCTTCCCGCCGAACGTCGTGCCGTCCGACCGGCCCTATGTGCCGAGCTGTCCGACCGAGCAGGTCACCGTGCCCGGCCGCGGCGGCGGTGAGCACACCGTCAACATCATGCGCTGCTACTGAGCACGCGAGGCATTTCGCGGTTCGCTATAGAATGCCTGCCGCGGCCGCCTGGTCGCGGTCGGACTGTTTTTGCCTGACATTGGCGAGCTCACGGCTGCAAGCCACAAACGCGGTCGTTCCCGGGCGCAGCCCGAACTGACCGCAGACATCGCGATCCTCATCGGCAATGACGCGTGCGAGCTCGGCCTGCGCGGCCTCCCGGATCGCCGGCGCGGAGGCGAGTGCATGAACCCCGAGGGCCGTCACAACGGCAAGCACCAACGCGGCCGCGATGCCCAGGCGCTGCGTGTCGTCGGCCGTGTGCTGGGAAGAGCGGGCCTTGGTTCTGGCTTCGATCATGAAATCCTCGCATGAAATATCGATGGTCAAAAAATATCGTTCGAGCCGTCCGGCAAAATCGGCGGATGCAACACGAATACACGTTGCGCCGGAGCGGCGACGTGAACCAGATTACAAATTCCAGGACGGCACGTGCCTAAATTAAAAAAATCGATTCTAGCCCAATTCAAAGGTGGTTACACCGAACACGCGGCCAAGCCGCAGTGACGGGATCGGTCCAGTGTACATTCGCGCCGTTTCAAATGTCGGCTTCAGGCGGAGGGATTCCGCAAGCGTGATAGCATCGCGGTTCATCGCGGGGATGTCGAGCACAATCTCGTTGCTACCAGGGCTCGCCAGCAAAGCCTGCAATACGGCCTCCGCCGCGGCGCGGTCATCGGCTACTAGCGGGCCGATTTTGCGGCCAGTTCGGCAGGGACGGATCACGCCCCACGCGGCAAGCTTGCTGTCGCGCAGCAGTGCGCGGCCAACGTGTCCCGGCGTGTTGATCCAGGCGCGCAAGAAGGCCGGGCGCAGGGCAGGGAAGACGGTGGCGTCGTCGGCTTGCACAAGCGCAAATGGGATCGTGTCGAGCGCAACAATCTCGGCGGGCGGCCTTGGCGGCGCGGCAACGATGCCGCCATAGCGGATATTGGCGTAAGCCAGCTGGAAGCCGGACTTTCTGTAGTTGTCCTGTTGCGCCACGACACCGTCGAGACCGATCACGCGCGCGCCCGCATGCGCGATCGCAGCGTTCCAGATGCGCAGGCCGTGGCCTCTGCCACGGAAATCCGCGCGCACGATGTAGAAGCCGAGGAAGGCGAAGCGCTCGTCATAGGTGACGCAGGAGACTGACGCGATCGGCTCGCCGTCGATCTCGCCGACGAAGAAGCCTTTTGCATCGGGGATCGCGAAGCAGGCGGCATCTCGCAGGCCGGGATTCCAGCCCTCGGACGCGGCCCAGTCGATCGCAATGGAGATCTCCTCCGGCCGCAGATTGCGGATCTGCATATCGCTCATGTCGTGGCGCCTCGGGCAATGGACCTGCGGGCAAGGATGGCTGTAGAAGGCCTGATGACAGGCTGAGCCATAGCAGAGAACCTTGGGCTCGCCTCTACGCTATCACAGGGATATCAGGTCATGGCAGCAGAGAAGGTCGCACTCGTCACCGCAGGCGGAAGCGGCATGGGGGCGGGGGCCGCGCGGCGGCTTGCCGCCGACGGTTTTCACGTTGCGATCCTGTCGTCCTCCGGCAAGGGCGAGGCGCTCGCGACCGAACTCGGCGGCTTCGGCGTGACCGGTTCCAACAAGTCCAATGATGATCTGAAACGCCTCGTCGACGGGGCGCTGGCGAAATGGGGACGCATCGACGTGCTCGTCAACAGCGCTGGCCACGGCCCGCGCGCGGCGATCACCGAAATCACCGACGAGCAGTGGCACATTGGTCTCGATACGTATCTGCTCAACGTGATCCGTCCGACCCGGCTGGTGACCCCGGTGATGCAGTCGCAGAAGGGCGGTGCGATCATCAACATCTCGACCGCCTGGGCGTTCGAGCCGAGCGCGATGTTTCCGACCTCGGCGGTGTTCCGCGCGGGCCTTGCCGCCTTTACGAAAATCTTCACCGACACCCATGCGGCCGACAACATCCGCATGAACAACGTGCTGCCCGGCTGGATCGACAGCCTGCCGCAGACGGATGCGCGTCGCGACAGCGTGCCGCTGAAGCGTTACGGCAAGGTCGAGGAGATCGCGGCGACCGTCTCGTTCCTGGCGTCCGAGGGCGCCGCCTATATCACCGGCCAGAACATCCGCGTTGACGGCGGCCTGACCCGCTCAGTCTAGGGCTTGTTTGGTCCAAGGCTTATTTGGTCCAAGGCTTATTTGGTCCAAGGCTTGGCCTCGCTTGAGCCGTCCGCCGACTTGTGCGACCGTGGTTTCGCAGCGTTGTTGGATGTCCTCGCGAGGGTCGCATGGCCGATTGGGGATCCGGATACGTCATCGACACGGCCTATGTGCACGATTTCTGCCGCGTGCAGGTGCCGGCTATGCTCAGCTTTGCCGCGCTCGCCAAGGGCGTGGCGGCGCCCGGCGGACGTGGCGAGCCGCTTCATTATTGCGATCTCGGCTGCGGGCAGGGGCTGACCGCCACCATCGTCGCAGCCGCCAACCCCAATACAACAGTGTTCGCGGCTGACTTCAACCCGACCCATATCGCGGGCGCGCGGTCGCTGGCCGATGCCGCGGGGCTCGAGAACATCGTCTTTCGTGAGGCCGATTTCGCCGAGCTTGCCGAGGATGCCTCGGTGCCCGAGTTCGATATTATTGCACTCCACGGCGTCTATAGCTGGATCGGCGCGGATCATCGCAAGGCGATCGTCGCGCTGATCCGGCGGCGTTTGAAGCCCGGCGGGCTCGTCTACGTCTCATATGATGCGATGCCCGGCTGGGCTGGAATGGCGCCGCTGCGGCGGCTGATGGTGCAGTTGCAGGGCGCCCAGCCGCAGGTCTCGTCGAAACGGGCACTGGACCAGGCGCTGGCGCTTGCCGACGGGCTGAAGGAGGCCGGCGCGCATTTCTATCGCATGTATCCGCAGGCCGCCGTGCAGCTCGAACGGCTGCGCAAATTGCCAGCGTCCTATCTCGCGCACGAGCTTCTGACGCGCGACTGGCAGGCTTTCAGCTTCGCCGATCTCGCCCAGGAGCTCGCCGACGCGAAGCTGACCTTTCTCGGCTCGGCCCATCTCACCGATCATGTCGATCGCGTCAACTTCACGGACGCCCAGCGGGCGCTGCTGGCCGATCTCGCCGATCCCTTGATCGTTGAGACCGCGCGCGACATGATCATCGGTCGCCAGTTTCGTCGAGACATCTTCGCCAAGGGGTTTACGCCAATGGCGCCGATGGCGGCGCGGGAACGCTGGCTGGCGACGCGCTTCGTGCTGACGAGCCCGCGCGACGATATCGAGCTGACCTTCGATACGCCGCTGGGCCGCTTCCAGCTGCGCAGCGAGATCTACCAGCCCGTGATCGACGCATTTGCCGCAGGGCCGCTCAGCTTGCGCGAGGTGGTCGAACGTCTGCCGGAGACGACGATGGGCTGGGCCTCGCTCACCGATGCCATCAAGGTGCTGGTTGGGCAGGGGCACCTCGCGCCGGCGCTGCCGCTGGAGGAAGAGGCGGCGCGGCAGACATCGACGCAGGCGTTCAACGCGGCGGTGACGGCGCGCGCCAAGGAGACGTCGGAGCTGCGTTATCTCGCCTCGCCCGTCACCGGCGGCGGGGTCAGGGTCGATCCGCTTACGCAGCTCTATATGCAGGCGCGGCGCAAGGGCATCGCCGACCCCGCCGCGTTGCTGGCAAGCCTCGCCACCGCCAGCGGCGAGCGTTTTGAGAAGGAGGGCCAGAAGCTCTCCGCGGACGAGGTTCGCGCCGAGATATCAGGCAGGATCGCCGTGATCGACGCGCGAATCCTGCCGCTGCTCGGACGCCTCGGAGTAGCCTAGCTACAGCAGCGAAAAATCGTGCGCGTGTTGCAGCAACTGATGCAGCGCGTCGCTGTCGACGGAAGTCGTCGTCGTGCCGCCGCCCTGGTTCCCGCCATGGCCCGTCAGCGCACCGGCCAGCTTGATGTAGTCATCCCCGAGCGCGCCGACATCGGTGTTGAGCTTGTGCAAATCCGCATCGAGCTTGTGGAAATCATCGCCGAACTTCAGCGCGATCTGGTCGATCTTGAGGGTGCCGAAATTGTCCTGGGAGCCGGTGATGTCAGTGGCGATCTTGAGGAAGTCGTCGCTGACCTTGTGCAGGTCGTCGCTGACCTTCAGCGCGCCGCCGCCGAGCTTGATGAAGGCCTCGTCGATCGTCTCGGATCCCTTGAGATCGCCGAGCTTGAGGAAATCCTCGCCGACCTTCTGGAAATCGTCGCCGACCTTGTGCAGGCCGGCACTGAAATCGGAGAGATCGCCGGCCCATTTGATGAAGGAGTCATTGGCGCCTTCGCCCGATACGTGCAGTTTGAGCGTATCGACCCCGAGCTTGATCGCCTCGAAGCTTGCGGCCTGAAAATCCGTGTCGAGCTTGATGAAATCGTCGGACAGCTTGAGCCCGCCGCCGTCGCCGCCGGTTTCGGCGAACGTGCTCACCGTGGGCGCCTGGTCGGCGTATTTCAGGATGACGTCGTCGAACTTGTGCAGCACGTCGTCGAGCTTCAGCGTATCGAAGCCGAGCTTGATGAAGTCGAAGGCGACGTGCTCGACATCATGCTTGAAGTCGATCGCGACCTTGTGCTCGTCGAACTTCAGATTCTCGGAGAACAGATCCGTGAGCGCATCGCCGACGCGATCGAAATCATGTCCGAATTTGAGGAAGTCGTGATCGAGCTTGTGCGCGAGGAATTCGTCGAAGCCGTCGAACTTGAGGAAAAAATCGGAGGCCATGGCCTTAAGCTCCATGTCTCGGCAATTGATCGCAGCAATCCGCGGAGTGTAGGCAGCGGGCATCGCGAGTCAACCGTAGGGTTCACACGCAATAGGCAAGCGGCGCTGCCCCATCTCGATGGAACTCGCGAAGGTTGTCGGGTTGCTCGTCAACAGAAGATTCGCCGGCTGTGCTGGCATGTTTGCTCTTGTCGCGACACGGATCCAGCGTTGCGCGCCGTCGTGTCGTGGCGTTTGAGGCACACTCGTCACACTTCGGGTGCAGCGGACCGCACGCTACGTCACAGTCCATGCGAACTTCGTTGCAGCCCAAGACGCTGGGCGGTGTGCCGCCTATGCCTAGCCCATGCCGAAATCACCAAGCCGGTGCATTCGGAAAGCGCGCGTTTTGATCGCGTGGGGCAAGGAGACTGGAATGAGAAAGCTTTTGCTGGCGGCCGTGTCGGTTGTGTTGGGCGCCGCGTCCGTGCAGGCCGCTGATCTCGCAGCGCATTATACCAAGGCGCCGATGATGGCGGCGGCCTATGACTGGACGGGCTTCTACATCGGCGGCAATGTCGGCGGGCAGTGGGGCAGTGCTGATCCGACCACTTCGACGGTGTTTTCTCCGACGGGCTACTTCGCGGCCAGCAGCGTCCCCGGCATCGCCGCGGTTGGCGCCCAGAACGTCAACAGTTCCAGCGTGACCGGTGGTTTCACTGCCGGCTATAACTGGCAGGTCAGCCGCGCCGTGCTCGGCCTGGAAGGCGACATCAACTATTTCGGCTTCAAGGGCGGTGCGACGGGTTCCGCGGTCTATCCGTGCTGCGCGCCGACGGCCTTCACGGTCTCGTCGCAGGTCTCGGCCGACTGGCTCGCCACTATCCGCGGTCGCATCGGCTTCCTCGCCGCTCCGACCTGGTTGCTGTACGCCACGGGCGGTGCCGCAATCGCCGAGGTGAAGGGTAATTTCAACTTCACCGATACGTTCGCGGCGGCGACCGAATCCGCCGCGATCCGCGACACGCGGGTCGGATGGACCGCCGGCGCCGGCACCGAATATGCGTTCGGTGGCGGCTGGTCGTTGAAGGCCGAATACCTTTACGTCGACCTCGGCCGTGCCAGCGCGACGAGCACCAATCTCGCAGCTTTCGTGCCGGCCATTTCCTTCCCGAGCAACGTCTACACCCACTCGGTTGATATCAAGTCGAACATCGTGCGGGTCGGCGTGAACTACAAATTCGGTGGACCGGTCGTCGCGCGGTACTAGGCATCCTACTCTGATGATGACCTGGAAAGCCCCGGCCTCGCCGGGGCTTTCTATTTTTGGCTCAGCCGCTGTGTGCCACCAGCCTCGCCAGCGCAGGCAGGATCTTGTAGCGGGCAATCTCGTGCGGATAGTCGCCGCGATTGGCGAGCAGCACGATGCCGATCCGGTGCGCCGGGACGAGGCCGATGTAGCCCGATGCGTTGTTGAGGCCGCCCGGCTTGTCGACGATCGTGACATCGGGAAGGTGGACGGTCTCCCACGCCATGGCCTGCCCGAAGGTCGCCTGCTCGTATCTTTGGTCGACGTGGAAGGACTCGCGCTGCGTCATCCGCAGCGTTTCCCGGAGACGCGGGTCGATCGTGCGGCCGTCGACGCAGGCCGCGACGAAGGTCGCAAGATCGCGCGCGGAGGAGAACATCTGGCCCGTACCGGGGAAGTCGAAATAGCTTTGCTGGCCTCCGATCGGACCGATCGCGCTGCCCTGGTCGGAATAGCCCTGCACGACGCGCCGCATCGTGGCCTCGTCCATGATCGCGCGGTTGTCCGGTCCGCGTTCGGGAGCGGACGTTGCGCGCATGCCGAGCGGCTTGAGCACCCGGCTCTCGATCAGTCTTGCGATCGGCGTGCGATAGCAGCGCTCGAGCACGAGCTGAAGCAGGACATAGCCGGCATGGCTGTAGATGCGCTGCTTCCCCGGCGCCACACCCGCGGGCGGCACGAAGGCGTTGAGCATCGCGATGAACTGCGCTTGCGAGTAGGAATCGTTCGGCCAGGGCGGGTGATCGGTCGGCAGCAACAGTCCTGATGTGTGCGTGGCGAGCTCGCCGACGGTGACGTTGCGGATGTAGTCACCGCTCAGCTCCGGCAGATATTTCGGTACGGGATCGTCGGGCTTCAGTTCGCCGCGCAGCGTGCCTGATGCCGTCAGCGTCGCCTCGAATGGCTTTCGCAGCGAGGCGAGGTTGAACAGCGTGTCCGGCGTCACGGGCCGCTTGGCGGCCTCGTCGGCAAGGCCGTAGCTGAAGAATTCGACATGACGGCCGGCATAGAGCGCAGCGGCGAGGCCGCCCGGATGATCCGGCGTCGCGGTGGGCGCGAGCTCGGCCGCGACGATGTCGCGCATCAGCGCGATCATGTCGGAATCCGCCAAGGCGCGGCGTGGCCTCGCCAGCGCGACCGCCAGGGGAACAAGTGCGGCGCGGGCGAGGGATCGCCTTGTGATGTACGGGGAGATGGCAACAGGCGGCACGTGCTCGGTCTGATCTTGCGGTGCGCCCCCATTGCTGTTTAGCCGGGCGAGGGCGGCGTCCCAATTCACGATTGCGCGTTGTGAGTTCCATATCGCCGGACAAAAAACTTAACTCATAGGCTAACAATCATTGACGCCGCGATCGCGGCGTGTCTATAGTTAGCTTGATGGCTAACCAATTATCCCAGCTCGACCAGGTCTTCGCAGCGCTCGCCGATCCGACGCGGCGCGCGATCGTGATGCGGCTTTGCGCCGGCGAGGCCTCGGTCGGCGAGCTCGCCGAGCCGTTCGAGATGGCCCTGCCGAGTTTCATGAAGCACGTCCACGTGCTGGAGCTGAGCGGGCTCGTGCAGTCGGAGAAGTCCGGCCGCGTGCGAACCTGCCGCCTCAGCCCCGAGGCGCTCGTCGGTGCGGAAGACTGGTTCCAGCACCAGCGCGCGATCTGGGAGGCACGGCTCGACCGGTTCGAGGCTTACGTCATGAAGCTCAAGAAGGAGAGGGCGGCTGCCAAGCAGTCGTCCAAAGCGACCGAGAAGACCACCAACAAGCCAAGCAAACGGAAAGGTACTGAGTAATGACGAACGCTGCCCTGTCGCAATGGTCGATGGACCGCGAGATCGTGATGTCCCGCGTGATCGACGCGCCGCGTGATCTGGTGTTCGAGGCGTGGTCCGACCCAAAACATCTGCCGCAATGGTTCGGCCCGAAGGGCTTCAAGATCGAGACCTTCGAGATCGACGTGCGTGTCGGCGGCGTCTGGCGTTTCAACATGATCGGTCCCGATGGCACCATCTATGGGAACCGCATGCGCTTCCTCCGCATCGAGCGGCCGTCCTTCATGGAGATGTACCACGGCGACGATCAGGACGATGATCCCGGCATGTTCCGCTTCACCATCACATTCGCCGAGCAGGCCAACGGCAAGACCGTGCTGATGATGCGACAGCTGGCGGCGAGCACCGAGCAGCGCGACGGCATGATCGGCTTCGGCGCTGTCGAATACGGCTACCAGACGCTGGACAAGCTCGCGGCCTATGTCGGTGGGTTGAAGAAATAGCCCCGCGTGATTCGGGGGCGCCTTCGATATGGCGTCCCCGGATTAAGCCTAGAAGCGCGGACGCCATCGCGATTATGACAGCGCGCTGGCGAATTATGACAGTGGCGTCACGCAGATTTTTGTCGCGTCGCGCTTCAGGTTTATGACAGAATTGCTACCGTTGGATGTCAAGATGACTACGACGGAGCGGTTCATGTTGCAGTGGCAGGCACGGTCAAATCCCCTGGCGTGGTGGTGGGGGTCCCTGACGCTGGTCAGCGCTGCGAACATTCTCGTCTGGTTCATGCTGTACCGCGAGTTCTATCCGACCGTCGCCAGCAGCGTCGGCGGCGGCTCGGATATCGGATTGATGTTCCTGCTCTGCGCGGCCTATGTGTTCGGCTGTGCCTTCCGCTCGGTGCTGCCGCGCGCCGACGTGCAGCGCATCTGCCTGTTCGACACCTGGCTGTCGAGCGTGTTTGTCGGGCGCACGGTGGCAACCGTGGCCGAAGTCTGCTTCGCCGCGCAATGGGCGATCATCCTGCATCAGCTCGGTCGGATGACTGGCGCACAGACCGCGGTGAACATCGCGCTCGTGATCGTGCCGATCATTGTCATCGCAGAGGGCTTCTCCTGGTACGCGGTGGTGACGACCAACTTCCTCTTCAACGCGATCGAGAACTCGCTCTGGGCGGTGACTTTCTTCCTCGCCGGCATCGCGCTGTGCCGCTTGACGCCGGAATTCCAGGGTGTGGTGCGCTGGGCGCTGATGTCCGGCATCGTCGGCATCGCCTGCTTCCTCGCCTTCCTCGTCACCGTCGACGTTCCCATGTATCTCAGCCGCTGGCGGGCAGGCCATGAAGAGGGCAACAAGCTCCTCGGCTTCCTCGAAGGCCTGCATGATGTCGCGACGCGATGGGTGGTGACCCACGACATCGCACACTGGAAGGGCGAGCTGACCTGGATGTTCCTGTATTTCAGCGCCGCCGTGTGGTCGAGCCTGGCGCTCTGCGCGCTCTACGCCATGGAAGGCTATCTCACGCGGTACTTGGCCTGAAGGTTATTTCCCCACCAGGCTGCACTTGCTGCGGTCGAGCGGGCGGAAAGCCTCATCGGGCGGAATGGTCGCGACCAGCTTGACGAAATCCCACGGGCCCTTGGATTCCGCTGGCGTCTTGACCTGCACCAGATACAGATCATGCACCATGCGCTGGTCCTCGCGGATGCGGCCATTGGGCGTGTAGGCATCCGACACCGGCGTCGCCTTCATCTTCGCCATCACCGTGGCGCTGTCGTCCGAGTCCGTGTCCTTCACCGCTTGCAGATAGTGGCGCACGGCGGAGTACACGCCGGCCTGGATCTGCGAAGGCATCGCCTTGCGGCGCGCGTAGAACGCGTCGGAGAACTTTCGCGCCGCCGGTGAGACGTCCTCGAAGAACGAGGTGACGATGAGATCGCCGCGCGTCGCCTTCAGGCCGACCGCCTCGATGTCGACATTCTGGAACGACATCGGGACGATCTTGATGCCTTGATCGGCGAGGCCGAACTCCTCCGCCTGCTTGATCGCGGTGGCATTGTCGCCGGCGACATTGATCGCCAGGATCTTGGCGCCCGAGGACTGCGCCTGGAGCAGGAACGACGAGTAATCGGGCGTGCCGAGCTGCGCCTTGACGCTGCCGGCGACCTTACCGCCGAGTGCGGCGATACGGTCGCGCGCGGTCGCCTCGATGGAGTGGCCGAACGCGTAATCGCCGGTGATGAAGAACCACGGCTCCTTGCTGGTCTGCATGACTCCGGAGACGACGGCGGTCGCGGTGGAATAGGCGTCCTGGGTCCACTGCACGCTCGAGGGCGCGCATGCCTCATCGGTGAGTTGGTTGGCGCCCGCGCCGGAGACCAGGAAGATCTTTCCGTTGCCGCGCACCAGCTCCTGGACCGCGAGCGCCGCGCCCGAGCTGCCGCCATCGGCAATCGCCTGCACGCCGTCGCTGAACCATTTTCGCGCGAGCGAGGCGGCGAGATCAGGCTTGTTCTGATGATCGGCCTGCAAAATCTCGATCGGCTTGCCGTTGATCTTGCCCCCGAACTCCTCCGCCGCCATCCGCGCCGCCTCGACCGAGCCCGGGCCCATCGCGGTCGCGAAGATGCCGTTCATGTCGGTGAGGACGCCGATGCGGACAGCGTCGCCCTTGATCTCGGCGCGCGCGGCGCCTGCCAGCGCCAGTGTGATCAGCAGAATGGCAGTGGAGCGGGTGCGGATGGTGGCCATGGGGTTTCCTGATTTTATCGTTGATGGATCGGTCGCAGCGGTCAGTCCGCCTCGGCGATGACCTTGTTGCGCAAGATGCCGATGCCGGAGATTTCGACCTCGACGATGTCGCCGGGCCGCATCCACAAAGGCGGCGTGCGCTTGGCGCCGACGCCGCCTGGCGTGCCTGTCACGATGACGTCGCCGGGAACGAGCGGGCAGATCGTCGAGATGTAGGCGATCAACTCGGGGATGCCTGTGATCAGGAGGTCCGTCGTCGTGTCCTGCACCACGCTGCCGTTGAGGCGCGTCTGAAGTCTGAGTTTTGACGGATCGGGAATCTCGTCCGCCGTCACCAGCCAGGGACCGAAGCTGCCGCTCTCCGCAAAGGTCTTGCCGGAGAGGAACTGGCTGGTGTGACGCTGCCAATCGCGGATGCTGCCCTCGTTATAGCACGCATAGCCGGCGACATATTCAAGTGCACGGCTCGCGGGGATGTGCCGGCCGCCCTTGCCGATCACGAGCGCAAGCTCGCCTTCGTAGTCGAAATCGTCGCTGACCCCTGGCTTCACGATCGGTTGGAGATGGCCGACCTGGCTGCACGGGAAACGGACGAACAGCGCCGGCTTCTCGGTGACGGTGCGGCCGGTCTCGGCGACGTGGTCGCGATAGTTGAGGCCGACGCAGATGATCTTGCCGGGATCGGGGATGACAGGCGCGAAGCTGATCGCGTCGAGCGGATGATCTGGCGCGGTGGACGCAACCAGCTTTGCAGCTTCGGCAACGCGGCCGCTTTCGAGCAACTGCCGCAGGGTGGTGCATCCTGCCATGCGCGTGCCGAGATCGACCACGCCATTGTCCTTGACGGCTCCAAAGGAGGCGCGGCCGTTGGCGATGAAAGAGAGCAGCTTCATGGGATATCCTGTGTTCGGTCAGGCCGCGGACGGCACATGGATGGGAGGCGCAATCGTGGCAATGAGCCGGTCGAGCTCGGCATCGTTGCGGGCGGCGCCGGGGATGTAGCGGTCGGGACGAACGAGCGCGGCCGCGATGCCGTGCTCGCGCAGCCAAGGGCCGATGCCTTCGGCATCGTCGCTGGTGAGGATGTTGATTCCTGCCCGTGGATGAGCGAAGCGCGTGGCGCTCTCGACGATCAGCAGGTGGCTGTAACCGATCCGGTCGTCGCTGCGGCTGCCGTCCTTCAGGGTGAACTGCGGGGCGAGATGTCCGGCGAGGGGAAGATCGCCAAGCACAAGCCCGGGACCGAGCAGGGGCTTCTTCACCTCGAGCTTTACGGGCGCATTCTCGCGCGGCTGCCCGGCGGCGAGGCCGGCCTCGATCGCCTTGGTGTTGATGACGCCGCCGAGGCGGATTGCGAGCTCGATGAACTCGCGGACATGCGGCTGGCGTTCGCTTTGATAGGTGTCGAGCAGGCTGGCATCGGCGCCGCCGCGAATCACGCTCGCCAGCTTCCACGCAAGATTGGCGGCATCGCGGATGCCGGCGCACATGCCTTGGCCGAGGAAGGGCGGGGTCTGGTGCGCGGAATCGCCCGCAAGCAGCAGCCGGCCGTTCCGCCATTGTTGCGCGATGATGGAATGAAAGGTGTAGACCGCAGCGCGCTCGAGCTCGGCGTCGTCAGGCGTGATCCAGCGCGACAGCAGTTCCCAGACCTTTGTAGGCTGCGCGACGTCGTTCGAATCCTCGTCGGGGAGAACCGTGATCTCCCAGCGCCTCCGCGAGCCGGTGCCGCGGACATAGGTCGCCGGCCGGCGCGGATCGCAATGCTGAAGGCTGTAGTCGCCGAGATCGTCGCGCTCGCGCTTGAGCAGGACGTCGATCACCAGCCACCGCTCGTGAAAGCCGAGATCGTCCATGCCGGAGCCGATGACGCGGCGCACCAGAGATCGCGCGCCGTCGCAGCCGATGACATAGCTGGCGCGGACCTCGCTGAGCTGGCCGTTGGAGAGGTCCTCGTAGCGGACCCGCACGCCGTTCTCGTCCTGATCTAGCGCGAAGACGTCGCAGCGGCTGCGCAAGCTGACGTGGGGCCAGCGGGCGAGGCCTGCGATCAGCACGTCCTCGAGATCGGGCTGGTGGAAGCGATAGCTGAGATTCCAGCCCATCGGCGTCAGCGTCTGCGGCCGCGACCAGTCCAGCAGCATCTTCCCGTCGGCATCGAGGAACAGCATCCCTGGGCTGAGGATAACGTGTGGCAGGACCGCATCGGCAAGGCCAATGGTCTGGAACACGCGCATGCATTCGTCGTCGAAATGCACCGCGCGCGGCAGGTGATAGGTCCGCGCCTCGCGCTCCAGTACCAGCGTACGCAGGCCGCAAAGGCCGAGCAGATTGGCCAGCGTGGCGCCGACCGGGCCCCGGCCGACAATCACGACGTCAAACTCTTCAGGTCCGGATTTATCTTGCATGGGGTATCTCTTCCCCATCAGCTGCCACCGCTTCAACGGCGTCGGCCGAAGTGTCCGCCCAGCGGACGGCCCCTAGACCTCGACCGGAATGGCCGCAGCTGTCTCCTGAAGCTGGCTGACGAATTGCGCCGTTGCTTCCTCGATGCTCAGCGCCGAGCGGATCCAGATGATGGAGATGCAGCCGTAGACCGCACCGTTCCGCACGATCGGGACGGCGATCGATGCCGTCTTCGGATTGTATTCGCCCTCGCTGCGAATTGCGTATCCCCGCGCCTGCGTCTCCGCGATCATCTGGTCGAGCCGGCCCTGGTCGAGGAAGGGACGGTCGTCGGCTTCGTCGATGCGGCGGAGATGGCTGACAATGAGGTCGCGCTCGCGCGCGGGGCAGGCGGCGAGATAGGCGCGGCCGGCAGACGTCCGCAGCATCGGCAGGCGCTTGCCGATCATGCCGCGGTCGATCGAGAGCGGGCTGCGGGAATGCGTGGTCTCCTGCACCACCATCGCGGCGTTCTCGTAAGTGGAGAGATCTACCGGCCAGACCAGGGTCTTGCTGAGCTCGGCGAGATAAGGGGCTGCCGCCTGGCAGATCACCACGCCGGGGTCGTAGCCATCGCCAAGGCTCAAGGCGAGCCGGGTGACGCGAAAGCGGTCGTCGCTGGCGCTACGGGCGACATAGCCGAGTTCCTCCAGCGTTTCGAGCAGGCGATAGACGGTCGGGCGAGGCAGGTCGAGTGCGCGGGCGACGTCGCCGGCGCGAATGCCGCCGGAGCGGTTGATCTCCTGCAGCACGTCCAGCCCGCGCTTGAAGGCGCGGACGCCCTCCGACTGCCTGGGCTGGCTGGTCCGCGTCCGCTCCTTGGACACTTGGTGTTTTCTCCCTTGTGGCGCACGACGGCGCGACTATCGTCCTTGCAAACGCGAAGCGATTGCGTGATGCACCG
Organism: Bradyrhizobium zhengyangense; assembly: GCF_022012435.1. GTDB lineage: Bacteria > Pseudomonadota > Alphaproteobacteria > Rhizobiales > Xanthobacteraceae > Bradyrhizobium > Bradyrhizobium zhengyangense. The sequence continues at coordinate 23,043 of NZ_JAKLUA010000017.1, forward strand.
TAGGATCGCGCGCGACCGGTATCAAGTTCGCCGCACTGCGGCGAAGGCGATGCTCTCGGGAGGAATTCGATGGAAATCACCGCGCTCGGCTATATCGGCATCAATTCGTCGCAGCTCGATCAGTGGGGCCAGATGGCGACGGGCCTGCTCGGCATGCAGCAGGTCGACCGTGGTGGCAAGACGCGCGCCTTCCGCATGGACGATCGCAAGCAGCGCCTGATCGTCGATGGCAGCAACGATGCCGGCCTTGCGGTGATGGGTTGGGAGGTTTCTTCGACCGCGGAGCTGGACCACCTGGCGGGCCGGCTGGAAAGCCATGGCGTCAAGGTCTCGCGCGGCTCGCGCGCTCTCGCCGACGAGCGGCATGTCGCCGAGCTGATTACATTCGCTGATCCCTCCGGCAACCGGCTGGAGGCCTTCTGCAAGCCTGAGCTTGCGAGTGAGCCGTTCAAGCCGGGCCGTCCCATCTCCGGTTTCCGCACCGGTGCGCTCGGCATGGGACACGTGGTGCTCAATGTCGAGGATGTCGAACCGCTGCTGCCGTTCTATCGCGATGTGCTCGGCTTCCATGTCTCCGATTTCGGGCTGAAGCCCTACGGCCTCTATTTCTTCCACGTCAATGGCCGCCACCACTCCTTTGCGATGGTCGGCTCGGGTCGCAAGGCGCTGCATCACTTCATGGTCGAGCTCGGCAGCCTCGACGATGTCGGGCAGGGTTACGACCTCGCGCAGCTCGAAGACGGCCGCGTCGTCTATACGCTGGGCCGGCACACCAACGACCACATGACATCGTTCTATGTGAACACGCCATCCGGCTTCTTCATCGAATATGGCTGGGGCGGGCGCATCATCGATCCCCAGACCTGGCGGCCGCACGAGACCTTTGATGGTCCGTCGCTATGGGGACATGAGCGGCTCAACATGCCGGAAGAGCAGCGCAAACGTCTGCGCGAGATGCGGATGGATGCGGCCGCGCGGGGCGTGCGTGTTCCCGATCCGCGCGTACCGCCGCTGAACTGCGCCTGGTTGGATCAGGTGGTCGCGCGCGAATGATCGGCCGTTTCCCGGCCTCGCTCAGGCCTCGCCGAGATCGGGCGCCGTCAGAATCCCCTGGCGCAGCGCTAATCGGACCAGCTCGATGTCGGAGCCGACGCCGAGCTTGTCCTTGATCAGCGAATGCAGATTCGCGACCGTCTTCGGACTGACGTGGAGTGTCTCGGCGATCTCCTCGTTCGTGTTCTCGGCGAGCAGCAGCCGTAACACCTCGAATTCGCGCGGCGTGAGGACATCGGCGGCCGAGCTCTCGCCGCTGATCCGGCTCAGCGCAAGCTCGTGGTCGATGTCGGGGCTGATCGCGATCTTGCCGGCGAGCACATCCATCACGGCGCGCACCAGCGTCTCGGGCGGGCTGGTCTTGGTGACGTAGCCTCTCGCGCCGGCGCGGATCGCCTGTACGGCAAAGCCGGCATTCTCGTGCATGGTGAAGACGAGGATCTTGGCCGCCTTGTCCCATTGCCTGATGCGCCTGACGGCCTCGACGCCGCCGATGCCGGGCATGCTGAGATCCATGATGACGAGATCGGGCGCCTCCGACTTGAACAGGCGATAGGCCTCGGCCCCGTCGCCGGCCTCGGCGATGACGCGCAGGCCCGGCTGCTTCTGGAGCACGGAACGATAGCCTTCGCGAACGACCGAATGGTCGTCGACCAGCAGGATGGTCGCGGTCATGCCGCGTGCTCCAGCGCTTGCGGGCCAGCGGCCGTGAGCGGAATGACGACGCGCAGTGCGGAGCCGCCTTGCAGTCCGGCCTCAAAGCTGAGCCGGCCGCGCAGGGCCGCGACGCGCTCGCGCATGCCGAGCAGGCCCATCCCCGACTTCGCCACAGGATCGGTGGAGCGTCCGTCATCGTCGATGGCGAGCGCGATCTCGTCGGCGTGCATCGCCAGTTCGAGATTGACCTTCGTCGCTCCGGCATGCTTGGCGGCGTTGGTCAGTGCTTCCTGCACGATGCGGTAGAGATTGGCGCTGATCGTGGCTGGCAGCGTCTCAAAGGTGCCGTCGAAACGAATGGCAAAGCGCGTCTCGCCGCGGCTACGCCCGTTCCACCCCGCAACGAGGCCCTCGAGGCTGGCGACGAGGCCGAGTTCCTCGACGTCAGGCGGACGCAGCCGGAACAGCGCGCCGCGCAGTGTCTCCATCATGCCCGATGCGGTGCGCGCGATGCCGTCGCATTCGCCGAGCAGGGAAGGACACTCCTGCGCCGCGGTCTGGCGGGCGGAGGAGGCGAGGGCGCGGATCGCGGCGAGCGACTGGCCGAACTCGTCGTGCAGCTCGCGGGCGAGGTGTCGGCGCTCCTCGTCCTGGAGCGCGATCAACTTTCGAGTCAACTCGGCGCGCTCGGCGAGCGCCGTGTCGAGGCTTTCGGCGAGATGGTTGAAGACGTCGCGCACCGCCGAGAGCTCGGCGAGGTCGAAGGGTGGCAGCCGTGCGGTGAGGTCATTGGCGGCAATCCGCTCGAGGCCGGCGCGGATCATGTGGGTGGGGCGTAGCGCGCGGGCGAGCGCGGCATAGACCAGCACGCACAACAGCGGCAGCGCGATCGCAAGCGCGAGCATCAGGCGGCCGGCTTCGTGCCAGGCCTCGGCCGTCTGCACGGCCGGGTCGACTGACACGACGGCCTCGCCGAGCTTAGTTCCGCGCAGGATCACAGGTCGTGCCGCCTCGCGGCCGGGGTCGAACAGGCCATGGTAGAACGCCGTGAATATCTGCGGCGGCAGGTCGGCCGTGACAGGCGCGCCGCTACAGAAGCGCTGGATCATTTCGCCGGCCGGCCCGCGGAACGCCAGACAAAGGCCGGGCGTCATCACATAGGCCGAAACAGGATCGAGGTTGGGAAAGTCCGCGCGCGGGCTCGCCGTCCAGAGCACCTTGCCTTGCTGCAGCTCCAACGTCTTCGCGACGATGGCGGCGATGTCGTCGATGCGCGCATGTGCGGCGCGGTCGGCCGTGATCAGGAAATAGGCCGATATCGCGGCGAAGCAGGCGGCCGATATGGCCGCCACGCGCAAGGTCAGGCGGACCTTGAGATCGAATCTCGGGCGGTTCCACATGGGCGGGCACCTGACGCGAACGGAATTGTCGCCCGCGCATTAAAGGGCAGAACGGCGGCTGCGAAAAGCGGCACCCTTGCCGCAGTGCAACGTCGTGAAATTTTCCCGGAACTGATCGGGAGCACGCTGGCTGCGGGGTTGGAAACGTCCGTCTAGCCTAGAGGTCTTTCGATCATGCGAGGCCCGTGATGCGCCGTACCCTGTCGTTGCTGCCACTTCTCGTTCTTCTCACGGCCGGCCTGAATGGCCGAGCCGCGGCCGAGACCACGATTGCGCTCGACGATTTCAGCTACACCGATACCTCGGCCGAGCCGGTTGACCAGAGCGCGGCCCATGAACGGCGACTGCAGGCGTTCATGGTCGCGCTCCGGCGCGACATTGCTGCCGACCCGCGCTACCGGCTGGCGCCGTCGGTGAAGGAGGGAGCGGCGTTCAAGGTGATCGGCGGCATCCAGAAGACCAGCACTCTGGTGCAATGGGCCAAGGTCGCAGTGATCGACGTCGGCGCCAAAAAGGTCGTCATGGACAAGCTCTACACCTTCCGCGGCGACAACGACGAATCGTGGGACCGCGCCGAGATGTTTGTTTCCCGCGAGGTCATGGCTGCGCTCGCCGCATCCGCACCGGTCGCGCTGGCGGTGTTTGATTTCGAGCTCGAGGATACGACAGCGGCAGCAGTAGGTGCGTCTGCAACATCGGATGCGTCCACCCTCGCGGAAGTCACCGGCAGCGTGCGCGAGGCGCTGGGCCAATCCGGCCGCTACCGCCTCGTCGATGTCGGGCCGGCGAACGAACAGGCCGTGAAGGCGCATACGCTCCGCGACTGTGAGGGCTGCGAGGCGGCGATCGCACAAAAGCTCGGTGCGGATCAGTCGCTGATCGGCGTGGTGCGGCGGGTCAGCCGCACCGAATATACGCTCGGCTTCCAGGTCCGTGACACCAGGACCGGTGCGGTGCTGGCGCGCGGCGACAGCGGCTTGCGCCTCGGCGCCGACTATTCGTGGAAGCGCGGCGCCGTCCGGCTCGTGAGCGAAAGGCTGGTCGCGACTCACTAGCTCAGAAGGTCAGCTGCACCTTCATCGACTGAGAGCGATCGCTGGCGAGCTCAAACGCGGCGACTGCGTTCTCGAACGGCATGGTCGCCGTGATCAGCGGCTTCACGTCGATCAGGCCTTCGCCCATCAGCCGGACCGCGAGTTCGAACTCGGGATCGAAGCGGAAGGTGCCGCGCAGCTGCAATTCCTTGGCGACGATGGAATTGATCGGCAGCGTCATTTCACCGCCAAGGCCGAGCTGCACCAGCGTTGCGCCGGGGCGGAGCACGTCGAGCGCGGTGCGGAGCGCGGCCTGATTGCCGGAGGCTTCGAACAGCGTGTCGAACACGCCCTTGCCGGCGCGCCAGGGATCGAGCGCGGTGGCTTTGGTCGCGACGTTGATCGCGTGCGTGGCGCCGAGCTTGCTGGCAACGGAGAGCGGTGCATCAGCCACGTCAGTGACAACGATCTCAGAGGCACCGCCGAAGCGCGAGACCAAAATCATCAAGGCACCGATCGGGCCGCAGCCGGTGATCAGCACGCGCTTGCCAAGGAGGGGGCCGGCCTGCTTGCCGGCATGCAGGCAGACTGCGAGCGGCTCGGCGACCGCGGCTTCCGCCAGCGACAGCTTGTCGGAGATTGGCACGGCCTGCGTTGCGTCGACCGTGATGAATTCGCGAAAGCCACCCTGGACATGGGGAAAGCGCATCGCGCTGCCGAGGAAGCGCATGTCGAGGCACTGGTTGCGCATGCCCTCCTGGCAATGCAGGCACTGGCTGCACGGCTTGCTCGGATTGACCGCAACGCGCGTCCCAGATTTCACGCCGCTGACGCCGTCGCCGACCGCCGCGACCACGCCGGCGATCTCGTGACCCAGCGCCATCGGCTGCTGAATGCGAACAACGCCGAAGCCGCCGTGATGGTAATAGTGCAGGTCGGAGCCGCAGATGCCGCCATTGGCGATCTTGACACGGACCTCGCCCGGGCCGGGCGCCGGATCAGGATAATTGTCGATCCGCAGATCCTTGGGGGCGTGAATGACGACGGCGCGCATGGTCTTGTTTCCTGGTGTTCGCGATTACATCGCGGCGATCATGCCGCCATCGACATAGATGATTTGGCCGTTGACATAGGTGGAGGCGTCGGAGGCGAGGAAGATCGCCGCGCCGACCAGCTCGTCCGGCTTGCCCCAGCGCTTGGAGGGGATGCGGCCCATCAGCCAATTGTTGAAATTGGGGTTGTTGACCAGCGCCTCGTTCATGTCGGTGAGCATGTAGCCGGGGCCGATCGCATTGGCCTGGATGCCGTGCTGAGCCCATTCCACCGCCATCGAGCGGGTCAGGTTCTTGATGCCGCCCTTGGCCGCGGTGTAGGGCGCAATCGTCGGGCGCGCCAGCTCGCTGCCGAGCGAGCCGATATTGATGATCTTGCCGTGCTTGCGCGGGATCATCCGCTTGCCGGCCTCGCGGCCGATCACAAAGGCGCTGGTGAGATCGGTCTCGATCACCTTGCGCCATTCGTCAGTGGTGAACTCGACCAGCGGCTTGCGGTGCTGGATGCCGGCATTGTTGACGAGGATATCGACGGCAATGCCCTTCTTGTCGAAGTCGTTGAAGGCGGCGACGATCGCGGGCTCGTCGGTGACGTTGAACGCCGCACCTTCGGCCTGATGGCCGGCCGCACGAAATTCGGCGACGGCTTGCTCGACGCGCTTGGGATCGACGCCGTTGATGATGATCCTGGCGCCGGCCTTGGCCATGCCTTCGGCGATGGCGCGGCCAAGCCCGCGGGAGGAGCCGGTCACGAGTGCGGTGCGGCCGGAAAGGTCGAACAGGGCGGTGCTCATCTCAAAATCCTCAAACGTTGGAGCGGCGCGCGATCAGATCGGAGCGCTCGAAGACGGCGGGCAGAAGGTCGACGCCAAGGCCGGGGCCTTCCATCGGGAAGACGTAACCGTCCTTGATCACGGGCATCGTGGTGACGAGCTCATTGTACCAGCCCTTGTAGAAGGCGCGCACCGATTCCTGGATCAGCGTGTTGGGCTGGCTGAAGGACATGTGGATGGCGGCGATGAAGCCGATCGGGCCAATACAGTCATGAGGAGCAAAAGGCCGGTGATAGGTCTCGGCCATGGCCGCGATCTTGCGGCCCTCGGTGAGGCCGCCGGTCCAGCAAAGATCGGCCATCACCACATGCATGGCGTCGCGATCGAGCATGTCCTTGTAGGGGAAGCGCGAGCCCAGCGTCTCGCTGGCGCAGACCCAGACATCGGTCGAACGGGCATATTCGGCCAGCGCCTGCGGCGAGTTCATGCGGATCGGGTCTTCGTACCAGGTCGGCTTGTAGGGCTCGAGTGCCCGCGCGATCTGCTTGGCGGTCGGCAGATTCCACAGCGAGTGGAGCTCGACCATGATCTCCATCTTGTCGCCGACCGCTTTGCGGATCTTCTCGAACGGTTCGATCGCCTGTTTCATCTGCGCGGCAGTGATGTGGAGACCCTTGTTCTCCTGGGCCGCCGGATCGAACGGCCAGATCTTCATCGCGGAAATGCCGCTTTCCAGCAGGCTTTCGGCCAGCGCATCGGCGCGGTTCATGAAGCCGTCGAGATCTTCGTAAGGACCCTTGGACGCGCCGAGATTCCAGTTCGAGACCGGGCTGATATTGGTGGAGCGGACATATTGCGTGCCGGCGCAGGTGTTGTAGATGCGCTGCTTGTCGCGGCAGAGGCCGCCGAGCATCTGGTGTACCGGCTGATTGCAGACCTTGCCGAACAAATCCCACAGCGCGATGTCGATCGCTGACGCTGCACGATATTCAACGCCGGTCGACGACTGCGCCATCGGCAGGTTCAGCATGTCGCGATGGATCGCTTCGATGTGCAGGGGATTACGGCCGAGCAGGCGGCCGGCAAAGGTGTCGTGGATCTGCGCCTCGATTGCGCCCGCGCCATAGAAGGTCTCGCCGAGACCAATCACGCCGCTATCGGTGTGAACGCGCACCCAGATGACGTTGGAGAATTCCTCGGTTCGCAGCGTCTCGATCGACGTGATCTTCACGGCAAGTCCTCCCGTCAAAGGCGCCTCGCGCCCGTCGTGTTTTCATTTCGCACCGCAGCATGATGAGGTGTCGGCGGAAGTCTTAGCGCCGCTTGTAATATATCACAACATGTTTTAAGGATGCTACAAACAAGGCGCCGCCCTGCAATGCGAGAGCACAGGCCGACGGGAGGAAATTCGATGGCACGGCGCAAGCGGGCGCTCGAGGTGGTGAGATCGGAGGACGGAGTGGGCAAGCCCTCTCGGCGCAACCGTCTCAACTTCTTCGAGCTGGCCTATCAAAGGATTGAAGAGCTCCTGGTTCATTGCGAGCTGAAGCCTGGCCAGTTCATGACCATGCTGGAATTGCAGCAGATCACCGGCTTCGGCCGCACGCCGGTGCATCACGCCGTCAATCGTCTGTCCGCCGATACGCTCATCATCATCCGTCCGCGCCACGGCCTGCACATCGCGCCGATCGATCTGGCGCGCGAGCGCATGCTGCTGGACCTGCGCCGCGATATGGAGCGTTTTGTCATTCGCCTCGCGGCAGATCGCGCCAGCCTGTCGCATCGCAATCAGGCGCTGCACATCGAGCGCCTGCTGCGCGAGCGTCGCGCCACCCTGACCCTCGACGAGTTCAACAGCATCGACCGCCGCATCGATGCGCTGGTGCTGGAAGCTGCGGGCGAGCCGTTCCTGGTGCACACGCTGCGGCCGCTGCACACGTTGTATCGCCGCATCGGCTACATCCATCACCGCTTCATGCCGGGACAGGCCGATCTCTCGGGAACGATCGACCATCACCTCGGTATTCTCAGTGCCGTTGCGAACCGCCGCGTCGAGGACGCCGTCAAGGCGAGCGATGCGCTGATCGACTACATGGGCCAGATGTTCACGGGCATGGAGACGGGGATCGATCCGCGCCTGCTCGACTGCAGCATCGAGCCGCTGCTCGGCGCTTAAGAGGACTCGGCACCAAAAGAGTTTTGAAGAAGGGATCAAACATGTCGACTATGGCCATGCCGCAACCGACCGCGAGCGAAACCGCGGTCCGCTACCTCATCACCAATTACAGCCCCAAGGGCAACAAGGTCGGCTGGCTGATGATGGCCTCGATCCTGGTCGAGGCCTGGGACCTCTATTCGATCGCCTTCGTGCTGATCTTCATCAAGGAGCAGTACAATCCCGATCCGCTGATGCTCGGCCTTGCCGCCGCGGGCACGCAGGGCGGCGCGCTGGTCGGTGCGCTGCTCGGCGGCTGGCTGTCCGACAAGATCGGCCGCCGCGTCATGTTCCTGATCACCATGGTGATGTTCATCATACTGGCCCTGGCGCAGGCCTTCGTGCCCAGCGTCGGCTGGCTGGTCGTGATCCGCTTCCTGCTCGGCGTTCCGCTCGGCTCCGACATCTCGACCGGCTACACTTACATCATGGAATCCATGGCCAAAGGTGAGCGCGAGGTCATGGGCAACCGCTGGCAATTCATGTTCGCCGTCGGCGAGGTGCTGACCATCGGCGTCATCGTCATCTTCCTGCTGCTCGACATCCAGCACGAGATGCTGTGGCGCGTGACGCTCGGCCTCGGCGCGGTGCCGGCGCTGATCATCCTGGTGATGCGCCACGACGTGCCGGAGACGGCGGTGTGGCTGGTGCAGAAGGGACGCTACCGCGAGGCCAAGCAGGTCGCGCGCGAGATGTTCAACGACGATCTCGCCATGCTGCCGGACCAGGACGTCGAGGTGCCGAAGGTATCGACCCGCGCATTTCTCGCCGACCTCAAAAAGGATCCGATCCGCTGGCGCGCCACCATCTACGGCTGGATCGCCTGCTTCGCGCAAGGCAGCGAGTTCTCGACCTTCGCGTTCTATCTGCCGGTGCTGTTCGTGATGGTCGGCGTGTCGAGCGTGCTCGGCAACAATCTGGTGACGATGGGCCTGTTCTGCTTCGCCGCGCTGTCGGGCTGGGTCGGCCCCCTGTTGACGCCCAAGATCGGCCATCGCGGCATTGCGATTGCGGGCTTCTCCATCGTGCTGGCTTCGCTGCTAGTCGCGGCCTTCGCGCTCTACACCGACAACAAGATGCTGCTGCCGTTTGCGGCCGCCGCGATGCTCTGGGGCCATTATTGGGATGCGTCGAACTGTATGACGATCCCGACCATGGTCGCCAAGCCGAAGTACCGCGGCACCGCCAGCGGCTTCGCCTACATGTTCGTGAAGCTGCCGTCGTTCCTGGCGATCTTCCTGTTCCCGTCGCTGTTCGCGGCGATCGGGCAGGCCAGCGCGACACTGTTCGTCGCGATCTTCCCGCTGATCGGATTGCTTGCTGCAATCTTCATCCTGCCGGAAGTCTACGGCTACGAGAACGACTGACGACAAGCTATCCGGTCGCGGCCTCATGGCCGCGATCGGTTTGCCCCAAGCCTACGGGCTCAGGAAGACGGGATCGATCCCGGTCGCGGTGTGGCCGAGCAGGCCGATGGCCTGAAGCTGGGCGCTGTGCAGGTCGATCTGCACGACGGCTAACAGGACCAGCAACACGACGGTGCTGAGGACCAGCATCGGATGGGATGCTTCGCCCGGCGCCGAAAAGCCGTGAAGCGAGCGACGCAGGGAAAAGCTCTGCGGCAATGCCTTTGATTGAATTTGCATGATGAACCTCCTTGCCGCGCCCCATGAGGCTGCGCGACAAGATGCAGTATAGGTTCGGCTATCCGCGCCACATTGATGCGCCGCAAACTGCGCGCGATTAATGGATCGCCGCCGCGAGCGCCGCGATGAGGGCTGGCGGCATCACCAGCAGTCCGAGCTTGAGGAACGGCCATGCGCCGACCTCGATCTTCTCCCGCCGCAACGCGACCAACCAGAGGATGGTGGCGAGGGATCCTGTGACCGACAGGTTGGGTCCGAGATCGACGCCGATCAGGATGGAGCTGATAACGGGCGCGGGCAGATGGTCGCTGGCGGTGACCGAGCCTGCGACGAGTCCGACTGGCAGATTGTTAGCGATGTTGCCGGCGATCGCGGTGGCGATGCCGACACTCCAGGCGGCTTTCGTCACGGACTGTTCCACAGCCTGATGCAGCAGTGCGCTGAGCTGGCCGATCACACCCGTCTTGATCAGCGCCTCCACCATCACGAAGAGACCGCCGACCAGCGGCAGGACGCTCCAGGACACGCCCCTGAGCACCGGCAGCGGCGATTGGCGGCTGATCAGCAGCACGATGGCGGCCGTCACCACGCCGCAGATGAAGGTCGGCAAGCCGAGCTGCTTGTCCAGCGCCGAGGCCGTGACCAGCACGATACCGATCGCGACGATGCCCGCGGCCGTCAGCTTGCCGCCGCGGCCGAGCTCGGGATGCGGCACGCTGCGCGCGATGGTCTCGTCCTTCAGTGCGCGGTGCTGGGTCAGGCGCAGTACGATGTAGGTGAGCAGGATCGATGCGGCCGAGGGCAGTGCGAACAGACGCAGCCATTCGGTGAGCTGCGGCATGCGTGCACCGAACACGACGAGGTTGGCGGGATTGGAGATCGGCAGCACGAAGCTCGCGGCATTGGCGATGAAGGCGCAGACGAAGAGATAAGGCAGCGGCTTGGCGCCGGCCGCCCGTGTCGCCGCATAGACGGCCGGCGTCAGCACGATGGCGGTGGCGTCGTTGGAGAGCAGCACGGTGACGACGGTGCCGACGATGTAAATCAGCAGGAACAGCCGTTGCGGCGAGCCACCGGCATATTCCACCGCAAGTGCAGCGAGATAGTCGAACAGGCCTTCGAGCCGAGCCAGCTCGGCGATCAGCATCATGCCGATCAGGAAGAGGTAGACGTCAACACCCTTCTCGATGCCGTCAAGTGCATCCTGCCACGGCAGGAAGCCGAACAGCACCAGCGCGCCGGCGCCGAGCACGGCCCAGATCGCCTCGGGCAGGCGGAAAGGGCGGATGATGACGCCGGCGGTCGCGGCGACGATGATGCTCCAGGCCCAGATGGCGTGAGACGGCACGTTCAATCCCTATGGAAAGAGTTTATTCGGCAGCGATAGCGGAAGCCGGCGCTGATGTCTTCCCCTGCCGGCGCGGGGCGCCGTCGGCGACTTGTCGCGTCTCGGGGAGGGCGAGCAGGCAAATGGCCGCGCCGATCGCGGCGATGGCTCCGAGGGTAATGAAGGCCGCGCTGTAGCCGGCGCCGACCACGACGAAACCGGCGAGGGTGGTCGACAGCGCGGCGCCAATGCTCTGGGCGGTGATCACGGCGCCCTGCGCGACGTTGAAGCGGCCGGTGTTGCGCATGAGATCGGCGACGATGACGGGAAAGATCGCGCCAAAAATGCCGGCGCCGACGCCGTCGAGCAGCTGCACGCCGACCAACCAGAGCGCATTGTCCGAGAGTGTGTAGAGCGCCCCACGGATGGGCAGGATCAGCAGCGCGGCGAGGAAGAAGCGCTTATGGCCCCAGCGATCGGCTCTTGCGCCGACCAGCATCGCGAAGGGCACCATCACCAATTGAGCCGCGACGATGCAGGCCGACATCAGGGTGGTGCCCATGTTCTTGTCCTGGAGCGCGAGCTTCTGTCCGACCAGCGGCAGCATCGCCGCGTTGGAGAGGTGGAAGAGCAAAACACAGATGGCGAAGACGAGGAGAGGGCGGCAGGTCAGGAGCACGGCAAGACCTGAGGGCTGTTCGCGCGATGCATTGGCGTCGTCCAGCCCGCGTGCAAGCTCGTGGTCGATGGCCCGTTCGGGGATTGCGAGAATGCTGACGAGGCTCGCAACCGCCATGGCACCAAGAAGATAAAACACGACGGTCGGCCCGAACCAGTAAGCGGAGACACCGGCAAGCCCGGCCGCGACCGCGTTGCCGGCGTGGTTGAAGGTCTCGTTGCGACCAATTCGACGGGTGAAGGCGGCATGGCCGAAAATGCCGAGCGAGACGGCGGCGATCGCGGGCGGAAAGATCACGGCGGCAGCCTGCGCGATGCCTTGCGAGATCGCGACCGGAAGGAAAGCGGGAAACAGGGGCAACGACAGTGCCGCCAGCGTCACGAGAATGGCGGCGGCTGCCATGACTGACCGTTTCGCCCTGATGGCATCGACCAGCGCGCCGGCCGGTGTCTGCGCTACGATGCCCGCGATAGTCGCGATCGACATCACGAGGCCGATCCGCGCCTCGTCCCAATGCTGCTCGGTGAGGAGATAGACCGCGAGATAGGGCCCGAGCCCGTCGCGGACGTCGGCGAGGAAGAAGTTCGCCGCATCCAGCGCGCGGCCTGCCTGCGTTGCCTGATCGGAGTTTTCGTTCGGCATCGGTGTCTCGATCGAGGCAGGAAAGCGCCCCGGCAGAAACCGATCCCTCATGACCTTGGTTCCCGGCTAGAACTTCACGGCTAGGAGAACAGCGCCGGCACCGATCATGGTGATCCCGATCCAGCCCTGCGCTGTCGGCCGCTCGCCGAGAAAGGCGAAAGCGAACAGCGCGACCAGCACGACGCTGAGCTTGTCGATTGGCGCCACCAGCGTCGCTGGGCCGAGCTTCAGGGCGCGGAAATAACACAGCCACGACGCGCCGGTTGCGAGCCCCGACAGCACCAGGAACAACCAGGTCTTGGACGAGACCGCAGAGGGGACGGTGAACTGTCCGGTGAAGAACAGCAGCACCGAGAACGCGAGAAGCACGACGATGGTGCGGATGAAGGTCGCGAGGTCGGGATTGATATTCTCGATGCCGACTTTTGCGAAGATCGCGGTCAATGCGGCAAAGCAGGCGGAGAGCAGCGCCCAGGTTTGCCAGGCGGAGAAGAGGGCCGGTTTCATGGGAGATCTCTCTTACCTCGCCACCGACAGCTTCTCCGAGATCGCCTTGCGCAGGATGCGCGAGAGCGATTCCACCGAATACGGCTTCTGAATCAACTCAAATCCGCGATGGGCGTTTTCAGCGAGCACGTTACTGTAGCCGGAGGTGAGCACGACGGGAAGGCCCGGATAGCGCTCTCGGATGACGCCGGCGAGCTCGACGCCGTTCATGCCGGGCATGATGACGTCGGAGAACACCAGATCGACCGCAAACTCGTTCTCGCCGAGGATAGCGAGCGCGGCCGACGCGCTGGCGACGCGGCGGGTGACGTAGCCGAGGTCTTCCAGCAGCTCGGTCGAGAACTGGCCGACATCGTCATTGTCCTCGACCACAAGCACGCGATAGCCGCGTCCGGTGGTGGCGCCTTCGCTAGTGAGCGCGGCGGCTTCCTTCTCGGCCGCGGGGCTTTGAGCCTGCGGCAGGTAGATGGTGAAGGTCGCGCCTTGGCCTGCCGTGCTCGTCACGGCGATATCGCCTTCGGACTGCTTTGCGAACCCAAAAGCCTGGCTGAGGCCGAGGCCGGTGCCCTTGCCGACCTCCTTGGTGGTGAAGAAGGGCTCGAAGATCGCGTCGATATTTTCCGGCGCGATGCCGCTGCCGGTATCGGCGACCGAGATCGCGACATAGTCGCCGCCGCGCGCCGACTGTGCCCGCAGGTTCGGGATGCCCTGGACCTTGCGCACTGAAATGGTGAGCCGGCCTTCACCGTCCATGGCGTCGCGGGCATTGATGGCGAGGTTGATCAGCGCGGTCTCGAACTGCGCGATGTCGGCGACGGTGAAGCAATCGGCATCGTTGATCTCGACGGCAATCTCGATGCGGCCACCGACCAGCGGCCGGACCAGCTGGGCCACGCCCTCGACCTGGCTGCCGACATTGAAGATCTGCGGCTTCAGCGGCTGTCGGCGCGCGAAGGCCAGCAGCTGCGCGGTCAATTTCGAGGCGCGCTCGACGGTGTCGGAGATGGCATCGACATAGCGGCGGCGGCGCTCCTCCGGCAGCTCGCGCCGCCGCAGGAAGTCTGTGGCCGAGCGGATGATGGTGAGGAGGTTGTTGAAATCGTGCGCGACGCCGCCGGTGAGCTGGCCGATCGCCTCCATCTTCTGTGACTGCCGCAGCGCTTCCTCGCCGCGGCGACGCTCGGTGATGTCGACGGCCTCTGGCACCGCGCCGGTGATGTTGCCGTGGCGGTCGAGCACGGGGCGCATGCCGAACTCGAAATCACGCTCGCCGATGGGCAGGCGCAGCCGCATCTCAAGTCGCACTGCTTCGCCTTTCAGCACGGTGTCGAAGGCCTCACGCACGGTTGCGCTCATGCGTTCCGTGCCGGTGAACCAGGGCGTGTCCCAGAACGGCTTGCCGATGACCTCAGCAGAACTCGCCTTGATGCCGTCGAGCGCGGTCTTGTTGGCGTAGAGCAGCTCGCCCTTCAGGTTGACCAGACCCTGATACTGGTTGCTGGTCTCCAGGATGGCGCGCAGCCGGGCCTCGTTGGATTCGAGCTCGGCGGTGCGCTCGGCGATGCGCTCTTCCAGCGTCTCGTTGAGCTTTCGTAGCTCGATCTCGGCCTGCTTGGCGACGGTGATGTCGTGCGCGACGCCGATGAAGCCGATATGCTTGCCGGTCGGGTCCCAGCGCGGCTGCGATTCCGAGCGCAGCCAGCGCCATTCGCCTGACGCGTCCCTATAGCGGGCCTCGAGCACGAACGGTTTGAGCGACGCTTCGCCCTGAACCGATTGCTGCAACACATGCGGCAGGTCGTCAGGGTGCAGCACCTTGCGCCAGTCGAAGGCGATAGCCTGCTCGTAGGGCAGGCCGACGAAGTCGACATAGGCCTGGTTGGCGAAGGAGCGCGTGCGGTCGAGCTTCGTCACCCAGATCGGCACCGGCGCGCTGTCGGCGATCAGCCGAAACCGCTCCTCGCTCTCCCGCAGCGTCTCGCGCGCGAGCGCCTGGTCGGTGATGTCGATATGGGCGCCGACGAGGCGGCTGGCGCGGCCGTCGCGGTCGCGCTCGATCTTGGCGACGACACGGATCCAGCGGGTCTGGCCGTCGCTTGGGCGGATGATGCGATATTCGGCGGTATAGTCCTCGCTGGTGCTGGCCAGCGCATCGAAGAAATGCTTGACGGTGGCATCGCGGTCGTCGGGGTGAATGCGGCTGACCCAATCCTCATGCGTCTCGTCGGTGCCCTCGGGCGGCAGCCCGTGGATCATCAGATATTCTGGCGAGCGGCGGTTCTTGAAGCCTTCGCGGAAGTCGACCTCGAGCCCGCCCACCTTGCCGATGCGCTGGATGCGCGCCAGCTCCGCCTCGCGCTCCTGAAGCGCATGATAGGCATTGTCGCGCTCGCGCGCGATCTCTTCGAGGTGCTGGCGCAGCCTTTCGGCGGCAATGGTCTCGGGCAAAGGATCGTTCAAGGCGTCGGCCGTTGTGATGCGGAGGCGCACGTGCCGAAGCGATATTCACACAGACAAAGCGCGATAGCCATTGCTCAAAAGGGAATAGGTCAAGGAAAGGCCCGCCGCACTGCATGGGGCGGGTATGAACGAACGCGGGGGCTGGCTATTTGTTCCCGAAGAAGGAACGATGAGCGGTCTGCGCGCGTATGTGCGTGGCGCCACATTTGATATCAGTAAGACACCCTTTCCCAAGAGGCTCAATCTTGAAGCTCTTCGTTTGCCAGGATTGCGGCAACGTTCTCTATTTCGAGAACCGAGCCTGCGAACGCTGCGGCCACCGGGTCGCCTTCCTGCCGGACAAGGAGACGATGCCAGCGATCGAGCCTGACGGGGAGGGTTGGAAGACGCTTGCGGACAAGGGCGAACGCCGGATGCTCTGCCGCAATGCCGATTACGATGCCTGCAACTGGCTGACCGATGCAGGCGATTCCACCGGCTATTGCCGTGCCTGCCGCCATAACGGCATCGTGCCTGATCTCTCAGACCCCGCGCAGCTCGCCGGCTGGCGCGAGCTGGAGGTGGCAAAACACCGGCTGTTTTATTCGCTGGTCCGCTGGAATCTGCCGCTTCAGACCCGGCAGGACAATCCCGAGCACGGCCTGATCTTCAATTTCCTCGCCGATGATCCCAACACCGGGCAAAGGATCATGACCGGCCATGACAATGGCCTGATTACGATCGCGCTCACCGAGACTGATACCATCGAGCGCGAGCGGCGCAGGCTGGAGATGGGCGAGCCGTACCGCACGCTGCTCGGGCATTTCCGCCACGAAGTCGGGCACTATTTCTGGGACGTGCTGGTGCGCGAGGGCGGCAGAGTGGACGAATGCCGTGCCGTATTCGGCGACGATTCCGCCGATTACGGTGAGGCCCTGCAGCGGCACTATGCCGAAGGGCCGCCGCCGGATTGGCAGCAGAACTATGTCTCGGCCTATGCGACGATGCACCCGTGGGAAGATTTCGCTGAGACTTGGGCGCACTACCTTCACATCGTCGATACGCTGGAGATGGCTGGCGAGTTCGGCATGGAGGTGCGCCCCAAGGTCGACCGCGACGGGGAGTTGTCGACGCGGATCCGTTTCAATCCTTATGAGGCTAAAGGCGTCGAGGCGATCGTCGACGCATGGCTGCCCTTCACCTTCGCCATGAACAGCGTCAACCGCGCCATGGGCCTGCGCGACCTCTATCCCTTCATCCTGTCGCCGGCCGTGGTCGCCAAGCTCGGCTTTATTCACAGCCTGGTCCGCAACGTGGCCAAAGCCGGGAAGCCATAGGGCGGCCAGGGGCTCGCCAGGCCCGTGCCGGTCTTGCGCTGGTACGCCAGAGCGGGCTGGATTTTGCCCGTTGCCTCCGGCCAATTTTGCTGTACCACGACAGGATACGGCCCCGTCCCACCGGCCCGCCAAGGCGTGGGGTAGGGTCCCGCCCAGGGGACGAAGCTCAAGAAAATCATGTTCAAACGCATCCTGATCGCCAACCGCGGCGAAATCGCCTGCAGGGTCATCAAGACCGCCCGCAAGATGGGAATTCAGACGGTTGCCGTCTATTCCGAGGTCGACCGCGACGCCGTACATGTCGAGATGGCCGACGAGGCCGTGTTGATCGGCCCGCCGGCCGCGGCCGAGAGCTATCTGGTGATCGAGAAGATCGTCGAGGCATGCAAAAAGACCGGCGCCGAGGCCGTGCATCCCGGCTACGGCTTCCTGTCCGAGCGAGAGGCGTTTCCGCGGGCGCTGGAAGCGGCCGGCATCGTCTTCATCGGCCCGAACCCCGGCGCGATCGCCGCAATGGGCGACAAGATCGAATCCAAGAAGGCGGCCGCCAAAGCCAAGGTCTCGACCGTGCCTGGCTATCTCGGCGTGATCGAGGACGACAAGCATGCGGTCCGCATCGCCGACGAGATCGGTTACCCCGTGATGATCAAGGCCTCCGCCGGCGGAGGCGGCAAGGGCATGCGCATTGCCCATTCCAAGGCCGAGGTTGCCGAGGGCTTCAATCTCGCCAAGGCCGAAGCCAAAGCCTCGTTCGGCGACGACCGCGTCTTCGTTGAAAAGTTCATCGTCGATCCCCGCCATATCGAGATCCAGGTGTTGGGCGACAAGCACGGCAACGTCATCTATCTCGGCGAGCGCGAATGCTCGATCCAGCGCCGCAACCAGAAGGTTATCGAGGAAGCGCCGTCGCCGCTGCTCGACGAGGCCACCCGCCGCAAGATGGGCGAGCAGGCGGTCGCACTGGCGAAGGCCGTGAACTATGATTCCGCCGGCACCGTCGAGTTCGTCGCAGGGCAAGACAAGAGCTTCTACTTCCTGGAAATGAATACGCGTCTCCAGGTCGAGCATCCCGTTACCGAGCTCGTCACCGGCGTCGACCTCGTCGAGCAGATGATCCGCGTCGCCGCCGGCGAGAAGCTCGCGTTGACGCAGAAGGACGTCACGCTCACGGGTTGGGCGGTGGAATCGCGCCTCTACGCCGAAGACCCGTTCCGCAACTTCCTGCCCTCGATCGGCCGCCTGGTGAAGTATCGCCCGCCGGCGGAAGTGAGCAAGGACGGCATCACCGTGCGCAACGACACCGGCGTGCAGGAAGGCGGTGAGATCTCGATCTATTACGATCCGATGATCGCAAAGCTCGTCACCCATGCGCCGTCGCGCGCGGCCGCGATCGAGGCGCAGGCGACCGCCCTCGACTCATTCTATGTCGACGGCATCAGGCACAACATCCCGTTCCTGTCTGCGCTGATGCATCATCCGCGCTGGCGCGAAGGCAATCTGTCGACCGGCTTCATCGCAGAAGAATTCCCCAAGGGCTTTTCCGTGCGCGTGCCCGAGGGCGAGGTTGCGCGTCGCATCGCCGCGGTAGGCGCCGCCATCGATCACGTGCTGGGTGAGCGCAAGCGGCAGATCTCGGGGCAACTGGGCGGGCGTGCCGTGCAGCGCGAGCGCCGCCGCGCGGTCTGGCTCGACCGCCAGGAGATCCCGCTCGAGGTTGCCCGCGAGGGCGATGCGATCGCGATCCGCTTCGTCGATGCTGACGGCAAGGCCGGCAAGGCGCATCTGTTGCAGTCGTCGTGGAAGCCGGGCGACCCGGTCTGGCAGGGCACTATCGACGGTCAATTCGTCGCGGTGCAAACTCGGCCGATTCCGAACGGCATCCGCCTCGCGCATCAGGGCGTCGAGGTGCCGGTCTATGTCTGGACCGAAGCGGAAGCGGCCTCGGCAAGGTTGATGCCGGTGACGACCGCCTCCGACACCGGTAAGAAGCTGCTCTGTCCGATGCCGGGCCTGGTCGTCTCGATCGCGGTGACCGAAGGGCAGGAGGTCAAGGCCGGCGAGACGCTGGCCGTGGTCGAAGCCATGAAGATGCAAAACGTGCTGCGCGCCGAGCAGGACGGCACTGTGAAGAAGATCCACGCCAGCGCCGGCGCGACGCTCGCGGTGGACGCGCTGATTTTGGAGTTTGCGTAAGGGTGTGAGTGAGGCCCTTAGC
The DNA here is from genome assembly GCF_022012435.1 of Bradyrhizobium zhengyangense. Classification (GTDB taxonomy): domain Bacteria; phylum Pseudomonadota; class Alphaproteobacteria; order Rhizobiales; family Xanthobacteraceae; genus Bradyrhizobium; species Bradyrhizobium zhengyangense. The sequence continues at coordinate 42,019 of NZ_JAKLUA010000017.1, forward strand.
GGGCCCCACTAATGCCGTCATTGCGAGCGCAGCGAAGCAATCCAGACTGCCTCCGCGGAAAGACTCTGGATTGCTTCGCTGCGCTCGCAATGACGGAGTATGTTGCGGCTGCGTCGCAACAATTGAGAGGGCACCATGGCCTTTCGTTCTCGCCGCGAGAAATTGCGCTCCATCCTGTCGGGCTCGGCTTGCGTCCATCCCGGCTCGGTCTATGACGCGATCTCGATCCGCATTGCCGAGGATCTTGGCTTTCCGCTCGGCATGTTCGGCGGCTCGGTCGCCTCGCTCGCTGTACTCGGCGATCCCGATGTCACACTGATTACACTCACCGAGCTTGCCGAGCAGATGAGGCGTATGTCGCGCGCCGCAAGCCTGCCGGTGCTGGTCGATGCCGATCACGGCTATGGCAATGCGCTCAACGTGCGCCGCACGGTGCAAGAGCTGGAGACGGCGGGCGCTGCCGGCCTCACCATCGAGGACACGTTGTTGCCGGCGGCCTTTGGCGAAGCCAAGACGCAGCTGATCTCGCTGGAGGAGGGCGTCGGCAAGATGAAGGCGGCGCTCGACGCGCGCGGCGATTCCTCGCTGGTCATCATGGGGCGAACCGGAGCTGCCTCGATGAGCTCGATCGAGGATGCCATCCGCCGCGCGAGGGCCTATGAAGCTGTTGGCGTCGATGCGCTGTTCTTCACCGGTATCAGGTCGCGCGCGGAGCTCGAAGCCGTCGTGGCCGCGACGCGTCTTCCGATCGTGCTCGGTGGCGTGCCCGACGAATTGAGCGCGATCGATTATCTCACCAGCCAGCGCGTGCGCATCGCGCTTCAGGGCCACGCGCCGATCGCAGCCGCCACGCAGGCCGTTTACGACGTCCAGAAGGCGTTGCGCGAGGGCACGCTGCCGAAGGCGCTGAAGGGATTGCCGTCCGTGGAGCTGACCAATCGCATCATGCGGGAGGCCCAGGTCAAAGCGCGCAGCGCCGATCTTCTTGGGCTGAAAAAATGAGCCGGGCGATCCTCCAGGTGATGATCCGTGGGCGCGTTCAGGGCGTGGGCTATCGGGCCTGGGTCGAATATCAGGCCAGCGCGAGCGGCCTCGAAGGCTGGGTTCGCAATCGCCGCGACGGCAGCGTCGAGGCGCTGTTCGCGGGGGCGCCGAAGCATGTTGCCGACATGGTCGCGCTGTGCCGCCACGGCCCGCCGTCATCGCGCGTGGACAGCGTGACCAGCGAGACCGCCAGCGTCGATGAGCTGAACCTGCGCCGGGCAGGGGAAGCATTCTCGGTTTTGCCGACGGTGTAGGTGAGCCTGCGGTTTTCACTTCCTTCGGGGAGGTGAGCCATCACCGCGGCAGCTTCGAGATCGCCTCGCTCAGTTCGTGGATCTCATACGGCTTGCGCAGGATCGGGAAGTCGCCGCGGACGCCAGCGGCGGCTTCGCTGTAGCCGCTGGCGAGCAGGATTGGCAGGTCTGGGCGCGTTTGGCGCAGGAGATGGGCAAGGCCGAGTCCGTCCATCTTGCCGGGCATGACGATGTCGGAGAAGACGAAGTCGACGCCGTTTTTCTCGAGCTCGCGTAGCGCGGACTCGGCATCCGAAACGCGGCGCACGCTGTAGCCGAGCTGCTCCAGCAGTCCGATGCTGACGTTGGCGACATCTGGGTTGTCCTCGACCAGCAGCACCGTGCCGCTGCCGCGCGCTGGCGCCACCTCGGGCGTTTGGCTCGGTGCGGTCCCAGTTTCGCGCGGCAGCAGGATGGTGAAGGTCGTGCCCTTGCCGAGCTCGCTTGCGACCTTGATCGTGCCGCCGGCCTGATGCGCGAAGCCGTGCACCTGTGACAGGCCGAGGCCAGTGCCCTTTCCGACCGGCTTCGTCGTGAAGAACGGCTCGAAGATCTTGTCGACGACGTCGGAAGGGATGCCGAGCCCGGTATCGGCGACGGTGATGGCGACGTATTCGCCGCTATGGAGCGGATCGTCGAGGATGATGTTGTGCGCGCCGATCGTCACCGTGCCGCCGTCGGGCATCGCATCGCGCGCGTTGATGACGAGATTGAGCAGCCCCGTCTCGAACTCCGAGACGTCGGCCTTGACCGGCCAGACGTCACGCTCGATGTCGAAGGCCAGGCGAACGGCGCTGCCGACGCCGGCGTAAAGCACTTCGCGGATCGCCTCGATGCGGTCAGCCAAGCGGATAGCCTGCGGATTGACGCTCTGCCGCCGCGCGAAGGTCAGGAGTTGGCCCGTCAGCGCGGCGCCGCGCTTGGCGGCCGTCTCGATCGCCGAGATTGCCCGCTGGAACCTGGAATCGTCGGGATCGCCCTTCTTGAGGATGTGAAGGCTGCCGGTGATGATCATCAAGAGATTGTTGAAGTCGTGTGCGACGCCGCCGGTGAGCTGGCCGAGCGCATCGAACTTCTGCGACTCCGCGAGCTGCGTCTGCATCGCGTCGAGCTTCAGCTGCGTGTTGCGGCGCTCAGTGATGTCGCGCGTGATCTTGGCGAAGCCGACCAGGGTTCCGTCCTCATAGATCGGGTCGATCACCACGCTGGCCCAGAAGAAGGTGCCATCCTTGCGGACGCGCCAGCCTTCCTCCTCATAGCGGCCCTGGTCGCGCGCGATGCCGAGCGCACGGGCGGGCCTGCCCTTGGCCCGATCGGTCTCGGTATAGAAGCGCGAGAAATGCTGGCCGAGAATCTCGTCGGGCGAATAGCCCTTGATCCGCTCGCCGCCGATGTTCCAGCTCGTGATGATCCCGTTGGGATCGAGCATGTAGAGCGCGTAGTCCGCGACTCCTTCAACCAACAGCCGGAAACTCCGTTCGCTTTCGAACAAGTCTCTCTGTTGACTGGATTTTTTGACCATTACGGACCCCGCCTCGACGGGGGCAAACGTCCTGAAGGGCGTTTGGTTCCCGCTTTCTGGGACGTTTTTAGGCAAATATTGCGGACGGTATGCAGGAGGCAAGGCTTCCAACGGCACTTGACACGCAATCGCACATGTCAGATATTTCTGTTATGACAGAAATAACCGGAAAGAAGAAACTCCCCGCCGCGGTTGAGCGCTTCATCCTGCATTGGGGCGACATGGGCGATCAGTGGGGTGTCAACCGCTCGGTCAGCCAGATCCACGGGCTGCTCTATCTCGCCGAGGCGCCGATGACGGCGGAGGACATCGCCGACACGCTCGGCATGGCCAGGTCCAACGTCTCCAATTCGCTGAAGGAGCTGCTCGCCTGGAACCTGATCCGGCGCGTGCCGATCCTCGGCGATCGCCGCGATCACTACGAGGCGGAGACCGACATCTGGGAGGTCGCAGCCCGCATTGCGGCGCGACGCAAGGAGCGCGAGCTCGATCCTGCGATCACTGCGCTGCGGGCCTGCGTGACCGATGCGGCCGACGATCCGACCATCAATCCGGTCGCGAGCAAACGGCTGAAGGAGATGCTCGCCTTCACCGAGCTCGCCGACCACTGGTTCATGCAGATGCTGAAAGTGCCCCGGCCACGGGTGGTCGCCTTGATGCGGCTTGGCGAGAAGATCGCCAACCTGCTGCCGCTGGGCAAGGCCAAATAGGTGTGAGGAGGGTGCGATGACGTCGGCAAGATTATCAGGCTCCAACGCACCAACTTCCGCTCACATCAAACTGCTCGATGACCGCCGCTTCCGTTCGCTACTGTCGGACGAGGATTGGGGCCGATTGCCGCTTGCAACCTGGCGGCGTTTTTCAAAACGCGTCGCCGATGGCGACAGCGTAGTCTATGTCGGCGTGGTCGACGAGGTCGTCTTCAGCGACATCGGCTGGTGGTTTGCGCAAGCCGCGCGCCTGATCGGCGGGCCACTTCCCACGGGGCGTGACACCGGCGTGCCGATGATCGTGACTGTCACCGAGGACGGTGTGACAGGCGGTCAGACCTGGACCCGCATCTGCGCGCGCAAGCGCGGCTTTCCACAGGTGATCCATTCGGCCAAGCGTTTCGCCGGCCCGACCAGGCTGGAGGAATATGTTGGCTTCGGCGTCTCCATGGCCCTGCGCATCGCCGTCGAAGGCGAGGCGCTGACCTTCCGCAGTGCAGGCTACGGCCTGCAGCTCGGGCGCCTCTGGATCCCGCTGCCGCAATGGCTCACGCCGGGTGACCTCACCGTGACGCACAGCGATCTCGGCGAGGGCGCCTTCCGCTTCACCCTCGATGTCATTCATCCACGTTACGGCGCGCTGATCCACCAGTCCGCCTTGTTCAGGGAGGCCGTATCATGACGGCGCTGTTGTGGACGCTCATAGCCATCCAAATCGTGATGGGCGTATTCGACACCTTTTATCACCACGAGTTCACCGAGCGCCTCGCCTGGCGTCCGTCGCAGCGCTTCGAGCTGAAGCTGCACGGCATCCGCAACATGTTTTATGCGCTGCTGTTCCTCATACTCGGCTGGCTCGAGGCCTATGGCGTGCTGGCGCTGCTGATCGTCGCCGTGCTGGTTGCCGAGATCGTCATCACGCTGATGGATTTCGTCGAGGAGGATTTGAGCCGCAAGCTGCCGCCGAGCGAGCGGATCAATCACACGTTGCTCGCGATCAATTACGGCGCCATCCTGGTGCTGCTGTTGCCGGTGCTGATCGGCTGGGCGATGCAGCCCATCGGTGTAGCGGTCGTGAATCAGGGCCTGCTCAGCATCGCCGCGACCGCCTGCGCGGTCGGCGCGGCGCTCTGCGGTCTCAGGGATTTTGCCGCGATGCGCCGCCTTGGCCGCATGCGAAGCGTTCCCGCGGACGATCTCGTCGAAAAGCTGCCTGGCCGCAAGACCGTATTGATAACAGGCGCCACCGGCTTCATCGGCAGCCGCCTTGCGGCAAGCCTCAGCGGAGCAGGGCACCACGTCATCGCGCTGATCCGCAACCCAGCCAAAGCCGAGATACTGCCGCCGCCGGTGACGCTGATCACTGGCCTCGATCAGCTCACAGCCGACACGCATATCGACGCCATCGTCAATCTCGCCGGCGAGCCGATCGGCAACGGCCTGTGGACCGAGGCCAAGCGCGCAAAGATCATCGGCTCGCGCGTCGATATGACCGGCGAGGTCGTCAAGCTGATCGCGCGGCTCGAACGCAAGCCGGAGGTGCTCGTCAGCGGCTCCGCGATCGGCTGGTATGGCCTGTGGGCGGATCAGGTGCTGACCGAGTCCGCAAAGTCTCACGCCTGCTTCAGCCACGAGCTGTGCGCGGCCTGGGAGAAAGCGGCGCGGCCGGCGGAGGAGCTCGGCGTCCGTGTTGTCAATCTGCGTATCGGCCTCGTGCTCGGCACGGAAGGCGGCTTCATCACGCGCATGCTGACGCCGTTCGAGTTCGGGCTCGGCGGACCGCTCGGGACGGGGCGGCAATGGATGTCGTGGATCGAGCGGGACGATCTCATTCGCCTGATCGCCTACGTGATGGCGACGCCGGATCTCGTCGGGCCCGTCAACGCGACGGCGCCAATCCCAGTCACCAACGCAAAGTTCACCGAGGAGCTCGGTCGTCGCCTGCATCGGCCTGCGGTGTTCCGCATTCCTGGCGGCCTCTTGCGCCGGATCGGCGGCGGGTTTGCCGACGAGCTGCTGCTCGGCGGTCAGCGCGTGCTGCCGAACAAGGCGCTGAGCCGCGGCTTTGTGTTCCGGCATGAGACGCTGCGTAGCGCATTCGAGGCGATATTGTGAGGTGATGTCATGGCTTGCGCCGCATGTCCTCGTGCTCTTAACGGCTGGTTTCGCGGATGCCTGGCGGCAACTGCGACATTGGGAGTGTTGCCGTTTCTCGCCACAATTCTGTCTCTTCCAGATCGAGGCTTTCCCGATGGATTAGCTCCTATCGTCGCCCTGGTCTTGTTTGCCTTACCAATCGCATTGATCCTCACCTGCCTGCTGAGCGGGATGCCATCAGCGCTTGTGATATGGCTCGGTGAGTCATTTCGAGTTCGCTCAGTGCTATTCTACGCGGCCGCCGGCGCCGCGATGGGCGCCTTGATTGCGAACGGCATCTTCGGGACTCTCGTTGAGATGGATGCGCTGTTTGCGTTGGCCGGATGTCTGGCCGGGGTCGCCTATTGGTCTACTGCGGGAAGGGACGCGGGCGCTAGTTAGCTCCTGCCGCGCTCCGGAACGTCGCCGCCACCGCGCGCAGCGCCGCGAGTTTGGCGGGATCGCTGACCTTCGAATGCAGCATCACCTTCGAGCTGCCGAGTTTCGGCAGCTTGTGCGCAGGCCCGATGTCGATCAGTCCGGCCGGAGCAATCCGCCGCGCCAGCGGTGCAATCGCAAGACCGGCCAGCGCGGCCGCGACCACCGCTGTCACGCCGCCGCCGACGAAACGCTCGCGCCAGGCGGTGCCGGTCTTGTCGAGCGCGCGCACTGCGATCGCCCGGACGCCGCAGGGCGGAGCGAGCGTTGCGAGCGGCAACGGCTCGCCCTTCGGCAGCATGAGGCGTCGGGACGCGAACCAGCCAAACTCATCCTCGGTCAGCTTCTCGCCGCCGCGGCGGCTGCCTTCCTGGCGCACGATCACCGCATCGAGCTCGCCCGCGTCATAGGCATCCTGCATCTCGCGCGAGAAGCCGATGGTGACGGCGAGGGTGAGGTTTGACGACATCGCATGCAGCCGTTCGAGTAAGGGCACCAGCTCGGGGCCTGCGGCATGATCGGAGATGCCGAGGGAGAGCGATTGCGCGGCCGGTGCCTCGCCCGACAGCGCGCGGTCGTGTGCCGCCATCAGCGCGCGGGCGCGATCAAGGAAGTTCGCGCCTTCGGCCGTGAGCCGGACCGCGCGCGGCGAACGCTCGACGAGACGTTTGCCCAGCAAGGTCTCGAGCCGTTGCAGCTTGAGGCTGACAGCAGCCTGGGTCGTGCCGAGCGCTTCGGCGGCACGGGTAAAGCTCTGGAGGTCGGCGACCAGCAGAAAGGCTTGGACGGTGGCGATGTCGATCGTGGCTGTCATTATGAATGGTTATCACTGATACCCTATGAGATAAGATACCAAAATGATGCGGGAAGGTCTAGCTTTTCCCCAACGCCGCGCAAACAGCGCTGGCATCTTGAGGAGAACGACAATGCCCCTGATCACCGTGTCCTACACCACCTCCCGTCAGTCACCCTCGCTGAAGGCCGACATCGCAGGCGCCGTGTCCGAGCTCACCGCGAAAATCCTGCACAAGGATCCAAAGGTCACCGCCATCATCGTGAAGTCCGTGGACGCGGACGACTGGTTCGCCGGCGGCAAGTCGCTCGCAGACCAAAAGCTGGCCAGCTACTGGATCGACATCCATATCACCGAGGGCACCAACACCAAGGACGAGAAGGCGGCCTATCTCGCCGCGATGTTCAAGCGCATGGCCGAGATTTTGGGGCCGCTGCATCCTGAGACGTACTTGCATGTCGACGAGGTCAAGGGCGACGCCTACGGCTTCGGCGGCCTGACCCAGGAGCGGCGCTACATTGCCGGCAAGCTCGACGTGTCGCTGAAGGCGGCGTGAGGGCATCGAGCCGCGGGTGAGCCATCTCACCCGCGGCTCGTTGGTCAGCTTGCTGCCCGGAACTCAACCTCGGCGTTGTTGATGAAGCAGGTCTTGTCGAACAGCCTCAAGTCCAGCGGGTTCGGCAGCCTGACATCGTTGATGTCAGGGCAGGGTTTGACCATCGGGTCATAGGACCGATCGATCTGCGAGATGAAGACGACGATCAGCCCCTTGTCGCGTGCAAAGGATTTCAGCGCGCGCACCTGGACGGTGAGATCAGGGTTTTCCCGCCGCTGGTCCAGCAGTTGCAGATAATCGACCACCACGACCGTGCCACGCGGTGCCGCGGCCATCTGCTTCACGACATAATCGGCACTGATGGCATCGGAGCAATCGACCTCAAAGAGCTCACGGAATTGCGTGGGCTCCACGCCGATCGCGCGCATGCGGTTCAGCACGTCTCTCTCGGTATATTCGAGCGAGAAGAACGCGGCGCGATGGCCGTACTTCATGGCCTCCACGGCGAGTTCGAGGCTCATCAGCGTCTTGCCCTGACCGGGGCGGGCGCCGACCAGCACCAGGTCGCCCGGTTGGAGCTGCGGAAACAGCCTGATGGCCGGCGTTAATGCCGCAGCTTTCGCGGCGAGCAAGCTCCAGGCGGAAAACCCTTCCGTTGTGGCGACGCGGTCGAGCGCGTCGTGCAGCGAAATACCTTCCTCGCGGGACAGGCGCTTTGCTTTTCGCTTGAGATGATAGATCGGTGCAGACAGCTTCATCGTCAGAACCTCCTGATGTGAGCAGAAAGCGCAATCCCTCCTTATGCCCGATGCTCGAACAGTCGGTCCGTTGGCTTAGTCGCCCGGCATGATCTGTACTTTCCCGGCGGAGGGGGGAGGCGTGGGCGGCACCTGAGCCAAGCGTAACCGATTCCACGCAGCTGGAGAACGCGCACGGCGTGTCGCCAACAGGAAAGGGTCAGGCGGTGGCTTCCGGCAGCAGCGCGCGGGTCGGCCCGAACAGCTCCTCGAAGGCCTGCCGGAGCGCGATGTCGACGTCTTCCATGGTCACGAGCTGACCGAGATCGACCAGCGAGGTGACGCCGTAGCGGGGATCAGCCACACCGCAGGGGACGATGCCTGCAAAGTGCTCCAGCTCCGGCTCGACATTGATGGCGATGCCGTGGAACGAGACCCAGCGCTTCAGCCGCACGCCGATCGCCGCGATCTTGTCCTCGCGCCCCTCGCCCTTGTCCGGGCGCTTCACCCAGACGCCGACCCGGTCCTCGCGCCGCTCGCCGCGGACGTTGAAGGCGGCGAGCGTCTTCAGGATCAGTTCCTCCAGGCTCGCGACATAGGCGCGAACGTCCGGCCGGCGGCGCTTGAGGTCGAGCATGATATAGGCCACCCGCTGGCCGGGCCCGTGATAGGTGAGCTGGCCGCCGCGTCCGGTCGCGAAGGTCGGGAAGCGGGGATCGAGCAGGTCGGTCTCCTTGCCTGATGTCCCTGAGGTGTAGAGCGGGGGGTGCTCAAGCAGCCAGACCAGCTCCGGTGCCTCGCCTGCTGCGATCGCGGCGACCCGCGCCTCCATGTCGGCCACAGCCTCCGGATAGGGTACCGGCGCGTCCGAGATTCGCCATTCGACGGGGGAGCCGCCTGCGGCGGAAAACGACGTCAAATCGAGCGCTTGGCGCGGGTTTTGAGGCGAATTAACCATTGGCTAACCATAACGTGGTGATGATTGCAGGCGCAAATGCCAAGTCCCTTGGTGTGTTGTCTCCAGTTGCGGCGGTCCTGACAGTGCCCACACTCGATAAAGTCACCGTGGATCTCATGGTCGTCCTCGGGACGACCACCATGCCGATCCATCAAGTATTACGTCTTTCCCGCGGCGCCATCATCGAGCTGGACGCAACCGAGGCCGACGAGGTCAAGGTTCTCGCCAACAATCTGCCTGTCGCCTCCGGCGTCGTGCTGGTCGACCGCAACCGGATCGCGGTCGAGGTCAAGCAGATGCTGCCCCGGACGCCGGGTACGCGGTAGCGCCCCGGGCACGCGGTAGGGGGTACGCGGGAAGCCGGCGACCCGCCAAGGGCTTTCGACACACTTGATAGGGCCGATCCGGGCGGGGATGAGACTTTCCTGCCAAGCCTGTGGAATTCTGGGCCTTTGCAGGCTTGTATCCCCCTGATGGATTTGTTAGATCGGCGGCCGCTGATCCGGCCAGCCAAACGACCTCAGGCCGGTATCTTCTTGCGCTCGTGGCGGAACTGGTAGACGCGCTGCCTTGAGGTGGCAGTGGGTAACACCGTGGGGGTTCGAGTCCCTCCGAGCGCACCATAAATCCATATGAACTTGCGGCGTCGGCACGGCGCCATGCGGGTGATTGGGGATCCTACAGCAAAGGCGACCTCTTTCCGATCATCAGCTGCTTTGCCGATGAAGCAGGGTGAAGCGCGTGTCGATGACGGCTTGTTCCGGTTCGGCACCAAGGTGCGCGAGCCGCGCGATGATCAGCCGCGCGGCTTCCTTCCCGATCAGGTCGCCGGGCGGGCGGATCGTCGTCAACGACGGATTTGCGGCCGCGCTGAAGCTCAAATCGCCGAAGCCCATCACCGACAGGCGCTCGGGGATCGCAACACCAGAGCGCTGACATTCGAAGATCACGCCAAGGGCGATATGGTCGTTGGAGCAGGCGATCCCGTCGACGTTCGGAAAGCGATGCAGGGCCTCGCCGAGCAGCATGGCGCCGACTTCGGCGCTCGCTGGTGCAGGGTGCTGGATGATCTCTGCGGTGACGTCAGGTGCGTTTCGCGCCGCTTCGACGAAGCCTTGGGCGCGCCGAGCCGCGCGGCGATCCTCATGCAGGCGGGCGCCAAGAAACAACAATCGCTTGCGCCCGCGCTGAAGAAGGTGCGACGCAGCGGCATGACCGACCTGGTCGTGGTGAAAACCGACCGCCATGTCCATGGTCGGGGAACCAAGCTCCCAAATCTCGACAACAGGCACCTTGCTGTCGCGCAGCAGCCTGCGCGTTGCAGCGCTGTGAGAGAGGCCAGTCAAGACGACTGCGGCAGGGGCCCAGGACAGTGCCGTGCGGACCAAATTCTCCTCGTCGTGCTCCTTGTACTCGGTGTGGCTGAGCATCACCTGCAGTCGCTGCTTGCCGAGTTCGTCCTGCAGGGCCGTGACGGTCTCGGCGAAGAACGCATTGCGGACCGATGGCACGATGATGCTCACGACGCGCGATGAGGCGGCTGCCAGTCCACCGGCCATCAGGTTCGGCACGTAGTCGAGTGCTTCGATGGCGCGTGCGATCGCCTCGCTCGCCGCCGCCGAGACCGCATCTGGCTTTCTGAAATAGAGGGACACCGTGGAGGGCGACAGCTCTGCGCGCGCCGCCACATCCATGATCGTGACCCGTTGCATCTTGCGCCGGGTGCGTAGGGGCTTTGATGCGACCATTGCCATCGTGGCTCAAGATAATAGCGCTATTATGTAGCTGAAGCTCTGAAGCGGTACAACCGCATTGTGCCAGCCGAGCGATATCATTATTATAATCAGCAAGATAAGACGAAACTCCGGCCTTAATCCGCGGGATCGAGCTGAGATGGCTCTGTCGTTGATTTCTAAAAATCGCAGCGCTACCATGAACAATCACCGCGGCTGCAAGAACCGTCGGGACGGGAGATAAGGGCTCATGGCTTCGGTCAGCCTGCGCAAGCTTGAGAAGAGCTACGGCGCGCTTCGCGTCGTCAAGGCGATCGACCTCGAGATCATGGATGGCGAGTTTGTCGTCCTGGTCGGTCCGTCCGGCTGCGGCAAGTCGACCACGCTGCGCATGATCGCCGGCCTCGAACGCATCAGCGGCGGCGAGATTCGGATCGGCGATCGCATCGTCAACGATCTGCCGCCGCGCGAGCGCGACATTGCCATGGTTTTCCAGGACTACGCGCTCTACCCGCACAAGACGGTTCGCGAGAACATGGGCTTCAGCCTGAAGGTGCGCGGCGCGAATGCGGCGGACGCGGACTCCAAGATCAGGGACGCGGCGGAGATGCTCGGCATCTCCCATCTGCTCGACCGGCGGCCGGGACAGCTCTCCGGCGGTCAACGTCAACGGGTCGCGATGGGCCGCGCCATCGTTCGGCGGCCGCAGGTCTTCCTGTTCGATGAACCGCTCTCCAATCTCGACGCAAAGCTGCGTGGTCAGGTGCGTACGGAGATCAAGCGGCTGCATCAGACAATCGGGACCACCATCGTCTACGTCACCCACGACCAGGTCGAGGCGATGACCTTGGCCGATCGCATCGTCATCCTGCGCGGTGGCGACATCGAACAGATCGGAACGCCCGACCAAGTCTACAATCATCCGGCGAGCGTTTTCGTCGGTGGCTTCGTCGGCGCTCCGTCCATGAATTTTGCGAAGGCCAGGGCCGCCCGAGGCTATCTCGATTTCGCCGACGGCAACCGTCTGCCGCTTGCGGGCGTCGCCGGCACAAAACTCTCGGCGGCCGACGGGCGTGAATTCATCGTCGGCATCAGGCCCGAGCATTTCACGTCCCTGACGTCCGATGTCGGCCTGAACAGCCAGGCTCAGGTCGTCGAGCCGCTGGGTTCCGATACGCTGGTGCATTTTGCGGTGGGCGGCGCGACATTGACGGCACGGCTGCCGCCAGAGTTGCGCCCGCAGGCCGGCGAGGCGATCAAGCTGGGGCTGGACCCCGCGAAGATTCACCTGTTCGATCCGGAGACGGAGCGCGCCTTGCATTAAAGAGTGCGAAGCGAGACCACCAACAGCAAGCCAGTCAAGCCGCAACAAGCGGCGATTTTTTCCGGGAGGACGGCATGAGTTCAGGACGCATTTCAAAGCTGGCGGGATTGCTGCTCGCGTGTGCAGCGGCCGGGTGCGCAACCGGTGCATCCGCCGAGACCAATTTGAAGGTCTTCGTCACGAGCCAAGGGCAGCCCGCCATCTGGCGCACGCTGCTCGATCAGTACGAAGCGCGCAATCCGGGCATCAAGGTCAGCGTCGAGCTGGGCGGTACGACCTCGGATATGCAGGCCCAATATCTCAACACGGTGCTCACAGCGAAAGACTCTTCACTCGACGTGTTGATGCTCGACGTGATCCGCCCGGCGCAGTTTGCTGCGGCGGGCTGGACCAGCCCGATCGCAACCGACATGTCGGCTTATCTCCGTGCCTATGCCGAGGCGAACACGATCGACGGCAAGGTGGTGGCGCTGCCCGCCTTTGCCGATTCCATGTTCCTCTATTATCGCAAGGACCTGCTGGACAAATACGGGCTTCAGCCGCCAAAAACCTGGGACGAGCTCGCGGACGCCGCGAAGAAGGTCGCGGATGGCGAGAAGAATCCGAATTTGCAGGGTCTGTCGTTCCAGGGCAAGGCGATCGAAGGCGCGGTCTGCACCTTCCTCGTGCCCTACTGGAGCCAGGGCAAGGTGGTGACCAAGGACGGCAAGCTCGATTTTGATCGCGAGGCGGCGACCAAATCGCTCGCGCTCTGGAAGGGCTTTGCCGACAGCGGCGTTGCCAAGAAGAACATTGCCGAGGTCGCGACCGACGATACGCGCAAGGAATTCCAGGCCGGCAATGTCCTGTTCGCGGTGAACTGGGCCTATGCATGGGCGATGTCGCAGGGGGCCGAGTCCGCGGTATCAGGCAAGGTCGGCGTCGCACGGCTTCCGGCAATCAAGGGCGGCGAACAGGCGACCTGCCTTGGCGGCTGGGAGTGGGGCGTTTCCGCTTTTTCCAAACATCAGGACGAGGCGAAGAAGCTGGTCGAATATCTGTCGAGTCCCGAAGTTTCCAAATACATGGCCATCAACGGCTCGCTGCTTCCGACCTACGGCAAGCTCTACAAGGACGCCGACGTGACCAAGGCGGTGCCGTGGTTTGCCGACGCCCAGCCGATCGTCGAGACCGCAAAGCCGCGGCCGGTGACGCCACGCTACAACGAGGTGAGTGAAGTGATCCGGACCACGGTCAATGCGGTGCTTGCGGGTGCGACCACTCCGGCTGATGGCGCCGCCCAGATCGAGGCACGGCTGAAGCGGATCATCCGCTGAAGCATGATCCGGAAAAGTGCGAAGCGGTTTTCCGATGAGATCATGCGCAAACAACCGCTAAGGCGCGTATTGCAATCCGGATCAGACCTGATGACGACGACATCGACGTTCAAAAGCGAGGCCGATCGCCCGCTCGCGCGGCGTCCATGGCTGTCGCGTTGGTCCGATCCTGATGACACCACGCTTGCCGTGATACTTTTGGCGCCCGCGGCGATCCTGCTCAGCGTGATGATCGTCTATCCGGTGAGCCGGCTGATCTACACGAGCTTTCTCGACCTGTCGCTGACCTCAGGCCTGCCGGCGCGGTTCGCGGGGCTCGCGAACTTCAGGCAGATGCCTGATGATCCGGTGTTCTGGCAGGCGACCTGGAACACGGTGCTGATCACGCTCATCACCGTGCCCGGCTCGCTCGTCGTGGGGTTCGCACTCGCGCTGCTCGCCAATCTGCCGTTCCAGATGAAATGGCCGGTGAGGCTCTCTCTGCTGATCCCGTGGGCGCTGCCGCTCTCCTTCGCCGGTCTGATCTTCGGCTGGTTCTTCCATTCCGAGTACGGCGTCGTCAACGATGTGCTCAACCGGATCGGCCTGCCGAGCGTGATCTGGTTCAATTCGCCGCGGCTCGCCTTCGCCGCGATCTGCCTTGCCATCATCTGGAAGGCCTCGTCCTTCATGGCGATGATCATTCTCGCAGGCCTGCAAACCATTCCGCGTTCGCTTTACGAGGCTGCCGACGTCGACGGCGCCGGGCGCGTGCGCCGGTTCTTCGAGATCACGCTGCCGCTACTGAAGCCCACGATCGTCGTCGCGCTGATCTTCCGCACCATCACCGCGCTGCAGACTTTCGACATTCCCTACATGATGACGGGCGGGGGGCCGGGCACCGAAACCGCGACGCTCGCCATGTACATTCATCAGAACACGGTGTCGTTCCTCGATCTCGGCTACGGATCGGCGCTCGCAGTGGTGATGTTCGGCCTGTCGATGCTGGTCACAGCGCTTTACCTGCGTATGATCCGCGGCAGCGGGGCTGCATCATGAGCACGGCTGTCGCCTCCACACTCGACTCGGCTCTATCAGGCAAGCCGCTGCGGGCTATCGCTGCGTTCATTCTCGTCGTCAACGGCCTGTTTCCGGCTCTGTGGATCCTGCTGACCTCGTTCAAGACCGAGGCCGAGCTCACGCAAAAACCGATCACCTGGCTGCCGCACGCAGCGACGCTGCGAAACTATATCCAGGCGTTCTCCGATCAGCCGCTGCTCACCTTCCTGTTCAACAGCTTCATGGTCGCGCTGCTCTCGACCGCGCTCACACTGCTGGTCTCTGTGCTCGCGGCCTATGCGCTCGCGCGGCTGAACTTGCGGTTCAGGGGGCTGATCATGTCCGTCATCATCGCGGTCTCGACCTTTCCGCTGGTGACGCTGCTGGTGCCCCTGTTCGAGACCATGCGCGCGCTCAATTTGCTGAACTCGTGGACGGCGCTGATCCTGCCTTACACCGTGCTGAGCCTGCCCGTATGCACCCTGGTGCTGACATCCTTCTTCGAAGGCATTCCGCGCGATCTAGAGAACGCCGCCATGATCGATGGCTGCACACGGTTTGGTGCACTGTTCAGGGTGGTGGTGCCGCTGTCGGCGCCGGGCGTCTTCACCGCCGGCATCCTCGCCTTCGTCAACGCCTGGGACGAATTCTTGCTGGCCCTGTCGTTTAACTCCAATCCGGGACTGCGGACGCTGCCGGTCGGCATACAGCTCTATCAGGGTGAGTTTGCGTTTCCCTGGCCGGTGATCTCGGCCGCGCTCGTTGTCGGCATCGTGCCCGTCGCGATCCTGATCGTGATCTTCCAGGAGCGCGTCGTCTCGGGGCTGACCACAGGCGGCGTCAAGGGCTGACGGAAAGGCCAAGGAAAGGCCAAGTGGAATGGACTTGAAACTCGACACGACCCCGTCTGGCTTTGCGCTATCGATTTCAGGCCGCCAGATTCTCGCCCACAGTGCTGCGGCGCCGTGTTTCTTCGTCGGGCAGGGCAACGACAGCATCGAAATGCACCGTGGCCGCTTTGCAATCGAGGGTCGCCTGGCCGAACGTTGTCCGCTCGCGCATGCCAAGATCGACGGTGACACGATCATGCTGTCCGCGGCCAAGGGGCAGCCTCCGCGCCTCGCGGTGACGCTTGAGGGCAAAGCGCTGGAGCTGCGGTCGCTCGATTCCTCCGTGAACCGGTTTTGGCTGCGCGTCATGGCGGACCGTGACGAGCATGTCTGGGGCGGCGGCGAGCAATTCTCCTATTTCGATCTGCGTGGACGACGGTTTCCGTTGTGGAGTTCGGAGCCGGGCGTCGGGCGCGACAAGACCACCGAGATCACCTTCAAGGCGGACGCCGCCGGCCAGGCCGGCGGCGACTACTATCACACCAACTATCCGCAACCGACCTACATCTCCTCGGCGCGCTATGCTCTTCACGTCGAGACGTCAGCCTACAGCGTGTTGGATTTTCGCGAGGGTGAGTTTCACGAGATCGAGGTCTGGTCCGTCCCTGAGAGCATCGAGCTGTTTGCCGCGCCGTCGTTCGTGGCTCTGGTGGAGACGTTGTCTGCGCGCTTCGGCCGTCAGCCGCCGCTTCCGGAGTGGATTTACAACGGCGCGATCATCGGCCTGAAGGACGGCGCGAACTCGTTCGCCCGCCTCGCGACAATGCGCGCGGCCGGCGTCAAGGTTTCCGGTCTCTGGTGCGAGGATTGGGTCGGGATTCGGCCGACCGCCTTTGGCGCGCGACTGTTCTGGGACTGGAAGGCCAACGAGACGCGCTATCCGGGCCTGCGGCAGCGCATCGCCGAATTGAACGACCAGGGCATCCGCTTTCTTGGTTACGTGAACCCGTATCTCTGCAACGACGGCGTCCTCTTCGAGGAGGCCGAGAATGCCGGATACTTCGTCAAGGATGCCTCGGGACAAACGGCCCTGATCGATTTCGGTGAGTTCCACTGCGGCACCGTCGATTTCACCAATCCGGACGCCGCAGCGTGGTTCTCCGAGGAAATCATCGGCAAGAGGATGCTCGATTACGGCCTGTCCGGCTGGATGGCAGATTTCGGCGAGTATCTGCCGGTCGACGTGCGTCTCGCCAGCGGCATCGATGCAAGGCTTGCGCACAACCTCTGGCCAACGCTGTGGGCCGAAGTGAACGCGAAGGCGGTGGCGAGCCGCGGCCGCACCGGCGAGGCCGTGTTCTTCATGCGGTCCGGCTTCACGGGCGTGCAGAAGTGGTGCCCGTGGCTCTGGGCCGGCGATCAATCGGTCGACTTTTCCCGGCATGACGGGCTTGTCACGGTCATCTGCGCCGCCCTGTCGTCGGGATTGCTCGGCAACGCGTATCACCACTCCGACATCGGCGGCTACACAAGCCTGTTTGGCAATTTGCGCACGCCCGAGCTGATGATGCGTTGGAGCGAGATGGCGGCC
This sequence comes from Bradyrhizobium zhengyangense, assembly GCF_022012435.1. Taxonomy (GTDB): domain Bacteria; phylum Pseudomonadota; class Alphaproteobacteria; order Rhizobiales; family Xanthobacteraceae; genus Bradyrhizobium; species Bradyrhizobium zhengyangense. The sequence goes on from NZ_JAKLUA010000017.1 coordinate 59,038, forward strand.
TTCACGCCTGTCATGCGCAGCCACGAAGGCAACAGGCCTCGTGACAATCTTCAGCTCGACGGCGATCCGGCGGTGCTCGAGCATTTTGCCAGGATGACGGCGATCTACGTTCACCTCTCGCCTTATCTCCGGACGTTGTCGCTGGAAGCTGCGCGCCGGGGTCTTCCAATCCAACGTCCGCTGTTTCTTCATCACGAAGATGACAGGCGAACCTACGGCATTCAGGATTGCTATCTTTATGGCCGCGATCTGCTCGTCGCGCCCGTCTGGCAGGCTGCCCAGGATCAGCGGAGCCTCTATCTTCCGTCAGGGACCGACTGGATTCATGTCTGGACCGGCAAGTCATTTGCCGGCGGACAGGAGATATCGGTCGCCGCACCGTTGGGGCGACCACCGGCGTTCTACCGGGCGGACAGCGAATTCGAGGCGCTGTTTGCGGGATTGCGCCAGGTGTAGGGCCGCTTGGGCTCGACCCGATCTCAGCCGCTTGCAAAACGGGGCGTCGAAAGGTCTCCTTTCGGAGGGAATCTTTCGATCCGGCCATCGCGGTAAGCCGTTGAAAACACAGTAGATGCGAACGCTCTCCCGAGCGCATCGCCTTCATATCTCATTTTGGAGGCCAGCGGCCCGCACGGGGCCTCTCAGCCATATTCCTCGCCGATCCCGTATTCCCGGTAGATCTCGAGCGGGTCGAGGTCGGGGAAGAGACGGCATTTCGCCTGGGCCAAGTGCAGGCTCACCGCCGCCGGCTCCTTACCGCTCGACAGCATCTTGCGGATGTCGTCCATATGCGCGCTTGGCTGGTGCTTCGCCTCGAGTTGCTCCAGCGCGACCAGGGCGGTTGCGAGCGCCTCGGTCAGAACCCACTCGTCGTGGCCCGTGATTCCCTTCTTCGGCATCGGCAGACCTCACGCGTCAGCGGCGGCAGCAGTCTACCGTAGCTTTCCTCGAATCTCCATCGAGCAGCAATGGGCGTGGCGCGTGGAACAGGACCGGCCAATCTGTGCTCTCGCTTGCATTATGGCGGCACGTGGCTAAAAGGCGGCGGCGCGCGGGCGACAGTATCCATGTTGAAACAATATTGGCGTAGACGGGCCTCGCGCGACCTCTCTCGGCTGGAGCCAGCATGGTCTTTCTAAGCTTCGTCTACCGCTTCCTGACCAACTTTGCGTTCATGGCGCTGGTCTATTTCAGCCTGAACTTCATGGAAAAGTACCAGAACCGAGCGATCCTCGCGATCCTGGTGCTGGTCTATAGCGGCATGCGCGCGGCCTCGACGCTGCGGGCGTTTTATTTCTTCCAGAAGATCGAGAAGCTGGAGACCGAGACCAAGCGCCTTCAGGCGCCGATCAATGACGGCTCGGGGGGGACCAACACGCGTAAGCAGGTCGTGGCTGACGTTGCGCGGCTGCGCCGTGACGGCGAGCTCAAGTCCTATATGGACCTGTTCTTCCTGGCGCTGATCGTGCTGCTCTGCGTCGCCAACATCATGCGGCAGTAACTGCGCTTCACTCAGGCGCGCTTCTTCACGCTGGTGGCGACGCGGGTCGGGCGGGGCGCCGTGGCGTGCCTCGCCGCGGGGTGTGCACCACGCGCCGTTCGCTGCCCCCGGATCTTGCCAGCCTTGTCCTTTCCTGCGCGCGGCGCCTCGGCCGCCATCGCGAGCCGCGTGGCGGCGCGCCGCGACAAGGTCGTCGACAGCAGCACCTCGATTGAGCCCTCGGGGATCGCGAAGAGATCGCGGCCGGGTGCGGGCAGGGTGGAGGCGATATCGGCCTGCGCCATGGTTTTGCGCGGTAGCACCTGTGGCTGGCGCGCGGTCTCGGCGCCGAGATCGGCTAAGCCCGGCGCCGGCAGCGTCGCGGTCTGCGCGAATACGAAATTCGGCACTTGAGGCCAGCGCGCGATCGGCGTGGTCTCCGTCGGTGGATGCAGCAGCCATTCCACTGCCGTGGTCGGTGTCGCCGGCTGGTCGGCGGTTGCGGGCACCACATGCACGATGCGATAGCCGCGCGCCTTGAGGTCGCGGATGATCTTGGGCAGCGCCGCCACGGTGCGCGCCTGGATGTCGTGCAGCAGCAGGATGCCCTTGCCCTTGGCCTCCAGCCGCTGGATCGCGAGCTGGTAGACGCGATCGGGCGAGACGTGGCGCCAGTCGTCGGCCGGGAAGTCGGCGCTCCATACCTGGATGCCGCGTGAGATCAGATAATTCTCAACGCCATCGGCGCGCATCAGGCCGGGAATGCGGAAGAACGGCGCCAGCTTGGATGGGTCCGTCATTGCCGCCGAGGTCCACTCGATGCCACCGTTGATCTCGGCCTCGGCCTTCTCGATTGGCATCCTGTTCATCGTCAGCGGATGGGTCATGCTGTGCGTGCCGACGGTATGACCCGCCGCGACCAGTTTGCGCACGCCTTCCGGGTTCGCCTTGGCCTGCTCGCCGATGATGAAAAAGGTCGCCTTGATGCATTCGTTGGCGAGGATCTGGAGCACCTGGTTGGAATATTTCGGCAGCGGACCGTCGTCGAAGGTCAGCACCACTTCGTGGTCCTTCAACGGCAGCGTCTCGCGGTACTGCATGGTGCCAATGCGCGGATGTTCGCGCGGGTCGACGACGAGCGTGCGCGAGGTACCGAGCGCATCGGGATGTCCGGAGCACTCGGCCGCCAAGGCAGCCGGAGATGCGGTGGTCAGCAAGCCCAGCAGCAGGACGGTCCACGATCGCGCCCGAAAAACAACGCTACTTCCGATCATGAAACCCCGTCTGCCCTCATCTGCGTTGGCTACGATATCGGTAGGTCGGAGACATCAGAAAACGGTTCAGGCGCAAAGACCTTTTCCGCCCGAGGTGCCCCTCAATCATTGCATGGCGTAGCATGAACAGAGTGTTAATAGGGCTCAAATCACCCCATTTTGGTCAGCCGTGACATTCCGGCATCAATGTGCGTCGGCGTTCTTCTGTGACGTGCCCGCCGGCACGATGTGGACCACGCGATAGCCGTTCTCCCGCAACCACCGCAGGAAGTCCGGCATCATGGCCGCCGTGCGCGCCTGGGCATCGTGGAACAGGATGATACCCTTGCGGGCGGCGGTTACGCGGTCGGTGATCAGCTTGAGTTCCTGCTCCGGCGTCATGTCGTTCCAGTCGCTGGCCCAGAAATCGGCGCCGAACACGACGATGCCCCGCTGCTCGAGCATGTCGAGCTGGGCCGGCGTGGACTCGAAATAGGGGAAGCGGAAGAACGGCGTCGACGGTGTCGTGGTCGAGACCCCGTGCAACGCCTTCTCGTCGGAGGCGATGCCGTGGTCGATCTCGTACTTCGCCGTATCGGCCGGGATCCGCGCCATGTACGGATGCGACCAGGTGTGGTGACCGATGGTGTGCCCCTCGCGCGCGATACGCTTGACGAGATCAGGGAATTCGGTGGCGCTCCGACCGACCAGGAAGAAGGTCGCGCGCACGCATTCCTGCGCCAGCGCCGCCAGCACCTTGTTGGTCGAGGGCGGACGCGGACCGTCGTCAAAGGTCAGCACCACCTCGTGATCTTCAAGCGGCAGCGTCTGCGGAAAGCTCTTCAAGCCGACGCGTGGCGTCGACTTGGCATCGACGCTCAGGACCCGCGAGGTGCCGAGCGCATCGCTTCGGGGGCAATCAGCCGCCCGGGCCGAGCCGATCACGGTGAGGCCGGCGAGAGCCAGGCTCGTCGCGATCGAGATCCATTTCGGCCGGTACATATTTGCCATTGCGCTTGCGATTGTCTTGTGGGTATTGCGGGACCGTCAGCCCCAACCATCAACCTGTCAAACGGCGAGGCGTTCCCATGGATGAACAGATCGATGGCGCTGCTTCCGCCGAGACATTGGTACTCGACCACGTCCCCATGCGCAATGAAGACGGCGAAATCAGGCATGAATTCGTCGAGGAAATTGCCCACGCGATCGAGGCCGGCGATAGCGCTACGCTACGTGCCTGCATCGCCGATCTGCACGAGGCCGACCTCGGTGATCTCATCGCGGCGCTCGCGCCCGACAACCGGGTCCGCCTGGTCGAGCTGACCGGCGCCGACTTCGACTTTTCCGCGCTGAACGAGGTCGACGAGGCCGTTCGCGAGGAAATCCTCGACGAATTGCCGGCGGAAACGGTAGCCGAGGGTGTCCGCGAGCTCGAGTCCGACGATGCAGTCGAGCTGCTCGAAACTCTCGACGAGCAGGAGCAGGAGGAGATCCTCGAGAAGCTGCCGCTCAAGGAGCGTGTCGCGCTCGAGCGCAGCCTGCTGTATCCGGAAAACTCCGCCGGCCGGCGCATGCAGACCGAGTTCATCGCCGTGCCGCAGGATTTCACCGTCGGGCAGGCGATCGACTACATGCGCGACACGCCCGATCTGCCGGACCGCTTCTACGAGATCTATGTCGTCGACAAGGACCAGCACTGGCAGGGCGCGGTTCCGCTCGACGTGCTCCTGCGCGCACGCCGCCCGGTGCCGCTGACCGAGTTGACCGACGAGGATCGCCGCCGCGTCTCCGTCCTGGAGGACCAGGAGGAGGTGGCTCGCATGTTCGGCAAGTACAATCTGGTCGCGGCTCCCGTGCTCGACACCCAGGACCGCCTCGTCGGCGTCATCACCGTCGACGATGTCGTCGACGTCATCGAGGAGGAGGCGGACGAGGACCTCAAGGCGCTCGGCGGCGTCACCAGCGACGAAGAGCTGTCGGACACGTTTCTCACCATTGCGCGCGGCCGCTTCAACTGGCTGCTGATCAACCTCGCCACCGCCTTCCTGGCGTCGTCTGTGCTCGGCCTGTTCGAGGGCCAGCTCGAGAAGATGGTGGCGCTCGCCGTGCTGGCGCCGATTGTCGCGAGCCAGGGCGGCAATGCCGCGACCCAGACCATGACGGTCGCAGTGCGCGCGCTCGCCACCCGCGAGCTCGGCTCCTCCAACGCCTGGCGCGTGGTGATCCGCGAGACGCTGGTCGGTCTCGTCAACGGCATTGGCTTCGCCGTGATCACGGGCATCGCCGCGGTAGCCTGGTTCAAGATCCCGGGCCTCGGAATCGTCATCGGGCTTGCGATCATCGTGAACCTCGTCGCCGGTGCGCTCGGCGGCATCCTGATCCCGATGGCGCTTGAACGCGTCAGGGCCGATCCGGCCGTGGCCTCGGGCACGTTCGTGACGACGGTGACTGACGTGGTCGGCTTCTTCTCCTTCCTCGGCATCGCAACGCTGTGGTTCGGGTTGAAGTAGGTCTTGTCTGCCGGGCTGCTGGCTACCGACTCGCGTCTTTAATTCGACCTTAAGCGACCTCCCGCATGATTCCCTCGCGCTTGGGGGAATGAGCATGCGGTTGCGGCTGAAGGCGGACGGACGGGTCGTTGAGTTGCGGGATGGGCAGGAGCTTCCAGTTCAGCCGTTTTCCGTCCAGCCGGTCCAGTCTGCGGTCGAGACTCCGCCGGCGGAAGCCGGCGCACTCGGGGTGCGCGATTTGCGCCGGCGCGCCTGTCTGACCCAGATGGAGTTTGCCGCCAAGCTTGGCGTGCCCGTCGAGACCATCCGCAATTGGGAGCAGGGCAAGCGCGCTCCGCGCGGACCCGCCCGCGCGCTGCTGGCCGTGATCGCGCATGCGCCTGACACGGTCTTCCAGGCGCTCGCCAAAGCCTGACGTCAGCATTGCGGCTGAAGATACGCATCCACAGCCAGTCTCGTCCGTTGCACTCTGGCGGACCAGGTCCATAATGACGGCGTTGACGACTCCCGGGGCTGCCGCAACAGAGAGGATTCCTCATGCTGTTCGTCGAGGCCAATGGCGCGAAAATCCCGGCGATCGGGCTCGGGACCTGGGAGCTGAGCGGCCGGACCTGCGCCCGCGTGGTCGAGCAGGCGCTGCGGCTCGGCTACCGTCATATCGATACCGCCCAGGTCTATGACAATGAGCGCGAGGTCGGCGACGGATTGCGCGCCTCCGGCGTGCGCCGCGACGACGTCTTTGTCACCACCAAGGTCTGGACCAACCATTTCGCGCCCCACGATCTCGAACGGTCGATCAAGGAGAGCCTGGTGCACTTGAGGCTTCCCCAGGTCGACCTCGTACTGTTGCACTGGCCGAATCCGCACGTACCGCTTGAGGAGACGATGGGCGCACTGGCGCATGCCAAGCGCATGGGCCTCACGCGCCACATCGGCGTCTCCAATTTCACGGTGGCGTTGATCGAGCAGGCGGTCGCCCTGTCAAGCGAGCCGCTGGTCTGCAACCAGGTCGAATATCATCCCTATCTCGACCAGGCGAAGGTGAGGGCGGCCTGCGACCGGCACGGGATGGCGCTCGTTGCCTACAGCCCGATCGCCAAGGGCCGCATCAAGTCCGACCAGACGCTCGTGGACATCGGCCACGCCCATCGCAAGACGCCGGCGCAGATCTGCCTGCGCTGGCTCGTGCAACAGAATGTCGCTGCCATTCCCAGAACCTCGCGTGTCGAACGTCTGTCGGAAAACATCGAGATCTTCGATTTCGAGCTCTCGGATGACGAGATGGCGGCGATCGCCGCACTGGCCAGTCCCAGGGGGCGCCTGACCGATTTCGGCTTCGCGCCGAAATGGGATTGAGGGGGAAGTTGGGTATGCTAGGAGCAGGGCGGCAACCCAAGATCGGGCGATGGAACTGCGGAAGATCATCCGGACGGACATTGCGGCGTCGGCGATCGCGCATCTGACGCTGGTCGCGCTGATCATCGTGATCAGCGAGGTCCATCCATTTCATTCCGCGCCGCCCGAGACCGTTGCGGTCGACATCGTCACGCCGGAGCAGGTGAAGCAGGAAGAGGCCAAGGCGGAGGAAAAGGCCGAGGAAAAGGCCGAGGAAAAGGCCAAGGAGAAGCCGCCCGAGCCGCTCCCTGACCTGAAGCTGCCGAAGCTCGACTTCACCGATAAGGACAAGCCGGACACATCGCATAAGCCTGCGGCCAAGGAGAAGGCGCCGCCTCAGCAGAAGCAGGCCTCGCGCGAGACGCAACAGAAGCAACCACAGCCTCCGCCGTCGCAGGCGGCAAAGCAGGAAGAGGCCTATGCGCAGCCGCAACCTCAGCAATCTCAGATGCAGCAGCCGCCGCCCGCAATGTCGCAGCCGCAGGCCGCCCCTCCGGCCTATCAGCCACCCGAGCCCGATGTCACCATCAAGTATGGCGTGATGCTGGGCTTGCCGCCCGAACTGCCGCCCGCGCCGAAAGACGCCCCAAAGGATGATGGCGGCGATGCCAAGGATTCGATCGCCGCCAAGCTGCCGCCGGAGGTCGTTGCCGAGCTTCGGCGTCACCTCAGAAGCTGTTCGAAACTGCCCGCGGGCGTCGCGCCGACCGATGCCGTTCGCATCAGGCTGCGCGTGGTGATGGCCACCGACGGCACGCTGGCGCGCGAGCCGATCCTGATTGAGGCGCCGCCGTCGGCGAAGGGCGTGGCCATCGTGAAATCAGCGATAAGCGCGACGCAAGCCTGCCAGCCCTACAAGATGTTGCCCGTCGACAAGTACGAGGAATGGAAGGTGATGGACCTTTCGTTCACGCCGCGGGATTTCGGCTCGTAGTCGTCGCGTGCGGCACCTCCGGCGCCATTGCGGCCCATGCACTGGACGCGAACTGCCGCCGCCATGTCACGACCACTACCGCGGCCGTGGTCACGAACAGCACCCAGGGACTGACGAACCAGCCGAGATAGCCGAGTGCGAAGAAGAAGGCGCGCTGGCCGCGGTTGAAATGGCGGCCGGCGGATTCGAACACGCGTGTGGTGCGCACGACATGGGCCTCGGCCTCCGGCGTGTCGCGCTGCGAGGCCGGCGGCATGCCGCCGTAGAGGATGGCGACATAGTTGAACAGCCGATAGGCCCAGGCGAATTTGAAGAAGGCGTAGACGCAGATCAGCACGAGGCCGACGCATTTCAGCTCCCACATTGCCGGCGAGGTGCTGAGATCGATCGGCAGCTTGCCCAGGATCGTGATGGCATCGTTGGTGGCGTGCAGCAGCGCGAGCGTGCCGCCGAGCGCGAACAGGCTGGTGGAGGCGAAGAAGGCGGTGCCGTTCTGGAGCGAGGCCATGATCTGCATGTCGACCATGCGGGCCTCGCGGTCGAGCAGGCGGCGCACCCAGACCTCGCGGTAGCGATTCATCCGGGCCGACAGGCTGTCGCTGCCATAGGCGGAATGCTCGAGAGTTACGGCATAGACCAGCCACTCGATAATGAAGAAGCCGACGGCGGTGATGTCGACCCAATGCCTGCTCATGTCACTCTCCTCGCGAGCCATCACGATTGCCATGCATGGTGGGGGGCGGCAACGATTGATTGGCGGCGGACGATGGCGTTAAAAGCAGCCGCACAGACGGACTTATGGAAGGACCACGGACATGGCAGCGCTCAAGCTCGCAATCGGTAACAAGAACTACTCGTCATGGTCGATGCGGCCCTGGCTTGCGCTGCGCGCCAACGACATCCCGTTCGTGGAGACCGTGATCCCGCTCTACACCGACGATCCCGCGGACAAGGAGCAGATTCTGTCCTTTAGCCGCGCCGGCAAGGTACCGGTGCTGGTCGACGGCGACATCACGGTGTGGGATTCGCTGGCGATCATCGAGTACATCGCCGAGCGCTATCCGGAGAAGAAGCTGTGGCCCGACGACGTTGCCGCGCGCGCGTTTGCCCGTTCGGTGTGCGCCGAGATGCATTCCGGCTTCATGGCCCTGCGCAGCGAATGCGGCATGAACCTGCACCGTCCGGTGCGGCCCGTGACGCTGTCGGCGGACGCCAAGGCCAATGTCGCGCGCGTGCAGGAGATCTGGCGCACATGTCTGACCCGCTACGGCGCCGGCGGGCCGTTCCTGTTCGGCCGCTTCGGCGCGGCCGACGCGATGTACGCCCCGGTGGTGCATCGCTTCCGCACCTACGCCATCGAAGTCACGCCGGAGACCAAGGCCTATATGGATACGATGATGGCGATGCCGGCGTTCCAGGAATGGACCCGCGACGGTCTCGCCGAAACACTTGTCATCGAAAAGTTCGAGAACGTGTAGCCGAGAATGTGAATGGGCGCCGCTTGACGGCGTGCCGATCGGCGGCGCTCAATCATAGGGAACAACGAAAGAGGGGACGGCCATGGGAATTCTGGACTCGCTGGAAACAATCCCGCACTGCGCAGCGCGCTTGGCCAGCTCGGCGCCGCCGTCCTGCCGGCCGTGCTGAGCGAGGTGATGGGCAGCAACAACCAGGGCGGCTTGGGCGCGATCGTCGCCAAGCTCCAGCAGGCGGGCCTCGGTGACCAGGTGAAGTCCTGGCTCGGCAATGGCCAGAACATGTCGATCTCGGCCGACCAGCTCCGCGCCGTGCTCGGCAACGACACCGTCCGCCAGCTCGCGGCGCGCTACAACATCCCGGTCGACGAGCTCGGCGAGATCCTGGCCCAGGAGCTGCCCAAGGCCGTGGACCAGGCAAGCCCGAACGGCCATCTGCCCCACGGCGCCTGAGAGGACCGCTTCCGGCGGTATCATCGGCCGCCGTTCGCCGGCTATCATCTTGAAAACACTGCGGGTTTGGCGTATTTGCCATGCCGGCATACTGCTGGCCAAAACGCCGCAGCGCGTGCTATAGGTCACACCGGGTTTTCAGCCGGTCCGTCGCAGTGGGACCTTGGGCACGGCCGGCGCTGTTTGAGTGATGGAGATGGGCGTTGAAGCATAAATTCCCCGTGGGAACGCGCGTATTGTTCACTGCTAGCAACGTCGCGCGCCCGGCTGCGAGTGGTTCCTACGAGATCATTCGCCTGCTGCCGACGGAAGGCGACGACTGCCAGTATCGGATCAAGAGCTCCACTGAGGCTTTCGAACGGGTCGCCAAGGAAAGCCAGCTCGCGCTCTCGTAATGCGCTGGCGCTCGCCACGCATTGACATCGCGGACGAATTTGCGCCGCTCGCCGTCAAAAGGCCCGCTTCGCCTCGGCAAGGTGGGCCGGGGGCAGTTGCCGACTCGCGGTGCTCGCTTGACCATCAGCTCTTTGCTCGCGTGAGGGGACATCGCGCATGAACTGGGCATGGGCCTCGTCGCTCGACCAAATCTGGCGCTCGCCATCCTTCCCGATGTGGATGACCCTGGCAGCCGCCGGCTTCTTCGGGTTGATCATGCTGATCACGCTGTTGCGCGCCGAGAAATCGGTCGCCAACGGCGCGCTGACTGTCATCACGCTGCTCTCGATCGGTATCGCGGTGGCCGCCACTATGCGCATCTATGGGCCAGTGGGGCAGGCGGCGCCGACCGAAGCCCGCACGCAAGCCACGGTGACCGCGACCCTCCCGGCGCTGGCCTGCCTCGACGACCTCGCCGGCGATGCCGTGGCCACCGGCTGTGAGAAGGCGCTGTTCGGCGCGCCTGACACGGCGGCCGCCGCCGTCGCCTATACGGCGGCCCGGATCGATCGGCTGACCGCGCTCGGCGATGCCCCGACCGCCGACAAAAGCCTGACGCTCGACACGAAGGTGCTGCGCAAGGCGCTGGAGCGTGATCGCTTCGGCCTCGTGGCGCAGGTGCTGGTCGCGCGCGACGGCTGCACCCAGTTCGATTGCGCCGCGTTCCGCTCGCTGACGGACCAGCAGCAGGTCGCTGCCAACATGGATTCCCATCTTTACGATCAGATGGTCGCGCGCTACGCGCCGACTTGGAATTCGCCCGCAGCAGCGCCCGGAGCGCTGCCGCCCAACCCGATCGCGGCGCTGCCGCCATCGATGCCCACGGGCAAGCCGACCAATGCCGAGTTCCCGAGCGCCTCGTCGACCCCGCCGGTGAGCATCATGAGTCCGGAGCCGCCGACGGCGGCCACGCGCCAGCCGCCGCCCGCCAATGCGGCGGCAACACCGGCTGCGGCCCAACGTGCTCCGGCTGCGGCCTCGGCCCAGGCGGCCGCGCCCGCGGCACCGGCCGCGAGGAGGCCGTCCGCGCCGAAGGCCGCGCGAGCACCGGCCGCCGCACCGGTTCCGCTCGCACCGCCGCCGGGCGCGGCTCCCGCGGCTGCGGATAACGACTAGTTCGGCTTTGAAAACCCGGGCATGGCCCGCTAATGCTGGGTTATGCCACTCCATCTGATCAAGCTTGCCGTCGGCTGCGACTCCGTCAAGGAATTGAAGGGGTGGGTCGCCGAACGGATGCAGACGGCCAAGAAAAAGGGCCTGCCGCAACACCACATCCATATCACCCGCATGGTGCCGAAGCGCGACGCCGAAATTCTCGCCGGCGGATCGCTCTATTGGGTCATCAAGGGCGAGATCGCCGCGCGTGAAAAGATCATCGGCATCGAGCCATTCCGCGACAAGGACGGCATCGGACGCTGCCGGATCGTGATGCAGCCGAAGGTGGTCTCGGTGTCGCCGCGACCGATGCGCCCGTTCCAGGGCTGGCGTTATCTCACCGACGATTCCGTGCCGCCCGATCTCGGCAAGTCGGCCGCAGGCACCATCGCGGCGATGCCTGAGCCGATGCGGCGCGAACTGCGCGATCTCGGATTGCTCTGAGCATGGTCCGGAAAAGTGCGCGGCGGTTTTCCGGAAAGATCATGCTCCAACAATAACCTGAAGCGCGATGCCGTCATCGCGCTTCAAACCGCGATATTGTCGATCAACCGCGTCGTGCCGAGCCTGGCGGCGACCAGGATCCGCAGCGGCCCGTCCTTGCGCGAGGTGACGGGCGCCAGCGTCTCGGCATGGCGGAGCTCGAAATAGTCGAGCGCAAAGCCGGCCGTCGCGACCATCTCGGCGCCGCGCGCCATCGCGCTCGCGATGGCTTCGCCGGCCCGGATCCGTCCGGCGCTGTCGGTCATGGCCCGATAGAGCACGGTGGCGGTCTGGCGTTCCGTAGGCGAGAGATAGACGTTGCGGGAGGACATCGCGAGCCCGTCGCGCTCTCGGACGGTACGGGAGCCGATCACCTTCACGCCGAGGTCGAGGTCGCGCGTCATCTGCGTCACCACGCGCAATTGTTGAAAGTCCTTCTCGCCGAAGATCGCGACGTCAGGCCGGCATTGTGTGAACAGCTTGCCGACGACGGTGGCGACGCCGCCGAAGAAGTGCGGGCGGAAGCGGTCTTCGAGCCCGGCCAGTGCCGGCCCCTCCGGGACGATACGCGTCGCAAAGCCCTCCGGATACATCGCCTCGACGCCGGGGTGCCAGACGATGTCGACATCCTCGGCCGCAAGCTTGGCGATGTCGGATTTCCAGGTCCGCGGATAGGCGCCGAAATCCTCTGATGGCGAAAACTGGGTCGGGTTCACGAAGATCGACACGACGACGCGGCTCGCGCGCCGCTTGGCGAGGCGCACCAGCGACACATGCCCGTCATGGAGCGCCCCCATGGTCGGCACCAGCGCGACCGTGGCCTTTCGCTTGCGAAGATTGTCGACGGCGCGTCGCAGGGCGGGCACCGTGCGGGTGATCAGGGGGCTTGGTGACATCAGAACTCGGAATGGTTGGGGGTGGGCGCCGCCAGCCGCGCAGCCGGCTAACCTTAACAAGCGCCGGTCGTGGACGCCATGCATCGACATCGGGCACAGCATTCCCTGCAGCGAGGATGTCGCGTCGTTGTGGGCTGGATCACAGACGAAAGGCCGCGACGCGATTCATGATGACCATCATCGCACTGTGATTTCGTTATCCTGTCACGCATTTCACTTGACCGCAGACGCGGCCAACTCGAAGATATTGTTTAAGGGGTGTTGAGGATCGCCATGCTTGTGCAGGCTAGCCAAAGCCAATCCGGCTCGGCGCACGTCGTTGTGCTCGGCAATGAGAAGGGCGGCTCCGGCAAATCGACCACCGCCCTGCACATCGCGGTTGCGCTCCTGAAGGCTGGTCAGCGCGTCGCCACCATCGACCTCGACTGCCGCCAGCAAAGCTTCACCCGCTACATCAACAACCGTTCTGCCTGGGCGCGCCGCACCAAGCTCGACCTCGAGTTGCCGGTGCATCGCTGCATCAAGCTCGGCGAAACCATGCTGATCGCCGAGAACGAGAATTCCGAGTTCCAGCAGTTCATGGAGGCGGTCTCGGCGGTCGAGAGCAGTTTCGACTTCATCGTCATCGATACGCCCGGCACCGACAGCTATTTGATGCGGCTGGCCCATTCGATGGCGGACACGCTGGTCACGCCGATCAACGACAGCTTCCTCGATTTCGACGTGCTCGGTACCGTCGATCCCACCAATTACGCGGTAACGGGAGAAAGCCATTACGCCGAAATGGTGCGCGATGTCAGGCGCAAGCGTCGTCAACTCGACGGCTCGACCACCGACTGGATCGTGGTGCGCAATCGCCTGTCGATGCTCGGCTCTCGCAACAAGCAGCTCGTCGCCGATGGGCTGAAGGACTTATCGCTGCGGCTCGGCTTCCGCTACGTCGATGGCTTCGCCGAACGTGTCGTCTATCGCGAGTTCTTCCCGCGTGGCCTCACGGCACTCGACGAGATCGACGAGGCCACGCTCGGGATGCGGCCCAATCTTGGCCATCTCACCGCGCGGGAGGAGGTGACGAGCCTGCTGCGCCAGCTCAAGCTGCCGCTCGACGAGCGCGGCCGCCGCCGTGCGGCAAATCGCGCCGAGTGGTTCAGCCAGGTGGACAAGCCGCTCGAGGTCCACGACATCCTCGGCGCCTAGGCACGGTACGCTGTTACTTCCCGGTCGATCATGACATCGGTTCCCGCCGGAACAGATCTCGCCTGCAGTTGTTTTCACCGGGCATTCACCGTGAAATTGAACCCGATCGTGACGGGTTGCGTCGGATGATCATCTGTACCCGGAGGTAGCGGTATCAGAACGCGGTGCCCACCAAACGTGTGCATCGCACAATGAAAGGGCTGTCAGTTCACAATATTTGGCCTTCCTGTCACGCGCCTGTGACATATATTGGGGAATAGGCGACCAGGGGCCGAAGAGCTCCGGAAGAAACACGATTTTCAACAGGGATCAGGTCGCACGGCCTGAGGCTGAGGACGAAAATGAAGCGTGGAATTGCCGTTCTGGTTTGTGTGGGAGCCCTCTTCAGTGTCGCCTATTTCACGGCGAGCAAGTGGGCCATCAAGCACGAGACCATCACCTTCTACGACCCTTCGCGCGATAATCGTCCCGTGCCTGTCGACATCGCGATCCGTCGCGACAAGGAAATGCAGGCTAATGCCGGCATGATCACGCTTCCGGTTGCGGTGATCAATCACGGCAACACCGTCAAGAACACCGAGTACGGCTTTCTCGCCAACATCTTCGCTGCGCGTGGCTACCTGGTCGTAAGCCCGCAGCATGATTTGCCGACCGATCCGCCGATGGTGACCAAGCCTGGCGAGCTCTATGTCGGCCGCCTGCCGCAGATTCTGCGCGGCGTCGCCAATATCCATCTGGCGATGCAGGAGATGAAGAAGGTTCAGCCCAACGCTGACTACACCAGGGTGACGATGGTTGGCCATTCCATGGGCGGCGACATCACTATGTATTTCGCCAAGCAATATCCGGACGAGGTCAAGAAGGTCGTGACGCTGGACAATCTCCGCGTGCCCTTCGTCACCGCTGGTAAATTCAAGATTCTTTCGTTCCGCTCTCACGATCCGCAGTTCAAGACTGATCCGGGCGTGCTCCCGACCGACGAGGAGTGCGAGAAGGCCGGTATCCAGGTCGTGAAGACCGACTTCCAGCACAACGACATGCGCGACACAGGTCCGGACGACGCCAAGAACTCGATCCAGGGCATGCTTGATAAATTCTTGAGCGACACCGACAGCGCAATTGCGCCGGTCGACACCCGTTCGGCTCCGCCCAAGATCCTGGAGCCGGGTCCGGTGGCTCTGATGGCGCCCGCCAAGAGCTAATCCGAGAAGAGCTGATCGAAGCAAGTCTCAAAGCCTCCGCCGGCTCCCGCCTGCGGAGGCTTTGCACATTGACCGGGCAGGGCACGCCATCCACATTGGTGGCCTGAGACCCGATGTGACGATGGATGCCCGACGACCCCACCAAACCCCGCCAGAGCGATGCCGTGTCGGCGCGAGCCGAGAGCGACGGCGTGCTGCCGCAGGCAAAGAGCTCGACCTCCGAGGATGTCGCCGCCTTCGTTGCCAAGGCGCGGGCATTGTCTCCGCATGCACCGGGTGCGAAGGGCCGCTTGATCTTCGCACTGGATGCGACGATGAGCCGGCAGCCGACCTGGGACATGGCCTGCGCGCTTCAGGCCGACATGTTTCGCGAGGCTGCTGCGCTTGGCAGCCTCGACATCCGACTGGTCTACTATCGCGGCTACAATGAATGCCGCGCGACGGGCTGGATTTCCGACAGCAGCAAGCTGGCGACGCTGATGAGCAAGATCGATTGTCGCGGCGGCGACACCCAGATCGGCAGAGTGCTGACCGACGCGCGGCGCGAGGCGGTTACATCAGGTGTGCGTGCTGTCGTCTTCGTCGGCGACGCAATGGAGGAGAAGGTCGACGCGCTCTGCGCCAAGGCCGGCGAGCTCGGCATGCTGAAGGTGCCGGTGTTCCTGTTTCAGGAAGGCCATGATGCAGTCGCCGAACAGGCGTTTCGCGAGATTGCGCGTCTGACCGGCGGTGCCTGGTGCCGGTTCGATCCGGGCGCGGCGGCACAGCTGCGCGAGCTGTTGAGGGCCGCTGCGGCCTACGCAGCTGGAGGCCGCGAGGCATTGCTGAGACTGGCTAAGACGGCGAGTGGCGCCGCGCAACTGATCGGACAAATGAAGTAACGCCTCACGCCGGCGCGGCCTGCGTCGGAGACGAAGCCGCAACGGGCGGCAGCAGGCGTCCCTGCACGATCAGGCGCAGCGTGCCGAGCATGATTAGTCCGACCACGAGGTTGGCGGCCGCGAACAGATAAGGCGCGAGCAGAGCGATCGCGCCGGTGTCGCCGTGCCCGACCACGCGGATTGGCGCGATCGCAAGCGCGGTGGCGCCGAAGGTGAAGCTCCAATAGGACACCGAGAACGGTTGCTCCATGATCCAGGGCAACAATCGAAGCAGCAGGAGCGCCATCATCAGCCCATAGCCGATGAGGATATGCGCGAACATGTCCGGGACACCGCCATTGATTGCGAGATAGGCGACCGCGCCGACCACGGGCGGCGCAAGTTGAATGCCGAGCGTCGGACGCAGCGCGACGGGAAGCGTCTCGACGGTATAGAGACGGTGCAGCAGCACGGATTCGATTGCGAACCAGGAGAACAGCGCCACGCCGAAGGCGAGCTGCCCCCAGTCGGGGTAGCCGAGCGCCGCTGAGACGCCGGCGGTGACGAAGCCGCCCGCAACGGTTGGCAAATAGAGGACCGGCGTTGTCGCGGTGTGATCGCGGTTGCCGCGCCACAGCAGTCCCGTCCGCCACAGTGCGAAACCGAGCGTAAACGCTCCGCCGAGCCCGAACAGGATCATGGCGGCATGGTGCGAATAGGGCGCAGCAGCGAGCGCGATCAGCATGGTGGAGACGCCGGCGAGGCCGATGAAGCAGCACTGGACCGGGTGATGCGCTTCACTGACCGACTCGGCGCGTGCAAAAATCCAGCGCAGCACGAACAGCCCAATCAGAACCGCCCAGACGATCGAGGCGACGGCGAGAATGATTTCGCCGATGATCGCCGGCAACTGCCAAACCTGGTGTGCGGCACGCCATGCATTGCCGAGACCCGCAAGGCCCAGGACGATACCGAAGAAGGCGGCCGGCACGATCGGTGGCTTGAATCCCTCGCTCATCGTCTTCCCCAAAGCCCCCTCATCATTTCCTGGGTGGTGATGCGACCTTCGCTGCTTCCGAGTGCGCCGGAATGATGGGGGCAACTGCTTATGGCAACAGAACAGCTTTTGTCACCGTCCGAACGTGGACGGAGGGAAGGACATCATGCTTTTTGACAAGAGGGCGACTATATTCCCACCATGACTCTGATCGCCGGCCTCGTCGCTGTTATCACGCTCTATCTGCTGCTCCAGATGTTCCGCGCCGCCAATCCGGCCGTGCTTGCGCGCGCCATCAAGGTCGGGGGCGGCGTGGTGGCGCTCGCAGTGGCCGCCTTCACCGGCCTGCGGGGCGAACTGGCGGTGGCGATCCCGCTCGGACTATTCGGGGCTGGTTTGCTCGGCTGGACGCCGCTCGCGAATGCAGGCTTTGGCAATGTCCGGGGCCTGTTCAGGGGTGGCGCATCGCGCTCATCCGGTCAGACCTCGCGCGTGCGATCACAATTCCTGGATATGCGGCTCGATCATGATTCCGGCGAGCTCTCGGGCCAGATCGTCGCCGGGCCTCACGCCGGGCGCGGTCTTGAAGAGTTCGATCTTGCAAGTTTGCTGGCGATGGTCCCGGCGTTCGATGCCGAGAGCGTGGCCTTACTTGAAAGCTATCTGGACCGCCGGTTTCCCGCCTGGCGTCAGAACGCGCAGGGCGACGCGGCAGGGGGGCAGCGCCGCGCGGCGGCGAGCGGCAAAATGACGGCGGAGGAAGCCTATCAGATCCTTGGCTTGCAGCCGGGAGCGGGGCGCGACGACATCAGCCGGGCGCACAAATCCCTCATGAAGAAACTGCATCCCGACCAGGGGGGCTCGACGTACCTCGCTGCCCGGGTAAACGAGGCCAAGGATACTCTGCTTCGTACGCATAACGGCTAACTCCGGCACCACGCCACAAACGCCCGTACCGCGTGAGTTCCGATTGCTCTGTTTGCCGTCGCCCCGATGCCCGCCATTGTCGGCGTGGTCGATCCCTTGAGCAAAGTTTTAACCGTAAATTCTTGACGAGAGGTTGTCGCGGAACAGCCTGCAGCGCCACCGCGTCCTCAAAAACAAAAATGCCCGCGCAAGGCGCGGGCATTTTGGCTTGGAAGTATCTGAGAGATCAGTTGCGGACGGTCATGCAGGAGATGTCGGCGCGCTTCAGCGTCTTGCACACCGCCTCGGCCTGATCCCGCTCGAGCCCGGCAAAGCGGGCGCGGTAGAGCTTGCGATTGTCCCTCGCGACGACCGGCTCGGTGAACGGATCGGCCCTGCTGAGTAGACCGCGGGCCGAGCTGCGAGCGGCTTCGATGCGCTGCTGGGCCTCGCTCTCGCTCTCGAGCGCGCCGACCTGCACGATCCAGCCGCTATGGGTGATGGCCGGCTTGGTGGCGCTCATCTGGATCGGCTGCGGGGACGGATCGGCGGAGGCAAGCTTGGCAACCGGTGCGGGCGCCGCAGCGGTGGCGGCCGGCAGCACGCCGAGAACGCCGTTGCCGGTGCCGAAGCCAGCAGGTTGCTGCGGCAGTTCGGCTCGGGCGGGCTCCGGCTTGTTGACCATGTCGGCCCTGGCGACGACGGCGCCGGACGTCTCGGCGATCTCACCGCGGGCCGGAATCGTGTTGGTGACCTGCGGGGCGACCTGTGTCGGGGCGGCGGAGGCGACCTTGACTGCGCCGGCCTTGACTTGAACCGTCTTCACCCGGACCGGCTTCATCGGCTCGGACGAACCCGGAATGAGGGCAAGCGGCTGGCTTGAGATCACGCCATTGGTGAGAGGTGCGGGCTCGATCTTGGACTCGGTGGGCCTGGCTTCAGGCTTGGGTTGAGCCGGCGGCATCGCTGCGGTCGCGGCTGCAAGCGTGGCGAGGCGGGAGGCCGGACGCGGCGCGGGGGCCTCGGGAGCAGGAGCGGCTGCGACCTGGACCGGCGGAACGGGCCGAGCCGGGGTCTCCGATGCATCGGCGACGTCGCTGCTGGCATCGGCACCGTTGCGCTCGGTCACTGCGGCAACCGTGTGGGTGGTTGCGCCCTTCTCGAGGTTCTCGGCGAGCAGATTGCGCATGATGGCGTCGCGCGAGCCGCCGCTGCGGCCGCCGAGCACCACGCCGATGAGGTGGCGGTTGCCACGGCGCATCGAGGTCACGAGATTGAAGCCGGAGGCGCGGGTGTAACCGGTCTTGATGCCGTCGACGCCCTCGACGCTGCCGAGCAGGTGATTGTGGTTGCGGATCTGCTCGCCACGCCAGGTGAACGAGGTGGTCGAGAAGTAGCGATAGTAGCGCGGGAAGCGCTCCTGGATGGCGCGGCCGAGCGTCGCCTGGTCGCGCGCAGTGGTCACCTGCTCGTCGTTGGGTAGGCCATTGGCGTTGCGGTAAACCGTCCTGGACATGCCGAGTGCGCGCGCCTTGCGCGTCATCATCGCGGCGAAATCGTCCTCGTCGCCGCCGATCGCTTCAGCGATCACGACAGCGGCGTCATTGGCCGAGCGGGTGACGAGGCCCTTGATCGCGTCCTCGACGCGGATGGTCTGGCCGGCACGCAGGTTCAGCTTGGTCGGATCCTGGTCGGCGGCGTGCTGCGACACCGGCATCTCGGTGTCGAGCTTCATCTTGCCGGACTCCAGACGCTCGAACAGCAGATAGAGCGTCATGATCTTGGTGAGCGAAGCCGGATGGCGAATGCCATCGGGGCTGGTCGATTGCAGCACCGCACCGGAATTCCCGTCGACGATGATCGACGCGAATTGCGGACTGTAGCTCTCGGAGGCCTCGTGATGCACCCGGTGGTGCGCATAGTGCCGCCGGTAGCGCCGTGCGTCGGCTGCATCGGTCGTGAAGATGACGGCTGTGGTGACCGTGAGAAGCCCGAAAACGCCAACCCGCGCCAAGCGCGAGGAAGACCAGTTGCTACGAAGCATGGAACCCCGTCCCCGTTTGTGACTTGATCACCGGCTCGTGAGGCGAAATTGTGCCCTGCGGACCCGGGATCATTACCTGCTCAGGCTGTCCCTCCGCTGGTGTTCACTGCGGGGGACGTTGGGCCTGAGCCGCTGTTCTGGCTAAGGTGATGTTCTCAAACGGCTTTTGGCCGCCTGCGGAAGTGAACACGTCCAGGGAATCAGGGTAGGGTGCCGCGGTTTCCAAAAGCTTAAGAAAACCTTGCGGGAAAGCCCGGGAATTTCCGCAACTTGCGCCGAATTTTGTGCGTCGCACAAGATTCTTGACTTTTTTGTGCGTTGCACTATTTGTGGGCAGAGTCAGGGAGCCGGGGCTTCCGGACGCGAGCCAGGGAAAAGGATTCCAAGATGTTCAAGGTTGAAGACTTTCAGAACTACGGGAAAGAGCATTTCGAGACCTGCGTTGCCTCCGCGAGCTCGGTGCAGCACGGCCTCCAGGCGATCGCCAGCGCGTATGGCGACTACACCAAGAAGTCGTTCGAAGACACCAAGTCGTTCGTCGAGAAGCTTTCCGGCGTGAAGTCGCTGGACAAGGCGCTCGAAGCCCAGACCGATTTCGCCCGTTCCGCCTACGAGACCTTCGTCGCGGAATCGCAGAAGATCGCCGGCCTCTACAGCGACCTCGCCAAGCAGGCGTTCAAGCCGGTTGAGACGGTCGTGTCGAAGTTCACCCCGGCGGCCCAGTAAGTTTCTGAACTGATGAAATCACAAAGCCCGGCTGCATCAGCCGGGCCTTTTTCGTTTGCGCAAGGCTCTGGTCAGCGTGCCACGCGCAGCTTCGACAGCGACGTGCCGATGCTCTGGAACACCGAGACGGTCTGGCTTGCCGAGCGGACCAGGTAAAACTTGTCGGTGCTGCTGGCGCAATATTGCAGCACGCCTGAGGTCGGATCGCCGCCGGTATTGACCTGCACCGTGTAGATCGTGATGTTCGCGGCCTTGGCATTGTCGCACAGCTTCATCTGCCGCGCGTCGATCTGCGAGGCGTTGCTGTACCAGCGGTTCTGCGTGTTGAGCCCGTCGTACAGCAGGACGATGGCGTCCTTGTAGGTATAGTTCGAATCCTTGGCGGGCGCATTCGTGGGATCGCCCGTGGACAATGTCGTCCAGCCCCAGGCGAGACCAATGCCCTGGTTGGTGTTGCCGGTCGGCTTCATGTTGTCGATCACCGTCTTGAGCGAGGACCAGTTGTAGCTCAGCGGCACGATCGGCTGCAGATAGGCTGAGCTGCCCGTGGTGCAATAGGAATATTGGTCGGCCGGAAAGAGCGTCGCGGAATTGCCGTTCGTCGGCGTCGTGTTCTTGATGTCATAGTCCTGGTCGCGGTCCACCACGCACCCGGTCCACGTATTGTGATTGGCCGGTGTCCAGGTCTTGCTGTTGTTCACGCATGAAGATTGGTTCGTATAGCGCGAGCTGCTGCAGCTCCCGTTCGCGGCATCCCAGTCGGTGAAATCTATCCAGTGCTTGCTGTAATTGCCGGCGCCGACATTGACGTCCTTGGCGAACGGGACGATCGAGATGTAGATGTCGCCGTCGGCCTTGGCGAGCGCGCTGAGCTGATCGATCAGGTTCTTCGCGGCGGTCTGCATTGCCGGCATCTTGCCGGCGTCGGCCATGGATCCCGTATTGTCGAGCACCATCGCCACGCGCATCCGCACCGTTCCCCAGGCGCTGGTCAATGAGGCATTGATGCCAAGCTTCGGGAAGCCGGCGATCTTCATGAAGGTGGTCGTGAAATCGCCGTCACCAGTGAGCTGGATGGTCGAACCCGCGGATGTGCTCGCGGTATAGGTCGCGGTGACCGTGACGCTCGGCAGCGCGGACTTGTCGGTGAACAGCGCGTTGAAATAGGTCGTGGCCTTCGTGCTGATCTGCGATGTGGCGATGGCGCCGGACGACAGGTCCTTGGAGAGCATGAGGGCGGCAGAGTCGAGCGCTGCCTGCGTCGAGGTGCGGGCTTTGACCGCGCGGCTATAGTCGACCGCCGCACCGACGAAGCTCAGGACCGGAACGAGCGCTATGGCAAAGATCACGGCATAATTGCTTGCTCAGCCCGGGCGAAACGGGCGAGCTGCCGTCCAAGGCGGCTGACAACGGGCCGGCGCAACATGACAACCCCGACATGTGTGGTTTGCCGGATTTCGCGCCACAGCGTTGAACGAGGGGTAAATCAGACCGTAGAAACCCGGAGGAATGGCCGTGCCAAAGCGTCGCGGTCAGGTTCCTGATCAGCATGTTCTGAGCAGGCCGGCCGGAAGTTTTTGTCAAACCGGTCCGGATTGACTAACCTTGCGCAGGATCGCCCGGACCGGGAATCGGGGCGCCGCGGTCGCATCGGCCGAGCCGTTGCATGCTTGCGGCGAGCCGGGGGCGGGCCCATATTGCCTGCAATCGATCCGGCTCGACCGGACCGGTTGGAAGCGGCGATCCGACAAGGCGGCGCGCCGGCGCGAGACCCACGCGTGTGGGCGGCGCGGCGGACCGTCAGACGCTTCCGTGGGGAATTTGAACGCCTGAGCCATGCTGCAATTGACTTCCAGACTCGACCTGTCCGCGGCTGCCGCCGCCCATGCTCCCCGGATGAGCAACGACGAGAACCGTTCCGGTGGCCCGGCGGGTCCGAACACGTCTGTCATTACCAAGGTCAAGCCCAAGACCAAGCGGCCGAACCTCTATCGTGTGCTGATCCTGAACGACGATTACACGCCGATGGAATTCGTGGTCCATGTGTTGGAGAAGTTCTTCCAGAAGGACGTCGAGGCCGCGACCAAGATCATGCTGCATGTCCATCATCACGGGATCGGCGAGTGCGGTGTGTTTACCTACGAGATTGCCGAGACCAAGGTCACGCAGGTGATGGATTTCGCCCGCAAGCACCAGCATCCCCTGCAATGCGTGATGGAAAAGAAGTAACCGCGCGTTCGAATCCAGTGTTCTTTAGATCGGTTCTGTTCGTGCGGTGTGTGACGTCAGCGCATGCTGCGGCGTGATCCGGCCGACTCAGCGCCGGCGCCTGTCCTGCCCAAATGGGTAGTTTTGCCCAAATCGGAACGGGTTTTGCATCGAGAATGCGGTGGGTGCGTAATGCCCGTAGAGTCGCGGAACCGGTCTTTTGCCGCGATCTTGTATAACTATATGTGACAAAGGTTGTTGTTGCCTGACCGGGCGATGGCGATCATGATGGTGGGGGCCATAGAGGACGCGAATGCCGACTTTTTCCCAAAGCCTTGAACAATCCCTGCATCGTGCACTGGCGATCGCCAACGAGCGTCATCACCAATACGCGACGCTCGAACATCTCCTGCTTTCCCTGATCGATGATTCCGACGCGGCCGCAGTCATGCGGGCCTGCAGCGTTGATCTCGACAAGTTGCGCACGAGCCTTGTCAATTATCTTGAGACCGAATTCGAGAATCTGGTGACGGATGGCGCCGACGATGCCAAGCCGACCGCCGGCTTCCAGCGCGTGATCCAGCGTGCGGTGATCCATGTGCAGTCCTCCGGTCGCGAAGAGGTGACCGGTGCGAATGTGCTGATCGCGATCTTCGCCGAGCGCGAGAGCCATGCCGCGTACTTCCTGCAGGAGCAGGACATGACGCGCTACGACGCCGTCAACTACATCAGTCACGGCATTGCCAAGCGGCCGGGCGTCTCCGAGGCGCGGCCCGTGCGCGGCGTCGACGAGGAGACCGAGACCAAGGGCAGCGAGGACGCCAAGAAGAAGGGCGAGGCGCTCGAGACCTATTGCGTCAACCTCAACAAGAAGGCGCGCGACGGCAAGATCGACCCGGTGATTGGACGCAATTCCGAGATCAACCGCGCGATCCAGGTGCTGTGCCGCCGGCAGAAGAACAATCCGCTGTTCGTGGGCGAGGCCGGCGTCGGCAAGACCGCGATCGCGGAGGGCCTCGCCAAGCGCATCGTCGACAGCGAGGTGCCGGAGGTTCTGGCCGCTGCGACCGTGTTCTCGCTCGACATGGGCACGCTGCTCGCGGGCACGCGGTATCGTGGTGACTTCGAGGAGCGCCTGAAGCAGGTCCTGAAGGAGCTCGAGGCGCATCCCAACGCCATCCTGTTCATCGACGAGATCCACACCGTGATCGGTGCGGGCGCGACGTCGGGCGGGGCCATGGACGCTTCAAACCTGCTCAAGCCGGCGCTTGCCTCGGGCACGATCCGCTGCATGGGCTCGACCACCTACAAGGAATACCGCCAGCACTTTGAGAAGGACCGCGCGCTGGTGCGGCGCTTTCAGAAGATCGACATCAACGAGCCGACCGTCGAGGACGCCATCGCAATCCTCAAGGGCCTCAAGCCGTATTTCGAGGACTACCATCGGCTGAAGTACACCAATGAGGCGATCGAGGCTGCGGTGCAGCTGTCCTCGCGCTACATCCACGACCGCAAGCTGCCCGACAAGGCGATCGACGTGATCGACGAGTCCGGTGCGGCGCAGATGCTGGTCGCCGAGAACAAGCGCAAGAAGACCATCGGCATCAAGGAGATCGAAACCACGATCGCCTCGATGGCGCGGATCCCGCCGAAGAGCGTGTCGAAGGACGATGCCGAGGTGCTCAAGCATCTCGAGCAGACGCTGAAGCGCACCGTGTTCGGCCAGGACAAGGCGATCGAGTCGCTCGCCGCCTCGATCAAGCTCGCACGCGCGGGCCTGCGCGAGCCGGAGAAGCCGATCGGCTGCTACCTGTTCTCGGGTCCGACCGGCGTCGGCAAGACCGAAGTTGCCAAGCAACTCGCGGCGTCGCTTGGCGTCGAGCTGTTGCGCTTCGACATGTCCGAATACATGGAGCGGCATACTGTGTCGCGTCTGATCGGCGCGCCTCCCGGCTATGTCGGTTTCGACCAGGGCGGTCTGCTGACCGACGGCGTCGACCAGCATCCGCATTGCGTGGTGCTGCTCGACGAAATCGAGAAGGCGCATCCCGACCTCTACAACGTGCTGCTCCAGATCATGGATCACGGCCGGCTCACCGACCACAACGGCAAGCAGGTCAACTTCCGTAACGTGATCCTGATCATGACAACGAACGCGGGCGCTTCGGATCTCGCCAAGCAGGCCTTCGGCTTCACGCGCTCGAAGCGGGAAGGCGACGATCACGAGGCGATCAACCGGCAGTTCGCGCCGGAATTCCGCAACCGTCTCGATGCCATCGTCTCGTTCGGCCATCTCAGCGTCGAGGTGATCGGCACCGTGGTCGAGAAGTTCGTGCTTCAGCTCGAGGCGCAGCTCGGCGACCGCGACGTCACCATCGAGCTGTCCGAGCCCGCCAAGACCTGGCTGGTCCAGCACGGCTATGACGAGCAGATGGGTGCGCGGCCGATGGCTCGCGTCATCCAGGAGCACATCAAGAAGCCGCTGGCCGACGAGGTGCTGTTCGGCAAGCTCAAGGGCGGTGGCCACGTTCGCGTCGTCCTGGTGAAGGACGAGGCCGACGAGACCAAGGAAAAGATCGGCTTCGAGTTCGTCGAGGGGCCGGTCACCCCGAAGCAGGAAAAACTGCCCGCCCGCAAGCGTCCGCCGGGCAAGCCCAACAAGCCGGGCGGCCCCGGCGGCTCCAAGGGACCGACCTCGAAGGGTCCGCTGGTCAAGGCTTGATCGGCGTATCATGAATCGAAAAGGCCGGCTGCAGAGCCGGCCTTTTTGCTTGGAGCGCGATGCCGGGGTCTAGGTGCCGGCTTCAGGCGCGGCGGCCGCTGGCGGCCGCGGTTTCTTTGGCGCGGGCGGCCGCGCGCGGGGAGGAGCGGCCACTGGCTGCATCGTTACGATGACCGGGTTCGGCTTGTGATCAGTTGCTGCGCCCGTTGCGGCATCGACGCCCATGCCGATGGCACCGCCGAGCAGGAGATTGCCGGCAAAGCCTGCGGCCCCTCCGGTCTGGATGTCCCGGCTGAGCGGTACGATCTGCGGCTCATAGCCTTCCTTCTGGAAGGTGATCGAGACGTCGGCGTTCCGCTTCACGACCACGGAGCAAGGTGTCATGCAGGTGGTCGGAACCTCCAACCCGCTGACCACAGCTTCAACGCCTGACGGTGTGGATGAAATGCTGATGTTCTCGGTGGTGCCGCGCGTGACAGACGCGCAGCCGCCCAGCATGACGCTGAGCGCCATAATTCCAAATAAACGCATCAAATAAGTCCCCAACCCCATGTGCAATCATGCGCAACCTGAGAGTGATGGCAATAGGCCATTGGTCCAGATGGTTTAGTGACGCACAGGTTGCGCGAGGGGGCCGCGGAGACCTGTGCTTGGGAGCCGATTATTCGCCGCGCATGCGCTGATCGTCCTGCACGCGGACGTGTTCGGCGCCGCGTGCGCCGGCCGGCGATAGCCGCAACATGCTCAGCATGGCGCCGCAGAGGGCAAATCCGACGCCGGCGAGAAGCGCGATCCGGGTCCCGTCGTCCGGATAGCGTCCGAGGAACAGCGCAACCAGCGCAGCGCCGGTGGTCTGGCCGAGCAGGCGCGCGGTGCCCAGCATGCCGCTGGCGCCGCCGGCGCGCTCGCGTGGCGCGGCTGCGATCATGGTGCGGTTGTTGGGCGTCTGGAACAGACCAAAGCCGGCGCCCGCCAGCGCCATCCGCCAGACCACGTCGAGCGGTGTCGGACTTGCCGGCAGGAAAGCGAGCCCGCCAAGGCCGCAGGCAAACAGCGTCAGGCCGATGCCGCCGAGCAGGCCGGCCGGATAACGTTCGACCAGGCGACCGGCGAGGGGAGCCGCGCACGCCACTGCGATCGGCCATGGCGTGATCAACAGACCCATATGAACGGCCGAATAGCCAAAGCGGCTTTGGAGGTAGAAGGGGATCGCGACGAAGGCCAGCATCTGCCCGCAGAACGAGGCGATCGAGGTCGCGATCGACAGCCCGAACACCGGGATGCGCAACAGGTCGAGCGGCAGCAGCGGCGACTTCATGTGCGTCTCGCGATAGATGAGCGACGCGCCGGCGACGATCGCAATCGCGAACTGGATGAGGCATGTGATTGTCGCCTCGCCATGGCCGACGCTGTCGATCGCGGCGATGCCGACGCCGAAGGTGATGGCCGAGAGCCCCGCGCTCTGCCAGTCGAAGGAATGGCTCGCCTGGATCGTGTGCGGCAGGCTACGCAGGCCGAGCACCAGCGTGACCACGCCGAGCGGCACATTGATGGCGAACAGCCAGGGCCAGCTGCCGACCGCGAGGATGCCGGCGGCGAGCGTCGGCCCGACCGCCGCGGAGAAGGCGACCACCAGCGCGTTGAGCCCGATGCCGCGCCCGAGCAGGCTGCGCGGATAGGTGAAGCGGACCAGCGCCGAGTTGACGCTCATGATGCCGGCCGCGCCGAACCCCTGGATGATGCGCGCGATCGTGAGCAGCGGCAGCGTATGCGCCAGCGCGCAGAAGGCTGACGCAAGCGTGAACAGCACAAGGCCGACCAGATAGACGCGGCGATAACCGACGATCTCGCCGAGCGATGCCAGCGGCAGCAGCGAGATTGTGATCGCAAGCTGATAGCCGTTGACGATCCAGATCGAGAAGGCCGGGCTTGCGTTCAGGTCGGTTGCGATCGTCGGCAGCGCGACATTGGCGATGGCGCTGTCGACCACGGCCATGGTGATGCCAAGCGCAATCGTCAGCACCGCCTGGTTGCGCTGGGGTTGCGGCAGGCCGTCGGCATGCTCGATCGGGACAGACGACATGGTGGAAGCGTGCTTGATTCGAGCCGTGAGTGTCCCCTCGATTAGGAAATTGCGCCGTCCATCGCAACCCGGCACGACACGGACGGTTCCTGCGCCGGAAGCAGGCCTGGTGGCGCTGGGAACATGGATCGGCGCGCGGTTCGCACACTCACCAGCGCGAGGTCGCCTTGCCGTAGATGTAGAGTGCTATCAGCCCAATCGTGACGGCCGTAGAGAAAACTACGACGCGGCGATCCCAGTCGATCCGCGTCCGCTCTGCACGGCCGAGATTGAGGGCTGTGAACAGGGCCTTCATGGCAAATCGGCGCATCGGGCTGCCTCGTAGGGACAGTAGGATGCCATGATCCGCATGGGCCGGCTTGACGCAGCTCAAATCAAGCCGGCTCTTGGCGGGTAGCCAATTACACCGGCGGCGGATTGCGGTCGGAGAAGGTCCCGCGCTGGTGCCAATACGGGTAGGGCAGCGTCACCTTGCTCGCGGCATCGAGCTTTGCGATCTGGTCCTTGGTCAGGGACCAGCCGACCGCGCCGAGATTCTCGCGCAATTGCGCCTCGTTGCGGGCGCCGATGATCAGCGTCGACACGGTCGGGCGCTGCAGCAACCAGTTCAGCGCGATCTGCGAAACGCTCTTGCCGGTCTCCTTGGCGACCTCGTCGATCGCCTCGACGACGCGATAGACGTGTTCGTCCGGTACGGGCGGCCCGAAATCGGCAGTCTGGGGCAGGCGGCTCACTTCGGGCTTCGGCTGACCGCGGCGGATTTTTCCGGTGAGGCGCCCCCATCCGAGCGGTGACCAGACCACGGCACCTAACCCCTGGTCCAGTCCGAGCGGCATGAGCTCCCATTCATAGTCGCGCCCGACCAACGAATAGTAGGTCTGGTTGGCGACGTAGCGCGGGAAGCCGTGCTTGTCGGCAACGGAGAGCGACTTCATCAGGTGCCAGCCTGAGAAATTCGAGACGCCGACATAGCGGATCTTGCCGGCGCGCACGAGCACATCGAGGGTCGCAAGCACCTCCTCAGGCGGCGTCATGGCATCAAAGCCATGGAGTTGGAACAGATCGATATAGTCGGTGCCGAGACGGTTCAGTGAGCCATCGATGGCCGCGAGCAGATGCTGCCGTGACGAGCCGATGTCGTTGGGGCCGTCACCAAAGCGGAACGTCGCCTTGGTCGAGACCAGAACCTTGTCGCGCCGGCCCTTGATGGCTTCGCCGAGCACGCGTTCGGATTCACCGAGCGAATAGACGTCGGCGGTGTCGAACATCGACACGCCGGCCTCGAGGCAGATGTCCAGAAGGCGCCGCGCTTCCGTCGCGTCGGTCGTCCCCCATGCCGCGAGGCGGCCGACGCCACCGAACGTGCCCGTGCCAAGGCTCAAAGCGGGCACCATGAGGCCGGACCGGCCCAAGCGTCGGTATTCCATCGAACTGCTCCTCGTGGCCGCCAGTTGATCGGCGCGGCCTTGGAAGCGAATGGTAGTGCAGGTCTACGTGTCGGGCCATCACATGCACACATGGCGGCTCTGCTTGAGGGAGCTACAAGCTCGTGACGCTGTTGTGATCAGCGGTCCGCGTCGCGCACAAGCAGGGGCTTAGTGCGCCAGATCGTCGAGGAGCCTGAGCACTTCGACAGAGGCTTCTTCAACCATGGAAATCTCCTTGAGAGCGCCGGCGAGATCACCGTCTGCGAACAGCTTGGCGGCGCGCTTGCCATGTTCGTGAACCTCCGCATGCGGTCTTTCGAGCAGCCCAAAGGACCGGTGATTGCGCATCGCGAGGGAGCCTTCGCCGTAGTACCATTTGCCGAGCCGGCAGGAATGATGATCGGCGAGCTCGTCGACCTTCAACGTCGTTCGTCCGACTGCCATATCGGCGAGGCGCTTCTTCCAGATGACGTGATCCGCCTTGGCTAATCGCGGAATCTTGTTGTCGAACGACAGGCTGGCAAGATCCTGGAGTTGTCGGCCGGCGATATCCTGGCCGACGTCGAGCTGCGAGGATATGCTCTTGATCTGCTCGACATTGGCTTGGGTCATTCGCGCGATCGCGGAGATACCTTCGGCTACCTCGCGAGATGCATCGGTCTGCTGATTGAGGATATTGGCGATCTCATGCATTCCGTGAGTGAGTATGGTCGTCTGGCTTTCCACGCCCGACATCTCCTCGCCCAGCTGTGTGACGACGTTCTTGCTCTCGACGGCCGCAGACCTGCAGTCCGACATCGCGGCCACGATTAGCTCGACCTCGTTTCTCAATCGTTGGATTCGGTCACGAATGTCTTCGGTTGCCTTGCCAGTCTGCTGCGAAAGCGCCTTGACCTCTGAAGCGACAACGGCAAAGCCACGCCCGGCTTCGCCGGCGCGCGCTGCTTCAATCGTCGCATTCAGCGCCAGGAGATTCGTCTGCCTTGCGATCGCGTCGATCGACGAGACGATGGCGCCAATTTCTTCGGAGGCGGCGCTGAGTGCCACGATCTTGTCGGAGGCTTCGTTGGCCGTCGCTTCGACACGCTCCATCGCCTTGGACGCCTGCCGGACGGTCGTCATGCCTTGGTCGGCGCTCGATTTCATTCTGGCCGCGCTGCCGGCCGCATCTTCTGCGTTGGCCCTGATCTGGCCGACCGAGGCGACCATCTCCTCGCTTGCTGCTGCGAGCGCCTGGGTCCTCTGGTCGACGTCTCGACAAGCCGTGAGCATCCGGGCCGCGGAAATCGCGGTTTCATTGCTTTGAACATTGAGATCCACGATGCCATCGAGCCTCTTCGAGGCATCGTCAGCCAGCTTGGCTGCGAGCTTAGAGACGGCATTGGAGAGACGGTCGCTGCCCAGGTGGCCGGGCGCAAGGAAGTTGCCCTCAATCAAGGCCTCGATCCACACGGCCAGTGTCTCATCGCGATTCGCCGTGGTCGACGGTCGTTCCGGCGCCGCAAGATCATCGTCAGGGAATTGCGTCGGACTCTTGCGGCTGATCACAGCGAGAATGGACATGTGGCGATCCGAGACGGCTCTAGTGGACGGGTGGCATTTCTACGCCGCCTCTGCTGAAGATCCCGTGAATTCGCCTATCGGAATTTGGCAGCGGGCCTCTCAGTGCCGCAGCTGGCTTTGCCTGTAGTCGCGCGGTGACATCCCGAAATGCTCGCGGAAGACGCGGCCGAAATGCGAGACGTCGTTGAAGCCCCAGGCAAACGCGATCTCACTGATGTGGCGATGGGCGAGCAGGGGCGAGGCGAGGTCGCGCCGGCATTGTGCCAGACGCTCTGCAAGCACATGGCGCTGGAACGAGGTGTCCTCGTCGGCGAGGAGATCGTTGACATAGCGCGCGGAGATGCCGAGCGCGGCGGACGTGTCGGCTAGCGAGAGGTCGGGATCGGCGAGGCGCGCGCGGATATGCGCCTTGAGCCTGTAGAGCAATGCGGAGCGATGCGTCGAAGATGGCAGCGATGTGGCGCCGAGCCGTTCGCTCAGCGCCATCGCCAGCAAGTCGACCGCCTGCTCGGACAGCGCAGTTGCGCTGCTCGGCGCAAGCCGATCCGCGCTCTGGCAAAGGCGGAAGATGAAATCATAGGCGAGCCGCTCGAGCGGCGCGTCGGCCGCGAACGTGATCGCGGTGAGCGTCTCGGTGCCGCCGAGCCGCCGCTGCAACATCTCGCGTGGCACCTTGAAGATGCTCTGGGAGAACGTGTCCCTGAACTTCAGCTCATAGGGACGCGTGGTATCGTAGAGTGCGAACTCGCCGGGATGGATCACGGTTTCGCGGCCGTCCTGTGTCACACCACCATCGCCGCGATTGCCAAGTGCAACGAGGACATAGTCCTGATCCGAGCGCGCGATGCGCGAGGGCGTGCGGAAGACGTGTTGGCGCTCGGAGCAGACCTCGGAGCAGACGGCTTTGCCAAGCGGGGCCTGGGTGACCGAGCCGTGAAAAGCGCTGCCGAGGTCGGACTTGCAGTCGAGCCCGACGAACACGTCGCAGACGATGTCCTGCCAGAGGGCGAGCCGCCGGTAACCGGGGCTGCCGTCTGTCGTGAACTGGATTGTCATCGTCAGGCCTCCCTTTCACGTCCAGCAAACCGCATGGTGGCGCAGATCCGCCTGATTGCAGGCAAGTTCCGTACCGGGGCGCGATCCCTACCAGTGTCTTTGCCAGTCGAGTTTTTGTTCCGCCGTGGTCGAGCGCGCGGTCGCCCGGCTTGGCCCAATAGACTGCATCGGACGTGGTTTGGGATCAACCGGCAAGGGAGGCGGCAATGGGCATCGAACATCCGAAATACAAGGTCGCGGTGGTGCAGGCGGCGCCGGCCTGGCTCGACCTCGACGCCTCAATCGACAAATCGGTCGCGCTGATCAGGGAGGCGGCCGAGAAGGGCGCCAAGCTGATCGCGTTTCCGGAGGCGTTCATCCCCGGCTACCCCTGGCATATCTGGATGGACTCGCCAGCCTGGGCGATCGGCCGCGGCTTCGTGCAGCGCTATTTCGATAATTCGCTATCCTATGACAGTCCGCAGGCCGAGCGTCTGCGTGACGCCGTGCGCAAGGCGAAGCTGACCGCGGTGATCGGCCTGTCCGAGCGCGACGGCGGCAGCCTTTACCTCGCGCAATGGCTGATCGGCCCCAACGGCGAGACCATCGCAAAACGCCGCAAATTGCGGCCGACCCATGCCGAGCGCACCGTCTATGGCGAGGGCGACGGCAGCGATCTCGCGGTCCATGCGCGCGCTGATATCGGCCGCCTCGGTGCGCTGTGCTGCTGGGAGCATCTCCAGCCACTGTCGAAATACGCGATGTACGCCCAGAACGAGCAGGTGCATGTCGCGGCCTGGCCGAGCTTCTCGCTCTACGATCCCTTCGCGCCGGCGCTCGGCGCCGAGGTCAACAACGCTGCCTCGCGCGTCTATGCCGTGGAGGGCTCGTGCTTCGTGCTGGCGCCTTGCGCAACGGTGTCGCAGGCCATGATCGACGAACTCTGCGACCGGCCGGACAAGAATGCGCTGTTGCATGTCGGCGGCGGTTTTGCCGCGATCTACGGCCCCGATGGCAGCCAGATCGGCGACAAGCTCGCACCGGACCAGGAGGGACTGCTGATCGCCGAGATCGATCTCGGCGCCATCGGCGTTGCCAAGAACGCCGCCGATCCTGCCGGGCATTATTCGCGGCCGGACGTCACGCGGCTGCTGCTCAACAAGAAGCCCTACAAGCGCGTCGAGCAGTTCGCGCTGCCGGTCGACACCATCGACCCCGCGGACATTGCCGCGGCGGCGAGCTGATCACCGGGATCGAAGGGAGGAGGTACCAGCATGGAATCTGCAATTCCCGCGCATCTTGAAACCCAGCGCACGCGCCACAAGCGCGTGCCCGATGATTATCAGCCGCCATATCCATCCTTCGTGGCGCGCTACAAGCCCGGTGTGAGCCGCGTGGTGATGGCTTATTTCGGCGTGCAGCATCGCGGGGCGGCGTCGGCGGCTGCGATGGGCGCGCTCGCTGAAATCGCCGGGCTGTTTGCCGGCGAGGGCGGTCCCACGCATTGGGACCGCGCGCACTATGTCGATCAGGCCGGACATACCAACATCGTCACGGTGGCCTATTGGGATGACATCGCACGCTTCGACACCTGGTTTGCGCCAGCGCATCAGGCGTGGACCGGAAAGCCGCGCGACGGCATCGGCACCTTCATTGAGGTGCTGCGCCCCACCGTGGCGCGGCATGAAACGCTGTTCTCCTCGCTCGGCAGGCCCGAAGGGGTCGCAGCGATCGCCGACAGCATGAGCGGCGAGGTCCAGGAGCACGCCTATTGGGGCGGCATGCGCGACCGCATTCCGCTGTCGCAGACCGACCCGATGTCGCCGGGCGGTAATCCTGAGCTGATCCGTGACGGTGCACGCTTGCGCGTGAAGGCGCACGACAATCTTTGCCTGATCCGCTCCGGGCAGGACTGGAGCGATACGGAGGCGTCGGAGCGAAAGCTCTATCTCGACGACGTCGAGCCGGTGCTGCGTGAGGGCATGGATTTCCTGCGCGACGATGGGCTCGGGATCGGTTGCTATGCCAACCGCTACATGCAGGTGCTCTCGGTTGACGGCAAGGCGACTGAAAAATCCTACGGCCAGAGCTGGTGGAAGAGTCTCGCTGCACTGGAACGCTGGGCGGAATCGCATCCGACTCACGTGAAGATATTCGGCGCGGCGATGAAATATCTCTCGACGCTGGGGCCGTCAGCGAAGCTGCGGCTCTATCACGAGGTCACTGTGGCGGCTGCCGATGAGCAGTTCTTCGAATATCTGAACTGCCATCCGAAGACGGGAATGCTTGCGGCGGTCGAGACGGTGACCGCTTAGCCGACGCAGTGGCCGAGCAGCTCCGGATGCGCGGCGCAGATGTGATGCGCGCCGGCATCCCGGAGCTCGGCCTCGCTGCCATAGCCATAGAGCACGCCGATCGCCGTCATGCCGTTGGTTCGGGCGCCGACGACGTCATGACTGCGGTCGCCGATCATGACGGCGCTGCCCGCATCGACTCTTGCCTCGTCGAGCGCGTAGCGAAGCAGATCCCGTTTGTCGACGCGGGTGCCATCGAGCTCGGAGCCGAACACGCGCTCGAAATACGACTTCAGGCCGAAATGATCGATGATGCGGGTGGCGTAGACCGCAGGCTTGCTTGTTGCCACAAACATGCGCGTGCCGGTCGCGGCCACCGCCGCCAGCGTGTCGTGGATGCCGGGATAGGGTGTGTTCTCGAACAGCCCGACCTCGGAGAACCGTTCGCGGTAGAGCAGGAGCGCCTGGTCGGCCAGCGCCTCGGTTCCGGTCAGCGCCTTCAGGCTCGCATGCAGCGGCGGCCCGATGCACCAGGTCAATTCGTCCTGGCTCGGGACCGCCATGCCAAGTTTTTTCAAGGCATACTGGATCGAACCGGTGATCCCGGGCTTTGGATCGGTCAGCGTGCCGTCGAGATCAAAATAGATTGTCTGCATCCTGGCCGGGCTCGGCGTTGCTAATTCCTGCCGTTGCTAGTTGCCTTGGGGTCCGAATTCAAGGGCCTATATTGGGAGCGACATGGCGTTCGCCGGGGCTCAGAAGCTGATCTGTTGGCTGCTCGCGGCGGCGTTCGTTTGCACGCCGGTGCTTGCCGAGGATGCCCCGGTCCCTCCGACGCAGCTTGGCCCCGAGGCGCCGGCAAAACAGGCGGGGAACGAGCCAGCGCGCGAGAGCGACACGCGGGAGTCGATCTGTCTGATCGTGGAGGCGGCCGCGCGCGATGCCAACCTGCCGCTCGAATTCTTCGCCCGCGTGATCTGGCAGGAGAGCCGATTCCAGGCCGATGCAGTGGGGCCTGTGACGCGCAGCGGCGAGCAGGCGCAGGGGATTGCGCAGTTCATGCCGGGAACGGCGAGCGAGCGCGGACTGCTCAATCCCTTCAATCCGGTGCAGGCGCTGCCGAAGTCGGCCGAGTTTTTGAACGAGCTGCGCAACCAGTTCGGCAATCTTGGCCTCGCTGCCGCCGCCTACAATGCCGGGCCGCGACGGGTGCAGGAGTGGCTCGCCGGCACCGGCGGCATGCCCGAGCAGACGCGCAACTACGTCTACGCCATCACTGGCGCGACGGTCGACGCATGGGCCAAGGCCGGCAGCACGGGCAAGGAACCGCCGAGCTCGCCGCCGACGAGCTGCCGCGACCTGATGGCGCTGCTCAAGCGTGCGCCGAACCCGTTCGTCGCCGAGCTCGAGCAGCATGTCGAGCTCGCTGCCGCGAAGATCTGGGGCGTTCAGCTCGCGGCCGGCTTCGACCGCAACAAGGCGCTGGCGATGTATTCCCGCGCCGTAACGCGCCTCACTGCCGTCATCGGCGACCATGATCCCAGCCTGCTCTCCTCGGTGGTCCGCAGTCGCGGCTCGCACGCCTTCTATCAGGTGCGCATCGGCGCTGACACGCGAAGTGAGGCGGACGATCTCTGTAACCGTATCCGCAAAGCGGGCGGGGCGTGTTTCGTGCTGAAGAACCGCGGCGTCAGCGGGTAGGGAGCACCGTGCATGCCAGCCCCGCCGCAGGCTTCCTTGACGCGGGTGCTTGCATTGCCCGTTATGCAGGCACGATTCCTCTCCGGTCGGCCAGTCTCCCGTGGCGCTTCCTTCGCTCGATTCCCCGCAATGGCAAAGCCCGTGGCGCGCCTTCGCCTGGGGTGTGCGCTCGATCACGCAGACGATCCTCACGCTCGTCCTGTTCGCGACCTATCTTGGCATCGGCGCGCTGGCTCATGACACCCAATTCAGCTTGCTCTGGGCGCTCTGCTCGACGCTGTTCGTCTGGGCGGGGCCCGCGCAGATCATCCTGATCACGACGCTCGGCTCGGGCGCCACCATCATCCAGTCGGCGATCGCGGTCACCGTCAGTGCGATCAGGCTGTTTCCGATGGTAGTCTCGGTGCTGCCGTTGATGCGCACGCCGACGACCAAGCGGCGCGAGCTGTTTTTCGCGGCACATCTGACGGCGGTGACGCTGTGGGTGGAATGCCATCGCTTCCTGCCGCTTGTGCCGCGCGAACGACGCATCGCCTTCGTCAACGGGCTCGGCTTCGGCTTGGTCTCGGTGTGCCTGACCGCGAACACGCTCGGCTATTTCCTCGCCGCCAATCTCACGCAGACATTGGGCGCTGCGATCCTGCTGCTGACGCCGCTGTCGTTCCTGTTCTCGACCGCACGCAATAGCCGCGAGGTCGCAGACGTGGTCGCGCTGACGCTTGGAATTTTGCTCTATCCGCTGGCCGCGAGGATGAACTCCGGTCTCGACATCCTCGTCAGCGGCGTGGCGGCCGGCACGATCGCCTATGGCGTGCACTGGTGGCGGGAGGTGCGCGCATGAGCGCCGCGCAACTGATCGGCGATTGGCAGGCGCTGGTTGTGCTGTTCGTCGCCGGGGTCGTGCCCAACCAGATCTGGCGCATGCTCGGCCTGTGGTTCGGCGGCGGTATCGATGAGGGTTCGGAACTGCTGGTTTGGGTGAGGGCGGTCGCGACCGCGATCCTCGCCGGCGTCATCGCCCAGATCGTGGTCGAGCCGCCCGGTGCGCTCGCCAGCGTGCCGGATGCTCTGCGCTATGGTGCGGTGGCCGCCGGCCTCGTCGTGTTTCTGCTGACCCGCCGTTCGATCTTCGCGGGCGTCGTCGCCGGTGAAGTCTTCATGCTGGCCGGCAAGTGGTGGTTAGGCTAAAACCGCCTCCGAACAGCCAAGGAACAGGAAATATGGTTCGCGAAAACGAGCTCCGCGAGGGCGAGGTCGCCATCGAGCTGCCGTCCACGGAAGATGCCGGCCTCGTCTTCATCGGCCGCATCCGCACGCCCTGGACCTCGCGGCTGGAGACGCCGCGGCAGGGGCGCCAGGACGGCCCGATCTGTCGCCTCGAGATCTTCGAGCCGTTCGTGCCGGCGATCAAGGGCGTCGATTTCTACAGCAATCTCGAAGTGCTCTACTGGCTCGACCAGTCGCGCCGTGACATCGTGCTGCAAAGCCCGAAGAACAACGAGAAGACCCGCGGCACCTTTTCGCTGCGCTCGCCGGTGCGGCCCAATCCGATCGGCACCTCGATCGTCAAGCTCGTCGGCATCGAAGGAAATGCAATTTTGGTGCGCGGGCTCGACTGCATCGACAATACGCCGCTGATCGACATCAAGCCGGATCGTTGCGAGTTCACGCCGCTGGCCGCGCCGCAGCCGGGAGATTTCCAGACGGAGTGACGATCAGCTCTTCAGCGCCGCGATCAGCTTGGCCGCGTTCTCTTCCAGCACCTTGACGTCTTCCTTGCGGCTCGCGGGCGGCAGCATGGCGACGCCGTCATGGCGCGGCATGACGTGCATGTGCAGGTGAAACACTACCTGTCCGCCGGCGGGCTCGTTGAACTGCTGCACAGTGATGCCGTCGGCGTTGAATGCCTTCATCGCGGCCGCAGCAATCTTGTGAGCGCCACGGGCGACATGGGCGTAGTCGTCCGCCTTGATGTCGAGGATGTTGCGGGCAGGAGCCTTCGGGATCACCAGCGTGTGGCCAGGCACGCGCGGCATGATGTCGAGGAAGGCGAAGACATGCTCGTCTTCGTAGACCTTGTGGCAGGAAAATTCGCCGCGCAGGATTTTTGCGAAGATGTTGTTCGGGTCATAGGCGGTCATGGCAGCGGCTCCCAAGAACTCTGCGCCTACTGTCACCAGCGACGGCAAACCGTCAAGGCGCCTCGTCGATGCCTTTCCGGAACGGGCCGAGTTCGGCCAGCTCCCGCCCAGCCTCCGCGACATAGGCGCGCTCGCGCTTGAGATAATCGTCGATAGCGCGGCGCAGGCCCGGATCGGCGATGAAGTGGGCGGAATGGGTCGTTCGCGGCAGGTAGCCGCGCGCGATCTTGTGCTCGCCTTGCGCACCGGCCTCGACATGCGTGAGACCACGCTTGATCGCAAAATCGATCGCCTGGTAGTAGCAGACCTCGAAATGCAGGAAGGGGTGATGCTCGACCGCGCCCCAGTTGCGGCCGAACAGCGTGTCCGAGCCGATGAAGTTGATCGCACCTGCGATCCATCGGTTGTTGCGGCGAGCCATCACCAGCAGCACGTCCTGGCTCATGGTCTCGCCGACCAGCGAGAAGAATTCGCGCGTGAGGTAGGGCCGGCCCCATTTGCGCGAGCCGGTCTCCATGTAGAAATCGAAGAAGGCGTCCCAGGCATCCTCGGTGATGTCCTTGCCGGTGAGCCAGTGGATGGTGATCCCCGCGGCAAGCGCATCGCGCCGCTCGCGCTTGATCGATTTTCGGTGGCGTGAGTTCAGTGTCGCCAGGAAATCGTCAAAGGTCGTAAAGCCCTCGTTGTGCCAGTGGAACTGCTGGTCGGTGCGCTGGAGGAAGCCGTGCTGGGCAAGCAGCTTCCACTCGGCCTCGCGCGCGAAGGTGACGTGCACCGAGGACGCCTTGCTGACGCCGCACAGCGCCACCAGGCCGCTCGCCAGCGCCTCGGTGATGCGCTCGCGATCGACGCCGTCACGCACCAGGAGCCGCGGCCCGGTGGCCGGCGTGAAGGGAACGGAGACCTGAAGCTTGGGGTAATAGCGGCCGCCGGCGCGCTCATAGGCGTCCGCCCAGCCGCGGTCGAAAACGTATTCGCCCTGGCTGTGTGATTTCAGATAGCAGGGCACGATTCCGGCGACGCGGCCGTCGATCTTGGCCACAAGGTGCCTCGGTCCCCAGCCGGTGCGGATCGTGGCCGAACCTGATTTCTCAACGGCAGAAAGAAAGGCGTGCGAGACGAACGGGTTATAGGCGGACTTTAACAGGCCGAGCGAGTTGCCTGGAAGCCCGGATGAGATTCCCAAGCCGTGCTCATTGCAGGAATTCTCATTAAGAGCCCTGCCAGGATTGGCGCAGGCGTCCCAATCCTCCGGCGAGACTTCGCCAATGGACGGGACCGCCTCCAAGGTGATTTCGGATGATGCCATTGCGCCCAAGATCGTGCATTGCAGCAGCGACTTCAAGGGTCGCGAACATCAAGCCTACGGCAGGAAGCCCTCGAAAATCATCTGATCGGCATATTGCGCAACCCGAGTCCGCTGCTCCGGTGTACGGGTGGTCCAGCCGAGCAGGGCGCAGCCGAAGACGTTGCGGGCGACCCAGGGGGCGGGCGCCGGCAGGTGATCGACCTTGAAGGCGACGAAATGCGGCTGGGTCTGAAAGCCATGGCGCAGGTACAGCATGCTGTCGCGCTGTTCCTGAGTGAGATAGGTCCAGTATTCGTCCTCATAGCTCCGCTGCGCGACGATACCGCGCGGGCGGGAGGGCAGCAGCTCGCGCAGCGCCAGCACCTGGTCGGGGTCGAAGGACATGCCGACCGCATGGCCCTGATAGGACGCCAGCACCTCGGCCATCCTCTTCACCAGCTTGCGGTCGCCGTCAAAATGGCTCTTCACCTCGATCACCAGCGGAACGCGGCCGGCGACCATGGCGCAGAGGTCACTGAGCGACATCATCCGCTCGGGGGTGTCCTTGAACGTGATGGCCTTGAGCTCGGCCGCGGTCTTGGCGACGACCGGGCCAGTGGCGTCGGTGAGGCGGCCGAGCGCATGGTCGTGATGCACCATGGCCTCGCCGTCAGCGGAGAGCTGAATGTCGACCTCGATCGCAAAATTGCCTGCGATCGCGGCCTGCACCGCGCCCGGCATGTTCTCGACGATGCCGCGAGAGATGTCATGCAGACCGCGATGGGCGACCGGCCGCGCTGTCAGCCAATCCGGAGCACGCACGATGCTGACCTCAGGCGACCTCGAACACGCCTTCGACCTCGACCGCCGCATCCGCGGGCAGCGAGGCGACGCCGACCGTGGTGCGGGCGTGGCGGCCCTTGTCACCGAAGGCGGCGACCATCAAATCGGAGGCGCCGTTCAGCACCTTCGGTCCGTCCACGAAGTCCGGCGCCGAGTTGATGAAGCCGCCGAGGCGCACCACGCGCACGACCTTGTCGAGATCGCCGAGCGCAGCCTTGACCTGCGCGAGCAGATTGACGGCACAGCCGCGCGCGGCTGCGGCACCGTCCTCGATCGAGACGCCGGCGCCCAGCTTGCCCTTGGCGATCAGCTTGCCGGCGGGGTCGAAGCAGACCTGACCGGAGACGAACAGCAAATTGCCGGTCCGTACGAACGGGACGTAATTGGCGACGGGAGATGGGGCCTGGTGCAGCTTGATGCCCTGTTCCGCCAGTTTCTGCTCGACCGTGCCTGCCATGTCTCGACCTCGATGTCTGAAAACTCGTCCGTCCGGTGCGTTTGGGTAGCCGCCGGGTGCGCCCTGTTTCGCCCATCGTGCCGCCACATGCAAGCAAGCGGATTTGTCTGCGCGAGGGCCGGGGCGGACTGCATTTTCTTGAGGCAGGTCAGAAGGTTCGACCGAGAGGCGCAACTTTACGTGAAACCGCCGCAGTTGCGACGCAATGGAACGGTCATTAAAGTGTCGAATCTGCGCGTCCCCAGGGAACAGATATGGTGCACCTTTTCCGGACTTCACTCGGTGTGATGGCGCTCGCGGCGGCCGCACTCGGCGCCGGCAGCAGCGCGCATGCCGCGAACGGTCCGTTCCTCGCGCACCAGGCGCTCTATGATCTGAGCCTGGTCAAATCGCGCTCGAATTCGATCAACAGCGCGCGCGGCCGCATTCTCTACAATTTCGCAGGCAGCGCTTGCGAGGGATATACGTCCGAATTCCGCCAGGTCTCCGAGCTCGACAGCGGCGAGGGCAAGATCACGCTCAGCGACCTCCGCTCCAATTCCTGGGAGGATGCCGGCGGAAAAAGCTATCGCTTCAAGATAGAGACACGGATGAACGAGGCCGAGGCCGGCCTCGTCGACGGCTCAGCGGAGCGCGACGGCGACCACATCAACGTCAAGCTGAAATTGCCGACGCCGAAGAACTTCACCCTCGACGGCAAGATCGTGTTCCCGACCGAACAGATCCAGCGCATCATCGCCGCCGCCAAGGACGGCAAATCGCTGCTCGAGCTCTCCGTCTATGACGGCTCCGACGATGGCCAGAAGGTCTACAACACCTTGACCGTGATCGGTCAGCCGATCCCCGCCGACCGCACCGCCTCGCCAGATCCGTCGACAGCGGACGAGCACATGAAATCGCTGACGCGCTGGCCGGTGACGGTCAGCTATTTCGATCGCGAAGCCCAGCAGAAGGAAGGCGAGCAGACGCCCGTCTACGCGATGTCGTTCGAGCTTTACGAGAACGGCGTCTCCCGCCAGCTCGTGCTCGATTACAACGATTTTGTGATCTCCGGCGCGATGGGCAAGTTCGACGTCAAGGACAGCAAGCCCTGTAATTGAAGAAGCCCTGCAATTGAGCGGCGACACTAGCCCTCAACGCCATCTCCGGTTACGCTCGCTTCCAATCATAAACGTCGGGAGCCAGCCCATGCCCAAGCTCGATCATCTCCGCCCCAGCGGCCTGCATCACAATCCCGCTTATTCCCACGTCGTCACCGCCTCCGGGGCGCGAACGATCTACATCTCCGGTCAGGTGTCGACCGATGAGGAGGGGCGGATCGTCGGCGAGGGCGATATCGCCGCGCAGACCACGCAGGTGATGCAGAATCTCGGTCACGCCTTGAAGGCGGCCGGCGCCACTTACGCCAACATCGTCAAGATCACGACCTTCGTCGTCGGCTACAAGCCGGAGCTGCGCCCGATCATCGGCAAGGCCCGCTCGGCCTTCTTCGAAGGCATGGAGCCGCCAGCCTCGACGCTCGTCGGCGTCTCTGCGCTGGCCGCGCCGGAGTGGCTGATCGAGATCGAGGCGATCGCGGTCGCGGATTGAGTGCGGTGTTCCCTCCTTGCCGAGCCGTGCCGGCAAGAAGTGGAAAACAACCCCATGCACAGTAGAAGCGCGTTTGGAACGGATGCCGCTAATTCGTATTTTACGAATTTTGTTTGAC
Organism: Bradyrhizobium zhengyangense; assembly: GCF_022012435.1. Classification (GTDB taxonomy): domain Bacteria; phylum Pseudomonadota; class Alphaproteobacteria; order Rhizobiales; family Xanthobacteraceae; genus Bradyrhizobium; species Bradyrhizobium zhengyangense. The sequence continues at coordinate 100,909 of NZ_JAKLUA010000017.1, forward strand.
GCGTCGGGCAAAACAGTGGCATTATGCCATGCTGGCCTTTTTCGAAAGGGGCAAGGGTGGTAGCCCCACCAGCAACGCCATCGCTTCGTCAGCCCGGTCTGCGGGCACGAAGAGGTGGTCGTGATGAAACGCTGACACGGCGTTGACGCTGATGCCGGCTTCGGCCAGGGGCGCCGTGATTGCCGCAAGGAACCCCACGGCGTCAAGTGCGGAATGGACTGTCAACGTGATGAGGCGCGAAGCAAATGCATGGTTTAGTCCTGCAGCTTCGGCTTCTTCAAGTGGGATGACCAGCGTCGTTCCTTCCTGCTCGCGAAACGTCAGCAGCGGTGTGACTGTCCCTGGAATGCTCGCGGTTGGCGGAATCGTGCAGAACACGAAGATGCCCAGCCGCAGCTCCGGCTTCATGTTTTGCAGTAGCGCGGTGAGATCGCGTTCAGCTGTCACGATTATTCCTGTCATCGCAGTCGGAGGTAAGAATCTATCCCCATCATCCTGAGGTGCCGGAGCGCAGCGGAGGCCTCGAAGGGTGAACGGCCCGGCTGTGTCTCGGCCGTCTATCCTTCGAGGCTCTCCACCCGGCGCGTTGCGCCACGTGTTTCGCACCTCAGGATGACGGGATCGACACCTCCGTCGCCGCGAGATCACTCCTGCACCTTCTCCGGCCCGTCATAAGCAAGGCCGCGAATGACTGCGGCATTTCCGAACTTCTTGCGCAGACTGTCGACCGCCCGCTCGGCATGGGCGGCGCGGCGGTCGAGCATGTCGGTGTCGTCGGCGGGGGAGCCGTCGCGTAGGGCGCTGACGCCGGCGCCCATCAGGCGGAAGGCGGTGCCGTCGATCTCCTTCGCCAGCATCTCCCGGCAGATCGAGAAGATCTTTGCGGCAAGCTGCGTCGGGGCTGCAATCGACTGCGAGCGCGTGCGCTGGCGGAAGTCAGCCGTCTTCAGCTTCAGCGTGACGGTCGAGCCGGCAAGCTCGCTGCTCTTGAGGCGCGACGACGTCTTCTCGCACAGCCGCCACAGGATCTTCTCCAGCGTCGCGAAATCGCGGATGTCGGTCTCGAACGTGGTTTCGCTGGAAATCGTCTTGGCGCCGCGGTCGGCCTCGACGCGGCGATCGTCGATGCCGCGCGCCAGCCGCCACAGCCGGCGGCCCTCGCTCGGAAATTGTCGCATCAACTCGATCTCGTCGGCCTTCTGGAGATCGGCGATGATGCGGAAGCCGCGCTGCATGAGACGTTCTTGCGTTGCCGGGCCAACGCCAAAAATGAAGCCGACCGGCTTTTCCGCCAGCATGGTCCGCGCTTCCTCCTGGTCGAGCGCGGCGAAGCCGCGCGGCTTGTCGAGGTCGGAGGCGATCTTGGCCAGGAACTTGTTGCAGGACAGGCCGACCGAAACGGTGATGCCGACGTCGCGCTCGACCTCGCGGGCAAAGCGCGCCAGCACCTTTGCGGGGATCATGCCGTGCACACGCTCGGTGCCGGAGAGATCGAGAAAGGCCTCGTCGATCGACAGCGGCTCGACCAACGGGGTCAGCGCCTGCATGGCCTGGCGCACCTCGCGGCCGACGCGGACATACTTCGCCATGTCAGGCGGAATCACGGTCGCATGCGGGCAGGCCTCCAACGCCTTGAACATCGGCATCGCCGAGCGGACGCCATAGGTCCGCGCGATGTAGCAGGCGGCCGAGACCACGCCGCGTTTGCCCCCGCCGATGATGACCGGCTTGTCGGCGATGTCAGGATTGTCGCGCTTCTCGACCGTCGCATAGAAGGCGTCGCAGTCGACATGGGCGATGGTGAGCCCCGCAAGCGCGCGGTGACGGACGAGGCGAGGGGAGCCACAGGCGGAACAGCGCCGTCCGCCCATATCCAGATCGGCCAGACAATCCCGGCAGAAGCAGCGGGGTCCGGCCGCATCGGGGGCGGTCACGGCACGTCGCGCTCCCAGGTCCGGTCGCCGAGCGCATCGCCCAGCACCTGCCGCGCGGCGGCAACGTTGGTCGGATGCAGCTCCGAGGCCTTGGCAAAGGCCTTCACGGTGTCGTCATCGCGCAGCACGAAATCGAGCACGCTGAGCAGGAAATTCGGGTCCGAGGCGGCATTCCGGAGCGTCTCCGGACCGACCCCTGTCTCGGCCAGGAACAGGCCCAGCCTTTCAGGCTCGCCGGCGACAAAGGACAGAGCCTGAATCGCAACGATTTCAGCGACTTCGCGGGGGTTGTGAACAGGCTTTTTCAAGGGCCCGGTTTGCCTTTCCGTTAACTTTCGGTGTCTACTTTGGAATATGCCCGAGTCTAGGGACTGAGTCTCGGCCTCGAATCCTGCTGGCCCAAACAAGCAACTGGAAACCACATCGCAGAAAGTGGCCCCTCGGGTTTAACGAAACTCAAGCGAATCTGAGGCTAGTTTGAATCCAGTTTTCGAAGCGCCGGAAAGCGGCGCCTGAGGCGTCACATGCATCGGTCTTTGGACCAAACAGGAGGGCGGGATGGCTAAGACCGTCCTGATCGTGGAAGACAACGAGCTCAACATGAAGCTCTTCCGCGACCTGTTGGAGGCGCACGGCTACCAGACCACCGGCACCAGCAACGGCTACGAGGCGCTCGACCTCGTCCGCAAGATGCGGCCCGACCTCGTGCTGATGGATATCCAATTGCCTCAGGTCTCCGGCCTCGAGGTGACGCGCTGGATCAAGGACGATCCGGAGCTGCGTTCCATTCCCGTCGTCGCGGTCACGGCCTTCGCGATGAAGGGCGACGAAGAGCGCATCCGCGAGGGCGGCTGCGAAGCCTATTTGTCCAAGCCGATCTCGGTCGGCAAATTCATTGAGACGGTCCGGCGTTTTATCGGATAGGAAGTGAGTTCAAAGTGTCCGCGCGTATCCTTGTCGTCGATGACGTTCCCGCCAACGTCAAACTCCTCGAAGCCCGTCTCTCGGCCGAATATTTCGACGTGATGACCGCCTCGAACGGCACCGAAGCGCTGGCCCTGGCCCGCCGCGCCGAATGCGACATCATCCTGCTCGACGTGATGATGCCCGACATGGACGGCTTTGAGGTCTGCCGCCGCCTCAAGACCGATCCGGCCACGCACCACATTCCCGTCGTGATGGTCACCGCGCTCGACAGCCCCGCCGACCGCAATCGCGGTCTCGAGGCCGGTGCCGACGATTTCCTGACAAAACCCGTCTCCGACGTCGTATTGATCGCGCGCGTGCGCTCGCTGACGCGACTGAAGATGATGACGGACGAGCTGCGCATGCGCGCCATCACCTCGCTCGAGATCGGCATGCAGGCGCCCGAGCGCAGTGCCGTGGCCGACACCGGCAAGGGCGGTCGCATCCTCTTGGTCGACGATCGCGCGTCGTCCTACGAGCGGCTGGCGACGATCCTCGCCGCCGAGCACACCGTCGACGTCGAGCCCAATCCGACCGAAGCGTTGTTCCACGCGGCCGAGGGCAACTACGATCTCCTGATCGTCTCGCTCGACCTCAACAATTTCGATGGCCTCAGGCTGTGCAGCCAGGCGCGCTCGCTGGAGCGCACGCGTCACGTGCCGATCCTGGCGATTGCGGAAGCCGAGAACTCCACGCGGCTGCTGCGTGGCCTGGAGATCGGCGTCAACGACTATCTGCTGCGCCCGATCGACAAGACCGAGCTCCTGGCGCGCGCCCGCACCCAAATTCGCCGCCGCCGCTACACCGATCATTTGCGCGACAACGTGCAGAACTCGATCGAGATGGCGATCACCGACGCGCTCACCGGCCTGCACAATCGCCGCTACATGGAAAGCCATCTGGCAACGCTCGCCGAGCAGGCATCCACGCGCGGCAAGCCGCTGGCGCTGATGATTTTGGACATCGACTTTTTCAAGTCGATCAACGACAATTTCGGCCACGACGGCGGCGACGACGTGCTGCGCGAGTTCGCGGTGCGCGTGCGCAAGTCGATCCGCGGCATCGATCTGGCCTGCCGCTACGGCGGCGAGGAGTTCGTCATCGTGATGCCGGAGACCGATCTCCACGTCGCCGGCATGGTCGCCGAGCGCCTGCGCCGCTCGATTGCCGGCGAGCCCTTCGCCATCCACAAGGGCACCAAGCGGGTCGAGGTCACGATCTCGATCGGCCTGACCACGCTGGAGCAGAAGGGCGAGGCGGTCGCCGACGTCCTCAAGCGTGCTGATATGGCGCTGTATCGTGCCAAGCACGATGGGCGCAATCGGGTGGTGTCGCAGGCGGCGTGATAGTCGTGTGCAGTCGCTAGCGCCACACCCTCCGCTGTCATTCCCCGCGCAGGCGGGGAATCCAGTACGCCGCAGCCTCTCGTTCAATCACAACTGCCTCTGGAATACTGGATCACCCGCTTTCGCGGGTGATGACATCTGGGCATGCTGCGACAGCGGTTATTGCGGCGCGCGCTTGCCCTTCACGGCCGGCTTCGCATCACCCCCCACATCCACCCCCGCATTCCGCAACAACACCTTCGCCGCTTCCTTGGCTGCCCGCGCCATCGCTGGATCGTCGCGCACCAAATCCTGCGCGATCGAGCCGTCGACCAGCAGCACGAGTTGCGTTGCGAGCGCATCTGCTTCCGCAACCCCTAGCTCGTTCAGCCGTTCGCGAAACCAGACGCGGCGGCTTTCCTTGAAGGCGATGGCGATCTTCTTCACGGCGCGGTCCGTGGGGCCGAGCTCGGCGACCGCATTCACGAACGGGCAGCCGCGAAAATCCTTGGCTGAGAAACGCCGCTCCAGCGAATCGAAGGTGCCGAGAATCTGCTCGACCGGCGGCCTGTCGGAGGGGCGGGCGCTGACGAAGCGGCGCTCCAGATAGGCCGCGATCAGCGCATCCTTGGACGGGAAGTGGTTGTAGAGCGTGCGCTTGGAGATGCCGATCTCGGCTGCGATGGTGTCGACGCCGATGGCGCGAATGCCCTGCAGATAGAACAGCTTGTCGGCGGTCTGAAGGATCCGCTCTTTCATCGTCTGTGGGGCGGGCGGGGGAGCCATGCGTCGTGATGCGTCCTGTTGGCTTGACAGCGCCGGCCTCTTATAGACTAATTACACAGGTCTGTGTAATCAAAATCAACGCGAAATGCGGATGCCGGCGCGCCTGAAGCGCCCATGAGGGAGAACAAAAATGCCCCTGTTGCAGGTCCTGCGTCCGACATTGCCGATCCTGATCGGCGCCTCGATCATGCTGACGCTGAGCATGGGGCTGCGGCAATCGCTCGGCATCTTCATGCAGCCGCTGACGCACGACATCCACCTCTCGGTATCGGACTTCACGCTGGCGCTTGCGGTTCAAAACCTCGCCTGGGGCTTCCTCCAGCCGCTCGCCGGCGCGATGACGGTGCGCTTCGGCTTCCGCCCGATCATGATCGTGGGCGCGCTGATGTACATTGTCGGCCTCATCCTGATGGCGACCGCCAACGGTCTCGTCAGCATCATGATCGGTGCCGGCGTGCTGATCGGCACCTCGCTGGCCTGCACGGCTGCGGCGATCGCGATGTCGGTGGCGGCGCGCGCGGTCCCTGCAACAGTGCGCTCGACCGTGCTCGGCATCGTCTCCGGCGCCGGCTCGCTCGGCGCGCTGCTGTCGGCCCCGATCGGGCAGGTGCTCAATGAAGGTTTTGGCTGGCGTATCGGCCTTGCCGGCTTCGTCGTCATGTCGGTGCTGATGATCCCCGCTGCGTGGTATGCCGGTCGCGTCGATGCCATTCCGCTGCCGAAGCCATCCGCTGACGACCTCGGCGATGCCACGGCAGCATCCGTGGCGAAGGCCGCGTTCGGCAATGCCGCCTTCGTGGTGATGACTTGCGCCTATCTCGTCTGCGGCATGCAGCTCGTGTTCCTCACCACGCATCTGCCGTCGTATCTGGCGATCTGCGGCCTAGATCCGATGCTCAGCGCGCAGACGCTCGGCATGATCGGCGGCTTCAACGTGCTGGGCTCGCTGTTCTTCGGTTGGGCCGGCCAGCGCTGGAACAAGCTCGCGCTGTTAGGGGCGATCTACGTCCTGCGCTCGCTGGCGCTCGCCTGGTACTTCATGCTGCCGGCGACGCCGTTCTCGACGCTGCTGTTCGGCGCCATCATGGGCTTTCTGTGGATGGGCGTCGGCCCGCTGGTTGCGGGAGCCGTCGCCGAGATGTTCGGCCTGCGCTGGCAGGCCATGATCCAGGGCCTCGCCTTCATGAGCCATCAGATCGGCAGCTTCCTCGGCGCCTACGGAGGAGGGCTGATCTACGACGCGCTCGGCTCCTACAGCATGGCCTGGCGCATCGGCGTCGCGCTCGGCCTTGCCGGCGGCGTCATCCAGGTCGCGTTCGCGCTGATCAGGCCGTCGCAGCCGCCGGCGCCGGTGATGCGGACGGCCTGAGTCACTTGGTATTTCATCGTCACCTCCGCGCAACTGCGCCGCGTGGCTCGCACCTCAGGATGACGGATCAGAAAATTCGGCCCCGCGTAGCAGCGTTGCCGGACGATGTCGCGCATCGCCTAGGCTGCAGCGAGTCCGGGACACGAGCGGTGGTGACTTGATCACACCGGCAGGAGCAAAGCCTGATCCTGCTTTGACCGCCACGCTGAAACCCGGCCCTCCAATTCGTCGCGAACGTTCTCCACGACGCCAGTCCAGTCGCCTCGCTGGGTTTGCCTGAACAGCCGCATCGACTGATACCACGGGCTGTCATCGCGCTCGAGCAGCCAGCGCCAATCAGGATTGAAGGGCACCAGCGTCCAGACGGGGGCTCGAAGCGCGCCGGCGAGGTGGGCGACGCTGGTGTCGACGGAGATCACGAGATCGAGACAGGAGATCAGCGCCGCTGTTTCGCTGAAATCGGTGAGCTGCTCCGTGAGGTCGACGATGTCACGGCGTTCGGCGAGGAAGGCACGGTCCTGATCGCGTACGCCTTTTTGCAGGGAGACGAACTGGACGTCGCAATCAAGTAGCGGCGCGAGCGTGCGCAGCGCCATCGATCTGTTGTGATCGTTCTTGTGATCAGGGTTGCCCGCCCAGACCAGGCCGACGCGAAAGCGATCGTGGGGGCCAAGCCGGTCTTGCCATGCCTTTACGCGCGCTGCCGGCGGGGCAGGGATATAGCCTTGCGCGAGCGGGATCGTATCGAACCGCGTCCCGAATGCCAGCGGCAGCGTTCCCAAGGGGCAGTGCAGGTCGAAGGCTGGCGTCGACGATCGGCCGACACATTCTGCGACTCCTTCGATGCCGCCCAGAAGCTGCTGGATCGGAGGCTCGACCTCCAGGATGACGCGCGCGCCTGATGCCGCCACCATCGGCACATAGCGGGCGAACTGGATCGCATCGCCTAGCCCCTCGTCGGAGTGCAGCAGGATGGTCTTGCCTTCGAGCGGCCGCTCGCCGCGCCAGAGCGGTTTTGAAAAGCCGCGATCGACCAGGCCGACTGACGGCAATCTCCAGCGCGCCTCGCGAGCGGGCCAGCCGCGCTCGAAATCGCCGGTGAGGAGCTGAAGCGTCGCCAGATAGAACAGCGTCTGCGCATCGTCGGGGGCGGCCGCGAGCGATCTGTGCAGGGTCGCGAAAGCCTCGTCCAGCATTTGCAGGTGCAGCAACACCACGGCCTTGTTGTTGAGCACGGCATGGGAATCCGGGCGAAGCGCCAGCGCCCGATCGAAGCAGGCAAAGGCCTGTTCCAGCCGGCCAAAGCGCCAATGCAAGAGGCCGAGATTGTTGTGCGTCTCCGCGAGGTTCGGATCGAGCGCGATGGACTTTTCGTAGTCGGCCTCCGCTTCGTCGAAGCGGTTGAGCGCGGAGAGACAAACGGCGCGCATCTGATGCAGGGCTGCGGAAGTTCGATTCAGTTTCTCGGTGACATCAAAGCATTCGACGGCTTCCGCATGCCGGCCGAGTTCAAGAAGCAGCATGCCGCCATTGTGCGCGGCTTCCCAGTAATTCGGATTGAGCTTCAAGGCCTGCTGCAAATGCTTTGCGGCTTCGTCCTTGTGCCCGAGTTGCCAGAGCAGATTGCCGATGTGATTCCAGAGGCTGGCATCATCGGGTTTGAGACTCGAGGCCTTGCTGAAATGCTGGCGAGCGTCCTCGAGCCGGCCCTGTCGTTCCAGCACCGTGGCAAGGCTGAGGAGATATTCTGCCTTCGGCGCCTGTTGGACGGCGCGGCCAATCCATTCCACGGCGGCATCAGGCTGTTGCGCGTGAAAGCAGAGCGCCCCGAGCAGGTGAAGAGCATCCGGATGCTGCTCGTCGAGCGTCAGCGCCTGCTGGCAGGACAGCTCGGCTTCGGCAATGCATCCCGATTGGAGATGCGCAAAGCCGGCCTCGCAGAGTGCGGCCGGCGTGACCTTTCCGGAATGTTTGGCCGCGGTGGCTCGGCGCTCTCTGCGATTCATGGACGGTTAGAGTGGAGGAGTATCCACCCCGCAATGGAAGGCCGCGAGGCTACTCCTTCTAACCATACCGGGATTTCGCGAGGCTGGCGGCGTGCTGCGCGTCCGGGACAGGAGAGGGGCGCGTGCTGCCACTCCATGCTCGCAATGACGTGTGGAGAGATTGGGCCCCGAACGAAAACGGGGCCCGAAAGGGCCCCGCAAAACTCATCGCTATCGCCGATCTTACTTGATCTTGGCTTCCTTGAACTCGACGTGCTTGCGCGCGACGGGATCGTACTTCTTCTTGACCAGCTTGTCGGTCATGGTGCGCGAATTCTTCTTGGCGACGTAGTAGAAGCCGGTGTCGGCCGAGGACACGAGCTTGACCTTGATGGTGACCGCTTTGGCCATGTTCTGAACCTCAGAAAATTGGGGAATCTGGAGCCGGCCAAACGGCCCGCGTTGGCCGGCAACCTAGCCAGAAACCGCCTGATGTCAAGGTTTTAGGGCTGGAAAACCACTCAAATCGGGCCCATTAGGCCTCGAAGAAGCGGTTTTTCGGCCGCGGAAGGCCCAGATTCTCCCTCAAAGTGGCGCCTTCATACTCTTTGCGGAAAATCCCGCGCTTCTGCAGCTCCGGGACGACCTTGTCGACGAAATCGTCGAGGCCGGCGGGCAGGAACGGGAACATGATGTTGAAGCCGTCGGAGCCGCGTCCGACCAGCCATTCCTCCATCTGGTCGGCGATGGTTTTCGCCGTGCCCACGAAGGACAGCCCGCCGTAACCGCCGACGCGCTGGGCGAGCTGGCGCACGGTGAGCTTGTCGCGCCGGGCGAGGTCGACCATGCGCTGGCGGCCGCTCTTGCTGGCGTTGGTCTCGGGGATGTCGGGCAGCTGTCCATCAGGATCGAAGCCGGAGGCATCGGTGCCGAGGATGACGGAGAGCGACGCGATGGCGCTGTCGTAGTGCACGCGGCTGTCGAGCAGCGCGCGCTTCTCCTTCGCCTCGTCGACGCTGTCTCCGACCACCACGAAGGCGCCGGGGAGAATCTTCAGGTGTTCGGGGTCGCGGCCGATCTTCTCCATGCGGCCCTTGATGTCGGCATAGAGCTTCTGTCCGTCGGCGAGGCTGCCGCCGCCGGTGAACACCGCCTCCGCGGTCTCGGCCGCGAGCTGCTTGCCGTCTTCGGAGGCGCCGGCCTGCACGATCAGCGGCCAGCCCTGCACGGGACGGGCGATGTTGAGCGGGCCGCGCACCTTCAGATATTTGCCCTGGTGGTCGAGCACGTGCATCTTTGCGGGATCGAAGAACAGCCCGCTCTCGACGTCGCGCACGAAGGCGTCGTCGGCGAAGGAATCCCAGAGGCCCGTGACGACGTCGTAGAACTCGCGGGCGCGCTTGTAGCGCTCGGCGTGCTCCATGTGGTCGTCGAGGCCGAAATTCAGCGCCGCATCCGGGTTGGAGGTGGTGACGATGTTCCAGCCGGCGCGGCCGCCGCTGAGATGGTCGAGCGAGGCGAAGCGGCGGGCGACGTGATAGGGCTCGTCGAAGGTGGTCGAGCCGGTCGCGATCAGGCCGATGCGCTCGGTGACGGCGGAGAGCGCCGAGAGCAGCGTGAACGGCTCGAACGAGGTGACGGTGTGGCTGCGCTTGAGCGCATTGACCGGCATGTTCAGCACGGCCAAATGATCGGCCATGAAGAAGGCGTCGAACTTGCCGGCCTCGAGCTTCTGGATCAGCTGCTTGATGTGACCGAAGTTGAAGTTAGCGTCGGGCCAGGCCCCGGGATAGCGCCAGGCGCCGGTGTGGATGCTGATCGGGCGCATGAACGCGCCAAGCTTGAGTTGCCGTTGTGCCATCGCGCCCTGGTCCGTTCTTGATGTCGTTCGCAAACACATAGGCACGCCGGGGAACTCCGCCATTGGGATGGCTAAGAAGAATTTTTTGTTTTTCGCGACACGCTCAGCACAATCGCGTCATTGAGGGCCATGAGGGGACGAGAGCGGGGCGGCTCTCGAACCAATCGGCCGGTCGATCCGACCAAGCCATGAACCGCAGGAAAGCATGACATGGCCAGCGCAATGACCGTAGACGGCAGCATCGTCCGGATCGACCGGCCGATGCCGTGGTTCGGCCGGCTGCTCTCGCTGCCGCTGCTGGCGGCCAGCGGCTATCTGCTCTGGAATGTCGCGCTCGGGCTGCGCCAGGATTTCTCCGGCTTCGGCCGGTTGGCCGACGATCTCGTGCCGGTGCTGGTGTTTTCGGGTCTCGGGCTGCTCGTCGGCATTCCCGGCCTGATCCTGCTGACCTTCCGCACCTTCGTCGTGCTCAACGAGGCGCTGCGCCAGATCGTCGTCACCAGGCAGTTCGGCCCGCTGAATTTTCGAAAGTCCCGTGATCTCGCCGATTATCACTTCATCAGCATCACCGACGACTATGATCCTCAACTGACCACCTACGACGTCAATCTCTGCGGCAACAAGGGCACCGAAGCGATTTCGCTGATGAGCTTCACCAAACGCGAGGACGCCAACCAGCTTGCTCAGGAGCTCGGGCGTGCCCTGAATTTGCCGGCGCGCGATTATGTCGGCACGGAGCCGGACGCGGATTGAAAGTCTTGTTTTGACGCGTTTTCTTCACGCGAACCGGTAGCCACTTCGCTTGAAAACGCTACGTCAAGACATCCTTCTGCATCTTGCCGCCGTAGAAGTGGAAGAACGGCACCGGCGCATCGTGACGCAGCGGGCCGGCGGCAAGACGCGTGTCGAGCTCGTTGAGGACATTCCGTGTCATGGGATGCAGATCGGCGAGCGGCTTTGAGCCGAGTTCGACCCAGACCAGTTCGACCAGCTCCGCATCCGCATGGATCACGCCCTCGACATGGTGGGTGATCGCGGAGGCATCTGCCGTGAAGAAGCGCGTGTCGAACCGCTTCACGCGGCCGGGCGGGGTGATCGCGCGCGCGATCAGGAACAGGCTGGAGGGATCGGGCAGGAGGCCAGCATCGGCGAACGGCTTCCAGGGGCCTTCGAGTTTTGCTTTGCCTTCATTCTTGCGGCCGAGGCAGAGGCCGGTCTCCTCGCAGGCTTCGCGGATCGCGGCAATCGCCAGCGATTTGGCGCGCGAGGCCGGCGTCTTCGGGCTGCCCTTGGCGAGATTGGCTTCGAGCTCGGCGGTGATGGGGGCAGCACACGGCACGCGGTGATCGTCCTTGTCGACGCGGCCGCCTGGGAAGACGAATTTGCCGGGCATGAACACCACCTTGTCGTGGCGCTTGCCGACCAACACCTTTGGAGTGCCGCCGCTGCGATCGACCAGGATCAGCGTCGCCGCATCCCGCGGGCGGAAATAGGGATGGTGATCGGCTTCCTTCTCCTCGTGGACTTTTGCCTTCTCGGTCGTCTGCGCCGTGTCGCTCATATCCTCACCCGGACTGTTCTTGCTTATTGTGCTTACACAGGCGGAATACCATCAGGCGGGTTCTCGTCAAACCCGTGCATGCGCAGAGCCCATTGCAAGCCGACCACAGCTCCCTTCACCGGCTGCAGCAGGGCGAGCGACGCAAAGAAGGTGAACGGCAGGTAGGCCACGAAGCTGAGCCAGACCGGCGTCGTGTAATTGGTCTCGATCCAGAGGATCGAGGGCACCACGATGTGGCCGACGATGACGATCACGAGATAGGCGGGCAGATCGTCGGCGCGGTGCGGCGTGAAGTCGAGGCCGCAAGCTGCACAATTGTCCGCCGTCTTGAGGAAGGCGCGGAACAGCTTTCCCTGGCCGCAGCGCGGGCAGCGGCCGCGAAAGCCGCGCTTCATCGCGGCCCAGAGATCGCGCTTCTCGATGAGGCCGGTCTCGCGCGTCCAGATTTTTGGCGCCGTGCTCATGGTCACCATGCCTTGCCCTTCTTGCCCTTGCTCTTGCCCTTGTTCTTACCCTTGCCCTTCTTGCCGGGCTTTGGCTTTGACGGCTTGCGTTTTTTATCCGGACTGCGGCCCGGATGCGCCTTGAACGAGGGACGGCGTTGCGGGCCGGGTCGCCTGCGATCGCGCGGGCTCGTCTCGCTTGAGGACGACAGCAACTCGAAACGCAGCGCGCCGGCGATGGGGGCCGCTTCGATCAGCCTGATGTCGACGACGTCGCCGAGCTGGTACATGGTACCGCTGCGCGTGCCGATCAGCGCGTGGCGGCTCTCGTCATAGTTGAAATATTCCGTGCCGAGGGATCGGATCGGGATCAGGCCGTCGGCGCCGGTCTCGCTCAGCTTGACGAACAGGCCGGCGCGGGTGACGCCGGAGACGCGGCCCTGGAAAGTCGAACCGATACGGTCGGCGAGGTGATGGGCGATCAGGCGGTCGACGGTCTCGCGCTCCGCCTTCATCGCACGCCGCTCGGTCAGCGAAATATGCGCGGCGACTTCGCCGAGCGATTCCGCGGTCTCGCTGTCGGGCAGGGCGCCTTCGCCCAGGCCCAATGCGCGGACCAGCGCGCGATGGACGACGAGGTCGGCATAGCGGCGGATCGGCGAGGTGAAATGCGCGTAGCGGCGCAAATTCAGGCCGAAATGCCCGTAATTCTCGGAGGAGTATTCCGCCTGCGCCTGGGCGCGGAGCACCACCTCGCTCACCAGCGGGAAGTGGTCGTGGCCCTCAAGCTGCGCCAGCACGCGGTTGAACAGGGCCGGGCGCAACGCGCCTGATTTGGCGAAGGGAACATCGAGCGTTTGCAAAAATTCCGAGAGTGCGTGGACTTTTTCGAGCGTCGGCTCGTCATGCACGCGGTAGATCAGCGGGAGCGATTTCTTCTCCAGCATCTCGGCCGCCGCGACATTGGCGAGGATCATGAACTCCTCGATCAGCTTGTGCGCATCGAGGCGCTCGGGCACGACGACGCGGTCGACCGTGCCGTCGCTCTTCAGCAGGATCTTGCGCTCGGGCAGATCGAGATTGAGCGGATCGCGCTCGTCACGGGCCCGCTTGACGCAGGCATAGGCTGCATAGAGCGGCCTCAGGATCGGATCGAGCAGGGGGCCGGTGGTGTCGTCAGGCCGTCCATCGATCGCGGCTTGTGCCTGCGCGTAGCTCAGCTTGGCGGCTGAGCGCATCAGGATGCGATGGAAGCTGTGCGAGCGCTTGCGGCCGTCGGGCGCAATGATCATCCGCACCGCGAGCGCGCCGCGCGGCTCGCCCGGCACCAGCGAGCAGAGATTGTTGGAGATGCGCTCGGGCAGCATCGGCACGACGCGGTCGGGGAAATAGACCGAGTTGCCACGGTCGAGCGCGGCGCGATCGAGCGCGGTGCCCGGCTGCACGTAGAAGCTCACATCCGCGATGGCGACGTCGACGATGAAGCCGCCCTTGTTGTTCGGATCGGGATCGGCCTGCGCGTGCACCGCGTCGTCGTGATCCTTGGCGTCAGGCGGATCGATGGTGACGAGCGGCACGTCGCGCCAGTCCTCGCGTCCCCTAAGGTTAGCCGGCTCCGCCGCTTCCGCCTCGCGCTCGGCGGCGGAGGAGAACTGCAAGGGGATGTCGTGGGCGTAGATCGCGATCAGGCTGATCGCCTTCTCCGACTTGACCGAACCGAGCTTCTCCTTGACCCGGCCCGAAGCCAGCCCAAAACTACGGGTGCGGACGATGTCGACGCTCACGAGGTCGCCGTCCTGCGCGCCGCGCGTGTCGGCGGCTGCGATGTTCAGCTCGCGGTCGGCGGACTTCTTGTCGACAGGGACCAGCCGTCCGCCACCTTCAGGCAGACTGCGGAAGACCCCGAGAATGCGGCTCTTGGTCTTGTCGAAGACCTTGATGATATGGCCGCGATAGGCCGGGCCTTCGTTCTCGTTGGTCGGCTCGACCCGCAGCAGTGCGCGGTCGCCGACGCCGGCGGCGGTACCCGGCTTCGGCCGGCGCGGCATCGTGATGAGGATCTTTGGCGGCTCGCCGCTCTCCACCTCGTCCCATTCGCTGGGGGAGGCGATCAGCTCGCCGTCAGAATCGCGGCCTGTGATGTCGGCGACCAGCGTCGTCGGCAGGCTGTCCGGCTCGGAGACGGTGTGGCGCTTCTTCTTGATGGTGCCGTCGTCGGCAAGCTCGCGCAAAATGCGCTTGAGCTCGATGCGATCGGCGTTCTTCAGGCCGAACTCGCGCGCGATGTCGCGGGTTCCGACCTTTCCTGGATGTGCCTTGATGAAGGCGACGATGGCTTGCCTGTCGGGAAAGCCATGGTCATTCTTGCGTTTCACTTAACCTCTAATTGGTGCCGGCACTCTTCTTGGCCGGAGCTTTGGCTGCGCCACCTGACTTGGTCGCCGAGGTCTTTGCCGTCGACGCCACGCCTGCGCGCGCCTTGCTGGTGGATTCGGTTTTGGTTTTGGCCGCGGTTTTCTTCGCGGCCGGTTTCTTTGGCTTCGGCGCGGTGTCGTCACCGTCCGCGGCCTTCTCTGCAGTCTTCTTGGCCTTGGCCGGCTTCGCAGCCTTCTTTGCCGTCTTGCTGGTTGTCTTGGCCTTGCCGCCGCCCTTGGCGGCGCGCTCGTCGATCAGTGCGATCGCCTGTGCCAGCGTCACCGTGTCCTTTTCGAACTCGGCCGGGATCGTCGCGTTGACGCCGCCCGCGGTGACATAGGCACCGTAGCGGCCGCTCTTCACGGTGACGGTGCCGAGCGAGGGGTGATCGCCGAGCGCCTTGCCGGGATCGGCGCCGAAGCGACGGCTCGGGCCCTTGGCAACCTTTTCCGCGATCAGCGTCACCGCGCGATTGAGGCCGATGTCAAAGACCTCGTCTCCGGCCTCAAGGCTGGCATAGGTCTTCTCGTGCTTCACGAACGGCCCGAAGCGGCCGAGGCCGGCCGTGATCGGTTGGCCGGTCTCGGGATGCTTGCCGATCTCGCGCGGCAGCGACAAGAGCTTGAGCGCAAGCTCGAGCTCGATATCGCTGGGCGATGTGCCCTTGGGGATGCCTGCGCGCTTCGGCTTCTCGCCTTCCTCATAATCCTTCTGCTCGCCGAGCTGGATGTAGGGGCCGAAGCGGCCGGCCTTGACCCAGACATCGCGACCCGTCTCCGGATCCTGGCCGAGCGAACGGTCGGCGGTGGTCTCGCTGTCGGCGGCGAGCTGGCGCGTGTAGCGGCACTCCGGATAGTTCGAGCAGCCGACGAAGGCGCCGAACTTGCCGGCCTTGAGATTGAGCCGGCCGTTGCCGCAGCTCGGGCACTGCCTGATGTCGCCGCCATCCGTGCGCGGCGGATAGATGTGCTGGCCCAGCATGTCGTCGAGCACGTCGAGCACCTGTGCGACGCGCAGATCCTTGATCTCGTCGACAGCGCCGATGAAGCCGGTCCAGAAATCCTTCAGCACCTGCTGCCAGGAGATCTCGTTGTTGGAGATGCGGTCGAGCTGCTCTTCGAGATTGGCCGTGAAATCGTATTCGACGTAGCGGCTGAAGAAGCTCTCCAGGAACGCCACCACGACGCGGCCCTTGTCCTCGCCGTGCAGGCGCTTCTTCTCCAGCTTGACGTAACCGCGGTCCTTCAGCACCTGGAGGATCGAGGCATAGGTCGAGGGCCGGCCGATGCCGAGCTCTTCCATGCGCTTGACCAGCGATGCTTCCGAGAAGCGCGGCGGCGGCTCGGTGAAATGCTGGGTGACGGAAAGCGACTGCCGCTTGAGTGCGTCGTTCGGGCTCATCGCGGGCAGGCGGCGGGAGTCCTCGTCTTCCTCGTCGTCGCGGCCTTCTTGATAGAGTGCCAGAAAGCCGTCGAACTTGACGACCTGGCCGGTGGCGCGCAGCTCCAGCGTGCGACCGCCGGCCTTCGCCGTGATGTCGACGGTGGTGCGCTCGAGTTCGGCCGATTCCATCTGGCTGGCGATAGTGCGCTTCCAGATCAGCTCATAGAGCCGCGCCTGATCGGCATCGAGCTTGCGGCTCATGCTGTCGGGGCGGCGGGAAAGATCGGTCGGGCGGATCGCTTCGTGCGCTTCCTGGGCGTTCTTGGCCTTGGCCTGATACTGGCGCGGTGCATCCGGGACGTAGGCGTTGCCATAGTCCTCGCCGATTACCTTGCGCGCCTGGGTGATCGCAGAGGGATCAATCTGCACGCCGTCGGTACGCATATAAGTAATGAGTCCGGTGGTCTCGCCGCCGATGTCGATGCCCTCATAAAGGCGCTGCGCGATGCGCATGGTGTGCGCCGGCGCAAAGCCGTATTTGCGGCTGGCTTCCTGCTGCAAGGTCGAGGTGGTGAAGGGGGCCTGCGGATTGCGGCGCGCCGGCTTGGCATCGACCGCGGTCACCGCGTAGGTCGCCAGTTCCAGCGCCTTCTTGAAGTCTTCGGCCTCAGCGCCGCTGCCGATGTCGAGGCGCTGGATCTTCTTGCCGTCGGCACCGACGAGGCGCGCCTCGAAGGCATCGCCGCGGGGCGTCAGCAGGGTCGCGATCAGCGACCAATATTCGCGCGGCACGAACTTCTCGATCTCGAGCTCGCGGTCGCAGACGAGGCGCAGCGCCACCGACTGCACACGGCCCGCCGAGCGGGCGCCCGGCAGCTTGCGCCACAGCACGGGAGAAAGGGTGAAGCCGACCAGATAGTCCAGCGCCCGGCGCGCCATATAGGCGTCGACCAGGGCGCCATCGATCTGGCGCGGGTTCTTCATCGCGTCGGTGACGGCCTGCTTGGTGATGGCGTTGAACACCACGCGCTCGATCTTCTGATCCTTCAGCGCGCGCTTCTCTTTCATCACCTCCAGCACATGCCAGGAGATGGCTTCGCCCTCGCGATCAGGGTCGGTCGCCAGAATCAGGCGGTCGGCACCCTTCAGGGACTTGGCGATATCGTTGAGCCGGCCGGCCGCCTTGGGGTCGACCTCCCAGATCATCTTGAAATTGGCGTCGGGATCGACGGAACCGTTCTTCGCAGGGAGGTCGCGGACATGGCCAAATGAGGCCAGAACCTCATAGGACGAGCCCAAATACTTGTTGATCGTCTTGGCTTTCGCCGGCGACTCCACAATGACGATATTCATGTAGTTCCAGTAACTTACGGGGAAATATTGGGCCGATTTCCTCTAGATTCGGGTCGGCCGTTTCGTCCCGAACATGGGTGGTGGGGCGGGTCCTGTCAAATCGAAGGGTGTTGAAAGCCCGCGGATTGGGAAAAGTTTCATATCGAGAAAGTTGCAAATTACCACCTTGGAGTTGCGGCCGCTATCGGCGTAATGTCCCCGCGGGGCATGGATTCGGGTGGGGCTGGTGGCAAAGCCAGAGAAGAAGCGGGCGCGCGCCGCGTCGGGCGCACAAGCAGTTTCGCGCAACGAGGAACCGGGCGAGGGCGGGGCTGATGAGGCGGTTGCCTTCATTGCCGAGCAGGTCGCCAGCTTGCGCAAGCTCGCCGAGCGCCACAAGCTGGACGTGCTCCATTATCTCCTGGGCATGACCAAGCTCGAGGCCGACGAGCATTTGCGGCTACGGAGCAAGCGGAAGCTGTCGTGAGGGTGGCTGTCACTCCACAACATTCGTCATTCCCCGCGAAGGCGGGGAATCCAGTATGCCGCAGCTTATCGGGGAATCACGACCGCCTCTGGAATACTGGATCGCCCGCCTTCGCGGGCGATGACATCGAGTGTTTGGTCACGGCTTTGCCACAGAGCGACTGGTACGATAGTTATCCCGCCGACCGCCGCCGCGGTGCCGGCCGCGGCTTCAGCGTGATGTCGGCGAGGCTGAGCAACCGTCCATCCTCGGCGTGCAGCTCGAGCTTCTTCACCGGACGGCCTTTGGCACGATCGATCATGATGGTGTCGATCTCCTCGGGCGCATCGTCGAACTCTTCGCTCCATTGCCGGAGCGCGACCAGGATTGGGAACAGGCCGCGTCCCTTCGGCGTCAGCAGATAATCCTGATAGGCGCTGCCGTCGGAGGCGGGGGCTGTTTCCAGAATGCCGTGGTCGACCATTGATCGCAGCCGCGCGGACAGGATGTTCTTGGCCACGCCCAGCTTGCTCTGAAACTCGCCGAAGCGACGCAAGCCGAGCATCGCATCGCGGATGATTATGAGTGACCACCAATCGCCGATCACCTCCAGCGATCGCGCGATCGGGCAGCCATCACCCTCAAAGCTCGTTCGTTTCACCATCGTCCTGGTCCTATCGCGTTCGCACGATGTTGGGGCGGATCACGCGGATGTGTGGTTGCATCATAAAACCATTCGGCCTAGATGGCAACATAGTTTCATTATGCAACCACTGGAGGCGAACATGAGGCTGACGAACAAGACGGCACTGATCACCGGCGGCAATAGCGGCATTGGCCTGGCAACGGCAAAGCTGTTCGTGGCCGAGGGCGCGAAGGTGATCATCACAGGGCGCAACAAGGAAACGTTGGAGGCGGCCGCAAGGGAACTCGGCCCGAACGCGATCGCGCTCGCTGCGGATGCGACCGACATCGCCGCGACCGAAGCTGCGATCAAGAAGGGCACCGACAAGTTCGGCAAGCTCGACATCTTGTTTGTAAATGCCGGCATCCCCGGCGGCACACCGCTCGGCTCGACGACGCGTGAGATGTTCGAGAAGGTGATCAGCACCAATCTCACCGGCGTGTTCTTCACGGTGCAATCGGCGCTGCCTTATCTCAACGACAACGCCTCGATCATCCTCAATGGATCGGTGATCTCAGTGCTCGGCAATCCCGGCTACTCCGCTTATGGCGCGGCGAAGGCGGGTGTGCGGGCGATGGCGCGGATCATGGCCTCGGAACTCTCGCCGCGCGGCATCCGCGTGAATGTCGTTGCGCCGGGTGCGATCCGCACGCCGATCTGGGGCGCCGCGATTGCAACGCCCGACGCGGAGAAGGCGTTCGAGAAGCGCATCGGGCTCGCGACGCCGCTCGGCCGCATTGGTGAACCCGATCACATCTCAAAGACGGTGCTGTTCCTCGCCTCCGACGATGCCGGGCACATTCAGGGACAGGAGATCTTCGTCGACGGCGGCGCGGTGGCCTCGCCGAGCGGTGCGCCGATCTATCGCTGATGATCAAGTGAAGTGAAAATTGAATCGGCTGGTGCGCCGAAAATGGTTGCGCCGGCCGGTTCCCGCGTCTTGCGAGATGTATTTTCTGAACCTTGCGTGATGCGTTGAACCTTCGCGTGCGCTGCCAAGACCTTTCTACGGGCAGGGGGTCATAAGACCCATTAAAGGGAGCCCGTTATGCCGAAAGCAGCACGCATTTTTGCTCCGATTTCAGACCCGCGTATTTACACTGAACGTTCCGCAGTTCCCGCCAGGCACTCCGACATGTCGGAATTCATTGGGGTTGCCATATTCTCGGGCATCGGCTTGCTCATGTCGCTCGTTGCCGTGATCCTCGGCGTGCAGGGCGCCTGGTTTTAGCTTTGTCGATCTTTCAGCCGCCGCCGGGGTCCGGCAGCGGCTGTCGTCGGCGCAGCCTTACGCCGCTCGCAAGGAGGTGGCCGCCTGGAGCGCGCCGGCCAACGCTTTCTCGCGATGGTCGGGGCCAACCTGGATTCCGTCAGCGACGATGAATTCGGGGTTGGTGATGCCCATGAACGCGAACACGCCGCGCAGATAGCTTTCGAGATGTTCGAGTGAGGCTGCCGGAGTGCCCGGACCGTAGTAGCCGCCACGCGAGATCGCCACGATCACGCGCTTGCCGCCGGCAAGGCCCTGCGGACCATTGGCGTCATATTTGAAGGTCTTCCCCGCCACCAGCACGCGATCGATCCAGGCCTTGAGCTGGCTTGGAATCGTAAAATTGTACATGGGCGCGCCGATCACGACGATTTCGGCCGCGAGGAACTCGTCCAGCACGGCCGCACTCGCCGCGAGGTCGGGTCCGAGTTCCGCCGGCGCCGGCGCGCCCTGGGCGGCCGCCAGATGCGATCCGGAGAGATGCGCGAGCGGGGTCTGGGTCAGGTCACGGTAGACGAGGTCGAGCGAGGGCGTCGCCTGTCTGAGCCGGTCGACGATGGCGGCAGAAACCTGCCTGGAGACGGAGTGGGGGCCGAGGACGCTGGAGTCGATATGGAGGAGTTTCATTGGGGTCACCCATGGTATAGATTTGTAACCCGCACTACATGAGTGACTGTCAAAACTCCCGCAAGAACGCACTTTTTTGAGCCATGGGCACATCTTTGGAACCGACACACATCGATTTTCCTGCCGAGCGGAGGCCGGATCCCAACCATTCCGACTGCCGCAGCGTCGCTTCGATCCTCGCGCGCGTCGGGGACAAATGGAGCGTGTTCGTCATCATGATGCTCAGCGACGGACCGAAGCGCTTCAATGAGCTCAAGCGCATGATCAACGGCATCTCGCAGCGGATGCTGACCTTGACGCTGCGCGGGCTCGAGCGCGACGGCCTCGTCACGCGCACGATCTTCCCGACCATTCCGCCGCGCGTCGACTACGAGCTGACCGATCTCGGCCGCGGATTGCAGCAACCGGTGAAGGCACTGGGCGAGTGGGCGATGACCCACCAGGACCAGATCGCGGCGGCAAGAACGCGGTTTGACGAGCGGAACGGCGGCTAGAGCAGCGACACAAGTCCGCCGCCGTGGCGCTCGAGCCGACCGGCGAGCTCGAGCTCCAGCAGCACCATGCGCACGATCGCGGGCGAGGCGCCGGACATCCGCACGATATCGTCGATCGAGATGGGGGCGGGGCCGAGCAGGCCGGTGATCTGATCGCGGTCATGTCCTTGCGGATCGCTCTCGAACGGTTCGCCGTCGGGCTCGCTCGCAGGCCTCATCAACGGCCGCTCCATGATCGGCTGAACCGCGTTGATGATGTCGGACGCTTCGGTGACGAGCGTTGCGCCCTGCTTGATCAGATCGTTGGTGCCGGCGGCGCGCGGATCGAGCGGCGAGCCGGGGACCGCGAACACCTCGCGGCCCTGTTCGGCGGCCATGCGCGCGGTGATCAGCGAGCCCGAGCGGTGCGCGGCTTCCACCACGACCACGCCAAGCGATGCGCCCGAGATCAGCCGGTTGCGGCGGGGGAAGTCGCGGGCGCGCGGCTCATGGCCGAGCGGCATTTCGGAGATCGCTGCGCCCGCGTGATCGAGGATCGCGCTGAGCAGATCGCCATGCTCTGGTGGATAGATGCAGTCGTGGCCGCCGGCGAGCACCGCGATGGTGCCGCTCTCGACGCTGGCGCGATGCGCCGCCTGGTCGACGCCGCGGGCAAGGCCGGAGATGACGATGAAGCCGGCTTCGCCAAGCTCGCGCGCGAGTTGCCCGGCGAATTTCAGGCCGGCGCCGGAGGCATTGCGCGAGCCGACGATCGCGATCATCGGACGCATCAGCGTTGCGACGTCGCCGCGTACGGCGAGCAATGGCGGGGCATCGTCGAGCGTCGCGAGCCGCGCCGGATATCCGTCCTCGCCCGGTGCGAGCCAGGCGATGCCGAACTTGCGGCTTGCGGCGAGCTCGGCCTTCGCATCATCCACGCTGCAGATGCGGCCGGATCGCTGTGCGCCGCCGCGGCGCGCCAGATCCGGCAGCCGCTCCAGCGCCGCACGCGCCGTGCCGAAATGTTCGACCAGTGACCGAAAGGTACGTGGCCCGACATTGTCCGTGCGGATCAGCCGCAGGCGGTCGATCCGCTCTTGCTCGGTCAGCTCGCTGCTCGGATTGATGGCGTCCACGGTGTCTCCTTGTAGAGGCAGCATGGAACAACCTGAAGGCGTGAGCAAGCGTGGCATGCGCTTGCGCGGCCTTGTCGCAATGCTAAAAGCGATGCCAATAACAAGGGTATTGCCATGATTTCACTTGCCGATCTCCAGCGCCGCATTGAAGCTGGCGAGCTTTCGCCCGATGCGGCGATCGCCCAGTCGCATGCGGCGATCGAGGCCAGGGAGAAGGACGTTCGCGCCTTCGTTCGTCACGACAAATCGGCGAAAGCGCAGGCCTCCGGACCGCTGCGCGGTATCGCGGTCGGCATCAAGGACATCATCGACACCGCCGATATGCCGACCGAGATGGGCTCGGAGATCTATCGAGGCTGGCAGCCGCGCGCGGATGCGGCTGTGGTGATGATGCTGAAGCGGGCGGGTGCCACCATCATCGGCAAGACCACGACCACGGCGTTCGCCTCGCGCGATCCGACGCCGACGCTCAATCCGCACAATCCCGGCCATACGCCGGGAGGTTCGTCCTCCGGATCGGCGGCCGCGGTCGGCGCCGGCATGATCCCGTTGGCGCTGGGCACCCAGACCGGGGGCTCGGTGATCCGGCCTGCCGCCTATTGCGGAGCTGCGGCGATCAAGCCGTCGTTCCGTATGCTGCCGACGGTCGGTGTCAAATGCTATTCGTGGGCGCTCGACACGGTCGGCCTGTTCGGATCGCGCGCGGAGGACCTCGCGCGCGGACTTTTGGGGATGACCGGCCGCACCGAGTTCTCCGGCATCGTCGCGGCGAAGTCGCCGCGCATCGGCGTGGTCAGGCAGGAGTTTGCCGACGCCGTCGAGCCGGCGGCAGAGGAGGGCTTGCTCGCCGCGATCAAGGCGGCCGAGAAGGCGGGGGCCAGCGTGCAGATCGTCGATCTGCCCGAAGCGGTCAAGGAAGCCTGGCGCATCCATCCCATCATCCAGGATTTTGAGGCGCATCGCGCGCTCGCCTGGGAGTTTGACCAGCATCATGACGAGATCGCGCCGCTGCTGCGCGGCAGTCTCGATGAGACCGTCGGACTGACACCGAAGGAGTACGACGACGCGCGCCGCATCGCCCGCCGCGCCCGTCGCGAGATGGCTGAACTGTTCGAGGGTGTCGACGTGCTGCTCACTTATTCCGCGCCGGGCACGGCGCCGGCCAAGGAGCTCGCCTCGACCGGCTCGCCCCGATACAACCGGCTGTGGACGCTGATGGGCAATCCTTGCGTCAACGTGCCGGTGATGAAGGTCGGAGGCCTGCCTGTTGGCGTGCAGGTGATCGCGCGCTTTGGCAACGATCCCGGCGCGCTCGCGGCGGCGTGGTTCTTGGAGAATGCGCTGGCGAAATCAGGCTAGTGCGGGTTCGGCCACGGGCAACTCGCGTTGGGCCTCAGTACCTGTCGGGCCTTGCTTGAGCCAGCGCTCGGCGGCCTCGCGACCGCTTCGGTGCAGCGTGCGAATGAAGCCGCTGCCGAGATCGGTCGACGAGCGCTGCGCAAGGCCCTCGATCGAGTCTTCTGCGACGATTTTGGAGAGCCGCAGCGTTGGCGCTGCGTGCGGCTGCGCCCATTCGATGGCGGCGATCTCGGCCTTGAGCGCGGCATTGGCCGCGATCTGGTCGAGGCGGCGATCGATCGCGGCGAGCGTGATGGGCACGTAAGCATCGCGCGTCGGCGTGACCTGGACGAGGAGCAAGTCGGCGGTCGTCGATTGCTGCGCCAGCTTGATCAGCGGCGGATTGCCGCCGAAGCCCCCATCCCAATAGGCCTCGCCGTCGATCTCGACCGCGCAGTGCACCAGCGGCGGGCAGGTCGAGGCCAGCGCGACATCGGCGGTGATGACGTCATTGCCGAAAATCTGCAGCTCGCCGTCGCGGATTCGCGTCGCCGCGATCAGCAACTGCGGGCATTTCACGTCGCGCAAGGCGGCAAAATTGATGTCGCGCGAGAGCGTCTGGCGCAGCGGGTCGAGATCGAACGGATCGAACTGGCCGGAGCGCAGCGTCGGGCCGAAGGCGACGGAGCTTCCCGCCGGCGAGAAGCCGCCGACCAGCATCAGCGAGCGGAACGAGGCTTCGTGCATCAGCCGGGTCCAGAACCGGTTCAGACGATTGCGGGCACCTTCGCGGCCGCCTTCGGCAAGGCCGCAGCCGAGCAGCAGCGCGTTGATGGCGCCGGCGCTGGCGCCGCTGATGGTGTCGAATTCAATGGACGGCTCTTCCAGCAGCCGCTCCAGCACGCCCCAGGTGAAGGCGGCAAAGGTGCCGCCGCCTTGGAGCGCCAACGAGAGTTTTCGCGGTGGCCATTGGTTCGCACGCGTTCGCACGGGTGCGGGCCTCGGTGCCACCTCGACCGTTACAGGGGCTTGCGCGATGCGAGCAGGCTGCGGCGGCGGAACGGGAGCTGGCTCTGGGGCCGGAGGCGGCGAGGGCGCATCCGACCAGACGTTGGTCAGCGAGAGCAGGCGGCTTGCCGCAGTGCCCTGCGAGCCACCACCATCATGCGTGCCGTCAATCTTCTCGCTCATTCTGAGCTACCGCGTAACGCCATGTCCACCGTCAGGATGACAGGCATGGAACCTGACCGCCACTAGCTCCCGCGAGTCGGATGAAAGTTGCGAACAGGATTTGGCATATAATGCGGAAGCCCTGCGGCGGTATCCGTACTTTTTCCGGTCTCGGATTCGAAAGCGGGACTTAAGCCTTCTCGCCGATGCGGCCTTCTTTTCCTGATTGCAGCCGCTTGATGTTCTCGCGATGCATGTAGAACAGCAGCAGCGTCAGCACGGCGGACAGCGAGGCCAGGGCAAGGTGGCCGAACCACCACAGGAACAGCGGCGTGATGAACGCCGCCACCAGCGCCGAGAGCGAGGAGTAGCGGGTGGTGAAGGCGGTCGCCAGCCAGATCACGCAGAACACCAGCGCTGCCGGCCAGAACAGGCCGAGCAGGATGCCGATATAGACGGCGACGCCCTTGCCGCCCTTGAACTTGAGCCAGACCGGGAAGAGGTGGCCGAGGAAGGCGCCGAGTCCCGCCAGCATCGCGGCATTGGGGCCGGCGAGATAGCCCGAAATCACCACCGCCGCGGTGCCCTTGAGTGCGTCGAGCAGCAGGGTTGCCGCGGCGAGGCCCTTGCGGCCGGTGCGCAGCACGTTGGTGGCGCCGATATTGCCGGAGCCGATCGAGCGCAGATCCTGCGTGCCGGCGAGCTTGGTCAGCACCAGCCCGAATGGAATCGAGCCGAGGAGGTAGCCGATGACGAAGGCCACCGGCAGGAATGCATCAAGCCCCACGGCGGCCTCTCCATGGCTGACATAACCAGCGCCCATTAGACATGCTCGTAAACCGTTCGTCCGCCGACGATGGTCCTGATGGCGCGGCCTGTAAAGCGCGCTTCGTCGAACGGGGTGTTCTTGCAGGGTGATTTGAGGTCGGCGGGATCGACCACCCAGGGGACATCAGGGTCGATCACCACGACATCGGCCGGGCTGCCCACGCGCAGGGTTCCGCCTGCTAGACCCAGCAATTCGGCCGGCCGTGTCGACATCGCCCGGATCAGCGTCTTGAGGTCGAGCTCGTCATTGTGCACCAGCCGCAGGCCCGCCGGCAGCATGGTCTCGAGCCCGATGGCGCCGGGAGCGGCTTCCGCGAAGGGCAGACGCTTGACCTCGACGTCCTGCGGATTGTGATCGGACATGATGACGTCGACGAGGCCGGAGGCCACCGCCTCGACCAGCGCCCGGCGATCGTCCTCGCTGCGCAGCGGCGGCGACAACTTCAGGAAGGACCGGTAGGGCCCGATGTCGTTCTCGTTCAGCGCAAGATGATTGATCGAGACCGAGGCGCTGACGGCAAGGCCGGCGTCGCGGGCGCGCTTCAGGATCTCGAGCGAGTCGACGCAGGACAGCGAGGCCGCGTGATAGCGGCCGCCGGTGAGCGCGACGAGGCGCATGTCGCGCTCCAGCATCACGGCCTCCGCGGCGTTCGGGATGCCCATCAGGCCGAGCCGGCTCGCGAACTCGCCTTCGTTCATCACGCCTTCGCCGACGAGGTCGGGGTCCTCGGTGTGATGCACGATCAGCGCGTCGAAATCGCGGGCGTAGGTCAGCGCGCGCCGCATCACCTGCGAATTGGTCACGCTGCGGTCGCCATCGCTGAAGGCAATCGCGCCGGCGGCCTTGAGCAGGCCGAACTCGGTCATCTCCTCGCCGCGCATGCCTTTGGTCAGCGCGGCCATCGGCTGGATGTTGACGATCGCGGTGTCGCGTGCGCGGCGCATCACGAAGTCGACGGTCGCCGAGTTGTCGATGACCGGCGACGTTTCGGGCTGGCAGATGATGGTGGTGATACCGCCGGTCGCGGCCGCCTGGCTCGCCGACGCAAAGGTTTCGCGATGGCTGAAGCCGGGCTCGCCGACAAAGGCGCGCATGTCGATCAGGCCGGGGGCCACGATCTTGCCGGAGCAGTTGACGACGTCGGTACCTTCCGGGACGCCGGCAGCACCAATGCCGCGGCGGGTCTCGCGGATGATGCCGTCGGCAATCAGGACGTCGCCGGGGCCGTCGAAATCCCTCGAGGGGTCGACGACGCGGGCGTTGGCGAGCAGGATCGGGCGGCGGTCGGTCAGCATGGGCATCACGCGTTCGGAAGGTTACGGGCGAGCGCTTCCAGCACCGCCATGCGCACGGCAACCCCCATCTCCACCTGTTCGCGGATCAGGGACTGCGCGCCGTCGGCAACCGCGGTGTCGATCTCGACGCCGCGGTTCATGGGACCCGGATGCATCACCAGCGCGTCGGGCTTGGCGTAAGCGAGTTTCTTCTGGTCCAGCCCGAAATAATGGAAGTATTCGGAGGTCGACGGCACGAAGGAGCCGTTCATGCGCTCGCGCTGCAGCCGCAGCATCATGACGATGTCAGCGCCGTTGAGGCCCTCGCGCATGTCGCGCGCGACCTCGACGCCCATGCGCTCGATGCCGGGGGGCAGCAGCGTGGATGGGCCGACGACGCGGACGCGCGCGCCCATGGTGTTGAGCAGGATGATGTTGGAGCGGGCGACGCGCGAATGCAGCACGTCGCCGCAGATCGCGACCACGAGGCCCTCGAGCCGGCCCTTGTTGCGGCGGATGGTCAGCGCGTCGAGCAGCGCCTGGGTCGGATGCTCATGCGCGCCGTCGCCGGCATTGATCACGGAACCGTCAACCTTGCGCGCCAGCAGTTCCACCGCGCCGGAGGCGTGATGGCGCACCACCAGGATATCAGGGTGCATGGCGTTCAGCGTCATCGCGGTGTCGACCAGCGTCTCGCCCTTCTTGATGGACGAGGAGGACACCGACATGTTCATGACATCGGCGCCGAGGCGCTTGCCTGCGAGCTCGAACGAGGATTGGGTCCGGGTGGAGGCCTCGAAGAAGAGGTTCACCTGCGTCCGTCCACGCAGGACGGTGCGCTTCTTGTCAACCTGGCGGTTGAGCTCGACATATTCTTCGGACAGGTCGAGAAGGCCGGTAATGTCGGCCGCGGAAAGGCCCTCGATGCCCAGCAAATGCCGGTGGCCGAGGACGAAGGTCGATTTCGATGTCATTAAAGCGAGAGCTATAGGCGCGGATGGCGGGGGGAGCAAGGGCCAATGCCGGGGCGGGGAGTTATCCCCTGATCTGTCTGACTTCTCGCCGCAAAAAGGGCTTGGATGGCCGGGACAAGCCCGACCAGGCGATGCAGGGGCATTCCGTGAAATCAATTCGAATTGCAATTGTACTGATCGCGACCGTTTCCGCAGCCCACGCCCAGTCACTCCCCGGCGGCTTCGTCTATCTGCGCGATATCGATTCCAGCATCATCCAGGACATCCGCTACGCCACGCCGAACAATTTCGTCGGCCGTCCGCTCGCCGGCTACGGCGCCGGTGAGTGCGTGGTGAAGCGGGACGTGGGCTTGCGGCTGAAAGCGGTCCAGCAGGAACTGGCTGCGCAGAACCTGTCGCTGAAAATGTTCGACTGCTACCGGCCGGCGCGCGCCTCGCTCGACATGGTGAGATGGTCGCAGAACGGCCATGAGAGCGCGGCAGATCGACGCTATAACCCGCGGATCGCCAAGACCGAGCTGTTTCGTCTCGGCTATATCGCAAGCCGCTCGCAGCATTCCACGGGCGCGGCGCTCGACCTCACGCTGGTCGACCTCAAGGCCGACAATTCGGCCAGGATCGATCCCGCCAAATCCTACGCCGATTGCACGGCGCCGGTCGCGGCGCGGCTGCCGGAAGGCAGCGTCGACATGGGCACCGGCTATGATTGCACCGATGAGAAAGGGCATACCGCAGCACCGTCGATCTCGCCCGATCAGCGCGCCTGGCGCAAGCGACTGGTGGCTGCGATGGCGAGGCAAGGCTTTGTGAACTATTCGAAGGAGTGGTGGCATTTTTCCCTGCCGGGGGCGGGCGGGGCGGCCTATGATTTCCCGATCCAGCCGCGGCGGAACTGATTCCGGTCCGAGACCCGTCATGACCCAGCCTGTATTCGCGACCCACGAGGTCTTCAACCAGTCGCCACCCTTTGAGGATGTCGACCTGTTTGCCGTGGACCGTCCGCTGGTCGAGGCCGTGAAGGCCAATGGTGGCGCCGCAGCGGAACGGGAGCTGTCGGAGTTCGGCAAGCATTGGGGCTCGGCGGCGATGGCCGATCGCGGGCGCGTCGCGAACGAGAATACGCCGAAGCTCCGCACATTCGATGCCAAGGGCAACCGCCGCGACCATGTCGAGTTTCATCCTGGATATCACGAGCTGATGGCGCACAGCGCGCACGCGGGCCTGCACAATTCGACGTGGACCGCGGATGGGAAGCCTGTGGGCGACGCCGCGGAAGTCATACGTGCCGCAAAATTCTACATGGCCGCGCAAGTCGAGACCGGCCATCTCTGCCCGATCACGATGACGCGCGCCTCGGTCGCCGCGCTGGCGATGCAGCCGGACCTGCTCGGCAAGGTGATGCCGGTGCTGTCGACCAAAAGCTACGATCCGAGCTTTGCGCCGTGGTGGGACAAGCGCGGCATGACACTCGGCATGGGCATGACCGAGAAGCAGGGCGGCACCGACGTGCGCGCCAACATGACGCGCGCGGTGCGCGATGGGAATGCTTATCGCGTCACCGGCCACAAATGGTTCATGTCGGCACCGATGTGCGATGCGTTCCTGGTGCTGGCACAGGCCGAGCAGGGACTGACCTGCTTCTTCATGCCGCGCTTTGCGCCTGATGGCTCAGTCAATGCGATCCAGTTCCAGCGGCTGAAGGACAAGCTCGGCAATCGTTCGAACGCGTCGTCCGAGGTCGAGTTTGTCGGCGCCTATGCCGAACGTGTCGGCGAGGAGGGCAAGGGCATCCGCACCATCATCCAGATGGTGCAGCTGACGCGGCAGGATTGCGCGATTGCCTCTAGCGGCCTGATGCGCTCAGGCCTCGCCCATGCGTTGCATCACGCCCGTCGCCGCAGCGTGTTCCAGAAGCATCTCGCCGATCAGCCCTTGATGCAGGCCGTCCTCTCCGACATGGCGCTGCATGTGGAGGCTAGCATAGCGCTGGTGATGCGGCTTTGCCGCGCTTTCGACCGCACGCCGCATGATGCGGCGGAGGCCGCCTATATGCGGCTGTTGACGCCCGCGATCAAATACTGGACCTGCAAGAGTGCGCCGCCATTCCTTTACGAGGCGATGGAGTGCCTCGGCGGCAACGGCTATGTCGAGGACGGCATTCTGGCGCGCCATTACCGGGAGTCGCCGGTCAATGCGATCTGGGAAGGTTCGGGCAATGTGATGTGCCTCGACGTACTCCGCGCGCTCTCGCGCGAGCCGGAGGCGGCGATGGCCGTGCTGCAAACGCTGGCGGCCGAGACGAAAGGCCTGCCCGGGGCAGGCGAGGTCGTCGCCCTCATCGGCAAAACCTTCCGCCGCGCCGATGGCGAGCGCGTTGCGCGGCTGGCGGTCGAGAAGCTGGCGCTGCTGGCTGCGGCCGCTGCGCTCAACGACATGTCGCCTCACAACGCTGAATTGTTCGCCACCACCCGCCTCGCCACCAATCACGCCAGCATGTATGGCGCAGTCGAGCTCGAGGGTGGCGACGTGCGCGCGCTGCTGGAGCGCGCGCTGCCGTGAATCTTTTTGCATCCACATCTGCACCGTCATTCCGGGGCGCCCGAAGGGCGAACCCGGAATCTCGAGATTCCGGGTTCGATGCTGCGCACCGCCCCGGAATGACGGCAGTCTGTTAACGAAAGTCTCCTGATGGACTCCCTCAATCCCGACCATCCGTCGTTGACCATGACGCCGGCGCCGCCGCGCGTCTGGAAGTTCTGGGGCACGGCGTTGTGGGGCTTTTTGCTCCTTGTCGCGATGTTCGTCGGGCAGATCGGCGCGGTCGTGTTGCTCGTGGTGGGGCGCGGTCTGTCTCTCAACCTCGCATCGATGCAGCTCGTCGGCGCTGAGCCTCAAGCGCTCGCCCTGTCGGTCATCATGGGGCTGCCCGCGACGCTTCTCGTTGCGTGGCTCGCCATTCGTATCAGGAAGGCCTCCTTCGTCGATTATCTCGCGCTGCATTGGCCGTCATGGCGGCAAATCGTGCTTGGCGCGGTCGGTCTCATCCTGATCGTGCTCGCCTGGGAAGTTGTCTCCCGCTCGCTGGGCCGCGAGGCGACGCCCGGCTTCATGACCGATCTCCTCAAATCGGGGCGCGACAAGGGCGGCGCGCTGCTGCTCCTGCTGGCGTTCAGCCTGGCCGCGCCGATGTCGGAGGAGGTGCTCGCGCGCGGCTTCCTCTATCGCGGCTGGTCGGAAACCTTTCTGCGTGTGCCCGGCGCGATCGTACTGTCGTCGCTGGTGTGGACGGTGGTGCACATCCAGTACGATCTCTACTTCCTCGCCGAGGTTTTCTCGATTGGTCTGTGGTTCGGCTATATGCGCTATCGCGCGGGCTCGTTGTGGCTCACCATCGTGCTGCATGGGCTGAACAACATGACCGCGGTGGTGCTGACGACGTGGTTGGGAAGCTAGCCGAGCGCTCGCCCCACGTTCCGTCATTGCGGGCCACCGGGTCCGCGCGAAGCGCGGCCCGATGACGAGGCGTGAGAGGTGCGCTTGCGCCGACGAACTCTACGCCACCAGCGCGATCGCGATCGGCATCGTGATCGCCGCCAGGATCGTCTGCAGCGTGATGATCTGGGCCAACAGCGGCGCATCGCCACCCATTTGGCGGGCTAGCACATAGGCGCTCGGCGAGGTCGGCACCGCCGCGCAGATCGCGACGATCGCGAGGTTGGTGCCTGACAGTCCGAACCAGATGGCGAGCGCCAGTGCGAGCACCGGCATCAGCGCCAGCTTGAACGCCACGCCGATCGACGCGCCCAGGCTCGGACGGAGCAGACCCTTGAGCTGAAGGCCGGCGCCGGTGACGAGCAGGCCAATGGCGAGCGAGGAGCGGCCGAGCGCGTCAGCGACCTCGTGCCAGATTTTTGGCAGCGGCAGATGGACGACATTGATGCCCATGCCGATGATGCAGGCCCAGATCAGGGGATTGCGGATCACGGTCATGGCGATCGCGCGCGCGGATTGCTTCTCGGGCGATGCGTAATGCGCGAGCACGGCGACGCTGAACACGTTCACAAGGGGGATGATCGCGACCATGGCGACAGAGGCCAGCGCCAGGCCGACGTCGCCGTACAGATTGGCAGAAACGGACAGCGCCACATAGGTCTGCCAGCGCGTCGCGCCCTGGAAGATCGAGGTGAAAGCGGGACCGTCGATGTCGAGCCGCGACAGGGCCGGGCGCAGCGCAAGGCAGAGCAGCGACATCGCGAGTGCCGCCAGCAGCAGCGCGCCGCCGACGCCGGCGACCGGCACTTTTGAGAGATCGGCCTTCACCAGCGTCTGGATCAGCAGCATCGGGAACAGCACGAAATAGGTCAGCCGTTCCAGCCCGTGCCATTGCGTGTCGAGCCGCATCAGGCTGTGCCGGAGCACCACGCCGATCACGATGAGAATGAAGACCGGCAGCAGTGCCGCGATCACGACGACCATGGATCAGCCAGCCCCTGGGCTGGCGCGCAGATTGGCGAGCCGGTCGAGCGCGCCTTGCAGGATGAAGATCGCGGCGTGCTCGTCGATCACCTCGGCGCGCTTGGCGCGGCTGACGTCCATGCCGATCAATTCGCGCTCGACGGCCGCGGTTGACAGACGCTCGTCCCAGAGACCAATGGGGAGCGTGGTCAGATTGGCCAGATTGCGGGCGAAAGCGCGAGTCGATTGCGCGCGCGGCCCCTCGCTGCCGTCCATGTTGATGGGAAGACCGAGCACGATGCCGACCACCTTGCGTTCGGTTGCAATGGCGAGGAGGCGGGCTGCGTCCTGCTTGAATTGCTTGCGTTGAATGGTCTCGACACCGGTCGCGAGGCGGCGGTCCGGATTGGACACGGCGACACCAATGGTCTTGGTGCCGAGATCGAGGCCGATCAACCCGCCGCGTTCGGGCCAGTGGGTTGCAGCATCGATGAGAGGCAGGATAAGAGCCGGCATGGTTTAGCGCATATCACGCGGCGCGCTGCGGAGTGAACCGGGAACATGGATGCGCTGACATTATTCGGTCTGTTTGCGGTGACGGCGATGCTGGTCACTTACGCCTTCGAGGACCGCAGTCCCTGGTTCGTGCTGTTGTTCGCGGCCTCCTGTGCCCTCGGTTCGGCCTACGGCTTCCTGCAAGGGGCTTGGCCGTTCGGCCTGGTTGAGGCGATCTGGGCCGTGGTGGCATTGCGGAGGTGGTCCATCAGGCCGCGATGATTTCGTCGTCCTTGGTCAGGCAGGATACAAAGCCTTCGAGCGCGCTGGTTTGATGGCCGGCGCGCCGCTGGATGAACAGTGTCTCGACGCGCCCGTGCGAGGGGCTCAGCGCGTGCATCGTCACGCTGCCGGTCATCGCGCTGCGCTCGACCACCGCGCGGGGCAGCAACGTGACGCCCATATCGGCAGCGACGCAGCCGATCATGCCATCCAGCGTGCCGAGCTCGAAGCGCGCGGCCGAAGGCCAGCCGAATTCGACGAAGATCTGTTCGAGGCGCTGGCGATAGGTGCAGCCGGTGCGGAACACCAGGGCGGTCGGGCCCGACTCGGGCGTGCCTGCGCGCAACTCGGCAAGCGAGGCCCAGCGCCGCGCGCTGACCAGCACCAGCTCTTCCCGGAATGCGCTTGTCACGGAGAGGTCGTCATGCGCGATGGGGCCGGCGACGAAGGCGCCATCGAGCGTGCCTTCGAGCACACCGGCGACGAGATCGGCGGTCGTTGACGTGCGCAGGCTGAGGCGTACTGCCGGGAAGCGACGGTGGAAGTCGGCGAGCAGCGGCGGCAATCGCACTGCCGCGGTCGTCTCCATCGAGCCGATCGAAAGCGGTCCTTTCGGCTCGCCATCGTCGCGCGCCGCGAGCAGGGCTTCGCGCGACAGCGCGGCCATCCGATGCGCGTAGGGGAGGAGGCGCTTGCCGGCGCCTGTCAGCGCCATGCCGCGGCTGTGACGCTCGAACAATGGCGTGCCGATCTCGGCCTCCAGGGCTTTGATGCGCTGGGTGACATTGGATTGCACCGTGTTGAGCTCTTCGGCGGCGCGGGTGATGCCGCCGGTGCGGGCGACCGCGGCAAAGGTCTGGATGTCGCTCAGTTCCATGGCGTCGTTTCGCTTTTGTGATGGCAGCGTTCGCAACAATTCATTTTTCGAGAATGCTAGTTGGGCTTACTCTTCCTGTCCAGAGTGGGAGACCCCATGCCGATCGCCACGCCGTTGACGGAGCTTCTCGGGATCAAGCATCCGATCCTGTCGGCGCCCATGGATACGATCGCGGGCAGCCGGCTAACCCGTGCCGTGAGCGAGGCGGGTGGCTTCGGCATTCTGGGTGGCGGCTACGGTGACCGCGCCCGGCTTCAGTCCGAGGCCGCGGAGCTGAAGGGCTTTGCACCGTTCGGGATCGGCTTCATCACATGGAGCCTGGCAAAGCAGCCCGAGCTTCTCGACATTGCGCTCGAAGCGCACCCTCAAGCCGTCATGCTGTCGTTCGGCGATCCCGCGCCGTTCGCGCCGCGGATCAAAGTGAGTGGGGCGCGCTTGATCTGCCAGGTGCAGAACGAGGACATGGGGAAGCAGGCGCTCGATTCCGGCGCGGAGATTTTGGTCGCGCAGGGGACCGAGGCAGGCGGCCATGGCGCCTCGCGCACGACGGTCGATATCGTGCCTGCGATCGTCGATCTCGCGGCCGGGCGCATCCCAGTCGTTGCGGCCGGCGGCATTGCCGATGGTCGGGGGCTCGCAGCGATGATGATGTTAGGCGCATCCGGCGTGCTGGTCGGCACGCGTTTCTATGCGAGCGTCGAGGCCAATGGTGCCGACGCAGCCAAGGAACGCATTCGCGCGGCCGACGGCAACGGCACCGTGCGCGGCGTCGTCCCCGATTGGTCGCGAAAACTGTTCTGGCCGACGCCGTTCACTGCGCGCACGCTGGTCAACAACCATATCAAGACCTGGACCGGCCGTGAGATCGAGCTGCTGCAGCGCGCGGACGAGATTGCCAAGGACTATGCCGCGGCAAAAATGGCGGGCGATTTCGAAATTGCGGCCGTCTTTGCCGGAGAAGCGGTCGGCCTGATCCATGATATTCCACCGGCGGCCGAGATCGTGGAACGGATTGCGTCCGAGGCCGAGCAGTTGCTGGACGGCCGGCGCAATTCCATCGCGTCGCTCGCCTGAACCAAGAGAGAACAACCATGTGGCCTGACCGTCGACTGATCGATCTGTTCAAGACCGAATTCCCGATCGTGCTGGCGCCGATGGCCGGCGTGATGGATGCGGAGCTGGTGATCGCCGTGGCCGAGGGCGGCGGACTTGGCTCATTGCCGAGCGCAATGCTGTCGCCGGAGAAGGCGCGCGAGCAGGTCAACGTCATTCGCCAGCGCGTGAAGGCGCCGGTGAACATGAACTTCTTCTGCCACACGCCGATCGAGCTCACGGCGGAGGCTGAGGCGCGCTGGAAGCAGCGGCTCACTGGTTACTACACCGAGCATGGTCTCGATCCGGCGGCGCCCATTAATGCGGCCAACCGGGCGCCATTCGATGCCGCCTTCTGCGAGGTCGTCGAGGAGCTGAAGCCGGAGGTCGTTAGCTTCCATTTCGGCCTGCCGGAGCAGGCGCTGCTCAAGCGCGTCAAGGCGGCGGGCTGTCTCGTCATCTCGTCCGCCACGACCGTGCAGGAAGCGGTCTGGCTCGAGCAGCATGGCGCTGATGCCGTCATCGCACAGGGCGCCGAAGCGGGCGGCCATCGCGGCATGTTCCTGACCGAGAAGATCGCGGAGCAGCCCGGCACCTTTGCGCTGGTGCCGCAGGTCGCCGATGCCGTGAAGGTGCCTGTCATCGCCGCGGGTGGCATCGCGGACGGACGCGGCATCGCCGCGGCCTTCGCACTTGGCGCCTCCGGTGTGCAGATCGGCAGCGCCTATTTGCGCTGCCCGGAGTCCAAGGTCAGCGCGGGCGGCCGCAAGGCACTCGCCGAGGCGCGGGACGATTCCACCGTCATCACCAATGTGATGACCGGCCGCCCGGCGCGCGGTGTCCAAAACCGCCTGATGCGCGAGGCGGGCCCGATCTCGCCGGACGCGCCGCCGTTTCCCCATGCCGCGACGGCCCTGGCGCCGCTCAAGGCTGCTGCCGAGAAGCAGGGCAAGGTGGACTTTACCAATCTGTGGGCCGGGCAAGCCGTCGCCCTGGGCCGTGAGGTCCCTGCGGCCGAATTGACCCGGGATTTTGCCAAATCGGCGCTGGCCCGCATGAAAGCGCTGGCCGGCTAGGGCGCGATATGATCATCGCGCTTTAGGTTATTGTTTGCGCATGATCTTTCGGAAAACCGCTGCGCACTTTTCCGGATCATGCGCCCGCGCCGGTTGCGGCGCAAAACCGGCCTCTGCTATACGGCACATAGGTTTTGCCGTGAGAGGCCTTATATAATGTCCGTCGACGCCGCTACCGTCCGCCGCATCGCGCATCTAGCGCGCATTGCGGTTGCTGAGGACGAGGTTCCGCATCTGCAAGGCGAGCTCAACGCCATGCTCGCCTTTGTCGAGCAGCTCTCGGAGGTCAATGTCGAGGGTGTGGAGCCGATGACCTCGGTGACCCCGATGCAGATGAAGAAGCGGCAGGACGTGGTCACCGACGGCGAGATCGCCGACGATATCGTTGCCAATGCGCCGGCGACCGAAGGTCACTTCTTCCTGGTGCCCAAGGTCGTCGAATAATTCCCAGGACGCCTCCCGATGTGCATGCTTTGCGACGATGAGAAGGCCTATCAGGCCTACATGAACTACCTCGACAAGATGGAGCGGCAGGGCAAGGCTGCCGATCCCAATGTCGCCGTCAATGCCGTGCTCGACGAGCTCCAGGCCGCCGCGAATGTGGCCGAAAAAAAAGACGACCCGGCCAAC
Organism: Bradyrhizobium zhengyangense; assembly: GCF_022012435.1. Lineage (GTDB taxonomy): Bacteria > Pseudomonadota > Alphaproteobacteria > Rhizobiales > Xanthobacteraceae > Bradyrhizobium > Bradyrhizobium zhengyangense. The sequence goes on from NZ_JAKLUA010000017.1 coordinate 137,418, forward strand.
GACAAGACCCTGTCTCCGTTCTTCTGCAGCCCGATCAATAAATGACCGATTTGACATCGCTGACGCTCGCCGAGGCCCGCAAGGGTCTCGCCGACAAGACTTTCACGTCACTCGAGCTGACTGACGCGCATCTTTCCGCGATCGAGAAGGCGCGCCTGCTCAACGCCTTCGTTCTGGAGACGCCCGACCAGGCGCGCAGCATGGCACGGGAGGCCGACGCCAAGCTCGCCAAGGGCGAGGCTGGCCCGCTCGCCGGCATTCCGCTCGGCATCAAGGACCTGTTCGCGACCAAGGGCGTGCGCACGACGGCCTGCTCGAAGATCCTCGGCAATTTCGTGCCGACCTATGAGTCCACGGTGACCTCGCAGCTCTGGCGCGACGGCGCCGTGATGCTCGGCAAGCTCAACAATGACGAGTTCGCGATGGGCTCGGCCAACGAGACCTCGTGCTTCGGTCCCGTCGGCAATCCCTGGCGGCGTGAGGGAAACAATACGACGCTGGTGCCGGGCGGCTCATCCGGTGGCTCTGCGTCGGCTGTCGCCGCGCTGCTCTGCATGGGCGCGACCGCGACCGACACCGGCGGCTCGATCCGCCAGCCGGCGGCGTTCACCGCAACCGTCGGCATCAAGCCGACCTATGGCCGCTGCTCGCGCTGGGGCATCGTCGCCTTCGCGTCCTCGCTCGACCAGGCAGGCCCGATTGCGCGCAGCGTGCGAGACAGCGCAATGCTGCTGCGTTCGATGGCCGGTCATGACCCGAAGGACACCACCTCGGTCGACATCGCGGTGCCTGATTACGAGGCCGCGATCGGCAAGTCGGTGAAGGGCATGAAGATCGGCATCCCCAAGGAGTATCGTCTCGACGGCATGCCGGCCGAGATCGAGAAGCTGTGGAGCGAGGGCGCGGCCTGGCTGAAGGCGGCCGGCGCCGAGCTGGTCGAGGTGTCGCTGCCGCACACGAAGTACGCGCTGCCGGCTTACTACATTGTGGCACCCGCGGAGGCGTCCTCGAACCTCGCGCGCTATGACGGCGTCCGCTACGGCTTGCGCGAGCAGGGCAAGAGCATCACCGAGCTCTACGAGAATACCCGCGCTAGCGGCTTTGGTGCCGAGGTGCGCCGCCGCGTCATGATCGGCACCTATGTGCTCTCGGCCGGTTATTACGACGCCTATTATCTGCGGGCCCAGAAGGTGCGCACGCTGATCAAGAAGGACTTTGAGGATTGCTTCGCCAAGGGCGTGGACGCGATCCTGACGCCCGCGACCCCGTCGGCCGCCTTCGGCATCGGCGAGAAGGGCGGCGCCGACCCTGTCGAGATGTATCTCAACGACATCTTCACGGTGACCGTGAACATGGCGGGCCTGCCGGGCATCGCGGTCCCATCAGGCAAGGACGCGCAGGGCCTGCCGCTCGGGCTTCAGTTGATCGGCCGCCCGTTCGACGAGGAGACGCTGTTCTCGCTCGGCGAGGTGATCGAGCAGGCCGCCGGCCGCTTCACGCCCGCGAGGTGGTGGTGAATGTCGCCGATTTCATCGCGAGCCTCGACGGCGCGGCACCCGCGCCTGAGCTGAACGCGCCGCTCAGAGGTCTCTGGTGGGCTGCGAAAGGCGACTGGGACCAGGCGCACAAGATCGTCCAGGACGATCAGGGTCGCGACGCCGCCTGGGTGCACGCCTATCTGCACCGCGTCGAAGGTGACCTCGGCAATGCCGGCTACTGGTATCGCCAGGCTGGCCAGCCGGTCGCAATGGATTCATTGGAAGCGGAGTGGCAGCGGATCGCTGCCACGCTGCTCGGGAGCAAGACATGAGCACGGCCACGCACAAGCTTCTCAAGGGCGCCACCGGTGACTGGGAGGTGGTCATCGGCATGGAGATCCATGCCCAGGTGACATCGAACTCAAAGCTGTTCTCGGGCGCCTCCACCGCGTTCGGTGGTGAGCCGAATACGCAGGTGTCGTTGGTCGACGCCGCGATGCCGGGCATGCTCCCCGTCATCAACGAGGAATGCGTCAGGCAGGCTGTCCGGACCGGGCTTGGGCTGAACGCGAAGATCAATCTTCGCTCGGTGTTCGACCGCAAGAACTATTTCTATCCCGATCTGCCGCAGGGCTATCAGATCAGCCAATACAAGTCGCCGATCGTCGGCGAGGGTGAGGTGCTGCTCGAGCTCGAGGGCGGCAAGACCGCCACCGTCGGCATCGAGCGGCTGCATTTGGAGCAGGACCCGGCGAAAATGCTGCACGACAAGTTGCCGTCGCAGTCATTGATCGATCTCAATCGCTGCGGCGTCGCGCTGATGGAAATTGTCTCCAAGCCTGATATCCGCGATGCCGAGCAGGCCAAGGCCTATGTCACCAAGCTGCGCTCGATCCTGCGCTATCTCGGCACCTGCGACGGCGACATGGAGAAGGGGTCTCTGCGCGCTGACGTCAACGTCTCCGTGCGCAAGCCGGGCGCGCCGCTTGGCACCCGCTGCGAGATCAAGAACCTGAACTCGATCAACTTCATCGGTCAGGCGATCGAGTATGAGGCGCGGCGCCAGATCGAGATCATCGAGGACGGCGGCAAGATCGACCAGGAGACGCGCCTGTTCGACGCCAACAAGGGCGAAACGCGCGCGCTGCGCTCCAAGGAGGAGGCACACGACTACCGCTACTTCCCCGATCCGGATCTGTTGCCGCTGGAGTTCAGTCAGAGCTTCGTCGACGAGCTGAAGGCGAAGCTGCCGGAGCTGCCGGACCAGAAGAAGGCGCGCTTTGTCGCAGACTTCGGCCTGTCGGCCTATGATGCGAGCGTGCTGGTGGCCGAGCGCGAGAGCGCGATGTTCTACGAGACGGTGCTCGACAGGCTCGCCAACCGCGTTCGCGACGCCAAGATGGCGGCGAACTGGGTGATCAACGAGCTGTTCGGCCGTCTCAACAAGGAAGGCCGGGATATTACGGGCTCTCCAGTGTCATCCGAGCAGCTCGCGGCGATCATTGACCTGATCGGCGAGGGCACGATCAGCGGCAAGATCGCCAAGGATCTTTTCGAGATCGTCTGGCAGGAGGGCGGAGACCCGCGCGCGCTGGTCGAAAGCCGCGGCATGAAGCAGGTGACGGATCTTTCGGCGATCGAAAAGGTTGTCGACGACATCATCGCAGCCAATCCCGACAAGGCCGCGCAGGTGAAGGACAAGCCGCAGTCGCTGGGCTGGTTCGTCGGCCAGGTGATGAAGTCATCAGGCGGCAAGGCCAACCCGCAGGCGGTCAACGAGCTGCTGAAGTCCAAGCTCGGCGTCTGATCTCGCGCGATCGGACGAGGTGACGACATGCTTCGTCACCTCGCGATGCGACGCACGCACGCGTCATCGACGGCAAGCATCATCCCATTCGAGCGCGCAGCTCCACCGAATCGCAGTCCGCGCGATTCGCTCAAAACGGCGACTTGCACACGCTCAGACGAGAGCTTCCGCCGTTAAGCATGAAAATAATTTCGTTGCCAAAAAACGCGACTCAGAGTCCGCGACTCTGCCTTGCGGGGCAATCGTGCGCGTTGTCGCGCGCTTCATCGCATCGATCGCGCGCGATGTGCGCGCGCAGAATCTTACTTGCTGCATAGTGTTTTCTTGCAATCGCAGTGCTCGACAACGTCGATGCTGCGCGACGCATTTGCAATCGTAGACGCGTGTTGCCGCTGATCGGCAAATCAAGCGCGGCTGGCGCACGGGCGCTGCGTCGTCAACACTTCCTTAAGTGAGAAGATGTTTTTTTCGTCGTGTTGGTGTATTCGGAATGAGTGTGCACTCGATCCCCGAATGCATGCAGCGATTAAAGCCATCTCACACATCGGAGGGCAACATGGCCAAGAAAGCGAAGAAGGCGAAGAAGGCGAAGAGCGCAGTGAAGAAGACTGCGAAGAAGACCCGCAAGGTCGCGAAGAAGAAGAAGTAACTTCGACTTCTGAAGTTGCCGGCTCCTAGCAGCCGGCACGTCATCAGCGCCTCCTAGAGGTTCTGGTCGACGATAGAGGGTGTCGGCGAGACATCAGGTCAACGGTCGGATCGTTCGACTTTACGGTCCGGCAGAAGAAACAGAGTTTTCTTCGTTCGGTGCGGGTCTCCTTCAAAAGAGCTCCGCAATTCCACAAGCGGCCTTCGGGCCCATTTGGAATCTGGTCCTGACGTGTTCGCCGACGCCCTCGTTCCCTGAGGCCGGGGTATTGCCGGCAATCCCTTTCCCGACATTGTTGATCTGACCGCGGTGCCGTCGCTTTGCGTGGCTGGCCGTCGAGGTTTGGCCCGCCGGCATGATTGCCCGCGAGCGCGCGGGCCTCGGTGCGAGGCGGCCATGCGGCCTTTCCCGCGCGTCGCCTCCCCATAGGATGTAACCACCGTACCGATGTCTCCGTGCGCGATGGTTATCGATGTCCGAAAATCACAGGGTAAACGTATCCTGAGGAATCGCAGAAGTGCCTGCAAATCGGGGACTTCTTGAAGTTCCCGCGCGCCGGGCGCGGCCCCGCGTTTACGTCTGCTTCATCGCGATACTTAAACTGCCATTCAAATTTGCCCGCCATCATCTCCTCCAACAAGCCGGCAAACGGCAATGGGGATGAGTTGAACAACGCGCGGTCCAGAAGGATCACGCTGATCAGAGTTGGACGGGAGCCGCGCTCGGGGGATTCGAGGCGGCCATAAGAAAAAGGGGATGCGTTATGTTTCAGGGTACTTTCGATCTCGATACGGCGACGCCGATCGATGCAAGCGCGCTGTCGGACGTTCTGTTCGAGCGCGGAATCTACTGGGCGAGCGGTCGCGCGGGCCTGGTCGACCTCGTTGCCGCGCATAAATGGTTCAACCTCGCCGCCCTGAAGGGCCGCAAGGACGCCGTGGCGCTGCGCCAGGAAGTGGCCGGCCAGATGTCGGAAGCCGAGATCTCGGCCGCGCAGCGCGACGCAAGGGCCTGGGTGTCCGCCCATTGAGCCTTCTCCGTCCTAGGGAACGGGGACGGCGCCGTTGACCTTGTTTCTGACGACGAGGCGGAACGAGACCGCCCGTTCGGCTCCATCAGCGGAGCGCTAGCCCGAGACACCTGCCGCTGGCTTTCAGCGGTACGATCAGGTCGTGGATCATTTGAATTGGGTGGCGGAGAGAGAGGGATTCGAACCCTCGATACAGCTTGAGACCGTATGACGCTTTAGCAAAGCGTTGCCTTCAGCCACTCGGCCACCTCTCCGGTGCGAGCCTTATGCATCTATTTGCTTGGGCTGGTCAATTTCGAAGCGCGTGTTTGGGCCCGAATTTTCCCAGCGATTTTTGCAACCCATGCATCTGAAGCGCCGCCATGCCCGTTCCTGCTCCAAAGGGAGCTCGGGGGAGGGCTGGGGTTAGTTCAGAAAGCTAAATCAAAACAATACGATAAGGATGCCCTGGCGGCTGCTTGTGCTGTTTGTGCAACACTGACCGAAATCGGCGCCTGTGAGGCTTCAATATCTTCGACAAATGGATCGGAGGAGGCCCGCTATTCCACGCTGCCGGCGCCGCGGCGCAAATCGGCCTCGATCTGCAGGCGCGTGCCACCGCCGAAGCGGGCGCGGTAGACCTGAAGATTCTCCATGATCCGCTGCACATAGTTGCGCGTCTCGGAGAACGGGATCAGCTCGACCCAGTCGACTGCGTCGACCTTGGGGTCGCGCGGGTCGCCATAGCGGTCGATCCATTTCTTCACGCTGCCGCGACCGGCATTGTAGGCCGCGAAGGTCATGATGTAGGAGCCGCGATAATCCTCAAGCAGGCCGCCGAGCTCGGCCGCGCCGAGCGTGGCGTTGTAGGACGAGTCGTTCTTCAGCCGCGACAGGTCATAGGTTGCGCCGTGCCGCTTGCAGACATAGCGCGCGGCATCGGGGGTGACCTGCATCAGGCCATAGGCCTGGGCCGGCGAGACCACGGCCGGATTGAACGCGCTTTCCTGCCGCGCGATGGCGTAGACGATGCTCCGCTCGACCTCGGGGCCGATCTGGCTGAACTGCGGAATGCCGTTGACGGGGTAGGCATAGAAGTCGAACGGCAGCCCGCGATTGAGCGCGGCCTTTCCGAGCAGCAGCATGCCGCGCGCGTCGCTATAACGCTGGGTCAGCTCGCCGAGGCCAGTCAGCGCTTCGGGATCGCCGTTCTCGCCCATGTCGGCGAGAAGAGGCACCGCGAGCTCGCGCTCGTCGAGCTCGTAGAGCAATTGCGCCGCGCGCACGATCTCGAGCCGCTCGGCGCCGCGGCCGCGCGGCTGGCTGTTCAGCTCGATCTGGGGCAGGCCGAGCTTGGCGCGCGCAAGCTGGCCATAATAACTGGTCGACTGCTCGGCGGCGCGGGCATAGGCGTTGCGCGCCTCCTGCTGGCGGCCCGCGGCTTCCGCCGCGCGGCCTTGCCAGTAACCGGCGCGCGCCAGCGTGGTCGGATTGACGCTGCCGACGCCGATACGGGCAAAGTGTTGGGCGGCAGCGGCGGGATCGTTGAGGAAGCGCAGCGCGATCCAGCCGGCGGTGAACTCCTGCTCGGTCTTGTAGATGTCGCGCGAGGGCAGCGCCGCATCGCGCGCGATCAGATAGGCGCTGCGGAAGTCCTCGGTGTCGATCATCTTGCGGGCCAGCAGGCGCCGCTCGATCCACCATTCATCGAGATTGTAGAGCCGGTTCGGATCCTTCGGCGCCGACAGCATCAGCTGGGCTGCTTCGGGAAACTTCTCTTCGCGGCGCAGGAGCTGGATCTTGCTGAAAATGAAGCCGGGATCGCTGTGCAGCTCGCGCGGCACCTCTTCGAGCAGCACGCGCGTATTCGGGGCTTTCTTGAAGGAGGCGATACGGGCTTTCGCAAGCGCGACGTAGCCCGCGCCGAGGCGCCTTGCGGCGCGCATCGCCGCCTCGTGCTCGCTGCCGTAAAGCAGCGTGTCCATCCGCGCCTTCTGGTCGCCGGGCGTCAGTAGCGCTCCGAACTGGTCGAGTGCGTTGTTCTCGGTGTCTTCCGACATCGGATCGTTGCGCCATGCCTCGCGTACCAGCCGCTCGGCATTGGCGCGGTCGCCGCGCGCCAGCATCGCCTTGGCGAGCACGAAGCGGCCCTTGGCCGAAACAGGGGATTCGTTCTCGAACCACGACCAGCCAACGGAGTCGTCGCGCCTGTCGTCCCACATCGCGGCCTCGAGGCGCCGGCGCAGGAAAGTCTGCGACGGCCAGCTCGGATTGGCGGAGAGGAAGGCGCGGTAACGCTCGACGCTTGCGCCATTGTCTTCGCTGCGCAGGATGATCCATTCGGCGAGCTTTCGCGCGACCGGATCGGAAATCGAATCTGCGTAGCTGGTGGCATCGCCCGGCTTGCGCTTGCGCACGAGCTCGATGACGTTCTCCAGCGTGTCCTTGTCGGCCTGCGACGTCGACGAGGTCGCGGCGACCGCGGCCGGCGTCACCGGCTTGCGCGGCGCGGCGTGCTGGCGGGTCGCGGGCGCCAGCATGGGGGTTGCGACAGGTCTGCCGGCGGCGGAGGGCGAGGCTGTAGGTCTCACGGTCGCCGTCACCGCGGGCGCCGTCTGAGGCGCCGACGCGTTGGAGGCAGGTCGTGACTTTGGCGCGGAGGTCGCTGCTGCCGGTTTCGGCTTGTCCTTCGCGGCGTCCTTGCCGGCAGGCTTCTTCGCCGCATCCTTGGCCGTCGCCGGAGCTGCTCCCTTGCTTGCACCCTTGGTGGCGTCCTTGCTTGCGCCCTTGGAGGCGTCCTTGCTTGCGCCCTTGGAGGTGTCCTTGCCTGCGCCCTTGGAGGTCTCCTTGGCCGCCCCCTTCGCCGTGTCCTTCGCAGGCGGCTTGGCTGCTGGCCTTGCGATTCCCTTTGCCGCAGGCTTGGCGGGTTCCTTCGCACCGTCCTCGGTCGTCTCGCTGGATTTGGCCAGGGCGACACAACCGATCGACAGGCCGGCCATCAGGCACAGCGCCAGTCCGGCTGATCGCCATGCAGTACGGGATAAGAAGGTCACGGCGGTTCGTCGCCCCGAATCAGTCAATTGGCTCAAGACCTATCTGTACAAGATCTGGCTGTATTTGATTGAATATGCGGACAAAATACCAACAGCCGCTTACCGCCGCCGGGTTTGCACCACCACCGCGGCAAAATCGCGGCTTAAACGGTGCGTCACGCGGATGCAGGCCTTTTACGGGCGGGTGAGACCCGATAAGAAAGGGGCTTGCTCTAAATCACGCCGCGTACGGAGGAAGTCCATGGCAGCCAAGACGAAATTCCGGGGGTCGTTCACCGCCTTGGTCACGCCGTTCAAAAACGGCTCGCTGGACGAGGCGGCGTTTCGCTCCCTGGTCAACTGGCAGATTTCGGAAGGCACCAACGGCCTGGTTCCGGTCGGCACGACCGGCGAGAGCCCGACGCTCAGCCATGACGAGCACAAGAAGGTCGTCGAATGGTGCATCGAGGAGGCCAAGGGCCGGGTGCCCGTGATTGCCGGCGCGGGCTCCAATTCGACCAAGGAAGCGGTCGAGCTGGCCCAGCACGCCGAGAAGGCGGGCGCCAATGCCGTGCTGGTGGTGACGCCTTATTACAACAAGCCGACCCAGGAAGGCATGTACCAGCACTTCAAGGCGATCAACGATGCGATCGGCATTCCGATCATCATCTACAACATCCCACCGCGTTCGGTGATCGACATGTCGGTCGACACGATGAAGCGGCTTTGGGAGCTGAAGAACATCGCCGGCGTCAAGGACGCGACCGCCAGCATGGTGCGCGTGTCGCAGCAGCGCGCAGCGATGGGCGAGGACTTCAACCAGCTCTCGGGCGAGGACGCCACCATCATCGGCTACATGGCGCATGGCGGTCACGGCTGCATCTCGGTGACGTCGAACGTCGCACCGCGCCTGTGCGCCGAGTTCCACGCCGCTTGGGCGAAGGGCGACACCAAGGCGGCGCTTGCGATCCACGACAAGCTGATGCCGCTGCACAACAACCTGTTCATCGAGAGCAATCCGGCCCCCATCAAGTATGCGATGTCGCTGCTCGGCAAGTTTGACGAGACGCTGCGCCTGCCGATGGTCCCGGTATCCGAGTCGACCCGTGCCGCCGTGCGCAGCGCGATGGTGCACGCTGGCCTGATCAACTGATTTAGCCAACCTGGGGAGTCGTTCATGAGCGTCGACGAGAAGGGCAGGAAGATGCTCACGGAGTTCCGTGAGTTCGCCATGAAGGGCAACGTCGTCGACCTTGCCGTCGGCGTCATCATCGGCGCGGCCTTCGGCGCCATCGTCACTTCGCTGGTCGGTGACATCATCATGCCGATCATCGGCGCCGCGACCGGCGGCCTCGACTTTTCGAACTACTACGCCCCCTTGTCGAAGGCGGTGACCGCCACCAACTTAGCGGATGCGAAAAAGCAAGGTGCCGTGCTCGCTTACGGCAACTTCCTGACGCTGACGATCAACTTCATCATCATCGCCTTTGTGCTGTTCCTGGTCATTCGCGCCATGAATACGTTGAAGCGCAAGGAAGAGACCAAGCCCGCGGAGCCGCCGAAGCCGTCGGCGGAGGTCGTTCTGCTCACCGAGATCCGCGATCTCCTCAAGAAGTGACGCGCGCGCTTCATCCAGGCTGTTAGCTTACGCGCTTATCTCGCTCAGGTTTGACTTCCATGGCCGATAAGAACGAACGTCCAATCAAGGTCATGGCGGAGAATCGCAAGGCCCGCTTCAACTACGCCATCGAGGATACGATCGAGGCGGGCATTGCGCTGACCGGCACCGAGGTGAAGTCGATCCGCAACGGCAAGAGCACGATCGCGGAATCCTACGCCGACTCTAAGGACGGCGAGATCTGGCTGATCAACGCCACCATTCCGGAATATCTGCAGGGCAATCGCTTCAACCACGAGCCCAAACGGCCGCGAAAGCTGCTGCTGCACCGCAAGCAGATCAACAAGCTGATGGGTGCCGTGGACCGCGAGGGCATGACGCTGATCCCGCTCAAGCTCTATTTCAACGAGCGTGGACGGGCCAAGCTTCAGCTCGCGGTTGCCAAGGGCAAGAAGCTGCATGACAAGCGCGAGAGCGAGAAGAAGCGCGACTGGAGCCGTGAAAAGGGCCGGCTGATGCGGGCAAGGGGATAGGGCGGATGACTCAGAAGAACCTGCTCGAGGTGGATTGGAGCCAGATTCCAGCCCCCACTGACGATGGCGGTGCCGCGCATCTGAAGGGGCTGATGGTGCCCGCGATCAGTCTGCTCGCAACCGATGACACTTCCGTCAATCTGTCGGCGCTCCCGGGTCGCACCGTGGTGTTCGCTTATCCCCGCACCGGCGAGCCCGGCAAGATCTCGTTGGTCGACGACTGGGACATGATCCCGGGTGCGCGCGGTTGCACGCCGCAGACCTGCGCGTTTCGCGACCTGTTCGCGGAGTTGAAGGCCACCGGTGCTTCCCACGTTTTCGGCCTCTCGACCCAGAGCAACGCCTACCAGACCGAGATGGCCTCGCGGCTGCATCTGCCGTTCCCGGTGCTCTCCGATGAGAAGCTGGCGTTCACGCGCGCGCTCAATCTGCCGACCATGGAGGTCGCGGGCCTGACGCTCATCAAGCGTCTCGCGCTGATCATCGATGACGCCAGGATCACCCACGTGTTCTACCCGGTGTTCCCGCCGGACCGGAACGCTGGCGACGTGCTGGACTGGCTGAAGGCCAACCCCGTCAAAGCCTAAGCCGCGATGAGATTTGGTTGAATCGTCATCGCGCTTTAGCTCTTTGTTTGAGCATGACCTTTTCGGAAAACCGCGTCACACTTTTCCGGATCATGCTCTAGTCGAGATCGGCCTTCACCTTCGCAAACACGCTACGAAACATATCCGGCGTCAGCACGCCGGTGTTCGTGTTGTAGCGGGAGCAGTGATAGCTGTCGTAGAGCTTGAACGGCCCGGCCTGGTGCACGGCGCCGTGGCCGAAGGGGGCTTGGGACGCCTTCAGCTTCAGGGGCTTGAGCACGCTGTCGTGCGCAATCCGCCCAAGGGCGATGATCGCGCGCAGCTTCGGCATCGTTTCGAGATTCGCGATGAGAAATTGGCGGCAGGTGTTGATCTCGGCCGGCAGCGGCTTGTTCTGCGGCGGAACGCAATGCACGGCATTGGCGATTCGGCAGTCGACCAGTTTCAGGCCGTCATCCGGACGCGCCTGGTAGCTACCCCTGGCGAAGCCGTATTCCAGCAGCGTGGCGTAGAGCAGGTCGCCGGCATAGTCGCCGGTGAACGGGCGCCCGGTGCGGTTGGCGCCCTGCATTCCCGGCGCGAGACCGACGATCAGGAGGCGGGCCTCGATGTCGCCGAAAGGCGGGACCGGTGCATTGTGCCACAACGGCTCGCGCGCGCGGTTCGCCTCGCGAAAGGCGACCAGGCGCGGACAAAGCGGACAGTCACGGTCAGGGACGAGAGTGGGGGCCTGGCGGCTCAACCGGGCCGCCTCACTCCTCGAAGTCGTCATCGCCCCTCGGCGCCATCGTGGTTGCGCGCTGGAGGAATTGCGGGGCGTGATGGCGTCCCTCACCACGCTCGCCGCGGTCGCGCGGGGCGGGGCGCTCTGACGGGTCGCGGCCAAGCTTGGACTGCAACTCGACGAGGTCGGTGAAGACGTCGGCTTGGCGGCGCAGCTCGTCGGCGATCATCGGCGGCTGGCTGGCGATGGTGGAGATCACGG
>NZ_JAKLUA010000018.1 GCF_022012435.1 Bradyrhizobium zhengyangense
TCCTGGTCGCCGTTCGCCGAGATGGTGCCGACCTGGGCGATCTCGTCGTTCGAGGTGACCTTCTTGGAGTTCTTCTGCAGGTCCGCAACCACGGCCTCGACCGCGAGGTCGATACCGCGCTTGAGGTCCATCGGGTTCATGCCGGCGGCAACGGACTTGGCGCCTTCGCGCACGATCGCCTGGGCCAGCACGGTCGCCGTGGTGGTGCCGTCGCCGGCCGCGTCAGCGGACTTGGAGGCGACTTCGCGCACCATCTGCGCGCCCATGTTCTCGAACTTGTCCTCGAGCTCGATCTCCTTGGCGACGGTGACGCCGTCCTTGGTGATGCGGGGAGCGCCGAACGACTTGTCGAGCACGACGTTGCGGCCCTTCGGACCGAGCGTGACCTTCACCGCGTTGGCGAGAATGTCGACGCCGCGCAGCATCTTGTCGCGCGCATCAACCGAGAATTTGACTTCTTTGGCTGCCATCTGGAATTTTCCTTGGATAGTGTTTGACTGGAGGGAGAGAGGGGCTCTTAGGCCGCCTTCTTCTTGGAAGCGGGGACGTCGAGGACGCCCATGATGTCGCTTTCCTTCATGATCAGCAGGTCGACGCCGTCGATCTTGACTTCAGTGCCCGACCACTTGCCGAACAGCACGCGGTCGCCGACCTTGAGGTCGATCGGAACCAGCTTGCCGGCTTCGTCGCGGCCACCCGGGCCAACGGCGACGACTTCACCCTGGGAAGGCTTTTCCTTGGCAGTGTCGGGGATGATGATGCCGCCGGCGGTCTTCTCTTCTGCGTCGATGCGCTTGACCACGACGCGGTCGTGAAGCGGACGGAATTTCATGCAGCTCTCCTAAGCATTTGCTCAGATTGATGTTTTGAGGGTGTTAGCAATCGATGTCCGCGAGTGCCAATGCGGACATAGCTCAAATAGGACAGGAATTTTGCGGGGACAAGGGCTTCTAGCAGAAAAATCGGCACTCAGAAGGACCAAGTGCCAGAATCCCTCTCCCGTCGTTAACCGATTTCGGAGGGCTTCTTGGCACCCCCCTTGGGGACCGTATTAGCACGGGGGCGTCTCTGCTGCTAACGCATTGAATTTCAACAGCTTGTTAAACTTTTGGGCTTGAGATGGATTGTCAGTTTGCGTCACATTTCTCTCATGTGAGCGCATCGTTTCCGGGTGGCTCCCCGGGGCACGGATCAAGCCACCCCCTGTATGCGCTCCTGCAAAGGAGGTTTGGCATGGGACTGCGCGTTGGGGGCGTTTCCGAGGATTTCCGGAAACAGATGCTGGGTTACGGGCTGACGACGGCGGAAATTCTCTATCGGATGCCGGATCATCCCTCGCTGCTTCAGACTTACGTCTGGCAGAACTACGACATGTTTCCGAAATTCCCCGCGCTCAAGGATTTCCTGGCGTTCTGGACGGAGAAGCTCGACGGCCCGCTGTATTCGGTGACCGTGGCGCACTCCAAGCTGATCAAGCCGGCCGAGCTCCGCGCCGTGGACGGCGTGTTCCGGTTGAATTGACGAGAACACCGGTCTCGTAAGGTGGGCAAAGGCGCGCTCTTCGCGCGCCGTGCCCACCATATCTCTCCGATCGCACACGATAGGTGGGCACGCTGCGCTTTGCCCACCCTACGATATCTCGTTCTGTGGTAGCCTCCGCCATAACAACACGGGAGGCCGGCCCATGGCCAAGAAATCAAAATCGAAAGCAAAGTCGCGCAGCGCAGTCCAAACCGCGGTGAAGAAGCGGAGCGCGGCCAAGTCCGTTGCGCGATCATCAGCGCGCAAGACGGTGAAATCCAAAGCCCGCGCAGCGCCTGCCAAGACCTCGGCAAAGAAACCCGCGCGCCCGAAGCAGCGCATCGCCATCAGCCACCACCGTGAGGAGGACTTCAAAGCCGACGGCCTGCGTGCCTATGCCAAATACCGCGACCTCGGCATCGCCGCTGCCAGCCAGGGCCTCGCGCAAGCCCACGTCATCCGCCTGCAGGGCCCTTGCGATCCGGCGGAAGTGTCGAAGCTGCACTTCCACGACGTCGACTTTCAGATGGTCTACGTGCTCAAGGGCTGGGTGAAGACCTACATGGATGGGCAAGGCGAGACACTGATGCTGGAGGGCAGCGCCTGGACCCAGCCGCCGAAGATCAAGCACATGATTCTGGATTATTCTGACGACGTCGAACTGCTGGAGGTGATCTTGCCGGCGGAGTTCAGGACGGTGGAGTTGAAGGCTTGATGTCATTCCGGGGCGCGCGTAGCGCGAGCCCGGAATCCATTGGGCGACGGAGTCGGTGGATGAATGGATTCCGGGCTCGCGACTTCGTCGCGCCCCGGAATGACTGCGTGGAGAGACCTACGTCAACACCCCCACGATCGCGCCCATCAGACACGTTGTCAGCGTCCCCGATACGATCGACTTCAGCCCCAGCGCGTTGATCTCGTCGCGACGCTCCGGCGCCATCACGCCGAGGCCGCCGATCATGATGCCGAGGCTGGCGAAATTGGCGAAGCCGCACAACGCGTAGAGCATGATCAGGCGCGAGCGCGGATCGAGCGTGTCGGGCGGCAGCTTCGCGAAGTCGATATAGGCGACGAGCTCGTTGAGCACGGTCTTGGTGCCCATCAGGCTGCCGGCGGCGATCGCCTGGTCCCAGGGCAGTCCCATCAGCCAGCATATCGGCGCCATGATCAACCCCAGCACCCGCTGCAGCGAGATCGCGGCGCCGCCGACGGCAGGCAACAGGCCGAGCACTGCATTGGCGAGATAGACCAGCGCCACCAGCACCAGCAGCATCGCGACGATGTTGATCAACAGCTCGATGCCGGCACTGGTGCCTTTCACGATCGCGTCCATGGTGCCGGAGACCGCCATCTCCGGATCCTCAAGAGCGCCGCCGGTGCGCTTGTCGGAGGTTTCGGGGATCATGATCAGGCTGACCAGGATCGCGGCCGGCGCGCCCAGCACGGAAGCGATGACGAAATGCGCGGCCGCATCAGGAATGAGGGGAGCAAGCAGCGTCGCATAAAGCACCAGCACCGTGCCGGCGATGCCCGCCATGCCGCCGGTCATCACCAGAAACAATTCGCTGCGCGACATCTGCGCCAGATACGGCCGCACGAACAGGGGTGCCTCGACCATGCCGAGAAAGATGTTGGCGGCGGTCGAGAGCCCGACTGCGCCGCCGACGCCCAGCGTGCGCTCCAGCAGCCAGGCCATGCCGCGCACGATTGGCGGCAGCACGCGCCAATAGAACAGCAGCGTCGTCAGCACGCTCATCACCAGCACGATCGGCAGCGCCTGGAACGCCAGAATGAAATCGGCGCCCGGCACCTTCAGCTCGAACGGCAGGGCGCCGCCGCCGACATAGCCGAACACGAAGGAGGAGCCGGCGCGCGAGGCCGCGGAGATGGCGCCGACCGCGTCGTTGATGGCGCCGAAGGCATGGGCCACGAACGGCACCTTCAGCAGCACGATCGCGGTGACGAAGGTCACGACAAGGCCGATCAGTGCCTGGCGCAACGAGACCGCACGGCGATTCTCCGCGAGCGCGAAGGCGATCAGCAGCAATGCGAAAACGCCGAGTGTCGATTGCAGCCGCAGCATGATGTCCCCAAACCCCCAATCATTATGGCCGCGCCTGCGTTGCAAACGCAATGCCGGGAATGTTGCGGGCGGCCCGGCTGTTGACATCCAGGCCCGGGTCGGCCACCCCGGCGCGTCGATATCAAGGGCCGATCATCCGCGCGTGACCGAAGAGGCGATGCCAGAGCAGCCAGGATCCGTCAGTCCGCCGGTCACCGCCGGTGAGCTTCTTCGCCATCCCGCCTTCCTGTTCTTCCTGCTCTCCCGCAACCTGTCGCGCTTTTCCAGCCAGATCGCGGCGGTCGCCATCGGCTGGCAGATCTACGACCTCACCGGCTCGGCCTTCGACCTCGGCATGGTCGGGCTGGTGCAATTCGCGCCTACCGCGCTCTTGGTGTTCGTCGCGGGCCACGCCGCCGACCGTTTCGAGCGCAAGCGCGTGGTCCAGCTCTGTCAGCTCGTGGAAGCCGCCACCGCGCTCTATCTCGCATTGATCACCTATCTCGGCGCAGTCAGCGAAGTGCAGATTTTCGTCGCGACCTTCGTGCTCGGCATTGCCGGAGCCTTCGAGAGCCCGACCACCGCGGCGCTGCTGCCGCTGATCGCACCGCAGGGCTCGCTCCAGCGCGCGACGGCGATCGCGAGCGGGGCAGCTCAGGTCGCGACCATCACCGGGCCTGCGCTCGGCGGCTTTGCCTATGCGATCGCGCCGCATCTCGCCTACACCATGATGCTGCTGTTCTGGATTTTCGGGATGATCCTGACCGGATTCGTCCGGCCGCGGCCGCAGGCGGTCGCCAAGGAGGGATCCGACGAGGACAACATCTTTGCCGGCGTCCGCTTTATCAGGAGCAATCCGGCGATCCTCGGCACCATCTCGCTCGACCTGTTCGCCGTGCTGTTCGGCGGTGTCACCGCGCTGTTGCCGATCTATGCCCGTGACATTCTCCAGACCGGCCCGGTCGGGCTCGGCGTGCTCCGGGCTGCGCCTGCCGTCGGCGCGCTCTTGATGACCGTGGTGCTGGCGCGTCACGCCATCTCCAGGCATGTGGGCCTGCGCATGTTCCAGGCGGTGATCGTGTTCGGCATCGCCACGGTCGTGTTCGCGCTGTCGTCCTGGATGTGGCTGTCGGTGCTGTCGCTCGCCGTGCTCGGCGCCGCGGATACAATCAGCGTTGTGATCCGCTTCTCGCTGGTGCAGCTCGCCACCCCCGACGAGATGCGCGGCCGCGTCGGGGCGGTGAACTTCCTCTTCATCAACGCCTCAAACCAGCTCGGCCAGTTCGAGAGCGGTCTGACGGCAGCCCTATTCGGCGCCATGCCGGCGGCGGTGCTCGGCGGCGTCTGCACCGTCGCAGTGGCGCTGCTCTGGATGAAGCTGTTTCCGAGCCTGCGGCGCGTGGAGAGTTTGGAGTAGGAGCCGGGCCGAGCCCGAAGGCAGCCGATATTGCAGCGCCCACCGAACGAATGTCAAAAGAGTATCGGTTGGGCGTCTGAATCGTGGTGGCGGCAGCGGCTCCCACCCGATACGGTTTCGAACAATAGATAGAGCTGAGCAAAATTCAGCCGTCGGGTACGAGCTCAGACGTTCATAAACCGGGCCGGCCCAGGAGGGAATGGATATGGAACCAGACCTGGAAGTCGTCCAGATACGGCGCGGCGAGTCCTTCAAGGCTTGGTCGCACGGGTATCCCTTCCACACGGTCAGGTGGCATTTCCATCCGGAATACGAGATTCATCAGGTCGTGGCGACGAGCGGTCGCTACTTTGTCGGCGATTTCATCGGCCAATTTGAGCCGGGCAATCTCGTGCTCACCGGACCCAACCTGCCGCATAATTGGGTCAGCGATCTGCCGCCGGAAATGACCATCCCGCTGCGCGGACGCATCATCCAGTTCAGCGAAGAATTCATCGGCGACACGATGAGGCTGATGCCGGAATTGTCGGGTCTCGGCGCGCTGCTGGAATCCTCCCGACGCGGCGTCCTCTTTGCCAGCAGAACGAGCAAGGAGCTTGCCCCGCTGATGGAGGAGATCGTGGCGGCGACGGGTGTGCGCCGGATCGAGCTGTTCATGATGATCCTGGGGACGCTCTGTCGCGCCCGGGGCGCACTGCCGCTCTCCAGCCCAAACTATTTGCCCGACCCGTCCGGCTACATGTCGGCGGGAATGAACAAGGCGCTCGCCTTCATTCGCGAGAACCTGACGCAGCCGTTCGGCGAAGCAGATCTCGCTGCAATCGCCGGCCAGTCGCAAAGCGGGTTTTCGCGTTCGTTCCGCCGGCACACGGGGATGTCGCTGGTGCAATACGTCAAGCGGCTCCGCATCAATCTCGCCTGCCAGATCCTGATGAGTGACGAACACGCGTCGATTACCGACATCTGCTTCCAGGTCGGCTTCAACAATCTCTCCAATTTCAATCGTCAGTTTCTGGCCGAGAAGGGCATGCCGCCCTCGCGTTTCAGGCGATTGCTGGCGGACAACATCAACGCGGCACGCGCCGCCTAACCGGGAGGAGCAAGGGAGGAGGACGATTACGGGAAGTATGACGTGGGCGCGCCGATGGCAGCCCGCGAAGGAGAACGTCTGTCCGGAAATTCCGCGTGGCCTTGGAGGATATCGGCGCTCACCGCCTTTGCCATCCGGCTGCGGAAGCAGGAATGGCGCGTCTCCAGACCTCAACGAGCAGCACTTTAACACCCAGTTTCCGAAAGGGAAGTCCGAATGACAAAGCCCTCGCTCAAGACTACGCGCTCTGCCGCTCTCGCCCTGTCGCTACTCGGCGCGACGGCCATGTCCTCGCATGCCGCCGAGGTGAAAGACGCAACCGTCGCCTTCCTCATGCCCGACCAGGCGTCCACCCGCTACGAACAGCACGACTATCCAGGTTTTGCTGCCGAGATGAAGAAGCTCTGCGCCAGTTGCAAGGTCATCTACCAGAATGCCAGTGCGGACGCCGCGCGCCAGCAACAGCAATTCAACTCGGTGATCTCGCAGGGTGCCAAGGTGATTGTGCTCGATCCGGTCGACTCGGCTGCCGCCGCGTCGCTGGTGAAAATGGCACAGTCCCAGGGTATCAAGGTGATCGCCTATGACCGTCCGATCCCCGACGCCAAGGCCGACTTCTACGTTTCCTTCGACAACGAAGGTATCGGCAAGGCCATCTCGGAATCGCTGGTCAAGCATCTGAAGGACGCCAAGATCACGCCGAAGGAAGGCGAAGGGGTGCTCCAGATCAATGGATCGCCGACCGATGCCGCCGCGGGACTTATCAAGAAGGGCATCCACGCGGGCCTTGATAAAAGCGGCTATCCGATCCTCGCCGAATACGACACGCCGGACTGGGCACCACCCAAGGCGCAGCAATGGGCGAGCGGCCAGGTCACCCGCTTCGGCAAGAAGATCCTTGGCGTCGTCGCCGCCAATGACGGTACGGGCGGTGGCGCAATTGCCGCTCTCAAGGCTGCCGGTGTCGATCCGGTGCCTGCGGTGACAGGCAATGATGCGACGATTGCCGCGCTTCAGCTCATCATCGCCGGTGATCAGTACAATACGATCTCCAAGCCCAGCGAGATCGTTGCAGCCGCCGCGGCGCAGGCCGCGGTGGAGTTCCTCTCGGGCGGCACGCCCAAGGCGGAAACCACGCTCTATAATACGCCCTCGAAGCTGTTCATTCCGGCTGTGGTGACCGAACAGAATTTGAAGGCGGAGATCATCGACAAGAAGATCCAGACCGCCGATCAGCTTTGCACCGGACGATATGCCGCCGGATGCAAGAAGCTCGGCATCACGCAGTAAGCGAAGCTGCATCCCGGCCGCGCAATGCGGCCGGGATGAACCAAGGGAAGGCGGACGCGGACATGTCCACGAGCTCGGATGTCGATCACCCGCAGGAGGGCCCAGGCAAACTGGTCTTGAAGCTTCGCGGCATTTCCAAGAATTTCGGCGCCGTGTCCGCCCTTGCCGATGTCGATCTCGACGTCCATGCCGGCGAGGTCGTGGCGCTTGTCGGTGACAACGGTGCCGGAAAGTCCACGCTGGTGAAGATTCTGGCCGGCGTGCACCAGCCCACTTCGGGGACGATCGACTTCGATGGCGAACATGTCGTGCTGTCCGATCCGGCCACGGCACTAGGCCTTGGCATCGCCACGGTCTTCCAGGACCTGGCGCTCTGCGAGAACCTCGATGTCGTTGCCAATATCTTCCTTGGCCGCGAACTCAATCCCGTCAGGCTCGATGAAGTGTCCATGGAGATCCGGGCCTGGACATTGCTCAACGAATTGTCGGCCCGCATTCCGAGCGTGCGCGAACCCGTTGCGTCGCTGTCGGGCGGGCAGCGCCAGACCGTGGCAATCGCGCGTTCACTGCTGACAGAACCCAAGCTCATTCTGCTCGACGAGCCGACCGCGGCGCTCGGCGTCGCCCAGACCGCGGAGGTACTCGATCTGATCGAGCGCGTGCGCGCCCGCGGCCTCGGCGTCATCGTGATCAGTCACAACATGGAGGACGTCCGGGCCGTCGCCGACCGCATCGTGGTGCTGCGCCTCGGCCGCAACAACGGCGAATTCGGACCCGATGTTTCCAACCAGGATCTCGTCACGGCCATCACGGGTGCCGACGAGAATTCGGTCTCCCGACGCGCCAGCCGACGCGGCATGCAGCAATCGCGGGAGGCGCTGATATGACCGACGATACGCAACGGGTTTCGACCGCGCGGTTGCTCGACCGTCGCGACGAGCGCGTCGCACACGCGGATACTCTCAGTGGCACGATCGGCGCCTTCGTCGACCGGGTCCGGTCGGGCGACCTCGGCTCCCTGCCGGTAGTTGTCGGCCTGCTGATCATCTGCACCGCATTCCAGAGCCTCAATCCGGTTTTCCTGGCGCCTGACAATCTGGTCAATCTGCTGTTCGATTGCTCGACCGTCGGCGTCATCTCGCTCGGCATCGTTTGTGTCCTGATGGTCGGCGAGATTGACCTTTCGGTCGGTTCGGTGAGCGGGTTCTCCTCCGCGCTGATCGGCGTGCTCTGGGTCAATCAGGATTGGCCCGTCGCGGTGGCAGTCGTCACGGCGCTGGTGCTGGGCGCCTCGATCGGCGCACTCTATGCGTTCCTGTTCAACCGCCTGGGCATGCCGAGCTTCGTCTCGACTCTATCAGGCCTGCTGGCGTGGCTCGGCCTGCAACTCTACCTGCTCGGCTCGTCCGGCTCGATCAATCTCCCTTACGGATCGCCGCTGGTCAATTTCGGACAGATGCTGGTCATGCCGCCGATCGTATCCTACACGCTCGCGGCACTTGCCGGCGTGGTCGTGTTCGCGACTGGTTACCGCATGGCTGCGCGCAGGCGAGCGGCAGGGCTGTCTGCAAGTACGCTCAGTCGCCTTCTGCTGAAGGCTGCGCTCGTTATCGTCGTGCTCGAATTCATTGTCTACTATCTCAATCTCGCGCGCGGCGTTCCGTGGATGTTCGGCCTGTTCGTCGGCTTGTGCGTGGTCATGAACTACGCACTGAAGCGGACCAAATGGGGCCGCTCAATGAGCGCGGTCGGAGGCAATCGCGAGGCCGCCCGTCGTGCCGGCATCAACGTTCGCCAGATCCATATGACCGCCTTCATGCTATGCTCCACGCTGGCAGCCGCCGGCGGTATCCTTGGCGCCGCGCGGCTGGCCTCTTCCAGCCAGCAGGCCGGTACGGGAGATGTGAACCTCAACGCCATCGCTGCAGCGGTCATCGGCGGCACCAGCCTGTTTGGCGGCCGCGGCAGCGCTTATTCCGCGCTGCTCGGTATCATCGTCATCCAGTCGATCGCCAGCGGCCTCACGCTGCTCGATCTCTCTTCGTCGCTTCGGTACATGATCACCGGCGCCGTGCTTGCCGTTGCGGTTATCGTCGACTCGCTGGCACGACGCTCGCGTGTCTCCCATGGCCGAGCCTAACAAACTCCAACAAGAGGACCGACCGTGGGCCAGGAACTTGCAGGAAAGGTTGCCGCCATTACCGGTGCTGCGTCGGGCATCGGTCTCGAGTGCGCCAGGGCAATGATCGCAGCAGGCGCGCGCGTGGTGCTGGTCGACCGGGCGGAGGAGGCGCTGAACAGTGTCTGTTCCGAGCTTGGCGATAACGCGATTCCGCTGCGTATCGACCTGACCGATGCTGCTGACATGGCCGGCATGATGCCGCAGGTGCTCGAGAGGGCGGGCCGGCTCGACATCTTTCATGCCAATGCCGGCACCTATGTCGGCGGCGAGGTGCTTGGCGGCGACCCCGACGCCTGGGACCGCATGCTGAACCTCAACGTCAATGCGATGTTTCGCTCCATCCACGCGGTGTTGCCCCACATGGTCGAGCGCAAGAGCGGTGACATCATCGTCACCAGTTCGATCGCCGGTCTCGTCCCTGTCGTCTGGGAGCCGATCTACACCGCCTCAAAACACGCCGTGCAGGCTTTTGTCCATACCGTGCGTCGGCAGGTCGCCAAATACGGCCTGCGCGTCGGCGCGGTGGCGCCCGGCCCGGTCGTGACCGCACTCATCAGCGACTGGCCGAAGGAGAAGCTCGAGCAGGAAATGGCAGCCGGTGGCCTAATCCAGCCGACGGAAGTTGCGCAGGCCGTACTGTTCATGTTGACCCGTCCGAGAAATGTCACGATCCGCGACCTCGTGATCCTGCCGCAGAGCAACGATCTCTAAGCTACCGCGTCTGCGCTCTGTATGTCGCTTCATGTGAGGGACTCCGCGATGACTCGTCATTTTCTGGGCATCGACGTCGGCACGGGCAGTGCGAGAGCAGGGGTCTTCGATCGCTCCGGCAGGCTTGTCTCCTCCGATAAGGCCGACATCATGCTGTGGCGGGAGGCCGGCGATATTGTCGAGCAGTCGAGCGAGGACGTCTGGCGCGCCGTATGCCTCAGCGTGCGCGGCGCGGTCGAAAAGGCCGACATCGCGCCCGACAGCATTGCCGGCATCGGATTTGACGCGACCTGCTCGCTGGTGGTGTTGGGCAGTGGCGGCGCGCCGCTTGCCGTCGGCCCGTCCGGCGATTCCGCCCGCAATATCATCGTGTGGATGGATCATCGTGCGGTCGATCAGGCGCGCCGCATCAACCGCGCCGGCGCGAAAGTTCTCGACTATGTCGGGGGAACGATCTCACCCGAGATGGAGACGCCGAAACTGTTGTGGCTTGCCGAAAACATGCCGCGCAGCTTTGCGGACGCCTGGCAGTTCATGGACCTCACTGATTTCCTCACCTGGCGTGCAACCGGGAGCCTTGCCCGCTCCACCTGCACCGTCACGTGCAAGTGGACCTATCTGGGCCACGAAGATCGCTGGGATGCCGATTTCTTTCGCTCGGTCGGTCTCGGCACGCTGGCCGACGAGCAGTTTCGCCGCATCGGTACCGAGATCGTGCCCGGCGGCACACGGCTGGCCGCCGGCCTGACGGCAGAGGCAGCGACCGACCTTGGCCTGAAGTCGGGCACATCAGTTGCGGCAGGTCTTATCGACGCGCATGCGGGCGGTGTCGGCACGGTCGGCGCGCGCGGAACTGCGGGTACGGCGCTCACCCGCATGGCCTATGTGTTCGGAACGTCGGCCTGCACCATGTCAACCACCGAGAATCCGGTCTTCGTTCCCGGTGTTTGGGGACCTTATTTCTCCGCCATGGTTCCGGGGCTGTGGCTCAATGAGGGTGGACAGTCGGTCGCCGGTGCAGCCATTGACCATCTCATCCAGATGCATCCGTATTCTGCACAGGCGACACAGACGGCGCGTCAGCACCAACGGACGCTCGCGGATTGGCTGGCCGCGCAGGTGGACGCGCGCGGCGGTGCGGAGATGGTTCGCGACCTGGTGGGCGAGCTTCATGTCGTGCCAGAGTTTCTCGGCAACCGCGCGCCTTTCGCGGATCCCGATGCGCGTGCGCTGATCGCTGGACTGGATATGCGCTCCGACCTGGAGAGCTTGCTCGCCCTCTATCTTGCTGGCCTGTGCGGCCTCGGCCACGGCGCGCGCCAGATCGTGCGCACCCAGCAGGACAAAGGTATCGCCATCGATACGATCGTCGTCAGCGGTGGAGCGGCTCAGAGCCGCCTGGTGCGGCAGGTGCTCGCCGATACGACCGGCCTCACGGTTGCTGCCTCGGCATCTCCGGAGCCGGTGTTGCTCGGCTCCGCGATGCTCGGATCGGTCGCTTCCGGCGACCACACCGATGTCAGAGAGGCGATGGAGGCGATGTCGGCCCTAGGAGAAATCCATCCACCGCACGGGGCCCTGGCCAGTTGGAACGCCAGGCGGTTCGCAGCCTTCGAGGCCTTGCAGCAGGTCGGCCGAGCGATCCGAAGCACCGCTGGCTAGATGGCAACCCCATGCCTCTACTGTGCATGGGGTTGTTTTCGCGTTTTCGTTCAGCCACGGCCCACGAACGGCATCTTGGTCGCCATGACCGTCATGGTCAGCACGTTGGCGTCGAGCGGCAGGCCGGCCATGTAGGCCACGGCATCGCCGACCGCCTTCGCGTCCATGCGCGGCTCGTGCTTGGTGGTGCCGTCGGGCTGCAGCACGCCGGGGCCGTTGACCATGCGATCGGTCATCGGGGTTGCGGCATTGCCGATGTCGACCTGGCCGACCGCGATGTCATACATGCGGCCGTCGAGGTTGCTGGCCTTGGTGAGGCCCGTGATGGCGTGCTTGGTCGAGGTGTAGGCCGCCGAGAACGGCCGCGGCGCATGCGCCGAGATCGAGCCGTTGTTGATGATGCGGCCGCCGCGCGGGCTCTGGTCCTTCATGATGCGGAAGGCGTGCTGGGTGCACAGGAACGGGCCGGTGAGGTTGGTGTTCACCACCGCCTGCCACTGCTCGAGGCTGAGGTCCTCGAAATTGACGGCGGGCGCACCCATGCCGGCATTGTTGAAGAGCACGTCGAGGCGGCCGTAGGTCGCCTTCACCTTGTCGAACAGCGCGGCGATGGACTCCGGCTTGGTCATGTCGGCGGTGACGCAGAGGCTCTTTCCCGCGGGGCCGAGCTTGGCGGTCTCCTCGAGCATCTCCATGCGGCGGCCTGCGAGCACCACGGTGAAGCCGGTGTTCATCAGCGCCAGTGCAGCCGCGCGTCCGACACCGGTGCCGGCGCCCGTCACCAGGGCGATCTTTTTTGCTTCACTCATCGTTTCCTGCCTTTTCTTTGAGTTGTCAGGTTTTGGGTTCTTTTTCGTTCTTGTAGGGCGGCCGCGGAATGTTCTGATGCGCCGCGCGCAGTGCCGCCGACCAGCGCGAGCGAAGGTCGTGGAAATAAGGCTCGCCGGCCTCGATGCGGTGGTTCAGGTCCGCATCGTAAGCGTCCGAGCGCACCACCAGCACGTCGATCGGAAGGCCGACGCCGAGATTCGAGCGCATCGTCGAGTCCATCGAGATCAGGCCGGTCTTCAGCGCCTCGTAAAGCTCGACGTCGTAATGCATGGCGCGGTCGAGCACCGGCTTGCCGTATTTGTGCTCGCCGATCTGCAAGTAAGGCGTGTCGGTGGTGCACTCGATGAAATTGCCGGCGGTGTAGACCATGAACAGGCGCATGCGCGCGCCCTTGATCTGGCCGCCGAACAGGAACGAGACGTCGAAGGAGACGTCCTCGGATTTCAGCGCCGGTCCCTCGGTCGCATGCACCGCCCGGATCGCCCGGCCGATGCGCTGGGCCGCCTGGAACATGGTCGGCGCGTTCATCAGCGTCTCGATCTCGCCCGTGTTGGGGTCCTCGAGGCCTTCGGTCAGGGTGGACAGCACCGACTGGCTGATGGCGAGATTGCCGGCGCTGGCGATCGCCATGATGCGGTCGCCGGGCTTGGAGAAGATGTGCAGCTTGCGGAAGGTCGAGACATTGTCGAGGCCGGCATTGGTGCGGGTATCGGCGATCATCACCAGACCGTCCCGAACCAGGATTCCGCAACAATAGGTCATTTCCAGTCCCCGAACGCGTTTGCGCGAAATTACTAGCCAATTTCGCCGCCCGCTCCAACCCCCGATTCCCAGGGGGAGGTCGGCGATCTCAGTCCGCGGCGTCGGCGAGGAACGCCTGGTCGACGGGAACGCCGAGCGCGGTGACCAGCCGGTTGGTCTCGGAGGCCATGCCGACGATGGCGAGCAGCTCGCCATATTCGGCCTCAGTCATGCCCTTGGCCCGCGCGGCGGCCGTGTGCGAATGGATGCAGTAGCTGCAGCCATGCGCGATCGACACAGCGACATAGAGCATCTCCTTGACCTTGGGATCGAGCGCGCCCGGCGCCATCACCTCCTTCGGGCTCTCCCAGGTCCGCCGCAGCGTCTTCGGATCATGCGCCAGCGCGCGCCAGAAATTGTTGACGAAGTCCGACTTCCGCACCTTGCGGATGTCGTCGAAAACGGCGCGCGCCTCGAGTGAGAGCTCGTCATCCGAAAGCAGTTTGACTGTCGCCATGGGGTCCTCGCAGGGCCATTTGATCCCGCGATCATAGCACGCCTGATGAGACTGGCCGTTGGCGTCTAGCTCTGCCGCTGCGACTGCGATTGCGACTGCCCGCCGCGGCCGGCCTGCTCGACCTTGACCGCGACGGTCAGCGTCTCCGCGCCGCCGCCATAGCGGGTGCCGCGCACGGGGGCTGCGCCGAGATAGTCGAGCCCGATCGCGACGCGGACATGGGCATCTGTGGTGCAGATGCTGTTGGCGGGATCGAAGCCGACCCAACCGAGGTCAGGCACATAGGCTTCCGCCCAGGCGTGGCCGGCGTCCTGATGCACCGTGCCGTCGGAGCGCAGGAAATGGCCGGAGACGAAGCGCGCCGGCACGCCGCCGGTGCGGGCGCAGGCGATGAAGATATGCGCATAGTCCTGGCACACGCCGCGCTTCAGCGTGAACGCGTCGGCGGCCGAGGTGCCGCTGTTGGTCGGGTCCTCGTCAAAGGTCATGTGATCGCTGATCTCGCTCATCAGCGCGTGCAGGAAACCGAGCGTGTCGCTCTCGGCCTCGCTGCGCAGCTGGCGCGCGACCGCCGCCATCGCCGGATTGACGGTCGTGAGGTCCGTGGTGCGCAGGAACATGTCGGCGGGAAAGCGCTCGTCTGCGCCGCGCAGCACGCCGCCGGTATCGTGCGTCTCGATCAGGCCTTCGGCCGTGATCTTGATGTCGCTGACGGGGCCGCAGGACAGCACATGGGTGACGTTGCCGAACGCGTCCTCGTGCATGTCGAGCTTGGTGTCGGTGGAAACGTCGATCTGCCACTCCGCCACATACTGCCCGTCATGGCTGCACGGCGTCATGCGCAGGATCTGGATCACGCTCGTCGCCGCCGGCTCGTAGCGATAGGTCGTGGTGTGCTGGATTCGCAGGCGCATGGTGTTTTGATTCCGTCAGTCCGGGTGTCCCGGAATGACTGCGTGGATCAGATCAAATACTGCTTCGTGATGATTTCGCCCAGCCTGGAATTGTCGGCGATGAATTCCTGAATGAATTCATGCACCCCATGCTGGAAAATGTCGTTCATGTTGCTGTGTTCCAGCCGGTTGCGGATGCCGCGGGCGTGGCGCTGGGCCGGGCCTTGCCGGCCATAGGCCACACCGATCTGGTCGAGATTGCGCACGAGATTGTCGTAGCAGCTCGCCAGCGAGCGCGGCAGCGTGCCGTTGAGGATGAGCAGATCCGCCACCAGCCAAGGCTTCAGCGTTTCGCGATAGACCCAGTGATAGGCCGTCAGCGCCGAGACCGAACGCAGGATCGAGCTCCACTGGTAGAAGTCGAGCGGGCCGCCGACATGCTCCTCCTCGGGCAGCAGCACGTGATACTTCACGTCGAGAATGCGGGCGGTGTTGTCGGCGCGCTCAAGATGCAGGCCGAGGCGGGAGAACCAATAGGCGTCGTTGCGCAGCATGGTCCGGTAGGCCGAGCCGTCGAAGCGCAGCGAGGTCTCCTGCACGAAGCGCAGGAACTTTGCCAGGTCCTCGCGCGTCGAGGTGCCCTTGCTCCAGACCTCCTGCAACTCGATCCAGGCCGAGTTGATGGTGTCCCACATTTCGCTCGTCAGCGCGGTGCGCACCGAGCGCGAGTTCAGCCGCGCCGCTTCGATGCAGTTCCGGATCGAGGACGGGTTGTCGGCCGAGAACGAAAGGTAGTCGACCACGTTGTGCTCGTTGGCTTCCTCGTGGGTCTGATAGAAGCTCTCCGCGACGCCGGCGGTGAGCAGCGCGGAGTCCCATTCGTTGGTCTTGCCGATATAGGCGGCTGGAAGCGCGGTGACGCGCAGGGTCGCATCGATGGTGCGTGCGAGATATTCGGCCCGTTCGACGTAGCGGGCGAGCCAGTAGAGGTTTTCGGCGGTACGCGACAGCATCTCTCTACTCGTCCAGAATCCAGGTGTCTTTGGTGCCGCCGCCCTGGCTCGAATTCACCACGAGCGAGCCTTCCTTCAGCGCCACGCGCGTCAGACCGCCCGGCACGATCGTCGTGTTCTTGCTGCCGGTCAGCACGAACGGGCGAAGATCGACATGGCGCGGGGCAAGGCCTGACGCCGTACAGGTCGGGCAGGTCGAGAGCGCCAGCGTCGGCTGGGCGATAAAGCCTTCCGGCTCGCGCTTGAGCTTTTCGCGGAAGGCTTCGATCGTCGCCTTCGTCGCGGCAGGGCCGATCAGCATGCCGTAGCCGCCGGAGCCGTGCACTTCTTTCACGACGAGCTCACCGAGATGGTCGAGCACGTAAGCCAGATCCTTCGGCTCGCGGCAGCGCCAGGTCTGCACGTTCTTCAGGATCGGCTCCTCGCCGAGATAGAATTTCACGATCTCCGGCATGTAGGAGTAAATCGCCTTGTCGTCGGCGATGCCGGTACCGACTGCGTTGGCGAGCGTGATGTTGCCGGCGGCGTAGGCCGACATCAGTCCGGGCACGCCCAGCGCCGAGTCGGGCCGGAAGGTCAGCGGATCAAGGAAGTCGTCGTCGACGCGGCGATAGATCACGTCGACCCGTTTCACTCCCTCTGTCGTCCGCATGAACACTTCGTTGTTCTTGACGATGAGGTCGCGGCCTTCGACGAGCTCGATGCCGAGCTTGTCGGCCAGGAAGGAGTGCTCGTAATAGGCCGAGTTGTAGACGCCAGGCGTGAGCAGGGCGACGGTCGGCTCGCCCGAGGCGCCATGCGGCGCGACCGAGCGGAGCGCCGAGAGCAGCTCGTCCGGATAGCGTTCGACCGGCGCCACCTTGTGGCGGGCGAACAGATCCGGAAACAGCCGCATCATGATCTCGCGGTTTTCCAGCATGTAGGACACGCCAGACGGCGTGCGCGCATTGTCCTCCAGCACGATGAAGTCTTCGGCATCGACCCTGATGATATCGATTCCGGCGATGTGCACATAGACGTCGTGCGGCACCTGCTGGCCGTTCATCTCAGGGCGAAAAACCGGGTTCTGGAAGATCAGATCCTCGGGCACGACCTCGGCGCGGAGGATGTCGCGGCCGTGATAGATGTCGCGCAGGAACATGTTCAGCGCCTTGACGCGCTGCTTCAGCCCCTTTTCCAGCACCGTCCATTCCTTGCCGGACATGATCCGCGGGATGACGTCAAAGGGGATCAGCCGCTCGGTGGATTCGGAATCGCCATAGACCGCGAAGGTAATGCCGATGCGGCGGAACAGGAGCTCGGCCTCCTGGCGGCGATATTCAAGCGCCTCGGGAGGCGTCTCCTTGAGCCAGCGTGCCAGCTCCTGATAGGCGGGGCGAAGGTCCCCGCCCGGAATATTCATTTCATCAAACGCGACTGCCATAGATCCCGACTTGTCTCCCCAAGGCGTTGCGCCAATGGTCAGGCCGAAGAGGTCCTAGCGCAGACCGCAACGTCCTGTGGCCATGCGGCAAGAGTGCATGACTTTCATGTGGTAGCAAGGGGCGGGCCAGCGGGATAAGCATGGTGAGAGGGCATTTGCCTGACATGGCTGGCGGCCTGCCTGAAAAAATGGCCGAGGACTGCTTATTTCGGCAGCAAAAGCGCGTGACTTCAACGCGTTACCCCGGCAAATTCGGCGGGACAGTGAGGGACTTAAGGTATGAGCGAGATCGTCACGGCGGGCATTTTGGTCATCGGGGATGAAATCCTGTCCGGCCGGACCAAGGACAAGAACATTGGCTTCATCGCCGAGTACCTGACCAATATCGGCATCGACCTGAAGGAAGTCCGGGTCGTCTCCGACGACGAGGACGACATCGTCGCCGCGTTGAATGCACTGCGGCAACGCTACACCTATGTCTTCACCACCGGCGGCATCGGGCCGACCCATGATGACATCACCGCCGACAGCGTCGCCAAGGCGTTCGGGGTCGGCATCGACCACCATCCCGAAGTGGTCGCCCGCTTCCGCGAGCGCTGGAGCGAGCAGGACCTCAACGAGGCCCGCCTGCGTATGGCCCGCATCCCCGATGGTGCCGAGCTGATCCAGAGCGCGACCATCCTCGCGCCCGGCTTCAAGATCGGCAATGTCATCGTCATGGCCGGCGTGCCCTCGATCATGCAGGCGATGATGGACATCGTCTCGCCCAAGCTGAAGTCAGGCGTCCGCATGCTCTCTGAATCGGTCCGCGCCAATGCGCGGGAAGGCGACATCGGCAGCCCCTTGAGGGCGATCGCCGCCGCTCATCCCGACACCATCATCGGCAGCTATCCCTTCATGGACGAGGACTCGAAGCCCAACACCAATCTGGTGGTGCGTTCGCGCGACGCAGATAAGCTGGCCGCCGCAATGGCTGCGGTGAAGGAAATGCTGGCGGGATTGAACATCACCCGGTAGCAAATGCCGGCAGGCGAAAGCAGGAGACGACGATGGCTGGTGAAGCACCGGAACTGAGCGCGCAGGAACGGGCAGGCAGGCCCTTTCCGGTGTCGTGGGACCAGTTCCACCGGGATTGCCGGGCACTGACCTGGCGGCTCAACGAGGTCGGGCCGTTCCACGCGGTGATCGCGATTACCCGCGGCGGTTTGGTGCCGGCTGCGATCGTGGCGCGCGAGCTGGGCGTGCGCGTGATCGACACGGTCTGCATCGCCAGCTACGACCACGACAAGCAGGGCGATCTCCAGGTCCTCAAGGGTATTTCAGAACAGGCGATGAAACTTGGTGGCGGCACCGGCAAGGGGCTGTTGATCGTCGACGACCTCGTCGACACCGGCAAGACCGGCAAGCTGGTGCGCGAGATGCTGCCGGATGCGCATTTCGCCACTGTTTACGCCAAGCCGAAGGGGCGTCCGCTGGTCGACACCTTCATCACGGAAGTCTCGCAGGACACCTGGATCTTCTTCCCCTGGGATACCGCGCTCTCCTACCATCCGCCGCTCCGTGACGGCGCTGCGTGACCTTTCTTCACCTCGCCCCGCTTGCGGGGAGAGGTCGCGCCGAAGGCGCGGGTGAGGGGGACTCTCCGCGAGTCCAATTCTCACCGACCTTGCGGAGGCGCCATCTTATCCCGACCTTCTCAGCGCGAGCGAAAGCTCGTCGCGGCCTCGCGAGCGGGGAAAAGGAGAAGAGCCACCATGCCCCTGCAAAACCGCGTCACGCCGACTGGCGAGATCATCGCAACGCCACATCGCGGGATGTTCACCGGCAATCGCGGCATCATCCACGATCCCGCGACCAAGACGCTGCTGAGGAAGCGCTGGTCGTCGCCGGCCTGGCTCACCTGTACCTGCGAATTCCGCGGCCGCCGCCGCGAGGTGATGGCGCAGCGAAGCTGGACCGAGCTGTTCTTCCTCGATGAAGCCACCGCGCTCGCCGCCGGGCATCGCCCTTGCTTCTATTGCCGACGAGACGATGCCAATCGCTTCCGCGCCGCGTGGGAGAAGGGCAATCGCGTGCACGATGTCCGCATGCACGACATCGACACGGTGCTGCACCAGGAGCGGCTCGATCACGGCAAGAAGCGACTGCACGCGCTTCTGGTGCCGCTCGACCAATTGCCCGACGGCGCGATGGTTCAGCACGGCGAGGCAAGCTTCTTAGTGACGCAGGGCAGGGCGCTGCTGTGGTCGCCGGCGGGATATGCCGCGGCGGAGCAGCTCCCAGGCGAGGCAACGCTGCTCACGCCGCCCTCGACACTCCGCACGCTGAACGCCGGCTATCGGCCGGTGCTGCACCCCTCAGCGCAGCCCTAGCGCCGAATCCTTGCCATCACCCCAGCTTTTCGCGCGCCAGCGCGGCGCCGGCACCGAGCGCCATCAGCTTGGCTTCGGCGATCTCGCGCCGCATCGGTGCCATGCCGCAATTGGTGGTGGCGATGATGTTGCTCTTGGGCACGAATTTCGAGACAGCGTCGATCACCTGCACGACATCCTCGGCGGTCTCGACCGTGTCGCTGGCGACGTCGATGACGCCGGCCTGCACGATCTTGTTCTTCAACAGCGCGAGCAGATCGAGCGGGACCTTGGAATTGCGGCACTCGATCGCGACCTGCTGGATCGGGCTGGCATCGATTGCCGGAAAAATCTGCTCGTACTGCCGCCATTGCGTGCCGAGCGTCTCCTTCCAGTCGGTGTTTGCCTTGATGCCGTAGCCGTAGCAGATGTGCACGGCGGTGGTGCAGGTGAGACCTTGCGCGGCGCGCTCCAGCGCCTTGATGCCCCAGTCGTTGACCTCGTCCATGTAGACGTTGAAGGCGGGCTCGTCGAACTGCACGAGATTGACGCCGTCGGCTTGCAGCGCCTTGGCTTCCTCGTTCAGCAGCTCGGCGAAGGCGAAGGCCATCTTGACGCGGTCGCCATAGTAACGGTCCGCAATGGTGTCGATGATCGTCATCGGGCCGGGCAGGGTGAATTTCAGCTTCTTTTTCGTGTGCGTGCGCGCTACGCGTGCCTCGAAGGCATGGACACGGTCCTTGAGCCGGAGCGGGGCGACGACCTGCGGCACCATTGCCTTGTAGCGATCCTTGCGGATGCCCATCTCGACCTTGTGGGCGAAGTCGATGCCTTCGATCTTCTCGAGAAAGCCGTGCACGAAGTGCTGCCGGGCCTGCTCGCCCTCGGTGACGATGTCGATGCCGGCGTCCTCCTGGATTTTGAGCCAGATCAGTGTCGCGTCGCGCTTGGCGCGGAGCAGCTCGTCGCCTTCAGACTTCCAGGGCGCCCAGAGCATATTGGGCTCGGCGAGCCATTCCGGCTTCGGCAAGGAGCCGGCGATCGTGGTTGGAAACAGCATGGCGGCCCTCCCGGCAGGTTGTGTTGCGCCCCTTCCTGCCATGTCCTAACGTCAAGGTACAGAACAACAAAAGTCGCCCTCTATTCCGGCGGTGATGACAGGCAAGGCCCAAGGAAAGGCCAGAGGACAGTCATGATCGACCTCCATTACGCGCCGACGCCGAACGGCTGGAAAATCTCGATCATGCTGGAGGAGCTCGGGCTTCCCTATCGAGTGAAGCCCGTCAACATCCGCGCCGGCGAGCAGTTCAACCCTGAATTCCTGGCGATCTCGCCCAACAACCGCATTCCCGCGATCGTCGATCACGAGCCTGCCGATGGCGGCGGCCCGTTTTCGGTGTTCGAGACCGGCGCGATCCTGATTTATCTGGCGGAGAAGACCGGCCGCTTTCTGCCCAGCGACCTGCGCGGCCGCTCCACCACCATCCAGTGGGTGATGTGGCAGATGGCTGGGCTCGGTCCAATGCTCGGTCAGCACGGCCATTTCGCGCTCTATGCAGCGGAGAAAATTCCTTATGCGATCGAGCGCTATCGCGACGAAGCCGCGCGGCTCTATGGCGTGCTCGACCGCCAGCTCGCCAAGACCGGCGCCTATGTCGCCGGCGACTATTCCATTGCCGACATCGCCTGCTTCCCCTGGAGCATGACCCACAAGGCGCAGGGTTTTACGCTCGACGACTATCCGAACGTGAAGCGCTGGTACGCCGAGGTCCGCGCCCGGCCGCAGGTGCAGGCGGGGCTCGCGATCGGAAAATTCGTGAAAGAGCCGTTCGACGAGGAATCACGCAAGATCATGTTTGGCCAGCGTGCGAAGGAACTGTTGGGAAGGAAATAGACCTCCGCTCTCGCCTCGTCATTGCGAGCGCAGCGAAGCAATCCAGAATCTTTCGGCGGAGGGACTCTGGATTGCTTCGTCGCTTCGCTCCTCGCAATGACGGGGAGAGAGCGGGACAAGATACATAAGGAAAAACACCATGATCGAATTCTTCTTTGACTGCTCCAGCCCCTGGACCTATCTCGCCTTCCACAACATCCAGCCGCTGGCGAAAGAGGTCGGCGCCGAGATCATCTGGCGGCCGATCCTGGTCGGTGGCATCTTCAACACGGTCAATCCGAGCGTCTACGCGCAGCGCGAGAAGCCGGTGCCGTTGAAGGCGCGCTACATGAAGAAGGACCTTGCCGACTGGGCGCGCTCGGCAGGGCTTGCGATCAAGATGCCGCCGACGGTGTTCCCGGTGAACAGCGTCAAGGCGATGCGCGGCTGCATCTGGCTCGGCAACGAGATGGTGCCGTTCGCAACATCAGTATTCGAGGCCTATTGGGGCGGCGACAAGGACATCTCGCAGGATGCGGTGCTGGCCGAAATCTGCAAGAAGGTCGGCATCGACGAGCAGAAATTCTTCGCCGGCATTTCCGAGCAGGCGATCAAGGACCAGCTCAAGGCCAACACGGAAGAGGTCGTTGCCCGCGGCGGCTTCGGCTCGCCGACGATCTTCGTGAACAAGACCGACATGTATTTTGGCAATGACCGGTTGCCGCTGATCCGCGAGGCGCTGCTGCGCAGCAAGGCGAGCGCGGCCTGATGGTGCGGGCTGTCGTCTGCCGCGCACTCGGCGCGCCCGAGACCTTGCGGCTGGAAGAGTTTCCCTCGCGCGCTCTGGAGCCGGGCGAGGTGCGGATCGCCATCCGTGCTGCCGGATTGAATTTCCCTGATGTGCTGATGGCGGCCGGCGAGTATCAGCTCAAGCCCGAGCTGCCGTTCACGCCCGGCATGGAAGCCGCCGGCGATGTGATCGAAGTTGGCGCGGAGGCGAAGGGTGTTTCGGTCGGCGACAAGGTCATCGTGAAGATGCGCCACGGTGCGTTCACGGATGAAGCGGTGGTGATGCCCTCGCAGCTGACGCCGATGCCGTCGACCTTCGATTATGCGGAAGCCGCGACCTATCTCGCGGGCCATGGCACCGCCTATCACGCCCTGATCGATCGCGGCCGGGTCGAACCAGGCGAGGTGCTGCTGGTGCACGGTGCGGGCGGCGGCGTCGGCCTTGCCGCCGTCGAGATCGGCAAGATGCTGGGCGCCACCGTCATCGCAACCGCCTCCAGCGATGAGAAGCTTGCGATTGCGAAATCACGCGGCGCCGATCATCTCGTCCGCTACGACCGCGAACCGTTTCGCGATGCCGTCAAGCGCATCACCGACGGTCGCGGCGCCGACGTCGTGTTCGATCCTGTCGGCGGGCAGGTGTTCGAGGACTCGATGCGCTGCATCGCCTGGGGCGCGCGGCTCCTGGTGATCGGCTTCACCGGAGGCATCGGCTCGGCCAAGACCAATCTTCTGCTGATCAAGGGCGCCAGCGTGCTCGGCGTGCGCGCGGGCGAGGCGGTGCGGAAAAATCCCGCGCTCGGCGAAATCAGGCTGAAGGCGCTGCTGCAATGGGCAGAGGAGGGCAAGCTGCGCCCCAACATCTCGCACCGGCTGCCGCTGGAGGACTGTGCCAAGGCGATGCGGCTGTTGCTCGATCGCAAGGCGATCGGGCGCGTGGCGCTGGTGATGCAATGAAGGTAACGTAGGGTGGGCAAAGCGAAGCGTGCCCACGATCTGTATCCATCACGCAAAGATCGTGGGCGCGGCGCAAGGGCGCCTTTGCGACCCTACAAGAGCATCACTTGTATTCCCGCTCCGTCCACCACGGGAAATAGTCCGGCATATCGATCGACACCTTGTTCTTGAATTGCGCCGGCCTCTTCTCAAGGAACGACACCACGCCTTCTTTCACATCCTCCGAGCGGCCGCGGGCATAGATGCCGCGGCTGTCGACCTTATGCGCTTCCATGGGATCGTCCGCGCCCATCATGCGCCACATCATTTGGCGGATCAGCGCCACCGACACTGGCGCGGTCTTGGCACAAAATTCCTTGGCGAGCGCGCGGGCTGTCGGCAGCAGATCATCCGGCGCCACGACCTTGCTGACGAGGCGGCCGGCAAGCGCCTCCTGCGCCGGGAAGACGCGGCCCGAGTAACACCATTCCAGCGCCTGCGAGATGCCGACGATGCGCGGCAGGAACCAGCTCGAGGCCGCCTCCGGCACGATGCCGCGCTGGGAGAACACGAAGCCGAACCGCGCGGCCTCCGAGGCTATGCGGATGTCCATCGCAAGCTGCATGGTGACGCCGATGCCGACAGCGGGACCGTTCACCGCGGCGATGACGGGCTTCAGGCATCTGAAGATGCGCAAGGTGACCTGACCGCCGCCGTCGCGCACCTGCGGATCGCTGTAATCGACCTTGCCGTCGGCAAAGCGCTTGACCGGCCCGCGCCGCGCGTCGCGATCGAAGGTGTCAGCGCCCGAGGAGAGATCCGCGCCTGCGCAAAAGCCGCGGCCGGCGCCAGTGACGATGATGGCGCGGACATTGTCGTCCTTGTCGGCGGCGTCGAACGCGTCGATCAGCTCGGCCTGCATTTGCGCGTTAAAGGCGTTGAGCTTGTCGGGCCGGTTCAGCGTGATGGTGAGGATCTGCTCGGCGACCTCGTACTTGATCGTCTCATACGCCATGGCGTGGTTTCCTTCCTTGTCTTGAATGCGGTCTCGATGAGACGAGACGCACGCTCGCCGCTGTCCGTCTTGCGCGGACTGGGCATCTACTTCGCCGGCGGCTTGGGCCACGGCCTTTGCGCCCCGCGCAGGCCCTCGAACGCCTTGGCCATGCCGAGCACGCCGATGTCGTCGAAGCGGCGGCCGACGAGCTGTACGCCGATCGGAAAACCCGCGTCATCGAAGCCGCCATTGATGGACACGGCGGGGTTCTCCGACATATTCCACGGCACGGTATAGCAAATGTGTTCGAACGGCCGCATCGGATCGTTGGTGGGTGAGGCCCAGTCCGCCGCATAGTTCACGTTCGGCGCCGTTGGCGAGATCACGTAGTCGAGCTCGCAGAACAGTCTTGATGCCGCCGCGCGGATCGCCATGGTCTGGTTGAAGCCTCTGATGACGTCGACGCCCGACAGCTTTGCACCGGAGGCGCCCCATTTGAAGATATAGGGCAGCACCTTTGCCTGTTCGGCTGGCGCGAGCTTCGAAAGGTCATCCCACATCCGTGCGCGCCAGAAATTGTCGAGACCGTCGAGCATCTCGCGCGTGAGGATGCCGTCGACTTCGGTGACGACGGCACCGGCGGATTCGAACGCCTTTGCAGCTTTCACCGCGACATCGCGGACGAGCCGTTCCGCCGGCAGGCCGACGCCGGCATCGAGCATCAGGCCGATGCGCAGTTTTCGCGGCGACTTCTCCAGGCCCTTCCAGTTCAGCGGTTCGGCGGGCAGGCTCGTGCCGTCGCGCCGGTCGGGCTTGGCGATCACGCTCATCATCAGCGCGCAATCATCGACGGTGCGGGTCATCGGGCCGGCGACGCGGCCGACATAGGCGGGATCGATCGGCACGCGGCCAAAGCTCGGCTTCAGGCCGACGAGGCCGCACCAGCCGGCGGGCAGGCGCACCGAGCCGCCGATATCGGTGCCGAGATGCAGCGGACCATAGCCGGCCGCTGCCGCAGCGCCGGCGCCCGCGCTGGAGCCGCCGGGGTTCTTGGAGAGGTCCCAGGGATTGCGCGCGAGCGCATGGAACGAAGAGAGTCCAGAGGACAGCATGCCATAATCGGGCATCGTGGTCTTGGCGAAGATGATCGCGCCTGCCTCACGCAGCCGCGCGGCGGGCGGGGCGTCCTTCTCGGCTGGGACCAATTTGACGCTCGCGGCACCCAGCGGCACCGGCACGCCCTTGGTCGCGATGTTGTCCTTCACCGTGACAGGCACGCCGTCGAGCGGACCAGAGGGCTCGCCCCCGGTCCAGCGCGCGGTCGAGGCTTTTGCGGCCGCGCGCGCACTTTCAGGGTCGAATGCATAGAGCGCCTTCAGATGCGGCTCCCACGCAGCGACATGCGCGAGCAAATCCTCCAGCACCTCGCTCGGCGAGAATTGCTTGGCCCGATAGCCCGCGATCAGATCGACCGCCGAGAGATCGTGCAGCGAGGTGACCGCCTCCGCGGCGCTCTTCTTCATTGCTAACCGACCGGCATGCGCGTTTCGATGATCCGGGCGAACATGCTGGCGCCGATCGGCAGGATCTTGTCGTCGAGCACGAAGCCGGGATTGTGCACCGGCACGGAGCCGTCATGGCCGACCCAGAAATAGGCGCCGGGAATGGTCTCCAGCATGTCGGCAAAATCCTCGCTGCCCATCTTCGGCTGGCTGCGGGTGATCACCTTGGCGGGATCGACAACGGTGCGCGCGACGTCCTCGACCACCTTGGACTGCTCGACCTGGTTGACCAGCACGTTGAAGGTGTCGCGGATGTCGACGTCGATCACGCACTGATAGGCGCTGGCGATGCCGGCGCAGATGGTGCGGATGCGTTCGCTGACCAGGGTGCGGACTTCCTTCGAGAAGGTGCGGATGGTGCCGCACAGATGCGCATCGCCCGGAATCACGTTGTAGGCGGAGCCCGCATGGATCTGGGTGATAGATACGACAGCAGCCTGAAGCGGCTCGACGTTGCGGCTGACGATGGTCTGGATCGCCTGCGCCAGCGTGGTCGCGATCACGACCGCGTCCTTGGAGCGCTCGGGCATCGCGCCATGCGCGCCATAGCCGGTGATGCGGAGGTCGAAGAAGTCGGCGCTGGCCATGGCCGGGCCGGGCAGGATGGCGATTTCGCCGTGGTTGAGGTCGGGCGCGTTGTGCAGGCCGTAGAGCTCGTCGCACGGAAACTTCTCGAACAGGCCGTCCTTGATCATGGCGCGGGCGCCGCCGAGGCCTTCCTCGGCCGGCTGGAAGATCAGGTGCACGGTGCCGTCGAAATTCCTGGTCTCGGCGAGATAGCGCGCGGTGCCGAGCAACATGGTGGTGTGGCCGTCATGGCCGCAACCGTGGAAGCGGCCGGGGATTTTCGAGCTCCATTTCAGATTGGTGTTCTCTTCCATCGGCAGCGCGTCCATGTCGGCGCGCAGGCCGATACGCTTGCTGCCCGAACCCTTGCCCTTGATGACGCCGATCACGCCGGTGCCGCCGAGACCGCGATGCACCTCGATGCCCCAGCTCGTCAGCTTGTCGGCGACGATGCCGGACGTACGCACTTCCTCGAAGCCGATCTCGGGATGGGCGTGCAGGTCGCGGCGGATAGCGGTGAGTTCGTCGGCATAGCCGTCGATGCGTTCGATGGTGGGCATGTGATCCTGTCCGGTTAGCGTGAAGGGGGATTGAAAACGGGGCCGTTCGGCTTGATGCGGATGCCCGGGCGCAGGCGCGTCCATGGCAGGGAGGCGGTGTCGGCCGGCATCGCGCCGGGGGCGGCGCAGATCATCGGCTGTTCAGCGATCGGTTCGAAATCGGCGCGGAAATGCACCGAGCTCTTGTTGACCAGGATTTTTTCCTTCGTCGGTTCGATCCCGACATAGCGGTACATCGCCTGGTCGGCCAGCTGCGCCTTGTGCGAGGAGACGACGACGCGGACGTCGCCGATGCGCAGGGCTGCGGAGAGGCCCATCTCCATCTCGCGGCCGCCAAAGTAGGGGCCGGGCGCGATGAAGCGGCCGTCGGAGAGCTTTTCGACGACGAAGGTCTCGGTGTAGGGCTCGTCGCCGGCGATCCCCGACTTGCCGCCGAGCGAGAGCGTGACGGCGGCGCCGACGCCCGCCGCATGCGCGGCCTTGGCGGATTCTGGATCGTAGATCACACCGGTCGCAGCGCTCGCCTTGTTGCGCACCAGCGCGCGCAGCATGCCCGTGGTGTCGGAATCGCCCCCGGCGCCGGGATTATCCTGGGTGTCTGCGATGATGATCGGCTTGCTCGCGTTCTTGGAGAGTTCCATCGCGTGGCGCACGCCGTCATCGGGCGACCAGATCTTGCCGTCGAAATCGTCTTCGTGGCTTTCAATCAGCTTGACGATCGCGTCGGCGGCGCGATCGGCGTCTTCCTGCGTCTTGCCATAGGCGAACACGCTCGGCCCGCAATCGCGGAAGTCAGCGGCAGGGAAGCCCGGCGCGAAAGACAGCGTCGGAACCGCATCGTTCTCCAGCGCAGCAAGCTTCTCGTAGATGCCCTTGGTGGGGAAGTCGTCGGTGCATTGCCAGCTGATCGCGATCAGGAACGGTATCTGGCGGAATGACTTTGCGAAGCGAAGCTTCGTCTTCAGGAGCAGGGCAAGATGTTTTGCCGAGGCGCGGCCGGTCTCGGCCATGTCGATATGCGGATAGGTGCGGTAGGCGATCAGCGCGTCCGCATGTTCCATCATCGCAGGCGTGACGTTGGCGTGCAAATCGAGGCTTGCGACCAGCGGAACATCCTTGCCGATGACGCGGCGTACGCGCGCCAGAATCTCACCTTCGCCGTCGTCGAGATGCTCGGTGACCATGGCGCCGTGCAGATCGAGATAGACGGCGTCGATCGGGCCTGCGGCCGCGATGCCGTCGACCATCACCTTCACGATGCGCTCGAACGCATCCTTCGTGACATGCGCCGACGGGCTCGCACCGCAGGCAATCGTCGGAACCAGTTCCCAACCATTGGCTTCAGCGCTGTCGACGAAACCGGCCAGCCCGACATTGATGCGCCGCATCACCTTCAGCACGTCGGGGCCTACAGTCATCGCCGGCCAGCCGCCGCCATGCTGGAAGTCGGCGTAGGTCGCCTTCGTCGGCGCGAAGGTGTTGGTCTCGTGCAGGAAGCCGCCGACGGCGATACGTGTCATCAATGCATCTC
The DNA here is from genome assembly GCF_022012435.1 of Bradyrhizobium zhengyangense. GTDB lineage: Bacteria > Pseudomonadota > Alphaproteobacteria > Rhizobiales > Xanthobacteraceae > Bradyrhizobium > Bradyrhizobium zhengyangense. The sequence goes on from NZ_JAKLUA010000018.1 coordinate 28,520, forward strand.
CAGCCGATTGAAAGTGCGCGACGTTAGCCTTGGCTTTGCGAGGAGAGCAAGGCGGGAAGCAATCGCGCTGCGCATAGGGTCAGATCGTTTTGGGAATGCTGCTCCCCCGTCATTCCGGGGCGCGCGCAGCGCGAGCCCGGAATCCATTGGGCGACAGACTCTGCGGCTTGATGGATTCCGGGCTCATCGCTTCGCGATGCCCCGGAATGACGACGGAGGGACTGACTAGGCCGTCGCCACCACGCCCTCCGACACCGGCCGGAAGTTCGCAAAGTCCCAGCCGCGGCCGGGCGCCGCTTCGAGCAACGCCCGGGTGTAGGCCTCCTGCGGGTGTGTCAGCACTTCGGCGGCGGGGCCCTGTTCGACGACGCGGCCGTGCTGCATCACCACGACTTCGTCGCAGATTTGCGCAGCGACGCGCAAATCGTGAGTGATGAACAGGATGGCGATGCCGAGCCGCTTCTGGATCTCGTCGAGCAGGTCCAGCACCTGCGCCTGCACGGAGACGTCGAGCGCGGAGACCGCTTCGTCGGCGACCAGCACGTCAGGATCGAGCGCCAGCGCGCGCGCAATCGCAATGCGCTGGCGCTGGCCGCCGGAGAACTGGTGCGGATAGCGCGACACCGCGTCGGCGGGCAGGCCGACGAGCTCGAGCAGCTCGCGCGCCCGCTTCATCGCGTTCGCATGTGAGACGCCGTAATTGATCGGGCCTTCGGCGATGCTCTCGCCCACGGTGACGCGCGGATTGAGCGAGCGGTAGGGATCCTGGAACACGATCTGGATCTTCTGCCGATGCGGCTGCAGCAGCCGGCGCGAGATGTCGGAGATCTCGCGGCCGGCAAGGCGCACGCCGCCCGAGGTCGGATCGATCAAGCGGACGATGCAGCGCGCTACCGTCGACTTGCCGGAGCCGCTTTCGCCGACGATGCCGAGCGTGCGGCCTTTGCGCAGGGTCAGCGTCACCTTGTCGGCGGCGACGACTTCGCGGCCTTTGCCGAAGAAGGCGCGCTCCTTGTAGATCTTGCTGAGGTCGTTGGCCTCGAGCACGATCGGTTCCTTGCTCTCCTCACGCGGCGGCCGCGGCACCAGGCTCGGCACGGCGGCCAGCAGGTTACGGGTATATTCCATCGTGGGATTGCGCAGCACGGTGTCGAGCGGGCCGGTTTCGACCAGGCGCCCCTGGCGCATGACAGCGACGCGGTCGGCGATCTCGGCGACCACGCCCATGTCATGGGTGATGAACAGCACCGCGGTGCCGTGATCGCGCTGGAGCTCGCGGATCAGCGACAGGATCTGCTTCTGCGTGGTGACGTCGAGCGCGGTGGTCGGCTCATCCGCGATCAAGAGCTTCGGCTCCAGCACCAATGCCATTGCGATCATGATGCGCTGGCGCTGGCCGCCGGAGAGGCGGTGCGGGTAGGAGGCGAAGATGCGCTCGACCTGGGGCAGGTGGACCTGCTCCATCATGTCGAGGATGCGCTTCTTTCGCGCCTTCGCATCGAGCTTGGTGTGGGCGCGCAGCACCTCGTCGATCTGGCGGCCGACCGGCACGACAGGATTGAGCGCGGTCATCGGTTCCTGGAAGATCATCGCCATCTTGGTGGCGCGCAACTGGCGCAGGCGGCGATCGGTCGCGGTGAGGATCTCCTCGCCGACGAGCTTGACGCTGCCGCCTGATGGAACCAGCGTGCCCTTCGGCAGCAGGCCCATCGTGGTCAGCGAGGTCACCGACTTGCCCGAGCCGCTTTCGCCGACGAGGCATAGCGTCTCGCCTTCGTGCACCTGGATCGAGATGCCGTCGATGATCTTTGCTCCGTTCGGCTTCTTGCCGACGGAGACGACGAGGTTGTTGATGTCGAGGACGGGGTTGGTCATTTGATCGGCCATCACTTGCCCTCCCGCTGCTTCATGCGGGGATCGAGGGCGTCGCGGGCGGCGTCGCCGATCAGGTTCATGCTGAGGATGGCGATCGAGAGCAGCAGGCCCGGCCAGAAGATCAGCGTCGGCTTGAGCTGAAAATACTGGCGCCCCTCGGCCATGATGTTGCCCCAGGTCGGCGTCTCCGGCGAGATGCCGGCGCCGAGGAAGGAGAGGATGGCTTCGGTGAGAATAGCAGAGGCGCAGACATAGGTGCCCTGGACGATCAGCGGCGCGATCGTGTTCGGCATCAGGTGCCGCCACATGATTTTCGGCAGGCTGGAGCCGACCGAGATCGCGGCCTCGACATAGGGCTCCTCACGCGCGGACAGCACGACCGAGCGCACCAGGCGCGCCACGCGCGGGATTTCGGGGATGGTGATGGCGACCAGTACGGTCCAGATGCTGGCGCCCGACAGCGAGACCACGGCGATCGCAAGCAGGATGCTCGGCATCGCCATCAGGCCGTCCATGATGCGCATCATCACGGAATCGACCAGCTTGAAGAAGCCGGAGACGAGACCGATCGCGAGCCCGATGGTGATCGAGAGGATCGCCGAGCCGATGCCGACCAGCAGCGAGATGCGGCCGCCATAGATGACGCGCGACAGCAGGTCACGGCCATAGGCATCGGTGCCGAGCAGGAATTGCGCCGAGGAGGGCTTGAGGCGCTGCGAGGGCGCAAGCTGGATCGGATCATGCGGCGCGATCAGCGGCGCCAGGATCGAGATCAGCACGATCAGCGCGAGCAGGATCGTGGCCGCCGCGATGATCGGCGTCGAGGTGAGGAATCCGAGACGCGGCCGCAGTGGCGACGTGATCGGAATCGAGGATTGGGGAAGGCTATCGACCGTCATCGTTGTTCTTGTCCTTAGCCTTAGTACCGGATGCGGGGATCGAGCAGCGTGTAGGCGACGTCGATCAGGAGATTGACGACGACGTAGATCAGCGAGGTCAGCAGGATCATCGCCTGGATCACCGGATAGTCGCGGGCCAGCACCGCATCGACGGTGAGGCGGCCGATGCCGGGGATGTTGAACACGCTCTCGGTGACGACGACGCCAGAGATCAAAAGCGCAAAGCCGGTGCCGATCACGGTGATCACGGGCACCGCGGCGTTGCGCAGCGCGTGTCGCAGCATTACCGCGACCTCGTTGATGCCCTTTGCGCGCGCCGTTCGCACGTAGTCTTCGCCCAGAACATCGAGCATGGCCGCGCGCGTCATGCGCGCGATCAGCGCGATGTAGATGAAGGACAGCGCGCAGGTCGGCAGGATGATGCGCTCGAAGAACGGCCCGAAGCCCGCGCTGATGCTCTTGAAGCCCTGCACTGGCACCCAGCGCAGGTCGATCGCAAACACCTGGATCAGGACATAGCCGACCACGAACACCGGCACCGAGAAGCCGAGCACCGACAGACCCATCACGAAGCGGTCGATCCAGGTGCCGTGCTTCCAGGCCGCGATGACGCCGAGCGGCACGGCGACCATGACGGCGAGGATGATGGTCGAGAGCGCGATCGAGATCGACGGCTCGACGCGCTGTCCGATCATCTTCATGACCGGCAGGTTCGAGATCAGCGAGGTGCCGAGATCGCCGTGCAGCAGCTTGTTCACCCAGGTGATGAACTGCACGATCAAGGGCTCGTTGAGGCCGAGCGAGGTGCGGATGCGCTCCAGCCGTTCCGGCGTCGCATTGTCGCCGGCGAGGATCGCGGCTGGGTCGCCGGGCGTCAGCCGCAGCAGCAGGAAGACAAACAGCGCGACGACGCCCATCACGGGCACGGCGGCGAAAATTCGGCGGAGGAGATATCCGAGCAAGTTGGATCCCGTCAGATGAGAGTCAAATCGGCGGCAGCGGTCATGGCCCGTTCTGCCATCAGCCTAACATTTCAGCAATTCCTGTGCCATCAGGGCCACAGATTTTGCAGTGCGGCCAGTCTTCGTAGGGTGGGCAAAGCGGAGCGTGCCCACCGTTCGCTGCAGTCGGCGAAAGGTCGTGGGCACGGCGCAAGCGCGCCTTTGCCCACCCTACAGAACGGCTTCGCGATCACTCCAGCGTCGCCAGCAGCCCCGCCATCAGGCGGCCACGCTCAACGAGGCTCTCGACCTCGATATACTCTTCCAGCGTGTGGCCATTGCCCCCACGCACACCCAGGCCGTCGAGAGTCGGAATGCCCATGGCGCCGGTAAAATTGCCGTCGGAGCCGCCGCCGGAGCTCGCATGTGGTAATTCCGCGCCGAGAGATTTGGCGATGCCGCGCGCCTTTTCATACAGCGCCATGGTGCCCGCATCCGGCTCCCACACCGGCCGCGTCACGCCGCGCGTCACCTTGAAGGCGACGTCGTTGGTGGTGCCCGACAGCGCCAGCATGCGTTCGACGCCGCGGTCGAGATCGGCCTGGCGCTTGGCCATCGACAGCGCTTCGCCGGTGGCAGTCGTTGCAACGCAATTGACCCATTGCCCCCCGTGCACGACGCCGACCGAGAAGGTGCAGTCCTCCGTCGTCATCGCGTCGATCGCAAGAATCTGCCGCGCCATCTCGCGGATGGCCGAGCGTCCGGCCGACAAGGTCGCGCCGGCGTGGCTCGGTCGCCCTGTCGCTTCAAGATTGAAACGCGCGATGGCGTAACGTCCGGTGGTGACGCCGTTGTCGGCGCGGCCGGGCTCGGGCACCAGCACATATTTGTTCCGCGCAGCCTCCGCCTCGATGATGTCGCGCGTCGAGGGCGTGCCGACTTCCTCGTCCGGCGTGAACAGGATGGTGATCGGCAGGGGCGTCGTGAAGGACGCGCGCGCCAGTTGGCGGATCGCTTCCAGCGACAGGTAATTGCCGCCCTTCATGTCGTAGATGCCGGGGCCGTAGCATTTGTTGCCCTCGCGGCGCCATTTCAGCTTGTCGATGGTGCCGACCGGGTGGACGGTATCCATATGTCCAGCGATCAGGATGCCCGGCTCGCCTTGTTTCGGATGGGGAAAACGCGCGCGAACGACGCCGCCAAAGCCCTGACGGCCGGCGATGCGTTCGATGGTCGCACCCATGATCGCCATATCCCGCGCTGCGATATCGAGCATGCCGTTCACCGCGCTCGCGTCCCAGGTCGGGCTTTCGCATTCCACCCAGGTGCGCAGGCCCGCGAGCATCGTCTCCGAATCGAAGGGAAGATTGGCTGGATTCATCTTAAAGTCTCTCAAGCTTCGAAAGATGGAATGCGCATTGCATCGGCGCAGGCAAGACTGGCAGGCAGGACGAGCGGAGTTGAGTTGTAGAGCCAATCCGGACTTTGTAGAGCCCGCGCGTTCGCCGCAAGGGCCTGCGCCGAAACCGGATTGACGCGCTCAGGACTGTCTGCAAGTCTCGAAAAGATAAAGGCATTGCACGAGGTTAGTTCGCCTAACGAACGAACCAAATGCTCAACCAATAATCCGCCTTTGAACAGTTTCACGCCAGGAGAAACTTTATATGTTCCACTTGATGCGCATGGGGCGTCGCGCGATCGCCTCCAAACTTGCGCTGTCGGTCGTCGCGCTTGCAACGGCGATGGCCTCGCCGGTGTTTGCAGCGGGCAAGACCATCACCGCCGTGATGCATTCGGATCTGCGCATCATCGATCCGATCTTCACCACCGCCTACATTACGCGCGATCACGGCTACATGGTCTACGACACGCTGATCGCGACAGACTCGAACTTCAAGATCCAGCCGCAGATGGCGGACTGGAAGATCTCGGACGACAAGCTCACCTACACCTTCACGCTGCGCGACGGCCTGAAGTGGCATGACGGCACGCCGGTGACGGCGGAGGACTGCGTCGCCTCTCTGAAGCGCTGGGCCGCCGTCGACGGCATGGGCCAGCAGATGATGCAGTTCACTGCGAGCATCGAGGCCACCGACCCGAAAACGATCACGCTGAAGCTGAAGGAGCCCTACAGCCTTGTACTGGAGTCGATCGGCAAGCCGTCCTCGCGCGTCGCCTTCATGATGCCGAAGCGCCTCGCCGAGACACCGCCGGACAAGCAGATTCCCGAACAGATCGGCTCCGGTCCCTTCAAGTTCGTACAGGGCGAATTCCAGCCGGGCGTGAAGGCGGTCTACGAAAGGAATCCTGATTACGTGCCGCGCAAGGAGCCGGCGAGCTGGACCGCGGGCGGCAAGGTGGTGAAGGTCGACCGCGTCGAGTGGATCACCATGCCGGACTCGCAGACCGCAGTGAATGCGCTGCAGTCGGGCGACATCGACTTCATGGAAGTGCCGCCGTGGGACCTGCTGCCGGTGCTTGAAGGCAATCCCGACCTCAAGGTCGAGACGCTGAACAAGTTCGGTTACCAGACGCTCGGTCGCATGAACTTCCTTCATCCTCCCTTCGACAATCCGAAGATCCGTCGCGCCGCGCTTCTGGCGATGAACCAGAAGGACGTGCTCGACGCGCTCGTCGGCAATCCCAAGTACTACAAGATCTGCGGCGCCTTCTTCATCTGCGATACGCCGTTCGCGACCGACGTCGGCTCCGAATCGCTGGTCAAGGGCAACGGCATGGCGGAAGCCAAGAAGCTGCTCGCCGAGGCCGGCTATGACGGCACGCCCGTCGTCGTCATGGTGCCCGGCGACGTCGTGACGCTGAAGGCGCAGCCGACGGTCGCGGTGCAGCTGCTCCGCGAAGCTGGCTTCAAGGTCGATGCGCAGGCGACCGACTGGCAGACGGTGGTGAGCCGCCGCGCCAGCCAGAAGCCCCCGAAGGAGGGTGGCTGGAACATGTTCTTCACCAACTGGGTCAGCGCCGACGTGTCCAACCCGATCTCCAATCTCTCGATCGGCGGCCAGGGCAAGAAGGGCGGCTGGTTCGGCTGGGCGGAGGATGCCAAGATCGAGAAGCTCAAGGACGACTTCGTCCGCGCTGCCTCGCTCGACGATCAGAAGAAGATCGCGACCGAGATCCAGAAGGAAGCCTATGACCAGGTGATCTACATCCCGCTTGGTCAGTATCTGGCGCCGAGCGCCTGGCGGAAGTCGCTGTCCGGCGTGCTCGACGGTCCGGCAACGCCGATCTTCTGGAACATCGACAAGTCGGAGTAAGACCAGGTCGAAACGAGCGAAGGGCGCATTCCGCGCCCTTCGTCTTTTCCATCGCGCAGCGCCGTGCTTGCAGCGGTGCCGCTCTCGCCAGGAGGGCTTCAATGTTCCAACTCATGCGGCGGGGGCGTCGCACGTTCGCCTCCAAACTTGCGCTGTCGGTCGTCGCGCTTTCCACGGCCATCGCCTCGCCGGTGCTTGCGGCCGGCAAGACTATCACCGCCGTGATGCATTCGGATCTGCGCATCCTCGATCCGATCTTCACCAGCGCGTATATCGCGCGTGATCATGGCTACATGGTCTTCGACACGCTGATCGCGACGGATTCGAACTTCAAGATTCAGCCGCAGATGGCGGACTGGAAAATCTCTGACGACAAGCTCACCTATACATTCACGCTGCGCGACGGCCTGAAATGGCATGACGGCGCGCCCGTCACCGCGGAAGATTGCGTTGCCTCGCTGAAGCGCTGGGCCGCGGTCGACAGCATGGGGCAGCAGATGATGCTGTTCACCGCGAGCATCGAGGCGACCGACCCCAAGACGATCACGTTGAAGCTGAAGGAGCCCTACGCGCTCGTGCTTGATGCGATCGGCAAGCCGTCCTCGCGGGTCGCTTTCATGATGCCGAAGCGTCTGGCCGAGACGCCGGTGGACAAGCAGATCCCCGAGCAGATCGGCTCCGGCCCGTTCAAGTTCGTGCAGGATGAATTCCAGCCGGGCGTGAAGTCGGTCTATGTCAAGAACACCGACTACGTTCCGCGCAAGGAGCCGCCGAGCTGGACCGCGGGCGGCAAGGTGGTGAAGGTCGACCGCGTCGAATGGATCACCATGCCGGACGCGCAGACGGCGTTGAACGCGCTGCAGTCGGGCGACATCGATTTCATGGAAGTGCCTGCCATCGAGATGTTGCCTACCATCGAGGCCGACAAGGACCTCAAGGTTGATATCCTGAACAAGTTCGGATTCCAGACTGGCGCGCGGATGAATTTCCTCCATCCGCCATTCGACAACGTCAAGGTTCGTCGCGCAGCATTCATGGCGGTCAACCAGAAGGACGTGCTCGATGCGCTGATCGGCAATCCCAAATACTACAAGACGTGCGCTGCGGCCTTCATCTGCGACACGCCGTTCGCGACGGAGATTGGCGGTGAGGTCCTCGCGAAGGGCGGCGACATGGCTGCGGCCAGAAAGGCGCTCGCCGAGTCCGGCTACGACGGGACACCGGTTGTGCTCATGGCGCCGGGCGACGTCGTGACGCTGAAGGCTCAACCGATCGTAATGGCCCAGCAACTACGCGAAGCCGGCTTCAAGGTTGATTTGCAGGCCACCGATTGGCAGACGGTGGTAAGCCGGCGCGCCAGCCAGAAGCCTCCGAAGGAGGGCGGCTGGGACATGTTCGTCACAAACTTTGTCAGCGCCGACGCCTCGAACCCGATTTCCAACATCGCCGTCGGTGGGCAGGGCAAAAAGGGCGGCTGGTTCGGCTGGCCGGAGGACGCCAAGGTCGAGCAGCTCAAGGACGCGTTCGTTCGCGCGGCTTCGCTCGATGAGCAGAAGAAGATCGCGGCCGAGATCCAGAAGGAAGCCTACGATCAGGTGCTGTACATACCGCTCGGCCAGTATCAATCGCCGAGCGCGTGGCGGAAGTCGCTGTCTGGCGTGATCGAGGGCCCCGCGACCCCGGTGTTCTGGAATATCGATAAGTCGGAGTGACGAAGCAGGGATAAGGGAACTCCCGCAACCTCATAGCATCGACACGCGGCGCCGCTGTCGTCAGCGGCGCCGTTGTCTTTTGCCGTTCCTCCTACGGCGGGAGCCCTTCACTGAAAGCGGGGCGCCTTTAACTCTTCCGGTTTCCAATTGTTGCTATTTGTTTCTGATCTGAAATAGATGGTTTGCCAGCACCGCTTGCCCTTCTTTGATTTGAGTCTCGTGCCGATCGATTTTGCATTCCAGGCGATGGCCGAACGGTCGGATCGCGCGCCGGCGCGCTGGCGGCGCCCGTTGCTGCGCTGGCTCGATGGTGTGGAGGCGGGCTGGGCCGTACCACTTCTTATTGCGTGCTTCGTCGCAAGCTGGACGCTGTATCTTGCCATCGCCTATGCCGGTGGCGGTCTGCACCCCGACACGCTCGAGGCCTGGACGCTGGGGCGGAATTTCGCTTTCGGTTATCACAAGCATCCGCCGCTGATGGGCTGGGTCGCAGCAAGCTGGACCTTCGTATCCCCGGTCGGCGACGTGTCGCTGCAACTGATGGCGATGGTGAATGCGGGGCTCGCGCTGTTCTTCGTCGACTGCGTGGCGCGGCAATTCGTCACCGGACACAAGCGCATCCTGGTGCTGCTGTTGTTGATGCTGACGCCGGCCTATCAATTCCACGCCCAGCGCTTCAACGCCAACTCCGTGCTGCTGGCGACATGGCCGCTGGCCACATGGTGTTTTCTGCGCGCGTTCGAAACACGGTCGGTGTTCTGGGCGGTCGCGGCCGGGTGCACCGCGGCGCTCGCCATGGTCGGCAAATACTATTCGATCTTTCTGGTCGCGAGCTTTGCGGTTGCGGCGCTGGCGCACCCCTCGCGTCGCGCTTATTTCACCTCGGCTTCGCCCTGGATCTCGGCCTTGACCGGGCTCGCGGTGCTGTCGCCGCACATCTATTGGCTTGCGACCACGGGAGCGTCGACCTTCGGCTACGCGCTGGCCCATGCCAATGGCAATGCTGTCAGCTCGCTCAGTGACGTGAAGAACTTCCTGCTGGGGCTTATCGCGGCCATCAGCGCTGCGGCCTTGATCTGGGTGATGATATCGGGCACGCGCCTGAAACAATTTCCGGCCGACTTTGTTGCGATGAGCGCGGGCCTTCGGCTTCTCTTCTACGTCGCCATCGGCACGATCGTCCTGCCGGTTCTGACCTCGCTCGCGATGGGGACTGATCTGCCGTCGCTATGGGCCCTGCAGGGGCTGTTTCTATTCGTCGTGCTCATCGTCTGCGGCGCTCGCTACCCGATCGAGCGCTTCTACACCGTCAATGTCACGGTCATCGTTGCAGGTGTTGCGCTGGTCGCCGTCCTGGTCGCGGCCCCCATCCATGACTTTTATCGCAATATCAACGGCTACGAAGAGGGACGGAATCTTTACGCGCAAGCCGCAAGCGAGCTCACAAGACAATGGCACGAGCTGACCGGCGAGCCCCTCAGAGCCGTCAGTGGCGACGATTCACTCGCTTTCGCCACCGCATTCTACAGCCCCGACCATCCGCTCTACGCGCGTCCATTCGAGCATCAGCACAATTGGGGGCTGCCGCGCAGGACGACACTGGATCGCGGCTGGGCCGCACTCTGCTTCAAGGGTCAGGACGATTGCGCTCGCTGGATGGAATGGGTGACCTCGCGCACCGCGACATTCGTCAGACGGGAGTTCACCGTGCAGGCCTCGCTGTGGGGCCGAACCGGCCTGTCTCGGGACGTGGTGATGATGATCGTGCCGCCGCGCGCGAACGGTGATGCATCGCCCGAGAGCGCCGCGCAGGATTTCAGTGCGAGCAAGCGCGGCCTGGACTGAATCGTTTTCGAGCGAAGCGGGTGCCGATTCGCGTGAAGCAAGCGCTTCACAACGATAATCGAGAGCGTTCAGCAGTGGCTGTCGCGGACCTGTTCGAGTCCCTCGCTGGCGAAGGGCGGGTCGACTGCGGCTTGTTCAGCGCGCGATGCCGCGGGTTCGGCGGGCTGCCGGTTCGACTTGCGACGTTCGTCGCGCTGTTCCAGTTCCATTGAAGCGGCCTCTCGAATTGCTGCAGGACAACATCGAAGCGCCTTCGAGGTTCCTCACACGATCGGGCGATGATGCGGCTTGAACAGCCGTCCCTTCTCGACGACAATCACGATTGCGAGCGCCGCGAGCGTCGACAGGAAGAAGCCGATCGAGAACGGCAGCAGCGTGCCATCAAAGCTCTGGCCGATCGCGGTGCCGACCACGATGCCAATCAGCGTCGTGATCGAGCCGTAGAGCGAGGAGGCGGTGCCGGCGATATGCCCCTGCGGCTCCATCGCGAGCGCGGTGAAATTGGCAACCATCATGCCGAACGAGAACATCATCAGCGCCGACAGCGCCATGAACAGGGGCAGCGGCAGCACGCCGAGGATCTCGGTCAGCAGCATCACGCCTGCCACCGCAGCATAGAGCGATAGCGCGCCGTGCGAGATCACGCGCATCCCGAGCCGCCCGACCAGCTTTGCGTTGAGGAAGCCAGCGACGGCGGTGCCGGCCGCGATCGCGGCGAAGGCAAGCGGGAAGTAATGGCCGAGATGATAGATGCCGGTGAAGACCTGCTGCGCGGAAAACACGAAGGCGAACAGCGCGCCCATGACGCTGCCGGCGGCCGTCGCATAGCCGATGGTCTGGCGGTTGGTGACGGTCTGGCGGAACGCCGAGAGCACGTCGGCAGGTGCGAGCGACCTGCGCTCCGTCTCGGGTAGCGTCTCCGGAAGCCGCCACACGCTCCATGCCAGCGCGATGACACCGTAGAGCATCAGCACGACGAAGATGCCGCGCCAATGCGTGACCAGCAACACCGCCTGTCCGAACGAGGGCGCGATCACGGGCACCGCGATGAAGATCATCATTGCAAGCGACATCACGCTCGCCATGCGGCGGCCGGCATAACAGTCGCGCACGATCGAGGTCGCGATGACGCGCGTCGCTGACGTACCGAGCCCCTGAAGCGCGCGGGCCAGCAGCAGCGTTTCGAAGGTGGGCGCCGCGACCGCCAGCACGCTCGCCACCGCATAAACTGCCATGCCGCCGAGCAGCACCGGCCGTCGCCCGAACCGGTCCGACAGCGGGCCCATGATGAACTGGCCGGCGCCGAAGCCGATCAGGAAGGTCGACAGCACGAGCTGGAGATGGTTGGCGTTGGGAATGTTGAAGGCCGCCCCGATATTGGGCAGCGCCGGCAGCATCATGTCCATCGCGAGCGGATTCAGCGCCATGATGGACGCGATCACGATGACGAATTCGGGAAAACCCATCGGACGGTGTCCCGAGGACACCCATTCGTCGGCATTGACGTCGGACAAGCAGCACACCTCTGATTTCAGAGGTCATATCTAAGGCTCGTGCTGCATCGCACAACCCATGTTTTGGGATGGCTGTCCGGCGGGGCCGGGGAGGGACAACAAATGGTGAAGACGGGGGCTGGAGTCAGCTCGCACGCCGGGACCGCTCGACCAGGTCCAGCGCCATCAGGCCGGCGGTCTCCACGTAAGCGAGATCGCGATGGATCAACATCACGGTCGTGGCGCCGTCGAGCAGGATCACGATCTGACGCGCCAGCGCAGCCGCGCCGCCAATGTCCTGGTTGCGCAATTCCGCCTCAAGCCACGCTTCGAAACGTTTCTTGTGGGCCGCGCCGGCCTTGACCGCCGGGTGCGCCGGCGTGTTGGCGAGCTCGGCGATGGTGCGCAGGAAGCCGCAGCCGCGCCATTTCGGCGTATCCACCGACTTGCCGAGCTTGGTGAAGAGGCCGCGGACCTTGTCGGCCACGGAGCCATCGGTCTCGGCGAACCAGCGCATGTACAGCTCCAGCGTCGGCTGGTCCCTCGCTGCGATGGTTTCGGCGACGAGCTCGTCCTTGCTGGTGAAGTGATAATACAGCGTCTTCTTGGTGACGCCGGCCTTCTCGGCGACGGCGTCCATGCTCACCGCCCTGATGCCCTCGCCATAGAACAGCCGCGTCGCCGCAACGACGATCTGCTCGCGTGTGCTGTCACCCCTGGTGGCCATGCCTGCAATGTATACTGCCTAGTGAGTATACACAACAATTCCGCTGTGGCTGACTTCCGCTCCCGTTCGATCTGGAAGGAACCTGCTCTTGTCTGACCTCGTCCTCTTGGAAACGCGCGGCGCCGTCGCGCTGCTGACCCTGAACCGCCCGAGCAAGCTCAATGCGTTGAGCTACGCGCTGATCGATCAGATGATGGCGATCCTCGATCGCATCGAGGATGATGCGCGCATTCGCGCCGTGGTGCTGACCGGAGCCGGCGATCGCGCCTTCTCGGCGGGCGCCGACATCGCCGAATTCGCCGAGAGCGTGAAGATTGGCCCCGATGCTGCGGTGAAAGCCTTCGTGCGGCGCGGGCAGGCGATGACGGCGCGCATGGAAGGGTTTCCGAAGCCGATCGTCGCTGCGGTCAACGGCATCGCCTTCGGCGGCGGCTGCGAGATCACGGAAGCCGTGCATCTTGCCATCGCCAGCGAGCGCGCCAGCTTTGCCAAGCCCGAGATCGCAATCGGCATCACGCCGACCTTCGGCGGCACGCAGCGCCTGCCGCGACTCGCGGGCCGCAAGCGGGCGCTGGAACATCTCCTGACCGGCGATTCCTTTTCGCCGCAACGTGCCTGCGAGATCGGCCTCGTCAACCGCATCGTGCCGCACGAGGAGCTGCTGGATACCGCCCTGGCGCTGGCTGATCGCATCATCAGGCATTCGCCGCTTGCGGTGGCCCGGGTCATTACGGCGGCCACGCGCGGCCTCAACGCTTCGATCGCGGAGGGGCTCGCCATCGAGAGCGAGCAGTTCGCGCGGATGGCGGCGACGCAGGACACGCGCGAGGCGCTCGATGCCTGGCTGGCCGCCCGCGCCGGAAGGTCAGGTTGACCTGCCGTCCCTTGCAGGGGTTGGAAACCAGGGATTCACCATAAGAGCGGCGACAACCGCTTGGGAAGATGAATCCGCAACAAATCCTGTCCACTGTGTGCCGACTGGACGCCAGATCAGGCGCCGGGGGAACTCAAGCAGCACACAGGTATTTTGCGGTGTCCGACGTCACGGGTGCGACACGATGGTTGGGGCCGTCGGCCGACACGGCTGCGAAGCGGAATGTCTGGCTTGGTTCCCTGATCGCGATCGTAACCGTGCTGGCGCTCTACAATCTCGCCAACGACACGGCGCTGGGAACGGGTTACGGCTGGGACGCCCGTGTCAATTGTGCGGCAGTCGACGCGCATGTCGCAGGGCTCGATCCCTACTTCGTCAAGAACCTGAAGGGCACCTCCTACTCCTATCCCTATCTCCCGGCGACGCTTGACGCGTTTCGTCCGTTTTGCGCAGGCGGCCTTCTCGTCGATCACTACAGAGGCTTCTATCTCGTCCTCGCGGCGCTCTGTGGCTTGCTCCTCCCTGGACTACGCAGGTCGCGTGCGGGTCTGCGCGATGTCGGCCTCAAGGTGCTCTGTGCGCTCGGCGCGTTCGTCGGTTTCGAATGGGTGCTGGCATCCGGAAATTTTGCGATTCTGGGCGGCCTTTTGACGGCGGTTGCGCTGGCGCTGCTGCTTCCAGCCGAAGCGAATGGCGATCGGCGCTTCCTGATGCGCGCCGCCGGCGCTGCGCTGCTCGGTCTCGTCGTGTCGTTCAAGCTGGTGTTCTGCCCCGTCCTGGCCGCACTTTACTTCCTGCCGCTGCGACGGGCCCGGAAACTCGGTCTTCTCGCGGTGGCCGGCTTTGGTTTCGCGCTACCGATCCTGATCTCGGTGGTGTTCTATCCGGAGCTGTTCGCGAGCTGGCTGCTGGCGATTAAGGGACAGATCCCCAACCAGCATTCGGTCCATCTGGAGGAAATCAATCCATCGCTGCTTCTGGTCGCGCGGAATCTGATGGACCATATCGGGCTCGCGGACAGCAGGCCGATCGAGTTCGCGATCTACGCGCTTGCCGCATTCGCGCTCGTGATCACGCCCTTTGCCCTGGTGTTGCTGAGCGCGCTCGGAATTGCCGCCGGTGGAGCATCATTCCCGGCACGGCTCGACCGCTGGCTGATGGATCACCCGCAAACAGCCATGCGCGTCACCGTGCTTGCGATGTACGGCCTCTATCTGTGCTCGCCGCGCATCAAGGAATATGCCTTCTTCGAGCTGGCGCTCTATCTCGCCGTGCTCGTCGTCGATCTTTCGACGCCGGCGCTCGCCATGGTCTTGACCGTCGCCATAGCCAGCCCCGCAATGGCTTCGATTGCCGGCGTTGCGTTTGAGGGCAGCTTCGCTCTGCTCGCCATCGCGCTGGTTTGCTTTTGGACCATGCTGTTCGATTTTCGCAGCATGCTGGCCCGCGACCAACGGGAAGAGTTGGTTCCATGAAGAGCGGCGGTGCTACATCCATCGCCGCCACGGGGCGGCCACATGCGGCCGATGCGCCGGGCACGAGCTGGCTGACCCGCCTCATCGTGGTCGTGGCCATGCTGGTCGCTGTCGCTACCGCGATCTATCTCAGCATGGACGAGACCTTCGGCTGGGACGCGCGGGTGAACTGCGCCGCCGTCGATGCCCATATCGCCGGGCTTGATCCCTATTTCGTCAAGAACCTCAGCGACGCGAAGTATTCCTATCCTTATCTGCCCGCGACGCTGGACGCTTTTCGTCCGCTCTGCGCCGGCGGCGTCCTGGTTGCCCATTACAAGAGCATCTATCTCTTTCTAGCCATCCTGTGCGCGCTAGCGTTGCCTTGTCTCGGCGAGAGACGCCGAAGCCTCCGCGACACCGCGCTACGGGTCATCTTCGTGCTTGGCGGCTTCGTCGGGCTTGAATGGATTCTGGCGACCGGCAATTTTGCGATCTTCAGCGGCCTGCTGACCTCGGTGGCGTTGGCTCTGTTGCTGCGTCCGGCCCGTTCCGAAGGGCAGGGGAACAAGACCTTGTCGCTGCAGCTGGCCGGGGCTGCGCTGCTCGGCCTCGTGACCTCGTTCAAGCTGGTCTACTGTCCGATCCTCGCTGCGCTCTATCTCTTGCCGCTGCGGCGCTCGCGCAAGCTGATGCTGATTGCTGTTGCAGCCGGTGCATTCGCGCTGCCGATTCTGATCTCGGCGGTGTTTTACGCAAACCTGTTTCCGAGCTGGCTGAGCGCGATCTCCGGCCAGATTCCGGGGCAACATTCGCCAGGTGACGACCTCAATCCGTCGCTTCTGTTCCTCGCGCTCGCTCTCGCGGACAGTCTCGGGCTCGGCGGCAGCAAGCTGATCGCTGCCTCGCTTTATGGCTTCGCCGCGGTGGCGCTCGTGATCGCGCCGCTCGCTGTTTCGGTCTGGCGCATGGTTGCTGCGCACGGGCCGGCCGACGCAAGATCACCCCTAAAATGGTTCGACCGCTGGCTGATTGAGCATCCCGTCCCGGCAATGCGCCTCGTCGTGCTGACGATGTATGCGCTCTACCTCTGCGCCCCGCGACTGAAGGAATATGCCTTCTTCGATATCGCCCTCTACGCCGCCATTCTCGTCGTCGATCTTCCTGCAGCCGGGCTTGCCGTCGTCCTGGCAATTGCGGTCGGCATCCCTGCGCTGGCGTCGATCACAGGGTATGTCTTCATAGATGGCTTTGATCAGCTGGCGATCGCGCTGCTGTGCTTCTGGATCATCCTGCGGGCGCAATCGGCAGCGCCGGGGCAGGTGGTGCGGGCAGCCGGAATCGAACCGGCACAGCGCTTGCGCGCCGAGGGATTTTAAGTCCCTTGCGTCTACCAATTCCGCCATGCCCGCTTGATCCAACGAGATCAAACACTTAAGTCCCGTCCAACCGTCTGGAACTGGCGCTTCGGCCGGACAGGGGGTTCTTCCTTAAGCGAGCCGGCGGCACAAGGCAAAGCCTCAATCCGGACATCTGGTCCTGCTTTAGGCATTCTCAATTCACGGGGACTATTTTGCGACCCATGCCTGCTTTGCCTTTCTCCTCCCTGCGCTTGCCTTGCGCGGTTGCCGCGCTCGTCGGGGCCGGCTTCGCGCTGTCAGGCTGCGCCGGCGTGAGCGAGACGATCGCTCCAGCCTTCGCCGATCCTGCCAGATACGAATTGTACGACTGCAAACAGCTCGAGGCCGAGCGCAAATCGCTCGCCACGCGTACCGCGGATTTGCAGAAGCTGATGGACAAGGCCGAGACCGGGACCGGCGGCGCGGTCGTGTCCGAGCTCGCCTATCGCAACGACTATATCGCGGTCCGTGGGATGGCGCAGCTGGCCGAGGATGCGTGGCGCCGCAACAGGTGCCGGGAAACACCGCCTGCTGCGGCGTCGGCGGCGACCGCGCCCCAACGGCCGGACATCAAGCCCGCGCCGAAACGCTAGGGCCTCCAGCCGTAAATCCAGTCCTGCCGCGCCAGCATGCGCTCAGGTCCCAGCGCGCGGATCACGAGATCGCGCGCGATCGCGAAGGGGCCGCCCAGATGATAGATGCGGCCCTGCTGCCGCGCGGTCTGCTGCACCTTCCTGACACGAGCCTGACGTGCACGACCATATTGGGTCAGCGCCGCGGTGATGCCGGCCGTGTCCTCGGCCGTATCGAGGCTCAGATGCCGGGCGAGCATGGCTGCATCCTCGATCGCCATGCCGGCGCCTTGCGCGGCAAACGGCAGCATCGCATGCACGGCATCGCCGAGCAGCGCGACCGGGCCCTTGCTCCAGGGGCATCCGTCGGGCACGCCGAACAGCGCCCATTTGCGCCAGCTGTCGACGGCGGCCAGCAGCATCCGCGCCGTCGGCGGCCAGCGCGGCGCGGCGAAGGCCTCCATCACCTCGAAGGGATCGCCGGGCGTACTCCAGCCCGGCCTGTTCCAGGTGCCCGGCAGCACCGCCACCACGTTGAGCTGGCGTCCGCCGGCGATGGGGTAGGCGACCAGATGCGCGTTCGGGCCCATCCAGAGCTGCACCCGCCGCGCTGTAAAATCCTTCGGCAATTGCGTGGCATCCAGCGTGCCGCGCCAGGCGATCAAACCGGAGAAGCGCGGCTGCACCTCGGGAAACAGATGCTGGCGCACCGTCGACCAGATGCCGTCGGCGCCGATCAGCGCGCTGGCGAGATCGCTGCGCCTGATGGTGCCGCTGCGATGGACGACTGTCAGTCCCTTGGCGTGAGGCGCGACATCCTCGAAGGTCGCGCCCAGCTTCAGATCGATATCGGGATGATCAGCGACTGCGCCCGCGAGCGCCGATTGCAGGTCGGCGCGGTGCACGACCCAATAGGGCGCCCCGGCGCGCGCTGACGCCGCATCACCGAGCGGCATCCGCAACAGCTCCCCGCCGGCGCGCGCGCTCATGATCGACACCGCGTCCGGGACCACGGCGCGCAGCTTCAGCCGCTCGGCGAGGCCGAGCTCGACCAGCACGCGGCTGGCATTGGGAGAGAGTTGCAGGCCGGCGCCGACTTCCTCGAGCCGCTCGGCCTTTTCCAGCACGACGATGCGAAAACCGCGGGCCGCGAGCGCGAGCGCAGCCGTCAATCCTCCGATGCCGGCACCGGCAATGACGATCGTTCGCGGGAGAGCCACCCCTGACCGAGGGGGACGGTCAGGCCACCTTGTCCTTCAAGACGCATTCCGGCGGACGGGCCTCGCCCGCCTTCAAATCGGCGGCGAAGCGGTACAGCGTCGAGCAGTACGGGCAGATGATCTCGTTGTCGTTGCCGAGGTCCAGGAAGACGTGCGGATGATCGAACGGAGGGTTGGCGCCGACGCACATGAACTCTTGCGAGCCGATCTCGATGACGGGGACACCGGCATCGTTATGGAAGTGCGGGACGACATGGTCGGACATCGTAGTTCATCCTGGAGTGGCAATGGCGGCAGACACAATCAGCAGTGACGCGGCATATTATCGACGCCGCGGACCATACTGATGGGTGCAAGTGATTGCTAGCCCGGCGGAACCGAAAGGTTCGCAATTGCCCCATGCTCATTTGCTCATGCAAATTCGACACAATCTTGTCGCCTCAGAGAAGCCCTTCTTTCGTCGGGGACGTTGTGTCGCAATTTTGGCATACTATGTCTGTGGACACGCGAAATTGCGACGAAAGACGAACCATCAGGCGCAAAATGATTCTGCCAATGTCCAGGCTTTCAGCATGAAGTGGCTGCGAATCAGCTCAGCGTTGGCAGGAATTGCTGCATGCAGCCTTGTGCTCGCGCAGGTAGCGCCGCATGCCCGGCAGGCCGGCGCTATCCTCGCCGCCCAGGATGATCCGGCGGCGCTGTCCGAACTCAAGCTCGATGCGACCCTCGCGAACAACGATCGCCTGGTTCAGGACAATATCGAGACTGCTCTCAAGGCTGATGATGCCGACCTCGCCGACAGCTTTGTCGCGCTCGCGCGTGACCGCAACATCGCACTGCCCGACGACCTGCTCGGCCGGGTCAGCGACGCCGTCAAGTCGGAAAACTCCTCTTCGCATTTCGCCAAGCGCTTCGCCACCGGTCTCGTCACCGGCAATGCCGAAGATGTCGCGAGCCTGTCAGGGACGGTCGCCGGCGATCTCTTCGTGATCGGCGATATCAGGGACGTCGTGCGCGAGGGCAAGCATCTTGCGATGGGCGAGGATACCGATCGCCTGGTGCTTGGTCTTGCCACCGCGGGTCTCGCGGTGACCGCCGTGACCTACGTATCCGCCGGCGGCGCCGCGCCTGTTCGTGCCGGGCTGACGCTGGTGAAGGATGCCCGCAAGGTCGGACGGCTCGGCGAAGGTCTCGCCGAATGGGCCGGCCGGTCCGCGCGCGAGGTGGTGGATACGCCGATGCTCCAGAACGCGGTCGCCTCCGGCTCGGTGCTGCGGCCGGGCGAGACGGTGAATGCGATCAAGGCCGCGTTCCGCGTCGAGAAGGCGGGTGCGCTGGTCCGGCTTGGCAAGGACGTCACGCGCGTGGCCGAGAAATCAGGCACGCGCGGCGCCATGGATACCTTGCGCATCGCCGAGGGTCCGAAGGATGTCGCGCGCGCGGCGCGGCTGGCGGAAGCACAAGGCAGCAAGACGCGCGCGATCATGAAG
The DNA here is from genome assembly GCF_022012435.1 of Bradyrhizobium zhengyangense. GTDB lineage: Bacteria > Pseudomonadota > Alphaproteobacteria > Rhizobiales > Xanthobacteraceae > Bradyrhizobium > Bradyrhizobium zhengyangense. The sequence continues at coordinate 48,297 of NZ_JAKLUA010000018.1, forward strand.
CTGCTGGGGCGCGGTGCATTGCTGCTCGTCGGCGGCGCGTTCGATCTCACGCTGTGGCTCCTCGGTGCCGCGCTGACGCTGTTCGGCCTGTTGTCCTCGATCAAGGCGACCACCGAGCGCCTCACGCAAGGATGGTGCGACCGCAGGCGGGCCCGGCGGCTTCGCCAGGCTAAACTGGCTGCCGAAGCCGCACTGGCCAACGCGGCCGCCACGGCCTAAGATTAAACCTCTCCCCACAACATTGCGGACCTGCTGATGCCGAGCTTTCACAACGGCGCTGTTGAAATTGCCTATCTCGACGAAGGCGAGGGCGATCCGATCATCCTGGTGCACGGCTTTGCCTCCAGCAAGAACGTGAACTGGGTCTATCCGACCTGGGTCTCGGAGCTGCGCAAGAACGGTCGCCGCGTCATTGCACTCGATAATCGCGGTCATGGCGAGAGCGCAAAGCTCTACGATCCCGCGCAATATTCGATCCCCACCATGGCCGGCGACGTATTGGCGCTGATGGATCATCTCGCCATCCCTCAGGCCGACATCATGGGCTATTCGATGGGCGGCCGGATGACGGCCTGGCTCGGTCTCAATGAGCCGCAGCGCCTGCGCTCGGCGATCCTCGGCGGCATCGGCATTGGCGGCCTGATTGAAGGCACCGGGCCTGGCGAGGTCGTCGCCGAGGCGCTGGAAGCGGCCTCGCTCGACGACGTCAGCGATCCCGTCGGTCGCACGTTTCGTGCGTTTGCCGATCAGACCCGCTCCGACCGCGTGGCGCTGGCCGCCTGCCTGCGTGGCACGCGCGATCTCATGACCCGCGACGAGGCCGCACGCATCGATGTGCCCGTGCTGATTGCAGTCGGCTCGACCGATGACGTTGCGGGCTCGGCCGGCGCGCTCGGCGCGATCATCCCCGGGTCCGAAGTGCTCGACATCCCAAACCGCGACCACATGCGTGCGGTCGGCGACAAGGTCTACAAGTCGGGCGTGCTGGATTTCCTGTCACGCCGCGGTTGAGCTGTCTCGACTGGATCGTCGTCGCCGAATGCACGAAACAGCGCCATCAGCACCACGAAGGTCGCGACCCACACCATCCGCGCGCCGTAGCGGTCGTGCGGGCCTGAGATCACACCGCAGATGAAGGCGTTGCCGAGCAGGGCCAGCGTCACGGTCCCCGCCAGCAGCGTCAGGTCGTCGAGCCGGCGATGGGCGAGCGCGTATCCGAGCAGCGCGAGCAGCCCCAGCATCGAGACCAGCGCGACCGGCACGTGCAGCCAGTTGACGTAGTCGAAATCGAGCTCCCAATTCTGCTGACGCGCCGCGCGCATCGGCGCGACCTGCGCCGGAATGTAGCGTTCGATGATGCCGTAGGTGTGCGGAATCCAGACACTGGAGCCTTCGCCGGTCGCCACATGCAGCAATTGTTGGCCCGTCGCCCGCAGCGCCGCACCGGCCTGCCACGCCGGATAGTCCGCGAGCGATCGTTCGACGATGGTGCCCATCTCGTCATTAAGCCCATCGAAGCGGCCGAGCGTGTTGAACATGCTGTGGCCCCATAGGAATTCGTCAGCGGTGGCCGGCAGCTCATTGCGATAGGGACAGAGCTTGAAGTTTTCGCGCGGGCAATGGTCGTTCAGGAATTGCGCAACGATGCCGTCCTGCATCATGCGACCGAAGGCGACGCCGGTGCCGCCCGGCGTCCAGGCCCATTTGCCTGACAGCGCGTGGTTGGCTGCGATCAGCATCAGCGCCCCTGCGACGATTGTCAGGCTCGCCTGGGCCAGTCCAGCGATCGGCAGACGAGGCCCAAGCAACGGCCGCGCCATCCAGCCGACGGCGCAGAGCCCGAACAGCACGCCGAGCGTGGCGCTGTGGGTTGCGGCCGCAAAGGCGGTGAAGACAAACAGCGCGGCCCGCTCCGCCCAAGAGATGCGGCTGCCGCCAACGACCAGCAGAAACAGCGACAGCACCGACAGCCCCGCGAAGATGTCGGTGAGCAGCATGCTGGCAAGCCAGGGCAGGGCCGTCGACAGGATCAGCAGCAGGCTGATGGCCGCGAAGCGGGCCGTCTGCATCATCGAGAGGACGCGTAAGGTGAGCTGCAACAGCCACAATGTGACCAGCGACTGGACCGCGAGATTGATCCAGAATCCGGAGCTCTCGCCAAGGTGCAGATAGATGCCGAATACGGTGGACCGGCTCGGCACCAGATAGCCTTCGTACCAGCGCGCCAGATAGCCGCCGGTATCCCATTGCAACAGCGGATAGCCGTTCCAGAACGCCGGCGCGATCAACAGGAGAGGCAGCGCCACCGCCGCCAGCCGCAGCCAAAACGTACCCGCGGCGCGCGCGCGCAATTGATCGGTGGTGATGCTCAAAACGGCTCCGTGGTCATCAGGACCATGCCCGCAATAAGGGTCGGGACGAAATTCACCAATAGTTTGACGCGACCCGGCTTGAATTTGGCGAGACTCTGACCATTTCAAGCCGACCTTGCCGCCTGGGGACGCCAGAAGAAGTTCTTGTGTTTCAAGGCGTTGGCGTGCTTTCGCGGGGCAAGGCGCTGTTCACTCTCAGGCAAGCCCGTCAGGACTTTGTCGCCTACACTGTGCTATAAAGCCAACAAAACCAGCCGTTCGAAAGAGCAGATTCCAGAGAGACAATCATGGCAGTGCATCAGGTCAATCCGGGAGGAAAGCTTGCTTCGCTCGATCCGATCTGGGACCGGATCCGTGGCGAGGCGGAGGACATCGTCTACCGCGAGCCCGAGCTTGCGACCTTCATCTACTCGACGGTGCTGCACCACAGCCGGCTCGAAGATTCGGTGGTCCACCGCGTCGCCGACCGGCTCGATCACGCCGCGCTCTCGGGTGATCTGGTGCGCCAGACCTTCGACGAGGCGCTGCGCGACGATCCTGATTTGGGCAATGCCTTCCGCGCCGATCTCGTCGCCGTCTACGACCGCGATCCCGCGACCTCGCGCTTCATCGATCCCTTGCTCTACTTCAAGGGCTTTCACGCGATCCAGACCCATCGCCTCGCGCACTGGCTCTATTTGAAGGGCCGCAAGGACTTTGCTTACTACCTGCAGAGCCGCGCCTCCGCGGTGTTCCAGACCGACATCAATCCCGCCGCGCGCATCGGCCGCGGTATCTTCCTCGACCACGCCACGGGCTTTGTCTGCGGCGAGACGGCTGTGATCGAGGACGACGTCTCGATCCTGCACGGCGTCACGCTTGGAGGCACCGGCAAGGAGAACGAGGACCGTCATCCGAAGATTCGTCATGGCGTGCTGATCGGCGCCGGCGCCAAGATCCTCGGCAATATCGAGATCGGCCATTGCGCGCGCATCGCCGCAGGTTCGGTCGTGCTTGAGCCCGTGCCGCACAACGTCACGGTCGCGGGCGTGCCGGCCAAGATCGTGGGCAAAGCCGGCTGCGCCGAGCCATCGCGCACCATGGACCAGATGATCAACGCGATGGGACTTTAAGCGTGCACGTTAAGGGCCGGATTTGCCGGCCCTTTTCGTCCCCAAATTCTTTGGCAATTCATGCTGGCGGTTCGCCGCATCTCGTCCTAAAACCCGCCGACCAATTTTGATCGGAGACTTGCCGTGGACGTCAAAGAAGTCAGAAAGCTGGATGCGTATCTGAAACGCGTTTTCGGCAACCCGAAGATCCGCGTCGTGCCGCGGCCGAAGAAGGACGATTCCGCCGAGGTCTATATCGGCGAGGAGTTCATCGGCGTGCTGTTTGTCGACGACGAGGACGATGATCGCTCGTTCCAGTTCCAGATGGCGATCCTCGAGGACGATCTGGTCGATCAGGAATAATTCGACGCACGGGTCGTCCTCTTGTGTCCCGGACGCACTGCAACGCCTAAAGCGTTGCAGTGCAGAGACGGGACGCCGAAGCCACACAGCGCATCTCTGCAACATGGGCCCTGGCACTGCAGCGCACCGTCGAAAAGACGCTGCGCTGCGTTCGGGGCACGAGATCGCGTTTTGAGTACAACTGCATCAACATCGTCATTGCGAGCGCAGCGATAATTAGCCGAAGCGCACCATTTCAGCCTCAAATTAGAATCGAGAGTATTCGGAGTGTTCTGCCAGCAGCACAATCTATGTACCGAAGGCTTCTTCCTCGCCTGTCACTCGTCTTCAGTTGCAGATTTCCACGCTTGAGGCGCCCGAAGAACTCGGAGTGCTTTGGCCGGGCTTCATTCCAGTAGCCTCAAGGTGGCAGCCCGGCCGGACTGAACGGCAACCCGCATTGTTACAAAACATTTGACCTGTCGCCTGCGGCTTCGCGGGTGAGGACTCGACTTTCTTCCTCGCGTCGTCTCGCGGCTTGGCATCCTCGCGAGTGGCAACCGGCTTCTTGTCCTGAATCTTCTCGCATTCGTTGTCGTCGTTGACGCGATAGCCGATGCGGCAGGCGATCTTCACGCAAGCATCGCCGTCGGCCTTGAATCCGCGATCGCACACCAGCGGGCAGACCCGGCCCGGCTTGGCCTTGATTGCGTCGAGCGCGTCGAAGCTCGCCTGCTTGGCATCGAACTTCGTTCCGGCATATTTGTTGAACAGCGTTAGCGAGCGCTGCGATGTCGCATTCCAGTCGCCGTCGGCCGCGGCCGCCAGACAGCCGACTCGACGCAACTCGGACTGAACCAACTTTGCCGTCTCTTGCGGCGACAGGCTCGGCTGCGACGACGTCGGGGTCACGGCGGCAACTTTCTGTTCGCTCTCCCGCGCTTTTGCGTCCGCAGCCTGCTTCGCAGCCAAATCGGCAGCGGCCTTGTCACTTGCGACCTTGTCGGCGAGCACCTTCTCGGCGGCCTGCTTGTCGGCCAGCGCCTTGGCAACAGCGGCCTCGGCATCCTTTCTACGCTGCTCTGCTGCGGCCGCCTTGGCTTCCTCGATTTGCTTGGCCTTTTCTGCCGCTAGCCGGGCATCTTCGGCGGCCTTGGCTGCCGCTCCTGCCTTGTCCTGCTCGGCCTTCTTCGCTCGTTCGGCTACCAGTCTTGCTTTCTCCTCCTCGGCTTGTCGCACCTTCTCAGCCGCTGCAGCACGGGCGTCTTCGGCGGCAATCCGATTGAGCTGGGCCTTGGCGAGGTCTGTGTAGAATCCGCTCGGGTAGCGGTTGAGGAACGCCGCCCAAACTTCGCGCGTGCCGAGTTGGAGCGCCAGTTCGTAGGCGCGCCGGATTTCGCTGTCCGGGTTTGCCTGCGGTCCAGCCGCGACTGGCTTCGCCGGAACCAGGGCTAAGTCATCTCCGCCGAGCGAGCCGTAGACAAAGGGCTCCTGCTTGTTGCCGGTGGCCTTGAGCACGTCGTCACGGACGAATCGAAAAGCCTTGCCGAGATCGAGGCCCGGCGTCGGCAGGCGTTCGACCAGAGCGGCGGCAAACGGGCTGTTCTTCGCATCACCATCCGAGGCAGTCGAGCCGGCCTTGGCCGCAAAAGCGATCATGGTGTTCGGGCTGGTCGGCTCGACCTTGGCGAGGCCGCGGCCGATCGCGCGCGAGGCCATGGTCCGCTTCATGGTCTTGGCGAAGGGATTGTCGCGACAGGCATCCAGGATGACGAGCCGGAGCTGCTTGGCCGATTCCACGGCGAACAGCGCGCGGTCGAGCGCAACAGTCTCGTCGAGCACGTCGCCGTCGGTCTCCAGAGCGGCGTCGGTGGGGATCAGGTAGTTGGTGCCGTCGAGCTCGATGCCGTGTCCCGCATAGTAGATCACCGCAACCTCGGCATCGCGGGTCTTGCCCGCAAATTCGCGCAACGACCTGCGCATGTCTGCAGCATTCAGGTCGAGCCTGACATCGACATTGTCAAAGCCGGCGGACTTGAACATGCCACCGACCAGGGTGGCGTCGTTCACCGGATTGGTGAGCCGCGGGGCGCTCTTGTAGGCCGAATTGCCGATCACCAGCGCGACACGCTTTTCGGCAAACGCCGCGCCGCAGGTGAAACTTGTAAGAAGAAGGGCAATCAGGACTCTCAGCATATGCGGCCAACCCTCAATCGCAGACCTCAGTCATATGTCCCTGAGTGAAAGCAGCCTTAGGCAGCTGCAAGCGGCATCCTTGTCGCACCGGACGACACATTGTCGAGTTGCAATAGATCTGCCCCGTGGTCTGCGGCTTTGCCGGCGTGGCTTCGCTCTTCTTTCTCTCGTCGTCTCGCGGCTTCGCATCCTCCCGGGTGGCAACCGGCCTCTTGTCCCGCGTCTTCTCGCACTCGTTGTCGTCATTGACGCGATAGCCCGCGCGGCAGGTGATCTTCACGCAGGCATCGCCATCGGCCTTGAAGCCGTGCTCGCAGACCAGCGGGCAGACCCGGCCCGATTTGGCTTTGATGGCATCGATCGCGTCGAAGCTCGCCTGCTTGGCGTCGAACTTCGTTCCCGCGTATTTGTTGAACTGCGTCAGCGAACGTTGCGATGACGCATTCCAGTCGCCATCGGCTGCGTCCGCGAGACAGCCGACACGGCGCAACTCTAACTGAACCAGCTTCGCCGTTTCCGCGGGGGAAAGTCTCGGCTGCGACGAGGTCGGGGCAACTGTTGCAACCTTCTCTTGACCGTCGGCCATTTGCGGCTTCTCGGTCACTTGCTTGTCAGCCGCCGCCCTGTCGCTCGCGATCTTGTCGGCGAGCGCCTTCTCGGCGGCCTGCTTGTCGGCCAGCGTTTTGGCAACGGTAGCCTCGGCATCCTTTCTGCGCTGTTCTGCTGCGGCCGCCTTGGCCTCTTCGATCTGCTTGGCCTTCTCGGCGGCAAGCCGGGCGTCCTCTGCCGCCTTGGCGGCCGCAGCGGCTTTCTCCTGTTCGGCTTTCTTGGCGCGCTCGCCCGCGAGCCGGGTTTTCTCCTCTTCGGCCTGTCGTGCCTTGTCGGCAGCCGCGGCGCGGGTTTCTTCGGCGACAATCTTCTTGAGCTGCACCTTCGCCAAGTCCGCATAAAAACCGCTCGGGAAGGCCCGCAGAAACGCCTCCCACGCGTCGCGATCGCCCGCTTGAAGTGCGAGTTCGTAGCCCCGGCGGGTCGCATCATCGGGGCTCGCCTGCGGTCCTGTGGCCGCTGGTTTCGCTGGTACCAGCGAAACATCATCGCCGCCGAGCGAGCCGTACACATAAGGCTCCTGCTTGTAGCCCGTACTCTTCAGCACGTCGTCACGAACGAATCGAAAAGCCTTGCCCAGGTCGAGCCCCGGCGTCGGCAGACGTTCGACGAGAGCGGTGGCAAACGGGCTGTTTTTCGCATCGCCGTCCGAGGCGGTGGAGCCGGCCTTGGCCGCAAAGGCGATCATGGTGTTCGGGCTGGTCGGCTCGACCTTGGCAAGGCCGCGGCCGATTGCGCGCGAGGCAACCGTGCGCTTCATGGTCTTTGCGAACGGGTTGTCGCGGCAGGCATCAAGGATGACGAGCCGGAGCTGCTTGGCCGGTTCGACAGCGAACAGTGCGCGATCGAGCGCAACGGTCTCGTCGAGCACGTCGCCGTCTGTCTCCAGCGCGGCGTCAGTGGGGATCAAATAGTTGGTGCCGTCGAGCTCAATGCCGTGTCCGGCATAGTAGATTACCGCAACCCCGGCATCGCGCGTCCGGCCCGCGAACTCCCGCAGCGCCCTGCGCATGTCGGCAGCATTCAGGTCGAGCCTGACATCGACATTGTCGAAGCCGGCGGACTTGAACATGCCACCGACCAGGGTGGCGTCGTTAACCGGATTGGTGAGCCGCGGGGCGCTCTTGTAGGCCGAATTGCCGATCACCAGCGCGACACGCTTTTCGGCGGCCAGTGCGGAGCCGGTCCCGAGCCAGGCTGAAAGCCAGGTCGCCACAACAAACAAAACAAACAGCCGAAGCCGCATTCCAGCCCCCGAATGCAATAGCGTCAGATTATCCGCATAATGGCCGAATGCAATTTGTGGTCTGTGACATCAGTCACATTGCTGGCAACCGCGTTATTCAAGTCAATCAATCCCTCCATGATACCATCATGCCCTGTATCGGCCGAGGGTAAATATCGAAAAAGCAGAATTATTGAAAATCAGAAGCCGTGACGGGCGCCGGGCTACTTTGCATGTGCGGATCGCGTCCGCAGGTGCCGACCTTTTGGCGTCGAGATCTGGTTCTTCGCCAGAATACCGCGCGCCGTGGCGTCAGGCAGTAATTGCCTTTCAGCCGTGCCTCAATTGCACACTTCGTATTGTTTCCCTGAGTCCATTGAATTCCTCCCGCTAACAATGCGACAGCCGGGGGTTACCGGCCGACAGCCTGTCGTATTGCAAAGGATCTGACCAGACGCCTGCGGCTTCGAGGGCGCCGATTCGACCTTCTTCCTGTTGTCGTCTCGCGTCTTGGCATCCTCGCGGGTCGCAACCGGCTTCTTGTCCTGCACCTTCTCGCACTCGTTGTCGTCGTTGATGCGATAGCCGGCGCGGCACGCGATCTTGACGCAAGCGTCGCCATCGGCCTTGAAGCCGTGATCGCACACCAGCGGGCAGATCCGGCCCGGCTTGGCCTTGATGGCATCGAGCGCGTCGGAGCTTGCAAGTTTGGCGTCGAAGTTCGTCCGGGCATATTTGTTGAACTGCGTCAGCGAGCGCTGCGACGTCGCATTCCAGTCGCCGTCGGCCGCGGCGGCCAAGCAGCCGACACGACGGAGTTCGGACTGAACCAGCTTCGCGGTCTCCTGGGGAGAGAGGCTCGACGGTGAAGAGGTCGGGGCAACGGCGGCAACTTTCTGTTCGCCCTCCTGCGATTTCGCGTCCGCCGCCTGCTTCGCAGCCAGTTCGGCAGCCGCCTTGTCACTTGCCATCTTGTCGGCGAGCGCCTTCTCGGCAGCCTGCTTGTCGGCCAGCGCTTTGGCGACGGCGGCCTCGGCATCTTTCCTGCGCTGTTCGGCTGCCGCAGCCTTCGTTTCCTCGATCTGCTTGGCTTTCTCGGCCGCGATCCGGGCGTCCTCGGCGGCTTGGGCAGCCGCAGCGGCCTTCTCCTGTTCGACCTTCTTGGCGCGTTCGGTTGCCAATCGGGCCTTCTCGTCCTCGGCCTGCCTGGCCTTTTCCGCAGCTGCAGCGCGAGCTTCCTCGGCGACTATCTTGCTCAATTGACCCTTGGCAAGGTCGGTGTAGAAGCCGCTTGGGTAGCGGTTGATGAACGAGGACCAAACGTCCCGGGTGCCAATCTGGAGCGCCAGTTCGTAGTCGCGCCGGATTTCGCTGTCCGGGTTGGCCTGTGGACCGGCTGCTGCCGGCTTGGCCGGTACCAGCGAAACGTCATCTCCACCAAGCGACCCGTACACATACGGCTCCTGCTGGTAGCCGGTGGTCTTGAGCACGTCGTCGCGAACGAATCGAAAGGCCTTGCCCAAGTCGAGGCCCGGCGTCGGCAGGCGTTCCACCAAAGCGGTGGCAAAGGGGCTGTTCTTCGCATCACCGTCCGAGGCGGTCGAGCCGGCCTTCGCCGCGAAGGCGATCATGGTGTTCGGGCTGGTCGGCTCGACCTTGGCGAGGCCGCGGCCGATCGCGCGCGCGGCGATCGTGCGCTTCATCGTCTTGGCGAACGGGTTGTCGCGGCAGGCATCCAGGATGACGAGGCGCAGCTGCTTGGCTGGTTCGACTGCGAACAGGGCCCGGTCCAGCGACAGCGTTTCATCGAGGACGTCGCTGTCGGTCTCGAGCGTCGCGTCGGTGGGGATGAGGTAGTTGGTCCCGTCCAGCTCAATGCCGTGACCGGCATAGTAGATCACCGCGACGTCGGCCTCGCGCGCTTTGCCGCCAAACTCGCGCAGCGCCTTGCGCATCGCGGCGACGTCCAGGTCGAACTTGACATCGACCGAGTCAAAACCCGCTTTCTTGAACATGTCGCCAACCAGCGCGGCATCGTTCGCTGGGTTCTTCAGTCGCCCCACGTTCTTGTAGGCCGAGTTGCCTATGACGAGCGCTACGCGCTTTTCGGCGGCCAATGCAGAGCCGGCCGGCGCTAGCCAGGTCGCAAGCCAAGTCGCAACAATTGACAAAATGAACAGCCGAAGCCGCATTCCAGCCCCCGAACGCAATAGCGTCAGATTATCCGAAGAATGGCCGAATGCAATTTAAGGCCTGTGACATCAGTCACATTCCTTGCAGCCGGGTCGTTCAGGTCGATCACCCCACGTTGCCATTGTGATCCTGTTTTGCCCGACGGGTCAAGCCGGAATTCGAAAAATACGAAACCGCGCGGCTGGCCCCCCGGCTACTGTGCATGGGGTTGTTTTCGATTTTTTGTTGCGGTGGCCAGCGCTCAGCCCTTCGGCCCGCGCAGCTGCGCCGTCAGCCTGTCCATTGCACCGGCGACATCGCGCCATTGCGACAGCCAGCTCCGCGGAAAGCGGAAGGTGAGATCGGCGCCGTCGACGCGGCGCTCGGACAGGCACATGCCGGGCGTCGATGCATCGCGCGTGCAGCGCGCGGCGAGTGCGGGCGCGCTTGCGGAATACAGATCCTCGCTGCCATAGGGCGTGTCGCTGCGGAAGGCGCGCATCGTCAATCCGTCGTCCGGCGCTGTCGCGGCCTGCTCGAGATAGCGCGGATAGATTGTCGCCGTTCGCTGCTCGGGCGAGAGCGCATCGTGATGCGCCGCGATCGACAGGAAGATGCGGTCGATCGGCTGCATCGCCGTGTCGACGGTGTCGGCGGTGACATGCGTCGGCCCGCTCGGTGCGTCAAGCGAAGGATAGAGGAAGTCGAGATCGATGCGCTCCTGCGGTCCGGAGTGCCGCTGGATCTTCATCCGGATCGCGGAGATCGGCAGATTGAACAGCGTGCCGCCGACGCTGACGGGCAGCTTGTCCGGTGCATCAGCGCCGCCCGTGCTCCAGGTCGGCCACAGCAGATAGGCAACCAGGCCGACGGCGCTCACGGCGAAGGCACAGGTGAGCGCGAGCGGGATGAGATGGGTCCGCGCACGCGCCTTTGCGCTCATCTTGGCGTTCGTCCTGGAAGAGCGAGGGGAGGTTGCCGAAAACACCGTCATGACGTCGCGCAAATGGGTCCGGGGCCGGTCGGCCGATGGCCGACGAATCACCGGCGAATATGCCACGTGGCGGCGATTTCGCGGAGGGTTCCGGGTTGCCGGGAGGGCGGGGGGCTCTGCTTGGGCCGGGCGGCGGCGTTAACCTTCGCTTAAGGATAATGTAGCGTTAGCCGGCACTATTTGTCACAGGAAGGGTCCTCGCGTTGCGTATGGGCGGACTGTTCCGATGACACCTGAAGCTCTCAACACCTTCTTCTCGATCTGCATCGGCTTCGCGCTCGCGGGTGCGCTCGCGAATGGATACCAGGCGATGTCGCAACGGCCCGCAGGTTTCGGATTGCTGCAGGAGGGCGTGGCGCCGAAGACGTTTGCGGCCGTGCCGTTCCTGGTGTTCGCGGCGCCCTTCATCATCATGCGCAATACGCTGCGCGGCATGCGGCTCGAAAGCCGCCGCTTCGAGTTCGTGATGATGGCAACCGTCATCGCCTGCTTCTGGAGCATGATGAGCGGCACCTTCTTCCTGATGACGCTGCGCGCGACCGGCGTGATCGGCTGACGCCTTGCAGGGCTGTGCGGCAGCCCTTTGCTTCCGTGTCGTCGTTTCGCTATGGCTTGGGTTGACGTGACAGGAGACCTCCATGGCGATCTACGAGCTCGACGGGCAGGCGCCCGATCTTCCCACCGACGGCAACTACTTCATCGCGGAAACCGCGACCGTGATCGGCAAGGTGCGCCTGAAGCCGGGCGCGAGCGTCTGGTTCGGCGCGGTGCTGCGCGGCGACAACGAGTGGATCGAGATCGGCGAGGGCGCCAATGTGCAGGACGGCTCGACCTGCCACACCGACCTCGGCTTTCCGCTTGTCATCGGCAAGAACTGCACCGTCGGCCACAACGTCATTCTGCACGGCTGCACCGTCGAGGAGGGCGCGCTGATCGGCATGGGCTCCATCGTCATGAATGGCGCGAAGATCGGCCGCAACAGCATCGTTGGTGCCGGCTCGGTCATCACCGAGGGAAAAGAGTTTCCCGAACGATCGCTCATCATCGGCTCGCCCGCGCGCGTCATCCGCACGCTCGACGACGCCCAGGTGCAGAAGATGGGAAGCGCGGCTAGGTTCTATGTCGCCAACGGCCCCCGCTTCAAAAAGGGCCTCAAGCGGATCGGCTGATCCGCACTCCGGTTCCATTTGCTCCTGCCGTAAAAATACCGGCAGGTATTTTAATCCTCCGCTAGCGCAATCAGGCCTATCGTGACGCTCGTTCAACCAGGGAGAGCGGCGCCATGGACGCTGCAGCGTCACAGTCGGGTCTCGAGGCCGTCATCCGGCTTTTGAAGAAATTCGTTCGCTTCGCGCGCGGCGCCGACACGCTCAGCGTCGCGGAGAAGGTCTACAGCATCGCCGGCTGCCTCGCGATCGTCACCACCTTCCTGCTCGTGATGTCGGTTCAGACCGTCCGGTTGCAGACGACCTACCGCCACATGTATGCCACCTCGGCGGAAGCCGCGATCAGCATCGGACGCATCAACGCGCTGATCTATGCCATCGTGATGGAATCGCGCGGCATCTACATGTCCGGTGATCGCAGCACGATGAAGCCGTTTGCCGAAGGGCTCGAGCGTCGCAACCGTGAGCTCGCTGACGCCGTGAAGGGATTGGAGCGGACCGCCGGTGACGACGATGCCGATCAGTTGGCCAGCTTCCGCGAGCGCATCGCGCAGTTCATCGAATTCCGCCAGGAGCTGGTGCGGCGCGGGCTCGAGATCGGTCCGGCGGCCGCGCGCGAATGGGGCGACAATGACGCCAACCGGACGCTGCGGAGCAAGCTCAACGTCGACCTCGAGACGCTCGAAAGAATTTATCGCCAACGGGCCCAGGAAGCCGACGAGCTCGCCGACACCAACCGCTACGCGGCGGCCTATCTGTTCATGCTCGGGCTCGCCGCGCTCTATCTCGCCGGCCTCAACGTCGTCGTGATGCGAAGCTCGGTGGTCGGGGCGCTGGCCGAGATCACGCGGGCGACCGACCGGATCGCCGACGGGGACGTCAAGAGCGAGGTGCCGCATCTTGGCCGTCACGACGAGATCGGGCATCTTGCGCGCGCCGTGCAGCACTTCCGCGACGCCGTTGCGCGCATCTTCGAGCTCGAGGAGCTCGAGCTCGACACCGCGCAGGCGCGCGACGCGGCGATGACCGAGCGCGACAAGTTCAACGACAAGTACCAGGCCAAGAAGTGGCAGCTCTCCGCCGCGATCAACAGCATGCCGCAGGGCCTGATCATGCTCGATGGCAAGGCGACCGTGGTCGCCATGAACGCCAATTATCGACGGATCTATAATCTGCCGGAGACGATCCAGGCCGGCTCGACGCTCGAGGAAATCCTCCAGCACCGGGTCAAAAGCGGGTTGTTCAGCGGCGACGTCGCAAAATATGTCGGGGCCGTGCTCGATCGGATCGCCAAGCGCGAGCCAACCGCCTACGAGATCGCCTTGAACGACGGCCGCATCATCAAGATCTACGAACGGCCGATGGACGGCGGCGGCTGGGTGTCGGTTCAGGAGGACGTCACCGACCAGCGCCAGCGCGAGCGCATCCTCGAGCGGATGGAGCGCTTCCTCGCCACCATCATCGAGAATGTCGCCGAGGGCATCATCGCCAAGGACGCGCGCAATCTGCGCTACGTCTTCGTCAACAGGGCCGCCGAGAAGATGATCGGGATGTCGCGCGGCGAGATCATCGGCAAGACCGCGCGGGAATTGTTCTCCGCGGATGCCGCCGCATTGATCGAGAAACGCGACCAGCAGCTCCTGGCGCAGAAGCAGCAGCTGGAGCCGATCGTCGACACCATCGACAATCCCGCCCGCGGCCGCCGCGTGATCTCGGCCCGTCGGGTCCAGATCGGCGGCGCTGGCGAGGAATCCCACATGTTCGTGACCATGGTCGAGGACCGGACCGAACAGATGGTGGCCGCTGCATAGCGGCCCGCGCGGCGTACATCGACGCGTCAGCTTCCCTCGGATTCGCGCGCTTCGATTGCGCCCGCGACCTTCTCGTGGCCGGCGGCCCACAACGCGTGCTCATCACTGCCGTCCAGGTAAGGATTGGCTTCGGCGGGGATGTTCTCGCGCGCTGCGCACTCGCCCTCTGCAAAGGGATCGCGATCGGTCATCGTGCTCTTGCCTTTCTGGTCCGGGGGCGTGGGGGCGATTTGTCTGTCGCGCCTTCGACGCGCGCGCTCTCGCGCAGGGCGTCCCTGAGGTCGATGGGAATGCCGTGCTTCTTCAGGAGGTCGGCGAAGGCTTCATCCGCAAGCTCCTGAAAGGTCGCCATCCTGTCGCGTCCCAATTGCTTCAGCTTGTCGAACGTGTCCTCGTCGAATGCGATCAATTTGCGCATGATCGTGGTTGCCTTCCTGTTTCAAGCTGATGTGACGGGATTTGTTCCGGAACCTGTCTTTGCTGCAACGGTTGATCGGGCAGGGAGATTTTCCAATGGCCCAACCGTCTGCAAGCGCTTCGATCAAGATGTTGATCGTCATCATCGGCCTCGCTGCAATGCCCGTTGTATCGTTCGGACAGACGACCGGCGGTGCGACCGGATCGACCGGCGGCGTCGCCAATGCGCCGGCGCCGCCGCCCGGCACCAACAGTCTGGGCACGGCGCAATCCTCCGGCGCGAACACTGCGGCCGGCGTCACCACCGGGGCGGCCTCGGGCACGAACCCCGACGCCGATGCTGCGGTGAGTGCCGAGAACCGGCTGCTCGACAAGAAGATGAAGAGCATCTGCCGCGGCTGCTGACGCTCGCGCGGAAGTGAGCCGGTCCGCCTATCATCAACGGTCGAGGGACATTAGCTTGCCCCGGTTTTCAAGTGTGGAGTGTTTCCACGCGGAGGGTGAGTTGATGTTGCGCAAGATGATCGTGGCCGCACTGGCCATCGCGGCGGTTGGCCTCGCAGCGCCCCAGGCGGCGCAGGCGCGAGGCGGTTTCGGTGGCGGCCATTGGGGTGGTGGTGGCCATTGGGGCGGTGGCGGGTTTGGCCATGGCTGGCACGGCGGCGGCTTCTGGCCGGGTGTCGCGATCGGCGCCGGTATTGCAGGCGCCGGCTATTACGGCGCCTATGGCTACGGCTACCCGTACTATGGCGAATACTACGGCGTCGGTTACGAGGACTATGGCGCGCAGTGCTACCCCGTGCGGCAGCGCGTGATGACGCAATGGGGCTGGCGCGTCCGCCGTGTTCAGGTCTGTGAATAGCGGCTGCCAGTAGGGTGCGACTCGATCGAGGCACCGGGATACCGCAACATTAAAAAACAAGGCCGTTGACGCAGTATACCGTCAACGACCTTGCCAGCCCCGGATATTGAAATCGGCTCACGCCATCCGGTAGAGGGCAGCATGGCGCGGAATCATACGGACGAATGTGATCCATTTCACATCTGGCGAAAATAAAGGGCCGCGGCGCGGGATCCAATCAGCCGCGAGAGCGTTTGCGGGCGCTGGCATGAACGCGGTGACGTGCCGGTTTCCTTGGAGTAACCGAGGGTGTGTCGGCCTCGGTTGACCGGACGCTGGCAAAGGATTGCCGCAACCCGTCGATGGACTCGTTCAGACTGGCGACCTGATCCGACAGGCGCTTGGTGTCGGCCTGCTGCGAGGCGAGCAGCTTCTTCATGGTCTGAAGCTGGTCCTGCACGACCTGGAGCTGGTCGATCGATTCCTGCTGGGTCGCCTCCAATCCCTTGGTCTTCTCGACCAGTTGTTCGGAGGCCTGCGCCGCGCGCACCTGAAGCTGCCGCGAGGCGACCACACGGTCGGTCTCAGGCGCAGCACCAGTATAGGCGCGCCAGATCGCGATCGAGGTGACGCCGGCGATCAGGAGCAGCAGCGCGGCAGCCGTCAACGCTATCGGCTGGGCACCGAGACGAAGGAGGGGATTGGACGGTGTGTCCTCTGCGAGATCGATCATCGCTGACAAAGCCCAAATTGAAACTTGGAGAGTGGCGAAGAACGGCAGCACAAGAACGCAGAACAAGGCGGCCGGTGCGCCCCGAAAGTGTTACTGTTCGGCAACAATTGGGACGAAAAGGTGGCCGCTTGGGGAAAAAGCTAAGGTTCCGGCGGAGCTTCGGCGCCGCTTAGTGACGGGCTGCCGTCAACGAAGGCTGGATCGTCATGCGATAGGCGATGAACGCGGTGCCGTCGAAGGTTTCCACGACCTCGTCGCAAGCCGGACAGCGATACTCGCCCGAGTTGGCGGGCGGCGTGGCAAGCTCGAGCCGTCGAAAGCCGGCTCCGCACGCTAAACAGGTGACATCGTTCTTTTTCGTGCACGGCCCCGTAGAAATACTGGTGCGGGTCTTAGCACGGCTTGAGGCAAACTGGGGTCGCTTGTGACAGACACATCAAAGTTGATCGCGCCGTCAGGCGCGGAATGTCAGGGCTGAAACGGCGCAAACGGGCCTGAATAGGTCTTCGCGCGCGGCGCTGCGTAGGGCCCGAGCCGGGATGTCGAAAGCCCGAGCCGGACCAGTCCTTCCGCCAGCGTCACCGCGGCAGCAACGCCATCGACCACGGGCAGACCATGGGTGCCGGCGAGTTCAGCTGCAAGATCGGCCATGCCGGCGCAGCCGAGCACGATGGCCTCGGCGCGGCCGCCGCGGATCGCAGCCGTGATCTCCGTGGAGATCTTGCCGAGCGCTTCAGTATTGCGGTCCTCGAGCGCGAGCACCGGGACTTCGGCGGCGCGGACGCAGGCACAGCGCTCGGCAAGGCCGTATTTCCGCAAATTATGTTCGATCGGCACGATGGAGACGCCAAGCGTCGTGACCACGGCAAAGCGCGCCGCGACCAGGCTCGCCACGTGAAAGCCGGCTTCGCCGATGCCGATGACCGGCGCTTTCGCGATGGCGCGCGCGGCATCGAGGCCGGTGTCGTCGAAGCAGGCGATGATGTGCGCATCGGCACCGTCGCGGTCGGCCTCGCGGATGCAGCCGAGCATACCGGGGACAGCGAAGGCCTCGTCGTAGAATCCCTCGATCGAAACCGGCCCCATCGCGGGCTGCCGCGCGTCGATCACCGTGTCGGGCAGCGCGATCGCGCGCGCCGCCGCGGCGATCTTCGCCGTCATCGTGGTCGTGGTGTTGGGATTGACGACGTGCAGTCGCATCGCGATCAGACGAGCCCTTTGCCGGCGTCCGAGCCCTTGGCCGCCTGGCGCTTGTTGAGCATGTGGATGGTCCCCAGCGCAAGCGTGATCACCGCGAAGGACACCGCGGAGATGATGGTGCCCAGCGCATAGATATCCGGGTTCGTCACCGTCGTGGTAAGGCCCTGAAGGTCGAGCGGCAATGTATTCACTGCCCCGATCGCCTGGCTGGAGCGCGCGAGTTCGTCCCAGGACAATGTGAAGCCGAACAGGCCGATGCCAATCACCGACGGCAGGATGATCGGCAGCACGACGTAGCGGAACGTTTGCCACGGCGTCGCGCCAAGATCGCGCGCAGCTTCCTCGAGCCTGGGATCGAAGCGGTTGAAGATCGCAAACATGATCAGCAGGCCAAACGGCAGCGTCCAGGTCAGGTGCGCACCCAGACCGGAGGTGAGCAGGCCCATCGAGGTCTCGAAATTCTCGTTCCAGTGCGCCTTGATCAAATCGTCGATGATGCGGAATTCCAGCGAGATTCCGAGCGAGGTGATGATCGAGGGCACGATCAGGCTCGCGATCGCCGAGTAGAACAGGATGCTCTGCATCTTGAACTTCCTGCGGAAGGCCATGCCGGCGGCGACCGACAGCACGACAGTGACGGCCATCACGATGACGCCGAGCAGCAGCGAGCGGCGGAAGGACGCACCGAGATCGACGATGCCGGTGCCCTGGAACAGCTTTGTCAGCCAGTAGGTCGACACGCCGTTCATCGGGAAGGTGAGGCCGCCCTGCGGTCCCTGGAACGACAGCACGTAGATCGCGATCATCGGGCCGTAGAGAAACAGCACATAGGCCGCGAAGAAGATCGCAAGCAGGTAGAATGAGCGCGGGCGTCCTTCCTTCATCGCCTACAGCTCCTTCTTGATGTCGACGATGCGCGACATCATGGTGATGATCAGGAACGTGATGACGAGCAGGATCACGGCATTCGCGGCCGCAGCCGGGAATTGTAGCGCGTTGACCCGGGTCTCGATGATCTTGCCGGCGGCGGCGATCTGCTGGCCGCCCATCACGCCGATGGTGATGAAGTCGCCCATCACGATGGTGATGACGAAGATCGAGCCGATCACGATTCCTGGCTTGGCCAGCGGAATGATGACGTTGACCAGTGTCTGAAAGCCGGAGGCGCCGGCGTCATAGGCGGCCTCGATCAGCGACTTGTCGATGCGGATCATCGAATTGAAGATCGGCACCACCATGAAGAAGGTGAAGAGGTGGACCAGCGCCAGCACCACGGAGAACTCGGAGAACAGCAGCCATTCCACCGGCTGGTTGACCAGGCCCGTCTTCATCAGGCCGGAGTTAACGAGGCCATTGCGCCCGAGCAGCGGGATCCAGGCGATCATGCGAATGACGTTGGAGGTCCAGAACGGGATCGTGCAGAGCAGCGACAGTCCCATCTGCCAGGTCTTGGACTTGACGTGGAAGGCGAGGAAATAGGCGACCCAGAAACCGATGAAGAGCGTGATGGCCCAGACCAGGAAGCAGAGCTTCAGCGTCTTCAGATAGGTTTTGCCGATCGTGCAGAGATCGGGAAGCTGCGCGATGCAGCCCTCGAACGTGTCGGTGTAGCCGCGGCCGGAAAAGGCCGGCAGCAATTGATATTCGTTGTAGTCCCAGAACGAGACGATGACGACGAAGACCAGCGGGATCAGGAAGAAGGCGAGAAACACCAGCATCATCGGCCCGGCCTGGAGCCAGGAGACCAAAGACGGCGACAGGCGCGCGGATTTCGCCGCGCGCCTCGTCTCGGATCCCCGGACGAGGTCCGGGGATGCCTGTTGCAGAATGTCTTCCGACGTATCCATCACGCGGCGATGAACTCGTTCCACTTGCGGACCATGTAGTCGTTCTCGTCCATCACGGCGTTCCAGCAGGCGACGCCGCCCATGCGGTCCTCGTAGGAGCCGCCATCACGCACCGCCCCGGCCTTCTCCAGCAGCGAGCCGTCGGGCGCCTTGATGTCCTTCTCGGCCGCCTTGCCTTCCATCCAGTAGGCCCACTCGTAGGGCTCCATGTTGGCCTTCGCGGTCGAGAGTACGGCCGAGTAGTAGCCTTGGCGGTTGAGGTAAGCGCCGGCATAGCCGGACAGGAACCAATTGACGAACTCATAGGCCCAGTCGAGCTTCGCACCCGACACGCCCTTGGAGACGCAGAAGCCGGAAGCCCAGGAACGATAGCCTTCCTTGAGCGGCTGGAAGGTGCAGGCGATGCCCATCGAGCGCACCTTCGTCACAGCGGGCGACCACATCGACTGAATGACAGTCTCACCCGACGCCATCAAGTTCACGCTCTCATTGAAGTCCTTCCAGAACGCGCGGAACTGGCCGGCCTTCTTTGCCTCGGTCATCACCTTCATGGTGAGATCGATCTCTTCCTTGGTCATGTTGCCCTTGTCGGCATATTTGTACTTGCCGGTGGCTTCCACGACCATCGCGGCATCCATGATGCCGATCGAGGGGATGTTGAGGATCGAGGCCTTGCCCTTGAATTCGGGATTGAGCAGCTCCGACCACGAGCTGATCGGTCGCTTGATCAGATCGGGGCGGATGCCGAGCGTGTCGGCGTTGTAGACAGTCGGGATCAGCGTGACGAACTCGGTCGCCGTCTTGGAGAACGTCTTGGAGTCCTTGCCTTCGAGATAGAGCACCTTCCAGGGCGCGGTGCCCTGACCGCCGATCTTCTTGCCGCCGGGCGTCTCGCCCTTGGTGAAGACGGGGGTGATGTTGTCGAATTCCTTGATCTTCTTGGCGTCGAGGGCAAGGATGTTGCCCGACGGCACCAGCTTCTTTAGCGAGAAATATTCGGTGTCCAGCACGTCGAAGGAGTTCGGCTGGGTCATCACGCGCTTGGTGACGTCGTCGGTCGTCGCGGTGATGTATTCGATCTTGATGCCGGTGTCCTTCAGGCACTGCTTGGAGATGTCGTCGCCCTCGTTCACGGCGGTGCCGAGATAGCGCAGCACCTTCGGTTCGGCCGACATCACGTAGGGAAAGCCGGTGATGGCGCCGGAGCCGGCGGCAAGGCCCGCGAGACCCGCGGTGCCCTTGAGTAGCGTGCGGCGGCTGACGCCGGTCTTTTTGGTCGTCTCGGTCATTCCAATCACTCCTCTGTGTTGCGCATTTTCTAAAATGACGGCGCTATTGCAGACGTTGCGCCTTGGCGGGATCCCAGGTGGCCAGCACGCGATCGCCCGGCCGGAACGGGTGGACGTCGAAGGTGGACTCGGGAAGATGGGAGAACAGGGCGGTGCCGTCGTCGAGCGTGAGCGAGACGGCAACATAGGAGCCCTGGTACTCGGTCTGGGTCAGCCGCGCCGGCGCGCCGAATGCGCCGTCAACGAACGGCATGATGCCGAGCTGATCGGCGCGTACGGCGATGAGGCTGCCGGCGTCGCTGAGAACGTTGTGGCCGCCGATGAAGCGCGCCACGAATTCGGTGCGGGGATGGTGGAAGATGTCGCGGGCCGTGCCCTGCTGCTCGATCTTGCCCTGGTTCATCACCACGATGTGGTCGGCAAGCGCCATCGCCTCTTCCTGGCCGTGGGTGACCTGGATGAAGCTGATGCCGAGCTCGCGCTGCAGGCGCTTCAGCTCGCCGCGCATCTTGACCCGCAGGAACGGATCGAGCGCGGACAGCGGCTCGTCGAGCAGAAGGATCTGCGGCTCGGTGATCAGCGCCCGGGCGAGCGCCACGCGCTGCTGCTGGCCGCCGGAGAGCTGGGCCGGCAGGCGGCTGGCATAGGGGCTCATCGCCACCAGCTCCAGAAGCTCGCCGGCGCGCTTGTGCCTGGTCGCGCGGTCGATGCCGCGCATTTTCAGGGCAAACGCAACATTGTCGAGCACGGTGAGGTGCGGAAACAGCGCGTAGGACTGGAACATCATGGCCGTGCCGCGCTTGGCGGGCTCGAGGTCCGTGACGTTCTGCGGGCCGAGGATGATGTCGCCCTCGCTGACCGCTTCATGACCGGCGATCATGCGTAGCGTCGAGGTTTTGCCGCAGCCGGACGGGCCGAGCAGGCAGCAATAAGTGCCGGCCGGGATCTTCAGATTGACATTGTCCACCGCCAGCGTCGTGTCATAGCGCTTGGTGACGGCAACCAGTTCGAGAGCGGCAGGAGTGGCCATGGCGTGTCCGAGAGGAGGGCGGTGCTCCGCCTCTCTCCGCAAGGTCCGTGCCAACCGCGGCAGGATTGCCGAATTCGGAAACTGTGCTGCGGAGTCAGATCGTTAGATTGAATCCAGTACGATTGTGCGGCACATGGTGCCGGCAGAGATGTGCACACAAAATGGGCGAAGATTGTATAAAGTTTCGCCTGTGATTGGATACAGCTCGTCGATTACCATCGAAGGCCGAACGCTGATCGCGCCCTCAAACCCACACTTCGAACTGATGGCCGCCAAATCCCGCCCGAAACCCGATGCGCCCGACGTGAGCGATCGCGTCAGCCGGATCAGGGAGGGCGTGACCGCGGCGATCCTCGAGCATCGCCTGTTGCCGGGCACCAAGCTTGGCGAGGATGAGATCGGCGAGATCTATGGGGCGAGCCGCACGCTGGTCCGCACCGCGCTGCAACAGCTTGCGCATGAGGGCATCGTCAATATCGAGAAGAACCGCGGCGCTTTTGTTGCGCGCCCGACGCCCGCGGATGCCCGCGAGGTGTTCGAGGCGCGCCGCCTGGTCGAGCCCACTATCGTCGATCACGCCGTTGATGCCGTTTCGCCCGCGTGGATCGAGCGCCTTCAGCAACACCTCACTGAGGAGCGGGAAGCCGAGCTGCGCGGCGACGCGCGCGCCTCGGTCCGGCTCTCCGGCGACTTTCATCGGCTCATCGCCGAGATGAGCGGCCACAGCATCTATCTCGGCTTCCTCAAGGAGCTGATCGCGCGCTCCTCGCTGATCATCCTGCTCTATCGCCGCCACGACACGCCCGCCTGCGGCACTGATCATCATGCCGAGATCGTCACCGCGATCCGCAAGCGCGACAAGCAGGCGGCGCGCACGCAGATGCTGTCGCATCTGAATGAGATCGAAGCCGAGCTGTTCCTCAAGGATCCCGCCGCGGACGAGTTGCGGCTTGCCGACGTGCTCGGCGCGTAAGCGGGCCGCATCGCTCGGCTATGGCCGCGAAGATCCTTCGTTGCGCCTGACTGTGATGGTTGCAATCTTTCGTTGATTTGTCGGTTGCTCCTATTGCTCGACTTTTGAATAGAGTTCGATGCAAGCGAGGCAGCCTCGCTTACTTATGTGCCGCAACTTCCCGATAAATGTTTCTGGAAATGCATCTCCGTTGGACTCGAATGGCTGTAATGCAGAATCGCCCTATAGTTGCAAATTGACTCTGCCTGATGGCAGGCATCAACTCTCGCTCTCCCATGACATCGGCTGGCTGACTTTTGCCTGGCGACCTGTCGCAGTGGCCGCATAGCGGCACCCCAGCGGGGAGTTGAACATGTCGGGATTGCGTAGGCGGATCGGCCTCACGGCGGTGCTCGCGACGATCGTCTGCAGCGCATCGCCTGCACCGGCTCAGCAGGACGGCGCCGTCCTGTTCCGCAACGTCAAGATCTTTGATGGCAAGAACGCAGCGCTCTCGGCGCCATCCAATGTCCTCGTCAGGGACGGCAAGATCGAGAAGATCTCGATCGCGGATATCGCGGCCACTGGCCAGGTCATCGACGGCGGCGGCCGGGTGCTGATGCCTGGACTCATCGATGCGCATTGGCACGCGATGCTGGTACGCCCGACGCCGATGGCGGCGCTTGCAGGCGATATCGGCTACAACAATCTTGTTGCTGCAAGCGAGGCGACTGCAACGCTGATGCGCGGCTTCACCACGATACGCGACATGGGTGGACCGACCTTCGGCCTCAAGCAGGCGATCGACGAGGATCTCGTCGCCGGCCCGCGCATCTATCCGTCTGGCGCCATCATCACCATCACCGGCGGCCACGGTGACTTCCGCCAGCTCTCCGACCTGCCGCGAACCATCGGCGGAATGCTCAGCCGCATGGAGCGGATCGGCGGCAGCATGGTCGCCGACAGTCCCGACGAGGTGCGCGTGCGCGCACGTGAGCAGCTGATGCAGGGCGCCTCCCAGGTCAAGCTGACTGCGGGCGGTGGCGTGGCTTCGCCGTTCAGTCCATTGGACGTCTCGACCTTCACCGAGCCCGAGCTGCGCGCCGCCGTCGAGGCCGCCGAGAACTGGGGCACTTATGTTGCCACGCACGCCTATACGCCGGTTGCGATCCAACGCTCGATTGCAGCCGGCGTGAAGTGCATCGAGCACGCCCATCTCATGGACGAAGCGAGCGCGAAGCTGATGGCCGAGAAGGGAATCTGGCTCAGCACCCAGCCGTTCCTGGACATGTCCATGGGTGCCGGGCTTGGGCCGGCGGAGCAGGACAAGCTGCGGCAGGTTGTCGCCGGCACGGACCGTGTCTATGAGCTGGCCAGGAAATACCACCTCAAGACCGCGTTTGGCACCGACGTCCTGTTCTCGCAGGCGCTAGCGGAGAAGCAGGGCTCGATGCTGGCGGCACTGACACGCTGGTACACGCCGGCCGAAGCGCTGGCCATGGCAACGTCGACCAATGCGGAACTGCTGAGTTTGTCCGGCCCGCGCAATCCATATCCGGGCAAGCTCGGCGTGGTGGAGGAAGGCGCCTTCGCCGATCTTCTGCTGGTCGACGGTAATCCGCTCGACAACATCAACTTGGTCGAGGACCCCGCGAAGAACTTCGTGGTGATCATGAAGAACGGCAAGATCTACAAGAATGTTCTGCCACGCTGAGCATCGCGCCTTGGGCGGCGTGGGATTGTGGGATTGTAAGGCCGAGAGGCGCGTGCGCCTCCCGGCCGGAGTCGCCGTCAACGCCAGCGGGCCGTCACTGTCTTTGCCGCAGCCGCAGGCTTCACTTTCGGCACGATTGCGACCTCGCCACCGCGGCCGAACACCAGGATCTCGGTGACGTCGCGATCCATCTTGATCACATAGTTATAGCCGTCGAGCAGTCGCGCCACGACCCGCGACAGTGTGCCGGAGTAGCTGCCGCTGACCTCGCTCATGAGCGGGACCGCGGACCGGACCTTCACTGCGAACAGCTTGTCGAAGCGGGCCAGAACGTCGGCAAGGCTGTCGCCACTTGTCTGCAACTGTAATGCCTGCAGATCACCGTCGACGCGAATGTCGGCTTTGGCCGGGGCAATCAGGCCGCAGGCAAGACTCATCGCGACCGCCAGAGCGGCATGGCGGTCGCGCGGGGCGGAAGGACGATCAGCCACGGCTAATGATTGCCGTTGCCTTGATCGTCATCGTCATCGCTGTGCCTGAGCTTGATGTAGATTCGCGAGCGATGGCAGATCCGCGGCTCGACATCGCCATTAGAGTAGGTATGCGTTTCCACGGCTGTCGTCACATGCGCCGCGGTCAGCGTCTTGCCGTCCTCGGAGATTATGCCCGTCGTCGGCGGGATCGCGTCGACCGTCGAGGTCTGGCCAGTCCGCGGGCCGGTCAGGTGCGTCTCGGTGTAGCTGCCCGGCACCATGGTGCTGGTCCAGGTCCCGTCCTCGTTGACGGTGTAGGTAAAAGAGAAGCTGAAATCGGCGGAGCCGGCGGCCGGCGGGAAATGCGGAAAGCCGCCGGGGCCGGGGGTGGGACGAATGGTGATGCCGACCACGGTGCCTTTCACGGTGCCGGTGCCATTGCCGTTGAACTTGCGGATGCCTTCCACTGCGAATGAGTTGGCATAGGCGTCTGTCGAGGATCCCGGCACGGCGTCATTCGGGCGCAGATTGGTCTGGAATCCCGAGTTCGGCAGTGCAACGCCCGGCGTTGGGTTGGGAAGCCCCGGGCCGTTCGGATCGCCGACATGACCCGGCGCGACCAGGCATTCGGCCGATCCCGTGAAGCCGTAGGATCCTTCAGCCTGGGACCATCGAAATCGGCTGAGGCCGGGCCGACGCCGGCGAGCAAACCAAGAACGACAAGGCTGCCGGCCAAATCAATGCGTGAATTGAATTGCATGGAGTCCTCCTCAATGAATTTTCTGAGTGCCTGAACGGAAAAACGCCTGGTGATATCGGTGCTCACGACGTCGCGGACGCGGTGCCTCTGACGATCGTGCCGGATGTTGCAGCGCTTCCAAATCCAGCCTCCCGCGCTGTCGCACATCGAGATTCGAAACAGTGCGGTAGCCGCCGTCACGGGAGCGCAAAAAAAACGTGAAACCCGGCAGGAAGGTGTGACCTATCCCACTTGCCCTCGCCGGTGGCGCTCGTAGGATCGCGTGAAAAGAGCGGATCAACCGTCGCTAGGGGGAGGAGCCGGTGTGGGTCCGCAACTGACATCGCGCAGCACCATGCGATTGCGGCTGCTTGGCCGCTTGGTCGTGACGACCATTCATGACCAGTCCTCGGCAATCGCCCTGCCGACGCGCAAGTCCGGCGTCCTGCTTGCTTATCTTGCCATGAGCCGTGACTACGCGGCGCAGCGCGAAGAGCTCGCGACGCTGTTGTGGGGGGACTGTTCGGACCAGCAGGCCCGACAAAGCCTGCGGCAGGCGCTGGCGATGCTGCGCAAGCATCTTGGTCCATCGCTCGTTATCGCCGACGCGGGAGTGGTACGGCTCGACGGCGAGCTATGGTCGATCGACGCGCGCGAATTCGAGCAGCTGTCGCGATCGACCAAGGCCGCGGAGCTTGCGCTTGCCGCGCGTCTGTTCACCGGCGACTTTCTCGCCGGTCATCACATTGATGAGGAGGGCATCGAGGAGTGGGTGGCCGGTCAGCGAACGCGGCTCCAGCTTGCAGCGGCGCATCTCTGCGCGACATTTGTCGAGCGCCCTGATCTCGTCACGGATCCCAACGATGCGATCGCAGCGGTCGAGCAACTCATCGCGCTCGATCCGCTGCGCGAGGATGTCCAGCGGCTCGCGATCGCACTTTATGCGCGCTATCACGGCCGTCATGAGGCGCTGACCCGCGCCGCCGGATTTGCCGATGTGTTGCAGCGCGAGCTCGGCGTCGGCCCCGAGAAGGCGACGCGCGAGATGCTCGACGGCTTGCGCTCCAGCGCTGTCGAAGCCGATCGCGCGGTTGCGGTCGATTGCGCAGCTGCACCAGCTATCCCGGATGCGCCGCGCTTGTCGCCGGCGGCGGTTGCGCCAAGACACAAAAAGAGCGCGCTGCGCCAAATGGTGGGAAGGGTCCTGGCAGGATCCGGTCTGGTGCTGGTCCTGACTTTGGGCGCGCTGTTCGAGCTGCGCGCGCGGCAGCATACTGATGTCGCGGAACTTGCCGCGGGGGCGTCCCCCGAGGCCGGCGATTTCTGGCGTTCGCCGTCCTCAGGCGGCGAGGTGACACTCCCGAACGGCCTCGTGCCGATCCTGGTGCTGCCCTTCACGACGCTCGGCGCCGCGGACGACCATCTCCAGCTCACCGCCGACATGCTGACCGATGATCTCACCAACACGCTGTCCCGCCTGCCGTCGTTCCGCGTGATCTCGCAGCAAACGGCACGCAGCTTCGCCGGTCAGCCGATCGATGTCGGCAGGCTCGGCCACGAGTTGAAGGTACGTTACGTGCTCGAAGGCAGCGTCCGGCGGCAGGAGGAGGGGCTGCGCGTCAATGTCGAGCTGGTCGATCCTTCGAGCCGGCTGTCGATCTGGAGCAGCCGGATCGAACGCGATGGCGCCGACCGGCAGGGCTTGCGGGACGAGATCGTCGCGCGGCTCGCCCGCGAGCTCCAGTTCGAGATGCTGCCGATCGAGAGCTCGCGCCTGTCGCAGAGCTCGGACGCCGCCGCGCTCGCCTATCGCGGCTGGGCTGCGCTGTCGGAGGTGCGTCTTGACGGCTATCGCCAGGCGCTGGCGCTGTTTGAGGGCGCGCTGGAGAAGGAGCCGCAGAATCTGCGCGCCCTCACGGGCATCGGCGCCTATCACGCCCGGATGGGGGCGCAGGTGCTGGATACCGAGTCGAGGGCGCATCGCAAGGCGGCGATCGAGATCCTGCGCAAGGTGCTGGAACGCGATCCCGACTCCAGCAACGCGCATTTCTATCTCGCGCTCGCGCTCAACACGTTGCCGACGCTGCCGGAGGCAATGGAGCATCTGGAGCGCGCGATAAGGATCGATCCCAGCGATGCCAGCGCGCATGCGCAGATCGGCAACGGGCTGATCCGTTCGGGCCGCCCCGCGGAGGGGCTCGCGCATGTGCGTTACGCGATCCGGCTTAGCCCGCGCGATCCGATCATGCCGATCTGGCTGGAGTTTGCCGGTAATGGCGAGCTTGAATTGAAGAGATATCCGGAGGCCATCGCGCTGTTCAAACGTTCGGTCGCGCTCAATCCGCGCTATCCCCGCGGCTGGGCCGGACTGACCGCGGCCTATGCGCTGACAGGGGATGTGGAGGAGTCCCACCGGATGGCGGAGCGGCTCAGGATGTTCGCGCCAACGCTGGACAACAATGGCCTCGCCTCGCAATTCGGTCGTCATCCCGGTTCGGCCTTGCGTGCCGGCTTGCAACTCGCTCTTGCCGCTCCGGCAGACCGCTAGAGCTTGGAACACAAGCCCCAAAAAGTTGCGGCCAGCCATTGGGGGATGGCTGGCCGCGCGCGAACCGGTCTGGGACGGGGAGGGGTGGGGATGTGACCGGGTCGCGTAACTCGTTTGTTTGTCTCTACTGATCGAACTACTGGTCTCTCGCGCTGGCGGTCGAGACCGCCGGCTTGGTATCGCCAAGCGAGACCCAGACGTTGGCATCGCTCTGCGACTGGCGCTTGACAAAGCGGTAGCCGGTCTCCGTCCAGGCGACGACGTTCTCGTTCTGATTGTCGAGAACGAACTCGCCCTTGTCGGTTTTCACCGTCAGCACCGCGTGTCCTTCGCCCTTCTTGTCGCGCACGACCGTGATGAGCAGGGCCTCGCGCGGCCAACCGGCGTCCATCAGCATCTTGCGCTTCAGCAGCACGTAATCTTCACAGTCGCCGTAGCCGTCGGTCGGCAGCGACCATTTCTCGACGACGCCCCAGTGCTCCTGGTCGGTCAAAGGCTTGATCGTCTCGTTGACCCAGCGATTGACCTTGGTCAGGTCGCGCCACGCGGCCTGCGACATCACGATGTCGCGCGGCTGCGTCGCTCCGCCCTGACACTGAGCGGCGTTCTCTGCACAAAACTCGACCCAGCCGATCGGCGCACGCGTCGTGTCGCCGAGGCTCGCGTAGAGCAGACGGCTTTCGCCGGCCTGCACCGCCGAGCTCATTCCGAACAGCATGGCGGCGAGCGCCAGTGCCTTTCCCTGTCCCCTGAAGTCCAACATTGCGGCCCCCGTTTCTTGTTGGGACCACATTTCGCACGGAGCTTTTGAGTTGCCGCTAAGTCGACCAAGTCAAGTCGAGACGAATGCAAGTAAAACTGGCGGCGAATTCGATCTATACTTGAATAGAATTCGACTAAAATTCGAAAATACTGCAATTGATTCAAATTTTAGGGATTAACGCGGAAACGCTGGCGGAACCGCTGGTTGGGGGCATGAACAGGCCGCGCGTTAACCCGCCCGCGGCCGCTGCAAGACGCGAGAAAGGCGGCGTCTGCATCGCAGAGGCCGCCTTCAGAGCTGGTAAAACAGGGGTTTTGGCGCTGTCGCGCTTTACCGCGCGGTAACGCTCTCTTCGAGAGTCTCGATCGGCTGCGCGTGCATGAACTCGAGCGCGAAGCCGTCCTCGAGGTTTCGCACCACGCGGCCCTGGACCCGGCCGAGCAGAACGATCGATTTCAGCGGCGGGCGGTTCTCCGCAGCAATGGCGGCACCGGACAGCGACAGGTCGATGATGCGGCAAGTCATCTTGGTGCCGTCCTCGAGCGTCAGCACCGCGATCGGGTTGCGCGGCACAATACGGTCGTGGCGGCGGTCTTCCGGCAAATTGAGGATGTCGCGGTTGGCGAGCCAGGTCAGCTGGGCCGCGAGCTTGTCGCGCTTGCGCGGCGTCGCGCCCACCGTCATCGCGAAGCCGTTGTCGATGATCCTTGTGATCTTGCCCTCGACCCTGCCGATATGGTCGAGATAGGCGACCACGCGGTCGCCGACATTGCCGATGCCGGGCGCGAGCAGCGCAAGGCCCCCCGGCGACATGTTGATCACCTGGCAGGGGAATTCACGGCGATCCGGCAGCATGTAACGGCCGAGCAGGTGCACCTTCACCCGCTGGAAACGCCGACGTTCCTCGGCGGCCGGAAGAAATTTTTTGTTCGCCAACGCCATTTTCACTACCCGACCCCCCGCCCGGGCGGAGTCCGACACGACCCTAAGGTGCATAGGGTTAACGCCGCGTTATGATTTGGCGTGGCGATGACGGACCGACACAATGCGTTCAAAAAGCCACATCAGCGGCGGGCAGTATCCCAGTGTTCCCGGACCGGAGGAGCGCAGCCGTCCCGGGCCGACGACCGGGCCCCTAGGCTTTCCTGGTCGCCCGCCCATAGAGCAGGCACAGCAGCGCCAGCAGCACTGCGGCCGAGAGTCCCAGCGACCAGTGAATCCCGATCGCAGCACCAAAGACGCCGACGGTGATGCCGCTGAACGCGCGCATGCCAAGTCCCGCCATATTATAGAGGCCGACGACACGACCGCGAATGTCGGAGGGCGCATTCAGCTGAACCAGCGCCTGGGCCATGGTGTTGAAGGAAAGCTCGAAGAAGCCGGCAAAGAACAGCAGCACGATCGCGACGGGGTAGATCCGCACCGCGGCGAAGCCGAGCAGCGCGACACTCCAGAGCATCGCGAGCGTGATCGCCGTGCGCGCCGTGCCCTTCAACCGTCCCCAGGATTCCAGCGCGATGCCGGCGAGTAGCGCGCCGGCGGCGTCGGCCGCGAGCAGCACGCTGTAGGACACGCCAGGATCGCCATGACCGAGATCGCCGGCAAAGCCCGGCATCTGCGCGTGATAGGCATTGCCAATCATGAAGGAGGTGAGGCCGGCAAGCCATGTCATCGCCATCAGCACCGGCTGGGTGCCGATCGCGCGCATCGTCAGCAGGATGTCGGCAAAGCCGCGCACGGCGTAGCGCCGCATGGCGACGCTCTTGTCTCGGACCGGTGCCCAGAACAGCCACAGCAGCATCGGCAGATAGAACAGCGTGTTGAAGATGATGCCGTGCGAAGTGCCGAGCGTCAGCATGATGAGACCGCCCACGGCCGGCCCCACCAGGATGCCGAGATAACGCGCCATTGCATTTAGCCGCACCGCGCTCGGAAGATCGGCAGGACCGACTAGATCGTAGAGCAGCAGTTGGTTCGGCGTCTGCCACAGCACGCCGGCACAGCCGTGGATCACCAGGAGCAGCATCGCGTGCCACATCTGGATCGTGTCGGTGATGAAGAAGAAGCCCCATCCCGCCGAGGCGACGATGAACAGCAACATGCCGCACTGGATGATGCGGCGCGGGTCGAACCGGTCGGCGAGCCCGCCGACCACGACCGAGAACAGCAGGAATGGCAGCCAGTGCGACAGCACGGCAAAGCCGCCCAGCGTCGGCGAGTGGAATTTCTGGAACACCACCCAATAGCTGATCACGTGCTCGATATTATCCGCCATCATCGCCAGCACATAGGCGATGAACTGCAGCCGGTACGGCACGGACTTCATCGCCGCGAACGAGCCGGACGCGGCTACGGGATTTTGGGGGATTGGGTTCAAACGATCACCTTGGCAGGATTGCGCCCGCGGCACCTATGATCGCTGCCTCGGTTGGCATCTGGCCGAACCTCACATACGCTCTGTCCGAGCCCGCGCCATCATTCAACACAAGACGGGCCGCGAGGAAACAGCCATGGATTCAATCCGCGTATGCACCCACGCCGGACCGGGCTCGGAGCCCGTGATCAAGACCGTGCCGTGGCCGAAGGTCGGTCGCAAGGGTGCGCTGATCAAGATCGGCGCGTGCGGCGTCTGTGGCACCGATTTGCATATTTTGAAAGGACACTGGCCGAAGCCGCTACCCTGGCCGTTCACGCTCGGCCACGAGCTCGGCGGCGTCATCGTCGAATGCGGCGATGAATTCACGGAAGACTTCATGAGCAAGCCGCTCAAGGTCGGCTCGAAAGTGATGATCCCGCCACTGATGCCCTGCGGCCGCTGTTATTACTGCATTCACTATCCGCAGACCGCCAACAAATGCCTGACGCCGGTTTATTACGGCCGCTACCTTGGCTTCGACAAGGCGCCGCACATGTGGGGCGGCTGGGCTGAATATGTCTATGTCGATCTCGACATGCTGCCAGGCACCAAGATCTACAAGCTGCCCGACGATATGTCGCTGCGCTTAGGTGCGCTGTCGGAGCCGCTGACATCGTGCATCCGCGCGTTCAATCGCGCGAGCCGCGCCGGCGGCTTCACCTGGGCCGACACCGTGGTGATCCAGGGTTCCGGCCCGATCGGCATTTTGGCGGTCGCAGCGGCGAAGGAGATGGGGGCAGGGCGCGTCATCTGCGTCGGCGCGCCGGAGGAGCCGCGCCTAAAACTCGCGCGCGAGTTTGGCGCGGAAGCCACCGTGAACATCGAAGAGATCGCATCGCCGCAAGAGCGCATCGCGCGCGTCCGCGAGATCGTCGGCGGTTTTGGCGCCGATCTCGTGATGGATTGCTCGGGCCACCCCTCAGCCGGTCCCGAAGGCATTGAGATGCTGCGCGACGGCGGCACCTATGTCGAGATGGGCCAGTTCACCGACGCCGGCTCGATCGAGACCTCATGGCACCGCATCTGCACCAAGGACCTCAACGTGCTCGGCTCCTGGGGATTCACGGGTAACGATCTCCCGCTCGGTGTCGACATGCTCTACCGCACCCGCGATAAATATCCCTGGCTGAAGATGCAAACGATCTATCCGTTCACGGAGGAGGGCGTCGCGCGAGCCGTGAAAGATGCGATGGCGATGAAGACGGTGAAATCGACCATCGTGCCGTGGCCGGATCTGGTGGAGTGAGATCTAGTAGCCCGGGTGGAGCGCAGGCGTAATCCGGGCTGCCGGTCCGACATTGCGCCAGGCTACGAGTCGGAATCTGGAATAAGAGCTACGATGACAAACGAACAACCAAGCCGCACCAGCTCACCCTTCAGCGCCATCCGAGCGATCGACTACACCGTCATCTTCGTGCGCGACATGGCCGCGATGCGTAGCTTCTACGAGGACGTGCTCGCTCTATCCCTGCTGCGCGAGCTATCGCCGAATTGGATCGAGTATGGGATAGGGAGCAACACGCTCGCATTGGCGCGACCGAGCCGCACGGCGACTGATGCACCGCCGCCGGCGGGGAGTGCCTCACTGCAACTGGCGTTCAAGGTCTCGGCCACCGAGGTCGACGCTTGCGCCGAGGAACTCGTGCAGCACGGCGTGGTGCTGCCGTCGCCACCGACAAACCAAGCCTTCGGGCATCGCACGCTGTTTTTCCGCGATCCCGACGGCAATCTACTGGAGGTCTACGCCGAGATCTGAGATTGATGGAACCGCATGCCCTAAAAGTTCCACAGAGAATCCGCGAATGATCCACCTGGGCGTGAAACTTAAGCGCGGGTTCCGGCTTTCAGTTCGCGGGAGAGTATCCGTGAAGCGAATCCTGAAACCCATCACCTACTTCCTGGCGGCCGTCTACTTCCTGGTGGATGCGGTGTTCGTGGCCGTGGCGCGGCCGATCTCGGCTTGGCTTGCCCGGCACTTCGAATTCAAGCGGCTGCGCGCCTGGATCAGATCGCTGCCGCCTTATCCGTCGTTGGCGCTGTTTTCCGTGCCCGTGCTCATTCTGGAGCCGATCAAGCCGGTTGCGGCGTACCTCGTTGCGACCGGTCAGTTCCTCAGCGGTATGGTGGCGTTCGTCGGCTGCGAGCTGCTCAAGCTGGTGCTGGTCGAGCGCCTGTTTCATCTGACGCGCGACAAGCTGATGCGGATCCCGGCTTTCGCCTGGGCCTACGGCAAATTCACTGAGATGAGGGCATGGCTGCAGGCGACCGAAGCCTGGCGCGCTATTCGCTCCCTAAGTCACGCGGCCAAGGACTCTGTCGCGCGGGTGAGAGCAAGGCTCGCCGAAAGCTTCAGCAGGCCCGTGACATCGAGGGATTAGAGCCGCGCTTGCTACGCGAGCTTGCGCGGCGCGGCCGTGGCCTTGTCGCCGGTGTTCGGCGTGCCGGTCGGCTCGATCAGCATCAGATGAACCTCCTCACGGGCCACCGGGCGGTGCTCGACACCTTTGGGCACCACATGGAGCTGGCCTGGGCCGAGCGTCACGGTGCGGTCCCGCAACTCGATGTCGAGCTTGCCCCTGAGTACGAGAAAGAAATCGTCAGTGTCGTCGTGCCTGTGCCAGGTGAACTCGCCCTTCACCTTCACCACCATCACGTCGCACTCTTTCGTAAGGCAGGATTTGGGGTGGCATGACTGACGTGGCATGACATGTGTCCGTCAACCTGCCGAGCGCTGCAATGGCTGTTACCTTGCGGCAAAGCAGGGCATGCATGCCTCCCTCGCACGGCCGATCGAGCCCAATTCAGGCGCGACGGCCGCAAAAGCCCGCCATTCCGGCCCGAAATCGCGCTAAAGGCAGGGCTGAGCGCCCCCGAACCTGTTCACCCTGTCGCCAATGCCATGCATCAAAGCCATGGTGATTTGGCAGCTTCTGGCGTAAAGAGCGTCCAAATCAAAATCATGATGGGTGTGACCGGGCCTTCTGCAGTGATTGCAGCGTCGAGGCCCCTCGGCTCTTTCCGCTCCGCGCCCGGACCAACCAAGGTTTTCCATTCCGTGTCTTTTCCGGCCGTGACCCCGCCGCTTGCCCGTGCTTTGGCTGAGCGCAATTACGATTCACCGACACCTGTTCAGCTCGCCGTGCTCGGCAAGGATGCCGTCGATCGCGACCTGCTGGTGTCGGCGCAAACAGGCTCGGGCAAGACCGTTGCCTACGGGCTGGCCATGGCCAGGGACCTTCTTGATGATGCCGAGCGGTTCGCGCAGGCCGCGGCGCCTCTGGCGCTGATCGTCGCGCCGACCCGCGAGCTCGCCTTGCAGGTCCAGCGCGAACTGACCTGGCTCTATGAGCATGCCGGGGCGCGCGTCGTCTCCTGCGTCGGCGGCATGGACCCGCGCCGCGAGCAGCGTGAGCTGGCCGCGGGCGCCCATATCGTCGTCGGCACGCCCGGCCGCTTGTGCGATCATCTGCGCCGCAAACGCCTCGATATCTCGGAATTGAAGGTCGTCGTGCTCGACGAGGCC
The DNA here is from genome assembly GCF_022012435.1 of Bradyrhizobium zhengyangense. Classification (GTDB taxonomy): domain Bacteria; phylum Pseudomonadota; class Alphaproteobacteria; order Rhizobiales; family Xanthobacteraceae; genus Bradyrhizobium; species Bradyrhizobium zhengyangense. The sequence goes on from NZ_JAKLUA010000018.1 coordinate 82,760, forward strand.
GACGAGATGCTCAATCTCGGCTTTCGCGAGGACATGGAGTTCATCCTCAAGACCACGCCGGAGACGCGCCGCACCTTGTTGTTCTCGGCGACTTTCCCGCGCGGCATCGTGGCGCTTGCGAAACAGTATCAGCAGCAGGCGTTTCGAATCGAGGTCGCCGGCGACGAGGGCGGTCACGCCGATATCGAGTACCGTGCGATCCGGGTCGCTGCCGGCGATGTCGAGCATGCGGTCGTCAACGTGCTGCGCTTTTACGAGTCGCCGAGCGCACTGGTATTCTGCAATACGCGCGATGCGGTCAGGCATTTGCAGGCGGCGCTGCTGGAGCGCGGTTTTTCCGTGGTCGCTCTCTCAGGCGAATTGACGCAGAACGAGCGTACCTTGGCGCTCCAGTCGCTCCGGGACGGACGCGCCCGCATTTGCGTGGCGACAGACGTGGCCGCCCGCGGCATTGACCTGCCGAGCCTCGACCTCGTCGTTCACGCCGATCTGCCGAACGATCCGGAGGTCATGCAACATCGCTCAGGCCGCACCGGGCGCGCGGGCCGCAAGGGCGTGAGCGTTCTGCTGGTGCCGCCAATACGACGGCGGCGTGCCGATGTACTGTTAAATTTGTCCGGCATCGAGGCGAACTGGGGCACGGCGCCGCAAGCGGATGAGATTCGCAAGCTCGATCATGAACGCATGAAGGACGTGTTGTTCACCGAGGAAACGTCCGCCGACGATCTCGAGCTGGCGAAGGCCTTGCTGGCCGAGCGGTCGGCCGAGGACATCGCCGCAGCACTGGCTCGGCTCTATCGCGCGCGGCTTCCGTCGCCGGAAGACATTATCGATCCCGGTGAACGAAGCAGCCGGCCGCGCGATGATCGTCATCGCGACGATCGCGCACCGCGTGGCGACGACCGCTCCGAGCGGCCTCGCGCCAAGGCGGGGAAGTCATCGCCGAAACATGTGATGACGGAGCCTACCGTCTGGTTCCGGGCCGCCATCGGCCGCCGCAAGAATGCCGAGGCGCGCTGGCTGTTGCCGATGATCTGCCGCCGCGGCGGCATCGACAAGCGCGACATCGGAGCGATCAAGATCAGCGACACCACCACCGAGTTCGAGATTTCCGAGCGCGTCGCCGAATCCTTCGCCGCCAAGGTCAAGCGTCCGGACAAGGAAGACAGCATCCGCATCGAGCTGGTGACGGGCGCGCCGCAGGAGCAGGCTCCGGTGGAGAAGCGCGCACGCGCTCCGCAGCGCGATCAAGGCGACGACAATCAAGTCGCCCGCCGGAGCGACGATACCTGGAACGCCAAGGGGCCGAAGCCTCACGACAGGCCGCGCGGAAAGCCGGAGGGCAAGCATCAGGGCAAGCCGCACGCCAAGAGTGATTTCAAGCCTCACGACGGCGGCAAATCTGGCAAGCCGGCATTCGGGAAGAAGAACAAGAAATTCGGAGACAAATCCGGTGACGCCAAATATGCGCCGTCGGTCACCGAATGGCCAGGCGCGTCGGGTAAGAAGAACAAGAAGAAGCACCGCGGCTGAGCGGTCGCGGGGCAGGGGCCTATCGGGCGAGCTCGCGCAGCATGTAGGTCGCGCTCGCGCCGTAGGACGCGAGCTTGGCGCGCAGCGCCGCATCCGGCGTGACGGGCTGGAAGCCGAGGCGTTCCCACAGCACGCGCGTGCCATAGACCGAGACCAGCGCAAGCGTCGTGATGCCTGAAGATCGCGCGAGCTGTTCGATCTCCGCAACATATGCGCGCGCCACGCCGCCTCGGGCGTCGGGCAGCACGGCGACGTCGTGCACGTAGAGGCAGTCGGCGGCCTCAGGCAATTGGCCGAGGAAACCGTCGAGCGGCGGAATCTGTTGCTGCATCCAGGGATGTGCAAGACCGTAGCCTGCGATCCCGCTGCCCGTGGCGAGCACGCGGCAGCCATCCGGAGAGAGCCGCATCTTTTCCGCGAGCACGTCGGGCCGCTCGGGAAGATCGGGATGAATCCGCGCCGCGATCGCACTGATCGCCTCGAGATCGGTGATGTGCGCACGACGCCAATGTGGCCTGCTCATCTTCGCTATTCCGTATCATCAGCCGCAATTTATTCCGCCCCCTTGATGCGCGCAGCCAAAAATATCTTTGCCCGCTTTCGAGGAATAGTGCGGGGGCCGCGGCGTCCTACCCCGTGCAAGCCAATTGCATGACAGGAGACACCATGACGACATCCTCGATCCGCCTCGTGTTCACGCTCGCAGCGTCACTCGCACTCACCTCGGCTGCGTTCGCGGCGCCGCCGACCAAGACCGGCAAGACCGACAAGGGCAACGTGCTTACCGACGCCAAGGGCATGTCGCTCTACACGTTCGACAAGGACATGGACGGCAAATCGGCCTGCAACGGCCCGTGTGCGACTAACTGGCCGGCGCTGAAGGCCGAGGCCAGCGACGCGCCCGGCGACGGCTACACCATCATCACCCGCGACGACGGCTCCAAGCAATGGGCGCACAAGGGCAAGCCGCTCTACACCTTCGCCAAGGACACCAAGCCCGGCGACATCACCGGCGACGGCTTTCTGAATGGCGCCTGGCATCTGGCGATGCCGTGATAGGGAGGCTGCCTAGCGCAGCCCCTCATACACTATCAGCCCGCGTGCGATCTGCAGTTTGCGGATCGTGCGCGGCAGCAATTTCTCCGGCTGGTGCAGGTAGCGCCAGGAAGTGAGGGTGAACGGGCCGAGCGCGCCGCATTCGTCGTCGAACGGTGCGAGCACGCCGGTCACGCTGACAGGCGTATGCGGGCGGGCGTTGAAGGGCAGCAGCAGCAGCTCGAGATGCGCCTTGCTGCCGTCCTCGCGCTGCGCGGTGAGACCGGCGATCGCACCCAGCGTCTCGTCGGCGACGACGGTCGTGATCTCCTCGATCTCGCTGCGGCTCGCATCCGTGAACAAGGCGGCAAAGTCCCGGTCCTTGAGATCAAGGCCTGCGAGCGCGCAGACGCGGGTGCCGGCAACGCGGAACGGAAAGCCTGCCTTCGGCTCGCAGGACAGCACAAAAATGTCGCCCAGCAGCTCGCGCACCGCGGCCGGGTCGATATCGGCCCGGTCAGGAGCCCGCGCGCTACCGCGCTTTGTGTCCCAATACGCGAAGAATGCGCGGCTCGATGGATGTTTCATGATCGACGCTTACCCTCGGCGCAACCTCGTGGGACAAAGCTGTCCCGCTTCAGCGCACCTGAGATCCCTTTGATGTTGTGCAGGAGGGGAATTGCAGCGTCCATGCCGCGGAGGCGTTTTTGGCATCCGCAGGCCTGCCTTTACGGCGTTAACGTTAAATTAACTATGCGCTTTGCGTGTCCCGCGCGCCTGTTATGGTGATTCCAGTCGCAAGCCTCGCCGCTTTCTCCAGGTTCTCGGCGAGGCCTGTACACGGGCGTCAAACAGCTTGGTCACTGGCCGCGGGGAGGGGTGGGGATACACCTTATTCTCCCGTTGCGTCGGAAAGGCCGACACGGACAGGCAGGGCTTTCCCAGGGCCCTGCCTTTTCCTTTTGTGCACTTGCGCAAGGCCGGCAAACGCGACTATCTCCAGCTTTGTTGCCTCGATCGCGCCTGAAAGCGAAACCGCCTTGGATTCCCCGTCACAACCCCCGTCGAACCATCCGGTCGTCGCCGAAGAGGCCCGGCGCGAGCCGATCCTGACCTTGCCGTGGCCGCTGACGGCCTATGTCGTGCTGCTGGCGCTGATCCATCTGCGGGTGCTGCTGCCGCCGGAACTCGAGAACTGGACCATCGACGTGTTCGGCTTCATCCCGAAGCGCTACGATTCCTCCCTGGTCAATCTGCAATTCGAGGGCGGCGCCGGCGCGAAGGTCTGGACCTTCGTCACCTATTCGCTGCTGCACGCCAATCTCACCCATCTCGCCTTCAACGTGCTGTGGCTGCTGCCGTTCGGCAGCGCGCTGGCGCGACGCTTCGGCGCACTGCGCTTCTTCGTCTTCCTGGCGGTGACGGCCGCCGCCGGCGCGCTCGCCCATCTCGTCACCCACGAGCATGCGGTGGTGCCGATGATCGGCGCCTCGGCCTCAGTCTCGGGCGCAATGGCGGCGGCGATCCGGTTCGCCTTCGTGCGCGGCAGCTTCCTGTCGTTCAGTCGTTCGGACGCCGATACCGCCGCGAGAGTTCCGGCACTGCCGCTGGTCCAGGCGTTGCGCGATCGTCGGATCGTCGGTTTCCTCGGTGTGTGGTTCGCCCTCAACATCATCTTCGGCGTCGGCGCGATCGGCGTCGACAGCGAGAGCGCTGGCGTCGCCTGGGAAGCGCATATCGGCGGCTTTTTCGCCGGCCTGTTGCTGTTCGCACTGTTCGATCCCGTGCCGCGCGTGCGAAGCGATGATGCTGCGGATGCGTCATCACAGGACATTTCAAACGGTATTTGAAGCGGCGCTTGCGGCGCAGCCCGAATTCATCCATCATTCTGCGGAAGAATGTTCCGAAGCAGCAAGCTCATAGAAGCTGCACTTCGCAAAGCGCTCGAGCGTGAAACCGGCGCTGAAACTGTTAGTTGAAGACTCGCGAACAAGTCCGGACCGCGCAAAGCGGACGGAGCCGATTCAGGGAGGCGACAATGACGGTACGTTCCATTCTCAATACCAAGGGCCATCAGATCATGAGCGTCGCGCCGGACGCCAAGCTCGCCGCTGCCGTCAAGCTGCTCGGCGAGAAGAAGATCGGCGCGGTGCTGGTGATGGACCAGAGCCGGCTCGAGGGCGTCCTGTCCGAGCGCGACATCGTGCGCGTGCTCGGAGAGCGTGGCGCCGGCGTGCTGGACGAGGCGGTCTCCCAGGTCATGACGCGCAAGGTCGTGAGCTGCAAGGAGACCGACACGGTCGCCGAACTGATGGAGATGATGACGACAGGCAAGTTCCGCCATCTGCCAGTCGTCGACAACGGCAAGGTGGTCGGCCTGATCTCGATCGGCGACATCGTCAAATGGCGCGTGCGGGAATACGAGTCCGAGCAGGAAGCCCTGCGCGACTACATCAAGACGGCCTAAGCCCGTCTCATTCGACGGCTTTCGGCGCATCGCCTTGGGGCGCCGGTGCGAGCACGTGGATGGTTTCCTGGATCGACTCGAGCGCGCGCTCGGCGGCGCGCGCACCGTGCGCGATCAGATCTTCGGCACGATGAAAGTCGAACCAGCCGAATTGGCCGACCCGCGGCGTGATCAGGAGGTCCGGTGGATCGCCGGCGAGCCGCGCGCGGGTGATGCGGTCCTGCATGATGTTGAAGGCATCGATCATCACCGACGAGATGCCGGGCCGGCCGGCGCTGCCGAAGAACTCGCGCTTGACGGTCTTCTCCGGCGAGAAGATGCGCGGAAAGCGCCGCTTGGCCGGGACCTCTTCGGCGACAGGGGTGGCGACAGGCACGGGCATCGCCCCATGCGCATGGATCGTCGTCGAATGCGTGAAGATGTCGGTGGACAGATTGACCGCGATGACGATCTCGGCGCCGAGCGCCCGCGCCGCCGACACCGGCACCGGGTTGACCAGCGCGCCATCGACCAGCCAGCGGTCGCCGATCATCACCGGCGAGAAGATGCCGGGTAGCGCATAGGAGGCGCGCATCGCCTCGACCAGACGGCCGCGCGTCAGCCAGATCTCGTGGCCGGTCCGGACCTCGGTCGCGACCGAGGCATATTTCATCGGCAGGTCCTCGATCAGGGTCTGGCCGATCGATTCCTCCAGCCGGCTAGCGAGCTTCTCGCCGCCGATCAGGCCCGAGCCATTGAGGCGGATGTCGAGATAGCCGAGGATGTTGCGCACGCCTTGCAGGCTGCGGGCCCAGTCTTCCAGCGCGTCGAGCCGGTCGGCCGCATAGGCGCCGCCGACCGCAGCGCCGATCGAGGTGCCGACCACGACATCGGGCACGATGCCGTTGGCCAGCAGCGTTCTCATGATACCGATATGGGCAAAACCGCGCGCCGCACCGCCGCCGAGGGCAAGACCAATGACGGGCCGGCGGATGCTGCCGAGACCGACTTTCTCGCCATTTGCGCCGTTCACACCCCGACCTCTCAAGATATCCAGCACCGAAACTCTCCTACTCCGGGCCGTCCTCACTCCAGAGTAGGCGCCGCGCTTCCGCTTCGCCAGAAACAGGGCAAAGCATGGTTTATAGCGTTCGGGACGCAGGGGGCAGGAGTGTGGCGAGGGCCCGTTGCCTCAGAGATGTAATCACGCAGGCGTCAACCGGGTTCCATAGAACCGTAATCCATGGGATTTCAGAGGCTTGAATTTGCCGCGTTTTCGGTGAAAAGCAGGAAGCATGACTCCAGGGGGTGACGGCATCATCAGATGGCGGCGCGGCGGCAGGCTGCTGCCGGCGCTGATCGTTGCTGCGTGCCTCGTTACCTCAGGCCAAAACGCTGCGCAGGCGCAGCTTTTCTCTGATCGTCCGCCGCCGGTGCCGCCGGCCTCGGTGCCCGATCCCGGCGGCGCCGTCAGCCTGGCGCCGCCGTCCGGTCCAGGCGCCGGTCCCCTGAGCCTGCCGCCGACCCTGACCCAGCCGAATACGCCCAGCATGCCGCCGCCGGCCGTCTCGACCGTGCCGCCGTCCGCGCCGCTCAACGCGGCCGTGCCGGGCCAGGGTGTGCTGTCGCTGACCGCGAGATACGGCAAGGATTCTCCGGCGATCAACGGCGGCCTGGTCTGGCGCGTCTTTTCCGACCGTCCCGACGAGAACGGTACTTTCAAGCTGATCAAGGAGGACCGCAGCGCCACGCCCAGCATCGTGCTGCCGCCCGGCAATTACGTCGTGCACGTCGCCTTCGGTTTGGTCAGCGCGGTACGCACCGTCAGCCTGAAAGCCGAGACCGACCGCGAGTCCTTCGTGCTGCCGGCCGGGGGCCTGCGCATCGAGGGCCGCGTCGGCACCAGCCGCATCCCGCAGAACCAGATATCGTTCGCGATCTACAAGGGCAGCCAGTTCGAGTCCGGCGAGCGGGCCTCGCTGGTGCCGAACGTCGCCGCCGGCGACGTCGTGCTGCTGCCCGAGGGCACCTACTACATCATCTCCAATTACGGCGACGCCAACTCGGTGGTGCGCTCGGACATCCGCGTCCAGGCCGGCAAGCTCACCGACGTCACCATCACCCACCGCGCAGCCGTGATCACGCTCAAGCTCGTCAGCGACAAGGGCGGCGAGGCGCTCGCCAACACCGCATGGTCGGTGCTGACGCCCGGCGGCGACGTGATCAAGGAATCGATCGGCGCCTTCCCGCGCGTGGTGCTCTCCGAGGGCGAATACCGCGCCATCGCCAAGAACGAGGGCAAGGTCTACGAGCGCGGCTTCAACGTCGTCAACGGCGTCGACGGCGAGGTCGAAGTCGTGGCGCGGTAGGGCGCGAAGGTAACGCGGGCCTCGACGTAATGTGGCTTACCGCGACTCCCTTGCGAGTTGTGCCCCCTTGCGATTTGGTTCGGTAAACCAGACGCTCCCCAGCAAGACGATCGTGGCCAAGGCGGCCGTCAGGCCGAGCAAGGTCTGCCATCCGACCCGCTGGAGTAGCCAGCCGGACAATGCCGTGCTGATGGCGGTTGATAGGAAGACCGTTTGATCGTGGAATGCCTGAGCCTTGGCGCCCTCTGAAGTGCGATAGTTTTTCGTCAGCAGCGTGCTTCCGCCGACATAGAGAAAATTCCAGCCAACTCCCAAGAGAACCAGCGAAACCCAGAAGGCGTTTACGCCGGTTCCAAGAATTACGGCCGCGACAGCGCAAGCGAGCATCAAAAGCGCGCCAAGCCGGATGATCGCGGCTGCACCCGCGCGCTTGATCAATGCACCCGTCACGAACGACGGGGCGAACATTGCCAAAGCATGCCACTGGATCACGAACGCAGCGTCAGCGTATCCGTGATGGTGAGAGATCATCGCGATCGGAGCCGACGTCATCAGCATGCTCATGCCTGCATATCCGAGTGTGCTGCTGAGAACCGCCATGATGAATCCGGGCTGACGCGCGATTTGCGAAATCGGCCGACTCTCGGATTGCTCCATTTCGTCCTTGATGATCGGCAAACGCAGGCTGGCCTGGATTGCCAGGGCCACAAGCGCCAGGCAGGCCAGGAAAATGTAGGTCCCCGCGAATTGGACCGCAAAGAGGTCTTTGGTCCGCTTGGCTACCTCGGGACCCACGATTGCCCCCACGATGCCGCCGGCAAGGACCATCGAAATGGCGCGGCCAGCGAACTCTCGGCCGCTCATCTCCGCAGCAGCAAACCGATAATATTGTCCGAACGCGTTGTAGGCTCCAATCAGCAGCGTTCCGATGCACAAGATTACAAAGCTGCTCATGAACAACGCGGCGATGCAGATGAGTGCGCCTAATAGCCCGATGGCCGTCCCCACCAGAAACCCGTGTCGGCGTCCAAACCGTCTCATCCAGAGCGACGCGGGGAAGGTCATGGCTGCAGTACCGGCGATGTAGGTCGCGATAGGTAATGTTGCCAGCGACTTGTCTTCGCCGAGCAGGGCATAGCCCACCAAGCCGTTGAGGCCGATAACGACGATATTGTTTGTCAGTAGCGCTGCCTGGCAGGTCGCAAGAGGCATGACCAAGCGAAGCTGTTTGAGATCCAACGCATGCTCCTGTCGTTTGTGCGGAGTTGACAGCAAACTTCAAGGCCGATAGATAGTATGTACTCGCTATCTAATCAAGGATGTCAGAAATGGCCGCCGAAACCACCTCGTCTCTCAGCCGCGAACGCTTGCAAGCCGAAGACCGGAAGGAGCAGATCGTGCAGACGGTCTTGCGACTGGTCCACGAACGAGGTGCGGACTCGGTAAGTACGCAGCTCATTGCAGATACGATTGGTCGATCCCAAGGCGTGGTGTTTCGGCATTTCTCTACAAAAGAGGCGCTCTGGACCGAGGTTTTGGCGTGGCTGCAGGAGAGCCTGGAAGGCGTCTGGAGGCGCGCTCTACACGACCACAGCAACGAGCCGCCGCTCGCTCGCCTCGAGAAAATCCTCGTCGGTCACGTCGGGCTAATCGAGAAATTTCCCGCAATCGTTAAGGTGGTGATGTCGGACGATCTTCGGCATCGTTACCCGACGCTCAACGAACAGTTTCAAAAGCTTCATGTCCTGTACGAACGGCACGTGACCGATCTGCTGAAGGAGGCAGTCAAGGATGGTCAACTTCCGAAGGGCACAAGCATCTCCGATGCGGCAACCCTGTACTTCTGCATCATACAGGGTCTCGGTTTCCAGTCAGCGATCGCTGGTCTGCGGGCGAACAAGCTCGCGAGCCTCGCGTCCAGAATGTTTTTATTCTTCGTTACTGCGCTGGAGAATTTGCAGACGGGAGCGAAGACGCGGAAATCCGATCACGTCGAGAAAGCAAAATAGGAGTATTGCGATGCCCGAGATCGTTCCGAATTGGCATCCGATTTTTGTGCATTTCACGATCGCCCTGTACGTCGTGGCAACGGCGCTGTATGCCCTCGGTCAAATCGCGGGCGGACGCAGTTGGGCGGGCGTCGTGGTCGTCGCGGCCCGGATAAACCTCTGGACAGGAGCTGCGCTGTCGATCCTGACCGTGATTGCGGGAATCGACGCTTTCTTCACGGTCGCTCATGACGCGTCTCAAACGATCTTCATGATCGACCACCGGCGATGGGCGATCGCGACTGCCGTCGTCTGGTGGTTCATTGCCGTGTTTGAGGCGGCGAGAGCGATTCAAGGCAAGAAGGCGAATCTGGTAGTCGCGTTCGCGCTGGTTGTGGCTATCGGGCCGCTTGCCGTCACGGGTTGGAAAGGTGGCGAGTTGGTCTATCGAAATCGAATCGGCATCGTCGCAACGCGAATGAGTCCCGTCGATGGAATTGGCGAGCGCGGAGCGCATCCTTTGTCGGCGCCAGATCGAGGCGGCCGGAGTTAGCTCTGCCCTGACAGCCTTCGGAATTCGCCGCAAGCGGTATGACGAGCGCATCGCAGTTTGTCGCATTGTGCGCTGACCCTCACTTCCGATAGCGCAGCGCCTCCACTAGCACGGCGAAGGCCGGCGTCGGCTGTCGCCGGCTCGGGTAATAGAGATGATAGCCCGCGAACGGCGCGCACCACTCGGCGAGCACACGGATCAGGCGGCCATTGGCGATCTCGCGTTTCACCAGATCTTCTGGGATGTAGGCCAAGCCAAACCCGGCCAGCACAGCATTCATCCTGAGCAGGCCGGTGTTGAATACGAGCTGGCCGTCGACGCGAACCTTCACGACGCGGCCGCGCTTCTCGAACTCCCAGGCATAGATTCCGCCATAGGTCGGCAGGCGCAGGTTGATGCAATTGTGCTCGGTGAGATCCTGCGGCTGTTTCGGCTTGCTGCGCGCCGCAAAATAGGCGGGCGCGCCGACCACGGCCATCCGCATCTCCGGTCCGATCCGTACGGCGATCATGTCCTTGGCGACCTGCTCGCCGAGACGGACGCCGGCGTCGTAGCGTTCAGTGACGATATCGGTGAGGCCGTAGTCGATGATGAGCTCGACCTTGATGTCAGGATAGCGCGGTAGGAGCTTTGCGAGCGCCGGCCACAGGATCGCCTGTGCCGCGTGTTCGCCGGTGGTGATGCGGACCGTGCCCGCTGGCGTGGCACGCAGCGCGGTGAGCGCCGACAGCTCGGCGTCGATCTCGTCGAAACGCGGCCCGATCGTGCGCAGCAGCCGCTCGCCGGCCTCGGTCGGCGCCACGCTGCGGGTGGTGCGGGTCAGGAGCCGCAGGCCAAGCCGTTCCTCCAGCGCGCGCACGGTGTGGCTGAGCGCCGATTGCGACACCCCGAGCTGTGCGGCAGCGCGGGTAAAACTGCGCTCGCGCGCGACGGCGAGAAAGGCGAGCAGGTCGTTGGTGTTGGTGCGAGCCATTCATGAATCCAGATTATGAGTACATGCCGGTTTTATCATCTAATTGCAGGCTCGCGCGCGGCCTAAGTTCGCCGCCGGATATCAATCTGCAAGGAGAGCTTGACATGCAGACACGCAAACTCGGCAAAAGTGGCCTGGAGGTCTCGGCCCTCGGTCTCGGCTGCATGGGACTGAGTTACGGCTATGGCCCCGCGACCGAGACGTCGCAGGCGATCGCGCTGATCCGGACCGCGTTCGAGCGCGGCGTCAACTTCTTCGACACCGCGGAAGCCTATGGCCCCTTCGTCAACGAGGAACTGGTGGGTGAGGCGCTGGCGCCCTTCCGCGACAAGGTGGTGATCGCCACCAAGTTCGGCTTCAAGGGCGGCAAGGTCGAAGCCGGGCTCGACAGCTCCCCCGCCAACGTCAAGGCGGTGGCGGAGGCCGGATTGAAGCGGCTGAAGACCGACCGCATCGATCTATTCTATCAGCATCGCGTCGATCCCGCGGTGCCGATCGAGGACACTGCCGGCGCGGTGAAGGAATTGATCCGCGAGGGTAAGGTGCTGCATTTCGGCCTGTCGGAGGCGGGCGCCTCGAGCATTCGCCGCGCGCATGCGGTCCAGCCCGTCACCGCATTGCAAAGCGAATATTCGCTGTGGTGGCGCGAGCCGGAGCAGGAGATCTTGCCTGTTTTGGAAGAGCTGGGTATCGGCTTCGTGCCCTTCAGCCCGCTCGGCAAAGGCTTTCTCACCGGCGCGATCAACGAGAGCACGACGTTCGACAGCAGCGACTTCCGCAACATCGTACCGCGCTTCTCATCCAACGCACGCAAGGCCAATCAGGCATTGGTCGATCTGCTCGCCGAGATCGCTGCGTCCCGGAAAGTGACGCCGGCGCAGATCGCGCTGGCCTGGCTGCTGGCGCAAAAGCCCTGGATCGTGCCGATTCCCGGCACCACCAAGCTGCACCGGCTCGAGGAAAATCTCGGCGCGGCTGCAGTAACGCTGTCGCAAGCCGATCTTGCGGCCATTGCAGACGTGCTCGCCACGGTCGCGGTGCAAGGCGAGCGCTATCCTGCGCACCTCCAGGCACGGGTTGGCCGCTAACATTTGTTGTGAAGGCTCGGTGAGCGTTCGCTTACCGGGCATTCCCACTGTGTTTCGCTTTGAATACTGCAGTAAGCGCGACCAAGCCGCCAGCGAAGGAGATAGAGAACACCGGCGACATCGGCTTATTCCGGCCTCACCTCGACTTCGCTATTACCTTTGCAAGATACGCATTTCCGATAATCAATTTCATTCGCTTTCCATCCTGCTGGGTTATATGTCGGGCATCCGTCCAATGGGGGACGCCGGCGCAGCCTTGGCGGCTCGCGTAGCCGGCAAGGGGCAGGGGACCAAAGCGCGTCGGCATGTTCGAAGTGATCCTTACCAGGCGCAAACGGTTCGGTTGGCGGTGGCAGGTCTCCGACCAGTCCGGCAAGATCTTTGCCGACGGCTTCGAACGCACGCGGCCGTCAGCCAAATATCACGGCGAGCGCGCACTATTTTTCCTATTGTCGCAGGCCTATTTGCGCAACCGCTCGGCGGCGTCGAGCGAGGATTAGCGGCAGTTCTGCGCCGTCAGATATCGACCACCAATTTGCCCTTGGCGGCGTGATCGCGGATCAGCGCATAGGCCTCGCCAACGCTCTCCATCGAAAAGCGCCTGGCATCCAGCAACGGCACGAGCTTGCCGGCCTCAGCGAGGCGCGTGGCCTCTGCCATGATCTCCCCGTGATGCGCACGGCCTTCGCCTGACAGCAGCGGCAGCAGCGTGAACACGCCGGAATAGGTGGCGGCGCGGAACGACAGCGGGGCCAGCGCATGCGTGCCCCAGCCGAGCGCGCTGACGACATGGCCGAAGTGGCGCACCGCCGCAAAGGAGGCATCGAGCACCTTGCCGCCGACGGTGTCGTAGACGATGTCGAAGCCGCGGCCGCCGGTATGTTCGGCGACATAGGCCTCGACCGAACTGTCGCGGTCGATGAATACAGCACCAAAACCTTCGATAGTCGCGCGCTGTGAGGCCGAGCCCGTTGCGTACACCTCCGCGCCGAACGCGCGCGCGATCTGGATCGCGACATGGCCGACGCCGCCCGCGCCGCCATGGATCAATACCTTCTGTCCGGCCTTCAGGGCGGCACGGTCGATCAGGCCTTCCCACGCGGTGGTGAAAATGAGGGGCAGGGCGGCAGCCTCGCGCATGCTGAGATTGGCTGGCTTCAGCGCCAGCAGGTCGGCATCGACGGCGGCGAACTCGGCGAGCGATCCCTGCACGCCACCGACTCCGCCGGTCATGCCATAGACCTCATCGCCAACCTTGAAGCGCGAGACCTCGCGCCCGGTCTGCTCGACCACGCCGGCGAGATCGATGCCGGGGATCGCCGGCAGCGGCTGGCGCGCATGCGCGGCCGCGCCGGCATGGATCTTGGTGTCGAGCGGATTGACGCCGCTGGCGCGGATACGCACCAGCACCTCGCGCGGGCCGATCTCGGGCGTGGAGATGGTTGAGATGCGCAAGGGGGCGTTGTGGGTCTCCAGCACGCCTGCTCGCATCGTCGATGGTCTGGTCATGGCCGTCTTGCTCCCGTTGTCGGCCTCCAATATGCCCATGATTTTTTGCATGAGAAGAAACAATAGCGTACGATATTCGTGCATTTTTGAATGGGCGGGGGATCCGATGGAATGGAGCGATCTGCGCATCTTCCTGGCGATTGCGCGCGAGGGTACGTTAGGGGCTGCCGCGCGAAAAATCGGGCAGACCCAGCCGACGATGGGACGGCGGCTGCGTGTGCTGGAGCATGCGCTCGGGCAAACGCTATTCCAGCGCACGGCCGACGGTTTTGTCCTCACCGACGAAGGCATGGCTGTGCTCGCCCATGCGGAGCGGATCGAGGAGGAGGCGCTCGCGCTGCAGCGGCAGGCGACAGGTGCCGAGACGCAGCTCGACGGGACCTTGCGTCTGTCCTCGTCGGACTGGTTCGGCACGCTGATGCTGTCGCCGGTCATCGCGGCCTTCGGCAAGCGCCATCCCAAGGTGATTGTCGAGCTCCTGACCGATGCCCGGCTCTACAGCCTGCCGCGGCGCGAAGCCGATCTCGTCTTTCGCATCAAGCCGTTCAGCGAGCCCGAGGTCATTTCCAGGAAACTGCTGCACATTCCCTATGCGCTCTACGGCAAGAAAGGCTGCAAGCCGCCGCGCGCCGGCGACGGCAGCGGTGTCCGCGTCGTGACCATGAACGCCGAATTCGCCGAGATGCCCGACGCCGTCTGGCTGAAGCGCAATTTGCCGAAGGCGGAGATCGCCGCGCGCAGCAACAACAGGCAGGTGCAGGCCGAGCTTTGCGCCGCAGGTGGCGGCCTCGCAGTGCTGCCGCGTCCGCTCGGTGATCGCGACCGCCGCCTGGTCGCGCTCCACATCGGCGTGAGCCCGCCGGGCCGTGACACCTATGTCGGCTATCACCGCGATCTCCGGCGGCTCGCGCGCCTGCGCGCGCTGCTGGATCTCGTGATTGAGCGATTGGCCGGGGAGGCGTCGTAGCCGCGAGGATGCGAAGGTGTGTCTGCTTTGCTCCGTCATTGCGAGCGTAGCGAAGCAATCCAGAATGCGTCTGCGGAAAGACCCTGGATTGCTTCGCTACGCTCGCAATGACGACGTGGATGCAGCTGTTCGCAAAAGAGACACCCCGCATTTCAAGCAACCGTCACAGTCTCTAACGCCCACTAACCAACGCGCGACTTAAAACTGTCATAATCACTGATCCGGAACCTGCGTCTGCGTCCTTTTTACACGCCATTAAGCGAGCCAGCCCTTGGATGCGCACGGAAAGTGCGTTGGGGACTGCAATGAGTGCCGCGAAGAAGATGCCGGGCAAACCGGCCACCGAAATGTTCGACGACATCCCGGTGCTTCAGCGCAAATGGCGTGCCGCATTGAGGCCGGGTGACCGGCTGCCGCGATATGAAGACGTGATGCTCGGCAGCCTTGGACGGATGGCCGATCACATCGCGCTGCTCAAGGGTGAGGGCACGCTCGAACTGTCGCGCAGCGGACGCTACGTGCAGAAATGGCTCGGCGACGAGCGCTGGGACATTCCGGTCGAGGAGCTGGCGCCGGATTGCGCCACAGCGCTGTCGGAAGCGGTGTCAAGCGCGCTCAAGAACGGACGGCCGCACCAAGCCAGCGCCCATTGCGTGCGCGACGGCATGGTCAGGACCTACGATCTGCTGGCGCTCCCGACTGCCTCGCGCTGGGGCGCGACGCTGGTCGGCGCCTATGTCAACGAGCGCGGTGCGCAGTACAATCTGCTGGATGCGATCTTTTCCGCGACCGACGATGCCGTGGTCTCGCTGGCGACGCTGCGCGATGCCAATGGTCAGCCGTCCGATTTCCAAATCGTGCATCACAACAAGAGCGCGGAGCTGCTGCTTGATGTCGCGAGCGGCGGCCTGCTGTGGCGTAAGATCGGCCATGGCACCACACTGCTTGCCGCGGCCGAAATCTTGGAGTTCCTGCTGAAAGCGGTTTTGGGCGGCCGCGGTGAGCAGCTCGAGATCGAGAGCGACGGCCGTCATCTGCGCATGAGCGCGACGGCCTTCGCCGACGTCATTTCGCTGACCATCTCCGATGTCACTGCGATGAAGCGGCGCGACGCCTCGTTCCGCCTGCTGTTCGACAACAACCCGATGCCGATGTGGGTGTTCGACGCCGAGACCAGGCAGTTCCTCAGCGTCAATGACGCCGCTGTCCAGCATTACGGCTATAGTCGCGCCGCCTTCCTGCGCATGAAGCTGCACCAGATCTGGCCCGAGGACGAGTGGGAAAGCCACACCGAGGCGCTCGAGCGCGTCGGAGAAACCTATCACTCCCAGCGCAATTGGCGGCACCTGCGCGCCGACGGCAGCGAGATCGAAGTGCTCACCTTTGGCCGCCGCGTCCCCTTCAACGACCGTGACGGTTATCTGGTCGCAGTGGCCGACATCACCGAGCGGCGGAAGGCGGAAGCGCGGATCGCCTATATGGCGCACCACGACGGGCTCACCGACCTGCCCAACCGGGAACATTTCCAGGAGCGCTTGAAGCAGGCGCTCGACCAGGCTGCGGGAAAACGGGTCGGCGTGCTCTATATCGACCTCGACCTGTTCAAGAACATCAACGATTCCTTCGGGCATCCCTCAGGCGATCGCCTGTTGAAAGAAGTTGCCGAACGCCTCACCACCGCGGTTCGCGGCGCCAATCTCGCAGCGCGGCTCGGTGGCGACGAGTTCGCCGTGATCCTCGCCGCGGACGTTTCGCCGAACGAGGCGAGCGCCTGCGCGACGCTGCTGATCGAGATACTGAAGGCGCCTTACGACATCGACGGTCAGGAAATGGTCATCGGCGCGAGCATCGGCATCGCGCTGTCGCCGGGCGACGGCACCACGTCCGAGGAACTGATGCGCAACGCCGACATGGCGCTGTACCGGGCGAAGTCCGACGGCGGCGGCGTGCACCATTTCTTCGAGCGCGAGATGGACCTGCAGGCGCAGAAGCGCCGCGACATGGAGGTCGATCTGCGCCGCGCCTTTGCCAATGGCGAGTTCGAGCTGCACTACCAGCCGCTGGTGTCGATCGCCTCCGACCGCATCTCCGGTTTCGAGTCGCTGTTGCGCTGGCGTCACCCCGACAAGGGCATGGTCTCGCCGGCGGAATTCATTCCGGTCGCGGAAGACATCGGCCTGATCACCCAGCTCGGCGAATGGGTGCTGCGCGAGGCCTGCCATGAAGCGGTGAAGTGGCCGTCAGACGTCAAGGTCGCGGTCAATCTGTCGCCGGCGCAATTCCGCAGCCGCAATCTGGTTCAGGTCGTGATCTCGGCGCTGGCGCAATCCGGCCTGTCGCCGAAGCGGCTCGAGCTGGAAATCACCGAATCGATCTTCCTCGCCGAGACCGACGCCAATTTGGCGATCCTGCATCAATTGCGCGAGCTGGGTGTCGGCATTTCCATGGATGATTTCGGCACGGGCTATTCGAGCCTCAGCTACTTGCGCAGCTTCCCGTTCGACAAGATCAAGATCGACCGCTCCTTCGTGAAGGATCTGGCGCAGCGGCCCGATTGCGTCGCGATCGTGCGTGCGATCTCCGGGCTTGGCCGCAGCCTCAACATCACCACGACCGCGGAGGGCGTCGAGACCGAGGATCAGCTCGACTGGCTCCGCGCCGAAGGCTGCAACGAGGTGCAGGGTTTTCTGTTCAGCGCGGCGCGCCCGGCTGGCGAGATCGCAAAGCTGCTGGCCGAGTTCGGTCAGCGCACCTCACGGGCGGCATGAGCATGATCCGGAAAAGTGCGCAGCGGTTTTCCGAAAAGATCATGCTCGAACAAACGACTCATGCGGGCGAAAAGCTGCCGTAGACCAGTTCCTTGAACGCGGGCGTGATGCGGCCGCGTTCGTTCTGGGTCTGCTCCATCAGGATGTAGACCATGTCGAGTTTGGGGTCGACGCCGAAATAGGTGCCGCTGCCTGAGTCCCATTTCAATTCGCCGATCGAGCCCGCCGGCGGCGGCTTGGCGTTGCCGGGATCGGTTCGGACCGCAATTCCGTAGCCATAGCCGAAGCCATCGCCGGGGTAATAGAAATAGTCGCGTTCGACGCCGGAGCCGGGCCCGATCTGATCGCTCGTCATGGCCTTGAAGGCGGTCGGGCTGAGGTAACGCTTGCCGTCGAGCTCGCCGCCGCTGAGCAGCATTTGCGCGAAGCGTCGATAGTCAGTGATGGTCGAGAGCAGGCCGCCGCCGCCGGATTGCCATTCCGGATGGTCGAGACGTTCGCGCTCGCCATCGAGCAGGATCTGGTCGCTCGGCAGCGGTCGCGCCATCCGTTCGATCTCGTCCGGTGTCGACAGCACGAATTTGGTGCTGGTCATGCCGAGCGGATCGAAGATGCGCTGCTTCAGCGCATCGTAGAGCGACTGCTGGGTGATGATCTCGATGACGCTTCCGAGCACATCGGTGGAATGACCATAGCGCCACAGCGTCCCCGGCTCGCGCGCGAGCGGGAGCCTCGCGATACGGTCGGCGAATTCCCGGTTGTTGAAGGGGCCTTCGAAGATATGCGCAGCCCTGTAGGCAAGCTCGACCCACCTTCCGCCGATATAGTCGTAGGTGATGCCCGAGGTGTGCCGCATCAAATCCCTGATGGTCACCGGATGAACAGGCGGCACCATCTCGAGCGCCATCGAGCCGTCGGGCTTGGTGATTTCCATTCCCACCTTTGTAGCGGCAAAGAGGGGAATGTATTTCGACACGGGATCGGTAAGCGCAAGCTTGCCCTCGTCGATCAGCATCATGGCCGCGAGGCTGGTGATCGGCTTGGTCATGGAATGGAGGGCGAAGATCGTGTCCGGCGTCATGGACAGGCGGGTCCTGACATCCCGTACGCCGAACATCTTGAAATAAACAGGCTTGCCGTGCTGCTGGACCAGAACGATCGCGCCCGGCAAACGGCCGGTGGTCACCTCGTTTTCGAAGAACGCGGTGATGCCTCGCAGCTTGTCGGGTGCGGGAGCGGGGATGTCGCCAGCGCGGCTCCGCGCCATCGTGCCGGCCAGCATCGCTGCCCCGACCAGAAATTCACGACGCTTCATGCGGGCTTCCTCACTCGCCGGGAGCAAAGCCGCAAGACATCAGAAGCGTCAACAAAACTTCGATCAAAAACGGGTCACGATTTCGGAAAGCACCGGTCGCGGACGATCCTCGCTCGGCTTGGTCGGCTTGCCGATGTGCACGAGGCCTGCGAGTTTCTCGTCGGCCTTGAGGCCGAGGCCATCAAGCACGTCGCGATCGAAGGCGAACCAGCCGGTCAGCCAGGCCGCGCCGTAGCCGAGCGCGGTGGCGGCCGTGACGATGTTCATGGCGCTGGCGCCGGCCGACAGCTCCTGCTCCCACGCCGGCACCTTGGGATGCGGCTTGGTGAAGCTGACGATGCCGATCACCAGCGGCGCATCGGTGAGGCGCTTGCGTTCGGTCTCGATATCGGCGGCGGGGGCGCCGGGATTCTTCCGGGCAAAGACTCTTGCAATCACCTCGCCGGCGCGCTGGCGCGCATCGCCCTCGAAAATGATGAAGCGCCACGGGGCGAGCTTGCCGTGATCGGGCACGCGCGCGCCGATGGTGAGAATGGTCTCGAGCTCAGCCGGCGAGGGGCCGGGGCCGGTCATCTCGCGCGGCTTGACCGAGCGGCGGGTTTTCAGGAGTTCGATGGCATCTGGCATTGCGATGGCCTCTTCGGCTGGTCGGCGGGCGTGCCATGCCGAGATAGGCATGCACGCCCGCAACCGAAAGCGAGTTTAGATCGATTTCAGGGATCAGGCCGCGCCGCGCGCCCGCCGGACGTCAGGCGGGGTCGCCTCGTCGACCAGGGCGGCGATAGCCTCCCCGGTCGTCATCACCTTCTGGCCGTCGCTACCGAGTCGGCGAACCGAGACCGAATGCGTCTCGGCCTCTTTCTTGCCGACCACGAGCAGCGCCGGGATCTTGGCCAGCGAGTGCTCGCGGACCTTGTAGTTGATCTTTTCGTTGCGCAGGTCGATCTCGACCCGAAGACCCGCGCGCCGCGCCTGTTCCAGCACCACCTTGGCGTATTCGTCGCCCTCCGAGGTGATGGTGGTGACGACTGCCTGCACCGGCGAAAGCCAGAGCGGGAAGTTGCCGGCATAGTGCTCGATCAGGATGCCGATATAGCGCTCCATCGAACCGCAGATCGCACGGTGCACCATCACAGGCGGTTTCTTGCCGCCGTCATGGTCGATGTAGAACGCACCGAACCGTTCCGGCAGGTTGAAGTCAACCTGCGTGGTGCCGCACTGCCAGTCGCGGCCGATGGCATCGCGTAGCACATATTCGAACTTTGGCCCATAGAACGCGCCTTCGCCCGGGTTGATCTCGGTCTTGATGTGGTTGTTCTGCGCCTGGATCTCGCGCAGCACCGTCGCCATCACGCGCTCGGCGTGATCCCACATCGCATCCGTGCCTACGCGTTTTTCCGGCCGCGTCGACAGCTTCACGGTGAGATCGCCGGTGAAGCCGAAATCGGCATAGGTCGACAGGATGAGATCGTTGATCTTCAGGCATTCCTCGGCGAGCTGGTCCTCGGTGCAGAAGATATGCGCGTCATCCTGGGTGAAGCCGCGCACGCGCATCAGGCCGTGCATGGCGCCCGATGGCTCGTAGCGATGCACCACGCCGAACTCGGCGAGGCGCAGCGGCAGGTCGCGGTAGCTCTTCAGGCCGTGCTTGAAGATTTGCACGTGACCGGGGCAGTTCATCGGCTTCAGCGCAAACCAGCGCTTGTCCTCGGCCTCGTCGCCGGCCGACTGCGCCGCGAACATGTTTTCGCGGTACCAGCCCCAATGGCCCGAGGTCTCCCACAGCACCTTGTCGAGGATCTGCGGCGCGTTGACCTCGCTGTAATCGCCGGTCAGGCGGCGGCGCATATAGGCGATCAGCTGCTGGAAAATCGTCCAGCCCTTCGGGTGCCAGAACACGACGCCGGGACCTTCCTCCTGGAAATGGAAGAGGTCGAGCTCACGTCCGAGCTTGCGATGGTCGCGCTTCTCGGCTTCCTCGATCTGCTTGAGGTAAGCGTCGAGGTCCTCCTGCTTGGCGAAGGCGGTGCCGTAGATGCGGGTCAGCATCGGGTTGTTGCTGTCGCCGCGCCAATAGGCGCCGGCCACCTTCATCAATTTGAATGCGTTGCCGACCTTGCCGGTCGAGGTCATGTGCGGGCCGCGGCAAAGATCGAACCAGTCGCCCTGGTAGTAGATCTTGATCGGCTCGTTGCCCGGAATGGCGTCGACCAGCTCGACCTTGAACGCCTCGCCCTTGTCGCGGAACACCTGCTTGGTCTTTTCGCGGTCCCAGACTTCCTTCGTGAAAGGCTTGTCGCGCGCGATGATCTCGCGCATCTTTTTCTCGATCGCGGCAAAGTCTTCCGGCGTGAACGGCTCGTTGCGGAAGAAGTCGTAATAGAAGCCGTTCTCGATCACCGGGCCGATGGTGACCTGGGTGCCCGGCCACAGCGTCTGCACGGCTTCCGCGAGCACGTGGGCGCAGTCGTGGCGGATCAGTTCGAGCGCCTCCGGTTCGTCGCGCGAGATCAGCCTGAGCTTGGCGTCGGCCTCGATGGGATCGTTGAGATCGGTGAGCACGTCATCAAGCGTCATCGCCACGGTGCGCTTGGCGAGCGAGGGCGAGATGCCCTTGGCGATCTCGAGGCCGGTGATGCTCTTCTCGTATTCGCGCCGGGCGCCGTCGGGGAAGGTGAGGGTGACTTTGGCGGCTGGGGTCACGGGCTTCAGGTTGCTGAGGGAATATTGAAAGCCGGATTCGGATTTGGGCTGGTCGGACATTGCTTTTCTCCTGAGGCTCACTCCTGCGAACGAGCGCAGGTAAGCGGGAACGAGCGATATATCAGGCGATTCGGCCTGTGCAATCCGGCATTTCCAAGAAAGTGGCGCGCAAAAGCCGGGGCAGTGCGCCAACTATTTCGGACGACACCCTTTAACTGGCCATACGCCTGCTCTACATGCAGTTGCATGGAAAATACCCGCGCCGGCCGCCTCACGCCGACAGCCCTGATGCTTGGCAATCTCGTCACTGGCTGCTCGGTGTTGGCGCCGGCGGGGATGCTGCCGGAGTTGTCGACCGGGCTCGGCATCAGCATCCGTGCGGCCGGGCTGCTCATCACCTTTGGCGCGATCACGCTGTGTATCGGCTCGCCGCTGACGGCGTGGCTGACCAGCCGCATCGAGCGGCGGATGTTGCTCACGACCACGCTCGCGGTGCTTGCCCTTGGCAATCTCGCCTCCGCCTTTGCACCGGACTACGCAAGCCTCCTCGTCATCCGTCTGGCGATGCTCGCGGTCGGCGCGCTCTATACGCCGCAGGCGGCCGGCACCGCGGCGCTGATCGTGCCGGCGGAGCGGCGCGGCAGCACGATCGCGTATATCTTCCTTGGCTGGTCACTCGCGGCCGCGGTCGGCCTTCCGCTGATCACCTTCATCGCCAGCCGCTATGGCTGGCGCGCCGCCTATGGCATGATCGGTGCGCTCGGGTGTGTGAGCGTCCTGTTGCTGCTGGTGCGCTTGCCCGCCGGCCTGAAGGGCACCCCGGTCGACCTGAAGACCTGGAGCGAGGTCGGCCGTAGCAGGGCGATCCTGTTGCTGCTCGCGATCACGATGCTGCAGATGTCCGGCCAGTTTGCGGTGTTCACCTTCATGGGCCCGCTGCTCAAGAAGCTGACGGATGCGAGTCCGGACGCAATCGGCCTCGTGTTCGGTATCTATGGCGTGTGCGGCTTCCTCGGCGTTGTCGTGGCGAGCCGCATCGTCGACACGTGGGGGCCATATCGGACGTCGCTGCTGTTCACGTGCCTGTTACTGGCGGGCATTGCGGGGTGGGCAGTTGGCGCGGGCAGCCTCGTGTTGATGGCGACAGGCGTTGCGATCTGGGGACTGGGCTTTGCCTCGACCAATTCGATGCAACAGGTGCGGCTGGTCGCGGCCGCCCCGGCGCTCGCGCCCGCAACCGTCGCGCTCAATACGTCGGTCCTCTATATCGGCCAAGCCATTGGCTCTGCCGTCGGAGGGCTGTTGTTTGCCCGCGACCTGCTGCACAGCACAGGCTTCGTGGCGGTCGGCTTCGTCGTCCTGGCGCTGGTCCTGCTGGTCGTGAGCCGGCCCCGGCCGGCGGCTGCCGTCCTGGTCTGATGGCTGTCCTTGCCCGGCGCAAGGCGCTTGGCAAACGGCGCGGGAGAGCGCTAGAAGGCCAGACATGGGGACCAAAGAGAGTTGACTGAAATGAGGATGATTCTGGCGGTTGCCGCGGTGCTCTATTCAGCCTCCGCGTTTGCGCAAACCGACAAGCCACCGATGGTGGGGGACAAACCGCTGGTGCAGGTCAAGCCCAAAGGGACCAAGGCCGGTGCAAAGGAGGCGGCTGCCAAGCCGGCCGCCGCGGCGCCGAAGGGCAAGCCGCAGTCGATCGCGGCACGGCTCCAGGCCTGCCTTGACCTCGACGATGGCACCAAGGACCGGCTCAACTGCTACGACGCTATTATCCCGCCCGCGCCAAAGCCGAAGCCGGCGAAGGCCAAGGGCTACGCCGACTGCAAATTCTTCAAGGAAGAGGACGAGCGACTGGCCTGCTTCAACGGCTTCGCCGAAAGCATTCCGAAGCTGCCCAAAACCTGAAGCTCGAGAGGCTGATCTCAGAGCCGGCGGCCTAATCGCTGAGCCGGCTCAGCACGGCGCGGAAGGCAACGCCCGGCAGTTGCAGTGCGGTGCCCTCGAACTCGGCCGTGTCGCCATCCTCGCGGCCGGCGAGCGTCAGCATGATCCGGTCGATGCCGAACAAGGCCTTGAACGACGGGTCGTCGTTGTAGCGCTCGGTTGAGATCTTGACCTTGATGCTGTCGCCTTGGCCTGTATAGGTTCCGATGAAGGCGAAAGCCGAATTGCCGCCGCGCATCTTGCCTTCAGTCACGTACACGACACCGCAGCCGGTCCCGTGAACCGTGTGGAAGTCGACCTTGTACAGTCCTTGACGCACTGCCTGTCCCCGCAGAGCTCGAACTCAACTTGGCCGGCAAATTATGGTCGTGGCCAGCGGAAACAATCCGGTGGCTGCCGGGGATCGTGGGCCATCAACATCACATCTTGATCATGCGCTGAGAGAACTGCAGGCAGCGCGCCGAAATGCCGGCATGCGCAATATTAGCGGCTCGATGCTGATGAGCTGGTAGCTGCGACGCGCGTCAGCGCCAGCGCCGGCGTTGCCGACATCTTCACCAGAACATCCTTGAGCGGGTATTGCGTCCACGCGCGGTTGACGTAGTCGCGATGGGTGATGCCCTCACCGGTCTCGACGAACACCACGCTGCCGGGACGCAAGGGGCCGTCCATGTCCTCGGAGACACCGATGCCCTTTTGCCTGAGCGCGCTCATCAGCTCGCGGTCGCGCCGCGCCGTGTAGTGCGTGTAGGAGCTGACGAAGAAGCCGGAGCGGTGGCTCTCGATCCAGGACGCGAACTTGTCCATCTCGCCGTAGACCGCATCGAGCAGCACGACGCCGCGGACGCGATCGCTGATGCCGCCGACCTCGAGGCTCCAGGCGGTCGGGAGGAAGCCGCCGCTATAGCCGACGATCACGATCGGCATGTTGGCAAAGGCGCGCGCGCTGTTGGGATCACCGGTCAGCTGCGCAAGGTGGTTCGCCGATTCCTCCATGAAGCGTTTGAGGCCGCCGGGCTGCCAGAATTTTCCGGCGCTGGAATCGGCGGCGTCGACGGCCATCTGCGGCGCGAGCAGCACGGCGTTGGCGCCGGAATCGGTGATCTGCTGCGGCACCAGCTGCCGGTCGCGTACGTCGCGTTCGAGCGTCGCGCCATTACCGTGGAAGAACACCACGATCACGCCAGGCTTGCGCACGTCGAAATGTTCGGGGACGTGCACCAGCACGCGGCTGTCGTTATAGGTTTCGTCCTGCCAGAACACGCGTCCCGAATAGCTTCGATGGCCGCGGCGGTCGCCCTTGGAGATGTTGAGGAACGGCGCGTCGGAGGCGGGGTTGTTGCCGAAATAGGGGAAGGCCGAGGACTTCATGCTGACGAGTGTCGTCAGATCCTGGCGCGGTGGACGCTGATATGGGACCTGCGGCGCGAGCGAGGCAACCTTGTAGGGCGCCTGCTCCGGCTGCTGCTGCACGGCGCGCTTGGGCGAGAAGTCCGACATCTGTCGCTGCAGGAAGCTCTCGCTCGCCGAAGGAAAGCGCTCCTTGAACTGCGGGGCAGGGAAGCGATCCTCGAACGTGTCGCCGCTTGCGACCTGTCGAGTGGCAGCCTGCGGGTTGGTCTTCGCAACGACCTGGACATTGGCCTGCGAGCTTGCGGCGAGTGCTGTCGGGTTCGGCGACTGGCCGCATTGAACCAAGGTGAGCGACAGTGGCACCAAGCCTGAGATCAGGGCGATCCGAAGCGCACGACCGCGCGCCCCGGACGCCTTGGTCCGGTCAGCGCGCATGTCTGCTTTCAATTTCGGAACGGCCCCGACCATCCACCCATGACCCCAAGCATGACCCCAAGTCACGAACCATCGGCAATCATTAAGACAATTGAGCCGACTGGCGTTTAGGCGACGTTAAGTGTCCGGAGAAACTTCCCCACATCCGGAATGACCGAGAAAGACCACGCAATCGTGTCGCGATTGTGGGAGAGGCGGGCGCGTTTGCGCGGGCGACCACGGGTTTATTGGCTCAAAAGGGGCAAAGAAGGTGGCCAATTACCTATTTTGGCCGCCTCATTTAACCCTTGTTAACCCTGCTTGAATTGACTGAGCCAATCTGCACGATGCCTCTCACGGGGCTCGACGCCTGAGGTTAGGGACCCAGATGACGGCATCAGATGCGGGAACTGCGCCCTGGACGGGGCGACTGACCGGCGGCTCCGGGGTTTCCGTTCTGGTCGCGACCGCGATCGTCGTTGCCGACATGATCGGGGTCGGTGTGTTCACCAGCCTCGGCTTCCAGGTCAAGGATATCCCCTCGGGCTTCTCCATCCTCGCGCTCTGGACGGTCGGCGGCATCGTCGCACTGTGCGGGGTATTCTCCTACAGCGAGCTCGGCGCGATGTTTCCGCGCTCGAGCGGCGAGTACAATTTCCTCGGTCGCGCCTATCACCCGGCCTTCGGTTTTCTCGCCGGCTGGGTTTCGGCGACGGTCGGCTTTGCGGCGCCGGTGGCGCTTGCGGCCATGGCCTTCGGCGAATACGCCAAGTCGGTGATACCCGACTTACCGCCGATCCCGCTTGCCATCGGCGTGGTCTGGCTGGTCTCGATCGTGCAATTGACCGGCGTGAGGCATTCGTCGACCTTTCAGTTGATCTCGACCATCCTCAAGGTCGTGCTGATTGTCGCTTTCCTGATAGCCGGCTTCGTCGTCGGGACTCCGCAGCCGATCTCCTTTGCACCGCACGCGGGCGATCTCGCCCATATCGGGAGCGCGCCTTTCGCGATCGGGCTCGTCTTCGTGATGTACTCGTTCTCCGGCTGGAATGCCGCGACCTACATCATCGGCGAGATGAACACGCCGCAGCAGAGTCTGCCGCGCGCGCTGCTTGCCGGCACGCTGATCGTTCTGGTGCTGTATGTCGCGCTCAACGCCGTGTTCCTCTACGCGACACCAATCAGCGCGCTGGCCGGCCAGCTCGATGTCGCAAGCGTCGCCGGCAGCGCCATCTTCGGCGCGCTGGGCGGCCGGATCGTCGGCGCGATGATCTGCGTCGGCTTGATCTCCTCGATCAGTGCGATGATGTGGATCGGCCCGCGCGTGATGATGACGATGGGGGAGGACATTCCGGCGCTGCGCGTGTTCTCGAAGCGATCGGTGAGAGGTGCGCCGGCCTACGCCATCTTGTTTCAGCTCGCGGTCGCCAACCTGCTGCTGTTCACGCGCAGCTTCGAGGCGGTGCTCGACTTCATCCAGTTTGCACTTCTATTCTGCTCGTTCTTCACGGTGGCCGGCGTCATCAAGCTGCGCATCACCGCCCCTGATTTGCCGCGGCCCTACCGCGCCTGGGGATACCCGTTCACGCCGCTCGTTTTCCTGCTCGTGACCGCGTTCATGATGTACTACCTCTTGACCGAGCGGCCCGTGCAGTCGCTGTCGGGCATGCTCGTCATGCTCGCGGGCTTGTTGATTTATGCTGTTTTCCGCAGGCGGCCGGTCGCCGCTGCTACGTCACACAATCGCGAATAGACATGTTTCGACCCATGAGACTTGCGGCCGTCGCCCTTGCCCTTATGGCTGCGGCCATCTCGTCCACGCGTGCGGCCGAGGTGACTTTCGACGACACCGCGCGCTTCCTCGCGGGCATGCAGCCTTCGGCGGATTCGCCGCTGACGGCGTTGACCAAGGACCCGTCCTGGCAGCATCACGCAAAATTCTTCGACGGCGCCTTCGCCCAGCTCGAGCAGCGGCAGTTATCGAAAATCCGGAGCTGGTCCGACGTCAATCTCGCCGCGCCGCGGCCGACGATGTTCTATTTGTTCAGTGGCCCGGATTTCCTCTACGCCAACGCCTTCTATTCCAAGGCCAGCACCTATGTGCTCGGCGCGCTCGAGCCGGTCGGCGCGGTGCCTGATTTGACCAGGCTGTCGCGAGGCTCCGTCGATGCCGCGCTGTACAATGTCGAGCGCTCGCTCGGTTCGATCCTGAGCTTTTCCTTCTTCATCACTAAGCAGATGAAAGTCGACCTGCACACCAATCAGGTCAACGGCACCTTGCCGATCCTCTACGTCTTCCTGGCGCGCTCCGGCAAAACCATCCGCAACGTCGAGATGGTCGCGCTCGACGACAAAGGCGGGGTGCACACAGGCAATGACAATCCTGGGCCGAACGCCACGCGCGGCGTCCGCATCACCTTCGCGGGGGCGGACAGTGAGGCACGCACGCTGTATTATTTCTCGACGGATCTCTCCAATCCTGGTGCTCGCGCCGCAGGCTTCCTGAAATTCTGCGAGACGCTCGGCCCGGGCAACAGCCTTATCAAGAGCGCGTCCTATCTGCTGCACTCCGGCAATTTCACTGTCGCGCGTGACTGGCTGCTCGCCAACAGCGCGACCATCATCCAGGATGATTCCGGCATTCCTCTCGCCAGTTACAATCCGCGGCAATGGCGCTTCTTCCCGTTCGGCCGCTATCTCGGTCCGATCAACGAATTCCCCGGCCGCTATCAGGAGCGTTACGCCGAATTGTTCTCGCGCGCCCAGCCCATCGATTTCGGCGTCGGCTATCGCTGGCGCATGAACGAGTCGAATTTGCTGCTGTCGGTGAAGGTCGCGGGGAGCGATGCGCTGCCTGCCGCGGAGGCGTCCTCGTCCGCCGAGCCGCCGCCGAAGCCGCCGCGTCCGAAGCGGCCGCGTCCCCCCGAGCCAATCCCGCCGCCATCGGGACGATTCTTCTGGTTCCGCTAGCTACCAGTGCACGCTCTGACTCGGCACGATGAATGCTGTCGTGCTTGGCGGCGTTGCAAGGCTCGTTGCCAGATACCAGCCGGAGCCGACGACCAGCACGAGCAAAGCGACCATGGCGATCACGTCGACGGTACGTGGATCGTGATCCCTGGGATTGAAGCCAAGATGTAAACCAAGCCCGAAATGGAAATGATGGCTGATTTTCCAGCGCATTGTTGTTTCCTCCCGTGGGAGCAACACAACAACGCGAGGTGAAAGTTCCGGTTCCACTCAGGGCAGCAATGCGTAAAGCACCGCAGCATACCTACGAAGCGTTGACGCCGCGCCAACGGCCGTAGCGCCATGGTAAATACCAGCGCGCGCTTTGCGGCGCAGTGAGAGGCACGTTGTCGATGCCTGACGTACCGAAGGGATTGCAGCGCAACAGCCGGGCGACTGTCATCCAGCCACCGGCCCAGAGTCCGAAGCGCTCGATGGCTTCGTCGCCGTACACGGAGCAGGTCGGCAGATGTCGGCAGTTGTAGCCGACCAGCGGCGACAGTGTATGCCGGTAGAGCCAAATCAGCGCGCGACCGAATCTGCGCGGCAGCCGCAGTACTTGGGCAGCGGGTACGGAACAATGCTCGCAGGCTGAGTGCTTCATGTGCGATGTGCCGACATCCTGTGCGCGTTAATGCACGGTTCCAGCGCAGGGAACAGGAAGCTGTTGTATGCGCGCCATATTTTGCCTGCTTTCAGGGAGCAGTGCAGCAAGTACCTATGGACGATCTGTATTCCCCCGGATACCATTTTTGTGACGTCCATGTGTAGACTCAATGGAACGTTGGAACGGGGCTTGCCTGATTGCTTTTGGGGCTTGGGGAAGGAACCAGTTTGAGAGTTCTGAAGTCGCTCAACCTTCGTGGTTGGTTGCTGGTGGGAACCGCCGCTTGCGGCATCGTGTTGGCGGGGGCCATCGCGACCTTTGGCTCGCCGGCCAGCGCTGGCGCCTCGCTCGAAGAGCGCAAGCTGCCGATGAAGTTTGGCTGGGTTGCCTGCGAGCCCAATTGCCGCGGCTGGGTCAGCGCGGTCGGTATTATCACTGCAGACACACCAAAGGACTTTGACGACTTCGCCCGCGGCCGGCAGCTCGGGGGCGCCACAGTGGTGCTCGACTCCAGCGGCGGTTCGGTCAACGACGCGATCACGCTTGGCCGGCGTTTCCGCAATCTCGGTCTCCTGACCACCGTCGGCGTCACGCAGCAGAATCGCGGCGAGAAGGGCGCCCGTCCGAGGGTCGCTTCGGAGGCTTATTGTGAATCCATGTGCGTGTTCCTGCTGCTGGCGGGCAAGAAGCGGTATGTGCCTGATGCGGCCCATGTTCGCGTCCATCAGATCTGGATGGGCGATCGCGCCGACGATGCCAAGGCGGCAAGCTACAGCGCGCAGGATTTGATGATCGTGGAACGCGACATCGGCCGGCTCGCCAAATACACCTTCGACATGGGCGGGGCGGGGGACCTGCTGTCGCTCTCGCTGAACGTGCCGCCGTGGGAAGATCTGCATGAGCTCGATGCCTCTGAGCTGAAGCTGACCAATCTCGTGACGACTGACCTGGTGTCCGACGTGCTGCCACATGTGGACGTCACTGCGCCTGCAATGGCGGAGCTTGCGCCAAAGACGCAGGCAAGGTTCGGCGAGGAACCGGAGCCGCAGCCTGCCAAGTCGACCAAGACAGCGGAAGCGCTGGTCCCGACCGGGGGCGTAGCGACGCCGGCCGCGCCGCCGCAGAAGTAAGATCCTCAGCCTCAGGCTTGTACAGTGGCCGGCTGCTTCGCCTTGGCCTCGATCTGACCGATCGCATCGACCACGGCATCGAAGGTGAGGAGCGTGGAGGCGTGACGCGCCTTGTAGTCGCGGACCGGCTCGAGGAATTTAATCTCTTCCCATTTGCCTTCGGGAGGAGCGCCGTTCTCCTTGAGCATCTTGCGAACAGTTTCGCGTAACTCACGGAGTTCGCTCGCAGTCGAGCCGACCACGTGACTTGCCATGATGGATGAAGAGGCCTGTCCCAGCGCGCACGCCTTCACGTCATGCGCGAAGTCGGTGACGGTGTCGCCCTCCATCTTGAGGTCGATCTTCACGGTCGAGCCGCACAGTTTGGAATGGGCGGTGGCGGTGGCATCGGGGTCCGGCAACCGTCCAAGGCGCGGAATATTCCCGGCCAGCTCAATGATCCGCTTGTTATAGATGTCGTTCAGCATGTGATGGAGCCCAACACTTACCTGCCGGATCGGCCTTGGCGGGCGCGGTCCAGGGTCCTATATAGGGGCGGAACTGACGGAAAAACAGTCCGGCGGTGCGTCGGCGGTGATCCAGATTTGCGCGGCCGGCGTTGTCGGCAAGTGGCCTTTTTCGTCAAAACTGTTCTCTTCAGGCGTCCGGCGGCTTGTCCGCCCCGTCTGCCGGTGACACTCCGGCTGCAAGGCCGTCGAACGGAGTAGACATGGACGCAACGATCAAATCCATCCGCCCGAATAAGCCTTCCGACCGGCAGCCCGAGAGCCGTCCGGCCGAGCTTGATCCTGCCGAATTCCTCGCTGCCGCCGTCCGCGCCGACCAGCCGCGCCCCGCGCGCGCCGAGGCGGAAGCGGCTGTGAAGACGCTGCTCGCCTATATCGGCGAGAATACCGACCGCGAGGGCCTGCTCGACACGCCGCGCCGCGTGGTCGAGGCCTTCGACGAGCTCTATCAGGGCTATCACCAGTGCCCGGCCGAGGTGCTCGACCGGACCTTCGGCGAGACCGCCGGCTATGACGATTTCGTGCTGGTGCGGGACATTGAGTTCACCTCGCAGTGCGAGCATCACATGATGCCGTTCTACGGCAAGGCGCACATTGCCTATACGCCGGTGGAGCGCGTCGTCGGACTGTCCAAGCTTGCCCGCCTGACCGACATCTTCGCCCGCCGCCTCCAGACCCAGGAGCATTTGACGGCGCAGATCGCTGCCGCGATCGACGAGATTCTGAAGCCGCGCGGCGTTGCCGTCCTGATCGAGGCCGAGCACACCTGCATGTCGGTGCGTGGCGTCGCCAAGCATGGCGCCTCGACCTTCACCAGCCGCTACACCGGCATGTTCCGCGATAATCCGGCGGAGCAGGCCCGATTCCTGTCCATGGTGCGAGGCCTGACGCGCTGACCTCGCGATTAACTGGCGAGATCCGTCGTGTCCGCTCACTCCCATGAGATCGAGGAAGGCCTGGCCTTCCTCCCCAAATTCGATGCGAACGGCCTCGTGACTTGCGTGGCGACAGATGTCGCCACCGGTGACGTGCTCATGGTCGCGCACATGAACGATGAGGCGTTGCGCAAGACCATTGCCACTGGCGAAGCCTGGTACTTCAGCCGTTCGCGCAATGCCTTGTGGCGAAAAGGTGAGACCTCGGGTCAGACCCAGCGCGTGGTCGAGATTCGCACCGATTGCGACCAGGATGCGGTTTGGATTCGCGTCGAGCAGATCGGTGCGGCCTGTCACACGGGCCGCCGGTCCTGCTTCTACCGCAAGGTCGAGGCCGAGGGCCGGGGCGCAAAGCTGGTGTTCGTCGATGCGGACAGGCTGTTCGATCCGAACGCGGTCTACAAGAAATAGCCGCCGTCATTCCGGGGCGCACCGAAGGTGTGAACCAGGAATCTCAAGATTCCGGGTTCATCGCGGTGCGATGCCCCCGGAATGACGGTAGTCCCGGAATTAACCGCGCATTAACCATAACTGTCCAGGGTGGGACGATCAGGCGTCCGAATTGCCGGCGCCGCTCAACGCCACGCGGGCCGGGCACCCCATCATGTCGGTCGACAATTCCAGTGCCACGCAGACGGCCGCGACCGATGGCTTGAAGCGCGTCGCTGGCGCGATCAAGCAGGGCTCGAACCAGACCGGCGTCAGCTTCGAATACCTGCTGACGACCGCCAAGATGGAATCGGATTTCGATCCATCGGCTGGCGCCACCACGTCGTCTGCCCACGGCCTCTATCAGTTCATCGACCAGACTTGGCTCGGTACGGTGAAAGAGGCGGGTCCTCAGCTCGGCTATGGCAACTATGCCGACGCCATTACCAAGACTTCGTCGGGCAGCTACACCGTCGACGATCCCTTCATGAAGCGCTCGATCATGAAGTTGCGCGACGATCCGCAGGCTGCATCCAGCATGGCGGCGGCGCTGACGCAGTCCAACAGCTTCAAGCTCACTGGTCTGCTCGGCCGCAGGCCGTCCGACAGCGAGCTCTACATGGCGCATTTCATGGGTGTCGGCGGCGCGGCGAAGCTGATCGCCAATGCCGAGGACAATCCCCAAGCCGTCGGTGCGCGGCTGTTTCCGAATGCCGCATCCGCCAACCGTTCGATCTTCTACGCCAAGGATGGTCGCGCCCGCAGCGTCTCTGAAGTCTATTCGGTGCTGAACGCGCGTTACGCCAGCGCGTCGAACGCGAAATCGACGCGCACTGCGATGGCGATGTATGGCGACACGCCATCGACCACGCAGGTCGCCGCCGCCAACGGCGTGCAGCCGACGGTCAACAGCGCCGCGTATCTCCAGACCTTTCCGGAGACACGTGGCGTGACACCGGTGAGCGCAACATCGTCAGCCACGGTCGCCGACAACACGCCGGTCGCGCCAGCTTTCCGCTCGATCTATCAGCCTGGCGATGCGACACAGCCGGTCTCGACGACGGTGCAAAAATTGTGGGGTAACAACGCCTCGCTCACGTCAGTCGCCTCGGCGACGCCCGACGTGCGCCCGCCGCAGCCGCTCGATCTCTTCAGCGATCGCAGCGGCACATACTCGAGCTAGCACGCGGCCGCGCCGTCGGGCTCATCCCAGCCCTTAACAAATCATCAATAAAACCAGCCAGTTATGGTGAACGCTTTGTTAAGCGTCGTGGTTTATTTTGTGTTGCAGGTGACATCCAGTCACTGCCCGTTTTTTCGTTGCGTAAGCCGGAAGCAGCATGATTGTTCGGCAGTTCATCAATTGGATCAGGACCGCGCCCGCCGGTGAGCGGGCGGAGGCAACGCGGGCCTTGGCCCGGGCCTGGCTGATCTCAGACCTTTCTCATGACGACCGCGTCGCCGCTGAAGGCGCGCTCCTGATGCTGCTCGACGATCCCTCGCCGCTGGTGCGGCAGGCGATGGCCGAGGCGTTCGCACGCAGCACGGATGCGCCGGCGTCGATCGTGCGGGCGCTGTCGGCGGACCAGCCGACCGTGGCGTTGCCCGTGCTCGAACATTCGCCGCTGCTGATCGATGCGGATCTCGTCGACATCGTCGCGACCGGCAATGACGAGGTGCAATGCGCGGTCGCGCGCCGCATCGCGCTGCCGGTCTCGGTCTGCGCTGCTATCGCCGAGGTCGGCTGCGCGGCTGCGGCCCTCGAGCTGATCGAAAATCCCCATGCCGAGCTCGCCCCGTTCTCCTGGACGCGCATCGTCGAACGTCACGGCCATCTCGCCGCGATCCGCGAGGCGATGCTGGTGCTGGACGATATTCCGGCCGCAACGCGCGCCGCGCTGGTGGCAAAACTCTCCGAGACGCTGGCCCAGTTCGTCGTCGCGCGCAACTGGCTGAGCCCCGACCGCGCCGAGCGCGTGACGATCGAGGCGCGCGACCGCTCCACCATCAACATCGCGGCGCGCTCGCGCGGCGACGACATGCAGGGCCTGGTGAAGCATCTGCGCGTCACCGGCCAGCTCACCGCGGGCCTGATCCTGCGCGCGCTGCTGTCGAGCAATCTCGACCTGTTTGATGCGGCGCTGGCCGAGCTCGCCGATCTGCCGCTGGCGCGCGTCTCGGCTCTGCTGCACGATCGCGGCGGCAACAGCCTGCATGCGCTGCTCCGCCGCGCCGGATTGCCCGAGGCGACCTTCGCCGCGTTCCAGGTTGCGCTCGATGCCTGCCACGAGCAGGGCTATGTCGATACCGACGATACCGCGGCGCGCTTGCGCCGTCGCATGGTCGAGCGCGTGCTCACCCATTGTGAGAGCGATCGCGGTGCCACCGAGCCGCTGATGGTCCTGCTCCGCCGCTTCGCCACGGAGTCGGCGCGCGAGGAGGCGCGGTTGTTCTGCGACGAGCTGGTCGCGGAGGACACGATTGATCCGATCTATGACGACCTGATTGCGGCGTAGTCAGGTCAGTCAGTCCTCGAGATCCGTCATTGCGAGCGCAGCGAAGCGATCCAGACTGTCCCCACGGAGGGATTTCTGGATTGCTTCGCTGCGCTCGCAATGACGAGAGAGTGCTACTCCGCCGGCACGATACTCGGCGCCAGGATCACCTCGAGATGCTCGGGGCGGTCGCGATTGACGTCGGCGAGATAGTCGTCGGCGACCTTGCGCAGACGGCGGCTGAGCTCGGCGGAGACGCTGATGCTGTCGAGCTTGGTGTTCTCGTGCACGATGGCGAGGATGGCATTGATATGGTGCGTGAACAGCTCGGCCGGCACCTTCTCGAGATCCGGGGCATGCTCGATGATGCGGCACAGGCTCTCGGCAACGCCCGCCGCGGCCGGAAAACCGAACGTCGCAGCGTCGCCCTTGATGTCGTGCGCCGCGTGGAACAGCTCGTCGCGCCGTTCCTTGGTGAAGCCATCGTTACGGATGGCGACGTAGGCGGTCGAGAGCCGGTTGACCTCGGTTGTCATCCAGCTCTTGAACTCACCGGATAGACCGGCCAGCGCCTGCTCCGCGCGGCCGATCGGATCGTCCAGGTCCTTTTCCTCGACCCGGCGCAATACCTTGCGCAGCGGATTGGGCTGCGTGATCACGTGATGCGTGGCGAAGGCCTTGACCTCGATGTCCTTTGCGCTGTTCTTCGCCATGATGCCTGCCTTGCCTGATGACGTTGCGCTAGATGGTGGAGCGAGCCTTGTCGAGCAGTGAGGGCTGCTGAAGCACCTCGTGCTTTTCGCCGACGCGGCGCTCCGGACCCATATAGGCGGAATTGGTGTTGCGGCGCCGGTCGGGGCCGAAATAGGTCTTGGTCTTGATGAAGGGCCGGGGGCTGGCGACCACGTTGAGGATGCGCTGGTAGAGGCCCTTGGCCGAGATCGGCTTGGCGAGGAATTCGGTGACGCCGGCATCGCGCGCGACGGTGACGCGACGCTTTTCGGAATGCCCAGTCAGCATGATGATCGGTGCATAGGGATTGCCCTTGGAATCCGGCTGCCGGATCATCTGCGCGAGCTCGAGCCCGTCGAAGATCGGCATCGCCCAGTCGGTAATGACGATGTCGGGCACGTAGTGGCTGTACATTTCGAGCGCAGTGGCGCCGTCCTCGGCCTCATAGACCTCGCGTGCGCCAAACGAATGCAGCAGCGTCCGCAGGATGCGGCGCATGTGCGGATTGTCGTCGCAGACGAGGAAGCGCAGTTTGTTGAAATCGATGCGGAACATGACGCCCGGGCCAAAGCGGTCAACCTTCGTTAACCATATCGCGCCGGGAGTTAATGAAGCGTTGCCGCCTGGCGCCCCGGCAGGGGCTCAATTGCCGAACTGCTCCCGCAGAATTCGCTCCTCCAGGCTGTGGCCGGGGTCGAACAGCATGCGCATCGAGATGGTCTTGTCGGACAGGATCTCGACGCGCCGGACCCTGCGCACCTCCTCGTGGTCGGCGACCGCCGCGACTGGGCGCTTGTCGTCTTCCAGCACCTCGATCACGACATAGGCGGTGTTGGGGAGCAGGGCGCCGCGCCAGCGCCGCGGCCGGAAGGCGCTGATCGGCGTCAGTGCCAGCAGCGCCGCGTTGATCGGCAGGATCGGACCTTGGGCCGACAGGTTGTAGGCCGTCGAGCCCGCCGGCGTCGCAACGATGATGCCGTCTGCGATCAGCTCGGGCATGCGCTCGCGCTCGTCAATCAGGATCCGCAGGCGTGCCGCCTGGGAGGTCTGCCGGAACAGGTAGACCTCGTTGATGGCGTGGTGCAGGTGGACGCGGTCGCTGACGTCGGTCGCGCGCATCAGCAGCGGATTGATCTCGGATTCATGCGCCGCCTCGAGCCGCGCGCGCAGATCGTGCGTCGAGTACTCGTTCATCAGGAAGCCGACCGTGCCGCGATGCATGCCGTAGATCGGCTTGCCCGAGCGCATGTGGTGGTGCAGCGTCTGAAGCATCAGCCCATCGCCGCCAAGCGCGACCACGACGTCGGCCTCGTGAGGATCGCAATTGCCGTATTGCGCCGTAAGCTGGTGGAAGGCGGCCTCTGCCTCGCTGCTTGGGCTGGCGACGAAGGCGATCCGTTCGTATCGCGATGGCTTGGTCATGGCTTCCAGGTAGGTGCCGCTGGCTCGAGAAAGGTCCGCCGAGGTCGTCTATACGACCTTGGCCTGTATTGTCGAGGATGACCGGCCAGCAAGGCAAACGCGGGGCCGGCCAGGCGTCTCGTTTGAGGGTAAAAGCCGGGTTCATCGGCCCTGGAACGCGAATCCAGGGGCTCCGATCCCCCAAACCGTCGCAATTGGCGGCTACTTCTGAGATTGGGAAGCCGCGAGCGGGGCAGGGAGAACAATCATGTTGATGAGCTTGCCGATGCATCGCCGTGCGGGGCTGGTGCTTGCGGTCGTTGCTTTCGCGCTCGTGGGCGCGGCACGGGCGGACGATCCGCCTCAGCCTCGCAACGAGGCGGCAACGCCCGCCGGACAGAAGGCCGGTCGCGGCGGCAATGCACAAAATGCGGGGCAGGCTTCGCCAGCGGCTTCCGATCGTCGCCTTCCTGACGACTCGACCACCAAACAGACCCTCGATCTGCCAGGCCGAACGCTCAACTTCGCCGCGACCGCCGGCTCGATCCGGGTGTTCAATGAGAAGCGCGAGCCGCTCGCCGACATCGCCACCACGTCCTACGAGCTCGACGGCGCCGACCGCGCCACGCGGCCGGTGACATTCCTCTTCAACGGCGGGCCCGGCGCATCCTCGGCGTGGCTTCAGTTCGGCGCGGTCGGGCCATGGCGGCTGCCGCTTGATGGCGAGGGGCTGTCGCCGTCGGCCTCGCCCGAGCTGAAGCCGAACGCGGAGACCTGGCTCGACTTTACTGATCTCGTCTTCATCGATCCTGTCGGTACCGGCTACAGCCGTGTCATCGCGAATGATGAGGATGCGCGCAAGCGGTTCTACTCGGTCGACGGGGATGTCAACTCGATCGCGCTCGTCATTCGCCGCTGGCTCGAAAAGCACAACCGGCTGACCTCGCCGAAATATGTCGCGGGCGAGAGCTATGGCGGTATTCGTGGGCCGAAGGTCGTGCGCCAGTTGCAAATTCAGCACGGCGTGGGCGTCAGAGGCTTGATCCTTGTGTCACCACTCCTGGATTTCCGCGAGTTCACCGGCACGAGCCTCCTGCAATATGTCGCGAGCCTGCCGAGCTACGTGGCGGTGGCGCGCGAAGCCAAGGGACCGGTCAAGCGCGCTGATCTCGCCGACGTGGAGGCCTACGCACGCGGCGAATTTCTGGCTGATCTCGTCAAGGGCGAGGCGGACAAGGAAGCCACCAATCGCCTCGCCGACAAGGTTGCCGAACTCACCGGCATCGACCAGGCAGTAAGCCGCAGGCTCGCCGGCCGCTTCGATGTCGGCGAATTCCGTCGCGAACTCGATCGCAAGAACGGCATGGTGACCGGACGCTACGACGGCTCGGTGCGTGGTCTCGATCCCTATCCGGATTCGAGCAACTCGCGCTTTGGCGACCCCTCCGGCGATGCGCTTCAGGCGCCGCTGACGAGCGCGGCGGTCGATGTGCTCACGCGAAAGCTCAACTGGCGGCCGGACGGCTCTTATGAAGTCCTCAACGGCGCCGTCGAGCACAATTGGGACTTTGGTGGCGGCATCAACCCGCCGCAATCGATCTCGGAGCTGCGCCAGATACTCGCCACGGATGCGAAGCTGAACGTACTGGTCGCGCACGGTCTGTTTGATCTCGCGACGCCCTATTTCGGCACGCAGCGGGCGCTCGACCAGCTGCCGGCGTTTGCGACGTCGCGGGTAAAGTTCGTCGTCTATCCGGGCGGCCACATGTTCTATTCGCGTGATGGCTCGCGGCAGGCGCTGCGGAGTGAGGTCGAGGCGCTTATTCGGGAGTAGGCCTGCGCTTTCGCGGCGGATAGCGCCGCGCGATCTCCGGTGCAACGACCGCCGCTGGCTTGACGTTGGCGCCGGCGATCCAGATGTCGCTGACCTTGCCGCGCTTGTCGCGGACGCGGCGCACCGGCTCACCGTGGCTGGAATAGCCGGCCGCCCACACGAGCTTGCCGGTATCGCGGCCGGTGACTTCGATCTCGCCAGCGTCCATGAAGGGATTGTTGAACTGCGGGTTGGCGATCAGCACGCGGTTGCCGGCGGGCACGAAGTCTGTCGCGCCCCAGATCGTCCACCAACGGCCGGTCCAGTCGCGCACG
Source organism: Bradyrhizobium zhengyangense (assembly GCF_022012435.1). Taxonomy (GTDB): domain Bacteria; phylum Pseudomonadota; class Alphaproteobacteria; order Rhizobiales; family Xanthobacteraceae; genus Bradyrhizobium; species Bradyrhizobium zhengyangense. The sequence goes on from NZ_JAKLUA010000018.1 coordinate 121,107, forward strand.
CGTCGATCGGGTGCGCCGCGGCTCTTGAAAACGCGCAGGATCTGCATCGCGCCGTCCATCCAGAACGGTGCGGCGCCGTCGATGGAGTTGCTGAGGATGCTGATCGCGAGCTCGCATCCGGGAATTGAGCAGGTCCGCGAGATATAGCCTTGGAAGCCACCGCCGTGGCCGAACCAGTCCCAGCCGTCGGTCTTGCCGGCGTTGACGCCGAGGCCGTAATAGGCCTCGAAGCTTTGCGGGACGCGCCAATGATGCCGCGTCATCTCGCGGCGGCTCGCGACCGACAGAACGCTCTTCTTCGCATTGGGGGCAAGCTGGGCAAAGAATCGCGCGGTGTCCGCCGCGGTGGCAACGAAGCCTGCGGCGGATGCCATCGCATGGGCGGGATTGTCGCCTGGGATCACGCAACGCTCGCCGAGCGGCAGCTTGCGCGTATGGCCGCGCGCGAATTGCGCGCCCCTGGGAAGCGGCGCGTTCGGCTCGGTCTCGCGCAGACCCGCGGGTTCGATGATCTCGCGCTTGATCCAGGCGGAGTAGGGCTCCTTTGTCACCGCTTCGATGACGAGGCCCATCATGGCAAAGCCGTGGTTTGAATATTTGAAACGCGTGCCTGGTTCGATCGCGGTCGGCTGCTTCAGCTCGGCGAGCAGCTCATTCGCATTGAGGTAGGGTCGGCTGTCGATGAACTGGCCGGAATCGACGCCGTCGCGCGTCAGCCCGGCGCTGTGCGAAAGCACCTGTGCAATCGTCGTCTCGGCGACGCGCGGATTAAGGCCGCTGACGTACTGCCCGACGGGATCGTCGAGCCGGAGCCTGCGCTGCTCGCGCAGCTTCATGATGCCGGCCGACGTGAAGCTCTTGGAGTGCGAGGCGATGCGGAAGCGATGGCGCGGTGTGAGCTTCTCGCCGGTGTCGAGATTGGCAAGCCCAAATGCATGTTCGGCGACGACCTCGCCGCGATGGACGAAGGCGAGCAAGACGCCCGGCTGCTGGAAGGTCGTCTGCTGGAATTCGATCCAGGAGCCGATGTAGTCGATCGCGGATCGCAGCCACGTGTCCATTGCGTTACCAATTTGCGAGGGGGATGGGTGTGCGAAAGCTAGCCGAGAAAGCAGAACGGGCACAACCCGCAAAGGTCGTGCCCGTTCGCGTCATCAGAAGATGCGATATCTCAGTAGACGAGCGTCGCGCCGGTCGGCTTGTCGAGTGCGGCAGCCAGCGAGCGATACTCGGAGCTGTCGGTGCCGGCGAGGGAGGCGATCTTGTTCAGGTGATACTGTGCCTGTTCGCGGTTGCCCTGCTCGAGCTGCCAGAGGCCGTAATACTGCCAGGTGCGGACGTGGTTGGGATCGTCCTTCAACGCGATCTCGTAGTAGGCCTTCGACGATTGGTAGTCGCCGAGCTTGCGATAGGAGTAGCCGATCAGATTGGCGACGTCGGCGACGTCGTCACGCTTGAGCTGCTTCAGCTGGCCGATCGCGTCCGAATAGTCGTGCTTGTCGTAGATCGTGGTGTACGCGGTCCGGTAGGCCGCGAGGAATTTCGGATCGCTGACGGAAGAGCTCTTCTTCTTGCCCTTCTTGGTCGAGGTATCGGACTTTGGCGGCGAGGAGGGCTCGTCACTGCCGGCGGCATAGGCGCTGGTCAGAGCCGGTCCGGCCGCCAAGGTCATGGCGACAAGTCCCGGCACAAGAAGCGTTGACAGTCTGCGCATCTAAGTTCTCCCGAATGGAACGTGGCGATCCTACACGATTGCCCAAAGACCGGAACACCCGGCCTCCAAAAACATTCCCGGCCGTCTCCGGCCCTCGGCCTTCCCAAGGCGAAGATAACAAACTTGTCATCCAGATGAACAGAAGCCTGCCACGCGCTTCAGAACGGGTTCAGCGCGGGGCATCTAGGCTCTCCCCCATGATCGAAGAGTTGGCGAGAGGGCGCCGCCTCAAGATCCTTCCAAGAGGAGACAACGATGTTGAAGACCATTTCCGCAGCCTTGCTCGCAGCTTCCGTCATCGCCGCCCCGGCCTTCGCCAAGGATGCGGCCAAGACCACCACGACCGCCCCGGTGATCAAGGCGGATCAGACCCAGAGCAAGGTCTCGACCACCGCTGCCAGGCCCGACGCCGGCGTCAAGGCTGATGCCAAGACCGCCGACATCAAGTCGCCTGCCAAGGTCGATACCAAGACCAAGGCGATGAACGCCAATGCAGCAGTCACGCCGGACGAGCACAAGACCGTGCGGACGCATCGTCATCACCACAAGCATCTGTCGGCCAAGGAGTCGCTGAAGACGCAGTCGGGCCTCACCAAGCCGGTGACCGCCGAGAAGCGCAGCTAACGACTGATCCCGCGCGGCGGCATCCCTGGATTGCCCTGCCGCCGCGTGTGGAGTTCAGGCCCGGCTCGCTCGTCACGCCCTCGCGCAAGCGCGAGGCCTGGCGGCGGGCCGGTGCGCCGTTTTGCGAATCTCGAAAACAACCCCATGCACAGTAGACGACGGCAGATGACACCAACCTGCGGATTTTGCGAATCCGTTTGACTCGTCGGGCAAAACATCTCTAGACATGCATCATTGCACCCTTGGGGCTGGCACGCTCCAGGTCGATTGAGCGACGAGCGTGAATTGTGAGCCGATTGGCGAAACGTGCGGCGAGGCTGACGTTGATCCTGGTGCTGCCCCTGGCGCTCGCGGCCTGTTTCGGCAGCGAGGGTGACCGTCCGTCCCTGATGGAAGGGGCCCAGGCCGGCGGCCCGCAGCCGTTTCCCGACAATTTTCGCGGTGACGCGCTCGCTCTGATTCACGCCTATCTCAACAATCCTGTCGGAGTGCGCGACGCCAGCATGGCGGATCCGGTGCTGCGTGAGATCGGCGGACGGCAATTCTACATCAGCTGCCTGCACTTCACGCCGCGGGAGACCGATGGCAGCTACAAGGCCATGCGTGAGCGCGCCGTCGTCTACGTCAATGGCCGGGCGGACCGTGTCGTCGATCGCGCGAGCGAGCTCTGCGCCGGTGCGGTTTATGCGCCCTTTCCAGAACTGGAAAAGATGCCGCGGTAGCGCAAAGTCCGTCTTCATCGCGGACTGCTAGGACAAAAGCTGCCGGAGCCGCTGGATCACTTTTTGGCGAGGTTTGAACGAGGCGGTTTTGCCTTGCGACAAATCGTTACGGCGGAACATGCGCGGGCGACAGAATCTGTCGGCGCAAGCGTCCGTGACGGAACAAAATCGCGATGTTGCCGCCCCGTCACAGTAACGAACGATCAACGTTCCGGCATCGCCGCGAAGCAACCTAATTCGCGCCACGTTGTTTCCAGAGTGTCGAATTTGAAAGAACGGGGATGATCATGAAGACGATTTTGCTGGGCGCAGCAGCTCTGCTGGCGTTGGCCGCACCGGCGGCCGCGGCCGACATGCAGGCGCGCACCTACACGAAAGCGCCGGCCTATACGCCGCCGCAGGTGATCTACAACTGGACCGGCTTCTACATCGGCGGCCATGTCGGCGGCGCCTTCGCAGGCGACACGACCTTCCAGTCCAGCAACGCCCGTTTCATGGGTGGCGTGCAGGGCGGCTTCGACTACCAGTTCGCGCCCAATTGGGTCGTGGGTATCGAGGCCCAGTATTCCTGGCTGCCGACCAACAACAACGGGGTCACGTTCCCGCTGGGGACGCAGGTGACATCGAACACGGACCAGATCGGGTCGGTGACCGGCCGCCTCGGCTACACTTGGGGCCCGGCGCTGCTTTACGCCAAGGGCGGTTACGCCTGGCGCAATGGCGGCCTCGGCGTCAACGTCGCCGGCGTGCCGCAGACCTTCACCGCCAGCGGCAACAGCAAGGACGGCTACACCGTCGGCGCCGGCCTCGAATACATGTTCGCGCCGAACTGGTCGGCCAAGGCCGAATACCAGTACTATAATTTCGGCAGCACCACGATCACCTCCGGCCCGGCCGACGTCGTCGGCGTCCGCGGCCGAGACGATGAGCATACCGTCAAGGTCGGTGTGAACTATCGCTTCGGCTGGGGTGGGCCGGCGGCCTCGCGCTACTGAGCCGCCCAAGGCGAGCACCAGCACGATCTGACAAAGGCCGGCTCCCGCCGGCCTTTCGTTTTGCCCGCCCTGTTTTCATTGCGTGAACCATCTGGCGCGTCATTTGCAAGCAAACAGTCTGGCGCGCGGTTTCTCATGCGTGTCACGGGGATCGGGTAAAGCAAAAATAATTATTGCGACTTACGGAACTCGCGCTCCGGTACGCGTATTAGGGGATTACCGGGCTGGTGGGATGACGAACATGCGTATCTTGGCGTCACTGGTGGTTGTCGCGTTCTTCGCCGCGGTCCCGTGCTCTGCCCAAACAATCCTCAAATCCGAGCCTTTGATGTTGGCACCTTACGAGGTTGCCTTCGTGAAGGACGCGTCCTGCCCGTCCGGCAAGGTGCTGAAGGTTACCGGAGCTATCCGCGGGCTGCACCGCCGCAAGGCCTGCGTCGCGCTTGCCGGTGAGCAGGCTTCGCTCGCGATCGCGACGCCTTGAAGCGCGCCTTGCCCTGAAACCCTATTGGCCGGACCTCACGAGTTGAGCTGAAGCTCCATCCTGGATTCCCGCTCGGCGTCCGCCTTGTTCTGGGCGGGGTCCTCGCCTTGGGCTGCACGGCAGGATCGGATCTCGTAATCATTGTCGAGCACCCGGCGCGGACCTTGCCGCTCGTCGTCGGTACCGATGTCCACGACCAGCCCGCTCCGTTGCGCAAGCTTCCAGACGTCGGCTTCATCGGGATAGGCTTTGCTGATCTGGCTGTCGTTACAGAACAGGGCGTAGGGCATGCTTCCCGCTCCCGGAAAGCGCGTTAACGGCTTCACAGGCCGAGCGGTTCCGGGTTGATCACGGGGCCGTGATCGTTGCCGGGTTGAGGGAGCCGGATGGCCGGTCCTGAGTCCTTAACGAGTCCTGAATCCCCACAAAAAGAAACCTTGGGACTCATTTGGCGGAATCAGCGGATGTTTCCGTCCATGACGACCGACCTCAAAACCTGCTGTGGGCACATGCTCCTGCCGCTGACGCTGGCACTGGTCGGCGCCTGCGCAGCCAATCTCTGGCTGGTGTGGTCCTGGTTGTAGGCGGGCGGTCGGCCCTACTTCCGAGCCGGCGGGCTCGCGTCGGCATCCCGGATGGCGGCGCGTAATTTGGTCAGTGTCGCCGCACAATATTCCTCACGCTCGCGCTCGAACCGCTCCTGATGCTTCCTGAAATTGGCGATGCGGGTCTGCATCTCACTGCGGAAGTCGCCAGCCATTCGCGGTGGGGATGAGGGCAAGGGCTGGGGCGTCGGCGCGATCTGCGGCGGCGGTTCGGACTGCGCCTGTTCGAGCGCCACGGTCACGGCCCGTACGGAGACGATCTCCGCGGTCAGGACCGGAGGAGCCGTAGCGGTATCCGGCTGACGGAAATCGTCCTTCTTGCCGGCAACCGATTGCACGAAGGCCAGCGTCTGCGCGATCAGAGCGTCGCGCTCCCTGATCCACTTCATGATCCACCACCCTGTTCAAGCTATTCCACCAAAGCCGGGGCGCCGAATCAAGAAGGTTGCATGCAAGGGGATTGCATATTTTTCCCGGTCGCCCGACATTGTCCAGATGGATTCCAGGGCCGACCTGTCGGACGAGGTGCAGGGCTTGCGCCTTGTCCGCGCCTTCCTGTCACTGCCGCCCGAGAAACGGGCGGAGGTGATGGCGTTCGTCGAGGATTTGGTGCGCGCCCATACCCAACCAGATGACGGTCGCGAGGTTTCGCCGGATCGTTAAAGCGCGATGGGATTGGCTTTAATGGTCGTCGCGCTTTAGCTCTTTGTTTGAGCATGATCTTCTCGGAAAACCGCTTCACACTTTTCAGGATCATGCTCTAGCGCTGGCGCGGATTGACATTCGGCACGAAGGGGGCGCCGATCACCCGGATGGATGTCGGGTTTGCGTTCTCGATCGGTCTGCTGTCTGCGACCTGCTTCTCAGGAGCCTGACCAAACACCGGCGCGAGTATCGCGAGTCCGCCTGCCACGACTCCGCAGCACAGCGCGACCGTCGTTAGCAGCACCATATTTCGATCGTCTTCTCTGATCCGCATGAGACGAAAACAAACGGGCCCCTCGGTTGGTTCCGTGGGGCGATGAGAGTCGGCTGCCCGACGAGCGAGCAAAGCTTTTCACGAAGCTGACGTGCGACCGGTCGAATGGGTATTCCTCCGCAAGATTGTGCGCGCCATTTTGTGTCAGCGCGGCGCGGCGGAGACCGGTTCGGCCTCCTCGCAAGTGCTCGCGACTGCGAAGATGCTGGCGACTGACAGCACCCGCTTGAAGGACGAAGTCGGCAAATTCCTGCGGACGGTGCGCGCGGCCTGATCCCGCGCGACGTCCACGGTCCGGCGGCCTTGCGCCGCCGGCAGGTCGCAGATCCTATTGCAGCAAGAGCGCCATCGTGATCGCGAACAGGAAGAGCGTCGCGACGATGGCCGCGACGGCTCCGGCGATGATTTTGGCGTTTTCGCGGTTCGTATAAGAGGACATGCGATGCGCATGCTACCTCATGTTGAACTCTGATCCAATCTGTGGTCAGTCGCCGTCCCGCGCACCTTCGCTCGCAGCACTGCGTTCGGCGATGGGCACCAGCAGGGTGGCAAGGCTGGCCAGGGCGGTTCGTCGGGTGACCATGAGCGATTTCGCTCGCGGGAATTTTGGATCGAATGCCTCGCGCGCATAGTAAGCTTGCGACGGAATCTTGACGTGAGTCCCATCCGATGATCTCCCATCGTCCCGCCGTGCTCGCCCATGAACGGTTCATTGCCGACCGCGAGAATTTTGCAGGCCTCGACCTCGCCGCGCGTTTTGAGAGGATCGAGCGGACCAATTTGTGGGGAGCTGCGACGTCGGTCTCGGGCCTCGGGTCGGAAGATCTTGCCACCGCCGCGATCCGCGAAGCGCTGCCCGGCCTGCTGCATCGGCTGGGCGCGCGTTCACTCCTCGATGCGCCTTGCGGCGATGCGGGCTGGATCGGCAACATGCGCCTCGACGTCGACTATACGGGCATCGATATCGTGCCATCGCTGATCGCGGCCAACAGTGCGCGCGTGGCGCGAGGCGAATTGCGGGGCCGCTTTTTCGTCGCCGACATCACGCGTGACTCGCTGCCGAGCTGTGATGTGGTCCTGTGCCGCGATTGCCTCGTGCATCTGAGCTTCCGGAACATCGCACGCGCCATTGCCGGCTTTCGTGCCAGCGGTGCGCAATTCCTGCTGGTCACGACGTTTCCGGAATGGGAGGATAACAGCGATTGCGAGGACGGCGACTGGCGGGCGCTCAACATGACGAAGCCGCCGTTCCGCTGGCCGCCCCCGCGCGAATTGATCAACGAGCGCTGCGACGAGGGCGGTGGCGGCTGGCGCGACAAGAGCCTCGGACTCTGGCGGCTGGATGAGTTGCCGGAAGGCACAGCCGAGCGCGCCTGACACGCTCGGCCATCATCGCCGCGGCTTGACGCACAGACATCGAGGCAATGGATGCAAGGAGTGGAGTCAATGATCGACGCCAGATGTAGTTGTGGCGCGCTTGCGCTGTCGCTTCCGGGGCCGACCAACCTGGTCGCGGCTTGTCACTGTCTCGAATGCCAGCGGCGGACCGGCGCGCCGTTCGGCGTCGGCGCTTTCTATCCGGTCGAGGCGGTCAAGATCTCAGGAGCGCCGAAGGAGTATGTTCGCGTCGGCGAAAGCGGCGGCAAGGTCCGCTGTTATTTTTGTTCCGATTGCGGCTCGACGGTGTTTTGGAGGCCCGACAAACTCCCTACGATGATCGGCGTTGCCGTCGGTGCAATCGCGGACCCGAATTTCCCGGCGCCGATCAAATCGGTGTTCGAGCGGTCGAAGCATGCATGGATCGATATCGACGGCACGGACGTCGAGCATCTGCAACACGGCAGCATACCGAAGACTTCAAGCTGAGGGATGCGCATCGAGTGCTGGTGCCGGCTGAGGGGATTGAACCCTGTAGCCGACAAGAACAAAGCGGCATTTTCAGCTTTGGGATTTGGACCGATAGCGCGCCGGTCGGCCGGTCAAAAGGGCGCGGTGAACGGCTTTAGCCGAACAGCCTCCGACTGACATTGATGATGAACCCACCCTGGGACGCCAATAATCGCGCCTATGAGGCCGTACCCAACGGCACCCCAAGGGCCAACCATTAGACTGCCGTAGCAGACCCCAATCCCACAGCACAGCACTGCCATGGCCAGCAACGTCTGGTCATTCTTCTCTTCGGCGCGATGCCGCCGCCGCTCAGCGCGGCTCTGAACGTATGGCCCTGCAGGCTCGCGCGAACCGCAGGTCGGGCAAGCCAAGGCCGAAAAGGAGACCGGGGCTCCGCAGTCGCTACAGTCGGTGAGTTCGGGTTTCATGCTGCGACCTTACGTCCCTCGCGCCATGAACGGCCAGCTAGACCAAAGCATACGGCCGCTCGCCCTTTCCGAACACGCAAAGCGCTGCGGCGCAGAAGCATAGTTGGACAATGCAGTACAATTTCGCAATGTCTTCAACGTCAATTTGGTATCGCGGCTGACGGCAGAATTTCTAGGGCCACCTAGAAAAAACGTTCCGATTTCAGCTATAAGAAGGACAGATAACGCGAAAGAGGATTTCGCGATACACCTACAAAAGTGTGCTGAAATCGGCTATAAGAACTGAAGTAAACGCGTGAGAGAATTTCTGCGGACACGTAGAAAGTCGTCCGGTTTTCTGCTACAAGGGATTTAATGAAACGACTGCTCAGCATTGAGCTAACGCCTTCGCCTCTGTTCGCCATCCCGGCGCCAGAGGCGAAAGTGTTTTTGGGGATAGCGTAGGGCGAGTCGCCCTATGCTTGGGGGAGGAACGAGAACGTAGCCTAGCTAAGGGATAGACGAAACGCGCGGCAATGCGTGAATGATACCGCGTGCGTAATCGCAGCACCGCTCGAATCGGGCGGTAACGGAGTCGTGCGCGCAAATTTCGGAAGGGGAATGTGGGGGAGCGATGAAGAACTAAGTAGCACAGGCAGCGACAGACACAACAAAAGAAACCGTGCCGTGAGAATGCGGCGCGCCACCGATTTGAAAGGCAACGCTTTTGACTGACTATGAATTCGAACTTGCACAAAGACTTCCGGAAGTGCTGTCTCACATCGCAACAGACGGCTGGCGTATTGATGAAGCAACCACCAACGAGTGCGCTGAACGATTCCAAATGAAGGTTCGGTGCAGCGTTATCAGGCCGAACATTCAAGACGGCTGGCCTACCATCGGCACTGCGGGCAGGCTCGTCGGCCACTTCTACATCCACAATGGCGACGATTCAGCCTTCGTTTGCGAACGCGGCTGAGCTCTTCAACACCCTGCTAGGTCGCTTCGATCCAAGGAAGGATTGGAGAGCGAAAGATATTCCGGTGGCGGCCAACGACAATGTAAGTCGCTCCCCAACCGACTACAGAGGCATTCTCAATGCCTGGCGCGGTGCAAATCCGGAGACGGACACTCACATTTTATCACGGCCCTCTCGCAACGTTGCTGAACGGTTTGACGATGTCGTACTTGCAGCTTTGCGCAGCTATCTCAACTTGTTCGAATCGACCGATCCGCTTCAATCTGATGCCGGAAGGATTGCGGATGCCAAGGTGGCTGCACCGGAAGCAGGGCTTGGTGATGCTTTAAGTCCAGACACGCTTGTCGCGCTTGCCGAAGACGGTGTTGAATTTGAAACGAGGCTGATCGGAGCGCCGGAACTTGGTAAGTGCGGCTATTGCAGCCCGCACTTTGTGCGCGAACTGAAAATTCCAAAAGAAGTGCAAACGTCGAAAGATTCTCTGAGAGTGCACACAAAAAGCTGCCATCCCGCGTCGTCTCGTTTCGCGATGAACGAGTAAAGCGGTGGGGTACGACTGATGAAATCAAAGCGCCAACGAAGCTTTCGATACTGAAACAGTTAATGGCCGCGCAATATGGCTTGGCACGATACCTTGCCGAAAGACGGTGCGGCTTCATGCAAGACCAGTGGATTGGCTTGATGCCGGTTGCACTGGGGTCTGTCATATCGCGCCGTTCTCGCGTAGCGGGCTAAGACAGTTGCGGCAAGCCAGAACAGTAGAGTGCAACGATATCACCGTTGCACTGGAGGCGTGGGACTTCGGCTTCGGCGGCGATGAACGCAAGCTGAGCCGGTTCGAGATTGATGACTTTCCGTCATCCATTCGCGGCTACTTTGAGGCTGAGGTCTATTGGCGGATGGCAGTGAGGGCAGCAACCCCGGAGGTTTATCAGTGAATCTTGCAGAAATCTTTCCGGCCGGGACCGCTTGGGTCGATAGTCAAATCTCTAGGCCGAGAACCCTGCAAGCGCCGACAGAGGTGTTAGCGGCACACCGCGAACGTTTCGAGTTCACGTTATTCGATGATGTCAATGAGACAGTTCAAAAGGACTGGCTTGTTAAGGACTTTCTCGGCGCCGACGAATTCACCTTGTTCGTCGCCAAGCCTGGTACCGCAAAGAGCGTGTTGCTGCTCGATATCGGTGCGCATATTGCGGCCGGTATGGAATGGCACGGGCGCAACGTGAAGCAGGGTCTTGTCGTTTTCTTTGCCGCCGAACGCAAGCGAACGACTGAACGGCGGGTTGCGGCGTGGCGTAAGAAGCACGGGCTGTATGGCATCCCGTTCGTTGTAGCTGGCGGTGAGCTGGACATGACAGCCGGGTTGATGGATGCAAAAGCGCTCGGGGCGGCAGTCAAACGGCTTGAAGAACGGCTTGGGCAGAAGTGCGTTCTTATTATCGTCGACACGGTCACTGGGACCTTTGGCGGCGGCGATCAGAACGCGTCGCGCGATATGCAGAGATATATCGCGTCCGTCGATGAACTGCACCGGGCCACAGGGGCGCATGTTGCTGCTATTCATCATAGCGGATGGGAAGGCGACCGTGGCAAGGGGGCTATCGACTTGGACGGCGCGATTGATAGCTCGTTTGGCATCGAGGTCGGCGGCACCGGTTCCGCGAAGGCATTTGTTTTAAAGTGCACGGGGGCCAATGACATGGACGAAGGTGTCATCACTGGCTTCAAGCTAGAATCGGTTTCGCTCGGCAAGGATGCTGAAGGTGACGAGACTACGGCGCCTGTGGTTGTGCCTGCGAAGGTTACGCCGAACGACGGCTCAAACCTCAAAGGGAGTACCGAAAAGGCGTTGGACTCCTTGCGGGCAGTTCTGGCGGAAGATGGTCGCACCCCGCCAGCGGGCTCGCCCGGCTTTCATGAAGGCGTTGTAGCTGCCAATCGTACTGCTTGGCGCAACCGGTTCTATGCTGATACCCTCGCGAATGAACCAAAGATCGGGGACGCCACACTCCGACAGCGGTTTTCGCGAGCCGTCAGCGAGCTTACGGAGAAGAAGCGAATAGCGACAGTCGGTGAATGGTTCTGGGTTTGTGACGCGTGACAGGGTGTTACATTCCGTGACTGTGTCACAGACCAGATTGCGTGACGTGACAGGCCGGGGGTTTATACCCCGGCCGTATGTCACGCTGGTGGGAGGCAAGATTTAGAGAAAAGCTCGAAGGGGGATGGTCATATGCCCAGAACCGGCTGGCGAGGTCGCTGGCGCGTTTTTCGACGTGGCCGGTGTTCGGTAAGGCTCGCTGTCATTTAACGCATCCCGGCCCGCCGCTCCTTGTTTGGCAAAGGCGGTTTGGATTGCTTCCGGCATCGATTCCATGGACGGCAAATCACTCATTGCACGATACGTACGGCTGGCGAGTTTCGAACCGGCTAACCCGGCTATCGAAATTCGGCAGGTGACATCCTATTAAGCCGGAGTCGGTACCGTGCGCGCATTGCACCGAACGGATTTGTTGAAGCCATGGAAAGCAAAGAACTTCGAATGTATATCGAAGGCCAAGAAATTCTACTCGACGTACTCGAACACGACGGCCACAACGTTGAAGCTGAACGCGCGAAGCTGGCCATTGAAAAGGCCAAACTGGCCGGCCTGACCAGTAACCTACGCCAGCGGCTGACTCGCGGCCTCAAGCTCTTCGAGTAGGCGTCTTACGTCCTGTACATGAAGGGCTTGCGTCTCGCGCAACGCATCAAGCACCTTTCGGACAGCTTTGGTGTCATGGCCGTCTCGGTCTAGTCCGGCCAGTAACGCTTCTTGATGTTCGACGAGCCGCCTGCCTTCGGCGGCGCGCCGTTCAGCTTGCTCAAGGTGTTGTCTGATTGTCATCGGGTCCATTGCTGGTAACGCAAGGGAGACGGAGTGGTTCGGCGGATTCTTCAGTGCACTGCAACGGTAGGAACGGCAGTGTCGCCACCGCCTTAGTGAGACATGCGAAGGCTGTATTTTGGCCTCGCGGCCGCAGTCTGCGCTTATGTGTTTCTGGTATTGCGGCTGGGAGAACGTGAGCGACAGGCCGGCGTTGAGCGCCTTGAGAGATATGAAATCCCTCACGATTCACACATTCGGTAGCGCTATGTCTCGGTTAGCGATGCTCACTAACCGCTCCAGCCGGCCCGCCCACGGCCGGTAGCGGCTCACCCGGAGCCCGGTCAAGCGGTTGGTGAGGTCTAGCGAGGCCCGTGGTGTACGGCGGCGCATCGTTGCTCGCCGTCTGAAAAATGACCTTTTCCATCGTAACTGCAGCCGCGATCAAGATAACGGTGAATATGGCGACTGCAAATGTTGCCAATTCGGTCCGACGGCGCTCCATCGAAAACCTCCGCCATGAAATTATTGCACTAACTGTGCCGTAACGCGCTAGCCACGGCCAAGGTTTCATGGCGACAATCAGAAAGGAAACAATGCCATTACGATCCAAACAGGTCAGGCCACCTCAGTGGCGACCCTACGTTAGACCCGGTTTCAAGTCAGACGCCTTCTACAAATCTGCCAGCTGGCGAACCCTACGGGCTGCCTGCCTGCAGCGCGACGGCAACCGGTGCACTGAACAGTTGTCAAACGCCATCCGGAACTGCCCCCTTTGCGTCATGAAGAACTGCCCCCACCATCGGGATTATGATCTCGGTTGAAGGTTGTTTCCGCCGGTGACAGGCCGGAGGGAGGCGGAGCCGACCGGAGGACCGTCACCGGCGGGCGGCGGCTTGATGAGGCCGCTCTTGCGCTTGGCGCGGAGCCGGTAACTGTCGCCGCGGATCGTCAGCACGTGGCTGTGGTGGAGGAGCCGGTCGAGGATCGCGGTGGCGACCACGGGATCGGCGAACACGGCACCCCATTCGGCAACGCTGCGGTTCGAGGTAATCAGCATGGCACCGGTTTCGTAGCGCCGGCTGACCAGCTGGAAGAACAGGTGCGCCGCATCAGGTTCGAGCGGCAGGTAGCCGAGCTCGTCGACGATCAGCAGCTTTGGCTTCGACAGGGCGAGCAGCTTCTCGTCCAGGCGTCTCTCGCCGTGCGCCTTGGCAAGACCCGCGACCAGCGTCGTCGCGGTTGTGAACTGCACCGTGTAACCGGCCAAGATCGCCTCTCGCCCGAGCGCGATCGACAGGTGCGTCTTACCGACGCCCGGCGGACCGAGCAGCAGCACGTTCTCGCCGTTGGCGATCCAACGTGACGCGGCCAGGTCGCGGATCTGCTTCGGATCGATCGACGGCTGCGCCTCGAAGTCGAAGCCCGCAAGCTCCTTCACGGCCGGGAAGTGTGCGAGTTTTAGTGCCATCTCGATGCGGCGATGATCCTTGCGCGCAATCTCGCGCTCGCACAGCAGGATCAGTGTCTCACGCGCCGACAGGTTCGCGCGCGCCGCCTCGTCGAGCAGGCTGTCGAGCTGATCGCGGATCCCGGAGAGCTGCAGTCGCGCCAGCATGGCATCGAGCGGATCGGTCGTTGCTTCCATTATCTTCTTTGCCCGCGCCATCAGAAGCTTCCTCCGACCACGGCTTCGTATTCGGCAAGAGGGCGCAACAACGACGGCGGTGAGGACGGCGCCAGCACCGCCACCGCGATCTCAGCCCGGCGGACCGCGCCATTGCGACCAGCAACACCATCGAGATGAGCGGTGTCGATGATCCGCAGCCGGCGACCCTCCGACTGCTTGTGGACCGCAACCTGTTGCAATCCATGGCGGATCCGCACCTCGCCGGCCGCGATCGTTACCGCCACGCGCTCGCCAATCAGGCGCCACGGCACTGAGTAGCTGTTCGTGTCGATCTCGACGGCGCAATCATGGCCGACGACGCGGGTCAGTTCACGCAACGATCCGAACGACGGTTGCCCGCTAAGCGGCTTCAACCGGTGTGCCTCCTCACGCGCAAAGCGAGCAATCGGCGCCTCGCCGGTCGTGCCGTGGATACGCACGTTCGCCACCTCACGCTCCCATCCGGACAGATGCGCCTCGAATGCCTCCCAGCTCGCGAAGGAATGCCCCGCAATCGCGTTCTTCTTCACGTAACCGACGCCATTCTCCGTCTTGCCCTTCGTGCGCGCCCGATACGGCGCGCAGGCGCGAGGACGGAAGCCCCAATGCTTCGCGAACGCGATGAGCTTGTCGTTAAATTGGACCGACCGGCTCACTGCGTCGTGGCGCACCACCAGTGCGCGTGGATTGTCCATCAGCACTTCCTCCGGCACGCCGCCGAAGGTCGTGAACGCGCTCTCAAGCCCCGCAAACCAGTGCTCCTGCTTCTCAGCCCGGAACGCACGCACATGTAGCCGCCGCGAATGTCCGAGCGTCGCCACGAACACGAATGCTTTGATCTTCGCCCCGCCGACCTCGACCAGACGCTCGCCGAAGTCGATCTGCAGCTGCCGGCCCGGGGGCGTCTCGAAGCGCGTCGTCGCCAACGCTTCGGCCTTCAGCGCCTGGCGATACGGCTGCACGGCCCGTTGTAGGGTTCGCCGGCTGACCGCCACGTCTTTCTCGGCCAATAGGTCCTGCCGCACCACATCCGCATTGCCCCGATGCCGGATGAACCGCTCGCGCAGCCAACCTTCAAGGCCGTCGAGACGCTTCGACCGCTCAGGCGACTTGAAGGGCTTCACCCCGCCCGCCGCCACGTAGTCCTTCACCGTGTGATGGCTGCAGCCCAGCTGCCGCGCTATCCGCTTCACACCCCACCCGCACGCCCTCAGGCGCATCATCTCCGCCACGTCATCCGGCGTCTTCATCACCTGCCCCCGTGGATCACTCCACGGCGAGCCTTCCGTGATTCGTCCCTGTTTCATTCGCTCTCTCCTCAGCTATCCGAGGAGGGGGCAATTCCTCATGTCGCTGAGGGGGCAGTTTTCCATGGCGCGCGACAACAGTTCTGCACTACCCCGAACGACAGGCTAACTGCACACCACGTCATTGAACGCGGCACGCCAGGCGCGACCGACACGCTGGACAATCTGCGTACCCTTTGTATGCGGTGTCATAACCGGCAGCATGGCCAGCGAGGCAGGCGCGTGCTGTGAAGGCTCGCGCGGGACGCCTTCAGTCGCTTAGGGGTAGGGGGGTAGATTCGCTGGCGCGAAGGCCCTAAGGCCCGATGGGTCCCGAATTTTACGTATCCCCAAAATGGGAAAACTCGGAGATGACCGTCGCAACTACGTCAGATTCTGAGCGTTGGGTTGTCCGATCCCATATCCAAGGAGTGGTAATGACAGAACGTCGTCAGGTCTTACCGTGGCTGCTACTTGCGCTGGTTGTCGTACTCGCGGCGGGCGGTCTTGTTTGGGCGAACCGCGAAATACAAACGCTAAGAACAGAGAGGGCGTCGCATCAAGACCCCGGGGCGGAACAGGGCAACCAGACGGCTGAACTTCAGAAGGCTGTTCAGGATGTTCAGATGTCCCAACAAAAGTTGGCAGACCAACTGACCGACTTGCAGGCCAGACTTGCGAAAGAGGGCGGCGAGCGCAAACTCTTGTCTGACCAACTTGGTTCAATCAGCGCACGCGTTGATGCGCTGGCATCCGCGAATGCGGAGAGCACCGCGACCACGCAGCCTGCGCGACGAAACCCACGCACGAAGCGATAAGACGTTCGCGGTTGGTTCGACTCGGAAAAGTCTTTCCAGAAATGGGCAAGAGTTTTCCGAGTAAAGAGAACGAACGGAGACGCGTCAACGTTGGTGACCAAGCCCGATACCAAGGCTTGATGCCTTCATCCGTAAAGAGGGCACGCTACGCTTCGTCTGTTTAGCGATCTTCACAATCGGCGTGCGTGCCTTTGAGTACGCGCGCAACTCTTTGACGTCCGCTGCAGTCCACTCGCGGCGAACAATCTTCTTCGTCTTCGTTGCCATGTAGGCTCCCTGATTTTAGAGCGGGGCTTCTAGCAGGATCGTCGAAAATAACAAGGTCGCGCTAGCTGCGACACACTGTGTCAGTAATTTTGTCGACGGTCGCCGAAGCCATCCTCATCGAGGGGCCCGCGATTGATGTCCGGTCCCCCCGCCATTTGCTGACCAATTGCGGACGTTCTCCGGAGTCGCAGATGGGCCAGAGCACAAAGTCGCTGCGCTCCAGCCCGCTGCGCGGGAGCAAGAGCCGAGAGGCCGGTAGCCATTTGAGACGATAGTGGTAGCACTGGAGAGCCCCGTCCTGAGAATCGAGGTGTTGCAACCCTCACTCAGGAAGGAGCTC
>NZ_JAKLUA010000019.1 GCF_022012435.1 Bradyrhizobium zhengyangense
GCCCAGCCAGCATCTTGAATCACATTCGCCCCAGATCCGGAATCCCTTCCGATTCAATAAATCCGTGAACCGCTCTAGCCTGACCGCTTGGACTTGCGCCGGCCCGGATGATGGACGCCTTTCGGATCGCGAAACTCGCTGCGATGACCCCGCCGGTCCTCCTTGGCGAAGCGCCGCCGCTTCTCCGGCGAGCCGAACGCCCGGATCACCTTCCGACCGTTGACCTTCTTGATAACGTAGCCGCCCTCGGTCATCGAGAACGGAGCTGTCAGCGTTCCCTTGTGGTCGAACTTGGTCCCGCGGGGATGCCTAAACGGCTCGAACCAGGACGGATAGACGAAGTTCGACATCGGCAATCCGTCGACGTCAAATGTGTCCTCCTCCACGGCGTCGCAGACTTCATAGGCGTATTGGGTGTGCCGATTTTGGTCGGCCCAGAGATTGGCCATGGGATCGAGCACCATCTCAAACAGTTCGTGCGAGGCTGCTACGCTGACCGCCTCGCCATCCAGCGCCTTGACAAAGATCTTCGAGATCGGCTGGCCACGATAGGTCAGCTCGTGACGTCCGAGCATATTCTTGTGCAGGGCGTCGTCGAAATAGACCAATTGCCAATCGGTGGCCTTCGGCTTGCGCGTGACATAGAGGTCGACCGGATAGCCCCACACCGGCAGGAAATGCTTGTCGTAACACTTTTGCAGTGCCGCGGTGAGCTGCCTCATATCGCCGCCGCTAATCGACTCCGGGGCATAGTTGATGCAGGCGATCCGGACCGGCTTCATCGACCTGCCGAGCAGTGCACGCTTCGCCTTTTTCATGGAAAATCACCGTGTGAAAGGGCCGCTGAAATACGGTCAGACTAACACGACGGACGCTGCACGTCAGGGATGTATTCCGGCAAGCCCGACTACGCGGCAAAGCGCCGGTTGACCACGAACACAGCGGCCGCACACATCGCCATGCCAGCGATCGCCAACGCATCGAGCTTTTCGCCGAACAACAGATAGGCCATCACCGCCGTGACGGCTGGCACCAGATAGAACAGGCTCGCGACCGACGTCGCTGCGGCATGGCGGATCAGCCAGTACAACAGCCCGATCGACCCGATCGAGAGCGCGACCGCAAGCCAGGCCAGCGCAAGCACAAACTCCCGTGTCCAGTGCACGACCCGATCCTCGAACAGGAACGCACCGACCGTGAAGAAGATCGTCACCGCCACGTACTGCACGAGATTGCCGGCTCGCCAGTCGATGTGATTGCAGTAGCGGCGCTGGTAGAGCGTGCCGAGCGTGATGCTGATCAGCGAGACTACCGAGGCGATCCAGCCGAGCCCGGCTTCGCCGGACATCGGGCGGTTGTGCAGAATCAGCGCCACACCGCCGAGGCCGAGCACGAGGCCTGCCCATTGCACCGGCGTCACCTTTTCGCCGAGCCAGCGGTTGGCAATCGTCGAGGTCAGGATCGGCTGCAGCCCCGGAATGAGTGCGGAGAGCCCCGCCGGAATCGAATGCGCGATCGCGATAGCGGTGCCGCCGAGATAGAAGCCGTGGACGAGGATGCCGGCGACGGCGCTGTGCGCGGTCCCGGCGCGATCAGGCCATTTCGGTCGAGCGACGCCCGCGATGATTGCCATCAGACCGACCACCAGTGCCATGCGGATGGCGAGGTAGGTCAAGGGATCGGCACTGTTGATGACGTATTTGGTGCCGATAAAGCCGGTGCTCCAGAGCAGGACGAACAACACCGGCGCCGCGCGGGCAGCGAGATGATCTTGATTATGATTCATTGCCCCTCATTGCCTGAGCGAAGGGCGGTGCGGCAACGCGAATTTCTGATGCTGCGCCGCGACGGACGCGGTGGCTCAGATCAGCAGATCACCATTCTTCCGGACAGGGATCGATGATCTTCCAGAGCTCGACCCCGTTCTTGATCTTCTTCATGTCGGTGGTGAGCCCGCCATTGCGGCGGATCCAGTCCTTCACCGTATCGGGGTAGTAGGACATCAGGTCGGAGGTCCCTTCCGCACTGGTGACCTTGATACCGAAGGTGAAGGCCTTGTCGTAATAGGCCTGGTGGAAGCCGAGACTCGCCTTGGGCGTCACGCAGATCTTGTTCAGCGGCACGATGCCGAGCACCAGCGTGCAGGCCGAATTGCAGATGCCATCGATGATCACGCGCTCGCCGGTGGCGCGGACGCGCTTGTACTTGGCCTTGTACTCCTCGACATAGCCGCCGTGGTCGCGGGTGATATGCAGCTGAGCCCGCGCGGGAGTAGCGGCAGCGACGAAGAGCAACAGCAGGCTGAGAAGCGTGATGCGCATGGCTTGACGGCGAAAAACCTTGCAAGGAAACGTACCGGCCCCGAAGAGCACCCCAACAAACCCCCAAAGGACCCGGCAGGAGAAATCTTTGACCGGATTCTCTTTGGCCATACTTGTGTGGGGAATTCGTTAAGCATCCCGAAAAGGCCAAAAATGGGCAGGCTTGGACCCCAGGTCCGGCAATTCTGTCACACCTATCCGGGAATCTGCTGGATTTGCCCCGATTTCCAGGCTTCGGACGGGTGCCCCGGCGGCCCGAAATGGCTATAGATGGCAGACCTTTTTGCGCGGGTTCCGGAGAATCGAGATGAGCAAGCTGACCCTTGTAGCCGCGGTTGCTGCCCTGTCGGCAGCAATCCTAGCCCCTGGCTACGCGGAGGCGCGGGTACATCACCGGTACCACCGCTATTACGCCAATCCGCTGCCCTACCCGGTCAGCTATCTGCACAATTACGGCCCGGGTATCACCCCCGGCACCTTCGCCTACTACGACGGCCCGTCGACCAATCACTGCTACCAGAGCGCGGCCAGCTATGTCGGTCAGGACCGCCGCCGGCACCCCTGCTACTGAGGGGCGCCGCGCGCGTCCTCTCCGGGCGGAGAGCCCTATCCGACGGCCCCCGATAGCAGCAACTGCTTCTCGATCTCATGGACCGGCAACTTGACGAGGTCCTTGCCGACTTCGCCCCGGAGCGCCCTGCGCACCGCGTCCGAATAATCGGTGCGGATCATGCCCAGTGCGCGCGGTGAGGCCACCATGGTCAGGCCCGAGGTCTCCCCGGCGCTGAGCGCGGTATCGAGCCGTTCGGCGAGACTGCGCAGAAAGGTGCGCTCGGCCTCGTCGTGCCAATCGGTCTGCTCTGCCGAGCTGCGGGCTCCGCCGACCGATGCATGGAGCCTGCCAGGCGCATCGGTCCCTTGCGCGGCCGTGGACGGATTGGTCTGCTCGCGAACCTCCCTGGTGTGAAGGTTCGGAAACATCTCGTCGCCGAGATTTTCCAGGATGAGCGCCTTGCGTCCGTCGCACACGACGAGCCAGTCGCCCTTGTCGATCCTCATTTTGTTCATTGCACTGCTCCAAACCATGTGTGCGCCTGTTCTTCGAATTCGGCGAAGGACTGCTCACGATGGCAAAGTTAGGCAGGAAGCCGCACGGACGAATTGCGCAGGATCAATGAAGGTGGCGATGATACGGGAAGAGCTCACTTGGCAAAGTGATGGTCAGGCCTATGGCGGGCGAGCTGAGATTTGTTCATCAGCATTACATTCCGACTTTGCCACAATTTGATCAGAACAACTTCGATATCCTGCATGGCGTAAGCGGAGGAATACACATCATGAATCTCAAGATCGGCCTCGTTGCCGCGTCCCTGCTCGGTGCCCTTGCGGCATCGTCAGCGTCGGCCATGCCCGTTGCGCCTGCGCCTGCAACCCCGCAGGTCTCTGACGTCGAGCAGGTCCGCATGGTCTGCAACGCCTGGGGACGCTGCTGGTGGCGGCCGAACGTCTATTACGGCTACGGCCCCGGATATGGATATTATGGGCCGCCGCGCTACTACGGCCCGCGCTATTATGGCCCGCGCTACTATGGCTATTACGGCTATCGCCGCTGGTGAGATTTGAAGGGGCTCTCTGGGGCCCCTTCGCTTTTGCGAGATAGGGGGACCGCCGCTGGCCGTCAGGCTGGAGCAATTCCAAAACTGATCTAGATCAAAGATAAAATTTGCGGTGCTGTCATCCTGTGCTGATGGCCGATTTGATCGTTTTCCGATGCCCGCAGACGGGCATGAATGTGCAAACCCATCTCGAAAGGCGACAGGAGCACGAGGGACGGAGCTTTGAATCCTTTAGTTGCCCTGCCTGTACAAGGCTCCATTTCATCGACCTCACCACCGGTCAGCCGATGAGCCGCGACCGTTGACGGTGAGATCGATCGTGGCATGATGTCCGCAATACTACGGCCGAAAATCCGGTTTACTGAATCGTCGTGTTTCGCCATTGATGGCCACGTACCGACGTTCATTTTATTGTCATATTGCAGCATCCGGCCAGAAGCATGTTCTTCGACGCCCTCGCTCCCTCCTCCGCGCTCCAGGTAACCCGGTTTACCGATGTGGACGCGTTTCGACCGGCCGAAGCCCTGGAAGATTCCCGGAGCATTCCCCTTGACGTCGCCAATTTCGCCGCAGCGCGAGCAATCGTGAACCTGCCGGCATGCCGGATCATCGTCGCAAGGTCGTTTGCGCGCATCCTCGAGACCACCTACCGCGCGCCGGGCGGCATGGTGATCTTACCAATGAGCGATGATCTGCGCGCCAGTTCGAGCGGAATGGATATCGATTCGCGCTTCTTCATCGGCTTGCGCGGCAACCACCATTGCCATTTCGTCGAGCCCCAGATCAATCATCACGCGTTGATCATGTTCTCGCCCACACTTCGGGACCGCGGCTGGTTCGATCGTGCCGATGCCTTGCGGGTTCGCATTGCCGACCCTTCCGCACATCTCGATGCGCGGCAGCTGGTGCAAGACATCCTGCGGACCGCGTCGGTCCAGCCACAGATGTTCGAGACCACGGAGGTCGCCGCCCATCTTCAGGAGGGCCTGCTGCTCGCCTTCGATGACCTGTTTCAAATGAACCCACTGTCAGATCGCACTGCCCCAAGAGCGGGCGTGCGCTCGGCCAGGCTCGTGCAGCAGATCGATGACTACGTCAGAGCCTATCCAACCGCTCCGATCTATACGGCCGATCTCGCCGATCAATTCGGCGTCTCGGTCCGGACCCTCGGGGGCGCGGTGGCCAAGGTGCGCGGCATGAGCCTGCATCAATACATCCGGCTGAAGCGGCTTTGGGCCACCCGCACCCAACTCCTCAGAAGCGGGGGTGCCTCAGTCGCCTCGTGCGCGCGCGCCCAGGGCTTCCATCACCTCGGAGAGTTTGCCGCGGCCTATCGCGCGACCTTCCACGAAGCGCCCTCGGACACGCTGGCGCGGGCCCGGCAAATCCGGCTCCAGGCCAATTAACGCGCAACACGGACGAAGTCGGCGAGGACGGAGCAACAACGCTACTTCTACAAGGACGTCGCCTTCAGCGACCTGCTCCAGACGCATGAATCAGGGTAATCGGCTCGTCGTGGACTGGCGCGCTCGGAAGGATTCGAACCTCCGACCCTCGGAATCGAAATCCGATGCTCTATCCAGCTGAGCTACGAGCGCCTGACCCCGGGTATTGGGCCACCGGCCGAAGCGCCGCGGTCCTATGCTGGCAGGCCAGCGCACCGACGACGTTCGGATTGGCTCGAATTAGCAGAGAGGCCGGACAATAAAAAGCCCTCCCCGCCCCATTTCGAGGCGGGCCAAGGCACCCTCACCAGGTGGTGTTGAACAGACCGAAATGCGGCTGCTGCGCCACCAGCATCATCGGCTGGCCACGCTGAGGTGCCGGATGCGCCCGGACGACCTTGCGCTTCGGATGCGCCGGAGCCTGAGGCGTCTGGGCCTGGGCAACCTGAGCTTGCTGAGTGGCGTCGGCCTTCTTCGCTGCAGCTGCTTCGGCCGGCGTGAACTGGGCGAACGTGTCGCGCACCCGTGCCTTGGCCGACATGTCAGCCAACACGTCCGCCTGCGCGGTCGACTGTGGCGCGGCGGCAGCCGTCTTCACCATCGGCGCGGCAAAGGTCGGCTGATTGGTGTCGAGCACGACCCGGTCAGGCAAATGGCGGTCGGACCGGATCCGGATCGCCGGCTGATCGTAGCTCGCAACCCCAATGGTCTGCGCAACCGGCGCTGTCGGCCAAACGAAATCTGCCGCAAACAGCAATGCGAGCAGCGCTCCGCCGACAAACATGAAATACCGAAAGATGGGCATTGACCGCACTCCGCCCCCGCATCCCCGCGTGGGTCCTTCGCCTCAACCGGCGATCCATTAATTGGTTCCTGCGCCCAGCCTTTGGTTCAATTGGCGACGCCAAGATTTCCGGCCAAGGGGCACGGACGGTAACTTTTCCGCTAGCGAATGCGTGGCCTTTTAGGCGCGCCGCGCCGTGACAACCGAGCACTTCGCCTGATCGGCATTCACATTGACGAATCCGACTGGAACGCGTGCAAAAGTCTTGCGGCTCTTCATGCTGACCGTATCAGCCAGCACGCGGCTGCGGTCCGTCAAATGACTGCCGTCGCGCCGCGTGAAGGCGCAGACGATCTCGACATCCTTTACGGCATAGTCGTTGTCATTTCGCACGGTGAACGTCACCAGCGCCTTCGAGCCGAGCCCGCCGCGGCGCCAAGTCTGCGACGATATCTTCATCCGGTCGAGCCCGGCGGCTTTCGTAGCGGAGGTATCTGGGGCTGACGTTGGCGAAGCAGAATCGACTCCTGCCAGCGCCAATTTTACAGGTTCGGTTTGAGCAACATTGCCTTCGGAGGGAGGCATCAACAGCCAGATTGCACCACCGACCACACTCGCGGCCAGCAGCGACAACAGGCCCCGCTTCAACCAAACGCCTGTGGCTGACTGGAGCCGCTGCCGCTCCTCGCCGTCCCCGACGAAATGTCCCAGTCCGATCCGGCCAAACCCTGATTTCATGGGTGCGCTGCTCGCTCATCCTTCAATCCGCGAGGCGAATTAAGGTTCCCACAACTAGGCGGATCCTCCTAGAGCCATGTGGCGATCGTCCATGGGGATCGCTAACATGCGCCGCAACATCGAAGACCCTATCGGGAGGAATTGAAATGCCTGTCGTCGTCACCTGGGATCACGTCCATCTGCGCAGCCCGGATCCGGAAACGACCGCCGCCTGGCTGCGCGATATCCTCGGCGGCGAGATTGTGCGCGCACCGGGACGAATCGACGTGAATCTCGGCGGCGCAAAGATCTTCATTGCGCCTCTGGAAGGCGAAAGCGCCGTCAGCCCGCCGCCTCCACATCCCCATCAGGGCCTCGACCATTTCGGGCTCACCGTGAAGGACATCGACGCGGTCGCGGCCGAGATCAAGGCCAAGGGCGTGACATTCACGCGGGAGCCGACCACGATCCGGCCCGGCGTCCGCATCTGCTTCATCCGCGGTCCCGAAGGCATCTCCGTCGAGCTGCTCGAGCGCGACAAGAAATATACGTGACGCGGCAGGCGAGGCGCTGCCCGGCCAGCTAGGTCATGCTGCCGGGCATAAAGCAGCGGATGGTGACGCCCATATAGCCATAGATCGGCCACACCATGGTTCGTCCAACCCGGTTGGGCTCCGAGATCACGGCCTCCTCCGGCACGTCGACCCAGACGAGTTCCTGCTGCTTGCCCTCAATCATGTAGCCGAGGCGCGGGATGCGGACACGGTAGTGCCCGTCCTTGCTTTCCCAATCGGAGTCCGAGATCGCCGAGCCGTCCGCATCGGAGCAGCATGGCCCTTTGCCGCTGCGCAAGCCGTCGAACCAGGCTTTCAGCTCGGCATTGGTATTGACGAACTGGCCGCGGTCGCGTGCGTGGCCCCTAGGGGCAACCAACGCGATCAACGCCAGCGCGCAAGCAAGACTTGCCGCGCTTCGCCACCGTGTCGGACGGCCGATCCGCCGTCGTTGTGTTTCGCAAATCGTGGGACGCGCACTGTACAGACGCGGCTCATCGCCGCCGGAATCGATCCAGTTGCTCACGTTTGTCTTGCTCCAGCACCCCGCGGCCAGTGCAACAATGGTTATGCATTTCGCGGGCCAACTCTGATTCGTTGGACAGGCCTCGCTGCATGATGAGACCGTCATGTCAGCGTCACACGCAAGCCGGGACAACTACGGCTCGCGTGCCGGCGCGGGACACAGCCGGCAAAATTGCCGCGTTGCGCGGGAGGTTGCGCTTTGGCATAAAAGCTTCACCGGTGACGCCATTGGGCGATGGTGACCGGCCGATGGGACGTTATGAAGAACGGCCTCTATTCGATTCACGTGAGCCTGCTCGATGGTCGGACAGGCAAAGGCAGCGGCGTGATTCTTTTTCGCGACGGCAAGATCCTTGGCGGCGATGCCTACCTCTATTACACCGGCAGCTACGTGGTGAAGGACGACCACACCTTCAAGGGCGAGGTGCTGGTGCAACGACACACCTCCCCGCGCGGCGATGACAATCCGCTATTCGGTGGCCCTGCCCCTGTTGGCATCGGCGTCAGCGGGACCTACACGGACACCCGTGCGGAGATGACGGGCACGGCGCTGGTCGGCAAAGCCAGCCTGATTTTCGGCGCCACCCTGCACAAGCTCGTCGACGTCGATTAGCCACAGATTTATTCGGCAGCCTGCTCCAGCGGTGCGGTACGCGGCAGGATCATCTGGATGCGCGTACCACTGCCAGGCTCGGAATCGAGATCGAGCCGGCCGCCGAGCCGGTTGGTGACGATGCTGTAGACGATGTGCAATCCGAGACCGGTACCGCCCTGGTCGCGCCGCGTCGTGAAAAACGGATCGAAGGCGCGGCGCCGCACGTCGAGGCTCATGCCACAGCCATTGTCAGACACGATGACCTCGACATTGTCCTTGCCGGACTCGCGCACCTGGATGTCGATGATCCCGGGCCGCCCGTCGGGAAAGGCGTGCGCGACCGAATTCAGGAATAGATTGGTCAGCACCTGGCCGTACGGGCCGGGATAGCTGTTCATGGTCAGATTGGGCTGGCACTCGACGTTGAGCGTCAGGTTCTGCTTGCGCAGGCCCGGACGCAGGCTCATCACCACCTGCTCGGTGAGGTCGGCAAGGTCGAAGCTGCGCTGGTCCGAATAGTTGCGGTCGGCCGCGACCTGCTTGAATGACTGGATCAGCTCGGCCGCACGGTTCAGGTTGGAGACGAGCTGCGAGGACGCATCGCGACTGGTGCTGAGATAGTCATTGAGCGTGGATCGGCGAAGCTCGCCGCGCTCGACCTCGGCGCTGAACATGGCGGTCTTGCGCTCGAGCGCCGAGGCGACCGTCAGGCTGATGCCGACGGGATTGTTGACCTCGTGTGCGACACCGGCGACGAGGCGTCCGAGGGCGGCCAGCTTTTCCGCCTCGATCAGCGAGGCCTGGGTCTCGCGCAGATTGCGCAGCGCGGTTTCGGCGGCGTCCTTGGCCTTGCGCATCTCCTGCTCGCCGCGCTTGCGTTCGCCGATGTCGAGCGCCACGGTGACAATCCGCTCGATCTCGCCCTCGGCATCGAGCAGCGGCAGCTTGTTGACCAGCCATTGCCGCATGTTGCCGGAGGCGTCCTTGTATTCCTCCTCGTAGAAGCCGAGACCCTTGCGCTGGCTGAGCACGCGCTTGTCGTTCTCGTCGGTCTTGGCCGCGCCATAGCGCGACATCAGATCGGCGGTTGTGCGGCCGAGCGCTTCGCCGGGTTCGATACCGAAGATGCCGGCCATGTAGCGGTTCATCAGCACGTAGCGGAGATCGCGGTCCTTGACGTTGATGACCGCGGGCACGGTGTCGATGACCTGCTGCAACAGGCGCCGGCCTTCGGCGATGGCATCTTCCGCCCGCTTCTGGTCGGTAATGTCGCGCAGCGTGCCCTCGTAGCGGACGATCGTGCCCTGCTCGTCCCGCACACCGGTCGCGCTGTCGGAGAGCCAGAGGATGTTGCCGCTGCGCTGGCGCACCTGATACTCGAACTCGCGCACCATGCCGTCGCGATGCATCAACCGCTGGTATTCCGCGCGCGCCTCGGGATCGACATAGATGGTGTGGGCGATGTCGTTGATGCTGTCGATCAGGTGCTGCGGGCTGTCATAGCCCATCATCCGCGCCAGCGCCGGATTGGCATTGAGAAGATCGCCGGCCGGCGTCGTCACGTAGATGCCGTCGACCGAGCCCTCGAACAGCTTGCGATAGCTCTCCTCGGCCAGCCGCTGCTCGGTAAGCGCGCGCACCGCCGCCTCGCGCGCGGTATCGGCCTCCTCCAGCGCGCGACGAAACACCTCCGCGGCGCGTGCGATGTCGCCGATCTCATTGTTGAGATCAGCCGAGGGAATGGAGGTCCTTTTCTCGCCGGCCGCAAGCGCGCGAATGGAGCGTGCGATCTGGGCCAGCGGCCGCACCGTCCGCCCCACCACGAAGACGGCGGCGAGGATGCCAATCAACACGCCCATGCTGCCGAGCACGATGCTCTGCCAACGCGCCTCGGCTAGCGTCCGGGCAAAGTCGCGCGACAGCACATGGCCGCGGCGGTCGCTGACGTCGCGCAGCAATTCGGTGACACGGCCGATCAGCCGGCCCTCGGTGCCCAGCACCTCGCGGTCGATATCGGCGATCTGCCGTTCGCGCACCGCGACCGCGATGATGGCATCGGCGTAATTGTTCACCGCCGCCTTCAGCTTGCCATCGGCAATGTCCATCCTCCGCATGCCCTGCGCGGCCTGTTCGGCCGCGGAGGGATTGCGCGCGAGCAATCCAAGCGCGATCCGGCTCTGGGCCTCCGAAAGGCGCGCGGCGAGATCACGATCCCCGCTTTCGGAGACCGCCGCGTCGAACTGGTCGCGCAGCGGAGGCAGCCCGGCAAGCAGTTGCGCGCGGCGATCGATCAGGGTCGATATCCGATCCAGCCCGCTGCGATAGGTCGCAAGCCGCTCGGAGACGCCGTCGATCATGTCCTGCTGTTCGGGGGCAAGCTCGATGCGGGTCTTCTTGAGGATGTCGCTCAGGGTCGACGCGGCCTCGCCGACCTGCTTGAACTGGATGCCGGCGCCGGGATCGGTGACGAAGTCACGCGCGGCGAGCCGCAAATCGTTCATGCGGCGGTCGATATCTTCGGCGAGATCGCCGACGCTTTGCAGCCGCTGGAGCTCGGCGAAGGTGGCGTCGATGTGCCGGATTGCGATCACGCTGGCGGTCGAGGTGACGATGATCACCGCCAGCACCAGGATGAAGCTGCCATACGTCATCTGGCCGATCGACAGCGAAAACGATCGCTTCGGCGGCGGATTCGGTGGCGTTTCGGCGGACATTGGGGCGGAACCGGACTCCATACCCTCCTAATATACGCTGTATCGCCCCTCCGGGGGAACATGCCTCCACGGGCCGGAACGGGCTGTTTTTCATGATGGTTTAGCGACGGCTGCCCGCCGGGCCGGGATCGTCATGGCGGCGACGCCGAGGACGACGCTAGCCAAGCCAATCCAGGCGGTCCGGCTCAGGATCTCGCCGAGGAAGGCGACGCTGATGGCGACCCCGATGGGGACGCGCAAGTAGGCCTGTGCGGTGGTACCGACCGAGCCGAGCGTCTGGATCAGCCGGAAATAGATCGCGAACGCGGCTGCGGTCGAGAACACCGCAAGTGCCAACAGCGCGAGGACGGAGCTGAGCGAGGGCGACAGCGTCCAGGGCTGCTCGAGCACGAGCGAGGCCGGGATCAGCACGGCCGCGCCCGCCAGCAGCGAGCCGGCGGCGGGTGCCATCGGATCGAGGCCCTTGAAGCTCCGGCCGAAGATCGCGGCGCAGGCGTAGCAGATGGTAGCGGCGACGATCGCCGCTTCCGCGAGGAGGCCGCTGCCGATCTCGCGGAACGCATCGACGCCGACGATCAGTAGGATGCCGGCCATACCCGCCACCACGCCGAACAGCTTTCGCGGCGTCGTGGCCTCATGGCGCGTGACCATTGCGGTGAGCAGGAAGGTGAAGATGGGGCCGGCCGAATTGAGGATAGTGGCAAGCGCGGCATCGACGTGGCGCTCGCCCCAGGCGATCAGGGTCCATGGGATGACGCTGTTGAGCACGGCCTGGAACGCGAAGCGCTGCCAGGTCGCGGCATCCGTCGGCATGCTGATGCCCCTCGCCCACATGATCGCGAGCAGCAGCAAGCCCGCGACCGTTGTGCGCGCGGCGATCAGCGTCACCGGCGGGATCGTGGCGACGCCGAGCTTGATGAAGGTGTAGGAGCCACCCCAGAGGGTTGCGAGCGCGACCAACAGCGCCAGCTCGACGGCGATGTTGGTGTCCTGTCTGACGTCCATCTGATCCGTCCCGTCCATTCGCGATGGACGGAACCTAGCGCATCAGCCGCAGCCAATACTTCGTTCGGTATCGAAGTGTCTTAGCCGACCGCTCCGACCTCGAACACCTCGCCGTCATAGCCGGCCTCGGGGGGAATGCGGAGCTGGCGACCGGTGTCGGTCTTGGTCATCACCGGCATCACCGTGACGATCGACATCCCCTTGGCATGATCGAGCGCGGCACTCACGCTCGGCTGCTTGGCGAGCCGGATCAGATTGCGTGTGGTCGGGAACGGCAGCTTGAAGCGGCCGCTGTCGCCGCCCTCCACCGCCTCGCGCGCTGAGAGCCAGATCGAGTCGGTCGACTCCCTCCCGTCATGCGCGCCGAGCTGGTCGGGCGGTGCGGCCGCAAGGAAGAACCAGGTGTCGAAGCGCTTCGGCATGCCCTCCGGCGTGATCCAGTGCGCATAAGGCACGAGCGTATCGAGTGCGAGCTGGAGACCGTTGTCGGCCAAAATGCTGAGGAAGCTGATCTTGTGCTCGTTGAGCGCGACGCGATGTGCGTCGGCGATCTCGCCGGCGCGCTTGGCGTCAACAGGTGCGTTCGAGCCCTTCGCACGCGCAAGCAGGATTCCGCTCTCCTCAAACGTCTCGCGGATCGCGGCGATACGAAAACCGCGGTCCGCTTCGCTGAGGCCCTCGCCGCCCGAATACAGCTCGGATCGCTTGACGATCTCCTGATCGCCGGCATCGACGCTGCCGCCGGGAAACACCAGCGCGCCCGAGTTGAACTCGATCTGATGATGGCGGACCATCATGAAGATTTCGACTTCGCCGCGGCCCTTGCCGTCGGCCTTCGGGCCGTCGCGCAGCAGGAGGATCGTCGAGGCCGGGCGTGATGCTGATGTCTCGGGCATTCAACTAACCTGCGGCGCTAGATTGCGGGCCGAGATTGGCGCGCTTGTCGAAACGGGCGACGCGCGACAAGAGGTAATCGACCTCGGCCTTCGCGGTCGCCGTCATCGTCGCGCCCGGCTTGCGCTGCGCGCTGGAGGCGATGATGCCGCGCTTCTGCAACACGTACTTGCGCACGGTCAGGCCGACGCCGGGCTGCTGCTCGTAACGGATCAGCGGCAGATGCGCGTCGAACAAGTCATGCGCGGCGTCGCGCTTGCCAGCCTTGGAGAGGTTGACGACGTCGATCAGAAGCTCGGGGAAAGCGTAACCAGTCATGGCACCGTCGGCGCCGCGCTCCATCTCGAAGTCGAGGAAGGTGCCGCCATTGCCGCAGAGGATCGAGAGCGGACGGA
Organism: Bradyrhizobium zhengyangense; assembly: GCF_022012435.1. Classification (GTDB taxonomy): domain Bacteria; phylum Pseudomonadota; class Alphaproteobacteria; order Rhizobiales; family Xanthobacteraceae; genus Bradyrhizobium; species Bradyrhizobium zhengyangense. The sequence continues at coordinate 13,566 of NZ_JAKLUA010000019.1, forward strand.
GTGAGCCGTCCTTCTGGAAGCCGCGCAGCGTCGAGATCTTCTCCAGGCCCGGCCAGTCCTCATGCTTGAGCATCACGCAGTTCGGATTGTCCATGACGATCTTGCGGATCACGGCGGGGGTGAACACCACCGTGAGCGTCAGCGGATAGTCCTGGAGCACCCAGGGCACATCGGGGCCGATCGCCTCGGCTGCCTGCTTGAAATAGCCAACGATCTGGTCGTCAGTGCGCAAGCTCGGCGGCGGCGCGATCATGACGCCGGCTGCGCCTGCATCCATCGAGGCCCTCGCCAGCGAGCGCATCGTGGCAAAGCCCGGCGCGGAGACGCCGACGATCACCTGCATCTTCTTGGCGCGCTTGACGTAGCGCACTGCCACCTGCTCGGCCTCGGCGGCATCGAGCTTCGGCGCCTCGCCGAGGATGCCCAGCACCGTGACGCCGTCGCAGCCGACCTCCTCGTAGAAATCGGTCAGGCGGTCGATCGAGCGCTCGTCGATCCGGCCGTCGTCGTGGAAAGGTGTCGGCGCGATTGCGAAGGTGCCCTTGGCGTCGGCGGTGAGTTTCATCGTCGTCCTTGTCTCTCTGTCGTGTGGCTAAAACCGCCGCGCGCCCATCTTGATCTGCTCCTCGGAGAAGAAGATCTCCTTGGCATGATCGACGATGTCCTGGGCATTCCAGCCCGCATGCGGCGGTTTCCAGCCTTCCATTTCCATCATCCGCATCTCGCGTACGCCGCGGGGCCCGGACACGCCCAGCACCTTGCCGGTCTGGTCACCCGACAGATCGCTGACCATGTATAGCACGGCCGGTGCGATGCCGTCCGGCCCCAGCGCCGCACCTGGGTTCTCCTTATAGCGGGGCAGGTCTGCGGTCATGCGGGTCAGGGCGCCCGGCGCCAGCGTCCAGATCCGGATGTTGTACTTGCGGCCCTCGATCGCCAGCACGTTGGACAGGCCCCAGATGCCGCCCTTGGCCGCGCCGTAATTGGTCTGGCCGAAATTGCCGATCAGACCCGAGGTCGAGGAGGTGTTGACGATGACGCCACCGCCATTTTCCCGCATCCAGCGAAACACCGGCATGGTGCAACAAAAGGTGCCTTTCAAGTGCACCTTGATGACCTTGTCCCAATCGGCCTCACTGGCCTTGTGAAAGGTCTGGTCGCGCAGGATGCCGGCATTGTTGACCAGGATATCGGCGCGTCCGAAATGCTTGATGGCGTCGTCGAACACCGACTGGCCACCTTCCATGGTGGAGATGTCGGCGCCGTTCGCGACCGCCTTGCCGCCCTCGGCCTTGATCGCGTCCACCACAAGCTGCGCCATCGATTTGTCGGCACCGGAGCCGTCACGGGGCCCGCCGAGGTCGTTGACTACGACCGCGGCCCCTTCCCGCGCGAACAGTTTTGCGTAGGCCTCACCGAGCCCGCCGCCCGCGCCGGTAATCAGCGCAACCTTGCCATCGAGTAGTCCCATGGTGGCTTCTCCCTGTTTTTTGTTGTCATTCCGGGGAAGCGCGCAGGCTGAACCCGGAATCCAGAGCCTGTAGAACGAGATTCCGGGTTCGCGCTTTGCGCGCCCCGGAATGACAGCGAGGGCTAACCCAGCACCGTCTTGCCGTTCTTGATCACCGTCACCCCGCGCGACTTCACCTTGGCTTCGAACGAGATCGTGTTGCCGTCCTTCCAAAGGTCCATAGTCACGGTCTCGCCGGGAAAGACCGGTGAGGAGAACCGCGCGACATGCTGGCGAAACGCTGACGCGTCGTAATCGGCATAGGTCTGGAGCACGCCGCGGCAGGTGATGCCGTAGGTGCACATGCCGTGCAGGATCGGACGCGGGAAGCCGGCCTTCCTGGCGAACTCGGGATCCGAATGCAGCGGGTTGCGATCGCCGCAGAGGCGGTAGACCAGCGCCTGGTCCGGGCGCGAGACGATGTCGATGGTCTTGTCGGGCGCGCGCGAGGGGATCTTGTGCGGATCGGGCTGGGTCAGGTTCGGCCCGCCAAAGCCGCCATCGCCGCGAGCGAAGCGCGAGGCGACGAGCGTTGCCAGCTTCTCGCCCTTCTCGTTCTTGAGAACGGTCTGATGGCTGATGACGACACCCTTGTCCTTGCCCTTGTCGTAGACCTCGAGCACGGAGGAATCGGCGGTGATGTTAGCGGCCACCGGCAGTGGCTGATGAAAGGTGATGTCGCGCTCACCGTCGACAACCATGACGCGGTTGAGGTTCATCTCGCCGGGGCCCGAGCCCCAGGCGGCGACGGAAGCAAAGGTCGGCACCACCTTCAGTGGCCGCGGCGTGAACGTGCCCTCGTTGACGAAGGCGAGCTCGTTCTCGTCCATCGGGTCTGCGCCGAGGCCGATGCCGTAGGCGTAGAGCATGACCTCGCGATCACCGTAGGCATATTTCTGGCCGAGGTTTTTCAGGCCCTTGAGTTCTTCATATCTAGCGGACATGTTTTGTTTCCTCTCGTTCTCATCCTCATGGTGAGGAGGCGCTCTAGCGCCGTCTCGAACCATGAGGATGCCCGAAACGCTTTCTTGTCGTGGCCATCCTTCGAGACACTTGCTTCGCAAGCTCCTCAGGATGAGGACCGCCCTAGGCCACCGTAAAGAACGGCAGTGGCGCCCCGTCCGTCGGCTTGAACACCACCTTCACCTTCTGGCCGATCTTCAACTTCTCCAAATCGCAGTCGACGAAGTTGGTCTGCACCGAAGGCCCCTCCTTCAGCGTGACGTAGCCGATGGCGTAAGGACCGGTCGGCGACTTCCGCATCAGGCTCCAGGTATAGATCGTGCCCTCGCCCGAGGCCTCCTCCCACACCGTCTTGTCGGAATAGCAGAACGGGCAGATCGAGCGCGGGAAGTAATGCGCCTCGCCGCACGCGGAGCAGCGCTTGATCATGAACTTGCCCTGCTTGGCTGCGTCCCAGAACGCTGCAGTCTCCGGATTAGTCACTGGGGCCGGATATTTCTTCACTTCACTCATCACACGCGCTCCAGAATGGCGGTCGAGGCCGCGTGGCGAACGCCCAAAAGGCCACCTGTGCCGTGCGCGATGGCGAGATCGCAATTTTTCACCTGCACCTTCGGATGCGCCTCGCCGCGCAGCTGTCTGACCGCCTCGATGATCTTGGTCATGCCGCCGCGGTTGACCGGATGGTTGCTGCAGAGGCCGCCGCCGTCGGTGTTGAACGGCAGCTTGCCGACGCCCGAGATCAGATTGCCGTCGGCGACGAACTTGCCGCCCTCGCCCTTCTTGCAGAAGCCGAGGTCCTCGAGCTGCATCAGCACCGTGATGGTGAAGCTGTCATAGATCGAGGCGTATTTGATGTCCTTCGGCGCGATGCCGGCTTCCTCGAACGCGCGCGGGCCGGACCACACACCGGCTGAGTAAGTGAGGTCGAGATCCTTGCCGCCGCGCGGCCCCTTCATCGCCTCGCCATGGCCGATCAAGCGCACCAGCGGCTTCTTCAAGCTCTTGGCAATCTCCGGCGTCGTCACGATCAACGCGCCGCCGCCGTCGGAGACGACGCAGCAATCCATGCGATGCAGCGGATCGGAGATCATCGGCGAGTTCAAGACGTCCTCGACGGTGACGACGTCCTTGAGCATCGCATGCGGATTATATTGCGCATGGTGCGAGGCCGCGACCTTGATCCAGGCGAGTTGCTCGCTGGTGGTGCCATAGTCGTGCATATGGCGCATGGCACACATGCCATAGGCATTGTGCGTGGTCGCGCCGTAAGCAGATTCAAAATCGACCTCGGCGCCGGCCGCACGCGGCGGCATCACGCCGGTGCGCGGCTTGCCGGCCAGCGTGATCAGCGCGATCGAGCATTTGCCCGCGGCGATGGCTTCGGCGGCATGGCCGAGATGGATGATGTAGGAGCAGCCACCGGTCTCGGTGGAATCGACATGACGCAGCTTCTTGGTGTTGAGGCCGAGATAATCGACCATCGGCCAGGCGCCGCCGGGCGCATCGCCCGCGCAGAAATAGCCGTCGACATCGTCCTTGCTGATCCCGGCATCCTCGATCGCGCCCTTGGCGACCTCGGCGTGAAGCTGGGCGGTGGATTTGTCCGGCGCATGCCGGGTCGGGTGTTCGTAGATCCCGGCAATGTAGGCCTTGCCCTTGATGGTCAAAACAGAGGTCTCCGCTCGCGTTTCTTCTTGGCTCTTTTTTCTGGACCGCTGATGCCCTGTTGGCAAGCGCGGAAATATTCCGTCGGGCGAGAGGGCGGCGGATTGGCGCAAATGCGGTGAGGCTGTCGTGTCCCGGATGCGCTTGCGGCCGGAGCACGAAAGGCTGAGCGAAATCCTAAAGATGTTTTGCCCGACGGCACAAGCAATTTTTCGTTTTATCGAAAACGAACCTGCTGGCCGAAAACAACCCCATGCACAGTAGAACGCCGACTGATTTCGAACAGAAAATCGAAACGCCACGAAGGTAGGCGCCCCCTGTGCCAGTTTCCGGAAAATCGCGGGAACGGGATTCTTTCAGGTCTCGAACCCATCGGTACGGTCGAACCAATTCCCGCGTCCGTCCTACTAACGAACACGACGGGCCTTTCTGTTCAAACGAATCTGCTCGGAAGACGCTAACTGACGAGCAAGCATGTTCAGCGGCCGGTCGGAACCCCTATCCTTGGGCGCTATACGGCCGCCCACGACACGTTTATGTTGCAGCGTCAGAAGCCGCTCCGTTCGCCTGGCCGGGAGACACGGAGCGATCGGTGGAACTAAGAATGCCCGATAGCAAGCCAGCCGCGCCTCTCGATCTCTCCGTCTTTGACAATCTCGACTCATCGCCGGGACAGGTGCCGGCCGTCGCCCCAGTCCCGCAGCCTTTGACCACGACGGACCCGCGGTTGATGCCGGAACCGGCGCCTGAACGGCTTGTCGAGATCGCCAATCTCAGCGCCGCGGATTTGACGGCCGCCCAAACCTCGGCCGCGAAGGTGGATTTCCGGAACACCACCACCCTATTGGCGCACGGCGATGGAGCACTCGCCGCCATCGCCCAGACATCGCGGCAATTGTTGACGGGCGTCCGGCTCGAGGATGCCGGCGAGGTCGGACGAATTGCCGCGAGTGTGATTGACGGCGTGAACATCCTGCGGATCCAGGACCTACAAGCCGAAGCAAGAGGTGATCAGCCGGTCACACGCAAAGGGCTGCTCGGCAAATTGATCGGCGCCGTAGCCGATGCTCGCACTGCGTTCAGCGGCTTCCTGGAGAACCGCAAGAAGTTCCTCGACTTGATGGATGCCGAACAGGCCAAGGCGCGCAAGACCAAGGCGGACCTGACGATTGCAGTCCAGCTGCTCGACCAGCAGGCGCTGGCAGTGCGGCAAAGTCTCAACGACCTGAAGATCGAGATCGCAGCCGGCCAACTCGCGCTCGACCGCGGTCAGGCCGAGCTGGAAACGCTGCGGCAGCATGCGGTCGGAACCGGCGATGCGACTGATGCCGCCGACGTGATGGAGTTTCGTTCGGCGGTCGCGAACTTCCGCGGCAAGATCGCCGAGATGCGGGAAAATCTCGTGGCATCCGCGATGTTGATCCCGATCATCGGACAGAACAAGAAAGCCGCCGAGACCCGGCTCATGAAGATATCGAACGGGATGCTGGTGGTGATCCCGCGCCTGATGGCGGTGGCAAGCCAGGCGGTGGTGCAAGTCGATATTGCGAGGGCCGCTTCCGAATCCGAGAAGCTGGATGAAGCGGCACGGCAAATCACCATCCTGGCCTCGAAGGGCGCGCATGACGCGGCGACCAGCGCCGCCCGCAGCCTGGGTGGCGATCAGCGCAACATCGACGTGCTGGCGCAGGTCGCGGACGAGGCGATCCAGACCATGCACGAGGTCATCGCGATCGAGCGCGAGGTCGCCTCGGGCGACCGCGAACGCGAGGCCAAGCTGACGGCGATCCGCGACCGCCTGGTGCAGGGCATGCAGGGCGTCAACGCCGCGGCGGTGCAGCGGTGACCGACAACCTCAATTTCGACATCCAGGCCGCGTGGCTGCGCAGGTTCAAGTCGGACGCCGAGAGCAATCTCCGCGCCTTCGCACTCAGGCTCAAGGAAGCCCTGCCAGAACTTGTGACAGTCCACGAAAGCCGTGGGCTTTTTTCGCGCAGTGTGAAGACCAGGGGCGTCTCGGTCGAGCTCGGCGAAAAGCGATACAACCTGGAGATCGACGGCGGCCGGCTCAAGGCTAGCATCGCCATGGTGGTTCACGGCGTCGTGCTCAACACCAAGAGCGTCGACCCCGCCGAATGGTTCGCGCGGCTGGCCGAGGAAACCCGGAAGGCCAGCGACTACGCGCGGGCTCTGAGCGGATCGCTCGGCGATTTCATGGCGGGCTGAGATGGGCATTTTCGACATCTTCAAGCAGCCGGATGCCGAGACCCTCGCCCGGCGTGCCGCCCACGACGAACGCATCGCCGACATCCAGGACTCCCTGCAAAGGCGCGAGGTGCCGAAGGTCATCAAGGAGCGGCTGGAGGGCGTACGCAGCGGACGCCGGCCCTGGACCGCCACGCTGACGCCGGCCGAGCTGTTGATCGCGCGATCACATGGGTTGCGCCCGATCGCGGCGATCTCGGCGACCTGCTGGCTGCATTACGGCTGGTCGTGGACCGAGGGTCACGCCGAGGGCTGGCACACGGCCCTGCGCCGGTTGAAGGAAGAGGCATGGACCGCCGGCGCCAACGCAGTTCTCGATGTCAAGATGCGGACGATCCCGCTCGGCATAGACAACAGCATGGATTTCACCCTGACTGGCACCGCGGTCCGCGTCGAGGGATTGCCGCCAAGCGATGACCCGATCGTCGCCACCGTCCCTGCCCTCGAGTTCGTCAAGTTGCTCGAAGCCGACGTGGTGCCGACGGGCCTCGCGATCGGCGCCTACTATGAATGGCTCAACGACTGGCTCAACAACACGAATCTGACGTGGGCGGGCAACATCGAGTCCACGCGGCTGAGCGAGCTCTGGCAGCACGTTCGCCAGCGGGCTCATCAGGAGCTGCGAACCAATGCGCGCCCCCAGGGCAACGGCGTGCTGGCGCATCTCAATTTCAGCGAGATGTTCGAGCGCGAAGGCCAGAACGATCGAAAGCAGTATCTCGCCCGCCACATCGTCGTGGCGACGACCGTCGACGCCAGGCGCGGTGCCACGATTCTTCATGAGGTGCGCATGGTCGTGGACATGCATGACGGCCGCACGCCATTGGTCGGCACTACGCCACATCACCAATCCTACCAGTCCAATGAGTCCGAGGGAGCCATTTGACATGACCGACGAGATGCCGGCGCACGCCAGGGACCGCCTCAAGGGTTTGCGCAGCTCGGCGCATTCGACCGGCGTGTTCACCTCCGATTTTTCGGTCAATGAGTTCTTGCTGGTGCGCAAGGCCGGCTTCGAGCCGATCGGCTTGTGCGTTGGCAGCTGCGTCTACCATGTCGGCATTCAGTACCGCAGCTGGAGCAAGAACCAGGAGCTCGATGTCCTCTCCAAGGCGATGTATCACGCGCGCGAGCTGGCAATGAGCCGAATGCGGGCAGAAGCCACCGCCATGGGGGCAGACGGCATCGTCGGCGTGAAGCTGACGATCAAGCGGCTGGAGTGGGACGAACATCTGCTCGAGTTCATCGCCATCGGCACCGGCGTCGTGCATGGCGAAGGCCATCCCGGATTCCGCGCCCATGACGGCGGCCCCTTCACCTCCGACCTGTCGGGGCAGGATTTCTGGTCGCTGCTGCATTCCGGCTATCGTCCGGTCGAGATGGTGATGGGAAGCTGCGTCTATCACGTCGCCCATCGCGGCATTCTGGCGGGCCTTGGCAGCATCGGGCAAAACGTCGAGCTCGAGAACTATACCTCGGCCATGTACGAGGCGCGGGAGATTGCCATCGACCGGATGCAGTACGAGGCCGAGGCGGCTCATGCCGAAGGCGTCGTCGGGGTCGATATCCACGAAGGCAGCCATGGCTGGCAGACCCATGTGATCGAGTTCTTTGCGATCGGAACCGCCGTGCTGCCGCTCGACCAGGAAATCGCGCCGGAGAAGATCGCCGATCCGATGATGGTGCTGTCGGTGAACGACTAGGGCGCGATCGGTCGCACGCGATATCGGAACGCCGATCCGTAGGGTGGGCAAAGCGAAGCGTGCCCACGTCTTTCAATATGACTCTGACCAAGATCGTGGGCACGGCGCAAGTGCGCCTTTGCCCACCCTACGAGACCGTCCTATTCGGCAGCGATTTGTCTCGGCGCAGGCGGAGGGCTCGCCAGATCGGCAGCGAGCTGGGCGTAGCGGGCCTTGGCATCCGCCACCGCCTTCTCCTTCACCGGGCCGTAGCCGCGGATGCGGTCGGGCAGCGAGAGGAGTTCGACAGCAGTGTCAACCGTGACGGGTGACAGCAGGCCGAGCACGGTGGCGACGTCCTTCTCGTAGCCGACGATCAGATCGCGCTCGAGCTTGCGGTCGGCGCTGCGGCCAAAGATGTCGAAGGGCGTGCCGCGCAGGAACTTGAACTTCGCCAGCGTACGGAACGCCTTCAGCATCCACGGGCCGAAGGCGCGCTTCTTCGGACGGCCGAGCGCGTCGACGCCGCGGCTGAGGATCGGCGGAGCGAGATTGAAGCTGAAGACGTAGTCGCCTTCGAACTGATCGCGGAGCTGCTGCTCGAACGCGCCGTCGGAGAACAGGCGCGCGACCTCGTACTCGTCCTTGTAGGCGAGCAGTTTTGCGTAATTGATCGCGACCGCGCGCGGCAGCGCATCGCCGTAGCCGCCCTTGACCGCGGCGTCGCGGACCTGGTCGACCAGCTTGCGATAGCGCTTGGCCAGGCGGCCGTTCTGATAGGCGGTGAGATGCTTGGCGCGGTGCTCGATGATCTCGTCGAGCGTCATGGCGTCCAGCGACTTGGGTGCTGCAACCTCGTCCGTTCCCTTCAGCATCTCGGCGAGGCGCGCGGGGTCTGCCACCGCAAGGCGACCGAGGCGGAAGGCCTCCTTGTTCATCTTGATCGAGACGCCGTTGACCTCGATCGCCTGCTCGATCGATTCAGCCGACAACGGGAACAGGCCCTTCTGATAGGCATAGCCCATCATCATCATGTTGGTGGCAATGCTGTCACCGAGCAGCTGCTCGGCCGGCTTGGTGAAATCGAAGAAGACTGAGTCCTTGTGCAGTGCCGTCTCCAGCAGGCCGTTGAGCTTGCGGGTCTGGAAGTTGAAGTCGCGGTTGAGGACGAAATCGGCGGTGGGGATGACGTGGCTGTTGATGATGCCGCGGGTACGGCTCGAGTCGCAGAGCGAGATCGTGTCCTTGGCGACCGCGACCACCTCGTCGGCGGCGAGCACGAGATCGGCCGTGCCGGTGACGATGCGCGAGCAGGTCACCTCGGCCGTATGATCCGACAGGCGGACGTGGCTGAGCACCGCGCCGCCCTTCTGCGCGAGGCCGGACATGTCGAGGATCATCGAGGCCTTGCCCTCGATGTGCGCGGCCATGCCGAGCAGCGCGCCGATGGTGAGCACGCCGGTGCCGCCGACACCGCCGACGGCGATGTTGTAGGGCTTGTCGAGCGTCGGCTTCGAGGTCGGCTCGGGCAGCGCACCGATGTCAGCGAGCTCCGCCGGCGCGCGGTGACGCGGCTTGCCACCGTCGACGGTGACGAAGGATGGGCAAAAGCCCTTCAGACAGGAATAGTCCTTGTTGCACGACGACTGGTTGATGGCGCGCTTGCGGCCGAACTCGGTCTCCAGAGGCTCGACCGAGATGCAGTTCGACTGCACCGAGCAGTCGCCGCAGCCTTCGCAGACGGCCGGGTTGATCATGACGCGGCGCGCCGGATCCTCCATCAGGCCGCGCTTGCGGCGGCGGCGCTTCTCGGCGGCGCAGGTCTGCACGAACACGATCGCCGACGTGCCCTTGTACTCCCGGCACATCTTCATGACGTTGTCGAGTTCGTCGCGATGATACTTCTTCACGCCGGGCGCGATGGTGTCGGCCGGATAGGCGTCGGGCGTCTCCGAGACCAGATAGATCTCGCGGATGCCTTCGGCGTGGAGCTGGAAGGTGATCTGCTGCGGCGAGAGATCGCCGTCGTGACGCTGGCCGCCGGTCATGGCGACGGCGTCGTTGTAGAGGATCTTGTAGGTAATGTTGGTCTTGGACGCGACTGCCTGGCGGATAGCGAGCAGGCCCGAGTGGAAATAGGTGCCGTCGCCGAGGTTTGCGAAAATGTGGTTCTCGTCGGTGAAGGGCGCGATGCCGACCCATGGCACACCCTCGCCGCCCATATGCGTGAACGTTTCGGTCGAGCGATCCATCCACAGCGCCATGAAATGGCAGCCGATGCCGGCGAGCGCGCGGCTGCCTTCGGGGACTTTCGTGGAGGTGTTGTGGGGGCAGCCGGAGCAGAAGTAAGGGGTACGAGAAACTGGCGCCGTGGGGATCATCTGCGACGCCTGCCGACCGTTGAACCAGTCGGCCTTGGCGCGGAGCATCTCCGCAATCTCGGGGTTGAGGTTAAGTCGAAGCAGGCGTTCGGTGAGCGAGGTCGCGAGCGAGGCAACGCTGAGCTCGGCGGCGAAGGTCAGGAAGCGCTTGTCGTGCTCGTCCATCTTGCCGACGATGCGCGGGCGAACGTCATCGCGCCAGTTGAACAGCTCCTGCTTGACCTGGTTCTCGACGATCTCGCGGCGCTCCTCGACGATGAAGATTTCCTCGAGGCCGACGGCAAACTGCCGTACGCCTTCCGGCTCCAGCGGCCAGGGCATGCCAATCTTGTAGAGGCGAAGGCCGATTCTGGCGGCGACCTCTTCCGTGATGCCGAGCTCGCGCAGCGCCTGGCGGACATCCTCGTAGCTCTTGCCCGAGGCCATGATGCCGAAACGGGCGTTCGGCGAATCCATGGTGACGCGGTTGACCTTGTTGGCGCGGGCAAAGGCGATCGCGGCAAAGCCCTTGTAGTCCTGCAGGCGGCGGTCCTGCTCGAACCGGTCGTCAGGCCAGCGCAGATTGAGGCCGCCGGGCGGTAGCTCGAAATCGGGCGGGATAATGAAGGGCTTCATCTCGTCGGTGAGGTCGATCTCGGCCGTGGTCTCCACCGTCTCGGTGATCACCTTCATCCCGACCCAGCAGCCGGAATAGCGCGACATCGCGATGCCGAGCAGGCCCATCTCGATCATCTCGTGGATGCTCGAGGGATAGAGATAGGGCATCAGCGCCGAGATGAAGGCATGGTCGGACTGATGCGGGACGGTGGAGGATTTGGCGCCGTGGTCGTCACCGGCAAGGCAGAGTACGCCGCCGTTCTTGGCGGAGCCGGCGGCGTTGCCGTGGCGGAAGACGTCGCCGCAGCGGTCGACGCCGGGGCCTTTGCCGTACCAGATGCCGACCACACCATCATATTTGGCGCCGGGCGAGAGGTTGAGCTGCTGCGAGCCCCAGACGGCGGTCGCCGCCAAATCCTCGTTCACGCCGGGCTGGAATTTGATGTTGTACTGCTCGAGGTGCTTCCGCGCGGCGAAAAGCTGCTGGTCGTAGCCGCCGAGGGGCGAGCCGCGGTAGCCGGAGATGAAGCCGGCGGTGTTCAGGCCGGCGGCGCGGTCGCGGCGAATCTGTGCCATGGGCAGACGGACCAGGGCCTGGATGCCCGTCGTGAAGATATGGCCGGTGTCCTGGGTGTATTTTTGATCGAGACTGATCGGACCCTGGTTGATGCCCATTCTTGTCCTCTTCCGCCCTTATGAGCGTTTGGCTGCTTAAGCCGTTGCCTGCCCATTGCTTTTAGCTAGGGCACGCCGACCACCTCTGCCACTCTATGTCGGATATTTAACCCGGCGCATCACAAATCTGGCCCATCCGTGGCGGCAGGAAAAAAACGCAATTTCGTGGCCGGAAAGGCATTGGCGATTTTCAGTTTGTGTCACCATACCCCCGCTGTCGCGAAACGACATGACGCCGTTATGATCCGGCTGTCGATTGAGGGGCGCAGGAGAAGGCATTCGATGCGGACGATTCTGGCTATTGCACTGTTGTGCAGTGCGGTTACGAAGGCCGCCCTCGCCGCCGAGCCGTCGCCCGAGCTGATCGCCTATGGCAAGACGCTGGTCGAGGCCGGCGACTGCGCGGGCTGCCACACCGCCGATCCCGCCAAGCCGTTCGCCGGGGGCAAGCGCATCGACACACCTTTCGGTGCGATCTATGCGCCGAACCTGACCCCGGATCGCGACACCGGCATCGGCGCCTGGCAGGACGCCGATTTCACCCGCGCCCTGCGCTATGGCACCGCGCCGGACGGCTCGCTGTATTATCCGGCGTTTCCCTACCCCTACTTCACGCGCATGACCAAGGACGACACGCTGGCGATCCGTGCCTATCTCGGCACCCTCGCGCCTGTAACCAGCCGCAACAAGCCGCCGGAGCTGCACTGGCCGCTCAACTATCGCTTCCTGATGCGCGGCTGGAATTTGCTGTTCTTCACGCCCGGCCTGTTCGAACCGGACCAGAGCAAGAGCGCTGCGTGGAACAGGGGCGGCTATCTCGTCACCGGCCCCGGCCATTGCGGTGCCTGCCACACGCCGAAGAACTATTTTGGCGCAGACAAGACCGCGCAGGCGCTGGCCGGCAGCCAACTCGGCGGCTGGTACGCGCCGCGGCTCGATGGCGCCACGCGCACGGGGTTGCAGTCGTGGAGCGCGGACGACATTACCGAATATCTGCAGAGCGGCCGCAACGCCAAAAGTCATGCCGGCGGCCCCATGGCCGAGGTGATCGTCGGCTCGACCTCGAAGATGAGCGATGCAGATGTGCGCGCGATCGCGACGTATCTGAAAGACCTGCCGCCGGTGCGGCGCGAGCCGAAGGTGACGCCGCCCGATGAGGCCGAGATGAAAGCCGGCCAGGCCGTCTACGCCAAATTCTGCATCGCCTGCCATGAAGCCGACGGCTCCGGTGCGCCGCGAATCTATCCGCCGTTGCCGGGCAATGCGCTGCTGCAATCGATCAATCCGTCGTCGACCTTGCGCGTCATCCTCGACGGCGCGCACACCGTGACGACGCCGCGCGCGCCGAACACCGGCGAGATGCCGGGCTATGCCAAGCAATTGTCGGACGAGGAGATCGCGGCGGTGACGAACTACATCCGCAATTCCTGGGGCAATGCCGGCCCACTGGTGACGCCGGCGCAGGTAGCAAAGGCGCGCGGGCAAGAGCCGTAGCTACTTCTCCTCGTCTCCCGTGAACACGAATTTCGGCATCTCCCACTTGTAGCGCACGGCGAGGAGACGAAAACTGATGCCGAGGGCGAAGGTCAGGATGGTCCAGAGCTCCGCGTTGGGCTTGAGCCCGAACGCGGTGGCATAGAACAAGCCAGTCACCACCGAGACGCTGGCGTAGAGCTCGGAGCGAAACAGCAGCGGCACGTCGTTGCAGAGCACGTCGCGGAGCACGCCGCCGGCACAGCCCGTCACCATGCCGGAGACGATCACGATCGGCAGCGATGCATCCATCTGCCAGGCGATGTCGCAGCCGGTCATGGTGAAGACGACGAGGCCGATGGCATCGAGCACGATGAAGGCAAGCTTCAGCCGGTGCACGAGACGCGCGAACAAGATTGTGAGGAAGGCCGCGCCGCCGGCGAGCGCGAGATAGATCGGGTTCTGCACCCAGGCCAGCGGATAGTGCCCGAGAAAGAGATCGCGCAGCGTGCCGCCGCCGAGCGCGGTGATGCAGCCGAGGAAGCAGACCCCTAGCCAATCCATGCTGCGACGGCCGGCGGCGAGTGCGGCCGTCATGCCTTGCGCGGCAACCGCAACCAGAGAGAGGAAATGCAGCACGCTATCGCTCGGTGGCAGGCTCCACATCGCTTTGTTCCCTCATCCCCGGCCGCGGAACTTACGTCTTTGGTTCCCCGCGGAACAGGTTCCCGATTCCCGGCGCGGGGGCAACATGCGACGAAAGTATCGGAGAACGCGGAACAGAATCTTGGATTTCCGGGTTGTCACGCCGCAATAAACGAGGAGACCCAATCGATGGCTGACGACCGTTTTCCCAACGATCCGTACCGCCCGAACCTCGCCGACGATGAGTATCTTCGGGCGACGCGCCGGGATGCCGACCTCCAGGCTGATCCAGAGCTCGGCGAAGGCCCCGCCTCCAGCGGCAAGATCGCGCTGTTCGCGGTGGCTATCGCCCTGGTGCTGGGCGCCGTGTTCTATGGCTTGAACAACACCAGTACCGGCAACCAGGCGAGCAATACGCCTGCGACACAGACCGCGCAGCAGACGGCCCCGGCTAACCCCGCCGCACCTCCCGGCATGCGTGACGTGACGCCGCGCAACAACACTGCGCCGGGCGTGACCACGGGTGCCGCGCCGGCCAAGCCGGCCGCTCCGGCGGATACGCCTGCGGCCAAGCCGGCGCCGGACACGAAGACGCCGTCTGACGGCGCCAAGTAACGATTTGCAACGACGTGCAACAGCGGCGGGATCGAAAACTCCCGCCGCTGTTGTCTTATGGCGCTAGCTGAACATCTTGTTGAGCTCGCCGCCGGAATAACCGCTCGCGAGTTCGCCAAACGTACCCTTCTCCGCCATCTCCTTCGCCGCGCGCATGAAGCCGCCCCAGGCGGCGCGGGCGAGCGAGCCGCCGACGCTGATGCGGCGCACGCCGAGATCTTCGGCTTCCTTCAACGACAGGCCGGAGCCGCCGATCAGCAAATTGAACGGCTTGGGTGCAACGGCCTTCACCACCGCGGCGATGTCCTCACGCGTCTTCAGGCCCGGCGCGTAGAGGCAATCGGCACCGGCATCCGCGTAAGCGGTGAGCCGGTCGATGACGAGCTTGAGATCGGTGATGCCCCACAGATAAGCCTCGCAGCGACCGACCAGCAGCGTGTTGCTGTCGCCGATCGCCTTGCGCGAGGACTTGATGCGCTCGACCGCAAGCGCGCGATCGTAGAGCGGCTTGTCCTTGTCGCCGGTGGAATCCTCGATCGACAGGCCCGCGACGCCGGTGCGCACGCCGCGCTCGACATTATCCGCGACCCTGTCCGGCTCGACCGCAAATCCGCCCTCGAAATCCGCGTTCACGGGAATATCGACGGACGAGCTCAATGCTGCCAGATGCTGACAGACATCCTCGACCGTGACGCGGTTGTCGGCCTTGCCGATGGTCCAGGCAAAGCCCGCGCTCGACGAGGCGATCGCCTTGAAACCGAGATGCTGCAACGCCTTGGCGCCGCCGACATCGACCGGATTGGGCAGGATGAAGCATCCGCTCTCGTGCAGCTTCCTGAACGTCGCGCGCTTGTCAGCGGTTGTCACGTGCATGTTTCTCTCCCTTGTTGGCCGCGCAGAGATAGGCACGCTTATTGAAACGCGCTAGTGCGCATCGTGCACGGCGCGGCTGTCCTTCGGCGCCTGCGCGCGATCGGTCATGCCGTAGTCCCTGATTACGCTGGCGATACGCAGGTGATAGTCCGCAAAGATCTTTGCCCTGCCCTTGGCTTGCGTGCGGCGGTGCTCCATCGTGTTGCGCCAGGCTTGCACCGCGGCCTCGTCCCGCCAGAATGACAGCGACAGCACCTTGCCCTTCTCGGTGAGGCTCTCGAACCGCTCGACCGAAATGAAACCGTCGATGGTTTGCAAGATCGGCTTCAGATCGGCCGCGAGGTCGAAATAGTCCTGGCGATGGTCCGGCTTGGGCCAGACCTCGAAGATCACAGCGATCATGGGCATCTCCTTCGCGTTGATGGCCTAGACTACCACCTTGCGCAGGAAGGTGCGCTCTTCCGCAAGGATGAATTTATTGTCCTCGGCGAAATGGAAATTCGCCATGCCTTCGGCGTCCTGCCGCAGCCGCGCGCGATAGGCCTCGTAGGCGGCAAGACTCTCGAAGGTGATCAGCGCGAAGGCGATGTTGTTGGTGCCCTCATGCGGCATGAAATAGCCGATCAGGTCGCCGCCGCATTTCGGAATGATGCTGAGCCAGCGCTTCGAATACTCCTCGAACTGCGCGCGTTTGAACGGATCGAGCTGGTAGCGGATGAAGACGGTGACGGACATGTTGGGCTCTCCTGACGTTTTCTCGGCCATCGCGAAAAGCGCGAGCAACACCGTCGCCGCTGAAGCATCCTGGATTGCTTCGCTGCGCTCGCAATGACGATGTGGTGAGAGAGTACTGGCTTGCCCGACCACAATGCTTCGGCTACCATCGAAGCATGAAATCAGGACCCGACATCGCCATGGTCGCCTCGCTGGTCGGCGACCCCGCCCGCGCCAACATGCTCACGGCGCTGATGAACGGACGCGCGCTCACGGCGAGCGAGCTGGCGCAAGAGGCCGGCATCACGCCGCAGACCGCGAGCTCGCATCTGGCAAAACTCGAGGCCGGCGGGCTGGTCGAGCCGGAGAAGCAGGGCCGCCACCGCTACTATCGCCTCACCGACGACGACGTCGCCGGCGTGCTCGAAGGCCTCGCCGGCCTTGCGGCACGCACCGGCCATATGCGTGTGCGCACCGGGCCGAAGGATCCGGCGCTGCGCCGGGCGCGGATCTGTTACGACCACCTCGCCGGCGACCTCGGCGTGCAGATGCTGGACTCACTTCGGTCGCGAAACCTGGTGAAGCAGAAGAAGCAGGATATCGAGCTGACGGCCGAGGGCGAGCGCTTCCTCGCCAAGAATTTGCAGATCTCGCCCGACATGCTCAGCCATCCGCGCCGCCCGGTCTGCAAGGCCTGCCTCGACTGGAGCGAGCGGCGCCACCATCTCGCCGGCACACTCGGGGCTGCCATGATGCAGCGCTTCGCGGAACTGAAATGGGCCGCGCGCGACACAACACCCGGCAGCCGCGTGGTGAATTTCACCCGCACCGGCGAGAAGCAGTTTGCGGCGCTGTTCGGGAACGGCAAGGACTGATCACGCGAGATGAGTGACGGCACACAATCGCGTGTGAACTGTCACCGTCGTCATGGCCGGGCTTGACCCGGCCATCAACGCGCTTATGCGAACGATCATCCCGTCGCCGTCAGAGACGTCCCTATGATCCGCATCCTCCCGGCCGCGCTCGCCGCAGCCCTCCTCATTTCCCCACTCACGACCGCACGCGCCGCCGACACGCCCCAACGCGAGCCTTACGGCATTGCGCTCGAAGGCTTTGCCTATCCCTATCCCGTGCATCTGCTGCCTGTCGTCAATGACGGCGAGCAGCTCAGCATGGCCTATATGGACGTCGCCCCGGTTCAGTCGAACGGCCGCACTGTCGTGCTGCTGCATGGGCGCAATTTCCCGTCGAGCTACTGGGCGCCTGTCATCAAGATGCTCAACGAGGCTGGCTATCGTGTGGTGGTGCCGGACCAGATCGGTTTCGGCAAATCCTCCAAGCCGGTGGGCGAGCTGCATTTCGACACGCTGGCGCGCAACACCATCGCGCTGCTCGACCACCTCAAAATCGACAAGGCCGACATCGTCGCGCATTCGCTCGGTGGCATGCTGGGCGTGCGCATCGCCCGCGCCTATCCTGATCGCATCGCCCATCTGGTGCTGACCGCACCGATCGGCCTCGAAGACTACCGTCTCTACGTGCCGCCGACGCCGACCGAGAAGATGATCGAGACCGAGGACAAGCTCACCGCCGACGGCTACCGAAAACAGCTCCAGACCAATTACGCGATCAAGTTGCCGCCTGAGGCGATCACGCCCTTCATCGACGCCCGCTTCAACATCAAAGGCAGCCCCGACTATCCGCGCTGGCTGCGCGCCTTCGTCTCATCCGGCCAGATGATCTATCGCGAGCCGGTCGCACACGAGATTCCTGAGATCACCGAGCCGACGCTGTTCATCATGGGCGCCGACGACCACAACGCGCCGGGCCGGCCGAATGCGCCGGAGGCGTTGCGCGCAAAGATGGGGCAGAACGCCGAGCTTGCAAAAGCGTTTGCTGCGAAGATGCCGAATGCGCGCGCCGAGGTGATCCCAGACACGGGACATCTCGTCTTCCTGGAGGCGCCCGAAAAGTACAAGGAGCTGGTGCTTGGCTTTCTCGGCCGCTAGCGCCCATGTCATGTCGCGTAAGGCCGTACGGGAAAATGTTCATGCCGCATTCAGGTCATGATTGGCAGGTTTGGATCGCGACGCGTCGGCACGTGTCCAAATTTAATGTGTCGAATCGTGTCTTTTGATTCATTGTGCGCCGCAAGCGCCAATCCCTAGAGCCTGCCTCAAGAATTTCCTCCGAGAACGAGAAGGACGATCAAATGAAATATCTGTTTGCCGCCGTGATGCTCGCCAGCGCGGTCGTTGGTTTCAGCGAAGCGGCGAGCGCCGCGGGTGGTTGCGGCCCGGGCTGGTACCGCGGCCCCTATGGGGGCTGCCGTCCGATGCGCGGTCCCGTTGTCGTGGCTCCCGGCCCGGTCGTGGTCGCCCCGCCCGTCGTCGTCGTGCGTCCGCGCGTGTGCCCCTATGGCTTCCGCTGGTACGCCGGGCGCTGCCGTCCGTTCTGATCGCTCGCATTTGCGAATTGGCCGCGCGGCATTGGCTCGCGCGGTCATTTTCTTGAGACGCACAGACAAATCAAAAGGGGATCGCAATCGCGATCCCCTTTTTCAGTCCAGGCGCGGACGTTACCAGTGACGCCAGTGGCGGCGATGCCAGCGACGGCGCCAACCCCAATGACGGTGACGCCAACCCCAGTGCCGGTGGTGCCAGCCCCAGTGACGGTGATGCCAGTGGCCGTGACCCCAGCGCACCTGCTCGGGCTTGAGCTGGGCAGATTCCTCGCTGGTGGTGACGGCGGGATGAGCGTCCGGATTGGCTGATGGCATGCTGCCATTTCCCAGCACCTGCGGCGCCAGCGGCGCGGCCTGCGCGGCGGCGGCGAACGCGGCAGCTCCTGCCGCGACACCGAATGCAAGTTTCAAAAAGTTCCGGCGCTCCATGACCTAATCCTCTGATTCATCGATCGAGTGATGCAGAGGAAGTGTCGCGGCGACGACATGAACTGCCGCTGAATCGCGCGTTCAGATTCGTTGCAAGGCGGCGCGTTTTTCGGCATCGGTGATGATGGCGCGGCCGACGAAGTAGGCAGCGGGCATCGGATTTCCTCCTGTTGTTCGGCCGCAGCATAGCTTGATATAGTGCCGGCAACAAAAAGACCGCGCGACGAAACATGAGCGCGCGACATCAGGGAAGGGCCGCCATGCGCAGGATCGTCACGAGCCTCATCGGGATCGCTTGCCTCTTCCCCCCGGCCTCGCGCGCCGAGATCGTCCGCTTCGACATCATTGAACGCGTGCCAGCCTTTGCCGGGCGCAGCTTTGGCAATGTCGGCACCTATGAGCGCATCACCGCGCGCGCGATCTTCGCGCTTAATCCGGCTGATGAGCGCAACGCCGTCATTACCGATCTTGCGCTCGCCCCGCGCAATACCGACGGCAAGGTCGAGGCCACCGCCGATGTCGTGATCCTCAGGCCTAGCGATCCCACCCACGGCAACGGCACGCTGCTGCTGGATGTGCCCAATCGCGGCCGCAAGCTCGCACCGCAATTGTTTGACGATTCCGCCCAGCCCGGCGCCAACAATGCCGACAAGGCCGAGGATGCCGGCATCGGCTTCCTGCATCGCCAGGGCTATACGATGGTCTGGGTCGGCTGGCAGGGTGACATCCCGTCCAAGCCCGGGCAGCTCGCGATGAGCGCGCCGATGATCAAAAGCATCACAGGCCCTGCACGCGAAGAGGTGATCTTCGACAACACCACAAGTCCCGCACGCGCAAAGCTGACCTGGCCCGCGGCGGACGCCGCCAACCTCAACGTCACCGTGCGCGCGGCCTGGGCCGATCCGCGGCAGACGCCACCAGGCCTTTCTGCCAAACTCGTCGATCCCGCGACCGTGGAGATCACCAGGCCCGACGGCTTTGATGCCGGCGCGCTCTACGAGATCACCTACACCGCGCGCGATCCGGTGCCGCTCGGCATGGGCTTTGCCGCCGTGCGCGATGTCGTCAGCTTCCTCCGCCACGACGAGACGCCAGCCAATCCGCTGATCGAAGGCCTGCATCCCTCGGTCAGCCGCGCCATTGGTTTTGGCGTCTCGCAATCCGGCCGCTTCCTGCGAGACTTCCTCTATCTCGGCTTCAACGAGGATCTGCAGGGCCGGATGGTGTTCGACGGATTGATGCCGCACGTCGCCGGCACGCGGCGGATGGCGACCAATGTCCGCTTCGGTCAACCTGGTCGCAACCCGCGCCATATGCAGGATCCGGCGTGGCAGGCCGATCTCTTCCCCTTCACCTATGCAAGCCTCAGCGATCCCTATTCCGGCAAGACCGACGGCCTGCTCCGCCGATGCTCGCTCTCTGCGACCTGCCCGAAGGTGATGCAGACCGACAGTGAGCACGAATGGTGGGCCTCGCATGCCTCGCTGCTGGTCACCGATCTCGCCGGCAATCACATCGACCTGCCGGACAACGTCCGCGCCTACATGATCACGGGCACGCCGCATTTCGCGGAAGCCGCTGACGTCATGAAGAAGGGCTTGCCGGCAATGTCGCTGCCGCAGAATCCCATGCATGCGGGCATGCCGATGCGCGCGCTGCTCACCGACCTCAACGCCTGGATCAGCGACGGCACCAGGCCGCCCGCAAGCCGCGTTCCCATGCGTGCCCACGGCACGCTTGTGCCGGCGCAAGGCGCGGTACCGACCGATATCCCCGGCCTTCCCTATGCCGGCATCCACACGCTGGCCGCCTTCTCCGACCAGAGCGTGCTGCCGCCCAAGGAGATCGGCCGCTATCCCGTGTTCGTGCCGAAGGCGGATGATGACGGCATGGCCATCGCAGGCATTCGCCAGCTTGCGCTGGCCGTGCCGCGCGCGACCTACACCGCCTGGAATCCGCGCGCGCAAGGTTTCGGCCCGACCGCGCTCTATCCGCTGCAAGGCGCGGTGGTGCCGTTCGCACCGACGGAAGCGGCGCGGAAGGAGGTGCACGACCCCAGGCTGTCGATTGCGGAGCGATATGCAGACGACGGCGCCTATGTGGCTGCGGTGAAGCGCGAGGCCGCACGGCAGGTCGCGGAGCGGACTCTGCTGCCGGAGGATACGGAGCGTGCGGTTGAGGCCGCAAAACAAGGCAAGCTGGCGAAGCTCGGGCCGTAGCGGGCGTGTGCGCCGGCCTCGGCATCACATCAGCTTGATCGGTGCGTCGCCTTGCGAACCCTGCTCACGAAGCGTAGCCTTCCACCACAGGTCGTTTCATTCGAAAGCGATCTGTCAGGTTCGGCCTAGCGGGAGAGAGCGATGGTGGACCAGGTCTCATGGCACCTTGTCGGTGACTATTTCGAAAATTGCAGTTGCAGCATCGTATGTCCGTGTCTCGTATCGGCCGGCCCCCCGCTGACCGCACGACCGACCGAGGGCTTCTGCAATGTGCCGCTGATCTTCCACGTCGAGAGTGGCCGCTACGGTGACACAGCGCTCGATGGACTGAACGTGCTGGTTATCCTCCACGCGCCGGGCGTCATGGCCGACGGAGATTGGTCGCAAGCCACTTATGTGGATCAGCGGGCAGACGATCAGCAAACCGAGGCCCTGGCTGCGATCTTCAGCGGCGCGGCCGGTGGTCCTATGGCCGCGTTCACGCCGCTGATCAGCAAGAACCTCGGGGTGAGCAAGGTCCCGATCACGTTCCGGATCGACGGTAAGACGCGGTCGGCGGAAATCCCGGGAATTCTGCACATGTCCGTCGATCCGTTGCCGACCATGCATCCGAGCGGAGAAATCTGGGCCAACATCGGCCATCCGGTGAGCCCCGACAGAATGGTGATGGCCGTCGGCGCTCCCGGCAATACGTTCAGCGATCACGGCATGCGCTGGGACAACTCGGGCAAGAACGGCCTCTATGCGCCGATCCAGTGGTCGAACCAGGCTTGATGCCGCCCCTGCCGTGACGGCTGGCGAGAAGGCCCGTAACACGCTTCGCAAATGACCGACAGCGCCCTGGAAACCGTGCTGCGGCGCGATCGCTGGATTGTCAGCGGCGCGATCGGCGGCGTCGTCGCGCTGGCATGGAGTTATGTGCTCTGGCTCGCAAACGACATGGACATGGGCGGCATGGACATGACCGGTTTTCGCATGATTCCGGCGGGAATCGGAATCATGCTCCCGGCCAATGAGCCGTGGCGGGTAATCGAGTTTACTTACGTCTTCCTGATGTGGGTCATCATGATGGTCGGAATGATGGCACCGTCGGCAACGCCCATGATCCTCATGTACGCCCGTGTGGCTCGACAGGCGATGGCACAGGGCAAGCCGTTCGCCGCGACGGGCTGGTTTGCGGCGGGCTATCTCCTCGCCTGGAGCGGCTTTTCGCTGGCGGCAACTTTTCTGCAATGGGTGATCGAGCGGATGGCCATGCTGGACTCCCGGATGACGCTCGCCAATAACCTGCTCGGGGCGTTTGTGCTGATTGCGGTCGGCATCTATCAATGGACACCGCTCAAGGACGCCTGTCTCGTCCAATGCCAGTCGCCGCTTCTATTCCTGATGCGCCACGGCGGCTTTCGCGGCCACGCGCGTGGCAGCCTTCTGCTGGGATTGCAGCACGGAGGCTATTGCGTCGGCTGCTGCTGGCTCTTGATGGCGCTTTTGTTCATCGGCGGCGTGATGAACGTGCTCTGGATCGCGCTTTTGGCCCTGCTTGTCCTGTTGGAGAAACTGACGCCAGTCGGACGATGGATCGCGCGTGCTGCCGGCATTGCCTGTGTGGGCGCGGGCGCGTGGCTGCTGGCTTTCTCACTGCAGTGAGAATGTCGCACCGGCAAGGTCGGCCCGCGAGCGAGTTGACCGGCTAAACCGACCTGCGGACTGCAGCGAAAAACTTTCCTGCCGCTGTCGGAACGGGTCGCCTCCAGCCGTCCTAGGCTTGAGACAACACGGAGAGATCGCATGCCCGCCCTCACGCTCACCACCTTCGATTGGGTTCCCCCGCCCCCGCGCGGTTTCGTGCGCGATCTTCGCGTGCGCTGGGCGCTGGAAGAGGCCGCGCTGCCCTATCGCGTCGCAAGCGTGCCGTTCGACGGACGCGGCGCAGAACATCTTGCGCACCAGCCCTTCGGCCAGGTGCCGTGGCTGACCGATGGCGACATCTCGATCTTCGAGAGCGGCGCGATCCTGCTGCATCTCGGCGGGCTCAGCGATAGGCTGATGCCATCAGATCCGCACGGCCGCAGCGAAGCAACGGAATGGGTGTTCGCCGCGCTCAATTCGGTCGAGATGGCCGGCCTGCCCTGGGCCATGTCGAAGTTCATGGGTCATCCGAGCGACACGCAAGCGTGGAAATTCGTGGACGATTTCCTCAAGCTCCGCCTCAAGCATCTGGAGCCGGTGCTGGCCGGCCGTGAATGGCTGGCGGGCTCCTTCTCCGTCGCCGATATCCTGATGTCGGACGTGCTGCGCGTCGTCGATGGTTTCGACGCTCTGGCGGACAGTCCCGGCTGCCGCGCATACGTCGCGCGCGCGATCGGCCGTCCGGCCTTCGCAAAGGCTCATGCCGATCAGATGGCGCACTTTGCTGCGGCGGATAAGACGCGCGGAATGTGACCCACAGCACATCGTTAACCCGGTATTAGCCATAGGCTTACGGCCACTGGAACGATGCAATTTGCTTCAAATTACCCTGGCGGAAGGTGACACATGGCCCGCATCGACTATCTCAGAGAGCAAGTAGCCCGTGCCGAGCGTCTGGCGAAGGCGATCCTCGACCAGCAAACTGCGGAACGGCTGCAAGCCTTCGCCGCCGAATGCCGCGCGGAGTTGCAGGTTCTGACCGTCAAGGCCGCCGCATGAAGCAGCGCACTACACGAGCTTCATCGGCGTATCGGCGACCACGCGCAAATCGATGCTGCCGATGAGCGCCGACCGGCGCGCTTCCGCAGCGCCGATCGCATTGTCCGTTTGCCGCAACGTGCTGATGTTCGAGCCGAGCGAGACGATGCCGCCAAGCACCAGAGCGATCGAACCGAGCGCGGCGGTCAGACCAAAACCAAACAGTCCGAGGATAGTCACCAACAGCAGCGCCGCACCGCTGCCGATCGCGATCTTGGACGCCAAAATGATTTTCCGGCACCGCTCGGCGATCGCGGCGAGCCGTTCGATCCGGTCTTCGATGTCGGAGATTTCGTCGGTCGGATCGTCTTCGGTCATGGGATTTTGATCGAATCTGCAGGGTGGGTAAGCCCTGCAGATGCGCGAAGCGCATCTGCTCGGCGTAACCCACCAAAATCTCGGCACGGTCAGTTCCGGTGGTGGGTTACGGCTTCGCCTAACCCACCCTACTCATTTTTCACAACGGCAAATTGTCGTGCTTCTTCGCCGGCGCTTCCACTTTCTTGTCTTTCAGCATCGCCAGCGCCCTCGCAATCCGCCGACGAGTTGAATGCGGCATGATGACGTCGTCGATGTAGCCGCGCTCGGCGGCGATGAAGGGTGACAGGAAGCGGTCCTCATATTCCTTGGTGCGCGCGGCGATCTTGTCGGGATCGCCGATGTCGCTGCGGAAGATGATCTCGACCGCACCCTTGGCGCCCATCACGGCGATCTGGGCGGTCGGCCAGGCGTAGTTCATGTCGGCGCCGATTTCCTTGGACGCCATGACGTCGAAGGCGCCGCCATAGGCCTTGCGGGTGATGATCGTCACCAGCGGCACGGTGCACTGCGAGTACGCGAACAGCAGCTTGGCGCCGTGCTTGATCAGGCCGCCATATTCCTGCGCGGTGCCTGGCAGGAAGCCCGGCACGTCGACGAAGGTGACGATCGGGATGTTGAAGGCATCACAAAAACGAACGAAGCGCGCGGCCTTGCGCGAGGCGTCGCTGTCGAGCACGCCGGCCAGCACCATCGGCTGGTTGGCGACGAAGCCGACGGTGCGGCCCGCGATGCGGCCGAAGCCGGTGACGATGTTCTTGGCGAAGGCTTCCGCGATCTCGAAGAAGTCGCCCTCGTCCACGACCTTCAGGATCAGCTCCTTCATGTCGTAGGGCTTGTTCGGATTGTCCGGGATCAGCGTGTCCAGGGACATGTCGATGCGGGCGGTGTCGTCGAAGCTCGGCCATTCCGGCACGCCGTCGGTGTTATTAGCAGGCAGGAAGTCGATCAGGCGACGCATCTGCAGAAGCGTCTCGACGTCGTTCTCGAAGGCGCCGTCCGCGATCGAGGAGCGCGTGGCGTGCACCGAGGCACCACCGAGCTCTTCGGCGGTGACGACCTCGTTGGTCACGGTCTTCACGACGTCAGGGCCGGTGACGAACATGTAGCTGGTGTTCTTCACCATGAAGATGAAGTCGGTCATGGCGGGAGAATAGACGTCGCCGCCGGCGCAGGGGCCCATGATGACAGAGATCTGCGGGATCACGCCCGAGGCGAGCACGTTGCGGCGGAACACGTAGGAATAGCCGGCGAGCGCGGCGACGCCTTCCTGGATGCGGGCGCCGCCCGCGTCATAGAGGCCGATGATGGGCGCCCGCGCCTTCATCGCCATGTCCTGAAGTTTCGTGATTTTCAGCGCATGCGTTTCAGAGAGCGAACCGCCGAACACCGTGAAGTCTTTGGCGAAGACGAAGGTCTTGCGGCCGTTGACCGTGCCCCAGCCGGTGACGACGCCGTCGCCCGGGATCTTGTTCTTCTCCATGCCGAACTCGGTGGAGCGGTGCTCGACGAACATGTCGAACTCCTCGAACGATCCCTTGTCGAGCAGGAGCTCGATGCGCTCACGCGCGGTCAGCTTGCCGCGGGCGTGCTGCGCCTCGATGCGCTTCTCCCCGCCACCGAGCTTGGCGCCGGCACGACGGTCTTCAAGGGCGTCCAGGATATGTTTCATTTGCTCCGCCAGTTCTTAAGCCTTAAGTGAAGCGGGTTCTAACACGGCATTTTGCAAGCCGGGAAGCGGCTTTCGGCGCCGCAGGGCTGCCTTGAAGTAGCGTGAAAGCGCAAGGAATTACAAGGTTTTGCCCTGGAGGCCAGGATGGACGAAAGACCTGTTGAAACAGGCGCTGTGACCGGCGGCGTCAGGATCCTGCTGCGGCTCGAGGGGCTTGCTCTGTTCGCGGCCATGACTGCGCTCTATGCGACCTGGGGCGGCTCCTGGTGGGTCTACGCCCTGCTCTTCCTGGTCCCGGATCTGAGCTTCCTGGCATACCTGTCGGACGCCAAGTTCGGGGCGCTGGTCTACAACGCCGCCCACAGCTACATGGCGCCGGTGACGCTGATGACGCTGGGTTTTGGCCTCGCCTCGTCCCTCACCCTCTCCATCGCCCTGATCTGGCTCGCCCATATCGGTATCGACCGGGCGCTGGGCTACGGCCTGAAATATTCCGCTGGCTTCGGCTTCACCCATCTGGGGCGGATCGGGCGGCAGAAGGACGCTTGACGCCAAAGGACGGGATGCCGACGATTTGCGCGTTCAGGTCGGTTGACCGGGCCTGCCGATTCAGGCTTGCTCCCTGCTTACGATCAGGCGCCGAATGTTGCGTGAGCTCAGTCGGTACGGCGGCGGTCATCACGTCCGGCTGCAAGCATCACCTCATGTCCGCCACAGTCGTTCCCCTGCCTCCGAACAGCGCGTCCGAGACCACCGACTTCCTGCGGCGCATGGCCAGCATGGTGTCGGGGCGGAACGGCCAGATGCTGCTGCGCGCGGCAAGTCTGATCGAGTCGCTGGCACAGCGGGCGATGTCGGCCGAACGGTTCTATCACCAGGCGCAGGAAGAGAGCACGCGTAACGCCGAACGCCACGAAGCCGCAGAGCTTGCCTCCGACGCCATGGTGGGCCAGATCGCCGCGCTGCGGGCGCAGCTTGCGGAGGTGACCGCAGCCGCGGCCGCCGAGCGCGCTGCCTTCGACACCGAGCGCGGCAAACTGCTCAGCCTGATGCAGGATGCGGAAAGCCACATCGGCAAGCTCACCACCGAGCTCGAAACCTTGCGCGCCTCCGTCGACGCTTTCAACGAGACCGCGGTCTCGGTGCCGATCGAGGTGCTGCGGCTGGCGCGGACGCAGTTCGACTATCTCTCGCGGGGCTTTGAGCGCAAAGGTGACGTGATCTCGCAGGCGATGAGCGAGATCGGCGGCTTCGCCATCGACCAGGCGCTGACGGCGAAAGAGCCGGCCGACAAGGCCTGAGGCTGCTTCGCGCAAATTGACAGCGCTGATGAGCGTTGATCTACTTCCCAAAAATCTAAGGGGAGGATTCAATGCCGACGGCATTCCGCGTCGCCGTGACACTCGTCGCGCTCTGCGTTTCATCAGGGTTCGCCGGCGCTCAATCGCTTCCCAAGGAAGCACCAGCCCGGACCGAGATCTTCCCGATCCCGTCACTCACCCTCTCCGACCAGCAATTCCTCAACGGCGATGAAGCGTCCGGCAAGCCGGTAACCGTTGCCGGTGAATTCCGCGTGGCGCAGGGCACCGGCAAGATGCCGGTCGTGGTGCTGATACACGGCTCGAGCGGCGTCGGAGCCACTACGGAAGCCTGGGTGCACGAATTCAACGCCATGGGCATCTCGACCTTCGTGATCGACGGCTTTACCGGCCGAGGGCTGACGGTGACGGGGCCGAACCAGGCCCTGCTCGGCCGCCTCAACCTGATTATCGACATCTACCGCTCGCTGGAGATCCTGGCGAAGCATCCCCGCGTCGATCCTGATCGAATCGTGCTGATGGGCTTTTCGCGCGGCGGACAGGCGACGCTCTATGCGAGCCTCGACCGCTTCAACAAGCTCTGGAACAAGTCTGGCCTGCAGTTCGCGGCCTATATCCCGTTCTATCCGGACTGCTCGACGACCTATCGGACGGACACCGACGTCGCCGCGCGCCCGATCCGCATCTTCCACGGCACGCCTGATGATTATAACCCCGTGAGAAGTTGCAAGGCCTTTGTCGAACGGCTGAAAGCTGCGGGCCGCGACGTGGTGCTGACCGAATATCCCGACAGCGCGCACGGCTTTGACAGCGGGCTGCTCGGCGTCAACTCGGTCGTGGTGTCGGCCAACGCCCAGACCGTGCGCAACTGCCATATCAAGGAAGGCGACCGCGGCGTGCTGATGAACGGCGATACCAACGCGCCCTTCACCTACAAGGACCCTTGCGTCGAGCTCAACCCGCATGTCGGCGGCAATCCGACAACGGCCGCGGAATCGCGCAAAGCGGTGGTGGAGTTTTTGCAGGCGCTGTTCAAGCTGGGATAGAGCCGACGCCGTCACGACGAACGCAGTTGCCGTAGGGTGGGCAAAGCGAAAGCGTGCCTACCAATTGCAGATGGTGGGCACGGCGCTGCGCGCCTTTGCCCACCCTACGGCATCTCGTGCTTAGCGGCGTTATGCGCTAGCGCGCGCCGCCCGACAGCCGCAGCACGAACACCAGAACTTCGGCGACGGCCTTGTAGAGATCGGGCGGAATCTCCTCGCCGAGCTCGACCTTGGACAGCGCGCCGGCCAAAATCTCGTTCTCCTCGATCGGAATATCATTGGCCTTGGCGATCTCGACGATCTTTTCGCCGATCGTGCCCTTGCCCTTGGCGACGACGACAGGCGCGCCGCTGCCCTTCTCGTAGTGCAGCGCGATTGCGAGCTTGGATTGGTCACTCATGTGGCGCGATCCAGGAAATGCCCGGCGCGCGCCGGAGCCGGTTGCGGCGGCGTCCCATCACGCACGATGATGTCGCCCGGCTTGAGCTCGGCCTTGGTCAGCGCCTGATTGAGCTCGCCGATGCCGGCGCGGAGCTGCTGCGCGGTCGCCGGCCGCTCGGCCCACATCCGCACAAAGGTCTTGTCGCCGTTGAGCGTGATCAGCGCGTGCACGGGTCCTGATGGCTCGACATTGATCGTGAAGCGCGCGCGCCAGGCGCGCTTTGCGGGATCGGGCGTTTCGTTGCCGCCGTCGCGCGAGATCTCGAACTGCGCCATCGCTGTGCCTTGCGGGGTCGCAAACGGAATCTCGAAATTCCACTGCGGCGCGGTCGGATCGCTGCGATGACCGCTGGCATCGACGCGATCAGGGAGCGAAGCCACCTGCAGCAGCGTCTGCCGCGCGATCGCAGCATCGGTATCGTCGAGCAGGCGATGCACGGTTGCAGCGAGTGGCGTGTCGGGCGTGAGCGTTGGCGAAGCGACGGATTGCGGCGCCGGCAGCGCACCACGGAACGGCGGCGGCGTCGTCATGCGCGCGGCCGCCTCGAAGACATGGCCGTCAGGAACGGCCTTGGTCGCACCCGGCACATTGC
Source organism: Bradyrhizobium zhengyangense (assembly GCF_022012435.1). GTDB lineage: Bacteria > Pseudomonadota > Alphaproteobacteria > Rhizobiales > Xanthobacteraceae > Bradyrhizobium > Bradyrhizobium zhengyangense. The sequence continues at coordinate 42,855 of NZ_JAKLUA010000019.1, forward strand.
CGGTCAGGCGCGGCAGGTTTTGCGCGACCTCCTGCAGCAGGCTCGCGGCAAGGCCTGCCGACATGGTGGTGCGAGGCAGAGCCGCCTGGGGCGTTTCGCCGGTGATGTTGGCCAGCACCGCAGTGGCCGGCGCAGCCTCGCGCGGCAATTGCGCAGGCTGAGCAATCGCCGCACCGGGCGACGGAAGCACCGCCTGTGCTGTCTCGCCCGCCACCTGCGGCGCCGAGACTGCAGTCTGCAGAACGACCGAAGTGCCAGGCGCAGGCGCTGCGTTCTGTGCTGCGACTTGCGGCGCGGCGGTCGCGGGCAGGCCTGACGTCGCCGCCAATGTCTCGCGCAGCACGAGCAGGGCCGCCTTCAGATCCGGCACCGCACCTGACTGGGGCGTCGTGCCAGCGGCCAGCGAAGCTTCGAGAAACAGGCCGGACTTCTGAAACGCGGACTCGATATCGCCGCCATCCAGCGCAGCGTTGAGCGGTGTCTGCTGCGCCAGCACGTCCAGCACGGCCTGTTTCAGTCCGGCCGGCAAATCGCTGCCGGTGACGACCGATGCGAGATTGGCGAACAGCGGCGCCTGGCTGCCGTGCTTTGTGACCGCCTCGGCCGAGGCTGCTGTAACGGCGACCTGCTCCAAAGGTGTCAGCGTGTTGCGTGCCGCATTGACCGACGGCGCCAGCGGCGGGCTGTCGACCAGCGACGCCGCGGTCGGCGTCAGCGTGACCTGAGCGGCGCTTGCCTCGCCTGCGCCGCCCACGACGGCGAGCCTGATGGTGCCATCGTTCTGCGACACCGCGAGCTGGAGATTTTGCCCTGGGGTCAGCGCCACCTCGGACATCACGTCCATCGAGAGGTTGGCGATCGCGATCCGCACCAGATTGTCGGCAAGCAAGCTGACGACTTTGGCATCGACGACGCTGCCGGCCTGAAGCACAAGATCGGGCGTTGCCGCATCAGCCACGGGGCTGGCGGCACTGACCGGAAGGATCGAGCTGATCGGCGTCGGCATCTGAAGGGCCCGAGAATCTGGCCCACCCTAAGAGCCCCTCGTAAACCTCTCGTTAAGGACCTTGGGCCGCAGGCGGCTTCACGGCGGTCAAAACTGCCACGGCGGCGTCGAAATCGCGCAGGCGGGTGGCCCGGCGGGCGGCGGCCTCCTCGTCCACACCCCATTGGTCGATGTTCCAGTCCTCATCGACATGAGCCGCGGCCCAGACCTGGTCGGCGTGGCGCATACCATGGGCCAACGCCAGCGCCAGCAGCGCCGAGCCGGTCAGGGTCGTCACCATGTGGAGGGCGGCCACGGACCAGGGATCGCCAGGCAACGCCGCACGGACAGCCTGGAGCGCCTCGTCCGGCTGCCTCACATGCATGATGCCCTCGGAGAGGATGAAATGCGCCCCCAGCGCCTCTGCGGCCCAGAACAGCACGGGGTCCCAATGCGCAGCCTCGCGGGCGACCAGCCCCTCGGGGTGGCCGGCGCGATAGAACAGCAGGTCGGTCTCGAAGTATTTCGCGAGGTCATCAGTGACGAGCTCGACGCGGTCGACCACGCCCTCGACCACGCTGTTGGCGATCCGCGTCAGCGGCATGGTCACGGGATCGATCGCCTCGCCCTGAGCGGCCCATTCCGCGGCCACGGCATCGGCCAGCGCGCGCGAGGGGATCACCACCTGGCGGCCAGAGGGCGTGCGGATCGGCCTGCCATCGAGGGTGATGCCAAAGCCGCCTTCGGTCTCCGCAACGCCGGCCTCCTTGTAGAAGCGCTTGCGCAACGGCGTCCGCGCCGAGGCGCGCGCCGATTCCCTGGGGTCCGGCGGGGGCTGGCCGGCTGCTTCTTCGAACAATTCGCGCATGTGAGTTTTCGGTCCCGACCGCTGAGTGCTAAGCTTTTAAAATAAGACCGGCAGCCGATAAAGCGAGCGGCGGGCATGAGGGAACTTGCGGGCATTGTGGCCCTGTTCGCCGGGCTTTGGCCGGCCGCGGCCGAGGCCGGCTTTCGCACCCCGGAATCGCTGATCCGCAACGTCTATGCCTATTACGGCGCGGGCTCGCCGGAGCTGTCGAGGGGCCTGCCGCGGGATGCTGCGACGACCCGGCAATTCTTCGACCCCTCCTTGCGCAAAGCGTGGTCCGCGCCGCGCAGCGAGCCCTATGATTTCCTGGTGCAGAGCACGAACTGGAAGCTCGGCCCGGTCGCAATCGCGATCACCCGCAAGCAATACGACAAGACCTATGTCACGGCGGTCTTCGACAATCACGGCCGCAAGGTCGTGCTGAACTTCATCCTGGTCAACGGTCCGGAGGGCTGGCTGATCATGGATGTCGAGAGTCCGCACGACAGCTTGCGGATGTTTCTGGAGCAATTTCGGAATTGAGGGGTGCTTTCGGTCTCAACCACAACCGCCGCTGTCATGCCCCGGCTTGACCGGGGCATCCAGTACGCCGCGGCGGTTGTGGTGAGGGCGAGTTCTCTAGGTCCGGCCTCTGCAATACTGGATCGCCCGCCTTCGCGGGCGATGACACCGAGGAGGTGGTTGGCAATGCGCCCTACTCCTCCGGTGCGTTCTCGATCGGGTCGAACCTGCTTGCGTCGAGCCCGAGCAAATTCCACGACTGCTGCATGTGCGGCGGCAGTGGCGCAGTGGCGTCGATGACGCCGCCGCGGGGATGCGGGATGACGATGCGGCGCGCGAGCAGATGCAGCCGGTTTTGCAGGCCGCCCGGCAACTGCCAGTTCTCGATGTTGAAATATTTGGGATCGCCGACGATAGGATGACCGATATGGGCCATGTGGGCGCGAAGCTGGTGCGTGCGGCCTGTCACCGGCTTCAGCGACACCCAGGTCAGCTTGTTGCCGGCGGTCTCGACCACCGCGTAATAGGTCACCGCGTGACTGGCGCCCTCGTCGCCATGCTGCGCGATGCGCATGATGGTGTCGTCCTCGCTCTCCTCTTTCGCAAGGAAAGTCGAGATGCGGCCCTGCTTCGGCTTCGGCAGGCCCGGCACCAATGCCCAATAGACCTTGCGCGCCGAACGCGAGCGGAACGCGCCGGTCAGATGCGAGGCGGCAAAGCGCGTCTTCGCGATCAGAAGGCAGCCTGACGTCTCGCGATCGATGCGATGCACGAGGCGCGGCTTCTGACCCTTGGAATCGCGCATCACCTCCAGCATCTGGTCGATGTGGCGCGTCATGCCCGAGCCGCCCTGCACGGCAAGGCCGGCGGGCTTGTTCAGCACGAGGACGTCGTCGTCCTCGTAGATCGTCATCTCCTTCAGCGCCTTGAGCGTCTTCTGTGCGGCCTCCGAGAGCTCGCCGGCAACCTTCGGTGTGTCGAGCTTCAGCGGCGGAATGCGGACGCTCTGGCCCTCTTCCAGGCGGTCCTTGCTGTCGACACGCTTGCCGTCGACGCGCAGCTCGCCTTTGCGGACGACGCGCTGGATATGGGAGAACGACAGGCCGGGAAAGCGCGCCTCCAGAAAGCGATCGACGCGCATGTTGTTCTCGTCAGCCGTCACCTTGACGGTCTGGACCTTGGTCGGCAGCAACGCCTCGACGGGCTTTGCCGCAGCCGGCTCTTCCATTGCAGCTTTGGGCGCACGCCGTTCTGCGCGCTCGGCCGCAAAGCGCGGCGGCTTTACCCCGGGCTTGGTCCCAGGCCGCGGTCCAGCCTTCTTTGCGCTGCGCGCCTTGAATGGACGCGAATCGTCGCGTTCGTCACGCGAACGGGGCTTTGGGTTCATTCTCTTGATGCGGCGGCTCATGGTTGCCTGCGTACCCTAAAAGCCGGCTCCCGTCACGGCGAAATGGCCGCCTCTAGCCCGCGCCGCCCCGCTCCTTGCGCAGCTTGGCCCAATAATCCAGCCGCTTCCTGATCTCGCGCTCGAAGCCGCGCTCGGGCGGGTCGTAGAAGGTCTGGCGGCCCAGGGCTTCCGGGAAGTAGTCTTGGCCGGAGAAGGCATCGGGGACATCGTGGTCGTATTCGTAGCCTGAACCGTAGCCTTCCGATTTCATCAGCTTGGTCGGTGAGTTCAGGATGTGCTTTGGCGGCAGCAGCGAGCCAGCCTGTTTTGCCACCTGCATCGCCGTGCCGAACGCGGTGTAGACCGCATTCGATTTCGGCGCTGTGGCGAGATAGACCACCGCTTGCGCGATCGCGAGCTCGCCTTCGGGGTGGCCGAGGAAGTCGAAGGCGTCCTTGGCGGCATTGGCGATGACGAGCGCCTGCGGATCGGCAAGGCCGATATCCTCCACCGCCATGCGCACGACGCGGCGCGCCAGGAACAGCGGGTCCTCGCCGGCGTCCAGCATGCGCGCGAGATAATACAGCGCGGCGTCCGGATCGGAGCCGCGTACCGATTTATGCAGGGCCGAGATCAGGTTGTAATGGCCATCCGCCGATTTGTCGTAGATTGGCGCACGCCGTTGCAGGATGTCCTGCAATTGCGCGGCATTGAAAATCTCGTCGGCTCGCGCCGAGCGCCAGACCTCTTCGGCGAGCGTCAGCGAAGCTCTGCCATCGCCGTCGGCCATGCGCACCAGCACCGCCCTCGCCTCGGCATCGAGCGGCAACTTGCGGCCCTCGACCGCCTCGGCATGCGCGAACAGCTTTTCGATCGCGGCCGCATCGAGCGAGCGAAACACCAGGACGCGTGCGCGGGACAAAAGCGCCGCGTTGAGCTCGAAGGACGGGTTTTCCGTGGTGGCGCCGACCATGACGACGGTGCCGTCTTCCATCACGGGCAGAAACGAATCCTGCTGGGCGCGGTTGAACCTGTGCACCTCGTCGACGAACAGCAGCGTGCCCTTGCCCATCTCGCGGCGCGCGCGCGCAGCATCGAAGGCCTTCTTCAAATCTGCTACACCCGAGAAGACCGCCGAGATCTGCTCGAAATGCAGGTCGGTCGCATCCGCGAGCAGCCGCGCCACCGTGGTCTTGCCCGTGCCCGGCGGGCCCCAGAACACCAGCGAGCCCAGCGTGCGCGTCTCCAGCATGCGCGTCAGTGCGCCATCAGGGCCGAGGATGTGATCCTGCCCGACGACCTCCGACAGCGCCCGCGGCCGCAGCCGATCCGGCAGCGGATGCGGGGCATCGTGATCGAGCCCCGCCGCGGCAAAGAGAGTTGGCGTCTCCTGTGGTCGCTTCGGACTCATCCGCCCAGCGTGACGTTGATCTGCTGACCGCCGCGCACCAGCGTGATGCGCCAGAGCCGCTGGCTGACGCCTGCCACCTTCTCGAGGTCGCCGGTCTTGCCGATCTTCTGGTTGTTGACGGCCAGGATGATGTCGCCCTTCTGGAAGCCGACCTGGGCGGCCGGGGAGTCATCACCGAGCTCGGTGATGACGACGCCTTCGGTGTCGGCGTCGAGATGCAGCTCGTCGGCGACCGCCGGCGTGATGGTCGAGACCTTCGCGCCCTGGAACGGCGAGCGCGCGGTGACGACGAGCTCGTTGCGGCCGGTATCGGGGGCAGTCTCGAGCGCGATCGTCAGCTTGAGCGGCTTGCCGCCGCGCTGCACGTCGATCTGCGCTGACCCGCCGATCGGGCGGGTGGCGAAGCGATAGTCAAACGCGTTGGGATCGTCCACGGCCTGGCCGTCGATCCCGGTGATGAGGTCGGAGGATTTCAACCCGGCCTTCGCCGCAGGCCCATTGGCAACGACGCTCGCGACCAGCGCACCGGTCGGCGAGCGCAGACCGAGGCTCTCCGCGATCTCCGGCGTCACCGCCTGCAACTTCGCGCCAAGCCATGGCCGCTTCACCGCCTTGCCGCCACTCTTGGCAGAGGCGACGACGACCCGAACCATATTGGCCGGGATCGCAAAGCCGATGCCCTGCGAGCCGCCGGAGCGCGAATAGATGGCGGTGTTGATGCCGGCGAGCCGGCCGTTCATGTCGACCAGCGCGCCACCGGAATTGCCGGGATTGATCGCAGCATCAGTCTGGATGAAGAACTGATAGTCGGTGATGCCGACCTGCGTACGCGCTAGCGCCGAGATGATGCCATGGGTCACGGTCTGGCCGACGCCGAAGGGGTTGCCGATCGCCATCACGACGTCGCCGACCATCAGCTCGTCCGAATTGGTGAATTCGAGCGCCGGAAACTTCTCCTTGGTATCCTTCAGACGCAGCACCGCGAGATCGCTGCGGGAGTCCTTCAAGACGATCTCGGCCTCGAACTCGCGCTTGTCCGACAGCGACACCTTCACCTGGTCGGCGCCTTCGATGACATGGACGTTGGTGACAACGAGCCCGGAGGAATCGACGATCACGCCCGAACCCAGCGACCGCTGCACCTGCTCCTGCTGCTGGCCCGGCACGCCGAAGAAACGACGGAAGATCGGGTCGTCCAGCAGCGGGTTGCGGTTCTGCACCACCTTGGCGGCATAAACGTTGACCACCGCCGGCTGCACCCGCTGCACGATCGGCGCATAGGACAGCCGCAGCTCGGCCTGCGACGAGGGCACGCGACGGTCTTGCGCCGCAGCCGGATTGAAGTGGGCCGAAAAGCCTATGCACAATGCCGTGACGACGGCGATCCAGGTCGATCGAAACATTCCTACCTCTTGGAAAAGACGCCGGAATATAGGCGCGTTCGCCCCCCAATAGAAGGGCGCCGGGGAGCAATATTCAGCCCCTTTCCGGTGTGTCCGGCATGCAAGCCCGGCGTGCGAAATCACAATCTGACTTGGGCGGTGGATTGGCATGATGCGCATCATCCTGCATGCTCGTGCCAGGCGGATTCGGTTGCGGCGAATTGGCATCAGTGGGAACCGCAGAGCCGGGCGCGCGCCGTCGCGGGGCAGTCATCGATCACTCTTAGGCTCTCCCGTTGCGACTTGGGGAAGTTCGTCAAAGGATGGAGTCACGACATGAGCAGGACAAGAATGGCAGCCACGGCGATTGGTCTCGCCGGCGTGCTGGCGGCCTCACAGGCCCAGGCTCAATCAGCCAGCAATAGCGAGCAGGAGATCGCACTCCTGAAGCAGCAGTTGAAGATGTTGGAGCAAAAGCTCGACAAGCTCCAGAACCAGACCGCCGCGAACACGGCCGCCACGGCGAAAGCCAGGCAGGAAGCCAAGGCCGAGGCCAAGGCTGAAGCGCGCTCGGAGGCGAAAGCTGCCCTCGCCAACGCCAACGCGGCCATTCCGGTCAAGGGTCCGGTCGCCCCGTCAGGCGTCGTGGTGACGATGCCGAATAACCGGCCGACCATCTGCACCGCGGACGAGCAGAACTGCGTTGCCATCACGAGCCGCGTGCACTGGGATGTCGGCGGCTACAATTACCGCCCCGACACGGCATCAACCGTGCCGCAAAAGCTCGACAGCGGCGAGAACGTTCGCCGGGCGCGTATCGGCATCGTCGGCAAGTTCTTCGGCGACTGGAATTACTCCCTGATCTACGATTTCGGCGGCACGGCCGACGGTTTTGGCGGCACCGGCGCGGCCGGCGGCACCGCTGTCGGCTTCCTGCCGGGCGGCGGCACGTCGGGCATCGAAAACGCCTATCTGAGCTATACCGGCCTCAAGCCATTCGGCGGCAAGATGGCGGTCGAAGCCGGCGTCATGGATATTGCCTGGACGCTCGACGAATCCACCAGCTCCAACGACATCATGTTCATGGAGCGCGCCTCGGCCGGCATCATCGCGCAGAACATCGCAGCCGGTGACTTCCGCTCGGCGGTTGGCACCCGCTGGTGGAATGACCAGCTCTGGATGGGCGCCTACGTTACAGGACCGACCACGGGCGCGATCCACTCCGCCTCCAGCGTCTCCCCGCCCGGAAGCAGCGAGCAATATGGCGCAGTCGCCCGCATCGCCGGCAACCCGGTCAGCGGCAACGGCTACTCCGTGCATGTCGGCGCCGATGCGGAATGGCTGATCCAGCCGCCGCGCAACCAGGTGACGCAGGCGCAGACGCTAACGCTCAGCGACCGGCCCGAGCTGCGGATCGATCCCACGACGTTGATTTCCACCGGTGCGATTGCCAACGTATCGGGCGCGCAGGTCTACGGCGTCGAAGCGGCCGCGACCTATGGCTCGTTTATCGCGCAGGGCGAATATTACTGGTTCAACGTCGACCGCACGGCGAATACGGGCCTGCCGCCGCTCGGCGCGTCGAGCCTGAAATTCGACGGCGGCTACGCGCAGGTCGGCTACGTGCTGACCGGCGAGAGCCGTGCCTACAACGCGGCGAGCGCCTCGTATGGTGGCATCAAGCCGGCCAATCCCTTCTCGCTGGCCGGTGGCGGCTGGGGCGCCTGGGAAATCGCCGGACGCGTGAGCACGATGAATTTGAACGATCAGCTCGCGACCGCCGCAGGCATCGCGGGCGGACGGCAAACCATCTACACCGCGGCGCTGAACTGGTACGTCAACAACAACGTCCGCTTCATGCTCGATTACCTGCATGGCGACATCTCCAAGCAGGCGAGTGCGACCTCCTCGGTGAACACGGGCTCGACGTTCAACGCGGTCGCAATGCGCACGCAGGTCGCGTTCTAGGCGATCCCTTCCGGGAGCGGCACGCCGCTCCCGGATATTACGCTGCGCGCTTTGGCTTCTTCACCACGTCAGGCGGCGGCGCGCAGGACAGCCGCTGCTGGTGGCTCTCGCCCCAGGCTTTGAGAATATCGATCACCGGCCGCAGGCTCTCCCCCAACTCGGAGAGGCAATACTCCACGCGCGGCGGCACCTCGGCATAGACCTTGCGGATGACCAGCTTGTCCTCCTCCAGCGCGCGAAGCTGCTTGGTCAGCATGCGCTGGGTGATGCCCGGCATCATGCGGCGCAGTTCGCCGAAGCGCTGGGTGCCGCTCTGCAAATGATAGAGGATCACGCCCTTCCACTTGCCGTCGATCAAATCCAGCGTCGCCTCGACCGAGCAGCCGGGGCGACGGGCAAAATTGCGCCGTTTCATGCTTGTTTTCCCAATAGTATCCAAACAGGGACTATATCCCCGAACGTACAGTACTTGCCAAATTGGAGCTAGCGGGACAGTTAAGAGCGGCAGGCGAATACGCCATCTGATGGAGACCAGCCATGAAGGCCGTCGGCTACAAGAAGTCGCTTCCGATCGAGGATCAGGACGCGCTGATCGATTTCGAGACTGCCAAACCAGAGCCCAAAGGACGCGACATCCGCGTCGCCGTAAAGGCGATCTCGGCCAATCCGGTCGATTACAAGGTGCGCAAGCGCGCCGCGCCGCCGGAGGGCGAGACCAAGATCTTGGGCTATGACGCCGCCGGCATCGTCGATGCTGTCGGCCCCGACGTCACGCTTTTCAAGCCGGGCGACGAGGTGTTTTACGCAGGCTCGATCCTGCGCCAGGGCACCAATTCCGAATTCCATCTGGTCGACGAACGCATCGTCGGCAACAGGCCGAAGTCGCTCTCATTCGCGCAGGCCGCCGCCCTGCCCCTCACCTCCATTACCGCATGGGAATTGCTGTTCGATCGTCTCGGCGCAGTCCCGGGCAAGAGCGTCGATCCACGCACGCTCCTGATCACCGGCGGCGCCGGCGGTGTCGGCTCGATCCTGATCCAGCTCGCCCGCCGCCTCACCGGCCTCACCGTGGTTGCGACCGCGACGCGGCCGGAGTCACAGAAATGGTGCCTCGATCTCGGCGCGCACGCGGTGATCGATCACGGCAAGCCGATGAAGGAGCAGATCGAGAAACTGAAGCTGCCGCCGGTCGCGCTGGTGGCAAGCCTCACCTTCACCGACCAGCACTACAAGAGCATCGCCGAGTTCATGGCGCCGCAGGGAAAGTTCGGCCTGATCGACGATCCCCCGGAATTCGCCATGAGCACGTTCAAGGGCAAGGCGATCTCGGTACACTGGGAATCGATGTTCACGCGCTCCTCGTTCCAGACGCCTGACATGATCGCGCAACATCACTTGCTGAACGACGTCGCCGATCTCATCGACAAGGGCGTGCTGCGTACCACGCTCGACCAGACTTTCGGCACCATCAACGCGGCTAATCTCAAGCGCGCGCACGCGCTGCTCGAGAGCGGCAAGTCGCGCGGCAAGATCGTGCTGGAGGGGTGGTAGGCGACCACATCGCCGGTGCGTAGGGTGGGCAAAGGCGCCCTTGCGCCGTGCCCACCACCTCGCAACGGCGCGAGAGATGGTGGGCGCGCTTCCGCCTTCGCTCTTCGAGCTACGGCGGACAAGCCGCTTTGCCGACCCTACGATTTCTCGTGTTGTCCCACGATCTCAGCCAACGCCGACAGCAGCCGGTCGATCTGCTCATCCGTTCCGACGGTGATCCGCAAGAAATCCGAGATGCGAGGCGCTGAGAAGTGGCGGACGATCACCGCCTGCTCGCGTAGCGCCGCTGCAAGCGCGGCCCCCTCATACGCGGGATGGCGCGCGAAGACGAAGTTGGCCAGAGACGGCAGCACGTCGAAGCCGGCCGCTTTCAGTCCGCGGGTCAGCCGCTCCCTGCCCTCGATCACGCAAAGGCGGCTCTGTTGGAAATAGGCCTCGTCCGCGATCGACGCGATCGCGCCGGCCTGGGCCGGCCGGCCGAGCGGATATGAATTGAAGCTGTCCTTCACGCGCGTCAGCGCATCGATCAGATCGGCATCGCCGATCGCATATCCGACCCGAAGCCCGGCGAGCGCGCGCGACTTGGACATGGTCTGCACGACCAGCAGATTGCGACGGGACGCGACCAGCGGAATTGCGGTCTCGGCGCCGAAGTCGACATAGGCCTCGTCAACGACCACGGGAATATCGGGATGCTCGTCCAGGAGCGTTGCGATCTCGGCGCGCGACAGCGCGATCCCCGTCGGCGCGTTCGGATTGGGGATGATGATCGCGCCGGCCGGCCGGCGATAATCCGCGATGCGCATCTGCATGGCCTGATCGAGCGGCACGGTCTCATAGTCGATGCCGAACAGACGGCAATAGACCGGATAGAAACTGTAGGTGATATCGGGAAACAGCAGCGGTGCATCGTGCTTCAGCAGCGCGACGAAGGTATGCGCCAGCACCTCGTCCGAGCCGTTGCCGACGAACACCTGCTCCGGTCTCACGCCGTGATAGGCGGCCAGGGCTGCCCGCAGCGCGGTTGCCTGCGGGTCCGGATACAGACGCAGCGTATCGGCTGCCGCGTCGCGGATCGCCTCCAGCGCACGCGGCGACGGGCCGAGCGGATTCTCGTTGGTGTTCAGCTTGACCAGGTCCGCCATGCGCGGCTGTTCGCCCGGCACGTAGGGCTTCAAATCATGCGTCAAGCTGCTCCAGAAACGGCTCATCTTCCCTCCCCCTCGCGCGGACGCGTCGCCCGCTCGACAAAGCCTTTCGCGAGCGCGTGATAGATACCCTCCTCGCAGATCATGCGCGAGACGAAATGCGCGATCAGCGCGGCCGCCATCAGCGGCACGACCATGCCGCGATTGTCGGTCATCTCGGTCACGATCACGAAGGCGGTGATCGGCGCCTGCACGACGCCGGCGAAATACGAGACCATGCCGAGCAGCATGATCGCACCAAGCGGCGCGTCGTGGAAGAACGCGGCGATGTTGCTGCCGATGCCGGCGCCGACGGCGAGCGAAGGCGAAAAGATGCCGCCCGGTATGCCGCTGATCGCGGCGAAGCTCGTCGCCAGCAGCTTGAGCACGCCGAAGTTCTGCGGCAGCGGGGTGCCGTGATCCAGCGCCTCTTTCACCTGCACGTATCCCGTGCCGTAAACTGTATCGCCGGACACCAGGCCGCAAATCGCCACGGCGAAGCCGCAGGCAAAAGCAAACCAGAGTGGGTGGCCCTTGATCGCACGTCCGAGCGGGTTCTTGAAACCGCGCGCCATGGCGATGACAACACGGCTGAACAGGCCGCCGGCGAGGCCGCCGACGACGCCGCAGGCCGGAACGGCCAGCCAGTCGGCGCCACGCGCCAGCGACATCGCGCTGCTGCCGAAATAGGCGTAATTGCCGGCCAGCGCGAGCGACGTCAGGCCGGCGGCGATGACGGCGGCAATGATCAGGCTGGATGTGCGGGTCTCGAATGCTCGGCTCATCTCCTCGATGCCGAAGACGATTCCGGCGAGCGGCGTATTGAAGGCCGCGGCGACGCCGGCAGCCGCACCGGCCAGGATCAATCCAGGCTGGCGACGCGGCGAGACACGACCGAGCGCGAACATGATGGACGCGCCGACCTGAACGGTCGGCCCTTCCCGCCCCACAGAGCCGCCGCACAGCAACCCGAACAGGGTCAGGATCATCTTGCCGATCGCGATCCGGATCGAGACCAGGCTCTCACGCGCCGCCTGATCGGTCAGATGGCGCGCGGCGATCGCCTGCGGGATGCCGCTGCCCTGCGCATTCGGAAAAAGACGGATGGTCATATAGGCCGACAGCATGAAGCCGAGCGGCGTCACCGCCAGCACGGCATAGCGCGACTTGGCCAGCAGGAGCGCGAAGGCGTGCTGCGCGAGATCGGCCAGCTGCGCCAGCGCCACCGCTGCAGCGCCGACCCCGATCCCGCCGAGCAGAAAGATCGCCCGCCGCTGCCAGCGCGCGGATGTCAGCCTGAACAGGCGCTTGTGGCGGGTCGAGAGGGGCCAGAGCATGGTGGCCCGTTTTAGCCAGTCTCGCCACGAATGAAAGGGGCGCGGGAGCAGAACAGCTAGGCTGGAACCCCCGCTCCCGACGCCCGATGACGGCTTAAGCGATAGTGTTGACGATGCCGCCTTCTGCCCGCAGCGCCGCGCCGTTGGTCGCGGATGCCTCCTTCGAGGCGACATAGACCACCATGTTGGCGATCTCGTCGACGCTGGCAAAACGCTGGATCAGCGAGCTCGGGCGGTGCTGCCTGACGAAATTGGCGGCGGCTTCATCCACCGATTGCCCGTTTTGCCTAGCGAGATCCTTCACGAAAGTCTCGACGCCCTCGGACATGGTCGGGCCAGGCAGCACCGAATTCACGGTAACGCTGGTACCCTGGGTGAGCTGCGCGAGGCCACGCGCGACCGCGAGCTGGGCTGTTTTGCTCATGCCGTAGTGAATCATCTCGGCGGGAATATTGAGTCCGGACTCGGAGGAGATGAAGACGATGCGGCCCCAGTTGCGCTTCAGCATGCCCTGCATGTAGGCGCGCGACAGCCGCACGCCGCTCATCACGTTGACCTCGAAGAAGCGGCTCCAATCCTCGTCCGGAATCTCGAAGAAGCCCTTCGGCTCGAATATGCCGGCGTTGTTGATGAGGATGTCGACCTCAGGCAGTGCCGCAACGAGCGCCTTGCAACCAGCAGCGGTCGAGACGTCGGCGGCGATGCCTCGCACCTTGCTACCCGTCCCTTCCAGCTTGCGCACAGCGGCATCGACCTTGTCCTGGCCGCGCCCATTGATCACGACGCTCGCACCCGAGCCCGCGAGGCCCTTGGCGATGGCGTGGCCGATGCCGGCGGTCGAGCCGGTGACGACGGCAGTCTTTCCGGAAAGGTCGATCTTCATCAGTCAATCTCCATTGCTGTTGACGGAGATATCGTGCGCTGCGCACGCAGCTTCAATCGTCCCTCACCGACGCGTGAGGTTTCAGCTTTTCGGCGGTAGCGTTCGGACGAACGCGACGATGGCATCGAGATCCTGGGCCGTCATGGTGGCGTAGCCAGCATAAGCCATCGGCGGCTTGAGCTTGCGACCATCGCGCGCGACGCCTTGCGTAATCGCACGTTTGATTTCGTCGTCGCTCCACTGCCCGATGCCGGCCGCAGGATCCGAGGTGATGTTGGGCGAGACAGATTCGCCCCACGGCCCCCTGAAGGTGCGTCCACCCTTCCCGCTGGCATCAGCGAAGTCGTGCACGACGGACCGGCCCTCCGGCGTGTGGCATTCGAGGCAATGGGCGATGGTCAGGAGGTAGCGGCCGCGGGCAAGCTTGTCGGCCAGTTCCGCCTCGGTCGCCTGCTTGCCCGCATAGGTCGGCATTTCTGGCTTCAGTGAGATCTTGTATTCCGGCGCCGGCGTCTCGCGATGCACCGATGGCACCGAGCGCAAGTAGGCAGTGAGTGCATCGAGAGCGGGTCGTGAGCACCGTGTAGAAGATGGTCGGCATGATCGGCGCAACGGCCGATCCGTTCGGCCTGACGCCGCTGACGAGGAAATGCTTCAGCTCGGCATCGCTCCAGCTGCCGATGCCGGTCTCCTTATCGGGCGTGATGTTGGATGCGGTGACCTTGAAAGCGGGCTCGTCAAAGGTCTGGCCGCCCGAAAGCATGCGCGTCATGTCGAGGCCCTGGGGCCCACGCGGCGTGTGGCAGTTGTTACAGACCATCACGCTGCCAACGAGATAGGCGCCGCGCTCGACCAGCGTCTCGGCTGTAGCGGGCGATATCAGCAGCGCCAGCGCAATCCCAAAGGCGATCCTCATCGAGGCCCCCAATCAAAACGTTCTGTCAAAATCATCGCGTGCGCAGCATGAGAAATGGCTGCGGGATACAAAAAAGCGGCACCCGAGGGCGCCGCTTTCTCAAAAAATTCAAATGCCGTCCGGCTTACGCCGCCTCGGCTTCCTTTGCCTGCACCGGACCTGAGTCCTGGCCCTTGGCATCGACGTCGCGATCGACGAACTCGATCACGGCCATCGCGGCGTTGTCGCCGTAGCGGAAGCCGGCCTTGATGATGCGGGTGTAGCCGCCCTGGCGATCCTTGTAGCGGGGCGCCAGAACATCGAACAGCTTCTTGACCTGGTCCTTGTCGCGCATCTCGGAGATGGCCTGGCGGCGCATGGAGAGGCCGCCCTTCTTGCCGAGAGTGACGAGCTTCTCGACGATCGGACGAAGCTCCTTGGCCTTGGGCAGCGTGGTGACGATCTGCTCGTGCTTGATCAGCGCGGCCGCCATGTTGGCGAACATCGCGCGGCGGTGCTCGGCCGTGCGGTTGAGCTTCCGATGAACCTTGCCGTGACGCATGTGTGGTGTCCTTACTTAAAACTGCCGCGACGGTTCGTCGGACATGTTGCTCAGGTGGGCTGCCTGCGTTCGCCCAATAAAAATCGTGGCCGGATGACTCCGGCCACGACTGTGGAAATACTCAGTAGTGATCCTCGAAGCGCTTGGCGAGCTCGTCGATGTTCTCCGGCGGCCAGCCCGGCACTTCCATGCCGAGATGCAGACCCATCTGGGCCAGCACTTCCTTGATCTCGTTCAGCGACTTGCGACCGAAGTTCGGGGTGCGGAGCATTTCCGCTTCGCTCTTCTGCACGAGGTCGCCGATGTAGACGATGTTGTCGTTCTTCAAGCAGTTGGCCGAACGCACCGACAGCTCGAGCTCGTCCACCTTCTTGAGGAAGGCCGGGTTGAAGGCGAGGTCCGGGATGATTTCCTGGGCGACTTCCTTGCGCGGCTCTTCGAAGTTGACGAACACGTTGAGCTGATCCTGCAGGATGCGGGCGGCGTAGGCCACCGAGTCATCCGGCGAGATCGCGCCGTTGGTCTCGATCGTCATGGTCAGCTTGTCGTAGTCGAGGATCTGGCCCTCGCGGGTGTTCTCGACCTTGTAGGAGACCTTGCGGACCGGCGAGTACAGGCTGTCGACCGGGATCAGGCCGATCGGCGCGTCCTCGGGACGGTTGCGCTCGGCCGGCACGTAGCCCTTGCCGGTGGAGACCGTGAACTCCATGCGGATCTCGGCGCCCTCGTCGAGCGTGCAGATCTGGAGGTCCGGGTTCAGCACGACGACGTCGCCGACGGTCTGGATGTCGCCAGCTGTGACAGTGCCCGGGCCCGACTTCTTCACGACCATGCGCTTGGGGCCTTCGCCCTGCATCTTGATCGCGATGTCCTTGATGTTCAACACGATGTCGGTGACGTCCTCACGGACGCCAGCGATCGAGGAGAACTCGTGCAGCACGCCGTCGATGTGCACCGACTGCACCGCCGCGCCCTGGAGCGAGGAGAGCAGGATGCGGCGCAGCGCGTTGCCGAGCGTCTGGCCGAAACCACGCTCGAGCGGCTCGGCGACGATGGTCGCGAAACGCGAGGAATCGCTGCCGGGCTGCACCTGGAGCTTGTTCGGCCGAATCAGTTCTTGCCAATTTTTCTGGATCGTCACTGTTTCACCCATACAGGCCAGTCGATTTGAAAATTCAAACACTGGCGTTGGAGAAAGGCCGCAGATCAAACCCGCGGCTTCTTAAAAAAAGCATCGCGGGCACCACGGGGCCCGCAACTTCGTATCAGACGCGCCGACGCTTCCGCGGACGGCAACCGTTGTGCGGGATCGTGGTCACGTCGCGGATCGAGGTGACGGTGAAGCCCGCGGCCTGCAGCGCGCGGAGCGCTGACTCACGGCCCGAACCGGGACCGGCGACTTCGACTTCCAGCGTGCGCATGCCGTGTTCCTGCGCCTTCTTGGACACGTCTTCAGCGGCGACCTGCGCGGCATACGGGGTCGACTTGCGCGAGCCCTTGAAGCCCATCGTGCCGGCGGAAGACCAGGCAATCGTGTTGCCCTGTGCGTCGGTGATGGTGATGGTCGTGTTGTTGAAGGACGAGTTCACGTGCGCGACGCCGGAGGCGATGTTCTTACGCTCACGACGACGAACGCGGGTGGCTTCCTTGCCCATAGAGTACCTTTCCTGGAGATCTCAAACGCCGCCGTAATGCCAGCGGCTACACCTGATGGAACGAAAGGCGCGTGGCGAACGGGTTTCCCCTATCGCCACACGCCGCGATTGGATTCGAAAACTTACTTCTTCTTGCCGGCGATGGCCTTGGCCGGACCCTTGCGCGTACGCGCATTGGTGTGGGTGCGCTGACCGCGCACCGGCAGACCGCGACGATGACGCAGGCCGCGATAGCAGCCGAGGTCCATCAGACGCTTGATGTTGATACCGACTTCACGACGCAGATCACCCTCGACGAGATAGTCGCGGTCGATGACTTCGCGGATCTGGAGCACTTCGGCATCGCTGAGCTGATTGACGCGACGATCCTCGGGGATCTTCACCTTTTCGAGGATCTCACCAGCGATCTTCTGGCCGATGCCATGGATGTACTGGAGCGCGATCAGCACGCGCTTGTTGGTCGGAATGTTCACGCCGGCAATACGGGCCACGGCCTTCTCTCCTGTTGCCGATCCCTCGTCAGGAATCGGGCTTTAAGTGCTTATGTTTCTCGGGCAGGTGTTCACAAACGCGAACACGACGCCCACCCCTAGTCTTCCTGGGGCCCGGCATCGTTTGAAACTATCCGACTTGGATGCGGGGCTTATTAAGGGATTCAGGGGGCTTTCGTCAACCGCCGCTAGCGCTTGGCTCGCTTTTTCGTGACCTTTTTTGCGGCCTTTTTGGCACCCTTTTTGACTGCCGTCTTGGCGGCCTTCTTGACCGATTTCTTGGCAACCTTCTTCGCCGCTTTCTTGGCGCCCTTCACAGCCTTTTTGGCTGATTTCGCCGATTTGGCAGCCTTTTTGGCCGTTTTCGCCGGCTTTTTGGCTACCTTGGCCTTCTTGGCCCCCTTCTTGGCGGGCGCCGCCTTGGCCGCGCTGCGAGCATGGGTCTTGGGCTCGACCGCGCCCAGCGCCAGCAGCTGGCGGTGGATGGCACGGGTGACCTCGTCGATGGCCATCATGCCGTCGATGGTCGAGAGCTTCCGGCGCTCGGAATAGTAGTGAATCAACGGTTCCGTCTGGCTGCGGTAGCTGGCGAGTCGCCTGGTCAGGACCTCCGGGGTGTCGTCGACCCGGACCTCCTCCCCGCGCTCCCGCATCTGGGCGACACGAGTCTCGACGCGGCTCAAAAGTGCACTCTCGTTGACGCGCAGCTCGATCACGGCGTCGAGCTTCATGTGCTTGTGCTTCAGGAGCTCGTCCAGCGCCTCGGCCTGCGGCACAGTGCGCGGGAATCCGTCCAGGATGAAACCATTCTTCGCGTCCGGCTGGTCGATCCGATCGGAGATGATTCCAACCACGATGTCGTCAGGGACGAGACCGCCGCTGGCCATGATCTCCTTGGCCTTGAGCCCGACCGGCGTTCCGGCCGCCACGGCTGCGCGCAACATCTCGCCGGTCGAGAGCTGGACGATGCCATAGCGCTGCACCAGTCGCTGCGCCTGGGTCCCCTTGCCCGACCCTGGCGGTCCAAGAAGTATAATTCTCATCGGCGTACGCCCCCCGGATTGGTGAGCGATAGGTCGCGCACCTGTGTTTGAATGTCGAGAATAGTGCAAACCACAATCAGCGCTGCACCACCACCCATTTTGTAATCTAGCCCATTCCCGTAGGCCAAGAACACCTCCGGAATCAGCGAAATCGCAGTCAAATAGGCCGCACCCAACAGCGTCGTCGACGACACCACGCGGTCGAGATATTCAGCGGTGGCCTCACCCGGCATGACGCCGGGAATCACCCCGCCCTGCCGGGCAAGCGATTCGGCGGCGTTATCGGGATCGACGACAAACGCCGTGTAGACGATTGCGAGCACGAACACGGCAAGCGATCCGACGATGAGATGCGCCGGCCGGCCATAGTGAAGATGCAGATAGACCGCGTTGAGCCAGGGCGTATCGGCAGTGAAGATCCAATCGGCAAAGGCGAGCGGCAAATAGATCAGCCACGGCCCCACCGTGCTGGGCACCAGATAACCGGCGCTGTTGATCTTGATCGGCAGCACTACCGCTCGCGACAGAAGGACGCGCTCACCGACGCGGCGCTCGGCAAATTGCACCGGCACATTCCGCCGCGCGGATTCGACGACGACGATCAGCACGACCATCGCTATCCAAAGCGCCGCATGGCCCAGCACGAGATTGCTGGAAACCGCGCCACGCCGCACCAAGTCGAGAATCGCGGCGAGCTCACCCGGAAGGTCAGGAATGATGGCCACGCTGAGAATCAGCGCGAGGCCGTTGCCGATGCCGCGGCGCGTAATCTGCTCGCTGAGCCAGATCAGAAAGAACACGCCCCCCGTCATCGAGACTGCGGTCGAGAGCACGAACCAGCCGCCGGAATCAGCGGCGATCTCCGGAATCCGCTGAATGGCCGTCGCTATGCCCCAGGCCTGGAACGTGGTGAGCAGCAGGGTGAGAAGCAGCGTGTAGCGCGCGATGCTGGTGCGGCCGCGCTCGCTGGAGCGCTCGATCGCGCTGAGCCGTTTCCAGACCAGCGACAGCAATCGAATGAAGATCGCCGCGCTCAGATAGGGGATGAGACCAAGAGAGAAGATCGACAACCGGGCAAATGCGCCCGGCGGCAGTGCGCCCATCGACGTCGAGACGCCGGTGACCGGGATGTGCGTTCCGAGCCTATAAACGAGAAGCGCGCCGATCGTGATAGCGATGCGGCGCGCGAGCTCGTTCGTCATGTTGCGGTGCGCGCTACCTGCGGCGGCCCCGCAGCTTCGACTTGCGGATCAGGCCTTCGTACTGATGAGCCAGCAGATAGCCCTGCACCTGCGCCACCGTGTCCATGGTGACACTGACAACGATCAGCAACGAGGTGCCGCCGAAATAGAACGGCACCGAGGCGTAGGAGATCAGGATCTCCGGGATCAAGCAGACGATCGCCAGGTAGATCGCACCCAGCACGGTGATGCGCGACAGCACGTAGTCGATATATTCGGCCGTGCGCTCGCCGGGGCGGATGCCCGGGACGAAGCCGCCGTGCTTCTTCAGATTGTCGGCGGTCTCGGTCGGGTTGAACACGATCGCGGTGTAGAAGAAGGCGAAGAACACGATCAGCGCGAGATAGAGGATCAGAAACAGCGGACGGCCGTGGCCGAGCTGGGTGGTGATCCACTGGAACCATTCCGGCCCCTTGCCGGCGTTGAAGTTCGCAACCGTGGTCGGCAGCAGCAGCAGCGAGGACGCGAAGATCGGCGGAATCACGCCCGAGGTGTTGAGCTTGAGCGGCAGATGCGAGGACTGGCCCTCGAACATCTTGTTGCCGACCTGGCGCTTCGGATACTGGATCAGCAGCCGGCGCTGGGCACGCTCCATGAACACGATGAAGGCGATCACAGCGACCGCCATCACGATCACGACCAGGATCAGGCCGGTCGACATCGCACCCTGACGGCCAAGCTCGAGCATGTTGGCGAGCGCCGCCGGCAGCTCGGCAACGATGCCGGAGAGAATGATCAGCGAGATACCGTTGCCGATACCGCGCGAGGTGATCTGCTCGCCCAGCCACATCAGGAACATGGTGCCGCCGGTCAGCGTGATCGCGGTGGAAAGACGGAAGAACATGCCGGGATCGCTGACGACGTTGCCGGCGCCTTCGAGACCGACCGCGATGCCGTAGGACTGGAACGCGGCCAGGATCACCGTCAGATAGCGGGTGTACTGGTTCAGCGTCTTGCGGCCCGCCTCACCTTCCTTCTTCAGCGCCTCGAGCTGCGGCGAGACGGTGGTCAGGAGCTGAATGATGATCGAGGCCGAGATGTACGGCATGATGTTCAGCGCGAAGATCGCCATGCGGTGGATACCGCCGCCGGCGAACATGTTGAACATGCCGAGGATGCCGCCTGCCTGCGACTTGAACACCTGCTCCCAGATGTTGGGATCGATGCCGGGCAGCGGGATGTAGGTGCCGAGCCGATAAACGAGCAGCGCACCCAGCGTGAACCAGATGCGCTTCTTCAGTTCGTCGGCCTTGGCGAACGCGCCGAAATTGAGGTTGGCTGCCAGTTGTTCCGCTGCAGAGGCCATATTGGACTTTCTCCCGCCGCCTTTTGCGCCGTCATACCCGCGGCCGGGCTATTCTAGCGGACGCCGGACATTATCTGGGGCTTCGGCTTCGATAAGTCCATCGTCCCGCATGCGAAAAAGGCCCGCGAGGCGCGGGCCAATGACGCGTTTGTTACGCCGCCTCGCCTTCTTCCTTGGCAGGGGCGAGGATCTTCACCGAACCACCGGCCTTCTCGACCGCTTCGATCGCGGACTTGGTGGCGCCGTGGACTTCGATGTTCAGCTTGGCCTTGAGCTCGCCGCGGCCGAGCAGCCGCAGGCCGGCCTTGGCGCGACGCAGCACGCCCGCCTTCACCAGCGCCTCGACGTTGACGACGCTGCCAGTGTCGAGCTTCTTGGCATCGACCGCATCCTGGAGACGGTCGAGATTGATCTCGGCGTACTCAACGCGGAAGATGTTGTTGAAGCCGCGCTTGGGCAGACGGCGATGCATCGGCATCTGGCCGCCCTCGAAACCCTTGATGCGCACGCCCGAACGCGCGGTCTGGCCCTTGCCGCCGCGGCCGGACTGCTTGCCCTTGCCCGAACCGATGCCACGGCCGACGCGCATGCGCTTCTTGCGCGAGCCGGCGTTGTCGGCGATATCGCTGAGCTTCATCGCCCTGCTCCTTGTGTTTTGCGCATGATCTGGTCCGAAAACCGGGATCCGCCCTTCGGGATCATGCGCGCAATTTTACTTCTCGTCGACGATGCGAACGAGATGGTGAACCTTTTCGATCATGCCGCGGACGGCCGGGGTGTCCGGCAGTTCGCTGACGCGGCCGATCTTGTTGAGCTTGAGCCCGATCAGCGTCGAACGCTGCGAGTGATGGCGGCGGATCGCGCTGCCGGTCTGCTCGAGCTTGATCGTCTTTGCGGCCTTGGCCATCGTGGTCTACTCCGAAAAGCGTTGGTTAGTCCGCCGCCGCCTCGGCATCGCCGCCGATGCGACGACCCTGGAGGGTGGACACCTTGATGTTGCGGCGCGCCGCGACCGAACGCGGTGAGTCCTGGTGCTTCAGCGCATCGAAGGTCGCGCGAACCATGTTGTACGGGTTCGACGAGCCGATCGACTTCGCCACCACGTCCTGGACGCCGAGCGTCTCGAACACGGCGCGCATCGGGCCACCGGCGATGATGCCGGTACCGGCCGGAGCTGCACGCAGGTAGACGCGGCCAGCGCCATGACGGCCGGCGATGTCGTGATGCAGCGTACGACCCTCGCGCAGCGACACGCGGGTCAGGTTGCGCTTGGCGGACTCGGTGGCCTTGCGGATCGCCTCGGGCACTTCGCGCGCCTTGCCATGACCGAAGCCGGCGCGGCCCTTCTGATCGCCGATCACGACCAGCGCAGCGAAACCGAAGCGCTTGCCGCCCTTGACGACCTTGGCCACGCGATTGATGTGGACGAGCTTGTCGACGAACTCGCTGTCGCGCTCCTCGCGCTCCTTGCGTTCACGCCCGCCGCCGCGTTGATCGCGTCCACCACGTTGTTCGCGTTCTGCCATTTTTCCAATCCTTCAGAGGCTTGCGCCTCAATCCTCAAATTCTGTTAGAAGCTCAGCCCGCTCTCACGCGCAGCGTCGGCGAGAGCCTTGACGCGCCCGTGGTAGAGGTAGCTGCCGCGATCGAACACGACTTCCTTGACGCCCTTCTCGGCGGCGCGTTCGGCCAGCAGCTTGCCGACCGCCTTCGCTGCATCGATGTCGGCGCCGGTCTTGCCGCCGTCGCGCATCGACTTCTCGAGCGACGAGGCAGAGGCCAGCGTCTCGCCCTTCAGGTCGTCGATGACCTGGGCGTAGATGTGCTTGGACGAGCGGAACACCGACAGACGCGGACGACCACCACCGGAGCGGCGCAGCTTCAGCCGCACACTCCGCTTGCGCCGGGCATTGGTAACCTTGGCTTTGGACATGACCGGCTCCGTTACTTCTTCTTGCCTTCCTTGCGGAAGATGAATTCGCCCACATACTTCACGCCCTTGCCCTTGTAGGGCTCCGGCGGACGATAGGAGCGGATCTCGGCGGCAACCTGGCCGACGCGCTGAATGTCGCTGCCCGACACCGTGATTTCGGTCGGCTTCGGCACGGCGATCGTGATCCCTTCCGGGATCGCGTAGATCACGTCGTGGCTGTACCCGAGCGCGAGTTGCAGGTTCTTTCCCTGCATCGCGGCGCGGTAACCGACGCCGGTGATCTCAAGCTTCTTCTCGAAGCCCTTGGTGACGCCTTCGACCAGATTCGCGACCTGGGCGCGAGCGGTGCCATACAGCGCCCGCGCGCGATTGGTCTCAGCCCGCGGCTTGACCTTGATCTGGCCGCTCTCGAGCTTCACCTCGACGTCGTCATGGACGACGAACTGAAGCTGGCCCTTCGGGCCCTTCATCTTGACGGTCTGCCCATCGACGGTCGCGGTCACACCGGACGGCACCGCCACAGGCCTTTTGCCAACTCGTGACATGGATCAAAAACCCTTCTCAGAACACCGTGAAGAGGACTTCACCGCCCACGTTCGCTTCACGCGCACTGTGGTCGGCCATGATCCCCTTCGGCGTCGACAACACCGAAATACCGAGCCCGTTATTGACCCGCGGCAGGTTCTTCACCGAGGCGTACACGCGACGCCCTGGCTTGGAGACACGTTCGATCTCGCGGATGACGGGCTCGCCGTCGAAATACTTCAGCTCGATCTCGATCTCGCTGCGGCCCGAGGCGTGCTCGAGGGTGGCGTAACCGCGGATGTAGCCCTCGCTCTTGAGCACTTCGAGGACGTTCTCGCGCATCTTCGAGCCGGGCGTGGAGACCTTGCTCTTGGAGCGCATCTGCGCGTTGCGAATGCGGGTGATCAGATCGCTGATTGGATCGTGCGTAGACATCTAAACGACCCTCCTTACCAGCTCGACTTCACGAGACCCGGGACCATGCCCTTGGAGCCAAGGTCGCGGAGCGCGATACGGGACAGCTTGTTCTTGCGATAGTTCGAGCGCGGGCGGCCCGACAGCTCGCAACGCAGACGAATGCGGGTGGCCGACGAATTGCGCGGCATTTCCGCAAGCTTCAGGGTGGCGGCGAACCGCTCCTCCATCGGCAGCGTCTTGTCGGCGATGATCGCCTTCAACCGCTCGCGCTTCGGGGCGGCGTTCTTCACCATCCGCTTGCGCCGGTTGTTCTTCTCGATTGAACTCTTCTTTGCCATGCTTGGCTCCTGGGTATCCGCGTTTGAGAGGCTTTAGGTCAGCGTCTCACTGCCGGAACGGGAAATTGAAAGCGGTCAACAAGGCCCTCGCCTCTTCGTCGGTCTTGGCCGTGGTGCAGACGGTGATGTCCATACCACGGGCTTCCGTGACCTTGTCGAAGTCGATCTCGGGGAAAATGATGTGCTCCTTGATGCCGAGCGAGTAGTTGCCGCGGCCGTCAAAGCTCTTCGGGTTCAGGCCGCGGAAGTCGCGGACGCGCGGCAGCGCGACCGTCACCAGGCGATCGATGAACTCGTACATACGGGCCTTGCGCAGCGTGACCTTGCAGCCGATCGGCTGATTCTCACGCAGCTTGAAGGTCGCGATCGCGATACGGGAGTAGGTCACGATTGCCTTCTGGCCGGCGATCTGGGTCAGCTCGGCAGCTGCGGTCTCGGCCTTCTTGCGGTCGTTGACGGAATCGCCAACGCCCATGTTCAGCACGACCTTGTCCAGACGCGGAACCTGCATCACGTTCTGATAACCGAACTTCTCGGTCATCGCCGTGCGGATCTTCGCATCGTATTCCGCGCGCAGGCGCGGGGTATAAGCGGCCTCAGCCATCGATCTCAGCTCCCGAGCTCTTGGCGATGCGGACCTTCTTGCCGTCCGCCAGAATCTTGAATCCGACGCGGGTCGGCTTTCCGTCCTTGCCGACATACGCGATGTTGGACAGTTGGATCGGCGACTCCTTCGAGATGATGCCGCCCTCCTGGGCCTGCGTCTGCTTCTGGTGACGCTTGACCATGTTGATGCCGCGCACGAGCGCCGTACCGGCGTCGGGGCGAACTTCAAACACCTCGCCGGTGCGACCCTTGTCGCGGCCGGTCAGCACGACGACCTTGTCGCCCTTGCGGATCTTCGCAGCCATCACAGCACCTCCGGCGCGAGCGAAATGATCTTCATGTGATTTTTCGCACGCAGCTCGCGCGGCACGGGCCCGAAGATACGGGTGCCGACCGGCTCGGCCTGGTTGTTGATCAGGACAGCGGCGTTGCGGTCGAAGCGGATGACCGAACCGTCAGCGCGGCGGATGTCCTTGCGGACACGCACCACGACGGCCTTCATCACGTCGCCCTTCTTCACCTTGCCACGTGGAATGGCTTCCTTGATCGAGACGACAATGATGTCGCCGATCGTCGCGTAGCGGCGCTTGGAGCCTCCGAGCACCTTGATACACATGACACGGCGTGCGCCAGAATTATCGGCCACGTCGAGGTTGGTCTGCATCTGAATCATTGATGCACCTCGTCCTCTTTCTCTTTGCGCCAGCCTAGCCGGCGCTCAACATTTCCCTGAAGTCAGTCGGCCAAGGCCAACAGATCAGGCGCTTTTCTTGTGTTCGCCCCGGATCACGATCCAGCACTTCAACTTCGAAATCGGCTTGGTCTCTTCGATCCAGACCATGTCGCCCGGCTTGAACTCGTTGTTCTCGTCGTGCGCGTGGTAGTTCTTCGAACGACGGATCGTCTTCTTGTAGATCGGGTGCGTGAAGCGGCGATCGACGCGCACCACGACGGTCTTGGCAGTCTTGTCGCTGACGACCACGCCTTGCAAAGTACGTTTCGGCATATCCGTTAGCCCCTTACTTCTTCTTCGCGCGCGCTTGCGCGGCGACGGTCTTGATCCGGGCGATGTCGCGGCGAGCCTCGCGCAGACGCGAGGTGTTCTCGAGCTGCCCGGTGGCACGCTGGAAGCGCAGGTTGAAGCGCTCCTTCTTCAGGTTCAGGACTGCATCGTCCTGCTGGTCGGGGCTCATCGCGCGGATGTCTTCGATCTTCATCTGGGCCATGGCCATTACTCCGCAATGCGCTCGACGAAGCGCGTCTTGATCGGCAGCTTGGCGGCCGCGAGCGTCAGCGCTTCGCGCGCCGTCTGGGTGTTGACGCCGTCGATCTCGAACAGCACCCGGCCCGGCTTGACGCGGGCGACCCACAGTTCCGGCGAACCCTTGCCGGAGCCCATGCGGACTTCGGCCGGCTTCTTCGACACCGGAACGTCGGGGAACACGCGGATCCAGACGCGGCCGGCGCGCTTCATGTGGCGGGTCAGCGCGCGGCGGGCGGCTTCGATCTGGCGCGCGGTGACGCGCTCAGGCTCGGTCGCCTTCAGGCCGAACTGGCCGAACGCCAACGTCGCGCCCGACGACGCAACGCCGTGGATACGGCCCTTATGCGCCTTCCGGAACTTCGTTTTCTTAGGTTGCATCATGGCTTTAAGCCCTCAAATTCCTGTGCTGGATCAGGCCGCAGCCGTATCGCGGCGCTGACGGCCACCACGATCACCACCGCCACCCGTCTCGCCTTCGGCCATTCTCTTGTCCTGGGCCATCGGATCGTGCTCGAGGATCTCACCCTTGAAGATCCAGACCTTGACGCCGCAGGTGCCGAAGGTCGTGAACGCGGTCGCAACGCCGTAATCGATGTCGGCGCGCAGGGTGTGCAGCGGCACGCGGCCTTCGCGATACCACTCCATGCGCGCGATTTCCGCACCGCCCAGACGACCCGAGCAGTTGATGCGGATGCCTTCCGCGCCGAGACGCATCGCCGATTGAACGGCGCGCTTCATGGCACGGCGGAACGCAACGCGGCGCTCCAGCTGCTGGGCGATCGACTCGGCCACCAGCGTCGCATCGAGCTCCGGCTTGCGGATTTCGACGATGTTGATGACGACGTCGGACGAGGTGATGTCCGCGACCTTCTTGCGCAGCTTGTCGATGTCGGCGCCCTTCTTGCCGATCACCACGCCCGGACGAGCCGAGTGGATGGTGACGCGGCACTTCTTGTGCGGACGCTCGATCACGATGCGGGCGACGGCCGCCTGCTTGAGCTCCTTGTGCAGGATCTCGCGGATCTTGACGTCCTCGTGCAGCAGCTTGCCGTATTCCTGCTTGCCGGCGAACCAGCGGGAATCCCAGGTCCGGTTGATGCCGAGACGCAGACCGATCGGATTGATCTTTTGACCCATCGTTTTCTCCTGCGACCCTTAAGCCGCTGCTGCTTCGGCTTCGACCTGACGAACAATGATCGTCAGCTGCGAAAATGGTTTGTAGACACGGCCCGAGCGGCCACGGCCGCGGGCGGCAAAACGCTTCATCACGAGGCCGTTGCCGACGAAGGCCTGCGCTACGACGAGATCATCGACGTCGAGGTCGTGGTTGTTCTCGGCATTGGCGATAGCCGATTCCAGGCACTTCTTCACGTCGACCGCGATCCGCTTGCGCGAGAACTGCAGATCGGCGAGCGCAGCGGAAGCCTTCCGGCCGCGAATGAGCTGGGCGACCAGGTTGAGCTTCTGCGGGCTCACCCGCAGCATCCGGGCGACCGCCTTGGCCTCGTTCTCGGCGAGGCTCCGTTCGCGCTTAGGTTTGCTCATCGTTTAATCCTCAAGCCTTCTTGGCTTTCTTGTCGCCGGAGTGGCCATGGAAGGTCCGGGTCGGCGAGAACTCGCCGAACTTGTGACCGACCATTTCCTCGTTGACGGCCACCGGCACGTGCTTCTGACCGTTGTAGACGCCGAAGGTCAGACCGACGAATTGCGGCAGGATCGTCGAACGACGGCTCCAGATCTTGATGACGTCGTGACGGCCGGACGAGCGGGCGGCATCTGCCTTCTTGAGCAGAGAACCCTCGACGAACGGGCCTTTCCAGACTGAACGAACCATGTCCGGCGTTCCTTACTTCTTCCGCTTGTGGCGGCTTAGGAGAATGAATTTGTTGGTCGACTTGTTGGTGCGGGTCTTCTTGCCCTTGGTCGGCTTGCCCCACGGGGTGACCGGGTGGCGACCGCCCGAGGTACGACCTTCACCACCGCCGTGCGGATGGTCGATCGGGTTCATCGAAACACCGCGGTTATGCGGCTTGCGGCCCAGCCAACGGTTGCGGCCGGCCTTGCCGATCGAGGTATTCATGTGATCCGGGTTCGACACCGCGCCGATCGTGCCGCGGCAACGGCCGTGCACGAGACGCTGCTCACCCGAATTCAGACGGATGATCACGTAGTCCTGATCGCGACCGACGAGCTGGGCATAGGTGCCGGCGGAGCGGGCGAGCTGACCGCCCTTCCCGATCTTGACCTCGATGTTGTGGATGATCGTGCCGACCGGCATGTTGCCAAGCGGCATGACGTTGCCCGGCTTCACGTCGACATAGTTGCCGGCAACCACGGAATCGCCGACCGCCAGACGCTGCGGCGCCAGGATATAGGCCTGGGTGCCGTCTTCGTACTTGACCAGCGCGATAAACGCGGTGCGGTTCGGATCGTATTCCAGCCGCTCAACGGTCGCGGGCGCGTCGACCTTGTCGCGCTTGAAGTCGACAATGCGGAGGGTCTGCTTGTGACCGCCGCCGCGGAAGCGCACGGTGATGCGACCGGTATTGTTGCGACCGCCCGAGGAGTGCTTGCCTTCGGTGAGCGCCTTGACCGGCTTGCCCTTGTAGAGGGCCGAACGATCGACCATGACCAGCTGGCGCTGGCCCGGTGTCGTGGGATTGAA
Source organism: Bradyrhizobium zhengyangense (assembly GCF_022012435.1). Taxonomy (GTDB): domain Bacteria; phylum Pseudomonadota; class Alphaproteobacteria; order Rhizobiales; family Xanthobacteraceae; genus Bradyrhizobium; species Bradyrhizobium zhengyangense. Next base: position 71,256 of record NZ_JAKLUA010000019.1, read on the forward strand.
TTTCTTCAGTGCCATCGTCGTGCGACCTTACAGACCGGTGGTCACGTCGATCCGATGACCCTCTTCGAGGGTCACGATCGCGCGCTTGGTGTTCGACTGCGAACCGAGATTGCCGCGGAAGACCTTGGTCTTGCCCTTGCGGACCAGCGTGTTGACGCTCTTGACCTTGACGTCGAACAGCTTCTCGATTGCTTCCTTGATCTGCGGCTTGGTCGCCTTCGCGGCCACCTTGAACAGGACCTTGTTGTGCTCGGACGCCAGCGTCGCCTTTTCGGTGACGACCGGTGCGACGATCACGTCATAATGCCGAGGCTCGATGTTCTTGCTCATTTGAAGCGCGCCTCCAGCGCATCGATGGCGGCCTTGGTCAGAACGAGCTTCTGACGGCGCAGGATGTCATAGACGTTGATGCCCTGGATCGGCAGCACGTCCATGTTCGGGATGTTGCGGGCCGCAGCGGCGAAGCCGTTGTTGAGCTCGGCACCGTCGATGATCAGCGCGTTGGTGAGCCCGAGGCCCGAGAAGTGACCGAGCAGCGCCTTGGTCTTGGCGGCTTCCAGCGCGGCCTTGTCGATCACGAGCAGATCGCCGTCCTTGGCCTTGGCCGACAGCGCATGCTTCAGAGCGAGCGCACGGACCTTCTTCGGCAGGTCGGTCGCGTGCGAACGCACGACCGGTCCGAAGGCACGACCGCCGCCGCGGAACTGCGGCACGCGGGCCGAGCCGTGACGAGCACCGCCGGTGCCCTTCTGCTTGTACATCTTCTTGCCGGTGCGCCAGATCTCGGCGCGACCCTTGGCCTTGTGCGTGCCGGCCTGACGCTTGTTGAGCTGCCACTGCACGCAACGCGCAATGATGTCCTGGCGCGGCTCAAGGCCGAAAATGGCGTCGGACAGCTGGACCGAGCCCGCTTCCTTACCTTCGAGGGTGGTGACCTTTAGTTCCATCTCACGCACCCTCTTGCTGGGCCGCAGCCTCGGCTTCGCCGCCCGCAACCTTGAACTTGCCGGGCTTCGGAGCTTCCTTCGGCAGCGGCTTCTTGACGGCGTCGCGCACGCGGATCCAGCCGCCCTTGGAGCCGGGAACGGCGCCTTCGACGAGGATCAGGCCACGCTCGACATCGGTCTGGACGACGCGAAGGTTCAGCGTGGTGATGCGATCGACACCCATGTGGCCGGGCATCTTCTTGTTCTTCCAGGTCTTGCCGGGGTCCTGACGGCCACCGGTCGAACCGATCGAACGATGCGAGACCGACACACCGTGCGTGGCGCGCAGACCGCCGAAATTCCAGCGCTTCATACCGCCGGCAAAGCCCTTACCGACCGAAGTGCCGGTGACGTCGACGAACTGGCCTACGACGAAATGGTCGGCGAGGATCTCGGCGCCCACGGGGATCATGGCGTCCGCGGACACGCGGAACTCCTCGACCTGCCGCTTCGGCTCGACCTTGGCGACCGCGAACTGGCCGCGCTCAGCCTTGGGCATGTACACGGTCTTGCGGCTGCCAGAACCAAGCTGGAGCGCGACGTAACCGTTCTTCTCTTCAGTGCGGTGGCCTACGACCTGGCAATTGCCGAGCTTCAGCACGGTCACGGGGATATGTTCGCCGGCCTCTGTAAAGACCCGCGTCATCCCGACCTTTTGTGCGATCACTCCGGAGCGCATCGGCGTGCTTCCTGTTCTTTCTGTCCGCGAGGTGCGAACGTGATCCAAAAATCTTAGAGCTTGATCTCGACGTCGACACCGGCGGCCAGGTCGAGCTTCATCAAAGCATCGACGGTCTGCGGGGTCGGATCGACGATGTCGAGCAGGCGCTTGTGAGTGCGCATCTCGAACTGTTCGCGGCTCTTCTTGTCAACGTGCGGCGAACGGTTGACGGTGAACTTCTCGATGCGGGTGGGTAGCGGAATGGGTCCGCGGACCTGCGCACCGGTGCGCTTCGCCGTGTTCACGATCTCGCGGGTCGACGTATCGAGGATACGATGGTCGAACGCCTTGAGACGGATGCGAATATTTTGGCCGTTCATTGCCGTGGTCTCTCTTCGTTGGGTGGCGAATAGCGAATAGCGAATGTGTCCATTCGCTACTCGCCGATCCCTATTCTCGTAATTACTCGATGATCGAAGCGACGACGCCGGCGCCGACGGTGCGGCCGCCTTCGCGGATCGCGAAGCGGAGCTTCTCTTCCATCGCGATCGGCACGATCAGGTGCACTTCCATCGCAATGTTGTCGCCCGGCATCACCATCTCGGTACCTTCCGGCAGATGCACGACACCGGTCACGTCGGTGGTGCGGAAGTAGAACTGCGGACGATAGTTGGTGAAGAACGGGGTGTGACGACCGCCCTCTTCCTTGGTGAGGATGTAAGCCTCAGCCTTGAACTTGGTGTGCGGCTTGACCGAACCCGGCTTGCAGAGCACCTGGCCGCGCTCGACGTCTTCACGCTTGGTACCGCGGAGCAGCGCACCGATGTTGTCGCCGGCCTGGCCCTGATCGAGCAGCTTGCGGAACATTTCGACGCCGGTGACGGTGGTCTTCTGGGTGGCGCGGAGACCTACGATCTCGATTTCCTCGCCGACCTTGACGACGCCGCGCTCGACACGGCCGGTCACGACGGTGCCGCGGCCCGAGATCGAGAACACGTCTTCAACCGGCATCAGGAACGGCTGGTCGATCGGACGCTCCGGCTGCGGGATATAGCTGTCGACGTTCTTCATCAGCTCGAGGATGGCGTCGTGGCCGAGCTTCTTGTCCGAGTCTTCGAGGGCGGCGAGAGCCGAACCCTTGATGATCGGGATCTTGTCGCCCGGGAAGTCGTACTTCGAGAGCAGCTCGCGGACTTCGAGCTCGACGAGCTCGAGCAGTTCCGGATCGTCGACCATGTCGCACTTGTTGAGGAACACGACGAGCGCGGGCACGCCGACCTGGCGGGCGAGCAGGATGTGCTCGCGGGTCTGCGGCATCGGGCCGTCAGCAGCCGACACGACCAGGATAGCACCGTCCATCTGTGCGGCGCCGGTGATCATGTTCTTCACGTAGTCGGCGTGGCCGGGGCAGTCGACGTGCGCGTAGTGGCGGTTCGGCGTCTCGTACTCGACGTGCGCGGTCGAGATGGTGATGCCGCGCGCCTTCTCTTCCGGCGCCTTGTCGATCTGGTCGTACGCGGTGAACGTCGCACCCCCGGCTTCGGCGAGAACCTTGGTGATCGCCGCGGTCAGCGACGTCTTGCCATGGTCGACGTGACCGATGGTGCCGATGTTGCAGTGCGGCTTGGTACGTTCAAACTTTGCTTTGGCCATTTGACTCTCCGTTCAATCGTCAGCTTTAGACCGACGACAATCAGGCAAACTTCTTTTGGACTTCTGCCGACACGTTAGCCGGCGCTTCTGCGTAGTGATCGAACTGCATGGTGAAGGTCGCGCGCCCCTGGCTCATCGAGCGCAGGTTGTTCACGTAACCGAACATGTTCATGAGCGGCACCATCGCGTTGATGACGTTGGCGTTGCCGCGCATGTCCTGGCCCTGGATCTGACCGCGCCGGGAATTCAGGTCGCCAATGACCGAACCGGTATAGTCTTCCGGGGTCACCACTTCGACCTTCATGATCGGCTCGAGCAGGACGGACTTGCCCTTCTGCAGCGCTTCGCGGAAAGCCGCGCGCGATGCGATTTCGAAGGCGAGCGCCGACGAGTCGACGTCGTGATACTTGCCGTCGACGAGCTGAACCTTGACGTCGACCACGGGGAAGCCCGCGACCACGCCAGAGCTCATCACGCTGTTGAGGCCCTTTTCGACGCCGGGGATGTATTCCTTCGGCACCGCGCCACCAACGATCTTCGACTCGAACTCGTAGCCCTTGCCGGGCTCGTTCGGCTCGACGACGATCGACACTTCGGCGAACTGACCGGTACCACCGGTCTGCTTCTTGTGGGTGTACTTGACCTCGGCCTTCTTGGTGACGCGCTCACGGAACGCAACCTGGGGCGCGCCGATGTTGGCGTCGACCTTGTAGGTACGGCGGAGGATGTCGACCTTGATGTCGAGATGGAGTTCGCCCATGCCCTTGAGGATGGTCTGACCGGACTCCTGGTCGGTCGAGACGCGGAAGGACGGATCCTCCGCAGCGAGCTTGGCCAGCGCCACGCCGAGCTTTTCCTGGTCGGCCTTGGACTTCGGCTCGATCGCGATCTCGATGACCGGCTCGGGGAATTCCATCTTCTCCAGGACCACCTGCTTGTCGGGATCGCACAGCGTGTCACCGGTGCGCGCTTCCTTCAGGCCGGCCAGCGCGACGATATCGCCGGCATAGGCTTCCTTGATGTCTTCGCGGTTGTTCGCATGCATCAACAGCATGCGCCCAATGCGCTCCTTCTTCTCGCGGGTCGAGTTCACGACGCCGGTGCCGCTCTGCAGAACGCCGGAGTAGATGCGGCAGAATGTAATGGTGCCGACGAACGGGTCGTCCATGATCTTGAACGCGAGCAGCGCGAGCGGCTCCTTGTCGTCCGCCCTGCGCACGACTTCGTTGCCGCTGTCGTCGGTGCCCTTGATCGCGGGCACGTCGATCGGCGACGGCAGATAGTCGACGACGGCGTCGAGCAGCGGCTGCACGCCCTTGTTCTTGAAGGCCGAGCCGCACAGCACGGGATAGAACGCACCGGTCAGCACCGCCTTGCGCAGCAGGCGCTTCAGGGTCGCCTCATCAGGCTCCTTACCGTCGAGATAGGCGGCCATGGCGTCGTCGTCGAGCTCGACGGCGGCTTCCACCATCTTCTCGCGGTATTCCTTGGCCTGATCGACCATGTCTTCCGGAATGTCGACATAGTCGAACTTCGCGCCGAGCGACTCGTCGTTCCAGACGATGCCCTTCATCTTCACGAGGTCGACGAGACCCTTGAAGTTGTTCTCGGCACCGATCGGAAGCTGGATCGCGATCGGCTTGGCACCGAGGCGGTCAACGATGTCGGCCAGGCACTTGAAGAAGTCGGCGCCGGTCTTGTCCATCTTGTTGGCGAAGACGATGCGCGGAACCTTGTACTTGTCGCCCTGGCGCCAGACGGTCTCGGTCTGGGGCTCAACGCCCTGGTTCGAGTCGAGCACGCAGACGGCGCCGTCGAGCACGCGCAGCGAACGCTCGACTTCGATGGTGAAGTCGACGTGGCCGGGAGTATCGATGATGTTCAGGCGCTTGCCGGCCCAGAACGCGGTGGTCGCAGCCGAGGTGATCGTGATGCCACGCTCCTGCTCCTGCTCCATCCAGTCCATCGTCGCGGCACCTTCGTGCACTTCGCCGATCTTGTGGCTCTTGCCGGTGTAATAGAGGATGCGCTCGGTCGTCGTCGTCTTGCCGGCGTCGATATGGGCCATGATACCGAAGTTGCGGTAGTCTTCGATGGCATGTTGGCGGGGCATGGGGTGTTCCTTGCGAGTCCGTTTGTTTCGCCGTTACCAGCGATAGTGCGAGAAGGCACGGTTGGCTTCCGCCATCCGGTGCACGTCTTCACGCTTCTTGACGGCGTTGCCACGGTTGTTCGATGCGTCCAGGAGCTCAGCCGAGAGCCGCTCGGTCATGGTCTTCTCGTTGCGCTCGCGCGCAGCCGAAATCAGCCAGCGAATGCCCAGCGCCTGACGGCGGGTCGAACGAACTTCGACCGGAACCTGATAGGTCGCACCGCCGACGCGGCGGGAGCGCACTTCGATCGTCGGCATGACGTTTTCGAGCGCCTGCTCGAACACGCCGAGCGGGTTCTGCTTGGTCTTGGATTCGATGATGCCGAACGCACCGTAGACGATGCCTTCCGCGACCGACTTCTTGCCGGCGTACATCACCGAGTTCATGAACTTCGTGACGATGATGTTCCCGAACTTCGGATCGGGAAGAACTTCGCGCTTTTCCGCTGAGTGGCGACGAGACATTGAGCTGGTTCCCGCTTACTTCGGACGCTTCGCGCCGTACTTCGAACGACGCTGCTTACGGTTCTTGACGCCCTGGGTATCCAGAACGCCGCGGAGGATGTGGTAGCGCACGCCGGGCAAGTCCTTGACGCGGCCGCCGCGGATCATGACTACCGAGTGCTCCTGAAGGTTATGGCCTTCACCCGGGATGTAGCCGATCACCTCGAAACCGTTGGTCAGACGCACCTTGGCGACCTTACGAAGCGCCGAGTTCGGCTTCTTCGGGGTCGTGGTGTAGACGCGCGTGCAAACGCCACGCTTCTGCGGCGACTGCTGCAGCGCTGGCACCTTCTTGCGCGACTTCTGCACTTCACGCGGTTGAGCGATCAGCTGGTTGATCGTCGGCATCCTGGCCTTACCCTTTGTTATCGCAGCCCCTTGCGGGTCCGCTGTCTTGCCGCGAGCCCGTTTCCGGGACCGCAAATTCTTGTCGCGCTACCCGCCCGACGAGGCCCGCTTCGCACGGGAACAATCCGCACAAAGCGAAATCGCGCCAACCGCCCATCGCTGAGTGGAAAGCGCTTCGACGCCACAGAGGACCGCAGTATTGCGGCCGATCAGCGTAAAGCCGCGGCCCGCGCACTGAGGTCATGCATCCGAATTCGGCCTCACGAGAACATGCTCGGAAGACCTAAAATCGCACTGGCATTGCCTAGCTATTATCGACAGCGTTTGAGCGGCATTCGTCGAGGTTGGTGCCCGTCTTTGCGACCCCTTCGGGATCAAACGGGTGGCCCGTTCCGACGTTGGCGATGCTCACCGCCTGTCGTTAAGTGAGGCGCTTTCTATAAGTGAGACTCGCTCAAGTCAAGGCGAAACGACAGTCACAAAGCGCTTCTCGCACCTTCAGAAATTGCCTGCCTGGCGCCCTTACGGTGCGTCCTGAATATGGGGGCGAGGCCCCTGCTCTGCCAGCCTCACTCCAATTTTTACCCGGATGAAATGTACTTTTATAACCAATGCTAAGGCTTTTTTTCCTCTTGATGCGTCAATCTGCCACCTCCGGGCAGAGACAAGCGCCATGCGGTATACCGATATTGCCATCATTGGCGGGGGACTTGCCGGTTCGACCGCCGCCGCAATGCTTGGGCGCGCCGGCATTTCGGCTGTCATGATCGACCCGCACGAGACCTATCCGGGCGATTTTCGCGTCGAGAAGCTCAGTGGTCACCTGCAGGTCGAGCGATTCCAGCGAACGGGAATCGCCGACTCAGTCCTGCGCCGCGCGACTTTCTCTGGCGAGAACTGGATCGCACGGTTCGGCCATCTCCTCGACAAGGCGCCGAGCCGGCAGTTCAACATCCTCTATGATTCCCTGGTCAATGCGATCCGCGACGAGATTCCCGACACTGTCGAGCGAATCTGGACCAAGGCGGTATCGGTCGAGACCAGCTCCGAGCGGCAGAGAATCGCGCTCGCCAATGACGAGACGGTTTCGGCCCGCCTGGTCGTGCTCGCCAACGGCCTGAACGTCGGTCTGCGGCATCAGCTTGGCATCACCAGAAACATCATCAGCGCCTGCCATTCGATCTCGATCGGCTTCGATGTGGCGCCGGCCGGACGGAACGCGTTCGACTTCCCGGCGCTGACCTATTTCTCCGAACGGCCGAACGACCGTATTGCCTACATCTCACTGTTTCCGATCGGCACGCGCATGCGGGCCAACCTGTTCGTGTATCGCAACTTCGACGATCCCTGGCTGCGCGAGCTCCGCCGCGCGCCGGCCGAGACTTTGAATGCCGCCCTGCCCCGGCTGAAGCGCATCACCGGCGCCTTCGACATCATGGGCGAGGTGAAGATTCGCCCGGTCGATCTCTACGTGAACGATTCCAGCCATCAGCCGGGCGTGGTGCTGGCAGGCGATGCCTTCGCGACCTCCTGCCCGGCCGCCGGCACAGGCTGCGACAAGGTGTTCACGGATGTCGAGCGGCTCTGCAACGTCCACATCCCGCAATGGCTAGCGTCCGACGGGATGGATGCAAACAAGATCGCGGCCTTCTACAACGATCCTGTCAAGCGAGCCTGCGATGAATGGTCGGCGGCAAAAGCATTCGGCTTCCGCTCGGTATCGATTGCGACGAGCCCCTACTGGACGGCGCAGCGCTGGGCGCGCTTCACGGCGTGGTCGACCCAGGGATTATTGCGGCGGCTGGGAGGGGTACTCCATCTGGAGCCGAACTTCCTCGGTCACTCCTCGTCGTCCTCGTCCTCATCATCCTCGTCGAGGTCCTCATCGTCCTCGTCATCATCGCTGTCGTCGTCGGCCTGAGCGGCCACGCCGTTCGGCTGGTGGATCTGGTCGTTCCACAGCTTGCGATAGGTGCCATTCTTGGCGAGCAGCTCCGCATGCGAACCGCGCTCGATCGCCCTGCCCCCTGAAATCACGATGATCTCGTCCATCTCGACCACAGAGGTCAAGCGATGGGTCGACCAGATCAGGGTGCGGCCCTTGGCGACCTTCAGCAATGTACGGTTGATCGCGGCCTCCGTGGTCTGGTCGAGCGCCGAGGTCGCCTCGTCCAGCAGCAGCACGGAGGGATTGCGGATGACCGCGCGTGCGATCGCAATGCGCTGGCGCTGACCGCCGGACAGCGTATCGCCGCGCTCGCCGACCGGCGTGTCGTAGCGCTGCGGCAGGCTCATGATGTAGCGGTGGATCTCGGCCTTCTTGGCCGCCTCCTCCACCTCATCGTCGGTCGCGCCCTCCTTGCCGAGCCGGATGTTCTCGCGGATCGACATGTTGAACAGCATGTTCTCCTGAAACACCACCGCCATGCTCCGGCGCAGCGAATCCAGCGTCACCTTGCGGACGTCGACGCCGTCGATGGTGACGCGGCCCTCGTCCGGCACGTAGAGCCGCAAGATCAGGTTGAGCAGCGTGCTCTTGCCGGAGCCCGATGGGCCGACGATGGCGATGCGCTTGCCGGCATTGAGCTTGAGGCTGAGATTGTCCAGCACCGGGGTCTGCGCGCCCTCGTACTGGAACGTCACGTGGTCGAAGGTGATGTCGTGGGTGATGCGCGGCAGATCGGGCGCGCCGGGACGATCGGCACCACGGGTGGGCTCGTCCAGCAACTCCTGCATGTGGCGGATCGCGGCGGCCGAGGAGATCGACACCGGGATGAAGTGCATCACATGGGCGATGTTGTAGGAAACCTCCCAGAACGCGCTCTCGAAAGTGACGAAGGTGCCGATGGTGATCTGGCCCTTGGTCGCCAGATAGGCGCCGATGGCAAGCACGACGAGGTGCAACAACAGCACCGAGATGGTGACGGTGCGCTCCACCATCGTCGACAGGAAGCCGGCGGCCGCGATCCTGTTGCGGGTCGCATCGTTGCGGAAGGTGAAGAAACCGAACATCTTGCGCTGCAGGCTGAACGCCTTGATCACGGCCTGCGCCGCCACGTTCTCCTGCACCATGCCGAGCAGCGCGCTTTCGTTGAGCTTCTGCTCGTAATTGGCCTGCACGGCCTTCGGCGTCAGGATGCGCGGGCCGATCAGCGTGATCGGGAACACCAGCAGCGCGACGAGGGCGAGCTGCCAGTTCAGGAAGAACATCAGTATGATGCCCGCGATCAATTCCAGGAACGGCAGCGCGGCGCTGTTGGCGAACGACTTGACCGAGCCTTCGAAGGCCGAGAGGTCGACCGAGAAGCGCGACAGGATCTCGCCGCGCTTGGTGCGGCCGAAATAGGCGGCCGGCAGGTCCTGGACGTGCTCGAACAGGCGCTTGCGGACATCGGAGATCACGGAAGCTGCCAGCCGCGCGTCCCAGCGCTCGTACCAGACCGCGACGATCGAGGTGAAGATGCCGGCGACCGCGAGCACGCCGAGGATCTTGTACAGCGCCTGGAAATCCTCCTCGCCGAGCGCGTCGTCGATCAGGAACTTCAAGCTGAGCGGCATGATGACGTTGAACAGCGTCTCGACCAGAACGCCGAACGCCACATAGCCCAGGATGCGCTTGTAGTTGGACAGGAAAGGCTTGACGAAACCCAGGATGGTCGCAAGCGCGCCGGCGGCTTCGCGCGCGGTAAAGACGACGAGGTCCTCGTCATCATCGTCGTCGTCGAGATCAAGCTCGTCATCATCCTCGTCTTCGTCGTCCTCGTCGTCTTCGAGGTCCGGCTTGGCGCTGGAGGCGAGTTTGTCGTCGAGCTCGGTCGCCTCTTGCGCGGCGAGCTTCTGTTTGTCGGGAGAGAGAGGCCTGGACGCCATGAAACCAACCGATGCTGACGGCCGGCATGACCGCAGAGAAAGCAGGGAAATAGCGGAAGCCGCTACTTGCACCGATTCTATGCGATCAGGATGAATTCGGCAAAACAATTGGCGAATTCATCCGCCCTGTGATGCTTAGTCGTCGTCTTCGTCCTCGACCTTGTCGAAGAAGGAATAGCGCAAGCTGTCGGCGTCGGCGTACCACTGCCCTGGGCCCTTGCCCGCGGCGAGCGTCGCGGTCCAGAGCGCGTCGGTGCAGTCCTTGCGGTGCATCGACAGATCGAAGCCGTTGCCGAAGAACAGCTCGGACCATTCCCACCAGGTGCCGAGCTTCTTGACCCCGCGCAAGAGGTCGTAGCGGTCGATCACGGCTGATGCCATGTCCGAGGTGACAGAGCCGAACACGAGGCCGGTCTTGACCACGCGGTTGAGCTCGCGGATCGCACGGACCACCTGCTTCGGGGCGACGTGGCAGAGGCTGGTCTCGAACACGAAGTCGAAGCTGCCATCCTTGAACGGCATGTCGGTGATCGAGCCGAGCTTGTTGTACTTCTTCAGCGCCTTCGGCGTCTTGGCGTGGATCGCACGGTTGTTCTCGATGCCCCAGGCATCGATGCCGCGATCGCGCAGCGCGCCGACCAGCTCGCCGCTGGCGGAGCCCGCGACCAGAAGCTTGGCGCCCTTGACCTTGCCCCAGACGATGCCGATCAGCTTGGTCAGATAGTCGGGATCGGTGAAATGACTCCACGTTTCGCTATAGGGGCCGAGGCCGCGATAGTTCTCGAAATAGTCGCGGTCGATCTTGTCGGAGATCGGCTCGCCCTCTTCCTGCGCGCGCTCACGGCGCAGGCGCATCATCTCGGTCAGGATGATGTCGGTCGCTGCGTCCGAGGAATCGAGGAGGCCGTTCAGGGTGGAGTCGAACAGGTAATCGCCGACCACGACGATGCCGGGATGTTCCTTCGGCTCGGGCCGGTGGTTGGTCATGACGTCGCGCACGGGCAGACCGCCCGGTATCGCGTTCACCGACGACAGCCAGCGGTGGATCTTGCCCTCCATGAAGTGCGCACGCGCGTCCCCGAGCGAGGCCGGCAGCGATTTCAGCGCGGCGTCGATCAACTCCTGATCCGACAGATTGGCGAAGGCGAGCGCATCGGAACCGGGAATGAGCCAGTTCAAGACGCCGTGCTTGCCGACGTCGTGGCGCGCGCCCTCGTTGTAGACGCAGCAGCCGCCAAAGGCTTCCGACATGAACCAGGCGCCGGGAATCTTTTCACCCCAGAACGGAGAGTCGAACAGGATCGAGACGCGCAGATAGTGCGCCGGACGATCGAAATAGGAGACGTGCTTGACCATCGACTTGCGCAGCTGCTCGCCTTCCCACCCCATCGTGGAGAGCCAGGAATGCGGCAGGCAGACCAGCACGAGATCGAAGTCGCGCGTCTCCGGCCCCTTCCCGTTCATCATCTTGAGCTGATAGCGGCCGGTCGACGCCTTGCCGACGGCGAGCACGCGATGATTGAGCTGGATGTCGGCGTTGACCTCCGACTGCAGGCATTCGATCAGCTGCTCGTTGCCATTCTGGATGGAGTAGAGACCGATATAACCGTCGACATCCATCAGGTAGTTCTTGAGCGCGTTGAGGCCGTTGGTGTTGTGGCTCTCCGTCGCGATATCCGAGCGCGCCATCACCTTGAAGAAGCGCTTGGCGATCTCGTCCTTGACCTCCTCGTCGAGCACCTGTTCGGCAGTCTTGTAGGCCCAGGGGTTCTCGTTGTCGTGGGCGCCGACGCCTTCGTAATACTCGATCGGCGACATCGCGTCGGCGCAACGCTTGCGGAACGCTTCGATCGCCGCCGCGGTCTTGGCGCCATATTTGCGGCGCATGCCGGCGACGTCGTCGAGCAGCTCGCCGCCGAACTGGACCTGTTCGGCGTCCATCGGAATGGTCTGCAGGCCGAAATGCTGGATCAGCTCGCGCAGCGGATCTGGACCCGTCATCGAGTAGTCGTAGATCTCGGCGACGCCGGCCTCGTACATCGCCGGCGCAGAATCGAATTTGCGCGTGACGATCTTGCCGCCGAGCCGGTCGGAGGCCTCGAAGATGGTGATGCGGCAGAGGTCGCCAAGCTTACGCTTCAGGTACCAAGCACTCATCAGCCCGCCGGGGCCGCCGCCAACGATTGCGAGATCAAGCATGTTAGTTCCGTGGTCTCCGGCCCTGCCCCCGTCACGGGACCACCGGTCTAAGTTCCCTTAGCAGAAGCGCTTTTGCGCCTGAAGGAAAGATGAACAAAGGTTGATCCCGCATCGCAACAGGCAAACAAAGCAGCAAAAAGGCCGGCTTTCGCCGGCCTTTTCATTGTCCTCAGTAATCCTACGGATGAACGATCATTCCGCGGGCGGCAGCGCAGGAAGCTCCGCTTCCGGGGCGGGCGACACAACGGCCGCCTGCTTCTCGCGCTCGTCGAGAATCAGCTTGTCGCGCTTCATCGCGACTTCGCGGATCTTGGCCATGGAGGCGCCGGTGCCCGCCGGGATCAGCCGGCCGACGATGACGTTCTCCTTGAGGCCTTCGAGCGGATCGACCTTGCCGTTGACCGCCGCCTCCGTGAGGACGCGGGTGGTCTCCTGGAACGAGGCCGCCGAGAAGAAGGAGCGGGTCTGCAGGCTCGCCTTGGTGATGCCGAGCAGAACCGGCGTACCAGTGGCGGGCTTCTTGCCCTCTTCCTTGGCCTTCTCGTTGAGCGCGTCGAACTCGATCTTGTCGACCTGCTCGCCGGAGATCATGTCCGTGTCGCCCTGGTCGGTGACTTCCACCTTCTGGAGCATCTGACGGACAATCACCTCGATGTGCTTGTCGTTGATGAGCACGCCCTGGAGCCGGTAGACCTCCTGGATCTCGTTGACCAGGTAGGCCGCCAGTTCCTCGATGCCCTTGACCGCAAGGATGTCGTGCGGCGCCGGGTTGCCTTCCACGATGAAGTCGCCCTTTTCGACGATGTCGCCGTCCTGAAGGTGGATGTGCTTACCCTTCGGGATCAGGTACTCGCGCGGCTCGTCGGTCTTGTCCATCGGCTCGATCGAGATGCGACGCTTGTTCTTGTAGTCGCGTCCAAACCGGATGGTGCCCGCGATTTCGGCGATGATCGCCGCATCCTTCGGACGCCGTGCCTCGAACAGTTCCGCCACCCGCGGCAGACCGCCGGTGATGTCACGCGTCTTGGCGCTTTCAGTCGAGACACGGGCGAGGATGTCGCCCGGGTTGACCTTGGCTCCGACGTCGACCGACAGAATGCCGTCGACCGACAGCATGTAGCGGGCATCGCCGCCACGGGCGAGCTTCAGCACCTTGCCGTCCTTGCCCTTGACCACGATGGCCGGACGCAGGTCCGAGCCGCCGCGGGTCGAGCGCCAGTCGATGACAACGCGCTTGGCGATACCGGTGGCCTCGTCCAGCGTTTCCGAGATCGACTGGCCTTCGACCAGATCCTCGAAGCCGATGGTGCCTTCCACTTCGGTGAGAAGCGGACGGGTGTACGGATCCCACTCGACGATGCGCTGGCCACGCTTGACCATGTCGCCCTCGTCCACGTGCAGGCGCGCGCCGTACTGAATACGGTGCGTCGCACGCTCGGTACCGTCGGCATCGACGATCGCAATCACCATGTTGCGGACCATCGCGACCAGGTGACCTTCGCTGTTGCGGGCGATGGCCTTGTTCCGGATCACGATCTTGCCGTCGAAATTGGCTTCGACGAACGACTGCTCGTTGAGCTGCGCCGCACCACCGATGTGGAAGGTGCGCATGGTCAGCTGGGTGCCCGGCTCGCCGATCGACTGCGCCGCGATGACGCCGACCGCTTCGCCGTGGTTGACCGGCGTACCGCGAGCGAGATCGCGGCCGTAGCACTTGCCGCAGATGCCGTTGACGAGTTCGCAAGTCAGCGCCGAGCGGATCTTCACCTCCTGCACACCACCCTGCTGGATGGCGTCCAGATGGCTCTCTTCCATCAGCGTGTCGCGCTTGATGATCACCTTGCCCGAAGCGTCCTTCACGTCTTCGCAGGCCGTGCGTCCGAGGATGCGCGAACCGAGCGAAGCGACCACGGTGCCGGCATCGACGATGGCGCGCATCTTGATGCCGAGCTTCGTGCCGCAGTCGGACTGCGTGATGATGCAATCCTGCGCGACGTCGACCAGACGACGGGTCAGGTAGCCGGAGTTCGCGGTCTTCAACGCGGTGTCCGCGAGGCCCTTACGGGCACCGTGGGTCGAGTTGAAGTACTCGAGAACCGAGAGGCCTTCCTTGAAGTTCGAGATGATCGGCGTCTCGATGATCTCACCCGACGGCTTGGCCATCAGGCCGCGCATGCCGGCAAGCTGGCGCATCTGGGCCGGCGAACCGCGGGCACCGGAGTGAGCCATCATGTAGATCGAGTTGATGTCGGCATCGGCTCCAGCCGCCGTCTTCTTGGTGGAGGAGATCTCCTTCATCATCGCCTTGGCGATTTCTTCCGTGGCCTTCGACCAGGCGTCGACGACCTTGTTGTACTTCTCGCCATGGGTGATCAGACCGTCATTGTACTGCTGCTCGAAATCCTTCGCCAGCGTACGAGTGGTGTCGACGATCTTCCACTTGGAGTGCGGAACGACCATGTCGTCCTTGCCGAACGAGATGCCGGCCTTGAACGCGTTGTAGAAGCCGAGCGCCATGATGCGGTCGCAGAAGATCACAGTCTCCTTCTGGCCGCAGTGACGGTAGACCTGGTCGATGACGCCCGAGATCTCGCGCTTGGTCATCAGCTTGTTGATGATCTCGTACGAGATGCGCGGGTTCTTCGGCAGCAGATTGCCGAGCATGACGCGGCCGGCGGTGGTTTCGATCCAGCGCTTGGAGATCTTGCCGGTCTCGTCCATGCCTTCCCACCGATACTTGATCTTGGTGTGGAGGTGGATGACCTTCGCATGCAGGGCGTGCTCGAGCTCGGCCATGTCGCCGAACAGCTTGCCCTCGCCGGGCAGGCCTTCGCGCATGATCGAGACGTAGTAGAGACCGAGCACGATGTCCTGCGACGGCACGATGATCGGCTGGCCGTTCGCCGGATGCAGGATGTTGTTGGTCGACATCATCAGGACGCGCGCTTCCAGCTGCGCTTCAAGCGACAGCGGAACGTGCACGGCCATCTGGTCGCCGTCGAAGTCGGCGTTGAACGCCGAGCAGACCAGCGGGTGAAGCTGGATCGCCTTGCCCTCGATCAGTACCGGCTCGAACGCCTGGATGCCCAGACGATGCAGCGTCGGCGCGCGGTTGAGCAGCACGGGATGCTCGCGGATCACCTCGTCCAGGATGTCCCAGACCTCGGGCCGCTCCTTCTCGACCAGCTTCTTCGCCTGCTTCACGGTGGTGGACAGGCCCTTGGCGTCAAGCCGCGAATAAATGAACGGCTTGAACAGCTCGAGCGCCATCTTCTTCGGCAGGCCGCACTGATGCAGGCGCAGCTCGGGACCGACCACGATCACCGAACGGCCTGAATAGTCGACGCGCTTGCCGAGCAGGTTCTGACGGAAGCGACCCTGCTTGCCCTTGAGCATGTCGGCGAGCGACTTCAGCGGGCGCTTGTTGGCACCCGTGATGACGCGGCCACGGCGGCCGTTGTCGAACAGCGCGTCGACCGCTTCCTGAAGCATGCGCTTCTCGTTGCGGATGATGATGTCGGGCGCGCGCAGCTCCATCAGCCGCTTCAAGCGGTTGTTGCGGTTGATGACGCGGCGGTAGAGGTCGTTGAGATCCGAGGTCGCGAAGCGGCCGCCGTCCAGCGGCACCAGCGGACGCAGGTCCGGCGGGATCACGGGAACGACAGTCAGGATCATCCATTCCGGCTTGTTGCCGGAGTGGCGGAAGGCCTCGACGATCTTCAGACGCTTGGCGAGCTTCTTGTGCTTGATGTCGGAGTCGGTCTCCTGCATCTCGGCGCGCAGCGACAGCTCGAGCTTCTCGAGGTCCATGCCCTTGAGCAGCTCGCGGATCGCCTCGGCGCCGATCATGGCGGTGAAGGAATCCTGGCCGTACTCGTCCTGCGCCTTCAGATACTCGTCTTCCGACAG
Organism: Bradyrhizobium zhengyangense; assembly: GCF_022012435.1. Lineage (GTDB taxonomy): Bacteria > Pseudomonadota > Alphaproteobacteria > Rhizobiales > Xanthobacteraceae > Bradyrhizobium > Bradyrhizobium zhengyangense. The sequence continues at coordinate 87,538 of NZ_JAKLUA010000019.1, forward strand.
CAGCTGACGGTCCTTCAGCGCGGTCAGGCCCGGCTCAAGCACGACGTAGTATTCGAAGTAGAGGATCCGCTCGAGATCCTTCAGCGTCATATCGAGCAAAAGGCCGATGCGCGAGGGCAGCGACTTCAAAAACCAGATGTGAGCAACGGGCGCCGCGAGCTCGATGTGGCCCATGCGCTCGCGCCGAACGCGCGACAGCGTGACCTCGACCGAGCACTTCTCGCAGATGATGCCCTTGTACTTCATGCGCTTGTACTTGCCGCACAAGCACTCGTAGTCCTTGATCGGTCCGAAGATGCGGGCGCAGAACAGGCCGTCGCGCTCGGGCTTGAAGGTACGGTAGTTGATGGTCTCCGGCTTCTTGATCTCGCCGTAGGACCAGGACAGAATCTTCTCCGGGGACGCGATCGAGATCCGGATCTGGTCGAAGACCTGAGCCGGCGTCGTCGGGTTAAAGAGATTCATAATTTCTTGGTTCATCGTCTTCTCCTCGCGTACCGGTCGCCTCCGGCCGCAAATTCGAAAATCACTCGAGCGGGGCGCCCTGCCCTCAAGGCATCGGGAGGGGCGCCAATGCCCGGCCGCGAAGGCCGGGCATGAAAGGTCGTGTTACTCGGCCGCTTCCGACGTCGGTGCCGGACCGATCTTGGAATTGTGCAGATCGACGTTGAGGCCGAGCGAGCGCATTTCCTTGACCAGCACGTTGAACGATTCCGGAATACCGGCCTCGAAGGTGTCGTCGCCACGCACGATCGCCTCGTACACCTTGGTACGGCCGGCGACGTCGTCCGACTTCACGGTCAGCATTTCCTGGAGCGTGTAGGCCGCGCCGTAAGCTTCGAGCGCCCACACCTCCATTTCGCCGAAACGCTGGCCGCCGAACTGCGCCTTGCCGCCCAGCGGCTGCTGGGTGACGAGCGAGTACGGACCGATCGAACGCGCGTGGATCTTGTCGTCCACGAGATGGTGCAGCTTGAGCATGTAGATGTAGCCCACCGTCACCTTGCGATCGAATGCATCGCCGGTGCGGCCGTCATAGACGGTCGACTGACCCGATGCGTCCAGACCCGCCAGCTTCAGCATCTCCTCGATGTCGGTCTCCTTGGCGCCATCGAACACCGGCGTTGCGATCGGCACGCCGCGGCTCAGATTGTGGCCGAGTTCAAGCAGCTCGCTGTCGTTGAGCGTCTTGATCGTCTCGTCCTCGCCGTAGACCTTCTTCAAGGTTTCCTTCAGCGGCTTGATGTCCTGCTTCGACAAATAAGCATCGACCGTCTGGCCGATACGCTTGCCGAGGCCGGCGCAAGCCCAGCCGAGATGCGTCTCGAGGATCTGTCCGACGTTCATGCGCGAGGGCACGCCCAGCGGGTTGAGCACGATGTCGGCGTGCGTGCCGTCTTCGAGGAACGGCATGTCCTCGATCGGCACGATCTTCGACACCACGCCCTTGTTGCCGTGGCGGCCGGCCATCTTGTCGCCGGGCTGGATCTTGCGCTTCACCGCGACGAAGACCTTGACCATCTTCATCACGCCGGGCGGCAATTCGTCACCGCGCTGAAGCTTCTCGACCTTGTCGAGGAAGCGCTGCTCGAGCCCCTTCTTCGACTCGTCGTACTGCTTCCGCATGGCCTCGATCTCGGCCATCAGCTTGTCGTTCGGCGAAGCGAACAGCCACCACTGCGACTTCGGGTACTCCTCGAGCACCGCACGGGTGATCTTGGTGTCCTTCTTGAAGCCCTTGGGACCGGCAATGCCCTGCCGCCCCTCGAGGAGCTCGGCAAGACGGTTGTAGACGTTGCGGTCCAGGATCGCCTGCTCGTCGTCGCGGTCCTTGGCCAGACGCTCGATCTCTTCCCGCTCGATCGCCAGCGCACGCTCGTCCTTGTCGACGCCGTGGCGGTTGAACACGCGGACTTCCACGATCGTACCCTGCACGCCCGGGGGAACGCGCAGCGAGGTGTCGCGAACGTCGGAGGCCTTTTCGCCGAAGATGGCGCGCAGGAGCTTTTCCTCCGGCGTCATCGGGCTTTCGCCCTTCGGCGTGATCTTGCCGACCAGGATGTCGCCGGCGCGCACTTCTGCACCGATGTAGACGATGCCGGCTTCGTCGAGGTTCTTCAGCGCTTCTTCCGAGACGTTCGGAATATCGCGGGTGATTTCCTCAGGTCCGAGCTTGGTGTCGCGGGCCATCACCTCGAATTCTTCGATATGAATTGAGGTAAACACGTCTTCCTTCACGATCCGCTCAGAGAGCAGGATCGAGTCTTCGAAGTTGTAGCCGTTCCACGGCATGAACGCGACGAGCACGTTCCGGCCGAGCGCGAGCTCGCCGAGATCGGTCGACGGACCGTCGGCGATGATGTCGCCCTTCTTGACGGTGTCGCCGACCTTCACCAGCGGACGCTGGTTGATGCAGGTCGACTGGTTGGAACGCTGGTACTTCATCAGACGGTAGATATCGACGCCCGACTTGGTCGGATCGAGATCTTCGGTGGCGCGGATAACGACGCGGGTCGCGTCGATCTGGTCGATCACGCCCGAACGGCGCGCCGCGATCGCAGCACCCGAGTCACGCGCAACCACGCCTTCCATGCCGGTGCCGACGAACGGCGCCTCGGCGCGAACCAGCGGCACCGCCTGGCGCTGCATGTTCGAGCCCATCAGCGCGCGGTTGGCGTCGTCGTTCTCGAGGAACGGGATCAGCGCCGCGGCGACCGAAACGAGCTGCTTCGGCGACACGTCCATGTAGTCGACCTTGTCCGGCGTCATCGGCACGACGTCGCGGGTACCGCTCGCGCGGCAGACCACGAGGTCTTCAGTGAAGCGGCCCTTGGCGTCGACCGGCACGTTGGCCTGGGCGACCGAGTAGCGGCCTTCTTCCATCGCCGAGAGATACACGACCTCGTCGGTGACGCGACCGTCCTTGACCTTGCGATACGGCGTCTCGACGAAACCGTATTTGTTCACGCGCGCGAAGGTGGCGAGCGAGTTGATCAGACCGATGTTCGGACCTTCCGGCGTCTCAATCGGGCAGATGCGGCCGTAATGCGTCGGATGCACGTCGCGCACCTCGAAGCCGGCGCGCTCGCGGGTCAGACCGCCCGGTCCAAGTGCCGAGAGGCGGCGCTTGTGGGTAATCTCCGACAGCGGGTTGGTCTGGTCCATGAACTGCGAAAGCTGCGAGGAGCCGAAGAACTCGCGCACGGCGGCAGCCGCCGGCTTGGCGTTGATCAGATCCTGCGGCATGACCGTGTCGATGTCGACCGAGGACATGCGCTCCTTGATCGCGCGCTCCATACGCAGGAGGCCGATGCGGTACTGGTTCTCCATGAGCTCGCCGACCGAGCGCACACGGCGGTTGCCGAGATGGTCGATGTCGTCGATCTCGCCCTTGCCGTCGCGCAGATCCACCAGCGTCTTGATGACGCAGAGGATGTCTTCCTTGCGCAGCGTGCGCTGGGTGTCGGGCGCATCGAGATCGAGGCGCATGTTCATCTTGACGCGGCCGACCGCGGAGAGGTCATAACGCTCGGCATCGAAGAACAGCGACTGGAACATCGCCTGCGCCGAATCCAGCGTCGGCGGCTCGCCCGGGCGCATCACGCGGTAGATGTCGAACAGCGCGTCTTCACGCGTCATGTTCTTGTCGGCCGAGAGCGTGTTGCGGATATAGGCGCCGACATTGACGTGGTCGATGTCGAGCAGCGGCAGTTCCTTGTAGCCGTGCTCGTTGAGGGCCTTCATCGACTTGTCGGTGATTTCTTCACCGGCTTCGGCGTGGATCTCGCCGGTCTTCGGGTTGACGAGATCCTCGGCGAGGTAATTGCCGACGAGTTCCTCATCCGACAGACGCAGCGCCTTGAGCCCCTTCTCCTGGAGCTGGCGGGCGGCGCGAACGGTGAGCTTCTTGCCGGCCTCGAGCACGACCTTGCCGGTGTCGGCGTCGATCAGGTCGTTGATGGTCGAGTAACCGCGGAAACGGTTGGCGTCGAACGGAACGCGCCAGCCTTCCTTGGTCCGCTTGTAGAGGATCTTCTTGTAGAACGTGGACAGGATCGCCTCGCCGTCGAGGCCGAGGGCGAACATCAGCGACGTCACCGGAATCTTGCGGCGACGGTCGATACGCGCATAGACGATGTCCTTGGCGTCGAACTCGATGTCGAGCCAGGAGCCGCGATACGGGATCACGCGGGCAGCGAACAGCAGCTTGCCCGAGGAGTGGGTCTTGCCCTTGTCGTGGTCGAAGAACACGCCCGGCGAACGATGCATCTGCGAGACGATGACGCGCTCGGTGCCATTCACGATGAAGGTGCCGTTCATCGTCATGAGCGGAATATCGCCCATGTAGACGTCCTGCTCCTTGATGTCCTTGACCGACTTCGCGCCGGTTTCTTCATCGATATCGAACACGATGAGGCGCAGCGTCACCTTGAGGGGGGCAGCGAAGGTCATGCCGCGCTGGCGGCACTCGTCGACGTCATACTTGGGCTGCTCGAACTCGTAGCGGACGAATTCCAGCATCGACGTGCCCGAGAAGTCGGAAATCGGGAACACGGAACGGAACACAGCCTGCAGGCCCTCGTCGAGGCGCCCGCCCGCGGGTTCATCGACCATCAGGAACTGGTCATAGGACGCCTTCTGAACCTCGATGAGGTTCGGCATCTCGGCGACTTCCTTGATGTGTCCGAAAAACTTGCGAACGCGTTTGCGACCGGTGAATGTCTGCTGCGCCATCGTGGCCTCTCATTTTCGTCGCCCGCTCTGGGCGAACCGTCCGGAACGCAGCTGCCGCCGCTCCCCGGGTTGAATTTTTCGAACCCGTTTTGGGGAACCGAAAATCCAGTTTCAGGCCGTCATGTCCTGAATCTGTTCTTCAGACCTTCAAAACGCAAAACGACGCGCGGGGCGCATAGGCACGCCCGCCCGTCACAACGATCCTCTTCACGGACTGCAAAAGCCCGAAATAGCCTGCTCTCCCAACGGCTTACAGGGAAATCCGGCATCCCTGCCCACCGCGCTTTCGTGCTGCCGACCCGATATGGGGCGACAATAGTGCAGATTCGAGGGGTAAACCCTCAAATCCCCACACATTTTCGTGTCTGGCCTGCGTCGGGACGATCCGTCGCACGCCTTTTGCATCTGACTGCCATCTTGAGGTCGCCCTCTTGAGGGGCAGAAAAGGTCCCGGGCCTCGGCCCGGGACCCCGTAAGCGTTGCTTACTTGAGCTCGACCTTGGCGCCAGCCTTCTCGATCTGGGCCTTGATCTTCTCGGCTTCTTCCTTGTTCACGCCTTCCTTCAGCGGCTTCGGAGCACCCTCGACGAGGTCCTTTGCTTCCTTGAGGCCGAGACCGGTGATGGCGCGGACTTCCTTGATGACCTCGATCTTCTTCTCGCCAGCCGAGGCGAGAACGACCGTGAACTCGGTCTTCTCTTCCGCCGGAGCGGCGGCAGCGCCACCACCAGCCGGGCCGGCCACGGCGACAGCCGCGGCAGCCGAAACGCCCCACTTCTCTTCGAGGAGCTTCGCCAGTTCAGCGGCTTCGAGCACGGTGAGGCTCGAGAGGTCGTCAACGATCTTCTGCAAGTCAGCCATTGTTCAGTTTCCTTGAGTGTAAGTCTGGTTCGGGTTTGAGTTTTGCGAAGGGCGTCAGGCCGCTTCGCCCTTTGAGGCATGAGCCTGGATGACGCGCGCGAGCTTGCCCGCGGGCGCGTTGGCGAGCTGAGCGAGCTTGGTCGCCGGGGCCACGATTAGGCCGACGATCTTGCCGCGCAGTTCGTCAAGCGACGGCAGCGAGGCAAGCGCCTTCACGCCGTCGACATTCAGGACGGTCTTTCCCATCGAGCCGCCGATGATGACGAACTTTTCGTTCGCCTTGGCGAATTCGATGGCGACCTTTGGCGCCGCTACCGGATCGTTCGAAGTGGCGATCACGGTCGGTCCCTTGAGCATGGGGCCGATGGCAACGACGTCAGTGCCTTCAAGAGCAATTTTGGCGAGACGGTTCTTCGAGACCTTCACCGAGGCGCCAGCCTGCTTCATCTGCATGCGCAGCTTCTGCATCTGGGCAACGGTCAGGCCGGAATATTGGGCAACGACCGCGACGCTCGTGGTCTTGAAGACCCCATTGAGCTGTTCGACCGCTTCCTTTTTTGCCGCTCGTTCCACAGCAAGCTCTTTCCGGTTGGCGGTCATCGCGAAAGCGGGACCGCCGGGTTGCACCCATTGTCCCGCTCAAACCTGAACCTCTGGGCCAAAACCCTTTGGACACGCCGGGGCGAGACAACGATTAAAGCCTGCCCTCCCGGAACTCTTGCAAGGTCCACGGGGTGTCGAGGTCCGAACCAAACTCCTTCCGCGACCACCCTCAAGTGGAAAGCGAAGTGAAATCCGGTCTTCACCCGTCTATGCAGGCCATGCGATTAAGCCGTTGAGAAATCGAAATTTCCCGCGGGCGCCTGCAGTCTTGGACAGGACAAGGCCAGCCGGCGAACCGTCTGACCTTTGCCCGCATCCCACCGGCCGATGGATTTTCCTTCCTTTTCGGGCAAATCCTTGCGGACGTCCTGAAAAGGAATGATCTCCTGCGTGTCGGGTTTTCGGAATGCGTGCACGAACGCGCCAGCCAAGGCCGGCACGTCCGGAAGCGGCTCTTTAACCGCTCTCTGCCGGATTGCCAAGAGCAAAATTCGCACCAGTTCCAATCCGTTGCCTGTTCGGCTTGATCCGGGCCAACAAGGGCCGATTCAGGCCGATTTGACCTCATACGGTAGCGGCTTGCCCTCGAAAAATGCGCTCAGGTTCGCCAGCACGCAGTTCTGCATGGCGACATGCGATTCGAGGGTGTGGCCGCCGATATGCGGGGCGAACACCACATTCGGCAGCGCCGTCAGCGCGTCGGGGGCGTGCGGCTCCTTCTCGAAGACGTCGAGGCCGGCGCCGGCGATGGTCCTCTCGGTCAGCGCCGCGATCAGGGCCTTCTGGTCGATAACGGAGCCGCGGGAGATGTTGACGACATAACCGTCCGCACCGAGCCGCCTGAGGATATCGGCGTTGATCACATGCTGGGTCTCCGCCCCTGCCCGCACCGCGATCATCAGCACGCTGCACCAATCAGCCAGAGCCTCCAATGTCGGGAAATATTGATAGGGCAGATCGTATTTGCTGCGACTGAAATAGCCGACCTCGCTCTCGAACGCGGCGCAGCGCGCGGCGATCTTGCGGCCGATCTGGCCCATGCCGTAGACGCCGATGCGGCGGTCGGGCATGCCGGCTTGCGGGCGCATCATCGGCGACTGTTTCGAGGCGGACCAATCGCCGCTGCGAACATATTGGTCGGCCACCAGGATCCGCCGCGTCGTTGCCAGCATCAGGGTCATCGCGATATCTGCGACCGAGGCGGCATTGGCGCCCGGGCTGTGCCCGACCGCGATGTTGCGCGCAGCGGCAGCCTTCAGGTCGACGCCGTCATAGCCGGTGCCGTAGCAGACGATCGCGCCGAGCTTTGGGAACAGATCCATCGCGTCCGCCCCCAGCGGCGAGCCGCCGGCGGTCAGCAGCGCGCGGATGCCGCCGAGCTCGCGGGCCGAAAACACCTCGTGGGCGGGCTTGCCACCGGTGTCGAGCAGCTCGAACCGCTCGGCGAAGCGCGCCATCATCGACTTGGGAAAGCGCGAGTAGACCAGGACCTTGTCAGCCATTGTTCTTGTTTCCGGTGGATGTGCCCACAAACGACGAGGGGCGGAATCGGTTGCCCGATTCCGCCCCTCGCCTCATGCAATTTCCAAACCTCAGCCGAGAATGGTGCCCGGCTCGACCTTCACGCCCGGGCCCATCGTCGAGGACACCGCAACGCGCTGGATGTAGGTGCCCTTGGAGCCAGCCGGCTTCGCCTTCGCGACCGCGTCAGCGAGAGCCTTGATGTTCTCGACCAGCTTCTCCTCGGAGAACGAGGCCTTGCCGACGCCGGCCTGCAGGATGCCCGCCTTCTCGACGCGGAACTCGACCGAGCCGCCCTTGGCACCCTTCACCGCACCGGCGACGTCCATGGTCACCGTGCCGATCTTCGGGTTCGGCATCAGGCCGCGCGGGCCGAGCACCTTACCGAGACGACCGACCAGCGGCATCATGTCGGGGGTGGCGATGCAGCGGTCGAAATCGATCGCGCCGTTCTGCACCTTCTCGACCAGGTCTTCGGCGCCGACGACGTCAGCACCAGCAGCCTTGGCCTCATCAGCCTTGGCGCCACGGGCGAACACGCCGACGCGGAGCGTACGGCCGGTGCCGTTCGGCAGGGTCACGACGCCGCGGACCATCTGGTCGGCGTGACGCGGATCGACGCCGAGATTGATCGCGACCTCGATGGTCTCGTCGAACTTCGCTTTCGCGCGTTCCTTGACCATCTTGATGGCGTCCGCGAGCGGGTAAAGCTTTTCGCGGTCAACACCTTCGCGGGCTTTGTTCAAACGCTTTCCGATTGCCATAGCCGCTTACCCCGCAACTTCCAGACCCATCGAACGGGCGGAGCCCTCGACCATCTTCATGGCCGATTCGATGGTATCGCAATTGAGATCCTTCATCTTCTTCTCGGCGATCTCGCGCACCTGCGCCTTGGTCACCTTGCCGGCCTTGTCACGGCCCGGCGCCTTCGAGCCGGATTGGATCTTGGCGGCCTGCTTGAGGAAGTAGGACATCGGCGGCGTCTTCATCTCGAAGGTGAAGGAACGGTCCGCATAGATGGTGATGATCACCGGGATCGGCGTGTTCTTCTCTTCCTTCTGGGTCTGGGCGTTGAACGCCTTGCAGAACTCCATGATGTTGAGACCGCGCTGACCGAGCGCGGGACCGATCGGGGGCGAGGGATTCGCCGCACCGGCCGGGACCTGAAGCTTCAGGTATCCGGTCACTTTCTTTGCCATGTATCACTCCTGTTGTGCCGGCAAGCGCCGGCGGTTTCAGGTTCGTGGTCTGGGTCGGATGCGGCTGGCTACCGCCCTCTCCCTCCCACGGCCTCTCTCTGCGCGAGACCTGAGTCTCACGCGCACCCGGTCAGACCTTCTCGACCTGACCGAATTCCAGTTCCACGGGCGTTGCGCGACCGAAGATCGACACCGCAACCTTCACGCGCGAGCGCGCCTCGTCGATTTCCTCGACCACACCCGAGAACGAGGCGAACGGGCCGTCGGCCACGCGCACGTTCTCGCCGATCTCGAACGACACCGACGCCTTCGGCCGTTCCACGCCTTCCTGTACCTGGTGCAGGATGCGCATGGCCTCGGATTCCGAGATCGGCATCGGCTTGTTTTCCGCGCCGAGGAAGCCCGTCACCTTCGGCGTGTTCTTGATGAGATGAAACGCCTCGTCGGTCAGCTTCATCTTCACCAGCACGTAGCCCGGGAAGAACTTGCGCTCGGCGTCGATCTTGCGGCCGCGGCGCACTTCCGTGACCTTCTCGGTCGGAACCAGCACGAGCTCGAACAGCTCCTCGAGACCGCGCTGCTTGGCCTGCTCGCGGATCGATTCGGCGACCTTCTTCTCGAAGTTCGAATAAGCGTGGACGATATACCAGCGCTTGTCGGACGATTGGGTTGCGGCGGCTGTTGCCATCAGTGAATGCCCAAAAGGAAGGTGATGAGGTAGCGGATGATCTGGTCGGCGGCGAAGAAGAAGATCGAGGCCACGGCGACCATCACGAAAACCATGATGGTTGTGATCGTGGTCTCACGACGGGTCGGCCAGGTGACCTTGGCGGTCTCCGAGCGCACTTCCTGCAAGAACTTGAACGGGCTGACTGCCATCGTTTGAGACGCCAATAAGGATTTCGGGGATCCGAACAGCCGCCTGTGGCCCAGCCCTCTGTCTCGAAGGATGAGCCGGAAAACCGGGCTCTGATGTTCGGGGATTTCAAAGCCGCGCCGGAGATCCGCGTCTAACGGGCCGGCTGCGAGTGCGGGGTATCTACTGCGGATGGGGCCAAAGGTCAAGATCGAGGGAGCCTTCCCGGCCCGGCCGGCTTTGCTTGGACGACCAAGCAGAGCCCAAACCGATCAAGGGCTTATCCGTCTCTTACGGGCGCGTCCCAAAAGGCGTTGACCCGTTCCCTGCAGATCGCCCATCAGCGCCCTCCCCTCGGGCGCTTTTGGCGATCGCCCCTCAGACGGCACTGTCGACCATGGAAATGCCCGGCAACGGCACCACGAACTTTCCGCCCTCGGCGAAATAGCTGGCGTGCTTTGCCCGGATCGGGTCCACATAGCGCCAGGCGAAGACGACGACGAAGGCCGGCTTGCGCTCGTAGAGTGCGGCGGGGGGCAGGATCGGGATGTCGTACCCCGGGCCCGCCATCACGTTCCCCTTCTTGGGATCGTCGTCCACGAGGAAGTCGATTTTGCTCTCCAGGCCGAACTGCGGCAGCAGCGCCGTGGTGCCGACCGAAACGCCGTAGCCGGCGACCAATTGGCCCTGCGCATGGGCGGCATCGGCCATCGCGACCAGTTCGTCGCGAATGGCTGCGATTCTCTTGACGTAGGGCGCGTAATAGGCCGGCTGATCGACGCCGAGCCGGTCTTCCTCGGCGATGAAGCGCGCGACCTCCGCCGACGGTTTCTTGGCGCCGCCCGCGCGCTGAACCGTCACGCGGATCGAGCCACCTTTGGTCCAGATGTGCTGGACGTCGATCAATTCCATCCCGAGTCGCGCAAAGAAGCGCGTCAGCGGCTTGATGTTAGAATACGACGGATGCTCGTGATAAACGGTATCGAGCAGATTCTTCTCGGTGACGTCGACGCCGTATTGCGTCTCGAATACGAACAGGCCGTCCCGCGCAGCACATCGCGAACCACGATCACCAGCGGATCGAGATTGTCGACATTGGCGATCATGTTGTTGGCAATCACGACGCTGGCCGCGCCATGGCTCTTCAGGAGGCCTGCGGCGATTGGGGCCTGCCCCAGATCGTCAGACCGATCGACCCCGACATTCTGTATCGGCAGTTCAACTACAATTTCAGCAGCTGGAAGCCGGAGCCGCACCAAGTGGACGAGCTCGATACCATCGCGAAATTCTCGAAGCATCAATCTGTGTTCGAGATCGGATGTAACGACGGCCTGTTCATGGACCGGTTGCGCGAGCGCGGCGCGAAGGTCTTGGTCGGCGTGGAGCCCAACCCGGTCTCAGGCAAGATCGCCCGCGGGCGCGGCATCAAGGTCTATGCCGACATGATCAGCCCGGCACTGTGCCACGATGCGGTCGCACACGCCGGCAAGTTCGATCTCGTGGTCTCGCGACAGGTGCTGGAACACATCATCGATTTCGAGAACTTCTTCGCCTGTATAAAGATCGCGCTCAGCGACGACGGACTGCTGTTCATCGACGTGCCTGATTTCGCGCCCGGCTCCATGGCGGGCGACCTCTCAGTGCTCTGGGAGGAGCACGTCAGTTACTTTACCGAGCCGACGCTGCTTGCGTTGCTGGCGCGCCATGGCTTCGAGGCGGTCTCCGTCAAGAAATACAATTTCAGCGGCGGCAGCCTGGCCATCGCAGCCCGCCGCGCCACAGGCGCAGTGACAGCGCCGCCTGCGCCGGCTGGCGTCGGCGAGAAATTCGGTCAGCGTGCGAGGGAGTACGGCGCCCGTCTCCGCCCGATCCTCGCCAAGGCCCGCGCCAGCGGCGCCGAGATCGCAATCTACGGCGCCGGCTGCCGCGCACCTGCACCTTCACCAATGCCCACGAACTCGCGGAGCTGGTCGATGTCTCGGTCGACGACCAGAAGGAGCGCCAGGGATTGTTCCTGCCCGGCACCGGCATTCCGATCCGCTCGCCGGAAGACCTCACCGGCAGATTCGGCCCGCTGGTTTGTCTTCTCGCCGTGAACCAGGAGAATGAAGACAAGGTCAGCAACCGGCTGCGCGAGAATTTGAAGCGCCCGCTCCAGATCGTCTCGATCTTCGCGCCGTCCGACATCTGGAGCGAACTCGACCGGCTCGACGCCGCCGCAGGGTCGCTGCATGGCTGAGGATAAACTCTTCAACTATTACGAACGCCAAGACGTTCTGCCGACGTTCGGCAATTTCAAATCGTCCGCCGCGCTCGAAGCCTATGCCGGCCAGCGACGGGAGTTGTTTTCGGACAAGCTGGTGCTGCCGCCGCGCCTGTTCCAAGACGCTGAGGTGCTGGAGTTCGGCCCCGATTCCGGCGAGAACGCACTGGTGTTTGCGCGGTGGGGAGCGAACTTGACGCTCGCTGAGCCGAACCGGCATGCGCACGCCAAAATTCACGCTTACTTCGCGCAATTCGGCCAAACGACATGTCTGCGTGAGCTTGTATCGTCGGATGTCGAGGCATTCCGCAGCGATCGTCGCTTCGACGTCATCGATGCCGAAGGATTCATCTACACGGTGCAGCCGACCGAAAATTGGCTCGGCATCTTTCACCGGTTGCTCAATCCGGACGGTTTCGCCGTCGTCTCCTACTATGAGCGCTACGGCGGCTTCTTTGAACTCGCACTCAAGGCGGTCCACGCGGCCGGCAAGGCGTTGACGGGCCGATCTGCGCTCAAAACCGCGAAGACGCTGTTCGAAGCGAAGTGGGACAGCATTCCGCACACCCGCAGCTTCGAATCCCGGCTGATGGACGTGCTCGAAAACCCCTTCGTCCGCTACCGCTACTTTCTCGATGCGGCGGCCTTGTGCACGGCGGCGCACGGTCAAGGATTTGATATCCATTCCGCGTGGCCATCTTATCACGACAGCCTTGCCGTCTACTGGCACAAAAAGGTCCTGTCCGGCGACGAGAAGCTGCAGCGCGCGACGCGTCACCTCGGTCGCAGCCGCCTCAGCTTCCTCGGCGGACGCAAGCTCTATCTGGTCGGCAAGGCCGAAGCCGTGGGGCGCGATCTCGGCTTCGATCGAAGCGCTGGTGCTCGATGTCGATAGGATGATCGACGATCCCTTCGGCGACAGCCTGCCGCGCGTAATTGCGAGTCTGGCCTCGCTGCGCGCGACGATCCGAAGCGCCCAGATTCTTGCCGACGACCCGGCCGAGCTCGAGGCCTTTGCCGCGACGCTCGAGAGCTCCACCATATCTTCAGCGCGATCGCGCAGCGGGATATGGCAGGGGTCACCGCCTTCACCCAATCCGATCAGGCGTTCCTCAACGACTGGGGACAGCCAGCGCATTTCCTCGTCGTCCGGAAGCGCGCAGCGGGAGCGTAGCACGTGAAGCCAGGAATTGGCATTGTCGGAACGGGCATGGTCGGCCAGATGTGCCACCTTGCCAATTTCGCCGCCAATCCCGCCTGCCGCGTCGTCGCGATCGCTGATCTCCGGCCTGATCTCGCTGCCGCAGCAGCACAGAAATTCGGCGTCTCGCGGATATACGGGACGCACCACGAGCTACTCGCGGATCGCGAGGTCTCCGCCGTCGTCGTCGTGACCAAGCGTCGCGCGACCGGCCCGATAGTCCTGGATGCGCTCGACAGCGGCCGCCACGTACTGTCGGAAAAGCCGATGGCTTACACGACGGACCAGGCTGCGTCGCTGATCGAAGCCGCGCGGCGACAAAACCTGGTCTATGCGATCGGCTACATGAAGCGTCACGATGCCGGCGTGGCGCGCGCACTGGCCGAGCTGGTACGCCTTCAAACGGACCAGTCGCTTGGGCGTATCGTCGGCGCGCGCGGCTGGTGTTTCGGCGGCCACACCGGCGGATCGCACGACACCTTTGTGATGACCAGTGAGGCTCGCCCCGATGGTCTTGAACTCTGGCAGGACGGTCCGGACTCCTAACGCACCGCCGGAGACTGAGACGGTGACAGCAAAAGGCCCGCCGGTCATACTGGCGGGCCTAGCACTCCTGGCGCACTGATCCGCAATTGAACCGGCAGCCGGGAGCATTGGGGGCTGGAAGAGCGAGACGTGCCATGTTCGGCTGTTAATGACAATGGGTGGAACCGTGAACTCCGGTAGTTATACGGAGTCCATTTTCGGAACGGGGTGTTCTACCGTAGGAACACCGGCGAGATTTAAACCCTAGTCATTTCAAGTTGCCCGGGATGGGCCGCAGTGGGGCTGGAACCGCGCTGCGGCTTTTCCGTATCCGGATCAGACGAAAGCTCCTGCGCCGGTTCACGCTGGCGGGCCTTTTAGCTTTGGAGCAACTGCGGCACGAGCAGCGGCCTTCAACGCCGCCTCGATGGTCTTGAGCCGCGTACCTCGAGGAGCTCTTCCCCTCTGCCGCTTGGGCTTCGATGATCTGGACGCTCTGGCAACTAGCCACAGATCGCTACCGCAGCTGGCGCATTCATACAGCTTCAGCTCGTAGCCTTTGACCACGGGGAAAATAGCTTTGAGCAGTCGAGCTTGGCTACAAACCGTGCATCCGGCTTCGCCGTTCACGATCGCCCCCTTTGGCCCAATGATAGGGAATTAGGACTGAGTCTCGATTCAGGAGCAATAGCGGTTCACGCTGGCGGGCCTTTGCCTTGGGACCAGCCCTCAATCAAGCCGCGCATAATTCGCGCGAACATCGTCGCCAGATCGAGCGCTTGCTCGCGGAGCATTTGCTTCGGCCTCAGCCGACGCGACGGCAGGTCGTCGAAGTAGCAGTAGACACTCCGACGACCATCAGCGAAGCGCACCTCGAAGCTGCCGGTGCCAGGCACGGCTTCGTGTTTGATGAGACGGACAGTCATGTCGCCATCGAAGCGCCGCGCCGGCGAGAGTCAAATCGTCAATCGGTGGTGGCTCGGCGCACGCGTGAGATACTGCGCGTCGTGGGTGTGGGAAAGTAAGAGGCGCAGCAGGCGCGCGGTTTCCGCCCGCTCATCTAGGAAGCAAATATCGTTTTTTCTTCACCTCGGCTGACGGATCGAACGTCGAACCGGACAGGCTTTCTCCAAATCGCGATCCTTTTTGCTTCCTCGATTGCATCCCGCTCGTTGAGGGCCTTAATTGGCAGGGCGTCGCACGCGAGCCCGCCCGGCTTCGTCACGTCGGGGAAATAACAGTCCATCATGAAATGAGACATGGGGAAGCCCCGCTAACCGCGCTCGCTCATCGTTCGCATGATCGCACGATTCGCCAAGGTTGCAGTGAGATAGGCAGACTACGTGCCGTGTTTGGCTACTTTTTGAGGATCAGCCGCAACTCCCGTGCCATGCGCCGTACCGATCCGATGTGTCGGCCGAGAGCTTCCGCTATTTCAGCGGCAGTCCGGCGGCGTGCCAGCCACGCTAGCCGTCTCTGTTCCGCCGCGGTCCACTCTTTGGCCTTGGGTGATTTCATTTCGAGATGATCTGACTGTCGCAGTCGGGGCGACATTGGGAAATTTCCGGGTGGTGCCGGCTCTTGACGGGTTGGCACGGCGGGGAGTCTGATCGTCGGCATGGGGCAGCATCAGCACGACTTCGACGAGCTCGCGCGCATGGAGCGCATCTGCCGGGATCTGGCAGAGGAAAGCGCCCTGCCCCTGGAGCGCGACGCGCTGCTCGATCTGGCAGCCAACTATCGCGCTGCTACCCAGGCGCTACTATAGCCGATTTGCCGTAGCGCGGGCTCGTCAATTTCCTGATAAGTCATTGAGATTGCTTGGCAGGAGTGGCAGGGCTCGAACCTGCGACCCCCGGTTTTGGAGACCGGTGCTCTACCAATTGAGCTACACTCCTACGAACCTGCGTCGCCGCGGCTCAGGGGCGCTTTCAAGCACAGGGGACGACCGGATTGCAAGGGAGAAGCGCATTGGGGCCGCTTGTTCACAGAGCCGCTTCTGGGCCAGTGTTGCGCCCGAACGACAAGAAACCGCACCCGGGAGCCCCCATGAACGCCCATGCCGCCACGACAGCTGCCTCCGTAGCCCGGACACCCGCCCTGCCGGACGCCCGTCCCGAAACCCTCGGCCTGTCGCGGCCCCGCCTGCAGGCGATGTCGGATGCGTTCAAGCGTGAGATCGACAAGGGAACCATCCCCGGCGTGACCGTTCTTGTGTGGAGAGGCGGTCAGGTCGGCTGGTTCGAGGCGCTCGGCAAGCAGTGTCCGGCGGGACCAGCGATGGCGCGCGATTCGCTCTTCCGGATCTTTTCGATGACCAAGCCGATCGTGTCGGTTGCGGTCATGGCGTTGGTCGAAGATGGACACCTTCTGCTGGGCGATCCCGTGGCCAAGTTCATTCCGGAATTCGCCAATCAGAAGGTCGGCGTAATCAGCGGCGGCAGGCTGGAGCTGATTCCGCCGAAGCGGCCGATGACGGTGCAGGACCTGCTCCGCCACACGTCTGGTTTGACGTATGAGCACCAGGGCGACGGCCCCGTGCACAAGCTCTATCAGGAATCCCGCGTCCGCAGCCGCAAGATCACCAATGCCGAGCACGCCGCCCTGGTGGCGAGCTTCCCGCTGGTCTGCCACCCCGGCGACGAATTCAACTACAGCCGCTCCACCGACATCCTCGGCCGCATCATCGAGGTCATCAGCGGCAAATCGCTCGGCGCATTCCTGACCGAGCGCATCCTTGCGCCCTTGCAGATGACCGAGACCGGCTTCTCGACCTCCGAGGCCAATGCCGGCAGGCTCGCCCAACCGTTCGAAGCCGATCCCTGGACCGGCGATAAGGTCGCGCTGTTCAACATGCTCGAGCAGCCGGTGATGGAATCCGGCGGCGGCGGTCTGGTCTCGACCACGATGGACTATGCCCGCTTCGCCCTGATGCTGCGCAATGGCGGCACCCTCGACGGCGCCAGGGTCATCGGCCGCAAGACGCTGGAGCTGATGGCCTCCGATCACCTCGGCCCTCACGTTCAGACCAACGGCACGCTGCTCCCGCCCGGCCACGGCTTCGGTCTCGGCTTCGCCGTGCGGCGCGAGGCCGGCATCGCGCCCTTCCCCGGCAGCGTCGGCCAGTATTTCTGGAGCGGCATTGCCGGCACGTTCTTCTGGATCGATCCGAAGGAGGATCTGTTCACGGTGTTCATGAGCCAAGGCCCGGGACAGCGTGATTTTACGCGGACCTTGGTGCGGGATCTGGTTTACGCGGCGGTGGATTGAGGTCTGCGATTGGGCGCGAAGTCTTGCTAGTCGCGACACCGTATCCACACACTCGCTGTCATGCCCCGGCTTGACCAGTGCATTCAGTACGCCGCAGCGGAAGTTCGTTCACATAACTTCCGCCGCGGAGTACTGGATCGCCCGCTTTCGCGGGCGATGACACCTGTCATTGGGCTAGCTGCACGCCCTTCCCGCGCGACGCCTCAACTAATCGTCGCGCCGCCGTCGATCACCATGGTCTGGCCAGTCATGAAGTCACCGGCTTTCGAACCCAGGAACACCGCCGCGCCTGCGATCTCGTCGGGAATGCCGATGCGCAGCAGCGGCGAACGCGAGGTCGAGGCCTTCAAATTCTCCGGATTGTCCCACAGCGCCTTGGCAAAATCGGTCTTGATCAAGCCGGGCGCGATGCAGTTCACGCGGATGTTGTGCTTGCCGTATTCGCAGGCGAGATTGCGCGCGAGCTGCATGTCGGCAGCCTTGGAGATCGCGTAGGCGCCGAGGATGGTCGAGCCCTTCAATCCGCCGATCGACGACACGATGATCACCGAGCCGTCCTTGCGCTCGATCATCTGCGGCACCACCATCGAGATCAGCCAATTGTTGGCGACGATGTTGTTGTCGAGAATCTTGCGGAACTGATCGTCGGAGATGCCGGCGAGCGGACCGTAATACGGGTTCGACGCGGCGTTGCAGACCAGCACGTCGATCCTGCCGAAGGCGCGGTTGCTCTCGTCGACGAGGTTTTGCAGATTCTCTTTCGATGAGATGTTGGCGGCGATCGCCACCGCAGTGCCCTTGCCGAACTTGCCGTTGATGTCTTTGGCGACCTGCTCGCAGACATCGGCCTTGCGCGAGGAGATCACGACCTTGGCGCCGTGCTCTGCCATGCGCTCGGCGATCGCAAGCCCGATGCCGCGCGTCGAGCCGGTGATGACGGCAACTTTACCCTTCATGTCGAACAAGGTCATGCTTTCCTCCCAGATTGGTCTTCGTATTCAATGTCATTCCGGTGCAATGCGAAGCATCGAACCCGGAATGACAATTCTCTCACGCGAGTTTCTTGACTTCCGGCCCCGACGGCTGATGCATCTCGGCATGGGCGTCATCGGCGATCCACGGCTGCTGGTTCACCATCGGCAGACGCCAGACCGAGCGCTCGGGGCTTGCGAAATAATCGAGCCGCGTGATCGAGACATTGTCGATATCGAACGACAGCGCCCGCTCGACCTGGCCGTCAAGTGCAAGGCCGATTGCCGCCTTGATGGTGCCGCCATGCGCGACCGCGATCACGTCCTGCCCGGCCGCCTCGTTGTTGATCCGCTCGATGGTCCGGCGCGTCCTGACATAAAGATCCATGAAGCTCTCGCCGCCGGGCACGGGCTCGTTGATATCAGCAAACCAGTTCGAGCCGAGGGGACGGCTGGCAATAAAAGCGGCGCGGTTCATGCCCTGCCAGCGGCCGAGATTCTGCTCGGCGAGGTCCGCTTCCCGCTGCATTGACGCGGGCCGCGGATAGCCCGCCTCCCAGATCGCTTCGGCGGTTTGATGCGTGCGCATCAGATTGCTCGAATACCAGACCGCCTGGCGTGGCAGCACCTTGGCAACGGCATTGAAGACGTAGGTGTCGCTGGTGTCGCAGGGCAGATCGCTCTGCCCGTAGATGTTGCCGCCGTCGTTTCGCACCGGCGCATGCCGGACCCACCACCACCGCGTCGTGATCACAGGCTTGTCTTCGGCTGCCATCGAAACCCTTCCATCTCGTGTGATGTCGCTGTACGTGAGGTGTGAACGTGTCTCAAGACACTTTACTGTTTGAAATCTTGTTTGAAATTCCGTCGCGCGGCAAGCGTCGCGTGCGAAGCAAAGGGAGAAACGCATGGGCCGCCTGCAAGGCAAATCCGTCATCATCACCGGCGCCGGCAGCGGCATCGGCCGCGCGGCTGCGCTCCTGTTCACTAGGGAAGGCGCCAAGCTGATCGCGGTCGATCGCACCGAGGCGGTGAAAGAGACCGTCGACGAAGTGAAGAAGGCCGGTGGCGTCGCCGAGGCGATGATCGCCGACGCGGGCTCCGAAAAGGACGTCATGGCGTTCATCGACAAGGCCGTGACGACCCACGGCCGGCTCGACGTGATCTGGGCCAATGCCGGCATCTCCGGCGGTCTCGTTCCGCTCGGCGAGCAGACCGTCGAGCATTGGCAGGAGGTGCTCCGCATCAATCTGATCGGACCGTTCCTCGCGGTGAAACATGCGATGCCGCATATGGTGAAACAGCAATCCGGCGCGATCGTGCTCACGGCGTCGGTGGCAGGCCTCAAGGCCGGCGCCAGCGGGCATCCCTATGCCGCGAGCAAGGCGGGCGTGATCAGCCTCGTGCAGACCACGGCCTATTCGCTCACCGGCACCGGCGTGCGCATCAATGCGGTGTGCCCCGGCCTGATCGAAACCGGCATGACCAAGCCGATCTTCGATCGCGCCAAGGAGCGTGGCACCCAGGACAAGATCGGCCAGCTCAACCCGCTAAAGCGCCCCGGCCAGCCGCACGAGCTCGCCGCGATGGGATTGTTCCTGGCGAGCGACGAAGCGTCGTATGTGAATGGGCAAGCGTTCCCCGTGGACGGTGGCCTGACGGCATCGATGCCGTAT
Organism: Bradyrhizobium zhengyangense; assembly: GCF_022012435.1. Lineage (GTDB taxonomy): Bacteria > Pseudomonadota > Alphaproteobacteria > Rhizobiales > Xanthobacteraceae > Bradyrhizobium > Bradyrhizobium zhengyangense. The sequence continues at coordinate 107,218 of NZ_JAKLUA010000019.1, forward strand.
ACGGGCAAGCCGGTCTGACACGTGCTCTCCGTGTCCCGGACGCGCTGCAGCGTCCTTACGCTGCTGCGCAGAGCCGGGATCGAGCAAGCAACCGAGTCCGCTGTGGCATGGGCCCCGGCTCTGCAGCGCACCGCACCGGACGATGCTTCGCATCGCCGGGGACGCTGCGCTGCGTCCGGGGCACGAGACGGTTGCTTTTGGGCACACCTGCATCAACACCGTCATTGCGAACGTAGCGAAGCAATCCAGAGTCTTTCTGCGGTGGCAGTCTGGATTGCTTCGCTACGCTCGCAATGACGGAGTGAGGTGCATCGGCATCGCCCTATTGTTTGCGTCTTCCTCTCAGACACACTTTCGCATCCTCGGGGCTCATCTCGCCCGAGTTTTGCTTCATCGTCTCACCCTCCTCTGAAAGAGGGCGCAGGGAAGACCGGGTGCAAGGCTGGCACCCGCGGTCCACTGTGCGATATCTGCGCTACAACAGGCTGCACGGCGGCATACAGGTGAAGCCGAAACATCCGGCCTTCCCTGCGCAGTGGTTTGACGGCTTATGTCGTGATCTCCCCGGGGAGCGATGCACTATTGCCCCCGTCGTCTCGCAGATGACTGATGTGCACGCCCGGTTGGACATCGCACATCATCACGAGCCTTGGCGCACAGGCTCCGGGCGCCAGGACCACACGTCTATATTTTGGCACTCGGTGAAACACGCCGAAACTAAGAAAACCCTTTCAAATAAGCGTTTTTGAACTAGCCTGAGGCGGGCTGTTTCAGCGGGCTTCACCAAAACAAGGGCCCGGCCCTAGAGCCTTTCAGCGTCCGCACGACAAACTGAAAGTCCCAAAGCCGAGCCCTTTGGTCCCAAGCCTTAGGAGCCGAAACCACATGGATACTATCACTGTCCCCTCCCCCGCCGGCAAGCGGGGCCGCAACAGCAGCGTCATCCTGACCGATCGCCTCTGCGAGAAGCGGGTCGCCAAGCGGACCAAGTTCTACGACCGCAAATGCCATGGCCTCTACGTCAGCATCACCGCGGCGGGGGTCGCCACCTTCTCCTTCAAGTTCACTGACCGGCAGACCGGCAAGCAGCGCACCGGCTGGCTCGGTATCTACAATCCCGAGACCTTCACCGTCGAGGATGCCCGCAGCAAGGTCTACGGCCTCAAGGCCATGGGCGGCGACGCGCTTCTCGAGACTTTCCGCGACCAGAAGACCGCAAAAGCGAAACGCGGCAAGACCGTCGCGGAGATCATCGACGAGCGCATCAAGTGGATGAAGACGCCGGTCAAGAAGCCGGACGGCGAGATGCGCCCCGGCTTGAGGCGTGGGAATATACAGCGAGCCACCTCAACCGTTTCATCCGGCCCCGCCTCGGCAAGAAGCTTGCCATGGAGGTCACCAAGCACGACATAGCGACACTGTCGAACGACATCGTCGCGGGCAAGTTCGGCAAGCCGTCCGTCAGCAACGCGCGCCACATGCGAAAGGCGGCCTCGGGCCTGTTCAACTGGGCGGCGGAAGCCGGTCGCGACTATGTCACGGCCAGCCCCTGCGTCAACCTGCCGAAGCTCGATCCGGAGCATCCCCGGACCCGCGTCCTCTCCGAGGACGAGATCAGGATATTCTGGCGTGGATTGGATCGCGACGACCTCCCCTATGATCGCCGGACGCGGCTGGCGCTCAAGTTCGAGCTGGTCACCATGCTGCGCTCTCGTGAATTGCTCGGGGCCCGTCGCGATGAGCTGTTCGACCTCGAGGGCGCTCATCCCCGCTTCGACGTCCCGCTCAAGCGCGTCAAGAAGAGGCGAGTGATCCAGCAGCCATTGTCCGATCTGGCGGTCGAGATCATCCGGGAAGCGCTGACCTCGGATGATCAGCAGTTCGTCTTCGAGAGCCCCATGTACAAGGGCCAACCGATCCATCGCAAGGCAATGGCCGACGCGCTACGTGGCACCAAGCACGAGAAAAACAAGGACAAGACCAAGACCGCCGCAATTTGCGAGCTACTCGGCCTCAAGCCGTTCACGCCGCACGATCTGCGGCGAACAGCGGCGACTCTGGCCGGAGATCTCGGCTTCGACGACGCCTGGATCGCGAAGTGTCTCGATCATGCCGCCAGCAAGAAGGCCGAGGTCGTCGTGCCGACCGTCACCGGCAAGGTCTACAATCATTCTACCCGCATGAAGGAAAAGCGGGCGGTGCTCAACGGCGTCGCGGCCGAGTTGAGGAGGATCATCGGTCCGCCAGTGCCAAAGGCCCTTCAGAAGATGCTGCAGACCGCGGTCTGATAGGAAGCCCCCGCGCGCGCCATGCAGGCAGCGGCCAGCCAGGAACAATGCATGCGCGGCGGCGGCGCGCGCTGCAGATGGTGCGGCACCAATTACTTTAGCGAGCTGCTGACTGATCCGAACTTGTCGTTTAGCGTGGTGCCGAGACTGTTGACGACGGTGATGATCGCCAGCGCGATACCGGCTGCGATCAAGCCGTACTCGATCGCGGTAGCACCATTTTCATCTGCAATGAAGCGACTAACCAAAGTCATTTCGAGCCCCTGCCATGGGTATTGATGGGCCCAAGGCTAAGCTTGCCGAATTTCTACTAGGTAAATTTCTCGACTCAAATGCAGTAAATCCCAAGCCTGTGGTCCCGACCGATGCAAATGGGGCACGGGCTTCATTGGTGGATCCGATCGCACCTCACCGCTTGCCCCACGGCTCGATGTCTGTGTTAGGCCGCCCCCCGTTCAGCGCTCGCATGATCCCGATGCGGCGAACATGACCGGCCTGCCGCCCTCGATAACCAGCACGGCATGCCATTCCGACTGGTTATCCTCGGTCTCAGTCGAGCACGCTCCATCTTTTAAGGATCAAGGACTTCCAAAGCACCTGCTTAAGAATCGCCAAATTTTGGTTCTCCCGACCGAGGAGATAGCGACAGCGCTTTGTTGCCGCTCAAGAGATAGACTCCACAGCCGGTCACAACTCCAAAGCTCCACATTTCTATAGGCAAAAAACCTAGGTGTCTGGCGAGAGTCAGAGCGGCCACGAACATACAAACGGAACCCAATACGCGAGTAATCATTCTCTGTACTTTCCTGTCCGCTTATTCATTAGGAATAAGTTCGCTCAGATGGAAGGAGCAGCTGGTCGGGCAGAAGCGGCTACAACCCAAAGTCGAATACATATGCACCTTGAGTGTTAATAGTTCGCTTATACAACTGATCCAAGTTCTGCTCAGAGGCCAAGTCACCGACCTTACGGCGATGGACCATCTCGCAGCACATAATTGTTCGCCTAGTAATCGAATCTGCGGAGTACTGTGTGATTTGCGGTCTACCTGCCCGCCCACCCCTAATCGGACCGAAATTACTTTCGACGGGCTACCCGCGTTTCTCCAAGACATTTCAGTCTCAGTTAATGATGGCGCTTCGTTTTCCGTAGTTCATTCGGCGAACCGCTGGTAAGCATTGTTTAAGAGATCAATTCCAGATTGTCGTTTCGACCGTGTGGAGAGCCGCAGCGATGCTCCTCCGGTTTCTCGCTGTGAGAAGCGCGTTCGGTGGCGACATCGCGGGAATTGAGATGAGAAGATCTGCGTTCGCCTTAAGGCAACGTTTAAGCAGCCAGAGGTTACTCTAGACTATCAAACTCGGGGCAGAAATTATGAGCGGCGGTTGTTTTGATCTGATGGGTCGCTTCCTGCGCGACCGACGTGGTAATATCGCCGTCATCTTTGCTCTTGCGGCCGTCCCGCTTCTGACCGCGGTTGGTTGTGCGGTGGACTACACGATGGCGACTCAGATCAAAGCCAAGCTGCAAAGCGCGGCCGATGCGGCAAGCGTTGGAGCACTGGCAGTAGGTTCGCCCGCGTATGTTGCGGCAGGTACAATGGCTGGCAGCGGACCAGTAGCCGCCGGCGTCACCGATGCGAGCAATATCTTCTATGCAAACCTCCGGAATGTCGCGGACTATACGAACTTACATGTCACTCCGACGGTCACTAAGACGAATTCGAACATCACCTCTCAAGTGACTTTCAGCGCTGACATGCCCACCACCTTCGTGAAGTTAATCGGCATAAACACGATCGCGCTTTCAGGTTCGTCACAATCGGTTGGTTCACTGCCGATGTATCTTGATTTCTATCTGCTGCTTGACGTTTCGGGGTCAATGGGGCTGCCCTCGACGCCAACAGAAGCTCAGCGAATGCAGGCAATTAATCCTGACAACTTCAGGCAATATCCCACCGGATGCACGTTGGCTTGCCATTTCTCGCCTCAAAATAGCGCATGCACGGACTCGGGGACGCAAGGCTATCCTACGAATAATTATTGCCTCGGTTACGCGATCTCCCGCGTCAGCCAGTCTGGATACACAGGCCTCCTCCAGACCAATAACAACAATCCGATGAGAAAGCAGCTTCCCAACAATATCGTCTCCGGCTTGCCGAATTCGCTCTACAACAATCTCCCCACAGTAGCGAACTGTCCGGCTACGGGCACCGATAATTGCATCCAGTTGCGGCTCGATGCGGTGGGTTATGCCGTGAACCAACTCTTTATTACGGCGAATAACAGCGAGAAGTTACCGCAGCAATTCCGGATCGGTCTGTATCCCTTCATCCGGTATCTCTATTCAAACTATTTTCCACTGACTTCGAGTATCAACGGCTCCTCAACAAATCCGTCCACCATCAACTATGCGGCCGCCAATCTGGCGTCTTTGCTTGACACCAATACAAACGCCAATCTCGGCTCGGGTGGCACGCACATCGATACAGCGCTCTCGTCGACGAACACCCTAATCAGCAGCGTAGGTAACGGCAGTTCCTATAACAATACCCTCCCTTATGTCTTCCTTATCACCGACGGTGCTCAGGACCCGCAAGTGAAAGGCGTTCCTAACGGCGGCTGGTCCGGCAGCAACCATGCCACGGTCATTAATCCCGCAACTGACTGCGCCCCACTCAAGAATAGGGGCATCATCGTGTCGGTTCTCTACATCCCTTACCAGCTAATCTCACCGGTCAATGCCAGCTTTGCAGGTGACGAGGACGATTACGCCAACAATAACATACCCAATATTCCCGCAAGCCTGCAGGGGTGCGCGTCGCCTGGCTTTTTCTATACCGCGAACACTCCGGCGGACATCACTGCTGCACTGAATGCGATGTTCAATCATGCCCTCGTCAATGCGCACATTACCAACTGAAGGACTCGTCATGAAATATAAGGCGAAGCCTTGGCGGCGCACTCAGCGCCTTCTAGCACGACTCATGCGAGACCGTAGCGGGGTCGCAGCGACCGAGTTTGCCATGATCGTCCCGATCATGCTCGTGTTGTTTTTTGGGGTAGTTGAGTTCACCAACGGCCTTGCTGCCTATCGCGCCGTATCCCTCATGGCGCATACGACCTCCGACCTTACATCGCAATCAAAGTCGGTTAAGGATTCGGACCTCACTAATTTCTTTTCAGCTTCGACGGGCATCTTATATCCTTACGCCACGAGTGCTACAGATCCGAATCTCAAGATGTCGATTGTCCAACTGTGGGTCAATTCGAGCCTGCAGGCACGAGTCCAGTGGGCGGTGAACAGCGATGGCTCGTTAGCGGCGTCGCCGGGAACGGTAGTAAACATACCAACTTCGCTTCAGGTGGCTAACACTTACGTGATCTACTCCAGTGTAGTGTACACCTACGTACCGACGATCGGCTACGTGATGAATAAGGAGGGAGTGGCCTTGAGCGACTTCGCCTACACCCGTCCACGGTTATCTCAGTGCGTGTTTTATAACCCCCCGAACCCACTTCCGACCACGTGCCCTCAAACCTGATGCGTGCGCTCTAGAATCGATCAGAAGAACAAACGATGTCGGAGGCGCGGCCTGATGGCGAATCGATTCGGGAAGACATCTGCTCGTAAGTTGAAAGAGAGAGGCGCGCGAACGCCAGGAGTTGTTTAATGCCATCGCCTACTTTTACTGCCTTGTTGGTTCGGCGCCGGCTCCGCCGGTTTCGCGTTAACCATCGGGGATCGGCAGCAGTGGAATTTGCGTTGGTCGCGCCGACGTTCTTTGCACTTTTGTTCGCCATTCTTGAGACGGGAATCCTGTTTCTCGCGGGGCAGTTGCTCGAAACGATTACATTGGATGCGGCTCGGACCGTCCTAACAGGTCAGGTCCAAGCCGCGTCTTACACCTCGGCGCAGTTCACCAACTACGTCTGCGGCAAGATCCCGGCGCTCTTCAACTGCAGTGGTATCTCCATCGATGTGCAGAACTATCCTTCGTTCACGAGCATCAATTTAAGTAGCCCGATAGATAGCAACAGAAACTTCGTCGGAACGAATCTTCATTTCAACCCCGGTGGCCCGGGAGATGTTGTTGTCGTGCGGTTGTTCTATCAATGGCCACAGATCGTTACCGGATTGGGTTGGAATCCGTCGAACCTGTCCGGCAACAAGCGATTGTTGGTCGGAACGGCTGTTTTTAAAAACGAGCCGTATTAGAAAGCGGCTTCATTGAGGCGCGACCATAGAACTAATTGACGCGATTTGGACCAAGGCCGGCAATCGCGTTGAGTGTGTAGCTGGTCTGCAGACAACGATTGCGACCTTTCCTCCAAGTCCCCTCCCTTTAGTAAATGGAAAAGTTTCGGTTTAATAAGAGGTATTTTTGCTAGCTCTGTCTGGCCGCGGTGATTGGCTCACTCAGCTTGTAGATGTGGTAAATGTCTGGCGAGGGCGTGTTCGTCTGACCCTTTCCCGTGTATACTTCCTCCACCACCCAACCCTGCTCGCGTAGACCATCAACGAGACCAAATTTCTCGTTCCACTCTTGAAGCGCTAACAAGTATTTTGGGTGGAATGATCGAGCGATCTCAGCGATCGCCTTTGACCTCAGCTCCCCGGCGCTTGGGTACGTCAGCCGCTTGTGAAACTCGATCGCGGCCGGCGTCTTCAGTCCTACGAGGTCGACAAGCCGAACATGCCCCGCATAGGCGACATAGCCAGCGTCATGCACCAATATTGTCGGTCGATCAGGCAAATTCTCATTGATCCAATGTACGGCGTCGGAAAGGCTTTTTTGATTGCCTGTTAGGTGTGTCCAGTAGTCGGAAAGTTGCCCACCGAAGGCCAATGGCAGAAAGAGAGCCGATATCCCGACAAATCGAAGGGTATTCGTGCGAGCTGCCGAACTGAGGCCGCACGCCACTCCAAAGAGTATGATCGGCGCAAATATGTAGAGGTATCGACTTCCATTATGGGAGAGGCCGCTAGGGAATTTCCAGAGATACGAGCCTATGAAAATGGTAGCGAACACGGCCAGAACGATCCCGACCGAGCGCGGCCGTATAAAGCGAACGCAGAGAAAAAGAGGGAAACAGGCAACCGCAGCTCGAGCCGTTGCCAACGATACGAAGCGCAATTTGTCCGGCCAATCTGCGTAACGGTCTGCGAAGTAGTAGGTTTTGGCGCCGACAGTGCTAGGCACCAGCGAACCCGTGTCGACCCAGTACCACATGAGGAACGGCACAGCGCTTAGAAGCGACGTCGCGCATGCAGCGATCTTGAAGCGGAGCGAATGACCGTTTTCGAGAAGCAGAATGAGCATCGACCCGACAGACAGAAGACTAAGCTCCGGCCGGATAAACGGCATGATCCCGCAAAGAAGGGGGAGCGAGATCGTCCGTCTCTTGTCTGTCAGCAGCTTGATGTTCCAGGCCACCGCAGCCATCGCGAGTCCGGTATCCATTCCATTCAGGAGCTGAAACAGCGTACCAGCAAAGATCAAGCCACCAACAGCGATTAGCATTGGCTCCAGGCGGGAGCATCCGACGTTGATGCAGGCGAGGAATAGACCGAGCACATATGCGACGCCGCAGAATGCGCCGAGCAAGTACAATGCCAGAGTGTCAGAAAAGACGACTTTCTCGATAGCCAGCAGCAGCGCGAGATGCACACCGCTCGTGGCTCCGACGAGAGCGGGAACTCCGATATAATTCTCATCGTGGCCCTCGTGAATAACCTGCGCATTGTGCAAGTTGATGAAGGCGTCATCCGTGGGGAATACGGCTCCTCCGATAATCCAATAGACTATCGCGAAAATCGCAGCTGTAGCGAATACGCAGGCCGCCACGGTCCCTTGACCTTTCAAAATCGGCCCCAAGTCGAGCAACCTTTATCTAGTTGGATGAGAAATTATCGCCTGAAGGCAATAATGCTTTCCTAACGGGCGACAAACCGACAGCGGCACTTAAGCTCGAAACCCTGGAGGCGTGGCTTGGCCCGGAGCGCCGCTGCGTGGTACCCTTCAACTCATTCCGCGAGTTCAACAAGGCCGAAGGCGGAGACATCTGGTTCGCTCTCAAAGAGACCCGCCTCCTCGCCTGCTTCGCGGCCATCTTGGCAAATTGGACTTCGGTGCGAAAGGTCAAAGAAGGCGAAACGACGAACGACTTGTACGCATTCCTAACGACCGAGCCCAATGCCGAGGTCGGCGCTATTCACCCGAAAGCGATGCCGGTCATCTTGATGCGGCCGGGCGTAGTTGAGACCTGGATGAGCGCTTCTTGGGATGAAGCCCAAATACTTCAGCGTCCGCTTGCAGACGGTGCATTGCGAATCGTGGCACGTGGCGTGAAGGAGGATCAGACTGCCATATGAAATGCGCTAACGCCCGCCCCTATGCCGAACCGGAAGCCGCCGCACGAAAGCTCATCGAGCTTGCCAGAAGCGTCCAGGTGATCAACGAGCATCCACATCGAGAAGATCAACGGTCCGTTCCTTTCTAAGACCATGCGAGCGGGTCGGAGTTTGGCGCCGGCATCAAGTATACGATCGAGAGAGGCTGGCTCGAGCCGCACGAAAGCGGCACCTATGTGCGGCTGTTATCGGCAGGTGCCGACCTGTTTCCGCATCAGTAGCGCCAGCATTAACGCCACATTATTTTCATTTTTTGGCGGAAACAAATTGGTGTTGTTGCATCATTTTGAGGACCGCATTCATGGCAAAAGAAAATTGCTTGGTTGTCCACGCAGCTGGAAGACAGTTGGATCTGCTGCGCGGAGAGGCTGCTCGCCTTGCGAAGGACAGCAAATTGGGATGGTGGACTGATCGCGCAGACATCGGCACCCGCTTCTGCTTTGAGGATGCAAAGGCGAAGGAAGCCTTCGCGTTGACCTGCGACAACTTCGGCATTCGGTGCCGAGACGGCTAGGCAAATCCGCTGGTCCTACTTCAACGTAATGCTGTCGACCCCCTGGCATGGCCGACATAAGTAGGCGTGTATCGCTTGCAGGCCGGCAATCTCTGGAAGCATCGCGAGGTACTCCATCGGCCGCCTGCATTCCTGGCAGAGGAGCACGGGTGGATTTTCATTGTTGCGGCCGCTTGCCATTTCACGCTCACTCAGAGCGCGGCAGCATAGTTTTGGGTGAGGCCGAGCACACCCCCGTTGGAATACCGAAGCCTATCGAAATTCGGCAGCCTTAACGTGAGGCTCGTCGCGCAAGACGGGGGACAACTACGGGACTTAAAGCACGCGCGCTAACATCGTCGCAGTTTTGTTCACAAGTGCACCATGCGAGGGAATGGATGCAGCCTACCTTCGCTGAGCGTCGGTTGGATTCGCCTCCGTTCCGAAGCTCAGGCGGCCTCAGCTCCTCACCCTTCCAGAGCTGAGGTCGCTCGCTCCTCCAGAATTAAGATGTGTAAACTTGGCCTTCTCCCGTCGCCGAGAGTTACAAGTGCACTCGACCTTCGGCTATCTCAGTCCTATTGAGTTCGAGCGCACGGGATTTTTTGGAAGCAGTTCGTTCCTGGGTCTCCGGTACGGCGCGGTGAGGAGCAGCAAAAAGGTCGCGCGCGCAGCCATGTACTGTGCCGCTAGTCGGCCGCGCTCAGTACCCTGCAGGATGATTTTACCAGCTTTGCCATAAACGCACCAACGCCAGCTGCGACCGCGCCGTGTGATCGAACTATCAAAGACAGGAAAATCCACATCGCTCATTGGAAGCATACTCATAAACAACCACCTAAAATAGCCACATTGCTCAACAAATATAATGGGATAACTTCTTTAGTGGCAGCGGAGTTCCTGCTCGCCATGAGATTGCTTGATGCTTGAAGTATTTTCGCGCATCTCTCTTCGAGATCGAGCCAAGGATTCAGTTGCTGGTCTATCGACCAAGGCCTAGATCGGCGCTCTGGAAAGCCCGCAAGTCATGTCATCCGCTTCGACTAACAAGATTGCGCTTTTCATCGATGGCGCCAATCTTTACGCGACGGCGAAAGCACTGGGCTTCGACATCGATTACAAACGCCTGCTGGAGGAATTTCACAGCCACGGAGAACTGTTTCGGGCATTCTACTATACCGCAGTTATCGAAGATCAGGAGTTTTCCTCGATTCGTCCCCTGCTCGATTGGTTGGACTACAACGGGTTCACGGTCGTCACCAAGGCGACTAAAGAGTTTGTCGATGCATCCGGCCGCCGCAAGATCAAGGGCAACATGGATATCGAGCTAGCGGTGGACGCCATGGAGGCCGCCGAACACATCGACCAGATGGTGCTATTCTCGGGTGATGGCGACTTCCGCTCGCTGGTCGAGGCCGTGCAGCGCCGCGGCGTGCGGGTCACGGTGATCTCCACTATCGCCAGCCAGCCGCCGATGATAGCCGACGAGCTGCGCCGCCAGGCCGACGTCTTCACTGATCTCGTCGAGTTGCAGTCCAAGCTTGGCCGCGACCCGTTTGAACGCCCGGCCCCACGTGATCGCGAACCGCGAGGACACATGTCGAAATATCTACAAGAGCCGAAAGGAAACGACCCTCGTGGCTAAGTAAGTCGCCCGTATCGACTTTGCGGCAGACCACTTCAATAGAACAGCATGACGTCCAAGCAGCCAGTGACGCGCAGACCAATTCCAGGATACGGCTAGCCCTCTCGCCGCGCCTATTTTCGAGACAATCCCTTGAACGAGCTCGCCCTCAGTAGGCCGTCTGAAGTGATGTCGTGAAATTCGATATCGGCATAAAACGTCGGCTCGACCCAAGTAGCCTTTGGTTTCTTGATGGGCTTTGTCAATTTTGCCTTTGGGCTCACCACCGTGTCGAGCTTCTTTCGGATCTCACTGGAAACCGTGCGAGACCAGCCGGTACCGACCTTGCCCATGTACACCAGTTCTTTGCCTTCCCTCTTGCCGAGGTAGAGGGCGGCGACACCTGTCGGATCCTTGATGAATCCGACCACAGGGAATTTTTCGCGCTGGACAGTTTTGATTTTCTGCCAAGCCTCGACCCTGTCCGAGCGGTAAGGTGCATCGATACGCTTTGATACGATGCCCTCATAGTTCAACCGCGCCGCAGCCTCGAACAGCGCCTGCCCGTTGCCTTCATGATGCTCGCTGTACAGGATGGGCGGATCGAGCATGTCGATCAGCTCTTTCAGCAACTCCTTACGCTTAAGCTGGGGCTTGCTCCGAAGATCCTCTCCATTGTGGAAGAGGATATCGAAGGCATAGAACAGCATCCGGTCTTGACGGCCTTTGGCCAAGTCTGCGTGCAGCTCGGAAAAGTTGGTCCGGTCCTCGTGGACCACGACAATCTCGCCATCGAAGACGGTTTGGCTCTTCAGCTTGAACGAGCTTGCGAGGCGCGAGAACCGTTTCGTCCAGTCGTGACCGTTGCGGGTGAAGATTTTCGTGGCGCCGCTGTTCACATGTACCTGCGCCCGATAGCCGTCATATTTGATTTCGTGAATCCATTGGGCACCTGAGGGAGCGTTGCTCTTCAGGGTCGCCAATTGGGGTTTAATGAACCCCGGCATCTCGGTACGCTTCGCCACTCTACGCAACTCACAAAAGCCCGCCGCCGGTGTTGGGGCCAGCGGCGGTCAGTCTACCTACCTTACTCAACGAGTCTCCAACTTCGGTGGTGCAGGCGTGTTCCATCCGTGAATACACCCAACCATCGCCTACAACCGCGAACACCTTTGCAGGTTGTGCTTTTGAGAACGCTTTCGAACAGCGCACGAACAGAATGTGATAAATTAGAACATCAATACCGTGGTCGCTTCAGTAGCTCCGGTAGTTTCGATATCGCCTTGGCAATCCGCCGCGCCTCGTCACGGGTACCCTTGGCCAATAGAAACGACGGATGCCGGTCACCCGCATCGCATTGGCACAAAGTGCGCTCTCCTCGCGCCGAGATTGTGCTTCTCTACGATACGCCTCGCCGATCTTTCCAGCCCCAAGCTTTCTAAGCTTGGTGAGAACGTAGAAAGCCCGGGCGCGGTCAGCAACTTCGTCGGGGCCGGCTAACGAGCAAGATAGCCGAGACGATGGACGCAGAGGAAGATCGGCAACGGGCTTTAGAGCTGGGGCGCCGCTTAGCAGAGCATGCTTCTGCACATGAGCTTGCGACCATGGTCAGCGGCTCGTTCGATGATATCTCTGCCATCCGATCATTTCGTCGGCGGCTTTCGCGAGGGCGTGTTGGGGCGGTGCCTAGGTCTCCCTCAGCACAAGGGCGCCCGGATGGGGACCAAGCGCCCTTGCACCCCCATCGTTGGCCGATCCAAGTGTGAGTTCTAAGGGGTCGTGGACAAGCCGACGAACGCTGGATTACCGAGCGAATCAATAGGCGAGTCCCTTGCCGCAATTGAGGCGGCTGCATCTACAACGATCCGGCACGGACTTCGCTCGATCATGCCGACGCAGACGCGCACTGCAACGCCTACCGATGGTGCGCAGCAATGCACCGGCTATGAGGCCAATTGCATCGGCGACATCCAACGCGCGTCAAGCTTCTCAGCAAGGCTGATGTCAAAGGTCGCCCCGCAAACGACGCCACAATTAACAGCACAGCGGACGTTAATGCACGTCGAAGTGCATTTGGTTCCCCGCAAATACTTAATAAATATGAAGAATTGGCGCTAGATATCTGAGCCGAGTGTTGCGGCCAAGCTACATCAACCTTCAGGCGAACGGGATAGTTTTGATTCCTCTGGTGGGCGCTGTGACTTTATTGAACTTCTTCTGGGGAGATTCTGGTAATGAAAAAGCTTCTGATTGCCGCGGCCGGGATGGTGGCCGTGGGTCTATCCGCCCCCGCGTCGGCGGCTGATCTAGCGGCCCGTCCCTACACCAAGGCGCCACCGCCTATGGTAGCTCCGATTTACGACTGGACCGGGTTCTACATCGGTGCCAACGGCGGTTGGGGTCAAAGCCACCAATGCGTGGACTTCGTCACGCTCGCAGGAACAGTCGCGGGTGGTTGCGCTGACCGCTCCGGCGCTCTTGTCGGCGGACAGATCGGGTATCGCTGGCAGACCAATCAGTTTGTGTTCGGATTGGAAGCACAGGGCGATTGGGCCGACATGAAGAATACGCGCGTCACTGTGATCGATCCGCTGATCTCAACTACAGGAAAGACAGATGGGATCGGCCTGTTTACGGCACAGCTTGGTTGGGCCTGGAATGCGTCGTTGTTCTACGTGAAAGGAGGCGCAGCCGTCACCCACAACCGCTTTGACATATTCAACAACGTCACTGGTGTCGGCTTGGCCTCGGCAGGTCACACGCGCTGGGGTGGTGCACTCGGTGTCGGCTGGGAATATGGCTTCGCGCCCAACTGGTCCTTCGGTGTTGAATACGACCACCTCTGGATGGGTCGTGATAATGCATCGTTCGCCGGTTTTGTTACGCCCGGTGGCGTCACCGTCCTGGGCGACGGGATCAAGCAGGATGTCGACATGGTCACCCTTCGCCTGAACTACCGCTTCGGCGGGTATGGCGTCCCGGTCGCCGCCAAATACTGAACATTCAAACAACGCAAAGCAAAGCCCCGGCTCGCCGGGGCTTTTTTTGCCAAACGTCGATACGGCTGCGGACGGTAAGACCAAAAGCGAAAGCGTTCACGGCGTGCTCGTTCAAAAAAATGGACAAGTTGCGTTGGCCTCGTCCGGCAATCGCTTTGCTTAGTGAGCGCAAGCCAGTGGGTTCTCGTCCATCGATCTTTCCGTGGCCGCGAGCATTAGCGGGCGCTATCGGCATGTTCCTTGAACTCGAGCAAGGGTATTCGGTGGCCTTGTGCGCGTTTCGCCATAGCCGATGCGACGCGCCGTCGCGACGCTGCCGAGCTCGCGAGCTCATCTGCTAGGCCGAACAAGTTTTCTGGGTAGGCTCGCAGCGTGGGAGTGCTGCAGATCAAAACAACATGCTCCATCACGGCACCTCGACGCTTCACAAATTCTTCCCCCCCCTAGGAGACCAGTTGACTTAGATCAAACTGCGCCAACTCCGACGCGACCAACTACTCGGGGGCGCAGTCTCAGGAGCTTGCAATGACAAGAACGACAGCCATCGCAGCACTCGCCTTTTTGATGACCACCTCGCCTCTCGTCCTCGCCGCAGAGACATCGCCGATGGCGGGATCTGACGGTCCTAGCGCAGCAGACTTGAAGAGTTTGACGGATATGCGCGTCGGCATCATCAAGGCTGCTCTCCAGCTGACGGCGGATCAGGAAAAATATTGGCCAGCAATCGAAGACGCAATTCGCAACAGGGCGACAAACCGGCAGGCGAGATTGCAGCGGATAGTCGAACTGCACGACGAAGCCGTCGATCCCCTCAAGGACAGTAATCCCGTCGAGCTCATGCAACGCAGAGCGGATCGCCTCATCCAGCGTGGCGACGACCTCAAGAAACTCGCTGCTGCCTGGGAGCCTCTCTACAAAACCTTAAGTGAAGATCAGAAGAGAAGAATGTCTTTTGCGTCGTATGTTGTCATGCGCGGAATGCGCGATGCGATCGAGCATAGTCTCGAACCTGAAAACGAAGACGACTGATCGCCGGCTGAAGTCCTGCGCCAGAGCTGCCATTTTGCCGATGAGTTCCCGCGTTCATGAAGCGCGCGCGTCGTTTTCCTCGTTCGCCCGCTTTTCTTGATCTACGTCAAACGCAAACGTCCCTCGCCGATCTCGTGTGTAGCGGAGGAGGACCAACGCATGCAGTTCGTCAGGAGAATGGTCGTCACGGGAGCGTTCCTCGCATCGCTCGGCGTCGGCTCGCCAGCATTCGCGCAAACGGCGGATCAGCCATCACCGGCGACGAGTTCAGCGCCCGCACCAGTTCCCGACCAAGGAACCCTCAAGCCCGCGGAACTGGAAGCCTTGGTTGCGCCGGTCGCCTTATATCCTGACACGCTGCTGTCGAACGTCCTCATGGCATCCACCTATCCGCTTGAGGTGGTGCACGCGGCGCGCTGGCTGGACCAGAACAAGGACCTGAAGGGAGATGCCCTCATGACCGCGGCCGAGAAGCAGGAATGGGATGCGAGCGTCAAGGCTCTGATCGCGACACCCTCGGTCCTGCAGATGATGAACGAGCATCTCGAATGGACGCAGAAGCTCGGCGAGGCCTTCCTGGCGCAACAGCAGGCTGTCATGAATGCAGTGCAACGGCTGCGCTCGAAGGCTTACGACCGGAAGAAGCTTGTGACGACGAACGAACAGACGGTCACCGTTCGAGAAGACTAGAACCGGCAGTTGATTTACATCGAGCCGGCTGCTCCTGACAGCATCTATGTTCCCTATTACGAACCTCAGGTCGTGTTCGGCGATTGGCCTTACTCCGACTATCCGGCATACCCCTACTATTGGGGTTACCCCGGCTACATCGGCGCGGGCCTGAACGCGACCGGTGTGGCGTTCGGTGCTGCTTACGCACTCGGACGATGGGCAACGGGCGGTTATTGGGGAAGCGGCGGATGGTGGGGCGGCAGTCGCGTCAACTGGGGCGGCGGAGCGATCGACATCAACCGGGGGGCTCGTGTCGAGCACTGGCGCCACGACACAAGGCACCGCCAAGGTGCACGCTATAACAACTCCAATCTTCAGCAGAGATTTGGCAACGCCAATCGTCCCCAAGGCGGGCGGCAAGGATTGGGCAATGCCACCAATCGCCCAAATGCAGGCAACCGTGCGCAGCGAGCGGACCGCCCGCAACGCGCCGACCGCGGCCGTGCGACAAACCGGCAGGCGGCAGCTAACAGAGGTGCCGGCAATCGACAGGCCCGCAATCGCTCCAGCGCCGGCCGACACGCGCGCTCGGGAAATCGCGTTGCGCATCGCGGCGGGTCGCGGGCTGGCCATTTCAGACCCGCCGCTGGCCGCGGGGGAGCCGCGAGATTCGCGGGAGGCGGACACCGTGCAGCAGCATTCCGGGGTGGCGGTGGCGGCCGGAGCTTTCACGGAGGCGGCGGTGGAGGGTTCCGCGGGGGCGGTGGTCGTGGCGGCGGGGGCCGAGGTGGCGGCGGGCGCCGGTCGGACATCAACTTGAAGCACGACGTTGTGCTTCTCGGTTGGCTCGACAACGGTCTCGGCTATTACCGCTTTGCGTACAATGGCAGCGATAAGGCCTATGTCGGAGTGATCGCGCAGGAAGTGCAGGAGGTCAGACCGGATGCAGTTACACGCGGCGAAGACGGCTACCTGCGCGTCTACTATGAACGGCTCGGCCTCACGTTCACGTCGTATGAGAGTTGGGCCCGCGGTGGAGGCGTCATACCCAGATCCGCCGGCTCACCACCAGCAGGGAGAAGTCACCTCTAGGCATCGAGTTGCGGGACCGGCCAGGGCACATGCGCTTTGACTGCCGGGCCGGTCAGCAGCGAAGGTGATCTCACGACCGGGTCGGACTTCCGATGTCACCATTCTTGCTTCGCGAGGTGGCCCTGGCGCCTCAGTGAGTTCGTAAGCCCGACCATCGGACTATAGGGATCCCGGATGTCCTCTCAAAATGAAGTCGCCACGAACGCTCCAGAATATGCGGCGTCCTCATCCGTCTGGGCACCTTTCGCCAGCCGCGCATTCGTCTGGCTGTGGCTTGCCAACGCGGTGTCTGCGCTGGGCACTTGGATCCAAAATGCCGCCAGCGCGTGGATCATGACGGACCTGGCGCCGAGCCCCATAATGGTGAGCTTGGTGCAGGCGACGGCGCAACTGCCTGTGCTGCTTCTCGCCCTCCCCGCCGGCGCCATTGCCGATTTGATGGACCGCAAGCGCCTGCTGATCATTACGAACATCCTGATGTTGGGGGCCTCTGCTATCCTCGCGGTTGTCGCAGTCGTGGGACGCATTGATCCCGCAATGCTCTTGGTGCTGAGCGTCCTGCTCGCTATAGGCGCCGCGCTGAACAGCCCTGCATGGGCAGCCTCGGTGCCTCTCACGGTATCGCGCAGGTCGCTGGCGCAAGCACTGGTTCTGAACTCGGTCGGGTTCAATATCGCCCGCGCCATCGGACCTGCCCTGGGTGGCTTGATACTGGCAGCTTCAGGCGCGACGGCTGCCTTCGCAGCAAATGCGGCGTCCTTCGCTTTCGTTGCTCTCGCGGTCGGAGTGTTTCTGACGTTCCCGAGAACTCAAGCGACGAACAACGTCCCGCCCGAGCCGTTCGGGTCGGCCATGCGCATCGGCCTCGCCTATGCATTCGCCGAGCCGGTGGTGCGTAGCACGCTCTTCCGATCAGCGGCGTTTTTCGGCTGCGCGAGCGCGATCTGGGCCCTGCTACCATTGTATGTCGGTGAAGTGCTTGGATTGTCTTCCGCATCTTTCGGCTTGATGATGGGCGTCATCGGCACCGGTGTGGTGCTGGGCGGCTTGATGATGCCTGCGCTGAACAGGTTTTTTCCACGCAACAACCTGATCCTTTTGGCCGGCGCTTGTTGCGGCCTTTCACTAGTCCCTCTTGCTCTTGTCCCAACTGCCACGATCGCCTTCATCGCGCTGTTCGTGTTCGGCATGGGCTGGATCGTCGGCGCCTCGAACCTGCAGGCAACGGTACAATTGGCAGCGGCGCCGTGGGTTCGAGCTCGCGCGCTGGCGCTGTACCAAGCGGTCTTTAACGGCGGCATGGGCTTGGGAGCCATCTTTTGGGGCTGGCTTGGTGATCGTGTCGGTCTGACAGAAACGATCCTGATAGCCGGGTTCGCTGGTGGTGCCATTGCGATCCTCACGCGGGCGATCCATCTGCCGCCTGAGATCGACGATCCGTCGGCCTCGGCGATAACCGATCCGCCTTCGTTATCGATTGCCGAAGAGATAAGACCGCTTCTGCACAGCTCTCGGCATAGACTGCGTGCTGCCGTGAGCTACCGCATTGATCCGTCTGATGTCCCGGCGTTTCGCGCAGCCATGACGGACGTTCGGCTGTCTCGATATCGTGACGGCGCAGTCGGCTGGGCCTTATCGCGTGATGTCAGTGACCCGACGGGTGGAGACATTTGTCATCCGTGATTGGCATGAGCTGCAACGAGGAATCGATCGCCTCAATTTTGCAGATGGCCGTAGCTCGTGCGCGCTCCTACCATCGCGGTCAGCATCTTCCCCGCGTAACCTTACTGCTGCAAGAATAGGGCCGGCGACGAAAGGCCATGCGGCGCGTTCGACGAGCGTTTTCGACTTGATTTAGACGCTGACGACGGGCGGATCGTAGTCTAGCAGGTCCCGTCGAAGAACGCCCGCTACGGCGGATGGCCATAGCGCCTCGCGGCGCGCCCCGCCCGCACCTGGCTTACAGCGGCAGTTGTCCCTGATCCTCGGACCAGTCGATGATCTCGAAGTACATGCCCCGGTTCAGCATTTCCGTTTCGAGGTTTGCTGCGTGCTCTCTCCAATCACGGGTTTCGCGAACCCGGAAACGGGGTTTGTCTCCGGCGGCCTTCTGCGCATTGTCGGACGCTAATGCTGCTCGAATGCCCTCGTACATCATGGTGAGGCTGTCGTTCGTGAACGCGTGTAGCGCGGCAATCTGGGTAGGAAGTGCGCGGCGATCAGGATGGCGAGGCAGTGTCGCGGCCTGATGATGATTGCCGCGATGATTGTCGCGCGCAAGAGTTTTGTTGAACTCTGATTGTCGCGCAGCGTCAATCAGCGACGGTTTTGGGTGTCGCGTGCGATGCCGGCCGTCCTGGACCGCGTTTTCGTTCGAGGGCGGTTCGTCTGCGATAGCTCTCGACGTTCATCTCGACGATGGTGGCGTGGTGAACGAGGCGATCGATAGCGGCGAGGGTCAT
>NZ_JAKLUA010000002.1 GCF_022012435.1 Bradyrhizobium zhengyangense
ATGACCAAGACCTCCTGTGAGCGTTGCTGTTGTCCTGCTCCGATGCGCTGGCTAAATGCTGGCGGCGATCTCGCTCAACCCAGCGGCATCCATCCGTGCGCACATCGCGCATTGGTGCGCTCCGAACGCCCGCCCAAAAGCCTAATGCACTCTCCTGAACTGCCCTACGTCCGGACACGCAGGTCAAATCCTGTCGCCGTCACGTCTATCATCGAGCCCGACGCCGGCATTAAATCCCCATAGCGCTCGCTGCTTACCCGGTGCTCAACTTCCCGCGACTTCGTGCCTTGGCGCTTTTTGGACGCCGGTCAGTTCGGCGTGCGGAGCCTCTTTGTCGCCGGCGTCCAAAAACCTGCACAGAAGCGGTCATTCGATCACTTCGTCGGCCCTGGCGAGTAGTGTTGCCGGTATTGCAAGGTCCAGTGCCTTGGCGGTCTTGAGATTTATGACCAACTCGAAGCGGGTCTGCTGGTAAAATGGAATGTCTCCCGGATTGTCTCCCTGGAGAATGCGATACACAAGGTTGGCGCATCGCCGCTGAATATCCAGTAGATCGGTCGAATAAGCCAGCAGGCCGCCAAGGTCGACGAACGCTCGATAAGGATACACCGCGGGAATTCGCGCCTTGGCGGCCAGTTTCGTAATCAAGCCGAGATAGGGAAGATGCTCAGGCTCGTCCGACACGACGATTGAATCCGCTCGTTCTTGCTCCATCAACTGAAAAACCGGCCGGTATGCTGGCTCGCTGATCATCGTGAGCAGCGCGCCTGACAGCTTTATTCCGGCCTGCCGCGCGGCCTCCTGGACTGCCGCCCCCGAGCCTGACGCCCTCTTCCATAGTGACTGCGACGCAAGAAAACGCGTGTTGGAGAGTGTCGACGCAGCTTCGATCAGAAGCCCAAGACGCTTGCCCCATATTTGGATTCCGGCATCTACACTAACGCCTGTAATATTACTGCCGGATCGCGCAATGCTCGGGACAAGTCCAAGTGCAATCGGATCGGCAGATATTGCGACAATCGGTATTGTTGCCGTTGTCACTTTAAAGACAAGTGCCAAGGGACCAGACATCGCGTAGATCAGATCGGGCTGCGTAGCGACGACGTTGCGGGCAAGTTCAGCAAACCGGTCAAGTTGACCCTCTGCGGAATATCTTTCCACCGAGAGATTTTGGCTTTCCACATAGCCAAGCTGAGCCAACTCCTCGAAAAAGGCGCGGAAATATTTATTGTCGTTATTCATTGCGTTCGTCTGGGTTCCTGCGGAAACCATTGCAATCCGCTTCATCTTCGTGGGTTTTTGCGAGCGTGCAACGGCGGGCCACAAAGCCGCGCCACCGCCGACCAAGAGCTGGATGACGCCGCGCCGCCGCACACATCCCCCTATAAGCCCACCCAACGAGGACTCTTATTCTATCATTTCGCGACGTAGCGGAGAGTGGGAAATGGTAAGCAATTAGTCTCGGGGCGTGGTGCATTGGATATCCGCTTTGGGTCAAACTGAGAAGTCCGGGCGCTCAGCCGGCGGGTCGGCCTTACCCCCACTCCAGACAAATCGCTGCATCGGACTAACTGACGCGATGGGCCACTTCCGGACTCGTGCAATGCCACTATTCGATCACCTCGTTGGCGCTGATGAGCAACGTCTGCGGTAGAGTGATGCCAATTTTTTGCGCCGCTTTGGTATTAAGCGATAGGCGGAAAGCGGTCGGTTGCCGGAACGGAATTTCGGTGGGGCTTTGGCCGGATAATATCTGCGCCATCTGAGCGGCCATCTGCCGAAACGCATCAGGCAAATCGCGATAATAAGCCATCAGCCCTCCCGCCACGACGAGATCGTGAAAGGGATAGCAGGCGGGGAGACGAGTACGAGTGGCCAGATCGACGAGCGTCTTGCCGTGAGACAAGTGCTCCGGCTCGTCCGAGACCAGTAGCATGTCGATCTTGGTCCAGTCGGTTGAGGCGAAGGCAGTTTCATAGGCCGCATCGTCCAGATCGCTTCCGAGGTCTACCTGTGAAAGCGACAGCTTGGACGATTGTGCCGCCTCCCGAACCATAGAGGCTTGAGGTTGCTTCCAAGCCTGCGAAGACGAAAGATAGGCGACTCGCGAACCGTTAGGCCTTATCTCTCGAAGAAGCCCCAGACGCTTTCCATGAAGCTCTATCCCGGCGTCGACGGTCACGCCGGTTACGTTTCCTCCCGGTCGCGCGAGGCTTGCCGCAAGCCCCCAGACGACAGGGTCACCAATGATGGTGACTATTGGAATGCTCTGTGTTGCTGCCCTGAGAGCGAGGGTCATAGGACCGGCTGAGGTCAGGATTGCTTCTGGATTGGTGCTTACAACCGTTCTGGCCAACTCAGGATAGCGATCCATATCGCCGCCTCCCGAATAGCGCTCAATGACAAGATTCTGCCCTTCGGCAAATCCCAGACGCGCAAGCTCATCGAGGAAAGCCCGATTGTAAGAGTTTGTCCTGAGACTTTCAATCGAGCGGGAAGGTGCCACAACGGCGATCCGCCTCTTTCCCGGCGGCTGCGCTCTGGAGATACCAGACAACGCAACTGATCCGGCGAAACAGCCTGCGATGAATTCCCGCCGTCTCATCCACCTGCCCGACGTTGTCCCGTCCGAAAGAACATTTGATCATAGGCCGTTATGCTCGACCAGCCAAATTAGGGTGACCTCGGAGGTCCGCCTTGGGTCAAAACCGGTCCATTCCGCAATGCTTGAGGAAAGTCAGCTAAGGGTCCCACAAGCAGACATCTGGTCCGTCACTTCCGTTTCGCCATCGGCTTTGCGAGTTCACGGGCGCTGTCGATGACGAGCTGCACAACCGGGCTGACGGCGCGGTCCTTGATCGTGACCATCCCGTTCGGTCGACGGGCCGCCGGCAGTTCGATGGGCAAGACCTTGAGCGTGGCCTCCCTGGCGAGAAATTTCAGCGCCGAAGCCGGGAAAACCGTGATGAACCGCCCCGTCTCCAGCAAGCTGACCCGCATGTGGGGGGAATCGGTGACCACCGTTGCCTGGGGATACGCGAGGCCTCGGGCCAGAAAGGCTTGCGTGATGATGGAGCCGATCACGCTCTCCCGCGGCGGAAGCACCCAACGCTCCTCCGCCAGATCCGGGAGCTGGATATTGCGCCGACGCGTCCATGGATTTTTCGCGCCTGCCGCGATGACGTAGCGATCTTCAAAAAGAAACTCGAAATGCAATCGCTCGTCGGTCATCGAGCCGCTGCTCCGCACGAACAGCAGATCGACTTTGCGTTCGCTCAACTCGCGGTGCAATGTCTCGATGTAGCCGGTTACGAGCTCAAACTTGATCCGCGGATGACGCCGGGAGAGCCGGTCGACGAGCGCGGAAACGAAGCTCGCCGCCAGAAAGGCCGTGCTCCCGATCCGCACTTCTCCAGCGGTGGGGTCGGCCAGGAATTCGATGCTCTTCACGCCCCGGCGCAGTTCGTCGAAGGCGGCTGCGCCGCAATCGATCAGGGCGCGACCGCACTCGGTCGGCTCGATTCCGCGCCGGTGGCGATCCAGCAAGCGGACGCCAAACGCATGCTCCAGTTCCGCGATCGATCGCGAAACGTTGGGCTGGGTCGTGTTGAGCATGAGCGCCGCCTTGCCCATGCTGCCGGCCTGCACCACCGTCATCAGCACATGCAGGTCCTGCAGCTTCATTCGCTTTCCGATGCGATCGCTCATCTGCATGGGAGCACCCATTTCCGTCTTGAGATGACCTCATCAGACAATAGCCTTATGCGCTTATGACAGCATCAACTATCCTCGGCCGTCGACGAGAGCCCGCGCGGGTGCCGGTTCGACGGAGCAAAGCCTATGATTCCCTCCCGACGTCGATTTCTATGCTTTGCAGCGGGAGTGGCCGCACCGGCGCTGCTCTCAGGCCCGGCCTGGGCGCAGACTTATCCCGCCCGGCCGGTCCGGATCATGGTCGGCTTTGCCGCCGGCGGCCCAAACGACATTCTCGCGCGCCTGCTCGGGGAGTGGTGGTCGGAGCGGCTCGGCCAGCAATTCATCGTCGAGAACCGGCCGGGAGCAGGGAGCAATCTCGCCACCGAGGCGGTCGTGCGCGCGCCTCCCGACGGCTACACACTCCTGCTGGTCGGCTCTCCCAACGCGATCAATGCCACGCTTTATGAAAATCTCGATTTCAATTTCCTGCAGGATATCGCGCCGGTCGTCGGTCTGACCCGCGGCGCCCTGGTGATGGTCATACACCCGTCGGTTCCTGCCCATACGATTCCGGAGTTCATCGCCTATGCCAAGGCCAATCCGGGCAGGCTCTCGTATGGTTCGGGCGGCGTCGGCGGGATCACGCATATCGCCGCGGAGCTGTTCAAGCAGGCCGCCGGCGGGCTCGATCTTCAACATGTGCCCTATCGAGGCGTGGCGCCCGCAATTACGGATCTGCTCGGCGGGCAGGTGCAGGTCGTCTTTGTCAACCTGGCGCCATCGATTGGATACATCGGAAGCGGCAAGCTACGCGCACTCGGGATAACGACAGCGGCGCGATCCCAGGCGTTGCCGGATGTGCCGGCTATCGGCGAGTTCGTGCCCGGCTATGAAGCGAGTTCGGTGTTCGGCATCGGTGCGCCGAAAGGCACCCCGGCCGCGATGATCGACAGGCTCAACATGGAAGCCAATGCCGCTCTGGCCGATCCCGGTTTCAGGATGCGCCTGCGCACCCTTGATGCGACGGAACTGGGCGGTTCGCCCGCCGATTTCGGCAAGCTGATGGCCGCTGAAACCGAGAAGTGGGCCAAAGTGATCAGCCTC
Source organism: Bradyrhizobium zhengyangense (assembly GCF_022012435.1). GTDB lineage: Bacteria > Pseudomonadota > Alphaproteobacteria > Rhizobiales > Xanthobacteraceae > Bradyrhizobium > Bradyrhizobium zhengyangense. The sequence goes on from NZ_JAKLUA010000002.1 coordinate 4,801, forward strand.
GCGAAGATCCGACCGGAGTAGCGCGGGAAGTCTTGCATGCATGGAAGGTTCGGAAAGGTCCGCGCGAAAGGCGGCGGCGCGTTCGATTGTTATCTGGTCGCGCCCGAGACTGAAACGGCGGTTGCTGCAATTGTGCTGGCTTGCGCCATTCACGGCGTGGATGCCGACATGATCGCTATCGCCGACGAGCTGGCGGGATACGGCTTCATCGTAGCAGTGCCGGATCTGTTCTGGCGTTCGATTGCCGGTCCGCTGTCCCGAAGCGACCCGCGCGCGGCGCAGCGCGCGCAGCCGCGCCTGGAGCAAATCAAGGTCGGCGAAGAGGATATGATCGACACCTTGAGACACCTCGGCACAATCCCTGAGTTCAATGGCCAGGCGGCGGTTATGGGATTTTGCTACGGCGGTCCGTATGCGATTCTCGGACCCAAGCGGCTTGGCTATGCTGCCGGTATCTGCTGCCACGGATCTCAGATGCTGGATTATCTTGACGAGCTTGTCGGGGTTCGCCAGCAGGTTTGTCTGATTTGGGGCGACAAGGACGACCGCGCGCCGATCGAGGTGCTGGAGGCGTATCGCGACGTAGCGATGCGCATGGAAAACGTCGACGTACACATCCTTCCCGACGTGCGCCACGGCTACATGATGCGGGGAAGTCCGTGCTTCGATCGGGCAGCATATGATTTTTCAATGAGGCGTGCCCGAGAGATTCTCAAAGGTCTGGCGTCGCCCGGTCGCTGGCAGCCTGCGAAATGACGATCGGCGGGATGATGCCATCGTACACCTGTTTTGCCCGACGCGTCAAACGATATTCGGAAAATACAAAATAGGCGCGGTGCAAAATTCTTCAATGATTTGTACTGTGCATGGGGTTGTTTCCGCGGCTTTTGTTTTCACCCCCGCACGCGTTTGATCATCTGCTCGACATGGGCGATCGGCGTCTCCGGCTGGATGCCGTGGCCGAGATTGAAGATGAAGCGCCCTTGCGCAAAGTTCGCCAGCACGTCGTCGATTGCGCGGTCGAGTGCCGCACCGCCCGTGATCAGCACCAGCGGATCGAGATTGCCCTGCACGGCGACCTTGCTCTGCACGCGCTCGCGGATGAAGGCGGGCTCGGCGGTCCAGTCCATGCTGACGGCGTTGACACCGGTGGCCTCGACATAACCAGGCAGCTGCGCGCCGGCCCCGCGGGGGAAGCCGATGATCTTCGCGTCAGGTACCTTGGCGCGGACGCCTTCGACGATGCGGCGCGTCGGCTCGGTCGACCAGCGCGCGAATTCGGCCGGCGGCAGCACGCCGGCCCAGGTGTCGAAGATCTGCAAGGCGTTGGCGCCGGCCTCGAGTTGCGCCAGCAGATAGTGGATCGAGTTCTCGACGAGGACGTCGATGATCTTCGCGAACGCCTCGGGATGCCGGTAGGCCATCATCCGCGCCGGCGCCTGGTCGGGCGTGCCGTGGCCCGCGACCATGTAGGTCGCAACCGTCCACGGCGCGCCGCAGAAGCCGATCAGCGCGATCTTCGGATCAAGCGCGGCGCGCACGATCTTGAGCGCCTCGAACACCGGATGCAGCGTGCCGAAGTCGGCCCGCGCGGCGAGCGTTGCGACCTTGGCGGGATCGTCGAGCGGCTCGAGCCGCGGACCTTCGCCGACCTCGAAGCGCACCGAGCGACCGAGCGCGTAGGGGATCACCAGAATGTCGGAGAAGATGATCGCCGCATCGAAGCCGAACCTTCGGATCGGCTGTAGCGTGACTTCGGCGGCAAGCTCCGGATTGAAGCAGAGATCGAGGAAGCCGCCCGCCTTGGCACGCACCTCGCGATATTCGGGCAGATAGCGGCCCGCCTGCCGCATCATCCACAGGGGCGGGACGGCTTGCCGCTGGCCGGAGAGCACGTCGATGAAGGGCTTTGTCGCAGACTGGGGCACGAATGGTCCTGATGCAGAGTTGAGGTTCCTGATACACCGCCGCGGGCAGAAGCGGAACAGGGGAACCAGCGCAAATGCGCCGCGTTGACCCGCCAATGGAGGAGGAATTCCATGGCCCAGACATTCGATCCCGCGCCGCATGACAAGCACGCCGAGGACTTGCGCGAAGCCCTCGCGGCCGATCGCCACGCCAAGCTCGACACCGGGTTGGAGGATACCTTCCCCGCCTCCGATCCCGTCAGCGCCGCGCAGCCGACGCCCTCGAAGGCCGATGCTGACGCCGACAATCCCTCGCTGTGGGACAAGGTCAAGGCGATCTTCAGCTAGGGACCGCCAGTTTCCGATAGGCTTGCTAAGACCTTGTTAGTGATCTGCGGAAACCCCGGTCCGTAGGAGTACGGAAAAACCCGTAGATGAATGCGAATCCCTGTCAGCGCTTCAGGGTTCAATAACAGAAGCGGCAGAGTTTCCGGCGATCGGAGATTTCTGCCGCATGAACCTCGCCTCACAGAGAGCCGGATGGAGCCGCTTGCCGTTGCGCGCGGCGGCGTTCGTCGTGCTCACCTGCGTCGCGATCCTCGGCGTCAGCGGCTGGCGTGAATGGGCCGCGCGCGATCAGGTGCTCAAGGGCGCCGAAACCGAGATGGCGAACGTCGCCCGCTCGTTGACGCAGCATGCCGAGGACAGCCTCGATCTCCTGGATTCCGGCGTCGTCGGCGTCGTCAGCCGTCTCGAGATGGATGGCGCCGATCCCGCCACGATCGGCAAGCTGCGCAACCTGCTCGAGGCGCGCAAGAAGGCGATCGACCGGGTCCATAGCCTCGCCATCATCGACGACAAGGGCAACTGGCTGACTTCGCCCGGGACGATCGCCTCGACGCTCAGCGACGACGCCTTCTTCCGTCACCACCAGCTCTCGCCCAAGCGCGAGGCCTATATTGGCCACCCCGTGAAGAGCCTCGTGGACGGCGAATGGGTCGTGACCCTGTCGCGGCGGTTCAACAAGGCGGACGGAAGCTTTGGCGGCGTGGTGCTCGCGGCCATCGGCTCTCGCTATCTATCGCACTTCTACGAGCAGTTCGAGATCGGCCGCAACAGCTCCGTGACGCTGATGTACGGCGACGGCTCGATCATCGCGCGCAATCCGAACAACGAAAAGTTCGTCGGCCGAAATGTCGGCGATACGCCGCTGTTCCGCGACGCCAGCCTGCAGCGGCCGAGCGGCGCCTATCATTTCACCTCGCCGCTGGATGGGGCCGAGCGCGTCAGCTTCTTCAAGCGCTCCGGCCGTTATCCGCTCGTGCTGCTCGCAACCGTCGACAAGGACGAATTGCTCGCGCCGTGGCGGGCTGCGGCGATCTCGCGCATGCTGTACGTGCTCGCGCTGGTGATGCTGATCGCGATCATCGGCGCCGTGTTGGTGCGGCAGTTGCAGCGCGGCCAGCGCATGGCGGCGGCCCTGATCGAGAAGGAGGCGCATTTCCGCCTGCTCGCGGAAGGCTCCAGCGACATGGTCACCCGCATCGGGCTCGACGAGCGGCTGCGCTATGTTTCGCCGTCGTCCAACCGCGTCGTCGGCTGGCGACCCAACCAGCTGATCGGCACGGAGGCGCTCGCGGGAATCCATCCGGAAGACCGCCCGCACGTCCAGGCCATCGTCGATGCCATGAAGCGTGGCGACGCGGAAGAAGCGCGCGTCACTTACCGCAACACGCATCGGCAGAAGTCCGAGGTCTGGCTGGAATCGACCATGCGCGTGACGCGCAAGGAGAACGGCAGTGTCGACGGCGTGGTCGCGATCTCGCGCGACATCACCGAGCAGAAGAATCTGGAGACAAGGCTCGAGACCCTCGCGATCGAGGACAGCCTCACCGGGCTGGCCAATCGCCGCCGCTTCGACGAGCGGCTGAAGGAGGAATGGGCGCGCGCATATCGTGATCGCTCCAGCCTTGGCCTCTTGATGATCGACGTCGATCACTTCAAGGCCTACAACGACGAATATGGCCATCCCGCGGGCGACGCCTGCCTGCGCGTGGTGGCAAAAACCATCGCGGCCGAGGTGCAACGGGTCGGCGATCTCGCAGCCCGCTACGGCGGCGAGGAATTCGCCATGTTGCTGCCGAACACCGATGCCGCCGGCTGCGCCCGGCTCGGTGAGCGGATCCGCAACGCCATCCACGATGCCGGCCTGGTTCATGCCTCCAATCCGGCAGGGCCCTGCGTCACCGTCTCGGTTGGCGGCGCGGCTTGCCGGCCTGCGGTGGAGCGGACCGCGGGCACGAGCTCGCTGGTGGAGGCCGCCGACCGCGCACTCTACGCCGCCAAGGATGCCGGCCGCGATCGCCTGATGATGTCGGGCGAGGTCGCGAACCTGCTGCGCAAGGCATCTGGCCAGTAGGCGGGCGTCAGCTCAATAATGCGGCGGGCGCTCGTTGGCGGGGCCCGGCGCATTGGTCTCGGCTTCCTGCAACCGCTCGCCGAGCTCTGTGACCTTCCGCATCAGCGCATCGACCTGCTTCCATTGCGCGGTGATGGTCTGGTTCAGCGTCTCGATGGTGTCGTCCTGATAGGCGAGGCGCATCTCCAGGGCGTCGATGCGCTCAGTGAGCGTCTTGATGTCATTCGTCACGTGCGACGTCCTTGTCCCGTTCGCGCAGACCAATTTCTTGCAGGCCGTGGCCAAGCGCGACACGCTCGTCGAACACAAAACATTCGCCACGCCAGCGGCTCTGCGCCTCTGGCACCTCTTCCAGATATTTCAGGATGCCACCCTTGAGGTGATAGACCTCGGCAAAGCCCCGCGCGAGCAGATGCGCGCTCGCCTTCTCGCAGCGGATGCCGCCGGTGCAGAACATCGCGATCTTGCGATGCTTGGCGGGATCGAGCTTTTGCGCGGCAAAGTCCTTGAACTGGCCAAAACTCTTGATGTCAGGGTCGACCGCGCCCTCGAATGTCCCCATCGCCACCTCAAAGGCGTTGCGGGTGTCGAGCACCAGCGTATCGGGCGAGGCGATCAGCGCATTCCATTCCGCAGCATCGACATAAATGCCGACCTGCCTTGTCGGATCGGCGGCTGTATCGCCAAGCGTGACGATCTCCTTCTTCAGCCGCAACTTGAGCCGGCCAAACGGCATTGCTTCGGCAGTCGAGCACTTCAGTTCGAGATTGTTCAGCCGACCGCCGAACATCGGCCCATGTGCGAGCTCATGGGCGAAGGCGTCAATCGCGTCGGGCGCCCCGGCGATGGTGCCGTTGATGCCCTCCTGTGCCAGCAGCACGCTGCCCTTGAGGGACAGGCCGGCACAGAACGCGCGCAGCGGCTCGCGCAGCTCGCGGTAGTCGGGCAGGGCGGCGAATTGGTAGAAGGCGCAGACCTTGTAAATCATGCGCCCGTTTAGCAGGCGGCCGGCGCCCAGAAAACCCGCAACGAACAGCTCTATTCCCGGCGAATGGCAGCCATTTCCCTGGTATGCCAGCATTGCCCGGACGCCCTGGAATGTGTCATGAAGGCCCGGTTTTTCCGAGACGGCGCGGCGCGCGCCCACGGTCTGAGAGAGCAAAACTTCGATGAGAAACTTCCATTTCCCCGGCAGGTCCACGGTCCACGCCACCAACGCGATGGTGGCGACCTCGCATCCGCAGGCATCCCTTGCCGCGATCGAGGTGCTGCGCGAGGGCGGCACGGCTGTGGATGCGGCGGTGGCGGGTTCTGCCCTGCTCGGCGTGATCGAGCCGCAGTCGACCGGCATCGGCGGCGATTGCTTCGCGCTGATCCAGCCGCGCGGCGAGGGCAAGATCATCGCCTATAACGGCTCCGGCCGCGCGCCGAAGGCCGCCAACGCCGACTGGTATCTCGAGCGCAAGATGACCTCGGTACCGCTGACCTCCGCGCATGCGGTGTCCATTCCCGGAGTGATCGACGCCTTCGCCACCGTGCTGCGCGACCACGGCAAGTTCGGCTTCGACCGGCTGCTCCAGCCCGCGATCAAGGCGGCGGAGGAAGGCTACGTCGTCGCGCCCCGCATCGCCTTCGACTGGAAGAACCAGTTCGAGAAGCTGAAGAACGGTACCAACACGGTGCGCTACCTGCTGCCTGGCGGCAAGCCGCCGGTCGCCGGCGACGTCATCCGCCAGGCCGAGCTCGGCAAGACGCTGCGCGCGATCGCCAAGGATGGCCGCGACGCCTTCTACAAGGGCGCGATCGCGGAGGATATGGTCGAGACCCTGCGCGGCATCGGCGGCCTGCACACGCTCGACGATTTCGCCGCCCATACCACCGAAACGACAACCCCGATCGGCACCATGTACAAGGGCTACGACGTCTGGCAGTGCCCGCCGAACGGCCCTGGCGTCACTGCGCTCTTGATGCTCAACATCCTGTCGCGCTTCGACCTGACCAAGTACGCGCCCGTGAGCGTCGAGCGCTTCCATCTCGAGGCGGAAGCTGCGCGCATCGCCTACATGAACCGCGAGATGCACGTTGCCTCTCCCGACCACATGAAGATCAACGTCGCCGAGATGCTCGAGAAGGGCTTTGCCGACGAGTTTATCAGCAAGATCCGCATGGACGGCATGTTGGACCTACCCAATGTCGCGCCGCCGATGAATCCCTCGACCATCTACATCACGGTGGTGGACAAGGACCGCAACGTCTGCTCGTTCATCAATTCGGTCGCGCATTCCTTCGGCTCGGCCATCGTTTCCAACAAGACGGGTGTGCTGTTCCAGAACCGCGCCGGCGGCTTCCGCATCCAGCCAGGCCATCCCAATTGCATCGAAGGCGGCAAGCGTCCGCTGCACACGATCATGCCGGGCCTGCTCACCAAAGGCGGCCGCTCCACGATGTCGTTTGCGGTGATGGGCGGCCAGTACCAGCCGACCGGGCAGACCCATCTGCTGACCAACATCCTCGACTATGGCTGCGACGTACAGGAGGCAATCGACATGCCGCGCGGCCTGCATTACGAGGGCCAGTATCAGCTCGAAGACAGCGTGCCCGCTGACATCGTCGAGGGCCTCAAGAAGCTCGGCCACAAGACCACCAGCGTGGTCGGCCCGCTCGGCGGCGCCCAGGCGATCTGGATCGATTGGGACAAGGGCACGCTGACCGGCGGTTCCGACCCACGCAAGGACGGCTGCGCGCTCGGCTATTGAGCGTCGCGCGAGGTTCCTCGCGACAAGATCAGGAAAAGTTGACGGAGGGCGACGCGGCATCGGCAGCGTCGCCCTTTCCCGTTCGGAACGGAGCTCATGGCCCCAAGTTGGTGGGCGGTGAGCGGCGCAGGCGTGCGCTGCTTTGTTTTCGAAGCGGCGGAGGCCGTCCATGTCCGATATCTCAAGTTCCCAATCATCTGGATTCGACAGGCGCGCCTTCATGGCAGGTGCTGCCGGCAGCGCGCTTGTTCCGCTGACCGCGCGCGCGACCGCGCAGGAGGCACGAGCGCCTGCGGTGCAGGATCCGGCGCTTCCCGTTGACGTCACGCTGCGCGTGAACGGCCAGGACAAGCGCCTGAGCCTCGATGCACGTACCACGGTGCTCGACGCGCTTCGCGAACATCTCAAGCTTACCGGCAGCAAGAAAGGTTGCGACCACGGCCAGTGCGGTGCCTGCACGGTGCTGATCGGCGATCGCCGCGTGGTGTCGTGCCTGACGCTCGCGCTGGCCGCTGAAGGACAGGAGATCACGACCGTCGAAGGCCTTGCCACCAACGACCGTCTGCACCCGATGCAGCAGGCCTTCGTTGATAATGACGCGTTCCAATGCGGCTATTGCACACCGGGCCAGATCATGTCTGCGATTGCCTGCGTCAAGGAGGGACATGCGGGCACCGATGCCGACATCCGCGAATACATGAGCGGAAATATCTGCCGCTGTGCCGCCTATCCCAACATCGTCGCTGCGGTGAAGCAGGCCGCGCCCGAGATCGTGAAAGGCTAGGCGCATGCGACCATTTTCCTACCAGAGGGCCACAGACCCTGACATGGCCGTGCAGGCGCTAAGCGCCGCTGCGGCCGCCAGCAAGCCGTTAACGCAGGCCTCAGCCCAGCCGCTCGCCGGCGGCACCACGCTGATCGATCTGATGAAGCTCGACGTGATGCGGCCCACCGCGATCATCGACATCAATCCGCTCGCGCAAGGCTGGTCGGCGATCGAGCCTGGCAGCGAGAACCTGCGGCTCGGCGCGCTCGCAAAGATGTCCGATGTCGCGGAGCATGGCGAGATCCTGCGAAACTATCCGGTCATCGTTAATTCCCTGAAGCTCGCGGCCAGCGCCCAGCTGCGCAACATGGCGACACTCGGCGGCAACGTGATGCAGCGGACGCGTTGCAGCTATTTTCGCGACGTCTCCTATGAGAATTGCAACAAGCGCAATCCCGGCTCCGGCTGCGCGGCCATGGACGGCGTCAACCGCATGCATGCGGTGCTCGGCATCTCCGATCAGTGCATCGCGACCTACCCCGGCGATTTCGCCCAGGCGCTGATCGCGCTGGATGCCACGGTCGAGGTTACCGGCAGATCCGGGACTCGCAGCATGCCGTTTGCGGAGCTGCACAAGGCGCCGGGTAATTCGCCCGAGATCGAGACTACGCTTCAGCCCGGCGAGCTGATCTCGGCCTTTCTTATTCCCGGCCGCTGGCCGCGCTCGGTTTACCTGAAGGCGCGCGACCGACAGTCCTATGAGTTCGCGCTATCCTCGGCCGCCGTTGCGCTGGACGTGCAGGACGGGACGATCCGGGACGCGCGGGTGGCGCTCGGCGGCGTCGCTACCGTGCCGTGGCGCGCCCGCGAGGCGGAGGCGCAGCTCAAGGGGCAAAAATTCGATGACGGTCTGGCGCAGCGCGCCGCCGATGCTGCATTCGCTGACGCCAGGGGACGCCAGCACAACGGCTTCAAAATTGCGCTCGGCAAGCGCGTGGTGATGCGCGCGCTGCAACAGGCCGTAATGATGGAGATATGACCATGACCGCTGCCGCTCCCGAGCCGAAAGCGAATATGGGCAAGCCGGTACCGCGCTATGATGCGGTTGCAAAAGTCACGGGGCGGGCGACCTACGGGTCCGACATGCCGCTGGACAATCCGGCCTATGCGTTCCTCGTCACCAGCGCGATTGCCAAGGGCCGCATCAACAGTTTCGACCTTGAAGATGCCAAGCGTGTCCGCGGTGTGATCGACATCGTCACGCACGAGAACGCGCCAAAACTGAAGGAGTCAAAACTCTTCAGCAATGGCGGCTATGCCGGAACCACGATTCAGCCGTTAAAATCGGCCGACATCGCCCATGACGGCGAGATCATCGCGGTGGTTATAGCCGAGAGCTACGAGGCTGCGCGCGAGGCCGCCAATCGCGTCAAGGTCAACTACTCAGCCGTAACCCCGAGTGCGAGCTTCGACTCGCAGGGAACGACGAAAGCTGCGGCGAAAGGCCAGAACGCGCAATTCAAGGAAGACCCGAAGGTCGGCGACTTTGCCAAGGCGTTCGACGAGGCCGAGGTCCAGCTCACCGCGTCCTACGAGACGCCGACGCAGCACCACAATCCGATGGAGCTGTTTTCGACGAGCTGTGCCTGGATGGGCGACACTCTCGTCATCTATGAACCCAGCCAATATGTCTACGGCTTGAAGAACGGCGTCGCCGAACAGCTCGGCATTGATGCCGACAAGGTGCGGGTGGTCAATCCCTATGTCGGCGGCGGCTTTGGCTCGCGCGGTTCGATGACACCGAGAACTGCGATCATTGCCGGCATCGCGAAGCGGCTGAACCGGCCGATCAAGCTGGTCCCGACCCGCGACCAAGGCTTTACCATTGCCACCTATCGCGCCGAGACCCGCCACGAGATCAAGCTCGGCGCGAGCCGGGACGGCAAGCTGGTCGCGCTCAGACATGAAGGCGCGGAGGTCTCCTCGCGCGCCGACCCCTATTGCGTCGGCGGCACCAAGACCACGACGCGGCTCTATGCCTGCCCGAATGTCGACAGTCTCGTGTCGATCGTGCGCGCCGACCGCAACACGCCCGGCTTCATGCGCTCGCCGCCGGAGGTGCCCTATCTGTTTGCACTGGAGAGCGCGATGGATGAGCTGGCTGTGAAGCTGAACATGGATCCGGTCGAGCTCCGCCGCATCAACGACACGACCAATGAGCCGATCGGCGGCAAACCCTACACATCGCGCTCGCTGATGGCGTGTTTCGATGAAGCCGCAAAGGCTTTCGGCTGGGCGCAGCGCTCAGCGGCGCCGAAATCGATGTCCGATGGTGATTGGCTGATCGGCTACGGCTGCGCGGCCACTTGCTATCCGACGCAGATGGCTCCCGCGGCAGCGCGCGTTCGCCTGCAGCGCGACGGCCGTACCCGCGTCGAGATCGCCGGCCACGAGATCGGCACGGGCGCCTATACGATCCTTGCGCAGACGGCCGCCGAGCGGCTTGGCGTGCCGCTGGAGAAGGTCGCGGTCTTCATTGGCGACAGCGACCTGCCGCCGGGCCCCGTTGCAGGCGGATCGAATTCGACGGCCAGCACCTGCTCCGCTGTGATGATGGTGTGTGACCAGGTTCGTCAGCGGCTGTTCAAGGCGCTGATGCCGAACGAGAGCCTCGCGGACAAGGCCAAGGAAACGGTCGGCATGGGGCAGACCCCATCGACAGAGGCGGCCAGGAGCGATCGCCCGCTCGATCTGGAGAAAGCGTTCGACGCTCTCGGTGCCGGCGTGGTCGAGGAATATGGTGAGTGGAAGCCGGAAGGCGCGCCGCTGGATTCCTTCAAGGCGATGCACAGCGGGCACGCGCGGCTCGTCGGCGGTGCGGCCATGAAGGACAAGATTGCCTATGCCTTTGGCGCCGAATTCGTCGAGGTCAGAGTCAACCGCTTCACGCACGAGATCCGCGCGCCCCGCCTGGTCGGAGCGTTTGCGGCTGGCCGCATCATGAATCCGCGCACGGCCCGCAGTCAGCTGATGGGCGGCCTGATCTGGGGCATGTCCTCGGCGCTGCTCGAAGCCACCGAGATCGACGAGCGCACCGCACGTTACGTCAACGACAACTTTGCCGACTATCTCGTGCCCGTGAATGCAGATGTCCCCGGCGTCGAGGTGATCTTGCTCTCCGAACAGGATGATCACATCAACCCGGCCGGCGCAAAGGGGCTCGGCGAACTCGCCAATGTCGGCACCAATGCGGCGATCTGCAATGCCATCTATCACGCCACCGGCCAGCGTATCCGCAAGCTCCCTGTGCGGCTGGAAAATATCGAAGTTTAAGGGGTGGAAACGGCATCGGCCTTGCGCTAGACACCTCCCGCCTCAAACGGAAGGTGCCTTATGCAGCGTTTCCAGCGCGTGCTCCTCGCCATCATGTCGGCATTCGCGATCACGTCGATCGGCGCTGTGTCGACATTCGTTTCAACCACGGCCTCGGCCCAGACCGCAGGAAAGACCATGACCACAGCTTCAGGATTGCAGATCACCGATAGCGTCGTCGGCACCGGCGCCTTGCCGAAGCCCGGCCAGATTTGCGTGATGCACTATACCGGCTGGCTCTATGAAAACGGCCAGAAGGGCAAGAAATTCGACTCGTCCGTCGATCGTAACGAGCCCTTCGAATTCCCGATCGGCAAGGGCCGCGTCATCGCCGGCTGGGATGAGGGTGTTGCCACGATGAAGGTCGGCGGCAAGCGCACGCTGATCATCCCGCCACAGCTCGGCTATGGCGCGCGCGGCGCCGGCGGCGTCATCCCGCCGAACGCGACGCTGATGTTCGATGTGGAATTGCTCGGCGTGAAATAACGGCGCAGCCGTCCCGGGTTCGCATCGCGCCCCGGAATGACTTGCTAAACAAAAAGACCGGCCTAAACAAAAAGACCGGCCTTTCGGCCGGTCTTTTCGCTTTCAGTCCAACGCAGTTTACTCGGTGGTGCGACGGGCCGCCGCAGCGGCGCGATCGATCGCTTCCTTTGCTGCATCCTTGGCATCGCCCATGGCCTTCTGGCCCTTGCCCTTGACTTCCTGGACCGCGCCTTCTCCCTGAAGACGCTCGGAACCGGTGGCTTCGCCGATGCCCTGCTTCGCCTTGCCAATGACTTCGTTGGCGTTGCCCTTGATCTTGTCGCTGGTGCTACCCATGAAACTCTCTCCTTCCAGATTGCTCGCAATGACAACGCTGGGCAGCTATGAGAGTTCCGATTTTTGTATGGCTTGATAGGCCGGCTTTGGTTAGTTTCGCGCGCACAGAACCAGCAGAAAGCAAGATCAATGACCGGCCATGACCACAGCCACTCTCACCATGACCACGATCACCACGATGATCGCTGGAAACATGACGGCGTGCGCGTCATTCCCGGCAATCAACTCGATACCAACGTGCCGTCGACCGCCGGCATGGACCGTGCGGCCGCGATCAATTTCGCCCGCGTCGGTGCGCAGAAATTGTGGGCCGGCACCGTCAGCATCAAGCCCGACGCCAAGACCGGCGCGCATCACCACGGCCATCTCGAGAGCGTCATTTACGTGGTGAAGGGCAAGGCGCGGATGCGCTGGGGCGAGAGCCTGCAGTTCACCGCCGAGGCCGGCCCCGGCGATTTCATCTTTGTGCCGCCCTACGTGCCGCATCAGGAGATCAACGCCAGCCCCGACGAGGTGCTGGAATGCGTGCTGGTGCGCAGCGATGGCGAGGCGGTTGCGATCAATCTCGACATCGAACCGGTCGAGAAGCCCGAGACCGTGCTGTGGATCGACCCCGTGCATCGGGATCCGAACGAGAAGAAGTAACATCGAGGACCACACGGGTTCGGTACGACCAGACCCCGCAGGCACGGTCTAAAAAATATCCGGAAGCGCTGTCGGATGGCCGCCCAGCCATCCGTCCTTGGGCAGAACCCCCAAGGAGCTTCCGATGCCCAGGATGATTTTTCTCAATCTGCCGGTGACCGACCTCAAGCGTGCGACCGCCTTTTACGAGGCGATCGGAGCGACCAGGAACCCGCAATTCAGCGATGACACGGCTAGCTGCATGGTCTTTTCCGAGACCATCTACGTCATGCTGACGACCCACGATAAATTCCGTCATTTCACGCCGAAGCCGATCGCGGATGCGAAGACCTCGAACCAGGCGCTGTTCTGCCTGTCCGCCGAGAGCCGTAACGAGGTCGACGATATCGTCGGTAGAGCCAAGGCTGCTGGCGGCGTGGCCGATCCAAGCCCTGTCGACGAATACGACTTCATGTATGGCCGCAGCTTTGAGGATCCGGATGGCCATATGTGGGGCGTGAACTGGCTGGACATGGCAGCCGTCCCCGCGAAGCCCGCCATGGCGAACGCCTGATCGAAGCCTGAAGAGGAGCAGTCGCAATGTCCAAGCTCGTGCCCTGCATGTGGTTCAACGGCGATGCCGTGGAGGCCGCCAAGTTCTACGTCTCGCTCGTTCCGAATTCGGAGATCACGCACGTTCAGCACAACGTTTCGGACGGCCCATCCGGCAAGGAGGGCTCGGTGCTGGTCGTCGAGTTCACGGTGGCCGGGCAGCCGCTGGTCGCGCTCAACGGCGGCATGAAGATGGAATACACGCACGCGATCTCGCTGATGATCCATTGCGACGACCAGGCTGAGGTCGACAGCGTCTGGAATGCGTTCCTCGCTCATGGCGCCAAGGAAGAGCAGTGCGGCTGGCTCAGGGATCGCTGGGGCGTGGCCTGGCAGGTGGTGCCGAAGGTGATGTTCGAGTACCTGTCGAGCCCTGACAAGGCTGCCGCCGCCCGCGCTTGGCAAGCCATGATGAAGATGGTGAAGCTGGACGTGGAGGTCCTGCGGCGAGCGTTCGAGGGCAAGTCTGCGGCGTGACGGCCAGTGCCGTTCCTACACGACAAGTGTCATCGCCCGCGAAGCCGGGCATGACAGCGGAGGTTTGGGCTGCTCGCGCGAACCGCGCCAGCTAATAATTGATCCGCAGCCCTACGCCGCCATGGATCGTATTGCCCACCGGCTGCGGGCCCAATGTGCCGTTGGCGAAGAGATCCACGACCCAGCCCTTCTGCACACGGAAGCCGAGGCGGCCGCCATATTCGAACCAGCCCTGGTTGCCCATCGTCGGCACCACCATGCCGTCGCCGGTCACTGTGGCGACGATGCCGCTATGGCTGGCGAACGACTGCACCCAGCCGCCGTTGATGTTGGTCTCGATATTGCCGGCGAAGAGATGGGTCCACTGGCCGCCGATCTTGACCAGGCTGGTGCGGTCGGTGCCTGTTGCAATGGTGGCGTCGAACGGATTGAACGCGACCGTGTTGTCGGCATAGCCGGACACGCGCTGCCAGAGCTGCCAGACCTCGATGGAGGCTGCGACCTCGTCGCGCGATGACAGGCGACTGATCCAGCCGGCGCGGCCAAAGACCGCATAATTGGAGGCGTCCGTTGAACTCGTCACGCTCACCGGACCCAGGCTGGTATTGTAACTGCGGGTGTAGCGCGCTTTCTCCCACGGCGTCAGGATCGTGCCGACGTCGAAGAACGGACGCGACGAGCCCCAATCGGTGAAGTCATAACGCAGCGCAAAGGCGCCGATCGGTGCGCTGGTGATGTGATAGCCGCCCTCGCTGTATTGCGTGTAGGCGATGCCGGCAAGCAGCGACAGGTTGGGCGTCAGTTCCTTGCGGCCGTGGATGCCGGCCGAGAACGAGCCGGCCGAGCCGAACGCGCTGATGCAGTCGCTGCAATTGACCTGCTCGTTGACGCCAAGCAGCACCGTGCCGAGCACGCGGTTGGTGATCATCTGATTGAAGCGCTGGTTGGCGAGTCCGTTGACCGAGTTGCCGCTGGAATCGGAGCCGGTCGGCGTTGGGGTCGGCGACGGAGCCTGGCTCGGCGACGGAGATGGGCTTGGTGACGGAGACGGTCTCGGGGAGGGCGATGCGCCTGGCGTCGGGGACGGCGAATATGTCGGTGACGGGGAGGGGGTCGGACTGCCGCACTCGGATTCGCAGAAGGTCGCGGCTGTCGCTGGACGGGCGTTGAGCGCGAACAGCGTGAGCGCGGCGGCGGCGCCGAGTGTATAGGCCAGGACGAGGCGTTTGAAGCCGGGCTTTGCCATCGTCAGCGCCCGCACAGCATGCCATCGTCATGGACGGCGGGTGTGGTCGGCGACGCATCGGCATATTGGTTGACGGTGCACAGCCCGGCATTGGCGGCGCAGTTGGCTGCGAACGTCCAGGGCGGCGAGTTGGTCTTGGTGATCGTGACTTTGCCGCCGGTCGAGGTGATGATCGCGGTGTCGCCCGGCTGGGTGAGCTGAATGCACTGGAAGCTCAGCGTGCAGACGCTTGCCGCTCCCTCTTGAAGGACGACGACCGAGCGGCCGCGTTGCGAGAGGATGTCGAGGATCGTGCCGCGAACGCCGATGGTCGCGAGCGGCGTCGTGATCTTGTAGGCGGTCTTCTCCGAATGTCCGGTGACGAAGCGGAATGCGCCGGTCGCCATTCGGATGGCGACGTCGCGATAGCTGTGCTCGTCGTTGAAGACGGTGCGGTCGAGCTTCAGCGTCGCACTCGGCCCCAGCGACAGGTTGGTGCTGTCGGCCATGACAAAGCGCGCCGCGCTGTCCGCACCGGTGCGCACGGTTTCATCGCGCAGCATGCTATCGCCGACATTGATCGGCGTCGTGCTCGCGGCCACACGCACCACTTCGTTCTGGACGAGGACGGCTTCGCCGACGCGCGTCTGGGCCTGCACAGAAGGCGCAGCGCAAAGTGCAGCCGACAGCAGTGTTGGGAAAAGCAGAAAACGCAAATTCATATCGTAACCGATCGAGGTCCCTGATCGTACTGGATCGCGCGCGCTTGTGTTGTGGCAGAATTATCACAGGCCGCGCGAGACGAGCGTTAGCTTAGTGACAGTTGCGGCAGAATGCGTTCAATGGATCGCCTGAGTTATTTTTTATTCGCGGTGACGCAGATTTGCCACGCAAAATAGCCCTATCGCAGTCGCTGGAAGCATATCCAGTTCCTGGATTGTCGCGAAGCGCAGTGATCGCTGTCGCGATCTTCCTAGCCGCGCATTTCGCGCTGCTGATCGGGCTGACGACGCCGGACAAGTTCGTGTTCGACGAGGTTCATTACGTGCCGGCAGCGCGGCAGATGCTGGGCTTCACTGCGCCACAGCCGATGCTCAATCCGATGCATCCGCCGCTTGCGAAAGAGCTGATCGCGGCATCGATCGCGGCATTCGGCGACAACGCGCTCGGCTGGCGCTATCCGGCGACCTTGTTCGGCGCGCTCGCCGTTGTCGCGATCTATCTCTGCGGGCTCGCACTGTTCGGGTCGCAAGGACCCGCGATTGCGACGGCGCTGATCGCGGCCTTCAACCAGATGCTCTATGTGCAGGCGCGCATCGCGATGCTCGACATCTTTGCGCTGGGTATTGGCTTGCTCGCCATCGCTGCCTTCATGCACGGCTTTCGACGAGAGCGTCCGCAGGCGCTGTTCGCGATCGCAGGGGCGTTGTTCGGTTTTGCAGCTGCCTGCAAATGGAGCGGCTTGTTTCCGCTCGCTGTCTGCATCGCGATCGTTGCGGTGATCCGCCTGATGCAGGGCTGGCATACTCTGTTTGGCGATGCGAGGCCAACCGATTGGTACCGCCCTGACCTCTGGCCCACATTCAGGGCGCATCATGCCGCACTGTGCTTTGCGCTGTTGCCGGCCGTGACGTATTTCGCCGCCTTCGTTCCGCTCTACGGCCTGTCGCTATCCGATCTGATCGAGGCGCAGCGCCGGATCTTCGCCGACAACACCACCACTGCGATCGCCGGCCACACCTATATGAGCTCCTGGCCGTCCTGGCCGTTGCTGGCGCGCCCGGTGTGGTTCCTATTCGACAAGACCGCGGACGACAACATTGCAGCGATCGTCTTCCTCGGCAATCCGCTGGTCGCCTGGCCGGCGTTGCTCGCGCTTGCCGTTGTGTTGCGCGACTTCGTCGTCGCGCGCCGTTGGGATGCGTTCCTGATCGCGGCGTTCTATTTCGGCTGCTGGCTCGCCTGGGCTTTGCTCCCACGCACGCTGGGCTTCATCTACTACTATCTGCCGGCTGCAACGGTTGCGTCGCTTGCCCTGGTCTATGCGCTGCGCCGAGAGGGGCTGCCGCGCTGGCTGCTGTGGGCCTATGTGGGCATGGTCGCGATCGGCTTCGCGGTGATGCTGCCGATCTCGGCGGCCTTCATCGGCACATCGATGCAGACGTTCAACCACCTGATGCTGTTTCAGAGCTGGATCTGACGACAGAAAACCGCCTGCCACACGCGGCAGGCGGTTTGTCGGCTGTTGCGATCGTTTCTCAGATCATTTGGACGCGGTCTTGGTGTCCATGTTCACGACCTGAACGCGGCGGTTGATCGGGTCGGCGCCGTTGGCGGCGTCCTTCAGCTTGGTCTTGCCATAGCCGACGGTGACCAGGTCGCTGCCGTTGAGACCGTAGTTCTGCACCAGGTACTTCTTGATGGTGTCGGCGCGACGCTCCGAGAGGCCCTGATTGTACTCCTCGGTGCCGATCGCATCGGTGTGGCCGGCGACCACGAAGGTCGAGCCCTTCAGCGACGGGTCGGACAGCGCCTTGCCGAGAGCTTGCACCGACGGCACAGACGTTTTGGCAATGTCGGCCGAGTTATAGTCGAACTGGATCTCCAGATCGATGTTCGGCTTGGTCGACGCGAGCTCGGCGATCTGGTCACGTTCGCCCATCGAGAGCGAACGGGTCTGCCGGTTGCGCACGGTGTTCAGGAAGGTCGCTTCCTTGGCCTGCGCCGTCGGATCGGCCTGCGGACCGACGGAGAGGCCGCGGGTGATCGGCTTCGGCTTCAACGCATCCAGGATCTGGCTGGACGAGACGTTGTTGTCGCCGGCGAAAGCCAGGCCCGCGGTCAGCGACAGCGCGGCCGTGAGCGTGATCGCCTTCAGTCCAAAAAACCTATCGAAATGGGTCATTGTCGTATCCTCGCTGTGACGCCTGATGGCGATTTGATGCTGCGAGCATAGGGAAGGTTCAAAGGCTTCGATGTGATCTTCGTCACATTCGTGGGCGGGGGCTTCCGGGCTAAGCTGGCTCTCTTAATAAGCTGGCTCTCTTAAGGAGCCTGAGCTGCGCTTCCGCCCCGACCTAGGGGGACTGAGGCAGAGCATTGCTGAAACCCGTGTACACCGGTCGTCGCAAAGCGGTCGCGGCATGGTCCGCCCGCGGACAAGCTTTCGGCCAGATGCGCGCCTAGCAAGCAACGTCACTCGACAATCGTAGATGAGGGAGCCGAGTTCCGTCCAGTGCCGAGGCCGAGTGACTACCAGTTCTATCGTAATGGCCGGCCGGATCGGACCGTGTTTCTCAGCGCCATGCCGATCTATATCGGTGCGGCGATGATCGCGGTGGCGATCCTGCTCTCGACGCTGATCACTGGGTTGGCCTCTCGCTATATCGGCCTCGAAGCTCCGACAGACGAGACGATGTGGCTGGTCGATCGCCTGACCGGCAGCGTCTATCGCTGTCAGGCGGAGGGGCGAGGCAGAGCCTCCTGCGAGCCCGACATCGCCACCGGCAGCCTCAGCGACCGGCCCAACGACCGGGTCAAGGCGCCCAAGGACGGTCGCTAATGTCGGCCTGCTTTGCGTTGCAGCAAGAAAATTGTCTTCTCCACGAAACGTTCTCACGAGAGAATACGTATTTGCGAATGCCGGCATGACGCCGGTTTCGTTTTACTTGAGGAGACTTTTCGATGAGGACCTTGCTCACCGCCGCAGCCTTTGTCGCGTTCGCTCTCTCCGTTTCGCCCGCCTCCGCCGCGATGATGGCGTGCACCGGCGAAAACATGATGAAATCGACGGCCGCGATGACCGGCACCGCCGACACGCCCGCCAAGATGGCCATGAACAAGGAAATGGCCATGGCCAACACGGACATGAGCATGGGCAAGATGAAGGGCGCCTGCATGCATTACATGAAGGCGCAGAAGGCGATGATGATGAAGTAGGCCTCGCCCCCCACCATCAAGCCGCGCTGTCAGCAGATGGCAGCGCGGCTTTCGTATGCCGGGTTGTTTTTCCTGTTCTTTCTCTTGGTGCGAATCCCGCTACATTGCCTCTCGCAATGCCCCGCGCACCAAAACCCCTTCTGATACCGACGACACAGGCCCGGCAGATCTGGCTGAGGGCCCAGCGGCTCGACACGCGCGCACCGTTCGGCGAGGGCGCCCAGGCCGTCACGGACGCGGTCGCCCATCTTGGCTATGTGCAGATCGACACCATCAACGTGATCGAGCGCTGCCATCACCATATCCTGTTCAGCCGCATTCCGTCCTATCGCCGCGCCGATCTGCGTCAGGCGCAGAGCGTCGACAAAAGCGTGTTCGAATACTGGACCCATGCGCTGTCCTACGTTCCGTCGAACGATTTTCGCTTCTTCCTGCCGGCGATGCGCGAGCACAAGCGCGAGGGGCACAATTGGTATGCCTCGGTGACGCTGGCTGACACCCGCAAGGTGATGCGGCTGTTGCGCGCGGGTGCGCTGACCATCCGCGACATCGAGGACGACGTGCTCATCGAGAAGGAGCATCTCTGGCAGAGCCGAAAACCCTCGAAGCGGGCGCTTCAGCTGGCCTTCTATACCGGCGTCGCGACCATCAGCGCGCGCCAGGGCATGCTGAAGACCTATGATCTGATGACGCGTCATTTCGGCTGGGACAAATTGCCGAAGCCGGCTTCAGCGAAGGAGATCACGGCCTATCTGCTCGATCGTGCGCTGCGCTCGCAAGGCGTCGTCAGCCTCGATTCGATCTGCCATCTCGATGCGCCGAGCAAGAAGGCGGTCGCAAGCCTGGTCGCCTCGCGCGTCCGCCGCGGCGAGCTCGTGCCGGTCGCGATCGAAGGCGCCGGCAAGCAGGAGCATTGGACCGCACCAGCGACGCTCGAGCCTGCCGAAATATCGTCCGACCTCGTCCACATCCTCTCGCCATTCGATCCGCTGATCATCCAGCGCAAGCGCACCAATCTCATCTTCGGCTACAATCATTTGTTCGAGGCCTATGTGCCGAAGGCCAAGCGCAAGCTCGGCTATTTCGCGCTGCCCGTGCTGGTCGGCGACGAGATCGTCGCCGCGCTCGATCTCAAGACCGACCGGCAGGCGAAGAAGGTGCTGATGCAGAAATGGACTTGGGTCGGGCAGGGCAAGAAGACGGCGGGGCGCAAGGAGCTGAAGCGGAAGATCGAGGAAGAGCTGGATCGCTTCGAGCGGTTTCAGCTTGATGAGTGAGTTGCGAGACCGCGCGCGCGACCAGCCGATCGATCCAAACGCCGCACGCGATCCCAATCGCATACGCCAGCACATTCCACAGCGAGAAAATCCGTCCCAACAACAACGCGCCGGCCGTTGTCAGCCGGAACGCATCGAGCCACGGCGTGTGCACCAGCCGCGAAAACTCGACCGCGATCGCGATCACCATCGCGATCGCCGCAAGCTGCGTCCGCGTCAGCTGCGGCAGCAAAACCCCGACCAACAGAAACACCATCGTCGCCCACAACAGCGAGCCGCCGTATTTCACCATGAAGGCGGGCAGGCCTAGCTGAAAGCCGTACCAGCGCAAGGAGAGGCCGCAGGCGATCACGACCAGCGCCAGGGCGGCGCGCATCAGCGATGCCTGGAGCGGTGCAACGGTGTTGGCCGGTTGCGTCCCGTGCATTGCTTGCTCCATTGACTCTTTGTCCGCGATGCTGAAAACCGCAATCAGCCCACAAAAGCAACAACCCCGGGGGAAGCGATGAGCCAGACCACGACTTATGCCGGTTCGGCCGGTATCACCAAGAGCGAAATCGAGACCTCGACGATCCGCGCCATCTCCTGGCGCCTGATTCCGTTCCTGGTGCTGGCCTACTTTTTCTCCTATCTCGATCGCGTCAATCTCGGCTTCGCCGCGCTGACCATGAACGCCGAGCTGAAGTTCACCCCGCTGATCTTCTCCTGGGGCGCCGGCATCTTCTTCATCGGCTATTTCATCTTCGAGGTGCCGAGCAACCTCGCGCTGGAAAAGTTCGGCGCCAGCCGCTGGATCGCCCGTATCATGGTGACCTGGGGCATCATTTCGGCGCTGATGGCGCTGGTGAGCGGCGTGACCAGCTTCTACGTCCTACGCTTCCTGCTCGGCGTGGCGGAAGCCGGCTTCTTCCCCGGCATCATCCTCTATCTCACCTACTGGTATCCGGCCGAATATCGCGGTCGTTTCCTTGCGGCCTTCGCGATCGCCGTTCCTGTTTCGACCGTGATCGGCGCGCCGATCTCGGGCCTCCTGCTCGGGCTCGACGGCGTCATGGGACTGAAGGGCTGGCAGTGGCTGTTCATTCTCGAGGGGATCCCCTCGATGCTGCTCGGCATCGTCACCTGGTTCTACCTCACCGACAAGCCGGAGAAGGCGGACTGGCTCTCGGCCGAGCAGAAGGCCTGGCTCAAGGCGAAGCTCGATTCGGAGATCGCGGCCAAGCAGGCGGTGAAGCACTTCTCGCTCGGTGAAGCCCTGTCCTCGCCGAAGGTGATCGCACTCAGCCTGATCTATTTCGGCTTCGTCGGCGCGCTCTATGGCATGCAGTTCTGGCTGCCGCAGATCGTCAAGGCGTTCGGCCTCACCAACGCCCAGACCGGCTTCGTGACCGCAATCCCCTATGTGTTCGGTACGATCGCCATGATCCTATGGGCCCGGCATTCGGACTCAACGCGCGAGCGCGTGATACATGTCGGCGTGCCCATGATCCTGATCGCGATCGCGCTCGCCATCTCCAGCTATCTCACCGATCCCACAATGACGATGGTGGCGCTGACCTTCGCCGCGATCGGCGTGTTCTGCGTCTTCGGCGTGTTCTGGACCTTGCCGACCGCCTGGCTGTCAGGCACGGCAGCTGCCGGCGCCATCGCGCTGATCAATTCGATCGGCAATCTCGCAGGCTTCGGCGGCCCCTACCTGATCGGCTGGGTCAAGGAAGCAACAGGGCAGACCTCGACCGGCCTGTTGGTGCTTGCCGTGCTGCCGCTCCTCGCCGGCATCCTGGTCTTCATCGGCGGCCACGAGACCAAGCACGAATTCGCCGACCAGGGGCGGTAAGGGCAGTCTCGTAGGGTGGGAGAAAGGCGCGCTCTTCGCGCGCCGTGCCCACGATCTCTTCCGATAGGCCCAAGGGCATGGACACGCTACCCTTTGGCCACCCTACGATAGCACCTTCCTGGTAATCTCCTTCTGATCCTTACCACCCCTTAACGATCACGCATTCCTGATGACTGACGATTATTGACTTTTATCAGTGATTATTCGACATTCCTCTCATCGCAGACGCAGGAGTGTCCCCCGATGTTCGTTCGGTCGGTTTTGTCCAGCTATTCCAGGCTCTTGGCAGGTATGTCGCTGGCCCTGATGGCCGCGGCGCTGGCCGGATGCAACGATTCCGTGGCGCAAAAAGCCGAGCCGCCGCGGCCGGTTCTGGTCGCCACAGCGCATTATGATGCCGAGACCCCGGAGCGCAGCTTCGTCGGCACCATCAAGCCCCGGATCGAGAGCGACCTCGGCTTTCGCGTCGCCGGCAAGGTCGCGAAACGCCTTGTTGAGGTCGGCCAGACCGTGGAAGTCGGCCAGGCACTCGCCACCCTCGACGAGGTCGATCTGAAGCTCCAGGCCGAGCAGGCGGTCGCCGAGCAGACCGCTGCGACCGGTGTGCTTGCCCAGGTTGCCGCAGCCGAGCAGCGCGCCAAGGATCTGAAAGCCAAGGGCTGGACCACGGACGCTGCGATGGATTCGAGCCGCGCCGCAGCTGACGAAGCCCGTGCGCGCCTTGACCGTGCCATCCGCTCGGTCGAGTTGACCAAGAATTCCCTTTCCTACGCGACGCTCAACGCCGACGCCCGTGGCGTCGTCACCGCGACGCTGATCGAGCCCGGCCAGGTGGTCGCCGCGGGCCAGGCTTCGATCCGTGTCGCCCGCTTTGCCGAAAAGGAAGCGGTCGTCGCGATCCCTGAGACGCTGGTCGGACGCGCCAAGTCGGGCGTCGCCAGCGTCACTCTTTGGTCGGAGCCGGACAAGAAATACGCCGCGAAGCTGCGCGAGATTGCGCCTGCTGCCGATCCGGCCACGCGCACCTATCTCGCAAAATTCTCGCTGCCCGAGGCCGGCGACAAGGTCGCGCTCGGCATGACGGCGACGCTGACGCTGTCGGACGCCGCCACCGAGCGCGTCGCGCGGCTGCCGCTGTCGGCGCTGTTCAACGAAGGCGGCAAGTCGTCCTTCTTCGTCGTCGACGACAACGGCGCGGTTTCGCTGAAGCCGGTTGCGGTGAAGGCGTACGACAGCAACGACGTCATCATCACTGGGGGTGTCGACGAGGGCGCCAAGATCGTCACACTCGGCGTGCAGAAGCTCGATCCCGGCCAGAAGGTGCGGGTCGTGTCGGCGCTGTCTTTCTAACTACCGTTGTTCCGGGATCGCCCTGCGGGCGCCCCGGAATGACAGGAGAAGCGAGCTACGTCGTGTGAGGTGAGCTTCTGCCTTTGCCCCTACGCAAAGGCTGAAGCGGCGAAGCGATCCAGAACCTGCCCAGCCCCCTGGATTGCTTCGCTGCCTCGCGACGACGGTTTGAACAGAGCGGCTGTCGTTTTGGCAATTGGATCGATTTTCCGGAGAGTGCGATGAAGCGCTTCAACCTTTCGGCCTGGGCCGTCAGCCATCCGACGCTGGTCCTGTTCCTGATGCTCGTGCTCGGCGTCGCCGGCTTCTTCTCCTATCAGAAGCTCGGCCGCGCCGAAGATCCGTTCTTCACCGTGAAGGTCGTCAACGTTTCCGTGCTTTGGCCGGGCGCGACCGCACAGGAGATGCAGGCCCAGGTCGCCGATCCCATCGAGAAGAAGATCCAGGAGCTGCCTTATTTCGAGAAGGTGCAGACCTATTCCAAGCCCGGCTTCACCGCGCTCCAGGTCACCTTCCGCGATTCCACGCCGCCGAAGGACGTGCCGTATCTCTTTTATCTGCTGCGCAAGAAGCTGGTCGACGTTCAGGGCCAGCTGCCCGCAGGGATTCTCGGACCCGTCGTCAACGACGAGTTCTCCGACGTCGATTCCATCCTCTACATGATGACCGGCGACGGCGCCGACTACGCCCAGCTCAAGAAGGTCGCCGAAGGTTTTCGCCAGCGCCTCCTTAAGGTGCCTGGCGTCACCAAGGTCGATATGTACGGCAATCAGGATGAGCGCATCTACGTCGAGTTTTCGCATGCCAAGCTCGCCACCCTCGGCATCACGCCGCAGGCGCTGTTCGATTCGCTGGCCAAGCAGAACAACGTGACGCCGGCCGGTACGGTCGAGACCTCGTCGCAGCGCGTGCCGCTGCGTGTCACCGGCGCGCTCGACGGCGCCAAGGCCGTGGCCGAGACGCCGGTCGAGAGCAACGGCCGCGTGTTCCGCCTCGGCGACATCGCCACCGTCACGCACGGCTATGTCGATCCGCCGAGCTTCGTCGTGCGCCAGGAAGGTAAGTCCGCAATCGGCATCGGCGTCGTCACGGCCAAGGGCGCCAACATCCTCGAGCTCGGCAAGGACGTCGAGAAGGCGACCGCAGATTTCATGAAGGCGGTGCCGCAGGGCATCGATGTCTCGCTGATCGCCGATCAGCCCAAGGTGGTCGAGCACGCCGTCGGCGAGTTCGTGCACTCCTTCATGGAAGCGCTCGCGATCGTGCTGTTCGTCTCGTTCCTAGCGCTCGGCTGGCGTACCGGTATCGTGGTCGCGATGTCCGTGCCCTTGGTGCTCGGTATCGTCTTCATAGTCATGAATTCGATGTCGCTCGATCTGCACCGCATCTCGCTCGGTGCGCTGATCATCGCGCTCGGACTTCTCGTGGATGATGCCATCATCGCGGTCGAGATGATGGTGGTGAAGATGGAGCAGGGCTGGGACCGCATGCGTGCGGCGTCCTTTGCCTGGGAATCCACCGCGTTTCCGATGCTCACGGGTACGCTGGTCACGGCCGCTGGCTTCCTCCCCATCGGCTTTGCCAATTCGGCGGTCGGCGAATATGCCGGCAGCATCTTCTGGATCGTGGCGATCGCGCTGGTCGCCTCCTGGTTCGTGGCGGTGATCTTCACGCCCTATATCGGCGTCAAGCTGCTGCCGGAGATAAAGGTGCATCACAATCACGATCCGCATGCGGTTTACGAGACCCGGATGTACCGCGGCTTGCGCGCCATCGTGCAATGGTGCGTCAATCATCGCATCACCGTGGTGGTCGCGACCGTCGGCGTGTTCGTCGCTTCCATCGTCGGCTTCGGTCATGTCCAGCAGCAGTTCTTCCCGCTGTCGGAACGGCCCGAGCTGTTCCTCCAGTTGCGCCTGCCCGAGGGCACGGCCTTCAACGTTACCGAGAAGGCCGTGAAGAAGGCCGAGACGCTTCTGAAGGACGACAAGGATATCGAGACCTATACGTCTTATGTCGGCCAGGGCTCGCCGCGCTTCTGGCTCGGCCTCAACCCGCAGCTGCCGAACGAGTCCTTCGCCGAGATCGTCATCGTCGCCAAGGGCGTCGAGGCGCGCGAACGGGTCAAGGCCAAGATCGAGGGTGCGGTTGCCGATGGCATGCTGACGGAGGCGCGTGTGCGCGTCGACCGCTTCAATTTCGGCCCCCCCGTCGGCTTCCCCGTGCAGTTCCGCGTGATCGGGCCTGACGCGAACAAGGTGCGCGAGATCGCCTATCAGGTTCGCGACGTCATGCGCGAGAACAAGAACGTCAAGGACGTCCAGCTCGACTGGAACGAGCAGTCGCCCTACCTCAAGCTCGTCGTCGATCAGGACCGTGCCCGTGCCATGGGCCTGACCCCGCAGGACGTCTCGCAGGCGCTGTCGATGCTGATCTCCGGCGCGCAGGTCACGACCGTGCGTGACGGCATCGAGAAGGTCGGCGTGGTCGCCCGTGCGATTCCGTCCGAACGTCTCGACCTCGGCGGGGTCGGCGATCTCACCATCACCTCGAAGAACGGCGTTGCCGTGCCGCTGCAGCAGATCGCCAAGATCGAATATGCCCACGAGGAACCGATCATGTGGCGGCGCAACCGCGACATGGCGATCACCGTGCGCTCCGACGTCGTCGACGGCGTGCAGGCGCCTGACGTCACCAACCAGATCACGCCGAAGCTTCAGGCGATCAAGGACAGCCTCGAGCCGGCCTACCGCATCGAGCCGGGTGGCGCCTTCGAGGAATCCGCCAAGGGCAATGCCTCGATCTTCATCCTCTTCCCGGTGATGGTCATGGTGATGCTGACGCTGCTGATGATCCAGTTGCAGAGCTTCTCGCGCCTGACGCTGGTATTCCTCACCGCGCCGCTCGGCATCGTCGGTGCCTCGCTCGGTCTGAATGTCGCCAACCAGCCGTTCGGCTTCGTGGCGCTGCTCGGCCTGATCGCGCTCGCCGGCATGATCATGCGCAACACGGTCATCCTGGTCGACCAGATCGAGACCGACGTCTCGCACGGCCTGACCCGCCGCGAGGCGATCGTGGAGGCGACCGTCCGCCGCGCCCGTCCGGTGGTGCTGACGGCGCTTGCCGCCATCCTCGCCATGATACCGCTGTCGCGTTCGGCCTTCTGGGGCCCGATGGCGATCACCATCATGGGCGGCCTGTTTGTCGCGACCTTCCTGACGCTGCTGTACCTGCCGGGCCTCTATGCTCTGTGGTTCAGGAAGAGCCTGGACGAAGCCGGCACGCCGGAACAGCCTGCCGCGCCGCAGCATGGGAGCGATGACCAGCACGCAATTCCGCTTGCTGAGGCGGCTGAATAAATGAGAAGACTAGCGATGGACGAGTCCTGACACATGACATTGGTTGCGGAACATATCGAAGGCGACACCCGGGATCGTATTCTCGAGGTGGCCGAGCGGCTGTTCCGCCAGATCGGTTATCAAAAGACCACGGTCGGGGACATCGCCAAAGAGCTCCGGATGAGCCCCGCCAATGTCTATCGCTTCTTCGAATCGAAGAAGGCGATCCACCAGGCGGTGGCGCAGAGCCTGATGGGCGAGGTCGAGCTCGAGGCGCAGCGGATCGTGGCCAAGCCCGGTCCGGTCAAGGAGCGCTTTCGTGAGCTGCTCACCACCGTCCATCGCATGAACACCGAGCGTTATGTCGGCGATTCCAAGCTGCACGAGATGGTCGAGATCGCGATGGAGGAGGATTGGGAGGTTTGCGTGGCCCATATCCATCGCGTCACCGAGGCCATCGGCGCGGTGATTGCCCAAGGCGTGGCCTCAGGCGATTTCGAGGCGCCCGATCTGCCGCTCGCCGCGCTCTGCACCTGCACCGCGATGATCCGGTTCTTCCACCCCCAGATGATCGCCCAGGCCGACAACAAGCCGGGCCCGACCATCGACCAGATGATCGATTTTGTCATCGCCGGTCTGTCCCCGCGCCACTGACGGGGCGGAGCTTTTCCCATATAAGCAAGCTGACCGCGCCGGACTGACCGGCTGGCGGTGTGCGACGACGGATCAACAAATTCCGTCATTGCGAGCGCAGCGAAGCAATCCAGATTGTCTCCGCGGAGGGATTCTGGATTGCTTCGCTGCGCTCGCAATGACGAAAGGAAGCAGCGCGTGACCGAGAAAGACCTGCATTTCTACGAACCCTCCAAGGGCCACGGCCTCAAGCACGATCCCTTCAATGCCATCATCGCGCCGCGGCCGATCGGCTGGATCTCCTCGCGCGACGCCAAGGGCCACGTCAATCTGGCGCCCTACAGCTTCTTCAACGCGTTCGCTTATGTGCCGCCGATCATCGGCTTCTCCTCCACCCACTGGAAAGACTCGGTCGAGAACATCCAGCAGACGGGCGAGTTCGTCTGGAATCTCGCCACCAAGGATCTTGCCAAGCAAATGAACGCCACCGCCGCGCATGTCGCGCCCGAAGTCGATGAGTTCAAGCTCGCAGGGTTGACCGCAGTCCCGGGCAAGCTCGTCAACGTGCCGCGCGTCGGCGAGAGCCCGGTCGCCTTCGAGTGCAAGGTGTCCGATATCATCCGCCTCAAGGGTGCCGACGGCAGGGAGGCGAATGCCTGGCTGACCCTCGGCGAGGTCGTCGCCGTCCACATCGACAAGGCCATGATCAAGGACGGCGTCTACCAGACCGCGGCAGCCCGCCCGATCATGCGCGCGGGGCGCCGCGGCGACTATTTCGAGATTCAGCCGGAAAACATGTTCGAGATGGTCCGGCCGGATTAAGGCACTCCGTCATTCCGGGGCGCGCCGTCAGGCGCGAGCCCCGGAATGACGCTTCCCCCCTCCCGGAACTGCCCGCGCGCCCCGACCGTTATGGTCCCCGGGGGCGGCCGCCCGGCCGCGTCAATTCGCATCCTTTTGCAGGCGAAGTCTTCACGCCTCGCGGCCATTTTCCGCTAAAATGACCTGTCACCGCGCCGTTGCATGAGGTCCGCCATGAGCTTCCGCCGCGACACCTTCACCAAGCCGATCTTCTCCTGGGCCCGCGGCGTGCTGCCGGCGATGTCCGACACCGAGCGTGAGGCGCTGGCGGCCGGCGACGTCTGGTGGGACGCTGACCTCTTCACGGGCAACCCCGACTGGTCGAAGCTCCTCAAGATCCCGCAGGCGACATTGACCGCCGAGGAGCGGGCCTTCCTCAACGGTCCCGTCGATGAGCTCTGCGCCATGCTCGACGAGTGGAAGATCTTTTGGGAGTGGCGCGACCTGCCGCAGGACGCCTGGGCATTCATCAAGCGCGAGAAATTCTTCGGCATGATCATTCCGAAGGAATTCGGCGGCCTCGGCTTCTCGCCCTATGCCCATTCGGAAGTGGTGCGCAAAATCTCGACCCGCTCGATCGCCGCCGCCGTCACCGTGATGGTGCCCAACTCGCTCGGCCCCGGCGAGCTCCTGATGCGCTTCGGAACGAAAGAGCAGCAGGAGCGCTGGCTGCCGCGGCTTGCCGACGGCCGCGACATTCCCTGCTTCGGCCTCACCAGCCCGGAGGCGGGCTCCGATGCCGCCTCGATGGTCGACACCGGCATCATCTGCAAAGGTGTGTTCGAGGGCCGCGAAGTGACGGGCCTCAGGCTGAACTGGCACAAGCGCTACATCACGCTTGGCCCCGTCGCGACGCTGCTGGGTCTCGCCTTCAAGGCTTATGATCCCGATCATCTGGTCGGAAACCAGGAAGAGCTCGGCATCACCGTCGCGCTGATCCCGACAAATCTGCCCGGTGTCCAGATTGGCCACCGCCATCTGCCGTCGATGCAGGTGTTCCAGAACGGTCCGAACTGGGGCCGCGACGTCTTCATTCCGCTCGACTATGTCATCGGCGGTGAGGAGCGGCTGGGCCAGGGCTGGAAGATGCTGATGACGGCGCTTGCCGCCGGCCGCGGCATCTCGCTGCCGTCGCTCTCGGCAGCCGGTGCCGCGTATGCGGCGCGCACGACCGGTGCTTACGCCCGCATCCGCGAGCAGTTCGGCATCTCCATCTCCAAGTTCGAGGGTGTCGAGGAGCCGCTCGCGCGCATCGTCGCCACCGCCTACCAGCTCGACGCGGCGCGGCGGCTCACCTGCGCGGCGCTGAATGCGGGTGTCCATCCCGCCGTGATCTCCGGCATCATGAAGCTGCACGCGACCGAGCGGATGCGCATCGCGATCGACGATGCCATGGACATCCATGGCGGCAAGGCCGTGATCGACGGGCCGCAAAACTATATCGGTAATCTGCATCGCGCCGTGCCCGTGGGCATCACGGTAGAGGGCGCCAACATCCTCACGCGCAACCTCATCATATTCGGGCAGGGCGCGATCCGCGCCCATCCCTATCTGCTCGACGAGATGAACGCGCTTGCGGACACCGACCGCGAGCGCGGGCTTACCGCATTCGACAAGGCGTTCTGGAAACATGTCGGTCACAGCTTTCAGACGCTGTTCCGCGCCTTCGGCCGGAGCTGGAGCTTTGGCGCCTTCGCGCTCGCGCCCGACGCGGGCGATGCGACGCCGTTCTATCGCCAGCTCTCGCGTTACTCCGCGGCGTTTGCGCTCTGCGCCGACATGGCGCTCTTGACGCTCGGCGGCGCGCTCAAGCGCAAGGAGATGCTGTCGGCGCGTTTCGGCGACATCCTTTCCGAGCTGTACCTGCTGTCGGCCGCGCTCAAGCGCTGGCAGGATGAGGGCCGGCAGAAGGAGGATTTTGCCGCGCTGGAATGGTGCATGGCGACCGGCTTCAAGACGATCGAGATCAGGCTCGCGGAGATCCTCGCCAATCTGCCGAACCGCCTCGTTGCCGTCATCCTCAAGCTCGTGGTCCAGCCCTTCGGCGCCCGCGTGCTCGGCCCCTCCGACCGAATCGTGCACCAATGCGCTGGCATCGTGCTCGAGCCGTCGACCGCGCGGGAGCGTCTCACGCCGGATCTCGCCCATGTCGACGACGACAGCGGCTTCGCCCGGCTGGAGCGCGCGTTCAAGCTGGTCGCGGCGACCGACGCCATTGCCAAGCGCATGCGCGCCGCGCATGTGCGGGACTGGAAGGAGGCCGTGACGAAGGGCGTGATCACGCAGGCCGAAGGCGAGCAGCTCGCTTCCGCTCATGCAGCCGTCGCAGGAGTTATCGAGGTCGACGATTTTGCGCCGGAGGCGCTGTCGCCGATTTACAGGAAAACCGGCGACGTGCATCAGTTCTTCCAGGAACTCGGAGAACAGAGGGCGGCGAGCTGATGGCACGACCGGTATTCATCGTCGACGGCAGCCGGACGCCGTTTTTGAAAGCGCGCTCCGGGCCCGGCCCGTTCACGCCTGTCGATCTCGCCGTGCAATGCGGCCGGCCGCTTTTGGCGCGCCAGCCGTTTGCGTCCAGCGACTTTGACCAGGTCATTCTCGGCTGCGTCAACGTCATTGCCGACGAAATGAACCCGGCGCGCGTCGCCGCGCTCCGGCTTGGCATGGGCGAAGACATGGTTGCCTTCACCATGCAGATCAACTGCGGCTCCGGCATGCAATCGATCGACACGGCCTATCGCTACATCCGCGAGGGCCATGCCGACATGATCTTGGCTGGCGGCACCGAGGCGCTCAGCCACGCGCCGCTGGTCTGGCCGAATTCCGGCGTGCGCTGGTTCGCTGGCCTCGCCACGGCCAAAGGCGTAGCCGCGAAGCTCGCCGCCGCGTTCAAGCTGCGGCCGCGCTATCTCAAGCCGATCATCGGCCTTGAGCGCGGGTTGACCGATCCCGTCACCGATCTGAACATGGGCCAGACCGCCGAGGTCGTCGGCCATCTCTTCGGCATCACCCGCGCACAGTCGGACGCCTATGCGGCCGAGAGCCACCGCCGGCTCGCGCATGCGCAGGCCGAGGGCTATCTGAAAGGCGAGGTCGAGACCGCGTTCTCCCGCGACGGCAAGTTCTTCGATCATGACGACGGCGTGCGGCGGGACTCGACGGCCGAGTCGCTCGCGAAACTGAGGCCGGTGTTCGAGCGTCCCTGGGGCCAGGTCACCGCCGGAAATTCCTCGCAGATCACCGACGGTGCGTCCTGGGTAATCCTGGCCTCCGACGCCGCGGTGGCGAAGCACAAGCTGACGCCGAAGGCTGCGATCGTCGACAGCAATTGGGCCGCGCTGGATCCGAGCATCATGGGGCTCGGTCCCGTGATGTCGGCGACGCCGCTCCTGACCCGCAACAATCTTACGCTCCAGGACGTGGAGACCTGGGAATTGAACGAGGCCTTTGCCACGCAAGTGCTCGGCTGCCTCGCCGCCTGGAACGACGAAAAGTTCTGCCGCGCGATTCTCAGGCTCGACGGCGCCGCCGGCGAGATCGATCGTGAAAAGCTCAACGTTGATGGCGGCGCAATCTCGCTTGGCCATCCCGTCGGCACGTCAGGCAACCGCATCGTGCTGCATCTCGTCAATGCCATGAAGCGGCTCGGCACGCGGCGCGGGATTGCGACCGAGTGCATCGGCGGCGGGCTCGGCGGCGCCATGCTGATCGAGGCGGTGTGACCATGGATTCAAAAATCATGACCGCGCTCGGCAATCGCGTGCTCTCGCTCGGGCCCCCGCCTGCAGCAGATGGTCCCTACAAGCACTTCAACCTGACGCGCGATGCCGATGGCGTCGCCTGGCTGCTGTTCGACCGCGCCGATTCCAGCGCCAATACGCTGTCTGCCGACGTGATGGAGGAGTTCGACGCAGCCCTCGCCGCGATCGAGACTGAGCGTCCCGCCGGTCTTGTGATCCGCTCGGCAAAATCGTCCGGCTTCATCGCCGGCGCCGACGTCAACGAATTCCGCGGTGCGTCCGATCCGGAGATGGTCGAAGCGCGGATTCGCGCTGCGCATGCGGTGGTCGATCATCTGGAAGCGCTCAAGCTGCCGACCGTTGCGGTCATTCACGGTTTCTGCCTCGGTGGCGGGCTCGAGGTCGCGCTCGCCTGCCAGTCGCGCATCGCCATCGATGGCGCGCGGTTCGGCTTTCCGGAGGTGATGTTGGGCCTGCATCCCGGCCTCGGCGGCACCGCGCGCTTCACCGCGCTGGTCAACCCTACCCAGTCGATGGCGCTGATGCTGACCGGCCGCACTATCGACGCGCGCCGGGCCAAGGCGCTCGGCCTCGTCGACAGCGTGACGCAGGAGCGTCACGTCAGGGGCGCCGTGAAGGACGTGCTGTTCGGCCGGCTGAAGCGGGCTAAGCCCAGCCTGCTCACCCGCGCGGCCAATCTCGGCCCCGTGCGCGGGCTGCTCGCCAAGCGCATGCGCACCGAGGCGGCGAAGGCGGCGCCACGCGAACATTATCCGGCACCTTACGCGCTGATCGATCTCTGGGAGGCGCATGGCGGCAGCAAGGCCGCGATGCTGAAGGCGGAGCAGGCCTCCTTCGCCAAGCTGATGGTGACGCCGACCGCGCAGAATCTGATCCGCGTATTCTTCCTGCGCGAGCAGATGAAGAAGGCGGCTGGCAGTGGCAACACTGTCAAGCACGTCCACGTCATCGGCGCCGGCGCCATGGGCGGCGACATCGCGGCTTGGGTAGCCGGGCAAGGCTTGCGCGTCTCGCTCGCCGACATGAAGGCCGAGCCGATCGCGGGCGCGGTGAAGCGCGCCGCCGAGCTCTACGGCAAGATCATCCGCAAGCCGACTGAGGTGCGCGACGCGCTCGATCGCCTGATCCCTGATATGGACGGGGAGGGCGTCCGTAACGCCGATCTCATCATCGAGGCGGTGCCGGAAAAGCTCGAGCTCAAGCAGAAAGTCTATGCCGGTCTCGAGCCCAGGATGAAGCCGGGCGCGATCCTGGCGACCAACACGTCGAGCATCCCGCTTCAGGATTTGCGCACCACCCTGGCGCGGCCGGAGCGCCTGGTCGGCCTGCATTTCTTCAATCCGGTGTCGCGGCTGCAGCTGGTCGAGGTCGTCAGCCATGACGGCAACGACGCACAGGTGCTGAAGGAAGCGCTCGCCTTCGTCGGCGCGATCGACCGCCTGCCGCTCGCCGTGAAGAGTTCGCCGGGCTTCCTCGTCAACCGTGCACTGACGCCCTACATGCTGGAAGCCATGGTGATGCTCGACGAGAAGACCGACCAGCGCCTGATCGACGCCGCGGCCGAACAGTTTGGCATGCCGATGGGACCGATCGAGCTGGCCGACCAGGTGGGGCTCGATATCTGCCTCGATGTCGGCGATATGCTGCGCGCCAAGTTCGGCGATTTGCTGCCGCCGACGCCGGCCTGGCTGCGCGAGAAGGTTGCCAAGGGCGAGCTCGGCCGCAAGTCCGGCAAGGGATTTTACACCTGGAAGGATGGCAAGGCGGAGAAGGCGCCATTGCCCGAGACCGGTCCGCGCGTGACCGACCAGATGATCGACCGCCTGGTGCTTCCGATGTCCAATGTCTGCGTCGCAGCGCTGCGGGAAGGCATTGTCGACGATGGCGATGCGGTCGACGGCGCGATGATCTTCGGCACGGGTTATGCCCCGTTCCGCGGCGGTCCCCTGAACTATGCGCGCACGCGCGGCGTGGAAAATATTGTATCCACCTTGCGCGCGCTGGCCGAGCGATTCGGCGAGCGCTTCGCGCCCGATCCGGGCTGGGACAATTTCAAGTGAGACGCTTATGACTGAAAAGTCTGACACCGAGCCGAGCGGCGATCTCTGCATTCGCACGCTGGCGATGCCCGCTGACACCAATGCCAATGGCGACATTTTCGGCGGCTGGCTGCTCAGCCAGATGGATGTCGGCGGCGGCGTGTTCGCCTCGAAGGTCGCGAAGTCGCGCACCGTCACGGTTGCGATCGAGGCGATGAATTTTCGCAAAGCGGTTTATGTCGGCGATCTCGTTTCCGTCTACGCCACTCTCGTGCGGGTCGGCCGCACCTCGATGACCGTCCATCTCGAAGCCTGGGCGCTGCGGCGGCGCGAGCTGCAACCGATCCTCGTGACCGACGGCAATTTCACCTATGTCTCGATCGACGATAACGGCCATCCGCAAGTGATCCAGCGCAACGATCCGCCGATCGCGACGTAACCGCGCGCGGCGTATCGTCCCATTTCACGAAGACTTGCAGGCTCGCGAAACGCGGCACTGATGAGTCAACGCGTCGCTTCTTTGCCAAGAACGGGTCACAAAACGGATGACGTTCAGGCGTACTCAATAGCCCGTCGATTCGGGGTGGAAACGGCCGATTTGCCCTCAGGAACCTTTGGGCAGAACCGTCGTTATTTGCCCGCATTGAGGACTCTACGGGCCATGCCGGACAGCTACATCATCGAAGTTAATTCAGAGACCGCGGGCATCGTCGTTCGCGGTCAGGGCGGCTACTGCTTCTTCGCCTCGTCCCACCAATTCAATCGCCTCGAAGGCCAACTCTTCCGTAACGCCCGCGAAGCCGAACGCGCTGCGCGCAAACTGGTGAATGGCGATGTGAGGGAGGCGGCGTAGTGCCTGCTGGTCGTTCCGGCGCGCAACGCGAGCCCGGAATTGATCACGCTGCAGAAATTGCCGATCAATAGATTCCGCGCCATGCAGATTCCGCGCCCTGCGCGTTCTCGAATGACGCCGACGATCACAACTTTGTCGCGGAGCGTGACAACAGCCTCCACGCGTCGCCCTGTTTCTGCCAGTTCATCAGGATGTGAAGGCTGTTTGCCACTTTCTTTGCGTCGGTCACCATCTCGGCCATCCAGTGGAAGCGCACGATCGCGGCAGGGCCGACGATCTTGATGATCGGATCCTTGTACGCAATCGACAGGAATTTCGTCTTGCCGTCTGTGGCATTGGCGACGAAGGCCGCCTTGTCCTCGAGGAAGCCGTTGGAATGGCTGTAGCTCAGATCGTCCGCGCACAGCGCGCTGAGCGCCTTTGGATCGGCCGCGATCTGGGCGAGGCGAAAGGCCTCGACGTTCTTTGCCACCGCCTCATGGTCCGTCGTGGCAGCATGATCGCGATTCAGTGTCATTACATCCTCCGGTCTTGATCTTGCGCCCACTGTTGCAGCCGAGTGCGACTTTGTCGAGTGGCGCGTGGTCGCCATGCGCCTGCGTCATTGCGCGCGCGAGGCTCTATTGATACGTGTTCGGCATTGATGCGCCGCGCATTCGGGAAAGTGCTGACATGATCGAAACTCTTGGAAGGGCATTGCTGTTCGACATCGACGGCACGCTCGCCAACACCGACCCGCTGCACTTGAAGGCGTTCAACCAGGTGCTGGGGCCGCGCGGGCATGTCTTCGACCACGCGCGCTTCTCGAAGGAGCTGCAGGGCTTCGCCAACGTGTCGATCGGCGAACGCTTCCTGCCTGACGAGACATTGGAGCGCCGCGCCGAGATTCTCGGTGAGAAGGAAGAAGTGTTTCGCGACCTGGTCGCAGGGCAGATCGAACCGTTGCCGGGTCTGATGGCGCTGCTCGACCGCGCGGATGGCGCCGGCGTTCCCATGGTCGCCGTCACCAATGCGCCGCGTCTCAATGCCGAGCTGTTGCTCTCCGGTCTCGGCATCACGCATCGCTTCAAGACACTCGTGATTGGTGATGAATTGCCGTACGGCAAGCCGCATCCGCTGCCCTATCAGGAGGGGTTGCGCTTCGTCGGCGCCAGCGCTGCAGCCTCGATCGCGTTCGAGGATTCGCGCTCCGGCGTGCAGTCGGCCACCGCCGCCGGTATCCCGACCGTCGGGATCCGGACCAGCCTCAGCGATGCTGACCTTGTCGGCGCAGGCGCGATCGCCTCAGCAAGCGCTTTCGACGATCCCACGCTGCTCGGGCGGCTCGCGCGCGCCATGAACTGGTAAGAGATGGCCTGGTAAGAGATCTTCATCCATTAACCGTGATCGGCATGCGCATTGACCGCGCCCGCGAGAAGCCGCACCATGCATCATTCTGACGTGAGGCCATTGCTGTGACCGGATTGACCCATCGCCAAGCCGAAATCCTCAACATCGCCCGCGCCTCCGGCCGCGTCATGGTCGAGGAGCTGGCGCGCCGGTTCGAAGTGTCGGCGCAGACCATCCGCAAGGACCTCAATGATCTCTGCGAGCGCCGATCGCTCACCCGTATCCACGGCGGCGCCATCATCGCCTCCGGCGTGGAAAACCTCGCCTATGAGGCGCGCCGCTTCGTTGCCGCCGACGAGAAGAAGGCGATTGGCGCGGCCGCCGCCTCGCTGATCCCGAACGGCTGCTCGCTCTTCATCAACATCGGCACCACGACCGAGGAGGTGGCGAGCGCGCTGACCTCGCACGAGGATCTGCTGGTCATCACCAACAACCTCAATGTCGCGATGCTGCTCTATCGCCATCCCCGCATCGAGGTCGTGGTCGCCGGCGGCACGGTGCGGCGCGCCGATGGCGCCGTGGTCGGCTCGACCGCGACGCAGCTGATCGGCCAGTTCAAGGTCGACTACGCCATCATCGGCGCCTCCGCGATCGACGAGGAGGGCGCGCTGCTCGACTTCGACTATCGCGAGGTGCAGGTGGCCCAGGCCATCATCGCCAACGCCCGCAGCGTCATGCTGGTCGCCGATTCCACAAAGCTTCGCCGCAGCGCGCCGGTCCGCATCGCCCACATGACCCAGATCCAGACCTTCGTGACCGACCAGGAACTGCCCGAGCGCCTCGCCACCATCTGCCACAGCAAGGGCATCGAGGTGGTGGAAGCGATGCCAAAGGGCGCTGACATCGACGAGAGCCAGGCCGAAGTCCAGGATGCGGCGCCTGAAGCCGCGCCGGTGGTGAGGCTGCGCTAGCGGCTCAGCCCGCGTCCCACGGGTTGAGCAGCGGCACGCCCGTAGGTTCGAAATCCTCCACATTGCGCGTGACAACCGTCAAGCCGTGAACAAGCGCGGTCGCTGCGATGAGAGCGTCGCGTTCAGCCCGTGGGTTGGGGACGTGAAGTTGTGCACAGCGCTGCGCGACTGGCGTATCAATCGCCAGGATTCGCCCTTCGAAGCGAGCCAGAATCTGACCGTCGATCCAGGCGCGCAGGACGGCACCTTGTGCTGCGTCCTTGCGCGCGATCAGGCGTGCGCCAAATTCGATTTCGAGAATCGAGATGGCGGACACGAAGAAGTTCGTTGCAGCAACAGAATTGGCCCAGACGACGACATTGGGATTGGCTTTATCCGGTCGTCGGAGCTCGGAAATGACATTGGTGTCGAGCAGAAACATCAGTCGAGATCGGCGGGCTTGAAGATTTCGCCGGATACGCGAGGCGGATTGAAGTCAAAGTCCGCACTGGTTTGCGCCAGAGCCTCGGCAAGGCTCATGTGTCCGCCGCTCAGACGCAAATAATCCTCGATCGTCAGAAGCACATGGGCCGGGCGACCGCGATCGGTAATGAAGACAGGTCCTTGCGACGCAGCTTTTTTTGCACCGCTGGTGTCCTGATTGAATTCTCGGCTGGTGAGGGTGGTCACCATCGTCAGCACTCCAATTGAGGACGCATCACACGTGCGCAAAGATATGTAGATATGTTGCTACATTCAAGGCTGTAGGCGGCGCCTGCCGTTCAATCGCGCCCGATGCCCGGGAAATCGCCCATCTACCTGCCGATTTTTGCGCCATCTTGATCGGTGGAAAGTTCCATTTTCGCTTTCTTTCGTCTCTCTTTCGTCTTGCTTTCGTTTTGCGGTGTGATCTAATCAAAAACGAAAGCTGCCGCGCGACTGAACGAGCGGTTTCCGGGGGATGCGTCTGTTGGAGCGTATTTTCGACCTCGCCATCATTGGAGGCGGTGTTAACGGTTGCGGCATCGCGCGCGATGCCGTGGGCCGCGGCAACACTGTTTTCCTGTGCGAAATGAACGATCTGGCGAGCGGGACGTCGTCCTGGTCGACCAAGCTGGTGCATGGCGGCCTGCGCTATCTCGAATATTACGAGTTCCGCCTGGTCCGCGAAGCGCTGATCGAGCGCGAGATTCTCTGGGGCATCGCGCCCCACATCATCCGTCCCCTGCGTTTCGTTTTGCCGCATCACGCCGGCCTTCGCCCGGCCTGGCTGCTGCGCCTTGGCCTCTTCCTCTACGATCACATCGGCGGTCGGCATCTGTTGCCGGCGACCCGTTCGCTCGATCTCAGGCGCGACGAGGTCGGCAAGCCGCTGATCCCGAATCGCTACGGCCGCGCATTCGAATATTCCGACTGCTTCGTCGATGACGCCCGCCTGGTTGTGCTCAATGCGCGAGACGCCGCCGACAAGGGCGCCGAGATCCGTACCCGCACCCGTGCGACTGACATCAAGCAGTCCGACGGCGTCTGGACCGTCAGCATGGTCGACACGCTGACCGGCGCGCGCTCGCAGGTCCAGGCGCGTGCCCTGGTCAATGCCGGTGGCCCCTGGGTCGAGGACGTGCTCGGCCGCGGTGCCGGCGTCAACGCGAAAGCCAAGGTGCGCCTGGTGCAGGGCTCGCACATCGTGGTCAAGAAACTCTACGACCACGATCGCGCCTACATGTTCCAGAACGCCGATGGCCGCATCATCTTCGTCATCCCCTATCAGGACGACTTCACGCTGATCGGCACCACCGACCGCGATTATGACGGCGATCCCTCCAAGGTGAAGGCGACGCCGGAGGAGATCGAGTATCTCTGCAAGGCCGCCAGCGAGTATCTCGCCAAGCCCGTGACATCGGAAGACGTGGTCTGGACCTATTCCGGCGTGCGACCGCTTTATGACGACGGCGCCAGCGAAGCCAAGGCCGCGACCCGCGACTATGTGTTCGAGCTCGACACGCCCGGCGGCTCGCCGCTGCTGTCGATCTATGGCGGCAAGATCACGACCTACCGCCGCCTTGCCGAAGAGGCGCTGGAGCGGCTCGCGCCCTATCTTCGCAGTGCGAAGGCGCGCGAAGGCTGGACCGGCAAATGGCCGCTGCCGGGCGGGGACATGGACGTCTCTGCCGTCGATGGTCTGATCGCCGAGCTCCAGCGCGGCTATCCCTTCCTGAGCCATGAGCATGCGCGTCGTCTCGCGCGCGCCTACGGTACCCGCGCCATCAAGCTGCTGGGCGACGCCAAATCGGCGGCCGATCTCGGCCAGGCCTTCGGCGCAACCCTGACCGAACGTGAGGTTCGCTACCTGATGATCAACGAATGGGCGGTGACCGCCGAAGATATCGTTTGGCGCCGCTCCAAGCTCGGTCTGCGGCTGTCTGCCGACGAGATTGCCGCACTGGACGACTGGATCAGCACGCACATTGTATCGCAAAGTCCTCTGCTGGAAGCAGGAGGACGCTCATGAGTGTGACACTCGAGCACGTGACCCGGACCGTCGACGGTATCGAGCATATCCGCGACGTCTCGCTGACTCTCGAGAGCGGCACGCTCAACGTGCTGCTCGGGCCGACGCTGTCTGGCAAGACCTCGATCATGCGGTTGCTCGCCGGCCTCGACAAACCGACCACGGGCAAGGTGCTGGTCAACGGCAAGGACGTCACTGGCATCGACGTGCGCCAGCGTTCGGTCGCAATGGTGTATCAGCAGTTCATCAACTACCCCTCGCTGACAGTCTACGAGAACATTGCCTCGCCGCTGCGCGTGCAGGGCAAGCCGCGCGCGGAGATCGAGACGCGCGTGGCGGAAGCCGCCAGGCTGTTGCGGCTCGAGCCGTTCCTGAAGCGAACGCCGCTCCAACTCTCCGGCGGTCAGCAGCAGCGCACCGCCATGGCGCGCGCGCTGGTAAAGGGTGCCGATCTCGTGCTGCTCGACGAGCCGCTCGCCAATCTCGACTACAAGCTGCGTGAAGAGCTGCGCGCCGAGCTGCCGCGCATCTTCGAGGCATCAGGCGCGATCTTCGTCTATGCCACGACCGAGCCGACCGAGGCGCTGCTGCTCGGCGGCAACACGGTGTGCATGTGGGAAGGCAAGGCGCTCCAGATCGGCGAGACGCCCGGCGTCTACCGCCGTCCCCAGACGCTGCGGGTCGCGCAGGTCTTTTCCGATCCGCCGCTCAACCTCGTCGGCATCGAGAAGAAGAACGGCTCCGTGCAATATGCGGGAGTCATCGCCGCGCCGGCGTCCGGCCTCTATTCCTCGCTCGCCGATGGCGCCTACCGCGTCGGTTTTCGCGCCCACCAGCTTGCGCTCGCCAATGGCGAGACTGACCGCCACGCCTTCCATGCCACTGTCACGGTGACCGAGATCACCGGTTCGGAGAGTTTTGTGCACTTGACCCGCGACGGATCGAACTGGGTTGCGGTGTTGCACGGTGTGCACGAGTTCGAGCCCGGCCAGACCATTGATGCCGTGCTCGATCCCAATGATGTTTTTGTCTTCGACGCGGCTGATCGCCTCGTCGCGGCACCCGGTTCCTGAGGGAGATGCGCCATGGCCCGCATTGACCTCGTCGATCTCGCTCACTCCTACGGCGGCAATGACGCGCCGCAGGAAACCTTTGCGCTGAAGCCGGTCACCATGACCTGGCGGCAGGGCGGCGCCTATGCGCTGCTTGGGCCCTCCGGCTGCGGCAAGACCACGCTGCTCAACGTGATCTCCGGCATCATCACGCCCTCGCGCGGGAAAATCCTGTTCGACGGCCAGGACATCACACCGCTGTCAACGCAGAAGCGCAACATCGCCCAGGTGTTCCAGTTCCCGGTGATCTACGACACCATGACGGTGGGGCAGAACCTGGCGTTTCCGCTGAAGAACCGTGGCGTGCCGAAGGCCGAGATCGACAGACGCGTCGCCGAGATCGGCCGCCTGCTCGACCTCGAACCCTATCTGAACCGCAAGGCGACGCGGCTCACCGCCGACGCCAAGCAGAAGATCTCGCTCGGCCGCGGCCTCGTCCGCTCCGACGTCGCCGCCGTGCTGTTCGACGAGCCGCTGACGGTGATCGATCCCGAATTGAAATGGCAGCTCCGCTCCAAGCTGAAGGCGCTGCATCGCGAGCTCGATCTCACGATGATCTACGTCACCCACGACCAGACCGAGGCGCTGACCTTCGCCGACACCGTCGTCGTCATGCATGACGGCCGCGTGGTGCAGAGCGGCACGCCGGCCGAGCTGTTCGACAAGCCCGCTCACACCTTCGTCGGCTATTTCATCGGCTCCCCCGGCATGAACATCCTGCCGGCCGAAGTGAAGGGGCGCGAGGCCAAGGTCGATGGCCATGTCATTGCGCTGAACCGCAGCTACGACAACCTGCCCGCTGGCGCCAAGATCGAGATCGGCGTGCGTCCGGAATTCGTCGACGCGGTTGCGCCGGCCCCCGGCCTGCTCAGCGCAAGGATCGAGCGCATCGACGACCTCGGCCGCATCCGTTTCGCGCGTGTGCGCCTCGGCGAGGCCAGGATCGCGGCGCGTGCGCCGGCGGGCTTCACCGGCTCCGATGGCAATGCGGGGCTGAAATTCGATCCGGCACACGTCCACGTCTATGCCGACAGCCTTCTGGTGGAAGGAGCCGCCTGATGGACAAGACCGTCAACCAAAAAGCCTGGTTCCTGGTGCTGCCGGTGTTCCTGGTCGTCGCGTTCTCGGCGGTGCTGCCGCTGATGACCGTGGTGAACTATTCGATGCAGGACACCTTCGGCAACAACCAGTTCTTCTGGAACGGCGTCGGCTGGTTCAAGGAATTGCTCGATCCCTCGACCGATCTCGGCGGCCGTTTCCTGGCCTCGCTCGGGCGCAATCTGTTCTTCTCGCTGGTGATCCTTGCGATCGAGGTGCCGCTCGGCATCGTCGTCGCGCTGTCGATGCCGCGGCAGGGCTGGACGGTAGCGGCCTGCCTCGTCACCCTCGCGCTGCCGCTGCTGATTCCGTGGAACGTGGTCGGCACGATCTGGCAGATCTTCGGCCGGCCCGACATCGGCCTGCTCGGCTATACGCTCAACGCGATGGGCATCGACTACAACTACGTGTCCGATGCAGTCGACGCCTGGGTCACCGTCATCGTGATGGACGTCTGGCACTGGACCAGCCTCGTCGCGCTGCTCTGCTACGCCGGCCTGAAGTCGATTCCCGAGGCCTATTACCAGGCCGCCCAGATCGACGGCGCCTCGCGCTGGGCCGTGTTCAAGGCGATCCAGCTGCCGAAGATGAACCGCGTGCTCTTGATCGCGGTGCTGCTGCGCTTCATGGACAGCTTCATGATCTACACCGAGCCTTTCGTCGTCACCGGCGGCGGACCCGGCAACTCGACCACTTTCGTGTCGATCGAGCTGGTCAAGATCGCGCTGGGCCAGTTCGATCTCGGCAAGGCTGCCGCGCTGTCGCTGGTCTACAACCTGATCATCCTGATCGTCTGCTGGATCTTCTACACCGTCATGACCAATGCCGGCGTCGAGCGTAAGGCACAGACGGCGAAGGAGCCGGCGGCGGAGCCCAAGCCCGCAGGCGCGCTCCAGCCCGCGCCCGCACTCACGCCGAAGGAAGGAGTGGCCTGATGCATTCGATTCCCGGCCGCCGCCTCATCATGGGGCTGTTCCTGATCTTCCTGCTGTTGCCGATCTACTGGCTCGTCAACATGAGCTTCAAGACCAACGGCGAGATTATCTCGACGATGACGCTGTGGCCGCACGCCCCGACGCTGCAGCACTACAGGCGCATCTTCACTGACGAGAGCTGGTATTCCGGCTATATAAATTCGCTGGAATACGTCGTTATCAACACCCTGATCTCGATCTCGGTGGCGTTGCCTGCGGCCTATGCGTTCTCGCGCTATCGCTTCCTCGGCGACAAGCATCTGTTCTTCTGGCTGCTGTCGAACCGCATGGCGCCGGCGGCGGTCTATGCGCTGCCGTTCTTCAACCTCTATTCGGCGATCGGCCTGTTCGATACGCCATGGGCGGTTGCGCTCGCGCACTGCATCTTCAACGTGCCGCTGGCGGTGTGGATACTCGAGGGCTTCGTCTCCGGCGTGCCGCGCGAGATCGACGAGACGGCCTTCCTCGACGGCTATTCCTTCCCGCGCTTCTTCGTCCGGATCCTGGTGCCGCTGATTGCAAGCGGTATCGGCGTCGCCGCCTTCTTCTGCTTCATGTTCTCGTGGGTCGAATTGCTGCTGGCGCGCACGCTGACGTCGGTCAATGCCAAGCCGATTGCCGCAGTGATGACGCGCACGGTGTCGGCGGCCGGCATGGATTGGGGCCTGCTGGCGGCGGCCGGCGTGCTCACCATCATTCCGGGCGCGCTCGTGATCTGGTTCGTCCGCAACTACATTGCGCGCGGCTTCGCGCTCGGCCGGGTGTAAGGGGGCAACGATGGAATCCATCGCATGGATGGCCTGGACGCTGCCGACCGCGATCTTCTTTGCGGCGCTGGCTTGCACTCTGGCGGTGATGACCTGGCTCGCCGCCACCTATCCCGAGGCCGAACGTGTCGGGATTCTGCGTATCCCGACCACGCGCGGCGACCGGCTGTTCATCTCGCTGATCGTGGCTGCCGTCATCCATCTGGTGTGGATCGGTCTCGTCGGCACTGACCCGATCGCAACGGTCCCGATCGGAGAGGAGGGATTTGAGATTACGAGCCTGTGGCTCGCAACCGTGATTTCGCTTGTCTCAGGCGCGGTGATTTTTCGCACCGTCTGAGGCAGGCGAGAAAGAGCAGATCCGGGGTCTACCCGGGCCTGGATTTTAGTTTGTCGCTTCAACCGGAGGAAACTAATGCGACACTTGAGAACGACCAAGGCCAGTCTTCTGACCATGAGCAGCGCGGTTGCGCTGATCGCGGCTTCGGTGACGATCGCCGCGCCTGCACGCGCGGACGAAGCCGCCGCCAAGAAGTGGATCGACAGCGAATTCCAGCCGTCGACCCTCTCGAAGGACGACGCACTGAAGGAAATGCAGTGGTTCATCAAGGCCGCTGAACCCTTCAAGGGCATGGAGATCAACGTTGTCTCCGAGACGCTGACCACGCACGAATACGAATCTCGTACGCTGGCGAAGGCGTTCGAGGAAATCACCGGCATCAAGGTCAAGCACGACATCATCCAGGAAGGTGACGTCGTCGAAAAGATCCAGACCCAGATGCAGTCGGGCAAGAACGTCTATGACGGCTGGATCAACGACTCCGACTTCATCGGAACGCACTTCCGCTATGGCCAGGCGGTCGACCTGACCGACTGGATGGCGAAGGACGGCAAGGACGTCACCGACCCGATGCTCGACGTCAACGACTTCATCGGCAAGTCGTTCACGACCGCGCCGAACGGTCACCTCTATCAGCTGCCCGACCAGCAGTTCGCGAACCTCTACTGGTTCCGGTACGATTGGTTCACCAATCCCGACTACAAGGCCAAGTTCAAGGCCAAGTATGGCTACGATCTCGGCGTTCCCGTGAACTGGTCGGCCTATGAAGACATCGCCGAGTTCTTCACCAAC
Source organism: Bradyrhizobium zhengyangense (assembly GCF_022012435.1). Classification (GTDB taxonomy): domain Bacteria; phylum Pseudomonadota; class Alphaproteobacteria; order Rhizobiales; family Xanthobacteraceae; genus Bradyrhizobium; species Bradyrhizobium zhengyangense. The sequence continues at coordinate 49,546 of NZ_JAKLUA010000002.1, forward strand.
GACATCAAGGAAGTCAACGGCGTCCGTGTCTATGGTCACATGGATTACGGCAAGAAGGATCCGTCGCTCGGCTGGCGTTTCACCGACGCCTGGCTGTCGATGGCCGGTAACGGCGACAAGGGCATTCCGAACGGTCTGCCGGTCGACGAATGGGGCATCCGCATGGAAGGCTGCCGTCCCGTCGGCTCGAGCGTCGAGCGCGGCGGCGACGTCAACGGTCCGGCGGCGGTCTATTCGATCGTGAAGTACCTCGACTGGATGAAGAAGTATGCTCCGCCGCAGGCACAGGGCATGACCTTCTCCGAGTCCGGTCCGGTTCCGTCGCAGGGCAATATCGCCCAGCAGATCTTCTGGTACACCGCCTTCACCGCCGACATGGTGAAGCCCGGCCTGCCGGTGATGAACGCGGACGGTACGCCGAAGTGGCGTATGGCCCCGTCGCCGCACGGCTCGTACTGGAAGGACGGCATGAAGCTCGGCTACCAGGACGTGGGATCGGCGACCTTGCTGAAGTCGACCCCGGTCGATCGCCGTAAGGCGGCCTGGCTCTACCTCCAGTTCATCGTCTCCAAGACGGTGTCGCTGAAGAAGAGCCATGTCGGTCTGACCTTCATCCGTGAATCCGACATCTGGGACAAGTCCTTCACGGAACGCGCGCCGAAGCTCGGCGGCCTGATCGAGTTCTACCGCTCGCCCGCGCGCGTGCAGTGGACCCCGACCGGCAACAACGTGCCTGACTATCCGAAGCTCGCTCAGCTCTGGTGGCAGAACATCGGTGATGCGTCGTCCGGTGCGAAGACGCCGCAGGCGGCGATGGATGCGCTGGCAGCCGCTCAGGACTCGGTCATGGAGCGTCTCGAGAAGTCGGGCGTGCAGGGTGCCTGCGGTCCGAAGCTCAACAAGAAGGAGACCGCCGAGTACTGGTTCGCCAAGTCGGCCAAGGACGGCAACATCGCTCCGCAGCGCAAGCTCGCGAACGAGAAGCCGAAGGGCGAAACCGTCGACTACGACACGCTGATCAAGTCGTGGCCGGCCTCGCCGCCGAAGCGCGCCGAAGCGAAGTAATTCGCGAGACATCATGATGGCCGGGCTCGTCCCGGCTATCCATGAAAGCAGGAGGCCGGGAGCAATCCCGGCCTTTTGTCTTATTGGCTATTGCCTTATCGGCGGTGGTGATCTGAATTGGCCAAGATCCGGTCCTGGATGGCTCGGATTCAGACGCGAGACTTCACCATGCGAATGATTTTCCGTTGCGATCCAAAGCTGGCCGGTCATCTGCTGCAGCCCTTTCCGGCGCGCAGCGCCTTGCCGGACTGGCTGCGGGCAATGCCGGCGACGGCGCATTCGGACATCCACGACCGCGACATCCGCACGGTCAAGCAGTGCCCGCCCTTCGTCGATGCGATGGCCTATGGAGTCATGATTCCGCTGCCGTGCGACATCAGGATCGAGTCAGGGCAGTTTTCGTGGGATTGGGACATCCCCGAGCCGGAGACGGCGGGGCATCCGCGCGCGCCTCTGAGCTTCCATCCCGCTGCGCAGTTCGCTGCTGCGCCTTTCGCGAACGGACGCTCCGCCATCAAGTTCAACAGCTTCTGGACCATCGAGCTCGAGCCCGGCTGGTCGCTGTTCGCGACGCATCCCGTCAATCGGGATGACCTGCCGTTTCGCCTGGTGTCGGGCCTGGTCGACGCCGATCGCTTCCACGACGGCGGCATCAATTTTCCGGCCGTTTGGATCAAGCCCGAATTCTCAGGTGTCCTGGAAAAGGGCACGCCGATCGCGCAATGCTTTGCCGTTCCGCGGCAGGCGCCCGAGCTGATGTTCGAGTCCTTCGACGAGGCGCATCGGCAATCCTACGCGAAGGTTGTCGCCGACGTGCTGGCTGCGCCCAACGTCTACCGGAAGCAGTTTCGCGCAAAACGCGGGCGGCTAACGCGCTAGAGCGCGGCGCAGCCCGTCCTCGTCGAGCCAAAGACGGCCGTGCGAGGCCGACGTCAGCGCCATTGCGATCGAGCCGAACAGCTGTGGACGCAAGCGATAGGCCTGGGCAAAGGCACCCATGGCGGCGTCGACGTCACCACCCTCCTGCAGGGCAATGCCGAGGTTGAGTGCGGCCTCGGCATGATCGGGCTTGAGCTCGAGCGCCTTGCGGTAGGCGGTGGCAGCGCCGGTGTGATCGCGCAGATCCTGCCGCGCAACGCCGAGATCGAACCACACCGAAGCCGGCGCGCTCGCTGCGACCGCTTGCGCGAGCAGGCTTGCGGCGGTGGCGGGATCGCCGTCTTCCCACGCCAGCCGTCCGAGCCGCGCCGTTGCTTCCTGATGACCGGGGACGACCTTGAGGATCGCCTGCCACGCCCCGCGCGCCTGATCTCGCAGTCCGGCCATATCGAGCGTCCGGGCCTTCTCGACGAACATCTCGCGCTGCGGGCTGGTGGCGATCGCGGCATCGAGATGTCCGAGCGCGGCGTCGAGCTGGCCTTCGCTGCGCGCGATGCGGGCGGCCAGCAGTCGGGCCGGCGCATTGTTGGGCCGCTTGGCCAGACTGACGTCGATATGTGCGTGAGCCGGGGCGATGACGCCTCTGGAGAACAACACGGCGGCCAGCAGATGATGCAGCACCGGATCGGCCGGCGCGCGTGCAAGGCCTTTTTCGCATAGACGCTGCGCCTCGTCCGGCTTGCCCGCATTGAACGCTTCAGCCGCGCGGCGAACGAGTGTCTCAGTGTCATCCATCGCCGCATTAGAGCAAGGATGCGAGGGTCCAGCAATATAGCGGGACTGGGCGCACCCAAGGCAAAAGGCCGGGAGTGATCCCGGCCTTTTGTCTTTCTCACCTATCCCCGCAAGCGGGGAGAGGGAGACGATCACTCCGCCGGCTCGGCCGCCAGCGTCGGGTAGTCCGTGTATCCCTTGGCGCCGCCGCCGTAGAACGTGTTCTTGTCCCAATCGTTCAGCGCCGCGCCCGTCTTCAGCCGCTCGACCAGGTCGGGGTTGGAGATGAACGGCTTGCCGAAGGCGATGAGATCGGCCGCGTTTGCGTCGAGCACCTTGGTGGCGAGATCGAAATCGTAGCCGTTGTTGGCGACGTAGGCACCAGCGAAGCGCTTGCGGATGCTCGCATAGTCGAACGGGGCGACGTCGCGCGGACCGCCGGTGGCACCTTCGACGACGTGGAGATAGACAAGCTTCAGCGCGCTGAGGCCGTCGACGATATGGTCGTACAGAGCTTGCGGGTTCGAATCCGAGATGTCGTTGGCGGGCGTCACCGGCGAGATGCGGATGCCGGTGCGGTCGGCGCCGGCTTCAGTCACGACGGCCTTGGAGACTTCCAGCATCAACCTGGCGCGGTTCTCGATCGAGCCGCCATAGGCGTCGGTGCGCTTGTTGGCGCCGTCCTTGGCGAACTGCTCGAGCAGATAGCCGTTGGCGCCATGAATCTCGACGCCGTCGAAGCCGGCTTCCAGCGCATTCTTCGCGGCGCGCTTGAAATCGTCGATGATTCCCGGAATTTCGGAGAGCTCGAGCGCACGGGGCTCGGAGACGTCGGCAAAGGTGCCGTTCACGAACGTCTTGCCCTTGGCGCGGATCGCGCTCGGCGCCACCGGGGCTGCGCCATTCGCCTGGAGGTCGACATGCGAGATGCGGCCGACATGCCAGAGCTGGATGAAGATCTTGCCGCCGCGCTCATGCACCTTGTCGGTGACCTTGCGCCAGCCGGCGACCTGGTCCTTGCTGTAGATGCCGGGGGTGTCCTGGTAGCCCTGGCCCTGCTGCGAGACCTGGCTCGCTTCGGTGATCAGCAGGCCTGCGGAAGCGCGTTGGCCGTAATACTCAGCTGCGAGCGGGGAGGGGACGAAGGTGCCGGGCGAGGCGCGGTTGCGCGTCAGCGGTGCCATCACCAGGCGGTTGGCCAGCGTGATCGGGCCGAGCTTGTAGGTCTCAAACAATTTGGTCGAACGGCTCATCGGGATGCTTCCAGAGGTTAAGAGGTCTGGAACACTTGTGCATCGCGGCATCAGGCGCAAGGGATGAGCCATACGGAAAGTGCAGGCGAGCTGCGCGGCAGGGCCCGCGCAGCATGATTCATGCGCAAATTCGGCCGTGGCAGCGGATTTCCGCTGTCGTGGCCGTGCGATCCAGCAATCAGTTCGCGCCGAGGAAATCGCGTTTGCCGATCTCAACGCCGTTGTGGCGCATGATGCCGTGAGCGGTCGTGGCGTGGAAATAGAAGTTCGGCAGCGAGACGGCGCTGAAGAACTGTTGACCCCTGAGCGTCATGGTCCGGTCCGGGCCCGCCGGGAAGGTCACGTCCTTGCTGTCGGCGCCCTCGAACTGCTCTGGCTTGAACGACTTCACATAGTCGATCGTCTTCGCGAGCCGCTGCTTCAGCTCCTCAAACGTCTTTTCCGTGTCGGGCATCGAAGGCAGCTCGCCATGGGTCAGCCGGGCGCAGCCCTTGGCAGCGAAATCGCTGGCCAGCTGGATCTGCTTCGACAGCGGCAGCATGTCCGGGAACAGGCGGGAGCCGAGCATGACGCTCGGGTCGATCTTCTTGGCCGCGCAATGCGCCTCGGCCTTGGTGAGCAAGCCGGTCAAGCTGTTCAGCATTTGCAAATAGGCGGGGACGACGGCGTCATAGAAGGACATGTGATGCTCGCTTTGATGGTGGGAATCTCAGGCGGAAAACCTGAGCCACTCACATGGGAGCCTCATGGAATAATACAATTGCGAAAATGGCTTGTGCGGTGCGAAAATTCTATCGCACTGTCGCCTGGGGCTGCGCCTGTGCCGTGCCGCCGCGCATGCGGGCCAGAAGCTCCACGGTCGGCCAGGAATCGGCCGGCAGGCCGTATTTGATCTGCATCGCCTTGACGGCCGCGCGGCTCTGCTGGCCGAGAACGCCGTCGACCTTGCCGACATTGAAGCCGGCCTGGACCAGCAGCTGCTGCAATTGCTTGAGCTCGTTGAACGGCAATTGCGCCACTTGCCCGGCAGGCTTGCGCATCGGCGCTGCGCCCGCGATGCGCGAGGCGAGATAGCCTGCGGTGGTCGAATAGATCAGCGAGTTATTCCATTCGGTATAGGCGGCGAAATTCGCGTAGGCCATGAAGGCTGGCCCAAAGCGTCCCATCGGCAGCAGCACGGAAGCCGGAAGATTATCGTTCGGCAGCGGCCGGCCGTCGGGATAGGTGACGCCGAACTGTGCCCATTTCGAGCGCGGCAGCTGCACGCTGAGGTCGGTCTGATCCCATGGCAGGTTCTGCGGGACCTTGATCTCTTCCAGCCACGGCTCGCCGCGCCGCCACTTCAACCCATTGGCGATGTAGTTCGCGGTCGAGCCGATCACATCGTCTCCGCTGCGTAAGAGGTCGCGCCGCCCGTCGCCATCATAGTCGACGGCGTAGTTGACATAATGCGTCGGCAGGAATTGCGTCTGGCCGAGCTCGCCGGCCCATGAGCCGATCATCTCGTCGGGCGTGAGATCGCCGCGATCGATGATCTTCAGCGCGGCGATGGTCTCGTTCACGAACATCTCCGAGCGCCGGCAGTCATAGGCGAGCGACACCAGCGATTTCAGCGTCGGCAGATTGCCCATGTTGGCACCGAAGTCGCTCTCCAGACCCCAGAACGCGGCGATGACCGCAGGCGGCACGCCGTACTCCTTCTCGGCGCGCGCGAATGCGGCCGCGTGCTGCTTGATGTGCTGCTGGCCGTTCTGCATGCGATAGGGCGCGGCCATGCGGCCGGCGAATTCGGTGAAGAGCTGGCCGAACACGCGCTGGCCGCGGTCGCGATTGACGATGCCCTGGTCGTAGACGAGGTAGGGCGAAGCCTCCGATATCGTTCGTTGCGACACGCCTGCGGCGACCGCTTGCTGTTTCACCTCGGCGAGGAAGCGATCGAAGCCCGCTCCGTTGTGGCACGAGGCGGCGCGTGGCGACGGCGCAGTCGCCCTGGGCGCCGCGGGCTTTGCGGGCGGCGGCGCGAACTGGGCGGAGGCGGGAAGGGAGAGCGCGGCGAGGGTAACGGCCGCGATCGCAAATCGGGTCAGGAGCATGAGGTTTCCGAAAGGGGAGGAGGCTTGGATTCTCGACGAAGTTTAATGGAATGATCGAGCTCAAGCCAGTGCCGCGGCTCCGCGACGCACCTTGAAACCTTGCGCTTCAGCAGGGGTCGTTCCTACCTGATGTCTGCCGGCCCGCAGTGCCTTTGGCGGCCATGGCCGGCGCTGGAGACGGTCATGAACTATCTACGTACCGGAATGCTTCTCGCAGGCCTCACCGCCTTGTTCATGGGCGTGGGCTATCTGATCGGCGGCGCCTCAGGCGCCATGATCGCGCTCGTGATTGCAGCGGCGACCAATCTCGTCACCTACTGGAACTCCGACCGCATGGTGCTCTCGATGTACGGCGCCCATGAGGTCGACCGTCAAAGCGCGCCGGAGCTGGTCGGGCTCGTGGCCGAGCTTGCTGGCCGCGCTGGGTTGCCGATGCCGCGGGTGTTCGTGGTGGACGAGGCGCAGCCGAACGCGTTCGCGACAGGCCGCAATCCCGAGAACGCCGCCGTCGCCGTCACCGTCGGCCTGATGAACCAGCTCAGCCGCGAGGAACTCGCCGGCGTGATCGCGCATGAGCTTGCGCATATCAAAAATCACGACACGCTGCTGATGACCATCACCGCGACCATCGCGGGTGCGATCTCCATGCTGGCGCAGTTCGGCATGTTCTTCGGCGGCCATCGCGACAACAACGGTCCCCGCATCGTCGGCTCGATCCTGATGATGATCCTCGCCCCGCTCGGAGCCATGCTGGTGCAGATGGCCATCAGCCGCACCCGCGAATATGCCGCCGACAATCTTGGCGCGCGGATCGCGGGACAGCCGATGTGGCTTGCCTCGGCGCTGGTGAAGATCGAGAGTGCCGCGCATCAGGTGCCGAATTATGATGCCGAGCGCAATCCGGCGACCGCGCATATGTTCATCATCAACCCGCTGTCGGGCCACGGCATCGACAATCTCTTCACCACCCATCCCTCGACGCAGAACCGCATCGCGGCGCTCCAGCAGCTCGCGGCCGAGCTCGGCACGCAGGCGACGCCCTCGGTCGGCGCCAACGAGAACTATCCGCCGCACGGCCCGTGGGGCCGATCATCCTCGCGCGGTCCGTGGGGATGAGCTCGCGAGCAGCGCCGGCGTATTCTCACGGCGCTGCAATTCAAGCGAGAAATTTCTGATGCAACGTCGCATTGCCGGCGTCTGGCGTGATCATCGTCAGGGTGCCGATTGTTGCTGCGCACGATCCGAAATGTAGCTTGCACTCCGTCGGCCGTTGCGCCAGACCTGTCACTGCTCGCCTTGGCTGGGGGAGCAACAGGTTGGAATGCTTGCCGAGTGGCAAGATTTGCGCATGCAAATCGCCGGAGGTTCGCATGGTACCGTTGCAGATCGAGCGTGTGGTCGAACGCGACATTGCGCCGCGTGAAGGCTTTCTGGAACGAATGGAAGGCGCGCTTCTCCTGACGTCACTGGCCTCGGTAACGGTGGTCTGGTGCTACCTGCTTGGTTTGGTGGTCTGGAAGTGCTGCATCTGGGTGCTCCAATTGGCCTAGATTGGCCTAGCCCAAGGGACGGCAGGCGAGCGGGAGGCCGCCTTGCGCGGTCATGCATTATGCTGCCATTGTGATCTGGCGCACAGAGGGCCGCCTCGGGGGGTGTTAACAGCCGACCCAGAGTGTTCCTTCGAAAGGGGATGTGCGGCCGGCCTGCCGGTCGCCGTCGAAGATGACCAGAGTTGCCCTGCCATTATTGATCGTCCTGGGCGTGGCCATCGGCCTGTCCACGCATACGGTCGTGAATTGCGGCGACGAGGATGAGCCCGACATCTGCTCGGCCGTGATCGGCTTCTCGCCGTTGCGCGGCTCCCTGATCGCCTTCGCCTATGAGGGACGTGGACGGATCGCGCTACGGCACGGCGACAACGGCCGGGCGATCGCCGATTTCAACGAGGCCATCCAGCTCAATCCCAACCGCGCCTCGCTCTACCGCGACCGCGCGCAGGCATATCGGCAGAACGGCGAGCCGGAGCTTGCGATCACCGATTATGACGAGGCGATCGCGCTCGATCCCAAGCCGGCGGCGCCCTATCGCGAGCGCGGCCGTGCACTCATCGCCAAAGGCGATCTCGACCGCGCCATCCTGAGCTACAGCACGGCGGTCCGTCTCGACCCCCGCGATGCGCAGGCCCGCCTCGACCGTGGCCTCGCATTCCTTGCGCGCGGCCAGGCCATCGAGGCCCGCGCCGATTTCGAAGCCGCCCTTGCGCTGCCTCCCGGCAAGGACAGCCGGGCCCATGACGCCGCGCGCGCCAAGCTCGCCGAGCTCACCCGTTCCGAGCCGACCGAGGTCTCGACACCGCGGCGGTGAAAGCGCCGGCCGGCTATTTTGCTTTCTTTGCTTTTGCCGCCTTGGCCTTCGCGGCCTTCTTCGCCGGCTTGTCTTTCACGGGCTTTTCCTTGGCAGGCTTTTCCGCCTTCACCTCGGCTTGCGTGCTGGCGGCGAGCCGCATCGCGCGGGCGTAGCTGTCGGCGACGTTGTCTGCGGACATCTGCAGGCGCCTTGCGGCGGCCGTGGCCTGTTCCATGGTGGCCTTGGCCATCATCTTGAAGCGGGCGCCGGTCTCCTTGCTCTTGGCCTTGGCTGCGAGGCCGCTGAAGCGATCCCGCCGCTCCTTGGCGCGGGTCATCAGGCCCGTCTGCAGCTGTCTTGCCAGTTGCCGGATCACGACATCCAGGTCGGCGTCCGCCATGTCTTCTATCCTCTTCGAAACAGTCCAATCGATGCGGCGGGACTATGCAGATCAGCCCCCGCCTTGGCAATTGCCGCCCGTGCGTCATCCGCAGCTTCCGGCCTTCCAAAACGAAAAAGCCGCGCATGTCGCGCGGCTTTTGGCTTGAGGTTGGCGCAGGTGAGCCAGACCGAACTCACTTCAGCGAGGCGACCGGTCCGCTCGAGGCCGCTGCCGGATCGGGGTCGAAGCCGAACACGCCGACCAGATATTTGTAATAGTCCGGCATCTTCTCCTTGAGCGCCGCGCGGGTCTTCGGATCCTGGTAATCGCTCTTTCCCGCCAGGAAAATGCTCGCGGTCACGGCAAAGAATTCCATGTGATTCTTCATCGCGTAGGCCTCCTTGGGCAGGAGATCCTTGGACTTGGCATAGGCGTAATAGCTGATCACGCCCTTGTTGGCGTAGCCGTCGGGCAAGAGTCGTGCGTGATAGGCGTGCAGCATTTCATGCAGCAGCACGGCCTCTTTCTCGTAGCGCATCATGTCCGGCCGGATCATGATCACGCCGAGCCCGGAATCGACCGCGAGGTCGACGGCGTTCGGATTGGTCCAGCGCTGCTTGTCATGGTCCCACACCGTCAGCGTGCGGGGCGAGGTGCGCTGGATGTCCGGCGTGACCCGGCCGTAGCAGGCGGTCGCGGCGCCTTCGTCCAGGCAAGCCAGCTCGCTCGCGATGATCGGAACGGTGTGGAAGAAACGCATCACGCGCGGCGAGAGGCCGGCGGCCTCGACGACGTCGATCTGCTGCTTCAGATTGTCTGTGAGCTTGTCGAGGTCCTTGCGATCGGACGCCTCCGACACGTCGAACATGTAGCCGCGATAGCTCTGAAAGCCGGGCGGCAGCGGCTTCGCGGCATCGGCCGACGCAACGTCGAGCGAGCCGGCGTTGGACGGATTGGCAAAGAGCGCGCCGACAACGGTCGCGGTCAGCAGCAACGCAATGCGCATGATGAACCCCCTGATGTCACTTCACGCGGCAGGATAAGCTGCCGTTGTTTGCGAAAAGTGAGTGGGGCGAGACTAAGGCAGCGATGTTGAGGCGTGCTTAATCCTTGGTTGCAGATCGCGCAGGCGGATTAGGGCAGGGTTAACCAAGCAGGGTATCCCGGCTCCGCGCTTCGGCGTAGGATCGAAGCCGGGCACCATGCCCACAGCAATACCCGGAAGGGAGGATGCCATGTATGCCGCCATCCGTCAGGCCAAGGCCAAGAGCGGAAGCGCCGAGGAGCTTGCTCGCCGCATCAAGGACGGTGCCGTTCCGATCATCAGCGACGTCGACGGCTTCAGGGCCTATTACGTGGTCTATGCCGGCGACGACACCGTGACCGCGATCTCCATCTTCGACAAATTCGAGCAGGCCGAGGAGGCCAACAAGCGCGCGATCGCCTGGATCGAGAAGGATCTGGGCTCGCTGCTCGCCGGGCACGCGAGCGCCGCGGCCGGGCCGGTGATCGTGCATACGCTGGCGTGAGGGTGGCGGTTCGCGCTCGCCTCGCGCTCAACTGTCATCGCCCGGCTTGACGATCCAGTACGCCGAGACGGTGGTGGTTGAACCGAGGCGCCGCGGCGTACTGGATGCCCCCGCTTTCGCGGGGCATGACAGTTGAGCTTCACAACTCCCTTGCATTCGAGAACGCGAAGCTCGATACCCTTCTCGTCGTCTCGTCCAAAATCAGCGTGCGCGTGATCGGCGGCTCGGCGCGCTGGGCGCAGTTTTCGCGCTCGCAGAGGCGGCAGTTGACGCCGATGGGTGTGCCTTCCGTTTTCTCCAGATCCATGCCGGCTGCATAGACCAGGCGTGACGCATGACGGATCTCGCAGCCGAGGCCGATGGCGAAGCGCGGCTGTGGCAGCGGGTGCGGCGCGACGGGACGGCGCACCATCTGCGCGATCGAGAAATAGCGCGTGCCGTCGGAGAGCTCGATCACCTGCTTGAGCAGGCGATCCGGCGTGTCGAAGGTCGAGTGCACGTTCCACAAAGGACAGGTGCCGCCGAATTTCGAGAACGGGAACGTGCCGGACGAGAAGCGCTTGGAGACGTTGCCGGCATTGTCGACACGCAGGAGGAAGAACGGAATGCCGCGCGCGTTCGGCCGCTGCAAGGTGGTGAGGCGATGGCAGACCTGCTCGAAGCCGGAATTGAAGCGCTGCGCCAGCACGTGAATGTCGTAGTTCAGTGCTTCGGCCGCGGCGAGGAACGCCGGATACGGCATCATCACGGCGGCCGCAAAGTAATTGCCGAGCGTGATGCGGAACAGCCGCCGCGGCGCATCGTCGAGCGGACCGGCGCGGCCGATGATGGTCTCCAGGGCTTGCGCGCATTCGCCCAGGCCCAGCTGAAAGGCGAGCTGGAAGGCGCGGCCGGGCGGATCGACCAGCTCCGAGATCAGCAACTGGCGGCGGTGGCGGTCGAAACGGCGGAGCGTCTCGCGCATTACGTCGACAGGCATGATGCGGGTCTGGATCGAATGCTTTTCCCGCAGGCGCTCCACAAGCGCGGCATAGAGCCCCTCGGCCGGCACATTCAATTCGTCGCGCAGGTTTTCCGCGGCCTGCTCGAGCTCCGGAAAATAGTTGCGATTGGCCTCGATCAGCTCGCGCACGCGCTCGACCGGATTGGCCTCATAGCGCGTGCCGACGTCGCGGTCGGCCATTTGCGCGGCCGCCAGCGTCTCGCCCTGGCGCGCCTCGGTATAGGCGGCATAGAGCCGTTGCAGTGCATGGGTGACGCCGGGGCAGAGCTCGGCGAGGTCGCGCAGCTCCTGCTTGGGCACGTCGATCTGGCGGAACAGCGGATCGGAAAAGATCTCGTTCAACTCGGCGAAGAAGCGGTCCTCGTCGGCGGTGGCGAGGTCGCGCAAGTCGAGGTCGTAGGTCTCGGCCAGCCGCAGCAGGATCTGCGCCGTCACCGGGCGCTGGTTCCGTTCGATCAGGTTGACATAGCTCGGCGAGATCCCGAGCCCCTCGGCGATCTGGGTCTGGGACAGTCCCAATTGTTGCCGGATCCGCCGGAAGCGGGGGCCGACGAACAGCTTTTTCCCGGGCTCAGCGGGCATTTTCAGGCCTCCAGAGGCATCAAGGTCAGCCTTCCTGACCTATAATTTACAAGATTTACAAAATAACATCTATTACATGTTCTGATGTTACATGACATCACCATTCAAATACAAGACCCCTGTACGAACTTCTCTTTCTCGCGTTTATCTCGTGACACGCATTTCGCAATGCATTGTCAAAAATGTCGATGACGAAGCACTTCGTTTTGTCATCCGTCGAGAAGGATAAGGCACATGAATTACCAGCCCCGCGGCATCAGCACCCTTCAGGGCCCGGCCTCGTATCAGAGCGAGATCGATGCGGCCCAGGCGCTCCTCCAGACCCAGCCGACCTGGAACGGGGTGACGGCCGAGGCCGTCGCGCGCATGCGCCTGCAGAACCGTTTCAAGACCGGCCTCGACGTCGCCCGCTACACCGCGGCGCTGATGCGGGCCGACATGGCGGCCTATGACAACGATCCGACCAAGTACACCCAGTCGCTGGGGTGCTGGCACGGCTTCATCGCCCAGCAGAAGCTGATCTCGATCAAGAAGCACTTCGGCGGCAGGACCGATCGCAAATATCTGTACCTGTCCGGCTGGATGATCGCGGCGCTGCGCTCCGAGTTCGGTCCGCTGCCCGACCAGTCGATGCATGAGAAGACCTCGGTGCCGGCGCTGATCGAGGAGCTCTACACCTTCCTCCGTCAGGCGGATTCCCGCGAGCTCAACGACATCTTCCGCAGCCTGGACAAGGCGCGCAAGGAAGGCGACACCACGCGCGAGAAGGAGCTGATCGCGAAGATCGACAACTTCCAGACCCACGTCGTTCCCGTCATCGCCGACATCGACGCCGGCTTCGGCAACGCCGAGGCGACCTATCTGCTCGCCAAGAAGATGATCGAAGCGGGCGCCTGTGCGCTGCAGATCGAGAACCAGGTCTCGGACGAGAAGCAGTGCGGTCACCAGGACGGCAAGGTCACCGTGCCGCACGAGGTGTTCATCGCCAAGATCCGCGCCTGCCGCCACGCCTTCCTCGAGCTCGGCGTCGAAGACGGCATCATCGTCACCCGCACCGACTCGCTCGGTGCCGGCCTGACGCAGCAGATCGCTGTCAGCCACAAGCCCGGCGACATCGGCGACCAGTACAACAGCTTCCTCGACTGTGAGGAAGTCACGGCGGCGAATGCCAGGAACGGCGACGTCATCATCAACCGCAACGGCAAGATGATGCGTCCGAAGCGGCTGCCCTCGAACCTCTACCAGTTCCGTGCCGGTACGGGCGAGGACCGCTGCGTGCTCGACAGCATCACCTCGCTCCAGAACGGCGCTGACCTGTTGTGGATCGAGACCGAGAAGCCGCATATCGAGCAGATCGCCAAGATGGTCGACCGCATCCGCGAGGTCATCCCGAACGCCAAGCTCGCCTACAACAACTCGCCGTCGTTCAACTGGACCATCAACTTCCGTCAGCAGGTCTACGACGCGATGAAGGAAGCCGGCAAGGATGTCAGCAAGTACAGCCGCGCCGAGCTGATGAAGCCGGAATATGACGATACGCCGCTGGCGATCGAAGCCGACGAGCGCATCCGCACCTTCCAGGCGGATTCGGCCAAGCGCGCCGGCATCTTCCATCACCTGATCACGCTGCCGACCTACCACACGGCCGCGCTGTCCACCGACAACCTCGCACGCGAGTATTTCGGCGAGCAGGGCATGCTCGGCTACGTCAAGAACGTGCAGCGCCAGGAGATCCGTCAGGGCATCGCCTGCGCCAAGCACCAGAACATGGCCGGCTCCGACATCGGCGACGACCACAAGGAATACTTTGCGGGCGAAGCGGCCCTGAAGGCGGGCGGCGCCCACAACACCATGAACCAGTTCGGCTAACGCACCTCGACAGGAGACTGACAATGACCAAAGGCAGCAATTTCTGGGTGATCGGCGGCGAGTTCGGCTCGATGAACTTCCACAAGCTCGTCGAAGGCTCGGCCCAGGTGCAGGGTCCGTTCAAGACCCGCAAGGAAGCCGAAGACGCCTGGCGCTCGGTTTCGGAAGAGAACCGCCACAAGGCCGGCGTCCGTTTCTCGATCGTGGAAGAGCCGTCCCGGGTCTCGGCCTGACGGCTGGCTGATAAACTCTAAGAAGACGTCCAAGGACGGAGGGTCCCATCCGGCGCAAGCCGGGTGGGATCGTCTGTTTTTGGCACACATCAGCGGCCTGTGGGCACCGTAAGTATCTGGAATAATGGACCCTTTGCGGGGGTGTTGGTTGCTGATAGGTTAATGGGGAGAGTTGAGGACGAGGACGACAATGTCAGAGCCCGAGACCAGCGGTATCAATCCCGGCCAGCCGCGCCCGGTGCGGCTGCGCGATGCGCTGTTGCGCGCGCGGATCGAGGCTGCCGATCGGACCGGCGTGGTCGTCGATCTCAGGGACGCCGAGGTGGCCCGGCTCGAGATCCTCAACGACGCGCTCGATCCGCTGTTCGCCCAGGTGCCTGACAGGATCGATCTGTTCGACCGCGGCATCAGCCAGGGTGATACGCCGAGACTCTGGGTCGACGTCGTTGCCCATATCATGATGGGACGCGACAAGCGGCAATACCGCTTCGTCCAGGACACCCGGTTCGGCCGCATCGTGCTCGCCGAATCGCACGACACCGCCGTGATCGTGGACGCCGTGACCGACTACGTCGCCCGCCGCATGATCGAGCGCGAGCATGCGATGGTGGTGCCGCCAGAGCCCAAGGAAGAAGTTGCGGAGCAGCCGCCGCGCCGCTCGCGCGTCTGGCCGTTCCTGTTCGGCTTCATCCTCGGGGCCGCCGCGCTGTTCGGTGTCGCCGTGCTCGCGGTGTTGCGGAGCTGGTAGTTTTATCCACCGTCATTCCGGGGAATGACAGCCAGCTACACCACCCGCGTGCGTTTGATCTCCCGGATCTGCAGGCCATGATCGATGCTCCGCACGATCTGCTCGCAGCGCCAGCCGGCATTGTCCTTCTCGATCGCAAACAAATTGTAGGCCGCCGCGGGATAGCGCCCGTGCGCGAGCGCGGAGGCCGATGGCACGCCAATCGCGGGAATCTTGCCGTTGGGGCCTTCGAACCACATCGTCGAATGAATGTGGTCGTGCCCGTGCAGGATCAGTTCGACACCCCGGCGCTTCAGCAGCGCCAGCAGCGCGACCGAATCCGTCAGCCGCTTCTGGCGCGCGTCGGACTTCAGGGGGTGATGCACCAGCAACACGCGGAAGACGTCTTCGGCCGCGAGCTGCACGAGCACCTGTTCGAGATTGGCGAGCTGATCGCGCCCGAGCGTGCCCGTCGCCATCAAGGGCAGCGTCGGCACGGCGCTGGAGAGGCTGATCAGCGCAACCGGCCCGCGCCGGCGCACGCCGGGAAAGCCAACGCGGCCCTCGTCGTCCGCGAGATAAGGCGCAAAGGTCTCGCCGAAGCGGTGATAGGTCGCGCGGACATAGGCATCGTGATTGCCGGGAATTGTGGTGACGCGGTCGGGCGGGCCGACGCTGTCGAGCCAGGCGCGCGCCGGTGCGAATTCCGCCTCCATCGCCAGGTTGACGAGATCGCCGGTCACCGCGATATGGTCCGGCGCCTGCGCCTGCACATCGGCAACCAGCGCGTCGAGCACCTCGCGGCGCTGGTATTTATGGCGGTTGCGCGTCCAGTTGACGTAGCCGAGCACGCGCTTGCCGGCGAGCTCGGTCAGCCGCGGCTTCGGCAGCGGCGGCAGATGCGGGTCGGACAGATGGGCGAGCGTGAAGGGTGCCATGAAAGATGCCATCGCGCGCGATTGCCTCGCTATTCATATGCTGTAATGGCAAGGTCGCCTGCAACGTGCAAGGGAAGCCTGAGAGAGGGAAGCCTGAGAGACTGATGGGAGAGCGTCTGTACCGGGTCCGACGGAAATTCGAGCCGCTGCTGCGGCGGTTCTTCCACGCCTATTTCCTGGTGGTCCGTGGCATGACGCTGGGCGTTCGCGCCGTGGTGCTCGATGCCGACAACAGGGTGTTTCTGGTCAAGCACAGCTACGTCTCCGGCTGGTATCTGCCTGGCGGCGGCGTCGACTTTGGCGAGACCATGGAACAGGCGATGCGCCGCGAGCTCAAGGAGGAGGGCGACATCGACGTGACCGGAGAGGCCCTGCTGCATGGCATCTTCCTGAACAGCCATGTCTCCCGCCGCGACCATGTCGCGGTCTACGTCGTCAGGCATTTCCGGCAGGACCGGTTGCCCGAGCCCAACCGCGAGATCATCGAATGCGGCTTCTTCGACGCCGCCGCGCTACCGGAGGGGGTAACGCCCGGCACGCGGCTGCGGATCGCGGAAGTGCTCGATGGCAAGCCCGTGATGACGACGTGGCGGTGAGGGCGGGCTATGCTAGTAGGGGTCCGTACGGACGCCACGGAAAACTGATGAAAGCTGCAAAACTCGTCTTCGGCCTGATCTGCCTCGCGATCCTCGCCAGCAACATTTGGACAATGTCGCGCTGGAGCGAGGCGCGCGGGGTCTATGACGACATCTGCTATCTCAGGCAGGCACATCTGTTTCAGCGCTTCGGCGCCGGCGGGCTCGACACCAACGTGGTGAAGGACGACGATCGCTACTTCGAAGGCAAGATGAAGGAGATCGCCTTTCCCGAGTGGAAGGATCAGCTCCGCTGGCCCTGCCACAATCCGATGCGGGGCGGCAAGATCGTGCTGCAATATCCGCCGGGCACGGGCTTCCTGCTGGCGCTGTTTCCGGAAGGCCATCAGGTGGTGCCGCTCTACATTGCCGCGAGCCTGGTCGTGTGCGGCCTCGCGCTAGCAGGCATCGGTCTGGCGCGGACGCTGCCGTCCGTCGTCGGCGCAGGCTTGTTCGGCGCGCTTGCCGTCTATCTCATGATCAACCCGGCGAAGGCGAGCTATTCGATCGCGCCGACCATGGCCGTGTGCGCTGTTGCCGGTTTCCTGACCGCGGTTTGGCTGAGCAGAGACAAACGCAGCGTTCTGCTGGTCGCGTTGATAGGTCTCCTGCTCGGCGTATCAGTCAATTTCAGGCTGCCGAACGCGCTGCTCGCTGCCGGCTATTTCCTGTTTCTCGGCATTCCCTTTTTGTGGACGCGCTCCCTCGCAACGTTCGTGCAGGGCCTTGCCTTCGGTGCGGGCGTGCTAGTCGGTATGGCGCCGACGCTGGTCGCGCAGGCGATCAACGCCGGCAGCGCGCTGGCGACGACCTATGGCAGCGCCGACGTGGTCGCGCCCGCTTTCGATCTTGCCGTGTTCGGCCAGTATTTGCGCGACATGCAGTTCGTGCTGATCGTGCTCGCGATCGGCGCGACACTCTGGCTGCTGCGGGCCGGCGAGGGGCATATGCGACAGGCCGCGCTCGTCGTTTCCGGCAACCTCGTCGTCAATCTCGGCTTCTTCATGAGCCATCCGATCTTCACGCCGTACTATGTCGTGCCGATTGCGATGCTGTCGCTGTGGACGCTGTCGTTTGCCCGGCTGCTGCAGCCTGCCGCTGTGCCTGAGGCTGCATCGGCTCGGCATGAGCCGGCCAGTCTCGGAGCGATACCGCAATGACATCGGCCCAACCTCGCATCGCCGTGCTGGTGCCCTGCTACAACGAGGAGGCGGCGGTCGCGACCGTCGTCGCCAATTTCCGCAGCGCGCTGCCTGCCGCGGAGATCTATGTCTACGACAACAACTCACGCGACCGCACCGCTTCCGTCGCGCGTGAGGCCGGTGCGATCGTCCGTAGCGAGCGGCGGCAGGGCAAGGGCCACGTCGTGCGCCGTATGTTCGCCGACGTCGAGGCCGACATCTACGTGCTGGTCGACGGCGATGCCACCTACGACGCGCCAAGCGCCCCCAATATGATCGACAAGCTGCTCGACGGGCATCTCGACATGGTGGTCGGGCTCCGCATCGACCAGTCGCAGGCGGCCTACCGTCTCGGCCATCGCACCGGCAACCGCATGCTGACCGGCTTCCTGTCATCCACCTTCGGACAGGAGTTCAAGGACATCCTGTCCGGCTACCGCGTTTTTTCGCGCCGCTTCGTCAAATCCTTCCCTGTGCTCTCCGACGGTTTCGAGATCGAGACCGAGCTTGCGGTCTACGCGCTGGAATTGTCGCTGCCGGTGGCCGAGGTCGAGACACCCTATTACGCCCGCCCCGAGGGCTCATTCTCGAAGCTCAACACCTGGCGCGACGGCTTTCGCATTCTCGGCACCATGCTCAAGCTCTACCGCTCGGAGCGGCCGCTGCGCTTCTTCACGGTGATCGGAATCCTGCTGGCGTTGGTCGCGATCATCCTCGCGATCCCGATCGTCATCACTTTCATCGAGACCGGACTGGTGCCACGCTTTCCGACTGCCATCCTGTCGATGGGCCTGATGATCATGGCGATGCTGTCGGTCTCGTCCGGGCTCGTGCTCGATACCGTGACGCGCGGCCGGCGGGAGATGAAGATGCTGGCCTATTTGTCCCAGCCGGCGCTGAAAAGCGACTGAAGTTGGGCGCGACGCCCATGGACCTCAACAGGCGCAGATGCTATCCCGCAACGTAATATGAACGATCTCTCAATCACGATCCGTCCCGAAGCTCCAGGCGACGCCCAGGCGATCGAGCGGCTGCACGAACGCACCTTCGGCCCCGGCCGTTTCGTTCTCAGCGCCTATCGCATCCGCGAGCATGTCGAGCACCTGCTCGACGTCTCCTTCACCGCCCGCATCGGCACGCTGCTGGTCGGCTCCGTCAGGCAATTGCCTGTGACGGTCGGCGAGACGCCGGCGCTGCTCCTCGGGCCGCTCACCGTCGAGCCGCCGTTCCGCAGCCGCGGCATCGGCCGCAGGCTGATGGACCGGGCGTTGAACGAGGCCAGGGACAAGGGTCATCGCATCGTGCTGCTGGTCGGCGACGAGCCCTATTACAGCCGTGTGGGCTTCAAGCTGGTCCCTAAGGGCCGCGTCACCATGCCGGGCCCGGTCGATGCCGCGCGTGTCCTGGTGTTCGAGCTCGTCGACGGCGCCTTCGAAGGCGTCTCGGGCGCGGTTGCTCCGGACTGGAGCAAGGCGCGGGGGTAGCCTACCCAACCACCGGTCGAGGCTCACATGTTCCGCGTCACCGCCGATACATTGCAGGCCTATCTCGATTTCGATCCCGAGCGAAAGCGCGATCTGACCGCGTTGCACAAGCTCATCGTCTCGGTCGCGCCAGCGCTCAAGCGCCATTTCCATCAGGGAACGCCGGCGGGCGAGGCGGGCATGCGCATGAAGATGATCGGCTATGGCAAGTTTCGCTACGCCATCAAGTCTGGAAAAAGCACGGACTGGCCGGTGATCGGTGTTGCGCTCCAGAAGAACTACATCAGCGTGTACGTGACGGTAACCAGGCAGGGCGCGCCGGTCGTATCCCGCTATGCCGGCAAGCTGGGCGAATTGCGCATGGGCGGCAACAACTTCAGTTTCGAGCGGTTCGACGATCTCAAGCAGGGTGCCGTATCGATCCTGTTCGCAGAGGTTGCCGGCATCTTCGAAGCGGATCCCGACAATCCCGTTCGCTACATGCAGGGGTCCTGATCTGGCGGCGCCGCGCCAAAGGTGTGAGCCCTTGTGCGCGGCGCTTTCTCTCGAGTTAGCTTGCGTTCTCACGATCATGCGATCCTATCGACCGGGATCGCGTCGTCGCCCCAGCTCTAAGCCTTGATCGCGAGCTTGCGGATCTTCTCGCGGTCCTTGCCGTCGACCCAGACGCACAGTGTCAATCCGTAGCGACAGGCTTCCACGGCAAGACTGCCGACGTTTCTGGCTCGGCTGTGGAACACATGCGTCTCGCAGCAATCTTCGAGAATGAAGCCGGTGAACTCGCCGTGACAGTCGTACAGAACCTCGCAGACCTTACCGCAACGCTCTCGCTCCGGTTCATGCGGCCGCTTCGGCAAGGGCGGCACGAAGGTCAGCGAAGGCGGCACGGCGCTCGCATTGCCGCCGAGGCCGTCGACGCGGTCGGAGATGTATTTGATGTAACGTACCAGCACCGGGTGCCAGCGATTGGACGGTGACATCTGCTCCAGCCGCCATTTCATGATCGCAAGCGTCGTCTCTTCAGCGGGGAGGATCTTGTCGCCCGTGGTCACGGGAATGCGGATCTGGAACGTGCCGACGACGTAGCGCCATTGCGTCAGCCGCTCCACCTCCGTTGGCCGCGTGCGATGGGGTTTGGAGCTGCCCTTGGCGGTTCCCACCTGTGCCGTCTTGCCGTCGGCATGCAGCAATGCCGGCGCGGTCTGCAGCTTGGGGCCGGGCGGCGGAGGTGGAGGTGGCGGCGGCAGCGGCTTGCCGATGCGCGTGCCGAGCCGTTTGACCGTCACGTCGAACACCTGTCCGCTGCGAACGCCCTGGGGAAGGTCGATGGTAATGAGGCCGGCGAAATTTTCGCCGGTGCCCGGCGGAATCGGCACATAGCTGACGCCGCGTGTGATCGGAATCCGGATCGTATTGGCATCGCTCATGCCGAGCGGCGAGACGCCGTAGAAGGCCTTGGCGAGCGCCAGCACCTCGCTGGCATGCACCTGCGGCCAGTAGAGCGAGGCGACCGAGCCGGTCGGGACGTTGCCCCATTCGATCATCAATTCGTCCGGATAGATCGTGTTCGGCCCATGCGGCGGACGGACGACGCGGCCTGGCTTCGTGTCAAACGTCTGCGGAATGCGATGCGCGGCCGCGGGGCCCGGATTGTCGGAGCGCGTGACCTGGAGATTGCGCTGCGCCAGCTGGTCCCAGGACAGCGGCGAGACGCCTTGGGGGATCGGCGCGTCGTCGAAGGCGATCTGGGCGACGATGCAGTGGTGCGTGCCGTTCAGATAGGTCTGCACCTGCGCGCCGTTGATGACGTTGCCACTGTCGTAGAGATTGAGGAAGCAGCCGTAATATGCCCAGAGCTGATCCTGATGGTCGGGGATCGTCAGCGGCTGAATGTTGGGGCCGGTCGAATAGTCGGTCTGGCTCGAAAAATTGTTGGTTGCGAAGAACGGAATCGAGGTGTTGCCGGCGCCCAGCTTCGGTGACCCCGGCTTGCCGGCGGCATCATTGTTGGAGAGGTAGGCGCCGTTGACGTCATAGTCGGTGTCATTGGTCTGGGTGGTAAACAGCCTGAAGAAGACCCGAACATTGCTGGCCTGCGATCCCCCGGAGCCGCGCAGCCGCACGCGCGCGACGGCGAAGCTGTAATTGTTGTCGATGCTGATATTGGGCGGGAACGTGCCGCTGATCTGCACGGTGAACGGGTTCACGGACGAGTCGCCCTGGTTGGCGTCGCCCTGATCGGGCAGGATCGTCGTGAACGGATCGGGACCGTTCGGATTGGTGAAGCCGTTGGCCGCGGAATTCCAGCGCGACAGCAGGTTCTGGATGTAAGTGTAGGCGCCGGAGACGCTGTCTGCGAGCGCAGGCACGCCGGGGATCGGCGTCGCGTTGAGCGCCGGGGTGACCGTGAAGACGCGCAGGTCCTGGCTGAGATAGGGCAGGTTGCTGTGGTCCGCGTTCAAATTGGTGAAGTAAGGATCGGCGCCGGCGATCAGCTCGAACTGCATCGTGGCCTGCGAGCCGCTGACCTGTCCGGTCGCAGAGGCGTTCAGCGAGACCGTGAGGTCGAATTCGGTCTCGTTGCTTGCGGGGAACTGCCCCAGCAACGGCGTGTCGATATGCAGATCGTAGGGAATCTCGATACGCTGCGGCGTGAAGTCGTTGATGCCGCTCTCGAACTGCACGCCGGTAGGACTGGGCGTGATCGCCACGCCGGGGAGGCCTGGGAACGAGCCGCCAAAACTTCCGACCGTGATGCCGAGCAACAGGAACGAGTTCTTGCTGAAACCCTCGATGAAGATCGTGAAGGCGTTGGGAACGTAGCCTCCTTGCGTGTTGATGATGTCCTGCGTCTCGTCCTTGCCGAACGTGTTCTTGCCGGCACCGAAGGAGACGCGGGCGATCGGGAAGGGATTGTTTCGGTTGGGACCGGAAATCGACGCGGTCGCTCCGGGTGGATAGACGCTCTCGACGAGACCGAGGAAGATCGGGAACGGATTGGAATTGTCGCTGGTCAGGGCGTGATAGATGCTGGCGAGGTTGGAATTGTAGTTCGCGATGATCTGGTTGATGCTGAAGCCGAGCTGGACGTTGAGGTAGTAGATGAAGCCGAGCGCACAGCCGTAGCTGACGGGATCGCCGTCGCCGTGGACGAACGTGCCGTCGCTCACGGTCGAGCCGGTGTAGGTCGTGGTGACCCAGTCGCCGCGCGCCGGATTCGGCAGGATCGTTCCCTGATTGGGGTTGCCGTCGCCGTTCAGCCAGTTCGCGACGAACGATCCGTAGTAATTGTCATGGCCTTGCTGGAAGCGGGTGATGGCCGACCAATGCGACAAGCCTTCGCCGCTGCTGTCGCCGGCGTTCCAGTTGCCGCGGATGCCCATCAGCACCTCGACCCACTCGGCAATGAACACCATGCCGACGCGCTGCGCCGGCAGCGGCGCGTCACTCATCAGGTTTTGCGAGTCGAGGCTGATCGGATTGCCGACGCCGTTGTTGCTGGCGCCGGGAAAGGAGAAGCCTCCACCCGAAAGGGCAGAGTCGGCCTGATCGAGGCGGACCTCTTGCCGCGCGCCGGTGCCGAACTGAGAGGAGGGCGTGCCGAACCAGCCGGTGGTGACGTTGAACTCGTTCTCGATGACGCTCAGCGAGGGACTGATGTTGCCGAGCAGGGAATTGGCGTTGTTGATGACGTTGGCCTGATCGGGCAGCGAATTCTCGTATCGTATCCAGAAATTGGTGGTCTTGCCGGCGCCTTGTCCAATATCAGTCAAGCTGGTGCTGCTGAGGGCCATGTTGCTACTCCTTAAAACTGAATGTCTCGCGATCGCTTCTGGTTTTGCGCAGGCGCGGCTTCGAGAAAATTCCGCAGTTCAAGGTGCTGTGGCTTGCAGACGCTTGACCTCGCCTGCGCGCAAATAAATTGGGTCAGTTGTCCGGCAGGTTGAACGCAAGCAATGCGATCGTTGCTGGCCGAATTCGGCACGGGCAGTGTTGAAATCACAACCTGCCATGGTGCTCAAAACAATTGCACGCCAATAGAGCTTAACGAGGAGATGCTACCACAGGTTTGAAGGGGCGTTGATCACGCTTGCGGCAAAACAGTCGCTGAGCGGCTGCAGCTTTGTGAACTGGATAATATTGAAGCTGAATTCCGAATGCGCAAAGGCGGACGCGCTATACCGTTGGCGCGGTTTGTGGCAAAACCGGAAACCGAAGCTGACGAAGGATTGTGAAGTTTGGCCGCATCGAAGAAGGGCGCCTCGCCCGCGGAACGCCAGAACGGGATTGATCGGACCATCGATCTCCTGGAAGCGCTGCTGCATTTGCGCGCGCCCTCCAAGCTCAGCGACCTCGCCAAACAAATGGGCGCGCCGCGATCGACCGTCTATGCCATTGCGAATCGCCTGATCGAGGCGGACCTGCTCGAGAGCGTCGGCGAGGGCGGCCAGGTCTATTTCGGCAAGGCGGTGCATCTCTACGGGCGCGCCTATGCGGACGCCAATCCGCTGCATCGCCGCTGCCGCGAGGCGCTCGATCGTCTCGCGACCCAGCACAGTGCCACCGCGCAGCTCTGCGCGCTGCGCGGCCGCAAATATGTGGTGGTCGACACGCGTGACGGGTCGGGCCTGTTCCGGATCACGACGGACGTCGGCATCGAGGTGCCGCTGCCCTGGACGGCATCCGGCCGGTTGCTGCTGGATCACATGAGCCCGGCGGAGATTCGCGCGTTCGTGCCGAAAGAGGATTTTCGTCTTCCTGATGGCCGCGTGCTCGACGTCGATGATTTCATCAAGGACGTCGCACGCGCGCGGCGCGACGGCAAATGCGTGACGACGGCGCTGTCCGATCGCTTTACGTCGTGCCTTGCTGCGCCGATCCGCGACAAGAAGGGTGTCGCGGCCGCGACGCTTTGCTTCGTCGTTCCCGCTGACTCGGTGAAGGAGCGCAGGACCGCGCTGCTCGACGATCTGGTCGCCACCGCAACGGAACTCTCGGATCGTTCCTGAACTCAGCCGACCGTCAGCGTCGCTGACTGATTTATCCGCATCGTTTTCGAGAGTCGTCGTCGCGCGTTCCAATGAAACGCGTCACGGCGCATGCGCGTCGTGCCGAGCGGGACTAGAATGTCCGGGCTTGACATCATGCCGCTGCAATATCTAACGTGTCGCTATAAGATAATATTGTCCACTATAAGAGACATTGTGATTGCAGGCGCGGCGAGGTTCTCTCGGTCCCATGTCGGGGCGGAAGACGCGATCCTGCGTGTCCAAGCGAGGATTCGAAATGGCGAAGGCAACCCAACAGGTACCTGGACGACGCTGGCTGATCGGTTGTCTCCTCGGCGTTGGAATTCTCATCAACTACATCGATCGCGTCGGCCTCTCGGCCGCGACGCCGGAGCTCACCAAGGAGCTCGGCCTCACAGCCACCGACATCGGCTTGCTCGGCAGCGCGTTCTTCTGGACCTATTCGCTGCTGCAAGTCCCCGGCGGCATGGTGCTCGATCGCTTCGGCGTCACCATGGTCGGCCGCGCCTCGAGCTTTCTCTGGGCCATCGCTGCCACCATCACCGCACTCGCCAGCGGGCTCTGGGGCATCGCTGGCGCTCGCCTGTTGCTCGGCGTCGCGGAAGCGCCGGCGTTTCCGGCCAGCCAGAAGGCGACCGGCCACTGGTTTCCGCTCGACGAACGCGCGCGCTCGACCGCGATCTTCGATTCCGCCGCAAAGTTCTCCAACGTGATCGGCGTGCCGTTGGTCGCCTTTGTGATCTTTCTCTACGGCTGGCGCTGGGGTTTTGGCGTCACGGCGGTGCTGAGCTTCCTCTATTTCATCGCCTACTACATCATCTACCGCAATCCGAGCGAGGATCCGAAGCTCTCCAAGGCGGAGCATGACTACATCGTCGCCGGCGGCGGAACGCCGGAAGGCCCGGCTGCAGCGGGGCAGAGCCGCATGCTCGGCTACCTCCTGCGAAACCGCAAGGTCTGGGGCCTGACCATCGGCTTCTCCGCCTATGGCTACACTTTCTATCTCTTCCTCACGTGGCTGCCGGGCTATCTCGCCCAGACCATGCACATGAACCTGATGTCGGCCGCGGGCTATTCGACCATCCCCTGGATCTTCGCGACCTTGTCGGACCTGTTGATCGGCGGCTTCCTGGTCGATCATCTGATCGCGCGCGGCTACGACTCGACGCGGGTGCGCCAGTCGGTGATCATTGTCGGTATGCTGATGGGGCTCGCCGTGATTGGCGCCGCGTTCACCGTGAGGCCGGGCTGGGCGCTGCTGTGGTTGTCGATCGCGATCTCCGGCCTGTCGGCCGCAGCGCCCGTCGGCTCCTCGATCGTGTCGCTGATCGCGCCTAAGGGCGGTGCGGGAAGTGTCGGCGGCATTGTTAACTTCACCAACAACATGATGGGTGTGCTCGCGCCGATCGTCACAGGCATCGTGGTGGACTGGACCCAATCCTTTGCCGGTGCCTTCATGATCGCCGGCGTGGTGCTGTTGATCGGCATCTTCTTCTATGTCGTGGTGCTCGGCCGGATCGAATCGATCCCCGATTACGAAGAGGTACCACCGCCCGGTGCCGTGCCTGTTCACTGAGGAGAGGGGCATGCCCCGGACTTCCAACGGCAAGGACACGCTGATCCGCAACGCGCGCCTGATCGACGGCACTGGCTCGCCGTGGTTCGAGGCGGATTTGCGCGTCAGCGGCAGCCGCATCGCGGCGATCGGGGCCGCGCTGCCGGCGGAGGGGGCCGACATCATCGACGCGCGCGGATGCTATCTCGCGCCGGGCTTCATCGATGCGCATTGCCATGACGACCTGATTTGTCTGCGCGAGCCCGACAGGCCCGAGAAGGTGTTGCAGGGCGTCACCACGCTCGTGGTCGGCAATTGCTGCTTCTCGCTCTATCCGGCAACTGCCGGCTCCGCCGAGATGCTGCGTTTGCATTTCTCGGGGCTCGCTGGCGAAGTCAGGACGAACGAAGTCTTCGACAGCTTTGACGGCTACCGGCAAGCCCTGGAAGGGCCGGGCGTGGGACTCAACCTCGTCTCTCTGGTCGGGCACGCCGCGATCCGTCTCGCCGTGCTCGGCTACGAGCGCCGCGCGGCGAGCATCGAGGAGATCGCGGCCATGCAGGCGTTGCTCGCGCAGCAACTCGATCAGGGGGCGGCCGGCCTGTCGCTTGGCCTCGTCTATCCGCCGAGCGCCTATGCCGATACCAACGAGCTCAACGCGCTGGCAGAGACCGTCAGGGCGCATGGCAAGCTGCTCACCGCGCATGTCCGCAGCTACGAAGCGGGCCTCTTGCAATCCATCGACGAGTTCATCGCGATCCTGCGCGCCTCAGGTGCCGCGGGGCTGCTGTCGCATCTGCAATCGGCGGGCAAGCCGAACTGGGGCGCTATCCCGAAGGCGCTCGACCGGCTGGAGGCCGCGCGCGCAGAGGGGATCGACATCTCCTTCGACATGTATCCCTATCCCGCCGGCAGCTCCTACATGCTGCAATTGCTGCCGCCAGCCGCGCTCGAAGGCGGCGTCGACGCGCTGCTTGCGCGGCTGCGCGATCCCGCCCAGCGCGAAGCGCTGCGCGTGCTGGTGGAGGAGGGCGATCCCGATCCGCATGCGGCGCAGTCCAAGATCGTGCTGATCGGTTGGCACAATGTCCGCATTTCCGCCACCGCAAATCCGGCGTTGAAGCCGCTCGAGGGCAAGTCGATGGTCGATGCCGCGCGCGAGCTCGGCATCTCCCCGTTCGATCTCATGGTTCGCTGCATCGAGGAGGACCAGGCCCAGACCGGCATCATCATGTTCCAGCTCGATGAGGCCGATCTGCGCGCGGCCTTCACCCATCGCCTGCACATGGTCGGCTCCGACGGCATTCCACGTCCCGGTACCAAGCCGCATCCGCGGGCCTATGGCAGTTTTCCGCGCGTCGCCGGCCGGCTGACACGTGAGCAGGGCTGGTTCACGCTGGAAGATGCCGTACGGCGGATGACCGCGATGCCCGCCCAGCGCTTCGGCCTGTCCGACCGCGGCATCCTGCGGCCGGGCATGATCGCGGATCTCACGCTGTTCGACGAGACCATCATGGACAAGGCGACGTTCGAGACGCCGACGGAAATGCCCGCAGGCATCCGTGCGGTCTTCGTCGCCGGCGAGGCCGTGGTCGCGGACGGGCGCAGCACCTTCGCACGGCCGGGCCGTGCCCTGACCTAAACCATCACACGCAGGACACCATGCAATGACGTTGAAACGATACGGCGCGGCCGGCGGCACCGGCACCGGCGGCCAGCACCTTCCGTTTGCCCGCGCGGTCGAAGCCGATGGCTGGCTCTACGTCTCCGGCCAGACGCCGATGGAGAACGGCGAGGTGATCGAGGGCGGCATCATCCCGCAGTCGCACAAGGCGATCCGCAACATGCTCGCGATCCTGGCTGAAGCTGGATACGAGCCCAAGGATGTCGTCCGTTGCGGCGTCTGGCTCGACGACCCCCGGGACTTCCAGAGCTTCAACAAGGTCTTCGCCGAATATTTCGGCGCCAACCCGCCCGCGCGCGCCTGTGTGGTGTCGAGCATGGTGGTGGATTGCAAGGTGGAAATCGACTGCGTCGCCTATCGCAAGTGAGCCGCCGCCTGCTGCGCCGGGGGCCCGCAGGCCCCGACGCACGCAAGCCGCGCAGCTAGAACCGCTGCGAGACGCCGACATAGAAGCCGCGTCGCGGTCCGTATTGCGGGGCGAACACGCCGATGCCGGAGCCGTCGCGGATCTGGTAGATCGTGTCGAACACATTGACCACGTCGAACCGCACCGTCGTCGGCTTGTTCGGCGCCACGATGTTGAAGTCGTGCGACAGGCCGAGATTGACCTGCGTGTAGCCGGGCAGATGATCGGTGTTGGCAAAGCCCGAGCGCAGGCCGCTGCCATAGATCATCGACACGCTGTAGCGCGTGCCCTCCCAGAGATAGGAGGCGCCGGCCGATCCCGACAGCATCTGGGCGTGGTCGGTGTAGATGTAATGGCCGTCGATATAGGCGAGTTCGTCCGCGCCGAACAGATACTGGTTCGAGACCACATTGGTCGCGATCTGCTTGGCCCAGGCGAGGTTGGCATAGGCGCTGAAATTGCCGCTTCTGTAGGTCGATTTCAGCTCGACGCCGACATTCTCGCCGCGATCGTAGTTGAAGCCGCTCAGCACATAGGCCGCGCCGAACTGGCCATCGTCGAGCAGGTCGCGCGCCTTCTTGTAATAGGCGTCGGCGCCGACCTCGAGGCCGGGGATCGCATGGATCTTCTGCGTGACGCCGACGTCGAATACGTGCGACCGCTCCGGCAGCACCGGGCTGCTCTGTCCGACCTCCGGCGTTTGCGTGTTGGCAGGCGGGCCAGGCGGGGTCACGAGTGCAAGATTGACGGGGCTGGCGATCACCTGCGAGGGCGGGGTGAAGTTGCGCGCATAACCGGCATGGAAAATGGTGCCGTCGAACGGCTTCCAGGTCAGGCTGACGCGCGGGCTGAGCTGGTTGGCATCGACATATTGAACCATCTGGTCGAAGCGCAGGCCGGCATTGAGCGTCAGGCTATTGGTGATCTTCCACTCGTCCTGGACATAGGTTCCGACCAGCCAGCCGGTCTTGGCGTTGGAATCGAACACCGAGAACGGCGCGTCGATCGTGCCCGCGGTCGGATCGCTTGGATCGGCCAGCGGCAGCATCGTGGTCCCGCTGTTCACCAGCGTTCGCTCCGCGCTCACCGAAAGACCGAAGCGCAGCGTGTGCGCATAGCCGATGCGCCAGGCGGTGTCCTGCTGGATGCCGTTGACCGCGCTCTGGCGATAGACGTCCGAGGAGACGCCGTTGAAGACGAGGTCGCCGATCGGATCGGGGTAGAAATGGAGTTGGCTGTAACGGTTGAAGTACGATGTTTGTGTGTCGAACTCGCCGTTCGAGGTCTGGTAGGAGACGACGTTGAACTGGTTGAATTCGTTCTGGTGCTCGTTCAGCCGGGACGAGTCGAAATTCGAGACGCCGAACGCCGTGTTCGCGGGCGCCTGCCCGGGATTGTTCGGAATCTGGAACGTCGCGTTCGACACGCCGCTCATGAAGGTGAGGCGGCTCGTTGGATCGATCATCGTCGACAGATAAAGGAAACCCTTCTCCTGGTTGGTGCGGTCGTGGATCGCGTTGACTGACGGGGTCGGGTTCTCGATGCCGAGATTGTTCTGCAGGAAACGTCCCGACAGGAAATACTGCGTTGGCCCGACTGTCCCGCCATATTCGATATTGGTCGAGATGGTGCCGTTGCTGCCGCCATAGACGCCGACCACGCCGGAATTGTTGAAGGCGTCGGCCTTGGTCTGGATGTCGAGCACGCCTGCGGTGCGCTGGCCATATTGCGCCGGCAGCGCGCCGGTGAGCAGGCTGAGGCTGCCGACGATGCCGGTGTCGAGGATCTGCCCGAACGCGCCGACACCATCGGGCAGCATCACGCCGTTGATGCGATATTGCAGATTGGCGTGCTCGTTGCGGATATGCAGGTCGCCGCTCGCCGCCGAGTCCTGGGTGACGCCGGGAAATTGCAGCAGCACCTTGTCGAGCGAGGCATTGCTGCCCTGCGGCAGCGCCTCGATCGCTTGGCGCGTGAGCGTGTGGGTCGTGGCCCCGCCTGGTGGAAGCACAGATTGGCGCGCGGCATCTAACCGGTTGTTCTGGCCCTCGACTGCGGCTGGCGCCTCGGTCTGTGGACGGGCCTGCGACGTTGAATGTCGCTTGTCGACGGCGACACGAACTTTTGGACGGCGCGGCGCCTGCGTCTGCTTGGGCGCATCGACCTCGACGCTGGGCAGCGTCGTCATCGGGGCCGTCGTCTGCGCCAAGGCGGCATCGCCGGAATGAAACAGCGTGAGTGCGGCGAGGCTTGAGCCCGCCAATATTGCTTTTGAAGACACCATTGTCCTGATTTCCGGATCGCGCGCCGTCGCAGCTCGTCAGAGCACAGGCAGGCGGCACGCGCCGTCGACACGCGACGGATCATCTTGGATAGCCCAGCGCAATCGGCGCGCATGCGCGGCCGATGCCGAAGGCAGCTCAATCGATGGAGATCAGGAGGCGGGAGGGGCGCGCGGCTGGAACGCGTGCTTTGCCGATTCCAGATGGATGAATTCGGCATCGGTGGTGCGATAGAGCAGCTCGACCGCCTGCGGCAAATGCAGCAGAGGCGGCGTCGCGAACACGACCGTGCCAGCCATAGCGACCAATGCGCAGATCGCGCAATTGTCGTCTCCCGGCTGTTCGCGGTCGGGATTTGCAGGTGACTGCTTCTGAACCGCCGCGCTATCGGGCGATGCGATTGTCTTGGCAACGGTCTTGGCGTGATCGCTCAGCTGGGACTGAGCAAGCGGTGCAGCTTGTGCGAACCAATGGCTGTGGCCGAAGGTCAGCACTATCTGCACCAGCATCGCGAATATCGCGAGCCGGGCACCGTGCCTGATATTCGACCGGAACCACTTCATCTGGAAAACACCATCCCACATCGCGGGACGCCGACCGGGCGTTGCGATGTTATAATGTAACATCGCCCGATCGGTCAGCAGATGTCAACTGAGGGAGGGGCTGGCGCGCGCAGGCGGCCGATCCGATGTGGCGTTCGGGCAACGCGATCGTCGCGCCTCACCGCCCTTCGCGGACCCAGGTCGCAGCAAACGCACCGAGCAGCAGCAGCAGGCCGATCAGGCCGGAGAAGATCGGCAGCACGCCGACGCCCTTCACGATGCTGGCGTCGCGCATCCGCACGCCCATCCAGCCGTCACCGGCGAAGACGCTCGCCGAGCGCACCGGGACGATGCGCGGCAGCTCGACGCTGCCGCCATCCGCGATCCGCAACGAGCTGCCGCCGGTCGCCTGCGTCAGCGGCTTCAGCGTGTCGGTGGTGGAGGTGACTTCCGAGAATTCCTTCGGATTGGTCGGGCCGACATTGATCAGCGCCTTCAGCGTTCCGTCGGTCGCCTGCCACAGGCCTAGCTCGTTCGCCGGAAGGCTGGCGCGCCACTCGCCGGGATCGCCGGGGCTGAGCGTCAAATCATGGGAGACGCCGGAAGGCGACGTCACGCTCACCGGCTGCACGGTGTCGGCCATGGTCTGGCGCACCACGACGAGATCCTTGCCCTGCACCTGCATGCGCAGCGCTTCCTCGTCGAGATCGGGCTGCTTCATCAGCCAGTGCGACATCCGCCTGAGCAGATCGAGATGCGGACCGCCGCCCTCGTAACCGCGCGCCCATAGCCAGATGTGGTCGGACAGCAAGAGCGCAACGCGGCCCTCGCCGAAGCGCGACAAGAACAGCAGCGGCTTGCCGTCCGCACCCGTCATCACAGGCGGGTTGACCGCATTGCGGGTTTCGACGGTGCGGAAGAAGCGGCTCCAGTGCGGCGGCTCGAATGCCGCGCCCTCCAGCCCGCGCGTCACGGGATGGCGTTTGCCGATGTCGGAGAGATGCGCATAGAACGGTTTCTCCGTGACGCCGACCGGCTCGGCCGGCAGCACTGCGTCCAGCGGCGTGCGCCAGATGCTGCTGGTCGAGGCATAGTCGGGGCCTGCCGAGACCAGCACGGCGCCGCCCGCGCGCACATAGCGTGCCATGTTCTCGAAATAGGGGATCGGCAGCACGCCCTGGCGGGCGTAGCGATCGAAGATGATCAGCTGGAATTCGTTGATGTGCTGCTGGAACAGCTCGCGCGTCGGAAACGCGATCAGCGATAGCTCGTTGATCGGCGTGCCGTCCTGCTTCTCCGGCGGACGCAGAATCGTGAAATGCACGAGGTCGACGCTGGCGTCGGACTTCAGCAGGTTGCGCCAGGTGCGCTCGCCGGAATGCGGCTCGCCGGAGACCAGCAGCACGCGCAGCTTGTCGCGGACGCCGTCGATGGCGACGACGGCGCGGTTGTTGACCGGGGTCAATTCTCTTTCGAGGGGCGAGGCCTCGATCTCGACGATGTTCGGGCCGGCATGCTTGATCTCGACGTCGACGCTTGCGCTCTGGCCGCTTGTCAGCGTGCGCTCGTTGATGACCTCGCCGTCGCGGCGCACCGTGACCTTGGCGCGCTCGCCGGTGACGCCCTGGTCGTCGAGCTTGTAGCCGATGGTCTGGTTCTGGCCGACGATGCCGAAGCGTGGTGCCGCCGTGATCGCGATGCGGCGGTCGCGCTCGTCCTTCTGTCCGGTGATGAGCGCCTGCACTGGCGCCTGGAAGCCGAGCGCGGCGGCGTTGGCCGGGATGTCGTGAACGCGGCCGTCGGTGATCAGGAAGGCGCCGGCGACGCGGTCCACCGGCACATCCGACAGCGCGGAGGCGAGTGCGCCGAACAGTTTTGTGCCGTCGGTCTCGCCGTCGGCCTGTCCGGCCTCGACGATGCGCACCTCCAGCCCCTTGATCTTCTTCAGACCGTCGACCAGCGCCTCCTGCGCCTTGGCGGCTTCCTGGTTGCGCTTGCCGAAATTCTGGCTCGGGCTCTTGTCGACGACGACGGCGGCGACCGAGGTGAGGGGATCGCGGTCCTCGCGCGTGAAGGACGGATTTGAAAGGGCCAGCAGGAACAGCGCCAGCGCCGCCACGCGCACGGCCGCGCCGCGTGCCCGCGCCACCAGCAGCACGATGGCGATGAGGACGATCGCAGCGAGCGCGATCCAGAGGACGATCGCTGGGACAAGCGGCGTGAACGCGATGCCGTAATTCATATCGATCTTCTATTGGTTTTGAGCATGATCCCCGCGCAAACGCGTTCCGCGTTTGTCGCGAGGGAAAACCGGCTTCCACTTTTCCGGATCATGCTCATTGGCCGAGACGTTCGATCAGGGCCGGTGCGTGCACCTGGTCGGCCTTGTAATTGCCGGTCAGCGTGTACATCACGATGTTGACGCCGGCGCGGTAGGCGAATTCGCGCTGGCGCGGCTCGCCGGGCGTGAGCGGCAGCATTGGCTGGCCGTCGGGACGGAGTGCCCAGGCGCCGGCGAGGTCGTTGGAGGTGATGATGATCGGCGAGACGCCGTCGCCGCCGCGCGCGGGGCGTTGTGCGCTCTCGTCGTCGTCCTCGCGCGGCAGCGCCTCGACCCAGGTCTGGCCTGAATTGAAGCGGCCGGGGAAGTCGCGCAGCAGATAGAACGTCTTGGTCAGCACGTGTTCGCGCGGCACCGGCTCGAGCTCGGGCACGTCGAGCGAGGACAGGATCTCGCGCAGCGCCTGCATGCCCGGCGTCTGCGCGGCGCCGCTATCGCCGGGTGGCGCTTCGACCGCGTCGCGGGTGTCGAAGATCACGGTGCCGCCCTGCTTCATATAGGCGTCGATCTTGTTGATGGCGTCCTGCGGCGGCTTCGGCTGGCCCGGCACGATCGGCCAGTAGATCAGCGGGAAGAAGGCGAGCTCGTCGCGCGCGGGATCGACGCCGACGGGATCGCCGGCCTCGAGCGCGGTGCGCTGCGCCAGGAACAGCGTCAGGCCGGACAGGCCGGCCTTCACGATGGAATCGACGTCGGCATTGCCCGTCACGACATAAGCGAGGCGGGTCTGCGACGTCGACTTCATCGCGAACTCGTCCGACGCACTGTCGGCGCGCGAGGGCGTCGGAGACAGCACCGCGATGCCGGCGAGCAGAACGCCAAGCAGAATCATGGCGGGTGCGGCACGCCGGCGCAGCAATGCGGCAAGACCGCCGCCGAGCAGCGCGACGATCAGGGCGTCGATCAGGAACAGCGCCAGCGAGGTCGACAGCAGCCAGCCACGCAGGTCGCGTGGTTCGGCATTGGTGTAGGTGGCGCGCCTTGCGTTCAGGGGCGCGGTGTTGAGGGCTGCGATGCGGTCGGCGCTGGCGAGCGTGTTCACGGCGAGCGGTCCTTCTGCCGGACCGTAGTAGCCGGGCGGATGGTCCGGCGTGGCGCGGTCGCGATAATCAGCCGTCAGCGGCTTGGCGGTGGCGGGCGGCGGCCCGAAGGCGCCGAAGCCATCGAGCATGTGCAGCGGCGCCAGCGTCTCGGCGGTCGTCTCGGTGGCAACGCCGGGGCCCGGCTTGGCGGTGTAGCCGGACATGTCGACGACACGCCGGAGCATTTCGACGAAGGTGCCGGCCATCGGCAAATCCGACCAGCGCATGTCGGCGCTGACATGGAACAGGGTGACGATGCCCTTGCCGCGGTGCTCGCCTGTTACGAGCGGCGTGCCGTCCTCGAGCGAGGCCCAGCTCTTGGTGGCGAGCACGGCATCGGGCTCGGCAAGCACCTGCCGGCTCACGGTGACGTCCTTGGGTACGGCGATGCCGGCAAACGGTCCGTCGGCAGTGAAGCTGGCGAGATGCTGCGGCTTCTCCCAGGTCAGGCTGCCGCCGAGCGTGCGGCCGCCCTTGCGCAGCTTGACCGGCACGAGATCGTCTTCGGCTTGCGCCAGGCGGGGCCCGGCAAACCGCACCAGCACGCCACCCTGGTCGATCCAGGCGTTGAGGCGCTCGCGCAGTTCGGGCGCGACGGTGCCGACGTCCGCGAGGATGATCATCGGCAGCTTCTGGTCCAAAAACTGGGTGATGCCCTGCTGCGGGGCGCCCTTGTCGGCGAGCCGCACGTCGGCGAATGGCGCCAGCGCGCGCGTCAGGTAGAAGGTCGGCGCCAACAGTGGCTGCGAGGTCTCGCTGGTCGAGCCCGAGACGATGCCGATGGCGCGGCGGCGCCAGCGCTTGTCGAGCAGCTGCACCGCGCCCGCCGAACGCTCGCCGGAAATCTCGAGCCTGGAGATATCGTTGCGCAGCTCGACCGGCAGGTCGAATGCGGCTTCGACTTCCTTGTCCTGCGGTCCGAAGGTGAAGCGCGCCTCGCCGATCGGCGAGGCCTTCTGGTCGAGGGCCCGCACGGTGCCGGCGAGAATGCCGCTGTCGGTGCGCAGCACCTTCACTGTCATCTTCGCAGCCGCGTTTTCCGCCGCGACCAGCGCGAGCGGCGAAGAGGTGCCGCCTTCGAACAGCGTCAAGCTGCGATCCCCTATGGTCTTGCCGAGCCCAGCCACGAACTCCTCGCCGCGGCCGGTGTCGACGCCGTCAGACAACCAGGCAATCTCGCAATTGCCGGTTGCCTTGAGGAAACGATCGATCGCGGTGAGGGTTTCAACGCGCTCGATCGAATAGGGCTTTGGCACGATCTGCCGCAGCGCAACGCGCGCCGCGCCCGCCGGCATCAGCGTAATGTCGCGGTTCGGCTCCGACAGCGGCACCAGCGCGATCGCGCGGCGGTCGTTGTCGGCATTGGCGATCAGCTCGTCGGCGGCCCTGATCCTGGTGTCCCAGTTCGAAGCGGCGCTCCAGCCGTCGTCGAGCATGATCATCAGCGGCGCCTTGCTGGCGCCAAGGCCAACCTGCGGATTCCAGATCGGGCCGGCGGCTGCGAAGATCACCAGCGCCGCAGCGAGCAGGCGCAGCGCCGTCAGCCACCATGGTGTCCGCGCCGGCGTCTCTTCGCGAGGCGCGATGTCGAACAGCAGGCGGGTCGGCGGAAACTCGATCCGGCGCGGCCGCGGCGGCATCACGCGGAGGAGCCACCACAGCACCGGGAGGCTGACGAGCCCGATCAGGAGCAGCGGTTCGGTGAAGGCGAGCGGCAATCCCATCATGCGGCCGGCCCTGCCTTGATCGAGGTGACGCGGGCGCCCGACTTGCTCACCTGCATGCCGGCATGGAGGAACAGCAGCAGCTCGGCGGCCGAGCGGTCGGTCGCATGCGTCGTGAACAGCCAGTCGAGCTTGTTGGTCTCGGCGCGGATCTGGTCGCGGTGCAGCGCAAGGCGCGTGGTGTAATCCTGCGCCCAGCTCTCGGCGCGGCCGGCGGTGATCACGCCAGCGCCTTCCGGTTCGACGAACTCGATGCGGCCGGAATAGGGGAAGCTCTCTTCGGCGGGATCGACGATCTGCACCAGGGTGCCATGGGCGCCGGAGCCGGACAGCCCGGCGAGCGTCGTCCTGATCTCTGATATCGGCGACCAGAAATCCGACAGCACGATGGTTTCGGCCAGCGCCGCGGGCACGAAGGACGGCGGCAGGCTCAGCCTGATGGCATCGTCATGCAGCATCGCCTGCGCCATCTTGTCGATGACGCTGCGGCTCGTGGTCGGTGCCATCAATCCGGGAATGCCGACGCGTTCGCCGCCTGCAACGAGCAGCTCGGCCAGCGCGAAGGCGACGATCAGCGTGCGCTCCAGCTTGGATTCGCGCGCGGTCTTCGAGGCGAACGCCATCGAGGGCGAGCGATCAGGCCAGATCCACACCGTGTGCGAGGCCTCCCATTCGAGCTCGCGGACGTAGAGATGGTCGTCACGCGCCGATCTCCGCCAGTCGACATTCTGCGACGGCTCGCCCGAGACGAAACGGCGGTACTGCCAGAAATTTTCGCCGGAGCCGGCGCGGCGCCTGCCGTGCAGACCATGGATGACGTTGGCGGCGATGCGGCGGGCCTCGAGAACCAGGCGCGGCAAGGAAGCTGCGAGCGTGCGGCTTTCGCCATCTGCACGTCGGATTGCGATGATCTCCTTCGCCGTGTGCCCGGTCTCTGCAGCCATCAACCGATCCGTGTCTTCAATTGCCGGATCACGTCCGGAATCGTCCGCCCTTCGGCGCGTGCTTGGAACGTCAACGCCATGCGGTGCTTCAGCACCGGCTCGGCGAGGTCGAGCACGTCGTCGATCGAGGGCGCGAGGCGTCCGTCGATCAGCGCACGGGCGCGCACGGCCAGCATCAGCGATTGGCTGGCGCGCGGGCCGGGGCCCCAGGCGATGAACTTGCCGGCCTCGCCGCTGTCAGGACCCGGACGCGCCGCGCGCACCAGCGAGAGGATGGCTTCGACCACGGAATCGCCGACCGGCAGGCGGCGCACCAGCCGCTGCGCCGTGATCAGCGCATCCGCATTCATCGATCCCTTCGCCAGCGTCTCCTCGGCGCCGGTCGTTTCGAACAGGATGCGGCGCTCGGCGTCGCGATCGGGATAGTCGACGTCGATCTCCATCAGGAAGCGATCGAGCTGCGCCTCGGGCAGCGGATAGGTGCCTTCCTGCTCCAGCGGGTTCTGCGTCGCCAGCACATGGAACGGCTTCGGCAGATCGTGGCGCGCGCCGGCCACGGTGATGTGCTGCTCCTGCATCGCCTGCAGCAGCGCCGATTGCGTGCGCGGGCTGGCGCGGTTGATCTCGTCGGCCATCAAAAGCTGCGCGAACACCGGACCCGAGATGAAGCGGAACGAGCGTTTTCCCGCGGTGCTCTCGTCAAGCACTTCGGCGCCGAGAATGTCCGACGGCATCAAGTCAGGCGTGAACTGGATGCGCTTGGCATCGAGACCGAGCGTGACGCCGAGCGTCTCGACCAGTTTTGTCTTGGCAAGGCCGGGCACGCCGATCAAGAGCGCGTGGCCGCCGGAAAGGATCGTGACGAGCGTGTTCTCAACCACACGATCCTGGCCGAAGATCACCGACCCGATCGCATCCTTCGCTGCGCGAATCTGACTGGACACCTGCTCGGCTGAACGGACGATGCCGTCTTCGAGCTTCTCGACACTTTCTGCCATCCGTTAGCTCCTCAAGCCTGCCACGCGGCTTTTCTGCGTCGTCGAATTTATCGCACCAATCTGCGTCATGGCCCCTATGCTAGACTTGCAGGAACGCCATGTATTCGTTGAATTAACCTATCCCCACTTTATCGGCTTCGGGTTATGTACGGCATCACGAAGTGGAGACCTCCACACCGGACGAACCCGGGGTGGAACCGTAGACTTACGTACAACGTAGACCTGCACCAATCGTGCCAACGGACAAAGTCAGAGCAAACCATGGCGAACCAAGGGCAGAGCGCCGATCGCGGTCTTGAGGGGCTGACTGCCGCCGCCAAAAGTGCTGCCAATACCGAAGGCGCCAAAAAGGGCCTGCCTCCGGTGCATCTGTGGAATCCGCCGTTTTGCGGCGATCTCGACATCCGAATCGCTTCCGATGGTACTTGGTTCTACATGGGTACGCCAATCGGCCGTCACGCGCTGGTTCGCCTGTTCTCCACCATCTTGAAGCGGGAGGGCGACAAGCATTTCCTCGTCACGCCCGTGGAGAAGGTCGGCATCGTCGTCGACGACGCGCCGTTCATGGCGGTCGAGATGCTGAAGCGCGACGAGGACAACCATCGCGTGCTGAGCTTCCGCACCAATGTCGACGATTGGGTCGTCTGCGATGCCGCGCACCGGCTGCGCTTCGAGCAGGCGGCCGACGGCGGCCTGACGCCTTACTTGCATGTCCGCGCCGATCTCTGGGCCAAGGTCACACGCGCGCTCTATTACGATCTGGTTGACATGGGCGAGGAGCGGATGGTCGATGGCCAGCCGATGTTTGGCGTCGAGTCGGCCGGCGAGTTCTTCGCCATGGCCGACGCGGAGCAGGTGAGGGCCGCGCTTTGAACAAGCCTATTGCGAAGAACGGGCAAGTCGCGTTCCGCGCGCCGGATTTCTTCGCCCGCTCCAAGGCGAAGCTCAGCTTCGACGTGCCGCCCGGCCTGTTCGATCCGAACATCATCCCGGCTTCCGGCGATCCCGGCACCGACAAGATGCTGGAGATCGTCGCGCGCGAGCAGCCGGTGCGGCCCGCAGCGGTGCTGATCGCGGTGGTCGACCATCCCGAGCCGACCATCCTCCTGACGCAGCGCTCGGCGCATCTCAACGACCACGCCGGCCAGATCGCCTTTCCCGGCGGCAAGATCGATGCGATCGATTCCTCCCCGCTCGATGCCGCGCTGCGCGAGGCCGAGGAGGAGGTCGGGTTGAGCAGGGATTTCGTCGACCCGATCGGCTATCTCGATCTCTACGGCACAGCGTTCGGCTTCCGCATCCTGCCGACGGTCGCCAGGGTGCGCCCCGGTTTTCAACTGACGATCAACCATTCCGAGGTTGATGACGCATTCGAAGTGCCGCTATCCTTCCTGATGAATCCGGCCAATCACCAGGTCCACAGCAAGGAATTCCGCGGCATGGAGCGGTTTTACTATGCGATGCCGTTTGCTGAGCGTTATATCTGGGGCGCCACGGCCGGAATGCTGCGTGTGCTGTATGAGCGGATCTATTCGTCATGATCCGGCCGGTTTTGACCGAGATCGGAATCTTCCTCATTCCCTTTGCCGTCTATGCGCTGTTTCTGGCCGCCACGCGGTCCGGCCTGTTCGTGCAATCGTCCTGGCCGATCACCGTCGTCGCGCGCCTCATCCTGGTGGCGCTCGTGCTCGTCATCGCCGGGCTGGTTGGCCTTGCGCATTTCTCCGGCGCCGCGCCGAACTCGACCTACATTCCCGCCCATGTCGAGAACGGCAGGCTCGTGCCGGGCACCGAAAGATAAGGGCCGGACGATGAGCGCGGAGCCGATCCTTGCTGGTGCGCCCTGGCTGACTGCAGGCGGGACCGCGCGCGTCCTGCAACTGCTCAACGCTGACGGCGAAGAGGCGCGCGTGGTCGGCGGCACCGTCCGCAACGCGCTGCTCGGCCTGCCGCCGGGCGATATGGATATCGCCACCACGGCGCTGCCGGAGGAGGTGGTGCGGCGGGCGAAAGCCGCCGGCATCAAATGCGTGCCAACCGGCATCGACCACGGCACCGTCACGCTGGTCATCGACGGCGCGCCCTATGAAGTTACGACGCTGCGCGAGGATACCGAGACCTTCGGCCGCAAGGCCAAGGTTGCCTTCGGCCGCGACTGGGTGAAGGACGCCGAGCGGCGCGACTTCACCATGAACGGCCTGTCGGTCGACGCCGGCGGCGTCGTCTACGACTATGTCGGCGGCATCGCGGATGCGAAAGCGCGCCGCGTTCGCTTCATCGGCGCGCCGGACCAGCGCATCGCCGAGGATTATTTGCGCATCCTGCGCTTCTTCCGCATCCACGCCGCCTTCGGCGCCGGCGAGCCCGACCGCGACGGCACTCTCGCCTGCATCCGTGGGCGCGCAGGCCTTGCCACGCTCTCGGCCGAGCGGGTGCGCATGGAAATGCTGAAATTGCTGGTGGCGCAAGGCGCATCCGCCGCAGCGCTTGCGATGGTCGAGGCTGGCCTGCTGCAGGCGATGATCGGCGGCGTTGCCTATGCCGGGCCGCTGGTAGCGATGATCGCCATCGAGGGTACGCTTGACCTGACGGCCAGCAGCACGCGCCGTCTCGCTGCGCTCTCCGTCGCCGTCACTGAAGACGCCAAGCGTGTTGCGACGCGCCTCCGGCTCTCCAACGCGGAAGCCAAGGCGCTTGATTCGATGGGCCATCGTTGGTGGCGCTTCGCCGCCATGGACGAGGCGCGTGCACGGCGGCTGCTCTACCGGCTGGGGCCCGAGCGCTATCACGATCGCGTGTTGCTGGCCTGGGCGCGCAGCGGCGCTGAGGCGAATTCGTCGCGCTGGCGCGAGCTCGCCGAGCTGCCGCAGCGCTGGACCGCGCCGAAATTCCCGCTGAAGGCCGTCGACTTCATCGCGCGCGGCATGGCGGAAGGACCTGCGCTCGGACACGTGTTGACACTCGCCGAGGACGCTTGGCTTGCGGCGGATTTTCCACTAGAGGAAGCCGCACTCGCTGCCATCGCCGATCAAGCCACAGCACGCGCCACTCGCGAGAAAAATTGACCATCGTCTCAGGCTTCGCCGACATCTCGATTTTCCAGCTGCTGCTGGTCGCGATGATGGCGTTGTTTGCTTCGATCATCGGTGGTCTCGCCGGCTACGGCACCGGCGCCCTGATGCCCCTGGTGCTGGTGCCCCTGGTCGGCGCCGAGCCCGTGGTGCCGATCATCGCGATCTCGGCGCTCTTCACCAATTCCAGCCGCGCAATTGCCTATCTCCGTTACGCCGATCGCCGCCGTGCAGCGATCGTGCTGGCCTGCGCGGCGGTGACGACCGCGCTCGGCGCCTACGGCTACACCCGCCTCACCAACGCCGGCGCCGCGATCGTGATCGGCACCATGCTGATCCTGAGCGTGCCGCTGCGCCGCGTGCTCCGCCGCCGTCATGTCAAGATTGGAGATGCGGGCCTCGCGACAGGATCGGTCGGCTACGGCGTCCTGGTCGGCGGCACGTCGGGCTCCGGCGTGATCCTGCTCTCGCTGCTGATGGCCGCGGGCCTCGAAGGCGCCGCCGTGATCGCGACCGACGCGATGATCTCGCTCGGCACCGGCCTCATCAAGATCTCCGTGTTCGGCCTCGCCGGCGCCGTCACCGCGCAAGTGCTCGCCTTCGCGCTGCTGATCGGCGGCATCGCCATCCCCGGCGCGTTCCTGGCAAAAGCGTTCGTCGAGCGGATGCCGGTGCACATCCACACCGCGATCCTCGACGTCGCGGTGACCGCCGGCGGGCTGGTGATGATCTCGGCAGCGGCGAAGCAGCTGATCTGACAGACAATAGCGGCTTGGGTGGCATTCGCGCTTGGATCGCTAATCTTGCTTGCCCGGGGGCATCTCAAGAACTGTCTTGAGCAGCGTGGGATGGCCAAGAACAGCGAGTAGTTCTCGCTTGTCGAGCCATGTCGCGGCGTCCTCCAGGCTTTTGCATTCCTCGACCTTGGCGGTTGCAGTCGCAAGCGGCACGTTGATGGGGCCGAACCTGCGGGGGCTGGCAAGCGAAAGCGAGTCCAAATGCTCGCCCAGTAACTTTGGGTCAAGCTTGAGCTGTTGCAGAGCTCCGGCCATTTCGGCGG
The DNA here is from genome assembly GCF_022012435.1 of Bradyrhizobium zhengyangense. Classification (GTDB taxonomy): domain Bacteria; phylum Pseudomonadota; class Alphaproteobacteria; order Rhizobiales; family Xanthobacteraceae; genus Bradyrhizobium; species Bradyrhizobium zhengyangense. The sequence continues at coordinate 91,238 of NZ_JAKLUA010000002.1, forward strand.
GCTCGGATGCGGCAAGCTCGTTCGCACGGAGCACCACGGCAGGCGGATAGTTGGTCTCCGGCGTGGCAAAGACTCCGGGCGAGCTCAATCGCGAAGACGTCATGATCCCGAGCGGGATTGAAAGCAGCAGACCCAGCACCACGGGCGACATCCAGAGCAGCAGCGGCAAAGAGACGGCATAGGCGCACAGCGACAGGACCAAGCCGCACAGTGCAGGCCCGGCGAGCTTTCGATAGACTTCACCGCGGGCGAGCTGTCCATCGCTTCGGCGTTGCACCTGCCAGCCCGCGTCTCGACCAGCGAGAATTTCCATGACGGCCTTGGTCTGGAGGATCATCATGCAGGGAGCAAGCAATGCCGCCACAAATGTCTCGCAAACGACTCCCGCCAGAACACGGAAGCTTCCTGCAAATCCGGCCCGCTCGTCACGATTGCTGATCAGCACAAGATAAGCCAGCAGCTTCGGCAGGATCAGAAGTCCCATTGTCGCGGCAAAGACCCAGGCCGCAAGCACCGGGTCCTGTTGCGGCCAGGTGGGAAACAAACTGAAGCCCTTCGGAAAGTATTCCGGCCGGATGAAGTGCGCCTGCAGCGAAATGAGCAGACCGACCAACAGAAACAGAAGCCAAAGTGGCGCCGTCACGTAGGATCCGATGCCGGTGAGCAGATGTAGCCTCGAGACCCAGTGCAGCCCGCGCGTGGGCAGGACCGCCAGATGCTGGAGGTTACCCTGGCACCAGCGACGATCTCTCCCCGCAAAGTCCAGCAGCGACGGTGGGACCTCTTCGAAGCTGCCGCGAACGGCTGGGACCATGTAGATCGCCCAGCCGGCGCGGTGCATCAACGCGGCCTCGACGAAATCATGGCTGAGGATGTGTCCGCCGAAAGGTTTGCGACCGCGCAGTTCGGGCAGTCCGGCCTCCGCAGCGAATGCCTCGAGCCGGATGATGGCGTTGTGGCCCCAATAGTTGCCGTCGCCATCGTGCCACCAGGCATTGCCCGCCGTGATGAGGGGGCCGTATACGCGCCCAGCAAATTGCTGCAGCCTGCTAAACAGGGTACGCGCGTTGACGATGACCGGCTGTGTCTGGATCAGCGCGCAAGAGGGGTTGCGTTCCATTGCGTGGACGAGGCGAACGATCGTATCACCCTCCATCAGGCTGTCCGCATCGAGGACGACCATGTGATCATAGGCCGCGCCAAACCTGGTGACCCAGTCGGCGATGTTGCCGGACTTCCGCGCGGTATTGTCGGAGCGGCGCCGGTAGTACAGCCGATCTCCGCCGCAGGCGCGGCGTAGCTCGATGAAGGCCATCTCTTCGCTGATCCAGATGTCCGGGTCGGTCGTATCGCTCAGCAAGAACCAATCGAATTTTTCGCCATATCCGGTCGCGTCGATGGATTCGTACATCGCGCGCAGCCGCGCCATGACATGATGCGGATCCTCGTTATAGGTCGGCAGCAGCATCGCGGTGCGCGAGGTGACGTGAGGCAGCGGGCCTGTCGTGTCGATCGGCAGATTGGGCTGCCGGCGCGTCAGCAGCACGAAAAATCCGGCGAGGGCGGACATAAAGGAGAATGCGACCCAGGCGAGCAGCACGAGGAACAGACCAAGCAGCAGCGCCTCGAGAAATGTCACACCGCCGACCTTCACCACGTCGTACATGCCGTAGCCGCCTGCAAGCGTCAGCAGGGCCGTCCCGACGAAGATGAAAAGACGGCGAACGATCAACGTGGCCCCGCTATGGACCGGCGATTGCCTGACTTCAGCCGCGCGGTCGAGCCGACACGGCAGCATCGAGAGCGGGCGTTCCTGCGGCAAGAACGGGCGGGCGGGCGCGCTTCGCAGCGGCGCCTGCGATTGCTTTAGGGCGTCCATCGATAGATCCATACTTCGGAGACCGGTGCATCATTCTGCGCCAGGAAGGCACGAAGCTCGATCGACGCCTGCCCCTTGACCGAACATTGGAAGCTCAGGCGCCATCCGCCGGTCACGGGATTTGGTTGCGTGACGATGTTGCTGATGTCGGCTTTTTCAGCGGTCACCACCCCTTTGATGGCCTTGGGATCAACGCCTTTGAGGCGGTCGCCCATCAGTTCCAGGACGAACAGCTTGCTGTCATCTCCCCGGCTGCCGATTCCCGTTCTGGTAAATCGTGCGAGCGCGTCGGCCTTCGGCGCGTCCGTGCCCCAGTGCAGTCGATAGGTAAAGATGTGTTCGCTCTTTGCCGTCAGGGGCTGCTTCGGCTGCCAGAGCGCGGCGATATTGTCGTGGACTTCCTCCTTGGTCGGAATCTCGAACAGTTTTACCGCCCCTTCGCCCCAATCGCCGATCGGTTCGAACCAGAGGCTCGGGCGCGTTTCGAAACTGGATTCCAGATCCTGATAAGCGAGATAATTCCTTTCCCGCTGCATGAGGCCGAAGCCGCCCGGATTGACGTCGGCAAAACTGCTGACCTGCAGATCGTGCGGATTGTTGAGCGGTCGCCAGAGTTGTTCACCTCTGCCGTTGAAGATCGAAAGTCCATCCGAGTCGTGAACGGCGGGGCGGAAATCGTCGAAATCCTTTCGATCGTTCGGACCGAAGAAGAACATGCTGGTCATCGGCCCGAGCCCGGCGTGCTCGAGGTCGACCCGCGGATAGAGCGCCATCTCGACGTCGAAAACCGTGGTTTGGCCGGGCCGAATGGTGAAACGGTAGCTTGCGGCCGCGCTCTTGCTGTCGAGCAGCGCGTGGACCACCATCGAGGAGGCATTCAGCGCCGGCTTCTCCAGCCAGAAGGCCTTGAACACCGGGAACTCTTCGCCTTTGCTTTCGCCGGTATCGATCGCGAGCCCCCGCGCCGACAGACCATAGGTCTGTCCTTTCGCAACGGCCCGGAAGTAGCTTGCGCCGAGGAATACGCAGAGTTCGTCGTAATAATCCGGTTTGTTGATCGGGGCGTGGATGCGGAAGCCGGCGAATCCAAGGTCCGCATCCGGCCATTGTCCGAGGCCCTCGCCGAACAAAAAGTCATCGCGCCGGTACGAGACCGGTGTGACGCTCCTGTCCACCACCTGAAAGATGTCGACCCTGTTCTTGTAGAAGAAGCCGCGGTGGAAAAATTGAACTTCGAATGGCAGCTTTTCTGCGCGCCACAGCGCCTTTTCGGGCGCGAAACGAATAGACCGGTATTGGTCGTAGTTGAGATTCTTCAGTGCATCCGGCAGCTTCTCGTCCGGAGCCGCGAACGGCTTGGCCGCAAGCGCGCGCGCCAGCTCGCGCACATAGGATGGGCTGAAGGGCGGGGCGGCGCTGGGCTGAGCGTGTGCGGCCCGCGGCAGTATGGCTGCAGCTGAAACTGCAGCCGATCCGCGAAGAAGTTGTCGGCGGTTCACACTGGTCTCCTGGTTCGGAACAAGTGCAAACGGCTCAATTTCCTCGGAGTTCCATTCCTCGTTCTGCGGCTCTCCGCCTCCCCGGCGCGTTCCTGGCAAAGGCTTTGGTCGAGCGGATGCCGGTGCACATCCACGCAGCCATCCTCGACGTCGCGGTGATCACCGGCGGCCTGGTGATGATCTCGGCGGCGGCGAAGCAGCTGATCGCTGAGATGGGCTTGCTCAGTCAGCGCGCGGGCGTATCGGGCGCAGCGTTCAGCGGCGCTCCGCCGACCGAGATCGGACCCGTCGGGGTCGCGACACGCGGCGGCTTCTTTGGCCGTGGGACGACGCGCGCTGCTGCAGCCGGTGCGACAGCGGGCGCTGCAGCTGGCGGCATCGACGTAACAGGCCCCGGCGACGGGAACGGTGCGGCCGCTGGCTGCGGGGCCTGGCTCTTCAGCGCGTCGATCTTCGAACTCAGGTTGGCAAGCTGATTGACGATCGCCTTCAGCTGCTCTTGCTGATCGGCGACGGCCTTTTCGATGGCGGCCAAATCGTCAGCCGTCTTTTGCTGCGTGGCGAGCAGGTCCGTCATGACAGCTTTGTCATTGGCGCTGGTCTCGGCATCCGCGGCCTCGCGTCCCGCGGAGGGAAGGAACAATCCCCCGTTCAGCCAGACATAACCGGCCGCTGCCCCCGCGAGCGCAAGGACTACGGCAATGACGAGCGCAAGCGGCCACCGGCGACGGGGCGCGGGAAGGAAGGACGGTGGCTCCACGACTGGCCAACTGGGGGTCGATTCGGAATTCATCCGAATTTCCTAGTCAGCCTTTTCGCTCCGCGCAATTGGTGCTTCGGCGATCGGCATGCATAGGGGGTCCCCGCCGAGGCGCTGCGACAGAGAGGCTGGGCGCGGCAGTGCCTCGCTCAGCCTCTCACGCGAAGCAGTGCAGCCCTTAAGCGGCGGTCGCCAGCACGCGCAGGCGATGGCCGTCGGGATCGAGCGCAACGAAGGTGTCGCCGAAGGGCATGGCGGTCGGAGGCTGCGCAATCCGCACCCCGCGGGTCAGCCATGTGTCGTGGGTCGCGCGCACCGCCTCCGCGTTCGCGACCGCCCAGGAGATCTCGCTGGAGCAGATCTCGTTGCAGCCGGCCTCCGAAGCGGAAGGCGGCACGACCGCGTCCCGCTGCCACAGGCCCAACATGACGCCGCTCCCGAGCGGAAGAACCACGAATTTGGGGGATGATTGCGCGACGGGGCACCCCAGCAGGGTCTGATAGAAAGTGGAGCTCGCTTGCGCATCGTTGACATAGAGCACCACGAGATTGAAGTCGGCCATTTGCATCTCCTGTTCAGCTGGCGATGGCCGACGCTTACAGGAAGGTGCTGCCAGTTTCTGTCAGCATGGTTGCTGCTCGCCAATGCTGTCCCGCTGCCGCCACTCCCGCAGCAAATCGGTGCGGCGTCGCGGGTAGCGGCGCTCCGTGAGCGTGATCGACAGGATCCGGTCGGTGCGGAAATGGCGGTAGTCGCCGCGGCTCTCGCACCAGGCCGCCACCATGCGTACCCGATCGAAGAATCCGAGCGCGATCGGCCAGATCGTGCGGCTGGTGCGGTTGTCCCGTTCGTCGCTGTAGACGATGCGCAATTTGCGCTCGCTGCGGATGGCGGCGCGAATGATCGGCAATTCGGCGTCGCCTGCCGCCGGATCGCGGCGAGCGACCATCAGGCCTGACGTTTCCAGGCTCCGCTGCAGATCGTCGGGCAATACGGCGGCGATCTTCGCAAGCGCGTTCTTGGCCGCCTTTCCGAGCGGCTCATCCGGCTGTGCGGCAACCCACCGGCCGCCCAGCACCAGCGCCTCGATCTCCTCTTCCGAGAACATCAGCGGCGGCAACATGAATCCCGGCCGCAGCACATAGCCGATGCCGGCCTCGCCATCGATGTGGGCGCCTTGGCCCTTCAGCGTCTCGATGTCCCGATAGATCGTCCGGAGAGAGACACCCAGTTCCTCGGCCAGCCGGCATGCCGCGACCGGCCGACGATGCCTGCGCAGGAGCTGGATCACATCAAGAAGGCGTTGAGCGCGCGACATGCCGGCTGATATCACGCGCTACTGCCAGATTCTGTCAGCATCGACGTCCAGCTCGGCTGGGCGTCGTCAGTGACGCCGCCAAGGGCTGCGGGAAAGATCAGCTGACGGGATCGCGGCGGGGCAGACCAGAAGCGGCCGCCCGGCATTCCGGGCGGCGCTCCCGATAGCGGGTGTGGACTAGCGGCGGCTTTCGGCGACTTGCTTTTCGCCGGCCAGCTTGCCTCCGGCCAGCAGGCTGGTGCAAAGCCACCTGGTCTCTCGGGGCGATGCGCCGAGGAAGGACTTGGTCTCGACGCACTGCGCGTAGGTATTGTAGGTCAGCGTGTCTCGGCACGTTGGCGAGAAATGAGAGGTAAAGGGCTCAGAGCCGCTGCTGAAGCTGCATCCGACCCAGGGGGCGTTGCCGACTCGATAGCTGGTTTCGCAACCACCGTTGCAGCTGCTGGCGGATCGCTCCAGCTTGGCAAGCCTTGCCAATGGTGTACCCGGCGCGAACGCCGGATTCTGAGCCGTCGATGAGCCAGATGTCCGGTGATGGGATGTCGCGGTCGTTGGCCCCGGCCTCGGCACAACGGTTTGTCTTGCCTTCGGTGCTTCGACCGAGACGGCGGGAAGCGAGGAGTTCGGTGTGGGTTGCGACATTGCCGCGCTGCTGCACAGCAAGACAGTTGACAAGGTCGCGACGACTGACGGCACGGCGAAGCCTAACGAGAATCTCATGAGGTGCCTCCCAAATCGGGGACGGAACAGCCGTCCCGACAGCCAAGGGTTGTATCACAGCACTCCAATACCGACAAATTCAAAGGCCGCATGATCGTCTGCGCCATCGACATGGTCGCCAACAGAACGCAGGCCGCTTGCGCGGTTGCGATGCCGGCTTCCGATTCTTCTGTGACATCCTGTGATGTTCGCGAGTGACCGCAGTGTGAGCTGCAGGATGAGTTGAGCTCTTGCGAAATCCATCGCTCTTGTCTCGCGCTAGCCGTCCGACATGGTCGCACGCCAACCGATCAAGCAATTTGTGATGAAACGCGTGCGCGACTGACCGCGCCTTCGTTTCACCATCGCGCACTCCATCCCACGGCTTGCTCTCGGGCGATCGGTCTCGCCAAGTTGCAAACAAGCGGTCGGCACAATACCGTCGCTTGTTCGACGCCCGGTCTGACGACCACACTTCCCAGGAACCAATCATATGAACGATGTCTCTGCACCCCGCGCGATCAATCGCCCTCCGGGGAAGATCGACATCCCCTCCGCCTGGCTGGGCGCCGAGATGAAGGCCAATCCCGGTCGTTGGTTGGTATCGCTCAACGCCGGCGAGATCGCCGAGCTCGAGAACGCGGCTGAATCCTATCTGGGGCGGAGCAGGAAGATCGCCGAGATCACGAAGGAGAGCTTTCCGCTGCCTCAATTCGGCGCGCACCTGGAACAGCTCAAGACAACGCTGCTCACTGGCCTGGGCTTCGAAGTCATCCGCGGCCTGCCGGTCGCAAAGTATACCCAGGAGTTTGCTGCGACCATCTTCTGCGGGGTGGGTGCGCATTTGGGATCGGCGCGATCGCAAAATGCCGCAGGGCATATTCTCGGTCATGTCCGCGACGTCGGTGCCGACGCGAAGGATCCGAACGTCAGGATCTATCAGACGTCGGAACGGCAAACATTCCATACCGACTCGTCCGACGTGGTTGGGCTGCTATGCATCCGCGAGGCGATGGAGGGAGGGGACTCTCTCCTTGTCAGCACGTCGACGATCTACAACGAGATGTTTGCCAGACGCCCCGACCTTCTTGCTCTCTTGTTCGACGGAATCGCGACTGACAGGCGCGGCGAGGTGCCGGAGAACGAAAAGCCATATCTCGAAATCCCGGTGCTGAACTGGCACGCGGGATTCCTGACCGGGTTCTACCAGCGCCAGTACATCGACAGTGCGCAGCGCTTTCCCGATGCGATGAGGCTGACGCCTGATCACGTCGAGGCGCTCGATCTGTTCGACGCGCTTGCAAATGACCCCGATCTGCATTTTGGGATGCGGCTGCAGCCGGGAGACATGCAGTTCGTCTACAATCATGCCCTGCTGCACGATCGGACCGGATTCCGCGATTGGCCTGAGGTCAGCCAGAAACGTCATCTGTTGCGGCTGTGGCTCAGCATGGAAGGCGACCGGCCGCTGCCCGATTGCTTCAGGCAGCGCTACGGCTCGATCGAGATCGGCAACCGCGGCGGCATCATCGTCAAAGGGACAAGTCTGAACGTTCCGCTGGATTGATCATCGCAGTCAGGCTGCGTCTCGCGCCAAAGCGCTCGCTGGCGAACTGGATATGAATCGCCGACCCAAGGACCTACGGGCTCAGGCCTCTACGGGCTGAAGACGCTGCCGAGAAACCGCTCCTTTTCTCCCGGCGCATATCCCTGACATGCGCCGTAATACGGTTCGGGCCGGTCACAGGAGGTGGACCGGAGTTGGCCGGACAACCCCGATGGCGCGTAACCAAAGCTCGAAGAACCCGGTGCGCCCTGCTGGGAGCGCACAACAGCGTGCCGGTGGGGGTGATGCACCGTCGCTGCATTCGCAGCGCCGCACAGGGCGATCAAAAGGCTCAAGGCCAAAATGGAGCGCATCGCTTTTCTCCTGGTGTCGTTGCCTCCCTTAATTAGCCTTCGACCGCAAAGCCCCAACGGATCACGGCGTTACGACGGGTCACATTCCCGGCATCGCGGGGCCGCGTGAGCAGTCGTGCGATTTGGCAAATGTTGCCTGGCGACCTCAAGCGATGTCTGTCCACGCAGCATCGCTCCACCGTTTTGAAGTCTAATTGAAATACCGCTGAGCAAACTTCCGGAAGTTTTCCATCAAGAACCGATGTGCGCGCTTGCTGATCGGAGCGTCTGGCACCATCATATCAAAACCGTGATACGCGCCGTCGAACATTTCGAACTCAACCGGAATGTTGGCCCGACGAAGGTTCTCGACGTAGATTTTCGTTTCATCCCGAAATGGCTCGAGACTGCCGACAAACGTGATCGTCGGCGGCACCTTCGTATAGTCCGTGCAGCGTGCCGCAGCCGCGTAGGGCGTAATGGTCTTCACGCCCTCGAGATAGCGCGACCACGCCAGCCTGTTGGCTCGTTCATCCCAAACGGGTGCGTCGTTTCCAACAACAGATGCGCTATTCTGCCGGTCATCGATCATTGGATAGAGCGGCATTTGAAACGCGATTTTTGCGTCGCCGGTATCGGTCGCCTTGAGCGAGACGGCGGCTGCAAGCCCACCGCCCGCGCTATGGCCCGACACGATGAATTTGTCAGTCCTTCCGCCGAGGGAGGCCGCATGATCCCTTATCCATAGCAAGGTGTCGTAGCAGTCATTGAATGCGGCCGGGTACGGGGATTGAGCGGCCTTTCGATAGTCCGGCGCGACGATGATGCACGGCTCCGTATCGATGAAGTCCTTGAGGATCGAGCCGAATTGCTCGGGCACCCCGTGAACGTAACCGCCACCGTGCAAATAGAGCATGATCGGCAGCGGCCCAATCGCCGCGGTTGGCCGATAGATTCTCACACGAATAGGCGCCCCGCCATTCCTGCTTGGAATGTGTCGCTCTTCGTTGACAAGTCCCCTGATGTTGCTTCCCCGCAAGATCGCCGCAGAGAAGCGGAACACGAGCAGAGAGAACCATCGCGTGTGAACGAAGCTTGCGATGATCCGCCCAAAGGCATATCGGCCGCGCAAGTCTTCATCCACCATTTCTCTGGTGACCTTCATCCGATACGTCCCGCCGAGTTCAGAAGGCTAGGGTCAGGACTCATTGATCAAAGCCAATGACGGCCTGCTTCTATGTCAGGTTACAACATGAACAGCCCGAGGCCTTCGACAACTTCCCGCTTCGTTGCCTCGGTCCGGCTCCGCGCCTTTTCCGTACCGCTGCGGATCACGTCGCGCACAAAGGCGGGATCTTTGGCCAGTTGCGCCCTTCGTTCTCGGATCGGCCCGATTAGCGCCTGCAAGATGTCGTCGAGGCGACGCTTGATCTTGCTGTCGCCTGTTCCTCCCCGCCGATACTGCGCTTTCAGCCCTTCCAGCGCGGCGCGGTCTTCATCGAAAGCATCCAGATAGGTGAAGACGACGTTGCCTTCCACTCGTCCGGGATCTTCGACCCGTAGATGGTTCGGGTCGGTGAACATCGCCTTCACCGCCGCCGCGATCTCGTCCGGCGAGGCCGAAAGAGCGATGGCATTGCCGCCGGATTTCGACATTTTCGCTTTCCCGTCCACGCCCGGCAGCCGCCCCGCCTGTGGAATGACGGCCTGCGCTTCCAGCAGGATGGCCTGTCCGGCGGCGGTGTTGATACGGCGCACGATATCGTTGGTCTGTTCGATCAGCGGCGCCTGATCCTCGCCCACCGGCACTACAGTCGCCTTGAACGCGGTAATGTCCGCCGCCTGCGCCGCAGGGTAGCACAGGAAGCCTGCCGGGATGTCGCGCCCGAAGCCGCGGCTGCGGATCTCATCCTTGATCGTGGGATTGCGCTCCAACCGGGCGACGGTCACGAAGTTCAAATAGAGCATCGACAGCTCGGCAAGCGCGGGCAGGTGGGATTGTAGGCAGATCGTGGTCTTGGCTGGGTCGATCCCGACGGCAAGGTAGTCCAGCGCCACCTCCATCACACTGCGCCGCACCTTGTCGGGGTCATGAGCATTGTCGGTCAGGGCTTGCGTATCGGCCAGGAGCAGGAACTGCTCGTGGGTGTCTTGAAACCGCAGACGGTTGCGCAACGATCCGGCATAGTGGCCAATGTGCAGCGCGCCGGTGGTGCGGTCGCCGGTCAGAATAACGGGTCTGGTCATGGGGTGTCCTTGTGAGATGAGGGGGACACCGCATGGGGGGATCATCAAAACAAAAAGGCCGCCCTTGCGGCGGCCCCAGATGCAATGAAACGTCCGGCCGCCCTGTCAGCAGGCCAGCCACCAAAGTTTGACAATGGTCATCGTGCGTTTCATGAAAATTTCTCTAGGCTATGCGCGGAAACGGGTCAACATATGGTGCCGCGTGAATGACGGCAAAGGGCTCGGAGCGGTCGTTACGCCCGCATTGCTAATGGGTCCTGAGCCTGGTCTAAGGCGCGATGGCTCCGGCATTCTATCTTCTATCGCAACGTAGCGATCATCTTTGCCGGCACGGGCGGCCGAAGGCCCAGCCCCCGGGAAAACCTCGGGCGCGTCGATGTCGGCAGTCTTGCCGGAAGCTGTCCGAAATATGTGATCGTTCTGGTCATCGCAGCTCTGATGACCGGCTCGACCTTCGCGCAAATCAACCAGCAGATCAGGACAAGAATGCCCAGCTCGACCCACACGGCCGTGGTGGCATCCAGCCCGGCATCGACCAGGGCACGAATGATCGCGGTGCCGACGACGTTGTGGCTGAGATAGAGCGGATAGGTGATCAGTCCGAGCGTTCGCCAATAGGCCGGCGCCTCAGGAGAGGCGACACCCGCAGCGCGCCTGTTCCGGTTCGCGGCCACGGCGATGAGGAGCACCGCGGCGGCCCAAACCATGATCGGCACCAGGGCCGACTGGTCCGCGATGGCGGGAATGCTGGTCAGGAAGAAAGACGCAAAATAGTAGATCTCCGCGGCGCCCGAAAGACAGGCGATGGCGACTGCGGCCCGCTCGAGCCTCGTCAGCTCTCTGTTTGAAGAAATGAACAGCCAGATGCCGAGCGCAAAGAAGCAGCCATGATTCAACAGGAATGCCGCGGCCGGAACCCGAAACATCAGGATGACGAGGTAGGGCAAATCGGACGGCGTCGTGCACGACAGCACCAGTAACGCGACAGCATTGAATATCGCGCTGTAGATGGTGAGACCCCAAGCCAGGTGCCGCAGCGTGACCTTCTTCGTGAGCATCGCGCAGTACACGAGGCCGTAAAACGCGGTCTCGGCAGCCAGCGTCCAGTAGACGCCGTCAAGCCACTGCCCTGTGACCCCCTTCGGCACCATCAGCATGGCGTGGAGGTAGGGCAGGATGAATTCGGATGCCGGTCCGCTGCCGAAGAGAAGCAGAACAAGAAGGGTCGCGGTGGCACAAACCCAAACCGCCGGATAAAGCCTCAGTGCACGACCGAGCAAGAACTCGCCCGGCGACGACTTGCACGCGGAATTGGCGATCACGAAGCCGGAAATGACGAAGAAGATTTCGACGCCCACCCAGCCGAACCATGTGAAGGGCGCGGCAGACGGGTAGAGGACATCGGCGGCGACGTAGCGCTCGAAGCCCGGGACGCCAATCGAAACCCAGGCCCATGACCAGAACATCTGGTGAAAAACGGCGACGCCGAGAGCGGTGGCGAAGCGCAGCGGATCCAGCAATGCAAAATGGTTCTTCACGGGAGTGCTTCCGATCCATGAAACGATCCCGTTGCAGATATTGGATCCCTTCACCGGGCTCTGCGACGTTGGTCACGCTGTCTCCGCCGATGGTTCGAAAAGCTCGGATTCTTTGCAGATATTGGCGAACGCTTCGTACCGCGCCTCCGCGCTGTGTGATGTTTCTCACGGTGGCGCCGAGGCTACCGCCGGATCAAATTCGGGATCAGCCATGGGAAAGCTGCGCGTTGTCCGCTCATGGCGCCTGGCGGCAGATTCCGATCCATGCGTAGATGTCATCGTGAGGGGTAAAGCGGACGCCACGTTGCTCCGACCGAAGCGACGCGATCGACCCGAAGCGGACATCAGCAACCCACAAAGGAAAATCGCCCGGATGGACGGCAGGTGCAGCGGCACGTCTGCAAGGCTACCGCGCGGCCAAACTAGGCATGTCCTGACTCGGCTCGGATAGTGCCCTCGCCGCGCGGATTGACGCGCTTGACTTGCATCAAGACGGGGGCGCTCCAGAGGCTCATTCTAGAATTTCTGAATGGAGGTCGTCCAAATGAAGCTGTCGGTCTCGGTCACATTAGTTGCTTTGACGATAGTAGGAATCATGGGCGCAAGCGCCGAAAAGGCGGGTGCCGTAGTGTACTGCACGTATGTTGATTATCCTGCAAATTGTGTCGCGCGGCCAGGCGTAGTGCTGCGGCCGCGGCCCGTTGCACGACAAGCGGTGGTGGGTGCTGGGACCGTAAATCGCGGTGGCCCGGTCAATCGCGCTGGCAGACGTTGACCGGTCATTTCGCGAGATTCGTAGCCTTGCTCGAAATCCCAACATCGGATTTCCGCAGAACTGTTTTTTTAGTTCAACATCTGACAAGACGGGCCGCATCATGAAATTGGTGGCATCAATGGTTGCTGCGCTGTCGTTTGTGGCGCTCTCGGCAATTCCGCTCAACGCTCAGCAATACAAGATGCAAACGCCGATACCGCCGGGCGTTGCAATCCCGGACAAGGTGGAGACCCGCCTTGGGACGCTGAAGTTCTTCGACGGCTTTCCTGATGATGCGACCGTGGAAAAGCTCTACGACAATTTAGACTTCCAACACGCCGTCCAAGCCTACCTGTTAGCCTTAGCTCCAGTGAACCAATTGGCAAATCGAAAGGGCATCGCGGAACTGGGGCCGTTCAATCTGACGGTGCCTATCTTCGAGGATAGGATGGACTCGAAGTCGCTTTTTCTCACCCCGAACAACAACACGCCCTACACTTGGTTTTGGCTCGACCTGCGCGACGGGCCTCTGGTCCTCGAAGTGCCACCCAATGTGCTCGGCCTCATCAACGACATGTGGTATAATTTTGTTACTGATGTTGGGCTCGTCGGGCCAGACAAGGGGCAGGGCGGCAAGTACCTGATCCTGCCGCCCGGCTACAACGGTGAGGTGCCAAGCGGATACTTTGTCGTGAAGACGGCGACGTTCAGCGTCTGGGTTCCGTGGCGCTCGTTCTTGGTGAACGGCGATCCGAAGCCGGGCGTCGACTCGGTCGAAAAACACACGCGGATCTATCGCCTGAAAGATGCTGCCAATCCCCCGAAACTCAATTTCGTCCATGTTTCCGGTAAGGCATTTAGCACGCTGGCGCCGGGAGACTATCCATTTTGGGAGTATCTGAATCAGGTTGTGCAGGAGGAGCCGACCGATACAGTTGACCCGGTCACACTCGGCCTCTACGCATCGGTCGGCATCCAGAAGGGGAAGCCCTTCGCGCCCGATGCACGCATGAAGAAAATTTTGACCGAAGCCGCCTTGGTAGGTGACGCCACCGCCCGTACAATCAATGGCCGGTTGCGGATCAAGGAAAGCTACTATTATCCCGACAGCGCGTGGCGAACGGGCTTCTTCGGCGGTTATAAGTTCGAGGAAAACGGCGCGCGTATCCTCGATGCCTACTCCGCATTCTTCTTCTACGCGACGGGCGTGACGCCGGCGATGGATTCGAAGTCAGTTGGCGAGGGATCGCAGTACATGGCCGCGTTCGTTGATAGCCAAAACGAGCCCCTCGACGGCGGAAAAAATTACAAGCTGCACTTGCCGCCCAACATCCCAGTCAAGCAATTCTGGTCGGTCATCCTCTACGACAATCAGACCCGCTCCATGCTGCAAACCGACCAGCGTTGGCCAGCCGCAACCAGCCAGAACCCGAAACTCTTGCCCAACGCGGACGGGTCAGTGGACATCTATTTCGGGCCGAAGGCGCCGGTGGGCAAGGAGAACAACTGGGTGCAGACCATTCCCGGCAAAGGATGGAATACGCTCCTGCGTCTTTACGGCCCGCTCCAGCCGTGGTTCGACAAGACTTGGCGGCCCGGCGAGATTGAGCCGCTGTAGCAGCGAGGAGGTCGAAGCTTCCTCCTCATTTCCGCTATTGGAGCCCTTTTCCGATATCCAGCGATGCCCGCTCTTGCGCCGTTGTCGGCGGAGAAGCGGACATCTTGCGCGTCGGAGCCGGGCGCTCCGATAGCGCGCATGAGGATGCAGGCTTGGCCGAGCCTACTCGTCGTCCTCGTCCTCGTCTTCATCCTCATCGTAGGATGACCGACCGCACGTGCGATGAGAAGCCGGTCAGAAGCATCGACATGCAGGCCAGGACCAGCCGCCACATGATGCGCGCTTCCTGCCAAGGCCGGCCGCTGCAGGTACCGCCGGAGCAAGTCCAGTTGCCAATTCCAATGTCTCCCTCGGTTCCAAATCCCTTTGCGCTTGGCAACTCCCCGCGGAGATGCGAGATTCGCGCGTGACTTCGATTTGCGCGTGAGCCTGCGCCGCGAAAGTTCAACATGATGCGAAATCAGCGCATCGGGGATTCAGCCAAAGGTGCTGGTCCTCTGAGATCCTTCCTGTTCGCCCTTGCGATCGCGACAATGGGCTGCGGCACTGCGTATCCCGCCGGCCTTGTCCTCGTGGCCGCCGACAGCTCGCCCACAGCCTATATTAGTGATGGCAAGCCGGCAGGAATACTTGTCGATGTCGTGACCGAAGCCTTTCGAAGGACTGGCGAGCCGATTGAAGTTCAGGTGATGCCCTGGGCACGTTGCCTGGCGGAAGTTCGCAGCGGCCGTGTCGACGGAATATTCTCGGTTTTCAAGCTGCCTGAGCGAAATGAGTTTCTCACCTACACCAACGTCCCGGTCATCACCCAGGTGCTGGCGTTTTTTGTCCCTGCCGATTCCGATGTGACGTTTGACGGCGACATCGGCAAGCTGGGAAGGCTTAGGATCGGGACAATCAGGGCCACGAGTTACGGCCTCAAGGTCGATAGTGCACTCAAGACGGGGGTGTGGTCGACGACCGTCGAAACCAACAATGTCGATACCCTCGTTGGCATGCTTGCCCTGAAGAGGATCGATCTGGCGATCGGCTACCGGCATGTCGTCCTCGATGCCGCGCGCAACAAGGGGTTTCAGGACAAGATAAGGGAGCTGTCTCCAGGCATCGACGAGATTCCAAGTTATCTGGCATTCAACAAGCAAAGTGACTATTCGAAAGTCATCGCCGATTTCGATCGAGCTCTGACGAGTATGAAGGACGACCACAGCTTTGAGGCCATCTTTGAGAAATACCTGGGGCCCAAGGCCGGGCACTAAGGAGGTCGGGCACTAAGGCCGGGGCACCAAGGGCTGTGGATGACCGTGTGATGGATCGCGTCGATGACGGTGCCAGCACTTCATGACCCGCGGTGTCCTGCAAGTCGAGTGCACCGGCACCGTAACTCCCTGTCTTAATGTCTCGAATGTCCGCTGTTGTGCTGTGGCAGGCACAGAAGCGGACATCGGGAGTGCCGGAGCGGAAAGCTCGGATCCAACCAGGATGTGGTGTTGGGCGGGTCTACTCCTCGTCCTCCTCGTCTTCTTCCTCGTCATCCTCATCCTCGTCTTCTTCTTCCACCTGGATGAGGGTGGCGAGCGGCAGCGTTTCGCGGAACAGATCGCCTTCCATGCCCATCCAGACGCAGAGCACGTCCTCGCCCTTGACCTCCGCAACGGTCAGCGGCTGGCCGCCCGATTTGAGCATGACGATATCGCCGGCTTTCAATTCCATGGACTGTCCTTTCGAGTTGACCCGGATGCAACGCTAGCAAGTTGTCATGACACGCCGAACACGGGGCGGGGCTGGCGAGGGTCCGCCATGCCCCTATAGCGACCAAATTCGGCATCGCAGCCAAATGAGCGATGGGGCAGCGGCACACATCCGCCTCAAATCCATCACCGTTCCTCATCCTGGTGCATTCGAAATGTGGAGGCGCAATCTCCGCGTCCTCTACTGCAACTGGTTATTTGGTGGAAAGTGCCACCTGATCAATGTGCGAGTCGATGACCGGACCAAACCCCTCCCAGTGTTCGCCGTTGAATCGGCTCATTCGCATCTGTTCGATCGGATAGAAATCGGTCGGTGAGGTCTTGACGCGGATACCTGGACGGAGGGTTTCGACCTCGAAATCAAGATTGGCGGCCACCTTCATGACGTTCTCGCGTGTGAGATTGTCACCGCACTCTTTCAGAACTTCAACCAATCCCGTCGACAGATTGTAGGCCGCGATCGTGCCGGCGTCGGACTTGTCGGCTTCCGGATAATACTTTGCCAGGAAAGCTCGAAAGCGCTGCATGCCGGGGTAGCTGTCCCACTGCGGATCGGTTACGTCCATGTTGTAGAGGGCGGTCAGGATCCCCTCGGCGTTCTTGACGCCGGCGGGCTTTATGACTCCACCAATAGAGTTCGAGACATTCGTCATGATGTGGATCGGGTGCCAATCGAGTTCAGCGACTTTCCGGATCGCCTGCGCCGCGTATTTGGGCGTGGCAATATTGATGAAGACGTCGGGTTTCGCAGTCCTGATCGCCACGACTTCCGAATCTACCGTTGGGGTGCCGACATCATAGGGCGCGCTGACGATGACGGTTTTGTCAAACTTCTCGCCAAGCCCGTCCTTCAGGCCTTGAATGTAGTCCTTGCCGAAATCGTCGTTCTGATAGAGCACGCCGACCTTGGCGTTCGGATGGTTCGTCAGGATGTAGCTTGCATAGATACGTGCCTCCGCGCGGTACGTCGGCTGCCAGCCGATCGTCCATGGAAAATGCTCAGGATCGCCAAACCGTGACGCGCCGGTCGACACGAATATTTGCGGCACACGCATCGTATTCATGTATTTCTGGATAGCGGCGTTGGTGGCCGTGCCGAGCGACGCGAAAATCAGAAAGACCTCGTCGCTCTCGACGAGCTTGCGCGCTTGTTCCACGGTCTTCGGTGGACTATAGCCATCGTCGTACGAAATGAAGTTTATCTTGCGGCCATTTATCCCGCCGTTGTCGTTGATCATCCGAAAATAGGCACTCATCGTCCTGCCGATAATGCCGTAAGCCGACGCGGGCCCGCTATACGGCATGATGTTGCCGATCTTGATTTCGGCATCGGTTGCACCGGCATCGTATTTTTTCTGAGCAAGTGCGTCGCTTCCGCTGGAAGCGAACAAAATGATGGCGGTCGACAACGCCGCCAATTGTCGCGTGACGAAAGGCATTTCGTTTCTCCCTGTGAACCTATGAAGGTGCTCGTTCGTTGAGGACCTCTTGTCGGGTCTCGCGTTGAGACTGAACGCGCTTCGTCAATGCCTGTCGACGGGAGAGCCGTCCGCACCTTGGCGCGATCGGTCAATATGACTGACCGGGGCGCTCGTACTTGCCGCCGAAGAAGTCCCTGGCAAACTTCGCCACCATGGCATCATGCGCCTGTTTTGCCCGACGGGTCAACGAATTTTCGTAAAATCCGCAGTCGCGGCACATTGTGCGGCAAGCTGCTGATTGTGCAGCGCCACCTACTGTGCATGGGGTTGTTTTCGGGATTTAGCCCGGCACGAGCTCGGTCAGCGAGCGGATGATGCGGTCGGGCTTGACGGTCGAGCCTTCGGGCAGGCCGCCGCCATGCGCGTCGAGCCAGATCGCATAGATGCCGAGGCGCTGCGGCGTCACGACTTCCCATTCCAGATTGTCGCCGATCATCCAGGTGTCTTCAGCGGTGACGCCGAGCGCCTCCATCGCGTGCAGATAGGCGCGCTCCTCGGGCTTGCCGAAGCCATGCTCGCCCTCGATCTGGATGTGATCGAAGCGATGGGCGAGCTCGAAGCGCTCGACCTTGGCGCGCTGCATGTCGGCGGCGCCGTTGGTGACCAGCGCGAGCCTGACGCCGTGCGCCTTGAAGGCGTCGATCGCATCATGCGCGCCGGGGAAGACGAAGATCGCTTCCTCGCGATAGGTGGTGAAGCGCTCGGCGACACGATCGGCGAGATCGTCGGGCAGGGCGCGGTGACCGCTTGCAGCGAGCGCAGCAAAGCCGCCGCGCACCGTGAGGCGGCGCGCCTCGCCGAGCTTCATGCGCCACTCCGCTCCCGCGGTCGACCAGAACTGTCGCGCATAGGCCAGCACGGCCATGGCGACCTGAGCCGGTGGCAGCGGTGCGAGCTCCTCGGCGAATTCCTCGGCGATCGTGTTCCACGCGATCTCGGGCCGGCCATAGGCTGACAGGATGGTGTCGTCCATGTCGATCAGCATGGCGCGGGGCAGAGATTTCACGACGGGCTTGACGATGCTCATGGCCATTTCACCTCCGGCGGCAGCGACGACAGGATGGAGTCGACGTTGCCGCCGGTCTTGAGCCCGAAGATGGTGCCGCGGTCGTAGAGCAGATTGAACTCGACATAGCGCCCGCGCCGGATCAACTGCTCCTCGCGGTCCTCGGCGGTCCAGGCGCTCGCGAAATTGCGCCTGACGATGTCAGGGTAGATCTTCAGGAAGGCGCGGCCGACATCCTGCGTGAAAGCGAGGTCGGCGTCCCAGTCGCCGCTGTCGTGCCAGTCGTAGAAGATGCCGCCGACGCCGCGCGCCTCTTTCCGGTGCGGCAGATAGAAATACTCGTCGCACCACTTCTTGTACTTGTCGTAGTCGGCGACGCCGTTGGGGCCGGTGCAAGCCTCCTTCATCGCGGCGTGGAAGGCCAGCGTATCAGCGTCTTCCTGCGTGCGCCTTCGGTCGAGAACCGGCGTGAGATCGGCGCCGCCGCCGAACCACGCCTTGGTGGTGACGACGAAGCGCGTATTCATGTGCACCGCCGGCACGTGCGGATTGCGCATATGCGCGATCAGCGAGATGCCGGAGGCCCAGAAGCGCGGGTCGTCCGCTGCGCCCGGAATCTGCGCACGAAACTCGGGCGCGAATTCGCCATGCACGGTCGAGCAATGCACGCCGACCTTCTCGAACAGCCGGCCGGACATCATCGACATCACGCCGCCGCCACCCTTGGCCCCGCTGTGGTCGGTGCGCTGCCAGGGCGTACGATTGAAGCGGCCGGCCGTGCCGGGATAGAGGCTTTGCGGCGCGTCGTCCTCGAGCCGCTCGAAGCTGTCGCAGATGTCGTCGCGCAAGCGCTCGAACCAGGCGCGCGCGCGCGCCTTGCGGTCTTCGATCAGTGTTGGGTCCAGCATGGATGTCATGTCGTCAGCCTTGCGGACCGTAATAGGTGCAGCTCTCGTTGCAACTGTCGCGGTGGATGCTGACGCGGGTCAGCTTGCCGATATGCTGTAGCCGCTCCCAGACGAAGCGCGACAGGTTCTCCAGCGTCGGCGTGCCCAGCGCCTCGATCTTGTTGAGGAACTTGTGGTCGAGCGTGAGCCTGACCTCTTCGATGGCGCGCTGGAGCAGGCCGAGATCGACCACCATGCCGGTCGCAGGGTCGGGCGTGCCGCGCACCGTTACCTCGGCACGGAAGGAGTGGCCGTGGATCTCTTCGCTCGCCTCACCAAAGGTCGTCCCCTTCAGCGTATGCGCCGCCTCGAAGCGGAACTGTTTCGTCAATTCCCACATCTGTCCGTTCAGTCCTATCTGATGCCGAGCGATTTATGCGTCTGCAAGCTCAGCCGCCATTGCGGATGGCGCAGGCAATAGTCGATCGCGCGCACGGTGTTCTCGATGACTTCAGGTCCGTCCATCGGCTGCAGCGAGAAGCGCTCGAAGGCGAGGCGTTCGAAAGTCTCGGGCGCGGCGAGGGCCTGCGGATAGACCAGCTTTAGCTCGTGCCCCTTGCGCAACACCAGCTCGCTGCCGCCTTTCGGGCTGACGCAGATCCAGTCGAGGCCCTCGGGTGCTTCGACCGTGCCGTTGGTCTCGACGCCGATCTCGAAACCTCGCGCATGGAGCGCCGCGACCAGGGCGTCGTCGACCTGGAGCAGCGGCTCGCCGCCGGTCAGCACCACATAGCGGTTGGAGGCAGCTCCAGTCCATTGCCCAGCGATGGTGTCGGCGAGCTCCACCGCCGTTGCGTAGCGGCCGCCGAGCGTGCCGTCGGTGCCGACGAAATCCGTGTCGCAGAACTGACATGCGGCCTGGCTGCGGTCCGCCTCGCGGCCGCTCCAGAGGTTGCAGCCGGCGAAGCGGCAGAACACCGACGCGCGCCCGGCATGGGCGCCTTCGCCTTGCAGGGTCAGGAAGATTTCCTTGACCGCGTAGCTCACTGATCTCTCCTCGTCATGTTCAATCGTGCGGGTTCCGGACCTGCCGGAGCGCTTCGCCTGCGGCCATCGCCGCGGTCATGGCGACATTGAGCGACCGCAGCCCTGGCGTGATCGGGATCACCAGCCGCGCATCCGCGGCCTCGACCACCGCGTCGGTGACTCCGGCGCTCTCGCGCCCGAATAGCAGGATGTCCGACGTCTGGTAACGAAAATCGCGGTAGTCGGTGGCGGCTTTGGTGGTGAACAGCAGCAGGCGGTAGCCTTGTGCCGCCCGCCATTCCTCGAATTTGGTCCAGGAGTCGTGCCTGGTGATGCTGACATGGCCGAGGTAATCCATTCCCGCCCGGCGGAAATGCCGGTCGGAGACCGGGAAGCCGGCCGGTTCAATGATGTGGGCGGCGATGCCCAGGCAGGCGCAGAGCCTGAGAATCGTGCCGGTGTTCTGGGGAATGTCGGGCTGGAAAAGTGCGATCTGCATGGGCGTTACAGGGCTTCGGCCGGGACGGAATTGTCTCAATAAAACATCGCTAGCGCGGGAATTCGTGCATTGCACGCTCCCGCGCCGTTAGCGGGCTTGCGCTCGCCCTGCAAGGGTGCCAATAGAACGATTCTGGACTGCTGTTTTTCGCCTTGTTTTGGCGAGGACAAGCCAAGTTCTGCCGCCGCGGGGGGCCGCGGGCGCCGGCAGCGCTGTTCCGGGGACCTTGGGGGCTCCTGGAGCGGTTCCACCGGCAGCATAAGAAGAAAGGGTTGGAATCGTGACGACAGCGTCTTCGGCGGACCATCCGACACGCCGTGATTTCTTATTCGTTGCAACGGGGGCAGCTGCAGCCGTAGGGGGCGCGGCCGCGCTCTGGCCCTTTATCTCCCAAATGAATCCGGACGCCTCGACCATCGCCGCGGGTGCGCCGATCGAGGTCGATCTGAGCCCGGTTGCCGAGGGGCAGGACATCAAGGTGTTCTGGCGCGGCAAGCCAATCTACATCAGCCACCGCACCAAGAAGCAGATCGACGAGGCGCGCGCCGTTCCGGTCGCGAGCCTGCCCGATCCGCAGTCCGACGAGGCCCGGGTCAAGTCTGGCCATGATCAGTGGCTGGTCGTGATCGGCATCTGCACTCATCTCGGCTGCATCCCGATCGCCCATGAAGGCAATTACGACGGGTTCTTCTGCCCCTGCCATGGTTCGCAGTACGATTCGTCCGGCCGCATCCGCCAGGGGCCCGCGCCCGCGAACCTGGCCGTGCCGCCGTACACTTTCGTTTCCGACACCAAAATCCAGATCGGCTGAGCCTCGGACCCGCGTCCGAAGCCTCGAACCGTCTCGTCGTTTTATTTCCTCAGGATCGCATCATGAGCGGACCATCCGACTACCAGCCGAGCAATCCGGCACTGCAATGGATCGAGCGGCGCCTGCCGATCATGGGTCTCGTCCATTCCTCCTTCGTCGTCTATCCCACCCCGCGCAATCTGAACTATTGGTGGACCTTCGGCGCCATCCTGTCCTTCATGCTGGGGATGCAGATCCTGACCGGCGTGATCCTGGCGATGCACTACACGCCGCATGCCGATCTCGCCTTCAAGTCGGTCGAGCTGCTGGTCCGTGACGTGAACTACGGCTGGCTGCTGCGCAACATGCATGCCTGCGGCGCGTCGATGTTCTTCTTCGCGGTCTACGTCCACATGCTGCGCGGCCTCTATTACGGTTCCTACAAGGAGCCGCGCGAGGTGCTCTGGATCCTCGGCGTCATCATTTACCTGCTGATGATGGCGACCGGCTTCATGGGCTACGTGCTTCCCTGGGGCCAGATGAGCTTCTGGGGCGCCACCGTCATCACCAATCTGTTCTCGGCCATTCCCTATGTCGGCGAGAGCATCGTGACACTGCTGTGGGGCGGTTATTCGGTCGGCAATCCGACGCTGAACCGCTTCTTCTCGCTGCACTATCTGCTGCCGTTCCTGATCGCGGGCGTCGTCGTGCTCCACGTCTGGGCACTGCACGTCGCCGGCCAGAACAATCCCGACGGCGTCGAGCCGAAGACGGAAAAGGACACGGTGCCGTTCACGCCGCATGCGACCATCAAGGACGGCTTCGGCGTCGCCTGCTTCCTGCTGCTCTACGCCTGGTTCATCTTCTACATGCCGAACTATCTTGGCGATGCCGACAACTACATTCCGGCAAACCCGGGCGTGACGCCGCCGCACATCGTGCCGGAATGGTATTACCTGCCGTTCTACGCGATCCTGCGCTCGATCCCGAACAAGCTCGCGGGCGTGATCGGGATGTTCTCGGCGATCATCATCCTGTGCTTCCTGCCCTGGCTGGACAGCGCGAGGACGCGTTCGTCGAAGTACCGTCCGCTGGCCAAGCAGTTCTTCTGGATCTTCGTCGCGGTCTGCATCCTGCTCGGCTATCTCGGCGCGCAGCCGCCGGAAGGCATCTACGTGATCGCCGGCCGGGTCCTGACGGTCTGCTACTTCGCCTACTTCCTGATCGTGCTGCCGCTGCTCTCGCGCATCGAGAAGCCGCGGCCGGTGCCGAACTCGATCTCGGAGGCGATCCTCGCCAAGAGCGGCAAGGCCGTCGCCTCGATCGCGGTCGCGCTCGTCGCAGCCGGCGCGCTGTTCCTCGGTTCGTTGCAGGATGCCCGCGCCGAGGAAGGCGGCACCAAGCCGCCGGGCAACAGCTGGTCGTTCGCCGGCCCTTTCGGCAAGTATGATCGCGGTGCGCTCCAGCGCGGCCTGAAGGTCTACAAGGAGGTCTGCTCCAACTGCCACGGCCTGTCCCTGATCGCCTTTCGCAATCTCGGCGATCCCGGTGGTCCCGGCTATTCGACGGCGCAGGTGGCCGCGTTTGCCTCCGACTACAAGATCAAGGACGGCCCGAACGACCAGGGCGAGATGTTCGAGCGCCCGGGCCGGGCGGCCGACTACTTCCCCTCGCCATTCCCGAACGAGCAGGCCGCTCGCGCGGCGAATGGCGGCGCGGCGCCTCCCGACCTCTCCCTGATCACCAAGGCGCGCTCGTACGGCCGCGGCTTCCCGATGTTCCTGATCGACTTCTTCAGCCAGTACCAGGAGCAGGGCCCGGATTACGTCGCGGCGGTGCTGCAGGGCTTCGAGGACAAGGTGCCGGAAGGCGTGACCATTCCGGAAGGCTCGTATTACAACAAGTATTTCCCGGGCCACGCCATCAAGATGCCGAAGCCGCTCAGCGATGGCCAGGTGACCTTTGATGACGGCTCGCCGACGACGGTCGCGCAATACGCCAAGGACGTCACCACGTTCCTGATGTGGACCGCCGAGCCGCACATGGAAGCGCGCAAGCGCCTCGGCTTCCAGGTCTTCATCTTCCTGATCATCTTCGCGTTCCTGATGTACTTCACCAAGAAGAAGGTCTGGGCCGACTCGCACTGAGCGGCTTGACGCGAAACGAGAACGAAGAAGCCCCCGCAAGGGGGCTTTTTTGTTGGACACGCGCGTGTGTTGTCCGTCGAGATTGCGCTCCACGCTCCCAGCGGCCAAAATACCGCCCAGCTCTCCCCAGAACGCGTCGGAGGACACCATGGGAACCACCATCACTTTCAAGCGCCCGGACGGCAAGGACGCCTCGGGCTATCTCGCCAACGCCGCGCGCGGCAACGCGCCGGGCGTGGTCGTGATCCAGGAATGGTGGGGCCTGTCGGACCAGATCAAGGGCCTGTGCGACCGCTTCGCGCTCGCCGGCTTCGATGCGCTCGCGCCCGATCTCTACAAGGGCAAGGTTGTGCCGTATCACGACACGGACGCGGCCGGCAAAGAGATGAACTCGCTCGATTTCATGGACGCCACCACGCAGACGGTGCGCGGTGCCACGCAATATCTGTCGCGCAACGGCGCCAAGGTCGGGCTGACGGGCTTCTGCCTCGGCGGCGCCGTCACCATCATCGGCGCGGTGCATGTGCCGGAGCTCGCCGCCGGCGTCGTGTTCTACGGCATTCCGCCGGAGCAGGCCGCCAAGCCCGCCGACGTCAAGATCCCGCTCCAGGCCCATTTCGCCAACAAGGACGATTGGTGCACGCCGGAGCTGGTCAGTGGTTTCGAAAAAGCCATGAAAGCCGCCGGCAAGTCGCTGGAGCTGTTCCGCTATGACGCCGAGCACGCCTTCGTCAACGAGCAGCGCCAGGCCGTGCACGACCGCGAAGCCGCCGAGCTCGCCTGGGGCCGGGCGACGGAGTTTTTCAGGAAGCATTTGGGGTGAACGCAGTCACGCGTTGAAGCGACACAGAGCAGGCCGCCGGGAATCCGGTGGCCGCTCTGGCGTGGTCGCACACCCTGCCGCGTCGGAGCCAACACGTTGGCGCCGAGTATCCCTATGAAAATCTGCCTGATCGCATCCTTGTTCGTCGCCGGCCTTGCGGCGCCCTGCTGGGCGAAAGAGCCTGCATGCAACGGGCCGGAATTCCAGACATTCCGAACTGATTTCGAGAGCGCCGCGAACGCGAACGACAAGACGCGCATCGTCAAGCTGATCTCCTTCCCCGTCGAGTACTGGTCGGCGGAAGGCAAGCACGACGTTCAGAGCGGGCCGGTCAAGAGCGAGGCCGAATTTCTGCAGCGTTACGACACGTTGTTCACGCCTGCCATGCGCAAGCACCTGCACACCGCAAAGCTGCTATCGCTGCCCGACGGTCGCTGCGCACTGACTTGGCATGACACGAATTCCGAATTCACGTTTGAATTCCGATATGCCCCCGAGAGCGGGTTTCGAGCAATCGGATATGAGGTCGGAGCCTACTAGGACGACGCCATGCAGGGCGTGCGGAGAGTTGGTATCGCACGTTCTTGCGGGAGTGAGGCCATGCTTCATAGATTTACGTTCGTCCGCGCCGCGCGGTGGATATTTGCTCTGTGCTGTTGGTTAGTCGCAGCGCAGGCTCAGGCCGAGCCGGCATTCGTGACCATTGAGGGCGACCTTAAGAGTATCGCCTGGTGGGTTCTTGCCGACTTCCATCCGTTCACAACGGAGGTTCGCGGTCTTCCCGTCAGGGAGATAAGAAAGAACTGGTGCAAGGCCACTGAATTCCGCAAAGACCTCATTCCAAGGGAATTGCTCTTCGAGGGTGGTACGGATGCGATGGCAGCCGCCAACATGTCCTTCGCCGTTGAGGGGCGCTTCGATGGTACGGCGCCCAAGCAGGTCGCGTTGGTCGGCGTCTTCGAGGAGTGCACAGGTCAAAAGGGCAGGTTTATTCTCATCCTGGATCAATCGGCGGAAGGGAAGCCAAAGATCCGGTTCGTGAATGCCGTGCGGACGGATCACCAATTCGGTGCCCTGCAGAAGGGGGACGACAACAGCATCGTGGCCTGGGCCTGTATGGAGTGCGATAACTTCGCGGTCCTGAAATGGGACCGGAAGAAGCGCAAATTCGACTGGCGGCCTGGCCCGGCCGAGCAATAGCCCAAAAGCCGGCGACCGAAGGCGGCGGCTCTTGACGCCGTCCCCGGGCCATGGTGAGTATCCGGCCCATGAGCACCGCAGCCCGCCCATCCCGTCGTTGGTGGCGCACCTCCTAAGAGGTGGCCGGTGCGATTTATTCTCCCAAAATCGTCAGAGGTCGCCAGCACAGCGCGGCGGCCTGATCGTTTGTCCTGTGTGGCGTTCCCTCGGCAAGTTTCGTAAGAGGACCACATGAACAGGACAGTCTTCGCCCTTCCACCCAGAAGCGATTATGTCACCCGCGGCGGTCTTGCGATCACGCGCGTGGCCGAGCAGTTTACCGGTCACGCCAACCGGCTCGACGACCTCATCAACCTGCTCGACCGCCGCCGCGGCGTGGTGCTGTCCTCGGGCACGACCGTGCCGGGCCGTTACGAGAGCTTTGACCTCGGCTTCTCCGATCCGCCGCTCAAGCTCGAGACCGTCGGCACCGATTTCAGGCTGGAGGCACTCAACACGCGTGGCGAGGTGTTGATCGCCTTCCTCGCTGACGTCCTGCGCGAGCCCTGCGTCGTGATCTCCGAGAAGACCACGACGCGTCTTGCCGGCCATATCATCCGCGGCGATGCGCCAGTCGAGGAAGACCAGCGCACGCGGCGCGCCAGCGTGATGTCGCTGGTGCGCGAAATCATCGCCGCTTTCTACGCCAATGACGACGGGCTGCTCGGCCTGTTCGGCGCCTTCGCCTACGACCTCGTCTTCCAGATCGAGGACCTCGTGCAGAAGCGTGCGCGCGAGAATGACCAGCGCGACATCGTGCTTTATGTCCCCGATCGCCTGCTGGCCTATGACCGCGCCACCGGGCGCGGCGTCGTGCTCTCCTACGATTTCGCCTGGAAGGGCAAGTTCACCGAAGGCCTGCCGCGCGAGACGGCCGAGAGTCCGTATGTGAAGACGGATCGCCAGGGCTTTGCCGATCACGCGCCCGGCGAATATCAGGCGACGGTCGAGACCGCGCGTGCCGCCTTTGCCCGCGGCGATCTATTCGAGGCCGTGCCGGGCCAGCTCTTTGCCGAGCCCTGCGAGCGCTCGCCGGCCGAAGTGTTCCAGCGCCTCTGCGTCATCAACCCGTCGCCCTACGGCGCGCTGATGAATCTCGGTGATGGCGAATTCCTTGTCTCCGCGTCGCCGGAAATGTTCGTGCGCTCCGACGGACGCCGCGTCGAGACCTGCCCGATATCAGGGACGATCGCGCGCGGCACCGACGCGATCGGCGATGCCGAGCAGATCCGCCAGCTCCTGAACTCGGAGAAGGACGAGTTCGAGCTCAACATGTGCACCGACGTCGATCGCAACGACAAGGCGCGTGTCTGCGTGCCCGGCACGATCAAGGTGCTGGCGCGCCGGCAGATCGAGACCTATTCGAAGCTGTTCCACACCGTCGATCACGTCGAAGGCATGCTGCGCCCCGGTTTCGATGCGCTCGATGCCTTTCTCACCCATGCTTGGGCTGTCACCGTGACAGGTGCGCCAAAACTGTGGGCGATGCAGTTCGTCGAGGACCATGAGCGCTCGCCGCGGCGCTGGTATGCCGGCGCGATCGGCGCGGTGAATTTCGACGGCAGCATCAACACCGGCCTCACCATCCGCACCATCCGCATGAAGGATGGCCTGGCTGAAGTGCGCGTCGGCGCCACCTGTCTGTTCGATTCCGATCCGGCTGCGGAAGATCGCGAATGCCAGGTCAAGGCCGCAGCGCTGTTCCAGGCGCTCCGCGGCGATCCGCCGAAGCCGCTGTCGAGCTTTGCTCCTGATGCGACCGGTTCGGGCAAGCGCGTGCTGTTGATCGATCACGACGACAGCTTTGTGCATATGCTCGCCGATTACTTCCGTCAGGTGGGCGCGAGCGTCACCGTGGTCCGCTATGTGCATGCGCTCGACATGCTCGAGCAGAAGAGGTGGGATTTGCTGGTGCTGTCGCCAGGGCCAGGCCGCCCGGAGGATTTCGGGATCAAGAAAACCATCGACGCGGCGCTGGAGAACAAGCTGCCGGTGTTCGGCGTCTGCCTCGGCGTGCAGGCGATTGGCGAATATTTTGGCGGCGAGCTCGGCCAGCTCACCCATCCCGCGCACGGACGGCCCTCGCGGGTGCAGGTGCGCGGCGGGCGCCTGATGCGCAATCTGCCGAACGAGATCGTCATTGGCCGCTATCACTCGCTCTTTGTCGAGCGCGACAGCATGCCTGATGTGCTTAGCGTCACCGCCAGCACCGAGGACGGCGTTGCCATGGCGCTGGAGCACAAGACCCTGCCGGTCGCCGGCGTGCAATTCCACCCGGAATCGCTGATGTCGCTCGGTGGCGAGGTGGGCTTGCGAATTGTTGAGAATGCGTTCCGGCTGGATGCGCCGGTCAATTGAGAGGCACCAATGACCTTTGACCACGATTTGAAGGCGAGCGTCCGCACCATCCCCGACTATCCGAAGCCGGGGATCATGTTCCGCGACATCACGACCTTGCTCGCGGATGCGCGCGCCTTCCGCCGCGCGGTCGACGAGCTCGTCAATCCCTGGGCCGGCAACAAGATCGACAAGGTCGCCGGCATGGAAGCGCGCGGCTTCATCATCGGCGGCGCGGTCGCGCATCAGCTCTCGGCCGGTTTCGTGCCGATCCGCAAGAAGGGCAAGCTGCCGCACACCACCGTGCGCATCGCCTATTCGCTCGAATACGGCATCGACGAGATGGAGATGCATGTCGACGCGATCCAGCCCGGCGAGCGCGTCATCCTGGTCGACGATCTCATCGCCACCGGCGGCACCGCGGAGGGCGCGGTGAAGCTGCTGCGCCAGATCGGCGCCAATGTCGTCGCGGCCTGCTTCATCATCGACCTGCCCGAACTCGGCGGCGCCGCCAAGCTGCGCGCCATGGACGTGCCGGTGCGCACGCTGATGACGTTCGAGGGGCACTGAGGCGCCGCTGAGGCGGTTTAGGTCGCTTCTGCCTTCAGCTTCGCCTGCCAATGCAGCGCGCGCTCCTTCAGCAGCGCGTTCCGGACATAAGCGCTCTCCTCATCCTCCAGCCGCTCGCATTCGCCGAAGGTCAGTCCAGCCTCGCCATGCGCGTTCCAGGCAGCCTGAAGGCTGCGGCAGGGGTGGCCGCCCTGGCGCAGCGTGAACCAGATGCGGTTCTGGATGGTCTCGAGGTTCGGGGCCTGGCCGACCCAGGCCTCGCCGGAGGCTGCGCAGCGGACGACGAAAATGCCCGCAACGGTCTTCCGCTCCTTGTAGGCGGCGATGGCTGCTTTCCGGTCGATCGTCACAGGGGGGGCCTTGCTGAGGGATGCTGTTGTGCAGCCTCAGTAGCGGCAAGGACGCGCGGCGTCAATATTACCCGGATAAAATATTCAGCCCTCGTGGTCGTCATTCCGGGTTCGCGACCTCGTCGCGCCCCGGAATGACGCCTCTCAGGACCGTTGCAGGATCAGGCTGAGCTCAAGCTCTCGGAGGGCGAGATAGTTGCGCCGGATCCACTGATGCAGCTCGGTCGAGGAATCCTTCTCCTGGCGCAGATAGCCGGTGAAGGAGAAGCTCAGCCGGTCGATATAGGTCTTGAGGAAGCCGGGCAGCGCGGGAAGGCGGAGCAGCCGGCCGCCTCCCATCGCGGGCGGCAGCTCGCCACGGATGACGAACTCGTTGTCGACGGTGATCAGGTTCATCCGCGGGATCTGCTGGCGCAGCATCTCGTGGGCACGGGCCGAAACGCGGTCGGTGTCGGCGACGAACAGGATCTGTGGTGCGACATGTCGGCGCGCCGCTTCCTTGAGCAGGCCGATCTCGTCGGTCATCTTGAAGAATTCGTCGAAGGCGTGGAAGCCGAGGTCGATCACCTTGGCGAGCCCGTCATCGACGATGACGCGATCCATCAGCTGCATCTTGCCGTAGGTGTCGATCACGTCGGCTGTCTCGGTCACCTTCGGCAGGTAGTCGAGCAGCGACGGCTCCTTCAAATTGACGTCGAAGGCCGCGACATTGCCGTTCTTGAGCAGCAGGAATTCGCTCAATAGCCGCGCCAGCAGCGTCTTGCCGACCTGCGGGCGGGGCGAGCAGATGATGTAGAGGGGCGTCGCGGGCATCACGCTATTATCTGAGCGAACTCACCGCTCAATCCAGCCGTATCAGCCCGCCTTCGCAACTATTTTTCGCTGTTGCGGGTCACCGGTTTCGACCCGACGATGTCGGTCAGGCGGATCCGGTCGAACTCGCTCCAGACATTGGCCAGCCAGTGCCGGACATAGCCGCGCAGCACGAAGGAATAGTTCGCAGCCTCGTCGTGGATGCCCTTGTTGGCCACGAATTTCAGGAACGGGACCGAGGAGACCTCGACCTGCTCATAGGCCATTTCGTTCAGCTTCGGGATGGTCAGCTCGGTCGCGTCCTTGATGCGGTGGAAGTAGGAATTGTAGGTCGCCTGGTCCCATTGGAAGAATTGGGTGTCGTTAATGAAGTTCTTCACCAGGAAGTATTTTGCGCCGGTCATGAAGCCCGCCGTCTCGGCGATCTCGTCCAGCGAGGCGATCGAGGGTCCCAGGATGTGGAACACCGCGAAGGTGATCTGGCCGGCCTTGGCGGCGTCGAGGAAACCGATGTCGCGCAGCGAGGCCAGCGCCGGCGACAGCAGGCCGGCGCGGACGTCGATCACGGTGACGGACGGGCTTGTCGCGTTGAGCGTATCGAAGATCTTCATCTGATCAGCCGTCGTCGTCATGTCGACGATCTCGGTGATATCAGGGTGGAAACGCTTCAGCGTTCCCCGCGGCGACTCCGTGTCGAACGCGCGCGTCGGCACGTTGTTGGCTGAGAAATAATCGAGCAGGGTGCGCGATACCGTGGTCTTGCCGACCCCGCCCTTGTCCGCGCCCACCACAACCACTGCCGGCTTTGCCATTGCTGTCCCCTAACGCGAGCCCCCGATCGCGAGGTCGCGATCGGCCGGGCCCCAAATCGATGTCCCAAGGATGGTCCCGAGTCTGCTGTTGGGCGCGAACATGGCAGAAACAAGGGAGAATTCAAATCTCTGGCGCAGCCCAGCGGCAATTCCCGGAGTTTTTCCCAAAGGCCGTGAAACCGGCTGCAAGGCGTGACGAATTGCTCGCTTAATGGCGGCCCCAAGGACCCAAAGGATTACCTATGGGATTGCCCAGAGGGCCGAGCGGATTACCGGCAGCGGTTCCGGCAGGGCTCGGCGCGGGCACGGGCGGCGGACCGGGCGGGTTGCCTGCATCATTCCAAGGGCCATGCGGGACCGGAGGAGGGGCGTTTTGCTGATCGGCTTGTGCCTCGGGCTCGTCGGTCTCGGGTTGGTCCGTCTCTTCACCGGGCGGCGGCAGCGGACCGGGATCATGGCCGCCGGCGAATTTGACCAGCGCGTCGACGCGGGACTGTACCGAGGGGTGGGTCGCGAACAGATCGGAAAAGCCTTCGCGCGGATTATCGAGGCACAGCTCCATCACCGCCGAGGTCGCGCCCGGCAATTCGCCGCGGCCTTCGATCTTGCGCAGAGCCGAGATCATGGCATCAGGGTTTTTCGTCAATTCGACCGAGCCGGCATCGGCAAGATATTCGCGCGAGCGCGACAGCGCGAGCTTGACCACTTGCGAGACCAGCCAGGCCACCACGATCAGCACGACCGCGATGATGATGACGATGATCGCGCCGCCGCCGGAATTCTTGTTGTCGCTCGACGAGGAGGACGAGCGGGACGATGAGGAGGAGCCTGACGACCATGATCCGCCACCGGAACTCCAGCTCAAATTGGTGAACAAGCGGAAGAACAATTCGCCGAAAAAGCCGACCACGCCGGCGATGATCACGGCGACCACCATCAGCTGCACGTCGCCGTTCCTGATGTGGGTCAGTTCGTGGCCCAGCACCGCTTCGATCTCCTGGTCGTTCAGCGCCTTCAGGAGACCGGTGGTGACGGTGACGGCATATTGCCGCGGATTGAGGCCGGTCGCAAACGCGTTCAGCGCCGGGCTTTCCATGATCTTCAGCTTCGGCATGGTGATGCCGCGCGAGATGCAGAGATTTTCCAGGAGATTGTAGAGCCGCGGCTCCTCCTGGCGGGTGACGTCGTGCCCGCCGGTTACCGCATCGATCATCGACTGATGGAAGAAATAGGCGATGACGATCCACGCAATCGCCCCAGCCGTCGCGAAGGGAAAGGCGACGACGAGATCGTGGAAGCCCCGGTTCAGATAATAGGCGGCGGTCTCATTGCCGTTGGTGACGACCTCGGCGACAAGCGCGCCGGCAAAGACCAGCACATAGACCAGCGCGAACAGGCCGCCGAGCAGCAGCATCGAACGAAACTTGTTCGAGGCGATGTGCGTGTAGAGACCATACGCGGCCATGACGCGTTGCCCTGCCGGCTTGTCGGCTCAGATCAGAACTTCACCTGAGGCGCTGCCTCGACCTCGGTGCGGCTGGTGCCGAGATCGAAGAAGTCCTTCTTGGTGAAACCGAACATGCCGGCGAACAAAGCGGCGGGCATCTGCTGGATGCCGGTGTTGTATTCCTGGACCGCGTTGTTGAAGAAGCGGCGGCTCGCCGCGATCTTGTTCTCAAGGTCGGAGAGCTCGCTCGCAAGCTGCTGGAAATTGGCGTTGGCCTTGAGGTCCGGATAGGCCTCCGACAGCGCGATCAGCCGGCCGAGCGCGCCGGAGAGCTGGTTTTCGGCAGCGGAGACCTGCGCAGGGCCCTGCGCCGACATCGCCGAATTGCGCGCCTTGATGACGTCGTCGAGCGTGCCGCGCTCGTGCGAGGCATAGCCCTTCACCGTCTCGACCAGGTTCGGGATCAGGTCATGACGCTGCTTGAGCTGCACGTCGACATCGGCAAAGGCCTGGCCGACGCGCTGGCCCAGCGCCACCAGCCGGTTGTAGGCGCTGAAGGCCAAGAACACGAGAACGACGATTACGCCGAGAACGATCCAGCCGGTCGACATGGAGAACTCCTGAAACGAAATTGGAGCGGACAGCCTAAACTAAAATGGAGCCGGGGGAGAGCCCCGCGCGGAGGGAAGGTAAGACTTGGTCGGATCGGGAGCTATCCGAGTTCAAGGGAAAAGCGGGGAACGGGGTTAACTTTCGGACAGGACAGCATCACCCCATCGCCAGCGGCGGGCGTCCGCATACGCGGCCTTGTCCCGCCGCGGCACTTTGGTGATGGCGACACCATCCTCGGTGCAGAGCTTGACCGTGATCTCGACCTTGCTGACCTCCGGTGGCGCCAGCACGCGGGCGGCGCGGGCTGCGGGCGGCGTTCGGGTCAAGGCGACGTAGATGAAGCGTTCGTCCTCGAACGGTACCTCGGCGCCCTTGATCTGGCGGTGTGCCTGGGAGCGCGGAAGGCGCTGGTTGAAATGGCACCAGTCGGGCGCCACGAGCGGGCAAGGCTTTTCGTGCGGGCAGGGCGCGGCGACGAAGGCGCCCAGCCTGATCAGTTGCTGGCGCAGCGCGAGAATGCGGGCATAGCCGGCGGGTGTACCGGGCTCGATCACGACCAGCGCGTGGCGCGCTCTGGCCCACATTGTCTCGGCGAGCTTGCGCTGGTCGCTCTCGCCGAGCTCGCCAATGATGTAGCTGGCAACGACGAGATCGGCTTGCGAGACCTCGGCGAGGTTGGTGGCGGCATCGCCGGGCAGGTAGCGGCAATCAGACAGGCGCGAGCTGTCGCGCGCGAGCTCGAGCGCGAGACGGCTCAAGGTGGCGTTGGCGTCGAGCAGCGTAAAATCCTGCAGCGAGGAGAATGCTTCCGCGGCGGCCCAGCTCGCGGTGCCCGGGCCTGCGCCGACGTCGAGCAATGTTTCCGGGGCGAAGTCGGGCGCGATCTCGGCCAGCGCGCTCAGGCTTGCGGCGACGGCTGCATAAGTCGCCGGCATCCGCGCCAGCGCGTAGGCGAGCGCGTCAGCCTCGGACTTGATGGTGCCTGAGCCGCCGCCGGCGCGATAGGTCGTCGAGATTTTTTGCGATCGCTGCGCGGCGTCGGTGCGGGAGAATCCCTGCAGCCTGGCGTCGAGCGCGGCCTTGAGTTCGGCGGGGAGAGTAGGAGCTATCATCATCCGCAGTCATGCCCCGCGAAGGCGGGGCATCCAGTATTCCGAGGCAGCGCCACTAGACCAAGACGGCACGGCGTACTGGATCATCCGCTTTCGCGGATGATGACGTCAACGGGTGCGGAACGACCGCAGCCTCACGCCACGTTCTGGTCGAGAATGTCCACGGCTTCGGCCAGGCTCACCGAGACGAGCTGGGAGACGCCGCGCTCGGCCATGGTGACGCCGAACAGACGGTTCATGCGCGCCATCGTGATCGGATTGTGCGTGATGATGATGAAGCGCGTGTCGGTCGAGCCGGTCATTTCGTGCAAGAGGTTGCAGTACCGTTCGACGTTGTGGTCGTCGAGCGGCGCGTCGACTTCGTCCAGCACGCAGATCGGCGAGGGGTTGGTCAAGAACACCGCGAAGATCAGCGCCATCGCAGTCAGCGCCTGCTCGCCGC
Organism: Bradyrhizobium zhengyangense; assembly: GCF_022012435.1. Taxonomy (GTDB): domain Bacteria; phylum Pseudomonadota; class Alphaproteobacteria; order Rhizobiales; family Xanthobacteraceae; genus Bradyrhizobium; species Bradyrhizobium zhengyangense. The sequence goes on from NZ_JAKLUA010000002.1 coordinate 125,590, forward strand.
CCGAGAGCAGCGACAGCGTCTGCGGCTTCTTGCCGGGGGGCTTGGCGATGATTTCGAGACCGGCTTCCAGCGGATCGTCGCTCTCGATCAGGTGCAGCGCGGCTTCACCGCCGCCGAACAGCTCGACGAACAGGCGCTTGAAGTGGTTGTTGACGACCTCGAACGAGGTCAAGAGGCGCTCGCGGGCCTCCTTGTTGAGGCTCTGGATGCCCTGGCGCAGCCGCTTGATGGCTTCGACCAAATCGTCGCGCTCGGTGACGAGGCCGGTGTGCTGGGTCTCGACCTCGCGCAGCTCTTCCTCGGCGCGCAAATTGACGGCGCCGAGGCGCTCGCGGTCGCGGCGCATCTTCTCGAGGTCTTCCTCGATGTCGTGCAGCGGCGGCAGCTCGGCGCCGGGCTCGATCTCGGCTAGACCAGCGACGGCCTGCGGCTCGACTTCGAGCATGTCGCGGATCTCGCGTTCGATGTCCTCGAGCCGGCGCCGCGCGCCTTCCATGCGCTCCTCGGCACGGGCGGTGGCCTCGCGGGAGCTGGACAGCGCCTCGAGGGTCAGCTTGGCGACGCGGTCAGTCTCGGCCATCGCGGTCTCGGCGGTGGCGAGCGCATCGGCGGCCATGCGGCGGTCGTTCTCGGCGTATTCGATCTCGGTGATCAGCGCGCTGCGCTTCTCGGCGAACACCGCCGGCGCGTTTTCGAGTTCGCTCCGCTCGATCGTGAGCTCGGCAATACGGGCCTGGATGGTGTCGATATGGGAGGTCGCGCTTTCTTTGCGGTTCGCCCACTCGGTGCGCTCGGCCAGGATCGCCTGGACGCGGCGGTCGGCAAGCTCGGCCTCGCGCGCCAGCGCCTGCGCCTCGGCGCGGACCTGGGCGGCGATGCGGCGATGTCCGTCGATGTCGCTGCGGACGGCGGCGAGACGAGTCTCGGTGTCCTCGCTCGACGGCAGCTCGCTGATGCCGGCCTCGGCATATTCGTAGGCGGCCTCGGCCTCGGCGCGGTCGGCGGCAAGACGGCTATGCGCTTCCGACAGCGTCGCCTTGCGCGCGGCGTGGCGGCTGATCTCGCGCTCGGCGGCAGCGTGGCGCTCGCGCGCGACGTTCAGCTCGCGCTGCGCAGCTCGCATGGCTTCGCGGCTGGCGCCTTCGGTGCTGGCCGCCATCTGCAATTCGGATTCGGCATTCTCGAGCGCCTGACGCTTGATCTGCGCGTCGATGCGGGCCTGCTCCAGCTCGTTCTCGATGTCGACGAGGCGAGCGCGCTCGGCGAGGCGCCGTGCGGCACCGGTCGGGGCGTGCGCGGCGGCGACAAAGCCGTCCCAGCGCCAGACGTCGCCCTCGGGCGAGACCAGGCGTTGGCCGGTCTTGAGCTGCGACACCAGCTCGGCCCCGCGCTCTCGCGGCACCACGCCGATCTGAGCAAGGCGGCGCGTCAGCTCGGCCGGCGCCTGAACGTGGTTGGCGAGCGGGGTGACGCCTTCGGGGAGTTCCGGATCGCCTTCGGCGTGTCCGACATTGGTCCAGCGCATCGGCGCCGAGGGATCGATCGGCGCATCGAGATCGTCGCCGAGCGCAGCGCCAATCGCCTTTTCAAAACCCTTGTCGACGGTGATGCCGTCGATGATCGGCGGCCACAGATTCTTGGTCTCGCCGTTGACAATTTTCGAGATCGTGCGCGCCTCGGTATCGAGCCGCTGTACGCGCTTGTCGGCTTCGACCAGCGGGGAGCGCGAGGATTCCAGTGTCTGTCGTGCGGCGACATGCGCAGCTTCGCTCGCTTGAGCTGCGGCTTCCGAAGCGGCCAGAGTCTGCTCGGCGGTCTCGACCGTTGCGGTCAGCTCGTCGAGATCGCCGAAGCCGCCGGTCTCGGCAGCGAGCTTCTGCTCTTCGGCGGCGACGTTCGCGATCTCCTGGTCGAGACGGGCGAGCTTGTCGCGGTGGGTGCGGACGTTGGCCTCGAGCTGGTTGCGCTTGGCGGTGAGGTCGGCGAGCGCGGTGGTCAGCTCAGCGAACTGCTGCTCGGTCTCGGTCAGCACCGCCTCGGCCTCGCCGACGCGCTCGTCGACACCGGAGCGCTTCTCGACGCGCGACTTGATCTCTTCCTTCAGCTCGGCGTCTTCGGTGTCGAGCCGCTGCAGCGCGACGTCGGCGTCCATGGTCTGCTGCTGGGCGCGTGAGATGTCGCCTTCGAACTGGGCGAGCCGGCGCTCGAGCTCGGCGACGCGCTCCTTGGCGCGCTCTTCCTCGCGGTCGAGCAGCTCGCGGGCATTGGTCAGGCGCTGGAGGCCGGCGGCGGCGCGCGCTTCGGCATCGCGCAGCGCCGGCATCTCGGCGGCGCGGATCGCCTGGATGCGGGCGGCTTCGGCCTGGTGCTGGGTGCGCTCGGCCATCTCGCGCACGGCGAGATCATGGGTCTGGCCTGACTCGTTGACGTCGGCATGGGCGCCGATCCAGCGCAGGTGGAACAGCGTCGCTTCCGCCTTGCGGACCTTGGCCGCGACCTCGCGGTAGCGCACGGCCTGGCGAGCCTGCTTCTTCAGGCCCTCCATCTGACCTGCGAGCTGGCCGATCACGTCCTCGACGCGGGTGAGGTTGGTTTCGGCCGCCTTCAGCCGCAGCTCGGCCTCGTGGCGGCGGGCGTGCAGACCGGCGACGCCCGCGGCGTCTTCGAGCACGCGGCGGCGCTGCTCGGGCTTGGCCTGGATGATCTCGCCGATCTTGCCCTGGTGGACGAGGGCCGGCGAGCGCGCGCCGGTGGCGGCGTCCGCGAACAAAATCTGCACGTCGCGGGCGCGCACGTCGCGGCCGTTGATGCGATAGACCGAGCCCGCTTCGCGCTCGATGCGGCGGGAGATTTCCAGCAACTGGCTGTCGTTCATCGCCGCCGGCGCGGTGCGATCGGCATTGTCGATCGTCATCGTCACTTCGGCGTGGTTGCGCGCGGGACGGTTGCCGGAGCCTGCGAAGATGACCGCGTCCATGTCGGCGGCGCGCAAGCTCTTGTACGAGGTTTCACCCATCGCCCAGCGCAGCGCCTCGACGAGATTCGACTTGCCGCAGCCGTTGGGTCCGACCACGCCGGTCAGGCCGGGCTCGATGACGAAGTCCGTCGGCTCAACGAAGGACTTGAATCCGTGTAGGCGCAGGCGGGTGATTTTCATAAGCACGCATCTCTGTTGGCAGGCGCGAATCCCCCTGCCGGGACAGTACCATGGAAGGCAATGTCACTCTCTGGGTGAGTCGCGCGAGGCGCCTCATGCGGCGGACAATGGCCGCGGTGCGCCGCGAGGGCAACCAGCGAAAGCCGCTTTTCCCAAGGGATTTATGCCGGGAAAGATACGGCTTTCGAGATGCGAATCAGGATCTTGACGAGCGAATCAGCTCTTCAGCAGCGGGTTGATCTTCTTGGCGAACTCCTCGAACGAGGCCTCGCCCTTGATCTTCTCGCCGTTGATGAAGAAGGTCGGCGTCGAATCCACCTTCAGGACGTCGCTGGCGTATTTCTGGTCGGCGGCGATCTTGTCGAGCAACGCCTGGTCCTTCAGGCAGGTTTCGACCTGCGCTTGCGTGAGGCCGGCCTGCTTGCCGATCCGGGTCAGGGTCTCGGTGGTGTTCTTCGTCACCCAGTCGCTCTGCTGGCGGAACAACATGTCGGTGACCGCGAAGTATTTCGCGGCGTCGTCCTTGGCGATGCAGCGCGACAGCATCGAGCCGGCGGCGGCTTTGATATCGAGCGGGAACTCGCGGAAGATGTAGCGCACCTTGCCGGTGTCGATGTATTCCGACTTGATCTTGGGGAAGACCTGCTCGTTGAAGGCCGCGCAATGCGGGCAGGTCATCGAGGCAAATTCGGTGATGGTGACGGCTGCGTCCTTGGGGCCCAGCGCCATGTCGGGCAGCGACACCGGCTTGGCGACATCGCCAGCGGCCTGCGCCATTGCCTCGGAGATGAACCGCAGCGGCGAGAGCCCGGCGATCGCGGCAAGACCGGTCAGCGACAGCATCGTGGTGAAGGCGCGGCGGGTGATGATCAAGGTCGGCTCCCGAATTGGCGTGATCTCGCCCCAGGTCTTCATATCATGGCCGGTATGAAGGTTCCCGGGCGGCCTGTCGCTAGCTTGAAACGTGGTTTGAGGCAATGGCGAGCGGCAGGGCCAGGTCCAGAATAGCCAGGGAATGAGGCTCAATTTCGCTTGATGGCGGCCCCAAGCCGCGCCAGCGCCGTCTTCAATTCTTCATCTTCGATGTCCCCCAGGCCTTCCGCCACCTTGGCGACCAGCTTGGGGTCCGGCGGGCTGGGCCGCACCGGGCGCCGGGGCCGCGACAGGGGGGCTTGGCGGAAGGCGAGTTTGCCGACTGCGCTCCAGCCGAAGAAGCGGTTCACCCGCTCCAGGATCACGTCGGCCGAGTGCTGGATTTCCAGCACCATCGGCCCCTCGACCCGCAGCACCAGCGTCGCCGGCTCCTGCGGCTGGCCCTCCACGGGACGCGGCCATTGCAGCTTCAAGGGCTCGGCATGCGCTGCGATCTCGGGCCCCGCGATCTGCGTCCACCGCGTCACCAGCTCGCGCGACGCAAATCCCTGCTTGGCATAAGCCTCGGCAAAGACGTCGTTGAGCAGGATCCCGAGCGGCTTGGCGCTGATGGGGCCGGGTTTGGGAGGGAATTTGGCCATGGGGCCTTATAGCACCCCAACTCACGGCCCGCAGGCTCCTCGCAACGAAGAAAGACGTGGATGCCCGCGACGAGCGCGGGCCTGACGTGGAGACATCGGCGTGAGGTCGCTACAGTGAGACCATGAGCCCGAAATCTGCCCTTAAGGCCAAGTCGGAACCAGTTCAGTCGGCGGGTTCGGCGCGTCCCACGCTGCTGCTCGCGTGGTACGATCGCCACCGTCGCAGGCTGCCCTGGCGCGCGGCGCCCGGCGAGATATCGGACCCTTATCGCGTCTGGCTGTCGGAGATTATGCTGCAGCAGACCACGGTGAAGGCGGTCGGGCCCTATTTCGAGAAATTCGTCGCGCGCTGGCCTGATGTCGCGGCGCTCGGGAGTGCGTCTCTTGATGATGTGCTGCGGATGTGGGCTGGGCTCGGCTATTATTCGCGTGCGCGCAACCTCTATGCCTGCGCAGTTGCGGTGGCGTGCGAGCACGGCGGTGTCTTTCCCGATACGGAGGAGAGGCTGCGAGCGCTTCCAGGCATCGGGCCCTACACGGCAGCCGCGATTGCCGCGATCGCCTTCGATCGTCACACCATGCCGGTCGACGGCAATATCGAGCGCGTGGTCTCGCGTCTGTATGCGGTCGAGGAGGAGCTGCCGCAGGCCAAGTCGTTGATCCAGCAACTGGCGGCGACTCTCCTGGCCAACTCACGCGCCGGCGACAGTGCCCAGGCCCTGATGGATCTGGGCGCCTCGATCTGCACGCCGAAGAAGCCGGCCTGCTCGCTATGCCCATTGAACGAGGATTGCGCGGCGCGCGCGCAGGGCACGCAGGAGACGTTTCCGCGCAAGGCGCCGAAGAAGAGCGGGACCCTGCGGCGCGGTGCCGCCTTCGTCGTCACGCGCGGCGACGAGCTGCTGGTACGCAGCCGGCCCGAAAAGGGCCTGCTCGGCGGTATGACCGAAGTGCCGGGTTCTGACTGGCTTTCCGGACAGGAAGACGCGGCGGCGAAACAGCAGGCACCTGATATGAGGGGGCTGTCGCGCTGGCAGCGCAAGGTCGGCGTGGTCACCCACGTCTTCACGCATTTTCCGCTGGAACTTGTGGTCTACACCGCGAAGGCCGAAGCCCGCGCCCGCGCGCCTGCGGGCATGCGCTGGGTGCCGATCGCGACGCTGGCCGACGAGGCGCTGCCGAATGTCATGCGCAAGGTGATTGCGCACGCGCTGGAGTGACGCCTCAGGCGGCGCGCGCCGCGCGGTCCTCGGTCGCGGGCATCAGGAAGGTGCGGTTGCGCCCGGTCTTCTTGGCGACATAGAGGCCCTGGTCGGCGCGCTCGATCACGTCCTGCACGTCGCGGTCTCCCTCGTCGAACAATGCGAGTCCGATTGAGACGGTGAGGGGGATGACGGCCTCGCCGTGGCGCACCACTGCGCTCTCGATCGAGGTCCTGATGCGGTCGGCAAGCAGCACCGCGGCCTCCTGATCGATCTCGCGCAGCAGCACCACGAATTCCTCGCCGCCGAAGCGGGCCGCCTTGTCAGTGGTCCGGATCGACTGGCTGATGACGTCGGCGACATGCTTGATCGCGTCGTCGCCGGCGGCATGGCCATGGCTGTCGTTGATCTTCTTGAAATGATCGATGTCGATCATCAAGGTCGCCATGTTGCGCTTGTAGCGTCGGCTGAAGGCGACGGCGTCGTCGGCAACCGCGAGGAAGGAGCGGCGGTTCATCAGGCCAGTCATGAAGTCGGTGTCGGCGAGCTCTCGCAGCTTCAGCATGTCCTCCTGAAGCTGCATCGCGTTTTCGCTTGCGCGCAATTCGGCTTCCTTGGTGCGTTCCTCGGCATGACCGATGCGGCGCAGCAGCGAGCGCAGTGCGCGCGAGAGCTGGACCACCTCAACCGAGCCGCTCTGTCGCGCCAGCATGGTCGGGCCGTGGGCGCGTCCGATGCGATCGGCTTCCTGCGTCAGCGCGATGATCGGGCCCGCGATCCGGCGCGAAACCAGCACGGCCAGCGATAGCGCGATCAAGGCGATGACGGCGCCGATCGCCAAGATCATCTGCGCCGACGAGATCGCCGCCTTCAGCGCCACGCTCGCCGGCTGGCTCGCCGTGACGATCCAGTTGAGTCCCTGATAGTCGCGGAAGCCGTTGCCGACATGGAATGCGGTCAGCATCTGCTGGCCGTCCACCTTCTCGCGAAAGGTGCCGTCGCCGGCCTTCAGGATGCCGGCAAGCTCGTCGCCGTCGTAGCGGATGGTTTCCTTCTGCGGCCCGACAAGAACCATGCCGCTCTTGCTGAGGATCGAGAGCCGGGTGTCGGTGTTGCCGTCATTGGCTTCGACGTCCTTGATCAAACTGCTGGCCCAGGACCAGTCCAGATGTCCGCCGAGCACGCCGATCACCTTGCCGGAGGCATCGCGCACGGGCAGGGCGATATCGACGAAGCGATAGGGTTCGTTGTTGGCGCGCTGGGTGAGCAGGGAGGACAGCAGGATGGCCTCGTGCACGTCGCCAACCACGACCTTCTCAAGACCCTGCTTGAACCAGGGGCGCGCCGTCACGGACTTGCCTTGCAGCAGGCCGCCGGTCGAGGCGACGACATCGCCGTTGAGGTCGGCAAAGCCGATCCAGGTAAATTCGAAATTGCGCTGAAGCGCTTCGAGCGCGCTGCGCAGCTTATTCGGATCGCCCTGCCACAGCCGTTGCATCGGCTCAAGCTCGGTGAACAGCTTCATTTCCTGCTGCCGCGTCGCCATGAAACGGTCGAGCCGGCCGGAGGTGCTGGATGCAATTCCGGCGACGCTGCTCTCGATCAGGGTCGCGGTGTGTCTGTAGCTGATGAGGGCGGCGCCGGCAGCGAGCGTGCCCACCAGCACGATGGACATCGCGGCAACGGCTGCAGCGATCTGCGTCCGTACGGTCAGTCGATCTTCGATCGCGTGCAGGCGGCTTGCCGCCTGTTGCAAGAGGGCTCGCATGGAAAGGCTCCGGTTTCACCGTCGCTCATGCCATGTGGTAACTTCCAACCGTTTACCGGCCGATTGCCCAATTGGATCGTATTGAATCGGTCGTGAAACCGCGTGGTTGAAGTTGGCTTAATCGCAGGCGGAATGACCTGAAACCGTACAGTTTTCCGTAAATCCCCGGAAGTTTTGCGCTCCGGCGGTCGCTTGTTGCCATGAGGTTGTCAGCAGGCCGGGGCTATCAACTCGACGGCAACGGAGGGTTCGCATGGTCAAGACCGCGCTCGATAGCTTCAAAATGCCGCCCTGCGCCGAGCTGTTGGGCTGGCGCCTGCTCGACGCGAAACCTGACGAGGGATGGATCAAGCTCGTCTTCGAAGGCAGACCCGAGTTCTGCAACCCGGCCGGTTACATCCAGGGCGGCATGCTCTCGGCCATGCTCGACGACACCATGGGACCCGCCGTCCTCGTGATGAGCGAGGGCCGGCTCTACACCACGACCATCAGCATGACCGTGAATTTTCTCAGCCCCGCAAAGCCTGGGCCGATCATCGGCGAAGCCAGGGTGACGCAGCTCGGCAAGACCATCGCGTTCGTCGAGGCCAAGCTGATGGCCGAGGACGGCACGGTACTTGCGACGGCGAGCGCCAGCGAGCGGCTGCTGGAGGCGGCGCGGGTGGTGGGCAGAGTCTAGCCGCGTACTCCACTGCCCTCTCCCGCAAGGGGCGAGGGCACATCAATCGGCATCGCGCCCGAAGTGGAAGCTTACACCCTCGCCCGCGCGTCCTTGCTCACGATTGGCGGCTTGGCGTTCAGTGCCTCGACCTGGAAGCCCGCGACGCGCTTGTAGTTCGCGGCGATGTCCTCCAGCTCCTTCTGCGACAGCACGTCGGTGACGACCTTGTAACCATCAGGCGCGCGCTCTTCGACGAGCTGCATCACCTGCTCGGGGCCGTTCTTGCGGTTGAGCAGCACGAGGTCGGTGGTCGCAGGCCGCCGCTCGGCCTCATAAGCGAGCAGCGCCGCGGTGGTCGGGCCATGCGCCAGGATGTTGCGGGTGATGGTGCGGGCATCGAGGATCGCCTGCGAGGCGCCGTTCGAGCCGATCGGGTACATCGGATGCGCGGCGTCGCCCATCAGCGTCACCTTGCCGAACGTCCATTGCGAGACCGGATCGCGGTCCACCAGCGGATATTCGTAGGCGTGCGGGCAATTCCTGATCAGGCCGGGCACGTCGAGCCAGTCGAATGTCCAGCTCTCGAACCAGGGCAGGAACTCTTCCAGCCGCGCGGTGCGGTTATAGTCCTCGCGCCGCCACTGATAGGTCGGCGGCATGTGCCGCTCGGCGACCCAGTTGATGAGGTGGTTGCCTGCTGCGTCCGGCTCCTTCGAGATCGGATAGCAGACGAATTTCAGAATCTCGTGGCCGGCCATGATCATGGTGCGGCCGGTGAGGAAGGCTTTTGCCGGCGTGACGCCGCGCCAGAGGATGCGGCCGTTCCAGATCGGCGGCCCCTCGTTCGGATAGAGCTTTTCGCGCGCGGCGGAATGGATGCCGTCGGCGGCGATCAGGATCGCGCCTTCATATGTGCCCGCGGCTTTGCCGGTCGCCCTGTCGATGAAGTCGGCACGCACGCCGCTGGCCGTCTCGGTCCAGCCGGTCAGGTGGTGGCTGGTCAAAATGTTATCGCGGCCGAGCCGCTCGATTGCGGCATCGAGCAGGATCTGCTGCAGCGTGCCACGATGGATCGAGAACTGCGGCCATTTGTAGCCGGCCTCAAGCCCGCGCGGCTCGCTCCAGATCGGCTTGCCGTGCTTGGAGAAATAGGCGAGCTCGCGGGTCCGCACGCCGCTGGCGTCCAGCCTGTCCAGCAGCCCGAGCTCGATCAGCTCGCGCACCGCATGCGGCAGCACGTTGATGCCGACGCCGAGCGGCTTCAATTCCGCGACGCTCTCGAACACTTTTACGGGAACACCGATTTGATGCAGGCTGAGCGCAAGCGTCAGTCCGCCGATGCCGCCGCCGGCGATAAGTACCGTCATGACAAAACCCCCTCCGATTGTGGGCGGTCTTGGCACAGGCGGGCGGATGTGGGCAACTGCGAAGAGGATGTCGTGCTATAGACCTCGGGGGCAACAGCCGTTAGTTTCCAGCCCTCCCATGAGGTCCGACATGCTCAAACTCTACTACGCCACCGGCACCTGCGCGCTCGCCACTTACATGACCCTGGAGGAGGCCGGCGCCGACTACACGGCTGAACGGCTGAGCTTCAAGGACAATCAGCAGAACAGCCCGGCCTATCTCGCCATCAACCCGAAAGGGCGCGTCCCGGCCCTGGTGACCGACCGCGGCGTCCTGACCGAGACGCCGGCGATGCTGGCCTATATCGCGCAAACCTTCCCGAAGGCGAAACTCGCGCCGCTCGACGATCCCTTCGACTTCGCGCAGGTGCAGTCGTTCAATTCCTACCTCTGCTCGACCGTGCACATCAATCACGCCCACAAGATGCGCGGCGCGCGCTGGGCGACGCAGGAGAGCTCGTTCGCCGACATGAAGGCGATGGTGCCGCAGACCATGGGCGCCTGCTTCAAGCTGATCGAGAAGACGATGTTCAAAGGTCCGTGGGTGATGGGCGATCAGTTCACGATCTGCGATCCCTATCTCCACACCCTCTCGCACTGGCTCGAAGGCGATAGCGTCGACATCAACGCCACGCCGAAGATCGCCGACCATTTCAAGCGCATGCTGGATCGCCCGGCGATCCGCAAGGTGATAGACGCGCAGAAGGCGTAACCAGCTCTCCGCCGTCGTCCCGGGCAAGCGTCAGCGCAGAACGGGACCCATACCCCCAGGGAGAGGTTGCCGCGCGCGCTGGCAACCACGAGTCTTCGCCAAACGATGTTCTGTGGTTATGGATCCAGGATCGGCGCGTGCTTGGGGCGCGCTTGTCCGGGACGACACCGAGTTTGACGAAGCCGCTTCTCACCCGGCTTTCCCCTTCTCCAACTCCCGCCCCGTCTCCAGCATCAGCCGCCGCAGCCAGATCGAGCCCGGGTCCATCTGCGCCCGTGTCGGATAGAACATGAACTGCTCGTCGATCCCGGGATCGAGCGGTGGCGCGACCGCGACAAGGCCGAACTGTTTTGACAGCGCCGCGATCAGCCGCCGCGGCACGAAGGCGACGAGGTCGGTCCGGGCGGCGACGTGCAGCGCTTCGAGATAGCCCGAGACCACCAGCGAAATATGCCGCTCGATGCCTTTGCTGCGCAGCCAGGTGTCGATCAGGTCTTCGGGCTGGCCGCGGATGATCACGCCGACATGGCGCGCGGCGAGGAACGCCTCGCGCCGCTTCAGCTTGGCGCCCATGGGGTGGCCGCGCCGTACCGCCAGCGCATCGCTGTCGGTGTAGAGCAACTGGCGATGAAACCCCTTGAAGGCGTTGCCGATCGAGATCACGAGGTCGATGGTGCGGGCGAATTCTGCGTGGAAGATCGCCGGTCCCCGCCACGGCACGACGTCGATGCGGACGTTGGGCGCAAGGCGCGTCACCTTCTCCATCAAAGGCGGCATCAATAGCTCGACGGCGAGATCAGGCATCATCAGGCGAAACGACCGCTCGCTGCGCGCGGCGTCGAATTCCTCGGGCACGAACAGCCCGCGGACCTGATCAAGCGCTTGCGCCAGCGGGGCGCGCAGGGCTTGCGCCCGCGGCGTCAGCTCCATTCGTGCGCCGGTTCGCACCAGCAGCGGGTCGCCAAAGATATCGCGCAGCCGCTGAAGAGCATGGCTGGTGGCTGGCTGTGACAGCCCGATGCGCATGGCGGCGCGGCTGACATTCGCCTCGCGCAGCAGGGCGTCGAGCGCGGTGAGTAGATTGAGATCGAGCGAATTCAAATTCATGAGGCGAATAAATATCATATCCGCTATTGATTTGAAGAATTCTCATCAAGCGCTGATGTTCTCCGTGTTGCCATGAAAGGAGATGCCGCCATGAGTGCGAGCGCCAACAAGAAACTGATGCAGGACATTTTCGCCGCCGCCGCCAGCCCCGACCCGGATGTCCGCGACCGATCGCTGTTCACCGCAAGCCTTGCCGACGACGCCAAATGGATCGTCACCGGCCAATATTCCTGGTCGCGCACCTTCGCAGGCAGGGAGGCGATCCTCAACGATCTGCACGGCTATGTGCGCACGCGCCTGCGCGACCGCACGCGCACGGTCGCCGAGCGCTTCATCGCTGATGGCGACATCGTCGTGGTCGAAGCCAAGGGCGACAACGTCACGCCCGAAGGGGTGCGCTACGACAATGACTATTGCCTGGTGTTTCGGTTCGAGGGCGGCAAGATCAAGGAGATCCGCGAGTACTGCGACTCCGTGCTGACCGAGAAGGCGCTCGGGCTTTTCCCGCAATCGGCTCGGAACGCCGCTACCGGCTAGAAAAATGCCGGCCCGAACGGCTGGAACCGGGCGGGAACATTTTTGTCCCGCCCGCGTTCGTTCGTTTCCGGGGCAATTGCGCGCCGGCTTTGCGCGCGTTTGGGAATTTCATGCTGGCTGGGGCTTCGGACGTATCAATACAGGCAGGGCGAAGCTTTCCCGGACTCCGTGAACGATTGAGAGACGCGACGGCTGCGGCACATCACGAACTCGACGCGCAGATGTCCGCGTTCGATCTCACCGTGCTTTCCGGCTATCGACGTTTTCTCCAAGCCAGCGCGGGCGCTCTGCTGCCGCTCGAAGCCGCGCTCGTGGACGCCGGCGTCGCCAAATACTTTCCGGACTGGCCGGAGCGGGCGCGGAGCGCCGCAATCGCTGTGGATCTCGACCGGCTCGGCCGGGAGGCGCATGCCACCGTGTCGGTGCAGCCGCTGACACGGAGCGGCGTGATCGGCACCATGTACGTGCTGGAGGGATCCCGGCTCGGTGCAAAATTCCTGCTGAAGGCCGTCGCGGATGCGGCTGATCCGCGCATCGGACAGGCCGCCGCCTATCTCAGCCACGGCGCCGGCAAGCGACTGTGGCAGAGCTTTCTGGCGAAGCTTGCCAGCCAAGAGGGCTGCGACGAGGACGAGGCGATCGCGGCGGCGCGCAGCGCCTTTGCTGCATTCGAGCGGGCGGCGGATCGCGCATGAACGAGGCGGTCAATCTCACCAATTGCGATCGCGAGCCGATCCACATTCCCGGCAACGTGCAGCCGTTCGGCTTCCTGCTGACGCTGCTGTCGGACTTCACGATCTGCATGGCGTCGGAGAATGCCGGCAGCTTCCTCGGCGGCGACGTCACCGATCTGCTGCAGCAGCCGCTCGCAAGAGTGTTCTCCGCAGCCGCGATCGAGACCATCCGCAGCCGCGTCGATCAGCTCGGCGGCCCTGATTCAACCGAACGCGTGTTCGGCGTCGAGCTCCAGCCGGGCAAGCCGCTTTACGATCTATCGATCCATTTTTCCGGCGCGTATGTGGTCGTCGAGGCCGAGCCCAGCGTCGTCGAGGCGGGTGTCAATTCGGGCGAGCTGGTGCGGCTGATGCTGGAGCGCATCCGCAAGACCCGCGGCATGGCTGAGCTAGCCCGCGAAGCGGCGCGCCAGCTTAAAGTTCTGACCGGCTTCGACCGCGTCATGGTCTATCAATTTCACCCGGACGGATCGGGCGAGGTGATCGCGGAGGCTGCGGAAGCAGGCCTCGAGAAATTTCTCGGCCTGCATTACCCGGCCTCCGACATCCCCAGGCAGGCCCGCATCCTCTATCAGCGCAACTGGCTGCGCATCATCGCCGACATCAACGCCAGGCCGGCCGCATTGCTGTCGACCGCAGCGCACAATGCGGGGCTGCTCGATCTGTCCATGAGCGTGCTGCGCGCTGTGTCGCCGATCCATATCGAATATCTGCGCAACATGGGCGTCAGCGCCTCGATGTCTGTGTCGATCCTGCGCGACGGCAAGCTGTGGGGGCTGTTCGCCTGCCACCATTATTCGCCGCGCTACATCTCGTTCGAGAAGCGGACGGCGTCCGAGCTGTTCGGGCAGATGTTCTCCTGGATCGTGGAAGGGCGCGAGCGCGAGGGTGATATGGCCTACGAGGCCAACGCCCAGAAGATCCAGGAGGGGTTGATCGAGATCGCCGGCACGCACGAGCATAGCCGGCGTGCGATCGTCGACTTCGTCGGCGATTACCGCAAGATGATCGCCTGCGATGGCGTCGCGGTCTGGTCCGACAACAGGATCACGCTCGACGGCGAGACGCCGACGGAGGACGAGGTCAAGGACCTCGTCGCTTTCATCAACCGGACTTCGCCGGGCCGCATCTGTGCCAGCGCGGAGATCGCAAAGCTCTATGCGGCCGGCGAGGTGTTTCGTGACCGCGCCGCCGGCTTCCTCGCCATTCCGATCTCGCGCACGCCGCGCGACTGCCTGATTTTTTTCCGGCGCGAGGTGGTGCGTTCGGTGAACTGGGCGGGCGCGCCCGACAAGGTCTACGAGGAAGGCCCGAACGGGCCGCGCCTGACGCCGCGCAAGAGCTTTGAGCTCTGGCAGGAGACGGTCGCGGGCCAGTCCAAGCCGTGGTCGGCGGCCGACATCCGCATCGCCGAGAGCCTGCGCGTCACGCTGCTCGAAGTGATCCTGCAACTGTCCGACCTTGCGGCGCGCGAGCGCCGCGGCGCGCAGGAGCGGCAGGAGCTGATGATTGCCGAGCTCAATCATCGCGTCCGCAACATCCTGAGCCTGGTGCGTGCGCTGGTGGCGCAGAGCAAGGACACCGCAAGAAATGTGGACGAGTTCGCCAGCGTGCTCGGCGGTCGCATCCAGGCGCTCGCGCGCGCACACGACCAGATCACCAATCTGAACTGGGCGCCGGTGGCGCTGCGGACGCTGCTGGAATCCGAGGCCGGGGCCTATCTCGGCTCCCGCGCCGATCGCGTGAAGATCGACGGACCCGACGTTGCGCTCGATCCCAAGGCGTTCGCGACGCTGGCGCTCGTCGTCCACGAGATGATGACGAACTCCGCCAAATACGGCGCGCTCGCCGATTCCACCGGCCAGGTCGAGGTGATCTGGCGGGTCGACCCGAATTCGAGCCTCGAGATCGAGTGGAAGGAGAGCGGCGGTCCGCCGGTGCAGCCGCCGTCGCGCCGCGGTTTCGGCACCACCATCATCGAGCGTTCCGTCCCGTTCGACCTCAAGGGCGAAGCCGAAATCCGCTTCGACCTGCTCGGCGTGCAGGCGAGGTTCGTGATCCCGCCGAACTTCGTCGAGCTGGTGCCGTCAATCGCAGGAGCCGCCATGCGCATCGAGGAACAGCAGCCCGCCCGTCCCCGCATCTCCGACACCGCCCTGATCGTCGAGGACAATCTCATCATCGCCATGGCGGCGGAGGTGATCCTGCTCGATCTCGGGGCGCGGCATGTCGATACGGCGGCGAGCGTCGACCAGGCGATGCGCGCGATCGAGCGCACGCGCCCGAGCTTTGCGCTGCTAGACCTCAATCTCGGCAGTGAGAGCAGCATCAAGGTGGCCTTGAGGCTGAAGGAGATCGGCGTGCCCTTCATCTTCGCGACCGGCTACGGCGAGCGTGCGCCGATCCCCGTCGACCTCGCCTCGGCGCCGGTGGTGCAGAAGCCGTACACGCTGGAAGTGGTCGAGAACGCGCTCGGCAAATTGCAGCAGGCGACCGCCTGATATCGTGGGTCCGGACATGCTGCGCTCGGTTCTGACCGAGAGCAGTTCCCGCAAGCCGCGCCGGCTGATCCGCTTGTACCGAACCCTTGGCGGGCGCTTACCCCGCCGTCGCCTCGGTCCGATCAAGAAGGACACAATTAACAAGTGTGCTTCATGGTGATGCCGCGCAGCCGGAGCCGCCATGAGGGCGTTCGGCTGCCCGAATTCTTGGGGGCGGCATCACCATGCGGGGCATTCGTTTGAGAATCCGGGGACGTCTTTACGCCGGGTTTACGGCTCTGGCCGCGGTTGGCCTGATCATGACCGTAGTTGCCGTCTGGAACCTGTGGGCGGTCCAGGACCAGGTCGCGAAAATGTCTGCCTTCTCGGACAGTACAGCCCGCATTCGAGAGATATCGGTCCATCTCCAGGCGCTGCAGCGGGCCAATCTGCGCTACATCTATGATGCCAACGAGCCCGCCTTCAAGGAGGCCGCGGAACGGGAGGCGGCGACGATCGAGTTGCTGAAAGTCGCTTCGGCAGGGACGGCCTCCGAGGAGCGGCGCAAGATCTACGACGGCCTCGTTGCCGATATTGGCAAGCTGCAGTCGCTGCGCGAGCGCATGGGCGCCGCGGTCAAGGAGACGACGAAAGGCAAGGCCGCTCTCCTGCCGGGTGGCGAGGAACTGAATGCCAATGCCGGCAAGCTGGTCATCGCGGCGCATGGCACCCACGATGCCGAGATCACGGCGCCCGTCGCCGACCTCGAATCCAAGATCCTCCAGGCACGTCTGGCGAGCTGGCGCTTCCTCGCCATGCGCGACTCCAAGGCATCCTCGACCTTCAGAGCCAATACCGAGAGGGCGCAGCAACGGATCACGGCGCTCCAGGAGGCCACCCTGCCGGAGCAGGTCAAGTCTGCGCTCGCCCCGGTCAAGACCTCGCTTTCGTCCTACCAGGCAGCGTTCGAGGCGACCTCCGCCGCGATCCTCGCGGCCGAGGAGATTTACCGCAGCAACATTGCGCCCCTGATCGCCGGAAGCATCGACAAGCTCAAGGTCGCGGACACGCAACTTGCGGCTGACTCCCAGAGAACGCGCACGGTCGCCGCAGGCGTCATCGCCAGCACGACCTGGATTCAGGAGGCCGCAGGCGGTCTTGCAGTCGTGTTCAGCGTCATCGTCGCCTTCCTGATCGCCCGCAGCATCGTCGGTCCGCTGGCCTCGATGACGCGCGCGATGGGCCGGCTCGCTGGTGGGGATCTCGCGGTCGAGATCCCCTCACGGGGCAAGGCGGACGAGATCGGCGACATGGCCAAGGCGATCCAGGTGTTCAAGGACAACATGATCGACACCGAGCGCATGCGTCACGAGCAGACCGAGAGCGAGGCGCGGCAGGCCGAGGACCGCAAGAAGGACATGGTCCGGCTCGCCGACCAGTTCGAGCAGGCGATCGGCGAAATCGTCGAGACCGTGTCGTCGGCCTCCGGCGAGCTCGAGGCCTCCGCCGGCACGCTGACGACGACGGCAACGCGCGCCCAGGATCTGTCGACGGAAGTCGCCTCCGCATCACAGGAAGCCTCGGCCAACGTGCAAGCCGTCGCGTCGGCGACCGAAGAGCTGTCGTCCTCGGTGAGCGAGATCGCTCGCCAGGTCCAGGAATCGGCCCGCATCGCCGGCGAAGCCGTGGAGCAGGCGAGCAAGACCAACGCCCGCGTCAGCGAGCTCTCCAGGGCGGCTGCCCGCATCGGCGACGTCGTCGAGCTGATCAGCACCATCGCCGGCCAGACCAATCTGCTGGCGCTCAACGCCACCATCGAGGCCGCGCGCGCGGGCGAGGCCGGCCGCGGCTTTGCCGTGGTCGCCTCCGAGGTCAAGGCGCTGGCCGAGCAGACCGCAAAGGCGACCGGCGAGATCGCCCAGCAGGTCTCCGGCATCCAGGCCGCGACGGAAGAGTCGGTCGGCTCCATCAGGGAGATCAGCGGCACCATCGAGCGGCTGTCGGAAATCTCCTCGACCGTTGCCGCTGCCGTGGAAGAGCAGGGCGCCGCGACGCAGGAGATCTCCCGCAACGTCCAGCAGGCCGCGCACGGAACCCAGCGTGTCTCGACCAATATCGGCGACGTCCAGCGCGGCGCGGCCGACACCGGCTCGGCCTCGTCGCAAGTTCTGTCGGCGGCGCGCTCACTGTCGTCAGACAGCAACCGGTTGAAGACCGAGGTCGCAAAGTTCCTCGCGTCGGTGAACGCCGCCTAAAAAACAAAAGGCCATGCGTGAACGCGTGGCCTTTCATCGCATGGCAATATGGTCAGGCCACTTTCGTCGCCATGTGCTTGAACATGTTGGCGCGCGCCTCGTCGTCCATCTCGGCCTTGAAGATGAACTTGTCTTTCAGCGCGAGCGCGCGGGCGGCGGCCGGCCGGCCTGAGATCTCGTCGATCAGCCGCTTGACGTTCGGGTAGCGCGCAAAGGCATCGTCGCCGAGCTTGAACGGCACCATCCGCGCCCAGCCCCACACTGCCATGTCCAGAATCGAATAGGCATCGCCGACCATGTAGCGGCGGCCGGCAAGATGCGCGTCGAGGATTTTGTAATGGCGATCGGTCTCGTACTGGTAGCGATTATGGGCGTAGTCGTGGTTCTGGTCCTTCGGCGCAAAGTGCTTGAAATGCACGGCCTGACCCGAATAGGGCCCGACGCCTGTTGCCACGAACATCAGCCATGACAGCAGTTCGGCGCGGTTCGCGGGGAGGAATTGTCCGGTCTTCTCGGCGAGATAGAGCAGGATGGCGTTCGAGTCGAACACGATGGTGCCGCCATCGTCGATCGCCGGCACCTTGCCGTTCGGATTGATCTTCAAGTATTCCGGCGCGAACTGTTCGCCCTTGCGGGTGTCGATCTTCACCGGCTCGTAAGCCAGGCCTGCCTCCTCGAGGAAGAGCGCGACCTTGGTCGGGTTCGGCGATCCGTTGAAATAGAATTTGAGCATGTTTCTCTCCCCATTTCCCCATTTGGAGCATGAATGCGGCCTCGCGGCTTTCTGTGCCTGAACATGGCCGGGGAGAGCAACCGGCGAGTTTGCGGGGCGGTATCTGCGCGCCGCGCAGATCAACCGGCGTAACAAAGGCCGATGGCGGCCGTAAGGATCATCGCCGCGCCGACCGCTTCCAACCGCAACCCGAGCCGGCTGGCGAGATGCATGTCGGAGGCCTGCGCCTTGCGCTCCGAGCCACGCGCGTAGCCATGCACGATGACATCGTGATTGAAATTGTCGTGCGCCTCGTTGCTGCTCGCGAGCCCGACGCAGATCACGAGCACGCCAAACAAAGCGAGACCGAAAAAGCCGAGCAGGGCGATCAGGAACATCGGAAACATGCCGACCAGGAAGATCGGCAGCAGCGGCACCAGTAGCAATGTCTCGGACTGTCGTCGCATGGGAGCCGGCCGGTCAGGACGGGGCTGATCCAGCGAATCTAGTCCTGGCTGTGGCGGTGTTCAAGGTGCCGGGTGTGCTGGGCTACTCCGCCCCCATGCCGGCGCGGATCTCGGCGCGGAGCTCGTCGATCAGCTTGAGGCCCTTCTTGGTCTCGACGTGCCAGAAGGTCCAGCCGTTGCAGGCCTGCGCGCCTTGCGCCACCGCGCCGATGCGATGGATCGAGCCGACCTTGTCGCCGAACATGATGGCGCCGTCGGCACGCACCAGTGCACCCAGCTTCTTCTTGGCATCGAACAGTTTTGTGCCCGGCATGATCATGCCGCGCTCGATCAGCTCGGAGAACGCCACGCGCGGCGCTTCGCGCGCGGTCATGAAAGGAGCGAGGCTCGCTTCCGGCAGCGGTTCGATCGCGGCGATGCGCGCTTCGGCGGCCTTGGCATAGGTCTTGTCGCGCTCGAAGCCGATATAGGAGCGGCCGAGACGCTTGGCGACGGCGCCGGTGGTGCCGGTGCCGTTGAAGGGATCGATGACGAGATCGCCAGGCTTGGATGACGACAGCAGCACGCGCGCGAGCAGGCCTTCCGGCTTCTGCGTCGGGTGCACTTTCTTGCCGTCGGCGCCCTTGAGACGTTCCTCGCCGGTGCAGAGCGGGATCAGCCAGTCGGAGCGTGCCTGCACGTCCTCGTTGGCCGCCTTCAGCGCTTCGTAGTTGAACGTGTAGCCCTTGGCCTTTTCGTCACGCGCGGCCCAGATCATGGTCTCGTGCGCGTTGGTGAAACGGCGGCCGCGGAAATTCGGCATCGGGTTGGTCTTGCGCCAGACGATGTCGTTCAGGAGCCAGAAGCCGAGGTCCTGCATGATCGCGCCGACGCGGAAGATGTTGTGATAGGAGCCGATCACCCAGATCGTCGCCGACGGCTTCATCGCAGCCCGCGCGGCCAGGAGCCAGGCGCGGGTGAAATCGTCATAGGCGGAGAATGAATCGAACTTGTCCCAGTCGTCGTTGACGGCATCGACATGGGATTCGTCGGGGCGCTTGAGATCGCCCTTGAGCTGCAGATTGTAGGGCGGATCGGCGAACACGAGATCGACCGAGCCGGCCTGAAGCTTCGACATCTCGGCGACGCAATCACCGAGAATGATGCTGTGCGACGGAGACTCAAAATTTGTGCGGGGCGCCTTTGCAGACGCCCCGCGACGCGACACTACCATGACTCAAGAACTCTGACTCAGGCGACGCTGTCGGCGACGCGGGACCAAACAACCGACTGACCGTTACAATGAAGCGGCAAAGTAAAAATCGACTTAACCCGCCGCTTTCGTGAGCAGGCCCCGCATCGCGTGTCGCGCGCGTGAAGCTGCGAGCATTTGCCGTGTTTTACAGTGTGTTTCGCGTTTCTTCGCGTTGCGAGGGTGGCTGGATCTGCAAAAGACTCTCAAGTTTCTCTCGGAAAAAAATGCTTGGCCCTCGGAAAAAATTGCTGGCGTTGCACGCTGTCGCACTAGGCAATAATTGCCGAGCGGGATATTGATTAACGCAATGGAAATTTTAGCTATGTGGCGCGTTAAGGTTTTCGCGTTTCCGCGTGCCCACGCCGAACAATTGCCGACCTGAGGGAAGCCCGCCATGCGCTACGATGATTTCCGCCGCAGCGACGACATCGAGGATCGTCGCGATGACGGTGGAGGAGGATTTGGCGGCGGCGGAGGCGGCGGGTTCGGGCTGCCGATGGGCGGCGGCGGCCTCGGCATCGGCACCATCATCGTGCTGGGCCTGGTCGGCTATGCCTTCGGCATCGACCCGCGCATCCTGATCGGCGGCGCCGAGATCCTCACCGGCGGCGGCCAGGCGCCGAGCTACCAGAGCGACCGTCCGTCCAGTCAGGCCAAGCGCGGTGCGCCGACCGACGAGATGGGCAGCATGATCTCGGGCATCCTCGGCGAGATCGACGATCGCTGGACCGAGATCTTCCAGGCCTCCGGCCAGTCCTACACCGGCCCGAAGGTCGTGCTGTTCCGCAACGCCACCAATGGCGGCCGCTGTGGCCGGGCCGAGTCGGCGATGGGGCCGTTCTACTGCCCGCCGGACCGCACCATCTTCCTCGACACGGGCTTCTTCCGCGAGGTCGAGACGCGCTTCCGCGGTTGCTCCGGCAAATCGGCGTGCAATTTCACCTCCGCCTACATCATTGCGCATGAGGCCGGCCATCACATCCAGAACCTGCTTGGCATCATCCCCAAGGTGACGCGGCTGCAGCAGCAGGCCAGCAGCAAGGCGGAGTCGAACGCGCTCCAGGTGAAGGTCGAGCTCCAGGCCGATTGCCTCTCCGGTATCTGGGTCAATCGCGAAGCGAAAAAGCGTCCGAACTTCCTCGAGGCCGGCGATATCGACGCCGCGCTGACCACGGCGAGCGCGATCGGCGACGACACACTGCAGCGCCAGGCGACGGGACGCGTGGTGCCCGACTCCTTCACCCACGGCTCCGCCGCGCAGCGCAAGCAGTGGTTCATGACCGGCTATCAGCAGGGCACGCTGCAAGCCTGCAACACGTTCGGCGGCGGCGGGCCATAGTACGATATCAGTGGCGTCATCCTGAGGTGCTCGCCCCTTCGGCGAGCCTCGAAGGATGGCGGAGCCCGTGGCCCATCCTTCGAGGCTTCACCTTGCGATGCGCTGCATCGCAAGGTTCGCACCTCAAGGGCGAACGCAAGTGCGTTCGCCCCGGGATGACGGCGGTGATTGGGGAAGCAGGAGCGAAATCGTGGCCTCCATCGACGAATCCAAGCAGTTCATCCCGCTCAACATCGCGGTGCTCACCGTCTCCGACACGCGCGCGCTTGCGGACGACAAATCCGGCCAGACGCTGGTCGATCGCCTCACGGCGGCCGGCCATCATCTCGCCGCCCGCGAGATCGTCACCGACGATGTCGAGGCCATCCGCACCGTGATCCGCCGCTGGATCGCGGATGCCGGCGTCGACGTCGTCATCACCACCGGCGGCACCGGCTTCACCGGGCGCGACGTCACGCCGGAGGCGATCGAGCCGCTGTTCGAGAAGCGCATGGACGGGTTCTCGATCGCCTTCCACATGCTGAGCCATGCCAAGATCGGCACGTCGACGATCCAGAGCCGCGCCACTGCAGGCGTTGCCGGAGCCACCTACATCTTCTGCCTGCCGGGTTCGCCCGGCGCCTGCCGCGACGGCTGGGACGGCATCCTGGCGGCGCAACTCGACTACCGCACGCGCCCCTGCAATTTCGTCGAGATCATGCCGCGGCTGGACGAGCATCTGCGCCGGCCGAAAGCGCAGGGCGCGACGGTGTAG
The DNA here is from genome assembly GCF_022012435.1 of Bradyrhizobium zhengyangense. Taxonomy (GTDB): domain Bacteria; phylum Pseudomonadota; class Alphaproteobacteria; order Rhizobiales; family Xanthobacteraceae; genus Bradyrhizobium; species Bradyrhizobium zhengyangense. The sequence continues at coordinate 147,629 of NZ_JAKLUA010000002.1, forward strand.
ATGCGCGTCGGTGCGCAAGCACCGTTCGCAAGCCAAGCCACAAGGTATCGCAGGGTGGGCAAAGCGACAGCGTGCCCACGACTTCTGTTGATTGAGAAAGATCGTGGGCACGGCGCAAGTGCGCCTTTGCGCATCCTACGAGATCAGACACGCCGGAGAGATATCCTTTCCCAGAATAATCATCTCGCATCGCGCAGCTACAGATCCATCTCCCACGTCTCACCCACCAGATCGTGCCCAAAACTGTGATGCGGCTTGGTTGCGACCAGCTCGAAGCCGGCGCTCTTGTAGATGCCGCGTGCGGCGACCAGGATGCTCTGCGTCCACAGCGTCATCCTCTTGTAGCCCCGTTCGCGCGCGCCCTGAATGCATTGCTCGACCAGCGCGCGGCCGACGCCGAGGCCGCGTGCCTTCTTCTCCACCTGCAACAGGCGGAGTTTGGCGAGCTCGTCGGTGGCCTTGACCAGGAAGATCGAGCCGACCGGCTCGCCACCGACTTCCGCGATCCAGCAATGCTCGCGCGCGGCGTCGTAGCTCTTGATGAACTGTGCGCAGATCTCCGCGACCAGCGCCTCGTAGCTGATGTCCCAGCCATAGTCCGCGGCATAGGCCGCCGCCTGCTTGGAGATGACCCAGCCCATGTCACCGACGCGATGGCTGCGCAGCACGACCGACGCGGGCTGGCTCTGGCGTTGCTCCAGCACGGCCTCGATGGTCGCCATCGCCTGCGTGAGCCGCGTTGCATCGCCGGCCGATAGCCGGGCCAGCATCGCGGCGACCTCGTTCTGCGAGCCCAGGTTCAGCTTGGCGAATGTCTGGCGGCCCTTGGCGGTAAGGCTGAGCTGGTATTGCCTGCGATCCGTGGGCAGGGGTGTGCGCGTGATCAGCCCCTTTTCGTCGAAGCTTTGAACGATACGGCTGAGATAGCCGGGGTCGAGACCGAGCTCATTGCCGATCTCCTTCGCCGCGAGCGCGTCGCGATGCGCGAGCTCATAGAGCACGCGGGCCTCGCTCAGCGAAAACGGACTCTGGCCCAAATGCTGGTCGAGCACACCGAGCTTGCGGGTATAGAAGCGGTTGAAGGCGCGAACCGCTGCGATCTGGTCGTCAGCACCGTTGACTGGCATGGGACACCTCAATAATTGCCATTGTCAAATAATTATTTGACTTTGGCAAGTATTTGGTGGCCTACCCGACCATGACGATCCGGCTGCGCAGCAGCGTCCGGGAGGAACGGCCGAGCCGCCGCAGCAGCCGGGCCTCGGAGCGGCGAGCTTGGGGCGGATGGCCCCCGATCCGGTCGTAATGGTCGCGCGCGATCAAAAGCCCCTGATCGCCGAGCGGGCCGACCAGCTTGCGCGCCACAGACCTCACAAAGTCGCGAAATCCCGTATCGGCGTAAGGCGAGCGCGCGTAGCGGAACACGGCCGCGCGGTCCCGGCCGCTGGCCGCGACCGCCTGAATGAATTGGGTCGTCTCCTCGATCCAGCCGGTGTCCAACACCGCGCCGGCCGGCAGGAACATCAGCCACGGTGAGCGGGCCTGGAGCGCACCGGCGGCCAGCGCCGCGCCCTGCGAAGTTCCTTCGTAGCCGATGAAACGGCAGCCGGCGACGTCGGCAACGCGCTCGATGACGCCGTTGCGGGTGCCGTCGACCAGCAAAACTTCCTTGATGATGCCCGCCGCGGCGCCGGGTACCAGCGCGGCCAGAGTTGCGACTGCCGTCTGCTCGACGCCTTCAGTCGGTATGATGACGCTCAGCATGATTGAGGCTTCGATATCAGCACTTCGGGAGAAGCGTAGCTGGTTATGATATTGTCATAAACACGCGGCGATGCCGAGTGCAACTTTCCGGCGGCGTTCGGTCGTGCGATGGTAAACCACCGCCGGTCCATCGCAGCCGAATGTGTTGCGCGCAGGGTGGTCATGTTGCCGAATGTTTCGGCGAGTTGCAGGGGCGTGAGCTCCAATGGGGTTTTTCTCGGCTGATGTCGGGCGAGGGCCTTATTCCTCCGCCTGGCTGCATCGATATCCTTGCTAATGGGAAAAACTGCAATCGCTGACGCGCTGAGTGAGATGTGTCCAATGAACGCCGATCAACTTCCCGTTGGCGCGCTGTCAACATCGCCGAAGCCGGACCCCGCGCCGACCTTGCGGATCCGCGCCGTGATGCTCGGCGAACGCATCAATCCGTCGGGGCTCGAGATCGGTGCTCCCGTCTCCTCGACGCCGGCGGCTTTTCGCGTCCATGCCGGCCTCGCTGTGATCTTCCGCTACGGCGTCGTGGTGCTGATCGGCCTCCTCCCTTCGGAGGAGAAGGTGCTGCTCGACAGCCTGAAGTCGCGCGTGACCGGCGAGCTGAGCCCGCATGAGGAGGAGACCGCCCAGGCGCAGCTCTGCAAGGACGAAAACGCAGAGGCGATCCAGCCGGGCGGGCCGATCAACCTCTCGAAATTCTCCGACGAGCGGCTGCTGCTGATCGCCGACGCACTTGCCAAGAGCACGTCGCTGGCGCGCGACGAGCGGCGTGTCGCTGCGGTCTTCGATGTCATCGAGCCGTTCGCGCGGGAGCTTGCCGAGAAGGGCCGGACGTCGCGGCGACGCAAGGGCATCCTGCAACTGATCGGCAATGCGCTGCTGGTGCAGCAGCGCGTCGCCGGCCGCGTCGCCGTCGCCGAAAAGCCCGATGCGCTCTGGGAAAAGCCGCAGCTCGACCGGCTCTATGCGCGTCTCGAAGACGAGTACGAGCTGAAGGAGCGCCTGGACACGCTTGAGCGGAAGCTCAAGGTCGTCGCGGACACCGCCGACGCGCTCACCGACATCATCGACACCCAACGCTCACTGCGGCTCGAAATCGCGGTGGTGGTGCTGATCGTGATCGAGGTCGTGATCGGCTGCATCCAGATCTTTGCGGGGCTTCACTGAGACGTCTCCACACCTGCCCGCCGTTGATCGCAACTCTGCGACTGCCAAGCGACGATCTCGGCGAGCTCGGCCTCCGGTCGCGTCTCCGACGTTTGGCAGCGCCCGAGATAAATCTGCCCGGCGTCGCCCTCGATCGTGATCCAGTCGCCCTCCGAGAGCGTCGCATCGGCAAGCCGGGCGCGCCGTGAGTCCGGATCGATCTTCAGCTCACCGCAGCCGACCACGCATGGCTTGCCCATCTGCCGAGCCACCAGTGCCGCATGCGAGGTCCGCGCGCCGACCGCGGTGACGATGCCGGCTGCCACCGCAAATCCCGCGATGTCGGCCGTTCTCGTGTCGGGGCGCAGCAGAATGACCGGCTCGCCCGTGGCCGCAAGGCGCTTGGCGCCTTCCGAATCGAACGACGCGCGGCCAACGGCGATTCCGCCGGAGGCGCCGGTGCCGGAGGCCGCCGGCTTGCCGGCGCCAACCAGCGAGATATCGACCAGCGACGCAACGTCGATGCCGGCGAGGCGCGTCAGCGCCTCGTCCTTCGCGATCAATCCTTCATGCACGAGATCGATCGCGATCCTGACCGCAGCGCGCGGCGTCCGCTTGGCCGAGCGGGTCTGCAGCATCCACAGCTTGCCGTCCTCGACCGTGAACTCGACATCCTGCACGTCGCCAAATTCGCGCTCGAGCCGCTTCAGCACATTGCTCAACTCCGCCCGGATCCCCGGCAACGCACGGGCGATCGCGTCGTCGGGGTCCGGCGTGCGCCGGCCCGACACGACGTCTTCGCCCTGCGCATCAAGCACGAGATCGATCATGGTGTGAGAGGCGCCGGTCGACGGATCGCGCGAGAACGCGACGCCGGCGCCCGAGGCGAGCCCGCCATTGCCGAATACCATGGCCTGGATGGTGACGGCGGTGCCCTCGAGATCGTCGAGCTGCTGGAGCTTGCGGTAGGTCTGCGCCCGCTCGCTGGTCCAGGATTGGTAGACGGCCCGTGCCGCCGCCTCGAGCTGGGCCGCCGCATCGTCGAGGCAGCCATCGGCGTGATCTCCGATCAGCGCTTGTTCCGCGGCGGCCAGCCGCTCCAGCGCTTCGCCATCCAGCTCCCGGTCGCTGGCCACGCCTTCGGCGTCGACCAGCTCGGAGATGCGCGCGGCGAACGGAGCGGGATCGAGCCCGAGCACTGTCTCGCCAAAGCTCTCGAGGAAACGCCGCCGGCAATCCCACGCGAGCCGGGGACGGCCGGTCGCGCGGATCAGCCCGTGCACGGCGTCCAGTGTGCAGCCGACGTCAAGCACGGTGTCGAGCATGCCCGGCATTGATCGCGCCGCGCCGGAGCGCACGGAGACCAGCAGCGGCTGCCGGCGGTCGCCGAAGCGTTTTCCGGTTGCGTTCTCCAGGAACGCGATCCCATCCTTCAGCCCGTCACGCAGGTGCTGCACAGCATGGGCATGGCCGGCAATCACGTCGGCGCAGAGCCTGACAGGCAGCACGAAGGCGGGCGGTACCGGCAGGCCAAGCGCTGCCATCCGAGCGAGGTTCGCGGCCTTGGCGCCGATCTCCTTGGCGGGCCGCAGTTCGGCCGCCTCAGCGCCGATACGCACGATATGCATGGTGGCTTCCTCAGGCTGCGAGATCAATCATGATGTGACGGCGGAGCAGATGGCCGAAAGCGGCGAAGCGATCGGTGGCGCGTTCGATGGCCCGCGCCAACTCGATCACCGATAGCGAAGTCGCAACGTCGAAGCCTCCGCCGAAGACCAGCGTGGTGGTGGCTCGCTCCCTGGTGTCCGCCGCATGTTCGGCGTCGATCAGGCGGGTTACGGCGGCCAGCGCATCCTCGGAATCGACCCGCCGTCCTTCCGGCACGTCCATTGCTGCCGCAATGCCCTTTGAAGCCGTTTCGGCCGCTGTCGCGGCCACCACGCAAAGCTCGGCCAGCGAAGCCAGCAGGGTCGGATCGGCCCGCTCGGGGAGCAGCGAGGCGACAAAGGCTGCCTGCTCCAGCTCGTCGATGGCATCCTCGATGCGGTCGATCAATTGCCCGATCACAGGGCGGGCATCGAGGCGGTCGACCTCCTTGCGGCTCTCCAGCGCGATGCGGTCAGCTTTCTGTTCGATCGCAGCACAGCGCGCCGCCAGCAACTTGCCGTCGGCAGGCAGCCCAGCTCTGACCGCCGCGATATGGCGTGTGATCGCGATGACGAGATCGTGCGCCAAGCCGGTCTGGCGCAGCACGGCCGCGAGCAGCGTCCCGTCGACGCGGTCGAGGTGCCGCACCAGGTCAGCCTCGATCTGGTCGCGGACCGTCCTCACCGAGCGGCCGGCCAGCAGCGCCTCGGTCGAGGCGCGCAGTGCCGCCTTGAGAAAGTCGATCGCGGCGGCGCGGCCCAGCGCCTGGTCGAGCCGCTCGCCGAAGCCAATCCGCGAGGGGGCGGCGTTCCGGACCGCCGAGCCCAGCAATTCGTTACCGCCGAGCTCGAGAAAACCGCGATGGCCGATCAGGTTGCGCGCGGCCCATTCCAGGATGCGCGCCGCGTCGTCCTTCGCGACCCAGCTCCGCAGCAATTTGCGGGCTTTGTTCCAGTCGATCAGGAAAACCAGCGCAGCGCCGATCGCCGACAGGAATTCGTTGCGCTTCGCAGCATGATCCGCCTGGTATTGACCGGTGACGAGATAGAACGAATTCTCGTCACCAAGACCAGCAGCCGTATGTCGATCGAGGCCGCTCCATGTTGCTTCGAACCTGTCGAACAGCGACATGAAGAATTTCGCGCGCGCCAGGTGCACGTCGGTGTAGGTGACGGTGACCGCATTCTTCTTCACCGCGATCACGACGACATGCGCATCGGTGGTGCCGATGTCATTCTGGATCAGGAGCCGTCCGCCCGCCCGCGTCGCCATGGTGTCGAGGCCGGGATGATTGAACTTGAGGCCGCGCGTTGCGTTCAGCCCCGTCATGAAGGCCGCAACCGCGGCGCGGTCTTCGCCATGCAGGCCGAAGACATGGGCGCCGTCGAGCGCTTCTTCCGAGCAGCTTGCCGCAAGCTTGTTGAGCTGCTTGTGCAGGTCCATGACCAGCCGGTGCAGGCTGTCGCCGGCCGCGTCGGTCACGCCGGTCAGTCGCGCGATACGGGCGATCTCGATTTCGCTTGCGGGATCGAGCAGGCCGGCGCTGCGGATGGCTTCGAGCCGCGCATCCGCCTTCGTGCCTTCGTCGGGAGTTCCGGCTTTGACGGCGCGGATCATGGTCGCGGCGTCGTCCTCAATCTCCTTCATCAACTTCGCGAGAGCAGGGGCTGCAAGCCGGTCCCGTCCGATCATATGCGCGCCGCCGATCAGCGTCGCGATTGCGGCGGGAGCAATGCCCGCGGTCCGGCTCTCGATGCCGAGGTCGCTCGCGGGCCGGTTTGGGTCCCGCGCATGTTGAGCGGCCGCCTGGAGTGCGCTCATGCGCACCTTGATGCGGTCGTTGGCGGCGAGGCCTTCTGCCACCAAGGTCGGCAACAGAATGTCGCCCTGTCCGAGTTCTTCGATGATCTGGGTTTTCATGATCCGTCCGCGCAACGTTTGACGCCCGACATCATGCCGCGCGGTGGCGGCACAGCTGTTGCGCTAGATCATTCATGAATCCGTCATAAGCGACCGGGCTTGCGCAGCAGATCGGCGCAGTGGCGCGCGATCATGCTCTCTTCATTGGTGGGAATGACGAACAAGGCAACGCTGCTGTCCGAAGCGCCGATGCTTTCGCGGCCTTCGTCATTCGCCGCTGCATCGATGCGCACGCCGAGCCAGGCGAGGCGCTCGCCGATTGCGCTGCGGATCTCATTCGCATGCTCGCCAATGCCGCCGGTGAACACCAGGCCGTCCAGCCCTCCCAGCGTGTTGGCCATGACCGCAATCTCCTGCGCCCCGCGGAAGGTGAAGAGATCGACGGCCTCGCGCGCGGAAGCTTCGCTGCTCGCAAGCAGCGTACGCATGTCCGCGGAGAGGCCGGAGACGCCCAGCAACCCTGACTCGTGATAAAGCAGATGCTGCAGATCCTCGGTCGTCATCCTCTCTTGCTGTAGCAAATAGAGCAGCACGCCTGGATCGATCATGCCGCAACGCGTGCCCATGACCAGACCGTCGAGCGGTGTCAGTCCCATTGTGGTGTCGATGCTTCGGCCGTCGCGCAAGGCGCAGAGGCTCGCGCCATTGCCGAGATGGGCGATGACAACGCGCCTGGCTGCAAGCTCGGGCGCGATCGCCGCCAAACGGGTCGCAACATATTCGAACGACAGGCCGTGGAAGCCGTAGCGCCGCAGGCCGCGTGCCTCGAAGCGCTTCGGGATCGCGAAGCGGTTCGCCGGCGGTGCCATACTGTGATGAAATGCGGTGTCGAAACAGGCGATCTGTGTCAGCTCAGGCTTGATCGTCCTGACCGGGTGGACCGGTGCGAGACACCGCGGCTGATGCAGCGGCGCCAGCGGCGTCAGTGCCTCGAGCCTGGTGAAGACCTCGTCGGTCAGTTCGACCGGGCGTGAATATTCGGGACCACCATGAACGATGCGGTGACCGACGGCCCGCAGGCGGTGATCACCGAAACGGTCCTCGACGAAAGCGAGCACCTCGGCGAACAGATGGCCGCCGTCCGCATCGGATGCCTCCCGCTGCGTCTCGAACAGAGTGTCGCCCGACGGGCTCCTCGCCACCAGCCGCGGCTTCGCCTCGTGCTCGTCGAGCAGACCCTTGCAGAGCAGGGCGGGCTCGCCCGCCGAAATATCGAACAGACCGAACTTGATGCTCGACGAGCCTGCGTTGAGGACGAGAACCGACGCTGTCATGCCGCCTTGCCCGGCCAGACCCAGTCGCGGATCACGGGCATGTCCTCGCCGTGCTCACGCACGTAGCGCGAATGCTCGATCAGCGCGTCGCGGAACCGCTGCTTCACCTGCGCGGCTTTAGTTGCAAGACCCGGCACGCGTTCGATCGCCTCGATCGCGAGATGGTAGCGATCGAGCTCGTTGAGCACGACCATGTCGAACGGCGTCGTCGTGGTACCTTCCTCGGCAAAGCCGCGCACATGCAGGCCGGCATGGTTGGTGCGGTTATAGGTGAGGCGGTGGATGAGATAGGGATAGCCGTGATAGGCGAAGATCACGGGCTTGTCTGTCGTGAACAGGCTGTCGAAGTCGCGATCGGACAGGCCGTGCGGATGCTGCTCCTTCGGTTGCAGCGTCATGAGATCGACGACGTTGACGACGCGTATCTTCAGGTCCGGCAGCGCCTTGCGGAGAAGATCAACGGCTGCGAGCGTCTCCAGCGTCGGGACGTCGCCAGCGCAGGCCATCACCACGTCGGGCTCGCCGCCGGCGTCCTCATTTCCGGCCCAGGCCCAGATGCCGATGCCGGCATCGCAATGCGTCGCCGCCTCCTGCATCGATAGCCATTGCGGCGCCGGCTGCTTGCCGGCGACGATGACGTTGATGCGGTTATAGGTGCGCAGGCAGTGATCGGCGATCCACAGCAGCGTGTTGGCATCGGGCGGAAAATAGATGCGGACGATGTCGGCCTTCTTGTTGGCGACGAGATCGACGAAGCCGGGGTCCTGATGGCTGAAGCCGTTATGGTCCTGCCGCCACACATGCGAGGTCAGGAGATAGTTGAGCGAGGCGATCGGCCGTCGCCAAGGCAGGTGCCGCGTCACCTTCAGCCATTTGGCGTGCTGATTGAACATGGAATCCACGATGTGGATGAAGGCCTCGTAGCAGGAGAAGAAGCCATGCCGTCCGGTGAGCAGATAGCCCTCCAGCCAGCCTTGGCAGAGATGCTCGCTCAAGACCTCCATCACGCGGCCGTCCTGTGCGAGATGCACGTCGTAAGATTCGATCGGCTCCATCCAGACGCGTTCGGTCGCATCGAACACGGCATCGAGCCGGTTTGACGCGGTCTCGTCAGGACCCATGATGCGGAAATTGCGCTCCACGGCGTTGAGGCGGATGACATCGCGCAGGAATTTGCCGAGCTCGCGCGTGGCTTCTCCAGTCACGCCGCCGGGCTTGGGCACCTCGACGGCAAAACCGCGGAAGTCGGGCAGCTTCAACTCCTTCTTCAGCAGCCCGCCATTGGCATGCGGGTTGGCGCCCATCCGTCTTTCGCCTTGCGGCGCGAGCGCCTGAAGCTCGGGAATGAGCGCACCGTTCCTGTCGAACAGCTTGTCCGGCTCGTAGCTGCGCATCCAGTCCTCGAGAATCTCTAAGTGCGCCGGGTTCTCGCGGCAGTTCGCAACGGGCACCTGATGTGCGCGCCAAAAGCCTTCGACCTTCTTGCCGTCGACCTCCTTCGGGCCGGTCCACCCCTTCGGGCTGCGCAACACGATCATCGGCCAGCGCGGCCGCTCGATCGTCTTGCGTCCGTCGCGGGCGTGCTGCTGGATGGAGTGGATGCTGGCAATCGCGACGTCGAGCGCATCGGCCATCGTCCGGTGCATAAATTTTGGATCGTCGCCTTCGACGAACAGCGGCTCATGGCCGAACCCGCGGAACAGATCGCGGATCTCGCTATCAGGCATCCGCCCGAGCACGGTCGGGTTGGCAATCTTGTAGCCGTTGAGATGCAGGATCGGCAGCACCGCGCCGTCATGCGTGGGATTGAGGAACTTGTTGGAGTGCCAGGACGCTGCCAGCGGGCCCGTCTCCGCCTCGCCGTCGCCGACGACGCAGGCGACAATGAGGTCAGGATTATCGAAGGCCGCGCCGTAGGCGTGCACCAGCGCGTAGCCGAGCTCGCCGCCTTCGTGGATCGAGCCCGGCGTTTCCGGCGCCGCGTGGCTCGGGATGCCGCCCGGGAAAGAGAACTGCCTGAAAAGTCTTCGCAATCCGTCCGCATCGCGGGGGATGTTAGGATAGATCTCGCTGTAGCTGCCTTCGAGATAAGTGTTGGCGACCATGCCCGGACCGCCATGGCCGGGACCGCAGACATACAGCACGCTCAGGTCCAGCGCGCGGATGACGCGGTTGAGGTGGGCGTAGATGAAATTCAGTCCCGGCGTCGTGCCCCAATGGCCGAGCAGACGCGGCTTGATGTGCTCGGGCCGCAAGGGCTCGCGCAACAGCGGGTTGTCGAGCAAGTAGATTTGCCCGACGGAGAGATAGTTCGCAGCGCGCCAGTAACGATCGAGGAGATCGAGGTCGCTGCTTGCAGCGGCCGATTGTTGTTGATTTGTCATAATCCTGCTGACCTTCACCCGGGATCGTCACCAACCGGGTTCCGGCGAGATCGATCCTTCCGCGGCATCAAACGGAAGCGGGCTCACGCGGTGTTGCGTGAGGTCAAAGGGCCGCGCGCGAAGTTTGGGCAGCGCTACTGTGCATGGGGTTGTTTTCGCGTTTTCGATTCTTGTTCTTGATTTGTTCCTTCGGCGTGTTATCTTGATTGCATGAGTCCAGCCTCTTCTGCTCTCAAGCACCCGCCGGTCACGGCGCCCTCCGAGCCGGCGGGTGCGCTCTCAGATATTCCTGCCGACTTTCCTGAACTGGCTGTCGCCATCGACCGCCAGCGCAGGCGAGGGCGGGGTGCCCAGTCCAACGCCAGCGGCCGCTTTGAAGCCGAGGCGCGCGTCGCCTTCGACGATGGCTGGCAGAGCCTGGAAGACCTGCCGCCGTTCAAGACGACGGTCGGGGTGGACACCTCACGCAAGGTGATCACCCGCAACGACTCTCCCGACATCGGCTTCGACCGCTCGATCAATCCCTATCGCGGCTGCGAGCATGGTTGCGTCTACTGCTTCGCGCGGCCGACCCACGCGTATCTCGGCCTGTCGCCGGGGCTCGACTTCGAGTCAAAGCTGTTCGCAAAGCCCGAGGCGCCTGTTCTGCTCGAGAAGGAGCTCGCGGCCTCAGGCTACGAGCCGCGGATGATTGCGATCGGCACCAACACCGATCCCTATCAGCCGATCGAGCGCGAGCGCAAAATCATGCGCGGCATTCTCGAGGTGCTGGAGCGCACCGGCCATCCCGTCGGCATCGTCACCAAGTCGGCGCTGGTCGTGCGCGACATCGACATTCTCCAGCGCATGGCCAAGCGCAACCTTGCCAAGGTCGCGATATCAGTGACCTCGCTCGACCCAAAACTCGCGCGCACCATGGAGCCGCGGGCCTCGACGCCGCCAAAACGGCTGGAGGCGCTGAAGCAGCTCTCTGACGCCGGCATCCCCACCACCGTGATGGTGGCGCCCGTGATCCCCGCGCTGAACGATTCCGAGATCGAGCGCATCCTCGATGCCGCCGCCCATGCCGGCGTCAAGGAAGCCTCCTATGTCCTGCTGCGGTTGCCGCTGGAGGTGCGCGATCTCTTTCGCGAATGGCTGATGGCAAATTATCCGGACCGGTATCGCCACGTCTTCACCCTGATCCGCGACATGCGCGGGGGGCGCGACTACGATTCGAAATGGGGCGAACGTATGAAAGGAACCGGTCCCATGGCCTGGACCATCGGCCGTCGCTTCGAGATCGCCTGCGACCGGCTTGGGCTGAACAAGCGCCGCTCGAAGCTGACGACGGATCATTTTGCCAAGCCGAAGCCGAACGGCGAGCAGCTCAGCCTGTTCTGAGGCGCGGAGCGAACGAGGTATGTGATGAGTAAGGATCTGCCGGCCCCGATACCGCGGCTCACGGTGATCACGCTTGGTGTGCGCGACATCCGCGCCAGCATCGCCTTCTACGATGCGCTCGGCTTTTCGCGCCGGCTCAAGGTTACGGGTGAAGCCGTTGCGTTCTTCGATACCGGTGGTCCCGTGCTTGGCCTGTTTCCCTGGGATCAGCTCGCTGACGACACCAGGCTGCCGGACCAGCCGAGGCCGACAACCTTCCGCGGTGTCACGCTTGCCTGGAACTGCGCTTCGCGGGAGGAGGTCGATACCGTGCTGGCGTTTGCGCTTTGTAAGGGCGCCACGCTGCTGAAGGCCGCACATGAGACCGATTACGGCGGCTATTCCGGCTATTTCGCCGACCCCGACGGCCATCCCTGGGAGGTCGTTGTCGCGCCCGGCATCGAGGTCGGCGACGACCGGCGGGTGCATCTGGCGGAGTAGAGCGGTCCGTCTGAATAACGGGAATTGCGCGGGGTTCCCGGTTGCGCGGGCGAGCCGGCTTGCGCACGATCCCGGCCATGATTCGGGACAAGTCCGCCAAGAAGCCGGCCAAAGATGCGCCAGAGAAGGCCGCTGAGAAGAAGGCTGCGCCTGCCAAGGCGAGCTTCCGCCGCGAGCGCGCGCTGATCAAGCGCGGCATCTGGCCGGTCGCGGGCTGCGACGAGGCCGGCCGCGGGCCGCTCGCCGGCCCCGTGGTGGCCGCCGCCGTGATTCTCGACCCCGACCGCATCCCGCGCGGCATCGACGATTCCAAGCGGTTGACCGGCGAAGAGCGCGAAAAACTGTTCGAGAAGATCTGCGCCACCGCGCAAGTCTCGGTCGCCGTCGCCTCGCCCGCGCGGATCGACCGCGACAACATTTTGCGGGCCTCGCTCTGGGCGCTGAAGCGCGCGGTGGTCGCGCTGCCCGAGGCGCCCAGGCACGTCTTCGTCGACGGCCGCGACCGGCTCGATACGTCTTGCGACTGCGAGGCCGTGATCGGCGGCGACGGCATCGTGCTCTCGATCGCGGCCGCCTCCATCGTCGCCAAGGTGACGCGCGACCGGCTGATGTGCGCGCTGGCGCAGGATTGCCCCGGCTACGGCTTCGAGCAGCACAAGGGCTATGGCGTGCCCGAGCATCTCGACGCGCTCGATCGCCTCGGCCCGACCGTCCACCACCGCAGCTTCTTCGCCCCGGTCGCCGCTGCCCGTGCCAAGCACATGCCCTGGACCGTCGAGCCGGTGCAGGATCTGTTCTCCGTCACCGAGGTCGAGACCTCAGTTGAAATCGAGGCTTCAGCGGGCCTCTAGAGCAGACCGCCGTTGCCACGGCGCGTGGCGCCCTTTATCAAAACGGGTGTGAGCGAATAGGGCCGGCTGGACGGGTTGGCTGCATCTTTCGGGCGTTGCATGCGGTTTACCTCCCTGGTCATCGAGCTCATTCGCGCCCGGCCGCGGTTGATCGTCTGGATTGCCGTGCTGCTGCAGGCCGCGATGTGGCTGCTGGTGGCGCTGCTGTTCTATCGCAGTCCGCCCGGCAGCCTGGCGACCCTGCTGGCCTATGGCCGCGAATATCGGGTCGGCACTGATCTCGGCCCGCCGCTGTCGATCTGGCTCGCGGACATTGCCTATCGCGTGGCAGGCGGCCATGTGTTCGGCGTCTACGTCCTTGCCGAGCTCTGCGAGATCGCGACCTTCATCACGCTCTATCATCTGTCGCGGGCCGTGGTGGGTACCCAGCAGGCGGTTCTCGCCGTGCTCCTGACCATGACGGTGCTGGCCTTCTCCTCGTCCGCGCTCGACTTCGGCCCCCTGGTCCTCGCCCGGCCGCTCTGGGCGTTGCTGCTGCTGCATTCCTGGCAGATCATCGGCCAGCGCCGCGGTAATGCCTGGTTCGCCTGGTCGATCGAGGCGGGCCTTCTGCTCCTGACCACGCCGGCTGCGATCTTCCTGCTCGCGCTGCTCGTCATCTTCGCGCTGTCGACCGCCGGCGGCCGCCGGACCTTGCGCGCGCTCGATCCGTTGTTCGCGCTCGTCGTCGTGGCCGTGCTGGCGCTGCCCTATGCGGTCTGGCTGATGCGCGCCCAAACTCTTGTGCTGCCGGCCTTGCCGCAACTGGCCGACCTCAGTGCCCGTGCGATCCACGCCGTCTGGCTGCTCGGCGGGCTGGTGTTCGGCGCCATCGCGGTCCCGGTGCTGAGCTTCCTCAACACACCCCTGTTCGCCGGCAAGAGTGAGGAGGCGCCGATCATCTACCGGCCGCCGGTCGAGCCGCTCGCACGCAACTTCGTCTATTTCTTTGCGCTCGCGCCGGCGCTCGGTGCGGTCCTGATCTCCGGCCTGTTTTGGCTCGAGACTGTGGTCGGCGGTGCCGGCGTCGTGCTGGTCATGTCGGGCCTCGCCATGGTCGTAATGGCGGGCGATCTCATCGCCATGCGCCGCGCGCGGATGTTGCGCACGGTATGGGCGGCGGCCGTCATCGCCCCTGCCGCCGGCGTCGTCCTGGCGGTATTGTTCATGCCCTGGACCGGCACCGGCGAGATTGCGACCTCGATGCCGGCGCACGCGATCTCGGATTTCTTCGACGAGAGCTTTGCCCGCCGCACCAACCATCGCCTGCGCGCGGTCGCCGGCGAGACGCAGCTTGCAAGCCTGATCACGCTGCATTCCGGCCGGCCACACCTCTTCATCGATGCTGATCCGGGGCGCACACCCTGGATGTCACAGGCGAAATTCAGCGAGAGCGGCGGCGTCGTGGTCTGGCGCGCGTCCGACACCGCCGGCACCCCGCCGCCCGAAATCCTCGCGCGCTTCCCGGGCATCGTGCCCGAAGTGCCGCGGGCCTTCGAATGGCTGGTCAATGGCCGTCAGGGATTGTTGCGCATCGGCTGGGCGATCGTGCGGCCGAAGGGGGCGTAGGTCGCTCTCTCCATTCGTCATTGCGAGCGCAACGAAGCAATCCGGACTGTCTCCGCGGAAAGACTCTGGATTGCCTCGCTGCGCTCGCAACGACGGGGATAGGCCGTTCTGCCTCTCACGAGCCTTGCGCCAACACCTTCGCAATCGCCCGCAGATCCTGCCAGGCCAGCCGCTTGTACGACGGCGAGCGCAACAGATAGGCCGGGTGGAAGGTCGGCAGCGCGCGGATGGTGCGCTGGCCGGTGTCGTAATCAAACCAGCGCCCGCGCGTGCGCATGATGCCTTCGCGCGTCGAGAGCAGCGTCTGCGTCGAGGGATTGCCGAGCGTCACCAGCATGTCGGGGTTCACCAACTCGATATGACGCTGGATGAAGGGCAGGCAGATCTGCGTCTCCTGCGGCGTCGGCGTGCGATTGCCGGGCGGGCGCCAGGGGATGACGTTGGTGATGTAGGCGGTGGTGCGGTTGAGCCCGATCGCGCCGATCATCAGATCGAGCAGCTTGCCGCTGCGTCCCACGAACGGCAGTCCTTCGATGTCCTCGTCGCGGCCCGGCGCTTCGCCGACGAACATGATGCGCGCCTGCGGATTGCCATCGGCGAACACCAGCCGCGTCGCGGTGTGTTTTAGCGCGCAGCCTTCGAAATTTTGCATCAGCTCGCGCAGCGCCTCGAGCGTCGGCGCAGTGCGCGCGGCCTCGCGCGCCGAGGCGATCGCAACGTCGGGCGCCGGTGCGGCCTCGCCGCGTATCACCGCAGGCGCGGCGACAGGCCGCGGCGCTTGAACCGCCGCTACGCGCGGGGCCGGCGGCGGGGCGTCTAATTCCGCCAGGCGGTCGACCGGTTCCTCCGCGAGCGCGCAATCGACACCGGCCTCCAGATAGAAGGCGAGAAGCTCTCGAACGGTGGGTGCGGGCTCGGTGATCATTGGGAAAGTCTGACTATTAGTTCATCTTAAGGCGCCTTGCATCCCAGCGGAACGCATTTCCGTGGTTGTCCTACCCGGAAAAATCGGAAACAAGGGGGCGCAAATGACAAGGAACCGTCTCAAGGGCTGAGATCAGATGAGCACCGAAGAACTTCCCCCGCGCGAATCCATGGAATTCGACGTCGTCATCGTCGGCGCCGGCCCCTCGGGTCTGGCCGCGGCGATCCGGCTGAAGCAGATCAATGCCGATCTCAACGTCGTCGTGGTGGAGAAGGGCTCCGAGGTCGGTGCGCACATTCTCTCCGGCGCCGTGATCGATCCGGCCGGGCTCGACAAGCTGATTCCGGACTGGCGTGAGGATGCGGATTGTCCGCTGAAGACGCAGGTCAAGGACGACCGCTTCTACTGGATGACGACCGGCGGCGCGATCAAGCTGCCGAACTTCATGATGCCGCCGCTGATGAACAATCATCACTGCTATATCGGCTCGCTCGGCAATGTCTGCCGCTGGCTGGCGCGCAAGGCCGAGGCGCTCGGCGTCGAGATCTATCCGGGCTTTGCCGCCGCGGAAGTGCTCTATGACGACAAAGGCGCGGTGAAGGGCATCGCCACCGGCGACATGGGCATCGGCCGCGACGGCAAGCCCAAGGACTCCTTCACCCGCGGCATGGAGCTGCTCGGCAAGTACACGCTGTTCGCCGAGGGCGCGCGGGGCAGCCTGACCAAGCAGCTGATCGCAAAGTTCGCGCTTGATGCCAAGAGCGAGCCGTCGAAGTTCGGCATCGGCCTCAAGGAAGTCTGGCAGATCGATCCCGCCAAGCATCAGAAGGGCATGATCCAGCATTCGTTCGGCTGGCCGCTCGATCTGAAGACTGGCGGCGGATCGTTCCTCTATCATTACGACGACAACCTCGTCGCGGTCGGCTTCGTCGTGCATCTCAACTACGACGATCCGTATCTGTCGCCGTTCGATGAGTTCCAGCGATTCAAGACGCATCCGTCGATCCGCGGCACCTTCGAAGGTGCCAAGCGTCTTGCCTATGGCGCGCGTGCCATCACCGAGGGCGGCTATCAATCGGTGCCGAGGTTGACCTTCCCCGGTGGCGCGCTGGTCGGTTGCGCTGCCGGCTTCGTCAACGTGCCGCGCATCAAGGGCGTGCACAATGCGATGGGCACCGGCATGCTGGCGGCCGAGCATGTCGCGGCCGCGCTCGCCGCCGATCGTGCCAATGACGAGGTCGTCGACTACGAGAATGCCTGGCGGTCCTCGTCGGTTGGCAAGGACCTGTTCCTGGTCCGCAACGTCAAGCCGCTGTGGTCGAAGTTCGGCACCGTGCTCGGCGTCGCGCTCGGCGGCTTCGACATGTGGTTCAACACGCTGTTCGGCACCTCGCTGTTCGGCACGCAGTCGCATGCCAAGCCCGATCGCTCGACGCTCGATCCGGCCGAGCAGCACGCGCCGAAGAACTACCCGAAGCCGGATGGCAAGATCTCCTTCGACAAGCTGTCCTCGGTGTTCCTGTCCAACACCAACCATGAGGAAGACCAGCCGGTCCATCTCCGGGTCGCCGACATGAACCTGCAGAAGACCTCCGAGCATGACATCTTCGCCGGTCCATCGAACCGCTATTGCCCGGCCGGCGTCTATGAGTGGGTCGAGGAGGGTGCGGCGCCGCGCTACCAGATCAACGCGCAGAACTGTGTCCACTGCAAAACCTGCGACGTGAAGGACCCCAACGGCAACATCACCTGGGTTCCCCCGGAGGGCGGCGGCGGGCCGAACTACGAGGCGATGTAAAGGGACCTCGGGTTACAAAACGTGACCTGGCGCACGTTCGCGTGAGAACGGGCACACCATGGGTGCCCCCGGGAGCATCACCGGGGCTCCCGGCCACGATAAGGCCATAGTACCGTCGTCTTGGGGCTCTCTTGGCGGTCACTTGGCCGATTTGGGGCGTGCGGAGGGGGATCGCCCGGTCCGAATCCTTGCGGTGAAGCGCCAAAAGCGGCATTGTCCGGACCCGACGGTTCCGGGTCACATGTTGCCGGCCGCGCGTGCGAGACGGCCTTTTGCTTCAAACCCAGGCACTACCAACTCAAGGCGAGCCCTGATGTTTTCAAATCGTTTCACCCGCTGGACTGCTGCTGCCATCGCCCTTGCCGGTTCTGCGATCGTGGCGGTCCCCGGTGCGGTGCTGGCGCAGACGCCGGACCACCCGGCCGACACGGCGGCGCAGTTTCCGACCCGAAACGATCTGAAGTCGCTCACCACCGCCGGCAGCTATCTCGCCGCCCGCCACGCCAGCGTCGAGCGCGATGCGACCTCCGCCGCCGCTTTCTACCGCTCCGCGCTGCGGACCGACCCCAAGAACAACGAGCTGCTCGACCGTGCCTTCATCTCCTCGGTCGACGACGGCGACATCGAAGAAGCGGTCAAGCTCGCCGAGCGCATCCTTACCATCGACAAGACCAATCGCGTCGCGCGCCTGGTGGTCGGTGTGCATGATCTGAAGCTGAAGAAATATCCGAGCGCGCAAAGCAACATCAACCAGTCGATTCGCGGACCCATCACCGATCTCGTCGCGACGCTGCTGTCCGGCTGGGCCGCCTATGGCGCCGGCGATGCCAAGGGCGCGGTTGCGACCATCGACAAGCTGGCGGGCCCGGAATGGTACCCGCTGTTCAAGGATTTGCACGCCGGCATGATCCTCGAGAACGCCGGCAAGGAGAAGGACGCGGGCGTCCGCTTCGAGCGCGCCTACAAGCTCGACGATTCCATGCTGCGCGTGACGGAAGCCTATGCGCGCTGGCTGTCGCGCAACAAGGACGCGGCCTCGGCGACCGCGGTCTACGAAGCCTTCGACAAGAAGCTCGCCCGCCATCCGCTGATCGTGGAGGGTCTGCGCGAGACCAAGGCCGGCAAGAAGATGCCCTCGCTGGTCGATTCTGCGCAGGCCGGTGCGGCCGAGGCGCTTTACGGCATCGGCGCCACCCTGACCCGCCGAGGCGGTGAGGATCTGGCGCTGGTCTATCTCCAGCTTGCGCTCTATCTGCAGCCCAGCCATCCGCTGGCCCTGCTCTCGCTCGCCGACCTCTACGAATCGGTGAAGCGGCCGCAGATGGCGATCAAGATCTACGAGCGCGTCCCCTCATCCTCGCCGTTGAAGCGCAACGCGCAGATCCAGCTTGCTATTGATCTGGATTCCGCCGACCGCAGCGACGAGGCGATCAAGATCCTCAAGGGCGTGATCTCGGAGGACTCCAAGGACATCGAAGCGATTATGGCGCTCGGCAATCTCGAGCGCGGCCGCAAGAAGTTCGGCGACTGCGGTGCGACCTATTCGCAGGGCATCGACGTGCTGCCTGCAGGCAACGACAAGGCCAACAGCGTCTGGTACTATTATCGCGGCATCTGTGAGGAGCGCTCCAAGCAGTGGGGCAAGGCCGAGGCCGACATGAAGAAGGCGCTCGAGCTGCAGCCCGACCAGCCGCATGTCCTCAACTATCTCGGCTATTCCTGGATCGACCAGGGCGTGAACCTCGACGAAGGCATGAAGATGATCAAGCGTGCCGTCGAGCAGCGTCCCGACGACGGCTACATCGTCGACTCTCTCGGCTGGGCCTATTACCGCATCGGCAACTACGAAGAGGCGGTGAAGAACCTCGAGCGCGCGATCGACCTGAAGCCCGAGGATCCCACCATCAACGACCATCTCGGCGATGCCTATTGGCGCGTCGGCCGCACGCTGGAAGCCAAATTCCAGTGGGCGCATGCCCGCGACCTCAAGCCCGAGCCGGACGATCTGCCGAAGATCGAAGCCAAGATCGCCAACGGCATGACGGATGACAGTTCGAATTCTTCCGCCGCGCAGGCGGACAAGAAGAAAGACGACGGCAAGGGCGGCTAATCTCGTTAAGTTCTGGGGGCGTATCGCCGATGCCGGCGTTGATTGAAGAAGGGCGCGCGAAGGTCAATTTGAGCCTTCGCGTGGTCGGCCGTCGTGCCGACGGCTATCATGATCTCGAAAGCGTGGTTGCGTTTGCCGATTGTGCCGACCGACTGACGCTGGAGCCGGGCGGTGAGCTCAAGCTCGCCACCACAGGGCCGCTCGCGGCGGCCTGCGGCGAGACCTCAGACAATCTCGTGTTCAAGGCCGCCAAGCTGCTGGCGGACGCGGTGCCGAATCTGAAGCTCGGTGCCTTCGCGCTCGATAAGGTCTTGCCGGTCGCGGCCGGTATCGGCGGCGGCTCGGCCGACGCGGCCGCGGCGCTGCGCCTGCTCGCGCGTCTCAACAATTTGCCGCTCGACGATCCCCGCCTTCAGAAGGTCGCGCTGGCAACCGGTGCCGACGTGCCGGTATGCCTGCTCTCGCGCGCCTGTGACATGACTGGCGTCGGCGAGCAGCTGTTGCCGCTGGCGTTGCCGAGCATGCCCTGCGTGATGGTCAATCCGCGCGTGCCGGTTGCGACAAAGGACGTGTTCAAGGCCCTTGGCCTGCGCAATGGCGAACTCCTGGTCGGGGCCACCTCGGTCCTCGGAGCTCCGGCCTGGCCGGAAGAGGGCGCCACCATTGCTGACTGGGTCGACGTTCTCGAAACGGTGGCCAACGATCTCGAAGCGCCTGCGATGCGCATCGAGCCCGTGATCGGCGACGTGCTGAGCGCCTTGCGCGACTCGACCGGCGTCAAGCTGGCGCGGATGTCCGGCTCCGGAGCGACGTGCTTTGCGATATACGGTGCGCCCGCTGACGCGCATGCCGCCGCAGAGAAGATTCGGCGCGACCACCCCGGCTGGTGGGTGCATGCGGGGACGCTGAGCTAAGTATTTCCCCGGCGACGGTCTCGTAGGGTGGGCAAAGCGACTTGTCCGCCGTAGCTCGAAGAGCGAAGGCGGAAGCGTGCCCACGCATTTTTTTGCGATTGAGAGAGGCGGGGGCACGGCGCAAGGGCGCCTTTGCTCACCCTACGGTAGCTCGCCAAGCCCTAGAAACTGCCTGATCTCACCCAGCACTTCTTCCGGCTTGTCGTGTTGCAACCAGTGCCCGGCACCGGCGATGGTTGCGATGCGCGCCTGCTGGAAATAGCGCTCCAGGCCCGCTGAGCGCGCGCCGGCGAGAAAGCTTTCGCCAGCGTTCAACAGCAGCGTCGGGCACGTGATGCGCGACCACAGCGCGATGTGATCGTCCGGCCAGAGCCGGTGCGGCGCCGAAACGCGCTGGTAGGGATCGAACTTCCAGCTATAGGTGCCGTCCTCGTTCCGTCGCGCGCCATGCGTGGCAAGATGCAGCGCGAGGTCGCGGGTGAGGCGCTTGTTGTGAAGCACCATCTGCGCCGCGGCATCCTCGAGCGTCGCATAGCGGCGCGCCGTTCGGTCGTGCAGCCTGTCGAGCTGGCTGACCCATTTACCGATGCGTTCATGCGTCGGCGGCTTGGGTGAATCGGGTAGCATCGTCACGCCATCGAGCACGACGAGCTTGTCGACCAGTTCGGGGAACGCCCCCGAGAAAATCAGGCTCACCATGCCGCCCATCGAATGGCCGATCAGCGTCACGCGCGGCGCTGCAATGCTGCGGACGAGCTGGACGAGATCGTAGACATATTCGGTCAGCGCGTAGCTGCCGCCTCTGGTCCAGTCGGAATCGCCGTGGCCGCGCAGATCGGGCGCGATCACATGGAAGTGCGGCTGCAGCGAGCCGGCGATGGCGTCCCAGCTCCGGCAATGATCGCGGCCGCCATGCACCAGGATGAGCGGCGGCGCGCCCGCGTTGCTCCAATCGGCATAATGCAGTTGCAGGCCGTGCGATTCATAGAAGCGGCTTTGCGGGGCGCTAGCCATTTGCCGGCCGCCGTGCCAGCGCGAGCGAGAGACCGAGGCCGGCGATGAAGATGCCAGACCCCTGCGTTAGGCGCCGCATCAGACGCGGCCGCCCGATCAGTTGTGTGCGGGTCGCGGATGCCATCAGCACCACGACGATGTCGGCGAGCGTGTTCAGCGCCACCGAGATGGCGCCGAGCAGGATGAACTGCAGCGTGGGGCTCGTACCCGCCGGATCGATGAATTGCGGAATGAAGGCGAGGAAGAATGCCGCGGTCTTCGGATTGAACGCCTCGATCAGCACGCCGTCACGGAATGCGCGCTTGTCGCCGACAGGCTCGCTCTCAAGCGACAGCATCCGGCTTGCACCACGAAATGTCTTGATGCCGAGCCAGATCAGATAGAGCGCACCGACGAATTTGACGGCGGCGAACAACTCGGCGCTGGCCAGGATGACCGCGGAGATGCCGAGGCCGCCGGCGATGACATGAACCAGTCCGCCCAGCGCCGTGCCGGCGGTCGAGGCAAAGCCGCCGGCGCGCCCCTCCGACAATGTTCGCGCCGCGACGTAGAAGATGCCGGGGCCCGGAATGGCGGCAATGACGAGGGCGGCAGCGAGGAATAGCCAAAAATTCGTTTCGCTCATCCTGCCTTGGTAGCGATGCCGTGCGCGATTGCAAGCCCGGTCCGCTAGCCTATGCGGCGGAAGATCGCGCTGGCGTTGACCCCGCCGAAGCCGAAGCCGTTGGAGATCGCGTGCTGCATCGGCATGGGACGTGCAGCACCGGCAACGATATCGATCCCTTCCGCACCCGCATCCGGATTTTCGAGATTGAGGGTCGGCGGCGTGATCTGGTCGCGCAGGGCAAGCACGGTGAAGATCGCCTCCAGTCCGCCGGCGGCGCCGAGCAGATGGCCGGTGGCCGATTTGGTCGCACTGACCGCGATGGATTTGTTGCGGCCGAACAGCGCGCCGATCGCGCCAAGCTCGCTCTCGTCGCCGGCAGGCGTTGAGGTCGCATGGGCGTTGAGATGCTGCACATCGGCGGGCGCAAGCTTCGCCTGCCGGAGCGCGATCTCCATGGCGCGGCGGGCGCCGTCGCCATCGGGCGGCCCCGACGTCATGTGATAGGCGTCGGCAGTGGTGCCATATCCCACAAGCTCGGCGATCGGTGTGGCGCCGCGCGCCAGCGCATGTTCCAGCTCCTCGATCACCAGTATGCCGGAGCCTTCGCCCATGACGAAACCGTCGCGGTCGCGATCGAACGGGCGTGAGGCACGCATGGGCTCGTCGTTGAAGGAGCTCGACAGCGCGCGGGCCGCCGCAAAGCCGCCGAGGCTGACGATGTCGATGCAGGCCTCCGCGCCGCCGCAGATTGCGACATCGGCTTCGCCCGCGCGGATGATGCGTGCGGCATCGCCGATCGCCTGCGCGCCGGCGGCGCACGCGGTGACCGGCGTGCCCAGCGCGCCCTTGTAGCCGTATTTGATCGAGACGTGGCCGGCGGCGAGGTTGGCGAGGAACGAGGGGATCGTGAACGGCGACAGCCGGCGCGGGCCGCGTTGCTCGGTGATGCGCACGGCCTCCGCCATCGCGGGAAAACCGCCTACGCCGGAGCCGATGATCGTCGCGGTGCGCTCCTGTGCAGATGCATCCTGTGGCGTCCATTTGGCCTGCGCGACGGCTTCCGCGGTGGCGAGCAGCGCGAACAGGATGAAGCGGTCCATCTTGCGCTGATCCTTTGGCGCAGCGGCGTCGGCCGGATCGAAGCCGCCGTCGGCATCATCGGCTTTGTCGGGTACGAGACCGGCAATGCGCGCGGGCAATGCCTGCGACCATTGAGGCAGCGGGCGCAGCCCGCTTTGACCCGCGAGCAGCCGGCGCCAGGATATCTCGACACCACAGCCGAGCGGCGATACCGCGCCCATTCCAGTCACGACGATACGACGCATGTCAGTCTCCAGCCGGTGCGAGGTCCGGGTTCATAGCTTTGAGCAAGGTGAGCCGTCGCCGCATCAGGCGGCTCGCGGCAGGACCGGCAACCACCACCGCATTGGCGAGCGTGATCGGCTGTCGCTCGGCGGCGTCGACCACGACCGGATCGAGTGGCCGAAGATCGTTCCTGTCGGCCAGCAGGATGGATTCACCCTTCGGCGCGAGATGCTTGTTGCCCCAGGCGAGCAGCGTTGCGATCACGGGAAAGAAATCCCGCGCCTTGTCCGTCAGCACATATTCGCAACGCGGCGGCCGCTCCTGATAGCGGCGGCGGACGAACATGCCGGTCTTGGTGAGATGGGCGAGGCGCCGCGACAGGATGTTCGGCGCGATGCCGAGATTGCGCTCGAACTCGTCGAACCGCGTCGAGCCCTGCAAGGCGTCCCGCAGGATCAGGATGCTCCACCATTCCCCGACCGTCTCGACGGCGCGGCCGACCGGACATTCCTGGATGGAAGGCAATTTGGGCTGCATGGCGGGGAAGGTAGGAGAGTAACTTGCGAAATGCAAGTAACTATACGCGCTCCTGCTCCGGACGCAGCGCATCGCGTTTTCAGCGGTGCGCTGCAGAGCCGGGGTCCATGTTGCTGATCACTGGATGTCGCGTAGGTCCCGGCTCTGCGCACCAACGCAAACGGCGCTGTAGCGTCGTCCGGGACACGGGAGTTGAGCGACGGCTGTGCGCCGTACTCCGTCATTGCGAGCGCACATATCCATCACCGTCACCCTGAGGTGCTCCCCTCTTCGGCGAGCCTCGAAGAGCGACGGCCCGGCTGCATCCGGGCCGTACATCCTTCGAGGCTCCTCATGGGACGCATTGCGTCCCGTGCCTCGCGCCTCAGGACGACGGTGCTAAGAGCAGTGCAGATCGATAGAGCTCGCCGCGCTCAATGCGACCGTGCCAGGCAGAACGCCACCACCTGCTCTAGCGCGCTCTTCATCGGCGAGGACGGGAACAGCGCCAGCGCATCGACCGCCATGGCGCCGTAGTGCTGGGCGCGGCTCAGCGTGTCCTCGAGCGCGCGGTGCTTGTTCATCAGGCCGATGGCGTGGTCGAGATCGGCATCGCCGATCTCGCCGCGCTCCAGCGCCTTGATCCAGAAAGCGCGCTCGGAGTCGTTGCCGCGGCGGAACGCGAGCACGACGGGCAGAGTGATCTTGCCCTCGCGGAAATCGTCGCCGGTGTTCTTGCCGAGTTTGGCGCTCTTGCCGCCATAGTCGAGCACGTCGTCGACCAGCTGGAAGGCGATGCCGAGATTCATGCCGACGGAGCGGCAGGCGGTCTGCTCGGCCTTTGGGCGGTTGGCGATGACGGGGCCGACCTCGCAGGCCGCCGCGAACAGCTCGGCGGTCTTGCCGCGGATCACGGCGAGATATTCGTCCTCGGTGGTCGCCGTGTTCTTGGCGGCGGCAAGCTGCATCACCTCGCCCTCGGCGATTGTCGCGGCCGCTGCGGAGAGGATGTCGAGCGCGCGCAGCGAGCCGACCTCGACCATCATGCGGAAGGCCTGGCCGAGCAGGAAGTCGCCGACCAGCACGCTCGCCTCATTGCCCCAGAGCATGCGGGCCGACAGCTTGCCGCGGCGCATCTCGCTCTCGTCGACGACGTCGTCATGGAGCAGGGTCGCGGTATGCATGAACTCGACGGACGCGGCGAGCTTGATGTGGCCGTCGCCGGTGTAGCCGGCGAGGTTCGCCATCGCCAGCGTCAGCATCGGCCGCAGCCGCTTGCCGCCGGAGGAGATCAAATGGTTGGCGACTTCAGGGATCATGGTCACGTCAGACCCGGTCCGCGACAGGATCGTGGCGTTGACGCGCTCCATGTCGGGGGCCACAAGGGCAACCAGCTCTTCGATCGACGCGCCGGGAGTTTCGAAAGGTACGATGACGGCCACGCCGGTCTCCAATATTTGCCCCGGAGGGGCTATTCTGATGGAAAGACAATAGAAACTGGACGGGGATGCGGCAAGGCCTGTGGAACCATTGACATTTGCCGCTTTCACCCCTTTCAGGCAGGAGGCTCGTCTTGCGTGAATTGGTTCGGACCAACGATATCGTGCTGGTGTCGGCGATCGGCGCGCTGCTCGACGGCGCCAACATCCATCATCTGGTGCTGGACCAGAACATGAGCATCATCGAGGGCTCGCTCGGCGTGCTGCCCAGGCGGATCCTGGTCCATGAGGACGATGCCAGCGAGGCCCGGCAATTGCTGACCGACGCCGGCCTTAGCCACGAACTGCGCGGCGATGATTGACGTCGTCACAGATCTCACCGAGGACGCCTTTCTCGGCGGCCAGCTGCTGCTCAAGCAGAAGCGATCCGGCCACCGGGCAGGGCATGACGCCATCCTGCTTGCCGCTGCGGCCGAGGCCCGCGACGGCGACCGTGTGGTCGATCTCGGCGCCGGCGTCGGCACGGCTGGCCTCGCGCTGGCCCGGCGCGTTGGCGGGATCAAGCTTTGCCTCGTCGAAATCGATCCGGAGCTGGCCGAACTCGCGCGCGCCAATGCGGCCGCGAATGCGATTGCCGCTGATGTGATCGTGCTCGACGTCACCGCGGACGCGCAGGCTTTTGCAGCCCATGGGCTCACGCCTGATAGTGCGGATTGCGTGTTGATGAACCCGCCCTTCAACGATCCCGCGCGGCACCGCGGCTCGCCGGACCAGGCGCGTCACACCGCGCATGTCGCCACGGACGAGACGCTGCATGCCTGGGTGCATGCAGCGCGGCGTATCCTGCGAACGAACGGTGTGCTCACGCTGATCTGGCGCGCAGATGGAATCGCAGATGTCTTGGCAGCGCTGTCACGCGGCTTCGGCAGCCTGTCGATCCTGCCGGTTCATGGCGAAGCGGGACGTCCAGCGATCCGCGTGCTGGTGCGCGCGGTGAAGGGCGGACGGGCGCCGATGCGATTGCTGCCGGGCCTCATGCTCAATGATGAGTCAGGCGTGCCCAAAAAAGAGGTGCGGAATATTCTGGAAGGGAGAGCGGTCTTGCCGCTGGCGGAGCCGTGACGGCTTACTGGGGAAGCGATTCCGACTGCTGTTCTGGCTGGGACGTAAAGCGAATCGCCGTAAAGAGCGCGCCCATCAGCATCAACAGCAGATAGATCTTCATGTCGTTTCCTCCGCTGCCTCATTGCAGCTTCCCAACTGGGATTCTGCAAAACACGTTCCAGGCACCAGCAATGACAGTCGCGTGATAAATAAGGGTTAACCAGAGGTGACGGCATGGCCGAACAATTGAACGATCGCGAGAATTCCGGCCTGGCCGACAAGCTCATGCAATATCTGCCGGCGCGCTTGCGCCCCGGTGCCGCGGTCGTACCGGTGGTGCGGCTGTCGGGCGTCATCGGCGCGGTCACGCCGCTGCGTCCGGGCATGACGCTGGCGGGCCTCGCCCGCGTGCTGGAGCGGGCGTTTTCATACCGGAACGCCAAGGCGGTCGCGCTTGTGATCAATTCGCCGGGCGGCTCGCCGGTGCAGTCGCGCCAGATCTATCTGCGCATCAAGCAGCTCGCGGCGGAGAAGAAGCTGCCTGTGCTGGTGTTCGTCGAGGACGTCGCGGCCTCGGGCGGTTACATGATCGCCTGCGCCGGCGACGAGATCTTCTGCGATCCGTCGTCGATCCTCGGATCGATCGGCGTGGTCGGCGGCAGCTTCGGTTTCCAGGATGCGATCAAGCGGCTCGGCATCGAGCGGCGCCTCTACACGGCAGGCGCCCACAAGGCGATGCTCGATCCGTTCCTGCCCGAAAACCCCGATGACGTCGCCAAGCTGAAGGCTCTCCAGCGCGAGATCCACCAGATCTTCATCGCGCTGGTGAAGGACAGCCGCGGCGCGAGGCTGAAGGGCACGGACGACGTCCTGTTTACGGGCGAATACTGGGCCGGTGAGAGCTCGATCGCGCTGGGGCTCGCCGACGGGATCGGCGATATCCGCTCAACTCTTCGTGCCCGCTATGGCGAGAAGGTTCTCACCCCCGTGATCGCGCAGCCCTCCGGGCTGCTGTCCGGCCTGTTGGGGCGGAAATCGCCCGGCGCGGGCCAGCTTTCGGCCATGGAATCAATGGCTGGGCTACCGGATGAGCTGATCTCGGCCGTCGAGACGCGGGCGATTTGGGCGAAATTCGGGTTCTAGGTTCGGCTCCCCCGCGCCATTTGGTCCGTGCTGAGCCAATTGCGGCGCGGCCCGGACTGCGCGAGAATGTGTGTGGGGGCTGAGCACTACACGAGGATCGACCGATGCCGCCGTTCGTCGCATTTGCGGGCGTTCTGGGTGGGCTTGCCGTGGTCCGCTGGGCCTACAAGACCGCACTCAGGATCAACGAGGAGTTGGAGGAGATGCGCCTGTCGCGCGTCGCGGAGGCCGCCCATATGGGGACCATCCAGACGCTGAAGCGTGACCCCGTGACCGGGGCGTATAGGCCGGGTTAGTACCCTTTTCAGGCCCACCGTCGTTCCGGGGCGATGCAAAGCATCGAACCCGGAATCTCGAGATTCCGGGTTCGCCCTTCGGGCGCCCCGGAATGAGGTTGTTTACCCCCTTTGCCTTGATTCCCATGGCCGCCGTCGATACGGTCCCGCGCGATTCAAAACCCCCGCGAGAGCCTGATCTGACGATGGACGCCTCATTGCCCGCCCATATGCGCCCGGACCGCTCGTTCCAGGGCCTGATCCTGGCCCTGCAGCGCTACTGGGCGGATTACGGCTGCGTGATCCTGCAGCCCTACGACATGGAAGTCGGCGCCGGCACCTTCCATCCTGGGACGACCTTGCGTGCGCTCGGACCGCGGCCGTGGAATGCCGCCTATGTGCAGCCCTCGCGTCGGCCCAAGGACGGCCGCTACGGCGAAAACCCGAACCGGCTCCAGCACTATTACCAGTTCCAGGTCATCCTCAAGCCGTCGCCGCCGAACCTTCAGGAGCTGTACCTGAAGTCGCTCGCCGCGATCGGCATCGACTCCGCCGTCCACGACATCCGCTTCGTCGAGGACGATTGGGAGAGCCCGACGCTGGGCGCCTGGGGCCTTGGCTGGGAGTGCTGGTGCGACGGCATGGAAGTCAGCCAGTTCACCTATTTCCAGCAGGTCGCCGGCGTCGAATGCGCACCGGTTGCGGGTGAGCTCACCTACGGCCTCGAACGCCTCGCCTGTTATCTGCAGGGCGTCGATCGCATCATGGACCTGAACTTCAACGGCCGCGAAGGCGCAGAGAAGGTCAGCTACCGCGATGTGTTCTTCCAGGCCGAGCAGGAATATTCGCGGCACAATTTCGAATATGCCGATACGGCGATGCTTTTCGAGCAGTTCAAGATGGCCGAAGCGGCCTGCAAGAAATACCTCGAGGCTGGCTGGCAGAAAAACTCGGAATCCGGCAAGCGCGAGGCCCATCTGATGGCGCTCCCCGCCTATGACCAGTGCATCAAGGCGAGCCATGTCTTCAACCTGCTCGATGCGCGCGGCGTGATTTCGGTGACGGAGCGACAGAGCTACATCTTCCGGGTTCGCGAGTTGGCGAAAGCCTGCGGCGAAGCCTGGGTGCACACCGAAGCCGGTGGAGCGGCCTGATGCCCGATCTTTTGCTTGAACTGTTTTCCGAAGAAATCCCCGCGCGCATGCAGGCCAAGGCGGCCGACGATTTGCGCCGCCTGGTCACCGACAAGCTCGTCGCCGAGGGCCTGGTCTACGAAGGCACGAAAGCCTTCGCGACGCCGCGCCGTCTTGCGCTCACCGTGCACGGCATCCCCGCGCGTCAGCCTGACCTGAAAACCGAACGCCGCGGGCCCAAAGTCGGCGCCCCCGATGCGGCCGTGCAGGGCTTTCTGAAGGCCACAGGCTTGAAGTCACTGGATGAGGCCAAGATCCAGCGCGACCCGAAGGGCGATTTCTACATCGGATTGATCGAGAAGCCCGGCCGCGACGCCATCGACGTGCTCGCGGAAATCCTGCCCGTGATGATCCGCACCTTCCCCTGGCCGAAATCGATGCGCTGGGGCGCGCGCTCGGCCAAGCCGGGCGCGCTGAGCTGGGTGCGTCCGCTGCACGCGATCACCGCGACCTTCGGCCTCGAGACCGAAGAGCCCGATGTCGTGAAGTTTTCCGTGGACGGCATCGAGGCCGGCCAGACCACCTACGGTCATCGCTTCCTCGCGCCGTCGGCTATTTCCGTCCGCCGCTTCGAGGACTACGAAGCCAAGCTCCTGGACGCGAAGGTCGTGCTCGACGCTGAGCGGCGTAAGGACGCGATCCTCACCGATGCCAAGCAGCTTGCCTTCGCGCAAGGGTTCGAGCTCGTCGAGGACCAAAACCTGCTCGACGAGGTCTCGGGCCTCGTCGAATGGCCGGTCGTGCTGATGGGCTCGTTCGAGCAGGAGTTCTTGAAGACTCCCGACGAGGTGATCCGCGCCACCATCCGTAACAACCAGAAATGCTTCGTGGTCAGGGATCCCAAGACCGGGAGGCTGACCAACAAGTTCGTCCTCACGGCGAATATCGAGGCCACCGACGGCGGCAAGGTCATCGTGTCAGGCAACGAGCGCGTGATCCGCGCGCGGCTGTCGGATGCGAAGTTCTTTTACGAGACCGACCTGAAGACCAAGCTCGAGGATCGTCTGCCGAAGTTCGAGCAGATCGTGTTCCACGAGAAGCTCGGCACGCAGGCCGCACGCATCAAGCGGATCGAGCGTCTCGCCGCCGAGATCGCGCCGCTGGTCGGCGCCGATGTCGTCAAGGCGACGCGTGCCGCGCATCTCGCCAAGGCGGATCTGCTGACCGAAGTCGTCGGCGAATTCCCTGAGGTGCAGGGCCTGATGGGCAAGTACTACGCGCTGGCCCAGGGTGAGGACGCCTCGGTCGCGGCGGCCTGCGAGGAGCACTACAAGCCGCAGGGGCCTGCCGACCGCGTGCCGACCGATCCGGTCAGCGTTGCGGTGGCGCTCGCGGACAAGATCGATACGCTCGTTGGGTTCTGGGCGATCGACGAGAAGCCGACGGGATCGAAGGACCCTTATGCGCTGCGTCGTGCGGCGCTGGGTGTGATCAGGTTGATCGCCGAGAACGCGCTGCGCTTGTCGCTCATGAAGGTGGCCGCGTCCGCGCTCGCCGGCTTGTCGGTGAAGCCCGCCGATGCGGAGAAGCTTCCGAGCGATCTTCTCGCTTTCTTCGCCGACCGCTTGAAAGTCCAGCTTCGCGAGCAGGGCGCGCGTCACGATCTCGTCGACGCCGTGTTTGCGCTCGGCGGCCAGGATGATCTCCTCATGATCGTCCGCCGCGTCGATGCACTCGGCAAGTTCCTGGAGTCCGACGACGGCAAGAATCTGCTCGCTGGCACCAAGCGTGCCAGCAACATCCTCTCGATCGAGGAGAAGAAGGACAAGCGCACGTTCGACGGTGCGCCGGATGCCGCGCTCTACGGCCTCGATGAGGAAAAGGCGCTGGCCAAGGCGATCGGCGAGGTGAGGGCGGAAGCAAGTGCCGCCGTCGCCAAGGAAGACTTCGCCGCCGCGATGAGCGCGATGGCAAAGTTGCGTCCGCCGGTCGATGCGTTCTTCGACAAGGTGCGCGTCAACGACGACGATGCCAAGGTGCGCGAGAATCGTTTGAAACTGCTGAACGAGATCCGCAGCGCCACGCGCGGAGTGGCGGATTTCTCGAAGATCCAGGATTGAGGCGCGGTCGGGCGATAGGAACTACTGTCATTCCGGGGCGCGCCACTTGGCGCGAGCCCGGAATCCATTTCTCCTCGTCATGCGCTGCATGATGGATTCCGGGTTCGCGCTCCGCGCGCCCCGGAATGACGAGAGAAAAAATGCCCCACCCGGCGGGGGGAAGACCGGGCGGGGCCTGATGTCCGATTACACTGCTCGCGCCAGCCTGATTGATGTGACGCGACGGACATCTAGTTGATTTCTGGAAGCGCTAGTTCATCACCTCGACGATGCGCCGCGAGCGCGGCTCGACCAGCACCGTCTCGCCGTTCACGACCGTGTAGCGATACGTCGTCGCACCGAAACGTTGCGGCACGTCATAATAAGTGATGCCGGTTTCAGGTAAGGTGGCACCGACCACGACGCGATCGGGAATGCTGAATGCCGGCACACGTTGCTCGACGACATAGTCCCGGAAAGCCGGCCGCTGCTCGACCGCAATCGTTGGGCCGCTGTCAACGACAACGGGCGCGCGTCCCACTGTGATCCCGGTTTGCGCCTGCGCCGCGATCGGCGCGCTGAGCGCGATGCCAAGCGCTGCGAGGGCGAGAATCCTGTTCCGCATGGGCAACTCCTTCGAATCGATTTCAGCCCGCGCCAGTGGCGCGACCGGTTGCCAATGCTGCGCCGCGCGTGATGTTCCGGAAAAAGCCTTGCCGCATACGCGGCAATTTCGGGCAGTTTTCGCGAAGCCTGGAACCGGGATCAGTCCTTGTGCGTCTCTACGGGCGAAACCCGGTCCGCTATGATCCCGCCGCGATTCGCCTCATCCCACGGAAAGATAGTTCATGCACCTCACCGTCGCCCACATCTCGCCGCTCCTGTCGCTGCTTGCGGGCGTTCTCATCCTGATCATGCCGCGCCTGCTCAACTTCATCGTGGCGATCTTTCTCATCCTCAATGGTGCGATCGGGCTCGGTTTGTTGAAGTGGCTCCATCTCTAGGCTTCACTTTTCGGAACTGTTCGACTTGCGCAGGCCTGCCCAAAGTGGTGTAAGGCGCGCGATTTCCCATTCCTCTCGAAGGTTGTGTGCAAGCTATGGCCAAAGCCGCCTCGAAGCCTAAGAAACTCCCAGCGAAATCAAAGCCTTCCGCCAAGGCGAAAGCCGCGCCGGCCGCCCGCAAGGCGCTCCCCAAGAGCAGCTCTGTGAAGAGCGCCCCAAAGCCGGTCGCCAAGGTTGCCGCGAAGGCTGCGGCCAAGCCGGCCGCTAAGGCTGCGACCAAGGCGGCTGCACCGAAGGTCGCTGCCAAGGCTGCTCCAGCCAAGAGCGCGCCGGCAAAGATCCCGGCCAACAAGTGGGTCTTCACCTTCGGCGACGGCAAGGCCGAGGGCCGGACGGAGATGCGCGACCTGCTCGGCGGCAAGGGCGCCAATCTCGCCGAGATGGCCAATCTCGGCCTGCCGGTGCCTCCGGGCTTCACCATCCCGACCTCGGTCTGCACCTATTTCTACGCCCACGACAAATCCTATCCGAAGGAGCTGCAGTCGCAGGTTGAGAAGGCGCTCGACTATATCGGTAAGTTGACCGGCAAGGTGTTCGGCGACACCAAGAACCCGCTGCTGGTGTCCGTACGTTCAGGCGCGCGCGCCTCGATGCCGGGCATGATGGACACCGTGCTCAATCTCGGCCTCAACGACCAGACGGTGGAAGCGCTGTCCGAGCTCTCCGGCGACCGCCGTTTCGCCTATGACAGCTACCGCCGCTTCATCACCATGTATTCCGACGTGGTGCTCGGCTTCGAGCATCATCACTTCGAGGAAATCCTCGACACCTTCAAGGACAGCCAGGGCTATACGCTCGACACCGACCTCACCGCCGAGGACTGGGTCGACCTGGTCGGCAAGTACAAGGACGCGGTCGCGCGCGAGACGGGCAAGGATTTCCCGCAGGATCCGCATGACCAGCTCTGGGGCGCGGTCGGCGCGGTGTTTTCGTCCTGGATGAATGCGCGCGCGGTGACCTACCGCAAGCTGCACGACATTCCGGAATCCTGGGGCACCGCGGTCAACGTGCAGGCCATGGTGTTCGGCAATATGGGCGAGACCTCGGCAACCGGCGTTGCCTTCACCCGCAACCCCTCGACCGGCGAGAGCAAGCTCTACGGCGAGTTCCTGATCAACGCGCAGGGCGAGGACGTGGTGGCGGGCATCCGCACGCCGCAGGACATCACCGAGGAAGCGCGCAAGGAGTCCGGCTCCGACAAGGCATCGATGGAAGCGGCGATGCCTGAGGCCTTCAAGGAGCTGACGCGGATCTACACGCTGCTCGAGAAGCACTACCGTGACATGCAGGACATGGAGTTCACGGTCGAGCAGGGCAAGCTGTGGATGCTGCAGACCCGCGGCGGCAAGCGCACCGCGAAGGCCGCGCTGCGCATCGCGGTCGAACTCGCCAATGAGGGCCTGATCACCAAGAAGGAAGCGGTGATGCGGATCGATCCCGCTTCGCTCGACCAGCTCCTGCATCCGACCATCGATCCCAACGCCAAGCGCGACGTGATCGCGACCGGCCTGCCGGCATCCCCGGGTGCTGCCTCCGGCGAGATCGTGTTCTCGTCGGACGAAGCGGCCAAGCTCCAGGGCGACGGACGCAAGGTAATTCTGGTCCGCATCGAGACCAGCCCCGAAGACATCCACGGCATGCACGCCGCCGAAGGCATCCTGACCACCCGCGGCGGCATGACCTCGCACGCGGCGGTCGTCGCGCGCGGCATGGGCAAGCCCTGCGTCTCCGGCTGCGGCACCATCCGCGTCGATTACGGCCGCGGCACCATGAGCATCGGCTCGCGCACCTTCAAGGCCGGCGACGTCATCACCATCGACGGTTCGCTCGGCCAGGTGCTGGCCGGCCGCATGCCGATGATCGAGCCGGAACTGTCTGGCGAGTTCGGCACGCTGATGAATTGGGCCGACCAGGTCCGCAAGATCGGTGTCCGCGTCAACGGCGACACGCCTGACGACGCCCGCACCGCGATCAAGTTCGGCGCGGAAGGCATCGGCCTCTGCCGCACCGAGCACATGTTCTTCGAGGAGACCCGCATCCGCACTGTGCGCGAGATGATCCTCTCCGAGGATGAGCAGTCGCGCCGCGCGGCGCTGGCAAAACTCTTGCCGATGCAGCGCGCCGATTTCGTCGAGCTGTTCGAGATCATGAAAGGCCTGCCCGTCACGATCCGCTTGCTCGATCCGCCGCTGCACGAGTTCCTGCCGCACACCCATGCCGAGGTCGAGGAGGTGGCGCGCGCCATGAACACCGATCCGCGGCGTCTGGCTGACCGCGCGCGCGAGCTGTCGGAGTTCAATCCGATGCTCGGCTTCCGCGGCTGCCGTATCGCGATCGCCTATCCCGAGATCGCCGAGATGCAGGCGCGCGCCATCTTCGAGGCCGCGGTCGAGGCCGAGAAGCGCACCGGCAAGGCTGTCGGCCTCGAGGTGATGGTGCCGCTGATCGCGACCAAGGCCGAGCTCGACCTAGTCAAGGCCCGCATCGACGCCACCGCGAAGTCGGTGATGCGAGAGACCAACACCAAGATCGCCTATCAGGTCGGCACCATGATCGAGCTGCCGCGCGCCTGCCTGCTCGCGGAAGAGATCGCCGAGAGCGCCGAGTTCTTCTCGTTCGGCACCAACGACCTGACGCAGACGACCTACGGCATCAGCCGCGACGACGCCGCGAGCTTCCTCGGTCCCTACGTGACCAAGGGCATCCTCTCGATCGATCCCTTCATCTCGCTCGACCAGCAAGGAGTGGGCGAGCTGGTCAAGATCGGCGTCGCGCGCGGCCGCAAGGCGCGCCCGAAGCTCAAGATGGGCATCTGCGGCGAGCACGGCGGCGATCCGGCCTCCGTCGCGTTCTGCCACAACATCGGTCTCGACTATGTGTCGTGCTCACCGTATCGCGTGCCGATCGCGCGCCTGGCTGCCGCGCAGGCCGCGCTCGGCAAGGCGGTTGCGAGCCAAGCGTAAGGACGAGTTGAGTTGTTGAATGCGAAGAGGCGGGGCTTCGGCTCCGCCTCTTTTCATTTGAGCCCTTGCTCTCTCCACGTCATTGCGAGCGCAGCGAAGCAATCCAGAATCCCTCCGCGGAAAGACGCTGGATTGCTTCGCTGCGCTCGCAATGACGAGTGTGTTGCGGCAGCGCGAGTTCATCACGCGTCCCGTAATGATACGCGCGCGCAAGAATCATCAGAAAGAGTTCCTTCACCATTCGCATTGACCGATTGTTTACCGCTTCTCGCGACGCGACGTTTACCAATGCGCAGCATCGCCCCGTGGAAACACCTGACATTGCTTGAGTGTGCCTTGCGCGCAACGTGGATTAACGCCCCGGCAACCTAAATTAGATACTCACGATAAAGATCGAATTGCACGGATGTACTGAGTTCGATCAGAATGGGCGTAAGCGTAGCGTGAGCGTATCGATGTTAGTGTTGCGTAACCATCCGAAGGGTGCGCGGTTCGCATCCTTCGGACTCGGTCTCTGCATCTTCGCATTGATGCCGAGAGAGATCGGATATCAGGACATAGGCTCGCTGCTGGCGCGTCAGCCCGGCGTTGCCGAGCGCTGGCAGAAGCAGGTGTTCTCTGCGGCCTCGTCCATTCAGCTTGCCACTTACAGCTTCTCGCGCCCCATCGGCACATCCGCGCCGCAGAGCGCGATGGTGCGTCTCGCCAGTCTCGATGGCCGCGATGTCACCGGTTCCATTTCGCGCAACCCGGTGCTGCAAGCGCCTGCGCGCTATCAGGCCTCCGATTTTCCCAGGGTTGACCGTGCGCTGAAGGGCGATCGTCTCGCCACCGTAACGCCTGCGCCAGCGCCTGAGCCAGCCGCACCCGCCGCGATGCCCGCGCAGGAAAATCCCGCGACCTCGAACAGCTCCGTGTTCGGCGCGAAAACTGCCGAGCTGCCCGCCGCACAGCCGCAAGCGATGTCGCCGGAGTCCGCGGCGGCGCTCGATCCCGAGCTGCAGGAGGCGATGCGTGCGCCGCCGTTGGCCCAATATACAAATCCGCCGAGGGCCGACGACAACGCCCTGTCGTTTGCAGCACAGCCACTCAACACGCTGAAGCAGGCGACGGTCGAAGCTCCGCCGCGCGATCCCTTCAGCATCAAGACCTCGAACCTGTTCTTCGGCAGCTCTTCACTGGGCGGTAACCTCGAGAGCATCGAGAGCTGGCAGCCCGGCGCTGAGCCGCTGATCGTGATGCCCGACCCTGATATGAAGCTGGCCTCGCTGTCGCCGGCGAACGAGGACGCCGCGAGCGCCACCGAGAGCGGCGAGAGCGTCGCGCCGAAGGGTGAGGTCAATGCCGACAACCAGCGCGCAAAATCTCCGGCCGAGCGGCTGGCCCTCGACGAGAAATCACGCGCGAAGTCGGAAAAGTGTCTTGCAGAAGCCGTCTATTTCGAATCCCGCGGGGAGGCAGTGCGCGGCCAGATCGCGGTCGCGCAAGTTGTGATGAACCGCGTATTTTCAGGCAAATATCCTGATACGGTGTGCGGCGTGGTCTATCAGAACAAGTACCGCCACTTCGCCTGCCAGTTCACCTTTGCCTGCGACAACAATCCCGACGTGATCCGCGAGCCCGAGATGTGGGAGCGCGCCAAGAAGATTTCGAAGGCCATGCTCGACGGCCAGATCTGGCTGCCTGAAGTGGGCAAGTCGACGCATTACCACGCCTATTGGGTGCGTCCGTCCTGGGTCGCCGAGATGAAGAAGATGTACAAGACAGGCGTGCACACTTTCTACCGGCCGCGCAATTGGGGCGACGGCAGCGAGGAGCCGAGCTGGGGCACGCCGGCGCAGACCGCCGCGCTCTCGGCCGAGCTCGTCCAGGAGGCGAAGAGCTCAGCCGAGATGGGCGTGACGGAGCGGCGCTAAAGCGCGTCTCACATCTCGATATCCAACGCGCAGTCGAGATTCGGCGCCGAATGCGTCAGCGCGCCTGACGAGGCGTAATCGACGCCGGTGGTCGCGATCGCCGCAATCGAGTCCGGCGTGACGCCGCCGGAGGCTTCCAGCTTCACGCGGCCTTCCGTCATCCTGACAGCCTCGCGCAGCGTCGCGATGTCCATGTTGTCGAGCAGCACGGCCTCGGCCAGCCCAGTGTCGAGCACCTCGCGGAGCTGCGCCAGCGTATCCACCTCGATCTCGATCTTGACGAGATGGCCGGCATGGGCCCGAGCGCGCTCCAGCACGGGACGGATGCCGCCGGCGACTGCGATGTGGTTGTCCTTGATCAGGATGGCATCGTCGAGGCCGAAACGGTGGTTGAAGCCGCCGCCGCAACGCACCGCGTATTTCTCCAGCGCCCGCAATCCGGGCGTGGTCTTTCGCGTGCAGCAGATGCGCATTTTCGTGCCTTCGGTACGCGCGACATAGTCGGCCGTGAGTGTCGCGACACCGGAGAGACGGCCGACGAAGTTCAGTGCAGTCCGTTCCGCGGTGAGGATCGCACGGGCCGGACCGGAGATCGTCAACACCTGTTGCCCGCGGGCGACGCGCGCGGCGTCGCGGACATGCGCGTGGACCTCGATGTCGGTCGATAGCTTTTGCAGCGTCGCCAGCGCCAGCGGCAGGCCGGCGATGACACCGGACTGGCGTGCGATCAGGACGGCTTGCGCCTTGGTCGCTTCGGGGATCGTTGCGAGCGAGGTGATGTCGCCGGCGCGGCCGAGATCCTCGTCGAGTGCGCGATGCACGGCATCATCGATGGCGAGTGGAGAGAGGAAGGCGTCGGGATAGAGCAGGGAGGTGGGGGTGATCATGACAAACTCCGTCAGGCGATCATGGATTGAGCGATGCGTGGAAGTGAATGCGCGCTGAGCCCGTCCGCGATCTCGCGTGCTTGAGCGAGCGTCGTCATCGTTCTCTGCGCCAGCGCAGGCGCCTCCTCGGGATGGTCAGAGCGGAAATGCGCGCCACGGCTCTCGCGCCGGCTCCAGGCCGCGGAAGCAACGAGCAAGGCCGCCGTTGCCATGTGGCGGACCGCGGTGCTTGTTGCTGAGCGTTCCAGTGCACCAAAACTGCGTACGGCTTCTGCGAGCCCGTAGTGCTCGCGGATCACGCCGACATTTGTGCTCATCATCGCGCGCAGCCGCTTCGCGGCGCTTGCATCCGGCGCGCTGCCGCGTGGCGTCACCAGTGTTTCGGGGAGGCCGGCAGGTGAGGGGATCGCCTGGCCGGCGATGTCGTCGGCGATGCGCGCGGCGTAGACCACGGCCTCCAGCAGCGAATTTGACGCAAGCCGGTTGGCGCCATGCATGCCCGTTGACGAGACTTCGCCGCTGGCCCAGAGCCCGTCGATCGAGCTGCGGCCGCGCGCGTCGACCGCGATGCCGCCCATGTGATAGTGCACGGCCGGCGCGATCGGGATGACTTGAATCGCTGGATCGATGCCGCCGGCGATGCAGCTTGCATGCACTGTCGGGAATCTTTCAGCGAAATGGGCGCCCAGTGCCTGCCGCGCATCGAGGAAGGCGCCGCGGCCCGCCGCGATCTCGGCGAACACGCCGCGGGCCACGATGTCGCGCGGCGCGAGTTCGGCAAGGGGATGTTGCGCCGCCATGAAGCGCTCACCCTCGCTGTTGATCAAGGTCGCGCCTTCGCCGCGGAGCGCCTCGGTCGCAAGCGGCGCCGGATCACGCCCGACCATGATGGCGGTCGGGTGGAATTGCACGAATTCCGGATCGGCGATCACAGCGCCGGCGCGAGCGGCGATCGCGAGGCCAGATCCATGGGCCTCAGCCGGATTGGTGGTGACGGCATAGAGATGGCCGATGCCGCCGGTCGCGAGCACGACTGCGCGCGAGGCGATCATCACGGGTCTTGCCGCAAAATTGCCGGCCTCGCGCAGTTGAAGGCCGGTGACGGCGCCATCGTCGGTGAGCAGCGCTTCGGCGACAAAACCTTCGATCAGGCGGATCGACGGCGTGCGGCGTACAGCCTCGCTCAGTGCCGCGATGATGGCTGCGCCCGCGCCATCGCCGCGGACGTGCACGATCCGCCGCGCCGAATGCGCGGCTTCCCGCCCCACTGCAAGCCGGCCTTCGAGATCGCGGTCGAACGGCACGCCATAGGCGAGCAGATCGTGAATCCGCGGGCCGGCCTCGCGCGCGATACCGAGCGCGATCGCTTCATCGACGATGCCGCCGCCGACCGCAATCGTATCCGCGGCATGTGCCTCGGGACTGTCGCCATCGGCGACGGCAGCCGCGATGCCGCCTTGCGCCCACGCGGATGAGGCGCCCTGTCCGAGCGGCGCCGCCGAGATCAGCGTCACCGGCCGCGGCGCGAGTTTCAGTGCGCAGAACAATCCGGCGAGGCCGCCGCCGACGATCACGACATCGTCGGTGGAGCGGGTGAGGTTGTGGATGTTTGTCATGGCTCTTTCCTTTCACTCAACTGTCGTCCCAGCGAAAGCTGGGACCCATACGCCGCGGCGGAAGTTGTCTGGCGAAGCTCTGCAACGTCGTTCTTCGCAACCACATCTTCCTGTGGTTTTGGGTCCCGGATCTGCGCTTCGCCTGTCCGGGACGACACCGAATGTGTTGTCAGTTCTTCAAATTGATCATCCGCTCGACCGAACGCCGCGCGCGTCCTGCAAGCGCGGGATCGATCGTCACTTCCTCGCCAAGCGTCAGCAGGCTCTCCAGGATGTTGGCCAGCGTGATGCGCTTCATGTGCGGGCAGAGATTGCAGGGGCGCAGCATCTCGACATCAGGCAGCTCGGCGCGGACATTGTCGGCCATCGAGCATTCCGTGATCATCACGAGGCGCTTCGGCCGCCGTTCGCGCACCCAATTGATCATGTGCGCGGTCGAGCCGGTGAAGTCGGCTTCCGCCAGCACATCAGGCGGACATTCGGGATGCGCGATGATCTGCACGGAGGGGTCGGCATCGCGGAAGGCGCGCAGCTCCTCGCCGGTGAAGCGCTCATGCACCTCGCACGCGCCCTTCCAGGCGATGATCTTCACGTCGGTCTTCGAGGCCACGTAAGTTGCGAGATAGCGGTCGGGCAGGAAGATCACGCGCGGTGCGTTCAGGCTCTCGACCACCTGCACCGCGTTTGACGAGGTGCAGCAGATGTCGACCTCCGCCTTCACTTCCGCCGACGTATTGACATAGGCAACGACAGGCACGCCGGGAAACTTCTCGCGGAGCAGCCGGACGTCTGCGCCGGTGATGCTGGCGGCGAGCGAGCAGCCGGCGCGTGTATCAGGGATTAGCACCGTCTTGTCCGGATTAAGCAGCTTCGACGTCTCCGCCATGAAGTGCACGCCGCACTGGACGATGATGTCGGCCTTCACCTTGGTGGCCTCGACGGCGAGCTGGAGCGAGTCGCCGCCGATGTCGGCAACGCCGTGAAAGATCTCCGGCGCCTGGTAATTGTGCGCGAGGATCACCGCGTTGCGCTCGCGCTTGAGCTGGTTGATCGCGTGAATCGTCGGCGCCATCAGCGGCCACTCGATCGCCGGGATCACATGTTTGACGCGCTCGTAGATCGGCGCGGTCGCGCGTTCCACCTCGCCGGTCCATTCCAGCAAAGGGCGCGGCAGCGTCCCTGATCGTGCCGGCGCGACCGGAGTGGGGGTGGCTTGGCCCTTCGGCCGGTCGGCGAAATCATCAGGGCCGTAAATTTCAGCAATCGGCATCGAAGCCTCCCGTGCAGGTCAATTATGCTCTATTTGAGTATATACGGACCCTGAGAAATCCGGCCGAAGCGGCCGGTGGGATTTCGCCAGAGCTTACATATACTCAATCTGAGTAAATCTGAAATAGCACGCCCTTCGGCGATCCGCTAGGCCGAGTCGCACACATTTCCGTCAACTCGTGCTCCGTGCGCCGACCCAGGCAGCGATCAAACGCAATGCTCCCGCAAAAGCCCTTCATGGAACGCAATCATTTTTGACTTTCGATTTTCATGCATCTGCATTAAACGGCTGACTCGCGGCCGCCGATTTGCGAACCGCCAACGCCGAATGAGGAACACCATGTCGATCCCAGCGGGCGAGCTCGCTCCCTCTCGTTCCTCCAATTGGCGCACCCCGGCGGTCATCATCCTCTGCGGCTGCGCGATCGGCATGCTCGGCTTCGGTCCGCGCTCGGCGCTGGGCTTCTTCGTGCAGCCGATGAGCCATGAGTTCGCCTGGGGGCGCGACGTGTTCGGCCTCGCCATCGCTTTCCAGAATCTGTTGTGGGGGTTGGGCCAGCCGTTCGCCGGCGCGGTCGCCGATCGCTTCGGCCTGTTCCGTGTGATGTGCGTCGGCGCGCTGCTCTATGCCGGCGGGCTTCTCTTGATGCGCTATTCGTCGACGCCGCTGTCGCTCAACATCGGTGCGGGCGTGATGGTCGGTTTCGGCCTCGCCGGTTGCTCGTTCAATCTGGTGCTGTCGGCGTTCACGAAACTATTGCCAGCCGAGAAGCGCGGGCTTGCGCTCGGCGCCGGCACTGCGGCGGGCTCGCTCGGCCAGTTCCTGTTCGCGCCGATCGGCGTCGCCCTGATCGACAATTTCGGCTGGCAGCAGGCGCTCACCGTGTTCGGCTTCCTGATGCTCCTGATCATCCCCCTTGCGCTGGCGATCTCGACGCCGCCGGTCGCAACCACGGCCAACGCGGCGCCCGCGGATGAGCAGACCATCACCAGGGCGCTTGCCGAGGCTTTTGGTCATCGCTCCTACGTGCTGTTGGTGCTCGGCTTCTTCACCTGCGGCTTCCAGCTCGCTTTCATCACCGTGCATCTGCCGGCGTTCCTGGTCGATCGCGGCATCTCGACGCAAACCGGCGGCTGGGTGATCGCGGCTATCGGCCTGTTCAACATCATGGGCTCGCTCAGCGTCGGCTATCTCCAGAATAGCTTGCCGAAGCGCTACATCCTCTCGGCGATCTATTTCACCCGTGCGCTCGCGACGCTCGCCTTCATCTCGTTTCCGATCACGCCGTTCTCCGCGATCGCGTTCGGTGCAATCTCCGGCCTCACCTGGCTGTCGACGGTGCCGCCGACCTCGGCGCTGGTGGCGCTGATGTTCGGCACGCGCTGGCTGGCGACGCTCTATGGCTTCGCCTTCGTCAGCCATCAGGTCGGCGGTTTCCTCGGCGTCTGGTTAGGTGGCATCGTCTTCGAGAAGT
Source organism: Bradyrhizobium zhengyangense (assembly GCF_022012435.1). GTDB lineage: Bacteria > Pseudomonadota > Alphaproteobacteria > Rhizobiales > Xanthobacteraceae > Bradyrhizobium > Bradyrhizobium zhengyangense. Next base: position 189,652 of record NZ_JAKLUA010000002.1, read on the forward strand.
TCGGTTCCTATACGCCGATCTGGTGGCTCTCGATCCTATTCGGTGTGCTCTCGGCGCTGATCAATCTCCCGATCGTGGAGAAGCCGGTTCAGCGAGTGGTTGCGCAGCCTGCCTGATCGGCTAAACATCCCGGTCAAACAAGTCAGGGAGTTTGCTGTGGCCACGTTCAAGGCGATCCGGATCGACAAGGCGGACAAAGGCACTACCGTCGCGCTCACGCAGTTCGACGAAGCCGAGCTGATGGACGGCGACGTCACCGTCCGCGTTGAATGGTCGACGCTGAACTACAAGGATGGCCTCGCGCTGACAGGCAAAGCGCCGGTGGTGCGCCGCTTCCCAATGATCGCCGGCATCGATTTCGCAGGCACGGTCGAAGCCTCCTCCCATCCGCAGTGGAAGGCCGGCGACAAGGTCGTCTGCACCGGCTGGGGCATGGGCGAGACCCATCTCGGCGCCTATGCCGAGAAGGCGCGGGTCAAGGGCGACTGGCTGGTCGCCCTGCCGCAGGGCCTGTCGGCGCGCGATGCCATGGCGATCGGCACCGCCGGCTTCACCGCGATGCTCTCGGTGCTGGCGCTGGAGAAGCACGGCCTGTCGCCGAAGAGTGGCCCTGTGGTCGTGACCGGCGCGGCAGGCGGTGTCGGCTCGGTCGCCATCGCCGTGCTGTCCCGGCTCGGCTACCACGTCATCGCCTCGACCGGCCGCGCCTCCGAGGCCGATTACCTGAAGAACCTGGGTGCCGCCGAGGTGATCGACCGCAGTGAATTGTCCGCACCGGCAAAGCCGCTGGCCAAGGAGCGCTGGGCGGGCGGCGTCGATAGCGTCGGCTCGACCACGCTGGCGAATCTGCTGTCGATGACCAGGTACGGTGGCGCCATCGCCGCCTGCGGTCTCGCGGCTGGCATGGACCTGCCGTCTTCTGTCGCACCCTTCATTTTGCGCGGGGTGTGCCTTCTCGGCATCGATTCCGTGATGTGTCCGATCGAACCGCGAAAAGCCGCCTGGCAGCGCCTCGCCTCCGATCTGGACAGGGCGAAACTATCTGAAATCACTACGGAAATTTCGCTCGATCAGGCTCCGGAATGGGGTGCGAAAATCCTGGCCGGCCAGGTCCGCGGCCGCATCGTGGTAAAAATTCTCTAACGACGTTCAGACTTTACCAACCAAGCTGCTTCAATGTCGCCATGGTTAGTATGGTAAGCAGCGGGTAAAGAGATAAAGGCATCGCCCGCTGCGGGGTCGGTTCGGAGTAGAGCATGCTTGCGCGTATTGTGTTGGGGGCTGTCACGGCAGTCGTGACGTTTGCACCGGCCATCGCCTTGGCTGGGAGTATGAACGCCGACGAGGCACGCCGCTTCGTCGCCGGCAAGGTCTTCGCCTTCACCTGTTTCGACGGTACCCGCGGCGCAGGCCGGATCCTTGACGATCTCGGTGCTGCCGGCGCGGTGCAGTTCTCGGGCTCGGGCCCGGTGCGCCATCTCCGCCTGCCGGGCAACACTCTCCAGATCCGCGGCCAGAACGTTTGCGCCTCGATTAAGGGCATTCCGTTCGAGCCTTGTTTCAACCTTGAGAAGACCGACGACCGCAGCTTCCGCGGCTCGGTCTCAGGCATGGGCTTTGCCTATTGCGACTTCCACCACCAGGGCGGCAACCAGATGCTGATGGCGCGTGCCGTCGCACGGCCGCGCTCGCTGCATGCACCGGAGCAGACCGGTTCGGTCAATACGTCGAGCACCGAGGTTGCCGCGCGGGTCGAGACGCCGAGGGTCGAGAGCAGCCGGATCGAGCCGGTGAGGTCGGACGCGAGGTCCGAGCCAAAGTCGGAATCGAAGAACGAAGGTCCGCTGGAACTGCGCCGCTCGACCGAGTGATGTCAGGCGCAAGCCTGCGCGCTCAATTTACCCGCTTTTGACGAATGCATCGCACGCGAAGCCGTGGCGCCGTAGTCATACGGCCCGCGGTTTTTATGCCTTGGTAGCGACTGTCGCCCCAGCCTGCGCAACGGCCGGGAGGCGGCCCTACGCAAGAGTTCGATAATGTCGCTGTATTTCTTTCGCATCAGCACCGGCCGATATTCCGGCGCCGCTGATCAGCCGTACGAGTTCGAGGATCGTGCTGCGGCCTGGACCGAGATGACCGAGGTCTGCGCCAATCTGCTCGGCAGCATCGCCCGCAATCTGAAGCCGAATGCGAAATGGAGCATGGAGCTGCTCGACGAGAACAAGCAGCCGGTGTTTCGCATCAGCTTGGCCGGCGAAGCCGTCGGATGCAAAATGACCCCGCGTTGACTTGAGGCTGCAATTTACAACTATGACGAGATCAAATTCCTTCGATTTCAATTATGTAGCGCAAAAAATCAGTACTTCTGCGGATCTCGCCGTTAACCGCAGATGGAGCTCTGGCCGATAGCCTTCCGGGTAAGGGCGATCAACGTCCAAGCGGCCGGCAATGACATGGCTGCTCGCGTTTCTGAGGAAGCGGGAATGTTGAGCCACATCAGATTGCGCATAGGAATTGCGCTGCCGGCGATCATCGCGGCGCTGGTGCTACTGGGTGTGGGATCGGCTAGTTTGATTGCCTTCCACGCCATCGGCAAGCGGCAGGATGCCGATGCGTTCCTGAAGGTCAATCGCGCCGCCCAACTGCTGCTCCAGAGCGCAGGACAATGGGCGATCGAACGCGGACTGACCAACGGCGCGCTGAAATCCGCCGATCCACTTGCTTACGAACGCGCTGCCGAGATCGACAAGGCCCAAGGATCGGCGGACGCGGCGTTCCAAGCAGCTATCGTCGAGATCCGGTCCATTCCTGAAATGGCGCTGGCGCAGTCGCAAATTGCGGAAGCCCAGGCCAGATTCGAGTCGCTGCGCGGCCTCCGAGCGAACGCCGCCACCAATCTCTCACGGCCACGCTCCGAACGGGCTCCTGAGGTGGTCGACGGCTTCGCCGCCGCGATCACCGACGTGATCGAGATCGCGAGCAACCGGTTGCGGTTAACGCTCGAGACTTTGACCAGTCCTCCCGCCGCAAAACTCGCCCAGCTCATTGGCGTGCGGCACCTGACGGCCCAAATGGCCGAGAACGCGGGGAGAGAGCGTGCGCTGCTCGCCGGTGCTGTCGGCGCTCGCGCCAAGCTTGGCGCTGGCGAACTCCAGCGTCTCGCCGGGCTGCGGTCCAAGGTCGAGCTCGCATGGGAGGCGGTGGTGCCGCTGCGGCTCCGCCCGGATTTGCCGACGGGGATCGGCGAGTCCATGGCCGAAGTGGAGAGGACCTATTTCGGCAGCTACGGAGAGACTCGTGCGCTTGTGCTTTCGGCCGGGGACTCCGGGGCTTATACGATCAGCGGGGCCGACTACTTCGCTCGCGCGACTGCAGGTATCAATGCCGTACTGAAGCTTGCAGGGTCCATCGGATCAGCTGCCGAGCAAGAAGCAAATCTGGAGGCGACGTCCAGTCTCCGGAATTTCATCATCACGCTTGCGTTTCTCGGCATCTCGCTGGTTCTGGCAGGGCTGAGCTTCTGGATTACCTTCTCGCGCATTCTCAAGCCGCTTTCCGCGATCACGGCCGCGATGAGAGGATTGGCTGATCGAGATTTCGAGGTCGAAGTGCCGTGCGCGGGCCAGCCTGTTGAAATAGGAGAGATGGCGCGAGCAGTGGAGGTGTTCAAGCAGAACGGCCTTGCGGTCGACCGGATGAGGGCAGAGCAGGCCGACGCGGCTCGGGTTGCCGCCGAGCAGCGCAAGGCCGAGATGCACAAGCTTGCCGACGGGTTCGAAGCGGCGGTCGGCGAAATCATCGAGACGGTGTCTTCCGCCTCGACCGAGCTCGAAGCGTCGGCCTCCACGCTGACCTCGACGGCGGAGCGCGCACAAAAGCTCACCACCATGGTCGCTGCCGCTTCCGAGGAAGCATCCACCAACGTGCAGTCGGTGGCGTCGGCGACCGAGGAGCTGTCGTCGTCGATCACAGAGATCAGCCGGCAGGTGCAGGAATCCGCCCGCGTCGCCGGCGATGCGGTCGACCAGGCCCGCACCACGACCGATCGCGTCAGCGAACTCTCCGCGGCCGCGACGCGGATCGGCGACGTGGTCGAGCTGATCAACACCATTGCCGGCCAGACCAACCTGCTGGCACTCAATGCCACCATCGAGGCCGCGCGCGCCGGTGAGGCCGGCCGCGGCTTTGCTGTGGTGGCCTCCGAGGTCAAGGCCCTCGCCGAGCAGACCGCGAAGGCGACCGGCGAGATCGGCCAACAGATCGCCAGCATTCAGACCGCGACGGAATTCTCGGTCGGTGCCATCAAGGACATCAGCGACACCATCGAGAAACTGTCGGAAATTTCCTCGACAATCGCAGCCGCCGTCGAGGAGCAGGGCGCCGCGACGCAGGAGATTTCCCGCAACGTACAGCAGGCGGCTGAAGGCACCCATCAGGTTTCGGCCAACATCACCGACGTACAGCGCGGCGCGAGCGAGACCGGCTCCGCCTCCGCGCAGGTGCTCTCGGCGGCGCAGTCGCTGTCCGGCGACAGCAACCGTCTCAAGCTCGAGGTCGGCAAGTTCTTGGGTACCGTTCGCGCCGCCTGATCCAGGCCTGCCCCGTTCACGGCGCGCCGGCCGCGGCGCACCGGTGTGGCGCGATGGAACGTTCGCGACGCTGCAACAAATGGTTGTGGAAGAAATAACGGCCACAATGTCACTATCCGTAGTTCCACGTAGGTCTCTGTTAACGGCTGGTTGCAACTATGTGCGCAATCTTGCCGGATAAGAACCAGCCAGCATTGTTGGAATGACCCGCCCTGCCGTGCGTCTGACGGTCATGGCGCAGGTGACGTGTGCGTTTAGGTCTCATCGGGATTTGTCGTGATGTCGAAATTGTCGATCGTCTTCAAGCTTCTGACCGTGTTGTCGGTCCTCGTGCTCTCGCTCGCCGGCGTCGGCGTCGTGGCAATCGGCACGATGCAGAACATCAATTCCCACACAGTCGAGATCGCGGAGAGCTGGCTGCCGAGCGTGCGTGCGCTGGGCTCGATGCGGGCTGACATTAACGAGCTGCGCGTCGCGCTTCGCCTGCACCTGATGCAGGACACAATCGAGGGCAAGGAGGCCGCCGAGAAGCGGCTGGCCTCGCTGCAGGCGCGCATCGAGACCACCCGCAAGGTCTACGAGCCGCTGATTACCTCGGCCGAAGAGCGCTCGCTCTACCAGCAATGGACCAAGGCGTGGGCCGATTACCTGACGGGCGTGCAGGATGTGATGGCGCTGTCGCGCAAGAGCCCCGGAAAGTTCCCGACTGACGCCAACGAGATGTTGCAGACCAAGGTCGCGAAGATGGCCCAGGCGGCCGATCCGCTGCTTCAGAAGGGCATTGAGCTGAACAATCACGGCGCCGAGCTGGAGACGAAGCAGGCGGCCGACAGCTACGCCATGATCTTCCGCGTGCTGGTCGGCATCATCATTGCTTCGGTCGCGATCGCGATTGGCGCGGCTTACTATCTCGTGCGCGACGTGTCGCGCGGCATTGCCTCGATCATCAAGCCGATGCAGTCGCTCGGTGAAGGCGATCTGTCGGCAGAGGTGCCGCACCGTGGCGAGAAGACCGAGATCGGATCGATGGCGGATGCGCTGCAGATCTTCAAGGAAGCGCTGATCGCCAAGCGGGCCGCCGACGAGGCGGCGAGGCTCGACGCCGAGGCCAAGATCGAGCGTGGTCGCCGCGTCGACGCCATCACCCGCAAGTTCGAGACCATGATCGGCGAAGTCGTTGGCACCGTGTCGTCGGCCTCGACCGAGCTCGAGGCTTCCGCGTCGACGCTGACCAATACTGCCCAGCGCGGACAGGAACTGGCGACTGTCGTCGCCGCGGCTTCCGAGGAAGCATCCACCAACGTGCAGGCGGTGGCTTCCGCTTCCGAGGAGCTCTCGTCTTCCATCACCGAGATCAGCCGCCGTGTGCAGGACTCGGCACGGATGGCGGCGGAAGCCGTCGAGCAGGCGTCGCGGACCAACGAGCGCGTCAACGAGCTGTCGCAGGCGGCCGCCCGCATCGGCGACGTCGTCGAGCTGATCAACACAATCGCGGGCCAGACCAATCTGCTGGCCTTGAACGCCACCATCGAGGCGGCGCGCGCGGGCGAGGCCGGCCGCGGCTTTGCCGTCGTCGCCTCCGAGGTGAAGGCGCTGGCCGAACAGACCGCGAAGGCAACCGGCGAGATCGGGGCGCAGGTCTCGGGTATTCAGGCCGCAACGCAAGAATCCGTCAACGCCATCCAGGAGATTGGCGGCACCATCGAGCGGCTGTCGGAAGTGTCGGCGGCGATCGCCGCCGCGGTCGAGGAGCAGGGCGCGGCGACGCAGGAGATATCGCGAAACGTCCAGCAGGCCTCGGTTGGCACCCAGGAGGTGTCGTCGAACATTACCGACGTGCAGCGCGGTGCGATCGAGACCGGCGAGGCGTCAGTCGAAGTCCTGTCGGCGGCGAAGTCGCTCGCGTCCGACAGCACACGCCTCAAGGTCGAGGTCGCGCAGTTCCTGGAGTCGGTCCGCGCGGCCTGATCCTTTAGCTGCCCGTCTGCGGAGCCGGCGGTGGCGCTGCCTGCCGCCGGAACAGGATGCGCTGGTAGAGCCAGCCGATCGCGACCAGCACGATGCCGAGGCCCATGAACGACAGGGCCCGATAGACGCCTGTCAGCGTCGACATGTCGATGACGAAGGCCTTCAGGATCGTCAGCGCGATGACGGCGGCGGACGCCAGCCGTGCCCGCTCGGAGTTGGCGAGAATGCCGATGCCGAGCAGCATGACGCCGAAGGCGAGCCAGCCGATCGAATAGGTGTATTGCTCGGCCCCCGTGGTCTCGCCGGTGGTGAGGAACGGGCCGTGATAGAAGCGTCGGATCTCCAGCGTCAGGTAGACAAGCGCAAACACCAGCGCCGCACCCGCAATCGTATTCGCATAGATCTTGCCCCGCGCGTCAGCCACCGCATAAGCGAGCAGCAGCATCAGCACCGCCGGCAATGCGTAGCCGAGCAGCAGCAGGTTGAACAAGGCGCCGCCGACATCAATGTGCCACAGCAGCGGGTTCTCCAGGAACAGCAGGCCGAACACGCTGACGAAGCCTGCGATCGCCGTGAGCACGATCGCGCCGACATTGTGCACGATGCTGTGGCTGCGCAGCCGCAGCCGCTCCAGTCCGATCGCCATCGCCAGCGCCACGCAGACCTGCAGCGCGGCTTCGAGCAGCGAGGGCGATGCGATCATGTCGCCGCCGGTCGCGAAGTGGCGGACCTCCATGAAGGCGAGCAGCGCGGTGAACAGGATCGCGGCCGCTTCCACCATGCGCAGCGGCGCATCGTCGCCCCTGCGGCGCAGGAAGTGGCTCGCCGCCCAGAACGAGGCGGCCGGCAGGCCATAGCCCCACAGCAGCCAGTTGAAGATCGGCGTGGTACCGACGGCATCTCCGACGATGCGCGGATCATAGAGGATGCGCGCGGTGACGATGCCGGCGAAGATGGCGGCAAGCCAGCGCAGGAATGGGATCGGCCGCTGCAGCGCGATCCAGGCGGTGCCGAGCGACATCAGCGCCAGCGCGATGGTCAGCCAGCCCTTCTCCAGCGCGAAGGTCAGCGCCAGCGCCAGCGCGCCGAGCGTGCCGGTCGCAAACAGCGCCGTCGAGATCGCAAGGCCCGGCCGGCTCTCCCGACGGGTCAGCGTTTCCGTCGCAAAGCCAAAGGCGGCGGCGAGCAGCACCGCGAGGATCGCGAACGGGATCGAGCGGTCGAGATGGGCAATGCGGGCGTAGAGCGCGATGAGGATCGCGATTGGCGTCGCGACACCTGCTGCCGACCACACCACGGGAATGATGGCCGAATGGGAGCGTCCTTGCGCGAAGAAGCCGGCGATGCCGAAGCCGGCGGCAAAGATCGCGGCCATCACCAGATGCTGCGTCACCGCGCTATCGATCGCGGTCGGCGTGATGCCGGGCATTGGGCCGCCCGGCAGCACCAGCATGTCAGGATTGGCGCGCACCGCCCATTCGGCGAACACGATGAACACGGTTGCAGCGGCCGCGCCCAGCGCGCCGACGGCGGCCTCCGCGCGCCAGGCGACGAACAGCGTCGCCGCAACAAGCAGCGTGAAGGCGATCAGCGACAGGTCGGCATGCGCGCTCGACAGCACGATCAGCATCGCGCCGAACAGATAGGCGCCCAGCGTGCTCGACGAGACCGGTTCGATCTGTCCGCCTTCGATGGCCGGGCCGAACATGAAGCCGCAGACGACCAGCAGTGCAGCGAGCACGAAGCCGGCGATCACGTGGAATGCGTGCGGCGCGACGTGCAGGTCACCGGTGTCGAGACCCGGGAAAGTCCAGAGCACGGCGAAGACGATCGTCGTGACCGCGAGCCAGCGCCACAGCCGGATGCGGGCGAGGCCAAAGCTCGCGGCGGTGACGACGGCAAGATAGATGTACAATGCCCAATAGTCCGGCTTGCCGCTGGAGACGAGCACCGGCGTCGCGAAGGCGCCGACGACGCCGAGGCCCGCGAGCGCCGGTCCGTGCAGCAATGCTGCCGCGAGCGTGGCCAACGCCACGATGCCGAGCAGCACGAAAGCGGTGGCAGGCACGAGGAAGCCATAGAGCGCGTAGGCCGCATACACGGTTGCGAAAGCCACCGCCGTTCCGGCCGCGGTGAGGATCGCGGGGATGTTGGCAATCGGCAGCGCTGCAATGCTCGAGATGCTTTCTTTGCGCCGCGTCCATTCGCCGGCACCCAAAAGCGCGGCCGCGAACAGGCCGCCGAGGAACACGCGTACGCCGGGGCCGACAAGGCCAGCCTCGATCGAATAGCGCACCATGAAGAAGCCACCGAGCGCAAGCGCCAGGCCGCCGATCCATACCACCCAGCGGGTGCCGAGCCGTTCCTCGAAACCGGGGGCGGGGGCGGGCAAAGGTGGCGGCGGTGCGTCGGCTGCGGGGCTGGCCTCAGGACTTGCTTCGGGCGGAGGCGGCGAAGCCTCTTCGGTGACGAGCGGCGGCGCGGTCTCGGCTTCCGGCGCAAGCGGCGGCGGCTCTGCCGCATTTGTCGTGGGCGTGCTTGGCTGCTCCTGCACGGGCAGCGGTGGCGGTGGCTGAACCTGTCGCTGCGCCTGCAGCGCGGCCTCCAGCGAGCCCAGCCGACGGCGCAGTTCGGTCGCCTGGTTCGACGCTTTCAGCGCGATCAGGAACGCGGCGATCGCAATCATCACTGCAAAGACGTCGAACGGGGCGTCGAACATGGGGCCTCCTGGCAATCGGCGGGCGGGGGCCGACCGCAATCTTGATCTAGCGCCGGGAGCGTACCCGCAAGCCGGGCGCCGGCCGTTCCTGGAGCACGTCGCGGCGGAAGCGATAGAGGGCCGCCGGTCTCCCGCCCGTCTGTGTCGACATCACGCCGGTCGGTTCGACCAGCGCCTCGGTTTCGACTAGACGACGGAAATTCTGTTTGTGCAGATGCCGGCCGGAGATCGCCTCCACCGTATACTGCAACTCAGTGAGTGTGAACTCGGCGGGCAAAAGTTCAAACACCACAGGACGATACTTCAGCTTTGCGCGCAGCCTGGCAATCGCGGTGGCGAGGATCCGGCGGTGGTCGAAGCGCATGGACGTGCCGAGCACGGGCAGGGACTTGCGCGCCAGTGCCGCAGGCCGGCCGTCGCGCCGGGCTTCCTCGACGAGGCCGGCCTCATAGAGCAGCTCGTAGCGGTCGAGCACGCGCTCCTCGTCCCAGGAAGCACCCTCGAGGCCGAAATAGAACCGCACGCGATCCTTGCGCGGCAGCGCGCGCGTCGTCTCGGGCGTCTCTTCCTCGGCCCATGCCGTCAGCGCCGGAATGATGTCACGGGCGATGATCGCCGGTGGCGCCTCGCGCCAGTCCTCCCAGGGGAAGAAGCGATACCAGGGCTCGAAGCTCGCGGCATTCGCGGCACCCTCGGCGCCGCGTGTCAGCGCGAGATAGCCGATCGACACCATATGCGCGCCGGTGTCGCCGGCCTCGGCATGACGGCCGCGATCGCCAAACGTATAGAGCTGCTCGACATAGCCGAGCCGCAATCCCGCCTGTTCCTCGACCCAGGCGCGCAGGCCGATCTCGAAGGTGCGATGGCTCGGCGCATCGAATGGACCGAACGGCAGGCCGGCGAGCCCGTCAGCGCCGCGCGCAGTCAGCACCAGCGGCTCGTGATCCTCGATCGCGACGATCGCGGCAGTCAGGCCGATCTCGATCGGCGTCAGCAGCTTGTCGCTCATCCCAAGATCGCTGATGTCATTCGAGCTCGATCACGAAGGGGCGGCCTTCGACCAGCATCTCGCCCGGCCCCATCTCGTCGAGCGCGCGCAGCATGCGGCCGTTGCGCCCCAACGCACGGTCGGCGAGATCGACGATGCGCCGGTTCGGCGAGGCGATCGGGGAGGCCGCGCGGATCTTCTTCGCGATCTCGATCTCGTCGCGATCAGGATTGAGCGCGCAGACGGCGGCGAACGCGCTCGCCGTGGAGCGGCTGATGCCGGCATAGCAATGCACCACGAGCGGCGCAGCGCGGTCCCAGCCGCGCACGAAATTCAGCACCTGCTCGATGTGGGTCTTGGACGGCGCGACAAAGCCGTCCATCTCCTCGGTGATGTCGTCCATCGACACCTTGAGATGATTGGCCGGCAGCACCGACACCGGCCGCGCCACCTGTTCGACATTGGCCATCACGGTCAGCACATGGCTGGCCCCGGTGCGGCGAACGGTTTCGGGAAGGGCGGCGAGCGAGCAGACGTGGATCATGGCGGACCTTTTTGGGCGATTATAGCCGGTGCCGTAGAGTGGGCAAAGCGCCTCAACATCGTCGTTCCGGCGAAGCGTGAGGCGGCACCAACCCAATACGTGCTCACGCAAACACGGCGCCAAATCGCTCCAGAAACTGCTTTTCGGCCCGCGCCGCCGTCCAGGGCGTCAGATAGTCGCGCCTGATATTGTCGGAGAGGCCGGGATCCCTGCCGAACAGGCGCTTGGCCTCGCTCTCGCTGAAGCCGGCAAGCTCGGTCGCCTCGAGGTAAGCCGCGCCGCGATCGGCGGCCTTGATCGCCTGCGTGATCTCGTCAGGGAGCACTGGCGGCAGGCCGAAGCGGATGTGGATGGCGCCGAGCAGGCGCTTCTCCACTGCCTTGTAATGGCCGTCGAGCACGGCCTTGAACGGCGAGATCATGTCGCCGATCACATATTCGGGCGCATCGTGCAGCAGGGCTGCGAGCCGCATGCGCTGGTCGACGCGCGGCATCTCGTGCCGCAGCACGGTCTCGACCAGTAGCGTGTGCTGTGCCACCGAAAAGATATGCGCCCCTGTGGTCTGCCCGTTCCAGCGGGCGACGCGCGCCAGCCCATGTGCGATGTCGGCGATCTCGATATCGAGCGGGGAGGGATCGAGCAGATCGAGCCGCCGGCCCGACAGCATCCGCTGCCAGGCGCGCAACTCCACTGCGCGCGCGGTCTTCTTGGCGGTCATTTGGCCTTGAGGCGCGGCTTGCGCTGCATCTTGCTGCAGGTGGCGTGGCAATGGCAGTCGACGAGATGATCGTTGACCATGCCGGTCGCCTGCATGAAGGCATAGACGATGGTCGGGCCGACGAATTTGAAGCCGCGCGAGGACAGCTCCTTGGAGATCTGAACCGACAGCGGCGTCGACGCCGGCACGCTCGCCGTGGTCTTGAAGTTGTTGACCTTGGGCCGGCCGTCCATGAAGTCCCACAGCAGCTTCGAGAAGCCGGGTCCGTTTTCCATGATGTCGAGATACGACTTCGCACTCAGGATCGCGCCGTCGATTTTGGCCTTGTTGCGCACGATGCCGGCATCGTTCATCAGCGCGTGCACTTTCTTCTCGTTGTAGCGCGCGATCTTCTCCGGCTGGAAATCGTCGAAGGCTTTGCGGAAATTATCGCGCTTGCGCAGGATCGTGATCCAGGACAAGCCGGCCTGAAAGCCGTCGAGGATCAGCTTTTCATAGAGTGCGCGGTCGTCATATTCAGGCACACCCCATTCGGTGTCGTGATAGGCGACATAGAGCGGGTCTTCGCCGGGCCAGGGGCAGCGGGTCTTTCCGTCGGGATGCAGGCGGGGAGCACGGCTCATGCGATGGGCTGCTTTGCGGGAATGCGAACGATTTCGGGTTCTGCCAGCTTCAGCGTGAGTCCGCCAGCCGTCAGCGGCTGGCCGGCATCGAGCGCATCCGCAACGCGGTCGATGCGCACCAGCGCAATGCCCTTGCCCTTCGCCGATGAGCCCATGGTGCCGACGGACCTGTCGCCGACCATGACACTGACGCCAACTTCCGGCGAGGAGTCCTCGAGCAGCACCTTCACGCTGCGGGTGCGCGCGGTGCCGCGATGCTGCATGCGCGAGACGACTTCCTGGCCGACATAGCAGCCCTTGTCGAAATCGACGCCGGCAAGGCGATCCATGTTGGTCTCGTGCGGGAAAGCGTCGCTGTATATGAAATCGAGCCCGCCGCGCGGCACGCCGAGCGCGATCCGGTGCGCCTCGTATTCGCTGGCATCGACCAGCTCCGCGCCGATCAGGTCCGAGAGCTTCTGCTTGAGATCCTCGGGGATCAGAATGCGCGAGCCAAGCTCGGCATTGCGGGGATCGGCAAAGGCTAGGTCCGGTTGCGCAGCAAGCTGGCCATCCCAGGCCGCGAGCACGCCGAGATCGAGGATGTCCACCGTCACCTTGGCGCGCAGCTTGTAGAATTTCAGCTTGGTGGCGAGGCCATCGGCCAGCGGCTTCGGACAGTCGATCAGGAACCCGCCGCCATGGCCGCCAGGGGCTTCCGTGATCAGGAAATCCACGATGATCTTGCCCTGCGGCGTCAGCAGCGCGCCGAATCGCCCCAACCCCGGCTTGAGCCTGTCGACATCGGTCGTGATGAGGCCGTTGAGGAAGTTGCGTGCGTCCTCGCCGGCGACCTTGATCACGCCCCGGTCGGGAAGAAACGCTGATTTCATGCGAAAATCTCTTGCGACATGTTGCTTCGGAACGTAAGCCCGCAAGGCATAAACGACAAGACCTCGAGCCCTGCGCTTGGGGATGAGAGGGGCCTTCAGCCATGACCCAGCGCTTCGACGTGATCCTCAAAGGCGGCACCGTCGTCAATCAGGACGGCGAGGCCGTTCGCGACATCGGCATCGCCAATGGCCGCATCGCCGAGCTGGGCCCGCGGTCGCAAGGCTCCGCCGCCGAGGTGATCGATTGCAAGGGCCTGCACATCCTGCCCGGCGTGATGGATACGCAGGTGCATTTCCGCGAGCCCGGGCTGGAGCACAAGGAAGATCTCGAGACCGGCTCGCGCAGCGCCGTGATGGGCGGCGTCACCGCCGTGTTCGAGATGCCGAACACGTCGCCGCTCACGGTGACCGAGGCCACCTTCACCGACAAGGTGAAGCGCGCCCATCACCGCATGCATTGCGATTTCGCCTTCTTCATCGGCGGCACCCGCGAGAACGTGCAGGACCTGCCGGTGCTGGAGCGTGCCCCGGGTTGCGCCGGCGTCAAGGTCTTCATCGGCTCGTCGACCGGCGCGCTGCTGGTGGAGGACGACGAGAGCCTGCGCCGAATCTTCCAGGTGATCCAACGCCGCGCCGCCTTCCATGCCGAGGACGAGTATCGCCTCAACGACCGCAAGTCGCTCCGCATCGAGGGCGATCCGCGCTCGCATCCGGTCTGGCGCGACGAGACCGCGGCTCTGATGGCGACCCAGCGACTGGTCAAGATCGCGCATGAGACGGGAAAACGCATCCACGTGTTGCACATCTCGACCAAGGAAGAGATCGAGTTCCTGCGCGACCACAAGGACGTCGCGTCCTGCGAGGCGACGCCGCACCATCTCACGCTGGTCGCGCCGGAATGCTACGAGCGGCTCGGCACGCTGGCGCAGATGAACCCGCCGGTGCGCGGCGCCGACCACCGTGCCGGCATCTGGCGCGGCATCGAGCAGGGCATCATCGACGTGCTCGGGTCCGACCACGCGCCGCACACGCTGGAAGAGAAGCAGAAGACCTATCCCGCTTCGCCCTCCGGCATGACCGGCGTGCAGACGCTGGTGCCGCTGATGCTCGACCACGTCAACGCGGGCCGGCTTTCTCTCGCGCGCTTCGTCGATCTCACCAGCGCCGGGCCCGCGCGTCTCTACAACATGGCCTGCAAGGGCCGCATCGCCGCCGGCTACGACGCCGACCTCACGGTGGTGGACCTCAAGCGCAGCGAAACCATCACCAACAAATGGGTGGCGTCGAAGGCCGGCTGGACCCCGTATGACGGCGTGCGCGTCACGGGCTGGCCCGTCGGTACCTTCATCCGCGGCCGCCGCGTGATGTGGCAGGGCGAACTGGTGACGCCGTCGCAGGGCGAGGCGGTGCGGTTTCTGGAGACGTTGAAGCAGTAGCCGATGTGCAGGGACGCGCAGTGTTTCCCCAGCCGTCATTGCGAGCGTAGCGAAGCAATCCAGAATCCCTCCACGGCGGCAGTCTGGATGGCTTCGCTGCGCTCGCAATGACGAGGGGGGAGGTCTACACTTCCGCGCGAACGGGAGTGCAGTCAATGTCCCAGCCCACCGCCCTCATCACCACCGCGCAACTCGCCGCGATCCTCGGCGACCCCCATCTCCGCCTCTACGATTGCACGACCTACAACGAGCCGGTGCCACCAGGCAGCGACGTGCCGTATCGGGCCGTCCCCGGCGACAAGACCTTCGCGGCCGGCCACATCCCCGGCGCCGATTTCCTCGATCTGCAGGGCGAGTTCTCCGACGCTTCCGCGCAACAATTCTTCATGATGCCTGATGTGGCCCAGTTAGAGGCCGCCTTCGGCCGCCACGGGCTCGATGCTAGCAAGACCGTCGTGCTCTACAGCATCGGCACCATGATGTGGTCGACGCGGTTCTGGTGGATGCTGCGTTCGCTCGGCGTCGATGCGCGCGTGCTCGACGGCGGTTTTGACAAATGGAAGGACGAGGGGCGGGCGGTCGAGACCGGTGCGCCGAAGGGCTATCCGGCGACGAGCTTCAAAGCCGCGCCGCGTACCGGCTTCTTCGTCGACAAGGATTTTGTGAAGGCGCGGATCGGCGATCCCGCGACAGTCACTGTCAACGCGCTCGGACCACAATTTCATAGGGGGCTCGAGCCGAGCCGCTATGGCCGGCCAGGCCGCGTGCCCGGTAGCGTCAACGTGTCGGCTGCAACCCTCGTCAATGCCGACAAGACGCTGACGACGCTCGCCGATGCCGAAGTCAAGTTCACCTCCGCTGGCGTCACGCGCGACAAGAGCGTGATCCTCTATTGCGGCGGCGGAATCTCGGCGACGATCGACCTGCTCATGCTGACGCAGCTCGGCTACGACAGGCTGACGCTCTACGATGCTTCCATGGGCGAGTGGGCAAGGGACCCGACACTGCCGATCGAGACGGATTAGGGACGAATCTTGCCTTCCGGTAGAGGGTAAGAAAGTTGGGAACCTTTTCTGCCGGCCTGCATCCAATACCTGGAACCAACGGAGACAGGTGACCGCCATGCAACGGAGCGCAGCCGGCCTGTCCGCCGGACTCAGGGTATCGGAAGCCGAGCTGATCGATCGGGCGCGCAGCCGGGACGAGGCCGCGCTCCGCGAGATCATGCAGGCCAATAACCGCCGGCTCTACCGCCTCGCGCGCGGAATCTTGCGCAGCGATAGCGAGGCCGAGGATGTGGTGCAGGAAACCTATGTCCGCGCCTTCACCCATCTCGACGGCTTCAAGGGCGAGTCCGCGTTGTCGACCTGGTTGTCGCGTATCGCCATCAACGAGGCACTTGGCCGGGCCCGAAGTGCAAAACCGCATGTCGAGCTCGACTCAGTGCCGGAGGAGGCGCTTGAAGCGCAGATCATCAGGTTTCCCGTTTCTCCCGCAGGCGATCCGGAAAGGACCATGGCTCAACGTGAAATCCAGCGCGTCGTGGAACGCGCCATCGACGAATTACCGGACGCCTTCCGCATGGTTTTCGTCGCACGCGTCATGGAGGGCATGAACATCGAGGAGACCGCCGATCTGCTCGGCGTGAAACCCGAAACCGTGAAGACGCGGCTGCACCGCGCCCGCACCATGCTGCGTGAGAATGTCGAGAAGGAGATCGGCCCGGTGATGATGGACGCGTTTCCGTTCGCCGGCTGGCGCTGCGAGCGGCTGACGGAAGCAGTGCTTAAGCGCCTCGGAATCGGCGGTTGATTTTTTTCGGGAACGTTTGCGCGAAGCACCCATCCAATTCCTGTGAAGCAACGCCGGCAAACCGCCAGCACAGGAGTGTCAGACCATGCTCGTTCGTTGGAGCGCGGCGATCGCCGCCACCATTCTGTTGTCCAGCCCCGTGCTGATGCAAGGTGCACGCGCGGCCGATAAGCTTACCGATCCGCAGATCGCCCACATCGCTTACACCGCGGGCGTAATCGACATCAACGCGGCAAAGCAGGCGCAGAAGAAAGCGAAGAACAAGGACGTCAAGGCATTCGCCGACGACATGTTGCGCGACCACGAGGCGGTCAACAAACAGGCGCTCGCGCTGGTCAAGAAGCTGAACGTCACGCCCGAGGATAACGACACCAGCAAGGCACTGGCCAAGCAGGCCAGCGACAAGCTGGCCGAGCTCGACAAACTCGACGGCGCCGCCTTCGACAAGGCCTATGTCGCCAATGAGGTCGCCTATCACAAGACGGTCAACGGCGCGCTGGAGACGCAGCTCATTCCGTCCGCTGGTAATGCCGAACTGAAGAGCCTGCTGCAGACCGGCCTGAAGATCTTTCAGGGCCACCAGCAGCATGCCGAGCACGTCGCGTCGGAACTGAAATAGGGAGCGTGCGATGAAGCCGGGACGACTGTTTTCGATCGCCCTTGTCTTTGCGGCGACGGTCGTCCCGGCGCACGCCGCAACGATCGAGATCACGATGGAAAATCTCGTGATCTCGCCGGCGGAGGTGTCGGCGAAAGTCGGCGACACCATCACCTGGATCAACAGGGACGTCTTCGCCCACACTGCCACCGCGACGAACGGCGATTTCGACGTGACGCTGCCGCCGAAGAAGTCGGCGACGTTGGTTCTGAAGAAGGCGGGAACCGTCGACTATTACTGTCGCTTTCATCCCAACATGAAAGCGACGCTCAAGATCGAGCCTTGATGAAGACCCTGCCTGCGGGGGGGCTTTGTCAGGGAGGGCTTACTGCCGTGCGAGGCTGACGGAGAACTCGCCATTGCGGATGCGCGCGGGAAAACCCTCGACGAATTTCGCCACCGCGTCCTCGCCATAGGTGCCCACGAGTTCGGCCAGCGCCGCAAACAGGCTCGCCTGCGCCAGGCAATCGCCGTCGACGCCGTCATGGCGTGCTTCGGCCCAGGCCTCGTTCAGATAGCTCAGGGCGGCCTGTTTCTGCTCGTGATCGGGCAGCGGCGCGCGGGCGGGGGCGTAGGAAATCGGCTGGCTCATGAAACTCGATCAGGGCTGGGGCGCGATCCACGGCGATGCGCTGTGCGGGAGGTGTAGCACGCGCATTAACGACCGCTAGGCCACATCTTTAAGAACGGTTAACGGCTGTGAACAAAGTCGATGACAGGGTTCCAGTCGCTGTTATTCCGGGGCGCGACGAAGTCGCGAGCTATGATGCGCAATTGCGCATCTGAGAATCCATCAGGCCGCCGAGTTGGTGGTGAGGTGGCTCCCGGGTTCGCGCTACGCGCGCCCCGGAATGACGAATGGAGGGTTTCAGTTCGCGTAACGCGCCGTCAGATCCCGCGAGATCTTCGAGCCTTCCTCGATGTAGCGGCGAATCGCCACCGTCGCCGCCGGCGTGCAGCTTCGGTAGGTCTGCTGGAAGCCGTTATAGCCGCGGTTGAACGCGGCGATCATGCGGGTGCGCCGCTCGCCGGCGGGGGTCTCGGCATCGATCAGCGCCTGCATCTCGCTGCGCCATTTGTTGCCCTCGTTGGAGCCGCAGATGCCGCGCAGGTAGTGCAGCCCGCCCAAAATCTCGGCCAGCCGCTGCAAATCGGCGTCGAACGGCGCAGCCACGTCCTGGGCCCGGGCGGGCGCGGAAGCGCAGGCGAGGATCAGGGCAAAAATGGCCAGAAATCGCGGGAACATCGGCGGCGTGTATGCCCCCTCAGGGCTGATGACGCAAGGCGGGCGCTCAGGGGCCGATCAGGCGCGCGGCGGACTGGATGATCTCCTCCAGTCCCCCGGTCAGCTTGAGGTCGCTGAGGCTGCCGAGCGCGTCAGGGGCGATCCACCTGAAATCGTCGAGTTCGTCGTTCAGGGCCGGTTCCCGGGCCACCCAGCGGGCGGCAAAGGACATGATCAGGTAATGGCCGGCACCGGGTGCGGCCGGCAGCACCTCGCGCCAGCCAGCAAGGCCGACGATCTCGATAGCGAGCCCGGTCTCCTCGTCGACCTCACGGCTCAGGGCCTGGTGCAGCGATTCGCCGAATTCGACCCGCCCGCCGGGCAGCGAATAGAAGCCCTTGGCGGGGGAGCGGGCGCGTCGCGTCAGCAGCACCTTGCCGTCGCGGAAAATCGCGGCACTGACCGCGATCTGGGGATGGGTCGGCTGGACGACGGATGCCATGCTTTTGACGACCTGGCTCAGTTCGCCATGATGGTATCGACGTCGGCTTCCGCACCGCCATTGATGATGCCGCCGCAAGCCGCGATCAGCGGCTTGACCCAAGCCGTCGCCTGCTCGGCCAGCCGAACGCGGGTCGTGTCCTTCTCGACCTCGCGCATGGCCGAGCCGACCGCTGATAGAATCGAGGTCATGGTGTCGGTGATGTGGTCGAATTGGGCGCGCACGCTCGGTTCGGCCTTCTCATAGGCTTCGATGGCGAGATCCCGCGCCTTGAAGTTCGAGGCCGTAAAATGTTCGGCATAGGACAGCGGCGACCAGGTCAGGAAATCCTCGGCGCATTCGGGCATGTCCGGGACCATCTCCAGGAGCATGACCGCTTCATTGAAATGGTTGAGATAGTCCGTGGCAAGCCCGGTTCGCGGGTTGATGTTGGCCACGCGCAGCCGCTCAGCCCAGGCCGCGGCCTCGGGGCCCGTCTGTGCGCGCGTTGCGGGTTGGGAGGCCATTGAGCTCATCGGCCGCAGTGTTAACGTTCGGGGTTAAAAGGACCTCAACGGACCCTATATTGGCGCAAGGATGTGTGGACGCTTCGTCATAACTTCGGCCCCCGCGGCCTTACGGCAACTGTTCGGCTATATCGACCAGCCGAATTTCCCGCCCCGGTACAATGTCGCCCCGACACAACCGATTCCGGTGGTGTTGGTCGAGAATGGCGCGCGCCATTTCCGCCTGATGCGCTGGGGCCTGCTGCCGAGTTGGGTCAAGGACCCGAAGGGCTTTACGCTTCTCATCAACGCCCGCTCGGAGACGGTGCTGGAGAAGCCCGCGTTCAAAAAAGCAATTCGCCGGCGACGCGGCCTGATCCCGGCTGATGGCTATTACGAATGGAAATCGGAAGGCGGCCGCAAGCAGCCGTTCTTCATCCATCACGCCGACGGTGCGCCGCTCGGTTTCGCCGCATTGTTCGAAACCTGGATCGGGCCGAACGGCGAGGAGCTCGACACGGTCGCGATCGTGACGGCCGCTGCGGGCGAAGACTTGGCCACGCTGCATGACCGCGTGCCCGTCACCATCAGCCCGCGCGATTTCGAGCGCTGGCTCGATTGCCGCGGCGACGAGATCGATTCGGTTCTGCCGCTGATGACGGCGCCGCGCGTCGGCGAATTCGCCTGGCACCCGGTCTCCACCCGCGTCAACCGCGTTGCCAATGACGACGAGCAACTGCTCCTGCCGATCAGCGCGGAGGAGATGGAGGCGGAGGCAGAGGTTGCGAAGCCCAAGAAGGCGGTGCGGAAGGTTGCTGCTGCGTCACCGGATGATGGGCAGGGCTCGTTGTTCTAGGCGCGCTGCCGTAGGGTAGGCAAAGGCGCAACGCGCAGTGCCCACCACCTCTCGCTTCAATACGCGATGGTGGGCACGCTTCGCTTTGCCCACCCTACAAGAGCTTGACTTGTTCGCCTCAGGCCGCAGCGACCGCCGATCCGAGCGCGGCGTTGCTGAACGCCTCGCCGCCGATCCCCCAGCCACCATCCACAGCGTAGCTGACATTTGCAAAAATGTGCTCGCGCCTGATGCGTCCCTCGGCGGCCTTCTCGATGATGGCGGTTCCCTCGGAGATCCAGGCGTCCTTCAGCTCCTGTGTCGGCAGCACGAAGGACGGCACCTTGAGCTCGAACACGGCGATGTCGGCAGGCTTGCCGCCGGAATAGGTGCGCCGCTTCGGCACTACGGTGACCTCGCCGATGACGTTCGGCGTCATGAAGCGGTTGCCGGTCAAGCCGTGCAGGCGGAGCAGCAACTCGGTCAGCTTGCCGAACGCCTCGGCTTCGCCTGATGGCGTCAGCGCGCCTTCGGGAACGATGATCTGGATAGGCATGTGAGGTCTCCCTTTGAACCGTAACATAACGGTCGTTATATAGAACATAACGATCGTTATCTCGTCAAGTCTAATATAACGATCGCTATCGAGAGGTGAGCTTTGATGGCACGACCGAAGAAGAGCGATGGTGACGCACGTGCGCGGCTGGCGGATGCGGTCGGGCGCGGCTTCCGCACCGGCGGATTCGGCGGCGCCGGGGTGGACGCGCTCGCAAAGGGGGCGGGCCTCACCTCGGGCGCGTTCTACGCCCATTTCGACTCCAAGGCGGATGCATTTCGGCTGGCGGTCGCGGATGGGCTCGCCTTCCTGCGCGGCGGCATCGCGCAGTTTCAGGCGCAATACGGCAACGCCTGGCGTGAGCCGTTCATCGATTTCTATCTCGGTGAGCGAATGGAGGTTGGCCTGGATGAGGCCTGCGCGCTTCCGAGCTTTTCCTCCGATGTCGCGCGCTCGGACGCGGCGACGCGCACTGTCTACCAGGCAGAGCTGGAGCGCCTCGCGGATCTCGTCGCGCAAGGCTTTCGCGGCACGCATGCGCGCCAGCGCGCGCTGGCGCTGCTGGCGATCCTGACAGGTGCCGCCGACATGGCGCGCGCGGTGAAGGACGATTCCATCAGGCGCGAGATCCTCGCCGCGGCCAAGGTCGCGGCCAAGGCGATCTAGCTCTCAGACGATCTCCCGCGCTCTCAGCGCCGCGATCTCCGCCGCGTCAAAGCCCAGCTCGGCCAGCACCGCATCCGTATCCGCCCCGAGTTCCGGCGCCATCCTGTCGAGCTTGCCGCCGCCATGGGCGAGCTTGAAGCCGCTGCCGGCAAAGCGCAGGCGGCCGTAAGGCGTGTCGAGCTCCTGGATCGCACCGCGCGCCTTGATCTGCGGATGGTCGATCACCTCTTCGATCTTCCAGATGCTGGCGCAGGGCGCCCCGGCGTCCTCGAGGATCGTCTCCCATTCACGCGCGGGCTTTGCCGCAAGTGCCCCTTCGATGATGGCGCGCAGCGCCGGCTCGTTCTCGTTGCGCGAAAACCAGTCGGCAAAGCGCGGATCGCTCAGCGTGTCCTCGCGGCCGAGCGTGGTCATCAGCGCGCGGTACTGCTTCTCGTTGTTGACCGCGAGCAGGATGTAACCGTCGCCCGCCCTAAACAGGTTCGCGGTGGTCTTGCGGCTGACTGCCTGGTTGCCTGAGAGCTGCTGGCGATGGCCGGCGACCGACCAATCCGCAATCTGCCCTGACAGAAACGCCATCGTCGCCTCCAGCATGGAGACGTCGACGAGCTGGCCCTTGCCGGTGCGGTCGCGCTGGTAGAGCGCGCTCGACACCGCAAATGCGGCCGTTGCGCCCGACAGCACGTCGCACACGGCAAAGCCCGCCCGCGTCGGGCCCGTCTCGGGGTGACCGGTGATCGCCATGATGCCCGACAGCGCCTGGATCTTGCCGTCATAGCCGGGCCGCAGACGGTCCGGGCCGGTCTGGCCGAAACCCGACACCGCGCAATAGATCAGATTTGGATTGATCGCCGAGAGCGCCTCATAGCCGATGCCGAGCTTGTCCATCACGCCCGGGCGGAAATTTTCCATGACGACGTCGACTGTCGCGGCAAGCTTCTTCACGATCGCGATCGCGTCAGGCTTTTGCAGATCGAGCGTCAGGCTGCGCTTGTTGCCGTTGATGGCCTGGAACGCCGGTGCCAGTCCGCGCTCTGCCCATTCGCGGCTGAGTGGCGTGCGACGCATGTCCTCGCCCTCGCGCCGCTCGACCTTGATGACGTCGGCTCCCAGAAGTGCGAGCTGGTAGCTCGCATAGGGCCCGGCCAGCACTTGCGTGAAGTCCAGAATCTTCACGCCTTCGAACGGTCGCGTCACGTCTCTCTCCCTGCTTATTGTCGTTATTGGAAGGACGTCAGGCGGCGCGGTTGCCGCGCGCGATCTCCTTCTGCTTGTCGAATTCGGCGCGGCGGCGGGCGAGCTCCTCCGGTGAAAGCTGCGCGACGTTGTTGTAGTCGAGCTTCCAGGAGGCGTCTTCGTTCCAGCGCAGCGGCGACTGCATCGTGGTCTGCGGCCCGCTCGCGGTCTCCAATAGTTTGAGCGCGAGCTCCAGCGTTTGCGCCTGCGAGGCGATGTCCTGCGGCTTGCCGGCGGAATTGCCGAGCGGGAAGTCGCTGAACAAAAAGCGCGGCACGGCCGCTTGTTCGATGATGTCCTTGGCACAGCCCATGATCACGGTCGCAATGCCGTTGGCTTCGAGGTGCCTTGCGACCAGCGCCGTGGTCTGATGGCAGACCGGGCAGTTCGGCACCAGCACGGCGACATCGACCTTGTCGGCAAGGCAGCGCGCCAGAATCTCCGGCGCGTCGGTGTCGAGCGTGACGCGATGGCTGCGATTGGTCGGCGCGCCGAAGAAGCGCGGCGCGACCCCGCCGATGCGGCCCGTAGCGCTTGCCTTCAAAAGCTGCGGCAGTGGAAACCAGGTGCCGTTGTCGGTCGCCGTGGTGTGTTTGCGGTCGTAACCGATATGCGAGATGCGCAAATCGTGCTGTTGCGAGGTGTCGCCGTCATAGACTTGGTAGAATTTGGCGCTGCCATTATACGCCGCGCCCGGGCCTTGATCACCCTTGGCGGGATCGTAGGGCGCGGCCGTCGTGATGATGGTGACACGCGACTCCGCCAGCGGTTTCGTCAGCTTCTGGAACGGCGCCGCGGTGTAATGCGCCCAGCGATACGGCGTGGTGTAGCCGATCGCGCTGTAATAATCCCGCGTGCGCTGCATATAAGGGATCGGGGAATCATAGTCGGGCGCAAAACCGAATTCGTCGTCGCGCGGAGCGGACATGGGCGCGTCTCCTGGTTCTTGTTGAGAGGCAGACTAGAGATAGTTTTCGGGTTGCTCAACAGGGGCCAGGGCCGCGCAGGCCAGAATTGCCACCGCAGCGGTCTAGCGAAAGATATGGAGCGCGGCGTATTGCAGCAGCATGATCGCCTTGCCGTCGATGATCCTGCCGTCGGCGATCATCGCCAGTGCCTCGTCGATGCCGAGCTCCAGCACCTCGATGTCCTCGCCCTCGTGCTCGAGGCCGCCGCCGTCGCTGACCCGCATGTGCGGCGCGTACTCGGCGACGAAGAAATGCAGCTTTTCGGTGATGGCGCCCGGGCTCATGAAGGCTTCGAACACCTTGTGCACGTGGTGCAGGCGATAGCCGGTTTCTTCCTCGGCCTCGGCACGGATGCGCTCCTCCGGCGAGGCATTGTCCAGCACGCCGGCGGCCGCTTCGATCAGTAGATCGTCGTAGCCGCGGATGAAAGCCGGCAGGCGGAACTGGCGCACCAGGATCACGCTGCGCTGCGCGCGATTGTAGGGCAGGATGGCGGCCGCGTTGTCGCGCTCATAGGTCTCGCGCTTCTGCGTCTGCCACTCGCCATTGGCGCGCCGGTAGTCGAACGTGGTGCTCTTCAGCGTGGTCCAGCCGTCCGAGAGCACGCGAACGTCCTTGATGCGGACGCGGTCGGAAATGGTCATGACTGTCTTTCAGTGTTCGCGGCCGTCGAGCCACTTCTGGAACATCACCGAGGTCGATTCCTCGAAGCGGAGCGATTGATAGAACGCACTCGCCTGCGCATTCTCGCGGCGAACCAGCAGCTGCAGCTTGGCGATGCCGGCATTGCGCAGCCAGTCCTCGGCGGCCGCCATGATCGCCCGGCCATAGCCGCGCTTGCGGCCATCGGGGTCGACCGCGACGTAATAGACCCAGCCGCGATGACCGTCATGGCCGACCATGACGGTCGCCACGATCGCGCTATTGTCGCGGCCAACAAGCACCGTCGAGTTCTCGCGCCGCCGTGCCAGCGCGATATCGGTATGCGGATCGTTCCAGGGGCGCGTCAGGCCGCAGCGCTGCCACAGCGCCACCACCGGCTCGACATCGGTGTCGTTGATGGCATCGATCTTGAGAGCAGACATGCCTACAGCACTTTCCCCGGATTCATGATGCCCAGTGGATCGAGCATCGCCTTGATCGACCGCATCAGCTCGATCGCGGTCTTGTCTTTGACGTCAGGCAGCTCGTCGCGCTTGAGCACGCCGATGCCGTGCTCGGCCGAGATCGAGCCGCCCATGCGCAGCACGATCTCGAACACCACGGCGTTCATCTCATGCCAGCGTGCGAGAAAGTCAGCGGTGTTGGCGCCGATCGGCTCGCTGACATTGTAATGCAAATTGCCGTCGCCGAGATGGCCGAACGGCACCGGCCGTGCACCGGGGATCAGTTTGACCACAGCGGCATTGGCCTCCTCGATGAAGGCCGGCACCGCAACGACGGGAACGGAGATGTCGTGCTTGATCGAGCCGCCCTCCGGCTTCTGCGCCGCCGACATCTCCTCGCGCAGCTTCCAGAAATTGCTGCGCTGGGTGAGGTTGGCCGCGATCACGGCGTCGTCGACGATCTCTTCCTCCATGGCGCGCCCGAGGATCGTCTCCAGCGGCGTACGGGCGTCGTCGCCGGGGGAGGACAATTCCATCAGCACATACCAGGGGTGCTTCTCGCTGAGCGGATCACGCACGTCGATGCCGTGCCGCACCGAGAAATCGACCGCCATCTCCGAGAGTAGCTCAAAGCTCGTCAGCGCATTCGCGGCCTCGCCCTGCGCGATCGTCAGCAGCTTGAGTGCCGCCGCCGGCGATTTCAGCCCGACATAGGCGGTCTCGATCGCCCGCGGCTTCGGAAACAGCTTGAGCGTGGCCGCGGTGATGATGCCTAGCGTGCCTTCGGCGCCGATGAAGAGGTTGTGCAGATTGTAGCCGGTGTTGTCCTTCTTCAGCTTCGACAGCAGGTTGAGCACGCGCCCGTCAGCCAGCACCACCTCGAGGCCCAGCACCATCTCGCGCGCGACGCCATAGGCGAGCGCCGCGGTGCCGCCGGCGTTGGTCGAGAGATTTCCGCCGATGGTGCAGCTGCCTTCCGCGCCCAGCGACAGCGGAAACAGTCGGTCCACATCGGACGCCTTCTGCTGCGCGATCTGCAATATCACGCCGGCCTCACACGTCATGGTGTTGGAAGCGGTGTCGACCTCGCGGATCTTGTCCAGGCGGCGCAGCGACACAACGACCTCGCCATTATGCGGCGTCTGGCCTCCGACGAGCCCGGTATTGCCGCCCTGCGGCACCAGCGCGATTTTTTGTTCGGAAGCGAGCTTGCAGATCGCGGACACTTCCGCCGTCGAACCCGGGCGCAGCACCAGCGGCGAGCGGCCGTGGAACAGGTTGCGCTCCTCGGTGACGTAAGCCTCGATATCGGCCGCATCGGTGATCGCATGGCGATCGCCGACGATCTTGCGGAATTGGTCGATCAGCTCGGGCGCAAGCGGCGGGAAGGCGGATTGATTGATGTTCATCGTGTCTTGTTCCACTCTTATCGTGCCACCGCAGCGCGCCGCAGCCGGTCGTTGATCGCTTCGCCCAAGCCTTCTTCCGGAATCGTCATCACGGCGATCGCTCGCGGTGCCTTCGCATCGAGGCTGCGAAGATAGCCGAACAGATTGGCCGCGGCTTCATCGAGATCGCCCGTAAACGACAGATTCATGACGGCGGCGGCGGCCTCCACGCCGGGCAGGCGACCAGGGCCGAAAGCCAGCAGCGCCTCGCCGGGCGCAACGTCCTGCGCGTGAAGTCGCACGGTGGCGCGCGGCGCGTAATGCGAGGCCAGCATGCCCGGCGCCAGCGGCTGGCTGTCGTCGCTGTCGGCCTCGACGGGTGGCCGCGCCAGCGGCGCGCCGAGCACGGCCTCGATCCGCTCGCGCGACAGTCCGCCGGGGCGGAGCAGCATCGGCGCCTCGAAGCAGCCGACGATGGTCGATTCGACGCCGACCGCAACCGGCCCGCCGTCGATGATCAGGTCGATCCGTCCCGCAAGATCGCTCTCCACGTGGGCCGCCAGCGTCGGCGAGACGTGGCCGGAGATATTTGCGGACGGTGCCACCACCGCCCCGCCAAAGGTGCGCAGGATCGCCTCCGCCACCGGGTGGGCGGGAATGCGGATCGCGACGGTGTCGAGGCCTGCCGTGGCGAGATCAGAGACCGGACAATCATCCGTCTTCGGCACCACCAGCGTCAGCGGTCCCGGCCAGAAGGCCTCCGCAAGCCTGAGCGCGCGCGCATCGAACCGGCCGATCCGCCGTGCCGCCGCGAGGTCGGGGACATGGGCGATCAGCGGATTGAACGCCGGCCGGCCCTTGGCGCTGTAGATGTGGGCGACCGCAGTGGCATTGGCGGCATCGGCGCCGAGCCCATAGACCGTCTCGGTTGGAAACGCGACCAGCCCGCCGGCGGCCAGGGTCCGGGCGGCGGCTTGTGCGCCGGCCTCACCGGCTGGCAAAATCAGCGTTTCAAGACCCGTTTTCACAGGGACAAAATTCCTCAGCTCGGCCGCTTGCGGTGCGCCAAACCCGACGCTATAAGCCGGCCTCTTGTCGGAGTGTGGCTCAGCCCGGTAGAGCACTGCGTTCGGGACGCAGGGGTCGCAGGTTCGAATCCTGCCACTCCGACCATTCTTCCAAAAGTTGACGTTTTCCAAAGGCTTGGCGGACCGGCCGCCAGCGTCTCGAGACGCCTTTGTGCAACGATTTTGAGGGCGGGTCCACGGCCGATTTGGTTCGCGCAGGGGCGGTTGCCGCAGCGGCATGGCTGGCCCGAGGATAATCCAACGCTGGCGGTCAATGACGTCTTGCGGATCGCGCGGCCCAGACCCCTGGCTTCAATCGGTATTCATCCAACACAAACGGCGCGGCCGAGATCGACCGCGCCGTTGTAATCTTTCAGGACTGTGCCTCAGTACGCGTACGGTGCCGGTCCGTAAGCCGGCGTGCCCCAGCCGGGCTCGTCATATCCGTAACCGGGCTCGCGATAGCCATAGGTGTTGGTTTGACTCCAGCCGCCGACGGGACGGCACTGACCGACGCCGGCCATCAGCTGGCCGCCGCTCATGGCTGGACCCGCGGCGCCGACAGCCGCTCCGGCCGGAGGGGTACACTCGCCCGGACCGCGTCCCGCGGCGAGGCTGGGGCTTAGAGTCGCGAGTGGCAAAATCGCGGCCATCAGTGCGGCCGCGCTCACAAGTTTCATGCGTGTCATGGTTGTCTCCATGTCAGGTTTCGACACGGGGGCCAATCCCTGCTGCCTTCGGCCGTTCCTTGCCGACGGATCGCGATTTCGCGAGCGCAAAAGATTTCTTCCGGATTTCGCGGCACGGCGCGATTCACTCACACGAGCTTGTCCTTTCGAGCGTGCGTCATCACCGCCGCGCTACCAGCACACCCACCAGAAACGCCACGATCAGTGACGGCAGCGGGGCCTCGCGGACCATGCCGCGGACGATGTCTGACCAGTGCTGATCGGGGACGAGTCCTGGCGATCTGATCTCGGCCGCCGGCGCGATCTCCCACTCCGTCGCAAGCTCGGCGATCTCGCTTGAAGCCAGACGTACGCCATCACGCACGCGGAAGATCGCGGCCTCCGCGCGCTCGCGCGGGGCGAGCAGCATCACGGTTGCGATTGCCGTGCGCAGCGTCATCTCGCCAAAGCCTTGCAGCCTCACCGACTCCTCGGGTTCGGACGTCATGCAAAAATCCTCACAGCGCGAAGTGGCGCGCGATGGTGAAGGCCACCGTCGCGCACAAAACCAGCGTGGAAACCGCGCCGGCCACACCACGCGCGAAAAGGGCTCGCGTCAGATGCCTGGTCATGATTTTGCTCCATGCTCCCCATGGAAATGGCGGGGCGGAGCGTTGGTTCCGAGGCGCTGTGCCGAATCGTCCTGCGCGCAGGCGCGACTACTTCCGCAGCAACTCGCGCAGCGCCGCCGTCGCCTCGGCGCAGCGGATGTCGTCGATCTCCCTGGACAGGTTGAGCGCGCTCGATTTCAGCTGTTCCACCTTCCAGCTTTCGGGATGCTGGCTCTCGAGCTGGCTTAGCCGCTTGTTCAGATCATCCAATCTGGATTGAAGCTGCCCGATGCTGGCGGCTCCATTCACGTTCCAAACGCGTTGTGCACGCATCGTCGTTCCCCTGACTTGTCTCACGGCGTTGTGAGCAGGGTTCGTGGCCGCAATGGGCGTTTCTTTTGTCCGGTCTTAGATCGTCGGGAACCGTTGCAGATTGGCAACGAAAGTTCCTGGAATGCCTGATTTCGCCAAAATTCCTTGCTGCATCCGGCCCGACAGGCGCGGAATCTGCATAGGCGCGGCTGGATAGTGCGGCGGCTCTCGGGAAATCCGGGGCGCGTATGAGGGCAAAGGCGTGGCGAGATTTTTGACTGTTGCGGCCGGCCAGCTCGGCCCGATCGCGAGAAGCGAGACGCGGACTGAGGTCGTCGGGCGGCTGATGGCGTTGATGCGCCAGGCCAAGGCCAATGGCTGCGATCTGATCGTCTATCCCGAGCTCGCGCTGACCACGTTCTTTCCGCGCTGGTATTTTGAGGATCAGGCCGAGATTGACGGCTTCTTTGAACTCGAGATGCCGGGGCCGGAGACGCAAGCGCTGTTCGACCTCGCGCGCGAGAGCGGCATCGGCTTTTGCCTCGGCTATGCGGAGCTCACGCTCGAGACTGGCATCGTCCATCGTTACAACACGTCGATCCTCATCGACAAAAGCGGCGCGACGGTTGCGAAGTACCGTAAGGTCCATCTGCCCGGTCATGCCGAGCATGAGCCATGGCGCAAGTTTCAGCATCTGGAGAAGCGCTATTTCGAGCCCGGCTCCGGCTTCGGTGTCGTTGACGCCTTCGGCGGCGTGATGGGAATGGCGATCTGCAACGATCGCCGCTGGAGCGAGACCTATCGGGTGATGGGCTTGCAGGGCGTCGAGATGGTGATGATCGGCTACAACACGCCGGTGCACAATCCGCCGGCGCCCGAGCACGACGATCTCTCGCTGTTCCACAACCATCTGGTGATGCAGTCTGGCGCCTATCAGAACGGCACCTTCGTCGTCGGCGTCGCCAAGGCCGGTGTTGAAGAGGGCGTCGACCATATCGGCGGCAGCTGCATCATCGCGCCATCAGGCGAGATCATCGCGCGATGCACCACCAAGGGCGACGAGCTCGCGTTTGCCCGCTGCGATCTCGACCTCTGCAACTCCTACAAGCGCACGACGTTCAATTTCGATGTTCACCGCCAGCCGCAGGCCTACGGGATGATCGTGGAGCGGAAGGGCGTGACGACCATGGCGGACGGCACGCCGGTGCGGCGGAAGGGGTGATCGCTCTTCGCGTGTCGGGTTGCCATTCTGTCTCCTCATCGTCGTTCTGGCGAAGGCCAGGATGACGCCAGGGTGGGGCCGTTGTCGCGTCCCCAACAATCACAAACACGTGCCTTTATTTGGGAACAATCATTCCCTAATATATCGCGATGCAAAAGGCCGCCCGAAAATCCGAGCCATCAGCCCATCCTCCCGGTCGTCCCCGGGAGTTCGACATGGACACAGCGCTCGACGGCGCCATCAGGGTGTTCTGCGAGCGCGGCTATCATGCGACCTCGATCGGAGAGCTCACGGCGGCCATGCGGCTTGCCACCGGCAGCGTCTACAAGGCGTTTCGCGACAAGCATGCCGTCTTCCTTGCCGCCTTCGAGCGCTACGTGGCGGTGCGGAGCGAGCAGACCCGCAATGCAGCCGCGCGCGGCGCCAATGGCCGCGAGCGGGTGCGCAACGTGCTGCTTTCCTATGTCGAGCACTCGCAAGGCGCAGAGGGGCGCCGCGGCTGCATCGTGGTCGGCAGCGCGGTCGAGCTGTCGGCGGTCGATCCGGTGATGCGTGCGCGCGTCACAACGCAGCTCAAGACCAACGAAAGCTTCATCGCCGGCCTCATTCGCCAGGGACAGGCCGACGGCTCGATCCCGGACCATGTCGACGCCCACGATACCGCACGGCTGATGATCTGCATGACGCAGGGGCTGCGCGTCGTCGGCAAGGCGCGCCTGCCGCTCGACGGCGAGCGCCTGGTCGGCGTCGCGATGAGGCTGCTTGCCTGAATTGTTGTCGAATTAGGGAACGAACGTTTCCTATATATTGAGAGAGTCCTGGAGAGCTTGGAATGACGATGAATGCCACGATCGAGACCGCGCCGGAGACGGATGCGGTGTCGCAACGACTGACCTTCGTGCTAGCCGCGGCCTGTGGCATGGTCGCCGCCAACATCTACTACGCTCAGCCGCTGATCGCCCCGATCAGCGCCGCGCTCGGCCTGTCGCATGCGGCGGCCGGCCTGATCGTAACCATGACGCAGATCGGCTATGGCACGGGGCTGCTGTTTATCGTGCCGCTCGGCGATCTCGTCGAGAACCGCACGCTGATCTGCACCGTCATCGCGCTCGGTGCGGCGGCACTGGTGGCGGCCGGCTTTGCGACCCATGCGCTGCCGTTTCTGATCGCGGCGCTGTTCATCGGCCTCGGCTCGGTCGCGGTGCAGATCATCGTTCCCTATGCCGCCCATCTGGCGCCGGAAGCCATTCGCGGCCGGGTCGTCGGCAACGTCTCGACCGGATTGATGCTCGGCATCATGCTGGCGCGGCCGGCCTCGAGCTTCATCACCGCGGCGCTGTCGTGGCATGCGGTGTTCTTCTGCTCGGCGGCGTTGATGATCGCGCTCATCGTCGTGCTTCGCCTGACGCTGCCGCAGCGCAAGCCGGTGGCGCGGATGCACTACGGCGCGTTGTTGCTGTCGATGCCGCATCTGGTGCGGACCATGCCGCTGCTGCGGCGCCGCGCGCTCTACCAGGCCGGCCTGTTCGGTGCCTTCGCCCTGTTCTGGACGGTCGTTCCGCTGCAGCTTGCCAGCCAATTCGGCTTCACCCAGAGCGGCATCGCGCTGTTCGCGCTCGCCGGCGTGTCAGGCGTGTTCGCGGCGCCGATCGCAGGGCGGCTCGCCGATCGCGGCCACAGCCGCATCGCCACGCTTGCTGCGATGCTGTTCGTCGCCGTCGGCTTCCTCGTCACGCATGTCGGTGCGGCCGGATCGGTGCTCAATCTTGCCTGTCTGGTCGTTGCCGCAATCGCGATCGATTTCGGCGTGCAGGGCAATGTCGTGCTGGGCTTCCGCGCCATCTTCGTGCTCGGCCACGAGCATCGCAGCCGTCTCAACGGCCTCTACATGGCGACGTTCTTCGCCGCCGGCGCGGCCGGATCCGCGGTCGGAGCCTGGGCGTTCGCGCAAGGCGGCTGGACGCTGGCTTCTGCCATTGGCCTTGCGCTGCCCGTCGCCAGCCTGATCTACGCTGCAACCGAATAGCGGTACGATTGTGTGCCGGGACCGTTTACCAAGGCTCGGATAGTCGGGCGCACAGGGCGTAATTTCCGCTTCGCAGAGTCCCTGCAGCTGTAGTACTTTGGTCGCAAGCGGCCTGGCTAACGGCGGCAGGGGGAGGCCCTATGAGGCGTGCGGGACTGGTTGGCGTACCGCGAGTACGGCCATGGTCGTGGCAGGCATTTCTGCTCGGATTTGTTTCGGTCGCGGTGTCGGCTGCGCTTCAAGGCGTCTGCGTCGCGCTCGGCGCCAAGCTCTATTTCGCAACCTTCCTGCCCGGCCTGTTCGTGCTCGGCCTTGTCGCGGGCGCGCCTGCGGCCATCTTCGCAGCTCTGCTCACCATTCCGGTGGTGTGGTTTGCGTTCATGCCGCCGGTCTTCGAGATCACCCCGCTGACCGCTGCTGACGCTGATTCCATCAACCTGTTCTTCCTGCTTGCCGTCCTCCTGATCGGCCTGGCCGATCTCTGCCGCAAGGCCATGGCGATCGTCAGCCGCGGCGGATTGAAGGCGTCAGGCGAGAGCGCGGCAACGAATTCGCAATAGACGGAGGGTGTTGCGATCAGGCCGTTGCGCGCGCGCAACAGTCCGGCAACCATCCGTGCAGCCGGATCGCGCCGCTAACTTTTCGAAAAAGATTTGGCCGCAGTTTCTCCCGCGGGATTACGAGGGAGTTTTGGTCATGAACGGGCACGCCATTTTCGAGAACGTGCGCCGCTACCGCGGCATCGCATCGCTCTATCGCCAGACCGCGGCGTTTCGTCCGAGCCAGCGCTGGTCGCTGCTGGAGCAGGCCAGCGAGTGGGAAGCCCGCGCGCTATCGGAGCTGGAAGCCTATTTCGCCGCGCACGCCGATTTCGCCACGCCGCGCGCCGCCTGATGGTTAACCATCGCGAGTATGCGTGCCGGCAGGATACGTGGGCCATACGGAGTTACGCCGCCGACCCCGTATGCTAGCAATTCGCCGACCAATTCCGTCACGACGACCGGGCACGCGATGACCACCTTCAACCGCATCTTCACGACAGAGCGTCTGCTCCAGATCATCGTCATTCTGGCGGCGACGATCGCAATGAAGCTGATGGGCTGAATGCGGCGCTATCGCTCGCCGAAATCGGGCACTTCAGGCAGATAATTCGCGCCCTCCGAGCCCAGGAAATCGAACATCGCCTGCGCCGGCGGCAGCAGCACCTTGTCGCTGCGGCGGATCACGTACCATTGCCGGACGATCGGCAGGCCCGCGACGTCGAGCACGACGAGGCGGCCCTCGGCGAGCTCATGCGCCACGGTGTGCGCCGAGATGAAGGCGATGCCGAGCCCGGCGATGACAGCCTGCTTGATGGTCTCGTTGCTGCTCATCTCCATGCCGATGATCGGCTCGAGGTCCGACTTCTGAAACATCCCCTCCATCAGCGTGCGGGTGCCTGATCCCGGCTCGCGCGTAAGGAAAGTCTCGTGCACGAGGTCAGTCAGGCTCAGGCCTGAATCCTTCTCCAGCCAGTGTCCCTTGCGCGCGACGATGATGTGCGGATTGCGCCCGAGCTGGCGCACGTCGACGCTGACGTCGGCCGGTGGCCGACCCATCACGGCGAAATCGAGCTCGTAGCCGTGCATGGCCTCGCGGATCTCCTCGCGGTTGCCGATGGTGAGCTTGATCTCGATCTTCGGCGAGCGCTTGGAGAACGCCGCGATCGCGTGCGGCACGAAATATTTCGCGGTCGAGACCGCCCCAAGGTGCACCGTTCCGCCGGTCTTGCCGGCGAGCAGGTCGAGCGCACCCTGGCAGTCGGCGATCGCGGCTTCGACGCGTTCGGCGAGCGCCAGCACCTCCCGACCTGCCTCGGTCAGTAGCATGCCGTCCCCGGTCCGCTGCACCAGCGGCAAACCCGCAAGGTCCTGAAGTTGCCGGAGTTGCTGCGTCACCGCCGGTTGCGTCAGCCCGAGCTGGGTCGAGGCCGCCGTCACGCTGCCCTTGGCCGAGAGCGCGGCAAGCGAGCGCAACTGCCGGATCGTCAGATGCCGGAGTTGGGTCGCCGCATGGCTGGAACCATTATAAGGAAATTCTTTGACACTCATTATGATTAGAAATTTTCCTTATTAAGCCGCCCCTGTCAATCTCATCGTGCTGGGACAGACCGCACCGACCTCCGGAAGGGAGGGAACTGGATGCGATGCCCACAAGGGGATGGACGCAGATGACCGGGCAACTCAGGCTGGACGACCACCTTCAACGCTATTCCGAGACGGCGCCGCACGCGCTGGCCGTCGCGGCCGCAGTCGACGCCATCGCAACCGCCGCGATCGAGATCGCGGACCTCATCGCCACAGGCGCTCTCGCCGACGCCTCCGGCCTGACCACCGGCTGCAACAGTGACGGCGACATCCAGCGCGACCTCGACGTGCAGGCCGATGCGATCCTGCGCCGCTGCCTCGGCAAGCTGCCGATCGCGGCGCTGGCGTCGGAAGAGATGCGCGAGCCGCAGATCGGCGACCGCGCAGCCAAGATTTGTGTCGCGATCGATCCGCTCGACGGCTCCTCCAACATCGACCTGAACATGACCGTCGGCACGATCTTCTCGATCCTGCCGGCACCCGACGATCTCGGCCTCGCCTTCCATCAGCGCGGCTCGGCGCAGCTGGCGGCAGGCTTCGTCACCTACGGGCCGCAAGTGTCACTGGTGCTAACGCTCGGCGATGGCGTTGACATCTTCACCCTCGATCGCAAGGCCGGCTGCTTCCGTCTCGCGCGGAGCGCCGTACAGATCTCCGAAACTTGCGAGGAGTTCGCGATCAACGTCTCCAACCGTCGCCATTGGGACCCGCCGGTGCGCGCCTTCATCGACGAATGTCTCGCCGGCATCGACGGGCCCGCGAACCACAATTTCAACATGCGCTGGATCGGCTCGCTGGTTGCTGAAGCCTATCGCATCCTGACCCGCGGCGGCGTGTTCCTCTATCCTTCGGACGCGCGGCCTGGTTATGGCGACGGCCGCCTGCGCCTCGTCTACGAGGCCCACCCGATGGCCATGATCATCGAGCAGGCCGGCGGCTCGGCCTCGACCGGGCGCGAGCGCATCCTCGATCTGTCAGCGCAAAGCCTGCACCAGCGCGTGCCCCTGATCATGGGCTCAAGCAACGAGGTGCGGCGCGTCGCTGAGCTGCACTGCGATCCGCTGCTGGTCGCCAGCGTCTCCGCACCGCTGTTCGCGCGGCGCGGCTTTTTCCGGCTGTGAGCGAGGTGACCCATGTCCAGGAAGCATCCCATCATCTCCATTACCGGCTCGTCCGGTGCCGGCACCACCTCGGTCAAGAAGACCTTTGAGCAGATCTTCTTCCGCGAGAAGGTCAACGCCGTCTACATCGAGGGCGATGCGTTCCATCGCTATGACCGCGCCGAGATGCGTGCGCAGATGGCGACGGAGGCCGAACGCGGCAACAAGCATTTCAGCCATTTCAGCCCCGAGACCAATCTGTTCGAGGAGCTGGAGCGTGCCTTCCGCGATTATGGCGAGACCGGCACGGCGGTGACGCGGCACTACGTGCACGACGAGGAGGAGTCCGCGCTGCACGGCGCCGCGCCCGGCACCTTCACCGAATGGGAACGACTGGCGGAGAACTCGGACCTCTTGTTCTACGAGGGCCTGCACGGGGCCGTCGTCACCGACAGGGTCAATGTCGCGCGCTATGCCGACCTCAAGATCGGCGTCGTGCCCGTCATCAATCTCGAGTGGATCCAGAAGCTGCACCGCGACCGCAGCGCGCGGGGCTATTCGACCGAGGCCGTGACCGACACGATCCTGCGGCGGATGCCTGATTACATCCACTACATCTGCCCGCAATTCACCGAGACCGACATCAATTTCCAGCGCGTGCCGACGGTGGACACGTCAAATCCGTTCATCGCGCGCTGGATCCCGACGCCTGACGAATCGATGGTCGTGATCCGCTTCAAGAATCCACGCGGCATCGACTTTCCCTATCTGCTGTCGATGCTGCCGCACAGCTGGATGTCGCGGGCGAATTCGATCGTGTGTCCGGGTGCGAAACTCGACCTCGCCATGCAGCTGATCCTGACGCCGCTGATCATGCAGCTGATCGAGCGCAAGCGCAGCCTGAAGTGATCTGCAAGATCAACAATTGGAGGATCTGATGAACATTTCGGTTCATGCCGACGCCGACCTCACGGCCGTCGCGCACAGCGATCTCGCCAACGCCGTCCGCTTCCTCGCGGTCGATGCCATCGAGACCTCGCAGTCCGGTCATCCCGGCCTGCCCATGGGCATGGCCGATGTCGCGACAGTGTTGTTCTCGCGCTTCCTCAAATTCGACTCGGCGCATCCGAACTGGCCGGATCGCGATCGTTTTGTCCTCTCGGCGGGCCATGGCTCGATGCTGCTGTACGCGTTGCTGCATCTCACTGGCGGTGATGTCAGCCTCGACGACATCAAGGCCTTCAGGCAGTGGGGCTCGAAGACACCGGGACATCCGGAATATGGCCACACGCCCGGCGTCGAGACCACGACGGGTCCGCTGGGGCAGGGGATCGCGACTGCCGTGGGTATGGCGCTCGCCGAGCGTATGGCCAATGCGCGGCATGGTGATGGTCTTGTGGACCACTTCACCTATGTGATCGCAGGCGACGGCTGTCTCATGGAGGGCATCAGTCAGGAGGCGATCTCGCTCGCAGGACATCTTGGGCTCGGCCGCCTGATCGTGCTGTTCGACGACAACGGCATTTCGATCGATGGGCCGACGTCGCTCGCGACCTCGGATGACCAGCTGGCACGTTTCGCGGCTTCAGGCTGGTCGGTGCGCCGCGTTGATGGCCACGATCCCGAAGCCGTTGCTCAGGCGATCGCGGAAGAGCGCGAAACCGGAAAGCCGTCGCTGATCGCCTGCCGCACCATCATCGGCTATGGCGCACCGGACCGTCAGGGCACCGAGAAGGCGCATGGCGCGCCGCTCGGCACCGAGCAGGCCGCGGCAGCAAGGCGAACGCTTGGCTGGGATTATCAGCCCTTCGTGGTGCCGATCCCTGTCGCAAAGGCGTGGCGGATGATCGGGCAGCGCGGGCAGGTCGAACGCCTCGCCTGGCTCGACCGCTACGAAGACGCGACGCCCGACCAGCGCGACCTCTTCATTGAGGGCAAGTCGGTTGCCCTGCCGAACGCCTATGCCCAGGCCTCGGCGAAATTGCGCGAGCGCTTTGCCACCGAGCGTCCCAAGCTCGCGACG
Source organism: Bradyrhizobium zhengyangense (assembly GCF_022012435.1). GTDB lineage: Bacteria > Pseudomonadota > Alphaproteobacteria > Rhizobiales > Xanthobacteraceae > Bradyrhizobium > Bradyrhizobium zhengyangense. Next base: position 226,701 of record NZ_JAKLUA010000002.1, read on the forward strand.
CGGCAAGCCTCGCAACAGGTGCTCGATGGCATCGCGGGGACCATCCCTGGCTTCGTCGGTGGCTCGGCAGACCTGACGCATTCAAACCTGACGCATGCCAAGGCCCAGACGCCCGTCAAGCGCGATGCGTTCGCCGGCAACTACATCCACTACGGCATCCGCGAGCACGGTATGGCCGCTGCGATGAATGGTCTCGCGCTGCACGGCGGCTTCATTCCCTATGGCGGCACATTCCTCGCGTTTTCCGATTACAGCCGGCCGGCAATCCGCCTTGCGGCCCTGATGCGGCTGCGTGTCATCCATGTGATGACGCACGACTCCATCGGGCTCGGCGAGGATGGGCCGACGCATCAGCCGGTCGAGCATCTCGCCGCGCTGCGCGTCATTCCGAACTTGCTCGTGTTCCGCCCCGCCGACGCGGTCGAGACGCTGGAAGCCTGGGACTGCGCGCTTGCGAGCGAAGATCGTCCGTCCGTGCTGTGCTTGTCGCGGCAAGCTCTGCCGACCTTCCGCAGCGATGTCCGCGGCCGAAACCGCGTGGCACGCGGTGCTTATGTGATCGTTTCGCCGGACGGCGGCCGTGACGTGACGTTGATGGCCACAGGCTCGGAAGTCTCGATCGCGCTGGAGGCTGCCCGGCTGCTCGCGACCGAGTACGTCCGCGCGGCCGTGGTCTCCGCACCTTGCTTCGCTCTGTTCGAGGAGCAGCCGGATGACTATCGCGCCGCCGTTCTCGGCACCGCGCCACGTGTCGGCGTCGAGGCGGCGGTCGCCGGTGATTGGTTTCGCTGGATCGGCGCTGACGGCGAGTTCGTCGGCATGCGCGGCTTCGGCGCCTCGGCGCCGGCACCGGTGCTCTACCGCGAGTTCGGCATCACGCCGCAGAGCGTCGCCGAAGCTGCCCGCCGGGCGATTGCCCGCGTCAGCAAGCCATAACAGGAGGAAGTCCCGTGGCCCGTATCACCCTTCGCCAATTGCTCGACCACGCCGCGTCCCACGGCTACGCGGTGCCGGCGTTCAACATCAACAACATGGAGCAGGGCATCGCGATCATGCAGGCGGCGGCCGAGGTCGATGCGCCCGTCATCATCCAGGCCTCGCGCGGCGCGCGCAGCTATGCCGGCGATCTCATGCTTTCGCATATGATCGACGCGCTGGAGCGGACCTATCCGGACATCCCGCTCTGCATGCATCAGGACCACGGCAATGACGAGGCGACCTGCGCCTCCGCCATCGCGCACGGCTTCACCTCGGTGATGATGGACGGCTCGCTCAAGGCCGATGCCAAGACCGCCGCCGACTACGACTACAACGTCGCGATCACCCGCCGTGTGGTCGATCTCGCCCATTGGGTCGGCGCCTCCGTCGAAGGCGAGCTTGGCGTGCTCGGCTCGCTCGAGCACGGCGTCGGCGAGCAGGAGGATGGCCACGGCGTCGAGGGCAAGGTCAGCCACGACCAGCTGTTGACCGACCCTGATCAGGCCGTCGATTTCGTCCGCGCCACCAAGGTCGATGCGCTCGCCATCGCGATGGGCACCTCGCACGGCGCCTACAAGTTCAGCCGCAAGCCTGACGGCGATATCCTGGCGATGCGGGTGGTCGAGGAGATCCATCGGCGGCTGCCGAACACGCATCTGGTGATGCACGGCTCCTCGTCGGTGCCGCAGCCGCTTCAGGACATGTTCAACCAGTTCGGCGGCGAGATGCCGCAGACCTGGGGCGTGCCGGTCGAGGAGATCGTGCGCGGCATCAAGAGCGGCGTGCGCAAGGTCAATATCGATACCGATTGCCGCCTGGCCATGACAGCGGTGTTCCGGAAAGTGGCTGCACAATCGCGCTCCGAGTTCGATCCGCGCAAATTCCTCAAGCCCGCGATGGATGCGATGCGGGAGCTCTGCCGCGACCGTTTCGAGCAGTTCGGCACCGCGGGCCATGCCAGCAAGATCAAGGTGGTTCCGTTGAGCGAGATGGCACGGCGCTACCGCACCGGCGAGCTCGACCCGCGCACCGGCACGCGCGAGCCGGTCGCAGCCTAGTCATTCAGAGAGAGAAGAGCAGGAGAGAGCCATGAACGCACATGCTGGAACCGTCCGCGGCAAAGAGCGCTATCGCTCGGGCACGATGGAATACGCGCGCATGGGCTATTGGGAGCCCGAATACACGCCGAAGGACACGGACGTCATCGCGCTGTTCCGCGTCACGCCGCAGGATGGGGTGGACCCGATCGAGGCATCGGCTGCAGTGGCCGGCGAGTCCTCCACCGCAACCTGGACGGTGGTGTGGACCGATCGCCTGACCGCGGCCGAGAAATATCGCGCGAAGTGCTACCGCGTCGACCCGGTGCCGGGCACGCCGGGATCGTATTTCGCCTACATCGCCTATGACCTCGATTTGTTCGAGCCCGGCTCGATCGCGAACCTCTCGGCATCGATCATCGGCAACGTGTTCGGCTTCAAGCCGCTGAAGGCGCTACGGCTGGAAGACATGCGCTTCCCGGTCGCCTATGTGAAGACGTTCCAGGGCCCCGCAACCGGCATCGTGGTCGAGCGCGAGCGGCTCGACAAGTTCGGCCGTCCGCTGCTGGGCGCAACCGTGAAGCCGAAGCTCGGGCTATCGGGCCGCAACTATGGCCGCGTGGTCTATGAGGCGCTGAAGGGCGGGCTCGACTTCACCAAGGACGACGAGAACATCAACTCGCAACCCTTCATGCACTGGCGTGACCGCTTCCTCTATTGCATGGAGGCCGTGAACCGCGCGCAGGCGGCCTCCGGCGAGGTCAAGGGCACGTACCTCAACGTCACCGCTGCTACGATGGAGGATATGTACGAGCGCGCGGAGTTCGCCAAAGAGCTCGGGTCGTGCATCGTCATGATCGATCTCGTGATCGGCTACACCGCGATCCAGTCCATGGCGAAATGGGCACGCCGCAACGACATGATCCTGCATCTGCATCGCGCCGGTCACTCGACCTACACGCGGCAGAAGAGCCACGGCGTATCGTTCCGCGTCATCGCCAAATGGATGCGGCTCGCGGGTGTCGACCACATCCATGCCGGCACGGTGGTCGGCAAGCTCGAAGGCGATCCCAACACCACCCGTGGCTATTACGATGTCTGTCGCGAGGAGTTCAATCCAACCAGGCTCGAGCACGGCATCTTCTTCGATCAGTCCTGGGCGAGCCTGAACAAGATGATGCCGGTCGCCTCCGGCGGCATCCATGCCGGCCAGATGCATCAACTGCTCGATCTGCTCGGTGAGGACGTCGTACTGCAATTCGGCGGCGGCACCATCGGCCATCCCATGGGCATCGCGGCCGGTGCGATCGCCAACCGCGTGGCGCTGGAAGCCATGATCCTCGCCCGTAACGAGGGCCGCGACTACGTCCATGAAGGGCCGGAGATCCTGGCCAAGGCAGCCCAAACCTGCACGCCGCTGAAGTCGGCGCTCGAAGTCTGGAAGGACGTCACCTTCAATTATCAATCCACCGATACGCCGGACTTCGTGCCGACGGCGCTGGAAACCGTCTGAGGAGCTTTGACATGAAACTGACCCAGGGCTGCTTCTCGTTCCTACCTGATCTCACCGACGACCAGATCTACAAGCAGGTGCAATACTGCCTTGCCAACGGCTGGGCGGTGAATATCGAGTTCACCGACGATCCGCATCCCCGCAACACCTATTGGGAGATGTGGGGCCTGCCGATGTTCGATCTGCAGGACGCCGCCGGCGTGATGATGGAGCTCGCCGAGTGTCGCAGGGTGTACGGCGACCGTTACATCCGCATCAGCGGTTTCGATTCCAGCCACGGTTGGGAATCGGTGCGGATCTCCTTCATCGTCAACCGGCCGCCGAAGGAGGCCGAGTTCGAGCTGGTGCGGCAGGAGGTCGGCGGCCGTGCGATCCGCTACACCACGGTGCGCAAGCCTGCAGCCCACGCCGAGCAGTAGCCATTCCTTTCCGCGCGGAGCGCTCCCTGCTCCGTTTCCTTGGCGGACCACTGCTTCGCCGCTCCCCCCGCGGCGAAGCTCTTTTCTTCGAGGCCAGCCATGCTCGACGTTCCCCGCGCCACGACATCGGAGCCGAACGAAACCCATTTCGATCTCCGCAAGGAGGCCGAGGCGGCCGGGATCACCGACACGCTGCAGCAGCTCGAGCGGGAGTTGATCGGCCTGAAGCCGGTCAAGAGCCGCGTGCGACAGATCGCATCATTGCTGCTGATCGAACGCATCCGTCAGCGCGTGGGGCTCGCATCGGCGCCGCCCACGCTGCACATGTCGTTCACCGGGAATCCCGGCACCGGCAAGACCACCGTGGCGCTGCGCATGGCAAAAATCCTGCACGGGCTCGGCTTCGTGCGGCGTGGGCAGGTGATCTCGGTGACGCGTGACGATTTGGTCGGGCAATATATCGGTCATACCGCGCCGAAGACCAAGGAGATCCTGAAGAAGGCGATGGGCGGCGTGCTGTTCATCGACGAGGCCTATTACCTGCACCGCCCCGACAACGAACGCGACTATGGCCAGGAGGCGATCGAGATCCTGCTCCAGGTGATGGAGAACCAGCGCGAGGACCTCGTCGTGATCCTCGCCGGTTATGGCGAGCGCATGACGAGCTTCTTTGCCTCCAACCCCGGCTTTCGCTCGCGCATTGCCCATCACATCGAATTTCCTGATTATGCGGAGGCCGAGCTATTGGTCATCGCGGAGCTGATGCTGAAGGAGCGCGGCTATCGCTTCTCGGCTGCCGCACGCGAGGCGTTCGAGAGATACATTGCACTACGTCGGACCCAGCCGTTCTTCTCCAACGCACGCTCGATCCGCAACGCGGTCGATCGTATCCGCCTGCGGCAGGCCGATCGCCTTGTGTCTGATCTCGACCGCATGCTCGATGTTGCCGATCTCGAAACGATCGATCCCATCGATGTCCTGGCGAGCCGCGTCTTCAGCGGCGGGGCCGATGCACGGAGTGCGAAGCCATGAGCAAGGAGATCATTATCGCCCCGTCGATCCTGGCAGCGGATTTCGCACGCCTCGGCGAGGAGATCGCGGCAATTGACGCTGCAGGCGCCGACTGGATCCATTGCGACGTCATGGATGGGCACTTCGTTCCGAACATCAGTTTCGGCGCTGACATCATCAAGGCGGTCAGGCCGATGACGAAGAAGATCTTCGACGTGCATCTGATGATCGCGCCTGCCGATGCTTATCTCGAGGCGTTCGCGAAGGCGGGCGCCGACGTCATCACTATTCATGCAGAAGCCGGCCCGCATCTCGACCGCTCGCTCCAGGCGATCCGCGCCCTCGGCAAGAAAGCCGGCGTCAGCCTGTGCCCGTCGACGCCCGAGAGCGCGCTCGAATATGTGCTCGATCGTCTCGATCTGGTGCTGGTGATGACGGTCAACCCGGGCTTCGGTGGCCAATCATTTATCGGTTCCCAGCTCGAGAAGATCGCACGCATCCGCAACATGATCGGCGGGCGACCGATCCGGCTCGAGGTTGACGGCGGTGTCACGCGCGACAATGCTGCTGCGATTGCCGCCGCAGGCGCTGATACGCTGGTGGCGGGTTCCGCCGTGTTCCGCGGCAAGAGCAGCGCCGATTATGCCGCCAACATCGCGGCCATCAGGGTTGCTGCGGAGGCCGGCAGGGTTCCGAAGCAGCATGATAGTTCCGCGCAGCGCGGAGAGCCCGTGCTCGTCCGGTAGAATACGGAGGCGTCGCGCATGCATGCGGCGATTCTCCGGGCTCCTACGGGGAATAGATCGCGAATTGGCGACGGCTTTCATGCCGGGGTAACCAATGGCGGTAAAGCAGGCGCTCGATTAACAGCGACGCAATGCGCCGGGTCACAATCTGTGGTTCAAGGACCGCAGAGAGCGTGGGATGCAGATTCAATATCGCCACTGGAATGCTGCCCATGGCTGGCGCGGAGCGAGTGCCCTGCGCGAGCTGCCTCAGCTCGTCCTTTATTTCGGCAGCCGAGAGGGACTGGCGGGCGGCGAGCGCTATCGCGAGCTGCGCGGATTTTATCCCGACAGCCACATCGTCGGTTGCAGCACGGGTGGCCAGATCCATGGCGACGACATCGCCGACGACGTCATCGTCGCCGTCGCCCTGCATTTCGCTCGGACACAAGTGCGGGTCGTGAACGAGACAATCGAATCCCGCGAGGCGTCGCGGACTTGCGGCATGCGTTTCGCCCGCCAGCTGGCGGCGCCGGATCTCGCCGGTGTCTTCGTCCTCTGCGAAGGCTTGAACGTCAACGGCAGTGAACTGATTGCTGGTATCACCGAGGTGCTTGGGCCCGACTTGCTGGTGACCGGTGGCCTCGCCGGCGATGGCACCAGGATGGAGCAAACCTTGGTTGGCGCCGATGGCGAGCCGCAGCCGAACCGAGTTGCCGCGATCGGTTTCTATGGTGCGTCCTTCCGCTTCGCCCATGGCTGCGCCGGGGGCTGGGACGTGTTCGGCCCGCGGCGCAAGGTCACAAAGTCGGACGGCCCTGTCGTGGTCGAGCTCGACGGCGAGCGGCCGCTCGACCTCTACACCCGCTATCTCGGGGAGGAAGAGGCCGCCGCGATGCCGGGCTCGGGTCTTGCATTTCCATTGCGTATCCATGACGAGGCCGCGCCTGAACGACAGATCGTGCGCTCCGTGTTTGCAGTGGATCGCAATGCCGGCACGCTGACATTTGCGGCCGATATTCCGGAAGGATGCACCGCTCAGCTGATGCGCGCCAATTTCGATAGTCTCGCCGCAGGTGCAGGGGAGGCCGGCCGACAGGCGCGCAACGCTCTTGCGGACGAGGTCGTGGGCGACAAGCTCGCGATCCTCGTGAGCTGCACCGGCCGTCGCAAGGTGATGGGGCAGCGCACGCAGGATGAGCTCGATGCGGTTGCCGCCGAGCTCGGCGAGGACGTCACCCGGATCGGCTTCTACTCCTATGGCGAGATCGCGCCACCCGCGGCGACCCGCCGCTGCGAGCTGCACAACCAGACCATGACCGTCACTGTCATCGCGGAGGCGGCCGCGTGACCATGCATCGCCTGCTGGCAAGGCAGATCAGGCAATCGACGGACGAATCCGGGCAGGTCGATCTGGCCAGGCTCGGCGAGCTCGTCGGCGCGGCCTATGAGGAGAGCGATCGCGATCGCCGCCGTACCGACCGCGCCATGAAGCTGATGATCGAGGAGCTCGAGCAGACGCACAAGCGCGCCGAGCAGGACCTGTTGCGGGCGCGCGAGTTTCTCGACAGCATCATCGAGAACATCCCGATTGCGGTGTTCGCCAAGGATGCGCGCGACTCGCGCTACATCCTGCTCAACCGCGCCGGCGAAGAGTATTACGGCATGCCCCGCCAGGAGATGCTGGGCAAGACTCCGGAGCAGATTTTTCCCGACGATATCGCCCGCCTCGTCAACGAGCAGGATCGCCGTGTCGTCGATAGCGGCACGCCGATGTTCCTGGAAGGGCATCTGCTCGAGGTCGGCGTCAACGGTCCCGATCGTGTGGTCAATTCGCGCAAGCTGCTGGTCCGCGACGGGAACGGCGCGCCGCAATATCTGGTCGGCGTGATCGAGGACGTCACCGAACGGATCAACAACGAGGCGCGGATCAGCCATCTGGCCCATCACGACGCGCTCACGGATCTGCCGAACCGCAGCGCTTTCAACACGGCGCTGGCCGAGCGGCTGGCGCGCGCGCAGGAGGCGTCAACGAGCTTTGCAGTCCTCAGCCTCGATCTCGACCGCTTCAAGGATGTCAACGACGTGTTTGGCCATCCCGTCGGCGACATGATGATGCGGGCTGCCGCCGAACGTCTGGTCGCGGAGGCCGACGGCGCCTTTGTCGCCCGCATCGGCGGTGACGAGTTCACGATCCTGATGCCCGACGACATCAGGCGCGAAGATGTGCTCTCGCTCGCCGAACGCATGGTCGAGGCGATCGGCAAGGAGCTGGAGGTCGACGATTTTCTGTCCCATGTCGGCCTCAGCGTCGGCATCGCGGTCTATCCGGACGACGGCGTGGACGCAGCGACGCTGCTTGCCAACGCCGATTCCGCCCTCTATCGCGCCAAGCGCGAGGGCCGGGGAAGGGTCTGTTTCTTTGAAACCGAGATGGACCGGGAGTTGCGCGACCGTAGGCTGTTACAGCACGATCTGCGGCAGGCGGTAGAGCAGAACCAGTTGCTGGTCTACTTCCAGCCGCAGGCGCGGATGGATGGCGAGATCATCGGCTTCGAGGCACTGGTGCGCTGGAATCATCCGACGCGCGGCTTCGTGCCGCCGGATCAGTTCATTCCGCTCGCAGAGGAAAACGGGCTTATCATCGCGATCGGCGAATGGGTGCTGCGGGAGGCGTGCCGGGAAGCGGCCTCCTGGCCGCGGCCATTGCAGGTCGCGGTCAATTTGTCGCCGGTCCAGTTTCAGGCCGGCGATCTCGAACGGTCCATCCACCAGATCCTGCTGGAGACGGGACTTTCGCCGACGCGGCTCGAGGTTGAGATCACCGAGGGTGTGCTGATCGGCGATTTCACCCGCGCGCTCAACCTGCTGCGGCGGCTGAAAGCGCTCGGCATCCGGATCGCGATGGACGATTTCGGCACCGGGTATTCATCACTGTCCTATCTGCAGTCATTCCCGTTCGACAAGATCAAGATCGACCGCAGCTTCATTTCCAACCTCGAGGCAACGCCGCAATCGGCCGAGATCGTCCGGGCGGTGCTGAGCCTCGCACACGCCCTGTACATCCCTGTTGTTGCCGAAGGGGTGGAGACGGACGCCCAGCGCGCCTTCCTGGAACGCGAGGCCTGTGAGGAAATGCAGGGCTATCTCATCGGGCGGCCGGAACCGATCGAACACTATTTCAATTTGATCGGCATCAACGTCGAACGCCGCCGCTACGCCTAAAAGTAATATCAATTCCACACTCGGTTTCGCCGATAGGAACCAATGTGCGTCTGCACATTTCTTTCGAGCAAACCAAGGTGGTTCGGGCTGGCGCGCGCAGAAAATGTTTTGCATAACTGCCATCGGCCTGACGCAAATCAGGGCAATAAGCCCCAATGTGAATGCGAGGGAGGGTCTCATGGAGAACGTACGTCGCTACCGCGCGCTGGCGTCCCTCTGTCGCCAGCAGGCTGCCTATCGGCCGCTGCAGAACTGGCAGCTGCTCGGTCAGGCCGAACATTTCGAACATCTCGCCGAGGTCGCGCTGAAGGCGCATTTCGAAGCGTGCAATGCGCAACGTGAAGACGACGCCATCGCCGCCGCGGCATGGGAGACTTCCGCCGCGGCGTGACGGCGGCGGTTTGGGTCTTCCCTAATGCGACATCAGCGTCGGGATGGTCATGGCTTCCAGCATGGCGCGCGTGACGCCGCCGAGAAAGCGTTCCTGCAATCGGGAATGGCCGTAGCCCCCCATCACCAGCAGATCCAGGTTTTCGTCGGCTGCCAGTGACAGGATGGTCGGCTGGATATCGGCGCGTGTGGCCGACAGGCTGATCGTGCGGGGCGAGAGGCCGCGCCGTCCGAGATGCTTGGCCAGATTGTTTGCGGAGGCATCGGGGGCGGTGTCGGCTTCGTTGATCGCAATGATCGCGATCTCCTCGGCGCGGGCAAGGAATGTTGCTGCATCGCGGAGCGCACGCGCCGCGACGCGGCTGCCGTCCCAGCAGATGCCGATCCGCTTCGCCGTGAAGGCTCCGCGGAATGTGTATGGCAGGAACAGGACGGGACCACCGGCCTGGAACAGGATCTCGCGCGGGATCTCGTTGTCGAACGTCACCTGCTCGGGATCCGGTTGAAGCACGACGCTAAGGTCGTGCAGCCGCGCCATCTCGCCGAGCGAACCGGCTGCATCCACCGGAATCGCGCCGATCGGATGGCAGGTGCAGGAGATATCGGCGTTGCCCGCTTCGCTTCTGAAGACTGCCAGCGCAGCTTCGGCCCGCTCGAGCGCGCGCTCGCGTTCCATCTCGAACACGGCCGCCACGGCAGCACCGCCTTCCATCACGTAGGCCGTAGTGCTTGCAACATAGCCGACCGCGACTGCATCGACATGGGCATTGAGGCCGGCTGCGAGCGAGATCGAGCCATCAATGACGGCGCGCATCGGTCGTTCGGTCGGGATATGGACGAGAATGTCTTTGTACATGGCGGCCCCTTTGATGGACATCATCCGATAGCCGCAGTTTTTCACCGCCCGAAGGGCTCGCGTTGAGCTGTATCAAATGTGCGGCCAGGATTTTGCCCTGCGGCCGCCCGCCGCACTTTCTTTGCCAAGAATTAATCGCGTGGACGGGACGCGGTAAGGTGGCGACGTCCATCTTGGGGGCAAGGCGACTTACCCAACATGGACATTTCGACATGATCGATCGCGTCAATTCCGACACCACCAAGACGACCCCTACAATTCTAAAGCCGCGCCGGCTCGCGCTGCTTGGCACGGTGGCCGCACTGGGCGTGGCCGTGCTGGCGGCTTCCCCCGCCTCAACGCCGTTCGGCGTGTCCTCCCTGATTTCGCCCGCGCAGGCCGCTGAAAGCGCCGCAACACCGCCGGGCTTCGGCGACCTCGTCAGCAAGGTCAAGCCGGCCGTCATTTCGGTGCGGGTGAAAATCGACCAGGACAACGACAAGAGCGCCATGCTGCAACAGAACCGGATGGATCAGGACGAAGATTCCCCATTCGACCAGTTCTCGCGGCAGTTCGGCTTCCGCGGTCCGGGTGGCATGAACGGCATGCCGCGCCAGCGGCACCAGATGATCACGGGCGAGGGCTCAGGCTTCTTCATCTCGGCCGACGGCTATGCCGTGACCAACAATCATGTCGTCGACCACGCCGAGTCGGTGCAGGTGACGATGGACGACGGCACGATCTACACCGCGAAAGTGGTCGGCACCGATCCGAAGACCGATCTCGCGCTGATCAAGGTCGACGGCAAGAAGGACTTTCCGTTCGTGAAATTCTCCGACCAGAAGCCGCGGATCGGCGACTGGGTGGTCGCGGTCGGCAATCCGTTCGGCCTCGGCGGCACCGTGACGGCCGGCATTGTCTCGGCCAGCGGCCGCGACATCGGCAACGGCCCCTATGACGACTTCATCCAGATCGATGCGCCGATCAACAAGGGCAATTCCGGCGGTCCGGCCTTCGACATGAACGGCAACGTCATTGGCGTGAACACGGCGATCTACTCGCCCTCGGGCGGATCGGTCGGCATCGGCTTCGACATTCCCGCCTCGACCGCAAAGCTCGTCGTCGCCCAGCTCAAGGACAAGGGCGCCGTCACCCGCGGCTGGCTTGGTGTGCAGGTGCAGCCGGTGACCGCGGAGATCGCCGACAGCCTCGGCCTGAAGGCGGCACGCGGCGCGATCGTCGACAATCCGCAGGATGGCAGCCCGGCAGCGAAGGCCGGCATTGAGGCGGGCGACGTCATCACCGCGGTCAATGGCACCGCGATCAAGGACTCCCGCGATCTGGCCCGCACCATCGCCACCCTGGCGCCGGGCACCTCGGTGAAGCTCGACGTCGTCCACAAGGGCGACAGCAAGACGGTGACGCTCGCCCTCGGCGAGCTGCCGAACGAGCGGCAGGCCAACGCCGGCGACGGCAAGACGCAGCAGACCCCCGGTACGCCGCGTCTCGGCCTCAGCCTGGCGCCGGCCGGCGAAGTCCAGGGGGCCGGACAGAACGGCGTCGTGGTCACCGAAGTCGATCCGCAGGGACCGGCAGCGCAGCGTGGCATCCAGACCGGCGACGTCATCCTCAATGTCGGCGGCAAGCCCGTCGCCAATGTCGGCGACGTCCGCTCCGAGCTGGCGCAGGCCAAATCGTCCGGCAAGAACAGCGTGCTGTTGCAGGTGAAGAACGCCGAGGCGACCCGGTTCGTCGCGGTGCCGCTCGCCTGATCTCGAGCTTGACGGCAAATTCAGAAGGCGGCCTCCGGGCCGCCTTTTTCGTGCGCCTCCCGAGATACCCACAGCCCATCGATAACATTCTCGTTAACGGCAGCAATGGTGACGGGTTCGTCCGAAAAAGCCGCGTTCGCCCGGCAGACTTCGAAATGTTGTGCTTCGGCGGCAATGACGCCGCAGAGGCGAGTGGAACTTCGGACGTCCGGCTGATTTGTGGAACCGGCCGGTGGTTCGCATTTGATCGGTGCCGACATGGATCGATTGAAGCTCTCGCTGAAGCTTGCGCTGCTTGTCGCGCCCTTCGTGCTTTCGACCGGAAGCGCCCTGGGCCGCGACGACGGTCGCTTCACCGACTCGCCGCTCAAACCCTGGTTCGACAGTTTGCGCAGCCATATTGGTCCGTGCTGCTCGGATGCCGACGGTGTTGCCGTCGCCGATCCCGATTGGGATTCGTATAATGGCCATTACCGGGTGCGGCTCGATGGAGTTTGGGTCGAAGTCCCCGACGAAGCCGTGATCACCGAGCCGAACCGGGCCGGCCGCACCATGGTCTGGCCGGTCAAGACGGTGTTCGGCGTTTCGATCCGCTGCTTCATGCCCGGCAGCATGATCTGACGGCGGCCGGCGTCACCGCCTGGAAGATTTGCGCTTCGAGCTCTTCTTGCTCGTCTTCTTTTTGGACGTCTTTCGCTTCGAGGCCTTCTTCGGCACCTTCTTGCCCTTCTTGCGCGCCTTCGACAGGCCGATTGCAATCGCCTGTTTGCGGCTCTTCACGCGTCCGCCGCGACCGCCGCGTCCGCTCTTTGCGGTGCCCTTCTTGTAACGCCGCATCTCGCTCTCGACATCGCTGCCGGAGCTACGTGAATAGCGGCGCTTCTTTGCCTTCCGTGCCATCAGCTCTCTCCCATGGCTCTGGACGAGAACAGGAGTGCTGACCCAATGTTCCAAAAACGCTCAGCGACAGAACTCCTCAGAACGAGTTCGCGAGCTCGATCTCCGCTTCCAGGATTTGGATGCGGCGTGCGGCTTCGGCGAAGGACAGATCGCGATCGTATTGCGCGGGCTGGTAGGCCTCTTCGCTCAGCCGCTTCAGCCGCAGTCCCTGCGCCCGGGTCATCTGCTCCATCAGAAAAGCCTTGGCGTCTGGAAAAGCCTTGGCGTCCAGAAAAGCCTTGGCGTCGTATTTACCCTGAACCTGCATGTCACCTCTCCATCCTGAATTCCTGGCTTGACTATATGTTCTTATTTTGTTCTAACAAGCCATGGACAACAGAATTAATGAAATTCGACGTAAAATCAGTGTCTTGAGGCTGGAGATGGCCGATGTCGAAGCGTCCGTGCGCGATCTTGTCAATCGCGACCGCGATTGCACCGAACGAGCCCAGGCGCAGATCGACCTGCGCCGGAAAATCAACCTGCTGGTCAGCGAATGGAAGGCGGCGGGCGGCGGCGAGGTGTTGCCTGACATCCGCAACCGGGTGCGTCTCCGTCCGCTGAAGAACGAGAGCAGGCCGGTACGCCGCTGAGGCGTTCGTGGAGGGAGGCTGGCCGTGGAGGAAGACCCGGACACCTACCGGATTCTGAGACTGCGCGCTGAGATCCTCGAATTGGGCTCCGCTATCAGGCAATTGCAGCGGGAAGGCCTCGACGACGCCACCGCCCAGCTCCTGATCACGCGGAAGCGGGCGCAGCTTGATCATCTCATGAAGGCGAGCTCTGCGGTCCCCCCCCCTTAACATCCCTGACATCCGACGCAGCTAAAGCGGTCGCGCAACGCGACATGCCGGAGCTCGTCCATGCCGGATGCCGAAATGACCGCCCTGCTGCAGGCGGTGCTCGATGAAGTCTGTGCGGACATACCCGCGTGGGATACGACGACGCGCGAGCGAATTGCCGCGAGACTGCGCGACGTCGCCCGTTCGGGGCGCAGCTCGGTCGACGAATTGAAGCAGGCCGGTCGTGGTGCGCTGATCCGCGCGCCGACCATGTGGCCCTGACAAAATGCTCAAGCGTTCAAGCGAAAGGCCCCGCTCTCGCGGGGCCTGAACGCTGGAACTCGCTTGCAACCTTACTTGGTGTTGCTCGGAGCGCTCTTGTTGTTCGTCATGCCGCTCTGGTCGGTACCCGGGTTGGTGCCGCCTTGTGGGGTCGGTTCGCTGCCCTTGGACTTCATGTTGGCGCCGGTCGTCTGCGACATGGACGAGTGATGCTTCTTATGCGACTTGGCCTGTGCAGCGAACGGCGCGGCGGCGAGACCGGTTGCCAACATCACGGCGAGAGCGAGCTTGATCGTCTTCATGTAAGGGAACTCCCTGAGTTGAATTGACGCAGGAGCCAACCTCCATTTGCCGCAGGAGTTCCGAATAAAATCGACGCGCGAGTTTCACGCTCGCTTTAGGAGTCCTTGTCCTCGTTGAGGATGAACAAGACGCCCGTCAACGAGGCACCGATGGCAAAGGTCGTCACCATCGTTGCGACAAACACATAGGCCGCCGCACGGCCGCCATGGTTCAGCAATTCTACAACCGCGGGATTGGCCAGAATGAGTGCGAGCGTGAACACCAGGCCGAGCGCCGCGCCCATCATGGCATGGGTCATCAGCTTGATCACGCCGGTGGGAGAGATCAGACTTGACGAACTGTTTGGCGACCTGTTTGGCGACTTTTTTGCGCGCATGGAACAGCCGATCGATCTGGCATGAAAACGCGTGCCGTTATTGCGGGTTCCATTCCGCCTAAAGGATTTGTCATCATCCGCTTCATCCGACGTTCATGCCGGCCTTGCGAGGATGTACGCCGTCAACACGGGAACATTCACTATGGGTAAGGTGGTCTTTCTCTACCGATCGCTGGCCTACCGTAACGCGGCGGCCGACATATTGCGCAAGGCGCGCAAGCTGCCGCGTGGCGCAGACCGCAGCGCGGCCCGCCGCTACGCGAGGGCGCTGCGCGATCTCGCGCAAACGGAAGCCTGGCTCGAAGGGCGCGTCGCCGATGAACTGAGGGCGGTGTCGCGATTGAAAGTTGCCGCGTCGCGTTAGCCGGACGCGCGCTGAAGCTCGGGAGAACTGCTGGTCTCGAACTTGTCCTGCGCCGCCGATGTCGCTGCGCTCGTCCGCGTCAAGGGGACTTCGAGACGGCACATCAGGCCCTCTGAACGCCAATCGAATTGAGCCTGTCCGCCAAGCTGGGATTCGACGCTGGCGAGCAGGCTTCTTGTCCCGAAGCCGCGCGATTTCGGTGTCCTGACCGCCGGCCCGCCGGTCTCGTCCCACGTCAAGGTGAGGAGATCGTTCTCGGCCTGCCAGCCGATCGCGAGCCGTCCCGACCGCGTCGAAAGCGCTCCATACTTGGCCGAATTGGTGAAGAGCTCGTGCAGAGCCAGGGCAAGCGTCTGCGCCGTGGCCGGCAGCAATTGCACTTCGGGACCCGCAAGCTTGATCTGTCCGCCGAGCGAGTAGGGCGCCAGTTCTTCCTCGATAAGCTTGGAGAGCTCGGCGCCCTGCCAGCTCGACAATGAGAGGATGGTGTGCACGCGCGCGAGCGCGTTGATGCGCCCCTCGACGGCATTGACGTAGGCCTTGACCTCGTCGGCGCGGGTGAGGCGCACGATCGATTGCGCCAGCGCCAGCGCGTTCTTGGCGCGATGATCCACCTCGCGCGCCAGGAGGTTCTGCCGTTCCTCGGCGCGTTTGCGTTCGGTGATATCGACGGTGACGCCGCTCACCCGCACCACGCGACCATTCTCGTCCACCGTTGCCGCAGCCGTGCCGACGCACCAGCGCACTTCGCCATCGGGGCGATAGATGCGAAATTCACCTTCATAGGCATGCGAGCCGGTGTTGAACGCGGCAATGGCCTTGCTGAACTGGTCGGCATCATCGGGATGCAGCAGCGCCTGGACATTCGCCGATGTGACACTGAACGTTTCTGGCGTCACGCCGAAAATGCGATACTGGCCTTCGTCCCACATCCAGTCGCCATTGACCCAATCCCAGTCCCACGAGCCCATCTTGCCCGCGGCGATCGCCATGGTGCGTCGCTCCTCGCTCTCGCGCAGCTTGGCGGTGGAATTCTCCAACTCGGCCGTGCGGGCGCGGACGCGATCCTCGAGATCCTGGTTCAGCCGCTCGAGCTCGCGCGTCTTGCGATAGAGCTCGGCAAACACCTTGACCTTGGCGCGCAGCACTTCCGGTATGACAGGTACGGGCACGTAGTCGACCGCGCCCATCTCGTAGCCGCGCAGGCGGTCGATGTCGCTGACCTGGATGGCCGAAATGAAGATCATCGCGGTCTTCTGGAAGCGCGGATGCTCGCGGATCATGGCGGCGAGCTCGAAGCCGTCGAGCTCGGGCATGCAGACGTCGACCAGAATCACCGCGATCTCGGTCTTGAGCAGCACCTCCAGCGCCTCCCGGCCGGACGAGGCGATCACGAGGTTCTCACCGAGTTCCTTCAGGATCACCTCATAGGCGAGCAGCTTGGCGGGCTGGTCGTCGACGAGGAGGATGTTGACCTTTTCGTGGTCCATTCTCGGATCCAAACTCAACGGTGCAGCCACATGCGGATTGCAAGCAGCAATTGATCGGTGTTGACGGGTTTTGCGAGATAATCGGAGGCTCCTGCCTCCAGGCATTTCTCGCGGTCGCCCTTCATCGCCTTCGCTGTCAGCGCGATGATCGGCAGGCGCAGGAAAGCCGGGTTCTCCCGGATCACGCCGATGGTCTGATAGCCATCCATCTGCGGCATCATGATGTCCATCAGCACGATGGCGATTTCCGGGTTGGATTCGACGAGCGTCACCGCCTCGCGGCCGGTGGTCGCCGTCAGCACCTTCATGCCGCGCCGTTCCAGCACGCTCGACAGCGCGAAGATGTTGCGGGCGTCGTCGTCGACCAGGAGCGCGGTCTTGCCGATCAGGTCCTCGTCGGAACTGTTGAGCTTCTCCAGCATGCGCTGCTTCTCGACCGGTAGCTCGGTGATCACGCGGTGCAGGAACAAAGCGGTCTCGTCGAGCAGGCGCTCGGGCGATTCGACGCCCTTGACCACGATGCTGCGCGCCATGGTGTGGAGCTCGGCATCTTCTTCCGCCGAGAGTTCGCGGCCGGTGAATACGACGACCGGAATGTTAGACAGCGTCTCGTCGCGGCGGATCTGTTCCAGAACCTCGAAGCCGCTCATGTCGGGCAGGCGTAGATCGAGCACCACGCAATCGCACGGCGCCTCGCGAAGTGTCGAGAGTGCGCCCGCGCCGGTATCGGTGGTGACGATCTCGATGTCGTCGTGGTGCAGCAGCTCGCGGATCGACAGCTGCTCGGCCTCGTTGTCCTCGACGATCAGGAGCCGTTTGCGGCGCGGCCTCGCATATTCCTTGATCTGCGTCAGCGCTGCGGCAACGCCCTCGGTCGTCGTCGGCTTGTTGACGAAGGAGAAGGCGCCGCGGGCCAGCGCATGCTGGCGGTCCTCGTCGAGCGTGATGATCTGCACCGGGATGTGGCGCGTCAGCGGATTGTGCTTGAGCTGGCTCAGCACCGTCCATCCGAGCATGTCGGGCAGGAACACGTCGAGCGAAACGGCGCGCGGTTGATACTGTTTCGCCAGTTCAAGCGCCTCTGCGCCGCGCGCGGCGACCAGAACCTTGAAGCCCTTGTCCCGCGCGAGGTCGACCAGAATCCGCGCATAATGCGGGTCGTCCTCCACGATCAAGAGGATGCTGTCGCCGGGCTCGATATTGAGGCGGTCGTCGGGCAGCTGCTCGATGACGCGTTCGGGTGTCGCTGTCGTCGGCTGCAGTGCAGGTGTCTGATTATACTGCTGCGCCGCGGGCGCGCGCGGTGCCAGCGTCGGACCGGAATATTTCAGCGGCAGGTATAGCGTGAAGGTCGAGCCCTTGCCGGGTGCGCTGCGCAGATGGATTTCACCGCCGAGCAGGCTTGCAAGCTCGCGGCTGATCGCAAGGCCAAGACCGGTGCCGCCATATTTGCGGCTGGTGCCGGCGTCCGCCTGCTGGAACGCCTCGAAGATCAGCTTCTGCTTCTCCAGCGGGATGCCGATGCCGGTGTCGGAGACCTCGAACGCGATCACGGCCGGCGCCGAGTTCAGGACCGGGTGATCGGGGCCCCAGCCGCCGAGCGCGCCGGCGACCTTGAGCCGCACTTCGCCTTCGCCGGTGAACTTGAAGGCGTTGGAGAGCAGGTTCTTCAGCACCTGCTGCAGGCGCTTGGAGTCGGTGACGATGCTGCGGGCGAGGTTCGGATCGACGTCGATCTTGAACGACAGATTGCGGTTCTCCGCCTCGTGCCGGAACGGCCGTCCGACCGTCTCGAGCAGGTTGGCGGTGAGGATTTCCTCGGCATCGACAGTCACCGTTCCCGACTCGATCTTGGAGAGATCGAGAATGTCGCTGATGAGATTGAGGAGGTCGGTGCCGGCGCCGTGGATGGTGCGGGCGAACTCGACCTGCTTGGCCGAGAGGTTGCCGTCCGGATTGTCGGTCAGCTGCTGTCCGAGAATCAGGATCGAGTTCAGCGGTGTGCGCAGCTCGTGGCTCATATTGGCGAGGAATTCCGACTTGTACTTCGAGGTCAGCGCGAGCTCGGTCGCCTTTTCCTCGAGCGCGCGGCGGGCCTGCTCGATCTCCTGGTTCTTGCGCTCGACCTCGACATTGCGTTCGGCGAGCTGTTGCGCCTTCTGCTCGAGCTGGTCGTTGGTCTGCTGCAATTCGCGCTGCTGGGTCTGGAGCTCGCCGGCGAGCTGCTGCGATTGCTTGAGCAGGCCTTCGGTCTGCATCGTCGCTTCGATCGAGTTGAGCACGATGCCGATGGAGTCGGTGAGCTGCTCCAGGAACGTCATCTGCGAGGTCGTGAACGAGGTGAGCGAGGCGAGCTCGATCACCGCCTTGACCTGGCCCTCGAACAGCACCGGCAGCACCACGAGGTTCTTCGGCGCGACGCGCAGCAGCGCCGAGTTGATCGGCACCACGTCGGCGGGGATGTCGGCGACGACGCGCGGACGTCGGTCGACCGCGCACTGGCCGATCAGGCCGTCGCCGAATTGCAGCACGCGCTGATAGGGGTAGACGCCGTCGCCGGCATAGGAGGCGAGCAGCAGCAACTGCGGACTGTCTTCGTTCTCGACCTGGTAGATCACGCCGGTGTGGGCGTTCACCAGCGGTGACAGCTCGGTCAGCAGCAACCGGCCGACGGTGGCGAGATCGCGCTGGCCCTGGAGCATGTTGGTGAACTTGGCGAGGTTGGTCTTCAGCCAGTCCTGCTCGGTGTTCAGCTCCGTCGTTAGACGGAGATTCGTGATCATCGTGTTGATGTTGTCTTTGAGCTCGGCGAGCTCGCCGCGGGCATCGACCTGGATCGACGG
The DNA here is from genome assembly GCF_022012435.1 of Bradyrhizobium zhengyangense. Classification (GTDB taxonomy): domain Bacteria; phylum Pseudomonadota; class Alphaproteobacteria; order Rhizobiales; family Xanthobacteraceae; genus Bradyrhizobium; species Bradyrhizobium zhengyangense. The sequence continues at coordinate 245,985 of NZ_JAKLUA010000002.1, forward strand.
GGTGAGGTCGCCCTTGGTCACGGCGGTCGCAACTTCCGCGATCGCGCGCACCTGTGAGGTGAGGTTGGCCGCCAGCAGGTTGACGTTGCCGGTGAGGTCCTTCCAGGTGCCGGCTGCGCCGGGCACGTCGGCCTGGCCGCCCAGCCGTCCTTCGACGCCGACCTCGCGCGCCACCGACGACACCTGGTCGGCGAAGGTCGCGAGCGTCTCGGTCATGTTGTTGATGGTGTCGGCGAGCGCCGCGACTTCGCCCTTCGACTTCACGGTGAGGTTCTGCTTGAGGTCGCCGTTGGCGACCGCGGTCACCACCTTGACGATGCCGCGGACCTGCTCGGTGAGGTTCGCCGCCATGAAGTTGACGGTGTCGGTGAGGTCCTTCCAGGTGCCGGCGACGCCAGGCACCTGAGCCTGACCGCCGAGCTCGCCTTCGGTGCCGACTTCGCGGGCGACGCGCGTGACTTCGCCGGCGAAGGCATTGAGCTGGTCCACCATGGTGTTGATGGTGTTTTTCAGCTCGAGGATTTCGCCCTTCACGTCCACGGTGATCTTGCGGGAGAGGTCGCCGCGCGCGACGGCCGTGGTGACCTCGGCGATGTTGCGGACCTGCGTGGTGAGGTTCGCAGCGAGCAGGTTGACGTTGTCGGTGAGGTCCTTCCAGGTGCCGCCGACGCCGGGCACGACCGCCTGACCGCCGAGCCGGCCTTCGGTGCCGACCTCGCGCGCCACGCGCGTCACTTCGGCGGCGAAGGAGCGGAGCTGCTCCACCATGGTGTTGAGGGTGTCCTTCAGCAGCAGGATCTCGCCGCGGACGTCCACCGTGATCTTCTTCGACAAATCGCCGCCGGCGATCGCGGTCGCGACCTCGGCGATGTTGCGGACCTGCGCCGTCAGGTTCGAGGCCATGAAGTTGACGTTATCGGTCAGGTCCTTCCAGGTGCCGGCGACCCCTGGCACTTCGGCCTGGCCGCCCAGCTTGCCTTCGGTGCCGACCTCGCGCGCCACGCGCGTCACTTCGCCGGCGAAACCGTTGAGCTGGTCGACCATGGTGTTGATGGTGTTTTTCAGCTCGAGGATTTCGCCCTTCACGTCCACGGTGATCTTGCGGGAGAGGTCGCCGCGCGCCACGGCGGTGGTGACTTCGGCGATGTTGCGGACCTGGGCGGTGAGGTTGCCCGCCATCGAGTTCACGCTGTCCGTCAGGTCCTTCCACGTGCCGGCGACGCCGGGCACGTTGGCCTGGCCGCCGAGCCGGCCTTCGGTGCCGACCTCGCGCGCCACGCGCGTCACCTCGCCCGCGAAGCGGTTGAGCTGGTCGACCATGGTGTTGAGGGTGTCCTTCAGCTGAAGGATTTCGCCGCGCACGTCCACTGTGATCTTGCGCGAGAGGTCGCCGCCGGCGATGGCGGTCGCGACCTCGGCGATGTTGCGGACCTGGGCGGTGAGGTTGCCCGCCATCGAATTGACGTTGTCGGTGAGGTCCTTCCAGGTGCCGGCGACACCAGGCACCTGCGCCTGACCGCCGAGCTTGCCTTCGGTGCCGACCTCGCGCGCGACGCGGGTGACTTCGCCGGCGAAAGCGTTGAGCTGGTCGACCATGGTGTTGAGCGTTTCCTTCAGCTGAAGGATTTCGCCCGACACGTTCACGGTGATCTTCTTCGACAAATCGCCCTTGGCGACGGCGGTTGCGACTTCGGCGATGTTGCGGACCTGGCCGGTCAGGTTCGAGGCCATCGAGTTGACCGAGTCAGTCAGATCCTTCCAGGTGCCGGCGACGCCGCGCACCTGGGCCTGGCCGCCGAGCTTGCCTTCGGTGCCCACCTCGCGCGCCACGCGCGTCACTTCGCCGGCGAAGGCATTGAGCTGGTCCACCATGGTATTGATGGTGTCCTTCAGCTCCAGAATTTCGCCGCGCACGTCCACCGTGATCTTCTTGGACAGGTCGCCGCCGGCGACCGCCGTCGTCACCTCGGCGATGTTGCGGACCTGCGCCGTCAGGTTCGACGCCATCGAGTTGACGCTTTCCGTCAGGTCCTTCCAGGTGCCGGCGACGCCGAGCACGTTGGCCTGACCGCCGAGCCGACCTTCGGTGCCGACCTCGCGGGCGACGCGCGTCACTTCGCCGGCGAAGGCGTTGAGCTGGTCGACCATGGTGTTGAGCGTTTCCTTCAGCTGAAGGATCTCGCCCGAGACGTTCACCGTGATCTTCTTCGACAGGTCGCCGCCGGCGATGGCGGTCGCGACGTCGGCGATGTTGCGGACCTGCGCGGTCAGGTTCGACGCCATGAAGTTGACGTTGTCGGTCAAGTCCTTCCAGGTGCCGGCCACACCGGGCACCTGGGCCTGGCCGCCGAGCTTGCCTTCGGTGCCGACCTCGCGCGCCACGCGCGTCACTTCCGAGGCGAAGGAGTTGAGCTGGTCCACCATGGTGTTGATGGTGTCCTTCAGCTCCAGGATCTCGCCGCGCACGTCCACGGTGATCTTGCGGGAGAGGTCGCCGCGCGCCACGGCGGTGGTCACGTTGGCGATGTTGCGGACCTGTGCGGTGAGGTTGCCGCACATCGCGTTGACGGAGTCGGTCAGGTCCTTCCACGTGCCGGCAACGCCGGGCACGATGGCCTGGCCGCCGAGCTTGCCGTCGGTGCCGACTTCGCGCGCCACGCGCGTCACTTCCGAGGCGAAGGAGCGCAGCTGATCCACCATCGTGTTGATGGCTTCCTTGAGCTGTAGGATCTCGCCGCGCACGTCCACCGTGATCTTCTTCGACAGGTCGCCGTTGGCGACCGCGATCGTCACCTCGGCGATGTTGCGAACCTGGTTGGTCAGGTTGTTCGCCATCGAGTTGACGCTCTCGGTCAGGTCTTTCCAGACGCCGGTCACTTCAGGCACCTGGGCCTGGCCGCCGAGCTTGCCCTCGGTGCCGACCTCGCGCGCGACACGCGTCACTTCGGAGGTGAACACGCCGAGCTGCTTGATCATCGTGTTGACGATGGTCGCCGATTGCAGGAATTCGCCGCGCAGCGGGCGGCCGTCGACGTCGAGCTTGACGGTCTGAAGCAGGTCGCCCTGCGCCACGGCCGCCACGGCGCGCGTCACCTCGCGCGTCGGCCAGAGCAGATCGTCGATCAGCGTGTTGACGGAGCCTTCCATGTCGGCCCAGGAGCCGGAGGCGAGGCCGAACTTGACGCGTTGACGCGTCTTGCCTTCGCGTCCCACCACCTGGCCGACCAGCTCGAGCTGCTGGGCCATGCGCTGGTTGGCTGCGATGATTTCGTTAAACGTGTCGGCGATCTTGCCGTCGATGCCGAGATAGTCGCCGCTCATGCGAACGGAGAAATCGCCGCTGCGCATGGCTTGGAGCGCGAGCAGCAGTTCCTGCCGGGAATCCGGCTCTGAGGTGCCGTTGGGTTTGGGTTTTGGAACGCGACGACCGGACCGTGATGCAGTTCCGGGATCGAGGTCGCTCATACTGATTCCCCCGCAAGCGTCGGCCGAATCCTATGGCGTGACGCGCCTGATCAAACTAGAGCGTCAGCCAAATTCGAAATCAAGCGCCAAGGTTGCGACGCTGGGAATTGGAACCTGCCGTGCTCAGCCCGGTCAAACTAACCGGGAAGGTTATCGAGAGTTCCATCAGATTACCTAAAATTTCTCAGCCCTTAGGGTGGGGCTCGCGCTGTTCCAATTTCGAAACTCCCGCCATCCACTAGGAACGCCGGGAGAGGTCCTGAGGTTAGCCCTGCAAACACAGGGAGAGCGCATATGAAAGCTGGATTGGGCGTCCTCATCGCCGCGTTATTCGCAACGGGATCTGCGCTGGCGCAGGCCGGCGCACCCAGCGGGCGCGGCGCCGCGACCGGAGATCCGGCTGCCAGCTCCGCCACGCCGCATGCGGGTTCGCAGACCACTGGGGCCGCCACCAAGTCGAACCCCAGTGGCAGCGGCACCTCGTCCTCGGGCGGCAAGGACGCCAATGGCGATGCTGGCCGGGACAACATGCCGGGCAGCAATCGCACGGTGCGCCCCATGGATCAGCAGCATCATCCGGAGGACAAGTAGGGCTGCTATTTGTCGGCCATGGTGCGCTCGGCGTCCTTCAACTGCGCGCGCAGCACCGGAAGATGCTCGCGGGCGAAGGCCGCGAGCGCGGGATTGTCAGGCGTCCTCAGATAGCGCTCGAGCAGGTTGATCGCGGACTCGTATTCAGGGATCTGGGCGGCATAGAAGGTTCTCACATAGGCCGGCCCCTCGGCATCATCGGGTTTTGCGAGGTCGATGCCGGCTGACGTCGCCTTGCTCAGACGCGGCTCGGCGCCGATCGCATCCTGGATCTCCTTCAATGCCTTGTCGCGCTTGGCCGCCTCTTCGGCGCGAAGCGCAGCGAGGTTCTTGACTTCCGCATTGCCTTTCAGGTCGGTACTCTCCAACAAGCCTTGCTGGAAGCGGCCGAAGGCGTAGAGGCCGCTGATGACGTCGGTGGCATTGGGAACGCGATCTCCGCGCATTTGCTCGCCGGTGCTGTCGGCAAGCGCCGCGGTGCTGATGAAGGCCAGGATGATCGCGACAAATATCCGCATGGTGATGTAATGACCAGTAGCGTGCAAAGTTCCGGCGGAGGTTACGATCCCGTAAGGGCGGTTGCGGGTGCGGGGTTCCGTACCCAATTCTTGTTCATGAAACAGTCAGACATCTTCAGGGATAACGCTGAGAACTGCCTGCAACTCGCCGAGCGATCGGAAGGGCAGCCGGCCTACAACAGATACTCGCGCATGGCGGATGCCTGGACGGCTTTGGCGAAAGAGCAGGACTGGCTCGATGGCGAAGTCCCGCCCGTCAAGGTCAGCGTCTTGCAAAGCCAGGGCGCCTGATCGCTCTCGTTTTCGTGCGTCTGCGTGTGACACCGCTCACGGAATGAGCTGCAACAATCAACGATCATCCGGGAATAGTCGGTCGCATTGATTTTTCAATTCCAGAAGGAGGTTTTGCGATGGCTCCACGTCTGGCACTTCTCTCACTCATCCTCGCCTTTGGCGTTTCGGTCGCGTTTGCGACGGTGACGACGGTCCGGCAGGTGCATCAGGAAAACGCATCCGTGGCGGTGCACGCGGCGCACAGCTAGCGCCGCGGGCCTCTCGCTCTCGTGGGAACATTCGATGCATGGAAGCGTAAGCGCTTCGAGGCATCGGAAGAAGCGAGAGGACATCATGGCACATTCCGACCACGGCATCGTCAAGGACAAGCGCGCTGAGGATCAGCCGCGCGACAAGCAGCGTGCGCAGACCGTGCACAAGACGGATCAGAACGGTCAGAACGGTTCGCCGTCGCGAGAAGCGACGCGCGATCCCGAGCTCAACGACAACAGCAAGACGCCGGGCTCGGGCATGACGCCGGATGATTCCGGCGCTGCTCCGAGCGGCTAGAATTCACCAGGAACGAATCCTCCCACGAAGAGTCGACTCATTGCTTCCGGTGACATGCCCCCGGTGCTCCGGAAGCAATCTCCAAGGACGGCCCTGGCACCCCCGTGCCGGGGTCGTTTTGTTTATGAGTGGTCCGGGAATCAATCCTCGGCTTCGCCCTCGGGCTTCGTCGGCGTGTGTCCGTCGGGACCGCGGCCGAACACACCAAATTCGCTTGATTTGATGCCTGCTGACGCGCCTACGCTCGTCTCGATGCCCGCGGCCGCGAGCCCGAACTTTAGCAGTTCGCGGACCGCGGCGGCGCGCGTCGGCATGCGGTGCTTGAACCGGAAATCGTCAACTGCGGCCAGCTCTTCCGGAGAAAGCATGACCTGAAGGCGATCGGCGCGAAGGTCATTCATGGTCCATCACGCGAAGTGAGTAAGTTGAGTAGTTTACTCAACGGACGGCGTTGGCGCGAGTTCCCCAAGAGTCCAAAAAATCGCCAGTTGAGTAAAAATACCATGCAAAATCAATAAGTTAATATTGAAACGACTCGCGATCTGGTGCATTCTCTTGGAAAGGGAGATTGGCCATGACGGATGAAGTCAGGTTACCCCGCAAGCTTTCCGAGGAGCGCGAAGGACCAAAGCCGGTGCGCCCCAGCCACCAGAAGGTCATGGAGCAGGTCGAACGCTGGGCCAACAGCCCGGGCCTGCAGCCACCAAGGACAGATGATGCGAAGACGTTCTGAACCCCACACATTCGAACAACGTCTCGAGGCGCAGAGGCTACGGCTTGAAGGCGAGCTGTCGCGACTGCCGGACGGTGGGCAGCGCGACGCCCTCGTGGCCCGCCTCGAACAGTTGCAAAGCGCAGCGGAGATGCACGATTTCCTGATGGTGCGGGAAGCGGCGGTCGCTTCTCGCTGAACGCCCTCAGCGTTTTGCCTGCGTGATGTGAGAGGTGATGCGAAGCTTTCGCCTCAGCCACCACGCAGCCATCGAGACGACAGCCCATACCAGGATGGCGCCCGCGAACGCCCCGATCACGCTTGCCGCAACCAGCGCGTAGAAGGTCGCGGCAAACGTGGCGAGACCAATGCTTCCGAGGCCAGCCCCCGCAGCATCGAGAGCCGCAGCCTGCTGCCCGCGTCGCCGCCCGCCAAGACCAACCTTCTTTTTGGCTCGGCGCTCGTGACTCTCGATCAGCGTCGCGCTGGCGCAGAAGATGGCGGGGAGGGCGAGGAAGAGCCCGCCGATGGCCACGCCAAAGCGCGTGCTGACGAGGCCGGTGAAAACTGTCGCCAATCCGCCGAGCAGGAAACGAATGCCGTACTCGTACCAGCGCGTTTGCCTCAGAGCCGATGATGACAATTTGACCAGCATCACGCCGCCCCTCCGAGACCAGCGAGCAGGCCGAAGGCGACCGCAAGCCAAATGACGGAAGCGATGATCGTGGCAGGCAGCGCCGTGAAGCGAAATCTCATCAGGAGGTGGCAGACCGCGATGCTGTAGCAGGCGAGGGCTGCGGCGCCATAGATCATGGTTCGGCTTTCCGCCGCGGCATATTGGGGGCCGTGTTGAACGACGGCGATGCTCAGCGTCGCCAGCGCCACCGACGGCGCCGCGCCGAACAGGCCAGCAAAGCTCTTGGGCCGCAGCATGTCAGCAAGAATTGCAAATGCGGTCACGATCACGCCGCCGGCGATGAAGCGGACGACATACTCAGTCATGACCGCGCTCGCATTTTCCAGGATCGGTGTTCCACCTTGCCAGCGTCAACGGTCGCAGCATCCGCTCGATGGCGATGCCCAGCGTGAAGCCTGCCACCACATCGCTGGCCCAATGCGCCAGCAGAGCGATGCGGGTCAGCGAGAGTCCTACGGCGATGCCGCGCACGAGACGTCGCCGAGGCGGCGGCAGCAGGCCCGCAGCGGATGCCAGCGCGCCCATATGCACGGCATGGCCTGACGGAAAGGCATCGCGCGCCTGTCCCGAGAACGGGACGCCGCGGCGATGGCCTTGCATCGTCAGCCGATCAGGCCTGACCTGATTGAACGCGGATTTCAGGACGTGAGGAAGGATCGCCGTTACCAGCGACACCGCGAGGATATGGTTGGCCGCACGGCGCTCTTCGGCAGGTCGCATTCTCGCGTACAGCCATCCGGCAGCGGCGAGGGCGAGCAGCACATGCTCGTCCGCGCCCCAGGTCAACGCTTTGGCAGTCTGCTCGAGCTCCGGGTTGGTATGCTCGGCGATCTCATTCGCGATCGCGATATCGGTCCGCGTGGGTTTGACTGTTACTGGCGCCATTGATCCAAGGTCTTGGCGAAAGGTTCTCCATGACAGTTTTGTAAAGCCGAACGATCGATGATCGTTCCCCAAGCTGAGGCGTTACGGTTGGCCCGATCCGCCCGCAGAGCCATAGACCTGGCCGGTCGCATAACTCGCATCGGCCGCGGCAAGCTGCACGTAGATCGAGGCCAGTTCTGCGGGTTGACCAGGGCGACCAAGCGGCGTCATCCCGCCGAACTTTTCTAGCTTCTCCATCGTGGCGCCGCCGGAGACCTGGAGCGGCGTCCAGATCGGTCCTGGCGCAACGCCGTTGACACGAATGCCTTTCGAGGCGAGCTGCTTTGCCAGCGACTTCACGTAGTTCATCGTCGCCGCCTTGGTCTGTGCGTAGTCGTAGAGATCCGGTGAGGGATCGTAAGCCTGCTCGGATGTCGTGCCGATGATACAGGACCCGGGTTTGAGATGCGGCAGCGCCGCCTTGATAATCCAGAATGGCGCGTAGATGTTGGTCTTCATGGTTGCGTCGAAATCCTCCGACGAGACGTCGAGGATGGAGGCGCGCGTCTGCTGGCGTGCCGCGTTGTTGACGATGATGTCGAGACCGCCGAGGCCCTGCACCGTCTGTTCGGCCAGCTTCTTGCAGAACGTTTCGTCCTTGAGGTCGCCGGGGATCGCAAGGGCGGTGCGACCTTCCTTCTTGATCAATGCGATCACCTCCTGCGCGTCGGGCTCCTCCGCCGGCAGATAGTTGATGGCGACGTCGGCGCCTTCGCGCGCATAGGCGATCGCGGCCGCCCGGCCCATGCCGGAATCGCCGCCGGTGATCAGCGCCTTGCGGCCTTTGAGCCGGCCGGAACCTTTGTAACTGCTCTCGCCGTGATCCGGCTGCGGCTCCATCTTGCCGGCGAGGCCGGGCCAGGGCTGCGATTGCTTCTTGAATGGCGGCTTCGGATAGCGGGTGACGGGATCGATCAGGTCCTGCTCGGCCATAGTGCTTCCTTTCGCTGTCGAAGGTGCCAGCGAAGCCGCAGCAAGCGTGGCGCTCGCCGCGCGGACGATTTGCCGGCGGGATATTGCAGTCTTGTTTTGATGTGCCATGAGGGTCTCCGCGAGTTTGCAGTCCAAACCCGCGGAGAGACGCATCGTTGCTATCAAGGGACGCCGGCTGAGCCGATGTCCCCGTAAAAGGTCTTACTTCGACTGCCCGACGCTCGGCGCCCCGCCAAGCTCCTTGGCCATATCGAGATGATGCCTGAGCGCCGGCAGCGTCTTGCCGGCCCAATCCTTCAGCGCGGCATTGTCGCCGCCCTTCGCGTAGCGGTCGAACAGCGAGATCGCATCCTCATGCGCGCTCACCTGGTAGGAGTTGTAGTCCGAGCTGAAGTCCTTGCCGGAGGCGCCCTTGAGCTTGTCGAGCTTGCTCTGGTGCGAGCTATCGAGCGCCGTCGGCAAGGTCGCCTGCACCTTGCCGTCGCTGACGAGCGCCTTGAGCTCGCCGCTGGTCTTGGTGTGATCGGTGACCATTTGCTGCGCAAAGCGCTTCTCCGGCGCATTGCCCTTCTGCTCGGCGAGCTTGCTCGACTCGATCTCGAACATGTCGCTGACGGCGACCTCCTTGACGAAATCTGCGGTCGCAGGCGCGACGCCGAGCGCCGAATTGACGCCGGTCTTCTCGCCGAGCGACTGGGCAAGAGCTGGGCCTGCAAGAAGCATGCAGGCAAAGGTGATGACGGTACGTTTCATGATCCGGTCCCTCTGATTAACCACGCGGCACCTGCCGCGCCGGTCTTTGTGGCGACCAACACAGGTTCGGGACCGAGGTTCCTAATCCGTCGGATGTCGGCCGGTGCGGGGATTGATCGGATCGGTCGGCTTTCGCCGCAGTCGCTCGGGGAGGAACGGCTCGGACGGCGAGGCCGACGGTTCGGCTCGCACGTCGGCATGACGCTGCGCCCGCTCGTGCGGCGTTTGGTTGGTGTTGATCTGACGCTTCACGTCGACGCCGTCGACGGGGTCGTTGACGCCGTGTTGAATGTCGCGAAAGTCGCTCATGGTTCACCTCATTCCTTTCCGGGCAGGATCTTTTCCAGCACCTGCCGTGCTGCGCCCTTGATCACGCCGCTCTCGTTGGGATCGCCCTTCATCAAGGCGAGCGAGAAGTTCTTCGCCTGCTGCAAGGTGATGTGCGGCGGCAGCGGGGGCACCTCGGGATCGGTCTTCACCTCCAACACGACCGGTTTCTCGCTTGCCAGCGCCTGGTCCCAGGCCGAGCCGAGCAGTTGCGGGCTGTCGACGAAGATGCCGGTGAGGCCGATCATCTCCGCGAAGCGCGAATAGGGCACGTCGGGGATGCGCTGGGAGGCCTCGAATTTGGGATCGCCATTGATGATGCGCTGCTCCCAGGTGACCTGGTTGAGATCTTCATTGTTGAAGACGCAGACGACGAAGCGCGGATCGCGCCAGGATCGCCAGTATTTGGCGGCCGTGATCAGCTCGGCCATGTTGTTCATCTGCATGGCGCCGTCGCCGACCAGTGCGATCACGGGGCGGTCAGGATGGGCATATTTCGCGGCCAGCGCGTAAGGCACGGCGGCACCCATCGAGGCGAGGCCGCCGGAGAGCGAGGCCGTCATGCCGCGCCGGATCTTGAGATCGCGCGCAAACCAGTTGGCGCAGGAGCCGGAATCGCTGGTGATGATGGCGTTCTCGGGCAGGCGCGGCGACAGTTCCCAGGCGACGAGCTGCGGATTGATCGGTGCGGCAGGCTGATGCGCGCGGCCGTCCAGCGTTGTCCACCATTTGGCGACGTCATCCGCGATGCCCTTGCGCCAGGCGCCGTCGCTCTTGGGTGCGAGCCGCGGCAGCAGGCTCCGCAAAGTCTCCGCGGCATCGCCGACCAGGCTGACCTCCATGGGGAAGCGGATCGACGTCATGCCGGCGTCGATGTCGATCTGAACGCCGCGCGCGGCACCTTCCTTGGGAAGGAATTCTGCGTAAGGGAAAGCGGAGCCGACCATCAGCAGCGTGTCGCATTCCATCATCATGGTGTAGCTGGGCTCAGTGCCGAGCAAGCCGATCGAGCCAGTCACCCAGGGCAGGTCGTCCGGCAGCGCCGCCTTGCCGAGGAGAGCCTTGGCGCAGCCGGCGGACAGGCGATCGGCGACCGCAATCACTTCGTCAGTGGCGTGCAGTGCGCCGGCACCGATCAGCATCGCGACCTTCTTGCCGGCATTGAGCACCTCCGCGGCACGATCGAGCTCGACGTCGCGCGGCAGCATTCGGGGTGCGCTGTAGCCGACACCGGAATGCAAGGTGCCGTGCGCGCGCGGAGGCCCGTCATAGGGTTCTTCCTGGAGGTCGCTCGGCAGGATGATCGCCGTGGGGGCCCGGCGTGCGAGCGCGATCCGCACCGCGCGGTCGATCAGATGCCGCACTTGGGCGGATGAGGAGGCCTGTGCGACATAGGCGCCGGCAACGTCCTTGAACATCGAGACGAGATCGAGTTCCTGCTGATAGCTCCCGCCCAGCGCGTTTCGCGCCTGCTGACCGACGATCGCCAGCACCGGCTGGTGATCGAGCAGTGCGTCGTAGAGCCCGGTGATGAGATGCGAGGCGCCGGGGCCAGAGGTCGCGATGCAGACGCCAAGCTCGCCGGAGAATTTCGCATAGGCTGACGCCATGAACGCCGCCATCTCCTCGTGGCGGGCCTGCACGAAGCCGATTTTGGTCTCGTCCCTGGCTTCAGCCCGGTTCAGCGCGCCGAACACGCCATTGATGCCATCGCCGGGGTAACCGAAGATGTGACGTACGCCCCATTGATGCAGACGCTGGACGATGAAGTCGGAGACGGTCTCGGACATCGTGGACGGCTCCCGGTTTCCTTGGATGGAAAACCAAGAACAGCGCGTTCCCGGCGATGTTCCTGTTTGGTCGCAGTTGCTTTCGGGAACGATCGCCCTGTCGCGCAAGTTGATCCCCACATCGGCTGAGTGGAGAACAGACATGTTGAATCAAGGCGAGATGGACCGCAGCGAGATGGGCCGTCTGATCGGCAGCGACAAGGTCGAGGGAACATCGGTCTATGGTGCCGATCGCAACCGTATTGGCTCGATCGAGCGCGTAATGATCGACAAGGTCAGCGGCAGGGTGTCCTATGCCGTGCTCGGCTTCGGCGGATTTTTAGGGCTCGGCAACGATCACTATCCGTTGCCCTGGCAGTCGCTGAAATACGACACCGACCTCGGTGGCTATGTCACCGGAATCACCGCCAAGGCGCTCGAAGACGCGCCGAAATTTGGCGAGCGCAGCGACTGGAACTGGAGCGATGACGCCGCCACGCGCGGCATCAATGCCTATTACGGCGTTCCCTTCGCTTGATCCGCGACAGAGAGAGGGAGACCCGATGAGCAAGGAAAAGCCCACCGACGATCCCCGGACTCAGAACGACTGGGGATCGCACGCCCAGACGGACAGGCCCTGGCAGGGCAATCCGGAGAAGGAGCAGAAGTCCGGCGACAAGAAGCCGGACCTGGAGAAATGGCACGAGACCAAGACGCACTGACCCAGTGCGAATGCCATCGGTGAAGCGCGGCGGGAACAGTGCCGCGCTTCTTTTCCGTGCGATGCATTCACGAATGACAGCGGTGCTCCCGCGGGCCGGAACCATGCCTTGAGGCTGCGGTTAGGCTGCCGGCGTGTGCGCACCACGCCAGTCAAAAATCCCGATCGAGGTATTCGCAGTGGATGCTCAAACCCGGGAGCGTGGGCCGTCCGCGGAGCAGCCGCAGAAGGTGGAAGCTCCAAAGACTTCGCCTGATGCCAAGCACGAGACCAAGGAGCAGCCGGCGAAGCCGGACAAGGCTCCGACGCTGCGCGAGCGGATTGCCGAGCATTGGCTGCTCGCAACCGTGGGCGCCATCGTGCTGATCGCGGCTCTGGTCGGCGGGCTGCTCTATTGGCTCCAGGTCCGGCACTACGAATCCACCGACGACGCCTTCGTCGCCGCCCGCAGCTTCTCCGTGACCTCGAAGGTCGGCGGCTACGTGACTGACATCCCGGTGACGGACAATCAGCACGTCAATGCCGGCGATATTCTCGCCAGGATCGACGAGCGCGATTATCGCATCGCCGTCGATCAGGCTCTAGCGCAGGTCGAGGTCTCCAAGGCCAACATCGCCAATGTCGAGGCGCAAATCGATTCGCAAGCGGAGCAGATCAAGCAGGCCCAGGCGCAGCTCGAGCAGGCGCAAGCGCAGCTGCAGTTCTCGCAGGAGGAGTTCAACCGCGCACAAGATTTGGTCGAGAAGGGCGCCGGCACCGTGCAGCGTCAGCAGCAGACCCGCTCCGATCTTCAGTCGCAACAAGCCAACACCGAGCGTAGCAAGACCGCGGTGGCGGTTGCCCAGGTCGGCATCAAGACGCTTCAGGCGCAGCTGGAAGGCGCCAAGGCGCAACTCGAGCAGTCGCAGGCGCAGCTCGATCAGGCCAGGCTCAACCTGCAATATACCGGCGTCGTCGCGGCCCAGTCCGGCCGCGTCGTCAAGCTCTCGGGCGCCAAGGGCACGTTCGTCACGGCGGGGCAGAGCCTGATGATGTTCGTCCCCGACGATGTCTGGATCGTCGCCAATTACAAGGAGACGCAACTCGCCGACATGCGGCCAGGCCAGCCGGTCGAGATCCGCATCGACGCCTATCCCGGGCGCAAGCTGACCGGCCATGTCGATTCCGTGCAGCCGGGCTCCGGCACCGCGTTCAGCCTGCTCCCGGCGGAGAATGCCACCGGCAATTACGTCAAGGTGGTGCAGCGCGTGCCGGTGAAGATCCTGGTCGACACCTGGCCGGCGGATCTGCCCGTTGGCCCTGGCATGTCGGTCGTGCCCTGGACCAAGGTGCGATGACCGACGCCTCGCAAAACGGCGCGTCCACTGGTGCCTGGTCGCCGGAGCGCTCGGCGGCCGGTGGGCACAATCCTTATCTCATCGCTTTCGTGGTCTCGATCGCGACCTTCATGGAGGTGCTCGACACCACCATCGCCAACGTCGCGTTGCGCCACATTGCCGGCGGTCTCGCCGTAGGCATCGACGAGAGCACCTACGTCATCACCAGCTATCTCGTCGCCAACGCCATCGTGCTGTCGATCTCGGGCTGGCTGTCGACAGTGATCGGCCGCAAGCGCTTTTACATGATCTGCGTGGCGACCTTCTCTGTGGCGTCGTTGTTGTGCGGCTTCGCCTGGAATCTCGAGGCGCTGGTGCTGTTCCGCATCCTGCAAGGCCTCGGTGGCGGCGGCATGGCGACCAGCGAGCAGGCGATCCTCGCCGACTCCTTCCCGCCGGCGAAGCGGGGCCAGGCCTTTGCCATCTACGGCGTCGCCGTGGTCGTCGCACCGGTGATCGGTCCGACGCTCGGCGGATGGATCACCGATACCTACAGCTGGCATTGGGTGTTCCTGATCAACGTGCCGATGGGCATGCTCTCGCTGTTCCTGGTCGGTACGCTGGTCAAGGAACCATCGGGTGCGGAGGAGGAGCGGGAGAAGCTGCTGAGCAAGGGCCTGCGGGTCGACTATATCGGCTTCGCGCTGGTCGCCATCGGGCTCGGCTCGCTCGAATACGTGCTCGACGAAGGCCAGCGCAACGACTGGTTCGGCTCCAACCTGATCGTCTTCTTCGCGGTGCTGTCGGCGGTGTCGCTGCTCGCACTGATCCCGTGGGAGCTGACGCGCGAAGAGCCGATCATCGATCTCCGGCTGCTCGGCCGGCGGCAGTTCGCCGCCTGCTTCCTGGTCATGCTCGGCACCGGCGCGGTGCTGATCTCGACCACGCAGATCTTGCCGCAACTGCTTCAGACCGAGCTGAATTACACGGCGCTGCTGGCCGGTCTTGCCCTGTCGCCCGGCGGCGTCGCAACGCTCATGCTGATGCCGGTCGTTGGCCGCCTGGTCGGCACGGTGCAGCCCAAATATCTCATCATGTTCGGCGCCGCGGTCGTGGCGTTCTCGATGTGGCATCTGACCGGGCTCAATGGCGACATCACCTACGGCTACGCGGCGCTGGCCCGCATCTTCCTCGCCATCGGTCTTCCCTTCCTGTTCCTGCCGGTAACGACGGCATCCTATGACGGCGTGCCGCCTGACAAGACTAACCAGGCCTCCGCGCTGATCAACGTCGCCCGCAACATCGGTGGCTCCATGGGTGTCGCGCTGGCGCAGACGATCCTTGCGCAGCGCCAGCAATTCCATCAGAGCCGCCTGATCGAACACGCCGCGCCCTCCGACCTCGGCTACCAGCAGACCATCGACGCGATGACGCGCTACTTCCAGGCCCAGGGCTCGAACGCGAGCGATGCCGCCTCGCAGGCTGTCGCGTGGGTCGGCAAAACCCTCCAGCAGCAGGTCGACTTCCTCGCTTATATCGACGTGTTCTGGACGCTCGCGATCGTCGCCGTGCTGATGATTCCGACCGCAGCCGTGCTGCGCCCGATCGATCTCGGCGCGCCGGCGCGGGGACACTAGGCTGCGTCAGCGCCTCGTCGCCCCGGCCCAGCATGCACATGCACCTGCTTGGCATGCAGCGGCTCGCCGCATTCCGAGCACACCATCACGGGATCGAACTGCTTGCCGCAACTCTTGTGCTCGTGCAGCAGCGGGCGGCCGCGCTCGTCGCCCATGTGGGTGTCGCCCCAATGCACCATCGCCATGATAACAGGATAGAGGTCGAGGCCCTTCTGCGTCAGGATGTATTCGTAGCGCTTCGGCGCCTCGGAATAGGGGACGCGGCGCAGGATGCCGAAGCGGACCAGCTTCTTCAGCCGTTCGGATAGCAGATGCCGCGTGATCTGGAGCGAGGACTGAAACGCCTCGAAGCGGCGCACGCGCAGAAAACATTCGCGCAGGATCAAGAGCGTCCAGCGGTCGCCGACCACGGCGACGGTGCGGGAGAGCGAGCAGGGCTCCTCCTCCAGCGTATCCCATTTCATGATCCTGTCTCCGCCACGGCTTGGTCAGTCAGAAAAAGGAACTGACTTGAATGATCAGCGCAATTTGCGCCATAGGCTAACATTCGGCAGGGAAGTTTGACAGTTCTATTTTAGAACTATAGCCTCCAGCTCAATCATACGCTCACCGGAGGAGGCGACCTTGCCCAAGCGAAACGCGACCGCGGCCGTGATCGGCGCCGGCGATTTCATCGGCTCCGAGATTGCCAAGAAATTTGCTGCCGAGGGCTTCACTGTCTTTGCCGGTCGCCGCAACGGCGACAAGCTCGCGCCGCTGGTGAAGGACATCGAAGCCGCCAGCGGCGAGATCCACGCGCGCTCGCTGGACGCGCGGAAAGAGGAGGAGGTCATCTCCTTCCTCACCGATGCCGACAAGCATGCGCCGCTGGAAGTCTGCATCTTCAATGTCGGCGCCAACGTCAATTTCCCTGTTCTCGACACCACCGAGCGCGTGTTTCGGAAAGTGTGGGAGATGGCCTGCTATTCCGGCTTCCTCGCGGGGCGCGAAGCGGCGCGGCTGATGCTGCCGCGCGGTGCCGGCAACATCTTCTTCACCGGCGCGACGGCGAGCTTGCGCGGCGGCAGCGGCTTTGCCGCCTTTGCCAGCGCCAAGTTTGGCTTGCGCGCCGTGGCGCAGGCGATGGCGCGCGAGCTCGGGCCGAAGAATATCCACGTCGCCCATCTCATCATCGATTCCGGGGTCGATACCGAATGGGTGCGGCAGCGCCGTCTCGAGGCGCTCGGCCCCAACGCGCTCGACAATCCTGATCTGCTGATGCCGCCGTCGGCCGTCGCCGATTCCTATTGGCAGCTCTATCAGCAGCCGAAGAGTGCCTGGACCTTCGAAATGGAGATCCGCCCCTTCGGCGAGAAATGGTGACCGCGGCGCAAGACTGCGGCTAGACTGATCCGCAATACAAACCGAAATCCGGGAGGCGACCTACGTGAAGACCGCGATCACCGAACTGTTCGGCATCGAGCATCCCATCATCCAGGGCGGCATGCATTTCGTCGGCTTTGCCGAGCTGGCTGCGGCCGTCTCCAATGCCGGCGGGCTCGGCATCATCACCGGTCTCACACAGAAGACGCCGGAGCTGCTGGCCAAGGAGATCGCGCGCTGCCGCGACATGACGGACAAGCCGTTCGGCGTGAACCTCACCTTCCTGCCGACTTTCGCGGCGCCGCCCTATCCGGAATATATCGCGGCCATCGTCGAGGGTGGCATCAAGGCGGTGGAGACCGCAGGCCGCAGCCCGGAGCAATACATGCCGGCGCTGAAAGCGGCCGGCATCAAGGTGATCCACAAATGCACCTCGGTGCGGCATTCGCTGAAGGCCGAGCGGATCGGCTGCGACGCCGTCAGCGTCGACGGCTTCGAGTGCGGCGGCCATCCCGGCGAGGACGACATTCCCAATATGATCCTGCTGCCGCGCGCGGCGGAGGAATTGAAGATCCCGTTCGTGGCCTCCGGCGGCATGGCCGACGGGCGCAGCCTCGTCGCAGCCCTGTCGCTCGGCGCGGCCGGCATGAACATGGGCACGCGTTTCATCGCCACCAAGGAAGCGCCGGTCCATCAGAACGTGAAGAACGCGCTGGTCGCGGCGACCGAGCTCGACACCCGCCTGATCATGCGCGCCCTGCGCAACACCGAGCGGGTGCTGAAGAACGCCAATGTCGATCGCTTGCTCGAGATCGAGCGCACGAAGGGCGACAAGCTCACGATCGACGACATCCACGACCAGGTCGCAGGTGTCTATCCCAAGATCATGCTGGATGGGCAGATGGATGCCGGCGCCTGGAGCTGCGGCATGGTCGCAGGTCTCATCCACGACATCCCCAGCTGCAAGGAACTGGTCGATCGCATCATGGCGGAGGCGGAACAAATCATCCGTAACAGGCTGATCGGGTTCCTGGATGGGACGGGTGCGACGCAAAAGGTCGCCTGACACCGCCAAACTTCTTAACCACGGCCGCATCTGGCCGCTGGAAATGCACGCGGCGCCTCCTAAATAGGAGTAAATTACTCCTTAACAATCATTTCAGGAGGCGTCCGTGGTCCTGAAAAGCGTTCCCTTTGCGGTTGCCATTGCCCTCGTGGTCGCAATGGGCGGAATCGCGCGCGCTGACGACTACAAGCCTGACGAATATCTCGGTCTCGATCTCTCCAAGGCCGTGCTGTCGCCGAAGCGGCTCGGGCCCGAAACGCAATTTGCGCCTGTTGCGATGGAAGCGAAGGGCGGAAACGAGGCGCAAGCTCGTGTCGAGCCGGTCGACGTGCCGAAGAAAGTCGCGGCCGAACGCGTGCACGTCTCAGAGCCGAAGATCGCTCGCACCAAGAGCACACAGCCGCGCGGCGCCGCCCGCACCAGGCTCGCGCATCGTCACGGCAATCCGCTGGACGCGCAGGCGATGGACACGCGCATCCAGACCTGGCCCTGCCGTTCCGGCGGCATCTGCAACTGGAAACACTGACGCGCTTCTCTTCGCCTCTCCCCGCGTGCGGGGAGAGGCCGGAATGCGTGCGCAGCGCGGATTCCGGGTGAGGGGGACTCTCCGCGAGTCCAACTCCCAGCGTGATCGCGGATAGAGCCCCTCACCCCAACCCTCTCCCCGTAAGAACGGGGCGAGGGAGCACACGGCGGCTCGCGGCTGCATCCCGCCCGTCACCTCTCCGTCGCAAAACCGTAGGCCCGGAGTCAGGAAACCGTAAGCTCGTCGTCAAACGACGCAGGCACCTTCCGTCGCGATTCGACGAAGGTTTCCTTGATGGCAACGCACCGCGCTTCGCGCGCATGGACCCGGCGACAGTTCCTGGTTCGCTCCACATCCTCTCTCGCCATCGCCTCGCTCGCAAAACCCGGCATCAGCCGCGCCGCCGATCGGCCGCAGATCGCGGGCGGCATCCAGTCCGGCGATATCTCGGACGGCTCGGCCGTGATCTGGGCGCGCGCCGACCGGCCCGCGCGGATGCAGGTGGAGTGTTCGACCGTCGAGAGCTTCAAGACCATCATCGCCTCAGTGTCACGCGACGCTCTGCCGGATACAGACTTCACCGCAAAGCTCTTGCTCGACGACCTGCCGCCCGGGCAGGACATCTTCTATCGCGTGCGCTTCGACGACATCGCGACCGGCATCGCCGGCGAAAGCCGCATCGGCCATTTCCGCACCGCGCCGGCCGCCGGCCAGTCGATTTCGTTCCTGTGGTCGGGCGACGTCGCGGGGCAGGGCTGGGGTATCGACATCTCGCGCGGCGGCTATCGCAGCTATCGCACCATGCTCGACAACAGACCGGATTTCTTCATTCACTCCGGCGATCACATCTATGCGGACTGCACGATTCCCTCGGAGCAGAAGCTGCCGAACGGCGAGATCTGGCGCAACGTCGTGACCGAGGAGAAATCGGAGGTCGCGCACACGCTGGCGCAGTTCCGCGGCAACTACAAATACAATCATCTCGACGCGCATTTTCGCGCCTTCCACGCCGAGGTGCCGATGTTCGCGCAATGGGACGATCACGAGGTCACCAACGACTGGTCGCCCAAGGGTAGCTATGACGAGGCGGGCTTTGAGGACGACGGCACGCCGCGCCTGGTCGCGCGCGCCCGCCGTGCCTTCTTCGACTTCATGCCGATCAGGGATCTCGGCCCGCGGCAGGGGCGGGTGTATCGCAAGATCGCCTACGGGCCGCTGCTCGACGTCTTCATGATCGACATGCGCAGCTATCGCGACGACACCTGGAACAAGGGCGGCGATCATCGCGGCTGGATTCTCGGCGCCCAGCAGCTTGCCTGGCTGAAGCGCGAGCTCGCCGCCTCGCAGGCGACCTGGAAGGTGATTGCAGCCGATTTGCCGATCGGCCTGATCAGTCTCGATGCCGTCGCGCTCGGCGATGGGCCGCCTGACCGGCGCGAGCACGAGATCGCCGATCTGCTCGGCTCGATCAAGCGCGCCGGTGTCCGCAACATCGTCTGGCTCACCGCCGACATGCACTACACCGCCGCGCATTACTACGATCCGAACAAGGCGCAATTCCAGGATTTCGAGCCGTTCTGGGAGTTCGTTTCCGGTCCGCTCCATGCCGGCACCTGGGGCCCCGGCGAGCTCGACAACACGTTCGGCCCCGTGGCGATGTACCGGAATGGCTGTAGCGAAGCCCAGGGCGAGAATCTGGCGCCGTGTTTTGGCCTGCAATTCTTCGGCCGGGTCGACATCGATGGCGTGAGCGGCGTGATGACGGTGACCTTGAAGGACGTCGACAACCGTGATCTGTGGTCGGTCGACATCATGCCTCAACCGCAGGCGCGTCCCGCCGTGGTGGCGCAGCATTCGTAGGGGCGCTAACCCGATCTTGATTGGCCGCCCCGCCCCAGCGGCGCTATAGTGCCCGTTCCCGCCACCTCTTTTCCCTCACCGAAGAGTCTGCTCACGCGGCATCGCCGCGCGCATCCGGCGGGCTGAAATGCCTCAGGGAGCCTGTTCAATGGACAATCTGAAAACACAGGGCATCAGCATGCCCAAGCTCGGCCTCGGGACCTTCCGCATGCAGGGCGATGTCTGCCGCGAAGCGGTCGAGAGCGCACTGTCGATCGGCTACCGCCACATCGACACCGCAGAAATGTATGCCAACGAGGAGGCGATCGGCGCCGCGCTCGCCGCTAGCTCCGTGCCGCGCGGCGAGTTGCACATCACGACCAAGGTCTGGCACGAGAATCTCAGCCCGGATGCGATCCGCCGCGCCTTCGACGCCAGCCTGAAGAAGCTCGGGCTCGACCATGTCGACCTCTATCTCGTGCACTGGCCGTCGAGATCGGCGAACTGGGGCGCGGTGTTCGAGACCTTGATGAAGCTGAAGGAGGAGGGGCGGACGCGGGCGATCGGCGTTGCCAATTTCACCACGGCGCTGCTCAAGATCGCGGTCGAGGACATCAAGGCGCCGATCGCCTGCAACCAGGTCGAATATCACGCGATGCTGGATCAATCGAAGGTGCTGGCCTATCTCAGGGCGAAGTCGATCCCGCTGGTTGCCTATTGCCCGTTGGCGCAGGGGCGTTTTGCCACCGACCCGGTGCTCGCCGAGATCGGCGCCAAGCACAACGCGAGCGCGGCACAGGTCGCCTTGAAATGGCTGCTCGACCAGGACGGCGTCGCCGCGATCCCGAAGGCCTCACGCCGCGAGAGCCAGCAGGCCAATCTCGACGCGCTGAAGATCACGCTGGATGATGCCGATCGCAAGAAGATCGCCGCGCTGCCGAAGGACAGGCGCTGCGTCAATCCGGGTTTTGGGCCGGAGTGGGATTAGGGCGTGTACCGATAAAGGCGCCGATGTCGGCTTTCGGGAGCAAGCAGAAATCCTATGCTTCATCAGAGCACTCCTGCTTGCGCCCCTGAGTGGACATCATCAGGGAGCGGGTCAATTATGACAGCGCCTCAAGCTCCTCAACGCCGACAGGAGGCTTGCTTTGCCAGCCAACCATGTATGACCGTTCTGCCAGACCGTCCCGAACGCGAGCGATCTGCGTCCGCTCTCTCGCCAGCCGCGACCGCAGCAAGGGATCGTGAGGTCCCGAAGCGACGAGGCACTTGTTGATGACCCAACCAAATGGCTCGATACCGGCACGCCGCAGGTCTTGCTGAAGAGCAGCCGCCTCTGAAACTGGAGTTGTCTCTGGCAGAGTTACCAGGACCACCCGGGTGTGGGTGGGGTCCTGCAGCCTCATCAGCGGGGTAACAATACGCCCCGGTCCGCTCGGTTCTAGTTGGCTTGTCATCTGGCGATGATAAGCGCCAGTCGCATCGAGCAGCAGTAGGGTGTGGCCTGTTGGAGCCGTATCGAGGACCACAAAGGCGCTTCGCGCCTCCGCAACAACGTGCGAGAAGGCATGAAACACAGCGACTTCCTCAGTGCATGGCGAAGCCAGGTCCTCAAGCAGAAGCGCCTTGCCCTGCTCGTCTAGGTCGCGGCCACGGCTCGCCAGTATTTTTGCGACATAGCGTTCCGTCTCAACCCGGGGATCGATCCGATCCACCGTCAGGCCCGGCATCACGCCATCAACCACGAAATTGATATGGGCGGCCGGGTCTGTCGTGCTGAGGTGAACGGCGTGTCCGCGCTTGGCAAGTCCCACAGCGATGGCAGCGGCAATCGTCGTCTTACCGACGCCGCCCTTGCCCATGACCATGATGAGGCCATGCTTTCCTTGGGCGATGTCATCGACCAACCGGTCGAGGCCCGGCAAGTCGATCGGCTTGGCATCTTGTTCGGCGGCCTCATTCGGAGGCGGTGGATTGGATGGCGCCAACACCCGCCTGAGGGCCGTGAGGCCCACGATGTCAAAACCGAACAATGGGATTTCGTCTCGCGGCAGTTTCGTCAGCGACGCTGGCATCGAGGCGAGAGCCTCGTCCTGCTCCTTCTCAAGGGCGACTGCCACAACATCAGTAGGGTCCGTGGCGTGAAAGCGTCCGTTCACAGCGAGAGTCTGGTTCGAGAGATTGAGCGCATCGAGTTCGCCCGAAGTTCGAGCCGCCTCGCGGATCGCGCTCCGATCGGCGCGGGTGACCAAGACAACGGTGGTCCGCTTGGGATCGCCCAACGCTTGAAGCGCCTGTCGAAATCGATCCTCCTGCATCTTCAAACCTGAATGTGGGCCGAGACAGGATGCCCCACGGTCGTTGTCCTTCAGAAAGCCGGTCCATGCCTTGGGCAAGCTAAGAAGCCGCAACGTGTGGCCGGTCGGGGCCGTATCGAAAATGATATGGTCGAAACCCCCCATATCGCCATCCAGCAGGCCGACGAACTCGTCGAAGGCGGCTATTTCGGTCGTGCAAGCGCCGGAAAGTTGCTCGCGTACGGTCGATTTCTCCTCAGCAGTAACCGAGGGCCCTAGCTGTTCGAGCACGCGGGTTCGATAGTTTTCGGCTGCGGTCTCCGGGTCGATATTCATCGCGAAGAGCCCGGCCGCGTTCGGCACCGGCGCGGGACTATCTGTTAGCCTGACTTCCAGCATCTCGTCGAGGTTCGATGCAGGATCGGTGCTGACGAGGAGGACACGCGATCCACGGTCGGCCAGACCGATGGCGGTAGCACAGGCCAGCGAGGTCTTGCCGACGCCGCCCTTGCCAGTAAAGAAGAGAAAGAATGTCGGAGCGTCTAGCGCGCGAAAGTGAAGCATCAAAACTCGTACCTGGGTCGCATGCGGTTATGCGGGATGCCCCTTGTGGAAGTGGCGACCCGGGAATTGCATCGCGTCGAGCACTACCCGACGCCCTGGATGATGATGCCGGTACCGTCGCAGCGTTCGCAAGCACTCTCTTTGCCAGTCACCTTGTCTGCCACTTTTCCGGTTCCCGCGCATTCGGGACAGAGGTCTTCGGCGGTACCTGGCGTTCCGGGTTCTGGATCATCGTCAGGGGTGT
This sequence comes from Bradyrhizobium zhengyangense, assembly GCF_022012435.1. Classification (GTDB taxonomy): domain Bacteria; phylum Pseudomonadota; class Alphaproteobacteria; order Rhizobiales; family Xanthobacteraceae; genus Bradyrhizobium; species Bradyrhizobium zhengyangense. The sequence continues at coordinate 269,089 of NZ_JAKLUA010000002.1, forward strand.
GCGGCCTCAGTGGATTCGATTTCATGGTCGATGCCCTCCCCTTTTTGCTAGGGGCCGCCAATTAATAGGTCCGACACAAACCAGCGGATTGATCTAACTCAAAAACTTGCGGCATGCTTTCAACGCAAAGAAATGGCCCCGCGAGGGGCCATTTCCATTTGCGTTGCGCATTAGTACATGTGGTGATGGCCGTGCCTGATCACCACGACACGGTCGTGATGATGCCAGCCACGATGCCAGCCATTGTCGCGATGCTCGCGCATTTCGGCGCGGGCGCCGTAGCCGTGATGCTCGTGCCCGACCACGATGGTCTCGGCACTCGCCAGCGTCGGCGCCGCAACCGCAAGCGCACCCAAAGCGGCAACGACATAACCAAGCTTCTTCATGATGTCCTCCTCCAACGTAATGCAATTGAGAACGGCGCATACGTTTGAACGTTCCGAAGGAACGGGAAGAGAATTCTGAATGGATGTTCAGGATCAGGACGATTGCTGACTGCAGCGTTGCTGCGGAAGCGTCGGCGCGCCTGTCTTGACGTATTTGCCGTCCCTGATCGTGTACTCGCCGCGCTCGCTGCGATTGTAGATCGCGCGCAGGCTGCCGTCCTTCGCAAGCAGCAATCCGAATTGGCGGGTCTGATGCAGCGTGGGGAAGTAGACCATCAGGTTGAGCAGGCCTTCGGCATTGACGGTGGCGGACACGACCTCGTTCTCGTCCTTGGCGTCGCCGAAATCGCGCCGATACATCACCCGGCCATCCCCGCGGATTTCGTAAGTGAGCACCGCGCCCTTGTCGCGGTCGGGTCGGACAGCGCAATCGACCGCCCAGGAGCCGAGCAGGCCCCATTGCTCGACCGTCGCCGCGAGCGTTTCGGCACCCGCCAGCGAAGTGAATGCAATCCAAAGCACCGCCGCCGTGGTCCAGCGGCTCAAATAACGCATCATGTCCCGAAAGGCCCCGCCTCGAACAATTCCAAAGTCTAGCATTCCCTTTGCGATCGTCCACGGCCGGCCCCAATCGCGCGCGAATTTGATCCGCGTCAATGAGGCCGTGCGTGCGGAGGGTAGGATAACGCTTCCCGAAGGCGAACGTGGTGAGAGCGATGCTGAATCAAGTCATGGATTTCGCGGGTGAGGTGCTGCCGGGGAGCCGTGCCGCGCCGCCTTATTCCGAGACCGCGTTTCTGGCCGAGCTGGGCGAGCGCCTGAAGTCGTCGCGCGCCCGTTGCGAGCTGTCGCGCCGGGAGCTGGCCCGACGCTCCGGCATTTCGGAGCGCTATATCGCCCAGATCGAGGCCGGCAAGGGCAATGTCTCGATCGTCCTGTTGCTTCGGCTTGCCTCGGCAATCCACGGCAGCCAGCCTCAGGCAGCCTGACACCTCGAGGTGACCGCTATGGGCCAGCTCGTCCTCGCGGCCAAGGTCACCCATGTTCCTTCCCTGATGCTGTCGGAGATATCAGGCAGCCCGTTGCGCGCGGCGCGCGAGCCGGCGGTCGCGTCCCTGCGCGAGCTCGGGCGACGGGCGAGAGAGCGCGGCGTCACCTGCTTCGTGGTGTTCGACACCCATTGGCTCTCCAATTTCGGCTACCACATCAACGCCAATGAGCGGCATCGCGGCGCGTTCACCAGCCACGAGGCGCCGCAGATGATCCAGGATCTGCGCTACGATCTGCCCGGTGATACCGACCTCGCCAAGGCGATCGCGGACAGGGCATTCGACGCAGATCTCAACGTGACCGCACACCAGGTCGCAAGCCTCGGGCTGGAATACGGCACCATCGTGCCAATGCACTACATGAACCCGGACGGCTTCGCGAAGGTGGTCTCCGTCGCCTCGCCGCTGTTCACGTCATTCGAGGAGAGCCGGCTGCTCGGCGAAGCCACGCGGCGGGCTATCGACCAATCCGGTGAACGGGTCGCAATTCTCGCCAGCGGATCGCTCTCGCATCGGCTCTGGCCGAACAAGAAGCTGGGGCCCGAGGCATGGACGTCGGTTGCCAGCGAATTCAATCGTCAGGTCGATTTGCGCGTGCTCGAGCTATGGCAGGCCCGCCGCTATCGCGAGTTCCTGGATATGCTCCCGGACTACGCCACCAAATGCAATGGCGAGGGCGGCATGGCTGATACGATCATGCTGTTCGCCGCGCTCGGGTGGTACGATTATCGCGGGACGGCAGAACAATTGTGTGACTATTTCCCCTCGTCCGGAAGCGGCCAGGTTACCGTGGAATTCCACGTCGACACCTGACACGCTGGCGTCAGGCCCGTTTCTCCACATTGGCGCTGCGCGAGGGCACGCCGAACTCCTTGCGGCAGACGTCGGCCAGCACGGCGACGCCGTCGCGGATCTGCTGATGCGAAGGGCTCGCAAAGCACAGCCGCAGGCGTGAGCTTGAATAGCCTTTGTTGGTCGACCATTCCGGCCCCGGATTGATCGAGACGCCGGCGGCAAGCGCAGCCTGATAAAGTTTGAGCGTATCGACCTGGTCGGGCAGCTTCACCCATAGGAAGATGCCGCCCTTGGGTTCCCTAAATTCGGCCGCGGTTCCAAACTGCTCGTTGAGGGCTTCCATCAGCGTGTCGAGCTTGGTGCGCAGCGCCTTGGACAGCGCCGGCACATGGCTTGCGAAGTGCGGCTTGCAATAGGTGGCGAGCACCATCTGCTCCAGCGCGCCGGAGCCGGCATCCGTCTTCAGCGCCAGCATTCGCGACATCACATCCCAGGGCGCCACGATGAAGCCGACGCGCAGCGCCGGCGCGATCGACTTCGAGAACGAGCCGACATGGATCACCCCGCCATTCTGGCTCATCGCGTAGAGCGCTGGCGGCCGTTGTCGGGACCAGACCAGATCGGCATAGCAATCGTCCTCGAAGACGGGCACGCCATATTCGGCCGCCAGGCGCAGCAGTTCGGCGCGGCGGCCCTCCGGCATGATGCTGCCGGTCGGGTTCTGCACGGTCGGGATGGTGTAGATGTATTTGGGCCGGATACCGCGGCTCTTGAGGTCGGCGAGCGTGGAAGCCAGCGCGTCCATCCGCATGCCGTCGTCGTCGAGGGGAACGCCGACGGTGTTGACGCCCAGCCGCGTCAGCCGCTGCAGCGCTCCCTGATACGTTTCCTGCTCGACAATCACGGTGTCGCCGCGCGAAAGCAGCGTATTGTTGACGAGGTCGAGCGCCTGCAGCGAGCCCGAAACGATCATGAGATCGTCGATCGTGCAGCTGATTCCGGCATCGCGCTTCAGCTTTGTCACCAGGAATTCGCGCAAGGGGATGTAACCCTGCGGGCCATGCGCCAGGCCATAGGTCGCAAGCGAGCGGCCCTCGCGTCGCAAGGCTTGATTGGCCGCTTCGATCAGCTCGTCGAGCGGCACCTGTTCGGAATCGTTATTGCCGCCGACAAAGCTGTATTTGGCAAGGCCTGTCCAGCGCGCAGAAGGGGCCGGCAGCCCTGCGGGAAACAGGGGTGCGAAATCGAAGCTGGACGTCATGGGAGTGTTCCTCGTTGCTTTTATTGAGCGTTGTTTTTATTGGGCCGCCGGCTTGGTGCCGACCGGGCAGGGCGATTTCGATGATGACATCATGCCAGTGTTTTGCCCGACGCGTCAAACAAAATTCGTAAAATCCGCATCTCCGTCGCGCATGCGAACAAGGCGTTGATTTCACTGAGGCGGCTACTGTGCATGGGGTTGTTTTCGGGTTTTCGATTCGATGGCGCGACGCCACTGGCTCGAAGCAGTGGCCGCTTTACTTCTTGCCTACCGTCCTGGTCGGACGACCCTGGCTGATGAAAGCGTAATGCGCATTGGCGACGCCGCCGACCATCAGGGCCTCGACCACAGGCTCGGCGATCTCGCCCGTGGCGGCCCAGTCGACGATGAAATTGGCGCCGGTCCCGCCGCGCACGTCATCGGTTGGAATGACGACCGAGATGGTGGCGAGCGGCTTCACCGCGACTGGTGCCTTCAGATAGCTCTCGACCTGCTTGCCCGCGGTGTCGAAATAGGCGATGCGCCGGACCACCAGGGCTTGCGTCTCCGAGGCGTTGTGGACGCTCAGCGTCACCGAGAAATCGACCCGCAGCTTGCCCTGGCTCATCGCCACGCTCGAATAGGCGGGCACGTAGAAGCCGCCGGAGACAGCGAGTTCCTCCTTCGGCACGGCCGCGAGCGAATCGGCAAAAGTCTGTTCGAGGTTCATCTTGGGCTGCGCGCCCGCCGGGCCAGCGCAGGCGAGGGGGCATAGCAGCATTGCAGCGGCGAGGCTCGCCCGCATGTGACGAATTGCTCGTTTGCCGCGCTGCACGCGGTCTCTAGGGTGCGGCAAAACGGACCGGTCTGGCATGCACGAGCTCATTCGCGACATCACTCTCTGTATTCTGTTTGCCTGGATGCTGGGCCTGCTCGCTCATTTCTCCCGGCAACCGCTGATCCTGGCCTACCTTATCGCCGGCTTCTGCATAGGTCCATTCGGCGCCGGCTGGGTCAAGTCGCAGGAATCGATCAGCGTCATCTCCGAGCTCGGCCTGATCTTCATGCTGTTCATGATCGGCCTCGAGATCGACCTCAAGAAGATCGTGCGGGCGGGCAAGGTGATCCTGTTCGCGGCCGGCGGCCAGCTGCTCGGCGGCTGCCTGCTCGGCATCCTGTTCTTTGCAGGTCTTGGGCTTTCGCTCGGCGGCGGCCATTTCGATGCGCTCTATCTCTGCATTGCCTGCGCGCTGTCCTCGACCGTCATCATCGTCAAGGTGCTGTACGAGAAGCGCGAGCTCGACACCTTGCCCGGCCGCATCACGCTCGGCGTGCTGGTCCTCCAGGACATTTTTGCAATTCTGTTCCTGGCGGTGCAGCCTAGCCTGGCCAATTTGCAGATTAGTGTGATCCTGCTTTCGATCGGCCGCGTCGCGGTGCTGGTCGCCGCCGCGCTGCTGGTCAGCCGCTACGTGCTGCCGCGGCTGTTCCACCAGATCGCCCGCCGGCCCGAGCTGATCCTGCTCGGGGCGCTCGCCTGGTGCTTTCTCGTCGCCGAGACCGCCGAGCAGCTCTCGCTGTCGCGCGAGATGGGCGCCCTGATCGCCGGTGTCTCGCTGTCGACCTTTCCTTACGCGCTCGACGTTACCGCCAAGGTCACGACGCTGCGCGACTTCTTCATCACGCTGTTCTTCGTGGCGCTGGGCATGACCATTCCGGTGCCCGGCCTTTCGGTGATCGGGCTGGCGCTGATGATCGCTGCGTTCACGGCGGTGAGCCGTGTCGTCACCACCTTCACGCCGCTTTATCTGATGAAGCAGGGCCTGCGCGCGAGCCTGCTGCCCGCGATCAATCTGGCGCAGATCTCCGAGTTCTCGCTGGTGGTGATCCAGACCGGCGTCGCCGACAACCACATCGCAGCCGAAACGGCGAATGCGGCTTCCTTCGCCTTCGTGGTGCTGGCCGTGCTTTCGACCTTCGTCATGACGCGCAGCGACGAGATCACCCGCTGGGCCATCGGCCCGCTCAAGCGGATTGGCCTCCGCGATCTCGATCACGGCAACGGCCATGCCGAAGAGGGCCACGAGGGCGGCCACGGCGAAGCGCGCCGCATCGTCATCCTCGGCTTTTTCCGCGCGGCGAGCGCGCTGCTCGCCGAGATCGAGCGGCAGGCGCCGGTGCTGCTGGAACAGATCACGGTGGTCGACTTCAACCCCAATGTGTACCAGACCCTGCTTTCGCGCGGCCTGCACGTGATCTATGGCGATATCAGCAACGTCGATACGCTGCTCCATGCCGGGATCGGCAAATCCGAGATGATCATCCTCAGCGTACCGGACGCGCTGCTCAAGGGCGCCAGCAACGAGAAGCTGGTCCGCCATGTCCGCTCCCTCAATCCGAATGCCTCGATCGTCGCCACGGCCGATCTCCTCTCCGACGTCGGCGAGCTCTATGCGGCCGGCGCCAGCTACGTGACCGTGACCCGGCTCAGCGACGCTCATGAATTGTTGACGGTGATCGAGGCGGCCCAGGCCGGCCTGCTGGCCGACAAGCGCGCCGAGCTCGATGCTCGGCTGGGCGAGCGGCGCGAGGTGCTGCCCTGATCGCTGGGGCCGTCTTCCGTCCGGCCGGCGTGCGCCTATATCGCTGGTATCTTCGGTGCAAGCCTGAAAGCCTGGCCGGGGGAGGCGGCTCCGGGCATATGCGGTTGCATCCAGGACACTAGCGTCGGGCTCCAAGTCCAGCTAAGGCGATCCCGGCTAGGGCGTCCGTGAAGCCGCCGGCCCGTAACCAATAGAGATTGGGACATGCCCGATACCGTCCAGGAAGTTTTGCAGGCCTTTGCCAGGGGCGAGCTCGTCGTCGTGACCGACGACGAGGATCGCGAAGGCGAGGGCGATCTGATCGTTGCCGCCTCATTCTGCACGGCGGAAAAGATGGCCTTCATTATCCGGCACACCTCCGGCATCGTCTGCGCGCCCATCACCACCGAGGATGCGCGCCGGCTGCGGCTCGATCCGATGGTCGCCCACAACGATTCCGCGCACACCACCGCGTTCACGGTCTCGATCGACTACAAGCCGGACGGCGGCACCGGCATCTCGGCCGAGGAGCGCGCCTCCTGCTGCCGCGCGCTGTCCAATCCCAATGCCGGCGCCAACGACTTCGCCCGCCCCGGCCATATCTTCCCGCTGATCGCCAAGGACGGCGGCGTGCTGCTGCGCTCTGGCCATACCGAGGCCGCGGTCGATCTGTGTAAGCTCTCAGGACTTCCGCCGGTCGGCGTCATCAGCGAACTGATGAACGACGACGGCAGCGTGATGAAGGGCGAGCAGGTCGCCCAATTCGCCGCCAGGCACAAGCTGAAGCACGTCACCATCGCCGACATGATCGCCTACCGGCAGGCGCGCGAAAAGCTGATCGAGCGGGTCTCGACCTTCACGACCGACAGCCCGATCGGGCCGCTTCAGGGCTATGCCTACCGCTCGCCGTTCGATTCCATTGCCCACGTCGCCTTCGTCTATAATGGTGTCGGCGACGGCAAGAACGTGCTGACGCGCTTCCACAAGCCGAATATCGTCAAGGATACCTTTACCGGCCACAAGCGCATGGCGACCGTGCTTGAGCACTTCAAGAAGTCCGGCCGCGGCGTGCTGGTGTACTTGCGCGATGGCGCTGCCGGCGTTCCGGTGTCGCCACTGCCGGATGAGACGGCAACGGAGGCCGACCGCAACCGCCAGTGGCGCGAGGTCGGCGTCGGCGCGCAGATCCTGCGCGATCTCGGCGTCACCTCGATCCGACATCTCACCTCGTCGGTGCACGACTACAAGGGCCTTTCCGGCTTCGGCATCGAGATCGTCGCCAACGAGCAGCTTGAAAGCTAGCGCTGTCATTCCGGGGTGCGCTTCGCGTGCCCCGGGGTGCGTGAACCGCATCCCCGGGATTCACGCAAGGCCGCACATCTGCAACGCAATTGCACTTGTTGCCGCGGCGCTCTAGTTTGTCCGGCAATTTTCCGACGGAACCAGACCGAAAGGACGTTTCATGAGCGTACGCCCTCAGACCAAGGACAAGCCGGCTGCGGCTTCCTTCCAGTGGGACGATCCGTTCCTGCTCGACGAGCAGCTCACCGAAGACGAGCGCATGGTGCGCGACACGGCGCGAGCCTACGCCCAGGACAAGCTGCTGCCGCGCGTCACCAAGGCCTATCTGGAAGAGAAGACTGATCGCGAGATCTTCAACGAGATGGGCGAGCTCGGCCTGATCGGCATCACATTGCCGGAGGAGTTTGGTTGCGCCAATGCGAGCTACGTGGCCTACGGCCTCGTCGCGCGCGAGATCGAGCGGGTGGACTCCGGCTATCGCTCGATGAACTCGGTGCAGTCCTCGCTGGTGATGTACCCGATCTACGCCTATGGCGACGATAACCAGCGCAAGAAGTATCTGCCGAAGCTCGCCAGCGGCGAGTGGGTCGGCTGCTTCGGCCTGACCGAGCCCGACGCCGGCTCCGACCCGGCCGGCATGAAGACCCGCGCTGAGAAAGTCTCGGACGGCTATCGCCTGACCGGCAGCAAGATGTGGATCTCGAATGCGCCAATCGCCGACGTGTTCGTGATCTGGGCCAAGTCGGCCGAACACGACAACCAGATCCGCGGCTTCGTGCTGGAGAAGGGCATGAAGGGCCTCTCCGCGCCGAAGATCGGCAGCAAGCTTAGCTTGCGCGCCTCCATCACCGGCGAGGTCGTGATGGACGGTGTCGTGGTCCCGGAAAGCGCGCTGCTGCCCAACGTCTCCGGCCTCAAGGGCCCGTTCGGTTGTCTCAACCGCGCCCGGTACGGCATTTCCTGGGGCGCGCTCGGCGCCGCCGAGGACTGCATGCATCGCGCCCGCCAGTACACGCTCGATCGCAAGCAGTTCGGCAAGCCGCTGGCCGCGACCCAGCTGGTGCAGAAGAAGCTCGCCGACATGGAGACCGAGATCGCGCTGGGCCTGCAGGGTAGCTTGCGCGTCGGCCGCCTGATGGACGAGGGCAAGTTCGCGCCCGAGATGATCTCGATCATGAAGCGCAATAATTGCGGCAAGGCCCTCGACATCGCCCGCGTCGCCCGCGACATGCACGGCGGCAACGGCATCTCGGCCGAATTCCACGTGATGCGCCACGTCCATAACCTCGAGACGGTCAACACCTACGAGGGTACCCACGACGTTCACGCCCTGATCCTGGGCCGCGCGATCACGGGCATTCAGGCGTTCTTCTGAAGACGTTCTTCGTCATTCCGGGGCGATGCGAAGCATCGACCCCGGAATCTCGAGATTCCCAGGTGCGCAAGGGCGCACCGGAATGACGTCAAAGAACAAAGAAGAAGCCATGTCCGACAACGACGATGTCCCGTTCAACCGCAACTTTCCGCTGAAGGCCGGCGCCGTCGAGGAAGTCCGCCCCGGCGTGCGGCGGGTGCTCTGTCACAATCCGAGTCCCTTCACCTTCACCGGCACCGTCAGCTACATCGTCGGCACCGGCAACGTCGCGATCATCGATCCCGGTCCTGATAACGAGGCCCATGCGGCCGCGTTGCTCGACGCCGTGCGCGGCGAGACGGTGAGCCACATCTTCGTCACCCACACCCATCGCGACCACTCGCCCAACACGGGCCGGATCAAGCAGGCGACCGGCGCGCCAGTTTATGCCGAGGGCCCGCATCGCGCCTCGCGCCCGCGCTTCGGGAGCGAGAAGCACAATCCGGAATCCGGATCCGACCGCGACTTCGTGCCCGATATCAGGATCGCCGATGGTGATGTCGTCGAGGGCGCCGGCTGGCGGCTCGAGGCCGTCGCGACGCCCGGCCACACTGCCAACCATCTCGCCTTTGCCTGGCCCGAGCGAAAGTTCAACTTCGTCGGCGATCACGTGATGGGCTGGTCGACCTCGATCGTGGCGCCGCCCGACGGCTCGATGATCGACTACATGGACTCGCTCGACCGGCTCGCTGCGCGCGAGGAGGATCTGTATTTCTCCGGCCACGGCCCGGAGATCCCGGAGGGCCAGCGCTTCGTGCGCTTCCTGATCCGTCACCGCAAGGCGCGTGAGGCCTCGATCCTGCACCGCCTCGCCAAGGGCGAGACCGATATCCCGACCATGGTGCGCGCGATCTATATCGGCATCGACCCGCGCCTGACGACGGCCGCCGGCTATTCCGTGCTGGCGCATCTGGAAGACCTCGTCGCGCGCGGCGTCGTCGCGACGGATGGCGATCCCGTGATTGGCGGGACATACCGGATGGCGAACGCCTAGCGGTCCGTCACTTCTTCACTGTCTTCGCGGGAGCCTTGGGTGGCGGTGCCACCGGGGTCTTCTTCGCCGGCTTCAGCGCATCGGCGTCGGCTGCGGTGTTGAGATCGTCGATGAACTTCGTCACGCGCGCGGCGTTGCTGCCGAGGTCGCTGTCGAAATAGCGTGAGGCGGAGCGGATATCGACGCGGGAATCGTCACCGTCAGGCACGACCCTGATCGAGATATCCTCGCGAAAGCCCATGATCGGCGTGCGCGCCACCGCCTCGATGCGGCCCATGCGGCGCGGGGGCTGCGGCTCGCGTTCGTCGATGACGGTCCATTTGCGCTTGATGACAAGCTGCCGCGCGATCGCATAGGCGCGGTCGACGGGGATCTCAAGCTCGATCGGTTCGATGTCAGGATAGAACTGACGTTGCTGCTCGGCCGAATAGAGACCGGCATAGACGGCGGTGTTGGTGCCGTCCCCGGTGCGCAGGCGCGACAGCGCATCGAAACGCGGCGGATCGATCGGGTCGGTGGTGATGTCGTAGATGTGAGGCAGCTTGCGGTACAGCAGGGCCTGATAAGCGGGATAGGCGAGGATCGCGCCATCGATCAGGAAGGCGAGCAGGATGCGCGCCATGCCGCGCGAGCCGTTTTGCCAGATCGCGGCAAAGCCGGCGAGGCCGAACAGGATGGATAATCCTGCGATCGCGAGCCCGCCGAAGAAAGTGGCCAGCGCCGGCTTCATCTCCAGGAAGTCGAAGCGGACGATGATGATCGACACCACCACAGCCACCACCGCGAATACGGCCAGATTGCGCGCCCAGGTGGCGAGGCTGGACACGGGCTCCGTCTGATAGGGAGCGGAAAACCTGCGGGCCATGTCGTTCCATCACCGATCTGGGTCGCCGGTTGAGGGCACAGGCGACGGGAGTAGGCTGACCTAGCGCATTTTCCGCTTGGCTGTGAAGCGGTTTATCCCCCGTTCTGGACCGGTGAAAGACCAAGGCCATGGCCGTCGAACCAACGCGCCCTGACGAGCCACATACCTGTGTATGGTGGTTCGCGGGAGGGGCCGTGGGAAGGCAGGGGCGATGGAAGCGAGGCAATGCGGAGGATGACGCCGCGCCTCTGCGGCAGCGCCTGTTCCTGCTGCGGCTGACGATCCTTGTCGCGTTCTGTATCGGCTTGGTGATGTCTCCGGGGTTGTGGGTAGGGCCGCGGTCCTATCCACAGGTGCCGGTCTGGTCGCTGCTGCCGCCGATCGAGGGCGCCGTGGCTTTGGCGCTTTATGGCGCGCTGTTCGTGCTGGCGGGGCTCGCCGTGATAATCCCTCGCCCGCGCTGGCCGATCGCAGGCTTCCTCGTCATCATGATCGCGTTTTGTCTTGCCGACCAGACGCGGTGGCAGCCCTGGGTGTTTCAGTACAGCTTCCTGCTCATGGTCGTCGGGCTCGGGCGCGGTGGCAGCGCGGCGCCGGCCGGCGATCTCCAGACGCTGAACCTGGCCCGGCTGGTCATCGTCTTCACCTACGTCTTCTCCGGGCTCCAGAAGATCAACCTCAACTTCATGGAGCACGAGTTTTCCTGGATCATCACACCGATCACCAGCCTGCTTCCGGCGACGACGACCCCTCTCGATGCTCTCGGCTTCCTGGTCCCTTTCATACAGGTGACGTTCGGCGTCGGTCTGTTGACCCGGCGTTTCCGTCGCGCCTCGCTCGCCGCCGCAGTCGGCATGCACGTCTTCATTCTGGCGATGTTCGGTCCCCTGGGGTTGAATTGGAACGACATCGTCTGGCCATGGACCGCGGCCATGGCGGTGTTCGACGTGCTGCTGTTTTCTGGCAACGATGACTTCACCTGGCGCGATATCGTCTGGAACGTGCGCGATTTTCGCCATGGCGCGGCAGTGGTGCTGTTCGTGGTGCTGCCGGCGCTGAGCTTCTTCAATCTCTGGGATTCCTACCTGTCCTCGGCGCTCTATTCCGGCAACCTCACCGAAGCGCAGATCTATCTCAGCGATCTCGGTGCGGCCTCGACACCGGGCCACGTCCGCCCGTATCTGGTGCACACCTCGGAGAACACCAACGTGCTGAATCTCCAGCGTTGGGCGATCGAGGATCTCAACGTGACGCCCTATGCGGAAACGCGCGTTTTCAAGACCATTGCCGGCGATCTGTGCCATGCCTTGAGCGACCGCAGCCAGCTCGTGCTCGTGGTGAAGGAGCAGCGTCTGTTTTTCAGTCGTCCGGAGATCGGCTTTCGCTGCTCGCAATTGTGAGCGGTCCAAGGGGCCGGTCTGCCCGCCAACAGGAAGAGGCGCACCCTGGGGTGCGCCTCTTGTGACACCTGGTTTTGGATCAGGGGTCAGTGCGTGACCAGCGGGCAGGCCGAGTCCGACAGCTTTCCGAATGCCTCCTCGCCTGTCATGGTCTGCACCAGCTTGTAGTAGTCCCAGGGCTGCTTGGATTCGTCGGGCTTCTTCACCTGCATGATGTACATCTCATGCTCCATCAGGCCGTCGGCGCGGATCTTGCCGTTGCTGGTGAACATGTCGTCGATCTTCATCTTCTTGAGCTCGGCCATCACCTTGTCGGAGTCGGTCGTTCCCGCAGCCTTGACCGCGTTGAGGTAGGTCATGGTGGCCGAATAGTAGCCCGCCTGGTTCATGGTCGGCTCGCGCTTGGTCTTCTCAAAGTAACGCTTGGCGAAGGCGCGGGTCTTGTCGTTGAGATCCCAATACCAGCCGGTCGTGAGATAGAGCCCCTGCGCGGTCTTCAGCCCGAGGCTGTGGATGTCGCTGATGAAGGCGAGCAGCGCGGCCGGCTTCATCGTCTTGGCGATGCCGAATTCGTCGGCGGCCTTGATCGAGTTGGTGAAATCGTTGCCGGCGTTGGCGAGGCCCAGCACTTGCGCGCCCGAGTTTTGGGCCTGAAGCAGATAGCTGGAGAAGTCGGAGGTTGATAGCGGCACGCGCACCGCGCCGACCACCTTGCCGCCATTGGCCTCGACCACCTTCGAGGCGGATTCCTGCAGCTGCGTACCGAAGGCATAGTCGGCCGTCAGGAAGAACCAGGTCTTGCCGCCCTGCTTCACCATGGTCTTGGCGGTACCGTTGCCCAGCGCCGTGGTGTCGTAGACATAGTGGACGGTGTAGGGTGTGCAGTCCTTGCCGGTCAGCGAGGCGCCGGCGGCGCCGATCGCAATGAACGGGATTTTCTTCTCCTTGGCGACATTGTTCATCGCCAGGCTGACGCCGGTGTTGGAGCCGCCGAGGATCATCGTGACGCCGTCGCGATCGGCCCATTCGCGGAATTTCTGCGCGCCGACATCGGGCTTATTCTGGTGGTCCGACACCATGAACTCGATCTTGTTGCCGAGGACGCTGCCGCCGAAATCCTCGATCGCCATCTTGGCGGCTTCGACGCCGCCAGGGCCGATCACGTCGGCATACAGGCCGGACATATCGTCGATATCACCGATCACGACCTTGTTATCGGCCGCCTTCGCGGCGGCGGTGGCCGCCATCGACGTGGCCAGCAGCCAAGGCAGCATTCGCAGCGCAAACAATTTCATCTTGAGCGTTCCTCTTATTGGCTTGAAGTGCGGCGCGACGTTAGGGAGCCGTCGGCTCGGCTCCAATTCGTCTTTGGTCGTGACACGCCAACGAAAAAGGCCCCTGCGGGTGGGCAGGGGCCGATTTCGGCTGATGTTGTCGATTGGGCGTTACGCTGCCGCGTGCGGGAAGCGATAGTCCTTGAACTGATCGCGCAGCGCGGTCTTCAGGATCTTGCCGGTCGCGGTATGCGGGATGCCGTCGACGAAGGCGACGTCGTCGGGCATCCACCATTTGGCGATCTTGCCGTCCATGAATTTCAAGATGTCCTCGCGCGTGGCCTGTTGGCCCTGCTTGAGCTGGACGATCAAGAGCGGGCGCTCGTCCCATTTCGGGTGGAAGACGCCGATCACGGCTGCTTCCGCCACCGCGGGGTGGCCGACCGCGAGGTTTTCGAGGTCGATCGAGGAAATCCACTCGCCGCCGGACTTGATCACGTCCTTGGAGCGGTCGGTGATCCGCATATAGCCGCCCTCATCGATGGTCGCGACGTCGCCGGTGTCGAAGAAGCCCTCCTCATCGAGGATGTTGTTGTCCAGCCGGAAATAGGCCTTGGCCACCGCGGGGCCGGAGACCTTGAGCCGGCCAAAGGTCTTGCCGTCCCAGGGCAGCTCCTTGCCGGCATCATCGGTGATCTTCATCTCGACCGCGAAGGGTGCATAGCCCTGCATCTGCAGCACATCGAGCCGCGCCTCGCCGGTCGCGTTTTGGTGCGGCGGCTTCAGCGCAGCGACGGTGCCGATCGGGCTCATCTCGGTCATGCCCCAGGCGTGGCGGACGTTCGCGCCCATGTCGAGGAACGCCTTGATCATGGAGCGCGGCATCGCCGAGCCGCCGCAGATCACCATCTTCAGGTGCGGCAGTTTCAGATGATTGGCGGTCATGTGCTGGAGCAGCATCAGCCACACTGTCGGCACGCCGGCGGTGTGCGTCACCTTCTCGGTCGAGAGCAGCTCGTAGACCGAGGCGCCGTCGAGCTTGGCGCCGGGCATAACGAGCTTGGTGCCCTGCGAGGGCGCGGAGAAGGCGATGCCCCAGCTGTTGGCGTGGAACAATGGAACCACCGGCAGCATTGTCTCCGAGGCGCTGGTGCCAAGCGCGTCGACATTATTGGCCATCAGCGCGTGCAGCACGTTGGAGCGATGCGAATACAGCACGCCCTTCGGGTCGCCGGTCGTGCCTGATGTGTAGCACATCGCGGCTGCCGTGTTCTCGTCAAAGTCCTTCCATTTGAATTTGCCGTCGGCCTCGGCGATCCAGTCCTCGTAGGCCACGACGTTCTTCAGCGTGGTCTCGGGCATATGCGCCTTGTCGGTGAGGATGACGTACCGTTCGACGCTCGGCAGCTTGTCGGCGAGCTTCTCGACGACCGGCACGAAGGTGAGGTCGACCATCACGATGCGGTCCTGCGCATGGTTGATGATCCAGGCGATCTGCTCGGGGAAAAGGCGGGGATTGACGGTATGGCAGATGGCGCCGATGCCCATGATGCCGTACCAGACTTCGAGGTGACGCCAGGTGTTCCAGGCGATCGTGGCGACGCGATCGCCGAGCTTGATGCCGTCGCGCTCCAGCATCTGCGAGACCTTGAGCGCGCGCTTGTGGATTTCGGCGTAGGTGGTGCGGTGGATCGGTCCCTCGACCGATCGCGTGACGACCTCCTGCGTGCCGTGAATCTTGGCGGCGTGTTCGATGATCCGGTGGCAGAGCAGGGGCCAATCTTGCATCAAACCAAGCATTCAGACGTTCCTCCGAGAAATCGCTGGGCGCATTGTCGCTCTCAGCGCAGGGCCAAAGAATTGTCATGAGTTTTAGCCTGCCGGACTTTCGCCGCAAATGGTCTTATCGCGGCAATATGTCCGCCGGCGCAGCAATGGTTACCGCTGCGCTTGGGCTATCGCTCGTGCTGCCTGAGCCCGTGGACGCGCGAAACTATGCTGCACCGCTCGATATCTTTGGTTTTGGTGCGCGGCGGCCACACCGGAGCGTTCACTCCACCAAGATACCGCTACCAAAGCCGCGGCCTGAGGAGGCCCCCAAAAGAATAGGCAAGGCAACCGACGAGGCTGCGCCGGAGGCTGACGACAAGTCTTCCCCGGAGAAGCCTCCCCCGGACAAGCCCGGCGGCAATAAGCCGGCCGAGGCTACGACGCCGCCCGAAAAGCAGCTCTCGGCCTGCCGGCTTGCGCTGACCGAGGAGATCGCGGTCGCGCCGTCCATTCCCGACATCCACGGCCCCGGCGCCTGTGGCGGCGAAGACCTGGTGCGGCTGGAGGCCATCGTGCTGCCGGACAAGCGCAAGGTCGCGGTCAAGCCGGCGGCGACCCTCCGCTGCACCATGGCATCGGCGATTGCGGATTGGGTGCGTACCGACATGGTGCCGCTGGCCACCAGCCTCGGCTCGACCATCACCGATCTGGACAATTTCGACAGCTTCGAGTGCCGCGGCCGCAACCGCGTCGTCGGTGCGATGCTGTCCGAGCACGGCAAGGCCAACGCGCTCGACGTGCGCGCGCTCAAGCTCGCCAACGGGCAATCGATCGGCCTGACCGATCGCACCCTATCCCGCGACGTGCGCGAGCGCGTGCTGCATTCGGTTTGCGCGCGGTTCGCCACCGTGCTCGGCCCGGGCTCGGACTGGTACCACGAGGACCACATCCACCTCGATCTCGCGCAGCGCCGCAACGACTACCGGATCTGCCAGTGGAACGTCTGGGATCCCTTGCCGCAGATTGCGCCCCTGCTGCCGGCGGAGCGCCCCGAGGAGGCGCCGCCGCGCGAGGTTGCGGCCAAATCGGAGGTCGGCAAGGAGGCGGCCGACGATCAGGAGAAACTCACCGCGCCGGCGGACAAGCCGGCACCCGCCTCCGGCAAGAGCAAGCCAGCAACAAAAAAGCGCCGGTGAAAACCGGCGCTTTTCGAAAGCCTTCAGATAACGCTGAAATCGCTAGTTGCTGCTCGGAAAACCGCCGCCGCCCTGCAGCGCGAGGCGCGAATTGTAGGGCGAGTCGCCATGCTTCGGCTCGAGCACCACGACGATGGTGCCGATCTTGACGCGGCTGTAGAGGTCGATGGCGTCCTCGTTGGTCAGGCGGATGCAACCCGACGAGATCGAAGCGCCGATATATTCAGGCTGGTTGGTGCCGTGGATGCGGAACAGCGTGTCCTTGCCGCCCGAGTAGAGATACATCGCGCGCGAGCCCATCGGATTGTCCGGGCCGGGGGCGACATAGGTCGGAACGCCCAGACGCGAGATCTCGCCGGGGGTCGGATGCCACGCCGGCCATTCGGTCATGCTGCCGACCTTGGCGATGCCGGACCAGGCCATGGCCTCTTCGCCGACGGTGATGCCGTAGCGGATCGCCTTGCCGCCATCCATCACATAATAAAGGTAGTGGTTGTCGGAATCGACCACGATCGAGCCCGGCGATTCCTTGCGGTGGTAATCGACAATGGCGCGACGGAACGGCTCTGCCACCGGCGTATTTTCGTACCGGATCTTGGCAAGGAGTTCCTTGTCCTTGGGCTTGAAATTCTGGGTGTTGGTGGCTTCGAAATGCGTGGCCTGCATGCAGCCCGACAGCATGAAGCCGGCAGCCAAAACTCCAACGATAACTTTTAGCGACGACATGGTTTGGTTCCAATCAAAACAATACCGCGCAGGTCCTTGAAACGTAGCACCCAAGGCCTTCGACTCCGTTGATTTCATTATCGTTGAAATCCGCCACAATTCCAGCTTTTAGGGGCTTATCCCGCGCTGCGAGACCCAACCTGTGGCTTTTTTGCCGCAAGTTTTCCGCGTCTGGGCTGGTTCTTTGGCGCGAAAAGCACAGCTGTCGATTCCGTGCCACAGTTGGGCCATGCGGCCGCCACAAATGCAAACGCTCCGTTAATGTGGTTGTCATCATGAACTTGTCAGAATCGCGCTAAGGGCAGTCATTCTGTCGCAGGCCCCGTCTTGGAGTTGTTCATGTTTTCTGTGTTCGTTCCCACCGACTCCTCCCTGAAGAAGGCCGTCGTCAACGATCTCGAGGCGGTGCCCGACCACGCCGTGTGGGTCGACCTGGTCAACCCGACCGCGGCCGAGGACAAGGCGGTGGAACGGCTGCTGGGGATCGCGATCCCGACCCGAGAGGACATGCAGGAGATCGAGATCTCCAGCCGCCTCTATATCGAGAACAGCGCGCGCTATATGACCGCGACGCTGATGTGCCACTCCGATACCGACATGCCCCGGACCACGGCGGTGACCTTCATCCTCGGCGACCATCGTCTGGTGACGGTGCGCTACGACCAGCCCAAGCCGTTCGCTCTGGTCGAGGCCAAGCTGGCCCGCACCTGCGCCCCCGCGATCACAGGCGAGATGGTGCTGATGGAACTGCTGGACGCCGTGATCGACCGTTGCGCCGACATTCTGGAACGCTGCGGTATGGAGATCGACCAGGTCAGCCACGACATCTTCGAGCCGGAGAGCGAGCGCCACGGTCACGCCAAGCAATATTCGCAGATCCTGATCTCGATCGGCCGCAAGGGCGATCTCACCTCCAAGGTCCGTGAGAGCCTGGTGTCGATCGGCCGCGTCGTGACCTTCCTGTCGGCGGTGGTGGAGGGCGTGAAATGGTCCAAGGACATGCGCGAGCAGCTCAAGACCATGCAGCGCGACGTCGCCTCACTGACCGACCATGCTTCCTATCTCTCCAGCAAGATCACCTTCGTGCTCGACGCGATGCTCGGCGTCGTCAACCTCGAGCAGAACAACATCATCAAGCTGTTTTCGGTCATGGCCGTTGTCCTGATGCCGCCGACGCTGATCGCTTCGATCTACGGCATGAACTTCAAATCGATGCCGGAACTCGAATGGGCGCACGGCTATCCATTCGCGCTGGTGCTGATGGTGATCGCCGCGATCGTTCCGTACTGGATCTTCAAGCTCAAGAAATGGCTGTGATCCGGCACGCGCTTCCGAAAATAGTGACCGAGACCTTACGCCGGTCGCCGAGACAAGCCTGATGGTGTCGCAGAATAGAGCGTCATTGCGGCCACGCCGTGATGTGTGTGCCGTGCCCCAATTCCTCCGGTAAAATTTGAGCGGTGGGCTGAACGTTTGCGCGAAACTTGTCTGCGATAAGCAGCGGGTTAGCCGCGAGGAACAACCATGGTTGAAAAACACATAACGACGCCCCCCAACGTCATCGATCTGACGAGCTATCGTCAGGTGGTGGCGAGCGGCAAGGCGCCGTCGTTGTCGGCACGCATGTGCCGGCACTGTGGTGCTCCGCTGCTCGATGGCGAGAACGATGACGACTGCTCGACGGCATTCAACGCAGCCGCACCGCGGTTGCGCGAACGGTCGCGTCGAATTCGCCTGGATTGAGGAAGCGGAAGGAAGGGCGGGCGATCCAGTCTTGCGGCGGCGTTGTCTGGATCGCCTAGCTTCCCGCCTTTCGCGGCAAATTCCCTAGCGCTTTACGATCTCAGCCGTCGAGACGATCGTCTCGGCGACGATGCCGTTGCGACGCCGTACTGGCAAACCGGCCAAAGCGTCACCTTCGATGCGTCACCTAGACGTGCTGGCCGCCGTTGATGTGGATCTCGGCGCCGTTGACGTAAGAGCTGGTGTCCGTGCACAGCACGTAGACGATCTTGGCAACTTCGTCCGGCGTGCCGAGCCGGTGCATCGGGATCTGCTGCTCGACGATCTTCTCGGTGCCCGGCGACAGGATCGAGGTGTCGATCTCGCCCGGCGCGATCGCGTTCACGCGCACGCCGACGCGGCCGAAGTCGGAGGCCATCTCGCGCGTCAGGGAGGCAAGTGCCGCCTTCGAGGTGGCGTAGGCTGCGCCCGCGAAGGGATGCACGCGCGAGCCGGCGATCGAGGTGACGTTCACGACCGAGCCCTTGGCCGCCTTCAATTCCTCGATCAGGCCACGCGCGATCATGATCGGCGCGAAGAAATTGACGTGGAAGACGTGCGTCCAGGTGTCGAGGTCGGTGTCGACAGACCCGAGCCTTGAGCCGCCCGGGCCCTTCGGCGAGATCGCGGCGTTGTTGACGAGTGCGTGCAGCATGCCGCCTTCGAGGCGGTTGCGGATATCGGAGATCGCGCGCGTGGTGTCCTGAGGATTGCCGAGGTCGACCTGGATGTGATCCTCAGGGCCGGCGTCCCACGGGCAATCCTCCGGGAAGGGATGCCGCGAACAGGTGATTACGCGCCAGCCCGCCGACGAGAAGCGGATCACGGTGGCGTGGCCGATACCGCGGCTCGCTCCGGTCAGGAGCAGCGTGCGGCGCGGCGCATTGGACGAATGCGGCATGGACATCTTTCAGGTCGGCCCAAAGATCGAGGCAAAGATCGAGACAAGGCTCTAGGGATACATCCGCGTCTTGGACCACGGCTGGCCGGCCGCGTCACGACGAAATTCGATGCGGTCGTGCAAGCGGAACGGGCGGTCGTGCCAGAACTCGATACGCGAGGGCGCAATGCGCCAGCCGCTCCAGCCGGGCGGCCGCGGCACGTCGCCGATGACGTGCTTGGCCGCGACCTTGGCAATGGCCTGCTCGAAAGCGAAGCGGCTCTCCAGCTCTTGCGACTGCTTGCTGGCCCAGGCGCCGATCTGCGCCTGCTTCGGTCGTGTGGCGAAATAGGCGTCCGCCTCGGCATCCGTTACCGGCGTCACGTTGCCGCGGATGCGGACCTGACGGCGCAGCGACTTCCAGTGAAAAAGTAAAGCCGCCTTAGGATTTGCGGCGAGTTCGCGGCCTTTCTGGCTGGCGATGTGGCTGTAGAAGACGAAACCTTGGGTATCGAAGCCCTTCATCAGCACCATGCGCACGTCGGGCAGGCCATCAGGATCGACGGTCGCGAGCGCCATCGCGTTCGGATCGTTCGGCTCGCTCTTGATCGCCTCGTTCAACCAGGCCTCGAATAGCGCAAACGGCTCATCGGCGGTGGTGAAATCACCGGATGTTAAGGGTGTCTGGTGTTTCATCGAGGTCGTGTCGGTCATGTCTGGAGTCCGAATTGCGTCCCGCGGCCCAAAGCGCGCTATCGTCTGGTACTGCCCTATATAGGGCATGGGGACGCGTTGGCCTATCGGCGATCCGGCCATCCAGCTTCGTCGTGACAATGATTCTAATCGGGCTCGGCGCCGGCGGCTGCAGCATGTCTCGCACCGACACCAACGCCTACGCCAAGGCTGACGACAGCGACCTCACCGGTTCGATCGCGCGACCGGCGAAGGACGCCGCACCGACCGAGACCGACCTTGCCTTTGCCCGCAACGCCGCCTCCGACGTGCTCAGCATCGGCGACAAGGACGCCAGCCAGCACTGGGAGAATCCGGAAACAGGCGCGCGCGGGTCGGTGACGCCGATCGCGCAATCCTATGCCGCCGAGGATGGCCGCAAATGCCGCGATTTCCTGGCGAGCTACGTCAACGGCACCACCGAAACCTGGCTGCAGGGCGCCGGTTGCCAAAGCAGCCGTGGCCGTTGGGAGATTCATACGCTAAAGCCGTGGCGGAGCTAGGAATCAGCCCCATCGACTAGTTGCAAAAATGCCACTCGCCCCCCACATGAGGCTCAGGTGGGGCGGGGAGCCCTTTGAACATTTCGATTTCCTAAGAGGAGACGTGACGGATGCGCGACCCCTATGAGGTCTTGGGGGTGCCGCGGAGCGCGACCGCTGCCGCGATCAAGAGCGCCTATCGCAAGCTGGCCAAGAAGCATCATCCTGACAGCAACAAGGATGACCCCAAGGCCGCGGAGCGCTTCTCCGAGATCAATTCGGCCAATGAGATCATCGGCGACGAGGACAAGCGCAAGCAGTTCGATCGTGGCGAGATCGACGCCGAGGGCAGGCCGCGCTTCCAGGGCTTTCCGGGCGGCGGTGGGCCGCGCGGGCGGGCGGGAGCAGGCCCCGGCGGCTTCGAGTACTCGTTCCGTGGCGGCGCTGGCCCCGGTCAGGGAGCCGGCGCGTTCGAGGACATCCTCAACAGCATGTTCGGCGGCGGGATGCGCGGTGCGCGGCCCGGGGCCGGCGGCGGTGCGCAGTTCGAATTCGACACCGGCGGGATCGGGCTCGATCTCGACGTCAATGTTGCCATGTCCGTCTCGCTGGAAGAATCGGTCAAAGGCGGCGAGAAGCGCGTCCGGTTGCCGAACGGCAAGGAGCTCAACGTCAAGATTCCGGCCGGCGTCATCGAGGGCCAGCAGATC
The DNA here is from genome assembly GCF_022012435.1 of Bradyrhizobium zhengyangense. Taxonomy (GTDB): domain Bacteria; phylum Pseudomonadota; class Alphaproteobacteria; order Rhizobiales; family Xanthobacteraceae; genus Bradyrhizobium; species Bradyrhizobium zhengyangense. The sequence continues at coordinate 290,668 of NZ_JAKLUA010000002.1, forward strand.
CGTCTGCGGGGACAGGGCGAGACCGCGCAAGGCCATCCACCCGGCGACCTCCTGATCACCATCAGCATCGCAGCCCATCCGTTCTTCAAGATCGATGGCTCCGACCTGAGGGTCGACCTCCCGGTCACGCTCTACGAGGCTGTGCTCGGCGGCAAGGTCCGCGTGCCCACGCTCGGCAATGCCGTGGAACTGTCAGTCCCGAAGAACACCTCCAGCGGCCGGACCTTCCGCCTCAAAGGCAAAGGCCTGCCAAAATCTGGCGGGACCGGGGATCTCTTCGTCACCATCAGGATTATGCTACCGGACGGGAACGACGCCGAGCTTGAAGCATTGATGGAAAAGTGGCGGGACCAACACCCCTACAATCCACGTAGCGGGCTTGGTTAGGGCGAGATCGGAACTGAAGGGGTTCTCCTAAAGGCCTAGCGCATCTCCGAACGGATGATGCTCATCATACGCGTGAAGCGTGGTAGCGCTTCGCTTACTCGACGTGTCGGCTGTCCGGCGGGGCAGTCGATAAAAAGGTGCGGCCTCGAGAGGGGGACCAGCGCGGTACCAAAAACCCCAATCGAGGCCGCCCGCGTCGATCGGCGGATCGAACGCTGCTCATTTTCGCGTGAACATCCGGTGCGATAATGAGACGCGCCCATGTCTTGATTCCAAATTTTCAATGACGGAATCTGGGCACGGCGTTTGCGCGGTTGTCTAGGTGCCGTTTTTCTCGGCCTGGTCGTACACGGCCTGCGCCACCTTGGTCAGGCGATCGCGGTCGGTGCCGCCGCCGCTGACGACGTAGCCGACGCCGCGCTCGGCCCAGAACAGCGCCCCATCCTTGTCCGTCCTGGCGTAGCGCATCTGCGTTGCGCCGGTCTCGGTCTTGGCGGTGTAGATCGTGTAGCGCTCGCCCGAGGCGCCCTCATACATCAGGAAGGACGCCGGGCCGTTCGGCCCCGGCAGCAACCGTCCGCCGACGAGTTTTAGCCCGCTCGCCTCCAGATTGGGCGCGAACACGGTCCAGCCGCAGCGCCGGGTCAGCCAGGCCTGGAGGTGGTCGCGCTCATTGCCGGGCACTTCGACCGGATGGCGGACCTCGACGACATAGAGGCGGTGGGCGTCGAGTGCGTCCTCGGTAAAGCTCTGGAATGTCGAGGGCGCATTTGCGGCGCCATGTGCCACCCAGCCGGCGGTGCCGCCGGCGACGAAGGCAACCAGCGTGGCGGCGATGGCGCCATAGAGCCATTGCCGCGGACGGCGTTCCAGCCGCTCGAGCTCCAGCCGGGCCGGCACCGGCTCCTGCGCGACGCCGTCGTAACGGGCGTGCAGCATCTCGGCCATGGTCCGCCAGGACTGCACCCGCTCGGCATCGTCGGGATGGGCGGCAAGCCAGGCCTCGACGTCGGCGCGGCGCTCGGGCGGCAACTCGCCATCGACAAAGGCGTGCAATTCGTCTTCGGTCACTGGAATATTGTGGTCGTTCATATCGGTCGTCTCTGGCTCTGCGGCCCAAAATATCTGACGCGGTTCAACTGCGCTGCTTCTCTCTCCGTGCAGGGGACTCGGCATGCGCGATGCATTAATCCTGCCATCATTTCACCCGCCTGAGCGCCGGGCGCTCACCCTCCAGCGACGCTTTGACGTGGGCTCTCGCACGCGCCAGGCGGGACATGACGGTGCCGATCGGCACGCCCTGGATGTCCGCGACCTCTCGGTAGCTCATACCCTCCAGCATCACCAGCAGCAGCACCGAGCGTTGCTCCTCGACCAGCGTCGAGAGGGCTCGCTCGATGTCGCGTCCCTCGGCCTCCGTCCCGCTGGCATCCGGGTTGTTCTCCGTCAGCTGCATGAATTGCGGCCGCCTTGCCAGCGAGCGTCGCCGGTTCTTGTTGAGGTTGGTCAGGATCGTGTAGAGCCAGCTCCTGACGTCACCTCCCAGAAACAACCGCTCCGAGCGCAATGCACGCACCAGCGTGTCCTGCACCAGATCGTCGGCCGCATCCGCATCGCGCGTCAGCGCGCGGGCGTAGCGGCGCAACGCGGGGATCATGGCTTCTACACTCTGGCGAAACGCACTCATGCCGTCTTTGATGTCCTGCCATTCGGCGCGAGCGCCTATAACAATCATAACACCCGAACGGAACGGCTATTCCGGCGCTGGAAACAGCGTTAACGCCGCGTATTAGGACTGTACCGCAGGGGAGGGCTGGTGTACCTCCAGACCTGAACGAGAGCTACAGGACGTGAGCAAATGGCGCAGAAATCAGGTCTGATGCAGGGTAAGCGCGGGGTCATCCTCGGCGTTGCCAACAACCGCTCGATCGCCTGGGGTATCGCCAAGGCATGCCAGGCGGCTGGCGCCGAGATCGCGCTCACCTATCAGGGCGATGCGCTGAAGAAGCGCGTCGAGCCGCTGGCTGCCGAGCTCGGCGCGCTCATGCTCGGCCATTGCGATGTCACGGATGCTGCGACCATCGACGCGGTGTTCGATGTGCTGAAGGAGAAGTGGGGCAAGATCGATTTCGTCGTGCACGCGATCGCGTTTGCGGACAAGGACGAGCTCGAGGGCCGCTACGTCGACACCACCGCGGACAATTTCTCCAAGTCGATGTTGATCTCCTGCTACTCGCTGACCGCGATTGCGCAGCGCGCCGAGAAGCTGATGACGGACGGCGGCTCGATCATCACGCTGAGCTATTACGGCTCCGAGAAGTGGATGCCGAATTACAACGTCATGGGCGTTGCGAAAGCAGCGCTGGAGGCGAGCGTACGCTATCTGGCCGCCGATCTCGGCGTGAAGGCGATCCGCGTCAACGCGATCTCGGCCGGTCCGATCAAGACGCTGGCATTCGCCGGCATCGCCGATTCACGCCTGCTGCTGAAATACAACGAGGTCAACGCGCCGCTGCGGCGCAACGTCACGATCGAGGAGGTCGGCGACAGCGCGGTGTATTTCCTCTCGGACATGTCGCGCGGCGTCACCGGCGAAGTCCATCATGTCGATTCCGGCTATAACGTGCTGGGCATGATGCGGCCTGAAGCGTCGGACACGTCGAAGGACTGACCACCGCCAGCAATGCCCGCGCCCACGATCTATTATCTTCGCCACGGCGAGACCGAGTGGAATGCGCTCGGCAGGCTTCAGGGCACCAAGGACATTCCGCTAAATACGCGCGGCCGCGACCAGGCCGTGCAGGCAGGCCTTATTCTGGCCGATCTCTTCAGGCGCGACGGCCACAACAAGGCGACGCTGCCCTATGTGTCGAGCCCGCTCGGCCGTGCCCGCCAGACCATGGAACTCGCGCGCGGCAAGCTCGAATTGCCCGTGACGGACTATGCACTCGACGATCGTCTGCGCGAGATCGGCTACGGCGTCTGGGAAGGGCTGACGCTGGCCGAGAGCGAGGCGAGAGATCCCGAGATCTATGCCAGGCGTCTCGCCGACAAATGGACGGTCGGGCCCGCTGGCGCCGAAACCTATGCCGACGTGCAGGTCCGCGTCCGTGCCTGGTACGACGAGCTCAAGGGCGACACCGTCGCGGTCGCTCATGGCGGCACCTGCCGCGCCCTGATGGTCTCGCTCGGCCTGGAGACGCCGGCCAGCGCCGCCGATCTCTATATCGAGCAGGGCGCCGTCTACGTGTTTCGCGACGGCCGGCTGGAGAAGTGTAGTTAAGCCAACCCGCCGTCATTCCGGGGCGCCCGAAGGGCGAACTCCGGTGCGCCCTTGCGCACCTGAGAATTTCGAGATTCCGCGTTCTATGCTTTGCATCGCCCCGGAATGACGGAACTAGGGTTGAACCTGATCCTCCTCGGCGCTACGACGTTGACAAACAAAGTTTATGCAGAACGTCAACGCTAGGCGGCAGCTCGGTATGTCCTTCAACACCTTCGGCCACATGTTCCGCGTCACCACCTTTGGCGAGAGTCACGGAGTGGCGATCGGCTGCGTGGTCGATGGCTGCCCGCCGATGATCCCGCTCACCGAGGCCGACATCCAGCAGGACCTCGATCGCCGCAAGCCGGGGCAGTCGCGCTTCACCACCCAGCGCCAGGAGCCGGACCAGGTGAAGATCCTATCGGGCGTGATGGCACATCCCGAGACCGGCGTGCAGGTGACGACGGGTACGCCGATCGGGCTCCTGATCGAGAACACCGACCAGCGCTCGAAGGACTATTCCGAGATCAAGGACAAGTTTCGCCCCGGCCATGCCGACTTCACCTACGAGGCGAAGTATGGCCTGCGCGACTATCGTGGCGGCGGCCGCTCTTCCGCGCGCGAGACCGCGATGCGCGTCGCCGCCGGTGCGATCGCGCGAAAGGTGCTGCCCGACGTGAAGGTGCGTGGCGCACTGGTGCAGATGGGCCCGCACAAGATCGACCGCGAGAAGTGGGACTGGGACGAGATCGCGAACAACCCGTTCTTCTGTCCGGACAAGGACAAGGCCGCGTTCTTCGAAACCTATCTCGACGGCATCCGCAAGAGCGGCTCCTCGATCGGTGCCGTGCTTGAGATCGTCGCCGAGGGCGTCCCGGCAGGCCTTGGCGCGCCGATCTACGCCAAGCTCGATTCCGATCTTGCCGGCGCGATGATGACCATCAATGCGGTGAAGGGTGTCGAGATCGGCGCCGGCTTTGGCGCCGCCGAATTGACCGGCGAAGAGAACGCCGACGAGATGCGCACCGGCAATGACGGCACGCGCTTTTTGTCCAACCACGCGGGCGGGATTCTGGGCGGCATCTCCACGGGACAGCCGATCGTGGTGCGCTTCGCGGTGAAGCCGACCTCGTCGATCCTGCAGCCACGCCTCACCGTCGATCGCCAGGGCGCCGACACCGAGATCATGACCAAGGGCCGCCACGACCCCTGCGTCGGCATCCGCGCCGTCCCGGTTGGCGAGGCCATGATGGCCTGCGTGCTGGCCGACCACTTCCTGCGCGACCGCGGGCAGGTAGGGCGGTAGAATCCCAGCTTGAAGCTTTTGGGCCGCGGTATCAGTCCACCGCGCAGCTTGACGATTCCACAACTTCGTCGGCTAGTGTGGGCATGGAAAGCTCCGACCTCCAGCGCATCATCAATTGGCTGATCGACGGTGCCCGGTCGTCGCGCGGGTCGGCCGAGATGATCTCGGACGCCTGCGAGCAACTGGTTGCGGCCGGCCTGCCATTGTGGCGGTTCGGCGTCTTCATCCGCACCCTGCATCCCGAGATCTACGGCCGCAATTTCATCTGGCGGCAGGGCGAGGAAGTCGAGATCGGCACTGTCGATTTCGAGATTCTCGCCACGCCCGAATTTGCGCGGAGCCCGCTTCGGATCGTGTTCGAAGAAGGGCTGGAGGTGAGGGGACGCATGGATGACCCCGACAGCAAACGCTTTCCGTTCCTGGACGACATGCGTGCCGAGGGCGTCACCGACTACATCGCGACGCCGATGCGATTTCTCGATGGTTCGATCCATGCCATCAGCTGGACCACGCGGCATCCCGGCGGTTTCAGCGAAGACGACATCGCGACGATCCGCTCCATCGTCGCGCCGCTCGCGCGCGTCAGCGAGATCGTCACCCTGCGTCGTACCGCTGTGACGTTGCTCGACACCTATGTGGGAAATCGCGCCGGCGAGCGCATCCTCGGCGGCCAGATTCGCCGAGGCCACAACGACACCATGCAGGCCGCGATTTGGCTGTCGGACTTGCGCGGCTTCACCGCGCTATCCGACCGGCTGCCGGCCGAGACGGTCGTCGATATCCTGAACCGCTATTTCGACTGCCAGGTCACGGCGATCCGCGGCCATGGCGGCGAAGTTCTGAAATTCATGGGCGACGGCCTGCTCGCGGTGTTTCCGATCGACGAATATGTCGGCGATGCCAACCATGTCTGCGCGCGTACGCTGGAAGCGGCGCGCGAAGCCCGCGCCAGCGTCGAGGCGTTGGGGCATCCGGTCGGCGATGTCGTCGAACGCTTTCGTTTCGGCGTCGCCCTGCATGTCGGCAACATCCTCTACGGCAATATCGGTGGCGGCAACCGGCTCGACTTCACCTGCATCGGCCCTGCCATCAATCTCGCAGCGCGGCTGGAGAAGATCGCCGGCCGCCTCGGGCGGACCGTCGTGGTGTCCGAGGGCTTTGCCAAAGTCTGCCAGCATGACTGGCGCAATCTCGGCGAGTTTCCGATCGCCGGGTTCTCCAAGGCGCAGCGCGTGTACGGGCTCACCGAGGAAACGCCGGTGGTGATGGCGTAGCGTGCGCGAGGCTCGCTTATGACCGTGGAATTCCGCCAGATCGAAATCGCTGATACCGACGCCTTTCGCGCTGCCGTCGATACCGTGGCCCACGAACGCAAATACATTGCGCTGACGGAAGCGCCGCCGGTCGAGCAGGTTCGCGCTTTCGTTGCGCGCAATGTCGAGCGCGGTTATCCGCAGATCGTCGCCATCGCCGACGGCGCCGTGGTCGGATGGTGCAACGTGCCGCCGGCCAGCCGCGCCGTTTCGGCGCATGTCGGTGATCTCTTCATGGGGCTTGTTCCGGATTTCAGGGGCAAAGGTTTTGGCGAGCGGCTGTTGCGGCGAGCGATTCAAGCTGCAGATGTGTTCGGCTTCCGTCGCATCGAGCTCGGCGTGTTCGCGACCAACACCGCCGCGGCCTCGCTTTATCGCAAGGTTGGCTTTGTCGAGGAGGGCACCAAGCAGATGGCGATCTTCCTCGACGGCATCTATCACGACGAGATCGTCATGGCGCGTCTCAAGGGCTCGCCTTAAAGCGCTGGCCTATTCCTCCGGCTCCGTCGTGAACAGCAGCGGATAACCCTTGGCGCGGCCGGCGTCGGTGGCGCGGGTGGCCTTGGTTTCGGCGACGTCCTTGGTGAACACGGCGACGACGCAGGCGCCGAGCTTGTGCGCGGTGATCATGACCTTGTAAGCCTGATCCTCGGTCATCCGGAATTCCGCCTTGAGCACCATGGTGACGAATTCACGCGGCGTAAAGTCGTCGTTGATCAGGATGACCTTGTGCAGCTTCGGCCGCTCGACCTTGGTCTTCGTCCTGGTTTTCGGCGTCGTAACAGTGTCGTTCATTCCGCCTCCTGGACACGGCGGGCTCGGGTTCCCGGCCGGAGCGATCAGCTCGCGGTCTTCGCACCATATTGCAGGACCTGCACCTTCTCCAAGGTGATCAGGCCGCTCGACATCATGCCATCCAGGATGGGCAGGAATGCGTTGATGTTGTCTTCGCTGTCGACGATCTCGATCAACAGCGGCAGGTCTTCCGACAACCGCAGGATTTTCGACGTGTGCAGCCGGCTCGACTTGCCGAAGCCCATCGGGCCGCGCAGCACGGTGGCGCCGGCGAGATGGCGCTCGCGCGCCGTCATCACGATCGCTTCATAGAGCGGCTTGCCGTCGTAATGGTCGCTCTCGCCAATGAAGATCCGCAGCGAAACAGCCTGATTGGGGATTTGCATGGTCAGCTCCTCGTCAAGCGGTTGTAGCGGCTCGCCATCATATGCCCTGCCCATACCGACACCAGCCAGCAGACGAGCGACGCCGCGACATAGGCGATGGCGGTATATTTCATGCCGCCGTGGAACAGGCGGAAGGTCTCGAGGCTGAAGGTCGAGAAAGTTGTATAGCCGCCACAGAATCCGGTCATCACGAACTGCCGGTGCTCGGGCCGCGCCAGCATGCGGCCGTCGGGGCCGGTCAGCGTCGCATAGAAGCCGATGATCAGCGAGCCCATGGCGTTGATGAACAACGTCGCGAAGGGAAAGCCCGGGCCGGTATCGAGGGCGAGCCCGACCAGATAACGGGTCAGCCCGCCGACGATGCTGCCGGCAGAGACCCAGGCATAGAGGATTGCGGTACGCCAGCGGTCGGCGGAGGAAGCCTTCATCTGCCTTTATCCTCCAAGACTGTCTGCAAGGAGGAAGCCGCAGCTCACCGCCGCAAGGCACAGTCCGACTGAGAACACGACGTTGCCGAGCGCGTGCACCGGCTCGCCGTTGCGCGCCAAGGTCAGCGTTTGCAGGCTGAACGAGGACACCGTGGTGTAGCAGCCGAGGAAGCCTGTTACCGCGAACAGCCACGGATTGGGCGTCGCGAACATCGAGCCGGGATGGGTCGCCAACGCGCCAAGAATGCCGATCAGGAAGGCGCCGGTGACATTGATGGTCATGGTGCCCCAGGGAAAGGTCTCGCCCAGCCGCCGCGCGATGGCGCCGGAGACAAAATAGCGCGCGCAGCCGCCCAGCACGCTGCCGACCACGATAGCGATCGCTCCGCTCAGCACGATGAACAGCCCCCCGTCATCACTTGTTCTCCATGGCCAGGCCATTGCCGATGGTCAACAGTCCCACCAGCGCGGCCAATGCGAAGCCGAGCCCGGCAAGGAACGTGCCGACCGGACCATAGGCATCCCAAAGCGCGCCGGCGATCACGCTCGCGGCCAGCATCGCAAGGCCGGTGAACAGGTTGAAATAGCCGAAGGCGGTGCCGCGTAGCGCCGAAGGTGCAGTATCGGCGACGAGCGCCGAGAGCAAGCCTTGCGTCAATCCCATATGCAGGCCCCACAGCACGACGCCGAGCGCCAGGCCGGCGAGATCGGGCAGCAGCGCCAGCGTAACGTCCGCGCCAGCGAGGAGGAGGAGGCCAAGCGCGAGCAGGGCGGTCCGGTTGATCCGGTCCGACAGCACGCCGGCCGGATAGGCGGAGAGAGCGTAGGTGATGTTCATCAGCACCAGCACCGCCGGCACCCACATGGCATTGAGCCCGATGTTCTGCGCCCGCAGGATCAGGAAGGCCTCGCTGAAACGTGCCAACGTGAACACGACGCCGATCGCAACGACGCGCCAATAGACCGGCCCGAGCTGCCGCATCGCGGCCGCGTTGAGCGGGTTCTTCGTGGGCTCGCGGCTCGCATCCGGCTCCGGCTCGTTCACTGCGAACGTGATCAGTCCGAACGACAGGAATGCCGGCAGCACCGCCACCCAGAACACGATGACAAAATGATCTGATGTCCACCACATCAGGCCGATTGCGGCGAGTGGCCCGACGAAGGCGCCGATCGTATCGAGCGACTGCCGCAAGCCGAAGCTCGCGCCGCGCAGGCCCATCGGCGAGATATCGGCGATCAATGCATCGCGCGGTGCGCCGCGAATTCCCTTGCCGACGCGATCGATGAAGCGCGCTGCCACCAGCCAGCCCACGCTGGGGGCAAGCGGGAACAACGGTTTTGTCAGCGCGGCCAGCCCGTAGCCCAGGGCCGCGAGCAGCTTGCGGCGGCCGAGCCAGTCGGACAGGGCGCCGGAGAAGATCTTCGTGATCGCAGCGGTGGCCTCCGCGATGCCCTCGATGAACCCGACGGTGAGGGTCGAGGCGCCGAGCATGGTGACGAGATAGACCGGCAGCAGCGCATGAATCATCTCGGAGGAGATGTCCATCAGCATCGAGACGAAGCCGAGCACCCAGATCCCCCTGGGCAGCTTGGCGTGCGCAGCGTTCGGTGTGGTCGTCGCCATGTCGTGGACGGTCTCCTTGGCCTTCGTTTCAGGCAACAAAGTTTCAGGCAACAAAAAACCCGCCAGCGGCGGGTTTGTCCATGCTCCCGCCAAAGGCAGAGGCCGATTGCCTCACCTTGGGCAGGAGTCATCAGCCCATTACAGTTACGCGACCGCCGGGCGGTTGTCGGGGGACTCCATCCCCATCTGTTCGCTCAGCCTAGCATGGAAATCAGGGGGAACAAGTGGGCGCCCGGTCACGCGGCGCGATCGCGTGGCGGCGCAAGCGTGGCGACATGGCGGCGGTTTCGCGCTGGCGTGTGAAAATCCTAACCTGAATGTGAAGCACAAGCGATCTTCGCGCTTTGCGGTAAGGCGTTTGCATGTCACCATCGCGTCATACGACGGGAGACTGCGATGCGCTTGCTGTTCTCGATCGGGGCTGTGCTGGTGGCCGGCGTGCTTGCCGGGGGGGACGTCGCGGGCATCGCGGCACCAGGGCCGAAGTTCGAATCGCCAAAGCAGCGGCAGGCGGCCGATGGCGATGCGCAGTCTGTCGATATCGAGTTGATCCTCGCGGTCGACGTCTCCTACTCCATGGACATGGATGAGCTCGCGATCCAGCGCGAGGGCTATGCCCAGGCGATCCAGTCCAAGGAGTTCTTGCAGGCGCTGAAGGCCGGCCCCAACGGCAGGATCGCGGTGACCTATTTCGAATGGGCCGCATCCAGCGACCAGAAGATCATCATTCCCTGGCGCCTCATCGACGGACCGGAGACGGCGGATGCAGTCTCGGCCGAGATCTTGAAGACGCCGATCCGGCGCGCCTCACGCACCTCGATCTCGGGTGCGATCGGATTTGCGATGCCGTTGTTCGACGAGGATCCTTATCACGGGCTTCGCCGCGTCATCGACATTTCGGGCGATGGCCCCAACAACAATGGAGGCCCCGTCACGGTGGCGCGCGATCTCGCGCTCGAGAAGGGGATCGTCATCAACGGCCTGCCGATCATGGTGAAGGAGCCGTCCTATTCGACCATGGATATCGACAATCTCGACTACTACTACGAGGATTGCGTGATCGGCGGGCCCGGCTCCTTTGTGATTGCGATCAAGGATCGCGAGAAGTTCAAGGAAGCGATCCGCACCAAGCTTCTGATGGAGGTGGCCGGCCGCACGCCCGAGCGTCCGGTGGTGCGCGTTGCGGACAAGGACAAGGAGCCGCGCGTGAGCTGCATGATCGGCGAGAAGATCTGGTCGGATCGCTGGGGCCGCTGAAACGCATCTGCGATGAGACCATTTGCCCATCACACCAGCGGTTGAAATTAACCGCTTGTTAACGACGGCATGGCCCTAATCCAAGCGTTTCTGAATGTTTCCGACTCTCCCTGGCCAGTGTTCGAAGGCCGGCGGGTTCGTCCGATTCATTCGTCGAGCAAGCCCAAGCCCATGGCCATCGTCACGCAAAGCACCAGCCAGATCTCGCCCGCTAACGAGCGGCTGTATCACCAGAGCGCTCTGGTCGGCGACTGGAAGGGCAATTGGGTGGGGAACAACCAGCCCGTCGATTTCAAAGTCGTGAACATCAGGGGTAACCGGGCGCAGGTCGAGTATACTCACAACGGGCACACCGAGCGCGGCTTTGCCCAGGTCCAAGGCACGCTCATCACCTTTGGCGGAGTTACGGTCGGCACCAAGGACGGCAAGAACATGGTGCTCCTGTTCTCCTTTGGGGGCGCTGGCAAGCAGACCGCCAACCTTCAGAAGCAAGCGCCGCCGGCCTCCGACAGCCGGCTGATGGGAAGCTGGGGCGGCTATTCCAGCGACAACGGCAAGAGCGCGAGCTTTCGCGTGCTATCCGTCGACGGCAACGAAGCGCAGGTCAGCGTCACCACCGACGGCATCACCCGCCAGGGCACCGGCATCGTCTACAAGAACGTCATCATGTTCGGCCAGGCGCAGATCGCGACGGACGACGGGCAGAACGGCAAGATCATCTACCAGGTCGGCACCAAATCCTTCATGGTGCCGGTGACGAAATATCCGCCGGCGGATTCGTCGTCTTCGGTGGACAAGACCGCGTAGCCGCTTGCGACTTCGATTTTGGCATGCGCGCCGTCGACATGGCCGATGCCGACGGCAATCAGGTCACGTTCAGGATGGGCGTCTCTGGAACCGCCTCACGCCCGTCCCGGCTCAGCTGGTATTTGCCGCGTGCATCCCGTATAATTTGCGCACCATCCTGACGGTTAGCCGAATGTCCAGCCTTGTTCGTTCCTGCGCTCTTGCAACTCTCTTCGCGATGTTTTGCCTTGGCGGCGCGCCTGCTCATGCCCAGGTCGCGCCTCTGCAGTATTGGATTCCCGGTGGGGGTTTCGGTTATGGCGGTAGCGCCGAGAGCTACGGCAACTTTCCAAGCTTCAACACTGGTGCCGTCAACAATGGCTACGATTTGCGTCCCGGCTTTTTCGTCGGAAGCCAGCGCGGCAGTCTCGGTCTGAACAGTTTCACGCAGGCTGGATCTTCAGCCAATTTCAGCGCGCTCTCCTACGACAGCACGCAGTTCGGCTACAACATGAAGACCGCGGGCGGCTCGCCCGTGACCTTCTTTGCCGGCTTCGACACACTGAAATACGGCAACGGCATCGGCAGCTCGGTTGCGCCGCTGACCTCTGCCGCCGGGCCCGGCTACGGCGGATTTGCCGGCGTCGAATTCAAGCCGACCTCCAACCTCAGCCTGTCGTTCGGGGCCGGGTTCACCCAGCGCGACTCGAGCCGCATGGACAGCGATATCAGGTCGGACATGCTGCCCGGCGAGTCGCCGGCGCTGGGCCAGCTGCGACGCTAGAATTGCATCACTTGTTCCGGGGGACGCCGCAGCGATTTTGGCAAGTCCGGACCTGCTCCGAAACGCATCACGATATCGGGGCGCCGTTCGGCGAGACCGAGCGAGGTCGCGAATTGGGGTTTCAGGGCCGCTACCTCGACCGGTTGGTTCACGAATGAATATTTGAGACCCAGCGCGGTCGCCTGCAAACCGAAACGCTGGCAGGCGCGGCCGACCGCGATCCAGTGCGCCTTGTCGCTGCGGTCGGCTGCGAGCACGACAACACCGGCAGAGCTGTCGAGTTGGTCGCGGTACTTCTTGTTTTCTCCGTCTTCGGTGAAGAAGAGCCTCAGCAGCGGCCGGGCGACCCATGCGGGCAGGGATGGATTTCCCGAGACACGCGAGAACAGCCCGTCCATTGTCGCGAGCGCATCGGCCTCGTTGAAACGCATCCAGCTCACGAGCTCGCGCATGAAGGCCCGATCGCGCATCTGTGCCGAATTGCCTTCGAGCACATAGTCGGTCACCTTCTTGATTGCGGGACGGTCGGTCATCAGCATCGCGGCGACACCAGGTTCGCGGCAGGCGTTCTCGAGCTGATGCAGGATTTCGGGCGCGGCCGGCCTGCCGTCGAAAGCCGCGCGCGTGCATTGCCTGACTGGAATCGCATCGGCCAGCGCCGCTGCTGCCGGCGAGGCTTCCTCGAGCGCGATCACGATCCGCTCGCCGTCGAAAACGGAGTTGGCGCGCCAGCCGAGCGCGGATGCGGCGAGGCAGAGATTTTCGGCGGCGCATCCAAGACTGACGAAGAGGTGATGATCGTCGGGATCGACGGCCGGACAGCGGCGCTTGAAGTCGGGCGCAATCGCGATCTCATTGCCGTGGGCGGAAAAAATCCAGGGCTGCGTGTTGTGACTGTTGGCCGCAAGCGTCGCACAACGCACGAGCTCGCGGTCCCGCGGCGCAGCTCGCAAGGGGGCGCGTGACGACCTGATGGCCTCGTCGTAGGTCATGCCGGCCGCGCCAGCAGGGAGGCCGCTGACGGCGGCCGCAGAAAGCCCGAGCGTGGCCGCGATGAACTGTCGTCGGTCAACCACAAGCGTCCGCTCCGCGTACCATTGCCCAGCAAGCTTCTAGCGCCCACGAAGCACGGGGCGATTGAGCAGAATCAAGCTTGGAGCGCGTTGACGCGATCGGGACTTCGGCCCTAGCGGGTAAACCGCGCGACGATCTCGACATGGGGCGTGTGGCGAAACTGATCGACCGGAATGACATTCTCGATCTTGTAGCCGCCGTCGATCAGAAGTCGCGCGTCGCGGGCAAACGTTGCGACGTTGCACGAGACAGCGGCCACCACGGGCACCTTGCTCGCGGCGAGTTTCAGCGCCTGTGCCTGTGCGCCCTGGCGTGGCGGATCGAATACCACGGCATCGAAATCGCGCAGCTCCGGTGGCACCAGCGGACGGCGGAACAGGTCGCGCGGCTCGCACCTGATCGGCTTCAGTCCCGGCGTGCGCGCTGCTTTCGCCAGTGCGGCGATAGCGCCGGCGTCGCTGTCATAGGCGGTGACGCGGGCCTTCTCGGCGAGCCTGAGCGCAAACGGGCCGACGCCACAGAAGAGGTCGAGAACCTCTTTCGCCTTGCCGACGCGCTCGGCAACGAGAGCGGCAAGCGTCTCTTCGCCCGCGACGGTCGCTTGCAGGAACGAGCCTGGCGGCAGCGTCACCTCGGCGCGGCCCATTTTCACCGTTGGCGGCAGGCGTTGCAGCACCAATTCGCCATGCCGCGTCAGCCGCGCAAGACGATGCTGCTCGGCAACGCGCGACAGCGCCGTGACCAGCGGCGTCGGCAGCGGGCCGGAGCCGCGCACGTCGACATCGAGGCCGTTGGCGGTAGCCGTTACCTGGATATCGAGCGGCTTCGTCACCGGCATCTTTGACGTCAGCGGCTCGGCGAGCGCCCAGGCGGCATCGAGCGCGCCTTCCAGCGCGGGATCGAGGATCGGGCAGCGGTCGATCGGGATCACGTCATGCGAGCTCGTCGCGGAGAAACCGACCTTGAGCACGTCATGCGTGCCGAACCGGCCGTGCAGCGTGACGCGCCTTCGCCCGGCGCCATGCGCATCGACCAGCGGCGCCACATCGCAGTCGATGCCGGCCTGCGCCAGCGTTTCGACCACGATGTTGCGTTTCCAGGCATGATACGGCTCAGTCGCCCAGTGCTGGATCGCGCAGCCACCGCAGACGCCGAAATGCGGACAAAACGGCTCGATGCGCTCGGGGCTGGCGATATCGACCGCCAGCAGCTTGCGACGATCGGGATGGTGGCCGGCGACGTGGTCGACCTCGACGGTCTCGCCGCCAAGCGTATAGGGCACATAGATCGCATCGCCGGCGTCGAGCGAAACGCCGTCGCCGCGATGGCCGACATGATCGATCGTGACGCGTTCAACCACGGCGCGCGCCCAGGAAGAATTCGATATTGCCGTCGCCGCCTGCGATCGAGGATGGAAACACCTCGATGCCGGTGCAGCCGAGTGACTTGGCAAAGGCCTCAATGTCGTCGCAGATCTCCTGATGCACCGCGGCGTCGCGGATGATGCCCTTCTTGTTGTGCTTTCTGTCAGCCTCGAATTGCGGCTTGATCAGCGCCAGCAGGCTCATCGGCGCTGCCGCGAGCAACAGCGCGACCGGCAGCACGGTCTTCAGCGAGATGAAGCTGACGTCGATGACGACGACATCCGGCCGCGCCGGAAGCCGCTTGCCCTCATAGGCGCGAATGTCGGTCTCCTCCATCGAGACGATTTTGGGATGACCGCGCAGCGAGGGATGCAGCTGGCTGGTGCCGACATCAATGGCGAACACCAGGCTCGCGCCGTTCGCCAGCAGCACCTCGGTGAAGCCGCCGGTCGAGGCGCCGACATCGAGGCATACGTGATCCTCGATCTCGATCGGGTATCGCTCCAGCGCACCGGCGAGCTTGACGCCGCCGCGCGAGACATAGGGATGCGCAGGCTCGGCCTGGATCACCGCGTCCTCGGCGATCGTCTCCGACGGCTTGGCGACCTGCTTGTCGTTGGCCGTGACGAGCCCGGCCTCGATGGCCGCGCGCGCCCGCGCCCGGCTCTCGAACAGGCCGCGCTCGACCAGCAGAACATCCGCGCGCTTGCGGGCAGGGGACATGATCTCTCCGGGGTGACTGAAGCGCTATGTAGCGATCAATCGCGCGGCCGCCATCCGGACGCAAGTCTCGAACGCGGCAAGATCGTGCCAGACGTCGACAGGCTGAGCTGCCGGCGTCACCAGCGGGCAGCCATGCAGCTCCAGCGCGTGGATCATCATGAGGTTGTCGACGAGGCCAAAATCCTCGACCGTCAGCCCCTGCGCATCGACCAGCCGTCCGCCCTCGGTGGTGACGTCCATGAAGCGGCCGAGGCGGTCGGCATAGGTGGCGGGATCGTTGGAGTAGGCCAGGCAAAATTTGCGGCGGCCGGCCATGTAGCCGAGCTCGTAGACGGTGCCAGGATCCGCGCCGGCACCGCGGAACGGCGTCAGGTTCGCAATGATGGCGTCGGCGTGGTCCATCATCGCCTCATTGCCGCAAAAGATCTGCCGCGAGGCGTCTGAAACGGTGAGGTCGATGGAGTTGTCGAGAGGGTAGAGACCGGTGAGCCCGTGCGCGGTGCAGATCTCCGCCTTGCGGCGACCAATCTCGACCGCATCCGGCAGGAACACGTCGGGACCTGCCAGATAGATTTTCATGAACGTCGCGCTGGTTCGCGGAAGGTCGAAGCTCGCCTCAGGCGAGCTTGACCGTCTCGGTCTTCACATCCTTGCCGAGGGCTTCGAAGACCTTGGCGACGATGCCCTTGGCGTCGAGACCGGCACGGGCATACATCGCGGCCGGCGTGTCGTGATCCTGGAACACGTCGGGCAGGACCATCGTGCGGAATTTGACCATGCCAGTGTCGAGCACGCCCTGGTCTGTCAGGTATTGCGCGACATGCGAGCCGAAGCCGCCGACCGAACCTTCCTCGACCGTGATCAGCACGTCGTGGTCGCGGGCAAGCTTCAGCACCAGCTCGGTGTCGAGCGGCTTCAGGAAGCGCGCATCCGCGATCGAGGTGGAGAGACCATGGGCGGCGAGCTCGTCGGCCGCCTTCTCGCATTCGGCCAGACGCGTGCCGAAGGAGAGCAGGGCGATCTTGTTGCCCTGGCGGATCATGCGGCCCTTGCCGATCTCGAGCGGGATCCCAACTTCGGGCATCTCGATGCCGCGGCCTTCGCCGCGCGGATAGCGCAGCGAGCTCGGACGGTCGTTGATCGCGACCTGGGTCGCCACCATGTGCACGAGCTCGGCTTCATCAGCCGCAGCCATGATCACCATGTTGGGCAGACAGCCGAGATAGGCGTTGTCGAACGAGCCGGCATGGGTCGCGCCGTCGGCGCCGACGAGGCCGGCGCGGTCGATGGCGAAGCGCACGGGCAGGTTCTGGATCGCGACGTCATGGACGATCTGGTCGTAGCCGCGCTGCAGGAAGGTCGAGTAGATCGCGCAGAACGGCTTGTAGCCCTCGGTCGCAAGACCGGCGGCGAAGGTCACCGCGTGCTGCTCGGCGATACCGACGTCGAAGGTGCGGTCCGGGAACGCCTTGTTGAAGATGTCGACGCCGGTGCCTGACGGCATCGCCGCGGTGATGGCGACGATCTTGTCGTCCTTCTGCGCTTCCTTGACGAGGCTCTGGCCGAACACGTTCTGGTAGGCCGGCGCATTCGGCTTGGCCTTGGCTTGCGTGCCGGTGGCGACGTCGAATTTGACGACGGCGTGGTATTTGTCGGCGGAGGCTTCAGCCGGGCCGTAGCCCTTGCCCTTCTGCGTCACGACGTGGACCAGGATCGGGCCGGTCTCCATGTCGCGCACGTTCTTCAGCACGGGCAGGAGATGGTCGAGATTATGGCCGTCGATCGGGCCGACGTAATAGAAGCCGAGCTCCTCGAACAGCGTGCCGCCGTCCATCATGAAGCCGCGGGAATATTCCTCGACGCGGTTGGCGCGGTTGGCGAGGATCTTGGGCAGGCGCTTGTTGATCTGCTTGGCCGCATCGCGCAGCGTGCGATAGGTCTTGCCGGAGTAGAGGCGCGACAGATAGGCGCTCATGGCGCCGACCGGCGGCGCGATCGACATGTCGTTGTCGTTGAGGATCACGATCAGGCGCGAGTTCATCGCGCCGGCATTGTTCATGGCCTCATAGGCCATGCCCGCCGACATCGCACCGTCACCGATCACGGCGATAACGTTGTTCTTGCCGCCGGAGAGGTCGCGCGCGACGGCCATGCCGAGACCGGCGGAGATCGAGGTCGAGGAATGTGCGGCGCCGAACGGATCGTAATCGCTCTCGCTGCGCTTGGTGAAGCCGGAGAGGCCGCCGCCGGTGCGCAGCGTGCGGATGCGGTCGCGGCGTCCGGTGAGAATCTTGTGCGGATAGGCCTGATGGCCGACGTCCCAGATCAGCCGGTCGCGCGGCGTGTCGAAGACGTAATGGATCGCGGTGGTGAGCTCGACCACGCCGAGGCCCGCGCCGAAGTGACCGCCGGTCACCGAGACGGCATCGATCGTTTCCTGCCGCAGCTCGTCGGCGACCTGGCGGACCTGCTCGACCTTGAGCTTGCGCAGGTCTTCCGGCGTCCGGATGGTGTCGAGAAGCGGCGTTTTACTGTATGCGTTCACGGCGATTTCCAATTTGTCAGCGCCGGAAGGTCATTCCGGTGCGCGATGGGTTTGCACAATATCGGCGCAGCGCGAGTCCTTAAACCGTCGGAGCCACCTGCATGGGGCAAAGCCCCGTCTTCAAGCTTAGGTGAGCTTAAGTGCGCTCCGGTTCAGTCTCTGTGATCCCTGTCACGTAGATCGGCTTCGTCCGTCCCAGCCAATTCATCAGCGATTTGAAGCACTTGACATCGAAAATCGGTCCCCACGTCAAGGCTAACAAAAAGCCACACTCCGCGCAGCTTTACACCAAAGCTTGGGCCAAAGCCAACCCACAGGGCCGATTACGGGTATGCAGGTGCAACCGGCGGGCCAATTTGGTTAATCGCGGCGCCGGTAGGAAGGTTCCAATCCTGCCCGGTTCCTTGGCAGGATTCTGGGCACAAGAACAGCCTTTTCGGTGGAATTTCGCGGGATGACAACACCGGCGCGGGAACTCTTCCGCCTGGCGCCCGGCGTCCTTACGCCCAGCCAAAACGGGGGCGTGCGATCTTGAAAAATTGCAGGCGGCCGATGCGCGAGGCGGGGGGCTGCGCGCGCCCTTACTGCACGTCCAGTGGGGCCGTGCCGGCGGCCTGGCCACTGGCATCGGTGGTGATCTTGTCGACGCGCGCCTCGGCCTGGCGCAACAGCTCCTCGCAGCGCCGCTTCAGGGCTTCGCCGCGCTCGTAGATCGTGACGGATTCCTCGAGCGGCACCTTGCCGTCCTCGAGCCGCTTCACGATCGTCTCGAGTTCCTCGATCGCGCGCTCGAAGGTGAGCCGGGAGACGTCGATTTGGGTATTTTCGGCCATATCCGTTTCCGATTGCCCGATTCGCTTCTGCTGCAAAACAGCAGAGTTTTGCGGGCTTAATGTGGCGGGTCTCTCAAGCGCCCATCAGGGCGCCGACATGCGCCGTAACAGATTCTTTCAGTCCTTGCAGGTCGTAGCCGCCTTCGAGCACAGAAACAACGCGGCCGCCTGCGGACTTGTCCGCAAGGTCCATCAGTTTGCGCGTGACCCAGGCATAATCCTCCCCGCGTAAATTCAGCGAGGCCAGCGGATCGCGGTAATGCGCGTCGAAGCCGGCGGAAATGATGAGCAGCTCGGGGCTGAATTTCTCCAGCCGCGGCAGGATCAGGTTTTCGAACGCGGAGCGGAATTCGGGCCCGCCGTCTTCAGACGCCAGCGGCGCGTTGACGATGGTGTCATGATCGCCGCGCTCGCTCTTGGCGCCGGTGCCCGGAAACAGCGGCATCTGATGGGTCGAGCAGTACATCACGGTCGGATCCGACCAGAAGATGTCCTGGGTGCCGTTGCCGTGATGCACGTCGAAATCGACGATGGCCGCGCGCTTGATGCCGTATTTGCGCTGCGCGTGGCGCGCGGCGATCGCGACATTGTCGAAGAAGCAGAAGCCCATCGGCTTGCCGATCTCGGCGTGATGACCGGGCGGGCGCACCGCGACGAAGGCGTTGCGGTGCTCGCCGTTCATCACAGCCTCGGTCGCGGCCACTGCGCCGCCGACGCCGCGCATCACCGCTTCCCACGTGCCAGGGGACATCGAGGTGTCGCCGTCGAGATAGACTTGGCCGCTTGTCGGCGCGACGTGGCGCAGTTCGGTGACGTAATGCTCGTTATGGCAAAGCGTGACGAGATCGAGATCGCCCTCCGGCGCCAAATCGCGCGCCAGGAACTGGAAGCGCTCGACCGACAGCGCTTCCTCCACTGCACGCAGGCGGTCCGGGCGCTCGGGATGCCCCGGCGGCGTGACGTGGTCGAGGCAAGCCTTGTGGGAAAGGAGAAGCGTGCTCATCAGGTCGGCCTCGCTGGGAACGTACTCTCGACGTCGCTTGGCGCATCCGGCGCCAAAACGCAATGCAAAACCCAATCTAGGCGTTCCCTCCGGAATGGCAAAGGGCCGCCCGTTCAGGCCCGTTTGATCCAGATCAATTGACGCGCACGATGCGGGTAGGCGGCAACGGGCCGATCGGACCATGCGCCTTAAAGAAGGCAAACAGTGCGTCGGAATCGTACCCGCCATATTGCGGCGAAGTGCCTTGCTTGGCGACGGTAAAACCGTCGCCTCCGACCGCCAGATAGTCGTTGAGGGTCACGCGGTAGCCGGTGGCCGGCTCGATCGGCCTGCCGTTGAGCGTCATCTTGTCGGCCACGATGCGCTCACCGTATGGCTTTGACGCGTCCCAGCTGTAGTTGAATCCGATCGAGACCTGGAGGATTCGCGGCCGCTTCGGATCGAGCCATTGCTGCTCCAGCATGTCCTTGAGCTGACTGCCCGTGAGCGTCATGGTGACGAGGCGGTTGCGGAACGGCTGGCTTGCGAACAGCTCGCCGTAGGACACCGCGCCATTCTCCTTCGGGATGAGATCCGTGCGGATGCCGCCGGGATTGGTCAGCGCAATGACCGCGCTGCCGTCCTTGGCATCCTTCGTCGCGGCGAGCTGTGCATCCGCAATGATGTCGCCGAGGGCGCTTTCGCCGGCCTCGTTCGGAACGCGCGACAGCGTCTGCGTCACCGATCCGGCCGGCCGGTTGGCAATCGGCGCCGAGAGCTTGTCATAAGCGTCGATCAGCGCGGTCTGCTCGGGATCCCTGGCGAGCGAGGCATTGGCGACGATGACGTTCTCGGCCTTGGCGCTGACGATGTCGCGGGTCGCAGGATCGAGCTTGAGGTCGATCGCGGTGACCAGCGTGCCGTATTTGTCGCCGCTGGTGACGAGCCGCCCGTCGATCTCGCAGACGTAAGCGCGATGCGTGTGGCCGCTGACGACGACGTCGACCGCGCGGTCGAACTTTTTGACGATGTCGACGATCGGCCCTGTGATGGCAGGGCATTCGTTGTAATCGCCTGCGGGCTCACCGCCCTGGTGGATCAGCACCACGATCGCCTCGACGCCTTTCGCCTTCAGTTGCGGCACCAGCGCATTCACCGTCTCGGCCTCATCGCGAAATTCCAGTCCGGCAATGCCCTTGGGCGAGACGATGCCGGCGGTCTCCTTCAGGGTCAGTCCGATGAAGGCGACCGAGATGCCCTCGAAGTCGCGGATCTCGTAGGGCGGCAGCACGCTCTTGCCGGTGGCGGTCTCCACGGTGGACGCCGCGAGATAGTGGAATTTGGCACCTAGGAAAGCATGCGGCCCCTGGCAGCCGTCCTCGGGATGGCAGCCGCCATTCTGCATCCTGAGCAGCTCGGTCTTGCCTTCGTCGAATTCATGGTTGCCGACCGAGGTGATCGCGAGCCCCATCATCGAGAGCGACTCGACCGAGGGCTCGTCATGAAACATCGCCGACAGGAACGGGCTCGCCCCGATCAGATCGCCGGCGGCGACGAAGATGGTGTTCTTGTGCCCCTCGCTCAGCTGCTTGACCAGCGTCGCCATGTATTCGGCGCCGCCGGCGGCGACCATCACCTTCTTGGTTTTGTCTTCAGGGTCATTGATGCGAATGCCGCCCGGCGGCGGACGGAGGTTGCCGTGGAAATCGTTGATCGCGAGAATCCGCAGCTCGACGGGCGCTGCGGTCTGCGCCGCGGCAGGCAAGGCGCAGAGCGCGAGCGCAAGCGTGGCAAGGATCGATTGGTATCGCATGGAACAAGATTAGTCGCTCCGCGCGAAGATTTCACGAAGGTTCTCGTTATCTACCGCTTCTTCCTGTTCGCAAACGCATTGAACGCGGCGACAGCTTCATCCGATTTCAGCCGCTCGCCGAACAGATGGCCCTCCTGATCGATGCGGCGGGTGAGCTCTTCCGGCGGGGTGCGCAGCAATTTGCGCGAGGTTGCGACGGCCTCGGCCGGCAGCCGGCAGATCTCGCGCGCGACCTTGCGGGCCTCCACCTCGGTATGTCCCGGCGAGACCACGGTATTGACGAAGCCGGCGGCATGGGCCTCGGCGGCGGTGAAGCTGCGGCCCATCGCCAGCATGGCGAAGGCGCGCTGGTAACCCATGGTGCTCGGCATCAGGAGGCTCGCGGCACCGACCGGCACGAGCCCGAGATTGATGTAGGGCGCCGAAAAGGTCGCGGCGTTGGAAGCGAGCACATAGTCGCAGTGAAACAGCATCACGGTGCCCATGCCGATCGAGGCGCCGTCCACGGCGGCGATGATCGGCTTGACGTTGAGCGCCAGCGAATAGAGGAATTTGACACCGTCCGACAACGTCTCCGGACGCGCCGCATCGGCGTGCATGAAGTCATCGATGTCGTCGCCGGCGGTGAACACGCCGGAGCCGCCGGTGATGATCATGCAGCGAATGTCGGGGTTGTTCTGCGCGGTGTCGATCGCGCGGCTCATCTCGCGATACATGTGCTGCGTGATCGCGTTCTTCTTGCCGGGACGGCGCAGGGTGATGACGCGTGTGCCGCGCTCGTCGGTGACGATGATGTTGCCGTTCGGCATGAGCACTCCCTGCGATCGCCGCGGCGCCTGCCGTTGGCGAGTCTTGCACAGCTGAGCCTACATGATCCCGCAGGCGTGCCAATCCTGCCGCGCGATCATTTCGGCAGTGATGCCGTCGAGTGGTTGCATGACACCCCGCCAGATAGCGGCATGTGTCGGGGAACAAACCAGCAGCGAAGGCTGCATCGCGCCTCCTGCGACGATTTGCGCATTGCAACAATTGGCTACAACGTTTCATTTGAAAAACCGGTGGTTGTACGTCACGATCAGCTGTTTCGTTCCATCAGGCCGATATTTGACGATGATCGCCGCAACGGAGGTTGACGAGTCCTCGCTGCGTTACCGCGGCTGGCGCGTGGTGCTGGCCTGCTTCCTGATGGCCTTCTTCATGTTCGGCTTTGGCCTGTATGGCCAGGGCGTGTATCTCGCCGAGCTCCAGCGCGCTCATGGCTGGTCCGGCACGCTGGTGTCCTCGGCCAGCACCTTCTCGTTCCTGCTGAGCGCCGTCCTCGTGATCTTTACCGACGATCTGCTCGTCCGCATCGGGTTGCGCGCGCTGATCCTGTGCGGGCTGGCCGCGCTTGGCGCATCGACCGCACTGCTCGGGCTGATGCAGTTGCCGTGGCAGCTTTATCTCGCCTATGCGCTGATGTCGGTCGGCTGGACCGGAATGGGCTCGGTGGTGATCGCCACCGTGCTGAACTCCTGGTTCGAGCGACGGCGCGGGCTCGCGCTCAGCCTCGCCTTCAACGGCGCCACTTGCGGCGGCATCATCCTCGTTCCCGTCCTGCTGGCGCTGAGCACCAGCATCGGCTTCCGTTCGGCCATGCTGGCGGCGACCGTCGTGATGGTGGTGCTGGTATTGCCGGTGGTTGTCGTCTTCACCGGTTGGCCGGTCGGCGCGTCGCTGCATGCGGCAGGTGCTTCCGGCGGGGGCAAGGCCGCGCGTCATTCGCGCCGGACGCTGCTCGCCAATGCATCATTCTGGACCATGGTGCTGCCGATCGCGATCGCGCTGCTGGCGCAGATGGGATTCATCATCCACCAGGTGACGTTTCTCCAACCATTGATCGGCCGCGCCAGTGCGGGCCTCGCGGTCACCATCATGGCCGCGATGGCGGTCGTCGGCCGGCTCACGCTCGGCCTGTTCGTCGACCGGCTCGATCCGCGGCTTGCCTGCTCGGCGTCGATGATCAGCCAGGCTGCGGCGCTGCTGGTGCTGCTGCAAAGCCAGAGCCCGATCGTGCTGCTGTTGTGCTGCGCGGTCTACGGCTTCTCGATCGGCAACATGATCACGTTTCCGCCCCTGATCATCCAGCGCGAGATCGGCAGTGCGGCCTTCGCTGCCGCGATGGGGCTGGGAACGTCGATCAGCGGCATTGTCAGCGCATTCGGTCCCGGCCTCGTCGGCCTCGTGCGCAGCGTGAGCGGCGATTACACCATGGCCTTTGCGATGTGCGTGGTGCTCGATGTCGTCGCCGCCGGCATCGTGCTGTGGCGGCCGGGGAAGAGGGCGGAGCAGACGCGCAATCTATCACCGTCACCCTGAGGTGGCCGCTTCTTCAGCGTCCCTCGAAGGGCGACGGCCCGGCTGCAACATCTCGGCCGGTCATCCTTCGAGGCTCCCCACGCGGCGCTTTGCGTCGCATGGCTCGTACCAGCGACAATGGCTTCGCCACTGCGCGGGGATGACGGGTCTACCCCAACAGCACCGCATCCGCCGCCGCGACCGACTCCGCGCTCTCCGTCACGGTGCGCTCGAGCGCGCCTGCCTGCACGGTGATGTTCTCGGCGAAGAAGCGCGCGAGCGAGACGTAGCGCTGCGCATCCGCAACACCTTCACTCTTCGCGGCAAGCGCCTCGGAGGCCAGCATGCAGCCGCCGAGCGTGGCACCGAATTGCTGCAGATACGGCGTCGCGCCGGCCAGCGCCT
The DNA here is from genome assembly GCF_022012435.1 of Bradyrhizobium zhengyangense. GTDB lineage: Bacteria > Pseudomonadota > Alphaproteobacteria > Rhizobiales > Xanthobacteraceae > Bradyrhizobium > Bradyrhizobium zhengyangense. The sequence continues at coordinate 315,075 of NZ_JAKLUA010000002.1, forward strand.
CGTTCGGCGCAGACGTGACGCGCTCGAGCAGCCACTTGCTGGTGCGCCTCAAGGCCTCCAGCGCCTCGCGCAGTTTCACGCCCGTGGTGCCGAAGGCGGGATCGTTGGACGCCTCGACCTGCTTCACAATGGCTGAGAGCTCATCGAGCAGCGCCCACACCGATGCACCGCCATTGGCGGCGAGCTTGCGCGTGACGAGGTCGATCGCCTGGATGCCGTTGGTGCCTTCGTAGATCGCGGTGATGCGCGCATCGCGATAATGCTGGGCGGCGCCGGTCTCCTCGATGAAGCCCATGCCGCCATGGATCTGCACGCCGAGATAGGCGACCTCGTTGCCGATATCGGTGGAATAGCCCTTCGCCATCGGCGTCAGCAGCGCGGCGCGTGCGGCGGCTTCAGTGCGCACCTTCGGATCCCTGGCGCGCATGGAGACGTCGAGTGCGACCGCGGTCGCATAGCAGATGGTGCGCGCGGCCGCAGTCTGGGCCCGCATCCGCATCAGCATGCGCTTGACGTCGGGATGCACGAAGATCGCATCCGAGCCGTCGCCCTTCTTGCCGATGGCGCGGCCCTGCTTGCGCTCCTGCGCATAAGACAGCGCCAGCTGATAGGCGCGATCGGCGACGCCGACGCCTTCGAGGCCGACGCCGAGACGGGCCTGGTTCATCATCGTGAACATGCAGCGCATGCCCTGGTTCTCTTCGCCGATCAGGAATCCGATCGCGCCGCCATGGTCGCCCATGGTCATGGTGCAAGTAGGGGAGGCGTGCATGCCGAGCTTGTGCTCGACGCCCGAGGCAAAGATATCATTGCGCGCGCCAAGCGAGCCGTCGGCATTGACCATGAATTTCGGCACCAGGAACAGCGAGATCCCCTTGGTGCCCGCGGGCGCATCGGGCAGGCGCGCCAGCACGAAATGCACGATGTTGTCGGTCATGTCGTGCTCGCCATAGGTGATGAAGATCTTCGTCCCCTTGATGCGATAGGTGCCGTCCGCCTGCTTTTCGGCGCGGGTGCGCAGTGCGCCGACATCGGAGCCGGCCTGCGACTCGGTCAGCTGCATCGTGCCGGTCCATTCGCCGGTGACGAGCTTTTCGAGATAGATCTTTTTCAGCTCGTCGCTGCCATGCGCGTCCAGCGCCTCGATCGCGGAGGCCGTCAGCAGCGGACAGAGGCCGAACGCGACGTTGGCGGCGCTCCAGATCTCGGTGCAGGCGGCGTTGATCGCCATCGGCAGGCCCTGGCCGCCAAAACCTTCCGGGCCCGAAACCGCGTTCCAGCCGCCTTCGGTCCAGCGCTTGTAGGCGTCCGGCCAGCCCGGCGCAGTCGTCACCTTGCCGGCATCGAGCTTGATGCCGTGCTCGTCGCCGACTTTGTTCAGCGGTGCCAGCACATCGGTCGCGAACTTGCCGGCCTCTTCCAGCACGGCAGCAGCAATGTCAGCGTCGAAATCGCCGTAATGGCCGGCGTCCACGGCGGCCTTGAGGCCGGCGCCATGGTTGAGCGACAGCAGCATGTCAGAGATCGGCGCGCGGTAGGTCATGGCTCACTCCCGAGGACAGGTTTGCCGTCGTATTCCCATGAAATGGCTGAGGCCTCAATGGGTGCGATACGGGACCGCATCGGGCCTTTGCCCCCGCCTATATTAAGGTGTGGCGCGACCGCGCCCCGGACGGTGGTATTTTGCCCCTCCAGGCGGTTGAAATGCCGCGCCGCACCCTATAGACCGGCTGCGACCAAAGGGAATCTGCGGGTGCCAGCCCGTCCGTCGTTCCCGTGGTTGCCTGATGGGGCGTAGCCAAGCGGTAAGGCAGCGGATTTTGATTCCGCCATTCGGAGGTTCGATCCCTCCCGCCCCAGCCAGCTCCCAGGATCTACTGCGCCCGCGCCAGCATCCGGCGGAATCGGGCAAGTGCGGCCGCCAGGAAGATTGCGCCAAGCCCGACAATCGCGGCGAGATGCGGCCAGACCTGGTCGATGCTGGCGCCCCGACACAACACCGACTGCGTGAACTGCACGAAATGCACGGCCGGCGAAATCTGAATCGCGACCTGGAGCGGCTGCGGCATGGCTTCGAGCGGAGAGGCCCCGCCCGACAGCATGTTGAGGATGAGGAACACCGGGATCGCGAGCAGCGCGAACTGCGGCATGGTGTTGGCGATGGTCGCGAGAAGGATGCCGAGCGAGGCGATGGCGAAGAGATAGATCACCATGCCGGAGACGAATAGCGGGATCGAGCCCGCGATCGGCACGTGCAATATGCCCTTGATCACGACAAGCAGCGAGAGCGTGCCGAAGAATGCCACCACCAGCGCGTTGGCCCAGATCTTTCCGACGGCGATCTCGTGCGCGCGGACAGGCATGACCAGGAGGTGCTCGATGGTGCCACGCTCGCGCTCGCGAATGACCGCCGCGCCGACCAGCAGGATGGTCAGCATCGTCAGGTTCTCCACCAGCGCATTGATCGCCATGTGCCAGAAGCCTTCCAGGTTCGGATTGAAGAAGGCGCGTTCGACGCTGCGCAGCGGGAGTTCGCGCGCGATGCCGCGGGAATGCAGGTAGTTCGTCGTTTCCTGCTGCAGGATCGAGGACACGTAGCCGGCGCCGACTGCCGCCTGTGTCATGGCCGTGGCGTCGATGTTGAGTTGCACCGCCGGATCGCGCCCGTTCAGCACATCGGCCTGGAACCGTGGCGGGATGTCGAGCACGAAGGCATACTGGCCTTCATCCATGAGGCGGTCGACGGCAGAACGGTCGACCGGGACCGGACGGCGGAAATAGGGCTGCAGTAGCGCGTCGGCGATGCGGGTGGACAGCACCGAACGATCGGAATCGACGATGGCGATCGGTGCGTTGTTGACCTCGGTCGTGATCCCCGTCGATTCGCTATAGACGCTGAACGAGAAGGAATAGACCACGAAGAAGGCCAGCACCACGTCACTTGCGAGACTCGCAAGCTCCTTGACGCCGAGGCGGAACACGTTGGAGAGCCAGCGGGTCATTTCAGCCGTCCTGTTTGCGCAACAAGAGGCTCGCGGCCACGAGATAGGCAAGACCGAAGGCGAGCAGGATGAGATGGTTCGGATAGAGTTCGACGAAGCTGCGCGCCTTGGTGATGGTGCCCAGTGAAATGTTCTGAAACCAGAGCGAGGGAAAGCTCATGCCGATGAATCGACCGCTGCCCTGCAGGGCGGCGGCCGGGTAGAGGTAGCCGGAGAAATTGATCGCCGGGACGGTGCTGACGATGGCGGTGACGATGATCGCAGCCACCTGGCTGCGCACGAAGACGGACACGAGAATGCCGAAGGCAGTAGAGGCGAAGATATAGAGCAGGCCGCCCAGCGCGAGCGCGGCAACCGAGCCCTTGACGATTACGCCGAAGGCAAGGCTCGCCAGCACCAAGAGGCTGACGAAACTCGCGCAGCTGAAGAGAATGTAGGGCAGCTGCTTGCCGAGCAGGAACTCCGCGACCGTCGCCGGCGAGGCGTAGAGATTGGTGATCGATCCGAGCTCGCGCTCGCGCACCACGCCGAGGGCGGCGAGCATTGACGGGAAGAGCACCATGAAGATCATGACCAGTCCCGGCGTGAGCGCAAACACGCTGCGGAAATCCTGGTTATAGCGAAAACGCGGCTCGAGCGAGGCCGCCACGAGCTTCGGCACAGCGCCGCGGGTGCGGCGCGCGAGGTCCTCGACATAGGAGAGCACGATGCCGTCCACGTAGTTGCGCGTCGTCTCGGCGTGGAAGGGCGTCGCACCGTCGAGGAAGAAGGCGACCTCGGGCTGGCGGCCGGCGACGAGATCGCGGCCGTAGCCGGGCGGGATGTCGATCACCAGGCGCAGGTCGCCGGCGCGCAGACGACGATCGACCTCCGTCTCGCTGTGCAGGGGCGTCATCTGTCTGAAATAGCGCGAGGCGGCGAAGCTCTCGACCAGTTGCCGGCTGTCGGCGCTGTGGTCGCGATCGAGCACGGCGAAAGACAGGTTCTCCACGTCGAAGGTGATGCCGTATCCAAAGGTCAGAAGCAGCAGCAGCGGACCGAGCAGCGCAAAGCCCAGTCGTACCCAGTCGCGTAGCAGTTCGCGCATCTCGCGGTAGCTGAATGCCCACATGCGGCGCAGCGATGCCCGCAGGCTGTCATTCGGCAGCGGACGGGCTGCCGCCGACGTCGTCCAGACGGCGTGCGCCCCTTCGTCGACCGTCCCGTCGGGATCGGCCTCTTCGAGATAGGCGATGAACGCGTCCTCCAGGCTGGCCGTGTTCCTGGCCTGCCGCAGCTCTTTTGGCGTGCCGACAGCAAGCACCTTGCCGGCGTGCATGAGGGAAACGCGATCGCAGCGCTCGGCCTCGTTCATGAAATGCGTCGACACGAAGATGGTCACGCCGTCGCGGCGGGACAACTCGCCAAGCAGGCGCCAGAACATGTCGCGCGCGGCGGGATCGACCCCGGAGGTCGGCTCGTCGAGGATCATCACCTCGGGGCGATGCAGGCATGCCGCAGCAAGCTGCAGCCGCTGCCGCATGCCGAGCGGCAGGCTCGGCGGCTTGCTGCTTGCCGCCTCGACCAGGCCGAAATGTTCCAGGGCCCGATCGGCAACCTGCTTCACCTCCGCTTCCGCAATACGATAGAGGCGCGCATGCAGCTCGAGATTTTGGCGGACTGTCAGCTCCTCGTAGAGCGAGAAGCCCTGGGACATGTAGCCGACGCGCAGGCGCGTGGCGAGGTCGCCCGCCTCGACGGGACGTCCGAGCAGTTCGGCGCGTCCGTCGCTGATGTCCAACAGGCCGGTGAGCATCTTCATCGTCGTGGTCTTGCCGCAGCCGTTCGAGCCGAGGAACCCGAAGATCTCGCCACGCCGGATGCTGAAGCTGACATGATCGACGGCGACGAAGTCGCCGAACCGGCGCGTCAGCCCCTCGGCCACGATGGCCGGCGTGTCGTCAGCGCTCGGTGGCAAAGGCGCGATGGGCACCATCTCAGGTGCGACGCTGCCGCCGTGTAGCGCGATATAGGCCTGTTCGAAGTGCTGGGTTCCGGTCTGCTTGAGGAGCTCGGACGGAGCGCCCTGCGCGAGCACGCGGCCGGCGTCGATGGCGACGACGTGATCGAAGCGCTCGGCTTCCTCCATATAGGCGGTCGAGACCAGCACTGTGAGCTGCGGACGCTGGGCGCGAATGTCGTCGATCAGCCGCCAGAACTGTCGCCGCGACAGGGGGTCGACGCCGGTGGTCGGTTCGTCGAGGATGAGCAGGTCGGGATCGTGGATCAGCGTGCAGCACAGCGACAGCTTCTGCTTCATGCCGCCCGAGAGATTGCCGGCCGGCCGGTCGGGAAACGGAGCAAGGCCGGTCGCTCTCAACAATTGCTTGATGCGAGCCGCGCGCTCGGTCGCCGACTGGCCGAACAGGCGGCCGAAATAATCGATGTTCTCGGCGACCGATAGGCTCGGATAGAGATTGCGCCCGAGGCCCTGCGGCATGTAGGCGATGCGCGCCATGATGTCGTCGCGGTGGGCGCGCGAGGCGATGTCGCCGCCCAGTGTCCGGATGCTGCCGGCCTGCAAGCGGCGGACGCCGGCGATCAGCGCCAGCAGGGTCGATTTGCCGACGCCGTCAGGCCCGACCAGCGCCGTGGCGCTGCCGGCGCGGACGGACAGGCCGATGTCGGCCAGCGCCGTTACCTTGCCGTAGCGGTAGGCGACCTCGCTGACTTCAACGGCGAAAGGCTCAGCCGGCGACATTGGGCAGCCGGATGGCAAGCCAGGCGGGCCAAGTCGCGTTCGGAGTCACCTGGACATAGGCGTTGCCGCTGAGGCCGGCTTTGACATAGTCCCGGTAGGTGTCGAGCAGCTTCGGGTCGATGGCGAGCTTGACGCGGTACATCAGCTTCTGCCGCTCGTTCTGCGTCTCGACCGTCTTCGGCGTGAACTGCGCCTCGGCAGCGACGAAGGAGACAGTGGCAGGGAACACGGCGTTCGGAACCGAGTCGAGCACGATGCGCGCCTGCGAGCCGAGTGCGATCCGGCCGCTCTCGCCGGTCGGCAGGAAGACGGTCATGTAGACGTCGGAGAGATCGAGGATAGTGACCACACGACCGCCTGCCGCGACCACTTCGCCGGCCTGCACAAGCTTGTACTCGACACGGCCCGACACCGGCGTGTGCAGTTCGGAATCGCTGAGCGTCGCCTCGATCTGCGCGACCTGGGCATCGGCGGCCTCCCTGGCCGCATTGGCTTCGACCATCGCCGCGCGCGCACCCTCGATTTGTGCGGCGGCGACGAGGCTTTGTGCGCGGCGCCGTTCGAGATCGGCCCTGGTTCCGGCGGACGTCTGCTCAAGACGCGTCGCGCGCTGCGTCTCGATCTCGGCCAAGTCGTACTCCGCCTTGCGGATATTGATGTCGGCCTCGGCATGGGTGATGGAGGCTGCGGCGCGCTGAACCGCGGCCTTGGCGCCGGCAAGCTGTGCGCGCAGCTCCGTGGTATCGAGCGCGGCGATCAGCTCGCCCTTCTCAACGGCATCACCTTCCTTGACGCGGACTTGCGCCACCCGCCCGGGCAATTTGGAGGCGATGTCGACGCGCGTCACTTCGATGCGGCCGTTGGCGGTCGCAAGCCCGACAGGGGTCTGCACCGCCATCACTTGCGTCCAGTAGATATATCCGCCTGCAGCAAGCGTAAGCAGGGCGGCGATAGCAAATACTGCGGGGCCACGCATTGTTAGGCGCCATATCTCAACGGTCCGATCGAATGCCTTGAATAGCCTGAGATCGTCGGACCAGCTTGAGTTAGCTCAATGAGGGCGCTGCTTGGCTGGCCTCGTGGTCGACTTGGCAATGACTTGCCCAAGATTTACCCACCGCCCCAGACCCGCTCGTGGTTGGATTTTCGCTGTCAACGGTTGATCCACGATGAGCGGATCTTGGCTCAGAAGAGGGGACTTTTCGGCCTTATTCCAAACGCCCCCTTGAAATCGTTGAATTATCAAACTGATTTTGATTCCGCCATTCGGAGGCCCGGACCCACTTAGCGCGAAGCCCGCGGCGCACTCGCAACAGCGCGGCGGAATTTTTTTGTCATCTTACCTCGCTGCTTCCTGCTTAGCGCGGGCGACCATCTGGGTGGGATCGACGAAACGTAGCGCGATCAGCAGCCAGATCAGCGTGGTGATCATGTAGATGACCGCCATCGCGTCGATCGACTGGCCCGCCCTCACGCCGGCTGCATAGACGGCGTAGTAAAGCGCGACAACCAGCGTCTGGCTATCGGGCCCGGCGGTAAAAAAAGTCAACTCGAACATCGCAATCGTGCGTACCAGTACCAGTAGCAGCGCTGCCAGAATGCCCGGTGCGAGCAGCGGAACCAGGACGTAAACAAACAGCTGCCCTGTCCCGGCGCCGAACACGCGGGCCGCGGACTCGATACGCGGGTCGATTTGCTCGATAAAGGGGATCATCACCAGGATGACGAAAGGCACTGTCGGCACGAGGTTGGCAATGATGACGCCCCAAAATGTTCCGCCGACGCCGAGCCGATAGAGCACGGTCGCGAGCGGAATGCCGAACGTGATCGGCGGGATCATCAGGGGGAGCAGAAACAACAGCATGACGAGCTGCTTGCCGGGGAAGTTGCGGCGGGCCAGCGCATAGGCTGCGGGCACGCCGAACAGCCCTGATAACAGCACCACAGCGCCAACTACCTGGAACGTGGTGATCAACACATCACCGAGCTGAAATTCGTCCCACGCCGAGCGGTACCAGCGAGTCGTGTAGCCGGCCGGCAACCACGTTCCGAGCCATCGCGTGCCGAAGGAGTTGATCACGACCGTCGCAATCATCGCCATGAAGTTGATGATGAAGAAGATAACGGCTGCCCAGATCGCCACGGCCCACAGTCGCTCGGAGATGGTCTTGTCCTGGCCCATTGCCCTTTAGCCCTTTCCGCCACCCGCCGCGCCACGGTAGAACAGGTTTCGCCCCGCGAGTGCCAGCACGACGACGGTGAGTTGCACGAAGCCCATGATCATTGCGATCGTCGCGGCCATGGACGCGTCGTACTGCTCGTAGGCAGCCTGATAGGCAGCGATCGAGATCACTCTTGTATCGCCGGCCGGCGCCCCCAGCAGCACCGCCGACGGAAACACTGAAAACGTTTGAACGAAGGAGAGGCAGAAGTTGACAGCGAGCCCCTGCACCAGCAGCGGCAGCACAATATGGCGGAAGCGCGCTCGGGCCGTGGCCCCGAGCGTTGCGGCGGCCTGCTCGAGCGAGGCATCGATCCCGGTGATATAAGAGAGGGTCAGCAGAAAGGTGAAGGGGAAGCCGGACAGAATCAGGGAGATCATCACGCCGGTGTAGTTGTGCACGAGCCGCAGCGGCGCGCTGATCACGCCCAACAGCATCAGCGTGCGATTCAGCCAGCCCTGCGGACCGAGATAATTGAGCAGGCCCTCGGCGATCAGCACCGTGCCGAGCGTGATCGGGATGACGAGGATTGTCGTCAACAGCCGGCGGCGGTGCAGCTTGCGCACGCGAAGCGCGACCGGAATCGAAACCAGTACGTTGATGATGGTCGCCGGCAGCGCGAGCCGCAATGTCGCGTAAATAGTGTCATAGAGGAACGGGTCGGAGAAGAATTTTCTGTAGTTGGCAAGGAAGTCCCCGGCACGCGGCTTGAATGACAACACCAAACCATAGAGGAACGGATAGACGAAGAGACCGAGCACAAAAAGCACCGCAGGCACCACCAGAAGGGTGATGCCGTCGATGTCATGGAGCGCAAGCCGGACGCGCCAGGGAGTGCGTTCATGAGTACTCTCTTGCGTGGCGCGCGCCAGCCGATCGGAAGTATGGGTCATGATGTGCCCGCATAAATCAGCACGCGGGTCGGATCGGCGGCCAGGAGCACCCGCTCGCCCTTCCGTACTGGTTGCGGTGAGCAGAAATAGAGCTCGGTACCGTCGCTTGCACGTCCGGAGCAGTAGAACTCGCGTCCGTGGTACTGCGCGCTCTCCACAATCGCGGCTACTGGTCCGTCGCTGGCGGGCCTGAGATCGTCGGGCCGAACGGCAACGATCGCCTGATCGGCGGGGCGTTGTTCGATGGCCATCCCTTTGAGCGCAGCGCCGCCGACAGACACCTGAATGCAACCGCTGCCGCCGCCGTCGAGCACGCGCGCGGGCAGCACGTTGCGATAACCCATGAACTCCGCAACATCGGCATGCGCCGGCCGGCCGTAGAGCTCCGCCGGCGTGCCGACCTGGCGCACCGTGCCGTCGCGCATCACGACGATCCGGTCGGCCAGCGAAAGCGCCTCCTCCTGGTCGTGGGTGACATAGATGGTGGCCGAGCCGATCAGGTCATGGATGCGGCGGATCTCCGAGCGCATTTCCAGTCGAAGCTTTGCATCCAGGTTGGACAGCGGCTCATCCATCAAGACCAGCGGCGGTTCGATCACGATGGCACGTGCGATCGCCACGCGTTGTTGCTGACCGCCCGAAAGCTGACCCGGCAGCTTGTCGCCCTGCTGGCCGAGGCGGACGATGGCAAGGGCTTCCTCGACCTTGCGCGCGATCTCCTCCTTTGGCCTGCGTTGCATTGTGAGCCCGAAGCCGATGTTGCGGCGGACTGTCATATGCGGAAACAGCGCATAGTTCTGGAACACCATGCCGAAGCCGCGCTCTTCCGGCTTGAGCCGGTCGATCCGGGTCTGGTCGAGCCAGATGCTGCCGCCGCTCAGCGTGAGCAGGCCTGCGAGGCAGTTGAGTGCGGTCGACTTGCCGCATCCGGACGGGCCGAGGAGTGCAATGAACTCGCCCCGTTTGACGCTCAGGCTGACGCCCTTGAGGGCGTTCAGCATGCCAAAGCTGCGATTCAGGTCCTCCAGCCGGAGCTCGCGGAAGTCACGTCCTGCAATCGACATGTATCAAGAACTCCAGGAGAACCAGGCTGCTCTCATCTGAGGGCCATAAAGGCAGGCCACCCCGCGTCATTTCTTCTTTTGGGCGCCGATCTGCTCATCCCAGCGACCGAAGGCGTAGACGAGCTTATCGGGTGTCAGCGGCAGCTCCTGTGGGTTGCCAGTGATCGCGGCCTCATATTCCGCGCGACCGAATTCCTTGATGACGTCTTGGCTGTCCTGTGGCGCCATCGCCAGCGTGACATCCTTCACTGCCGGTCCCGGATAAAAGTAGCCGGTGTCGTAGGTGGTGGCCTGCGCGTCCTTGCCGAGCAGATAGTTGAGGAGATCGAGCAGCACCGCGAGCTTGTCAGGGCTGACGCCCTTGGGGATACACAGATAGTGGGCGTCGAGAATCCAGTGGAAGCCTTTCAGGAAGAAGACCTTTGCTTCTTTCGGCACAACGCCGAGCGCACGCGGGTTGATGTCCCAGCCCATCTGTGAGGGGATCATGTCGCGCGAACCTTCGCCGAGCTCCTTCATCACCGCGCCCGTACCCGCGGGATAATATTCGACGTTTTGCCCAAGCTCCTTGAGGAACGACCATGTCTTGTCCCAGCCGTCCTTTGGATCCTTCGGGTCTTTGTCCCCGAGGATGTAGGGAAGCCCCATCATGAATACGCGGCCCGGACCCGAGTTGGCGGGACGTGCGTACATGAATCGGTTGGGGTTGGCCTTGGCCCAGGCCAGCAACTCCTCGGCCGTGCCCGGCACCTGCTTCACCTTCTCGGGCATGTATTCCATCACGGGGCCTGCCGGACAGAACACAATGCAAACGCCCTGATTGGCCGCGAGCCCCTGCATGGCGCGCGCGCCCGGCAGATAGATATCGTCGAGCTTCGGCAGCTTGTCCGCGTAGTCCTTCACGGTCGGAATCCAGAGGTTCTGGTCGACTCCCGCTGAGAGGGCATCGATGCCGGTCAGCACGCCGTCAATGTCGACCCGGCCAGCGTCCTGTTGCGCCTTGATTTTGCCGGGCAGCTCCGGCGCCGGCGCCTTGGTAAAGGTGATCTTGGAGACGAGACTGGGCTTCTTGGCGCGGTAGGCCTCGATCGCCTTTTGCGTCAAAGCCAGGTTGCCGGCAACGTCGACGATGTTCAAGGAAACGGGGGAGGACGGCAGCGGCGGAGACGCCGCGAAAGCGCGACCGTTGAAGGCGAACGAGCCGGCGAGGCCCGCGACGACGTTGCGGCGAGTAGGTGCAAATGTCATGGCCGTTCTCTCTCCCTTTTGAATTGGCGCGCAACGTCTTGCGCGATGCTTATGGTAAGTTGTCGGCTTGTACTTTCCGCGGCCGCTTCCGGGCTTCTTGATCGAGTGCTTCGCGCCGCGGCTGCAGATTTCCGTCCTCTTCGGCGAAATAGTCGTACTTCCCACCCTTGAGAATCTCGATGGTCTTCAGAATTCCCCGCGTGTGGGTGCGCATGGCCGCGACAGCGCCCTCGCGATCCCGGGCGCAGAGCCCGTCGATGATGAGGGCGTGCTGGGCGATGACAGATGGTTGTTTGTGCAGGATCGTCATAGCGAGATAGCGCACGCGATCCATCTGTGCCTTGGCACCGGCCACAAACTGCCAGGCTGTCGGATGGCCGGCGATCGAAAAAATCCGGGCATGCATGGCCTCGTCGGCGCGGATAAAGCCCTCCTCGTCGCCGCTTCGCTGCAATGCGCGCTGGCGATCCAGAAGAGCCTTCAGGTCATCGGCCTGCCTGGAATCCATCTGCGCGACCGCCTTTTCGACCGCGGCGCATTCCAGCGTCTCGCGAACGAATTGGCTGTCCAAGACCTCGGCGAGTTTGATCGGTGCGACGAACGAGCCATATTGCGGAAATATCTCGACCAGGCCTTCATCAGCGAGCTTGATCATGGCCTCCCGGATTGGCGTTCGCGATACGCGAAAACGTTGGACCAATTCCTGATCGGTTAGGCCGGCGCGTGGCGGCAGGCGACCGCAGATGATGTCGCGGCGCAGGAGGGCATGGATCTGCTCTGCGATGGTATTGCGCCTCAACAGAATTGCGTCGGCCTCGGCGGGTGCGGAGCTGATTGGACGGCCGCCTTGGCGACCGCGATCGCGCGCCGTGCGTCGGTCCAAGCTTTCCTCCCATCTTAGAATTGGAACACTAGTATATTAGTCCGCCCCGTAGCGTCAACTCGTTGGAAATCTGGGTCAAGAGAGCGCCGAGCATCGAAACGGCCGTCAAATTGCTCAAAGAGGCCGGCAGGCCAGCTTACGGCCGAAGATTGTTTTGCTAACGCTACTGCTCTTGGGAGCGGACGCCGCGGCCCGAGCGGGTTATGCGAGAACTTGTCCGCATGAATCAGTTTTGCTGTTTCTGCCGTGACTCGCGCGGTCCGGCTCATCGCTTCGATAGCGAACAGCCGAACGACCGCGGGCCTGATTCCTGACGTGCCGCATGATTTCGAGATCGGTGTCCCAAGCGACTATTGCACAGTTGCATTCATAGTAATGATAGACGTGCCATGACCTGTTGGACCCTTGCCCGTCGCGGCGACCGCGAAGCTATCCGGACCTTTGTAGCCGGCCTTCGCCGTGTACACATAGGTCGTTACGTTAAGCTTCGTCAGGGTGCCGTGCGCAGGCTTTGTCGCGATCTTCGAACTCAGCATTTCGCCGGCGATTCTGACGGGAAACTGGCAGCTTCCACCTGAAGCGACGGCGAAATAACCGGTCGAGTTGACTCCCCAGTCGGACAACGTCCCGGTGGCCGGGCACTCCGAGGCTGCGAACGCCGGCGAAGACGCAAGTCCAATGTGTGCGAAGATTGCGGCAAACGTACAGACCGTAAACTTGTGCATTGTCGTCCTCCTCCAGATGGTGAGTATCAATGTCGCCAATCTGTGACACTGGGACGTTCTGTCTCTTGCGATAAGTCAAAGGTGCGAACGTGATTTGGCGTGAGGCTCAAGTGTAAGGCGCCGCAGAACCTGCGCGTATTCTGTCTGTCGCTTTGCCGTTCCCGAAGATGGTTGCGGGCCGCGTGAGAACGCGAGGATGGATGGAAGTCCAGATGCTTGCGACACGAGGGGAGCCATAGCGGTGAACACAAGCGTCTTCGCCGAGACGGGGCGAACGAGGAGTAAGCTGCGGCAAATTGCGCGGGAGCTCTTGAGGGGGACTGGCATGTCTGCGTTTGAAGTGTCTTTGGTCAGTCCGGCAGGGATCGTGTTTCTCGGCGAGGCTCATCAGGTCGATCTGCCGGGAATTGAAGGCGATCTCGGTGTCCTTGCCGGACACGCGCCGACGTGGCGCTCTAGCACTGCAGTCTCGGCGAGGTTCGCGTAAGCACCTTCGGGACGAGTAACTCAATCTGGCAAGCAGTGCTTCGATACCGCTGACGGTACTCAGGGGGAGCTGAGGTTGATCTAAGTCAAAGGTTGGACTGAGAGAAATGCTGTCGTGATCCTTAACCAGCATGCGATCAATCCGCTCCCGGGGACAGGAGAAGGAAGTATGCACAGCATGTTTCGAATCAGGTGCAGCCGCTTCGTTGCTTCAGCCGGCCTCGTTGCAATTTGCTTCTGCGCCGCGCCGCTGGCAACAGCCCAAGAACTTCTGCTGCCCGCGTCGCGAGATGAAATTGCCGATCGCGAGCGTCTGTCCTCGTGGACGCTGGACAAGTTCCCCGCGCAACCGTTCATGAAGGAAATCTACTGGGGCCGGAATGCACAGGAACTGCCGGCGTTTTTTCGAGATTCACTGGTGCAGTACGTCGCACGAACCTACTACATGAACCGCGACAATTTCGACGGAACCAAGTCGCAGGCTTATGCCGCAGGTGGATGGCTTGCGATCCGATCTGGTCTGATCGGCGACCTGTTCGGCGTTCACGCCGCATTCTATGGATCGGAGAAGATATTTGGTCCTCCGGACCAAGACGGTACGAAGTTGTTGGCGCCGGGCCAGAACAACATCAATACCTTGGGGCAGATCTACGGACGGATTCAACTTGGCGACCAGGAAATCCGTGGCGGCCGGCAATTGGTCGACACGCCATTGATCAATCCTCAAGACAATCGGATGGTGCCCAATACGTTCGAGGCCGCGACGCTTGTATCGTTACCGGACAAGGATCGCCTCTACGACTACGCCCTTGGTTACATCTGGAATATCAAGCCGCGCGATTCGAACGATTTCATTTCGATGTCGAATGCGCTTGCCGGAACCGGTACAGAGGGCACGCCATTTGGAATGATGAGGCTGCGCCCGATCCCTGGCCTCGTGCTGACGGCGATGGATTACAACGTCCAGAATTTCATCAATTCCGGTTTCGGCCAGGCGGAGTATGACTTCAGGCAGCCAAAGGGAATGCCAAACTTCATCTTGGGCGGCAATGTCATCGCCCAGACGAGCGTCGGCGACAACCTGCTGACGGGCAATTCATTCGAGACCTATCAGGCTTCTGCAAAGGCACAGATGGCGTATGCCGGCTGGACGCTCTTCGTTGCGGGATCGGCGACAGGAAACCAGTCCAAGATCTATTCGCCTTTTGGCACCAAACCGAACTACACGGACATGCAGCAGGTGTCCTTTGACAACGCCGGCGAGAAGGCAATCGGCGGCAGCGCGGCCTATGATTTCGCGGCCTTTGGGCTCCCCGGATTGAGCACCGGTGCCTGGTATAGCCAGGGGTGGGGAGCCCTGAATCCGCTGACCAACGTGGCGATCCCCGACCGTCGAGAACTGGACGTTGCAGTACCGGCCGACCGAAGGCCCCTTGAAAGGCCTGCGGCTGAAGACGCAGTACTCAAATGCTTGGCAACAAGGCAACTTGCGCCCCACACAGCAAGAATTCCGCTTGATTGCCGATTACACTGTGCTCTTCAGGCCGGAACCGTCGGTGTCGAAGCAATAGGGGAGCCACTTTCTCCTGAACACAATTAAGCGTAGCGCGAATACACGGGCTCGCATTGCACCGATGTGTCACGAGTTCGACGGCGCTTCTCTGTCTGTCGAGGCTCCCGGGGGACGGTCCGATGGCAACCGACAGGCCGGCGCGCGAAGGCTGGTCAGATGGCCCCGGTGATCGCGTCGCCTGAATTTTTCAGGGTATTCAGGCATATGGTCTTGGCGTGGTACCCTCCCGCCCCAGCCAAGTGCTCCCTAACCCTCGTATTGATCCGGTCCCATCGCCCAAGCCGCCTGGTCGTGGCCGTAGGCGTAGTTGCGGTTGTTGACGGCGGGGTTGCGATTGACCAGCGGCCGCATGAACATCGGGTGCGTCGCGCTGCGCACCTCGTGCTCGACCGTGAAGAGAGGCTTGCCGCTGTCGAGATCGACGATGTCGCAGAAGCGGTACTGGAACTGATTGTCCTCGCGCGAGATCAAATCGCGCGCCAGCAGCTTGCGATAGGGGCCCGAGAAATCGGTGATGTACATCTGCACATGGTGGCCGTCATAGCCGGGCTGCGGCCGGTCGGTCTCGCGGAACAAGAGGTGCTGGTCGCGGCCGGTCTGCACCGCGGCGACCTTGCCGTCACCGTTGCGCAAGGCCGCGGGCATGCCCATGACCTCTGGATAGAAGGCGCAGATCGCCTGCGCCGATCCCACCGGCACATCGAACTCGACATAGGGGATGCCGATCGTGATGCGCCCGAAGCGCGCGGCGTCGGGTTCATGGACGCGAATGCGGTTGCCCCAGGGGCAGGTCGCCTCGACATAATCATTGTGCTCGGCGTAGGCGAAGGCCGTGCCTTCGAGCTTGCTCTTGACCGAGGCCAGTCGCGCCAGCAGCGCCTCGCGTCCTTCGATGACGAGCCCGGTATGGCCGCGCAGCACCTGTGGCTTGCCCTGCGGCAGGTGAAACTGGCTCCGACCGGCGTTGATCCACATGTTGGTGTCTGAGACCATCAGATAGGGATCGCGGGTCAGCCCGAGGCCCGTGACGTAGAACAGCGTGGCGAGGCGCTGATCCGGAACCGTGATGTTGACGTGCTCGAAATGGATGGCGTTGCCGAGATCTTCTGCGGATCGATCGAATTGTTGCGGCATGGGTGTGCGCTTCCGGCTGGAGGGACTGCTGGCTCCATACTAGAGCAGAATTTCCGCCAGCCGAAACGGGTTGTCCGATCACATCTTGAGAGCGAGGCCGGTTGTGGGCTGCCACCTTGCCGCGGCACCCATTCCCTGTAATCTGCCGGGAAAGACATAAGGAATGAGGCCGATGGGGGGAGTTCTGGACGGCGTGCGCGTCCTCGATTTCGGGCGCTATATCGCGGGGCCATATTGCGCGACATTGCTGGCCGAGTTCGGGGCCGAAGTCATTCGCGTGGAGAAGCGCGACGGCAGCGAGGACCGCTTCGTGGCGCCGGTCGGCGAAGGCGGCGAGGGCGCGCTGTTTCTTCAGATCAACCGCAACAAGAAGTGCATCACGCTCGATCCGATGACGGACGAAGGGCAGGAGGTGATGCGCAAGCTGATCGCGACCGCGGACGTCGTCGTCGCCAATCTGCCACCGCAGACCCTGCGCGCGATGAAGCTCGACTATGAGCGGCTCAAGGCGATCAAGCCGGACATCATCCTGACGACAGCCACAGCGTTCGGCGGGCCGGGCCCCTGGTCTGACCGCGTCGGCTTTGATGGCGTCGGCCAGGTCATGTCGGGCTCGGTCTACATGACCGGTGCCGGCGATCCGCCGTATCGGGCCGCGGTGAACTGGGTGGATTTCGGCACCGCGCTGCATTGCGCCTTCGGGACGCTTGCCGCGCTGATCGAGCGCGGCAAATCCGGACGCGGGCAGATCGTCGAGGGCGCGCTGCTGGCGACCGCTCTGTCCTTCACCAATGCGACGCTGATCGAGCAGGCGGTCATCAACGTCAGCCGCGTTCCGACAGGCAATCTCGGCCAGACTGCCGCGCCTGCGGATATCTATCGCACCAAAGATGGCTGGGTGCTGTGCCAGGTCACGGGTCATCCGCTGTTCAAGCGCTGGGCGAAGCTGATGGGCGAGGAGGAGTTTTGGCTGAACGATCCGCGCTTTGCCGACGATATCAGCCGCGGCAACAACGGCCCTGTCATCAGCGAGCGCATGGCGCGCTGGTGCGCGATGCGCACCACGCAGGAGGCTGTCGACACGCTCGGCAAGGCGATGATACCGACCGGGCCGGTCTTAAGCCCGCAGCAGGCGCTGGATCATCCGCACATTCGCGCCGCCGGCTTCTTGCAGGACGTCGACTATCCCGGCTTGCCGAAGCAGGCGCCGGTTGCGCGCGCTGCCGTCAGGCTCTCGGAAACGCCCGGCGAAATCGCATCGCGTCCGCCGACGCTTGGCGAACACACTGATTCCGTGCTCGCGGAACTCGGCTATGACAAGGCCGCGATTGCAGCGCTGCGGCAGAGCGGCATCATTTAGCCGCGACGTGATCACAAGAGTGGAAATCGGCCGGCGCGTCTGCTAGACGACTGGCGGCTCATCCTCGCGCATTGTGCGTTTGCCGGCGACCTCTGCGTCGCACGAGGTTGGTGGAGAGGCGCATGTTCGTGCGCCCCATCCCATATGCATGACCATTCGCAACCGAATCAACATGAGCTCGGTGGCGCCTGGCATTGACGATTGCTTACGACGAGAAACGGATTCACGTGCGTCATTCCAAGCCATTGCGGCCAGCCAAGAACGCGGCAATCAAGAAAGCGGCAGTCAAGAGTTCGCCCAAGAAGCGCGCGCTCGCAAAGAGCCCGACAAGCAGGCGCACGCCAGCCAAGGCTTCGCCGAAGCCGGGCAAGGGCGCGCCGCGCGCCACGATCTCCTCGTCGTCGCCGCTGGGCATGATGGCGCTGCATCTGCTGGCACAATGGAAAGAGACCGGCCGCAGCGGTCTCGTGTTCCTCGCGGAGAGCGAGAACAGGGCGGAGCGACTCGGCAGTATCATTCATGCGCTGGACCCGTCCTGCGAGGTCCTGGTGTTTCCGCGGCTGAACACTCTGCCGTTCGACCAGTTGGAACCATCGCGCGAGATCGCTGGCCGTCGTGCCTCGGTGCTGCGGCGCCTGGCGAAAGCCAAACAGCCGATCTTCCTCATCTCCACAGCCGAAGCCGTGATGGAGCGCCTGCCGCCCGCGGCGAACCTGTTGCGCCTGAACACGGATTTGAAGGTCGGCGGCACGTTTTCCGAGAGCGAGCTTCGCGCGCGCCTCGAAGAACTGGGCTATGATCTCGACGACGAGCCGGATTACCCGGGCGGCGCGCTGTTTCACGGCCAGACCTTCGAGATCTTTCCGGCCGGAGCGCTGGGGCCGTTCCGGGTGGAGCATTCCGGGCGCGCCATCAAGCGGATCGTGGCGTTCGACCCGCAACAGCACGACATCATCTTCGAGACAAAGGAGCTTCTCGTCGATCCCATGTCGGAACGAACAGCCCTATCGGGGGCGCGCGCGAGGCGTGCGACGCTGTTCGACTATTGCGGCAAGGCCAGGTGGATTGCGGACGCCGGCGTGTCTGATCATGCCGATGCCTGGTTGAGCACGATCGAGGAGGCCGCCGGCCGCGCGGACAGGGAGCGCGAATATCTGGCGCGCAGCGACTGGAAGCAGGCGACCCGCGGCATGAAAGTGCTGGCGCGCATCTCTCCATTCCAGCCAACGCCGGAATTCTCAAAGCTGTCGTCCGCCAGGAAGTCTCTTCGCGCCTTCGTCGAGGAGACCAGGCGCGCCGGCTCGCGCTTCATCCTCGTCGCCGCGCAGGAGGAAGATTTGCGCGCGATGGAGCGGATGAGCGGCGTCAAGACGGAGCGCGTCACGGATTGGGCGGAGGTTGACGAGGCGCGCCATCGCGACGTCGCGCTGCTCGCCGATCTCGATGGCGGTTTCGTCATTCCAGGCAAAAAGCCTGCTGTCGTCCTGACCGCGACCGACGTGCTCGGCAGCCGCGCGCACCATCCGCAACCGATGGCGCGAAGCTGGAGCGCGGCATTCGATCATGCCGACGTGCCGGAGCAGGGCACGGTGGTCGTGCATCTGCAGCGCGGCATCGGCGTGCTCGACGGTCTTCAGACCGTCAACACCGGTGGCGGGGCCATGCGCGAGATGGTCCGCCTGTCCTTCGCCGGCGATAATGCAGTCCTCGTGCCGCCGCCCGATCTGGCGCTGATGTGGCCGTATTCGACCGAGCGCGGCAAGCTCGCGCTCGACAAGGCCGATGGCAGCACATGGTGGGCGCGCCGCAGCGCGGCCGAGCAGGAGATCCAGGCCGCCGGCAAGGTGCTTGCCAAGCACATCAGCCAGCGCAAGCGGCGCAAGGCAGAAAAACTGGTCCCGCCGGGGGCGCCTTACGAAAAATTCGTCGCGCGCTTTCCTTATTTCACCACCATCGATCAGGCCAAGGCGATCCACGACGTTCTGGACGACCTCGCATCCGGCCATCCCATGGACCGCGTGATCTGCGGCGACGTCGGCTTCGGCAAGACCGAGGTGGCGCTGCGCGCGGCGGCGGCCGTGGTGCTCTCGGGCAAGCAGGTCGCGATCGCGGTGCCGACGACCGTGCTGGCCCGTCAGCATGTCGCGACCTTCCGCAAGCGCTTTGCGCCCCTCGAAATCGAGGTCGGCAGCCTGTCGCGCGCCACCTCGGGCGCCGAGGTGCGCGAGACCAGGGAAGGCCTGCGCAGCGGCCGGATCAAGATCGTGGTCGGCACGCAGGCGCTCACGTCGAAGGACGTGAGGTTTGACGATCTCGGCCTCGTCATCATCGACGAGGAGCAGCATTTTGGCGCCGCCGAGAAGGCAAAACTCTCCGGGCTCGCCAAGAATGCACATACGCTCTGGATGAGCGCCACGCCGATCCCGCGCACGCTCGCCGCGGGTCTTGCCGGTTTCAGGGATCTCAGCCTCATCGCCTCGCCGCCAGTGCATCGTTTGCCGGTCGCAACCAAGATCGCGCCGTTGTCGGATGCTGCCATCGCCTCGGCCCTGCTGCGCGAGCAACGGCGGCACGGCCAGAGCTTTCTGATCTGCCCGCGCATCCAGGATCTCGAGCCGATGCTGGCGCGGGTGCAGGCGGTGGCGCCCGATCTGAAGATCGTCTGCCTGCACGGCAAATTGCCGGCCGACGAGATCGACGAGCGCATGATGACCTTCGTCGAGGGTAGGGCCGACGTGCTGCTGGCCACCAACATCGTCGAGAGCGGTCTCGACATCCCGCGCGCCAACACCATCGTGGTGTGCTGGCCGGAAAATTTCGGTCTCGCCCAATTGCACCAGCTGCGCGGGCGCGTCGGGCGTGGCGGCATCCGCGCCTTCGCCTATCTCCTGACCGAGTCGACCTCGGGGCAATCAGAGAAGCGGCTGGCCGTGCTGGAAGAGTTCAGCCGGCCGGGCGCGGGCTTCGCCATCAGCGAGCGCGACCTCGATCTACGCGGCGCGGGCGACCTGTTCTCGGAGCAGCAATCCGGCCACGTCCAGGTGTTCGGCCCGGTGCTCTACAGCCATCTGCTCAAGATGGCCTCGGAGAAGGTCGACGACGGCATGTCCGTGGTGTGGGTACCCGACCTCAATCTGCCGATCGCGGACATGCTGCCGCCGAGCTACGTGCAATCCAACCCCGTGCGGCTGGAGCTCTATGCCCGCGCCGCACGCTGCGCCAGCGAGGACGATCTCGACGATCTCGAAGAGGAAACCTCGCGCCGCTTCGGGCCATTGCCGCAGGCCGCGCGCGATTTCTTCGCGGCGGCGCGGCTGAGGCTGGATTGCAAGCGCAGGGGCATCATCCGCCTCGACGTCGGGCAAAGCGCGGTGGCCGCGACGTTCCTGCCGGGACGGCTGCGAAAGTCCAAGGGGAAGTCGCTGCAACGCGATGGCGACCGCGTCATCTACCACAGCCAGACCCGCGATGCCCCGTTCGACATGGTCGAGGAATTGTTCGAGGTTCTCGACGAGACGTGAGCGAGGGCGTGTAGTTTTAAACACAATATCGGCTGCCGATGACCGGGCGGAAAACGTCTCCTCCGTTTGAGCTTTACCGGTTTTGACCACTTCAGACCCACGGGCGTCTCGCCGCCTTTTTGCTCCAATCGATTTCAGATTGAACCAAGGAAATTCGGGACGCGACAAACTGGCGTGACGGACTCGCCATTCGTGTGAAATTCAACCGATGCTCAGACAGCCATGGGTGGCGATTGCCAATCAATCGCATCGCTTCAAGTGATTATACCTGGTTCGAGTTTGACCAGTCAGAGCGAGAGAGACAGGCGATGATAGATTCGCTTTCAATTTGGCACTGGCTCATACTGTTCCTGCTGGCCGCAAAGCTCGCGAGCCCGATCTTTGGGGTCGTTCGAGGCGTCGAGAACAAGGCTGTTATCCATGCGGTCGCATCGTTATTTGTACCTATGTATGGGCTGATCTACTTCTTTGCGGCAAGACCGGCTCGTGAGCCAAGCCATTCCTAGACGAACTAGTCCAAGCTGTTTGAGATGGGTGGGTCTCCGCTCAGAAAGTCCGAAAGTGGCCCATCTGCGACCTGAGAGAATGTCCGGTCTTGGCTGTTGGAAGTTCACCAGACGTCAGTCGGCCTGCCCCTTAAATAAACGCCCTGGCCTAGAGCGAGCTGCCGCCGCAGATCACGAACTGCTGCCCGGTGATGGCGGCAGCTTCGTCCGAGAGCAGGAATGCCACGGCGGCCGCGACTTCCTCCGGCTGAATGAAGCGGCCGATCGGCGGCAGCTTTGGCGCGATGGTGGCGCGCGTCGGGTCCTTCAACATCGGCGTCTCGGTCGCGGCGGGCGCGACGACATTCACCGTGATGCCGCGTGGCGCGAGCTCGATCGCCCAGGATCGCGCCAGCGCCACCAGCGCCGCCTTCGTTGCGGCATATTGACCGCGGCCGGCTGCGCCCGATGCGGTGCGGCTGCCGATGAAGACGATGCGCCCGCCCTTCGGCAGGCGCGGCGCCAGCGCATCGGCGAGGCGTTCGGCGACATCGACATGTAGCCGCCACATCGCAGCGCCGTCGTCATGGTCGAGCGATCCGAGCGGGGCGACCTTCAGCAGGCCAGCGGCATGAACCAGCGCCGTCGGCGCGAGATCGGCGACGGCAGCGGCAATGGAATCGACCTCTGCAAGATCGAGCGACAAATGCTCGAACGCCGGATGATCGAACGTGACAGGCCGGCGGCTGATCCCGGTGACGCGCCAGTCGTCGCGCAGCAGGCGCTCGACGATCGCTGCGCCAATCCCCGAGCTGGCGCCCGTGACGAGCGCGTGCGGCCGCTTGTCCATCGCTTCAGCCCCGCGTCACCCATGGCTCGGTCACGCGGACATATTTGATCGCGCGGCGATGGAACGTGAAGGCCATGTGGA
The DNA here is from genome assembly GCF_022012435.1 of Bradyrhizobium zhengyangense. Taxonomy (GTDB): domain Bacteria; phylum Pseudomonadota; class Alphaproteobacteria; order Rhizobiales; family Xanthobacteraceae; genus Bradyrhizobium; species Bradyrhizobium zhengyangense. The sequence goes on from NZ_JAKLUA010000002.1 coordinate 337,342, forward strand.
TCGCGCCGTCGGCGGTCTGCTTGACGCTGGGATAAGACAGCTCGCGATTGGTCTGGTCGCGCGAATTGTTGGTCATGCAATAGCCGTCGCCGATCTCGACATTGCGCTTGCGCCAGCTCTTGCCGCCGTCAGCCGAGATCGCCAGCGTCATCGGTGCCCGCGGTGCGCCCCAGAATGCGGTGCGGCCCTCAGTCTTGCCGGCGTCGCCGGCGAGCACGGGCGGCAGATCGTCGTCGATCTCGTCATAAAGCGAGAGGCGGCGGCCGGTTGCGTCCTTGGCGCTGGAATCGTTGAACACCAGCGCGAGGTGACCGTTGCCGAGCCGCGTCAGCTGGATCGAGGAGTTGTTGTTGGGCAGCGCGGTCGCTTCAGGCGCCGACCAGCTGCGGCCGTGATCGGTCGACCGGCTCTGATAGATGTTGTCGGCCCAGCGGCTGCGATACATCGCCAGCAGCGAGCCGTCGTCGAGGCGCACGATGCTCATATGCACGCAGCCGCGGCTGCCAGGGACACCGACATCGTACCAGGTCTTGCCGGCATCGGACGAGATCTTCACCGCGCTGGTGTCCTCGTCGCCGTTCCATTTCTTGCCCGGCGTGCTGTGGCAATAGAACACCGGCAGCAGCCAGTCGCCATTGTCGAGCACGACGATCGGCTGGCGGATGAAGGTGCCGCGGCCGCGATGCTCCGGAAACAGCGTCTCGATCGGGCCCCAGCTCTTGCCATGATCGTGCGACAGGCGCCGGCGGATGATGGCGGTGTCCTGGTTGCCCGCAAGCTGCGCCGTCCACATCAGCCACAGCGTGCCGTTGGGGGCAGGGAACAGCACCGGGTTCTGCTCGGAGCGGCCGGAATCATCCGACAGTTTTTCCGCGGGCGACCATTGCGTCGCGCCGCGGGGCAGCCGCGAGAAATAGACCGAGATGTCCGACATGCCCTCCTGCGTGCCGCCGAACCAGACGCAGGCGAGATCGCCATTGGCGAGCGGCATCAGATTGGCTGCGTGGTTCTGCACGCAAGGCGAGGGAATGAAGGCGTCGAACCTATCGGGATCGCCGGCCGCCTGGCGAACGGCGCCGTCGGCCGCGATCTCGGGTTCGGTGGTCACGACCTCGGTAACGATGGTCATGTCGAGGTCCTTTCCATCAAGGCATTTGGTTGCGCGGCCGGGGCGGCGGGCGCGGCGCCCATCACCAGGCGCTCGATCGCCATCACCAGCAGCGGCGTCACCGCGGCGATGTACATGTTGTCGATGCCGAAGGGATTGCCGAGCAGGTACCAGACCGTGGTCGAGACCGCAGCGCCGATCAGGCCGGCGGTGGCGCCGCGGTTGCTGGCGAACAGCGGCAGATAGAAGCCCAGCATCGCCACCATCGTGATCGACAGCCGCAGCGCGCGGGTGAAGAACGAGAGTTTCAGGATCTCCGGAATGAAGAACACGAAGACCAAGGGCACGATCGCGATCACGATCGAGAACACGCGCGTCATCTTCAGTTCGCGCTCCGGCGTCGGCTTCCAATAGGGCACGTAGAAATCGCGCACCACGAGCGAAGCGATCGCGAGCGCCACGGTGCAGACGCTGACGAAGATCGAGGCGACCAGCGAGGTCGTCACGAAGGCGGAGGCCAGCGGCGGCATCTTCTCCAAAAATACCGGCAGCGCGTAGAGGCTGTTCATATCGGGGTAGAGATACTTCGCGGCAACGCCGATCAGCGCGAGCAGGAAGCCGAGCGGAAGGCAGAACGCCGCCGCGTAGTAGGTCGCCCTGCGGGCCTCATCGGCGCTTGGCGTCGAGGAGATCGCCTGCACGATGAACTGCGTCGAGAAGATCGCGCCCACGGTGCCGAAGGTCCAGGCGAAGATGGTGGCAAAGCCGATCTTGCCGTCCCAGCTGAAATAATAGGCCGGCAGCTTGGCCTGCATCGGCGCGATGCCGCCGGTCAGCGACATCGCGACCGCAAAGATGATGATGACGCCGACCACCTTGAAGGCGCTGTGCAGGATCGTCACCCAGGCGACGCCCTTCAGTCCGCCGAAGACATAGTAGAAGGTCGAGACCACGGCGATGATGCACATCGCAACCGGCAGGCTGACATGCAACGCGGTCGCGATCGCAGCGGCGCCGCTGACGTAATTGCCGACATTCACCAGCAGCAGCGCGTAGATCATGATCACCGACACCGTGAGCATGGTCGACTTGCCGTATTTCTGCGCGATCGCCGCCGAGATGGTGTATTCGCCGGAATTGTAGAGCTTCCTCACCATCAAGAGGCCAAACAGCAGGAAGCCGATCGAGGCGCCGAGCACGGCCCAGCCTGCGGCCATGCCCGACTGGAACGCTTCCTGCGCGGTGCCGACGGTCGATTTGGCGCCGACGAATTCGCTCATCATCAGCACGCCGACGACCACGGCCGGCATCGCGCGCGAAGCGGTCATGAACTGATCGCTGGTGCGGCTGCGCAGCTTGAACGTGAGCCAGGAGGTGAAGGCGATATAGGCGACGATCATCGCGATGACGAGCGTGCTGTCGCCGTTGAGGATGGCTTGCATCGGTGACGTTTCCTCTGGTGTTGCGGACGCGGTGTTGTGATCCCGCTTTGCCCAGCCAATAAAGATGTTCGGAATGCGAACAAATGTTGTTGAAATTCATTAAACCTGCCCGTGCGCGGCGCGTCAAGGCGCGGGGGGCCGAGCAGTCGGGAAAATCCGGGTTCCAGGAGCAGGGTTGGCGCTATGACGCCGCCGTAACTGCGGCCAGCGGGGCGCCATCATCGTGCGAATGTGCGAGCTACTCGGCGCCACGCTTCCAGGCGCCGGTGCCGAGCTTGCCAGTGATGACAGCCAGCGTGTCGTGGATCTCGTAGGCGCCGCCATCGCTGTAGTTCGACAGGCCCCTGGTCGCGTGCAGGGTCCAGCGGCCGTTCGCGGCGGTGATCGTGCCTTCGTGTGGACGCGCCGAGCGCTGCGGCTCGGCGTGGAAGCGGTAAGTGCCATCGCCCATGATCTGCCAGATCCAGCGTGATTGGCCGCGGCCGCTCGGCACCATGATCTCCCAGGTGCCGACCAGCGCGGGATCGATCGCTGGCGGCGTCGGCGTTTGCGGAGCAGGGGACACGGCAGCTGGTAGCGGGCCGGGCGGGGCCGCCTGCTCGCTGCCATCAGCTGGCCGGCCGGCGAGGTAGATTGCCTTGCGCGACAGCGAGCCGTAGACGAACGGCTGTTGCTCGTTGCGCGTTGCCTCCATCACGTCGTCGCGGACATTGCGGAACATGAAGGTGACCTCGACGCCTGATACCTCGATATTGCGCAGGAGTGCCGCCGCAAACGGGCTGTTGCGCGCGTCGCCGTCCAGCGCCGTGGTGCCGTCGCGCGCGGCATAAGCGACGAGAACGTTACCAACAGGCTCGATGCGGCCGAGCCCGCTCGCGGGAGCTGCGCGCGTGGCGATCGACCTGTTCATCTTTGCCGCAAACGGATTGTTGCGGCAGGCGTCGAGGATGACGAGGCCGAGGCTCGTGGTGTTCGACACCTGCAACATCACGCTCTGCAAATTGATGGCTTCATTCGCCGCGTCCGTATCCCGCTTCAGCTCCGCGTCAACGGGGATCAGCCAGTTCTCGCCATTGATCTCCATGCCATGGCCGGCGAAATACACAGCCGCCATGTCGGCTCCGGCGGCCTCGCGCCCCAGCGCGATCAGGCCGCGCCGCATCTCGTCGAAGCTCGCATTCGTTGCCAGGGTGACGGTGAAGCCAAGTCGCTTCAGCGCCGCGGCAATGTCGCTCGCGTCGTTCGGCGGATTGAGCAGCGCCGGTACGTTCCTGTAGGCGCCATTGCCGATGACGAGAGCGACCCGCCGGCCTTCGGCAGTTGCGGCCGCACGCGCCGCGCCCGCAAACACCGACGCCGCCGTCAATCCCGAAACGAATTCGCGCCGGTTCATCCTGAACTCGCTGGCTCGAACGTGTCTCGATCCTAGCGCAACCGCTCCGGCGGAGCCACAGGCCCTCGCTTAGTTCGCCGACAGCGCCGTCTTGGCGACCTCAGCCATCCAGCCCGATGCCACCGGCAGGATCGCGTCGTTGAAATCATAGCGCGGGCCGTGCAGCTCGGCGCCGTCGCGCAAGGGCCCGTTGCCGATCCAGACGAATGCACCGGGCCGGTGCTTGAGATAGAACGCGAAATCCTCGCCCGCCATGCTCGGCGCGAGATCGCGCCTGACCTTGGCCCGCACCTTGTCCGCGGCCATGCGCGCAAGGCCCGCTTCCTCCGGCGTGTTGATCGTCACGCCGACGCCCATGACGATATCAGGCGTCACCTTGACGTCGAAGCTCGTGGCGATGCCGGCGCAGATCTCGGCGATCCGCGCCAGGATGATGTCCTTCACGCCATTGCGGTGATGCCGCAGCGTGCCGCGGATCGTGACTTTCCCCGCGATCTGGTTGGGCGCGGTGCCGCCCTCGATCGTCGACAGCGAGAGCACGGCGGTGTCGAGCGGATCGACGCTGCGCGACACGATTCCCTGCATCGCCACGATCAGATGGCCGGCGGCCATCACGGGATCGCGGGTCAGATGCGGCATCCCGGCGTGGCCGGCGTGGCCCTCGATGGTGATGGTGACGCGTCCGCCCGAGGCCATCACCGCACCGTCATGGACCGCGATGGTTCCGGCCTCGAGACCCGGCCAGTTGTGGAAGCCGAACACGCGCTCCATCGGGAAGCGCTCGAACAGCCCGGCCCCGACCATCGCGCGCGAGCCGCCAAAACCTTCCTCGGCCGGCTGGAAGATGAAGTCGACCGTGCCGCTCCAGCTGCTGTCGGCGGCGAGCAGCGCGGCCGCACCGAGCAGCGAGGCGGTGTGCCCGTCATGGCCGCAGGCATGCATCACGCCCGGATGTTTCGAGGCGTAGCTGAGGCCCGTATCCTCGGTGATCGGCAGCGCATCCATGTCGGCACGCAGGCCGACGCGCCCCTCGGCTGACCCGCGCGTCAGCGTCGCGACGATGCCGTGGCCGCCGATGCCTGACACGAAGGGAATGCCGAGCTCGGTGAGTCGCTCCTGCACGAAGGCGGCGGTCGCCTTTTCCTGCAGGGATAGCTCGGGATGGGCATGCAGATGCTGGCGCCACGCAGTCAGTTTCTGGTGCAGCTCGGGGGTCAAATGCGGCTCTCTCTGATGGTGTCAGCTGTCACCACTCTAGACGATTATCCGCACGCCGCATCAAGCCCCTTGGAATGCCTAGCGTGCAGCAATGCGCGCCATATCGCCCGTCATTCCGGGGCGCGCCTCTCGGCGCGAACCCGGAATCCATCGCGCAGCTATCTCTGTGGCCCGATAGATTCCGGGCTCGCGACTTCGTCGCGCCCCGGAATGACGAGCAATGGGTATCACACCAGCTTCGCCAGTCCCTTCCAGTCAAAGCCGATGCCGTGGCCGGGGCGTGCCGGGGCCAGCGCCTTGCCGTCCTCGAGCACCAGCGGATGCTCGATATATTTGTCCAGCCCGAAACCGTGCGCCTCGAGATAGGAACGGTTCGGGCAGGCCGCCAGCAGATGCACGGTGATGTCATGCGCGCCGTGGCTGGTGACGGGCAGGTTGAACGCCTCCGCCAGCCGCGCGATCTTCATGAACGCGGAAACGCCGCCGCAATTGGTGACGTCGGGTTCGGGATAGGACACCGCGCCCGCGGTGATGTAGTTCTTGAACTCCCACAGCGAGCGCAGATTCTCGCCCGCCGCGATCGGCACGCCGCCGGCCTGCATGATGCGTGCGTGTCCGGCGACGTCGTCGGGGATGATGGGCTCTTCCAACCAGGTCAAATCATGCGGCACAAACGCGCGCGCAGCGCGGATCGCTTCCTCCACCGTCCACTTCATGTTGGCGTCGGCCATCAGCGGAAAGCCGTCGCCGAGATGTTTGCGCATGGCCGCGACGCGCGCGACGTCGGATTTGAGATCGGGCCGGCCGACCTTCATCTTGATGGCGCGAAACCCCTTGGCGAGATTGCCGTCGGTCTGCTTGAGCAGCGCTTCCACGGAAAGATCGAGATCGATGCCGCCGGCATAGCAGGGCACGCGCGCATCGAAGCCGCCGAGCAGCCGATACAGCGGCAAGTTCGCGCGCCGCGCCTTCAGGTCCCACAGCGCGATGTCGAGCGCGGACAGCGCCAGCACCGTCGGCCCGCCCCGCCCGCCATAGTGCAATCCCCACCAGACGTGATGCCAGAGCGCCTCGGTGTCGTCGGCCTCGCGGCCCTCGACCAACGGCGGAATCTCGCGCTTCAGGATATCGGCGATGGCGCCGCCATTGCGTCCGACCGTGTAGGTGTAGCCGATGCCTTCGGCGCCATCGGCATCGCGCACGCGGCAGGTGATCAGCTCGAACGCCGACATATCGCCATGCGTGGAATCGGACAGCGTGACGGGCAGGGGGATCCGGTAGAGTCCGGTCTCGATATCAGCGATGCGCGGCATGTGGCCTCCCTGTATCTTCTTTTTCTTCTTCTTCGTAGGGTGGGTTAGCTAGCGGCTGCGCGAAGCGCAGTCCGCTGGCGTAACCCACCTCTGCTGTCTCCTGCGGCTACGAACAGTGGTGGGTTACGCGCCCCGGTTTGCGCTTCGCGCGATCCGCGGGGCTAACCCACCCTACGAACCTCCTTCACCGCGTCGTCGCCAGCTGCACCGCCAGCGCGCACGCGCGATCGTATTCGTCGAGATTGATCCACTCGTCGATCGTATGCGCCTCATTCTGCCCGGCGCCGAAGGTCACGGTCGGAATGCCGTGGCGGACCATCCAGTTGGCGTCCAGGCCGCCATTGGCGGCGCGCACGTTCGGGGTGCCGCCAACGGCGGACACGGCCTCGATGGCGCGCTTCACCACCGGCAGGTTCTCCTTCATGCGGAACGGATAATAGTCGGTCTCGGCCTTGAACTTGACCTTGCCGGACTTGCCCTGCGCGTTTGTCACCTTCTTGGCCGCCTTCTCGAACGCGGCCTTGTAGGCCTTGGTGATCTCCTTGAAGAATTTTCCGTCATGGCTGCGGCACTCGCCGCGCACATGCACGTAGTCGGTGACGACGTTGGTGGCATCGCCCGCGGGGCGGCCCTCGCCGCCGGTGACGGGGCCGACATTGCTGGTGCCCTGCCGCGCGCTCGCGCCCTTGCCCTTCACCACCTTGCCGAACCAGCCGCCGGCCTTCACGTCGGCAAGCGCCAGCGCCATGATCATGGTCGAGGAGATGCCGCGCTCCGGCGCGACGCCGGCATGCGAGGCGCGGCCAAAAATCTCGACGGTCCAGCGGTCGGCGCCAACAGCGCCGATCACGACGTTGGAGGCCGAGCCGCCGTCATAGTTGAAGGCCATCACCGGTGACCCCAGCTCATCCAGCTTGACGTGGCGCGCGCCGTAGAGCCCGCTCTCCTCGCGCACGCAGAACAACAGCGTGATCGGCGGATGGTCGAGCTGCTGCTTCTCGAGCTCGGCGGCCAAGGTCACCAGCACGCCGCAGCCGCAGCGGTTGTCGCCGCCGAGCGCGGTCTTGGCCTCGTTGACGATCTTGCGGCCGGATTTCTTTGGCTTCGCGCCGGCGCAGAGCGGCACCGTGTCCATGTGGGTCATGAACATGATGCGCGGCTGGTTGTGCAGCGCGCCGCGGCCGGGCAGGTCGACGATGAGATTGCCGGTTTCGGTCGGCACGGGAATGCGGGTGTTGGCATCGTCCAGCCGGATCGCCTTCGCCGGCACGCCGCTTTCCTTCAGCGCGGCGGTGAGCTCACGCCCGATCGCCGCCTCCTGTCCGGTGACGCCCTCGATGGAGAGGAAGCGCATGAGACGGTCGGTGGCGGCTTTGGCGTCGACAGGCATGAACTGAATTCCCTACAGATGCGAAGCGCCTACCTTACGAATGCTGTGAGGTGTAAGTCAAAAAGATCGTCACGCCGACGAGCAGCATCGCCGCCATGAACAGCAGCACCGCCGGCAATCCCGCGACCGATGCGACAGCGCCTGACATCGACTGCATCAGCGCGGTGCCAAGGAAGAAGGCGAGGTTCACGGCGGCTAGCGCCTTTCCGGCGGTCTGCGCGTCCACCAGTTGCCGGCACATGCCGAACAGCAGCGGCTGAGCCGAGGTCGCAAGGCCAATCAGCACGAACAGCACGAGGTCGTATTGCGGTGGCATGACCTCAACGCCGAACAGCCATGCAACCGCATAATGCGGCGCGCCGAGCGCCATCAGCACCACCAGCAGAGCTGCGATCGTGTGCGTGCCAGCCACCAGTTCGCGGCGGTGGCCGACCTTGCGGTCGACCATGCCCATCAGCAGGGGACCTGCGATCATCGCCAGCGTGTAGGCGCCGAGCTGGTTGCCGGCCTCGACCCGCGACAGGCCCTTGACCTGCATCAGCCACGGCCCGCCCCACAAGCCGCGCAGCACCAGCGAGGTCGCGAGCGACACCAGCGCCAACGCGATCAGCCCGCGCAAGGGCCGCGACAGGCCGAGCCTGAGCACCTCGATCATCTGCGACAGCGGCGAGGAATCGTCCTTGTGCTCGGCTGGCTGGTTCGGCACCAGCGCAAACACGGCGAGCGCCACCGCGATGCCGCCGGCCGCGGCGATCCAGAACCCGGCGCGCCAGCCGTAAGTGTCGACCACGAAGGCGAGCGGGCTCGACGACAGCAGCATGCCGATATTGCCGATCGACAGGATCGCGCCCGACCACAGCCCGAAGCGCGCCGCCGACAATTGCTTCGCCGCCAGCGTCATCGGGCACATCAGCATGCCTGACGTCGCGATGCCCAGCAGCAATTGCCCGAAGGCAAAACTCTCAGGCCCGGTCGCAAAGCCCGACGCGGTCGCGCCGACCACGGTGCCCGCAAGCAGGCTCAGCGACACCGGCCGCACGCCAAAGCGGTCCATTGCGGCGCCCACAGGGATTTGCGAAGCGGCGAACGCAAAATGATAGACCGAGGTGAGGCTCGCCAGCGCCTGCGGCTGTACGTGGAAATCCACCGCCATCAGGTCGAGGCTGAGCGCCGGGATGGTGCGCAGCAGCGTAGAGAGCATGTGCCCACAGGCCAGCGCCACCAGCGCAAAGATCAGCGCGCGTGTGCCATGTCCCGCCTCATCATTGGCAACCGCACTCATCAGCGTTCCGTCCCGGCAACGTTTTGGCCGGGTTACACGATTGGGGGAGGCGTGCCAATGCCGGGAGGGGGCGGCTTATCGCATGGCCCGCCAGACTTTCGCGTGTGAGTCGCGTTACGACCGCTCGGCTCTAGGCTATAGAGGTTGTAGCCCAGCCGTCCCGATTCCGTCCCACCAGAGCATCACATGGCGGACAAGCCCAAGACGCTTCGCGTCAGCCTTGTGCAATGTCGCGGCACTGCTTACGAGGTCGGCCGCGCCCAAGCGGATGCGTTTGCCGCGACCCGCAAGGGCAAGGCATTTCTCCGCAAGCGGTTGAAGCTGCCCTGGTGGTTGAACATCCGCACCGAGGAGCGTGCATTCAGGGCGTATGCGCCTGCTCTGTGGGAGGAGATCGGCGGGATCGCCGAGGGGCTCAACATCTCGATGGAGCATGCCGTCACCTATTTCGGCAACGAAGGCATGAGGATGCCGACAGGCGGCTGCTCGGCCGTGATGTCTGGTGGTGTTTATGGCCGCAACTATGATTTCTGGCCGCGAGGGTATGAGGGACGCTTCGCGCTCGTCCAGATCAGCGGCAGCTATGCCAGCATCGGCGGCAGCCATCAGCTGACCGGACGACTGGACGGCATGAATGAACACGGTCTCGCCATCGGCCTGCATCTGGTCAAGGCGCGACCGCGTGCGCCCGGTCTCAACAGCGTGTTACTGGTCAGGCGCGTCCTGGATAGCTGTGCGACGACGGCGGAGGCCGTCGACCTTCTGCGCCGCACGCCTCATGCCATGCAGTACAATTATTCGCTGCTCGATTCCGGCGGCGTGGCTGCGGTGGTTGAAGCAGGGGCCGGCGCGGTCGCGGTGCGCGGTGGCGACTGGCTTGCCTGCACCAATCATTTCCAGTCGCCGCAATTGCGGCGCCTCAATCGCCGGGTCGCGCATTCGATCGACCGGCTCCCGCCGCTGGAAGGTTGGGCCGCGCGAAATCTGACGGCCGAGCAGACGTTCCAGGCGCTGAACTTTTCGGCCTCGCCGGCCTTCCATAATTACGGTCGCGCCCAAACGCTGCACACCATCGTTGCCGAGCCGGGAAAGCGACGGCTCCTGATCGGTATCGGGGGCGATGCAGCCGCGCTCGAAGAGGACATGCTGGACGTTGATTTCAAGTCATGGGTCGCCGGCGAAGATTTGCCGACGTCTGAGATCAAGGGGCAGCTCAATCTTGGTCTGCGCCGATTGTGGCGGACCAGAGCGAGGCGATAGCCGAGCCAGGTGCTTAAGGCCGCCCGTGGTTCGGCATGCCACGATGGAGTAATCGGTGATAAGCATGGGGTGGGAATCTCATGCCGATCAGGGGACGCAAAAGTGATCGCAAAGCTTAGCCGGATCGTTCTTCTTGATGCATTCGCCATGTTCGCCGCGCTTGGCACCGCTCACGCCGCAACCGTCGTGGCCCTTGGCGCCAGCAACACCTTCGGCAAGGGTGTCTCGCGCAGCCAGGCCTATCCGGCACAGCTCGAAGCGCTTCTCCGTGCGAGGGGTCTTGGCGTCCATGTCATCAATGCCGGCGTCAACGGTGACACCACGGCAAGCATGCTGGCCCGGCTGGATCGCGTCGTTCCGAAGGGAACGAGCGTGGTGATCCTTCAACCAGGTGGAAACGACCGGAGAAAGCTCGCCGCCGACAACACCCCCGCCATCCAAAGCCGGTTAAGCGCGATGGGGATCAAAATTGTCATGCTGCCGAACGGGATGCTGCACGGGCTGCCGCATCAGCCCGATGGGCAGCATCTCACGCCGGAGGGCTATCACATGCTGGCAGAGCAGCTGGTCGGCGAGGTCGCCGCGGCACTCGGCAAATAGCGTCAAGCCGTCTGTTGAGGTCAAAAGGCCCAAGTCGGAACGAGCTTGCCGTTCGACATTTTCGCTCTGGCTAACTTCCGCCGATAGCGCTGAGCTGACGACGGCGCAGGCTCCCGCGATGTCGGCTATAGGACTAAGAGCGAACCGAGGTAAGACGGCGTTGCGATGCCCGTTGTTGCCCCGCTTGGACCTCCTCCCACCAATCATTCAAAGTTGAGCATTCCGCAAGTACAAAGGTTGATATAGTTCAGTTATGCGACCTGGGCACGTGTTCTTAGGTTTCAGTGTGTGCAATGAGTTTCCAGATAAACATTGGGGACCTTATTTCCGTCTGCGCGGTCGGCGTTGCAGTTCTATGGATAGTGATCTTCGCCCGAGTGCAGAGGACGAAGGTTCGGCTAACCCTTATTCGGCCCAGGCAGGAGGTGGCGATGTCAGGTTGGCTTGAACACGTCCTTTTCGCGTTTTTCAGCGGAACTGCGCCGCTTTGGATAGGTTTGGCCCTTCAATGGAAGGGGACGATCATTCTTCTTTTTATCTTGGGCATTGCTGCCACGCTCTGGTTCATTGGACGGATGCTCCGATACGTCCTCAGAAGCATCAGCGACCTGTTTTACGAGGATGTCCTGTCGAAACTTAAATAGAGACAGTTGAGTCGCCCCTCAGCCGTCGAACACCTTCATTCTCGAATGTCGCCTGCCGACCCATCCGGCCAACTTCCGCTCATAGCGCTGAGCTGACGACGGCGCGTGCTCACGCGATGTCGGCAAGTTTGGTGAACCCGTCGCGACGCGCGCCTACGAAACCGTAAGCCTCCGAACAACGCACTTGACCATGCTCATCCATTTATATAAGCGTTCTGTTATATAACGAGAACGGAATTCATGCGAAACCTGGATGCCGCCTTTTCCGCGCTCGCCGATCCCACACGGCGGGCCCTGCTCGCCCGGCTCGCCCGGGGCGAGGCGACCGTTTTGGAACTCGCCGAGCCCTTCGACATGACGCAGCCCGCCATCAGCCGGCACCTCAAAGTGCTCGAAGGCGCGGGCCTGATCGTTCGCCGCGTCGAAGGCACCAAGCGTCCCTGCCGTCTGGCGCCTGCGGCGATTACCGAGATCGACCAGTGGCTCGGGCTTTTGCGCGATGCGCTGGCCAAGAACTACGACCGACTGGACGACGTTCTCGCTACCATGAAGCCCAAGCCGCGAAAGGCACGCCGATGAGCAAACTGATCCTGAAAACCGAAGGCGAGACACATGTCGTTGCCGTCAGGCGCTTTGCCGCGCCACCCGAAGCCGTTTATCGCGCTCATACCGAGCCGGCGTTGATCCAGAAGTGGATGCTCGGCCCCGACGGCTGGACCATGCCGGTGTGCATCGCCGATGCCCGCCCAGGCGGCAAGATCCGCTACGAGTGGACCAACGGCGAAGGCCACGGCTTCTACCTGACTGGCGAGTTTGTGGAGCTGACGCCGTTCAGTCGCATCGTGCACGTCGAGCGCATGCATATGCCAGATCCGTGTCCGGACAATCACGTCGTCACGACGTTCGAGCCCGATGGGCGTGGCACTCTGATGACCATGCGCATGACGCTGCCCGATGCAAAGACGCGCGCGGCGATGCTCTCAAGCGGCATGGAGCATGGCATGGAAGCGAGCTACATCCGCCTCGAGACGATGTTGCAGTGACGTTGCCATGATCAGGATCCACGATTTTGCGTCGGGCCGCGGTCATGACCGGCCCGCCAGTGCGCAAGGTCGCGCTGTGCCGGGGGCGTGACTCACGGAGCTGCTCCTCCACGAGTTGCCGACGGCCACGAGCGCAGACCTTCGCCGTATAGACACCGTTCGATTCCAAACGAAATTCGCGGCGGCCATATTGTCTCTTGTTGGCCATTAGCTGGCCAATCGCGGCAATGGTGCGGGACAGCAGCAAGTGACCCCGTTGCAGACCTCACACGCGCAGCTAAAGTTGGAGAACTCCTAAAGTCAGAGCGATCGATGGCAATAGCGATCAACGTACGGGCCGATGGAGACTCCTCAAGTGAGGTCGAACAGCTATGGGATCAGGTTGCGGCATTCGAGGACGAACCCTCGATGCGCACGCTCGGCTACCGGCCACATTTTACGCTCGCGATCTATGACTCGCTTGCAATTGAAGAGGATACCGCACGACAAGCGATGCTGAGTGCGGCGACGAGCGAAGTGCAACTTCGCATCGAGTTTAGGCGCATTCGGTGGTTTGTCGGGCCGCCCCTTGTTCTTTGGATGGAGCCTGCAGACGATGTGGCCCTCAGGAGGTGGCACGCTTCGGTTAGTGCAGCTATCGACCCGGCCTATTGTCGGCTCCACTATCGGCCGGGACAATGGATACCTCATTGTACGCTTGGCACTCGCATCATTGATGGAAGGCGCCATGACGCGATCGCCTTCGCGGGCTCGTTCAACCGAAGCATCTCGGTGTTGTTTGACGTTGCGGACTGCGTCGTTTTCCCGCCCGTGCGGGTCGTTGCAGAACATAAGCTGCCGGCGGGCCTGCCCTAGCTGCGAGGGCGGCTGCTGGCCCTTCGCTTCTGTTGACGCGGTGCCGCGTCATGCCGACTTATGGGCCCATACCGGAAGTTTGCAACCGCGCGTCAAACCGACCCAATTGACCCGAAGCGGGCGTCGGAGGATTTGACAAATTTATCCGGGCCGATTGGCATTTCGGATAGATTTGCCATTTAGGCTGTAGTGCCTGCGAACGGAATTACAGCGATGTCCCAAGCAGCAATCGACGTGGCCCTTGGCGCCAGCAACACTTTCGGCAAAGGCGTGTCGCGCAGCCAGGCCTATCTCGCACAGCTTGAAGCGCTTCTCCGTGCGAGGGGGCTGAACGTCCGTGTCATCAATGCCGGCATCAACGGTGACACCACGGGAGGCATGCTGGCTCGCATCGATCGAGTCGTTCCGAAGGGAACGAGCGTCGTGATCCTCCAACCCGGCGGAAACGACCGGAGAAAGCTGGCGGCCGACAACACGCCCGAAATCCAAAGCCGGCTGGGCGCGATGGGCATCAAGGTGGTCATGCTCCCGAACGGGATGCTGCATGGACTGCCGCATCAACCCGACGGGCAGCATCTCACGCCAGAGGGCTATCACATGCTGGCCGAGCAACTGGTCGGTCAGGTCGCAGCGACGCTGGGTAAATGACGTTACGCCCGCTCGAAGGTGTCGATGCTGGTTGTGACCGCGCGCCGCCAGTTGAGCGGCCTCAGCTTTGCGGGGTCGCCTTCATTGGCGGCGCTCAGCGCCTGGTCGGCAGAGGTAGTCGAAAGAAGGCAATCGCTTGCGGTCTTACGCAACCCGTACCGTCCTCAAGAACTGGTCGACCTCCTGCTGAAGACGGCGACTCTCCTGCGAGAGCGATTGTGCCGCGGATAACACGCTTCCCGATGCGGCGCCCGTCTGGCTGGCGCCGCTCTCGACATCAACGATGTTCGTGCTCACGTCGGACGTTCCGCGCGAAGCTTCTTGGATATTGCGCGAGATTTCCTGCGTGGCAGCGCCTTGCTCTTCAACCGCGGCCGCAATGGTGGAGGAGATTTCAGACAGGCGCTCGATTGTCGTGCTGATGTCCTTGATCGCGACGACCGAATCCTCCGTCGCGGCCTGAATTCCGGAAATCTGTTGCCCGATTTCTCCTGTTGCCTTCGCGGTTTGCTCGGCAAGGGCTTTCACCTCGGAAGCTACCACGGCGAACCCCCGACCAGCATCGCCGGCGCGGGCCGCCTCAATCGTCGCATTGAGAGCGAGCAAATTGGTTTGCCCGGCAATGGTATTGATTAGCTCGACGACGTCGCCGATCCGGGCTGCCGCCTTGGAAAGTTCAGTGACCCGCTCGTTGGTCGATCTTGCCTGCTCCACGGCGCCATTGGCGATCCGGGCGGACTCCTGAACCTGTCGGCTGATCTCATTGACGGACGACGTAAGCTCTTCCGTAGCTGAGGCGACCGACTGAACGTTTGTCGAGGCCTCCTCCGATGCCGCGGCTACTCGCGTGGCCAGCTCCTGCGATCTCGTGGCCGATGATGACAAGGTGGTTGCAGAGGATTCGAGCTCGGCTGAAGCGGAAGATACGGTCTGGATGATGCTGCCGACTGTGCCCTCGAACTCGTTTGCCAGCTTGTCCATGTCGAGCTTGCGCTTTGCCTCAGCGGCGCGCTGGACCGCTTTCACTTCCTCGGCATTAAATCGGACGATCGCCTGCACACTGCGCATATTGCGAAGAGCTTCGCCAAGCTCGTCGTCTTTCTCGACGGGGATGGCGTTGTCCAGCTTGCCAAACGTGACGTTGAGCATTGCCTCGTTGAGCACTTTCAACGGACGCAGCACGGAGCGGATCGTCTGCACACCGATGAATCCACCGAAGGCAAGGCCGGCGAGGATCATCAAGCCGACGATCGCAATCGTCATGTAGAACTGATGCTGTGCCGCCTCGTATTCGGCTTTGGCCTCGTTCACCTGGATGGCAACAAGCACATCCAGCTCACGCTTCGCTTCGTCGAAAAGTTGACGCGCTTTGCCGGCGAGGAGAGAGGAGGCTTCGTCGAATTTGCGTTCTCCAAGCAGGGCAAGCGAAGGTTTGACCGCATTCTCCGCGTAGGCCTGGCGCTTCACGGTGAATCGCTCGGCCGCCATCTTCTCTTCGGGCGTGAGATAAGTGGCCAAGTACTCGCCCCAAACTCTCGAGATCTTGTCGATGTTTTCGTTGACTGCAGCAGCGACGTCTCCGACTGGCCTGCCGGCGCGTCCATCGGCAGCCGCGGCGAGCTGGATCGCCGTGTTTTGCAGCATTCGGTCGTTGATATCGAACAATTGAGCCAGCGGGATTGTCCGGTCTTCATAGATCGATTGCATTCGCCTGTTGCTGGCATTGGTGGACAGAAGTCCCGAAATTCCGGCAACAAGCATGAAGATGCTGAGGATCGCGACCAAGGTCGTTAGGCGCGCCCTCAACGTGCCCGTGAAAAAGGATAGCTTGTCCAGGACTGACCGACGGCGAATGATGCCCGCGCCTATCTGATAGTCTTGCCCCTTGTTGGCGCGCATGAGCGCGTAGACTTTTTCGGCCTCGGCGCGGTCCTCCGGAGCAAGCTTCGTCCGAACTGAGGTAAAGCCTGTGACTTCGCCGTTTTCGCGGATTGGGGAGGCGTTCGCCAACACCCAGTAGAAGTCACCATTCTTGCGCCTGTTCTTGACCGCACCCGACCACGGCTTACCATCCTTGAGCGTCTGCCAAAGATTTTCGAAAGCCGCCTCCGGCATATCCGGATGCCGAACAATGTTATGCGGCTGGCCCATCAACTCGTCGGGCGCAAACCCGGCGGCCGCCACGAACTGGTCATTGAAGTAGGTGAGCTTCCCTTTGAGGTCGGTCCTTGAGACGATCAGCGTCTCGTCCGTAATGGGAAATTCAGTTGCTGTGACCGGAAGGTTCTTGCGCATGATGGTACCTCTGCAACGTTGCGAGGGTGAAGTCTCATGAGCACGATTCTTTTCCAAATGACTGAATGTCGCGTAAATATTGAGCAAAACGATCATTAAATCAGCAGGGGAAGGCTGGTACTACCTTGCCGCTGTCGCAGGAGTGCTCGCGAATTATACTGCTTGCTCATTTGCGATGCATCGACGCGCGGCTCCATCGTTGGTTGTTGGAGCAACGCCCGTGGAACAGCACGATGATCTGCTCTATTCCGATCTTTTGCAGACGCGATCAACGACGAGCTTCGCGGAGCAATACCCTATGGCCGAAGTAGAGCTTGCCTGGTCAGTTCCCGGAGTGAGTTGGGTTCGGTTCTTGCGCGGGTTGCAATTTGCGTTCGGCTGTGCGGGCAATTGGCCGAGCAAGTTCTCCGCTTCAGCCAATAGGGTGCGAACGAACTTCCGCTCTTCGATCGCCTCGCTGCTGAAATAGCCGTGCTTGACGGCATTGCCGTTCCCAATCGGCGCCCCGGATCCCCATGCACCGCCGTGCATGCGGCAGCGTATCCTGCCGCGCAGCGCCGGCGCGCGACACGTTGCACCGTTGCGGGTTTGCGCCCCGCAACGTCGACTCGTTCGCATCGCCCCTGTGTTGCGGACGTGGCTCATGCGGGAACGGCGTCCACCAGGCCAGGCTGTGCAGCGATCAAGTTCGCATGTTGCGTGAAGTTGCCGACGACGGCCTTGCCGCCGTCCTGCACGGACAAATTCTGCACCGTGATCGCGCACGCGCCGTTGCTGCGGTGCCGGTTCAAGGCCTCCACCTGGGCCGCGTAAGTGCGGGCTAGCCGGGTCAGGGCGCGTGTCAGGCTTTCCTGCTGCTGCACGTCATCGGTGCAGGCGAGGCGACAGGCGCAGCGCATCGTCGCGACCTGAATGCTCACCATCTGCGCCGCCAGCATGGATTCGAGCGAGTCCTTCGGCGCGATGCTCTTCAGCGTCGAGACCATGAAGGCGAGATTGCCCTGGTCGGGCTTGCACGCGACGACGCTCGCCTTCACCAGCTGGCTCAACAGGCCATGCAGCGCGTCGCGGTCGGCGGCGCCGAGCGCCTCGGCCAGCAGCGCTTCGCCGGCGCTCGCATCAGGATGTTCGATCACGATGCTCCGGCGGCGGAGCTTGACTTTCGGGCTTGCAATGGTCGCGGCGCGATCGCTGGCCGTGATGGCCGTCGTTTCGGGAGATGTCAGGGACGTGGTCATGCGATGTGTCCTTTGCCGCAGCAGGGCGCGGCCTCGCGGCAAGCGAAGCCGATCGCGCGTCTGCTGACGCGGCGGTTGGGATTTTCAGGTGGTGACGAGGCGTTGTCGCGCTGCCGGGTCGAGCGCGCCCATCATCGGGCAGGGCTGGACACGGGCTGATCTCGCGATGATGCCATCATGCTCCTGTTTTGCCCGACGAGTCAAAGTGATTTTCTGAAATTCAGCATCCGACCGCGCGCAAGCCCCCGTTCTGACGGGGGCGTCAAGCTACTGTGCATGGGGTTGTTTTCGTGTTTCGGTCGCGGCGGGGCGTTCAGCCCGAAGACCGCTCGCGCGCCGCCACACGGATGGTGTGGGCCTTTGCCCCCTTGGCGCGGGCCGCGATCATGCTGCGCGCCTTGCCATGGGCTGCGCCGCCCTTGCGGAGCAGCGCCACGAGGTGCTTGCGGGCGCGGTTTGCTGCGAGCCGCGCCGCCAGCTGCTCGGCCTTGCGAATGATGGTGGCGGTCGACGGCGTGAGATTCGCGGGCACCCAGGCGACGTCCTTGATCTTGGACAGGCTGCCGACGCCCTCGCAAGGCGCCTCGCGCGGCAGGTCGATCCGGATCGCCAGCGCATCCGAACGCTCGATCCAGTCTTCGGCTTTGGTGCCGGTGATGATGCGGACATAGTCGCGCGTCTCGCGCGGCAAGTCGCTCTCCTTGGCGAGCCATTTCTGGATGCGGCCGGGGCCGGCGTTGTAGGCGGCTGCGGCGAGGCCGAGATTGCCGAAATCGTCGCGGAGCTTGCGCAGGAATCTTGCCGATGCGGGCAGCGCCTTCATGGGATCGAAGGGATCGTCGAGCCCCATTTCAGCGGCGGTCTCCGGCATGAATTGCGCAACGCCTTGCGCGCCGGCCTGGCTGACCTCGTCGGATTTGAAACGGCTCTCCTGCCAGAGCAGGCGGGCGAAGAACGGCACAGGAATGCCGCTCTCCTCGGCCGCTTCCTTGAGCGCGCGGCAGAATTGTTCGGTCGGTGAAGGCGAAGTCTCTACGGCAGCTTCGATGGCGGGCTCCGGCTCGATCGTCTCCTCATAGGAGGCACGCGCATTGGCAAGTTCAATGGCCTGCACACTTGCGAGGAACAGCTCGACGATCGGCACCAACGAAGGCGCGCGGTCGGACTTCGGCGTGGCCTGGTCGACATGTGAGGTTTGCCATGTCGGCTCTGGGCCGACGTCGCACATCAGGAACGCAGCGCAAGCCGCGACGAGAAATCGCATCTCGGTAAGAGTCCTCGAACTGTGGGGAACGACCAGCGGGTGCCGGTGACAAGGACTTCTTAACCGTAATTGCGGCGAAGCTGCGATTCCGAAAGACCACCGGTGTTAGTACGGTGTTCCCGTCGCAGGAACGCGGGGCGCCGCTCCCGCGGTTCTACGGAAACCGCGAGGGGCTCACAGCTGCAAACAATCTTGCGGCAGGTCGGCGCCGCCTAAGGCTTGGGAAAATCCTTGCGCATCGCGATCTCGGCGGCATCGCCGGGCGACAGCACGGTCTGGTCGAAGGCCGCTTGCGGCTTGGTCATGATGTCGTAGAGCGAGATGCCCTTGACGGGCTTGCCCATGAGCTCGCGGACGCAGTCGGCGAGCGTGCCGTTGTAGACGAGGTAGGGCGGACCACGGTCCTTCTGCCGCTCGCCCCTCAGTGACGGCCACTTCTTCAGCTCGGCCGGCGCGTCGTAAGCGATCGGCGATCCCTCTTTGAACATGCGTGTCCCCGGGCGGCTTGGACTTCAGGGGGAACCCTAAAGCCGTCAGGTAAACGCGCGTTAAAGAATTGGTTCAAATCAGCCGGCGATGAAGGCAAGCAGGGTGCCGTTGGCCTTCGCCGGGGGCACGACGATCGCCGCACCGCTACGGACGCCTGCGGGGCCGAGGGCCTTCTCGGTCGCCGCGAGATCGCCGCTGACGAGCACCAGCGCCGCACCGCCGCGGCCCGAGAGGCCAGCGAGCGGCACGCCGGGATAGCGTTGGCCAAGCTGCTCCAGTGTCAGATAGACGAAGTCGGCGCGGTCGCCGCCTGAGGTCACCGTCACCGCGCCGTCGGCCTCTGCCTTCGGCTCGCGATCGATCAGCCGCGCCAGATGCGCGGCTTCCGCTGCGGGCTCGGGCGCTGCGATCAGCACTTGGCTAATCCGCTTGGCCGCGTTCGCATGTTTCATCAGCTCGGGAATCCACACCGTCTCGCGGGTCTTGTGCTGACAGGCGAAGATGCGCACCCCGCCGGGCGCTTCCTCGGTCGGCCACATGAAGGTGCGGAATTTGGCGGCCGAGACCGTGCCATCAGGCAGCGTGACCGGTCGCTCGAAATCGGTCGGGCCGATCGGCGTGAAGCCGCGTGCGCGGATTTCCTCGGCACCGGCGGCGGAATCGATCGCGGTGAAGGCGATGCGTTCGATGCCTTCACCCTGTCGCTCGACAAAGGCGCGCGCCGGCGCGTTGTGCTCGGTTGCGACCAGCACGCCGAGCAGCTCCATATAATCAGGGTCGAACATGATGGTGTAGTTGCCGGTGCCCATATGCGCGCTGTGGGTGCCGCGCGGCGAAAGCGTGAAGCCGAGCTGGCGATAGTTCTCGGCAGCCTTGTCGAGGTCTTTCACCATGACCACAGCGTGGTCGATCCCGATGACGTTCTTGAGGGCCACTTGCGATTTCCCCGGCAATTGCGAACTGACGTTGGACGGCCTGCGCCGCCAGTCCTGTCTACGCCGGATAGGCGCTCGAGTCATTTTCAAATCGAGGGGAGATCAGGAATTTCATTCCGCGAAACGCGGCATCGCCGCGCTGTGATCAGCGATCCTGCTCGCTGATATAGGCGGCGAGGACGGCGCGTTCCTCGCTGGTCATTTCGGTGATATTGCCCGGCGGCATCGCGTTGGACCAGGCCGCGACGCGGCCGATCAGGCGAATGTTGCGATGGATGTGCTCGGGCGCATCGAGCAAGATGGCCTTCGGCGCGGTCACGATGCCGGCCCAGACAGGCTCGGCCGCGTGGCACATGCTGCAGCGGGACATCACGATCTCCTCGACATTGGCGAGGGTCGGCTGCGCCGAGAGCGCGCCCGTCTTGACCTCGCGTGGTCCGGCTGCAGAGAGGAACAGGATCGCGATCGCGCCCGCTGCCGCCACGCCCCACACCCACCACGGCGATTTGCGTCCGGCATGGCCTTCGTTGAAGAAGTGGCGGATCACCGGTCCCAGCGCCAGCACGATCGCGACGATGATCCAGTTGAAGCGCGTGGCGTAGAGCAGGGGATAGTGATTGCTGATCATCAGCACGACGACGGGCAGGGTCAGATAGTTGTTGTGGACCGAACGTTCCTTGCTGGTCTTGCCGAGCTTCGGGTCGGGCGCCTGACCCGCGATAAGCGCCGCGACGATTTTCTTCTGGTTCGGAATGATCACCGCGAAGACGTTGGCGACCATGATGGTGCCGATCAGTGCGCCGATCTGGTTGAAGGCGCCGCGGCCGCTCAGCACATGGGTGAAGGCGTAGGTCAGCGCGACCAGGAACAGATAGCCGCCGATGGCAAAAGGCAGCTCGCGCTGCGCGAGGCCAGTGCGGCAGGCGGCCTCGTAAAGCAGCCACGCCAGTGCGAGGCTGCCGAAGCTGAACAGCCCGGCCTGGAACGGCGTGAGGTCGAGGATCGACTTGTCGACCAGGAACAAATCGGCGTCGAGATAATACACCACCACCATCAGCGCGAAGCCGGACAGCCAGGTGGTGTAGGCCTCCCATTTGAACCAGGTCAGCTCGTCCGGCATTTGGCTCGGGGCCACCAGATATTTCATGATCCGGTAGAAGCCGCCGCCATGGACCTGCCAGGCCTCGCCCTGCACGCCATCAGGCAGGTCGCTCCTGGGCTTGAGGCTGAGGTCGAGGGCGATGAAATAGAAGGAACTGCCGATCCAGGCGATCGCGGCCACCACGTGCAGCCAGCGCAGCAGCAGACTCGCCCATTCCGATATGATCGATCCCCACATGATCATCCCATCGATCGCGACACCGATGCCGCAGCCTTGATGACCGCAACCTGCGGCCGTGCCCTTACAATCTGTTGCACCGATCCGAGACGTTTTCCAGTACGATGGGTCACACCATCTGCACATCGTGCGGGCATGAGCTGACGTGGGATTTGGCAGATAAGTCCGGGAGGAAGCTGGCGTGAAGATTCATGTTTCGCACATGATGGTGGCCGCATGGCTGTTGGTCGTCTGTGCAGGCGCGCAAGGAGAGCCAGTGCTGCGGGGCAAGGATGCCTATGGCAGCTGGCAGGCCGACAAGCCCGGTACCATCAGGCTGATCCGCCCACAGGATCTGGCCAAGCCCGGCGCCACGCCATCGGTCTCAAATCCGACGCGAGTGACGTCGCGTGGCAGCGCAACACCCGATGTGCCTGACGGATTCAAGATCGAGCTGTTCGCCGACGGCCTCTCCGACGCCCGCGTGCTTCGCGTCGCGCCGAATGGCGATATCTTCGTTGCCGAGACCGGGCCGGGGCGCATTCGCGTATTGCGTCTCGGGGAGGGCGGCAAGGTTGCGACCAACGAGGTCTTTGCCAGCGGGCTGAGCCGCCCGTTTGGGATCGCTTTCTTTCCGAACGGCGACAATCCGCAATGGGTTTACGTCGCCAATACCGGCAATGTCGTCCGCTTTCCCTATCACGCCGGCGACCTGAAGGCCTCGGGCAAGGCCGATGTTGTGGTGGCGGATCTCGCACACGGATCGGGCCATTCGACCCGCGACATCGTGTTCACGCCAGACGGCAAGCGCATGCTGGTGTCGGTCGGTTCAGTCAGCAACGTCGCCGAGGGCATGGGCAGCCCGCCCGGTGGGCTCGAGGCCTGGGCGCGCTCGCAGGCGCTCGGCGCATCCTGGGGCTATGAGGCCGAGCGTGCCGCGGTGCTCTCATTCACGCCAGAGGGTACGGACCGCAAGCTCTATGCCACCGGCATCCGCAACTGTGTCGGCCTCGCGATCCAGCCGCAGACCGGCATGCCGTGGTGCTCGACCAACGAGCGCGATGGCCTCGGCGACGATCTCGTGCCCGACTATGTCACCAGCGTAAAGGAGGGTGGCTTCTACGGCTGGCCGTGGTTCTACATCGGCAACAATGAAGACCCGCGTCATGCCGGCGCGCGGCCGGACCTCAAGGACAAGGTGACGGTACCCGATGTGCTGGTGCAGCCGCATTCGGCCTCGCTCGGCATGACCTTCTACCAGGGCGCGCTGTTTCCGTCCGAATATCAGGGCGACGCCTTCGCCGCCGAGCATGGCTCGTGGAACCGGTCGAAGCGCACCGGCTACAAGGTGATCCGCATCCGGATGAAGGACGGCAAGCCGACCGGCGAGTACGAGGATTTTGTCACGGGCTTCGTCGTGAATGACAGTCAGGTGTGGGGACGACCGGTTGGAATTGCGGTCGCGAAGGATGGGTCGCTGCTGATCTCGGAAGATACCGGCGGAACGATCTGGCGGGTGAGCCACTAGCAATCGCGCTGCGACCTATCCCCGCCGCACACTCGCTCCGCCATCCACCGGCAGCGTCACGCCGGTGATGAAATTCGCCTCATCCGACGCGAGAAACAGGGCGGCATTGGCGACGTCCCAGCCCGTACCCATCTTCTTGCGCAGCGGCACCTTGTTGTCGCGCTCGGCTTCGACTTCGGCTCGGCTCTTGTGCCATTCGCGGGCGCGGGTATCGACAGCCATCGGCGTGTTCATCAGGCCGGGCAGGATGACGTTGGCGCGGATGCCGTATTCGGCGTTCTGGTAGGCGAGCTGTTCGGTGAAGGCGATCATCGCCGCTTTCGTCGCCTTGTAGGCGACGTAAGGGTAGGTGGTGATCGCCGCCATCGACGAGATGTTGATGATGACCCCGCCCTTCTGCGCGCGCATGATCGGGATCACTTCTTTGGCGGCGAGGATACAGCTCTTCAGATTGATCGCGACCACGCGGTCGAATGCTTCCTCGGTGATTTGCAGCAGCTCGGCATCGCCGCCGGCGAGGCTCACGCCGACATTGTTGTGCAGGACGTCGATCCGGCCCCAGCGCGATTTGGCGTCGGCGACCATCGCCTTGATGTCGGCAGACTTTGTCACGTCGGCCTTGAAGGCTGCTGCGGTGCCTTGCTTCGCAACGATCAGATCGACGGTCTCCTGCGCCGATTCCAGATGGTGATCGACGCACAACACCTTCGCGCCCTCGCGCGCGAAGGTCAGCGCGGTGGCGCGGCCGTTGCCCATGCCTTCGCCGGGGCTCTGGCCGGCACCGACCACGATCGCAACCTTGTCTTTCATGCGCATGTCAATTCACTCCCGGGATCGGGTACTGCTGGAGTACCTCTTTGTAATAAGGCTCGTTGTCGATCTTCATGGTAGCGAGCACGCGTACCACACCACAATAAAAGGCGATGGTGAGCACAAGGTCGACCATGTGCTCGTCGGAGAGATGCTGCTTGAGTTCAGCGAAAGTTGCGTCCGACATCGCGAGCTCCCGCACCATTTCGCGGGCGCCTTTCAGGATCGACTTGGCGAGCGGCTCGAGCTTCGACGGCTTGCCCTCGGTCTCCGCCATCAGGCCGGCGATGTCTTCGTCTGTAACGCCGAACTCCTTGCCGATCTTCACGTGGTGCGTGAACTCGTATTCCGACTTCTCCATCCAGCCGACCTGGAGGATCGCCAGCTCCCGCAGGCGCGGGTCGAGCTTGCTCTTGAAGCGGATGTAGCCGCCGATGCCGTTGAAAGCGCGCGCCATCTCCGGTGAGTTGACCAGCAGCTTGTGCAGGTTGGTGTTGCGCTTGAGCATATCGCGATATTCGGGCGCGACCTGGTCGGCCTCGAGATAGGGCAGGCGGGCCATTGTGTTTCCTCTAGTGTTCTTGTGACTCGCGTTCGGGCGCCTGCAGCGTGACGCCGCCGTCGACCACCAGCACCTGGCCGGTGATGTAGCGCGCGAAATTGCTGAGCAGAAATTTGACGGCATGGCCGACGTCCCAGCCGGTGCCTTCGGTCTTGAGCAGGGAGGCCCTGGCGCGGTTGGCGCGCGCCTGCTCGCTCATGCCGCGGGCATAGACCATCGGCGTGTACATCGGCCCGGGGCAGATGCAGTTGACACGGATGTTGTCGCGGCCGTGATCGACCGCCATCGCGCGCGTGAGGCCAATGATGGCCGCCTTGGAGGTCGTGTAGGTCGTGAGCCCGCGCGGCCGTAGCGCGGAGATCGAGGAGATATTGACGATCGCGCCGCCCTTGGCGGTTTTGATCATGGCGGGAATCGCATGCTTCGACAGTAGGAACATGGTCTCGACATTGACCTGCATGACGCGGCGATATTGCTCGGGTGCCTCGTCGACCACGCTGCCGCGGCTGCCGATGCCGACATTGTTGTCAAGGAAATCGAGCCGACCCCAGCGGTCGAGTGCGGCGTCGACGAGCTGTTTGCAATCACCTTCGCTGGTGACGTCACCGCCGTGGGGCGCGGCCGTGCCGCCCTCGGCTTTGATCATCTCGACGGTGCGCTCGGCGAGCTTGAGGTCGAGATCGGCGACCAGCACCTTTACGCCGGCGCGGGCCAGCAGAATTGCTGCGGCGCGACCGTTGCCGATGCCGTCACCAGCGGCGCCGCCGCCGCTGATCAGCGCCACCTTGCCGGCGAGGCCGGCATCGTCCTCAGGGCCCTGCATGTCGTTTCATCCCGATATTTTCGTGCAAACTAGCAACGCGCCGCCTGGGTGAGAAGGCCCGCCGTCCCGCGTCGATGTCATTGACATCGCACGGAATTGCATGCCGCCGGACGAGATGAGCTGCGGTTGAGCAGCAACTGCTCGGAACCGTCTTCACGCAACTGCGTTTGTGGCTGGAGCGCTTTTCGCGTTACCCTCGTTGCCGGGGTCTCCCAATCGCCAGTGGCTTGCCGATGAATCTGCTCGATCCACAAGGGCCGGTGGCTGCCGCCAACAGCACCATCCTGGTCGATTCCGTCTTCATCATGCTCGCGATCGTGGTGCCAACCATTTTCGCGATCCTCGCTTTTGCGTTCTGGTTTCGCGCCTCCAACACGAAAGCACGCTTTCAGCCTGACTTCGTCTATTCCGGCCGCGTCGAGATGGTGGTGTGGGCGATCCCCGCGCTAACGGTCATCCTGCTCGGCGGCGTCGCCTGGATCGGCTCGCACCAGCTCGATCCGAGAGCGCCCGTGCCAGGCACCGGCAGCCCGGTGCGCATTCAGGCAGTGTCGCTCGACTGGAAGTGGCTTTTCATCTATCCGGACCAGCGGATCGCCACCGTCAACACGTTGACAGTACCCGCAGGCGCTGAGCTCAATTTCCAGCTGACATCGTCGAGCGTGATGAACGTGTTCTTCATCCCGCAGCTCGGCAGCATGATCTACACCATGAACGGCATGGTGACGAGGTTGAACCTGCGTGCTGACAATGAGGGCAAGCTGCAAGGCCTCTCGGCACATTTTTCCGGCGATGGCTTTCCGGACATGATGTTCGACGTCAACGTGATCTCGCCGCTCGCCTTCCCTGATTGGGTGGCGGGCACGGCGAAAAGCGATGCCGTGCTGAACGAGGACAGCTACAAGAAGCTGATGCAGCAGGGCATCGAGAAGGGTAGGCCGACCTATCGGCTGGACGATCCCCGCCTGTTCGACCTGATAGCAACCCAGCACATTCCGCCGGGACCGGGGCCGGAGCTCCTCTCCGATGCCGGCCGTCCCCACAGTGGAGGCGTTGATGCTCGGTAAGCTCGACTGGTCGGCCATTCCGTTCGATCAGCCGATTCCGCTGATAGCGGGTGGCGTGGTGCTGGTTGCGATCCTCGCCGTGCTGATCTGGGTCGTCGTGAAAGGGCATCTGTCCTATCTCTGGCACGAATGGATCACCAGCGTCGATCACAAGCGCATTGGCGTGATGTACATCCTGCTGGCCTCGGTGATGCTGCTGCGCGGCGGCAGCGATGCCATCATGATGCGGGTCCAGCAGGCGATCGCCTATCAATCGCAAGGCTATCTGCCGCCGGAGCACTACAACCAGATCTTTTCTGCGCATGGCACCATCATGATCTTCTTCGTGGCGATGCCGTTCGTGATCGGACTGATGAATTTGGTGGTGCCACTTCAGCTCGGCGTGCGCGACGTCGCGTTTCCGACGCTCAATTCGGTCGGCTTCTGGCTCACCGCGACAGGTGCCTTGCTGGTCAATCTCTCGCTCGTGATCGGTGAGTTCGCCCGCACCGGCTGGCTTGCCTTTCCACCGCTCTCGGAGCTGTCTTACTCGCCTGGAGTAGGTGTCGATTATTACGCCTGGTCGCTCCAGATATCAGGCGTCGGCACGCTGGTGGCAGGCATCAACCTTGTCACGACAGTGCTGAAGCTGCGGACCAAGGGCATGAACTATCTGCGCATGCCGATGTTCTGCTGGACCACGCTCGCTTCGAACCTCCTCATCGTCGCGGCGTTCCCGATCCTCACCGCGACGCTGGCGATGCTGCTGCTCGACCGTTACCTCGGCTTCCATTTCTTCACCAACGAGGCCGGCGGCAACGTCATGATGTTCATGAACCTGATCTGGGCCTGGGGGCATCCGGAGGTCTACATCCTCGTGCTGCCGGCCTTCGGCATCTTCTCCGAGGTGGTCTCGACCTTCTCCGGCAAGGCGCTATTCGGCTATCGCTCCATGGTGCTGGCCACCATGGCGATCTGCGTCATCTCCTTCATGGTCTGGCTGCATCACTTCTTTACGATGGGCGCAGGCCCCGACGTCAACGCCATCTTCGGCATCGCGAGCATGATCATCGCGGTGCCGACGGGCGTGAAGATCTACAACTGGCTGTTCACGATGTATGGCGGTCGCATCCGTTTTGCGACGCCGATGCTGTGGGCGGTCGGCTTCATGGTCACCTTCATCATCGGCGGATTGACCGGCGTTCTGGTCGCGGTGCCGCCGGCGGATTTCATGCTCCACAACAGCATGTTCCTGGTCGCCCACTTCCACAACGTGATCATCGGCGGCGTGCTGTTCGGCGCCTTTGCCGGCTTCGAATACTGGTTTCCGAAGGCCTTCGGCTTTCGGCTTGACGAGCGCTGGGGCAAGCGGGCGTTCTGGTTTACCTTCCTCGGCTTCTACATCACCTTCGTGCCGCTCTATGTTGCCGGCATGCTCGGCATGACGCGGCGCTTGCAGCATTATGACGTCGCGGCGTGGCGGCCGTGGATGATCGTGGCAGCAATCGGCATGGCCGTGCTGTCGATCGGCGTGATCTGCCAGATCATGCAGCTCGTCGTCAGCATCCGTAATCGCGAGGCCTTGCGCGACCGCACCGGCGACCCCTGGGACGGCCGGTCGCTGGAATGGGCGACCTCCTCGCCGCCGCCGGTGTTCAACTTCGCCTTCCATCCTGATGTCCGCGGCGAGGACGCCTATTGGGACATGAAGATCGCGGCCCAGCAGCAATCGCTCGAACACGAAGTGCCCGAATATCACGACATCGAGATGCCCAGGAACTCGCCGACCGGCTTCGTCTGCGCGTTTTTCGCCGCGATCATGGGCTTTGCGTTGATCTGGCACATCTGGTGGATGGTGATTTTGGGCGGCATTGGCGCCTTCGCGACCTTCGTCGTGTTCGCCTGGCGCGACCATGACGAATACGTCATCCCGGCCGCGGAGGTCGCCGCGATCGACCGCGCCAATCTCGAGGAACGGCGCAACCTTGTCAGCATGGCGGGGGCAATCTGATGTCGATGACCGCGACCGTCGGCCGCGCGCATGCCGATCCTCATCACATCGGTGTTGTCATCGAGCATCGCGGGCCCGCGCCGAAGCGGATCGTGACCGCCTATGGCTTCTGGGTGTTCCTGCTCTCCGACATCGTGATGTTCTCCTGCTTTTTTGCGGCCTACGCCGTGCTGGTCAGCCAGACCGCCGACGGTCCGAAGGGCTCGGAGATTTTCGAGCAGCGCAACGTCGCGATCGAAACCGTCTGCCTGCTGCTGTCGAGTTTCACGTGCGGTATGGCCAGCATCGCCGCCGACGTGCGCAACCGGTTCTGGTTCTATCTCGGCATGGCCGTAACTTGCGTGCTGGGGCTGATCTTCCTCGCCATCGAGTTCAGGGAGTTCGCCGATCTCGTCTCCCGCGGCTATGGCCCGTCGCGCAGCGCCTTCCTGAGCGCGTTCTTCTCACTGGTCGGCTGCCACGGCCTGCATGTCTCGGCAGGCGTGCTTTGGCTGCTCACCATGATGGCACAGGTCTTTGCCAAGGGCTTTCGCGCCGATGTGCTGCGCCGGATGATGTGCTTTGCGCTGTTCTGGCACGCGCTCGACATCATTTGGGTTGGAGTCTTTTCCGTGGTCTATTTGCTTGGGAGTGGCGTATGAGCGATCAGACGCACATCGAACATGACCTCGCGCCGGGCGAAGAAGAGCAGCACAGCGTCGGTGAGCGCATCGTCGGCTACGTCGTCGGCCTGGGTCTCGCGCTGCTGCTCACCGCGACCTCGTTCTTCATCGCCGGCACGGATCTGGTCTGGCAGCCTTCGATCCCAGTCGCGCTGATCGTGCTCGCGATCGCGCAGATGGGCGTGCACCTCGTCTTCTTCCTGCACATCACCACGGGACCCGACAACACCAACAACGTGCTGGCGCTGGCCTTCGGGCTGCTGGTCGTTTTCCTGGTGGTCGGTGGCACCGTCTGGATCATGGCGCATCTCAACCAGAACATGCCGCCGATGGATCAGTTCATCCGGATGCACAGCTAGCGCTGCGCAAAAAAGAAGAGCCGCTTGTTGTGACAAGCGGCCCAAGTCTAGGGAGGAAACGCCCGAGCAAGGACAATCCGATGAGGATCGTCTGCCAAGGAAAACGCCCGCGCAAAGCGCTTGCGTACACATATAGGTGCAGCAACTCCCGATTCAGTTCAATTCCGGATCAATACGGTCTAGGACTACCACTCACGGGTGCGTGAACCAAAATGTTCACTTTGGCCGGCGGCAGTTGTACGCCTTGCGGAAGCCGGAGGCCTGGGCGTCGTCCTCCGAGCAGAACCAGCGGTCCGGCTTGGTCGTCGCGGCATAGCTCGGGCAGCCCCTCAAGTGATAAATGCCGATATTGCCGGTGACGCGGGCGCGCACCGCGAGCTTACCTTTGATGGTGCAGCTCGGCGGCGCCGTCAGCTCCTCCGGAAACAGCACCGCCCGAATCTCCTTGTCGCGGTCGGGACGGCAGGCGGCGCCGAGCAGGGAGCCGTCCTTCTTGCCGGTACGGAATTCTTGCGGTGCAACAAAGCAGCCCTTCCAGATGCCTGATGACGCCGTCCTCGCCTCGGCGGCCGCCGGCTTGACATTGGCCTTGAGGGGCTCGCGCGCGATGGCGAAGCCCAGCCTGACGAGTTGCTCGTTCAATGATACCTTCTCGCCCTCGACCGTGCAGATCGCGCGGTGGCGCTTGCCAAAATTCTTCTCGGGACCGACGTCGTCACAGCGCACCGGCTTGCCGCCGATCAGCTTGGCGAGCTGGTCGCGGGCCTCGATGCCGCAGGTCCAGGGATCGGCGTGGTCGTCGATGCAGACCTGGTCCAACTCGGGCGCGTCGACGCCATCGAGCCGGTAGGTGATGTCGCCAAGCTGGATCGAATTGGCATCCCGGACCGTCGCGGCCGCAGTCAGCGCGGTGGCAGGACTGGAGGTCCCCAAAAATCCGGAAAGAGCGAGAAATAAAACAAGCGCGAAGGCGCGGGCAGCGGCCAATGAATATTCGAAGGACATAATTTCTCGCTATCGATTGCTCTTGCTCCTCGTTCCTAGCATCCGGCAGACGCGAGACCAATGGTCTGCGCTGTGCGAAGTGCGACATTCGCCAGCCAGCCTTTACTCGCCGGCCGGTCTGCCCCTATCGTTTGATGGCCTTGTGAGCCGTGATGGCCGAATCGCCCGGGAAGTGGCGAGGGCGGGAGGAAGACTTTTCGATGAAAGACCCCGTGGACGTCCTGATCATCGGCGCTGGCGCTTCAGGCGCGGCAGTGGCGTGGTCGTTGGCCGAGACCAAGATGCACATTCTCTGCCTGGAGCAGGGCGGCTGGATGAACCCGGCGGAATATCCGAGCACGGGCCGGGACTGGGAGGCCAGGTTCTTCGGCGAGTGGTCGTCGAGCCCCAATATCCGCGGCCGGCCCGAGGACTATCCTGTTAACGACGACAATTCCCCGATCAAGGTCGTGAATTATAACGCGGTCGGGGGCTCGACGGTGATGTACACCGCGCACTGGCCGCGGCTGCATCCTTCCGATTTCAAGGTGAAGACGCTCGACGGTGTCGCTGACGACTGGCCGATCGACTACGACGCGCTGACACCGTTCTTCGAAGAGAACGACCGCATGATGGGCACGTCTGGCCTGTCAGGCGATCCGCTGTCGCCGCTGACGCATCCGCCGATGCCTCAGCAGCCGATGGGCCTGTCTGGCGCCATCGTCGCCAAGGCCATGAACAAGCTCGGCTGGCACTGGTGGCCGTCGGATACGACGGTCGCAACCATGGACTATGAGGGGCGGGCGCGCTGCATCAATCTCGGCCATTGCACGCCCGCCTGCGCACAAGGCGCAAAATCCTCGACCGACATCACCTATTGGCCGCATGCGGTTCGGGCCGGCGTCGAGCTGCGCACGCATTGCCGGGTGCGCGAGATCACCACCGACGAGAACGGGATGGCCACCGGCGTGGTCTATTACGACAAGGACGGCATCGAGCAGTTCCAGCCCGCGCATGTCGTGATCATCGCCTGCAATGGCGTCGGCACGCCGCGGCTGCTGCTCAACTCGAAATCCGACCGCTTCCCGAACGGCCTTGCCAATTCGTCCGGCCTCGTCGGCAAGAATTTGATGTTCCACCCCTATGCGCAGATCTACGGCTATGTGAAGGAGCCGACCGACTCCAATCGCGCGCCGCCGACCTGTCTGTGGAGCAAGGAGTGGTACGACACGGACCTGTCGCGCGGTTTCGTGCGCGGCTATGGCGTCCAGTTCGTGCGTGGCGCCGGGCCGGTATTCGAGGCTGTGGTCAGCGAGCAGAAGGGCATTCTGCCCTGGGGAGAAGATCACCACCGCGTCTTCCGCAAGCTCAACGGCCATCGGCTCGGCTTCTCCGCGATCTGCGAGGACCTGCCGGAGGAGCATAACCAGGTCACGCTCGATCCCGTGCTGAAGGACAGCCACGGCATTCCCGCCCCGAAGATCGACTACACGATCTCCGAGAACAGCCGGAAGATGATGGACCATGCGCTCGCCCGCGGCCGCGAGGTTCTGGAGATGGCGGGCGCCACCGACATCTGCGTCAACTCCCCGATCCCCTGGGGCGGCTGGCATCTGCTCGGTACCGCGCGGATGGGCACAGACCCCCAGCGCTCCGTCGTCAACGAATGGGGCCGCACGCACGACGTGAAGAACCTCTTCATTGTCGATGGCAGCATCTTCGTCACCTCGGGCGGCGTAAACCCGACCTCCACCATCCAGGCCCTCGCGCTCTACATCGCCGACCAGATGAAGCAGCGTCTCGCCAACCTGTTCGACTGAGGCCGACATGTCCGAAAGTCTTCAACTGACGCGCGCTCAACGCGACGACCTGCGCACCATCGCCGCGATGATCGTGCCCGCCAGCGACGAGTACAAGGTGCCCGGCGCCGACGATGCCGCGATCCAGGCCGATATGCTGGCGACGCTCGGCCGCGACACCAAGATGGTGACGGCGGCGCTGGACCATCTGGCGCGCCTGGCCGGCGGGCCGCTTGCCGAGCTCGATGCCTCGAAGCGCAATGCCGCGGCGCAGGAATTTCGCAAGAAAGGCGGCGCGGCCGCGGCAACGCTCGTGCGCGTGGTGCTGCAATGCTACTACCGCGACGACCGCGTGCTGCGCTCGCTCGGGCTGGAGTTGCGTGCGCCGTTTCCCAAGGGCTACGTGCTCCCGGATGGCGACTGGTCGCTGCTCGATCCGGTCAAAGCCAGGGGCGGCACGCTGCGGCGCGCGCCCTAGCCATCTGGGCAGTCCGGCCTTGCACCCCCGGGCTTGCACCTTGCGCCCGATGGAACAGGCCACCATCTGTGTGAGCCTCAAGGACTCTTGCCATGCTGGATTTCACTTCAGATATCGTCGATGACGCACCGTCATCGCGAACGACAGAATCTGCTCCGGTCGATGACCGGGCCCTGCTGGACGCCTATTCCAACGCTGTGATCGATGTGACCGACCGCGTCGGTCCCGCCGTCGTGCGCGTCGAGACCGGACCAAAGACGCCGAACGGCCGCGAGCGCGGCGGGCTCGGCTCCGGCATTGTGATCTCGCCTGACGGCCTCGTCCTCACCAACAGCCACGTGGTCGGCTCGGCCAAGGAGATCCGGCTGCGGGACGTCGAAGGTCATGTTGGCGATGCGCGCGTGCTGGGCGTCGATCCCGATACGGATCTCGCGCTCCTGCGCGCCAACGGCGTGCGCGACTTGCCCTATGCCGCGCTTGGCAATTCCAAAACGCTCCGGCGCGGCCAGCTCGTGATCGCGATCGGCAACCCGCTCGGTTTCGAATCGACCGTCACCGCCGGCGTGGTTTCTGCGCTCGGGCGCTCGATCCGCTCGGTCAGCGGCCGGACCATTGAGGACGTGATCCAGACCGATGCCGCGCTCAATCCCGGCAATTCGGGCGGGCCGCTGGTGTCGTCAAATGCCGAGGTGATCGGCATCAATACGGCTATCATCAACGGTGCGCAGGGCATCTGCTTTGCGGTTGCGAGCAACACGGCGCAATTCGTACTGTCGGAGATCATCCGCCACGGCTATGTCCGCCGCGCCTTTATCGGTGTTGCCGGGCAGACCGCGCCGGTCCCGCGGCGGCATGCGGTGCTGGCCGGCGTCGAGAACAAGATGGGCGCGCTCTTGATGCAGATCGAGCAGGACGGCCCGGCGGCGAAGGCGGGCCTGTTGCCCGGCGACGTCGTCATCAAGCTGGACGGTGTCGAGATCAACGGCGTGGATGATCTGATCCGCGTGCTCGACCGCGACCGGATCGGCCGGCGGCTCGCCATGGACGTGTTGCGGCTCGGCCGGCTGCGGGCGATCGATATCGATCCCATCGAGCGGAAACCGGCCCGCTAGCTGCGGGACGGCAGGCGGGGTATGACGGTGTCATGCCTCCCCTCCGGACTCCTGCCGCATGATGCCGGCGCATGAGACCTACGACGTCATTGTCATCGGCGCTGGCGCCGGCGGTATGACAGCTGCGGCCGTCGCTGCCGCCGAAGGTCTGCGCGTGCTGGTGATCGAGAAGACCGCTTTCGTTGGCGGCACGACCGCGTGGTCCGGAGGCATGGTCTGGATCCCCGCCAATGCCAAGATGAAAGAGGCGGGGCTCTCCGACAGCATCACGGATGCGGTCCGGTATCTGTCGAGCACCGTGCCCGAACCTGCCAACGCGGGCCTGCGCGCGGCATTTCTTGCGCGTGGGCCGGAAGCGATCGCCTATCTCGAAAGCAACACGGAAGTTCGCTTTCAGTCAGTGAAGGCCTATCCGGACTATTATCCGGAGCGGCTGGGCGCGACATCAGGCGGGCGCGTGCTGGAGCCGGTCGCGTTCGACGGCACGCGGCTGGGCCAAGCTTTCGCGCGGCTGCGCGCGCCGCTGCCGGAATTCACGCTGTTCGGCGGGATGATGGTCAACCGGCTCGACATCCCGCATCTGCGCCGTGTCGGAAAATCGCTGCGCTCGACTTTGCGCGCGGCACGGTTGGTCTCCGGATATGCGCTGCAACGACTGCGCAGCCCGCGCGGAACGACGCTGCATCTCGGCAATGCGCTCGCTGCTCGGCTCTATGCCTCGCTGCTGGCGCGGCAGGTCGAGATTCTCTTCAGTGCCGATGTCGAGGATTTGTTGATGCAAGGCGATCGCGTCGGTGGCGTTGTGATTCGCCATGGGTCGCGCGACCGCTTGATCGCCGCGAGGCGCGGCGTCGTGCTCGCAACCGGCGGCTTTTCGCATGATGCGGTCTTGCGCAAACGCTTTTTCCCGCCCTCGGCTGGATTTGTCTCGGCCACCAACATAGCGGGCACGGGCGATGGGCTTCGGCTTGCGGCGACGGCCAATGCGGCGCTGAATACGGACGCGACGAGCCCGGCTTATTGGGTACCGGCCTCGCTGTTCCGCCGCACCGACGGCAGCCGCGGCGTGTTCCCGCACACTGTGACTGACCGCGCGAAGCCCGGCGTCATCGCCGTGAATGGCGCGGGCCGGCGCTTCGTCAACGAGGCGCTCTCTTACCATGAGTTCGTGCTCGCGATGCTGCGCGATGCCAATGGCGAACCGGACCGGCCGTTCTATCTGGTCTGCGACCGGCCGTTCCTGTGGAGCTACGGTCTCGGTCGCATCAAGCCGTTCACGCGCAGTGTGCGCTGCTATGTGGCGAGCGGTGAATTGAGCGAGGCTCCCGACATCTTAGAGCTTGCGGCCAAGATCGGCATCAAGCCGGCCCTGCTTACCGCGACGATCGCGGCTTACAACGATGGCGCAAAGGAAGGCCGCGATCCCGAATTCGGTCGTGGCAGCACCATCTACCAGCGCCACCTCGGCGACGCCGCTCATAAGCCAAACCCCTGCGTTGCGCCTATTCATTGTGCGCCCTTCTTCGCCATGCGCATCTATCCGGCCGATCTCGGCACCGCGATCGGCATGAACGTCGATGCGCAGGCGCGCGTGCTGCGCGAGGACGGCATGCCGGTTGCGGGGCTTTATGCCTGTGGCAACGACATGGGCTCGATCATGAACGGGAATTATCCCGGTCCGGGCATCACGCTCGGGCCGGCGCTGACGTTCGGGTATATCGCGGGGCGGCATCTGGCGGAGGGGGCGGGGTCGGTGGCGCCGCGCGTCGCCACGACGTCAGCCTAGCTATCTCCCACCGCAGTCATGCGCCGCGAACGCGGGGCAACCGGTCCGCCGCGGCCCCTCAGTTCAATTACAGCTGTCTCGGCGTACTGGATCGCCCGGTCAAGCCGGGCGATGACAGCTGTGTGCTTGGCGACAATGCGGCCTCTACTCCGCCGCCGCGGCAAATCGGCTGTTCTCCAGCTCCGCCTCTAGCCGCGCCTTCTCCGCTGCCGCCAGCTTGATGTTGGCCTCCTTGACGTGGCCGAAGCCGCGGATGGTTTCCGGTACACGCGCTAGTCTTGTCAGAAGCGGGATCTGCTCCGCTTTCAGTCCGGGCATCC
Organism: Bradyrhizobium zhengyangense; assembly: GCF_022012435.1. Taxonomy (GTDB): domain Bacteria; phylum Pseudomonadota; class Alphaproteobacteria; order Rhizobiales; family Xanthobacteraceae; genus Bradyrhizobium; species Bradyrhizobium zhengyangense. The sequence goes on from NZ_JAKLUA010000002.1 coordinate 373,357, forward strand.
GCTGATCGATCATGCCGAGATAATCTGCGACCAGCTTCCGCTCGGTCCGGCGCTCTTCAGTGCGGCCGAACAGATCAAAAGCGCCGCCGCGCAGGAATTTCAGCTTCGCCAGCACGCGAAAGGCGTGGATCATCCAGCCGCCGAATTCCTGCTTCTGAAGCCGTCCCGTCGACTTGTCGCGCTTGGCGAAGATCGGCGGTGCGAGGTGGTACTTCAGTGTGAAGTTGCCGTCGAACTTTTCCGACACCTTCCTGGCAAAGCTGCCATCGGTATAGAGCCGCGCGACCTCGTACTCGTCCTTGTAGGACATCAGCTTGAACAGGTTCTTTGCCACGGCCTCGGTCAGCTCCGTGGAGGCGGGCGAGGCGGCAGCTTCCGCCTTGCGCACTTTGGCCACAGCTGCGAGGTAGCGGTCCGCGTACGCCTTGTCCTGATAGCTCGTCAGGAATTCGGCACGGGTTGCGATGATATCGTCAAGCGATTTGGTCGGCGCGGACGCCCGATTCTTGAATTGAAGCACGCTGCGCACGCGCGACATGTCGTGAGCGGCGAGGCGGCCCCAGGTGAAGGCGAGCTTGTTCATCTCGATCGCGGCGCCGTTGATCTCGATGGCGCGCAGCAGGGCCTCCAGCGACAGGGGGATAGACCCCTTCTGGAAGGCGAAGCCCAGCATGAAGGGATTGGTTGCGATGCTGTCGCCCATCAGCGCGCCGGCAATGCCTGTCGCGTCGATGATGTCGAGATTCTTGTCGCCGACCGCATCGCGCAGCACGGTCTGCATCGTGCCCATCTCGAAATCGATATCGGGGTTCTGCACGAAGCTCGCGGTCGGCTGCAGGTCGGCGTTGATATAGGCCTTGGTCACGCCACGCTCGGCGCGGCTCAGCGCCGCCGGGCCGGCCGAGACGATCATGTCGCAACCGAGGATGACGTCGGCGCCGCCGGTGGTAATGCGGACCGCCGAGATGTCTTCCGGCTTCGGTGCGATGCGGACATGGCTCATCACCGCGCCGTTCTTCTGCGAAAGGCCGGTGAAATCGAGCGCCGAGCAGCCGCGGCCGTCGACATGGGCGGCCATGCCGAGCAGCGCGCCGATGGTGATGACGCCGGTGCCGCCAATGCCGGTGACGAGGATGTTGTAGGGTCCATCAAGCTCACGCGCGGACGGCAGCGGCAGGTCGGCGAACAATTGGCCGGAGTCCACCGCCGAGGTCTTCATCCGCTTCAGCGAACCACCATGCACGGTGACAAAGCTCGGGCAGAAGCCCTCGACGCAGGAAAAGTCCTTGTTGCAGTTGGACTGGTCGATCTGGCGCTTGCGGCCGAACTCGGTCTCCAGCGGCTGCACCGAGACGCAGTTGGACGCCTGCGAGCAATCGCCGCAGCCTTCGCAGACCAGCTCGTTGATGAAGGCGCGCTTGGCGGGATCGGGATAGAGCCCGCGCTTGCGACGGCGGCGCTTCTCCGCGGCGCAGGTTTGGTCGTAGATGACGACCGTGAGCCCCTTGATATCGCGCAGCTCGCGCTGCACGGCATCGAGCTCGCGGCGGTGATGAATCGTCGCGCCCTGCGGGAAGTAATTGCCCTCAGGGTATTTGCTCGGATCGTCCGAGACGATCGCAAGCCGCTTGACGCTCTCGGCCCAGACCTGGTGCGCGATCTGCGCGACATTGAAGGCACCTTCGGCCGGCTGGCCGCCAGTCATCGCGACGGCGTCGTTGTAGAGGATCTTGTAGGTGATGTTGATGCCGGCCGCCGATGCTGCGCGGAGCGCCAGCAAGCCGGAGTGCGTATAGGTGCCGTCGCCAAGATTCTGGAAGATGTGCTTTTCGGTGGTGAAGGGTGACTGGCCGATCCAGTTCACGCCCTCGGCGCCCATATGAGAGATCAGGTCGGTACGGCGAGTGGGCATGCTCAGGGCCATGCCGTGGCAGCCGATACCAGCCATGGCACGGCTGCCTTCGGGCACGCGCGTCGAGGTATTGTGCGGGCAGCCCGAGCAGAAGAACGGCGTGCGCGCGAGTTTGATCTGCGTTGTGGTCGTCACAGGATTGTCGAAGGCCTCGAGCCGGGCAAGGCGCTGCTCCAGCACCGGGCTGTGATGGCCGAGCTTGCGCAAGCGTGCCACCAGCGCGCCCGCGACGATGGTCGGCGTCAACTCGCCCTCGCTCGGCAGCAACGGTGCACCGCTCTCGTCGCGCTTGCCGGTGACGGTCGGGCGCCTCGACCCATCAATGTTGTAGAGGATGCGCATCAACTGGTCTTCGATGAAGCCGCGCTTCTCTTCGACCACCAGCACGTCCTGCAGGCCCTCGGCAAAGCGCCTCGCGCCGCTTTCCTCCAGCGGCCAGGTCAGCGCGACCTTGTAGATGCGCAAGCCCAGATCCTGCGCGTCCTTGTCGGTGATGCCGAGGTCGGCCAGCGCCTGGCGCAGATCGAGATAGGCCTTGCCGGTCGCGACGATGCCGAGCCTTGCGGGCTTGGAATCGAGCACGATGCGGTCGAGCCGGTTGGCGCGGGCGAAGGCCTGCACCGCGGCCATCTTCGGCCCGAACAGGCGCCGCTCGGCCTCCAGCGGAGGATCGGGCCAGCGGATGTTGAGGCCGCCGGGCGGCATCTCGAAATCATCGGGAAGTACGATCCTGATGCGTGCGGGATCGCTATCGATCGAGGCGGAGCTCTCGACCGTCTCGCTGATCGCCTTGAAGCCGACCCAGCATCCGGAGAAACGCGACAGCGCAAAACCGTAGAGGCCGAGATCGAGATAGTCCTGGAGCGTGGCGGGATTGATCACGGGAATCATTGCCGCCGCGAACACCTGCTCGCTCTGATGCGCCAGCGTCGAGGACTGGCAACCATGGTCGTCGCCGGCGAGTGCGAGCACGCCGCCATTGAGCGAGGTGCCGGCGGCATTGGCATGCTTGAGCGCATCGACCGAGCGGTCGACGCCCGGACCCTTGCCGTACCAGATGCCGAACACGCCATCGACCTTGGCGCCGGGAAACAGGCCGACCTGCTGGCTGCCCCAGACCGCGGTCGCTGCCAGATCCTCGTTCAGGCCGGGGACGAAGGCGATGTCGTGCTGCTGAAGGTGCGACTTCGCGCGCCAGAGCGCGTGATCGTACATGCCGAGCGGGGAACCGCGATAGCCCGAGATGAAGCCGGCGGTGTTGAGTCCCTGGAGCCGGTCACGTTCGCGCTGCAACATGGGCAAGCGGACCAGGGCCTGAGTGCCGGACAGGAAGATCCGCTTCGATTCGAGCCGGTATTTATCGTCCAGCTCGACCTGCAACAGGGCCATTCTAGGAGTCCTCGTGGTGGCATGAGGTGGGAATTTTGCGCCGCGGAAAGATCGGCGACTTGCGAAGCGGATGCGGCAGTCAAAAGCATGGAGCACCGAAGTCAATATCGCTGGCCGCATCCGTGGCGGGCCTGCTAGTCATGGCTGCCTGTGGAGGAGCCCATGACGGCGAACGCGTTCAATACCGAGATCACCGAAACCGCCGAGGCCCTGATCGGGCCATGGCGTCAGCCCCGCCAGATGCTGCACGCGCAGGTTTACGATGCGCATGCCTCCATCCACGACGATGCCACCGCGCAGAAGCTCGGCTTCAAGGGCGGCACCATCGAAGGCCCGACGCATTTCAGCCAATTCGCGCCGCTCGGCGCGCGGTTATGGGGGCGGGCGTGGTTCGAGAGCGGCTGTCTGTCCGCCCATTATCGCAATGCCTGCTTCGAAGGTGAGGACGTGCAGGCGATTCTGTCGAAGCCGTTGCCCGGAACGAGCCAGTGCCAGATCCAGATGGTGAAGCGCGATGGCACCGAGGTCTTGCGCGGCACGGCCTCGGTCGGCGATGCGCAAGCCGCGACGGCGCTCGAGACGCGCCTGACCGAGCTCAAGCCGCTCACCGATCCTGTCATCCTGCGCGACGTGAAGGTGGCGCAGACGAGCAGGCGGCAGCCGGTGCGGATGGCGTTCGACCAGAACATGGGCGACCTCTATCCGTTCTCCCTCAGGCAGAAGCTCGGCGTCATCACCGAACACTCGCCTTACTATTCCAGCGGCGACAATCCGTGGCGGAAGGCGATCATCCCGATGGAGATGCTGAGCGTGCTGTTCCAGTACCGCTCCAAGGACGATCCGCTGCCGGCGAAGGGACCGGCCGTCGGCCTGTTCGCCGACCAGGAGATCCGGCTGATGAAGGGGCCGCTCTTTGTTGACGAAGAGTATGAGGTCGAGCGTGAGGTGGTCGCACTGTCCGGCAGCCGACGCACCGAGAGCGCCTGGGCCAAGACGCGAGTGTTCGACAAGGCTGGCGCGGTGGTTGCGACCATGCTGCTCAACATGGCGACGCTGAAGGACTCTTATGCGCCCTATGAGGAGGAGTATCGGCGGCTGTATGGAGCGGGGCGGTAGTCTCTCTGTCCGTCATTCCGGGGCGCGACAAAGTTGCGAGCCCGAAATCCATACTCCCGATCGTGGTTATGGATTCCGGGCTCGACGCTTCGCGTCGCCCCGGAATGACGGGCGGAGAGTGCGCGACCAACGCTCATCCTCTAGGCAAATGCACCTCGCAAAGCCGTCGCACAGGGAATAAGCAGTCCTCGATCTCGGGCGTAACCTTCTGAGTACGCATCGATTTTCGTTGCGCCTCGTACGTCACTGCAATTGTACACAATGGCACGGCGCTTGCAGAACTCCCCGCAAAGAGAGTTCTCGCGGGGGCCTGCGTCATGTTGAACTCAACCAAGCCGACATTGGGCGTCATCAGCGCCGAGCCCGAGCCGATCAAGCTCGACTGGTCGTCGACCGCGCTTGTGATCATCGACATGCAGCGCGACTTCATGGAGCCCGGCGGTTTCGGCGAGACGCTTGGCAACGACGTCAGCCAACTCGCGCATGCGGTGAAGCCGATCGGCGCGGTGCTGAAGGCCGCACGCGACACCGGCATGCTGGTGATCCATACCCGCGAAGGGCATCTGCCTGATCTGTCCGATGCGCCGCCGGCGAAAGTCGAGCGCGGCGCGCCGTCCTTGCGTATCGGTGATCCCGGCCCGATGGGCCGCATCCTCATTCGCGGTGAGGCTGGTCACGACATCATTCCCGAGCTTTATCCGCTCGACAGCGAGGTCGTGATCGACAAGCCCGGCAAGGGCGCGTTCTACGCCACCGAGCTCACCGATGTGCTGGAGAAATACGGCATCGAGAATTTACTCGTATGCGGCGTCACCACTGAGGTGTGTGTCAACACCACCGTGCGCGAGGCCAACGACCGCGGCTATCGCTGCGTCGTCATCTCGGACGGCTGCGCATCCTACTTCCCCGAGTTTCACGAGATGGGCCTGAAGATGATCAAGGCCCAGGGCGGCATCTTCGGCTGGGTCGCAACCTCAGCCGCGGTCTTGGAGGCAATGAAGGTTTAGACCACACAGGGGTATTCTCATGAGCACATTGACGGGGACGGCCGGCAAGTCTGCAAGCAATACGTCCGAGTTCAAACCGGCGCTATGGACATCGGGCGACTGGAACGCGTTTTTCGGCTTCGGCACCAACATCCTCGTCAACATGCTGGTGCTCACGGGCCTGCTTCGCTTCGTGTTGAAGATGCCTGACAGTCTCGTGTTCGGCCGCATCCTGCCCGCGCTCGGGCTGATGATGTGCCTGTCGACCTTCTACTACGCCTTTCTCGCCTATCGTCTCGCGCAAAAGACCGGGCGCAGCGATGTCTGCGCGCTGCCGTCTGGCGTCAGCGTGCCGCACATGTTCATCGTCACTTTCGTGATCATGCTGCCGATCACGCTGAAGACGGGCGATCCGCTCAAGGGCTGGTCCGCGGGCCTCGTCTGGGTGTTCTTCCAGAGCTTCATCCTGATGATCGGCGGCTTCATCGCGCCGTTCATCCGCAAGATCACACCGCGCGCGGCGCTGCTTGGCACGCTCGCGGGTGTCTCCATCACCTTCATCTCGATGCGGCCTGCGCTCGAGATGTACATGACGCCTCAGATCGGCCTCGTCTGCTTTGCCATCATCCTGGTGAGCTGGTTCGGCGGCGTGAAGTATCCGAAGGGGATTCCCGCGGGTCTCGTCGCCATCGCGGCGGGCATGATCATCGCCTGGGGCTCGAATCTGTTCGGGCTTGGCCTCGGCGGATTGAGCCTCAAAGGCGTCAGCGCCGCCTTCTCCAATTTCGGCTTCTCGGTGCCGCTTCCCGCCGTGGGCTACGTCTTCTCAGGCTTCGAATATCTCGGCGTCATCCTGGTCACCGCCGTTCCGTTCGGCATCTATGACCTCGTAGAGGCCATGGACAATGTCGAGAGCGCGGAGGCTGCCGGCGACGAATATCCGACCACGCGCGTGCTGACCGCCGACGGCGTCGTCAGCCTGATCGGCTGCCTGATGGGCAATCCTTTCATCAACGCCGTCTACATCGGCCATCCCGGCTGGAAGGCGATGGGCGGTCGCATCGGCTACTCGGCGGCGACCGGCATCATGGTGGTTGTGCTGGCCTGGTTCGGCATCATCTCGGTGCTGCTGGCGTTGGTGCCCGTGGTCGCGATCTCGCCGATCTTGCTCTATATCGGCATGCTGATCGGCGCGCAGGCGTTCCAGACCACGCCGGTCAAGCATGCGCCCGCGATCGTGCTGGCGCTGACCCCGCATCTCGCCGCTTGGGCCAAACTCCAGATCGACACGATGCTGGCCTCGACCATGACGGCGGCAGCGACCGTCGGCGGCATGGCGGCCGACAAAGCTGACGCAGTGAAGACCGCGGCGGTCGCCGCTCTGCCGCAGCAGGGTGTGTTTTATCACGGGCTGGAGGTGATGGGCGGTGGCTCCATCCTTGGCGGCCTCATCCTCGGCGCGATCGGCGTCTTCATCATCGAGCGTGATTTCGAAAAGGCGTCGGCCTTCGCACTTGTCGGTGCAGTGCTGACCTATTTCGGCTTCATGCATGGCGAAGCCGTTGGCATCGGCGGCGGCTTCGGTGTCACGCCTGCCGTGGCCCTCTCCTACGCCGTGATGGCTGCCGGCCTGTTCGCGGCCAGCAAGCTCGGCGCCAGCGAGCACTACGCCGCGCATCCGGAGATGCATGCGGCACCGGCGGAGTAGGCTGGGCGAATAAAGTCTGCGGCCGGACGACGTCGCGTCGCCAGGCCGCATCTTTGTCTTAATCCAGCCAGTTGCTCGACTGCCGCCACCCATCATGGTGGCAGGTCTAGCCCCGCACTGCGCCGCGCGATCAAACGCCTATCTGGTTCCTGGTCGCGCGAAGAATATCGTCCGACAGCTTGGGATCATTCACGGCCCGGGCCAGCACGAGTGCCCCGACCAGGGAGGCGGCCGTCGCGAGGGCCTTCTCCTCGCGCTGCCGCGGCTTCAGCGTCGAGGTCATTCGACCGCTCAGCAGCCCGATCATGCCACGTACTCCGGCTGTGAAACGGTCTCTCACGCCACCGCTTTGTCGAGCCATCTCACAAGACAGGGCCGCGAAGGGGCAACCGCTTCCCGGTTCGTCGCGATGCCCCGCTGAGAGGTATTCGGAAACGTAGTCGCCGAGCGCAAATTCGTCGGGCACTTCTCGCCCTTTGGCGACGATGGCGTGGGCCACCGCTTCTTCGACGAGTCGTTCCTTGGAGCCGAATTGACTGTACATGCTGCCGTGGGTCATCCCCGCAGCATCGGCCAGCGCGTCCACACCCATGCCGGAGATGCCGCGCTCCCGCATGAGGCGGGAGGCGGCCTCGAGAATACGCTCGCGATTTTTCGCCGCCTGTTCCTTTGAAACGCGCATGTCGCAGATCCTTGGTCCCGGGTCTTGACAATTATAATGGCGATCGTCATGTATATCAATAATTACGATCGTAATCAAAGTGGTTCGAAGCTGGCACCCTCACAGGAGAAGCTCGTGAATACGACCAACACTGGAATCGCGCTTGTTACCGGCGCCTCATCAGGCATCGGCGAAGCCACGGCGGAGCGGCTCGCGAAAGCCGGCTACAAGGTCTACGGCACCAGCAGACGAGGCGCGCAGGCCGGCAGGCGATCGTTCGAGATGCTGGTCCTCGACGTGACCAGCGATGAATCCGCCAAAGCCGCCGTAAGTAATGTCATACGGTGCGATGGCCGGATCGATCTGCTCGTGAACAACGCCGGCTTCGGTGTTGCCCCTGCCGGCGCGGAAGAGAGCTCGATCGATCAGGCCCGATCGATTTTCGAGACGAACTTCTTTGGACTGATCCGGATGACACAGGCCGTCCTGCCCCACATGCGGCGGCAGGGGAATGGTCGCATCATCAATATCGGCTCCGTTCTCGGCTTTCTGCCGATGCCCTACGGCGCGCTCTATGCCGCCACCAAACACGCCGTGGAAGGCTATTCGGAATCGCTCGACCATGAGCTGCGCACGAGAGGCATCCGGGTCTCGGTCATCGAGCCCGCGTACACCAAGACGCCGTTCGACGCGAACTTCATGGAGCCGGATGCCAAGCTCGACGAGTATCGCGAGGCGCGTGCGCACGTCACCAAACGGGTGAACGAGGTTATGACGACGGCTGAGGACCCAAGCGTGGTGGCCGACACCGTTCTGAAAGCGGCCAGCGCGGCGCATCCGAAAGTCCGGTACGCGGCCGGCAAGCTCGCCAACCGCCTGCGGTTGCTTCGCAGATTTGCGCCGGCTGGACTGGTCGACGCCGGGATTCGAAAGGACCTGCGGCTCGATGCGGCAACTGCATTGCAGCCTGCCCGCACCGCCCGAGCCTTCTGACGGCATGCGGCCGGCGCAAGCACCCGAAAACCGGACATCAGCAACCATGAGAGCACTCGTCTTCAAGCGTTATGGTAGACCGGACCAGGTTACGTTCGTTGATACGCCTCGGCCGTCGCCGAAGCCGAACGAGATTCTCGTCCAGGTCCATGCGGCTGGTTTGAACCCTATCGACAACATGATTCCGAAAGGAACCTTCAAGCCGATCCTTCGCTTTCAGCTTCCGGCCACGCTGGGCAGCGATTTGGCCGGTGTCGTGGTGGAGGTCGGAAGTCGCGTCACCCGCTTCAAGCCGGGTGATGCCGTCTTCGCCAGCATCTTCGACCTGAGCGGCTCGGGTGCTCTCGCTGAGTTTGCGACGGTGCCCGAGGACGCGGCCGCGCTCAAACCGGCAAATCTGGACTTCGTGCAGGCGGCCTCGATACCGATGGTTGGACTGACGTCGTGGCAGGCGCTCAAGGTCCGCGCACGGCTCCAACCCGGCCAAAAGGTATTCATTCCGGCAGGCGCGGGCGGCATTGGTACGTTTGCGATCCAGCTGGCGAAATATCTCGGCGCGAAGGTCGGGACGACGACGAGTACCGGAAATGTGGATCTGGTCCGGAGCCTCGGAGCCCACGAGGTGGTCGACTACAAGAAGCAGCAATTCGAGGATGTGCTGCGCGGCTACGATGCTGTGCTGGGCACAGTCAGGGGCGACGCACTCGAGAAGTCGCTTCGGATATTGAAACCCGGGAGCGCAATCGTCTCACTCATTGGGCCACCCGACGCTGCGTTCGCTCGCGCCCGCGGCATGAATTTCTTCATGGTGCTGCTGTTCGGGTTGCTGAGCCGCAAGATCCTGCGGCGTGCCAAGGCAAGCCGCGCTGCGTATTCCTTCCTGTTCGTACACCCGGACGGCAGTCTACTCGCAGAGCTCGGTAAGCTTATCGAGGCCGGGCACATCCGGCCGGTGATCGACAAGGTCTTTCCGTTCGCGCAGGCAAAGGAGGCGCTGGCGTATCTCGAGACGGGCCGAGCCAAGGGAAAGGTCGTCGTCCGGATCAGCTAAAGGCGTCGACAGGGATGAGCAGCGATCATCCGCCCTTCACGGCCCCCGCCGTCAGCCCTGCCACGATCTGCCGCTGCGCGAATACCGTAAGCAGCAGCACCGGCAGCGTCACGACCAACGCAGCTGCGGCGAGCGGGCCCCAACTCAACTGGTCGAACGAGATCATGTTGTAGACGGCGACGGGCAGGGTGCGGGTCTCGCGCCCCGCCAGCACGATGCCGAACACAAAATTATTCCAGGAGAAGATCACCGCGAGAATGAAGGCGACCGCGATGCCGGGCTTGGCGATCGGCAGCGCGACGTGGCGGAATACCTGCCAGCGGCCTGCACCGTCGATGAGGGCGGCTTCTTCCAGCTCCAGCGGCGTGGTCTCGAAATAGCCGATCATGATCCAGATCACGATCGGCACCGTCACCACGAGATGGATGATGATCTGCGGCACCAGCGTGCCGAGCAGGCCGAGCCACTGGAACAGCAGGAACAACGGGATCAGATAGGACAGGCCGGGCGTGATGCGGGCGATCAGGATCACGATCGCCGATTTGTGCGCGGCCATCCGCGCGATGCCGTAGCCGGCGGGGACGCCGACCATCAGCGCCAGTACCGTCGCACTGCCTGTCACGATCAGGCTGTTGAAGAAATAGGTGACGAAGCGGTTGGAGGCGAGCACGTCGGCGTAGTTCTTCCAGGCGAAATGCTCTGGGATGAACACCGGCGGGTAGGCGGCGTTGTCGACCTCGAATTTGAGCGAGAGCGACAGCATCCAGAGGAAGAACAGGATCGCCGGCGACACGATGACGAGCACCGCGAACCACAGGCCGATCTTGCCGATGATTTGCTTCGGGGTCATGCGTCGCTCGCGATTTCGGTCCACAGCATGCGCTGGCGGGCGTAGAGCATCACCGCCGCAAGCAGGACAATCAGCAGGAAGAACACGACTGCGATCGCCGAGCCGTAGCCGAGGTCGTAATAAACGAAGGCGACGCTGTAGAGGTAGAGGTTGATGGTCTCCGACGCTGATCCCGGTCCGCCCTGCGTGATCGCGAAGATGACGTCAAAGCTCTTCACCGCGTCGATCATGCGGATCATGCCGGCGATGAACAGGAACGGCATGATCAGCGGCAGGGTGATGAACCGGAACACCTGCCACAGGCTGGCGCCGTCGATCTGCGCGCTCTCGTAGGGTTCGGTCGGGATCGCAGCGAGCCCGCCGAGCACGATCAACATCACCAGCGGTGTCCATTGCCAGGTCTCGACCAGCACCAGCGAGGGAATCACCGTTGCCGGATGAAACACCCAGAGCTGCGCAGGGATGCCGACCAGTGACAGCAAATAGTTGAGCACGCCGAGTTGCGGGTGGAACATCATGGTCCAGACCAGCGCGATTGCCACCGGCGTTGCCATCATCGGCATGATGAAGATGCCGCGCAGGAAGCCGCGGCCGGCGAATTTCTGGTGAAAAACCACGGCCGCAAATGTGCCGAACACGAGCGGCAGCACCACGGACAGCACGGTGTAGACCAGCGTGTGTCCGATCGCCTCGATGAAGCGCGGATCGCCGGTCAGGCGCAAATAGTTGGAGAATCCGACGAAGGTGGTCGGCGAGCCGACCTTCCACTCGTTCAGGCTCATCCAGATGGTGAACACCCACGGGAAGATGATGATCGCGAGCACGACGACCAGCGCCGGCACCACGAACGGCCAATAGGACGGCGGCCGCAGCTCCTTCTCCGGCGCGGCATCAGACTGTGCCGCGCGCGGAGTCGATTGTGTCAACGCACTCACGCCTTTTCGCTACGCTCCAGGATCGGCCGGAACTGATCGTGGGCTTTCTTCAGCTCTGCCGCGGGATCGGAGCCGGCCAGGGTCGAGGTGATAGCGGCGCCGACGAGATCGCGGAATTCGGCGACCGGGATGATCACCGGCAGGCCGAGCTTGCTGATCTTGGCGGAATCAATCACCGACTGCAGCCACTCCTTGGGCATCTTCACGCCCTTCTGGACCTCAGCATCGTTCAGGATCGAGTTGCGGAACGGCACGCCGCCACCGGCCTGCAAGAGCCGCGCACCCTGCTGCTTCGAGACGATCCACTGGCAGAGCAGATAGGCGGCTTCCTTGTTCTTGCTCGCGGCGGCGACACCGATACCGTCGCCATAGGTCGCCGAATATTGCCCCTTCGGACCGGCCGGCACGACGGTGTAGCCGACCTTGCCGACGACGCGCGAGGCAGCCGGATCCTCCAGCGGCGGCGCCCAGCCGACGCCGTCGATCCACATCGCCGATTTGCCTTGCGTGAACGAGGCCATCGACTCCATCCAGTTGAAGCCGGCGACGCCGGGCGGAGCCACTTTCGTCAGCAGAGTCTGGTAGAGCTTGGTCGCTGCGACGGCTTCGGGACCGTCAGTCAGAATGTTGCCCTTGGCGTCGAGGAATTCGCCGCCATAATCGAGGAAGAAGTTCGTCCACAACGTCATATTGGCGTTGCGCAGGCCCCGCCCGACGAAGCCATAGGTGCCGTCCTTCGCATCAGTGAGCTTTTCGGCGGCGGCAACCATCTCGTCCAGCGTTTTGGGCACTGCGACGCCCTTCTTCTGGAACAGCTCCTTGTTGTAGTAGAGGATGAAATAGTCGACCGACCACGGCAGGGACAGCATCTGACCCTTGTCGTTCTTGCAGTACTGCAGACCTGCGGCCGAGAAATCGCTCTCGACGAGGTCGGGCGCGGTCAGCGTCGGGTCCTTCATGTAGGGCGTGAGGTCGGCGAGCCAGCCGGCTTTCTCGAACTGCCGCTTCTGCACATGATAGCTGAGATGGACAACGTCGAAACTCGGCCGGCCCGAGGTGAGCTCGATGACGCATTTCTGCCGCTGCTGCTGCTCGGGGATTTGCTCGGATTCGACCTGGATGCCGGTGAGGTCGGTGAATTCCTTGACGTATTTTTGCAGGTTGTCGCCGCGCGGCCCCTTGGCGAGGATCACCTCCAGCTTGGTACCTGCATATTTCTTCCAATTCACCTCGGCGCGCGCCGGAAGCCCGGTGAGGCTGAGTGCGCCCGCCGCAGCGGTGCCCGTCAGCAGCATACGGCGCGAGATTTTATGGTCAGCCACTTTAGTCCCTCCCTCTGATTCAATTCTTTGGGGGGATACTAGCGACCGTTCCACGCCTGCCTAGCCCTAATTTATGCGTTACGGTCGCACCGCCGGCGTTTCCATCGGCATTCCGCGGGCCCGCGACATCAGGTAGAGTTCGAGCGCGACCAATTCGGGCGCGCCATACTCATAGGCTTGGGCGCGGACGCCGGTCATGCAGCTGCGCAAGCGCCGCTCCAGGGATCCCAGCGTCTGCCATTCCAGCCGATAGAGCGGATAGCCGGTCGGCTGCCCTTGCGTGATCGGCGAGCCTGCAAGGTGCTTGTCAAAGTTGTCGTCATGGCAATTGGTGCAGGCCAGGTTGAGTTGTCCCTCGCGCTGCATGAAGAGGCTGCGCCCCTGTTCGACGAAAGCAATAAGTTGTGGATCATCGCCTGTGGTGATCGCAACGCCGCGCGACTGATGAGCAACGAAGGCGGACAGCGCCAGGATGTCGTGGCCCTCGTAAGGCAGTGAGCTCGCCTGCTGATGATTGGCACGGCAAAGGTTGATGCGCTGGTCGAGGGTGACGGGGCGCCCCAGCGTCCGGTCGAACGCCGGATAGCGCGCCGCGACGCCCTTCATACTGCTTCGCGCATCGCCGTGACAGTCGGCGCACGCCTTGTCGGCGCTGCCGACCTTCCTACCCCATAAGGCCTCGCCATCCAGCACGAACAGCATGCCCGGATTGGAGGTGTCGTCATCCTGCATGGCGCGCGTATCAGGACTCATGAAGGAATAGCCGGAGCGGCGCGCATCGGGCGGGATCTCACCGGCCAGAAGGGCAGAGGTCGTGGCGGCAAGCGCCGCCACCGCTATCGCGCGCCAGAAAATCATTCGACCGTGATCGATGCCGATGCCCTGGACGAGTAGCCGTTGTCGCCGATCCATTCGAACTCGAGCTTGCCGCTCTCCTTGGCGATCGTGAAGAAGGACAAGTAAGGGTTGGCGGCGATCGCCGGAAACAGATCCGCGCGAAAAATCTCGGTGCCGTTGTAGCGGCAGGTGAAGCTCGTGATGATGTCGCGCGGCACCAGCGCGCCATCCATGGTGCGGCGAAAACCGGTTTCCATGATGTGTGAGGTCAGCGTGCGGATCTCGATGATGTCGCCGCGTTTGGCTTTTGAGGGGACGTTGATGAGCGCGGCCATCAATTCACCTCCTCGGTGCAGGCGGCGAGCGTCACGACAATATCCGCGGCGACCTGCCAGAAACTATCGTCGGAGAGGCGGGCGATTGCGACCACTTTCTGGGTGTCGGCAAGCCGGATCCGCGTCGAGACCTGCGCGCGTCCGGAGGACGGGTTCAGGTAGAAATTTCCGATGTTGGGCTGAGGGTTCTTCTCGTTGAAGACGTGGATGCTCTTCACGTAGTCGTCCGCGGTCATCGCGCTCGCGACGCTGACCGTCATCGGCACCGTGTTGCCGTTCTCGACCAGCGGCGGAATGTCGAGCTTGACCTTGCCGGTGCGAATGGGGACCTCGCCGACGAGGTTCCGGATCGCAGTGTTGAGCATCGCGGGCGTCGCTTTGAGCGGCCGCAGCGTGACGACCGGGATCGTCCCGGCGACTGTGACGCCTCCGGCCAAGCTCAAGAATTGTCGTCGCGTCATCCGCATCAGCTTAGTCCCGAAGTGTTGCGAGAAAGGCCACGATGTCCTCGATCTCTGTGGCCGACAATATCGGTTTCTCCGCGAAATTGCGTCCGACCCGAACCAGCCCCTCGTTGCGATAATAGGACGGCATGATGGTGTCCGGATTGAAGCGTGAGGCGTCAACCAGCCGAAGCCGCAACTGGCTTGCCGTCCAGCGGTTCCCCGCGCCGGTGAGATCGGGCGCCAAGTCGCCCTGGAACCGCGCTTCCGGGAAGGGGCCGGAATGGCAGAGGATGCAGGTCGTCGTTCGCGCCAGCGCCAGCGTGCGCCCGCGCACGGCATCGCCGGGCGCGCCCGTGAGCGATGTCGCGATGCCGTCGCCGGTGATCTCGTAGCGGGCTAATCCGTCCGCACGTGCGTTGGCGACGTGCACCACACTAGCAAACAGCACTGCGATGGTGATCGTCGACCTAGCCAAAGGTGTCCGCCGTGATGGTTTGAAACCAGCGCTCCGCCTCGGCCGCTTCGCGGGTGCGCAGCTCACGCGGCGCATCGACCGGGCTCGTAGCGCCGCCCTCGACCTCGACAAAGATGTCGCCCCTGGGTTGGTAGTTGCCCGCGAGCGAGAAGCCATAACCGGGTGCGACAATGTTGTAGCAGACGCCGGTGAGCCGCGGTGTCTCCGGCGTGCGGCCGGCGAGCAGATTGACGATGGCGGCAGCGCAAGCCTTGCCTTGCGCATTTGCGGCCGATGCCGATTTGGGAATGCCGCCGCCAAGGCAAGCGTCGCCGATGACGTGAATATTCTTGACAAGCTTTGACTCGAAGGTGACGGGGTCGATCGGGCACCAACCGGTGGCATCAGTTGCACCCGCGATCTCGGCAATGCGCCCAGCGCGCTGCGGCGGGATGACATTGGCGACGTCAGGGCTGTAATTGCCGAATTCGGTGACGATGGTCTTGGTGGCGGGATCGATCGAGGTGACGCGACCGCCTTGTGACAGGCCGATTCGTTCAATCATGTCGCCGTACAGTTCTTTCCAAGCCTGCTCGAACAGCCGCTGCTGCGAGAAAGTGTCCTTGGCATCGAGGATCAGCACTTTCGAGCGCGGCTTTTTCGTCTTCAAATAATGCGCGATCAGGCTGGCGCGCTCGTAAGGCGCGGGCGGACAGCGCGAGGGATTGGCGGGGACGGCGATGGCGACAGTGCCACCATCGTCCATCGCTTCCAACTGCCTGCGCAGCAGCAACGTCTGCGCGCCGGCCTTCCACGCATGCGGCATTGTTTCCGACGCGGCCTCGTCGTAGCCGGGCAGCGCCTCGAAATGGAAGTCGATGCCGGGCGAGAGCACGAGGCGGTCATAGGGCAGCGCGACGCCGTCGGCGGTCATGACGCTGCGCTGCTCCGGCGCGATGGTGGTTACGGTCTGGCCGATCACGGTGACGCCTTCGGCGGCGACCTTTTCATGGCCAAACTGCTGCGCCTCGATATCGTGCAAGCCCGCGATCACCTCGTTGCTGAGAGGACAGGCGGTGAAGACCGCATTGGGATCGATCAGGATCACCTGCAGGTCTACCTGCGCCCGCTTGAGCGCGCGGGCGCAGGCGGCTCCCCCGAAGCCGCCGCCGACCACGACGATGCGACCTGTCGATTGCGCAAGCAGGACCGATGGCCGTGCCAATGTAGCCGCCGCGGCGGTGATGCCGAGCACGGCGCTCCGACGTGTCACCGGTCGCGTGGTCATTGAGGTCATCCAGGCAAGTACCGCGGCGGCCATGATGGCCGCCGCGGTGTTTCTCATGCGAAGGTGATGTTCTGATCGCGCAGCGGCACGGAACGGATTCGTTTGCCGGTGGCTGCGAAGTAGGCGTTGAGCACCGCTGGTCCAGCAACGCCGATCGTCGGCTCGCCGACACCGCCCCAGAAACCGCCACTCGGCATCACGATCGATTCCACCTTCGGCATCGCCGCGATCCGCATCGAATCGTAGGTATCGAAGTTTGTCTGTTCGACGGCGCCATCCTTGACCGTGATGCCGCCATAGAACAGTCCGCTCAGGCCGTAGACGAACGACCCGGCAATCTGCCGTTCGATCTGGGCCGGGTTGACGGCATAGCCGGGGTCGGTCGCCGCAACGATGCGATGCACCTTGATCTTGGTGCCGTCAATGACGGAGATCTCCGCGGCCGCCGCGACATAGCTGCCGTAGGAGGCGAAGTGCGCAAGTCCGCGATAAACGCCCTGCGGCGGCGCAGTGCTCCAGCCAATCTTCTCGGCCACGGCCTCCAGCACAGCGAGATGCTTCGGATGATCCTTCATCAGCTTGCGCCGGAACTCGAGGGGGTCTTGCCCTGCTGCGTGCGCCAGCTCATCCATGAAGCATTCGACATAGATGGCGTTCTGATTCACGTTCACTCCGCGCCAGAAGCCTGGGATGATGTGCGGGTTGCGCATCGAATGCTCGATCAGGAGATTGGGCACCGAGTATCCAAACGGTGCATCGCCCTTGGCGTTGAGGCCGGCGAATGTCGCCGGGTCCATGCCCTTGACGAGTGCGTCCGGCCTCAAGCTCGCGAGGATCGACTGGCCGGAGATCCGCATATGGAATGCCGTCAGATTGTTGTCGGCATCGAAGCCCGCGGTCAGTTTGCATTGCGTGACCGGATGGTACCGGCCGTGCGTCATGTCCTCTTCGCGCGTCCATATCAGCTTGATCGGCGTGCCCGGCATCTGCTTGGCGATCAGCACGGCCTGCCGGACATAGTCGGTCTGGCCGCGCCGGCCGAAGCCGCCGCCGAGCAGCAGCTTGTTGACGTCGCATTTCTCGGCCGGAAGTTCTGATGCTTCCAGTGCGGCGGCGAACGCCGCCTCGCCATTCTGCGTGCCACACCAGACCTCGCATTTGTCGGCCGTGTAGAGCGCGGTGGCGTTCATCGGCTCCATCGTGGCGTGGTTCTGGTAGGGATAGTTGTAGACGGCTTCGATCGTCTTGGCGGCACCGACAAGGGCGGCCTTCGTATCGCCGTTGGAGTTGCCGACATAGGCCGGACCGCCATCGAGGCCTTCGGCCAGCCATTTTGCGATCGAGGCGCTGGAGACTTTGGCGTTCTCGCCTTCGTCCCAGACGATCGGCAGCGCATCGAGCGCGGTCTTGGCGTGCCAGAACGTGTCGGCCACGACCGCAACTGCGGTGTCGCCGACCTTCATCACCTTCTTCACACCTTTCATGCCGGCGATCTTGGCTTCGTCATAGCTTTTCAGCTTGCCGCCGGTAACAGGGCAATCCTTGATCGCAGCGTTGAGCATGCCGGGCAGCTTGACGTCGATGCCATAGACGGTGGTGCCGGTGACCTTGTCCGGGGTGTCGAGCCGCTTCACGCCCTTGCCGATCAACCGCCAATCCTTGGGATCCTTCAGCTTGACGTCAGTCGGGGGCGTCAGCTTGGCCGCGGCTTCGGCGACCTTGCCGTAGGTCGTGGTCTTGCCCGATGGCGTGTGGGTGATGACGCTATTGACGGCTGTGCATTCAGAGGCCGGCACCTTCCAGTCATTGGCCGCGGCCTGGATCAGCATCATGCGTGCGGCGGCGCCGCCCTTGCGGACATAGTCGTGCGAGCCGCGGATGCCGCGGCTGCCGCCGGTCGAGTAATCTCCCCAGACTCGCTTGCGCGCGACGTTCTGGCCAGGCGAGGGGAATTCGGTGGTGACCTTGGTCCAGTCGCATTCGAGTTCCTCGGCGACGAGCTGGGCGAGGCCCGTCAGTGAGCCCTGGCCCATCTCCGAGCGGGCGACGCGGATCACCACTGTATCGTCAGGCCGGATCACGACCCAGGCATTGACCTCGGGCGAGCCGTCAGCCGCGCGAACCACGGTGGGACCTCCAAACGGCAGGTCGAAGCCGATGGCAAGACCAGCGCCGACAGCGGCGGTGCCGATTACGAAGGCGCGGCGGTTCAATTTGGGAGAAACATGCTTGTTCATGTGCCAGCTCCCTTACGCGCTTGCGATCGTGTGGATCGCCTCGCGCACCTGCTGGAAGGTGCCGCAGCGGCAGATATTGGTGATGGCCTCGTCGATGTCGGCGTCGGTCGGCTTCGGCTTCTCGTTCAGGAGCGCCGTCACCGCCATGATCATGCCGCTCTGGCAATAGCCGCATTGCGGAACGTCCTGGGCGATCCAGGCCTCCTGCACCTTATGCAGCGTCGCACCGGAGCCGAGCCCTTCGATGGTGGTGATCTTCTTGCCCTCGGCCTCGGCGACCGAAATCCCGCAGGAACGGGTGGCGACACCGTCCAAGTGCACGGTGCAGGCACCGCATTGTGCGATCCCGCAGCCATATTTGGTCCCGGTCAGGCCGGCATTCTCGCGGATCGCCCAGAGCAGCGGCGTATCCGCCTCGACATCGAGCGTGAAGGTTTTTCCGTTGATTGTTAGGTTTGCCATCGCAAGTCCCCTGATTGGCCCATCCACCGATGGACTCGGGGGCGCAATGTGTCCGGCAAACTCGAACCTTTCAAATCAAGAGTCTGAGGGGCCGGTATCGAAGATTCTCGCGATTGCGGGAAGATAGTGGATCGGGCGGTGTTGCGCGCTTTGAGATGGCCACGCGAAGGCCCGCGCTGGGTGAGCAACTGCCGGTTCCAGTCGTTGCTGCCGGCGCGGCCGTAGCGCAAAATCGGCCCTGACGTCCTCAAAATTCAGGGCTGACCGTGCGGGCTCGCTTGACAGCGCGACAACCTGGGGGTGATCGTTTCCGGGACAACACGGGGGCGCCATCGATTGCGGCGATTCCAGCGGACTTCCAGGCCTGTCGGCGATCAAGATCGGCATTGCTACGAGAATAGCTTTTGCGGGGGGGTGCGGCATGTCAAGGAAGGTGATCGGCTGGATGGTCGCGGCGATCGTCGCGATTGTTCTTGTCTTCAATTATCTGCCCTCGTTAGTCGCCGACTCCATCTACAAGAATGTCGACGACATTACCGATGGTGAGATGCCCGCCACCGTCACCTCCTTTGAAGCGGGACCGGATGTCGTCAGCACGATTGGTGGCAGCGGGGAGGGGTTGAATTGCAGCCTTCCTGCTCTGACCAACGTCTTCTTCGATGGAAGCAGGGATTCCAAGGGCAAGCGTCATCTCGTCCTGCAGCGCTTCCGGCAGGCCTGCGTGTTCCATGACCTCTGCTACCGCCACGGCCTCGCTACCTATGGCTATAACCAGAACGATTGCGACCGCATCCTGCAAAATGCGGCGTTCCGTCTGTGCACCTATATTCGCAACGGCAGCGGGACCGGCAGCGCTACGCGCTGCCAGACCGATTCGAAGATGGTCCTCGCAGGCGTCAGTATGGGTGGGTACAACGCCTTTCGCGGCTGGGATCGATCGACCTATTTCGAGTTCGAATCCGATCCGTTCCGCTCGGATGGTTTCCAGGCGAGCCGCGTCGTGGATCATCCGTTCAAGGCCGTGGATCCCGTCAAATATCGCAACGATCCGGACCAAGTCATCCTGTCGTTCGAGAACGTTCGATCCGACATCGCCGTAACCTGCATGACTTGCGGACAAATTCCGGTGTTCGAATATACGCAGGACCCGAACGAGGTCGACGCCGAACTGCGCTCGGTCGGCGTGACGAAGCTGCCTGAGGCATTGCTCAAGCGCGAGCCGATGCTCTCGGAGACCGTGCCGATCTGGCTGCCGCCGCGTCGTCATCATGCCGCGCCGCATTTGCTGGTCGACAGTGCGGGCAAGAACCATCTGATCTGGATGAGCCGCAACAATCCGCAGGACACGATGTCCTGCATCGTTGGCGCGGATGCCGCGCGGCTTCTCACCAATACGCTGCCTCGGCGGGATCTCTGCTCGAAAGATGCCGGTTCGTCGTTGACCATGGTGGAGGTCGACATGTTCGCGACGTCTCCGCTCCCGATGGAAATTCCGGGCGCGAGCGAACCGATCTACGCGACCGCCATCAGCCCGCAGAAGACGGTCGACAATGATCTCAGCTTCTGCTCGCGTTCGGCATCGAGGCCAATCGATCCATCCGGTCATGACGACCAGTCCAAATGCATCAACTTCTCCGGGGATGACGTCAGCAAAGGCGCAGCGCTCGGCGCGTTCCAGGACTTTCCGGTCATTCGTCCCGGACAGCAGATCGTCTTCGCGCGAGATGTCGACCAGCGGACGAACTCGCCGTTGACGGCGATCTGGCAGCGTGTGCTTGGCGATACCTATTCACCGGGTGGTGCGCTGCTCGTGATCGACGTCGCGCCCCCGGCTACGCCCAAGGGACCTGCGTTGGCCAAGCTGAAGAAGATCGTCCGGTTCAATATCGACGATCGGTTCGATCCGATGATGCCGATCACGCGCAAGATCGATGATCTGCGTTTCCTGAGCCTGGAGGCATCGAAGGAGACCGTGCGCGTCCGGACGATCGATTTCGCCAAGGATAATCCCGCCGTCGGTACCGTCCGGCTGACGATGGGGGGCAAGGACCTTGATCTGGATCGCTCCTGGGCTGCACGGCCTATGATGGTGCTGGAGACCCGGGATGTTCAGCCCAAGACGAAGCTGGTGTTCTCGCGCGGTGAAATCGCAATCGACCCGGACAAGCCCGTCTCGCCGGATGCGACGACGGAAGCACTGACATTACAGACGCTGGTCTTCGAACGCGACGTCGCGGCGCCTTCGGATGCGCCATTCGTGAAATCGGCCGGGGCGGCTTGCAGGATCACCTATGAGTTCGCGCCTGGTCACACCGACTGGCCGTGCTACCGCGCCTTCGATTCTGATCGTTCGATGCGGGCCTCGCCGGCTGCGCGAATGCAGGGGGCACAGATGCTGATTGGGCATCTCTCGAAGAGCGCGGGCCACGCCATCGCATTTCCTGACGCCTGCCTGAAGTCGGAGCCGATCATTCTCGCCCCACAAGGGGACACGTTCGTGTCTGTGAGCGACTCTGCGGGTTGGGCAGGTCCACCCAAGCTGCGGCGCACGATCACATGCGAGCCGCTCGATACGGCAACCATCGTCAGCCAGCCGATCGCGCAGAAGGCGCCCTGAAGCACAGCCTATTTCACTGCCAGCCGCAAAAAACTCATCACGCTGCCGAGCCCGGCAAAGCCTGCGCCGAGTGCTAGCGCAACGGTGGCGCCGTTGTGACCGGCCATGGCAAAGCACGCCGCGGCAAGCGCGGCGCCGGTCGTCTGACCGGTCAGGCGCGCCGTGGCCACGATGCCCGAGGCGCTGCCGCCGCGGTGTGGCGGGGCGCTTCCCATGATCGCCTTCATGTTCGGCGCCTGGAAGAAGCCGAAGCCCATGCCGCAGATCATGATCCGCCAGATGATGTCAGGGATGCTCGGGCTCGCCGGAAGCAGCGCCAGCAGCGCCATGCCGAGGCCGAGCAGAAGGAGGCCGATCCCGCCCAAAAGGCCAACCGGATGCCGGTCGGAGAGGCGCCCGGCGATCGGCGCCATGATGCCGACCACCAGCGGCCACGGCGTCATGAAGAAGCCGGTCTCGACCTGCGAGCGGCCGAGCACATCCTCGAAGTAAAATGGCAATGAGACGAAGGCGAGGCCTTGCACGGCGAAGGAGCAGACCGCAGTTGCCGCCGACAGCGCGAACATCGGCCGCGCGAATAAATCGATCGGCAACATCGGCGCGGGATGATCGGCGTGACGTCGCGTCAGGATGAAGCCGAGCACCAGGGCAGCGATCAACTCGATGCCGACGACGACAGGCGACAGATTGTGCGCGGCGCTGCCGATGCCGATGATGAACAGGCCGAGGCAGGCTGAGGCGAGGGCCGCGCCAACAAAATCAAAATCGTGATCAGCGCGCGGCGTCTTCGGCAGCATCGCAAAGCCGATGCCTGTTGCGATGAGGCCGAAGGGGATGTTGACGGCGAACAGCCACGGCCACGGTCCGACCGCGAGGATCGCTGACGCGATCGACGGGCCGAAAGTGAAAGCGGTGGCTACCACCAGCGCGTTATGGCCGAAGCCGCGGCCCTGCATCCGTCCGGGATAGACGAAGCGCACCAGCGCGGTGTTGACGCTCATGATGCCGCTCGCGCCGAGGCCCTGAAGCGTGCGCGCGACCAGCAGGCTCTCCAGCGACCACGCCACCGCGCAAAGCAGCGAGGCGATGGTGAACAGGATCAGCCCCCCGAGATAGATGCGCTGGTGCCCGACGATCTCGCCGAGCGCCCCGAGCGGCAGCAGCGTTGCCACCAGCGCGATCTGGTAGACATTGACCACCCAGACCGATTGCTCCGGGCTGACATGCAGATCGGCGGCGATGGCCGGCAGCGCGATGTTGGCGATCGCGGTGTCGAGCGAGGCCATCGCCAGCGCGGTGAAGATCGCGGCAATCGCCCAGCGCCGCTGCTCGGCCGGCAGGCCATCGGCTTTGGGATGATCGGGCTCGCGCGCAGCGGCAGGTAACGTTGATGTCATTGCCTTGCGCGTTCTCCGACAGCGTGGCTCAAATGGTTTAGGGCATGTACTACGCCTGAGGCTGCTTCCACAGGCTTATGCTTGCATGCATTGTATGCGCGAAGATCAGGCGCCGCTCTCGGAAGGGGATCACCATGCACATCGTCGTTCTGCCGGGAGACGGCATCGGACCGGAGATCACGGCCGCGACATCAGGCGTGCTGCGCGCGGCGTCCGAGCGCTTCCAGCTCAACCTGCGGCTGGAAGAGCATGCGGTAGGGCATGCGAGCCTGAAGCTATCAGGCACCACGGTGCGCCCCGAGCTGCTCGACAGCGTCCGCGCCGCGGACGGCCTGATCCTGGGGCCCACCGCGACCTTCGACTTCAAGGACGAGGCGCATGGCGAGATCAATCCGTCCAGGCACTTTCGCAAGAACCTGGACCTCTACGCCAACATCAGGCCCGCGCGCACCTATGCCGGGCGGCCCGGCAGGCTCGGCGATTTCGATCTCGTCGTCGTGCGCGAGAACACGGAAGGCTTTTACGCCGACCGCAACATGGAGCAAGGCAATGGCGAGATGCTGGTCACATCAGACGTCGTGATCTCGCTGCGCCGGATCACGCGCCTGTGCTGCGAGCGCATCGCCCACGCTGCCTGTCGCCTGGCGATGAAACGACGCAAGCATCTCACCATCGTGCACAAGGCCAATGTGCTCAAGATCGGCGACGGCATGTTCCTCGACATCTGCCGCGCGGCGGCGAACGCGTACCCGGGCCTTGCTGTCGACGACGTCCTCGTCGACGCCATGATGGCGCATATGGTGCGGAGCCCCGACCGCTTCGACGTCATCGTCGCCACCAACATGTTCGGGGACATCCTCTCCGATCTCACCGCCGAGCTCTCCGGCAGCCTCGGCCTCGGCGGCTCGCTCAATGTCGGCGACCGCTATGCCATGGCGCAGGCCGCGCACGGCTCGGCGCCCGACATCGCAGGCCAGGACGTCGCCAATCCGGTCTCGCTGATCCTGTCGACTGCGCTGCTGCTGGCCTGGCACGGCGAGAGGAACAATGCGGTGCGCTACGAGGAAGCGGCGCGCGCGATCGAGGCGGCGGTGGCGAAGGCGCTCGGGGCGGGCAGGGCGACGCGCGACGTCGGCGGCAGGCTCGGCACGATCGCAGCGGCCGCTGCGATTGCCGAAATCCTGCAGGCGGAGTGAGCCGCAGCTGCTTTTTGTCAGACGGCCAAGATCAGAAGCCGAAAACAACCCCATGCACAGTAGAACGGCCTTTGAACGACAAGGGCTTTTTCAGACGCGGACGCGACGACCCCCTGAATCGCGTCGACGTTGACACGTCGGGCAAAACACCGGCACGATGTCATCATGGCGGTCGATCCGGCTGGGCGAGAGGAAAGCGCAGGAAGGTCACAGCGCCGACGACCTTTATATCAGGTTCAAAGGCCGCGTTCGGCGAGAAGCTGATCCTGTCGCCGGCGAACACCGCGAGCGAGGACTTCTCCGAGTTCGGCGCATCTGGCGTGCCGTTGATGATGTTCAATATCGGCGTCTATGACCCGGATGCGTGGGCAGCCGCCAACAAGAGCGGAACGCCGCTTCCCGGCAACCATTCCCCGCTGTTCGCGCCGGTGCCGAAGCCGACCATCCAGACCGGCATCACCGCGATGACGCTCGCCGTGCTGAGCGCGTTCGAGCAAAGGGCGAGCGGGCAGTAACGGCTGGTCCTGCGGAGTAGCAGCCACTTAGCCGCCGCTGCCGTTCCGCCTCGATTCCAGATAGAATGCGCATACGGACGGGAGGAGAGGATGATGCTTTCCCGCCGGAAACGTCCATCACTCTTCCGGCACGCCAGCGAGGCGGAAGCCTTCACACACGCGCTCGACCCCAGCAAGGAAAGTTGGATTGTCGCTTTGTTGAGCAGTGACGAAGCGACGGATGGTGAAACCAGAGTTGAGCGCAAGTCCTGTTCTTGCAGCAGTTCGCGCCTCATCGAGGGCGCCGGTCAGGCCTAACGCAGCGGCGAGCGCCAAATGAGCGAGAGGAAAGTTGCGGTTCGCCTCAGTGCTTCGTCGTAGCCAACTGACGGCTTCGACGTCCGAACCCAGCTGTAGCTTGGCCACGCCCACATAACAGGTCCACTGGAAGGCTTCAATGTCGCGAGGGGACAGACGTAGAGCCTCGAGTACATGGCCTTCGGTCTCGGCAGCGAGCCCCATATACAATTTGGCAAAACCGAGGGCCGCATGAGCGCTGGGCCTGTTCGAATCCAGCGCCAAGACATGCTCGAATTCACGGATGCCTTGGGCAGCCCGGTTCGTAAAGATCTGGACCCAACCCCGGGCCAAGTGGGCGGAAGTACGGTTCGGCCTGATCGACAATGCCTGATTCACCATCGCCTCGGCCGCTGCAAACCGCGCAGGCCCATCATCCGTCGTAAAGCTGGTTGCAACTGCCGTATCAACATTTGCCAGGCCAATCATTGCTTCGACGTTGCCGGGGTCGTGCGCGAGAGAGCGTTCGAAGAAGCTCCGGGCTTGCGTTACGCATTCAGGGCGAAACCCCTTCATCAACCAGGCCCGGCCTTGGAAGTACAAATCCATCGCATCAGGGTGCGGCGTACGCTCGGCTCGTCGCGCCTCAGCCTCGATGAGTTGGGCACCTAATGTATTGGCGAGCCTCGATACGATTTCGTCCTGCATGTCGAACAGGTCGATGACAGACTTCTCGAAGCGCTCGCCCCAAAGATGCTGGCCGCTGATAGCATCAATCAACTGCACGTTCATCCGGAGCCGTTTGCCGCTGCGTTGCACTGAACCTTCGAGCACGTAGCGAACGTTTAATTCGCGGCCGACTTGCCGTACATCGACTGCTCTACCCTTGTATGATACGGCGCTGTTTTGTGCGATTACAAATGAACCGGCGATGCGCGACAAGTCTGTGGTCAAACTCTCGGTTACACCATCCACGAAATAGTCCTGCTCACGGTCGCCGCTCAGGTTCGCGAAGGGCAGCACGACGATGGATAGGCGCGGCGGCATGTCGCTGGTTCGCTCGACCGAGCCCACCGCCTCATTTGCGGAGCTCCCGGCTTCCTGCACTTCACCCACGAAGCGGAAACCTTTGCGCGGAAGCGTCTTGATCAGGTCCTGTTTCTCACCAGTGTCGCCGATTGCACACCGGGCACCATTGATGCGCGTCGTCAGCGCGGCATCGGAGACGGTGCGACCATTCCAAACGCCCGCGATGAGCTCGTCCTTACTGACGACGCGGTCCCTGTTCCGGATCAGATAGTTCAGAAGGTCGAATACCTGCGGCGCGACAGAGAGGGTCTCGGCTCCTCGCCGCAGCTCCCTCCGTTCCGTATCCAGCGTGAAAATCGAAAAGGAGTAAAGCAAATGCATCCTCCTGCGGTCCGATCGCTCCCCGTGGAGCCGATATGTAAGCAGACGGTAAGAAGAATGGAAGGCGCCTGTAAAGCGCTTCCCATGACCTTGGCGCATCCTCGTGCACGGCTGAAAAATATGAACTGCTTGCGGATATCACGTCACGAGGGAGGATGTCATGAGGCGGATGGCTGCACTGACGTGGGCTGCTACTGCAGCCAGGCTTTTGATCTGGGTCGTATGCGTTCTCGCCTCCGCGAGCCGCGCTCACGCCCAATGCTCGGCGCGCGATGTGTTGCAGAGGCAGCTAGTGCTCAAGGCGGCGCCCGTTGTCCCGACACGCATGGGTCCGGTAACGTCCGTTTCGGATGTTGCCGAATGGAAAACGATCAGCATCGGGACGTTCCCGGATACGTTTGCTCTCCTCACCGCGCTGAGTGCGATTGGTTGCGGCGTCGGTAACTCGGCTGCGGAGGCTCTTGCCCGACCTGCGTTTACGCTCAGCGGTGTCAGAACGGCGGTAACACTTCTGACAGTGACCGCGGCCGATCTGGGTTTCAGGGGTGAGACGGTGCCGTTGCGGCAAATCTACGAACTCGCGCAGCAATTGGGCTTCGGGCTTGCACCGCCCGAAATCGCTCCGCAGCTCAGACTTCAATATCTGGACCAGCCCGTAGGTGAGTTTCTCGTCATCGGGATGAATCCGATCCGGACATGGACTGGTGAAGAGGTCATCCTGACCGTGGCAAATGGGGGAGCAGGTCTCATTCTCATCGGCCAGGATGGTCGCGCCGAGGCGGAAATACCCGTGACCTCCCGCTTCGTGTTCCTGCGCTCCTTGCCCATTGCGCCAGCTGCGCTGAATCGAAACTGATTTTACGAGATGGCCGAGGTGACGAAATGCTGGCGATCAGAGCGGTGAAGCGCTTGGCAGCTCAAATCTGCCTGGTGCTGGTGTCCACCGCGACGTTTGCGCGCGACGACGGGCGCTATGCGAATTCCCCGCTGAAGCCCTGGTTCGAGAGTCTGCAAAGCGAATTCGGGAAGTGCTGTGAGGACTCCGACGCCTACGTGGTCTCCGAACCGAATTGGAAGTCCGATCACGGACAATATCGCGTTCGCATCGACGACGAATGGGTCCTGGTGCCAGACGGCGCTGTCATCAAGCAGCCCAATCTTGCCGGACGGACCATGGTCTGGAAGCACTACATCGACGGACATCCGCGTGTCCGTTGTTTCATTCCGGGTAGCATGACGTGATACGTCGACGATCGTCTATGAACCACGCGTATGATCCAAGATCGATGGTCTGGTCCACCCTTGGGATCGGTTGCTCAGTTTGGTTAGAGCAAGAGGCTTCGTCTCCTTGTTGTTGCGGTGCCTACATCCGGAAGTGGCCCGTCTGGACCTTACCGCGACAAGTCCCAATGCCTGGTGTCTTAGGAGGATCAGTGGGAATTCAGGCGCGGCCATCCAGCGCTCGTGACCTCTACCGAAAGTCAGTCGGTCCTAACTGACCGTCCACAGTTGGCAGATATCGCAGCCATTCACCGGACCGGATGCCTCGAGGGTCAAGACCTCGGTGCGAGGCGACGTAGTCGATCTCGCCGCGCGTGGTGCCGATATCCATCAGTTCTCCGTCGCTCAAGTCGGACAAGGTAGCGCTCAATTTCTGGCGTCGGCGGCGCTCCTGAAGGGCATCCCAACATTTCCAGATGAAGCTGGTGACATGCCGGGTCGATACAAATGTCCATTCCAGCCATGCCGGGCCATGCATCGTGGTCATTTCGGTGTCTCCTGGACGGTGTTTTGCACCGACCGGAGAGTGGCGCGGGATTAGCGGGGACGCTTAACTGGCAGCTTACATTTTCCGTACCGACGGCTTATTCTCGCGATTTACGGTGGGCCAGGACGCCCCCCCGTCCTGGCAAGGCTCATCCAACGGGATTCGCATCGTGCGCTATCTCTTTGCAGAGTACGTATTCGATACCGACCGACGCGAACTGCATCGCGGGGCGGACGTCGTCTCCGTCGCACCACAGGTGTTTGACCTCATTGATTACTTGATCCGCAATAGGGAGCGAGTTGTCAGCAAGGATGACCTCATCAAAACCATTTGGAATGGCCGTAGCGTATCCGATGCGGCGCTGACAACCCGCTTAAACGCCGCCCGGGTTGCAATTGGTGATTCTGGCGACGAACAGCGCTTCATCAAGACACTACAGCGCAAGGGCTTTCGTTTCGTTGGAGCTGTTCGGGAAGCGAAGGAACCGGCAGAGGCAATAGTTGCCGACGATCAGGTGGAAGTTCAGAAAGTCGATCTTGCACTCCCCGACAGACCTTCCATCGCCGTGCTGCCGTTTGAGAACATGAGCGGCGAGCCGGAGCAGGAATATTTTGCGGAGGGCATGGTAGAGGAGATCATCACAGCGCTGTCGCGGTTTAAGTCTCTGTTTGTCATCGCACGTCACTCGACCTTTACGTTCAAGGGAAAAGCCGTCGATATCAAGGAAATCGGACGCAGGCTCGGCGTGCGCTATGTCCTCGAGGGGTCTGTGCGGAAGGCGTCGGGGAAGGTTCGCATCGCAGGGCAGTTGATCGATGCGGTTACAGGTGCGCATCTATGGGCGGAAAGGTTTGAGCGTGACCTTGCCGATGTGTTTGCCCTCCAGGACGAAGTAGCGGTCGCGGTTGTCTCGGCTATTCAACCGAAGATGATTCAAACAGAAATTGAAGTGGCGACGCGGAGGCGACCGGAGAACCTCACCGCGTATGACTTGTTCCTGCGATCCATGCAGCAGTATTACCTGACGACCCGGGAAAGTTTGGCCGAGGCGATCAGGCTGGCTCATTGCGCTTTGGATCTGGATCCGAGATTCGGGTCTGCAGCGGCGCTGGCAGGCGACTGCCATGCGAGCAACGTCGCCTTGGGCTATACCAACGATCCTCAGTTTGACCGCAAGGAAGCAGTCCGGCTCGCTCGTTTGGCATTAAGGATCGGTGATGATGATCCAGATATCTTGTCGCGGGTTGCGGTGATCCTGGCGGGCATGGTCGGCGATAGTGAAGCCGAGATTGAATTGGCTGACAGGGCGGTCGCACTCAACCCAAATTCATGGCGTACTTGGAACAACAGAGGCTGGGTCTATACGATGGCGGGTCTGCCGGAGGAGGCGATACTTAGCTTTGAACGCGCAATTCGCATGAGCCCGGTAGATCCGCTGCTACACATGACGTTTCTTGGCATTGCGCATGCCCTTATAGCACTTCGGCGCTTTGACGAGGCAATCGTCGCACTGAAGAGAGCCCTTCGTCATAATCCCTCATTTTTGCCAGCTTGCCGCGGCCTTGCGTCCGCCTTCGCCCATCTAGGACGCGACGTTGAGGCGCGTGCTGCGGCGGCGCGTGTGCTTGAGATCGATCCTTCCTTTACAATATCGGCGCATATCGCCCGGTCTCCCAAGAGCCCAAAGCTGTTTATTGAGGGGCTTCGAAAAGCGGGATTGCCCGAATAGATCGTCCGTGATGTCGAAGCCAGACCGCTGTTGAGCAATGTCGACATGCGTTCCGCATGGTGGCGGCGATCAGCAGGCGGTCACCGCTCCGCAGCAGCAATCTTCTACGCCATCGTCGCAGCAACCTGTAGCGCAGCCGTCGCCCCGAACCTAACTTTGGCGATGTCAGCTTGTGTGCGCATAGCCGATGAAGATCGATGTCGGCCGTTCGGCCACTGTTGGATGCAGAGCGGACGTGTCAGATTTATGGGGACACGCCCTGGTCTCCCCCACGAAGCGGGAATTGATCCTCGTCGATGCGGATGTCTCGCGCAATTTCGAAAGCGTGCGGTCGCCGGAAGTTCCGTCATGCTGTTGATAAAAATTCATCCAGCAAGATGAACCCGCATAAGCGTCGCGATTTTCGTGAGCTGCATCGCGCGAGCATTCGTTCAAGACTCGAGACAATGGTTGCTTGACAGCCATTCTCATCTCCAGCAGTCTCAGGTTGAATAACCTTCCAATGATTTTTGCTTTGCTCGTTTGATGTCTTGGGAACCAAACGCGGAGCATTCATATGACGGTTGTTCCTCCCGCCAGTGGAGTCACGCTCCACGATGGCGATACGATGGATGTCAGTGGCGGCATTTCCGTCGATCGCACATGGATCCTGACTGGTGGTTCGCAGACAGTCGGCGGATCCTCCACGACATCCACGGCAACCAACACGAACATCTTTGGCGGAGAGCAGGACGTCGTCTCCAATGGCCTCGCCAGCTATACGACCATCTACCAGGGCGTCCAGCGCGTCACTGGCGAATATGTCCATGAGGGCCCAACCCCCGGCAAGGCCGATCACACCGCCATCGATGGCGGCGAGCAGGACGTCGACACCGGTATCGCAACGGCGACGAGGGTCAATTCAGGCGGCATCCAGAACGTGACCAATGGTGGTAGCGCCAGCGGCACCATTGTCGAATCCGGCGGCGTTCTCAAAGTCTCGGGAGAGACTGTCGAAACGGCACCCGTGTATCCGGAACCGGTGATCCGAAGCGTAGCGACCGGTGCAACCATCAACTACCAGGGCGAATTCGACGTCACGGGGGGCGGAACCGCAGTGGATGCCATCGTCCATGGCGGCGTCATGACGGTCTCGGGATCGATACCGGATCCGTTTGCTGGCGTCCCCGGCCAGCCGGCCGTCGACGCCAGCATGGCGATCGGCACCACTATCGAAAATGGTGGAACCTTGGCGGTATCGAACGGCGCGTTGGCATCCGGCACGACCCTGCAAAACTTCGCTACGCTGAATGTGGATGCAGGTGGCACAGCGACCGACACGACAATCGATCTGGGAACGATGCAACTATCCGCCGGCGCGACGGCGACCAACACGGTCGTCAATCTAGGTGGCGCTTTCATCGTACTCGGAAATGCCAGTTTTTCGGGGACGGTCTTCAATGCCGGCAGCACCTTCGAGATCGGCGGCGGCACGATTGAGAACGGATTTGCGGTTGCGAATGGCGTGACGTTGACCGTTTTGGACGGCGGCATTCTCAAGAACAGCATTGTCACCACAGGCGGAACGCTCATCCTTGAAGCCGGTGCGACGTTTTCCAATGCCACCTTCCAGAGTGGCGCAACGTTTGTCGTTGACTATGACTATGCGGTAGACGGCTTCACCGTAGCGAGCGGCGTCACGTATAAGGTGATCGGCGCAGCCACGAACACGACGATATCGGCGGGCGGCAAGCAAATCGTCGGCAACTTCGGCGAGGGAGGCTCAGCGACCAACACCGTCATCAATGGCGGCGAACAGGATGTCGAGCTTCTCGCCACCGCCAGCTATACGACGATCAGCATGGGCGGCATTCAGCATGTCGCCGGCCTTTATATCCATGATGAGCCGGGACCAGGACGGGCCGATCACACCACCATCAACACTGGCGGCGAACAGGATGTCGACACCGGCATCGTCTCGTCGACCACAGTCAATGCCGGCGGCGTCCAGAATCTCACCAATGGGGGGATTGCCAGCGATACCATCGTGGCGTCAGGCGGTATCGTCAATGCGTCGGGAGAGACCGTTTATTATTCGCCCGGTGGTTATTATGCCACCGTCATCAGAAGCGAATTCGATTCGGCTGATGTTGGCAGCGGCGGACAATTGCACCTGACCGGGGCGGGGATCGCCAAGAACGCCACCATCGATGGCGGTGCGATGACGGTCTCGGGATCGATACCGGATCCCGTGACCAACGACCCAAGTTTACCGCCCGATCCAAGCGCACCAGCGGTCGACGCCAGCGAGGCGACTGGAACAATCCTCAATTCCGGTAGCGTTTCCGTCTCGGACGGCGGCATCGTCACCTCCACCACCCTGAACAGCGGCACGCTTGACGTGCTCGATCAGGGCACCGCGAACGCTTCGACAATCCATCATGGCGCCACAGAGCTCGTGGAAGCAGGCGGCATTGTCGGCGCAACCACGATCGCTGGAGGGACGCTTGACCTCAAGGCGGGTGCAATCGCTGACGACGTGATCACTTTCTCCGGCCAGGGCACGCTCAGGATCGAGCAGAAGCTGGTCTCGGGCCCATCGACCTTCGCAAGCGCGATCAAAGGCATTGCGCTCGGTGACCAGATCGACCTTTCCGGGCTGTCCTATACAAACGGTGCAACGGCGACTGTGTCCGGCTCGACACTTACGGTCAGTAACGGCACGGCGAGCGAGACTTTCATCCTGGCGGATACGTCAGTCACGCATTTCGGCATCACGAAAGACGGCGCCGACGGCATTTTGCTAACGGCGGACACGCATCCGACCGGTCCTACGACGATCAACGGTCCGGCATCCGGTTATGCGATCATCGAGGGCACGACGGGCAACGACATCATCCATGCCTATGGAATGTTCAATATCATCCACGGCAACGGCGGGGACGACGCGATCTACGCCGGACTGTACGCCGCTGTCGATGTGCCAAGTGGCGACAGCTCCGTCTATCTCGCGGGCTTCGACAACCGTGTCACCGGCGGCGACGGCAATGTCACGGTGAAGGGGGCGACAGGCGCGACCACGATTGCGCTCGGCAATGGCAACGACAGCATCGACGCCAGCGGATACGGAAACATCATCACGCTGGGCAACGGCAAGGATATCGTTCATCCGGGTGACGGCGCGAGCACGACGACATCAGGCAATGGCGACGACCAGGTGACGCTCTCCGGATTTGGCAACAAAGTCGTGCTTGGAAACGGCAACGACGTCGTCACGAGCGGAGGCGGCGCCAATAACATCACTCTCGGCGATGGCGACAACACCGTTGACCTCGACGGGATGGCCAACCAGATCAGCGTCGGTTCCGGGACGAACACGATCATAGCCGGCAACGGAGTGGACAGCATCGTCGCCGGCGCGGGCCACGATACGATCACCCTCGGCGGGGTCGCCAATCACGTCGTGCTCAACGGCTCCACGGCAAATGTGACGAACCAGATTGGCCAGGACGTCATCACAGCCAATGGCGGATCAGATCAGTTCAACTTTGTCGGATTCGGAAACCAGGCGATCATCAATGGCCCGGCCCATGTCGACATCACCGATCACAGCTCGGGTCTGACCGTCTCTGTCAACTCCGGCAACCAGATCGATACGATTGCCGGATTTGGTCATGATGCGCTCGGCGTCATCGATCTTGCAAACGGCGCCGGCAATTATCGCTCCGTCGCCGACATCATGAGCGCGCTCAGGAGCGATGGCCATGGCGGGACGGTGCTTGCGCTGGGCAGTGTGCCCAACGCCGGGTCGATCGATTTCGCCGACACCGCGATCAGCCAATTGCACGCGTCGAACTTTGTGATCGTGTAAAGCTGAGCCTCCTTGCGCCTCTTGCGAAGGCAAGTGACGGCCTTGTTCGCGCCAAGAGGCTGTGACCCGATCGGAGGCACGTCAGTACCTCTGTCTCACATTTGTGCCTGGTGTTGACCCTGATCAAAGGTTCGGCCGTGGGGGCACATCACGTTGGGCGGGTCAGCGTTCGAACGGGAGGAAACAACATGATCTTCAACGTCAGGCGTCTTGGGCTGGTCGTGGCGGTGGCTCTGTCAACCGCCGCACCTTTGTCGGTACACACCTCGTCCTCAACACTGCCATCGGTCTCGATCGACCGTGCAGAAGCGAGAGTAGGGCGACCGCTGACGCCGATGAGCGTCGCGGGCGTGAACCGCAGGGTGCATCGGCGCGCCTATTACGGCGCAGCGGCGGTCGGAGCTGCCGGGGCTTACGGTGCGTACGGCTACCGGAGGGCCTGCGGATATTATCCTTATCCGCCTTGCTATTGAGACAGCGCGAGGTTCGTCGCACACAGCGGCGAACCTCGGGTGATCTCAAGCATCGACTCGCGCGATTTCAGCCCCATTGGCGCTCAGGCGCCTCGCTGCGGCGTGGCGGGTTGTCCGCGTGGCAAGCTTTCGCGGGCTGACCCGCTTCAGCAGTCGCGGCCCTAGAACCGAAGCCTCCGCAAGGGTGCTGGCGCTTCCGCGGTCGCGCGGCTATGACCATCATATTCTACCGCAGATTGCCGATTTCGTTTCGGAGAGAGTATTGTATGATCGGCCGATAGAGTCCGGACATTAGTCTGTAGCCAAAGAGGCTCCCTATGAGCGCCGACTTCGCTCCCGCGGTGGTGATAAAGTATTTTTCCAGTTACACCATCCATACGCCGGGAGTAGCGGAGCGGGTCGATTCCTGGGATTTTCTCGAACGCGAGAAACGGGATGCTGAAAGGCATCGGGAGTCGCAGAGGCTCTTTGCTGAATTTGCCGACTCGACGAAGAAATACGGGCGCGTCGCCGTAGAGACGGATCGCCGACAAAGCAACGTGAAGGGAAAATTCTTTTCCGATCTTGGCTTCGACACAGTGATCGTTACCGACAACAAGCTGCTCATTGCCGAGCCTGCTGTCGCTCTGACCATCATCAAGAGCGAATTCGCCGGAATGCTGGAGCGAATGAGGCAGGGCGGACAAATCAGCATCAAGATTGGAGAGCGTGAGGTCATTGTTTCGGACCAG
Source organism: Bradyrhizobium zhengyangense (assembly GCF_022012435.1). Classification (GTDB taxonomy): domain Bacteria; phylum Pseudomonadota; class Alphaproteobacteria; order Rhizobiales; family Xanthobacteraceae; genus Bradyrhizobium; species Bradyrhizobium zhengyangense. The sequence goes on from NZ_JAKLUA010000002.1 coordinate 408,301, forward strand.
CGCGAGCTTCAGACAGCCGTTGAGGCGGTGGAGCCACTCCTGGCGCCGAAGGTCAGAGCAAATCCTCCCGCTTCGCTCGTGCCCGCGAGCGAGCGCCAGATCAACATTTGGATAGGAGGGGGGAAGGTGGGCCTGAAGCAGGCCCTGAAGATTGGTGAGACCTATCTTCTCAATTTCAGGGTCGGGCAACCGGTCAGCGGCAGCCTGACATCTGGAGAAGCGGCCGCGGTCAATCCGAACGATGTTCCGCCAGCGGGATTGCCAACCGATTGGTTGATCGTTGCTCGCGGCGCCGAACTCGCCGCCGGCACGCCCGATACTGAAGCGAAGGTTGAAACCGTCGGCGGTGTATCGACCTGGAGCGGACGCTTCAAGGTCCTCATTCCCAAAGAAGGTGACAGTGCAACGCCGCAGCTTCGGATCAAGCCGTTGCAAGCCTCTCCAGCGATCGATGTCTGCATCACAGCGCGGAGAGAGGGAGGGTTTCCGAGGTTCAACGAAACCTATCGGCAATTCAGGATCGAACTGGCCGCCGCCGACAGTCCTGACGTTGCGCCTGTCGAGCCGGTCCACATCGCCGACGAGATCATGCCGACGGCAACAGTCCACGTTGGCCTGGGCACCACGCATGAATGGACGACGCCTAACGGGATCCTGGGCGTCGCGGTGTTGGGGCCGCAGGCCTATGTGCAAGGCTTGGCCGGCACCGAGCAGGTGGATTCGCTGGAGCCATGGCTCGGCGTGCCGGCTCAAGTCAGTGGGAAAATTCAGAACGTTCGGGACGCAGCGGAGGAGATGCGGGCTGCGTGGGAACACCACTTCAACAATATCGATCCGGCGGATCTTGCTGGTCGCCTGACGCGCTGGAGCCAGCACCAGGGGGGACCCGAATATAGTTGGAGCTCACTCGGCAATTACGCCGATCCGTCGCACCAACAGGAGTGGGACAAAATGGCCGCCAGCCCGGAGCTGCGCAAGGTCGCGCAGCACGGCCGGCTGTTGTTTCACGCATTCTTCCCGCGCAATTCCAATCTCAACCAATGGATCGCCGCGCTCGTCCCAGGAGCGCGCTTGAATGTTTCATGGACCCCAAAGGCCGGTGCAGGGTTTATTCCGCACGTGCCGTTCGGTCTGATGTACACGGCTGACGTGCCACCTGAGGGGCAGCCGATCGATCCGATGGGCTTTCTCGGCCTGAGGTGCCGGATAGCTTACACGTCCCACGTTGCGGCCCCGGCATCGCGATCTCTCGGCGCACTTGATGCAACGCATCGAGCTCACTTCCTCTATTGGGGCGACGCTCCCACCGACGTGACCGGACAGGAGGCACAATGGCAGCGTGCGCAGTGGAGCGCCTGGCAGAACCAGGTTTTCGTTCCTCACAAGGTGCAGAACGCCAAGGCGGAATTGCTCACGCTGCTGAACGACCCGCAGCCGTCGCCGACCTCTGTCCTTTATCTCTTCTGCCAATGCAGTACCGGCGCCGGCAATAATCCGACGCTGCGCTTCGGCAGCACCAACGATCCTGCCAACGTCGTCGCGCAAACGGATTTCGGAACGTCTGTGCTGGTTGACAGACCGCTGGTGTTCGCGAACGCCTGCACAACGGCGGCCGCCGACCCCTATATGGCCAACGATCTGGAAGAAGCGTTCTTCGAGCGGGGCTGTCGCGCCTATATCGGCACCGAAACCAAGGTTCCGATCGTGTTCGGCAGCCGCTTCGCGGAGATCTTTTTTCGATTTTTCTATCGTCTGGCCGATCCCGATCCGATGGCGGCCGGGGAAGCTGTGACGCAGGCGCGCCTTTTCCTATGGACTCACTACCGCAACATCGGTGGGCTCTTCTACAGCTATGTGAACCAATACGATCTGTTTCTGGCGCGTGAGGACGAGGTTCTCGCACTTCGCGGATGAGGACACCATGGAAACGATCAAGGCGTTCCTGCAGGCGAATACCGACGATCGCCTGACCATGGCATTGGACGATAGCAACGGACCTGCGCTCGGTCGCCTTCTTGGCGAGCCTGCCTATCTGGAGCTGCGCGCACTCGCGAAGGAGTGGTTTGACGGCTTCCATCTAGCTCCCGCAGACCCCAAGAACGTCATCTTCGTTCCTGGCATCATGGGCTCGTTGCTCATGAACAGCGCCAAGGGAGGGATTTGGTGGCTCGACGTTCGCACGCGGAATTTCATCGACAGCCTCGGCTTGTCCTCAGACGGGACAGGGGAAGCTGATCCTGACAACACGATCGCGCCTGTGACGGCCGACCCGAGCTACACGCCGTTTCTCTCGACGGCGCTCAAGCAGAGCGGCCTCAACCACGAGATCTTTCCTTACGACTGGCGCAAGTCCCTGCTCCACAGCAGCGCCGCACTGCGAGATCTTGTGCTGAAGCTGCATGGGCAGAATGGCGGCAAGAAAGTTCATCTCGTCGCTCACAGCTTGGGCGGGCTGATGGTGCGCACCGCCTTGATGCAGCATGCGGCCGAGCTTTGGCCGAGGCTCGGCAAGATCGTATTCATTGGAACGCCTCACTACGGTGCAACCGCGATCGCCGGCTACTTGAAGAACCATCTGTGGGGCTTCGAGCTGATGGCTGTGCTCGGCGAATATCTCAGCCGCCCCACGTTGCGGTCCTTGTGGGGCGTGATCGGCTTGCTACCGGCGCCTCGCGGCATTTATCCCGGCACACGCGAGAACGACCCCAGCCCGTGGCCGTCGGAAGATCCAGGCGATCTCTATGTTCACCCGTGTACCAATTTCGATTTTTACGACGCCCACGCGTGGAAACTGGACCTCGACGTGGCAGCCACTGCGAACCTGCAACGAATCCTTGACGCTACGGCCGACCTCCATCGGCGCCTTTACGAGACGCATCGCAATCTGGATCAGGAAAAGCGCGATCAGATGATCGTGATTGCCGGCGTGGGTTTTCAAACGCTGTTTCGTCTCTCCTACGAACCCGGATTCTTCGGCCTGTGGGAAAAGACGAGCAAGATTTTCGCCCGGGTCGTCAACGATCCTCACCGCGAAGGCGATGGCCGCGTTCCGCTTGCATCGGCGCGACTGGAGAATGTTGGCGACACTCGCTACGTTTACGGCGTGCACGGCGGGTTGACCAACATCGAAGCCGTGTACACGGACGTCTTCCGGTGTCTGCAGAACCAGCCGATGCAGTTGCCCAGGAGCGTCGCCGGAGCGCTCAGCGGACATCTCGCGGAGCCGACGGTCAGCAGGGCTCCGCACCTGGACGGTACCGCAACCGCGGCACCAGGTGGTGATGACCCCGGCTTGTGGCATCTCCAAAATCCGACTCCGGAACGGATGCGGGAACTGGAAGCCATGCTTGCGGCCGACGGCCTGCCGGGCTTTGGCCGCTTGCATCTGCTATGAAACGCACGGCGCGCAAAAGCGCACCTGTGCCCACCCCATGGCGGCGCGCAATGTGAGAGCGGATCAGAATTGACCAGCTTGCGCCCTAGAACTGATACCGCCTCAATCCTCCGTCCACCGGGATCACCGTGCCGGTGATGTAGCGCGCCACGGGCGAGGCCAGGAACACCGCGAGTGCGGCGAGGTCTTCCGGCTCGCCCCAATAGCCGACCGGAATCTCCTCCTCGGCAAAACGCTCGCGATAGTCGGGCGGATAGTTGCGGCGGATCTGTTCGCTCATGATGCGGCCGGGCGGGATGCAGTTGATGGTGATGCCGTGCTCGCCGATCTCGCGCGACAGGCCCTTGGCCCAGGCGTGTACGGCGGCCTTGGCGGCGAAGGCGGCGTTGAGGCCTTCCGGCTCGGACTTGCCGGTGATGTTGACGATGCGGCCCCATTTGCGCTCGATCATCTGCGGCAGCAGCGCATGGGCGATGCGGCGATAGCTGGTGAAGTTGAGCGCGAACGCCTCGTCCCATTTGCTGTCGGGCGCGTCGACGGGCAGGGGGCGGCTGCCGCCGGCGTTGTTGATGAGGATGTCGACATGGCCGAGCTCGCTCACGGCGAAGGCTGAAATCTTTTCCGCTGCGTCCTTGGCCATGACGTCCTGCTCGAACGGCGTGATCAGCCCGCCGCCGACCTCCTGCACCAACTCGGCGAGCAGGTCGGTGCGGCGCGCCACGCCGACGACGCGTACGCCTTCGGCAGCGAGGCCCTTGGCGATGGCGCGGCCGATGCCGATGCTGGCTCCGGTGACGATAGCGGTTTTCGATTTCAGCCCGAGGTCCATGGTCACACGCTCTCTTGATTGGTTCTTGCTTTTTGCTTTCCTGCCCGTCCCGCTGGCCCCTACCGAATTGCCTGAGCGGGACGAGCAGTGGTAACCAAGAGGCCTCGCGAAGGAAACACCAAAAAGAAAAGGCGCAGGCCATGGTCTGGGATCCGCAGCAATATCTGAAATTCTCCGGCCACCGGCTCCGGCCGGCGGTCGACCTGTTGATGCGCATTCCCGATGTCGGCCCGCGCACGGTCGCTGACCTCGGCGCCGGTGCCGGCAATGTCACCAAGCTCATCAAGGAACGCTGGCCGTCCGCCGCCGTCACAGGTGTCGAGGGCTCGGCCGAGATGGTGGCTGCAGGGCGCAAGGCCGCGCCGGACGTGGAATGGTCCCATGAAGACCTCGGCCATTGGCGTCCCGCGAAGCAATATGACGTGGTCTATTCCAATGCCGCACTGCACTGGCTGCCCAATCATGCGGCACTCTTCCCCTCTGTCATGGAGAAGGTCGCGCCCGGCGGCATGCTTGCAGTGCAGATGCCACGCAACTTCCTGGCGCCGTCGCATGTCCTGATCGGCGAGACCGCCCTGAACGGGCCCTGGCGGTCCAAGGTCGAGCACCTCGTGACGCCGCCGCCGGTCGAGGGGCCGGCCTTCTATCACGATCTTCTCGCTCCGCTCGCGCAGAACATCGACATCTGGGAGACCGAATATCTTCAGGTCCTCGAAGGCGAAAATCCCGTGAAGGAATGGACCAAGGGGACCTGGCTGACACGGTATCTCGACGTATTGCAGGGCGACGAGAAGGCCGCGTTCGAGGACGCCTATGGGATGCGGGTCGCGAAAGCCTATCCGAAGAATGCGGCGGGGCAGACGCTCTTCCCGTTCCGGCGCCTGTTCATCGTCGCCCAGCGCAAGGGTTAACGCCATTTCGGCGATGCGACATAAGCGCTCGCTCCCATCGGTGGAGCGGGCGCCGGGTTGCGCGTGCGACCGCCGCCAATATAGCCTCGCTGCGGCAAAGCTTCGCTGCGGCAAATTGGGCTTAGGTCTAGTTGTTCGGCTTGCGGATTGCTGCCACTACTGACCTGCAAAACAAAAAAGAACACGGTTTTCTAGGGTTGTTGGGAGGTCCTTCATGCGCAAACTGCTCTTTGCGGCCGCCGCGGCCGCGCTCGCTTTGGCCCCTGTGGTCGCCGAGGCTCAGAGTCCGATCATCATCAAGTTCAGCCACGTCGTCGCCAACGATACCCCGAAGGGTAAGGGCGCGCTAAAGTTCAAGGAACTGGCCGAGAAGTACACCGACGGCAAGGTCAAGATCGAAGTCTATCCGAACTCCTCGCTCTACAAGGACAAGGAGGAGATCGAGGCGCTCCAGCTCGGCTCGGTGCAGATGCTCGCGCCCTCGACCGCGAAATTTGCGCCGCTCGGCATCAAGGAATTCGAGGCGCTGGACCTGCCCTGGCTGTTCAAGGACGACGCGACCTATTCCGCCGCGATGAAGGGCACCGTCGGCAAGTGGCTGTTCCAGAAGCTCGAGGCCAAAGGCATCACCGGTCTCGCTTATTGGGACAACGGCTTCCACATGGTGTCGTCGAATCGTCCGCTGGCGAAGCCGGAGGATTTCAAGGGCCTGAAGTTCCGCATCTCCGGATCGAAGATCGCCGACCAGTATTTCCGCCTGATGGGTTCGATCCCGCAGATCATGGCGTTCTCCGAAGTGTACCAGGCGCTCCAGACCGGCGTGGTCGACGGCTGCGAGAACACCGCCTCGAACTACCTGACGCAGAAGTTCTATGAGGTGCAGAAGGACATCACCGTGTCCTATCACGCGCATCTGCAATATGCCGTCATCGTCAATTCGAAATTCTGGTCCGGCCTGCCGCCTGACATCCGCAGCCAGCTCGAGAAGGCGATGGCGGACGCGACCGACTACACCAACCAGATCGCGCACCAGGAGAACGAGGACGCGCTGGCCGAGATCAAGAAGTCGGGCAAGACCACGCTGCATTACCTCACCGATGCCGACCGCAAGGCATGGCAGGAAGCGATGCGGCCGACTTATACTTGGGCCAAGGGCCGGGTCGGGCAGGAAGTGCTCGATGTCATCGCCAAGGAACTCGACGTCAAGATGAACTGACGCGGTTTCCGGCAAGAATATACCAACGGTCGGGAGTGCAGGCACTCCCGACCGTTTCGTATCGATAGGGGGGCTTTGATTTGCTGCGCGTGCTCAACCAGCTGCTCAATCATCTCGAAGAATGGTTGATCGCGACGCTCATTGCGGCCGCAACCGGACTGATCTTCATCGCCGTCGTGCACCGTTACGGTGCGGGCGAATCGATCGTGTTCTCGCGATGGGCCACCGCGCACGGGCTGACCTGGCTGGCGTCGCTGTCGATGGTCGTGTTCACGTTCCTGTCCGAACTGGATCTGTCCTGGGCGCAGGAACTCTGCATCTACATGTTCATCTGGATGGCGAAGTTCGGCGCCGCCTATGGCGTGCGCACCGGCATCCATGTCGGCGTCGACCTGCTCGTCAACCGGCTGCCTGAGCATTCGCGCAAGCACGTCATCCTGTTCTCGCTGCTGTGCGGCGCGCTATTCACCGGCATGATCGCCGCCTTCGGCGCCTCCTTTGTCTCCGAGATGTTCAAGACCGGCCAGCAATCCAACGACCTGGAAGCGCCGATGTGGTTCGTCTATCTGGCGATCCCGCTCGGCTCCGGCCTGATGTGCTTCCGCTTCCTGCAGGTCTCGTGGTTCTATTTCTGGACCGGGCAGCTGCCGCATCATGACGAGACCCATGTCGAGGGCGTGGAGGCCGACGTCTCGCCGGCGCTGCATCCGCAGCCTGCCGGCGCCGCCACCAGGGCCGCCGCGCGAAAAGTCTCGCCGCTTGGCGTCATCCTGATCATGGCCCCGATCCTGATCTTCGCGCTGTGCCTTGGCGAAAAGACCGGCTTCATCGTGCTGCCGCACTGGATGCGCGCCGCAACCGTATTCGCGCTGCTGATCGCGCTGATGCTCACAGGCATTCCGGTCTCGATCGCGCTCGGCCTCACCGTGATGACGTTCCTGTTCACGTTGACCGCAGTGCCGATCGAAGCCGTCTCGATGAAGCTCTTCACCGGCATCGAGGGCTTCGAGATCATGGCGATCCCGTTCTTCATCCTCGCCGGCAATTTCCTTACCCACGGCGGCGTGGCGCGCCGGATGATCAACTTCGCGACGTCGCTGATCGGACATTGGCACGGCGGCCTGGGCCTTGCCGGCATCGTCGCCTGCGCGATGTTCGCGCTGGTCTGCGGCTCGAGCGTGGCCACGGTGGCGGCGATCGGCGCCATCGTGCTGCCGGAGATGGTCCGCCACGGTTATCCCATGCGCTTCGGCGCCGGCATCATCACGGTTGCGGGGTCGCTCGGCATCCTGATGCTGCCGTCGATCCCGAAGATCGTCTACGCAGTCTCGACCAATACCTCGATCGGCGCGCTGTTCGTCGCGGGCCTGCTGCCCGGCATCCTGCTGACGACGATGCTCTGCATCGTCACCTGGTGGCTGGCGCGCAACCGCGACTATCCGCGAATGAAGAAGGCGACCTGGGGTGAGACGGTCCACGCCTTCCGCGAGAGCGTCTGGGGATTGATGCTGGTCGTCATCATCATCGGCGGCATCTATAGCGGCCTGTTCACCGCCACCGAAGCCGCCGCGATGGCCGCGGTCTATTCCTTCATCATTGCGGTGTTCGTCTACAAGGCGATCGGCCTGAAGGACGTGCCGCGCGTGCTGCTGCGCGCCGCCAATACCAGCGCGATGCTGCTCTACATCGTCACCAACGCGGTGCTGTTCTCCTTCGTGCTCTCCAACGAAAATTTGCCGGCGACGCTGGCCGACTGGATCGCGGCGCAGAATCTCGGCTGGGTCGGCTTCCTGCTCGTCGTCAACGTGCTGCTGCTGCTCGCCGGCAACTTCATGGAGCCGAACTCGATCATCCTGATCATGGCGCCGATCCTGGCGCCCGCGGCCAAGAAGCTCGGCATCGACCTCGTCCATTTCGGCATCGTCATGGACGTCAACATGGAGGTCGGCCTCTGCCATCCGCCTGTCGGCCTGAACCTCTATGTCGCCTCGATGATAGCGCGCATGCGCATCACGGACCTCGCGGGCGCGGTGATGCCGTGGCTGCTCACCATGCTCGGCTTCCTCGTCATCGTGACCTATTGGCCCGACCTGACGCTGTGGCTGCCGCGGGTGCTGGGAATGCATTAGCCTGCGTGTAGGTGGGATATGGCTAACGCGGGGTAAACCCGCGCGTTCAAATGCCATTGTTGCGCATGGAATCCATTTTTACGGGTCTGCGGTAAGAACGTGCCAGCGGATGGGTGCTGGCATGTTGTTCAAAAGAATGGAATCCGGACGGGCGTCGATTTCCGACGCCGTCTATATGGAAGTCATCACGGGCCTTCACGGCACGACGGTGCCCAACATTCTTGCGGCCGCCTGCCTGGCGATGGTTGGCGCGATCACGACCTACGAGACCGGCGACATGGTGACGGCCGGACTGACGGTCGCGGGCGTGCTGGTGGCCATTGTTCGTCTGGTCGAGATCTTTGCATTCCGCCGCCGGCTTGCGCGTTCGCCGCAGCTCGGCCGGGCCGAGGGCGGGCGCTGGGAGCGGCGCTATGTGGCCGGCACCGTCGTGACAGCCCTCATCCTCGGCCTGTTTGCAGCGCGCAGCATCGTGCTGGGTGATGCGCTCTGCTGCGTGATGGCGGTCGGCATCGGCTTCGGCTTTGGCGCCGGCGTGGTGGCGCGGCTGGCGCTGCGCCCCGTCGCGGCGCTGCTCGATCTCGTCGCGATCGCCGCGCCCGCTGCGATCGTGATTTTCATGCAGCCCGATCTGCGCCATGTCGGGCTCGGGCTCCTGATCCTGATGTATGTCGCCGCGAGCTTCGAGATGGTGCGGCTGAGCTTCAACGCCTCGATCAACCAGATCACGCTGAAGCGGCAGTTCGAGCAGCTGTCGCGCATCGATCCGATGACTGGCCTGGCCAATCGTTCGGTGCTCGCGACGGACTTGCCTGCCATGCTCGCGGCGGGGACGATCGCCGTTCATACGCTCGATCTCGACCGCTTCAAGGAAGCGAACGACCGCTTCGGCCATCCCGTCGGCGACGCGTTGCTGAAGCAGGTGGCCGGGCGGCTCAGAGCGATCGCCGCGACCGACGACCTCGTGGTGCGGATGGGCGGCGACGAATTCGTCCTGGTCCAGCGCGCGGCGACCGATGCGGAAGCGACGGCCCAGCGTATCGTGCGGTCGATCAGCTTGCCTTATGATATCGACGGACAGACGGTCGAGCTCGGCGCGAGCGTGGGCGTTGCCGTCGCGCCGGGCGACGGACGAACCGCGGAGGCGCTGCTGTCGCGCTCCGACAAGGCGCTCTACCGTGCCAAGCAACATCGCGGCGGCTATGTGCTGGCCCGCGAATTGAGGATGGCGGATGCGACCGCAGCGGGCCAAAGCGTTTCCGAAGGGCTGGCGGCATAAGCAGCGGTTGGAACCGCAATCGAGATACGGTTAGATGCCTCCCAGACAAGACGGGGGAGGAATGCCATGAACAGCACCGAAGTAGCCGACACGCCGAAGGACGCGACGCCTTCAGTCATTGCGCAGCAACAGGCGATGCTGAACGCGTTGCCGTTTTCCGACACGCGGGATTTCGACGATGCGGCGCGCGGCTTCGTCGGCACCATCGAGCACGCGAAGATTACAAATCCTCAAGGGCGGACGGTCTGGAGCCTCGAGCCCTATGGCTTTCTGTCCAGCGAGAAGGCCCCGCCGACGGTCAATCCCAGCCTGTGGCGGCAGTCGCGGCTGAATATGCAGCACGGGTTGTTCGAGGTGGTGCCAGGCGTCTACCAGGTGCGCGGCCTCGACATCGCCAACATGACGCTGATCGAGGGCGACAGCGGCGTCATCGTGGTCGACACCCTGACCTCCATCGAAGGCGCGCGGGCTGCGCTCGATCTCTATTTCAAACACCGCGGCTTGAAGCCGGTTGCGGCCGTCATCTTCACCCACACCCACACCGATCACTGGGGCGGCGCGCGCGGCGTGCTGGAGGAGGACGCGCTCGCCACCGGTCGTGTACCGATCATCGCGCCGAACCTGTTCATGGAGCACGCGGTCTCCGAGAACATCATCGCTGGGCCAGCGATGCTGCGCCGGGCGCAATATCAGTTCGGGCCGTTCCTCGCCAAGGGGGCGCGAGGGCAGGTCGATTGCGGCCTCGGCAAGAGCATGGCAGCGGGTGCGGTCGCGCTGCTGCGTCCGACCGATCTGATCATGGCGACCGGCGACAAGCGTGTCATCGACGGCGTCGAGTTCGAATTCCAGATGGCGCCGAACAGCGAAGCACCGGCGGAGATGCACTTCTTCCTGCCGCGCTACAAGCTGCTGAATTTGGCTGAGAACTGCACGCATAATTTCCACAATCTGCTGCCGTTCCGCGGCGCCGACGTGCGCGACGCGCTGGCCTGGTCAAAGTATCTGGGCGAGGCGCTGCAGCTGTGGGGTGGCAGGGCCGAGGCGATGTGCGGCCAGCATCACTGGCCTGTGTGGGGAGCTGAGCGCATCGACAGCATGATCCGCGAGCAGCGCGACCTCTACAAATTTGCGCATGACCAGACCATCCGCCTGATGAATCACGGCCTCACTGCGGCCGAGATCGCCGAGACGATCCAGCTGCCGAAGAGCCTGGAGGGCGCCTGGCACGGTCGCGGTTACTACGGCCACATCAGGCACAATGTGAAGGCGATCTACCAGAAATACCTCGGCTGGTACGACGCCAATCCGGTCAATCTCGATCCGCTGCCGCCGGTGGAGTCAGGCAAGAAATATGTCGAGTATATGGGCGGCGCCGATGCGATCCTGACGCGGGCGCGCGCGGATTTCGACAAGGGGGAATTCCGCTTCGTCGCGCAGGCGCTCGGTCATCTCGTCTTCGCCGAGCCCGACAATGCGGCGGCGCGCGCGTTGCTGGCCGACACGCTCGAGCAGCTCGGCTACGCCGCGGAGAGCTCGACCTGGCGCAACGCCTATCTGTTTGGCGCACAGGAGCTTCGGCAAGGCATGCCGAAGACCCCGCCGCGTCCGCCGATGCCGCGCGAGACGCTGGCGGCGCTGCGCACGGAGCAGCTCTGGGACGTGCTCGGCATCCGCCTCAACGGTCCCAAGGCGGAAGGCAAGCGCATCGTGCTGAACTGGAGCTTTTCGGACACCGGCGAAAGGTTCGTGCTCAATCTCGAGAACTGCGCGCTCACCTATGCCGAAGGCGTTCAGGCCGACAATGCCGACGCCAGCTTCACGCTGGCGCGTGCCACGCTGGACGAGGTGATCGCGAAGCTGACGAGCTTTCCGGAAGCGGTGGCGGGCGGGAAGGTCAAGCTTTCGGGCAACCCGATGAAGCTCGCCGAGCTGATGGGATTGATGGACGAATTCCCGCGGATGTTTGAGATTGTGGAGCCGAAGCGGGCGGTGGTGGGGTAGGCATTGCGGTTGTAGCAGACTTGGTGTCGTCCCGGCGAAGGCCGGGACGCATAACCCCAGGCGCGCGCTTTGGTCGCGCTTGTCCGGGACGACACTGTTTGTGTAGCTGCTACTCCGCGCTGCTCACCAGCTTGATCCGCGGCGCTTGGGCCTCGATCAGCCCGCGATAGGCGGCAAGATAGTCGAGCGCCATTCGTCGCGCGGTGAAGCGCTTTTCGAACTGCTTGCGGATCGCGGCGCGGTCGAGTTGCGCGAGGCGCTTCACCACGCCGGCGGCGCTGATGATGTCCTCGACGACGAAGCCGGTGAGGCCCTCATCGATAATCTCCGGCACCGAGCCGCGATTGAAGGCAACCACCGGCGTACCGCAGGCCATGGCTTCGATCATCACGAGGCCGAACGGCTCCGGCCAGTCGATCGGCAGCAACAGGCCCAGTGCGCCGCTGAGGAAGTCCGACTTCTCGTGATCGCCGATCTCGCCGATGAAATCGACCAGCGGATTGCCTGCGATCATCGGCTTGATCAGCTCGTCATAATAGTCCTGGTCGGCGCGGTCGACCTTGGCCGCGATCTTCAGCGGAATGCCGCAATGCATCGCGATCTTGATGGCGCGATCGACGCCCTTCTCCGGCGCGATGCGGCCGAGCACCGCGAGATATTCCTGCTTGGCCGGCTTCGGCGTCAGCAGGTTTTCCGGCAGGCCGTGATGAATCGTCGAGACCCAGTTCGCCTGCGGCACCGGCCGTCGCTGCGCGTTGGAGATCGAGATCACAGGCATCTTGGAGAAGGTGTTGAACACAGGCTGATGCTCCGGCAGGTCGAGCCGGCCATGCAGCGTGGTCAGGAACGGCGTCGGCTGCCGGTAGAACAGCGACCAGGGGTAATAGTCGAGATGGAAGTGGAGGAAGTCGAACTCCTCGTCGTCACATTTCTGCCGCACGCGCTCCAAGAGCACCATGTGCAGCGCGTTGGGATCGCGCACGGAACCATCAAGGCGAAGCGCCCGCGGCCATAATGCGTCGAGCTTCGCCGACGTCTGCGAGTCGCCGCTGGCGAACAGCGTGACGTCGTGTCCAAGGGCCACCAACTCTTCCGTCAACCAATGCACCACCCGCTCGGTGCCGCCATACAGCTTGGGTGGAACAGCCTCCGTCAACGGAGCTACCTGCGCGATGCGCATCTCACCTTCTCCTCTACGATCATGTGAACGTTGGAACCCCCGCCGTGTATCGGCACCGGCATGCCGAGAAGGGAACGTTCCCGCAGTTGCGAAGTTCCTCTCAACAAACGTTACTTATTCGACACATCGCGCGCCTGTCTCGATGCTGCCATCTCCTCTTCGCAGATCGTCCGCATCCGCATGTCGTGATGACGTTGCCCGGGAACCGAGGCGAACTGGTCGTTGTTCACTCGACCAGTCAGAACAACTGAAATCATCACGACGGGGTCACATGGATCATCTTTCTGGATACGCGCGCAGGCCATTTGCCTTTGTCTTGCGCTATCTACGGCGGCGATTGGCGTCGCATCTGGTGATCCTGTTCGCGGTCGTGGCGGCGGTTGCCTGCTCCGTGGGCACGCAGTACGGCGTCAAATCTCTCGTCGACGCCTTGTCGGCGGGAACCTCGCATGGTGGCAGCGTATGGCTGGCATTCATCCTGCTCATGTCGCTGATTGCTGCCGACAATTTTCTGTGGCGGATCGCGAGCTGGACGGCGAGCTTCACCTTCGTTCGTGTCACGGGCGATTTACGTCGTGACATATTTCGTCATCTGACCGGACATGCGCCGAGTTATTTCCTGGACCGGATGCCGGGCATGCTGACGAGCCGCATCACGGCGACATCCAACGCGGTGTTCACCGTCGAGAACATGTTCGTCTGGAATGTGCTGCCGCCGTGCATTGCCACAATTGCCGCAATCGGGTTGATTGGAACCGTAAGCCCCTATATGGCGGCAGGCCTGGTCGTGATCGCCGGCGGCATGGTGGCGGCGATGTTCCGTCTGGCCGCGGCAGGCAAGCCGTTGCATGACGACTTTGCCGACAAGGCGGCCGCCGTCGACGGCGAGATGATCGACGTGATCAGCAATATGCCGCTAGTCCGCGCCTTCTGCGGCATCGGCCACGAGCACGAGCGGTTTGACGCCACGGTGAACCGGGAAGTCAATGCGCGCGGACGCAGCCTGCGCTATCTGGAGAAGCTGCGGCTGTTGCATGCCGCCGTGACCGTGATCCTGACGATTGCTCTGATGGCCTGGGCCGTCACGCTCTGGCAGCAGGGCGAGGCGACCACCGGCGACGTCGTTCTGGTCTGCACCCTCGGTATCTCGATCCTGAGCGCGACGCGCGACCTCGCGGTTGCCCTGGTCGATGTTACCCAGCATGTCGCCCGCCTGACCGAGGCGATCGCGACTTTGCTGGTGCCGCACGAGCTGCGCGATCATCCCGAGGCCGAGCCGCTGGTCAAGAGCGGCGCCGCGATCGCGTTCAACAACGTCACCTTCGGCTATCCGGGCGGCGAGAAGATCTTCGAGCGCTTCAGCCTGCGGCTCCAGCCCGGTCAGCGCGTCGGCCTGGTCGGGCAGTCCGGCGGCGGCAAATCCACCCTGTTCACGCTGCTCCAACGCTTCTACGATGTCGACGAGGGCAGTGTGATGATCGATGGCCAGGACATCTCCATGGTCACGCAGCAGAGTCTGCGCGAGGCGATCTCGGTGGTGCCGCAGGACATCTCGCTGTTTCATCGCTCGATCCGCGAGAACATCCGCTACGGCCGGCCGAACGCGACCGACGATGAGGTGTTGCGCGCTGCGATCGCTGCGCGCTGCGATTTCATCGACAGCCTGCCTGACGGTCTCGACACCATGGTCGGCGACCGCGGCGTCAAAATGTCCGGCGGCCAGCGCCAGCGCATCGCGATCGCGCGCGCCTTCGTGAAGGACGCGCCGATCCTGCTGCTGGATGAGGCCACTGCCGCGCTCGACAGCGAATCCGAGGAGGCGATCCGCGAGGCGCTGTCGCGCCTGATGCGCGGTCGCACCGTGATCGCGATCGCGCATCGTCTCGCGACGCTGCGCAATTTCGACCGTGTGGTCGTGCTCAGAAACGGTAAGATCATCGAGGACGGTGCGCCCGACCGGCTGATGCAGGGGCATGGTCCGTACCGTGAGCTGGTGACGCAGGAAATGAGCCGGCTCGCGAAGTTCGCCGCGTAAATCCAACAGTTGCGTTTGCCTCGGTCGCGTTCGAAACACTGGCAGCAGGGGAGCAGCTCATGGCAGCCGAAGCCGCAACCAAGATCATCTCGGTATCGCAGACGATGGAGACCGTCGCCGAGCAGGCGTTCTACATTCCCATGACGGGGCCCGCCGCGCGGCCCCGCCGTTCGCTCAAGCACGACGACACCTTCATCGTGCTGGACAGCCATGGCGACATCGGTGCCTCCGCCGGCGGGCCCGACGGCCTGTTCAACCACGACACGCGTTATCTGGCGCGGCTGGAGCTGGTGCTCGACGATCTCCAGCCGCTGCTGCTCGGCTCGAACCTGCGCGACGACAATTCGGGTCTGACGGTCGACCTTACCAACCCCGATATCTATCGCCAGGGTCGCATCGTCCTGCAAAAGGACCTGCTGCACATCGTCCGCACGATCTTCCTGTGGCGCGGCACCGCGTATCAGCGCATCGGACTTCAGAACCACGGCGAACAGCGGGCCAGCTTCGAGCTGACGCTGCTGTTCGACAATGATTTTGCCGATCTGTTCGAGGTGCGGGGCGAGCGGCGGCCGCGCCGCGGCACAGGCACCAGCAGGCTGCTCGGGCCGACCGACGTGCTGTTCGAATATCGCGGCCTCGACGAGGCCGAGCGCACCACCGGCCTGCATTTCGATCCGCGCCCGACGCGGCTCTCGGTGAATGCCGCGACCTGGCAGCTGGAGCTCGATCCACACGAAGCCAAATCATTGTTCGTGGCCGTGTCCTGCAACCGGCCGCTCGCGGAGAAGCCGGCGCGCTTCTTCCGGGGTCTGCTGGCGCATCGCCGCGAGATGCGGCAGTCGACGATCGGCGCGGCCAGCATCGAAACCTCCAACAACATCTTCAACGAGGTGCTGTGCCAGGCCATGGCCGACCTCAACATGCTGATGACGGAGACGCCGCAGGGGCGCTATCCCTATGCCGGCATCCCCTGGTATTCGACGACGTTCGGCCGTGACGGTCTGATTACGGCGCTGCAGATGCTGTGGGTCGATCCTCGGGTGGCAAAAGGCGTGCTGCGGCGGCTTGCGCATTTCCAGGCCAAGGCGGTTGATCCGCTCGCCGATGCCGCACCGGGAAAGGTCCTGCACGAGATGCGCGGCGGCGAGATGGCGGCGCTGCGCGAGGTGCCATTCTCGCAATATTACGGCAGCGTGGACTCAACTGCACTGTTCGTGCTGCTCGCGGGGCGCTATTTCGAGCGGACCGGCGATGAGAAGACACTGGTCGAGCTGTGGCCTGCGATCGAGGCGGGCCTCGCCTGGATCGACGGTCCCGGAGATCCTGATCAGGACGGCTTCGTCGAGTACCAGCGCGCCACCGAAAAAGGGCTGGCCAACCAGGGCTGGAAGGATTCTTACGATGCGATCTTCCACGCCGACGGCAAGCTCGCGGAAGGCAATATCGCGCTCGCCGAGGTCCAAGGCTACGTCTTTATGGCCAAGCAGCTCGCCGCGCGATGCGCGCTAAGGCTCGGCAAACCCGATCTCGCGAGGAAGCTCGAGGCGGAAGCCAAGGCGCTCGCCGAGCGCTTCGAACAGGCATTCTGGTGCGAGGAGCTTGGGACCTATGCCGTCGCGCTCGACGGTCAAAAGCGGCGCTGCGAGGTCCGCACCTCGAATGCCGGGCAGGTGCTGTTCAGTGGCATGATCCGTGAGGATCGCGCCCGGCTCGTGGCCGCCGATCTGATGCGCCCGCACTTCTTCTCGGGCTGGGGCATCCGCACCGTTGCCCGCGGCGAAGTCCGCTACAATCCGATGTCCTATCACGACGGATCAATCTGGCCGCACGACAACGCACTGATCGCGCTTGGGCTTGCCCATTACGGGCTCAAGCATTCGGTCGCGCACGTCTTCAAGGGCCTGTTCGAGGCCGCGACCTATATGGATCTGAGGCGATTGCCGGAGTTGTTCTGCGGCTTTCGTCGCGAGAAGCGGCGCGGCCCGACGCTCTATCCGGTCGCCTGCGCGCCGCAGGCCTGGGCCAGCGCAACGCCGTTCACGCTGCTGGAGGCGGCGCTCGGCATCGAGTTCGACGTCGCGCGCTGCGAGATCCGGTTGCGCAATCCGCATCTGCCGGCCTTTCTGAACGAGGTCATCCTGCGCGATCTGCGCTTGGGCGAATCCAGCGTGGATCTGCGCGTCAGCCGTCACGGCCACGACGTGGCGCTGGAGGTGCTGCGCACGCGGGGCCAGATCCAGGTGTCGATCGTGCTGACGCACTAGCGGCGCCAGCGAGGAGGGTGTCATGCGTACCGCCGGATGGTTGTCCCTAAGCTTCGCCGTCGCCGCGGGATTGACGGTTGCCGTATCGCGTGCCGCGGAGGAGCTGCCCGCGTCCGCCAATGCAGCCCCGACTGAGGCAAACGCACCGCCGACGGCTGCGCCGCCGGCCTCAGTGGTGCCCGTCACCCCGAAGGATGCCGCGCCGCCGCCGTCGGTGACCATCATCGGCGCCAGCGACGCCCATGGCGTGCTCGGCCGTGACGTGCGCAGCGCGGCGGACGAGGACATGGGCCATATCGTCGACGTCATCGTCGATCTCAGCGGCCATGTGCGCGCCGCCGTCATCGATTTCGGCGGCTTCCTCGGCGTCGGCAGCCGCAAGATCGTGGTGGACTGGAATGCGCTGCGCTTCGGCAAGATCACCAACAAGAAGGACAGCATCACGCTGGAACTGACCAAGGCGCAGGTCGCAGCCGCGCCGGAATACAAGGAAGACATGCCGATGGTCGTGTTAGGTGCGTCCGGCAGTCTTCAACCGCTGCAAGCCATCCAGTGAGGAGGGGGGAGGGCTGACCGCCTGTGCTCTTGTCGAGGAAGCCTGATCATGCAAATCGCGAGGGACGCGTTGAACAGGACAACGTCGCCGTACCCGTCCTTGCGGCCATTCCGGCGCCGTCGCAGCGGAGCCTGCGCGGTCTCGATTGGTTCATCTTCTTCCTCGCCGACGTGCAGACCGGCTTCGGCCCCTTCATCGCGGTCTATCTGACGACGCAGAAATGGACGCAAGTCGAGATCGGCTTCGTGCTGTCGATCGGCGGCATCGTCGCGCTGATCGGCCAGATGCCGGGCGGCGCCATCATCGATGCTGCGAAATCGGAACGACTGGTCGCGGGGCTCGCGATCGCGACCATCGGCTGTTGTGCGCTCGCCTATGCGGCGATGCCGATCTTCCCCGTGGTGGTGGCGGCGGCAACGCTGCATGCGGCGGCGAGTTGCGTGCTGGGGCCGGCGATCGCGGCGATCAGCCTTGGCCTGGTCGGCCCGCTCAAGATCGGCGAGAGGCTTGGCCGCAACGCGCGATTTGCCTCGCTCGGCAACGGCGTCGCCGCCGCAGTGATGGGCACGGCCGGCTATCTTCTCTCGAGCCGTTCGGTGTTCCTGGTCACCTTCCTGCTGGCGATCCCGACCTTGATCGCGCTGTCGCGCATCCGCGAGGAGGAAGTGGATATCGCACGCTGTCACGGCGAGATGCCGCGCGAAGCGCCTGTTCCGGGCGATACCAATATCTGGCATCTGATCCGGCAACGGCCGCTGATCGTCTTTGCGCTGAGCGTGCTGCTGTTGCAGCTCGCCAACGCCTCGATGATGCCGCTGATGGCAAGCGCAGTGACGGCGCGGTCGAGCCAGTGGGCGACGGTGCTGGTGGCTTTCTGCATTGTTGTCCCCCAGGCGATCGTGGCGCTGTTGTCGCCGACGGTCGGACGCAAGGCGCAGGCGTGGGGACGGCGTCCGCTGCTGCTGATCGGGTTCGGTGCGCTGGCGATCCGCGGCGTGTTGTTTGCAACCGTGCGCGATCCGTATCTGCTGGTAGCGGTGCAGGTGTTCGACGGCTTTACGGCCGCGGTGTTCGCGGTGATGATTCCGCTTGTCGTGGCCGACGTCGCCTTCGGCAGCGGGCACTTCAATCTGGCGCAGGGCATCGTCGGCACAGCGACCGGCATCGGCGCATCGCTGAGCACGGCGCTCGGCGGCTATGTCAGCGACAGGTTCGGCAATGCCACCGCCTTCTTCGGGCTCGCGGGCATCGCAGCGACCGGGCTCTTGCTGATCCTCTTCGTGATGCCGGAGACCCGGCGCGCCGGCATTGCGACAAAAGAAATGGCCGGCTGAACGAGATCAGCCGGCCAAGGGGGGTGGGGAGGACGAAACGATCAGGCGTCGAGATTGCGCAGGCGCTGGCGGTTGCGCAGCACGATCTGGCGGGCGCCGGAGAAACCGAGAATGCCTTGGGCATGGAGCTGCGACAGCGCGCGCGACACGGTCTCCAGCGTGAGGCCGAGATAGTCGCCGATGTCGCGGCGGCACATCGGCAGTGCCATCATGCCGGCAACGGCGAGGCGGCGGTCCATTTCGAGCAGGAAGGTCGCAACGCGCTCCATCGCGGTCTTGCGGCCCAGGAGCAGCATGTGGTCCTCGGCGTGGCGCAGCTCGCCGGCTGTCATGGCCCAGAGCTTGCGGGCAACCTGCACGTCGGTACCGGCAGCCTTTTCGAGGCTGACGCGCTTCACGAGGCGGACGGTGGTGTCGATGATGGCCTCGGCAGCGAGGCGGTGGCTGGCGCCGGATTCGAGGCCGAACACGTCGCCGGGAAGATGGAAGGTGCCGATCTGACGGCGACCGTCGGACAGGAGCTTGTAGGTGCGGACCGCGCCGGAGACGACCTGATAGACATATTCCGCCGGCTCGTCCTCGCCGTAGATCTCTTCGTCCTTGCGGTAGGAGAACTCCGTGGCGACCAGGCCAACATGGCCGGTGACCGCGCCGAACTGGTCGGAGACGGGATGGGGTGGAGCAATCCGTCCACCGATTTGGGTGTTGATCGCCGGGGTGTTGAGGGTCTGCGTCAGCATTTGCGCCATCTCCGTTGTGATGGCGATTTGATACGCGGTATCGGGTGCTTCGAAAATTTCGCGAGATATCTTAAGGGGGGTTACCTACGTAGAACCCCGTAGGTCACCTGCCGGGGCGGGATACCGCTGTCCTCACTATTCGGTGTCCTGGAAATAACGGGGCTTCAGCGCAAATCGGGTCATCGGAAGCGTTCACGCCTATGGAGACGCCCGATGTTAGCCAAATCTGCTGTACCCGTTCTGGCCGCCTTGTTGCTGCTGCCCTCGCTGGCTACGGCAACGACAGCCCGGCCTCGATCCAACGCCATCGCCGGCCATTCGCATTCAAGTCCGATCGAGGGTCGCCAGATCGCGGCTCCTCCCTGGAGCGCGGCCTGCATGACGGATCACGGCCCGAGCGAGTGCGGTGAGCCGATGTGGATTTACGGTCCGCGCAGCGAGATTTCGCAGTACAGGAGCGCGTTCTGAGGCCTGCCTAATTTCCGCGTCTGTTCTGGATGGCGCGACGGATGCGCTTGACCAGATTCTCGTCGAGAAGCGGCTTCAAAATCACGTCTTTCACGCCTGCCGCCTTCGCCCGAGCCGAGATGTTCTTGTCGGGATAGCCGGTGATCAGGATCACCGGCGTGTCGCGGTCGGACTGGAGCAAGCGACCGGCAAGCTCGATGCCATTGATGTCGGGCATCTTGTAGTCGATCACGTAGCAGTCCGCGCCGGACGGACTTGTCGTGTTGAGCAGCGCCGTGGCGTTCCTGAACGTCCGCACGGCAAAACCGTCGGTTTCCAGCAGAAAACGCAGAGACCCGAGCACCGCGTCATCGTCGTCGACCACGTAGACGGTGGGCCGTGCGGGTGGTGGTGCCATTGGCAGTCGCTGATGATGTGAGCCGATCTCGACCATTCGGATCGACTACCACAGGGGGAGGTGGCGAATTTTGACTTACCTCAACCTGACCTGACCTCTCGACCGGACTTGCCTCAATCCTTCAGCATGCCGGCGCGCATCGCCAGCCGGACCAGCTCCGAGAGGCTGTTTGCCTGCATCTTGGTCATGACATTGGCCCGGTACACCTCGATGGTGCGCGGGCTGATGTCGTACTCGCGGGCGATCAGCTTGTTGGACAGGCCTGCGACCAGTCCTTCCATGACCTGGCGCTCGCGCGGGCTGAGGGATGCGACGCGGGCGGCGATGTCCTGGGATATGGCTTCGGTCCTTGCGGCCGGCTCGCCCTGCCGGATAGCCGACTCGATCATCGTGACAAGGCGGTCGTCCTCGAACGGCTTTTCAAGGAAGTCGACGGCGCCGAGCTTCATCGCCTCGACCGCGAGCGGCACGTCGCCGTGGCCGGTCATGATCAAGATCGGAAACGGAGAGTGCTGCGCCTTCATCAGCTTCAGAAGCTCGATCCCGTCGATGCCGGGCATGCGCACGTCGGAGAGGACGCAACCGAACGCGAGGCCGGGGAGGGCATCGAGGAAGCGTTGCGCGTCGTCGAACAAGGTGACGCTGTAACCCGATGAATCGAGCAGAAAATTCAGCGAATCACGCATCGCTTCGTCGTCGTCGATTACGTAGACAATTCCATTGGTCGTCATGGTTCAGCTCTCATCGGCTGCAGGCAGAGTGAAGCGGAATGTCGCCCCGCCCGATGCGTTGCTCTCGGCCCACATGCGCCCGCCATGAGCCTCGATGATCGAGCGGCTGATCGACAGTCCCACCCCCATGCCGGTTTCCTTGGTGGTGAAGAAGGTCTGAAACAGATTCGGAATGACGTCGTCCTGGAAGCCGGAGCCGGTGTCGGAAACCTCGATCTCGATCATGTCGTCACCGACGCGGGTGTTGGTGACGACGAGCTCCCGCCGCGGCGATTGCGCCATTGCCTCCAGCGCGTTGCGGAACAGATTGACCAGGACCTGCTGGATCTGGACCCGATCGGCGAGGACGAGATCGGCGCTCTGATCCAGACTGAACCGGAGCTGGACGTTCTGTTCGCGCGCACCGGCGAGCCCGAGCGCGCCGGCCTCCTCGATCAGCTTGGAGAGGCTTTCAACCCGCTTTTCGGACTCACCGCGCGCGACGAAATCGCGAAGGCGCCGAATGATCTGGCCTGCACGTACGGCCTGCTCCGCGGCGCGATCCAGCGCGCTTTCGATCTTGGCCAGATTCGGATCGGCGCTGCCGGCGAGCAGTCGCCGCGATCCTTTCATGTAGTTGCTGATCGCGGCAAGCGGCTGGTTCAACTCGTGAGCCAGCGCGGACGCCATCTCGCCCATCGCGCTCAGTCGCGACACATGGACGAGCTCGGACTGCAACTCCTGCAGCCGCGCCTGGGTCAGCTGATGCTCGGTGAGGTCGCGCACGAAGCCGGTGAAATAGGGCTCGCCCCCCGACTGCATCTCGCCGATCGACAGGTGCATCGGAAAAGTGGTGCCGTCGCGACGCTTGCCGGTGACGATGCGGCCGATGCCGATGATGTGCGGATCGTGGGTCGAGCGATAGCGGGCGATATAGCCGTCATGGCGGGAGCGATCGGGTTCCGGCATCAGGATGCTGACGTTCTGGCCGATCGCCTCCTGCTCGGACCAGCCGAACAGGCGCTCGGCCGCCGTCGAGAACAACTGCATGATGCCGCGACCGTCGATGACGATCATGGCGTCGGGAATGGTATGAAGGATGGAGCGGAGGTGGGTCTCACGCGTGCGGAGCGCCTCCTCGACGTGCTTCTCCTCGTTGATATCGAGGAAGATGCCGCTGAGATGACGGGCAGCGCCGGCCTCATCGCGAATCAGGCCGGCGCGGGCCCTGATCCATTTTTCCCCGCCTATCGCTCCAGAGACCCTGAAGGACACATCAAAGCCGCCGCCGTGCTCGGAGACCCGCCGGATCGCACTCTCGACCCGGTCACGATCCCTCGGCTCCAGACGCGACAGGAACAGCTCGTAGCTCTCCGGCTGGTCTGGTGAGACCCCAAGCAGGGCCCTCGAGGTGTCGGACCATTCCCATTCCATCGTCTTGAGGTCGAGATCCCAGGTGCCGACGCCGAATCCCTCGATCCGGACGCGGAAATGTTCGCCCCGGCCGTCATCTTGCGGATGCGTTACACGGGTCGGCGACAAGCGATGCTCCTGATTCCTGATGCGGGGGCCCTGACGCCGATACCGCTACCGCAATGTCGCCCAAGCCCGGCCCGGAGGCAAGTTCCGTCGCTGGTCGGTCGAGGGCGCGAGCCGCCCCCGGGGGCTCTTGATCTATCTCATCTCGCGGAATGCAGGCAGGCGTACATTTCATCAAACAGATTGCACTGGAGGCTTCCGATGACTTACGCGACGGTGATGGTCAGCCTGGCGCTCGGCCAGCCCAACGATGCCCGCCTTCAGGTCGCCGGCGAGCTTGCCGAGCGATTCGAGGCGGCTATCGTCGGGGTCGCGGCGGCGCGCTTCGCTCCGCCACTTTATTTCACGGATGGCACCGCTGCTCAGCGGATGATCGATCAGGAGGAAGCCTCCATCAAGAGGCGCTTGGCCGATCTGGAGACGCAATTCCGCGCCGCAACCAAGGCTCGCGGCGGACGGGTGGAATGGCGCAGCGCCATGGACTTCCCCGCACGATTCGTCTCAGCGCAGGCGCGCTGTGCCGACATCGTCGTCAGCGGGGGACAGAGCCCGGCCTTCTCCGATTCCTTTGCACTCGCAAGCCCCAAGGATCTGGTGATGCAAGCCGGCCGGCCGCTGCTGGTGGTGCCCGACAGGATCGACTGGCTCGATCTGCGCAGCGTGCTTGTGGCCTGGAAGGACACGCCCGAGGCGCGGCGGGCAGTGGCTGACGCGCTGCCCATGCTGCGCAAGGCGAAGGAGATCACCATCGTCGAGATTCCGGAGGCAGACGACGACCGTTCGGTCGTCGCGACACGTGTCAGCGACGTCGCCGCCTGGCTCGCGCGCCATGGCGTCACGGCGACGGCGCGTGTCGTGGAGGCGGGGAAGGAAACGGCCGACGTGCAATTGGAGAGCATCGCCGGCGATGTCGGAGCCGGCCTGATCGTCGCAGGTGCCTACGGCCATTCCCGCTTCAGCGAGCTGATTCTCGGCGGCGTTACGGAATATCTGGTCACGCAATCCGCGCGCTGTGTGCTGCTGTCGCATTGAAGGCGAGGCGTACAGACAAATCGATGAGGACGTGCCGTGTACAAATTCCTTGAGCAGACTGCCGGCGGCTACATGACGCGCAACGTCAGAACGGTGCAGCGTGACCAAAATTTGCTCGCGCTCGGCGAGATGTTCGAGCAGGACGATTTCAATTCCTACCCTGTGGAGGACGACGGACAGGTCGTCGGCATCGTCACCAAGTTCGATATCCTGAAGTGCTTTGCCTTCACGCCGAGCCAGATGCTGCCGCGCTATAATGACCTGATGAGCCGGAAGGTCGGCGACGTCATGACGCCGGAGTTCATCTATGTCAGCCCCGACACGCGGTTGACGCGTGTTCTCCAAATCATGGTCGAACACCGCATCCGCAGCATCATCGTGCTCGACGGCGCCCAGAAGCTGGTCGGAATCATCGCGCGCGAGGACGTCATCGCGGCGCTAAAGGCGACCGCGAGCGACTGAGGATCAATCCTGAAATCCGGCGATTTCTGGCTCCGTGATTTTCCGGAGCCATCGCCGCGCCATGGGCTTGGCGCGATGTCGAAGCGGTTGATATCGCTCGCCGATCGACATCAGCCCGACATGAACAGAAATCCATCTATCTTGATTTCAATCAATTCCTCGCGAGGGTGAATGTGGTTTCTGGCGGCGTGTTCTTTCAGAGAGAATCCGCGATGCCCCAGCCCTCCATCTCCAAATCAATGACCATCGGTGAAAGCGGCTTGGCTGTCGTGTTCGCAGTCACCGCGTTCCTCTGCGTGATCGCCTCGGCCAAGGCGCTCGACGCGCCCTTCGCCTTCCACGCCGGGCTCAGCGCGGCGGCGAGCCTGGCCGCGGTGTTCTTCATCTTCAACCGCTACTACGATCGCCCCGCGGCGCTGCCGCCTGCGGAGATCAATGGCCGCCCCAACTACAACATGGGCCCCATCAAGTTCTCCTCTTTCATGGCGGTGTTCTGGGGCATCGCGGGCTTTCTGGTCGGACTGATCATCGCCTCGCAATTGGCCTGGCCCGCTCTGAACTTCGACTTGCCCTGGATTCAATTCGGCCGGCTACGGCCGCTGCATACCTCGGCCGTGATCTTCGCCTTCGGCGGCAACGTCCTGATCGCGACGTCGTTCTACGTGGTCCAGAAGTCGTGCCGTGCCAGGCTTGCCGGCGATATCGCGCCCTGGTTCGTCGTGCTCGGCTACAACTACTTCATCCTGATCGCCGGCACGGGCTATCTGCTCGGTGTCACGCAGTCGAAGGAATATGCCGAGCCGGAATGGTATGCCGACCTCTGGCTGACCATCGTCTGGGTCACCTATCTGCTCGTCTTCCTCGGCACGATCCTGAAGCGCAAGGAACCTCACATCTTCGTCGCGAACTGGTTCTATCTCGCCTTCATCGTGACGATCGCGGTTCTGCATCTCGGCAACAATCCCGCGCTGCCGGTGTCGTTCCTGGGCTCGAAATCCTACATCGCCTGGGGCGGCATCCAGGATGCGATGTTCCAATGGTGGTACGGCCACAACGCGGTCGGCTTCTTCCTCACCGCCGGCTTTCTCGCCATCATGTATTATTTCATTCCGAAGCGCGCGGAGCGGCCGATCTATTCCTACCGGCTCTCGATCATCCATTTCTGGGCGCTGATCTTCCTCTACATCTGGGCTGGCCCGCACCATCTGCACTACACCGCGCTGCCGGACTGGACGCAGACGCTCGGCATGACCTTCTCGATCATGCTGTGGATGCCCTCCTGGGGCGGCATGATCAACGGCCTGATGACGCTGTCGGGTGCGTGGGACAAGCTGCGGACTGACCCCGTGCTGCGCATGCTCGTCGTCTCCGTCGCCTTCTACGGCATGTCGACCTTCGAGGGACCGATGATGTCGATCAAGGTGGTCAACTCGCTCAGCCACTACACCGACTGGACCATCGGCCACGTGCATTCCGGCGCGCTCGGCTGGGTCGGCTTCGTCTCCTTCGGCGCACTGTACTGCCTGGTGCCGTGGGCGTGGAATCGCAAGGGCCTCTACAGCCTGAAGCTCGTGAACTGGCACTTCTGGATCGCAACGCTCGGAATCGTGCTCTACATCTCGGCGATGTGGGTGTCCGGCATCCTCCAGGGCCTGATGTGGCGCGCCTATACCTCGCTCGGCTTCCTCGAATATTCCTTCATCGAGACCGTCGAGGCGATGCATCCCTTCTACATCATCCGTGCCGCCGGCGGTGCGCTGTTCCTGATCGGCGCGCTGATCATGGCCTACAATCTGTGGATGACGGTTCGCGTCGGCGAGCAGGAAGTCCAGATGCCCGTCGCTCTTCAGCCGGCGGAATGAGGAGCAACACCATGTCGTTCTGGACACGCCACCAAGTCTTCGAAAAGAACTCGATCATCCTGGTCGTCGGCATTCTGCTGGTGATCGCGATCGGTGGTCTCGTCGAGATCACCCCGCTGTTCTACCTCAAGAGCACGATCGAGGTGGTCGACGGCGTCAGGCCCTACACGCCGCTCGAGCTGGCGGGGCGCAACATCTACGTCCGCGAAGGCTGCTATCTCTGCCACTCGCAGATGATCCGGCCGCTGCGCGACGAGGTCGAGCGCTACGGCCACTTCTCGCTCGCCGCCGAAAGCATGTTCGACCACCCGTTCCAGTGGGGCTCGAAGCGCACCGGTCCTGACCTTGCCCGCGTCGGCGCCAAATATTCCGACGACTGGCACGTCACCCATCTGACCAATCCGCGTGCGATCGTGCCGCAGTCGGTAATGCCGGGTTATCCGTTCCTCAGCTCAACGGAAGTCGATCCGGAGACCATCGCCGATCACATGCGCACGCTGCGGACCGTCGGCGTTCCCTATACCGACGACCAGATCGCCAACGCGGCCGCCGACATGAAGGCCCAGGCCGATCCCGACAATGCCGGCGCGGATGCCTTCACCAAGCGCTACGCCAAGGCCGTCGTGCGTAATTTCGACGGCAAGACCGGAACGCCGACCGAGATGGACGCGCTGATCGCCTACTTGCAGATGCTCGGCACTCTGGTCGACTTCAAGCTCTACAACGAGAAAGCCAATCTTCGCTGAGAAGGCATCACCGATGAAAGCCATCCTGACACTCGACAATCTCGCATCCGGTCTCGTGACCACGATCTGGACGCCGGTCTTCGTCGCGATCTTTCTCGCGATCATCGCCTACGCATTCTGGCCCCGCAACAAGGCCGCCTTCGACGAAGCAGCCAGTCTGCCGTTGCGGGAGGAGTAAGAGATCATGACCGATCATCAAAGTGAATTCGATTCCGTCACCGGCAGGTCCACGACCGGGCATGAGTGGGATGGCATCAAGGAGCTCAACACGCCGCTGCCGCGCTGGTGGGTGATTACATTCTATCTCACCATCATCTGGGCGATCGGATACTGGATCGTCTATCCGGCCTGGCCGCTGATCTCCAGCAACACGCGCGGTGTGATCGGCTACTCGTCGCGCGCCGACGTCGCGGTCGAGCTCGCCAACCT
The DNA here is from genome assembly GCF_022012435.1 of Bradyrhizobium zhengyangense. Taxonomy (GTDB): domain Bacteria; phylum Pseudomonadota; class Alphaproteobacteria; order Rhizobiales; family Xanthobacteraceae; genus Bradyrhizobium; species Bradyrhizobium zhengyangense. The sequence continues at coordinate 435,814 of NZ_JAKLUA010000002.1, forward strand.
TGAGAAGATCAGGGGCGACAAGATGGTGGCGCTGGGTGCGGCCTCGCTGGCCGACATCGAGAAGGATCCGGCCTTGCTGGCGCTCGCCCGTGCCAAGGGCAAGACCGTGTTCGGCGACAATTGCGCGCCGTGTCACGGCTCTGGCGCGGCCGGCGCCAAGGGCTTTCCGAACCTGAACGACGACGACTGGCTGTGGGGCGGCACGCTCGACCAGATCATGCAGACCATCCAGTTCGGCGCACGCTCGGGTCATGCCAAGACCCACGAGGGCCAGATGCTCGCCTTCGGCAAGGACGGCGTGCTGAAGCCGGACGAGATCGTCACGGTGGCCAATTATGTCCGATCGCTGTCGGGTCTTCCGACCCGAAAGGGCTACGACGCTGCCAAAGGCGAGAAGATTTTTGCCGACAATTGCGTCGCCTGCCACGGCGACGGCGGCAAGGGCAACCAGGAACTCGGCGCGCCGAACCTGACCGACAAGATCTGGCTCTACGGCTCGGACGAGGCAATTCTGATCGAGACAATCACGAATGGCCGTGCCGGCGTCATGCCGGCCTGGGAAGGGCGGCTCGATCCCGCCACCATCAAGGCGATGGCGGTTTACGTCCACTCGCTGGGTGGTGGAAAATAGCCTGAAAACTGACGATCGGCGGCAGGCGGGGGCGAATAAAATCGCCCCCGTTTGCGCTGGATCAACGGACCCAGCGACGTCGGGTCTAGGTTTAATCGCACCTCCCGAGGCGACTTGAGCGATGAACAAGACCGTGAACCCGAAAGACCTCACATCGGATGATGACTACGGGCCGCTCTACGCAGCCCGCAAGAAGGTCTATCCCCAGAGCGTCTCCGGCACCTTCCGCCGGATCAAATGGGGCCTGATGGCGTTTTGCCTCGGCGTCTACTACTTCCTGCCTTTCGTGCGCTGGAACCGCGGCCTTGGTGCCCCCAGCCAGGCGGTGCTGATCGATCTTCCCAACAGCCGCTTCTACTTCTTCTTCATCGAGCTGTGGCCGCAGGAGGTCTATTACTTCACCGGCCTCCTGATCGTTGCCGCCGTGGCGCTGTTCCTGATGAACTCGGTCGGCGGCCGCATCTGGTGCGGCTATCTCTGCCCGCAGACGGTCTGGACTGATCTGTTCTACGCCGTCGAGCGCCTGATCGAGGGCGACCGGCGCGAGCGGATGAAGAAGGATGCGTCGAAAGATCCGATGAAGCTCGAGCGCATCTCCGAGATCCTGCTCAAGCATTCGATCTGGCTGCTGATCGCCTGGTGGACCGGCGGCGCCTGGGTGCTCTATTTCAACGACGCGCCGACGCTGGTAAAGGAGCTCGTCACCTTCCAGGGACCGATGATCGCCTATATCTGGATCGGCATCCTGACCGCAACGACCTACGTGCTCGCCGGTTACATGCGCGAGCAGGTCTGCACCTATATGTGCCCGTGGCCGCGGATCCAGGCCGCACTCACCGACGAATGGGCGCTCAACGTCACCTATCGCTACGACCGCGGCGAGAAGCGTACATCCGTGAAGAAGGCCGCCGAGCTGCGCGCGCTCGGTGAGCAAGTCGGGGATTGCGTCGACTGCTACCAATGCGTCGCGGTTTGCCCGACCGGCATCGACATCCGCAACGGGCCGCAGCTCGAATGCATCCAGTGCGGGCTCTGCATCGACGCCTGCGACAACGTCATGACCAAGATCGGCCGGCCAACCCGCCTGATTGCCTACGACAACGACATCAACATCCACCGCCGCCAGGAAGGCAAAGCGCCGATCTATCGGATCGTCCGTCCGCGCACCATGGTCTACAGCGCGATCATCGCGGCGGTCGGCGGCTTCATGATCTATGTGCTGGCGACCCGCACCCTTCTCGACATCAACGTGCTGCACGACCGCAACCCGGTTGCGGTCAGGCTCAGCGACGGGTCGATTCGCAATGCCTACACTGCGCGGCTTTTGAACAAGAGCGGACATGATCGCGTGATTGCGATCGATATCGATGGCCCGGTCAATTCGACGATCCATGTCGTCGGTGTTGATTCCGTGACGCCGGACCGCCCGATGATCGTGATCCCCCGCGACTCTACCAGCGAGCTGCGCCTGCTCGTCACCGCGCCGGCCGAGGGCAATCAGGAGAAGTCGATCCCGGTTCGCTTCCGCGTCACGGATATCGGACTCGGCGAGGCTGCATCCACCACAGACAATTTCGTCGCGCCGTAGGACCAGGAGACTGACATGGCAACCAAGCCGCTGACCGGAACAAAGGTCTTCCTGATGCTCGTCGCCTTCTTTGGCGTCGTGATCGGTGTCAACGTCACCATGATGAAGCTCGCGATTGCGACGCTGCCCGGCACTGATGTCGACAGCCCCTATGCCGCGGGCCTCGCCTATGATCGCGAGATCGCGGCGGCACAGGACCAGGCCGCGCGCAAATGGCAGGTCAACGCCCACATCGAGCGTCGCGCCGACGGCAATGCCGTGCTTCAGGTCGAGGCGCGCGACGCAGCGGGCCAGCCGGTCACGGGATTGAAATTCGGCGGGCGCCTGGAACGGCCGACCGACAAGCGCGCCGATCTCGCGGTCGAACTCGCGGAGGCCGGCATCGGCATCTATCGCGGCAATGCCGCTTCCGTCGCGCCGGGCCAATGGGATCTCGTCATCGAGGGCGATGCCGGGGGTGAGCGCGTATTCCTGTCGCGCAACCGCGTGATCCTGAACTGAAGGTCGCGCCATGCAGGTGACACGCGATTTCTCCCACTACGTCCGCGCCGCAGGCGCAGGCGTTCAGCACATCGACCTCGCGGTCGAAGGCGTTCACTGCGCCGGCTGCATGGCCAAGATCGAGCGTGGCCTGTCCGCGATTCCCGATGTCACGCTGGCGCGGGTGAACCTTACCGACCGGCGCGTCGCGCTGGAATGGAAAGAGGGCACGCTCGATCCCGCCCGCTTCATCGACCGGCTCGAGGAACTCGGCTACAAGGCCTATCCCTACGAGACCGAGAGCGCGGAAGCGACTGAAGTCGCGGAATCGCGTTTCCTGCTGCGCTGTCTCGGCGTTGCCGCTTTTGCCACCATGAACGTGATGATGTTGTCGATCCCCGTGTGGTCGGGCAACGTTTCGGACATGCTGCCCGAGCAGCGCGACTTCTTCCACTGGCTGTCGGCGCTGATCGCGCTGCCGGCCGCGGCCTATGCCGGCCAGCCCTTCTTCCGCTCCGCCTGGCGGGCGCTGTCGAACAAGACCACCAACATGGACGTGCCGATCTCGATCGGCGTGTGCCTTGCGCTCGGCATGTCCGTGGTCGAGACGATCAACCACGCCGAGCATGCCTATTTCGACGCGGCGATCATGCTGCTGACCTTCCTGCTGGTCGGCCGCTTCCTCGACCAGAACATGCGGCGGCGGACCCGCGCGGTCGCCGGCAACCTGGCGGCGCTGAAGGCGGAGACAGCGGCGAAGTTCGTCGGGCCCGATGAGATAACCCAGGTGCCGGTTGCCGCGATCAACCCCGGCGACATCGTGCTGCTGCGGCCGGGCGAGCGCTGCGCCGTCGATGGCACCGTGATCGAGGGACGCTCCGAAATCGACCAGAGCCTGATCACCGGCGAGACGCTCTATGTCACGGCCGACCATGGCACCCCGGTCTATGCCGGCTCCATGAACATCTCAGGCACGCTGCGGGTGCGGGTTTCGGCCGCGTCGGAAGCTACGCTGCTCGCCGAGATCACGCGGCTGCTCGACAACGCGCTTGCCGCGCGCTCGCGCTACATGCGGCTCGCCGATCGCGCCTCGCGCCTCTATGCGCCGGTGGTGCATGCGACGGCGCTCATCACGGTTCTAGGCTGGGTCATCGCAGGTGCGAGCTGGCACGATGCGATCATCACTGGCGTTGCGGTGCTGATCATCACCTGTCCCTGTGCACTCGGGCTTGCGATTCCGACCGTGCAGACGGTGGCCTCGGGCGCGATGTTCAAGGCCGGTGTGCTGCTCAATTCCGGCGATGCCGTCGAGCGTCTTGCCGAGGCGGATCACGTCATCTTCGACAAGACCGGCACGCTGACGCTGCCCGATCTCGAGGTCACAAACGCAGCCGATATTCCCGCCGATATTTTCGAGCTTGCCGGCCGGCTTGCGCTGTCGAGCCATCATCCGGTCGCTGCCGCGGTCGCGCAGGCTGCGGGTGCAAAGTCTCCGATCGTGGGCGCGGTCGAGGAAGCCGGGCAGGGCGTCCGTGCCGTGGTGGAGGGTGTCGAGGTGCGGCTTGGCCGGCCGTCATTCTGCGGCGCCGAGGCTCTGGTCGCTCACGCCACGCTGGATCCCGAAGCCTCCGTCGTGGCCTTCAGCAAGGGCGACGAAAAATTCATCCTCTCGGTGCGGCAGGGCCTACGGCCGGATGCGCAGGCCGTGATCGCTGCGCTGAAGGATCGCAACATCGGCGTCGAGATCCTCTCCGGCGACCGGGAGCCCGCGGTGATTGCGGCAGCCCACGCGCTCGGCATCGCCGAATGGCGCGCCGGCGTCACGCCCGCGGACAAGATCGCACGGATCGAGGAGCTGAAGCGACGCGGCACCAAGGTCCTGATGGTCGGCGACGGCATGAACGATGCACCCTCGCTGGCGGCAGCCCATGTTTCGATGTCACCGATCTCGGCGGCACATCTGAGCCAGGCCACCGCCGATCTCGTCTTCCTCGGCCGGCCGCTGGCCCCGGTTGTCGCGGCCATCGATTCCGCGCGCAAGGCCCTGCACCTGATGCGGCAAAACCTCTGGCTTGCAATCGCCTATAATGTGCTGGCCGTGCCGGTCGCGATCAGCGGCGTGGTGACGCCCTTGATTGCCGCAGCCGCCATGAGCGGATCCTCGATCCTGGTCATGCTGAACTCGCTGCGGGCCCGCAGCGCCTCACGGGAGATCGTGTGATGGAGATCCTGGTGATCCTGGTGCCGCTGGCGCTGATGCTTGGAGGTGCGGGCCTTGCCGCCTTTTTCTGGTCGCTCCGCAGCGGGCAGTACGACGATCTTGACGGTGCCGCCTGGCGGGCGATTGCGGACGACGACCCGCCGCCGCAAGAGGCGCCAGCAAAGCGTTAACGCATCCTCGGTTCCGTAAGCTTTCTGCACTCCCTCCCGGACGATGGTTGCTGGACGGCCGATGGTCGTCGGGCGTAACAATGAAGGAGGATTCTGCGTAAGGCTCTTTCGGAGCAGGAGTGCGACGGGCATGCAAGGAAATGCCGGGGTGTGCAGGCCGAGCGACCTGCCGGGACAGGTCGTGCTGGTGCTGCAAGGCGGCGGCGCGCTCGGGGCCTATCAGGCGGGCGTCTACCAGGCCCTGCACGAGGCGGGCATCGAGCCGGACTGGGTGATCGGCACCTCGATCGGCGCCATCAATGCCAGCCTGATCGCCGGCAATGCGCCGCAAGACCGGCTCGCGCGCCTGACGGAATTCTGGAAGCGGATGAAGCAGAAGCCGGTCTGGCCTCTGCCAACAGGCATTCCCGGCTTCGATGACACGCTTGCATATTGGTCGACACTTGCCCACGGCATTGCCGGATTCTTCCAGCCCAATCCGCTGGCGCATGCCGGCGAGTGCTTCCCGCTGGGTGCCGATCGCGCCGGCTATTATTCGACCGCGCCGCTGGAGAGCACGCTGGCCGAGCTCGTCGATTTCGGCCGCGCCAATCGCGGCGCGCCGCGCCTCACGGTTGGTGCTGCGCATGTCGGCACCAGCCAGATGCGCTATTTCGACACGCGCGACTGCGAGCTGACCGTGAAGCACGTGATGGCCTCTGGCGCGCTGCCGCCGGCCTTCCCGGCGGTACGCATCGACGGCGAACTTTATTGGGACGGCGGCATTCTTTCGAACTCGCCGACGGAAGCCGTGTTCGACGACAATCCGCGCCGGAATTCGCTGATCTTCTCCGTGCATCTGTGGAATCCCGTCGGCGCCGAGCCGACGACGATGAGAGAGGTCCTGACCCGGCACAAGGACGTGCAATATTCCAGCCGGATCACGAGCCAGATCGAGCGGCAGCAACAGGCCCATCGCCTGCGCCACGTCATCAACCAGCTTGCGGAGCGATTGCCCGAGGGCGAGCGCGATGATCCCGCGGTGAGGGAGTTGATCGGCTATGGCTGCTCGACGCGCATGCATGTCGTGCGGCTGCTGGCGCCGCAGCTCGAGCGCGAGACCCATACCAAGGACATCGACTTCAGCCTATCCGGCATCAAGCAGCGCTGGGATGCCGGCTATGCGCATACAAGGTCGGTGCTGGCGCGTGCGCCGTGGATCGGCGAGTTTGATCCGTTATCGGGCGTCGTGCTGCACGAGCATATCGACGAGATGCCGCTGGCGGCGGAGTAGCGGTTCGCTTCATCGAATTGCCACAGGCCTTGTGGATCGTCGGCTCCGATCCATCGCCAGAAAGGCTCTGCAAGTGGTGTCCGCGAACGATCTCGAACTGGCTCTCGATCAGGTCCGCGCGCGTGCGGCGGGCCCGGTGCCCGGCGTGTTCGGTCCTGACACGGTCACCTGGCGGATCGACCGCGAGGCCGTGATCTTTCTCGGCGCCGGCCGCGCGCTTCTGCTTCAGCTCGCCCATCCCTGGGTCGCCGCCGCCATCGCCGAGCACTCCAAGACCTTTGCCGATCCGATCGGGCGCTTCCATCGCACCTTCGATATCGTCTTTGCCATGGTGTTCGGCTCGCTCGACCGGGCCATGCAATCGTCGCGTCAGCTGCACCGGCGCCATAGCATGATCGTTGGCGAGATGCCGGAGACCGTCGGTCCGTTCGCGGCAGGCTCGCGATACTGCGCCAACGACATCCCCTCTCTGCGCTGGGTTCATGCGACGCTGGTCGAGACTGCGCTGATGGCGCACGATCTGGTTCTGCCGCCGCTCTCGACGGAGGAGCGCGAGCGCTACTGGACCGAGAGTCGGACTTTCGGTGCGTTGTTCGGATTGACGGGCGACGATCTGCCGGCGGATTGGTCCGGCTTCGCAGGCTACACGGCAGCGATGGCGCAGTCGGACACGCTGACCGTCAGTCCAGCCGCACGCGAGATCGCCGGGCAGATCTTTGGCGGCGCGCGTCCGTGGCTGCGGCCGCCGCGATGGTATCGCGCACTCACGGCGAGCCTGTTGCCGGAGCGCCTGCGCACGGGCTTTGGGTTTGAGTTCGACACGCGCGACAAGAGGGCGGCCGACAACGCCCTGGGTTGGATCAAGGGCACTTATCCTAAGCTACCTGACCGGCTTCGCTACGTCGGCCCTTATCAGGAAGCACAGGCGCGCTTGCGGGGAGAGATCCAGCCGGATTGGATGACGCGCTGTCTCAATCGCGCCTGGATCGGCCGGCCGCAGATGGATGTGCGCGGGAAGGGGTGACGGGGCGTTGAGTGGCGTACACCTCACGCCGTCGCCAGCTTCCGATACAGCTTGCTGTAGCTTCCCGCCGAGATGCTCCACGAAAACGACCGGCCCATGGCGCTGCGGCGCATGGTGTCGAGCTGGTCCTGGGCCATGAACGCCTCGAAGGCGCGGCGGACGCCGCCGAGGAAGGACTCATGCGAGGGCCGCGAGAACAGGAAACCGGTCTCGCCGTCGGTGATGGTCTCGGCAAGGCCACCGGTCTGGTGGCCGATCGGCAACGAGCCGAAGCGCTGGGCGTACATCTGGCTGAGGCCGCACGGCTCGAACCGCGACGGCATCAGGGTGAAATCGCTGCCGGCGAAGATGCGGCGGGCCTGGGCGTCGTTGAAGCCGATGGCAACGCCGATGGCGTCGGGGCGGCGGCGATGCGCGTTGATCAGCGCCTGCTCGAGCGCCGGCTCACCGGAGCCGGTGACCACGATCTGTCCGCCGGCGTCGATGATCTCGTCGGCGGCCGACAGCACGAGGTCGATACCCTTCTGGTGCACGAGGCGCGCGACGATGCCGAACATCGGTCCGCGCGAGACCGCGAGGCCAAACTGCTTGCGCACATAATCCGCATTGGCCTTCTTGCCGACCCAGTCGCCGGCACCGAATTGTTGGGCGAGCTGGGCGCAGGAGCGCGGGTCCCAGCTCTCGTCGATGCCGTTGAGGATGCCGGTGAGCTCGGACGCATCCGAGCGGACGCGCAGCAGGCCTTCGAGGCCGCAGCCGAATTCCTCCGTGGTGATCTCGCGCGCATAGGTGCCGCTGACGGTGGTGAGGTGCGAGGCGTAGACGAGGCCTGCCTTGAGGAAGGAGAGCTGGTCGTAGAACTCGACGCCGTCGATGTGGAAGGAGCTTTCGGGGACGCCGATCCGCCGCAGCGACTCCTTTGGGAAGAGACCCTGATAGGCGAGGTTGTGAATGGTCAGGATCGACGGCAGCTTGGCGCCGCGCCAGGCGAGGTAGGCCGGTACGAGTGCGGCCTGCCAGTCATTGGCATGGATCAGGTCTGCTGCCCAATTCTTGTCCAGCTTGCCCATGGCAAGCTCAGCGGCAGCTGAAGCAAAGCGCGCGAAACGGATGTCGTTATCGGGCCAGTCGTGCCCGGACTCGTCGCCATAGGGGTTGCCGGGGCGATCGTAGAGTTGCGAGCACAACAGCACATAGACCGGCATTCCGTCCTTGGTCGCGGCCCGTCCAAGCGAACAGGCCGGCATCTCCGCAAGTGCCGGGCAGCGTCCAACGATCTGAATATGCGTGAGTTGCTCGATAATGTCGCGATAGCCGGGCAGCATGATCCGGATATCGGCGAAGGGGCGGAGCGCTCTTGGAAGGGCAGCGGAAACGGCACCAAGTCCGCCGACGCGGACAAAGTCGTCCATCTCTGTCGTAACGAATAAGACCCTCAAGAACCGATGCCCTCATCCGATCCCGATTGCTGCTATGCAAGATCGGGTCCAGTTGCCCCTGGAAATCTCAGCCTGCCCATGAGACGCGTTCGTTCGGTAAAGACTTTCCTACTCAGCTGCCGCCATCTAGGGTCGGCGCATCAACAAGAGAGAAGAACGATAGTTCCTAAGGGACGGGCCAAGGACTAAGCAGGAATGCAGCTACCAGATAAGCACGAAGCGACGAGGACAAAGGCCTTTGCAGGCCTCAGGGTCCTGGATTTTTCGACCACGATCGCCGGTCCCCATTGCGCGCGGATGCTGGCCGACATGGGCGCCGAGGTCATCAAGATCGAGACCGACGAGGGCGAGACGATGCGGACGCGTCCGCCGCTGCGCAAAGGCTACAGCACCGTGTTCGGCCAGCTCAATGTCGGCAAGAAGAGCGTGGTGCTCGATCTCAAGTCCGAGGACGGACGGGAGGCGGTGCGGCGTCTGGTCGCGACCGCAGACATCCTGGTCGAGAATTTTCGCCCGGGCGTGATGCGCCGGCTGCGGCTCGACTACGACAGCCTCCGCCCCGTCAATCCCAGGCTGATCTACTGCTCGATCTCGGGCTACGGCCAGACCGGTCCCTCGGCCGAGCTGCCGGCCTACGCGCCGGTGATCCATGCGGCCTCCGGCTACGACATGGCGCATCTCGCCTACCAGCCCGGCCGCAACAGGCCGGACTATTGCGGCATCTACCATGCCGACGTCGTCACCGGGACCTATGGTTTTGGTGCGGTCGCGTCTGCGCTCTATCAGCGCAGCGTGAGCGGGCTCGGCCAGCATATCGACGTCTCCATGCTGGAGTCGATGCTCACGCTGACGGTGGTCGAATTGCAAAGCTCGCAATTCGCGGTGAAGCCGCCGCCGCGTCCGATGTTCGGCCCGACCGAGACCGCCAATGGCTACGTCATGATCACGGTGGCGAGCGAAAAGACCTTTCAGGCCTTGATGGGTGTGATCGGCCACCCCGAATGGATATCCGATCTGCGCTTTGCGTCCTACGCCCCGCGGCGCGAGCATTGGGCCGACATGATGGACGGCGTCGAAGCGTGGTCGAAGCAGCTCACGACCGCCGCATGTCTTGTCGTCCTCAGTGCCGCCGGCGTGCCGGCTGCGGCCTACCGCACGATCAAGGAAGCGCTTGACGATCCGCAGCTCGCGCATCGGCAGGCGCTTTCATCGGTGGAGGACGGCGGCGGCTCGTTCAAGGTCCTCAATCTGCCATTCCGGATGACGGGGGCGGATACGAGGCCGTGCAAGACAATCTCGGCGCTCGGAGAGCACACGCGCGAACTGCGCGAGGAGATCGGTCTCGCCAATGATGGGGCAATTCCGTCAGGCAAAACAGAAGCGATCAGCTGAGCGCATCAGGCCGCATATAAGCGGCATCGAACCCGTGTGTTCCTCTTGCCGTCGCGAGCATTTGTCGCCAATCTCGCCCTTGTCATTCAACGATCCGAAACATCGGACGAGGATCCCGGGAGGAACCATGACGAACATCGCTGCCGCGGCGTGCAAACGCGGGCCGATTTTCCTTGCTGCGGCATTTGCGTTCCTTCCGTTGGCCGGGCCCGCGCAGGCGCAGAAGGCGGGCGGCAGCATCACCGTGGGGCTGGAGCTCGACGTTCCTGGCTTTGATCCGCTGAAGGTCGGCGTCTATGACGCGGCCGCGCTCACCCCGGCAGCCGCCATCTTCGACACGCTGACCTATCTCGACGACAAGGGAGAGGCGCAGCCCAAGCTTGCGCTGTCCTGGACGCATTCGGACGACTTCAAGACCTGGACGTTCAAACTGCGCCCCGGCGTCAAATTCCACGATGGCACGCCGTTCAACGCCGAGGCTTACAAGGCCAATTTCGACCGGCAGAAGGATCCTGCCAACAAGTGCCGATGCGCATTCTACATCGCTGCAGTCAACAACGTTCAGGCGCCCGACGAACTGACGGTCGTCTACAATCTGAACGATCCTTCGGTGAATTATCCGACGCTGGTGTCCTATCCCCACCAGAACGCCGCAGTGCATTCGCCGACCGCCTGGAAGACCAAAGGTGACGACTACAACCGGAACCCGGTTGGCACCGGGCCCTACATTCTGAAGTCATGGACTGCCGGCGATCGCATGGTGCTGGAGAGGAATCCCGATTATTGGGACAAGGACAAGGTCTATCTCGATCGCATCATCCTGAAGCCGCTGCCCGACGCGCAATCGCGCTTTGCAAGCCTGCAGTCGGGCGAAGCCGACGTCATCTGGGATGACGAATACGATCCCGACAACATTCAGAAGGCTCAGAAGGATCCGAAGCTGACCGTCCACAGCTATACGGGCTCGGGCGCTCAGGTCTACGCCATCAATACAAAGGCGCCGCCGTTCGACGATATCAGGGTGCGGCAGGCGCTGGTGATGGCGATCGACCGCAAGAAGATGTCGCAGGCGATCACCAACGGGCTCGCCAAGCCGGCGACAAACCCGTACGGCGACGGCTCATGGGTCAAGTGCAAGGATGACGGCGCATTGCCGTTCGACGTTGCGAAGGCCAAGGCCCTGATCCAGGAGTATGGCAAGCCGGTCGAGTTCAAGACGGTGGTCACGGCCACGCCGCGCGGTCGCATCGTTGGACAGGTGTTGCAGCAATTCTGGAAGAATATCGGCGCCAGCATGGAGCTTGACCAGGTCGATCAGGCGACGATTCCACCGCGCGCCTTCATGCGGCAATTCCAGGTTATCCCATGGCGCATCGTCGACCTCGCCGATCCCGATCCGCAGATGTTCGCCAATTTCCACACCGGCAGCCCGGTCGCGCTGGCAAACTATTCGAATCCGGAGCTGGACAAGCTCCTCGAGCACGCGCGTGTGACCGCCGAGGTCGACAAGCGTATTGAGGATTACTGTGCAGCCACACGCATGATCAACAAGGAAGCCATCTGGTTCTGGACCTTCCAGAACACGTATTACGCGGTATCGAGCGCCAACATCAAAGGACTGCCCAAGATGTACAGCGGGATGATCGACGTGTCCCGCGTCTGGAAAGAATAGCTCGCGCATGGTCGCCTTCATTGCGCGCCGCTTCCTGTATGTCGTGCCGGTCCTGCTCGCTGTCTCGCTACTGACCTTCCTGATCGCTTCGTTGCTGCCGGGCGATCTCGCCTATGTCATCCTCGGCGATCAGGCGACGCCTGAGAAGGTCGCGGCGCTACGCCACGACATGGGGCTCGACCAGCCGCTGTGGTGGCGTTACCTGAGCTGGCTCGGCCACGTTCTTCAGGGCGATCTTGGCCGCTCGTTCCGCACCGGGCAGACCGTGCTGCAGGCGGTGTCCGAGCGAATCCCGGTTTCGTTCGAACTGATGCTGATGGCCGAATTCATCGGGCTCCTGATCGGCGTACCCGTCGCCATTGCCTGCGCCGCGCGCGCCGGCAGCGCGTTCGACCGGTTCATGACCGGCAGCGCCTTCGCGATGCTGTCGATGCCGTCCTTTCTGGTCGCGATCCTTCTGATCTATCTGTTCGCCGTGGAGCTGCACTGGCTGCCGGCGACCGGCTATGTGCCATTCACTGAAGAGCCGCTCGCCAATTTGCGCTTCTTCGTGCTGCCGGCGCTGACACTGGCGCTGGCGGAATGGCCGGGCATCATGCGCGTGCTGCGCTCCGACATGATCGCGACCTTGCAGGAAGACTACATCGCGCTGGCCAAGGCCAAGGGCCTGAAACCTTCGCGCATCCTGTTCGTGCACGCGCTGAAACCGTCGTCGCTGACGCTGGTAACGGTCACAGGCATCAATATCGGTCGCCTGCTCGGCGGCACGCTGATCGTGGAATCGATCTTCGCGTTGCCGGGTATCGGCCGGCTGCTGGTCGGCGCGATCTACACCCGCGACCTCGTCATCCTCCAAGGCGTGGTGCTGCTGGTGGCCTGCGGCTTCGTCATCGTCAATTTCATCGTCGACATGCTTTACGCCGTGCTCGATCCAAGGATCCGCCATGGCCACGCTTGAGCTTTCGATGCGAGATGAGGTTGCGGCGCCAACGACGCGCAGGCGCAAGCTTGGCTTGCTGTTCTGGATCGCGAGCCTCTGGCTTACCGTCATCATCGCGCTTGCGATTCTCGCGCCGGTGCTGCCGCTGCAAAACCCCGTCGACATGGACATGCTGGAGCGCCGCGCCGCGTTCTCCAGTGAGCATTGGCTCGGCACAGACGGCCTTGGCCGAGACGAGCTTGCCCGGCTGATCTTTGGCGCGCGCGTGTCGCTGACAGTTGGACTGATCGCCCCAATGATCGGTCTTGGCATCGGCGGCGCGCTGGGCCTCTTCGCCGGCTATTTCCGCGGCCGGTTCGAGACGCTGGTGGTCGGCAGCATGGATGTGCTGTTGGCCTTTCCACCGCTGATCTTCGCGCTCGCGGTAACAGCGTATCTCGGCCAGTCCATTCCCAATCTCACCGTCGTTCTCGGTGTGCTCGGTATTCCCGCCTTCATGCGTGTGGCGCGCGCGGCGACTCTGTCGCTGGCGCGGCGCGAGTTCGTGATCGCGGCCGAGGCGCTCGGCGCCAGCCACGCGCGCATCCTGCTGCGTGAGCTCTTGCCAAACGTGGTCCTGCCGCTGCTTGCCTTCTTCCTGCTCGGCGTCGCCGTCACCATCGTGGCCGAGGGCGCGCTGTCATTCCTCGGCCTCGGCGTGCCGCCGCCGATGGCGAGCTGGGGCAGCATGATCGGCGAGGGGCGCGACAGTCTCGATGTTGCGCCGCGGCTCGCCTTCCTGCCGGCGGTCGGACTGTTCTTGACGGTGCTGGCCTTCAACCTCGTCGGCGACACCATGCGGGCGCTCACCGACCCGCGTCAGGGGGCGCTGTGAGCCCGCCGCTTCTGACCATCGAGGACGTCGCCGTCGAGCTGCCGACGCCGCGCGGAGACTTACGTGCCGTCGATCATGTCGATCTGTCGCTGGAGCCGGGCCGCACGCTCGGGATCGTCGGCGAATCCGGCTGCGGCAAGACCATGCTGTCGCGCGCAATCCTTCAGCTGCTGCCGAAGAAGGCCAAGCTCTCCGGACGCGTGATGTTCGATGGCCGGGATCTGGTTCGTCTTGCGCCCGAAAGCCTGCGGCGCCTGCGCGCCCGCGACCTGGCGGTCGTGTTCCAGGATCCCATGACCTCGCTCAATCCGGTGCTCACCATCGGCACCCAGTTGATGGAGACGATCCAGGAGCACCTTGAGCTTGATGTGCCGGCCGCGCGGAAGCGTAGCATCGAACTGCTTGCGGCTGTCGGCATTCCCGCGCCGGAGCAGCGGCTGGCGCAATATCCGCACCAATGCTCCGGCGGCATGCGTCAGCGTATCGCCATTGCGATCGCGCTGTCCTGCGAGCCGAAACTGCTGATCGCGGACGAGCCGACCACCGCGCTCGATGTCACCATCCAGGCGCAGATCCTCGATCTGCTTGCGCGCGAGCAGCGCCGACGCCATATGGCGATGATCATCATCACCCACGATCTCGGCGTCGTCGCCGGCCGCGCCGATGAGGTCGCGGTGATGTATGCGGGCAGGGTGGTGGAGCGTGCGCCGACACAGGCCTTGTTCAAGCGCATGCACATGCCTTACACCGAGGCACTTCTGGCGGCGATCCCGAAGCTGGAGACCGCGCCGCACACGCCGCTGCCGGCCATTTCCGGCCGCCCGCCCGATCCGACGCGACCGCTCAAGGGGTGCTCTTTCGCGCCGCGCTGCCGCTATGCTGCGGGGCGTTGTCATGCGGCCAAGCCCGAATTGAAAAGCGCCGAGATATCAGGGCATCTCTATGCCTGCTTCCACCCGATCCAGATGGCGGAAGGGATGAGCGCATGACGCAGCTTGCCGTGCGCGACGCGCCGCTGTTGAACGTCGACAATCTCGTCGTCGAATATGGTCTCGGCAACAAGGTTGTGCACGCGGTGTCAGGGGTCAGCCTTCACGTTGCCCGCCGCGAGACGCTGGGGCTGGTCGGCGAATCCGGCTGCGGCAAGTCGACGTTGGGGCGCGCGGTGCTGCAGTTGCGCCGCGCCAAATCCGGCCGCGTGCTGTTCGACGGTGAGGACCTCACCGCGATGGAAGGAGAGGCGCTGCGCAAGATGCGCCGCCGCGTGCAGCTGATCTTCCAGGATCCGATCGCCTCGCTCAATCCGCGCCGGCGCATCGGCGACATCGTCGCCGAGCCGCTGATCATCGCCGGTGTCAAGGATGCGGCCGAGCGCAAACGGCGCGTTATCGAGGTGCTCGCTGCGGTCGGGCTCGATCCTGATCTCGTGGCGGGACGCCTGCCGCACGAATTCTCCGGCGGCCAATGCCAGCGCATCTGCATCGCGCGGGCGCTGGTGCTCAATCCGGAATTCGTCGTCTGCGACGAACCGGTCTCGGCGCTCGATGTCTCCATCCGCGCGCAGATCCTCAACCTGCTTGAGGAGATGAAGGCGCGGTTCGGGCTGACCTTGCTGTTCATTGCGCATGACCTTGCCGTGGTGAAAGCCGTCAGCGATCGCGTCGCGGTGATGTATCTGGGCCGGCTCTGCGAGGTCGCCCCGTCGGAACAATTGTTTGCGAGACCCGCGCATCCCTACACCGCGCTGCTGCTGCAAGCGATCCCGGTGCCTGATCCAGATGTTCGTCCCCCCGAGAGCGTGGCGATCGGCGAGCCGCCGTCGCCGATTGCGCCGCCATCCGGCTGCCGCTTTCGCACCCGCTGTCCGCGCGCGGATCAGCAATGCAGCGCGGAGATACCGGAGCTACGCGAGGTCGCGCCCGGCCAGCTCGCGGCTTGCCACCATCCACTGGCCTGAACTAAGACGCCTCTTAGGTTTGTCTCGCCCGGCCGCCCATGGCATGGTGGCGCGACAACAAGCATGCCGGGAGGACGCCATGAAGAGTTTCAAGGTCGCCGATTTCAAGGCGCCGCTGCAGGAGTTCGACGAGGCGACGCCGCAGCCCTCGGGCACGCAGGTGCTGATCAAGGTCAAGGCCGCCGGCGTCTGCCACAGCGACCTCCACATATGGGAAGGCGGCTATGACCTCGGCCACGGCCGCAAGCCGCTGTCGCTGAAAGACCGCGGCATCAACCTGCCGCTGACCATGGGCCACGAGACCGTTGGCGAAATCCTGGCGTTCGGCCCCGATGTGAAGCCGACCGACCAGGGCGATCTCAAGCTCGGCGATGTCGGCCTGGTCTATCCCTGGATCGGTTGCGGCAAATGCGCGACGTGCCTTGCCGGCGATGAGAACATGTGCCTGACGCCGCGCTCGCTCGGCGTCTATTGCGACGGCGGCTATTCCGATCACATGCTGGTGCCGCATCCGCGCTATCTTCTCAATCTTAGAGGGCTCGATCCCGCGTCGGCGGCACCGTATGCCTGCTCGGGCGTCACGACCTACAGCGCACTGAAGAAGGTCGAGCAGCATTTTGATACGCCGATCGTGATGTTCGGCGCCGGCGGCCTTGGCTTGATGGCGCTGTCGCTCTTGAAGGCGATGGGCGGCAAGGGCGCGATCATGGTCGACATCGACGCGAGGAAACGCGAAGCGGCGGAAAAGGCCGGCGCGCTCGCCACCGTTGACCCCAAGGCGCCGGACGCGCTGGAGCAACTGGCGAAGAAAGCAGGTGGTCCGATCCGCGCCGTGATCGATCTCGTCGGCAATGCCGCGACGACGCAGCTTGGCTTCGACTGCCTCACCAAGGGCGGCAAGCTCGTCATCGTCGGCCTGTTCGGCGGCGGCGCGACCTGGGCCCTGCCGCTGATTCCGATCAAGGCGGTGACGATCCAGGGCAGCTACGTCGGAAACTTGCGCGAAACGCAGGAGCTGCTTGACCTCGTGCGAGCCAAGAAGATCCCGCCGATCCCGGTGACCACGGCTCCGCTCAACAAGGCCAACGACGCGCTGTTGCAGTTGCAGCAGGGCGCGGTGGTGGGACGCACGGTGCTGACGCCGTAGTCTTCATTCGCTCTCTCCTCTGTCATTGCGAGCGTAGCGAAGCAATCCAGAAATCCCTCCGCGGACGCAGTCTGGATTGCTTCGTCGCAAGAGCTCCTCGCAATGACGAGGTAACACCTCCTTCCACTCGGGAAATCACCATGTCCGCAAACAACGCCTTCCACATTGCCGTGCTCGCCGGTGACGGCATTGGCCCTGAAGTCATGGCGCCGGCGCTCGAAGTGCTGCGCAAGATCGAGACGAAATCGGACTTGCGCTTCCGCTTCACGGAGGCACCGGCCGGCGCCAACAATTATCTCGCAACCGGCAAGTCGATGCCTGACAGCACGATCAAGCTGTGCGAACAAGCGGACGCAATTCTGCTCGGCGCCTGCGGCCTGCCGTCGGTACGCTACCCCGATAACACCGAGATCGCGCCGCAGATCGAGTTGCGCTTCATCTTCGATCTCTATGCCGGCGTGCGCCCGGCTCGTCTCATTCCGGGCGTGCCGAGCCCGATCGTCGGCGCCGACAAGCGCGGCATCGATCTCGTCGTGATCCGCGAATCCACCGAAGGGCTGTTCGCCTCGATGGGCAAGGGCGTGGTCACACATGAAGACGCGCGCGAGACGCTGGTCATCACGCGCAAGACCTCGGAACGGCTGTTCGAGTTCTCTTTCCGCCTCGCCGAGCGCCGCAAGGCGCGCGGCAAGCCGGGGTCGCTGGCCTGCGTCGACAAGGCGAATGTGTTCAAGGCGTTCGCCTTTTTCCGCCGGATCTTTGACGAGACCGCCGAGCGGCATCCCGACGTGAAGACGGATCATCTCTATGTCGATGCCTGCTCGGCGATGCTGGTCAAGCGTCCCTGGGATTTCGACGTGATGGTAATGGAGAACATGTTCGGCGACATCGTCTCCGACATCACCGCGAGCCTGATCGGCGGTCTCGGCATGGCCCCTTCGGCCGACATCGGCGATAAATACGCCGTGTTCCAGCCATGCCACGGCACCGCGCCTGACATCATGGGGCAGGGCAAGGCCAATCCCACCGGCATGATCCTGTCGGCGGCGATGATGCTGGATTGGCTCGCGGACAAGCACGGCGTCGAGAGCGCGGCGGAGGCCGGCGAAACAATCGAGCGCGCGGTGGACCAAGTCTATGCCGGCGGCCTCAAGCCGATGGAGTTTGGCGGCAGCAGCGGCACGGCTGACATCACGAAGGCGGTGCTGGCGGCGCTGTAGTCGAAACGCACCTATGAGAAAGGGGCCTTGCGGCCCCTTCATTGCTTACCAGCGACGCCAATGGCGGTGGCCCCAGCCGGGGCCATAACCGTAGAAACGTCGCGGTCCGCCATAGTAGCCGTAGGCGCCGTAATAGTTCGGACGCCACCAGCAGCGGCCCCAGGCATTGCAGACCATCCGTACCTGATCGACATGCGCGGCCGGGCCGCCGGCGACCTGATCGGCCTGCGGAATGCCGTTCGGCATCGCCGCTAGCGCTTGTCCCGACGCCAGCGCAGCGCTGCCGAGCGCAGCCAGACCAAGAACAGCAAGTTTGAGTGTCATCGCGATCTCCCTCGTTGGTGGCGGGAGAACCTGCGGCGGATCAATTGGTTGCTATCGCGATGCGGAGAGGCGAGGAATTTAATCTTCGTGAATGAAGGTTCAGCTTCAGGCCGTCACTTTCCCTGGAACTGCGGCTTGCGCTTCTCCATGAAGGCCTGCCGGCCCTCACGGAAATCGGCGCTGTCCATGCAAGCGGTGCCGATCGCCTTGATGGCGCCCAGGTCGCGCGCGCTTTCGTCTTTCAGCACTTCTGCGATGGTGATCTTGGCGGCCTTGATCGCGAGCGGTGCGTTCTGCGAGATCGTCAGCGCAATGGCCATGGTCTCGCCCCAGAGCTGGTCGTCCGGGATCACGCGTTCGACGAGGCCAATGCGCAGCGCCTCGGTGGAATCGATGCGCATGCCCGTATACATCAAGAGCCGCGCCCAGGACGGGCCGACCAGCGACACCAGATGCTTCAAGCCGTCATAGCCATAGGCGATGCCGAGCTTCGCCGCGGGAATGCCAAACTGGCTGTCATGCGCTGATATCCTGATGTCGGCGAGCATCGCGACCTGCATGCCGCCGCCGAGACAGAAGCCCTGGATGCAGGCAATCGTCGGCTTGGGGTATTCGGCGAGCAGCGCGCGCTGGGCGGCACTGCGCTTGCCGTATTCTTCAGAGGCGGCTGCGTTGTGCCTGACCTTTTCGAACTGGCTGATGTCGGCGCCCGATACGAACGCCTTGCCGCCGGCGCCGCGCAGGATCACGACGCGCACGGCATCGTCATCGCGCAACGCCGTCAGCGCCTCGCCAAATCCCTCCCACATCTCCAGCGACATCGCGTTGCGCTTGTCTGGATTGTTGAAGGTGATGACGCCGACGCCGTCGGTGATCTGCATGAGGATCTTGCCGTCGGCGTACGGAGTATTTTGGGACAGATCAGGCATCGCGCGCTCGCTTGTCGTTTGGCGAGGCGCAATGTTCGACTTTGGCGAGGGACGGGTCAACCGCGGCAGGGCAGGGGGCTCCGCATCCGCCCGTGCCGCGATTGCATGCCTACTGCGCCATATGCGCGGTCAGCGGATGGTTGCCGGCATTGCTGAAGAACGCCGCTTCTTCCGCGGTCGCCTCGAGCAACTGCTCGTCCTGGTTATAGACGTCGTTGCGGAACTGGATGGTCTGGTCCTTGGTCATCCAGGCCGTGAGATAGATCCAGGCCACCGGCACCTTCTTGGCCATGGCGACCTCCTGGTGCTGGCCGGTGGCGATCTCCGCGTCGATCGCCGCGCGCGTCCATTTCGGCTGGTCCTTGAGCAGCCAGGCGGCGAGATCGCGCACATTGTCGACGCGGGAGCAGCCGTGGGAATCGAAACGGTAGTCGTCGCTGAACAGGCTGCGCTGGTTGGTGTCGTGCATGTAGACCGAATAGGAGTTCGGCATGTCGATCTTCACCGCGCCGAGCGCATTGAAGCTGCCGTTCTGCTGGCGCACGGTGAAGTTCGGCGTGTGCGTGCCCGACCAGTCGACCGAATGCGGATCGATCGGATTGTCGTGGCCATCGAGCACCTCCATGTGCATGCGCGACAGATAGGTCGGGTCCTTGCGCATATGGGCTGATATCTCGGTCTTGGCGATCGAGGACGGCACCGTCCAGGTCGGATTGAGCACAACGCCCGTGATCTGGGCCGTCAGCGTCGGCGAGGGTTTTTCGGTCTTGCCGACGATGACGCGGTAGCGCCGCACCACGACGTCGTTCTCGACCGCCTCGGCGAAGGCGGCGGGGATGTTGACCACGACATAGCGCTGGCCGAAGGAGAAATTCGTGTTCTCCAGCCGCTCGAGCGAGGCCTCGAGCTGGCGGATGCGCTTCTGCACGGACACGTTCATCGCCGCGAGCGTGCGCGGCGTCATGGTGCCGGTCGGCGCAAGACCGTGGCGGGCCTGGAAGCGTTTCACGCCGTCGGCGAGATCCTGGTCGAAGGCTCCGCTCGCCTTGTCGGCGGCGAGGTCGCCGGAGAGGATCAGTCGTTTGCGCAGGAGGTCGTCATTGGCGCCCTGGATGCCGAGCGCGAACTTGGCGTCCGCCGGGATCGTCGGCCAGCCGCCGCGCACCGCGAGATCGGAATAGCTCAGCGCGGCGTCCTTGATCCGCTGGGCGGTGCCCTCGTCATAGGTCGGCTCATGCGTCAGCGCGAGCGCCGCGGCGGAGCGGCTCTCGGCAGTGGACGCCGGGGCCGCGACGGCGGTTTTGGGCGCGGCGGCGTGAGCCGGGTTGGCGGTTGCCGGCACTGCACCGGACGGGGCGGCAGGTTTGGGGCCGGCCTGGCCCGTGGTCTCGGTCTGCGCGAACGCGGACGCGCTGGCGAGCAGGCCCGTCGCGAACAGATTCATGGCAATGATCACGGCATGGCGTTTCGACATCTGTCTGGTATTCCCCATGAGGACGAGGCCCGCAACGGGCGCTCGCATCGGCGCGTCCCGGCAGCCCACGCGGCGTGTCACCGATTCGCTGAAATCGGCGGCACGCTAGGGCATCAGGGTTGCGGTCCCATTAAGCGCGGCACATCGAGCCCCAGCGCGTTCGGCGCGGAGGCTCTCGATTTGGTCGCAGCAGGCTCGGGACGGGTTCGCGATATCCGCGATCAATGGCCGCCAATTGCCAACAAAAAAGGGGCGGCGAGGCCGCCCCGAAAAGCCGTGACCGCACAGATCACGCGCAGGCCAAATCTGATCCCGTCAGATTGGGTCCGTCAGTCCAGTCCAATCCGGCCACGCCCCCGTGACGTGGCGGATTGAACATCGGCCGTGAAGGCCGGACCGCAGGTCGGCTCAGCTCTCGTTCGCTGCGATCGATTCCATCAGCGAGACGAGCTGCCGCTGCACCGTCTGATCCTTGATCTTGCTGTAGGCGCGCAGCAGGCGGAGGCTGAAAGCCGAGTCCAGGAACAGGAGGCTTTCGACTTCGCGGGCCTTGTTGTCGCCGTCATAGAAGAAGGTCACGGGCACGTCGAGGGCGGAGGCGATCTGCTGAAGCCGAGCCGCGCCGACGCGATTGACGCCCTTCTCGTATTTCTGGACCTGCTGGAAGCTCACGCCGAGCTTTTCACCGAGCTCCGCCTGCGAGATCTTCATCTCGACGCGCCGCAAGCGGATCCGCTTGCCAAGCTCGATGTCCGGCTTGCCGGCACTGCGCTGCTTCATTCTCTTCGCCGCTGCTTTCATCTTAGTTTTCACCTTTGTTCTTCGGTTGAAAATCCCCCGAAGAGCTGGGTCAGGGGTTCGCCCATATACGAGTCCTTGAACTCATGCGGATGCACGAATTCTTCCTTAAACCACGGGAAGCGAGCCGGATTGAAAGCCTCGATCAGCCAGTCAATCATGTGCCGCACGCGGGGAATCCGGCCGCTACCGGGATGGTAGGACAACCAGATATCCAGCGGTCGGTTCAATTCGACCTCCAGTGGAATCAACTTCCCGCCAAGCGCAATGGCATAACTCGGGAAGACGCCGATGCCGGCGCCATTCGCGACCGCCCAGTAGTTGGCGCTTGAGACGTTGGTCTTCATGACCAGGAGGTCACGTTCCTGAACGCCCGGGAAGAAGCTCTCAAAGGTTTCCTTGGCGGCGAGCTGGTCGGCGAATTGCAGCACCAGGCGGTGCTTGATCAATTCGTGGGCCGAGCGCGGCGTGCCGTGTTTCTCAAGGTACTTTTCCGAAGCCCAGAACATCAGATGCATGCGGCCGAGCCGCACCATCTTGACGTCGAGGGCCGAGGGCCGCGACAGGTGGATGGCGACGTCGGCCTCGTGGCGGGAGACGTCGGCCGACCGCATCGCGCAATGCAAATCGACCAGGACTTTCGGATAGGCCTGCTGGAATTCGACCAGCCGCGGAGCGAGCCAGAACGTCCCCAGTCCCTCGGTCACGGCGACGCGGACCTCGCCGGTGAGAGCGTTGGCAGTGGAATCGCTGGTGCGCAGCACGTCGAAGGCTGCCGCCTCCATGCGCTCGACGGCGGACACCACCATCGCGCCTTCATCGGTCAGATGCGTGCCGTGGACGTCGCGGGTGAACAGGGTCGTGCCGGTCTGGCGCTCGAAATCATCGATACGGCGGCGGACAGCGTTGATCGACAAGGACAAGCGTTCGGCCGCCGAGCGGAAACTTCCGCATCGAACGACTTCCAGAAAAATGCGGGCCGCGTCCCAATCGGAGAGGCCGCTGATATTTGCTTTTAGGCGTTCCTCCAGAGGAACGCCCCTTTCCGCCAAGGAGTGCATACAAGTCCCTTCGGACCGCTAAACTGGCAGAATCTAGCGCAAACCACAACCACGACGGGTTGGGGAACGGTGAGTTTTGAACGCCATACTTACCGCGCCCGATATGGTATTGGAGTGTTGCTAGCGTTGGGAATCGGGCAAATTATTGCTCGGAAGAGGGGTAGTTGTGCGTTCCGTTGCGAGCCTTGAAGTGGCTGCGGGATTGCCGGGTCCACATGGATCTCAGGACGGCGTGAGAGAAAACGCGCGTTCCCGGGGAGTGGATCGATCGTGTCTCACCAAACGTTTGATCTTTGACCGTTCCCGCTTGCATCGCGGAGCGATGCCGTCGGGAACCGCAGTTTCGACGCAGAAACACACTGAAATCGTATTCGAGGGCTCGGATTCCTCGTGCTATCCTCCGGTCTCCTTGGGGGCCGAGGGCATGGTTTCAAGCACGTCTCGCAGCCCGAAATAACGGAAAGCACGCCGGTGTCGCATATAGACGAACAATTGCAGTCGGTGCTCGAGACGCTCGAGGAGTGCCGCAAGGTCCTCAACGAGAGCAACAGCCGTGAGTCGGCCGAGTTGCTCTCGATCGTCATCCTCGACGTCAGGATGAAGCTTAAAGGAATTGACAGCGCCGACCTCAAGGCCCTGTGCGACGAAATGCTGCGGAGCGCTGCCAGCGAGCCGCTGCCCCCCTCCAAGCAGACGCAGGACCAGCCCCGGCGTCCGCTGCTCCGCGTGGTGAAGTAGCCGCGCCGCCGAATCTCGCTTTTTGGCAAGATTTGTGCGCGTCCCGATGCCGCATCTGTGATCACAGACGGCATCGGGAGGAGCCCTGGTTTGATCGCGCCTCTGTTGCGCATTCCCCGGCATCGGCTACACCAGAGCCGGTGCGGTCCCAGCCCCGCGCGCATTCCCCGCGCGCTGCTCGGCGGCCGCAAATGGCTCCGACTGCATCATGCAAAATGTTTCGATTCCCGCGGCGATGATTGCCGGTCTCGTCAGCTTCCTCTCGCCCTGCGTCCTGCCTCTGGTCCCGCCCTATCTGATCTATCTCACCGGCGCCACGATCGAGCACGTCGAGAGCGGCGAGCCCGACACGGCCTCCAAGCGCGCGATCATGATGGCGGCGGTGCTGTTCGTGCTCGGCTTCTCCACGGTGTTCGTGGCGCTCGGCGCCAGCGCCTCGCTGATCGGCGGGTTGATCCGCGCCTGGTCGGCGGAATTGTCGATCCTTGCCGGCATCGTCATCATCGTGATGGGCCTGCACTTCCTCGGATTGACGCGCATCGGCATCTTGATGCGTGAAGGCCGGCTCCCGATCCCGAAGCCCGTCGGGCTCTGGGGCGCCTATATCATGGGGCTCGCCTTCGCGTTCGGCTGGACGCCGTGCATCGGTCCGATCCTCGCCGCGATCCTCTCGATCGCGGCGGCCGAGACGACGGTGACGAAGGGCGCGGGGCTGCTCGCGGTCTATTCAGCGGGCCTCGGCATTCCCTTCCTGATCGCGGCGCTGATGATCGAGCAGTTCTCAAGACTGTTCGCACGGATGAAGGGGCACCTCGTCAATGTCGAGCGCGCCATGGGCGTGCTGATGGTCATCACCGGCATCGGCTTTCTCACCGGCGCCGTCTCCAATGTCAGCATCTGGCTGCTGGAGACGTTTCCGGTGCTGCAGACGATCGGGTAGGGCTGTGCAAACCAGAAGGTTCAAGCGCGGCGTGTTCTGCTGTGCGACCGCGGCAGGCATTGTTGTCGGCGCGACCTGTTCGCCTGCGTCCGCAGACGGGACCGTCTACTACACTGACAGTTGCGTGGAAAAGGAAAGCGGGGACGTTGGCGGCTATGTCGTCATCGTCTCGGATGGCAAGCCTTTCCCGGCGATCAAGCTGAGTTGGTCTGAAGGCGCCCTGAAGCAACCGGTCGCGGCGAAGGTCACGAACCATGATCGAGCGTCCGGACAATTGTCTTTTTCGGCTTCGATTGAATGGGACGAAGGTAAGAGGCGCGATATTCAGTTCGACGGCAAAATGACAAATGATCGGATGACGGGCAGGTTTGCGGCGCCCTGGAACACTGCCCCGACAGCCGTCGAACTCGAGGTTCGGTCGCGCAAGGCAGCGTTCGAACCTGCAATGACTTGCCGGCCAGGCTGAGACAAGGCCCAGTTCTAATTCACCGCAAACCGCGCCCGCGCCTCGCGGTCGATCTCGATACCGCGGCCGGGACCTTCGGGCACGCCAACGCTCACCGCGTCTCGTCCAGCGCGCAGGTCACCGTGCAGACCACGCCGCGCGGCAGGAAGTCGACTGTAGCCTCGCCGCCGAGTTGGTCGCGCGCGCTGCGCTCGATCAGGCGCGAGCCGAAGCCGCGCCGCACCGGCTCTGTCACCGGGGGGCCGCCGATCTCGGTCCAGATCAGCCGCAGCCGCGGCTTCGGTGCATCGGCGATGACCTCCCAGTCCAGCGTCACCCGGCCGGTCTCGTTGGAGAGCGCGCCGTATTTCGCGGCGTTGGTCGCGATCTCGTGCACGATCATCGACAGCACCACGGCGAGCCGGGGCGACAGCGGCACCGCGGGTCCGGCCATGCGGATGCGGTCGGGATTCGCCAGCAGGAACGGCTGGAGCACGCGGGCGATCACGTCCCGCAGCTCCGAGCCCGCCCATTTCTCCTGGCTGAGAAGATTGTGAGCCTCGGCGAGGGCGCCGAGACGTCCCTCGAACTTGGTCCGCTCGTCGCGGCTGGCGCTGCGAAAAGTCTGCACCGCGATCGCCTGCATCAAGGCCAAGGTGTTCTTGACGCGGTGGTTGAGCTCCTCGATCAAGAGATTGTGCAGCATCTCGCCGCGCGCGATCGTGGTCGCCATCCTGACGGCGAAGGTGAGGCCGATCAGCAGCAACACGCCGCCGATCAGGCTCGTAATTGCGATGTTGCGCCACAGCGGCGCGATCAGCGAGCTCTCGGGGACGCCGGCGGCAACCGTCCAGCCGGTCAGATGCGATCGCGTATAGGCGGACGCGAGTGATATGCCGTCGAGAGACACCGACGAGAGCGCAGCCTCGTTGCTACGGAACATCTCAGTGAAGAGCGAGGGCGACGCGCGCTTGCCGAAGGTTTCGCCCGGATTGGGCACTCGGGCGAACACTGTGCCGGTCGTGTCGAGCAGGGAGACCGTCCATTCCGGGTCAGGTCGCTGCTTCTCGACGAGGTTTTGGAAAATACCGAGCGGCGGGCTGAAGCAGAGGTCGTAGATAACCTCGCCGTCGCGGAACACCGGAACCTCGACGGTGAGAACCTGACGATGATTGTAGGCGCCGTTGAACAAGTCGGAATATTGCGGTGCCTTGGTCGCGAACAACTTCTCCACGATCGCCATATTGCTGCGCGGCGGCAGGCTCGCCGTGTCTTCCGTCGTGGACGAAAACAGGATGCGTCCCTTGCTGTCGGAGATCAACACGAGGCCACCCTTGCCATATTGATCGAGGAAGCCGAGCGCGATGCGGCGAAAACTGACAAAGTCGTCGTTGCGCAGCGAGTTCGTGAGCGCCAGCACCTGCAACCCGCCGGTCATCCGCTGCACCTCGGAATCCAGCACCAGGCGCATGCTGCGCACGTTCTCTAGCACGCGGCGGGTCGCGTCGCTGCGGTCCTGCTTGTAATTGTAGACTGCGATGCCGACCGCGAAGACGATCAGCGGCAACATCGTTCCCGTGACCAGGAGAGCGAGCCGGACCGGCAGGGTGAGCTTTGACAAACGCGGGCGTCCCGATTCCAGCGCCTTTGCGCCGGACTATGATTTTGAAGAGAACCATACGGGCAGGAATTGCGCGGCGCCACGATTTTCGGAATGGGCGAGCAGGCCGAACGGGATTTTTGCAGCGCGGTCGCGGACGTCCGCGCGGACGTCGTTGCTTCAGCTCATGCTGATGGCGGTGAGCAGCAGGCACATGGCGTACACGGCCGCCAGGCTGAGCCCGGCAATCCGGGCTTCTCGATGCGGTGTCATGTGATCAACTCCGAGAGGGCGGCCGCCTTCGAGGCGACCGCCCGTCCGTTACGTCTCAGTCGATTTCCTGTACGACGGTCCGCGTGCCGGGATCGACCAGCATGACGCGTTCGCCGGAGTAGACGTAGCGATATTGCGTCAGCGACGGGCCCCAATCGGCCGGAACCGCCTCGAGCTCGACATCGCTCGGAACCGTCGTGCCGACGATGATCTTCTCCTTCGTCGTCACCGGCCGCAGGTGATGCTCGGTGACGTAGGATTTGATCCGCGTCCGGTATTGCGGCTCGATCTGAATCGCCGCGGCATGGCCTGTTCCGGTCGTCGTCACCACGGTCGATTGCGCAAACGCGCCGGTCGAGATCATCAGCGCTGCTGCGGAAAGCAGGAATAGTTTTTTCATGTTGTCCTCCTCGTCGGGGCTGTGCGCCGCGACAACATTTCACCAAAGGCGACGTTCCCGGCGGGTAGGAACAAATTGCTACTTTTTCCCGTTTGCAGATCGACCGGGCGCGGAACGTCCGGCAATTGGAGGAGGAGAGTATGCAACTGAAGATCGCAACCGCGGCAGTGATGATTGCTGCGTTTTCGTTGCCGGCGTTCGCGGCCGACGAGTTCTACGTCGTTCAGGACGTCAAGACCAAGAAGTGCACGGTCGTCGACAAGAAGCCGATGGACACGAGCACGACCGTCGTCAGCCCGTCGGGCACGATCTACAAATCGCGCACCGAGGCTGAGAGCGGCATGAAGACCGTCAAGGTCTGCACGTCGAACTGAGGAGGATGCAAAATGCCAGTCTTGATTTTGTGGGCCGTGCCGGCCGTGCTGGTGATTGGCGGCGGCATCTATCTGATCGGCCATTTCCACTAAGTACAAAAGCAATGGGCTTCGCGATGCTCGCGAAGCCCATTGCAACAAATGTTAGGGACGTCAGAGATTGCTCTCGGTGATTGCGGCATAGACCATGCTGCGCAGCTCGCGCCGGATCGGATAGGCGCTCGACGGCAGCACCTGGGTCATGAAGATCGTGATCAGTTCCTCGGCCGGATCGATCCAGAACGAGGTCGTGGCCGCGCCGCCCCAATTGTATTCGCCAGGGCTGCCCGCGATCAGTGTCTCCGCGGGGCGCATCGTCACCGCAAATCCGAGGCCGAAGCCGATGCCGTTATAGGTCGCCTCCGAGAACAGCGAGCGCGACACTTCCGGCAGCGCCTGTCCGCCCGGAATGTGGTTGGTCGTCATCAGCGCCAGCGTTTTCGGCCCGATCAACCTGATACCGCCAAGCTCGCCGCCGTTCAAAAGCGCACGGCAGAAGGTGAGATAGTCGGCCATCGTCGAGCAGAGCCCGCCGCCACCGGAAATGAGAGAGGGCGGTGTCAGGAACGAGCTCTTGGTCGGGTCGTCCTGGAGCGTCAGGCCCTCGCGGCGCTGGCCGGCGTGCATGGTGAATCCACCGCCGGGATCGGCATTGTAGCAGGCGGCGAAACGATGCGCCTTCGAGGCCGGGACGTGGAAATCGGTGTCGGTCATGCCGAGCGGATCGAGGATGCGTTGCTTCAGGAACTGCTCGAACGGCATCCCCGAGATCTTGCCGACGAGGTAGCCGAGCACGTCGGTCGCGACAGAGTAGTTCCAGGAGTCACCGGGCGAGAATTCCAAGGGGATCTTTGCAAGGCTCTCGATCATGCCTTCGAGCGTGCCCGACTTCTCGACCTCGCCGATCTTCTCGGCGCGATAGGCGGCATCGACGTTGGAGCGCTGCTGGAAGCCGTAAGTCAGCCCGGACGTGTGGCGCAAGAGATCGACGATCAGCATCGGCCGAGACGGCGGCCGCGCCAGGAAGTTGGGCCAGGTGCCGGCGACGAACACGCCGAGGTTCTTCCATTCCGGAATGTACTTTGCGACCGGCTCATCGATCGCGACCAGGCCTTCCTCGACCAGCATCATGAAGGCGACGCTGGTGAGCGGCTTGGTCATGGAATAGATGCGGTAAATGGTGTCGTCCTTGACCGGCGTCTTGCGCTCGACATCGGCAAAGCCCTGCACCGAGCTGTGGGCGATCTTGCCGCGGCGGTAGACCAAGAGATGCGTGCCCGGGAAACGGCCGGCATCGATGTACCTGACCTTCAGATGGGCATCGACGCGGGCGAGGGCGGCCTTGGACATGCCCACGGATTCGGGCGAGGCGGGGGTAGGGGCGAGCATCAGTTCCTCCGGGCAGTTTTGTCAGGCGTTGATAGCCGAAATGACGACCTTATTCCAAGCTTGTCGCGCTTAACGCGGGGCCGGGCGGTGGTGTAGGCTCCGCTCTGGAACGCCGCCAAAGAGCCCAGCCGGGCCAACGAGAAAATCCAGGGTAAACGCGCCATGACCCAGTTCAACGAGACCGAACTCACCGAAGCCGTCGTCAAAAGCTTCGACAACACGCCAGATCCGCGTGCGAAATTCCTGCTCCAGGAATTAGTGAAGTCGCTGCACGATTACGTGAGCAAGACCGGTCTCACCTTCGAGGAGTGGGACTACGCCATCGATTTTCTCACGCGCACCGGCCAGAAATGCACCGACACCCGCCAGGAGTTCATCCTGCTCTCGGACGTCCTTGGCGTCTCCATGCTGGTCGACGCGGTCAACCATCGCGACCGCGACGGCGCGACCCAGACGACGGTGCTTGGCCCGTTCTATGTCGGCGAGCACAAGGTCACCGCCCATGGCACCGACATCTCGCCGAACAACCTCACGGGCGAGCGGATGTTCGTGCAGAGCCGGGTCACCGATCTCCAGGGAAAGCCGCTCGCGAACGTCCCGGTCGACGTCTGGCACGCCGACGATGACGGCTTCTACGATTCCCAGAAGGCGAATTACGACGAGGTCGGCGCCTCCGCACGGGCGCGCTTCATCACCGACAGCGACGGCCGCTTCTTCTTCCGCACCATCCTGCCGTGCAGCTATCCGATTCCGACCGACGGGCCGGTGGGTGAGATGATCGTGCAGACTAAGCGCCATCCGATGCGGCCCGCGCATGTGCACTTCCTGGTCAATGCCAAGGGCTACGAGCCGCTGATCACCCACGTCTTCATGGACGGCGACAAATATCTCGATTCCGACGTGGTGTTCGGCGTCAAGGACGACCTCGTCGCCAAGGTCGAGCCGCGCAACGAGCCTGAGATGCCCGACGGCGGCAAGGCGAACGGGAAGTGGCACCTGATGAGCTACGAATTCCACCTCAAGCCGGGCGGTGGCATCGCACCGAAGCCGCTGGGGACGAAGGCGGCCGAGCCGGCCTGAGCGGCATCGGCCCTGCTAGCGCGCGTGCAGCAGAGCGAGGAGCGCGACGACGACGCAGGCCAGCGTCACCGTCGTCACCTTCCAGAACAGCAGCGGATTGCGCTCGATCAGGGGCGTGGTCCGCGTGCCGAGATAAGCTGGGTTAGGGTTCCTGAGTTCGTAGGTGAATTCGAACAGGTCCTCGTGGCGCTTGTTGGGATCGGGATGCAGCGCCTTGCGCAGCGCACCGTCGATCCAGACGGGGACGGCACGGTCGTCGTGGCTGGCCGGGCGATACCTGAGCTTCCAAGCATCCGATCGTCCCTTGATCCGCGCGACCTGAGCGCCGTAAGGCAGCTCTCCGGTCAGCATCTGGTAGCAGATGCTGGCCAGCGAAAACATGTCCGACCGCGGCGAGCCGCCTTCGCCGAGAAAATATTCCGGCGCCGTGTACTGGACCGTGCCGAGGATCTCGGCGTCAGCCGGACTGGGGGCCGCCTCGACGACGCCGGCGACCTTGACCGCTCCGAAGTCGATGATCTTCGCCGTGCCGGTTTTGTCGATCAGGATGTTGTCGGGTCTCAAATCCTGATGCAGCATCTCCATGCGGTGGAAGGCGCGCAAGCCCGCCGCGACCTGGTCGACGATGCCGCGCACGGTCTCGAGGTCGGGACGCGGATTGTCCAGCATCCACTGCCTCAGTGTCTGTCCCTCGATGAACTCGGTGGCGACGTAGAGGTAGTTGCGCCGTCTGGACCGCGAGCGCGGCTTGAGGACGTGGGGGCTGTCGATCCGGCGCGCGATCCACTCCTCCATCAGGAAACGCTTGAGATAGGCGGGATCGTCGCGCAGATCGATCGACGGTATCTTCAGCGCGACCATCTCTTCGGTCTCGGTGTCGACGGCGAGGTAGATGTGGCTGCGGCTGGAGGCATGCACTTCGCGGACGATGCGATAGCCGTCGAACAAGGCTCGCGGCTCCAGCAGGGGCGGCAGCGGCAGTTCGGCCGTGCCGCCGAACATATCGACCGAGCCCGCCTGCGGCACCTGATCAATGCGCAGGATCTGCACGGTGATGTTGTCGTCGCTGCCGCGCCGATAGGCCTCCTCGACGATGGTTTGCGCGGCCGCATCGAGATCGGCGGCAGAGGCCGCAAGGGTACTCGTGACGAAGCGATGATCGACGAATTCGTAAGCGCCGTCTGTCGCCAGCAGGAAGATGTCGCCGGGCTCGACCTGTAGCGCCTGGTAGTCGATTTCGATCTGTGGATTGATCCCGAGCGCGCGGCCAAGATAAGTCTGCTCGGACGAGACGATGATCCGGTGATCGTCCGTGAGCTGCTCGAGGGCCTTGCCGGCGACGCGATAGATCCGGCAGTCGCCGACGTGAAAGATGTGGGCCGTGGTCGATTTGATGACCATGGCCGTGAAGGTGCAGACGTAGCCCTTGTCGCGGTCGTAAGCATATTGGCTGCGTCGGGTTTCCGCGTGCAGCCAGGAGTTGGTCGCCTCCAGGACCCGCCGCGCTGAATTTTTCACCGTCCAGGACTCCGAGGTGCAGTAGTAGTCGGTCAGGAAGCTCTTGACCGCCGACTCGCTCGCGACCTGGCTCACCGCGCTGCTCGAGATGCCGTCGGCCAGCACGACGGCGATGCCCTTGAGACTCAGCATCGGCTCGGTCGGGATCAGCGCGCCGTGAAAGTCCTGGTTGACCGGCTTGCGCCCCTTGTCGGAGTGCTGCCCAATCGAAATTTGCAAGCCCCGGCCCATCCTCGCCACCAATGCAAAGGGAGCCTCACCCTAGCAGGCAAAGCTCCCTTGTCGGACATCACTCCCTCGTTTGAATAGCGATCGCTCAGGCCGCTGCGCGCGGCTGGCTCTTCGCCGCCACCTCACGCTTCGGCTTCGTCAGCACATGCGTGGTGTAGAGGGTCAGGCCGGTGAAGGCGAGGCCGCCGACGAGGTTGCCCAGCACGGTCGGGATCTCGTTCCAGATGAAATAGTCCAGGATCGAGAACTTGGCATGCAGCATCAGCCCCGACGGGAACAGGAACATGTTCACCACGGAGTGCTCGAACACCATGTAGAAGAACACCAGGATCGGCATCCACATCGCGATGACCTTGCCCGGGACAGTGGTGGAAATCATGGCGCCGACGACGCCGGTCGAGACCATCCAGTTGCAGAGCATGCCGCGGATGAACAGCGTTGCCATGCCCGCCGCGCCGTGCGCGGCATAGCCAAGCGTTCTGCCTTCGCCGATATTGCCGATCGCCGTGCCGACCTTATCGGGGTCCTGGGTGAAGCCGAAGGTCGTGACGAACGCCATCATGAAGGCCACGGTCAGCGCGCCGCCGAAATTGCCGATGAAGACGAGACCCCAGTTGCGCAGGACGCCGCCGAGCGTGACCCCGGGCCGCTTGTCGAGCAGCGCGAGCGGGGAGAGGACGAAGACGCCGGTCAGAAGGTCGAAGCCCAAGAGATAGAGCATGCAGAAGCCGACCGGAAACAGCAGCGCGCCGACGATCGGCTGGCCGGTGTTGACGTTGATGGTGACGGCGAACCACGCCGCGAGTGCCAGGATGGCGCCGGCCATATAGGCGCGGATGACCGTATCCCGGGTGGACATGAAGATCTTGGATTCCCCAGCGTCCACCATCTTGGTGACGAATTCCGAAGGTGCGAGATACGACATCGTCAGTTCCTTTGTGCGTGTGACCCCTTGAGACGCGACCGTTGCCCGACCGCGCCACGGCCAACACGATGAACTGCACCTCGCGGGGCGGGAGCGACCTGGGCGATATCGGCATGCACCGGGATAGCGTCACGATGACCGCGCTTCGCGGTTCAGCGAACAGGTTTCGCTACCCTAGTGGCCGTCGGAAGCTCGCTACCCCGGGCGCACTGCAGTCATCGTTGACCTGCACGTTACGAAGCAATCGATGTGCCAAAGGCGCGGCCGCCCGGTCCGGTTCTTCACGGGGTTCTACGCCCGGTTTGCCGGGGCTTGCTCAGTGCGAATTCGCTCATTTCGGGCACCAAATCGGGCCTGTGGCGAAAAATCGGGCGACTGCACAACTCTTGTGCGACGCACAATCAACGGGCGAATCAGCATTCAAGAATTGAGCGCGAAGCCGAAGTTTGATGCAATTATAGGCCAGCCTAAAGATTCATCAACTAGTCTAAGCCATTGTTTATAATTGTATTTTCTTGGTGCGCGCCGTTGGCACAAGGCTTGAATTACGAGTTTTGACGCCATCGACGCCGTCACAAGCAATCAACCAATCTGTGACACCGCCCAATCGGGGGCTTTCCCCGAGCGTGCCTCTTTGCGTCCGCGATTTGTCGGTGTCGCGCCTTCCTAGCGAAAGGGATTTTCCAATGAGGGAAGACAGTCCGACCTGGATCTCAGAGTGGAGACCGGAGGATGAGGCATTCTGGAATGCGACGGGCAAGACCATCGCCCGGCGTAACTTGATCTGGTCGATCGTGGCCGAGCATATCGGCTTCTCCGTGTGGCTGATCTGGAGCATCGTCGCGACCAAGCTGCCGCAGGCAGGCTTCCACTACTCGACCGATGAGCTGTTCCAGCTCGTGGCCGTCCCTGGCCTGATCGGCGCCTTGATGCGCTTCCCCTATACGTTTGCGGTGACCACTTTCGGTGGCCGCAACTGGACCATCTTCAGCGCAGCGATCCTATTCATTCCGACGCTGTCGCTCGCCTACTTCGTGAGCCAGCCCGAGACGCCGTTCTGGCTGATGCTGCTGATCGCTTCCACGGCGGGTCTGGGCGGCGGCAATTTCGCCTCCAGCATGACCAACATCTCGTTCTTCTTTCCGGATAGGATGAAGGGCTGGGCGCTCGGCCTTAATGCGGCCGGCGGCAACATCGGCGTCTCCAGCGTGCAGTTGCTGACACCGATCCTGATGACGCTCGCCGTCATCAACCTGTTCCAGGCGACGCCGGTCGGCGGTGTCTATCTGCAGAACGCGGGCCTGATGTGGGTGCTGCCGATCGCGGTCGCGGTGTTCGGCGCGGTGTTCTTCATGAACAACCTGACCTCGGCCAAGTCGTCGGTGAAGAACCAGCTCGCGATCGTCAAGCGCAAGCACACCTGGATCATGGCCTTCATCTACATCGGAACGTTCGGCTCCTTCATCGGCTACTCCGCCGCGTTTCCGTTGCTGATCAAGACCCAGTTTCCGACGGTCACGATCTCGATTGCGTTCCTCGGTCCGTTGGTCGGCTCGCTGTCGCGTCCGTTCGGCGGCTGGCTCGCGGACAAGGTCGGCGGCTCGATCATCACCTTCTGGAATTTCATCGCGATGGCGGCGGCCACGATCGGCGTGCTGTATTTCGTCGGGCAGAAGGACTTCACCGGCTTCCTGTCGATGTTCCTGATCCTGTTCCTGACGACGGGCATCGGCAACGGCTCGACTTACCGCATGATCCCGTCGATCTTCCGCGAAGAAAACCTGTTCAAGGTGCGCGGCAAGGGCGACGCGGCGCGCGCGATGGCACTGAAGGCGGCGAGCATCGAGAGCGGTGCGGCGGTCGGATTCATCGGCGCGGTTGGCGCCGTCGGCGGCTATCTGATCCCGAGCAGCTTCGGCAAGTCGATCGCCGCGACCGGGGGTCCGCAGCTCGCGCTCGCGATCTTCCTCGCGTTCTACGCCATCTGCCTCGGACTGACCTGGTGGTTCTACCTGCGTCGCAGCTCGCAGGCTGAAGGCGCGCCAAGCCTTGCCGAAGCGCGTGTGTGAGATTTGACATGAAACACGCTTCTCCCCGTACGCGGGGAGAAGCCGCTCTGATGACGTTTGACCCATGAACTTTTTCCGCAACGGCGCGGACAAAGGCAGACCGAAACAGACAGGAGACCATCATGACGCCACAGCAGATCGCCCTCGTGCAGCAGAGCTTTTCCAAGGTCGCACCGATTTCAGAAACAGCCTCGCAGCTGTTCTACGACCGCTTGTTCGAGGTCGCTCCCCCCGTGCGCGCGATGTTTCCCGAGGACATGACCGAGCAGCGCAAGAAGCTGATGGGCATGCTCGCCGCTGTCGTCGGAGGCCTGTCCAATCTCGAGACGATTCTTCCCGCGGCCTCCGCGCTCGCCAAGCGTCACGTCGCTTACGGCGCCAAGGCCGAGCACTATCCCGTGGTCGGTGCGACGCTGCTGTGGACGCTGGAGAAGGGCCTCGGCGAGGCCTGGACGCCCGAACTCGCAACCGCCTGGACCGACGCTTACGGCGTGCTGTCCGGCTACATGATTTCAGAGGCCTATGGCCCACAGGCGCAGGCCGCCGAATAGGAGATGCCTTGTGAGTGAACCGCTCGTCATCGTCGGTAACGGTATGGCAGCCGCGCGTCTGGTCGACGAGCTCGCCAAGACCGCGCTCGGCCGCTATGCGGTCGCTGTGATCGGCGAAGAGCCGCGGCTCGCTTACAACAGGGTGCTGCTCTCATCCGTGCTGGCCGGCGAGACCGGCTCGCACGAGATCGAGCTCCGACCGGCAGACTGGTGGCGCCATCGCGGCGTCACCGTGCGCTATGGCTATCGCGTCACCGAAATCGATACCGGCCGTCGCGAGCTCAAGATCGCGGGTGAAGAGAGCATGGAATATTCCAAGCTCGTGCTCGCGACGGGATCGACGCCCCTGCGGCTCAACGTAGCAGGCGCCGATCTTGCCGGCGTGCACACCTTTCGCGACACCCGCGACGTCGATCTGCTGCTGACGCTGGCGGCAGCGAAGAAGCGCGTCGTCGTGGTCGGCGGCGGCCTGCTCGGCCTCGAGGCGGCCTATGGCCTTGCCAAGGCCGGTGCGCCCGTGACCCTGCTGCATCTGATGGACCGGCTGATGGAACGCCAGCTCGATGGGCCAGCCGCCGATCTGCTCAAGACGCTGGTCGAGCGCAAGGGCATCCGGGTCATGCTCAACGCCTCCACCGCGCGCATTCACGGCGAGCACCATGTCGAAGCCGTGGAGCTGGCCGACGGCAGCCGCATCGAGGCGGACGCCGTGATCTTCGCCGCCGGCATCAGGCCCAACGTTGCGCTCGCCAAGGACGCCGGCATCGCGGTCAACCGCGGCATCGTCGTCAACGATGTGATGCAGACGGCGTCTCCCGACATCTACGCGCTCGGCGAATGCGCCGAGCATCGCGGCACCTGCTACGGTCTGGTTGAGCCGGCCTATGAGCAGGCGCGCGTGCTGGCCCGGCATCTCGGCGGACGCCTCGCCGCCTACCAGGGCAGCGTGGTCTCGACCAATCTGAAAGTGTCCGGCGTCAGCGTGTTCTCGGCAGGCGACTTCATGGGCGGTGAAGGCAGCGAGAGTCTCGTGCTGACCGACCGCCGCCGCGGCACCTACAAGAAGCTCGTTATCTCGGACGGATGCCTCACCGGCGCCGTGCTGATCGGCGAGACCGCCGACGCGCTTTGGTATCTCGAGCTGATCCGCACCCGCGAGAAGATCGCAGGGATTCGCGCTGACATGATGTTCGGCCGTGCGCTTGCGCGTCCTTCCAAAGCTGCTTGATGGAGGCGGCTTGATATGACGGCGATCGATCCCTCGCTTCGTACCACCAAGACGACCTGTCCCTATTGCGGCGTCGGCTGCGGCGTGCTTGCAACGCCGGATGGCGCGGGTGGCGCTGCGATCGCGGGCGATCCTGACCATCCCGCCAATTTCGGCCGGCTGTGCTCGAAGGGCTCCGCGCTCGGCGAGACCATCGGGCTGGAGGGCCGGCTTCTCTATCCGATGATCCGCTGCAAAGGCGTGCTCGAACGCGTGGCCTGGAGCGATGCGCTCGACCATGTCGCGCATCGCATGAAGCATATCGTCGCGCGCGACGGCGCCGACGCGGTCGCGTTCTATCTGTCGGGCCAGCTCCTCACCGAGGATTATTACGTCGCCAACAAGCTGATGAAAGGCTTTGTCGGCACCGCCAACGTCGACACCAATTCGCGGCTGTGCATGTCGTCCTCGGTCGCCGGCCATCGCCGCGCCTTCGGCACCGACACCGTGCCGGGCTGCTATGAGGATCTCGACCAGGCCGATCTCCTCGTGTTTGTCGGCTCGAACGCCGCCTGGTGTCATCCGGTGCTGTTCCAGCGCATGCTGAAGAACCGCGCCGAGCGCGGCGCGCGGATGATCGTGATCGATCCGCGCCGCACCGACACCGCAAGCGACGTCGACCTGTTCCTCGGCCTCAAGCCCGGTACCGACACCGCGTTGTTCTCCGGCCTGTTCGTTCATCTCGCCGACAATGGCGCGCTCGATCAGAATTATATCGCGAACAACACCTCGGGCTTCGACGACGTGCTGGCGCGTGCGCGCAACATCGCCGGCAGCATCACCGCGACCGCGCTGGCGACGGGGCTTTCCGAGCAGGACGTCGCCACCTTCTTCAGGATGTTCCGCGACACGACCCGCGTCGTGACGCTGTACTCGCAGGGCGTCAACCAGTCGGCGCAGGGCACCGACAAGGTCAACGCGATCCTGAACTGCCATCTCGCCACGGGCCGCATCGGCAAGCCGGGCGCGTCGCCGTTCTCGCTCACCGGCCAGCCCAATGCGATGGGCGGCCGCGAGGTCGGCGGCCTCGCCAATATGCTCGCCGCGCACATGGGCTTCACGCCGCCCGACATCGACCGCGTCAGGCGGTTCTGGAAGGCGCCGCGTATCGCCACCCATGAGGGGCTGAAGGCAGTGCAGCTGTTCGAGGCGATCAACCGCGGCGAGGTCAAGGCGCTGTGGGTGATGGGCACCAATCCCGCGGTGTCGGTGCCCGACGCGGACATCGTGCGCGAGGCGCTGAAGAAGCTCGAGCTGTTCGTCGTGTCCGAGAACGTGCTCAGCAACGATACGGTCGAAGCCGGCCCGCATGTGCTGTTGCCGGCGCTGGCGTGGGGCGAGAAGTCGGGCACGGTGACCAATTCCGAGCGCCGCATCTCGCGCCAGCGCTCGTTCCTGCCGGCGCCCGGGGAGGCGCGGCCCGATTGGTGGATTCTCAGCGAGACCGCCAAGCGTCTCGGCTTCGGCGACAGCTTCGATTACAAATCCGCCGCCGAGATTTTCCGCGAGCATGCCGCGCTCTCGGCCTTCGAGAACAATGGCAGCCGCGATTTCGATATCGGCGCGATGACGTCGATGTCCGACGAGGATTTCGACGCCTTGAAGCCGGTGCAGTGGCCGGCGCGAGAAGGCGGAGAACCGGGAGAGCGCTTCTTCGCGCAAGGTGGCTTCTTCACCAATGACGGCAAGGGCCGCTTCGTTGCGCCCGAGGTGCCGGCGCTGCGCGGCGAGACCGGCCCGTCGCGTCCCATGAGGCTCAACACCGGGCGCATCCGCGACCAGTGGCACACCATGACGCGCACGGGACTCAGCCAGCGGCTGGGCGCGCATCTACCCGAGCCCTTCGTCGAGATCCATCCTGACGACGCCGGCAAATACGGTATCGCTCATGACGGCTATGCCCGCATCACCACCGATTACGGCCAGTGCATCCTGAAGGTCGTCGTCAGCGAACGCCAACAGCGCGGTACGTTGTTCGTACCGATCCATTGGAGCGCGATGAACGCCTCACAGGGGCGTGTCGGTGCGCTGGTGCAATCCTTCACCGATCCGTTCTCGGGCCAGCCGGAATCGAAGGCGACGCCAGCTGCGATCGCGCCGTATGAATTCGTCTTCCGCGGTTTTGCGCTGTCGCGAAAGCAGCTCGATCTGCCGCCAAACCTGCTGTGGACGCGCGTCACGGTCAGCGGCGGCTTCGGCTATCTCTTTGCCGACAACGCGGACCTGTCGCGCTGGCCGGCCTGGCTCGAGAGTGCCGCCGGCGAGGACGTGGCTGAGTATCGCGATTTCGGCGGCGGCGTTTTCCGCGCGGCTTCGTTCTCGGGCGATCGTATCGAGACCTGCCTGTTCGTCGGCCCCGCGCATGATGCCGGCGACTGGGATGTGGTGAAAAACGTGTTCGCGGCCGATCGTGTCACCGACGACCAGCGCCGCATGCTGCTGTCCGGCAAGTCCAGCGAAGGCGCCGCCTCGACCGGCCCTGTTGTCTGCGCCTGCTTCGGCGTCGGCCGCGGCACCATCTGCGACACGATCGCGAGCGGAGCGCGGACAGCCGCCGAGATTGGCGCAAAACTCAAGGCCGGCACCAATTGCGGCTCCTGCATCCCCGAACTGAAGCGCCTGATTGCGACGACGGAATTGGCGCCGGCGAAGCAGGCGAAGGTCGCGGGTGCGGCGAGCTGAAGTTCCGGGCGGTGGTCTTCTAGACGGTCTCGTGCCCCGGCTCTGCGCAGCAACGCTGACGCGTTGCAGCGCGTCCGGGACAAGAGAGCAGCGCGCAGGTGCCGTCTCCCCAGCCCAAACTTGCCACCCCCAATCGACGCGCCCGCGATTGTGCCTTATGGTTCGGCGCGCTGCCCTCAGCATCCGCATAAACCATGATGAACCTGGAAACGCCGCCGCGTCTGATCGAAACATCAGAGGATTGAACTCTTGAGCGTGACGGCAGTTTGTCTCAGCCAAAGACCGGCGTCGGAGCGAATATGAACACAAAACCCTTCGGCAAGTCAGGCGCCAGCGTCTCCGTGATTGGGCAGGGCACCTGGTATCTCGACCATGGCGACCGCAAGCGCGCGATCGCGGCGCTTCAGCGCGGGCTCGATCTCGGCATGACCCATATCGACACCGCCGA
This sequence comes from Bradyrhizobium zhengyangense, assembly GCF_022012435.1. Lineage (GTDB taxonomy): Bacteria > Pseudomonadota > Alphaproteobacteria > Rhizobiales > Xanthobacteraceae > Bradyrhizobium > Bradyrhizobium zhengyangense. The sequence goes on from NZ_JAKLUA010000002.1 coordinate 475,397, forward strand.
GATGTATGGCGATGCCGAGCCCGTCATTGCCGACGCGATCGCGGGTCGTCGCGATGAGGTGTTCCTGGTCTCCAAGGTGCTGCCGAGCAACGCCTCGCGTCGCGGCACCATCACGGCCTGTGAGCGCTCGCTGAAGCGGCTGAAGACGGACAGCCTCGATTGCTATCTCCTGCACTGGCGCGGCTCGTATGATCTTGAAGACACCGTCGCCGCATTCGAGGAGTTGGTGACATCAGGCAAGATCAAATCCTGGGGCGTCTCCAATTTCGACGCTGACGATCTCGACGAGATTCTCGGCGTTGCCGGCGAAGGCAAGATCGCCTGCAATCAGGTGCTCTATCATCTGAAGGAACGCGCGATCGAGCACGCGGTGATTCCGTGGTGCGAGCGGCACGGCGTTGCCGTCGTCGCTTATTCGCCGTTCGGACACGATGACTTTCCGGATGCGCGCAGCGAAGGCGGCGCGATGTTGGCGCGCATTGCGGAGGCGCGTCGTGCGACACCGCGTCAGGTCGCGTTGAGCTTCCTCACCCGTGCGACTACGGTGTTCGCGATCCCGAAGGCGTCGTCCGCGGAACATGCCGGCGAAAATGCGGCGGCGGGCGATCTCGTGCTGACGAAAGAGGAGATTTCGGCACTGGATGCGGCGTTTCCGCGCGGCCCGAAGCCGCGCGGCCTACCCATGCTGTAGCGCACAAACGCGCAATATTAACGGGACGTTGACACGCGTGGACGTCAGCGCATATCGGCATCCTGTTTTCGGAAGTTGTGAACGCGGCGCATTTGGCGTTTTTTATGGGCCGTCTCGATTCGCATTTTTCCCAGGTCTACCAGTGACACCGCCGCCCGCCGCAGCCGCAAGGCTCGACAGTATTCCCATGCCCTTGCCGGAGAAGAAGCAGGAGGCTCGCCGTGCGCCTGCGCGCGTCGACCATCCCTTCAAAGGTATCGCGCTGGTGCTGCTGTCGACGATCTTCCTCGGCTGCTCTGACGTCACCTCGAAATATTTGTCATCGAGCCTGCCGTCGATCGAGATCACCTGGATTCGCTTCGTCACCTTCGCGCTTATGTTCCTGCCGGTGATGCTGCCGGGCTCGCCGCTGCATGCGATGCGGACCGAGCGGCTGGGCCTGCAGATCATGCGCGGCACGGCGCTGCTCGGCTCTTCGCTCTTCTTCATCACCGGCTTGCGCTTCCTTCCCATCGCGGAAGCCTCGGCCACCGGCTTCGTCTCGCCGCTGTTCGTCACCGCGCTCTCGATCATCTTCCTCAGCGAGAAGGTCGGCATGCGCCGCTGGATCGCGACCGGGGTCGGCCTGATTGGCGTGATGATCATCATTCGTCCGGGCTCGGCCGCGTTCCACGCCGCGGCGTTCTTCCCGATCATCTCGGCATTCTGCTGGGCCGCGGCGCTGATCATGACGCGCATGATGAGCGGGCGCGAGGCCGTTCTCACCACGATGGCCTATTCCGCGCTCACGGGCGTTGCGATCCTCACCGTGATGGTGCCGTTCGTCTGGGTCACACCGACCTGGACAGGCATCGGGCTCGGGATCGTGATCGGCCTGGCCTCCACCGTCGGGCAGTGGATCATCGTGCTCGCCTATCGCTACGGCGACGCCTCGGTGCTGGCGCCGTTCTCCTACACGCAATTGCTGTGGGTCAGCATTCTGGGCTTCTTCGTCTTCGGCGAGCTGCCTGATGTCTGGACCGTCACGGGAGCGGCCTTCATCGTCGCCAGCGGGCTCTACATCGCTCACCGCGAGCGTGTCCGCCGCGCCCAGGTTTTGGTGCAGGCAGCACGGTCTCCGAACCCCTGACGCAAGTTCGCTTGCGCTGATACGTGCTATCAACGGCTCCGATGAAGCAGGAGGAGCCGGATGCGCGCAGCGATTTTCAGGAACGGTGAGATTGTCGTCGGTCAGATGGCGGAGCCGAAACCCGGCCCCGGCCAGGTGCTGGTCAAGACGCTCGCCTGCGGCATCTGCGGTTCCGACCTGCACGCGCGCCAGCACGCGCCGCGAATGGTCGAGATGGCAAAGAAGACCGGGCGCACGCCGATGGACCTGTCGCGCGATGTCGTGTTCGGCCACGAGTTCTGCTGCGAGATCGTCGACTACGGCCCCGGCACAACGCGCAAGCTCAAGCCGGGCACGCATGTGTGCTCGCTACCTGCGCTGCTGACGCCTGAGGGCATCAAGGGCATCGGCTATTCCAACGAGCTTGTCGGCGGCTATGCGGAGCACATGCTGCTCAGCGAGCCGCTGCTGCTGGAAGTGCCGAACGGACTTGCGCCGGAACACGCCGCATTGACCGAGCCGCTCGCGGTCGGCGTTCACGCGGTCGAAAAAGCCAGCATAAGCGGCGGCGAGGTGCCGCTGGTGATCGGTTGCGGCCCGGTCGGGCTTGCCGTGATCGCAGCGCTGAGGATCAAGGGCCTGCACCCGATCGTCGCCGCCGACTATTCGCCGGCGCGACGGGCGCTTGCCGCAAAGCTCGGTGCCGACATCGTCGTCGACCCCAAGGTGTCGCAGCCTTATGCGACCTGGGCCGAGCACGCGCAGATGTCGGAGGCCGAGAAGGCGGCGCGACCGCCGTTCCAGGCCATGCTGCCGGCGCTGAAGCCCGCGATCATCTTCGAATGTGTCGGCGTGCCCGGCCTGCTGCAGCAGGTGTTCGAGGGCGCCCCGCGCGATGCCAAGATCGTCGTGGTCGGCGTCTGCATGGAGAGCGACAGAAACGAGCCTATGCTCGGCATCATGAAGGAGCTCAACGTCCAGTACGTGCTCGGCTACACGCCGGAGGAGTTTGCGGCATCGCTGCGCCTGATCGCGGAAGGGCAGGTGGACGCCGCGGCAATGGTGACCGCTGAAGTCGGCATCGACGGCGTTGCAAAAGCGTTCGCTGATCTCGCCAATCCCGAGGCGCACACCAAGATCATCGTGCAGCCGTGGCGGTGAGGGCCTACACCGGCAGCGCGATCGAATATTTGACCTGGCTGAGCGCAAAGCTCGACTCGATCGAGGCGATGCCGTCGAGCCGGGTCAGTTTGGTCTTAAGGAACGTCTCGTAGGAGGCGAGGTCGGCGGCGACGACGCGCAACAGATAGTCGCGGTTGCCGGTCATGAGATAGCACTCCAGCACCTCGTCCCATTTCGAGATGGCGCGGGCAAAGCGATTGAGGTCCTCCTCCTTCTGCCGCGCCAGCTTGATCGAGATGAACACGCTGACATGCAGCCCCAGCGCCTTCTGGTCCACGGTCGCGATATAGCGCGAGATCACGCCGCGCTCCTCCAGCAGCTTGACCCGGCGATGGCAGGGCGAGACCGAGAGACCGACCTTGTCGGCGAGCTCCTGCATGGTCAGGCGGCTGTCATTCTGGAGATAGAAGAGGATCTTGCGGTCGATGACGTCGAGCTCGGGCATTGGAATAAAACCTGAATTTTTGGGTCGGTTATTGGTATGATATCCCAATATCTGCGGATATGCCGCGAAAAATTGAGAAATCTGGCGTCGCCGGCAGGCGTATGATCCGCCTTATTTTCCGGAGCATCGCCATGCCCGTCGATTCCGCGCGTCTTGAAACCCTGACTGCACTGGCCCGCAAGGCGCTGTGGCTGTCGTCTTGGACCATCCACCACGCCAATCACATCCGCTCGAACGCGGACGGCCTCAAGGTCGGCGGTCATCAGGCTTCTTCCGCCTCGCTCGCAACCATCATGTCGGCGCTGTACTTTCACGTGCTGCGCCCGGAGGACCGCGTCGCGGTGAAGCCGCATGCGAGCCCGGTGTTCCACGCCATCCAATATCTGTTCGGCCGGCAGAGCCGCGAGAAGCTGGAGAATTTCCGCGGCTTCAAGGGCGCACAGTCCTATCCGTCGCGGACCAAGGACGTCGACGACGTCGACTTCTCCACCGGCTCGGTCGGCCTCGGCGTTGCGCAGACGCTGTTCGCCTCGCTGGTGCAGGATTACGTCAAGGCGCATGGCTGGATGAAGGATCGCCGCGAAGGGCGGATGATCGCGCTGGTCGGCGATGCCGAGATGGACGAGGGCAACATCTTCGAAGCGCTTGCCGAGGGCTGGAAGCACGGCCTGCGCAACACCTGGTGGGTGGTCGACTACAACAGGCAGTCGCTCGATGCCGTCGTGCGCGAAGGTCTGTGGGAAAAGTTCGAGACCATGTTCCGCAATTTCGGCTGGGACGTCGTCATCGTCAAATACGGCCGCCTGATGCGCGAGGCGTTTGCGGAAGCGGGCGGCGAGGCGCTGAAGAAGTGGATCGACAATTGCCCGAACGCGCTCTACGCCGCGCTGTGCTTCCAGGGCGGTGCGGCCTTCCGCAAGCATCTGCACGATGAGATCGGCGACCAGGGCCCGATCACTGAACTGATCGACAAACGCAGCGACGAGGAGCTGCTGGCGCTGATGTCGAATCTCGGCGGCCACGACATGGCAAGCATGCTGGAGGCGTTCGAGTCCATCGACCATGATCGCCCGGTCTGCTTCATCGCCTACACCATCAAGGGCGTCGGCCTGCCGTTCCAGGGCCACAAGGACAACCATGCCGGTCTGATGACGGTCGCGCAGATGGAGAAATATCGCGAGAGCCTGAACATCCGCCCCGGCCATGAATGGGACAAGTACGAGGGCCTCACGCAGAGCGCCGCCGAGCTCGACGCCTTCCTCGCACGCGTGCCGTTCAACCAGGACGGCCGCCGGCTGACCGCGCCCGTCGTCGAGGTGCCCACCCAGCTCGCCTTCAAGCCGTCGCCGCAAATGTCGACCCAGCAGGGTTTTGGTCTCGTGCTGAATGAGATCGCGCGCGGCGACAGCGAGCTGGCAAAACGCATCGTCACGACCTCGCCCGACGTCACCGTCTCGACCAATCTTGGCCCGTGGGTGAACCGGCGCGGCCTGTTCGCCAATGCCGCGAAGGCCGACTTATTCCGCAGCGAGAAAATTCCGTCCACCTACAATTGGGATGCCTCGCCCAAGGGCCAGCACCTCGAGCTCGGCATCGCCGAGATGAACCTGTTCATCATGCTTTCCGCGCTCGGCCTGTCGCACCAGATCAACGGCGCGCGGCTGTTGCCGGTCGGCACGCTCTACGATCCCTTCATCGAGCGCGGCCTCGATGCGCTGAACTATGCCTGCTACCAGGACGCGCGCTTCATGGTGGCGGCGACGCCGTCAGGCATCACGCTGGCACCGGAGGGCGGCGCGCACCAGTCGATCGCAACGCCCCTGATCGGCATGGCGCAGGATGGGCTCGCCTCGTTCGAGCCAGCCTTCGTCGACGAGCTCGCGGTCATCATGGGCTGGGGCTTCCAGCACATGCAGCGCGATCCGGGCGAGGGTGGCGCGGTGTATCTGCGCCTGTCGACACGCAGCATCGAGCAGGCGCAGCGCATCATGACGGGCGAACTGCAGCAAGGCATCACCGATGGCGCCTATTGGCTGCGCAAGCCGGGCCCCAATGCCGAACTCGTGATCGCCTATACCGGCGCAGTCGCGCCGGAGGCGATCGAGGCCACCGGCTTCATCGGTGAAGACAGGCGCGACATCGGCCTGCTCGCGATCACCTCGGCCGATCGCCTGCATGCCGGTTGGACCGCCGCGCGGAAATTGCGGCGCGACCGGCGCGGCGTGCAGCATCTCAGCCATATCGAACAATTACTGGCGCCGCTGCCACGCGACTGCGGCATCGTGACCGTGATCGACGGCCACCCATCCGCGCTCGGCTGGCTCGGCAGCGTCCGCGGCCATCGCGTCGAGGCGCTCGGCGTCGAGCAGTTCGGCCAGACCGGCACCATTGCCGATCTGTATCGCCACTATGGCATCGATGCCAACGCCATCATCGATGCGGCCGAAAGCCTCACCACCGGCGCACCGGTGCTGCATCGGAAGATGGCGGTGTAGGCCTTTGCCGTCGTCCTGGCGAAAGCCAGGACCCATACAGCCGCGGCAGCCGTTGTAGGCGACAGGCGGTAGACGCCTGAGCAAACCAACACGGTTCGGTGGTAATGGGTCCTGGCTTTCGCCAGGACGACATTGACTGCCACCTTGCCTCGTTCCCGCCATCGGCTCATATAACCTCCGTCCGCCGCAACGCTGGCCCCGCATATGGCGGGTTCAATTGCCGGCGCTTTCGTGCAAGGATGCCTGCCGAAACGCCCCCTAAGCCCCCAAGAAGAGGTTAACGATGGTCAATCGCATGCAATTCTACATCGACGGCGCCTGGGTCGATCCCGCCGTCAAGAAGTCCACTCCGGTCGTCAATCCCGCGACGGAAGAGGCGATGTACGAGGTTGCGCTGGGCTCCAAGGCTGACGTCGACAAGGCCGTTGCCGCCGCCAAGCGCGCCTTTGCAACGTTCTCCCAGACCAGCCGTGAGGAGCGCGTCGCGCTGCTTACCAAGGTGATCGAGGTCTACAAGACCCGCATCAAGGAGATCGGCGCCGCCGTCTCCGATGAGATGGGCGCGCCGCTGCCGATGGCCGAGAAGCTCCAGGCCGGCGCCGGTCTCGGCCATCTCATGACCACGCTCGACGTGCTCAAGAACTATCATTTCGAGGAGCCCGTCGGGACCGCCATGGTGCTGCGCGAGCCGATCGGTGTGGTCGGCATGATTACGCCCTGGAACTGGCCGCTCAACCAGATCGCCTGCAAGGTCGCGCCTGCGCTTGCCGCCGGCTGCACCATGATCCTGAAGCCGTCGGAGTTCACGCCGACCTCGGCTTTGATCTTTGCGGAAATCCTCCATGAAGCCGGCGTGCCGAAGGGCGTGTTCAATCTCGTCAACGGCCTCGGCCCCGAGGTCGGCGCCGCCATGAGCGAGCACCCCGACATCGACATGATCTCCTTCACCGGCTCGACCCGCGCCGGCATCGACGTGGCCAAGCGCGCTGCTCCCACCGTGAAGCGCGTCAGCCAGGAGCTCGGCGGCAAGTCGCCGAACGTCATCCTCGAAGGCGCCGACCTCACCAAGGCGGTGACCGGCGGCGTGATGCACATGTTCAACAACTCCGGCCAATCCTGCAACGCGCCCTCGCGCATGATCGTGCCGGCCTCGAAGATGAAGGAAGTCGCCGCGATCGCGAAGGCTGTCGCCGACAAGACCAAGGCGGGCGATCCGCGCGCCGATGGCACCACCATCGGCCCCGTGGTCAACCGCGGCCAGTGGGACAAGATCCAGGGCCTGATCAAGAAGGGCATCGACGAGGGCGCAACGCTCGTCGCCGGCGGCCCGGGCCTGCCCGAAGGCGTCAACAAGGGCTTCTATGTCCGCCCGACCATCTTCGCGGACGTCACGCCCGACATGACGATTGCGCGCGAAGAGATCTTCGGGCCGGTGCTGACTATCATCGGCGCCAAGGACGAGTCTGAGGCGGTGCAGATCGCCAACGATACGCCCTATGGCCTCGCCGGCTATGTCTCCGGCGCTTCGGTCGAGGACGCCAAGCGCGTCGGCCGCCAGATCCGCGCCGGCAACGTCAATCTGCAGGGCGTGCCCAACGACCGCACCGCGCCGTTCGGCGGCTACAAGCAGTCCGGCAACGGCCGCGAATGGGGCAAGTATGGCCTCGAGGATTTCCTCGAAGTGAAGGCGGTTGCTGGCTTCAACGCCGCGTAAGCTTTTCGCGATTGAACGAGATCACGCCGGAGCGGGCAACCGCTCCGGCGTTTTTGTTCCGTCGTCGTACGGCGAGAAGGAGCGTCAGCGACTTAGCGCCGTCATTGCGAGCGCAGCGAAGCAATCCAGAATCCCTCCGCGGTCAAAGTCTGGATTGCTTCGTCGCAAGTGCTCCTCGCAATGACGGGAGAGTGCGGCCGCGCCTATCCCCCCAACGCTCCCTGCGTATTCACATACAGCGCGTAGATCGACTGGCTGGCCGCCATGAACAGGCGGTTGCGCTTGACGCCGCCGAAGCAGAGATTGGCGCAGCGCTCGGGCAGGGCGATGCGGCCGATCATGACGCCGTCGGGTGCGAACACCACGACGCCGTCGAGCTCGGGATCGCCCATGCCCCAGCCGCACCAGAGATTACCGTCGATGTCGACGCGGAAACCGTCCGGCGTGCCGGGGCCGGCATCGACGAAGACGCGCTTGTTCGAAAGCTTGTCACCGGAAGGCGAGACGTCATAGGCGAGAATTTTGCGGGTCGGCACGCCGCGGGATTCGATGAGGTAGAGAATTTTCTCGTCCGGCGAGAAGGCGAGCCCGTTCGGCCCGAGCACACCCTCGGCGACGACGGTGGCTTTGCGGGTCTCCGGGTCGAGCCTGTAGACGTTCATGTCGATCTCGGGCTCGGACTTGTAGCCCTCGTAATTGCCGAGGATGCCGAAGATCGGATCAGTGAACCAGATCGAGCCGTCCGATTTAACAACGACATCGTTCGGCGAGTTCAACCGCTTGCCGTTGAATTGATCCATCAGCACGGTGATCTCGCCGTCATGCTCAGTGCGGGTGACGCGACGGCCGCCGTGCTCACAAGTAACCAGCCGGCCCTGGCGATCCCTGGTGTTGCCGTTGGCGAAATTCGAGGGTTTTCGGAAGTTTGAGACCGCACCGGTCTCCTCCTCCCATTTGATGATGCGCTGGTTCGGAATGTCGCTGCAGAGCAGATAGCGTCCGTCGCCGAACCAGACCGGTCCCTCGGCCCAGCGCAGGCCAGTCGCCAGCCGTTCCACGGCCGAAAGTTTCAACCAGTATTTTTCGAAGCGGGGATCGAGCGCATGAATGGCTGGATCGGGATAGTAGCTCGCCGGCCGCCAGCCTGACCGCTCCTGATTGTGGGACGATGCCTCATTCATGTCGGTTCTCTCGTTTCGTTCCCTCTGGACAATCCTGCTATCATTAGAGACACGTGACGGCAAATCGGTCACCAACGGCGAGGGACAACATGCCGCGTATTTTGATGACGGGAGCTTCGGGCGGGATCGGTACGCGCCTGCGCAAATTGCTGCCGCCGATCTATCCGGACCTTCTGCTCAGCGACATTCGCCCGCCCAAGGATTTGGGACCCAACGAGCAGTTCAAGGCGGCGGACCTTTCGGACCTCGCGCAATGCGAGGCGATCTGCGAAGGCGTCGACGGCATCATCCATTTCGGCGGCTATTCGGTCGAAGGTCCCTGGAACGACATTCTCCAGGCCAACATCATCGGAGGCTACAATCTGTTCGAGGCCGCCTATCGCAAGGGCGTCAAGCGCGTGGTGTTCGCCTCGTCCAACCACACCGTCGGCTTCTATCCGCGCCACCGCAGAATCGACACCGACGTCACCGTGCGCCCCGACGGACGCTACGGCGTCAGCAAGGTGTTCGGCGAAGCGGTCGGCTCGCTCTATGCCGACAAACACGGGCTGAAGGTCACCTGCATCCGCATCGGTAACTGCGACGAGAAGCCGCTCGACCACCGTCGCATTGCGATGTGGCTGATGCCGGAAGATCTCGTGCAGCTCTGCCGGATCGGCCTCGAACATCCCGACATCCATTTCGAAATCTTCTATGGCGTGTCGCTGAACGAGCGGGCCTGGTGGGACAATCATCGCGCCTACGAATTCGGCTATCGTCCCATCGGCCGCTCCGAGGATCACGTGGCTCATGCCATGGCCGAGCAGGCCAAGCTGAAGCCCGACCCGATCGGCGACCACTTCCAGGGCGGCGCGTTCTGCAGCAACGAATTCGATGGTGATGCAAGCCGGATCATCGATTGGAATAAGCGCTGACGCTTGACGCGAACATAGATGCGCTCCCTGCTTCGCTGCGCTCGCAATGACGCGTTGAGAGAGTGAATTCTGTCAGCGAGCATCTGACTCGCGAAGACCACCATTGATCTAGGTCAACGGTACTGCAGCCATTGTCTGGCTCTCGATTGGTGCGATCCCATTTCGAGAGCAACGACAAATGAAATTAAAGTTGTCAGTTGTCGCAATCCTCGCAACGACCGCGTCAGGACCGGCGCAAGCCGCACCGCTCAGCGACGCCGAAGCGACATTCCTTGATCAGCTCGTCACCGCATCCGTGGTGCTCGAACAACGTTGCGTCGGCTTTGAGGTCGATGGCGCCGGAGCCGTTCAGCTGGGCGCACGGATGCTCGGCAGCCCCAAGGCAGCGATGGCGATGATCGACGCCTACTCGGCGGCCATCAAGGCCCGCGACGGCGAGAGCTACGATCCCGTCAAATTCCGTCCTGAGGTGTCGGAGGCGGCCGGCAAAACGTTCAGGCGTGTCCGGGCGGATTTGATCAAGGACCCGAAGGCGGCCTGCGCCGGCTATGGCGATGCCGGCGTGGATCGCGGGCTGCTGCGACAGTACTGAAGGGGTGACACGCTCGACTGACGAAGTCTGCTTCTAGGCTCCGCCCGCAAAACCCACGAAGGTCGTCGCTTCATCGACCGACTTGCGCTCGGAGATGACGGCATTGGCGGGAAAACTGTGGTCCGGCCAGCCCAACGCGATGCTTTTCATGATCACCTGATCATCCGCGATCCCGGCATGCTCGCGCACGACGGGGGATTGCATGATGCCCTGGCTGTTGATCACGGCGCCGAGCCCCCGCGACCAGGCCGCGTTGACGAGCGCGGTCGCCACGGCGCCACAGTCGAAGGCCGTATCGTCGCTGGAGGCCAGCTCGCGATCGTATGTGATGATTACACACACGGGCGCGTCGAACTGGCGAAAGCCGCGCAGGACCCAGTCTTGCCGCTGCTGCTTGTCATCTCGTGCAATTCCCATTGCGCTGAACAACTGCTTGGCAACGCCGATCTGGCGTTCGCGATGCACGCCCTCGAATGCCTGGCCGGTTCGAAACTCGCGCGAGTGCGGCACACCCGCCAGATTGCGCTCGGTGTTGCCCTGACGGATACGATCCAGCGGTGCTCCGGTGATGACGTAGAAATTCCACGGCTGGGTATTCATCGACGAAGGCGCGCGCATGGCCAGCGCCAGGATTTCCTTGATCAATTCCGGCGAGACAGGGTCGGGCTTGTAACCGCGAATGCTTCGCCGGCCGAGAATGACATCATCAAATTCCATCTTGCGGCATCCTGAAATTGGCTTGATGCCGCGTTCTCCCTCACGATTTTGATCATGTCCATAGCCTTTTGAAGAGCGGGCAGTACTCCGGCCCTTGGCGTGCGCCTCAGCCTTGCGCCTCCCCCGCAATCCGCGCCAGATAATCCGCCTTGCTGAACTGCATGTGATCCACGCAAAGCTGCGCCAGGGCCCAGCTGTCGCGGCCTTTCAACAGCTCGATCATCAACTCGTGCTGGCGTCGCGATAGCGCGAGGCCCTCGCGGTCGGCGAGGTTCTTGGCGCGCATCGGCAGCGTCAGGTTCATGTAGTCCTGGAGCGAGCGCACCAGATAAGGATTGCCGCAGGCGGCAAAAAGCGCGACGTGGAAGGCGTCGTTGGCTTCGTGGATGCCGCGCAGGTCGCTTATATCGGCCTTCGCGCAGTAGTCGCGTTGCAGGGCGGTGAGTTCGTCGATCAGGGCTTGCGGCGCGGGCAGGGGGATCATCAGTGCGGCCTGCCGCGTCAGCATCTCCCTGACTTCGTAGATCTGCCGGACCTCGTCGGCCGAATAGAACCGCACGGTGGCGCCGACATTCTTCTCGCGGCGGACGATGCCGCGGCGCTCTGCATCCACCAGCGCCTGCCGCACAAAATGGCGCGAGGTGCCGTAAGCCGACATCAGCGCGTCCTCGGTCAGTCGCGCGCCCGGCGCGAGGCGGCCGAAGATGATGTCCTCCTCCAGCCGCGCGACGACGTCGTCAGGATCGTCGCGCCTGACAGGCATGGCATCTGCGGTGCGAATGTCGGACATGCCCTCGGCCTCCGGCGTCTGCCGGTCCGCCCTAGGGAGCAGGGAAGGGGCAGATTGTCAATAATCTGACTGTTTGGCGGTGCGCCAGTCCAGAAATAGCGAAGTATACGCCTGTCTTATTGACAATCAGGGGGCAGGCTGTAGCACAATGACCGGCGAGAAGGAGCGGCAGGATGACGAGTGGGTTGCGCAAGGGTCTGACGAGCTATGGCGATGCCGGCTTCTCGCTGTTCCTGCGCAAGGCGTTCATCAAGGCCATGGGCTATTCCGACGACGCGCTGGAGCGTCCGATCGTCGGCATCACCAATACCTATAGCGACTACAATCCCTGTCACGGCAACGTTCCGCAGATCATCGAGGCCGCAAAGCGCGGCGTGATGCTGTCGGGCGCGATGCCGTTCGTGTTCCCGACCATCTCGATCGCCGAGAGCTTCGCGCATCCGACCTCGATGTACCTGCGCAATCTGATGGCGATGGATACCGAGGAGATGATCCGGGCCCAGCCGATGGATTCGGTGATCGTGATCGGCGGCTGCGACAAGACGCTGCCGGCGCAGGTGATGGCCGCGATCAGCGCCGATTTGCCGACCGTCGTCATTCCCGTCGGGCCCATGGTGGTCGGTCATCACAAGGGCGAGGTGCTGGGCGCCTGCACCGATTGCCGCCGTCTGTGGGCCAAGTATCGCGCCGGCGAAATGGATGACGCCGAGATCGAGGCGGTAAACGGCCGTCTCGCGCCGTCCGTCGGCACCTGCATGGTGATGGGCACGGCTTCGACCATGGCCTGCATGATCGAAGCCATGGGCCTGTCGCTGCCGATGAGCGCGACGATTCCGGCGCCGCATGCCGAGCGTTTCCGTCTTGCAGAGGCGAGCGGTCGGGTCGCGGCGGAGATGGCCAAGACCAAGGGGCCGAAGCCGAGCGAGCTCTTGACGCCGGCGTCATTCAAGAACGCGCAGGTCGTGCTGCAGGCGATCGGCGGCTCGACCAACGGCCTGATCCATCTGACCGCGATGGCGCATCGCTCGCCGCATCGGCTCGATCTCGAAGTGTTCGACCAGATCGGCCGCGAGGTGCCTGTGCTGGTCGATCTCAAGCCGTCGGGCGAGCACTATATGGAGCACTTCCACCACGCCGGCGGTGTGCCGAAACTGCTGGCCCAGCTCGGCGATCTCGTCGACCTCGATGCGAAGACGATATCGGGCCAGACGCTGCGCGATGTCGTCGCCAATGCAGAGGATGTCCCGGGCCAGGACGCGATCCGCTCGCGCGACAATCCGATCAAGAAGGAAGGCGGCCTCGCCATCCTGCACGGCAACCTCGCGCCGCGCGGCGCCGTCATCAAGCAATCGGCTGCGAGCCCGAAGCTGCTGCAGCATACGGGGCGCGCGGTGGTGTTCGAATCCGTCGAGGACATGACGCTGCGGGTGGATGATCCCGAGCTGGACGTCACGGCCGATGACGTGTTGGTGCTGCGCAATGCCGGCCCCAAGGGCGCGCCTGGCATGCCCGAGGCCGGCTATCTGCCGATCCCGAAGAAGCTCGCGCGCGGCGGCACCAAGGACATGGTGCGCATTTCCGATGCGCGCATGAGCGGCACGGCGTTCGGCACCATCGTTCTCCACATCACGCCGGAATCCGCCGTCGGCGGGCCGCTGGCGCTGGTGAAGAACGGCGACATGATCAGCCTCGATGTGGCCAAGCGCAGCATCGAGCTCTTGGTTGATGCTGCCGAGCTGGAGCGCCGCCGTGCCCAATTGAAGCCGGCCGCGGCGCCTGATGAGGCACGCCGAGGCTATGCCTGGCTGTTCAACGAGACCATCATGCAGGCCGACGAGGGCTGCGACTTCGACTTCATGCAGAGGACTGGGAAGAAGACTGAGTAAAGGCTGATCAACACTTGAACGAGCGCCGAGACCGCTGAAGGCGGCGGGCGATAAACACAGGGGGAGACGATGATTGCACGATCCTTGCGTGGGTTGGCGGCTGCGGCCGCCATGCTGTTCGTCACGGGCGCCGGGGCACAGGAGGTGAAGCATTATCGCTTTGCCTATGACCAGCCCCGCAACACCGGCTATTCGATCGCCGGCGACCTCTTTGCCGACAAGCTCAAGGAATTGAGCAAAGGCACCATGATCATCGACCAGTATCCCGGCGCGCAGCTCGGGCAGGAGCCGCAGGTGCTCCAGCTCGTGAAAGCCGGCGACGTCGAATTCTCCATCGTCTCCTCGGCCAACACCGCGACCATCTCGCCGCAGGCAGGCGTGATGTCGCTGCACTATCTGTTCCGCGACGAACAGCATGTCGTCAAGGGGCTCGCCGACCCCCGCGTGTTCGAAGCGCTCAAGACGATGATCGAGGAGACCACGCAGGGCCTGCATCTCATCGGCACGGGTTCGCAGGGCGTGCGCCACATGTACTCCAAGAAGGAGATCCACAATGTGGCTGATATCAAGGGCCTGAAGGTCCGTGTGCAAGCGACCGCCACCGAAGACACCATGTTCCCGGCCTACGGCGCCCAGACCGTGCACATGCCGTTCGGCAGCGTCTACACCTCGTTGCAGACCGGCGTGGTCGACGTCGCCGAGAACAGCATCAATGTCTATCTCGTCAACAAGCATTACGAGGTCGCCCCGGTGCTGAACATCACCGAGCACGAGGCCAACAACGCGCTGGTGTTCGTCTCCGACAAGCTCTGGCAGAGCCTCTCGGCCGAACAGAAGGGATGGGTGCAGACCGCGGCCAACGAGATCAGCACCAAGGAGCCGGCGAAGGCATTCGACCTCGAGCGCAGCGCGGCCGAGAAGCTGAAGAAGATGGGCGTCAAGATCGTGGATAACGTCGACAAGAAGAGCTTTACAGCGATCGCCGATCCCTATCTGGACAAGCTCGCCAAGGAGCTCGGCCCGCATGCCGAGAAGATCAAGGATCTGATCCGGTCCATTAATTAGGGCAACCGCGCGGGCGCTTATCTGCGTCGTCCCGGCGAAAGCCGGGACCCATAACCACAGAATTGAGTTTGGCGAAGACTTGGAGTCGCCAGCTCGCGCAACAACTCCCTTTCGGGGTTATGGGTCCCGGCTTTCGCCGGGACGACGGAGAGGTGGATGCCCATCGCCGACAAGCTCGTACTCCAACGTCAGCGTCATCTGAAATGGCGCTGGCTCGACTGGCTCGAGCTCGCGCTCATGATCCTCTGTGGCGCGCTGTGCTTCGGCTTCTCGCTGTCGGTGACCGCCGACATCGTCACCCGCACCATCGGCCATCCCTGGCTATGGCTTCAGGAAGTCACCTCGACGCTTTTCATTTATGCGATCTTCATCGGGACGGCCGTGGCGACGCGTCGCAACGATCACCTCTATCTCACCGCGATCTCCGAGGCGATGCATGGCACGCCCCGGATCATCGTCGAAATCATCATCCGTCTCATCGTCCTCGCCGTCGCCTTCTGCCTGATCTGGTACGGCTACCAGAACTATCTTCGCGGCTTCGGCAGCTTCCGCCTGCCGTCGGGCACGCCGATCGCCTCGCTCTACGCCATCATTCCGCTGTCCGGCATCCTGATCGGCCTGTTCACCATCGAGCAGCTCGTCAACGGCCTGCGCAATGGGTTTGATCATCCAGAGCCGCCCGATGAGGACGCTGCGCCTGTTGTGACCGAAGCGCAGGTGAGGGCGCAGCCGTGAGCGCACCCATCGTCCTCGCGTTGATGTCGATCTGCTTCCTGTCGTTCGGCTATCTCGGCGTGCCCGTGCCGTTCTCGCTGATGGCAGGCGTCTTCGTCGGCGCGTTTCTGTCTGATGTCTCGCTCGCCGCGATCATTCAGAAGATTTTTGACGGCGTCGATTCCGAGGCGTTGCTCGCCATTCCGTTCTTCCTGCTGGTGGGCGAGCTCATGAGCTCGGCCAACGTGGTGGTACGAATAGCCAATCTTTCGGTGTCCTTGGTCGGGCACATCAGGGGCGGCCTGTCGCAGGTGGTGGTTGTCTTCAGCATGTTCTTCTCGGAGATGTCCGGCTCGACCACGGCCGACGTCGCCGTGATGAGCCGCGCGCTCGGCGGCCCGATGAGGCGCGAGGGCTACGAGCCCGCCTTCATCGCCGCGATCATCGCCTCCGCCTCGACCATCGCTGCGCTGGTGCCGCCGAGCATCACCGCGGTGGTCTATGGCGCGGTCGGCAACGTCTCGATTGCCGGCCTGTTCATGGCCGGCGTGGTGCCCGGCCTGATGATCGGGTTCGGCCTGATGATCTATTGCTATTTCTTCGGTCCTTCGGGCCTGCGCAAGCCGCGCGCGCCTTTGCGACAGGTGGTGTTCGCGGCGGGCGATGCGGCCCTGCCGCTGATGATCCCGGTGATCCTGTTAGGCGGCATTTTGACCGGCTGGTTCACGCCGACGGAAGCCGGCGTCGTCGCCGTGGTCTGGATCATCCTGGTCGTGATCCCCGCGCTCAACCGCGGGCACTTCAGGAAAATCCCGTACGATTTTTGCCTCGCCGGCCTGATCTTCTCGCTGCCCCTGATCACCATCGGCGCCGCCAATGCCTTCGGCTGGATGCTCGCCTATTTGCGCGGCGCGAGCTACATCGCCGACATGATCACCTCGATCGCCGGCAACGATCCGCACCTGATCATGCTGCTGATGGTGCTGCTGTTCACGGTGGTCGGCGACTTCATCGAGCCGGTGCCCACCATCATCATCTTCATGCCGCTGGTGAACGCACTGACGGAGGCCGGCGACATCAATGGTGTCCACATGGGCGTTGTGCTTATCGCTACGCTCGCCTTCGGCCTGATCACGCCGCCCTATGGTCTGGTGCTGTTGATGGCCTCGAAATTCGTCGGCGTCAGCTTTGCCAAGGCGCTGCGCGCGGCGCTGCCGATCTATGTCGTGTTCTTCGCCACCATCGCGTTTGCGATCTATTTCCCCAGCGTGGTGCTGTGGCTGCCGCAGCACGTGCTCCCCGAGTCGGTCGGCTGCTTCAGGTCGCCGGCGGGGACGGGCTATATTTGTCCTAAGTGATCAGCTGCTCGATGCTCCATTGCGCATCGTCGCAGACATAGCGAAACGGCATGCCGTGACTGTTCTTGAAGTAGCTGCCGGAGAGCGCGTTCGCCATGCCCTGCATCACCGCGTCATGGCAGACGAACAGCAGATTATCGCTCGGATAACGATCGAGCCAGTTAGCCACACAGCGTAGTGAGCGTTCGGCCATGGCGTCCCAGGCCTCGCCGTCGGCGGGCAGGATCGAGACCAGCCCCGTCGCCGAATTGACGCCGTGCTTGATCATCAGGTCGCGCACGGGACGGCCCTCGAAGCTGCCGAAATCGAGCTCGATGATGCTGGCATCGATCGAGAGCGGTACCGCGATCGCATCCGCGATGATTTCGGCCGTTTTGGCCGCACGCACCAGCGGGCTTGCGACGATGCGGCTGATGCCGACACCGCGCAACAAGCTTGCAGCCTCGTGCGCCTGCTTGAGACCGTCCTCATTCAGCGGATTGTCGGTCCGGCCCTGAAACAGTCCCTGCCGATTCCAGTCGGTCGCGCCGTGACGCAGGCCGCAGAACGAGCGCGACGGCCTGAGTGGGCTCACTTGCTCTTGCTCGTGAACTTCTTCACGGCGATACGGAACTCCTCCGTGTTCATCGCCATGATGATCTTGTGCTCCTCGGCATCGAGCTGCTGTTTTACGGGCGTAGTCGCGGCCGCATAGACCAGCGACCTGGTGCCTGATATCGCCGCCGCCGGGTTTTGCGCGAGGCGCTCGGCGAGCTGTCGCGTCGCTGCTTTCAACTCGGTCGCCGGAACGGTCTTGACGACGAGGCCCCATTCATAGGCCTGCTGCGCGGTAAAATTGTCCTCGGCGAGAAAAATCTGCAGCGCGCGGCGCGAGCCGACCGTGCCGACGATCCCGACGGTCGAGCCGCCATCCGGTGACACGCCGATCTTGGCATAGGCCGGCGTGAACTTGGCGTCGTCAGCGGCGATGCAGAGATCGGTGACGAAGGCGAGGCCCATGCCGGCGCCGGCGGCCGAGCCGTGCACGCTGGACAGCGAGATCTTTGGCATGCGCCTGAGGATCTCGATGAAGGCATGATAGTGCTTGAGGAGTTCGCCGACGACCGGCGTCACATTGTTGGCTTCGGCCGCAGCACCAATCGTCTGGAGATCGCCGCCGGCGGAGAAGGCGCGGCCTTCGCCCTCGATCACCACGACCTTGATGGCGTCGTCGCCTTCAATATAGGCCGCGAGCTGCTCGAGCCTCTCGGCGATCGCGAGGTTGACCGAGTTGAACGCGGCGGGACGGTTGAGCGTGATCGTTGCGATCGCACCCTCGATCCGCAGCAGCGCGGGATCGTCGGGTTTTGAGACAGGAGCTGTCATTGGAATAATCCCCGGCTAGAGGTCCGTTGCTGCAACTAAATCGCAGAAGGCGAGGGGAGACAATCCCCGGCCGCCAGCGCCCCGGCCCTTGCGCCGCGCCGAATGATCGGCTCAAATGGGCGGCCTTCGTTTAGGGACGGACACGAGCGCCGGCTCCTCCTAGGCTAGCCAAGCCATCTTTAGCGAGAGGAGACGACATGGGTGATGCTCGTGTCTTGAAGAAATGGGCTGTCCAATGACTGATGGTCCTGTGATCATTGTCGGCGCCGGCCATGGTGGCTACCAGGTCGCTGCGTCGCTGCGGCAGGCGGGTTTTGCGCAGCGCATCTGCCTGATCAATGACGAGGCGCATCTACCCTATCAGCGACCGCCGCTGTCCAAGGCCTACATCAAGGGCTCGGCCGGGCCCGACAGCCTGATGTTCCGCCCCGAGAAATTCTACCAGGACCAGAAGATCGAGCTGATCTCGGGGCGCGCCGTCTCGATCGACCGCGCTGCACGAAAAGTGCTGCTCGCCCCGGGCGAGACGCTTCCTTATGGCCATCTCGTGCTGGCCACAGGCGCGCGCAACCGTCTGCTCGATCTGCCCAACGCCAATCTGCCCGACGTGAAATACCTTCGCATCCTCGACGAGAGCGAGGCGCTGCGCCAGATCATGCCGACGAAGACGCGGGTCGTGGTGATCGGTGCCGGCTTCATCGGCCTCGAGTTCGCCGCCACGGCGCGGATCAAGGGCCTGGAAGTGGACGTGCTCGAGCTTGCCCCGCGCGTGATGGCGCGCGCAGTGACCGCGGAGGTCTCCGAGTATTTCCAGGCGCGGCATCGTGAAGCCGGCATCCGCATTCACCTCGGTGTGCAGGCAACCTCGATCGGGGCCGAGAACGGCAAGGTCACCGGCGTCAGTCTCAGTGACGGCCGGCATCTGCCTGCCGATCTCGTCGTCGTCGGCGTCGGCGTGCTGCCGAACATCGAGCTTGCAGCCGAGGCGAGGCTCCCTGTTGCCGCCGGCATCATCGTCGACGAATATCTGTCGACGGCCGATCCCGATATCTCGGCGATCGGCGATTGCGCGCTGTTCGCGAGTCAGCGCTTCGGCGGTTCGTTGCGGCTGGAATCGGTGCAGAACGCCACCGACCACGCCCGTTGTGTGGCGGCGCGGCTGACCGGCGACAAGAAGCCTTACGACGGCCATCCCTGGTTCTGGAGCGACCAGGGCGACGACAAGCTCCAGATCGCCGGCCTCACCACCGGCTATGACCGCGTGGTGCTGCGCGGCGATCCCGCAAGGAAGGCGTTCTCCGCGTTCTGCTATCACGGCGACAGACTGCTCGGCATCGAATCGATCAACCGAGCCGGCGATCACATGTTCGGCCGCCGCTTGCAGGCGATGGACCGCTCGATCACGCCCGAGCAGGCTGCCGATGAAAGTTTTGATCTGAAGAGCGCGCTGGCGTGATCTCTCCGTCATTGCGAGCGCAGGGAAGCAATCCAGAGTCTTTCCGCGGAGGCAGTCTGGATTGCTTCGCTGCGCTCGCAATGACGGGAGTATTGCCTAAAGCACCGCCGCCACCTCCGCGGCCGTCGGCATCGACGGCCCCGCGCCCATCCGCTGCACGCTGATCGAGGCGGCGGCGTTGGCGAAGTCGAGGGCGGCGCGCAGAGGTACGCCATCGGCGAGCTGAGAGGCGAGTGCGCCGACAAAACAGTCGCCGGCGCCTGTGGTGTCGACCGCTTTCACCACACGGCCGGGCACCGCGAGCTCCTCACTGGCAGCGAGCGCGAGGACGCCGCGTTTGCCGAGTGTGACGCAGATCGTCTGGTCCGCGCGCGCCTGAAGTTGTCGCGCGACGGCGATGATCTTTGTGGCGTCATCGCTATCGGTGAGCTCAGTGCCGGCGAGAAAGCCGAGTTCGGTCTCGTTCAGCACGAGGATATCGACCAGCGCGAGCAGCTCGGGCGACATCTTTTGCGCGGGCGCCGGATTAAGCAGCGTTGTCGCTCCGGCGCTGCGAGCCCGCTGGAAGAACGCGGCAATCGTCGGCAGCGGAATTTCGAACTGGCTGACAGCGACGTCATCCATGGCCAGCGGCGTATCCGCGACATCCTCCGCGCTGACCAGAGCATTGCTGCCGGGAATGACGACGATCGTGTTGTCGGAAGCCGCAACCGTAATGATCGCGGTGCCGCTATGCGTGTCGGCATCGCGCAACGAGCCGAGATCGACGCCCTGCGCGGCGAGGAACGTCCGAAGCTCGGTCCCGAACGCATCTTTGCCAAGCCGCCCGATCAGCGTCGTCTTCGCGCCAAGTCTGGCAGCCGCGACCGCCTGGTTCGCGCCCTTGCCGCCTGGAAAATACAGCACCTCGCGGCCCGCGACGGTCTCGCCGACTTTTGGGTGGCGATCGGCGGTCGCCACCACATCCATGTTGATGCTGCCGGCGACGAAGACGCGCCCCATGATATGCCCTTGCGAAATTTAGACTCGAACTTCGAACTCGTGCCTGACCTTGGCGATGTCGACAAGGGTCGGCAGGCCGGCCTCGTTGCCGAGGCGCTGGATCTTGAAGGTCGAGGCGGCCCGGGCGAAGTCAAAATGCTCGCGCCAGCTCTTGCCGGGATGGGCGAGGTAGGAATAGACATAGGCGCCGTGGAAGACATCGCCGGCGCCGTTGGTGTCGATCACGCGCTCGCGCGGGATTGGCATCGCCGGCATCACTTGCACCGTCCCGGTTTCGTCGTACCAGAGCAGGCCCTTTTCGCCCATGGTGACGCCACCGATCTTGCAGCCGCGGGCCTTGAGGTAATCGAGCATCTTCTCCGGCGTCAGGTCCATCTGCTCGCACAGGCGCTCGGCGACGATCGCGACGTCGATGAATTCCAAGAGCTCATGCGTGTTGGTGCGCAGGCCGCCGCCGTCGAGCGAGGTCAGAATGCCGGCCTCGCGGCAGACTTTTGCGTAGTGGAGTGCCGCATCGGGCTGGTGGCCGTCGACATGCAGCGCGCGGCAGCCGCCGAGATTGAGCATGGGGAAGGGATGGATGTGCTCGTCGTCGCGGCAGCGCACGATGGCGCGCTTGCCGTCCTTCGGCATGATGAAGGACAGCGAGGACTGGTTCACCTTGCGGCCGTGCAGCGAGATCGCGTATTTCGCGCACATGTCCTGGAACATGCGCCCCAGCCAGTCATTGGCCGCGGTGGCGATCAGATCGGGCACGATGCCGAGTTTGGCGCAGCAGAACGCCGCCGTCACCGCGTTGCCGCCGAAGGAAACCGCGTAGTCCGAAGCCACGTGCTTTTCGTCGCCGGTCGGCATGTGGTCGGTGATGAAGACGACGTCGATATAGGTCTGTCCGATAAAGAGAGCCTGCATTGCTTGTCCGTGATGCGCTGGGTGGTCCCGGCCGGCGCACTTACTCTAGCACCGGTTCCGCGCGAAGGACGCGGAAATTATTCACAAAACCGGCCCGAAGCGCTTGAGGTCGGCATAGGGCCGGAATACGACCATGTTACGCTTATGCCAAGCCCGGACATTTGCCGTTGTCCGGGCCACGGTTCCAGGTCGATCAAAAGGGACAAACATGATCACCGGCCTCGATCACATCGTTGTTCTGGTCAAGGATATCGGTGCGGCCAAGGCGGCCTATCAGACGCTGCTCGCCCGAGCGCCGGCCTGGCAGAATTCCGGCGAGGGCGCCGACCGCGTGCTGTTCACCCTCGAGAACATGACCATCGAATTGATGGCGCCGAGCGGCTTCACCGCGACCGCGGACCGGATGCGCGCGCTGCTCGACGACCAAGAGGGCTTGCTCGCCAGCCTGTGCTTTCGTGTAGCCGACATGGGCAAGATGCACCGGCGGCTGGACCGGGTGGCGCTGAAGCCGGATCCGGTCGCCGAGGTCGAGAGCAGCGACGATGTATCAGGCGCGGCCCTGCACTGGAAGCGCACACGGGCCGCGACCGAGCTGACGCGCGGCGTGCGGATGTTCTTCCTTGAGCTCGCCGAGGAACGCCCGAAATCGGTTGCCTCAGACGTTGCGCCGATCGACGGGCTCGATCACGTCGTCATCACGACAGAGGATTCCGATCGCGCCGCCGCGCTCTATGGCGCCCGGCTCGGGCTCGATCTCGCGCTCGACCGCTCCCATCACGACTGGGGCCAGCTGATGTTCTTCCGCTGCGGCGATCTCATCGTCGAGGTGGTGCGCCGCCCCGTCGCGGGCGGCGATTCCCAGCATGACCGGCTCTGGGGCCTGAGCTGGCGCGTCGCCGACATCGACGCCACCCGCGCCCGCCTGCTTGCGAGCGGCCTCGACGTCTCCGAAGTGCGCAATGGCCGCAAGCCGGGCACGCGCATCGTGACGGTGCGCAGCGGCACCTGCGGGATCCAGACTGTGCTGTTGGAGCGCTCCCCGAAGCCGCTGGAGTAGGGCGGCACCATCCACTCAAAGACTCCCGTAGGGTGGGCAAAGGCGCGTTTGCGCCGTGCCCACGTCTTCTCAGTAAGGACCGAAGACGTGGGCACGCTTCGCTTTGCCCACCCTACGAAACTGGTTTCGTTAGCCGCTGCTCTCATCCGTCTTTGCGAGCGCAGCGAAGCAATCCAGACTGCGCTTCGCGGTGATTGCTTTGTCGCTTCGCTCCTCGCAATGACGGCGGCGGCGTGGTACATGGCATACCGTAAGCACCCAGCGAGCACCCGGTTTGGCGAAGGCAGCGGCAAAGCGAACTCTGAAATGGCAGCGCGATCCTGAGGGGATGCGGCTGCGCATTCTCGAGGCTGCCAAGCAGGAGTTTTCGGCTCACGGGCTCGCCGGCGCGCGGGTCGACCGCATCGCCACCAAGGCCGGCGCCAACAAGCGCATGCTGTACTACCACGTCGGCAACAAAGACGACCTCTATCTCGCGGTGCTCGAAGGCGCCTATGACAAGATCCGCAGCGAGGAGCGGGGGCTCGATCTCGAACATCTCGATCCGCCCGAGGCCATCAGGCGGCTGATCGAGTTCACCTGGGGCTACTTCCTGCGCAACCCTGAATTCCTCTCGCTGCTCCAAACCGAGAACCTCGCGCGCGCAAAGCATTTGAAGCGCTCGACCAAGGTCAAGTCGATGCACTCGCCTTTTGTCGAGATGATCGGCACCGTGGTGCACCGCGGCGTCGACAGCGGCGATTTCCAGGTCGCGGTCGATCCGGTGCAGCTCTACATCTCGATCGCTGCGCTCAGCTTCTTCTATCTCTCCAACTCGGCAACGCTCAGCGTGATCTTCGGCCGTGATCTGATGGCCAAGGACGCCAAGGACGAACGCCTCGCGCATATGGTCGGCCTCGTGCTGGCCGCGCTGACGGGAAAATCGGTCGCGCTGTTCGAGATCGGGAAAGCGCCGAAGTCGCGGAGCGCGGTGGCGCAGACGGTTTAGCCGAACGCGCCGCTGTCATCGCCCGCCTTGTGCGCGCTTGCGCACTGGGGTGGGCGATCCAGTATTCCAGAGACGCCGATGGGACACGGAGAAGCCGCGGCGTACTGGATTCCCCGCTTTCGCGGGGAATGACACCGAGAGTGGGGCGCGACCATCCTGCCACGCGGCCTTCACGCGCCATCTCTCACGCTCACCTTCCGGAACCCCTGCGCAAAACGTCACAGGGAAACCTCTGGACAGTATTTATCCAACGGGTTAATTTCTCCACACAACGAAGAAGACTGCCGGGAGTGAAAATTGGCCGAGCCGAAGCCACAGGGTGCGCTGTCCAAGTTGCTGAATGCGGCCTGGGTTCGGCCGTTCTTGTTCCTGATCTTCATCGTCGTGGCCTGGGATCTTTCGATCCGTCTTTTCAAGATTCCCGCCTATCAGATCCCAGCGCCGGCCGATGTCGTCGCTGTGCTGCGCTCGGACTGGCCGGAACTGCTGCGCCAATGCTGGCCGACGACCTATGCGACCGTCTGCGGCTTCCTGCTGTCGGCGCTGTTCGGTATTCCCGTTGCGATGCTGATCGCGGGATCGAAGACGGTGGAGAGCTATGTCTATCCGCTGCTGGTGTTCTCCCAGTCCGTGCCGAAGATCGCCATCGCGCCTTTGTTCGTGGTGTGGTTCGGCTTCGGCATCATTCCGAAAGTGATCTCGGCGTTCCTGCTCGGCTTCTTTCCCGTCGTGGTCTCGGCGGTGCAGGGCTTCAAGTCTGTCGACCCCGACATGGTCGATCTTGCGCGGGCCATGCAGGGCAGCCGCTTCCAGGTGTTCTGCGCAGTGAACCTGCCGCATGCGCTGCCGGCGATCTTCTCCGGCCTCAAAGTCTCGGTGACGCTCGCCGTAGTCGGCGCCGTTGTCGGCGAGTTCGTCGGCTCAAATTCCGGCATCGGCTACGTGATGCAGCGCTCGATCGGCACGTTCGACCTGCCGACGATGTTTGCAGCGCTCGTGATCCTCGCTCTGCTCGGCGTCATCCTGTTCTGGATCGTCGACCGCATCGAGAAGCTGATCATTCCCTGGCACGTCAGCCAGCGCGAAGAGGTGATATTCGCATCTTAAATCTGAGCAACGGCCACCAACGGCCGAAACACAACGACAAGGGAGAGTGACGATGAAGCGGTGGATTGGAGCTGCATCTGTGGCGCTGATGGCGTTTGCAGTTTCGCCGGCGCAGGCGGCCGACAAGGTCGTGCTGATGCTGAACTGGTACGTCTATGGCGAACACGCGCCGTTCTACTACGGCAAGGCCAAGGGCATCTATGCCGCCGAAGGCATCGACCTCGAGATCCAGGAAGGCCGCGGCTCGGCCGCGACCACGCAGGCCGTTGCCGCCAAGACCGCCGATTTCGGCTATGTCGACGTGCCCACCATGATGCGCGCGGCGATCAAGGGTGCGCCCGTGATCGCGACCGGCGTGCTGCTTCAGACCTCGCCGATGTCCGCGATGGGTTTTGCCGACAAGAACATCAGGAAGCCCGAAGACATCAAGGGCAAGACGGTCGCGATCACGCCGGCCGATTCCATGACCCAGATCTGGCCGCTGTTCCTGAAGAAGACCGGCCTCAAGGAAAGCGACTTCCAGACGGTGGCCGGCGACGGCCAGACCAAGCTCAACGCTGTCATCAACGGCCAGGCTGATCTCTTGCTCGGCTACGTCATGGACCAGTCGATGAAGATCAAGGACGCGACCGGCAAGGACGTCTATCCGATCAAGTTCGCCGATTACGGCATCAACATGGTCTCCTCGGGCATCATCGCCAACACCGATTATGTGAAGGCCAACGCCGATCTCGTCCGCCGTTTCATGTCGGCGACGACCAAGGCGGTCGAAGCCGCCGAGAAGGAGCCGAAGGCGGCGGCGCAGTCGATCCTCGATGCCAATCCCAAGGGCGGCAAGATCGACACGCTGACGCAGGGCTTTGAGCTGACCATTCCGCTGTACCGGACCGCCGAGACCAAGAGCAAACGGCCGTTCCAGGTCACCGACCAGAACATGACTGACAGCGTCAACCTGATGGTCGAATTTGGCGGGCTCGATGCCAAGGCCAAGGAGAACCCGAAGGCGTTCTACACCAACGACTATCTGCCGAAGAGTGGCACGTGAAACCTGCGACAGCCGTGAACGAAGCCGTGCAACCGGCCGCGCATCTGAGACTGGTGAGCGACCGGGCTGCCGGCGATGCGTCCGGCATCAAGCTGTCAGGCGTATCGAAAACCTATCGGACGCGCGACGGCGAGGTGCCGTCGCTGCGGCCCCTCGACTTCCACATCAATGACGGTGAGTTCTTCGTCGTGGTCGGCCCATCAGGCTGCGGCAAGTCCACGCTGCTCAAGCTGATCTCCGGCCTGCTGCCGCCGACCACGGGCGAGGTTCTGGTCGAGGGCGAGAAGGTGACCAAGCCGCATGGCAATGTCGGCATCGTCTTCCAGAACGCGTTGCTTTTGCCCTGGCGAAACATCCTCTCCAACGTGATGCTGCCGATCGACATGAAGCGGCTGCCGCGGGACGAATATCTCGTTCGGGCCAAGGCACTGCTAAAACTGGTCGGGCTGGAGGGGTTCGAGAAGAAGCTGCCTTGGCAGCTCTCTGGCGGGATGCAGCAGCGTGCCTCGATCTGCCGGGCCCTCGTGCACGATCCCAAGATCATGCTGATGGACGAGCCGTTCGGTGCGCTCGACGCGTTGACCCGCGAGCGCATGAATGTCGAGTTGATGCGGATCCAGCGCGAGACCAGGAAGACGGTGCTGCTGATCACCCATTCGATTCCGGAGGCCGTATTCCTCGCCGACCGCGTGCTGGTCATGACCGAGCGGCCGGGCGCGATTGCCGCGATCTACGACGTGCCGCTGCCGCGTCCGCGCTCGCTCGACGTGATGGCCGACCCCGTCTTCACCGAGCTTGTGCAACGCATCCGCAAGCATTTCTTCTCGCAAGGTTCGCTGGACTAAACCATGGCGCCGCGCCTGAAGCTGCGAGATATTGCCTTCTTCGAACGGCCCGTGCATTTCGCACGGCCGTTCCGCTTTGGCGCGGTGACCGTCAACGCGACGCCGCAATTGTTCGTGCGGGTCGAGATCGAGGTCGAGGGGAAGGGAACCGCGGTCGGCGCCAGCGCCGAGATGATGGTTCCAAAGTGGTTCGACAAGCGGCCGGAATTATCGCCGGCGCAAACGGTGGACGGCTTGCGACGGTCGCTCCAGATTGCGCGCGGGCTTTATCTGGCGCGGACCGGTTTCCAGACGGCGTTCGATCTGCACGCCGGGTGCATTGGTGCGCAGATCGCGGCCTGTGCCAAAGAGAGCATACCGGCGCTTGCAGCGGCCTTTGGTCCAGCGGAAATCGACAAGGCGATCCTCGATGCGCTCCTGCGTGGCGTGGAGACGAATTTCTTCGACGGGATGGCCAGCAACATCGCGGGAATCGATGCACGGCTGTCGCCCGATCTGAAGGACGCGGACATCGCGGCGTTTCAGTCGGGGCGGAAACCGCTGCCGCGCGTCGCCATCAGGCACACCGTGGGGCTTGAGGATGCCGTGGAAGGCGAAGGTGGTGTCGCCGGTGCGGATGCGAATTACTTCAAGCTGAAGCTGTCGGGTAATCCCGCTGCCGATGCGGCGCGGCTGGTGCGCATCGGCAAGGAGCTGGACGCGCTGGGGCGCGAGTACAAGGTTACACTCGATGCCAACGAGCAATATACCGACCTTGCCGCGCTGCAGGCCCTGATCGACCGGCTGGATCGCGATTCCGCTCTGCGGTCGATCTCATCGAGGCTGCTCTATATCGAGCAGCCGATGCCGCGCGATATCACAAGGCAGTCGCCGCTCGGCTCGCACGCCGGGCGCAGCTTCATCATCGACGAGGCCGATGAGTCCTACGACGCCTTCCCCGCGGCGCGGGCGCTCGGCTATCACGGCATCTCCTCGAAATCCTGCAAGGGTCTCTACAAGTCGATCGTCAACGCGACGCGCGCGGCGAAATGGAGCGTGAGCGGAGAAAAGTTCTTCGTGACCGGCGAGGATTTGACCTGCCAGGCGGGCCTTGGCGTCCAGCAGGACCTTGCGCTCGGTGCCTTCCTTGGCGTCACCCACGCCGAACGCAATGGCCATCACTATGTCGGCGGCTTTGGCGAGACGCCGGCCGCTGAAGTAAAGGCCTTCGCGGCCGGGCATCCCGATCTCTATGCCGATAACGGACAGGGCATCCGGCTCAACATCCACGACGGCGATCTGCTGACGGGATCGCTCAACACAGTGGGCTTTGCGACGTCGGTCCATCCGGACTGGTCGGCGCTTCGCACCCTCGAACAGCCAAAATCACTTTAGGAGTATCTGGCATGACCACCCAACGCCTCGGCCTCATCATGAACGGCGTCACCGGCCGCATGGGGCTCAACCAGCATCTGATCCGCTCGATCGTCGCAATCCGCGACCAGGGTGGCGTCCGCCTCAAGAACGGCGATCGCGTGATGCCTGATCCGATCCTGGTCGGCCGCAGCGCCGAGAAGGTGGAGGCGCTCGCCAGGCGCTTCAACATCACGCGCTGGACCACTGATCTCGATGCGGCGCTCGCCGACAACAACGACACCATGTTCTTCGATGCGGCCACCACCCAGGCGCGGCCGGGCCTGTTGACCCAGGCCATCAATGCCGGCAAGCACGTCTATTGCGAGAAGCCGATCGCGACGAATTTCGAGGAAGCGCTCGAAGTTGTGAAGCTCGCCAATGCCAGGGGCGTCAAGCACGGCACGGTGCAGGACAAGCTGTTCCTGCCCGGCCTGAAGAAGATCGCGTTCCTGCGCGACAGCGGCTTCTTCGGCCGCATCCTCTCGGTGCGCGGCGAGTTCGGCTATTGGGTATTCGAAGGCGGCTGGCAGGAGGCGCAGCGGCCGTCCTGGAACTACCGCAGCGAGGACGGCGGCGGCATCATCCTCGACATGGTCTGCCACTGGCGCTACGTGCTCGACAACCTCTTTGGCAATGTCCAGAGCGTGGTCTGCATCGGCAACACCGACATTCCCGAGCGCTTTGATGAGCAGGGCAAGCAATACAAGGCGACCGCGGACGATTCCGCCTACGCGACGTTCCAGCTCGAAGGCGGCGTCATCGCCCACATCAACATGTCCTGGGTCACGCGCGTCTACCGCGACGATCTCGTCACCTTCCAGGTCGACGGCACCCACGGCTCGGCGGTTGCAGGTCTGACCGACTGCATGATCCAGGCGCGGCAGGCAACGCCGCGTCCGGTCTGGAATCCCGACGAAAAGCGGCTGCACGATTTCTACGGCGACTGGCAGAAGCTCCCTGATAACGTCAGCTACGACAACGGCTTTAAGGAGCAGTGGGAGATGTTCATCCGCCACGTCTACGAGGACGCCCCCTACAAGTTCACGCTGCTCGAAGGCGCCAAGGGCGTGCAACTCGCCGAATGCGCGCTGAGGAGCTGGAAGGAGCGGCGCTGGATCGACGTCGCCCCGATCAAAGTCTGAGGAGGGACACATGAACAAGCCCGTCCTGCCAATGTCGTCCCTATCGCTCAAGCTGCCGAAGGCCGATCGCACGATCGAGACCTACCGGCTCGCGGCCTCGCGCACGTTCCCTGCGAAGCTCGAGGGGCCGCTCAACCGCATCGCCTTCTCGGCCGTGCACACAGTCGCCGATCCCTTCGCGAACAACGATCCCTGGTTGTCGGTGGCCGTCGACTGGGACAAGACCATCGCTTTCCGCGAGCACGTCTGGGACCTCGGTCTCGGCGTGGCGGAGGCCATGGACACCGCGCAGCGCGGCATGGGGCTGGACTGGCCGACTTCGCTGGAGCTGATCACGCGTACTGTGTCCGCCGCCAAGCGGCGCAATGCGCTGGTGTTTTCCGGCGCCGGCACCGATCATCTTGCCGTGGAGGATGCCAGGAGTCTCGCCGACGTTATCAGCGCCTATGAGGAGCAGGTCTCGGCGGTTGAGAAGGTCGGCGGTCGCATCATCCTGATGGCCTCGCGCGCGCTGGCAAAAATTGGTCGCGGCGCCGACGACTACGCGAAGGTCTACAACCGCGTGCTGTCGCAGGTCCGCGAGCCCGTGATCATCCACTGGCTCGGCGACATGTTCGATCCCGCCCTGACGGGGTATTGGGGCACCAGCAATCTCGACAAGGCGATGGACGTTGCGGTGGCCATCATCAACAACAACGCCGCCAAAGTCGACGGCGTCAAGGTCTCGCTGCTCGACAAGCAGCGCGAGATCGACATGCGCAGGCGTCTCGACAAGCGCATCAAGATGTATACCGGCGACGACTTCAATTATGCGGAGTTGATCGCCGGCGACGAGCAGGGCTTTTCGCACGCGCTGCTCGGCATTTTTGACGCGATCGCGCCGGCGGCGTCCTACGCGCTGTCGCGGCTCGCGGCTGGCGACGAGGCCGGTTTCCACGATGTGCTCGGGCCGACGGTGCCGCTGTCGCGCCACATCTTCAAGGCGCCGACGCGCTTCTACAAGACCGGCGTGGTCTTGATGGCGTATCTCAACGGCCATCAGGACCATTTCACCATGGTCGGCGGACAGGAGAGCGCGCGCTCGATGCTGCATCTGGCCGAACTGTTCCGGCTCGCGGACCAGGCCGGCCTGCTCGCCAATCCTGAACTGGCGACGCGGCGGATGAAGACCGTGCTGGCCTCGCACGGACTGGAAGACTGATGCGCGACTTTTCGTCCGACCACCGCTGGCTTTCGCTGAACACGGCGACCGTCCGCAAGCAAGGTGATCTCGTCGAGATCATCGAGGCCTGTGCGAGGCATGGCATCCGCGCCATCGACCCCTGGCGCGACCAGGTCGCCTCGGTCGGCCTTGATCGTGCGGCGCGCGCCGTGCGTGATGCCGGCCTCAAACTGTCTGGCTATTGCCGCGGCGGCATGTTCACCTCGGACGCGTCGCACCGGGGCGAGGTGCGCGACGACAATCGCCGCTGTGTCGATGAAGCCAAGGCGCTGGGGGCACCCTGCATCGTGCTCGTCGTCGGCGGCCTGCCGCAATATTCGCGGCCGGGCAGCGAGGCCTCGAAAGACATCGCGGCGGCGCGCGGGCAGGTCGAGGAAGCCCTTGCCGAGATGCTCGACTACGCCAGACAGGCCAACCTGCCGCTGGCGATCGAGCCGCTGCATCCGGCCTATGCGGCCGATCGCGCCTGCGTGAACACGACGAAGCAAGCGCTCGACATCTGCGACCGGCTCGACCCTGATCGCAGCGGCATGCTCGGCGTCGCGCTCGACGTCTATCACATCTGGTGGGACCCGGAGCTGATGAGCCAGATCGCGCGCGCCGGCAAGGATCGTCTGCTCGCGTTCCACGTCTGCGATTGGCTGGTGCCGACGAAAGATATTCTCAACGACCGCGGCATGATGGGCGACGGCGTCATCGACATCAAATCGGCGCGCGCCGCCGTCGAGGCGCAGGGCTTTGCCGGCTACTCGGAGATCGAAATCTTCTCCAACGACTGGTGGAGCAAGCCGATGGACGAGGTGTTGCGCACCTGCATCGCGCGGCACCGGACGGTGGTTTAGGTCTCGGGCGTTGCGCCCCCGCCGGTCGAGACGCTAGGCTGCGGGGCATTGAACCGGTGGATGCCCGATGGCGAAAAAGGTCGTGCCCCGCGGAGCCATTCGCTTCCGCATCAGTTCCAGTCGTCCGCTGCTGATGGTGGATGCGGAGGTGAATGGGCTTGGTCCGTTCAACTTCACGCTCGATACCGGTGCGTCGGCTTGTGTGATTACGCCGGATACGGCACGTACTGTCGGCATCGCGCTCGAGGGTGGGCAGCCGACTGCCATTGGCGCAGGTGGCCAGATCGAAGCCGGCTTTGCAAGGCTTGCCAGCTTCCGGCTCGGGTCTCACACCGTGCGAAATCTCGGCGCGGCGGTGATGCCGCTGGATGCG
Organism: Bradyrhizobium zhengyangense; assembly: GCF_022012435.1. Classification (GTDB taxonomy): domain Bacteria; phylum Pseudomonadota; class Alphaproteobacteria; order Rhizobiales; family Xanthobacteraceae; genus Bradyrhizobium; species Bradyrhizobium zhengyangense. The sequence continues at coordinate 507,000 of NZ_JAKLUA010000002.1, forward strand.
GTCGAACAACAGCTCGGGGTCAGCATCGCCGGGCTGATCGGTTACAATTTCCTGAAGCGCTTTGTCGTGACGCTGGATTATCCAGGCGGCTTCCTGCGTCTGAAACCGCATTCCGTCAGGAAGCGAGCCCCTGCGAAGCGCTAGAGCATGATCCGGAAAAGTGTGAAGCGGTCTTCCCTCGCGACATCAGCGGAACGCGTTTGCGCGGAGATCATGCTCAAACAAAGAGCTAAAGCGCGATGACGATTCAACCAAATCTCATCCCGCTTTAGCGGCGAGATCACGATGAAGTGCGATCAGGCCCTGTTGGCGCAGCACTTCGAGCCCGAACATGCAGACCTTCTCGGCCGGGATCGCGGATATGGTCCGGTTCGTTGGTGTGAGCCGGCCTGCAATATCAGATACGGTCCGCGCGCCGTCGCATAGCTTCAGCAATTGAGCCGAGAGAGGACTTAGCATGACGACGTCCAGGCGCTTGTCGGCGTGCTGCCGCGTTGCGATGGTGGCGGGCCTGCGCGGGATCCGGCGCAGATCGCCCTTGCGCCGCAGGCAGCGGATGATCCGCTGATAATCGGCGGCGCATTCCGTCAGCACCACGCCGTCGGTGAGCTTCGGCACCAGAGTGATGTCCGAGATGTCCTGGTCTTCAGCCGTGACCTCCGTGGGCGGCGGAGTTTCGGCAAGCAAAGCCCGTTCGTAGTCCAGTATGGAGTGAAGCACGCGCGGCGTGCGGGCGAGTCGCGGCGCATAGTCGTCGCGGACAAAGGCAATGAAGTCGTCGCAGAATGTCTTTGACGCATAATAGCGGCTCTCCTGAAGGTCGGGCCGCGGTCCCCTGTCGGGATCGGCTGCATACCATCGGCGGAAAGCCTCGAATGCCTGCGTCACGTCGCCGGAATCCTGATGCAGGGCAACCAGCAGCCAGCGGAAGCGGACGGAGCCGTTCAAGAGGAAATCGCGCAGCTCCCGCAGATAGGCGCGATCGAGTTTGGGTGTCGGGATCGAGTAGAAGTTCGGAAAGATGTCGACGTGGCTCTGGATCATCTCGCGGTCGACCGGATCCTGCCGCCATCCCTGATGCGACATGTCGGATAGGATGTCGTCGAAAACGAGCTCTTTGCGATGGTGCGATTCCAGTGGCGTTTCCGCCAGCGGCGCCAGGATGTGAAGCTGCGGCTCGGCAAAGTCGAACCGCAGCGAATCCACGAAAAAGTGGACGGTGTCGCGCAGGTCGTCCATCGTTTCGTCGGGAAAGCCCGTGATCAGCGAAACCGCGGTCGTGATCTGGTGCCGGTCCGTGGCTTCGATGCGCGTCGCAGCCTCGGCGAGATCGATGTTCTTCTTGACGATGGTCTGGAGCCGGGCCGAGCCTGTCTCGATGCCGAAGAAGATGGCCTTGCAGCCGGCGCGGGCCATGGTCGCGATCATCTCCTCGTCGATGCAGTCGGTTCGCGCGCTGCAGTTCCAGTAGAACTGCTCGCCTGTCGCGATCACCGCTTCGCAAAATGCCATCACCCGCTTGCGGTCGACCGTGAACATGTCGTGGATCAGGTCGAAGGTCGTGATGCCGTAGGTGTCGCGCACGAGGCGCATCTGCGCGATGACAGTCTCGGGCGACTTGAGCCGGAATTTCCGGCGGAAGAAGTCGTTGGTCGAACAGAACGAGCAGGCGAACGGGCAGCCGCGGCCGAGTTCGAGCGGCACGTAGTGGCAATCCCTCAGTTCTGGGTAGAGGTGAAAGGCCGGAAGGGGGATGGCGTCGAGATCGGCGATCACGGCCGCGTTCGGAGCCCGGACGATGCGGCCGCCGTCGCGATAGGTGATGCCGTGAATCCCTGACGGCGTCGCGCCGCTCGCAATCGCAGCGATCAGCGCAGGAAGGGTCTCCTCGGCCTCACCTCGGACGACGACGTCGACGAAGGGATAGGCCTTCATCGTCGGGACGTCCACCACCGAGGCCTGCGGCCCACCGAAGATGATGGGAACGCCGGGGCGCCGGCGCTTCATTTGCTCCGCGATCCGGATCGTCAGCGGATAGCTGCTGCAGATCGAGCTGAACCCCAACACGTCGAATGCCAGCTGATCGAGCTCGGCCGCAACATAGGAGCAGAAGTCGGTTTTCGACGCGGTCTCGCCGGGCGCGCGCAGATAGCTGTAATAGAGCCGGTTGAGATCGACGATCTGAGGCGCCGCACCGCATTGTTCGAGCACGGCAGCAAGGCTGAGCACGCCGATCGGCGCGTGCTCGGCGATGAGCCGGATCGCTTCGCTCTCGGCAACCTCGGGATCCTCGAAATCGGTCACCGTCGGCGGCCCGACCAGGCACACTTTCAGCCCGCCGCCGGGTGATGATCGCAGCGGCAAACCGTCTGTGCGCTCGGTTTCGCCGAGCGCCGACGATGATTCATGCAGCATGGCTCGCCGCCCTTGATGTTATCGGCGACACGGAATGCCGTTGCCTCGGCGGAACGTAATCCCTCAGGCCTTCGGCCTGGAGAACACGATCACGACAACGACGACCACGACGATGCGGCGGCGCGCGAGCACCTCCGGGCCGCCGAGGTGTGTCACGACCTCGTTCTTGAAGTTCTTCTTGAGCGAATTGATCTGGGCTTTGGAGAGCCCGATATCGGGGAGAGTGAGAACGACCTTATGTTCGGTGTTCTTTGCTGCTGCCATAGGATGCTCCTCGCCGTTGTGGAGAGTAACTTTCGTCAATTCATTCGGCGGACGGTAATCGTCAGAGCCGAAACGAAAGCGCAGTGGCCTATCGAAATCGCAGTCTCGCGACTAAGCGCGAAGAGATTTTGTAATACTGCTCAAATAGACTGTCAACAAAGGGTTGCATTATATAAATCTGGCAACTTTGTCGCATCTTGATGCGAGCATCGCCGGAAAGACTCGCGTATCGCGTTCAGTCCTGATTGCAAGGCTCGATCTCGAGCGTGACCAGACGTGCCAGCGGCGTCGCCCTCCATGGGGCACAGGCTTCGCGCGACGGGATGCAGCGGCGCGACGTCGCCATATCCGGTCGTGGTCATGGTCGCGAAGCTGAAATGGATCACCTCGCTCGCGAGCCTTGTCCTCCACCTTCATGCTGACAAAGGCGGCTGGATCGAGCGAGCCGATGAAAGTGTAGAGCGCCGCGAGGATCACCGCGATCGTCAGATAGAGCAGCGCCGCACCGATCACGCGATGATAGGTCACGCGACCCGGCGCAAAAATCTGCCACGCCACCGCCCAGGCCCTCGTCGTTCACGCGATGAGCCACGAGAGACGCGCCTTCGGGGCGCCGCTCGGCGTGGCACAGAAATCGTCCAGGACGGGTTCGGCAAACTCGGCGGTTGTGATGCACATGACACTTTACCCCCGTTTTCGGTGGCAGAATGGCCATGGTCGGACTTGCTGCCGGCTCGACCCGATCCAGCCATCTGCTCAACGGCGGTCGCGCAGGTCAACCGAATGTTGTAAGGTTCCGTGATCGCGCGTCACTGCTCGGAAGGTGCCCGGGTACTTGGTCCGTTGGAATGGCAAGGTGCGCATGAATCAGGCTGAGCAAGCGACAGAGGCGCCGTCCATCGCACCGTCGATGATTACGAGGCGGCTAGCTGCCATCGCCTTTGCCGATGTCGCCGGCTTTTCCCGGCTCATGGGGCTGAAGGACGTCGAGACCGTCATGCGCTGGAGGGCGTTGCGGACCGAGATTATGGAGCCTCACATGGCTCGCCACGGTGGACGGATTGCCGAGATTGCGGGCGACGCCGTTCTGGTCGAATTCCCGAGCGTCGTGAACGCCGTGCGTTGGGCTACCGACGTTCAACGCGTTCAAGAGCGCGTCGTCGGCGATAAGGATCCATTCGCGCTGCATCTTCGCATTGGCATCAACGTCGACGATATCATTGACGAAGATGGAATATTGCAGGGCGACGGCGTCAACGTTGCGTCCCGTATCCACCAGGCCGCGCAGCCTGGCCAGATAGTCGTCACGGCGGCCGTCCGCGACTATGTCATCAATCGACTGCCACTGACATTTCATCACCTCGGCGCGCCTGTGATGAAAAATATCATGCGAACCATTCATGTCTACTCCGTCGAGTGGACTGAGGGAGACGCTGACCGCCAGATCGCGCAGCCATACCTGCAATGGGCGTCGAAGCCGACGCTCGCCGTGCTGCCATTCCGGACAATCGGCGGTACCGACGACGACAGCTATTATGGTGAAGGGATCACGGACTCGATCATTACCGGCCTCTCCAGAAATCGGTCGCTTTACGTCATTGCGCGCAATTCTACCCTTCGTTATAGCGCCGGCGGAAGAGACCTGCGACAGATCGCCACTGAGCTCGATGTTCGTTACCTGCTCGACGGCAGCGTCCAACGCCAGGGCAGGCGATTGAGAATCAACACGGAGTTGACCGACATCTTGGGGAATGTCTCGATCTGGGCCCAACGTTACGAAGGTTCTGCCGACGACCTGTTTGAATTTCAGGATCGAATTGCCTCAAGCATATTGTCCTCGATCGAGCCGCGCGTGCGTGCAGTCGAGATGGCTCGCGTCGCTGACCGCCCGACCGAGAGTTTGGATGCGTTCCATTGCGTCCTCCGCGCGATGTCGCTTCTTTATCTCCTTACCGAAGAAAGCCACCGGGAAGCGGGTCAACTCCTGGAGCGGGCGATCGTGCTCGATCCGCACTATGCTCAGGCCCATGCCTACCTTGCGTGGTGGCTAAACTTCCAGTTTGGCGAAGGTTGGTCGCTGGATCCGGACAGCGATCGGGCGCGTGCCCTCATCGTGTCGCGGCGTGCCATCGAACTCGACCCCGACGATCCGTTTGCGCTGGCGGTGGCCGGGCACATTCTCTCTTTCATGGGAAAATCACCGGAAGAAGCGCTGGAGCTTTTTGGGCGGGCGCTGGCGCTCAACGAGAACTTGGCGTTCGCATGGGGCTTGAGCGCCTTGACGCTCGCCTATTTGGGGCGGCCCGACGAAGCGCTGGAGCGATTGCAGAACGTATGGCGTCTTAATCCCTTCGATCCCTTGAACTTTTATTTTTGGATCGTGGCGGGAATTGCCGAGTTCGTCGCTGGGCGATACGATGAAGCAATCGTTTACCTGAACAGGTCACGGCGGGCGAATCTACTTTTCCGTCCCTGCATACGAACTCTCGCCGCCGCGCTCGCCCTTTCGGGTGACGAAGCTGGAGCCGAATTGGCGGCTCGAGAGCTTCTCGAAATTGAACCTTCGTTTAGAGTCTCAACTTTCGTTTCCTGGTATCCGCTGCGTAAGGATGATCTGGATCGTTTGGCGAAGGGATTGCGCGCCGCGGGGTTACCGGAATAGCCGCATGTAAATTTCAAGCGTCAGGGAGGCTTAACATGGGAGCTGGTGCGGGAGCGGGCGCAGGTGCGGGGGCAGGTGCCGGAGCGGGAGCAGGCGCAGGCGCAGGCGCCGGAGCGGGCGCAGGTGCTGGAGCAGGCGCCGGAGCAGGCGCCGGAGCAGGCGCTGGCGCCGGGGCAGGTGCTGGCGCGGGGGCAGGAGCAGGCGCGGGCGCTGGAGCCGGTGCGGGAGCCGGAGCCGCCGCGGCGTACAGTGCCGAAGCAGGGCCGGGCACGGGGCGCAGTTTTTACGCAACTCCATGGGACCTGGGCTTCCGATCTTGGGCACTCGACTTCACTCCGGATGACGCCGGGAATCCGCCGTATCCGTGGGCGGAAGTCGTAAATCCCTATCAGGTCGACGCAACCGGGCAGGATGCGTTCCTCGAATGGACGACCGATGATTGGGACCCGGCATTGCGGTTCTGGACGCTCCCATACGACCGTCATCTCAGGCAATGGCTGAAGGCAGTCGATCCTTCTCGGCCGTCAATCATGGTGGCGCAGGAATTCGGTGGCCAACCCCATCAATGGCAATTCAGCCGGGCTGACCTGCTTGCGAGGAGCTGGCTGGAGAGCCTCGATCTGGCGTGGCAGCCAGATCCACGGCGGAATCCTCAGAATCCCGATCACTACCCTGGCGCCACAGGTTCCGATTGGACCAACGCGATAGCCGACGCCTTCGACTCGATCCGCAGCGAAATTGAACAACTGCAAATGTTGATGCAGGACGATCGCGATCGTTACATGGCCGAAATCATCGAGCAGGCGGATGGCAGTGGCGGCTACATCACTTCATTCATCGACACCAGTGAAGCACGGCGCCCGTGGACAATGGAGCTCATCAACTGCGGGTACGCCATCGGCAACATCGCATATTTTTACTACAAGCAGCAGTTCAGGCGCGTTCGCCCCTCGACGTTATGCCCGGGACTCGCGCCTCCGTTCGGTCCTCCCGCCCATCCGTCGTTTACCAGCGGGCATTCCTTCATCGGTCACTTCATCGCGCTCCTGCTCCTGGAGATACCGGCGCTTCGCCAGCGCTACGGATTGTTCGCCGCTCCCTACAAGGGCTCGCCGGGCAATGCGATCGATCCATGTCTACCCGTAACGGTGACCATTTCTTTGGCTAACCCGGCTGTGGTCCAAGGGAACGTGGCGCTGAACGCCGGCGATCCGGTGTTTTTCCAGACGACGGCTGGCGGCGCGCTTCCAGCGCCGATTGCACCTGGAACGACTTACTATGTGATACCGACCGGGACGGCTGGTGCCTTTCAGATTTCCAGTTCTCCGCCGAACCCCAACACGACGCCTACCCCCGTTAGTACTCTCGGAAGCACGCAATCGGGCGTACAAACACTTGTCCGAAACCCACTGGCGGGGCGTCGCGAGATTGATTCGCCGCTGCTTTGGCTTGCCGGGCGTATCGCAAAGAACCGCGAACGTCTCGGCGTCCACTATCCTTCGGACTCCTCCGGAAGTCGTCACATCGCAGCGGGTATCTGGCGGGCGCTGCTTCACGACAGCACGCCGAGCCGCATCTATTGTTCGACGCTCAACTCGGTGCTTGCCCACGCGACCGCCGAGTGGCCGACGAAGTGGACCTGAGCGAGCTTTGTCCGCTCTGCTCCGCGGGACCTGAACAACGAAGCTCGGGCTGCCGCTAGAGCATGATCCGGGAAAGTGTGCAGCGGTTTTCCCTCGCGACATCAGCGGAACGCGTTTGCGCGGAGATCATGCTCGAACAACAACCTCAAGCGCGATGATGATTCATCCCACTCTCATCGCGCTTTAGGGGCGGCCCACGACGATGAGACCAAGGTTGTTGTCATTGGGGACGAGGTCAATGAGTGCCGTGGGCAATTGGCTGCACGGGAGGAGCGTCGTTGGGTCCGTGTTGGCTGCATCGTCCCCGCATGTCGCGATAGCCAGCACCACATAGCGGGTCCCGGTTGAGGGTGGGTTGAACGTGAATTTAAATTCGACAGGCGGAGCACCAGGGTTGATGGTCTTGCCGGGGCTTGGTGACGGGGTGCACTTTTTCCACGGTGTTGATCCTGGTGATGGATCATTCCATTTCGGCGGGGCGCTGCCACTGGGCCATGCGTGCCACCAAACGCTGACTTTCACGTTCTTTGCCTGCTGACTACCGCGGCTTCCGACCTTCACGGAAATCTTGCCGCCCGACACGACGATCGCGTCTTGGTCGGCCTGCCACAAGGGCGGGGCATCTGAACCGGACTGTTGGGGATCCCAATCGAGCGAGACCGGATTGTAGCTGCCCGGTCCGTACGCGATATCGTCGCAGGGCGTGACTTCCGAAAGTGGTCGTCGGTCCAGGATGTAGATGTCGACCGGGGGTGGAAGGCCTGGCGCGTTGGTGATCGTTCCGGCAGCGGTATACAGGCCCTGGACTTCGAACGCCCAGCGAATGACTTTGTGCACACAGCCGCCAATCCGTTGGAATGAGAACGATTTGGTGCTGCTGGTGCCGTACGGGGGCGGAGGAAAAGTCACGTCCCAGTGGACGTTCCAGGGAATGGTGCCGATATCGGCGTCGATCAGCGCGGAGACCAACTGATCCGGCTCGTTGGCCAACACCGTGGTCGACGTCGGCAGAATCTGAATCCCCCTCATGATGAGGTAGACGGAATAGAGCGAAGCCGACTCGCGAGCGGTTCGGTCAGGCTGGTTTGGCGTTCCCACCACCTTCGTATCGCCGCCAATGGCGCGGTACAGCCGGAACAGTGATGACGAGAGGATCTGCTCGGTCCAATAACCCTTGCGGCGAGGCGGCGTTGAATCGGGAACCTGGGACAGTGCATAGTGCAACGCGCCGCCCCAGCTCCATCCATGCGACACGCATCGGTCGTGGCGACGCGGCGTAAACACCCACGGGAACGTCGCGCCGCGCCAATTGGCATCTCCCGCCAATTGCGATTGCGGGTCTGAGACGATCGCTGCGAGCGCGTCGCCGGCGCTGTGGGCGAAACGGAATTCCAGTTCGCCGACCGAGCACATCAGAAGCACGTGTCCGATCTCGTGCCAGATCCAGCGCGCGTCGGCCGCGATGCCGAGCGGCTTCGCTTGCGAGCGGTTGGTTCCGTCCCACGGCTTGCGTGCCCGGGTCGACAGGTCGCCCAGCGCCAAATGCAGTTGCAGAATCGGACGATCGCCGAGCGCGGTCGGTCCGACGTAGTCGACCGGCCAGCCCTCCGGAAGAACACGCGCGTTGACTGTCTGCCCGTCCTTGCCCGGCCCCGGCCTCACCCCGGAGCGATAAAAGATCTTGAGCGGCAGGCTCGTGATCCGAAAGTAGGAAGCCGCACTCATTCCATACGCATCGAGCCGCAGGAAGAATTGCCTGACATTGTTGTAGGCGCTGATTGCCGCGAAGCCGTTCGATCGAACGGGAGGCGCGGACGTGCCAGGCAGATCGACTGTCTTCGGATCTCCCGGCTTGGGGTAAGGGGGAGGAGGATAGGGATAGGGAGGGGGAGGACCGTCGGCAATGACAAATCCGGGGCAAACCACCACCCTTTCATCTTCGGTGAATCCTGATGGCAGCGGAAACGTCGTTGGCGGGAAGATCAACGGATCCGACCGATACGCGGTGATTGCCTCATCGTCGCGATATTGGTCGAGTGTCTCTTCGCTGCGTGTCGGGCGCCGCTTGCGAAGATCGGCCGGCGGCTGCTGCGAGGCAGGATCAATCGGAAACACCCACGCGTGTCCAGGCGTTATCGCGTCGGCGACGAGCTCAACCTTGCTGACAAGAGCCCCAGCCTCAGTCGGCGTCCCGGAGAACACGAACGAATATGGTGTGGCCCCGGTTCGCCCGCCCTCCGTTTCGGGCTTGCTCGTAGCTTGCCATTGGACAAGCGCTGTCTCTCCGTCGGATGTGGTGGCGATCCGGACGCCGCGAATGGAGACGGATTGATCTTTCAAACCAAGCTGACCGGACATCTCGGCTTTGACCCGAGCAAGCTTGTCCGTATTGAAGATCGCTGCGAACGCTTTCTCGTCCTTGTTCAACAAACCGAACACTTCGGCGGTGCTGTAAGGACCGAACGGAAGTGACGCGGTCATCCCGGTGATGCGTATTTCGTATTTTTTATTCTTGGGCCGCACATGCGCGACGACGCGGATGCCGAACCCCGAGCCCAGGAAATGGCCGGTCGATTTAAGTTTGGAGCTGGGATCGGGAATCCACTCGGAAGCCACCAAAATCACGGTCTGATCGAAGATCTCGCCCGCCCGCTCGCGCTCAACTCGGAACGACACGAACGGGTCGCCGGCCGTGTCATCGTGTGGATCGGCAGGAGGCCAGCCAAGGGGCAGCCACCGCATCAAGCCCGAAAAGCGACGCTTGAAGAAGTCCGGCGAGTTGGTCTTGAACACTCGCGGCAGACGGATGGGCGGATCGATATCGGGATTGCCTGCCACCGCTTCGAGGTAAGCATTTCCCACGCGTTGCATATTGGAATCATCAATTTTGGGAACGGTTCTCAGAAACGGAGCCGTTGGATGACGCAGCACGATAGAGGTCGGTTCGTTGACCGCATCGCCCCAGCGCTCACTCCAGAGCGCATATTTGCTGGGATGCCATTCTGCTAAATCGCGCGGTCGGCGAGCAACTTTATCTGCCATCTGCCACCCCTCCTGCTTGAGGCCGCCTCGCTGTGACGGAGCTCAATGGTGTGCGCACTTGTGCCTGGCGTCGTTGTCGATGAATTCTACTCCATGCCGCCATCTCGCGATAGCCAATCGCACAGGCAAGCAGCTTGCCGCCGAAGGTTGAGCCCTGCTGCCGGGGGGCGCAATGTCCCGAGCGCCTCGTCATGCGCGATGCTGCCGATTTGCTCTGGCGTATCAAATGGTTCTGTGTGCCCACCTGTTATTGTCGATCAACCCGCCGTCTACTGTGCATGGGGTTGTTTTCGACTTTTGGATCGTTGGGGCTCAGGAATCCTGCCTGCGATGCTCGATCTCGAGCGTGACCAGCCGGGCCAGCAGCGTCGCCGGATAGAGCTGGCCGAAAATCGCCTCCATGTTGCACAGGCTGCGCGCGACGGGATGCAGCGGCGCGACGTCGCCATATCCGGTCGTGGTCATCGTCGCGAAGCTGAAGTAGATCACCTCGCTCGCGAGCTTCGGGCTGTCCTCCACCTTCATGCTGACAAAGGCGGCTGGATCGAGCGAGCCGATGAAAGTGTAGAGCGCCGCGAAGATCACCGCGACGGTCAGATAGAGCAGCACCGCGCCGATCACGCGATGGTAGGTCACGCGACCCGGCGCAAAGGTCTGACGCGCCACCGCCCAGGCCATCGTTGTTCCCACGATGAACCACGAGCCGGCAAACAAATTCAGGTCGAGGATGGATGGCGATCTGATCCTCAGGATAGCGCCTGTTACGATCATGCCGAGCGCGATCAGCATGCCGACCACCGCGAACGGGCTGCCTGATATCACGAAGATGCCGACGACGAGCAGCAGCGCCAGCACCAGCTCGGACACCTGGAACGCGAACAGCCCCAGCGCCTGCAACGGCGCGACCACGAACATCATGACCACCATCAGCACTGTCAGCACCGTCAGGGCGGGATCTGCCCAGCGTTCGCGCAATTGATCGATGGTCATGACGCCTCAGCCGATCGAGCAGGGGACGCTCAGAAAGCCACGAAACCGCACGCGGCCGCCGCGCACGGGCTGGCCGCTCACGGCATAGTTCGGGAAGCGCGCCAGGAAGCGCGAAATCGCAATCGCGCCCTCGAGCCGTGCCAGCGCCATGCCGGCGCATTGATGCGCGCCGGTGGCAAAGGCAAGATGCCGGTTCGGCGTGCGCGCGATGTCGAAGCGTTCAGGGTCGGGAAACTGCGCGGGGTCGCGGTTGGCAGCGCCAATGCACAGCGTCACCGATGTGCCGGCCTCCAGCATGACGCCGCCGAGCTCGACCGGCTCGGTCGTCATGCGGTTGCCGAGCTGGTTCGAGCTTTCGTAGCGAAGGATCTCTTCCACCGCGGTCTTGATCAGGTCAGGGCTGTCGATCAGCCTTTGCTTCTGGTCGGGATTGCGATGCAGCGCCACGAGGCCGTTACCGATCAGATTGGTGGTGGTCTCGTGACCGGCATTGAGCAGGAAGATGCAATTGTGCAGCAGCTCCTTCTCGGTCAGCCGCTCGCCGTTGTCTTCACCCTGGATCAGGCGTGTCAGCACGTCGCGATCAGGGTTGCCCGGCTGCCGGCGCCGGCGCGCGACCAGCGTTTCGAGATAGGTGAGGAAATCCGTCACGGCCTTGTTGCCGCGCGCGGCAACCTCCGGCGAGACGACCGGCTCGAGCGCGCCAAGGATCGCCAGCGACCAGTCGCGCAGCGGCGCACGTTCGTCATGGGGCACGTCGAGCAGATTGCCGATCACCTCGATCGGGATCGAGGCGCCAAAATCCTCGATCAGCTCGCAATGGCCCTTGGCGGCGATGGCATCGAGCAATCCGTCGACCAGCTTGACGAGGTCGCCCTCCATGCCGGCGATCGCGCGCGGCGACAGCGCGCCCATGATCAGGCGCCGCACGCGGGTGTGAGCGGGCGGATCATTGAAGACGAGACTCGTGGTGTGATGCTCGTAGAGCGGCGTATCGCCATATTTCGGCGCGAACTCGCGCTTCTTGTCCGAGCTGAACGACTTTGTGTTCTTGTAGGTGGTGACAAGGTCGTCGTAGCGCGTCAGGAACACGGTGCCGCTCGCAAGGCGCTTGACCGGTTCCTTCTCCCGCAGTGCACGATAAGTCGGGTAGGGATCGTCGTAGAATTCACTGGTCAGCTTCGCCAGATCGAACCTGGCCGCCAATTCTTTCGCACTTGCGTTCATCCGCCATACTCGCCTGATGAGACCGATATGCCGTTTTCGCTCTTTCGAGCCGTGCGGATCACCGTCTACAGTCTCGCCGTGATTTGCTAGCCGACCGGACAGAAAAATGCACGCCCGCGCTGACGCTGCCGACACGACGACGCCGACCTGGCCCGACGACATTTTCGCGACCTTGCAACGCTTCGACGTGCGGCAGGTGCCTTACGTGCCCGACGCCGGCCATTCGAAGCTGATCCAGCGTGTGCTCGGCTCATCCACGATGCGGGGCATTCCCCTGACGACGGAGGAGGAGGGCGTGGCGCTGCTCGCGGGCGCCTGGACCGGCGGCCAGCGCGGCGTCCTGCTGATGCAGTCGAGCGGCGTCGGCAACTGTATCAACATGCTGTCGCTGATCCCGATCCTGCGCTTTCCGTTCCTTACCCTCGTGACCATGCGCGGCGAGTGGGGCGAGTTCAATCCGTGGCAGGTGCCGATGGGCTCGACCACGCAGGGCGTGCTCGAACTGTCCGGCGTCAAGGTGCTCCGCGCCTCGAACGCAGCCGAAGTGCCGGCGGTGCTGGAGGCGGCAGCCGCCCAGGCCTACAACGCGCTCACGCCCACCGCCGTCCTGCTGTCGCAACGCCTGATCGGGGCCAAGGTTTTCACCAAATGAGCAAGGCCAATCTTCTCGACCGCCGCCAGGTGGTCTCCGCGCTGCTTGCGGATCGTAAGGACGTGGTCGCCATCGGGGGCCTCGGCGCCTCCACTAACGACATCACTGCCGCCGGCGACCATGCCCGCAATTTCTATCTCTGGGGTGGCATGGGCGGCGCTGCGATGATTGGGCTAGGCTTGGCGCTGGCGCAGCCAAAACTGCCGGTGCTGGTCATCACCGGCGACGGCGAGATGCTGATGGGGATGGGGAGCCTTGCCACCATCGGCCTGCAGAAGCCGTCCAATCTCTCAATCGTGGTGCTCGACAACGAGGCCTATGGCGAGACCGGCGGCCAGACCAGCCACACCTCGGCCGCCGCCGACCTGGTCGGCGTCGCCAGGGCCTGTGGCATTGCCGACAGCCGTGCGATCTCGACCATGGCCGAGGTCGAAGCCTTCGCCAAGACCATCCACGACCTCTCGGGAGGGCCGCGCTTTGCCAATGTGAAGATCGACAGCGCCAACGTCGAGCGGATCCTGCCGAGCCGGGACGGGACTTACATCGTCAATCGGATCCGCGGCGACCTCGGTTTCCAGCCGATCTGACGCGGTCCCTCCTGATCCGGTCCCCGCAGGCGGCGTTCTCCCCGCGGAGGTAACCTGTGACCAATTTCCAACAGATCCCACTCATCTAGGTTGCGTCGCACCATTTGGCTTGACTTTTGCGTGGGTGAGTGCTTACTCACTAGCATGAGCTCATTGCGTATGACGAGCGACCTGAGGCGTCAATTGATCCTCGGAGCCGCAAAACGCTGCTTTGCCCGACACGGCTATACCGGCACCACGACCAAGAGCGTGGCGGCCGCCGCTGCCATTTCCGAGGCACTGCTGTTCAAGCATTTCCCTTCCAAGGCGGCGCTGTATGCCGAAATCCTCAGCGATGAGTGCGAGGCAGACCCGGCGCTGATGGAACTGCTCGAGCGGGAGCCGTCGACGGCCACCCTGGTCGAGTTGATCCGCAGCATGGTCCAGCATTTCCTGGAGACCGCCGACGGCCCCGACCAGGAAGAGGCCCAGCGTCTGCGACTGATGGTCACCAGTCATCTGGATGACGGCGAGTTTGCCCGTTTGCTATATGCCAAGATCGAGACGCTGATCGGCGCGGTCTTCGTCGCCTCGCTCGAACGCGCCGTCGCTGCCGGGGATGCGCGGGCCTGCGGCAGCGAACCGCTCAACCTGTTCTGGTTTGCGCACCACACGGTGATGACCGCTGCGCTGACCAGGCTGCCCTCGGTGCACTGTCTCGCCTATGGCGGGGCGAACGATCTGGAGCGGCAGCTCTGTGAGTTTCTCCTGAGAGGCATCGGACTTAACGACGCCGCAATTGCTTCGCATCTGGGCCACGAATTGGCCCCGGGTGCGGACAAGACGGCGATTGCAGAGAGTGCATGACATGAACATCGTAGCCGAACACAAGATTTCGGGCGAACCGATCGACAGCAAGGCCCCCAAGCGTCCGGTTCGGCCGGTGCTCTGGTTCATCATCATCGGCACGCTTCTGGGCGTGCTCGTCGGTGGTTTCGTCTGGTTCAATTATTTCCGTGGCCAGATGATCAAGCAGTTCTTTGCCAACAACAAGCCGCCGCCGACCCTGGTGAGCGCGGCCGAAGCGAAGTCCGAGGTGGTGCCGAACCTGCTGACCGCAGTCGGCGGCCTCGCTGCCGTGCACCAGGTCGACGTCACCTCCGACGTCAATGGACGCGTCATCGAGATCAAGTTTGAGCCGGGCATGCACGTCGAGGCCGGCATGCCGCTGGTGCAGCTGTTCGACGGGCCGGAGCAGGGCGATCTTGCCAACTACAAGGCGCAGGCGACCGGCGCGCAACTCGCGCTCGACCGCGCCAAGCAATTGGCGGCGCGCCAGTTCGGTCCGCAGTCGACCGTCGATGCCGCGCAGGCGACCTATGACCAGGCCATGGCCGGCATTAGCAAGACGGAAGCGCTGATCTCGCAGAAGCTGGTGCGCGCGCCGTTCTCCGGCGATCTTGGTGTCCGCAAGGTCGAGGTCGGACAATACCTCACCGCCGGTACGGCGATCGTGTCGCTGACCGACCTGTCGGAGCTCTGGGCCAACTTCACGGTGACGGAAAAGGACTCGGGCAACCTCAAGGTTGGCCAGTCGGTACGGCTGAAGGTCGACGCCTATCCGGGCCGCACCTTCGACGGCAAGATCACCACGATCGAGCCTCAGATTGCTGCCGACACCCGCAATATTCGCGTGCAGGCAGCGGTTGCCAACCCGGAGAAGATCCTGAAGCCCGGCATGTTCGTGACCACCACGGTGGTGCTGCCGGACAAGCCGGCCGTGATCACCGTTCCGGAAACGGCGGTCGACTACACCCTGTACGGCGACTCCGTGTTCATGATCACAGAGAAGAAGGAAGACGACGGCAAGACGACGCTGAGCGCGGTGCGCACGTTCGTGCAGACCGGCAATCGGGTCAACGGCCGCGTCGAGATCATCAAGGGCGTGAAGGCGGGCGACAAGGTCGTCGCCGTCGGCCAGCTCAAGCTGCAGTCGGGCGCCGCTGTCGCAATTTCGACCGACCCCGCTCCGTCGGTCCCGGCGCAGCCGCCGCGCTACTGACAATAAATACATCGCGTGATCCGGCCTGGCCGGATCACGTTTCTTGAGACAAGCGAAATCGAGATCGCCGCGATGGCCTTTACTGATATTTTCATCAAGCGCCCGGTTCTGTCGGTCGTCGTCAGCTTGCTGATCCTGCTGATCGGGCTGCGCGCGGCGATGGTGCTGCCGATCCGGCAGTACCCGAAGCTGTCGAATACGGTCATCAACATCACGACCGTCTATCCCGGCGCGTCCGCGGATTTGATCCAGGGCTTCATCACGACGCCGATCGAGCAGGCGGTCGCCTCGGCCGAGGGCGTCGACTATATGACCTCGTCCTCGGTGCTCGGCACCTCGACGATCCAAGTCTACATCAAGCTGAACTTCGATCCGAACCAGGCGCTCACCGAGGTGCTGGCCAAGACGAACTCGGTCAAATATCTGATTCCGAAGGAATCGAACGACCCGATCGTCACCAAGACCACGGGCCAGACCACGGCCGTGATGTATCTCGGCTTCTCCTCGGAGGAACTGTCGGGCTCGGCGATATCGGATTATCTGACGCGCGTGGTGCAGCCGGTGCTGTCCACCGTCGACGGCGTCGCCTCCGCCGACATTCTTGGCGGACAGACCTTTGCGATGCGGATCTGGCTCGATCCCGTGAAGATGGCCGGCCGCAGCGTGTCGCCGTCCGATGTTGCGGCCGCGATTCAGGCCAACAACTTCCAGTCCGCCGCGGGCCAGACCAAGGGCTATCTGGTCGTTTCCAACATCTCGACCAACACCAGTCTGACCGACGTCAACCAGTTCAGGAAGATGATCGTCAAGGCCAAGGATGGTGGCTTCGTCCGCATGGAGGACATAGCCACGGTCGAGCTTGCCGCGCAGAGCACCGATGCGAGTGTCGCCTTCAACGGCGAGCACGCGATCTTCATTGGCGTGAACGCGACGCCGCAGGGCAATCCGCTGACGCTGGTCAAGGGCGTCCGGGCGCTGTTCCCCGAGCTCGAGCGCAACCTGCCGCCATCGATGAAGATGAAGGTCGCCTACGACTCGACCAAGTTCATCCAATCCTCGATCGACGAGGTGAAGAAGACGCTGGGCGAAGCCGTGATCATCGTGATCGTGGTGATCTTCCTGTTCCTGGCCTCGCTGCGATCGGTCATCATTCCTGTTGTCACCATCCCGTTGTCGATGATCGGTGTCTGTACCCTGATGCTGGCGCTCGGGTTCACCTTCAATCTGCTGACCTTGCTCGCGATGGTGCTCGCGATCGGCCTCGTGGTCGACGACGCCATCGTGGTGGTGGAGAACATCCATCGACATCTCGAGGAGGGAAAGACACCGGTACAGTCGGCGCTAGAAGGCGCGCGCGAGATCGTCGGTCCCGTCGTGTCGATGACCATTACCCTTGCCGCGGTGTATGCCCCGATCGGCTTCCTCGGCGGTCTCACCGGGTCGCTGTTCCGGGAATTCGCCTTCACGCTCGCCGGCTCGGTGATCGTATCGGGCGTGATCGCGCTGACCTTGTCGCCGATGATGTGCTCAGTGCTGCTCAAGAACACCGAAGAAGGCCGCTTCGCCAAGCTGGTCAACAAGGTGTTTGGTGCAGTGACGCGCTGGTATGGCCGCAGGCTCGACCGGTCGCTCGATTACAAGGCGATTACCGGCCTGTTCGCGATCACGATCCTCGGGCTCGTCGGCTTCCTCTATATGCACACCTCGAAGGAGCTGGCACCTGAGGAGGACCAGGGCATCGTCTTCGCGGTGACCAAGGCGCCGAAATACGCCAACATCGACTACGTCGATTTCTACGGCGACAAGCTCGACAAGAAGTTTCAAAGCTTCCCCGAGACCGATCTGCGTTTCGTGCTGAACGGCATCAACGGCCCGCAGGGCGGTATTGCCGGCATGCTGCTCAAGCCGTGGGAGGAGCGCAAGCGCTCGTCGATCGCGCTGAAGCCGCTGGTTCAGGCCGAGCTCTCCAAGATCGAGGGCGTGCAGGCGTTCGCCTTCAACCTGCCGCCGCTGCCGGGTGGTCCGGGCGGTCTGCCGGTGCAGATGGTCATCAATTCCACCGCGGGCTACCAGACCGTCTTTGAGCAGATGGAGAAGCTGAAGGACG
Source organism: Bradyrhizobium zhengyangense (assembly GCF_022012435.1). GTDB lineage: Bacteria > Pseudomonadota > Alphaproteobacteria > Rhizobiales > Xanthobacteraceae > Bradyrhizobium > Bradyrhizobium zhengyangense. The sequence goes on from NZ_JAKLUA010000002.1 coordinate 524,630, forward strand.
CTGCGCGCAAGAGCGGCATGTTCATCGTTTCCGACAGCGACCTCGCCTTTAACCAGCCGAGCGTGACGGTCACGATCGACCGCAGCAAGGCGCAGGATCTCGGCGTCAACATGCAGAACCTCGGTAGTACGCTCGCGGTTCTGCTCGGCGGCAACTACATCAACCGCTTCAATCTCGAGGGCCGGTCCTACCAGGTGATCCCGCAGGTGCCGCGCAGCGACCGTCTCTCGCCGGAATCGCTTGGTGGCTTCTACGTGACGACCAACACCGGCCAGCAGCTCCCGCTGTCGACCGTAGTGTCGATCAAGACCAAGACCGATCCGAACTCGCTGACGCACTACAATCAGCTCAACTCGGCGACGTTCTCGGCCGTGCCGATGCCCGGCGTGACCGTCGGCGCCGCAGTGGACTTCCTCGAGGGTGAGGCCAAGAAGCTGCCGCAGGGCTTCAGCCACGACTATCTCGCGGATTCAAGGCAGTATGTGCAGGAGGGCAACCAGCTCGCGATCACCTTCGGTTTCGCGCTGATCATCATCTTCCTGGTGCTGGCGGCCCAGTTCGAGAGCTTGCGCGATCCACTGGTGATCATGATTTCGGTGCCGATGGCGATCGTCGGTGCCTTGATCCCGCTGTTCTTCGGCGTGGCGACCATGAACATCTACACTCAGGTCGGTCTGCTCACCCTGGTCGGCCTGATCACCAAGCACGGCATCCTGATGGTGGAGTTCGCCAACGAGCTCCAGGTGAATGAACGGCTTGACCGCCGCTCGGCCATCGAAATGTCGGCCCGCATCCGCTTGCGGCCGATCTTGATGACGACGGCTGCGATGGTGACCGGTCTGATCCCGCTGCTGACTGCGACCGGCGCTGGCGCCGCCAGCCGCTTCTCGATCGGCCTCGTGGTCGTCGCCGGTATGTCGATCGGGACGCTGTTCACCCTGTTCGTACTGCCGGCCGTCTATGTCGTGCTGGCGACCGACCATCGCGCGGCCGCCGATTCCGAGCGGAACAAGCAGGTCAACGAGCTCGACCTCAATGCCAAGGCGCTGCGGCCGACCTGACCGACGCTCCATGAACGTGCGAAGCGGCAACAGCCATCGCTGTTGCCGCTTTTTTTTGTCGTGCAGAATCTCATAATATGATGGCTGGAGCGCCACGAATGTGCGCTTGAGGCGAGGCGTCGGATGAAGAGGCGTGAATTTCTGGCGGTGCTTGGCGGGGCGGCATTGGCTCGGCCGGGCATGGCGTCGGCCGATACGCCGGGCCGCATCTATCGCATCGGCACCGTGACGCCGATCGTGCCTGTTACGGCGGAGAGCCCCGGCGGCAAGATCCTGGTCAAGGTGCTTGAAGAGCGGGGGTTCAAGCTTGGCCAGAACCTGACCTTTGAGGCGCGGGGTGCGCTGGGCGACGTCGCGATGCTGCCGTCTTTGATGTCGGAACTGAAGGCCAAGAATGTCGACGTCATCGTCATCATTGGCTACCCGACCGCGATGGCCGCCAAAGCGGCCGGCCTCGCCACCGTTGCGGCCAGCGGTGTCGGCGATCCCGTCGAAACCAGGCTGATCGAGAGCCTGGCGCATCCGGGTGGCAAGATCACCGGGATTTCGGATGTCGCGGCGACGCTCAGCGCCAAGCGGCTGTCGCTGCTCAAGGAGCTGTCGCCAAAGCTGACCAAGGTTGCGATGCTCTGGAATAAGGACGATCTTGGCATGACCATGCGCTATCAGGCGTCCGCAAAGGCAGCCCAGGCGCTTGGACTGACCGTACAGGCGCTCGGCGTGCGCGAGCCGGACGATTTCGACGAAGCCTTCTCGGTGATGAACAACGATTTGCCTGACGGCATCCTGATGGTGGCGGATGCGCTGACCATTCTCAACCGGGAGCGCGTGTTCGAGTTTGCTGCCGTCCGGAAACTGCCGGCGATCTACGAATTCGACCAGTTCGCCCGCGACGGCGGTCTGATGTCCTATGGCGCGGATTCCTCGGAATCCTTCGAGCGGGCGGCGGCCCTGGTCGCCCGCATTTTCAACGGGGCCAACCCCGGCGATCTGCCATTCGAGCTGCCGACCCGCTATCCCCTGGTGATCAATCTGAAGACGGCCAAGTCGACCGGGCTTGAAATTCCCCCGACCTTGCTTGCACTTGCCGACGAGGTCATCGAGTAATCTTGCCGTTGTGGCAAGAGACAAGGTGCGGCCTTCTTGCTAGGCTCGGGGCAATGAGCATTTCGGTCCATCCCGACACCCCGCAAACCAGGACTCTGCCGAGCGCGGCCGGGAACGGGATCGCATCCGCCGAGGCGGGTCGGGGGATCAGGACCCGGCTGTTCACCAAATATGTCGTGCTGTTCGTGGCCGTGGTCGCGGTCGCCCTGCTGGCCAATGGCCTGTTCGAGGTCTTCTTCTACTACAGGGAGCACAAGGCCGCTCTGATCCGGGTCCAGCACGAGCAGGCCGAGGCGGCCGCCGCCAAGATCAGCCAGTTCGTCAAGGAGATCGAGAGCCAGCTCGGCTGGACCACGCAGCTGCCCTGGTCTGCGGGTTCGGTCGAGCCGCGCCGGTTCGACGCGCTGCGCCTGCTGCGCCAGGTGCCTGCGATCACCGAGCTCGCCCAGGTGGATTCGACCGGCAAGGAGCGCCTGCGCGTCTCACGGCTGGCGATGGACGCGATCGACAGCGGCATCGATCTGTCTGGTGATCCAAAGTTCACGGAAGCCGTGGCGCACAAGGTCTATTACGGACCGGTCTATTTTCGCCGCGAGTCCGAGCCCTACATGACGCTGGCACTGGCCGGGGCACGGAAGGATGCCGGGGTCAGCATCGCGGAAGTGAACCTGAAGCTGATCTGGGATGTCGTCTCCCAGATCAAGGTCGGCCAGCATGGGCACGCCTACGTGGTCGGCCCCGAAGGGCGGCTGATCGCGCATCCCGACATCAGCTTGGTGCTGCGCAACACTGACATGTCCGGCCTTGCACAGGTACGCGCAGCGCAGGCCGGCGGCGGCGCCATGCCCGATGCGCTTCAGGAGGCGGTCAACATCCAGGGTCAGAAGGTTCTGACCGCCTCGGCCCCGATCGAGCCGCTGCATTGGACCATGTTCGTCGAGCTGCCCGTCGAGGAGGCCTATGCCTCGCTCTACGCCTCGTTGCAGCGGCTCGCGTTCGTGCTGCTCGCCGCATCGATTTTTGCGGTGCTCGCGGGAATTTTCCTGGCGCGCCGCATGGTCGGCCCGATCCAGGCACTGCGCAGCGGCGCCGAGCGGATCGGCGGCGGCGATTTTTCTCAGCGCATCTCGATCAAGACTGGCGACGAGCTGGAGGGGCTGGCGGACCAGTTCAATGACATGGGCTCGCGCTTGCAGGAATCCTATGCCGACCTCGAGAACAAGGTCGAGCGGCGGACCGCCGAATTGCGCGAAGCGCTACAGCAGCAGACCGCAACCGCCGATGTGCTGAAGGTGATCAGCCGCTCGACATTTGATCTGCAGACCGTGCTCGACACGCTGGTGGGATCGGCTGCCCGCTTGTGCGATGCCGACGAAGGAACGATCTTCAGACCCCGCGATGGCGTCTTTTATCTGTCAGCAAGCTGCGGCCTCGATGCGGAGCAGGAGAACAAGCTTCGGACATTTGCTTCCGTGCCGGAGCGCGGAAGCGTCGTGGGACGCACATTGCTCGATCGCAAGACAGTCCATATTCCCGATGTGCAGGCCGATCCGGAGTATGCACCTTCGTCTGCGCGAAGACGCGCCAACGTGCGTACGATGCTAGGTGTTCCACTGCTGCGGGAGGGGGCGCCCATCGGCGTCTTCGTCTTGACGCGGCATGTCGTGCGTCCCTTCAGCGAAAAACAGATCGAGCTCGCAACGACCTTTGCAGACCAGGCCTTGATCGCGATTGAGAATCTACGCTTGTTCGACGAAGTCCAGGAGCGCACCAGAGAGCTATCACGATCCCTCGACGACCTGCGCGCCGCTCAAGGCCGCCTGATCCAGACCGAAAAGCTTGCTTCGCTCGGCCAGCTCACGGCGGGCATCGCCCACGAGATCAAGAACCCGCTCAACTTCGTCAATAATTTCTCCTCGGTATCGACCGAGCTGATCGACGAGCTCAAGGAGGTTCTGCACACGGCTTCTCTCGACGACAAGACCAAGGAAGAGGTCGACGAGCTGACAAGTATGCTCAAGGGCAATCTCGAGAAGGTCGTGCAGCACGGCAAGCGCGCCGATTCCATCGTCAGGAACATGCTGCTGCATTCCCGCGAAGGCTCCGGCGAGCATCGCCCCGCCGACATCAACGCGATCGTGGAGGAGAGCCTCAATCTGGCCTATCACGGCGCGCGCGCCGAGAAGCCCAACTTCAACGTCACGCTCAAGCGCGATCTCGACCCCGCAGCCGGCATGGTCGATGTCTACCCGCAGGAAATCACCCGCGTCTTCCTCAACCTGATCTCGAACGGGTTCTATGCGGCGGCCAAGCACAAGGAGAGCGCTGCTGACAGCTTCGAGCCGACCCTGAGCGCAGCGACGAAGGATCTCGGCAACAGGGTCGAGATCCGGATCCGCGACAACGGCACGGGTATTCCGCAGGAGGTGAAGGAGAAGATGTTCAATCCCTTCTTCACCACCAAGCCGGCAGGCGAGGGAACGGGGCTTGGCCTGTCCATGAGCCACGACATCGTCGTGAAACAGCATGGAGGCACGATCGACGTGAACACCACACCCGGTGTCTTCACCGAATTCATCATCACCTTGCCGCGCGCAATGGCGGCAGGCGGCACTTCCGGAGGCAAGACGTGAACGTTTACATCCTGGTCGTCGATGACGAGCCCGATGTCGAGGCGCTGTTCCGGCAGCAATTCCGGCGCGACCTGCGCGCCGGCCGTTTCCAGATGGAATTCGCACCCTCTGCGCCCGATGCGCTGAAGCGTGCCGCCGAGGTGCGCGACCCCTCGTTGATCCTGATCTTGTCTGATATCAACATGCCCGGCATGAGCGGGCTCGATATGCTGCCCAGGGTGCGCGCGGAGCATCCGCATGTTCCTGTGATCATGATCACGGCCTACGGCGATGCCGAGACGTATCGCAAGGCGATCGAGCGCGGCGCCACCGGGCTCCTCACCAAGCCGATCGATTTCGCGCTGCTGCGCCAGCAGATCGACACGAGGCTCGAGCAGGCGGCATGACCCCGACCATCCTCTTCGTCGACGATGAGCCCGATCTCGAGGCGCTGATCCTGCAAAAATTCCGCAGGCAGATCCGTGATGGGCTCGTCGCCATCATGTTCGCACGCGATGGTCTCGAAGCGCTGGAGTCGCTCGAGCAGAATCCGCATGTCGACATGGTGGTCTCGGACATCAATATGCCCAGGATGGACGGGCTGTCGCTGTTGCAAAAGCTGCAGGAAGCCGAGGACAAGAAGTCGACCATCATCGTCTCGGCCTATGGCGACATGAGCAATATCCGCACCGCCATGAACCGCGGCGCATTCGATTTTCTCACCAAGCCGATAGATTTCGCCGACCTCGAGACCACGATCGCGAAGACCCTTCGCCACATCGAGATGCTGCGCGAGGTGCGGCGCCGTCAGGCGGAGGCTGAGCGGGCCCACGCCGCGTTGTCGCGCCATTTCTCGCCCGAGCTCGCCAAACGTCTGGCGTCAAGCGGTGACGGCGAGGGAATCGAGGTGCAATGGCGCGATGTCGCCGTCATCTTCACTGACATCACCGGCTTCACATCGCTGGTCGAGAGCGCGGCGCCTGAGACCCTGGGCGCGCTCCTCAATGAATATGTCGGTGGGATGACCGAAGTGATCTTCGCGCATGAGGGGACGGTGGCCAAGATCATCGGCGACGCGATCCATGTGCTGTTCAATGCGCCCGGCGATCAGCCCGATTATGCGACGCGCGCGGTCGCCTGCGCGCACGATCTCGACCGCTGGGCGCAGGATTTTTGCGTGCGTCAGAAGGCGAGCGGCGTCAATTTTGGCACAACCCGTATCGGCATTCACGCAGGATCCGCACTGGTCGGCAATTTCGGCGGCAATCGCTTCTTCGATTACACCGCCTATGGGGACACGATCAACATCGCGGCGCGGCTGGAGGCCGCCAACAAGCAGCTCGGCACCCGCATCTGTGTCAGCTCCAGTGTCGCCGAGGCAGCCTCGAACTTTCAGGGTCGCCCGGTGGGTGATTTGATGCTCCGCGGACGCAGCGAACCGTTGCGCGCATTCGAGCCGCTGCCACATGACAGGTTTGATGCACCCGCGACAGCACAATATGCCGAGGCGTTTGCCAGGATGCAGACGGGCGACGTCGCGGCGATGCCGGCCTTCGCCGCGCTGGTCGGGATGCACGCCGATGATCCGCTCGCCGGCTTTCACTTGAGACGCCTGCTCAACGGCGCCAAAGGCATTCGTATCCAACTGGATTAGGGTTCGACATGACGCGTGAATTCTCCGCCGGAAATTACCGGTTCATCCCCTCCGTGTTCCAGTATTCTGCTGGTGCTGCTGCCGACGACGGCTATGAGATCGAGCGTGTCAGGTTCGATCGTCTGGTCCCGCTCGCCGACGGGTTTGCGCTGGCTGCAAACTACATCCAGGCGGCGGGGCGTCCACTGACGGCCTTCTGTGCCTGCGAGTTGCGCTCGCCGGCGGCCTTCAGCGAAGAAGGCTTTCGCGCGTTCAACCTGCACTATGTGAAGACGCTGTCGGAGTGGGGCATCTTCGACGGCAGCATCAATCCGGTCGCACGCAGCAATGTCTGTCCCGAGATCGATCCGCCCGCGGAGCCGTCGTTCTACGCGTTCTCGTTCACTCGCCCGACGAATTCGAAGGCGCCGTCCTTCGTGATCGCCGGTGGTGCTGAGGCACGCGAGGGCAGCGGCACTTATGTCGAGCGCACGGTGCGCTACCGCGACCTCAGTCCGGAAGGCCTGCGCGAGAAGGTACGCTTCACCACGACCTCGCAGATGGAGAGCCGGATGACGACGTTCGGATTCGGCTGGAAGGATACCACGGGCGTGCAGGCCTATTCCGTGCATGACTTCCATCACACGCTGGTCGACGAACTGGTTCGGCGCGGCGCGCTGCGCTCGGGGCTCACCTGGCACTTCGCGCGGCCGCCGGTGGTCGATCTCGAATATGAGATGGATTGCCGGCGCGTGATGCGCGAGATTGTTATCTAACGTTGCCGCGGATCCAGCGCATCGCGCAGCCCGTCGCCAAGCAGGTTTAGTGACAAGACCACGAGGAAGATCGCCAGCCCCGGCCAGATCGCCATCCAGGGTGCCTGGGTCAGGAAACGTTGCGCTGCATTGAGCATGCTGCCCCAGGATGGCGAAGGCGGCTGCTGGCCTAACCCGAGGAACGACAGGGCGGCTTCCGCGATGATGGCTGCGGCGATCGACAGCGTCGCCTGGACCAGCAGTGCGGGCAGGATGTTCGGCAGGATGTGCGAGACCGCGATTCGCCAGTCGGGATTGCCGAGCGCGCGGGCCGCCTCGACATAGTCCTCGGCCTTGACGCTCAGCACCTGACCACGGGTGAGACGGATGAAGACCGGCGTTGCCGAGATGCCGATCGCGATCATGGCATTGCCGAGGCTCGGACCAAGGAACGCCGCCAACGCAATGGCCAGGATCAGGAACGGACAGGCGAGCATCGCATCGGTGATCCGGCTGATCAGCGCATCGACGAATCCGCCGCGATAGCCGGAGAGCAGGCCAAGAGGGACGCCGATGCCAAGCGCAATCGCAACCGAGATCAGGCCTGCCAGCAGCGAGGCGCGTGCGCCATAGATGACGCGGCTCAGGATATCGCGGCCGAGCTCGTCAGTGCCGAACCAGTGCGCTGCTGTCGGCGGCTTGCGCACCAGGCTCCAGCTTGTCGCGATGGGGTCGTATGGCACGATCAGAGGCGCCAGCAGCGCAAGCAGGATGAACACGATGAGGACCAAAAGGCCCGCGACCGCAGCCTTGCGCTTGAACAGGCGACGTCGTGCCCGGCGCGCCGGACTGTCGAGCTCCCCGGCATCGGTGACGGAGGTGGCCGCGAGCACGGCGTCGGTCATGGCCTAGCCCCTCAGCCGCGGATTGACGAGGATATAGGCGACGTCGGCGACCAGATTGAGCGTGATGTAGACCGTGGCGGTCACCAGCACCACACCCTGCACGACGGCGTAATCGCGGTTGAACACGGCGTCCACGATCAGCTTGCCGAATCCGGGAATGGAGAAGATCTGCTCGGTCAGTACCGCGCCGGACAAGAGCGTACCGAGTTCGAGGGCGCCGAGTGTGATGATGGGCGTGAGCGCGTTGCGCATGGCGTGCTTGAGAATCACAGAGCGCTCGGACAGGCCCTTGGCACGCGCAGTGCGGACGTAATCGCTTTCCAGCACCTGGAGCATGGCGCTGCGGGTATGCCGCATCAGGATCGCTGCAATGGCGTTCCCGAGCACGAAGGCCGGCATGATGGTGGCGGCAAGGCTCGCGCGCCAGTTCTCGGTCAGAGGCACATAGCCGGAGGCCGGCAGCCAGCCGAGCTCGATCGAGAACAGGAAGATGAGCATGATGCCGAGCCAGAAATTCGGCGTCGAGATGCCCCACAGCGCAAAGAAATTGGCGCCGTAGTCCCAAGCCGTCCCCTTCTTCACGGCCGCGACGATCCCGGCGGGGATGCCGATCAGGAAGGCGATGATGATCGCCATGGCGCCGAGCTGCAGCGTCACCGGCAGCTTTTGCGCAATCAGCTCGCGCACTGGCATCTTGTTGCGTAGCGATTCGCCGAAATCGCCGACAAGCACACCCTTGATCCAGTACGCATATTGTACGGGGACGGGCTGATCGAGCCGGTATTGGTGCCGGATTTGCTCGATAACGGCCGGATCGCGTTCTTCGCCCGCCATCACCAGCGCGGGATCGCCCGGCAGCAATTGCTGCAGCGAGAAAATCAGCACCGACACGAAGAATAGCGTCGGGACGATCTGCGCAAGCCGGCGGGCGAGGAAGTTCAGCATCCTTGCAGCGTTACTTCAGCTTGAGGCCGACAACGCGCACGAGGCCGTCGGGCATCTGCTTGTAGCCTTCGAGCTTGGTGGTGTGCGCAATGATGATGCGGCGATGGTAGAGATAGAGGATCGGCTCTTCGTCCTGGACGAGCTTGGCCAGGATTTCGTAGCTGGCCTTGCGCTTGGCGGGATCCGTCACGAGCCGCGCGTCTTCCAGTGCCTTGTCTGCCTGCGCATTATTCCAGTCGCCGTAATTCTGAGGCGCGTTGCTGTGCAGGAAGATGAAGCTGTTGCCGTCAGGATCGACACGGCCGCTCCAGCCGAGCATGAAGGCCTGGTAGTCACCGGCCTCAGCCTGCTTCAGTCCGGTTGCGAATTCGGTGACGCGGATCTTCATGTCGAAGCCGGCTTCCGCGGCCATCGATTGGATCACCTGCGCGGGCGTCTCCGTCTCCGCGCCCTTCGGCACCAGGAAATCGACGCTGACCGGCGGCTTCACGCCAGCTTCCTTCAGCAGGGCCTTGGCCTTCTCCACGTCGCGGGCACGGACCGGAAGGGATTTCTGATAGTAGGGATGGTCAGGATTGACCCATTGATTGCCGACCTGGAACTCGCCGTTGAAGACGACCTGATTGATCGCCTCGCGGTCGATGGCAAGATCGAGCGCCTGCCTGACTTTTGCTGATTGGCTGAGCGGCCCCTTGGCCTTGTCCTTGCCGATGTTGAGCGTGACGCCTTGATAGCCGAGCTCGATGGCGGTGGCGACCTTGAGCCGTGAATCACTGCGCACCTCCTTGAGGTCAGTGGCGAGCACGCGCTCGATCAGATCGAGGCCGCCGGATTTCAGGTTCGCCAGCCGCACAGTGGCGTCGACGATCGGCTGGAACACGATCTTGTCGATGAAGACGTTGTCCTTGTTCCAGTAGTCGGCGAACTTCTCGAATACGATGCGATCCTGCTGCACGCGCTCGACGAATTTGTAAGGGCCGGCGCAGACCGGATGCAGGCCGAACTTGTCGCCGGCTTCCTTCGCGGCCTTTGGCGACACCATCATGCCGGCGCGATCGGTGAGCTGGGCGAGCAGCGGTGAGAACGGCGATTTCAGCACCAGCTTGATGGTGAGGGGATCGACGACATCGATGTGGTCGAGCGAGGCGAGCTCCGGCTTGCGGAACGAGCCGGGGAAGGTCAGATGGCGCTCCAGTGAGAACTTGGCGGCCTCAGCATCGAACGGCTCGCCGTCGTGGAATTTCACGCCGGGCCGGAGCTTTATCACGAGGCCCTTGCCGTCATCGACGGTCTCGCTCGACAGCGCGAGCTGCGGCACGATGTTCAGCTTCTCGTCGATGTCGAACAGCTTGTCGCAGAAGGCGGCGAACACGATGCGGCCGACATAGGTGCGCGCCATGGTGGGATCGAGGATATCAGGATCCTCGGCAAGCCCAATCCGCAGCGTGGTCTGGGCTTGGGCGGCTCCAAGCGTCAGCAGGGCGACGGCAGCCGTCGCGGCCAGGCGAAACATATTCATCGGACAGTCCCCATTGCTCCGGCTACGTCGTTGTAGGCCTTGCACTCTGTATACCAACACCAGCCGGGTTCGCGCCTTCCGTCTTTCGGCTGAAAGCCGCGACTAATTTTGCCAGTGCCGGTGAAAATCCGGCCGTTGCGGGCAGGATCGTGTCGGCCGAAGGCAGTTCGCTGACCCGGTGGCAGGCAGTGGCGTGGCCAGCGCCGTCCGCCACCAGCGCCGGCGCCTCAGCGCGGCAGCGGTCGATCACGAAGGGGCAGCGGGTGTGGAAGCGGCAGCCAGATGGCGGATTAAGAGCGCTCGGGATCTCGCCTTGCAGTACGACCTTCGCCCGCTTGGCGTGGGGTTGCGGCAGGGGAATCGCGGACAGCAGCGCGCGACTATAGGGATGGCGGGGCTGGGCGAACAACTTGTCCGCGTCGGCCTCTTCGACGATGCAGCCGAGATTCATCACTGCGACGCGGTCTGCGATGTGCTTGACCACGGCGAGGTCGTGCGAGACGAAGATATAGGCGAGGCCAAGTCTATCCTGAAGCTCGCGCAGCAGGTTTAGGATCTGCGAGCGGATCGATACGTCGAGCGCCGAGACCGGCTCGTCGCAGATGATCAGCTTCGGCTGGACCGCGAGCGCGCGCGCAATGGCGATGCGCTGGCGCTGGCCGCCGGAGAACTCGTGCGGATAGCGCCGCGCCAGTCGCGGCTCGAGCCCGACCAGCCGCAAGATTTCCGCGACGCGCTCGCGCCGCTGCGCCGGTGGCACGAGATCGTGCAGCGCCAGCGGCTCGGTCAGAATCTGCGCAACCGTCATGCGTGGATTGAGCGAGGCGTAGGGGTCCTGGAAGATGATCTGCGCCTCGCGGCGGAATTTTCGGAGCGCATCGGCATCGAGGGAGAGCAGATCGCGGCCGTCGAACTGCACGCTGCCTGCATCCGGCTCGATCAGCCGCAGCACCAGGCGGCTGACGGTGGACTTGCCGCAGCCGGACTCGCCGACCAGGGCGAGAGTCTTTCCGGCCTCGAGCGAGAACGACACGCCATCGACGGCTTTGACATGCGCGCGCGCCCGGCCGAGCAACGAGCGCTCGGCGACGAAATGCTTGACCAGGCCGTTGACCTCGAGGAGAGCCATCACGACACCAGCAATTCGAGCGGCGTGCGGATGCAGCGCGAGACGTGGCCGGGGCTGACGGCGATCAGTGGCGGCGGCGCCTTGGTGCAGGCCTCCAGCACGAAGGGACAGCGCGCCGCGAAGCGGCAGCCGGCGGGCGGCTGCGCCATGTTCGGCACCATGCCTTCGATGGTCGCCAGCTGCTCGGCGCGATGGTCGAGCCGCGGGATCGAGCCAAGCAGACCAATGGTGTAGGGATGCTGCGGAACCGAAAACAATTCTTCGACCGGCGCGCGCTCGACGATTTCGCCGGCATACATCACCGCGACTTCGTCGCAGACTTCGGCGACGACGCCGAGATCGTGAGTAATCAGGATGATGGCGGCGCCGCTGGCGGCCTTCAACTCGCGCATCAACTCCAGGATCTGGGCTTGTAGCGTGACGTCGAGCGCGGTGGTCGGCTCGTCCGCGATCAGCAGCTGCGGATCGCAGGCGAGCGCCATCGCGATCATCACGCGCTGGCGCATGCCGCCGGAGAGCTTGTGCGGATATTCGTCGATCCTCCGCTCGGGCGAGGGTATGTGCACGCGGCGCAGCAACTCGATGGCCCGCTCGCGCGCGCTTTTCCGCGAGCCGCCGCGATGGCGCAAAATCGTCTCGATGATCTGGTCGCCGATCGTAAAACTCGGGTTGAGCGACGTCATGGGCTCCTGAAAGATCATCGCGAGCCGGTTGCCACGCAAATCGCGCAGAGTCTGGTCCGGGGTCTTCAGGAGATCAAAACCGTCGAAGCGGATCGCGCCAGTAATCTCCGTCGTCTGCTTTGGCAAAAGCCCCATGATCGCCAATGAAGTCACGCTCTTGCCGCACCCGGATTCGCCAACGAGACCGAGCGTCGCGCCATTAGCAACGCTGAGATCGACGCTATCGACGGCATGGGTGATACGGCCGTCGTCGCCGTGAAAGCGGATACGCAGGTCCCTGATCTCGATGAGAGGGCTCATGCTTGTCTTGCCCGCGCCGCAGCGATGCTGGCATCGATGACACTGCGATCGGTGTTGCCGGCCGGATTTTGCCGGGTCGGCATGGAGGGGCGGAAGTGGACCCAGAGCTCGTGGCTGACCCGTTCGAGCCGCTCGAGCTCGCCGAGCGGATCGGGATGATCGTCGGCGCGGATGTCCAGCGCCGGCCATTCCTCCTCGCCGTGGATAAGCAGCGCAGCCGATTGCTTGCCGCGCTTGTCGCCGCCGGCAGCTTCGCCTGCACGCATTGCCGCGAGCAGGCGGCGCGGGAAGGGCAGGCTGTCATTGGCGATGTAGGTTTTCGCCGTCTCGGCGAGCACATCGGCGCCCGCAAGCATGTTGCCGGCGACCGAGAATCCGCTGCCGGCGATGTGCCCGCACCAGTCGACACAGTCGCGCCCGGTATGCGCGGCGACCGCGCCGCTCGCATCCATGATGTGGATCTGGCGGCTCTCGCGGCCGTCATCGGTCGCGAGCAGCGTGGCGAGCGCGTCATGCGCGTTAAGGCCTTCGCGGAGCAGCTTGACGCCATCGATGCCGTAATAGGGATTGACGAAGGCCTGGGTTGCGATCGCGCCGAGGCCGGCCGCGATATAGGGCACGCGGGCGCCGACGGCAAAGAAGCGGGTCGCGACCGCAATGCCGAACTGGCCGGTGGCAGGATCTCGCGCGATGATCGACCAGGTCATGAGATGCCTTCAGCGTCCGGCGGCGTAGCCTTGCATGCCGCGCGGATTGGCGGCGGCGCGGCGGCGCACGCCGACACGGGAGGCCGCGGTGAGACGGCCCTCCGACCAGTCGGGCCCGACCTCGACGATATGGCCGCGCTCGCGCAAATTCTCGATCGTTGCCTTCGGCACGCGGTTCTCGACCACGAGCACGCCAGGACGCGCGGTGCGCGGCCAGAACGAGATCGGGAAATGCTCGGAGTGCCAGGCCGGGGCGTCGATAGACTCCTGCAGATTCAGGTTGCAATGGACGTGGCGCAGGAAGAACTGCGTGATCCATTGGTCCTGCTGATCGCCGCCGGGCGAGCCCCAGGCGAGATACGGCTCGCCGTCGCGCAGTGCCATGGTCGGCGACAACGTCGTGCGTGGCCGCTTGCCGGGCGCGAGCGAGCCGGGATGATTTTCCTCCAGCCAGAACATCTGGGCCCGGCTGCCGAGGCAGAAACCGAGCTCGGGAATAACAGGCGAGGATTGCAGCCAGCCACCTGACGGTGTCGAGGACACCATGTTGCCGGCCTTGTCGATGATATCGAAATGCACGGTATCGCCGCGCACCTCGCCGAAGCGTCCCACGGTCGGCTCGCCGGCGCCGAGCGCGCCAACCGCCTCGCGCTGTCCCTCGGCGCGGCGCAGCTTCACCACACCACCAAAACCTTCGACCGTGCCGGGCACGAAATCGAGCGATGCCTTGTCGGTGACGAGCTTGCGGCGCTCGTCGTTATATGCGTCCGATAGCAGCGTTCCGATCGGGATGTCGGAGAACTTGGGGTCGCCGTAGAATTTTTCGCGGTCGGCAAAGGCGAGTTTCGCGCATTCGATCTGGAGATGGATGAACTCCGGCCCGGTCGGATCGAGCCCGTCGAGTGCAAAGCCTTTCAACAGCGCCAGCTGTTGCAGTGTCACAGGGCCCTGGCTCCAGACGCCGGCCTTGCAGACCGTGTAGCGGCCATAATCATAGGTGAGCGGCGCCTCGACCGTCGGCTGCCAGCGCGCCATGTCATCGGCGGATAGCACGCCGCGATGCGGGGAGCCGCTGACGTCCATCACCTCCTGCGTCCGGCAGAACCTGTCGATGGCTTCGGCCACGAAGCCTTGCGACCAGGCCTTGCGTGCGCGCTCGATTTCGGCATCGCGGCCGCCACCGCCGCTCTCGGCCTCATTCAAAATGCGGGCGTAGGTCGCAGCCAGCGTCTTGTTGGTGAAGATCGTGCCGGGTTTCGGCACCTCGCCGTTCGGCAGATAGACCGCGGCCGAAGTTGGCCAGTGCTTGCGGAACAATTGCTCGACGGTCTGGATCGTGGCGCAGGCGCGCTCAACCAGCGGATAGCCGTCGCGGGCGTAGGAGATCGCGGGCTCCAGCACGTCGCGCACGCGCATCGTGCCGTAGTCGCGCAGCAGCATCATCCAGGATTCGAAGGTGCCGGGCACGCAGGCGGCGAGCAGGCCGGTGCCTGGCACCATATCGAGGCCTTCGCTCTTGTAGTGCGCGATGGTGGCGCGCGCCGGGGCCGGGCCCTGGCCGCAGATCACCTCGGTGCGACCACGTTTCACGTCGTGCACGATGATGGGGACATCGCCGCCGGGGCCATTCAGATGCGGCTCGACCACCTGAAGGGCGAAGGCGGTAGCGACGCCCGCATCGAACGCGTTGCCGCCCTTTTCCAGGATAGCCATGCCGACGGCAGTCGCGATCCAGTGCGTTGACGCGACGACCCCGAACGTGCCCTCGATCTCGGGACGCGTCGTGAAAGGGTCTGGATTGACTTTGCTGGCCATGGGCTACCTCGTTGACGGCGCGCGCAATTGATCACATCAGGCGCTGGGATACCAAATGCACAGGCCGCATGGCACGCGCGCGTTATGCCGGGACCGGCGCGGTGTTAACGGCATGGCACGCGACGCCGTCGATCAGCTTTGGAACTTCCTTGCGGCAAAGCTCGAACGCCAGCGGACATCGCGGATTGAAGGCACAGCCCGACGGCGGATTAATCGGGTTCGGGATCTCGCCTTTCACCGGAATGCGCTGGCGGCCGCTCATGGCGAGGTCAGGCACAGCGCCCAACAGCATCTTCGTGTAGGGCATGCGCGGGCGGGCAAACAGCTCGCGCCCCTCCGCGATCTCGACGATACGGCCGAGATACATCACGCCGACCCGGCTCGCCATGTGGCGGACCACGGCGAGGTTGTGGCTGATGAACATGTAGGTCAGGCCGAACTTGTCCTGGAGGTCGCGCATCAGGTTCAGGATCTGTGCCTGCACGGAGACGTCGAGCGCCGAGGTCGGCTCGTCACAGACGATGAATTCCGCGTCGGAGGCGAGCGCCCGCGCGATCGCGATACGCTGGCGCTGGCCGCCGGAGAATTCGTGTGGGAATTTCAGCCGGTCGTCGGGATGCAGGCCGACGAGGCTGAGCAGCTCGCCGACGCGGGCCTGGATGTCGCGTTCGCCCTGGATCAGGTCGAAGGCGCGGATCGGCTCGGAGATGATGCCATCGACACGGAAGCGCGGGTTCAGGCTCGCATAGGGATCCTGGAAGATCATTTGGATGCGCCGGCGCAGCTTTCGGCGAGCCGGGGCTTGCCGTGGATCGGTCATCGAGACGCCGTCGATCAGGACGTCGCCGGAGCTCGGCGGCAACAGGCCGACGACCATCCGCGCCACCGTGGTTTTGCCCGAACCGGACTCACCGACCAGCGCAAAGGTCTCGCCCTTCTTGATATCGAAGGTGACGCCGTCGACGGCCTTGAGATATTCAAGTTGGCCGCCCTCGAGCACGCGGTTGAGCCAAGGCTTTGAAACGTCGAAGACGCGGCGCAGATTTGTGCCCTGGACGAAGGGAGTGCTCATGCCGCGGTCTCCGCCGACGCGGGGTCATAGAGATGGCAGGCAACCGATTGCGCGCCGCGCGACAGCGGCTCCGGCCGGTCCACCCGGCAACGATCGAAAACGGAGGCGCAGCGCGGGTTGAACGAGCAGCCGCGCGGGATGTTCGAGAGCCGCGGCATCGAGCCGGGGATCTGCACCAGGCGCTTGTCGTCGCCGGCAAGCGTCGGGATCGCGCCCATCAGGCCCTTGGCGTAGGGGTGCAGCGGATTCCTGACAACGTCCTGCACCGGTCCGATCTCGGCGACACGACCGGCATACATCACCGCGACGCGATCCGAGGTCTCCGCGATCACGCCCATGTCGTGGGTGACCAGCATCACGGCGGTGCCGTGATCGCGGCCGAGCCGCTTGATCAGCGAGATGATCTGCGCCTGTACGGAGACGTCGAGCGCGGTGGTCGGCTCGTCCGCGATGATCAGTTCGGGCTCGGCGCAGATCGCAAGCGCAATCACCACGCGCTGGCGCATGCCGCCGGAGAACTCGTGCGGGTAGCCGTCGATGCGCTTGTCCGGCGCGGGGATGCCGACTTCGGCGAGCAGGTCGATGGCGCGGCGGCGCGCGGCCTGTTCGGACAGATTGAGATGGGTCCGGATCGTCTCCACGATCTGGTCGCCGACCCTGTACAGCGGATTGAGCGAGGTCAGCGGATCCTGGAAGAT
The DNA here is from genome assembly GCF_022012435.1 of Bradyrhizobium zhengyangense. Classification (GTDB taxonomy): domain Bacteria; phylum Pseudomonadota; class Alphaproteobacteria; order Rhizobiales; family Xanthobacteraceae; genus Bradyrhizobium; species Bradyrhizobium zhengyangense. The sequence continues at coordinate 541,571 of NZ_JAKLUA010000002.1, forward strand.
CATGCCGATGCGTTTGCCGCGGATACGGCGCATCTCCTCCGGCGGCAGATCGTCGATGCGCAGGCCGGCGAGGCGAATCTCGCCGCCGGCAATGCGGCCGGGCGGGTCGATCAGGCCGATCACCGAAAGGCCGGTCACGGATTTGCCGGCGCCGGATTCGCCGACCACCCCGAGCACTTCACCCTTGGCGATGTCGAAGGAGACGCCGTCGATGGCGCGCAACGTCCCGCGGCGAGAGGCGAACTCCACCTTGAGATTGCGGACGGAGAGAACGGGTTCGGTCATGAACGCTGTAGACTCATCGGAGTTTGGGGTTGAGCGCGTCGCGCAGCCAGTCGCCGAGCAGATTGATCGACAGGATCAGCGCCGCGAGTGCGATCCCGGGGAAGGCGACGATCCACCATTCGCCTGCGAACAGATAGCCGTTGCCGATGCGGATCAGCGTGCCGAGCGACGGCATGGTTTCGGGCATGCCCGAGCCGAGGAACGAGAGCGTTGCCTCGGTGATGATGGCGAGCGCGAGGTTGATGGTGGCGATCACGAGGATCGGCCCCGTGGTGTTCGGCAGCACGTGGCGCAGCATGATCACGGGGGCGGGAAGGCCGATCAATTGCGCGGCCGCGACGTAATCCTTGTTCTTCTCGACCAGGACCGAACCACGCACCGTACGCGCATACTGCACCCAAAAGCTCAGACCGATCGCGAAGACCAGAACGGCCAGCATGCTCATCTCGTCGAGCTTGTTGCCAAAGACCGATTTGGCAATGCCGTTGATCAAGAGCGCGATCAGGATGGCCGGAAACGAAAGCTGCACGTCGGCAATGCGCATGATTAGCCCATCGACGGCGCCGCCGAAATAGCCCGCCGTCAGCCCAAGCAGGATGCCGATCGCGCCGGACAAAACCACGCCGAGCACGCCGACGAGCAGCGAGATGCGCAGGCCGTAGAGGATCGCCGACAGCACGTCGCGGCCCTGCTCGTCGGTGCCGAGCAGGAACGGGCTCTGGCCGTCGGCGGTCCAGAGCGGCGAGATGCGCGAATTCATCAGCTGGAGCTGCGCCGGGTCGAACGGATTTTGCACCGATAGCACCGAGGCGAAGATCGCGATCAGGAAGAACAGCAGCGTCACGCCCGCTGCGATCATCGTGATCTTGGAGCGACGGAACGAATAGAACAAGTCGCTGTCGAGCGCGCGCCTGAACCAGCCAGGCGCCGCCGCAGGACGCTTCTCGGTCGGATGGGAAACGACGGCTTCGCTCATGTCAGTGTGCCCGGCTGACCGTCGAGCGCAGCCGCGGATCGACGATGGTGTAGAGGATATCAACCACGAGGTTGATGGTGACGAAGATCAAGGACACCATCATCAAATACGCTGCCATGATTGGGATATCGACGTTCTGAACGGCCTGCACGAACAGGAGCCCCATGCCAGGCCATTGGAACACGGTTTCGGTGATGATCGCGAAAGCAATGACCGAGCCGAATTGTAGACCTGCAACGGTGATCACGGGAACCAGCGTGTTGCGCAGCGCGTGTCCGAAATGGATTGCCCGCGTGGTCAGACCGCGGGCGCGGGCGAAGCGGATATAGTCGGTTCGCAGCACTTCCAGCATCTCGGCGCGCACCAGCCGCATGATCAGCGTCATCTGGAACAGGCCAAGCGTGATCGAGGGCATGATGAGCGCCTTCAGGCCCGACAGTGTCAGCAGCCCCGTCGTCCACCAGCCGATATGCACGACGTCGCCACGGCCAAACGAGGGCAGCCAACCGAGCGTCACCGAGAAAAGGTAGATCATGAGAATGCCGATCAGGAAGGTCGGCAGCGAGATGCCGATCAGCGAGACGGCCTGGAAGATGTGCGCGAGCCAGCTGTCGCGGCGAAGCGCCGAATAGACCCCCATCAGGATTCCGCTAATCATCGCGAAGATGGTGGCGCAAATCGCGAGCTCCAGCGTTGCGGGCATCCGCTCCATCAGCAGGTCGGAGACGGGCAGGCGGAACTGGTAGGACACGCCGAATTTGAACTGCGCAGCGTTGCCGACGTAGCGGCCGAACTGCACGATGAAGGGATCGTCCAGGCCGAGCGATTTGCGGATCGCGGCGCGCTCGGCGCCTGAGGTATCCATTCCGACCATCTGGTTCACGGGGTCGCCGGCGAAGCGGAACATCGAAAATGAGATGATCCCGACGGCGATCATGACACCGATGGCCTGGATGGCTCGGCGCAGTGTGAAAGCGAGCATCTGTTCCTTTCACATCTCTTCAGCAGCACGCATCATTGCGTTAACCTGAAACGGCAAGTCTTCCAAATAGCAAGTCCCGGAAGCCAGATCTTGAAAGCGATGGCTTCCGGGACTTCACAAGAGGTCGATACTTACTCTTCCTGCTTGGTCGCCCAGTAGAGCATGACCATGTTGTCCGCACGCTGGGTCAGCTTCACCTTTTTCGATACGCCCCAGGCAAGCGCCTGCTGGTGCAGCGGAATATAGGCCCAGTCCTTCATCGACAGCTCGAAGGCCTGCTTGATCAGCTGATCGCGCTTGGCCGCATCGGACTCCACGAGAACCTTGTCGGCGAGCTCGTCGAACTGCTTGTTGCAATAGCCGGCGAGATTGGCTTCGCCGCGGTTGGGATCCTTGGGATCGTCCCGGCAGCCCATGATGTCGTGCAGCACGTTCTGGGAATCGAGCGTATCCGGGGTCCAGCCCAGCAAGAACAGCGAGGTCTTGTAGCCGCCGGGCTTCAGCACCTTGGCGAAATACTGGGCCTTGGGCTGCGCCAACAGATCCACCTTGATGTTGATGCGGGCGAGCATGCCGACGATCGCCTGGCAGATGGCCGCGTCATTGACGTAGCGGTCGTTCGGACAGTCCATCGTCACTTCGAAACCGTCGGCATATCCGGCGTCCGCCAGAAGCTTCTTGGCGGCGTCGGGGTCGAACTTCGGCCGGATTAAGTCCTTCGCGGAAAAGATCTCTGGTGCGACCATCAGTGCGGACGGCGTGGACAGCCCGCGCATGACGCGATTCTTGATCAAGTCGACGTCGATCGCCCGGTAGACGGCTTCGCGGACGCGAACGTCCTTGAACGGGTTCTTGCCCTTGACGTTCGAATAAAGGAGCTCGTCGCGCGCCTGATCCATGCCGACGAAGATGGTGCGGAGTTCAGGTCCGGTCAGGACGGTGGCGTTGGGGCTCGCCTTCACGCGCTCGATGTCCTGCACCGGAACTGGCTCGATCACATCGACCTCGCCCGACAACAGGGCCGCGACACGCGTGGCGGGGTTGGCGATCGGCGTGAAGACGATCTCCTTCAAATTATGTTCCGGCTTGCGCCACCAGTTCGGGTTGGCCTTGAAGACAGTCTTCACGCCCGGCTGATGGCTCTCGATGGTGAAGGGCCCGGTGCCGTTTTCATGCAGCGAGGCGTAGCTCGGGGTCGTCGCGGCCGCGGGCGTCGGTGCCACCGCATCGTTCGCCTCTGCCCATTTCTTGTCCATGATGTACCAGGTCGCCCACAACGCGGTCAGGATCGGATTGGGCGAGGTCAGGACGAAATCGACGGTGTAATCGTCGATCTTGACGACCTTGGCGTCGGCAGGAACGCGGCTCTGGAAGTTCGAGCCTTTCGCTCGCACGCGCTCGGCCGAGAATACGACGTCATCAGCGGTGAAGGGGTCACCGTTGTGGAATTTCACACCCTTGCGCAGATGAAAGCGCCAGCGTGTCGGCTCCGGCGTCTCCCAGCTTTCGGCGAGCGCCGGGATGATCTTCAGGTCCTTGCCGCGGGCCACCAGGCCCTCATAGACATGGCCGAGATGCGCACTGGTGGTCGACTCATTCAGCGTGTAGGGATCGAGCGACTTCAGCTCACCCTGGTTGGCGTAGCGCAGCGTCTGGCTCGACGCCGGCGAGACCGCCAACGCAAGCACACCGGCGAGCGTCGCCGCAAACAAACTTCGTCCGACTGACATTCTTGACCCTCTCCACTCGCCCGCACCGTGATTTTTGATTGTTCGGTGGGGATGATCGATCCATGTTGCCCAGAGTTCTCGGCCCGTGCAAGCGCCATTCCAGCAAGGAACGCGCCAAGTTGCGCCGCTGTGCAGCAATGCTGACCAGCTTTTAGGGGAGAGAGGCGTGCGGGCGACATTGGACTTTCGGCCCGGTCAGGCCTCGAAAATGAGGGTGGAAACGGTCCGCCAGCGCCCGTTCGCGCCGACAATTTGATTGACCATATCCGCCGGTTGCGGAAGCCGGCTCCCCGTCCCCGGCTCAGGTCGCTTGCGTCGCACACCGTGTCGCGGTGATACTGCGTGACGCCGCTCGAATCTCATCCGGAGGGGACATGAAAGTTAACATCGAAATCGACTGCACCCCCCTCGAGGCCCGCCAGTTTTTCGGATTGCCTGATGTGTCGCCGATGCAGACCGCGGTGATGGACAAGCTCCAGCAGCAGGTTTTGAGCAACATCGAGAAGGTCTCGCCGGAATCGCTGATCCAGAGTTGGTTCACCTTCGATCCCAAGCTGGCGGAACGGTTTCAGGACATGTTCGTCACCATGGCCGGTCTCGGCGCCCCGCGCAGCGGCGACAAGAAGAAGTAATGCCCGACGCGCGCGACGGAGCGCCAGGCTCGGACGGGCTTCGTCCGCCAGCCCTTGGCCTGCTGCTCGCCGAGGCGCGCAGTCTGTTCGAATTCAACGCCAGCGTCCTGCTGTCACCACTGCTGATGCGCGCGCCCAGGGGCGATGGCCATCCGGTGCTGGCGCTGCCGGGCTTTCTCGCCAGCGATCTGTCGATGGCACCGATGCGGCGCTATCTCGGCGGACTCGGCTATGAGGCCCATGCCTGGCGGATGGGTCGAAATCTCGGCGGGCTGTCGCGGATGCGGGAAGCCTTGCGCGCCCGTCTCACCGAGATCCATGCCGCAACCGGGCGCAAGGTCAGCCTGGTCGGATGGAGCCTCGGCGGTGTCTATGCTCGCGATCTCGCGCTGCAGGCGCCCGAGCTGGTCCGTTATGTCATCACACTCGGCAGCCCTTTTGCCAATGATGTGCGGGCGACCAATGCGACCGCGCTGTACGAGGCGCTATCCGGCGAGCGGGTCGAGGACTTTGCCGAGCTGCGCGAGGCGATCGCCGGGGATCTCAAGGTGCCGGCGACATCGATCTATTCGCGCGCAGATGGCGTCGTGAATTGGCGGACCTGCCTGTTGCGCCCCTCCGAGCGCGCCGAGAACCTCGAAGTGTATTTCGCCAGCCATATCGGGCTCGGGGTGAACCCCGCGGCGTTGTGGGCCGTGGCCGATCGCCTGGCGCAACCGGAGGGGGAGTTCTGGCCATTTGATCGGGCCGGACCGTTTGCCATTGCATATGCCCCGCCGGAGCGGGCAATATCGGCCTGACGAGAAGCGCCAGCAAGGCGCCAGTCGAATATGAGTGGAGGGAACTATGGCTGACGGTAAGAAACTGTCGTCGCTGGACGCATCATTTCTCTATCTGGAAACGCCTGAGATGCCGATGCATGTCGGCAGCATGGCGATCTTTCGCCTGCCCGACGACTACAAGGGCGACTTTTTCGAAGACTTCAAGGCGATGATCGTCTCGCGGCTGCACATCGCGCCGATCCTCAAGGCGCGCCTGGAGAAGGCGCCGCTCGACATTGATCATCCGACCTGGGTTGAAGACGACCAGTTCGACATCGACCGTCACATCTTCCGCGCCAGCCTGCCGGCGCCGCGCGACCGCGCCACGCTCGAACGCATCGTCGGCTGGATGCATGCCAAGCTCCTGAACCGTGCCCGCCCGCTCTGGGAATTCTATGTGTTTGAAGGCATGAAGGACAATGAGGTCGGGCTCTATTCCAAGATGCACCATGCCGCCATCGACGGCGGCGCCGGCGCGGCCCTGACCAACATGATCTACGACATCTCGCCGATCCCGCGGAAGGTCGAGCCGCCGACGGGCGCGTCCAAGCCCGGGCAGGAGCCGCGCGACATCGCAGCCAACCTGCTCGATTCCTATCAGCAACTCTTCAGCCAGCCGCTCGAAGCGTCGGCGGCTGCGAAGAATCTGCAGTTGCCGCGCACCGGCAAGAGCGACATCGGCTCGATCCTGTTCGACAACGCGATGTACCAGATCGAGAGCGCAGTACGCTTCGCCGGAAATATTCCAACCATGGTCAAGAGCGTCTCCGACGTTCTCGGAAAGATCTCCGATCCGAAGTCGCGCGAAAGCCTCGCCAGCATGGTGTCGCCGCCGACCATGCTCAACAAGACGATTTCATCGGAGCGGAGCTTTGCCGGCGTGTCGATCTCGCTGTCGCGCTCCAAGGCGCTGGCCAAGCAGGCCGGCGGCAAGCTCAACGACGTCGTGCTGGCGCTCGCCTCCGGCGTCGTCCGCCGCTACCTCCTGCAGTACGGCACGCTGCCGGCGAAATCGTTGACCGCTGCAGTGCCGATCTCGCTACGCGAAGAGGGTAACACCGAGGCCAACAACCAGGTGTTCGGCATGATCTGCTCGATCGCGACTAATATCGCGGATCCCAAGGCGCGGCTCGAGGCCATCATCGCGCAGTCGACCAAGTCCAAGGAGATGTCGCATCCGTTGCGGGCCCTGATGCCGCAAGTCTCCAACATCTCGATGCTGGGGACTCCGATCATCGTCCAGATCCTGGCGCTGCTCTACAGCCGCTCGGACCTGTCGGATGTGCTGCCGCCGGCGGCCAACATCACCGTGTCCAACGTGCCGGGGCCGCGGCAGACGCTCTATGCGGCCGGCGCCGAGCTGTTGCACATCTTCCCAGTGTCGATCTCGACGCACGGGCAGGCGCTCAACATCACCGTGCAGAGCTATCGCGACCAGCTCGATTTCGGCTTCATCGTCGGCGCCAACATCATTCCGCATGTGCAGGTGATGTGCGACATGCTGCCGGAGGAGTTCGCTGCGTTGGAGGCGGCCTATGCGCCGCCCGCGGCCGAAGTCAAAGGCGCGGCTGAATAGGAAGTCAGGATTATTGCAATGATCGAAATGCCGCCGCTCAAGTTCGCGCAGACGAACGGAATCCGCATGGGCTATTACGAGGCGGGCCCAGTGACTGACAAGCCGCCGGTTGTCTTGTGTCATGGCTGGCCCGAGCTCGCCTTCTCCTGGCGCCACCAGATCAAAGCGCTGAGCGAAGCCGGCATCCGCGTGATCGCACCGGACCAGCGCGGCTATGGCGCAACCGACCGGCCAGAGCCGGTCGAAGCCTATGACATGGAGCACCTGACCGGCGATCTCGTCGGGCTGCTCGATCATCTCGACATCGAGAAGGCGATCTTCGTCGGCCACGATTGGGGCGGCTTCGTTGTCTGGCAGATGCCGCTGCGGCACCCTAAGCGCGTTGCCGGCGTTGTCGGTGTCAACACGCCGCACTGGGACCGTGCGCCAATGGATCCGATCGCGCTGTTCCGCCAGCGCTTCGGCGACGACATGTACATTGTCCAGTTCCAGGATCCCGCGCGCGAGCCGGACAGGATTTTCGGTAGCCGCGTCGAGCAGACCTTTGATGCCTTCATGCGCAAACCGTTGGCGCGGCCGGCGGCGAAATCAGAGGAGCCGCCGATCGCCGGCGTTGGCGCATCGTCAAAGACCAATCTGGCGTTTCCTCAGATGATCGCGGCCTATGATGCCAAGGTCGATCCGCGTACGCCGATCCTCTCGGCAGACGAGAAGAAAGTATTCGTCGACACCTTCACGACAACCGGCTTCACCGGCGGCATCAATTGGTATCGTAATTTCACCCGCAATTGGGAACGCTCGAAGGGGCTCGATCACCACATCACCGTGCCGTCGCTGATGATCATGGCCGAGAACGACGCGGTGCTGCCGCCGTCGGCGGCCGACGGCATGGAGAGACTGGTGGCTGACCTCGAGAAATACCTGGTGAAGGACAGCGGCCATTGGACGCAGCAGGAGAAGCCGGAAGAGGTCAGCGCCATCTTGATCGAATGGCGTAGAAGGCGGTTTGGTTAGCTCGTCATTGCGAGCAGGGGGAAGCGTAGCAATGTCATCGAAGAACCGTCTGGACCCGATTCCGCAGCCGCCGACCAAGCCAGTGGTCGGCAACATGCTGTCGCTGGATTCGGCTGCGCCCGTGCAGCATCTGACGCGACTTGCCAAGGAGCTCGGCCCTATCTTCTGGCTCGATATGATGGGCTCGCCGATCGTCGTCGTGTCCGGCCATGATCTCGTCGACGAGCTCTCCGATGAGAAGCGCTTCGACAAGACGGTGCGCGGTGCGCTGCGGCGTGTGCGTGCGGTCGGCGGCGACGGCCTGTTCACGGCTGATACCAAGGAGCCGAACTGGAGCAAGGCGCACAACATCCTGCTCCAGCCGTTCGGTAACCGCGCCATGCAGTCCTACCATCCGAGCATGGTCGATATCGCCGAGCAGCTCGTCCACAAATGGGAGCGTCTGAACGCCGACGACGAAATCGACGTCGTCCACGACATGACCGCGCTGACACTCGATACCATCGGCCTCTGTGGCTTCGAATACCGCTTCAACTCGTTCTACCGGCGCGACTACCACCCCTTCGTCGAGTCGCTGGTGCGCTCGCTCGAAACCATCATGATGACGCGCGGCCTGCCGTTCGAGCAGCTCTGGATGCAGAAGCGCAGAAAGACGCTTGGCGAAGACGTCGCCTTCATGAACAAGATGGTCGACGAGATCATCGCCGAGCGCCGCAAGAGCGCGGAAGGCATTGACGACAAGAAGGACATGCTCGCCGCGATGATGACCGGCGTCGACCGCTCGACCGGCGAGCAGCTCGACGACGTCAACATCCGCTACCAGATCAACACGTTCCTGATCGCGGGCCACGAGACCACCAGCGGCCTTTTGTCCTACACGCTCTATGCGCTTCTGAAGCACCCGGATATTCTCAAGAAGGCCTATGACGAGGTCGATCGCGTCTTCGGCCCAGACGTCAACGCGAAGCCGACCTACCAGCAGGTCACGCAGCTCACTTACATCACGCAGATCCTGAAGGAGGCGCTGCGGCTGTGGCCACCGGCGCCGGCCTACGGCATCTCACCACTGAATGACGAGACCATTGGCGGCGGCAAGTACAAGCTCAGGAAAGGCACGTTCATCACGATCCTGGTGACCGCACTGCATCGCGACCCCAGCGTCTGGGGACCCAATCCCGATGCGTTCGATCCCGAGAATTTCAGCAAGGAAGCCGAAGCAAAACGGCCGATCAATGCCTGGAAGCCGTTTGGCAACGGCCAGCGTGCCTGCATCGGTCGCGGCTTCGCCATGCACGAGGCCGCGCTCGCGCTCGGCATGATCCTCCAGCGCTTCAAGCTGATCGACCATCAGCGCTATCAGATGCACCTGAAGGAAACGCTGACAATGAAGCCGGAAGGCTTCAAGATCAAGGTGCGTCCGCGCGCCGATCGCGAGCGCGGTGCCTATGGCGGCCCGGTCGCAGCTACGGCGTCTGCGCCACGGGCACCGCGCCAGCCGACCACGCGGCCCGGTCACAACACGCCGATGCTGGTTCTTTATGGCTCCAATCTCGGCACCGCCGAGGAGCTTGCAACGCGCATGGCCGATCTTGCCGAGATCAACGGCTTTGCCGTGCATCTTGGGCCGCTCGACGAGTATGTCGGGAAGCTGCCGCAGCAGGGCGGCGTGCTGATCATCTGCGCGTCGTATAACGGCGCCCCGCCCGACAATGCGACGCAATTCGTCAAATGGCTCGGCGAGGATCTGCCGAAGGATGCCTTTGCCGGTGTGCGCTACGCCGTGTTCGGCTGCGGCAACAGCGACTGGGCCGCGACCTATCAATCGGTGCCGCGCTTCATCGACGAGCAATTGTCCATGCATGGCGCCCGCGCGGTCTATCCGCGCGGCGAGGGCGATGCGCGCAGCGATCTCGACGGTCAGTTCCAGAAATGGTTCCCAGCGGCTGCCCAGGTCGCCACCAAGGAATTCGGCATCGACTGGAATTTCACCCGCACCGCAGAGGACGATCCGCTCTACGCGATCGAGCCTGTCGCGGTGACCGCCGTCAACACCATCGTCGCCCAGGGTGGCGCCGTCGCGATGAAGGTGCTGGCCAATGACGAGCTTCAGAACAGGTCAGGCTCCAATCCGTCGGAGCGCTCGACACGTCATATCGAGGTTCAACTGCCGGCCAATATCAGCTACCGCGTCGGGGATCACTTGAGCGTCGTCCCGCGCAACGATCCGACGCTGGTGGATTCCGTCGCCCGGCGGTTCGGCTTCCTGCCGGCCGACCAGATCAGGCTTCAGGTCGCCGAGGGCCGCCGCGCGCAATTGCCGGTTGGCAATGCCGTGTCGGTCGGACGCCTGCTCAGCGAGTTCGTCGAGTTGCAGCAGGTTGCGACACGGAAGCAGATCCAGACCATGGCCGAGCACACCCGCTGCCCGGTCACCAAGCCGAAGCTGCTGGCTTTCGTCGGCGACGAGCCTGACACGCTCGAGCGATACCGCGCCGAGATTCTGGGCAAGCGCAAGTCGGTGTTTGACCTGTTGCTCGAATACCCAGCCTGCGAATTGCCATTCCACGTCTATCTGGAAATGCTCTCGCTGCTTGCGCCGCGCTATTACTCAATCTCGTCCTCGCCATCGGTCGACCCTGCGCGTTGCAGCGTCACCGTCGGCGTGGTCGAAGGACCGGCGGCCTCAGGGCGCGGCACCTACAAGGGCATTTGCTCGAACTACCTCGCCAACCGGCGCGCGGGCGATACGGTCTACGCGACTGTCCGCGAGACCAAGGCTGGCTTCCGGCTGCCCGACGATCCATCCGTGCCTGTTATCATGATTGGCCCGGGCACGGGACTCGCGCCGTTCCGCGGCTTCCTCCAGGAGCGAGCGGCGCGCAAGGCCAAGGGGGCCAGCCTCGGCTCGTCCATGTTGTTTTTCGGTTGCCGCCATCCCGATCAGGATTTTCTCTATGCTGACGAGCTGAAGGCACTGGCTGCGAGCGGCATCACCGAGCTGTTCACTGCGTTCTCGCGGGCGGAAGGACCGAAGACCTATGTCCAGCACGTGCTCGCCGTGCAGAAGGACAAGGTCTGGCCGCTGATCGAGCAGGGCGCGATCATCTACGTCTGCGGCGACGGCAGCAGGATGGAGCCCGACGTGAAGGCGGCGCTGGTTGCGATCTACCGGGAGAAGAGCGGTGGCGATGCGGCTGCGGGCGCCCGCTGGATCGAGGAGATGGGTACGAAGAACCGCTACGTGCTGGACGTGTGGGCCGGCGGGTGACCGCCAGCCCAATCGTGCTAAACGTCTGCCATGATTCCCTGGGAAAAGCTCGACACCGCCAAAATCCCCGGCTCCGACGAGGAGCTCCGCCTGATGCGGCGGGGCAAGGAGTTCTCGATCAAGCTCGGCACTAACGAGCTGATGAATAACCGCCTGTCGGGCTCCGAAGCCGCGCTCGCGACGCTTGCGGCGAAGCAGATCGAGAAAGTCGCAAAGCCCGCTGTTCTGATCGGGGGGCTCGGCATGGGCTTTACGCTGCGCGCTGCGCTCGCCGTGCTCGGAAGCAAGGCAAAGATCATAGTCTCTGAACTGGTGCCGGCGGTGGTTGCGTGGGCGCGAGGTCCGATGGCGGAGGTCTTCGGCGACAGCCTCGATGATGCCAGGGTGAGCATCCGGGAGACCGATGTTGGCGAAATCATCCGTGCGAAGGACTCGACCTTCGACGCGATCCTGCTCGACGTCGACAATGGGCCGGAAGGGCTGACGCGGAAGGGCAATGACGCGCTCTACAGTGCGAGCGGATTGGCGGCGGCGAAGGCTGCGCTGCGGCCCGGCGGTGTGCTCGCTGTCTGGTCGTCAGGACCGAACCCCGCCTTCACCAAGCGTCTCGGGCGCGCCGGCTTCGACGTCAACGAGGTCGCCGTCCGCGCCACCGGCAGAGGCGGCGGCGCGCGCCATGTGATCTGGATCGCGAAGAAGTCTTAAGCTGCCTTCGCCGCTGCACCATGCGCGTGCTTGTCGATCGCGCCGATGATCTCTGGCCAGAACCGCATCGGCAGCGCGTGGCCCATGCCCTCGATCATCAACAACTTTGCGCCATGAACTGACTCCGCCGTGTCCTTGCCGCCTTCAGGGCGGACCAGCGGATCGACCGTGCCGTGGATCACGAGCGTCGGCGTCTTCACGCCATGCAGCCGTTCCTTGCGGCTGCCGGAGGCCAGCACGGCACGGAGCTGCCGACCGACGCCAGCGGGATTGAGCCCGCGGGCGAAGACGCGTTCGGCACGACCTGGGTCGAGCGCTTCTTCCTCGGGAAAGGAGCCGGCGCGCAAGACCTTCCAGGTCTCGCCGAAGCGGGTGACGAACTCTTCCTTGCTGCGCGGCGGCGGCGCCATCAGCATCGCGGCGGCCTCCCGCGTCGGCGGCGGCACGCGCGGATTGCCTGTCGTCGACATGATCGAGGTCAGCGAGCGCACGCGCTGCGGAAACGATAGCGTCACCTCCTGCGCGATCATGCCGCCCATCGATGCGCCGACCAGATGTGCCGATTTGATCCCGAGCGCGTCCATCAGGCCGACCGTGTCCTTGGCCATGTCGATCAGCTTGTACGTCGCGGCGACCGGAATCCTGAGGAAGCGAAGCTTGAGCAGTTCGAGCGGCGTCAGGCGCTTGCCCCCGGTCAGATGGCTCGACTTTCCGATGTCGCGGTTGTCGAAACGGATCACGCGAAAGCCGCGGGCGGCGAGCTGCTCGCAGAACGCATCGTCCCAATGGATCATTTGCGCCCCGAGCCCCATGATCAGCAGCAGCGGCTCGGCATTGTCGTTGCCGAAGATCTCATAGCAGATGTCGATGCCGTTGGCGCGGACGGTCTGCGGCGGCTGATGGGTGGAGGCGTTCACCGGATTGTTCCCCTGTGGCAGGCCGGAATTGTATCGCATGGTTTGCCGTCGCAAAGAAGCCGTGCGTGCGACATCGCCCTGTCGCTTAGCCGTTGACCGGCCCGTCGCAACGGTGTGGTATGGCGACAAAAGAGGGGCGCAAGAAGCCCTCGAGACCTGGAGGACGCCGATGACCGACAAGATCACCGACCCTGTCGCCCTGTGGCAGAAGATGGTTGGCGAGATGGAGAAGGGCTTCAACTCCTTCGCCACCAAGGCGATGGAGACGCCCGAATTCTCGCAGGCCATGAATCGCGCCGGCGGCGCTGCTGCGGGTGCTCAGAAACAGTTCGGCGATCTCATGGAGAAATATCTCCTCTCGATGAATCTGCCGAGCCGCGAGCAGATGACCGGCATTGCCGAGCGCCTGCAAGCCATCGAGGGGCAGATCGGCGAGATCAAGTCGATGCTGAGCCAGATGTCGGCGGCGTCAGGTGGATCGCCGATCGATACCGCACCGCGGCCGCCTCGCACGAAACGTCCGCCGTCCGAAGGCGGAGGGCCGAAATGAACGCGCCGACGGGACTTGATTTCGCAGCAATCCCGGAGCGCATCCAGGCCGAGGTGCAGCGCGCCATCCAGCGCAGCATCAAGGGCGTGGAATATTTCTCGACCTCCGGTCCGACACTCGGATCGACCCCAAAGGACGTGCTGCATTCGCGCGGCACGATGAGCCTCTACCACTACCGGCCGATGTCGGACGAGATTTATCGCGTGCCGGTGCTGGTCGTGATGGCGACCACCAATCGCGGCTACATCCTCGACCTCGTGCCGGGCCAGAGTTTCATCGAGTTCCTGCTGAGGCGCGGCTACGACGTCTACATGCTCGACTGGAGCGCGCCGCGGCCGGAGGAGCGAAGCCTGCGCATGGAGGACTATGTCCTCGACTTCATCCCGGATTGCGTCCGCCGGGTGCAGGCCGATTCCGGCGAGCAGGACGTCTCGGTGATCGGCTATTGCTTCGGCGGCGTATTGTCGCTGCTCTACGGCTCGATCTTCCCGGACGGGCCGATGAAGAATCTGATCTGCTTCACCACGCCGATCGACTTTCGCGAGATGAAGCTGTTCTCCAATTTCTCCGACCGCCGCTATTTCGACGTCGACCGCCTCGTCGACAGCGTCGGCAACGTGCCGCCGGAGATGATCCTGTCTTCGTTCGAGATGCTTCGTCCGGCCTCGCGCGCCGCGAGCCAGATCCAGCTGTGGGAAAACATCTGGAACGACGAGTTCGTGAAATCGTACCGGATGTTCGACCGCTGGGCGACCGACACGCTGCCGCTGGCGGGCGAATATTTCCGCACCATCACCAAAGACCTGATGTGGGACAACAAGCTCTACAACGACACCATGTCGGTCGGGGGGCGGCCAGCGAAGCTCGCGAACATCAAGGTGCCGATCCTGCACGCGGTCGCCGAGCACGATCACATCGTGCCTTATGACGCGGCCAAGCATCTGATCGCGAAGATCGGCTCGGTGGACAAGGAAGAGGTGATGCTGAAAGGCGGTCACGTTTCGCTGGTCGCCGGCGCCAACGCCATCAAGCGGCTATGGCCGAAACTGGATTCCTGGCTGGGGACAAGATCGACATGAGTGAGCAGCGTTCCTATCCGCGTCACGTCAAGACCGACGCGGGCGATATCGAGATCCGCCTGATGTCGCCTGCTGATGAAGCGGCCGTGCTCGCCTTCGGCAAGGGCCTGCCGACCCATGACCTGCTGTTCCTGCCGCGCAACATCAGCGAGCCGAAGGTGCTGTCGGCCTGGGTCAAGGAGATCGAGCGCGGCGCCATTCAGAGCCTGCTCGCGGTGAAGGACGGCAAGGTCGTCGGCTGCGGCACGCTGGTGCGCGATCCGCACTCCTGGTCGCCCCATGTCGGCGAGATCCGCATGGTGGTGTCGCAGGACGTGCGCGGGAAGGGGGTGGGGAAGGCGCTGTCGCAGGAGACCTTTGCGCTCGCGCTCGGGGCGGGGCTGGAGAAGCTCTCGGTCCAGATGACGGTCGACCAGCAGGCGGCGATCGCGCTGTTCGAGAGCCTCGGCTTCAAGGCCGAGGCGCTGCTCCGGGACCATGTCCGGGACGTCGCCGGCAAGACCCACGACATCGTCGTGCTCGGCCACAACATCGCGCAGGTCCAGGCCCAGATGGAGGCGTATGGGCTGCCAGGCGCCGTCCAGCATTAAAGGCGTCGCCTACCGACCAAAACTCGAAATCAACCCCATGCACAGTAGGGCGGCGGGCCAGGGAGGCATCAGAATGCCTCCAAATAAGGCTGATCACGAATTCGTGATATCGCGATGCAACATGATTGTTGCATCGCACAATTAACTATGCCATATAAGCCGTGCCCCGGGCCATCGAGGACGGGGTGAGCCCATAGCTCAACCCAATGAGGATGGAGAGAACCCCCATGACCACCGAAACCAACACCGCCTTCGAGGGCTTCAAAGACGCTTTCAAGAACATCCAGAACCTGGAAGTTCCCGAGGCTGCCCGCGAATTCGTCAAGAAGACCGCCAACACCGCCAAGGACCGTGCTGCCGAGGTGTTCGCTGGCTCCGAGCGCGTGACCGCCGCCGTCGAGAACGCGGTGACCGAGTCCGTCACTGAAGCCGGCAAGATCAGCCGCAACATTCAGCAGGCGATCTACGAGGACGCCGAGGCGTTCTTCGCGGGTATCGACAAGCTCGCGTCCGCCAAGTCGTTCAGCGAAGCCGTCGAGATCCAGTCGAGCCTGCTCCGCGCCCGCGGCGAAGCGTTCGTCTCGCGCACCAAGGCGACCGCCGACTATCTCGGCAAGCTCGCCGCCAACGGTGCGAAGTCCGCTCAGGACAACTTTGCCAAGGTCTACAACAAGACCGCCTGATCTGGCGCCCTGAGACCAAACTGAAATTTGAGGCCCGCTTCGGCGGGCCTTTTGTTTGCGCTGCCGTCATTGCGAGGAGCTCGCGACAAAATTGCGTAGCAATTTTGCGCTGATGCGACGAAGCAATCCAGAGTCCCTCCGTGGAAAGACTCTGGATTGCTTCGCTTCGCTCGCAATGACGGAGTACTGTGATGCAGTCATGGATTCATCTACCAACTTCTCGTTTGATACACCTGCCGACGCGGAACGGGCAGCCGAGCTGCGCCGCGTCAAGGCGCTGGCGACGCTGGTGCTGGCCTCGACGCTTCTGCTGTTCGTCGTCGCGAAATGGCTGCTGCCGGTGCATCCCGCGTTCGGCTTCATCGCCGCTTTCGCGGAAGCCGCCACCATCGGCGGGCTCGCCGACTGGTATGCTGTGGTCGCGCTGTTCAAGCGGCCGCTCGGCCTGCCGATTCCGCACACCGCGATCATCCAGAGCAATCAGGCCCGCATCGCCGACAAGCTCGGCGAGTTCATCCAGGTGCATTTCCTCGAGGCTGGTCCGGTCGACGCCAAGCTGAGAGAGATCGATTTCGGCTCTTTCGTCGCCGACTGGCTGCGCGATCGCAAACGCAGCGATGATCTTGCTCGCTTTGCTCTGCGGCTATTGCCGGAGGCCGTGTCCGCGACGGAAAGCTCCGGCCTGATGACCTTCATCATCCGCCGCATGTCGACACAAATCCAGGCGATCGACCTCGCGCCGCTCGCAGCCGGCACGCTGCGCGGCTTCGTCGCGGAGGGGCGGCACCAGATCCTGTTTGACGATCTGCTGCGCGTGATGCACGAGACGCTGACCCAGAAAGAGACCATGGCAATGATCCGCGACAAGGTGCGCGCGGAGTTGCCGACCCTGCTCAACCTCTATCGCGCCGACAAGTTTCTCGTGAACAAGATTGTCTCGTCGGCAACGGCTTTCTTCAACGAGGTGCGCAGCGATCCCAAGCATCCGTTCCGCGGCGAGTTCGACCGCATGGTGCTGAGCTTCGTCGATCGGCTCGGTACCGACCAGGCCTATATCGATCGCATCGATGGCTTGAAGCGCGATTTCCTGGCGCGGCCAGAGCTTGCCGATCTCGCCCGCACCGTCTGGGCCAACACGCGCTCCTTCATCGAGCGCAGCGCATCCGGTGAAACGCAGGTGCTGCAGCATCATCTCGCCGGCATGTTCGTTTCGGCGGGCGATGCGCTCGCCGGCGATGCCGAGCTGCGCGGTGAGATCAACCAGGGCCTGGTGACGGTGCTGCGCAGCTTCGTCGCCGACCAGAAGAGCGGCGTCTCGACCTTCATCTCCGACCAGGTCAAGTCGTGGGACATGGCGCAGCTGATTTCGCTGATCGAAATCAACATCGGACGCGACCTGCAATACATCCGCTTCAACGGCTCGCTGATCGGCGGACTCGCGGGATTGGCGCTGTACTGCGTAGAATTCCTGCTCCGATTGTTGTGACTTTTGCGTCACGCCCAACAGCATTAACGCGCGAGCCTATTGTGGCCCGGCATCTCTCCCGCTTGAATGTGTGGAACCGGCCGCCTAGCTGATTCATGTTGCGCTGCGGAACGATCAAGAAGCCGGCGTATTGGAATTCATGCCCATTGCCGGCATCGCGGCCGGCGGGCTCTTCAGGAATTCTTCCCAAGGGGATCCATTGATGACCGCAACTGCCCAGACGCTGCGTCCGCCGTCCCGCACTCTGATGTTTCTGGAAGGGCGCGCGATCCACGAGTTCGGCGCATTCCTCGGCGCGTTGCCGCTGCTGAGCCTCGCGCCGCGTGGCGACGGGCATCCGGTGCTGGTGCTGCCCGGCCTTGTGGCCTCCGATGCCTCCACGGGCGCGCTGCGCACCTTTCTGACCAGCAAGGGCTATGCGGTCAGCGGCTGGCGTCAGGGCCGCAATTACGGCCTGCGCGAGGGCGTGCAGGATGGGATGATCGATCTGGTCGAGGAGCTCAACGATACGCACGGTCGCAAGATCAGCCTGGTCGGCTGGAGCCTTGGTGGCCTCTATGCGCGCCAACTCGCCAAGATGATGCCTGAGCGCGTGCGCCAGGTGATCACCCTCGGCAGCCCCTTCGCGGGTAACCCCCGGTCGACCAATGCCTGGCGCGTCTACGAATGGGCGAGCGGACGGAAGTCCGACGAAGTTGATCCGCGCTTCGGTGGCGAGCTTGCCGTGCCGCCGCCGGTGCCAACCACCGCCATCTTCAGCCGCACCGACGGCGTCTGCGCCTGGCAAGGCTGCATGGAAAAGACCGGCGCGCAGACCGAGAGCATCGAGGTCGACAGCAGCCATTGCGGCATGGGCCATCATCCCGCCGCCGTCTACGCGGTCGCCGACCGTCTCGCGCAGAAGGAAGGCGCGTGGCGGCCGTTCGATCGCAGCGGCTGGCGCAGCCTCGCCTATCCCGATCCGCATCGGTAGCGCGCATCTTCACCTCTCCCCGCTTGCGGGGAGAGGTCGGATCGCTCTCTTGCGATCCGGGTGAGGGGGTACAGGTCTCACGTCGATCTCATTCGAGGAGAGAGGCCCCTCGCCCCAACCCTCTCCCCCCGTAAGAACGGGGAGAGGGAGAGTAAGACCGTCGCTCCCATCCATTGTCCCGCCCGCACCAAACGCGCTATGCCTCGCGCATGGCGCATCCGCTTTCTCGCATCATCGATCAGCTCAAGCGTGAGCCGTCACGTACCGGCTCCATCGTCATCACGATGTTCGGCGATGCCGTCGTGCCGCGCGGCGGCTCGGTTTGGCTCGGCACGCTGCTGGCGTTCTTCGAGGGCCTGGACATCGATGGCAGCGTGGTGCGCACGGCGATGTCGCGCCTTGCGGCCGATGGCTGGCTGACGCGCGAGAAGGTGGGCCGTAACAGCTTTTATCGCCTCGCCGAGAAAGGTCGTGAGACGTTCGAAGCCGCGACGCGTCACATCTACGATCCGCCGCCGTCCGACTGGACAGGCCGCTTCGAGCTGTTGCTGATCGGCAATGGTGAGGATCGCGACGCCTCGCGCGAAGCCGTGCGCAATGCCGGCTTCGGCAGCCCGCTGCCGGGCGTGTGGGTCGCGCCGTCAGGCGTGCCGGTGCCGGAGGAGGCGGCAGGCGCGATCCGTCTCGAAGTCTCGGCCGAGGATGACAGTGGGCGCCGCCTGCTCAGCGCGAGCTGGCCGCTGGAGCGCACCGCCGACGCCTATCTGAAATTCATGAAGACGTTCGAGCCGCTGCGCGCCGCACTCGCGCGCGGCACGGAACTGTCCGAGGCCGACGCTTTCACGGCGCGGATCCTGCTGATCCACTATTACCGCCGTGTCGTGCTGCGCGATCCGCTGCTGCCCGAAAGCCTGTTGCCGGCGGACTGGCCGGGCAGGGCGGCCCGCACGCTCTGCGGCGAGATCTATCGCGCGCTGCTTGCTCCGTCGGAACAATGGCTTGATCGCCATGGGACCAATGAAAAAGGCCCGCTGCCCCCGGCGCGAAAGCTCCTGGAAAGGAGGTTCGAGGCCTGATCTACATGTTACAGAAATATCTTGCATGACATAATTCTTGTTATATATTGCCTCCAACAAAACGGGAGGACTGCGCATGTATACCCAGGCGCTGAATACGGCCGAGACCGACGACCGGGGTCTTGAGGATGCGGTCCGAGCCGCGCAGTTCCAGGCCCGCATCGATGCCGAGGAGCGCATCGAGCCGAATGACTGGATGCCGGCGGCGTATCGCAAGACGCTGACACGTCAGATCTCCCAGCACGCTCATTCCGAAATCGTCGGCATGCTGCCCGAGGGCAACTGGATCACGCGCGCGCCGACCTTGCGCCGCAAGGCTGCGCTGCTCGCCAAGGTGCAGGACGAGTGCGGCCACGGGCTCTATCTGTATGCCGCCGCTGAAACGCTCGGCAGTTCACGCGAAGAACTCGTTGATGCCATGCTCGCGGGGAAAGCAAAGTATTCCTCGATCTTCAACTATCCGACGCTGACCTGGGCCGACATCGGCACCATTGGCTGGCTGGTCGACGGCGCCGCGATCATGAACCAGATTCCGCTATGCCGCTGCTCCTACGGCCCCTATGCGCGCGCGATGATCCGCGTCTGCAAGGAGGAGTCGTTCCACCAGCGCCAGGGCTACGAGATCATGCTCACCCTGTGCCGCGGCTCGGACGAGCAGAAGGCGATGGCGCAGGATGCGTTGAACCGCTGGTGGTGGCCGGTGCTGATGATGTTCGGTCCGCCCGATGCGACCAGCCAGCACAGCGACACCTCGACGAAGTGGAAGATCAAGCGCTTTTCCAATGACGAGCTGCGCCAGAAGTTCGTCGACGCCACTGTGCCGCAGGCGCAATATCTCGGCCTTACTATTCCCGATCCCGGCATGACGCAGGATGCGGACGGGCACTGGCGTTACAGCGAGATCGACTGGACCGAGTTCAAGCAGGTGCTTGCCGGCAACGGTCCCTGCAACCGCGACCGCATGGCCGCGCGCCGCAAGGCACATGATGACGGCGCCTGGGTGCGCGAGGCCGCGGCCGCCTATGCCGCAAAGCGCGCGCAGCGTCAGACCGCACAAGCCGCGGAATAGGGAGATCAATATGGCCACGCCGAACACTCCGTTGTGGGAAGTCTTCATTCGCAGCCGCAACGGGCTCGCGCACAAGCATGTCGGCTCGCTGCATGCGAGCGATGCCACCATGGCCCTGCAAGCCGCCCGCGACATCTACACCCGGCGCGGTGAGGGCCTGTCGATCTGGGTCGTGCCGTCGACCGCGATCACCGCGAGCGACCCCGCCGAGAAGGGCATGATGTTCGAGCCGGCGGAATCGAAGATCTACCGGCATCCGACCTTTTACGAGGTGCCCGAGGAAGTGGGGCACATGTGATGCCCACTGCAAACATCCAGGTCTCCGAAACGCCGCTGGTGCTCTACGCCCTGCGCCGTGCTGACGATGCGCTGATCCTCGGTCACCGGCTGTCGGAATGGTGTGGGCACGCGCCGATGCTGGAAGAGGACATGGCGCTCTCCAACATCGCGCTCGACCTCATCGGCCAGGCGCGCGAGCTTTACAGCTACGCCGCCAAGGCCGAAGGCGGGAATAACGACGAGGACAAGCTCGCTTACCTGCGGGATGTCAGGCAGTACCGCAATCTGCTGCTGGTCGAGCAGCCGAATGGCGACTTCGCCCAGACGCTGGTGCGACAGTTCTTCTATTCCGCCTTCGCCGACCTCTATTGGCGCGCGATGATGACCTCGCGCGATACGACGCTCGCCGCGATCGCCGCGAAGTCGGAGAAGGAGAGCGCCTATCATCTGCGTCATGCCTCGGAATGGATCATCCGGCTCGGCGACGGCACGGACGAGAGCCACGCACGCGCGCAACGGGCGATCGATCACCTCTGGGCCTTTACCGGCGAGATGTTCGCCGTCGATGACGGCGAGCGCGCGCTGATCCACGCCGGTATCGCTATCGATCCCGGCACCTTGCGCGGCCGCTGGCTGACGACGCTCTCCGATGTCATCAGTGAAGCAACGCTTCGACTGCCTGAGAACGACTGGATGCAGCAGGGTGGCCGTGCCGGCCGCCATAGCGAGCATCTCGGCCACCTCCTGTCCGAGCTGCAATCGATGCAGCGCACGTTTCCGGGGCAGACATGGTGACGATGCTGGAGCGCGACAGCGAGCTGCACCAGCGCGCCTGGGACGCCGCGGCGAGCGTGGTCGACCCTGAGATTCCGGTGTTGACCATCGCTGATCTCGGTGTGCTCCGCGACGTTACCCTCGATGGTGACCATGTCGAGGTCGCGATCACGCCGACCTATTCGGGCTGCCCGGCGATGAACATGATCGCGCTCGAAATCGAGATCGCGCTGGAACGCGCCGGCTTTCGCCGTTCGAAAGTGCGGACCGTGCTGTCGCCGGCCTGGACCACAGACTGGATGAGCGAGGAAGGCCGTCAGAAGCTGCGCGCCTACGGCATCGCGCCGCCGCAATCTTCACACTCGCGCCGCGCGCTATTTGGCGAACAGACGGTGGCGTGTCCGCAATGCGGCTCGGACAAGACCGAACTGCTGTCTGAATTCGGCTCGACATCCTGCAAGGCGCTGTGGCGCTGCAAGGCTTGCCGCGAACCCTTCGATTACTTCAAGTGTCATTGACCATGTCAGCAGCCGCACCGCGTTTTCACCGCCTTGCCGTCAACGACCTCCGCCGGGAGGCATCCGACGCCGTCTCGATGACTTTCGCCATCCCCCGCGAACTTGCCGGCGACTATGCTTTCAGTCCCGGCCAGTACCTCACGCTGCGCACCACGCTCGATGGCGAGGAGGTGCGCCGCTCCTATTCGATCTGCTCCGGCCCTGACGACGGCGAGATCCGCATTGCCGTGAAGAAAGTCGACGGCGGCGCGTTTTCGAGCTGGGCCGCGGACGAGCTGAGACATGGCGACGAGCTCGACGTGATGACGCCGACGGGCCGTTTTGGCGTGATCCCTCCGGCCGAGGCCGGACGCATCCATGTCGGCTTTGCCGCAGGCTCCGGCATCACGCCGATCCTGTCGATCGTCAAGGGCGTGCTGGCACGCGAGCCGGACAGCCGCTTCTTCCTGTTCTACGGCAACCGCGCGACCGACAACATCATGTTCCTGGAGGCGCTCGAGGAGCTGAAGGATCGCTTCATCGACCGCCTGTCCATCTTCCACGTCATCTCCGGCGAGGAGCAGGACATCCCGATCCTGCATGGCCGGCTCGATGGCGAAAAGGTGAGGGTGCTGCTGCGCTCGCTGGTGCCAGCCGAGAGCGTCGACCACGTCTTCATCTGCGGTCCATCTGGCATGAGCGAAGACATCGAGGCGACCTGCCGCAACCTGGGCATCGCCGATGATCGTATCCATGTCGAGCGTTTCGTTTCGGAGTTCGGCGGCAAGCCGCGACCGAAAAAGACCGTGGCACCCGATGCGCCGCCCAAGGCGATCGCCTCGCTGATCATTGACGGCAAACGCCGCGACGTGCCGGTCGCCGAGGACGAGGCCATCCTCGATGCCGCGCTGCGCGCCGGTGTCGATCTGCCCTTCGCCTGCAAGGGCGGCATGTGCTCGACCTGTCGCGCCAAGCTGGTCGAGGGCGAGGCGCCCATGGACATCAACTATTCGCTGGAGCCCTGGGAGCTGAAGGCCGGCTTTGTTCTGACCTGCCAGGCCAAGCCGTCGTCCGAGCGGGTCGTGGTCGACTACGACCACGTTTGACAGCCTTGACCATCAAGCAGAACATCATGAGCAAAGAGTTCGCCGGGAGAAGCGCGTGAACGTCAAAGCCGCCCTGTCGCCTGAAGATGCTGCCCGCGCCTGCGCTGATGCGATGTGGGCGGAGGACGATGCGTCCAAGGGCCTCGGCATGGAGATCGTGGAGATCGGCCCGGGCTTTGCGACGCTGGCCATGACGGTGCGGCCGGACATGGTCAACGGTCAGCGCATCGCCCATGGCGGCTTCATCTTCACGCTAGCCGATTCCGCCTTCGCTTTTGCCTGCAACTCCCACAATGACCGTGTCGTCGCGGCGCAGGGGCAGATCACGTTTATCAAGCCGGGCAAGCTCGGCGACCGTCTCGTCGCCAAGGCGCGCGAGGTGACCCGCGGTGGCCGCTCCGGCATCTATGATGTGCGCGTCATGGCAGGCGATACCGTCATTGCTGAATTCCGTGGGCATTCGCGTGTCATTCCCGGCGCGTGGCTGCCGACGCAAGATCAATAAAGAGAAGAACACATATGTGGGGAAACGAGTATGGCTTCGACGAAGCTGAAGGACGACGGCCGCAGCTATAGGGCCGAGATGGATGCACAGGAGCGCGCCTCACGCGATGAGATCATGGCGCTGCAGACGCAGCGGCTGGCCTGGTCGCTGAAGCACGCCTATGACAACGTCGCGCATTACCGCAAGGCTTTTGACAAGGCTGGGGTGCATCCCTCGGACTTTCGCGAGCTCTCCGATCTCGCAAAGTTTCCGTTTACGGTGAAGACGGACCTGCGCGACAACTATCCCTTCAACATGTTCGCCGTGCCGCGCGAAAAACTGGTGCGCGTGCATGCCTCCTCTGGCACGACGGGCAAGCCGATCGTGGTCGGTTATACCCAGCGCGATATCGACACCTGGTCGGATGTGATGGCGCGCTCGATCCGCGCCGCCGGCGGCCGCAACGGCATGATCATCCACAATGCCTACGGTTATGGCCTGTTCACCGGCGGGCTCGGTGTGCATTACGGTGCCGAGAAGCTCGGCTGCACGGTGGTTCCGATCTCCGGCGGAATGACCGAGCGGCAGGTGCAGCTTATCAACGACTTTCGGCCTGACATCATCACGGTGACGCCGAGCTACATGCTGGCGATCCTCGACGAGTTCAAGCGCCAGAAGCTCGATCCGCGCCAGTGCTCGCTCAAGGTCGGCATCTTCGGGGCCGAGCCCTGGACCAACGCCATGCGCGGCGAGATCGAGGACGCCTTCGACATGGACGCGACCGACATCTACGGCTTGTCCGAGGTGATCGGCCCCGGCGTCGCGCAGGAATGCATCGAGACCAAGGACGGCTTGCACATCTGGGAGGACCATTTCTATCCCGAAGTGATCGACCCCGAGACCGGCGCGGTGCTGCCTGACGGCGAGAAGGGCGAGCTGGTGTTCACCTCGCTGACCAAGGAAGCTTTCCCTGTGATCCGCTATCGCACCCGCGACCTGACGCGGCTGCTGCCGGGCACGGCGCGGCCGGGCATGCGGCGGATGGAGAAGGTGACGGGCCGCTCGGACGACATGATCATCCTGCGCGGTGTCAATTTGTTCCCGACCCAGATCGAGGAGGTGCTGCTCGCGACCGACTGGTGCGGCGGCCACTTCATCCTGGAGCTGACCCGCGAAGGACGCATGGACGAGCTGACCATCATCGCCGAGGCGCGGCCCGAAAGCTGGGACGGTCGCGGGCTTGTCGACCATGCCGACCGGATTTCAACTCACATCAAGAACACGATCGGCGTCAGCTCGAGGGTCCAGGTGGTCGCGCCGGCGACGCTGGAGCGCTCGCTCGGCAAGGCCAAGCGGCTCTACGACAAGCGGCCCAAGGACTGACCAAGGACTGACTTGACGGATTGACTTGACCGCCCCCAAAGGCGACAAGGCCCGCGAGAAATCCCGGGTCTTTCCATGTCACCAGCCGATCCCAAAACTGTCGAAGCACGCTGCGTTCGCCTCACCGCCAAGGCCGAGAACGCCGCCGCGCTTGCTCCGACCGTGGAGCGTCACACGCTCGCGCGTGGGCCGAACGATCTGCTGATCGAGGTGAAGGCCGCGGCCGTCAACCCGTCCGACGTCAAGGCTGCGACCGGGCTGATGCCCTATGCCGTTTTCCCGCGCACGCCGGGCCGCGACTACGCCGGCGTGGTGATCGACGGCCCCGCCGGTACGATCGGCCGCGAGGTGTTCGGCTCTTCAGGCGATCTCGGCATCCGCCGCGATGGCACGCACGCGAGTCATCTCGTCGTCGAAGCCGATGCCGTGGTGGAGAAGCCGAAAACGGTGTCCTGGGAGGAGGCCGCCGGCATCGGCGTGCCCTTCGTCACCGCCATGGAAGGTTTTCGCCGCGCCGGCATTCCGAAACCGGGCGAGACCGTGCTTGTGTTCGGCGTCAACGGCAAGGTCGGTCAGGCCGCAGTGCAGATCGCGACCTGGCAAGGCGCGCGCGTCGCCGGCGTGGTCCGCAAGGCCGAGGCCTATGAGGGTCACAGCAATGCGCCAATCGAGGTGATCGATGCATCCGCCGTCGATGTCGCCACACGCGTGCGCGAACTGACCGGCGGCAAGGGTGCCGACATCGTCTTCAACACGGTCGGCGATCCCTATTTCCAGGCGGCACACAAATCACTCGGCTTGCGCGGCCGCCAGATCCTGATCGCCGCGATCGACCGCATCGTGCAGTTCAACATCCTCGAATTCTATCGCGGCCAGCATACCTATGTCGGGATTGATACGCTCGGCCTGTCGTCCGCGGCGACGGGCGCGGTGCTGCGCGATCTTGGCCATGGCTTTGCGAGCGGTCAGTTGAAGCCGTTCCCGATCAAGGCGGGTGCGATCTATCCGCTGGAGCGCGCGAAGGAGGCCTATGTTGCTGTCGCGGGCTCCTCGCGCGATAGGCTTATCCTGAAGCCGTGACGATGGAAACCACCCAACTCGTCATCCTCGCCGGCCTCGTCATTGGCCTCTTCTATGGTTCCGTCGGCCTGCTCAGCGGCTTCTGCCTGATGAGCAGCATGCGCGGATGGCTGGCGGAGGGAGACGGACGGCTTGTGCGCTCCTATGCACTGGCGATCGCAGTCGCGATTACCGCGAGCCAGCTCCTCGCCGGTTACGGCATGGTCGATCTCGGCAAGTCGATCTATCTGCAACAGACTTTTTCGGTGCCGGTGCTGTTCCTGGGCGGCCTGCTGTTCGGGTACGGCATGGTGCTGTCGAACGGCTGCGGCTCGCGCGCGCTGGTGCTGCTTGGGCGCGGCAATCTCCGCTCCTTCGTCGTGGTGATCGTGCTCGCCATCGCCGCCCAGATGACGCTCAAGGGCCTGATCGCGCCGGCGCGTATCGCGCTGGTTCAGGCCTCGCAGATCACCGTCAACGCGACTTCTGTGCCGTCGGTGCTCGCGACGCTCGGTGTCACGGAGGTGGTTTCGCGCGCGCTGGCCGCGACCGTGATCGTCGTTGCGCTGATTCTGTTTGCCTTCGCCCATCCGGCATTCCGTCGCTCGCCGGGCCAGATCGCGGCGGGCATTATTGTGGGCCTTCTCGTTGCCGGCGGCTGGTACGTCACCGGCTATCTCGGCGCCGACGACTTCAATCCCGTCCCGGTGACCTCACTCACCTTCATCGCGCCAATCGCCGATAGTCTGCAATATGCGATGCTCTCGACCGGGCTGACGCTCAACTTCGGCATTGCGACGGTTGGCGGGGTCTTTGCCGGCAGCCTGGTTACCGCCCTCGTCACCGGTCGCTTCAAGCTCGAAGGCTATTCCTCGCCGCGTCACATGCTGCGCTCTGCCGGTGGGGCTGCGCTGATGGGGATCGGCGGCGTGATGGCGTTTGGCTGCTCGATCGGGCAGGGGCTCACCGGCGTCTCGACGCTTGCCGTCGGTTCGTTCATCGCAGTCGCCGGCATCCTGCTCGGCACGACGGCAGGCCTGCGCGGCACCTTGCGCGTTCAGCCGCTCGCGGTCGCCTGACGGCGCAACATCCGGTCGCCCAGAGTCGCAAGGCCAATTCCGGTCACGATCAGCGCGGCCGCGACGACGAGGCTGATGTCGATCGGCTCGCCCAGCAGGATCGCCGCGCTGGCGATGCCGACGAGCGGTGTCCCCGTGGTGCCAAGCGCCGTCGTCAGCGCCGAGATGCTCTTGTTGACCATCGACATCGCCCAATAGGCGAGCGCCGTCCCGATCAGGCCGGAATACAGGAACAGCAGCACAAGCTTCCACGACCATTCCGCGTGCGGCAGGCCATCGGTGATGACAGCCAATGCGGTGAGCACGATGGTCGCGACCAGCACCTGCCAGATCAGGAGCTGGAGCGGAGAGCCGATCCAGCGATGCGCCCGGAGATAGATGATGTTCGCGGCCCAGGAGATCGCGGCGAGGATCACCATGCCGGCGCCGAGCAGGACGTTGCGATTGGCCCAGTCGATGGATGTGGGGTTCAGGATGACGGCAAGCCCGACCAGGCCGAACAAGGCGCCGGCAAGCTTGGGTGCCGTCAGCGTATCCTTGCCGTGCATGGGCGCGGCGATCGCAACCCAGAGCGGCGTGGTGTAGCCGAGCACGACGGCCTTGCTCGCAGGCAGGAAGCGCACGCCGGCTGCAACCAGGACGGAGAATATCGTCATGTGCAGCAGCGCCACGCTGAGGATGACAGGGATGTCGCGCCGCTCCGGGATCACCAGATTGTTGCTCAGCCTGAGGATCACGAACAATCCGGCCAGCGCGATCCAGCTGCGGATCGCCGACGTCCAGAGGGGCGGCAGGAATTGCACGAGCTGCTTGGTCATCGACCAGTTCACGCCCCAGGCCAGCACGACGATCAGGAACAGGCCGATGGCGGCGCGGGGAGACAAAGAAGAGTTCATCGCAAGGTCCTTGAAGCAGTCCGATGCGGTGGATAGCATTCAAGCTGGCACCTGAAAAAGTGCCAGATTGGAAAGGAATAGAGTGCCAGTATCGGACAGCATGATCTCCGGCCTGATCGACCTGAACCGCGCCGACGATGAGGGGCTGGTGGCGCAGTTGACGAGCCAGCTTCGCGGCCTGATCGCGGCCGGCCGTATCGCCAAGGGTCGCGCGCTGCCGTCGAGCCGCCAGCTTGCGAGCGATCTCGGTGTCTCCCGCAACACCGTCACCTATGCGTTCGAGCAGCTTGCCGCGGAGGGATATCTTGCGGCGTCGCATGGACGTCGTCCTGTGGTGACAGTCGACGGCGGCGAGCGCATCGAGGGCGCGGGCGTTGCCGCATCTGGCGTGCGCTCAGCGAGGCCGCAGCTCTCGCCCTGGGCCTCAAAGCTCAAGCAGACCGACTGGCCGATGTCCTATCAGGCGCTGCTCAAGCCGTTGCGACCGGGGCATGGAGATGCACGGGAGTTTCCGAACGAGGTCTGGGCGCGGTGCCTGCGCCGCAGCGCCGTGCACGCCGCCAAGCGTGAGCTTGGTCCGGTCAATCGCACACGGCTGCGCGAGGCGCTGGCGCATTACCTGGCGACCAGCAGAGGCGTTCGCGCAGCAGCGGACCAGATCATGATCCTGCCGAGCGCGCAGGCCGCGCTGACTCTGATCGCAGCCGTGCTCATCACGAAGGGGGACGCGGTCTTGGTCGAGGATCCCGGTTATCCCGGCGCCGCGGCCGCCTTCCGCGCGTCCGGCGCGCGCGTCATCGGCATCAGGCTGGATGAGCAGGGCATGCAGCCGATGCCCGGAATGGCCGCGCCAAAGCTCGTCTTCATGACGCCATCGCATCAGCACCCGACTGGACGGCTGATGTCGCTGGCCCGCCGCACCGCGTTTCTCGGATCAAGCAGGCCCGGCAGGACCTGGATCGTCGAGGACGATTACGATGGCGAATTCCACTATGACAGCCGCCCGGTCCCGGCCCTGCAAGGGCTCGATGCCCATGGCCGCGTGTTCTATGTCGGCACCTTCTCGAAGGCGATGACGTCGGATATCCGGCTTGGCTATCTCGTCGTGCCTCCGGCGCTGGTCGGCACATTCGAGATCGCGCAGCGGCACATCGGGCTGATCGCATCCAGTCACATCCAGGAGGCGCTCGCCGAGTTCATCGCCGACGGGCATTTCCTCGCACATCTGCGCCGGATGCGCCGGCTCTATCATTGCAGGCGCGATCATCTCGTCGCCGGACTGGAACGCCATCTCGGCGAGGTGCTCACGGCCGAGGTGCCCTCGGGCGGCATTCAGCTCGTCGCCCGGCTCAGGCGTGGTCGCGCCGATCAGGCTGTGGTGAAGCGGCTGGTCGAGGCCGGCGTCGAAACGCGCGCCTTGTCGAGCCTGGCGCTCGGAAAGCCGCGCGATCATGGCCTGCTGCTCGGCTTTGCGGCCTGGCGCGAGAGCGAGATCAGCGCGGCGGTGCGAGCGATGGCGGCGTGCTTCTAGTCCACGGCCCTGGTGACGATGCGAATCTCCGACGTCAGCGTCCGGTGCACCGGGCACTTGTCGGCGATCTCCATCAGCTTCTTGCGCTGCTCGGCATCGAGCGCGCCGTCCATCGCGATATCGCGCTCGATCTGGTCGAGCATGCCGTCGCGCGTCTCGCATTCCGCGCAGTCCTTGGCATAGATCTTGGAATGCTTCAGCGTGACGGTGACGCGGTCGAGCGGCAGCGATTTGCGGTCGGCATAGAGGCGCATGGTCATGGAGGTGCAGGCGCCGAGACCGGCGAGCAGGAAGTCATAGGGCCCGGGACCGGCATCCTCGCCGCCAGCGGCTTTCGGCTCGTCCGCCACGAGATGATGAGGCCCGACGGTGATGAGCTGGTTGAACTTGCTCTTGCGGGTCTCCTGCACCACGACTCTGCGCGGCTCTTCCGCACGATCCATCACTTTCGCAGGCTTTGCCACGTCGACGTAGCGGCTGGCCCAGGCGGCGATCACGTCGGCCGCATAGAGCGCATCTGCCGGCTTGGTCAGGAGATGATCGGCATGGTCGAGCGAGACGAAGCTCTTGGGATGCCTGGCCGCAACGAAGATCTTGGTCGCGTTGTCGATGCCGACGGTGTCGTCCACAGGCGACTGCATCACCAGCAGCGCCTTGTGCAGGCCGGTGACGTCCTTCATCAGCTCGTGCTCGACGATGTCATCGAGGAACTCACGCTTGATCCGGAATGGTCGACCCGCAAGCGACACTTCGACCTCGCCCTTCTCTCGGATCGCATCCACATGTTCCCTGAACAGGCCGGTGACATGAGCAGGGTCGGAAGGTGCTGCGATCGTCACAACCGCCTTGGCCTCCGGAATCTTGCCGGCTACCGCCAGGATCGCGGCACCCCCCAGGCTATGGCCGATCAGGATCGACGGTGCCTTGCGGGTCGTGCGGAGATGATCGGCGGCGCGCACGAGGTCGGCGACGTTCGATGAGAAAGTCGAATTGGCGAAATCGCCTTCGCTGGAGCCGAGCCCGGTGAAGTCGAAGCGCAAGACCGCGATGCCCTTGGCGGCGAGCGCGACCGAGATGCGCTTAGCTGCCAGCGTGTCCTTGCCGCAGGTGAAGCAGTGCGCGAACAGCGCGTAGGATGAGGGCTCGCCGTCCGGCAGCTCCAGCGCCGCCGCGAGTTGATGGCCGCCTTCACCCGTGAATTGGAAGCGTTCCGTCGGCATGGGCTTCCCCTTGATTGCTCGAGCCTAGTCTCCTGAATAGCGCTGTTCGGCCCAGGGATCGCCGCGATTATGATAGCCGCGGACTTCCCAAAAACCCGGCGCATCCTCAGTCACGAATTCGATGGCCTGCAGCCATTTGGCGCTCTTCCAGAAGTACAGATGCGGCACGACGAGCCTGACAGGGCCGCCATGCTCGTCCGACAGCGGCTGGCCCGACCAGCTATGGGCCAGCAGCGCATCCTCGGCGGCAAAGTCTTCCAGCGCGAGGTTGGTGGTGTAGCCGTCATAGGAATGCAGCACCACGAAGCGAGCATCGTCGCGTGGTTGGCAGGCCGCAAGCAGCTCACGCGTGGCGAGCCCTTCCCACTGATTGTCGTAGCGCGACCAGGTTGTCACGCAATGGATGTCGGAGGTGAACTGGTCCTGCTTTTGCGCCGCGAACTCGGCGTAGGTCCAGAATATGGGGTTCTCGACCGCGCCGTAGACGTCCAGCCGCCAGCGCTCGCGCGACACAGGCGGCACCACACCGAGATCGAGCACCGGCCAGTCCTTGGTCAGATGCTGTCCGGGCGGCAGCCGCTGCTCCTCGGGGCGCGTAATTTTGCCGGTGAGGAAGCGGCCCTCGCGCGCCCACTTCTGTTTGGTGCGGGTCAGCTTGCTGTCGGGCGGCTCGTTGTCGTCGGCCATGATCTGCTCGAAGTCAGCTACTCGTGGCGGTGCATCGCGGATTCGCGCTTGGTGTCACGCATGGTGGAATAGATGATCAGCGACAGGAAGATGACACTGGCGAGATAGTAGTAGAACCACTGCTCATGGCCGATGGTCTTGAAATAGAGCGCGATCGCCGGCGCCGTGCCGCCGAAGATCGAGACTGTGATCGCATAGGGCAGGCCGACGCCCAACGCGCGGACATTGGTCGGGAACAGCTCGGCTTTCACCACGGCGTTGATCGAGGTGTAGCCGGCAACGAACAGCCAGGCGCAGCAGATCAGGATGAACGCCATGAACGGCGATTTGGTCTCCTTCAGCGTCATCAACAGCGGCACCGTCGCGAGCGTGCCTGCGACGCCGAAGAAGATCAGCAGCGGCTTGCGGCCGATCTTGTCGGAGATCGCGCCGTAGATCGGCTGCAGGATCGTCGCGAAGATCAGCGTGCCGAAGATCACGAAGGTGGTCTGGTCCTCGGTCAGCCCGACCGACAGCTTCACGAAGGTCTGCATGTAGGTGGTGAAGGTGTAGAATGCCGCAGTGCCGCCGGCGGTGAGGCCGACCACAAGCAGCAGCTCGCGGGGGTAGCGCAAGAGATTGGTGATCGAGCCGGTCGGCTTCACCACCTTCTTGGCTTCCTCGAAGGCCTCGGTCTCATGCAGGTTGCGCCGCATCACCGCGGCAAAAATCGCAAGCGCCGCGCCGATCGCAAACGGAATACGCCAGCCCCAGGTTTTCAGCTCATCTGGCGTGAGGAAGACCTTTTGCAGGAGCAGCAGCACGATAATCGCGGTCAGCTGGCCGCCGATCAGCGTGACGTACTGGAAGCTCGAGTAGAAGCCGCGATGCTTGGGATCGGCGACCTCGCTCAGGTAAGTGGCGCTGGCGCCGTATTCGCCACCTAAGCTCAGGCCCTCGATGACGCGGGCGAGCGCCAGGATGACCGGCGCAGCGAAGCCGATCGTCGCGTAGGTCGGGGTCAGCGCGATGATCAACGAGCCGAAGCACATGAACACGACCGACAGCGTCAGCGAGATGCGCCGGCCGTAATGGTCGGCGAGGTAGCCGAAGAACCAGCCGCCCAGGGGGCGCATCAGGAATGTCGCCGCGAATATCACGGCGGCATTCAATTGCTGAACCACGGGGTCGTTGCCCGGAAAGAAGGCCGGGGCGAAATACAGCGCGAACGCCGTATAGGCGTAAAAGTCATACCATTCGACGAGATTGCCGATGGAGCCGATGAAGATCGCCTTGATGCGCCGCTCGGCGTCGGCGATGTCGAAATGGTCGGAGGCCGGTTTGATTGCTTGCTCTGTCACGTCCGGCCTCCCAGAAATCCATTGTCTGGGAGCCTACATCGCCTTTCCCAGCAGAAATGGCAACTGGCGGGGTCCCCGCACCGTGCCCTGCGACCAGGTCACGGTCCCGCCAGGATCGAGTCGGAAGTCCGGAATCCGCTTCAGCCATTCCTCAAGCGCAACCTGCATCTCCATCCGCGCCAGGTTGGAACCGACGCAGCGGTGGATGCCGAGGCCGAAGGCGGCATGGCGATTCTCCCGGCGATCGATCACGACCTTGTCGGCGTCCGGAAACATTTTTGGGTCCCGGTTGGCGGCCGGGAAGGACAGCAGCACCATGTTGCCCGCCTTGACCGGACAGCCCGAGACCGTGGTCTCCTTGACCACCTCGCGAGCCATCGTCACCGGCGAATAGGCGCGCAGCAGTTCCTCCACGGCGGTGGGAATCAGCTCTGGCTCCGCGATCAGCCGCTCGCGGTCGGCCGGCGTGCGAGCGAGATGCCACAGCGAGGAGCCGATCGCGCTCCAGGTGGTGTCGATCCCGGCGATCAGGAGCAACCGCAGCGAGCCCAGCACGTGCGACTCTTCCAGCGGCTGGCCCTCCTTGTCCTTGGCATTCATCAGATAGGAGATGAGGTCGTTGGTCGGCTTCGACCGGCGCTCCTCGATATGCGCCCTGAAGTAGTCGCTCATCTCGTGCACAGCCTCGAGCAGCTTGGTCTCGTCCTTGATGCCGACCTCCAGGATCATGTGGATCCAGTTGATGAAGAGGTCGCTGTCGCTCTCGGGGATGCCGAGCATGTGCGCGATGGCCCGAACCGGGATGTATTTGGCGTAGCGCGCGGCGGCGTCGACCTTGCCATCGGCAATGAACCCGTCGATCAGCTCGTTGCAGATCGCCCGCATCCGCGGTTCCAGCTTCTTCATCGCATCCGGCGTGAAAGGCGGCAGCAGCAACTGCTTGGCCGGCTTGTGCACGGGTGGATCCGAGGTGATCGGCGGGGCCGCGTTCCTGGCGACCTCGGGCCGGACGTCGCGGACGATAATGCGGCGCGAGGAGAAATGTTCGGTGTCGTTGGCGATCTCGCGCACGGCTTCATAGGTCGTCGGCATGTAGCAGCCGAGAAAGCGCTCCGTGTGCACGACGGGGCTCGCGGCGCGCAGCTCCTCCCAGATCGGGAAGGGATCGTTCGTCCATTGCGGGTCGGTGTGGTCGAAATCGTTGATCCAGTCGGTGACGGGCGGATGGGCGACAGGCTGGCTGACGTCGGACATGGCTGGAAATCCCTTGAATATCCCTTAGGGCTCGTTCGCTTGGGGCTCGTTCCCTTGGGGCTCGTGTTCGCTGAAGGTACGCAAAGCGCGCGCGGGCAGGGGCCGCGCGCTACTCCTCGATCACATCGATCGCGATTTCCGGGCAATTGGATTTGGCAAGCCAGGCCTTGTCCTCGAGGCCCGGCGGAACCGTGCCATCTCCGACCTCATGGGCGTTGCCGTATTCGTCGAGCTCGAACAGCTCCGGCGCCAGCGCCTTGCAGCGCGCGTGGCCCTGGCATTTGTCGGGATCGACGTGAACTTTCAGTCGCGCTGCCATTGCGGCTCCCTCGGTCGTGTGCGCGTCGCCCGAAGGGCCACGCGTTCCTCTTGTCTATTGTCCGCGGCATTTGCGGCTCATTCTAAGTTATAGCATATTACATTCGCGACAGGCTTCCCCTGTCAAGCGCAAACTTATAGGCTTGCCCGCAACATGCGATCACAACTCGCCCGCAAGCCCGAGAACACCTACCACCATGGCGATCTCCGTGACGCCCTGATCAAGGCTGCGTTGCGCGAGGCGGAGCAGGGCGGGGCGGAAGCGATCAGCATCAAGGCCCTCGCAAAGCAGCTCGGCGTCTCACAGCCGGCGCCCTACCGTCATTTTGCCGACCGCGAGGCATTGCTGACCGCGGCGACGGCGGAGGCGTTCCGGCAGTTCAGCGCGATGTTGCGCGACGCCATGATGAAGCCGTCGAAGCAATCGAAATTGTCACGGCTGGCGCAGGCAACGCTCGATTTCGGTCTGCGCCGTAACGGTGTCTACCGTTTGATGTTTGCGTCCCGCACCGTCTCATGCGCGGCCAAGGGCAGCGAGCTGCACGAGGCCACCCGGGAGACCTTTGCGCTCGTGATCGAAGCGCTGGAGGCGCCCGCGGTCGGCTATTTGCGCGAACGGCAGGCGCTCAAGATCTGGGCGGCGCTACATGGCGTGGTGATGCTGGCCGAGCAAGGCCTGTTCACCGGCGAGGCCGCGCATGCCACGCGCGAGGAACTGGTCGAGGATTTTGTCAACGAGACGAAGGCCGCGCTCGCTGTTGCGATCAAGGATGCGCAGCGTCGCAAGAAGGCGGGCGCTTAGGCCTTCGCCTTCAGCAGCCCCATCAGCTTCGCGACGGCGCTGTCCGGCGTCGTCACGACGGGGCGGCCGGTGGCTTCCGCGACCAGGGGCGCTGATGATGCGATGCTGAACTGGGCCAGCGCGATCACCTCGCAATCGCGCAGATCCTTCGACGCTTCGACGATCAGCCGGTCGTGGGTCGAGCGGTCGCCGCGATCGAGTGCGGCCAGCGCGCCCTCGGCAAGTTTCGGCACGATCTGGACGGAGGTCGGAAACTCCGGCGGCATCGAGACCAGCGTCGGCGGGAAGGTGGAGAGCAGGCCGATGCGCTTGCCCATCGTCACCGCCCGTTCGATCATGGCTTCGTTCGGTTTGAGCACCGGCATCGGCGAATGCGCCCGGGCGACGGCCTCGATGCAGGGGCCGAAGGCCGAACAGGTGAACAGGATCGCGTTTGCCCCCGTAGCTGCGGCGTAATCGCCGAGCGCAAGAAAGCGCTCGGTCATGGCGTCGTTGAGCTTGCCGTCGCGCGCCAGATCCGCCGACAGGCTGTCGTCGAGCAGGTTCATCAGCCGCGCCTCCGGCCACGCTTGTGCGAACGCCGCCTCGATCGGGGCGATGGAGTGCTTAAGGGCGTGGATCAGGGCGATGCGAGGAGACGTCGTCATTGAGCGTGACTACCTGGGAGGTCTTGTGCCCCGGACGCAGCGCAATGCGAAGTATTGCGCTGCAGAGCCGGGGCCCATTGTAGTTGCTGGGTCCCGGCTCTGCGCAGCGGCGTTGCACGCCGCAGCGCGTCCGAGACACGGGAAGATGTCTACTTGAACGGCACCGCGTACATCAAGCCGCCCTTGCTCCAGAGGCCGTTGAGGCCGCGCTCGAGCTTGAGCGGGCTCGCCTTGCCGACGTTGCGCTCGTAGATCTCACCGTAATTGCCGGTGGCCTTGATCACCGTGACCAGCCATTTGTTGTCCAGCCCAAGCCGCGAGCCGAGATCGCCGGTGGCGCCGAGCAGGCGCTGGATGGCGGGGGTCTGCGACTTCGTCATCTCGTCGACATTGGCCTGGGTGACGCCAAGCTCCTCGGCTTCGATCAGGCCGTAATGCAGCCAGGTGACGATATCGCTCCAGACCTCGTCGCCGTTGCGGGTGAAGGGGCCGAGCGGCTCCTTGCTGATGGTCTGCGGCAGCACGACGTAATCGGCGGGGTTCGGCGCCGCGGTGGTGACGGCACCGGCGAGCGCCGAGGCGTCCTGGGTCATGGCGTCGCAGCGGCCGCCAAAGAAGGTCTGGTACATGGTGTCGACGCGGTCGAACACCAGCGGCTTCCAGTCGATGTTGTTGGCGCGGCCGTAATCGCCGAGCGTCACTTCATGGGTCGTTCCCTGCGCGACGCAGACGGTCGCGCCCTTGAGATCCTTGATCTCCTTCACGCCGAGGTCTTTCTTCACGACGAAGCCCTGGCCGTCGTAGAAATTGATCGGGCCCTGGCGCAGACCGAGCGTGACGCCGCGCAAGTACGTCTGCGTCGAATTGCGGTAGAGCACATCAATCTCGCCGGACTGCAGCGCGGTGAAGCGGTTCTGCGCGGTCAGCGAGACGTAGCGCACCTTGTTGGGGTCGCCGAGCACGCCGGCGGCGAGCGCACGACAGTAGTCGACGTCGAGGCCCTTGTAATTGCCCTGCGAGTCCGGTGCCGAGAAGCCGGCAAAGCCGGCGCTGACGCCGCACACCAGCGTGCCGCGGCTCTTGACCGTGTCCAGCGTCGCCGCCTGGGCGATCACCGTCGATGCCGCGAGCACGCCCGCTGCGATAACCATTTTCCTCATCATGCTACTCTCCCCTCAGTGATTGACACTACGCAACACAACGTCGACGGCCGTGCCGAGCTTGTCGACGATCTGGTCGATCTCATCCGCGGACGCGATATAGGGCGGCGCCAGCAGCACATGGTCGCCGCGGACGCCATCCACGGTGCCGCCGCCGGGATAGCAGCCGAGCCCATTGGTGAACGCTTCCGCCTTGATCTTCTGGTGCAGCTTGAGCGCCGGATCGAACGAGGTGCGGCTGGCGCGGTCGGCGACGAGCTCGATCGCCCAGAACAGGCCACGTCCCCTGATGTCGCCGACATGGCGGTGATTGCCGAAGCGCTCCGTGAGCCGCTGCTCGAGCTGCTTGCCGCGCTGCTTCACTTGCTCGAGCAGATTGTCTTCGCGGATCACGTCCTGCACCGCGAGCGCCGCCGCGCAGGCGAGGGGATGCGCGAGATAAGTATGGCCGTGTTGGAACGCGCCGGAGCCGGCGCGGATCGTGTCGATGATCCTGCCACTTGCCAGCATTGCGCCGATCGGCTGGTAGCCGCCGCCGAGACCTTTTGCGATCGCCTGGATGTCGGGCACAATGCCTTCCTGCTCCCAGGCATGCGTGGTCCCGGTGCGACCCATGCCGCTCATGACCTCGTCGAGGATCAGCAGCGCGCCATGCCGGTCGCAGATCTCGCGAACCGCCTTGAAGTAACCGTCGGGTGCGGTCACCGCGCCGGCGGTGGCGCCGACGACGGGTTCGGCCAGGAACGCGGCGACCGTGTTGGGACCAAGTCGCTGAAACTCGGCTTCGAGCTCGGCCGCAAGCCGGGCCACGAACTGCGCATCGGATTCACCCTCGTGCTTCTCGTGATAGGCAAAGGCCGGCGTCACATGGCTGAAAGCGGCCGAGAGCAGCGGCGCATAGGGCGCGCGGCGCCAGGCATTGCCGCCGGCGGCGAGCGCGCCGAGCGTGTTGCCGTGGTAACTCTGCCGCCGTGCGATGAAATGCTGCCGCTGCGGCTCGCCGCGCTCGATGAAATATTGCCGCGCGAGCTTGATGCTGGCCTCGATCGCTTCCGATCCGCCGCTGACGAAATAGGCGTAAGCGAGACCACCGGGCTCATGGCCGACCAACGTCTCGGCGAGCGCCTCGGCGGGTTCGGAGGAGAAGAAAGCAGTGTGCGCATAAGCAAGGGTCGAAGCCTGCTTTGCCATCGCTGCGATCACACGGGGATGCTGATGGCCGAGGCAGGACACGGCCGCGCCGCCGGAAGCGTCGATGATGCGACGGCCGTCCTCGGCAAACAGATAGACGCCTTCGCCGCCGATCGCCTTGGGCGGCGTCTCGCGCAGCGAGCGGTGCAGCACGCGGCTTGTGCGGGTGCTCATGGGTCAACCTTTCTCTGAAACGTAGGTGGAGGCCGCCGCGAGCCTCGCCTCGGTATTTTCCAGGCGCTTCTTGGCGGCCGTGCCGCCGAGCGAGAACGTTACTGCCGCAAGCGACTGCGCGATCGCAATTGCGCCGGTGAGGCTCGGAAAGAAGCCGGGGGAAGAGGCCGCTTCGAACAGAAGCACGTGATCGGCGCCTTCGGCCATCGGTGCCGAGAGGCTGTCGGCGATGGCGATCAGCGTCGCACCTGCACGATGGGCCGCTTGCGCAACACGGACGCTCGCATTTGTGTAAGGCAGAAAGCCAACGACGATGACGGCCTCGCCGGGACGGAAAGCCCCGAGATCCAGATCGTCGGGGCCCGAGGTGCCGACGATCTGCACCTGTTCGGGCCGGAACAGCCTGAGCTCGTAATTGAGCAATTCCGCAACGCTGCGGCAGCTGCGATAGCCCGCAATCCAGATCCGCTTTGCATCATGCAGCGTGCGGGCCGCGTCCGCGATCGCCTGCGCGGAGATGCACGGCAGGCCCGCAGCTTCGGCCTCGAGCTTATCGGTGATGAGTGCGACATCGGCGTTCGGGCCGTGGCGGCTGGTCTTGGCGCGGCCGGAGAAGGGCGAGGTCGGGGACGGCCGGCGCGCCTCGGTCAGCGCGGCGCGCAACTCGTCCCAGCCGGAATAGCCGATCGCCTTCGCAAGCCGCGTGAAAGCGGCGGGATCGGCGCCGGCCTCCGCCGCGAGATCGCGCATCGAGCGGGTGGTCGCGTCGTAATCATTGGCCGCAACAAATCGCCCGACCTCCTGCAAGCGCAGGGGGAGCGATGGCAACGCAATGCGCAGTTCGCTCAAAGGCGAGGATTTCGCTGATACGGCCATGAAACATTTGTTGCATGAATGCACGTTTGGTGCAACAGTTGATGCGCGCCGCCGGAAATCGCTGTTTTCAGGAAGGATTTTTGTGCTGTGACCTCAGATGATCCCAGGCCGCCGCCGCGCCACAGCTTTTTCGGTGCGCTCGGGCCAAACGAGCTGAAGGGCCTGTTTTGGCAGGTGCTGGTGGTCGGCATTGCCGTCGCCATCGTCGTCTTCCTCTGGTCCAACACCGTCACCAACCTCTCGGCCCGCCGCATCACCACCGGCTTTGCCTTTCTCGGCCGCGAGGCCAGCATGCCGATTGCCGACAGCCTGCTCGCGTATAATCCGAGGGACAGCTAC
The DNA here is from genome assembly GCF_022012435.1 of Bradyrhizobium zhengyangense. Taxonomy (GTDB): domain Bacteria; phylum Pseudomonadota; class Alphaproteobacteria; order Rhizobiales; family Xanthobacteraceae; genus Bradyrhizobium; species Bradyrhizobium zhengyangense. The sequence goes on from NZ_JAKLUA010000002.1 coordinate 581,079, forward strand.
CTCTGGGCCTTCGTCGTCGGCGTCGCCAACACGCTACGCGTCGCGGTGATCGGCATCGTGCTTGCGACCATTCTGGGGACGCTGATCGGCGTCTCGCGGCTGTCGGCGAACTGGCTGCTGTCGCGACTCGCCGCTCTCTACGTCGAAGTCCTGCGTGACATCCCGCTGCTGCTTCAGCTGCTGTTCTGGTACGTGCTGATGCAGGGTTTGCCGGCGGCGCGCGCGGCGTGGCGGCCGCTCGACGGCGTGTTCCTCTCCAATCGCGGCCTGATCCTGCCGGCGATCCCGATCGGCATGCCGCAACTCTGGGTGCTCGGCACGTTCGTGTTGGGTTTCATCGCATTCCTTGCTATCGGGCGATGGCTGGTCGCGCAGCAGATGCGTGATGGCAAGCCGCGGCCGGCGTGGCCCTTTGCGCTTGGTCTCATTGTCGTGCTGCCGGCCGCTGTGTCGTTGTTGCTTGGCGTGTCCTGGACGATCGAATGGCCGCAACTGCGCGGCTTCAATTTCGTCGGAGGGTTGACGCTCGCGCCGGAATATTTCGCGCTGTTGATCGCGCTCGTCACCTACACTTCGGCCTTCATCGCCGAGATCGTGCGCAGCGGCATCCAGTCGGTGCCGCGCGGGCAGTGGGATGCCGCCAGCGCGCTCGGCCTGCGCCGCAGCTTCATGCTGCGGCAGATCATCCTGCCGCAGGCTTTGCGCGTGATCGTGCCGCCGATGACGAGCCAGTACCTCAATCTGACCAAGAACTCGTCGCTTGCGGTCGCGATCGGTTATCAGGACGTGGTCTCGGTCGCCAACACCACGTTGAACCAGACCGGGCAGGCGATCGAGGTGATTTCGCTGATCATGGCCGTCTTCCTCACCATCAGCCTCGGCATCAGCTTTTTCATGAACTGGTTCAATGCGCGCATCGCGCTGGCGGAGCGCTGAGCATGACGGCGATCACTGACATGCCCGACCTGCCGCGCGCCGCCCGCCGTCCGCAAATCGGCAACCCGGTGCTGCGGTGGCTCCGCACCAACCTGTTCTCGTCGATCCCCAACGGTATCCTCACGATCATCCTGCTGGCGATACTGGCGAAAGGCGTGATTGGCTTCGTGCAATGGGGAATTGCGCATGCTGTCTGGCTCACGCCGGCCAATGATTCCAGCGCTTGCAAGGCGGTCCGCGGCTTAGGTGCCTGCTGGGCGATCATTCCTGAAAAGTACCGCTTCATCCTGTTCGGCACCTATCCGTTCGACGAGCAGTGGCGGCCCGCGTTGTCGGTCGCGCTGTTCATCGCGCTGTTCTATCTCTCCAGCCGCCGCACGCTGTGGCGGCGTGAGCTCGCGTTCCTCTGGATCGGTGCGCTGGCGCTGATCAGCGTGCTGATGTGGGGCGGCGTGTTCGGGCTGTCGTTCGTCTCGCAGGACCGCTGGGGCGGATTGCCGGTGACACTGATCCTGGCGACGTTCGGATTGGCGTTCGGTTTTCCGCTCGGCATCCTCGTCGCGCTCGGCCGGCGCTCGAAGCTGCCGGCGATCCGTTCGCTCTCGGTGCTGTATGTCGAACTGATCCGTGGCGTGCCGCTGGTCAGCCTTCTGTTCATGGCGAGCGTGATGTTCCCGCTGTTCATGCCCAGCGGCTTCAACATCGACAAGCTGCTGCGCGCCCAGATTGCGATCATCCTGTTCGCAGGCGCCTATCTGGCCGAAGTGATCCGCGGCGGTCTCCAGGCCGTGCCGCGCGGGCAGTATGAGGCAGCGGACGCGCTCGGCCTGTCCTACTGGCGCAAGCACCGGCTGGTCGTGCTGCCGCAGGCGATCCGCCACGTCATCCCGCCGCTGGTCAACACCTTCATCGCGTTCTTCAAGGACACCAGCCTGGTGCTGATCATCGGCATCTTCGACCTGCTGACGACGGCCAAGACCGCCATCATCGATCCGGCCTGGCAGCAATTCTCGGTCGAGGTCTACATTTTCGTCGCCGCGATCTATTTCGTGTTCTGCTTCGCGATGTCGCGCTACAGCCGCAGCCTGGAGGCGACGAGCGGGAGGTGAGGCCAGGTGTCCCGGACAAGGTGCAGCGCGCAAGCGTTGCGTTCGGGGGTTACTTCTTCCCCCGCGGATCAATCGGCGTCTGGCCGCGCAGACCCAAAATATCCTCGAGCACCTTCGCGCCGGCAATCACTTGCGCGTCCGCGCGCGGTGCGCCCACCACCTGCACACCCACCGGCAAACCAGAGGCCGTGAAGCCGCAGGGCAGCGACAGCGACGGGCAGCAGGCGAGTGTAATGGCGTAGACGATGCCGAGCCACTCGACATAGTTTTCGAACCGCTTGCCGGCGCATTCCGCGACATAGCGGTGCTCGATCGGGAAGGGCGGCACGATCGTGGTCGGCGTCAGCAGCAGATCATAGGTCTTGAAGAATTCGATCGCGCGTGCGGTCATGCCGACGCGCTGCGCTTCGGCGCGCGCGAGCTGATCGACCGTCAGCTTGAGGCCTTCCTCGATGTTCCAGATCACCTCGGGCTTGAGCAGGTCGCGCTTGGTGCGCAGCAGATTGGCCTTGGTGATGGCGAAGTCAAAGGCGCGCAGTACGTGGAAGCACTCATGCGCCTCGCGCCAATCCGGATGCGCCTCCTCGACGATTGCGCCGGCCTCTGCGAAGCGTTCGGCGGCCTTCTGGGTGATCGCCTTCACCTCGGGATCGACAGGCGTAATGCCGAGATTGGGCGAATAGGCGATGCGCTTCGGCTTCTTGCCGGACTGAGCCGCCGACAGGAACGAGGTCATGGGCGCCGGCAGCGACAGCGGATCGTCCGCATAATCGCCGCTCATGGCATCGAGCAGCAGCGCGAGATCCTCGACATTGCGTGCCATCGGCCCCACGACGCCGAGATTGCGGTCGATGCCCGATTTGGGCGTGTGCGCGACGCGGCCGATGCTCGGCCGCATGCCGACGACGCCGCAGAAGGCCGCGGGGCTGCGCAAGGAGCCGCCCATGTCGGAGCCCTGGGCGAGCCACGCCATGCCGGTGGCCAGCGCCACCGCGGCGCCGCCGGAGGAGCCGGCCGCCGACTTTGACGTATCCCAGGGATTGAGCGTCGCGCCGAACACTTCGTTGAAGGTGTTGGCGCCGGCGCCGAATTCCGGCGTGTTGGATTTCGCGTAGACCACCGCGCCATTGGCTTCGAGGTTCTCGACCATGAGGTCGGACTTGGCTGGGATATTGTCCTTGAAGATCGGCGAACCCTGGGTGTTCAGCACGCCTGCGACATCAGTCAGATCCTTGATCGGCACCGGCAGGCCGGCAAGCAGTCCGCGCGCGCCGGCCGGTTTCTGCATCATTGCCTTCGCATGCGTCCGCGCGCGATCGAAGCAAAGGGTCGGCAGCGCGTTGACCTTGCCGTCAACCTCCTTGACGCGCTTCTCCACCACGTCGAGTAGCTCAAGCGGAGAGACGTCGCCGGAGCGCAGCTTGTCGACGACGACGCAGGCGGTTTCACGGATCAGGTCTTGAGACAACTGTTTTGCTCCTCAGCTTACTTTTCGCTCGCGATCGAACGGATCGATCTTAGCCCCATCCAGCGCTGATGCCGCCGTCGACCGTGTAGATCACGCCCGACGTATAGCCCGCACGATCCGATGCCAGGAATGCCATGAGGTCGCCGATCTCGCGCGCATGGGCGGGGCGGCCGAGCGGCAGGCCCTTCTGGAATTCCCTGTAGCGGCGCTCGTCGCCGAGCTCGTGCTTGGCCCGCGTCTTTAGCAGCGTGACGTGGCGGTCGGTGCCGACAGGGCCGGGATTGATGCCGACCACGCGAATGTTGTCGGCGAGGCTTTTGCCGCCGAGCGCGCGGGTGAAGGCCATCAGCGCGGCATTGCCGGCGCTGCCGCAGATATAATTGGCGTCGAACTTCTCGCCCGCTGCACCGATGTCGTTGACGATGACGCCGCCGCCTTTGGCCTTCATCTGCGCGTAGACCTGCCGCGTGAGGTTGATATAGCCGAACACCTTCAATTCCCACGCGTGCCGCCATGTGGCTTCATCGATCTTGTCGATGGAGCCACCGGGGATATCGCCGGCATTGTTGACGAGCACGTCGATGTCGGCGGCTTCTTTTGCGAGCCGGGCGACGTCCTCGGCCTTGCGCAGATCCACGACGCTCGTCGCCGCATCGATCTGGTGCGCGGAGCGCAGTCGATCGGCCAGCGCCTTGAGCTGATCGCCGCTGCGGGCGGCGAGCAGGAGGTTTGCGCCTTCCTCGGCAAACGCCTCGGCGGCGGCGGCGCCAATTCCCTTGGACGCGCCAGTGATCAGGACGCGCTTGCCACGCAGATGCAGATCCATGAGAGATGCTCGCAGGATGGATACAGGATGAAATCAGTAGGCGCTCGGTTGCGCCATGGTCAACATTGCAGTGCAGCGTTGCACTGCCGCCGACTTTGGTCCATTGCAGTGCGGTCAAGAAGGCGGCGGCTGCCGGACCAACCAAGGACGTTCTCGATGAGCAAGAAACAATACCGGATCGCAGTCATTCCCGGCGACGGCATCGGCAAGGAAGTGATGCCCGAAGGCCTGCGCGTTTTGGAGGCGGCCGCGAAGAAACACGGCGTGTCCCTGCATTTCGATCACTTCGACTTCTCGTCCTACGACTATTACGAGAAGCACGGCCAGATGATGCCTGACGACTGGAAGGAGAAGATCGGCAAGCACGATGCGATCTATTTCGGCGCCGTCGGCTGGCCTGCCAAAATTCCGGATCACATCTCGCTGTGGGGCTCGCTGATCAAGTTTCGCCGCGAGTTCGACCAGTATGTGAATTTGCGCCCGGTGCGATTGATGCCCGGCGTGCCGTCACCGCTGGCGGGGCGCAAGCCCGGCGATATCGACTTCTGGGTGGTGCGCGAGAACACCGAAGGCGAATATTCCTCCGTCGGCGGCCGCATGTTCCCCGACACCGACCGCGAGTTCGTGACGCAGCAGACGGTGATGACCCGTACCGGCGTCGACCGCATCCTGAAATTCGCCTTCGAGCTTGCGCAATCGCGGCCGAAGAAGCATTTGACCTCGGCGACCAAGTCGAACGGCATCTCCATCACCATGCCCTATTGGGACGAGCGCGTGGAGGCGATGGCCAAGAAGTTCCCGGGCGTGAAGTGGGACAAGTATCATATCGACATTCTCACCGCGAACTTCGTGCTGCATCCGGACTGGTTCGACGTCGTCGTCGGCTCGAACCTGTTCGGCGACATCCTCTCCGACCTCGGCCCGGCCTGCACCGGCACGATCGGCATCGCGCCGTCGGGCAACATCAACCCTGAAGGCAACTTCCCATCGGTGTTCGAGCCGGTGCACGGCTCGGCTCCCGATATCGCGGGGCAGGGCATCGCCAACCCGATCGGCATGATCTGGTCCGGCGCGATGATGTTCGAGCATCTCGGCGAGAAGGAAGCCGGCAAGTCGATCGTCGAGGCGATCGAGCGCACGCTGGCCGAGCGCACGCTCCGCACCAAGGATCTCGGTGGCAACGCCGACACCACGGCCTGCGGTAAGGCGGTTGCGGATATGGTGGACTAGATCAGATCAACAACATGGTGTCGTCCCGGCCTCCGCCGGGACGACAATGACTTTCCCGTTCAGCCGGCGATCTTCTCGATCGCCGCCTGATCAAGCCCGAACTTCTTTCCGGCCTCGATAATCTCCTGCCAGGTGGTCGGATCGACGGGAATGCCTTCGGCGAGACGCTTCTGCTTGGTCTCGCGTTCGGGATCGCCGGCGATCTTGACCTTGTCGACGCCGGGGCCGGGAGGCGAGCCGGTGTGCCAGGCGACGAAACTCTCGACTTCGCTCGCGAGGTTCTCGCCAGTGCCGAGCTTGCCCGGATCGATGATGATCGAGAGCATGCCGTTGATGACGTTGTACTTGCCGTCGGACGGGCCCTTGACCACCTGACCGCCGGAGAGTGCGCCGCCGAGGATTTCGCACACCAGTGCCAGCCCCGATCCCTTGTGCTCGCCGAACGGCAGGATGGCGCCGTATGGCGGGATCACGGTGTAGCGCGGCTTGACGGTGGGCTTGCCCTCGTTGTCGATGATGGTGCCGGGCTCGAGTTCGGCGCCCTTGTTGTGAGCAACGCGGGTCTTGCCCTGCGCGATCCTGCTGGTTGCGAAGTCGAGCACGATCGGCTCCTTGCCCCGGCGCGGGATGCCGACGCAGAACGGGTTGGTGCCGTGACGCGCATCGCTGCCACCCCAAGGCGCCACGATCGGGCGCGAGATCACATTGACGAAGTGGATCGAGACCAGCCCGTGGTCGATGCATTGCTCGGCCCAGTGGCCGATGCGGCCGATGTGGTGCGAATTGGAGAGGCCGACGAGGCAGACGCCGTTGCGCTTGGCGCGCTCGGCCGCCAGTTCCATCGCTTCGTGCCCGATCACCTGACCGTAGCCGGTGAGGCCGTCGAGGGTGAGAAGCGGACCGGTGTCGAGCACGATCTTGACGTGCGCGTTCACGGCAAGGCCGCCATTGACGACGCTCTGGGCGTAGCGCGGGATCATTCCAACGCCGTGGGAGTCATGCCCCTTGAGGTTTGCCTCGACGAGATTGGTGGAGACGAGCTCGGCCTCGCGGTCCGAGGAGCCGCCGGCCTTGACGATGGCGCGGATGGCGTTGGTGAGCGGCTCTGCCTTGATGGTGCGATAGTCGGCCATTGTTGTTGCTCTTATCCTTTCACGATCCGGCGGCAATGGATCCATGCCGCTTCAATCAGGTTCTCGCTCGCTTCCGGGGTGCGGAAGGCGGAATGCGCCGACAGCGTCACGTTGGGAATCTTGGTCAGCGGATGGTCCGCCGGCAGCGGCTCGATGTTGAACACATCTAAGCCGGCGTGGCGAATGTGGCCCGAGTTCAAGGCATCGATCATCGCCTGCTCGTCGACGATGGCGCCGCGCGCGGTGTTGATGAAGACCACGCCCGGCTTCATCTTTGCGATCTTCTCCCGGGTGATCATGCCGCGCGTCTCATCGTTGAGCAGCAGGTGCAGCGACACGACGTCGCTCCGCGCCAGCAACGTATCGAGATCGGTGAACTCGACGCTCGCGTGGCTCTTCGGCGAACGGTTCCAGGCGATCACCTTCATGCCGCTGCCGGATGCGATCCGCGCCACTTCGGCGGCGATGCCGCCGAAGCCGATCAGGCCGAGCGTCTTGCCGGTGAGCTGCATGCCATCCTCGCGCAGCCAGTTTCCGGCGCGCATCTCGCGGTCCATCATCGCAATGACGCGGGCCGAGGCCCACATCAGCGCGACTGCGGATTCCGCCACCGCCGTATCGCCATAGCCCTTGATGAGATGCACGGAGATGCCGAGTTCGGCGAGCTCCTCCGGGTTCATGTAGCTGCGCGCGCCGGTGCCGAGGAACACGACGTGCTTGAGGCCCGTGCAATTCTTGGCGACTTCGGTCGGAAGCGCCGTGTGGTCCACGATCGCGATCTCGGCGCCGTCGAGGATCTCAGGATATTGTTCGGGCTTGATATCAGGATCCCTGTGGATCCGAACCTTGGGATCGCCGGGCTTCTCAAGCCGCTCCATGATGACCGCGAGCGCCTCGTTGGCGTCGACGAATACTCCGCGCATGGCTCTCTCCGATCAGGACGCGACGCCGGCAATCGCCAGCACGGTGTGCATCAGCACGTTGGTGCCTGCGGCGCAGTCGGGCTGCGTGGCGTCTTCCAGCTCGTTGTGGCTGATGCCGTCCTTGCACGGCACGAATACCATCGCGGCGGGCATGACGGTATTCAGGTTACAGGCGTCGTGGCCGGCGCCGGAGGTGATGCGGCGGGAAGAATAGCCGAGCGTCTTGGCCGCATTCTCGACCGCGGCGATCAGCTTCGGATCGAAATGCGTCGGTGCCTTGCGCCAGACGAGATCGATCTTGACCTCGACCTTGCGCCGCGCGGCGATCTCGGCGATGGCCGCACGCAGATCGCGATCGAGCGCGTCCATGATGGCGCCATCGGCACTCCGGCAGTCCATGGTGAAGGCGATCTCGCCGGGAATGACATTGCGCGAGGGATTTGCGATCACGGCTTCGCCGATGGTCCCGACCGCGTTCGGCCCGTGCTTCTTCGCGATGGCCTCCATCGCCAGCACGATCTCCGACAGGGTCGCCAGCGCATCGCGTCGCAGCGGCATCGGGGTCGAGCCCGCATGGCTCTCGAAGCCGGAAATCTTTCCATCGTACCACAGCACGCCCTGGCCGGAATCGACCACGCCGATGGTCTTGCCCTCGGCTTCGAGGATTGGTCCCTGCTCGATGTGTAGCTCGACGAAGCAGCCGAGCTTCTGGAAACCGACCGGCTTGTCGCCGCGATAGCCGATGCTGTCGAGGGCCTGGCCGACGGTGGTGCCATCGATGTCCTTGCGCGACAGGATGTCGTCGGTGGTGAAGTCGCCGACATAAGCGGCGGAGGCCATCATCGCCGGCGCGAAGCGCGAGCCCTCTTCGTTGGTCCAGTTGACGACGCAGATCGGTGCCTCGGTCTCGATGCCGGCGTCGTTCAGCGTACGGATCACTTCGAGCGCGCCGAGTGTTCCCAGAATGCCGTCATACTTGCCGCCGGTCGGCTGGGTGTCGAGGTGCGAGCCGATGCCGACGGGCAGTTTCGACATGTCGCGGCCCTTGCGCAGGCCGAATTGCGAGCCGAGCGCATCGGTGTGAACCTCGAGCCCGGCGTCCTCACAGGCCCTTCGGAACCAGTCGCGGACCTGCTTGTCTTCGCTGCTCAAGGTCAGCCGCCGCACACCGCCCTTGGCCGTCCTGCCGAACTGCGCGGTCTCGTGGATGGAGCCCCAGAGGCGGGCGGAATCAATTTGCAGGTTGGTCGCGGCTCGGCTCATGCGTTCAGTCCATTCGTAATCCGTCATTCCGGGGCGATGCGAAGCGTCGGACCCGGAATCTCGAGATTCCGGGTCTGGTGCTTGCGCACCATCCCGAAATGACGGGAAAGGTTGTCCGGCGCCTTTTTCAATGACGCGCCAGCGCGGGCGCGTCAACCGCGAGGCTGCTCTGCGCAATCTGACATGCAAGCTCGGCGACGCGCTGCACCGCCACGACGTCTGGCGAGGCGAGCCAGCTCGCCGTAAATGTCAGCGGCGCGATCTTAAGATCTGTGTCGAGCAATTGCAGCCGGCCGTCGGCGAGCTCGTTCTCGACGATGGCGTCTGGGATCACGGCGATGCCGAGGCCTTCCACCGCCATGTGGATCACGGTGGCGAGCGAGGCGGAGGCGTGAAGACGGATCGGCGGCAAGTCGGGCCGGTCGAACACCTCGCGTACCACCTCGTAGGGCCTGGTCTTGCGCGGGAAGGTGATGATCGGAAACCGCGCGAGATCGGTGAGCGTCACCGGGCCGTGGCCGAGCCCGAGTGATGGGCTCGCGAGAAAGCCGATCGGATAGTCGGCGAGCATGCGGTTGTGCACGCCCGAGGCCGAGAGGGGACCGACGACGAAAGCCAGCTCGATCTCCTGTGCAAGCAACCGCGCGGTGAGGTTCGGCGTGATGTCGACCTCGATCTCCAGCGACAGGTTCGGATAGATCTCGTTGACGCTCTTCACCAGCCGCGGCAGCCAAGTATGCACGATGGTTTCGGCGACGCCGAGCCGCATCACGCCGCGCATTGCCGAGCGATCGCCGATCTCGGCCATCATCGCGGCGCGCAAGCCGATCAGCTTCTCGGCGTAGACCATCATCTGCCGCCCGCTCGGGGTCGGTGACGCCACGCGATGATCGCGGTTCAGGAGTTTGACGCCCATCTCACGTTCGAGCTGGGCGATCCGTTGGGAGATCGCCGGCTGGGTCGTATTGAGCCGCGCCGCGGCACCTCGGAAGCTGCCGAGCTTTACAACCCAAAGGAAGGTTTCGATCGACCTGAAGTCCAGCATTGGAAGGATTTTCCCGATCGATAAAATGACTTTATCGATATCGATTAAAAAGGACGATTAGACTTTATAGTATGCTTGATGTTGGCTAGGCTTGTCGAGTTCATAGGCAGGTCGAAGAAATGACTGTTTTGGTGGCAGCGCAGCAAACTGAAACGCCTGACACGCTCCCGAGCCGCCAGGCGCGGCTCGCCTATCGCGGCGGCCAGGTCGGCTCCACCGCGGGGGTTGCCCCCGGCTTCGTCCAGGGCAATTTGGCGATCCTGCCGGCGGCATACGCCAGCGCCTTCCATCGCTTCTGCCAGCTCAATCCGAAACCATGCCCGATCATCGGCATGTCCGACGTCGGCAGCCCATACATCCCCGCGCTCGGCGCCGATCTCGACATCCGCACCGACGTGCCGCGCTACCGCGTCTGGCGCGACGGCGAAGTCGTGGACGAGCCGACCGACGTCACCAGGTATTGGCGCGACGATCTCGTGACTTTCGTGCTCGGCTGCTCGTTTTCGTTCGAAGAGGCACTGCTCGACGAGGGCATGCCGATCCGTCACATCGAAGAGAACGTGCGCGTGCCGATGTACCGCACCAACATTGCCTGCGGCGAGGCTGGTCCGTTCGCTGGTCCCATGGTGGTGTCGATGCGTCCGTTCAAGCCGGCTGACGCCATCCGCGCGGTGCAGATCACCTCGCGTTATCCCGCCGTGCACGGTGCGCCCGTGCATCTCGGCCATCCGCATCTGATCGGCATCAAGGATATCGCCAAGCCCGACTATGGCGATCCCGTACCTGTCGCCGACGACGAGATCCCGGTGTTTTGGGCCTGCGGCGTGACGCCGCAATCGGTGATCAACGCCGCCAAGCTACCTTTCGCAATTACGCATTCGCCGGGCCTGATGCTGGTGACGGATCTGAAGAACAGGAACATGGCCGTGATTTAGTAGGCAGCGTTTGCTGCTTCTTCGGGCTTTACGCAGTTTGCCAATCGCTTCATCGATACGCACAAAATTCGAATAACAGGGGACTTTACCAATGACGATCACTCGCCGCGACGTTCTGCTCGGAGCCACCGCCGCTGCCGCACTGCTGCCGCTAGCCGCACGCGCGCAAACGTCCGAGGTGGTGATCGGCGCGACCTACCCGCTGTCGGGTGCCGGCGCCCAGGTGGGTGTCGATGCGCAGCGCGCGTTCGAGACCGCAATCGACATCATCAACAACGATCAGGATTTCGATCTTCCGCTGGCAAAGGGCGTCGGCTTGCCGGGTCTTGGTGGTGCCAAGATCCGCATGGTTTATGCCGACCACCAGGGCGACCCGCAAAAAGGCCGCGCCGAAGCCGAGCGACTGATCACCCAGGAGAAGGTCTGCGCGGTGCTCGGCTCCTATCAGAGCGCGGTCGCGGTCACGGTAAGCCAGATCTGCGAGCGTTATCAGGTCCCGTTCCTGTCGGCGGACAATTCCTCGCCGAGCCTGCATCGCCGCGGACTGAAGTACTATTTCCGCGCCTCGCCGCATGACGAGATGTTCTCGACCGCGATGTTCGATTTCCTCGACGCGATGAAGAAGAAGGGCGCTAAGGCCAATACGCTGGCGCTATTCCACGAAGACACGATCTTCGGCACCGACTCCGCCAATGCCCAGACCAAGCTTGCGACCGAGCGCGGCTACAAGATCGTCGCCGACATCAAGTACCGCGCCAACTCGCCGTCGCTGTCGGCCGAAGTCCAGCAGCTCAAGGCCGCCAATGCCGACGTGCTGCTGCCTTCGAGCTACACCACGGATGGTATCCTGCTGGTCAAGACCATGGCGGAGCTCGGCTACAAGCCGAACGCGATCCTGGCCCAGGCGGCCGGCTTCTCCGAAAAGGCGCTATACGATGCCGTCGGCGACAAGCTCGAAGGTGCGATCACCCGCGGCAGCTTCTCGCTCGATCTCGCCGCCAAGCGGCCGATGGTCGGCAAGATCAACGATCTGTTCAAGGCCAAGTCGGGCAAGGATCTCAACGACAACACCTCGCGGCAGTTCATGGCGATGATCGTGATCGCGGACGCCATCAACCGCGCCAAGTCGACTGACGGCGAGAAGATCCGCGACGCGATGGCTGCAACCGACATTCCGGGCGAGCAGACCATCATGCCCTGGAAGCGGGTCAAGTTCGACGACATGGGCCAGAACAACGACGCCGATCCAGTGCTGCTGCAATATCTCGGCGGCAAGTTTGTCACCATCTTCCCGGCTCAGGCGGCGGTGGCCGAAGCTGTCTGGCCGATGAAGTGATGATGGTATCGGAAGCTCGCACGATAGCTTCCGATCCTGATCCTGCGAAGTAAGACGGAGGGCCGCGTCGGAAAAGACGAGGGCGGGCCCCTTCTTTGCGATGAGCATTCGATGTCGCCCCTCGGGGTGAGGGCTTTTTCTGGGGGACAAGTTGCTGACAGTTGAAACAATTGTCCAAAGTCTCGCGAGCGGGTTGCTGATGGGCCTGCTCTACGGACTGATCGCCGTCGGCCTCGCGCTGATCTTCGGCCTGATGGACGTCACGAACTTCGCCCATGGCGAGTTCCTGATGATCGCGATGTATGCGTCCTTCTTCCTGTTCGCGTTCTTCGCCATCGATCCGTTGCTCTCCGCGCCGCTGGTCGCGGCGGCGATGTTCGTGTTCGGAGCGGTGGTCTACCTGTTGATTGTGCGTTTCGCCATGCGGGCCAAGGCCAATGCCGGCATGGTGCAGATCTTCACCACCTTCGGTCTTGCTATCGTCATGCGGGGGCTGGCCCAGCTGTTCTTTACGCCGGACTATCGCAGCATTCCGCAATCCTGGCTCGGCGGCAAGACCGTCTCGATTGCGGGCATCTTCCTGCCGGAGCCGCAGCTGGTCGGCGCGCTGGTCTCGATCGCAGCCTTTGCCGGCCTCTATTTCTTCATCCACCGCACCGATTTCGGCCGCGCGCTGGAAGCCACTCGCGAGGATCCCGGTGCGGTCGCGCTCGTCGGTATCGACAAGAACCGGGTGTTCGCGTTCGGCTGGGGCCTTGGCGCCGCGCTTGTCGGTCTCGCCGGCGCGATCATGGCGGTGTTCTTCTACATCTATCCCGACGTCGGTGCGTCCTTTGCGCTGATTGCCTATGTCACGGTGGCGCTCGGCGGCTTCGGCAGCGTATTCGGGGCCTTTGCCGGCGGTATCATCGTCGGCCTGGTTGAAGCGGTCACCGCCCTGATGCTGCCGCCCTCGCTGAAGTCGGTCGGCATCTACGCGGTGTACCTGCTCGTCGTCTTCATTCGGCCGCGCGGCCTGTTCGGGTCGATGTGATGGACAAGAATTTTGCCGCGCGGCGTCGCCGCGATCTCATCATTGCCGCAGTGCTGGCGGCGCTTGCTGCGCTCGCGCCGCTGTTCGTCAAGAACGTCTATATCCAGAACATCCTGGTTCTGACCTTGATGTATGCGGCGCTGTCACAGAGCTGGAACATCCTCTCCGGCTATTGCGGGCAGATCTCGCTGGGCCACGCGCTCTATTTCGGCATCGGCGCCTATACCACCGAGCTTCTGTTCACCAAGTTCGGCGTGTTGCCCTGGTTCGGTATGCTCGCCGGCGGCGGGATCGCGGCTGTCATTGCGATGGGGCTCGGCTATCCCTTCTTCCGCCTGCGCGGCCATTACTTCGTGATCGCGACCATCGTCATCGCGGAGATCGGGCTCTTGCTGTTCCAGAACTGGGAATGGGCGGGAGCTGCGCTCGGAATCACTATTCCCGTGCGCGGCGACAGCTGGCTGAAATTCCAGTTCATGCGCAGCAAGCTGCCGTATTTCTATTTCGCGCTGGCGCTGTGTTGCCTCGCCTGGTTCGTCACCTGGTGGCTTGAGGACTCCAAATGGGGTTTCTGGTGGCGCGCGGTGAAGGACAATCCTGAAGCGGCCGAGAGCCTGGGTGTCGTCGTGTTCAATTCCAAGATGGGGGCGGCTGCGGTCTCCGCATTTCTCGTGGCCATCGGCGGCGCCTTCTATGCGCAGTTTCTTGCCTATATCGATCCTGAGAGCGTGATGGGCTTCCAGTTCTCGCTGCTGATGGCACTGCCGGCAGTTCTCGGCGGCATCGGCACGCTCTGGGGGCCAGTGTTAGGGGCGGCCATCCTGATTCCGATGACGGAGCTGACGCGCTCTTATATCGGCGGCTCCGGTCGCGGCGTCGATCTCATCGTCTACGGCACGCTGATCGTTCTGATCTCGCTGGCCTTGCCGCAGGGCCTGGTGAGCTTGTTCTCCCGCTCCAAGGCAAAAGGAGCCACGCGATGACCGCGCTCCTTGAAACCCGCGGCGTCTGGCAGCGGTTCGGCGGCCTCGTCGCCAACTCCGATGTCTCGATCTCGGTCGGTCGGGGCGAGATCGTCGGCCTGATCGGCCCGAACGGCGCCGGCAAGTCGACGCTGTTCAATCTCATCGCCGGCGTCTTGCCGCCGACGCAGGGCTCCATCTGGTTCGACGGCGAGGATGTCACCAACCTGCCGGCGGCCGAGCGCTGTCAGCGCGGGGTGGGGCGCACCTTCCAGGTGGTCAAGAGCTTCGAGACCATGACCGTCATCGACAACGTCATTGTCGGTGCACTGGTGCGCAACACCGTGATGCGCGAAGCGCGCCGCAAGGCGCATGAGGTGCTTGAGTTCACCGGCCTTGCCGCGCGCGCCAATGTGCTCGCGAGCGACCTCGTGCCGGCCGAGAAGCGGCGGCTCGAAGTCGCCCGCGCGCTTGCGACCGAACCAAAACTCCTGCTGCTCGACGAAGTCCTCACCGGCCTGACGCCGACCGAGGCCCAGACCGGCGTCGCGCTGGTGCGCAAGGTGCGCGATGCCGGCATCACCGTGCTGATGGTCGAGCATGTCATGGAGATCGTGATGCCGCTGGTCGATCGCGCCATCGTGCTCGACCTCGGCAAGGTGCTCGTCGAGGGCAAGCCCGCTGAGGTCGTCCGCGATCCCAAGGTGATCAAGGCATATCTGGGAGATCGTCATGCTGTCGGTGCGTGAAGTCACGACCGCCTATCAGGGCCTGGTCGCGATCTCCGCGGTCAGTATCGAGGTCGCCAAGGGCGAGATCGTCTGTGTCGCCGGCGCCAATGGTGCCGGCAAGTCGACGCTGCTGAAATCGATCGCCGGTGCCGAGCGCCCGCGCTCGGGCACCGTAACCTTCGACGGCAAGCAGATCAACGGCATGGCGCAGCACCACATCACGGCCGCCGGCATCGCCTATGTACCGGAGAATCGCCGCCTGTTCCCGCGTCTGTCGGTGCGGGACAACCTTCGCCTCGGCAGCTATCTCTATCGCGGCGAGGCAAATCGTGAGGGGCCGCTCGAGCTCGTCTTCAAGCTGTTTCCGCGTCTGTCCGAACGGCTCGAGCAGCGCGCCGAAACGCTCTCGGGCGGCGAGCAGCAGATGCTCGCGATCGGCCGCGCGCTGATGACGCGCCCGCGGCTGTTGATGCTGGACGAGCCCTCGCAGGGCATCATGCCCAAACTTGTCGATGAGATTTTTCAGGCCGTGAAGCTTATCCGGGACTCCGGCATGACCGTGTTAATCGTCGAGCAGCGTATGGCCGAGTGCCTGGAGATCGCCGACCGCGCCTACATCCTGCAAACCGGCCGCGTCCTGATGCAGGGCCCGTCGGCGGAGATCAGGGGCAATCCGGACGTGCGGAAGGCGTATCTGGGGCTGTAGTTGAGCTGCCGGCCGTCGCCACGTTCTCCGTCATTGCGAGCGCAGCGAAGCCAGAACGCCACCGCGGAAAGACTCTGGATTGCTTCGCTGCGCTCGCAATGACGGGGGATAGAGCCGGGCTCAATGTTCGTGCCCATGCTCCGGTAACGACACCCCGAACACCTTCACCAGATCCGCGACCTGCTCCGGTGAAAGATACCGTGGGTTCATCCCGCGCAGCAGCAGATACAGCTTCGCCGTCTCCTCCAACTCCTCCGTCGCAAACACCGCTGCTTCCAGCGTGTCGCCGGCGACGACCGGGCCGTGATTGGCGAGCAGCACGGATGAATATTTCCCGGCCAGCCCCTTGATGGCATCGGCGACCGCGGGATCGCCGGGGCGGTAATAGGGCACGAGCGCGGTGGCGCCGCATTTCATGAGATAGTAGGCCGTCATCGGCGGCAGCACGGCGCGCGGGTCGATTTCGGGCAGCATCGAGAGCGCGACCGAATGCGTCGAATGCAGATGCACGATCGCCCGCGCACTCCCGCGCGTGTCATAGAGCGCGGTGTGCAGCGGAACTTCCTTGGTGGGGGCGTCGCCTGAGACCAGCCGGCCCTGTTCATCCAGCCGTGACAGCTTTGCAGGATCGAGGAAGCCGAGCGAGGCGTTGGTTGGCGTCACCAGCCAGCCGCCGCTATCCAGCCTGACGCTGATATTGCCTGATGAGCCCGGCGTCAGCCCGCGCTCGAACAGGGACCGCCCGAACCGGCAGATATCTTCGCGCAGCCTTGTTTCATTGCTCATGGCCGTCATGTCCGCTTGTCTCACGCTTTGGCAGCGCGGCCAAGCCGTGTTATTCGAGATCGTGAGCTGCCGCAAAGGGCGGCCGTCCAGGAAACGTTCGCAAGGGTGAGTTGCATGTCCGCCTCCACGTCGCAAAACCAGCGCATCGCCGTCATCGGGCTTGGCTCGATGGGATACGGCATGGCGACTTCGCTGAAGCGCGCCGGCCATTCCGTCACCGGTTGCGACGTTTCGGCTGATGCGGTCGCGCGGTTTGTGAAGGACGGCGGCGCCGGCGCCACAACGCCGGCCGAGGCGGCGAAGGGCGCGGACATCGTCGTCAGCGTCGTCGTCAATGCCGCGCAGACCGAAGCGATCCTGTTCGGCAAGGACGGCGTCGCCGAGACGCTGCCGAAGGACAGCGTGTTCATTTCCTCCGCCACCATGGATCCCGACGTGGCGCGTCGCCTCGCCAAGCAATTGGAGGCGACCGGCCGCAATTACCTGGATGCGCCGATCTCCGGTGGTGCGCAGCGCGCCGCGCAAGGTGAGCTGACGATCCTTGCCTCCGGGAGTGCGGCCGCCTTCGCGAAGGCGCGTCCGGCGCTCGATGCCATGGCGGCAAAGCTCTACGAGCTTGGCGATGCTGCAGGCCAGGGCGCGGCCTTCAAGATGATCAACCAGCTGCTGGCTGGTGTGCACATCGCGGCTGCCTCGGAGGCGATCGCGTTTGCGGCCAAGCAGGGCCTCGACATCCGCAAGGTCTATGAGGTGATCACGGCATCCGCCGGCAATTCCTGGATGTTCGAGAACCGCATGCCGCATGTGCTCAATGGCGATTACACGCCGCGCAGTGCCGTCGAGATTTTCGTGAAGGACCTCGGCATCATCCAGGACATGGCACGCAGCGCCAGATTTCCGGTGCCGGTCTCCGCCGCGGCGCTCCAGATGTTCCTGATGACATCGGCCGCCGGCATGGGCCGCGACGACGATGCGTCGGTGGCGCGCATGTACGCGCAGGTCACCGGCGTCAAGCTCCCCGGCGACAAGTAAAAGAGGATTTCCAATGCCCCGTTTCGCCGCCAACCTCTCGATGATGTTCACCGAGGTGCCGTTCCTCGATCGCTTCGATGCCGCCGCGCAGGCCGGCTTCACCGCCGTCGAATTTCTCTTCCCTTACGACCATCCGGTCGAAGCGGTCGGCGAGCGGCTCAGGCGCAACGGCCTGACCCAGGCGCTGTTCAACCTGCCGCCGGGCGACTGGAACGCCGGCGAGAAGGGCTTTGCGGCGCTTCCCTCACGCTTCAACGATCTCAAGGCGAGCCTGGAAACGGCGCTGCCTTATGCCAAGGCTACTGGCGTCAAGCGGCTGCATCTGATGGCGGGCATCGCCAACCGCGGCGAACGCCTCGCGATCGAGGCCTTCTACAAATCGGTGGCATGGGCCGCCGAGTTCTTCGCGCCGCACGGCATCGATATCGTGCTCGAACCGATCAATGCGCGCAACGTGCCCGGCTACTTCCTCAACGATTTCGGCTTCACGCGCGACCTGATCCAGGAGCTGCGGTTGCCCAACCTGAAGCTCCAGTTCGACATCTATCACTGCCAGATCATCCATGGCGACGTCACGATGCGGCTGCGCGAGATGATGCCGATCATCGGCCATATCCAGATCGCCAGCATTCCCTCGCGCAACGAGCCCGACGGCGAGGAGCTGAATTATCCCTTCCTGTTCGATGAGCTCGACCGTCTCGGCTATGCCGGCTTCGTCGGCTGCGAATACAATCCGCGCGGCAAGACCACCGACGGTCTCGCCTGGTTCAAGCCCTATGCCGGAGCGAAATCGTGACACTTGCGTTGGGCTGCATCGCCGACGATTACACCGGCGCCTCCGATCTCGCCAACACGCTGACGCGCGCCGGCTTGCGCACCGTCCAGACCATCGGTGTGCCCACCGATGATCTGAAGCTGCCGGAGGTCGACGCCGTCGTGGTGTCGCTGAAGAGCCGCTCGATCGAGGCGAGCCTTGCGGTGTCGCGATCGCGCGCGGCCGAGACATGGCTGCGCGGGCGCGGCGCAAGCCACGTGCTGTTCAAGATCTGCTCGACCTTCGATTCCACTGACGCCGGCAATATCGGCCCCGTCATGGATGCGCTGCGCGCCGATTGCGGCGAGGCCGTCGTGCTGGTGACGCCGGCCTTTCCCGAGACCGGCCGCACCGTCTATCAGGGCAATCTGTTCGTCGGCGCCGTACCGCTGAACGAGAGCCCGCTGAAGGACCATCCGCTCAACCCGATGCACGATTCCAACCTGGTGCGCGTACTGGCGCGGCAGAGCAAGACGCAGGTCGGCCTCGTCGATCTCGCGACATTGACGCGCGGGGCGGAGGCCGTGCGAAGCCTGCTTGCCGAATTCTCGGGCAAGGGTATTGGCGCTGCGATCATCGACGCCGTGTTCGACCGCGACCTCGAGACCATTGGCCTTGTCGCGGCGGAGCACCGGCTCTCGGTCGGCGCCTCCGGCATCGGCCTCGGGCTGGCACGCGCGCTGGTATCGACCGGCAAGGTCAAGTCGGCTGCCGCCGGCAGCGGGCAGGGCGCCGCCGTCGGCGGACAGGTGGCGTGCCTCGCCGGGAGCTGCTCGCAGGCCACCTTGCAGCAGATCGCCAACGCCGAGCGCGTCATGCCGGTGCTTCACCTCGACACCGAACGTATTCTTACGGGGGCCAATGAAGCGCAGCGGGCATTGGACTGGGCAGGGCCGCGATTGGCCCAGGGTCCGGTGCTGATTGCATCGAGTGCCACGCCGGCCGACGTCGCTGCGCTTCAGGCGCGCCACGGCCGCGACGCCGCAGGACACGCGATCGAGCAGACGATGGCCGACATTGCCGAAAACCTCGTGAAATCAGGCGCGCGGCGACTGATCGTCGCAGGCGGCGAGACCTCAGGGGCGGTCGTTGACCGGTTGAAGATCCCCGGATTTCTCGTGGGAGCGGAGATCGCCGCGGGTGTCCCGGTGCTGCGCGCGGTGGCAGGTGAGATGTTGCTGGCGCTGAAGTCCGGCAATTTCGGCGGGCCGGAGTTTTTCTCGGATGCGATGAGGCTCATGCGCTGAGCGCAGGGCATCCTTAGTTCATCATTCACTTCTTTAAGGTTCCGTGCTCGTACGGAGTCGTAGTTAACAACAGTCGCTTTGCTGTTGGGCGTCGGCGCCGCTTTTGGTTGATCCGTAATTCCAGGACGCGCCGCCGCGCCAACGCAAAGAGACCCGCTTATGCTCGCCGCTATTTCCATCCGCGCCAAGATCATCAGTGTCGTGGCGTTTCTGCTGGTCGCAATGGCCGGCATGGGCCTGCTCGCCGTCATGAAGATGCGGTCGATGAATGCCAACACCAGCGACATCACGACGAGCTGGATGCCGAGCGTGCGCGTGATCGGCGATCTCCGCGCCGGCGTGATCACCTATCGCAACGTCATCCGTGAGCACATGTTGGCGGAAACGCTGGAAGAGAAGCTCGCGGCCGAGAAGACGCTTGCGACCGTCGTCGAGGCTAATACCAAGTTCCGCAA
Organism: Bradyrhizobium zhengyangense; assembly: GCF_022012435.1. Lineage (GTDB taxonomy): Bacteria > Pseudomonadota > Alphaproteobacteria > Rhizobiales > Xanthobacteraceae > Bradyrhizobium > Bradyrhizobium zhengyangense. The sequence goes on from NZ_JAKLUA010000002.1 coordinate 601,049, forward strand.
GACGTATGAGACCATGATTACGTCGCCCGAAGAGCGCACGCTCTATGACCAATGGTCCAAGGCTTGGGATACCTACAAGAAGGGCACGCAGGAAGTCATGGCGCTGTCGCGTCAGGAGGCCGGCAAGATCCCCCACGAGGCACACGAGCTGAACACGAAGACGGTCAACAAGATCGGGCTTGAGGCTGACGCCATCCTGGCCAAGGACATCGAGCTCAACACCAAGGGCGGAGATCAGGCAGCTCAGGACGCCGCCGACAGCTATTCCTTCGCATTCATGCTGGTCGCGATCATCCTCGGTGCTGCCGTGATTACCGGCATCGGCGTTGGCTTCTACCTCGTCCACGACGTCTCCAGCGGCATCGACTCGATCACCCAGCCGATGCAGGCGCTCGGCCGGGGCGATCTCTCCGCCGAGGTCCCGCACCGCGGCGAGAAGACCGAGATCGGCGCCATGGCCGACGTGCTCCAGGTCTTCAAGGAAGCGCTGATCGCCAAGAAGGCTGCCGACGAGGCCGCTGCGGCCGACGCCGAAGCCAAGATCGAACGCGGCCGCCGCGTCGACAATATCACCCGCGAATTCGAGACGATGATCGGCGAGATCGTCCAGACCGTATCGTCGGCCTCGAGCCAGCTGGAGGCTTCCGCCTCGACGCTGACCTCAACCGCCGACCGCTCGCAGCGGATGGCGACCACGGTCGCCGCGGCGTCGGAAGAAGCCTCCACCAACGTCCAGTCGGTCGCTTCCGCAACTGAAGAGATGGCTTCATCGGTTGGCGAGATCGGCCGCCAGGTGCAGGAATCGGCGCGAATGGCAGGCGACGCCGTCGGCCAGGCCCGTGCCACCACCGAGCGCGTCAGCGAACTCTCCAAGGCTGCCTCGCGCATCGGCGATGTCGTCGAGCTGATCAACACCATCGCTGGCCAGACTAACCTCCTGGCGCTGAACGCCACCATCGAGGCGGCGCGCGCCGGTGAAGCCGGCCGCGGCTTCGCGGTCGTTGCCTCCGAGGTGAAGGCGCTGGCTGAGCAGACCGCCAAGGCGACCGGCGAGATCGGCCAGCAGATTTCCGGCATCCAGGCGGCGACCAACGACTCGGTCGGCGCGATCAAGGAGATCTCCTCGACCATCGAGCGTCTCTCGGAGATCTCCTCGGCCATCGCGGCCGCCGTGGAAGAGCAGGGCGCTGCGACTCAGGAAATCGCCCGCAACGTGCAGCAGGCGGCCCAGGGCACCCAGCAGGTCTCCTCCAACATCACCGACGTGCAGCAGGGGGCGACCGAGACCGGCACGGCATCGTCGCAAGTGCTCTCGGCCGCGCAGATGCTGTCCAATGACTCGAGCCGGCTGAAGACCGAGGTCAGCAAGTTCCTGACCAACGTCCGCGCAGCCTAAGCCCAAAGGCGAAGCAAGTTCTGAAAGCGGCGCCTCTCGGGGCGCCGCTCTTTGACGTGCATGAAAGCCTTCTCTGCGATCTTCCGGGCGCCGCTGCATATCTGGAATGCGATTTCGCAGTGCGATAGCAGGGAAGTGACCGCGTGTGAGAGCCTGTCGTTGGCCATTTCTGCGGGGTTCGGGTAAAGCGACGATAGGAACCGTGGGGGCGTGTTCCCCGCCCCAGTATTTGGAATTGCCTGACCAATGATTGCTCTGGTCCGTATTGCCCTGAGCCGGCCCTACACGTTTGTCGTGCTGGCGCTCCTGCTTCTGATCATCGGACCGCTGGCAGCGCTGCGGACGCCGACCGACATCTTTCCGGACATTCGCATCCCCGTGATCGGCGTGGTCTGGCAGTACACCGGACTGCCGCCCGACCAGATGTCGGGCCGCATCACCACGCCGTTCCAACGGGCGCTGACGACGACCGTCAACGACATCGAGCACATCACGGCCAACTCTTATAACGGCTTTGGCATCATCAAGATCTTCTTCCAGCCCAATGTCGACATCCGCACCGCCAACGCGCAGGTCACCGCGATCTCGCAGACACTGATCAAGCAGATGCCGCCGGGCGCGACGCCGCCCTTGATCCTGAACTACTCCGCCTCGACCGTGCCGATCATTCAGGTGGCGCTGTCTGGCGACGGATTGACCGAGCAGAACCTCGCCGACATCGGCATCAACCAGCTCCGCACCCCGCTCGTCACCGTGCCGGGCGCCGCGATCCCGTATCCGTTCGGCGGCAAGCAGCGCCAGGTTACGATCGACCTCGACCCGACCGCGCTCCAGGCGCGCGGGCTATCAGGCCAGGACGTCGCCAATGCGCTCGCTGCGCAAAACCTGATCACGCCGGTCGGTACCCAGAAGATCGGGACCTTCGAGTACAACATCCAGCTCAACAACTCGCCGCTCAAGATCGACGAGCTCGGCAACCTGCCGATCAGGGCCGTCAACGGCGCGATGGTCTATGTCCGCGACGTCGCGTCCGTGCGCGACGGCAATCCGCCGCAGACCAACATCGTCCATGTCGACGGCAACCGCTCGGTGCTGATGATGGTGCTGAAGGCGGGAGCGACCTCGACGCTCGATATCATCGCCGGCATCAAGCAGAAGGTGATCGACGTCAAGGATCAGCTGCCGGATGCCTTGAAGATCGGCTTCATTGGCGACCAGTCGGTGTTCGTCCGCGGCGCGATCAAAGGCGTCGCGTTCGAGGGCGTGATCGCCGCGCTGCTCACCAGCGTCATGATCCTCTTGTTCCTCGGCAGCTGGCGCTCGACCATCATCATCGCGATCTCGATTCCGCTCTCGGTGCTCGGTGCCATCATCATGCTGTCGGCGATCGGCGAGACGCTGAACATCATGACGCTCGGCGGCCTTGCGCTCGCGGTCGGCATCCTCGTCGACGACGCCACGGTCACTATCGAGAACATCAACTACCATCTCGAACAGGGCAAGCCGGTCGAACAGTCGATCCTCGACGGCGCCAACCAGATCGTGACGCCGGCCTTCGTCTCGCTGCTCTGTATCTGCATCGTGTTCGTGCCGATGTTCTTCCTCTCCGGCGTCGCGCGCTTCCTGTTCGTGCCGATGGCCGAAGCGGTGATGTTCGCGATGATCTGGTCGTTCATCCTGTCGCGCACGCTGGTGCCGACCATGGCGAACTATCTGCTGCAGGCGCATGTCCATCACGAGGGTGAGCCGCCGAAGTCGCGCAATCCCCTCGTCTGGTTCCAGCGCGGTTTCGAGGCCCGTTTCGAACGCATCCGCGGCGGTTACCGCGGGCTGCTGGGCCTGGCGCTGGCGCACCGCGCGGTGTTCGTGATCGGCTTTCTCTGCGCGGTCGGCGCGTCCTTCGCGCTGGTGCCGTTCCTGGGCCGCAACTTCTTCCCCGCGGTGGACGCGGGCAACATCCTGATGCATGTCCGCACCCAGGTCGGCACCCGCGTCGAGGAGACCGCCAACCAGCTCGCCGACGTGCAAAGGGCCGTCCGCAAGCTGATCCCGGGCGAGATCGAGACCATGACCGACAACATCGGCATGCCGATCTCCGGCATCAACATGACCTACAACAACACCGGCTTGATCGGTCCGCAGGACGGCGACATCCAGATCAAGCTCAGGGAAGGCCACAAGCCGACCGAACAGCATGTGAAGGTTCTGCGCGAGCAATTGCCGCGGCTGTTTCCGGGCGTCAGCTTCGCGTTCCTCCCCGCAGACATCGTCAGCCAGATCCTGAATTTCGGCGCCCCGGCGCCGATCGACCTGCAAGTCCGCGGCGCCAATCTCGAAGCCAACTTCGCCTATGCCAACAAACTGCTGGCCAAGGTGCGCCGGATCACCGGCGTTGCCGATGCGCGCATTCAGCAATCGCCGAGCAATCCCACATTCAACATCGATGTCGATCGCACCCGCGCGCAATATGTCGGTCTGACCGAGCGCGACGTCACCAACAGTCTCGTGGTCAATCTTGCCGGCTCCTCGCAGGTCGCGCCGACCTACTATCTCAACCCTGATAACGGCGTGTCCTATTCGATCGTGATGCAGACGCCGCAATACCAGATCGACTCGCTCAGCGCGCTGCAGACGCTGCCGATCACGGCGGCCGGCAATTCGCAGTCGCCGATCCTGGGCGGCATTGCCGACATCAAACGCTCGACCTCGAGCGCGGTGGTGTCGCAATACGACATCCAGTCGATGGTGCAGATATTTGCGACAACGTCGGGCCGCGATCTCGGGGCCGTCTCCAATGACATCCGCCAGCTGATCGCCGACACCGCCAAGGAGGTGCCGAAGGGCTCCTCCGTGGTGCTGCTCGGCCAGGTGCAGACCATGAACAGTGCCTTCACGGGTCTTCTCTTCGGCCTGCTCGGCGCCGTCGTGCTGATCTACTTCCTGATCGTCGTGAACTTCCAGTCCTGGTCCGATCCGTTCGTGATCATCACGGCGCTGCCGGCCGCGCTTGCTGGCATCGTCTGGATGCTGTTCACGACCCAGACGACGCTCTCCGTACCGGCCCTGACCGGCGCCATCATGTGCATGGGCGTCGCCACTGCGAACAGCGTGCTGGTGATCTCCTTTGCACGTGAGCGCTATGAGGAGCTCGGCGATCCCATCGCGGCCGCGCTGGAAGCCGGCTTCGTCCGGTTCCGTCCGGTGCTGATGACCGCGCTCGCCATGATCATCGGCATGGCGCCGATGGCATTGGGGCTCGGCGAGGGTGGCGAGCAGAACGCGCCGCTTGGCCGCGCCGTGATCGGCGGCCTGATCTTTGCAACTTTCGCCACGCTGATGTTTGTTCCCGTGGTGTTCAGTATGGTACACAAGAAACAAGGCGCCAAAGCCGCCGCCCCCTTGGAGACCCCGCATGTCGCCCACTGAACCCCGCTCCCCGGTGTCGCACCGGAAACTGGGCATTTTCGGCGTGGTGGCGCTGATTGCGGCTGGCCTCGTGGTAGGCACCGGCATCCGTGCCCGGGAGGACCAGGGCTCCAAGCTGAAGGAATGGACCGACGACCAGGCCATTTCCAGCGTGGCGGTGACGCTGCCCAACGCCAAGGCGCTCAGTTCTACCATCGACCTGCCGGGCCGGCTCGAAGCCTATTATCGTGCGCCGATCTTCGCGCGCGTCTCCGGCTATCTCAAAAGCTGGAGCGTCGATATTGGGGCCCGCGTCAAGGCAGGGCAGGTGATCGCCGAGATCGAGGCGCCCGATCTCGACCAGCAGCTGTTGCAGGCCCGCGCCGACCTCGCCAGCCAGCAGGCCAGCGCCAGACTGTCCGAGGCCACGCTCAATCGGCGCAAGACGCTGGTCGCCTCCAACTTCGTCTCGGCGCAGGAGATCGACGAGCGCACCGCAGACCTCTCCAACAAGAACGCGGCGGTCAAGTCCGGCCAGGCCAATGTCGAGCGGCTCGAGGCGCTCGCCGGCTACAAGAAGATCACGGTGCCGTTCGACGGGGTGGTGACCTCGCGCGACACCGATGTCGGTGCGCTGATCAATGCCGGCGGCGGCTCGGGGCCGGCGATGTTCGTGGTCTCTGACATCACCAAGCTGCGCGTCTACGTCAACGTGCCCCAGAACTACGTTCCGGCGATCAAGATCGGCGCCAAGGCCACGATTGCGCTGCCGGAATATCCGAACCGGACTTTTCAGGCTACGGTGGAAGCGTCCTCGCAGGCCGTCGATGTCGCCTCGGGCACCACGCGCATGCAGCTCGGTCTCGACAACTCCAGCGGCGAGCTGATGCCTGGCGGCTATGCCAGCGTGAAGTTGCGCCTGCAGCGCGAGTCCGCGCCGCTCAGCATTCCCGCCAGCGCCCTGATATTCAACGGGAGCGGCCTGCGCGTCGCGACCGTCGGCGCCGACGACAAGGTGCAGTTCAAGACCGTGACCATCGCCCGCGATCTCGGCAAGGAGATCGAGCTCGCGTCCGGTATCGCGCCTGATGACCGCGTCATCACGGCGCCGCCGGACGGTCTGTCTGACGGCGACCAGGTGCGCGTCGTCGGCGCAGGCGGCAAGCCAGCGACTGCGTCGGAGAAGCAGCCGCCGAAGGGCTAGGTTCGGTCTTGTAGGATGGGCAAAGGCGCTCTTGCGCCGTGCCCACGTCTTTTCGTCAAATAGGCAAGACGTGGGCACGCTTCGCTTTGCCCACCCTACGGGATCACGCCACGCGCCACTCCGGCACGCCGTCGGCGGCCATCGTGGTCTCACCCAGTGAGTCCACCGGCGTGTGGTCCATGTTCAACAGGTGCGCCAGCGTCGTGCTGTCGTTCGCCGGAATCCGCGCCAGCGTGCGCTGGCCATCTTCCGTCTGCAGCATCACCACGCCGTGCTCCACATCTCCGCCGCGGCCATAGAGCACCGTAAAGCTCTCGACCTTACCCTTGCCCGAGGCCTCCGTGATGAACTCCGGCACCGCACGCTTGTTGCGATCCGCTGCTGCTTGCACACTCGTCTCCTGCGCGAGCGCATCGCGCGGCGGCGCCTTCGCCACGACCAGCCCGTGATGTTTGGTGACGAAGCCGCCCTGGCCGTAGAGCAGGCCGAGCTTGGCGCCGCCGCGGATCCGACGCACCATCGCGCAGGCTGCATGCGTCATGTAAGTGTTGAGCGGTGCGCCGAAGAAGGTGAGGCCGCCGTTCACGGTGGGCTGCACGTCGGCGGAAAGGCCGAGCGTCCGCCGCGCCATCTTCGGCACGCATGGAAAGCAGCTATAGAGTTCGATCGCATCGAACTTTCTGCCGTCTCCGCCTGCAAGATCCATCACGGCCTTCAGCACGGCGTTCTGTGGGTGGCTCTCGAAAAACTGGTCGCGCACGAGATAGTCGGGCGGTTCCTCGGCTGATGCGCCGCCGAGCGGATAGACCAGCTTCTCTTCCGCGATGCCGAGCGCGCGCGCCTTGGCGAGGCTGGTGAGCAGCAGTGCGCCGCCCATGTTGACGCTGGGATTGGCCACCATCAGCTTGTTGTAGGGCCAGGCGATGAGCCGGTTGTCGGCCGTCGGCGTCGTGATCTCTTCAGCGGCATAGCGCCGCTTCAGCCAGGCATTGGGATTTTGCGCGGCGGTTTCCGAATAGCGTGACCACAGCGTTCCCGATTCCGCCAGCGCTTCGCGCGGCGTCTGGCCCCAATGCGCGGAGGAGGCAGCTTCGTAGAATGGATAGACCGTCACGGGGCGAAACACGCCGAGCTTGATGGCGAGCGGCTTCTGGAACGCCGCGCCGCGCTTGGGCTCCGCGACATCATGGGCGAACGGCGTCCATGGCAGCTTGACGCCGGCGCGATCGGCTTTCGTCGCCGTCGATTGCGCTTCGGCGCCGCAGACGGCAGCCACGGTGCACTCACCGCGCGCGATGCGCTTTGCCGCCTCGTGGATGTAGCGGATCGGGCTCTCGCCGCCGACCGGCCCGTAATAGCAATGCGCCGGCGAGACGCCGAGGCGTTGTGCCAGCAGCTTCTCGGGATCGCGATAGCGCCAGCTCAGGAAGTTGACCACGTCGAGCGACTGCACCTCGCCCAGCAGCTTTGCGCCGGCGTCAGCTTCTGCGCGCCGCAAGGCCTGTTCGAGCAGGTCGAGCGGTTCGAGGCCTTCGGTGATCTCCTTGGGGCGGTCGACGATCTCGCCGATGCCGACGATGACAGGGATGCGGTCTTCGGGGATGTTGGTCATTTCTTCTTGCTTCACGTTTCAGATCTTGGGCACGCCGTCGCCCTTCGAGGGCCGCTGAAGTAGCGGCCACCTCCAGCGACAATGGCTTCGCCATTGCGCGGGGGTGACGGCCACGGAGGAAGCGTCATCCTGAGCCATCGAAGGATGGGCCACACACATCATGCTACTCCGCCACCAGCGCGTTCATGTGCTCGACGGCTTCGGCGAACTCTTCCTTGAACTCCTGCACCACGGCGCCCGCCGATTTGACGCTGTCGATCAATCCGACGCCCTGGCCGACGAAGTAGCTGACAAGGTCGCGCGCCTTGGCGTTGCCTGCCGCGGCGGCACGGTCGATGGCGTTGAAGGCGTCGCGGCTGATGATGCTCTGAAGCGGCATCGGCAGAGCGCCCGGGCTTTCGGGCGCACGGTCCCAGGCATCGGTCCAGACCGAGCGAAGCTGCCGCGCCGGCTTGCCGGTGCGGCCCTTCGAGCGGATCGCATCGCGCGACGAGGCCGCGATCATCTTCTCGCGAAAGATCTCGCTGGTCTCGGACTCGACGGTCGCCAGCCAAACCGAGCCGGTCCATGCACCGGCCGCACCCATCGCCATGCAGGCCGCCATTTGTCGGCCTGTCATGATGCCGCCGGCCGCAAGCACCGGCACGTCGCGGATCTCCTTGATCGCTTTGATCACTTCGGGCACCAGCACCATGGTCGAAACCTCGCCGCAATGGCCACCGGCCTCGGTGCCTTGCACGACGAGGATATCGACACCGGCCGCGACCTGGCGCAGCGCGTGCTCCTTGGCACCGACGAGGGCGGCAACCGGCACGTTATGCTTCCTGCCCATCTCGATCATCGCCTTCGGGGGCACGCCGAGCGCATTCGCGATCAACCGTATCGGATGATTGAAGGAGACTTTTAACAGCTCTAGCGCGGTCTCGGCATCGAAGGGTTGCGGCCGGTCGCCGTCCACCTGTGATGTCGTCAGCTCGATATCGTATTTCTTCAGGAGGTCGCGCGTGTAGGCGCGGTGCTGCTGCGGCACGCGCGCTTCCAGGCTCTTCCAGGTGACGTGCTTCTCGCCTGCGGTGGAGATGTTTTCCGGGATCAGCACGTCGATGCCATAGGGTTTGCCGTCGACGTGATCGTCGATCCATTTCAGCTCGCGTTCGAGCGTATCGGGCGTATGCACAGTGGCGCCCAGCACGCCGAAGCCGCCGGCGCGGCTGACCGCGGCAACGACGTCGCGGCAATGGCTGAAGGCGAGCAGCGGGAACTCGATCCCCAGCATGCCGCAGATCGGCGATTTCATGGTCTTCTCCCGGCGGCTTTGGTGTTGCTCTTCGTTTTGCCCTGCGGGGGCCGCTCGACGCCAGCCCTTCGTTGCGGATGATGCCACGCCGGATTCGGGCAAGCATCTTGCGCGCAGGCGTTGCGTCGTGGACGAACCATTCTGATCCGGAAGATGTCGGCCGTGTGGGCCAGATCATCAGGGGCGCAGGCTGGCGACAGCCAGACTGCATGACGCCGGCCTGAGGCCCGCGTGGGGCGCAGAGCCGGTGGGGCTTGCCATCGGCCGTTCGCGGGCTAATTAATGCAGGCGCATCTTTCCGCCGGAGCACCCGCATGACCGATACCCCTTACGTGCCGCCGAAAGTCTGGACCTGGAACAAGGAGAATGGCGGCCAATTCGCCAGCATCAACCGGCCGATCGCTGGCCCCACCCACGACAAGGAGTTGCCGGTCGGCAAGCATCCCTTCCAGCTCTACTCCCTGGCGACGCCGAACGGGGTGAAGGTCACGGTGATGCTGGAGGAGCTCCTGGCACTCGGCCACAAGGGCGCCGAATACGATGCCTGGCTCATCAAGATCGGAAATGGCGACCAGTTCGGCAGCGGCTTCGTCGACATCAATCCGAATTCGAAAATTCCGGCGCTGATGGACCGCTCCGGCCCCGAGCCGATCCGCATCTTCGAGTCCGGCTCGATCCTGTTCTACCTCGCCGAGAAGTTCGGCGCCTTCCTGCCCAAGGATATCAAGGCCCGCACCGAGGCGATGTCCTGGCTGTTCTGGCAGATGGGCAGCGCGCCGTATCTCGGCGGCGGCTTTGGCCATTTCTACGCCTACGCGCCGTTCAAGATCGAGTACGCGATCGATCGCTTCGCGATGGAGGTCAAGCGCCAGCTCGATGTGCTCGACCGGCGCCTTGCCGATAACGAATATCTCGCGGGCAAGGAGTATACGATCGCGGACATGGCCGTGTGGCCCTGGTACGGGGCGCTCGCCAAGGGGCTGGTCTATGGCGCCGGCGAGTTCCTGTCCGTGCAGGACTACAAGAACGTGCAGCGCTGGACCGATCAGATCGCGCAGCGCCCGGCCGTGAAGCGCGGCCGCATGGTCAACCGCGTCTCCGGCGATCCCGCCAGCCAGCTCCACGAGCGCCACGACGCATCCGATTTCGAGACCAAGACGCAGGACAAGGTCGCGCCCGCGACGTAGCAGATCTCGTCCTTCGCCTCGCCCCGCAAGCGGGGCGAGGATGCACCATCAATCCGGTAACATCTCCCCGGATCCACCCAGCTCCGCCGGCAGATCGGCGTATTTCGGCAGGCCATCCCTCACCGATACCATCTTGCTCGCGTAGTTCGCATGCAGGGTTGGCTGGTGCTGGTAGCCCTTCAAGAGATTGGCATAGACGTCGATCAGCCGCATGCGCGGGTGCTCGGTCATGACATGGCCGCCGCAGCGCCTGCAGAATTTACGATAGGAATGCTCGGTCCTGTTGAAGGTCCCGAGCTCCGCTTCTCCTGTGGTGATGCGGACGCTGTCCGACTTCCAAAGGCTGAAGGCATTGATCGGTGCGGCCGACCAGGCCTGGCAATCGGCGCAGTGGCAATAGCCGGCGAAGACCGGCTTGCCCGTAACCTCGACCTCAACGGCGCCGCAGAAACAACCAGCACGGTAGCTTGCGACCGGCTGCTCATGCGCGTCCTCGCCCTCGGCAAGAAGATCGTTGTAGCCAGGATTCTTGCTCATGAAATTGCGGATGAAGTCGCATTCGACGGACAGCTTGCGTCCCTGTGCACGCACCGCCTCAAGCGTGGCGCGGCCGAGCCTGGAGCCGACGCCGCGGCCGCCGAGCTCGGGCGGCACCTCGGTGTGCACCAGCGTGATCGCGCCGTCGCTCTTGCGGTAGGTGACGAAGGCAGCGAGCCCGTCGACATCGAGCTCGAACCGGCTGCGCTCCTCGTTGTCGTGAAAGGGTTCCGGCATCGTCTCGCCCCCTGTGTCAGCTATTTTCCCTTCGTACCTTCAGCCGCCGGAAACACCACGCGGTCGTCGGTGCGACAATAGCGGTCGGCGAACATGCGGCCGATCGGGTGATAGCGGTCCATATGCACCCGCATCGCCTTGTCGTCCCAGAGCTCGTCGCGGATGTGGAAGTGGATGCCTTCACCCAAGATCAGGCGGCGATCGTCATTGACGTCGATCATCTTCCAGAGCTTGCATTCCATCGCCCAGGGCGTATCGGCCAGCCGAGGTACGGCAATCTTGCTTGAGGGCGCAAGTTTCAAGCCGAGATAGTCGGGCTCGCCGACCTCGGGCGGGAAGTCGCCGCTGCTCTCGTGCATGGCCCTGGCGAGCGGCTCGTCGGCGACGTTCACCACGAACTCGCCGGTCTTCTGGATGTTGCGGAAGGTGTCTTTGTCCTGGCCGTTCGGCTTGCGGTTCGCCGCAAACATGCACAGCGGCGGATCCTCGCAGAAGGCGTTGAAGAAACTGAACGGGGCTGCGTTGACGACGCCGGTGGGTCCGACCGAGGTCACCCACGCGATCGGCCGCGGCAGGATGAAGGAGGTCAGCACCTTGTAGCACTCGCGTGGCGTCAGGTCGCTGGCGGCATAATCCATGGTGGCCCCGATGAGATTCTTCCCCTCTTTCCCAAGCGCGAAGCGGGGAAACAACCAGCCTACGCCATGCTCAACTCATGCCGTCCGACCACCATCCAGTGCACCTCGTCCGGACCATCGGCGAAGCGCAGGTGGCGGACGTCCTGGTACATCTCGGCGAGCGGGGTCCAGTGCGAGATGCCGGTGGCGCCATGCATCTGGATTGCCTGATCGATGATCTTGCAGGCGCGCTCGGGCACCATGGCCTTGACCATGGAGACCCAGACACGGGCCTCCTTGTTGCCGAGCACGTCCATCGCCTTGGCGGCCTTCAGCACCATCAGCCGCATCGCCTCGATCTCGCAGCGCGCCTGCGCGATGATCTGCATGTTGCCGCCGAGATGGGCGATCTTCTTGCCGAAGGCTTCGCGGGTGAGGCCCCGCTGCACCATGAGATCGAGCGCCTTCTCGGCCTTGCCGATGGTGCGCATGCAGTGATGGATGCGGCCCGGCCCGAGGCGAAGCTGCGAGATCTCGAAGCCGCGGCCTTCGCCGAGCAGCATGTTCTCCTTCGGCACGCGCACATTGTTGAAGCGCATGTGCATGTGGCCGCGCGGCGCGTGGTCCTGCCCGAACACGTACATGGGCCCGAGCACCTCGACGCCGGGCGTGTCGCGCGGCACCAGGATCTGTGACTGCTGCTTGCTCGGCGCTGCATCCGGATTGGTCTTCACCATCACGATCAGGATCTTGCAGCGGGGGTCGCCGAGGCCGGAGATATAATACTTCTCGCCGTTGATCACCCATTCATCGCCGACGAGCTTTGCGGTCGTCGAGATGTTCTTGGCGTCGGAGGAAGCAACATTCGGCTCGGTCATGACATAGGCGGAGCGGATTTCGCCATTGAGCAGCGGCTTCAGCCACTTCTCCTTCTGCTCCTTGGTGCCGACGCGCTCCAGCACTTCCATATTGCCGGTGTCGGGCGCCGAGCAATTCATGGTCTCGGACGCGAGCGGGCTCTTGCCGAGCTCGGCGGCGATATAGGCGTAGTCGAGATTCTTCAGGCCCTGGCCGGTCTCGTCATCGGGCAGGAAGAAATTCCAGAGGCCTTCCTTCTTGGCCTTGTTCTTGGCGGCCTCGAGCACCTCGAGCTGCTTCGGCGTAAAACTCCAGCGATCCTCTTTGCCTTCGCCGGCCTTGGCGAACTCGATCGACATCGGCTCGACCGTCTCGCGGATGAACTTCTTGACGTGATCGTAGAGCGGCCGGACCTGATCGGACATCCTGAGGTCATTGAGCTCATCGCCCGGGTTGAGCGCATAGTTGGTGGTGCGGGGAATGTAGGTGTGCTTTGTCATTGTTCCTCCCGGAGGCGCTGAGATCGTGTTGGCCGGGAGAATAGTCGCAGCGCCGCGAAAGTGCGAGCGGGTATTTTTCCGCGCGAGCCATGCCATGCGATGGAATTTCGCGGGACGTTTGAAATGTTGTTTGAATGACGGCAGGGACGTGACGTGGATAGAGCACGGACCGGTGCCCAGGATCCCGTCATTGCGAGCGCAGCGAAGCAATCCAGAATCTTACCGCGGCGGCAGTCTGGATTGCTTCGTCGCAAGTGTTCCTCGCAATGACGAGCAGAGTACGGCACGCCTCAGCTCGGCATCCGATGCATCGCGCAGATCTTGTTGCCGTCGAGGTCGCGCAAATAGGCGAGATAGAGCTTGTTCCCCGCGCCCTCGCGGATGCCGGGTGGATTCTCGATCGGCGTTCCGCCAGCGGCGACACCGGCGGCGTGCCACTTGTCGACCTGCTCGGGTGAGTTGGCGGCAAAGCCGATGGTGCCGCCGTTCGCGCAGGTCGCCGGCTCGCCGTTGATCGGCTTGGTCACCGAGAACACACCAGTCTTGGTGAAGTAGAAGATGCGATGGCCGTCGACCTTGGCCGGGCGTACCTCGAGCGTGCTGAGCAGGTTGTCGTAGAACGCCTTGGCCTTGTCGAGGTCGTTGGTGCCGATCATGATGTGCGAGAACATTTGCCCACTCCCCTCAGAGTTGTAGCCCGGATGGAGCGCCGCGCAATCCGGGTCTTGCTTGCTTTTTGGAAGTCCCGGATTGCGCGGCGCTCCATCCGGGCTACGAAATCTCAAAACGCCGTATAGCCGCCGTCGATCACGAACGTATCCGCGGTGTGATACGACGACGCCTTGCTCATCAGATAGACGGCGATGCCGCCGAAATCGCTGGCCTCGCCGAAGCGCCGCATCGGAATCCGCGGCATCACGTTGGCGACGAATTTTTCGTTGGCCATGATGCCCGCCGTCATGTCGCTCTTGATCCAGCCAGGCAGGATCGCATTCGCGGTGACGCCGTGGCGGGCGAGCTCGACGCCGAGCGCGCGCACCAGCGCGTTGATGGCGGCTTTCGTCGCGGCATAATGTTCGTTGCGCGCGGTGCCGAAGATCGAGGCGAGGCTCGAGGTGGCGACCAGCCGGCCGAAGGGATCGCCCGCATTGGCGCGATCGGTCATGTGCTTCGCGGCCGCCTGGAAGGCGTGGAACACGCCGTCGAGATTGGTCGCAAACATCGTGCGCCATTCTTCTTCGGTGCGTTCGATGAATGACCTGCGGCCACCGCCGCCGATGCCGGCGTTGGCGAAGCAGCCGTCGACCCGGCCAAACGTGTCGAGCGTCGCCTTCATCGCGGCATTGACTGACGCGGCATCCGTGACGTCGCAGACGCGGCTGTCGACCTTGCCCGACAGTCCTGCCATGCTCGCGGCAGCGGCCTTGTTCTTGTCAGCATTGCGGCCCCAGATCGAGACGTTGCAGCCCTGGCCCGCGAGCGCCTGCGCGATGCCGAGCCCGATGCCGCCATTGCCGCCGGTGATCACGGCGACGCGGCCAGTGAGGTCGAAAAGATTCATGGCGCGTTTCCTGTTTTTGGCAAGACGTCTTGGGTATGCGGCGCATCAGCCGCTGCGCGCAAGATTGCTTGCTATGCTGCGATCACCATGGACAAGACCGCGCCAAAAATCAAATATGCGCCCCGGCAATGCTAATTCCGGTCTGCGAAACTGACGCCGGCCGCAACTGACGAGGAAACGATGCAGTTCAAACACGTCACGCTCGAATTCGATGGCTCGGTCGCGATCCTCAAGCTCGACCATCAGGAGGTGATGAACGCGGTCTCTGTGGATATGCTGGGCGGTCTTTCCGAGGCGCTCGACGCGATCGAGGAGAAGAAGGACGAGGTGCGCTGTGTCGTGCTGACCGGCGCAGGCCGAGCGTTCTGCACGGGTGCGAATCTGCAGGGCCGCAACAACCAGTCGAAGAAGACCAAGGCCGGCCTGACGCTGGAGACCGGCTTTCATCCGTTCCTGCGCCGTATCCGCAATCTGCATTGTCCGATCGTCACCGCGGTCAACGGCCCGGCCGCGGGTGCCGGCATGAGCTTTGCGCTGCTCGGCGACATGATCTTGTGCGCGCGTTCCTCCTATTTCCTGCAAGCCTTCCGGCGCATCGGCCTCGTGCCGGATTGTGGCTCGACCTGGCTGTTGCCGCGTCTGATCGGCAAGGCGCGCTCGATCGAGTTGTCGTTGATGGGCGAGCGGCTCCCGGCCGAGAAGGCGCTGGAATGGGGCCTCGTCAATCGCGTCTATGATGACGGCGTGCTGATGGAAGAGGCGATGAAGCTCGCACGCGAGCTTGCCAGCGGCCCGACGGTCGCACTGTCGCTGATCCGCAAGCTCTATTGGGACAGCCCGGAAAACTCCTTCGAGGAGCAGCTCAATCTCGAATTCCAGTGCCAGCTCCGCGCCGGCGATACGCAGGATTTCCGCGAGGGCGTCGGCGCGTTCCTGGAGAAGCGGCCCGCGCAGTTCAAAGGCAAATGATCGAGACGGAGCTTTCCCGCAGCGTTCAGCGCTGGTGTCGAGGTGCGACCGGCGTCACCGGCGCGGCAAAACTGTCCGGTGGTGCCAGCCAGGAGACCTGGCGTTTCGATATCACGCATCCCGACGGCCCGATCGGTGCAATTCTGCGCCGCTCGCCGAAGGGCTATGGCGCGGCGCCGACGCGGGCCGCGGGGCTCGCGGCCGAAGCGCAGCTGATGCAACTAGCCTTCGAGGCTGGCGTGCCGTCGCCGCGCGTGATGCATGTGTTGACGCCGGATGACGATCTCGGCACTGGCTTCATCATGCAGCGGGTCGAGGGCGAGACCATCGCCCGCAAGATTCTTCGCGATGACGAATTCGCCGCAGCGCGGCCACTGCTCGCGCGGCAGATCGGCGGCGTGCTTGCGGGCCTGCACCAACTGCCGCAGGACAAGCTGCCCGAGCTGCGCAGCAGGTCGGCGACGCAGGAGATCTCCGAGTTCGATCGCGACTATCGCAGCCTGAACTGGCCAAAGCCCGTGTTCGAGCTTGCACTGCGCTGGCTGCGCGACCATGATCCCGGCCCATCGACTGAAGTGACGCTGGTGCACGGCGATTTCCGCAACGGCAATCTCATCATCGGCGCCGACGGCGTCCGTGCCGTGCTGGACTGGGAGCTCGCTCATCTCGGCGATCCCATGGAGGATCTCGGCTGGGTCTGCGTGAACTCCTGGCGCTTTGGCGAGATCGACAAGCCCGTCGGCGGCTTTGGCTCACGCGAAGAGCTCTTTGCCGGCTACGAGGCTGCCGGCCGCAAGGTCGATGCAGCGCGCGTCAAGTTCTGGGAAGTGATGGGGACGCTACGCTGGGGCATCATGTGCGGCGGCATGATGCAGCGCTTCCGCGAGGGGCCGGACCATTCCATGGAGCGCGCCATGATCGGGCGCCGTGCATCCGAGACCGAGATCGATCTCTTACGGCTGCTCGCGCCGCGGGGAGGATAGGCAATGCAGGACGAACCGACCCCGATCGAGCTGACCAAGGCGGTCGCCGATTTCCTCCGCAGCGACATCACGCCGCTGATCTCGGGCCATCAGGCGTTCAAGCTGCGGGTGGCGATCAACATCCTCGATCTTGTCACGCGGCAACTGACACAGGAGGAGGGGAGTGATGCGAGGGAAGTGGAACGGCTGCGTGCGCTGCTCGGTGTCGAGGGCTCGGTGACGGAGTTGAACCGCGCTCTCGCGGAGCGTATCGCCAGGGGCGAGGTCGATCTCGCAACGCCGGGGCTGGCCGAGCATCTGTGGGCGACCACGATGGACAAGCTTGCGGTCGATCAGCCGAATTACGCGTCTTACAAGCGAGAGCTATCGCGAGGCGGCTAGGCCTCTTCTCGTCATTGCGAGGAGCTCGCGACAAAATTGCGAAGCAATTTTGCGCTGATGCGACGAAGCAATCCAGACTGCTTCCGCAGATGATTTTTCTGGATTGCTTCGCTGCGCTCGCAATGACGAGCTGAGCTACTTTCCCACCCACTTCGGTGGCCGCTTCTCCGAAAACGCCTTCGGGCCTTCGATGTAATCCTGCGAGGCCACCATCGCCTTCACGGCCGGATATTCGCGCTGCTCCTCGATCGCTTGCTCCAGCGATACCGCAAGCCCCTTCCGGATGGTTTGCTTCGAAGCGCGGATCGACATCGGCGAGTTCTTGGTAATCATCTCGGCCCAGCGCAGCGCGCCGGCGAGTGCCTCGCCCTGCGGGACCACCTCGTTGACGAAGCCGATCTCATGGCCTTCCTTGGCGCTGACATGGCGCGCGGTGAGGATCATGCCCATGGCGCGCTTCAGGCCGATCTGGCGCGGCAAGCGGTGCAGGCCGCCGGCAAGTGCGGCAAGGCCGACGCGCGGCTCGGGCAGGGCGAAGGTTGCGTTCTCCGAGGCGATGATGAGGTCGCAGGCCAGCGCTATTTCGAAGCCGCCGCCCATGGCGACGCCATTGACCGCGGCGATGATCGGCTTGTCACAGTCGAAGCGCGAGGTAAGGCCGGCAAAGCCTCCCTTGTCCCAGCCACGCTTGCCGCCCGCGGCCTGCCACTTCAAGTCGTTGCCGGCGCAGAACGCCTTGTCGCCGGCGCCGGTGACGACCGCGACCCACTGTTCCGGATCGGCGGCGAAATCGTCAAAAACCTTGTTGAGTTCGAAATGCGCATCGATGTGCAGCGCGTTGTAGACCTCAGGTCGCGACAGCGTGATGATCGTGACCGGTCCCTTGCGTTCCACCTTTGAGAATTTCAGCTCCATCGTGCGCTCCCGCATTTTCTCGTAAAGGAATATCGGCGTCATACTACCGCGCGTCAGCGTCACAACACCATCGAATTGCGGGGGTGCGCCTTGCGCTTCTCACGCGCCTGGGCTCGCTTGACTTGCGCGCGCTCTTCTCACCTTAATCGTGTGAAGCAGAAACGCGCCTAGCGCCTTAACGCAAAACGATAAAATCAGCCCGGGAGAGCACCGTGGATTTCTCATTGCCTGTCGATCTCGTCGCCTATCTCGGAGAGCTCGATCGTTTCATCGAGCGCGAGATCAAGCCGCTGGAACAGGCCGACGACAACATTCGCTTCTTCGATCACCGCCGCGAATGGGCGCGCACCGATTTCGAGAATGGCGGCCTGCCGCGGCATGAATGGGAAGCGCTGCTGCGCAAGGCAAAGGATCTCGCAGATGCCGCCGGTCATTTGCGCTTCCCGGTGCCCAAGCAATATGGCGGCAAGGACGGCTCCAATCTCTGGATGGCCGTGATCCGCGAGCATTTTGCGGCGAAGGGCCTCGGCCTGCACAACGACCTCCAGAACGAGCACTCGATCGTCGGCAATTTTCCTGTCGTCACCATGCTCGACCGCTACGGCCGCGACGATCAGAAGGCGATGATCGACGGCTCGATCAAGGGCAAGTATCGCATCACCTTTGGCCTCACCGAGCCGCATCACGGCTCCGACGCGACCCACATGGAAACGCGGGCGGTGCCTGTCGTCAGAGACAACGTCAAGGGCTGGATCATCAACGGCGAGAAGATGTGGACGACCGGCATGCACGTCGCCACGCATTGCGCGCTGTTCGCGCGTACGTCGGGCAATGACGGCGATGCCCGCGGCATCACCTGCTTCCTGGTGCCGGCCAAGAGCCACGGCGTGAAGGTCGAGGAATATATGTGGACCTTCAACATGCCGACCGACCATCCGCGCGTCAGCTTTACGGATGTGTTCGTGCCTGAGGATGCGCAGTTCGGCGAAGTCGGCCGCGGCCTGTCGCTGGCGCAATGCTTCGTGCATCAGAACCGCATCCGCCAGGCGGCGAGCTCGCTGGGCGCGGCCGTCTACTGCATCAACGAGAGCGTCAAATACGCACGCGAGCGAAAGCCGTTCGGCAAGGCGCTCGCCGAGAACCAGGCGATTCAGTTCCCGCTGGTCGAGCTTGCCACGCAAGCCGAGATGCTGCGTCTGTTGATCCGCAAGACCGCCTGGGAGATGGACCAGCTTACCGAGGAGCAGATCGAGCGCACGCTCTCGGACCGCGTCTCGATGTGCAACTACTGGGCAAACCGCCTCTGCTGCGAATCCGCCGACCGCGCCATGCAGGTCCACGGCGGCATGGGCTATTCACGCCACAAGCCGTTCGAGCATATCTACCGCCACCACCGCCGCTACCGCATCACCGAAGGCAGCGAGGAGATCCAGATGCGCAAGGTGGCGGGGTTCTTGTTCGGGTATATGGGGCCCGGGAAGCACTGAAGCTTGCACCGGTCCCGCAGGGTGGGCAAAGCGAAGCGTGCCCACCACTCGCCATTGCGGAGAGAGATGGTGGGCACGGCGCTTCGCGCCTTTGCCCACCCTACGGCACCGTGGATCAATTTACCCTTCTATCCTTCCCCGCCCAATATGGCTCGCGCAATTGCCGCCGCAGGATCTTGCCTGATGGATTCCTCGGCAATGCCGGCAGAAACTCCACGCTCTTCGGCGTCTTGAATCCGGCGATGCGTTCGCGGGTGAAGTTGATGATGTCGGTGGCGGTTGCCTCTTTGCCTGGCTTCATCACCACGACGGCCTTCACCGCCTCGCCCCATTTATCGTCCGGCACGCCGATCACGGCGGCTTCGGCGACATCAGGATGATCGCACAGCGCGCTCTCCACTTCGGCGGGATAGATGTTCTCGCCGCCGGAGATGATCATATCCTTGATGCGGTCGTGGATGTAGAGGTAGCCGTCTTCATCCATGTAGCCGGCGTCGCCCGTGCGCAGCCAGCCGTCGCCGCGCAATGTTGAGGCGGTCGCCTCTGGCAGATTCCAGTAGCCGGCCATGTTGGAGCCCGAGCGCGTCGCGATCTCGCCGACCTGGCGCGGCGGCAGCGGTTTGCCGTCAGCATCCAAAATCGCGATCTCGACGCCCGGCAGCGCCTTGCCGGCCGAGCGCATCCGCTCGAGCCCCTCGACGTGATCCTCCGGCGGCAGCGCGACGATGGTGCCGGTCGTTTCGGTCATGCCGTACATCTGCACGAAGCCGCATTTGAAGACCTCGATGCATTCCTTCAGCAGCGCCGCTGGAATCGGCGAGGCGCCGTACAGCATGTATTTCAGCCTGGAGAAATCGACTGTCTTGGCGCGTGGCTGCCGCACCACGAACTGCATAGCAGCCGGCACCATGAAGAGTTTCGTAATGCCCGACTGCTCGAAGAAGTCCAGCACCTTGGTCGGATCGAACTCGCGCGCGATGACGCCGCGGGCGCCGTGATAGAGCCCCATCACGCCCCAGCCTGAGCCGCCGATATGGAAGATCGGCATCGCGACCAGTGACACGTCGTCCGTCGACCACCGGTTCCACTCCGGCTTGTCCTCGGCATTGCCTGTCTGCACGAGGTTGAGGAAGTTCGCGTGGCTCAGCATCGCGCCCTTCGGCTTGCCTGTGGTGCCTGACGTATAAAGCTGGATCGCGATGTCCTTGGTATCGATCGGCACCTTCGGATCGTCGCCGTTCTGCGCATCGCGCCACGCGGCAAAATCCTGCCATTCCGGTGCGCCGCCCTCGGTGGTGATGATAGTGCGTACGCCGGGAAGCTGGTCCTTGATCTGGCGGACCTGGGTGATGAACTCCGGCCCGACGAACTGTACGGGCGCCTTGCAGTCGGCGACGATAAAGGCGACCTCGGGTCCGGCGAGACGCCAGTTCACCGGCGCCATCACGACGCCGGCCTTCATCGCGCCCATCAGCAGCTCGAAGTAGAGGTCGCTGTTCTTGCCGAGATAGGCGATGCGGTCGCCCTTCTTTACGCCCATCGCTACAAGCGCGTTGGCGACCTTATTGGTCTTGATATCGAACTCGGCAAAGCTGGTCACGCGGCCCTCGAACTCGTAGGCAGTGGCGTTGCCGCGGCTCATCGCGCGCTCGCGCACCATGTCGGCGAGGTTCGCCAATGGCTGTGTAGACATGTCTCTCCCGTGGTGTTTTGTCTTTATGCGGGGAGTTTGGCGTTATCGGCGGGTGAAGACAAGATGGGGGCCCCGCTGTCGTCCTGGCTTTTGCCAGGACGACAGCGGAGAGAGCAGCTACCCACGCTTCGCCCGGTCCTTCTCGTTCTGTGCCATGATACTCTCGCGCGCGGTCTTCCAGTCGTCGTCGCTCCAGTCGCGCAGCTGGTAGAAATTGCCGCCCATCGCCAGCGCCTGGGCGCCGTCCATGGCGATGGTCTCACCGGTGATCCAGTTGCAGCCGCCGGAGATCAGGAACACGGCGAGGTTCTGCAGTTCCTCCATGGTGCCGACGCGGCCCATCGGATTCATCGCCTTGGTGCGCGCGCCGGCCTCGTCGCCGGGCTTGATGCGCTTGCTCATGCCCTCGGTCGGGATCTCGCCCGGCGCGATGGTGTTGAGGCGGATGCCGTAGCGGCCCCATTCGGTCGCCAGCGACATCGTCATGGCGTGGATCGCCGACTTGCTCATCGCCGACGGCACCACATAGGGCGAGCCGTTGCGCACCCAGGTCACGGTGATCGAGACGACGTTGCCCGGCTGCTTCAACGCGATCCAGCGCTTGCCGACCGCCTGGGTCACGTAGAACGTGCCGTGCATGACGATGTTGGCGACGGCATCGAAGCCGCGCGGCGAGAGCTCTTCCGTGCGCGAGATGAAATTGCCGGCGGCGTTGTTGATGAGATCGGTCAGCGGCGCCTCGCGAAAGATGTTATCGATCATCTCCTCGACCGCCAGCGCGTTGCGGATGTCGACACCATGGCTGGTGACGCGGCCGCCATACTCACCCATCAGCTCGATCGCGGTCTCGTCGCAGACGATCTTGCGGCGTCCGCAGATGTGCACCTCGGCGCCGAGCTCGAGGAAGCGAGCCGCCATCGATTTGCCGAGCCCTGTGCCGCCGCCGGTCACGAGAATGCGCCGCCCAGCCAGAAGATTTTCCTTGAACATGGCTGTTTCTCCCGTACGGATTGTAAGTTAATTGGTCGATTGACTAAATCCGGCCGTCAGCCTTCTGTAAAGCGGCACCGAACAAGAAAAGGGAGAATTCATCCATGGAAGAGCGCGTCTCGATCTCGATCTTGGAAGGCGTCGCCGACGTGCGCCTGGTGCGCGCGGACAAGATGAATGCACTCGATCAGGCCATGTTCGAGGCCCTTGTTGCGGCAACCGAGCGTCTTTCGAAGGAAAAAGGCGTGCGCGTCGTCGTGCTGTCGGGTGAAGGCCGCGCCTTCTGCGCCGGTCTCGACATGGGGCGTTTCGCCGCCATGAAGGAGAAGGGCGGCAACGGAATTCCGGGTGGCGAAAATCGCGATCTCGCCAAGCGCACGCATGGCCAGGCCAACTTCCCGCAACAAGCGGTGTGGGGCTGGCGCCAGCTTCCGGTTCCCGTGATCGCGGCCGTGCACGGCGTTGCCTTCGGCGGCGGCTTTCAGCTCTCGCTCGGCGCCGACATGCGTTTCCTTAGCCCCGATGCGCGGATGTCGGTGATGGAAATCAAATGGGGACTCGTGCCTGACATGGCGGGCACGCCGATCCTGGCGAGCCTCGTGCGCGACGACATCCTGCGCGATCTCACCTACACGGGGCGCATCTTCTCCGCGCAGGAGGCGATGGCTTACGGCCTCGCCACCCGCATCTGCGATGATCCGCGCGCTGCGGCGCTCGAAGTCGCGCGCGAGATCGCCGGCAAGAGCCCCGATGCGATCCGTGCCGCGAAGCGGCTGCTGAACAATCTCTCGGTCGATCCGGGGCCGGCGCTGCTTGCGGAGTCGATCGAGCAGCAGAAGCTGATCGGCAGCCCGAACCAGACCGAAGCGGTGCGCTCCAATCTGGAGAAGCGCGCAGCGAAGTATGCGGATTAAGTTCGTCATTCCGGGATGCGCCGTAGGCGCAGGCCCGGAATCCATCGGGCCGCACGGTCCGCTGTGAAATGGATTCCGGGTTCGATGCTGCGCATCGCCCCGGAATGACTGCCTGAATAGCAGTTGCCTCTCTCAACCCGACGAAAGATCGGACAACAAAAATGAGCGAAACGTCCAACTTCCTCGGCATCGTCTCCGGTGAGCGCCGCCGCACCCACGCCGAAGTCGCTGATCGCGCCGACCGCGTCGCCTCCGGCCTCGCCAAGATCGGTGTCAAGCAAGGCGATTGCGTCTGCATGTTGATGCGCAACGACATCGCCTTCCTCGAGGCCGCCTACGCCGCGATGCGGCTGGGCGCCTATGGCGTGCCGATCAACTGGCACTTCAAGCCGGAGGAGATCAATTACATCCTCGGCGACACCGGCACCTCCGTGCTGATCGGACATGCCGACATGCTGCACGCTTTGCGTGACGCGATTCCGAGAGGCGTCACCGTTCTCAGCGTGCCGACGCCGCCGGAAATCCTGAAGACCTACAAGATCGATCCCGATCACCTCGAGACGCCGGACTTCGCGATCGATTTCGAATCCTGGCTCGCGCAATTCCAGCCCTATGACGGCCCGGTCGTGCCGCAGCCGATGAACATGATCTACACGTCAGGCACGACGGGTCATCCCAAGGGCGTGCGGCGCAATGCGCCGACGCCGGAACAGCAGGCCGCCGGCGAGCGCATGCGGGCGATGATCTACGGCTTGAAGCCCGGTGCCCGCGCCATCCTGCCGGGTCCGCTCTATCACTCCGCGCCGAACTCGTTCGGCATCCGCTCCGGCAAGCTTGGCGGCGCACTGGTCTTGATGCCGCGCTTCGAGGCGGAAGAGTTTCTGGAGCTGATCGAGCGCTACAAGATCGATACCATCTTCATGGTGCCGACCATGTTCATACGCCTGATGAAGCTGCCGGAGGAGACCCGCAAGAAGTACGACGTCTCCTCGCTGCGCCACATCATTCACGCCGCAGCGCCCTGTCCGGCCGACGTCAAGCGCGCCATGATCGAATGGTGGGGGCCGGTGATCTATGAATTCTACGGCTCGACTGAATCGAGTGCCGTGACCTTCGCGACATCAGAGGATGCGCTGAAGAAGCCGGGTACGGTCGGCAAGATCTCGCCCGGCGCCGAGCTGCGCTTCATCGGCGACGACGGAAGCGTGCTCGGCGTCGGCGAAATCGGCGAGATCTATTCCCGCATGCGTGAAATGGCCGACTTCACCTATCACAACAAGCCGGAGAAGCGCGCCGAGATCGACCGCGACGGTTTCATCACCTCGGGCGACGTCGGCTACATCGACGAAGACGGCTACGTCTTCATCTGCGACCGCAAGCGCGACATGGTGATATCGGGCGGCGTGAACATCTATCCGGCCGAGATCGAGTCGGTGCTGCACGCCGTCCCGGGCGTGCATGATTGCGCCGTGTTCGGCATCCCCGATGCCGAGTTCGGCGAGGCGCTGATGGCGGTGGTCGAGCCCCAACCTGACGTCGCGCTCGGTGTCGCCGACATCCGTGCGCGACTGAAGGGCTCGCTCGCCGATTACAAGGTGCCGAAGCATATCGAGATCCGCTCGGGCCTGCCGCGCGAGGACTCCGGAAAAATCTTCAAGCGCCGCCTGCGCGATCCCTATTGGGAGCAGGCGGGGCGGAAGATCTGAAGGCCGTGTCCCCGGGATGGAGCCAAGCTCTAAAACGCTATGCCCTAGACCAGCTCCCCGCCAACGAACAGCAGGAACGACCGGCCCGGCACCTTGTAGACGCTGTCGAACTCGAACCGCGCGCCGGATGCGCCATCGGCGGCATTGGTGTCGAGCAGCAGTGACCAGCACGGTCCGGCCGTGGTGTGCGGCAGCTTGAAGTCGACCTCGCCCGCATAGCTGTTGAGGATGATGAGCACGCTGTCGTCCTCGCCATGGCGCGGGATGGCTGTTTTGCGCGCCCGGCCGTCGAGCATGGCGCCGAAGCATTTCAGCCAGCCGTTTTCCCATTCGTCGCTCGACATCTCGCTGCCATTGGCATTGACCCAGACGACGTCGCGGATGTCGAGCTGCGCGTCATGTGCGCCGGTGAGGAAGCGGCTGCGGCGCAGGATCGGATAGTCTCGTCTCAGCTGGATCACCCGCTTGGTGAAGTCGAGCAGCTTTTGCGCGTCCTCGCCCATGTTCCAGTCGAACCAGGAGATATCGCTGTCCTGGCAATAGGCGTTGTTGTTGCCCTGTTGGGTCCGGCCAAACTCGTCGCCGCCGAGCAGCATCGGCGTTCCCTGCGAGAGCAGCAGCGTTGCCAGCATGTTTCGCTTCTGCCGCTCGCGCAGCGCAATGACATCCTTGTTGTCGGTCGGGCCTTCGACGCCGCAGTTCCAGGAGCGGTTGCTGGAGTTGCCGTCGCGGTTGCCCTCGCCATTGGCTTCGTTGTGCTTGTCGTTGTAGCTCGCCCAATCATTCAGCGTGAAGCCGTCATGAGCCGTGATGAAGTTGACGCTGGCCCATGAGCGCCGGCCGCCCCAGCGGCCGAAGATGTCGCCCGAGCCAAGCAGCCGCGAGGCCAGCGCGGACGGCGGCGCCTCGCCGCGCCAATAATCGCGTACCGTGTCGCGATATTTGTCGTTCCACTCGGCCCAGCCGGGCGGGAAGCCGCCGACCTGATAGCCGCCGGGTCCGCAGTCCCAGGGCTCGGCGATCAACTTGACGGTCGAGAGCAGCGGATCCTGATCCATCGCCTTCAGGAATCCGCTCTGCTCGTCGAAGCCGTAGACCTCGCGCGCGAGAATGGTGCCGAGATCGAAGCGGAAGCCGTCGATATGCATATGGCCGGCCCAGTAGCGCAAGCTGTCCATCACCATCTGGATCACGCGCGGATGGGACAGGTTGACGGTGTTTCCGGTACCGGTGTCGTTGATGTAATAGCGCTTCAGGTCGGGCAGGAGGCGATAATAGCTCGCATTGTCGATGCCCTTGAAGGACAGCGTCGGCCCGAGCTCGTTGCCTTCGGCGGTGTGGTTGTAGACGACGTCGAGGAACACCTCGAGCCCGGCGCCGTGCAGCTTCGAGACCATCTCCTTGAACTCGCGCAGGCTGTTCGGCACGTCCGATGCATAGCGAGGGTCGGGCGCGAAGAAGCCGATGGTGTTGTAGCCCCAGTAATTGACCAGGTTCTTCTTCAGAAGATTGTCGTCGTTGATGAAGGAATGGACCGGCAGCAGCTCGATCGAGGTCACGCCGAGCGATGTTAGATGCGCGATCATTTCGGGCGCCGCGAAGCCGGCATAGGTGCCGCGCAGGTTTTCCGGCACGGCAGGATGCTTCTTGGTGAAACCCTTGACGTGGGTCTCGTAGACGATGGTCTCGTCCCAATGAACGTTCTGACGGGCCGCCTCGGCCTGCCAGTCGAAATCAGGATCGACCACGACGCATTTCGGCATGAACGGCGCACTGTCGCGTTCGTCGAAGGTCGTGTCGTCGCCGGTCTCCATGATGTAGCCGAACACCGCCGGATTCCAGGTCAAGCTCCCGGCATGTGCGCGGGCATAGGGATCGAGCAGCAGCTTGTTGGGATTGAAGCGGTGACCGGCGTCGGGTTGATAGGGCCCATAGACGCGGTAGCCGTAAAAGGTGCCGGGGCCGACGCCGGCGATATAGCCGTGGAAGACCTGGTCGGTATATTCCGGCAGCTCGAAGCGATGCGTCTCGCGATCGCCGTCGTAGAAGCAGACTTCCACCTTGGTGGCGTTGGCTGAAAACACCGCGAAATTGGTGCCGTTGCCGCTCCAATGGGCACCCAGCGGATAAGGCAGGCCTTCCTCGATGACGAAATCGGACATTGAAGCCCCCAGCCAATAGCGACCGCCTCAGCAACGCCATTGGCTTCCGAATGTTTCAGGCGGCCGGCATATTCTGCCTGGTGCGTGCGTCAGTTCGATGAAGCGGAAGTACACCCGCGCGACGCTCGCTCCTTCCAGCCTCAAAACTGACGATCGACGACGCACCCTCGCGGTCTTGCCGCAGCCCGGGTGCAGAAGAAAATCCAACGTTCACAGCAAGCTGTAGCCGATCTGATGCACGTATGGGTAGAGTTATTTGATCGGCTCGGCTACGCTGTCGCTCCCATTTCATCCGGTCCCGATATTCATGCCATCGTTTCGTCCCGGCTTCTTCGAGGTCCCTCATGCGGCCGTCTACGCCCTCATGACCGTGACGGTGCTCGCGTCGGGGTTTTGCTTCATCCAGGCGGGCGGTCCGGCGGCGCCGGCGGAATTGCTGTATCGTTACGGCGGCATGTATTCGGGCGCCATCGCGCGGCATGAGTATTGGCGCCTGCTCGCCTATGGCTTCCTGCACGTCAATTTCGTCCACCTCACCATGAACATGCTGTGCCTGGTCCTGTGGGGCGGGCATCTCGAGCGGCGGATCGGACCGGCTTACTTCCTCATCATCTATCTCTGCGCGATGGTGTTCGGCGCGATCATCGGCAATGGTATCCATTCCACCCCTTATTTGACGGTCGGCGCGTCCGGCGCCACGTCGGGCATCCTGGGTGCGCTGCTTTGCCTGTGGATCCTCGGCAAGCTCGACGTCGGGTTCGACTTCTTCGCGATCAACATCGGATTGAACATCGCGTTTGCGCTCGGCAATTCGCGGATCGACTGGGGGGTCCATCTCGGCGGGTTTGCGGCCGGACTGATCGCCTGCGCCGTGCTTGATATCATCGAGAAGGCGAACTCCTGGGCGCTTCGCTGCAAGTTTCCCGAAGCCGTGAAGGTCAATCTGACCCTGCTTGCCTGCGTTGCTGCGCTGTGGGCCTGGAGCGGCCAGGCTCAAGCCATCGCCGCCGCGCCCGGATGGGGCCTGGTCATCATCATCGTGGTCGCATGTTGCGCCGTCGTGAAGATGGTTGATCTCGCACTCTCCATGAAGAAGGGTCTTGCGATCGTCGTGACGGTGTCGGCCGCAGCGAATGCTGTTGCTGTAATGCTTTCCGGTTGGGCGCTGGGATCGTCTTGCAGTCCGCGCTGGCCAACTGGATCAATTCCGCTCGATAATTTTCTTGTCATATTCTGCCCAAATCCTGTTCTGATCTCGGGACTGGCCGCGATTGGCGTCGCCGCGCTGACGCTTTGGCTTTGCGCGAAGGAGATTTCGCGCGGGATCGAGGATGTCGGGTTTGTCGGCACGTCGCTGCGTGCCGAACGCAGCCGGCGTCATGGACTATGACCTCCGAGGTCGTGCTATATTGAGGGATCATTGACCTCCGGATGATCCCATGTCCCCAGTTTCCATCCTGCTCAACCTGATCTGGATTCTCATCGGCGGCGCCTGGATGGCGTTCGGCTGGCTGGTGGCTTCTGTCATCATGGCCATCACCATCATCGGGCTGCCCTGGGCGCGGGCGGCGTTCAACATCGCCATTTACACGCTGCTGCCGTTCGGCTCGCGCGCGGTCAGCCGTGACGAGGTCACCGGCATGAGCGATATCGGCACCGGCGCCCTCGGGATGATCGGCAACATCATCTGGCTCGTGCTGGCCGGCTGGTGGCTGGCGCTCGGCCACATCCTGACGGCCGTGCTCTTCGCCATCACCATTATCGGCATTCCCTTCGCATGGGCCCATCTGAAGCTCGCGGGGATCGCGCTCTGGCCGATCGGCAAGGTGATCGTGCCGGCCTGACCCTGCCGGCGCTCTTGGCCCCGGCGCACGGCTGTGTGCGCCGCCCCCAACTTCATCTTGCACTGCGGCAGAAAAATATCGCACACTCGGTCCGCCGGGGAGCCATTGGGAGCTCTAGAAAAAGGAGCGAGCCATGTCCCTCCAGACCGTACCATCCGACGCTGCCGATCTTCGCCCGAATCGGCCTGAGGACGTCCAGGCTCTGGAGGCGGATGCCCGGCTGCGCGACGACATTCGCTTGCTCGGGCGCATCCTGGGCGACACGGTGCGCGACCAGGAGGGCGCTGATGTGTTCGACCTGGTCGAGCGCATCAGGCAGACCTCGATCCGGTTCCACCGCGACGAGGACCGGATTGCCCGCCGCGAGCTCGAGCAGATCCTCGACAGCATGTCGACCTCGGAGACGGTTCGGATCGTTCGCGCCTTCAGCTATTTCTCCCACCTTGCCAACATCGCCGAGGATCAGAACAACATCCGCCAGATGCGCACCCGCAGCGCCGCCAACGGCTCCGGGGTGCTGGCGCAAACATTGGCCAACGCCAAGGCCGCCGGCATTGGCGCCGACGCGCTGCGCAGCTTCTTCAAGACCGCGCTCGTCAGCCCGGTGCTGACCGCGCATCCGACCGAAGTCCGCCGCAAGAGCACCATGGACCGCGAGATGGAGGTCGCTGCCTTGCTCGACCGCCGCGAGCGGGTTGCGCTGACCGCGGACGAGGCCGCCGCCAGCGACGAGCAGCTTCGCCGCGAGGTGCTGACGTTGTGGCAGACCAATCTGCTGCGCCGGACCAAGCTGACCGTGCTCGACGAGGTCGCCAACGGCCTGTCATTTTACGACTATACCTTCCTTCGCGAGGTGCCGCGGCTGGTGAACGCCCTGGAGGACCGGCTGGAGGAGGGTGGCGAGCAGGCTGCCAGCGAGCTCGCTTCGTTCCTGAGGATGGGAAGCTGGATCGGCGGCGACCGCGACGGCAATCCCTTCGTCACCGCCGACGTGATGCGCGGCACGCTGCGGCTGCAGTCGAGCCGGGTGATGCAGTTCTATTTGAACGAGCTCCACGTGCTCGGCTCGGAATTGTCGATCGCGGCCCATCTCGCCGATGTCTCCGAGGAGCTGCGCACGCTCGCGGAGCGCTCGCCCGATACCTCGCCGCACCGGAGCGGCGAGCCCTATCGCCTCGCGGTATCAGGCATCTATGCGCGCCTGACCGCGACGGCCGAAAAGCTCGAGGTCGAAATCACCCGCCGGCCGGTCGGCAAGGGCGCGCCTTATCAGAGTGTCAAGGAGCTGCAGGTCGATCTCGACGTGCTGCATCGCTCGCTGATCTCCAACAACGCCCGCGTCATCGCGCGGGGCCGGCTGCGGGTGCTGCGGCGCGCGGTGGATTGCTTCGGCTTCCACCTGGCGCGGCTCGACATCCGCCAGAACTCGGCGGTGCACGAACGTACCATCGCCGAGCTGATGGACGCAGCCAACCCCGGCATGTCCTATCTCGCGCTCGGCGAGGAGGCTCGCATCTCGCTCCTCACCAACGAATTGCGCTCGACGCGCGCGCTGGTGTCGCCCTTCGTCAAGTACAGCGACGAGACCATGGGCGAGCTCAACGTCTTCCATGCGGCCGCAGAAGCGCATGCGAAGTTCGGATCGGACGCCATTCCCCAATGCATCATTTCGATGTGCAAGGGCATGTCTGATATGCTCGAGGTCGCGGTGCTGCTCAAGGAGGTCGGCCTCGTCCATCCCTCCGGGCGCAGCGCCATCAACATCGTGCCCTTGTTCGAGACCATCGAGGATTTGCAGGCCTCTTCCGGCATCATGGATCGCATGTTGTCGCTGCACGATTACCGCCGCCTCGTCGACAGCCGCGGCAGCGTGCAGGAGGTCATGCTCGGCTATTCCGACAGCAACAAGGATGGCGGCTTCGTCACCTCGGGCTGGGAGCTCTACAAGGCCGAGATCGGACTCGTCGACGTGTTCGAGCGTCATCATGTGCGGCTGCGCCTTTTCCACGGCCGCGGCGGCTCGGTCGGCCGCGGCGGCGGACCGAGCTATGACGCCATCGTCGCTCAGCCGGGCGGCGCCGTGAACGGCCAGATTCGTATCACCGAACAGGGCGAGATCATCTCGTCGAAATATTCCAACGCCGAAGTCGGCCGCAACAATCTCGAGGTCCTGGCTGCGGCGACGCTGGACGCGAGCTTGTTGCGGCCGCGCGAGAGCGCGCCGCGCCGCGAATATCTGATCGCGATGGACGAGCTTTCAAATCTCGCCTTCAAGGCCTATCGCGGCCTCGTCTACGAGACCGAGGGCTTCGTCGATTACTTCTGGTCCTCTACCGTGATCAACGAGATCGCGACACTGAACATCGGCAGCCGTCCGGCCTCGCGCAAAAAGACCCGCGCGATCGAGGATTTGCGCGCGATCCCCTGGGTGTTCTCGTGGGCGCAGTGCCGCCTGATGCTGCCCGGCTGGTACGGCTTCGGCAGTGCGGTCGAGCAGTGGATTGCCGAGCATCCCGACAAGGGCATGCCGTTCCTGAAAGAGCTCTACAAGGAATGGCCGTTCTTCCGCATGCTGCTGTCGAACATGGACATGGTGCTGGCAAAAAGCTCGATCGCGATCGCCTCGCGCTATGCCGAGCTCGTGCCTGATGAGGCGTTGCGCGAAAAAATCTTCGGCCGTATCCGTCGCGAATGGCATTCCTGCATCGAGACGCTTTTGGACATCATGGGACAGGATCGCCTGCTGCAGGGCAACCCGCTGCTCGAACGCTCGGTGCGCCACCGCTTCCCCTATCTCGATCCCCTCAACCACGTGCAGGTCGAGCTCTTGCGGGAGCACCGTGCCCAGAATCCGGACGAGCAGGTGCTGCGCGGGATTCAGCTGACGATCAACGGCATCTCCGCGGGGTTGCGGAATACGGGCTAAGACGACGTCGCGACTGCACACTCAGTCGTCATGCCCGGGCTTGTCCCGGGCATCCACATTCTTGGTGCAGCATCGAAGATCGTGGACGGCCGGGACAAGCCCGGCCGTGACGCGTGGTGAGGGCGCGGCATATCTCTCAACAGAAATGCGCCCCCTGCGTCTCCACATAGACCGAATACAGCGACTGGCTCGCGGTCATGAACAGGCGATTGCGCTTTTTGCCTCCGAAGCAGAGATTGGCGCAGGTCTCGGGCAGGAGGATCTGACCGATGCGCGCGCCGTCGGTCGGCGCGAACACTTGCACGCCATCATAGCCCGGTCCGACCCAGCCGGCCCCGACCCAGATATTGCCTTCGGTGTCGACGCGCATCCCGTCGGGAAAGCCTGACTTGCCGTCGAGCTTCATGTCGATCAGCCGCTTCGGGTTCGATAGCTTCTGGCCGTCGAGGTCGTAGGACCACACCACGTTTTCCGCCTGCGGATAATGCGTGATGCCGGTGTCGCAGACATAGACTTTCTTGTAGTCGTGCGAGAAGGCGATGCCGTTCGGCTTGAACGGCTCGTCCGCAACCTTCGTCAACTGCCCGGACTGCGCGTCGAGGCGATAGACCGCCTCTTTCTGATAGGGCTGCAGCGAGCCGGTATTGGCGAGCTTGCCCTCGTAGATGCTGATCGCGCCGTAGCCGGGATCGGTGAACCAGATCGACTTGTCGTTGGGATGCACGACCATATCGTTCGGCCCGTTGAGCGGCTTGCCATTGGCCTGCTCGGCCAGCGCCGTCACCGAACCGTCATGCTCGTAGCGGACGAGGCGGGTGCGCTCGGCGCTGATCTGGCGTCCCTCGGTGTCGAACGAATTGCCGTTGGCCTCGTTCGACGGCTTGTGGAACTGCTCGGAGATGTGGCCGTCGTCGTCGAGATAACGGAGCTGCCGGTTGGCCGGGATATCGCTCCAGACGAGATATTGTCCGTGCGCGTTCCACGCCGGTCCTTCCGCCCACAGGCAGCCGGTGTAAAGCCGCTTGATCGAGGTGTTGCCGACCTTGGCCTTGAAACGCTTGGGATCGATGACGATGATGTCTGGGTCGGGGTAGCGCTGCGGCTCGGCATTGGCGCCGTAGTCGCGGGCGTCGGCGTTCGAAGCGAGGAGGGCGGATGCGGCGACGGTCGCGGCGCCCTTGAGAAGCGTGCGGCGGCCGAGGCCGCTGCGCTCGCCTGCAGTGGTGTCGTCGAAGTTGGTCAATATTCTTGTCATGGTTTCCTCCCAAGTTTTTTGTTGGGAGGACATCATTCGCCTTCATTCAGGCTGAAGCCGGGCGATCTCTGGACAAGACAACCAGAGATCGCAGCACCGTGACGCCGGAATTGTGGCTACATGATCCCTAAACCGGATCCCACGGGAAGATGTCAGCCGAGCGATCCAGCTTGTAGAACGAGCCCTTTAGCGCCGGCATGCCGTGTTCCGCGATCGACTGCGGCGTCCAGCCCTCGCTGCGATGGACCGAACGCAACGGGCGGTTCTGGCTGAACAGGAACAGCTCGTTCATGCGTGCGCCGAAAATCTGTCCGGTGACGTCCTTGGCGGCATCGGAGAGCAGATAGGCGCAGATCGGCGCGATCTTCTCGGGGCCCATCTGCTTGATCTTCTCGACGCGCGCCTTCTCGGCTTCGGTCTCGGTCGGGATGGTGCCGATCATGCGGGTCCAGGCGAACGGCGACACGCAGTTGGAGCGCACGTTGAAGCGGCTCATGTCGAGCGCGATCGACTTGGAAAGCCCGATGACGCCGAGCTTGGCGGCAGCATAATTGGCCTGGCCGAAATTGCCGATCAGGCCGGAGGTCGAGGTGAAGTGCACGAAGGAGCCGCTCTCCTGCTCGCGGAAGATGCGCGCGGCGGCGTGGCTGACATAGAACGAGCCCATCAGATGCACCTTGATGACCGCCTCGAACGCTTCCACGCTCATCTTGTGGAAGATCATGTCGCGCAGGATGCCGGCATTGTTGACGACACCATCCAGCCTGCCGAAGGCATCGGTCGCGGTCTTCACGATCTTGCTGGCGGGGATCGCTTCCGCGACCGACTCGAAATTGGCGACCGCCGTGCCGCCACGCTTTTTGATCTCCTCGACCACTTCCTCGGCGGGCGAAGCGCTCGAGCCGGCGCCGTCAGCGGCCCCGCCGGGATCGTTGACGACGACCTTGGCGCCCTCAGCCGCACAGAGCAGCGCGATCTCGCGCCCGATGCCGCGCCCAGCGCCGGTGACGATGATGACCTTGTCCTGCAGTGATTTGCTCATGTGGGTTACCTCTCGTTCGTAAACACGATCGTGCCTGACGCGGCGAACATGCCGCCGACGCCGTGGCACACTGAAATCTTCGCATTCGGTACCTGCGCCGGCGCGATGCCTCGCATCTGGCGCACGCTCTCCTGGAGCGCGTACATGCCGTACATGCCCGAATGCATGTAGGAGAGGCCGCCGCCATTGGTGTTGAGCGGCAGCCTGGCCCCGGGGCGTGTGTTGCCGTCCGCAATGAATTTGCCGGTTTCCTCATGCGGCATGAACCCGAGATCGCCGAGGCCGAACAGCGGCAGATGCGCAAAGGCATCGTAGATCATGAGGTGATCGACGTCCTTGTGGGCGATGCCGGCTTCCTTGAACGCGAGCGGCCCCGCGGTCTTGAACGCGCGCGAGGAGTTGAACGTTTCCATCTGGCTGACCATTGGCGTTTCCACGCTCTCGCCGGTGCCCATAATATAAACCGGCTTGCGCGGAAAATCCCTGGCGCGGTCGGCCGAGGTGAGGATCAGCGCGCCGCCGCCGTCAGTGACGAGGCAGCACTGCAGAAGGCGGAACGGATAGGCGATCATGCGTGAATTGAGCACGTCGGCGACCGTGATCGGATCCTTCATCATCGCACGCGGATTCTTGGCCGCCCATTCGCGCTGCACGACGGCGACCGACGCAAGCTGTTCATGCGTGATGCCGTAGGTCTTCATGAAACGCAGCACGGGAATCGGGAACATGCTGGGCGGGCCGTAGACGCCATAGGGTGCCTCGAACTGGCCCTGCAGACTGTCGGCGGGGATCGAGCGCGGCGCCTTGCCGATCATCGATTTGCCGCTCTCGGCATGCGTGATCAGCACCGTCTTGCAAAGACCAGCCTCGATCGCCGCGGCCGCATGGCGGACGTGCAGCATGAACGAGCAGCCGCCGACGGACGTGCCGTCCACCCAGGTCGGCTTGATGCCGAGATAGTGGCAGACCTGCTGCGGCGTTTCGACTGCGGTGGCAAAGCCGTCGATGTCGGAGAGCTTCAGACCGGCATCGGCGATCGCATTGAGCGCT
This sequence comes from Bradyrhizobium zhengyangense, assembly GCF_022012435.1. GTDB lineage: Bacteria > Pseudomonadota > Alphaproteobacteria > Rhizobiales > Xanthobacteraceae > Bradyrhizobium > Bradyrhizobium zhengyangense. The sequence continues at coordinate 635,777 of NZ_JAKLUA010000002.1, forward strand.
GCATCCGCGTGGAGCTGGAGCTGCGACATGTTGGGAATAACGCCGAGCTCGGTGGTCTCGGCCGCGCCGACGACGGCAACGTGGTTCTTGCGCATGGCTTACCCCTTCGCCGGGCGGAACACGGGAAGCGTGATCTTGTCGTCCAGTTGCTGGAACGCGACTTGGAGCTTCATGTCGAGTTCGAGCGCTTCCGGCGTCTGCGGGCAGTCGATGATGTTGCTCATCATCCGCGGTCCCTCATCGAGCTCGACCACGGCGATCGCGTAAGGCGGCGTGAAGCCAGGCGCGGCAGGGCGGTGATTGATCACGTAGCTGTAAAGGAAACCCTTGCCGCTCGCCGCGAAGACAGTGACCTTGCGCGAGGCGCAGGACGGGCAGAACGGGCGCGGCGGAAAGTAGACATGCGCACAGGCATCACAGCGTTGCAGGCGCAGCTCGCCCGCTTTGGTGCCATCCCAGAAATGCTGGGTTTCCGGCGTCGGTTTCGGTCGTGCGCGCTGCGGTTCGGCCATGTCGGCAGCTCCTCCCAAAGGCGAGAACTTGATGCTCGTCCGTTTCAATCTTGATGCGCCAATTGACTATCGCGCGTCAACGGTCCAGCACTGAGCTCTGCACGCCATGTATTCCACCATGCGCACAATTGCGGTTGGCGTGCTTGTGTGCAACTAAGTCCGCACGGTACATAAGTGCCGAGACAAGAAGAGATCGGGAGGATTCCATGTTGAGAACCGTAGGCGTTGCGCTGGTTGCAGGTCTGACCTTCGCTGCGCCGGCCCTGGCTGCGGACGCGCCGGCCGAGATCAAGATCGGCACGCTCTATGCGTCCAGCGGGCGCTATGCCTCGATCTCGATGCCGGTTCACTATGGACTGAAGCTGTGGGTCGAACAGAAGAACGCCGAAGGCGGCGTCTATGTGAAGGCGTTCGACAAGAAGATCCCGATCAAGCTCGTTGCCTATGACGACCAGAGCAACACGGCGACCGCGGCGACTTTGTACAATCAGCTCATCACCCAGGATAAGGTCGATCTTCTGGTGGCCGATTCCGGCTCGGTACTGACCGCGCCTGCGGTCGCGATTGCCCGCGACCACAAGATGTTCCTGTTCGACCAGACCGGCACGGGCGCCAGCTTCTTCTCCAAGGACAATCCCTACATCGCCCTGATGGCCGACCCGGTGTCGACCATCTGGCCGAAGCCGGTCGCCGATTTCGTCTCGCATGATGGACCCGGCCTCGGCATCAAGAAGGTCGCGATTCTCTATGCGACCAACGAGTTCACGGGCACGCAGGCCAACGCGTTCCGCAAGTTCGTCAAGGAATCGGGCGCTCCGATCGAGATCGTCTACGATCAGGGCGTTCCCACCGAGACGACCAACTACACCGTCATCATCAACAACATCGCCAACACCAACCCGGATGCGGTGATTCACTTTGGCTATGCGCCGAACGACATCGCCTTCCTCCGCAACGTCCAGGACGTCGGTGCCAATTTCAAGATGCTGTTCTCGATCTATGCGGGTCTGGAGACCGAGCTGCTCGAGAAGAACGTTGGCGAGAAGGGGCTGGAGCACGTCTTCACCTACGTCCCGCCGCAAGAGCTGAAATATTCCGTGAATTTCGGGATGAACATGGACGAGTACAAGGCGGCCTGGGACAAGAAATATCCCGACGGCAAGGTCGAGTTCGGCTTCAACTCGGTCGCCGGCTACACCACGGCTCTGGTGATCGAAAAGACCCTGTCGGTCGCGACCAGCCTCGATCAGCTCGAGCTGCGCAAGGCGACCTTCAGCCTGTCCAATCAGCTGCAAACGCTGGATGGCACCTTCGCGCTCGACGAGATGGGTGGCCAGATCGGTGAGTTGACGCCGCTTGGCCAGCTCGAGCTTGGCGATCACGGGCATCTCAAGTTCATCTCGATCTATCCCCATGAGACGGCGACCGGAAAGCCGGTCTATCCGCGTCCATGACAGCAAACCCTGCTGGGCAAGTTGTGGGTCAAGTCTTGGGACAAGTCCTGGGAGTCGGCTGCTGATGTTGACCTACGCCTTGGTCGCCGGTGTCCTGTTCGGGCTGTATTTCAGCCTGGTCGGTATGGGGCTTAATCTGGTCTTCGGCGTCATGCGCATTGTCAATCTTGCGCATGGCGACGTGTTGATGCTCGGCGCCTTCGTGGCGCTGGGCGTCGTCGCGCTGGCCGGAATCGACCCACTGTTTGCGGTGCCGCTGGCATTCATGGTGTTTCTGCTGGTCGGTATGCTGCTTTATTGGGTGCTGGTGCCGCGTCTGCAGGGATCCGCAAATCCCGAGATGCTGTCGATCATCCTGTTCTTCGGCCTGTCGCAGGTGGTCGAAGCCATCACCACGATCTTCGCCGGCACCAGCGAGCGCTCGATCCAGAGCCGGCTGCTCGGCACGGTTTTCTCGACCATCAAGGTCCAGCTGTTCGGCGGCAAGCCGGAGACCGGTCCGATCCGCATTCTCGGCCAGGGATTTCCCGCGCCCTGGGTGATTGCTGCCGGAACCAGCCTCGTCGCGATCGGTCTCGTGTACGTCTATCTCTATCGCACCCGGCTCGGCACCCTGACGCGGGCCGTGATGTCGCGACGCGACGAGGCGCTGGCGTCGGGTATCGATGTTGATCGCGTCTCGGCCGCGGCCTTCGGAATCGGACTCGGACTTGCTGCGGTTGCGGGCGTGTTTGCGCCGTTCATGTTCGGCTCGATCACGCCGGCCTTCGGCGCGGACGCGACGGTCACGTCGTTTGCGATCGTCGTGCTGGGTTCGCTCGGCAATCCGCTCGGCACGGCGCTCGGCGGTGTCGTCTACGGTGTCTGCTACATGCTGGTGCAGACCTATCTCAGCTCATGGGCGGATCTTCTGCCCTATGTGCTGCTGATCCTGATCCTCTTGCTACGTCCGAGCGGCCTGCTTGGAAGGCGGGTGCGCGTTGCCTAATGCCGTCAAGCATGTGCTGTTCATTCTGGTGCCGCTGATCGCAGTGTTTGCGGTGCTGCCGGGCCTCTACCAGAACCATCTGCTGCTGTTCAATTTCGTCACGTTCCTGATCCTCGCGCAGGGCGTCAACATCATCTACGGCTTCACCGGCTATTTGCCGTTCGGCTATGTCGGCTTCTTCGGGGCCGGTGCCTATGGATTTGCGGTGCTGGTGATGCACTATCAGTCGCCGGCGCTGGTGGCCGTGCTGGCGGCGGGATTGGTCGGCGTGCTGCTCGGCCTCTTGCTGACGCCGTTGTTGCGGCTCTCCGGCGCCTATTTTGCCATTGCCAATCTCGCCGCGTCACTGGCCGTGCTGCACCTGGTCGCCAATCCCGCATTGGAGGGTATCACCAAGGGGCCGTATGGCGTGTCGCTGACGGGTACGTTCAATCCCTCGCACGCCTATTATGCGGCGCTGGTGGTGCTGACGTTGACGGTGGGCGGTGTCGTCTTCCTGAAGAACTCGAGTTTCGGGCTGGCGCTGCAGGCCGTTCGCGAGGATTCCGTGAGCGCGTCGATGGCGGGGGTCAACGTCGTCAAGATGCGCATTGCGGCCTGGCTGGCGTCAGCGCTGGTGGCGGGGCTCGCCGGCGGCATCTATGCCTGGTACGTGTCCGTGTTCTATCCCGACAACGTCTTTAGCGGCGAGTTCAGCATCTTCGCGATCGTCTTCGCGCTGTTTGGAGGTGTTGCAACGATCTCCGGTCCGATCATCGGCGTCCTGATCCTGTACGGCGTCTACAATCTGATCGGGTTCACGACCCCGCAATATTTCCAGCTCATCTACGGTCTCCTCATCATGGGGTTGGTGTTGTTCCTGCCGGCCGGGCTGGTCTCGCTGGCGACGCGGAGGGGCTGGCATGTCCCCTGACACAAAACCCATTCTCAGCGTCCACAAGCTGGTGAAGCGCTTTGGCGGCTTCGTTGCACTCGACGGCCTCAGCTTTCATGCCGCGCCCGGCGAGGTGTTGGGGCTGGTCGGCCCGAACGGCTCGGGCAAGACCACGGCTATCAACGTGATCTCCGGTCTCTACGCGCCCGACGGCGGCGAGGTCGCGTTCGATGGCGCGTCCATCGGCGGCGTTGCGTCCCACAAGCTGGTCCATCGCGGCATCAACAGGACTTTCCAGGTGCCGAAGCCGTTCATGTCGCTGACCGTGCGGGAGAACGTCAGGGTCGCCCTGGCCTACGGCCACATCGGCGGAGCGCCGCCGGCGCTCGACGCGCTGCTCGACGAATATCGTTTGGCCAGTGTGGCCGATCGGCCGGCGGCCGATCTCAACAGTGCGCAGCAGAAGATGCTGGATCTGGTCCGCGCCCTGGCGACGCGACCGCGCCTGCTGCTGCTCGACGAACTCGCCGCCGGGCTCAATCCCGCCGAGCTCGACTGGATTGCCGAGCGGATCAAGCAGCTCGCGGCCGGCGGCATGTCGATCATCGTCGTCGAGCATCTGATGGGTTTCATCGAGCACATCACCGACCGCGTCATCGTTCTCAATGCGGGGCGGGAAATCTTCGAGGGCAAGCTCGCTGCGGCCGTGAAGGAACCGCAGGTGATCGAGGTGTTCTTGGGAGGCGAGCATGCCGCTTGAAGCAACGCCTCTTCTTCAGGCGCAAGGCGTCGATGCGGGCTACGGCACGATGCAGGTGCTGTGGGGCGTCGATCTGGACGTCAAACCAGGCGAGACGGTCCTGCTGCTCGGCGCCAACGGTGCCGGCAAGACCACGTTCCTGAAGTCGCTGGTCGGCCTGGTCGAGGCTCGTCACGGCAGCATCGCGCTCGGCGGGCAGGACATCGCTCATATGCGCTCCAGCGACCGCATGAAGCTCGGCATGACCTACATGTCGGAGCTCGCGGTGTTTCCTGACCTGTCGATCGAGGAGAACATCCTGGTGGGGGCTCAGGCGCTGGGTCATGCCAATCCCCGCCGGCGCCTCGACGAGCTCTATGGTCTCTTTCCCGCCCTGCGCGACAAGCGCCGCGACGCCGCCTCCAGCCTGTCGGGCGGGCAGCGCAAGATGCTCGGGATCGCCAAGGCGCTCGCGGCCGAGCCGAAGCTTCTCGTCATGGACGAGCCTTCGGCCGGCCTGTCGCCGCTCTTCGTCAAGGAGGTCATCCGGATCCTGAACGGCCTGCAGGGGCGCGGCATCGCGCTTTTGATCGCCGAGCAGAATATCGGTTTCCTTGAAGTGGCAACCCGCGTATTTGTTCTGGAAGGCGGGCGCATTCGCTTTTCCGGCACGGTTGCCGAGATGACCGACAACGAGGCGCTGCGGCGCGCCTATTTTGGATTGAAATAGCGCGGCAGTGTTTTGGCCGCGCCCGACGCAGGCGAACCAGACATGCCGAACGCCCCAACCCTCGCCACATTGGCCGACGATCTCGAAAGCGGCCGCACCACCTCCCGAAAACTGGTCGAGGCGTGCATCGCCAGGATCGCCGATCCCGCCGGCGAGGGGCAGCGCACCTTCATCCTTGTCGACAAGGACGCCGCGCTGACCACCGCCGACGCCATGGATGCCCTGCGCAAGGTCAACGCGGCGCCCTCGCGCTATGCCGGTATTCCCATCTCGATCAAGGATCTGTTCGACATCAAGGGACAGACCACGCGCGCCGGCTCCCGTGCGCTCGACGATTCCGATCCAGCCGAGCACGACGCGGCGGCGGTCGCGCGGCTGCGCAAGGCCGGTTTCGTCGTGATCGGGCGCACCAACATGACCGAGTTCGCCTATTCCGGCATCGGCATCAATCCGCACTATGGAACGCCTAAAGGCGCCTGGAACCGGGCCGAGGGACATGTGCCTGGCGGCTCGTCGTCGGGCGCGGCGGTCTCCGTGCTCGACGGCATGGCGCATGGCGCGCTCGGCACCGACACCGGCGGCTCCTGCCGCATTCCTGCGGCCTATAACGGCATCGTCGGCTACAAGCCGACGCAGCGCCGCGTACCGCTCGACGGCTCCGTGCCGCTGTCGTTCTCGCTCGACAGCATCGGCCCCCTGGCGCGCTCGGTCAGCTGCTGTGCCATTCTCGATGCGGTGCTCGCCAACGAGCCGATCACGGCGCTCAAGCCGCGCCCCGTGAAGGGCATGCGGCTCGCCGTGCCGACCACGATCGCGCTCGACGATCTCGATGCGCCCGTGGCCGAAACCTTCGAGCGCGCGCTGAAATCGCTCGCCGATCACGGCGCCATCATCGAGCGCATCGAGATGATCGAATTCCACGACATCGGCCCGATGAACGCCAAGGGCGGCTTTGCGGCGTCCGAGAGCTATGCCTGGCATCGTTATCTCATCACCGCCAAGGGCGATGTCTACGACCCCCGCGTCTCCGTCCGCATCATGCGCGGCGAGGCGCAGAGCGCGGCCGACTACATCGATCTCCTCAACGAGCGCCGGTCGCTGATCGCCCGCGTCAACGCCCGCATCGCGCCCTATGACGCCTTGGTGCTGCCAACCACCGCCAACACGCCGCCGAAGATCGCCGATCTCGCCGACGACAAGGCGTTCACCACGCAAAACCTGCGGGCACTGCGCAATTGCACCCTGATCAACATGATCGACGGCTGCGCCATCTCGCTGCCGGCGCATCGCGAGGGCGAGGTTCCCGTCGGCCTGATGCTTGCAGGGGCGGGCGGCTCGGACCGCCGTATCTTTGAACTTGCTGCCGGCATGGAGGCCGTCATTCGTGTTTGACCTCACTTTCACCGTCGACGCCCAGGGCACCACCACGCCGCTGACCTTGGCGATCGACCAGATGGTCATCGCCGGCTGGACCGGCCGCGATCCGGTCGCGCGCGACAAGCACATCGCCGAGCTGCAGGAGATGGGCATCGCGCCGCCGGCCTCGACGCCGATCTACTATCGCGCCTCGGCGCGACGGCTCACTCAGGAAGACGGCATCGAATGCACCGGCGGCGATTCCTCAGGCGAAGTCGAGTTCGTGCTGATCGGCTGGCAGGGCCGCATCTTCGTCGGTTGCGGCTCCGACCACACCGACCGCAAGGTCGAGGCCTACAACGTCACCGTCTCCAAGCAGATGTGCGACAAACCGGTCGCCTCGACGCTGTGGGAGCTCGAGGACGTCATCGGCCATTGGGACAAGATGATCCTGCGCTCCTACGCCACCATCAATGGCGAGCGCGTGCTCTACCAGGAGGGCACGCTGGATGCGATGCTGCCGGTCGATGACCTCATCGCGCGCGGTTTTGCGGGCGGCAAGTTCCCGGACGGCTGCGCCATGTTCGGCGGCACGTTTGCCGCCAAGGGCGGCATCCGCCCGGCCGAGCGTTTCGACTTCGAGCTGGAGGATCCGGTGCTGAAGCGCACGATCAAGCACGGGTATGACGTAACGACGCTGCCGGTGCGAGGCTGAGGTCCGTCCCCAACGTCATTGCGAGGAGCTTTTGCGACGAAGCAATCCAGACTGGTTCCGCGGAGGTAGTCTGGATTGCTTCGCTGCACTCGCAATGACGGGGAGAGAGTCATCGGAAATCGGGTGGTAGAGGGTGAGCTAGCTTTGCGAAAGTGTTGGCCATGACAGCAACAGCACGCAAATCGCTCCAAAAGCCATCCGCTGACCTCGCCGCTCACGTCGCAACCCTCGACTGGCCCCACATCACCACCGAACTCGACACCCAGGGCTGCGCTGTCCTGAGGAACCTGCTCACGCCCGGCCAATGCCGCAGCATCGCCGCGCTCTATGCCGACGATGCGCACTTCCGCAGTCGCATCGTCATGGGCCGCCACGGTTTTGGCCGCGGCGAGTACAAATATTTCTCCTATCCGCTGCCCGATCTGATCGCAGAGCTGCGCCCGGCGCTCTACGGGCAGCTGCAAGGCGTCGCCAACAGATGGAACGAGGCGATGGGGATCGACATCCGTTATCCCGCAAGCCACGCCGCGTTCCTGAAGCGCTGCCACGAGGCAGGGCAGGCGCGGCCGACGCCGCTGCTGCTGCAATACGAGGCTGGCGATTTCAACTGCCTGCATCAGGACCTCTACGGCGAGCACGTGTTCCCGCTCCAGGTCGCGATCCTGCTGTCCGAACCGGGGCGCGATTTCACCGGCGGCGAATTCGTGCTGACCGAGCAGCGGCCGCGCATGCAGTCGCGGGCCGAGGTGGTTCCACTGATGCAAGGCGACGCCGTTGCCTTTGCTGTGCACCATCGCCCGGTGCAGGGGACACGCGGCACCTACCGCGTTAATCTCCGCCATGGCGTCAGCCGGATCAGGTCCGGCCAGCGCCACACGGTGGGTGTGATCTTTCACGATGCGAAATGAGCGGAGCCGTTGACGGCTGATTTGTTCGACAGCGTTGCCGAGGCGCAGCCGTCGCGCGAGGAGATCGCGGACGGCGCCGTGCTGTTGCGCGGCTTCGTCAGGCCGATCGAAAGCGAGCTGATCGAAGCGGTGCGCGGCATCGTGGCGCAGTCGCCGTTCCGGCGGATGACGACGCCCGGCGGCCATTTGATGTCGGTGGCGATGACCAATTGCGGCGAGCGTGGCTGGATCACCGATCATACCGGCTATCGCTATGATCCCATTGATCCCAAAACCGGCGCGCAATGGCCGGCGATGCCGCAAGTGCTCCGCGATCTCGCCCGTCGCGCCGCGGAGCAGGGCGGCTTCAAAGGCTTCGCGCCCGATGCCTGCCTGGTCAACCGCTACGAGCCCGGCACGCGGCTGTCGCTGCATCAGGACAAGGACGAGCTGGATTTCTCTGCGCCGATCGTTTCGGTTTCGCTCGGCCTGCCCGCGACCTTCCTGTTTGGCGGCCTGGCGCGCGCCGACAAGCCGCGCCGCTTTCGCCTCGTGCATGGCGACGTCGTGGTGTGGGGTGGGCCGTCCAGGCTCGCCTATCACGGCGTCGCACCGCTCGCCGAGGGCGAGCACGCGCTGCTGGGGCGCATCAGGATCAATCTGACGTTTCGCCGGACGCGGTGAAGCCGCGGTCGCTCTGGAGTGATGCGAAGCATCGAATCCGGAACCTCGAGATTCCGGGTTCGCGTTTTCGCGCGCCCCGGAATGACAAAACTACGGCTTCGGCGGGTGAATGAACGCCCATGGGCTGACTTCCGAATCCCGCGCTACTTCCACCGAGATCAAATAGGGCCCGCCATGCGCGAGTGCCTTCTCCATCGCCGCCTTGAACTGGTCCGGCGCTGTGACGCGCGCAGAAGCCACACCGAAGGACTCCGCGAGCTTGACGAAGTCAGGATTGACCAGGTCGGATGCGACCACGCGGCCGTCAAAGCGTTCGCGCTGGTCGCGGCGGACATTGCCATAGGCGTTGTTGTTGAACACCAGCGTCACCACGCCGATCTTGAACTGCACGGCGGTGGCGAGCTCCTGCACGCCGAACATGAAGCCGCCATCACCGGTGATCGCGACCACCGGCTTGTCGGGGTTGGCGACCTTCGCCCCGAGCGCGGTCGGAAAGCCCGAGCCGAGCGTGCCCTGATAGCCTGACGTGATGAAGGTGCGCGGCTGGTAGATCGGAAAGCCGTACCAGGAGGCGAAGCCGAACTGGGACAATTCATCCGTGACGATCGCGTTCGCCGGCAGCACCTCGCGCAAAATGTTGAGATACGCCATCTGCGGCTGGACGCGCTGGATCTCTGCCTGAGCGCTCGCACTCGCCTCGCGGATCGCGCCGCGGCGTCCGGCGGTCTTGCTGTAACCGACCTTGCTGACGGCGGCGACGAGATCGGCGGTCGCAGTCTTGGCATCGGCGACGATTGCCGCGGTGGACGGATAGCGCCGCATCTCAACGGGATCGATGTCGATGCGGATGCTCTTGAGCCCGTCGGGCTGGTACGGCCAGCGCGACATCGTCGGCAATTCCAGCCGTGTGCCGATGCCGATCATCAGGTCGGTCTTGGCCCACAGCTTGTAGGCGGCGGCCATGGTGAGGCCGAGCTCATGCGCGTTCGAGACGATGCCGCGGCCGCTGCGGAAGGCAACCACGGGCGCGTCGATCATCTCCGCGAGCTCGAGGATCTCGTCGCGTGCCTCGATCGCACCGCTGCCGACAAAGATCATCGGCGCCTTGCTGGCCTTGACGAGCGCTGCGGCCTGCTTGATCGCATCGGGATCCGGGAGCGGCGCAGGCAGTGGCTCCAGCACCTGCGCTGCAGCGGTGTCGGCGCGCTGCGTAAAGACGTCCCAGGGCATTTCCACCGAGGCGGGACCGCGCCGTCCCGATGTCATCTCCTGAAAGGCGCGCGCGACTGTCGTCGGCGCATTGCCGGGATGTTCGATGCGGTCGGCCCATTTCACATAGCTGCGCAAGGTCGCGAGCTGGTCCGGCATCTCGTGCAGATGGCCGCGGCCCTTGCCGAGAAACTGCGTCGGGACCTGGCCGGTGACGCACAGCACCGGCTCGTTGCAGCCGTAGGCGGTGAGCAGCGCCGCGCTGGCGTTGAGCACGCCGGGGCCGGGCACCACGCTGAACACGCCCGGCCTGCCGCCGGCGCGGGCATAGCCGAACGCCATATAGCCGCAGGCCTGCTCGTGCCGCGCGCCGATCACCTTGAGCTGGGCCTGATGGAAGGCGTCGAACAGGCCGTAGACCTGCGCGCCGGGCAGGCCGAACACGGTGTCGACGCCATGGGCGACGAGCCCGCTTACGATCGCTTCGCCGCCGGTGAGGGTGGTCATTGCATCATTCCATTCGTGTTGTTGTCTCAGGCTTCGTCGACGACGCCGTTGCGCAAAGTGCCGATGCCCTCGGCCGCGACCTCGATGACATCGCCGGGCTTCAGGTAGCGCGGTGGATCGAATCGCGCTCCCGCGCCGGTCGGCGTGCCCGTGACGATGATGTCGCCGGGCACGAGCGTCGCGAAGGTCGAGATATAGCTGATGAGGTAGCGGAACGGGAACATCAGCCGGCTGGTGCGGTCGTCTTGCCGCAGCTCGCCATTGACGTGCGTGGTCAGCCTGATGTCGGCGATCTGCGCTTCTTTCGTGTACGGCACGAGCCACGGTCCGAGGCTGCCGCTGGAATCAAAGTTCTTGCCTTGCGTAACGTTGAATTTGGCGTGGCGCAGCCAATCACGCACCGAGCCTTCATTGCAGAGCGTCAGCGCGGCGACGTGATCGAGCGCAGCGCTCTCCTTGATGTGCCGGCCGGGCTTGCCGATCACCAGCACGATCTCGCCCTCGTAGTCTAGCTGCGCGGAGGCGCGCGGACGCACCAGCGGCGTGTCATGGCCGACGAAGGAGCGGGGCGACCGCATGAACATGCTCGGATATTTCGGCGCCTCCTGGCCGTCCTTGTACTCCGCGTTGCGATCAGGATAGTTGACGCCGATGCAGATGATCTTCTCCGGCGCAGGCACCGGCGGTAGCCATGTGATCTCGCCGAGCGCGTGAACCGGCGTGCGGCCTGCGGCCTCTTCGGCAAGGCTCACGAGCTTTCCGGCCGCGATTACCTCGCGCAGCGTCGGATAATCCTTGGCATGGCGCGCGGAGAGATCGACGATGCCGCCCTCGAGGACGGCGCCGTAGCGGGTTTCACCCTTAAGGGAGTAAGTGGCGAGGCGAGGCAGCTTCATGGGTTGCTCATTGTCTTGCGTCGTCCCGACGAGGAATATTAATCCGCCACCAGCACATCGGCCACGAATTTCGGCTCGCGCACGGTCTGGCCCGTGAAGGGCGAGCCCTGCTCGAACCAGGAGCGCGGGGCGGGTGCGCCCCACAGCGTCTGGCGGCGCGGATCGCGCAACGACCAGCGCAGCGGCTCGTGGTCGTGATCGCCCGTAAAATAGTCGCTGGTGTAGAGCTCGAGGCGGTGTCCGTCTGGATCCGGGACATAAAGGAAGAATGCGTTCGAGATGCCGTGGCGCCCGGGGCCGCGCTCGATGTTCTTCACAAAGCCCTGGGAAGCCATCACGTCGCAGAGATGGATGATGTTCATCGCCGTCGGCGTCCAGTAGGCGAAGTGATGCAGCCGCGGGCCTTTGCCGTTGGTGATGGCAAAATCGTGGACATTGCCCTTGCGATGCATCCAGGCCGCGGCGATGCGCCCGTTCGGCCCGTCCTCCTCGGCATATTCGGTGAGACGGAAGCCGAGCCGCGCATAGAAGTCGACGGTGTCCTGCACCTCGGCCGCGAAGACGTTGAAATGGTCGAGCCGCTGCGGGTGGCAGCCCCGATAGAGATCATAGCGGCGCAAGAGATGCGGCCGGCGGTCCATCGACGCATAGAGCTCGATCTGGAAGCCGAAAGGATCGGAGAATTGCAGCGTGCGGCCCTGGAACGGCTGGTCGACAAAGGCATGGGCGAGGCCGTTCTCGGAGAGAAATCTTGCGGCCTTGTCGAGATCGCCGTCATTGCCGACCTTGAAGCCCAGCCTGTTGCAGGCGGGCACGGCCGCTTTGCGCAGCACCAGCGAGTGATGCTGATGTTCCTCGGCGGCGCGCAGGTACACCACGTTGTCGTCGGCATCCTCGACATGCAGGCCGACGGTGGTCTCGTAGAACTCGCGGCTCAGCTTCAGATCGGTCACGTCGAGCACGACGTGGCTGGAGCGGATGATATTGAACGGCGGCTCGAAGATGTGTTGCGGTACGGGCATTGCGTTTCCCCTCGGTCTCCTGTCATTCCGGGGCGGCTCGCAGAGCCGAGCCCGGAATCCATCGTGCAGCAGAGTTGGTCGATGAATGGATTCCGGGCTCGCGCTTCGCGCGCCCCGGAATGACCGTTTCCCTAAATTCCCAGTTTCTGAATCTTGTGCGTGCCCCGCGCCAGCGAGACGTGCTTGGTTTCCATGTAGAAGTCGAACGAGTAATCGCCGCCGTCGCGGCCGATGCCCGAGGCCTTCATGCCGCCGAACGGCGTCGGCAGATGGCGGACGTTCTCCGAGTTCAGCCAGATCATGCCGGCCTCCAGGGCATCGGCGACGCGCAGAGCGCGGCCGACGTCGTTGGTCCAGACATAGCCGGTGAGGCCATAACGGATGTCGTTGGCGACCTCGATCGCGTCCGCTTCGTCCTTGAAGGGCAGCACCGTAAGGAAGGGGCCGAACACCTCTTCCTGCGCCACGCGCATCTTGCCGTGCGCGCCTGTGACCAGCGTCGGCTCGACATAATGTCCGCCGCCCGGTCCGTCATAGGCCTTGCCGCCGACCGCGATCGTCGCGCCGTCCTGCCGCGCGACGTCGAAATAGGAACAGACTTTTGCGAGGTGCCGCTCGTGGATCAGCGGCCCGATCTCGGTGGCGGGATCGAGGGGATGGCCGACCTTCAGCGCTTTGACCCGCGCGGTCAGCTTCTCCACGAATTTGTCCGCAATGCTCGCCTGCACAAGCAGGCGGCTCGATGAGGTGCAGCGCTCGCCATTGAGCGAGTAGATCATGAACACGACGGCATCGAGCGCGCGATCGAGATCGGCATCGTCGAACACGATGACAGGGTTCTTGCCGCCGAGCTCGAAATGCACGCGCTTCAGGGTTGGTGCGCCCTGAACCATGATCGCCGATCCCGTCGCGCTCTCGCCGACGAAGCCGATCGCCTTGATGGCGGGATGCTCGGTCAGCGCTTTGCCGGCCTCTTCGCCAAAGCCATTGACGGTGTTGAGCACGCCATCGGGCACGCCGGCCTCCTTCACGAGCCGCGCCAGAATGGCTGCCGTCACCGGCGACCACTCCGCCGGCTTGTGCACGACGGTGCAGCCCGCGGCGACGGCAGGGGCGATCTTCCAGGTCGAGAGCATGAACGGCGTGTTCCACGGCGTGATCACGCCGACCGGGCCGATCGGCACACGGGTCGAGATATTCCAGTGCTCGTCGCTCGGCGTGTTGAGGCCGTCGCGCGCCTCGGCGCATTTGTCGGCGAAGAAGCGGAAATTCTCGGCGGCGCGGATCGCGGCCTTGGCCATGAATCGATAGGCCTGACCGGTGTCGATGCATTCGAGCACCGCGATATCTTCGGCATTGTCCTCGATCGCATCCGCCACCCGATGCAGCAGCTTGCGCCGCATCGCGGGCCCCATGTCGCGCCAGGACTTGAAGGCGAGGGAAGCGGCGGTCGCCGCGGCATCGATATCCTCGGCATTGCCACGCGCAACGCTGGCGAGCACAGCGCCATCGACCGGCGACTTGGTCTCGAACGTCTCGCCTGAGATGGACGGCACGATCTTGCCGTCGATCATGTGGCCGACGCCGTCGGCGCGCAGCTTTTTCAGCAGCGGTGCGACGCGATCGCGGTTGGCCTGAAACACATCGGCTTTCGGCGTGGGCTTATCCATGGGCGGCCTCCACTTTCAGGGCGTCGTGGATGTTGTTGCGCTTCCAGCTGGTGTCCTTGTCGTTGATCTGCATGTCGAACGACAGAGCGAACTTGCTGGCGGCGAAGACGGGATCGAGATGTTTTGAGAGCGCCTGAAACACATGCTCGCCGGCTTTCTTGCGGGTCGGCAGGTCGCGGCCCTCGCCGATGCGCAGCACCATGTCGAGGAAACCGTAATCGTGCCTGCTATCTGCGATCGCATAGTGTTCGCACCTGACAGCGCGAACGCGGATGCCGCCGAGCGGGAAGATCCCGGTCTCGACGGCTGCCTTGCGCACGACTTCGCACACCGCCGCGATGTCGAGGCGGCTGTCGAGATTGGCCGAATATTCGATCGTGAAATGCGGCATGGCAGTTTCACTCCCTGTGTCGTCTTATTGCTTTCTAAGCGAAGTAGCAGCTGACCGAGCCGTAGGCGCCATAATCGGCTTGAATTGTGTCGCCCTTGCGGGTCTCGATCGGACGGATGAAGGAGCCGGCCAGCACGACCTGGCCGGGCTCCAGCGCAAGGCCGAGCGGCGCGATCTTGTTCGCAAGCCACGCAACGGCGGTTGCGGGATGATTGAGCACGCCGGCGGCAAGGCCGGTCTCCTCGAGCTGGCCGTTCCTGAAGCAGAGCGCGCCGATCCAGCGCAGGTCGGCATCGAGCGGGCGGATCGGCCGCCCGCCGAGCACGATGCCGGCATTTGCGGCATTGTCCGCGATTGTATCGTAGATCTTGCGCGTCGCCTTGGTCGTGGGATCGACCCGCTGGATGCGCGTATCCAGGATCTCCAGCGCCGGCACCACGAAGTCGGTGGCGTTGAGCACGTCGAACATCGTGCAGTCGGGCCCCGACAGGCGCTTGCTCATGACGAAGGCAAGCTCGGCCTCGACGCGCGTCGCAATGAAGCGCTCGGTCGGAATGGTCCCGCCATCGGCAAAGAACATGTCGTCCAGCAGCACGCCGGAATCAGGCTCGTCGATGTTGAGCGCGCTCTGCATCGCCTTCGAGGTCAGGCCGATCTTGTGGCCTTTGACGAGGCGTCCCTCGGCGACCTTGATGTCGACCCATGCCTTCTGAATCGCGTAGGCATCGGCGATGGTGATCCCGGGGAAATCCTGCGACAGTTGCCGGATCTGCACGCGGGTCTTCTCCGCCCGGTGCAGACGGTCAGCGCAAGCTTGGATATCGTCGTTGGAAAGCGCCATGGGTGATCTGTGAAATCGTGGTGCCTCGAGATACTTAACATGTTAAGTGACTGCGTCAAACAGAAATTGGGTTTGCTGCACTGCAAACGTTTTGCGGTCTGATTTGCGGTCTGAAAAGGGCGACTTTGAAAGGGCGATATGGCGAAGAGACCCCCTGATCCCGCGAACGGAAATGCACCCGTCGCCCGCCAGGTGCCGATGCGCGATTTCTCGCGCTCGCTGCCGATGTCGCTGCTCCGGGCACGCGAGGCGGTGATGCGGCAATTTCGCCCCAAGCTGCGCGAGCACGGTCTGACCGAGCAGCAATGGCGAATCCTGCGCGCGCTCGCCGCCATCGAGGCCGCCGAGGTCACGGAACTCGCGCGCACCGCGTTCCTCCTGGGGCCAAGCCTGTCGCGTATCCTGCGCGATCTCGAGGCACGCAATCTGATCGAGCGCAGGACGGCGAAGTCGGACCAGCGCCGCAGCATGGTCTCGATCTCGAAAGACGGTGTGAAGCTGATGGCCTCCGTCGCGCCTTCATCGGAAGCGATCTATGCCGAGATCACGCAGCGCTTCGGCGCGCGAAAGCTTGCCGAGTTGCAGGAGATGCTCGGAGAGCTGGAACAGAGTCTCGCAGGACTCGGCGCCGCCGACGGGGCAAGTGCCGAGGAGTGAACAGCAGATATGCGCGAGAGCGCAGCGTCTGTCGTGGACATCAGCGCTTTTTTTCGCTCAAAGTGCCGCGCGAGCCGGTCACCCCAATCCGGGGCCGTGGCGGATGACGCCAGCCTTGCCGGATGATATCCGGGCGGCGATAATGAACACCGCCCGCAGGGTCGAAGCGTCCCAACAACAAAGAAGGAAGGCAACGTGGCGAACAAGGTCAAGGAAATCTGGAAGTCGGGCAAGGCCGTGGTCAACGCGTGGCTGGCTATTCCTTCCGGCTTCTCGGCTGAGATGATCGCGCAATGCGGCTTCGACAGCGTCACCGTCGACATCCAGCATGGCGTGCAGGACTACCAGTCGATGGTGCAGTGCTTCCAGGCCATGGACAAGCACCCGGTCGTCCCGATGGTCCGCGTGCCCTGGAACGAGCCCGGCATCATCGGCAAGGTGCTCGACGGCGGCGCCTATGGCGTGATCTGCCCGATGGTCAACACGGCGCAGGAAGCCAGGAACCTCGTTTCCTATTCGAAATATCCGCCACAGGGCGTCCGCTCCAACGGCCCGATCCGCGCTGGCATGTACGGCACCGCGGGCTCCTACCAGAAGACCGCAAATGCCGACACCATCCTGCTGCCGATGATGGAGACGAAGACCGCGGTCGAGAACATGGAAGCGATCCTCGACGTCGAAGGCATCGACGGCGTCTATATCGGCCCGTCCGACCTCGGCTTCTCCTACGGCCTCGAGCCGAAGCTCGATCGCTCCGAGCCCGAGATCCTCGCAATCTACGACAAGATCATCAAGGAGTGCGGCAAGCGCGGCCTCAATCCCGGCATCCATTGCAGCGGCGCCGAAGGTGCTGCGCGCGCCATCAACATGGGCTTCAAGCTGGTGACGCTCTCGAACGAGGTCGGCTTGATGACGACCTACGCCAAGATGCAGGTCAACGCCACCCGCAAGGAGTCGGGCGGCAAGGCTTGAGCTCTCTCCTTTCCCTCTCCCCGTTTTTTACGGGGCGAGGGTTAGGGGGAGGGGCCTCTCTCAATACGTGACCAAACTAACAAATCGAGCGCGCGGCTTGCCCCTCACCCGGATCGCTGTGCCGATCCGACCTCTCCCCGTAAGAACGGGGAGAGGTGGAGTAAGAGACCTGAGGAGACTTCCATGACCATCAGCCCCGTCATCCGCCTGCATCCCGATGATGGCGTGCTGATCGCGCGCGCCAGCCTGCCGCCGGGAACGGTGGTGGCCGAAGGCGTCACCACGGTCGAGCGCATCCCCTCCGGCCACAAGGTTGCGATCAAGCCGATCGCCGTGGGCGAACCTGTCATCCGCTACGGCCAGATCATCGGCTTTGCGACCCAGGCCATCGCGCCGGGCCAGCACGTGCATGTGCAGAACATCGGCATGGGCGACTTCGCCAAGGACTACGCCTATTGCGCCGACGTCAAGCCGACGCCGAATTTCGATCTGCCAGCGACCTTCGAAGGCATCCGCCGTCCGGACGGTCGCGTCGCCACGCGCAATTATATCGGCATCCTCACCTCGGTGAATTGCAGCGCCCATGTCGCGGGCCTTGTCGCCGACGTCTTCAAGAAGAATCCTTTCACCGGCGACAATCCGCTGGCCGAGTTTCCCAATGTCGACGGCGTCGTCGCGCTGACGCACAAGACCGGCTGCGGCATGACGCAGAACGAGCCGCTGGCGCTGCTCCGCCGCACGCTCGGCGGTTATGCGCGGCACGTCAATTTCTCCCACGTCATCGTGCTCGGCCTCGGCTGCGAGGTGAACCAGATCGGCGGCCTGATGGAAGAGCAGAAGCTCGCCGGCCGCCTGCGCGCGATGGACATCCAGGAGGTCGGCGGCACCCGCAAGACGGTCGAGGCGGGCATCGCTTTCGTGCGCGAGGCGCTCGCTGACGCCAACAAGGTCAAGCGCGAGACGGTGCCGGCGAGCGAACTGACCGTGGCGCTGCAATGTGGCGGCTCGGACGGCTATTCCGGCGTCTCGGCCAATCCTGCGCTGGGCGCGGCCAGCGATCTCGTCGTCCGCCATGGCGGCACCGTGATCCTCTCGGAGACGCCGGAGACCTACGGTGCCGAGCATCTGCTGACCCGCCGCGCGGTCAGCCGCGAGGTCGGTGAGAAGCTGGTCGACCTCATGCGCTGGTGGGACGAATACACGACGCGCGAAGGCGCCGAGATGAACGCCAATCCGAGCCCCGGCAACAAGGCCGGCGGTCTCACCACCATCCTGGAGAAGTCGCTCGGCGCGATGGCCAAGGCCGGCACCACCAACCTCGTCGAGGTGCTGCGCTACGCCGAGCCGGTGACCAAGCGCGGCTTCGTGTTCATGGACACGCCCGGCTACGACCCCGTCGCAGCCACCGGGCAGGTCGCCGGTGGCGCTAACCTCGTCTGCTTCACCACGGGGCGCGGCAGCGTGTTCGGCTGCAAGCCGGCACCTTCGATCAAGCTCGCCACCAACACGCCGATGTACAAGCGCATGGAAGAGGATATGGACGTCAATTGCGGCACCATCCTCGAAGGCGAGGAGAGCGTCGAGCAGTGTGGCAAGCGCATCTTCGATCTCATCCTCAAGACCGCGTCGGGTCAGCCGACCAAGAGCGAAAGCTTCGATTTCGGCGGCGCCGAGTTCGCGCCCTGGGTGCTGGGCGCGACGATGTGACGGTGCTGATGCACCTCGCTGCAGAATGCCGACACCTACGTAATCATACGTAGGTGCCATATGACCGCGGGAATTCCTGCGGTCACCCGAGATTAACGTTTCGCACCGTATTCGTTGGGTCATGCGGGCGACTCCTTCGAGGGCGCTGCCCTTCGACAGGATTCGTCAACGATGACGCGTGCGATACGGCCGACTGGTGTGGAGAGCTTCCTCGGCGAGGAAGAGCTGATCGTATCGAAGACCGATCTGAAAGGCCGCATCACTTACGCCAACGACGTCTTCGTTCGCATGGCCAAATATTCCTACGCGGAGCTGATGGGCGCGCCCCACAGCCTGATCCGTCATCCCGACATGCCGCGCGCCGTCTTCAAGCTGCTGTGGGACACGCTGCAATCCAAGCAGGAGATATTCGCCTACGTCGTCAATCTGGCGAAGGATGGCAGCCATTACTGGGTGTTTGCGCACGTCACGCCGACGTTCGACGAGCGCGGCAATATCGTCGGCTATCACTCCAACCGTCGTAAGCCCGATCCCGTCCAGATCGAGCGCATCAAGCCGATCTATAAGACGTTGTGCGCCGAAGAGGCGCGTCACGCCAATGCCAAGGACGGCATGCATGCGAGCTTCGATGCGATGGTCGGACTCCTAAAGCAACAGGGTGTCGGTTACGATGAATTTGTGCTCTCTCTCTAAGGCGCAGGGAGCGACCGCGCTCGCATGCATTCTTGCCGTCGTTGCGTTCGCACTTGCGCTGCTTGGCGTGACCGGACTTTCCGCTGCGGCATTGCTCGGCGCGACCATTGTGCTGCTCGGCTACGCGGTCTGGTGCCAGCGTCGCACGGCGGTGGCCGTCGATGAGGTGGCCGACGTCTGCCGCAAGGCTTCACAGGGCGATCTCGAAGCGCGTATCCTCAGCGATCGTCAAGCCGGCCGGATCGGATTGATCCAGAAATCGGTCAACGATATGCTCGACATCACCGATGCCTTCGTCCGCGAGGCTTCGGCGTCGATGGACTATGCCAGCCGCGGCAAGTATTTCCGCAAGATCCTCGCGCGAGGTTTGCCCGGCTCCTTTCGCCGCTCGGCCACCGTCATCAATTCGGGCACTGACAGCCTCGGCCGCCGCGTGGTCGAGATCGGCGATCTCGCAAGACAGTTTGGCACCCATCTCGACGGCGTCGCCGGCACGCTGATGGGCGCGGCGACGGATCTCGAATCCGACGCCGGCCAGATGGCGACCGCGGCCGAGAAGACCAGCCGCCAGACCTCCGGCGTGCTCAGCGCCTCCGACCAGGCCTCGCGCAACGTCGCGACCGTCGCCAGCGCCGCCGAGCAGCTCGCATCCTCGATCGCCGAGATCGGCCGCCAGGTCACCGGCTCGACCGCAAGCACCGGCCGTGCCGTGACCGAGGCCAACCGCGCCGGCAGCGAGATCCGAAACCTGGCGGACGCGGCGCTGCGGATCGGCGACGTCGTCAAGCTGATCAGCGAGATCGCCTCGCAGACCAATCTCCTCGCGCTTAACGCCACCATCGAGGCGGCACGCGCCGGCGAGGCCGGCCGCGGCTTTGCGGTCGTCGCGTCCGAGGTCAAGAGCCTGGCCAACCAGACCGCCAAGGCGACCGAGGAGATCAGCGCCAAGGTCGGCGAGATGCAGCAATCCACCACCAATTCGGTCGCCGCCGTCGAGGCGATCGCGCAGACCATCGCCGAGATTAACAACATCACCGCCTCGATCGCGACCTCGATCGAGCAGCAGGGCTTTGCCACCCGCGAGATCGCCCGCAACGTCCAGGAGGCCTCGGCCGGTACCGCGCAGATGTCCTCCAACGTCACAGGCATCAGCGAGGCCGCCGCCGACACCGGCCGCGTCGCTGCCCGCGTCAACAGCGCCTCCGAGCGCGTCCACGGCGAGGTCGGAACGCTCCGGCGCGAGGTGACGCAGTTTCTGCAGCGGCTGACCTCGGCGGCGTAAGGCTTTAGAATCGTAGGGTGGGCACGCTTCGCTTTGCCCACCCTACGGATCCTGCTTGTCCGGGACGACGGCGGATACTTCCTAGGCACGGTCTGCCCGTTGTTAGTGCTTGATCGCATTGACATCAGGTGTTCTGCTCAAAAAAGCTGCTGGAGCACCGTACCCCGTGTCGATCTACGTCGCATTACACCACGTCACGCACTACAAATACGACCGCCCGATCGATCTGGGACCGCAGACCATCCGCCTGCGGCCGGCGCCGCATACGCGGACGCCGATCCTGAGCTATTCGCTCAAGGTCACGCCATCCAATCACTTCGTGAACTGGCAGCAGGACCCGCAGGGCAACTGGCTGGCACGCTACGTCTTTCCGGAGAAGACCACCGAGCTGAAATTCGAGGTCGACTTCACGGCGCAGATGACGACGGTCAATCCGTTCGACTTCTTTGTCGAGCCCTATGCCGACAGCTTTCCGTTCGAGTATCCAAAGGATCTCAAGACTGAGCTGGCGCCGTATCTCGAGACCATCAAGCCCGATCCGGCCTTCGCAAAATATCTGGCCTCGATCCCACGCGAGGCGCCGAACACGGTCAACTTCCTGGTCGACCTCAATCGCGAGCTGCAGAAGAAGATCAGTTACATCATCCGCATGGAGCCCGGCGTGCAGACGCCGGAGGAGACGCTCACCTCCTGCGCCGGCTCGTGCCGCGACTCGGCCTGGCTATTGATCCAGACCTTCCGTCATCTCGGTCTCGCCGCGCGCTTCGTCTCCGGCTACCTGGTCCAGATCCGCCCTGACATCGATCCGATCGAGGGACCGCCTGAGGTCGAGAACGACTTCACCGATCTGCATGCCTGGGCCGAGGTCTATCTGCCGGGCGCGGGCTGGATCGGTTTCGACGCCACGTCGGGCATGCTGGCGGGCGAGGGGCACATCCCCGTGGCCGCCACGCCGCATTATCGCTCGGCCGCGCCGATCTCGGGCGGCGCCGGCTTTGCCGAGGTCGAGTTCGCCTTCGATATGAGCGTGAAGCGCATCCGCGAGGCGCCGCGCATCACAAAGCCGTTCTCGGACGATTCCTGGGCGCGGCTCAACGATCTCGGCGAGCAGGTCGACGGCGACCTCGCCGCACAGGATGTGCGCCTCACCATGGGCGGCGAACCGACCTTCGTGTCCGTCGATGATCTCGAAGCGGCGGAGTGGAATACGGAGGCGGTCGGTCCGACCAAGCGCGCGCTCGGCGACGATTTGATCCGGCGGCTGCGCAATCGCTTCGCGCCGGGCGGCCTGCTGCATTACGGCCAGGGCAAATGGTATCCGGGCGAGAGCCTGCCGCGCTGGGCCTTCGGCCTGTACTGGCGCAAGGACGGCCTGCCGATCTGGAAGAACGCGGATCGCATCGCCAAGATCGAGAATCCCAAGCGCGCCCAGACCGAGGACGCCGAGGATTTCATGGAGGGCACGGCGGTTCGGCTCGGGCTAGATCCCGGCTACATTATTCCGGCCTATGAGGACACCGTCTATTGGCTCCAGAAGGAAGCCGAGCTTCCGATCAACGTCGATCCCTCGAACTCCCAGCTGTCGGATCCCGAAGCGCGTGCGCGCATGGCGCGGGTGTTCAATCAGGGCCTGCGGGCGCCGCGCGGCTTCGTGCTGCCGGTGCAGCGCTGGAACGCGCCGCCGCGCTGGCGCAGCGAGCGTTGGCAACTGCGTCGCGGTCATCTGTTCCTGTCGCCGGGCGATTCACCGCTCGGCCTGCGCCTGCCGCTCGGCTCGCTCGGCTATGTCCCGCCCAATCAATATCCCTACATCGTCGAGCAGGACCCGATGGAGGCGCGCGGCAAGCTGCCGGTGTTCACGCTCCCGGAGCGGCCGAAATCGCCGCAGCGGGTTGCGCCCGAGCAGCTCAACACATCTGTTCCCGTGCGCACCGCGCTGTCGATCGAAGTGCGCGACGGCGTGATCTGCGCCTTCATGCCGCCGGTTGAGCGCATCGAGGATTATCTCGAGCTGGTCGCGGCACTCGAAGCCACGGCCGAGGAGATGCAGCTTCAGGTCCATGTCGAGGGCTATGCGCCGCCGTTCGATCCGCGCATCGAGGTCATCAAGGTGACCCCGGATCCCGGTGTCATCGAGGTCAACATCCAGCCGGCGCAAAGCTGGCGCGATGCGGTCGAGATCACCTCGGGCCTCTATGAGGACGCCGGCAAGGTTCGTCTCGGCGCCAATCGTTTTCTGCTCGATGGCCGCCACACCGGTACCGGCGGCGGCAATCACGTCGTGATCGGCGGCTTGAGCCCGCAGGACTCGCCGTTCCTGCGCCGGCCTGATCTCCTCAAGAGCCTCGTGCTCTATTGGCAGCGGCATCCGTCGCTGTCCTACTTCTTCTCCGGGCTTTTCATCGGCCCGACCAGCCAGGCGCCGCGCATCGACGAAGCCCGCCACGACAGCATCTATGAGCTCGAGATCGCACTCTCGCACGTGCCGCCGCCGGGCTACCAGGTGCCGCTGTGGCTGGTGGACCGGCTGTTTCGGCATTTGCTGGTCGACATCACCGGCAACACCCATCGCTCCGAGATCTGCATCGACAAGCTCTATTCGCCTGATGGTCCGACGGGACGTCTCGGTCTCGTCGAATTCCGCGCGCTCGAAATGCCGCCGGATCCGCGGATGTCATTGGCGCAGCAGCTCCTGATCCGCGCGCTGATCGCAAAATTCTGGCGTGAGCCGCAACAAGGCAAGTTCGTGCGCTGGGGCACGGCGCTGCATGACCGCTTCATGCTGCCGCATTTCATCTGGGAAGATTTTCAGGACGTGCTCTCCGAGCTGAAAAACTTCGGCTATGCATTCGAGCCGGAATGGTATCTGGCCCAGCTTGAATTCCGTTTCCCCGCCTTTGGCCGCGTCCACCACGGCGGCGTGACGATGGAGCTGCGGCAGGCGCTGGAGCCCTGGCATGTCCTGGGCGAAGAAGGCTCGGCCGGCGGCACCGTGCGCTATGTCGATTCGTCCGTCGAACGGCTTCAGGTCAAGGCCGAGGGCTTCGTCGAAGGCCGCCACATCATCGCCTGCAACGGCCGCCGCCTGCCGATGACCTCGACCGGCCGCTCGGCCGAGGCCGTGGCCGGGGTCCGCTTCAAGGCCTGGCAGCCGGCCTCCGGCCTGCACCCGACCATCCCGGTCCATGCGCCGCTGACTTTTGACTTGATCGACAGCTGGAACGGCCGCTCGCTCGGCGGCTGCGTTTATCACGTCGCCCATCCCGGCGGTCGCAACTACGAGACCAAGCCCGTCAACACCTACGAGGCCGAGGCGCGGCGGCTGGCGCGCTTCCAGGACCACGGCCATACGCCGGGGCCGATGCAGCCGCCGCCCGAGGAACGCACAAATGAATTCCCGCTAACCCTCGACTTGCGGACCCCGCTCCTGCAATGAGTATGATGGTGGGGCAGGGAGAGGCGCATGGGCGAGGGCGCAGCCGAAGGCGACAGAGGGACAGGTAAGGCGCAAAGCCAGCGCGACGGCCAGCGCCGCCTCGCGCAATGGGTCCGCGATTACAGCCGCCTGCCGGGCATCCCCGACGAGTTCCTGGGGCCCGACGGTGCGCCCCGCGCGGTCTGGAGCCGGTTCTTCGACGCTTTCGGTGCGTTGGCGCCTGACGAGGTCGAGCGGCGCTTCGGCATGGCCGACCGTCACCTTCGCGAGGCCGGCGTCACCTATCGCGCCCCCGGCGACAGCGCCGACCGGCCCTGGATGCTCAGTCATCTGCCGCTGCTGATCGACGAAGCCGACTGGAAGCAGCTCTGCGCCGGCATCACCCAGCGCGCCGAACTTCTCGAGCTCGTGCTGCGCGACATCTATGGCGAGGGCCGGCTGATCGCGGACGGCGCGCTGCCTGCCGGTGCGATCGCCGGCAGCCCCGAATATCTCCGTCCCGTCTGCGGCGTGCCGCCGCCGGGCGGCCGCTATCTCTCGCTGTATGCCGCCGATGTCGGCCGCGGGCCCGACGGCCGCTGGTGGGTGCTCGGCGACCGCACGCAGGCGCCGTCGGGCGCAGGCTATGCGCTGGAGAATCGCCTCGTGCTCTCGCGCGCCTTCTCCGATCTCTACAAGTCGATGAACGTGCCGCGCGTCGCGCCGTTCTTCGAGGCGTTTCGCGATTCGCTTCGCGCGCGCGCCGACCGCGACGAGCCGCGCATCGGCGTGCTCACGCCCGGCAGTTTCAGCGAGACCTATTTCGAGCATGCGACGCTGGCGCGCTATCTTGGCTTCCTGCTGGTCGAGGGTGACGATCTCGCCGTCAGCGACAACCGCATCCACATCCGCACCGTCGCGGGCCTGAAGCGGCTCGACGTGCTGCTCCGCCGTGTTGATTCCAATTCGCTCGATCCGCTCGAGCTCGATGCCTCCTCGCATCTCGGCGTGCCCGGCCTGATCGACGTGCTGCGCAAGGACGGCGTCGTCGTCGCCAACATGCCCGGCTCGGGCGTGTTGGAGGCGAGGGCGCTGCTCGGCTTCCTGCCGGCGCTCAGCCGTCGACTGCTCGGCGAAGAGCTGAAGATGCCGCATATCGCGACCTGGTGGTGCGGTCAGAAATCGGCGCGTGACGAGGTGCTGTCGCGGCTCAACGAGGTCGCGATCGAAGGCGCCTACCAGCGCGGTGTTCCCGGCTTCGATAGCAACGGTCCGGTGCTCGCAAGCGGGCTCGATGTAGCAGGACGTCAGCGCCTGGTGGATGCCATCGGCGCGCGCGGCATGGATTATGTCGGCCAGGAGGTGGTGCGTCTCTCCACCATGCCGGTGTGGGAGCAGGGCCAGTTGACGCCGCGGCCGTTCGTGCTGCGTGTGTTTGCGGCCGCAACGCCCGATGGCTGGGCCATCATGCCCGGCGGCTTCTGCCGGATCGCCGAGCAGGCGGACGCGCGCGCGGTGTCGATGGGCGATGGTGCGCGTGCCGCTGATGTCTGGGTTGTCTCCGAGAAGAAGGTCTCGACCGCATCTCTGCTGCCGGCAACCGACAAGGTGCGGATCCGCCGTATCGCTGGTGTGCTGCCGAGCCGCGCCGCCGACAATCTGTTCTGGCTTGGCCGCTATCTCGAACGTGCCGAAGCAACGCTGCGGCTGGTACGCGCGCTGGGCTCGCCAAGTGGACCCAACAAGGGCACCGCGGCTTCGCTGCAATCGGCCGAACGGATCCAGCGCCTGCTGGTGACCTGGGGGGCGATCTCACAGACCTCGCGCGCGGCCCCGAGCCGTATCGTCGCTGAAGCGTTGCAGAGCGAGGCGCGTTTCGGCTCGGCGTTGTCGCTGGTGCGCTCGGCGCTGCGCACGGCCACCTCCTTGCGCGAGCGGCTGTCGCCCGATGCCTGGCAGGTCATCACCGAGATGGCCGAGCGTCTCTCCTACGAGGTCGAGGACGACGACAGTGTGCTGAGCGCGGCCGAGCTGACCCTGCAGGAGCTCGCCAGCTTTGCAGGTCTTGCGCAGGAGAACATGAACCGCGCCGCCGGCTGGCGCTTCCTCGATATCGGACGCCGTACCGAGCGCGCCATCAACACCACGCGCTTTGCACGGCAGTTCGCCTATGACGAGGCGGGCGATGAGGATCTCGACATCCTGCTGACGCTGGTGGATTCCCAGATCACCTATCGCTCGCGCTATCTGCTCGCGCCGATCCTGGCGCCGGTGCGCGATCTCGCGGTGCTCGACAGCTACAATCCGCGCTCGGTCGCGTTCCAGGTCGCGACCCTGAACGAGCATATCGCGGCGCTGCCGAGCCTGAAGGAGCACGGCCTGATCGAAAAGCCGCAGCGGCTTGCGGTGGCGGTGCAGGCGATGCTGGCGACCGCGGAGGCGGAGAAGCTCGAGGTCAAGGCGCTGTTTGCGCTGGAGCAGGATCTGCTCAGCCTCGCCGAGGCGATCGGGCTGCATTATTTCCCGCACGGCCCGAATGCGAGCCGGCCCGAAAAATTGACGGGGCTGGCGTGATCTACGACATCCGGCACGTCACCACCTACGAATATGAGAGCCCGGTCAGCTTCGCCCGCTGCACGCTGCGGCTCGAGCCGAACAGCGGTCACGGTCAGGAGTTGATCTCGCACAAGGTCGAAATCCGCCCGCGCCCGTCGGAGCGCAACGTCCGGCGCGACTTCTTTGGCACGCTGACCGAGAGCATCGTGATCGAGGCCGCGCATCGCAATTTGCGCATCGACTCGCGCTCGCGTGTTTCAGTCGATCGCAAGCCGCCGGCGCGCGATGCCGCGAGCCCGTCCTGGGAGAGCATCCGCGATATTGCCTTCGAAGCCACGAGTCTCGGGCCATCCTCGCCGGTCGGCTATGTCTTTGCGAGCCCGCTGGTGCCTGTTCTGCGCCCCGTCAGCGCCTATGCCGTGGAGAGCTTCAAGCCCGATACCGGCATCATCGCCGGCGCGGTTGATCTCATGCATCGCATCCGCGCCGAGTTTCGCTACGATCCCAAGGCCACCGCCATCTCGACGCCGCTCAACGAGGTCTTCGACAAGCGCCATGGCGTCTGCCAGGATTTTGCGCATGTCATGATCGCGGGGCTTCGCGGGCTCGGCCTGCCTGCGGCCTATGTCAGCGGTTATTTGCGCACCATTCCGCCGCCGGGCCAGACGCGCTTGCAGGGCGCGGACGCAACCCATGCCTGGGTGTCGCTATGGTGTGGGGCGGAGCTCGGTTGGATTGATTTCGATCCGACCAACGATCTCCTGGTCGCCAACGACCACATCGTGCTGGCGATCGGCCGCGACTTCTCCGATGTGTCTCCGGTCGACGGCATCATCGTCGGCTCGCCGAAGCAGAAGCTCGGCGTCGCCGTGGACGTGCTGCTGGTGGAATGACCGTCGTTTCACGGACTCCGCTGTGTGACCGAATGCGTCTGGTTGCGGGAAATTTGTTTCATCGTATTTCCTCGATCTGCCGAACGGCGGTTCATTAACACGCTGTTAACGCTACCCCGCGACATGTTGGCTCAGGTTCAACGCTGCTTCGGGGGCGTCACCGCCGGACCCCATGACGTCACCATCGATGGCCCTCGCGCAGCCTGCCGCCGGCACGCCAAATATTGCGGACATGCTGCGCACCGGCCGCGAACACTACCGGCGCGGCGAGATCAAGCCCGCAATCGCGGTATTTCAGGCCGGACTCGCGCTTGCGACGACGGCGTCGATCGGTGTCGTCGTCGACGGCGTTGCCGATCTGCATGCGGCGCTCGCCAATGCCTTCATGCTTTGCGACGACATCTGTTCTGCAGCCGAGAACTACAAGGCAGCGTTGCGCATCGCGCCGCATCTCGTCGCCTGCTGGTGCAATCTCGGCATCGTCCACCAGCGCACCGGCATGATTCAGGATGCGATTTCGCTGTATCTGGAGGCGCTCAGGCGCAATCCGGGCCATCGGCCGTCGCGTACCAATTTGGTCGAGGCGCTGGTGGCGACGCGGCAGTTCGTGATCGCCAAGACTTTGCTGCTCGAATTGATCGAGGAGACGCCCGATGACGCGGATCTCCGCAGCCAGCTCGGCAAGGTCTGCTTCGAGCTCGGCGAGACCGGTGAGGCCGTCGCGCAATTCGAGCAGGCCATGGCGCTCGCGCCCGAACAGGCCGAGAATTTTTACTGGGTCGGGGCGATCCGTCAGGTGCGCGGCGAAGAGGAGCAGGCGGAGGTCGCTTACGCCCGCGCTGCGCAAGTGCATCCGATCCTGTGCAGACAGGCGACCCAGTCGCCGCCTGCGTTTCGGGCGCTGGCGCTGTTTGCACCTTTTGTCGGCAACACGCCGGTCGAATTCCTGTTCAAGGATTGCGGCTACGAGACCTGCATCCTGTCGCTCTTGCCCGGTTGCCAACCGGATATCGCGCTGCTGGCGCGTGAGGCTGACATCGTCGTCAACCTCGTCTCAGACGCCGATCAGGGCACGGAAGTGCTTCCGCTCGCCACGGCCATTGCACGCGATCTCGGCAAGCCAGTCGTCAACGATCCCGCAAAAATCCGGAGTACGACGCGCGACGCCACGGCTCTGGCGCTCGCCGACGTCGAGGGCTGCCGCGTGCCACGCACGGTCCGTATCGCAGCCGGCGAGGGGCTCCCTGATGGTCTCAAGCTCGCTTTTCCAGTGCTGGCGCGACAGGCCGGCATGCATGGTGGCGACCTCTTCGAGAAGCTCGACGATCTGGCTGCACTGGTCTCGTTCCTCGCGGCACATGCGGACCATGACCGCTACGTGATCGACTATATCGATTATCGCTCTGCAGACGGCTTTTTCCGCAAGTACAGGTTCTTGTTCGTGGGCGAGGAAATCCTGCCCTATCATCTGGCGATTGGCGACGACTGGAAGCTCCATCGCGATGCGACGGAGATGGGCCGTCATGCCTGGATGCAGGCCGAGGAGGAGCACTTTCTGCGTGCCCCCGAGCAGGTCTTCAGCCCGCGCCACTATGCGGCGTTGCGAGTCATTCGCGATCGTATCGGTCTCGACTATTTCGGCATCGATTGCGGATTGGACCCTGACGGCCGTCTCGTCGTGTTCGAGGTCAACGCCTCCATGCTGGTGCACGACCAGAATCCGGAATTTCCCTACAAGAATCCGTATATTCGCGGGATCAAGGTCGCATTCGACGGCATGCTTGCGCGCCTCGCGCGAGGGAATTGACGCGTCCGTCCGCAACGCGGTGCAGGCGTCCAAGCCGCGCCGCAGCAGCGCTCCCGGCACTCATGGTGTGTCCCTTGCAAGATGAACGGCCGGCGCCTGGCCGCGGGCTGCATCGGACCGTGACCGCAACCGTGATGCTGCGCGGCGGCAGAGTAACATATTTACGTATTTTTGTTCCGGGATTTGGTCAGTCGCCCCAGATTGGGCTATGCTGGAGCCTGCGTCGAGGACGACAATGAGGCGTCGGGAGTTGCCGTGGGACACCACCGACAGACGGGGCTGCACCCATGATCACGTTACCGCGACTGGCGGCTGAATCCCTCGAGGAATTCCTCGGTAGCTTCATGCGTCGCCGGTACGATGAGGCTTCCGCAAGTATCGTCGAAAGCGCGACGCGCACCGCGATGGAATGCATCGGCAACAGCGATGCGCTCTATCACAATATCGAGCATACGATGCTGGTGACGCTGGCAGCCCAGGCCATTCTCCGCGGCCGAAGCCTTCACACCCATCTGTCGGGTGAAGATTACGTTCATGTCCTGATCGCCTGCCTCGCCCACGACATCGGCTATGTGCGCGGGCTGTTCGAGGAGGACGACGCCGACGGCTTCGTCATCGATGCGGCCGACACCAAGATCTCATTGCCGCGCGGTGCATCGGATGCGAGCCTGATGATGTATCATGTCGATCGCTCGAAGCTGTATGTCACGCGGAGGTTGCGGCATATTCCGGGAGTTGATCCGGAGCGCGTCGCCCGCGCCATCGAAGGCACGCGCTTTCCGGCGCGCCAGGGCCAGGAATATGACGACGAGGCCTCGATCCTACGTGCCGCCGACTTCATCGGCCAGCTCGGCGATCCCAACTATCTGCGCAAGGCCAATGCGCTCTATTACGAGTTCGAGGAGGTCGGCATGAACCGCCAACTCGGCTACGATTCGCCCGCGGACATCGTGAACCGTTATCCGCAATTCTATTGGAACAGCGTCGCACCGCACATCCAGACCGAGATCGGCTATCTCAACAAGACCGAGATCGGCCGGCAGTGGATCGCCAATCTCTACAGCAACGTGTTCCGCGCCGAACGCGATATCTCGTTGTCCGGACCGCAGAAATAGCCGTGGAAGGTTTTGGGCTTCCGGGTGATCCGACTACGCTGACCGCACGTTGAGAGGACGTTGCGCAGCAGTTTCGGATCACACACATGCAGAAGTTTGGCGGCCTCGCGGCCTTTGTTGTCGCAACTGTCGGAATCGGGATCGCGGTCGGGACGATCAATCTTCCCGGCGAATGGTACGCCGCCCTGCACAAGCCGCCGTTCAATCCGCCGAACTGGATATTTGCTCCGGTTTGGTCGGTGATTTATGTCTTGATCGCTGTGGCCGGCTGGCGAACCTGGGAAAGGGACAAACGCGGCGTGGGCATGGCGCTGTGGGGCGCGCAGATGCTGCTCAACTTCATCTGGTCGCCGGTGTTTTTCTCGGCGCATCGTATTGATCTCGCCCTTGCGGTGATCGTCGTCCTGCTTGTCACGATTATCGGCTTCATTGTCGTTTGTTGGCGAGCCGACCGAGCTGCGGCGGTGCTGTTCCTGCCCTATGCCGCGTGGGTGGCGTTCGCCACGCTGCTCAATGCGAGCATCTGGCTGCTCAATTGAGCGGCTCAGCCGGTCTGCGCGACTGCACCACTCGTCCCGGGTTTGACGCAATCGCGTCGGACCGAGTCCAGCGTGCGTCGCAGCCAGGTCTTGATCGTACCGACCGGAACTCCGAAGCGCTGCGCCAGCATCAACCGGCTTTCACCGTCAAGATAGGCGCGCGACAGCAACTGCCGGCGCTGATCCGGGAGCCGCTCGATCGCGCGCGCGACGATCGGCTGGGCTAAGTCGTAGTCGAATGCGTCTTCGGTCGAGGCGGTGTCGGGCACCGCCAGCGCTTCATCGAGTTCCGCCGTCGGCACCTGCTTGAGCCGCGCTGCGTCGATCGCGGTGTTGCGCATGATCGCGCACATCCAGGTGATCGGTGACGAACGGAGCGGATCGAAGTGAGCTGCATGCTTCCAGATCTTCAGATAAGCATCCTGGAGCAGATCGTCGAGGTCTGCATCGGACGGCGCGATCGGGCGCGCCGTCTTGCGCAGCTTGTTGCGCGTCGCGGCAAAGAGCTCGGCGAAGGCGCGCTGGTCGCCGCGCCCGACGCGGGCGAGAAGATCGCTCAAGCGCTCGATCGTCGGGTCCCGTGCCGTCAGTCTGCCGCAGCTCATTCCCTCGTCCTCCAGCATTACCTGCCAGCAGAACGACGGCGCGACGCGACTGGATCACATGAGGGCGCTCAAAGCCGCACGAAGGGCGAGATCAATCGGCCAAGCCAGCCGTGCATCTGCAAGTCCCCGCTCATGGCCACAAGGCACAGGCACGGCATGTCGCTGCCGACGAGCGGCTGGTGATCGACCTCGCCGTCGCCGAAGTCGAAATCGCCTGGCCGGTATTCGCCGCCCTGATGGCTGAAGCTGCCTTTGAGCACCAGGGTCAGCTCGGTCCCGGTGTGCGAATGCTCCAGCATGCGCGTTCCGGGCGCGGACCACAGCAGGAACGCGCGCGACTTATCCGCGCCGGGCAGGACGATCGGTTGCATCTTGACGCCCGGCGCCACGCGCCGGCTCTTGGCGAACCGGCATCTGCGCAGCATCTCGGGCAGGTCGTCGTCGAGCAGCGGCACCGGCTGCGAAGAGGTCGGCGCCGGCGTCGATGCCGTCTTCGGCTCGTCGATCGCAGCCATGATGGTCGCGAACGCGTCGTCCGCCATGGCGACCGGAGCGGCCTGTTCGAGCGCGGCACCTGCAAGCTGCTCGATCGCGGCGATGAAGCGCTGGCAATTTGGGCATTGCGCGGCATGGACGCCGATGACGAGACGGTCGGCCTCGTCGAGCCGGCCTGCGGCAAAATCCGCCAGCAGATCTTCGGGGGGATGGTGGTTGATGGTCATGTCAGTCGTCCAAGAGATCTTTGAGCCGCGCCATGGCGAGCCTGATGCGAGACTTCACCGTCCCGAGCGGGATACCGAGCCGCTCGGCGATCTCGCCGTGCGGGTGCTCCTCGATAAACGACATCCGGATCACAGTGGATTGCTCGTCCGACAATTGCTGGATCGCTGCCGATACGCGCGATACATCGTCGCTCCGGCTCATCATGGTCTCGGGCGAGAGAGCGACCTCAGGCGTTTCATCGCGTTCTGCATTCACGGCAGCCTTGGCCCGCCGCGCCGCAGCCCTGGCAGAATCGATGCGCAGATTGCGCGCGATCGTGAAGATCCACGCAGCCGCGCCCGCGGACGCCGGGTCGAATTGGGCCGCCTTCCGCCACACCGTCAGCAGGGTCATTTGCGCGATCTCCTCCGCGGCATCGGCGCTCATCCCGGTCTTGACCAGGAATCCCTTCACGCGCGGAGCAAAATGCTCGAACAACAGCTTGAACGCGCCCCGATCGCCATGGGCCGCCACGCGTCCGATCAATTCAGCCCATTCCACGGTCGCCTTGGGCCTTTCGTTGGGCCTTTCGCCTGAAAATCCGCGAGGCCGGTCCCGCCGAGCAGCCGCCGCAGGGGTCCTGCGCCACACGGACCTGCTCACAGCGCGAAGACCGGTCGTCATGGAGCCTCGGTTGACATGTCCAGTCCCTAACGACGGGCGCGGTCAGCCGGATCACTCAAGGAGTCCTCTTTTTTAGAGGCCCTGCGCGGCCACGACAAGCGGCGCGAGCCGGAACCTCAGGGATCGACGACGAGAAGGCGTCGAGGCCGCCTGAGACGGCCGGTCAAACCTCTCGGCCATGCAGCTTCCAGAGCTCGTAGACCGTGTCCCAATCGGGAAGGTGATCGGGCGCGTAGCCGAAGATTTTGCCAGTCCCGAGGCTGCGGATGTTCTTCATCGCCTTGAGATGCGCTCCGCTCGCAACGAAATGGCGCATGCTGACAAGATCCGACCATGCCGTCAGCGTGTGATAAGTTCCGCCGACGACCTTCGCTTCGACTGCGACAACTCCGGCGGCACGACGCGCCTGCGCCAGCGATTGGACCGTTCGCCACCAGAATCGCGGCAACTGTGCGATACCGCGCGGGCGGAAGCCGGTCATGGAGACATAGACCATGCTGCACCTCGATCGTGATGCGGCAGGAACGGTGCGCAAAAGGAGTTGGATCACCGACGGGCGCGAGTTAGGCTCGAGCGCCAGGTCGAGTGAGCAGCATGCAATACAAATCCGTTACGACTGACGTTCTGGACATTGCCTATCTCGACTACGGCGCGCCCGATGGCTGGCCCTGCATCATGGGCCACGGTTTTCCCTATGACGTGAACGCCTATGCCGAGGCCGCGCCGATCATCGCGCAGGCCGGCGCGCGGGTGCTGGTGCCGTGGCTGCGCGGGTACGGGCCGACGCGGTTCCGTTCGGCTCAGACGTTGCGGTCCGGCGAGCAGGCGGCGCTGGGTGCCGATCTGCTGGCCTTCATGGACGCGCTCGAAATCGAACGCGCCGTCGTCGGTGGCTATGATTGGGGCGGCCGCGCGGCCTGCGTCGTCTCGGTGCTGCACCCTGAGCGCGTCGTCGGGCTCGTCTCCGGCAATACCTACAACATCCAGAACATCGCGCGCGCGATGGAGCCGGCCTCGCCGCCGGTGGAGGCGGCGCTTTGGTATCAATATCTCTTCCACAACGAGCGCGGCCGCCGCGCGCTGGAGCGCAACAGGCGCGGCTTCGCCCGGCAGCTCTGGATGATGTGGTCGCCCAAATGGCAATTCGACGATGCGACATTCGAAAAGAGCGCGGTGTCGTTCGACAATCCCGACTTCGTCGACGTCGTGATCCATTCCTATCGCCATCGCTTCGCGCTGGTCGAAGGCGATCCCGCCTACGTCGCGATCGAAGCGAAGCTCGCCGCGCAGCCACAGGTCCGCGTCCCCACCATCGCGATCGACGGCGACAGCGACGGCGTCATCCCGGGCACCGCCCACCACGCGGAGAAATTCGAGGGCTTCTTCGAGCGGCGCGTCTTCGCCGGTGCCGGCCACAATCTGCCGCAGGAACGGCCGGCCGAATGGGCGCAGGCCGTGCTGGACGTACGGAAAGCGGCATCCTGATTTTCCCGATCGCAGGAACTTTTCGCGGCTGCCGTCGTCCAATCCTGAACTGCCAGGGAGATGACCATGACCGAAGACAAGAAGCCGAGCGGATCCGACCTGACCAAGGGCGTGTCGCTGAGCGCGTTCAAGGACGGAAAATTGCTCGGCCATGTCGGTGAGGAGGACGTTTTGCTCGTCCATGCCGGCGGTGAGATCTTCGCGATCGAGCCGCTTTGCAGCCACTATCACGGCCCACTTGCCGAGGGGCTGGTGGTTGACGACACCATCCGCTGCCCCTGGCATCATGCCTGCTTCGCCTTGCGCACGGGCGAAGCCACGCGGCCGCCGGCGCTGAGTGCGCTGGCGGTGTGGGAGGTTGCGCGCGATCAGGACAGGATCACCGTTGCGCGCAAGCGCGAAGCGCCGAAGCCGCGGACGGCTCATCGCAGCGCGCCGACACCCGAAAAGTTCGTCATCGTCGGCGGCGGCGCGGCTGGCTTTGCGGCGGCCGAGACGCTTCGCCGCGAAGGATTTGCCGGCGCCATCACCATGCTCAGCAATGACGGCGCAATGCCGGTCGACCGGCCCAACCTCTCCAAGGATTATCTCGCCGGCAACGCGCCGGAAGACTGGCTGCCGCTGCGCGGCGAGGACTATTACCGGGACGCCGGCATCGATATCAGGCTGAACACTGATGTCTCGGGGATCGACCCGAAGACGCGGAGCGTCACGCTCGGCAATGGCGACAAGCTGCCATTCGATCGGCTGCTGCTTGCGACCGGTGCGGAGCCGGTCAAGCTCCAGATTGCAGGCGCCGACCAGCTGCATGTCCACACCTTGCGCTCCGTCGCCGACAGCCGCGCCATCATCAAGGCATCAGGGAGTGCCAAGCGCGCGCTCGTGATCGGCGCCAGCTTCATCGGGCTTGAGGTTGCTGCCTCCTTGCGGGCGCGCAAGATCGAGGTCCACGTGGTCGCGCCCGAGGAGCGGCCGATGCAGAAGGTGCTCGGCCCCGAGATGGGCGACTTCATTCGTGCGCTGCATGAAGAGAACGGTGTGGTCTTCCACCTCGAGGACACCGTGGAAAAGCTCGAAGGCACGCGTGCGACGCTGAAGAGCGGCGCTGTCATCGAGGCCGACCTCGTTGTAGCAGGCATCGGCGTCAAGCCACGCCTGGTGCTGGCCGAGCAGGCGGGGCTTGCCGTCGATCGCGGCGTCAGCGTGAGCGAATATCTGGAGACCTGCGTCGCCGGAATCTTCGCGGCCGGCGATATCGCGCGCTGGCCCGATCCGCATTCGCGGCAGACCATTCGCGTCGAGCATTGGGTGGTGGCGGAGCGGCAGGGCCAGACCGCGGCGCGCAACATGCTCGGCAGGCGCGAGCGTTTCGATGCCGTGCCGTTCTTCTGGAGCCAGCATTATGACGTGCCGATCAACTATGTCGGCCACGCCGAGAGCTTTGACGACATCGCCATCGACGGCAGCATCAAGGACCGGGATTGCCTGCTGAAGTACCGCAAGGATGGCCGGGTGCTCGCGGTTGCCTCAATTTATCGCGATCTCGATAATCTCAAGGCCGAGCTTGAGATGGAGCGGTCGCGCGCTTGATCTGCGTCAACGCTGGCGCCCGCCTGGCTGATCTGCTGGCTGTCGTCCCGGCGCCGTGCTATCCTGAGATGTGCTCTGGGGCATCACATGCAGGAGGCGCGTCATGACGTCTGCTTCGGATACCTCTCCCCATCCTGGCCTCGGCTCCGGCATCGCTGCGTTGCACGGCAAATGGGGCTGGATCGTCGCCCTCGGCGTCGTCTACCTGATCGCCGGCTTCGTCGCGCTCGGCAGTGTGGTGATGGCGACGGTGGCGAGCGTGATCGTGGTCGGCGCAATGATGATCGTTGCCGGAGGCGCCGAGATCATCGGCGCCTTCCAGATGAAGAGCTGGGGCAAGTTCCTGATCTGGGTGCTGCTCGGCGTGCTCTATGTCATCGCCGGCATCCTCACCTTCGATAATCCGCTGTTCGCGGCAGTCCTGCTGACGCTGTTTCTCGGCATATCGTTGATCGCGTCCGGCGCTGTCAGGCTGTTTCTCGCCTTCAGCATGAAGCGCGAGAGTCCGTGGGTATGGGTCGCGCTGTCAGGCGCCATCACGCTGCTGCTCGGTCTCTTGATTGTGGCGCGCTGGCCGGTCAACAGCGTCTACATCCTCGGCCTGTTCCTCGGCATCGATTTGATCATGGCGGGCGCCGGCTGGGTGAGCCTGGGCTTCAGCCTGAAACGGCGGCACTAGGCGGGACGGGAAGGGGAACGCGATGCGTTGGCTCTACATTGCCGTCATCGTTCTGTTCGCTGCCGCGACGGTGATCTTTGCCGCACAGAATTTCGAGACGGTCACGATCTCCTTCTTCAGGATGAATCTCAGCCTGCCGCTCGCGGTCCAGACCCTGGTCGTCTACCTGCTGGGAGCGGCGACCGGCGGCAGCCTGTTCGCGTTGTTGCGGCGTTCCTATACGGGATCGAAGCGCGGCGCCGAGTAACCAGCAACTCGACGCAAGACCATCCCGCGGAACTCCGCTGAGCTGACGCACTGGCAAAAGGCAGCACGCCGCGTGATCGCTTCGCGCGGACGATAAGCGCCGGGGAGAAACCATCCTCAACACCACGCCGCAGGATTTCCGGCCGATCAAGCACGGCTATAGGCTCCAGTTCGACGGCAACGACTGGGTGGCCGCGCGCGAACTCTTGCGCGGGACGTGAGCGAGCCGGGTGAGTGGGCGCTCCCCGCTCGCTCGGTACCGTAGCAACCATTAAAGATCCGCCCGATTGCTTCGAGAATGACGCCGTGCTTGTGGCCGTCCAGGCGTGGCCTGGCAAGGGCGGAGTTTGGGGTGAGGCAGGAGCGACGGCCAGCCTTGACGTCCGCGGCGCGCGGCGT
>NZ_JAKLUA010000020.1 GCF_022012435.1 Bradyrhizobium zhengyangense
GGCAATCATCATCAGGCCGCGACACTGCCTCGCCATCCTGATCGCCGCGCACTTCCTACCCAGATTGCCGCGCTACAGCCTGCGGCAGCGACGCCAGCACGCGCGCGATGCTTCGGTTCACAATTGATTGTGCACTCGTGAAAGGACGCCATCACGCGTGAGGCAGAACGGTCGTGATCTCGTAGATCGCCACCGCCGTTCCGAGACAGCGCCGCCAGGGATTGACGCCGCGGACGATCTCGTCGGCGGCCCAGAGGAGAAGTCCACCTTTGATGATAACGGTCAGCGCAACGTTGGCTTGACCTGAGGGCAGCCAGAGCCACCGGAGAAGGGCCGCTGCGATCACGATCCACAGAACCAGATTGGGCGCCTGAACAATCGTGATAGCGCCTGTTTCACGATTGCGGAAAAACCAGTTCAGGAGCTTGCGCATCATCGCGGGCTGAGCGGTTGCAACGAAGGGACTGGCCTCGTGGTCGTCCAGGAGATGGAGGTGCGCGGCTTTCCGCTCATACAAAACCGCCCCTGACACGAGTCAAGGGCGGTTTCCAGATCGGGCCGGATCAGTGACCGGTGCCCGGCTTGGTGGTTTTCGGCGGCTTGCCGTCTTCCATACGACCTTCGTTGCGAAGATCACGGCCCTCCTGGGCCTTGCGCTGGCTCTTCGGATCCTTGTCGTGCTCGTTCATCTCTTCCTTGATGTAGCCGGCGCCTTCCTTGATCTTACCTTCAACACTCATGACGTCCTCCTTCGATATGGGAGGTAATGCGCTGGCGAGCCTGACGTTCCGGCGCTGGACGTCCGTCTGGCATAGGAACGCAAGGAACTGCCCTGCGTTACGGAGCAAATGAGTCAGGTCCGACGAAGAATACGGCAGGCAAAGACGTTGAGCGAAAGGCTCGCTGAAGCTGCGCGCGAAGCCCGCGCGCAGGTGCAGCCCCTGCCGGATGGACAGTTGCGAGACGTCCGCCTGGAAAAGGCTCGCCAGTACGAGGCGCAAATCCCGCTCAATGCATTTCCGGGACAGCGCCGATAACAATCAGCTCCCGACGCCGCCGACCAGCCGCGGCCGGCGGCTCGCGCGCGCCCTCTCATCCATCACGGTACGCAGCCATTCGCGAAAGCTGACGATCTCCGGACAATCCACGGTGCCCTCGGGCGCGATCAGCCAATCGCCGAGACCTGTCCCCTCGGTGACCCTGTCGCAACGATAGCCGGGATGATGGCCGAGGCTGCGGGCGATCAAGAGATCAACCTTGCCCTCGACAAGCTCATGCAGGCCGGCAGGCTGGAGCACGCGCAAACCGATCTCCGCATGCGCACTCCGAAACGCCGCGAGATCAAGGCGGCGCAGATCGAAGCTGGCATGGACGCCCAATTGCAGCAGCACGACACCTTCAGGCTTCAACTGCGAGGTCGCCTCCGCGATGTGGCGAAAACCCTCGGACACCCCCGGCAGATAGGCCTGACCTGCCGCGGTCAGGATCAGCTGCTTGTGCAACCGCTCGAACAGCTGCACGCCGAGGCGCGCCTCCAGCGCTTTCACCTGCTGCCCGACGGCAGCGGGGGTCACGTGAAGTTCGTGCGCGGCCAGCTTGAAGCTGAGATGGCGCGCAGCAGCCTCGAAGGCGCGGAGCGCGTTGAGTGGCGGAAGGGCGTAGGTCATCGCGCATCAGTTTGACACCGATGGACCGCCGTCTTGCAATAGATTTTCTTGCGCTGAACCGCAGGAATGATGCTTTGCGCGGCAGTGATGTCGCCGGATAGGGTCGGTTCGCAATCCGGAGACAGGTCATGCCCCAAGTTCTCATCGTCAGTCACAATCCCAGAGCGGTTCACCCTCCCGCCGGCGGCTACAGCCTTGGGCTTGAAGTGACGCAGCACCGCCGCCTGCTATTCATCAGCGGCCAGGTCCCTGAAAAGTCCGACGGCTCCGTGCCCGAAGGGTTCGAGGCGCAATGCGAGCAGGCCTGGCGTAACGTCATGGAGGTGCTCACTGCTGCCGGTCTTGGCGTTGAACATCTGGTCAAGGTCACCACCTTCCTGACCGACCGCAATCAGGTCGTAACCAACCGCACCGTTCGCCGCAGGATGCTCGGGGAGCATCAACCCGCGCTGACGGTCATGATCGCCGAGACTGTCGACAGCAAATGGCTGCTGGAGATCGAGGCGATCGCCGCCGAGTGAAAACAGCTTCAAGACTTTTCCAGATGCTCAGGTGCCCCATGCCTCAAACCATCCATCCCTTCTACGAGACCCATCGCGATGCCATGGAATCCGCCATGCGCCAGCGCCTCGACCTGGCCGAGCCGATGCTGCGCGAGCGCACGCATTTGTCCGACGTCGACGTAATCAGGCAGGAGGTGATGGACGAATTCGCCATCGTGCTCGCCCAGATGCCCTATGTCGGCGGCACAGCGAGCCGCATGAGCGATTTCTTCATGCGCCTCACCGGCTTCATGGCCATCAGCCGCGTGCTGCGGCGGCATGGCGTGCCGGTGCCCGTGATCGGCGAGATCGAGCGGGCGATCTACAAGGCACAGCTGCTCACTGAGCCCGAAGCGGATCGTCTCGCCGCAGGGGATCAATTCATGTCGGCGGAGAACCAGATTTTGCTGCGCGAGCAGGCGGCGAGAAGCGTCACAGAGAGCCATCAGGCCGAATTTCCGGAGGATTTCGCCTACGATTTCGTCGAGCCCGGTCCGAATGATAGCTTTGAATTCGGCATCAACTACAAAGCCTGCGGCTTCTGCAAATTCGCTGGCCGCCACGGCGACAAGGAGATCCTGCCCAACATTTGCGGCCTCGATTTCGACGCCTATGCAACCCGCGGCATCCGCCTGGAACGGACGCAAACGCTGGCCGGCGGCGCGAGCCATTGCAATTTCCGTTT
Organism: Bradyrhizobium zhengyangense; assembly: GCF_022012435.1. GTDB lineage: Bacteria > Pseudomonadota > Alphaproteobacteria > Rhizobiales > Xanthobacteraceae > Bradyrhizobium > Bradyrhizobium zhengyangense. Next base: position 2,895 of record NZ_JAKLUA010000020.1, read on the forward strand.
CTCGCGATTGCAACGTGACGGATGACGTCGCGCGCGGGCGCCTGTTCGTAAGCTGCGCTAATGCGCGCCGCACCGGCAGTTCTCGTAGTCCACGGGATCGTGGCTGTTGAAAATCGCCACACGCTTCCCATGGTTCAGCTTCAGCTCCCGCAAGCGCGCCTGGTTGGCGCTGCGGGCATTGCGGTCCATGTCGACCTTGCGCTGGAAATAGCGGAGCATCATCGGCGCGCGCGGCGATGCGTCGAGCTGGCCGTGATGGAAGTAGCTGTCGCCGGCATGCAGCAGCCATGTGTCACTGGTGCGGACCGCGATGCCGCAATGGCCAAGCGTGTGGCCGGCGAGCGGGATCATCAGGATATCGGCCTCGCGATCGCCAAGCGCGCGCACGCCCTTGAAGCCGAACCAGTCTTCGCCGGTCTCACCGTAGAAACTCCAGCTCGGTCCGTGGCTCCATTGGCCCGTGACATAACGCCCTTCGGGGGGCGCCGGCTTGTGCAGCACGGCCATGTCGTATTCGGCGCGATGGACGTGGATCGCGGCATGGGGAAAGTCGGGCACGCCGCCGGCGTGATCGCGGTCGAGATGTGTCAGCAGCACGTGACGCACGTCATTGGGCGAATAACCGAGCGCCCTCACCTGCTGCACGGCCGTCTCTGCCGGATCGAGCCTCGGTGCGGTCTGGCGCAGCCATCGCCGCCCGAGCCTTTCGGGCGCGGCGATATCGCCGAGCCCGATGCCGGTGTCGACCAGCGCGAGGCCGTTATTGGTCTCGATCAGCAGGCAATGGCAGACCATGCGGGCGCGCTGGAACAGGCCGCCGGTGCCGTTCACGAGCCGGCGGCCCATCGGGCACATCGTGCCGGTGTTGAGGTGATGAATTTTCATGGATGACGCTCGCCTGTTGTGGACAGCGCCTTCTTGTCATCCTCGAATCCATAGGTAAAATATTGAATATTGATGATATCTCTAGGCACATCCTATGGACATCCGCGAGCTCCGCTACTTCACCGCCGTCTACCGTGAACGCAACCTCACCGCTGCGGCTCGCACCTGCTTCGTGTCGCAGCCGTCGATCTCGACCGCGATCACCAATCTGGAGGCCGAGCTCGGCACCACGCTGTTCATCCGGCACAAGAAGGGCGTCGCGCCGACGGCCTCGGCCGAGCAGTTTCATACCGTCGCCCGCCGCATCATCGACGAGGCCGACGCCGCGCGAAAGCTGTTCCGCAAGCCCAGCGCCAGGACGACGGTCACGCTCGGCCTGATGCGGACGCTCGACGCAACCAGGACGATCGCGCTGCTGAAGCCGTTGACGGCACGAAGCGACGTCGCGCTACGGCTCGTTGGCTGCGACGAACGCACCGATGCACGGATCATCTCGAAAAGCATGTTGCGCGACGACGAGCATTTCGTGCCGCTCTGGAGCGAGCGTTACGTCGCGGCGCTGCCGCCGTCGCATCCGCTGACGCTGAAAGACAAGCTCAGCACCGCCGATCTCGCCGACGTGCCGATGATCGACCGCTGCCATTGCGAGCAGAGCGCGTTCTTCGGCCGCGCGGCGCGGCGGCGCCAATCCGCGGCGATCGCGCAATCGGAGGATTGGGCCATGGCGCTGGTCGCGGCCGGCGTCGGCATCGCCATCGTCCCGGAAGGCGTAGCGAAGGGCGTCTCCGATGTCGCCATCAGGCCAATCGAGGTGAAGATCAAGCGCGAGGTCGGGCTCGCCTATCGCGCATCCGCGCCGCTGGCGGACGCGTTGAAGGATTTTGTCGGGAAGCTGCAACGCGTGCGCGCAAAGCCTCGCAACAACTCCAGCCGCCGGCACGACTGACGACAAGCTATCCGAGCAAGCCCTTCAGGCCGGCATAGATCGAGCCCACCGCGGTCGCGGCGACACCGGCCAGCGGGCCGACGGTCTGCATCAGGTCCTGAATCAAGCGGGCACGGCGGCGGAGCTGTTCCTCGCCCACATGCTGCCCGAGCAGGCGCGCCATTCTGAAGGCGAAAGCATTGGGCTTGCCGCCCTGGCCCAGAACGCGCGGCAAGACCTGGAAGATCACGACTCCCAATATGTTTCCGGACACGAAGGCGAGCAGGATGCTCGCACCGTATTCGAACACTTCGCGCCATTCGACCCACACGGTGGGCAGGATAGGAACATCATCGTGGAATCCGGTCACCGTCAGCATCGCCTGGATGCTGACGCTGGCGAGCAGCAACGCCAGCACGAACGCTCCCAATGTCGAGACCCGATGCAGCGGATAGGCTGCAAACCCGAACAGCAGCGGGATGACGATCGAGGCGATGCGGAGCGGAATTGGCGAGAGATTGAAGGTGATGGTGACCAGAACATGCGCGAACGTCAGCAGGATCGACGGAATGACGACGTAGAGAACGGCATGCGTCCCGTAATAGCGCAGCGGATTCTTGTACCGCTCGAGCCGGACATTGACGCGGTCGAGATCGCGCCTCAGCTTGTCCAGCTCGGCGACGATGTCGTCGATCTCGAGCAACGTCGGCCGCACCACGCGCAGATCGCGCGAGCAGTGCTTGCACGCGATGGCTTCGTCCTTGATCGTCTCGGCGCAGAATGGACACTCCATCGTCAGCGCGACGTCCTGCGCCGCATGATGGTCTCGACCTCGTCTCTGGCCCGCGCCAGCTCATCGCGCAACTGGTCGCGCTTGCGCAGGAGATCGTCGCGCTCCGCAATCAGCGTTGCGGGAACGGCGATGTCTCGCGAACAGGATGCGCAGACCAGCGCGCGATCCGCATTCTCGGCCTGGCAGTAGGGACACATCACTTGGGTGCGACCTTGAGGGTGAAGATGGCCGTGCCCGGCCGCCCGTCGCTGTCCTTGATGTCGACGCGCACGGTGTATTCGCCGGGCGGCAGTTCCGCGTCCTGCATGTTGATGCCGTCAGCCTGGACGAACGGCTTGATCCTCGACGTCAGATCGACGTTGGGCGAGCGGAGGAACACCATCTTGACGGATTCGGGATCGATCTTGGCGCCCCCGAACGACTCGAACTTCAATTGCAGCCGCATAGGCGAGGACACGGCATCGCCCGGCGAGATGAACTCCACCTTGGGACCGCGCAGGATGCCGCGCCGGTCAGCCGCGACCGCTCCCTTCGGTGGCGGCAGCTTGGCCTCCTCTTCCGTGATCAATTGTGTTGCCCGCGACGCTCCCGAAAACAGGAGACCAGCCGCAACCAGCCCGAGCAAGATATTCCGCATCATTGGCCTTCCAACCTTCCCAAATCAATCATCGTACGCCGCCATCACCGATGATCGTGTACGGCGCCCAGAACAGCGGATGCGCGTAGGCGAACTCGGTCTTGCCCTCGCCGTTCAGGTAACCGGGACCATCGACCAGGGCCATCATCGCCTGCCGCAGCGCTTCGCTCCGCGACAGTTTTGGATCGTCGGCCTGGCGCTTGAACAGATCGGTCACGAGCTGGCGAGCCGATTGCGAATGCACCGACCAGTTGGTCACCAGCAAGGCGCGCGTTCCGGCATAGAAGAACGCGCGGCCAAGACCGGAGGCCGCCTCGGCGCCGGCGCCGGCGCCAGCGCCGGTGTTGCAGGCGGACAGGATGACCCAGTCGGCGTCAAGCTTCAGGCCCAGAATTTCCTCCATGGTGAGGAGGCCATCTCCGCCTTCGCCAGTCACCGCCGGCGACGACAGGGCGAGGGCCGGCTGCGTCAGGCCGTTGAGCTCGCCCGGCACAAGACCGTGCGTAGCGAACGCCAGAATCCTGAAGCCGGAGAGATTCATCGTCTTCACTGCGCTTTCGGTCGCATTCTTGCCGAGGAACAGCACCTTCGAGGGATCTGCCTGCAAGGCCAGCGCGATCGATTTGAGCTCGTCGGCGGTATCGGGGAGACGGGGCAAGAGGCCGAGCTCTGCGCTATCGACGCCTTCGAGCTTCGGGCTGCTGCGACGCTTCAGGGGCATGCCGCGGGTGACGTTGCCGCCGACATCGGCGACCTGCACTTTGCCGTCGGCGCTTTCTGCCTCGGCCTGCTGATCCTTGTTGAAATAGGGATCGCCGAACGCCACGAGATCGCCGCGGCCGGGCTTGCCGGGCGGCAACTGCCGCAACGTGCGCAAGGCCGCGGCCGAAGGCACCGTCGAGACGGCATGGGTCCGCGCCAGCCACGGCACGTTGCGATAGCCGACGAACAGCGGATCCTCGTCCGCCGCCACTTCTGCCGGTGCGGTCGGCAGCAGCGACAGCGGCAGCAGGCCGAGCGCGCCGTTGGTCACCACGATCAGGTTCTTGGCCGGCTTCCATCCGCTCTCGACCGGCTTGAGCAGCAGCTCGTAGAGCTCGTAGCCGAGCTTCAGGTCAAACGGCGGAATGTCCGAGATCATCGCGGCCTGCGGCTCAAGCGCCTCGCGCAGCTTGCGGATCTTCGTCTCGATATCGCCGCTCCTGGCATTGACGGCGGCGAAGGCCACCGGACCCGATTTCGGCACGGCCCAGACGAAGCTGCCGTTCTGGCCGAAATAGAATGACAGCATCGCTTCATTGTCCGACAACGTCGCGCGGATCTCGGCAACGCTCGGCGGCTTCGGCGAAACGAGATCGGCATAGACAGGGAATTTCTGCTTGATCTCTTGGCGCGCCTTGTCGCGTTCACCGCGCAAGGCCGTGATCGACGCCTGGATCTGCTGCACCCCCTTCTCGTCGCGCTCCGCCGAGGGAATGGCGAGGACGTTGTTGAGCGTGCCGAGCTGGGCGTTGACCTGTTTTGTCAGGTCCTGCTCCTTGCGGACGAGCTCGGCGAGCGCGGGATCCTTTGCCGCGGCACGCGCGCTGGAGGCTGCGAGCGCCTGCTGCACGGAATGGCCGCGGATGGCATCGGCCAGGCTGAAAGTCTCCTCACCGACGGCGCCGCCGGTGCCCTCGGCCCGCGCCAGCAGCAGGAGGTAGCTCTCGACGATGGTCTGGAGCCGTTGGCTGCGCGCGGCCACCACGGTCGTGTTCTCGTCGTCGGCGTTCTCATTCGCATTCGCCATCATGATCGGAATGGCGGCCTTGAATTCCCTGATGGCATCGGCATCCCGCCGCGCCCGCATCAGGCCGATCGCCAGGGTGCCACGCGCCGACGCAGCGTCGAAATGGTTCTCGCCGACCCGCCCGATCTGCTTCTTGACCAGTTGCTCGGCGGCGGCGATGCCGGCGTCGAGCTGGCCGGAATTATAGAGCGCGAGAATGCGCGCCGGGTTGAGCTCGATGACCTGTCGGCGCTGCGGATCCCAATTGGCGACGGCCTTGTCGATTTGCGCAAACATCTCGTTGGCCTCGGCATTCTTGCGCCGCAGGTTGAGAATGCCGGCGAGATGAGAGAGCAATTGCACGGTCGATTGCGAGTCATCAGGCACGCCGACGGTCTTGTTGATCTCGAGCGCGACGCGGCCGAGCTGCTCGGCTTCCTCGTAGCGGCCCTCGTCGACCAGGATGCCTGCCAATCCCATCACATAACGCGGCATCACCGGATTGTACTTGCCGGTGTCCTTCAGGCGCGACAACAACGCCCGGCGCGCGTCGACCTCCGCTTCGGCAAGTCGGCCTTGCCGTGCCTTCATGCGGGCCTGACTGAGCACGAAATTGTCGATCGCCTGCAGCACGACGGTTTCAGCCGGCGGATTGTCCGAGTCCAACAGGGCCTTGATGGCGGCGCGTTTGCGTTGCTCTGCCACGCGATAGGCGGCCTCGGCCTCGACGAACTGCCCGCGCGCCTCGAAGATCAGCGCCCTGGTGCCTTCGAGATCCGCCTCCCAGCTCTGCCCCATGCGCGCATAGGACGTGCGCCAGCCCGGAAGACCGCTGGTTCGCGCTTCTTGGATGGCACTCATGGTCCGGCGCAGATAGGCCTCGGCCTGGGCGATGTCGCCCATCTGGATGAGAATGCCGACAACGGACCTATTGGCGCTGAGTTGATATCCCTTGGCGCCAGGCAGGCTCGCGGTGTCGCGCAACAGCCGCTGCATGACTTCGAGCGACCGTTTTGGATCGCCGGCCGCGGCATATTGCAGCGAGAGGAGCTGCATCAGGCGGCCCATCATGTTGGGCTCCACCACACCGCGGCCGATCTCGACGGCCTTGCTGGCGTCGGCGGTGGATTCGGCGAGCCGACCGAGCTGCGAACGCGCGTTGGCGCGGTCGAAATAGAATTGCGCGAGATCGCCGCGCGATTCCTTCCCCGTGGGCGTCGCCTCCGCGTCCGATTTCAGCTCCGCGATGAGCTTTGCGTCGGGCTTTTCGCTGTCGAGGATCGCGGTGATGTCGGCGATGGTGCGGGGCGGAGCGATGAAATCCTTCGGCAGTGCCGTGCCGGGGTCGAGCTTGGGCGCAGCTTCCTTGGGAAGCTCGACAGCGACATTGGCGCGGCCATTGGCTGCGTTCAGAGCTGCCATCACGCAGGCCCTGACCTGCGGCGAGGCCTTGGCGCGGCACCCCTCGATATCGGCACCGGCCTTGCGGCCACCCTGCGCCTGCATGCAGGCTTGCACGATCGGCTTGCCCACCGTCATCCGGCAGTTCTCGAGTGCCGCCTCCTTGGTCAGCGCGGCAGCCGAGCCTGATGATCCCAGAAGAACGGCGAGGGCCAGCAGTTTTCGCGGCAGGGTAACATCCAGACGGCTCTTAACCGGACTTGCGGCGTTGAAGCGCATCGCGAAGGACCTTTGGATGAAAATCACTTGAAGAAACGGGCCAATCCTACCCCTATTACCCGGGAGGACAATCACCAATCGGTAGGGTGGCGGGATGCCTGGAAGGGTTAGCGGCAGCGGTCGGCACCGATTCCTCGGGCGGCCGGGCCACAGGGGACGGCGCCGGCTGATCGTGCTGGTTGTCGGGCTGATCGCTGGGTATAGCCCCGCAAGCGCGGTGGACGGGCCGGAATGGAAGGCGGCGGTCTGGGATGCCGAGGCGATCTATCGCGGAGCAACAATCGCCCCGGACCTCGTTCTCCCTGAAATCGTCGAGACGGTCGACCGGCTGACGTCACCACGGATGGCATTGATCAAGCCGCCCGGCTCAGGCCCGTTTCCAGCCATCGTTCTCATGCACCAGTGCAGCGGGCTGAACGTTGCCGTTGCTGCATGGGCTCGCGCCGCCGCCTCGCGCGGCTACGTCGTCCTGCTTGTCGACAGCCTGGAGCCGCGTGGCGTCAAGAGCGTCTGCTTCGGTCCAAAGAACGGCGTGAACTTCTTTCGGGGCGCACGCGATGCGCTGCAAGCGGCCGAACATTTGCGACGAATGCCTGATGTCGATGCGCAACGAATTGCGCTTGTCGGTTTCTCATGGGGTGCGATGGTGGGCTTGCTGGCAGCCAGCCCGCACTACGTCGATGCCTTGAAGTCGGGCCCGGGATTTGCAGCCGTCGCAAGTTTTTATCCCGGATGCTTCCGCATCACGCCGCAACAACGGCCGCCATACGATCTTGTCAATCCAGATGTGTCGCGACCACTTCTGGTCTTGATGGGCGATGCCGACACCGAGACGCCCGCGCAGGAATGCCTCGACCGGCTCGACGTCCTGAAGCAAGCCGGCGCCCCCGTCGAATGGCACCTCTATGCCGGCGCGACGCATTGCTGGGATTGTCAGCAGCTGGACGGGCTTAACAAGATTGACGTCCGCGGCGATCACGTCGCCTATCATTTTCGCCAGGACGTGACCGACGATTCCCGGCGCAGGCTGTTCGAGTTCCTGGACCGGGTGATGCCCAGACGACCCTAGCGGCCACGCTCAGCCCTTGGACACCACCGCGCGACCGTAAGGCGGCTGCGAGATAACAGGCGGATTGGCGGTTTGTGCGGCGAGCTCGCCGATCAGGCGATCGGCGTCGGCGGCCATGCCGTCGGGTGCCTGGATCACCAGCCGCTCCAGCGCCCAACGATAGGACGAGACGCGCTGCTCGAGGCTTTGCTGCACCCACTGGACGATCAGCGAGTTCTCCTGCATGCGCGCGACGGCGTCCGCCTTTTCCTGTGGCGACAGTGCGGAGACCCGCGCCATGCTGGCGTCACGCTTCCTGTCGAGATCGATGACGCGGATCGCGCATCCAAAGAACGGCTCGAAGCGGGTGACGTCGTTGCGCACGTCCTCGATCAGCTGCGCATAGCGCGAGGAGTGCGAGCGATGCGGCTCGTCGATCAGCGTGCGCCCGTACATGGTGCGATCGAACACGACCTTCTGGCGCCACGGTGCCGGCAGGGCCTTGTAATCGCCGAACACGCTCTTCCAGGCCGGCCGGGACAGCGGCGGCTCGATCATGGGATAGGCAAGGTCGCGGAGCTGGCGCTCCTCGTCGGTCAACTGGAATTGGGAGGACTTCAGGCCGAGGCTGCCGGTGGCTTCAACGCCGAGCCAGCTGTGCATGTCGTCGCTGCGCATGTCGGCGCGGGTGCGGCCAAAATCACCGCCGCTGCAGCCAGCGAGCGAGGCGCCTACAGCCGTGAGCAGAAGGGCCGATAGAACGGTGCGGATCTGGCGAATTGATTCCGGCATTGCAAGAGCCGCAATTCAGCGGCGACGACGACGGCGCCCCGGCGCGGTGCCCTGCTCCGGTCCGCGATCGCCGCTGGTTTCGTCGCTCTCGCGCTCGATGCGGATGACGGGAAGGATCAAAATCGTTCCCATGTCCGCGCGCGGTGTGACGTCCCCCGACGAGCCCACCCGGCGACCGGCCGGAAATTCGATGATGGTCCCCATGTCAGCTCTCTCAACTACCGCGCGCCCGAACGCGCCCCGGCAACATGGGGGTCATTAGGATCAGTTTATGGTTAACGGGGTGTAAACATGGCCATTGGACCGTAACCGCACGGACCGTTGCCTCGCCGTCCCGCAGCGAGACGAGATGGCTTGAATTGAGTGGGTTTGCTTCACATCTCGTTTTCCTTAACGAGCCTTTAAAGGAACTCTTGATAGGCTGAGACAACAGTTCTTTTCCGAGTTGCGTACGCCTCCATGACCAAGTCGCTGTTTCCCGGATTCGACGGGCTGATGACACTCTCCCGCCGCGAGGGCGTCGATGTACGCCCGACCCTGCTGCGCGTGTTGACCGATCTCTACGTCCAGGCCAGCACCCACACCGAGGATGAGCAGCGCCAATTCATCGAGCTTGCAACGCGGCTGATCGATCAGGTCGACGATGCGACGCGCGCGTCCGTCAAGGCGAAGCTTGCGATCTATCCGCACACGCCCGTGCCCGTTCTGCAGAAGCTCGGGCTGGTCGCGGCGCAGGAAGGCCGCCGCGTGCCGCTCGCGCGCACAATCCCGCAGCCCACGCCCGCCCCCTCGCCTGTTCGCACGCCGACGGACGCGGAAGCGCGCATGGCCGCCAACATGGCGATGCAGCCGAAGGAAGCGGCCGAGATCCACGACATGTTCTTCGGCGCCGATGCAAGCCAGCGCGCGCTGATCCTGCAAAATCTGGCGCAGACGCCGCTGAAGGCCGCGCCGCGGATTCCGACCGCACATGCCAAGCGCGCGATCCAGGTTCTGGAGATGGCGGCGATCGCCGGCGACGTCGACAGCTTCGCCTACGAGCTCGGCGACACCCTGATCCTGCCCTCGCGCGTCGCGGCGCAGATCGTCGACGATACCGGCGGCGAGGCACTCGCGGTTGCCGCGCGCGCGCTCGACATGCCGAGCCCGAATTTCCAGCGCATTCTGTTGTTTTTCAAGCCCGCGATCGGCAATTCCGTGAACGAGGTCTACCGGCTGGCGCGGCTCTATGACCGCATCAGCGACCGCTCGGCGCTGGTGATGCTGGCCGCCTGGCGCGGCTCGACGCTCGCCGTCACGCGCGCAAAATATCAGCCGTCACTGCACGACAGCGAGCGCCAGCGCGCACGCGCCGCGGCCGGCCAGTCGCGGCCGAGCGTACAGCCCGGCTCGAGCCCGGTGGTGCGCACCGGCAGCGGCGGATCATCGAATCGCTAAAGCGCGATGAGATTGGGTTGAACCGTCATCGCGCTTTAGCTCTCTGTTTGAGCATGATCTTTTCGGAAAACCGCTTCACACTTTTCCGGATCATGCTCTAGGTCTTCGCCAGTTCCAGGAAATGCCGCCCCGCGCGGTCTTCGGTCTCGACGATCCAGGCATCCGGATCGAAACGAAGCTCCTTGGTCAGGCGCTCCTCGACGGCTGGCTCCGGCATCGGCTGCGGCGCGGCGGGCACGAAGAAGCGATCGACCGGGCGATCGTCGTCATAAGAGGTCTGTGGGGCCGGCACGTAGAGCAGGGCGTTGCCGTCGAGCAGCGACACTTTGACGAACACCGCGCCCGCCTCTTCGGCGCCGCGATGGCGCACCGCGCCGAACACGCCCTCGGTCTGGCACCGTCGCAAATAGGCCGCGACCCATATGTTGGATTTCAACCGCATGAGTCGGACGATAAGCCAGCGCGACGTGCACCGCCAGTGTCAGCTCGGAATTGTCATGCCTTGCCGACGCCTTGCCCGCCACCGATCTGGCGCGCAACGAGGTATGACAGTGGCATTGCGAGCGCAAACCCCACGGCGACTGCGTACGGGATGTTCCTGATGGCGTCGGCGGCAAAGCTCGGCACCATCAGCACCACGACGAGGCTGACGCCCGCCAGCACCGTGCCGAGCATGATCCAGACGACAATCGAGACCTTGAACATGACGACCTCTCTGCCTTGATGAGATGGACGATCATGTTCTTCGAGGCTTCCCGCCGTCATTGATCCCACGCAAATCGCGCCTGCGCGATTGCGGCCTGTCACGCCGACGTGCGGTCCGCAGATTGATTGACGTCAATGACAGCGGAGGTTCGACTATTCGACGAGATGACCGATCGCGGCGGCGAGCTCGCGCAGCAGGCGATCCGTCACCTGGCCGGTGACGGGCAACTTGTGCTGGCGTTCAAACGTCTGGATCGCAGACTGGGTCTCGCCGCTCATCGTGCCGGTGATCTTCAAATTGCCGTAGCCGTACTCAGACAGCGCGCGCTGCACGCCGGCGAGGCGGCGCGCCGCCGGGCTCTGCTGCGGGATCGGCGCCGGCGGCCGCGCGACGGCGACCGCGGACGGTGCCGGCGTGGGTGCCGTGGCCTTGATCACCAGATTGGTCATGGGATCGCCCGAGCGCAGCGTCGAGGCCGTCGTTTCAGTGGGCTTCTCCGGCGCCTTTTCGGCGGGCTTCTCGGCCGGTTTGGGCTCGACGCGAAACTCGGTCGCCTTCGGCTCGAGCGGCGAGGTATCGGCGCCGACGGGGCGCGGGCGCGGCATGGGGCTGGACAGCGACGCGGGCGACGGCGCGGGAAGATTGATCACGGTGCCGAACATCGGCGCCGGATGCCGGCCGGTCTGCAGGAACAGCGCGTTCGCCACGATGGCGCTTATGGCCGCGGCAGCGACGAGGCCGGCCAGCGTGTCCTTGGGGCTATGCAAGAGCACGCGCATCACCAGGTTGCGCTCGGTCTCGACATCGATGACCGCAGCCTTGGCCTTGGCGCCACGGCGGCGCGGAGCGGCTTCGTCGTTGGCAGACTTTCTAGGCACTTTTCTTCACCAGAGCAGGTTGGTCCTGAACGTCATGACGGAGCACCGGCGTCAACGTCGCGATCTTGCTCGCCGCCGGCTTTGCTTGCGGCGGCGTGTAGACGAGCGGCAGCTTGACCGTGACGGCGGTGCCCTCACCGAGCTTGCTTTGTACCGTCAATTCGCCGAGATGCAACGCCACGAGGCTCTTCACGATCGAAAGACCAAGGCCAGTTCCTTCGTGCCGGCGCTCATAGGTCTTGCCACACTGGAAGAACGGCGCGCCGATGCGCTTGAGATCGTCGGGCCCGATGCCAACCCCGGTGTCGCTGATGCGCAGGGTCAACTGCGAAGCCGATGCCGACGCTGACACCGTGACCTGGCCGCCGCGCTCGGTGAACTTGACGGCGTTGGCGACGAGATTGAGCACGATCTGCTTGAAGGCGCGGGGATCGCCCGTCATCACGGGCAGATCCTGCGGCGCGTCGGTGATGAGGTCGATGCCATTCTCGCGCGCCTTCAGCGCCAGCAGATTGCAGCAATGCATCAGCGCGGCGCGCGGCGCGAAAGGTTCCGATGCAATCTCGAAATTGCCAGATTCCATCTTCGACATGTCGAGGATGCCGTTGACCACGGACAGCAGATGCTGGCCGGAGGCGTTGATCAGCTCGGCATATTCCTTGCGCTGGGAGGCGGCCAGCATCAGGGTCTGCTCCTGCGCGATCATCTCGGAGAAGCCGATGATGGCGTTGAGCGGCGTGCGCAGCTCATGGCTCATGGTGGCGAGGAAGCGCGTCTTGGCGGCGTCGGCCGCTTCCGCCGCGCTGCGGGCCTGGTCGAGCGCCTGCTCCGACAGCTTGCGATCGGTGACGTCGCGCATCACCGCGACGACTTCGAGATCGGCGGTGACGTCACTGTAATGATTCTGGTGGCGCTGGTCCTGGTCGAGCGGCCGGCAGCGCATCTCGACCCAGATGAAGTCGATCTGGCCGCGCTCGGAACCGATAAGGTCGCGCCGCAGCCGGAATTCGACGCTGCGGACCTCGCCGCGCGCGGCGTCTGACAGTGCGGTGAGATAGGCCGGACGATCGGCGACATGGACGCGATCGAACAGGCCGTGGCCGAGCAATTGCGCGACCGGCATGCCGAGCATGGCTTCCGCCGCCGGCGAGATGAACTGTACCGCGCCGTTGCGCTGATGCCGCGAGATCACGTCGCTCATGTTGCGCGCCAGGAGGCGATAGCGCTCCTCCTCGCGCGACAGCAGCGCGACGCTGGTGCGTGCAAGCGACTCGGCGCCGAAAGCAAGGCCCGCGGCATAGAGCGTTGCGGAAGCGACGCCGAACGCCATCATCATGCCGCGCCCGGTTCCGCTGAATTCGCCAGCCGGCAGCCAGCCAAGTTGGCTGAGCAGGATCAACAAGCCCGCGCATGACAACGCGAGCAGAGAAGCAAAGGCCGCGACACGGCGCGAGGCCGACAGTGCGGCCTCCAAGGGAACCACGACCAACCAGATCGCGGCGAATGATTCGATACCGCCGGTCGTGGCCGCGATCGCCATGATCAGGCCGGCGAGCGCCAGCGACGACAGCACATGCGCGCCTTCATAGCGCCCGGTGCGCGACAGGAACCAGGACAACAGGATCGGCGCGATCAGCCAGGCGAAGGCCGCGACCTCGATCGCGCTCGGCACGCCACGCAGGACCAGATAAACGGGAAATGCGGCAAAGGCGGCCAGGCTTCCGAGAAGCCGCGGCGCCATGAAGGCCCGATGCCGCGCACGCGTCAGCGCATCGTAACGCGCGGAGGGATGCAGCAGTGCATCGAGACAATCGCGGATGATACTCAAAACTGTCACGGGTCTCGCGCTTCGGCTCATTCGTCAAAAGACGCGCCGGAACGCCTCCTTGTCGTTGAGCCACCGTGTCAGAGCGACCTTAAACGAGTGCTAAGGCGGATCGGCCGGCCCCCGAACAGCATGTCATCGCAGAGGTTTTTAGGCGATTTGGCGATGTCATCATCACAGATGGTGAACACAGGGTTTCGCCGTCCCGCTCATGGTTTCGAATTGGTGGATGCGCCGGGCCGGACTACCACGTAGGCCGGCATCAATCGAAAATTTACGAGACCGCGTCTTGCCAAGATTTTCGCGTAAATTTTCTGCGAATTAAGCTCAAGGCAATCACTTGCGATTTATCGAGAGTTGCTAGGTCGCTGGCGCCGCGCGGAGATCGCCGCGGGCCAGATCTAACTACAGGTCGATAAGATGCGCTTTCTGCTCCGCATCACATTCTGGCTCGGGCTGGTGCTGGTGCTCCTGCCGCGGGACAAGACGCCCGAATCGGACAAGCTGCCGAACATCGGCGCTGCCGACGCGGTGCAGGCTGCGACCGCGGCCGTCTCCGACATGAGCCAGTTCTGCAAGCGCCAGCCGGCGGCCTGCGAGGTCGGCGGACAGGCCGCAACCATCATCGGCCAGCGGGCGCAGGACGGCGCGAAAAAGATCTACCAGATCATCAACGACAAGAAGGAGCAGATCACCAACGAGAAGAACGAGAAGAACGAGAAGACCGACAAGAAGACGCCCGACCATACCGGCTCGATCACGGTGGCCGGCGAAGGCGATGCCACGGCGAGCGACGCGCCGCACGACACGCTGACCCAGGAAGATCTCGCGCTGGAATGGCGCGGCCCCGAGGCGACGGCGAATTAGGGCCCAAATCCTATCGATTTCGACGCTTCGCATGCCTATATTGGCCTGAACGGGAACCACAGGCCATCAATGACTTCGATTGACGACATCCGCGAGAATTTCGAGCTTCTGGACGATTGGGATGACCGCTATCGGTACGTCATCGAGCTCGGCCGCACCCTGGAACCGATGCCCGAGGCAGAGCACTCCGCCGCGAACAAGGTGAACGGCTGCGTCAGCCAGGTCTGGCTTCAAAAGCTGGTCGATCGCGGCAATGGCGCGCCGATCCTGAGATATCGCGGCGACAGCGATGCGCATATCGTGCGCGGGCTGGTCGCGATCGTGCTCGCGCTCTATTCGGGCCGCACGCCGCAGCAGATTCTCGATACGGATGCGATTTCCGTGTTCAACGAGTTCGGCTTCCGCGACCATCTGACGCCGCAGCGCTCCAACGGCCTGCGCTCGATGGTGGAGCGGATCAAGACGGATGCGAGAGAGGCGTTGGCGGAAGCGTCGTGAGGACACTTCCGCAGGGTGAGCAAAGGCGCGAAGCGCCGTGCCCACGAATCTCTCATTGATCGCACTCAGAACGTGGGCACGCTTCGCTTTGCCCACCCTACGAGATCTTGAGCGCGGCTCTACTTCCCCTTCTTCCGCTGCTGCTGACCCAAGCCCATCTTCTTAGCCAGCTGCGAACGGGCCACCGCGTAGTTCGGCGCGACCATGGGATAGTCGGCCGGCAGGCCCCATTTCTCGCGATATTGCTCGGGCGTCATGTTGTACTGGGTTCGCAGATGGCGCTTCAGCGATTTGAAGCGCTTGCCGTCTTCCAGACACACCAGATAATCGGGCGCGATCGACTTCTTCAGTGACACCGCTGGCTTTGCCGGCTCGTGCGGCGCCTCGACGCGGCCCGACGACACCCGCGTCAACGCCCCGTGCACCTGGCTGATCAGGTTCGGAATCTCGCCGGCCGGCGTCGGGTTATTGCTGAGATAGGCCGAGACGATGTTCGCCGTCAGCTCGATGAAATTCTTGCCCGCGGCATCCGACATGGGCGCGCCCTCTCTCCAATCCGGCTCCGTCGCGCTGCATTGGCGGCGGTGAAGTATTCTCTGTCAACAATACGTTTGGCCGAAATACGACGACTGGCGAACATGAACCGATTACTGATCTCGCGACAATAGCGGCGAGACTTTACTTGAACGCGAGAGGTCTTCAGCCTCCGCGCTGGTCGAGATGGGCGCGCAGCTCGTCGATCGAGGCAAAGCGCATCATGCCTTCAGGCATCTGCGCCTCGATCGAGCCGTCGGAATAGAGCGAATAGGCCATGCCGTCGACGATGCCGGATTTGAGCACCGTCACCTGCGGCTGTTCGGCCGGCGGCAGCTCGGGCGAAGGTACGGTGGGCGGAGGCGCAGCAGGCTCGAAGGTCGATGACGGGCGCGGTGGCGGTGGCGGTGGCGGCGGTGGACGACGCGCCGCCGGTGGCTCCGGCGGCCGCGCGCGGTCCGGCTTCGGCCAGGCATCGTCGAAGCTCGCATGCGGCGCTTCCGGCGCGGCGGGTTCTGCGGGAGCCTGCGGCGGCTCGGCAGCTTTCGCCTCGGCACGCTCACGCTCCTTGCGCGAGCTCGAGGCGAACATCAGGTTCCGCTTGCGCGGTGGTTCCGGCACGGCGGGCGGCGGAGGCAGCGGAGGGGCTTCCGGCTCGGCCGGCGCCTCAGCACGCGGGCGCGCGGGCGCTTCAGCCTGCCATGGTGGCGCGGCGGGCGGTGGCGGCTCCGCGCGCATGGCCGGAGCGGGCTCCGGCGCAGGCGCACCGAGCCCATTGGGCGAGGCAAGGCCCGGCGGCAGCACCGGCCTGACGCGAACCTCCGAGGCCGCGGCTGTCCCGGCCAGGCGGCGGGCGATGGCCTGCAGCTCGAGCAGCACGACGTAGAGGCCTATCAGTAACATACCGGAGCAGACGCCGATCGTTCCGCTCGTTATGAGCGTGCTGCCGAGGCTGAAATCCCTGATGGAATAGCCAAAAGCGACCGCAAGGAGGCCCGCCAGAACGGCGAAAATCCCAGCGATCAACATAGCCACACTCATCGAACACACCCCCGGCCGCGCATCCATGCGCGACACCCGCTACGCCACGATACCGTCATACTGCGTTCCACGCCAACGACCAATTGGCGCCACTGTTCCTAAAGGGAAGGATATCAGGGACTTATTCACATTCCCTTCAGCAATGGTCCGCTAGCTCTCATGGGCTGCCAAGCGTATCGGAAATTGCTGCGTCGCATCAGGAATTTAGCCATCATGCCCAATTACTTGGTTATGGAACTGCGCTATAGGGATTCCGGGGAGCAGGCCCGCGCGCACCAGCAGGGCCACGAGGGGATTCCGGGTCACCAATAGCCATGACATCCATCACGACTTCGGCGATCGACACGCCTCAGGGGCGCTCGGTTGAACGGACTTGCGACGACCTTGCCATGCTGGTGCTGGCTGCCGTCGCCGTCATCGCAGGCCTGACCTTCCGCGACTACGGGCTCGGCTGGGACGACTACACCCACGCCGAATATGCCGACCTGCTGCTGCGCATGTACGGCTCCGGCTTCAGGGACACCTCCGCCCTCTCCTTCGCCAATCTCTACATGTATGGCGGCGGCTTCGACATGGTCGCAGCCCTGCTGCACAAGATTCTCCCGCTCGAGCTGTTCGAGACGCGACGCCTGGTCGGCGCGATCGTCGGCGTGATCGGTCTTGCGGTGACATGGCGACTGGGCCGCCGCATCGGCGGACCTCTTGCGGGCCTCGCCGCGCTGCTGCTGCTCGCGCTCTGCCCGATCTTCTACGGCCACATGTTCATGAACCCGAAGGATGCGCCCTTCGCGGTGGCGATGATCATCCTGATGCTCGGCCTCGTCAGGCTCGCCGAGGAATATCCAAAGCCCTCGCCGCGCACGATCCTGATCGTCGGCCTGGGAGCCGGTCTCTCGATCGGCTCGCGCATTCTCGGCGGGCTCGCGCTGGTCTATGCGATGATCGGCTTCGTCCCGCTGTTCCTGGAGGAACTGCGCGGCGAGGGCGTCCGCGAGGCCGCCAGACGGTTCGCCCATGTTGTCTACGTGCTGCTGCCCGGCCTTGTGCTCGGCTATCTCGTGATGGGCCTGATCTGGCCGTGGTCGATCATGGAGCCCGGCAATCCCTTCGAGGCTTTGACCTATTTCTCGCACTTCTTCGAGAAGCCCTGGAAGGAGATGTTCGACGGCGCGATCGTGTCCGTGCCCGACATGCCCTGGTCGTATCTGCCGACGCTGTTTGCGCTACAGCTTCCCGAAGTGATGCTGGTGTTTATGACCGGCGCCATCATCGGCACCATCGCCATGTTGCCGCGCCGCGCGGTTCCAGCACGCCGCAAGACCATCCTTTTGATGCTGACGCTGGCAGCGACCCTGCCGCTCGCGATCGCGATGGTGAAGCGTCCGGCGCTTTACAACGGCATCCGCCATTTCGTGTTCGTGATCCCGCCGATGGCAGTGCTCGGCGGCGTCGCCTTCGCCTGGACCATCGAGCGCCTGCGCGCCAACCATCGCGCCTGGCAACCGGCCGTGCTCGCACTGTTCTGCTTCGGTCTCGCGCTGCCGCTGGCCGAGATGATCCGGCTGCATCCCTATCAATACACCCATTTCAACCACATCGCCGGCACCGTGCGCGCCGCCGACGACCGGTTCATGCTGGACTATTGGGGCCTCGCGCTGAAGCAGGCCTC
Organism: Bradyrhizobium zhengyangense; assembly: GCF_022012435.1. Classification (GTDB taxonomy): domain Bacteria; phylum Pseudomonadota; class Alphaproteobacteria; order Rhizobiales; family Xanthobacteraceae; genus Bradyrhizobium; species Bradyrhizobium zhengyangense. Next base: position 20,878 of record NZ_JAKLUA010000020.1, read on the forward strand.
CGACGAATTGCGCGAACAGCTGGTCGAGCGTCAGGAAGTTCCGCCGCGCAATCGCAAATGGAAGGTCGCGGTGTGCGGTCCGCAGCGACCGGCCCAGGTCGCGCTCGGCCCCGATTTCACCATCGGCTGGGATTCGAATGCGGCCGATTTCGCCATGACGCTCGGCGAATTCTACTGCAAGGGCCTCACCGCGCCTGTGATGGTTGAGATCAAGCGCGACGACGTGGTGTTCGCCCGCGTCTACGACATCCGCGGCCGCAGCATTTCCAGCCTGCTGTCGATCCCGGCACCGTAAAATTCGCCTCCACCGCAGCCCGCTCCATGCGGGCTACGCTGAACTGCCGCGCTTTGCCCGCCTTGCTGCCCGCTTCACCCGAGACTACGCTCCCCCTCCGCAACAACGAAGTTCGGAGAGATTTGCCATGTCGCCAGCGGAAGCCCGCCTGAAGGAAGTGCCGTCGAACATGACGGAGGCCGAGTGGCAGCAACGGGTCAATCTCGCCGCCTGCTATCGCCTCGTCGCGCTCTATGGATGGGACGATCTGGTCGACACCCACATCTCGGCGCGCGTGCCTGGCCCCGACCATCACTTCCTGATCAACCCCTATGGGCTCATGTTCGACGAGATCACGGCCTCGAGCCTGGTCAAGGTCGATCTGCACGGCAATCAGCTCTCCGAGAGCGAGTACAGCATCAACCCGGCCGGCTTCACCATCCATTCGGCGATCCACGAGGTGCGCGAGGACGCGATCTGCGTGCTGCATCTCCACACTCTGGACGGCACCGCGGTATCGAGCAGCGCCGAAGGGCTCTTGCCGCTGAACCAGACCGCGCAGCTGGTCACCCACGACCTCGCCTATCACGACTATGAAGGCATCGCGCTCGATCACGACGAGCGGCCACGGCTGCAGAAGGATCTCGGCAACCACAACCACATGCTCCTGCGCAACCACGGCACGCTCACCGTTGGCCGTTCGGTCGCCTCCGCCTTCGAGCGCATGTACCATCTCGAGCGCGCCTGCTCGATGCAGGTGCGCACCCGCGCGCTGGGCACGCCGGTCTATCCGGTCGAGCCGATCGCGATCGAGAAGAACACCGAGTTGCTCGCCAACCGCGACAATGCCGAGCTGCGCTCCAACACCCTCGTATGGCCACCGCTGCTGCGCAAGCTCGACCGCGAGCTGCCGGGCTACCGGTCTTGAGATTTTCATGAATGTCGGGTAGTGTTTTCGTCGAACGACCTCTGCACGTTCTGGAATGAAACGCCGTCCAATCCCGGGCGGCGTTTTTATTTTGGGCACACCGTCATTGCGAGGAGCCCTCGCGACGAAGCAATCCAGACCGTCTCCCCAGAGGGATTCTGGATTGCTTCGCCACGCTCGCAATGACGAGGAGAGTGTTTGCGCCTTTACTTCACTTCCGCGAGCGCCGCGAGGATTCTTGCCCAGGAGCGGATGCCCTTCTGGAAGCTGCGCAGATCGTACTTCTCGTTCGGCGAATGGATGTTGTCGTCGTCGAGGCCGAATCCGACCAGCAGCGAGTCGAGCCCAAGCGCACGTTTGAAATCGGCGACGATCGGGATCGAGGCGCCGGAGCCCATCAGCACGGTCTCCTTGCCCCATTCCTCGGTCAACGCTCGTTTGGCCGCAGCAAGCGGCTTCATGTTCCAGTCGAGCGCCACGGCGGGCGCGGCGGAATGGTCGCCGAACTCGACCTTGCAGTCGCCAGGAATCCGGGCGGTCACGTAATCGCGGAAGGCCTTGCGGATCTTTTGCGGGTCCTGCCCCTGGACGAGGCGGAACGAGACCTTGGCCGAGGCATGCGACGGGATCACCGTCTTGGAGCCCTCGCCGATATAGCCGCCCCAGATGCCGTTGACGTCGCAGGTCGGACGCGTGGACGCCTGCTCGACCATCAGCCGCCCCTTCTCGCCAGCGGGAATCGACAGGCCGATCGGCTTGAGAAACGTCTCCGGCGTGAAGTTGAGCTTCTTCCACTGCTCCAGGATCTCCGGCGGCGTATCCTTCACGCCATCATAGAAGCCGGGAATGGTGATGTGGTTGTCGTCGTCGAACAGCCCGCCAAGGATCTTGGTGAGCACCCGGATCGGGTTCATGGCGGTGCCGCCGAACACACCGGAATGCAGATCGCGACTGGCCGCGGTGATCTTCACCTCTTCGTAGAGCAGGCCGCGCAGCGCCGTGGTGATCGCCGGCGTGCTCGGGTCCCACATGCCGGTGTCGCAGACCAGGACGTAATCGGCTTTGAACTCGTCCTTGTTGGCCTCGACGAACGGCACGAAGTTCTTGGAGCCGACCTCCTCCTCGCCTTCGATCAGGAAGGTGATGTCGATCGGCAGCGAGCCCGTCACTTTCTTCCAGGCGCGGCAGGCCTCGACGAACGTCATCACCTGGCCCTTGTCGTCCTCGGCGCCGCGCGCGACGATGATCTTGCGGCCGTCGGCGTGATCCGTGACTGCGGGCTCGAATGGCGGACGGTGCCAGAGCTCGAGCGGATCGACCGGCTGCACATCGTAATGGCCGTAGAAGATCACATGCGGCCGCCCGCCCGCCTTGACCTTGCCGACGACCGCGGGATGGCCGGCGGTCGGCCTTACCTCGGTGGCGACGCCGAGGCTCGCAATGTCCTTGGCCAGATGCTCGGCTGCCGCCTTGCAATCTCCGGCATAGGCCGGATCGGCGGAAATCGACTTGATCCGCAGCAGCGAGAACAGGCGCTCGAGGCTGTTGTCGAAGTCCTTGTCGATGTGATCGAGCACGGATTGAAGCTGCGCATTGGCCATGGTCGGATGTTCCGCTTTTGGAGTCTCAGGATGGCTGTGATTTTAGCCCTGCCGCGGCGTCGGAGCTAGCCGCATCAGGCGGATGGCGGATGTGCCAGGCAAGCGCAAGGGCGAGGATCGCCGTGGCGACGAGGTTGTTGCCCCAGGCCTGGATGGCGTTGGGAAACGGCGGCAGCGACAGCAGCATGAGGATGCCGGCCGCGCCGAGCGCAAGCCAGGTTCCCAGCCGCACCTTCGGCCTGATGTCGAAGGCGGCCCGATGCATCAGCACCGTCAGCGGCAGGAACAGCCACATGAAGTAATATTGTCGCGCCAGCGGCGAGGCCACCGTCATCAGACAGAACAGGATACCAAGCTCCTCGGCATCCGATCGCGCCGTTCGTTGCCGTTCTGACGGCATGAGTGCGATAAAGCCGAGCCCGAGCAACACCGATACCGCGAGCACGATCCAGTTCGCCGTCCTGTAGTCCACGTCGATGACATTCATCGTATGCGCCGGCTTGCTGGGATCCTCCAGATTGAAGTTGATCGGCCGAACCAGGCGGTGCGTCACGGCAATGATGGACTGGTTGACCCACGACCAGTTCTGCTCGTCGCGCTGGCCAAAACCCTTTTCCGAGCTCGAGCCGACCATGCCCTGGTACCAGGTCTTGAGCTCGGCCGCGTTGCGCTCGAAGCCGCGGATCGGTGCCGGCACGACGTAGAGCAGGATGCCGATGAAGGCGAGCATGCCGACGACCGCCGCCCATTGCCGACGCCAGACCAGATAAGGCAGCACCGCGATCGGATACATCTTGATGGCGGTGGCGAGCGCGAACATGAAGCCCGCCAACCAGGACCGCCGATGCTGGAGGCTCCAGAAGCCGTAGAGCATCATCGCCAGCAGAACGAGGTTCGGCTGCCCGAGATCGAACATGTCGAACACGAAGGTCACGGTGACGAGCGCCGGCAGCGCTTCGAGCCACGGACCGGGCTTGCGATCCGATCCGGTCATGGCGTTGGAAAGCATCCCCGTGTACCACCACGCCACGGAGTTCAGCACCGACAGCACGATATAGAGCGGGATCTTGCCGAACCAGCTCGGGATCGCGAGCAGAATCGCCGACAGCGGTGGATAGATGAACTCGAAATATTCGTGGACGTCGCTCGGATAGAGCGAGCCGCCATGCAGCACCTGCTGCCCGGCCCAGTACCACAGGGAATAGTCCTTGGTCTTGCCGTGACCGAAGATCTCCGGCCCGAGGACATCGGCGGTCAGGATCAGGCAGCAGAGCAAGAAGAGCAGGTCCAGCGGCGCACGCAGCGAAAGAGCTCGGAGCGCACCGGGTTTGTTGGGCGAATGGGCTGTGGTCACAATGCCTTCAATCTGCGGCCGGGAGAGTGTCGATATATGTCTACCCAGACACAAGCCGCAAGTCTCTCCCTCGCCCCGCAGGCGCGAGGTGAGCTGCGGGGGTCGCAGAAAGCCGCTTCAAAAATGTCCTTGCCTGCCTAGCGTCGGAGCAGTCCGCCGAGCGCGCCGCGCACCAGCGCCCGGCCGACCGAACCGCCGAGCTGGCCGCCGACCGACTTGCCGAGATCAGCCACGACGCCGCCGACCACCTTGTCGGTGACCGTGCGCGTGACGTCGCGCGCAATGCGCTGACCGGTCGTCAGGCGATTACGCCCGGTATTGGTGCCGAAGACGGTGCCGACGATCGAGCCGATCTGGCCGAGGAGGCCGCCACCGCCACCCGCCTGACCATCGGCCGGCGCCGCAGTGCCTGCGATCCGCTTCTGGATGATCTCATACGCCGACTCGGCATCAACAGCGGTGTCGTATTTGCCCTTGACCGGACTTGCATCCATGATCGCCTTGCGCTCTTTCGGTGTGATCGGCCCGATGCGAGCCGATGGCGGCCGGATCATCACCCGCTCGACCATCGCCGGCGTGCCGTTGCCTTCAAGGAACGACACCAGCGCTTCGCCCTTGCCGAGCTCCATGATGACCTTGGCGGTGTCGAGTTTCGGGTTGGGCCTGAAGGTCTGGGCGGCAGCGGCGACCGCCTTCTGGTCGCGCGGGGTGAAGGCGCGCAGCGCATGCTGCACCCGGTTGCCCATCTGCCCGAGCACGCGGTCCGGCACATCGATCGGATTCTGGGTGACGAAATAAACACCGACGCCCTTGGAGCGGATCAGGCGAACCACCTGCTCGATCTTGTCCATCAGCGCCTTCGGCGCATCGTTGAACAACAGATGCGCTTCGTCGAAGAAGAACACCAGCTTGGGCTTGGGCAGATCGCCGGCCTCGGGCAGCTCCTCAAACAGCTCTGACAGCATCCACAGCAGGAATGTCGCGTAAAGCCGTGGGCTCTGCATCAACTTGTCCGCAACGAGGATGTTGACCATGCCGCGACCGTCGCGATCGGTCTTCATGAAGTCCTTCAAGGTCAGCGCCGGCTCGCCGAAGAACTTGGTGCCGCCCTGGTTCTCCAGCACCAAGAGCTGGCGCTGGATGGTGCCGACGGTCGCCTTGGTGACGTTGCCGAACCCTTGCGCCGCTTTCCGGATCGGCGCGAGCGGATCCTCTTCCGCGTCCGGCCCCTTCTTGCCGCTGTCGGGCACGATCGCATCGAGCAACGCCCGCAGATCCTTCATGTCGATAAGAGCAAGGCCATTGTCGTCGGCGACGCGGAACGCGACGTTGAGCACGCCCTCCTGCACGTCGTTGAGATCGAGCATGCGCGCGAGCAGCAGCGGCCCCATCTCGGTGATGGTGGCCCGCACCGGATGGCCCTGCTCGCCGAACACGTCCCAGAACACCGTCGAGAACTGGTCGGGCTGGAAATTCAGTCCCATCTCGCTGGCGCGCTTGACAATGAAGTCTTTGGCTTCCCCGACCTCGGAGATACCGGAGAGGTCGCCCTTGATGTCGGCTGCGAACACCGGAACGCCGGCCCGCGCAAATCCTTCCGCCATCACTTGCAGCGTCACCGTCTTGCCGGTCCCGGTGGCGCCGGTGACGAGGCCGTGGCGATTGGCGAGCGCCAGTGTCAGCCAGGCCAGCTCGTCTCCCTTGCCGACAAAAATCTTGTCGTCGGTATCGCCGAGCTTGTTGTCCTGCACCGTCATCACACTCTCTATTGTTGGTTTCGCGCATTGAAAATTCGAGCCAGCCAGTTCCGTAGTTTAACGCATGTCACAAGCCGATTGAAACCTTTCAGGGCGCCGTCGACATGCGACATCGTCGGAGAACTCGCGCCCGGCATGCGCCAAAAGTCGGATGCGCGCATTCGAACCGCGGTGATTTTTCATGAATTTCGTCTCCGCTCTTGCATCGCTGCAACACTATTCGTGTCTTCGAGAATGAATCGGAACGTCGCACGCGTTCATCGCTTGTATTTCACATCGCGGGGGCTCAAGATCACTCTTCGAAAATAATCCGGCATGTGAACCGGCTGAGGGGCAGGCCCATATGGACGAGCTGATCGGACAGCTGGCGACGAACGCCAGCATAGATAGTGCTGTCGCTGAAAAGACCGTCGGCATTATTCTGGGATTCCTCCGCAGTGAAGGTCCTTCCGACAGCGTGCAGGCCCTGATCGACCAGATCCCCGGTGCAGAAGGGGCGATCGAGGCGTCCAGGAGCGGCGGCGGACTGTCGCGGCTGATGGGCGGCGGCCTGATGGCCGTCGGCACGCGCCTGATGGGCCTCGGGCTTGGCATGTCCGACATCCAGACCATTGCCCGTGAACTTTTTCGCTTCGGCCGAGACAAAATCGGAGCGGATCAGATGGGCAAGATCATCGCGGGGACGCCGGGCCTCAGCCAGTTCGCCTGAGCGACGCTTTTCATACCGAGTATCATGACATATCCGATCTCCGAGATTGAGGGCCTGCCGGCCTTTGCCGCCAACAAGTTGAAGGCGCAGGGTATCCGCACCACCGACGCGTTGCTGGAAGCCGCGAGCACCGCCAAGGGCCGCAAGGCGCTCTCGGCCAAGACCGGCATCAGCGAGCAGCTGCTGCTGGAGTGGGCCAACGTCTCCGACTACATGCGTATTCCCGGCATGGGCCGGGCCAAGGTGGGCCTGGTCCGCGCCGCTGGCGTCACCACGGTGCGCGAGCTCGCCTATCGGAATCCGGCAAGATTGGCGCAGAGCATGCGCGAAGCGAACGATCGCAAAAAGCTCGTCCGCATCCTTCCTTCCGAGAAGTCGGTCGGCGACATCATCGCCAAGGCCAGGAAGCTGTCGCCGAAGATTACGTATTAGGCGCTCTCGACATACGATCTGCAGCGTTAGCTCTCGGTGTCATACCCCGAAAGCGGGGTATCCAGTACGCTGCGGCTCCTCCGCATCACTGCACGGCCCTGGAGTACTGGATTGCCCGCTTTCGCGGGCAATGACAGGGAGGGATGGTCTTGACACCCCCTCCCCGACCGCGCAAAGCGGGCCGCATGAATGCCTCGCCTTCCCCATCCGTCCCGCCGGCCGGCTCGGCCGGGCCAGATGTGCTGCGGACGCTCATGGGCCGGCCGCTACCAGCGGTGATGGGCGTGCTCAACGTGACGCCCGACTCCTTCTCCGATGGCGGCGATTTCATCGCGCCGGAACAGGCGCTGGCGCGGGCGCAGGCGATGATTGCCGATGGCGTCGACATCATCGATATCGGCGCCGAATCCACCCGGCCCTACAAGGGTGCGCAGCCAGTGACGGCCGCGGACGAGCTGGCGCGGTTGAACCCGGTGCTGGCAGGCATCGTTGCGCTCGGCGTGCCGGTCTCGATCGACAGCATGAAAGCGGAGGTCGTGGCCTTCGCGCTCGACCAGGGTGTCGCCATCGCCAACGACGTCTGGGGGTTGCAGCGCGACGCCGGCATGGCGCCGCTGGTGGCCGCGAGAGGCGTCCCTGTCATCGTCATGCACAACCGCGAGACCGTCGATTCCGCCATCGACATCGTCGCCGACATGAAGGCGTTCTTCATGCGCTCGCTGGACATCGCCACGACGGCCGGCATCGGGCGTGACAAGATCGTGCTCGATCCCGGCATCGGCTTCGGCAAGACCGCCGAGCAGAGCATGATTGCGTTGGCGCGCCTGCGCGAGCTCGACATGTTCGGCCTGCCGATCCTGGTCGGCGCCTCGCGCAAGCGTTTCATCGCCTCTGTGTCGCCCTCGGAGCCGAAAGAGCGGCTGGCCGGCTCGATCGCCGCGCATTTGATTGCCGTGCAGAAGGGGGCGAAGATCATCCGGACCCATGACGTCGCCGAGACCCTGCAGGCCCTGCGGGTCGCCAACGCAATCGAGAGCAAGCAATGACAGATACGATCTTCGTGACCGGCCTGTCGATCCATGCACGCCATGGCGTGCTGGATCACGAAACCGAAGTCGGCCAGCGTTTTGTGATCGACCTCGAGCTCTACACCGATTTGTCGGAGCCTTCGCGCAGCGATCGCCTGGTCGATACCGTCTCCTATGCCGACGTGGTGGCGACCACAACGGCGGCGTTCAAGAACACCAATTACAAATTGCTGGAACGCGCGGCGGGTGCGGTCGCCGACGCCATCCTGTCGAACTTTCCACGCATCCGCGCCGTGAAGATCACCGTGCACAAGCCGCACGCGCCGATCGCCGCGATCTTCGACGATGTCGGCATCATGCTGACGCGCTCGCGGCATCCCTGATGGCGAGCGTGCTGATCGCGCTCGGCGGCAATGTCGGCGATGTCCGCACGACGTTCAAGAAGGCGATCGCCCATATCTGCGGCATGGCGCAGGCCGCAATGATCGCGCGCTCGTCGGACTATGCGACGCCACCCTGGGGCGACGAGGACCAGGATCCCTTCATCAATGCCTGCGTCGAGATCGAGACGGGCCTCGATCCGCACGCGCTTTTGTTCGTGATGCAGAAGGTCGAGCAGAGATTCGGCCGTATGCGCGACAAGGATCGGCGCTGGGGTCCGCGCACGCTCGATCTCGACATGATCGCCTATGACGATGTGTCAATGAACAAGCCCGACCTGACCCTGCCGCATCCGCGCCTGTTCGAGCGCGCCTTTGTGCTGGTGCCGCTGGCCGAAATCGCAGCCGACCGCGTGATCTCGGGCATTCGTGTGCGTGATGCCCTCGCCAGCGTCTCGACGCAAGGCATTGAGCAGCTTCCGGATACCGGTTAACCAAAATCCACCGTTTGCAGGAACGGGGGCCGCCGTGGCAAATTCGCCTGCACATAACAAGATGTTCGGGAGCCCTTGGCCGTATGACCTCCGTGACTGACGATCTGCCGCTGGCGGCCGATTTTCCCAAGGCGACGGACGCGGACTGGCGCAAGCTGGTCGACGGCGTGCTGAAGGGCGCGCCGTTCGAAAAGCTGGTCGGCAAGACCTATGACGGTCTCAAGATCGAGCCGCTCTACCCGCGCGCCAAGGGGGTAGCGCCGGTCGCGGGGCGCCCGGCGGCCGCGCCGTGGCAGATCATGCAGCGGATCGATCATCCCGATGCGGCGGCTGCGAATGCGCAGGCCCTGACCGATCTTGAGAATGGCGCCACGGGACTCGCGCTCGTGTTCGCCGGCGGCGCCGGCAGCCACGGCTTCGGCCTGGAACCGACAGCCGATGCGGTTGCAAGGGCGCTGAAGGACATTCACCTCGACGCCGGCATCGGCCTCGAGCTTCAGATCGGTCCGCAATCGCGGATGGCTGCGATCCATATCGCGGAATATGTGAAGAGCAACGGCATCGACCCCGCCGCCTGCGACATCCGCTTCGGGCTCGATCCGCTGGCGGCCTGCGCGGTGTGGGGAAACAGCCCCTACAGCTGGGAAGAGATCGTTCCCGCGGTGACCGGCGGCATCAAGGGTCTCGCCGCGCTCGGCTTCAAGGGGCCGTTCGCACCTGCTGATGGCCGTGTGATCCATGATGCCGGCGGCTCCGAGGTGCAGGAGCTCGCTTTCGTGCTTGCCTGCGGCGTCGCCTATCTGCGCGCGATCGAGGGCGCCGGCGTTCCACTCGAGCAGGCGCAAGGCATGGTCTATGCGCGGCTCGCCGCTGATGCCGACCAGTTCCTGACCATGGCGAAGTTCCGCGCGCTACGATTGCTCTGGGCGCGCATCGAGGCCGCCTGCGGCCTGACGCCGAAGCCGCTGTTCATTGCCGCCGATACGGCCTGGCGCATGCTGACGCAGCGTGACCCCTACGTGAACATGCTGCGTGCGACCATCGCGACATTCGCAGCCGGGCTCGCAGGCGCCAATGCAATCACCGTGCTGCCGCACACACTGGCGCTCGGACTGCCCGATCCGTTCGCGCGGCGCGCCGCACGCAACACGCAAGCCCTGCTGCTGGAAGAAAGCAACCTCGCCAAGGTCAGCGATCCCGCGGCGGGATCCGGCGGCATCGAGACGCTCACGGCGCAGCTCTGCGAGGCCGCCTGGGCGCTGTTTCAGGAGAGCGAGAAGGCCGGTGGCGCCTTCGCCGCACTTCAGCAGGGCCTGTTCCAGAGCAAGGTCGCAGCGGCGCGAAAGGCGCGCGAGGCCAACATCGCCAAGCGCCGCGACGTGTTGACCGGCGCCAGCGAGTTTCCGAACCTGCACGAAAGCGAGACGGCCGTGCTGAAGGCGACGCCCATCGCGCTCGCACCCTATGGTGAAGCCAAGTACAAGTTCGATGCCCTCGCGCCGATCCGCCTTGCGCAGCCATTCGAGGCGCTGCGCGACAAATCCGACGCGGCGTTGAAGGCGCGCGGATCGCGGCCCAGCGTATTCCTGGCCAATCTCGGCACGCCCGCCGATTTTACGGCACGCGCGACGTTCGCAAAAAGCTTCTTCGAGGCCGGCGGCATCCAGGCGCTCGACAGCGAAGGTTTTGCCGACCCGGCCAAGCTGGCTGCGGCCTTCAAGGCGTCCGGCGCGGCGCTAGCCTGCCTGTGTTCCAGCGACAAGGTCTATGCGGAACGGGCCGAAGCCGCCGCGAAGGCCCTGCAAACGGTGGGCGCGCGACATATCTATCTGGCGGGTCGTCCAGCCGAGGCGGAGGCGGCCTTGCGCGCGGCCGGTGTCACGGGCTTCGTATTTGCCGGGGGCGACGCGCTTGCGACGCTGCAAGACGCCTATGTCCTGATGGAGCAGGCATGACCGACGCGAGCAAACCCGTTCTCACCGGCGGCTGCCAATGCGGGGCGGTGCGCTTTGCGATTTCGGCAACACCCAACAAGGTATCGATCTGCCACTGCCGGATGTGCCAGAAGGCGAGCGGCGCGCCGTTTGCTTCCTTCGCCGATATCAACCGGACGGATTTTGCCTGGACCAAGGGCACGCCATCCGCATTCCAATCCTCCACGATCGCGATGCGCGACTTTTGTGCCGCGTGCGGCACGCCGCTGAGCTTCCGTCGCATCGACGGCCCGCGCATCGAGATCATGACCGGCGCGTTCGACCGACCTGACCGGTTGGTGCCGACGCGTCAGTACGGGACCGAGTCCCGCCTCGGCTGGGTGGTCGGAATCTCCAACCTGCCGAGCCAGACCACGCAGCAGAATTACGGGCCGGAGAAGATGGCGACCATCGTCAGCCATCAGCATCCGGATCATGATTGAGCGCCGATGATATGATTGAATCCATGACCCGCATTCCCAACTTCGCCGACGTCGCCTTTGAGCGCGCCGCGACCGCCGCTCCATCAGGCAGCGCCGAGCCGTGGCTGACGCCCGAGGGCATCCTGGTGAAATCAGTCTATGGCGAGGCCGATCTCGCCGGGCTCGATTTCCTCGAGACTTATCCGGGCCTCGCGCCGTTCCTGCGCGGCCCCTACCCGACCATGTATGTCAACCAGCCCTGGACCGTCAGGCAATATGCCGGCTTCTCCACGGCGGAGGATTCCAACGCCTTCTATCGCCGCAACCTGGCGGCAGGACAGAAGGGCCTCTCGGTCGCCTTCGATCTCGCCACCCATCGCGGCTATGACAGCGATCACCCGCGCGTCGGCGGCGACGTCGGCATGGCCGGCGTTGCCATCGACTCCATCTACGACATGCGCACGCTGTTCGCTGGCATCCCGCTCGACCAGATGAGCGTGTCGATGACCATGAACGGCGCGGTGCTGCCGATCCTCGCGCTCTATGTCGCGGCGGCCGAGGAACAGGGCGTTCCGCCTGAGAAGCTGTCTGGCACCATTCAGAACGACATTCTGAAAGAGTTCATGGTGCGTAACACTTATATCTATCCGCCCGCGCCCTCGATGCGGATCATCTCGGACATTTTTGCGTACACCTCGCAAAAGATGCCGAAATACAATTCGATCTCGATCTCCGGCTATCATATGCAGGAGGCCGGCGCGACGCAGGATCTCGAGCTCGCCTATACGCTCGCAGACGGCGTCGAATATTTGCGCGCCGGACTTGCTGCCGGGCTCGACGTCGACCGCTTCGCGCCGCGCCTGTCGTTCTTCTGGGCGATCGGCATGAACTTCTTCATGGAGGTCGCCAAGCTGCGCGCCGCGCGGCTGCTCTGGGCGAAGCTCTTGAAACCGTTCAATCCGAAGGACCCCCGCTCGCTGTCGCTGCGCACGCATTCGCAGACCTCGGGCTGGTCGCTGACCGCGCAAGATGTCTTCAACAACGTGATGCGCACCACCGTCGAGGCGATGGCGGCGACGCAAGGCCACACCCAATCGCTGCACACCAACGCGCTCGACGAGGCGCTGGCTCTGCCGACTGACTTCTCCGCGCGCATCGCCCGCAACACCCAGCTGTTCCTGCAGCAGGAGAGCGGCACCACCCGTATCATCGATCCCTGGGGCGGCTCCTATTATGTCGAGCGGCTGACGCGTGACCTCGCCGCGAAGGCGTGGGGCCACATCCAGGAGGTCGAGGAGCTCGGCGGCATGGCCAAGGCCATCGAGGCCGGTGTGCCCAAGCTGCGCATCGAGGAAGCCTCCGCCAAGACGCAAGCCCGCATCGATGCCGGCAAGCAGGCGGTGATCGGCGTCAACAAGTACAAGCCGACGGACGAGGCGCCGATCGACATTCTCAAGGTCGACAACACCAATGTCCGGCGCCTGCAGATCGACAAGCTGACGCGGCTGAAATCCGAACGCAATAAGACGGAGGTCGATGCCGCGCTTGCCGCGATCACGCGTTCCGCCGGCGAAGGCAACGGCAATCTGCTCGCGCTCGCCATTGATGCTGCGCGGGCCAAGGCGACCGTCGGCGAGATTTCGGACGCGATGGAAAAGGTGTTCGGCCGGCACCGCGCCGAGATCAAGTCGATCACCGGCGTCTACAAGCGGGAGGCGTCCAGCATGGGCAACCAGGTCGAGAAGGTTCAGGCGCTGATCGACGCTTTCGAGGAAGCCGAGGGCCGCCGCCCCCGCATCCTCGTCGCCAAGATCGGCCAAGACGGGCACGACCGCGGCCAGAAGGTGATTGCCTCTGCGTTTGCCGATATCGGCTTCGACGTCGACATCGGACCGCTGTTTGCCACCGCCGACGAAGCGGCGCGGCAGGCGGTCGAGAACGACGTCCACATCCTCGGCGTCTCCTCGCTCGCCGCAGCCCATCTCACTGCCGTACCCGAGCTGAAGGCCGCGCTGAAGAAGCAGGGCCGCGAGGACATCATGATCATCGTCGGCGGCGTGGTGCCGCCGCAGGATTACGAAGCGCTCTATGCGGCTGGCGCCGAGGCTATCTTCCCGCCGGGCACCGTGATCGCGGACGCGGCCGAGGAGCTGATCCGCAAGCTGAATGCCCGGCTCGGGCATAGCGAGGCGGCGGAGTAATTCCGCCGCCCTCGGCTTGAAGTATCAAACCGGCGGGCGCGCTGCCGCGACCAATTTTCACGTCCCAGTGTTTCGCACCGCGCGCTCCGCGCCGGTTCATCTTGCGGTCATTACAACAATGCAGACATCCAAGCGCCGCGACGGCGTCGCCGCGACGGCGGTCGGGTGCAGAATTGATGGATATTGAAGTGACATATCTTCGTGCAAACGTGCGGGCCGGCTTGCTCGCGATCCTGTCTGCCGTGACTACGATCGGCCTGGCCTCTCCTTCATTCGCCGCCGATCCCAAGCCCGACGCCGCCGTCAAGAACAGGAACATCGACGCGCGCGTCTTTCTCGACGACAAGATCAAGGCCGACGCGCCCCTCGCCGCCGATTGCCTGGCCGAAGGCAAAAGGTGGCTCGACAAGAACGCGGCTGACGCCGCGGCCTCGCGCAAGCAGGACCCACAATTCTTCAAAGACGGCGGCTGGGATTTCGAGCGCAAATATTCGATCCGCTCTGTGGTTGCCGATCGCTATGTCAGCATCCTGCGCGACGACTATATGGACACCCATGGTGCCCATCCCAATTCGGACGTGAATACGGTGCTGTGGGACAAATCCGAGAACAAGCGCATCTCGATCCGCCCGTTCTTCACCGAGACCGCCGACAATGGCGCAACCATGAAGGCGATGGTGAAAGCCGTGATCGCCTCGCTGAAAATCGAGAAGAAGAAGCGCGATAGCGGCGAGACCGCGACGCAGGAGTGGTTCAAGGACCTTACACCTCGCCTGCTCAAGATCGGCGCCGTGACGCTGGCGCCATCGACCGAGACAGACAAGAGTTCCGGCCTGACCTTCCACTACCCGCCCTATGCCGTCGGCCCCTACGCCGAGGGCCAATATGTCGCCTTCGTTCCGTGGGAGACGTTGAAGCCCTATCTCACGCCGGAAGGCGCACGCATCTTCGGCGGCGCACGGCCAAAGGCCGATGCCGACGAACAACAATAGGAGCGGAACCCGTTGCCCACGGCGCCACAGGGCTGCCGCTTGCGACATCGGCGCAAAGCTGCGTAGCATGTTGCGATGACGCGAGCCCGATTCCCGAGGGCGATGCCGGGAACATTGATGTCAGGAATTACCCGCCGCGCTTTCGCGGCCTCTTCTGTGGCTGCAGCCACGTCAGCTCTCCTCTCCCCTGCGCGCGCGCAAGCCTATCCGGCGCGGCCGGTGACCTTGATCGTACCCTGGGGTGCGGGTGGCGGCACGGATGCGACTGCACGGATCATTGCGACGCTCCTTCAGAAGGAGCTCGGCCAGCCGTTCAACGTCGTCAACCTCACCGGAGGATCCGGCGTTGTCGGCCACGCCGAGATCGCAACCGCACGGCCGGATGGCTACACCATCGGCATGATCACCGTGGAAATCGCGATGCTGCATTGGCAGGCGGTGACGCATCTGACGCCGCGGAACTTCATGCCGCTGGCGCTGATGAACGAAGACCCACCGGGCATCCAGGTGGCCGCCGCCTCGCCGTACAGAACGGTGAAAGAGCTGACGGAGGCCATCAAGCTGGCGCCCCCGGGACGGTTCAAGGCATCGGGCACTGGACAAGGCGGCATCTGGCATCTCGCACTTGTCGGCTGGATGCAGGCGATGGGATTGCCGGCGAACCAAGTGAATTGGTCCCCCTCGAATGGTGCAGCACCGGCCATGCAGGAGCTCGTCGCGGGCAGCCTCGACCTCACCACCTGCTCGGTGCCGGAGGCCCACGCGACCATCGAGGCCGGCCAGGCGCGGAGCCTCGCAATCATGGCGCACGCGCGCAATCCGAGCTTTCCCGACGTCCCGACGCTGAAGGAAGCGCTCGGCGTCGACTATTCCACCAGCTCATGGCGCGGCATCGGCGGTCCAAAGGGCCTGGCGCCGGAGATCGCGACCAGGCTGACCGGGGCCCTGAAGACGGTGTACGACTCCGCCGCCTTCAAGGACTTCATGACCGGACGCGGCTTTGGCACCGTATGGCGGGATGCAAGCGACTTCGAAACCTTCATGGACGAGGCTGATCGCCAGATGGGCCAGGCCATGAGGGCCGCCGGTTTTGCCAAGACCTGAGAGGCCCTCGCCTGCCTGCTTCCGCCGTTGTAAAGCAGGACATGGTTGAGAAGAAGACTTCGCTCGATATCACCACCCTCGCCCGCGACCTGCGTGCGGGCCATCGCGCTGCGCTCGCGCGCGCCATCACGCTGGTGGAGAGCCGGCGTGGCGATCATCAGGCGCAGGCACGCGAGCTGGTGCAGACGCTGCTGCCCGACACCGGCAAGGCGGTCCGCGTCGGCATCACCGGCTCGCCCGGCGTCGGCAAATCCACCACCATCGATGCGCTCGGGACCTATCTGATCGAGCAGGGCAACAAGGTCGCCGTGCTTGCGGTCGACCCGTCCTCGGCCCGCAGCGGCGGCTCGATCCTCGGCGACAAGACGCGCATGGCGCGGCTGTCGGCATCCAGCGATGCCTTCATCCGTCCCTCGCCGTCCTCGGGCACGCTCGGCGGCGTCGCTGCAAAAACCCGCGAGGCGATGCTGCTGTGCGAGGCCGCCAGCTTCGACGTCGTCCTGGTCGAGACCGTCGGCATCGGCCAATCCGAGACCGCGGTCTGCGACATGACCGATTTCTTCCTCGCACTGATGCTGCCAGGCGGCGGCGACGAGCTGCAAGGCATCAAGAAAGGCCTGGTCGAGCTCGCCGATATGATCGCGATCAACAAGGCCGACGGCGACAATCTCAAACGCGCCAATGTCACCGCAGCCGACTATCGCAGCGCGCTGCATATCCTCAGCCCCCGCTCCGAGCATTGGCATCCGCCTGTCGTCACCTATTCGGCACTGGCCGGCACGGGCATCGCCGAGCTTTGGCAGAAGGTCCTGGATCACCGTAAGGCGATGAACGCATCCGGCGAGTTCGCCGCACGGCGGCGGGAGCAGCAGGTGAAATGGATGTGGTCGATGCTGGAGCAGCGCATGTTGGCACGATTGCGCAGCGAGCCGTCCGTCCGCGCCAGGGTCAAGAAGATCGAGGCGGAAGTTGCCGATGGCCAGCTCACCCCGGCGCTCGCCGCCGAACGGATTCTGGAGTTGCTGCAATGAGCGATAAGCTCCGCGTTCTCCTCACCGGCTTCGGCCCGTTTCCCGGTGCCCCCCATAATCCGACCCAGCCGCTGGTGGCGCGGCTGGCGAGGCTTCGTCGTCCCGCGCTCGATGATGTCGAGCTATCGCACCACATCTTTCCGGTGACCTATGCCGCGGTCGACCGGCAATTGCCTGATGTGCTGGCACAGGTGAAGCCGGATGCGCTGCTGATGTTTGGGCTCGCGGCGCGTACGCCTTACCTGCGCATCGAGAGCCGCGCGCGCAACGCCGTCACCATGCTGTGGCCCGATGCTGCCAACACCCGCTCCAGCAAGCGCGGCATTGCCGGCCATGCGGACGCCATGAATTTCGGCCCGCATACGGCAAGACTGTTGCGTGCCGCGCGGCTCACCGGCATCGATGCGCGGCCCTCGCGCGATGCCGGCGCCTATCTCTGCAACTATCTGAGCTGGCGCGCGATCGAGAAGGCCCGCGGCGGCGGACCGAAGCTTGCCGCGTTCATCCATATTCCGCTGCTTGCACGCAGCGGCGCCGTGCGGCGCAAGGGCGCCCCGCGGATCACGCTGGAGGAGCTGGTGGATGCGGGGGAAGCGATGCTGATGGAGATGGTGGGTTTGGCAAGGAAGGCGCGGAACGCTTAGTTAGGTCTTGTAGGGTGGGCACCGGCGCATGGCGCCGTGCCCACGTACGTCCTTGGCGACAATCGTGGGCACGCTTGCGCTTTGCCCACCCTACGGCACCGTCTTTGCGGTAAACATTTAACCCTACCGCGAACAATCCTCACCGCCCCCTCCGCCCTGCGCTACCTAATCTTTCGCGGACATCTCCCGCGTCCGCCAAGGACGCGTCATGGACCTCAACCGCCGTCATCTCATCGGAGCTTCGACTGCCGGCATTGCCGGTGCGCTTGCCATGCCCGCCGACGCCGCACGTGCGGCGCCGCTGACGTCGCTGCTCGGGCGCGATGCAACCCAATACGGCGTGCGACCCGGCAGCAGCGAGGACCAGACGCGCGTTCTCCAGCGTGCGATCGACGAAGCCTCGCGGGCGCAGATGCCGCTTGCGCTGCCGCCCGGAATCTACCGCGCGGGCCTTTTAAGACTGCCTGATAGGGCGCAGCTAATCGGCGTGCGCGGCGCGACGAAACTCATCTTCACTGGCGGCGCCGCGGCGATCCAGAGCGACGGTTCTGATTCAATCGGCCTCACCGGTATCACTTTCGACGGCGGCCGCATTCCGCTGCCGACGCGGCGCGGGCTGATCCATGTCCTTGGCGGGCGCGACGTCCGCATCACCGATTGCGAGATCACCAGCTCCGGCGGCAGCGGCATCTGGCTGGAGCAGGTCTCAGGCGATATCTCCGGCAACATCTTTACTGACATCGCGGTGACGGCGGTCGTCTCGTTCGATGCCAAAGGCCTCAGCGTGTCCCGCAACACCATTGTCGGCACCAACGACAACGGCATCGAAATCCTGCGCACCGCCATCGGCGATGACGGCACAATTGTTGCCGACAACCGCATCGAGGGCATCAAGGCGGGCCCGGGCGGCTCCGGCCAGTATGGCAATGCCATCAACGCCTTCCGCGCCGGCAACGTGATCGTGCGCGGCAATCGCATCAAAAATTGCGACTACTCCGCCGTGCGCGGCAACTCGGCCTCGAACATCCACATCACAGGCAACAGCGTCAGCGACGTGCGCGAGGTCGCGCTCTATTCCGAGTTTTCGTTCGAGGCCGCCGTGATTGCCAACAACACGGTCGACGGCGCCGCCGTCGGCGTCTCCGTCTGCAATTTCAACGAAGGCGGACGTATCGCGGTCGTGCAAGGCAATATCATCCGCAATTTGATGCCGAAGCGGCCGATCGGCACCGCGCCTGACGACGATGCCGGCGTCGGCATCTATATCGAGGCCGACACGTCGGTGTCAGGCAATGTGATCGAGAATGCGCCGTCCTACGGCATCGTCGCCGGCTGGGGCAAATATCTGCGCGACGTCGCGATCACGGGCAATGTGATCCGCAGGGCGCTGGCCGGCATCGGCGTCTCCGTCGTGCAAGGCGCCGGCACCGCGCTCGTCAACAACAACATGATCTCGGAAACCCCGCGCGGCGCGGTGGTCGGCCTCGACCACGCACGCGCCGTGACGGCGGATCTGTCCGCGGAAGGCGCGCAGCGCTTTGTGCAGGTGGTTGTCGGCGGAAACGCAGTGCGGCAGTAGGGCCGCCCCCCGCGCTAGACTAGAACGTATTCCGCAGCAGCGGGTACTTGGCTTCAATGCCGTCGAGGCTGAAGGTGAACTCGACCACGCGCTCGGGGGCCGCGACGATCTCGTCGGCGGGCGGCGTGAAGGTCTGCAGGAACGATGCGATGGACGCTGCCGGCGCAGTCGGAGCGATCCGTTCAGCTGGAGCGATTCGAATTGCCGGAGCAACCCGTGCAGGCGCGGCGACCGGCGCCATCGGGGCCGCCGGCGCAATGGGCGCCTCGACGATTTCCGCGAGCATATCCGGCTCGGGCTCGAGCCTGACCGGAACGGCGGCCTCTGGGGCGATATGCACGGCCTTTGGCTGCACCGTCTGGGCCTGCTCGCGCGGAAAAACGCGCGGCATGGTCGCCGGCGACCAGCCGAATGCAGAGGTCACGCTCGCGGCGGCCGCGGCGACATCCTCGCCATTCGCAAGCGCGCGCCAGGTCTGGACCGCGCGCTTGGCTTCCTGGATGTTTTCGAGGAATGCGAGCTCGGAATGGTAGCGGCGCCACCGCCCGGTCTCGAACATTTCAGAGAGATGCTCCAGTCGCTGCTCCGCGAGAGCGCACCAGCGTGCCGCAATTTCACGGCCGGCCGTGCCTCGGCCAGCGTCATGGCGATGAGTCATTAATCAGCCCGTCAGGAGAAAGGTACGGACGCGACGCAACGCACACGAATCAATTTAGGAGCGACAGGAATATTTTGTGGAAAAGTTTTGACTTGTCCAGCAACGACACGGCTCAGGTCACAAAACACCGTAGTCACGCGGAGTTTCCAGGAGTTTGGGAGTCAAGCTTCGCACAAGCATGGCGGACCTGCCGCGTGGAGTCGCTTCCTCGTCACAGCGACGCGCTCGCGGTCTCAACCGCAAGCTGATCTCGCATTACGCTTCAAGAGATCCGACGCCCCAAAAGAAAAGACCCGTCCGGGGGGACAACCGGACGGGTCGAGCCATATGGGCGCTTGGGGTGGATGGGCGCTCGCGCCTGATATGACTGATGGGGAGGGATGACCGCTCCCACATTATTTGGTCGTGGCAGCAGGCTGAACGTTCAAAACCGCGGCTCGATTTTTTAACCTTTGGCCGGCGCGCAATGTTGTCGCGGGCGCTAGCGCGCAGCCGGCCTATCCGCCTGAGAAATCGCGGATTTATCGTCCGCGCTCGACAGCGAGGGCTGCTCGATCGCGCGGATGTTGGGGTCGTCGCGGCGCTTCTCGGAATCTTCACGTTTAGTTGTAGCGGCGGCGGCCGCGACCGGCGTCGTGCTGTCGGCCGGAACGGCCATGACCGCGGCAAACGCATCGGGCTCACCGTCGCCGAAGAGATCATCACGCCCGGGTGAACCGAGGTCGCGCGCGGTCTTCGCCAGCGTCATGCGCACCGCTTCCGGCTTCAGGGTGTAATTGCGCTCGAGCAGCAAGGCCGCGACGCCGGAGACATAGGCGGCCGAGAACGAGGTGCCCGACGTTATCTGGTATTTGCCGTCGGGCGCCGGCAGGAAGATGTCGACGCCGGGCGCGGCCAGCGCGATGTAATTGCCGCGGTTGGATGCAGTAAACAGCTTGTCCTGCTGGTCGGTCGCGCTGACGGCGATCACGTTGGGATTGGCGGCAGGATAGAGCGGCGGCGATTTGGCGCCCGCATTGCCGGCGGCCGCGATCAGCACCAAGCCGCGCGCGGCGGTTGCCGCGATCGCACGCTCGATCACCGCGTCCTTCGGGCCGGCGAAACTCATATTGACGATCTGGGCGCCGTGCTCGGCGGCGTAGTTGAGCGAGCGCAGGATGATGTACGACGAGCTCTCCGCTCCGCCGGTGGTGCCACCGAAGGCCCTGATGGCGATGATGCGCGCCTCCGGCGCGCTACCCATCAGCTTCGTATGGGCCACGATGGCGCCCGCAATGCCGGTGCCATGGACGTGGGCGCCTTCGCTGCTGCCGAGCGCATCAAAATTGTCGGCAATGGAATTGGCGAGTTCGGGATGCTTTGCATCGATGCCTGAATCGATCACGGCAACCGTGACATTGGCGCCGTGCACCAACGTATGCGCCTGCGGCAGGCGCAGCTTGGATAGCACGTATTGAGCCGGATCGCCTTCGGTCGGGACCCCCGGCTTCTGGTCCTGCAGCACATAGCGGAAGTTCGGCTGAAGCGAGCGCACACTGGCGTCGGCCGCGAACTCGCGCCGCGCTGTCTCATAAGGGCGGCCGTCGGTGATGCGGAACAGGCCGACCGTGGCCCCGATCAGCGGAAAGTTTTCCGACGACACGCGGGTCAAGCCGTGGCGCCGGGCGAGCTCATCGGCTTCGGTCGGCGACAGCGCGCTGTCGATCTCGGCCACGAATTCATTGGCGAAACTGCGCGACGTCATGGCGACGGGCGTCGCCTTGCCACGCCCCTTGCCGGCGCTCTTCTTGGCCGACTTGCCGGAGCCGTCGCCGCCGCCATTCGGCTGGCTGATGCACTCGCCATCAGCATCGCGATAGGCGTTGGAACAGGCCGGATAGAGATTTGGCGAGTAGCGCGCGTAGGGCAGCACGGGATTCGGCACCATCCGCCCCGTGATATGAACCGTCGGCGTCAGGTGCGGACCATGATCGCCGCCGCCCACGGCTCTCGCCGCGCCAGTTACGGAGATCGTCGGCGTGCGCGAGGGAACGCTGATCGTCGGCGTGCGCATGATCGCCTGGGCGTGCGCCACTCCGATGCCGAGACAGGCGGCGAGCAAGAGCCCAGCTCCAGCCGAGGAAGCATAGGCACCGGCTCGCAACTTACTCTCGGACTTGCGCATCATTGGTGCAGGCGCTTAAGGCGCCGCCACGGCGAGGTTGATGAACTTCTCGCGCTGCATTCTGGCGAGCAGCGCAGTGAGCTCGTCCTGGCTCATCGCCTTGTCGAACTGCAGGCGGAACATGCCGCCCTTGGCATCGCCGATGATCGAGGCCTGATAGCTGTCAAGCAGCGCGGTGATGTCGGCGACGCGCGCCTCGGGCGTGAAGCGCACCAGCGCCCGCGAAGGCGCAGCCGCCCCGAGCTCACGCGTGATCGGCGCGCCGGTCGAGAGCGACGCAGTCTGGAAGGTCGCAGTCTGAGTCTTCATCAAGACGGCACCGATGATGCCGGCCTGCAGCAGCAGCGCGATGGCGCCCAGGCTCGCCGACCAGGCCATCGTGCGCGGCGACAGGCTCGCAAAGAACGTGGCGATGCGCGCCGACAACGGTAGCGAAGCGGTCGCGCGCGCCGGCTCGGCGTCGATCGCGGCGAACAGCTTCTGCATCGCGCGCGCCGACGGAGCACCCAGGCTCTCGTTCAGGTGGATGGTCTCTTCGTATTCGCCGCGGATCGCCGCATATTGTTTTGCAAGCTGCGGATCGCTGGCGAGCGCTTCCTCGACGCGGCGCGCATCGCGCGCGTTCAGCGTGCCGGCGGCATGCCACGGCAGCAGCAACTCGATCTCACTGGGCTCTTGCTGCAGCATCTTCTTGCTCAAAGCCATCATGGCCAGCCTCGCTCAATGCCGGCTGCCTTCAGCAGTTCGGCCAATTTCTTGCGCGCATAGAACAGGCGCGTCTTTACCGTGTTCTCCGGGATCCCGACGATTTCGGCCACTTCCTCCACGGACTTCTCGTGGTAGTAGACGAGGTCGACGATTTCCCGATGGTCCGGCGAGAGGCCCGTCAGACACTCCCGCAACGCTTCACTGGTGTCCTTCTTCTGCACCACCGTCTCCGGATCGTCGGACGAATCCTCGATCGCGTTGGCGGCTTCGTCGTCCAACTCAAAATCCTTCCTGCGGCGAAGCGCAGACAGGGCCTTGTATCGGGTGATTGCCAGGAGCCAGGTGGAAACTGCGGACCGGCCCTCGAACTTACCGGCCTGACGCCAGACGTCGAGAAACACCTCGCTGATGAGGTCCTCCGCCGTCTGCTCGTCCCGCACGAGCCTGAGCCCGAACCTGTACACCCTGACATGGTGCCGCCCGTACAGCACCTGCATGGCGAGCCGGTCACCCTGGGCGATCCTGGCGATCAGGACCTCGTCCGTAGCCGCCTGTGTCACGCTCAAAGCCCGTCTCGCAAGATTGGTCGGGTCGATGCGGGGGACGGTTCGACGGGAGGGGTGAAATTCTTCAACCTACCGCAGTCATACGGGGACTTGTGTGATCTACCACACATACGCGCAATTTCCTTGTCCCACCCGTGGCGGTCGGCCGTTTGGCTCCAAGACGGTAACATAATACGGAAACACTCTCTTGCGGACTTGCCGTGGGCCGGGCGCGGATGGCTCGGTCGAGCGCCTCTATCACGGCCCCGTGCACATTATGTCGCACGACGCAGGATTTGGTCCGCGATATCGGCGGCGATGGCTAATCGACCACCAAATTCCGTGCCGCCCGAGGCCCCTCACCCGCGCAGCGTCCCCCGGATTCGGTTCAAAAGGATACCAAACCTAAAGGCTTGCCACGTAGATTTTTTCGGCTGACATCCACCATTGGCGGGACCATGAACACGGCCGCGACGTCCTTTCCTGAGAGGAGTGCCGCAGAGGCCGCGGATCTCGTCCTTACGCGTGAGGAGGCGGCGCCTGGAGTGCTGGCGCGCCGGATCCGGCAGCGTCGGCAGATGTATGTCGGCCAGGTCGCGAGCTATTCGCTCGGCGCCTTCGTGCTGCTGCTCTACGCCTATGACGGCGCCATCCGTGGCAACGTACCATCGCTGTTCTGGGTCGGCGGCGTCACGATCATCGGCATCTTCGTCGTGATGTCGGAGGCCGGCGTCGGCGACAGGCACAACGACCATTATCTCACGGTCTTCCAGATCTCGGCGCATATGGCGCTGCAATTCGTCTTTCTGGTATCGGTGCCGACGATCGGGATTGCCTTCATCAGCGTGCTGTTCCTGATCTTCGCCTTCGGTACGCTGCGCATGACCTCGGTCCAGGCGATGCTGACCTGGGCACTCGCGACCTGCGCACTCGCGGCCGTCTTCCTCGCCTCCGACCTGCCGATCGGCATGCCGGTCGCGACACGGCTGCAGCGGACTGCCTCGATGCTGTGCTTCGTGCTGGTGATCGGCCAGTGCGCCTTCCTCGGCCTGTTCGGCGCCACGCTGCGCAAGATCCTGTACCGGCGCAGCATCGAGCTGAAGGCCGCCTATCAGCGCATCGAGGAGCTCGCCGAGCTCGACGAGCTGACCGGCTCCTACAATCGCCGCTGCATCATGCGACTTCTCGACGCCGAGATCGAAAAGTCGCGGCAGGCGGACGCCCCCTGCGCCATCGCGCTGATCGACCTCGACTGGTTCAAGCGCATCAACGACGCCCATGGCCATCCCGTCGGCGACGAGGTGCTGCGGACCTTTGCCATCACCATCTTCGCCAACATCCGGCCCGACGACCGTTTCGGCCGCTATGGCGGCGAGGAATTTCTGCTGCTGCTGCCCGGGACCGCAAGCGAGGCTGCATCGCGCATGCTCGATCGGCTGCGCAGCATCATCGCCGAGCTCGACTGGAGCGCATTCTCGCCCGGCATGCGCGTGACGATTTCCGCCGGCGTCGTGACGCTGCGCACCAATGATACTGCCGACACGTTTCTCGCGCGCGCCGACAGCGCGCTATATTCCGCCAAGGCGCAAGGGCGCAACCGCATTGCAACGAGCTGACCAATCCATTTGTCGCCGGCACGTGAGAACACGCCGCCGGACCGAACGCTCCAGGACAGGGCTATGAGATCAAAGACCGTCAAGTCATCCGAAAATTTGCTCGAGGAATTGCAGTCGGCGCTCGCGCACGGCACCGTCGCACGCCGGGTCGAGACGCTGCGGCGCGTCACCGATCTCTTCATCAACAATGCGGTGGACTATTCCGACGATCATATCCGCGTGTTCGACGACGTCTTCCAGTGCCTGATCGAGCAGATCGAAACTTCGGCAAAAGCATTGCTCGCCGACCGTCTCGCGCCGATCGGAGCCGCGCCGCCGCAGATCATCCGTACGCTTGCGCTCGACGACGTCATCGAAGTCGCAGGTCCCGTGCTGTCAAAATCGGAGCGGCTGGACGAGACCACCCTGATCGAAATCGCGCGCGGCAAGAGCCAGGCACATCTCAAGGCGATCTCGCTGCGGCGGGTGCTGTCGGAGGCACTGACCGACGTGCTGGTCACGCGCGGCAATGAAGACGTGGTACAGTCGACCGTCAACAACCACGGCGCACGCCTTTCCGAGAGCAGCCTCGCCGATCTCGTCACGCGCGCCGAGCGCGACGACGATCTCGCTACCTGCATCGGCCTGCGTCCGGACCTGCCGCGGCATCATTACCTGAAGCTGGTCGCCAAGGCTTCTCTCAGCGTTCGCAGGAAGCTGGAAGCGGCCCATCCCGAACTCGCCAGCGAAGTGTCGAGCGTGGTCCAGGTAGCGGCGCAGCGGGTCCGCGCCGCTGCCATGACGAAGCAGACTGAAATGGCGCGGGCGCTGGTGAAATCGCTGCACGACGACGGCCGCCTCAACGAATTCCAGGTCGCGACCTTCGCCGAGCAGGGCAAGTTCGACGAGGCCAATGCCGGGCTCGCGGCCCTCGCAGGCGTTGCGGTCGAGACCGCCGAAAACATGATGATCGAGAGTCGCACCGAAGGCCTGATGATCCTCGCCAAGGTCGCCGGCATGCAATGGTCAAGCGTGCGCGCAATCATCGCCATGCGCGAGAAGCTCTCGGGCGGCTCGCAGACCGACATGCTGTCGCTGCGCGACGCTTACGAGGCCCTGCGCTCATCCACCGCACAGCAGGTGCTGCGCTTCCACCGCATGCAGACGTCCGCGGCTTGAACCGTGATGAGAGTCATCGCGCTTTAGGTTTTTTTGAGCACGATCTTTTCGGAAAACCGCTACGCACTTTTCCGGATCAGGCTCTAATACTTCAGGACTCTCGATCCGACAGCGGCGCCGATCGCGGTCACGATTGCGGTCGCGATCGTGTACCAGGTCGCGACGAACAGCGGCGAGTCGTCGGTGCAATGCGAGGCGTAGAGCGTGGCGGCGAGCCCGGCCGACAGCAGGCCGGCGAGCGCGCCGGCCTGCGCCGGTCGCGACGGCGCGCCATGGCGCAGGCCGAACAATGCACCCGCGAGAAGCGGCAGCGACATCGCGGGGATCGCCAACATGCACCACCGCGAATTCTTGCCGACGAGCCGCATCGTCATCGGCATCGCCGGCGCCATCATCGCCTCGCTGCCGATCGCGACAGCAAGCAGTCCGACGGGCAGCAGCAGGAGCCAGCCCCAACCGCGCATCAAGGCTTCGGGACGCGACAGATGCAGGCTGATGATGATCGCGGGAATCGCGAGCGACAAAGTCACCGCGAACTTCGTATCGAAGAACGGGTTGTGCATCGCCGTCATCACGTCCGGCCGCACGCCCAGGAAGGTCGCGAAAATCAGGATCGAGAACGGCGCCGCGACCAGAAGTCCGGTGGTCAGCAGCGCGCCGACGCGCGGGGCGCGGTGGGCGTTGTCGGCCGCGAGCGTGCGAATGAGTTGATCGGTATCCATGACTAGTGGTCCCGTAGTTTGGCGGTCAGGGCCGCAAGCCCCCGATGCAGCGCGACGCGCACCGCACCTTCGCTCATCGCAAATTTCGTCGCCGTATCCTTGATCGAGGCGCTGTCGACCGCGATCGATTGCAACACGTCGCGCTGGCGCTGCGGCAGCGTGTTGAGCTGCGCGGTGACCTCGCCCGCCGAGGCCGTCTCCTGTGGCGTCTCGCCGGGCAGCGTCTCGGCGAAATCGTCGATATTGACGAAAACGCGCCGGCCGCGGCGCCTGAGCGCATCGATCAGCTTGTTGCGCGCAATCGCGAACAGCCAGGGGGCGAAGGGGGCCTCGCTGTCCCAGGTGTGCCGTTTCAGATGCACCGCCAACAAGATTTCCTGCACGATATCCTCGGCCTGATCGGGAGGCTGCCCGGCACGCGCCAGGCCGCGCCTCGCAGCAGCGCGCAGCACCGGCGTGACCGCTTTCAGCAGGCGATGATACGCCGCATCATCCCCCGCCATGGCCGACCGCATCAGGTCGGTCCATTCGTCCTCACGTCCGCGCACGCGCGCTCCTACACGGCAATTCGGCCGCTCTTTCAATTTGTTACATCGCCAACCCTGATATCACGAAGTCGTGATCAAGGCGCAGCCAGGGAATCCAGTCCCCACCCGGAAAAGACCGGAGGCTCATAACACCGATCGGTCCATCTCGCATCCGGGAGCGTGCCGCACCAACCAGTTTGCCGCCTTTTTGCCCGGTGTGGCCCGAAGATTCCCATTTTTTGCCCCGCTGTCGTCATGCGCCGGGGTCTCTGTTCGCATCCGGGACGGGCGAATTGGGGAGATCGTCAACATGATGAAAGCCAGCGGGCGCGCGGCATGGATTGTTCTGGCCGGGCTGTTTTTGCTGTCCGCAGGCGCGGCTCAGGCCGCGCCGAGCTCCGCCGCGAGCGCCAAGCCGGACAGCGCGAGCAAGCAGGCCGATGCGGGCAAGCAGCGCCACCACGCCGCTCGCCGTCATACCGACAGCAAGACAGCGCAAAAATCGGACGACAAGACTGACAAGACCAGCGCGGACGCAACGCCGCAGGCTGGCGAGGCCAAGTCCGATAATAAGACCGATAACAAGGCCGGCAACGATACGCCGGCCTCGAGCCAGATGCCGCCGGAAGTCGCCAACGCCAACGCACAGCTCGCCGCGACGGATACGCCGCCTGCGGCTGCAGCCTCGGCGATGACCAGCCGCGCCAACGACAATGTGCAGGCCGCAGCCGATAATACCGCTGCGCCCGCTCCCGAGAACCAGGTCGTGCCGCCCGACCAGCTCAACGACCTCGACCGCGCCCTGCAACAGGACAACCCGCCCGCGCAGAAAGCGGTGATTGCCGCGACCGACGCGCAGCCCCGCCCCGCTCCGGTCATGGCGAGCAGCCAGCCCAGTTCGGCCTGGGACCAGAGCTCCCTGATCGGCAAGATCTTCATCGGCGTCGGCACGCTGCTGACCTTGGCCTCGGCCGCGCGCATGTTCATGGCCTGATTGCTCGGGACGCGCTCACTTGGCGCGTTCCGGCCCCTTGAAGGCATCCACGCGAGCGGGCACATTGCCCGCCCAATCAAACGCGTGGGTGGAGCATGAGCACGTTCGAACACATCATCGTCGAAAGCATCGGTGCAGTCGGCATCATCAAGCTGAACCGGCCGAAGATGCTCAACGCGCTCTCCTTCGGCGTCTTCCGCGAGATCGCCGCAGCCGTGGACGATCTCGAAGCCGATGACGCCATCGGCTGCATCGTCGTGACCGGCAGCGAGAAGGCCTTTGCCGCCGGCGCCGATATCAAGGAGATGCAGCCGAAGGGCTTCATCGACATGTTCTCCGAGGATTTCGCCGCGATCGGCGGCGATCGCATCGCGCGCTGCCGCAAGCCGACCATTGCCGCGGTAGCAGGTTATGCGCTTGGCGGCGGCTGCGAGCTCGCGATGATGTGCGATTTCATCATCGCCGCCGACACTGCCAAGTTCGGCCAGCCCGAGATCACGCTCGGCACCATCCCCGGCATCGGCGGCACGCAGCGTCTCACCCGTGCGATCGGCAAGTCCAAGGCCATGGATCTCTGCCTCACCGGCCGCATGATGGATGCTGCGGAGGCAGAGCGCAGTGGCCTCGTCAGCCGCATTGTGCCCGCCGACAAGCTGATGGACGAGACGATTGCGGCTGCGGAGAAGATCGCCTCGATGTCGCGCCCCGCCGTCGCGATGGCCAAGGAAGCGGTTAACCGCGCCTTCGAGACCACGCTCGCCGAGGGTATGAGCGTCGAGCGCAATCTGTTCCACTCGACCTTCGCGCTCGAGGACCGCTCCGAGGGCATGGCTGCGTTCATCGAGAAGCGCAAGCCGGCGAACAAGAACCGGTGAGAGCCGACCGACGGTAAGGTTGGCGTAAGACTACATCCCTTTCCCGCAGCCCCCTGTGACGCACCTGCAACAAGCACGGATTTCATGGGGGTTTCCTCCGCGGCAGTTTGCCTGCGGGACCGGCGCTGGGTAAACAGTTAAGAGAGCCGCCGTCGGCGGGGGCGGACAGCCGGGGTTTTGCGGGATTACATGATTGGGCGTGCCGCCAGAGCTGGTCGCGTGATGACGCGGCGACGATCGGGCGTGGGTCGTGTCCTGGCGGCATGGACGGCGCTGGGGCTCTGCTGCGCTCTGCCCGCCGCGGCCAATGCAGAGGCGCTGCCGGAGGCGCTGGCCAAGGCCTACCAGACCAATCCGCAGCTCAATGCCGAGCGCGCAAGGCAGCGCGCCACCGACGAGAACGTGCCGCAGGCGCTCGCCGGCTATCGCCCGCAGATCGTGGCCAGCCTCAGCGCCGGCCTGCAAGCCGTGCGCAACCTGCTTCCTGACAACACCATCCAGACCGCAACGCTGAAACCCTGGACCATCGGGGTCACGGTGTCGCAGACCCTGTTCAACGGCTTCCGCACCGCCAACAGCGTGCGGGTTGCCGAGCTCCAGGTGCAGTCCGGCCGCGAGGCGCTACGCAATGTCGGCCAGGGCGTGCTGCTTGACGCGGTCACCGCCTACACCAACGTGCTGGCGAACCAGTCGCTGGTCGAGGCGCAGCGCTCCAATGTCGCCTTCCTGCGGGAGACGCTCTCCATCACCCAGCGCCGCCTCAACGCCGGCGACGTCACCCCGACCGACACCGCGCAGGCCGAGGCGCGCCTCAGTCGCGGCCTTGCCGATCTCAATGCCGCCGAGGTCGCGCTCGCGGTGAGCCAGGCGACCTACACCCAGGTGATCGGCACTACGCCCGCCGCACTTCGCCCCGCCGAGGTGGTCGATCGCTATCTGCCGAAGACCCGCGAGGATTCGATCGCGATGGCGATCCGCGAACACCCGGCGGTGATGGCAGCGGGCTTCGATGTGGACGTTGCCTCAACCAATATCCGCGTCGCAGAAGGCGCGCTGCTGCCGAGCGCGAGCCTGCAGGGCAGCGTTAGCCGCAGCCGCGACAGCGACCAGACGCTCGGCACCTTCGCCACCGACCAGGCCTCGATCGTCGCCAACGTCACCGCGCCGATCTATGACGGCGGCCAGGCGGCGTCGCAGACCCGGCAGGCCAAGGAAGTTACGGCGCAGAGCCGGCTGGTGCTCGATCAGGTCCGCAACCAGGCGCGCACGGCGGCGGTCAGCGCTTGGGTCGCCAACGAAGGCGCCAAGATCGCGGTCTCGGCATCCGAGTCCGAGGTGAAGGCGGCGACCGTCGCGCTTCAGGGCGTGCAGCGCGAGGCCGCCGGCGGACAGCGCACCACGGTCGACGTGCTGAACTCGCAAGCCGACTTGATCCAGGCCCGGGCCCGCCTGATCGGTGCGTTGCGCGACCGCGTAATCGCCTCCTACACTCTGCTCAGCGCTGTCGGCCATCTCGACGTCAAGACGCTGAGCCTGAACACGCCGGACTACCTGCCCGAGGTGCATTACCAGCAGGTCCGCGACGCCTGGCACGGTCTGCGCACGCCGTCGGGGCAGTAATCTCAATTCTTCGGGTCGACCGATGAAGAGCCGCCGCATCCATCTGATGGGAGCTTCGGGCTCCGGCGTGACGACGCTCGGCCGCGCGCTGGCGGGCCGGCTGGCGCTGCCGCATCACGACAGCGACGACTATTTCTGGCTGCCGACCGTTCCGCCCTACCAGACCACACGTCATGCCGCCGATCGGCGGCGCCTGATGCAAGAGATGTTTCTGCCGCGTTTCGATTGGGTGCTGAGCGGATCCGTCACCGGATGGGGCGACGAGTTCGTGCCGTTGTTCGATCTCGTCGTCTATGTGACGACGCCGCGCGACCTTCGCATGCAGCGGCTGCGTGCCCGCGAAGCCGCTCATTTCGGCGCCGATGCCGTTGCAGAGGGCGGCTGGCGTCATCAGGAGACCGAGTCGTTCGTCGAATGGGCCTCGCACTACGAAGCCGGTGATCGCGAGGGCCGCAGTCTCGCAAAACATGAGGCGTGGCTCGCGGGTCTGCCCTGCCCGGTCGTCCGCGTCGACGGTTCGCAGCCGGTTGCGGAGTTGGTCGAGCAGCTATGCAGCGACGTGGCGGGACTGCCAGGCTGATGTGATATCGTTCGCCGCCTGTCGCGACTCCGGAGCAGCCATGACCGACAACATCTACGCGCGAGCCGCGCAACCCTCGACGCCGATCAATTTCGACGTGCCTGCGCATGCTTGCGACTGTCACACCCACATCCATGGCGACGCCGAAAAATTTCCGTTCTTCGCGGGGCGCGTCTATACGCCGGGACCTGCGAGCCCGGAAGAGATGGCGGCGCTGCACAAGGCGCTACATATCGAGCGCGTGGTGATCGTCACGCCGAGCGTCTACGGCACCGACAATTCCTCCAGCCTGTTCGGCATCAAGGCACGCGGCGCCACCGCGCGCGGAGTGGCCGTGATCGACGACAAGACCACCGAAGCCCGGCTTGACGCGATGCATGCGGACGGCTTTCGCGGCATCCGCATCAATCTGGCAACCGACGGCGTCAACAATCCCGATGTCGGCCGCGCGCGCTTCACAGCCGCCGTCGAGCGCATGACGGCACGCGGCTGGCACGTGCAGCTCTACACCACGCTGTCGATGATCTCGGCGATCAAGGATCTCGTGCTGGCCTCACCGGTCCCAGCCGTGTTCGATCATTTTGGCGGGCTCGATGCCTCGCTCGGGCTGCAGCAGCCAGGATTTTCCGACCTCGTCGCGCTGGCCAAATCCGGCAAGGCGTATGTGAAGATTTCGGGCGCCTATCGCTCATCGACTCTCGCGCCCGACTATCAGGACATGGCGCCATATGCGCGTGCGCTGATCACGGCAAACCCGGATCGCATCCTCTGGGGCACCGACTGGCCGCATCCGGATTCGGCGCAGGTCGCGGGCCGCAAGGCCACAGACCTCGCCCCGTTCCATCAGATCGACGACGGCCGTCTGCTCAACCAGCTTCCGCTGTGGGCGTCGGATGCGGAGGTGCGCAAGACAATCCTCGTCGACAATCCCGCGCGGCTCTACGGCTTTTGAGATCAGCGCGCCCGGCGCGAGAAGAACGAAATCAGCACCGGCAGCGTCACCAGGATCACGACCGGCGCCAGCATCATGCCGGTGACGACGACGACCGCGAGCGGCTTCTGCACCTGGGAACCGATGCCTCCCGACAGCGCGGCGGGTAGCAGGCCGACGCCGGCGACGACGCAGGTCATCAACACCGGGCGGAGCTGCAACTCGCCGGTGCGGATCACCGCGCTCATGCGGTCCATACCTTCATCGATGAGCTGGTTGAACTGCGAGAGGATGATGATGCCGTCCATCACGGCGATGCCGAACAGAGCGATGAAGCCGATCGCAGCCGAGACGCTGAACGCCGTGCCGGTGATCAACAGACCGAGCACACCGCCGAAGATCGCCATCGGGATCACGCTCATGGCGAGCAAGGTGTCGGTCATCGAGCCGAAATTGAACCAGAGCAAGACGGCGATCAGCGCCAGCGAGATCGGCACCACGATCGACAGCCGCCGGATCGCATCCTGGAGATTGCCGAATTCGCCGACCCATTCCATGTGCGAGCCGGGCGGCAACTGCACCTGATCGGCGATCTTCTGCTGCGCCTCGCGGATGGCGCTGCCGAGATCGCGCTCGCGCACCGAGAACTTGATCGGCAGATAGCGCTCCTGCTGCTCGCGATAGATATAGGCGGCACCCGAGACGAGGCTGATATTGGCGACTTCGCTCAGTGGGATTTGCGTGATGGTGCCGTTCGGTCCGGGCGCGCCGATCCTGATATTCTGGATCGCCTCGGCGCTGCGACGGTACTCCGGCGCAAGGCGAACGATGATCGGGAAGTGGCGGTCGCTGCCCGGCTCGTAGAGATCGCCCGCGGTGTCGCCGCCGATCGCGACCTTGATGGTGGCATTGATATCGCCGGGCGCGAGGCCGTAGCGCGCGGCCTTGGCGCGGTCGATGTCGATCTGCACGGTCGGCTGCCCCAGCGAGGTGAAGACGGCGAGGTCGGTGACGCCCTGCACCGTCGACAGCACCTGTTTGATCTTGTTGGCGGTGTCAGTCAGCGCCTGGAGATCGTTGCCGAACAGTTTGATCGAGTTCTCGCCCTTCACGCCCGAGACGGCTTCGGAGACGTTGTCCTGGAGATATTGCGAGAAATTGAACTCGACGCCCGGGAAACGGTCGTCGAGCTGCTTGAGCAATTGCGCGGTCAGCTCGTCCTTGTCATGTGTGCCGGGCCACTCGCTCGCGGGCTTCAGCGGCGCGAAGAACTCGGCGTTGAAGAAGCCGGCGGCGTCGGTGCCGTCGTCGGGGCGGCCGTGCTGCGACACGACGGATTCGACCTCGGGCCGGGCGCGGATCAGCTTGCGCATCTCGTTGACGTAGCTGTTGCCCTCCTGCAGCGAGATGGTCGGCGGCAGCGTGGCGCGGATCCAGAGATTGCCTTCTTCGAGTTTGGGCAGGAATTCGAGGCCGAGCAGCCGGCCGAACATGATCGTCATCACCACGAGGCCGATCGCGCCGCCGAGCATGATGCTTCGGTTGGCGACGGCCCAGTTCAGCAACGGCATGTAGAGCCGGTGCAGGACCTGCATCACGCGGGTCTCTGTCTCCTCGACATGGG
This sequence comes from Bradyrhizobium zhengyangense, assembly GCF_022012435.1. Lineage (GTDB taxonomy): Bacteria > Pseudomonadota > Alphaproteobacteria > Rhizobiales > Xanthobacteraceae > Bradyrhizobium > Bradyrhizobium zhengyangense. The sequence goes on from NZ_JAKLUA010000020.1 coordinate 54,503, forward strand.
CGGGCAGAATGATCGCGGACAGCGCGGGCGTGACGGTGAAGGTCGCCAGCAGGCCGCCGGCGAGCGCGTAGGCATAGGTGCGCGCCATCGGTCCGAAGATGTTGCCCTCGACGCCAGAGAGCGTGAACAGCGGCAGGAAGGCCGCGATGATGATCGCGGCGGCAAAGAAGATCGAGCGCGAGACGTCGGCCGCGGCGCTGAGGATGGCGTGGCTCTTCATGCCGAACAGCGTCTCTTGCGACATCTGCTCGGATTCCGACGGTGGCGTGGTCTGCGTCAGGCGGCGGAAGATCGCCTCCACCATGATGACGGTGGCATCTACGATCAGGCCGAAATCGATGGCGCCGACCGAGAGCAGGTTGGCCGATTCCCCGCGCAACACCAGGATGATCACGGCGAAGAACAGCGCGAACGGTATCGTGGCGCCGACGATCAGCGCGCTGCGCAAATCGCCGAGAAAGATCCACTGCAGCAGCACGATCAGCAGGATGCCCACCACCATGTTGTGCAGCACGGTGTGGGTGGTGAGATCGATCAGGTCCTTGCGGTCGTAGATGCGCTCGATGCGCACGCCCGGCGGCAGGATGGTTGAATTGTTGATCTGGGCGACGAGCTGCTCGACGCGACTGATGGTCGGCGTGCTCTGCTCGCCGCGACGCATCAAGACGATGCCCTGCACGATGTCGTCGGAATCGTCGAGGCCGGCGATGCCGAGGCGCGGCTTCTGGCCGACGGTGACGGTGGCGACGTCCTTCACCAGCACCGGATTGCCGTTGGTCTGGGCGACCATGGTGTTAGCGAGGTCGTCGATCGACTTGATCAGGCCGACGCCGCGGACCACCGCCGATTGCTGGCCGATATTGACGGTGTTGCCGCCGACATTGACGTTGGAGTTGCTGACCGCCTGGAGCAGCTGCGGCAGTGTCAGGCCGTTGGCGACCAGCTTGTTGTTGTCGACCTCGAGCTCATAGGTCTTGCTCTTGCCGCCCCAGCCGGTGACGTCGATCACGCCGGGCACGGCGCGGAAGCGGCGCTGGAGGATCCAGTCCTGGATGGTCTTGAGGTCGAGCACGCTGTAGTTCGGCGGGCCGACCAGGCGATAGCGGAAGATTTCGCCGATCGGGCTCAGCGGCGATATCTGCGGCTGCACGTTGCCCGGCAGCGGCGCCAGCTGCGCCAGGCGGTTCAAGACCTGCTGCAGCGCCTCTTCATAGGTGTAGGCGAAGGAGAACTGCAGTTTGACGTCGGAGAGGCCGTAGAGCGAGATGGTGCGGATCGTCGTCAGGTTCTTCAGGCCCGCGACCTGGGTCTCGATCGGGATCGTGATGTAGCGTTCGATCTCTTCCGCCGACAGGCCCGGGCTCTGGGTGACGATGTCGACCATCGGTGGGGTCGGATCCGGATAGGCCTCGATGTTGAGCTGGTTGAACGCAATCAGGCCGCCGATGAGCACGGCGGCGAACATGCCGACCATCAGGAAGCGCCGGTTGACGGCAAGGGCGACGAGACGGTCCATTCAGGTTTTTCGCAGTTTCGTGGGGCTCGTCGATCAACTACCGGACGCCGCGCGGTCGATGAACAGGCTGCCTTTGACGACGATCTGTTCGCCGGGCTTCAGGTTGCTGGTCACCTCGACGAGGTTGCCATTGATGAGGCCGATCTTGATCTGGCGGAGCTCGACCGACTTGTCTTCACGCGCGACCCAGATGCGGACCTGGTCGCCTTCGTAGATCAGCGCCTGCTTCGGCACTGCAGGCGCCGCGCGGTCGCCGGCCGAATAGATCGTGACGTTGGCGAACATTTCCGGCTTGAGCAGGCCGTCCTTGTTGTCGATGGTGGCGCGGACCAGCAGGCGGCGGGTATTGGGATCGATTGCAGTGGCGACGTAATTGATCTTGGCGGTCAAGGGGCGGCCCGGCAACGCCATCACGTTGACGCTGATGTCCTGTCCGACGCTGACCATGGCAGCATCGCTCTCGCGCACGAAGGCGGTGAGCCAGACCGTGGAAAGATCGCCGATCACAAAGACCGGATCGCTGGCGCCGGCGCTGACATATTGCCCGGGGCCGATCTTGCGCTGCACGACCGTGCCCGAGAGCGGCGCATAGATCGTGATTTCAGGATTGATGGTGCCCTTGTTCTGGAACGTCTTGATCGTTTCGTCGGTAAAACCGAGGATACGCAGCTTGTTGTTTGCGGCCTCCAGCGCCGTCACCGCCGAGCGCATGTCGTTCTGCGCCTGGACCTGGGTCGCTTCCGCCTGCTGATAATCCTTGAGCGGGATGGCGCGGCCTTCGTAGAGATCCTTGGCGCGCTTGTACTGGATGTCGGCAAGCTCTAGCGCAGACTTTGCCTTGTTCTGCGACGTCATCGCCGCGATGAAATCGTTCTGGGCCTGCACGGTGTCGGCGGCCTCGATTGTGAACAGCGGTTGACCCTGCGTCACGCTCTCGCCCGGCTTGGCTAGCAGCTTGGTCACCCGGCCTGCATAGGGCGAGAAGACCGGCGTCGAGCGGTCCTCATCGACCGCGACTTTGCCCTCGGTGACGTACTCGGCACGGAAGGTTTTGGCGTTGACTGGCTCGATGGTCAGCGTCGCCCATTCGGACGGTGTCGGTGTGAAATTCTGCGCGTTCTTGCGCGACTGACTGGAGACTTCGGAGAGCTTCTTCTCCTTGCCGCCGGCAAACAGGAAGCCATAGGCGCCAGCTCCGGCAAGCACCAGTAAAACTACGGATGCGATCACCCGTTGTTTTGTAAGCACCTGCAATCGCTTGGTCTTTTCAGATACCATGGGGCCCGGTCGTGTCTGCGACGATCTCGGCAGACGACTGCCTCATCGGTCGCGCTAATAGTGCCGATTTGGGATTTCAAACAACCTAAAAAACGCTGGCCGTCCTTCGGTTTGCGTTAAAATTTTGCGACACGTCAGCTTCACGTCAGCTTCAGCGCGGCCATCGCGGCGAATGGCTGCCGAGCGGCATTGCCGGACGGCTCCATTGCGCCGGTGTCCTCGACAGCACGGCCGAATGACGCACCGCCTGCAATGCGCCGAAGCCAGATGACACCGTTTCCATGAACGCTGCATGTACAGCCTCGCCCGTAAGATCAGGGGTGTTGAGACCGCTTTCGAGCCGGCCCAGATTCCACAGCCAGCGACCGGTCTGCGCCAGCGACACGCGCACGTGCCAGCTGCCGCCTTCGCGCGCCTGGCGCGCCTTCGCCATCATCGCGCCGAACGCCATCAGATAGCCGGTGGCGTGGTCGAGCATCTGCGCCGGCAATTCCTTCGGACCATCGATACCGGCCGCCTTGCCTTCCGCATGGTTGAAGCCCGTTGTGGTCTGCACCAGCGAATCGAAGCCGCGTCGCTCGGCCCAGGGGCCGGAATGGCCATAGGCCGACAACGTGACGTAGACGATGCCGGGATTGATTTCCGCGGCCTCTTCCGGCGCGAAGCCGAGGCCAGCGAGCGCGCGCGGGCGATAGCCTTGCGAGAAAATGTCGACGTCTTTCAGCAATTCGCGCATTTGCGCCCTGCCCGCCTCGCTCTTCAGCTCGATGAAGGTGGTGAGCTTGCCGCGGCCGGTGTCGATGGTGAGCCAGGGAATGGCCGGCAGCTCCGGCCCCGAGACCAGCAACACATCCGCCCCATGTGCCGCGAGCGTGCGGCCGGCGACGGGCCCTGCGATGACGCGGGAGAGATCGAGCACGCGCAGACCCGAGAGCGGACGATCACCTCGAGGCCACGGCTTCGGAGGCGCCTCGCCGATCCTCTCGATCGAGACCAGCGGCAATTCGGCCAGCGCACGCGCCTGCGGCAACGACGACCATTGGTCGTAGCTCCGCATCAAGGCAACGACACCACCCGCGGCATAGGCCGCGGTCTCGAAATCCTCGCCCTTCCATTGCATCAGCGCGGCCTGCACCTTCTCGCGCTCGGGCGCGCAGCCAAGCACCTTGCAGACGGCGTCGCGGTGATGCGGGAAATTCGTATGGCAGCGGACGAAGCTGTTGTCGCCGGTCCTGTAAACGCCGGCGATGGCGTCCCAGGCCGGCGGCGGAGGCTTGTCGTCGAGGCGCAGATAGCGCTCGGAGCGGCATTCGACGACGGCGTGGCGCATGTCGACGGTCACGTCCTGCGCCTCGCCGCTGCGCAGTCGCCAGATCTCGGCGGCGGCAAGGCCTGCGGCGGCGATTGTCGCTTGGCCGGCGACGGCGACGCGGAACGAGGACGGAACCTGCGGCTCCTCGCCGGTCAGATGCACGCGCGCCAGTGCGGCTTTATCGCCGCCGGCGGAGGTCCAGATGTCGCTGAGGATGTCGGTGGGGCTTTGCATCGTAGCCTCTCCCTTGTCATTTGAGCATGATCTTTCGGAAAACCGCTGCGCACTTTTCCGGATCATGCTGTAGTTTTCTTGCGACCATCCCATGAGCACGGAAAGGATTGCAATGGCCGCCATCGATCCCCTCACCGCAGGCGCCGTGTTCGTTGCAACGGCGGCGACCGATGCGGTCTATGTGATGTTTACGTCAGCCGTGGTCGCGCGCAAGCGCGTACCGGCCGCGAGCTGGAGCGCGATCTGGTATTTGCTCTCCTCCTACGCGGTGATCAGCTACACAGAAAACGCCGTCTATGTGGCGTTCGCTGCGATCGGCTCCTGGGTCGGTGCCTATGCCTCGCTGACCTTCCTGCACCGCCCGCCGGGCGGCCCACCGGTGGGGGCTGCGCCGGAGTGAGGGGGCCGCTCCTCCGGTTCGCACGGTGTCATCATCCGCGAAAGCGGATGATCCCGTATTACAGAGGCGGTTGTGATTGAACCGAGAGGCCGCAGCGTACTGGATACCCCGCTTTCGCGGGGTATGACACCGAGAACGAATTCGACATCCTCGTTCAAACAACTAAGCTGATTACGACCAACAAAAGGAAAACCAACAATGGATCTCGGTCTCAAGGGAAAAAACGCTATCGTGCTCGGCGGCACGCGCGGCATCGGGCGGGCGATTGCGGCAACGCTGGCCGGGGAAGGCAGTAATGTCGCGGTGTGCGCGCGCAATGCAGAGCAGGTCGCGGCCACGGTTGCTGAATTAAAGGCGGGCGGCATCAACGCCACCGGCGGCAGCGTTGACGTCACCAACGGCGCGGCGCTGAAGGCGTGGGTCGAGGGCGCAGCCAGGGAGCTCGGTGGCATCGACCTGCTGTTCGCCAATGCGGGCGCAATGGCGCAAGGCCACGATCCTGCATCGTGGGAGCAGAATTTCCGGCTCGACGTGCTCGGCGCCGTGCATGCATTCGACGCGGCACGGCCGTTCCTCGAGGCCAGCGGCGAGACGAGCGGCGATGCCGCCTTCGTCATCATCTCCTCGATCTCGGCGGCGCAGGCCGATGTCGCCAGCTCCTACGGCCCGATCAAGGCGGCGCTGATCCACATGGCCAAGGGCCTGGCGCGGCAATACGCCAAGAAGAAGATCCGCGTGAATGTCGTCTCGCCCGGCACCGTCTATTTCAAGGGCGGCGTCTGGGAGATGATCGAGAAGAACATGCCGGAGCGTTACAACGACGCGATGAAGCGCAATCCGACCGGACGCATGGCGACGCCGCAGGAGATCGCAAACGCCGCGGTGTTTCTGGCGAGCCCGGTGTCGGGATTCACGACGGGGTCGAATCTCGTGGTGGATGGCGCGATCTCGAACCGGGTGAATTTTTAGGGCGTGCTCGTTCTTGTTCCGTCGTCCTGGGTGCTAGGTTTGCGATGGGCATGCATCGCAAACCGAGCCTCGAAGGATGAACGGCCGAGATGCCAGCCGGGCCGTCCCCCTTCAAGGGCCGCTAAGAAGCGGCCACCTCAGGGGGACGGGGAGAGACTTGCGCGCATAGGCCCCACCTCAATGGAAATCCCGCGACGGCGGCAGGATACGGACGTTGCGGGGGTGGCGGATTTTCTGCGCCGGCATATCTGCGAGCGCGCGTGGGTCTTCGTTGAGCGGCTCGACCACAGTGGCGCCTGATGGCACCGGGTGCTTGCGGCTCAGGGCATCGTTGGCGAGGCCGACCAGATCGTGCGAGCGATCGATCATGCGCTGCGCGATCAGATGCGTGACCTTCTCGGGACTGCTCTGAATGTAGCCCTGAACCTCGATGAGGCGCGCGCCCATTACCTCCTTGCGGTACTGCTCCATGACCTTGGGCCACACCACGACATTGGCGATGCCGGTTTCGTCCTCCAACGTCATGAACACGACGCCGCTGGCGCTGCCCGGCCGCTGCCGCACCAGCACCACACCGGCACAGCGGACGCGGCGCCGCTCGTTCTCGTGGCTGATCTCCTTGCAGGCGACAATGCGCTCGCGCGAAAACATCTCACGCAGGAATTCCATCGGATGGCCCTTCAGCGATAGCCGGATGGTCTGGTAATCCGCGACGACCTGTTCGGGGCGCGGCATCACGGGGAGCGGTTTTGCGCGCTCGTCCGGCTGCTCGCGCGCGGTGGCCGCTTCGAATAGCGGCAGCGCCACGTCGTCAGGCAGCCGCCGCACCTGCCACAACGCCTCGCGGCGGTCGAGCCCGAGCGAGCGGAACGCGTCCGCATCGGCCAGCAGGATCAGCGCACGCTTGGGCAGGCCGGTGTCGCGGGCGAAGTCCTCGAGCGAGGTGAAGGGCCGGCGGCTGCGGGCATCAATGATAAGATCGGCCCAATCTTTCTGGGTGACATAGACCTTGCCTTGCCTCTTCGCCTGCTCCTTTTTGAGGAACTCCTCATCCGGATCGAGCCAGTGGAAGCCATCAATCTGGCGAAAGCCGAGACGCACAGCGCAATATCTGCCTTCCGTATTCTCCAGCGTATTCTGCGCAAAGCTGTAGGACACATCGATCTCGCGAACCTCGACGCTGTTCTTGCGGGCATCGCCGACGATCTGCGCCGGTGCGTAAAAGCCCATCGGCTGCGAATTCAAGAGGCCACAGCAGAAGGCGTCGGGGTGATGATATTTCAGCCATGACGAGATGTAGACGAGCTGCGCAAAGCTCGCGGCATGGCTCTCGGGAAAACCGTAGGAGCCGAAGCCCTTGATCTGGTCAAAGCAGCTTCTGGCGAAGTTTGCATCATAGCCGCGCGCCACCATGTTGCCGATCAGCTTCTCCTCGTATTGGCCGATGGTGCCGACATTGCGGAAGGTCGCCATCGAGCGGCGCAGGCCATTGGCTTCCTCGGGGGTGAATTTCGCCGCTTCGATCGCGATGCGCATCGCCTGCTCCTGGAACAGGGGCACGCCCTTGGTCTTGTGCAGCACCTTGTAGAGTTCGTCAGCGGGACCATGCTCCGGCGATGGCGAGGGATAGGTGACCTTCTCCAAATTATTCCGGCGCCGCAAGTAAGGATGCACCATGTCGCCCTGGATCGGCCCCGGGCGCACGATCGCGACCTCGATGACGAGATCGTAGAAGGTCCGTGGTTTCAACCGCGGCAGCATGTTCATCTGGGCGCGGCTCTCGACCTGGAACACGCCGAGCGACTCGCCAGCACACAGCATGTCGTAAACCTTGGGGTCATCCTGTGGAACGCTTGCCAGCACGAAACGCTCGCCCTTGTGCTGATCGATCAGATCAAAGCATTTCCTGATGCAGGTCAGCATGCCGAGCGCGAGCACGTCGACCTTCATCATGTTGAGCGCGTCGACGTCGTCCTTGTCCCATTCGATGAAGGTGCGATCGTCCATCGCGGCATTGCCGATCGGCACATAAGTGTCGAGCCGGTCCTGCGTCAGCACATAGCCGCCGACATGCTGGGACAGATGGCGCGGGAATTCGATCAGCTCGGTCGCCAGCTCGACCGCAAGGCCAATCATGGGGTTTTGCGGATCGAGCCCGGCCTGCCGGACCTGCATATCGTTGAGGCCCTTGCCCCAGCTGCCCCAGACAGTGTCAGCGAGCGCGGCGGTGACGTCCTCGGTCAGGCCGAGTGCCTTGCCGACGTCGCGGATGGCGCTGCGCGGACGATAATGAATGATGGTGGCAATGATCGCGGCGCGGTGGCGGCCGTAGCGGCGATAGACATATTGCATCACCTCCTCGCGCCGCGAATGCTCGAAATCGACGTCGATGTCGGGTGGCTCGAGCCGCTCCTTAGAGATGAAACGCTCGAACAAGAGATCGACCTTGGTCGGATCGACCGAGGTGATCCCGAGCACGTAGCAGACGGCCGAATTCGCCGCCGATCCCCGCCCCTGGCACAGAATGTTCTGGCTGCGCGCGTAATGGACGATGTCGTGCACGGTAAGGAAGTAATGCGCGTATTTCAGCTCTGATATCAGCGCGAGTTCCTTGTTGAGCGTCGCACGCAGCTTGTCGTCGATCTTGCCGCCGAAATATTTATCAACCCCCGCCCAGGTCAGATCCTCCAGATGTCCCTGCGCGGTCTTGCCCGGCGGCACCGGCTCATCAGGATATTGATATCTGAGCTGGTCGAGCGAGAACTGGATCCTGTCGGCAAAACGCATGGTCTCCGCGATCGCCTCGGGGACATCGCGGAACAGCCGGGACATCTCGCGGGGCGTCTTCAGAAAGCGCTCGGCATTGGCTTCCAGCTTGCGTCCGACCGCCTCGATCGTGGTCTTTTCCCGGATGCAGGTGAGCACGTCCTGGAGGGGGCGCCGGCCGGGATCGTGATAGAGCACCTCGTTGGTCGCGAGCAGCGGCACCTTTGCTTTGGCGGCGAGATCATCGAGCCGCGCCAGGCGACGGCGATCGTCACCACGATAGATCAGGCTCGCCGCCAGCCACACACCGTCAGCGCGGCTTGCTTTCAGCTTTGAAAGCACATCCAGCGCTTGCGCATCATCAAACCGATGCGGCAGCGTCAGGACCAGGAGCTGGCCTTCCGCAAACTCCAACAGATCGCCAAAGCTGAGATGGCACTCGCCTTTCTCGATCCGGGTGATGTCGTCGCCGCGCTTGCCCCGGGTCAGAAGCTGGCAGAGCCGGCCATAGGCTGCGCGATCGCGTGGATAGACGAAAATGTCGGGCGTGCCGTCGATGAAGACGATGCGTGCGCCGATCAGCAGCTTTGGCTTGTGCAGCACCTTGTCATTGTCGAGCTCATTCCAGGCCCGCACCACGCCGGCCAGCGTGTTGTGATCGGCAATCCCGATCACGGGAATGCCGAGCTTGCTGGCCTGATGCACATAGGCGCGCGGATCCGACCCGCCGCGCAGGAAGGAGAAATTGGTGGTGATGCCGATCTCGGCATAGGCAGGAATGTTCATGCGAAGAGACCGTGCACATACCAGCGGGGTGGAGCGGGCTCGCCGTCGGCGTCGAACACCTCCCCTTCATAAAGACCGTCGCGAAAAATCCAGAAGCGCAGGCCCTCGGCATCCTCGATGCGGAAATAATCCCGCGTCAGCTGCTTGCCGTCCTGCCGCCACCATTCCATCGCGATGCGTTCGGGCCCCTCCACCCGCACCACCGCATGTTTCGCGCGCCGCCAGGTGAATTGGTGCGGCGGGCCGTCAGGCACGGTCGCGAACGGCACGGAGACCGGCTCCGGCTGGTCGAACAGTCTGAGGGGACGCAGCGGTGGCTCGCTTTCGGCACGCGCGGGCCACTCGGCCTGCACGGCAGCAGCGAGATGATGCTGGGCGGGCGCGGCCAGCACCGCCTGCTCGGGGATATGGGTATCCTGCGGCAGATGCACGACGACACGCTTTCCGCCGATGCGCGCGGCGATACGGTCGATCAGCGCGGCGAGTTCGTCATTGTCATGGATGTGAGCATCGAGATCGCGCTGCTCCTGCACCACGATCTCGGTGCGGCTTGCCGACAGGCGCACCATGTCGAAGCCGAAGCCGGGATCGAGCGGATCGGCGAGCGCATCGAGCCGTTCGCGGAACAGGCGATCAATCACGGCGCTTCGCGTTACCGGACGTCCGGTTTCGACCGTGATCGCGCGCACCACGCCGTCAGTGCGGAAGAACGCGGCTTCCAGCCGCCGCGCGCCCTTGCCCTGCTTCTCCATGGCGACGATCAACGTGTTAGCGAGCCGCGACAGCGTCATCGCGATCATGGTGTCGGTCGCGATCGGCTCGGCAAAGCGTTTTTCCACGATGTAATCGGGCAGCGGCTTGCGAGGGCTGATCGGCGCATCGCCCTGTCCCAGCGCATGCGCAAGCAGCGTGGAGAACCGCGCACCGAACCGCGCCGTGATTTCGCTCGGGGTGCGCGAGGCGACATCGCCGATGGTCTTCAGACCGGCACGGCGCAAGCCGGTGGTGATCGCCTCATCCGCACCGAGTGCGGACACCGGAAACCGGTCGATCGCCGCTGCCTCCCCGCCATCGGCAACGATGCTGCCCGCGGCCTGCCGCGTCAGCGTGCGCGCGCAGACCGAGGTGCCGGCAATGGCTGCGCTGACGACAAAGCCTTGTCGACCGAGCGCCCGGACCAGCGTCTGCAACAAGGCCGCCTCGCCACCGAACAGATGCGCGCAGCCGGTGATATCGAGGAACAGGCCGTGCGGCGCATCGAGCGCCACCAGCGGCGTGAAGCGGTCGCACCAGTCGGCGATGTCGCTGAGCGTCTTGGCATCGGCGACGACATCGGCGTCGAACACTTTCAGGTCCGGACACATCGCTCGCGCATTGGCCAGCGGCTGGCCGATATGCAGACCCAAACGTTCGGCAGCTTCGTCCAGCGCATGGATCACCAGCGCATTGTTGTCCTTGATGACAACGATGCTCGGCGCATTGGTCTTACCCAGCCCGGCGCTGCTGAAGAACCGCTGGATCCGGTCGATGGGCAGGCGTGGCAGCCACAGGCTGAGGATACGCCGACGGTTCACTGAACTGGCACTCATCACACTTCCATTCCATGATCCACCGGCCGCACGGGCCATGACGATTGCGCAACAGCTCGACATCGAAGCGCGGCGCGCCCCAGGCACTCCATGCTGAACCCGGCGGCGAATGCGCCGCGCGCAGCATCCATCTGGTCTCCGCGGTCGAAGGCAGCGGCTGCGCCGCCATCCGCAGCAACAGGCCAGTGACGCCTGAGCCTTGCGCGGCCAGCGTCAGCTTGCGGCTCGCCACCAGGTCGAACTGCCTGGTCTCGCCCCAGAGCTCGAGCACGACGGCGCCGAGCGCATCGCAGGCGAGCGCATCGGCCGAGGTGCGCAGCGCGCTCTCGACGTCAGCCGCACGCACCATCACCACGCGACGCGGATCGAGGCCGAGCTCGGCGAGCCCGCTCATCGACAGCGCGCCGGTCTCGATCTGCGAGAAATCCTGCCGAACCCACAATAGCGGCCGCTGCGTCGTGACGCGGCCCGCAAGCCCCGTGACAAAGCCCGTCGCGGCCGCACCCTGGCGCCCTTCGCAAAACACCTCGTGGATCGCCGCGCGCGCGAGCCCGCCTTTCAAGGCGCGATCGACCTCACCGTGACCGAGCGCGACGCGGTCGTGATGATGCACGACCTCCGCTGTCTCGATCCGTTCGATCTGGCTGCGCAAGGTCGCAAGCGCGCTCATGCGTGCGCCGCTCATGCTCGCCGCTCCTTCAGAGGTGATTGCCGGAGGCTCTCAAAAAGAGAACCAGCGGCTGGCTCATTTGTTCATGATATGTTCTAATATAAAGCTAACGGCGCCCGAAGAGTCAATCGAATTGCGCCCAATCGGATTCATGAGCTGAATCAAAGGGATTCTGGGATGGACGTACAACGCAAGCTGGAGATCCTGGCGGACGCCGCCAAATACGACGCCTCCTGTGCCTCCAGCGGCACCGAGAAGCGGGATTCCAGCGACGGCAAGGGCATGGGTTCGACCGCGCCGGGAATGGGCATCTGCCATTCCTACGCGCCGGACGGACGCTGCATCTCGCTGCTCAAGGTGCTGCTGACCAACGCCTGCAATTACGATTGCCTCTATTGCGTCAACCGCGCTTCCTCCAACGTGCCGCGCGCCCGCTTCACCGTCGACGAGGTGGTCAAGCTGACGCTGGACTTCTACCGACGCAATTACATCGAGGGACTGTTTCTCTCCTCCGGCATCATTCGCAGCCCCGACTACACGATGGAGCAAGTGGTGAGCGTCGCGCGAAAACTGCGCGAGGAACATCACTTCCGCGGCTACATCCATCTCAAGACCATTCCGGAGGCCGACGACGCGCTGATCACGGAAGCCGGCAAATATGCCGACCGTCTTTCCATCAACATCGAGATGCCCGAAGCGGCGAGCTTGCAGCAATTCGCGCCGGAGAAGGACGTGCGCGCGATCCGCCGCACCATGGGCCGGCTGCGACTCAAGCTGGACGAGGCCGAGGACGATCGCGCCGCGAAAACGAGAGCGAAGCCGCAGCGCTTCGCGCCGGCCGGACAAAGCACGCAGATGATCGTCGGCGCAGACAGCGCGAACGACCACACCATTCTCCATACCAGTGCCAATCTCTACGGCTCCTATCGACTGAGGCGCGTCTACTATTCCGCCTTCAGCCCGATCCCGGACGCCAGCCGCGCTTTGCCTCTGGTCAAGCCGCCACTGCTGCGCGAGCACCGGCTCTACCAGGCCGATTGGCTGATGCGCTTCTACGGCTTCGATGTTGCGGAGATCGTCGACGACAGCGCCATGCTGCCGCTCGACATCGATCCCAAGCTCGCCTGGGCGCTGCGCCATCGCGACCGCTTCCCGCTCGACGTCAACCGCGCCAGCCGCGAGGAGCTGCTGCGGGTGCCAGGCTTCGGTACCAAGGCGGTCGAGCGCATTATCGCGACGCGGCGCACCACCACGATCCGCCTCTCCGATCTGGCGCGGCTGCACGTGCCCCGTCACAAAGCGCTGCCGTTCATCATCCTCAGCGATCATCACCCTACGCCGCATCGTCTCGATGCTGCCGGGCTGATCGAACGATTCAAGCCGAAAGCAACGCAATTGGGGTTTGGATTCTGATGCAGTACATCACCCTCGACAGCGAAACCGATTTCGACGGCTGGCGCAAAGCCGCACGCAGCCTCGTGCTTCATCATGTGCAGCCCGCCGATGTCACCTGGGCCGTGCAAGGCGACGACGCCGATTTGTTTGCGCCGCCCGCACCGTCGCCGATCCTCGAAGTGAATGACGGCACGTTCAATGTATCAGGCAAATTCGTCGATCTCGCGAAATCGGCAATCCTGCATCGCGATCGCGAGCGCTTTGCGATTCTCTATCGCCTGCTCTGGCGGCTGAAGGACCATCACGATCTCATCGAGGTCGCGACCGATCCCGACATCGCGCTGGTGACGGCGATGGCACGCGCGGTCCATCGCGACGAGCACAAGATGCACGCCTTCGTGCGCTTTCGCGAGATCGGCCGTGAACGCGCCGCGCATTACGTCGCGTGGTTCGAGCCGGAACATCACATCGTCGAGCTCGCCGCGCCATTCTTCGCAAGACGCTTTGCCGACATGCCCTGGTCGATCCTGACGCCCGATCTCTGCGCGCATTGGGATGGCCACGCGCTCTCATTCACGCCTGGCGTGAGCAAGAGCGAGGCGCCAAGCGAAGACCGGCTGGAGGAAACCTGGCGGCGCTATTACGCCAGCATCTTCAATCCGGCACGGCTCAAGGTGAAAGCGATGCAGACGGAGATGCCGAAAAAATATTGGAGGAACCTGCCCGAGGCCTCGATCATTAAGCCCTTGATCGAGGACGCCGAGCGCATGACCGGTGCTATGATCGCCAATGCCGCGACCGATCCGCACAAGCCTCAGAAGCGGCCGGAGGCCCCGATGACACGCAAGACGGCTGCCGATGATCTCGAAGCCCTCCGCGAGGAGGCCGCGCATTGCCGCGCCTGCCCGCTCTACAAGGACGCAACGCAAACCGTGTTCGGCGAAGGCCCGAAGCACGCCACCATCATGCTGGTCGGTGAGCAGCCGGGCGACAAGGAAGACCTTGCCGGTCATCCCTTCGTCGGCCCGGCCGGCCAGATGCTCGACCGCGCGCTTGCGGAGGCCGGCGTCGATCGCAAGAAGGTCTATGTCACCAACGCCGTGAAGCACTTCAAATTCGTGCCGCGCGGAAAGATCCGCCTGCACCAGAAGCCGGCAACGCCGGAGATCAAAGCTTGTCGGCAATGGTATGAGCGGGAAGTTTCGGCAATCCAGCCCGAGCTCATCGTGGCGATGGGCGCAACCGCTGCGCAAAGCGTGTTCGGCAAGATCACGCCCATCGGCAAGACTCGCGGCCGACTCATAGACCTCCCCGACGGACGCAAGGCTCTGGTGACGGTGCATCCGTCCTATCTGCTGCGGCTACCTGATCCCGAGGCGAAGGTGATGGAATATCAGCGCTTTGTCGAAGACCTGAAGATCGCCGCCGCGTTGCAGAAGAAAGCCGCGCGCGCCGCCTGACGCAGCTCCGATGCACGGCAACAAGCCGTGGAGAACTCACGTCATTTCGGCGGCCCTTCCGCCATTTCAACCGCCTGTCACATGCCGCGCGCAAAATCGAGGCCTTGGGACAGGAGAATTTCCAATGAGTGACGTTGCTTTGCCGGGCTCGATTGAGCCTGCTTTGAGTAAGGGGCCAGACCTCAATCGCGGATTTCATCCCCTCACCGGCGTGATCTACATGGGGGTGATCGCCGCCGCATTGCTGTTCGTCGCCTACAGCATCTGGGTCGACGTTGATGCGTCCGGCGTGCAGGTCAAGGCCTTCGCCCCCTTCCTCCTGCTCTTCGTCGCGCTCCTGATCGCGCTCGGCTTCGAGTTCGTGAATGGCTTCCACGACACCGCCAACGCGGTCGCAACCGTGATCTACACCCGCTCGCTGCCCGCCCATGTCGCGGTGGTGTGGTCCGGCATGTTCAACCTGTTCGGCGTGCTGCTGTCCTCCGGCGCGGTCGCGTTCGGCATCGTCTCGCTGCTGCCGGTCGAGCTGATCCTCCAGGTCGGCTCAAGCGCCGGCTTCGCGATGGTGTTCGCGCTGCTGATCGCCGCCATCATCTGGAACGTCGGCACCTGGTATTTCGGCCTGCCGGCCTCAAGCTCGCACACCCTGATCGGCTCGATCATGGGCGTCGGCATCATGAACGCGGTCCTGCATGGCCGCAGCGGCACCACCGGCGTCGACTGGTCCCAAGCCACCAATATCGGCAAGGCGCTGCTGCTGTCGCCGCTGTTCGGCTTCGCGCTCGCCGCTGGCCTGCTGCTGATCCTGCGCACGGTGCTGCTGCGCGCCACACCCGCTCTGTTCGGCGAACCGAAGGGCGACCAGCCGCCGCCGTGGTGGATCCGCGGCATTCTCATCCTGACTTGCACGCTGGTGAGCTTCTTCCACGGTTCCAATGACGGTCAGAAGGGCATGGGCTTGATCATGCTGATCCTGATCGGCACCGTGCCGACCGCCTACGCGCTCAACCGCGCCCTGCCGGAGAGCCAGATCGCCGCGTTCATTCAGAACTCGGAAGCCGCCAGCAAGATCATCGAGGGTAAGGCCGCCGGCTACAGCGTGATCGGCAATCCGCGGCCGGCCGTGACCAACTTTGTCGCGCAGCACGAGGTCAACGCCGGTACGTTCCCGTCGCTCGCCGTACTTGTGCGCGACATCGCCAAGCAGGTGAGCACCTACGGCTCGCTCGCCAAGGTGCCTGCCGACCTCGTCGGCAACACCCGCAACGACATGTACCTCGCATCGGAAGCACTGCGCTACCTGATGAAGGACAAGGAAGCCGAGCTCAGCGCCGCCGACGTTGCCGTGCTCAACGCCTATAAGGGCTCGCTCGACAGCGCCACGAAGTTCATCCCCGGCTGGGTGAAGATCGTGGTCGCCATCGCGCTCGGCCTCGGCACCATGGTTGGCTGGAAGCGTATCGTCGTCACCGTCGGCGAGAAAATCGGCAAGACGCACCTGACCTATGCGCAAGGCGCCTGCGCCGAGATTACTGCGGCCGCCACCATTGCTGCCGCCGACGTCTACGGCCTGCCGGTTTCGACTACTCACGTGCTGTCATCGGGCATCGCCGGCGCCATGGCCGCCAACGGCTCGGGCCTGCAATGGGCGACGATTCGCAACATTGCCATGGCCTGGGTGCTGACCCTGCCGGCCGCGATGATCATCTCGGGCGTGCTGTACTATCTGTTTTCGCACGTGTTCTGAGCCGCGACACGACATGCCAAGAAAAAGGGCCCGTGCGCTGCACGGGCCCTTTTCATTCGTGCCTCGGTTCAGCGTGTCATGACGCCGCGAGCTGCTCCTCGACCAGCTTGACCCAGTAGGACGTGCCGAACACAATCGCCTCGTCGTTGAAATTGTAGGCGGGGTGATGAAGGCCGGCGCTGTCGCCATTGCCACAGAAGATGAAGGCACCGGGTCGCGCTTCCAGCATGTAGGCAAAGTCCTCGCCGCCCATCATTGGCGACATCTCCAGCACATTGGTATCGCCCGCGACCTGCCTGGCAATGCGCGTCGCCACCTCGGTCTCTGCGGCGTGATTGTTCACGACAGGATAACCGCGCTTGTACTGCAGGTCGATCTTTGCGCCGGTGATCTGGGCGACGCCCGCCACGACTTCGCGCACGCGCTTCTCGACCAGCTTGCGCACATCAGCTGTCAGCGTGCGGATCGTGCCTCTCAGCGTCGCGGTTTGCGGAATGACATTGCGGGCATTGCCGGCGTGGAATTCGCAGATCGAGATCACGGCCGATTCCAGCGGATCGACGCTGCGCGAGACGATCGACTGCAAGGCGGTGATCAGCTGTGCACCCACGAGAACGGAATCGACGCATTTGTGCGGACGCGCGGCATGGCCGCCGAGGCCCTCGATCATGAAATCGACCTCGTCGGTCGACGCCATGATCGGGCCGGGCCGGATCGCGAAGGAGCCGATCGGAATGCCGGGACCATTGTGCATGCCGTAAACCTGCTCGATGCCGAAGCGCTCCATCATGCCGTCCTTGACCATCGCCGCGCCGCCGGCGCCGCCCTCCTCGGCCGGCTGGAAGATCACGACGGCGTCGCCGGCGAAATTGCGGGTCTCGGCGAGATAGCGCGCGGCACCGAGCAGCATCGCGGTGTGGCCGTCGTGGCCGCAGGCGTGCATCTTGCCGGGGGTCTTCGAGGCGTAAGGCAGGTTAGTTTGCTCGTCGACGGGCAGCGCGTCCATGTCGGCACGCATGCCGATCGCCTTGAGCCCCTCGCCGCCGGGCTTTTTGCCCTTGATCACACCGACCACGCCGGTCTGGCCAATGCCGGTCACAACCTCATCGCAGCCAAACTCGCGCAGGCGATCCGCCACGAATGCTGCGGTGCGGTGGACATCATACAGCAACTCGGGGTGCTGGTGGATGTCCCGCCGCCAGGTCTGGATATCGGGTTGGAGGTCGGCGACGCGGTTCACGATGGGCATGGAGGATCTCGAGCTCTGTTGAAAATACAAGCCCGTCTACCATGCAAGCGCCAGTCCACCTAACTGCCGGAGAACGGGGCTGGCTCTGCCCGTTCGGCATGGCCGGGCTTGTCCCGGCCCAGTCCGTCTGCCTATTAGGACGGAACGCGTTTGGAGACCATTCGGGGTGGAAAGCAGAATGCCAAGGCGGCTCGAAGGTGATTTTGACTACATTATCGTCGGCGCCGGCACGGCCGGCTGCATCATCGCCAACCGGCTGTCGGCCGTATCCGGAAACCGCGTCCTGATTCTCGAGGCCGGCGGCGACGACAACTGGATCTGGTTCCACATTCCGGTCGGCTACCTCTTTGCCATCGGCAATCCTCGCTCCGACTGGATGTTCAAGACCGAGGCCGACCCTGGCCTGAACGGCCGCTCGCTCGCCTATCCCCGCGGCAAGGTGATCGGAGGCTCTTCGGCGATCAATGCCATGATCTCGATGCGCGGCCAGGCCGCCGATTACGATCACTGGCGCCAGCTCGGCATGACCGGCTGGGGCTACGATGACGTGCTGCCGCTGTTCAAGCGGCTGGAGGATCACTTCCTCGGCGCCAGCGAGCATCACGGCGCCGGCGGCGGCTGGCGCATCGAGGCGCCCCGACTGTCCTGGGACGTTCTCGATGCCGTTGGCGATGCTGCAGAGGAAATGGGTATCAAGCGCATTCCCGACTTCAACACCGGTGACAACGAGGGCACCAGCTATTTCCACGTCAACCAGAAGCGTGGCCGGCGTTGGTCGTCGGCGCGCGGCTTCCTCAAGCCGGCGCTGAACCGCCCGAACCTTCGGCTCGAGAAGCATGTGCTGGTCGATCGTCTCGTCATTGAGCAAGGCCGCGCCGTCGGCGTGCGCTTCATCCAGAACGGCGAGATCGTCGAGGCGCGCGCCAAGCACGAGGTGATCCTCTCGGCCGGCTCGATCGGCTCGGTGCAGGTACTGCATCGCTCCGGCATCGGGCCGGCTGACTGGCTGTCGCCGCTCGGCATCGACATCGTGATGGACAAGCCCGGCGTGGGCCGCAACTTGCAGGACCACCTTCAGCAGCGTGCGATCTACAAGGTCGAGGGGGTGCGGACGCTGAACGAGACCTACTACAACCTGTTCCGCCGCGGCCTGATGGGTCTCGACTATGCCTTCCGCCGTCGTGGTCCGCTGACCATGGCGCCGTCGCAGCTCGGCATCTTCACGCGTTCCGACGCGACACGTGCGCGCGCCAACATCCAGTTCCACGTGCAACCGCTGTCGCTCGACAAGTTCGGCGATCCGCTGCACCGCTTCCCCGCCATCACGGTGAGCGCCTGCAATCTCCAGCCGACCTCGCGCGGCACCGTGCGCCTGCGCTCGGCGGGCCCTGACGACAAGCCGATCATCGCGCCGAACTATCTGTCGACCGACGACGACCGCCAGGTCGGCGCCGACGCGATCCGCACCACGCGCCGCCTGATGCAGCAGAAGGCGCTCGCGAAGTATCGACCCACGGAATATCTGCCCGGCCCCTCGGTCGGCGATGACGATGCCTCGCTGGCGAAAGCCGCCGGCGACATCGGCACCACCATCTTCCATCCCGTCGGCACGGCGAAGATGGGATCGGCGAACGATCCCATGGCCGTGGTCGACGAACGCCTGCGCTTCTATGGACTCGGCGGCCTGCGTGTCGTCGACGCCTCGATCATGCCGACCATCACCTCGGGTAACACCAACACGCCGACCGCGATGATCGCCGAGAAGGGGGCCACGATGATCCTGGAGGATGCGAAGTAGCATCCCGTCGCCATGATCCCTCAGCGCTTTTCCATCGGCCCCGCCGGCGCAGAGATCGCCATGCTGCAATGGGGCGAGCGCGGCAAGCCGCCTGCCCTGCTCGTGCATGGCACCGGCTTCGTCGCCGACGTCTGGGACGAGGTCGCGCGCGAGCTCGCGTCGACCTACACCGTCTACGGGCTCGATCGTCGCGGCCACGGCGCCAGCCACAAGCCCCGCACCTATCACTTTGCGGATTATGCCGACGACATCTGCCGGGTGGTCGACGCGCTCGGCTTGCGTAACGTCTACGGCATCGGCCACAGCGCAGGCGCAACCGACCTGTTGCTGGCAGCGAAGCTGGTGCCGGGATGCTTCACGCGCCTGTTCGTGATGGAGCCGACCGCGATGAACCCGTTCGCGGCGCGCGATCCATCGGTCGGATTGAGCGAGCAATCGCTGTCCCGCGTGCAAGGCGCGTTGCGCAGGCAGGCCGAGTTCGACAGTCCCGACGCTGTCTTCGAACGCTACCGCGCGGCTCCCGCCTTTGTGGATTGGACCGAGGCTTCGCTCTGGGCCTATGTCCGGCACGGCTTCACGCCGCTCGACAATGGGCGGGTGCGCCTTTGCTGCACGCCCGAGATCGAGTCAGCCATGCTGCGTCCGATCTACGAGGTGATGGAACAGGTTTATGTCGGCGACACCCGCGGCAATCCCTTTACCTGGTTCAGTGAGATCGCGTGCACCGTGATGGTGACCACCGCCGAGATGTCGTGGCCGATTTACAAGGAGATGGCGACGCACGCCCTGGCCCTCATCCCGCACGCCCAAACGCTCGTTTTCGAAGGCGCCGGCCACTGCGTGGTGCAGGAAGCTCCCGCGCTCGTGGCGCGGGCGATCCGGGAATTTTCGGCGTAGGTCGCCGTTCAGCTCTCTTATCCCCCGCCCGGCGTATGTGACCCCACCTCACGAAAACGTCATCGCGTCCGGGAATAAGTCTCCCCCTCCCCCGATCAACTCCGCGAAGCCCAATTCCGGGCCAAAGGAGACGTTGCGATGAGCGGACACGATCACGGGGACGACGGCGTCAGCCGCCGCAAGGTGCTCGAATGCATGACATGGGCCGGCACCGGGGTGCTCTGGACCATTACCGGCGGCGTGCCGCGCTCGCTTGGCATCATCGATTCCGCTGAGGCCGCAACTGCCGCCGCGCCCGGCATGACCTTCCTCCAGATCAGCGACAGCCATGTCGGCTTCGACAAGCCGGCGAACCCCAATGCGCTGGGCACGCTGGAAGAAGCCGTCAACAAGATCAATGCGATGCCGACCAAGCCGTCGTTCATGATCCACACCGGCGACATCACCCATCTGTCCAAGGCGTCCGAGTTCGACAACGCCGACCGCATCATCTCACAGTCCAAGCTGGACGTGCATTACGTGCCCGGCGAGCATGACTTCCTCGACGAGGAGGTGAAGTTCTATCGCGACCGCTACGGTCGCGGCACCAAGGGCGCGGGCTGGTACTCTTTCGACGCCGGCGGTGTGCACTTCGTCGGCCTCGTCAACGTCGTCGACCTCAAGGCCGGCGGCCTCGGCAATCTCGGCACCGAGCAGCTCGCCTGGCTCGAGGACGACCTTCGCGGCAAGTCGAAATCCACACCTATCGTCTTGTTTGCACACATTCCGCTCTGGACCGTCTATCCGGAATGGGGCTGGGGCACCGAGGATGGCGGCCGCGCGCTTGAATACGTCAAGGGCTTCGGCTCGGTCACCGTGCTGAACGGCCACATCCACCAGGTGATGCAGAAGGTCGAGGGCAACGTCACCTTCCACACCGCACGTTCGACCGCCTTCCCGCAACCGGCGCCGGGTGCCGCCCCCTCTCCCGGGCCGATGAAGGTCGAGGACGCCAAGCTCCGATCGATGCTCGGGGTCGCCAGCATCAACTTCAAGCAAAACGAGCAGCGGCTCGCCATCATCGACACGCCGCTCCAAGGTTGATGAGAAGCTGACAATGAAGACGCTCAATCGCCGCGACTTCTCCGTCGCTGTGGCCGCGGCCATCCTGCTGCCCATCACGACTGCCCGTGCCGACGACAACGCCATGGAGGTGCATATCGACAATTTCGTCTTCCAGCCGGCGGAACTCAAGATCAAGATCGGCACGACCGTGACCTGGACCAACCGGGACGACATCCCGCACACCGTGGTGTCGGCCGGCAAGTTCCGGTCCAAGGCCCTGGACACTGACGACAAGTTCACGTTCACCTTCACCGATGCGGGCGACTACAAATATTTTTGTTCGTTGCACCCGCACATGACCGGGATGATCAAGGTTGAGTAACGTCTCCAACCAAGGCATCTCTGTCTTGCCCGGCCGGTGGTCCCACACCGGCCGGGCTCGCGTGCCTTCGGTCAGGCCCCAAGGCGAAACGGCGTACCAAACGCAGCAAGAGGCAAAGCGAGAGGCGATGCCCGTCAGCGACGATTTCCAGAAGGCGCAGCGCTTCCGCGAGGCAGCACTGCCCTATCTCGACGACGTCTACACGCTCGCACGTTATTTGCTGCGCGACGCCTCCGACGCGGAGGACGCGGTGCAGGAATGCTATCTGCGAGCGCTGAAGCACTTTGACAGCTATCGCGGCCCGGCCATGAAGCCGTGGCTGTTCGCGATCCTGCGCAATGTCTGCAACGCAGAATATGCCAGACGCGCGCATTCGCATGCCGCGATCGAGGATACGCCGGGAGCGGTCGACGAGACGCCGATGTGGCAGGAGAACGAGGCGAGCCCGGAGGCCGAAGTGCTGCGCAATCGCGACGCCGGCGCCATCCGCAAGATGATCGACGCGCTCGCCGAGCCGTTCAAGGAAACCTTCGTCCTGCGGGAGATCAACAACCTGTCCTATCGTGAAATTGCAGAAGCCGTCGGTGCCCCCGTCGGCACCGTGATGTCCCGCCTTGCCCGGGCCCGCGCCATGCTGCGCGCGGCCTGGATGGCGGAAGAGGAGCACTCGAAATGACCTGCGACGAAGCAAAGATCCTGCTTCACGCGCTGCTCGACAACGAGCTTGATGCCGGCCACGCGCGCGAGGTCGAAGCCCATATCGCCACCTGCCCGGCCTGCGCGGCCGAACTTGCCGCGCAACGCGAAATGCGGCACGCGCTTGCCGGTGCGAAGCTGCGCTACACGGCACCGGCGAGCCTGCGCGCACGTATCGAGGCCTCGCTCCCGCAGGCGCGGCCGCAGCCCAGCCGACGCTCGGTGCTGCGCGGCTTTGCGATGGGTTCGGCCGTCTCCGCGCTCGCCGCCTCCGGCGTCGTCGCCGTCGTGTTGCGCCAGGACGACCAGCAGCGCATCCTCTCGGAGGTCGTCTCCGCGCATCTGCGCTCGCTCCAGGCCGGCCATCTCATCGACGTCGTCTCGACCGACCAGCACAGCGTCAAGCCGTGGTTCAACGGCAAGCTCGACGTTGCCCCGCCGGTGATCGACCTTACCGCGCAAGGCTTTACGCTGGTCGGCGGCCGGCTCGATTACGTTGATGCACGTGCGATCGGCGCGGTCGTTTACAAGCGCCGGCAGCACATCATCAACCTGTTCGTGTCGCAGACCGCGAGCACCGAGCATCGGCCACCGAAGACGCAGACCATGCAGGGCTTCAACTGCCGCCGCTGGGGCGAGCGCGGCCTGAACTTCTGGGCCGTCAGCGACATCGGCGGCGACGAGCTCACCGAGTTCGTCGACAAGTTCGAGGCGGCGATGAAGGCGAATGTGGAGGGATAGACTATTTCCGCGGTCGATTTCAGTCGAAGAGCCGCTGAAGATCAAATGCTCTCAATGTGACGATAAATAATCCCGTCGCGATCCATGTCGTGGCGGCGATCAGAGCTGCAATCCTGAAACTCTTGAGCTGCGCCAGGCACTCCCGCGACAGGTCGGGATCGTGTATCACACGGATGGCCGCAAGCGCCCCGACCACGCGGGGCTTCGGCATTAGTTCTCTGTAACCGTTGTAGCTGAGCCCGGCGCGCGCGCTGGACACGACGAACGTCAGAAACAGGAGAAGCGAGACGAGAACAATTGCAAATCGCATGAAGCGCCATCTTGAGGGGCAGCAGCAAATATGTCGAGCACAACACGCTCGCCGTTGCGCCTCACGTACCGCGCTGGCTCCGCTGAGCCGCGGACCGCTCGGTGTCTATGCCGACCGTCGCACCGCGTTGTCGACCAGCGTCTTGCCGAGCGACCAGATCGCGCCGGGGACCTTGTGGCTGCCGGCGATGACGTCGTCGAAGGCGCGCTCGATCCAGTTGCAGTCTTCTTCGGTGATGGTGAGCGGCGGCAGCAGCTTGATGGTGTGGCTGCCGTGACCGGCGACCTGGGTCAGGATCTTGTGGTCCTTGAACAGCGGCACGGTAATGAGCTGGCAGAACAGGCCCTTGTTGGCGGCCTCCAGCACGTTCCAGGACGCCCGCAGCCGCAGCGATTTCGGCGGCCCGAACTCGATGCCGATCATCAGACCCTTGCCGCGCACTTCCTTCATCAGCTCGTAGCCGGGCACCATACGCGTGAGCGCGAGGCGAAGCTCGGCACCGCGCTTGGCCGCAGCCTCGATCAGCTTCTCCGATTCCATCACATCGAGCGTGGCGATGCCCGCGGCCATCCCGAGATCGTTCTTGGAGAAGGTGGAGCCGTGCACCACGGCGCGATCCATCTGATTAAAAATCTTGTCGAAGATGCTCTTGCGCGTCAGCACGGCGCCGACGGGCACGTGGCCGCCCGACAGTGACTTCGACAGCAGCACCATGTCGGGCTCGACGTTCCAGTGCTCGACCGCGAGGAAGCGGCCGGTCCGGCCCATGCCGGTCTGGATCTCGTCGGCGACGAACAGCGTACCGTACTTCTTGCAGAGCGCGGCCGCGCCCGGCAGGAACTCGTCGGAGGGCATGTTGACGCCCTTGCCCTGGATCGGCTCGACGACGAAGGCAGCGACCTCGCGCGAGGCCAGCGCCTTCTCGAGCGCGGCCAGATCGTTGAACGGAACCGAGGTGCAGCCCGGCAGCAGCGGCTCGAAGCCGGTGCGGAAGTTCGAATCGCCGGTCAGCGACAACGCACCATAGGTCAGGCCGTGATAGCCGTGGGCGCAATAGACGATGCCGGGACGCCCCGTCGCGCCGCGCGCGAACTTGATCGCGGCCTCGACGCATTCGGCGCCGGAATTGGCGAAGAACGCCTTGTCGAGATAGGGAACATATTTCAGAAGCCGCTCGGCGAGCACGCCGGCCAGCACCGAGACGTCAAACTGGACCAGATTGGGCAGATCGGCATCGAGCACGCTTTTCAACGCCTCGCGCATGACAGGATGATTGCGCCCGATTGCGAACACGCCAAAGCCGGACAAGAGATCGAGGTAGCGTGCCCCCTCGCGATCGTAGAGGTACTGCCCCTGCCCCTTCTGGAAGCCGACGTCGTAGCCGATGGTCTTGAGAACCCGTACGAACTGCTCGTTCAGGTACCGATTATGCAGGGTGCTGCGCTGGGCCTGACGGTCCGCGAACAACTGGGACATGTCTGGATTTGGACTGATCATCCGCTACATACTTCGGTTGAGGGCCGCTTCGTCAACTGAAAACGGTCAGCGAACGGAAAAGGGTCTGTGCGGCCTTTTGCCCTTTTTCGGACCATCTTCGCAAGCACAGCTTTAGACCATGTTGCACTGCCGAGGAACACATATGCGTTTGGCCATTTACACCGGAATAATACTGGCAGGTGGTTACGCCGGCCTGACACCGGCGCTTGCCGCCGATCCCACCGGCGATTGGCGCGTCGCCGATGGCGTCGCCAATATCCGTGTCGCGCAATGCAATGGCAGCATGTGGGGCGCGGTTTCCTGGGAAAAGCAGCCCGGAGGCCGTGACGAGAACAACCCGGATGTCTCAAAAAAGAACAGGCCGACACTGGGCATGGCGACCCTGATCAACATGAAGAAGACGGCTGGCGCCGAGCAATGGGAAGGTCAGGTCTACAACGCCAAGGATGGTCAGATGTATAGTGCGACCATCACGCCAAATGGCACCGACCAGCTCGAGATCAAGGGTTGCGTGCTGGGCTTCCTGTGCGGCGGCGAGACCTGGACCCGCGTTGGTCCGCCGATTCCCCTGAGCACCGCCAACGCCATGGCCAAGGGCGCGCCAAAAACCACCGGTGCGGCGCCCAAGTCTGCGCCGGCTGCCGCGGCACCTGTGCCGACCGCGGCCACGCCGAAGAGTGCCGCCGCGGCCAAGCCGGGTCAGAAGAGCTCCACTGACCCCGTCGGCGATATCTGCCTACTCCCTGAGATTGCGGGGTTTGCCCATTAGGGCCGGCTGAAACAGCAACACTGCGGCAAGCGTCGTCACCAGCGACAAAGCGAGCAGCTTGCCCATGCTGGATGTGCCCGGATGGCTCGACAGCCACAAGCTGCCGAACGCCGTCGCCGTCGTCAGCGCGCTGAAGAAGATCGCCCGCGTCAGGCTGGTCTGAAGCAGGTTCGTCCTGCCGGACCGCCACGCGACGACATAATAGATCTTGAACGCGACGCCGACGCCGAGCAGCAGCGGAAACGCGACGATATTGGCGAAGTTCAGCGGCAGGCCGATCAACACGCAAATCTCGAGTGTCACCGCACCCGCAACCAGAAGCGGCACCAGCGTCATCAGCACGTCCACGATGCGACGGAGCGTGATCCACAGCAACAGGCCGATCACCAGCAGCGCATAGATGCCGGCATGGATGAAGGCATTCACCACGGTGTCACCGGATTTCAGGATCGAGACGGGTCCGCCGATCGCGGTCGGCTCGGCAGCGAGCACGGCGGCCGCAAACTTGCGCAGCGTATCGTTATCGTTCGGATCGCCCTTGGGCTGAGCCTCGACACGGATGATGCCGTCCTTGCTCTTCCAGGCGCTCACGAGATCCGGCGGCAATGAGCTCAGCGTGACCGGCCCGGCCTGCATCGCATTTCTCAGCTGGTCGAACACGATCTTCATCGGCGCGACGAACACGTCCTGCGCCTTGTTGCGGGTCGCTTCATCCGAGTTGGCGAGCTTCTCCAGGGCGTCCGCGAGTCGACGCGAGGCAACCGCGCCAGGGCCCTTGGCGTCGCCCGCAGTCCGGCGGAGATTGTCGACCGAGGATTTCAGCGACTCGACATTCTCCTGGTCCGACGGCGCTGCATCGATCTGGTCCGGATTGAGCGCGGGGTTCAGCACCTTGGCGCCCTGCGCGATCAGCTTCAGTTTCGGCTGCTGGTCCTCAGGCACGAAACTGTTGAGCGACATCACCCGCAGTACTTCGGGGACCTTTTCGAGCCTCGCCTCAACCTGCCTGGCTTGCTCTTCCGACGTGACCATCACGTTGATGGCATTGGCGCCGGTGTTGGGATCCTTGCGCAGGTCGAGGAAGGTCGCGATCGACTCCGCGTTCGGGTTGCGCAGGTTCATCGGGTTGAAGTCGAACTTCAGGAAGTAGAGCAGCGGCAGGCCGGCGAGCGCCAGCAGCAACGTGCCGCCCACGACCAACACACGGTGCTTCTCCAGGAAGTAATCGAGCGGCGCCAGGAAGGCATAACCGACCGGCTCCATCTCGCCGGGCGGATTCAGCAGCTTCAGCATCGCGGGCAGTACGGTGATGCTGGAGACGAACGCCACCAGCATGCCGACGCCGGCGATCTGGCCGAGCTCGGAGATGCCCTTGTAGTCGGTCGGCAGGAAGCAGAGAAAGCCGGCGGCAGTCGCCATTGCCGCCAACGACAGCGGCACTGCGGAGCGCTTCGCGGCAAGCACCAGCGCGCCGGAGAGATCGTTGTGCTTGTAGCGCTCCGAACGGTAG
Organism: Bradyrhizobium zhengyangense; assembly: GCF_022012435.1. Lineage (GTDB taxonomy): Bacteria > Pseudomonadota > Alphaproteobacteria > Rhizobiales > Xanthobacteraceae > Bradyrhizobium > Bradyrhizobium zhengyangense. Next base: position 81,518 of record NZ_JAKLUA010000020.1, read on the forward strand.
CGGACGCTGTACTGGATACCGAAATCGACGCCCAGACCGACGAACAGCACGGCGAACGCGATCGACAGCAGGTTGAACGAGCCGACCATCATCAGGCCGGCGGCGGTCGTCAGCGCGAGGCCGACGAAGAGATTGACGAATACCGCGAAGATGATTTTCGACGAGTGCAGCGCGAGCCACAGGATCAGCAGCACCACGACCACCGTGCCCACCCCGTTGACGATGGCGCCTTCCTGGACGGTCGCGTATTCCTCGTTCGCGATCGGGACCGGACCTGTCAGCCGCACCCGCGCCTGGTACTTCGTCGCGAAATCGAGATCGACCGCGGCCTTGCGGATCGCGTCGGTCGCGCCCTTGCCGGGCTCCAGCGCGTTGTAGTCGAGAATCGGCTTGAACTCGATGAAGGCCCGCTTGTCCGAATCCTGTAGCGGCTTGTCGCTGACGAGCTCGCGCCAGGAGAAAATCGCATTGCCCTTGCTGAGCACGGTCTCGACGGTCTCCGCGATCTGGTTGAACGGCCGCTCGGTGCTGTCGAGCTTGACCTCGCCGCGCTTGACGCCGGCAAGCCCGGTCTCCAGCGCGCCAGTCAGGCCGCGGATCGAGGGATCACCGGCCATGATCTCGATCAGGGGCGCTGCGGATTCGAACTGGCTGGTGATCTTGCCGACTTCCTCGGTCGGCAGGAACAACAGGCCGTTCTTCTCGAAGAACTCGCCGGTGCCGAGCTGCTGCATCGACTGGAATTCGGCCTTGTTGTCCTTCAGCTTGGCGAACAGCGCGTCTGACGCCGCGGTCGCCATCTCCGGTGTCCTGGCCTCGACTACCGCGAGAATCGTGGCATCGCGGTCGAAGGCACGATCGAACTGCTGGTCGCGCTGGCGCCAGTCGAGATTCTGGGCAATCAGCGAATTGATGTCGGTGTTGATGGCAAAGTGCCGGGACGTGTAATAGCCGGCCCCTACCGCCAGCAGGAGCCCGAGAACGACGACGAGGGAGGCAAACCGGGTACAGGCCCTGACGATGGCAACGACTACGCTTTGCAGCATCTTTTCTTTCTAGTGTTAGCAGCCTGCCGAAAACGCCCGCTGTTTAGCGGAGTTCCCGGGCGAAACCTATTGCCGTTTTGGGTCGTTCTCACCGGAACAAGGTTCGAAGTAAACGGCGAAAGACCATGGCAAAATCATGCGGGACGGCGGTATAGCCGGAGACTTGAGGCGGCAAAGTGACGAAGGGGTGAGCACAAACGTTGCCGTCTTGCTCATCCGAAATGGCGCACTATAATACCTCATATCGGTCCTACCCGGAACCCGCGGTTCCTTACACCTTTCCTTATTGCCGATTTTTTGACACAAAGTGCTGTGCCTGCATGCGCCGAGACCCTGATGGGGTGGGCGGTTACCGCGGTTGCGACACCAATGGTGCGGATATTGCAGCGTTGGCCCATATCGGGGTGCCGCCGGGGACAAATAAGCGGATTGGTGCAACTTGCGTGATGGGCGTCCAATGGAAGTTTATCTAGCGCAGCCGCGCGGCTTTTGCGCAGGCGTGGTGCGCGCGATCGAGATTGTCGAGCGGGCGTTGGAGAAATACGGCCCGCCGGTCTACGTGCGCCACGAGATCGTGCATAACAAATACGTCGTCGAGAGCCTGAAGGCCAAAGGCGCTGTCTTCGTCGAGGAGCTGTCCGAGGTTCCGCCGAAGGCCGTGACCGTTTTCAGTGCCCATGGCGTCGCCCGCAGCGTCGAAGAAGAGGCCGCCGCGCGCGACCTTCCGGTGCTGAACGCCACCTGCCCCCTGGTCACGAAAGTTCACAATCAGGGGAAGCGCTACATCTCCAAGGGCCGTACCCTGATCCTGATCGGCCATGCCGGCCACCCCGAGGTCGAGGGCACAATGGGCCAGGTTCCAGGGCCCGTTCTGCTGGTCCAGAGCGTCGAAGAGGCCAAGGCCCTGACGCTGCCGGCGGATACGCCAGTGGCCTACATCACCCAGACCACCCTGTCGGTCGACGACACCAAGGGCATTATTGAGGCCCTTCAAGCCAAATTTACAGATATTCAAGGCCCAGACATCCGGGATATCTGCTATGCGACACAGAACCGCCAATCTGCGGTAAGGGACTTGAGCAAGCTGGTCGACGTGATTTTGGTGGTGGGCGCTGCCAATAGCTCGAACTCGAACCGGCTCCGCGAGATCGGCACTGAGGCCGGTGTCGCGAGTTATCTGATCGCCGATGGCCGCGAGCTCAATCCGGAGTGGTTGAAAGGTGCCAGGTCCGTCGGCCTTACGGCCGGCGCCTCGGCGCCCGAGGTGCTGGTGGATGACGTGATCGAAGCGCTGCGGCGGATCGGACCGGTGACGGTTTCGGTGCTCCCGGGCCGCGAGGAAAACATCGAATTCAGGCTTCCGGCCGAACTGGCTGCGAGCTGACCTACCCGAATTTCAAGCCCAGAAAGAAACGTGTAATGGCAATCCCCTTCTTCAAGGAAATGCGTATCGGCGGCTATTTGCTCAAGCAGAAACTGCTTGGCCGCAAACGCTATCCGCTCGTGCTCATGCTCGAGCCGCTGTTCCGCTGCAACCTCGCCTGCGTCGGCTGCGGCAAGATCGACTATCCGGATGCGATCCTCAACCGCCGCATGACCGCCCAGGAGTGCTGGGACGCGGCCGACGAGTGCGGCGCGCCGATGGTGGCTATTCCCGGCGGCGAGCCGCTGATCCACAAGGAGATCGGCGAGATCGTGCGCGGCCTCGTCGCGCGCAAGAAGTTCGTCTCGCTCTGCACCAATGCGCTGCTGCTCGAGAAGAAGCTCGACCTGTTCGAGCCCTCCCCGTACCTGTTCTTCTCCGTGCATCTGGACGGCCTGCGCGACCACCACGACAAGGCGGTGTCGCAGCAGGGCGTGTTCGACCGCGCCGTGTCCGCGATCAAGGCAGCGAAGGCCCGCGGGTTCACCGTCAACGTCAACGCCACCATCTTCGACGGCCATCCGGCCGAGGAGATCGCAAAGTTCCTCGACCTCACCGTCGAGCTCGGCGTCGGCGTCTCGATGTCGCCCGGCTATGCCTATGAGCGCGCGCCGGACCAGGAGCACTTCCTTAACCGCACCAAGACCAAGAAGCTGTTCCGCGACGTCTTCGCGATGGGCAAGGGCAAGAAGTGGAACTTCATGCACTCCGGCCTGTTCCTCGACTTCCTCGCCGGCAACCAGGAATATGAGTGCACGCCCTGGGGCATGCCCGCGCGCAACATCTTCGGTTGGCAGAAGCCCTGCTATCTGCTCGGTGAAGGCTACGCCAAAACCTTCAAGGAGCTGATGGACACCACCGACTGGGAGACCTACGGCACCGGCAAGTACGAGAAGTGCGCCGACTGTATGGCCCATTGCGGCTACGAGCCGACGGCGGCGACCGCAGCGCTGAACAACCCGATCAAGGCGATGTGGGTGTCGCTGCGCGGCATCAAGACCACTGGCCCGATGGCGCCGGAGATCGACATGTCGAAGCAGCGCCCGGCGCAGTACATCTTCTCCGAGCAGGTCCAGAAGAAGCTCTCCGAGATCCGCAAGGACGAGGCCGACGCCGCTACGGCGAAGGCGGCACGGAAGGCTTCGACGGCAGCATAAGTCGCGCGAGCACGCACGAACGAACAAGGCTCGGTCGCCATCGCGACCGGGCCTTTTCTTTTGCTCATTCTCCCACAAAATGAAAAACAACCCCATGCACAGTAGAAGCGCCATCGCTCGCTGGCACGGGGTCTACCTGGTTAGGTCATTGCAGCGTCGAGCAAATCGGCATCAAACCGGCAAGGATCGCCGCAGCTGCGGCGCGGGTCCGTTTTCGTAACCAGCGGCGCCGTCAGCCGGCCGCGATTAAGACCGACCCAATTTCGTATTTTACGAATATCATTTGACCCGTCGGGCAAAACAGTGGCACTATGCCATGCTGGCAGTTTCGAAAGCGGCACCAGCTAGTCGCTTTCCGCGAGGCACGAAGTCTCGACGCCGCGGTCTTCATTTCGTGCTGAACCAGATACTTCGTGATTGCCGCGGGCTGACAATCTGAGCGACAGCCCCGGCACCGTCACTGTAATAATCGTGATTCACTCCAGGGGTGCAGTCCAGCACTGTCACGGTAGTCGGGGACGAGATGGATTTCGCAAGGGCTCAGCTCATTCTACGAACTAGGCTTCTGAGAAGCACCAAACGATGCAGCGCGTAGGATGGGTTGAGCCCTTGCGAAACCCATCACACTTGTTTCGTGGTAACGTCGCGTCATGACCGCGTACCGCCGCAATTTCGTTCCGGGCGGATGCTTCTTCTTCACCGTCAATCTGGCGGAACGGAAGCTATCGCTGCTGACGGATCATGCCGAGCTGTTGCGCGCGGCGTTTCGCGAGACACGCCCACGCCATCCATTCGCGATCGACGCCATCGTGGTGTTGCCTGATCATCTCCACACCGTATGGAACCTGCCCAAAGGTGATGCCGATTTTGCGGTGCGTTGGCAGTTGATCAAGGCCGCTTTCTCGCGCCGCCTGGCGCGAAACGAACGGATATCCCAAAGCCGTTCGGCCAAGGGTGAACGGGGCATCTGGCAACGCCGATATTGGGAGCATACCATTCGCGACGAAATGGATTTCAGCCGGCACGTCGATTACGTCCATATCAATCCGGTCAAGCATGGGCTCGTCGACCGGGTCCGCGACTGGGCGCCGTCATCGTTTCATCGTCACGTGGAGCTGGGCAACTATCCGGCCGATTGGGCGGGCGATCTGTCGAATGATGGCCGCGATTATGGAGAGCGGTGATCGCGACGCGATGGGTTTCGCAAGAGCTCAACCCATCCTACGAAGTCATGCCTCAGCCAAAAAACAAAAAGGCCCGATCGCATCGCGACCGGGCCTGTTGTTTTGCCGGGCTGAAAAGCTCAGATCGTCTCCGCCACCAGCGCTTCGCTGTCCACCAGCTCCGTGCCGATCAGGAAATCGCGGCAGCCGCGCAAGGACCGCAGCGCGCGGTTGAAGTCGAGGCCGGTGGAGACCAGGGCGTGGAGCGTGGCCGGGTTGCGGACGATGCCGCGCAGGACGGCGGCGAGGTCGATCTGGCCGTTGGGCTTGATGGCGGCGCGGGCGAGCGCCGGCAGCGCGCGGTGGGCGGGGTCGCTGATGACGCGGACTGCGGCGAACGGCAGGCCGGCCTCGGCGGCGTAGGCGGCGGCGATGTGGCTTTCCATGTCGACGGCGGAGGCGCCGGTTTCCGAATGCAGCGCCGCCTTGCAGGATGAACCCGTGACCACTTCCTCGGCACCGGCGAGGCTGCCGCGCACGACCCGGCGGCGGCCGGAGGTCAGCTTGTCGATGAGGTCGTCGCTGAGCGACAGCCCGGCCCCCCAGCGCGCATCGCCGGAGAGCACCTCGGTCGCCACCACGACGTCGCCGGAGCGCAAGCTCGGATCGAGCCCGCCGGCGACGCCGAACGAGATCACGCCGCGAATCGTCTCGGGGTCCACCACCGTCAGGAGCGCGCGCAATTGTGTCGGGCTGCTGGACGAGCAAATGACCGCCATGCCGGGGCCGGCGGCAATGCGGGCCTCCTGGACAAGTCCGGTCACGATCAAGATCGGCCGCGGATCAATGGCATTGCCCGCAGTAAAATAGTCCCCCGTCCCCAAAGTCACATCCCGACCCCTACCACCCTGCTGTTGGTGTTCCGCAAGTTCCGATACCGCGCCAGCGCCCACAGCGGGAAGAACTTTGGGTAACCATGATATCGCAGATAGAACACGCGGGGGAAGCCTGTGGCGGTGTACCGCTGCTCGTCCCACAGTCCTTTTTCGTTTTGTGTTGCAATCAGGTACTCCACCCCGCGGGCGACGGCCGGGTGATCAACCTCGCCAGCAGCCATCAGGGCAAGCAAGGCCCATGCCGTTTGCGAGGCGGTCGAGGGGGCGGGTTCCCAACCCCGGTAGTCCAGCCGGTAGCTGACGGCGTCCTCGCCCCAGCCGCCGTCCTTGTTCTGGATCGAGGCCAGCCAGGCGGCGGCCTTGCGCATCATGGGGTCGTCGTGGCGGACACCGGCCATGTTGAGGGCACACAGCACCGACCAGGTTCCGTAGATGAAGTTCATGCCCCAGCGCCCGTACCAGGACCCCTCGGGGTGCTGGGTCTTGCGTAAGTAGGCGACGCCGGCGGCGACGTGCTTGCTTTTAGCTTCGGTCTCGCCGAGCTGCGCCAGCATCGAAATGCAGCGCGCCGTGACGTCCTCGGTCGGGGGATCGAGCAGCGCGCCGTGGTCCGAGAACGGGATGTTGTTCAGGTAATATTCGAGGTTGTTGACGTCGAAGGCGGCCCAGCCGCCGTCGTCGCTCTGCATGCCCTCGATCCACTCCCGGCCGCGGTCGATCGCGGCGTCATAGCCGGTGGCACCATGCTCCCGGCGCATCCGGTCCATCGACATCACCACCACGGCGGTGTCGTCGAGATCGGGGTAATGGGCATTGTTGTACTGGAAGGCCCAGCCGCCTGGACGCACATCCGGCCGCTTCGCCGCCCAGTCGCCCTTCACCTCGAGCTCTTGTTTGGGGATCAGCCAGTCGAGGCCCTGCTTGGCCGCAGGCACCGCCTTGTCGCCGCCGGCTTCCAGCAGCGCATGCGCCGTCAGCGTCGTATCCCACACCGGCGAGACGCAGGGCTGGCAGTAGGCCTCGTCGCCGTTGAACACGAGCAGCTTGTCGATGCCCCGGCGCGTGATCGCGCGCGGCGGGAAGTTCTCGTCCTTGCCGAGCGCGTCGTACATCATGACGATGTTGGCCATGGGCGGATAGATCGCGCCCATGCCGTCCTCGCCATTGAGCCGCTCTTCGGTGAAGGCAAGCGCCGCATCGATCGCGCGCTTGCGCAGGCTCTTCGGAAACAGCGGCTCGATCACGCGCAAGATCGCATCCAGCGAACGGAATAGCAGGAACCAGGCCATGCTCTGGTGCGGCGCCTTCGCGGTCATGCCGATCGAGCGCGGATCCTGCAGGAACAGCTCGTCGATGCCGACGCCTTTAGGATTCCTCGCCCGCGGCTTCAGCGCCGCGATCACCATCAGCGGCACCATGGTGGTGCGCGCCCAATAGGAGATCTTGTTGAGATGGAATGGCGACCAGAACGGCAGCAGCATGATCTCGATCGGCAACACCGGCACCGCGCGCCAGGTCACGACGCCGAAGGTCGCGAGCAGGAAGCGGGTGAAGACGTTGCTGTTGATCGCACCGCCACGGGCGTGGATCGCCTGCCGCGCGCGCACCATGTGCGGGCTGTCCACGGAATCGCCGATCATCTTCAGCGCGAAGTACGCCTTCACGCTGGCGCTCATGTCGAACTCGCCATCATGCACCAGCGGCCAGCCGCCATGGGCGCCCTGGACGCGGCGCAGATAGTTGGCGATCTTGGCCTCGAGCGCGGTGTCGACCGGCTCGGCGAGATAATGACGCAGCAGGATGTATTCGGCCGGAATGGTGCAGTCGGCCTCGAGCTCGAAGACCCAATGGCCATCGGCTTGCTGGAAGCCGATCACGCCCTGCGTGGCCGACGCAATGCTCGATTCCAAAGCTTCGCGGCTGGTCGCGTTCACGGAATCCATGTCGCTCGATTGCTCCTGGCGTCGATTTGAAAGTGACCGGGACATTGCCCGTCAGGCCCGCTTTGCGGCCAGCACCAGATCGGCGGCGCGATCACCCGACCGGACCGATCCCTCGATCGTTGCAGGCAATCCCGTAGCAGTCCAGTCACCGGCGAGAAACAGGTTTTTCAGCGACGTGACCGGCCCCGGACGCAGGGCATTCTGGGCCGGCGTTGCCGCGAATGTGGCACGGCGCTCGCGCACGATCTGCCACGGGGGCAGCTCGCCGGAGACCCCACCGGCCGCGCAGACGTCGTTCCAGATCGTCTGGGCCAGTTCCTCGCGCGGCATGTCGACCAGGCGGTCGCCATTGCTGATGGTGACGGAGAGCCGGTTCGGGAAGGCGAACAGCCATTCCACGACGCCGCCGATCACGCCGAGGATCGGCGCCGATCCGGGCGGCGGCTCGAAGCGGAAATGCGCATTCACGATGGCGCGGAATTCAGTCGGCGCGGTCAGCCCCGGCAGCAGGCTCGTCGCGGCACGCGGCGGCACCGCCATCACGATCACGTCGCCTTCGCTGAGCTGGATCACGTCCTCGCCGCCGAAATTCAGCGCGCTGACCTTGCCGTCGCTGTTGACGAAGGAGCGCAGCTCATGGCCGAGCTGAACCGTGTGTCCCCGGTCCTGAAGGAATTTCACGGCGGGCTCGATCAGCACGGCGCTGAGCCCATCGCGCGCGATCAGCGGACGACAGGCCTGCCCGCCCGCCAGCAGCGTCTCGCGCACGATCGCGCCGGCAAGCCCGGCCGAGCCTTCGGGCGGATCGACATTGAGCGCCGCAAGCAGCAGCGGCTGCACCAGGCGATGATAGAGCGTGCCTTCGCAAGGAATGGATTTTCCGACCAGCGTCTGTTCCGATGCCCAGATCAGCGGCGCCAGCTTGAGATAATCGGTGAGACCCGTATCAGGGACGCGACGGCCCTCATCAAGCACCCAGGTCGGCAACCGGCCGGTGCCGAGATCGATCTGCCAGCGCTGCCCGGTCTTGATGTCGACGAAGGGAAACTGCGCGCTTTCAGGCCCGACCAGGCCCGCCTCGGTGCCGATCGAGCGTGCATAGGCGCGCGCGTGGCTGTTGCCGGACAGCAGCAGATGATTGCCGTTGTCGATGGTGAGATTGGTGGCGCCGTCGAAATAGGAGCGGCAGCGGCCGCCGGCCTGGTGCGTCGCCTCGTGCACGGCGACCTTGTAGCCGGCATTGGCGAGCCGCACAGCGGCGGAGAGGCCGGAAATTCCAGCGCCGATGATGTGAGCTGTGTTTTGCATCAGATGAAAGCGTAGCGGAGCAGGATCAAAATGCGTGTGACCTTCGACACACGCACGGGCTCGCGCGGTGCGTTGAAGCCGCGCGCGATCAGGAGGTCCAGGATGGAATGGTAGTACTTCGACATGATCCGCGGCGCGCGCACCGCGCGACGCTTGTTGCGGCTCATGATCTCGTCCGACTTCTCGAAATGCGCTTTCGCACGCTGCGTCAGGGGCAGGCAGACCTTCGGCAGCGCGCGCTCGGCGATCACGCGGTTCGGATCGTTGGAGGTGATGCCGGCATGCAGCAGCGCTTCGCGCGGCAGATAGAGCCGGCCAAGGCCCGCGTCCTCGTCGATGTCGCGCAGGATGTTGGTGAGCTGGAGCGCACGGCCGAGGTGATACGCCAGCAGGATGCCATCCTCTTCCGGCAGGCCGAACACCCGCACCGACAGCCGTCCCACGGCGCTGGCGACACGATCGCAGTAGAGATCCAGCGTCGCCATGTCCGGCGCGCGGATATCCTGCGGCACGTCCATCTCCATGCCGTCGACGATGGCCAGGAAATCTTCCCGCTTAAGCCCAAAAGTCTTCACCGAGGCGACGTAGTCCTTCAGCCGCGGCGGCGGATTGCCCTGGTAGAGCGCATCGATGTCGTTGCGCCATTCCTGCAGCGCGGCCAGCCGCTGGTCGCGCGGGCCGTCGGAATCGGCGATGTCGTCGACCTGGCGGCAGAAGCTGTAGATCTGGAACATCGCCTCGCGCTGGTCGCGCGGCAGGATCCGCATCGCAGCGTAGAAGGAGCTGTTCGATGCGGACGAGCCATAATTGGCGCTGGGCGCGGTCGCCTCAAGCGTCATGGGCAGTCCCCGGATTGGTGATGGTTTTGCGGCCGATCGCACGGCGGCCGAGTTCACCGGCGATGCCGGCAAGGCTGAAGGTGAGCAGTTCGAACTTGTTCAGGTGCACGCGCTCGCGCAGGGGATCGCGCAATTTCAAGAGGCGCACGATACGGTCCGCATAAGCCTGGATCACCGCGACGTCGACGCCGAGGCGGACATCCCGGATCTCGGCGCTCAGCGACCTGCCCTCGCCCAGCAGCGCTTCGTTGCGCACCGCGAGCGACTGCAGGCAGGCCAGCATCGCCGGCGGCGACTGCGCCAGGCCGAGCTGCTCGACCGAGGCGCCGCTTGCGGCGAGCGCATCGCGCGGCAGATAGACGCGATTTAGCTCGCGATAATCCTTGCCGCAATCCTGGAGGTGGTTGTTGATCTGGAGGCCCGCACACAGCGCATCCGACGCCGCCCAGGTCGAGGTGCTTTCGCCATGGACGTCGAGCATGAAGCGGCCGACCGGCATCGCCGAATAACGGCAATAGTGGATGACCTCGTCCCAGGTCTCGTAGCGCAGCTTGGTTACGTCCATGCGGAACGCGATCAGCACGTCGAGCGCGTGGCGCGGCGCCATGCCGCGCTCGGCGAGCGCGCGCCGCAAGGTGACGGCCTCGGCCTGGGTCTCGCCCTTGCCGAGCAGTTCCGCCTCGAGCAGGTCGAGATAACGCAGCTTCTCGTCCGCCTGCAGGGTGGCGTGATCAGCGATGTCGTCGGCGGTCCGGACGAAATTGTAATAGGCCAGGATCAGGGCGCGATGACGCGGATGAATGATCCAGGACGCGACGGGAAAATTCTCGTCGCGGTCACCCTTGCCGGATCGCAATTCGCTCGCAGAGGTCATCGAGGGCTGATCAACAATCGTTTGGACAGAAGGGGCTTTTGCGTTCGCGCGGGCTCATGCCGGCGACGCCGCCGCGGCCCCCATATAGGGGAATACGGCCGCAAAACCAATCCTGTCGCGCGATGGCAGCCCTCTGCGGATCCGGCCTGAAAAAGGCGGCCCAGGGCCGCCTTTGTGGGCCAGTGGCCGAGCTTATTGGTTGTGGTCCTTCAGGACCTGGTCGCAGGCCTGCGAGATCTTGGACCGGTTCTCCTTGAGGCAGGCCAGGATGGTGAAATCGCCCTGGTCGATAACCGGACGGCAGAACTTCTGCACATCGCGCGTGCAGGCCTTCTGCTCGGCATCCGTGCCACGCCCCTGCTGGGCGAACGCAGCCGTGGACAGGGTTGCCGACAGCACGGTGAGAGCGACGAGAAGCTTACGCATTGTATTCCTTCATTCTGACGGCAGAATCGCACCAATCCCGGGCAGCACAGGGCCGACGGGAACGGATTGTTCTGTTGGCAAGTTGCCACGGAGAGTGCGGCACCGGAGAAGGCACAAGCGCTGGTAAATGCGGCCAAATTGGCGCCGCGTTCACCAAATCAGGTCTTCCCTCGGTCTTCATTGGCAGATGTAAGGGCTTGATACTACGTCATAATTCTGGCACGTGGTGTTTTACTGCATACCTGTTGCAGCGCTGCATCTGTCCGACCGGCCATTTGGGCCGGAAACATATGGAAACAGAGGGAAATCGGGGCCGGACCTTAGGCAAGGCCGCTTCGCGCGCCTGACATCGCGGGCGGCTAGGCTTATCCGGCACAGAAGCTTGAACCTGACACAGGCTCACAACACTAAACTTTCGATGTGGCGAGACGGCTTGCGATGAAGCAGGCGTGGTTCCAAAACGGGATATTGATGATGAAATTCTTTGGGCGATCTGAACTGGCACTCAAGGCAGCCGGCATCGGTGCGGCGCTGCTCTTCTCGGTTGCGGCAAGCCACGCTCAGTCGTCCGGCCCGTTCGCCGGTTTCGACGGCGCGTGGACCGGCACCGGCACGGTGTCGCTGTCGGACGGCTCGACCGAGCGCATCCGCTGCAAGGCGGACTACAAGGTCGCCGGCACCGGCCTCAGCCTCAAGCAGGCGCTGCACTGCGCCTCCGACAGCTACAAGTTCGACCTCACCAGCGACGTGACCAGCCAGGGAGACCGTATCTCCGGCAATTGGAGCGAGGCCAGCCGCAACATCTTCGGCAATCTGCAGGGCACCGCCGGCGGTGGCCAGATCGAAGTGTTCGTCGAGGCCAACGGTTTTGCCGCCAACCTGACGCTGCGCACCAACGGCACCAAGCAGACGGTGCAGATCTCCTCCAAGGGCGAGATCCGCGGCGTGAATATCACGATGACGAAGGGCTGATTGCCAGTCTCCGCTTGAAAAGGACCGAGCCCCCGGTTTTCGCGAGCCGGGGGCTTTTCGCTGACATGAACCCGTTTCGCAGACACCTGCTCAAGGCCATCGGACTCCTCGCCGCCGTTCCCGCGTGGGCCAGTGATGATCAGTCAATCCAGCAAGGCAAGGACATGCAGCCGTCGTCAGTGAAGCCGCGCCACGTGCTCTGTTTCCTCGGCAAGGACGACGGTCTGCTTCATCCGCCGAAAGCCGTCGCAACGATGATCGCCGATTTCGGCTTCGAGATCGACCGCACCTATTCGCAAGCAAAACCCGATCCGCACATGGAGCGATCATTCGGTGTGTGCTGGGACCGCACCTTTCCCAATGCCTGGTCCGCCGCCGATGAGGCCGCTGTCGCCAACCACAAATCGGTTCTCTACGTGCTGAGCCCGCCGATGGAGCGGGAGAAGACGGTCGCCTATTCCGCCGCAGCCTTGCGCATCGTCGAGGCGATGATCGAGGCGGGAGCCATCGCCGCCAAAGGCGAGAGCGCCGGCGTCGCGCATGGTCTCAAACGGTGGATGCAGCTGGCCTCCGAGTGCAAGGCGGCGGCGAAAACAAACCAGGGCCTCGCCGTCACGGCAGCGATGAGCCGGGTCTGCCGCCTCGCCTTCGCCAAGCGTCCACTCGGCGGCGACGTCTATTATGAAAGCGTCGGCTACCATTTCGTCGGGCTGCCGGAGATCTACGTCGCGAAGTCGCGCGGCAGCGACCGCGATGCGGCCAGGCTCATGGACGAGATCGCCGATAACATGGCCGCGGACGGCGTCGATGCAATTCTGCGTGCGCGCAACCTCGCACTTTCGCGCGGATCGCACTACGCCGAGGACGATTTCAAGTTCGACCCGTACGGGATCGTCCACGTCGAGGCGTAAGGCCGCGGATCACGGCTTGCGCGCGATGCATGCGCACCGGCATCTGAAATAAACCGCGTCGGGATCGCAGCCCCAGGCGTCCCAGCCGGCAAGCGCGGTCTCAATCTCGTCGGCGGTCGCGAGCGACTTGCCTACAAGCTGCGGCCCGAGACCGAGCAGGCTCTGCCGCGCATCCGCGACGGCTTCAGTGCGGCTTGCAGCATCGGCGCTGTGGTTGACATAGCTCGCGCCGGCCCAGACCGGCGTGAAGCCGTGCGCGCGAAGAACGGCGCTCTGTCGGCGGCCGAAGCGAAGTGCCTCGGGATCGTCGTGCTCGTACCAGCGCTGCCAGAGATCGAGCGCGAGGCGCACGCCGTCAACCTCAGGATGGAGAATGTTGCCGCCAACAACGGCGTCACGCGTGCCCAGCAGGCCACCCGGCCTCAGCACACGTCGCGCTTCGGCCAGCGTTTTCGCCAACATCGCCTGGCTCTGATGGTAGAGCACCGCATGACAGAATATCGCGTCGAACGCACCGTCCTCGAACGGAAGCGCGGTCATGTCGGCTTCGACAAAGGACAGATTGGTCAGGCCCGCATGCGCGGCAAGCTGCCGGGCTGACGCGATCGCGTTCGGATTGATATCAACGCCGATCGCCGTGCCCACGCTCTCCGCAAGCGCGGCCGTGATCGTTCCCGGGCCGCAGCCGATGTCGAGCAGCCTCATACCGGGGCTAAGGAACGGCACGAAGAAGGCGGCCGCATCGCCGCCCCGCTTCTGCTGAAACGCCGTGATCGCGCCGTCGTGCCTGATATCGCGCATGAAACCTCCGAACCGCAGCCAGCGTGCTGCGATTCGGTGGCCGCGTGATGACCCCGCTCAGATCGCCGGCTTGTCCGTGCCGTGAAGCCTGGCGTGGAGGTTGATCAGCCACATCGCCGTCGGCCGCAGGATGAAGAGGTCGGCGACCAGCGCCGCCACCATCGAGAAGGCGCTGAGCCAGCCGAACAGCCGCAGCGACGGCAGGTCCGAGAACACGGTGACGACGAGGCCGCAGGCCAGCACCACCGTGGTCAGGATCAGCGCCGGGCCGACCAGCACGGTCGCGCGCTCGACCGCGAGCGCCGAACCGACGCCGGGTTTACTCTCGAGCCTCAGGCGGTTGAGGAAGTGGATGGTTGCGGACAGGCCGAGGCCGAACGAGACGGTGAGCGCGACGACGCTGGCGAATTGCAGCCCTTCGCCCATCGCCCACAGCACCGTTCCCGACATCACCACCGGGAAGATGCCCGGCAGGATGCAGGCGAACATCACGACCCAGGAGCGGAAGGCAAGGCCTATGAAGATCGCAACCAGCGCGAATTCGACGGTGAGACCGCGATTCAGCTTCTCGATCATGCCGGCCGAGTTGCGTGCGGCGATGGCGGCAAGACCGGTGACGGCGACTTCGTAGCCGGGATGCTTCTTGCGGACGGCGTCGAGCTCGGTATCGAGCTTGTCGACGATCGGCAGAAGCTGGCTGGAGTCCTTGTCCGGCACGCGGCCGGCCACGACCACCGCATCCTGCTCGGCGTCGATGAAGCGCCGCACCAGATGTTCGGGGATGACGCCCACATATTCCTTGAGGGTCGCGACGTCGTCGCTCCCGGCCTTTTCGGCGAGCCACCGGCGCAGCGTTTCCAGCGACCAGACGTTGCCGACGCCGGCGGCCTTCTCGACGGTCGCATGCACGTCGGCGATGGTTTGCAATGTCTCCGGCGAGTAGAGCGATTCACCCTTGGGGAACGTGATCAACACGTTGACCGGGTTGGCGCCCGTCAGCTTGGCATCGAGCCGGTTGCTTGCGGCGACCGCCTGGCGCTTGTCCGGCACCTGGTCGGCGAGCCGGTAGCGCGGCTGCAGATTGGCGTAGATGACGCCGAGGCTGGCGACGAACAGCAGCGCGATCAGGCTGAACAGGCCGGGCCGGCCGACCATGCGCACCGCGATCCAGTAGCAGAAATTGCGCAGCGCCTGCACGCCGGCATCCGCGCTCTGGAACTTGACCGCAAAGATCTTCTCGTTGCGCACGAACAGCACGCCGAACACGGGCACCAGCGACAGCACCGTGATGAGCGCGATGATGGTGGCAGCCAAGCCCGCCTCGCCGAACTTGCGGATCAGGTCGGAGTCCGAGAACTGCAGCGCGATGAAGGAAATGCCAGCGGTGCCGTGCGTCAGCACGCAGGCGGGCCCCACCACCAGCACCGCGTTCCTGAAAGCGGTGAACTTGTCCTGGCCCGCGATCAGCCGGTCGCGCGCGGCGAAAGTCAGCTGCATCGAGTCCGAAAACGAGATCACCATGATGAGCGGCGTCATCACGTTCAGGAACATGTTGAGATTGAAATTGGCCCAGCCGAGCGCGCCGAGTGCGATCAGAATCGCGATCATCGGCGGGAACGCCGCCACCACCATGAACGAGATCTTGCGGAAGAAGATGATGGCGATGATGCAGCCGGCGAGAATGCCGAGGATGTTGTAGGTGAGGCCGTCGCGCTCGACCGCGTTGCGGATCTCGAGCTGCATCACCGGCACGCCCGAGAGCTGCACGCTGAGCCCGGTGTCGCCGAGATCCTCCTTCATCAACGCGCGGATGTCGCCGACGGTCTTGGTCAGCTTGCTGGAGGCGACCACCTGCGGATCGAGCGAGAGCACGATCAGCGCCAGCGTGCCGTCCTCCGACAACAGCTTGCCGCGGATGATCTCGTTGTTTTTGACAGTCTCGATGAACTGGTCATAGGCCGCGCCCTCGGGCAGCTCGGCCGGGAACAGCGCCGCCGGCAGCTTGCCCGGCGCCGGCGCCTGGCGCGCCGAGAACAGCGAGACCAGGCCGCGGGTGCCCTCGACCAGTTGCATGTCGGTGACGAAATCACGGAGCTTCTCGAGGTTATTCCGCGCCAGCAGTTTTTGGCCCTCGACCACGACGAGGACGTCGAATTCCTCGGCCGGGAACTTCTTGGTCACCTCTTCGTACTGCCGGAATTCGCGGGTGTTGGAGCGGAACAGCTGCGACAGCGAATCGTCGATCTTGATCCGCTCGATGCCGAACACGGCGGCGACGATCAGCGCGACCAGGATGATGCAGGAGACGATCGGCGCCCGGACCGCGATCAGCCCGATACGCTCCAGCCCAAAGGCAATGGAGGACGCAGGCCCCTGCTCGACCTTGTCGACATGAACCTCATTCTCGCGGTGCTTTTCGAGCATGCCTTGTCCAGTTCCTAAATCGGCTCTAGCTGTGAGCTTATTGCGCCCCGCGAACGGCTTGAAAACGCCATAACAATGGGAGGCTTGCCCTTTGAAAATGCGCGGAAAATCGCCGGCAGCGGTTTAGCAGGTCAAGCGCCCTTCTCGCAAGCACGCCGGCGGTCTCCGAATCGATCAAGATGCGGCGATTTTGCCGGAATGTCCGTCATTCTGGCACAGCCGTGCCGATTCGACGCGGGGCGCGGTCGGCGCTTTCGTCCTTGAGCGCCACGCCCGTGACCTGGCGCGCCAGCCCCTCGCGGACCAGCCAGGCGATCTTGATGGCCGCCGCGTCGTAGCTCAACCCGGCCTTGTGGATATTGGACACGCAGTTGCGCTCGGCATCAGTCAGGCCGGGCTTCGGCGCGAAGGTCAAATAGGCCCCGAGGCTGTCGGGCGCTGACAGCCCCGGCCGCTCGCCGATCAGCATCACAACCATGCGGGCGCCGAGAATCGCGCCGATCTCGTCACCGAGCGCGACCCGCGCGCCTGAGGCGACGACAACGCGGCCGACCGCGACAGCGTCGTCCCCAGCCAGCAGCGGCAACAGGCTTTGCAGCAGTGCCACCGCATGGGCGTGGACCGCGGCGGCCGACAAGCCGTCGCCGATGACGATCGCAAGCTGGCATGGCGCGATGCCAAGGTCCGCCAGTGCCGCGGCGGAGCCGGCGTCGAGCTGACGTCCAAGATCGGGCCGGCGCAGATAATCGGCGCGATCGGTGGCACGGCTGCTGACCACGGTGGCGCCAAGGCCGAGCGCCCTCACCCCGGCAATCACACCCGGCGCGTCGAAAGCGGCATGCACGGCATCGCGGGCGCGGGCGTGGGCCAGTGTGAAAGCGAGCAGCGGTTTGGTCGGCAGGCTCGCGCCGCTGCGCCCGAGCGCGACGCGCGCCGGCGTGAGCGATTTGAGGTCGATGATCGGGCGGGCCGGAACGGGCTCGTCGCTCATTCGGCGGGAACGGAGGCTTCGCGCAACCTGATCGAATAGTTCGAGGCGTTCTGCTCGCCGCTGGTGGCCGCCCGCGCAAAGGTGATGAGATGATGCGCGATCATGGTGCAGCCGATCAGGCCCTCCATGTCACCGCGCTTGATGCGTCCGAGCGCAAACTTCCAGAACACGCGCCTGTAATCGCCGAGCACGCCGACCTTCCAGAAGATGTTGCGCAGCATGACGAGGCCGCGGCGGATGTTGGCCCAGGTCTTCATCTCGTCCGGCACCGGCATCTTGAGGCGATGAGGATAAACCTCGTCGCATTGATACTGGAAGCGCTCGTAAACCTTCTCCGGCTGGTAGGCGACACTCATGGCGTGCTTCCAGGACGCGACAACTTCGTCATAAGGCAGCAGGAAGTCGACGTTGGAATCGCGCCCCTCATCGTCGACCAGACGCCCTTCCCTCTCCAGTCGGTCCCACAACGGCGTCTTCGGCAGGGCCTGAAGCAGGTTGATGGTGAGCAGCGGAATGCGCGACTCCTCCACGAAGGCGAGCAGCGCCTCCGACGTATTGGCCTTGTCAGTGTCGAGCCCCATGATGATGCCCGACACCACTTCCATTCCGTAGGAATTGATGGTGCGCACGCCCTCGAGGATCGGGACCATCATGTTGTGGTCCTTGTGCATGGCCTTCAGCGCGTCCGGGTCCGGCGTTTCGATGCCGCAGAAGATGGTGATGAAATAGGCCTCGCGCATCTTCTTGAGGATCTCGGGGCGCTTGGCGATGTTGAGCGTTGCCTCGCAGGCAAGCCGCACCACATAGCCGGTCCTCTTTTGCCATTCGATGAGGTGCGGCAAGAGATCCATTGCGGCCTTGCGGTTGCCGATGAAGTTGTCATCGACGAAGTAGACCGTGTCGGTCATGCCGCATTCACGCAGGCGGTCGAGCTCGGCAATGATCTGCTCCGGCGACTTGATGCGCGGGTTGCGGCCATAGAGGCCGGGGATGTCGCAGAACTCGCACTCATACGGACAGCCGCTCGAATATTGAATGCTGCCGAGGAAGTACCGTTTCACATCGGCGAGCTCATAGGCCGGGATCGGAAACTCCGTCATCGGCACGCGATCCTTGGTGGTCAGCACCACCTGGACGTCGGGACGCGACGTATCGCGCGACAGAATATCGATCAGTTGATTGGTGGCATCGCCAAGCTCGCCGACATGGAGATAGTCGAACGACGGATAATAATCCGGGCACGCGCTGACCGAAGGGCCGCCGAGCGCGACCGGCAGGTCGAATTCATGGGCGCGGCGGCAGATGTCGTTCATCTGCTGGCGCTGGATGTGCATGCCGCTGACGAAGACGGCCTCTGCCCATTCGAACTCCTCCCTGGTCGCGCGGCGGAGGTTCTCGTCGACGAATTTGACCTGCCATTCCTTCGGCAGGTAGGCCGCGAGCAGCAGCAGGCCCTGCGGCGGCATGAAGGCACGGACGCCATCGGTCAGCGGATAGGCGTGCTCGAAGGTGCCGAAGGATGAGGTGTAACGCGGAAAGACGCAGAGAATATGCCGGCTCGTTCCGTTGCTTTCAGCGCGCATCGAACTTCCCCCAACCACGTTCCACTGATGGTACTGACGAGGTCTCCAGAAACATAGCGTAACGCTGCGACCGGAATTCCTCAATATTGTGGCAGCGAACTAATTCTTGAGACACGCCAATGGTTTCCCGGGGTTCACGGCGGCAGACGGGGCTTTTCGCGAGGTTTTTCCGCATCACGCGATCAGCCGCGCGGCAAAATCGGGCAAAAGGCCCGCGTCGCCGGCAAGCCTGAAGTCGGCCCCGGCAATACCTGACAGCACCAGCCAATCGTCGAACTCGGGCGCGCGGGCCACACCGAAGACGTCGCGGACATAGAGCGCGTCGTGGAAGGAGGTGGACTGGTAGTTCAGCATGACGTCGTCGGCGCCGGGCACGCCCATGATGAAGGTGACGCCGGCCGCGGCCAGCAGCGTCAGGAGATTGTCCATGTCGTCCTGGTCCGCCTCGGCATGGTTGGTGTAGCAGATGTCGATGCCGAGCGGCAGGCCGAGCAGCTTGCCGCAAAAATGATCCTCCAGGCCTGCCCGGATGATCTCCTTGCCGTCGTAGAGATATTCCGGGCCGATGAAACCGACCACGCTGTTGACCAGCAATGGCGCATAGGCGCGGGCCAACGCATAGGCGCGCGCCTCGCAGGTCTGCTGGTCGACGCCGTGATGGGCGCCCGCCGACAATGCCGAGCCCTGGCCGGTCTCGAAATACATGACGTTGTCGCCGACCGTGCCGCGCTTCTGCGACAGCCCGGCCGCGTGCGCCTCCTTCAGCAGCGCGAGGTCGATGCCAAAGCTGCGGTTGGCGGCCTCGGTGCCGGCGACCGACTGGAAGACGAGGTCGACTGGAACGCCCTGCCCGATCAGCGACAGCGTCGTGGTGACATGGGTCAGCACGCATCCTTGCGTCGGGATTTTCAGCCGCGCGACGATCTCGTCCAGCAATCGCAGCAATTGGCCAATCACGGCCGGATCGTCGCTGGCCGGATTGATGCCGATGCAGGCGTCACCGGCCCCGAGCAGAAGGCCGTCGAGGATCGAGGCGGTGATGCCCTTCGCATCGTCGAAGGGGTGGTTGGGCTGCAGCCGCGTGCTCATCCGCCCCTTCAGGCCGATGGTGTTGCGGAAGGCGGTCGTGACCTCGCATTTCCGTGCCGCCAGGATCAGGTCCTGGTTACGCATCAGCTTTGACACTGCGGCGGCCATTTCCGGGGTGATACCGGGCGCGAGCTTGCGCAACATCTCAGGGGTGGCGGCGTCCGACAGCAGCCAGTCGCGGAATCCGCCGACGGTCAACGAGGCCACCGGCGCGAAGGCCCTGGCGTCATGGCTGTCGATGATCAGGCGGGTGACCTCGTCGGCCTCATAGGGAATGACGGCCTCCTGCAAGAACTGGCCGAGGGGGACGTCGGCCAGCGCCATCCGCGCGGCGATCATCTGCTCCGCGCTTCCGGCGGCAATCCCGGCCAGCCGGTCGCCCGAGCGCGGCGGTGTCGCCTTGGCCAGGAGGTCGCGCAGGTCGGCGAAGGCATAGGTCGTGGCGTCGATGGTGTGGCGATAGACCAAAGGCCCCTCCGGGTTCGTCGGCCAGTGACCGACCCCCGGTCGATCCCGAAGGCGGCGCTGGCATCAGGGAATACGCGCTCGGCGGCTTGTGCGCACGCCCGATGTTCGGGGCATTCCAGGCACTCCCCGGGGCCGACCTGCCGAGAACGATAGGACGGCACCAAATTACTGAGATGGCTCTTATTTCCCAAGACCTTTGGCGCACGCCCCGGACTTGCGCGTTAACGCAGCGTCCATCTTCATTCTGCATAGTTTTGCATCAATTTTACACGACCGCACACACCGGCCGATCCTGGCCATTTGGGCCCGAACACCATGCAAATCGACAGATCTGGGAATGCTGCCGGCCTGGCAGGCCGTTTCTCGCTTGCCACCAAGCTCTATGCGATCTTCGCGCTGTTCGCCCTGCTGACGGCGGCGATTGCGATGCTGTCCGACTACAACAGCCGCCGCGGCGCCGAGCTGACCTCAGCGATCGAGACGGCGAATGCGGCTGCGCTGAACGTCGAGCGCGTCAACTCGCTGGTCTATGCGGTCGTGATGGAATCGCGCGGCGTCTACATGTCGACCGAGCCGAAGGTCGTGAAGAAGTTCGGCGACGGGCTGCTGAAGTTCAACGATCAGATCCTGGGCGTGGTCAAAGGCTGGGAAAGCATCGTCAAGGCCGACGACGCCGAGCAGTTCGCGACCTTCAAGAAGCGCATCGAGCAGTTCGTCGAGTTCCGCAAGGAGCTGGTCCGCCGCGGTGTCGAGATCAACGCGGCGGCGGGGCGCGAATGGGGCGATAACGACGCCAACCGCGCCGTGCGCTCGGCGCTGAACAAGGATCTCGAGGCGCTCTCCAAGGTCTATGCCGAGCGCGCCAGGCAGATCGCGCAGCAGACCGAGACCAACCGCATGCTGTCCTTCGTGCTGACCTGCCTCGGCGGCGTGGCGCTGGCGCTGGTCGTGATCGGCATCATCATCATCGCCCGCTCGATCGCCCGGCCGCTCGCCGCGATCACCGCGACGATCAAGCAGGTCGCGGACGGCGCCGAGAATGTCGTGGTGCCGCACGCCGGCCGCGCCGACGAGATTGGCGCCCTTGCCCGCGCCATCGAGGTGTTCCAGGACGCGATGGGGCGCAACCGCAACCTCGCCTCGCAGGTCTCGCAGGATTCCGCCATGCGCGAAGAGCGCGCGCGCCACATCGAGCAATCGGTCGAGGCGTTCCGCGAAGCGATCGGCGCGATCATGCGCGGGCTCAGCGACAATGCCAGTGTCATGCGCGAGACCGCGCAGACCATCACCCGCGTCACCGCGGATGCGAGCAGCCGCGCCGGCACCGCCGCAAACGCCACCCAGCAGGCCTCGCACAACGTCACCGCGGTCGCAGGTGCCGCCGAGGAGCTGTCGGCCTCCGTCGAGGAGATCGGCCGCCAGGTGCGGCAAAGCGCAAGCGCGGTCGAGCAGACCGGCCAGCGCACCGAGAAGTCTATCACCGAGATCGAGAGCCTTGCCGCCGCCACGCAGCGCATCGACGGCGTTCTGACCCTCATTCAAACCATCGCGGAGCAGACCAATCTGCTCGCGCTCAACGCCACCATCGAAGCTGCGCGCGCCGGCGATGCCGGCCGCGGCTTTGCCGTCGTCGCACACGAAGTGAAGGCGCTGGCAGGACAGACTGCGAAGGCGACCGCCGACATCAGCGAGAACGTCGCGATGATCCAAACCTCCACCCGCAACGCGGTCGATGCCGTGCGCGAGATCGGCGGCGCGGTGCGCGAGATCAACGAGGTCACCTCGGCGATTGCCGGTGCCGTCGGCCAGCAGGACCAGGCCACGCGCGAGATCTCCTCCAACGCGCAGAGCGCGGCCCAGGGCAACGAGACGCTGGTCGCCAACATCACCTCGCTCCGCGACGCCATCGGCGAGACGGATACGGCGGCCTCCTCGGTCCTGTCAGCGGCGAGCAGCCTGACCGCGACCGCGGACACGCTGTCGCGCGAGGTGGAGAAGTTCTTCCATAACCTGCGCGCCGACAACCGCACGGCCAAGGCGGGATAATCGCGCGCCGCTCGCAACAGCGGCGATTGACCCGCACCGACGGAATCGCGAAAACAACCCCATACACAGTAGACGGGCGAGCCAGATCAATGGCTTGGCCGGCGAAGCGCCACGACTGCTGATTTTACGAAATCCATTTGACACGTCGGGCAAAACACCGGCATGATGCCACCATGGCGGAGGTCGCATGGAGATCGTCCGGCGTACATTTTTCCAGTTCGTGGCCGGCGCGACCGCCGCGTCCGCCATCCCTGTCCGCTCAGCCAGGACCGAAGAAGCAAACAAGCCGGCACGCGTCGCGACCGGCCTGCTTGCAATGTGGCAAAGCACGGCCTGGCTGGGCGTGGAATCCGGGATATTCAAAAAATATGATGTCGACGTCAGCGTGCCGGCGGTGGCTGTCGGCGGGCCGCAGGCCGCCGCTCGTTTGATCCACGGCGATGTCGAGTTCGCCCATACCGGCGTCCTCCCCGTCGCCGAGGAAGTGCTCAAGGGCAGCGATATCGTCATCCTGGCGACCCCGACCACGGAGTTTCCAAACCAGTTCGTGATGACGCAGAAAGAGATCACTGCGCTCAGTCAACTGGGCGGGAGAAAAGTCGGCGTGCTCTCGGAGACGGGTCAAACCAGCGTCGCGACGCGCATCACCATCGAGAAAGCAGGTGTAACGGCCGCTTACCTGCCGCTCGTCACGTTCGATCGGATCTTCAGCGCACTCGCGGCAGGTGAGATTGACGCCGGCGTACTTCCTGTCGATCTACGCTTTGTCGGAGCGTCCCGCCATGGCTGGAATGCCTTTCCGATTTACGAGTTCGGCGCTCCCTCGATATTCGCCACCACGCGCAGGCTGATCACATCCGATCGCGAGCTGGTCATGAACGTCATGCGAGGCTTCGTCGACACGATCCATGTGTTCAAAACCCAGCCTGATCTCGTCGTGCCCTTACTCCAGCGCTATCTGGGCATCGCCGACCGAGGCGCTGCCGAGGAGCTCTATAGGTACCACGTCCCGGTGTTTCAGAGGGTGCCGAAGCCGCTTCTGGGCAATCTGCAGAACATACGAAACGTGCTCACAGCCAAGTATCCGGCCGCGGCTTCACTCAAGGAGACCGATATCTCTGACGGATCGTTCATCGAGGCGCTGGAACATGACGGATTCATCGAGCGCCTCTGGCAGTCGGTAGAGAGCCGGCGATGACATGCGGCAGGCAACCGCGCGAAATGCCGCGGTCAGCGCGCCTATCCCGACTGATCGACAAATATCCTGACGCGGCCGACATCCTCGACTTCGCGATAGCGGCTGAGCTCCGCCTTCAGCTCGGGATCCGAATTGGCCCAGGCCAGCCAATCGAACGGGAATGAACTTAGTAGATAGGTATCGACGAGGATGACGTTGGGCCGGCCGGTGCGAATGTCCGCGAGCAAATGCCGCCGCTCGAAATCGATGATGCCGTCCAGTTTCGCTTGCTCGGCGGGATTTGGTTGCGCGCTCTGCTGGCGCAGGATCGCGCCTGCGCCCAGCAGCTGCGCGCACGAGCTGCCGACCCAGGTTCCGTGGATTTGACGGACGAGCGGATGTCCCAGACCGATGTGATCTGTAATCGTCAGCAGCCGCGGCTGGTCCGCGAGAGCCTGCACGCGCCCTTGCAGCGGCGGAAAACGCGGAGCCGGCGACGACAGATAGAGCCCGATGAGCAAGGCGGCGGCGAGGCCGCCGATCAGGGTCGGCGTCCTCAATGGCCTTGTGCGAAGATGGAGCGACGGCGCCGCAATCGCGAACACACAAAGCGCCAGGGCCGTGTATGGCCAGGCCTTGCCCTGGATGATGAAGCTGGCGGCTCCTCCGACCGATGCGGCCAGCCACGGCAAGGAGTTGCCGCTCATTTTGAAATCGCTGGGCGCCGAGAAGCGCAGGAACGCAACAGAAGCGGCGATCACGACGATCGGAAGAGGAACCAGGCTGATGAGGTCTTTGCGGATCGGGAGATAGGCCTCGGCGACCATCGGCGCATAAGTGGAGACGTAAGCGGGAAACAGGACGACGACCAGCGCGCCGTAGCCGACGACGATCGCCGCGGCAATGCATGCTTCAGACGTGAATAAGGGCCTGAGGGAACGCTGGCGGACGACGCGCAGGATGACCGGAAGGCCCACCACCAGGGCAAAGAACGGTTTGATGCCCATCGCCAATCCCGCCCCCACCCCTGCGAGGATTGCGGCCGGCCCCAGCGAGAGGCCGCGCCAACGCAGCGCAGTGATGAAGACAAAAGGGGTCAGCGCAATGACGGCGATGTGTTCACGTTGTCCGAACACGGCGCCGGGAAGGACGGCGAGCAGGAACGCGAACAACCACGCCGAAATGCCTCTCTCTCCGGCCTCCAATCTCGCGGACGCAGCGGCGCGATCGATGATCAAAAGTGCGCCCGCGATTTCGACCATCACCATTGCGATCACGATGAACTGCGGCGCAATGCCAGATAGGCGTGAGAACACCACGGCCGGCATATACATGTAGACCGACAGAGGCGGGTTGGACTCGAACAGGTTGATGCCAAGCTTTTGGCCGTCCAGGATCTTTTCGTCCACAGTGAGCAGCCAACCCAAATCCGGGTTGAGGACGACGGGAATCTGAACAAGCCCAGCCGTCAGCAGCATCGCAGCAACGATCATCCACCGCTGCTTGGCGCTGAAAGCACTTCCTGAGTTCCCCAAGAGCCCGACCTCTCTGCTGCGCGGTTCAAACCGTGCGGCGAGACGTACGGTCGAAGGGAATTACGAATCCGAGAATAACGATCATCCCCACTCTCAACCAGAAGGTGTTACTAATGTCCTACTCGCCTTTGGTTCCATTGCGTGCATCCCCGACGGAACCGCGGGCGGAGCCATACTCTGCTGGTGCTGTCCGATAGTTGGATTGGCGAATGGACTAACCGCGGACTGCGGCATCGCGACGCGTGCAAAAAGCGCGGATAGCCTCGCTCAGGCAGCCTCGACAACAAAAAGCCCCGGCACGCGGGGCCGAGGCTTGCGATCCAGTTCGCGTACATCCGGCGAACCAATCGTCGAGGCAAAGACTAGCCGCGAATTTTGAACAGATGATGACGAAGCTCGCCGCCAACAAAATGTCGCGCCGGGCGGGAACCCGATCACTCCATCACATCGCGAAGATAGATCTCCACCAGCGCAAGCAGATGATCGACCGAATCATGGGCGGTATCGAGCACCAGATGATCTCGATCCCACGGTTCGTAGTGCCTGGTGACGATGTCCTGCCAGGTCGGCGGCCTGAGGCCGGGAATATCGGACTTGCGCGTCTCCGCCCGCTGCCGGTGCAAAGCCACATCGCTGCAGATCACTTCGATCTCGGCGATGGGTATTGATGCTTGCAGTGCCGTCTGCCGCCAGCCCTCGCGGCTGGCCAGAACCGGATTTACGCTATCAGCGACGACCGCGCGACCGAG
The DNA here is from genome assembly GCF_022012435.1 of Bradyrhizobium zhengyangense. Taxonomy (GTDB): domain Bacteria; phylum Pseudomonadota; class Alphaproteobacteria; order Rhizobiales; family Xanthobacteraceae; genus Bradyrhizobium; species Bradyrhizobium zhengyangense. The sequence goes on from NZ_JAKLUA010000020.1 coordinate 107,339, forward strand.
CTTCAAGTTTTCCGCCGCCAGCGCGTTGGCGATGACGTAGCCCATCGGACCGACATCATGGCCCGCCGCGCGCAAGGACTGCTCGATTGCATCGACGCGGATATAGCTCGCCGCATACCGCCGCGTCAGTTCGCGTGAAAGCGTGGTTTTTCCGGTGGCAGGAAGACCGGCGAAAACGATGAGGATGGGCTTGCCTATCATGCCTCATCATCCGCCGGCGCGCCTGGATCTGCAACGGCACGGGCGCCGACGCCCTCAGAGCAGCATGGAGATGATGGCTATCAAGCCGATCGCCGTCAGCCCCCACACCAGCGAATGCAAAGCCCAAGGCCGCATCGTTGCACCTCGTCCGCCTGTCCTGCAGAACGCAGGAAACGCCAAGGCGCGGTGCGTCAAATTGAGATAGATCAAGAGCCGAAAATGAGCAGGGAGGCGGCAGCCACGGTGAACGCACCGGCCGCGACGACAAGCACACGTATGATCAGGTCGCTGCCCATGCCCAACGTTAACCTATGATAACGCGGCGCGTCTGTGCAGTTTGTGCCAAAACCGCAGTTGAGACGATTGCGACGTGGCCCAAGGGCCTTCGCCGCCAAGGCCGCGCGGGCGAGGTCGCCAATCTATTTCGGCAGACATTCCACGTTATAGGCAATGATGATCTGGCTGGGATCGGCCTTGCCCAGGCTCTTCAGATCCTCCAGGCCGCTCCTCAACCTGGCGCCGGCCTGGCTCAAGCTCCCCTCGAGCGTCGACTTCGCCGCCTTGCACCGTTCCTCGCTGGTGAATTCCTGGAACACTACGGTCGGCAATAGCCGCCATTCCGCCTTGTCATTGGTTGCAGCGGGACTGACCGAATAGGAAAACACATACATCAGGACCCACATGGTTGGGCTCCGGTACGATGCGAGCGGGAATGCGCAATCGCATCGCGCCATCCCGCGGCATCTCCTCGTTGATCCAGATCAACGAAGGCTCAACCGACCGGCCCCGGTATCCAATCGTCGCCAGAGAGCGGCCTGACCGTGACGTCGGGAATGACGCCAAGCTCCATGCTCGGATCGAAATGGCGCATCGTCCGCTCGTTGAGATCGATGATGCGGCCAGGCCTGAGCGGCCCCACGTCGTTGATCTTGACGATGACCTTCTTGCCGGCAGCTTCGACCAGCGCATATTTCGGTCGCGCGCCGAATTGGACCCCGCCGAACTTCCCGCGCAGGCTCGTCTTGATCGCAGCTGTCCACACCTCGGGATCGTAACGCTCGCCGGTGGCTGTTTTCGGGCCGCCCTCCTCCTTGCCGGGCTTGAATGGATTATACGTGGATGCTGCGCCAACGATTGCTCCCTCGCAGGCGGCTTCGACGACGGCGCTTGATTGAGCCCCACTTGTTTCGCTGCGGGCAACGGTCACAGAAACGACAAGCGCAACCAGGGCGCCGCAAACTGCGGCGCTCGAGCGGAACACCATTACATCTCCTTTGAATTTTCGTGCGGTTCCCGATGCCGCAGAACGTGGCGAAGCGAACGCGTCAGCGTTTTTGAACTTGCGCCAGTCTCTTGCGGATTCGCGCCAACCCCTGGCCGCGGAACCGTTGCGAGAACCTGAGCGGTCCCCGCGTGTCTTCGTTATCGCTGTCTAAAACAGGGAATGAGTCAGCAACATGACCTCCGCGGTCGCCCCCCGGAGTCTTACGTGCTCAGCGGCAGGATCCACTGCGCAACGTCCGTGAAAACCGCAATGGCGCGGAACTTCAGAACCTTTGCATACCGTTGTCTTGCAACAGAAGCTCTAGCCTCCGATGACACCACCGTGCTTGATCAGTTCCTTGCCGATGGCGGCGAGATGCACTTGATCGGGGCCGTCGCCGATGCGGATGAAGCGGGCATAGACATAGGCGCGCGCGAGGAACGTGTCCTGCGACACGCCGGCGGCGCCATGGATCTGGATGGCGCGGTCGATGACGCGGGCAGCCATGCTCGGCACCACGATCTTGGCGGCGGCGATCAGGTCGCGCGCGGCCTTGTTGCCCTCGCGGTCCATCTTGTCGGCGGCTTGCAGCGTGAGCAGCCGCGCCTGCGTGATCTCGCAGAAGGAGTGCGCGATATCCTCGCGCACCGAGCCCTGCTCGGCGAGCGGCTTGCCGAAGGCCACCCGCGACACCGAGCGCCGGCACATCAATTCCAGCGCGCGCTGGGCGCAGCCGATCAGCCGCATGCAATGATGGATGCGGCCGGGACCGAGCCGCCCCTGCGCGATCTCGAAGCCGCGGCCTTCGCCGAGCAGCATGTTCTCGGCGGGCACGCGGACATTGTCGTAGACGATCTCGGGATGGCCGGCCGGCGCGTCATCATAGCCGTAGGTGAGCATGTCCCTGACGATGCGGACGCCGGGCGTGTTCCTGGGCACCAGGATCATGGATTGCTGACGGTGACGATCGGGATCGTCAGGCGCGGTCTTGCCCATCACGATCAGGATCTCGCAATCCTCGTTCATCGCGCCTGAGGTGAACCATTTGCGGCCGTTGATGACATAGTCGTCGCCGTCACGCGTGATCGCACACTGGATGTTGGTGGCATCGCTGGAGGCGACCTGCGGCTCGGTCATCGAGAAGCCGGAGCGGATGCGCCCCTCCAGCAGCGGTTTTAGCCAGCGCTCTTGTTGCGCGGGCGTGCCGTAATTCGCGAGCACCTCCATGTTGCCGACATCGGGCGCCGAGCAGTTGAACACCTCCGGCGCCCAGAGAATGCGGCCCATGATCTCCTTCACGGGGGCATATTCGAGATTAGAGAGGCCGGGACCGTGCTCGCCGGAGAGGAATAGATTCCAAAGCCCCTGCTCGCGCGCCAGCCGCTTCAGGTCCTGCAACACTTGCGGCGTCTTGTAGCGCGCCGCTTCCGGCTTCACCTGCTCGTAATAGAGCTCCTCGACCGGCTCGACTTGCTCCAGCATGAACCGGCGGACGCGCTCCTGAAGCTCGAGCGACCGGGCGGAGTGTTGGAAGTGCATAAGGGTCCCCTGTTCGTCCACCTTCGCGCCAGTATCATAGGGTGGGCAAAGCGGAAGCGTGCCCACGCATCTTTTTCGATCGAGAGAGATGGTGGGCACGGCGCAAGTGCGCCTTTGCCCACCCTTGTCTTAGCGCACCGGGCTAGAATGGCCTCGTTCCGTGAGGAATGGCCCAGCCCGGGTGGCCGC